>NZ_CP174306.1:2500-3277500 GCF_052467305.1 Microbulbifer maximicatervae (SeqCode)
GCGTCCAGGATTTACCTGGATGTTAAAAGTCGTTAGTAGTCGTTTGTGTTGTATGGTCAAGCGACTAAGCGTATACGGTGGATGCCTTGGCAGCTGGAGGCGATGAAGGACGTAGGAGCCTGCGAAAAGTCTAGGGGAGCTGGCACACAAGCTTTGATCCTAGAATGTCCGAATGGGGAAACCCACTCCTTTTAGGAGTATCCATAACTGAATACATAGGTTATGGAGGCGAACCCGGGGAACTGAAACATCTAAGTACCCGGAGGAAAAGAAATCAACCGAGATTCCCTTAGTAGCGGCGAGCGAACGGGGATTAGCCCTTAAGCTCTTTATGTTTTAGTGGAAGGTTCTGGAAAGTACCGCGATACAGGGTGATAGCCCCGTACACGAAAAGGCATTTAGAGTGAAATCGAGTAGGTCGGGACACGTGTTATCTTGACTGAATATGGGGGGACCATCCTCCAAGGCTAAATACTCCCAGCTGACCGATAGTGAACCAGTACCGTGAGGGAAAGGCGAAAAGAACCCCGGAGAGGGGAGTGAAATAGAACCTGAAACCGTATACGTACAAGCAGTAGGAGCCCTTCGGGGTGACTGCGTACCTTTTGTATAATGGGTCAGCGACTTATTGTCTGTAGCAAGGTTAACCGCTTAGGGGAGCCGTAGAGAAATCGAGTCTTAATAGGGCGTTTAGTTGCAGGCAATAGACCCGAAACCCGGCGATCTATCCATGGGCAGGTTGAAGGTTGAGTAACATCAACTGGAGGACCGAACCCACTAATGTTGAAAAATTAGGGGATGACCTGTGGATCGGAGTGAAAGGCTAATCAAGCCGGGAGATAGCTGGTTCTCCTCGAAAGCTATTTAGGTAGCGCCTCGCGTCTCACCCTCGGGGGTAGAGCACTGTTTGGGCTAGGGGGTCATCCCGACTTACCAACCCCATGCAAACTCCGAATACCGAGGAGTGCAATCGCGGGAGACACACGGCGGGTGCTAACGTCCGTCGTGGAAAGGGAAACAACCCAGACCGCCAGCTAAGGTCCCAAATATCAGTTAAGTGGGAAACGATGTGGGAAGGCCCAGACAGCTAGGAGGTTGGCTTAGAAGCAGCCATCCTTTAAAGAAAGCGTAATAGCTCACTAGTCGAGTCGGCCTGCGCGGAAGATATACCGGGGCTCAAACTGATAACCGAAGCTGCGGATGCTCTTAGGAGCATGGTAGAGGAGCGTTGTGTAAGCCGTTGAAGGTGGATCGGGAGGTCTGCTGGAGGTATCACAAGTGCGAATGCTGACATGAGTAACGATAAGGGAGGTGAAAAACCTCCCCGCCGGAAGACCAAGGGTTCCTGTCCAACGCTAATCGGGACAGGGTTAGTCGACCCCTAAGGCGAGGGCGAAAGCCGTAGTCGATGGGAAACAGGTTAATATTCCTGTACTCGCTATTACTGCGACGGAGTGACGGAGAAGGCTAGGCCAGCATGGCGATTGGTTGTCCATGTTTAAGGTTGTAGGCTGGGGACTTAGGCAAATCCGGGTCCCTAAGGCTGAGAACTGATGACGAAGCCCACTTAGTGGGTGAAGTGGTTGATGCCCTGCTTCCAGGAAAAACTTCTAAGCTTCAGGTAATAGTGAATCGTACTCTAAACCGACACAGGTGGTCAGGTAGAGAATACCAAGGCGCTTGAGAGAACTCTGGTGAAGGAACTAGGCAAAATGGTACCGTAACTTCGGGAGAAGGTACGCCGGTTTTGGTGATGGGACTTGCTCCCTAAGCTGAGGCCGGTCGAAGTGACCAGGTGGCTGCGACTGTTTATTAAAAACATAGCACTCTGCAAACTCGTAAGAGGACGTATAGGGTGTGACGCCTGCCCGGTGCCGGAAGGTTAATTGATGGGGTTAGCTTCGGCGAAGCTCTTGATCGAAGCCCCGGTAAACGGCGGCCGTAACTATAACGGTCCTAAGGTAGCGAAATTCCTTGTCGGGTAAGTTCCGACCTGCACGAATGGCGTAACGATGGCCACGCTGTCTCCACCAGAGACTCAGTGAAATTGAAATCGCTGTTAAGATGCAGTGTACCCGCGGCTAGACGGAAAGACCCCGTGAACCTTTACTACAGCTTTGCACTGAACTTTGAGCCTATTTGTGTAGGATAGGTGGGAGGCTTTGAAGCAGCGACGCTAGTTGTTGTGGAGCCGTCCTTGAAATACCACCCTGGTATGTTTGAGGTTCTAACTCTGGTCCGTTATCCGGATCGAGGACAGTGTATGGTGGGTAGTTTGACTGGGGCGGTCTCCTCCCAAAGAGTAACGGAGGAGTACGAAGGTGCACTCAGCATGGTCGGAAATCATGCAATGAGCATAATGGTATAAGTGCGCTTGACTGCGAGACAGACATGTCGAGCAGGTACGAAAGTAGGTCATAGTGATCCGGTGGTTCTGTATGGAAGGGCCATCGCTCAACGGATAAAAGGTACTCCGGGGATAACAGGCTGATACCGCCCAAGAGTTCACATCGACGGCGGTGTTTGGCACCTCGATGTCGGCTCATCACATCCTGGGGCTGAAGCCGGTCCCAAGGGTATGGCTGTTCGCCATTTAAAGTGGTACGCGAGCTGGGTTTAGAACGTCGTGAGACAGTTCGGTCCCTATCTGCCGTGGGCGTTGGAGATTTGAGAAGAGTTGCTCCTAGTACGAGAGGACCGGAGTGAACGAACCTCTGGTGTTCCGGTTGTCACGCCAGTGGCATTGCCGGGTAGCTATGTTCGGACGGGATAACCGCTGAAAGCATCTAAGCGGGAAGCCTCCTTCAAGATAAGATCTCCCTGAGGCCTTGAGCCTCCTGAAGGGCCGTGGAAGACTACCACGTTGATAGGCTGGGTGTGGAAGCGTTGTGAGGCGTTGAGCTAACCAGTACTAATTGCCCGTGCGGCTTGACCATACAACAGAGATGGTTACTAACGACTAGCTAAGCTAGCGGATTGTGAGTTAGAGACATACGATCGCTTGCGGTGTATTACTACAGATTGTTTTACCGACTTATTTGGGGTTATCGCCGGTCACCAACATGACCGAGGCAAACAGCGATAACACGGCAGGCCAAGCACTTTGCTTATAAGACCAACGCCAACCCAAGCCAGTTTGCCTGACGACAATAGAGTTGTGGAACCACCTGATCCCTTGCCGAACTCAGAAGTGAAACGCAACATCGCCGATGGTAGTGTGGGGCTTCCCCATGTGAGAGTAGGTCATCGTCAGGCTTCTAATCCGAAAAGGGCCACCCAACAGGGTGGCCCTTTTTTTATGGCTGAAAATACTTTAAAGAAGCAAAAAACAAAAGAAAAAAATAAGAAAGGGAAGGAAGAGAGAGAAAGCAGAAAGTACTTAGTCGAAATTAAATAGAAAAAATAAAAATAGCTCTGAAAAATTTTAATGCTCAACTTTCTATTTAAAAAGTCAGTCAGTAATTAAAAAAAACCTAAAACTACCTGAGCACCTTAAACAGACGCTCTCCTAAAAAGCCTATAAAAATAGGTCTTTACCGATCTTCTCTCCAAACGCCTTTACACTCACTCAAAAAATAATCCAACAAAATAACTCGCGCAAAAACCAGAAAAGTACCCATACCACTCCCGTCAAAAATTAAATTTAGCCGGTAAAAATATCGGTGATTTTTTAGTCTCTGCAGTAATCCCCTGTAACCACGGGGCCTGTAGCCCGTTTATTAAAGTTATGCACAACTCTATCCAGACTTTCTGTTAGTAACACCTGGCTGTGGAAATCCGCGCAAAAAGTGCTGCTTTTTTACCCGCCTTCAATAGAGCCAAGCAACCACGGGGCTGGCCAGGGATATCCCGGAGTTATACACAGCTCTATCCATGGTTTCTGTTGGTAACAAAGACGCCATAAAACGGACATCAGTTATTAACAGTGTTATGAGCGATAAATCTGTGGATTACTGCGGCTGATTGGTACGCCAGTATGTGAGAGAAGAAAAGTTTGGGGATAAAAAAAGCCCCACTAGGTGGGGCTTTAAAAATATCATCTGTATCTTTTATTTATTCAGAGGCAGTAGGAACTCGGCCCAAGTCTCCTTCCATTTCTGTGGTCAGGAAAGACATTACAACCCAGGCCGCTACATTCTGGCGCAGATTCTCAGGGTCGACTTTATCCAGGGTATCGTTGGGTGTGTGGTGATAATCGAAATAGTCGGTGCCGTCCTGGTATAGACCAAAGGCTGGCACACCGCGCGCAACAAACACACTGCTATCTGGGCCACCGTAAGATTCATTATTTCCGCGCTCAATACCCAGGGGGGCGAGGAGTTGCATCATTTGATCTGCAATATCAAATTTGCTCTCAGGGAGACGGGTATCGAAACGCCAGACTTTCCCTGCTCCAAAGTCTGATTCGGAGACGGCAATAATATTGTCCAGCTCTTTTACGTGTGCCTCAACATATTGCTTAGCACCTACCAATCCGATTTCCTCTGCACCAAACAGCACGACTCGCAAGGTACGACGGGGGCGCTGTGGCAGCTCAGCAATTAGACGTGCAGTTTCCATAACAATGGCAACCCCAGCTCCGTCGTCCAAGGCCCCGGTGCCTTCATCCCAGGAATCCAGGTGCGCACCGATAATCATGACTTCTTCAGGTTGCTCACGGCCAGTAATCTCACCGATGACATTAAAAGAGGGGCCGTCATTCAGTCGCTCAGTTTCAACATCAAGTTTTACCTGGACTGGCTTGCCGCGTTGGAGCATAGCCTCGAGCAGGTTTGCATCAGGAGCGGAAAGTGCGAGTGCAGGAACTGGGTTTTCCACATTATCAACCGACATCATACCGGTGTGGGCAAATCGGTCTGAGTCGGTTCCTACGGAGCGCAACAGCATGGCAGCAGCCCCTTTTTCAGCGGCAGCGCGCATTCCCAACTTGCGACCTTGCGCTGCAGGGCCGTAGCCTTCTCCCGTGCGCGCTCTCTCCATACGCTTATTGATAAAAGCGATTTTACCTTTCACTTGGCTGGCCGGGGCCTTCAACAGGGCCTGCACATCGGGAAACTCGATAATTTCCGCTGTTAACCCTCCCTCAGGAGTGGCGGCGCCATAGCCGAGGGAGGAGACAACTAGTGGCTGGGGGAAAGGGGATATGACTTCGGCGTGAGCATGGCCACGAATCCAGCGGGGTACCTCAATTTGCTCGGTATAGACGCGATCAAAGCCAAATGCCTTCATTTTGTCTTGTGCCCAGGCAACGGCTCTTTCATCGCCCTCAGTGCCTGTCCGTCGTGGTCCAACCTCGACGGTCAAAGACTCTACGATACTGTAGGCGTCGGAGCTTTCCAGTGCCCGGTCACGTAATACTTCCGCCACAGATACATCTTCCTGTGACAGAGGGGCTGCCTGGGCTATTCCCAGTGCCATGGTAGTGATCAGTCCCCCGGTAAGGGAAAGCAGTGGTTTCAACATCGGTCTATCCTTTGTTAATACTCTTCAGTCTTAAGCTTTTGGCTCGTTATTTGATGAGGCCGCGATCAGTTGCTCGCGAATTTCACGTAACTTACGCAGGCCTTTTTCTGTAAATAAGTAGGGCGGTTCGCCAGTATATTCGCTGTCTTCAATACTGAGGCAACGTTGTCGCATCTCTTCAAGCTTTGGGTCGTGTCGCATTGGGCAGGCGAGGAGTGCTCGCCATTCAGTATCGCTGGCTTGCCCGGTGATTACATCTTCAAGGCCCTTAACAAAACTGCCTCGGTCCATTCGAAATCTGGGGCTGCGCAGGTGCATAAGAACCCAAACCACAATAACAAAGGCAATGAAAGAAAGAATAAGCGTTGCCAGCCAGGTCACGATATCAATTCTCCACTAATAGTTTTATTGCCACAGCAATGGTGGCAATAATGATTACCGGTTTGATAATACTGGCACCTCTTGCAATCACGAGGTTGGAGCCGAGACGAGCTCCTACAACCTGGGCAAAAGACATAGCGATAGCGAGCAATAGAAAAATATGGCCTCCAGCGATAAAAATTAGCATAGAGGTCACATTGGTAGCGAGCACAATAGGTTTTGTTGATGCCGTAGCTGCACGCATATTGTAGCCGAGTAGCGCTGCGAAGGCGGCTGCACAGATAGACCCCATCCCAGGGCCAAAGAAGCCCCCGTAAAAGCCGAGCCCACCGCCAACAACTAGATTAAAAGTAACGTTACTGATTCTGGGTTTTGAGTCAATGTCGGAAATGCGAGGGGACAGAATAAAGTAGAGGGCAATAGCAATGAGCAGGATGGGAAGTAAGGTATTGAGACCAGCCTCCCCAAGTGAAGCGACTGTTAAGGTGCCTAGGCAGGAGCCGATAATTGCAGCAAGTAGTCCTGGCCAGAGGGGGCGTAAATTCAACTGGCCTTTTTGCAGGAAGTTAATGGTGGATGATAGGGTGCCAAAGACGCTTTGAAACTTATTGGTACCGAGAGCATCGAGTGGGGGAATGCCGGCCCAGAGTAAAGCGGGGAGGGTAATTATTCCCCCTCCCCCGGCGATCGCACTGACAAAGCCTGCGGTAAAGGCGATTACTGTCAGTATCAGGTAGGTATAAGTAGAAAGCTCACTACTTAACTGTATCACGAGTGGACTGGTTACCCCTTTTCAAGAGTACTTTCATTATCGTGGTAATACCCCTGATACTTGCTAAAGCGCTTTTGGATCTCTGCCATATCCTGTTCCAGATCACCGATAGGCTGGTACAGGGAGTCAATGCAAATACGCTTATTGGGAAAGTCCCAGGCAACAAGCAAAATAGGAACTTGAGCGGTATAGGAAATCCTTAAAAAACCGTTCTTCCAGCGCCCTACTTTTTTGCGGGTCCCCTCGGGAGTAATCCCCACCCACATTTTTTCATTTTCCCGGTAACTCGATGCAACTTGTAGAGCGATATTACCTGCGGCGCGCCTATCGGTAGGAACACCTCCAAGCCACATAAATAGTCCTTTAAACGGGAAGAAAAAAGCTTCCTTTTTCATGAGCCAGGAAATTTTAATACCCAATGCCATAATAAATGGCATGGCAACCACAAAATCCCAATTGGATGTGTGGGGAGCCAAAGCCACCATGACTTTTCTTTCTGGAGGGATTTCCCCGTCCATTCGCCAGCCGAGCACCTTGATTATCAACTTGCCAATAGCTTTGGTGATGCGATTGCCCAGCCGAGGTACTTCATTGGGTACTTCAGTAGGTATTTCTACAAACTGACTCATTATTTGCCTCTTTTTTACTGCTGTCACACTAAGGTTTCAGCAAAGGTACTTAGCCTTGCTGCTTTAGTGTTCCCGCGTGGCATAAAAGCGAACTTCCGGATAGCGCTCTTCAGCCAATTGTAAATTAACGCGCGTCGGTGCCAGGTATGTTAGGTGTCCGCTGCCATCGAGTGCCAGGTTGGTACTGGCCTTGCGCTTGAAATTCTCTAGTTCTTTGGCACTTTCACTATCTACCCAGCGCGCAGTGTTCACGTTGACGTTTTCGTAGATGGCTTCAACTTTGTATTCGTCTTTTAATCGGTAAGCGACTACTTCGAACTGTAGTACACCAACTGCGCCCACGATAATGTCGTTGTTATCCAGCGGGAAAAATACCTGGGTGGACCCCTCTTCAGAAAGCTGCTGAAGCCCTTTTTGTAATTGCTTTAATTTGAGAGGGTCTTTTAAACGTATGCGACGGAACAGCTCCGGGGCGAAATTGGGAATGCCGGTAAATTTCAGTGCTTCGCCTTCGGTAAAGGTATCGCCGATCTGGATAGTACCGTGGTTGTGCAAACCAATAATATCGCCGGCAATGGCCTCTTCTACGTGGGTTCGGTCGCCAGCCATAAATGTCACCGCATCGGCAATTTTTACATCCTTGCCAATGCGCACATGCTTCATTTTCATACCGCGATTGTAGGTGCCGGAGCAGACACGCATAAAGGCAATTCTATCGCGGTGTTTGGGGTCCATATTCGCTTGGATTTTAAAAACAAAGCCGGAGAATTTATCTTCGCTGGGCTCTACTTTTCTCTCTTTGGTTTCCCGAGATTGGGGTGAGGGCGCCCATTCAACGAAACCATCGAGCATTTCCCTTACGCCAAAGTTACCCAAGGCCGTACCGAAAAATACCGGGGTCAGTTCACCGGCAAGATAAGCTTCCTGGTCAAACTCATGAGTGGCTCCACGAACCAATTCAATCTCTTCCCGAATATCCTCGGCGTACTCGCCAAGTAGTGCGTCAGCCTCAGCGGAGTCTAGACCCTTAATTTGAATATCATCGGGAATTCTGTGGCCCTGACCTTGGGAGAATACATGGATGGTATCGGTGTAGAGGTTATAGACCCCCTTGAAACCTTTTCCTGAACTCAAAGGCCAATTGATAGGGGCAGCCTGGATATTCAGAACTTCTTCAATCTCATCCATTACCTCAATCGGGTCGCGAATATCCCGGTCGAGTTTGTTGATAAATGAGAGAATCGGCGTTGTTCGCAAGCGGCACACATTCATCAACTTGATGGTGCGGTCTTCCACACCTTTGGCCCCGTCAATCACCATCAGTGCAGAGTCGACGGCGGTGAGTACCCGATAGGTATCTTCAGAGAAGTCTTCGTGCCCCGGTGTATCCAGTAGGTTTACAGTCCTCTCTTTGTAGGGGAACTGCATAACGGAAGAAGTAACAGAAATACCGCGTTCCTGTTCCATCGTCATCCAATCAGAGCGTGCGTGGGGACCTTTTTTCCCCTTAACTGAGCCCGCTTGCTGGATTGCATTCCCGAACAAAAGAAGCTTTTCGGTCACGGTTGTTTTACCGGCGTCCGGGTGGGAAATGATAGCGAAAGTTCTACGTCTTTGAAATTGCTTAGAAAAATCTGTATTCACTTAGATTTAGCCTTATCTGTGTACGCCCCTGTGTACACATATGTAAATATACCCCAAGGCCGAACCTGAAAGGCCGCATTATAGCAAATTGGCCTTTGGTTTAGCTCCCGGGGGCTGACTGCAGCATGAAGTCTGGTCAGATTGGTTGATGCTATTTGAGCTGTTTGAAGCGTTAAGCAGTGTACACGGAATGATTAATTTGTGACCATTTAACCGTTTTGGGTCACTTTTGATGCCTAGGCGCTAAGAATAGGGAGCTTGCCATCAGATTACAATCCAGTGTGTTTGGTGCTTCTCAGAAACTCCCTTAGAAGGGGCTGTGAAAGCTAGGCTCGTCGCATATCTAGTTTACGGAGCCTAGCTTTGGGGGAGGGGGCAAACATACTCAATTTAAATCAGAGAGTTCTTTCCAAGTAACACAGCATGATGCAGGTTTGTAGGCATAACACGAGCAATGGAGCCATCATTGCTGCCGACTTTGAAAAAGTGAATACCAGAATCCATTTTTACGGATTGAGCACCACCTCCTTTCAAGGCGCTATGTAATTCTGCTTTTGGTATTTTGTAGTTTTTTGAGGCGCTATATATATAAAAGTTGACTTCGTTAGTAACCCCTAAAATTTTTGCCGCCTCAATAATTGTACTGGTAACGCCCTTATATAGCCCCTCATTGGCCTTGATTCGCGTGAGAGTATCCATTTCATTCTCACCTTCGACATTTAGATTCTTTACGTACACACTACTGATAAAGTCAGCAGGTCTAGCGTTAAACCTCCAGCAGGCAATTCTTACTGAATCTACTAAGTGCTGAACATTATTGGCATCAACACCGAAAACCCAAAGTTCTTTCTCATCGACAACTGCTGCGTCCTTCAGTGGTGTGCCTTTAGGGTGGAAAGGTGATACTCCTTTTTTGTATTTAGACTTCCACTGATCTAGCGTATTGAAGGTTGTCCTTAGTACAAACTCTCTAAACATTGAGCCGTTTAGAATCAGGCTAACATCAGTTTTACAGTCAAAATCGCCTTCAGCGATTGTCATAGCTCCTTTTGACACGGCTTCCAGTCCTTGTGTAAATAGTCCATAGCTTCTTGGGAAATAAAAGTACCTAGGCAGATTTCAGGCCCAATGGAGGCCTTCTCGTAAGAGTGTTTGATATCAAAAATGTCGTCAGACCAGTCCCCCTTGCTGTAATCCGTAACGGCATAGGTCTCTGAAATATAGATTTTTTGCTCTGCAAGAGTCGCTTCTAATAATGTCAAAGCTTCTTCTTTCGTTTCGGCAGGAACTACTGAACGACCATAACTTGTTTCGCATCCATCACTGGGCATAGAGCTATCTTCGCGGTGCTCTACCTTAGCTTCAACGACCCAAAAAATTGGCATTTCCTATTCCCTTTTAATATGTAGATGTATTTATTAAAGCACCCACCACTTTAGGAGGTGGCTAGAGACAAAGCTCAGTACTAACGTCCCAGTTTTAGGGTTTTAAATTAGTAGCAAATATTACTGGCTTCCAGCACGTTAAAAACGTGTCGTTCCGACTCTAGAAATTTGATTTTTTGTGTATAGGCTTTTGCTGTCAAGCTGATGTGTCTTCTTGTGTGCAAGATGAGACGCTGTTGGCATTACCCTAAATTACTCTAATTTGAATTTGCTATGGACACACTTTGAAAGAATGTAGATATAGGCGGCTTCTGAATGTGAAACTTGAATCTCCCATTGCTCAACATCATCAATCGCCCAAAGCTTATGGCTACCAGAAGCTTTGATACGTGGTTTTGGGAATGGATTAGTTTCTCGCTCTACCCATCTAAAGATTGTGCGGCTTGAGCAGCGATAACGCTCGCTTAAGTCTTTGGTTGACCAATATTCTTTAAATTGCCTTAGTGGTGAATGATATCAAGCTTGAACTCGCATTCCGAATGATTGTTACTTAACCAATTTTTGCCTAAGAATTGAATTCAAAAAATATCTATTTTGCACATTATAGGCTGGATTCATTTGCAATCATGGCGTCAACTGCTAACTTTTCCGGGGGTAACAACGAGGCATACATAAAGATTATTAACAACGCCTAGGCGAGGGGGTTAATGATGTGTTTCTATTGTCGTGACTCAGGTGCAGATTCTACTTATATTCAGAATATTGAGAAGTGGGCCGATGAAGGCCTTGTCTATTCTGACTTGATTGCTTTGGTTCGTCCTAGCGCTGTTGCGAGTCCAAATACGTTTGTTTTTGTTTTCGAGAACGCCGTGCTTTTTAACGGTAGACGCCGAACGGTATATGTCGATGTACATTATGTGGGTGACAGGATCATTCCCGGTGCAAAAATAGAGGCGCTTGGTGGGCTATGGGTTCCCGGTATTAATGGGATGGCGATGAAACCACAGCAACATGGAGGCGAGCTTTACGTCCAGTTGATGAGGCAGCTCCCAAGACATGCTCCAAAAAGTGGAGTAAGAGCTGTTTATGGTGATCGTGGAATGACAGTACCGTTACCAAGCGGGATAGTTCGATCATTAGAATTCCAATGATGTGGCTTTTCTACGCTGATCTTATTCCCGCCCGATAGAATCACAGCTTCTATCTTCGAGTGAGGAGGTGTTGATCTTAAGCTGCTTTTAGCTGAGAAACTTGAGCCTCCCATTGCTCAACATCATCAATCGCCCAAAGGTTATGGCTCCCAGAAGCTTTGACGCGCGGTTTTGGGAATGGATTGGTTTCTCTCTCTATCCATCTAAAGATTGTGCGGCTTGAGCAGCGATAACACTCCCTTAAGTATTTGGCTGACCAATATCCTTTAATCATAAGATTTTCCTTTTTCGTTATTTCTAAATATTCGGGTACTTAGCGTTGCACTAGAGCAAACCCCTGGGTGTAACGTGTGAGTGCGTGCGGGGCGTCGAAAACGGGTTTAACGGTTCTGTATCCGCTGGTGATGCTGCCGAGGTTGCGCAACACTGGGCGGTTGCCGAATTCACCGGCGCGGATGCGCTGGGCTAAGCGCAAATGGAGCAATTGCAGCGGGTCGCGAGCCTGTGTGTAGCCCTGGAGTGGGTAACAGGTTGCCCCGATTTAGCGGGCAGGGATGCCGTATTAAAGCTGATAGGTGAGGAAGTGAGCAGCACTATCCAATGGGTAATCTATTCGGTAGAGTCAAAAGGAGGTGGCGGCGCAGAGATGGCCTGAGCGCATAGGTGCCTGTGAGGCCCTGGAGTCACACAGGTTACTTGTCTTTAATGGGGACTCGCTAATCTACTGTATAAAAATACAAAATACTGTTAGGGCACATGAAACTTTCCCCACTATACGGTAGTGCGTTAGCTGCGGCTTTCCGTCGCCAGCGGATGACCACAAAGAAGCGGCGCTGAGCCTGGATCAACACCTGATAATCAGCCCGGCGGCGACCTTCCTCGCCCGCGCCAACGGCGACTCTATGCAGAACCTCGGCATCTTTGACCGGGATCTGCTGGTAGTCGACCGATCACTAGCGTCAATCCATGGAGATGTGGCGGTGGTTGCTTTAGATGGGCAGCTAACCTGTAAGGTGCAGGACCAGCAGCGGGGGCGGCTGCTCTCTGCCAATGATGACTACGCCCCAATCCCCATTTGGGAAGGGCAGGAATTGATTGTGGAAGGGGTGGTAAAGGCTTCCGTGCGGTACCACCGGCCCTGCTGATGTTGGCACTGGTTGATTGCAACAGCTGTTATGCCAGCTGTGAACAGATATTCCGCCCCGACCTGCGCGGGCTTCCCGTGGTAGTCCTCTCCAATAATGACGGTTGCGTGGTGGCTCGCTCGAAAGAGGCCAAGGTTGTAGGTATTCCCGACTTGCAGCCGTTCTTTAAGATCGAACACCTGTTGCAAAAACATGGGGTAAAGATCTTCTCAAGTAATTACGCCCTGTATGGAGATATCTCCCACCGGGTAATGACAACGCTGAAGCAGTACAGCCCAGAGGTTGAGGTCTACAGCATTGATAAGATGTTTCTGGATCTGCAAGGGCTGCAAGAAAGCCTGCTGGGTTATGGCCAGCAGATAAGGCAAACCCTCTGGCGGGATATTCGTATGCCGATGGGCGTTGGCATTGCTCCCAGTAAAACCTTGGCCAAGCTGGCAAATAGAGCTGCCAAGAAAATCCCCTAGTGTCAGGGCGTGTGCGTCTTGGACTCCCCCGAGAAGTGGCAGTGGCTGCAGTGGCGCACCGAAGTGGGTGATGTGTGGGGGGTAGGCAGGCGCTTATCAAAGCGGCTCGGGCACCTGGGTATCAAGACCGCCTATGACCTGGCACAAGCCAACCCGAAAATCCTACGCAGCCACACGAACGTAAACATTGAGCGCACGATAGAAGAGTTGAATGGCACTAGTTGTTTAAGCCTGGAGGAGCAACCCCTGGCCAAGAAGCAGATCTATTGCACTCGGTCATTCGGCGAAAAGCTCACCGA
The DNA here is from genome assembly GCF_052467305.1 of Microbulbifer maximicatervae (SeqCode). Lineage (NCBI taxonomy): Bacteria > Pseudomonadati > Pseudomonadota > Gammaproteobacteria > Cellvibrionales > Microbulbiferaceae > Microbulbifer > Microbulbifer maximicatervae (SeqCode). Next base: position 15,837 of record NZ_CP174306.1, read on the forward strand.
CCTCCAGCCGATACTGCAGGCCGTCACCTTGTATGCGAGTAGGGCAGCAGAGAAGCTGCGGGCTCAAGATTCCCTGGTGAAGTCCGTCCATGTATTCCTGCATACCTCACCCCATGAACCGCACTACTACAGCCGCAGCACTATAGTACAAACCCCATACCCCACTGATGACACTCGGCTGATAGTGCAGCTGGTAAAGCGCGCGATTTCAGAGTTGTTCCTACAGGGGCATAGATTCCTGAAAGCGGGGGTAGGGCTGGTAGAGCTTATCCCCCGCTCACTGGGCCAAGGTGATATGTTCACCGTAGGTCAGCCAATACGATCAGGCGAGACCATGCAGACCATCGATCAGATCAATCAGAGGTTTGGCCGGGGCACCTTGTTCCTTGGGGCTGAAGGTATCAACAAGAAGTGGAAGATGCGGCAAGCATTTACATCGCCTGCCTATACCACTCGGTGGGAGGATTTGCCTAGGGTGGTGACATGAGTTGTTTGTGTAAGTTATGAGGGTAAAAAATTGCCAGCACTAACTTGGCCGAAATAACAGGTAGAGGGTGGCCCCTCTACCTGACTTTGCTAGGCAGTTCTCATAAACTCAAAATGTGCATTCTCAAGTGAAGACGTGTCAACATACTCCGGCTGCATAGGGTTTTGGTACCTTGAAGAACTTGTGGGAATTATCATATTTTTAAGTTTTTCCAGATAGTCGGTGATAGATGCGTCGATAAAACGGTAGTTTGTAAATTCAAAAAAGTCGTCATACCTGGCCCTCGCTTCGCCGTTTGGATCAAGGCTGATAACATCTATTGACTTTAGATGTGGAGCATCAATTACTGAAGACTTAAGGAGGTATTTGATGTATGAATCTGCAACTGGGAGAGAGTAGCCAATAAATCTTATATGGTTAGCTTCACTGAGCAGTTTGTAGGAATTTTCCCATATTGGTATTATTGATTTATGAGTTCCTTTGGCCCATGTGGGTGGAACAATCTCCTCGGTGCTTAAGCACCCATGAAGCTTTGCTAAATGAGTAGATTCCCACGTGGGATCATAATTTTTCTTTTCAAATACAATTGGATGTTCAGAAGTATACTGTTCACTTATGGCTGTAGCTATATTTTCGAGCACTATATCGTAATTCAGGCTTAGTACCGCATATCTTGCCTGACTGTTGGAGCTCTTAGTTGCTGCGAGGTAAGAATTACGCATTGTCTTAATTGGGTCTGATGAGAGTCTTTCTTCAAACCTGAGTCCCATTAAACTTGCCACAAAGTAACTATACAAGGCTATTGACTCATTCCTTCCAAATGGAAACTCCTTCCATTCATGAAGGGGGTGTTGATACTTGGGGCTTATAGTAGTTGGTGTATAGGAATTAATTACATCTTTTATATATTTGATGAATTCATCTTTCAGTTTTTTCCCTTTCAGAAATTCATTCATCTCTATTGTTGAAAGTATTTCTTCAATGTTAAATAGGTCGGACTTGTAGTAGTTTTTAATAAAAGATAATTTTTTTATTGTGTCAAAAACTTCATTAAAGTGAGCGAATTTATTAGGGCTTCTGAAGTAAAGGTCTTTAGACTTAGAATAGAAATTTCCCATCACTGGAATTCCCAGCGGTGCGGAAAATCCTGCTCCAATAATATATACGACTTTTTCCATGGCTTTAAAAGCCCTCTTTTTTTAGTTAAATTTTTCTTGGTGGAAATATAATCACTGGCCAAAGGTTTAGTGGGTGGGTTTGGTGAAGTTGGCGAGCTTTCTCCACCATTTTGAATAAGCTTCGGTTTGCTCTTTTAGGTAGTCATAGTGGTCATAGACTAGCCACTGGCCTGGCAGTTTATGCCCCAGCATAATCTCGGCAATATGCGGCTTAGTCAGTTCGGAAAAGTTTGTCCTTGCCGTCTTACGCAGGTCATGCACCGACCAGTGTTTCATCTCGTAGTCTCTGTGCCGGCGCAACCACTGCATCAGGTTGTAAGGCAGTGCCAGCGGCGCACCCTGGCCCATAGGTTTATCGCTACCGCTATTGTTGAACAGGTGCTTGCTTTCGCCGCTCAGCAAAAAAGCCTCTTTGAGTAGGGGCTCAACTTCGGCAATGATGGGGCGCAGCAGGGGCTTCTTGGTCGACTTGCCCATCTTGTGGTTGGCGGGTGGCACTGTCCAGATGCGCTTCTTAAAATCGAAGTGCTCTTTCTCGCTTACACGCAACTCGCCATTGCGGCAGCCATAGAAGAGACACAGCTTGAGGAAGATCTTATTCTTCGGTGCCATGCGCGAGTGCTCCAGGGCTTGCGACATCATGCCGATTTCGTCCGGGCTTAGAGAGCGGGTGCCGATGCTTTTCTTGATGCGCAGATCTTCCGTTGCGTTGATATTGGCAATCGGGTTGCTGGTGATTAGCCTGCGCCGCACGCCCCACTTCAGCATTTGCTTGGCATTGGTCAGGATTCGATCGGCAATGCCGGGGGTGGCCTGTGCCCGTTTTTCCAATAGGGCTAGCCACTCGTGTAGGGTGACTTCTTCGGCGGGTAGGTGGCCAACGGCCGGGAATACATACAACTGAAAAGAGCGAAGGATTTCATGGTGACCCTTTTTATTTTCCTTACAGTAGGAGTGATACCACTGTAAGAAAAGTTCCTCCAAAGAGTCCGCGTTAAGGATTGCTTGTTTTTCAAGTTGCTTAACCACCCTTGGGTCATAGCCCTGCTCAAGCTTTCCTTTTAGCCGTAGCCCTTCACTCCGTGCGCTCTTCAGCGTCATTAATGGATAGGATCCGAGATCAACGCGGGCCGCCTTTCCGTCGTATCGGTAGCGGAGCTGGAAAGTGATTTTTCCCTGGGGTGTAACGCGCACGCTAAGGCCATCCCGATCAGCCTTTTCAATTCGCTTTTCCCTCTGTTTTCCTGTGTTGGCTTTTAACCAAGTATCCGACAACGCCATGACAACCTCCGTGTGTACATATTACTTAAGGCTAACAAAAAGGCGATTTGTGTACACGCCTATGTACACATTTTTTTTGGCTAGGGTTGGTTTTCGATGACCTTAGCTGTCGCGGGTCTAATACTTAAAAAGCAAGGTTTTGTGCGGGGCTCGCTGACTTTTTGTCGTAGGTTGTCAGGGTGTGACTTCGGGCGCTTTATAGGGGGGGGAAATAATGGCGAAGGTGCGGCGGCCGGCAAAGCCTGCCAGGGAAGAACTTTGACCCATACTTTAAGATTCGATCACTGGATATTCGAAAAAAATAGGGGCGTATTATACACGCAGGCGTTGCTCCGAGGGTGGGGTATACTGCGAAATTAGACTTGTCAGTTTACCAGCTCGGCGAATGGGGTCATGTCAATGGGCTGAGTTGCCAGCGGGACTGGCACACCTGGACAATTTGCTCAAATCCATTTGGATTAACACTGTACTCTGTTGTGGCCAACAGTCATCGAGGGGCTTTTAGCGGTGCAGTGGCAAACTCAGTTATTGAAGGGGAGAGGTTATGAGCCGGGAGCGTTTACAGGCATTGCGGGAAGAGTTGCAGCGGCAGGGTGTCGATGCTTTCTTGGTACCCCGGGCTGATGAGTACCAAAATGAAAGTGTTCCTGCGGCAGATGAGCGACTGCCCTGGCTGACAGGTTTCACTGGTTCCGCAGGAATGGCTGCGGTAGGCAGTCGAGAAGCGGCATTATTTGTTGATGGTCGCTATACCTTGCAGGCGCAGCAACAACTTGGTGATCAACCCATTGAGTTAATGAGCCTCAGTCAAGTCGCGATCATTGAGTGGCTGTGTAGTCAGCTGGATGCCGGTCAGTCTCTGGGGTATGACCCGCGACTGCACACGGAGCCGGGATTGGCCTTGATCAAGAAGCGATTGGCTGAAAGGGATATCCAACTGCAGCCGATGGAACAGAGCCCGATTGATGCCATCTGGAATGACCGCCCCGCATCTCCCTGTGGGCCTGCGCGCCCACACCCCTTCATCTTTACTGGTGAGCATTCCAAAGAGAAACGGCAGAGGATTGCCCGACGTCTCGCAGAAAAACGAGCCGATGCTTTATGGCTACCAAATCCTGAAAGCTGTGCTTGGCTTTTTAATATCCGTGGAGAGGATATTCCGCACTTACCAGTGGCCTTGGCCAATGCAGTCCTTTATCGGGATGGCAGTGCAACTCTTTATTTGGGGGAGGGCGCTGTAGGGGATGCGTTGATTGAGCACTTGGATAAAGATGTAAGTCTAGTCGTGGCCAAAGGGGAATTATTTGAAAATATTAAGCGCCGCCACGTCAATAAAATATGGATAGATCCCCTGATTAGCAACAGTTGGACTTTACAGCAATTGCGGGCACTGGATATTGAACTAATGCTGGAAGGTGACCCGGTCACAGAAGCCAAGGCTTGTAAGAATGCGATTGAACTGGCAGGCAGCCAGGCTGCACACGAAAGGGATGGTGCTGCGGTATGTGAATTCCTGGCGGAAATACCTGAACAGGTTGCCACAGGCCATTTTGACGAATTGTCCGCAGTAAAGCTTTTACGAAGTAAAAGGGAGGCTCGCGAAGGCTTTCAGGGCAACAGTTTTGAGACAATTTCCGGCTATGGTCCGAATGGGGCCATTGTGCACTATCGGGTGAGCCCTGAATCCAGTTTGGCTATAAAGCCAGAAGGGGTATATCTGTGCGATTCTGGAGGCCAATATCCAGATGGCACCACTGATATTACCCGAACTGTTGCTCTGGGTGAGTTCCCGCCCTCGGCAAAAGAAAACTTTACCCGGGTTTTAAAGGGGCATATAGCAATTGCGACTTTGCGATTCCCCAAGGGGACTTGTGGAGAGCAAATTGATGCGCTTGCACGCCGTTCACTGTGGGAGGTGGGTCTGGATTATGCCCACGGTACCGGTCACGGTGTTGGTAGTTTCTTAAGTGTTCACGAGGGGCCACAGCGGATAGGTAAGGCTGTAACAGGTGTTGCTCTTCAGCCGGGGATGATCGTTTCCAACGAACCGGGGTTTTATCTCACTGGGCAGTACGGCATCCGTATTGAAAATTTGGTGTTTGTGAAAAAGAGCGAAAATTATCCAGATTTTCTAGAATTTGAAGAACTTACGTTAGCTCCGATCGATCGTAATTTGATTGACGTGGCACTACTCACTGAGACTGAACGGGAATGGCTGAATCGCTACCACCAGAGGGTGCGAGATGTGATTACCCCGCTGGTTACTGAAAAAACTGCTGAATGGTTAAAATTGGCTACTGAAGCTTTGTAGTGTGAATCTGGGGGCTGCGTGCCCCCAGGCATAATTAATTTATCTCAAACTTATAGCCAGCACCGTACACAGAGTGAATTAGCTCTTTTTCAGGCATAAGCACTGATATTTTCTTGCGCACTTTTTTGATGTGGCTATCAATAGTTCGGTCGCTGATTACGCGGTAGTCGGAATAGATACGGTCCATGATTTGTTCGCGGGAAAAAATTCGACCGGGCTCACTGTAAAGTAGGTCAAATAGGTGGAACTCCAGCGCAGTAAGATTGGCGTCTTTACCTCCGATTCGCAGTTGCCCGGTATTTCTATCTAGTTCGATGCCACCATTTCCGACTTCGCCCTTTTGTGGTCGACGGCGCAACACCGCTTTCACCCGTGCGACGAGTTCCCTGGGGCTGTAGGGTTTACAAACATAGTCGTCGGCACCGGATTCCAGGCCGCGTAAACGATCGGGTTCTTCAATTTGCGCAGTCATTATAATAATTGGAACGTCGTTGCCTTTTTGGCGAATCTCTTCGCAAATCTCCATCCCATGCCGCCCGGGTAGCATCAGGTCGAGAAGGATCAAATCCGGTTTCATAGTTTCCACTTTGGGGACAACCTGGTTACCATCAGAAATGATCTCGGCTTGATAGTCGGCGGCATGAAGATAATCCAGTAGTAGGTGCGCAAGTTCGGTTTCATCTTCGACTATTAATATTTTGGCGCTCATAACTTCCTACCATTTAATCCTTTGGCTTAGGGGTAAAAAAATACTTATTTCAAGGCCGCCCATAGTGGACGGAGTTGCAGAAATGCTACCCTCGTGTGCTGTAACAATATTTTGGCAAATTGACAGCCCCAAACCCGCACCGCCGGTTTCCCGGCTGCGTGAACTATCTGCCCTATACAGGCGCTCGAACAGGTGTGGTATATCAGCACTGGCAACACCGGGGGCGGAGTCGGCGAAAGTGATAATGGCTGTTCGGGCTTCACAGCGCGCAGTTACTTTGAGTTGTCCCCCACTATCGGTGTAGCGCAGGCTGTTGGTTAACAGGTTGCTAAATAACTGATTGAGGCGTGCTTCATCTGCGTAGACTAACTTATCTTCCGATAGTTGAAGGTCACTGTTTAAGTGAATACCTTTCTGGTCGAATGGAATCTCAAAGTCTTCGATAACACTTCGTAGGATATTTTCCAGGGAGATGTCGGACTTGCAGTAACTTAGTGCCCCCGCGTCGGAGAGAGACAACTCATAGAGATCATCTATCAGGCGGCTCAATTGTTGAATTTTGCTGTGCAGTATGCGCAGGTTCTCTGGTGTGGCTGATCTGATACCGTCTTGAATGGCTTCAATCTGCCCTTTTAATACTGCGAGAGGTGTGCGCAGCTCATGCGAAATATCTGCCATCCATCGGTTTCGGGCATGTTCATTTGCTTCCAGCGTTGCGGCGAGCCGATTAAAGTCAGCACTTAATTGGCCCAGCTCATCTCGCTGCTCTATATCAATACGGGTTTTGAAGTTGCCGGATGTAAGATGGGATGTCGCTTCGGTCAGCTTACGGATGGGCCTTACCAGCTGCCAAGCAAGGGGGATGGCAATGGCCAGTGCCAGAATGAAGGTGGCAACAGAGATAAGAGCGAAAGTCCGCGATTGCTCTTTAACAAATCCTACGGCCAAATCATCATCTAACACGGGTAGTGGATTGATAGCCAGGTAACCAACGGTTTCTCCGTCCACAACCAGAGGCTGCATTACCATGTTCTCAGATCCTGAATAACGACCTATCAGAGGTCTTTTCTCTTTGTTCAACAGGACCAGGCGGGCATTAAGCGACTTGCCCACTGCGTGTTCAGGTGGGGGCTCAGGCGGGCGGCGGGGGCCCCTCGTACCCGGAGGTGGACGATGTGGGGGTGGCATATCCTCAAAGTGACTGGACATCACGCGTCTGTGGAGTCTTTGCCAGCGCCTGCTATTGCCGTCGATAGATTGCCAGCTCCCTTCGCTGGCGTAGATTTCTTGTAACTCATCTACCAAATCGCCGACCTCGCGAAGCTCCTGAGACTGGATATAGGTCATAAAGCCATGCTTAAAGCTCCACTGAAAGAATACGAACATTCCGCCAACAGTAATTGCTGTAGTCAATAAGAAAGCGAGGCTTAGTTTATAGCGAATATTTAACGACATAGCCGGTAGCTTGGATTTCAGTAGCCTGTGTTCACAGTGAGCTCAGGTGCATTTTACTCTGTTTCCACTGAGGAAACGCGGCTCAGAAGATCAAGCCTACACTTACTGTAAATATCAGAGCAATCTTTTAACACTTCGAGAGTCTCACGATAAGAGCCCAAGCTAAGTGCCAATAAGCTTAGCTTGGTTATCCAAAGCTGCTCTTGGGGCCTCCATGCCCTGAGTCGGTAGGAGAGATTGAGTCCCTACTGGTAGTTACTTCTATTGTTATCCAGGTTTGCCCGTGCTTACTCCCGGCTTTATTGGAGATGTAGAAAAACGATGCAATATCAGATCGGGCTTATCGAGCCGGATAAATAGAGTTGCAAGAATTCTCTTCCCTCCCCGGCTCCAGGTACTGTGGTCATGGGCGTTAAGAGTGACAGTAATTTGGTTGAAGCCCGATTTAAACAGCTTGTCGGGAAGGTGTAAGTCTGGACCATAGATTCGCTGTATTTTCTTACCGTTGATATAGAGATGGGCATGACCTTCCAGATATTGCTTTGAGGCATCATTGGCGTGGCGAGGGGATTCTAATTCGAACCGGTCGTAGTCTATATGTAGGTTATATCCGGACATTTTATCGCGACTAATGTCCAGTTCGATGCGCGGTGCAGCATTGTGTAAAGGGATCTCGACTACTGGGTGTTGGTCGCCGTTATGGCCTGTGTGAGAGTCTGGCTGTGCTGTAGCAAGGTTGGTCATTCCCCAGATAAAAGACCCGATTAGAACGGCTCGAAGAATTTTCATTATTGTCTCACTCCCAGGTTTGGCGATGGGGCAACATACTTCATTCAAACTGCTGTTGTTGTGAATACTTCTGGTTACCAGTGCTTTTAGTCTATCGGGTGCTATTGCTCCAGTTACTTCCATTACCTGGAGTGTCGGTCCCCGCAAAAACAAGGGACCGCAAAGCTTACACTTACTGCGACTCCAGGGAGATTTCCGGCGTATTAGGAAAGTGGCTTGGCCTTCAATGTTAGTGCACCGCTGAACTACTGTGTTGAGCACTCATTGACAATAGTTTGATCATCTAGCTTGCCGTAAAAGCGGGGGCCAAAAGTATATGGGAAGGCGGGGACAAGCTCACCATCATCATCGACAGTGACAGTCAGATGGTAATGGTATCCCCTTTCGTCATCTGAGTGACCGTTATGCTGGTCCAAATATACTCCGCCTTCATTAGTCAGGTCTTCGTCCCAGTAATAGTCCTCGTAGAAAAAGCCCGCCGCTGTAGTGAACTCATTGCCTGACAGGGAGGTATAAGAGCCACTTGTCGTGGGGCCGGTATTCGATGTTGTTTCGACTCCTTGGGAGAGGTCGTATTCATCCACCAAGAGACAGCTTCTCTCGCCTGCTACGCCGCAACCGCTCTCGGAGCTGGGGTCGTCATAATCTCGTACAGCCCAGCTGCTTTCTGCGAGTTCTCCTTCACTCTGCCAGGGGCCATAGATTGCATAGCCGTCGGCGGTATAGCCGTAGATAGGGGAGTGGTCGTCACCTATATCGCCAACAAGATCGGCTAGGCAATCGCTATAAAAGTGATGGTGGTAATCTCCGTTTGCGGCGTGTCCACCACAGATATCCACATCGTAGACCTCAGCAACCGGTGCCAGGGTTTGCCAGGTGCCATCCACTGATTGACCATCACCCCAATCATAAATAGAGACGCCATTTACCCAGTAGCCCTGTACGCCGAGCCCCGTTGTGCACTCCTCCGTTGCGGGCTCGGGTTCGACAGGGATGTATCCGACATGAGAGACATTCTCTGGGCAAACGAGCCCTGGTGGCCAAAATCCATAGCCGGCATCTACATCACAGGTGCCAATACCTGTATAGCCAATATCCTGCCCAAAGCTGACAATATCTCCAACGCTGACAGTGGGGCTGCCGGTTTCGAAATCAGAGGAGGCTAATGGACGTTCAAGTAGTCCGTCTAGAATACTTTGAGTAATTTCAATCTCGTAGTCGGGAACACCGGTTGCTGAGACAACGGTGTATTCCCGGCCATCTACGGTTTCTGATGCTACGCTCTGGACGTTGACCAGAACCTGCTCATTGCTGTTACTTTCATAAATGTAAGGCGCGCGTTCGTCATCAGTATTCATAATCCAGACACCAGTATCAGTGCTGGAATCTGACTCTTCAGAGGAGGTCTCAGAAGAATCATCACCATCCTCATCTGAGGAAGAGCCACTATCGCATCCCTGAAGAACTCCGAGAGATATTATCAACGCTAGTGTATAAGAGAGTGTAGGCTGGCCATTCCGGTCAAAAATTTTAATTATTTTCATATCACACCGTGGCATATGGAGGAGTTGCTCCCCGAACCTAGCGCACAAAAGTGAATGAAATGTGGATGGCCTGCTAGCTACATTTTATATCCTCTTTATCGTCTTAATTTTTTTCAGATTTGTGCACTGCGTTCAAAAGAGATACTCCGTGAGTCAGGCAAAAACATCTTATTGCTTTATTGTAAATAGCCTAAGTAGCCTTTAATTAGTGGGCCGGCTATTAATTAAATATTTTTTGGGGTGTTAGCTCCAATTCTCTCTTTGAAAAATTCCAGGTCTTAAACTAATTATCAGGTCGGCTGACTTTGGCTATTTGTTTGTTGCCCCCGATAGGTGATGTTGAAAAGCGGTGTAATACCAGCTCTTTCTTATCGAGGTGAACAAATAAGGTTGCCAGTATTCGCTTTCCACCGCGGCTCCAAGTGCTGTGGTCGTGTGCATTGAGAGTCACGGTGACTTGGTTAAAACCGGGTTTTAGTAATTTTCCGGGAATATGTAAATCCGAGCCGTAAAGACGTTGGATTTTTTCCCCATTGATGTAAAGGTGGGCGTGCCCCTCCAGAAACTGCTCAGAATCGTCATTGGCAAAGCGAGGGGATTCCAGCTCAAACCGATCGTAGTCAATATGTAGATTATAGCCGGACATATCGTCGCGGCTCATGTCCAGTTCGATTCTGGGAGCGGCAACATGCAGAGGTATCTCTATCACCGGATGCTGATCGCCATTGTGGCCCGCGTGAGGATTTGGCTGTGCCGCATACGCGGTCATAGAGGCTGAAACAATCCAGGCCAAAGACCCAGCGATAAAGAACCTGTGCATTTTCATTTAACTCTTACTCCCAAGCTTGAATATGAGTTAGCGGCCAACGGTGGTTGAGCAGCGATTGACGATAGTTTGGTCATCCAGCTTGCCGGCAAAGCGCGGGCCGAAGGTAAATGGGAAAGCTGGAATTAGTTGGCCATTGTTATCCTGCGTAACTGTCAGGTGGTAGTGATAACCTCTTTCACTGTCAGTGTGTCCATTGAATTGATCCAAGTATTCGCCACCTTGTGCTGTAAGGTTTTCATCCCAGTAATAATCCTCGTAGAAAAAACCTGCCGGAGTTTCAAATTCGTTTCCGGATTGAGAGGTGTAGCTACCGCTGGTAGTGGGGCCGGTGTTATTTGTATTGGATACGCCGCGATCAATATCATATTCATCGACTAGCAGACAGCTGCGTTGCCCGGCAACGCCACAGCCGGTGTCTGAACGGGGATCGTCGTAATCCCGTATTGCCCAGCTGCTTTTAGCTAGCACACCTGTGCTTTCCCATGGACCGTAAATTGCGTAGCCATCGGCGGTATAACCGTAGATAGGGGAGTGGCCATCGGCGGTGTCCCCGGCAATTTCAGCCAGGCAATTACTGTAAAAGTGATGGTGGTAATCGCCGTTAGCTGCATGGCCGCCACAGATATCTACGTCATAGACTTCTGCCATGGGAGCCAGGGTATGCCAAGTGTTATTTACTGACTGTCCGTCACTCCACTGGTAAATTGAGGTTCCATTTACCCAGTAACCCTGTACACCGAGCCCAGTCTCACAGCTGTCAGTGGATGCCTCAGGCTCAGCAGGAATATAGCCTACATGGTCGACGTTTTCGGGGCACACGGGACCTGGGGGCCAGAAGCCATAACCGGCTTCTGAGCCGCAGCTGGAATTACTGCGATAGCCGATGTCCTGGCCGAAGCTAACAATCTCACCAGTTTGTACCAAGGGGTAGCCATTGACGAAGTCTGTAGAGGCTTTTGGACGGCTGATGAGTGCGTCTAGTATTTCCTGGGTTAATTCAATCTGGTAGTCCGGGATACCGGTAGCAGATACGCGGGTATATTCTTTTCCGGCAACGGTTACAGATTCAACACTTTGCACATTAACCAGAACCTGCTGATTACTGTTACTTTCGTAAATATAGGGGGCGCGCTCGTTAGTTGAATTGATAATCCAGGTAGTACCGGAGCTCTCTGTTACCGAGCTTTCCTCGTTACCTGAAATTGTCGAATTATCTGAGGAGTCGGAATTCTCTTCGTTAACGTCCGAAGAAGTGTCCTCGTTATTATTCGATGTATTGCTTGTTTCGTCGGTAGTTGTTTCTGTTGGATTATCTACCGTAGTATCTGTTGGACTTTCCTCTTCAACTGTATTGCTGTTTGAGTCGCTGGAGGAATCTGCAGTGTTATTTCTAGTGTTTTCTGAATTTATCGAGTTGTTGTTTTGCCAGTTTCTTCCATTGCTATTGCGAACAGGTACTTCCCTAACCGAACGTTGATCGTTGTTATGCCCAGAGTTGGGATTAGGTTGAGCCACAACACTGGCTGCAGTTAGCCAGGCTAATGAGCCGGCAAGAAAGTACCCGTTAATTTTCACGAGAAGGTTACCTCAATTTATCTTTATTGGTTACCGCCCCACGGTTGTTGAGCATCGGCTGACAACAGTTTGGTCATCCAATTTTCCGTAAAAGCGCGGTCCAAAAGTGAAGGGAAAGGCGGGGATTAATTGTCCATCGCTATCGACAGTGACGGTAAGATGATAATGGTATCCTCGCTCATCATCCGAATGGCCATTGTACTGATCTAAATAGACTCCACCTTGAGCTGTAAGTTCTTCGTCCCAATAATAATCTTCGTAGAAAAAACCAGCAGCTGTTTCAAATTCATTTCCGGACGCGGAGGTATATGAATCACTTGTAGTTGGGCCAGTATTAGAAGTAGTTTCCACGCCTTGGGAAATATCATATTCATCGATTAATAAGCAGCTGCGCTCGCCGGCGACACCACAACCGCTTTCGGATGAGGCATCATCATAATCTCGAACAGCCCAACTACTTTCCGCTAATTCACCCTCACTTTCCCAAGGGCCATAAATTGCATAGCCGTCGGCGGTGTAGCCATAAATTGGAGAGTGGTCGTCACCAATATCGCCGACCATCTCTGCGAGGCATTCACTGTAAAAATGGTGGTGATAATCACCGTTTGCTGCGTGACCACCGCAAATATCAACGTCGTAGACTTCAGCTAGGGGGGCGAGTGTATGCCATGTATTATCAACACTCATCCCGTCACTCCATTGATAAATAGAGGTTCCATTTACCCAGTAGCCCTGTACCCCTAAACCAGTTTCACAACTGTCAGTTGCAGGTTCAGGTTCAACGGGAAAATAGCCAACATGGGAAACATTTTCAGGACAGACAGGCCCCGGTGGCCAAAAGCCATAACCAGCTTCTGCACCACAGGACGAATTACTTTTATATCCAATGTCCTGCCCAAAACTGACAATATCGCCAACGCTGACATAGGGGCTGCCGGTTAAAAAGTCAGAGGATGCTTTTGGACGTTCCAGGAGTGCATCGAGAACAGTTTGCGTAATTTCGATAGTGTAATTTGGAATGCCAGTTGCTGATACAACAGTGTATTCTTTACCGTCGACAGTTTCAGATTCAACGCTCTGAACATTTACTAGTACTTGTTCATTGCTGTTACTTTCATAGATATAGGGTGCGCGCTCATCATCAGTATTTAGAATCCAAACCCCGCTATCGGTGCTCGAGTCTGAGCTGTCACTATCATCTGATGAATCGTCATCGTCATTATCGTCACCGGAATCTGAGCCGCTGTCGCTAGTATCTTCAGATGACGAATCTGAATCAGATGAAGAGCTGCCGCCTCCACCGCATGCCTGGAGTACGCCTGAAAGCAATACCAGAGATATTACATAAGGCAAAATGGACTTTCGGTCCGTGTCAAAAATTTCCGTTAATTTCATAGCACACCGTGAATTAGATGGGGGTTAATCCAGAAATTAGCGGATAAAAGTGGAGAAAATGTGGATAAATATTAACCTAATTTGCAAAGGGTTAAATTGGCTCTCTATTTCTGCCTAGTTTGGGCGTAAGTTCAAAAGGATAGCTTTTCTTTTGGCATCAACAGTTAAAAAGTTATTTGCTGGAAAATTACTTATCTCGTTAATGACTTTCTTTGTATTTAATTTAAATAAAATATTATTCTTTCGATATTTTTTTGACTAAAAGGTCTAGGGAGCCTCTGAATAACTCCGTAATGCCTCTGCGGGTCTTGAAGGCTGCAGATGTTAGGCGCAGCTCGCCGCGAATGGCCGTAGCCCTTGGCAAGAGCTGCAACGCAGCAGCTGTGGCCTTCAAGGCCCGCCCTTCGGGGCTTGCAGAGCGATTCACACTCCGCGTTGCGACTTCTTGAAAGGTCTAGACATTCCTGCGAAGCCGCGCCTTGATTGTGAACCGCTCTGCATGCCAGAGGTATCACGGAGTTATTCAGAGGCTCCCTAGTAGTTGGCTGGCTGTATCTAGTGAAGCCAGCTACTGAAAGCAGAGGCCTGGATTCTGAGACTGTATTTGGGAGAGTCGCCAGTCTGGAAGCTTTGACCGGTTCCAGGCTGGCGTGGGGCTTTATCAATGATTTATAGGTGATATAGGTAAGCTGTTTTCTGCTGGCCTAGCTACATGGGCGGTGGGCCAGGGGGAAAACCTCCGCCGACTTCATCGGAGCAAACATTCACAATTGTCTGGTCATCGAGTTTGCCGTAAAAGCGGGGCCCAAAAGTATAGGGGAATGATGGTGTCAGCTGCCCTTCATCATTCAGCTCTACCGTTAGGTGGTAGTGATAACCATGCTCGCTGTCACTGTGCCCATTGTATTGATCCAGATAAGCGCCCTCCTGATTGGTCAAATTGGAGTCCCAGTAATAGTCTTCGTAAAAAAAACCGCTGGTGGTTTGAAAAAGGTTGCCTGATAGGGACGTAAAAGTATCGCTGGTACTGGGGCCGGATTGGGCAAGTGTATTTGTGCCCTGTGATAAATCGTATTCATCTACCAGTAAACAACTGCGCTCACCGGCAATCCCGCAGCCGCTGGTAGAGTCGGCATCGTCATAGTCTCTAGTGACCCAGCTACTTACTACAAGTACACCATCGGCCTCCCAAGGGCCATAAATGGGATAGCCATCAGCGGTAAACCCGTAGACGGGGGAGTGGCTATCTCCAGTGTCTCCAACCAAGTCGGCCAGGCAATCGCTGTAGAAGTGGTGGTGATAGTCTCCCCGAGCAGCGTGTCCACCACAGATATCAACATCGTACATCTCAGCGACCGGTGCCAGAGTATGCCAGGTACCATTCACGGACTGTCCATCGCTCCACTGGTAGATAGAGGTGCCGTTGACCCAATAGCCCTGTGGTCCGAGTCCACTTTCACAAGCTTCTTCTGAGACCTCTGGCTCAGTTGGAAAATAGCTGTTGTGGGAAACATTTTCTGGGCAGACAGGGCCCGGCGGCCAGAATCCAAAACCCGCTTCGGCGTAGCAGGTATGTGGATTGCTGCTAAAGCCGATATCCTGACCAAAACTCACGATATCGCCAATTTGTACCGTGGGGCTGCCGTAGACAAAGTCGGTGCTCGCCTTGGGGCGATTGATTAGCTCGTCGTAGATAGCGGTGGTGACTTCAATTTCATAATCCGGGATGCCGGATGCAGTGACTTGAGTGTATTCCCTGCCGTCGACAGTGACGGTTTCGATGCTTTGTACATTGACCAGGACCTGCTCATTACTATTGCTTTCGTAGATGTAAGGCGCCCGTTCATCGTCGATATTTAGCACCCAGGGGCTGCTGTCATCGCCAGTATCGTCATCTGATGGGGGTGGATCTGAATCGTCATTGTCGCACCCTGTTAAAGGTGCACAGACCAGAAGTATTGTCAGTGCGTTGATTAATAGGGTGCGGGTTTGAAGGGGGGAAATCTCCTGAAGCCTCATCGAATCACCATCCATGTTTCGCAGTAAGAGAAGAAGGCGGGCTATGCTGCTGTCTGCCGGGGTTTGGAGGAATTTGAAGTTATCGGCAAAAATGGTAAGTAATGTGTACGCTGCCCGTTAAGGCACTGATTTCCTTGTGTTGTGTTTTTAGGGGGGGATAGATATGGGCCCAATCAGGAGTGATTCGGCCCATAGATTGATCAGTTGGTTGACAGCTCGGGGCTGGATGTTGTCTCTGCTGTGCGCTGGTGCGTATCGCGGCGCAGCCACCACCAGGAAACAAAGCCGAGAATCAGGTTGGATGCTGCTGTAGCGACAAACAGGCCGGTCATGCCCCACAGGCTGTTTCCAATCCAGGCCAGGGGTAGGTAGAGGCCCAGTACCCGCAGGAAAGAAATAACAGTTGCAGGCAGCGGTTTTCCGAGTCCATTGAATGCGGCATTGGCAGACATCACAAACCCGTAGCCGGCATAGCTGAGAGGCACCAGGGTCAGGTAGGCAACAGCGACAGCGAGAACCTCGGTGGAATCACTGAACAGACTTACGATAGGTTCTGCAACAAAGTAGAGAAGCACCGCCAGTCCCGCTCCAAATACCAGGCAGAACCTTGCCAGTACGCTCACGGTTTCCCGCAGGCGATCGGTTTTTTCCGCCCCGGCATTCTGTCCCATAAAGGGGCCGACCACAGAGGAAAGTGCGTAAAACACAATGAGTGCCAGGGGTTCTACCCGGAGTGCGACTCCCAGGCCCGCGACGGCATCTTCGCCGTGCACGGCAACGAGTGCAACGACAACACCTCCCGATACGGGAATAATGACATTGGTGAGCACAGCGGGAAGCCCGACAGCTAACACTTTGCGCCAGGATTCGAGTAGGCCGCTCAGCCGCCATTGTGGGGCTGTCATTAGGTGTTCTTTTTTGATGATGAAGTAGAGTGCAGCAATAAAGCTCAGGGCGCGCACGATAATCGTAGCGATAGCTGCTCCCTGGAGCTCAAGCCGGGGAAAGCCGAAAAGCCCAAAAATCAAAATGGGGTCGAGAATCAGGTTCAGCAGGGCTACCGCCACCATAATACGGCCGGTTACCGCGCTGTTACCAATGGCGCGAAGAGCGGCGAGCGCGACGGTCGGGACAATGACAAAGATGGTTCCCAGATACCAGGGGATCATGTAATCGGCAATAAGCGGAAGCATATCGGGGCCGGCGCCCAGCAGCTCAAATAGAGGGCGCATGGTGGCCAGGCCGATTACAGTAATCACAATAGCAATCAGCAGTGCCAGTACAGATGCGTCAGTTACCAGGCGGCGAACGTTCTTTATATCTCCAGCGCCGTAAACCCGGGCCACAGCCGAAGAGGTACCTGCGCCGAGACCGATAGCAAAGCTGTTTATGGCCATCACTACCGGAAAGGTAAAACTCATCGCTGCCAGGGGGCCATCGCCCAGCTGGGAGACAAAATAGGTATCGGCGATATTAAAGGACATGGCGGCGAGAATTCCCCAGACCATGGGTAGTGCCAGTCTCTGTAAGTGACTGGAAACTGAGCCTTCCAGCAGTGATGGGCTGCTTTTTGATAGAGACATGTATAACTCTTGTCAATCCAACGAGGGGGTTGGGAAGTCGGGAATAGTGTTACAGAGCAGGAGTGGTTGCCTGCCGTTCAAGGCCTTGTCGGTAAGGCGGGAATTCCGAATGAGAGGCTCATTCTACGAATGAGAGGCTCATTCTACGACTGAGTGTCATTCAGAGCGAGACTCATGAGTACAGCGTCCTCGCGCATGCCGTTTTGCGCGGGGTAATAATTTTTGCGTATCCCGTCTTCAGAGAAACCCAGTTTGCGATAGAGGGAGCGCGCAGCGAGATTGGATACCCGCACCTCGAGCAAAATTCGCTCAACTTCGCTGGGTAATTCCGTTTTCACGCTGTTCAGCAGTGCCTCAGCGAGGCCCTGTCGGCGTCGCGCTGGCGATACGGCAATGTCCAGGATCTCTGCCTGGTCAAACAGGCTACTGATCACGCAACAGGCGATAATGTCATCGCCTTGGATCAGGACCCAGCAGTAGTGGCCGGCGCTGAGACTCTGCTGGTATTGGGCTTCACTCCACGGATGACTGTGGGCACTTTTTGCCAGCTGGGCCAGAGATGCACAGTCGTCGGCAAGGGCGGAGCGCAACTGTAGCTCAGTGTAATTTAAATAGGTCATTCTGCGCGGGTTTCAGTCGGGTAACTAGTGCGCAACAGATTCCACAGGGGGCGTTTTAGTTCGGGGGCTCGCAGTAGTTGCGAGAGGCTGGGCATACTAATTAAGCGGGCCTTCTGCCATTCGACAACCTGGCTTTCCAATGGGATTGGAGTGCAAAAGTCTTGAGCTTCACTGCCCATCAGCCAGATGGATTTAACCGGCATACGGGAATAAGAGGCCTCCAACCAGCTGGAGAATGTATCGCGAGCCTGTGAGGCGTCTTCGGCAGGACCAAAGCGATTTTCTGTTAAAGGCCA
Organism: Microbulbifer maximicatervae (SeqCode); assembly: GCF_052467305.1. Taxonomy (NCBI): domain Bacteria; kingdom Pseudomonadati; phylum Pseudomonadota; class Gammaproteobacteria; order Cellvibrionales; family Microbulbiferaceae; genus Microbulbifer; species Microbulbifer maximicatervae (SeqCode). The sequence continues at coordinate 33,908 of NZ_CP174306.1, forward strand.
TTGCAGGCGCTCCTGTTGCCGGGGGAGCTGGTGCCAATGCAAGGCGCGGAGAATATTGTTGAACAGGGCTTCCAGGGGAAGAGCTGCACCGGGCTCGTGGCTGTCCACGGCCAGGAGTTCCTCCCCAATACGCCAGCAGTTCAAAACAAAAGGTTTAACACTGTGCTGGGGGGGGGCAACAGGAGCTGGTGTCACTGCCACCGTCTCTTGTGGGCGTTTTGTCTGGCCGGTGAGAGCGCTTATTTCATCTAGCACACGGGCGTTGCGCTCCGGACTTTGCACCGGCTGGGTGATTATCTGATCTGCTGAGTGGGGCAGTGGGTTTTGAGCTATTCCACTTGCAACCGGAGGCTGCTGAGTCCCAGCAGCTTCTTCGGCGGGAGGCAGTTCGGCCTGGCGAGGATCGGGTGCGAGCGGCAATACGAATCGGGGCACATAGCTTGGAACTCCAAGTACTGATAAATATTCCGCTCGCTGAAGCTCGTTCACTTATACGCCCTGTTTCTTACTCTCACTGCTGGCGAGCAAGTTTAACGCATCCATATAGGCTTGTGCTGAGGCAATCAGGATATCTGTATCTGCGCCAACGCCGTTGACCAGGCGGCCGTCCTTTTCCAGGCGCACTGTAACGGACCCTTGGGAGTCTGTTCCTTGGGTGACCGCATTTACAGAATAAAGTTTTAAGTCGGCGCCGCTGTTTACCAGCTGTTCAATAGCTTTGAAGGTGGCATCTACTGGGCCGCCACCGCTGGCTTCAGTCTGTCGGGGCTCTCCGTCAATGGTGAGGCTGACAAAGGCCTGGGGGGCTGAGCCGATTTTGGTGCGCACATCCAGGTCACTCAGTTGGAATCGCTCTACCGGTGACTCGCCTCCGCTCACCAGAGAGTGCAAATCTTCGTCAAAGATCTCATGTTTCTTGTCGGCGAGGTCTTTAAAGCGGGCAAATACCTGCTGGAATTCTTCGGTATCGGCGAAATCTACCCCCAGCTCTTCGTAGCGGGCGCGGACGGCAGCCCGGCCGGAGTGTTTACCGAGAACCAGGCGGTTTTGACCCCAGCCGACATCTTCTGCGCGCATGATTTCGTAGGTCTCGCGGTGTTTCAGAACACCGTCCTGGTGAATGCCGGACTCATGGGCAAAGGCATTAGCGCCGACAATGGCCTTGTTGGGCTGTACCGGGAAGCCGGTAATCGACGACACCATTCTCGAAGTGGGCACGATATGGCTGGTATCCAGCCCTGTTTCTACCGGGTAGAGATCCTGGCGGGTTTGTACTGCCATAACGATTTCTTCCAGGGAGGCATTACCGGCGCGCTCTCCCAAGCCATTGATGGTGCATTCCACTTGGCGCACACCGTTCATCACAGCCGACAGGGAGTTGGCAACGGCGAGGCCCAGGTCGTTGTGACAGTGGGTCGAAAAGATGGCTTTGTCGGAGTTGGGAACGTTTTCGATAACGCGGCGGAACATAGCCCCATATTCTTCCGGCTCTCCGTAACCAACGGTGTCGGGAATATTGATAGTGCCGGCTCCTGCTGCAATAACCGCTTCGATGATGCGATACATAAATTCCGGCTCGGAGCGGCTGCCATCCTCAAGGGAGAATTCCACATCGTCGGTAAAGTTGCGCGCTGTTTGAACCGCTTTCACTGCCTGCTGCAACACCGCTTTCGGTTCCATTTGCAGCTTGTATTTCATATGGATTGGAGAAGTGGCAATAAATGTGTGGATACGCGAGGCGTTAGCATTTTTCAGGGCTTCGCCAGCGCGCACGATATCGGCATTGACCGCTCGGGCAAGGCTGCAAACCCGTGATTCGCTAACGGCTTCAGCGACGGCCTTGACCGACTCGAAGTCCCCGGGACTGGCAATCGCGAATCCAGCCTCAATGACATCGACACGCATTCTCTCGAGCATGCGGGCGATACGAATTTTTTCCTCTCTCGTCATAGAGGCGCCAGGGCTCTGCTCACCATCGCGCAGAGTGGTATCAAAAATGACTAACTTATCTTTTTTAGTGCTCATTTTCGTTTGTTCTCCTTATTTGCTTTGAGGCTAAACAGGGGGCCTTGCCGCTGTCTATGCATCGCTCAAATAAAGTTTGGAATTCTGTTGGGGGTGGGGGGGAGAAAAATTATATGCCGCGCAGGGGCAGTCGTAGCGAGAAAGCTAGGGCAAGAAAAGACTGGCGCTGAGTGATAAATGGAGTCTTCATATACAACAGTTTCCGCATTAGGTCGGATTCAGGGCATTATGAAGCGGAATCAACCGGAAGGTCAATGCATATCCTAATATTGGCGTATTATTTTCTGTTTTTGTTATATTTTTTTCGTTCGGGGCTGTTTTTTAGTGTTTATATCCTGTTTTTGAAGGGCTGCCCCACTGAGGGTTTCAATGGGGTCTGCTATTAAGGGGTGGTATCGGTCAATTTATGCAGAAACTGCCACAAGTCTCCGTGTAGTTGCTCTACCTCGCTGCGGCTGATACGGCTGTTGTCCAGCTGTGCTGTCACCCACTCTCTGGCTCTTGGTTTAAGGGTAAGGCCTTCCTCTGTCACAGTGATCAGGGTAATCCGTTCATCCAGATTGCTGCGGCGACGCTTGACCAGGCCGTTTTGCTCCATCCGCTTAAGCAGCGGGGTCAAGGTGCCGGAATCCAGCATCAGCCTCTGCCCCAGTGCACTGACGCTCTGCTCTTCTTCCGATGGCGCCTTGGTGTTGGCCCACTCCCACAGAACCATTAAAACCAAATATTGCGGATAGGTGATCCCCAATTCCTTTAGCATCGGCTGGTAGGCGCGGGTCATGGCTCGGGATGCGGCGTAGAGGGCAAAACATAGCTGGCGGTTCAGTGCCAGCTCGCCGGAATCGTCATCACAGACAACCATCAGAGCATACGCTCGATTTCTGTCTCCAGGGATGCCGGTGCATCCTTTGGCGCGTAGCGTTTAACATTCTCGCCATTCTTACCGATCAAGAACTTAGTGAAATTCCACTTAATGCCCTCGGTTCCCAATAGGCCCGGCGCACGTTTCTTGAGTTCCACAAAGAGCGGGTGAGCTTCATCGCCATTGACGTCCAGCTTGGCGTAGACGGGGAAGCTGACTCCGAAGTTCAGTTCACAAAACTCCTGAATTTCCTCATCGCTACCGGGTTCCTGCTTGCCAAATTGATTGCAGGGAAAGCCCAGGACGGTAAATCCACGGTCTTTGTATTTTTTATATAAATCCTCCAGGCCCGCGTATTGCTTGGTGAAGCCACACTTACTGGCCGTGTTAACAACTAGCACCACCTTGTCTTTGTAATCGACAAGAGTGGTCTTTTGCCCATCAGCGGTTTGCACGGGAATTGAGTAGAGATCGGTCATAGGGAGAGCCTCGACGGTTTGTATTTTGCTAAATTTAGTTGTGCACAATCTTTTTTGCAACCGCTTTATTTGGGAGTAGCCCTTTTGCAGGCTTTATTGTGAGAATGATTACCAATTATATTATGCGCCAGATTGATAAAACCCTTTTGCAATAACAGTAAAGGATTCTCCATGCGCCTCACCTTACACTTGGCCCGCCTGCTAGTGGCGCTACTGGCCATTACGGTTCTACCCATCCAAGCCCAGGCCTCCGGTCTATCAGAGCAGGAATTGCGCCAGCTGATGCAGATGGCAGAGTACATCGGTGTGGATTATCCGGAAGCGGTGGCAGATGGGGAGATCATTAGTGACGATGAGTTTGCAGAGATGCAGGAGTTCGCCTCGGTACTGGTCGATCGCGGCGCACAACTGCAAGAGTCGCCCGAAGCGGCGATGATCCGCACCGAGGCGGATGCGCTGCAAGCGGCGATTCTTCGCAAGGCCAGTGTGCAGGAAGTGCAAGCACATACCGCCAAGTTGCGTCAGGGGCTACTGTCTATCGCCCCCGCGCTATCTTTGCCCACTGCATTGCTGAATGTGGATGAGAGTCGCGCTATCTACCAGGCGCAGTGTGTTACCTGCCATGGTATCGAGGGTAAAGGGGATGGCCCCCTAGCGGCACAGTTGGAGCCGGCGCCTACAAACTTCTACGAGTTGGAGCGCGCTGAAAATCGCTCCCTGCTGGGCCTTTACGATGCTATCAGTAACGGTATCGATGGCACTGCAATGACCGCCTTCAAAAACCTGAATGAGCAGCAGCGCTGGTCCCTGGCATTTTATGTTGGCGGCCTGGCTTTCCAAGGTGAAGTGGGGGAGGGCGAAGGCGCTGAGCCGAGCTTGCAGGATATCGTGATGTACAGCCCCAATGTGCTGCACAGTGATCGCCCGGAACTGTCCGGCGCGGCAGTTGCTTCCCTGCGTGCCGACCCCACACCCTTCTTTGCTGGTGAGGAGAGCCTCGGCACCCAGCCGATTGAGATAGCCCGTGCGCAACTGGAAAAGTCCCTGGTGGCCTACCAGGAAGGTAACTACGATCACGCTCGCACCCTGGCTATTAGTGCCTACCTGGACGGTTTTGAGATGGCGGAGAGTTCTCTGGATTCCCTCGACGCCGATCTGCGTAAAGCCACTGAACGGGAGCTGCTCGGGCTGCGCAGTCAGCTGAATGCCGATAGTAACCCCGATCAAGTCAGGGCTCAGGTACAGGTAATTCTTGAGCAACTGGGGCGCGCCGAATCTTTAATGCAGGAGACAACTCTCTCTGCGGGTGCACTATTTATTGCCAGCTTGGTGATTCTTCTGCGCGAAGGTCTCGAGGCGCTGCTGGTTGTGATTGCACTGACAACGATCCTGGTAAAAACCGGTCGTCGCGATGCGTTGAAATTTGTTCACTTCGGTTGGATCAGCGCCGCGGTCGCAGGTGTTGTTACTTGGGTTGCCGCACAGAGTTTGGTTTCCATCAGTGGCGCCAGCCGGGAAGTTATGGAAGGGGTCGCAGCGTTTCTGGCCGCAGTTGTGCTCTTCTATGTGGGTTTCTGGATGCACAGTAAGACCCAGGCGAATCAGTGGCAGCAATATATCCAGAACAGCATCAACCGCAGCCTTAGCGCTGGCGCCCTGTGGGGCATCGCCGGTCTCGCATTTGTCGCTGTGTACCGCGAAATTTTTGAAACCATCCTGTTCTACCAGGCCCTATTGGTGCAAACAGCTTCCAGTCAGTACAGCGCCCTATGGGGTGGCCTCGCTGCCGGTGCGATATTGCTGGTTGTGTTGGGCGTTGCCTTTGTGCGCTTCTCTGCTCGCTTGCCTATAGGCAAGTTCTTCTCCATGACGACCTATTTACTGTTGGCGTTGTCATTTGTTCTTGCGGGCAAGGCAGTCGCGGCACTGCAAGAAGCGGCATGGATTGCGATTTCCCCGCTGCCGGTAAATCTCAGCTTTGACTGGTTGGGTATCTACCCGACTTGGCAAGGTGTTGGTATTCAAGGGGCAATACTGGTTGTCGCTCTGTGGTTGCTACTGAAAGGCAGCCGCTCAGATTCTAGTTCCGCTAAAGCGGCCTAAATGGCCTTCGGGTACCCGCAACTCTGTGGGTACCCTATTTCTTCTTCTGGCTCCCATCACATTATTGTTTGGGCTGTTGTGCTCTTACAATTGGTCGCCTCTGAGTTCTGCAATCTTTCTTCTCAAGTTTTCTCTTTTTGCATTGCTGCCGTCGATCGGTTCTCCTGCGATGATATTGACCTTGGGGAAAAATCGACGCTTTTGTTTTTTGGGAAGCCTCGTGTCCTGTGGGCTGAAAATACTTCCCCAAAGTCCTTGAAGAGCTATTGGAATGACCGGAACTGTAGTTCGCTCAAGAATTTCCTCGACGTCTTTTAAAAAGGGTTGAAGGTTGCCGTCGAGTGTGATTTTGCCTTCGGGGAAGATACACATTATTTCTCCTTTTTTCAGCCCGTCCTCTATGGCCTGTAGGGCAGTTTCTCGACTTTTTGGATCATCACCTTTAAGGGGAATGGGAATGGCTGCATTAGTGCGAAATAGAAAGTGGAGCATTGGCATTTGGTAGATCGACTGATGAGTGATGAAGCGAATGGGGCGCTGTACGGCATCGGCGAGCAGTAGAGGATCTAAATAGCTAACATGATTACTGATGATTAATGCCGGCCCTTTAGTGGGAATTTTATCCAGGCCATCCAAACTGATGTGGCAAAGGGTATGGGTGGGAACCCATAGCAACATTCGCGTTGCAAGTTCGGGTTCTCGTGAAAAAATGATTGTCACAATAACAATATTCATTAGTGCGACTATTACGAAAAATTCAGGAATTCCGATATGAATAAAGTCGAGAATGAAAATGTCGAAGAGGGCGGCAACTGCCATAAAGAATGCGTTGACAACGTTGCTAATTGAAATTACCTGCCCTCGGATGGTTTCCGTGGCTCGGTCTTGGATTACGGCGTATAGAGGGACTGAAAAAATGCCCCCAAAAATTCCGAATAATGCGATAGCGATCAAAATAGGGTAGGAATTGGTATTGAGAATAAACTGATGGACTGTAGCATTGGCAGTGGCATCAAAATTAGCTGCAAGATATCCAAGAGCTAAGCCTGAGGCTGTTACTCCGATGGCACCTATAGGAACAATGCCTAGTTCAATACGCCCCTTAGATAAGCTGCTGCATAGCAGGGAACCCGCTGCTGTACCAACCGTCAGGCTGCAAAGTAATAGGGTAATAACTTGCTCATCACCCTTGAGGATATTTTTAGTAAAGCTAGGGACCTGGGCCAGGTAGGCGGTGGTTAGCATCCAAAACCAAGCGACGGCTAATATGGAGTAAAAAACGGCAGGTGTTTGTGTGGTTAGATGCAAAACTTTTAGAGTGTGAGATATTGGATTCCAATTAACCTTCAGGCCTGGTGTTGGTGGTGGCGCAGGAGGAATAGCAAAGCTTGCTAGTAATCCTAGAAAGGCAAAACCAATTAATGCGAGCGCTATATAATATAGGCCATATTGGCCTGGGCCAGTCATTCCAATCAGGAGGATTCCAATAATAGTTCCTATTAGTGTCCCGCTAAAGGAACCCATTTGGACTAAAGCATTGCCACTGAGTAGCTCGTCACGATGTAAATGCTGGGGAAGTAAGGCGTATTTTGTTGCGCTATAGAATGTGGCGTGAATACCATATAGAAGAATGGCCGCTAACCCCAAAGTATAGTTTTTGGTAAATAGCGCAGTGACACCGATAATGGCGAAAATAATTTCACAGACCTTTAGGATACGTATTATGGAGCCTTTATCATATTTATCTGCTATTTGGCCCGCAGATGCGGAGAGCAAAAAAAAAGGAAATATGTATAGGCTTGAAGCGATATTGACTAGAGTGTTTGCTTCTGTAGCGGCTAGTTGATAGACCAATAAAACGATGAGGGCATTTTTATAGAATTTATCATCCAGCATTTCAAATACGTGAGTGATAAACAGCGGGAGAAAGCGACGTTTGGTAAGCAGTTTAAATTGACTGTTCTGAGTCATGAACAGTTGCCACTTATATGATGGATGATCATTCTGAAAGAGTGTTTTTTATACAGGGTACCGTTTTCAAATGGCGCACCGAGACTGCAACAAAAGCTTCTGTTTTTTAATGAATGCAAACAAATTAATGAGTTCTATATTCAATCCTAGCAGATGGTGCTGGTTTATCGGAGATGTCTGTTTGTGTTTGGTTATAAATTACGTAAATATATATCTAATTTGTTATAAGTAGCGGCACCCTATTCGTTATTAGTTTAATGATCGTCTTTTGTCAATTGCAGATGATTTAATAGTGCTTGAAGCGATTGAGGGGTTATGTCGCTTGCTGATATTGACTTTCCAACTCTGACTTCTGCTTTTAATCTTTGTTTGCTGCCAAAAGCACCTCTGATGAAAATTGGTATTATGGAGATGGGATTGTTTTTTAGTGATTCCTTGACCAGGTTTATTTCCTTCATAGCACTAGTTGAAGATTCTTTTTCAATTAAGAAGCATATTAAATCCCCATTGTGCTCTAAGTGAGTAAAATATTTGTTCAATGTTAAATTGTTTTCTAGGGTATCATCTTTATGGGGTTCGTAGAGTCGGTTGCTCTTACTCAGAATTTTTTTAATTGATTGATTTTTGTTTAGGGCGTTGCTGGGGATAAAGCGGATTTTTCTTGTGGTTAAGCTGCTTATAATAAGCGGGGTAAAAGCATTTGAGTAAGTCGTTAAGATAAGGATGGGGCCTGTGGCGGGAAGATTTTTCAAGTTGTGATATTGAGTGCGCCTGGGTAGATGGTAGGTTAGCCACGCCAAAGTATCGAACAACATCTCTGGCATTTGAAAAAGTAAGAATATCAACATTACCAAATTTAGTGCGGCCAGCAGAGTGAATATCTGAGGAATCGCGATGCCAACAGGACCCAAAAGTCCAATGATGGCAAAAGAGATAATAACAACAAATACGGCATTGAATACATTATTCACAGAAATAACTTGTGCGCGAATTTTTTCTGCTGTTCTGACCTGGATGATTGTGTATAACGGCACTATAAATATTCCGCCAGCGACGCCGATGAAACTCGTGATAAATAGGATAGTAAAACCTCCGTCGCTCTGTAAAAACTGGACGAGGGACGCGTTGGATAGCATTTGATAATTTCCAGATAGGACTCCCAGCCAAAGTGCAGCTATTGTCATACCCAGCCCCCCGACTGTTACTAAGCCCAGTTCGGCACGTCCACGAGACAGGCTTTCACACATTAGTGAGCCTATGGCAACACCAACCGTCAGGCAACAGAGAAGCACGGTGATGATAGGTTCGCTGGCGCCCAACACATTCCTAACAAAGCTGGGAACCTGGGTCAGACATGCTGTGCTAAACAGCCAGAACCAGGAATTGGCGATAATGGCGTAAAATATAGTTGGAGTCTTAACCACCTCTCGCATGATTTTCAGTGTTTGAGTTAGGGGGTTCCAATCTACATTCAGGTCGGGGTCTGAAGGGGCGGCGAAGGGAATTTCCCTACTAATTAGATAGCTGAGTACAGCGACAACTACCATCACCAAACTCAAGTAAAGCAGCCCGGATTTTCCCTGGCCTACATCGCCGGCGAGTAAAGTTCCGACAATAGTTCCAACTAATAGTCCAGCAAAGGACGCGACTTGGGCCAGGCCATTGCCCCCGAGTAGTTCGGACGGTTTAAGGTGTTGCGGTAAAATGGCATACCTGACGGGGCTAAAGAAAGCTGTGTGAGTGGCATAAAGTATCAGCACAATGAAACTTAATACTCGATCATTAGTAAGTAGGGCAATAGCGCCGAGCAAACTGATGAGAATTTCTGCAGCTTTAATAATTCTTATCACACGTCCTTTTTCATATTTATCTGCCAACTGCCCCGCAGCTAGCGAAAAAAGGAAGTAAGGAACGACATACAGGCTGCTGGCAAGGTTGATTAATGTATTGGCCTCTGCCTTCGCTAAGTGAAATGCGAGTAAGACGAGTAGTGAGTTTTTGAATAAGTTGTCATTAAAAACACTACTTAGTAAGGACAAAAACAGTGGCATAAAGCGGCGACTGGCGAGAAGCTTGAACTGATTGCTTTGAGCCATGGTTAGGCCTTCGTCCCTTTGCCATTCTGGAGTAAAGGAATTTTTCACCAACCCGAAACTGGTAGGTGATATGTGTTGTTGCCAGCAGCAAGGTATTGGGGGTCCCGCTCTCAGAATAGGCGATACGGATGATATCTGGTGGAATGTGGGTGCGGCGAGAGGGGTGAGTAATCTACATGCCTGCCAATGAGGCAGGCATATATTTTAATTTGGTCGGGAATAAGGAGGGCTAGCGTTTCTCTCCGCGTAAGCCCAGCACTTGGCGGTATAGAGCCTCTGCCTTGGCACCGGCTGCTTCGACAGGCCTGCCGGCAACGACGCTCACCCGCGACCAAAAACGCTTGGGCAATGTAGTGAAGGCATGACCGCCTTTATGACTGAAAAAGCTTCCCCAGAGACCTTGGAGGGCCATAGGGATTACAGGGACAGGGGTTCTCTCCAGAATTTTTTCTATGCCTGCTTTAAATGGCTGTAGTTCTCCGTCTTTCGTCAACTGACCTTCGGGGAATATGCAGAGAAGATCTCCATCCTTTAGCCCGTCCTCAATGGCTTGAAAAGCCTGTTCATACCCTTCAGGGTCTTTCTGCTTGGAGCAAATTGGAATTGCCCTGCCTGTTTTGAAGACGAAGTGCAAAATTGGAATTTCATAAATGGGCTTGTACATAATAAAGCGGATAGGACGGCGGACAGCGCCGGCGAGTAATAGTGCGTCGACATAACTTACATGATTGCAAGCGATTAGGGCTGGTCCCTCTGTGGGTATCTGTTCAAGCCCTTGGTGCTTTACCCGGTACATGGTGTGGGAAAGGGCCCAGATCAAAAAGCGCATAGCAAATTCTGGCACTTTGGCGAACACAAAAATGGCGACAGCCGCATTCATAAGTGCAATAACAAGAAAGAACTGCGGTATGGTCGCGTCCAGCATATTGAGGAACAGAATTCCAAGTAGCGCCGAAGCCACCATAAAGAGGGCGTTCAAAATATTGTTTACGGAGATAATTTGTGCACGAATTGCCGGGTCGGATCGATCCTGGATCATGGTGTACAGAGGAACGATGTAAAGACCCCCAAACATCCCCAGTAGTACCAGACAACTGAGAAGAGAGTATGCACCATCGGTACTTAGAAATGCGGTAAAGCTGGGCTCATGGAGTTCTGCAAAGTTTCCCCCGACAATGCCCAGGGCGATACCACTTATGGTGAGTCCAGCAGCACCAACAGGCACCAGGCCAAGTTCAATAAATCCACTGGAGAGGCGCTCGCAGATTAAGGACCCAATCGCAATACCAATGGTAAAACTGCACAGCAGTAATGTAACCACTGATTCACTGCCACCTAGGACATTCTTGGTAAAACTGGGAATTTGTGTCAGATAGGCCGCCCCCATTAACCAAAACCAAGATATTCCAATAATGGAGTAGAAAATTGAGGGAGTATTCGCGCTGGCACGGAGTATTTTATGGGTTTGAGTAATGGGGTTAGGGTTTATTTTGAGATTGGGTGTGGGGGCTGGCGCTGCGGGGATTGAGCGGCTGGCCAGATATCCCAGGGTAGCTGCACCCATAATTACCAGGCCTAAGTAGAGGATTCCCTGTTGCCCATGACCTGTGAGGCCTGCGAGTAGGCTACCGACAATCGTTCCCGTCAAAATGGCCACAAATGTCCCCATTTCCACCAGAGCATTGCCCCCTATCAGTTCGGAACGCTTCAAGTGTTGAGGGATAATCGCGTACTTCACAGGGCCAAAAAAGGCGGACTGTATGCCCAGGAGAAAGAGCACAGTTAAACAGAGTGCGTTGCTTCCGCTAAAAAGGGCGAAAACACCCAGTGCACCGATTCCGATCTCTCCTAGCTTAATCCAGCGTATTAACCTCCCCTTGTCGTATTTGTCTGCGATCTGACCGGCGGAGGCAGAAAATAAGAAAAAGGGAAGAATAAACAAACCAGCAGCCAGGTTAATTAGTGCGTTCGCTTCACTTTCCACCAGGCGAAAGGCGATCATGACAATTAGGGCATTTTTATAAACATTGTCATTGAAGGCGCCCAGGAACTGGGTGCTGAAGAACGGTAAAAAGCGGCGGCTAGTGAGAAGATGAAACTGAGACTGGTTAGCCATTGGCAACTCTCTTCTTATTTAAGTGAGCTAATGGTAAGTCATACTGCCGACGGGAGGTATCCCCCGTGATAGTGGGTAAATTGGTACGATAGATTAGGGGTTGTTGGGGGAGAGGTAGAATTGGTTGAGGGGAAACCCGGCCGCGAGGGCGGCCAGGTGAGGGTACCGGTTTACCAGACAGTTACCCTTTCCTCTTCAGGCAGGTACATACCGTCGCCTTCCTTAATATCGAATGCTTCGTAGAAGGCATCGATATTTGGTAGTACGCCTTTCACACGATATTCAGCGGGAGAGTGACTATCTACCTTCAAACGTCCACTGAGGGCTTTATCGCGCATCTTGCTGCGCCACACCTGAGCCCAGCCCATAAAGACCCTCTGGTCGCCGGTAAAGCCGTCAATAACAGGTGCCTCTTCGCCATCTAGAGACATTTTATAAGCTTTATAGGCAATTCCCAGGCCTGATAAATCGCCGATATTCTCGCCCAGGGTCAGCTCGCCGTTGATGTGTTCACCCTCAAGCGGCTCGTAGGCGTTGTACTGGGATACGAGCTTGCTGGTCAGCTGCTCAAAATTGTTGCGGTCGGAGTCGGTCCACCAGTTGTTGAGATAGCCGCGTCCATCAAATTTACTGCCTTTATCATCGAACCCGTGCCCAATCTCGTGGCCGATTACACCGCCGATACCGCCGTAATTGACTGCATCGTCTGCACTCATATTGAAGAATGGTGGTTGCAGAATGGCTGCGGGAAACACAATTTCATTCATGGCTGGGTTATAGTAAGCGTTCACTGTTTGTGGGCTCATACTCCACTCGCCGCGGTCGATAGGTTTGCCTAACTTATTACGCTCATAAGAGGATTCAAACAGTTTGGCTGCGAGTACATTACTAACCAGATCGTCGGTGCTAACAGTTAAATCACTATAATCACGCCATTTATCCGGGTAACCAATTTTGGTGGTGAAATTGTTAAGCTTAAATAGAGCCTGCTTTTTTGTATCCTCACCCATCCAACCGAGGGATTCGATAGAATCGCGATATGCGGCTTTGAGATTGTCAACCAGTATGATCATGCGCTCTTTAGCTTCGGGCGGGAAGTGTTTTTCTACATAGCGCTTACCGACCAGCTCGCCTACAGAACCATTGACGAATTGCACGCCGCGCTTCCAGCGGGGTTCCATCTGTTCGATACCGTGAACAGTGGTGCCGTAGAAGTCGAAGCGCAGTTGTGCGATTTCGTCATGCATGTAGGGCGCCATTGCATTAAGCACTTTGACCTTCAGGTAGCGCTTCCAGGTTGCCAGCTCAGTATTGGCAATAATCTCATTGGCCGCTTCCAGGTATTCAGGCTGGCCGACAATAAAACTATCTGCTTTCTTCAATTGGGCTTTGGCTAGGTAGCTGTCCCAATCTACAACGGGTATTAGCTCTTTAAGTTCAGCAACAGTTTTCTTGTTGTAGTACTTTTCCGGGTCCCGGTTATCAACGCGGCTGCGATGGTGTTTTGCCAAACTCTCCTCAAGTTTGAAGATCTTGTTGGCAAAGTCTTCAGCCTCTTTAAGTCCTGCGAGGCCTTGAAGATCAGCGAGGTAGGTTATATAGGCTTCGCGGAGTTTCTTACTCTTCTCAGTGTCCTCGAAGTAGTAGTCGCGGTCAGGGAGTCCAAGGCCTGCCTGCCACAGGAAAGTCATGTAGTTTTCTACTTGCTTCAGGTCCTGCCAGATGCTTCCGCCAAATGGTACATCGTAGCCGACGGTATCCGCATAGGCGAAGAAATCGGTAAGATCCTTGCGGTTTTTAATTGCATCGACTTTGGCGAGTTCGCCGGAAACCGCGGAGAGCCCTTTTTTCTCGATCAGCTTTTTATCCATAAAGCTGTTGTAGAGATCTCCAATTTGCTTGGCATCGGCGCTCTTGGCTCCCTGGCTGGCTTCCATAATCAGAGCTTTGACTTGCTCGGTACTTTGGTCTCTCAGAATAGAGAAACCACCCCAGCGGGACTTGTCCGCAGGGATCTCAGTATTCTTCAGCCAAGTGCCGTTTACATAAGCAAAGAAGTCGTCTTGAGGCCGTACACTGGTATCCATAGCGCCCAGGTCGATACCTGAGGAAAGCTGAACCTGCTCAGCGGCAGCTTTACTACCGGTGGAGTGGTCGTGAGCGACAGCAAACAGGGGGAACTGGGCTCCCGCCAGGGTACCGGCAATAGCGAGTGGTAATAGTAACTTTTTCATTTTTGCTCTTTTGGCTGAATATCTGCTGAGCATACTAAAAGCAGGGGGTGAGCTGGGGCAAGAGGGCTGCGCCTAGCCGGGGATAAGTTGCGTTGGAGTGAGTTTAATCAAAAGCCCCGCATCGCGAGGCTTTTGGTACAAGTTGAGTAGCTATTTAATCTGGCAGGCGGAAAGTGATAGGGATAGAAAAGTTATAAGTATCTGTACCTAGCTGCACAGGGACTCCCGGGTAGGGGCCAGCTCTGCGCACGGCAGCTTGGGCCTCCCGGTTAAGGCTGGCATGACGGGATTCCTGCACCGGTTGGATATCTTGTACCTGGCCTTGAGAATCAATAGTCACATTGAGGCGTACACTGCCTTCATGACCCCGCTCCTGTGCCCGCTTAGGATAGCGAATGTAGCGGAAAGTGTGACGCAGCAAGCTGGAGTGGAAGATCTGGCGTGCCAGAATCATATCAGCCGTCAGGGGAGCCTCTTCCTCCTCTTCCATCATATCTTCGGCATCTGCAGCCAGGAGCGGGCCATCCACAGGAGGTACCGTAATAAGTTCAATCTCTTCCTCAGCTTGTGCTGGAACGGCCCCTTCCGGTTGCGGTCCCTGTTCACTGTCCCCTTGAATGCTATCAGTCTCAGTTACAACCGCTGCTGCGGGAGCAGTTGCGGCTAGGGCCAGAGTTGGAGGCGGAAGATCAGCAATTTCAATAGCCGGTTTAGGCTTAGTGGCTTCAGTTGGCGCCTCTTCGGCGGCAATGACCTCTTCCTGGTTTATTTGCTTGAGTTGTAATTCGGCAATTCTCTCGCTTGTTGGGGCCAGGGACTCGAATGTAGTTACCAGGCTACCTGACACTTGGCCGGCGGAGAGCAACCCATCTTTAAAGTCAGTAGAGGGAGGAACAGAACCAATCCAGGCTCGTAGCAAGGTATTGAAGAAGTCGGGGTCAGCAATCTCTCCAAGCCGAATGCTGTTAAGGGAGATTGTTGTCGAGCCGGTATCGGCGGCGAACTCGATACTCAATTGATCACCGTGAGCAAAGCGCCCCTTAAACAGATTGGCAAAGGTCACCATGTTTTCTGCCTGACTGCTGAGCGTATCTCCGCGGTTGTTAATCGCAATGGCTTCCATCCATTGATTGCGGAGTCGCCGTGCCGGCAGACTTTTGGTGATAACACGAACCTCCAAGCGCCGAGGAATATTGTTGTCGAGTAGTGTGCTGGAATCCCGGGTTAGATTTTCCGAGTATATTGCAGCGATATAAATGTCTTTATTAAATTGTTTTTCTAGTGCAAGACCGTTTAAAAGTGGTGCAGCTTTCGCAGTGAGAGCAAATGTAAACACCCAAAAAGAGAGGACAATTTTTATCGATTTCATTGTTCTACGGTGTCTCAGTAGCAGGAGCAAAATGTTCCGCTAAGTAAGAATTCAGGGGCCCCAACCCCAATGCACACAAGTCAGATTAAAAAGTGCGCGCCCAAAGCTTGTGAGAGTACAATGTACTACTCACTACACCTAACTCTACTGTAACTGGAACGGAGTTCAAGCCTGATAAGGTCAGACTGTCCTCATTCGCCCAAGATAAAGGGTTGGTAAGGAAACGATTGTCACACTTAGAAACAGGTGTGCTAGGTTGATATCGTTTAGAATGGCACTTTGCAGAGTGGCTTAGGCCACTCTTTTCAGGAAAATGGAATAGTTTTCACTAAATTTGAATTGTGCATGGAAATTAAACCTCTTAGCGAGTATCCACGGGATGCTGTGGATCGTCTTCTCAATGTCATCCATTTATTTCGGGATATTCGTGCCTCGAGTGAGTGGCAATACGATGTATTGCTAAAGCGCTCCCGATTGGTCAGCCTTCAGTCGGGTGAACAGCTGCTGCGTGCAGGGGATGTGGATAAATGGGTCTACTTCTTGTTACGCGGTGAGTTACATGTGAAGGTGAACAGTCCCGCAGCTGAGGAGGCTCCGGGAAATGAACGTCCTTTGGCGGTAATACGTCCAGGTGAGTTATTTGGTGATTTGTCGATGCTATTGGCGGAGCCCCGCAGTGCCGATGTATTTGCCGCGAATAATAGCCAGGATACTCAGGTTCTGGGCGTTGATTGTACGCTGTTTGGTGACCTGGAAGACTTATCACTTTTACAGTTGCCAGCAAAACTGGTTTTCTATCGCAATATGGTGCATTCATTGCGTTGGAAACTGGAGGTCTATAGGTCCAAGTATCCGGGGCATCAGTTGGCGAATAGCCATAGAAAGCTGAAACTTTATACGGGACCAAAAAATAGCCGGGAAGAGTTAATTGCCTTAGCGGAACAGGCGAAAGCTTTGGCTCAAATTCTGCTCGACTGGAATGCGGAGTTTGGTTCTGGTGAGCTGGTTGATGATGAATCCGACATGCTTGGATTTCTGGAATCTATGCTGTCGTAGAGGTTTCCCGTTCAAACCAAGGGCGAGAGAATTATTTCCTCGCTCCTGACTGCTCTCTCTCCTCTTTGTATTTATTTTTATTGGCACATGTGTACACCTTTCTTAAGGGGGGACTATCTGCTGATTCCAGTCTAAATTTGTAGATCACTCGGATATTTCATTTGCCCGACATTAACCACGTATTTATTGACAGAATTCGAGTAGGACACAGCGGGGCTTTTTATATGTCGCTGTGATTGTGTAAAAATCGCTTCGCTTCAGTTGTTATCGCAGATCCCTTCGATTGGATTTAAGACCCCTTTTGCGATGGCGCATCATTGCCCAACAGGTTTAGTAAGTTATGAATGTATTGGCATCAATCTGGTCAAGGCGCAATTACCGAATGGCAATTATTGTTTCGGTGATCGCTATTTTATGGCTGCTGAGTGGGCAGTTATTCTCCGATGCAGAGGATGAGCAGTCAGAATCTAAAGAGGTAACTGCCAAGAAGCCAGAGCCTGAATTGCGAATTCAAGCCCAAATCATTGAGTCCAGCCCATACGCCACTCAGATACTAGTGAATGGGCGCACTGAGGCTAACCGGCATGTACGTTTGCGCGCTGAACTGGATGGCATTATTGCTGCACTTCCAGTTGCGGAAGGGCAGACAGTTAGACAAGGGGATGTCATTTGCGAAATCGAGGCTGAAGATCGTATTGAGCAACTGGCATTAGCTGAAGCGGCAAAACGCAAAGCAGAAATAGACTTTGCCGGTGCCGAGAAACTTAAGAAAAAAGGACTGCAGTCGGATACCGCAATGGCCCAGCAGCAAGTTGAGCTTGCCCGAACCAAGGCGGAGTACACACGTGCCAAAGTGACGGTAGAGAAACTGCAAATTCGTGCACCATTTGCTGGAGTAGTGAATAGCCGAGCGGTGGAGCTGGGAGATTTTATTCGCCGGGGAGAGGAATGCGCGACCATTCTTGACTTGGATCCCATCTTAATTGTTGGCGAAGTTTCAGAGGATCAAGTGGGGAGCCTTGTTGAGGGCGGGCCGGCGAGAGCCCAATTACAAAGAGGACTGTTAGTAGACGGATACCTTCGTTATATCAGTCAACAGGCGCAGGAAATTACTCGGGCTTACCGAGTGGAGGTAGCAGTAGATAATCCAGGTAATCAACTTCCCGGAGGCTTGAGTGGTCAGCTGGTCCTCCCGACCGGTGAAATTACGGCCCACCATATTAATGCATCTCTACTCACGCTGGATGATAGCGGTGAATTGGGGGTGCGGACTCTCAATGATAAAAACCGAGTGCAATTTATCAATGTTTCACTGGTTGGGGATGGTGATGGCGGGGTCTGGGTTTCTGGACTGCCCGACACAGTGACTCTGATTACTGTGGGACAAGAATATGTCACTACGGGAGATTTGGTTCGTGCAGAAATACTGAAAACTGGGGAGGAGTTTTCCCGGGAGAACCAAGCGAAGGAAGCTTCCCCAGTAGATTCCGCAGAGGTGACTCCGGTATCCGAAACTTCAGTGATTCCCGAGGGGGATTCGCGATGAAGCTGTTGGAAAGCGCTATTCAAAGAAATCGCAGTACAATATGCCTGATGCTGCTGATCGTTTTAATTGGCATAGTTGCTCGCGCAGCGATGACAATTGAATCAAGCCCTGAGGTGAACCCTCCATTTGTAATTGTACAGGTCACTCACGAGGGAATTTCCCCAGAGGATGGTGTACGCCTGTTGGTCCGCCCTCTGGAGAAGGAAATTCGTGCGGTAGAAGGGGTTGTCGAGGTGATTGCTGTCGCCCGGGAATCCCTTGCATATATCGTGATTGAATTTGACTCTGCCATTGGTGTAGATGATGCCGTCGATGATATTCGCAATGCTGTAGAGCGGGCCAGGGCTGAGCTGCCCCGGGATGCCGACGAGCCCACTGTGGAGGAAGTATCCGCTCAACCTTTCCCTACCATCGTCGTTACCCTATCCGGCGAGCAAGTGAATGAACGGGTTTTACTGCGCTCGGCTGAATTGCTTAAGCGGAAGATAGAGAGTATCCCTGAGGTGCTAGGTGCAGATCTCCACGGTAATAGGGAGGAGGTTGTTGAGGCAGTGATTGATCCGGTGCGACTGGAGCACTATCAAATCACCAGTGCGGAGTTAATCAACGCGGTATTGGGGAACAATCTGTTAATTCCTGCAGGGGAGCTGGAAACCAATCGGGGCCGTTTTTCAGTGAAAGTCCCTGGGTTGATTGAGACCGCTCAGGATGTTTATGAAATTCCGCTCAAGAAG
The DNA here is from genome assembly GCF_052467305.1 of Microbulbifer maximicatervae (SeqCode). Classification (NCBI taxonomy): domain Bacteria; kingdom Pseudomonadati; phylum Pseudomonadota; class Gammaproteobacteria; order Cellvibrionales; family Microbulbiferaceae; genus Microbulbifer; species Microbulbifer maximicatervae (SeqCode). The sequence continues at coordinate 52,499 of NZ_CP174306.1, forward strand.
TCACGCGATGGAGTTGTGACCTTGGGTGCTGTTACAGATATTCGCAGAACCTTCAAAGATGCAGTGAGCTACACCAGTATCAATGGTCGCCCGGGGCTCGCTATTAATGTTGAAAAGCGCAACGATGCCAGCTCTGTCGATGTTGCGGATCGAGTCCGGGAAGTGGTTCAGGCTGAATTTGGTGTTTTGCCACAGGGAATTACGGTTGAGTTTGTTTTTGACCAATCTGATTTCGCACGGGATATGGTCAGTGAGATGCAGGGAAACATCCTGACCGCGATGCTACTGGTAATGATTATTGTCGTTGCCGCGCTCGGCTTTCGCTCGGGAATTCTGGTGGGACTGGGAGTGCCCTTCTCTTTGCTGTTTGGTTCCATCATCACCTGGTATCTGGGTTATTCGTTTAACTTTATGGTGATGTTCGGAATGTTGCTGGCCCTCGGTATGTTAATTGATGGTTCCATTGTGATTACCGAGTTTGCCGATCGGAAAATGGCTGAAGGCTTGTCAGCAAGGGAGTCATATATTGCATCAGTCAGTCGGATGTTCTGGCCGGTAGTTGCCTCAACGGCGACTACCCTTGCAGCATTTTTGCCGATTATGCTGTGGCCTGGAGTGGTGGGAGACTTCATGCGTTACCTGCCCGTTACAGTATTTGCAGTATTGGCGGGGTCACTCTTGTACGCCCTGTTTTTTGCTCCTGTGTTGGGTTCACTGTTTGGCAAAAGCGCAATGGATGCCTCTACTCGTAACTACCTGAGCCAGTTAGAGGATGGGTTACCTCGAGCCCTGCCTGGAATTACCGGCTGGTATGCGCGTATTCTTGAGAAGGTTCTGCAGCGCCCATTGGGTGGGTTCTTAACCACTATTGCCATTCTGGTTGCCATCTTTATTGGCTTTGTCAATTTTGGTGCGGGTGTTGAATTTTTCACGGATACAGAAGAGCAATACGGTAATGTAGAAATTAGGGCCCAGGGCAATTTGTCCATGGAGGAGAAAAAAGCCCTGGTGGTGCAAGTGGAAAGAGCCGTGCTTAGTGTGCCTGAGGTCCGAATAGCTCACACTACTATTGGTTCTGGCGGAATTTCTGGAAATTCTGATCGTTCCCCAGATCAAATCGCCAATATGTTAGTGGAGCTTTATCCCGCAGAGGAACGCGAGCGACGGAGCCGCGACATTTTTGCCGATATCCGTTCCCGCACCTCAGATTTTGCCGGAATTAAAGTAACCGCAAATGTAATGGAGGGAGGACCGCCGGTAGGCAAGGATATTGTTCTGGAGTTGCGCAGTCAGAACTATGAGCAGCTACTGCTGGAAACCTGGCGACTACACCGTGCAATGGAGGAAATTGGCGGGTTGCGAGATATTGTAAACACCGCGCCACTACCTGGCATCGAGTGGGAAGTGAAAGTCGATCGAGCCAAGGCTGCTTTATATGGTGCCGATCTCACTGAAGTTGGCAGGGCGGTGCAGTTGGTTACTAATGGCGTCCGGGTTGCAGAATATCGACCCGATGATACGGATGAAGAAGTAGATATACGTATCAGGTACCCCAGAAGTGCCAGAGGCATAGCCGCGCTCGATCAGCTAAAAGTTAATACCGTGCAGGGTACCGTTCCGATTAGCAGTTTTGTGCACACAGAAGCCATGCCCAAGGTCGATAAGATTGAGCGAATCGACGGAATTACTCGCATGCAAATTAAGGCTGATGCGCAAGAGGGGATTCTGCCGGATGACAAAGTGAAGGAAATAAGGAAGTGGTTGCAGAGTAATCCGGTGGATAACCGGGTTGAGCTGCTATTTCGTGGGGCGGATGAGGAGCAGAATGAGTCTTTTCAATTCCTCGGCATAGCCTTTCTCTTGGCTCTGTTTTTAATGTTTATCCTCTTAGTAACTCAGTTCAACAGCTTCTATCAGTCTTTATTGGTACTTTCATCTGTGATCATGTCCACTTTGGGTGTGATGTTTGGGCTGCTAATAACACAAAGCACCTTCAGTGTGATTATGACCGGGGTGGGTATTGTGGCGCTGGCTGGAATCGTGGTGAACAATAATATTGTACTGATAGATACCTATAATTTCGTGCGTAAGAATGAGCCGAGCCTCACACCAACGGAAGCAGCAGTAAAGGCATCGACACAGAGGCTGAGACCGGTCTTTTTGACAACGGCAACAACTATCCTTGGGTTGTTGCCCTTGGCGCTAGGCGTCAGTGTGGATATGGTCGGACGCAATATTGTTGTCGACGGAGTGATAGCCTCTTTTTGGGTGAAGCTAGCCAGTGCAATTGTTTACGGGCTTACCTTTTCCACTTTGCTGACGTTATTGGTCACACCCATTATGTTAGTGCTACCGGGACGCTCCAAGAAGAGGGGTAATCCAGAGGGGGTTATTGAGTCGGTAGCAAGTTAGTGACGGCCATATAAGTACTGTAATCATAATTAGTGATCACAAAATTCGGGGGCTTAGGCCCCCGTTTTTATATCGGGGAATTTATGAATAAGGATAAATGGCCGAATGAAGTTTTAGAGCGTAGTGGACAGCTTAAGGAGAGTTTATCGGGGCCTTTTAAGGAGCTGTTGCGTGAGCATCAATTACCATGCGATTTCCTCCAGGTACTCGAACAACTTTTTCTTCCCCTCGGAGTTTGGGTACTGACTCGCTATAAGCGCAGTAATCCATTAATAATTGGGGTTAGCGGGGGGCAGGGTACCGGCAAGTCGACCCTGGCAGATGTGTGGCAATGTATTTACCAGGCGATGGGCTACCGCTGTTGTGTTTTGTCTCTGGATGATATCTATTTAACGCTAGAACAGCGCCGCAAGTTGGCTACACAGGTACACCCTTTACTCGAAACTCGTGGTGTACCGGGAACCCATGATATTGACCTGGGAATCAGCACGCTCAAAGCCCTGTGCGCAGCCAGTAGTGATTCAGCTATCGCATTACCTAGGTTTGATAAAGGACGTGATGATCGGATCCCTAAGCACTTGTGGCCCGTACTCAGGGGGCAAGTTGATGTTGTTATCTTCGAAGGGTGGTGCCTAGGGGCCAAGCCTTCAGAAGGGCATGAAGGACCGCTCAATGAACTGGAGTGCAGGGAAGATAGTACTGGCGAATGGCGAAATTATGTTAATCAACAGTTGGAAGGTTCTTATCGAAATCTTTTTTCGCTTATCGATGTATGGGTGATGCTCAAAGCGCCGAGTATGGAATGTATCGTTGAGTGGCGTAAGTTACAGGAACATAAGCTTAGGGTTCGCTCCGGAATGGGGATGACAGATCAACAAATTGTTCAGTTTGTACAACACTACGAAAGAGTGACGCGGAGCTTACTAGAGGATATGCCGGGTTGGGCAGATTGTGTTATTGAGTTGGGGGAGGAGCATCAGGTGAAGGGCTTGCGGATGCAGTAAGATCTGTTTAAACCCTGGCGAGGCCAGGGTTTAAACTAACTGAATAAATCAGTTTTACTTAAGCGCTGGCTTACTTAGCCTTGGGCGGACGACCGCGACCGCGCTTTACAGGAGCAGCTTCAGTTGCTGCTGCGGCTGTGGCTTCTGCTTTTTTGGGGCGCCCTGGCTTTTTCTTAGCGGCTTCCGCTTTTGCTGGGCGACCGGGCTTCTTTTGTGCGGATTCTGCCTTAGGTGGGCGGCCACGACCGCGTTTTACAGGAGCAGCATCAGTTGCTGCGGCGGCTGCGGTCTCTGCTTTTTTGGGGCGGCCGGGCTTTTTCTTAGCGGCTTCAGTTTTTGCTGGGCGACCGGGCTTCTTTTTGGCTTCAGTGGCGTCTTTTTTGGGACGGCCAGGCTTTTTCTTAGCTTCTTCGGTCTTAGCGGGACGCCCAGGCTTCTTCTTGGCTTCTTCAGTTTTAGCTGGGCGGCCGGGCTTTTTCTTAGCTGCGGTGGCTTTCTTCTTGTCAGCAGCAGCGGCTTTTTTAGCGGCAGCAGCAGTTTTCTTCGCTTCGGCAGCGGCTTTTTTCTTTTCAGCAGCAGCCAGTTTCTTAGCTACAGCAGCTTCTTCTTTAGCGACGATCTTAGCTACCTGAGAAGCCAGCTTGTTGGCGGCTTTGATTTCAGTCAGTGCATCTTTGGCTTCAGTTGCGGCAGTTTTGGCTTCAGTTGCAGCAGTTTTAGCTGCAGCGGCGGCTTCACGTGCTTTTTTCAGCTGTTGCTGTTGAGCAGCAGTCTTTTTCTTAGCTCTAACAGTCGCTACTTTATCTTGAGTAGTTTTTGCTTTAGCGGCAGCCTTCTTGGCACTGTTTGCCAATTTCTCGGCTTTGACAGTCAGGTCTTTTTCCTGCTTAAGGCGGGCAGTTTCCAGTTTAGCGGTAAGGGAGCGTAGCTCCGCTTCCATTTTTGCGACGTCGCTGGTAGCGACTTGAGCAGCTTTTTTAGTAGCCATTTAAATATCCCTGCAAAATGAATTGTTTTAGTAAGTGGGGGCATTCCTATCAATTATTCTCAGCCATCTTTAACGGAATTAGGCACCGTCCAAGATGAATGTTTTCGGCAGAAAACAATTGATAGTGAGTCCCCCCAAGCTAGCGGCGCTAATTGCAGCTTATTTGTATACCTAATTGCAAGTCCTTTAGATGGTTTTTTTCTATTTAATGTAAAAAAAATGGCTTTTTTTTACATATTTTTCAATTGGGGGCCGTTTGAACTGTGTTTTTGATCTTTTTGGGAACTTGAAAGCACTCATTACTGGTGATTCTTTAACTTCAATATTCTTTGTATCAAGTCAGTATCAGTGGCATTAAATAGTTGAGTAATTTTGTAAGCTTTATGAACCTGTTGGTTTAGTTGTTTTGGCTTTTATAGTTGGATTTTGATGGTGGCAGATAGTTTCTGTTCATCAATTAACAGAGATCCGGATTAACAAAACTTAACTGGGAGCTTTTGCCTGCGTCAATTAGCGGGCAACCTCCATAGCTGGTTGTGTAACCTTGCGTATTGAAGTGTGATATTCAAATTGCGGAAAGTTGGCAAGTGTCAAGATGTCAGAGACAGCTTGAGTCCTATTGCCGTACCCTGGTATTTAGTAAGGAATTAAAAACTGGGGGAGAACTCACACTCATGTACGGGATCTAGTGCCCCGTATATAAGTACCAACCGGTTGGGGTATTTGGGGGCTTGGCTGCCGGGATCTGCCATTGCTGCTGCGAGGTTTACTTTTACATGGCGGAAAGTAAACCAGTGATAAATCTAGTTATAACCATGTATATAATGGGACGGAACTGTATTAGTTTGTGCTCTTCAGTCGAGGTCTTTTTAATTACCGAGAAAGCGAGCGCTTGGTCTCCAGTCATTTGTTTTGCTATCACGTGACATCCCTGCTAGTCATAAAAGGAGTAGAGGGCAGTTATTCAGAGGCAAGTAATGCCAGAAGCTATTTGAATGCAGTCCTGATTATCCGTACGTTGATCAACAATCTTAATGATATTTTTATGGGCAATGCTTCTGCTTTGGAGTGGCTGCTCTTACCAAAGGCAACCTTATGAGTTTTGCAATGGGAGAGGGGGAGAGGACTGACCCAGTAACAGAATATCTCTGTCACTGGGGTGATATGGAGTCAATCGTGTAGCTTTATAGTGGTCCGTAGGGCAAATAACGATTGTTGGAATTCTGGCGAATCCATAACAGTTGTTCTTTTGTTAATGGCGTCGAGCGTTGCTTGAGTACTTTGGCGAGGGGAATTACTGCAGACTCAGCGCCGGCGTCCCAGCCTGGCAGATTCATTTCTGCCAAGGTAAAGAAGCGGATCAGTTGCCATAGCTGGGCACTGTTCCAATGTTCGCTCTCTTCAATCCAGTGTTGGAAGGGAAGGCGAATAAGTGTGGAGGGTACTTTTTCAAACGCTCCTACTGATTCTGTAAAAGGTTTATCTGACTCTGCAATTTCGATAAGTCTGAGCAACTGCTCCCGGTTGAATTCTTCACTGGTTTCATTTTGTGGGCCACTTACCTGTGGCTCCCAGGCTCCTACGCTCATACTTACTCCTTATAAAGATCCGGTTTCTTGCTGTTGCATTATAGCGAGGGGGCTGCGTTCAGGGGGATCTTACTCCAGATAACAGTGAATAAAGAGGTCTTTGAATTAATTCACATTACTTCTTCGAATCTAATGAATCGTCTTGTAGTAAGTTTGGAAGTCTTTATAAAGGAGTTGGGTTGCGATAACAGGGACTAAACCTACGGGAAAATCAAATCTGTCGGTGCTTATTTGAGATACTATAGAAGAGACTCTTGATATTGAGGTTCAAATGGAATTTATTGCTAAAGCACTGCCAGCGACAAAGCGAGTGGCTCTGGTAGCCCATGACAACCGTAAAGATGCCATGATTCAGTGGTGTCTCAGACACCACGGTCTGCTCAAACAACACCAGTTATTGGCTACGGGGACTACTGGTGAAAAAATTGAAGATGCGACGGGTTTATGTGTCGAAAAGCTCTTAAGTGGCCCTCTGGGAGGTGATCAGCAGCTCGGAGCGAGGATTAGCGAGGGGCAGGTGGACTTGCTGATATTCTTCTGGGACCCCTTTGAGCCCATGCCCCATGACCCGGACGTCAAGGCACTGCTGCGAATTGCTGCAGCGTGGAATATCCCTGTGGCTTGTAACCAGAGCAGTGCAGATATGGTGGTACAGTCACCATTGATGGACCAATCCTTTGAGCATGAGGTGCCTGACTATCACAGCTATCTAGCAGGACGTTAGTCGGAATTTTTGCTTAAAATTTGATCTTTCTTGCCGGCTCGATTCTGTAACTTATTGATTTTTAAAGTTTATTTATCTCTGTTATCGCTCGCACTTGCAATGCTTGCGAAATCGCGGCAATCTTGCCCACCAGATTAGACCGGTCAATCCGGCACCCCTGATATTTGAAAATTGCACGGTGTTTTATGAGTAGACGACGCGGAAAGGCCGTAGAAGAAGAAAAGGCAGATATCGACCTGACGCCCATGTTGGACGTTGTGTTTATCATGTTGATCTTCTTTATCGTGACTGCTTCATTTGTTAAAGAGAAGGCGTTGGACGTAAATGTGCCAGATCCGAACTTAACTGATAAGTCTGAGCCAGACCCCGACAAACAGAATATTCTGTTGATGGTCAGTGCAAATGATGAAATCACCATGGCGGATGGCAGCCGTATTGACAGCCGTGCTGTACGGGCCCGTATCGCTCAGATGTATGCGGAGAACCCGCAGGCAATGGTGATTGTGCGTGCACACAACAAGTCTAGTGCGGATACTTACGTACAGATTGCGGATGCCGCGAAGGAAGTGAGCCTGGGTATTCAGGTCTCCCTGGTACCTTACGAGGACTAAGTTCCCGGTGAGTTACCCGCGCTTAAAAAGCCAGCATATTGCTGGCTTTTTTCATTTGTGAATTATGGTTTTGAACTGGTCACAAATTGGGGGGTACTTAAGTACCCCTCAAATCAAATCCGATATCAGAATTCTGAACGAATTGCCCAGAGGTCGGGGAAAACCGGTCTAAATAGGGTTCCCTGTAAATAACCTACCCCGCTCGATCCACCAGTCCCCATTTTCCTGCCAATTGTTCGCTCGACCATTTTTACATGTCGGTAACGCCACTGTTGTAACGAAGTATCGATGTCCACCAAAGCCTCACAGATTTCACTTACCAGTGGATCATTGCGATAGATATCGATCAGTATTTTCTGGACGGCCGAAGAAGGCTCTGCAATTTGGCTAAAATCCCTTTCAAGCTCATTAGCGGGTACCTTATGCCCCTCGTGAACCAAAAAGTTTAGGAAAGCATCCCAAAGGGTCGGCGCCTCAAGGCGCTTCATCAAGCGCTGGTAGTGCTCTGAGCCAGGGGAATAGTTTTCCAGTTTTTTCGGGTCCTTGGCTCCGTAAAGAAATTCCAACTCGCGAAACTGGTACGACTGAAAACCACTAGCCGTGGATAGTCGATCACGGAAAGACATAAACTCCAGTGGGGTTAGGGTTTCCAGGATATCGACCTGTTGAATCAAAGTACGATAAATCGTGTCGACACGTTTAAGTGTATGCAATGCGCGATTGCGTTCACCTGCGTTGAACAGTCGCACCAGGAAATCCAGTTCATGCAACATTTGCTTGAACCAGAGCTCGTAGCTTTGATGAATAGTAATGAAAAGTAGTTCGTCGTGCTCGGGACCATCGGAAAGGGGTTTCTGGCACTGCAAAAGCTCGTCTACTTTTAGGTAAGAGCTATAAGTTATTGTCATAGTCAGCTGCTTCCTGAGTGTGTTTTGACCAGTTACAAAATAATGCTCTCTTTAGCCGGTGTGGATCAAAACAAAAATTACGGCAAAGTGATTTATATTGGACCCATTATAAAGCCCGGAGCTCTTTGAATGGAAAACCCAGCGCAAAACCTACGTGTCAATGGCTCTCGCCTTTGGGATAGCCTGATGGAAATTGCTGAGATAGGCGCGACCCCAGCGGGTGGATGTAATCGACAAGCCCTGACAGATGAAGACCGTGAAGGGCGCGACCTTTTCGTGCGCTGGTGCCGAGATATAGGCTGTGAAGTCAGAGTGGACCAGATGGGCAACATTTTTGCCCGCCGACCGGGAGCAGATAACAGCTTGCCTGCGGTAGTGACTGGTTCTCATTTGGATACCCAGCCCACGGGTGGCAAATTTGACGGTGTATATGGCGTACTTGCCGGCCTGGAAGTTCTGCGCACTCTAGAGGATCAAGGTATCAGGACCAAGGCCCCATTAGAGGTGGTTGTATGGACTAATGAGGAGGGTGCGCGCTTTTCCCCTGCAATGGTGGGCTCCGGAGTTTGGGCTGGTGAATTTAGCTTGGAGTATGGGCACAGCCGCGCGGATAAATCGGGTATCACCATCGGTGAAGAGTTGGAGCGGATCGGCTATCTCGGTACTGAGCCCGCTCAGCCGAGGGCTATTAAAGCTTCATTTGAAGCGCATATCGAGCAGGGCCCGATCCTCGAAAAACAGGATCAGGTAATTGGTGTTGTCACTGGTGTACAGGGTATTCGCTGGTATGACGTAACTTTTTACGGAACGCCTTGCCATGCGGGTCCAACTCCGATGGAGGACCGCCGTGATCCGGTCCAGGCAATGTCCATTCTGTGCGAGCGCATGTATCGTGAAGTCCGGGAGTATTCAGAAGATGCGCGTATGACCTGTGGAGATTTAAGGGCGGCGCCGGGCAGCCGAAATACAGTTCCTGAAGAGGTTGTGCTGGCACTGGACCTCCGTCACCCGTTACCTGAAGGGTTAAACCATCTGCATAAAGCCTTGTATAAGGCGGCTGAAAGAGTACAGGAAGAGACAGGTACCAGAGTCGATATTCGTGAAGAGTGGTACTCACCTCCCGTCGCCTTTGATAAGCATTGCATTGATTCGGTTAGCAGTGCTGTACAGACCTTGGGATATAGCAATCGCAAGATGGTTTCAGGTGCTGGGCACGATTCCGTATATGTTTCCCGAGTCGCCCCTGTCTCTATGATCTTTGTGCCCTGTGAAGGAGGGCTGTCGCACAATGAAGCAGAATCGGCGGAGCCGGATCACCTTGAGGCGGGTTGTAATGTGTTGCTTCACGCAATGCTAAACAGTGCGGAGCAGGCTTAAGTAGCAGTAAAACAAGTGCTTCTGTCAACTGTCGGCGTTGCACTGTCTTTGTTTTGGCATAGTTGATAACAAGTTGGAATTTAGGCGAATGAGTAATTTTACTTTGAAGCACCGTCAGGATAACGGCGGTACGGCACCCCTGAGTGAATGGGGGATGGATTCAGAATACGGTGTACTGAGGGATGTTCTAATTGGGCCTGTGGATAACTTCAGCTGGCGCACTGGTAATGCGAGTGCGCGACGTGCCGAGCGCCTCGGAATGAAGTTTGATCACAAGGTGGCGATGGCACAGCATGGAGAGATGCTCGATGCCTACCGCCACGCAGGAGTGAATACGCACCTAATCCCAGCGGACAGCACATTGCCCTACCAAATTTACGGTCGCGATTCTTCGGTAATGACCCCTTGGGGGCCTATCGTGACTCAGATGTTCAGCCCTTGGCGCCGTGGTGAGTGGGCGCCCATAGTGAAGAAATATGCAGAGCTGGATATCCCCATTTACGACATTATTACCGCAGGCTCTCTGGAGGGCGGTGATTTTATGGTGTTAGAGCCCGGCGTTATTCTGTGTGGCTACTCTGGCGAACGCACCAGCCCGCAGGGATTTGAGCAGATGAAAAGTTGGGTGGAAAAAGAGGGCTGGGAAGTTAAAGGCTACCAGTTCGATCCGTTCTTCCTGCATATTGATGTGATGGTAGCCATGCTCGCGGAAAAGCTGGCAGCAATTTGTGTTGATGCTGTTGAGCCGGAGCTGGTGCAGTGGTTTAAAAGCCGAAATATAGAGATTATCGATATTCCCTTCCCGCAGGTATTGGAGCTTGGAGTGAATGTCGTTGCCCTGGGGAACGATCGAGTGATGCTACCTAAGGCCAATACCGGACTGGCGGAGAAGTGTCGCGCACATGGTTTGGAAGTTATCGACCCGGATATTTCTATGATCACTCCGGGGGGCGGTGGCGTTCATTGTATGTGCCAACCTCTGCGCCGGGATTCAGCCAATAAAGTTTGATTACTGTTGCTGGTTACCTAGAGGGCCCGGTCACTGGTGACCGGGTTAATCCCGTCAACGAAAGTGGTTGATTAGGAACTCGAACCTCTGGGAGTAGCGGTTAATATGAATCTCCTAAATAGATGGCCTACAGCGGATTAAAAGTGGCTTCCGTTGGGGTTCCATAATTAGGCTACTGAGAGTAGCCCAATCTACTTCTTACCCCGGAGAACAATATGCAAAGCGAATGCGCTGAAATTCAGGCTCAGCTTAAGGACCGCATCCTCGAGATTACGATTAATCGACCCGGGCGCAAAAATGCCCTGACTATGGCCATGTATACCGCAATGGCAGGGTTATTGAATAGCGCAGCTACAAACCCGGATGTTCGCGTCGCGATTATTACCGGTGCTGAGGGCATATTCACCAGTGGTAACGACCTGACAGATTTCCTGGGCGGCTCTGCCGAAGGCGAGGAGTCTCCGGTTTTCCAGTTTATGAGTGCTCTCTACCACTTCCCCAAGCCGGTAGTTGCAGCCGTTAATGGCCCCGCAGTAGGTATTGGTACAACCATGCTGTTGCATTGCGACCTGTCTTTTGCTGGAGACGACGCCATGTTCCAGATGCCATTTGTGGACCTGGGGCTGTGTCCAGAGTATGGCTCCAGCTACTTGTTGCCCAGGATCGCCGGCCATGCCAAAGCTTCTGAACTGTTATTGTTGAGCAAGCGTTTTAGTGCTCAGGAAGCCGTTGAGATTGGCATCTGTAATGCCGCAGTGGCGCCAGAACAGGCCATAGTTCGCGCACGTGAAGCCGCAGCTGAGTTAGCGAGGAAAGCTCCGGCTGCCCTCCGTTTAACTAAACAGCTTTTGCGCAGAGCAACTCTAGAGAAAGGGTTAGAGTTTATTCAAGACGAAGGCCGTTACTTTAAGGAGCGCCTCGCCTCTGATGAGTTTAAAGAGGCTGCTATGGCCTTTATGGAGAAGAGACCAGCGGACTTCTCCAAGTTTGATTAAGTAAAAAAAGGCCGCACTATGCGGCCTTTTTTCTGATTTCATTTTTTAACGATCCCTATGTCCCCGGGAAAGATAGTTAACGGCTCTGTCGGGGTGGTCGGTAAAGAGACCGTCAATGCGCAGCTGATATACAGCGAAATGCAGGAAGTCCTCGAAGCTTTCAAATTCTTCGGGAACCTTGCCTGTATCTGCGCGGAAGGTATAGGGGTGAACTTCTAGCTGTCTGCGGTGTGCCCGGCGGACAACATTGTTAGCTCTTGGTTGGCCATCCGTTACTTCCATTAACATAGGATACCAGGGGCCAATTCCATCTGCGTAGGTGGCGATTTTGCGCAAGCCCCCCTGTTGCAGCATCCAGTCATAATTGTACTTTTCAATTTCTCCATTCACTTCGACCAATTTTTCCCCCCAGTCGGTAGCGGCGATCAATTGAACTAATGATAGATCCATCCCCATGGAGGGCATTAGTTCAAATTTAACTCGCTGGAGCTCTTCTGCGTCAAAGCACTGGAAGAAAACTTTGTGATCGCGATCGGTATAGCCGTATTTCTTGAGTGATTGCAAGGCTATAGAGGCAATATCTTTTCCTTCCCAGTGATGGAAGTAGGGTTTTTTAATCTCCGGGTAGATGCCAATATCGTAGCCCAGGGATCGATTAAGCCCCTGGATCAATTCCAATTCTTCCTCAAAGGTGGACAGGTTAAAGCTAGATTTCCATATTGGAAATCTCTCAGGGTATTTTGCTTGAAGTCCATCCTCACTATCTATGAAGGGCTCTGATATCTGAAGCTGCTTAAGTTCGGCCAGGGTAAAATCGATAGTGTAAAAGTGACCATCAGCGCGAGCGCGCTGGGGAAAAACGTCGGCGACATTAGTTATACTATCTAGATAAATATCGTGCATTACGATCAAGTGATCATCTTTGCTGAGTACCAAATCTTGCTCGATATAGTCTGGACGCATACCGTAAGCCAGCGCTTTGGATTCGAGGGTGTGTTCAGGTAGGTAGGCAGAGGCACCTCTATGAGCTACCACAATAGTTTGTTTATTTCTCTGATCAAAGTTGTCCGCGCAGGTTAGTGTTGCGGCTACAGAAAAGCCAATCAACACTACTGATAGAATGTTTTTTAACATGTGATAAAGGCCCGTGATGAATTGAGGGGCACTTTCTAGCAGAGAAATATGACAGGGATATAACTGAATACGAGAGCCCCGCCAGGGCGAGGCTTTCGCAGAGCTATTCAGCGCGGCTTCGTCTATCTGATAGGCATTATGAACCCTGGAGACTCTAATTTCTTCTCTCTTGAAGCTTGGCTTTGAAGGCTGCTCGATTTTCTTCTTGAAGTTTTTTGAACTCTGCTAATTGTTGATCCGTCAGTACGGTGGACATTTCACTGAGCGTAGATTTTCTGATAGCGGCCATTTCTTTACCTAACTGGCGCTTCTCACGAAAGCTCATCTTTTGGATAGCGCCAGAGGGACTTTCTATGTTAACGCCGTATTTTGCAAGTACTTGGCGGCGCTGTTCATTGGCTGATTCCAGGATTGGCTTTACTTTTTCTACTTGCCCATCAGAGAGGTTAAGCTTGGCTTTAGTTGCCTCTAAACGCTCCGCAAGTTGTGCGGCATGGTCATTATCTGCCCAAACTAGGGTATTTGCAGAAATGGCAATTATTGCAGCGATTACCAAACTAAATAATTTCTTCATTGTGACTTCCTCGTTAATGAGTAAATGCCGTTGCTGTGAGGAGTATGATAATGGCTAGATTGTAAGCCAGTGCCATCCAACGCAAGGAAGTGTAAATTCCCTATTCTCTCTCACATGGACTGAGATGTTCCAGAATATCCACAGTCAGATACTTCTACTCAAGATAATTCTAGACAATTCTGGATGGCTAGTGCGCCTAGGTAAGTCAATAGAAGATAAACCGATATCCAGTCAGCTCGGAAACCATGAATCGATGAGGGTTAATAGTCAGCAAGCAAAAATTGTCGCCTACAGAGGAACCGGTGGAATAGAGGGTAAGGAGTAGCACTCTATAAAGGGCTTGATTATAAATTGGTGTATCGTCTTGGACCGCTGGTTTAGGTATTAGCAGGAAGTTAAGCATTCTAAAACGGCGCTATTTCAGCGCCGTCAAAATTTAATCAAGACTTGAGGCAGGTAAAATTGCGTTATTACAGTGCAACGCTTTGCTATGCCGCGATGATGCCTGCCAAAAGCGTCTTAATCCCCTTCACACAGTGGCTTCGTGAGACCATAGATAGTCGGCATAGATTTCCCGAAGGTCTTTTTTGCTGACTTTGCCTGTAGCCGTATGGGGGATTTCCTTGGCAATGACACAGTCATCGGGAATCCACCAGTTGGCAAAATGCCCTTTAAAGGATGCCAGAATCTCCTCAGTTTTTAGTGTTTTGCCTTCAGCGGGAACAATGATCAGGAGAGGCCGCTCAGCCCACTTTTCATGGGCAACCCCAATAACAGCGGCTTCGGCTACTCCCGCCTGTGTCATAGCAAAATTCTCCAGCTCAATAGAGGAAATCCACTCGCCGCCGGACTTGATAACATCCTTAGTGCGATCAGTGATTGTCAGGTAGCCGTCAGTATCGATCGTGGCAACGTCACCGGTATCAAACCAGCCGTCTTCGGTAAGTGCTGACTCTTTGGATTGGTAGTATCGCTCACAGACCCAGGGACCACGCACTTGTAGGGCTCCAAAAGCCAGCCCGTCTTGTGCCAAGGTATTTCCCTCTGGGTCTACAATACGCATCTCGACCCCAAAGCCCGCTCGGCCCTGCTTGAGCCTGAGGGTCTGTGCTTCGTCTTGAGAGAGGTTCTCAGGTATGCGGGCATTGTAGGTTCCCAGTGGACTCATCTCAGTCATGCCCCAGGCGTGATGGGTATATACTCCATGCTTTTGCTCGAATTCCTCCATAATACTCCAGGGGCAAGCCGATCCACCCACGACTACTCGATTCAAGCTGGGTAGGGTCTCTTCACTTTCCCGCAGGTACTTGAGCAGGGCGAGCCAAACGGTTGGAACGCCGGCAGCGATAGTAACGGCTTCCTTTTGAATTAATTGACTGAGCGTTTCTCCACATCCCATTTTGGGGCCAGGTAACACGAGTTTTGCTCCAACAGCCGGTGCCGCATAGGGTATTGACCAGGCGTTGACGTGAAACATGGGAACAACAGGCAATATGGCTTCGTCCCTTCTAATCGCAAAGACATCTGGCATCAATACGCCGTAGGTATGCAGCATCAGAGAGCGATGGGAATAAAGCACCCCTTTGGGATTGCCTGTTGTGCCTGATGTATAACAGAGTGCTGCTGCACTCTCTTCCTCTAATTCAGGCCAGTGAAACTCAGTGGGCTCTGCTGCAATCAATGTTTCATAGCAGTAAACATTGCTCAGGCTTGTGGCGGGCATATGTGCTTTATCAGTTAGCACAATGATGCCTTCAATCGAATCTAGATATTCTGCCAGGGATTCGATTAGGGGCATAAATAGTGGATCAATAAACAGCCATCGATCTGAGGCATGCTCAATAATGTAAGATATTTGCTCAGGGAAAAGCCGGGGGTTAATGGTATGGCAAACGAGCCCGCTGCAAGAAATTGCATAGTAGAGTTCAAAATGCCGGTGATCGTTCCAGGCAAGAGTACCAATTCGATCTCCATCATTGGCTCCAAGCTTTTGTAGTGCATTTGCCAATTGCGAGACTCGCTCAAAAGCTTGTTGATAGCTATAACGAAAATCGGGGTTATCCAAGGTAACTGAAACAATCTCACTATCCGGTGAGTTGCTTAGAGCATGCTTCATAATACCGGTGAGGATGAGCTGGGATTGCATCATCATGCCGTTCATCACTTACTCCTTATTATTATCTTTTATTTTCAGATAGACACTAACCCTCCAAAATTTTGGAGGGTGATAGAAAAAGGATTAGGGGCTGATTCTTATAAAATTATTGAACGATCTTTATCCATTCTCCGGGCTTGGGTTCTCCTCGGGGATAATAACCATTTAACAGGCGTAATTGCTCCTCTGCATATTCGCCGATTTCCATATGTTTTGCCAGGGAGGCAAAGGTAGTTTTTTCATTGGCCTGGACGTAGCGCAAGCGTTTGATGTCCTTCTCTTCTACAATGTCAGTTTGTCGTAGCGGCCTGAAGCTTCTAATGCTGGTCAGGAATAAATTGTCATATTTATCAATAGCTTCTGGATCTGAGTCTTCATCATTTGTGACTTTTCCCTGCAGTACAAATTGTCTGCTACCATAAAAAATTACCGCAATTCTGTCTGGATCTGCATCCTCTTTTTCAAGCGGTGGAATTTTTCCGGTATGGCCTTCAAGTCGATATTGATTGAGTTTCTCCCCTTTCTCCAGTTGTCGTAGATCGAACTCTGAGCGCAGAGCCATGTCAGCGGGCTGATTGCCATCGCGTTGGGTCACTGTAATGGTAATTTGTGCACTTTTATCAGGTGCAGAGCCGACAATGGCTGAACGTTGATTTTCTACCAACCAGCCATCGGGAAATAGAAGGGAGAAACCCAGCCGCTTGTGATTGTAGCGATTTTTAGTGGACTGCTGTGTGTTCTGTCCGTACACAAGGCCATCTGTTTTTTCCCGATAGTATTCTACTTTGGTTTCTTTGTTATCTTCGGGAAGCTGGCCTGCAGCGTTTACAACTTCCTGTAGGCGAAGGTCATTTCTAGGGTGAGATGCAAAAACCCCGTGGTAAGTTTGCGGTTTCTTGCCCTCAATACGGGCACGGCGTCGGGCAAATGTCTCCTGATCCTTTAATAGCCCAATAACATTGATCATGGCCTGGGGGTCATAACCAGCGTTGAACATATATTGGGCTCCGAAGCGATCCGCTTCCAGTTCCATCTCGCGGCCGTAACCCTTCACTGCAGCGGTGCTATATAAATTTGCAACATCTCCGACTACACCGCTACCGGTAACCAAAACTGACAATACTGATACAACGCTGGCTCCGGTCGCAGCTGTTTTTTGCCTTACCGCATGGCGGGCGGTGATATGGCCAATCTCATGAGCTAGTACAGCGGCCATTTCAGCTTCTGAGTGCAGGTAAGTTAGAAGGCCTCGGTTGATGTAGATATACCCACCGGGAAGGGCAAATGCGTTGATATCCTGGCTGTCGATGATCGTAAATTGATACTTGATATCCGGTCTGTCGCTGGCGGCGGCAACTTTTTGCCCGACATGATTGACATAAGCGGTTAGGACTGGGTCTTTATAGATCGGAGTGCTCTCTATCAGCTTTTCATGCATCTCCTTACCGATGGAGATCTCCTTGTCCTCTGACATTAGAACCAGGTCAGGCTTATTGGTGGCAGGGTTAAATGCACAGCCTGCACTGAGTATTAGGATAGCGCTGGCAAAAGCACGCTCGATGAATTTCATTACCCCTGGCCTCCCGTAGCGTCTTAATTTTTATGAACTGGGTGTTACTGCTGGCATCAAGAATTGTTGGAGCTGCAGAGCCATTCCTTTACAGGCATTATTCTGGACCCTGGCGATTAGTGGTATTGGAACCACGATCGCGGGCATATAGGAGGTTCCTTTGGCATCTGCACTAAGTTTCCCAGATAGTTCGCGGTCCCTGAAATCCCATACTGCCGCTTCGTAGTCAGATTCTTTATCCCAGGTCCCAAAGCCAAAGCACCCTGCACCGCCGGTACTGATGGTACAGCTGATAGAGCCGGCACTGGCTGTGGTCTCTGTTGAACCATCAATCCAGACGATGTACTTCACTCCATAGGTTTCCATTCGCTCACGCACACTTTCATTTTCCATCAGGCGATCTAGGGAGCGAACATGCATAGGTGCTGTCCTGGGTTCAAACCAGGGGTACATAAGATCGACAAAGTCTTGCTCTGGAATAATGTTTACACCTAACTCAGGGTTGTGTAGTTCTCTACCAACACAAGCAATTAAATCAGGCTCTGTTTCATATTCACTGGAATGACGGCGGCCCAGGATGACGACGGAATCTCCTTCGGCAAGCTCACCATCGGAGCGTCGATACTCATCAATTACGACAGTGGTACAACCGCTAATAAAGACTATCGCTGCAACTAGAAGTGGCTTGAACACGATTTACTCCTCTTATTCAGCCTTTTTGGCTTTCACCTTGATTTCTCTCAGTGATAGCGATCGGCGCTTCCCAGAGAGAAAGGCCTGTAGTTCAGGAACTTTCCCAAACCCGGTATAGAGATTTGCTCCGGCATCGCGCAGGGCGATATTTATCGCCTGAGTTAATGCCTGTTCCTGGGACTGTAAAAATGCGGTAGGGGTTTTTCCGTAAGCGGTTATTACCCAGTTAGCAACCTGTCCGCCACTGGGGTCAAATGCGGTCATGTTGTATTTAATCCATACCTCAAAAATATTGACCCTTGTCTCTCTGGGCATTGTGAACTGCAGCTCTCTCACTTCTGGAACTATCACCAGTTCGACATTGGCGGGGACTTCTTGTGGATAACTGGATAGAGATACGGTATCGGTAAACATGGAACCCAATACTGTTTCAAACAGATTTTTTTGTGCTCTGCCTGTGCTTATATTCCATTCTTCGCGATCTTCACTGTCTTCTTTATAAGTGAAACTTTTAAAGTCCTCACTGAGGTAGAAGCCTACGGTTATTGGCAATTGATCGCCTATTGGGGATGGGTAATTGCCATCCACCTGTACTGTATGACTGCAAGCACCCAGGAAGAAACTTACAAGAATAAGTACCTTTAGGTGTCCAAAGGAAGTCGACCTATACCTCATATGTTCCTCCTTGAATCATTTAACTAGCGAAAGTCATTCAACCCCACGAAAGTGCCGCCATTTCGATAGGTGAGTTCGCGCATAAGGGCCGCAAAGCGGAGTCCTGTGGTTTGTAGGTGTGGAGGGCGAGAGAACTGTACAGGGAATCCTACTGCATGGATTCTGATATTTCGTTTTCCCTCACCGTGCTTAGCATTTACCCGTTCGACAGCTAACATAACCCTGCGGATTGATTTTCCGGTGAATTCATCGCCAAGCACATAAATACTGATTTTCTTACTGGGATCATAAAAGCTGCGGACGGCTTTCTGGATACCTTCAACAGGGCTGGAGTTACTAAAAGGATTCCAGGACTTCAACCGCTTTAATATCGCTTGGCGGCGTCCTGGGGTATCAGGTATCCACTTGTTTCGATAATTGAAGAACATATAGTCCCCCATATCATTCATGACCTGGATACCTTTAACATTGGGATAAAGGTCTAGAGTATTGACCATCTCCGCCATCATTCGGTCCCAGCCGTAATTAAACATACTGCCGGAGGTGTCGATAATGAAGAGAATGTATTCGCTGTCGACAGGGATTCCGCCAATAACATTGTTTTTACGCTGGTAGTTCTCGCCCAGTAGGCGACGCATTTCATCAGTGATGGATTGTAGTGCAATGGTCAGCTCACCTTTGAGTTTGCCATCCTCACTTTGCCCTTCGGTTTTACTGGCAAATTCCGCTTGAAGTGCTTCCAACTCACCGCGCAGGTTGGCAATTCTCTTGCGCTCGATATCGATTTGTTCTCGCTTTGAATTTAGGTCCCGGTTGATAACTGTGGTCTCACCACGGATTTCCGCCAGCTGTTGCTGTAGTTCCAATACCTGCCCTTCGAGGTCTACTTCAGCTTCCTCTAATACAATCGGTTCTGCAGTCTTGGCGATCATCAGTAGCAAAACAATTGCGCCAAATCCGCAGCAGATAACATCCAGGAAGGAAATGCTGAACTCCTCCTGGCGACGCTTTTTTTGCGTTCCTATCATGGCCAGTCCCTCGAAGGCGCAAGGAAAGAGCCTTTGCTTTGCATCGCCAGCTTCCAAAATTCACTAGCCGCAAATGGGTCCCCCTCCATAGGGGCAAGAATGACATTGACGGGGATATTCTTGGGGAGCACTTTGACCGCGCGCTTGAATAGACTGCGCCTGTCTCTACCCGAAATAGTGGGCTTTCTGGGTGCACTCATCCCTTGGGTCGGTAACCCATCGGTAATGAGAATAATGTTATCGGGCAGTGGTGTCATAGCGTTAATAGCGTTAAATACTCTCTCTAGACTGGTACCATTTTCCGGCACTACTTCATCTAGCCCCTTGATAGCCTGGTCCAACTGGTCGCGGTCATCCACATTGAGCCAGCGATCTTCTGTACCGGCTATTGCGGCACGAAAAGAGGTATTAAAAGTATAGATCTGGTATTGGCTATCCCTGGGAAACTGAGCAGTAAGCCAGGAGACTGTGCTGACGGCCCTGCGCCATTTTTCAGTTTTGCGTTTTACCGGTGAAGACATGTTACGGGCGCGTATTATTTTAATAAGCTCGTCGCCGAGCATAGACGCAGATGAATCCAATAATATCAGGATGCGATTACCGCCTAGGCGCAGGCCGGTGAGGTATTGACGGTCCCCATCACCGACAAATTTGCGAACGTTATTTCCCAGCTTTTTATTTTCTTCCTCAAGGTTCTTTTTCGCCTGCTCCAGTTTTTTGAGTTTATCTTGTAGCCTCTTGATATCCTCTTCTTCATCGATACTGTCGATTTCAGCGATATTGCCTTTGGTTTCCTCTATTTGCTCCAAAATGCGCCTGGCAAGCCCTTGAGCCTCAACCAGTTCATCACTAACGACATCCAGAGTATTTCTGGCTTGAACTAAGTGTTCCTGCCCAAATTCCACCTCCTCTTCCAGAAGGTTCACCTCGGCAGTGAGATCTTCAGTCTCTACTTCAACTTGGTGATCGGAGCCGTGTTTGATAATAAGAAAAATTAACGCTACTGCCCCAAAACCACAGGACATGATATCGAGGAAGGACAGGCTAAATGTGGAAAAACGACGCTTTTTACGCCCCATATCGCTCCACGCTAATCGCAGTTATCACATCTTGATAATCTGCAACTCCAATTGTATCGCCGGCGTTGAGATTAACGGGTGACTCAATCTCTTTTCCATTGAGTGTGAGCTGAATTCCAGCATCCACCCGCAAAGCAAGTCTGCCGGCATGATTTGTGACTGTTGCGGCAGGGTGCTCCGGTGGTGTTGGGGTGACTTGAAATTTCTCGTCATGCCAGAAAACGAATAGAGGTTCCTGGGCGGCCAGTGCCTTGTGGCCAAAAAGTAAATGTGTCGCTACGGTTTCTGAGGATTTCTCTACATGCACCTTGACCTCGCTAGGGGGGAGGGCAGTGACAGAGTTGATCAGTTTCAATGTACTGCTATCACTGCGCAATTCTTTCCAGCGATGATTGATGGCATGTGCAATGGAGTCTCTTGAGAGAAGATGTACACGTTGGGCCAATTGAATTCCCCCTGGGATATCAGCCCAGCGATGGGAGATAAAACTCACACTTTGACTTTCCTCCAGGTTTTCAATCATTGCTCGTATACGAGAAAGGAGAGGGGTTGTTGCATCTTGAAGCTGCCGCAGGCTGATCTTTGCTGTTCGATCATCAAGTTCAGCTAGAACTTCTCCGTGACGCATCGCTCGATCAGTCCACTGGGGCATCAAATCATAGAGTTGCTGTTCTGATTCAGCTGAATGTAGCGGATCAAATCGGCACTGCATAATAAATGCATCGGTAAATACGCGAGCCCAGGATTCCTGGAAGTTGTGTAGTCCTGCGTCGGCAACAGTTTCTACCGTTTTCACCGTGGCTTGCTTATCCACAGCAATCTTTGTTACCAGTGTCTGGTGGAGTTGTAGGTCGATATGCAGTTGGATTCCTGCAGGAGCCAAATTACCCAGGCACGCGGTTGCTGCATCAACAATGCCTACGATATTAATATCGCTGACTTTAATAACTCCCAGAAGTAAGGCCAGTTGTTCGTGGGTAAAATTGCCGGGAACAGCGAGAACAATTTCATCGGGAAGGTCACAGTGCTCCGCTATTTCCTGAAGGTGGCAGTAGACCAAGTCGGCATGGTGGCGGCAGCGTTGATTTTCTGACTTTAGCGACTCGAGGCTCAGTCTTCTCCAAAACTGGTTGTTAACCTGAGTCGGATGGCTCCTGGCACGCATTTGAGCTGAGGTACCAATATGAATTTTATTGTGTTCAATAACTGCAATTCCAGGACTTTCCAGTACCTCGTTAGTATTTGAAAATACACGTAATCCGCAGTCATTTATTTCCAGGACGCCTTGTCCCATGGGTTTATTCCTCGCTACGACTTATTCAGGTAAAACCGCTAGCTGATTTTCAGAAAACGCAGTAAGCGGTTGTCACAGTAACTTTGTGTATCCAACACCAGGCGCTCCTGCATGAGTTGTAGCTGGTGAGTGAAAAACATAATGACGATGCTAATTACCAGGGCGATAAAGGTAGAGTTAAATGCGACCCCCAGACTTACCGTCACGCCAGCTATATCGCCCTCTACGGCTCGATGCGCCTGTGATAATGCTTCGCCGATACCTCGTACCGTGCCAATAAATCCGATGGATGGAATAGCCCAGGTAATATAGCGAACCATTGCCAGCTCAGAGTCGAGCCTGTCTCCCTCAGTTTCACAAACCTCTTTTACAGAGTTGGAAACGGCGGCGACATTCTTGGTAGAACCGAATCTCTGCAGGGCGGTGAGTAGTGCCCTGGGAACTAAATATCGTCGTTCCTCTTCAGGAAGGGCTTGTATCGGGCGGGATAAATCACGGGTATCCTCGGGAAGAATAGGAGTTCCCTCGCTGATATTAAGTAGAGCTTTGTCCAGTAATTTTCGCTCGCGAATACTTCTCTGTGCCTTTAGTCCCATAATGGCCATTGCCCACAACATCAGAACAAAGCAGGCCTCTTGCTCATAGTCGCGCATCACAATGTAGATAGAGCGTTGTTGAACGTAGGTTTCCCCAGCGGCCTCCCTCGCCAGTTGCTCCTCAATTAGCGCATCTGCATTAGGGCGAATAATGGCGACATAAATCGCGTGGACCAAAATAATAGACCCCAGAAGAGCAAAGACCTGGAAGACAAAATCCGATGATTTAAATTTCATGGCGATACTCGCTAGAAGCTATTTCTATATATCTACGGGAAAGGAAACCGATAAGTCTTCGGAGATTTCTTCCGAGGCCTTATAGTCATCTGAATTACTTTTATTCCTAGTTATTGGTGCTTCTTTCTTGGGAATTACTGCCGCTGTTTGTTGGTTCTCTTCCGGCTTGTTTTCATCTTCTGCGTACGCGAAGTTGATAAGTAGAAGCAGTAAGGTAAGTAATAAAAATTTCACACTAGTCTCCTAATTCACCCAGCGGGCAAGGCGGAAGCCAATATCATTACGAGCGGACTCTCCGTAATCACGGTAGGAGAGGCGTAATTCAGTCAACCCCGAATGACGCCAACTGGAACCACGGATTACATGGAAGTCCCCATCCTCCGGACCGACAGGGTTTTCTTCGATACGTCGGGATAACCCGGTCCCTATCGTGTATAGATCGTGAATCCATTCAGAGACATTTCCACCTAAGTCATAAATACCAAAAGCATTAGGACTGTAGCTACCTACCGGTGAGGTAGCTGCGTAACGATCACTGTAGGTGCGAAGGACTGCAGGAACTAGTTTTGTGGCAGTAGTATCTGCGTAGTTTCCGGAATTGTTCTTTATTGGTAGCTCATTTCCCCAAGGGAATTTTTTCATGGTGCCTTGATCGTATCGTGCAACCCAGGCCCATTCGGCTTCAGTCGGTAAACGATAACCGTTGGCTGCGCCATCAAAGCCAACAACACGCCCGGCTTCCGTCAAATAGACCGGTGTGAGGCCGTCTCTTTCACTGAGCCAATTGCAAAATAGCACTGCCTCTACCCAACTGACATTTACAACTGGCAGATTGTCATTGTCGAGACTGACACCATTTACATGGCTTGAGGTATGCAGGCGCTTGAAACGCCGATATTCCCGGTTAGTAACTTCAGTGGTCCCAATATAGAAAGGCCGATTTAGAGATACCTGACGCATAACCTCGTTTGCCCGCCGCCCCTGTTCTCGCCGGGATGATCCCATGGTAAATACGGCGTTGGGGCGCATGAGTTTCATGGTGCCGCCAGCTGCGTGACGCAAAGTTGAGGGGGTTTCTCTCCAGCGCGCTTGTTCGGATGTAAGCAGTACCGCCCTGACAGTTTGCTCCAGTTTGGTGCTGGGAATGACACGAGTGTCAAATTCCTGGTAGCCCTGTTTGCGTACGACAATGTTATGGCTGCGAGCTGGTAGGTTAAAAGTTTGTCCACTGTTCCCGGCGTATTGACCATCAATGTAAACTTCCGCATCTGGAGGGACGCTACTGACGTGTACCCTGCCGTACACAGCATTTAGGTTTATATTCAGGTCACGCTGTGTTCCAGCACCGAGGTCAACAGTGTGCTCAATAGAGGCGTAGCCATCCTTGAAGAAGCGAAGTCTATGTCTGTGGCCGGAGGCCAATTCCAGTTCCAGTGGGGTATGACCACGAAACTCTCCGTTGACCGTCACTCCCGCTCCCTCTGGGGTGGTAACAACACGTAAAAGTCCATCAGCGGGTCCCAGGCTGACGGTTGCTAGCGTTTGATCGACACCGGCTGTAACAGCGACAGGAATATCGACAGTTTTATGTTCCGGCAGTGAAATGGATACGGTTCTGTCGCCCTGAACTAATTCAGTGGTCAGTGGTGTTCTGCCGAGAACTTTTCCTTCAACCGTGACCGTGGCCCCGGGAGGGTTGCTGCTGACGGTGATATTGGCCCAGGCCGGTCGAAGTGCGGCCTCCAGTGTGTGGGTATTGTCTAGCCCCTCAACATTGATTTCACGGGTGAACGGCAAGTACCGGTCTGATAGGACAGTCACACGCATAGGACCTGCGTTGATTGCTTCCACAAGACCATTTTTATTGGGTACTTCCCGTCCATTAATAAGAATTTTTACTGGTACAGGGGGCGTTGTTTTAACCTGTAGGTGGCCTGGAAGTTTTTCCAGGGAAACGGAGTGGCGACTGTGCCCGTCACGTTTTACTTCGACTTCGCCGCTCTGGGGTAAATAGCCGTCAGCACTGATCGTGAATTGATAATTACCAGGTAAAACCAAATGTCCATCGCCCAGAGGGATGGCGAACCCACTGACTTTGATGCGGGCATCAACCGGGTTGGTATCAAAGATTAATGACCGCGCCATAATCAGATAGCTGAGTGCAAAAATAGCGAGTAAAAGGCAACCTGCGACAATCAATGCTCGCTTAGAAAGAAAGAGTCGCGCGCGGGTAGATTTTATTTGTACCGGGGTGAATCCAACTGGCTCAATCAGGCTTTGTTCCTGAACTGGCGGCTTTTCATCCTGGACAGGTACTGCTTCCTTCACTGTCATTTATGTTTCCCTATTGCTGGTACTTATAGATTTTTCGCAATGGCATTGGTTTGGCACGCATCGCTTTATGCTCAGTCAGCCTGACCAAAGGTGGGTACACATTTTTCTATCTGCAGAAAGCTTAGCTTGCTGGCGTAATCTGCATGGGGATTTATAGGGTGTTTGTCACAGAACACCTCGTTTCGCTCAGCTCAACGAGGTGTCTGTTGTCATCGCAGCTCATTACGGAAAATCTTATTTTTAGAGTTTATGCTGCTGTCTGGGTTCTCTCATTTAACTATTATTGGCACCATTTATCCTTTCGGCACATTGGATAACAACTTCCGTTGTGGGCTTACCTGGTTTTACAACAAACTCTTGGCGAACGTCTCGGTAACCTTCTCTGGTACCAATGGCGATATAGCGCCCAGGTTTCAGCGCGATTTCCCTTTGGTCAAAATTACCTAATTTCCCTACATGGTAAATGGTGACACTGGTGGTTCGATCCGACTTGAATTTAACCGGTAAGGGGATCAGGGCTTGTGTCAGGGCATTTTCAAGGTCTTCAATTTGTCTTTGCAGCCTTGGGGTTTTAGTATTGAGTTTGCGAGCGTCTGTTAGTACTTGTCGGGCAAAATAGTTCCTTTTACCTTCGCCAAGGGTTAATGGATCTTGAATTAAGTCTTTTAACTGGTCATCCAGTTTTGCTCTGGCAGCAGCTCTAGCCTTGCCTGTTATTGCGTCCACCAGGCTAGAGTCCTTCTTGACCAGATCTGTATAACTTTTTAGGGCTCTGTGCCATTCTTCCTTGGTTTCTTCCATGCGGGCTTGTTGGAGGAGTTTTTCTATCTGCACTCTGTCAGCTTCATTTTGTGCTTGTGCTAAGCCGATATCAGGGGCTTTTGCTGTTGGCTTTAAGTTCTTTGCTCGATGAAAATAGGATTTTGCCGATTCAAATTTTTCTTCGGCAATTGCACCGTAGCCAGATGACATCGCGCTTTGATAATCCCTTTCTGTAATTGCACCCTCAACCTTTGCTAATAGATCCTGAGCATCGGCTGTTTCTGAGTCGATCGCGAGAGATTTCTTGAGCTGTTCCTGAGCCAAATCCAATTTGGCCTGTTTAAATGCCTTTGTTCCTTGAGTTAAGTGCCACCAAGCGAGGGGGAGTTTGTCGGCTCGCTCAATACCCTTAAGGCCTCTGGGATGGTTATTGGATATGGTTAATACCATCTTGAAAGCATCGCTGGCGGAATCCTTATCTCCCTGACTCAGAGCTCGATTACCTTCACTAATATGCGTTTCAATACGCTCGGGAATACTATCTTTCAGGTACTCTAATGCCTGGAGTGATTCCCGGTATTTTTCGAGCGCTGCCATAAAATTTCGTTTGCGATAAATTTCATCAGCTTTTAGAGCCAAGTCTTCAGCAGAATAGAATTCTTCAAAAGCCCATACTTCTACCTTTCGATCTTTGAGCTCTTCTTTGATTTCAAGAATTTCCTGGAGAACCTTTTGAACCTCCCTGCGCTGCTGCATTATTTCTGCATCGCTATAAGGAGATTTTTGGTTGCTCTCTATAGCTGCACTGTTTCCAGGCTGTACGGAGACAATTGTATCGGCTGAACGCTTTGGTGGTTTTACAACTTGAGGAAGCCCCCAAAATACACCGACCAGTGCGCTTACCATTATCACCCCAAGAACGGCGGGCCAGTAGGACCTTTGCTCCCGTTGATGAATAGCGTTGGCAGTCGTTGACTTAGGGGATTTAGAGCTTTCCTCTCCGCCGAATGTGAATTCTGCGGGCTCTATATGAACTGTATCTTCCTTGGAGTTATCGCGGTGCTGCATAGTGATTCCGCCGTGTTATTCAATGACCCAGTGAAGATGTTGGGTATTCAGTAATAACTAATCACATTGATTAGCGTGTTTTTTGGGTACCTCTAACGTAATTTAAATGCTGTTACTGACTGCGCCAGTTTCGGCTTCATAGATTTCCTTTAGAATTTCCCGCCATTGCCGATACTGATTTTCAACAGTACCTGTGAGGGTAATAGTGCGATCTTCCAGCTCAACAATTTGCGGTTCTACCTCTGCCTCGATGGAGTCTCCTAATTCTTGCAGAGCTTCCAAATGCATCTTGGCATCGGATTTTCGATCAAATGCACTTTTAACAAGATAGCCCCCGGCACCGATTCCAACCTGCCCAGCTGCCTGGGCGCTTCCAGTGCCAGCGCCAGCAGCAGCGATACCTCCAATAATGGCTGCTGCCCCCATAATTGTGTGATTGCGGGCTTTGCGCTTTAACTCTCGCATCTCCCTTACTTCTTCATAGCTGCGGGCTCGCCATTCCTGATAGGGAACTTCCATACTTTTGGCGAAGGTGCCGTAGTACTCCTGCAGAGTGTCGACAAACAGATAATCTCTTTCCCGTATTTTTCTTACCCTCTGTAACATGGGGTCATTCTCTGCGGGTAAAGCACTTAAAAAATAGACACCCTCAGCGCTTTGAGTTAAATAGCGATTGAATGCCTGGGGAGAAAAATCCCGTGCAAACCGCATCTCAGAAATTGTGCGCAGCTCTACGATTTGCTGATTTGAAAGCTTTTGTCGGTAATTCAGCATATCGTTAGCAATACGGTTATAGATTCCCTGAAAAGCATCTCCTTCAGTAGGGTGCTTTCGGTCGTAGGCATAGTGGGATGCGTTCTCTGAATATTGCTTGGTAAACCACAACTGCCCCCGGGAATCGGATACGGTGATTTCCACCGTCAGTTTTTCTCCATCAGATTGCAAAATACGCCCGGATACAGTCACATCAATATTGGTGCGGCTCGATGGAATAACCCTTACAGCTCCCCACCCCAGGCTGGACTGCAATGAATCGGCAAGGGTGACAGCCATATAGCGGGATTCAGCTTGACGAAGCTCGGGAAAAACAAGCTCATCTTCATCTGCTTGTGCTGTATCGAGACCTGGATTGAATTGAATAACGCCGACATCCAGCAGTCTCTCTTCGGGAACATTGTTATCTTCGATTGTTAGCGGAGTAAATGCGGTAGTTCTGACTTCGGTAGTGGTACAACCATTGATAACAACAAGAGTTAGAAAAAATGCTGCGACTCTTGTTATGAACTGATACTTAACCGGTCGGGTTTTTTGGTTGGTCGACATATCGGCGTTCTCCAAGACTACTGCGTTGCACTTTTATACTTGCGATACTCTTCCCAAAGCTTTTCGCGCAATTCGGGGTCAGTCTCGCGTGTGGCAGCTTCACGAATCTGTCGAGCTACGACGTCATCATCTGTACCACTGGGTATATCGGCGGGCACAACTGCCTGTGAACCACCGTGATTAAAATCACCTTTACGTCCAGAGGCGGGCAGTCCGGGACCGGTTATTTGTCCACTGGAGTTATTATTTTTGGGGCCGTTACCTGATGTTGGGCCTGCATTGGGGGGAGGTGGAATTTCGGCTTCTGCAGATTGAATTAAGTCTTCTAGGGATTCCCCTGCTGGTGGTGCCTCATCCATCGCCTCTTCTTTATTTTCTTCGGAGGCTGACCCCGGTCTGTTTCTTACAAAGTCACGCTCCCGCAAAATCATGCCGTCATAGCTGACCATAGTGGATTCAAACTGGCCCTCAAGTTCTGCAACGCGATCTGCCGATGAAGTGGGAGCTTCATTGGGAGCACTGCCGGAACGTGGCGAATCACCGCCGGGTTGCCCAGAAGCTGAACTGCTGGCAGGCGCGCCGCTGGCCGCTGAGCTACTACTGGATGAGCTGCTGCTAGAAGCTGAGCTACTACTAGAAGCTGAGCTACTAGATGATGCGCTGGAAGACGAAGATGATTGCTCCTCCTCAGAGAAATCAATTTCTTCGGGAGGCGTTCCATCTTCACCAGACGAAGGATCAGTAGGTTTCTCTCCATTTTGGCTGGTTTGTTCGGGATCCGTATAAATTGGTGACGATGGATCATTTGAACCGTTGGGGTCCGGCATTTGATCCCCAGGTGAACTTTGATCCCTCGACTCTGATCCACTACTTCCACTACTGGAGGACTGGCTCTGTTCTGATCTTGCTGTAGGCATATTCGCACTGGGCTGGCTGGAAGAGCTGCTACTAGGCTGCCCACTGCTCGAAGCTGTTGATTGGCCAGATCTTTGCGAACTACTGCTGCTACTAGATTGCGATTGCGATTGCGATTGCGATGCAGAACTGGAAGATGAACTGGAGGATGGTAGAGATGGCATTGCTGGTGGCTGTGACTGAGTTTGTTGGCTCTTGCACCCACCGGTTAAGATCGCCGCCAAAGCAATTGGTACCAGTACATTTGACAAACAGCTGTGGCGGTGAATTTTTTCTACCGCTGCTCGAGGTGTCATCTCTTTCTCTCCTAGACTGTTTGCCGGTGTGACCGCGTGAGACACATGAAGTGTTTTTCCGGTACTAGCAAATGCTCAATGTGGAACTTTAAAAATAGTTGTTATTTGATTATTTGCGTAGATTCCACATCGAGCTGGTGTCAGTGGTGATAGGTTTCTCAGTCGAATATAAAGCGTTGCACAATTCCGCGGGTTTCCACCGCCTCTCCATCTTCAAACCTTGGTCTGAATTTAGCGCGTTTTAGAATGTTTCTAACTTTTGAGCGGATCTTCACTTTATCTGAAGGGTAAGCCCTGAGTATTTTTATATTCCTCGCCTTGCCAAAAGCCGTGACATCATAGGAGACCGTAATCCGGGAATTGGCTAGGACTTTGCTGTCCGACTCCAAAACGGGGAGCGCGGGTAAAGCCACAGGCCGTCCAAATATGTCCTCAATTTCATCGTTAGAGGCACCGTTATCCCAAAGTGCCTTGTAGGCCTCGCCGTAGGTTTGGCGTGCGGAGTGCCACTTGTTAAACATCATGTACCAGTCGCCGAGTTCAACTTTGGCTTTGGCTGAGGCTGCCGGGGGGGACTTGGGGTTTCTTTGGTAGACATCAACGATACGGGTAATGGCTTTTTTCCCGGTGTTAAAACTCTTCATCCGGTAGTGATCTAATTTGGTTCGCTGATGTGAGTCGGGGCCACTACCACCAAAGCTGGCGTTAACAAAAACTGGAGAGTTGGGTTCACCCTTATAGGTGGCCAGATAATAGTTAGTTGCTTTTAATCCGCGCAGGGCATCAACAAGGCGAAGGTCGGTGGAGCCAAAGTTTTTTGTAATAATATCTACCGCCAAACTGTAAAGATTGGTTGCACTAATTAGATGCTCAAATAGCGTGTCCCCTTTTTCCTCCACATAAGCCTGTAAATGCCAACGACTCAAGTTGTTGATTACTGGCAGCATACGGGGGTCTTTTTCGCCGTAATTTTTCTGGTAGAGCCAGTAGAGGTACTGCTGGTTGTCGTTAGCTTCTTCCCACTGATTGAGCGCTATTTGACTCTCGATCAAGCGCTTGATCATAGGGATTTGGCTTAGTGAATAGAGCCCCTCATTGACTCTGCTAATCAGCATTGCACGACGAAATTCAGTGACAGCCTGCTCATGATCGCCAGCTTTCTGTAATGCGGTGGCCAGCCCCAAAAGCTGTTCATCAATACCGGCGCCATAAGCACCATATTGGGCTTCGAGCTCCTCTATACGTTCACGGTAATTTTCGACAGCCTCGGAGGGCCTTAGCTGTCGAGGTGTTTTCTTGAGTGGTTTCGAGGCGGCTTCAATAAAGGCTTTTGGAGGTGCATTAGTTTGGACTGCCACAGGTGCGCCATCGTCGGCCAGGGCGCCATTACACAGCAGTGCTGTGGCTGTAAACATCAAGCCGATAGCAAAGGAATTGCTGGTATCTATCTGTGTCACGATTGAACCACTTCCGTTTCATATTTGGCTTCACCGAATACCAAACAGCTGAGGTTGGAACCTGCACCTGTCAGTTTTCGGGTCTTATTTCCGCTCGCCCACTGCAACAGCGAATACGGCGGAAGTTCTCTCCTGAATGTGGTTCTCTCGACCCTGAGCGCATTGAGGGGGTATCCTCAAGCTCACAGTGACGGCGCGACTGGATGCTTATATATGCCTGCCTGGCCGCGTATTAGTCAGTATAGCTAGCACTATGTGCCAAGAAGGAAGCTGCGGCGGGTACTTCAGCCACTTAATGCCCATTGCGCCAGCATGCCTGTGACCACCCTTTTGGTTTAGCAGTTGGGAGTGCAAATTAGGGGTGAGGGACTGTAAGTAGATGCCAAAAATTTGTTGATTACGTCCGATATCGCGACTTGGCAGCGAAGTGTAGCGAGTGGCTTGGTTGGCGCTGGTGCCACATCAGGATGGCGGAAGCTAAATAGGTGGATCATCGTCCTAACAAGTAGGCTGAATTTGGGGTTAGATTACTGCTGTTGCTGTATCAGAGGTTGATCTATTTGGATTGCAGCGTAACAAGCGCCATAATCAGCTGATTCGAATTCAGAGGAGAGCTCAGTGAGTATCTATATCGATCCAGAGATCGCGGTAAGCCTTCGGGGCTATGAAGCACCCGAGAAGCTGGGCTTTGGAACCGCCATGGCCCCAGTAATGTTTCGCGCCATTTGGCAGGATGGTTGCTGGAGTAGTGGAGAGTTGATCCCCTATGCGCCTCTGACCGTCGACCCTGCTGCTAAGGTACTTCACTACGCGCAGTCATGCTTTGAAGGAATGAAGGCCTATCGAACTTCCGAGGGGGGAGCTGCACTGTTCCGGCCCGAAATGAATGCTGCACGAATGGCATATTCAGCGAAGCGCTTATGTATGCCTCCGGTTCCTGAGTCCCTGTTCCTGGATGGCGTTCGTGTTGTGACTGCTTACTGCGCTGGCCTGCTCCCGAGCAACAGCGGTGAGTCCCTGTATCTGCGTCCTTTCCTAATGGGAACCCAGCCGGACCTAACGGTTTCAGCCAGTAATGCCTATGAATTTTATGTAATAGCTAGTCCCTCGGAAGCCTACCATTCCGGCAATATGCGTTTGTGGGTTGAGAGAGAAGATGCTCGAGCTGCAGTAGGGGGAACTGGGGATGCTAAAGTTGGCGGAAATTATGCCAGTTCTCTACTTAGTATCGGCCGCCTTAAAGAGCGAGGTTATGATCAGTCGCTTTGGTTGAGCCCCTCTAATCGGCAGAGTATCGATGAGCTGTCAGGGATGAATTTTTTTGCGGTCATTGATGGCGCTATATATACCCCAGCGTTGAACGGCTCAATTCTCGAAGGCATCACCCGATATTCTCTGATCCAGCTTGCGGAGGGATTGGGGTACAAGGTTGTTGAGCGGGCGATCCCCATTGATGAACTGTTAGAGCAGGTAGCTTCTGGAGACTGTAGCGAAGCTTTTGCTTGTGGTACTGCCGCAATAATCAGTCCTATCAGCGTAATCGGTGATGGCGATAAGGAGTACGAACTAGCCGATGCCCCAGGTCCTGTTGCAGAGCGTTTGCGACAAGCACTACTGGATATTCAGGAGGGGCGTTCTGAGGATGCTTACGGGTGGATGCACTCTGTTGAGCCTGTAGTTTAAGTACTAAATCTTCGTACCCGGGCAGTTCCAAGGCTGCCTGGGTCTAGTAACCAGCTTTTCCCCACCGTAAATCCTGCTTTATCCTTCGCGGGTTTTTTTGTAGCAGTGTTTTCTATTTACTTGTTTCCAAGCGAAACGCTCGCGTAAACATTCCCGCCAATTTAATTGAGTTTGTTGACTTGTGCGACCTTAACACCTAAAAGTGAAGGGGTTAAATAAGAAATAAATTGGAGCTTGAGAGTGGCCTGATTGCGGTACACCTCATTTTGACCAGTAGTTCCAAGATCAATTTGAGCTAATAGGTCTCGCTTATAGTTCCTTGCACAGTCGAGGATAACGAGATGTTGACCCATATGCTTGGCCTTATGCTGCAACCACGTAGACAGTGGCAGCTTATTGGCAGTCTCTCTGAACGTAATCTGCGTAGACAGGTTCCTTATGTCATCGTTCTGGCATTACTTCCTGCAGCTGCGTGGTATTTTGGCACGACACAAGTTGGCTGGACGATTGGCACTGGTGCCCCGGTGAGAATTACGGGCCAAAGTGCTTTGGAATTGGTCGCCGTATTTTATTGCACAATGGTTTTGGCTGTCACTGCTATTGGTTATTTCATCCATTGGATGGCCAAGACTTACGGAGCTGAAACTCACCCCCTTAAAGGCGTTGTTGTAGCGGGTTTCACCGCCACGCCTATTTTTGTTGTGGGTATTGCAGGGATTTACCCTGTGTTGTGGCTGGACATACTGCTCGCAACTCTGGCGGTTGCTTACGCCGTCTATCTGCTTTATTTGGGGATTCCTATTGTGATGGGTGTTTCTGAAGAGCGTGGCTTCCTTTTTGCCAGTGCAATTATTACGGTGTCACTCGTCATGGCAGTCATTATTATGGTTGCTACAGTTCTATTCTGGAGCTATGTATCCGCACCGGTCTTTTACTCCTCTTGAGTAGTTTGGGCTCCTAGCTATCACTA
Source organism: Microbulbifer maximicatervae (SeqCode) (assembly GCF_052467305.1). Lineage (NCBI taxonomy): Bacteria > Pseudomonadati > Pseudomonadota > Gammaproteobacteria > Cellvibrionales > Microbulbiferaceae > Microbulbifer > Microbulbifer maximicatervae (SeqCode). Next base: position 85,959 of record NZ_CP174306.1, read on the forward strand.
GATGAAATGTCGTTTCAGGCATTTTCGCCTGGAGATTTAGGGCTGTTGATGTGGTGGGGATACAAGCTATCGACGTCGTACCCGGTGAAGGGGCATATTCACGGGTATGGCGAAGTCTCTTCTATCCTGGCTGTAACGACAATGCGCAAAGTAAATGACCGCCTTTCGGGGTTTCTCGAAGAATTCAACAGCTCTATGAAAGAGCTCTACTCGAAGGGCTTTGAGTTCAACCCCATCAATGTTCGGGAATCGACCGCAAAGTTTATAGATAAGTATGTCACCGATATTCCAGATGTCGCCTCGGTACGAGATGGCATTATCTATGCCTCTGGATACGACGTACCTGTAAGAGTCTTTGTACCCTATCCCGATGAGGTTCTACCTGTTCTTGTCTATTTTCATGGCGGTGGGCATGTAGCCGGAAACGTTTATTCATTTGACCCGATTTGCAGAAAGATTGCCCGGGAGACTCGACATATTGTTGTTGCGCCTGAGTACCGGTTAGCCCCTGAGAACCGCTATCCGAGCGCGGTAACAGATTGCTATGCCGCAGTTGTTGGGGTTTGGGCGGCACTGGATAGATTGGGCTTATATTATCAACCGAGTTTATCTGTCGCTGGGGACTCTGCAGGTGGCGCTCTGGCCGCCACAATGTCTCACCTGGCTCAATTTGACTACAGTGTGAAGATTAAAAAACAGGTTTTAATTTATCCGGTTCTCGATTACACCATGCATTTACGGTCCCATGAAGAGAATGCAGTAGGCTATTTTTTAGAGGCACGAAAATCAATTTGGTACTTGGGGCAATATTTTGCTGAGGGGCAATGTAGAAAAAAAGCATCCCCTCTTTTTATGGATTTTACGGCAGCTCTTCCTGAAACCTTGGTTTTTACCGTGGAGTTTTGCCCGCACCGGGATACTGGGGATATTTACTACCGGAAAGTGGAAGAGGTGGGTGTTAGATCTGAAAATGTTCACTTTTCCGATATGATTCATCCATTTTTGATTCTTGAAGACTTGGTGAAAGGGGAGTGCGCAAAAGTTTATGCCGGTATGAATAGTTTCCTGAATGACTAAACTTACGGCTTTCCTTTTGTAATTGAGTACTGGTAAGATAATTTATACCCATTATCAAACTCTAGTATTTTTTCTGAATTTATTGATCTTTCGATCACTATCTCCGCTATTGATTTAATAACTTGTTTAGGTTCTACGTCCATGCAATGTATGCTCATGGAGTTAATGGCCATGTCAGCGCTAATTACCCGGTGTTCAACAACCTGAATGAGCAGCTGCTTATCATTTTGGTAGAGCTTGAAACCAGGCCCCTCCGTCATCCATTTTTTGTACTTTGTAGCGCCCCACGGGCCTTTGCACTTTATTGCTTGATATTGAGTTGATGATATTTTGATATAGATAGGCTCGCTTCCTTTGATATCTGTACTTTTATCGATAGGTTGTTCGGTGTAGAGGTTTGATCCATTTGGAGCAGCGATCTGTATCGCTATCGTTTCGGCAGCAGCGTCAAGTGAGCAGAATACGTAAATAAGAAAACACAAAAACTGACATTTTTTGATTGAAGTGCTGACCATCTTGATTTCAATAAGTGGTTTTTGTTTTTGGGAGTATGGCGCTTAAATGCATTTCTAGGGTTGTCTTTTGTATTAATAATAGCGCCTTGATAACGAGGTGTTGGTTGGATAGTATCAAAGTGTGTATTTAGTCCTGTTTTCACCTTTAAATTGGTACAGAAGTACCAATTTGAGGTTTTAGTAGCTCAATTGACAATAATTTATATAAAAGGTGTGGCTATGAAGACTTTAGCGTATATGGGAGTAATTCTGGCTTTAATAGTATCCGTTGGATGTTCTGAACGGCCTGAATCCAGAGTTGAGGACAGTTCCAGTAAGGTTGATTTTCAAAAGCAACTATTAAAAAAACTGATATCTGCAAAGACCGGGGATGTTATTACTATTCCTGAGGGTAAATTCCATATTAATCGTAGTTTATCCCTGAATATTGATGGGGTAACGCTACGTGGAGCTGGCATGGATAAATCTGTCCTCTCCTTTGAGGGGCAAATTCAGGGTGCTGAGGGGATATTAGTTAATGCCAGTAACTTTACTATTGAGGGATTGGCTATTGAGGATACCATAGGCGATGCCCTGAAAATTAATGAAGGCAAAAACATTATCATCAGGGATGTTCGTGTTGAATGGACCAATGGCCCGTCTACCCAGAATGGTGCCTATGGTATTTATCCTGTACAGACTGAAAATACTTTAATCGATGGTGTGGTAGCTATTGGTGCTTCAGATGCAGGGATTTATGTCGGTCAGTCGCGGAATGTTATTGTTCGCAATAGCCGTGCAGAATTTAATGTGGCGGGTATTGAGGTAGAGAATACGATCGGTGCAGATGTTTACAACAATATTGCTGTGAATAATACTGGGGGAATTCTTGTTTTTAATATGCCTAATCTTCCGCAGCCAGGGCACAGTACACGTATCTACAATAACCAGATAAAGAATAATAATACTAAAAATTTTGGTCATGAGGGCACGCCAGTTGCTGCCGTGCCAGCAGGATCTGGGGTGGTTATTAACTCGAATGATCGGGTGGAGATTTTTGAAAATGATATTTCTGATAATGATACTGCTAACATATTGATTAGCAGCTATTTTACGGCTGGATACTATAGCGATAAGTCTACGCAGGCTGATTTTGACCCATACCCAGAGGGGATCTATATCTATGCCAACAACTTTTCTGGCGGTGGTACATCGCCAGATCATCTTAAGTTAAAAGCTCTGAAGTTAGCTATGTTTGGAATATCAGGTACATTGCCGGATATTCTTTGGGATGGGGTTGTTGATCAAAGTAAACTGGTGGATGGTCAAATACCTGAGGCATTAAAGTTATGTATTGATAACGAACCTGCAGGAATTCTCAATATAGATTTTGGAAATGAGTATAAGAATATATCCACGGATATAGCACCTCATCAGTGTCATTTGGAAAAGCTTGCCAAAGTAGTTTTAGACTTTGATTCAAAGCTGGAAAATGAAGACCATTTGGCAGTGATAGAGGTAACTAATGAAGAATAATAATCAAATAAGTAGGAAGCTTATCTACTCTATTTGGAGCCTTATATTATTGATTGGCCTTGCGGGGTGTGAATCATACAATAAGGATGTTCATTTATTCCCAGCAGAAGAGGTGCCTGAAAAACTCAGTGCATGGAATTTATTGAGGATGGAGAAAGGTGTGCTCTTTCCTGCAGAAAGAGCATTACCCTATGATTTGAATACGGGGTTATTTACCGATTATGCTCATAAGTTCAGGACCGTCTGGCTGCCTGAGGGGGCTTTTGCAACCTACGGGGAAGAACAGTTTAATTACCCTGTCGGAACTATCTTAAGCAAGACATTTTACTATCCACAGGAGAGTAGTGGTGTAGTTCGTCGTACCGATGACTTCTCTGCGGATTATGTTGAGGGGCGCTTTGGGCAGGCACTTGATTTAAATCGTGTCCGTCTCGTTGAGACACGGCTTTTAATCCGCAGGCAGGAAAATTGGCAGGCGCTGCCCTATGTCTGGAATAAAGAGCAGACTGAGGCAACTCTTGAGATTGCTGGAGATGTGAAAAGTTTTCAGTTGGTTAGCCTGAACGGACAGCAGGAAAACCTTAGTTATGTAGTACCTGACGCCAATCAATGTGCTGGTTGTCATGCAGAAAAGTTTACTGAAAAAGCCATTTCCCCTCTCGGCCCTAAGGCTCGACATCTGAATAAAGACTTTCCCTACCGTAGTGGAGTAGAAAATCAATTGCTGTTTTGGCAAAAGGCCGGCTATTTACGTGGACTGCCTGATCTGAAAAGTTTGCCGAGAAATGCCAATATTTACGATGCGACTGTGTCGCTGGAAGATCGCGCCAGGGCATATTTGGATATCAATTGTGGCCACTGTCACAATCCCACTGGGCCGGCAGATACCTCAGGGCTTATGTTGCATCATAGCGAAACTGATTGGCGCAAACTTGGGCTATGTAAACCGCCTATTGCTGCGGGTACAGGCAGTGGAGGGCATTTATTCGCAATAGTACCGGGAGAGCCTGAAAATTCTATTTTGAATTTTCGTGTAGAGTCTACCGCGCCTGGGGCCATGATGCCTGAATTAGGTAGAAGCATGGTGCATACAGAGGGCGTTGAATTACTAAAGCAGTGGGTAAGCTCCCTACCGGGAAGCTGCACTTAACCTTTATTGGAAGCTATCTGGAAAGAGCTATCTGGAGAGGAGTTGGGTATGGAGGGGACAACTCCATACCCGTTTCCTGGAGACGAGTAATTCAGAAAGATTCAGCCGTATGCTGCAGTTTCAGCAACAACTGTTGCCGCTGGAATTAATCCGTTGATCATCAAGGTGACGGTGCGTTCCAACAGCGGCGAGTCGATAGCAATAGCACCACTCAAAATTTCATACTCAAGGTTCAGGATCGTACCGTGAGCAATTTGTGCAGCCGCTTCAGAATCCGCTAGACCCAGTAATTGGAAGAATTCCTTGATCATTGACTCTCTGGCGTGATTGGCCATTCGCACCGCACGGGTCAGCTGCTCATTGCGAAGCGCTTCATTACGGAATGCCAGTTCAACCAATCTGCGATCCCGGTCTTCAGCCTGGGTGCGGACATGAGTAAGAATAAAACGGGTCAATTGTTGAATCAGCAGTTTACGACTGCTATGTGACGCCCGTTCTTGTGCGGATAAATTCCGTGCCGCACTAAAACTTTCTTCATGCAGTTGGCGTGTAGCCTCGAGTCCCTGCTCAACAAAATAAGTAAATGAATCGCTGATCAGGTCATTCAGGTCTTTGAAATAATAAGTAGTAGCCGCGAGAGGAACGTTAGCTTCGCGGGCGACTGCACGGTGCCTGATGCCGCGGATACCTTCTTTAACGATCAGTCTCAGGGTGGCCTCTAGAATCGCCTTGCGCCGCAGACGGCTATCTGCGCGTTGGGCCCGGCGGCCGTGGTAGACCAATTCAGACTTTCCAGTGTCTACAGTCATAGCATTATCCCTGTCTTATTGCATTGGCGCCGATAGCAAGGTGAAGCTGATCGGCCGTGCCATTCTAGCCAAACAAAATTAAAAAAAGGGAATAATGCTATTACATTCGATTACACGAATATTGCACTGGTACAGCGCAATAAATGCAAAAAAGTGGGGATTTGATGATGTATCTCATCATACTGAAAAAGTGAAAGATGAAAAATCCGCAAGATACAGATTAGTGAGGGGGTTCACATTTTGGCTTTTGGTGAAAAAATTAAGTTCTGCAATCGATTGGCAAGATAAATAGCCATTCAATTGCAGAATTAAATTGGTTAGCTGCTGCTTATCTTAAGAGATTTTTCCGGTAACACGTACGCGCTTTGAGCCTGGAATGATCTTAACTTTCTGGCTTTTATATCTTTCAATACCGATATCAATGGCGTTTTTTGCTGCGATCAATAAGCCGGCGACAAGGAATGCACCGGGAGGAAGCACGGCAACAAGAACGCCTGGATAGTCACTGCCAAAAATTGAAATACCCCAATCTTTTGCCATTGAACCAAATAACAAGTCCATATCTGAAAATAGCGTGCCTTGGCCAAGAATTTCTCTGACTGCACCAATGGCGATGAGTACTGCAGTGAAACCTATACCCATCATAAATCCATCTGCCAGGGACGGAAGCACGGGGTTTTTACTGGCAAAAGCATCTGCTCGCCCGAGGATCGCGCAGTTGGTTACGATTAGCGGGATAAAAATACCTAGCACCAAGTAAAGCTCGTAGGTATAAGCCTTCATCAATAGCTCAACGCAGGTAACGAAGGTGGCGATGATCATAACGGAGGCTGGTAAACGGACAGTATCCGGAATTTGTCGTCGAATCAGGGACACCGCAAGGTTTGAACAGGTGAGAACTCCGGTAGTGGCCAAGCCGAGGCCGATGCCGTTCACCACGGAACCGGTGACTGCCAGCAGGGGACAGAGGCCAAGTAATTGCACCAGCGCGGGGTTATTTTTCCACAGCCCATTTTGGGCGATTTCTGTGTAGCCGGGAGTTGCCATCAGTTCTGCTCCTCAACCGCCGCAGGTACTTGTTCCGAGTCGATTTCAGAGTTCTCAATCTCTACTGCTCGCTTGGACATTGGCGCATTAAATATTTGCTCGTGGTGCTGGGCTACAAACTCAAGCACCTGGTGTACTTCATTGACAACAGCGCGAGGAGTAATTGTAGCGCCAGTAAATTCATCAAAAACGCCGCCATCCTTTTGTACCTTCCAATCGGCTGAGGGCGGATTTTTTAGTGACAGGCCGTCAAACTGGAGCACCCAGTTACTTTTTTTCAGCTCGACTTTATCGCCCAGCCCCGGAGTTTCTGTGTGGCTTGTCACCCTGACGCCAGCAATGGTGCCATCGCGATTCACACCAACGAGTATTTTTATTGGGCCGGAATATCCATCTGGTGTGACTGCGGGCACAATGACTGCGGAGACTTTTCCGTCCTCTTCCCGCGCGAGATTGATATCTCCACCTTGTTGCAGGCCTAGCTGATTCCAGTAAGGTTTTGGAATTGGATAGGTGTCTACCAACATGTCATTACTGTGGCGTTCCAATGGGATAATTTCCAGTAGCGCTTTCGCCGAAGCTTCCCGGATAGCTCTCTCAATCGGCTCTTTAGTCGTAATCTGGGTCACTGCGAGTGTACCTGCAGTGACCAGGGCGATAAGAGTGAGAACGGCGGCATTGGAGGCCATTGACTGTCTAAGCATCAGCTCTCCTCCAGGTCGGTAGCGCGGCGGGAGCCCTTGTGGCCATAGGTCCGTGGAAGCGTGTAGTTATCAATGGTTGGTGTTGCAAAGTTCATCAGCAATACAGCAAAAGCCACCGCATCGGGGTAAGTGCCCCAGGCCCGGATTACATAAGTGAGCAGCCCCACACCGGCCCCAAAAATCAGGCGGCCCCGGTTACTGGTGGCACCGCTGACAGGGTCGGTAATAATAAAGAAGGCCCCAAACATGGTGGCCCCAGAAAATAAATGCAGTACGGGGGATCCCTCTGACAAGGAACTGCCGCTGTCGTAGAAAAACAGGGAAATCAGAGTGAGGGTGGCGAGCATGGCAACCGGTGCATGCCAGGTAATAATGCCGCGAAATAATAAGAACAGCCCACCTAACAGGAATCCGAAGCTGACGGTTTCCCAACCGACTCCAGCAAATGTGCCTTTATTGAGGACCGGCTCCATTTCATAGAGCTGTGAGAGAAGCACTGACTCATTTAATCGCACGATTTCCAGCGGTGTAGCGCGGGTAAAACCATCGACATTGTAGCTACCGATTACCAGAGAGAAGGCTTCCTCCAGGCTGGGTGTCCCGCCGATAACCTCTGCAGCTCCCACCCAGCGGGTCATATCTACCGGGAAACTAATCAGCAGGACAACATAGCCCACCATTGCGGGGTTAAATGGGTTGTACCCCATACCGCCATAAAGATGCTTGGCCAGGACAATAGCCACCGCAGTGCCCACTATCGGCAGCCACCAGGCACAGTAGGCCGGAAGCGCGATACCGAGTAGCAGTGCAGTTACAAAAGCACTGCAATCCCGCAGATAGAATGCTGCCGGCCTGCCGCGTAATCTCATTACCGCTGCTTCACACAGAAGCGCTGTGATTGTGCACAGGGCAATATTGATCAGTACTCCGATACCGAAATAAATCACCATCGCCAGCACACCGGGTATGGTGGCCGCGGCGACTTGTAGCATGACTTTGGTGGTGTCATTGCCGGAACGGGCGTGAGGGGAGGTGGCGCGCATTAGAGACATTATTGCTTTCCGTCCTGTGCTGCTTGTTGTTCGCGCATTTTGTCTTCCAGTTTCTTTTGTAGCTTCTCCAGGGCACTTTCGAATGCACCCAGATTGGCATCATCTTCATCTCGAGCCTTTTGCAGGCGAGTCTCAGCTTTAGTGACGCGCTTGCGCAGTGCTTCGATATCTGCAGCAAGTCTGTCGGCGTCACTCATCTGGGCCCGCGCCTCTGCAGAGGCACGGGCTTTGGTAATTGCTCGCACAGCTGCATTGGTTTCTTCCTGGTTGGGCTCCCGGGTGGTATCCCTATCGGCGCGTCGTTCGGCAAGGGTCAACTTGTGTTGTGCTTCCTGCAATTTCACTTCAGCAGCTTTGAGTTGCGCTGCCAATTGGTCGCGCTGGCTCTCATCGGCAGCTTCCAGTTTATTGCGCATGCGTTCCACCCGGCTCTCGGCACTGGAAAAAGTACGCTGGGCGCGGGCCAAAAGCTGCTTAGGATCCTCCTGGCGGGACTTAACTCGCGCCAGGGCGGCGGCGACAACATCTGCTTCCTGCTTCTCAGCTTTGGCTGTCGGAGATTCAGGGTTTTGTTTCCTTTGCTGGCGAGCTTGTTCAGCGGCTTTGCGCCGGGCTTCGCGTTTCGCTTCTTTCTCTTTTTCAGCTTTTTCAAGACGCAACTTGCGGAATTCGAAACGATCGCGTGCGCGATCGGACTTTTCTTTTTCCGCTTCAGCAGTGCGAATTGCACCCTTGGCAGCGCGGTAGTACTGAACCAGGGGAATCGTACTGGGGCAGACGTAAGAGCAGGCACCGCACTCGATACAGTCAAACAGGTTGTAGGCCTGTAGCTTCTCCCGTTCGTCGGCGCGGGCATACCAATAGAGTTGTTGCGGTAGCAGCGAAGCCGGGCATGCCTCTGCGCAAAAACCGCAGCGAATACAAGCTTGGGCCACCGGTGCTGGCGGTAGCTCCTCACGGGTCGGTACCAGCAGGCAGTTGGTGGTTTTCACGATTGGGGCGCGTTGATCGTCAATCGTATAACCCATCATCGGACCGCCGATGATCACCTTTTGCATCAGGCCGCGATGGACACCGTGATATTTGAGGATATGTTCTATGGGAGTGCCGATAGGTACATCGATATTGCGCTGCTGCTCCAGCGCTTTGCCGACAACAGTCGTCACTCGGCTGATCAGGGGTTCGCCAAACCGAATCGCGCGATATACCGCGCGAGCAGTGCCGACATTCTGGCATACAATCCCCACATTGGCCGGTAGCCCTTTGTTGGGCACTTCTCGGCCGGTAAGGATTTGAATCAGCTGTTTTTCGCCGCCGGACGGATACTTTGTGGGGAATACCACGATATCGAAACGGGTGCCTTCAACGGCTTTGCGCATCGCACGGATAGCTTTGGGCTTATTGTCTTCGATACCAATCAATACCCGTTCGGGCTGGTCGAGGATATGGGCAAGAATTTCCACGCCGGCAATAATTTCGTCGGCACGCTCCCGCATAAGCATATCGTCGGCAGTGATATAGGGTTCACACTCTGTGCCATTGATAATCAAAGTATCAATTTCGGCGCCGCCGTGAGGGTCTAGCTTCACAGCGGTTGGAAACCCTGCACCGCCCATGCCGGCAATACCGCAGTCGCGGATCTTGTCCAGAAGCTCTACCGGGGAAATCTGGAGGTAATCTTCGCAGGGGGTGAGATCGCACCAGGCATCGTCGCCGTCTGTGCGAATGACAATGCAGTCCTCCAGCAGACCCGAAGGGTGGGGAACTGGATAGGGTTCAATGGCCATAACCCTGCCGGAGCTGGGAGCATGCACTGGACAGCTAATGAAACCGTCGGCTTCGGCAATCTTTTGCCCCTTTAATACCTTATCACCGAGGTTCACCAGCGGTATGGCGGTGGTACCGGAGTGCTGTAGCAGTGGTACGATCAAGTCCTCGGCGAGGGGGATCACTCCTATAGGCTCACCGGTACTCTGGTGTTTGTTCTCGGGAGGGTGCACTCCGCCGGGGAAGTCGTTGGGGCGCAGCTCGCGCGCTTTTTCACTGGCAATCAGTTGTGCCTCGCGGGCTGCGCGTCTCTCCTGAACGGCCTCTCTTTGCTTGGTCTTGCTATCTACGGGGTTCAAACCGCGCCTCCCCCGGTATGTTCTTGAATAGTGCGGCGATCGCTGGCAATCAGCGCCGAGCTATCGCTGGGCTTGTGTGGATGCCAATCCTGTAAAGCGGTTTCCAGGGGAACCATATCGATACAGTCAACGGGGCAGGGTTCGACACAAAGGTCGCACCCCGTGCACTCATCGGTGATCACCGTGTGCATATATTTGGCGGCGCCGGCAATGGCATCTACCGGGCAGGCCTGAATACATTTGGTGCAACCGATGCACTCCGCCTCGCGGATAAATGCCACTTTTTTTACATCTTCAACGCCGTGCTCGGCGTCCAATGGCATGGGCTCTATATCCAGCAGATTGGCCAACTCATTGATAGTGGCCTGCCCGCCGGGGGGGCACTTGTTGATGGTATCGCCGTGCACTATCGCTTCTGCGTAGGGGCGACAGCCGGGGTAGCCACACTGGCCACATTGAGTCTGTGGCAACAGGGCATCGACCTGCTCAACGAGGGGGTCACCCTCCACCCGGAAGCGAACGGCGGCGAAACCCAGCAGGGCACCGAATACCAATGCCATGCCACCGAGCACCAGCAGGGGAGAAGAAATTTGTGAGATCCAGTCCAGCATTTCGAAACCCTATACCAGACCGCTAAAGCCCATAAATGCCAGTGACATCAGTCCGGCAGTGACCATTCCGATTGCAGCGCCGCGAAATGGCAGCGGGACATCGGCGGCAAAGAGGCGCTCGCGCATCGAGGAAAACAAGATTAATACCAGGGAGAAACCCACTGCTGCGCCAAATCCGTAAAGAGTGGATTGTATAAAAGTATGCGCTTTCAAAGTGTTCTGTAGGGCGACACCCAACACGGCACAGTTGGTAGTGATCAGCGGTAGAAAAACGCCTAACACCTTGTACATCAACGGGCTGGTCTTCTGGATAAACATCTGCGTGAACTGTACGACAACAGCAATCACCAGAATAAATGAGATGGTGCGAAGATCTTCAATACCAAAGGGGGCCAACAGATAGGTGTTGACCAGGTATGAACAAATAGAGGCCAAAGTAAGTACAAAGGTGGTAGCGCCGGCCATACCCACAGCGGTCTCCAGTTTATTGGAAACTCCCATAAACGGGCACAGGCCGAGAAACTGCACTAACACATAATTATTGACCAAGATGGTGCTGAGCAGAATGACGGCAAATTCGGTCATAACAGGTCCGGTTAAAGCCCGAGGGCGGAGTGGCGCGAACAGCGGCAATGGCGTCGGCAGGGTTAAGGTGAGACTAGCACCTTCCTTGTGAGCACCGTCGAATGCCGCGCAGGGCGGCTATTATGGTTGAGTCGCTTGGGGGCTTCAACTCGTGAGGAGGGTGGCAGGGGAAAAGGGCCGACAAAGGGCCACCTCTGGATCAAAAGGACTCCACTTGGAGCAAAGGTGGAGGCCTTTGTGGATACTATTTGCAGTACCTTTGCCAATTTGAAACGATAGGTACAAGATGGGTAGCCCAGTTTGGTACTTGGTGTTAAGCGTGGGGTAGAGGCAATACAGTATATTGACTCGGCATGCGTGTTTTTGCTTGAGAGCAACCTTAAATTCAGTTGGAGCAGTTTAATGTCGAACGAAACCTACACTCCCCCCAAGGTTTGGCAGTGGGATAAGGAAAGCGGGGGCGCTTTTGCCAGTATCAATCGGCCGGTAGCGGGTGCGACCCATGATAAAGCGCTGCCGCAGGGGCAGCACCCGATGCAGCTCTATTCTTTGGCTACGCCGAACGGGGTTAAGGCGACGGTGATGTTAGAGGAGTTATTGGAGCTCGGGTTTGAGGGAGCAGAATACGATGCCCACTTAGTCCGTATTACTGAAGGAGAGCAGTTTGGCAGTGGTTTTGTAGAGGCAAACCCAAATTCCAAGATTCCGGTCTTAGTGGATCACAGCACTACGCCACCAATCCGGGTATTTGAGAGTGGCTCCATACTGCTTTACCTGGCGGAAAAGTTTAATGTCCTTTTGCCCCATACGCCCGAGCAGCGCACTGAGGCATTGAATTGGCTCTTCTGGCAGATGGGCTCGGCTCCTTACCTGGGGGGAGGCTTTGGACACTTTTATGCCTATGCACCGGAAAAATATGAATACCCGATCAACCGATTTGCTATGGAAGTAAAGCGCCAGTTGGACGTATTGGACCAACAGCTGGCGAAGCATCCGTATGTGGCGGGAAGGACTTATACCATCGCCGATATTGCGATCTGGCCCTGGTATGGGGCTCTGGTGCGCAATGAAGCTTATGGTGCGGCGGAATTTCTCGATACCCAGAGTTATAAAAACCTCAATCGTTGGGTGGGGGAAATTGCAGAGCGGCCAGCAGTAAAGCGCGGACGAATGGTCAATCGAACCTGGGGTGAGCCCAGCGAACAACTACATGAGCGCCACAGCGCCGGTGATTTTGACAATAACACCCAAGATAAAGTGACCGATAAGGATGTTGATTAATATAGGGTGTTAATAGGTAAGGCTGGTACAAGGATGTGCCAGTATCTATTCTCTAAGGTTATTTTCCGGTGCCCCTCTTTTTAGAAGTGGCCGTTGAATTAATATTTATATAAAGAGTAGCGTCGGCTAAAAAGCCCTCATAGACAGCATAAACTGAACCACCTGTGAGGTGCGGGGCAATTGCCATAATTTTTCCGCCGCGAAGCCGGCGATTAAAGCGAGGCCTAAAACCAATGGCAGGGGAATTCCCTGTAAACGCTGCTGAACATCTTGCTGTTGCTGATTTACGATTGCCAATACACTGAGCCGCTGTCGCTCCGTATCCCGGCTGCATTGTTCGATCTGTTTATTTAAAGACTTCAGTGACATCGTTTAAAGCCTCTTTAACTTGTCGCCTGGTCTCTTCAAAACCCAGTAGGGGCACCAGCTTCTTTTGATAAACGATAGCTCCCGCCAAAATAGCGACCTGGATAAGAATAAATACCAGAAATGCCAAATAAATAGACTGGGAAAAATAGTAGGCAATCAGCCCAACGCCTCCACAGAGACTGACGATGAGGGCCGCACTTAGAGGCAGTAACATCAGTTGCAGGGCAACAATACGCTTGCCGGCTGCAATCGTTCTATCCAACTCCAACTGGAATAGCTTTTGAATATTAGCCAACCAGGCAGTCAGTAGGGTCAGTGTTGCCTCGGCGCGAGCAAGGGTAGCTTCAAGGCTATTTTCACCTTCTCCATCAGAGTCTTTCCCTGAGGGAGAAGGTGAAGACTGACCCGGGCTGCGCTCCTGCGCAGCGGAATCGGCATTCTCGCCAGACGCTTGGGACTTTTTTTCATTGCCCATCAGGGGGTGTCCTTACCAGTCGAAAAAAAGAGAGAAGCGTTACTTAAAGAGCTTCGCAATTGCCCAGCCAACAACAAATGCACAGCCAACAGCGAGAATGGGGCGCTCCCGAAGTGAGGACTCCGCTTTTTCCATTACATCGGTGGCACGTTGTCTCTGGGACTCTACAGAGGTCCGGGCCCTCTCTTTCAAGCTGCCAGCAGCTTGTGAAGCGGCCTCTCCAGCAAGATTATAGGCCTGTTGCAGCTTCTCCCTACTGGAGTTCGTATGTGGAGATCTTGCGGTTGCCATCAGGTTTCTCCTCTCGGGGTTTAATTGCCGAGGAAGTCTATAGTCCCGCGTGGTAATTCCCACTTGAAAAAGGGGTTTTTTTCACGCGATTTTTGCAGGAAAAAGTCCCTGTCTCTGCTACTGATCTTGGACTATGGCTGGCAGCTGTTCGGGCCCGGTCGTAGTTTCAAACGGCAAAAGCCGGCCTGAGTTCACAGAGGGGATTAGCCCCCGGGCCGGCAGATGCCTGAGATGGCTTGGGTTAGATAAAAGCGAGTTGTTTATGGATGGCTGGTACTCTCACTTTTCCAGGTTTCAATATTCTCTACGACCCCGTTGAGTAGGCGCTGGCGTGATTCACGGCTGATCCAGGCGTTGTGGGGGGTGATAATCAAATTGGGGATATCTCTGTCCAATAGTGGGTGACTGGCGGGTGGGGGCTCCTGGCTGAGGACATCCAGCGCCGCCCCCCCAAGGTGTCCACTGCGCAAAGCATCCGCCAGTGCCTGTTCATTCACCAGCCCGCCCCGAGCCGTATTGACCAGGAGTGCGCCGGGTTTCATCGCGGCGATGAATTGCTCGTCTACCAGCTGATCGGTTTCTTCTGTGAGCGGGCAGTGCAGACTGATGACATCGGACTCTGCACACAATTGTTGCAGTGGCGTCCTGCCTTCAGCGGGTGTGCCGCTAAATGATTCAGCCACCAGTACCCGCATGTCCAGGGCTTCCCCCAGTTTTGCCACCTTCTGCCCGAGGGCACCAAAGCCAATGATACCGAGTGTTTTTCCTGCGAGTTCAACCACTGGGTGATCGAGCAGGCAAAAAATTGTAGATTGGCTCCAGCGTCCGGCAAAAACATCGTTGTGATAGCGGTGCCACTTGGAAGCAAGAGCCAGGATCAGGGCAAGAGTGTGCTGTGGTACAGAAGCCCCCGCATAACCTTTAACGTTATACACCGGAATATTTAATTCCTGTGCGGCGGCGAGATCGATGTTATTTGTACCGGTTGCGCAAACACAAATCATTTTTAATTTGCTGGCCTGCTCCAATAATGTGCGGCTTATTATGACTTTATTGGTTATTACCACCTCGGCCTCGGCGATTCGCTCCGCGACTTTTTCGGCGGGAGTCGTTTCATAGAAGTCCCACTGGTCTAGACTATTTGTTAGGGCCGAGGTATCCAGCTCCTCAAGCTTCATTGTCAAAGTGTCCAGAAATACGCCGCGCATGACATCTCCTCGATAGATTTGCAGTGTGGTGGACATGCTACGGCAGTGAAGAGGGAATGCAAAACTTTGCTGGCCAGCGGCCTTAACTGCGCATATTCGTGGCTACGGTTGGTTTGTCGGGGCCTTTCTGTCGCAATTGAAGAGGGCCTCTATGGGAATATCGTTTACCGCTGCCAGTCTTGTTTTAATTTCTGCATTTCTACACGCGGGTTGGAATTTACTGGGGAAGTCCCGTACACCAACTCCCGCCTTTTTTTGTATCGCGACTCTCAGTGTTGGAATTTTTCTTTTACCGCTAAATTTTTGGTTGCTATATCAGGTTGATTCACTCCCGCGAGGTTTTTGGATCCTCCTTATCGGTAGTGGTTTTTTTCAAATGATTTATATGGGGGGCTTATCCCTCGCCTACCAGCGAGCCAATATGGGATTGGTCTATCCCGTTGCTCGAGCATTGCCGGTATTGCTGGTTGCACTGGCAACGGTATTGTTGGGGCAATCGTTGCCTCCACTCGCCTGGGTGGGAATGCTGTTGGTGACAATTGGCTGCCTGCTGGTACCGCTGGTGTATTTCCGCGAGTGGCACTGGAGAGCTTATTGGCGCGCGGACTGCGCTTGGGCGCTGGTAGCAGCCATTGGCACTGTGGGTTATTCACTGGCGGATAAAGGGGCGCTGATTTACCTGGGGGATGCTGCGGGAGGCACTATCCCTGCGCTTGTTCTTGCCTACAGCTATTTGGGGATGCAGTTTCTCGCCTGTGGTGTATGGCTGCTTCTGGGGTGCTTGGGTCAGAGTGGCACTGCGCCATTGATCCAAAGTTTTCGGGACTTGAAGGTCGGGGCTCTGACCGGTGCCATGATGGGAGCGACTTACGGCCTGGTACTGCTGGCGATGACAATGACTGAAAATGTGAGTTATGTAGTCGCCCTAAGGCAGTTGAGTATTCCCCTGGGCGTGGGTTTGGCGGTCTGGTTACTCAAGGAGCCGGCACACAGGCCCCAGCTGCTGGGAGTGGGGCTGGTGTGTGCCGGCTTGATTGCGGTTTCCCTGCGTTAGCGCAGGGAAATTACATTACGCGCATACCGGGTTTGGCGCCCTCGTGGGGCTCCAGTATCCACAGGTCCTTACCTCCGGGACCTGCTGCCAGAACCATACCCTCACTGACACCAAAGCGCATTTTACGCGGCGCCAGGTTAGCGACCATAACGGTGTGCTTACCTTCCAGGTCTTCAGGGGCGTAGGCGCTTTTAATACCGGCAAATACCTGGCGGGTTTCGCCGCCCAGGTCCAGGGTTAAGCGCAGCAGTTTACCGGCGCCTTCAACATGCTCAGCTTTGGCGATCAGGGCGATCCTCAAGTCTACTTTGGCGAAGTCATCAAACTGGATTTCCTCAGCAATGGGGTCCTCCGCCAGAGGGCCGGTAGCAGCTTTGGTTTCCGCTTGTAGCTGGGCCAGGGATTCCGCAGCCGCATCCATAACTGCATCTACCTGGGTTTTCTCCACCCGTTGCAGCAGCGGCTTGAACTTCTTGATTTCGTGATCTGTCAGCGGTTTGGTTGCGCTGTTCCAATCTAGCTCACTGTTGAGGAACTCCGCCGCTTTTTGTGCAGTGTTGGGCAATACCGGGGCGAGCCAGGTGATCAGGGCGCGGAACATATTCACACCCTGGGAGCAAATAGCCAGAACCTCAGCTTCGGTGCCCTCCTGCTTGGCCAGGGACCAGGGAGCCTTGTCGGCGATCCAGGCATTGGCGGCGTCGGCCAGAGCCATAATGTCGCGCATGGCGCGGGCGTATTCTCGCTGCTCGTAATACTCAGCAATTCGTGGAGCCGCCTCTACAAATTGGTTCCACAATTGTTCGTCGGCTAGTTCGCCGGCCAGCTTGCCACCGGACTTGCTGACAAACTTGGCGGTGCGAGAGGCGATATTGACTACTTTACCCACCAGGTCAGAGTTCACCTTGGCGATAAAATCGTCCAGGTTCAGATCCAGGTCATCGACGCCACCGGTCAGTTTGGCGGCGAAGTAGTAGCGCAAATACTCAGGGCTCAAGTGATCCAGGTAGTTGCGGGCATTGATAAAGGTGCCGCGGGACTTGGACATCTTCTTGCCGTTTACGGTAAGGAAGCCGTGTACGCAAACTTTGTTGGGGGTGCGGAAGTCCGCCGAGTCCAGCATGGCTGGCCAAAAGAGTGCGTGGAAGTTGACGATATCCTTGCCGATAAAATGGTAGACCTCGGCGTCGCTGTCTTTTTTCCAGTACTCCTGCCAGTCCAGCCCTTTGCTGTCGCAGTAGTTTTTGAGACTGGCCATATAGCCAATGGGAGCGTCGAGCCACACGTAGAAATATTTGCCCGGCGCATCGGGAATTTCGAAACCGAAGTAAGGGGCGTCGCGGGAAATATCCCACTCTTGCAGGCCCTCTTCCAGCCATTCGGCCAGCTTGTTGGCTACTTCATCCTGGAGAGTGCCGGAGCGGGTCCACTCGCGCAGGTATTCGGTGAATGCGGGCAGGGTAAAGAAGAAGTGCTCTGACTCCTTTTCTATCGGAGTGGCGCCGGAGATTGCTGATACCGGATCGATCAGTTCGGTAGGGCTGTAGGTGGCGCCACAGGCTTCACAGTTATCACCATACTGGTCGGGCGTGCTGCAGCGGGGGCAGGTTCCCTTGATATAGCGATCCGCCAGGAAAAGCTGTTTCTCTGGATCGAAAGCCTGGGTAATAGTGCGCGATGCGATGTGGCCGTTTTCGCTGAGGCGGCGGTAGATCATTGCCGACAGCTCGCGGTTTTCCTCTGAATGGGTGGAGTGGTAGTTGTCTACACCAATTAGGAAGTCGGCGAAGTCGCGCTCGTGTTCTGCCTGCATATTGGCGATATGCTGTTCCGGGGTCAGGCCCAGTTGTTCAGCCTTCAGCATAATTGCAGTGCCGTGAGCATCGTCGGCACAGATATACAGGCAGTTATTACCGCGCGCACGCTGGAAGCGGGCCCAAATATCGGTTTGGATATATTCGAGCACATGGCCCAGATGTAGGGAGCCATTGGCATAGGGCAGTGCGCTGGTGACGAGAATGTTGCGCGTATCGGACATCGGTTTTTCCATCGCTGTGGGGTTGCGGCCAGGGACTCACGGAGAGTGGGCCGAAGATCGTCAAAAGACCGCGGAATATAGCAGATTTGCACTATGTCGTGGAGGGATCAAGCTGGCTTATGTGAATCCTTGTTTGGCTGCCGTGGCTGGTGTTAGGCCGCGTCATCCGACACAATGCGAGCCAATCTAGAAGCGCTGAGAGGGAGATACCGTGAGCGATCATCATCACGATCATGACGAGCTGTCACAGGAAGTTCAGGCTGAACTGGAGCGACTGGCGGAGTGCCTCGGCCAGTTGCATGATCCTGCCAGTGGCTTGCCGCTGGATGATTTGGACGCAGAAATTGAAGTTGGGTATGAGGACGAAACTGTTTTCGCAGGGATTACCCTGGGATATCCGTGTGCGAGCCAGGAGGCAGACTGGCACCAGAGAGTAGAGGAAAGCTGTCAGCCGCTGTTGAAAGCCGGGCCCCTCAAAGGCTCTAAGTTGCAGTTTGAGCTGTTCAGCGATATTCCCGCTACGCCGACTTCCGGGGCGCCGGAAACTCTGGCGAAGGTAAAAAATATTGTTGCTGTGGCGTCGGGCAAAGGCGGGGTTGGCAAGTCCACGACTGCGGTCAATCTGGCCCTGGCCCTGGCGGCGGAAGGTGCCCGGGTTGGTTTGTTGGATGCTGATATCTACGGCCCGAGCCTGCCCACCATGCTGGGAACTGAAGACCAGCGCCCGCATGTGAAAGAACAGAAATTCTTTGTGCCGGTAGAGGCCCATGGAATAGAGACAATGTCTCTGGGGTACCTGATGACCGAGGAGACCCCAGCGGTATGGCGAGGGCCTATGGCCAGCGGCGCGCTCAACCAGATTCTCAGTCAAACCCTGTGGGGGGAAAGTCGGGATGGGCTTGATTACCTGGTTGTGGATATGCCCCCGGGTACTGGGGATATTCAATTGACGCTGGCACAGAAAACTACCTTGGCCGGTGCGGTAATTGTAACTACCCCTCAAGACCTGGCACTAAAAGATGCCATTAAGGGCGTGGAGATGTTCCGCAAGGTATCGGTACCTGTGTTGGGTATTGTGGAAAATATGGCGCTGCATACTTGTTCCAAGTGTGGTCACAGCGAGCCAATTTTCGGTACCGGTGGCGGTGAGCGAATCGCTGCGGAGTACGATACCCATTTACTGGGAGAGCTTCCGCTGGCACAGAAAATCCGCGCCGATGTGGATAGCGGACAGCCCAGTGTTATTTCCGATCCAGATAGTGAAATTGCTGGTTTTTATTGCGAAATTGCCCGCAAGGCTGCTGCCCAGATCTGGTTAAACAGCAGTGATGACAGCGATATGCCGGAAATCGAAATAAGTTGAACCCATTCGCGATATTGATCACAAAGAAATAATTTTCTTTGTTTTTCTGTTTTTACCGGGCTCCAATATTTCTATATTGATGCAGCCCGGTGTCCCTCATTGAAGTAAGCCGTACTAGTTTGTTCCTTGTTTTATGGTACAGATTTCCTTTTAGCGATAGCCCACTTCTGTCGCGCCCTGGGTAAATTAGAAGTTTCAAAATATTTCACAGAATTACCTGGTAAAAAACAGGGGTATTTTGATCGTACTAGTTACTTATTGTTTTAAAAATCATAAAGCCGATATTTTTTTGCGATATAGACCGCTTATGATTTTTAGGTGGCAGTATTTGCAGGTTTTTTGTCGCTTATTAAATGTAGTTGGGGCTGAGGGTATTAAAACGGGTTTACAGGTGCAGTATTTTCGCCGACAAACGTCAAACCCTTTATACGGATGTTGGATTGCCGTTGAGATAGAAGTAAATATCAGGAGTGTACGAGAAAAAAGTCTGCCTTATTTCGCGTTTTCAATACAGGTAAGACAATAAAAAGAGGCATTGCGGAAGCTGTAGTCGATAAAAATAAAAAAGACAAGCGCACGGGTGCTGTTATCAATGAATTTTCATATTAGCTATCGGCCGGCGGGTGGAATAGCGCGTGTGCTTTTTTTTGGTCCGGTGGGGTATAAGGACAAAATAGAAGCCATTGCACTACTGGTGGAAAAGTATCGCCACCGAAAACCCCTACGTGTACTACTCGACCTGCGTTATGCGCGCAGCAAAACCACACTGGAGGAGCACCAGAAATTTATTCACTTTATTGCTGAGAACCCTGTACTGCGACGGGCATTTATCGCGGTGTTACATCCGCGAGGGCGCTGGACCTGTCCGCTGCCCAGCCATGGCTCCTGCCTGTGTAGGCTCAGTTCTAGGGAGTTCGTTGTGGAGGCTGAGGCAGAGGCCTGGCTAGCCCAGATAAAGGTCGTACCTCAGCCTCTTGCTCTCTAGGGGAGGGGTTAGGCCTGCTGGTTGCGCGCCTGTTGGGCTTCAGCCTGGCGGCGGCGCTCCTCTCTCTTTTGCTCGCGGCGGGAGACGGTTTGCGCGCGGGCGTCCTGGCCAATGTGTACTTCACCGCGCTGTTTGGCCAGCTGAATTTGCTTTTCGCGCTCGCGGAAACGGGCTCGGTCGGCTTCCGGCACCTTGTCGTGGCAGTGCGGGCAGCTTACACCCTGCTCGAACAGGGGAGATTGCTGGTCTTCCTCAGTGATGGGCATGCGGCATGCATTGCATTGATCGTATTTGCCGCGTTCCAGGTTGTGGTTGACTGTCACCCGCTCATCGAAAACAAAGCACTCGCCTTCCCACAGGGATTCTTCTGCTGGGACTTCTTCCAGGTATTTCAAAATACCGCCGTGGAGGTGATATACCTCTTCAAAGCCCTGCTCTTTCATATAGGCTGTGGACTTCTCGCAACGGATACCGCCGGTGCAGAACATGGCGACCTTCTTGTGCTTGGCCGGGTCCATATTCTCTTTTACGTACTGCGGGAACTCGCGGAAAGTTTCAGTTTCCGGGTTGATGGAATTCTTGAAAGTACCAACCTGGAATTCATAGTCATTGCGGGTGTCCACGACAACAACCTCTGGGTCGCTGATCAGGGCATTCCAGTCTTTGGGTTTGACATAGGTGCCGACGGTGCGCAGTGGATCAATGCCCTCTACACCCATGGTGACAATTTCTTTCTTTAGCTTCACTTTGCTGCGCAGGAAGGGCATTGCCTGGGTGATGGACTCTTTGTAGTCCAGGTTGGCGAGGCGCTCGTCTGACTTCAAATGGGCTAATACCGCGTCGATACCTTCGCGGGAGCCGGCTACAGTGCCATTGATGCCCTCTTGGGCCAACAGCAGGGTGCCGCGAACACTGTTTTCTTGCATCACCTCCAGCAGTGGGGCGCGAAGCGTTTCAAAGTTCTCAAGGGTAACGAACTTATACAGTGCACAGACAACAAATTGGTTCATGGTACTTCCTCAGTTGCGGGCCGGATCGCAAATCCGGAGCAGAAAAAATCGCCGCGCATTTTATCGCAAAAAAAGGAGCTTGTCGTACAGTAAGCAGGCGGTCCGCATCTGCAAGAAAAGGGATTTGTAGTTGACCGTCGGGCCGCAAGTTGTCAAAGTTCTGGCCGAAATTTCAAGGTCACAGCGAGGCGAATCCCATGGGCGAAGAGTTTGCACCGAAAGAGTCGGAGTTGAGCCAGATCTATCGGGAGGGCGAGGTTTCCGTCCAGATCGATATTTATGAAGATGGTGAGGGCGGCTGGCTGCTTGAAATCGTCGATGAACACAACAACTCAACCGTTTGGGAAGATGCGTTTGAGACTGAGCGGGAAGCGCTGGATGAAGCGCTCGATGCTCTTAAAGAGGAGGGGATCGCTACCTTTGTTGGGCCAGTTCAGGAGGCCGACGGCAGCTGGTAAGTCCTCTTCAGAGTGAATCGGCTGACTGGCAATTCCCAGCGGGAGTTGTGGCAAAAGTCGGCTGACATTTGTTCAAACTGCTATGGTTAATGTGAGAAGGGAATCGCGACTGTGTAACAGCACACCCAATCACAGTGCCGCCGCGAGACAATGGTGGAATCCAGGTCTCCGGCGGTACTACCTAACCTGCGGTTACCCTCCCCATGAACCTGCGCTACCTTATTCTGCTGGTGACTGTATTAAGTCCACTGGTATCCGCAGAGAGCATCCGCCTTTCCAATCGACAGCTACTCACCACTGACCTGAAAGAAGCCCGACTTATCTCCGAATTGAGTGGCTATGCCATTGTTGCCGGGCGCCATTGTCTCGATTGCGACGAGAACCTGGCAATTTATATACAGAGAGTTGGCCGCGCCGATATGGGGATAAACCCAGAGAAAATTGGTATTGAGGCTGATCGCTATACCTATCCCGGCCGCTATCTAGATTACATGACCAAGAAACTGGTGGAAAAAACCCGCATGTTTTATGGGCTCTGTCACGAGGGGCAGCCGTCGCTTTTATGGCTAACGGAATACAGGGAGGGTGAGCGCTGGGTAAAATCAGAATACTTAATATTAATTGGCGAGGATGGATTAAAACATCGCTATACCGAGAACCAGCAGCCGAGCCTGTTTTATATCGGAAATTCAAATTGTATAGAGCTAGAAGGGTTTTTAATGGAGATGGAACCCTGATTGCTTTTTGGTGGATTAGATATAAATTCTTTTAACAATAAAAAAACCCCGCTGGAGGGCGGGGTCACAAGCTCTGTTGAAATTAGGTCTAATTACTTTACGGGCTCAAAAACAATCTTCAGTTTTTTCTTGCCCCAGGCGCGGGCTTTCTTAATGTCTTTCTCCATCCAAACATCGATTCGGTTAGTAAAACGCTTGTTCATACGGTCGCGCACGGTATAGGTGCCAGGCAGACCTTCAATTTTAACTTTGGCGCCGTTAGTCAGACCGTGTTTTTCCAGGTCACGGGATACGGCGATAATTTTGTCACCGGGGCGCAGGCGGTTGTTCCAAGCTGCTACCCAGGGATCACTGTCAGTTTGTCCGGGTACAGAGTTGTAAGCAGTTGCGTCAACAATCATGGTTTTCTTAAGTGCTGCTGAGGCATTAACGCTTACACCGATAGCGAGTAAGGCAGCAATAAAAAAGGCAGTATTTCGCAGAGTCTGTTTCATCATGTCCCATTACCTCCAGGTCATAAATGGTCACAAGCCAAGGGCTGCTTGTGAAATTTCCAAGTTTGTTTGGAAATCGTTGATCAATATTTAATCAGCGCTGGCTATATTACCGGCGATTCCTGAGGTATCAACTTTTTCCTGCAAAGCGAGAAAAAGCCGTATGAATTGGCGGGTTATTTACAGAAAATAAAAAAATGGCTTAATTTTCAGATATAAAGAACAATAAAATTGCGCTGTATATATTTTGTACAGAAGGAAATAGCCGGATAGAACCCAGCTCCTTGGTAAATGGTTTCAAAAGAGAAAAATTGCGTGACAGCGATGTCATTCTAAAGAGTCGTGCTAGGAGTGGTGGAGGGCATTACTTAGCATGACTGGAACAGTAAAAAATTCCTCATAAATTATTTGTGACTTATTCTCCATATATTGCTGATATGACAAAAAACAGCAGGTTTTAGCGGAAAAACCGGTGCGTCACATTAAAAAGTGCAGGGAATCCCCAGTACTTACAGCGCGGTTTCGGGGTTTTCCAGTATCGGTTCCACCTGGCTGCGCAATGCGGATAAGTAGTCACTGTCTTCCTGGAGGTCCGGCAGCTTGTGCTGCATGTCCAGCTTCACCGTTTTTTCCAACCAGATGATGGCTTCCTCCAGGTTTCCCTGCCATTCACAGACTTGCCCCAGGTTGAAATAGGTGATGGCAAGGTTCTGCCATTCCTCCTGTTCGCGCAGGCCTTGGATTGCACTCTTATATAGAAGGTAAGCCGAGCGTAAAAGATGAGCTCGCTGAGTGTGCTCCTTCTCCGTTGCTGCTTGCTGATGGTAAGTGTGTGCCATGGCCGACCGCACTCTCGCGGTGGACTGCGGTAGCACCGCGCCCTCATCCAGGTAATTGAGGACCGATTCGAACTGTGCGCGGGCAAGGGGGTAGAGGTCAGGTCGCGCTTGGGCGCTAAATGCATTGAGCACAATACCGTAGCGGTAGCGCAGGGCCTGCTGTTGATCCGGATAGTCGGACAGCGAGGAGATGGCCTTTTCGTAAAGTGGCAGTGCGTCGGCGTAGTTGCCCGTGCGGGCGTAGGTTTCAGCCTCAGTAACCAATGCCAGGGAGTGTTGGGCCTGGGATAGATGGTGCTCTAATTGTTGTTTCCCGGAGTTTGAGCTTATGGATATTGCTGCTAGCAATACGGCGATGCCAAGCAGTGCATAAAACAGCATGAGCAGGTTTGAGAGATGTTTGTGCATAGGCACTTCCCGCAGGCTACTTTGGGTGGACGGTAAGAGACCCGGAGATATGGGCCTCTTACGTCAGTAAATGCCTATTTATCCAGTTGTGCCAGTAGCCCCTGTAGCGGATGGCGCAAGGATACGCCTGCAAAGCGACTGGCCTGGCAACGACAGGAATAGCCGGTGGCCAACTGGTTTTCGCCACTGTTCAATCGGGGCGCCCAGGATTGCTGGAAAATGACTCGTGAGGTCTCTTTGTGATCTGCTTCGTGGCCATAGGTACCGGCCATACCGCAGCAGCCGAGGCTCTCGGTAGCGAGTTCCAGGCCCAGGGCAGTGAAAACATTTTGCCAGTCTTTCACCGAGGCGGTGGCATTGGTTTGTTCACTGCAATGGGGCAGAAGCTGGAAGTTGGCGGGCGCTATGCGGTGGCGCTGTTGTTCCAGGTGCTCCCGCTGGGAAGCCAGCCATTCCTGTAACAAGTGGACCTTGGGTGCCTCATCGCCCATCAGCTTTTTATACTCGGAGCGATAAGTCAGGGTCATTGAGGGGTCGATGCCCACAAGGGGAATACCGCTGGCGGCGAGGTCGTTAAGCATCTGGCTGTTTAATTCAGCGACTCTCTGGAACTGGCGCAGGAAACCGTGCACATGTAGGGGTTTGCCGTTGGCGCGGTAGGGCGCCAGCATGGGGACAAAATCGAGCTGCTTTAGTAAGCGCACAATGTCGGCAACCACTTGGGCATCAAAATAACTGGTAAAAGCATCCTGCACTATCACCACTGCGCGACTGCGCTGTGCCGGGCCCAGGGACTCCAGGCAGGCGGCACTGGCGACAGGCACACCCAGCTCCGCCATAGTCGCTTTCAAGGTTTTTTCCGATAATAGTGGGCTGTCCACCATGCCGAACAGGCGCTCCATCAGGAAGGAAACTGGCTTGAGTTTTAGTGGCCAGTTGTATAACTGAGGTAGCTTGGCCAGGTGTGGCATCAGGAATTCCAGCCCACCGACGGCGTAATCTTTTAGTGGACGCAAATAGCGGCTGTAGTAGAGTTCGAGGAATTTGCTGCGAAACTCCGGCACATCCACTTTTATCGGGCACTGCCCTACACAGGATTTACAGGCCAGGCAGCCTTGCATTGCCTCGTTAACTTCGTGATTGAAATCGTACTCGCCACGGGTTTTTGCCAGGGAATTGATAATGCGTTTGGGGAGTCCGACGAAAAAGGAGCGCTCCCGCAGGCGCTGGGCACTGGAGACCGCATCGACATTTTTTTCACTGAGCAATCGCAGCCATTCGCGCATTAAAGAGGCGCGCCCCTTGGGAGAGTGAATACGGTTGCGAGTGGCCTTGTAGGAAGGGCACATGGCATCGTCGGGATTCCAGTTAAAGCAAGCACCATTGCCGTTGCAGTGCACACCTTCCTCATAGCCCTCCCAGACCTGGGCGGGAATTTGCCGGTCCCGCTCGCCTCGGGTGGATACCTCGTCAATTTTCAGCAGCTGGCTGTCATCACTGGGGGTAGCTATTTTCCCTGGATTAAGTTGGTTGTGAGGATCGAAGGCGGCTTTGATTTTTTGCAGCTCAGGGTAGAGCTCGCCAAAAAATTCCGGTGCGTATTCAGACCTGACACCTTTCCCATGCTCCCCCCACAAAAGGCCATTATATTTCTGTGTGAGGGCGACTACCTGATCGGTGATCGGACGAATTTGTGCGGCTTGCTGGGGGTCTTTCATATCAATTGCCGGACGCACGTGCAGCACGCCCGCATCGACATGGCCAAACATACCGTAGTCGAGATTGGCCTCATCCAATACTGCGCGGAACTCAGCGATAAAATCCGCCAGGTTTTCCGGTGGTACTGCTGTGTCCTCGACAAAGGGAATTGGGCGTTTTTCTCCCTGGGCATTGCCCAGTAAACCGACGGCCCGTTTGCGCATGGCCCAGATTCGATTGACCTCGGCGTGGCCTCGGGCAATGGAATAACCGAAACTTTTACCTGCTTGGCCAATAGCTTCATCAATATGAGCAGTAAATTGGGCTAGTGCCTGCTCCAATTCCTCTTCGCTATCGGCGGCGTACTCGACTAAATTAATGCCCTTGACCGGGCGATCATCCGCAGGGAAAAATTCACTGACGCTGTGCCAGACGATATCTTCCATCGCCAGCTGCAACACTTTGCTGTCCACTGTCTCGATAGACATGGGACCGGCCAGCATCAGGTCTTTGGCGTCGCGTAGCGCCTCTTGAAAATGGTCGTACTTTAAATTGACCAGAGCGACACATTTGGGAATTGGCAACAGGTTGAGTTTTGCCTCGGCGATAAAACCCAGGGTTCCCTCTGAGCCACAGAGAACACTATTGAGGTTAAAGCCTTTATCGTCGCGAATATGGGCCAGGTCGTAGCCGGTGAGGCAGCGGTTCAGCTTGGGAAACTTTGCTGTGATTAATTCTGCTTTTGTACGCGCGATAGAATCACAGACTTGGTGAACCTGTGCAGAGCGTTTATCCCCGACACTAACTTGTGCTAGCTCCTCATCGCCGATCGGGGCCGAGTGCCAAATCTCACCGCCCAATAATACGGTGTGTAATTCCAGCACGTGATCGCGGGTTTTGCCGTAGACACATGAACCCTGGCCCGAGGCATCGGTATTGATCATGCCGCCAATGGTGGCTCGGTTACTGGTGGAAAGCTCCGGAGCAAAAAATAGGCCGTGGGGTTTGAGTGCTGCATTCAGTTGGTCTTTGACCACCCCGGCTTGTACCCGGACCCAGCGCTTCTCAACATTGATTTCGAGGATCTGGTTCATATGGCGGGAGATATCCACAACCAGTCCATCGGTCAGGGACTGGCCGTTTGTACCGGTACCACCGCCACGGGGGGATAGCACTACCGAGTGAAACTCCTCCCTGTCAGCCAGCTCGGCGAGCAGCTGCAAGTCACGACTGTCGCGGGGATAAGCAACGGCCTGGGGGAGGACTTGGTATATCGAATTATCGGTAGCCAGGACCGTGCGGCTGGCATAACTGGGGGTGGTATCGCCACGGAAACCTGCGTCCTTCAGTTCCTGCAAGAACTGCAAATAGAGCGCCTGAACCTCGTCGACTTCGCGCAATGCTGGAATCATGAGCTAATCCGTACTTTCCGGGAGGTATGAGCCGCATCGCAGACCGGGGACTGGCGATAATAGTGCGCGCAGCGCTAAAACTCGGAATGAACGCGGCTTTGCATTGTAGCTTTGGTTTGTATTTGCGCAAGCCACGGTTACCTTGCAGGAGATTTTCAAAAACTTATACAAAGGCAAAGCTTGTATAAGTTTTAGTGGCAGGCTATAAAAAAGGTAGGCCATTACCTGCTCACCTTGTGACTATGAATATTCAATTCCTGCCGCATAAGATTCCCGTTGGTATCAGCCGCTGTGCCGTGGGTGATCCAGTTCGATATAACGGTAGCCATAAACACAGTAAAGTCTGCACTCAGCTGCTGGGTAATTGCTTTGATCTGCAAGCTTACTGCCCGGAAGTGGCAATAGGCTTGGGAGTGCCCCGCCCGCCAATTCACCTGATTGTCAGTGACCGCCTGCGCGCAGTTGGGCGCGATGACACCAATATCGATGTGACAGAGGACCTTGAAGCTTACGCAGACGAGATAAGTCCGGAGGTCGAGCAGTTGCGCGGTTTTATCCTGATGCAAAAGTCTCCCAGCTGCGGTGTGCGTACTACCCCCCATTACAAAGAAGATGGTCGCGGTGTACTGGCGCATTCGGCAGGTCTATTTACTGCGCGTGTGAGAGAGAATTTCCCCCACCTCCCTATGGAGGAAGTAGGGCGACTGAATGCCAGCGATATTCGCGAGAACTTTTTAACCCGAGTATTTGCTTACGATGCCTGGCATCGCTATGTATCGCCGGATCCTCGACCCGCTAAAGTTATTGAGTTTTACACCGCTTATAAGTACCTCTTGCTAGCCCATAGCCAGCCTCTGACCCGTGCCTTGGGTCAGTTTGTTTCCAACTCTCGCGCGGTGACCCCCGAAGAGTTCGCTTATGAAATTCGTGGGCGGATTATGGATATTCTCTCCCAACATGCATCGCGCAAGGATCGAACCAATGCACTGATGCACAGCCAGGGGCATTTAAAGGGCTATTTAAGCCGGGAAGAGCGGGCTGAATTAGCCCAGCTTATCGAGGAGTACCGGCAGGGGCATAAACCGATTTCGGCGGTACTTACTATGCTCCGTCATTACTTGCCGAGAAGCCCACACCACTTTATCCACAGCCAGGTCTTGCTCGCTGCCGAGCCGGCTGAATTAGGTTTATGTGAATTTCGATAATGAGCGTCATGTCCGACCCTGAAGTTGTTGAAAAAAACTATTTTCCGATTCGTGAGATAGCTCGGAGGACTGGGGTGCACCCCGTGACCTTACGGGCCTGGGAGCGCCGCTATGGTTTACTAAAACCCATGCGCACCAGCAAAGGGCATCGACTTTATAGTGAAGAGGAAGTCGAGCAGATTGAAAAGGTCCTGCAATGCCTCGCCAGGGGCGTTTCCATTGGTCAAGTGCGAGACCTGTTGGCGCGAGAGCAGGACAATTTAGGGGTGCCAGCGACTGCAGGCGATGGAAAAAACAATTGGCAGGCGATGCTGGATGAAACCTCCAGTCTTCTCAGAAACTTTGCAGAACCCCAGCTGCGTCGCCGTCTCGATCAGTGGTTTTCTTCATTCCCTGCAGCTTTGCTGTTGGAGCACTGGTTGAAACCTTTGCATGTGCGGCT
Source organism: Microbulbifer maximicatervae (SeqCode) (assembly GCF_052467305.1). Taxonomy (NCBI): domain Bacteria; kingdom Pseudomonadati; phylum Pseudomonadota; class Gammaproteobacteria; order Cellvibrionales; family Microbulbiferaceae; genus Microbulbifer; species Microbulbifer maximicatervae (SeqCode). Next base: position 114,917 of record NZ_CP174306.1, read on the forward strand.
TGAGCGATTTCGCCTACCTGAAGCCCATGGAGCGCAGACATTTTTCTGGCCTCTGTTAAATGAACAACTACTTCTGGCTAATGGTATTGCCAGGAAAAACCTGGACAAAGACAAGTCCCAGGCGAAGCCCCGTGTTCTTTTACTGGAAATTGGCGTTCAGGGCCAACAGGCATTTATACAGATGTTTATTGCGGTACTCCTTGCCGCAGGAATAGAGGTCGTTACCCTGGCTTATCCTGCGGGATTATTGGAGCTGGGAAGTACAGTCAAAAAACTGGGTGCTCAGGGAGTGCTTTGCTATAGCCACAAGGCTCTGCCCAAAAATATTCTTGAGCGTGAGCTACCAAGTGCTGTTCAGGGGATGACTGATCCTCTGTGGCTTGCGGGTGATTTTATTGAGGTGCAGCGTTTGGCTTTGACTGAACTGAACCGACTCCCTTTAACAAAAGTACTTGCCGGAAATACGGAGAGTGCAGTTACACAATTGCGGGAGTCTTTAAAGCTATGAGTCGCCCAGTGACTTTGCGGCGTGGCCTGGTATGGCTACGCAGTGACTTACGCCTCAATGATAATTCAGCACTTTACCAAGCCAGTGTGCAATGTCAGGAGGTGGCTGCTGTATTTATTGCCTGTCCGGATACCTGGCAGAGCCAGGATGAAGGCAATCCATTGGTGACTTTTCGTATCGCCTGTTTGCGTGAATTACAAGATGGATTAGAGGAGCGCAATATACCGCTGTACTTCATTGAAGTTCCTACTTTTGCTCAGGTTTCAGGGGTTCTTCAGCAAATAGTTGAGCGCCTGAATATCAATGCTCTCTATGCGAATGCTGAATATCCACTCAATGAGCTACGTCGTGATAATGCAGTAAAAGATTTACTGACAAAAGAGGGGGTTCAGGTTCAGTTCTACAGTGATCGCACCCTGCTTCCACCGGGAGCAGTAAGAACCGGCGGAGGGGAACCCTACAAGGTGTTTACCCCCTTCAAGCGTGCACTGATTCAATTGTGTGCCGATAGTGAAGTAAAAACCTTGCCTAAGCCTCGGAAAATTTCTACCCGGGAAAATGGAGCACATTGGCCAAAGTGGCTTTCTTTATCTGAAGGGCAGAAATTAAGCCAAAAGATTCCAGCGCAACTGTCGACATACTCGATAGATAAGATCGACGATGCAGGCCTGATTAAAGGTTGGCAAGCAGGAGAAAAGGCGGCACTGAAACGGCTCAAGAAGTTCAGTGGAAAAATATCTGTGTATCAGGCAGAGAGAGACTTTCCTGCACTCGATAGTACCTCCTACTTATCCCCCTACCTAAATAGTGGTGCTGTTTCGATTCGCCAATGTATAGCTATGGCGTTGGATATGAACGAGGGACGTTGGCTGGGTGGAGATGATGGGGCGGCCTGTTGGATTAGCGAATTAATCTGGCGGGAGTTTTATACCCATTTGTTGGTGGACTTTCCCCGTCTGAGTAAAGGGAGGCCATTCAAGCAGGAAACTGACCAAATCCCCTGGTCCTACAATAAGGATCAGTTTGAGCGTTGGACTTTGGGGGAGACTGGAGTTCCGATAGTTGATGCAGCGATGCGACAGTTAAATGAGACTGCCTGGATGCATAATCGATTGCGTATGATAGTAGCTTCATTTCTCAGTAAAAATATGCTGATAGATTGGCGCTGGGGTGAGCGCTACTTTATGCAGCGCTTAATTGATGCAGACTTTGCTTCCAACAATGGGGGCTGGCAGTGGACTGCCTCCACGGGTACTGATGCTGCACCCTATTTCCGTGTATTTAATCCTTATAGTCAGTCGCAACGTTTTGATCCCAATGGAGATTTTATCCGCAAGTTTATACCTGAGCTAAAGGAGCTGAGCGACAAAGCCATACACGATCCACCGCCGACTCAAGGCTATCCTCAAGTGATTTGCGATGTGGGGGCTGGAAGGAAGCGAGCGATTGAAGTTTTTGCCAATTTGAAGTGAATTTGAGTGCGACAATGCGATTTAGAATGCTTCATCCTCAGTATGAGCCACGATAGATAGCTCGCCATTTAAATCGAGTTCCACAGAGAAAACGATAGGCCTACAGCAAACTTGGCAGTCCTCAGTGTACTGTTGAGGCAAAACTGATGAATCAACCAGTATTTTTATGATTTCACCACAATAAGGGCAGCAAATACTTCTCTCCACTATTACCTCTGGCACAGGATAACTCCGTCTGTTGATTGTCAGATTTCCTTCTTTAGTCCATGCGAATTAATAGCATAACTATACTTCAACCTTTAGTCAGTCCCCTCTAATTGCAGAGTTACTCAGAAACTCCTCAAAATAGGAAGCGGTAACCATGAAAACTGCTAAGACGCTGTTGGTTGTCGCATTTATTGTCTTTTCATCTGAAATGTATGCAAGCTCGCGCAGTGAAGTATCTGATCTTATAAAAAGTTTTTACCGCACACTTAATAGTTCATCTCCGCCAAGTAGTTTAAAGAAGTACTTTGCTCAATCCCCTTTATTTTTTATCGGTGAGCAGCCGGGGTTGTCCAATCATCCAGATTTAATTCCCGTAATTATCAGTCAGCTGCGTAAAACTATGGACCTTGAGAAATATCCATTTTCCGGATTATATATAGAGAAGATTTATATTTCAGAGGATGGCTCAGCAACATCGCTTGTTGTTTTTCAGCGATCCAAATCAAAAGAAAGGAATAGGAAAGCTACCTGCAATATCTTGTCGATAGCAAAACTGGAAAGTGGCTGGAGGATTATGGGGTGGATACTGATTTCTACTTCGGATGAGCGGGTCTGTACTTGGGCCTAAGTAAGTCTGGGTAAGGTTATGAATTCTAAAGTGTGTTAACAAGGGTGAATATAAAAAGTAGAGGCTTGTGGCTAGTATCGCTATCACTGACGAGGCGGGTTGTTGGGATGTCCCCCTTTTTCGATTATAGTGGCGCAATTATAAGTATAGATAGAAGGAATGCCGAGTTTAGCTAGGTATGAGTCGTCATTATGGGGTACTTTCTTGAGTTTGGATTTTTGGGCCTTTTCGTATCAGCATTCCTGGCAGCGACCATTCTGCCGCTAAGCTCAGAAATTGTAATGACTGGTCTATTGCTCCAGGGGCTCTCCCCTTGGGCCCTGATAATAGTCGCCACTACAGGGAATGTAGCGGGCTCTCTTCTCAATTATGCATTAGGCTACTGGGCCAGTTTGGGCGTGATCAAGAAATGGTTGAGAATGTCTGAAGAGGAATTTGTAAAGGCTGAACAGAGGTTTAAAAAATATGGGGTATTCTCCCTGTTTTTTTCCTGGGTGCCTATTATTGGTGATCCCCTTACTGTAATGGCTGGTATTCTAAGAATTCGCTTGGTTTGGTTTTTGTTGTTGGTTGCCATGGGTAAATGTCTACGCTATCTGGTGGTTTACTATATGGTCTTGCAAGCATCTTGATGCGGATATTAAGTTAATAAGAGATCTTGGTTTGGTATTTTTGAGAGGATTTGAAGTTTGATTTAGGCGGTCATCTTTTTAAACTTGAAAAAATTCTTTGGGATCTGGTTTGGGTAAGCTTCATGTTTTCATGTGGTGTTTCTATCGTTATGTAATGTAATTACCACAACATCCCTTAAAGCCTCCCCGGGAAAAAGAGGAGTGATGGGGCTTACGTAGTGTTTGAGCGACCTGTCGTTCAAAACCAAAGCTTTTCCAGGGGTTAGTGTGCCATGAAATATAATTTCATTTTCATCCAAGTTGCTGATGAATGATTCGCCTCCATTGACATTATTTCTATTAATACAATTAATCGCTACATAGTCAAACCCATCTTGGTGAAAACCCTCAGGGGTGGGGTAAGCGTTGAATTCATCTGTAGCACGAACTCTTATCTGGTGGCACCCGACCTGATATTTTTTTGCCGGTATATATTGTTGGGAAATTAAGTGTCTTACAATATTTTGTGAGAATATTCGAGCGATTGCTCCTAATGAGGGGTAGTGACGCTCTATATCCCCAAGGTACGTGTTAATTGTTTTACTCTGTATGAAGATGGTATTGTTGCTCCACTCAATTGAATTGCCACTATAGAGTCCTGAACTATATGTTCGGTAGCGATATGGGTTTTGGGATTTTAGATATTCATCTGGAGGGAGGTGGGCAAAGCTGTCCGCAAGTTCTTCAGGAATGTACTTTAGGATTTGAGTAAATTGAAACATCCAATTCGCCCTGCTACACGAATAAGATAAGGGAATGATTTTAGGTTAATGTGAGTGAAAGATTTTTACAATTATTAAGGGCTGTTTTTTATTTATGGGATGTTGAATTGATCTGGGAGGGGTGGCTAATAACTAGGACCCCTTCCTGAAGTAGTAGTCTGAAAAGTTATTGAAAGGGGTTAAGGTATTTTAAAGGCTGTCGAAATCCTGCAGTTTCTGTTGAATTTCTTTTAAATGTTCCGGGTGTGCAGTAGAGATTTTGGCCTCTTGTAAAGCGAGTCTATAGGCTGTTGAAAGTGCTTTCTCCCGAGATGTCTCGATATCTGGTTTTACACCAGTCCCCTCCCAGTTAGTTTTGGTAATCGGATTGACTGCCTTGGCGATAGGGATTGCTATTGTAAAGCCATTCTCAAGGGGGAAGTACTGCCAGGGATTTGCCCCATCTTTGGTTGCCTCTCCAATAATGGTTGCACGGTCCAGGTGCTTTAAATAGTACGCAAAGGCCACTGCTGCTGAAAAGGTATCGCTACTGGTTAAGATATATACCGGGGTGTTTGCTACCTTTTTACCCTGAACCTTTTCCTGACTTCAAATCTCTGTAACATTGCCCGCTGGCTTCCAGTGGATGCTATTGAGGTGGGTGGGTTTATCAAAAAGATAACTGCTGATAAGGCCGCCCATAAAGCCATTACCACCACCATTCTTTCTCAGGTCAAAAATAATAGCGCTAGTATCTTGGATTAATGCAATAGCTGCAGCCACTCGACCTTGGGACTCCTCGTTAACATGGTCAAACCCCCAGAAAGCAATTTAGCCGATGTTACCCTCTAAAACTTCGACTCGGGTAAATCCAGAATTTTTTCTACTGAGCTTACTAAACCAATCCTCGTGTTTCGGCTGCTGTTGGGGAGATTCTGGATCATCCCAGCTTACGTCAAAGTGTTTATCATGCTTTGTTAAGGCGGATTTAATAATTCCAGCCACTGACTCTGTATCAGTGGCTTGTCTGAATGCCTCTGATTCTGCAACTTTATCTAATGAAGAGTGAATAGCTCCTAGGTTTTCTTGCAAGACATAGTTGGAGGCAATCTTTTTTTCGATAGATTTAATAAGCTTCAACTTCCTTTACTGAGAAATTTCAGCGCCGATTGCCGTAAGTGAACAGGAAAGTAAAAGTAAGGTTAGTAATTGTTTCATCTTATCCATGATTTAAATTTACTTATTGGTTTTTAGGTGTTAACGATAACACGCAATCAAGCCGTAATTGATAGTCTCGGAAGACCAAAGCTGGTTAACATTAAGTATATCCAGAGGCGCTAAGGGGCCAGTTTCGCACCTATACCGGGATTGGAGCTTGCCCTCCATCTTTGAAGATTAAAGTTAATCTAAATACAGCGAAAACTTGAGGGAGATTGCTGCGAGCCAGGTGAAAGGAGCATGGGGCGCGGACGGGATGTCAAAAGAGAACATCGTAATGAAGCTTTGTCCATAGCCCTGGGTTTTTCCTGGCTCCGGTTAATAGTGTTCAATTTCAGTGGGATGGGGTGATACTTTGCTTAAGTTTTACTCATTACTCGCTCTCTCTTGGGCGCCAGGGTCGTCCTGAATAACTGAGACTAAAAATCTATTTTTAGTCGCGATCCTCCTGAACACACTGGCCCCCGCATTATCTGCGGGAATACCTGAGAAAAGCTCCCTCTAATGCGAAATTGACGGTCATATAGCGGCACCGATTACCCAGATGGTTGTTACCTTAGCCCCTATAAATGGCTGCTAAATAGTGAAAAACGTGACAAATTTTACCCCCAGGTTCAGCTTGCAAAGTGAGGCTTTGAATGGTGAGGACGCCAATGTTTGGGCTGTGAGCGACCGGGCTCACGATCTCGCCAATAAAGGGGAGGATGTCATCTTTCTCTGTGTAGGTGATCCCAACTTTGACACCCCCGAGCCGATCCTCGACTTTGCCCGTGCTCGCCTGGGAGTGGGGCGCACCCACTATTCCCCTGCGGCCGGGGAGCCAATGTTGCGCAGGGCTATCGCGGACATCGAGAGCAAGGTCTCTCCCCACCCCTGTAATCCAGATGATGTTGTTGTTTTCCCCGGTGGAACCAACGCTATCTACGCAGTACTTGCCTGCCTGCTAAACCCCGGTGAGGAGATAGTAATTCCCGAGCCGATGTATATCGGCTATGTCCCCATTTGTGATGCCTTGCGCCTCTCCGTAAAGCGGGTGACTTGCCCGGCGGAGACTAATTTCGCTTTTGATGTCGACGCTATCAAGGCCTCCATCAGCGAGCAGACCAAGGTCGTTATGATCAATACGCCGGTAAACCCGACTGGCGCGATGGCTACCCCTGAACAATTGCGCGAGTTGGCGGCATACTGCCGCGAGCGCAATATTTGGCTGGTGTGTGATGAAGTTTATTCAATGATCACCTTTGCCCGTCGCCACACCTCTCTGCGTACGGCTGCGGAGTCGCTGGATAATATTGTTGTGGTTGATGGCTTGTCCAAATCCCACGCCATGAGTGGCTGGCGCCTGGGGTGGGCAGTGGCTCGTGGTCCCCTGGTAGATCGTTTGATTGCTTTTGCAGGGGCGACAATTTTTGGATGCCCTCAGTTCATCCAGGAGGCTGCAGCCTTTGCCCTGGAGTTTGATAGCTACTTCGTGAAGCAGATGCGGGATGCCTATCAGCAGCGTCGAGACCTGATTGTTGAGAGGATTGGCCAGATACCTGGCTTGAGTTGCTACAGCCCTGAGGCTGGGATGTTTGTTATGGTGGATGTCTCCAAGGTATCCAGCTCCGGGCAAACCTTCGCTGAAGCCCTTTTGGATGCTGAGCGGGTCTCGGTACTGCCTGGCGCGCCCTTTGGTAGCAGTTCAGTGAATCATGTTCGCCTCACCCTGGCGGCTGATGAGGCCGAGTTGTCGCGGGCCTTGGATCGCATTGAACAGTTCGTCACCAGTGGTAACCGTCAGGCCGGTTAGGCCTTTGCCGGGAGGCTGGTTGTCGCCAAATTCGCTTTTGAAGTGATGACAAGTTTCCCATGCCGGTGGCTGTAATGTTTATGCCACCGGCGAATACCGCTATCCTTGCCCCCTTTCAGATTCAAAAGAAAATAGCTCCGTGAAAATTGACCGGCATAATTTGCGTATTTTGCAGGCCCTGCAATCAAACGCACGTACAAGTAACCTGAATTTGAGTGAAAAAATTGGATTATCGGAAAGTGCCTGCCTGGCCCGGGTTAAACGCCTGACCAGTGAGCGCTATATCCGCGAGTTCTTTGCCGAGATAAACCTGGATAAAGTTCGGCATGCAGAGTTTTATGTAAACGTTGCGCTTAAGCGGCAGGATGCCCGTACTAGTGAGAACTTTCGCCGCATTATTAGCGATATTCCACAGATTGTTTCCTGTGTGAAGATGTCTGGTGAGTTCGACTATATGCTGCATTTCGTCTGCCCGGACGCAGCAGATTTTAATCGAGTCTCAGAGCAGTTGTTGGCCAATGAGGAGGCGGCGATTTCCCGTATGACTTCTCATTTGGTGATTGAGAAAACCAAGCCTTTTACCGGCTACCCACTGGAACTCTTGTTTCAGGACTGAGCCTTAAATTAACCGGTGCCCGTGATTTACAGGGCACCGGTTAATGTTCTCTGTTATGGGAAAACAATAAGCAGGCTGCGCTCAATCACCCAGTAGCAGGCAATGCCCCCCAGCGTATACGCGACCACTGTAGCGACTGGTACTCCGATACCTCCACCTTCCCCGAAAGAGTATTGTTCGCGGTTCCGAATGGCATACCCTGGCCAGTGTTTAAGGAGCTTTTGATACAAGTGGATAACTGCAAGAGCTGCGGTGATAAATACTAATTGCCCCACTTCCACACCGAGATTAAAAGTCAGTAATGCCTGGGGAATAGCCCCCTGGGGAAGCCCAATTTCCCCCAGTACACCGGCAAAACCTAAACCGTGTAAAAGTCCAAAAGCAAAGGCAATTGCCCATGGGTAGCGACTGGTCAAACTGAAAACACCATGCCTCTGGCGTACAGCCTCCCTGGCTGCCAGTAAAATACTGAGGGCGATAATCGCCTCCACTGGCGCTGATGGCAGGTGGATATAGCCCAGTACGGCAGCTGCCAAGGTAATACTGTGGGCGATAGTGAAAGCAGTGATAGTGCCGATCAGGTGGCGAAGGCTTTGTTTGAGTAAGATCAGGGCCAAAACGAACAGCAAGTGATCGACACCGAGAAGAATATGTTCAACGCCCAGTGCAAAGTAAGTTTGAGCGATTTGGAGCTCGCTGGCGGGTTGGTTAAGGGTCCATTCTGGCTGGTCTGGTGTCAGTCGGATAACTTGCTCACGCCCATCTAGCCAGGAGACTCGCACTAGCGCATCGGTCATAGTGCTCTGTAGACCATCGATATAAATCGACAGCTGTTGTAGCTCCCTGGGGTGATGGATGGTCCAGTGCTCTGTGTAGTAGCCCTTACTTATTTGCGCTCTGGGTTGGCTTAGGGGAGAGGCAGCTTGGTTCAAATGGACATTCAGAGCGAGGCGAAGATTGCCTTGTGCGGGCAATCGCCAAAGTACTTTAAATAATTGTGCATCAACTTGAGTGATGCCCAGGTAAGCCGGGCGCAGTTCGTGGGCAGATAGTATTGGAGTAGAGCTGAGGAGCAGAATGAACAGGAGTGGCCGTATGTGCATCACTTGACGGCAACCTCGGCTGAGAAGTTATCCGGCTTGTGGACAGTGACCTCGTAGTTTTTACGGTACTGGAGATACTGCTCCTGCAGAATCTTCTTTTGCGCCTGGAATTGCCAATCATTTAGTACGCGGCTGCGTATTTCAGCCAATGCCGGTAGCTGGGTGGACTTGATTTCCTCAAGGAGGACCAGGTGATCGCCGAAGGTCGAGCGGACTGGACCACTCCATTTGCCAATAGGCAACTTGGATAATTGAGCGGAAAATCCCAGCCCAAATTGCCTGTCTATTCGTGGCTCTGAAGTGTCGATAAAAGCAGCTGGCAGTAGGGTTGAGTCTCCAATCATTGGCGAAGCCTGATCGCTGTTTAGCTGCATGAGTAAGTCGTTAAAATCACGTGAATTTGATGAGGCCAGATCCACTGAGAAAAATCGTTGTTGGAAAGATAGGGTGGGGGGATTCTGGTATTTATCAGCCTGACCTTGAAGGAATTTCTCCAATACTCGATCGCCAGGCTCTTGAGTGTCAGCGAAATTACGCGCCGTAAGTTCCATTTTCATTCGTAGGCGGCGGCGGATTACCGTATCGTTCTCGGCTAATCCCAGGGCAAGCGCTTCCCTGTAAAGTATTTCCTCTCTTAGGTAATTCTCAATAAGTTGCTCCAGCTCGCTATCGGTGGGGTACCTGTGCCACTTGCGCTCAAACACCGAACGTAGATGTTCGACGCGCCCCTCGCTGATAACAATCTCTTGTGCAGGCGGTTCCAGGATTTCTCCCAATCCCAATAGGATTAGGGCGATCGCAATAAAATACAGCAGGGGCTCTTTCGCCAATGACTTGAGGAAGGTGGTGGTATTCAAAAGCGCGGCCCTTATTTTGGAGTGGGTCGGAGTTGCGCTGTGGATTCTAATTATGGAAAGACATTCTCAGTTTGCCAGTAAGAAAATATTGATAAATCCATCGCTTTGTACCAAATTGGTGAATTGTTCCGGCGTATGGCGGGGTGTGGCTCATATATACTGTGACAGTACTCCAAAGCGGTGTTCCCCTTGTATAGGGGTGAGTAACAGAAATTAGAGGGGAGAATCGATTGAAATATTTGGGAAGAGTCTATTTGACACTCAATCTATTGGTTTTTGCTTCTATTGGCCTCTGGGCCCTGTTTAAACCGCAGAGCCTTGCGAATGAAGTGGATTTTTCATTTGATACCCCCGAAGCCATGCCCGAGTTTATGGCCACTTATGGCGGGTTTATGTTGGCTATCGCGGTGATTCTACTGGTGGCTTTGGCTATGCGCCCGCACCGCAGGGTTGCTTACGCTGCGATGTCTATCGCCTATATCGGCTTCGCTCTTGGGCGCCTCTACGGAATGTTATTTATCAGTGGTTTTGACCAGCGCAATTTAGTGCTTTTTGCTATCGAAGTCGTCTTTGTGATCTGGGGACTTTACTGTTACCGAGAATCCCGCTGGTTGCCTTTGCAGCATGGCCATTAACACGGTTGTTACGGCTAGTAGAAAGGAGCCGGGGGAACCCCGGCACCCATTTAAGTAATTTGAGTGGGTTAAGCGTGAGCTTTTACGCCTTCCGCTGCGCTGTTGTCTATTTCCACCTCTTTTTCTCCCCCGTGTAATTGCCCATCCACCGCTTGCCGGAAGACCTGCTTGTAGTCCTTAAATTCTGTGCCCATCCAGCGATCCCACCAAGTGAAGTAAAAGCCGTAGTTGCCCTGGAAGCGCTGGTGGTGCAAGTCGTGGTGAGTCGTGGTGGTGAGCCTGTCCATAGGGCCGTCGACCCAGCTGCGGGGGTGGAACTCGCGGCCAGTGTGCAGCATGGCGTTGCGGAAGATACTGATAAATAAAAAGGTGAACCAAATAGTTGGATTAAGCGGCAGTATCAGGGCAATCAGGGGAGAGAAAGCGCCCATCAGGACCGCTTCACCTACGGAAAAACTGTATGCCGTCCAGGGCGTGGGTGTTCTGGACTGATGGTGTAGGCGGTGGAAGTGTTTAAACACCTTGGGATGGTGCATACCTCGGTGGGTCCAGTAAAAATAAGCGTCGTGGATCAAAATCACTACTGGCAGGCTGGCAATACTCCACCAGAGTGGATAATCGCTCCACTGCCAGTAAAATTTGGTCAGTCCCAGATCGTGCATCATGGTGGTAATAACCCCTACCAGGGTAAAGATACACACCGTTAATAGTGAATAACTCACCTCCCGCCGAATGTCTTTCCACTCGGCACGACGCTTTTGGATACGGCGCCGGTTCATCCAGGAGCGAAATAGCCAGCCGGCCAAAATACTCATTACTGAAGCGGCCAGCACATAGCGAAATAAACTCAACTGGAAATGTTTGGCTCCGTCCTGGGATATGTCGACTAAAAAATCCATATTCTCACCATCATTATTCTTCTATTGAAGGGAGACCCACCGGTGTTAAAACAAGTCTCGGTGAGCCGGGCACGCAGCGGGAAAATCGCTTTCACCGCGCTCCCAGTCTGGGAGCCTTTTACTTTGCGAGCTTGCGGAATATGAAAAAATGCTGACGGATTCTTTCAGGAGAGGAGATTCAGGCGGGCAGCTTTTCCCGGCGGTACTCAGTGGGGGTTTGGCTGTGACGGCGCTTGAAAGCAGCGTTAAATGGGCTCAAGGAGCGATAGCCGATGTCCAGAGCAATGGTGAGTACTGGCAAATGGGCCTGTTCCGGATCTGCCAACCGGTTGCTGGCTTCATCAATACGAAACTGATTTAGGTATTCGTTAAAATTGCGATAACCCAGGTGGCGATTAATCAGCACACGCAGCACATGTTCGCGAATATCCAACTGCTCCGCGAGCTCCCTGATGGTGAGTCCGGTGTGGCGATAACCACCGTTGTGCATATGTTCCTGTAATTTTTGCAGCTGGGTTTGCTGTTGTTCATCCAGTTCAGGTGGCGGAGCTAAAGGCTGTTCTTCCTCCTCTGGCTCGCTCCTCTTCGGGCGCGGCAGGGATTCTCCCAGAGCGCTGGGGGAAAGGGCCAGCAACCATAGGCAGGCAACCAGTGACAACAGGCTGGCAAATAGTGCGTGCAGTGTCGGTACACCGTTGGGAAGCGGGCGGTAAGCAAAGATAGATTCTGCGCCAATTACCACCAGCATATAGGCGCCGACGGCGATAAGTAGGGTTGTGCGCAGGCGTCGGCGCTCTGCGACCAAGTCCAGGTGAAACTGTCGTTGTAGTGTCAGTAGGCCGAGGCTGATTAAACCGAGTTTGAGTAGCTGCGAAAGGGTAAATAGTGGGGATTGCTGATCTGACGTCAATGGCAATGGTGCGTGGTAGGCGACTATGCCGATGACCAGGGTAATACCAATCGGAATCCAGCCCCACAGGGGAAAAGGCTCTTCCTCGCGGCATAACAGGTGAGTAAACAGCCAAAAAATTGCGGGAATCAGAGTAATTGGCAGGTTAAGCAAGAGCGCAGTAGGTCCACTCAATTGTGGCAGGATGGGCCAGAGTAAATAGCAGATCACGGCTATCAGCAGGGCCAGTAAGCAGCGCCCGGCAACAAGCCGGTAGTGATGTATAGCAACCTTGGTTGCCGCCAATAAAAGAAGAGCGCATGCACCGCCGGAGAAAAATAAGTAGCCGGCGGTCATCGTTTATCTCCAGCGCTCGGCCCAGGCATCCAGGACCTTGCTGCTATAAGTATGGCGGCCGTAGCTACCATTGTAATAGGCGAGGGCGTTGGCTAGATTGCCTTTGGCTTTCTTGATGTAGTGTTTAAGAATGGTACATCCATACCTTAGGTTGGTGTCCATATCGATCAGGTTATCGTCGGGTCGACCGATTTCATTTTTCCAGAATGGCATTACCTGCATCATACCCAGAGCGCCAACGCGGGATATCGCATAGGGGTCAAAAGCACTCTCAATCTGGATAACCGCCAATACAATTTCCGGGCGCAGCCCGGCCCGAGTTGCCTCCCGGTGGACGGCTTTCAGTACGTGCATCCGCCGCTTGGGATCTTTGATATAGCGGGACAGAGGCTGGGATTTAGACATTAGCCACACTTCCGCATCGAAGCGGTCCACAAAGCTGTCGGCCTGGGTAACTGCGTCCTGCAGGGCGAGGCGCAACTCCGGGTCGATCTCGGCTCTACTGCTTTGAGCCTGGGTGGCACAGCAGGTAAGGCAGAGCAACAAGAGGGCGGTGGCTTTTTTTATCATGGGGTGATTCTACGAAAAGCCCGGCAAAATGGGCAGCGTGATTTTGTGACGCCGCCGATAAAAAGCACTTTTGCTGTAAGAGTTCCCGGCCTGCTTAGGGGCAGACCGGGCGGCTCGACAATTATTGATTAAATTTTTCCAATAACACTTCTTCGAGCTGGGATACGGCAAACTCCTGGCTTTCCGCATCTCCGCGACCTTTATATTCCACCACACCTTTTTCCAGGCCGCGATCGCCGATAACAATGCGGTGGGGAATACCGATCAGCTCCACATCGGCGAGCATAGCACCCAGTCGCGCTTTGGCTTCGTCCATCAGCAATACATCAACACCCTTGCTGCGCAGGGACTCATACAGGTGCTCGCACTTTTCCCTTACCACATCGCTCTTGTGCATATTGATTGGCACAATCGCCAGCTGGAAAGGTGCAATCGCAGTGGGCCAGATAATCCCTGAGTCGTCGTGGTTCTGCTCGATCGCCGCAGCAACGATACGGGAAACGCCGATGCCATAGCAGCCCATGGACATAACCTGCTCTTTACCGTTTTCATCCAGTACTGTGGCATTCATAGCGCGGCTGTACTTGTCGCCTAACTGGAAAATGTGGCCGACCTCGATACCCCGTTTGATTTCCAGGGTGCCCTGGCCATCGGGGCTGGCGTCGCCTGCCACTACATTGCGCAGGTCTTCGACGCGGCCCAACTCCACATCGCGACCCCAGTTCACACCGGTTAAGTGGTAGTCATCGCGATTGGCGCCGCAGATAAAGTCTGCCAGGTGCGCTGCAGAGCGATCCACAACAGTCTCGATCTTTATGCCCACCGGGCCCAGGGAGCCAATGTTGCAGCTGAGTTCTTTGGCGATACGCTCTTCCGAGGCGAACTGAATGGGGCTGGCGATTCCAGCCAGCTTCTCTGCTTTTAATTCGTTCAGCTCGTGATCGCCACGCAGTACCAGGGCAATTAATGGAGCGGTTTCACCCTCTTCGCACTCGCCCAGAACAATCAGGGTTTTTACTGAGTGGGCGGGATCACTTTTCAAAAACTCGCTGACATCGGCGATGGTTTTTTGGTTCGGCGTATGAACTTCCTGCATTTCCTGCGACGGAGCAGGGCGCTCGCCAGCTGGGGCAACCGCTTCTGCCAATTCGACGTTGGCGGCGTAGCGGGATTCTGTGGAGAAGGCGATATCGTCTTCGCCGCTCTGCGCCAGCACGTGGAATTCGTGAGAGCTGGAGCCACCGATTGAACCGGTGTCTGCCAGTACCGGACGGTAGTCCAGGCCAATGCGCTCAAAAATCTGGCAGTAGGCGCCGTGCATAATATCGTAGGTTTCCTGCAGGGAATCCTCGTTCACGTGGAAGGAGTAAGCATCCTTCATGGTGAATTCGCGCGCGCGCATTACGCCAAAGCGCGGACGGATTTCATCGCGGAATTTAGTCTGCACCTGGTAGAAATTGGCGGGCAACTGCTTATAGCTATTGATTTCACCGCGGATCAGGTCGGTGATGACTTCCTCGTGGGTCGGGCCCAGGCAGAAGTCATTGTTGTGGCGATCCTTGATGCGCAGGAGTTCGGGGCCGTACTGCTGCCAGCGGCCGGACTCTTCCCAAAGCTCTGCCGGCTGCACGACCGGCATCAGTACTTCCAGGGAGCCAGCGCGGTCCATCTCTTCGCGAACAATGCGCTCGACTTTGCGCAACACCCGCAACCCGGTGGGCAGCCAGGTGTAGAGACCTGAAGACAGACGGCGGATCATGCCGGCACGCAGCATCAGCTGATGGCTGATCACCACTGCGTCGTTGGGAGTTTCTTTTTGGGTTGCGATGAGATAACGAGATGCGCGCATAGGAATTATATGGATTCTATTACGGGTAAGCTGGCTATTTTACGCTATTCGCTGGGCAATAAATATTGCCTGGGGGCAGTATTGCCTCAATGCGGATTGCCTTTTGCTATACCGGGGTATCTATTTAGCAGGTGCCTGGGCACTGGCTTGGAATGGGAGTGAATAAAAAACCCCGCATATGCGGGGTTTTTAAGCTGAGGCTTTATAGAGTGTATTAGTTCTCTGCCATTTCCTTCAGCTTCTTCAGTGGGCGAACTTTAACCTGGATGCTGGCAGGCTTCGCCTTGAAGGTAGTCTCTTCACCGGTGAATGGGTTGATACCCTTGCGAGCTTTCTTAGCCGGCTTTTTCACGGTGGTGATTTTCATCAGGCCCGGCAGGGTGAATTCGCCAACTGCGCGCTTCTTGATGTGGCCTTCGATGATATCGTTCAGCTCGTCCAGAACAGATTGAACCTGCTTGCGGGACAGCTCAGTGCTTTCTGCAATCTGATTAAGTACTTGAGTCTTAGTGTACTTTTCCTTGATTGCTTTTACTTTCTTGGCCGGTGCAGCTTTGGCCGCAGCTTTCTTTGCCGGGGCCTTTTTAGTAGCAGCTTTCTTGGAGACAGCCATGGCTTACTTCCTTCTTTGTTGTTCGGTATATATCCGGTAAAAGTGTGTTTTTTCTCCCGCTGCGCTGCATCCGTTACGGGTGTCTCAGCGGGTGATGGGGGAAGTATATATAGTTTTTGTTCGGCCGCACGAAGAAATACTAGAAAAATAGTGCTTTTTTTACATTTTTTAGCCTCACGTCGCCTTTATGGGACGCTTTACCCAGGGAAAAGACCCGTGCAGCTTCTTACCTCTGTAGGCCTCATGTATACTCTCTCCCCCTTTTTTTAAGCACCAGGTACTGTGTAATGCCGATATATGAATACCAGTGCAATGCCTGCGGCCATGAAATGGAAGCTTTGCAGCGGATGAGCGATGACCCGCTCAAAGACTGCCCAGCTTGCGAGAAGGCCGAGCTGCGCAAGAAAATCTCAGCGGCTGGATTTCGCCTGAAGGGCGCCGGTTGGTATGAGACTGATTTTAAAACTGGTAGCAAGAAAAACCTCGCTGGCGGTGACTCTGCCAACAATGGTAAGGCCAAAAGCGACAAGCCTGGCACAGCGGCGGCAAAGACGGCCTAGGCGAGCTGTGCGGGGCTGTCCGTGCGGTGTACCCTCTAACTAATCTTTTCACCTATCGATAACGGGAATTTTCATCCATGCGCAGCGATTACTGTGGCGTCCTTCGTTCTGCGGACATTGACCGCGTAGTAACCCTCTGTGGCTGGGTCGACCGCCGCCGCGATCACGGCGGAGTGATTTTTATCGACCTGCGCGACCGCGAGGGAATTGTACAGGTGGTGTTCGACCCCGATGCGGCCGAACACTTCGAGATGGCCGATCGCGTGCGCAGCGAATATGTGCTTAAAGTGACAGGTCGTGTGCGCGCCCGTGCCCCAGAGGCCGTGAATCCCAATATGGTGACCGGCGAAGTTGAGGTTTACGGCACAGAGCTGGAGATCCTCAATACTGCTGAGACAGTGCCTTTCCAGCTGGATGAGCACACCGAGGTGGGTGAAGATATCCGCTTGAAATACCGCTATCTGGATCTGCGCCGCAACGAAATGCAGAACAACCTGTATTTCCGTTCCAAGCTGACTACCGCAATCCGCAATTACCTGGATGAGCACGGCTTCCTCGATATCGAGACCCCAATCCTGACCCGCGCCACCCCAGAAGGTGCCCGGGATTATCTGGTGCCGAGCCGCACTCACGAGGGCAAGTTCTTCGCCCTGCCACAGTCACCACAGCTGTTTAAGCAGTTGCTGATGGTTTCCGGTTTCGATCGCTACTACCAAATCGCTAAGTGTTTCCGCGATGAGGATTTGCGCGCTGATCGCCAGCCTGAATTTACCCAGATCGATATTGAGACCTCCTTCCTCGACGAAGAGGAAATCATGTCGATCACCGAGAACATGGTTCGCAAGCTGTTTAAAGAGCTTAAGGGTGTTGATCTGGGTGAATTCCCGCGTATGACCCACTACCAAGCGATGCTGCGCTACGGTTCCGACAAGCCGGACCTGCGTATTCCGCTGGAGATGGTGGAGATCAAGGACCTGATGACCGAGGTGGACTTCAAGGTATTCTCCGGGCCGGCCAATGATCCGAAGGGACGTGTTGCCGCGATTAAAGTACCTGGCGGTTGTAAGAAACTGACCCGCAAGCAGCTGGACGATTACGGCAAATTTGTTGGTATTTATGGCGCCAAGGGCCTGGCGTACATCAAGGTTAACGATCGCTCTGACCTGGAAAATGGTCTGCAGTCGCCAATCGTTAAATTCCTGCCGCTTGAAACCCGTGCAGCCATTCTTGATCGCCTGCAAGCAGAAGATGGTGACGTCCTTTTCTTCGGCTCGGACAAGGCCAAGATTGTCTCCGAAGCCCTGGGTGCATTGCGCTGCAAGCTGGGTGAAGACCTGGATTTGTACACCAGCGAGTGGGCGCCTTTGTGGGTTGTCGCCTTCCCAATGTTTGAAGAAAATGACGACGGCAGCCTGACTGCGTTGCACCACCCCTTCACTGCGCCTTCCTGTACCCCGGAAGAGTTGGAAAAGAATCCGCTCGAAGCACTTTCCCGCGCTTACGATATGGTGCTCAATGGCACCGAGCTGGGCGGTGGTTCTGTTCGTATCCACGACCAATTGATGCAGGAAGCGGTATTCCGCATCCTGGGTATCGATGCTGAAGAGCAGCGCGAGAAGTTCGGCTTCCTGCTGGATGCACTCAAATACGGTGCGCCGCCCCACGGTGGCCTGGCCTTTGGCCTGGATCGTCTGGTGATGTTGATGACCGGCAGTGACTCAATTCGCGATGTTATCGCTTTCCCGAAAACCCAGAGCGCCGCCTGTGTGATGACAGATGCCCCGGGTGCTGTAGATGCGAAACAACTGCGTGAGCTGAGTATTCGCTTGCGACAAAAAGAAGAGAAAATCAGCTGATTTTTCCCCGATGGGCCGAGCGAAGCGGGCCTATCCAATCGTAGTGATGGGCGATTCGCTTCGCTCTTTGGCCCATCCTACGCACTGACTGAAGAGAGACGGAAAATGGCCGGACATAGTAAATGGGCCAATATTAAGCACCGCAAAGCAGCTCAGGATGCCAAGCGGGGCAAGGTCTTTACCAAGATCATTCGCGAGTTGACGGTAGCCGCCAAATCGGGGCCAAACCCGGACGATAACCCGGCGCTGCGCGCCACTATCGATAAGGCTTTGGGCGCCAATATGAAGCGCGACACCATCGACAAAGCTATCGCCCGTGGCGCCGGCAATGCGGATGGTGAAAACTACGAAGCCGTAGTTTACGAGGGCTACGGCGTTGGTGGTGTAGCGGTCCTGGTGGAGTGCCTGACTGACAACCGCAACCGCACTGTGGCTGAAGTGCGCCACGCCTTCACCAAGCGCGGTGGCAACCTGGGTACCGACGGTTCCGTTAGCTATCTGTTTACCCGCAAAGGTCAGATGTTCTACGAGACCGGAGTGGATGAAGATGCGTTGATGGACGCAGCTCTCGAAGCCGGGGCTGAGGATATCGAATCCAACGATGACGGAAGTGTTGAAGTTACCACTGAATTCCAGGACTACCTGACGGTTAAGGACGCCCTGGTTGCAGCTGGTTTTACCCCGGACAGTGCCGAAATTGCCATGATTCCGTCCACCACGATTCCACTGGATAAAGACGGTGCTGAAAAAGTACTCGCTCTGATCGAGATGCTGGAAGACTTGGATGATGTGCAAAACGTTTACACCAATGCGGATATTCCGGCAGAGGTGATGGAGGAGCTGGGCTAAAGCCGGTTCCGTAACTGGAGGCGGCTACTGTCCCGCCTCTGGTTTTTTATCTTTTCAAGCCCTTCTTACTCCCCCTCCCTTGACGCTTCCTGTTCACCTTGGGACACTCCCACCACTATATAAACATACAGATATTTGGGGAGCTGCCTTTTGACCCGAATCCTGGGTATTGACCCCGGCTCGCGAAAAACGGGCTATGGAATTATCGATGTGGAGCGGGGCAAGGCTCGCTATGTGGCCAGCGGGGTGATTCGTATTCCCGAAGGTCCCCTGCCTGAGCGTCTCAAACTGATTTTTGATGCAGTGAGCCAGATTGCCCAGCAATACCAGCCTGCTCAGATGGCAATTGAAAATGTTTTTATGTCCAAGAGCGCCGGCTCCGCCCTGAAATTAGGACAGGCCCGGGGGGCAGCTATTGTAGCTGGGACAAATAGCGGTCTGGCAGTAGCCGAATATGAAGCTCGCAAAGTGAAGCAGGCAGTGGTCGGCAACGGAGGAGCGGATAAATTGCAGGTCCAGCACATGGTGAAAACCCTGCTGTCCCTACCTGCGTCGCCCCAGGAGGATGCCGCCGATGCGCTGGCCGTGGCTTTGTGTCATATGCATACCGAGCAAACCCTGGTATTTACCGCTGGCGGTGCGCGCAGTCGTTTTCGTCGCGGCCGCCTGAGCGTGTGATCGGCTGGTAGAATTGGCCCCGTAATGGGCGCAGACAATATAAACCTGGAATAACACATGATTGGAAGATTGAGCGGTACCCTGGCCGCAGTGCAGCCACCTCTGCTGTTGGTGGATGTACAGGGGGTGGGCTATGAAGTGCTCGCACCCATGACCACGATTTTTGAACTGCCCGCACTGGGGCAGCCGGTACAGCTGCACACTCATTTAGCGGTATCCGAAACGGCCCAGCAGTTATATGGCTTTATTCGCGATGGGGACCGCAAATTGTTTCGCACCCTGATCAAGGTGAGTGGAGTGGGCCCCAAGATGGCCCTGGCTATTTTATCCGGGCTGGACGGCGCTGCCTTGGCCCGCTGTGTGTCGGAGGATAATGTAGCGGCGCTGGTCAAAGTCCCTGGCGTCGGTAAAAAGACTGCCGAGCGCCTGATTGTGGAGCTGCGGGATAAATTGACCCCGGATTTTGGCGACGCCAACGATATCCCCCTGATGGCCGCTGCTGCCGAGCCCAAGGTGGATCACACCGGTGAAGCGGAGAGCGCCCTGGAGGCTCTGGGTTACAAGCCCACTGAAGCCAGCAAAATGGTGGCCCGCGCCAGCAAGGAGCAGCCGGATGCCGATAGTGCGACTTTGATTCGCCTGGCCCTTAAGGGAATGGCCCCCGCTTAAGCTGAGGCCCTGGAGTTGTTGCAATGATCGAAGCCGACCGTTTGGTGGCACCGGAGCCCGTGGGCCCCTCGGGCCAGGAAGAGCAGTACGACCGCGCCGTGCGCCCCAAAACCCTGGATGATTATGTGGGTCAGCCAGTGGTGCGGGAGCAAATGGAGATCTTTATTCAGGCTGCCAAGCTGCGCAAAGAGGCCCTGGATCACACCCTGGTATTCGGACCGCCGGGGCTGGGTAAAACTACGCTGGCAAATATCATCGCTGCCGAAATGGGAGTGGCCATTAAGACCACCTCGGGCCCGGTATTGGAGAAGGCTGGCGATCTGGCTGCGTTGATGACCAACCTGGAGCCGGGGGATGTGCTGTTTATCGATGAGATCCACCGCCTCAGCCCCCATGTGGAAGAGGTACTGTATCCGGCGATGGAAGATTACCAGCTGGATATTATGATCGGTGAAGGGCCTGCGGCGCGTTCCATCAAGCTCGACCTGCCACCCTTCACATTGGTGGGCGCCACCACGAGGGCGGGCCTGCTTACCTCGCCACTGCGGGACCGCTTCGGCATTGTCCAGCGGCTTGAGTTCTATAACGTTGAGGATCTCACCAGTATTGTCCGTCGCTCCGCTGGCCTGATGGGAGTGGAGATGGATGAAGGTGGTGCTCTCGAAGTTGCCCGTCGAGCTCGGGGTACCCCCCGAATAGCCAACCGCCTGCTGCGCCGCGTGCGTGATTACGCTGAAGTTAAAGGTGATGGTGCCGTGGATTCCGGAATTGCCGATGCCGCCCTCAACATGCTCAATGTGGATTCCCGTGGTTTCGATCAGCTGGATCGCCGTATGCTATTGGCCATGATCGAGAAGTTCGATGGTGGACCGGTGGGGGTGGACAGTCTCGCTGCAGCAGTCAGTGAAGAGCGGGATACCCTGGAAGATGTATTAGAGCCCTACTTGATTCAGCAGGGTTATATCGCCCGCACACCGCGAGGGCGAGTGGCAACCGGCCTGGCCTACGAGCACTTCGGCTTGCCGAAGCCAGATAATAAGTAGAGAGAGGATGGGGTGAAGGAAGTTTTCAGTATTCCGCTGCGGGTTTATATCGAGGATACCGACGCAGGTGGTATCGTTTATTACGTCAATTATTTGAAGTATATGGAGCGCGCGCGCACAGAACTGCTGCGCTCCCTCGGGTATGATAAGCCGGCGATGCCAGAACAGGGTCTGTTACTGGTGGTGCACTCCGCCGAGATCCAGTATCGAAAGTCCGCACTTCTTGATGATGCATTGCGCGCTACGGCCTCGATTGGCAAACTGGGGCGGGCCGCAGTGACTTTTGAGCAAAAAATCTGGCGCGGCGATGAGCTAATTTGCGAAGGTGTGGTCAAAGTTGCTTGTGTCGCTGACGACAGCCGCAGGCCCTGTGCCCTGCCGGAACCTATTTATTCAGCATTAAAGGCAGTTATTTAAGAAGATGAACGCCGGTGAACAACTTTCTCTTTGGGGGCTAATCCAGAACGCCAGCCTGTTGGTACAGTTAGTTATGCTGCTGCTGTTACTGGCCTCTGTGGTGTCCTGGGTGATGATTATCCAGCGCGGGCTTTACCTGTCCCAGGCCAAGCGCTCCCTGAACAATTTCGAACGCCGCTTTTGGTCCGGTGCCGACCTGAACAAACTCTTCCGCGAAGGTAACGAGCGAGCGGAAAAAGGCCGAACCGATGGTGTTGAGTCCCTTTTCCGCGCCGGTTTTACCGAGTTTACCCGCCTGCGCCAACAGGGCAGCAGCGGCCCTGAAGCGGTGATGGAAGGCACTGAGCGGGCCATGCGTGTGGCTATGTCCCGGGAGCAGGAAAAGGTGGAAATGAACCTGCCGTTCCTGGCAACCGTAGGCTCTGTCAGTCCCTATATCGGCCTGTTTGGCACCGTGTGGGGGATTATGAATTCCTTCCGTGGTCTCGCCACTATGCACCAGGCCACTATTGCCACGGTCGCACCCGGTATCAGTGAAGCGTTGGTGGCTACGGCTATGGGCCTGTTTGCAGCAATTCCTGCGGTGATGGCTTTTAACCGCTATTCCGCCAAGGCGGAGTCGCTGTTGTCCAGCTACGAAACTTTCGCCGAGGAGTTTTCCTCTATCCTGCACCGCAAAGTGCATTCCGGCTGAGTAGTGAATAGGCGAACCCTATGAGTGTGTTTCGCAAGGGAACCAAAAAGAAGCTGGTCTCCGAGATCAATGTGGTGCCCTACATTGACGTAATGCTGGTGCTGCTAATTGTCTTTATGGTCACGGCACCATTGTTGATGCAGGGGGTCAAAGTCGACCTTCCAAACGCGCCCTCGGCGCCGATGGAGGAAACCGATGAGGAGCCGCTGATTATTTCCGTGCGCTCCGATGGCACCTATTACCTAAATCTGGGGACTGACGAGAAGAGTGCCAAGCCGCTCGAAGAGATTAAACAAACGGTCGCTAAGGTGTTGCGCCAAAAGCCGGGAACTCCGGTTTTGGTGTGGGGTGACGCCGAGGCCCGCTATGGCCTGATCGTCAATGCCATGACCGAACTGCAGCAGGCGGGAGCGCCTAGCGTCGGCCTGGTGACAGAGCCACCTCAGGGGTAGGGTGCCGGTGAATAAAGGCTTTTATGCATTGGCGATCATCATCAGCCTCGTGTTACACGGGGCGTTGATAGCTGCCATGACCTACGGCTGGGAAGCCAGCAGTATGCCCGAGCGCAAACCGATGCCAAAGTTTGTGCAGGCTAAGCTGGTGACGATTGAAGCGGCAACACCGAAGAAGAAACTGCCGAAAAAGGTCGATAAAATAAAACAACGTGCCGATCGCGCTGCGGAGCAAAAACGCAAGGCTGAGGTCGAACGTAAGCGCCGCGCAGCCCTGGAGCAGAAGAAAAAGCTCGAGGCGGAAAAGAAACGCAAAGCGAAAGTCGAAGCTGATCGCAAGGCGCAGGCAGAGAAGGCCCGTCGCGAGAAAGAGCAGCAAGAGAAGGCGCGCAAAGAAAAAGAGCTGAAGGAGAAGCTGGCCCAAGAGCGCCAGAGTTCCTTTGATGAGGCTCTTCAGGATGAAGAGGAGCTACTGGATGCGAATGAGGCCGAGGTGGCAGTAATGTCAGTGGGGCAGGCAATTCAGCAGCAAATTGAGGCGGTATGGAGTCGCCCACCCAGTGCCCGAAACGGTATGCTTACCAAGGTGAGAATAAACTTTGTCCCCACTGGCCGGGTGGTGGCAACTAATATCGTCGAGGGCAGTGGTAACGCTGCCCTCGATCGCTCGGTACTGACCGCCATTAAGAAGGTGGAGGTATTTCCCGAAGTGGCCGAGCTGGCCCAAAAGGAACCGGTGATATTCGAGCGGGAAGTCCGCACAACCATTTTGAACTTTAAAGTCGAAGATCTGCGCCAATGATCAAGAGTTTACTCAAGACAGTCGTCATTATTGCAATCGCCTCGGTGAGCCTGGGTGTCCGTGCCCAGCTGGTGGTGGATATCACCAGTGGTATCGATGACCCCACACCGATTGCCGTGTCCCCATTCAGCTGGTCTGGTGGCGGGGTACTGGCAGAAGATGTATCCGGGATTATTTCCTCAGACCTTCGCCGCAGTGGCCTTTTCTCCCCGGTGCCCAAGGAGGACATGTTGTCCTTCCCAAAGGCCCCGGAAGACGTGGTATTTCGCGACTGGCGTATCCTGGGCACTGAGTACATAGTGACCGGCCGCATTGAGCCGCAGGCCACCGGTTACCTGCTCACTTTTGATCTGGTCAATGTTTTCGGCCAGCACAAGATGTTCACCAAGCAAGTGCGCGGCGGCCAGACCCAGCTGCGGGATATCGCCCACCGCGCCGCCGATGAGATCTTTGAAGCTATCACCGGTATTCGCGGTGCCTTCTCCACCGAAATGGTGTACGTGCAGGAAGAGACCCGTGGCGGCAAGCCCAGCTATCTGCTGATGCGTGCGGATATCGATGGTGCTCGCGCCAAGCAGATCCGTCGTTTCAGCGCGCCGGTGATGTCTCCCATGTGGTCCCCCAATGGCCAGGAGCTCGCCTACGTCTCCTTTGAAACCGGGCGCCCGGCAATTTTCCGCGAGAACCTGCGCACGGGTGCGCGCAAGCAATTAACTAACTTCAAGGGCATCAACAGTTCGCCGACCTGGTCCCCGGATGGAACCAAACTGGCGATGGTGCTCTCCAAGGACGGCAACCCGGAGATCTACGTGCTGGATCTGGTCAGTAATAAACTGACAAGAATGACAAGGCACTTCTCCATTGATACCGAGCCGAACTGGATGCCAGATGGTAAATCACTGGTTTTCACCTCCGATAGGGGAGGGAAGCCACAAATTTACCAATTGACTCTTGCCACTGGTCAAGTCGACCGCTTAACCTTCGATGGCGATTACAATGCGCGGCCCCGTGTTTCTCCCGATGGAAAGACACTGGTGATGGTGCATCGTAATAGGGGCGTATTTACCATCGCTACGATGGATATCAACTCGGGCAGAGTGCGTGTCCTTACGGAGACTACGCTGGACGAATCCCCTAGTATCGCGCCGAATGGGGCCATGTTGATGTACGCTACCAAACGTGGGGATAAAGGTATTCTGGCAGCGGTGTCGCTGGATGCTGGGGTGAAGTACAACCTGCCCTCTCAGAGGGGTGATGTCCGTGAACCGGCCTGGTCGCCGTACTTTGAATAAGGCGGGGATGCCCGACGCGCTTAAGCGAAGGGTGTGAATTAGAGCAATTAGAAATCTTTCAGGATTTTCGATAACACTATATATAAAGCGGAGTAGCTTATGTTGAAATCAGTAAAAACAGGCCTCGGGTTAGCCTGTGTATTGGCAGTAATGGCTGGTTGTAGTAACACTAATACTAGTGACAGCACTGGGGAAACTGTAGATCAGGCAGATCAAACTGTGGTTGAAACCACTGATTTTGAGACTACCCCAACCGAGACAGTGGCACCTCTTGAAAACGTAGTTTACTTCGATTTCGACCAGTCTCTGCTGAAGCCCGAAACCCGTGAACTGCTGATCCGTCACGCTGACCGTATGCGCGCTGCCGCCGGTTCTGTTCGTTTGGAAGGCCACGCTGACGAACTGGGTACTCGCGAGTACAACCTGGCTCTGGGTGAGCGTCGTGCCAATGCCGTTCGCGACTTTTTGGTACTGCAAGGCGTAGACGCAGCTAACCTGGAAGTAATCAGCTACGGTGAAGAGCGTCCAGCTCAAATGGGTTCTAACGAATCTGCCCGTGCGATGAACCGTCGCGTTGTTATTAACTAATCGTAAAAATGGATGCCAATGGCTTTAACGATTAGAAAACTAGCGATCGCCGCAGCAGTAATGACTGCGGCATCGCCAGTATTTTCCCAGGCCCCGATTGTAGACCTGTCTTCTAAAAGCCAGGACCAGTCGACCATTACTTATACCGATGAAGTGGAAAGCAGTGCTCCGACACAGCTCGCCCGTGCCGGTATGTCACCACCCCGAGCCCAGGGCAACCCCCAGGCCGAAGCCTACTATCAGATGCAGGTTTTGCAGCAGGAAGTGCGGGAGTTGCGTGGCACAGTTGAAGAGTTGCGCCATGAGATCAAGCGTCTCAAACAGCAGCGCACCGAAGATTATATGGATCTGGACCGGCGTATTGCTCGCCTGAGTGGTACAGAGCCAGCGGCTCAGCCGCCGTCTACCGCTGAAGGCGGTGCTTCGTCCATGCAA
Organism: Microbulbifer maximicatervae (SeqCode); assembly: GCF_052467305.1. Taxonomy (NCBI): domain Bacteria; kingdom Pseudomonadati; phylum Pseudomonadota; class Gammaproteobacteria; order Cellvibrionales; family Microbulbiferaceae; genus Microbulbifer; species Microbulbifer maximicatervae (SeqCode). The sequence continues at coordinate 140,837 of NZ_CP174306.1, forward strand.
GGGCAGGGGGGCTCAGCAATGCCGCCTAAACCCCAGGGCCCGAAAGATGGCAAGAGCGAGCGCGACCGCTACCAGGCCAGCTTTGGCTTGGCCCGCAATGGCGATTACGGCGGCGCCAGTGAAGAGTTCAAAAGCCTGTTGCAGGACTTCCCCAATGGTCAGTACGCCCCGAATGCGAATTACTGGCTGGGTGAGATTGCACTGGTTCAAGGCAACCTGGAAGAGGCTCGGGAGTGGTTCGTAGCCCTCCTCGACGGTTACCCGAATTCCAGTAAAGTCTGGGATGGCCGCTACAAGCTGGGTACTGTTTATCACCAGCTGGGCGACCAACAAAAAGCCCGCAACCTGCTGGAGCAGGTGGCAGCCAGTGACGCCAGAGCGTCGAACCTGGCGAAGAAGTATCTGCAGGAGAACTTCCAGTAGCCTTCAGCCGCTACTGACTGCCATCGCTGGTTTTTTGAGCAGAAAAAGCCTATGATCCCGCGCCCGGGTGGCATGTGCCACTCGGGCGTTTTTGTGTTGGGTGTGTATGACCGATCTTTCCAAAGAATCACTCAGAATCAGTGAAATTTTCTACTCCCTCCAAGGAGAGGCGCGAGAAAGTGGCCTTCCTACGGTGTTTGTACGCCTGACGGGCTGCCCGTTACGCTGTACCTATTGCGACTCCGAGTACGCCTTTTACGGTGGCGAGCGCATGACGCTGGAGCAGATTTTGCAGCAGGTGCAAAGCCATCCCGCTCGCCATGTGTGCGTTACCGGTGGTGAGCCGCTGGCCCAACCCAATTGTTTTCCCCTGATGAAGGCGCTTTGCGATGCGGGCTATGCGGTGTCCCTCGAGACCAGTGGCGCAATGCCTGTGGATAAAGTGGATGAGCGGGTGTCGAGAGTGGTCGACCTGAAAACGCCGGCCTCCGGGGAGCAGCACCGCAACAGAATGGAGAATATGCAAGTACTCACTCGCCAGGACCAGATCAAGTTTGTGATCTGTGATCGCGGGGATTACGACTGGGCTCGATTTACCCTGGATCAGTACCGTATACCTGAGCGGGTTGGAGAGGTGCTTTTCTCCCCCAGCTACGAGCAGCTGCAGCCGCGCCAGCTAGCTGAATGGATTCTGGAAGATGGATTACCGGTGCGTATGCAGATGCAAATGCACAAGCTGTTGTGGGGCGACATCCCAGGCGTATAAAGCGCCGCTGCGCCACATCAAGAAAAGAGGAAAAAATGACAGCAAAGAAAGCAGTAATCTTGCTATCCGGTGGCCTGGACTCAGCCACCGTACTGGCCATGGCTCGCGCTGAGGGCTACGAGTGTTATGCCCTGGGCTTCGATTATGGCCAGCGTCACGAGGCAGAACTATTGGCTGCGCAGAAGGTGGCGAAGGACTTGGGGGCCGTTGAGCACAAGGTGGTTAAGCTCGACCTGCGCTCAATCGGCGGGTCGGCGCTGACCGATGATTCTATCGAAGTACCCGAAGAAGAAACCTCCGGTATTCCGGTGACCTATGTGCCGGCGCGAAACACGGTATTCCTGTCTATCGCCCTGGGTTGGGCAGAGGTGCTGGGCGCCCAGGATATTTTCGTGGGTGTAAACGCCGTGGACTACTCCGGCTATCCGGATTGCCGACCGGAATATATTGAGGCCTACGAGAAGATGGCCAACCTGGCTACCAGGGCCGGTGTCGAGGGCAACAAGCTGTCTATACGAGCGCCGCTAATGGACATGAGCAAGGCGGATATTGTTACCGAAGGAACCCGCTTAGGGGTGGACTACAGTTTAACTGTGTCCTGCTACCAAGCCTTGCCAGATGGCGCTGCCTGCCGTCGCTGCGACAGTTGCCGCCTGAGGGCTGGCGGCTTCACAGAGGCCGGCCTGGAGGACCCCACGGTCTACGTACCTTAATTGGCCGTTGGCGCCAATTTTTTGAACAAATACCTAACTCCTTAAATTTGTTAGATTTTTTTTCGAGTTAGGTATTGTCTTTTCGAAATAGATCCGTAAGATACGCAGCTCCTCACAACGAGGCATCGAAAAGGGTCGTTAGCTCAGTCGGTAGAGCAGTTGGCTTTTAACCAATTGGTCGCTGGTTCGAATCCAGCACGACCCACCATTTTCGACAGGGATGCCCAAGGCAGCCCACCCAGTTTTTACACTTCTGCGCGAAGGTAAAAACAACCCAAGTTGGACCATTACCAAATTAGTCCAACCATCCTGGGGGTCGTTAGCTCAGTTGGTAGAGCAGTTGGCTTTTAACCAATTGGTCGCTGGTTCGAATCCAGCACGACCCACCATATCTTCTCTGCTTCCGTAATAATTACTTCTCTTAGACTTCTCTAAAATCTATTTAATTTTTTATTTCTGTTTGCTGTATATTTTCTCTTGACTATTGGGTGCTGCTTTTCAGTAGGTGCTGACAACGCAAGCAATTTGTTCGTGCGCCTGGATCTATTTTATTTCATCACTAAGGCGTTTCTAGATCTTGACCGAACCTATCTAAGGAATATGTCACTTCTCGTGCTGGTACTACTGGCACCAGATTAGCGACATAAGTGGCTAGAGAGAGTCATCTTCTTAATTGTTGAGTGACTTGACCCGCTAAGAGTGAGTTATTAATGCTCTACCGGTGGCACAGAAATTTAATTCCAAACTTTGTTCCTAGTTTTTCCCCACTTCCTTCTTATAGCTGTATCGCCGCTTATCGTTAACTCTTACCCAGTAGTTGGTCGGCCCATGATCAGCGATTTGAGAATAGTTTCTAAGTATTCAGTCGTTCATTATCGCAAGTGACCTTGTGCCAGTGCATGTCAATTCCTCTTGGGATTTGTTGTTCGCATAATTGCCTGTGTCAATTTTATTGCCTCAGCGCTCAAGTTTGGCGAGCTTTAACACTTCTTTGGTGGATGCTGTTGTTTGGAGTAGGGATGGCGCTAAATTGGATTCTGCGCACTCCTTACGCCGGCATGCCTATTGGTATCGATGTTGTTGATGAGGCCCTCTAAGTTGAGTCCCAAGAAAAGCTTGAATAGTTAATGAAGGATTGAATTATGAGGAAATTGAAGCCTGTAGCTCTAGTTATATTGGTCGCAGTGAGTGGAAGTGCGATGGCCAGTAATAATACGACGTTAATAGATCAGCAGGGAGTGGGTAATACAGCGAATGCCAATCAGGTTGACCCTACGGCTATAGGGAACCTGATAGATGTCACCCAAATTGGCGATGCGAACTCTTCGTCATCGACCCAGGCGAGCGATGCCGTAAGTAATACCATGACCCACTACCAAGAGGGTGATGGCAATATGGCCGAGTCTTTCCAGCAGTTTATGACTGAGACAAGTTCGCTAGAAATTAACCAGATTGGGAATAATAACGATACGACAGCGGAGCAACTTGAATCACTTGGTTCTACCCAGGAACTAAATCAAGCTGGGGAAATGAACTTTATGACCATCACCCAGACTGATACCGAAGCATCTAGTATCGCGGTGACTCAAACTGGCGATATGAATGATGCGATCATAATGGGGCAGGTCTTCGATATACTGGGAAGTGATGTCATCCTAAATCAAATTGGCGATGACAATATGGCCCAGATCGGTCAGCAAAGCGTTGTGGAGTTTAGCACTATTTCTGTCGATCAAATTGGCAATCAAAATCTCTTTGTCAGTGAACAAATAATGGGGGTGTTCTCCTCCACTATAAGTGTTCTGCAATCTGGGGATATGAATGAGGTCGACTCTGATCAAGAAAATGGAATCACTACCAGCTTTGTCTCTATTACTCAGGTAGGTAATGGAAACTTTGCTGGTTCATTGCAGCAAGATACTGTCGAGAACAGTTCTGTAAACGTAAATCAGGTTGGAGATGGAAACTTTGGTGGCGGAGTTCAGCAAGCAATAGTTGATACAAGTGTTGGAAATGTCAGTCAATTGGGCTCGATGAACATGGGAGTTACCCAGCAGGCAGGTGGAACATCAGCAGCATTAGCATCGATTTCTCAATCGGGGACTTCGAATGAGGCGATGCTTGGACAAGTTACTGCAAGCTCGGTTACAGGAACCATACTTCAAGATGGCATTAGCAATATTGCAGGTGTGCTCCAGCAGGGAAATATGCTCAGTGTTGCTACAACCACCCAAATAGGTGAGTTAAATCAACATACAACCGAGCAATTGTCCGATTCGCAAACTGCTATTGCGACGCAAAATGGTATTTCAAATATTGGATTTATTTTTCAGTAAATTGGATAGGGGCTTCGCGGTATTAGTGTGAATACGGATCGCTGCAATGCGACTGCGGAGCTCCATGTATTTTTCAATTTTGTATTTTAGGATCAGATAATTATTTTCAAGGAGGTAAAATTGTTTCCTCCTATTGATTTTCGTCTATCTGATATAGGCCTTTAACTCTACTTTCCAAAGAGAGTTCAGGTTTTGATTTGGGGGCGTTGTGCTGTGCATTTGCTTAACGCAAGAGGTGAAATCTATGGATAAGGAATTAGTTAAATGAAAGTTTGGACTTCAGTTACTGCAATAGCTGCGCTCACTTTTAGTGGTCACTCTATGGGCGGTAATAATACGACTGATATTGACCAGGATGGCGACGGACATCTGGCAACAGTAGATCAGTCTAATCCTACCAGCACCAATAATACCGTTTCAATAACCCAAACCGGAGACTCACATCAAGTGTCTGTTTTACAGGGGGCACTTACAGATTTGAATATGGGCACGGTGGAGCAATCGGGTTTGATGAATGAGGCGATTCTGGAGCAAATTGCAGAAGTCTCAGAAAGTACAGCTCTAATTAGTCAATCTGGCGATGGCAACTTCGGTTGGGTGGTTCAGGATGACTTTGTTGTTGCAGGTAGTGCCTCTGTTATCCAGTCCGGTTCAAATAATGAGGGTATTGCTGCCCAGGTGGATGTTGGGGGGATACAGGGAACTGTTGCTGTTACTCAGACTGGGACAATGAACTTTGCACAAGCAATCCATGAGGATTTTGCGCTTAATAGCACTGGGCTAATTAATCAACTTGGGAGTGAAAATAGTGCCGAGTTATTTCAGGGAGACTTAACTGAATCAAGCTTTATTAGTGTTGAGCAAGATGGAACTCTCAACGAGGCATTGGTAGGGCAGGGCTTTGCTCTTTTCTCCTCTATTACCACCTTCCAGAGTGGTGATATGAATTATGTAGAAGTCTCTCAGTTGGGGCTAAGTACTGGATTGGCCACTGTCTCCCAGATAGGTTCCTCCAATATTCATGTCACGACACAAACAAATGATGGGCAGGTGGCTATTGCTAGCCAAGTGGGGGGGGGTAATACGGGAAGTATTATGCAGTAGAATTTCAAGGCCATAAAATTATGCCTGTATTTGTTATTGTTAATTCATAATTTTTAATTGTGATTGATAGTGCTAAATAGTTATGAATTCCTCGTTGTCCTTGTGAGGAAGTCCCCTGCTCAGTAGTTTGGTCGGTAATTTGTTTGAAAAGGAATTTGCTATGAAGTTTATGAAGCCATTGGCTGCGGCAGTGTTGGCCGTGATTCACTGTGGGGCTTTAGCAGACAGTAATGTCAGCAGTGTCTCCCAGCAGGGCTCTATGAATACAGCCACAATTGACCAGTCTGATCCTTCGGTTACAGATAATCAGATTGTGGTTATTCAAGATGGAACTGGAAATGTCTCTGATGCGGAACAGGTGAATAATACAACCAATAGTGTGATTACACACATACAAATTGGAGATAACAATGAGGCAAGTTCGATTCAGGATATAAATGTTAATGCAGCTAATAACACAATTAATCAACAGGGGGATATGAATCAGGCTGAGTCCTTTCAGGAGAATACAGTTGAATCATCCAGTTTAACGGTCAACCAATTTGGCAATTCCAACGATGCGGACCTTGATCAGGAGGAGGGAGTTACCCAGAGCTTGGTGTCGATTACTCAAACAGGGGATATGAACGACGCAGTGGTCCCGCAAGGAGATATCGTGAGTAATAGTTCTGTGGTCGCAACCCAGTCGGGAACTGATAATGAATTTGAATCCAGGCAGGATAACCAAGTTAGTTTCAGTAGTGTAATCTCATCTCAGGTGGGCTCAACAAACAGAGCCGAATTGGAGCAGGAAGACTTAATTGATACCAGTACGATTAGTGGTGTTCAAAATGGTGATATGAACGATGCAGATGCACAACAGTCGACTGTAATTTCGGCTAGTACTATTATTGTTAATCAAGTTGGCGATGATAATGTTTTAGATGTCGATCAGTTTAGCAATATCACTTCATCCACCGCGACTATTATACAGCTGGGCTCTTCAAATGATGGTGATATAGTTCAGGCTTCAGTTGTTGATTCGTCTACCGCGAGCATTTTTCAATCTGGTGCAAGTAATCAGGCAGACGTAGATCAGGGTGATGAGATTTCAAATAGCTCTATCATTGTTACCCAAAACGGTAATGACAATGGAATGTTTGTAGATCAGGAAGACCTGGTTTCCCAGAGTTTTATCACTATTAACCAGACTGGCGATAATAATGAAGCCGGGGTAAGTCAAGAGGGAGACGTTTCCTCAACAGCCGCGACTGTTATACAAAGCGGTAGTATGAATGAAGTAGATATTAGTCAAAGTAATTTTGTAGACTCTTCAACATTGACGGTATTTCAGAGTGGTTCCACCAATATGGTGGATGCTGAACAGGACGAATTTATTAGTAATAGTGTGATTGATATCACCCAATCGGGAACGGATAATACCGCTGATGTTGAGCAAGATACATTGGTTGACCTGAGTAGTGTGACTACTTTGCAAACTGGTACATCAAATTTTCTGATGGTGTTACAAACGGATGTCACATCATCCAATATCACCATTACCCAAGATGGAAATATGAATACGGTTGATGTCAGCCAAGCTGGGGTTTCCAGTAGCGCCAGTACCACCTCTCAGACAGGTACTTTAAATACTCATACCACCACTCAAGTGAATGATTTCCAAACCGCACTGGCAACACAGCTGGGTACGGGAAATATGGGTATGATTATTCAGTAATTCGCACCGTAAAAGCTAGAGGGAAAGAATACCCTGGGGTTTATGTTGAACCTGATGTAGGTGATTGGTGGATAAATACTATTCCTACTTTATCACTTCAATAGCGTATTCTTTCTGCTTTCGTTGTGATTTTTTGAGTTAAACAGAATTTCTCTTCCAGTGGATAAATAATTAGCAAATCATTTTTACGATTACTTCTCCGAGGTACAGTGAAGAGGTCAGCCCGGGGGATTCAATTCCCAAAAATGCCACTAACTGAGATTTATCCGATAGGCTTTTGTGATAAATCTGGAAATCACCAGCGGGGTGGCCCCTGCGTACAATTTTGGAGCGAATGCCCGCATAGCCTGGCCGTAAAGTATTCTTTGATATTCCAGGCCAGTAGCGACGGATGTTGTCATAAAATGTATTTAGTTTACGAGGATCCACTTGGTAGTTAATGGTCTCGACCCACTCCACATCCGGACCGAAGCGCGCACCTCCAGCCAAATCCAGAGTGAGGTGAATACCCAGACCGGCACTTTCAGGTAGAGGGTAAATTAAGTGTGAAAAAGGTACCTTACTTGACTGGGTAAAGTAACTGCCCTTAACAAAATACGTGGTGGGGATTTCTCGTTTTATAGCTTCGCTATTTATCGTCCCCACTAGCGAGCTTGTGTGGAGGCCTGCGGCCACAATTAGATTGCAGGTTTTCAGTTTGTAGCCATCCTCCATCACGAGTTGGCAAGTGCCGCTGGATATTTCAATTCGCGCAACTTTGCTCGCAAGTATAACTTCTCCTCCCCTGGCTTCCATGGCACCCTCAAGGGCTAGCATCAGGCTGTGGCTATCGATAATGCCGGTCGTCGGAGAGTAAATGGCACCGGCACATTGTAATTCCGGCTCCATAGATCGGGCTTCAGAGGCGCTTAGTAATCGAAGTCCGCCGGCGTTGTTCGCATCCCCCTGGGCTTTGAGGGCTCGGAGTTGCGGCAGCTGTGCTTTATCGGTGGCGACTACCAGTTTGCCGATTTGCTTATGGGGCACCGCGTATTCTTGGCAAAATTGGTACAGCATGGATTTACCCTTAACACAGGCGCGGGCTTTCAAGCTGTCTGTTGGATAGTAGAGGCCTGCGTGAATAACCTCACTATTGCGTGCGCTGGTTTCAGTTCCAATGGCACTGTGTTGTTCCAGTACTATCACTTTGTGGCCAGCGCGGCTCAGCTGGTAGGCGCAGGCAAGTCCTAATACCCCTGCCCCGACTATCACGGTATCCAATATCTCCATAGTGGTCCTGCTGCCGAAATGTGTACTTTCTGAGGTGACCAGGTTGAATCCCTTCGGCCTATTTTGCCTGTAACGCCAGATTAAAATTGCTGTCGAAAGGGTGCGTGGTGGTGTCGTTTCATTGCGCTATAATGCGCGCTTTTCCGCGACTGGAAGTTAGTCATGACTCATAAGTCCATTGCCGCAGACAAGGTAGATTCTCGCTCTTTGGTGCAAGCGCACCTGGCGGAGCCGGTAATGTCTCAATATAGCGAAGAAGAGCTGCAAGAATGGCGCGAGCGCATCAAGCGCTTGTTGAAAGAACAGAATGCAGTATTGGTCGCACACTACTATACCGACCCTTTGATTCAGGCCCTGGCGGAGGAGACCGGTGGCTGCGTTTCTGACTCATTGGAAATGGCCCGTTTTGGCGCTCAGCACTCGGCGGATACTCTGGTAGTGGCCGGGGTAAAGTTTATGGGTGAGACCGCTAAGATCCTTACCCCGAACAAGAAAGTACTGATGCCGACCCTTGAGGCAACCTGCTCCCTGGATCTCGGCTGCCCCCCACAAGAATTCTCTGACTTTTGCGATCAGCACCCGGACCGGACTGTGGTGGTTTACGCCAATACTTCTGCTGCGGTAAAAGCCAGGGCGGACTGGGTGGTGACCTCGAGTATTGCGCTGGATGTAGTGGATCACCTGGATGCCAATGGCGAAAAAATCCTTTGGGCACCTGACAAACACCTCGGCGGCTATGTCCAGCGGGAAACCGGCGCAGACGTACTGTTATGGGACGGTTCCTGTATTGTGCATGAAGAGTTTAAGGCCAAGGGGGTTGAGGACTTAAAGGCCCTCTACCCGGATGCTGTGGTTCTAGTGCATCCTGAATCTCCCGCCTCTGTAGTAGCCCTGGCCGATGTGGTGGGTTCTACCTCACAGATTATTAATGCTGCCAAGACCCGCCCAGAGAAGCGCTTTATTGTGGCTACCGACCAGGGCATTTTCTACAAGATGCAACAGGAGTGCCCAGGCAAAGAGCTGATGGTGGCGCCAACCGCCGGCGCTGGAGCCACTTGCCGCAGCTGTGCTAATTGCCCCTGGATGGCGATGAACTCTCTGGAGAACCTCTGCGGTGTACTGGAGCGCGGGGATAATGAGATCTTTGTGGACCCGGAACTGGGACGCAAGGCGATGATTCCGCTGCAGCGGATGTTGGATTTCCGCAAAGGTTAGCTCTCGAGGGAGCGGCGGTGAGTAAACAAAAAGAGCGGCCAGTGGCCGCTCTTTTTCGTTGGGGGGAGTTACAGCTCCTCGATTCTTTCCTGCATTTTCAGTACATCTTTGAGGCGCTGTTCCAGGATGGCATTGACCTGGTAATCGTCTTTTGACATGCGAATTCCATGGCGCAGGTGCTGAATAGCCTTGTCGAATATGCCGTTGAGGATGTAATACTCAGCCCGGGCCTCGTGCACGCCAACAATATCTCCGGCTAATCCGTGGGTCTCCGCCAATAGGTACCAAACTGCCGGGTCTTTCTTCCGCGTACGGCTATATTTCGCCAGCAGGCGCTCTGCAGCCAGGTAGTTACCGGCTTTAAAGTGGGCATTGGCTAGGCCCATGATTAAGGCGTGGTCTCCCGGGTTGCGATCGAGGGCCCATTGCAGGCGCTTGGTGGCACTGCTGTAGTCTTCTCGCACCAGATCGATATCCGCTCGGGCCAGCACATAGGCTGCTTTTGAGGGAGTCTTGTCTAACAGGGGCTGCAAGGTGTCCAGCGCTGAGTCGGGCCTACCTGCGGCTACTTGGGCCAGGGCGAGGCCGTAACGGGCGGCATCCTCATTATCATTGATACCATTCAGCTCTGCGCTAAAGCGTTTTACTGCTTGCTGCGGCGTTGGTTCTGTTGCGAGCCGTACCCGGGCGCGCATCAGGTGATAATCCAGGTCCTCGCTGGGAGCCACTTTATCCATACGCTGAGCGCGCAACTTGGCATCGGCAATACGCTTTTCTGTAACGGGGTGGGTCAGGAGAAATTCCGGCGGGCGCTGGTAGTAGCGTGTGGCCTTGAGCATTTGCTCGAACATTTCACCGGCGGCTTCTGGATCGCGCCCGGATTTGGCCAGGGTATCAATACCGACCCTATCTGCCTCTTGCTCATTCTTGCGGCTGAATCGCAGTTGGTTATCCAGGGCTGCAGCCTGGGTCGCGCTCATAGCTGCTATTCCCGCTTCACCACCGGCGGTGGCAGCCAGAACCAGGGCACCGAGCATACCGGCCAAGGTGGGAATTGTGCTATTGCGCTGTGCTTCCAGAGAGCGGGCGTAGTGCCGCTGGCTGAGGTGGCCCAATTCGTGGGCAACTACCGATGCAAACTGGTCTTCACGTTCGGCAAATAGAAACAGGCCGGTATGGATCCCCATGACTCCGCCGGGGACCGCAAAGGCGTTCATGGTTTTGTTGTTTACTACGACAACATCAATTTCTTTGTCTTCCAGCGGGCTGTATTCGGCCAATTCCTTGACCATGCCTTCGACAAATTGCTGGATCAGGGCGTCGCTGGAAGTGCGAACCTGACTGCGAAAAATACGCAGCCACATCTGCCCCAGTTCTTTTTCCTGGGTGTGCGATACGACCCCGCTGGTCCTATCGCCCAGTTCGGGGAGGCGGATTTCATCGCTGTCCGCGATGGCAGCAAACGGGACTGCGCCGAGTAACAACCCCATACCCAGGCTTCGCAGTCCTGCGCGAAGTCGATGGAGGATAGCTGAGGGGCGCGTTCGGTGAAGCAGGCTGTTTTTGGAATCAGTCATCTTGATTACTGCTCGGTCTGTCCATGAAGGATCTATAGTCCAACTCTATACGCTACCCCGTTGGACTGTCGAGGATTGGACTTAGTGGACCATAAAAGGTTCACGCTTGCGCCAGGCGGAAAGTTAAAAAGCGTAAAGCCTGTGCGGGTTATGGCGTCTGGTTCGCGCTATAATTCCCGGCAATTCTGGTTTGTGACTAAAAAGGCAATGTCAGTAACTTCTTCTACCAATCAGCCCGATACCCAGATACCGAACTGGGACGCGGCCACTATTGTGGATGCAAGAAATCTGCCCTGCCCACAACCGTTACTGGTCATGCGCCGGGCATTGCGGGAATACCCAGAGGGAACACTGCTTTGTGTGCTGGCCACTGATGAAGGGTCCTGGCGAGACTTCCACAGTTTTGCATCTTTAAGTGGCCGGCCCCTGCTCCGCGCTGAGCGACGTAATAATACCTTTCAATATTGGCTGTACGCTGGCAAATGAATAAAGATAAATCCCGAGAGTCTATGTTATCGATTGTAAAAGGCTGGGTGAACCGCTACTTCAGTCAGGAAGAAGTGGTGCTTCTGGTTTTAATATTGACCCTGGCCCTGGTAGTTCTGGCGACTCTGGGCGCTGTGCTAGCCCCGGTATTCACCGCGTTGGTGATCGCCTTCCTGATGCAGGGCATGGTGCAAAAGCTGAAGTCCTGGCGTGTGCCACACTGGTTGGCGGTTACCCTTTCCTGTTTGGTCTTGGTGGGCACTATTGTGGCCCTGTTATTTGTGGTGCTGCCTATTATCTGGCGTCAATTGGTGCGGCTTGGGGCGGAGTTGCCCAATATGGTGCAGCGCGGGCAGGAGCTTTTATTGTTACTTCCTGAGCGCTACCCGCGTTTAATTTCAGCCGGGCAGATCGATGAAATCTTCAATACCCTCGGCAGCGAACTGGGCGGCCTGGGGCAGACACTGCTGGCCTTCTCCCTTACCAACCTACCCATTTTTGCCGGGTTGCTGATTTACGTTGTAGTGGTGCCGATCCTGGTATTTTTCTTCCTGAAGGACGCAGAGCAGCTGATTCGCTGGTGCACCTCTTTCCTGCCGAAAGAGCGGCCCATGCTCCACCAGATTTGGCATGAGATGAATGACCAAGTGGCCAATTATGTGCGCGGTAAGGTGATAGAAATTGGCATTGTGGCTGCTGTCAGTTATGCCGCCTTTCTGTTACTGGGGGTGAACTACGCCCTGTTGCTGGCGGTAGCCGTGGGTTTCAGTGTGCTGATTCCTTATATCGGTGCAGCGGTTGTCACTATCCCCGTTGCGGCTATTGGGCTTTTCCAGTGGGGGTGGAGTAATGAATTTTTATACCTGATGATGACATACGGCATCATCCAACTGCTCGATGGCAATGTACTGGTACCACTGCTGTTCTCCGAGGCAGTTAATCTGCACCCGGTTGCTATTATCCTCGCAGTGCTGTTCTTTGGCGGCATCTGGGGTTTCTGGGGCGTCTTCTTTGCAATTCCCCTGGCGACCTTGCTCAAGGCCATTATGAGTGCCTGGCCCACCCATGAGCACCAGGTGGAATGGGAGGCCCGGCGAAGCTCGGAGTAATTACCCGATATCTTTCTTTGTCTGTAGGCCGCGGCATTTGCTAGAATGCCGCGCTTTCTTTTATTTGGTCCCTTCAAATAGGTGAGAGCCCATGAGCCTGGCTGACAAAGTTCTAGCGGTCAATAATGACCTGCCGATCCGCACCGACAAGCCTATCCACAGTGGCAAGGTCCGTTCCGTATACTGGCTGAGCGAAGAAGACAGCCGCCGCCTGATTGAGGAGAAGGGCTACCCGGTTTCTCCTGACACTCCACTTGCGGTAATGGTGATTTCTGATCGCATCTCCGCGTTCGACTGTATCTGGACTGGCGAAGGCGGCATGCGCGGCGTACCAGGCAAGGGCGCAGCACTAAATGCTATTTCCAACCACTGGTTCAAGCTGTTTAAAGAGCAGGGCCTCGCCGATAGCCACATTCTGGATATCCCGCACCCGCTGGTGTGGATCGTACAGAAGGCGCGCCCGGTTATGATCGAGGCGATCGCCCGTCAGTACATCACCGGCTCCATGTGGCGCTCCTATGAGAAGGGTGAGCGGGAGTTCTGTGGTATCGAGATTTCTGATGGCTTGCAGAAAGACCAGAAGCTGCCTGAATTGCTCATTACTCCCTCCAGCAAAGGCATTCTCAAGGGTATCCCCGGCGTGCCGGAAGCAGACGATGTCAATGTCACCCGCAAGAATATCGAAGACAATTTCGCGGCCTTCGGCTTCCGCAAGGCAGGCGATATCGACCTGTACGAGAAGTTGCTGAAAGAAGGTTTTGATTTGATTTCCGCCGAGCTGGAAAAGCTCGACCAGGTCTTTGTCGATACCAAGTTTGAATTCGGCTATGTCACCGATGCCAATGGTGAAGAGAAGCTGATTTATATGGACGAAGTGGGTACCCCGGACTCCTCCCGTATCTGGGACGGCGAACAGTACCGCACGGGCAAGGTAGTGGAAAAATCCAAAGAGGGTTTTCGCCAGGCCCTGCTCAACTATTTCCCTGATGCTGATATCCTGTTGAACAAAGATCGCATGGATGAACGCTCGGCTTTGGCTCGTGATAACGAGCTGCCAGAATCTATGTTGATGGATCTCTCTAATACTTATATTGGTATTGCTGAGAAGATTATTGGTACGAAACTAGAGATATCTGATAATCCCAAAGCGGAATTGCTTGAAGTTCTCCGCAAGGATTACGGTCTGGTCGACTAACCTGGATCGAACTGCAAAAAACCGGCGTTTTCGCCGGTTTTTTTATGCCTGCCATAATTCGCCACAATTCCTCCTGTTTTGTGCTTGTATTCCTGCCGCCTTTCGCCCGCTTCCCCCTGTTTAATGACTTCAGCATCCAATTTAAAAGTGGAGGGAAGTGAGTGAACAGGGTGACGTTATTTGGGCAGCGGTTTCATAAAGACGATCTGATGTTGTCGACAGAGGAATACTATCGTCGCCGCCAGAAGACCGGTGGTGTCGGGCGCTGGTTATTATTTATTGTGGTGGTATTGGCGGTAGTCATTGCGGCAATCGGGGCAGAGGTCAATGCCCAGGAACTTCCTCCTGTGAGTGATGCGATTCAGAAGGAGTTCACCGAGGTGGTTACCCTGGACGATGTGAAGGGAGGGGACTTACTTTTTACTGGCAATGAGTCGGGAAAGTATATTCCAGCGGTGCACCTGAAAAGTCAGGTCAGTATTTCCGTGCGGGGTCTGGTAGCGGAAGTAGAGCTTCAGCAGCAGTTCAAGAATACCACTGACGGCTGGCAGGAAGCGGTTTATGCATTACCACTGCCTGAGCAAGCTGCGGTAGCGGGGCTTGAAATTCAGGTGGGTGAGCGCCGCATTGTCGGTAAGGTGCGCGAGCGGAAAGAGGCCTCCAAGATTTATAAGGCTGCTCGTGCGGCGGGTAAGCGTGCAGCTCTTCTAGAGCAGCAGCGCCCAAATCTGTTTACTAATAAAGTGGCCAATATTGCCCCCGATGAGATGGTGCAAATTAATATCCGCTTCATGCAGCCGGTCAATTATGACAGCGGCGTTTTTTCACTGCGCATGCCCACGACATTGACCCCGCGCTATATCCCTGGCAAGCCAATACCCTCCCAGGCATTGAACGGCGATGAACAGGAGTTGGTGGCAGAGAGTAGTGGCTGGGCCCTGCCCACTGACCAGGTGCCGGATGCTGCGGCGATAACTCTGTTTATGCAGTCAGCGCAGGAGCTACAGGCACTGGATAGCCATAATATTTCTATCGAGGTAGATCTGCATGGCGGACTGCCACTGGCAAAAATCGATAGCCCCTATCACCAGATTGATATTGATAACCGAGGTGACGGTTGCTATCGGATTCAGTTGCGCGATGAAACAGCTGCAATGGATCGGGATTTCTTGTTGAACTGGCAGCCGCGCGCTTCTGCTATGCCACGGGCGGCGCTGTTTAGCGAGAAAATCACGGCGCAAGAGGGGGAAGAAGAACAGGCTGGTGCTTATTTACAGGTCATGCTGCTGCCACCCAGCGACGGTACTTCCGCGCAGCGTTTACCAAGGGAGGTGATTTATGTGATCGATACTTCCGGCTCTATGTCTGGCAACTCTATTCGCCAGGCGAAGGAGAGCCTTACCCTGGCACTGTCTCGCCTGCACAGCAATGACCGCTTTAATGTTATTGAATTTAACAGTACAACCCGCGTATTTTTCCCGCGCCCGATAGCCGCGAGCGCGGAGAATATCCGCCGTGCGCGTCAGGAAATCGAAAACCTGAATGCGGAGGGGGGCACAGAAATGGCGCCGGCCTTGCGAATGGCATTCGGTCAGCAAATGCAGGATGACACCAGCACCGTTCAGCAAGTCGTGTTTATTACAGATGGTGCGGTGGGCAATGAACGGGCCCTGTTCGAGTTAATTAGCCAATCCCTGCATAACGCCCGGCTGTTTACTGTGGGTATTGGTTCGGCTCCCAATAGCCACTTTATGCGCAAAGCTGCTCAGTTTGGTCGCGGTACTTTCGTCACCATCGGTGATATTTCCGAGGTTCGCGAGCGTATGCAGGCCCTGTTCGCCAAGTTGGAAAATCCTATGGCTACAGACTTGCAACTCAGTTGGCCCCAAGGCGTCGTCGTGGATGCCTACCCCAAGCGTATCCCCGATCTCTATAACGGTGAGCCTATGCAGTTGGTGGCAAAGGTGCAGGGTGATTTCTTGCAGGGAGATATTCAGTTGCGGGGCCGAATGGCAGGTAAGCAGTTTGTGCGCAAACTCGCTCTGAAAGTAGAGAGTGGTAGCGAAACTTCAGGCATCGGCAGTGTCTGGGCGCGCAGTAAAATAGATTCTCTGCGGGACCGGCAGCTTCAGTCTGGAGAGCAGTCGGATGCGGGCCTGGCTCTGCGCGAACAGATTTTGCAGATTGCCCTGAGGCATCAACTTGCCAGCCCCTACACCAGTTTTGTTGCAGTCGAAGAAGAAGTTGTGCGCAGCGCTGAAGAGAAGTTATCTCGCAGTTCGGTCACCAATATGGTGGCTAAAGGGCAAGTGCTACAACGCCAGGCCTACCCGCAAACTGCTACAGGTCTCTATGGGCAGTTATTGGCAGCGGCAGTGTTGTTGATGTTTGCGGTGATTTTCCAACGCGGTCGGGCCTTGCGCAGCAATTTGGCCCGAGTCCTGCGATGCTTCCTGCGCAGGGTTTTACCGGACCCGCGTCAACCCAGCAGCGCTAATCCTCTGCAACGGGGAGGTGCGTAAGCGTGGCTCGCTCACTGCTCTTTATGCTTTGCTTGGGAACGGGCTTGTGGCAGCTGGGTTCCGCCAGCTGGCTCCTGGCCAAGGCAGAATTGGCCCAAGTGTTGATTAATAGTGCTTGGGAAGAACAGCTACAGGGCGGGGCTCTGCAAAAGCCCTGGCCCTGGGCGGACACCTGGCCAGTGGCCAAGTTAAAGTTGGAAGGACAGTCGCCATTAATTGTTCTCAGTGGCGGTAGTGGCCAGGCGTTGGCTTTCGGCCCTGGTCTCTTAGCTGGGTCCGGCAATCCTGGCGAGCCTCGCACCACGGTTATTGCCGCACACCGGGATACTCACTTTGCGGGATTAGAGCGTGTCAGGCGGGGTACCTCCATTTACCTGCAGGATAAACGCGGACGCTGGCATACTTATCGGGTTGCGGAAATGCGAATTGTGGACAGTGAGAGAGAGCGTTTGCCGATCTTTGCCGAGCGGGGTTTATTGCTGGTGACTTGTTACCCCTTTAATGCCCTGGCGGCTGGTGGCCCGCTGCGTTACTTGGTCTACGCTGAATATCAACCCGGTGGGGAGCTGGTTCAGCTGTGACTGATGTCTTTGTTTGAGACTCGATTTTGTAGTT
Source organism: Microbulbifer maximicatervae (SeqCode) (assembly GCF_052467305.1). NCBI lineage: Bacteria > Pseudomonadati > Pseudomonadota > Gammaproteobacteria > Cellvibrionales > Microbulbiferaceae > Microbulbifer > Microbulbifer maximicatervae (SeqCode). The sequence goes on from NZ_CP174306.1 coordinate 157,884, forward strand.
CATTTTCTCAAAAATTCCACTAAATGTTCCGGTGAAACGGCCAAACGGCAAATAATTGTTTTGCTCTTTTGTTTTATTTGTTACTAACCGTCCTATCTGGAAAATTTTTTGTAGTAATACTACAATTCCCTCCGCTAACAACCGGGGATGGGGTTTTGTCCGCCAGTCTGCGCGGGCCCCGGAACAAATAATCACAGTCAAACTAGGCACTTGCGGCAATCAATTGCGCCGCTTTCCTCACCGTCATATTCGAGTAAAGATTCACAAACTTTGCATTTACGCCAACAAAGTTGGTGAATTGGCGGAACCAAGAAAAAAAGGAAGCTTTTTTTTGCTCGCGCTGTAGTTTGCCCGCGTACCGATTTTTGAGAAATAGACCGACTCGACGTCGCCTAATTCGCCGAGGAGCACTTGATGCACGAAGATACCGATAACCTCGAAACGCAGGAGTGGCTGGACGCGCTGCAAGCGGTTATCCGCTATAGCGGCAAAGAACGCGCAGCCTTCCTCCTGAAGCAGCTGTCTGACCGCGCTACCGATGTAGGCGTACAATTGCCTGCGGCAATCACCACTCCCTATCGCAACTCCATTCCGCCCAATGCGGAAAAGCGTATGCCTGGCGACTTATTTATGGAGCGCCGCATTCGCTCCCTGATTCGCTGGAATGCCCTGGCGATGGTGGTACGTGCCAACCAGAATGACGATGGCCTCGGTGGCCATATCTCCAGTTTCTCCTCTGCGGCCACACTCTACGATGTGGGCTTCAACTACTTCTTCCGTGGCAATGAAGGTGAAGAGCGCGGCGACCTGATTTTCTTCCAGGGCCACAGCGCACCGGGTATTTATGCCCGCTCCTACCTGGAAGGGCGTTTCGATGAAGAGCAGCTGGACAACTTCCGCCGCGAAGTGAACGGCAATGGCCTGTCCTCTTACCCGCACCCCTGGCTGATGCCAGAGTACTGGCAGTTCCCCACGGTCTCCATGGGATTGGGGCCGATCCAGGCGATTTACCAAGCGCACATTATGCGCTACCTGTCTGCCCGCGGCCTGTCCCCGCGCGGCGATCGCAAGGTGTGGGCTTTCCTAGGTGACGGTGAGTGTGACGAGCCGGAAACCCTGGGCGCAATCTCCCTGGCTGGCCGCGAGCAACTGGAAAACCTGGTGTTCGTGGTTAACTGTAACCTGCAGCGTCTGGACGGCCCGGTACGCGGCAACGGCAAGATCGTGCAGGAGCTGGAAGGCGTATTCCGCGGTGCCGGTTGGAATGTTGTCAAAGTACTCTGGGGTCGCTTATGGGATCCGCTGCTGGAGAAAGATGACAAAGGCCTGTTGCAGAAAGTCATGGACGAAGTTGTCGATGGCGAGATGCAGAACTTCAAGGCCAACGGCGGCGCTTATACCCGCGAGCACTTCTTCGGCAAATACCCGGAGTTGCTGGAGCTGGTTAAGGATATGTCCGACGATGAGATTATGAAGCTCAATCGCGGCGGCCACGACCCCTACAAAGTTTACGCAGCTTACGCGTCGGCGATGGCCCACAAAGGCCAGCCCACCGTGATCCTGGCCCAGACCGTTAAAGGTTACGGCTTGGGCTCCGCCGGTGAAGCGGCGATGGACACCCACTCTGTGAAGAAGTTGGATCTGGATTCCCTCAAGCGTTTCCGCGATCGCTTTGCCATTCCGCTCACCGATAAAGAGCTGGAAGAGGTCCCTTACTACCGCCCATCTCCGGACAGCCCGGAAATGAAATATATGGCGGAGCGCCGCAAGGCCCTGGGCGGTCCGGTTCCCCGTCGCCCGGTTGAGTGCCCGAAACTGGAAGTTCCCGGCCTCGATGCCTTCAGCGCACTGACCAAAGGCTCCGGTGAGCGCGAAATCTCCACCACCATGGCATTTGTCCGCGCGATCGCCGCCTTGGTAAAAGACAAGAATATTGGCAAGAACATCGCGCCGATCGTTCCCGATGAAGCCCGTACCTTTGGTATGGAAGGCCTGTTCCGCCAGCTGGGTATCTATTCCTCCCAGGGGCAGCGCTACACCCCGGTGGATCACGGCCAGATCATGTATTACAAGGAAGATAAGAAAGGCCAGGTGCTGGAAGAGGGCATCAACGAAGCCGGTGCCATGTCCACCTGGATGGCGTTGGCTACTGCCTACAGCAACCACGGCGTGCCGATGGTGCCTTTCTATATCTACTACTCCATGTTCGGCTTCCAGCGTATCGGCGACCTGGCCTGGGCCGCTGGCGATATGCAGGCGCGCGGCTTCTTGATCGGCGCCACTGCTGGCCGTACCACCTTGAACGGTGAGGGTCTGCAGCACCAGGATGGCCACAGCCACGTACTGTCCTCCACTATCCCCAATTGCCGCAGCTACGACCCGGCTTACGGTTATGAGCTGGCGGTGGTTATGCAGCGCGGCTTGAAAGAGATGTACGAAGAGCAGAAGAACCTCTTCTACTACATCACTATCGAGAACGAAAACTACCTGCAGCCGGAAATGCCTCAGGGCGTGGAAGAGGGCATTATCCGCGGTATCTATAAGCTGCAGTCCAACGTCAAGAAAGGCGCCAAGGGCAAAGCGGCGAAGAAACATGTACAGCTGATTGGTGGCGGTACTATTTTGCGCGAGGTACTGGCAGCGGCGGATATCCTCGCCGACCAGTTCGGTGTGACCTCCGATGTCTGGAGCCTCACCTCCGCTGTGGAATCGGCCCGTGAAGGCCAGGATGTGGCGCGCTGGAATATGCTGCACCCGGAAGCCGAACCGCGCAAAGCCTGGATCACTGAGCAGTTCGAAGGCAATACCTCCCCAGTTATCGCCTCCACCGACTACATCCGTTCCTATGTGGAGCCACTGCGCGAATTTATCGACGGTGAACTGACCACCCTGGGTACCGATGGTTTCGGCCGCAGTGACAGCCGCGAGCAGCTGCGTCGCTTCTTCGAAGTGGATCGCAACTACGTGGTGATCGCCGCACTGAATGGCTTGGCCAAGCAGGGCGTTATTGATGCGAAAGAGGTTGCGGAAGCAATCGTGAAGCTCAATATCGACGCCGAAAAAGTTAATCCACGCATCAGCTAAGAGAAGGCAGAACTCCTATGGCAAAACAAGTCATTAAAGTGCCTGATCTCGGTGGTGCCGATCAGGTGGATGTGATTGAAATTTCTGTTGCTGTCGGCGATACCGTCGCGCAAGAAGATTCACTGATTGTGGTGGAGGGCGATAAAGCCTCCATGGATGTGCCAGCCCCAGTGGCTGGCAAAATCCTCAGCATCAGCGTGAAAGAGGGCGATAAGGTCTCTGAAGGCGATGTGATTGGGGAGATAGAAACCGATGTGGCGGAAGCGCCGGCAGAGGAGCCCGCTGCGGCCCCTGCCAAGCAAGAAGCTGCACCCGTTGCAGAGCCTGTGGCTGAAGCCCCTGCGGCAGCGGCGAGCGGCGAGCCGAAAGAAGAAACGATCCAGATCCCGGATCTGGGTGGCGCTGATGCAGTTGATGTGATTGAGATCAGTGTGCAGCCCGGTGATGCGGTCGAAGAGGGCGACTCCCTGATTGTGGTGGAAGGCGATAAAGCCTCTATGGATGTGCCTTCCCCCAGCGCCGGTACCGTAGTTTCTATCGCGGTGAAAGAAGGCGATAAGGTTTCCACGGGTGACACCCTGGGCGTATTGAAAGTAGTTGCTGCAGGCGCCGCCGAGCCCGCAGCTACAGCTGCAGCCCCTGCAGCGACAGCGCCTGCCGAGAGCGCGCCACAGCAGGCAGCAGCGTCTGTTGAGCCCCCGGCAGTGCCGCAGAAAGACTATCAGCTGGAGCGCAACCTCACCGCAGCAGCCCAGGTTTACGCCGGCCCCGCCGTGCGCAAACTGGCCCGCGAGTTGGGTGTTACCTTGAATAAGGTGAAGCCCACTGGTCCGCGCAACCGGGTCTCCAAGGACGATCTGCATAATTATATCCGCGAGCAGGTGAAGAAAGCTGAGAGCGGCGCGGTTGGTGTCGGCGGTGGAATCGGTATCGCCAAGATGCCGGATATCGACTTCAGCCAGTTTGGCCCGGTGAATGTGGAGCCGATGAGCAAGATCCACAAGATTACCGCAGCCAACATGTCGCGCAACTGGCTCAACGTGCCTCACGTCACCCAGTTTGACGATGCGGATATCACAGAGCTGGAAACCTTCCGCAAGTCCATGAAGGCTGAGGCGGAGAAGCGCGGAGTGAAGCTCACCCCAGTGCCTTTCCTGTTGAAAGCTGTAGCCGCAGCCCTGCGTGCAGAGCCGAGCTTTAATGTGTCCCTGCACAACGATGGCGAGCACATTGTGCGCAAGGACTATGTGCATGTGGGTATGGCAGTAGATACTCCAAAAGGCTTAATGGTGCCGGTTATCCGCGATGTGGATAAGAAAGGCCTGTACGAGCTGGCGGCAGAGGCCACTGAAATGGCCCTGAAAGCCCGCGATGGCAAGCTGAAGCCCAACGAGATGCAGGGCGCCTGCTTTACCATTTCCAGTTTGGGGGCTATCGGCGGCACCGGGTTTACCCCGATCGTCAATTCTCCGGAAGTTGGTATCCTCGGTGTTTCCAAGCTGGCGATGAAGCCGGTGTGGAACGGTAAGGACTTTGAGCCTCGGCAGATGTTGCCCTTGGCGCTCTCCTACGATCACCGCGCGGTAAATGGCGGAGATGCCGGACGCTTTATGACTTACTTGGTCAGCGTGCTGGCAGATGTGCGAAGACTGTTGCTGTAATTACCAGCGAGTTAAAGTCAGTACAAAAAAGCGGCCAATCGGCCGCTTTTTTTATAGTCAGGACTAGGGAGCCTCTGAATAACTCCGTACATTCCATATAAGTAAGTTAGCTTTTAAGTGGAAATGAAATATTCGCCGCGAAAAACATCAACAAGATGATTTACGCGCAAATCGATTCTGGGTTGCTGGCTGCTAATGCCTCGGCAGCTAGACTCACAGAGAGGCTACTATCATCGCAGCACTGAAAATGTGAGGTGTCGGATTATGGGACCTACAAGGAAATTCGCGTTGCCGCTTGTGGCGGTATTTGCGATGCAGGGCTGCTTGTTTTTGCCTGCGGACGAAGTGGAGGGCGAAGACCCTTTCTTTTATGAGGCAGAGGCTGCCGGACAAAGCGCCAGCTTTGTGGAAGTCGGCAGTAACCACACAAAATACCCACAACCCCTTACCGCCAAAAGCGAATGCGAGGCGGCGGATTGCGTAGATAGCTTGCAGGACTCCATGGCCTGGTTTTTCCCTATATTGCGGGTTTACTAACGACAGTAGCCGAGCCCAGTGTGGAGCTGTTGCGAAATAGCCGGATCTAAAAGTGCGTGGACTCTGTCCGCGCGGTGCTGATACGGAGCGCTACCATGCAAAAGTTTGCGATATTTATTTCTGCCTTGTCGATGGGTGTATTCCTTGAGGGTTGTGGAACCCCCGATACGCGCAATCAAGTGGTTTATCCCGTAAGCCCGCCAATTCCCCGCCATGCGGAATACCGGGGTTATCCCTCTTCTCACTCTTCTCATTCCTCCCATGTGCCAGATGCACCTGCGTCTCCAACAAGCTGCCCGGGGGATTCTGAGGAGCTGGCGCCGGGTTCTATTTGTCCACCCAGTGCCCGTTGTTTTGACATTTCCGGTGGAAGGCGTTGTATTTCCTATGAAAATTAGCGTTGTTTTTTTTCTTATTCTTGTAGCGCAGTCCCTGGCGGGCTGCGTGGCTGACGGTTTCGGTTATGACTTAACCGGCACGGCAACTTACTACACCTACAAAACTACTCCGGTGCCACCGGATGAACTTACAGCATTCCCGCGTTTTTGTCTGGCCGGTGATCCCTATATGGGAAGTCTCGACAACTGTATTGCCGAGGGTGTGCACTGCTATCAACTGGACACCGGTGATTGGTGTGAAGGACCCTATTCACCATTTGAGTTGAGTTACAGTTTCTACTGACCAAGTAATTTTCCGCTAGTGCCGCTTTTTGAGCCGGTGCGAAATGGTGGTATGGGGGCACGCAGTTTATTTTGACTCCATTGTTTTTTCCTGAGTGGAGTAAAAATTAAGACTGGATCGTTTTATTTTGGGATGCCGATTTAAACAGGTTTAATAATGAGGGGTGCCAATAGAAGCTGGATGCGAAATGTAATTGTCGCAGTGGATCAGCTGGGAAATGCTATTGCCGGTGGTAATCCCGATGCAACTATATCGGCACGCTGTGGGTATTTTTCTAGAGTGACGGAAACCCGTTTTCGCCACTATTGGAGATTTTTGGAGCGGGTGATTAATTACACCTTGATGCCAATAGATGGGCCGGATCACTGTTACCAGTCTTATCTGTGGGATCGCGCTGAGAAACACGAAGAGGGCAGTGACTATATGCGAGCCCTTCTGGGGGTGATCGTTATTATTTTTTGTGTACCCATGGGGTTATTGATTCGGGTTTATGTAATTTTATTTCCGAGAGCCCGCTGGAAAAAGGAAACGCGCAAATAGAAAAAAGCCCGGGCGCATAGCATTTATGCGCTCGGGCTAAGCGGGGTTAAGTGTTAGCTACTTGCTCCAGAGGTAAGTTACTCTCCTGGCTATCTGTAGTGCGGGCAGCTGATAGTTTGCCGCCGGCAATCTTGCGCAGGGCAACATAAAATACCGGAGTGAGGAACAGGCCAAACAGGGTTACACCGATCATGCCGGTAAATACGGTAATGCCCATGGCATTGCGCACCTCAGCGCCAGCGCCGCCGGCCAATACCAGTGGAACAACACCGGCAATAAAGGCGACTGAGGTCATAATGATCGGGCGCAGACGCAGGCGGCAGGCTTCCAGTGCAGCCTCGACAGTGCCTTTGCCTTCCATTTCCAGTTCGCGAGCAAATTCCACGATTAAAATGGCGTTCTTACAAGCCAGCCCCATCAGTACAACCAGCCCGACTTGAACAAATACATTGTTGTCGCCGCCAGTAGCCCAGACACCGAATAGTGCAGCCAGCAGACACATGGGCACGATCAGGATCACCGCCAGTGGCATTACCCAGCTTTCATAGAGGGCGGCCAGCACCAGGAATACCAGTAGTACTGCGAGAGGGAAAACCACCATGGCGGCATTGCCCTGGTTGACCTGCTGGAAGCTGAGGTCGGTCCACTGGATTTGCATGCCCGGTGGTAGGGCTTGGCTGGCAACCTGCTCAACCGCTGCCAGTGCCTCGGAAGAAGACAACATGCTGGGATCGGACTGTCCCATCAGGTCGGCTGCCGGATAGCCGTTGTAGCGGATCACCGGATCGGGTCCGTAACTCTGGCGCAGGGTCACCATGGTGCTGATGGGCACCATCTCCCCATTCATATTGCGAGTGTAGAGATTATCGAGATCCTGCACTTCATCGCGGAAGGGTGCATCAGCCTGGGCAACGACCTGGTAGGTGCGGCCGAAAAGGTTGAAGTCGTTGATATACATAGAGCCGAAGTAGAGCTGCAGAGTGCCGAACAAGTCGTCCATGCGCACACCTTGAGCCTTGGCCTGTAGTCGATCCACTTCCGCGTCCATCTGCGGCACATTGGCCTGGTAGGAGCTGAAGGGGTAGCTGAGGCCGCTGGCTTGGCTCAGGGCACCAGCCAACATATTGGTGGCGTTTTGCAACTCACCGTAGCCGGCACCGCGACGGTCCTGAACATAGAGCGAGTAGCCGGAGCCGGCACCCAGACCGAAGATGGGCGGCGGCATAAAGGTCATTGCAAAGCCTTCCTTGATCTGTGAGATCTTGCCATTTAGCTCCGCAGCGATTTCCTGGGCACTGCGCTCACGTTCATCGAAATCGTCGAACAGGATAAATACCGTGCCCACGTTGGGGGTGTTGGTACCTTGCAGGGCATTGAAGCCGACAAAGGCCGCGGCGTTGGCAACACCTTCTGTTTCCAGGGCCAATTCACTCACGCGGCGAGCAACTTCCTCGGTGCGGTCCAGAGAAGCACCTTCCGGCAGGCGGATACTACCCACCAAGTAAGTCTTATCCTGAACCGGAATAAAACCGCCGGGCACCTGTTGGAACAGGGCGAAAGTACCGCCGAGCAATATCAGGTAAACACCAAATACGATACCGCGACGCTTGAGGCTACCACCAACGATCCGCTGGTAACGCTCGGAATTGCGCTGGAAGAAGCGGTTGAACGGGCGGAATATCCAGCCGAACAAACGCTCAATAATCCGCGCGGGCATATCCGGTTTGGCGCCGTGAGGCTTCAACAGAGTTGCCGCCAGAGCCGGAGACAGAGTCAGAGAGTTGATCGCGGAGATAATAGTGGCGATGGCAATGGTGGTGGCAAACTGGCGGTAGAACTGGCCGGTGATGCCGTCCAGGAATGCCATGGGCACAAACACCGCGCAGAGCACCAGGCTGATCGCGACAATTGGACCGCTCACCTCTCGCATGGCCTGGTGGGCAGCGGCTAAAGGTGTCAGTCCCTCCTCGATATTCCGCTCGACGTTTTCCACCACCACAATGGCGTCATCCACCACAATACCGATGGCCAGCACCATAGCGAACAAGGTCAGGGTGTTGATTGAGAAGCCCAACATCAACAGCACCGCAAAGGTGCCGACAATAGATACCGGCACGGCCAACAGTGGGATCAATGAGGCGCGCCAGGTTTGCAGGAACAGGATAACTACCAGAACCACGAGCAGCACGGCTTCCAGTAGGGTCTTGATCACTGAGCTGATGGAGGTGCTAACAAAAACCGTGGGGTCGTAAGCGACTTCCCACTTGAGGCCTTCCGGGAACTGATCATCCAGTTCAGCCATTTTCTCCCGTACCGCCGCAGAAACCTCCAGTGAGTTGGAGCCGGGGGATTGGAAAATAGGGATGGCGACAGCCTGGCGGCCGTTGAGCAGGGCGCGCAGGGAGTCCTGGGAAGAGGCCAGCTCTACACGGGCCACATCTCTCAGGCGGGTGATCTCACCATTATTGCCGGTCTTGAGTACAACATCGCCAAACTCCTCTTCACTTTCCAGGCGGCCTTTGGCGTTAATGGAAATCAGGAAGTCGGAGCCGTTCGGCATGGGGGAGGCGCCGATCTGGCCGGCGGAAACCTGTACGTTCTGCTCACGCACGGCACTGACAATATCGGCAGCAGTAATGCCTACGGCGGCGGCTTTCTGCGGGTCCACCCACAAGCGCATGGCGTAGTCACCGGAACCGAATACGGCGGCAAGACCCACGCCGGGAATGCGCGATAGCTCATCGCGAATATGCAGTACGGCGTAGTTGCGAATATAGGTAGCGTCGAGGCTATCGTCCGGTGAAATCAGGTGCACCGCCATCATCAGGTTTGGCGACTGCTTCTGGGTAGTAACACCTTGCAGGCGGACATCTTCAGGCAGGCGCGGCAGGGCCTGGGACACCCGGTTTTGCACCTGTACCTGGGCTTGGTCCGGGTCGGTGCCCAACTCAAAGGTCACGTTCAAAGTCAGGGTGCCATCACTGCCAGCCACTGACTTCATGTAGATCATATTTTCCACGCCGTTAATCGCTTCTTCCAGCGGCGTGGCTACAGTTTCTGAGATCGTCTTAGGGTTAGCGCCAGGATAGCGAGCACTCACTTGCACGCTGGGGGGTACAACTTCGGGATATTCGCTGACCGGCAGTGAGGGAATACTGATCAGGCCGACGACGAAAATAATGATCGACAACACGGATGCAAATATCGGTCTGTCGACAAAGAAACGGGAAAAATTCATATACTGCTACTCCGAGAGCGACTCAGTCAGCCGCTCGGATTCCATTGATAGGATTAGCTGAATGTATGGGCTCACTTCGGCAAGCCCCTTGCTCTTTGTTTAGTGGCCAGCGACTTGGGTCGCCTTTACCTGCTCCTGCATGGCCACCATTTCCGGTGCGACGGGCATGCCCGGGAAGAAAATCTTTTGCAGGCCATTCACCACAATTTTCTCGCCGGGCTCCAGGCCGCTGCGGATAACCACAAGGTCACCTTGGCGTTGGCCAGCGACCACGGGGCGCTTTTCGGTGACATTACTGTCGTTGACGATGTAGACATAGCGGCGGTCCTGATCGGTAAGAACCGCTTTGCTATTGATTAAAACTGTCTGTGAAACCTCTTCAATTGGCATTTCCACCCGGGCAAATTGCCCCGGTCTGAAAAAGCCGTCCCTGTTGTTAACCACAGCGCGGAACTGAATAGTGCCGGTATGGCTGTTCAAGCGGTTATCAATAAAGTCCAACTCTCCACTGTGTGGATAGCCCTGCTCACCGGCGAGACCTACGCGCACAGCAGGTTTTTGCCCGCTATTAAGTAAGTCGCGGCCCTTAGCAAAAGTCTGTTCGTCACTTTCGAAATACACGTACATTGGGTCGACAGAGACCAGCGTTGTCAGCAGGGTGCTGTCGGCATTGGCGAGATTGCCTTGAGTAACCAGGGCGCGGCTTACTCGGCCACTTATTGGTGCTTTAACTTCAGTGTATTGAAGGTCCAACTGGGCATTTTCCAGTGCTGCTTCGGCGGCGCTGAGAGCCGCTCGGGCCGAATCTCGCGAAGCGATACGCCGGTCGTATTCCTCGCGGGAGATGGCTTTGCTGTTGAGTAGCTGTTTTGCCCGGCCGGCTTGCTTCTCGCTATAGGAGAGGTCGCTGCGAACCCGAGCCAGGTCTGCGCGGGCGGCGCGTTCGCGGGCCTGATAAGGGCGGGGGTCAATGGTGAACAGGACATCGCCCTGTTTGACCAGAGTTCCCTCGGCAAATGAAACCTTGTCGATATAACCGCTAACCCGCGGGCGCAGTTCAACGGTTTCTGGGGCTGCCACACGGCCGGTAAAGCTGCGCCACAATGTTGTATTTCCTGCAGATACCTGGGCGACCTCCACAGCTGGGGGAGGCGGTTGTTGACCGCTGGGTGCGTCACTGTTGCAGCCGGCGAGTACCAGTGCAGATACGCCGAATAAAACCGTCGTTAATTTTCTTACCATTACGCGTGTACTCCCTTTGCTACGGAGGGGGAAGGGCTATTGGGTGCTTCTCCCAGTAAGGGCGTAACTCTAGCGCTGGCCAAGTTGGTTGCGGTATCCGGGAACTGTTAATTGATTGCCTATTTCTACTGAAGGCGTGCTTTTGGGTTGGAAGGATCACATTCTGGTGGATGTGTAAAGAACTGGATATATAACTAGTTGTCGCAAAAAGTGATTAAGATATTACAGTGACTGTAGGGCTATTAATCGGTTATGGTTACCTATTACTGCACAGTGATTGCCCAATCCTGCAAAACTGCACGGAAATTGCCTAAAACTCCGTATACTCTGTGCCACTTCGTGTTGAGACGTGGAATTGTTAGCGGGCACAAGGGGAGCATATGAGCACTGGAAAAAGAGCGGAATTCAACTCTGTCGCCATGGATATGGAGTCGATACGGCAGAAACTGATTGCCTCCCTGATGCGTCAGGCACCGGAACAGGGATTAAATGAAACAGTACTGGGTGGTCTCTCCCTGATTCGCTGCAACGAGCCGGGAGCCTGTGCGGCATCGGTGTATACACCGTCCCTGAATTTTATTATTCAAGGCCGCAAGACCTTGGAGCTGGGAGACCGGGAAATTTCCTATATGCCGCTGAGCTATGTGGCAACCTCAGTGCACTTACCGATCCTGGGGCGTGTTGAAGACGCTTCCCTGGATACTCCGTTTCTCGGCGTAAAGATAACGATCGATCCGCAAGAGGTGGCAGACCTGGTTATGGAGCTGGGTGATAAGGCGCCGGGTGTAGAGGCTGGCTACGACTGTCCCGAAGTCAGCTGCGGCCTGTGCCTGACCAAAATGGATTACGGTATGCTCGATGCGCTAAACCGGCTGGTCTCCTTGTTGGATAGCCCTAAAGATGTCCCGATACTGGCGCCATTAGCCCGGCGTGAGATTATCTATCGCGCCCTGATGGGGGAGATTGGCGCGCGGATGCGCAAGTTTGCCATGGTAGATAGCCAGGCGAACCGGGTATCCCGCGTGATTGAGGTGCTAAAAGACCGCTTCTCAGAACCGCTGCGTATTAGCGACTTGGCCGACCAGGCCAATATGAGTGAGTCATCCCTATATCACAGCTTTAAGCAGATCACCCGCATGTCCCCGTTGCAGTTCCAGAAAAAGCTGCGCTTACACGAGGCGCGACGCCTAATGTTGACCGAGGGGCTGGAAGCGGCTTCCGCCAGCTATCGGGTTGGCTATGAGAGCCCCTCTCATTTCAGTCGTGAATACAGCCGCATGTTTGGTCTTCCGCCCCGCGCGGACGTGATTAAATTGCGCGGTGAACAACGGGTCCCAGCTTAATTTGAAACTGGGTTGCCCTGCTTCAAAACAAATAAGCTACACCACCCTTCGGGACTGATATCGCCCTCCACAACCAGGCAGGCATTGGGGGGCTCAAACAGCTGACAGTCCACGCACTTTTTCCCATCCTTGGGAGTATCCTGGTAATTTACCTTGTCTTTTTGCGCTTTGATTTGGGCCTGAGCTGAGGGTGTTGCAATAAATGTGGCAGGAATTAAAAGTAGCGATGTTCCTGAAAGCTTAAGAAAGTGGCGGCGGGAGTTGTCTAGAGGCTTTTCCATAAATGAACGCCTGAATGATGAAAAAAAGTTTCTGGCATTCAGGTTAGTTGGCGAAGGGAGTTTTGCTCAAATTAAAGGCTTTGTTTTAAGCGGTAATCTTATTCTATTTGTTAAATTGGAGACGGCGCCATGTAGGCGCCGTCTGTTTTTACTTCTTTACTTGGTTACGCGTATTTTAGCTACAGATTTATCTCCGCTGCGAGATACGACCCGAACCTTTAAGCCGTAAGGTGTGATAGCGCGGCCGGCATCTGGTATTTCTTCGCTGCTATAGCTCCGGGTGTCATTAAACAATGGGTAGCGGCGGTTGTGAGTGTCACTTAAGAGTATGCCGTAGTCCTCGAGTAAATCCAGAACCATGTCGTCGGCTCTTTCGATGTTAAATGTGGCATCGTGAACCTGATAGCGGGTACTGGCAACGGAATCATCACTCCATCTCAATACATTTTGGTCGGCATCAACAACTCCGAGGAAGCCGTTTCCTGGGTGTACGCCAACCCAGTTATTATCGTAGCTGGAATCTACGTACCAAACCAAGAGGCCTTCTGTGAAAGTGAGCATCTCGCCGGCTACATTGACATGTGCCAATCCGGCATCAACGCCGCGATGCGTACGCCATTCGAGTAAGTAGTAGTGATCGTGCTCGAGATAGCCAGGGTTTCGGCTAAAGCCTGCAAGGCTAAAGTTGCCATCAGTTTCAGCATCATCGAAAAGGAATGTTGTGTCATCAATTTCGATGCTGATGTCATCGGCAAAAAGACCTGAATTCGCTACGGCGCCATCAGTAATATAGGTAAGTGAAAGGCTAATTTCTTGCCCGGCGTAAGCGCTTAGATCGAATGCAACGTCAATCCAGCCCTCGGAGCTACCAGTAATACCATTACCTGGGTTGGTGCCGTTGGGGTTGGTATCTGTAGTTACTGAACCAGGAATGGAGACAAAGCCATCACCGGAATCTACCATGATCGCGGCGTAATCCCAATCCAGCTCAATGTCGTACCAAGCTTTGAAAGAGAGGCTTGCTGTTTCTGCATTGCTCAGATCAACAGATATTGTCATAGAGTTTTGCAGGTTGTTGCCGCTACCGCTGAAGTAGGCGTATTCTCCACTGCTGGGTTCGGTAACTATTTCTTGTTTTGCTGGTAGGTCAATTCGGACTGCATCGTTATTGGTCCCCTTATTAACCGCTTCATCGAGTAGCAACTCGATACCGCGGCGAGGAATTTCATCTAGTGCAATAGTTTCACCATGAAGCCAGTTCCCACCATGGTTGTGTTGCAGGTATTCCTTGGCATAGGCAGAGAAGCCGGTGGGCTCTGAACCCGGAATAATACCGGCCCAGCTACCACTGGACATAATGGACCAGGAGGAGACGGGTTCACCGCGACCGCTACCATCGGTATCGTATTCATCGGGCAAGCCCAAATCATGGCCATATTCATGGCTGACAACCCCTGCAGCGGCGTCCGCCGGCTGAATGGTGTAATCATAAGCAGCCATAGTGCCGCCCCAGTAATCTACCTCCGCAGTAGTTCCTTCAAGTGAATAGACGCTGCCAAGGTTCCAACGGTGAGACCAAATGGCGTCTTCACCCAGTTGCCCGCCACCTGCTTCTTCACCAACCGAGGAGTGGAAGATCATGATGTGGTCTACCAAACCATCTGCTTCCCAAAAATCGCCATCACCATCCAAGTCGTAACGGTCTTCAATATCAAAATCTGACAGGTTTACTGTGGGGTCGGCAGCTGCAGCTTCCAGGGCCTCACGAATTAGGGAGCGAGCATCACCATCAGTGTTATTGCCGTAAAAAGCTGCTGGTTGACTGGCCATATACCAACCTGCTACAGAGCCTTCAACTGAGTAGCTGTTACCGGATTGCTGCCAGTAAAACTGTTGCATGGATAGCATGTTTTCCCCACTGGGGCCTTCAAAGCCGTCTTGGGAGAAAAGTAAGTCAGCGTAATGTTCAGCGGCGTAATCCGCGTAGTACATATCACTTTCCCCGGGCTCGATGCTGTTATGGGGAAAATCGGGGAACTCCATCAAAATAGCGAGAACCCGTGCAGTTTGGGCTTCACCGTCGTAGCTCTCTAGTTGAATGTTTCTAGGGTGGCGGCTGCCATGGTTGCGGTGAAGGGAACCTTTGCCCCTTTTAAGCCGGGGGTGATGTTTTCCACGGGCATCGCGCATCATCGTTACGGTATCGCTGGAAAGATCTTGAGCCCCATTAATGCTATGGGTGGCCCGCTCTTTTAAGTAAGCCCTTAAAGTGCGTTCAGCTTCTGCAATAGAGGCATCTTGGCTGATGCGCCCAGAGCGCTTGAGCATATCAATTAATTTGGCTTCATTGGCAATGACCAAGTCAACTTGATCACCACCTTTTTGATGTGAATTAATCGCCTGGGCATTGGCTGCCATCAGGCTTAGTGCAAGTGTGCTGGCGGAGAGCAAACTATTTATTTTTAACATAGTCCCTTCTTGTGCGTTTCGAGATGATTTTAAGTTTCGAAATTGGACATAAGTAAAACTAACTAAAATAGTCGGATTTCGAGTTATGGCAGCTCAGGTTTTTTATTATTAGCTACAGAGGGATGACGTTTTAAGATGATTAGGCAGCAATAAATTTATGGGGGTTTTGCATCATTTTAAACTAAAGTGTGATGTTCATTTTATCGCTGATAAATTTTCCTAATAATGTTATTGGGGATTATTCCCCTATTTGGATGGCTTCTGTAGTATAACTTGTTGTGCATCTAATTTTTATTGTTTTTCCATGGCAGCCAGAGACAGATTTGCAACCCTCCATTGGGACGATTCAAAAGCTGTATATACCCATCATGCGCATCAATGATTTCTCTACAAAGAGCTAATCCCAAGCCCACGCCTTGTTCTTTTGTTGAGAAGAAGGGGAGTAGTGCCTGCTCAAGTACTTTCTCACTCATCCCGTAGCCTCGGTCGGAGAGAACCAGCTTCTGTCCAAAATTGTCGGTACTAACTTCAAGTTCAATATCTTTGCTATCGCTACCAGCTTCTCGTGAATTCTTAATTAGATTTAGTAGGGCTTGCTCTATCTGGATGGGGTCAAAGTAACCGGGTTTGTCTGGCAGACCTCCCTTTAGGGAGAAAGCTTGAATTGGCATTATACGATTGACCAGTTCCTGCCAGCTAATAGTCTCACAGCTTGGAGCGGGTAGTTTGGCAAAAGAGGCGTATCCCTGAGTGAACTCTGTCAGGTGTTTACAGCGGTCTGCGATAATATCGAAAACCTTCTCCAAAGCCTGTTCTTTACCAGGCTTTGCTACCAACATTTTTCCAGAGTGCGCGAGCGATGAAATTGGGGCTAGAGAGTTATTCAATTCATGGCTGATTAAACGAATAACTTTTTTCCAAACTTCTACCTCCGCACGAGTCAACTCACGGGTCATTTCGCGTAAAACGATTAGACGATGTTTTTGCGTGTTTAAAACAAAAGTGCTGTTTACGATATGCATGGAGTGGGGACCATTGATGTCGGTATAATTAAACAGTCCATTCTTCCAGCTGTTAATGGCGCTGGCTATTTCTTTGGGGCTCTTGGATAAAAGCCTCAATAAAAGTAGTCCTTGTATTGGTTTTCCGTTGTTAAGTAGTTGTTTGGCACTACTGTTTGAATAAATAATACGATCGTTTTGATCCACCAGTAGAAGAGCTTGGGGTGATGTTTGGATAACCGTATCCAAAAGGAGTTCCCGTTGATAAATGTGGGCACGTTCCTTACGCAAGTGTTCCCCAATCTCGTTATAAAGTATTGTTATTTGCCTGAGTTCGCTATCCTTGGGGTGTACTAGGGATATTGAGAAATCGCCGTCACGAAAATTTAGCAGGCCATTTTGTAGTGATTTTAGGGTGCTAGTTAGAGGAGTAAGTATAAGGCGAACCAGTACAATTAATAACGGCAATGAAATGATGAGTCCCGCTGACCAGGCGAGAGAAGGGCTAAAGCCAGCCCGAGTGCCGAGCCAGGATATGGTAATACCAGCGACTAAGGGAATGGCCGCTGTTGCAATAAGGCGGCCTTCAAGTGAAAAATATTTCGACATCAATAGGGTATACCGTGTTTTTCCAGGCGGCGGTATAGCGCTTGGCGGCTCATGCCGAGTTCTCGTGCAGCCTGGGCAATAATGCCATTGCAGTTGGATAGTGTCTCTTGTAGCAGCTCACGGCTGGGCTCGAAACTCACTTCCACTTTATCGGTTGGCGTTTGCTCAGGGAGCGCCAGGATGGCTTCATCGATAGTATCCTCCTGACTAAGGACGGCCGCTCGCTGCATAACATTTTGAAGTTCTCGCACATTGCCGGGCCAATGATAGCGAGTAAGGGCGTTTAACGCTTGAGGAGATAGCTTTTTTGAATTGCCACTTTCCGCGAGGAAGCTTATCGCGAGGGGAGGGATGTCTTCAGGGCGTTCATGCAGTGGCGGGAGGCGCAGTTCTATAACATTGAGTCGATAAAATAAATCCTGGCGAAACTTACCTTCCTCGATAGCCTTGTGGAGATCCTTATTGGTAGCACTGATTACCCGAACTTTGGTTTTGCGGGTTTGGCTGCTGCCTAAACGTTGGAACTCCCCAGTTTGTAGTACACGCAGTAGTTTCACCTGACCACTGGGTGACAGCTCGCCAATTTCATCGAGGAACAGGGTGCCGCCATCGGCGGCCTCAAACCTACCCTCCCGTGCCCGATTGCCGGCGCCGGTATAGGCTCCGGGTTCGGCTCCGAACAGCTCTGCTTCCATCAGATCTTCCGGCAGTGCACCCACATTAACTTTAATAAAAGGCCCTTCTCTAGATGAAGAGTTCGCCTGGACAATCTCAGCAATCTTCTCTTTGCCGGCCCCATTTGGCCCTGTGATCAGGATGGGAACTTCAGATTTCGCTACTTGAGTGGCCATCTCCAACAGCTTTTGCATTTTATCGCTGCGGTAAATTATGCCTTGTAGTAAAAAGTCCTCCCGTAATTGGCTGCGAGCATTCAAAGCTTGTTGCTGGGATGCCTGCTGGCGCTTTTGTAATTCTCCCAGTTCCAATAAATTGTTTATTGTGGATATTAGTTTATTATCATCCCAGGGCTTACCCAGGTAATCAGCAGCACCAGCTCTGACTAACTCGACGGCCATTTCTAGTTGAGTCCAAGCGGTCAGCAGGATAATCGGAAGGTCCGGATTTATTTCCCGAATCGCAAAGAAAAGTTCTTTTCCCTCTTGTCCAGAGGTTGTATCAGCGGTGAAATTCATATCCTGGATAACCAGGCTAACATCGCTGTTCTCTCGTAGCAGTTGTAGGCCGGCTTGAGGAGTAATCGCACAAAGTGGCTGCAAGTCATGCAGGGACAACAGGATCTCCAGGGCGGAAACGATACTGCTGTTGTCATCAATAATAAGTACTTTGTCCATAGTTTCTAAGACACGCTATTAAGGCGCCTATTATGCAATGTGTTGGTGGCGAGGGGGAATGCTTGTGGCAGGTTTTCTCTGCCACAAATAGATCTGGAAGGGCTAGTGGCCGATATGTTGCTCGGCAGGTTTATGGTCGAAGCTGAGCACCCTCGCTAGCTGCCACTCTCCATCTACCTGTTTCCAGAGATGAGTGAATTGAGAACTTTCCCGTAAAACTTCAGATTTGTCGTCATTGATGCCGTAAAATCGATGGGTACCAGATTGAATAGCGCCATAATGGTTAACAGGGTAGATTCTAGTGCTCTCGACTACCAATTCACGACGTGCACGAATACCACTTCCATTTTCACGCTGTTTACACATATTGGTAATGGCCTTGACAAACTCTTTTCCAGACTTCGCTGTTTGACCCCACTTGTCATGGTACATTTCAAAGTCGTCGGTAACCAGGTTTTGTGCTTCTCTTAGATCACAATTATTGAATAACGCATCAAATAAGTGTTGGTCAGCTTTTGTAATTTGTTGTACTAGTTCTTCAGTTACTAATGGGCCAGCAATAACCGGATGTTTTTCCGCTTGTGAGTTTGGGCTTAGAAAGGTTAGCCCCATAAAAAAGAAAGAAGTTATTTTTTTAAACAAGATCAATGTCCTTATTATTTATTTTGATGGGGTTCGGGCATATCCGTTGAACGCGATAGACAAGCAATGAAAAATGAATGAAAAAAATGCCCTTTCTAGGGGGTGAGCAAGTAGGTCACCCCCTCAAATTTGTTATTTAAATATTTCGGGTGGCGGTTGCCGGCGATATATTTGCTGCTCGTAACGCTGGGGCAAGTGCAGCTGTAAGGCTGATTAAAAGAACCAATAGAGCACAAACAACTAGGGGCACAATTGTTAAAGTAGGCTGTGAATAATCTCGAACCATATATTGATTGGCAATAAGTGCTGCTGCACACCCAACGGTAATTCCCAGACCCGATATGATCCCGTTCTCTAAAAGGAAATAGCGACTGATATTTGTGCGAGTAGCTCCTAATGCACGCCTAACCCCAATTTGCTTGGCTCTTTGGTTGATCCAGAAAATTGTCAAACCAACGATACCGAGTGCCACAATAAAGCTTAACATGGCGGCAACGATAGAAAGTACTTTAACCATTGTGTTGTCAATTGCATAACTGCGATCTACATACTTAGACAGTGTATTGACAGAAATTACTCTCTGAGGATCTCGTTCGGATAGTTTGTCCTCTAGAGTCTGCATAACTTCATCTCGTTTACCCGGCTCGGTACGCACCATGTATTTTGCAAAGCGTCTTTCCTTTATTACCGGAAAAAACATAACGTTACCTGAGTTTGACCAACTTACCCAGGCCCCAAGGTGTTGCTCGACAACTCCAATAATTTCCATGGGCTCTGAGCTGCCACCTTGAAAAATTGGCTTACCGATAGGGTCTTGATCGGGGTAGAGTTTTTCGGCAAGTTGCTTAGTGATAATGGTAGTAGCCGTTGTGCTTGGTATACTTTGGTCGCCAATTTGCATTTCAGCTTCGGTGAAGTTACGCCCAGCTATCAAGTTCAAATTGAGGGTGTTGATAAATTGAGGATCAACTTGGTAGTAGTTGGAAGTCTCACCACCGACCTCTTGATTGGGGTTGTTATAGTATCGAGATGCCGAACCAGACCCTGAAATAGGGATCTGATTGGTTATAGAGGCATTTACTACATAAGGCAAATCACGAAGTAGACTAAGGTCAGCTTTAATGGCGCCATTAGTATCGTAGTCTTGGGGTATCGCCATAAATCCTACGGTAATTAAATCCTCAACCTCTATACCTGTAGGGCGATTTATTTTCTCAATTCGATCCTGAATAATAATCGCGGTATTGCTGACGATCGCAAGTGTCAAGCCAAGTTGAAGGGCAATCAGCAAAGCGGATATTTTATTGCGCCAGAGGGCGGACAGCATCGGTTTCAATTCAAGCATGGTCAGGCCTTACTGGGTTTTAAGGTAAATTGAAGGGTTGGTTTGGCTGATTTTTAGCGCCGGATAGAGGCCTGCCAACAGACTGGCCACAATAGCGAGGCCAATTGCAGCAACCATCATGACCCAATCCATAGAGGGCAGTGTATCGATTCGCCCCATGGCGAGGTGACGGATACCGCTGAGGCCGAGCAGGGCTAAGAAAATGCCTGCTACACCTCCGAGAATACCGATGGTGGCACTTTCAATTAAGTGTTGGGTAAAGATAGCACCTCGGCTGGCACCTAAGGCTCGACGTACTCCGGCTTCTGGAGCCTTTCGCAAAAACTTAGCTAGCAGTAAAGCAACGGCATTAATCACACATACCAATAAGAAAGCCAGTGAGACCCAGCCGAGAATACGGTTGTCATCGCTGAGAACTTCATTGAGTACCAGCCACTCCGACGGTTTGCTAAGTGCGAATTTTAGCGGTCTCTGGAAACGGCCTTGAAGTTTTTCTTGTTGTATGTAGGCAGTAAGGAATTCCTCATACTCAGCTTTTTGCTCACTGCTACTTAGTTCAACCCAATATTGAATCCAAACATATTCGCTCTGCAGAAATTCTTCATAGGTTTTCGGATCTGCGTTGCTCCAGCCATTGGTGTTACCCCAGGTGCTAATTTCCAGTTTGCGGTGCAGACCAAAGGGAATAAATAGCTCCTCGACTTCGTCAAAGGGGCCATTGTTAACATCGTACACTCTCGGTGATGGTTCCCAAGTGTCGATAACACCTACGATGGTATAAGGTTGATCATTGAGTCTTATCGTTTTTCCAACGCTATTTTCACCTGCGAAAAGCTTGTCATTTGATGGCTTGGAAAGCACGACGACTTGAGTCGGGGAGCTGTCGGCGGACTTTTCCCAAGTGCCACCATAAATAAAAGGAACATCGAATAAAGAGAAGAAGTCGCGAGTAGTTACCCTGGCGTCTGACTCAAAAGGCCGAATAGCTGAGCTTTCCGGTTTTACGGTGAAACCATAACGATGCATGGCGATTTGGCGCGTTGGAATATTTGAGCGCAATAAAGCTTCGGCATCTCTATAGGTTAGCTGCCAGGGTATCTCATTAGGTGCGTCATAGGCTTTATTGATATCCCAGCTATCCAGCTGTACGGAAAAGAGTACATCGTCTTTATGCTTCAAAGCATTCTGAGACATGGTGTAGTTCAGGGTCAGCACCGTCATAGAGGCGCCGACACCGACTGCAATAGCGGCAACCATTAAGCTGCTTAAAATTGGGGTTCCGCGCAAACTTCGTAGGGCGAGGGAAATATAGTATCCAAACATGGTGCAGACTCCTTAAGCAGTAACGGCAGCAGGCTGTTCGGGGACCGCACGTAAATCGCAAACCTGTCCATCTACAATCTGGATGTTGCGGTGGGCACGGCGTGCGAGTTCTGGATCGTGGGTAACCATTACGATGGTGGTTCCCCACTCGTTAATAAACTCCAGTAGCTCCATTACCTGGCGGGCCATTAAGGAGTCGAGGTTACCGGTGGGCTCATCCGCAAGCAGAAAACGGGGTTCGCCAGCTAAAGCGCGGGCGATAGCGATACGTTGCTGCTGTCCACCGGAGAGCTGTGCCGGCAGGTGTTTAGCACGTGCAGAAAGGCCTACCTGCTCGAGCACTTTTTCAATACGCTTGCGACGTTCTTTTGCATTGAAACCACGATAGCGCAGGGGAACGTCGATATTGTCGAATAAGGTTAGGTCGGGAATCAGGTTAAACCCCTGGAAAATAAAGCCTATTTTTTCGTTGCGCAGATGTGAGCGCTGGCGGTCATTGAGATTACTGACATTCTCACCGTCGAGCAGGTACTCTCCACTGGTGGGCGTTTCCAGTAGGCCGGCAATATTGAGAAAGGTGGTTTTACCGGAGCCACTGGGGCCGGTTACAGAAACAAACTCACCCTCCTTAACTTCAAGGCTGAAATCGCGCAGCGCATGAGTTTCGATAGTATCGGTACGGAAACTTTTACGGATATTGTTCATTTTCAACATTGCAATATTCCCTTTTTCTTTAACTTTAAATTATTGATTGATTTACTAGGGAGCTATACCGAGCTCCAATTTGAATTCGGGGTTAATCTGTCAGCGCAATTAGCTGGGCATTTTCGAGTTCCTCGGAAGAGGAGATAATGATTCTGTCTCCCTCTTGTAGGCCTGAGATAATCTCTACCTGTTTTAAGCCAAAGGCGCCTATCTGGATGGAAACTCGCTCTGCCTGTTGTTCGCTGTTCAAACGAAAGGCATGGTTGCCACCGCTTTGATCGAGGAAGCCACCGCGTTTGACCAACAGTACGTTATTGCGATTTTCCAGCAGTATGCGGGCGGTGAGGCGGAGATTTTGTCGAAGCTTTTTCGGCTGACTCTCAGTGAAACGAACCCGTGCGACCACCTGGCCGTTTATGACCTCGGGGGAGATTGCAGTAATTTCCCCTGGTAATTCTTTTCCACCGAGCTTGATTACCACGGCCATGCTGATACCCAGGTCGTCGGCATAGTTTTCCGGCACTTTGGCCTCGAGTTCAAAGCTGGTGAGATCGACAACTGTAATAAGAGGCGCATTGGCGCCCACTGCGCTGCGCTGCGCCACAGCTAAGCTACCGACGGTGCCGTTGACCGGTGAGATAATGTTCAGCTCGCGTACACGGCGCTCAGTTTCTTCTACCTGAAGGCGTTGTTGTGAGACCTGGAGTTCCAGGTTTTGGGTTTCAAAGGTCAGTGATTCTTTTTCCAGTCCCGCATTTTGTACAGCTTGTTCGTACTCCAGCTGGGCGCGGGCCATATCGTCCTTGGTTTTTTCAAAATCCAGCCGCGAGATAATTTGCTTTTCCATAGACAGCTCTGCACGTCTCAATTCTCGTTTGGCAGCGGTGAGGTTGACTTTGGCTAGGTCGGCCTTTTGCTGGTTTTCCATATGCTGGCGTTTGGCCTGGATTTTCTGGCGCTGCAGGTTCACCGTCAGCTGGTTGAGTTGGGCGTTTTCCTGGGCCAGCTGATTGGATAGTTCCGGGCTGTCGACGGTGGCCAGCAATTGCCCTTCGTCAACGGTATCCCCAGCTTTCACTGCAAACTTCACAATGCCCTGGGCTGGGCTGAAAAGCGTGGGGCTGTTTGCGGCGACCACTTGGCCCTGAACCACCAGATCCCGCACCAGGTCTCCTCGCTGGACCTGGGCGATATTGACTTGAGACAGGGAGAGGGTGCTGTCGACAGAGCTATTGCTGTGCCAGGAGTTGATACCCCAGGTCAGGAATGCCACTGTCAAACCGGCAAATACCGAGGCTTTGACGACCTTTTTGTTCTTCCAAACCGGCACGGCTTCTATCTTGGTATCTTGTCCGGAAGTATCTCTAATCATTGCGGCTTTCCGTTTCTCTTACTGTTTTGCCTGTCATTGCTATTTGGATGCAGGCTTTTAGAAATTTGGATTCAGAGTTAAGAATCTGCTTGTTAGGAGGGGTATCGCAATAAGCATGCCAACAATTAAGTTTTATTTAACCTGTTGAAATAAAAGGAATTTTTGAAATTTTGTAGTTTTTGGTTTTCTTGATGGTGTCCGCAAAAAGTGTCCGGTGTCCGCTTTGTCCACGGTCGTACGGCAGTGGACAGTTCTGATATTTGTCAGAGGAAAAGTGGTGAGAGGGAGGCTACGCCATGCGGGGTTGCTGCCGTTTATGGTAGAGTGCGCGGCCTTTTTTTGATCAATCTCAATTTAATTAGCTGTCTCCTATGTTTCCTTCGCTGCTCTCATCGACCAAAGCCGACTGGTTCGGCAACATACGTCGGGATGTTCTCGCCGGCCTGGTAGTGGCCCTGGCTTTGATACCCGAAGCCATCGCTTTCTCGATTATCGCGGGCGTTGACCCCAGAGTCGGCCTCTACGCCTCTTTCTGTATCGCCGTTGTGATTGCATTTGTCGGCGGTCGCCCGGGAATGATCTCCGCTGCCACCGGGGCCATGGCTCTGCTGATGGTGACCCTGGTGAAAGAACACGGGTTGCAATATCTGCTTGCGGCAACCTTATTGACGGGGGTACTGCAGATTATTGCGGGTTACCTGAAGCTGGGGAGCTTAATGAGTTTTGTCTCCCGGGCTGTGGTGACAGGGTTCGTCAATGCCCTGGCAATATTGATATTCCTGGCGCAAATGCCGGAATTGATCGGCGGCACCTGGGAAGTCTATGCAATGACTGCGGCGGGTCTGGGGATTATTTACCTGTTCCCTTATATCCCCGTGATTGGCAAGGCTGTGCCATCACCGCTGGTGTGTATTCTGCTCCTCACCGCAGTGGCAGTGACGATGGGATTGGATATTCGCACTGTCGGCGATATGGGTGAGCTGCCGGATACTTTGCCTGTTTTCCTCTGGCCAGAAGTTCCGCTTAACTTTGAAACCTTACAGATTATCTTTCCCTACTCCGCAGGTCTGGCCGTCGTGGGCTTGCTGGAATCCCTGATGACCGCGACGATTGTCGACGACCTGACGGATACTACCAGTGACAAGAACCGCGAGTGTAAAGGTCAGGGTATTGCCAATATTGCTGCGGGTACCCTGGGTGGTATGGCTGGCTGTGCGATGATCGGCCAGTCTGTTATTAATGTGAAATCCGGTGGCCGCGGCCGTCTTTCCACTCTGGTGGCCGGTATCGGTCTGCTGACACTGGTAGTGTTTATCAGTGACTGGGTTGCTGTGATCCCCATGGCGGCGCTGGTGGCAGTCATGATTATGGTCTCTATCGGCACCTTTGACTGGGGCTCCATCCGCAACCTGAAGCACTACCCACTCTCTACAAATTTGGTCATGCTGGCCACTGTGGTTGTGGTAGTGTGGACTCACAACCTGGCCTATGGTGTATTTGTCGGTGTGCTGTTGGCATCGCTGTTCTTTGCCAACAAAGTCAGTCACTTTATGTATGTGAGCAGCTCCCTGGATGAAAAGCAGAGTCGCCGCACTTACAAGGTCATTGGGCAGGTATTTTTCAATTCAGCCGATAAGTTTACCGCTTCATTTGATTTCAAAGAGGTGGTGGATACGGTGGTGATCGACCTCAACCGCGCGCACTTCTGGGATGTTTCCGGGGTTAATGCGCTAGACAAGGTGGTGCTAAAGTTCCGCCGCGAGGGAGCACAAGTTGATCTGGTAGGACTGAATGAGGCCAGTGAAACGATCGTCGACCGTTTTGGCGTACACGATAAGCCCGAGGAAATTGAGCGGGTTCTTGGAGGACATTGATGGCCGTAAGCAACAGCGAAAATAACAATGAGAACACAGGTAATGGCGGCAAAGCGCCATTGATACTCTCTTGTATCGATGGCTCTCATTACACTGGAGCGGTGTGTGATTACTCGGCCTGGCTGGCCAGGAGCCTGCAAGCACCGCTGAAGCTGTTGCACAACATCGAAAGAAGCAGTGTCCCTGCGGTAACCGATTTTACCGGCAGTATTGGCCTGGGAAGTCAGGAGGAGTTGCTGGAAGAGTTAACTGCGCTGGAGCAGCAGCGGGCGCAGTTAATGGTGCAGCAGGGCAAGCTGATGCTACAGGCCGCCCGCAGCCGCGCCGAAGATGCCGGTGTGCAAAATATCAAAGCCTGCCAGCGTCACGACAGCCTGACAGAATCAGTGGTGGAAATGGAAGACTCCATTCGCGCGCTGGTGTTGGGAATTCGCGGTGAAGAGCACGGGGATTCTGAGCGTGGACTTGGCGCTCACCTGGAGACAGTAGTGCGCTCACTGCACAAGCCGATTTTGGTGGTCAATCGGGACTTCACAGAGCCCAGCAGGGTGATGCTTGCCTACGATGGCAGTGAGGCCTCGTGCAAGGCATTGGCGATGGTTGCAGAGAGCCCATTATTTCGCGAACTCTCCTGTCACCTTGTCTATGTAGGGCCCGCTGAAACTACGGAGAATTTGTTGGCTGAAGCCTCGGCCAAACTGGATTCTGCAGGACTCACTTGCACTGCCAGTAATCTCACCGGCAATACCGTTGAAGCTTTGGTGGCCTACCAAACCGAGCACCAGATTGATCTAACCGTGATGGGAGCTTTCAGTCACAACCGCCTGCACGACCTTCTGATGGGAAGCATCACCGTTAAAATGTTGTTGAAAGCCCGCCAGCCTCTGTTGCTGTTGCGGTAGAAGCCCCTTCGCTTCCCACTTAAAGTGCCAGTGCCGCTTCCCGGGGGCTGGCAAACCAGCGTAGGGGTTCTGCCTCATCGGGTAGTCTTAAATCGTAGAAATGGGCTTCGCGACCAACTTTGCGAAGCTCTTTTTCTCCCATCATTAAATAGCTCTTAAGATCTAAGTTGCAACGGTTTTCCTGCTCTTGTTGCGTGTCTTTATCAGTAAATGTCAGCTGAGAAATATCAAGCGATGTCCTCATTTTCTTATCCTGATATCGCCATACGCCGGTGAGTGGGTCAAAACGGTAAAACGGCAACAATCTCCAGCCGTAGTTGGCGACCAGGGCCACTGCCTCCAATAAGTATTCGAAGACCTCCTCGCTGATAAAATAGTTAAAGTTGAGTCTTATCCAACCGGGTCTCAGTACCTTCTGACCTTGCAGGATTTGTTCTTCCAGGGATTTACTGTGGGCCATATCGATGCCCAATAAAGCGTGTCCATAGGGACCGGCACAGGAGCAGCCTCCGCGAACCTGAATACCAAACAGGTCATTGAGCAATGCCACCACAAAACCGTAGTGAAGGTCCTTATTGTTCCATTTAATTCGCAGGGAGATGATGGATAGTCGTGCGGAGTCAGTATTGCCGAGTATCTCAATGGCCTCCTCCTCCGACCAGCGTTGCAGTGCCCGCTGTAAAAATTGGGTTTCGCGTCGACCAATCTCTTTTGCGCCCACCGTCTGTTGAAGTTTGAAAACCATACCGGCCCTGATCGACTCGATAATGGCTGGAGTGCCGCCCTCTTCACTGCGCTCGGCGTCTTCCAGATAGCGGTGATCTTCCGGTGTGACATAAAGGACGGTACCGCCTCCCGGTGTAGCAGGTACCGAGTTTTTCAGCAGGTCTTCGTGTACAACCAGAATACCTGGGGTGCCAGGTCCTCCGATGAATTTGTGCGGGGAGATAAATACGGCATCCTTTTGGTAGTGGCTATCCGGCGTTGCTGGCCCTTGCATGTTAATTTGCACATAGGGTGCTGCGGCGGCGTAGTCCCAAAAAGATAAAGCTCCGTGTTTTTTAAGGAGTGCAGTCACTGCCTCTACATCTGTTTTGATTCCGGTTACGTTAGAGGCCGCAGAAAAACTGCCGATTTTGTGTGGTCTATGGGCATGGGCGCGCAGTTCTGATTCCAGTACTTCAAGGTCAAGTTTGCCACTTTGATCCAGTGGAATAGCGATTAAATCGGCAATGCTCTCTCGCCAGGGGAGTTCATTGGAATGGTGCTCGTATGGGCCGATAAAAATAACCGGGCGATCATGTTCGGGAATTCTACTTAAGAGCTGGTGTTGCCTATCCAGGTCTGCGGGCAGGCGCAAGTTGAGAATATCGATCAATTTGTTGATCGCCGCTGTTGCACCAGAACCACAAAAAATCACTTTATGGTTATCGCTGGCGTTGACTGCCTGACGAATTTCTTCACGGGCTTGCTCTCGTAGCGCGGTGGTATGGGCACCGGTATAGGAACTCTCGCTGTGGGTATTGGCATAGAAGGGCAGTACCTGCTGGCGGATAGTCTCTTCGATAAATGTCAGTGCACGACCGGAAGCTGTGTAATCGGCGTACACCAGAGGACGTTTTCCAAACGGCGTCACGATTGCTTGCATATCGCCGATTACCGAGTCGCGGATGTGCTTTATCAGGTCTGTCATGATTTCCTTTCCCCTGTTTTGTGGGGCTCACTTTAGTCCCGAATGCCTGAAACAGTGTCTCTGCTTGTATCTGTTATTATAAAATTTATGAAATTTTGTGCCGAAAGTTAGATATAAACCGTAAAACTGTGCCATAAAGCGTTATTTTGTGTGATTGGGCGAGGCGGGGACTGAGTGATGACTGAAGGATTAAGCAAACTGGATAGGGCAATACTCGAGCTGTTGCAGGCTGATGCGACCCTATCAGTGGGGGATATTGCCGAGCGGGTTGGGATGTCCAAGTCGGCGTGCTGGCGCCGCATTCACCGTCTCGAGGATGAGGGGGTGATTTGCGACAGGGTTACCCTCCTCGATCAGCAAAAACTGAACTTGCCGCTGACGGTCTATATTTCAATTCGTACCAACCAGCACAATGATCAGTGGGCCGCCCGTTTTGGCGAATTGATACAGGGGGTGGCTGAAATTCTTGAGGTCCATCGTATGAGTGGAGATTTGGACTATCTGATCAAAGCGGTAGTCACCGATATGCCTGGCTACGATCGTCTCTATAAGGAACTGATCAAGGCCGACCTGTTTGATGTCAGCTCCAGTTTTGTTATGGAGACGATGAAGCAGACAACCCGTTTACCACTTAATCATGCAGTGTCCAAATAGGGCTGGACTCTAGCCGCGTCGATTACTCCACCAGTGGCGCAATCGAGTTTCTCCCAGGGCGCTGTCACCCGGGGGGGCCTTAAGGCTGTTGCGAATCTCACTCCAGGCGTTGGAGTTCAACCAAAGGTTCAGGGCGAGTACCACCAGCATGGTGGTGATAGAGCCGAGCCCCGCTAGCAGCATGTCTTTCTGCGCATCCCAAATATCTCCTTGAGAGCCGAGGAAGGCTGCGCCCAATTCTGGAGAGACAGCTTTTGCCGCTTGCCACTCAATGATTTCGTAGATTGATGAGAGCGCAAAAGTCACGTCTACCGGGAAGAAATAGGCCCAGAATCCACGCAGCTGAGCCAGGCGCACAAGAACCTCTCGCACCGGATAGGCCAGGAGAAGGCCAAAGCTGAAATGCACCAGGCGGTCGTACATATTGCGATCGGAGCCCAGCCATTCCTGCAAGGTGTAGCCAAAAGGAGTTTCGGCATAGGTGTAGTGAGAGCCGATCACATGAAGGCACATGAAGATGGTGATCAATGTATAGGAGATATTCGATAAGGGAAAACTCCGTGCACTGATCAAAATGATCGGTAGAGCGGCAAATACCAGATAATTCTCCAGCAACCAGTCATCGGGGTGCAGGGGGTTCCAGGCAGACCAGGCCCAGGTAATGGCAAATGTGGTCAATAAGAACAGATGGAACCAGTGTTGGCGAAGGAAAGTCTGCATATGTTTGGCGCCTCTACGTCGGGCTAGAGATTGGCGCCAGGATACACCATTGGAGGGGAATAGGAATTGCGTTGAATTACGGTCCGCTAATGCAATGCCGCGCGGTGTGGGAGTGCGGCGGTAATCGCGGCTTCCTCGTCGAGTAATTCAGATAGCCTCGCTTCCACTTTTTCGCGGGGAAAGTACTCCAGCGCGAGTTCGACAAATAGTTCGTGGTGGCGAGCTTCACTATCGGTGATGACCTGGTAGAAGGTCTTCAGGGGGCCAGCTGGCAGAGCTTCAGCCACCAGTCCAAAGCGCTCACACCCCCGCGCTTCGATAATCGCTGCGGTGAGCAGGCGGTCCATCAAGTATTCATCGGGCCCCCGGCGAATCAGTTGGCGCAGGGTGTTGATATACGGGTCTTTCACATCCGGTGCCTGGTAGATCCCTCGATCATGCATAATCTTGATAACCTGGCGGAAGTGGTTCATTTCTTCCAGTGCCAGGTTGATCATGGCTTCCACTAAAACGGGCTTGTCGGGATAGTGAGAGAACATGGATACCGCCATGCCGGAGGCCTTTTTCTCTGCGGCAGCATGGTCTTGCAGGAATCGATCAAAGTCGGCGAGCACCACTTGAGCCCAGGGTTTGGGGGTGTGAAATCGCAGTTCAAACATAGTCGATGGCGGTTAGTGCAAAGCGTCAGTATACCGCCACCGGTTCACTGCTCTAGAGCGTTATTGCTCCGGGGTAGAGTCAGCTGGCAATTCTGCGTTCGCGAACCTCCCGCTCTTGTTGAGTAACAATTCGGGCCTGTTCCAGGGACATGCCGGCCTTTGCGTGAGGGGTGGGCTTGCCATGTGCGTCCAGCGCGACAAAAACAATTTGGTCTACTTGCACAATCAGCTGCTGTGACTGTTTGTTGCGAACCTCACAATGGACTGTGAGAGAGGTTTGGCCGATACCAACCACTTCGAATCCAAACTCCACCACATCACCGCAGCAAGCGGAGCTGACGAAGTCAATTTCCGACATCAGTTTGGTGACCAGCATTGGAGTACCCATCTGGCAGCCGGCAAAGATTGCCGCTTCCTCATCAATCCAGGACAGTAGCTGTCCGCCAAACAGGCGCTGGGCGGGATTGAGGTCTCCGGGTTTCACACAGTGTCGCGAATAGTATTTCACTCTGACCTTCCTAACTTACTACAGGTTTAACAACGCTCGAGCCATCCCTGGCTTGCTGTATGACAGCGAAAAGCTTCCTTCACTGGTGAGACTGCATACAGCGTGCCAAGCCAGAAAAAGCGCGGTTGATGAATTTTCCTGTGGAAATATGTCAATTAGCCCTTTTGTGGCACCGGCTTGGCGCGACATTAATCACTGTAGCCCCTTTTATGTGCAGGAAAGTCAGGAAATGTCGATTTCCTGTTTGGGTTTTGAACAGGATATGGCGCTTTGGCCGGGATAGTAGATATTTTGGACGTCATCTATCGATTGTGGGAAATACCGCTATGGGACTCCTCGGCGACAGAGATTAGAATGGCCCACGAACCTGAC
Source organism: Microbulbifer maximicatervae (SeqCode) (assembly GCF_052467305.1). Classification (NCBI taxonomy): domain Bacteria; kingdom Pseudomonadati; phylum Pseudomonadota; class Gammaproteobacteria; order Cellvibrionales; family Microbulbiferaceae; genus Microbulbifer; species Microbulbifer maximicatervae (SeqCode). The sequence continues at coordinate 188,691 of NZ_CP174306.1, forward strand.
CCAGCCGTCGCACTCACGACCTTGGGTTGATAGTTCTCCGGAGCGCCACCAGCGTATCTGTAATCAGGTAACAACGATTCCCAAAAGACGAAGGGAGAGACTGTAAGGATGATCATCCAGCCGAAAGTACGCGGTTTTATTTGTACCAATGCCCACCCGCAGGGCTGCGCTGCTAACGTACGCGAGCAGATTGAGTATATTCAGTCCCAGCCAGCGGTCGAAAATGGGCCCAAAAAGGTGCTGGTGATAGGTGCCTCCACAGGCTACGGCCTGGCATCACGAATTACAGCTGCTTTTGGTTGCGGCGCAAGCACCCTTGGTGTGTTCTTCGAGAAGCCGCCTACTGAAAAGCGCACGGCTTCTGCGGGTTATTACAATTCCGCAGCTTTTGAGCAGGAGGCCCACAAAGCGGGGCTTGACGCAAAGAGTATCAATGGCGATGCCTTTTCAGATGAGGTGAAAGCCCAGACTGTAGCGATGATCAAAGAAGACCTAGGTCAGGTTGATCTCGTGGTTTACAGCTTGGCATCCCCGCGTCGCACAGATCCGAAAAGCGGTGAGTTGTATAGCTCTGTACTCAAGCCCATTAACAAATCTTACACTGCCAAGAATCTGAACACTGACAAGCTGGAGATCTCCGATATTACTTTGGAGCCGGCGAGCGACGAAGAGATCGCAAATACCGTCAAGGTTATGGGTGGTGAAGACTGGGAACTGTGGATGCAGGCCCTCGGTGATGCCGGAGTTCTGGCTGATAATTGCAAAACGGTGGCCTACACCTATATCGGTGAAAAGTTGACCTGGCCGATTTATGGTCATGCGACTATCGGTAAAGCTAAAGAAGACCTCGATCGCGCGGCAAAAGCGATCACCGATAGCGGTAAGGCCGCGGCTAACGTTGCCGTTTTGAAGGCGCTGGTTACCCAGTCCAGCTCTGCTATTCCGGTGATGCCGCTCTATATTTCCCTCGTCTACAAAATTATGAAAGAAGAGGGGACTCATGAGGGCTGTATCGAACAGCTCTACCGCCTCTACACCGAGGGACTCTATACAGATACTCCACGTCTCGACGATGTAAGCCGTTTGCGTATGGATGAGAAAGAGTTGCGCCCTGAGACCCAGGCTAAGATTGAAAAATTGTGGCCTGAGGTAACTGCTGAGAACCTGTTCGACCTGACTGACTTTAAAGGTTATCAGGCGGACTTTCTCAAGTTGTTTGGGTTTGGCGTGAATGGCATTGATTACGATGCCGATGCCTCTCCCCTGGTTGATGCCAACTTCAAATGATTTCTAGCGGGGCTCTATTTAGAGTCCCGCTTTTCCCTTTCTTTACTCTATTCCTACAACTCTTCTTCTCAAAACCGCATAATTCGCTTTTTCGGCTTATGGGGGCTTTTCAATGGAGTATCGCCAACTCGGCACCACCAACCTTAAGGTCAGCCAGATCTGCCTGGGCACCATGACTTATGGTGAACAAAATAATGAAGCTGAATCCGCTGAGCAGCTCGACTATGCAATATCCCAGGGGGTTAACTTTATTGATTGTGCGGAAATGTATCCCGTACCGCCACGGCCAGAAACACAGGGCCGAACCGAGGAATATATCGGCAACTGGTTGGCTGCGCGAGGAGGCAGGCACCAGGTTGTTGTCGCAACTAAAGTGGCGGGCCGCAGTGCCGCCAATTCAGGTGTCGGCCATATTCGCTCGGGTCCCCGCCTGAGTCGAGAGCAGATTTTGCAGGCCTGTGACGATTCCTTAAAACGCTTGCGCACTGACTATATCGACCTCTACCAGGTCCACTGGCCTGAAAGGCAAACTAATTTCTTCGGGCGCCTGGACTATGTCCACGGCAGCGACGATGGTGTGTCTATAGCTGAAACATTGGGCGCGCTTGAGGAGTTGGTTGAGCAAGGTAAGGTTCGTCATATCGGTGTTTCCAATGAGACCCCCTGGGGTATGTTTGAGTACCTGCAGCAGTCGATTGCCTACGGAAAGCCAAGGATTGTATCGATTCAAAACCCCTACAGTCTTTTAAACAGGGCTTTTGAAATTGGCTGCGCTGAAATTGCTATTCGCGAGAGGTGTGGCCTATTGGCTTACTCCCCCCTCGCATTTGGGGTTCTTTCGGGCAAGTATCTGGGGGGAAGGAAGCCGGAAGGTGCACGACTTACCCGCTATGATCGCTTTCAGCGCTACGGTGGAGAGCGAACCCTGGCTGCGACCCAGGCCTATGTGGATTTAGCCCGGGAGTTTGGCCTGGATCCGGCGCAGATGGCACTGGCATTCGTGAATCAACAGCCATTTGTCACTTCAAATATCATTGGCGCCACAACTATCGAGCAATTGCGTTCCAATATTTCCAGCGTTGAAATTACCCTGGATGGTGAGCAATTAGCGGCTATCGAAGCTATACACCAGGGGAATCCCAACCCGGCGCCCTAAAAGGGCAGAGCCTGATTTCTATTGATGAAAGCCTGTGATGCCTCTGAAAGCCCCGCAGGAATAATGCGGGATGAATCAGGGGCTGCCCAACTATAATTGGGGTAGTCGCCATGAAAATCTGGCTGCCAGAATAGATAGCGGTAATCGTTATGGAAACTACTGGACATCACACACTGAAGGACCTGTTTTCCCAGTTGGGGCTGGCGTCTGAAGATGCACAGATCCATGAATTTCTGGTCACGCACTATTTGCACCGTCACGAGAAGCTTTCCTCCGCCTCCTTCTGGAGCGATGGGCAACGAGAGTTCCTGGAGAATGCCATCTTGGATGATTCGGATTGGTGTGTTGCAGTGGATGAGTTGGACACCCTGCTAAGGCACTGACATCCTGTGGCTGTTACGCGCTCCCCGCTCTCTTCGCATAGGGTATACTACGTCGTTTTCAACCGACTTAGGTTGCGCCTTGGCGCCACACCCTGATATAGATCTGATGGAAAAACCCCGATTTCGCGCGGCGCTGCTGCATCCTCGCTACTGGCTGACCTGGCTGCTTTTTGCACTATGGTTTTTGATCGCGCAACTGCCCTATCGCTGGCAGTTGGCCATGGGTCGTGCGTTTGGTCGCCTAATGCTAAGAGTAGCTACCAGCCGGCGCACGATTGCTGAACGCAATCTCGCGCTGTGCTTCCCCGAGCTGGGGGAAGATGAGCGAGCTGAACTTCTTAGGCGTAATTTTGAGTCCAGTGGTATCGCCTTGATGGAAACCGGCATGGCCTGGTTTCGTTCCATACGCTGGTTGCGCAAGCGTTTTACCTTCGAAGGGCTGGAGAGTTTGCAGGAAATCCAGGCTGAAGGACAGGGTGTTTTGCTTACCGCTATGCATTTCACCACGCTGGAAATTGGTGCAGCCATGATGGGGGCTAGTATTACCTTGGATGGTATGTACAGGCCTCATAAGAACCCGGTTTACGACTATCTTCAGCGCAAGGGCCGCGAGCGCCACTCTGAGAATGGCAGTGTCTATCAGCGCAAAGATGTACGCGGTGTTCTTCGCGCCCTGCAGAGGGGACGTGCAGTCTGGTATGCTCCGGATCAAGACTATGGGATCAAGCAGGGAATCTTTGCCCCCTTCTTTGGTATTCCCGCGGCAACAGTAACGGGAACCTCCCGGTTTGCCCGAGTTGGACGGGCCAAAGTAGTGCCCTATATGGTAACCCGGAGGGGAGACTGTTCAGGTTATCACGTGAAGATTTACGACCCCATCGAGCAAATTCCATCTGGAGATGAACGGCAAGATGCGATCCTGGTGAACCAGTTTATCGAAGCTCGTATTCGCGAGGCCCCAGAACAATATATGTGGGTGCATCGTCGTTTTAAGACCCGTCCTGAAGGGGCAGAAAACGTGTATCACGGGGTACGCAAAAAGAAGAAGAAACGCAAAAGAGTGGCGAGCTAGTCGCACTGGCGCAGATACCCTGGCCTAAGTAACATACTGAACTGACTCTGGCGGTGGTATTCCGGGTGGAGTGCAAAAAATAAGGAGTGAGGATGTTAACCGGTAGTATGGTGGCCCTGGCCACCCCAATGTACGCAGACGGAAGCCCGGATTGGGACAGCCTGCACAACCTCGTTGAGTGGCATATCGAGCAGGGGACCCGAGCACTAGTTGCGGTGGGGACTACCGGTGAATCTGCAACCTTGGACTTCAATGAGCATATTGAGGTTATTCGACGTGTTGTGGACCAAGTGGCAGGTCGAGTGCCAGTGATTGCTGGAACTGGCGCAAACTCTACTTCTGAAGCGATTGACCTCACAGAGAATGCCGCCCGATGTGGTGCAGATGCCTGCCTGCTGGTTACACCTTATTACAATAAGCCCACCCAAGAAGGCCTCTACCAGCACTATCGTGCGGTGGCCAAGGCTGTCTCCATTCCTCAAATTCTCTACAATGTTCCCGGCCGCACAGCAGTAGATATGCTGCCAGAAACGGTACAGCGCCTGGCGTTGGTCGGCAATATCGTAGGCGTCAAGGAGGCCACTGGTGACCTGGAGCGAGCTAAGGTTTTAATAGATACTCTGCCCGAAGGGTTTGCCGTTTACTCTGGCGACGATAGTACTGCGGTTGAACTAATGTTACTGGGTGGTCATGGAAATATTAGTGTAACCGCTAATGTGGCCCCCGCAGCAGTGGCCCAAATGTGTGAAGCTGCGCTGGCCGGTGATGCGGTGACTGCGCGGACAATTGACCAGCGAATACAAATATTGCACAAAGTGCTGTTTTTGGAGTCCAATCCGATACCGGTGAAATGGGCTCTCCGGGAGATGGGTCGTGTCGACGGTGGAATACGCCTGCCTCTGACAAGTTTATCCCCTGAGCACCACGGAACAGTGCGCGAAGCTCTGCGCAGTGCCGGTGTACTCTAAACCCGCGAACTGAGAATTAACCAGGATAGCTTTAATGAAAAAATTGACCGTTGGAGCCGGGCTCTTTATCTCCAGTATTACGCTGGCAGGGTGCGGTGTGTTCGGCAACGATGGCTATTTCCGCGATCGCAGTAATGATTACCAGCATGCCGATAGCCTGACGCCTCTGCGGATACCTGAAGGTGTTAATACCAAGCACCAGGAGGAACTCTATGAGATCCCCCAGATTGCAGGAGAGCAGCTGGCCCAGGGGGAGTTTGAAGTTCCGCGTCCTCAAGCGCTTTCAGTGAATGCGGGTCTGGAGAGAGTAAAAATTCAAAAGCTCGGCGGAAATCGCTGGGTGCTGGTATCCCAGCCTCCTGAAGAGGTGTGGCCCCAGTTGCACCAGTTCCTTCGCAGCTCAGGCTTGAATATAGAAATGTCAGATGCCAATGCAGGTGTGATGGAAACTGCCTGGATGGCCTTTAAAGAGAGTCCTGACACTAAAGATAAGTATCGCTTGCAGGTAGAAACCGGTGTGCAACCCGATACGACAGAGATTCATGTGCGCCACTTGTCTGTGCCTTCTGCAGCCCCGGTTGGCGGTAGCGTTAATTGGCCAGACCGCTCTTCGAGCCCTGAGCGTGAAGGGTGGATGATTGATGAAATGTCCACGGCACTGGCGTCAGAAACAGCTGCTGCTACAGCGTCTTTGGTTGCCCAGGCAATTGGTAGCAGCTCACTTAAGGTCCAGTTGAGGGAGCCTGCTGGTCACGAGCCCTATATTGCAATGGGGCTCGAAATGGACCGGGCCTGGGCTACTGTCGCTCATGCTGTGAATTCCGGTGCTTATCGCCTGCACCGTGAAGATTCCGATATTGGACTTCTTTACGTCACCTACGATGAAGATCGTGCACTTGCTTCTGATGAGGAAGATAGCGACGGAGGCTGGTTCTCCTGGGGGAGTAAGAGCGATGAGGATGAGCTGGCAGAGAGCGCTGATCAGGTAAGCCTACAGCAGATCTTGGCTGGAATTGATATGACTGAGGGAGCTGAACCTGCTCTCTTCAAGGAAATCAAAGGCCTGGGAGTCGAGGCTGCTGCGAACGAGGCTTATCCCGGCTACCTGATTGTTATTCGTGGCAATGACGATGAGATTGAAGTGCGTGTGCGCGATACTCGCGGACAGCCGCTTTCAAAGAATGAAGCTTCCCAGCTGCTTCAATCTATCCAGCAGAACCTTATTTAATGGGCCTGCGCTTCGCCTCTTTGGGAAGCGGCAGTAAAGGCAATGGAACAGTGGTCGCCAGTGGCGACCATTTTCTTTTGGTTGACTGCGGTTTTACCATCAAGGAAACCGAGCGCCGTATGGCGCGGCTCGGTATGTCTCCCGCTGATATTTCTGCGATTGTGGTTACCCACGAACACAGTGATCACCTTTCCGGTGTGGGCCCGCTTGCGCGCAGGTATGGCCTGCCTGTTTACCTGACGCCTGGTACTTTTAAGGCGCGTGATATTGGCAAGTTACCGGAGTTGCACTTAATTGAGGGGCATCAGCCTTTTGTTGTCGCTGATATTGAAGTAACCCCGGTCGCGGTTCCCCACGATGCCCGTGAGGCGGCGCAGTTTGTGTTTCGCTATCGCGGCAGCAGTCTGGGCTTGTTGACGGACCTGGGGACTATCACTCCTCATGTTGAAGCGCATTTCGGTGATTGTGATGCCTTGGTTCTAGAGGCAAATCACGACCCTCTGATGCTCGCTCAAGGGCCCTATCCACCTTCGTTGAAGCGACGCGTTGGAGGAGCCTATGGCCACTTGAGTAATCAACAGGCTGCTGGCTTTCTACAGCGCGTTGGCTATGAGCAGCTACAGCACCTGGTTGTTGCCCATATCAGTGAAAAAAATAACAGCCTTGTCCTGGCAAAGGAGGCCCTGGCAGAGGTTACCGAAACAGTGGAGAGCTGTATTTTTGCCTGTCAGCAGGAAGGGTTTGACTGGCTTACAGTGGAAAGCCGAAGTTAAGGTCGCTATCTATCCCCAGCTTTTATCTGTTTAAATGCGACAAAATTGTTTGTCGTATTTAAACGGGGTGGGCTATGGAAATACTACTGGTTTATTTGTTGGTCGGTGCCGCTGCTGGAACTATTGCTGGACTATTTGGCGTAGGTGGTGGCCTGATCATTGTCCCTGCCTTGGTTTTTGTTTTCACCGCTATGGGGATATCCTCTGAAATCCTCACCCACATGGCTGTGGGTACCTCCCTAGCAACAATCATTGTCACATCAATAAGCTCAGTGCGCGCCCACAACAAGAAAAGGGCAGTGGACTGGAAGATCTTTGGGGTTATGACTCCAGGCATTTTAATCGGCTCCTGGGCCGGTGGTGCCACTGCTGAACTGCTGCCCGGTGCCTGGCTGCAGCTGTTGATCGGCGTCTTTGCGATCGTGATTGCGGTTAGGATGTGGCTTAGTGGTGCCCGGCACGATCAATTAACGGAGGGGGCCGGCAACTTGCCAAGGTCATCTATATTGCTATCTGCTGGGGGAGTTATAGGCTGGGTATCCGCAATTTTTGGTATCGGTGGGGGCTCATTAACCGTTCCATTTTTATCCCGCTGCCGAGTGAAGATGCAACGTGCGGTTGCTACGTCGGCGGCTTGCGGTCTTCCCATTGCAGTTGCGGGTGCGCTGAGCTTTGGTTTCCAGGGCTGGGGCAATCAGCTTCTACCAGAATGGAGTAGTGGCTATGTGTACTGGCCTGCGTTTTTTGGAATCGTTGTCACCAGCACGTTTTTTGCCCGCTTTGGTGCCAATCTCGCCCATCGCCTTTCTTCCAAAATGCTTAAGCATTGCTTTGCCGTTTTGCTGTTTATTATTGGGGCGCGCTTTATCTGGCTGAATGTCGGTCTGTTACAAGGCTTGCTTTAGGCGAGGGAAAATAAAAAAGGCCACTGCATAGCAGTGGCCTTTTTTTTGGAATACAGCTAAGTATTAGGCCGTTTTAGTAGAGCCTTCAGCTGTCGCAGTATTCTGGGGCGCTTCTGAGTCAGTTTCCCAGTACTTGGACTTGAGACTGATCAGGGCCAGGATGATACCCACTCCGATTGTGAACAAGCTGATTTGCAGGAATAGGTTTGGCATCTCAGCAACATTGTTCGGATCAAAGTTACCTGACAGAAGACCGGCAAAGAGGTTGCCGATAGAGTAAGTCAGAACAAAGACACCCATCATCTGGCCAGCAAAGCGGCGAGGAGAAAGTTTACTTACAGCACTCAGGGCCACTGGGCTCAGGCAGAGTTCACCGACAGTGTGCAGGAAGTAAGTGGCTACCAGCCAGTAAGGAGCAACTTTCAGGCCCGCTGCTGCGTATTGAGCGGCAAAGAACATTACTAGGAAGCCACTGGCCATGATGATCAGGCCAAGTGCACATTTCAGCCCATAGGATGGGGTGATCATGCGTTTGCCCAGGTTAATCCACAGCGCGGCAAAGAAGGGGGACAGAGTAATGATAAAGATGGAGTTAAAGCTTTGTAGCCAGGAGGTGGGCATTTCAAAGCTGCCAATCAGGCGATCCGTGTAGTCGCGGCCGAATAGGTTCAGTGAGGAGCCCGCTTGCTCGAAGCCCGACCAGAAAAAGGTAGAGGCTACACAGACTAGGAATAGCGCCCACATTTTCTTTTTCTCTGACCCGCTCAGCTGGCCGCCAAAGTAGATAAAGCCAAAGTAGGCAAGGAAAGTCAGGGTGAAGGCTACAGCTACGTACTTGGCTATTTCTACCGGGTTGATGGTAATAGTGCCATTCATCACCAAGCCAGTAATCACTGCAACACCGACTACGACAGCACCAATTATGCGCCAAGCCAGTTTGGCCTTTTCTGGCGAAAGTGGGTTCTCGGGATTGAGGCTTGCGTCCCCCAGATTGTGGATAGTGCGGCGATACTGGATCAGGCCAATAGCCATTCCCACAGCAGCGGCACCAAAGCCCCAATGCCAGCCGACATTTTCACCAAAGTACCCGCAGACGGCATAACCGATGATTGAGCCCATATTGATGCCCATATAGTACAGTGCGTATCCACTGTCGCGGCGAACATCATCTGGTTGGTACAGGTGTCCAACTGCTGCGCTGATATTGGGCTTGAGTAGGCCGGTGCCGGTAGCAACAAGGATCAAGCCTATAAAGAAGCTCCAACTGGTTGGGATAGCGAGCACAATATGGCCACACATAATGATGATGCCGCCGTACCATATGGTGCGTTGCCCTCCTAGTAGGCGGTCTGCAATCCAGCCACCGGGCAGGCCGAGGAAGTACACGGCGCCAGTGTAGAGCCCATAAATAGCTCCCGCGGCTGCAACGGTAAAGGCCAAGCCCTCTTCCTGAAGACTGGCTGTCATAAACAGCACAAGCAGGGCTCGCATACCGTAATAACTCATCCGCTCCCACATCTCAGTGAAGAAAAGTGTCGAGAGCCCTTTGGGGTGGCCAAAAAAGCCGGCGTCATTTTGGTCTGTATTTGACGACATAAGCTGAAATTCCAGTTGTTATAGCTCTAATGCAATATGTTGTTGCATATTAGGAAGGCAGCCTGGCCAGGGAACTGAAATTTCGGTGCCCTTTGGTTAGCCAGGTAAATTATCCGTGTGTCAGAGTACTATTTCTTTCCTGTATTGCTCTTGTTTAAAGAGGTCGGGACTTATCCGGGCTTGGGTGGATGTTTTCTGCCAGCTCCAAGGCCTAAATGTTTGTAGTGCCTACCTCCTGCGTAACTTGGAAAGTTTACCAGTTGTCTATTTAACAGGCGAACCGAAGTGAAGGGATTTACATAAATGGCAACAGGGTACTTCTATTTACGTTAAATTGGTGTTAAATCCCATAAGGCTAAAAATATTGAGGGAAAAATAACGATGAGGACCTCACTAGCTTATATTCTGGCCCTGTTTGTTTCTAGTTGCGCTCAAACTCCCCCCTAAATACACCGGGGCTGTTGATCTAAATAACGCCCCTTGGTGACCGAACGATCTTCAACTGGCCAATTTGTTGAAGGGCCTGCCCGATGGGCATCTCCCAGGTCTTGATGCCGATGTATTTTGGGTACTAGCGCTCCCGTCTAGCTCCGCCAAAAGGTCTTCAGTCTTTAATAGATGCTTATGTGGATAAGGCGGCTGTCTCAGTCATAATAAAGTCTCAAATACTTGAAGTGGGTACCTGTTGCCTGAGCAGGAAAATTAATCGGCTGTCCATTAAATAGGCGAACAGTGGTGGGGTGTTTTAGGCAAATAGTACCAGGGTGCTCACTTTGGGGGTAAGTTAGTGATAAATGCTGTTACAGTTCATGCTTTTTTGGGGGGAGCAATGTGAAGGTTCTAGTTGTGGCTGTTTTGTCGATGATTATCGGTGGTTGTTCCTTGCAGCCAGATATTTCTGCACAAGATCCAGATATTAAACCTGTTCTGAGTGGGGAGGTCGTTTTTAATCGCCCTATACGAGAGGATGAGCTGCCAGATGAGAACTTACTGGAACTGGATGCTGAGATTCGTTCGTATTTAGAAACACTTTCCCCTAATGCAATCCCGGAAAGTCGGCTGCAGGCGCTGGTAAGCATGGTTAGTGAGCGAGAACTTTTCTTTGAATATGACGTGGATAGTACGCTGCCTGCAAGGGAGGCTTATCATCAGCAGCGGGGGAACTGTTTGACTTTTACCCTAATGATGGTCGCTATGGCGAGAGAGCTCGGGGCTGAGGCTTATTTTAATGAGGTAGAAGTCCCCCCAGTCTGGGATCAGGAGGAGGAAGAGATATTCGTTGTTTATCGCCACGTAAATATGGTGGCTAAGCACTATGGCGGGCGACGAATTATTGATCTAAATCTTGAAGCTTATGACCCTACTTACCAACAGAGGGCTCTTGATGATGTTACTGCATTTGCCCTTTATTATAGTAACCGGGGTGTAGAGCTGCTTCGAGAGGGGAGTGAAGAGCAGGCCTTTCTTTACCTTAGAAAAGCACTGGAAATGAAGCCGGACAGGAGTGACTTTTGGTCTAATATTGGTGCATTTTATAGTCATTTTGGCCACAATTATGAGGCCGAGCAAAGTTACCTACAAGCTTTATCCCTGGAACCTTCAAATCTTGTGGCAGTTAGTAATTTAGAGTGGCTCTACAAAGGTTTGGGTAGGGAAGAGGAAGCCGAGGTTTTTGCTGGATTAGTTCAGTACCACCGGGACCAAAACCCTTATTTTCACTATTACATGGCGACCAAAAGTTATGAGGCAGGAGAGTACGCTATAGCCGAAAAACATCTGAATCGCGCACTGAGGCAGGCTAAGCAAGTACACCGGTTTCATTTTTTGCTAGGTTTGTCACGTTACAAACTTGGTAAGTTTAGCCAAGCAAAGGAGAGTTTGAAGCAGGCTTTTGAGCTTGCTGGAAGCTCCGAGACTATTGCGGTGTACGAACAAAAATTAGACACCTTTTTAAAGGAAGTCGATCGAGATTAGGCGATCAAGATTTTTTATCTTTTCGGTTGGCCTTATAAAGGATGCAGTATTGGTAATAATGTACGAATTGGCAGATTTGTGTGGAAAAAGCTTTTTTGATGTTTGGGTAAATTTTTATTGAGGGGGTGGAGAGTTCGTTCGTTTTATCTAAGTTGGGAGCTGGGGCGACCATGGGGGTGGCCGCTTCAATAGTAAACTCAAATGTTCTGGTGGAGCTGTGCTCTACTCAAGAGAGAGATAAAACAATGAAAAGGAATATCCTTTCGTCAGCAATCAAGGCAACCCTTGGAGTATCTGTAGCCTTTGGAGCAACTGTTCAGGCTTTTGCTCAGAGTGTTGCAGATACAAATGATGCAACATTAGTTGAAGAAGTTGTGGTAACCGGATCGCGTATTACGCGGGCCAATTTAGAGGCTGCTACTCCTATCACAACTGTGAATGCTGAAAGCATTGAAAATTCAGGCATGGTAAATAGCGCGGATATTCTGCGGAGCTTGCCTGCAACTGGTGTGTCTGGCCTTTCAAGCAGCAACTCCAACTTCTCTACTTCCGGTGGCGGTGTTAACACTGTTAACCTGAGAAACCTGGGCGCAGATCGTACCCTTGTTCTGGTAAATGGCCGTCGCTACGTGTCTGGTGTTGCGGGTACCTCCGCAGTTGACTGGAATACTATTCCTACTGAGCTGATTGAGCGAGTAGAAGTTATTACTGGTGGTGCTTCTGCAATTTATGGTTCTGATGCCCTCGCTGGTGTAATTAACGTCATTTTGAAAGATGACTTTGAGGGTGTGAGCATAAACACCTCTCACGGTGAAACAGTTGAATATGGCGATGATGTTACAGATCGCTTCAATTTGACGGCCGGTAGCAACTTTGCCGATGGCAAGGGTAACGCTGTAATCTCTCTCACTTACACGGATCAAAAAGGTGTTTGGGCACGAGACCGTAAGAATACTGAAGTAGATGATCTTGCAGAATGTTACTACTCAGAAGTTTCTAGCGACTGTGACAAGGAAATAGAGCCTTTCTACTCCTCTTACTCTGAGAATGGGCGCTTTTTCTTGCCGTCTGGGGGGAATCAATACACTGTTGATAACGGTGAGGTTGTTGCGTGGGATGGCGATAAGTATGGATTCAACCGCCAACAGTTTCGCCGCTATTTGGTGCCTACAGAGCGCTACCTAATCAGCTCCAATCTGTCTTATGATCTCAGTGATTCTCTTGAGCTGTTTATAGAAACCTCCTTTGCTCGCACTGAAACTCAGACTGATATTGAACCATACCCCTTCAATGCTCAGGATGCTCTCAATGTTGACGGAATTCACATTGATAATCCCTATATGCCTGAAGAACTGCGAAATATTGCTGTTGCTGCGGGGGATGAGTATGTCTCTTTTGTCCGTCGTACCACTGAGTTGGATCAACGTGGATCATATGCTGAGCGTCAAACTTTTCGAGGTTTGATGGGGCTGCGCGGTGAAATCAATGATTGGAACTGGGACGCCTACTTTGGACAGGGGCAGATGCAGGACAGTCAGCGCAGTACTGGTCAAGTTAATGTCTCCAATTTCCGTAATGCACTGAATGCTACCCTCGATGAGGATGGCCTAATCGTTTGTGCGGACGCAGCAGCGGTCGCAGAAGGGTGTGTTCCAATCAACGTATTCGGTTATGGGACCATTTCTGCCGATGCGGCAGAATATGTGACCGCGGTTTCCATGCGTGACCAGAGCACCAAGCAAACTATTGGTGGTCTCAACGTTAGTGGTGAGCTTCTTCAGTTGCCCTCTGGCCCATTGAGCCTGGCTGCGGGTCTTGAATACAGAGATGAGTTTGCTGCTGATTTGCCCGACGCCTTAACGCGTTCAGGTCAGAATGGAGGAAACAGGGCTAAGGCTACCGAGGGCAGCTTTGATGCGACTGAGCTCTATGTTGAGCTGGAAGCTCCAATCCTTTCCGGCCTTCCTGGAATCCAGGAGTTTAGTGTTGGCGCTGCTTATCGTTATGCGGATTACAGCACGGTAGGTGATACTAATGCCTATACTGCGCGCTTTTCTTGGATGATTAATGATGCTTTGCGTGTGCGCGGACAGTATGCTCGTGCGGTACGTGCGCCAAATATTGAAGAATACTATGGTGGAGGTGGAGAGACCTTTGCTGCTATCACTGATCCTTGTAATGGCGTAACTGCTGACAGTACTGGGACTATCGCTGAAAACTGCCTTGCGATCCCTGAGATTGCAGCTCGTATCGCTTCGGAAGGTGTTTTTGAGTTGAGTCAGTCAGAAACACAAGGCACTGGCGGTTTTGTTAATGTGGGCTCTCAGAACCTGGAAGCTGAAGTTTCTGATAGTTACACTCTCGGCGCGGTGTTTGATCACGACTTTGGTGTGGGTAGCCTGAGCGTATCTGTGGACTGGTACTCCATTGAGATTGATGACCTGATTGATACTGTTGGCCGACAGACTTCTCTGGATTTCTGTTACCAATCTACCACTGGGCCAAATGAGTTCTGTAACAATATCGTACGTGACTCTGAAGGTGGCGCCCATCAGCTGGGTGAGCTGACTGATGTAAACTCAATTTACATCAATGAAGGACGTCTTGAGACTGAAGGTGTGGATCTTCAGGTTCAGTGGGGAATGGAGTTAGGTGCAGGCCAGCTGGACCTGAATCTTGTTTATGCTCATGTTCTTGAGTTCAACGAAATTAAGTTTGGTCAAACTGAAGAGTTGGCCGGTACAGTTGGCATATCCGAGAATGAGTGGATAGCTTCTGTCAACTACTCTCTGGATCGTCTGACTGTCCAGTGGGAAACTAATTTCATTGGTGATGCTGTTCCTAGTAAAACCTATGATCTCTATAATTTCGACGTTGGTAGTTTCGTAACCCACGATCTTTATGCTTCGTATCAGTTCACGGATAGCATTAGTGCAAATCTTGGCATTAACAACATTCTGGATGAAGAAGCTCCAATAATCCTACCGACAGTTCCTGGTAATATTACAGGCCATGATACTGCATCCGATGTTTATACAGATATTGGTCGTAGTGCATTTGTTGGCGTGAGAATGGACTTCTAAAACTCTCCGCTTAAACGAAAAAACGGGCCAATTGGCCCGTTTTTTTTGCTCTCGAATTTTTCAAGACATCCTTTCTGATTAGCCCAGTAGCTTTAGCCTTATTTTCTCCTAGATTTAAGAGTTCTCAGGGTGTTTACATTTAAGCTCTACCACGTGGCTAAGTGTCATTTGCACCTTTGTACTATATGTACTTAGATGTCAAAGCGAACTTATCTATATTTAGATGAAAATTTGGTTTCTTTGAGGTTTTTTAGAGTCAATACGTCTTAAAAGTTGTTGGGAAAGAAGTAACCACTTGGGGGTAGTTACTTTTAGAAGCGTCAATTTTGACACAAGACAATAAATCCAACGATCAAGAGAGGATTGACAATGAAAAAGAACCTTTTATCTGTGGCAGTAAAAGGGGCTCTGGGCCTTACCACGGCAGCAATTATGATTCCAGCTATGCCGGTGTTTGCACAAGAAGATGCTGAAGCGGTTGAAGAGGTTGTTGTAACAGGCTCTCGTATTGAGCGTGCCAATGATATTAGTGTTAGCCCGGTAACCTCCGTTAGTGCCGAGGATTTAAAAGTTACTGGTGTTGTCCGAGTCGAAGATTTGCTAAGTGACCTGCCCCAGGTTGCTGCTACTCAAGACGCTGGCCAGGCGAATGGGTCTACAGGAACTGCGACAATATCATTACGTAGATTAGGCTCTCAGCGCACTTTGGTTTTGATAGATGGGCGTAGGATGCCAACTGGCTCTCCGCTTGAGGATGGATCGGGAGCAGACCTTAACCAAATTCCCGGGGCCTTGGTTGAAAGAGTTGAGGTTTTAACCGGTGGCTCCTCAGCTACTTACGGTTCAGATGCAATTGCTGGTGTTGTTAATTTCATTATGATGGACGACTTTGAGGGAGTTCGATTTGAAACTCAAACAAGCGTGTACCAGCATAATAATGATAATAGCAGTATGCAAAGGCTTGTAGAGTCTTACGACTTTGATGTTGCAGATGGAAACGTCACAGATGGGGAGACTAATGATTTCTCCCTAATCTTGGGGGCTAATCTCGACAATGGTCGAGGCAATGTGACTGCCTATGCAAACTACAGAAAGATTGATCCGGTATTACAATCTGATCGTGATTATAGTAGTTGTACTTTAAAAGGCAGTCCAGGTAGTTTCGAGTGCGGGGGCTCTTCTACAGTACCTTGGGGGCGGGTTACTGATTTTGGGGTTAATAGCGGCGATAATACTGACGGCTTTGATTACAGTGTTGATGGTACCGGCTTCACTGAATATACCCGCCCATATAATTATGGACCCCTGAATTATTTCCAGCGACCAGATGAGCGCTGGACTATGGGAGCATTTGCTCATTACGATATCAATGATAATACTGAAGCCTACGTACAATTAATGTACGCCGATGACCGCACGGTTGCTCAAATTGCGCCATCTGGAGCCTTCTTTGTTACGGATGACTTATATTGCGGAAACCCATTACTTTCTGATGAGCAATTCGAAGCGGTATGTGGAGTTTATGGGCTTACAAAAGATAATTATGTAAGTGATTTGGTTGTACAAAGAACCAATGAAAATACAGGTGAAATATCCGAGCATAACGGGGCTTTGTATATTGGGAGGCGAAATGTTGAAGGTGGCCCCCGGCAGGATGATTTACGCCATACTACTTTCCGTGGGGTCTTTGGCTTACGTGGTGATATAAATGATGACTGGAATTATGATGTTTATTATCAGCACTCTGAGGTAAGCCTCGAACAGACATATCTTAATGACATGTCTAGTACACATATTCGTCGAGCGCTTGATGTTAGAGAAGATGAAAATGGCAACCCAGTATGTCAATCAGTTCTAGATGGCTCTGATCCTAGCTGCGTACCATGGAATATATTCCAGGAGGGCGGTGTGACCCAAGAGGCCATCGACTATTTAGTGCTACCTCTTTACGCTCGAGGAACTACTGAGCAAGAAATTATATCAGGCTACATAACCGGCGATTTAACCAGTTATGGTTGGAAGCTACCAAGTGCAGATAACGGTATTGCGATTGTGATGGGCTTGGAGAGTCGCCGGGAGAACCTCAAGTACTCACCTGATGCAGGTTTCCAGAGTGGCGATGGTGCTGGTCAAGGCGGGCCAACCTTACCAGTAGATGGCTCTTTAAGTGTAAAAGAAGTCTTTGGAGAGATGAATATCCCAATTGCTAGTGGCATGACGGCTATAGAATATTTAGGTCTTGAGTTGGCGTATAGGTATTCTGACTATTCAACTGATGAGCAAACAAATACTTATAAGGTAGCCGCAGATTGGCAGCCAACTGATAATTTAAAAGTACGGGGTAGCTTCCAGTCCGCAACTCGCCATGCAAACATACGTGAACTTTATCGTCCACAGGCGATAAGCTTGTTTGATATGACAGAAGATCCTTGCGGTTCCCGTACAAATTCTGATGGGGTTATAGAGGAACCCACAGCCTCCCTCGAGGCGTGTATGAATAGCGGCATCACCGCATCCACTTACGGTAATGAGATCGATTCTCCTGCGGGTCAATACAATTATGTGGGGGGAGGCAATCAAGAGCTGGTACCTGAAGAGTCAGAAACATTCTCTATTGGCTTTGTATATTCTCCATCATTTGTTGATGGCCTGACAGTTAGTGCGGATTATTTTAATATTACAGTAGAAGATGCTATTGCCAATATTCAACCGGAAACGATTCTCAACAAGTGTATTGAAACTGGAGAAGACAGGTTCTGCGACTCAGTTAGTCGAGGGGATAATGGTAATCTTTGGATCGGTGAAGCTGCGATAACCGCAATAGACGTCAATATCGGTTATTTCGAAACAGAGGGTATCGACATAAATACTAACTATGGCTTTGATGTGGGAAGTTATGGGGCTGTAGATATGAATCTAATTGCTACTTATCTTACTAAATGGGACCAAAAAGAGTTTGAGGGTGAGCCGGTAGAGGAATGCGCAGGTAACTGGGGAGGCTCATGCGGAACTCCAACCCCAGAGTTTTCGAGTACTTTACGTACAACTTGGAGCACGCCATGGAGTCTTGATTTAGTCGCCACCTGGAGACATATTGGTGGGGTGAAAGATCTAGGAGCTAATAACGCTGATTTTGAATCAGTCAATTATTTGGATCTAGCGGCTTCGTGGGGGCTGTCTGAGAAAGTTACAGTGCGCGGTGGTATTAATAACATTTTCGATAAAGAGCCTCCATTAACAGCGGATGCTGGATCAAGTATTTATGGTAATGGTAATACCTTCCCTGGAGTCTACGATGCTCTTGGGCGCTATGCATTCTTAGGGTTAACAGCAGACTTTTAAATAATCTTTGTATTTTTAGGGGGTGTAGCTTAAAGCTGCATCCCCTTTCTTATTTATGGGGTCGAATTAAGGGACTTTAATATATTTTTATAGTTCTTTGCTCTCTCTAAAGATGTCTTGTAGAGCTTATTTCTCACTTGCCATAAGCTTGCTGTCTTAACGTAATTTTTACTGGAGTAGAAAGATAGGCAGTTTGAATCCCACGGTAGATTCAAAAAAGTTAAGAGCCTTTTTGTGGTGAGTTCTGGTCGTATTACTAGATTTTCATAGTCTATTGTATAAATATCTGAAGGGAAAATTGATCTCCAATAATCCATTAGTTTTATGTGCTGTAGATAGAAGTGT
Organism: Microbulbifer maximicatervae (SeqCode); assembly: GCF_052467305.1. Lineage (NCBI taxonomy): Bacteria > Pseudomonadati > Pseudomonadota > Gammaproteobacteria > Cellvibrionales > Microbulbiferaceae > Microbulbifer > Microbulbifer maximicatervae (SeqCode). The sequence goes on from NZ_CP174306.1 coordinate 206,803, forward strand.
TTTGTATGATTTAAATCTACTGCGTAATTAACATCTTCTCTCATTTGCTGGAAGAAAATCGAAAGAATGTTATCTTGAAAGTTTCGCTTGGTCCAAATTATCTTTGCTTTGGGGAAGGCCAGTTTTATTATTCCAATGTTTAAGAAGTTATCTGGTCGCTTGTCAGTTACTATTTTATGTTCAGGAAATTTGAGCTCTAACTCGGATAAATACGTTCTAGCAAGTTTGTCAAAAAAAGCACTGTCTAGTCTTTTATTTAATTTTGTTTTGTGTACTCCTAATTCTCTTGCTTTAATTGGGATCAGGTCTAGTTCTCCCCCTGCATGTATACTATGGTGGCTGCTCAGTATTTGTTCCACTAGTGTAGAGCCTGATCTAAACATTCCGCAGATGAAAATTGGGGTTGCTTTGTTGGGGGATGACTTTTTGAGAAATTGATTTTTGGTGAAAGTGTTAATGATATTATTAATTATTGTTTCTTGGTGTGATGGAATATATGGAGAGATTCTTTGTTTCTCTAGTGAGTTGGCCTCATTAAAAGCGGTGGTGGCTTCTTGGTAGGATTTGCAGTCATCAAGCAGTTTGCCCAATGCAAAATTTAAATCTTCTCTATTTCTAGGGGGAATAGGTGACTGTAGAGCTTGGCTGATTTTAATAATTCTATCGTCGCTTTTATCCTTGGCGGGGTAGATGTTAGCTAGCCGGCAAAGAGCCAAGTAGCATTTTGAATCAACAGAAAGAGAATTCTTATAAAAGCGGATAGCATCCTGCTTGTTTCCTTGCTCCTCAAGTAGGCCTGCAAGATTGAGTAGTGCAGGAATGTAGCGGCTGTTTAGGAGTAAGGCCTTTCTGTAGCTATTTTCTGCTTTGATTTCTTGTCTCAATTCAGAGTAGATGTTGCCTATATTGGTATGTACTTCCTCTGGGTTTTTTATTCCTCCCCTTAGAGCTTTATTATAATAGAGTAAGGATTCTTTAAAATCCCCATTGGCTTTCAAGTAGAATGCAAGGTTATATAAGTTGTCAGGACGGCAATCTGGTACTTGCTCAACAAAGGACTTCAATGCATGAATGATTTTTGGTGTATCTTTTAAGGATCTAGCAAGTCTATATAGTTCAATCCAATAGTTTGGATCGGGGAGGTGAATTTCCCCTGCGGCCTCAAGAAAATGTAAGGCTTTCTTTTCTCTTTTGAGCTTTATATTTAATCTGTAAAGTTCCTGTGTGGCTCTAAGTTTGTATGGATTGTCTGCTTTATTGGCTAGATCAAGAAGTTTTTCTTCAGCATCAGTAAATCTATTTAACCTGAGTAGATGTAGAGCATGCTGGAGTGATTCTGAAAATTGATTAGGTTTTGTCATTGCTGTTACATAGAAACAAGGTGCCTTAAGCAAGCACCTTCGTTGCCCAACTAAAACGTTAACTTAGCATTGTTATTGGCGACGCTATCCATCCGGGTTGCCTTGCGCGCCTCTTTGACGTTGTTTGTTTAGCGTTTCTTGAGATCTGCGCGACATAGTTTCCCATTCTTCTTCTGTCATACATGTCTTTTGTTTAAATCTTGATCCTGTAATAGGTCTATACTTACAAATCATGCGATTGTTTGAAGTTTCCCCCTCCTCCTTACCCTCTTGAGATCTGCTGTCTTCTTTTTGAGGAGTAATACTTAAAGGCTGTTCACTTGCGCAGCCTGTTATTAGTAGTGATGCGATAAGACCAGGTATTATAAAGCTTGCTTTCATGGGGCTATCCGTTTCTAAGTGTATCCAAGTTGGCATGTATAATTACCACCGATAAAATAATACCCTTAATTATTTCAAATTTACAGTAAGAATTTATCTTTTCAAGGTTAGTTATTTTCTTTTCATAAAGCTAAATTCGGCAATAAAATGCCATCTGCCGAAAGTAAACTTTACTTCTCTTGTTAGCAGTTAGACGTTAAGTGATCTCACTGCTTTAGGAGAGCTATAGGCCGCAAGGCTTTAAGGGGGTCCTCTAAGGTCAGGTGGCGAAATATATAAAGTAGTTAGTAAGATGAGTTAAAAGCTAATAGCTTCCCTCGCGCATGATATAAATATATGAAGGCTGCGAAACAATTTTGTTTCATTGAAGGATATTTTTCAATAAGTTCTTTATCAAGATGAATGGTAGATTCTTATTTGAATGTTTCAAGGTTGTCTAAATATGCAGTCGCAAAAGACATTCTAAATACTATCGGTGTAAAAAAATGAGCACGGTGTATTTGTAAGTATGCGCTTAGCTATTTTGAGTAGAGTTGTGGTTTTCTAATTCTGCCGGGCTCCAAGGTGGCAAAGCTTCTAAATGAGGTTGTGAATGATAGCTAAAGGCATAAGAGGGCAATTATTGTTGGAATTAAATATTGACTACGTGTCTGTAGTTTCTGAGCAGGGGGCAGTATCCAAGGTGGTAGACTCACGGGAAACACTACAAACATCCTACGACGCTGAAAAAAAGAAGATAATGGTGTGAGGTTGGATGCTAATAAATAAGAAGAATTATGCCGGCTACAACATCAGGTAAAGCAGTTATGTGTAGATAATAAAACCTTAATAAAGGCCAGTCTCTTCTTTGCGATAGAATTGAGGTAAAGTACAGTTATTATTAATAAGTAACTGCATAAATCTGCGAAGTAGGTAGTAGACCAATGTAGTATGTATGGATTTACAAGCCCCCCCCCCGCATATTTTTTAACATTTATAGTAACTATATAAAGGTTGCAAATTTTCTTTTATATCTTATGTAAGGTTAATTGGGAAAATAGAGTAGCCAGCTATTTTCCCTTGTAATAATTTATATCTTCAAAATACCTTTGAGGTGCCAACCACGTGCCTCAGCTTTAGTTATTTCGTTTATCCCCATTCTTTCCCGCTTAATAGCTTTTCCCTCAATTACCATACAGTTTCAACTATTGCAATCAATATTTCATAGCCTACCCCCTCTTTGTTCTTATTGCCCCTATATCGAAAAAAAATGAATAACCAATAATTGTCGGGATATTAGTTTTATATCCCATTTTTTAAGGAAATTTAGTGGCTTTTGGATATTTATTGGAGATTTACAGATTAAAAGTAACAACATGCTCTGATTGGGAAATTAGGCGAGATGAAAAAAAAACGAGACAAAAGTTCCATGTAGGCATTCAATGCATTAAAGTCAGGTTTGTCATGTTTTAATAGATAGTATGATAATCACTATAATATCTTGAGTATAAGAAGGTTTCGTTATGATCAAGACCAAGCTGAGCATTGCCATCGCCGCTTTCAGTACATTTGCTGCTACAGGCACCTTCGCCCAGGAGTCCACTGCTGTTGGCGCGGAAGTAGAAGAGGTAATTGTTACTGGTTCGCGTATTGCTCGTGACCCGTTATCCACTACCGGCCCGATTACTTTGGTTGACTCAGAGGCGATTGCACGTTCTGGTGTTGGCACCATTGATGAACTGCTAAATCAGTTGCCATCGATGGGGACCACAGGTATCAACTCCAACGACAACAATGGTGGCGGCGGTCTGTCTTTTGTTGAATTGCGTAACCTGGGATCCGCTCGCACCTTGGTATTGGTCAATGGCCGGCGCTTTGTGTCCTCTAGCTCTGGTGTTAGTTCAGCTGTGGATATGAATAATATTCCTGTGGACATGATTGACCGCATTGAGGTTCTGACCGATGGTGCCTCAGCTGTATATGGTTCTGATGCGGTCGCTGGAGTTATCAACATCGTGATGAAGGACTCATTTGATGGAGTTCGCATCAATGCTCGTGCTGGGGCTACTGAAGCAGGGGGGGGAGAGAATGGCGAAATTTCGATTACTTTCGGTGGAGAAAGTGACCGAGGTAATTTTATCGCAAATATAAGCCATAGTAAGCGCGACCAAATTACCTATAACGATCGTGATTGGGCGGAGCTCTATAGTTCGATGTCCCCCACGGGCAACATATTTACCGACTACGGGACTTTTGGGGTTGATGATGATGGAGAAACACTGACTGATTATTCTTCATATGATATTGGCCAATACATGTGGCTTTCTGGTGCAATGGAGCGGACCAGTTTGACTGCAAGTGGCAGTTACTCAATCACTGATGCGATAGAGCTCTACGGTGAGGGTTCCTATACTTTAAAAACTACTAATCAGCAGTTAGCCGCTCAACCGATGTATAGCGGTAATGGTTTAAATCTGACTTCTGACAATGTTTCAGACGAAGTGGCTGCACAGCTGGAAGAAGCGTGGCAAGAAGCAGAAAGTGAGTATCAAATTCAATTAGCTGCATATGAAGCCGCATTTGATGAATGGGAGTCTCAAGGCAGCCCTGATGGCTTGGAGCCTACAGCTCCGGAAGCAACCCACGGAGATAATTGGCAAGATGGTATTTCCGATATCCGTATCCGCCCTGTTTCAGGTGGTACCCGCGACTATGAGCAGAAAACAGAAACATTCCGCCTTCTGGGTGGTGCTCGCGGAGATCTTGTGAATGGCTGGAGCTGGGATACATTTTTAAGCTATGGTCGAAATGAGGGTGAAAATACAACTGGAAATTCCTATAACAAGACTTTATTACAAGAAGTTATTGATGGAGAAAGCAGTCTCTCTGATGAGGACATCTCTTTCCTTGGCGGTATGAGCAGTGAGGTGATCGACTACATAAGCTATACCGATCGAGAAAATAATGAATATGAGTTGATCAACTTTGGTGCCAGCTTGACTGGCGATATTGACGCTGTCCAACTTCCTGCTGGTCCTCTAGGCTTTGCTGCTGGTGTCGAGTATCGCAAAGAATCTGGTGAGTTTAATCCTAGTGAGGAGACTCAGAATGGTGATACTTTTGGCAACCAGCAAGATGCAACCTCTGGTGATTACTCGGTAACTGAGCTTTTCACGGAATTTAATCTGCCAATCCTGTCTGGTGAAAAATACGCGGATGAGCTATCTATGGATGTCGCCCTGCGTTACTCCGATTTTGACACTTTTGGCGGTCAGAGCACTGGTAAGCTGGGTATCGTATACGCCCCGACTGAAAACTTCCGTTTTCGCACCAGCTATTCAACCTCATTCCGTGCACCAGGTATTTATGAGTTATATAGCGGTACTTCTCAGAGTTATGAGTATCTACTAGACCCTTGTGATACTACTAGCTCAAACTCTGATGGCCAAGGTGCTTACTGTAGCGAAGTGGGTTCAAGTTTCACCCAGGCAGGCTCTCAAGTAGCTACCAATATAGGTGGTAATGAGGACTTGGAAGCTGAAGAGGCTCGTACATTCACTGCTGGCATCGTTTGGACTCCCTCTTTTGTCGAGGATCTCTCCATTACTGTGGACTATTACGACGTTGAAATTACCAACGCAATCGATAGCGCCGACCTACAGCAGATTCTGGATGACTGCTATCGGGATGGAATTACGGATGCTTGTGCTCTGATTGAGCGCGGTGATAGTGGTCAAATCACCTATTTGGAAGGCTCTTTGTTAAATATCGGTGAGATTAGAACTAAAGGGATCGATCTCGATATAGCTCAAAACCTCTACTTCGATACAGGAAAGCTGGCTCTGCGTGCCCAGGCAACTCGCTTGCTTGAATACGAAATTTACAATACTGAGACTGAAGCTACTTCAGACTATCTGGATTACGTTGGCACCAGTAGTGGCGTTTATGTGAAGTGGCGAGGTCTTGCTAATGCAACTTGGTACGCTGATAACTGGGACTTTGGTGTAGATGTGCAGTATTTGAGCGATGGCCAGAGTCCATATGTTGATGTCCCTTCACACACTTACTTGAACTTGAAGGCAGGATGGGATGTGAATGACAATATGCGCCTGACAGCAGGTATTGATAATGTTGCGGATCGCGAACCGTCGTACACCTCTAGCTGGTACGATGTAAACAGCAGCTATGATTATCAGGGCCGCTACGCTTGGGCTGGTATTAGTTACCAATTCTAGCTTAGAGGGTAAGCTTCAGTCTTGAGGATATGTTTGTTCTCTAACTACTGAAATAAAGAGGGGGCGTAGCCCCCTTCTTTATTTCTTATAGTTCTCTACTAAATTTGGGCAGCAAGTTAGGTAGTACAGCTGCCTCGAAAATAAAGGTGTTCAATAAGCAAAAAATATCAATTCTTTTCTTCCAAACTATAATTAGGCGTTGTCCGCCTTGTAGTAGTAGATCAAGACTATTTGATTGGTCCCGGTCGCAGTAAACCTGCCTCTGGGTGAGGCAACTAGCAGTACATACACGTAAAGTACTTAATAGTGGGTAGTCAAAATTAAGGGACTGGAAATCCGTACCAGTTACCTACGAAGGGAGATATAAATGCTAAAAAGGCTACCACTCTTTTGATGTTCGATGAAATGAATCGTACGCATAGATTGAGTAATTAAGCAAGCAGGAGTCAGGGAAGCTGGTCTGCAAGGTGTTTGGAATGCCTAGATCATGTTATTTTGAATATAAGAAAAACCAGGATCCGTTGAGGTTCTCAGAATCTAACTTTGTTTTAAGGGTTATTGAGTTCTTAGAGCACAGCGGTAGCCCTACTGAAAACTGTGCGATCGTAGTCTTTAAAATTTGAAGACTCATGAGTGAGATAAGCTTGGTGTGTAAGAAACTTGGTACTTACAAGCATAAGAACGTAATCGTAGAGCATATAGATAAACTCAATAAATTTAATTGCTAGTTAAATGTATGGCAACCTAAAAGAATTTTGTGTGGTGAGATTACCTATAATTGTATTGATTAAAATTAGCGTTGCCTCGCTACCGTTATAGATTTACATGCTCGTTATATCGCTGAGTGAGCCCTCCTTATCTTGATCCTACCCACCAAAGACGGACACTCTCTTAAGCGATAAACTACGCAGCAGAGGTGCCCTATGACACGATCAAGTAAATCAACCAAAACCACTCGTAAAAAATACTCAGAGGAATATAGAAAAGATGCCCTAGCACTGGCGGTCAAGGTAGGGGTAAGCGTTGCCGCTAAACAGCTTGGGTTACATCCTTCCCAGATTTACGGATGGCGAAGCAAGGCTAAGTTACATCAGAGCCGAGGGGATGCCGAGAGAGAGCTGGCCACAGAGAATGCTCGCCTTAAGCGGCAGCTGGCTGAGCAGGCAGAGGAGCTGGCGATCTTAAAAAAGGCCGCAGCGTACTTTGCAAAGAGCCTGAAATGAGGTACGCCTTCATGCTAAAGCACAGGCATAAGTTCAGCATCAAAGCGATGGCTAAGGTATTGAGCGTATCTCGCAGTGGGTTTTACGATTGGGTGTCAAGATCGGCCGATCAATCCAAGCGCCAGCAGTACCAAATGGAGCTTGATGGTTTGGTACAGCAGCGCTTTATAGCCAGTAAAGAACGTAGTGGCGCCCCTCGCCTGACGAGGGAATTGGCCAGTGAGGGGAGTAAATATAATCAAAAAACAGTTGCTGCCAGCATGCGTCGACAGGGCCTACGGGCTAAAGCCGCCAAGAGATATAAAGCCACAACCTACTCAAAACATGGTCTGCCAGTGGCCCCAAATCTGCTCGAGCAGAACTTCAATACTGAAGCGCCGAATCAGAAATGGGTCGGGGATATTACCTACCTACGAACAGAAGAGGGTTGGTTATATCTGGCTGTAGTGATAGACCTATATAGTCGGCTGGTTATTGGTTGGGCGATGTCAGAAACGATGACAGCTACATTGGTCTGTGACGCCCTTCAAATGGCTTTATGGCGACGTAAGAAACCTACAAATGTTATCGTGCATACTGACAGGGGAAGCCAATATTGCTCTACAGATTATCAATCTTTAATTACAGCTTATGATCTGCGGTGCAGCATGAGCGCCAAAGGTAACTGCTATGATAACGCCTGCGCAGAAACGTTCTTCCACTCACTTAAGGTAGAAGTAATCCATGGTAACCGCTTTCCTACAAGGTGCCTCATGCGGGAAACCGTATTTGAGTATATAGAAATAGACTACAATCGAAATCGCTTACACAGCGCCAATGGCTATCTCAGCCCTGAGGCGTTTGAGGAACAACTAGTCGCTTAGTGGTGTGTCCGTTGTTGGTGGGTAGGATCATCTGTACCTACGATTAAGACACTTGAAACGGTCTTGGAGCAGAAAGTGCCTGATTGATTCATGCTCTACTCAGACTAATGCAGTCAGTGTACAAGTTTTTAGTTTCGCCAGTTACTGTGGCGTTATTGAATAATCTAGAGCATGAGTTGGGCCTGAAATTGTTGGAATAATGCACCACTGGAAAGGTTATTTTGGAATCTTAAAAGTGAATGGATACCGTCACCCGATTACATTTTTATTTAAAAATTAATGCTCGATAGCAGTCATTACTTGATGGTCTACTATAATTGGGGTTGGCAAACACAACGGCAGAGTGCCGCTAGGAAAAGCGGAAGAAAAATTAAACTAATAGTTAACTATTACCTTTACCCTTTTTACAGAGAGGAAAGGTTTAGTAGTGAAAGGAAATACTTCCAAATATAAAGCGACCTGATAGGTCATAAGTTTGATAGTCATAGCCAGTTGTAGAGGCTGTTGCGGCAAAAGGGGGGGGGGTGTCTAGTATGTTGTTAAGTCCAATCGAAAGACGAGCATCTTTAGTGGGGGAGTATGTGAATTGAATATCTTGTTTTGACCAGTCGCTTATTTCTCTTTCGTTTTTATTGCCATATTGATTGTATAGAGTTTCTGTAAGTTTACCTACATAATGAATAGTGTATCCTAGGCTCCATTTGTTACCTTTTAGGTATACCCCCGCATTAGCTTGCCATTTAGGTAATGAGCCATTGCCCCCTTGTGAAATATCAGTAAAAGTCCCCGTAAACTCTGTGGATGAGCCCCTTGGTGAATTCTGACTGAGATAACTAAGCGTTCGGCTAATATTAAGAGCTAGATTGACTTGTGCATTGTTATCAAGTTTGAATTGATAATAAGTTGCCGCGTCATAACCGCTCACTTCTCGATTTCCCTGATTCATCCGTGAGGCATAAATTCTCGTTATATCGCCATTTGTATCTCGAACAACTAAGTCTTTGTAGGATCCATAGTATGCATTTTGATCTAATAAGTATTGAGGGTTACTCCCTATAACTTTATTCTCAGATATATTATATATATCAAGTTTAGTTGTAAGCCCTTTCAGTACAGTCGGCTCCCACATTAAACCGAGTGAAATAGTTCGGGACTTTTCTGGTACAAGATCAGGGTTCCCACTAGATTGCGTCAAGTATAGATTTCTGGTGCTGTCAGATTGGTTTGTACAGCCTGGCAGGTCAGTTGCTAGAGGTTCAGAGCATGGATCAACTAGAAGTTTCTGTGATTGATAGCTCTCTTGATTGGTATCTGTAAGGGTAGGGGCTCGAAACCCTGAAGTATAGCTGCTGCGAAATAAAAGGGTGGATATAGGTTTCCATCTAATTGCAATTTTTGGGTTTTTTGTGCCCCCAAAATCACTATATTGAGAAATCCGAATAGCCCCGTCCAGCCATAACTTTTTGTCTTTAATTGGGATTGAAATTTCGGCAAACGCTTCTTTAATTATTCGGGCGCCCTCAGTAGATCCAGGTGATTGACTGCCGATATATGAAAGTTGGGGGGAGTGCAGGCTTAAGCTTTCGCGCCTAAATTCAACACCCGTTGCCATAAGGATGTCGTTAGCTGCGAAATCTTTAATAGCACCATCAGTGATAAACGTGAGTGATGTCATTCGAGAGTCGCTGTTAGTAACACTCTTGCTTCGAATATAGGCCAGTTGATCAGGGTCAATACTTCCGCTGGGGCCTAAGAGGTTAATGGGAGTACAGAAAGTTGCTGGAGAGCAAACCTCAGGTCCTTTTAGACCCATGGATAGCGCGTTGGGATCAACTACATTACTTAAAGTTTCCTTGCGATGAGATTGATGGGTTGATGCGTTGAGTTCCCACTGCCATTCATCCCAAAAACCTTTCAGGCCGGTATTAAATCTCCAAGTATTTGTGCGATTATTTTGCCTTCTGGGGCCTAGTTCAACCATAAGTCGACGAACATCATAAATATCTTGCCCAAAAGTGTTATAAATATTGTCCGTAGATATCACTAGGTTGCCATTATCAAATCGAGTAAAGACAGGGGTTGGAGATAGTGTTGTTTCTCCGGTAGAGCGAACCGCCATTATCTCTGAAAAAGCGAAAGAGCTTTCTCCCATATCAAAGCTTCCTGTGATGTAAATGGAGTCGCTTTGAGTCTGGGGGATGGCTGAAGAGAAGTTATTATAATCAAACCTATTTTCAGGTGACCAAGTTTCGTATATACCTACTCCTTGGCTGGTTAAAATATTACCTCTGTCAACAGCGATAAATCCTTCTGGTATAGCGGATGACCTTTGGTCTGAGCCCCCCTGTGTGCGACTGTCAGCGGACTGCGTAACATCCCGGTCACGGCTCATTATTGCTTCTCGCTTGGTCCGCGAGAGGTTGAGCATTAGGTTGCCTCGGTCACTTTTCCATCCCCAGGTTAAGTGGTGGGCTTCACTCTGCCTATCGTTTTTTGTGGCTTGCCCGTAAAAGCTTGCCAAAGAGAGGCCTTCAAATTCCTTCTGAAGAATAATATTGACCACTCCAGCAATTGCATCCGAACCATAAACAGCAGAAGCTCCATCTTTTAATATTTCTACTCTATCGACAATGGCGAGGGGGATCGTATTAAGGTCTGTGGCTTCTCCATTAAATCCATCGCTAATAATCCGCCTTCCATTTATTAGTACAAGAGTGCTGTTTGCTGGAAGGTTACGCAACGAAACTATAGCCGCTCCATTGCTTTCAAGGCTTACTGAAGTGCTAGTTGAATTACCTGATATAGCTGGTAAAAATTTTAATAAGTCTGCAATAGTTTGAGCACCGGTCACCTCTAATTGATCCCTTGACAAGCTATCAATCGGTAGATACCCATCGGAATGAAAGTGGCGCAAGTGGCTGCCAGTTAGGCTTTGCCCTGTTACTGTCACTTCTTCAGTCTGCGTGGAATTGGGTGGTTGGTTGAGAGGGGGGACTTCTGCAGGTAGTTCAATCACTGCGACGGAAGAGGTACCGATTTTTTTAAAAGAAAGGGCGGTACCTTCTAACAATTTGTTTAAAGCAGGTTCAAATCGACCTGTTGGGCTTTGTAATACCTGTTGCTCTACAAGGTAATTTGCTACAAAAGACGTTCTAACAAGTAGTGAAAGTTTGCACTGTTGGCCTAGAGATATTAATGCTTGAGAGAGGTTTCCAGAAGCTATTTGGATACCTGAGCTAGGGCACTCTGCATAGGCTGCGCCAGGAAGGCTTAGCGCAGCCGCAAGGGATATTGTTATCCAGTGCTTTAGAGTCAAAGTAGTTGCCCAGTGTTATACGAGCTACATTCTATCAGTCAGTAGCATCAATATCGCTATTTTGGTTTTATGGGCGGAAAGAGTCCCAGCGGATAGAAAGTAACCGCCCTGGGTGACGTTTATAACCTAGTTATGCGAGGGAGACAAGATAGTCAGGTTTGCATTGCTGTGGTCTTGATATAGATCCAGAGCAGTGGCGATGGCCTTCAGGGTGTTATCCGGGTCAGAAACTTCAAATGTTCCGGAAACAAGTCTATTTTCTACTTGAGGAGAAGCGGCTACAGGGGTTATCAGGTAGCGATTTAATTCTATAAGAGCGTCCTTAAGGGGGGTTTTCTCAAAAACCAGGAGACCTTTTGTCCAGTCAGTGGCCTCCTCGAGGGAGGTGCGGCTAATCGGGCTGAGACCTCGATCGGATATGCTGACTTTTTGGTTCTTAACCAATTGTACTGATTCGGGCTCCAGGCCAGGAGCACTCACCGATTCAGTAACTGATACAGTGCCTTCAGTTACAGATACTTGAGTATTCTCCGGATTGAGTTCAACATTGAACTCAGTACCCAATACCCGAATATTGGCGCTACCAGCGGACACGGTAAATGGACGCGAGGTCTGCCTTGCTACCTCAAAGAAGGCCTCACCACGGACCAATTCGGTACGACGCTCATTGCGGTTGTATATAACCTTTAACTCGCTGTTGGAGTTCAGTTTTATTTCGGAACCATCAGGAAGGCTAACCGTTTGTATCTGTCCGCGTTCTGTAGCGTACATTTGGGTCTGGATTTCACCGCCCATTCCTTGGAAACCAATCCACAAAGTAATGACTGCCCCGCAGGCTGCGAGCCCGCCGCCAATAAGCCATTGAGGTAATGTCCAGTGCTTATTGGTTTTGGGCATCTCAACTTTGTCAGTGGTTTTGCGCGAGGGGATACTTTCAGGGAATAGTGTATCAACCGGCATTCTGGAGAGTGCGCCCAAGTCCCCCCAAAGTTCGCTGACCTCTGCAAAGGCTTGTTGATTCTCTTCGATAGAAAGCCACTGTTTGAACTGATGGCGATCAGCTGAGGTTATTGAGTCTGAGCGCAAACGAGCCACCCAAGCACAAGCCTGATCCAGGCTATCTTCGCTTACTGCTTGCTTTGGGGTGGTTTTCATGGCTACTCAAATACCTTGGGTCGTAAAACTTTACTTGGCACGCAGATGCTTAAACATGCATCTTACTCAAAAAATGCCGATTTGTGTGACCTCTGCCGCACGGGGTATGACACGAAATGAAATAATTTCAGCTTTATGGCTTAATTTTCAGGAAAAAATGCTGCTTTCAATAAGGATTTCAGCATTGCCTAACTTTCAAACCACACCCTTGAAGCTGAGACGGGTGAAAGGGTTGCTCCCTCAACTAATTTTAAAGTTTAGTAGGTTAATACTAAGTGACTGCATTTTGTGCCATAGGTTCTTGTTATTGTTAGGGGCGTGGATGGTTAAGTTGATAGCTTGAGCTGGTGCTCACGGTTCTGGGTTTACCTTCTTCCTGCAGGCTTTCAAAGCTTGCAAAATATACTTCTCAACACTGCTCACCGAGATATTCATTTCCTGGGCAATCTCGCTGTAGGAGAGGCCGCGTGTCCTGTGCAGGAGAAATGCTTGGCGACACTTAAGGGGTAGCTTGTCCATGGTTTCGTAGATGGACTGTAGTTGCTGGCGGGCTGCCAGCAACCTTTCTGGTGACTGATGGTCCGCATGGTCGTCGGTGTAGGGCTCACCCTCCATGGGGATCTGCTGGCTCACATACTCTACATGAAGCTTGCCCCGACGTAGCTGGTCCACAGCAAGGTTATTGGCAATCTGGTAGAGGTAGGCCCGTGGATTCTCAAGTTCCTTCTCATCGCTGAGTTTTTGCAGGCGTAGATAGGCGTGTTGGGCGATATCCTCGGCATCGTCAGGGCTTTTTACAATGCGAGAGACAAAGCGTACCAAGGCCTGTCCGTGCTCGGTAAACAGCCTTTCAAGAAGCGTCTTCCTGGCCTTATTCATTACTGATCGTGATCCCCGTACCCTGCTCGCTGTAGTTATGGACTGATTGTTCTTAGTGCGAGCTGGCGCACAGTTATATCACAAGCATTGGTTTCGCTACGAGAGGTACGATAGAACTTGACTGGTCACACTCTTCGATTCTCTATGCCTGGCGATGGATGCCGGTATAATGGCGGCCGCGCCACAGGCGCAGACAATAAGACCTTGCAGAGGTGTGTCGAGCACCGGAGATCGAATGAGTTATCAAGTACTGGCACGGAAGTGGCGGCCGAAGCTGTTTCGCGAGATGGTGGGACAGGAGCATGTTCTCCAGGCGTTGATCAACGCCCTGGATAATGGCCGCTTGCACCACGCCTACCTCTTTGCCGGTACCCGTGGTGTGGGTAAAACCACGATCGCACGAATCCTGGCTAAGTGTCTGAATTGTGAAGAGGGAGTCAGTTCTGAACCCTGTGGCCAGTGCCACACTTGCAATGAGATTGCCGATGGCCGTTTTGTCGACTTGATCGAAGTGGATGCAGCCTCGCGCACCAAGGTCGAAGATACTCGTGAACTGCTTGAGAACGTGCAGTACGCACCGACCCGGGGTCGCTTCAAGGTTTACCTGATCGATGAAGTCCATATGTTGTCGAACAGCTCGTTTAACGCGCTGTTAAAAACCCTCGAAGAACCGCCTCCCCATGTGAAGTTTCTACTGGCAACGACTGATCCGCAGAAGTTGCCGGTTACCGTGCTGTCCCGCTGTCTTCAGTTCAAGCTGAAGAATATGAGCCCCGAGCGGGTTGTGGGGCACTTGAAGTTTGTGTTGGAGCAGGAGCAGGTCCCGTTTGAAGAAGGGGCCCTGTGGCATCTCGGTCGCGCCGCAGATGGCAGTATGCGAGATGGGATGAGTCTTACTGACCAGGCCATCGCATTTGGTGGGGGGCAAATTACTGAGGCAGAAGTGCGCGGTATGCTGGGCAGTATCGATACCGGTTTGGTGTGGAAGCTGCTGCAAGCCTTGTCTGAAGAGGACGCACAGGCTTTATTTGCCACAGTTGCTGAGTTGTCCCAGCAGGCCCCTGATTACAGTGCTGCGCTGGCAGAACTCGCCGATAACCTGCACCGTATCGCAGTGGCTCAGGTGTTGCCTCAATCTATCGATAACTCCCTGGGTGATGGTGAACGACTGAGAAATTTAGCTGGGCGTATCGCCCCGGAAAATGTGCAGCTGTATTACCAGATGGCTCTGCTGGCCCGACGTGACCTGCCCTTGGCCCCGGATCAGCGCAGTGGCTTTGAAATGGCTCTTCTGCGGATGCTGGCCTTCCGCCCTCAGGGAGTTGCGGATATTCCCCGTTCTCCACTGCCATCGGCTTCCGAACCCGTTTCACCAGCACCGGCTCCAGAAGCGCTACAGCCACAGGCCCCTGTGGCACCAGAAGTACCGGAGGTCAGTCCGGCAAAAAAGCCTGAAGCGGCACAGCCGCAGGCTGTTACAGCCGTTGATCTAGCTCCCTCGCAAGCAGGGGAGGGCCTACAACCGTTAAAGCACCAGGCAGAGCAGCGAGAGGCAGAGCCGGCAGCTCCAACTGAAATGATCAGTGAGCCAGCGACGGAGGCTCAGCCGGGGCAAATTACAAGCCCGCCCCCTGTCCAGGGAGTGGCAGAAGAGCGTCCCCAGCGTAAAGATGTCCTGGCCGAGCTGCGCCAGCGAGTTGCGGAAGTGGAGTCGGCGCCGGCACCACAGCAACCGGTACCACAAAATACGGTGAATACCTCGCGGCAGGCTCCGGTAGAAAGCCAGGGTCAGGAAGTGCCAAAAGGGCGTTTGGAAGCATTAACGCCTGGCAGTTGGCCGGTAATGTATGGACAGCTGGGTATTACCGGTATTTTGCACTCCATTGCCCAGCACTTGGAGATGGTGGGCAGGCAGGACAATATACTCTCGTTCACCCTGGATGAATCCTATAGCAGCCTCTACGACGAAGTTCACCAGCGGCGCCTGGGGGATTCTCTGGCTGACTTCTTCCAACAGCCTGTGGTAGCGCAGATACAAGTAGGGCAGGTACATGGGAGTACTCCCGCCCGGTTAGTCGCAGCTACTCGCCAAGCGCGGCTTGAAGCTGCCCAGGATGCACTGGTCGCTGACCCGCTGGTTCAAGAATTACAGACAGAATTGAGTGCGGAACTGGTGCCGGGCTCCGTAGAATCACTAGTAGTAGAAGATTAATGACAATTAGGGCCCGGTTTATTCCGGGGCCACATGCACAAGATAGAGGTTACCTATGAAAGGTTTGGGCGATTTGATGCAGCAGGCCCAGAAAATGCAGGCCGATATGCAGGAAAAAATGCAGAAGATGCAGCAGGACCTGACTGAGCTTCGCATCTGCGGTGAGTCTGGGGCGGGTATGGTCAAGGTGACGATGAATGGTCGCCACGATGTGACATCTGTGGAAATTGATCCCTCCCTGATGACCGAAGAGAAGGAAATGCTGGAAGACCTGCTGGCCGCTGCGGTCAACGACGCTGTGCGCCGTGTAGAGGAAAAAACACAGGAACTGCAAAAGCAGGGGATGGGAGACCTGACTTCAGGTATCAATTTGCCTGAAGGCTTTAAGTTCCCCTTTTAAGAAGTGGCCATCCACTGGTTTTGAGTTTGTATGTTTAGTCCCCTGATTGAAGAGCTGATCCGCGCGCTCCGCTGTCTGCCCAGTGTGGGCCCCAAGTCCGCGCAGCGCATGGCGATGTACCTGTTGGAGAAAGACCGCGAAGCTGCGTCTCTGCTGGCCCAGAGTTTGGCGCGAGCGGTGGAACAAGTGGGGCGCTGTGGGCAGTGTCGCACCCTCACAGAGGAGCCCGTTTGCTCATTGTGTAGCAATAGCCGGCGCGAGCAGGACTCACTGTGCGTGGTTGAGACGCCCGCTGATGTTCTGGCTATTGAGCAGGCCGGTAATTACCACGGTCGCTACTTTGTCCTGCATGGGCATCTCTCGCCCATTGATGGCATTGGCTCGGGGGACCTGGGGATCGACTTGCTGGAGCAGAGACTCGCTACTGAGCAGTTGCGTGAACTTATTGTCGCCACTAACCCTACGGTAGAAGGTGAAGCTACCGCGCAGTACATCGCGGAGAGAGCTCGTGCCCAGGGGGTGACGGTGAGCCGGATTGCCCACGGTGTGCCCATCGGCGGAGAGCTGGAATATATCGATGGCGGGACTCTCGCTCACGCCTTTAATAGTCGAACCGCATTTTTTTCCGGCAGTTGAGTGATATCGATGACAGAAATAGATACCACTCCACGCTGGGTCGACAGCTACGAGCAGCTGGTAGAGTTGTGTGCAGAATGGCGCAAGCAGAGTGCGGTAGCCCTGGATACCGAGTTTATGCGCAGCCGTACTTTTTATCCCCAACCGGCTCTGGTCCAGGTAGGTGATGGAAAACACTGCTACCTGATCGACAATTTGGCGATTGAGGAGTTACAGCCGCTTCGCGACCTCTTGCTCGATACCTCTGTCACTAAAATCATGCACAGTTGTAGTGAGGACCTGGAAACCCTTGAGCGCTTGCTGGGGGTGATTCCCGAGCCCATTTTTGATACCCAAATTGCCGCTGCAATCTGTGGTATGGGAGCGGGCTTAGGTTATGCGGCGACAGTTAACCAGCTACTGCATATTGAATTGCCCAAGAGTGAAACCCGCTCGGACTGGCTGCAGAGACCTCTCAGCGATGCACAAAAAACTTATGCTGCCCTCGATGTCGCTTGGTTGCCGGTACTCTACGGCGTACTGGTAAAGGACCTCAATGCGAAGGGGCGCCTGGAGTGGTTGCGGGAAGACTGTGCATCATTGGTGGTCACGGCTCGAAACCCGAACCCACCTGAGGTTTACTACCAAAAAGTGAAAGGTGCCTGGCGCCTGCGCAGTAAACAACTGGCAGTGCTTCAGGATGTGTGTGCCTGGCGCGAAAAGCAGGCCAGGGCGCTGAATATGCCGCGCAATCACCTGTTGAAAGAGAATATCTGTCTCGGCCTGGCCCAGCAGTTGCCCCGGCACAGAGGTGCCTTGAGCCAACTGGGTATGGAAGGGCGGGCTTTGCGTGAGCACGGAGACGCCCTTTTAAAAATCGTTGCCCAAGCCTGTGAGAGAAGCGATCCACCTGCGCGAATGCAGCAGCCTCTCAACCGGCAGCAGGGAGAAATCCTCAAGCAACTGCGACTTGAGATGGTGTCTATTGCCGAGCGGGCCGGGTTGCCTGCCGAAATATTAATTCGCAAAAAAGAGCTCGAAGCTCTGGTCCAGGCCCGTCGACCCGAGTTAGAGGGGCGGCTCAGAGGGTGGCGGGCCGATGTGATTGGCCATCCTTTGCTCGAAGCTCTGAAACAATTGCGTAAAGAGGAATTGAAGTGAAAGTTTTATGCGATATTTATCGCAGTCCAAATAAAGACGAAATGTATCTGTACGTGGATAAGCGCGAGGGCACTGCGAGGGTTCCCAAAAATCTACTGGAGCTTTTCGGCAAGCCGCAGCACGTCACTACGATGTTGGTGACGCCGGACAAAAAGCTGGCCCGTGCAGAGGCGGACAAGTTGCTCAAAGAGGTGCGTACTCGCGGCTATTACTTACAGATGCCGCCAATAGCCGATTCCGAAATGAGTGAAATCGCGTTGAAGAACAGCAAGTTGCAACGCTGAGTCGAGCTAAATGGCACAGGAGCCTTTTTGGCGGCGGAAAACGCTGGAGCAAATGAGTCGATCCGAGTGGGAGCAGCTTTGTGACGGTTGTGGTCGCTGCTGTCTGCACAGCTTGGAGGATGAGGATACGGGTGAGGTCTACCTCACTAATGTGGCCTGCCGCCTGTTGGATACCCATTCCTGCCAGTGCAGCAAGTATAGCCAGCGCAAAGCCCATGTTCCCGGATGCATTCAGTTGCGTATAGAGGATATTGCCGAATTCGATTGGTTGCCGCTCACCTGCGCATACCGCAGCCTTGCGGAAGGGCGCCCTCTTGCGGACTGGCACCCATTGGTATCGGGAGACCCGGAATCCGTACATCGGGCGGGGATATCGGTGCGTGGGCGCGTTGTCAGTGAAGAGTCGGTTCATGCAGACGATATGGAGGATCATATTGTCTCTTGGGTTGAACAAGGTTGATCGCAAACGGGAACTGCGACCTGTGAACGCCTTTGAATATTGCGCATAATTAAATCATTCTTCGGATCGATTTATGGCAGGCAGTGCTTGTCTGCGAAGCGGCGTAAATATGCCGGTTCCGAGCGAGTGACGGTGTAAAGGACCCTGGCATATTTGCCCGATATTGGATCGGTGTGCCAGAAAGTAGAGTGAGAGAATGACAGAAGATTTCCAATTTGCCTGGATGGTATACGCTGCTTCAACACTGGTTATGCTGTTGGCAGGCTGGTGGTTTATGCGCAATTGGCGCTGGAGTTGGGTGCGCCAGACTCTACTGTTAGTGGCTGCGGCGGTGTTGCTGGCGCCGGCAAAGACCTCTGTAGCGGAGTCAGTTGCTGTGCCGGTGTTGCCGCTATTTGTTTATCAAACGCTGTTTGAAGAAAATGGAGCGGCGCCAGAGGTCACTACCAATTTGATATTCGCTTCGGGTGGAGCCCTGGCGATCATGGTTGTTTGGGGGATTGTCAGCTTGCTGATGAGATTTCGCCGGGACAGGCGTCGTCGCTTTGATGAAGATCCCTACTTTAACGAACAATAACCCAAGATATGGCTGTCATGCCTGAGGGCAGGGTAGCCATTCACCCAGTATTTTTTGTTGCACTTTAATTCACTTGCGCAGCCATCGTCCCTCCTCGACGCCTATATCCAGGCCTTCACTCGGTTGCTCGTATCAAAGGCGTTAAAACCCTTTAGACCGACAACCCCAGTCAATGACAGCTGCTATATCTATTAAGCTGGTTCCCGCTGTGGCGCAAGGCAAAACAATGTAAAAGCAGTGTCACTTTTCTGCCAGGTATCCAGTAACAACAAGAGGCGGCTGTATCCGGCATGTGGGAAATACCTCGCACCTAATAGGGGAAGAGGGCAAGGGCAGTCGTGAATAGAGTGAAATATTCAGTTCAATACCCACTTGCCCGGATTGGCAGTGAGAGCCGAATGGCTGAGGAATACTGATGCTCGATCACCTGCTTATATTGACTGCAGTAATGCTGGTTTCGGGCATTTTGGGTGGGTTGGTCAATTACTATCAAATGCTGTTTACCGAAGAAGATCCAGCGGGGCTCGCACGTTGCCTGATTATGGGGCTGTGTGGCGCCTTGATGGTGCCGATATTCCTTAAATTCACCCAGAGTGACTTGTTGATAGAAATCCAGGGTGACCCCTCGCGTTTATTGATTTTTACCGGTTACTGCCTGCTCGCTGCAATTGCGTCCCGTATGTTCGTGTTTAACGCCGCGCGGCGCCAGTTGCGCGACGCCAGTATTGCCCGCGCCCGAGTAGAGAATATGGAGCAAGAACTGCGCACCATGCAGTTGGAAATGATGCCCCTATTGGAGCATGAAATTGAGGGCGATCCCGAGCAGGGGCCGACCATCGATTTCAATCAGATCCGTAAATTGGATGACAATGCCCTACAGGTGCTGCATTTGTTAAATACCGGGGAGTGTGTATTTCGGTCTCTTTCCGGCATGGTGCAGGACAGCGGTATGGAAACCAATTCTATAGCCCGCGCCTTGAATAGCTTGCTGGTGCTGGAGATGGTCGGGAAAATTCACAGTCACCTGGGCATCCGCTGGTATATCACCGGCAAAGGTCGCCAGGTTGTACACCGCCGCAGTACCCAGATGGCCTAGGCTGCTTCGGAAAGCCCACGCGGGCTTTCAAGACTCGCCCTGCGGGACTGGAAAATTTCCCCAGCGCAAGCTGGTCATCCAAATTGAGCGTTACCGCCTCGCCCCCAACCTGTTGTTCAATTATCATTCGCTAAAAGAGATAGTTAGCCTCGACGACAGGATTGGAGCAGTTATGAAGTTTACCGGTACCGAAAGCTATGTAGCGACCGACGACTTGCAGATGGCGGTGAATGCGGCCGTTACCCTGCAGCGCCCACTATTGATCAAGGGTGAGCCCGGCACCGGCAAAACACTGCTCGCCGAGCAGGTAGCAGAGAGCCTCGGACTAAAGCTGATTCAGTGGCATATTAAATCCACTACCAAAGCCCAGCAGGGCCTGTACGAGTACGACGCGGTATCCCGCCTGCGGGACTCCCAACTGGGGGTGGATAAGGTTCACGATATTGGCAACTACATTAAGCGCGGTAAGCTTTGGGAGGCCTTTGCGGCAGAAGAGCGCGTGGTGCTGCTGATCGATGAAATCGATAAAGCGGATATCGAATTCCCCAACGACCTGCTGGTTGAACTGGATCGCATGGAGTTCTTTGTCTATGAGACTGGCGAAACCATCAAGGCCAAGCAGCGCCCCATCGTAATTATCACTTCCAATAACGAAAAAGAATTGCCGGACGCCTTTTTGCGCCGCTGCTTTTTCCATTACATCAGCTTCCCCGATCGTGACACTATGCGCAAAATTGTCGATGTGCACTATCCAGAGATCAAAGGGCAGCTGGTGGCCGAGGCAATGGATATTTTCTTCCAGCTGCGCGAGGTTCCAGGCCTGAAGAAAAAGCCTTCTACCTCTGAGCTGATCGATTGGCTCAAGCTGTTGATGGCTGATGATATTCCCGGGGAGATCCTGAAAAACAGCGATAGCAGCAATGCTATTCCGCCGCTCTACGGTGCCCTGCTGAAAAACGAGCAGGATGTCCATATGCTGGAGCGCCTGGCGTTTATGGCCCGTCGCGATAATCGCTAAACTGTATTGGTTAATGTCACCGAGGGCTTAGGTTGTCCTCGGTGATTTCGGCCCGGTTTAACCGGGTGTTATTTTTTCCCTGTGCTGACTGCGAATTATTATGCTGATTGGCTTTTTCCAGAATTTACGCCGCTATAAATTACCGGTAACCATCACCGAACTGCTGGCCCTGCTTGAGGCATTACAGCAGCGCTTGGTGTTTGCCGACCTTGAGGAATTTTACTTCCTTGCCCGCGTTTGCCTCGTCAAGGACGAGAAGCACTTCGATAAATTTGATCGCGCTTTCGACGCCTATTTTAAGGACCTTGAGACCCTCGACGACATTGTCGAACAAATGATTCCCGAGGACTGGCTGCGTGCAGAATTTATGAAGCAGCTGAGCGAAGAGGAAAAGGCCCAGGTACAAAGCCTCGGTGGCTTGGAAAAACTGCTGGAGGAATTTAAAAAGCGTCTAGAGGAGCAGAAGAAGCGTCACAGCGGTGGTAATCGCTGGATTGGTACTGGCGGCACCAGCCCGTTTGGCAATAGTGGTTATCATCCCGGCGGTATCCGTGTGGGTGGTAAGGGGCGCAATCGCTCGGCGTCAAAGGTTTGGGAGAAGCGCCAGTTTAAAAATCTGGATGACAGTATCAGTCTGGGCACCCGCAATATCCAGGTGGCTCTGCGCAAGTTGCGCAAATTTGCCCGCACCGGTGCCGCAGAGGAACTGGATCTGGATAACACCATTTCCTCTACTGCACGCAACGCAGGGTTACTGGATATTCAAATGGTGCCGGAGCGACATAATGCGATTAAGGTGCTGATCTTTTTCGATGTAGGGGGCTCTATGGACCCCTATGTGCGCGTTTGTGAAGAACTGTTCTCCGCCTGTCGTTCCGAGTTCAAGCATCTCGAATATTTTTATTTCCACAATTTTGTTTACGAGCATGTGTGGAAAGACAACCAGCGGCGCTATAGCGAAAATACCTCGCTGCTGGAAATACTGCGCACCTATGGCAAGGACTACAAAGTAATTTTTGTCGGCGATGCGTCTATGGCGCCCTACGAAATTACCAGTCGTTTCGGCAGTGTCGAACATATGAATGAAGAGCCCGGTGCGGCCTGGATGGAGCGTGTTACCGATACCTACAGTAACCTGATCTGGTTGAATCCTGTAGGAGAGGAGTACTGGCAATATACTCCCAGTATCGGTATGACCCAGAGACTGGTGGACGGGCATATGTATCCGATGACCCTGGAGGGGTTGGATCGAGCTATCGCTTATTTGGTTAAAGGGCGTTAAAAGGCTGATCGCTTTTTCAGGTAGCACCGTAGGTGCTGCCTGCTATTCCTTCGAGGGGTTTCGTTAGTTGCTCAACTAGAGAGAGAAGCGAAAAATCACTTCGTGGAGTCATTATCAATGAGAAACCACTGGGTTTCTCTATCTCCTTTCCCCCAGTATTAATCCCATTTTCTACGATAGAAAACAACGGCAGATGACACTGGGGGGCGCCCCAAAGCCCTGCAATAGCGGTTAAACCCAATAGTCGCTGGCGATCTTTTTGTACTTTGCAGAATTCACTATCGGTCCCTTTCTTAATTGCGGTTGTGGGGGTGGTTGGTACTAGTAAAACGCTACTGTTGTCCGGTAGTAATGTCTCCATCAACTTGCACCACTGTTGTCGTTTTTCGTTGGCCCAGGATATCTCATCGTCGGTAATTGATAGGGCCATAGTAATTCTTGTGGCTATGTCCTCTGAAAATACCGGCCGGTATTTTCGCAACCAGTCTCCGTGAGTATTGGCGATGGCGCGGCCCTGCAAAATTCGGAATACATTAGCCAGTTCGCCCAGTAATTCTATGTCAGGCAGGTGTTTAATCTCGCAGATAGGAAATTGATTATTTAATGTGGGAATAAATTCCTGGATTGCTGATTGAATGGGCGTATCTGCCAGTTGACTTATTTCGGGGCAAGTAACCAGGCGGGTTACTTGATTTGTGGATAAGTGCTGTGACGGGATTAGAATTTTGCCGACGTCTACAAGTAATGAAGGAGTTTGACTAAACCAACCGACAGTATCAAAGCAGGGTGCTAAACCGATAACGCCGTCGGTTGGAATAAGTGAGTGACTGGTTCGAATGCCGAATAAACCACAATAGCTTGCAGGTACCCTCACCGATCCGCCGGTGTCGGTGCCTAAGCCAATATCGGCTGTTCCTGAGGCCACGGCGGCGGCCGATCCCATAGAGGAACCCCCACAAAAATAGCCGGGCAGTTTAGGGTTGTCGGCAGAACCGTAATGTAAATTACTCCCCTGCATGCTGTAGGCGAGTTCATCAAGGTGAGTAAACCCAGTAAAGGTTGAGCCGGCCTCCAGTAATTGCTGCAAGCTAAGTGCGGTTTTATTGGCAGGAGGGTGGGTATTAAACCACTCGGGGCTGCCTGCCGTATTTTTCTCCCCTTTCAATTGAAAGAGATCTTTGACCGCTAAACGTACGCCTGTTAGTGGTCCGGAATCTGATAACGTTAAAGAGCGCGGTCCGTGCTCGCAAAATACGCCTTTTATGGGTTGGCTCCCTTATTTGTCATTACCGCTAAAATGCTTCGGCGGTACACCGTCGTGATCGGCGGTGATGCTCAGTTCCTCCTTGGTGGTTTCGCCCACCTTTACGTGAACCTCTTCTGCACCGTGCATCCAGTCCACCAGTTTCTCGCGAATAAAGTACAGGATAATTCCGGCAATAATTGCGGCCAGGGCTACTCCGCCAAAGGTTGCGAGTGGGCCGGATACACCAACGAGTTTACCGATCTCTGCGGCTCCTTTGTTGGCAATACCAATAAAGGCAAACCAAAGCCCCATCATCAGGGATAAATAGCGCAGCGGAGATAATTTAGTTACGACAGAGAGCCCAATTGGCGATAGGCAAAGTTCGCCAATGGTGTGGAAAATATAGGCAAATACCAGCCACCAAATACTCGCTTTAATGGTCTCTGAATCGCCAATTTGCAGGGCGGCACCGCACATGGATAAGAATCCCACGCCGAGAAAAACCAGTCCCAAACTGAATTTGGCCGGTGAGCTGGGTTCCCGATCCCCCATGCCTACCCAAATACTGGCCATAATTGGCGCGAGGATAATAATAAACAGTGGGTTTACCATCTGCAGCCAACTGGCTGGAATCTCCCATCCCAGTACATTCAGGTCGGTTCGATATTTGGCGAATAAGTTCATTGAGCCGGCAGCCTGCTCAAAGCCGGCCCAAAAAATCACGATAAACACGCCCAAAACCAAAATAACTTTGATGCGGTCTCGCTCCTCCTGAGTCAACGGGCGGCGCTTATCGACGTCCTCATCTTTCTTGTCTTTCAGTTCCAGGTGCGCAGAAGGTTCTACACCGATTTCTCCCAGGTAGCGCTTGGCTTGGGTCATCTGCAGGATTAGGCCGGCTAACATGCCAAGGCCAGCGACGATAAAGGCCAGCTGGTAATCCACCTTTTCCCCAATCCAGCCCACCAGCAGGTAACCGAGGATAGAGCCCAGGTTGATGCCCATATAAAAAATGGTAAAAGCGGTATCCCGGCGGTGGTCACCTTCCTCGTAAAGGTCCCCGACCATGGTAGAGATATTTGGTTTGAAGAAACCGTTGCCGATAATCAGCAAGGCCAACCCGATCCACAGCATATAAATTTGACTGCCATTTGGCAGCCAACCGTGGGGGAATCCCAGGGCGAACTGCCCCAGCATCATCAAGGTGCCGCCGAACATAATACAGCGGCGCTGGCCCCAGCGATTATCTGCCATCCAACCGCCAATAATGGGGGTCAGGTACACCAGCATTGCATACCAGCCCAGGTAGCTGAGGGCTTTGGATTGCAACTCGGTATCGGTCAGTTGTTCCCAGCCGAAGACTGCGGCAGTCGCTGTAGAGGTCAGGTAGAAGACAAAAATACCACGCATGCCGTAGTAGCTGAGACGTTCCCACATCTCAGTACCAAACAACAGGAAGAGTCCCTTGGGGTGGCCAAACAGCTGGCCTGCGCTGGCGGGGGGCTTGGGCTTGATCTCTTGCATAGTACTGCTCGCAAGGTATGACCCTGAGGAATTGCACCAGCAGTAAAGGCCGTGCCCCTCAGAAGAAGTGCTATTCGCACCAGTATAGATGAGCGCCACAATAAGGTTTGATAGCCCTGCGGTGCTCAGGGGGTATAATCCCGCGTTTGCCATTGCTGTACGAATTATGAGTCACACCGAAGCAGAAAAAGTACTGGGGGCGCTGCAGGCCCGAATCTCCGCGACCATGGGGCGTGACCGCTATGGGTTGCGCAGGACTGTCAAAAATGTGCGCCGGCGCCAGAAAGAGGGCAAGCGGGTAGATCGCATGTTGGCCCAATTGGAGCAGCAGCTCCAAGCGTCTGAGACCCTGGTGGAGGAGCGCCGGCGCAAGTTGCCGGAAGTGCAGTGGCCGGAGTCTTTGCCAGTGGTAGCGCGGCGGGAGGAAATCGCCGAGCAGATCGAGAAAAATCAGGTTGTAGTGATTGCCGGTGAAACCGGTTCTGGTAAAACCACTCAGTTGCCAAAAATTTGCCTGTCACTGGGCCGGGGAATTTTCGGCCAGATCGGCCACACTCAGCCGCGCAGGATTGCCGCGCGCACTGTAGCCAATCGAATTGCTGAGGAGCTGGGGCAGCCCCTGGGAGAGTCCGTCGGTTACCAGGTGCGCTTTACCGACCACAGCACCGAGCATACCCACGTCAAACTGATGACAGACGGTATCCTGCTGGCTGAAATTCAGCGCGATCCCCTGTTAAATAAATACGATACGTTGATCATCGATGAGGCCCATGAGCGCAGCCTTAATATTGATTTTCTGTTGGGCTATTTGAAAACCATACTGCCCAAGCGCCCTGACCTGAAACTGATAATTACCTCGGCGACCATCGACCTGGAAAAATTTTCCCGGCACTTTGACGATGCGCCGATTATCGAGGTTTCCGGTCGTACCTACCCGGTGGAAGTTCACTATCGCCCCGCAGCGGATACGGATGCAGATCTCAACGAGCAGGTGGTCACTGCTGTGGAGGAGTTGCTGCACGAGGAGAAATCCAGCAGTCGGCGCGGTGGGGATATCCTGGTATTTATGAGCGGCGAGCGGGAAATCCGCGAGTGCGCCAAGGCTTTGCGCGATGCACAGATAGCGCAATTGGAAGTGCTGCCCTTGTATGCCCGCTTGAGCCTTGCGGAGCAAGCCAAAGTTTTCCACGGCCATAAAGGCCGTCGCATTGTACTCGCTACCAATGTGGCAGAGACCTCTATTACCGTGCCCGGTATCCGTTATGTGATCGACCCGGGTACTGCACGGGTGAGCCGCTACAGCTACCGCAGTAAAATTCAGCGGCTGCCTATAGAGCCGGTTTCCCAGGCCAGCGCCAACCAGCGTGCCGGTCGCTGCGGCCGTGTCAGCGCTGGTGTTTGTGTGCGCTTGTATGAAGAGCGGGATTTTGAGCAGCGCCCGGAATTTACCGATGCGGAAATTCTGCGCACAAATCTGGCCGCAGTCATTCTGCAAATGTTGCAGTTGCGTATCGGTGATATCCGCGAGTTTCCATTTGTCGATCCGCCGGACCCACGACTGATTAATGACGGCTATAAATTGCTGCAGGAATTACAGGCGGTAGATGAGCAGGGCCGGGTCACTAAATTGGGGCGATCCCTATCAAGGTTGCCTTTAGACCCGCGCCTGAGCCGCATGTTGTTGGCGGGGGCAGAGAATGGCAGTGCGCGGGAGCTCTTGATTATTGTCGCCGCTCTGGCCGTGCAGGACCCGCGCGAGCGCCCGGCAGAAAAGCGCCAGGCTGCGGATGAAAAACATCGCCAGTGGCAGCATGAACAATCGGATTTTTTATCCTTCGTTCAGCTGTGGGATGCCTTTGAAGTCCAGCGTCAGGAACTGAGTCAAAATCAGTTGCGCAAGTGGTGCCAGAAAAACTTCCTTTCCTGGCTGCGTATGCGCGAGTGGAGAGATATCCACCATCAGTTGCGCGTGGCTTGTCGCGATCTCGACGTTAAAGAAAACAAAGAGCCGGCGGAATACGAAGCGATACACCGAGCCATCGTGGTGGGATTGCTGGGCAATATTGGCGCGCGGGATGAAAACAAGGAGTTTAACGGCTGTCGCAATCGTCGTTTCCATATTTTCCCTGGCTCTGGTCAATTTAAAAAACCTCCCCGCTGGGTGGTGTCTGCCCAGTTACTGGAGACCAGCCGCCTGTTCGCCCATACCGTAGCCAAGGTCGAACCCGAGTGGATATTGGCCGCCGCGCAGCATCTGGTTAAGCGCAATTATTTTGAACCCCATTTTAACGCTCGCTCCGGGCAGGTGATGGCCTTTGAGAAGGTCTCCCTTTACGGTTTGGTGCTAGTGGAAAAACGCCGAATTCCCTACGGCAAACTGGACCCGCAAACTTCTCGGGAAGTGTTTATTCGCCAGGCGCTGGTGGAGCAACGCTATCGCGGTAAGGGGCGGTTTTATAAGCACTATCTCGACCTGTTGAAGTCCCTGGAAGAGCTAGAAGCCAAATCCCGTCGCCGGGATATTCTGGTGGATGATGAAGTGGTGTACCGTTTCTTCGATGAGCGTATCCCAGCGGATATCGTCAACCTGGCTGGATTTGAGCACTGGCGCAAGAAAGCGGAATCCAGCGATACACAGCTGCTGTTTATTCCCCGCGACTTATTGATGCAGCAGAGTGCCGATCATGTGGGAGAGGCCCAATTCCCCAATGAGTTGCAGGCGGGCGGTATTGTCTATCCGCTCAGCTATCACTTTGAGCCTGGCAGTGTGGATGATGGCGTCAGTATACAGGTGCCGGTTGCAGCACTGCACCAGGTGCCGGCAGCTCGCCTCTCCTGGTTGGTGCCGGGCATCTTGCGGGACAAGTGCATCGCTCTGGTAAAAGCCCTGCCCAAGCAGTGGCGTAAATATTTTGTGCCAGTGCCGGCTGCGATAGATAAGGCTTTGCCCCGACTGCGTGCAGACAATACCCCGTTGTGGCAGTCGTTGGCTCTGGAGCTGAAGCGCCAGACAGCACAGCAGCTGCCAGATGAGGTGTGGGAGTCTGCGGAACAGGCCCTGGAAGATTATTACCGTTTCAATATCCAGGTAATGGATGAGGGCGGTAAATTGCTGGATCAAGATCGGGATTTGGCCCTATTGCAGGTGCGCTACCGGGATCGGGTACAGCAAGGGTTGGCAACGGCTGGCGACAGTTTTGAGCGGGAGGGTATCTCCCGCTGGGACTTCGGTGATCTTCCAGAGACCCATACCCTCAACCAGGGCGGACTCAAGGTGCGGGCTTACCCCGCGCTGGTTGAAGGAAAAGACAGTGTTTCCCTGAAGCTACTGGATAACCCCAGTGAGGCTCGCAGGCTTACTCGCGCCGGTATTTGCCGTTTGGCTCTGCTGCACTTGCCGGAGAAGGTGAAGTATCTGCGCAAAGAGCTGTTGCGAGGCAAGGAGCTGGGGCTTTCTGCAGCGGATCTGGGGCGCCGTGAGGAGGTAGCTGACGACATCCTGATGGCAGCCGTGCGCGAGGTTTTCTGGCCCAAAGAGGAGTTGCCGTGCACCGAAGCTGAATTCCTGGCCGCTTTGGAAAATGACGGTGACTTGGTGGGGGTGGCCCAGGAGATTGGTGATCTGTTGGTCAAGGCCCTGGCCCAGCTGGTGCCACTGCGCAAACAAATCAAACAGCAGAAAAACCTGGCGGTCGCAATGGCAGTGGGGGATATCCAGCAGCAACTGGGTGGGCTCTTCTACCGAGGCTGCTTGTTTGATATTCCGCTGTCATGGCTGCGCCAGTACGGCCGCTATCTGAAGGCGATCGCAATGCGCTTGGAAAAGGCCGCTCTCGACCCTAACCGTGACCGAAAATTGCAAGTTGAATACCACAAGGCGGCGGAGCCTTATTTGGCGCAAGTGGAGAAATATTCACCCAGAGAACTCTCTGCAGAGGCAGAATTGCGTGAGTTTCGCTGGATGTTGGAGGAATTTCGTGTTTCCTTATTCGCGCAGACTCTAAAAACCCTGATGCCGGTGTCATCCAAGCGCTTAAGCAAGTCATGGGCAGAAATTGATGGGAAAGGTTTGCTTGGTTGATTTTCTCTATGGAAAAGAGATCACAAAAAAAATTTTGATCAAGTGTAAGAATTGGATGGAGAGCCCGACAGAAGTACTGAAAGCAGGCCTGGAGCCCAGAATGACCCCTTGATACCGGTTATTTTGTGGCGGGTTCTATTCAATGACTGATTTTTGTTTCGCAGCATTATACTTCTGCGGAGTGGAAAAAAGTCTCTTGTACTTTTTATTGCTAAGGACACCTAGTTAGGAGATTCACTATGAACAAGAAGCACCTTTCCCCTGTAGCCGCCGCAGTTGGCGCAGCGTTTATCGCCACTGCCGCTATGAATGTATCTGCTGCCAACAGCAATGCTAACCCCTTTGCCGCAGCAGACCTTAGCTCAGGCTACAACGTGGCGCTGGCTGATCACGACGGTGATGATAAAAAGAAAGAGGGTAAGTGCGGCGAAGGCAAGTGCGGCGAAGGTAAGAAAAAAGAAGGTAAGTGCGGCGAAGGTAAGTGCGGCGAAGGCAAGAAAAAAGAAGGTAAGTGCGGCGAAGGTAAGTGTGGCGGGTAATTTTTCGCTGTACTCAAAGAGGGTGGATACGCTTTAGCGATCCACCCTGTTTTTTATTGATCGCTGAAAAAAGTGAGACCTGAAAGTGTTGCGCGAGTTTTCCGTAGAAGGCGCTGGGTTTGGATTGCGCCGCTCAATGATGGGTGAAAACCTTGATACAGATGCCGTAGATTTTCTGGAGGTAGCGCCCGAGAACTGGATTGGTGTTGGCGGTCGCTATGGGCGCTGGTTTAAGGAATATACAGAGCGTTTTCCCTTTTTACTTCACGGTTTATCTCTCTCGATTGGTGCACCAGAACCATTGGATATGGAATTGGTTGCAGCCATTAAAAAATTTATCAAGCAACACAATATTCGCGGTTACAGTGAGCACTTGAGTTATTGCTCAGATCACGGCCATCTGTACGATTTATTGCCCATTCCCTTTACGCAAGAAGCGGTGATGTATGTTGCCGAGCGAATCCGTATGGTTCAGGACGCACTGGAAGAACGGATTGCAATGGAAAATGTCTCCTACTATGCGGCGCCGGGCCAGGAGATGACTGAACTGGCTTTTTTAAATGCGGTGCTGGAAGAGGCCGATTGTGATTTGCTTCTGGACGTGAACAATATTTATGTAAACTCGATTAACCACCGCTACGATGCGCTGGACTTTCTATCTGCACTACCTACTGAAAGAATTCGCTACGTACATATTGCCGGGCACTATGATGAGGCAGAGGATTTAAAGGTGGACACCCATGGTGCACCGGTTATTGATCCTGTGTGGGAACTACTCGATCGCGCCTACGATATTCACGGTGTGATGCCGACGCTACTTGAGCGGGATTTTAATATTCCGCCAATTCCCAAATTACTTGAAGAAGTAGGACATATTAAAACCATTCAGGCCAGTCACCAGGTGGAAGAGAATTATGTCCTCAGTCGTCGATAAGCCCGAGACATTCAAAAATGTGCAGCGGGACTTTACTGCCCATTTGCGCGCACCGGATCAAGTTGCGCCGCCGGCAGAAATTGAGGACCGGCGTGTCGCTATTTATCGGGATTTGATTTACAACAATATTGAGTCCTTTGTTGCCAGTGGATTCCCGGTTTTACGCAGTCTTTATAGCGACGAAAACTGGCATCAAATGGTGCGAGATTTTGTGCACAAACACACATCCGTTAGCCCGTATTTTTTGCAGATCAGTGAAGAGTTTCTCTCATATTTACAGAACGAACGGGGAGAACAACCACAAGATCCTCCGTTCCTATTGGAGCTTGCCCACTACGAGTGGGTAGAGTTGGCTTTAGATGTCAGTGATGTGGAATTACCGGAAGGGCTGGTGATAGAGGGGGATGTTTTACAGCAAGTTCCTGTAGTTTCCCCTCTCGTCTGGAGCCTCAGTTACCGCTACCCAGTGCATCGGTTGGGGCCGGATTTTCAGCCCCAAGAGCCGCCGGAGGTACCGACGTTCCTTTTCGTTTACCGGGATCGTTCCGACAAAGTGAATTTTATGGAGATCAATGCCGTCACCGCCAGATTGTTGCAGTTGGTCTCTGCGGGCGATTACACCGGCTTACAAATATTGGAACAGATGGCTCAGGAATTACCCAATATTAGTCGTGACTCCTTATTTGATTTTGGTGCCGATTTATTAGAAAAACTACTGAATAAAGGGGTTATTGCCGGTTTAAAGGCTTAGCCTGTGATTGCCTGAAACTCCTTTATCTTTGGCAAATCCCAGCTGCTATGCTGCCGAGGGTAGCTTACGAATTATTAGGGCGTTAGAATCCTTGGTCTCACTAGTTTGATATAAGAGGAGCAGGGTTGTGCTTGGAAGCAAAACTTTATCGCCCTGGTTAATGGCAACTCTGATAGCTGTTACTCCAGTAGGGGCGCTAGCGCAACAAGATCCGTTTGGTGGTGCAGCTCAAAACCCGGCTGCAGTAGATACCAGCGGAGCAGAGGATGCCAGTGCCGATGACGGGGGCCTGTCTCTCGAGGATGAGTACGGCTTTGATCCTGCCGATGAATTTGGTGGTGCCGAGGGCGAAGATTTATCACTTCGCGACCCCTGGGAAGGTTTTAATCGGGCCATATTCTCCTTCAACGATGGCGCAGATCGCTATGTGTTGAAGCCCGCCGCTGTCAGCTATCGCCAAATTACTCCGATTTTCGTGCAGCACGGTGTCAGCAACTTTTTCGACAACCTGCGCGAAGTTACCAATACCTTTAATGATGTTCTGCAGGGTAAATGGGGCCAAGCGGGCAATGACGCCGGTCGTTTCCTGGTGAATTCTACGGTGGGTATTGCCGGTATTCTGGATGTTGCCCAGCATATGGGTCTCGAGCAGGGTGATGGCGAGGACTTTGGCCAGACCTTGGCTGTTTGGGGAGTCCCTTCTGGCCCCTACCTGGTTTTACCGCTACTGGGTCCGTCCACTGTACGGGATACCCCAGCCAGGGTCGTGGATTACTACACCAACCCCTTGACCTATGTAAATGACGACGCGACCAAATATGCATTGAAGGGGACAGATATCATTCAGAGCCGCGCCAGCCTGCTGCAAGCGGAGTCCCTGTTGCATGGTGATCGCTATGTACTCTTGCGGGATGCTTACCTGCAGCGCCGCGACTATTTGATTGTCGATGGTGAAATGGATGTTCAAACCGAAGAAGAGGCCGCAGAGGCAATTGATCAGGGTGAAGTGGAAGAGGCTTCCGACTACTGATTTGTCACCTAGGGCAGATAACTTTTTAGAGCCTTTATATGGCCGGCCCCAGTAGCCTGGTGCTAACCGACGATGAGCGCTCCCGCAATTTTTTGCGAGGGGCGCTTTCGCGTTTTGGCTTCCAGGTAAGTGTTGCCAACAACGGGGAAGATGGCATCGGCCAGTTTAGCCCCGGCGCTTTCCATATCGTATTGATTGATCGCTATTTGCCGGATATGAGTGGGCTGGAAGTGTTGCGGCGGATAAAGCGCATAGCCCCAGAGGTGGCTGCGGTAATTATTGCCTCAGATAGCGCTGCCGATGATGTACTCCAAGCGATGCGCCTTGGAGCCAAAGACTACCTGGTTAAACCCCTGGAAGAAGCAGCGGCTATTGATCGTATGATCTGCCGTATCAGCGGTGAAGAAAACCTGGCGAAGCAGAATCGCGAATATAAAGTGACTTTGGAGCGTCGCAACAGTGAACTGCGGGATCATGTCGAGCTGCTGCGCAGGGACCAGGAAGCTGGCCGTTTACTGCAACAGCATTTACTTCCCCGTACCCCCTATCACTACCCCAGTGGCGTGGAAGCATCCTACCGGCTGGTTCCCTCCCTGTACCTGAGCGGTGATTTTGTTGATTACGGCTTGTTCGGTGAGCGCTTTGTAGCCTTTTACCTGGTCGATGTGTCGGGCCATGGTGTCTCTTCTGCGCTGGTTACTGCCCTGATTAAGCACAGCATTATGCATCGCTTGCGGGAGCGCCCCTTATTTGCCCAGCTGGACTCCCTCAGTGATGACTTGTTGGATGTCCTTAACCTGGTCAATGGGGAGTTGTTATCCACAAAATTGGGCAAGCACGCCAGTATGTTTGTCGGGGTTGTGGATAGTAGTGCCCGGCAATTGCACTATGCCGTCGCCGGGCAAATACCGATGCCGGCCCTGGTTAGTGAGGCGGGTGCAGACTGGTTGCCGGGAAAAGGGCGTCCCCTGGGTATTTTTGAACGGGGTGATTGGCAAGTGATGCGTGCTGAGCTGCCGCCCGCTTGGCGCCTGGTCGCTTGTTCAGACGGTGTACTTGAATTATTACAGGGCGATCTGCTTGATAAAGAGGCCCAGCTTTTGCAGGCTATTTCAGAGAGTGGGGGAGAACTCGACAGGCTCTGTCAGTCTCTAAAAATGGATACTTTTGGTGCCCTTCCAGACGATATTACGATTCTCACTTTAGGCCGCCAGTAATGCCCAAAACTTCTATCGATAGTCTTCGACTATGAAGTCGAATTTTGTGCTTTATCGCACTTGTCAGTCTGCATAGTCAGGAGTAAGCTCCGCCCACTTTATGCACAAAATTGCACTAGGCGCCAAAAACGTCAAATGCTATTGTGTTCTCTACCAGTGAACTTTTGCCATCCGCCTGCACTTCTATCAAAAGGTGTATTCGGGTGAGCCAGGGGTTGTTATGCAGTCCGGGCAAATTATGGTTGGGGCCCACCAGGGCATCTACGTCATCAAGTTAGTAGGTGATGTTCGTCTCAACCTTTGTACCTCATTTGATAGCTTTATCGACAACATGTTTGCACGGGGTGACTTTGCCGGAGTGGCATTTGATCTCGGTGGTGCAGAAGGTGTCGATAGTACGACTCTCGGCCTGATGGCGAAGATTGCTATTCGCGCTCTGGAGCGGGGCTGTGAAAAGCCGCTGGTATTCTCTGCGGGTAAAGGTATCCGCCATCTATTGGACGCTATGGGCTTTGATTCGTTGGTTGAAATTAGCGACACGGTCCACGATATGAGCGTACCCACCACGCCGTTGGTATGTAATAGTCCTGACGAATGTGCTGCGCGGGAAAAGGTGCTGGAAGCTCACCGGGTATTGATGAGCATGAACGAGCAAAACGCCGAGACTTTTCGCGACTTGGTACATACCCTCGAGCGAGAATGCTCCCCGGTTGCCAAATCTTCGGCGCATTATCACTAGCGCTTATTCTCTCCTAATCCCGAGTCCTGGAAATCTCCCTTTCTTAGCAACGCTTCATATCCCTCGCTTCGGCGCGTGCCTTGGTGAAGAGTCCGTGTGGTAGATAAATTAGCTCTGCCACCCTGCGAATCAGGTGCTCCTCGAAAGCCTCGATAACATCATCTGAAAAAGCTACCTGCCACATCTGCAAAATCAGCAGGTATTTATCTCTCTCGCTGAACTGTTCATTCACCGCCTGGGTGAACTCGAACAGGGATGTAGCTCTGTCCCGTTGGCTAATAGCTTCACTGACTATTTCTGTGGCACTAGACTGGTCGAGAGAGTAGTGCTGGCATAGGAGTTGTGTGAGCGTTTCACGCTCACACTCATCGAGCTTTTGATCGACAGTGGCGACCTCGACTAACAGCGCAGCGCTGATCATCCGCACGTCTTTTTCATCACGTGCTTCAACATCAGCGCTATTTCCTATCTGCTCAAACAGTTTACGGATTTGTTGCAGCATGAATTTCCTGCTGTCCCTTTACTCGGTTCTGTAACAATAGCTCTAAACGCTCCTGATCCTTCACGAAGTTCCTGATGCCATCGGCAAGCTTTTCAGTGGCCATGGCATCGCTATTCAATTGAAAGCGGAATTCGGCTTCAGCCAGATCCTGTGTCGGCCGGGATTTGGTTGCGGATACCGGTGGCAGGCCAGCAGCGAGAGGTGCCTCACTGTCCTCCAGGGCCTGTAATAGCTGAGGGCTGATTGTCAGTCGATCGCAACCAGCCAGGGCCTCGATCTCCCCGGTATTGCGGAAGCTGGCGCCCATCACAATGGTTTTGTAGTCTCGGGACTTGTAGTACTCATAGATATTGCGCACCGAGATTACGCCCGGGTCCTCTTCCGCAGGGAATGACTCGCGGCCGCTGTTGGCGATATGCCAATCGAGGATTCGACCGACGAAGGGGGAGATCAGAGTTACCCCGGCTTCGGCACAGGCAATCGCCTGGGATTGACTGAACAACAAGGTCAGGTTGCAGTGGATTCCCTCGCGCTCCAGTACTGATGCGGCAGCAATGCCTTCCCATGTCGACGCGATCTTGATCAATACCCGCTCTTTGGCAATACCTGCGCGTTCGTAGAGGGCGACCAGGTGGCGTGCGTAATCAATAGTAGCGCGGGTATCAAAGGAGAGACGAGCATCGACCTCGGTGGATACCACCCCGGGCACCAACTGCAAGATTTCCGTGCCGATGCTGACAGCCAGTTTGATGGCGGCCAGGCGTGCAATATTTTCCGCGTTCGAGCCACCCTGGTGGCTCTCAGCCCATTCGAGCGCCTCGGCGATATGGTTGTCGTACTGAGGGAGCTGGGCGGCCTTAAACAGTAGGGAGGGATTGGTTGTTGCATCTTGAGGACAATATCGGCGAATCGCTTCAATGTCTCCGGTATCTGCTACAACCTGGCTGCGCTGTTTGAGTTGCTCCAACTTGTTCATGGTTCCTCCCTTAATTATTCACTGGTCTACATATTGAAAGCGGTCTAAGCGGCTTGGGTGACCTGGGCCAGTGCCTGTTCAAGCACCTCGGGACCCGCCCCCGGCTTGTGGGCATTCTCGCTCAAATGGCGGCGGAAGCGCCGAGCACCAGGAAGCCCCTGGAATAACCCGAGCATATGTCGGGTGATATGATTCAAGCGCTGTCCGCGCTGCATTTCCTGCTCGATATAGGGCAGCATCTGCTCTACCACCTGAATGGCATCCGGGCCTGTTTCACCGCCAAATAATTGGCTGTCCACCTGGGCCAGGATTGTCGGGGTTTGGTAAGCCGCGCGCCCCAGCATAACACCATCCAAGTGGCTTAAATGTTGCTGGCATTCCTCAATTGAATTGATCCCCCCATTAATAACAATTTGTAGCTGGGGGTAATCCTTCTTCAACTGGTAAACCATGTCGTAATTGAGCGGAGGAATTTCACGGTTTTCCTTGGGGCTTAGTCCCTTTAGCCACGCTTTGCGCGCATGGACGATAAAGGTATCCACACCGGCATTGGCCTGGGCCTCTACGAAGCGGGTCAGGCCTGGATAGTCTTCCATATCGTCGATGCCGATACGGTGCTTGACGGTAACCGGAATAGATACCGCTTCTCGCATGGCAGTGAGTCCTGCGGCTACCACATCCGGTTCCGCCATAAGGCAGGCACCAAAACGCCCGGACTGGACTCGGTCACTGGGGCAGCCACAGTTAAGGTTGATTTCGCTATAGCCCCATTCCTCGGCGATACGGGCGCATTCAGCCAGTTCTTGAGGGTCACTGCCCCCCAACTGCAGGGCGACAGGTTGTTCAGCTGCATCAAATTGCAAATGTCGCTGTTGGTCACCATGCAGTATTGCCCCGGTAGTCACCATTTCCGAATACAGGCGTGCATGCTTGCTCAATAGGCGCCACATATAGCGGCAATGGCGGTCGCTCCAATCAAGCAGCGGAGCGGTACAAAAGCGATGGGGGCTAAAATCGGACATAAACTACGGTGTAACAGACTAATAAAAACAGAGTAGCCCGCCATTATATGGGATGTAAAACGTAGACCCCATGTGGAAATGTATCTGGATGAGGGTATTTTGACCTCTTGAGCATTTATTGTGCCCAACAGTTGTACCGGTTGCATGGGGCTGACAGCTGTCCCGCTGGGCAACGTATGCTTGCTGGGCTGGTTGTGTAGTTCCAGAACCGGGGCCTCTTTTGGTGAATACTTAGCGCTACTAGGCTCGCCTAAGTGGTGAGTAACTGGGATAAGGTCAGAGTATTATCTTGCCAGCAGTTCATTGAGAGCATGGACTCTGTATGGCGTTATTAAATAGCAGCTTCTTTTTAACTTAGCTTTCCGTAGTGGAAAGACAGAAGTTTAATTGCTTAGAAATAACATTTTTTCGTCCGCTATTCTTGCGGCCAGATATTACATAGTTTTCTTTGTTTAAATATCTCAGCTAGAGCCCCAATAAACGCAAAGATTTAAGTAATCTTGATCATATTTTATGAATGTGGTGCATAAATGACCTTTCTTTCCATGCTCTAACTTTGCAATAGGTTGGCAACAGTGCCTCGATTAATAATTTAGAAGTCATCCGAAAATCTTAGACTTATATTTTCTCGAGCACTTATTATTTCATACTGCGAAATTATGGGGAGGATCTTACCAGGGCGCTAATTAAATAACTTTCGATGATTCTCCTAACCTTTAATTTTCGTAGGAGTTTCATATTTTAAGGTGAGCTAGGTCGGTAATGAATCTGCAGGATTTCAGACACTTCCCCTTCGGCCAATATCATCTCTTCTTCAATATGCAGACAGTGATTTAAATACTTCCTACCTACCTCCTTTAAGATTTGAGAGCCTGACTGATAGCTGACCCTCCAGGTGGGCGACTTTCTTACTTATGTTGGCTTTTGGTATAGCCAGGCGATTTGCGGCTTGGATAAAGCTAGCTGTTCCCACTACGGCTATAAGCACCTTTATATCTTTGAGGTCTTGGCTCATAGAAATCTATTGTTGTTGAAAGTGGGATAGTCATATTCTGATTTTAGTATATATCAAACAATAAGTTGTACCTAAGATACCTCCATCGCTTACATATTTTGGAGGCATATCATGAAAATCCTCAAGCGTGACTCACTACCACTTGGCGGTTTTGCTGGGCTTACCGAGCACAGGTTGGTCACGGATAGCCAGGTATTCGGTCCACACAAACATCCACATACCTCTGAAGGGCTCGATAATTTTGTATATCTGGCCGATGCCCGCTTCAACCCGAAAGGCGAAACAGGCATGCACCCTCACCGTGAGATAGATGTGATTTCGGTCATGGTGGATGGACGAATACAACATGAGGGATCTTTAGAGCATGGAAAAGGTTTAGATAAAGGAGGAGTGCAAGTCCAGCGAGCTGGAGGCCAGGGGTTTACGCACAACGAGGTGAACCCGGATAGTAAAAAAAATCGAATGATCCAGTTATGGGTCTTACCAACTGTCTCTGGTCAAGCCGCAGGCTACAAGTATTACATGCCCAGCCCAAATAAGGTCACCCGGGTTTATGGGGGCCGCGATGATCAAACAGTGACCTTTGATAACAGTACGATTATCGAGATCGCCAATTTAAATGCAGCTGAGCAAATTTCATTTAATGGTGAAACTCTGGTTTACCTAACTAAAGGCTGGGGAGTCTTTTCTGAATCTGGGCAAAAAGAAAACGTGAAGGATGGAGATTTAATTAGGAGTTATAGCGGTAAGTTAATTGCAGATGTTAATACAAGTGCAATTGTTATTAGAAAGTTAAAACATTAAATAAGTAGGTGGCACCGTGAATAAGTTTTCAGAGACCTTAACTAAAGACAATTCTGTGTTGGCATTAATTGATCATCAAACGGGATTATTGGTGAGTTGTCGGGATCTGGATCCGCATCTGATGACGGAGAACATAAAGGGATTGGCAAATCTTGCGAAAGCAGTAGGTTTACCCACTGTTGTTACCGCGAGTATGCCTGAAGGCCCTAATGGTCCTATTATGCCAGAGATAACAACCATCTTGGGCAGTGAAATAATTGAGCGTGAAGGTGAGATAAACGCGTGGAAAAGTCCGGAGTTTAAGCGAGCTATTGAGGCAACCGGGCGTAAAAAAATAATTATGGCTGGCATCGTTACGGATGTCTGCTTGATGTTTCCCGCTATCTCTGCTGTAGCCGAAGGGTATGATGTATATGCCGTAGTGGATGCTTCTGGTACTTGGAATAGTACAGTGACACAAGCTGCTATGCATCGTATGACGCAGGCGGGGGTTAAAGTTGCTACCTGGTCATCCGTGTTGGCTGAGATGATGGATGATTGGCGAAGTGATCACGGCACGGAGCTTGGGGGCATATTAGCTCAACACACGACCTATCGATGGGTATATAACAGCTACCTTACTGCAGCAAACCAAAAGTAATTCAAAGCCCCTCTCATTTTTACGGGAGGGCGGGAGTATATCTATGGTTCATCACAATAAGCATTTTGCTACATTAATTACTTTTTTATCCCTGATTCCTTTGGTTTATTTTATTCCCGACAGCTTAGCCCTAATTTTGCCAGATCATAAATTGTTACAAGTAATTGCTGCTGTGGCGATTATAGTACCGATTGTTAGCTATTTGATTATACCGTTCGCTTTCTATTTGGTTGGGCACATTTACGGTAAAAAGGTGAAGAGATAATTTATTTGTCAGATGACTATTTTGGGTTGATATTAAAGTGACTTGAAGTCGAAAAATTAAACTGCACATTCAAAATGTATTTAAATATTTCGCTCTCTCTCGGAGGAACTATCTTCTGTTTTGGTCGGGGTATTTTTTGTAGCAATCGATCGACCAGCCTGGAGGGTGGGCTCCAGTTTTTTCAGTATCTTGCGGGCAGTAGCGCGGTAGCTGGTCAATTTGCCGCCTGCTACGGCCAACATCCGTGGCTTCTTATCGTCATCGCAGCAAATAATGGACTCCCGGGATCGCGCGAAGGGGCTCTTCTCCATTTCAGGGAGTACTCGCAGCCCCGCATAACTCTCACAAATGTCCTCGCCGTTCAGCCCTCGGGCTTGCGCAAAATATTTCTGTACGGCCTGTAAGAGATAGCTCTCTTCTTCGAGAGTCGGTGTTACGTCGCGAGGATCGCCGAAATAGGGCCGCTCTGTGGTCCCTACCAGGGTTTTGTCTTGCCAGGGCATTACAAAAATTGCGCGTCCGTCATCAGCTTCGACGTAGTAGATTTTGTCGCCCAGTGATAGAGGCAACAAGATATGGGTGCCTGCAACCAAGTCGATAGGTGGAATATCTACTGGGGGCGTACAGCGAGCATTGGTATTGGCTACCCAGGGGCCACTGCAATTGACCAGTGCACGGGTGCGCAGGGTGTTGAGCTTGCCGTTTGCTACATAATCAATCCGGACATGGTCGCGGGTGACTTCAGCGCCTACCAAACTGCCAGGGCAAATTATTTGAGCGCCTTGAGCGACTGCCGAAGCCACAACGTCACGGGTTAAAGCGGCATCGTCGGTTTGTGCATCGTAGTAGCGAAATACAGCCTTCAGGCCTTCCCGATTCAGACCCGGCAAGCTGTCCCATTGGGATTTAGGGACTTTTCGAAAGCGGGAATCGCTGTTGTTTATTCCCGACAACAGGCTGTAGAGGCTCAACCCCAAGCGGACCAGCCAGGCCGGTCTCCTGCTGTGCTGGTAGATAGGGATATAAAAAGGGACCATTCTCACGAGTTCAGGCTTGTTATCCAGTAGCCACTTTCTCTCCCGCAGGCACTCGTAGACCAAACGGAACTGGCCGCTCTCCAGGTAACGCAAGCCGCCGTGAATGAGTTTGGAGGAGCGAGAGGAAGTGGCGGCGGCGATACCCAGCTGTTCGAGTATCACCACGGAATAGTGATTTGTGGCCAGAACCTCAGCGGCTCCTGCTCCCTGTATACCTGCGCCGACTACCAAGACATCAAAATCCGTAGACATCACTCGCTTCCCGGGAGCGCATCAGCAGCGGCAAGTTGCCGGTGAGAATATGGTGAGCACCGCGCTTGCGCCAGAGTACTGCCTCTTCTGTCGAGTTGATTTCATAGACAACCCATTGCCAGGGGCCTGGGGGCAATTCGTCACATTCAACCTGGCTGTCGCGAATTAGTAGATATTCTGGCGCCAAAGTAACAATGTCGGCAGATAGGCACCGGGAGACACTATTGATCTCAAGGGCAACCCGATGCCAGCCCATATTGCGGGCGGCTCTGAGGCTGCGGCAGTCTGCGGTGAGTAGAGCGAATGACTCATTCTCACTGCGCATCAGCTCCATTAACTTTTTAACGGCGGTGACAAATCCAGTGGCGGCGATATTGGCAGGTGAGATACCGATAAACCAATCCAGGTGGCGATGGCAGCTGGCCCAGTCCACCAGCTCGATAAAGCGATTGATCGACTGGTGGTGTAACTGTGAGTCCCTAAGGGAGTGGAAGACCTGGGACTGGTCATTGCCGGGGATGTGCAGGCTATCCTCGTGGAAGCACCAGGGGGTGCCGTCGGCGCTGAAACGGATATCGCACTGAATAGCGCAGGCCCCCAGATTATGGGCCGCCTCGAAAGCGGCAATCGTATTCTCTGGTTGGCGGGTCTTGTCGCCGCGATGAGCAATTAACATGTGAATCTGGTCCGAAAAGCGGGTGTTATTGTCGTCTGGAATTGGGCGTAATTTGGCCTTTGCCCAGAGATGAACCGGACCCTGGCTGGAGCCGGGTCATACAGGAAAAATAGACGGTGCCACCGCTGTTGCAAGGTTCACGGGGAGGAAATATGGGACCAGAGGGCTATCAATGGAGGGCTGGGGTTTTTACATAGTGATGATGCTGAATCGATTGCATACTGCCCATATGGATAGCGCGCCACTAAGTTAGCTAGCGGTATGTCCCGTCAGGATGATCTATTACGTTGGCAGTGTTTTACTTTTCAGGCGGTGTAGGGCAAATCAGTATTGCCTCTTATTTACTAGCGGGGCTGGTGATGTTGATTTAAGGGAGGCTCATTAGGTTCCGATTTGACTTGTGGATAAAACAGCCCGATATTGCGCTTACTATAAGAAGTTCTAAGAGTACCCGCTCTTTATGAAAAAAGTACTGCTTTCACTGCTACTCTTTGTCGTCCAGCCAGTAATGGCAGCTATGTCTGTGGATAAAATTGTCCTTTACCTGGAAGATACTCCCAGCGCCCGGGATGATGTTCTCGTCAGCAACCCAGATAATGAGACGCTATATATCCAAACTGAAATATTCCGTGTGGATAACCCCGGCCATGATAATGAGAGTCGAGTCAGGGTGATAAATCCCGATGAATTTAAACTCCTTGTCAGCCCCGCAAGAGCTGTCCTGGCCCCCGGAG
Source organism: Microbulbifer maximicatervae (SeqCode) (assembly GCF_052467305.1). Classification (NCBI taxonomy): domain Bacteria; kingdom Pseudomonadati; phylum Pseudomonadota; class Gammaproteobacteria; order Cellvibrionales; family Microbulbiferaceae; genus Microbulbifer; species Microbulbifer maximicatervae (SeqCode). Next base: position 249,284 of record NZ_CP174306.1, read on the forward strand.
AGAGAAAGCGCTTTCGCTTAATGGCCTTAGATAGAGATCTTGAAGAGGAAAAAGTCTACCGGGTGACTTTTAAACCCGTTGTAGGTGATATTAAGAGTGACAGAACGGCACTAAAAATCCTTGTGGCTTATCAAGCGTTGGTATTTGTGCAGCCAAAAGGTGGAGCTTATAAAATTGATCTAGTGGCTGAAGGGGATAATTACCGACTCATGAATAGTGGCAATATTAATGTAGAAGTCGTGGAAGTACGTCATTGTGTGACTGAAGAGAAGTGTGAAAAACTTGAGGCCACCGGTCGGTTATACGCTGGCACCAGTATCGAAGTAACGGGTAAACCCGTTGGCGGTGAGCTGGAAGTTTTACTACGAGGGCAGCAGAGTGAGCGGGTTCGTTTTCCTCTTAGTGGCTAATTAGAATTGGTTGCTTGCCTATAGCAAGCAGGGCGGATTAAAGGATTATTTTATATCTAACTCACTGGCTGCTCACCGTTACTGTGAGTACATCGGTGTAGAGAGGTTCGCCCGCGTTTTCCCAGTCTGAGGGCGCAATAGAAATATAAATTCGCGCATTATCAGAAAGGCAGTTTTCATCCGAAGTTCGGCTAAAGCTGCCGGAGATATCTCCCAGGCTATCTGGGGAAATGCCTGAAGTTGCAGCCAGATTGTCTGAGAAGGCTACGCTGTAGGGGATTTGTTCACTGTTTCCCCCCAATTCATAGGCACTGCTGCCTGATCCCCCGGTGCTGCCATTGGCGCTGGACAGGTTTACTGTGTAACCGCTAAATCCTATACCGCCAACACAAAAGTCCTCACTGCCATCAATGGCCTGTCCAAACAGGGTGCCACTGTTGCTGAGGTCAATATCACCCAGATTGCGAATGGCGATGTTTGGCTCTACGTCCAGCACAATGTCAAACTGAACTGTTTCGGTGCCGGCAGTCCAAATAATAAAATAATTATTCAGTGTCATCTCAAAGCTGGCGGAGTAGCGGCTGGAAGAGGGTATTTGGCTGCTGTCCAGCTCGATCACTAAATAAGTATCTGCATCGTCGCTGGTGCCGGCAAAAGTAGCGGACTGAGTTCCTGGACTGAGTGTTTCCGTGGTGCCGTTATTGGCTCGAAATGAAATATCAATATCCAGCTGTTCACCACTGTCCGCAAATAGTGCGAAAGTAGATCCACTGAGCGGACTCACTTCTACATCGTAGCGTAGGGTCCAGCTTCCCAGCAGGCTTCGGGTAGTGAACTGAATTTCTTTAGGTTCTGATTCGTAATCAATAGTGTGTGAATCTTCCAAGCCACAAACTCGCAAATCGTCATTGCTGGAGCAATTTACCTGGGCTTGTACTGGTATATTAAATAGCGGAATCAACAGCGCAGAGACTAGGCCAAGTTTTTGCAGCTTCTTAGTTATGGACACGGCTTACCTCTGCTATTTGCCCAGTCTGGCATTTGGCCTCTGACTCTTCTATGGTTCCCAGGTTGAGCCAGCTATCACCTGATGAAGTGGCCTCGATTGAGGCTTTACAATTTCCCCAGCGAACTTCTGTATTTAGGATGGTGTTATGTTCACCGTGGAATTCCATTTGGAAAACGCCGTATTGGTCAGTTTTCGCTGAGTGTTCGCCAATGATTACTTCTGTATTTGCCAGCCCCTGGCCAAGGCTGGTTAATCGGCCCAGTACCAGGATTTGTGGCAGTATTTGGTAGCTGCTGGCGCCCACATTGCCCGGATACAGGGTAATGGTTTCGGAGGTTTCCCGGTAATCGAAAAAGCCCTCTTCCAGGGGCCGGAGGGAAAGGTCGTAACTGCGATAAGCCGGTAAATTAATCACTGACGTTGTGCCGCCTTTGGCGTATCCACGGCGGCTGCCATTAACCAAAACTTCAAAATCTTTATCTTCACTGCCTTCGATATTTACGATAACTGCGCTCTGGAGATTTTGCTCACCGCCCCAATTGAGGGAATTTTTTGTGGCAATTAGGTTGGTGCTGAACCCTCCGAGGTAGTTGATCGCACGGCCTTCATCATCATCGTAAAGCCCAACTGCAGTATTCAAATATCCGTGATGTCCCGCTAAATGCGTACGGGCCTCCAGGTAATTGGCTTCAGGGGATGCTTCCATAGAAAGCTGCTGTTCAAATTCAGCCGCCCATAAATCCCGGTCGTACCAGCGGCTTTGTAGTGCAAATCGCTCGCTGCTAGTGCTTTGTTCGCTGTTGTCGCTATAGAGATTAGCGGTGTGTTGCCAGTGTTTGGAGCGCATTCGGAACTGGAATTCCAGACTGGTGTATTGATCGCCGTCTGCATCACTGTGGGACAGAGTGGCGTTGCCGAGCCAGCGGGTGCTCTTAAAAATGGGGTGGCGGAACTCCAGGGTTTTTAACTTCTGGGCACTGCTCAGTGAATCGCCGTTGTCGATACTGCCGGGGAGTTGGTTTTGGTCCCGCTCGCTGAATCTTAGGGATAGCTGTCCGCCCAATACTGCTGTGCGCAAACTCAGACTTGTTTGGGAATAGCTGCCCGGCAGCAATGTATATTTATCGTTATTGAACGGCGTTTTATTGGCATCCAGCTCGGTTTTTACTGCACTAAAAGTCCCGTAGGGCATTTTAAGTAATGCCTGCAATCGGTATCCACTGCGTCCATCACCGGATGTCACCAAGCTTGGGGAGACTTCAACGCCTTCGCCAATCCAGCGACCGCCGACTTCCAACAATTGCTGCTCCTCGGTTGCGGCACCAGAAACAAAAAGACCCAATCCGGTCGTTAAACGGCGTGCGATAGAGGCCGTAATAATTCCATCGTCGTATTGGTCCGGCAGAGTGTCGTCCCAAAAACTGCGGGTGGGCAAACCTGCCTGCAAGCTCCAAAACCACTCGCCTGGGGCTGGCAATAGCGAATCCTTGGCAAAGAATTCGATATGCCGGCTTAATACCCGCCCCGCTTCATCGTAGGTGCGCACCTCAATATCGTAGGCGCCGTGGGGTAGGGTAGAGGTGTTTAACAGGCGGTTGCCGGCCTCCAGTAGTTCGGTGTGGATAAGTCGTTCATCCCGATATACCTCGACTCTACCGCGCACCGGCATATTTATTTCAACCGGCGCTCCCTGTTGATAACTGATATCGGTTCGGGTGCGCTGGGAAGTGCGTAGCTCTACGCCATAGATCGCTTCCTGGGGCCGGAAATAGCCAAAGCCACCCTGGGGTTGTAAAAGGCCGGCCGAATAGGCTTGCCCCCGAAAATCCCGACTCCAATACAGGCTATGGATCCGGCTGTCCTGCTCTGAGGCCGCAGACCATTGTGAATGCAGAGCGCTCTCACCAAAGCTCACTATGGTGTTGCCATTTAATGCAGCGCTATAGCTGTCCGGGCCCCAATCACTTTCAACCCCACTCCAGGAACCGCTCAGGTTTTGCACGATAGAGAAGTCAGAACTCGCTTCCGGCAAATAAGGATCATTGATTGCTGCTTGTTGCGGCAACAGCTCTTGTGAGAAAAAAAGATCCAGCCGGTAGAACTGCTCATCGTAAATAACGGCAAACTCCGATGGCATTAAGTAGCCACAGCCAATCTGCCGGTTTGAGCGGCATACATGGTGACTGTTTCTTATTTGCGGTCGTTCGAGGATGGAGAGAATCCGCTCGGTATCGCGAACTTCGGGCAACAGTTCGAGTACCTCAGACGGGGAGTCAAAGCGAACAAAGCGCGGATCTATTGTGACTTGCGCAGCACCAATTTCCCGGCCGCCGTAGTAGAGATCCACCACGAGTTGCTGGGGTTCGGTGAGATCATCAAACCCTTCAGGAGCAGAGGTTTCCAGTAGGAAAGTCGCTGCGGTCGCTGCAAGGGTATCGGGGCAGGAGGCTTGCACCAGACACAAAGCCAGTGCAAGGCGCCCCAGATGACGTCCTGCCATATTGAGCTATGGCTGGCAGGGCCAGCCACTCTTTACTGTTACTCGGAGGCGACAGTGATCAGCAGGGTATCGGTATAGGTGGTGCCATTTAGCACAGTTGCAGTTTCCCAAGCGCTGTTGGCCACAGTGATTTGGAAGCGCGCGTTATCGCTGGAGCCGCAGGAAGCGATATTTCGGGTTTGGCCTGTCAGCGCATCGCCCTCGATAACAGTAGTAAAAGTACCGGAGGTGCTGTTATCAAAACCAACACTGTAGGGCACGTTGTTGGTGCCGTCGGTCAGGGTAAATTCCGTGTCATTCTCACCGTCATTACTGTCGAAAGTAATGCTGTAGGTGGAGAACCCGAGGCCGCCCACACAGAAATCTTCGGTGCCTACGGCATCGGTACCCAAAGTGGGATCGGCAATCGTGAGGTTTTCTACACGAGTGATCTCAATGGTGGGAGTGAAAGATAGGGTGATATCACTGCTTGCACTAGCACTATCAGCCATTGAAGCGGCAGAAATGCTGAAAAGAGTACCTGCTGCAATAGCAGAAAACAGTGTGCGAACTACATTTTTTTGCATGGTATGCCATCCTGAGCGATTAATTTATCGTTCTTAGGGAGAAGCTGCTCGCGGAAACCCCTGCAAAATTTGGGGTAATACGTTAGTCAAGCCATTCCTTCTTTATGGCGGCAATAATACTTTTTTCGTGATGTATGTCACGTCATTAGCGAACAATAATGAAGTTATGGCGCGTAAATATTCTTATTGAGGAGAAAACCCCGCCTGTGCCAAGAGGCTGGCCAGCGCTATAATCCTGCGGTTTAACGAGTCCTCCATTTATCAATCAGGTTTATCATGACCGTAAGAACCCGAATCGCACCGTCTCCAACCGGTGATCCTCACGTTGGTACAGCCTATATTGCCCTCTTCAACCAGTGCTTTGCCCGCGCTCAAGGCGGCCAGTTTGTATTGCGTATTGAAGACACCGACCAGCAGCGCAGTACCCCGGAATCGGAGAAAGCCATTCTCGACAGCCTGCGTTGGCTCGGGCTGGATTGGCAGGAAGGACCGGATGTCGGCGGCCCTCACGGCCCCTATCGCCAGAGTGAGCGCGGCGATATCTACAAAACTTACTGCGATGAGCTGGTACAAAAAGGGCACGCCTTCCACTGCTACCGTACGGCGGAAGAACTGGAGCAACTCCGTGAAGGGTTGCGCGAAGCGGGCCGTACTTCACTGAAGCCCAGTGACCTGGCTCTGCCGGAAGAGGAAGTTGAAAAGCGTCGTGCTGCCGGAGCACCTTATGTAGTGCGTATGAATGTGCCTGAGAGCGGTACTTGTGTGGTGGAAGATCTGCTGCGCGGTACTATTGAAATTGATTGGGCCCAGGTAGACGCACAAATTCTGCTCAAGTCCGATGGTATGCCCACTTACCACTTGGCGAATGTGGTGGATGATCACCTGATGGAGATCACCCATGTTCTTCGCGGTGAGGAGTGGATCAACTCCGCACCTAAGCACAAACTGCTGTACGAATACTTCGGTTGGGAAATGCCGGTGCTCTGCCACCTGCCGCTGTTGCGCAACCCGGATAAGACCAAGCTTTCCAAGCGCAAGAACCCCACCTCTATCCTGTATTACCAGCGCGCCGGCTTTATGCCCGAAGCACTGCTTAACTACCTCGGCCGTATGGGTTGGTCCATGCCGGATGAGCGCGAGAAGTTTTCTCTCGAAGAGATGCTGGAGCACTTCGATATTAAGCGTGTTTCCCTGGGTGGCCCGGTATTTGATGTAGAGAAACTGTCCTGGTTGAACGGTCTGTGGATTCGCGAACTGGAAAATGAGCAACTCGCCGATCGCCTGACCGAGTGGATGTTTAACCGAGACAACCTGCTTAAGGTTCTGCCCCAGGCGAAAGAGCGCATGGAAACCTTCGGTGACTTTGCTCCGCTGGTTAGCTTCCTCGCCTCTGGCAAACTGCCCCTGACCGAAGACAGCTTCAGCGGTAACAAGCTGCCTCTGGATGACCAGAAGAAGCTGCTTCAATTTGCCCTGTGGCGCTTGGAAGCCCTGCGCGCTTGGGACAAGGACAGTATCTTCCAGGCAGTGAAAGCCCTGTCCACGGCCATGGAAATCAAGCTGAAAGACTTTAACGCCCCACTGTTTGTCGCCATCAGCGGCACCACTGCGTCCTTCTCCGTGATGGAAGCCATGGTGCTCCTGGGCCCCGACCTCAGCCGCGCCCGCCTGCGCCAGGCGATCGACGTATTGGGCGGTGCCGGGAAGAAGGTGCTGAAGCGTTGGGAAAAAGAGTACGCTGGACTCAAGTAAGGCTGATCAGCGTTGGTGAACCCCCGGAAGCGGCAGCCTCTGGGGGCCTGTGGTGTCAGCAGCTAACTAATTGATTAAAAAGTTATTTTTTCTGTTGACAGGCGCCTAAACCTTGCTAAAATGCGCCCCGCTTTCGACGGAAACGTCAGGCAACAAAATTTGGGGCTATAGCTCAGCTGGGAGAGCGCAACACTGGCAGTGTTGAGGTCAGCGGTTCGATCCCGCTTAGCTCCACCAAATTTCCCTTGTATTTCAAGGGGTTGCAGAAGAAGAGAAATCGAACTCTGCAAGGTGCACAAAAACTGCACAAAAACCCGCACAAAAACGTATGCGGGATGAAAAAAGGGCCTTGCGGCCCTTTTTTTTCGTCTGAAATTCCTCCCGTCAATACTACCTCAGTGTCTGTATTTACTTTCAGAAGGCGCTTCCTCGTTACAGTAAGCGCCAAGCCTCTTCGAGTCGTGTGTATTTTTATCGCCACTGACGCTAGGAAAACTATTTTCAATACCTGATTTACAAGTGTCTGGAACTTCCTGTTTGAATGTTGGGGGCTGGGCGGTATATTGAGAGATGGCTTACATGAAGTGTTAAATACTCTCAAGGAAATTCAATGATGGAAGAAGTTAAGTCTCTAGAAGTACTCCAAAAAATAACCAAAATTATTGAAACAAGACATGTGGGAGACGCTAACGGATTATTGCGACATGGTTTTGTGCTGATGGGAGTGAGTGAACATTCTGATGAAGATAGTGCAACTAGGTTCTTGTATACGCTTGGGTTCCCTAAGCCACTTTCAGAGCTGAGTCATTGGGTAGAGGCAAATTTCTAACGCGTATTAATTACAATGGCGATGAGTTTTTTTTGTGTAGATAGGATCTTGTAACAGAAGTAATACAGGCAATAATTCTAGTTGGTAATTGCTATGGGAAATGAGCAAAAGAATAAGAATATTTATCCTTTAAATGTCGAACTGCCATCTCTGAAATCTCTATTTATTGAGATGTATTTTGGAGAGCAATATTTGAGTTCGGGGACTGCGACTTTACTCTCAAATACTCGTGAATCACACTGTACATTAGTTACTAATCGCCATAATGTCACTGGACTGCACCAGGAGACAGGAGAGTGTCTTAGTAGCACACTGGGTACCCCTGATAATATCGTAATCCATTTCCATAGACCTGGAGATTCAATTGGGTATTGGAAAAAAGTAAAGCTTCCTTTGTATAGAGGTGATGGGAGTCCATTTTGGATCGAACATCCGAGACTTGGGGAGAAAGCAGATATTGTTGCTCTAAATTTAACTTGGGGTGACGATGTTCTGAAGCTTCCCTACTATCTAAAACTTGACCTAGATAGGGTTGGAATGATTGTAAGTCCAGCAGAACCTATTAGTGTTATCGGTTATCCTTTTGGTTTGTCAACAAGCGGAAAATTGCCGGTCTGGGCTACAGGATTTTTAGCTCAAGAGCTAAGTCTTATCTCAAAGGAAGAGCCTGTTTTTCTAGTTGACTGTCGAACTCGTCAAGGGCAATCAGGTTCTCCAGTGATCGCTTTTCGGACAACGGGATTCAGGTCAATAAAGGATAATCGTCTTAGTACAAGTTTATCTCCTAAAATAGTGTGGGAATTTCTTGGTATTTACTCTGGGAGAGTTAATGAGAAGTCTGATTTAGGGCGGGTTTGGCATGTTTCTGCATTAGAAGAGCTTCTAGATGCTGCTGAAAGAGATTATGAAATTCGCCAGTCCAGATTGTCAGAGCATTAGCTCTGGCAGTAAAGAAAAGCTTGGTAGGTGAAGCAGCTTTAGATTTTATAATGTGCGGCATAAGAGTTAAAAATTTACCTGGAGTCATATTTCTTATTATATGGTTGTCATTTTTCTGGAAAATTTTTAGAACTCTCTCCCAATAGCCTGCTCATCCAAATAGATACTAATCTCCTCATAATCAATTCCGTGTCCCGCCTGATAAGATTGAGTAACCCGCTCATCAGTATGCGCCATCAATTGTTGCACCGACTTCACGTCATACCCCATACGCTTAAACCGGTCTGAGGCAAGGCTGCGCACTTCATGGAAACTGGGTGGAGTTTGGTTTTTAGGTAAGCCGATATAGAGTCCGGTAGCGTTACGGGCTTCGGTAAACATATCGCTCAACCGGTCGGGGATTACCTGGCAAACATGCTCTTTAATTTTTCCCGTTCGCCGTTGCTTAGGTGTATGGCTCAGTATGTAGGGGCAGCGATAATTTCTTAGGCTGAGTTCTCTTGCGCGGTGAATAAGTTTGCCAAGTTGTTGGTGAGTTTTTAAATTAAAACTTAAATGGCTGGCGGCGAGGCTATCCCTTTGCGCTTCAGATTTATTAATCGTCTTGCGTAGATGTTCGCTTTGTAGGTGTTTCTCAAAGTTTAATTCACAAATATCAGCGCGGCGCATGGTAGTAAGCATGCTGATGCCCATGGCAATCTGTAGTGCTTCATAACCTAGCTCGCCAGCCTTTTCATAGATGGTCCAATAAGATTCCAGGGTTAGGCGTTGACGCTTTTTAATGGGTTTGCCTTTTTCCAGTAGGCGCGGTCGATCGTCGGCTGTGGTGAATGGGTTACTTTCCAATTTGCACAATCCTTCAGCCATTAGGTAATTAAAGAATTTATTAAACTCAGCGCGGCGCGCGTGCTGCTGGTGATAAGTGAGGGATTCCCACCATTTGCGCAGGTCAGCCAATTTTGCTTTGTGAATGGGGATCACTTCGAAGTCTTCGCCAAATCGTTTTAGTGCGTTACACCGATTGCGCCAGCTGGCCTTGCTGGGTAAGCGTGGATCATTCTCCTCTCGCCATTCCATATACCGCGCGGTGTGATATGCAAAGCTGGCCCTATCTGGCACCTTGGTGGGTTTGCGTTTTACGCTATCGCCCCGGTGAGCATTGGCCTGTTCAGCCATACGCAGAGCATCTTCAAGGGATGCTTTGAAGATCTTGTTGGAGCCATCCGGGCGGCGGTAGCGCCAATAGTTTTCTCTGTGGCGCGGGTCCGGGTAGAGATTGTCGGGCAATGCTGTGTCACCCACCATGCGGGGCTTTTTAGGTCTGGCCATTTCCTTGCTCGCCTACTGCTTAATCTGTTCTCAGCCTGCTAACAGGTCCATCCCGCTTCTGGGCTGGCCATCGTTGGAGGAGGTGTTTTGTGCTGGGGTTTTGCCGGTGTGGTCGCGTATGGCGAATCGGTCGGCATCCACATAGGGCTCCCCGGCGATGATCTGGCCGGGGATATGCTCGGCCTCTATCCACTCCAGGATTTTCTCTTTACCAGGGCGGGAGCCTTTTTCGAATTGCTCCTTGGCCCAGGTGACCCCTTTAACCAGCTTACCCATTGGGCAGCCCTCCCTGACTCGCGAGGAAGTATCCCCGGCCATTTTTATTGAGTGCGCCCGCCTGTTGCAGGGCGTCGAAAACGGGTTTAACGGTTCCGTGCCTAAGGCGCATATCGTTGATGATGTTGCGCATTACGGGCTTGTGGCCGAACTCTCCGGCGCGGATTCGCTGGGCCAGTTGCTGTTGTTCTTCGTTCAGGTGGGCGGTGTGTAACGGTTGTGTTTCCACCGTTTCAGGCTGTTGCAACGGTGTAGTGGCGCGTTTCGCAACTGTTACGGCGGCGTTAAACGCGAGTAACGCAACCAATCCTACGATGTCTGTGATGATCGCTAGGGCGAGGAAGCCGATATGCTGAACCTTTGCCGGGTCTGTGTTGAGGGTGCTCGCCAAGCTATTGAAAGCGCTGTGCGTGCTGGGTGTTTGTTCGATTGTGGATAGCTTTTCTATGAGCTGCGTGCGCTCAGCTTCCATTGTGGATAACTGTGCAGCGGTATTAATGGCGCGCTGGCGGTAGCCGTTGTTGGCGTCGGTGTTGATCAGGCCGTTTAGGGTGTTGATCTGCTGTTGCAAACTGTTTAACTGCTGTTGCAACGCCTGGTATTCCTGGCTGTTACGGGTGCTGCGCTGTTGCTGTTCATCGCTGTGGGTGGCGAGGAATCCAACCGTTGCAACAATGCTGATCACTACCAGCAGGGGCCAGAGGCAGAGTAGGGCATAGCCACTGGCTTGGCCCTGGCCGCGCAACCAAAGGCCCAGCGGGGCGAAGCTGAACTTGCACAGCTCCAGCGCCACCGCCGTGGCACCGGCCACCAGCTGCCCACCGAGACCTGCGGGCATGGATATCCACAGCTGCACGGTAAACACGAGGCTGGTGCCGCAGAAAATTAGGGCGGCGATACCGGTGAGGGATTGCCAGAGTTTCACGCGGCTCTCCCTTACTGGGTTTTAATTCAGTAGGTGGGTGTTGACAGTGCGCACGTGCGCACACTAATATCTGCAACGCTGCCGAGTTTTGTGATTCGGCGAACAGAATACCCCCAATAAACCGGCCCTTGAGCCGGTTTTTTTGTGCCCGAAATCCGGGAGCTAAAACCTCATGTTTGAATTAACGCGATTCGCCTATGGGCCAGATGCCACATTGGGGCGACTGAGAGTGCGCGACTGTGTGTTTTATACGGTTGAGCGCCCTTGGTTGGGAAATCGCCCTTTTGAGAGTTGTATCCCCGAGGGTATTTATTCTTGTGAGGCGTATAGCTCACAGCGATACCCCAATGTGTGGGAACTGCTGGAGGTTCCTGGGCGCTCAAAAATATTAATCCACACGGCTAATTATTCCTCTGATGTTCAAGGCTGCATTGGTGTTGGTTCTGGTGTAGCTCCGGGTGGCTGGTGGGTGATGCAGTCACGCAAGGCTATGGGGCAATTGCGGGATATGTTGCCGCCTAACTTTAATCTGACAATTACGCACTATGTGCCGGAGTATCCGTGATGGGTATTTGGTCTGGAATAACAGGGCTGTTTAGCAGTAACGCTAAACCGGTGGACGATATCCTCGACAAGGATAACGGGTTGCTGGTGCGGGCGGGTGGTTGGATTGATGGCTTGTCTTACACCGAGCAGGAAAGCGCGGAAGATGCGAAAGAATTAATTCGCCATGCCTCTGAGGCCCGCAAGCAAATTATCAGTACGGTGGTGGCTCATGTTGAGAGCACGGCGAGTGAGAATACGCAACGCAGCTTAACCCGGCGCTTTGCGGCTTTGGCCATTATCCGCATCGAGATGTTTTTAGTATTGGCCTCTGTGATGGTGTGGCCGTGGGATGCTGGGTACGCGAAGTTTATTTGGTCTGTTGCTGGGTCGATGCTGATGTTCGGTGCTTTCTCGGCAGTGGTCATTTTCTTCTTTGGTTCTTATGGGATCAGCCAGCACATCATGAAGCCATTGGCTGCGGTGAAAGGCGCAGCGAAGAGGGTGGTTCAATGAGTCCAACTGATGCAGCAAATACAGCAATGGAGCGGCTGATGATATGGATTGCGGGAGTGGGTAGCGTGACAGCTCAGGTTGCATCGGCGTTTGAGCAGTATGTAATTACCTACGGTGCATTCACCACCGGCCTGCTTTCTATCGCGGTGTTTGCTTATTACCGGCATCAGGATATTAAGTTGAAGCGTGAGCAGATGAAGCGGGGGGAGGATAACCCTGCTGAGGAGCTGAGCGATGGACGTTAGTATCAAGCTGGATACTTCAAAGTTTGATAAGGCCGCTGCTGAATTAAAAAAGCAGTTGCCCTATGCCAGTTCGGTTGCTCTGAATAATGTGGCGTTTCGTATTCGAGGAGAAGAGCGGGCAGCCATTGGACGCATCTTTGTCAATCCGGCGAAGCTGACACTGAACTCTGTACTGGTGAAGAAAGCCACTAAGCGCTCGGGTGTGGCGAAAGTCTTTATTCGCGATCAGGCCCCGAACGGCACTGCACCTAGTGAGTATTTAGCACCGTCGGTAATGGGTGAGAGCCGGATTGATAAACGCTTTGAGCGAGCGCTTCGACATGCTGGCCTCTTACCGAGTGGGATGTACGTGGTACATGGGAAGGAAGCCCGACTAAATAAGCATGGCAACATTTCGGTTGCGACTTATAAGAAGATCCTGGCAGAACTACGAGCCAACTCCGGTACTAAAAGGCGTGGATCTGACAGTTCGCAAGGCACTAAATCTAAATATTTTGTTGGGAAAATTAATGGTGTCCTGGGTATATGGAAAAGGGCAGGGGGTAAGCGCAAGCGAACGGCTAAACCCATTCTTATTTTCCTAAAGGGAAGGCCGAACTACCGCCAGCGTTTCCCCTTTGTCCGAATTGCCGAAGGCATAGCACGGCGACACTTCCCGATAGAGCTTGATAAGGCAATGGATCGTGCCATTGCGACAGCCAAGCGGCGTTGACCTAAACGTCAACGGGTCCTCCTGAGCGACCCAGCCCACGAGCAATTCGGGCGCGTGTTTTTAACAGCTATCTGAAATTTCCTAGGGGGTTATACCTTGGCTGACAACCTATCACTGGATGATCAGGCCACTCAGTCGGGGTTCGCTCGGCTGGTGGGAACTTCTCAACCGGCAATTGCTAAGCATGTGCAGGCTGGGGTGTTGCCGCAAGGCTCTACTTACAGCGTGTGGCTGCAAGTTTATTGTGAGCGGCTGCGTACTGAAGCTGCTGGCCGTCAGGCTAATGAAGCTCGCAATCAAAAAGATTTGGCTGATGCAGATAAGGCTAGGATGAGCGCGGAGAAAATTAGACGCGAATTATACCGAGAGGATCAATTAATAGTTGATGTTGAGTCTGTACGTAAGGTGATGGTGGAGTGGTCCACCATTGGTAAGAATGAATTTTTAGGAGCGGTAGAAAGCATCCTTATTGCTATCGAAAGTCAGCATGCCATTACCGTCGATCGAGAACCCTTACAGCCTAGTATTGACGCTGCCCTCAGAGCTATTGGTAGTTACGAGATCGAATCTCTCGCGCCTAGTGAAGGAGGTGCGGGAAACCTGGATACCGCAGCCTAAAGTCCCGCTGATTGAGTGGTTGCCGGAAAATATCAAACTGCCGTCGGAGGATAGTGATAACGCGGGCTATTACCGCAACGATTATGTGCCTTATTTCTGGGGTGTGATGCACGCGCTGGATAATCCTGTGTCGTGGATGGTGGTGATGCAAAAGGCCGCGCAGATCGGCTGGACGGTTCTGCTGGCTACCGATATCTGCAAAGTCGCCGCTACTGAGCCCGCCCGCATCCTGATGCTGTTCCCCAAGGATGAAAAAGGCCGGCTGTTTATGGATGAAAAGCTGGTACCGATTATCGAAGGCTCACCAGCAGTGAACCGGGTGATCGATGTCACCACCAGCCGCAAAGGCGGCAGCCGTTCAACACGGAAAAAATTTCCCGGTGGTGAGGTGCGCACCATTGGCTCCAACTCAATTTCTAATGTGAAATCCACATCAGCCCGTCGGGGCTATGTGGAGGAGCCTGACGATACCAACAAAGACGTCGGTGATCAGGGCGACTCTATTCGCCACCTGCGCGAACGTCTTAAGCGGATGCGCAATAAGAAATTAATTATTGGCGGCACTCCGGCGGTGGCGGATCTCTCCCAGGTGGAGCACTACACCAAACTTGGCACCATGCGAGTGTTACCGATTACCTGTCACGACTGCGGTGAGTCCCATGTGTTGGACTGGGAAAACGTCAGCTGGCTGGAAAAGGAGGGCGGCACACCGCACCCGGTGTTCGGCCTGCACCAGCCAGAAAGTGCAGTGTATGGCTGTCCGCGCTGTGGCAGCGAATGGGATGACTACCGCCGTCAGGCCAATATTTTGCAGACCTGCAAAACCGCTCTGGAAAATGGCGATGACTTTGCCGGCTGGGTAAAGACCCAATGCGGTGAAGACTTTGGGCAAGATGAGATCGAACCGATAGAAACTTTTATGGAGCTATCGGAGCTCTATGTGTGTATCCCCGGCACCGGCCTCGCCGATGTGGTGCGGGATTTTCTTGAAGCCGAACACGAAGCGAAAAGCGGAGATGAATCCGCCCGCATTGTTTTTCAGAACAACAAACTGGGCAGGCCCTACCAGTACGCCGCCAGCCGCCTGCTGGACCATGAAAAGCTGCAAGAGGCCGCCGAGGATTACCCGGAATTAGTGTGCCCTGCCGGTGGCCTGCTGGTAACGGTCGGCATCGACGTACAGCACGACCGACTCGCAATCACCATTCGCGCCTTTGGCCGCAATGAAGAAAGTTGGCAGATGTACTGGGGCGAGATCGATGGCGATACCGCCGATAAAAAAGATGATTGCTGGTCAGCTCTGGATAAGCTGGTGTTCCAAAGTTTTGAGCACGAGCGCTTCGGCGAAATTCGCGCAGCGGCGGTGAGTATCGACTCCTCCGATGGCGGCACCAGTAACGCGGTGTATCACTGGGTGCGAACCCGCGATAAAAAATATCGCGGCGTGCTGGTGATGGCGATTAAAGGTGACAGCAACGACTTCGGCACCAAGGAAATATTCAACCAGCCCCGGCAGGTGGATTTTAACAATCCCAAGCGCCGCACCAAGGCAGACCGCTTTGGGGTAAAGGTATATATGGTTGGCACCCACAAAGCCAAAGACCTGATGGCCAAGCGGCTGCTCGGCACCAGTGCCTATATGCACAGCTGCAAGCATGTGCGGCAGGATTACTGGGAGCAGGTGACTGCTGAAGTCAAAGCCCCCAGCAAGAAAAATAAAGGCCGGGAAACCTGGCAGCCGCGCCCCGGCCGGCCCAATGAAGGCACGGATACCGAGGTCTACGCCCTGCACGCCGCCCACGCCATGGGCATGCACAAATACAATGAGAAAAAATGGTCCACCATCGAATCGCGCCTGGGCCAGCGCACGCTATTTAGCGAACCTCAACAAACACCCGAACAACCCAAACCCGCCGTTAAAAAACCAAGGCAGCCCGCGCAGCCAGCCGGTTCTCTACTGGATAGTTAAATGTCTAAAACCGCACAAGAGATGGTCGACCTCTATATCGAGGCCGAGATAGACGTGCTCGCCGGAAAAACCACGGTCATTAACGGCCGCCAATTTACCGCCGAGAACCTGCAGGAAATCCGCGCGGGCCGCCAGGAGTGGGAGCGCCGCGCAACCGCAGAAACCTTAAAGGCCGCCGGCAAACGCCCCGGGCCCGCCTACGCGAATTTTTGCTAATGAATAAACTGGATTCTGTCATCGGTTTTTTTGCACCCGAGGCTGCCCTGCGCCGCGTACAAGCCCGGCGCGCCCTGGAGATTGCCGCCGCCTATGAAGCCGCGCGCCCCAGTCGCCTGCGCAAAAACCCCGGCGATAACCGCAGCGGCGACCTGGTGCTGGAAGGCAGTGTGGAAACCCTGCGCGGCCAAGCCCGGCACCTGGAGCAAAACCACGATTTTGCCTTTGGCATTCTTACCACCCTGGTAAATAACATTGTCGGCCCGCGCGGTATCGATGTGGAATTCCAGCCCAAAACCTGGGATGGCGATATCCATGACGGCCTCGCCAGCCAAATGAATGACGCCCACAAGGAATGGGCACGGCGCCCGGAATGCACCCGGCAATTTAGCTGGGGCAAAGCCCAGCGGCTTTTGTGCAATACCTGGCTGCGCGATGGTGAAACTTTAATGCGGCATCTGCAGGGCACGGTGCCCGGCTTAAAGCACCGCACCCCCGTGCCTTACACCATCGAATGCCTGGAACCGGATTTCCTGCCGGTGGATTACAACGACCCCAGCAAGCGCATTGTGCAAGGTATTCAAAAATCTGCCTGGGGCGAGCCTTCGGGCTTTTGGTTGTACGACGAACACCCCGGAGCCTCATTTAACTGGCGCATGAAGCGCAGGCTTCACAGTGCGGAAAATATCGAGCACCTGAAATTTGTACGCAGGCTGCACCAAACCCGTGGGGTATCCATTTTTGCAGCGGTGATGAATCGCCTTACCGATATTAAAGACTATGAAGAAAACGAGCGTGTTGCCGCCAAGATTGCCTCAGCCATGGTCGGCTTTATTCAAAAGGGCAGCCCTGATACTTATGAGCATGATTCTTCTTGGGATGATGAAGGAAACCGCACTCTCAATATCCGCGCCGGTGCCATCTATGACGATCTCCGCCCTGGGGAATCAGTTGGAACCATTCAAAGTAATCGCCCCAGCGGCCTGCTAACGCCATTTTTAGAAACCATGCACCGCATGACTGCCGCCGGCACCATGGCCAGCTTTAGCAGCATCAGCAAAAACTACAACGGTACTTATAGCGCGCAACGCCAGGAACTGGTGGAGCAGTGGGGAAACTACGAAACCCTCAGCCTGGAATTTTGTGAGGAAATTGTAGAGCCGTCCACCCGCCGCTGGGTGCAAATGGCTTTACTGGCGGATGCCTTCAAAGTGCCGAGTGATGTCGATCCATCCACATTAATGCATGTCGATTTTATTACCCCGGTGATGCCCTGGATTAATCCGGTCCATGAAGCCAGCGCCGATGAAACCCTACTGGAAAATGTACTGGCCAGCCCACAGCAGACCATCCGCCGCCGTGGCAAAAAGCCGGACGATGTAATTAAGCAAACTGCTGCCTGGCAGCGAAAGCTCAAACAAAACGACATTACTACCCCAACCAAACGCGAAGCCGTACCCGCGCAAGAAACTGAAACTGAATCTGAATAGGAGGCAGCCATGCCGAATGAATCCTGGTACAGCATGACCGCTGCCGCCAATACCAGTGAAGCTGATATTTATTTGTATGACTACATCGGCTACTGGGATATGACGGCAAAAGACTTTGCCCGCGATCTCAAAGCCCTCGGGGATGTCAGCAAGATCAATCTGCATATCAATTGCCCCGGCGGTGATGTGTTCGACGGTACCGCCATCTACAACCTGCTCAAAGATCACAAAGCCGAAGTGGAAACCTGGATTGAAGGCATCGCAGCCAGTATGGGCAGCGTGATCGCCCTCGCCGGGGATACTGTCCATATCGCTGAGAACGCCTATTACATGGTGCACAACCCCAGTGCCGGTGTTCGCGGTGATGAGCGCGCTCTGGAAAAAACCAAGAGCCTGCTGGCCAAAGTTAAAGCCACCATGAAAAGCCTGTATTCCTCACGCACCGGAATGTCGGATGAGGACATCAGCCAAGTGATGGATGACGAGACTTGGTATACCGGCACCGAAGCGGTAGAGGCCGGCTTCGCCACCGATACCACCGCAGCCATCGAGATGGCTGCCAGCTTCAGTGCCGATCACTTAAACCAATTTAAAAACACCCCTCAAGCTATTAGTGCATTGGTAATGCAGGAGCCCACTGAATTTAGATTCCCGTCTGCGGTTGCAGACAACCCAACCCAAACCAAGGAGGCGCAAGCCATGCCGAAAACTACCTCCACCACGCCAGCTGCAACCGCTGCGCCCGAGGTTACTCCAGAAATGAAAGCGCAAATTGAAGCCAATGCCAAAGCGCAATTTGCCGCCGATGAGAAAAAGCGCAAAGACGATATCACGGCCGTATTTAAAGGCTTCGAAGCGCACAGTGTTGTGATGCAGGAATGTCTCAATGACATGGACTGCAGCGCCGAAAAAGCCAAAGACAAACTGCTCACAGCCCTCGGCAGCCAAACCCCAACCCCCGTGCAAAGCTACAGTGTGGTAGTGCAGGAAGGTGAAGGCATCAAGCGCATGAAAGCCGATGCCGAGAATGCGATTGCTGTACGTGCCCTCGGTGAAAAGCGCACAGAGGGCAATGAACTCAGTGGCTACACCATGATGGAGATTGCCCGCATCCTCATGCAGGCCCACGGCCAAAGCTTGTCCGGACTCGACAGAATGGGTGTGGTCGCTGCAGCCTTTACCCATAGCTCGGGTGACTTCGCAACGGTGCTCGGCAATATCGCCAATAAATCCATGCTGAAGGGCTATGAAGAAGCGCAGGAAATCTTCCCGCGCTTTACCAGTGTCGGCAACCTCAGTGACTTTAAACTCACCACCCGCACGGATCTGGGCAGCTTCCCCTCACTGCGCCAAGTAGCACCCGGGGCAGAATTTAAATATGTGAGTATCGGCGAACGGGCCGAGACTGCCGCACTGGCGACTTACGGGGAACTCTTCTCTATTAACCGCCAGGCGATTATTAATGACGACCTGGGGGCCTTTACCCGAATCCCGCAGAAGATGGGCCTCGCCGCCGTGCGCACCGTGGGGGATCTGGTATTCAGCATCCTGCTCAACAATCCCAAAATGGCAGATGGAAAAGCCCTGTTCCATGCAGATCATGGCAACCTAGCCAGCGCCGCTCTAATCAATACCGCCAGCATTGATGCTGCACGGGTGAAGATGGGCAAGCAAAAGGACGGCAGCGCAGTGCTTAATATCCGGCCCAAATTCCTGCTCTGTGATATTGCCGACGAGGGCAGCGCAAAGGTTGCTCTGGAATCCGAATTCGAAGTGGGCGAATCCACCAAAAACAACACCACACCGAACAGCGTGCGCAACATTGCCGAAGTGCTCTCTGATGCGCGCCTTAGCGGACACAATGGCTGGTACCTCAATGCCGACCCGGTAGTGCACGACACCATCGAAGTGCTCTATCTGGATGGTCAGCAGGCCCCGGTGTTAGAGGAGCAAAATGGTTGGAGTGTTGATGGGGTCGAATTCAAAGTCCGCCTGGATGCCGCAGCCAAAGCCTGGGATGCAAAAGGCATGGTGAAAACACCCAAAACCTAATCCCAATCCCAACTGAAACTAAACCGGAAAGGGCCGCACTACGCGGCCTTTTTTATTTCTACTGCTTTATCCACTGAGAGAAAGAATATGGCTACGAATTTTGTACAAGCCGGGCGCATGCTCGATTTCACCAACAACACCAGCGCAGCGATTACTTCCGGCCAGGTAGTACCGGTCGGTGCCGTCCTTGGGGTAGCGATGGATGATATCGCCGTGGGCGCCTCCGGCGTGATCGCTATTGATGGTGTATTCACTGTGCCCAAGGTATCCGCCGCAGAGATCAATCAGGGCGAAACCCTCACCTGGGTGGTCGCCTCCAGCTCATTCGATAGTAATGCAGCAACCGCAGCCACTGGCGATATCACCGGCTCCACCGCCTTCGCCGCAGAGGCCGCCGGGAATGGCGTTACCAGTTTTGCTGTCAAGTTTACCGGCGTACCGGGCACCGTGAAGGCATAAGTGGCTCATGGACCTGGACCAAAGAGCCGCAGAGCGCGCGTTTCGCAAATGGGGCAAGGCCGCTACCTATAACAATGGTAGCGGCGCTGAGCCTATTGATTGCAAGGTGATCCTTGATCAGGAGATTGATGACTTCGACGATGAGGAGCGCGTGCGGGTGCCGCGTGTAGAGCTGAGTCTGCTGGTGAGTGAGGTGGGGGCTTACAACTCTGATGCGGTGATTACGTTGGGTGGAGTGGAGTATAAGGTTCGCAAGCGGCTGGCGGATGATGGGGTGGTTTGGCGGGTGCAGGTGGATGGGTAGCCCCAGCGGGTAGTTCAGCACAGGATTTATGATCATTGTGACTGTTATTTTTTTGAGTTGCTCAAAATTACGAATAAATGCTTTAAAATCAGTGGGTTAAAGGGACGGTTAAAAATGGGGATAGTGGTCAAGTTGATCATTTTTCTAGATGGGCCGGTAGTGCCAAATGATCGTAATCTATTGATTTAGTGGAAGAAGATGGCGTGTTGGCGTAAATTTGTATCAGAAATAGTAGTCAAAATAATAGTGGTCATGATGACCACTATATAAATGTTAATGGTACTCGCATCGTGAAAGTATTCGGATACTCACATAAAACGAAAGATGAATTGCTTGAACTGTACGAATGTACGGTTTCAGCTGACCCTCAGCAATTACGTGAGTTGGCAAGCTTCTTTGAGTCTTGTGCAGCCGCAATCGAAAAATCAGGCAAGGACTGGAACCACGAGCACTTTATTTCAAGCCAGGAAAGCATCAATAAAACTGGTCCTAGTATTGTGGTGTTCAATTCAGATGCTGAGTAAAACCCGTACCATTAACAAGTACCGGCAGTTCGCCCCTACGGGGCCGGACGGCCAAACCGCTACGCGGTTCGTCCGCCGCTGCGGTAGGCGTTAAGTGCAGGAAGAATATGAAGAAAATTTCAGGTTCGACATTTTATTTTAAAAAGCTATTCCCCTCCGTGTGGTTTGGATTTCTGGCTTTTTTTATCATTACAGCGGCATTGTCGGGTGCAATGGCTGAGTCTTTCATGTTCGTTGTTGTCCCTGCTTTTATGATGGTGTTTGGTTTCTTGTTCTTTAAGAAGTCGCTTTGGGACTTGGCTGATGAGGTCTACGACGAAGGAGATTCGTTAATGTTCCGAAAAGGGGATAAAGAACAAAGGGTGTACTTAAAAGACATCATCAATATTAGTCATGCTCAAATGCAGTCCCCAGAAAAGGTTGTACTTCATTTGCGGAAAGAAGGAGCAATTGGCAAAGAGCTGGCATTTAATCCTCCCATGCGCTTTAACATGTTTACTAAAAATCCAATGGTGAATGATCTTATTAAGCGGGTAGATCGTGCTAAAAGCACTTAACAATCCGCAGCAATCGCTCCCGTTGGTCGCTGGGACAGCCAAAACGCTACGCTTATTTGTCTGCCCCTGTGCGGGGCGTTACATTCTTAAGGTGGCTTAATTGAAAATCTCGAAAGACCTTTTTAGGGAAATATTTGATGAGGCTAAACGATACTCAATCGAAGAATACGATGGGAGTAATTCGCATGCGCTATGCAATATCCTTGAAGTGGTTGAGCGCTATAGGGAAAAATACCCAAATATAGATAAAGAGGTTGAAAACCTTATAGTTGAACGGATATTTAATCCTCCACATGAGGCCTTTCCAGAATGAAACATACATCTAAAGTTAAGGGTTTTGACGGCGAGTTAAATCAGCTAGCCGAGAACGTTGGCGATCTTTTTTATGATTCTCTATCAGAATTTCTATCAGACTTATCGGAAAAGCTAGAGAATGACTCAAAGGCTGATTATGGTCGTGGCCGAAAAGTTTTAGCGAAAGAGCTACATGAAAGCTCAGTCAGTTTACGGTTGGCATCTGAGAACATTTCAAGAGCATGGGATATATGCTCACCATTTGTTGATGAATGGATGGAGAAAAAAGGATTTTCCGAAAGGCCATAATGTAACAAAGCTATCAACCGGACTCCATTTCCGTCGCTTGATTTTTGTGTTTAATAACACAAAAATACAACCAACTACAATTCGCCGGTTATAGCGGCGTTATTGTGGCGGTCAATTTTTAGATGTTCTGTAACTGCTGCAAGCATCAATCTCTATCTGAGCACTCATTTCCTGAAAGTTTTCCTGCAATCTGGTACCGCAGTTTCGCTCCAGTGCCATCGTTTTAAGTCAGCAAGCCTTGCAAGCCAGCTACGCCATCATGGAGTGCCAATCAGATAGTTAACCGGTTGGGAAAGTATGATATTTTTCTCTGTAAATTTATCGGGCAGTGGCCAGCCAAAGGTGGCTGACAGAGAGCAAGTAGGTTGTTCAGTGCGCGCCAGCTATAACCAGGCCAGGCAAGCTCGCCCAGCCGGAGGCTGGGCTGGACAGCCTACGCTTTGCTTCGGCTGCCCTTGCTGGCAACGTTAACTTGCTACAACAAGGAGACTAGAGATGGATATGGAATTTCTGAAGAATTTAATGGAGGTCGCGCCAGAGCTCGGAGGTTGGGCTGCTGCATTTGTTGTAATTTTCCTTATTGGGAAAAAGACGCTAGAGTTTTTTGGCATTGTTCACAAGCAAAGTCAGAATATTTACTCTGAGAATGTTTCCGAAATGGAAAGTCATAGAAAGTGGCAGAAGGAAATGAACGATGAGCTTCGTGAGGAAATTAAGTCGCTCCATTTTCAGGTGAGTGCTCAAAGTGAAGAAATTTTAAAGCTAAGTAAAAGAAATCATGAAATTTTGGTCGAAATGAGCCGATTAGAAAGAAGAGTTAATTTACTTGAAGAGCAAAATGAGGTTCTACAAAGGCGCGTTGGAGAGCTAGCGGTAGATCCAGCATAAGTTAACAATCAGCGGCAGAGCGACAGCCAACACTACGCACCTTTTGTGTAACTCGCTGGCGCTCAAACATTAACACAAAAGCTGCTCCGCGCTGGCTGCGCCTGCGCTGGGCGTTAAATGGCTTATCAAGTTCAGGAGTGAAAGTTTTAAACAACATGGATATATGCTGCGACTCAATGAAATACTTCAGTACACTAAATTGTTCTGAGCATAAAAGTATCTATGAATGCCCTGATGTTCTTGTAGCAATCAATGGAAGCGATCATGGTTTTATCATCCATGATGGTGGTTCCAGCAAAATCACAATTGAGTATTGTCCGTGGTGTGGTACAGCTTTAGGTGCGCAGTAGTGAGCTACGTACCACGGCCATTTAACAAGGCGTGCAATGAACGCCTGCGGCTGGACAACCTAAAGCGTGGCTTCGCCACAGGTTGCCCATTCACTAGGCGTTAAGTTTTTTATGATCGAGCGCTTTATACACTGGATTGAGTTCATCGTGGTCGTATTACCATCTACGGGCATTGTTTTGTTTTCCACTTTGTTTTTCCCGTTTGGAGCATTACTCCGCCCTGAACTCATTATTCCAGCTTACATTGGCGGTATCGTTGGAGTATATTCACTGTGGAGAATGTTTTTGCATCTTGAGTTTGCAGTAGGTTTAAGGTCAAAAAAATATATCTATTACTATTTTGCTGGAGTTCTCAGTATTGTTTGCTTATTTTTAGTGGGTGAATTCAGTATTAATCAAGTGCTCAATCTGGTTACTACACTATGGGTTTTTCCAATTTTAGTTGGTGCTCATTGGGTATATAAAATTTTTCAAGGTGAATCTGAAACTTAACAAGTGGCGGCATAATCGCCAGCAAAGCTGGCTGGACCTACGCACTGCGTGCTCCGGCCTATGCGCCAGGCGTTATGTGAGTACGGCAAAAAGATGAGTGGATTTAAATGGGCAGACTTACCGGAATTTGAGCAGAGAAATTATCTCTTTAGGTGGTTCTGGTCTGAAATACGTGAGGAAGGCGAAGTTAATCTTGTCAATATTCTCAAAGAACATCCTCCTCTGGCTTTGTTAATTCCGGAGGTTGTAAAAGATATCGCGGAACTCTTATGTGTAGAAGCAGATGAAGTAGAAAAACATATAGTGCGTTAAGATCAGTTGTGATATTGGTAGCGGGTACAATAAATTATTATCAATGAGCACATAACAAACCGCTCAAAGTTCAGCCGCGTTGCGGCTTGGACCTCCGTTCCGGCGCTCGTTTTGGGGTTTACGCTACGCTACCCCAAAAAGTTTGCCTCCACTACGGCCCTTTAGCGGGGCGTTAAGGCTCAATTATGAAAATCGTCATTTTCCTGATACTGCCGATATTAATTGCTCTTGCGTGGAAGTATATAAGTATTGCAAGTGAGACTTTGAGGCAGCTCAAGCTGGGGAAAGATCCAGAGATTGACCCAATGCAGAGTGCAATATTGCCTGAAATAATAGCCATGCTAATTTTAAGCTTTGTGTCTTACGTAATTGTAAATATATTTAGCCCTGCAAATAGCGTTAAATTTGTCGCATCTGGGCAGCTGGTATTCTTAATATTTCTTGCTCCTTTCACATTAAAACATTGGTGGGGGCTTAGGCAGGTTCAGCCTTAACAAAGCTGCGTATTCTGGCGGTCGATTTTTAGATGTTCTGTAGCTACTGCAAGCATCAATCTCTATCTGAGCACTTTTTTCTGAGAGTTTTCCTGAAATTTGGTACCGCAGTTTCGCTTCAGTGCCATCTTTTTAAGTCAGCAAGCCCTGCAAGCCAGCTACGCCATCATGGAGTGCCAATCAGATAGTTAACCGGTTGGGAAAGTATGGTATTTTTCCCTTTAAATTTGTCGGGCAGTGACCAGCCAAAGTTGGCTGGTAGTGAGCAAGTAGGTGGTTCAGTGCGCGCCAGCCATAACCAGGCTAGTCAAGCTCGCCCAACCCCTTCGGGGCTGGGCTGGACAGCCTACGCGTTGCTTCGGCTGCCCTTGCTAGCGGCGTTAGAAGCAAAAAAATATAACCAATATTGGAAAAAATGATATGTCAGAAGCATCAGGATTGTTAGTTCTAAAGGCGTCGGATGAAATAATGGACCTGCTGGTATGCGATGAGGATGATGACGGTGTTCATTATAGGGATGTAAAAGCATTGTGTGACTATGCCGAAACAGGTCCTGTAGGTATGCTTTCTCATAAATTCTACTCCCTTGCTTGCACCGTAGAAAAGCGTAAAGAGTATATTGTGGTGGATGCATGGGTAGATGGATGGCTGGAAATCTTTCAAGCAATACACTCGAAGGGAAATAATATAGAGATGTATGGAATTCTTGAGGGGGAATATGGGCCAAAAATATACTTTATTGTAAACCGTGATGGAGGACGCTATATAGAGCATGTCAATTACGAGGGAAATGTAAATGTTGATGCAGAGCCAGATATTGAAAAAAAATGGTTAAGCATGATTCCTGAAGATGTTCTTAGGGATTTTCCGGAGATACTCCCTCAGGAGGACTAATCCTTATAATAGGAGTGAATGACTCTTCTAACAAGGCTATCGTGCCTCTCACACTTCGTGGGCTGGACAAACTTTCCGGCGCTTGATTTTGCGCTGGTCGCTACGCTAGCACAAAACAATCACCAAAAAGTTTGCCGCACATAGCGGCGCTAAGTTTTATACACAAGTTTTTTCAGTTTTATTATAAAAATCAATGAGTTACAGTTTGTACGTTATAGGGGCTACAAATTTGGCTGGATAATTATGCAGGACTGGGTCAGGGACGAAGTGAAAAATCAGGTTATGGGTGATACACGATTGAATAAGCGCTTGTCCAATATTCTCAGTAATTTAAGTTCCGACCCAAAGGGTAGCATTCCCTGTGCAAACAAGTCTTGGGCAGAAACCTTTGCAGCCTATCGATTTATCGAAAATGATAAAGTCAGCTTTGACTCCATTATGAGTGGCCATAAATCAGCCACTCTTGAAAGAATCAAGGTTCAGCCAGTTGTTCTTATCCCTCAGGATACCACTTTCCTAAATTTTGCTACCGATTTAGAAAGCAAAGAAATGGGAACACTCCGACGCAAAGAGACTAATCAGCAGCTCCTACATACGTCTATCGCTATAACACCATCCAGAGATAATCTGGGCATTATTGAGGGTAGCATGTGGCAGCGAGATAAAGAATCTAGTGCTAATTCTCGCTATACCAAGTCGATACAAGATAAAGAGAGTCGACGCTGGTTAGACCATTATGAATCAGCTTGTGAGATACAAGAGCGCTGCCCTGAAACCACGATTGTGAGCATCGCGGATAGAGAGGGGGATATTCATGAGTGGTTTCAATTAGCTGAAGATCAAAATGAACAGCGGCGTGCAAGCTATATTGTTCGAGCCAAGGCTAATCGTAGTTTAGAGATCGAAGGAGAAGATACGACTTTACTTTGGGACTATATGACCAAGCAGAAGTCCATCGGGAAATACTCAGTAGGTATCCCCAAAAGGAATGGACAGCCAGAAAGGGAAGCTAAGGTCAGTGTATCCATTGCAGAAGTAAGATTGCAGGGAAAAGGAAAATCAAAGCGACCTCTTTCTCTCTACGCAGTCTTTGCTAAGGAATTAAGCCCACCAGAAGGGGAAAAAGGTATTGAATGGATGCTGCTGACCGATCTTGCAGTTGAGGACTTTAAGCAAGCGAGGATCATTATTGAGTGGTATCGAAGTCGATGGGAAATTGAAACCTATTTCCGAGTGGTGAAAGGCGGATGCCAGATAGAAAGTAATCGCTTTAGAACCGAGCAGCGAATGCTGAACTGTATTGCAATCTATATGATTATTGGGTGGCGTCTACACTCCATGACAACACGGGCACGAACGCTTCCTGATACGTCGTGTACGGAAGTCTACTCTGAAAAAGAGTGGCGTATGATATGGATAATGCAAGCTAAAACCTCCCCACCAAATGAAGCTCCAAGTATGAGAGCTATAACGCGTATGCTGGCAGGACTTGGAGGCTTTCTGGGGCGGAGCGGCGATGGTGAGCCTGGAGTTAAAACCGTTTGGCAGGGGTACACTAAACTTCTCCATTATATGGAGGCAGCAGAGGCTTTAAATGGACTTAAATGATGTGTATAAAACACAGTAGCGGCGTTAGGCGTTCATTCGAAATGAAGTCTCCTGAAATAGATATTAAAGACAGAACTCCGATATGGGATTGCTTGCAAGCTCTTTATATGGATACAGATGTATCTTTATCTTATGAATACATTGCCAAGTGCTGCGGCCAGTCCAAATATTCCCTGAAAGAGCTGGAGGAAATATTGTTTAACGAAGTTCTTCCTGCTTTGAGATTCAATATGCTTGATTTTCCTGCTCCTGAGTGGGCAGGTTTTGAAACTAAGTGGGTAGTAGAAAGAGTGTTAAAGAAACATCGGCATGGTGAGCGTAGGCCTTGGGTGCTTAGAACATACACTAACGGGCACTGGAAGAAGCTAAAACCCCTAATCGAAATTGAGCGAGCAGGTAGTGCCTAACAAGCTCCAGCAATCGCTCCCATTGGTCGCTGGGACAGCCAAAACGTTGCGTTTATTTGTCTGCCCCTGTGCGGAGTGTTAGGCATTATATGGAAATAATAACTGAGCAAGATGCTTTCTTCCTTGTCGCTCTAAGCGCATCAGAAGAGTCGTCCCTGATCGAGCTTAGATGGGAGTTCGAGAAGTGGGATCATAGCTCTATTGAAGTAACCACCATCATAGAAAGCCTCATTAAGGACGGTACCATTTTACTAAGTGAGCGCGAAGGTGAGAGCTTTAGTGACTACTCCGTAAACGACTCCCTGGCTATAGCAGTAACTTGGAGTAAATCTGAGTCTTGGAATATCATCCTATTTCTAACCGAGGCTGGTGATCAGCGGTGGAAAACCGACGATTGGGGCATTACTACTAAGCGTGCAAAACATTTAATGTTTTCAAACAAAGGGAGCGTTACCCGTGTTCAGTAGCTGCGTAGAGAGCATGCCTAACAAAACCCTCAACTACACTCCGGCCGCAAGCGGCCTCCGTCGGACAGCCAAAAGCGTGCTTCGCACTGGCTACTGGTTAGCTCAGCGTTATGTGTACCGGTAATATGAAAAAGAATATTTTTATACTTTTTGTTTTTGCAATAGTGACAGCTTGCTCTGTAACTAATACAAAACCTAAAATTAGCGTTGAAGAAGCGATCGATATTGCCAAGCGGGAATGCGGCGAATGCGGTTCTGTATCCATTGAAAAAGATGGTAAGAATTATATTGTTTCTTTCGCGGGTATCGTGGCGCCTGACAGTCCAATGCTTGGTGGAGGCGGTGGCATGGTAATCGTAGACTCATTTAGTGGCAAAGTAGTAAAAAAGCTATTTCTAGAGTGAATACTTGGGGTCGAACATCAATACATAACGAGGCTAGCCAAGTTCGCCCAACCCCTTCGGGGCCGGGCTGGACAGCCTACGCTCCGCTTCGGCTGCCCTTGCTAGCAACGTTAAATTTCATTCAGGATTAAAACGATGTTTTCATGGATAGTATTTATTTTAGGTTTGGTTGCTTCATGGCACTACACAGACCTTCAATCAGAAAATGCATTTCAAAGTACGATCTCGCCAATTTTAGTAGGCGTATTTCTAATTCTACTGCTAATAAAATTTGTTTTTCTTTTAGGTCCGGATAGTGGTCGTGGTGGTCACGGTGGAGATAGCGGTGGTGGTTTTGGAGGTGGTGATGGGGGCTGTGGAGGCGGAGATGGTGGCGGTTGCTAATGCTAACTTTAAAGTGCATGACAAAAACATTTAACAAAAATGTCAAACACCGCTACATGCCTTCGGCATTCCGCTGGACTCGCTTCTGCGTCGCTCGCCGCTTACATTGGCGTTAAATACCATGAGAAATCCATATGTTAATCCAATACCTATGAATCCGATCACTCCAGAAGAGTGTAAGATTGTTGAGGTTATGAGAGAACAGACTCTAGATACTGTTATAAATGTCTGGGCTAAAGAGAGTTACCCGTTCGATGAAGAGGATGAAAAATTTGAGTGCACAGCAGACTTTGTGGTGCATACAAGTGAACTCTTAAATGGCCTGTACGTCGGTACAAAAATATACATTGTGTGGTATACCTCCAAAAAAATTAAAATAGAGTTTTATGGCAGCAGCATTTAACAATTACAAGCAGGCTGCTACGGGCCTTTGGCCCTTCGCGGGACGGCCTACGCTACGCTCCGGCCGCCCCTGTTGTAGTCGTTAGTGCGTCAAGCTAAGCTTGATGCTTCTTGCAGGGTGGAAGTCCCTGTCGGGTAAGGCCTAACCAGCCACCTGTATCGAGTGTTGCGCGTAGGGCGGAACAGAAGGGAAAGAAAAATATAATTATCTTTTTTTTTTTCAACTGTGAACAAACTATGTGAAGCGTACACAGAGAATTCTATAGGCCATAGGGATTATCGTGATCCTGAAGTGCTGGTATCGCTCCGATAATAAAGTGAGCTCCGATTGACGAGATGTGTAACGCCATCGAAGTCCAGGCAATGCAACCGTAATGGTAAGGTTGTTGCGGATCGGCGGGGTTATTAAGCCGTGGCATGTAGAAAGAGAAGTATTGAGAACTTGAGAGATCCGAGCAGGTTCCTGAAGGAGCAGGTAGAGACGTTAAGCCTAATGGCGAAACCAACGAAGACCACTCGGAAGTCGGATCAGCTCATAGTAGTCCGAGAGCGGGAAAGCCGCTTACATGGCGAAGGGGCTGACAGTAATATCGGTGTGCAACAGAAACATAGTCCGGACAAAGTAGGGCTGGAGACACTATGACAACCGCCTTGCACGCCATCGCATTTAAAGCACAGAGCCACCCCAGACACAGGTTTCAGAATTTATACGGACTGCTAAATTCCAACCTGCTGTATCAAAGCTGGGGCCAGCTCAATAAGCAGGCCCGCCCCGGTATCGACGGAGTAACTACCGAAGTTTACCGGCAAAGACTGCCGCAAAATATTCAATGCCTACATCAACGGCTGTGTGACAAACGCTACCGCACCCAGGCGATTAAGCGGGTATTGATTCCCAAAGGCAACGGCAAGCAGCGCCCACTGGGGCTGCCTACGGTGGAAGACAAACTGGTGCAGCAGAGCGTAGCGCAGCTACTGCAAAGTATCTGGGAGCAGGATTTTCTGCCCTTCAGCTACGGTTACCGTCCCAGGAAAAGCGCCCACCAAGCCGTACACAGTCTTGGCTTAAATCTGCAATTCAAAGGCTACGGCTACATCGTTGAAGCCGATATTAAAGGCTTCTTTGATCAGCTGGATCACGACTGGTTACTGCGGATGCTAGCCCTTCGTATCGACGACAAAGCCCTGCTGACACTGATTAAGCAGTGGCTGAAAGTACGCGTGCAAACTCCAGATGGTAAGTTCAGTAAAGCGGCAGCAGGCACCCCGCAAGGAGGTGTGGTCAGTCCGGTACTGGCGAACATCTATCTGCACTACGTCCTGGATTTGTGGTTCGAGAAGAAAGTTAAGCCGCGTATGCGTGGCAGAGCCATGCTAATCCGGTACGCCGATGATTATGTAGTGGCTTTCCAATTGAAAACGGATGCAGAGCGCTTTTACCGGGTACTACCGCAACGGCTGAACAAGTTTGGCCTGCAGTTAGCCCCCGAGAAAACGCACCTGAAGCGCTTTAGCCGCTTCCATCCGGGCCGAAAACGGCAGTTCCAGTTTCTGGGTTTTGAGTTCTACTGGAGCTTGGACGTCAACAAACGCCCCAGGCTCAGGCGCCGGACTGCCGCACAGAAACAGAAGGGCGCAATGGAAGCGCTCTACCACTGGATCAAAGCCAAGCGCAGTGAGCGTCTGAGAGAATGGCTGCCCACACTGAAGCGCAAGCTACAGGGGTTCCAGAACTACTTCGGTCTACCAGACAACAGTCGAAGCTTGTCCCGTTTGTACAGCTATGTTTTACACAGCATACACAAATGGCTCAACCGGCGGAGTCAGCGCAAGAGTTACAACTGGAATGGTCTAAAGGAAATGCTGGGATATTTTGGGCTAAAGCCACCGCGAGTATACAAACGCAGTATACTTGTGGACTGGTATTAGGGTTCGTGCTTTACACGAGCGAATATATTACTGAAGAGCCGGATGCGGTAGTTCCGCACGTCCGGATCTGCGTGGGGGCAGTTAGGGTAACCGGCTGTCCTACCACTACTGAGTATCAGGGATATGAAAAGAGTAACGTGGATTGATCCTAGGGATAAACCGGGCCTGCTCCATGCAGTTATGGAACAATGCGCAGGAGCCTCCCTTATTTCATTTGAGGGCTCATTGGAGCATTTGTCATTTTATAAATGGCCGAATGCTTCCTATGAAGAAACGCCAGTGCTTAAACGACAAACTATATCCCCAAAACTAGATTTCGTGATTCTCCCCTTAGATGAAGAAAGTTCCAAAGGCATGTGGAAAGAGCTAGCAGAAAAGGATCATCTGGTTAGAGAAGGCATCATTCATGTGCAGATAACTATAGAGGGAGAGCTAGTATTTGGTGGTTATGATAATTTCGATAAAGAGTGCACTGTTGCATATAAAGGCTTGAGCGAAGGTTTTCTCCAAGACCTTAAAGAGCGAGGCACAATTCGTGGGTATGAACACAAATACTCATAACAAGTGACTATGGTTGTTCGTCAAGTTATTAAGCCATACTTTCATCCCAGTAGGTGTTATTTTTCACCATCGTATTCAGTATCGTAATCTGCTTTCTCATGCAGGCAATCAGAGCGACCTTTTTAGGTTTGCCAGCGTCGACTAATCGCTTGTACATCGGCTTTAGTTTGGGATGATGCTGTATGGCCGACATGATGGAAACAAACAAAACCGTTCGTACACGATGCCTTCCACCCCGAATATATCTCTTTCCTTGGAAGCTGCCGCTATCACGGTTCATCGGGGCGATACCGACAAGTGCAGCGATTTCTTTACGGTTCAATTTTCCTAACTCGGGAAGTTCACTCATCAACGTATAAGCCAATACATTTCCGACCCCTTTAGCACTCAACAATAAGTCGCGCCTTTGCCGCCACTCAGACACACTGTTAACCAGTTTATCTAGTTGCTTGTCGATACCTTGTAGCTCTTTCATGATAGTGTTTAGAATGGTCCGTATGGGTTTGTGTACTGATTTCGGCATTCTCTGAAGCCGATTCTTTTGCATTGTGCTCATCTCTAAACACTGACTTCTTACCGCCAGTAAGTCACTGATCTCCCTAAGTTTTTCTGGTTTTAGTGCCGACAGCCTTGGCTTCATGGCCTCACCAAAATGTGCAATATCCATTGCATCTAGCTTGTCGGTTTTGGCGAGACGCCCTGCGGATTTAGCGAAGCTTCTTATCTGAGAAGGATTGCAAACAACAATAGGTAATCCTGCTTTGTCGGCGGCGCAAACAAACTCTAACTCGAGTCTTCCCGTAGACTCTATTAATACTCTTTGAGGTTTAAGAGGTTGAAGTTGTTTAATGGCATCCTTAATGCCACTTTTATCATTGGCAACACTAAAAAACTGGCCAGTAGGTCTCACATAAATATCGAGTTGTTTACTGCTGGTATCGATACCGACATTGATCTCTTGAGGTTCCATAAGATAAGCTATCTCCGCCTTGCTATTCGGGCTCGAGGCCCACATGACTATCCGAGTTATGCCTAGTGAGTGCTTATCACGTTCATACTTGTTATCGGTCTTTTACGAACCAGCCAAGCAGCGAACTGTGATAAATAAGGCCTTCGGTGGCCGCCGAAGGTGGGTCTCAATTTACCCGTTAACGAAAAGGATTTTCAACATCAGAATCAGACAAGAGCAATCATACAAGTACAAGCAGGTTGCTGCGGGCCTTTTGGCCCTTCGCGGGACAGCCTACGCTACGCTCCGGCCGCCCCTGTTGTAGTCGTTAAATTATGAAGCCAAAATTCGCATTTATCGCTAGCATTTTTATGCTTTCTGGCTGTGTGACCACAGTAACCTGGGATGGATTTACTCCCTCAAAGAGCTACCAAATTACTTTTAAAGATCAAGATGTAAATCCTGTTCCCGGAGTAAGTGCTAGTTGCAACGGAAATGGAGTATGGCCAAGTGAGAAAATTGCCCAGGAAATAAATGAAGCCTACGAAAAATCCGACCCAACTGGATTGCTAAAGTTATCGCATAGTGGGTACGAGATGGGTGGGACCTATAAAGAATTCGGGCCACTCACCTGGGGTGGCAATGAGCACTGGAAGGTATATTGCACATTCATACATCGCGGTTCAATTATCGAGTCCGGAGAGTTGGCCAAGTTCAATCAGCCAGTAGAGGTCAAGGTGCCAAAACTAATTTAACAAAGCAATGCAGCCGATGTCTTAGTTTGTGTGCTTTTTTGACGCGCTATTTAAACTGTAAATGAATACCCAAACCCGCACCAGCGGGTTTTTTTATGCCCAAAATTCCTGGAACACTACCCAATGACCCAACGCATAACAATCCGCGATGTCGTACAAAGCAAGCTGCAAACCCTATCCGGCTACACATTTCCACCTCCTGGTACTACAGAAGAAATTGATTCCAAAAAACTGCCAGCAATTGTGGTGGGCTTTGCAACTGAGAACACCGAACACGAAATGCATGGCGGTACCGAGCGACAACTGGATCTGACGATTGCTGCGGTAGTGAAAACTAGCGGCGATGTGTATGCCGCGTTAGACCAGGCAGCGGCCGATATTGAAAGCGTACTGCAAGATGACTCTCTTGAGGGCACCTGTGACTTATTCCTGCTGAACCAAACGCAATTTGCCCTGGATCAAGATCACCCTCTGGGCGAAGTGCGTCTTACTTACGGCGCCCAGTATTCCACTGAGCCCACAGACTTTTAACGAAACAACCCAATGAGGTTATGACTATGGCACAAGGTTACAAAACCAAGTTTTATCGCAGTGATGATGGCAGCTCCTATTCCCCGGTGGCTGGCATGTTGGATCTTGAACCCGGTGAAGAGTCCCGCGGTTCTGTCGACATGACCCCGATGGATGGCACCAGCGGCTATATGGACTACGACCCCTCCGGCTTGCGCGATGCCGGTGAGGTTTCCATTACTTTGATCTGGAAAGAGACCGACAGCGGCCAGCAGGCACTGCGTGCAGATTACGACTCCGATACCAATAAGCATTACAAGGTTGAATACCCAGAAGGTACCACCGTGGAATTCACCGGCCATATTACCGGCTGGGGTAAGGCGGTACCCAAGGATGACAAGATCACCCGCACCGTGAAGTTTAAGATTTCCGGTAAACCCTCCGTAACCGCAGGTAGCTAACCATGAGCTTTGTTCCTGCGCCTATTTTAGAATCTGAAACCGTGTCTTTCGGTCAGCAAGAAGTCGAGCTTTTTGAGCTGAGTGCTTACCACCGCTGTGAGTATCTACAAAAAACCACTGACGATATTCCACTGCCCCAAGATGAAGAGTTACCGGAAACTCAGCTGGAGACCTTTGGCCAGCTTTGGGCTTTTCGTATGGGGGAGGTGAGTAAGAAACTGCTGCTGGTTGCCTATGCCATCTGGATGAAGCCGGACTGTCAGGATTCACTGGAAGATATTCATCAGCGGCTGATTCGCGGTGTTACGCCTAAATTGATCGATGTGCTCTATATCCCTGCGGCTAAGCTATCCGGGCTGTTTGTCGATGTCCAAACTGAAGAGGCGGATAGCGAAACAGAAAGCGAGGAAACCGAAAAAAAAGGCTAGTGCCGGGTTTCTACTTTGCCCGGCAGCTCGCGCGGGATTTTAATCGTCCCGATTATTTCAATATGTTGCGCTCCATGAGTTCTACCGAGTTGGACCACTGGTATGAATTCCACGCCGAGCGGCCCTTACAGACCGAAGTCCAGCAGTGGCAACTCGCCCATATCGCTGCCGGCACCCTGGGAGGCAAAGTCTCTCAATACCTACCTCAAGCGCACAAACCCAAAACCGTGCAACAGCAAATCGCAATCTGGAACTCCATGAGTTGAGCAATGGCAAAACAAACTTCCATGGCCACGATGGTGGCCAACCTGGAGCTGCGCTCCACGCAATATAAGCGGGAGATGGACCAAGCTACTGCACGCAATAAAAAGCTAACCCGAGAACTGAAGTCCACCAGTGCAGCGGGTGATATGTTCGGCCGCTCCATGCGAGGGGCTGCACAGGGTGTCGCTGCCATTGATGGGCCTTTGGGCGGTATTTCCGGTCGAGTCGGTGCTCTCAATGGTTTGCTGGCCAGTGGTGCCACGAGTTGGGCCCTTTTTGGGGCGGGTGTGGCCGGTGTTGTCGCTACGTTTTATCAGAGTATCCGCGCCGGCGAAGAAATGGAGCGGGGCCAGCTTAAGATTGAGGGCTTGCTCAGGGCTACGGGTAATGCCAGTGGCCGCACAGCACAGCAGTTGGATGAGCAGGCGAGGTCTGTTGCCCGCGCAACCTTGGCCAGTATTTCCGGCATTCGCGATGCGCAGGGCGTGCTGCTGACATTCAAGTCAGTGCAGGCCGATGTTTTTGATAATGCCATTGTGCTGTCGCAAGACCTTGCCGCGGTGATGGGGGGCGATGCCAAGAGTGCGGCACTGCAATTGGGTAAGGCGTTGGAAGATCCCGCAACAGGATTAACTGCGCTCAAGCGTTCCGGTGTTTCGTTCACTGAGGTGGAAAAAGAACAGATCAGAACCATGCAGGAAAGCGGCCGCGTAGCTGAGGCGCAACGCTATATTCTCGCCAAGCTGGCCCAGCAGGTGGGCGGTGCCGGCTCCGCTGAGGCCGGTGGGTTGACGGGCGCAGTGGATTCACTCGCTCAATCTTGGCAGGAATTTCTTGAGGAGTTCAGCCGAACTTCAGGCTCCACCGGTGTAGCTACGCGCGCTATACAAGGCCTCACAGGGGTGCTCGATAATTCCCATGAATTAGCCGAGGGATTGGGAACCGCGTTCACAGCGCTGACTGTATTAATGGCCGGCCGCTTTGCGGGCGCAATTGGCCCCCGCGTGGCACAGCTGGCGCTGCTGAATGCGGAAACGTACAAGGCTACCGTCCAGACCAATGCGTTTGGGCAGGTGGTCGGCCGCACGACTATTGCGACGCGCACAGCGACGATGGCCGCTGCAGGACTTAAGTCTGCATTTGCTTTTCTCGGCGGGCCGGTTGGAGTGATCACAGTGGCGGTGGCCTCTTTGGTTGCCTGGAACGCATCGCAACCCACCGCAGAAGCGCATGCCGAAACGCTGACAGGCAAGATCAATGAGCTTACTAGTAGCTGGAAAAAGCTGACTGATGCACAACGTATCAACCGCGAGCAAAAAGTCTTGGTTGAGCGAGATGGTCTGCAAAAAGAAATTAATAAGCTCATTAAACAACGGGACCTGTTGCGGGATGGCGGCACCAAAGAGGGCTCGCGGTTTGGTTATCAGGTTGCACTCGGAAACGACGATTCTCGGGTGCGTGAACTGAACGACCAGATTGATACCCTCAATCAAGCCTTGAAAGAGGCTGATGCCGGCTTGGCAAATCTTGGAAAGTCGAATAAAGCGCGGCTTCGGGAGGAGGCGGAAGCAGAGTTCAAGGCGGCATTGGAGCGGGAAGCAAGTGAGCGTTCGGCTGCGATGGCAAGGCTTCAGGCCGAGCAAGAGTCTGGAGCCGAGCAGCTTTCCCAGCTTGATGAGTTTCTGGCCGACCGGCGCGGCAAGATTCAACTCGACCATGAACAGCGACTGCAGCAAATAGCCACGTTGCAGATTGCAGAGGAAGAGCTTACCAAGCGCGGTTTTGAATCCATTGAGGCACTGCGCACTGAATATGCGGAGCGTGAGAAAGAGCGTTACCAAATGGCTCTGGCCGAGGAGCAGGCGCGCACAGCCAATGGTGAAGGCGAAGGGGGTCAAGTCGGTGAGGATGGCCTTACTGAAGCTGAGCGCCAGCGCATGCTCGCCCGTTTGGAGACATTGCAGCTCTCCTGGCTTACCGAAATAGAGCAGCTGCAAGTCCAGCAGGATGAAGAGATGGCCCTGTTGGATCAGGCCTTTGCTAGCAAATTAATTGCGCACGATACCTATGAGCGCAATCTCACCCTTTTAGAAGAAAAGCACCGTAAACAGCGCGAGAAGCTCGAACAGGCCTCCAACAAGAGCAAGCTTCAGTTGTTTGTTTCCGGAGCCAGCCAAGTGCTATCTGCAGCGGCAGCTTATAACGAAAAATCGGCGAAAGCAGAGATGGCAATGGCCGTTTTCTCTACCGGAGTTTCCCTGGCAAAAAATATTGGCAAAGCCTCAGAAATTGGCTACCCGCAAAATATTCCCATGATTGCCGGTGCTATCGGCCAAGGCATTGAAATAGCCGGGATGTTGTCCTCTTTGCAGGCCCCCAGCGGTGTTTCAGGTAGCGCTACAGCACCCAGTATCAGCACAACGGGTTCGGCGGTAGAGAGCCCCGGTGTTTCTGGTATTGATGAGGTAGTCGAAGGGGAAGCGCAACAGCCAGCCTCACAAGTGATTTTCCAGTTTATGGGAGATGTGGTTGGCGATAGCGGTGAACGTTTTATCGAAGAAATTAAAACCAAGATGAGTGAGGGAGAACTGGTGCTGTTCGATAAGAACAGTCGCCAAGCTCTAGAGCTTACTGGATAAAGGAGTAGCTCATGCTGATTCAATACACTCCAACTCGCTCACTAGTCGGTGATGGTAGTGACTTCCAGATTGAAGCGAAGCTGAAGCGCTATGACAGCAGTGACCGACTTGAAGGCAAAGAACATAAAGCACTCAGTGGGCAAAGCGAATACACGGTCTATCGCATTGAAGAGGAATATGTTTGCCAGACGGTACCGCTAAAACTCACCTACACAGATTTGGCCCGTTGGCGGGAATTTAAAAGAAGCTGTGCCTTCGGTGAGTTTTTTACCTTCGATGCCTATGGCACTGCCGCTACCGCCGATTTCCCCCAGCAAGTGCAACTCAAATTTAAATCCTTTAAAGAAAAGCGGCAGAAGGATGGTCGCTTTATTTTCTCGTTTACCACAGTCCAAGTGATTGCTTAATTATGCGCAACAACTCCGAAACCTTTGATGTATACAACCAAGCGCCGCAGCGGCAATTACGGTTAGTGATTGAGATCGACTATGACCTGCCGCTCTATATCAGTAGTCATACGGATATTCCTGGGCTGCCAGCCAATGTGATTCTCGGCACCTTAAAAAAGTGCAGTGCAACTAGCCAGAAAATTATCCCTGAGCAAGGGTTGGCAGAAATAGGGGCCATCTCATTTGAGGTTGTGGATATCGCCGCTCAGTTATCCTATGTGTTGCGCGATGAGCTGGAGCAGGGGCGCGGTATAAAGGGGCGCACCGTTCGTCTTTATCAAGGTTTTGCCGGCCTCGACTGGGAGGATTTCCGGTTAGAGCAGACCCAGATTGCAGAGGAATCTATTTCTTATGCGAGCGGTATCTATCGTGTGCGCTGTCGAGATATTCAGCGGGCAATGCGCAGTGATATTTTTGTATTAAATAGCACGCGACTGTCTGCGGATTTTTTAAAGTCGGCAGACACTTTGCCGGTCTATGATGCGAGTGAGTTCGAGCCCAACCCGCACACTGCCGCCTATGGTGATGCGTGGAACCAATCGGTGTACTACCTGAAAATTAAATATCAGGACGGCTTTGAAATTGTTCGCGCTACCGGTAAAACCGATAGCAGTTTTACCGGCTGCACGCGGGGCTTGTTCGGTACCCATGACCGCGATCATATCCTGCCAGAAGATAGTGATGATGAAAGCGGCATTGAAGTTGAGGAGTATATTTACCTGGAAGGGCCTGGCCCCCAGCTGGCCTACGCACTCCTCACAGGGAATATTTTGGGTACCAATGATGCACTGCCCAGCAATTGGCATCTAGGGATAGATCCTAACTATGTGGTCCTCGATCAATTCGAAAATATCGGCTCAGATTGGTACAAACCCAGCGACCACAGCAAAGGTAAAATTCTGCGTTTTGATGGCCTCGAAAAAACGGATGGCAAGAAGTTTATCGAGACCGAAATTAACCTGCTATTGGGCGCGTTTATGCCGGTTAATGCTGCCGGCCAGTTGGGGTTTCGTCGCATGGCGGGCGTGCTTGCCGACTCTGGCAGTGTATCGACTATCAGCCCTGACGATGTAACTAACCTGGGTGAGCTGAAATACAATTTAGCAGGTATACGTAATGTATTTTCCGTTGAATGGAGTTGGTTTGAACAGCCCGGATTTGACGGCAAGTATCTGCGTACAAACCACGTACTTGATGCTGATTCAATCGCTGTACACGGTGAGGCCAAGCAGCATACATTGGCATTTAGAGGGCTCCATAATTCACGCCACACCTACACCACCATCAAAAATACATTCGATGCACTGCGCGATAGATGTGCGGGGCCGCCGCTAAGCCTGCGACTGGGGCTGCTGCCAAGTAAGAATGACCTAGAAGTAGGGGATATAGTGCGAGTGAGTTTACCGCAGCTGCGTGATCACTCGATTCGTGGTGATAGGCCCTACGATTTTAATTTCGCCAGTGATGCGGAGGGCTGGACACCTCGTGACGGTATCACCGCATCCAGCGTGAGCAATGGGGTATTGTCGGTTAATGTCCTTGGGGAGAATCCCTGGATTAGCCGCAGTTTCTCCCCCACTTTTCCGGGTGCAGATCTGCCCTATCTGAAATTGCGCATTCGTCGCACCAGTGATGAGCCGATCGCTGTAGGCACCGGCAGTAAACTGTTTTTCAAACACACCGGGAGCAGCAGTTATTTTTCGGCGGGCGCGAATGAAATGCTCGATCTTATCGAGCGGATGAACAATACCAAAGACGAATGGCAGGACCTTGTATTAGACCTCACTCAAGAGAGCGACTGGACCGGCGGTGATATCGAGCTAATCCGTATCGATATTGGCCATGACCACACTGCAGACTATAGCTATGAGCTGGATTACATCCGGCTAGTCCCCACTTTAGGCTTGGATGAGTACAGCCTGGATCGTGCTATGGAGGTTCAGAGAGTCAGCATTAATCAGGTGACGGGTGCGGTCAGTGTTGATCTGTTCGGAAGCTTCCAACCTGCCGGCATGATTGCCGATCAAGCGGAAAGCACCAGCGCCGAATTGCCAGACGCGTGGTATCAAAGCGAAGGCACGGCAATGACCGCCGCCGGCCTCGCGATTGATGCAGACGGTTTCCTCACCGCAGATGGCACACTTGCCGGCAACGCCGACAGCCGCGCAATCTATTACCACACCGGAGACCTCACAATACCTGCAGGCAGCACGCTATCAGTAAGCAACAATGTTGAGTTGCGTGTGCGTGGAGTGCTGCAAATTGACGGTGAACTCAAAGGCCTCCCAAGCAATAGCGGCGTAGGCTTTTTGGGGTCCTGCTATGGCGGTGCCGGCCAGCTAAAAGATGCTCAAACGGTAGTGAGTCGGGGAACAGCTAGGGGGACCTTGGGGCAAACGGTTATTGGCCGCAATGCAGTTATGCCTCCCCTCGATATTGAGAATAATGGCGGAGACCTTCAAGGCATTCCCGATGATCTGCGAGGCTCGGGTGGCGCACGCGGTGGTCACTCTTCTTTCTATGCCTGGGATGGGAGTTACGAGCCCAGCGGCCGCGGTGGTGTAGGTGGCGACGGGGGTGCCGGACTCGTTGTGATTGCGCGAGGTATCGCCATTGGAGTCAGTGGCAGAGTAGAAAACTCTGGGGAGGATGGTAGCCCCGGCAGCACCGGTGAGGAAAATTTGATAGCGGTCCCCGGAGGTAGCGGTGGCGGTGGTGCGCCCGGTGGTATTGTTTTGTTAGTCGACGGCACCTCAAATCCCATGCCGGTCTTAAGCAATAACAAAATAACCGCCTGTTACGGTGACAGCCCTACTAGTCCGGGTAATGCCGGTCAGGGAAGTATTTGCTTGGGGACTAACGCCGTGCGCCTGCTGTTTGTTCCCAAGTCTCGCTCCCCTTATCCAGACCATGAAGATCCTGCACTGGACCCAGATTTACAGGCTACCCTGGATGCGGCAGAGCGCGCCCAGGCCGATGCCACTGCAGCCCTGGAAGATCTCGACGATATTGCCGCAGATGGCAAGCTGCACCCATCGGAAAAGCTCCAAGTTATACGGGAGCATTTGCAACTCACAGAAGAGCAGGCCGGCATCAATTCCGAGGCCGATAAATATGGGGTTGTGCTGGAGCGAGGTGACTACGATAGCGCGTTGGCAGTACTCGACAGTTATTTACAGGGGCTCAGCCCCGACTGGGATGATTCAAGTCAGGCTACGCCGATCAGCCGCACTATTTGGAATGCCAACTGGACTGCGGTGTATAGCGCGCGCCAGGAATTGCTGAATCGGATTGCCGGGGTTGCCCGCGAAGCCAGTCAAGGGGCACGTTTTCTCTATGGGAAGGATTTAAGAAGCAGCCCAGAGGACTGGCCGCAAAATAGTGATTATGACGGCAGCAATAAATATACATTTTCTGCAGTCAATAATGAGACCGGTAGCGGCTACTTGCATGTGCTGCTGTTCGATGCAGAGGGCGTAGAGCTGGCATTTAATGGCAGTAGCCTGGGTTCGGTGGTTGGACCCAATAACGCGCTGCGCTGGTATGGTTTCCCGGTGGACATTGTTGCGGGAGACAATGAGGTCGCTGTTTGGGCAGCAAATAGTGATGGTGGTAGCGTCCGCGCTGTTGTGGTCACCCAGGGCGGCTTGGGTGATCCAGAAACCATGCTGGATGCGCTGGCGGCAAGAGAGCAGGCCGACAGTGCTCAGACAGCGGCCGAGGATGCCCAGAGCGATGCGACGGCAGCACTTGCTGATCTGGGTAATATTGCTGCAGACGGCAAGCTCCACCCTTCAGAAAAGGTGCAGGTGAACCGGGAATACAATGACCTTATCAGCCAGCAAGCGGGCATTGAATCGCAGGCCAATGAGCTAGGTATTTCTACGGAAAAAACCAACTATAGCAACGCAATTTCTGCGCTGACCAGCTACCTACAGGGCTTAAGTCCGACCTGGAATGCCACCAATAGCACTACCAATATTGTTCGCAGTACCTGGAATGGAAAATGGCAGGACGTCTACTCCTATCGCCAAGTGCTTCTGAATGCTATTTCTGCCTTTTTAAAGTCGCGTGCGGACAACGCGCAGAGTGCTGCGGAGACTGCGGATAGTAAAGCGGTGGCGGCCCAGAATGCCGTTTATAGTGCGCAGACTGATGCCACGGCGGCTTTGCAGGATCTTGATGATATTGCCGCAGATGGCAAGCTGCATCCTACTGAGAAAAAACAGGCGGTATTGGAGTACCAGAGCTTTCTCGACGAGCAAAATGGCATCGCCGCAAATGCGAGCCAATACAGCGAGCTGGATACTCTGCGCTCTGACTATACCGCGGCCATCACAGCGCTGACCAATTATTTGCTAGGCCTGACCCCCGCCTGGAGTGACACCAGTCAGGTGACACCCATTAGTCGCAGCATCTGGAATACCAACTGGGCATATGTTTACGAAAAGCGCCAGACGCTTCTGCTCGCAATTAACGACTCGGCAAGCAGTCGCGCAACTTGGGACGGCATTAGCGGCCCTGATAAACCGGAAGCCAATGCGACCAAAAATATTGTCGGCTATAACGAATCCACGGGGGAATTTACCAATAACGGCATATTGCTGGGCTCAATGCAGAGTGCCCGCCGGGCAGAGCTGCGGGCATTGCAAGCCTCGGCTTCAGTTTTTATTGACGCATTTACCGATACACTGGCTACAGCTGACTGGCCAATTGTCGCCGGCAATAGTGAAGACAATATCTATTACGTAAAAACTGGCTATGCCGGTGCCCAAGTTGGAGGCAAAGTATTGCGAATCGGCGGCAACGATAGTGGTACTTATGCGGACGACGGTGAGGCTTGGATTGAATTCAAGGAGCGCTTTCCGTTTGATCCCGACGAGCTCTACCGTATTAAAGCGCGCGTCTGGGTAGGCAATGAGGGGGATACCGATAGAAAATTGTATGTTGGGGTCAGTGGATTTCGTGATGATGGAACCCGGTGCAATACATCGGGCAATGACGAGTACAGCAGCCAGCACTACGTGGCTTGTTCGGGAGTTGCCGCGGCGGGAGATGGTTGGCAGGAATACACGGGATACTTCCAAGGCAATGCCAGCGCCAACGCAGAAATTAATCCAACTGGAGAAAACACTATTGCGCAGCCGGCAAAATTGCAGGCGGATGTGCGCTACTTTTCCCCGTATGTCGTTGCCAATTATGGCGGCGATAAAGTAGGGCGCACACAGCTGGATTACGTCCGCATTGATAAGGTGGAGCCCACGGGCAATGGTCTTTATCTAAAGGTCAATACCAATGCAGGACTCGGAGATAATGCCAGCCCAGGAGAGGCGCAACTGTGCGGATTTGATGCCCATGGCAACCCGGGTGGCAATCTGCCGGGTTGGTTTTTGTGGGGTGATCAGCGGATATCGATTGCCCCTGTTTCACTGAATCCGAGCCTTTCCGGACAATTTTATATCGTCACCGATACGGATGGCGCCTGGGGCGAAAATAATTCAGCAATGCCGGTAAGTATTGAGCGCGGGCAGTACCGATATCACTATTTTGACGGATCTATTGCGAAACACACATATTTCACCCCGACAGAGAAAATGCTAATTATTGGCGAGATTTATCTATCCGGAAATGAAGTCATAGCTGGCGGTGGTATTTACCAAAACCCGCGCCCGTTAATTGGTTTCGCCCAGTATATGAGCGGCCTCAATGAAAATGGCCAAATAGCGGATCAGCGCAGCCTGCAGCAAAATATCGGCAGCATTGCCAGCCTGCCAACCAGCAATACGGTGTTGTCTGCTTCTGATGATGGCTCTACAGCAAAAATCACTATTGCTGCGTATTCGGTGCAGTATGCAGGGTTTACCGTTAGCTATAACAGTGGATCAATTACCGGACTTTCTTTTTCCACCACTTACTACGTGTATGTAGATGATCTCGATTATGCCGGCGGCGGGGTGACTTACTACGTAACCCAACAAGTTTGGCAATTATCGGCGGCTCCAGGGCGCCGCGCCGTAGGAACAATCAAGACGCCTGCCAATGGGGGAGGCACAACAATACCGACAGATCCTTGGTGCGTTGCTGAAGGTTCATGGCTACGCGAAGACTTGCTTGTTGATGATTGCGAGCCTGGAGATCTTATCGACTGCTGGGAAACCGGAGATGGGCATATTCACCAAGCGCCCATTGTTCGAGTCGAAAAAGAGCCACGCGTGCTTTGTGTGCTGCTTACGATGAGCTGCGGAGCGCAGGTTATATGCAGTAGGGAAACCCCCGTTACCGACAGAGAGGGCCGCGTGTATTGGGCTCAGGACTGTCAGGGTGTTGAGCTGGGGGTTTTACACAAGGACGAGCCTTTAACTTGGGAGATTGTTGAGCGAGTGGAATGTGCAGGGTTGCGTACCGTTCACAAGCTGTCTGTTGGTGGCAAGAGTTACGCTGCAGGCCTTGACCCTCAGCACCGAGTTATTACGCATAACGGCGTCTACAAGTCTGACTAATAAAGGGGATAGATAATGCCTAGTTTTACACCGACCACTGTACCGGACCTAGCGGCCTGGCAGTTTGCTTACACCATCGATGACGGTCACAGT
The DNA here is from genome assembly GCF_052467305.1 of Microbulbifer maximicatervae (SeqCode). Taxonomy (NCBI): domain Bacteria; kingdom Pseudomonadati; phylum Pseudomonadota; class Gammaproteobacteria; order Cellvibrionales; family Microbulbiferaceae; genus Microbulbifer; species Microbulbifer maximicatervae (SeqCode). Next base: position 293,267 of record NZ_CP174306.1, read on the forward strand.
GCCGGTACGATTGTACGGGCTGCAATTACGCAAAAGACCGAGCCCGCAAGCGCTGAAGCGCAAGCGGTAGCTGTACTCAAGTGCGTTATTGCCGTGATTGACGACCAGAACAGCGTGCAGACCGATGCTGCCGGCGATCCGATGGATATGGTTTACGTGACCACGAAAACACTCACCACCGATGCAGGGCAGTCAGTCAATGTGGTTGACGAGGCAGCGGGCCTGGTTTCTGATTGTATTGGTGAAGTGGCGAATCGCTTAGCGGTGCATAGTTCTATTGCGGCGATGGCGATTCCGAGCGGTTGATACTAGTCGTTGCTTTCAGTACTGGAGTGGGCGTGCGGCCGGTGCGAAGGCCCGAATTATAGAGCCATGGCTTACATCTGCAGAAAGTTTCCCCCCTAACTTATTGATTTAATTGCAGGTAAAATGTGTTCAAGAGCGAGAGGTGGAACCTGGTGGCTTGAGCCGATGGCTGACCATCTCTGGCTGTTATTTAATCGGAAATTTATAACTTACTGTAAATAAAGGCTTTTTTACATGGCTTAAAGGGGCTACTTCAGAAAAAGCCCAAGTATTTCGTTGATGAAAACATGGGGCACGGCATCACAGAAATCATCAGGTCGTGGAAAGAAAGTGCAAAGGATGTCTGGGACGCAGGTTTGGATGGCCAACCTGATGAGAATATTTGGCAGTACTGTGTGAAAAAGAAAAAAATCATACTTACACACGATGATGATTTTCTTAATCATAGAAAATATCCACTAACGAGTTGCTACGGAGTTGTTGTATTTCCTAAGGCTGAGGGCGGCGAACTATCGCTGGTTGGCTATCTGCGTCACTTCATTGGTTTTATGTCAGCCGGAGCAGGCTCTATCTGGCAAACTAAGCTAGTTGTTCGTGAAAACTCCCACTGGGAGTTCACAACAATTAGCGAACTAGGAAATCCAGAAAAAACCATTTATGACGTCACGAACACTAATAGCACATACATGCTTAACAAGTAGCTCAAGCGGGACATATTCTCCGTTGCTTCAATGTGTGGTTAAATACCACACATTAAAACAACTACAAATACGCCCCTTAGCAAGGCGTTATGTTTAGGGATCGCTCTTTGAAAATTGATACAGGTTGCCCCAATTGTGGTGGTGTAGCAATAAAGGAAAGTGAGCGTGGTGACGATCCAGTTATCTACAAATGTCCAGTATGTAATAGCGTTCTATTGCCTGATATAAAGAAAAGTGAATTTCGTCGCTACTTTGGCTGGATTGCGCTAATAATGCTGGGATTGGCCTTTGCTCTCGGTAAATTATTTCCCACTCTTTCGCTAGGTTTTTTTGTTACTCTTATGCTTTTAAGTTTAGTCGGTACAGGATACGAAGTTTTAGAATTCTCAAAAATCGTAAAGCTAAAATGTGTAGTAAAAACATAACAAGGTGATGATGTTCGTTCCGCCCCTATGGGGCCCCACCGGACGTCCTACGCTTCGCGCCGTCCGCCGCATATCATGGCGTTGGGCGCATACAGAAAGAATCGAGGAATGAATATTTACGCATTTACAATAGGGATAGCAATCGTTGCTTACATCATAATTCGTTTTAAAAAAACCAGACTCGAAAGAACAAAATGGGCTTATCCAGTATTACTTGCCACATTCCCTTGTTACTATTTTGCATTTGCTATCTACGCGAAAGACACGCAAGCACTAGGTCTTGAGATACTAACGGGTCTTGCTTTCTTTTTAATTGCATTTTTTTCGTATAAATCCAGCAAGAAAGCATCTGCACTTTTAGTTGGGTTAGGGTGCATAATTCACGGATTTTATGATGTTTATCATGACCTGCTTTTTATTAACTCTGGCACTCCTGAGTGGTGGCTAGAATTTTGTGGCTCAATTGACTTTATTCTTGGTGTTTATTTAATTTACTACGCAATTAAAGCGCCTAACAAATCAATCAACTACGCGCCTTCGGCGCCGGACAGCTAAAAGCCGAGCTGGTCTATGCCGTAACATTCGAAAGCGAAGAGCAAGCAAAATCTGAGGTGTTTGAATACATTGATATTTTCTACAATAGGGTTCGTAGGCACTCTGCATTGGGCTATGTAAGTCCAGCAGAGTATGAACGAAAATACGCATAGTTAGAGTGTCTACTTTTTGTGGGCAAGACCACCATAGAAGTTAGTGGATTAGAAGAAAATGGAAAATAAGATGAGCAAAAAGAATATAATCCTAGTAACCGCAGCTACCGCAATAGGTTCTGCCTTAGGGAGTTTTGCAGTCAAGGATCTGCTTAAAGAAAGTGTAGATCCGAATGATCAACTAAAAAAATTAGCCGAAGAGACAAATAAGCTGTTGCCGATGACCATAGATTCAGAAACGCGCCTAGACAGTACTGTCGGTTTAAATAACACATTCACATATATTTATACGCTAACCAATTACTCATTTGATGAAGTTGATGCATCTGCTCTAGAAGAGAATCTGTCTCCAAAAGTACTTAACAATTACTGTTCATCTTCGAATATGAAGCATTTTGTAGACAACGAAGTTACCGTAAATTTTAGATACCTTGGGAAAGCCGGTAAGCAAATTATCAATCTTTCTCATCAACCTTCAGATTGTAAAAATAGTTAACAAATAAAGGCACACGACAACAAAACTGCCGCTTCGTTCTGGTTTTGCTGCAGGTGCTTTAGACATTAAATGTAATACCTGAATCATGATACTAAACAACATTTTTAAATTAATTTTTATTTCTTTCTTCATCTTATTTTTTGGTGGTTGTGAAAACGATAGCACTTCAAAAAGTATAGATATGTCTGAAATCGAAGCTCTTAACAAGGGATACCCTAAATTATTTGATCTAGGCGATACCAAAGTATTTGTACATCGTCTGAAAGATAGTGATTCAGAGATTTTTGGGACTCCTATTGTAGTTTTAAGCACTATTGCTGAATTCAGCGACCCCAAAGCGGAGGAATGCGATACCATTGCCCAGCCAGGAAGCGTAAAAGAGGAGCTTTATTATTTTTGGAACAAATGTAATGCAATCCTTTACGGCTACGCTGGCCAAATAGTCCACAATGATGGCTACAAGGGTGCCCAGCCGCTTATAGTGCTACCACATAAAATCCAGGACGGAAAGTTGATAATTGAGAACATTTAACAAACAAAGCCACCCGAAACTGCGAGCAATTGCCTAGAAAAACAGGCCATTAAAGCGCCCGCAATTCTGGTGCTTTGAGCGTTAAGCACACAAGAATATGGCGTTCATAAAGTTTAAAAAGGCTTGGAAATATGATGATTCTATGTTGCAACTAGAATTAGCAGCCTCTAATGATCTCCTAGCTACAACACAAGATTTTTATATCTACCTAGATGACTTTTCTGTTTTCGCAAAGCAACTTGAAAATTTCTTTCCGAAGCTTGGCAAAGGTGAGGTTATACTGGAGTACGGTTCAGATGCATCAAATTACTACGCTTATCTTTTGTGCAAAGTAACTTACAAAAAACTCGGAGAACTAAACATAGAAATTCGTACCAATAACAACTTCGAAAATACAAACGAATCTGCGGCGATTGCACATTTCTTTTCCAGTATATCTAACCAAGAACTAAACAACCTTGGTAAAAATCTGGTAACTTGGGCGCAAAACATGGAGCAGCCTTTTTCTCATGAATGGCAAAGTACTTAACAAGCAGCAGTACAATCGCCCGCAAAAAGCGCGGGCTGGACGGCTTATGCTACGCTTCGGCCGCCCGTGTGCTGAGCGTTAAGAGCCATAATTGAAAGATCGAGTTATGGGTAATTTTATTAAAATAATGAATATATTTCATGCTAAGAAATCTGCATGGTTTCCATTTACATTTCTCTGCCCGAGACAAGGGAGTAGGTTTGGTGTTGTGCGCTTTATTGGTACGGTCATTCTAAATACTTCGTTCTTTGCTGCACTTTTGATATTTTTGTTGTATTCCAAATTTGGTGGTAGTGCTATGGATCATGTGGGGTTTACAATTATGTGGATATACGCCCTATTTGGTAGTTACTATTTAATTGTATGTTTTTGCTGGGATCAGGAACATGGTGTCAATAACTCTTAACAATCACAGGAACGCTGCTATGGCCCTTCGGGCCTCCGCGGGATAGCCTACGCTGCGCTTCGGCTGCTCGTGCTGTGGGCATTAGTTAGGCCCATACCTATCTGGGAAGGACAAGAGTTGTTGGTGGTGGGTGTAGTTAGAGCGTCGGTGCGGTATCATTGATGATAGTTAAGACCGTTAGATTGTAAAAAATCGGTTTTCTTTTACAAATCAGTAAGTTACATTTTTGTGTGCGGAAGACTGGCAGTGTTGAGGTCAGCGGTTCGATCCCGCTTAGCTCCACCAAATTTCCCTTGTCACTCAAGGGGTTGTAGAAGAAGAGAAATTGACTTCTACAAGGTGCACACAAGCTGCACATAAACCCGTACACAAATTTACGGGTATTGAAAAAGGGCCTTATCGGCCCTTTTTTTTCGCCTGAATTTCTCTCCCTCATAGTTTTCTTAGGTGGCCTGCTGGCCTTCCCGAATTAATGTTTAATTCTGGGCAGGTGAAGCTTCACCGCTTCGCGATCAGCCTTTCTCTAAAACTCGAGAAAATCTATTCATTATTTAAATGTGTACCATAGATCCAATTCGGAGGCCGATTATCATATGAGTTTTTCAGCTTAAAAAGGTTCTTATGGGTGTATGGGGCGAAGTGGTATAAATAAAGGGAGTTTTAATTAATTGCCGTGGTTTAGTGCAAAGGGAAAGTGATAGCCAATGAATGATGAAGCCTCCGAGATAGAAGCCAATAACACACAGAGCTCTGTGAAGAAAATCAAATTACCTTTGAGGGATGGTAATGAGCCGTACACATTTAATTCTGTTGAGCAGTTTGAAGTCTTTATTTCAGAGGAGAAAAATTGTTGGGAATGGCTTAATGGTGTCCCAGCTCAGTGGAGTATATTTTCTAAACATCTTAAGACTCATATCTTAGATGTTGTTTTGAGTATGTTGTCCAGCGTCGCTTCACATTGGAAAAACAAAGATATGACAGCTGTACATCAAAGTACAGCACGTCTTGAAGATTTACTTAATGTTATAGATTTTCCGTTTTCATGTCGAAAAAAAGGAAGAGCAATATTACATGAAAGAAAATATTCAAATATAGTCTCTATAAATATGCTGTACCTGAGTTGCGTCCCGAGTGATGGATTCCAGGGGCAAGAAATAAAAAAAGTTGTAGATCAATATCTATCGATAGCAAGTTTAAATAGAAATTCACATTTTTCTAAACTTTACAAGGCATTTGTAGACTCAGAGCCTTTCCGATTAAAGGCAAATAGGATACTAAATAGAATTGAGCTTTTTGGGGTTGATCGTGAAATTGAAAAAGTTTCTGGGGAGTTAACAAAGGTTTGTAATGAAGTATCGAGCATTAAAGAGCTCTGTGAGGAGTCATCATCAGAATTTGAAAGCTGGAAAAGCGATGAAAAAAAAGAATATATAAAATGGGTAGGCGAGACAAAGCGGGACTTAAATGTACTGGCTAGAAAGATCCTACGGAAATTCGTAACTCTAAAAACTACATATATTAGAAGATCAAGTAAAGTTCTTTCTATAGCTGAGAAAGAAGTTTCGAGCGCAAAGGATGTGTATCTATCACAGGTGGAGCTTAATGCGGCTGTAACCTACTGGGAAAATAAAAAAAGTACACATAATAATTCAAGAAAAATATGGCTTGGTTTTCTTATTACTTTGCTCGTTATAACTTCAATATCACCTTTTTTGATAATGAAGTATCTTCCTGTTAAGGAGTTGGCTGATGATAAGCTTCTGTTGAATGTATTAAATCCAGCAACACTTATCACTACGGTGTTGGTGATATCTATACTTAGTTTCTCTATACGTTTATGTTCAAAGCAATTCTCTACTCAGCAACATCTTTATTTAGAGGCTGAAGAAAGGAAAACTATGCTTAAAACATACTTAGCACTTATGAATGAGGGTAAGCTTGTGGAGCAGGAAGATCGAAAGTTGGCTCTTGATGCTCTCTTTAGGCCAGCACAAACGGGAATGGTTACGGAAAGTGGTAATATTGTACCATCGGATTCTGTAGTTAAAATTATTGAGCGTCAGTCAGGTAAAACATGATGAGATTTTGTGGGGGAATTTAATAGGTATTGTTGTTCGCTAGATAAGACTGCAAGTGACGAAAATAAAAGGGTGTGGGGGCGCGCAAGCCCCTTCTTAATTCAAAACTCTCTCCCAATAGCCTGCTCATCCAAATAAATACTAATCTCCTCATAATCAATACCATGTCCAGCTTGATAAGACTGCGTAACCCGCTCATCAGTATGCGCCATCAATTGTTGCACCGACTTAACGTCATACCCCATTCGCTTGAACCGGTCTGAGGCTAGGCTGCGTACTTCATGGAAACTGGGTGGAGTTTGGCTTTTGGGTAGGCCGATATAGAGTCCGGTAGCGTTGCGGACTTCAGTGAACATATCGCTAAGTCGGTCTGGGCTTACCTGGCAAACATGCTCTTTAGTTTTTCCGGTCCGCCGTTGCTTAGGTGTGTGGCTCAGTATGTAGGGGCAGCAGTAATTTCTTAGGCTGAGTTCCCTAGCGCGGTTAATAAGTTTGCCAAGTTGTTGGTGCGTTTTTAAATTAAAACTTAAATGGCTGGCGGCGAGGCTATCCTTTTGTGCTTCAGATTTATTAATTGTCTTGCGCAGATGGTCACCTTGCAGGTGTTTCTCAAAGTTCAGCTCGCAAATATCGGCGCGGCACATTGTAGTTAGCATACTGATGCCCATGGCAACCTGTAGCGCTTCATAGCCTAACTCCCCGGCCTTTTCATAGATGCTCCAGTAAGCTTCCAGGGTTAGGCGTTGACGTTTCTTTGTAGACTTTCCTTTTTCCAGCAGGCGCGGTCGGTCATCGGCTGTGGTGAAGGGGTGGCTTTCTAGTTTGCATAATCCCTCGGCCATTAGGTAATTAAAGAATTTATTAAACTCAGCGCGGCGTGCATGCTGTTGGTGATAGGTGAGGGATTCCCACCATTTGCGCAGGTCAGTTAATTTGGCTTTATGCATGGGGATCGCTTCGAAGTCTCCGCCAAAGATAAACTGCTCACAGCCCTGGGCAATCAAACCCCAACCCCAGTGCAAAGCTACAGCGTAGTTGTGCAGGAAGGTGAGGGTATTAAACGCCTCAAGGCTGATGTTGAAAATGCCATTGCCGTGCGTGCCCTCGGTGAAAAACGCACAGAGGGTAATGAACTCAGTGGTTACACCATGATGGAGATTGCCCGTATTCTGATGCAGGCCCATGGGCAAAGCTTGTCCGGCCTGGATCGGATGGGTGTGGTCGCCGTAGAGTTTACCCATAGCTCTGGTGGCTTCGCGACTGTCCTCGGTAATATTGCCAATAAATCCATGCTGAAAGGCTGTGAGGAAGCGCAAGAGATCTTCCCGGCTTTACCAGCGTCGGCAACCTCAGTGACTTTAAACTCACAACCCGCACGGACCTGGGCAGCTTCCCCTCACTTCGCCGAGTGGCTCCGGGGGCAGAATTTAAATACGTGAGCATCGGAGAGCTTGCCGAGACAGCAGTATTGGCCACTTACGGTGAGCTCTTCTCCATCACCCACCAAGCCATCATTAACGATGACCTCGGCGCATTTACCCGTATCCCACAGAAGATGAGCCTGGCTGCTGTGCGCACGGTGGGGGATCTGGTATTTAGCATTCTGCTTAACAACCCGAGAATGGCAGATGAAAAAGCCCTATTTCTTGCGGATCGCAAAAACTTAGCCAGTACTGCAACTATCAATACTGCCAGTATTGATGCCGCTCGAGTTTTGATGGGAACGCAAAAGGATGGCGACGCAGTTCTTAATATTCGGCCCAAGTTCCTGATCTGTGATATTGCCGATGAGGGGGCTGCAAAAGTCGCGCTTGAATCCGAGTTCGAAGTAGGCGCATCCACCAAAAACAACACCACGCCGAACAGCGTACGCAATATTGCTGAAGTGCTCTCTGATGCCCGCCTCAGTGGTCACAACGGCTGGTACCTCAAAGCCGACCCGGTAGTGCATGACACTATCGAAGTGCTCTACTTAGATGGGCAGCAAGCCCCGGTGCTAGAAGAGCAAAAAGGCTGGAGTGTGGATGGGGTGGAATTCAAAGTCCGCCTGGATGCTGCAGCCAAAGCCTGGGATGCGAAAGGCATGGTGAAGACTCCAAAAACCAGCTCCAGCTAACCGCTAGCTCTAATGACGTTCATTGAAAAGGCCGCATCGCGCGGCCGTTTTACTTTCAGTTACAAACCCAATTGAGGGAAAGAGAATGGCTACTAATTTTGTACAAGACGGGCGTATGCTGGATTACACCAACAGTACCAGTGCGAAGATTACCTCTGGCCAGGTTGTGGCGGTTGGTGCGGTGCTGGGTGTGGCGATGGATGATATTGCCGTGGGTGAGTCTGGCGTGATTGGTATTGATGGTGTATTCACCGTGCCCAAGGTATCCGCCGCAGAGGTCAACCAAGGGGAAACTCTCACCTGGGTGGTTGCCTCCAAATCGTTTGATAACAACGCAGCCACCGCAGCCACTGGCGATATCACTGGAGCAACGGCCTTTGCCGCTGAGGATGCGGGTTCCAGTGCTACCAGCTTCGCGGTCAAATTTACCGGCGTACCGGGTACGGTTAAATCCTAGGTGAATCATGGATCTGGACCAGAGAGCCGCAGAGCGCGCGTTTCGCAAGTGGGGCAAAGCCGCTACCTATGATGATGGTAGCGGCGGTGAGCCTATTGATTGCCGCGTGATCTTTGAGCAAGAGATTGATGACTTCGATGATGAGGAGCGCGTGCGGGTACCGCGTGTTGAGTTGAGTCTGTTGGTGAGTGAGGTAGGTGCTTACAACTCAGAGGCGGTAATTACGCTTGGTGGTGTGGCATATTCAGTGCGCAAACGGCTGTCGGATGATGGGGTTGTTTGGCGGGTGTTGGTGGATGTGTAGCCTGAGTTGGTAGGTCAGCACAGGATTTATGATCATTGTGATTGTTATTTTTTTGAGTTGCTCAAACATACAGGAAAATGCTTTAAAATCATTGACTTAAAAGATCGGTTAAAAATGGGGATAGTGGTCAAATTGATCATTTTTCCAGATGGGGCGTTGGTGCCAGGTAAGCGTAGTCTATTGATTTAGTGGAAGAAGATGGCGTGTTGGCGTAAATTTGTATTAGAAATAGTAGTCAAGATAATAATGGTCATGATGACCACTATATAAATGTTAGTGTTCTCAATGAAAAAGATCGATTGGTATAAAACAGGTGAGGGATTCTCAATCTCTGGATCGTATTTTTCACCTATAACGATGGTTGCTCACATTGAACGCTTAAGAGGTGTAAAGGTCATCGCAAAGAAATCGTACTTTATTACAGATGACTTTGAAGCTTATTTAGAATATAAAGGTTGCAGATTCATTGTAGAGACCCCATTTGCTGAAATAGAAGTTTCTGTAATCGACAAAGATGCACCAAAGGAAGTAGTCAGAGAGGTATTAGAACATGCATCAAATTATAAATTGGTCAATCCTTTCATGTTTATCGTTGCAATGGTGCGATACTTCTTCCTTCCCTTCAATCCACACTAACAAGGCGCAGCATTCGCCCGCAAAGAGCGCGGGCTGGGACGCCCTACACTGCGCTTTGCTTCGTTTCGGCCGCCCATGTGCGCGGCGTTATTGTGGCAGTCGGTTTTATTGATTTTTCGCGGTAACTGAAGGTTTCGTGCCACTAAATAGCATCTGGTATTGAGCAATTTTACTGATTGCTATTCAGGCAGTTTCGCTCCAAGAGTGTTCGCTCGGGTGTTGTAAAAAAAGGCAGTCCGCTGCAATTTCGCGGATTGCCAGTAAGATAGGAATTGGTTAGGGAAAGTGCGGTATTCTTCCCTCGTAAATATTGGGCAGCGGCCAGCCATAACCAGGCTAGGCAAGCTCGCCCAACCCCTTCGGGGCTGAGCTGGACAGCCTACGCGTTGCTTCGGCTGCCCTTGCTAGCGGCGTTAAGTGTAAACCATGAACAAAATCATCATTCTTCTCTTTATCATGTTGGCAGCCGAGATATTTGTTTTCGCTGAGCTCAGCGAGTTGAGAAGAGACTATATTGCAAATGCTAACGATTCCACACAATATGCTATTGAATCTATCAGCAAGAAGACTGATAACAGCGGCAACATTGATCTTGAACTTGTAAGTAACATTATTAAAATAAGCGGGAATCCAGATTTGGCCCTAGCAGCACTTGACCCACTTATATACTCTAATTTGTTCCTTGTATTTGTGCTGTTTTCGACAATCAGTTTCTATGAATTTAGAGCACGGAAATCACTTAACAAGCAAAAGCAGGCGGAAGCATAAATGCGCCGCTGTTTTGGGCGTTAAAAGTCATGCGAGTAATAGCGATATTTGTAGCACTCCTTATCTCCGGATGTAGCATGTTCAAGCCATTTCAGGGTAGCGACACCGAAGCAAGAGAGGGTATTGTTGGCGACTGGAGTTGGCCTTACAACGGTATGCATTGGCAATTCGCCGCTGACGGCACATGTCGGTACATCGAATACGCCGAGTCAGGGCATTTCTACTTTGAAGACTCTTGCTCTTGGAAAGTTGACGGGTTGCACCTGCAGATAAGAATGGATACGGCTACATTTCCTAATCAAAACCTAGAAATCGGCATTGTCAGTGAGCATCAGCTCATCCTCAAATGGGGTAATACAGGTAAGGTTATGAAGCTCGTGCCAACCAAACTTTTAACAAGTCAAAGCAGCAACGCCATTACGTGGCTGGACACGCTAACGTGTGCCGCTGCTTTAGGCGTTAGTGCGTCAAGCTAAGCTTGATGCTTCTTGCAGGGTGGAAGTCCCTGTCGGGTAAGGCCTAACCAGCCACCTGTATCGAGTGTTGCGCGTAGGGCGGAACAGAAGGGAAAGAAAATATAATTATCTTTTTTTTTCAACTGTGAACAAACTATGTGAAGCGTACACAGAGAATTCTATAGGCCATAGGGATTATCGTGATCCTGAAGTGCTGGTATCGCTCCGATAATAAAGTGAGCTCCGATTGACGAGATGTGTAACGCCATCGAAGTCCAGGCAATGCAACCGTAATGGTAAGGTTGTTGCGGATCGGCGGGGTTATTAAGCCGTGGCATGTAGAAAGAGAAGTATTGAGAACTTGAGAGATCCGAGCAGGTTCCTGAAGGAGCAGGTAGAGACGTTAAGCCTAATGGCGAAACCAACGAAGACCACTCGGAAGTCGGATCAGCTCATAGTAGTCCGAGAGCGGGAAAGCCGCTTACATGGCGAAGGGGCTGACAGTAATATCGGTGTGCAACAGAAACATAGTCCGGACAAAGTAGGGCTGGAGACACTATGACAACCGCCTTGCACGCCATCGCATTTAAAGCACAGAGCCACCCCAGACACAGGTTTCAGAATTTATACGGACTGCTAAATTCCAACCTGCTGTATCAAAGCTGGGGCCAGCTCAATAAGCAGGCCCGCCCCGGTATCGACGGAGTAACTACCGAAGTTTACCGGCAAAGACTGCCGCAAAATATTCAATGCCTACATCAACGGCTGTGTGACAAACGCTACCGCACCCAGGCGATTAAGCGGGTATTGATTCCCAAAGGCAACGGCAAGCAGCGCCCACTGGGGCTGCCTACGGTGGAAGACAAACTGGTGCAGCAGAGCGTAGCGCAGCTACTGCAAAGTATCTGGGAGCAGGATTTTCTGCCCTTCAGCTACGGTTACCGTCCCAGGAAAAGCGCCCACCAAGCCGTACACAGTCTTGGCTTAAATCTGCAATTCAAAGGCTACGGCTACATCGTTGAAGCCGATATTAAAGGCTTCTTTGATCAGCTGGATCACGACTGGTTACTGCGGATGCTAGCCCTTCGTATCGACGACAAAGCCCTGCTGACACTGATTAAGCAGTGGCTGAAAGTACGCGTGCAAACTCCAGATGGTAAGTTCAGTAAAGCGGCAGCAGGCACCCCGCAAGGAGGTGTGGTCAGTCCGGTACTGGCGAACATCTATCTGCACTACGTCCTGGATTTGTGGTTCGAGAAGAAAGTTAAGCCGCGTATGCGTGGCAGAGCCATGCTAATCCGGTACGCCGATGATTATGTAGTGGCTTTCCAATTGAAAACGGATGCAGAGCGCTTTTACCGGGTACTACCGCAACGGCTGAACAAGTTTGGCCTGCAGTTAGCCCCCGAGAAAACGCACCTGAAGCGCTTTAGCCGCTTCCATCCGGGCCGAAAACGGCAGTTCCAGTTTCTGGGTTTTGAGTTCTACTGGAGCTTGGACGTCAACAAACGCCCCAGGCTCAGACGCCGGACTGCCGCACAGAAACAGAAGGGCGCAATGGAAGCGCTCTACCACTGGATCAAAGCCAAGCGCAGTGAGCGTCTGAGAGAATGGCTGCCCACACTGAAGCGCAAGCTACAGGGGTTCCAGAACTACTTCGGTCTACCAGGCAACAGTCGAAGCTTGTCCCGTTTGTACAGCTATGTTTTACACAGCATACACAAATGGCTCAACCGGCGGAGTCAGCGCAAGAGTTACAACTGGAATGGTCTAAAGGAAATGCTGGGATATTTTGGGCTAAAGCCACCGCGAGTATACAAACGCAGTATACTTGTGGACTGGTATTAGGGTTCGTGCTTTACACGAGCGAATATATTACTGAAGAGCCGGATGCGGTAGTTCCGCACGTCCGGATCTGCGTGGGGGCAGTTAGGGTAACCGGCTGTCCTACCACTACTGCAAAAAATTAAGGAGGGGACATGTTCCGTTTAACTTTGTTAATGATTGGGGTAATTTTTCTGTTAGGAGGGTGTGCAAATAATGTGCAGCCAGTTGACTTTAGTTCAGCTAATGAGGAAGATATTGTTTTTATCTCACCAGATAAGTCTGTAAACGTAGTTTCATTTTGGCCACAATTTTTCAGAATAAAAAATTCAAACGGTGAAACAATTTTTAAACATGGAGCGTTTGCACCTGAAGTCAGGGAATATAAATTATTGCCTGGAAAGTATACCGTTACGATAAAATGTTCTCGCATGTTAGATAATGTTTATGCGTTACCTAGCTTCGACGTTGAGTTTAAAAAAGGAGGGGATTATATCATGAAATGCGTTAAAACTGAGGGTGAGGGACTTTTTAGTAGAAATAATATTCACATCTCGTTGCGAGAAATCTGAGAGTTTGCATAACAAAGCGTTACAGGGGACTTCCAAAGCTATGCAACTATTTCACCGGTTTGCTTCGCTCACATTGTGGCGCAATCGGTGCGTCGCTGTTTGGCCGCCCGTGAACGCGGCGCTAAGTTTTATACACAAGTTTTTTAAGTTTTATTATGTAAATCAATAAGTTACAGTTTAGCCCAGTAAGAACTACAGATTTGGCTGGATAATTATGCAGGACTGGGTCATGGACGAAGTAAAAAATCAGGTTATGGGTGATACACGCTTGAATAAGCGCTTGTCTAATATTCTCAGTAATTTAAGTTCAGACCCAAACAATAGCATTCCTTGTGCAAACAAAACTTGGGCAGAAACGTTTGCAGCTTATCGCTTTATAGAAAATGATAAAGTCAACTTTGACTCTATTATGAGCGGTCATAAATCGGCAACTCTTGAGAGAATCAAAGTGCAGCCTGTTGTTCTTATCCCACAAGATACTACCTTTCTAAATTTTGCCACTGACCTAGAAAGTAAAGAGATGGGAACACTTAGGCGTAAAGAGACCAACCAACAACTCTTGCACACCTCCATCGCGATAACACCATCCAGAGTTAATTTGGGTGTTGTTGAAGGTAGTATGTGGCAGAGAGATAAGGAATCAAGTTCTAATTCCCGCTATACCAAGTCGATAAAGGATAAGGAGAGTCGACGCTGGCTAGACCATTACGAAACGGCTTGTCAGATACAAGAGCACTGCCCTGAAAGCACAATTGTGAGTATTGCTGATAGAGAGGGTGATATTCATGAGTGGTTTCAGCTGGCTGAAGAGCAAAGTGAACAGCGGCGGGCGAGCTATATCGTTCGAGCTAAGGCCAATCGCACTTTAGAGCTCGATGGAGAAGAAACGGTTTTGCTTTGGGATCATATGAATGAGCAGAAATCTGTCGGTCTATACACGGTAGATATTCCCAAACGGAATGGAGAGCCTGGAAGAAAAGCCAAGGTCAACGTATCCACTACTGAGATACGGTTGCTAGGAAAAGGAAGATCTAAACGACCACTTTCTCTCTATGCTGTATTGGCTAAAGAATTAACCCCACCAGAGGGTGAAAAAGGCATTGAGTGGATGCTGTTAACTGATCTTCCAGTTGAAGACTTTAAGCAGGCGAGAGTTATCATTGAGTGGTATCGAAGCCGGTGGGAAATTGAAACCTATTTTCGGGTGGTAAAAGGCGGATGCCAGATAGAAAGTAATCGTTTTAGAACAGAGCAGCGAATGTTGAACTGTATTGCGATCTATATGATTATTGGATGGCGACTACATTCGATAACTACACAAGCAAGAAGTCTTCCTGATGAACCATGTACGAGTGCTTACTCTGAAAAAGAATGGCGCATGGTATGGATGATGCGAGATAAAAGTTCCCCACCGAATATACCTCCAAGCATGAGAGATATAACGCGTATGTTGGCAGGCCTAGGGGGATTTCTAGGACGTAAAGGTGATGGCGAACCAGGGGTTAAAACTGTTTGGCAGGGATATACCAAACTGCTCCATTATATTGAAGCAGCAGAGGCTTTAAATGGGCTTAAATGATGTGTATAAAACACAGCCTCAGCGTTAAGAGTCATAATCGAAGGATCTTTTTATGGGTGAGTTTATTAAAATAATGAATATATTTCATGCTCAGAAATTTGTGTGGCTCCCATTTACATTTCTTTGCCCGAGGCAAGGGAGCAGGTTTGGTGTTTCGCGATTTATTGGCACGGTCATTCTAAATACTTCGTTCTTTGCTGCACTTTTAGTATTTTTGTTGTATTCCAGATTTGGCGATAGTGCTATGGATCACATGGGGTTTACAATTATGTGGATATACGCCCTATTTGGTAGTTACTACTTATTTGTTTGCTTTTGTTGGGATAAGGAACATGGAGCCAATAATTCTTAGTAATCACAGGCACACTGCTATGGCCCTCTGGGCCTCCGCGGGACAGCCTACGCTGCGCTTCGGCCGCGTGTGCTGTGGACGTTATGTGATCGCGCGAAATGAATAGAAAGATACTCGGTGTTATTCCTGGAGTAGGAATCTACGCATACATATTGGCCTCACTTGATACTGTTTCAGCGTCCAATGCTTTTGCGTGGTTAGGATTTTCCATTGCGGTAGGATCATTGGTATTTTTCAAGATTTCCGTACCATATGGTATGCAGGGCTCAACCACTGTATTTGGTCGTGAACAACGCTATAAGACACCAGTATAGGCCCACACCTATCTGGGAAGGACAAGAGTTGTTGGTGGAGGGGGTAGTTAAGGCGTCGGTGCGGTATCATCGAGGATAGTTAAGGCCGTTAGATTGGGAAAAGTCGGCTTTCCCTTACAAATCAGTAGCTTACATTTTTGTGTGCAGAAGACTGGCAGTGTTGAGGTCAGCGGTTCGATCCCGCTTAGCTCCACCAAATTTCCCTTGTATTTCAAGGGGTTGTAGAAGAAGAGAAATCAACTTCTGCAAGGTGCACACAAACTGCACATAAACCCGTACACAAACTTACGGGTGATAAAAAGGGCCTTTTCGGGCCCTTTTTTTCGTCTCAGCTTTCTCGATTTAAATGTCTTCTTTCAATAGCTTGCTTTCCTGCATGAGTTAAGTTCTCTATGTGTATGGACTTGAAGCTGTGTCACTACTAAGGAGCAAGGTGCTTACTTCTGCCTTGCGTTTTAGAGTTATCCCTTTCACTTGTAGGGGATTCTTGAGGTTATATAGAAGCCAGAATAGTTCCCGTAGCTGATTTACTCGTGAATTGATTGTTTGGTTGATTATTCAAGGATGATTAGGTGGGCAGTAAAAAGTAGGATTATTTGAAGGTTGCTCGACTGGGTGAGGTTTTATCTTTAATACAAGCCCTTGCATATAATGAATATGCGAGTAGAACCGAGGATGCTTTGGGAGAGGATCTTCAAAGAAAGCCTGAGTCAGCGGAAAGGTGGGGGGACTTGGCAGTCTCTCATCCCGAGTTATTTCGTGTTCGCCAACAGACCGATAAAAAATACTTGTGGCTCTCGTTTCAAGATATGCTCTTCCGTCTGAAAGGTTAGCTAATGGGCACGATAGTCACCCCTTACTTGAGCCTGGAATTGTTAATGAGCTAATTGATATGGTAATCGGATTGCACGACAGGCAAGTCAATCAAAAGTATCGATGGCAAATGGTGGGACCTGCAATAGTTACAGCGAGTGCAGCAGCCGTTATTAAATGGGCTTTTACATGACTAGCGGTATAGCTAACTATAAAGATAATATCATTAAGATGTTTATGGTGTAGGAGCTTAGAAGCACAAATGGAAGAATTGCTTAGTTCAAGGCTGTTGCCCGCTGTTATAACTGCACTTGTAGTTATACTTGTTTTTTTCACAGTATTTTCTAACTAGAAGAAATTCTGTTGAGTTAAAAACTACGAAGTTGGAAGAGCTTTATCTCTTTTTGAATGAGCCTGCGACTAGAATAGGGAGAATTACAACTATTGTGAATGGAGATCGTGCGTATTTAGTTGATCCTGAGCATATAGTTAAGTTATACCTTCACGATCATAATAAAAAACCCTGATGTATGTAAGGCTTTTCTTTCCTGCTCTAATTAGTGTGTACAGAGAAATGTATCAAGTTAATAAGGGATAATTAAAAATATCAAGGAGTTGATTTATTGTGGAAAGGGAGATCAATAAAAAACTCTTGATATGTTTAAGAGGTTCAGTACTACCATAAAGCGGCTTGAAGCTGAGATTGTATATAATAAAAAGGCTTTAGTCGGTGAAAACATTCGACCAGTGAGACATTGTAAAATGAGTGGTTTTGAAATATCCGAGCGAGAGCAGGAATATTTCAATCCTTGTTCAGCTCGCAAATGTCAGCGCGTCGCATAGTTGTTATCCTGCTGATACCCATGGCAACCTGTAGCGCTTCATAGCCTAATTCCTCGGCCTTTTCATAGATGGTCCAGTAAGATTCCAGAGTTAAACGTTGGTGTTTTTTACTGAGCTTTCCCTTTTCCAGTAGGCACGGTCGATCGTCGGATGTAGTAAAGGGGTTGCTTTCCAGTTTGCTCAAGCCTTCAGCCATTAGGCAATTAGAGAATTTATTAAACTCGGCACGGCGTGCGTGCTGTTGGTGATAGGTGAGGGATTCCCTCCATTTGCGCAGGTCAGTTAATTTGGCTTTATGTATGGAGGTCACTTCGAAGTCCTCGCCAAATCGTTTTAGTGCATTACAGCGATTACGCCAGCTGGCCTTACTGGGTAATCGGGGATCATTTTCCTCTTGCCATTCCATATTCCGCACGGCGTGATGTACAAAGCTAGCTCTGCCTGGTATCTTTGTGAGGTCACGCTTTATTGAGTATTGGCCTTTTCAGTCATATTCGATAGTGTAACTTGACCTATTTTAATAGTGGGTAGATGATGTCCATACGAAGCAATTAATTAGGTTATTACTTTAACGGATTAAACTATATGGCCAAGCTATTCTTGACTTCATATTTTGCTGAGGTTGCTAGTGTAATTAGGGATTACGACAGCAGCCTTGGGGGAAAGCGAGTTACATTTATCCCGACTGCAAGCCTTCCCGAAGAAATAACTTTTTATGTGGAAGATGCTAAGAAAGCATTGGAGGAATTAGGCCTTATCGTAGATGAATTAGATGTTTCTACTGCAAATACTGCTGAAATAAAACTTAAGCTTAAAAATAACGAATATGTCTATATAACCGGCGGTAACACCTATTTCTTACTTCAGGAGCTTAGGCGAAGTGGGGCCGACAAAATCCTGCTGGAGCAAATTAGACTTGGTAAACCTTATATCGGTGAGTCAGCAGGCACTGTGATCCTGTCGCCGAATATTGCATATATCCAGGAGATGGATAATCCTGATGCTGCAAAAGAGTTGGAGTCTCACGAGGGGTTAAACATTGTGGACTTCTACCCTCTACCTCATTATGGGAATGAGCCTTTTGAAGATGCGGCTGAGCATATTATCTCCAGTTTCTCAGGTGAGATAAATGTATATCCTTTTAGTAACAACCAGGTTATTACTGTAACTAAAAAGAGCATTGAAATATTGACTACAGTAGCTAAGTAGTCGGATATAACAAATTTCTCCAAGATACCATTGGGACGATGATGCCTATACTGATAGACCCGATATGGATTGGTTGGCAAAAGCCATTAAATGCGTAGTCGGGTGAACGCAGTGAGGGTCATCTTTAAGTGATCAAGCAAGAGATTCTTTTGGGCGACTGGACAACCGCTCTAATTTAAGTGATGGGCTGATCAGCAGGTAGAAGTTAATTTCAAGGAATCTAAAACGCTCGTATCTTGAAATGGATCACTATTGATGCATTGAGCCCACAGATAGAGCAGTTGTGAGCTCTCTCTTAATGTAACTCTAAAAAGTTTGGCACCAAGTTGGAGGGTTTATATATCATCGGTTAATCGGAACTATAGTAAGGTAAACTCCCTGTATCACTAAAGGGTATTTGAAGGTCCACAGGGTGCTTTGCTTTTTAGGAAGATTGGAGGGGAGGAAGCAACGACAGTGTTGATCGCTAGTTGATTGCGCTATAGCTTATTAGAAGTTAGAGCTTTTGGTGATGATACCTAGAGCCACCCCCTTAAAGGCTGTTGAACAAGTAGATTAAATATTGCCATTCAATATTGCCATTCAATATTGCGTGGTCTCTTTTTTAAGCGTGTGGCATCCAGAAGGAGTATTGATGGGTTACTAGATGTTCATAGTGCTAGTTGCAATAGGTTTGAATATGGGAATATTATGGATGTTAAGATTATGCCTTTACAAAAAGCGAATATTTGAGGTGGGCTTCTCTGCTACCGAGCCAATAAAAAATTTACCTTTTATTGCGATTCAGACATCTACTGCCGTAAAGATTGAGTATCTAGTAATATGCGGATAATAGAAAGTTAATCTTAGTCTGTATATTGTTGTGCTTCCAATTGGATCCCGCCCAATTATGGGATTTTGTAGTCCCTCCATCCTAAAAGGTACTGATTTTCAGTTTTATGTCATTAATTACAACTGCCCCATAGGTATCTGATTGAGATAAACTGCTGCCTTTAGGGGAAGGGCGGCAATTTGTCTTATCAGTCTTTGGATGGTAAGTAGCCATCTCTTATTTCAATAATCTAATTTTGAATATAAATGTTGGTAATTATTTTGTTTATAGTATCTTTGACTTATACAAAACCACTTGAAGAGGTGGATAAGCTGATTCCTGAGCACATTGAATTTCTTAACAAGCAATATGAGCTTGGATATTTTCAGCTCTCTGGTCGCAAGGAGCCTCGCACGGGTGGGGTTATCTTGGCCTCTGTGGAGAGCCGCTCAATACTCGATGAATTACTACTACAAGATCCATTTTGTCGTGAAGGGCTGGCTAGTTATGAAATAACCAAAATCATACCCTCTAAGTCTTCACAAGCGTTAGAGTTTTTACTTGAGACCTAATTGGAAGGGTTATTCAAACACTGCTATTTATAATTGGTTGCTTATTGATAGTTGAAGTTGTTTCATAAGTTACATGTTTGAGTGTCTAAATTCCACAGAATATGTGAGTCCAGCGGATATGAAATTCAATTCTAAACCAGGTGGCAAATAAGTGGGTTTCCTTTAGCTCTACTCTAAGCTTGAAGCCTTCTTGGATTTTTCAAGGAAGGCGAGAGTTTGGCTATTATTTTACTGTCACGATAATTATTGCCGCGGGGCAATGTGATCTCCTACTTAAGGGGTCCTTTGAGTTTTCTAAGCAGAGCAAAAAGATAGGGCAAGTTGTTTGGTTGGTTTGAAGAGCGTTTAAAAGTTACGGTAGGAGAAAGATTGCTATTTCCGCGCCCCTTCTGAAGCTTGATCTATATCTGAAGAGTTGCAAATTCCTAGTGATCTTACTTCTTTGAAGTTGAGTTTAGCAGATCTACTTCCAGCTTTTTATGCCATTTGAAGTACCACAGGCCTACTGATGGCGACTGGCGACTGGCGACTGGCGACTGGTGACTGGTGACTGTCCATATAAACAGCTAGAAGGGCTTATCCGAGTATATTTTGCTCAGCGAGCTTCCAGTAAAAGGTACGAGCGACCGTCGAAAGTGTTAGCTGGGGTTGTTGTAGCGCTGAACAGGTTTCCAAGTCTGTAGATTATAGTTTCCACTGCAGCATAAGAGCTTAGAGGCTAGAACTTGCTCAGGGATTGAATTATTGTTTAGAATTCAGTGGCTTGTGGATCTTTTTCAGTAGCTTCATCTTCACCGAGTTGCAAGAAAAGCTCTATGCCTCATTTACATACGCCATTAGGTTCGGCGACCAAAATCCGCTCAATGAGTGGATTTTTTCGTCACTAGTGCGGTGTGTCTACATTAGGTGAGCCGCCTGGCAGATTTTGGGTGCTAGTATATGGGGCAGTCTAGGTAACCAAAGCTTACTGGAGGTTAGGGGCTGTACGCAGGTCTTTATCAATTGATGCCTCCCTGCCTTGATATGGAGGTTTTGAAAGTTAGTGTCGAGAGAAGGCTGAGCGGATCAGGCTAGAGGGCCGGCGTAATGGCGCGTGATTGATTTAGATGGGGGCTACGGTAGCATAGCGCGCTTATTTTTGTGAGGTGAGGTATTGACATTAGCCTTGTTTCTTGTTAATTCAGGTCGGCTTGGTTTTCGAAAAATATATGAGCTTGAGGTTGTACTTTAGAGCCTCCTAAGGAATTACCTAGTCGATTATCCCAAACCCACCTTTAGTTCTGTGGTCGACTGGTTCACACTTTACAACAAAGTAGATTTTTATGGAGTTTTCAACTCGACGCTCAGTCTGGAAAATTCAGCGAGATGTGATTTATGCGCTATTAGTGCGCGAGATGAAAACTCGCTTTGGCAAATGGCGACTTGGGTATGCTTGGATGCTACTGGAGCCATCACTCCATATTATTGTCCTTGTGGCTGTTTTTAGCTTCCTGAAAGATGAATTTTATCCTGGGGTACCAACCCCACTATTCATGCTTGGAGGAATCGCACCTTTCCTATTCTTTAGTCATTGTGTGCAAAAGGGATTAGCAGCAATTTCTTCAAACCGGGGTTTATTTAACTATCGGCAACTGAGGCCGTTCGATGCGGTTCTAAGTCGTGTTTTTTTGGAATTTGTTATTTATCTGGCAACTCTCGTAGTGCTGATGGTGGTATTTGCATGGCTTGGAGTGTCCACACCTTTTAATAATTTTATACTTCTCACAACAATTAACACTCTATTTTTCTTTTTTTGTTTAGGACTTAGTTTGGCGCTATGTGTTTTGGGTGAGCGGTTTCCAGAATTGGCTAAAGTGATTCCTATGCTTATTCGACCTCTGTATTTTATGTCTGGGGTTTTCTTCTCTCTTGAACAGATTCCAAAAGAATATCATGTTTACTTGGTATGGAACCCCTTGTTACATGTCATTGAATTAAATCGTGAAGCATTATTTAGTAACTTTAATGGATACTTTGGAAGTCTGGCTTATTTAGGGTTTGTCTCTGTTTCGATGTTGTTTTTTGGTTTGCTTTGTTATCGAGCAAATTGGCGTGATTTGGTAAAAAGTCGGTGATTAGATTAGAGCGCCTAACTAAATCGTACCGTACGCCTCATGGGCGAAAAGTACTTTTTAATAATGTAAATGCGTCTTTTCCAGAGGGTAAAAACATTGGCATTCTCGGTCGGAATGGAGCGGGAAAGTCAACTTTACTGCGCATAATGGGGGGGATTGATTATCCCGACTCTGGCAGAGTGATAACTAACCAGAGAATCTCCTGGCCAATGGGGCTGGCAGGTGGTTTCCAGGGAAGTATGACTGGCCGTGAGAATGTCGCTTTTGTTTGTGGCATACATGGTATTTGGGGAGGTGCGCAGCGCAAAGTGATGGATATGGTGCAGGACTTTGCTGAAATAGGTAATTATTTCGATGTTCCTGTAAGTAGTTACTCATCAGGAATGCGCTCACGTCTTGGCTTTGGTTTAAGTATTGCTGTCGATTTCGATATTTATTTGGTTGACGAGGTAATGTCCGTTGGTGACGCTCACTTCAAAAGGAAGTGCGAAGAGGTTATAGCAGAGAAAAGAAAGAGCTCATCTTTCATCATTGTGGCGCACGCTATGGCACTTCTTCGGAAGAATTGTGATGTAGGGATATACCTGGATCCGACGGGGTTAAGAGTTTTTGATACTGTTGATCAAGCTATTGAGTTGTATCAGGGTGAGAAACCAAACGCTCAAGCAAAAAAGACCGCCACTGAAATGTATAAGAGTTAATTATGGACGTTAAAGACCAGCTAGTTGAACAACAAGCGAAGAATCCATCAAGCAAAAAAGCTCTAATTGGGGTGGTGAGTGACGCTTCCAGGCATATTCCGAAACTAAAGGGCTGGGCATTTTTTGTTATTCTGCCTCTATTTTTCCTTATGGTGTACTATCTATTCTGGGTTTCTGAACGCTATGTTAGTAGTGCGCAGTTGATAGTGAAAGATAGCACTTCCTCCCAGGCAACCTCTCCAGCATTAGGTTTGTTGATTCCTGGTATGGGCGCTGACACCCAAGATGCTTTTTTGGTGGTGAATTATATCCACTCGCTAGATATGGCTTTGTACTTAGATAAACAGTTAAAACTCTCAGAATATTATAAAAGTACACGCTACGATTTCTTTTCGCGGTTGCCCCCCGATGCAACTCAAGAAGAATACTTAGAATATTATCGAGATCATATAGGTATTGGCCATGATGAGGCGACGGGAATTATTACTATTGAAATGCAAGCATTTGATCCGGCCTTTGCAAAATTATTAAGTGAAACTGTTATTCAAAAGTCTGAAGATTTTGTCAATGCAATTAGTAATCAATTGGCCGATAAACAAGTTGCTTTTGTGAAGAGTGAAGTTGACCTGGCTCAGGGGAAATTACGAACCACCAAGCAACAAATCCTTGATTTTCAGAACAGCCATAGGGTGGTAAGCCCAGAGGAGCTGACCAAGGGAATCAGTACTATCATTCAAGGTTTAGAATCACGTTTGGCAGAACAGCGAGCCCAGCTTACTGCGGCAAAGACATACCTAAATGCTGACTCTTCACAAATTGTGTCAATGCAAGCGGATATAGCTGCCCTAGAAAGTCAGATAGAGCTGGAGAAGGTCCGTTTGGTAGGGATCGGGGAGGAGGAAGGAGAGCAAAAACTAAATTCTCTTAGTGCTCATTTCCAAAATTTAGAGCTCGATTTGCAGTTTGCTACTGATGCATATGCTGCTTCTCTTAAGGCTTTAGAGACAGCACGGATGGAGGCTTCAGGTAAATTAAAGCATTTATTGGTTGTGACGCAGCCATCGTTAGCTGAGGAAGCTGAGTATCCGCATAAACTTTACAATTTGGCAAGCATCGCAATAATTTTGCTTATGCTATACGGGATAGGAAAAATGCTGGTTGTTACTATCCGTGAACACAGGATGTAAAGTGGTGAGAGTATTGGGGGCTCCCTCAGACCATCAATAAATTTATTCGAAAAAGATTAGCACAAATGATTACAGGAAAGATTAAGAAAATCGGATCTGGATTTGCTCTGCTTGCTTCGTTGGTTTGCTTGCAAGCAGTGGCACTGGAAACCCAATTAATCGACGAGTCTTCTTCTTCAGAGTCGCAGCAAAATAAAGTGCCAGTTTTTGGGCAGGCATTGTTTCAAGGCGGATTTAAAGATCAGCCTTTTAGCGGTTTCAATCCAGACTATCGAATTACAATTGGAGATCAAATTAATTTACAATTATGGGGGGCTTACAGCTTCAGTGCTTCGCTTGCTGTTGACCCCCAGGGAAATATTTTTATTCCTGAGGTTGGCCCTGTTCATGTGGCTGGAGTGAAAAACGGAGAGTTAAATGCTTTCGTTCTGCGCCATGTCAAGCGGGTATTTAAAAATAATGTCCAGGCTTACGCTAATCTTGAGGCCAGCCAGCCAGTAAAAGTATTTGTTACTGGGTATGTAACTAGCCCTGGGTTGTACAATGGATTCAGTTCCGACTCGATTTTGTACTATCTAGACAGTGCGGGAGGGATTGATGCAAAAAGCGGTAGCTTTGTTGATATTAAAGTATTGCGCCAAGGGGAGCCAATAGAGTCAATCAATCTCTATAAATTTTTAGTCGAAGGCACTATGCCGGCCCTTCAGTTGCGCAACGGAGATGTTGTTGTGGTTGGAGCCAGAAGGGGGATTGTAACTGTCGAGGGCGCTGTACAGAGGGCTGCCCAGATGGAGTTTATTGGGCCTTATACCCAGCTTGGCGAAATGCTTCTCATCAGTAAGCCTGATCCCCAGGCGAATTTTGCCCGAATCACACAGGCTATCGATGGCCTTCAACAAGCTAATTATCTACCCCTTGAAGAGGCTCTCACACAACGTTTGTACCCAGGTGCCGAGGTAGAGTTGGTTAGAGATAACGATGTGAAATCCATTTCAATTCGTGTTTCTGGTGAATTAAATGGACCCGCAACCTATGTTTTACCTTACGGTGCAAAACTGGAGGAGCTGTTAGAGCAGCTTAGCTTCCGGAATAATGCAGATAGGAAATCTATCCAGCTATACCGAAAGAGTGTAGCTGATAGGCAGCGCGTGGCATTAGATCGCTCGCTTGATGCGTTACAGATGGAGGTTCTTACTCGTCAGCCTAATACCGACCTAGAAAAAGCTGCCCAGAAAGACAATGCGCTGATGATTCAAAACTTTATTGAGCAAGCACGAAAGGCAGAGCCTAAAGGCCAAGTAGTTATTGCTAATAATCCAAATGCAGCCCAAATGCTAATGGAAGATGGTGATGAGTTAGTCATTCCATTGAAATCCTCGACTGTATCAATAGTGGGAGAAGTTATTTTTCCTACCTCATTGGTTTACAACAAAAAGCGCACTTTGGAGGATTATATAGAGCTAGCTGGTGGTTTTGCTAATAACGCAAATCAGCAAGAGTTAGTGATTTTACACCTGGATGGAACTATTAATCGCATTGACGATCGTGATTTCGATAATCGTTTAGGAGATCGCCTGAGACCGGGCGATGAAATCATGGTAATGCCAAAGATTCAATCTAGCGAGTTACAAGTAACAAAAGACATCACAGAGATACTATATCGCATTGCAGTAGGCACAGCTGCGGTACTTTCTTTCTAATTGGTACATTTGGAGCATTACTCGTGTTCATATTGGCTTTCATCTTGCAGGGTTAATCATGAAAAGTAGTTTTGCCATATGTTCTCAAGCACAGCCTTGTGGCTGTGATGAGCTGTAAGGCGTTTGCGATATCGTTTTCTGGAGATCTATGTAATTATCCACGCCTCAAAGGGCTTCAAGGAACTTTTGAGGCTCAGTGGTTGGATCCACTTTCAAGGAAGTCTTACTGCCCAGGATTTTATCTGAGGCACTTTAAATAAAGTCAATAGTAGAATGGAAAATTGGGGGTAAGGGGCAATGGTTGTTAAAGGGGCTTCTGAACGCAAGGGAATAATACTGGCCGGAGGGTCAGGAACACGTTTGTATCCTTTGACAAAAGGGGTAAGCAAGCAGTTGATGGCTGTCTATGATAAGCCAATGATATATTATCCTTTGACGACTTTAATGTTGGCGGGTATCAGAGACATCCTTATCATTACGACACCAGAAGAGCAATCTTTATACCAGCGTTTGCTCGAGGATGGGGCGCAATGGGGAATTAATATTTCTTATGCAGTGCAACCATCTCCCGATGGCTTAGCCCAAGCATTTTTGATTGGGCGTGAGCATGTAGGTAACCACAATAGTGCACTTGTACTAGGTGATAATATCTTTTATGCACATAACTTCAGTCAAATTTTGCAGCAAGCTGATGCGAGAGAGACGGGAGCTACAGTATTTGGTTATCGAGTAGCAGACCCCAGAGCATATGGAGTTGTTGAGTTCGATGCCGGCGGTCGAGCTGTGAGCTTAGAGGAAAAACCTGAGAAGCCTAAATCTAATCACGCTGTCACTGGCCTTTATTTTTATGATAAGCAAGTGTGCGACATTGCCCGAGAAGTACAGCCGAGTGCACGTGGCGAGCTGGAAATCACAGATATCAATAAAGTATATCTTGCCCAGAACCAGTTAGATGTAGAGCGCCTTGGACGTGGTAGCGCCTGGTTGGATACTGGTACGCATGATAATTTGTTGGATGCCGCCCACTTTGTTCAAACAATCGAGCGTCGACAAGGCCAAAAAATAGCCTGCCCCGAAGAAGTAGCATATCGTAAAGGATTTATCAGTGCAGAAGATCTAGAAGCGCAAGTTCAGCCCTTAATGAAAAGTGGCTATGGAAAATATTTGATGCAAATTTTAGTTGAGAATGGTGAAACCTCACCCCTCAACATACGTCGCTATGTTTCTGGATTATAATAGTTCAAACGGGCTAAAATTGGGCTTTTTCTAAAACTATTACTTAGAAGTCGTTCAGGGATGAGCGGCTCAGTCTCTACTCTCTTCTTTTGAGCTGCAGCAGCTAGATTGCTTGCCCGCGCCTCGGCTAAATTCTCAATTAGTATGAATATCATTGAAACAAAAATTCCTGACGTGAAAATTGTAGAACCAAAAGTGTTTGGTGATGAACGTGGCTTCTTCTATGAGTCATTTCGTGATGATGTTTTTAATAGTAAGTGTGCACATCGTGCGTTTGTCCAAGATAATCACAGTAAGTCTTCTCGAGGAATTTTACGAGGATTGCATTATCAGACAGAACGGACCCAAGGTAAGTTAGTCAGGGTTGTTCGTGGCGAAGTTTATGATGTCGCAGTAGATTTACGAAGAAGTTCGCCAACTTTTGGACAATGGGTTGGTGTGTATCTGTCAGCTGAGAACAAGCGCCAGTTGTGGGTTCCTGAAGGGTTCGCACATGGTTTCTATGTAACAAGTGAAAGTGCTGAATTTGTATACAAATGCACAGACTACTATGCTCCGGAATATGAGCAGTCACTCCTGTGGAATGATCCAGATCTGAATATTGACTGGCCACTTATTGAAGGTATACAGCCTCAGCTTTCGGAAAAAGATCGCTGCGGTATTTCTTTTGTGGATGCGGTTTATTTCGCATAGAGAGTATACGCTGGTTTCACTAACTCCGAGATTAGCTTCTCTTTAAAGATTAACCTTCCTATTTTGCTAAAACTTGGCGGCGCGATAGATGCGTCGTCAAACTATTCTTGGTCTGTATAAAATGGCAACTTTTAAAATCTTAATAACGGGTAAAAACGGTCAACTTGGACGTGAGCTTCAAAAGCTATGTCCTGTCGATATTGAGATGGTCGCGATGGGACGCGAAGAGCTGGATATCTCCAATAAACAAGTTGTCCAGGCCGTGATCGGAGAAGTTAAGCCCGATGTAATCATAAATACTGCTGCCTATACCGCTGTTGATAAGGCAGAGCAGGAAGAAAATGTCGCTTTTGCAATCAATAAGCAGGGTAGCGAAAATCTAGCAGAGGTATGTAACAGTCTAAATATTCGCCTCATTCACGTCTCAACAGATTTCGTGTTTGATGGTGAGAAGTCAGCTCCATACCTAACATCCGATAAAGTTAATCCTGTCGGGGTATATGGCTCTAGTAAAGCTGAAGCAGAAACTGCTGTTTTAAGAATCCTTCCGGAAGCGATAATTGTACGTACCGCGTGGGTTTACGCATCCCACGGGAATAATTTTATGAATACTATGCTTCGGTTGATGGCGGATAGAAATCAACTTAGTGTTGTTGCAGATCAGGTTGGCACACCAACCTGGACAGGAACCTTAGCGGAGATCTTAATCATACTTGCTCAAAAGCCTAGTGTGAGTGGTATATACCATTGTACCGACCTCGGGGTAGCCAGTTGGTATGACTTTGCGGTAGCCATTTATGAAGAAGGTAAGGCTTTAGGTGTACTTTCGCAGGATAAACAATTAGACCTTAAAGCAATAGCTACACATGAATATCCTACTCCTGCGAAGAGACCATCTTATAGTGTATTAGATAAAACTCGATTGATTACCGAGTTAGATATTAAACCTAGGCATTGGCGTGAGTCACTAAGATTGGCTCTTTCTGAAAAGAAACAACAACATTAATTGTCCAATTCCCTATTAGGTATTGGGGCTTTTTTAAAAATTGTGACTGATAGCGATCTTGATATGAAAAAATTACTGGTTACCGGTGGCGCTGGATTTATTGGTGCTAATTTTGTCCATTACTGGATAAAAAATTACCCACAGGATACAGTGATAGTCTTAGATGCACTCACATACGCAGGAAACCTTGCAAATTTAGATCTAGTTAAGGATCACCCTAATTATAAGTTTTACCAAGGCGACATATGCGATACAGCGCTGGTAGAAACTCTACTCCGTGAACACCGAATTGATACCTTAGTACACTTTGCGGCTGAAAGTCATGTGGATCGATCAATTAGCGGACCAGATGCATTTATTCAGACGAATATTGTTGGAACTTATAGCTTATTAAAGGCAGCTAAAACAGTATGGCTTGATGAGGGGATCAATAGAGAAACTCATCGTTTTCATCACGTATCCACGGATGAAGTATATGGAACTCTTGAAGCAGAAGACCCTGCTTTTAATGAGAATACGCCATACGCACCAAATAGCCCCTATTCTGCAAGTAAAGCAGCTTCTGATCACCTAGTGCGTGCTTATCACCATACTTATGGATTACAGGTGACAACAAGTAATTGCTCAAATAACTATGGGCCATATCATTTCCCTGAAAAATTAATACCGCTTGTAATAACAAACATTCTACATAATAAGCCTTTGCCTATTTATGGAAATGGGCAGCAGATTCGGGATTGGCTCTACGTTGAAGATCACGCAAGAGGTATCGACTTGGTTATTAATAAGGGGCGGCTGGGTGAGTGTTATAACTTAGGTGGAATTAATGAGTGGACCAACATTGATATCGTTAGATTGATATGTGCATTAATGAATGATGAATTTAGTGAAAATTCATTACTTGAAAATAGATATCCGCATGCAAAAGCTGCCATCGCAGGAGTATCTCACGAGTTAATTACCTTTGTGAAAGACCGGCCTGGTCATGATCGCCGTTATGCGATAGATCCTAAGAAATCAAATGATGAAATCGGTTATCGCCCGCATGAAAGCTTTCAAAAAGGTATTAGAAAAACCTTGCGGTGGTATCTGGAAAATAACGATTGGTGGACCTCTATTATGGATGGAAGTTATATGAATAGTATTACAGCTCAATATGGAGAGGGGGTAGCGAATCATGAAAATTAAACCAGTAATTATGGCGGGTGGTTCAGGAAGTCGTTTGTGGCCTGCTTCCCGCGAACTAATGCCGAAGCAATTCCTAAAATTGATGGGTAGCGATTCCATGTTGATTGAAACAATCAATAGGATAGAGGGGATATCGTCTCTAGCACCTATGGTTGTGTGTAATGAAGAGCATAGGTTTATTGCCGCAGAAGAATTGCGGCAAGCTGGATCCGAAGGAGCAACAATAATTTTAGAACCTTTGGGCCGAAATACCGCTCCAGCAATAGCTCTGGCAGCTATGGTGGCAGACCCAGAGGAGATTCTCTTGGTTTTAGCTGCTGACCATGTAATTCAGGATAAAGTCGCTTTTCATGCAGCCGTAGAGGAAGCTAAGTCACATGCTGAACTAGGCAAGCTAGTGACTTTCGGAGTTGTACCACGGAACCCGCATACCGGATATGGCTATATTCGAGCTGAAACTATTCACAAAGCATCTCCGGTGGCTGAATTTGTAGAAAAGCCAGATGTAGATACAGCAAAACGTTACCTAGAAAGTGGTGAGTATTTCTGGAATAGCGGCATGTTTATGTTTAAAGCGAGTGCGTATCTAGAAGAACTTAAGGTTCATTGCCCTGGCATATTTGAGAGCTGCAAGGCAGCAATGGATGGAGCTGAATCAGATTTGAATTTCCTACGCCCTCATGCTGAGAAGTTTAAAACTTCGCCTGATGTTTCAATCGATTATGCTGTTATGGAAAAAACGACCGAAGCTATGGTGATTCCCCTCGATGCACAATGGAGTGATGTCGGATGTTGGAGTAGCTTGTGGGAAATATCTGAAAAGGACTTGAATGGCAATGTCACTCGAGGTGATGTCCTACTTCAGGATGTGGAAAATTGCTATATTAATTCTGATGGAAAGTTGGTCGCGGCAATAGGCTTGCAAAATATCGTAGTTATTGAAACTAAGGATGCGCTTCTTGTAGCCGATAAAAATAAGATTCAAGAAGTGAAGCAGGTCGTCAATAAACTTAAAGATGAAGGGCGGAGTGAATTCAAACATGGAAGGGAGGTGTATCGCCCTTGGGGATATTATGATTCGATAGATTTTGGTGCGCGAGATCAGGTAAAGAGAATTACAGTTAAGCCAGGCGCAAAGCTATCTGTTCAGATGCATCACCATCGTGCCGAACATTGGATAGTCGTATCGGGTACCGCTAAAGTTACTATAGGCGAAAAGACTCGCTTGGTTTCTGAGAATGAGTCGACTTACATTCCTATTGGTGAAATACATGCATTGGAGAACCCAGGGAAAATTCAGTTAGAGATGATTGAAGTTCAAACAGGTTCCTACCTGGGAGAAGATGATATTGTTCGTTTTCAAGATAGATACGGACGAGCATAATTTATAATTGTAAGCATTTGAAAAGTATAGTTGAATCAATGAAAAACCTTATTATATGTCCGGATTACAGGGCTACGAATCCATATTTGGAAGAAATGTATGCAGAGCTCGAAGGGGAATATAATATTCAGTATATTGCGTACAATGAATTAGATACTTCACTAGTGAATAGTGATGTTTTTCATCTTCACTGGACCTCTGGAGTGTTGGCCGGTGCAAAAACTATTTATGAGGCAAAATTTTTAAAGAACGCATTTATAGGAAAGGTCAGGCGATACATACTTAAAGGCGGTAAGTTTTTTTGGACTGTTCATAATAAATTATCTCATGATAGTAATTTTATTGAAATTGAAAAAGAGCTTAATGAAGAGTTAACGGGCTTAGCACACCAGGTTTTCGTTCATAATGAATTGGCCAAAGATGTTCTATCTGCGGATTATTTTATGAACAGAAAAAAAATATCTATTTCTGAACATGGAAATTATATAGGTGTTTATCCGAATACAATTTCTAGGGCGGCTGCCCGAAAAAAGCTTGGAATTAAAGACTCTGAAACTGTATTTCTATTTCTTGGACAGGTGCGCCCGTATAAAGGAATTACAGATTTAGTCGTTTCATTTTCAGAGATTAGGAAAGTAGATAAAAATTCAAAACTTATCATAGCAGGGAAGCCTGTCCACCCAATTAAGCCTGGAGAAATTAGCGAACTCTACGGAAAGGTTGATGGGATTGAGATATATGAAGGGATGGTTGAAGATGAGTCATTGGAACTGTATTTTAATGCGGCAGATTTCGCTGTTTTCCCCTATCGAAATATTTTGACATCAGGATCGGTATTAAATGCCTTTTCTTTTTCTATTCCTGTAATTGCGCCCGCCGATGGTGTATTGCCAGAAATTATTAAAGATGGTGAAAATGGTTTTATTTATGAAAAAGGTAGTATTTCTGGGTTGATTTCTGCAATGCAAAAATCACTGGAGGTCTCGCTTTTAGATAGAGCGGTGATGAAGCAGCGAGCAAAAGAATATGCGGAGAATATTTCTTGGAGCAATGGAGCAAATTCTATAAAATTTGCATACCAGTCCTCTAGCGCTCCCTTCAAACATTTGGGCGACGGGGCAAGACTAATTCATCAGCCAACAGATACCATCAGCAGTCCAACACTTACAGTTATAATATTAAATTACAACTGTGAAAAAGACGTCCTGAAGGTAGTTCAAAGTATACGGAGTCAATCCATTGACTTTGAATATCAAATTATCATTGTTGATAATAAATCAACAAATATCAACGAAAACCTATTGGCACACTATTTTAGCGATTGCCATGTGATTAGATTGAATACTAATACTGGTTACGCTAGAGGTAATAATGTCGGGGTTCGGTACGCAATTGATACCTTAAAATCAGAGTATGTACTGATTTCAAACCCGGATATTGAGTATCTCCCAAACTCTATCAGTTCCCTGATAAATCATAAGAAAAATATCGAGTCAGATATCGTGTCTCCAGCTATTTTAAGGGATGATACTAGTCAAATTTGGAGCGCTGGTGGAGTAGTTTCATTTGATGAAGGTGTTAATGTCGATCATCATTATTCCGGCGATCATTTTAGTTCATTGCCAAGTGAGCCGTATGAGGTTGAGTATGCAGCAGGAGCATGCCTACTTTTTAATGGCTCGTTGATCGATGATATCGGGTACATACCTGAGGATTACTTCCTATATTACGAGGAAACAGATTGGTGCTTGGAGGCAAGGCGTAAAGATAAAAAGATAGTTATTTGTCCTTCAGTATTGATAAGGCATCATAAGAATTCTGAGCCTAAAGGTAAGCCTCCAAAGGAATACTATCTTTACTATTATATTCGGAATACTTTTAATTTCTATGGTAAGTTTGGGGTGGGAGACTTTGAAATGCTGGAGAAAAATCTATTAGAGAGATTCATTAATCCATGGAAAGAGAGAATAAAGAAAAGCTTCCCTGAAGCTAGTGACAAGCTGAATAATTTGATGGATCGAGCTGTTTTAGATGGAAAAGCAGGTATTTCAGGAAAAACCCTCGAGTCTGAAGATGACGTACAAACTGATCATTTAAAAATACGTCTCGATTCAGTAACAAATGATGGAATTGTACATGGTTGGGCTGTAAATTCGTTAAACCCCGAATTAAAATTAAATCTTGATGTGTTTGTTGATGAATTTTATGTTGGTAATGTAACTTGTGATGAGTTTAGAGAGGATCTTGTAAAAGCGGGAGTTAGCGATGATGGCCATCACGGATATACCTTTAAGATTCCAAAAACTTACATTAATGGGAAAAAGGCAGTTGTAAGTATTCGATGGAGAGAAGTCGACGCAATAAATTCCCCGTCTACTATTCAGTTTGATAGTTTTAGCGCTTCTTATAAAGGGCGTATTGATGGTATTTCAGGTGGATCTCTTTGTGGATGGCTTATAGATGAAACAAACCTATTTGATAAAATAAAATTTAAGCTGTTTTCTGATGGAAGATTTTTAGGGGTGTATTCCGCGGATAACTATCGTGAAGATTTAGAAAAAGCCTTTAAGTTCGACGGGTGTCACTCATTACAAGTCAAATTACCGATGTTTGTACTTGATGGTAATACCCATAACATAAAAATTGAAGCTATCGACCCTGATGGTAAAACGATTTATTTATGTGAGCGTGATGTTTCATTTTCACTGCGAGAACCTAAAACACCTGAAAAAATTAATGTTTTTCAGGATGTTAACAAATGGCTCTATGTCCATCGTTCGGTTTATGTTCAAGACAAAAACTACCAGGCAGTAAAGAAGTACTTTGAAAGTTTAAAGCAAGGGCTTTCTTATGATGCTAATAGATACTTTGACCGGTTAAGTGAGAAACCGCTTGTTAGCATCATAATGCCAGTTTTTAATCGAGAAAATGTAGTTCTGGATGCAGTTAGCTCCATACTAGATCAAGTTTATCAAGAATGGGAACTGATCATTGTTGATGATGGGAGTAACGACCGCTCTGTAGACGTGATTAAA
The DNA here is from genome assembly GCF_052467305.1 of Microbulbifer maximicatervae (SeqCode). Classification (NCBI taxonomy): domain Bacteria; kingdom Pseudomonadati; phylum Pseudomonadota; class Gammaproteobacteria; order Cellvibrionales; family Microbulbiferaceae; genus Microbulbifer; species Microbulbifer maximicatervae (SeqCode). The sequence continues at coordinate 327,316 of NZ_CP174306.1, forward strand.
TCATCAACGAATGATCACCGTATTTCTATTTATACGCTACCAGAAAATATGGGCGTTTCTTCAGCAAGAAACGTAGGCCTCGAGAAAGCTAAGGGAGACTTTATAGCTTACTTAGATTCTGACAATACTTGGGATAAAAATTATCTTTCTATTATGGCATTTGAGCTGGAAAAAAATCAAAGTAGAGAATGTGCTTATGCGGGCCAGCTAATTCATCAAACTTGCAATCTGACCAGTGGCGAAAGCTTGGTGGAAGAGTCGTTTCTACGTGCAGGGCCCTTTAATCAGGCGCTAGTTAAGAATAGAAACTTTATAGATTTAAATGCCTTTATGCATCGACGATCAAAGTATCAGTCTTTAGGTGGCTTCAACGAAAGAATGAGGCGCTTGGTTGATTGGGAGTTGATTGTGAGGTATACAAACGAAAATAGGCCACTTTACGTACCTGCCTTGCTTTCAAACTACTATATGGATTTGGCTGAAAACCAGATAACGAAGCTGGAAAATTATTCGGATTCATTAATCGAATATAAGAGTTCAATTTCAGGTCCTGATAAGAGCTCTCCGGATGCGAGCACTGCTTCCGAAAGCATTCTGTTCTTGATTACCGAATGCGAGGATCCTGAAAAGCTTGATATCACATTAGCGGCAATTGTTGCATCAGCAAATTTCTGTAATTTTTCAGGAAGTATTGGAGTTGTCATGGCATCTCCAAGCTCTGAAGCCAAGGCCAAATACTCCAATTTTATTGGTTTCTTTCCTTCTCACCTAGAATTTCCTTATGAAATAGGCAAATACTATGTTTGCCTTTTAAAGAGTGGAAATCAGTTACATCCAAGTTTTTTTAAAGGAATCTCAGATTCTTTACTTACTCTGGGCTCTCATTGTTATGTGATTTCTAAGCTCTCAAAATATGATAAGAATGTCAGGGTGGCCCAGCCATATGCTATGGATTCTGGATTCGTCGATAATACAGTTTCAAGTGACAATTGGCCGAATCTTAAGTACAGTAATTTGCCAAGCCTAAATTCCCAGTTCGTAACATTGAGTCAGATTGATGAACTAAACTTTGAAGGTATATTAGCAAGTAGTAGTTTGCTCGAACGCATTGACGTTCAGGATAATTTTGAGGGACTTGTATCTGACATTAATACATTATCTCATATGGACTTACTAACTATTAGCGTCCATGATAAATGCAAAATTATTCAAGCTTAATTGTAAGGGCGTGACTGGTTAATGAAAAGTCTAGGGAATGAGGTATTTTATAGTGTCTACTTTGGAAACTTCAGATGCGAATTAATTTACCTTTTCAATTTGCATTTCTGGTCACGTAGTTGCAGTGGTTATTGTTAGAAATCGTGCGGTAAAAGAGCATGACATTTTATATATTCGAATGACGCGGAAGGCTAAACTATTGTAAATAGTTTAGCCTTTAATTTGTCTATTTTCGAGTTGATATAAATTGTTTAAAGAATTCCGGTAAGTAGATATGAAAATTGCGGTAGTTGGAACAGGTTACGTAGGGCTCTCCAATGCGGTCTTACTTGCGCAACATAATGAAGTTCTTTGTATTGATGTAAATGCGAACAGAGTGGATCTTATCAATGATAAAGTTTCACCTATAGTTGACCGAGAGATAGAAAAATATCTAGCTGAAGTTCCTCTAAATCTAAGGGCGACTTTGGATAAGGAGTTAGCCTACAAACATGCGGAGTTTGTAGTTGTCGCGACACCTACTGACTATGACCCTGAGTCAAATTATTTCGATACCACGTCGGTTGAGTCAGTCGTAAGAGATGTACTAACAATTAACCCTACAGCTTCAATAGTAATTAAATCTACAGTTCCTGTAGGTTTTACAAACAAATTAAGGATACAGCTCGACTGTAATAACATTATTTTTTCACCTGAATTCTTGAGAGAAGGGAAAGCTCTCTATGATAACTTGTACCCGTCGCGTATTATCATTGGAGAGCAATCTGATAGGGCTCAACAATTTGCTGACCTGCTTTGTCAGGGGGCTGAAAAAGAGGATATTTCCGTTTGCTTATGTGATTCAGCTGAAGCGGAAGCAATTAAACTGTTTTCTAATACCTATCTAGCTATGCGGGTTGCATACTTTAATGAATTAGATACATATGCGGAAACACACGGCTTAAGCTCACGTCAAATAATTAAAGGCGTCGGATTAGATCCGCGAATCGGAAATCATTATAATAACCCTTCTTTCGGTTATGGTGGCTACTGCCTACCAAAAGACACAAAACAGCTACTGGCTAACTATCAGGACGTACCCAATAATATTATTTCTGCAATTGTTGATGCAAATACAACCCGAAAGGATTTCATTGCGTCGTCCGTTTTGAAACGCAATCCTAAGGTGGTCGGAATTTATCGACTTATAATGAAATCGGGGTCCGATAATTTTCGCTCTTCATCTATTCAGGGAGTAATGAAACGTATCAAAGCAAAGGGTGTAGAAGTAGTAGTGTATGAACCCACGCTTGCCGAATCCGAATTTTTTCACTCACGTGTAATTAGCGATTTGAGTGAGTTTAAGGCAATCTCTGATGTGGTAGTGGCAAATCGGTTAGTCGATGAGATCTCTGATATTTCTGAAAAAGTTTATACAAGAGATATTTTTGGGAGTGACTAACCTGTCAAAAGGTGGCTAGATTGAGTCTATATGCAGGATTGGCATGCCTTTTCTGCATAAAAATGCATCTGGCACATTTGTTGTGCCAATTACGTCATAGTTTTTAGCTATAGTTGAATGTTATCATTTAAGTTATACTTTCGTACAACTTACTTACAGTGTGAGGGCTGCTCGAAGAGCGATTCAACGATTATTCTGATCTAAGAGCTTCGAGATACTCTCTAGTTTGTGAAAATTCATCGAAGCTAAAGAGCTGGTTCTAGGTTTTGCTTAGTACAGAGTGTTTTAATTATTGGGATATGGGTAGGGTGCTAAAGGACTAAGTTGACAGCAAATGGCAATTTTGCTTCTGCCCATCCGGTCCCTTTCGCGAGGTTACGCTAATAAGTAAAATGTGAAAGGGTTGAGTAATAATGATTACTTAAAAATTAAGTATATTGGGGACTTTATCTACTTTGGCTTCTATTGGTAAATATTTTTTGGGTAGGGGTAGATCAAAATTTATCACTCCTGTAGTAACTAGCTCTACCATTCCTGATCCTAAATCACAAGACATTGTGATACATATTGGCGCCCCTAAATCTGGCTCTTCAGCTATTCAGAAGTTTTGTATGGATAACAGAGAGGAGCTTTTAAAATCGGGTTATTATTATCCAGAACATCCACTGGATGTTAACGGCGTTTCAGGTGGACACTCCAGGTTAGGAGTTATGCTTATACGTGGTGATATGGCTAGTGCCGCAAAGCTATTAGTGGAGTGGGTTGAGGTCGCGAAGCGGAATCAGCTGTGCCTGTTACTGTCAGGTGAGTCCTTTTATGGACGAGCTAAAGAGTTAGCTAGCCTTGTATCCGAGTATAGGGTGAAAATTTTCGCTTATTTTAGAGCCCCAATAAGCGCTTTGGTTTCAAACTATAATCAAGCAATTAAACGACATTTTAGCACTAAGCTTTTAGATTGCTTTATTGAGACTAAATTAAATGAAAGCTTGGGGGGGATATCAGGTGATGTTTTCAAAAGTTGGATTGAAAGATTTGGTTCCGATAATGTAATCGTATATCCGTATCGTTATTCAAAGGAAGAGCCTAATAGTATTGAGTTAAATTTTCTTAATTTTCTTGGTGTTTCTAGGAAGCGTATAAATAAATTCTCTTTGAATATTAAGGCTGTAAACTCTTCTTATTCTTTGGGAGCTTTGGAACTAAAACGTCAGCTGAATTATATTCTGAGTGATGCGACATTGTCATTGCAGCATGAATTGGATTGGTGCTTACAGAAATATTCAGACGAATTGCAGCTGTTGCCTTCGCCACTAACAGATGTAGTAACTTTAGAAAAACTAAAACTGTTAGAAGAAAAATTTTCCATATCCAATAAATACATGAAAGAAAGCGTTTTGGCATATTGCCCTGATGATTTCTTTAGTGAGACAGCTTCGTCAAATTTAGGTGAAGTCGATACAATAGAGAAGCGTATTCCTTTAGTCGAATTGTTGGATGCAGCAAAGGCAATTGATCATCGTCCATATGTTAAAGAAGAGTTAAAAGAACTGATTTCTAGTCACCTTTCAAATTCTAGCGTAAATAGCTATGTGGTTTATCGGCTTGCCGATATTTTTGGAGTTTTATATAACGAGCCAACCATATCTAAATTTCAATACACCGATAAGCAACTTCAAGTTGTGAAATCACGCTCTTCCGATGGGGCGGATATCTGCAGGGAAACAGCATTGGCGTTAGAGACCATCGGTGAGTTTGAGCAGGCTCTGCTCTTCATAAAAAAGGCTCTGGCACTTAGGCCTAGTGGCGTTGTTATTAATAGGATATATAACCGTCTAAAAGTGTATGAAAATTAATTTGGGAATATGGGGTGGTTGTTAACAGTATTTGTGATTGAAGAGCTTGTATTTATGTAAAGTTATAGATTGGCGGCTTTCGAGTCTTCATGCGAAAAACTGTGAAATGAACTGTTTATTTTCTAGGCTGTTAACTAGTGTTTAAATTTTTAAGATCCCTTTTCCATGTTAATTTGATTCCTCGGCTTAGGCCGCAGGTATCAATTGAGCCTGTTACGAAGCTTGAAAAAGGTTTCGAGTGGCGCGCAACAAGCAGCGATCCACAATTTTACATTAAAAACCACCTTATGGGTGCTGGTTGGTATATGGTGGAGATCAATTTATCGCATGACCAACTGCTCGCCGATTCAAAGCTATATTTTAATTATGGGCAAGGTTTCGATGAGTCGGATAGTGTTTTGATCCCCTTAAAGGCAGGCAGGGTTACAAAGCGTCTCGTGTATCTACCAAGGCGGGTTAAGGTACTTCGATTAGACCCTTTGGAGTCTACTGGGTACTTTTCTGTTAAGCATTTTCGTTTAGTTAAATTACCAGCGCAGTTTGCCTATGATCGTTTGTGCCAGCGTTTAATTAACGCGCATTTTAAGTTCCGTGATTTACGGAAAGTGGAAGTACTGCAGAGTATCCGTAATGAAGCTCATGAGACTAATCGGTCTTGGAGAGAGTTGGCATTACAATATTACGCAAGAACTTTCTCCAAACGGCGACAGGCATGTGATTATGCGGAATGGATCTCTGAGATTGAGACTTTAAAGATAGCTTCCAATTTAGATGTTGCATACAGTAGAAAACTTGATACGCAACCATTGATTTCAATTATTCTCCCAACTTTTAACAGTGATTTGGAGCTGCTAAGTAGCTGTATAGAGTCTGTAATTGTGCAGAGTTACGGCAACTGGCAGCTCTGTATTGCAGATGATGCTTCTTCAAATCAGAAAGTTCGAGAATGCCTTCAGAGTTATCAGGAGAAGGATTCTCGTATCCAAGTAGTTTTTCGAAAGGATAATGGGCATATATCTGCTGCTAGTAATACCGCTTTAGAATTGGTAAGGGGCGAGTATATTGCACTACTCGATCATGATGATACATTGGTGCCACATGCATTGATGACAGTGATGCAGGCAATTATTGATAACCCAGAGGCGCAGTTGCTCTATAGTGATGAGGATAAAATTGATGAGCTAGGTGAACGCTTTGATCCCCACTTTAAACCTGGGTGGAATCCTGATCTGCTACTGTCACAAAATTATATTTGTCATTTGACCGTTTTAAAGGCAACTCTCGTAGACTTGGTTGGGGGCTTCCGCCTGGGGGTAGAGGGTAGCCAGGATCATGATTTGCTTTTGCGATGTATGCCGTACCTGAATAGTAGCAATGTGGTACATATTCCAGAGATATTGTACCACTGGAGAGCAATTATCGGCTCCACAGCTAAGGAAGGTACTGCTAAAAATTATGCCTCAACTGCTGGTTTAAAAGCCGTGAGTGACTATTTGGATGCTCAATCTCTAAATGCCAGTGTGACACTAGGTTCGGCTCCAAATAGTTACAGAGTACGATGGAATGTGCCCGAATGCGCTCCACTTGTGACTCTATTGGTTCCTACGAGGGACGGCTATGATATTTTAAAGCCCTGTATCGATGCAATTCTATCTAGAACTGATTATCCAAATTTTGAGTTGTTAATTCTAGATAATCAAAGCACTTGCAAGGCTACACTAGGCTTTTTAGAGGAGATAATTGCCTCTGATCCTCGTGTTTCAGTTCACCGCTGGAATCATCCATTTAATTATTCTTCAATTAATAATTTCGGCGTTGCTCTTGCGAGGGGTGAGATTATTGGTTTGATCAATAATGATATTGAACCCATCAATGATGGTTGGTTAAGTGAGATGGTAGGACAGGCTTTAAGGTCTGATATTGGCTGTGTTGGAGCCAAACTTTATTATCCCAACGATACTATCCAGCATGGTGGTGTAATATTAGGCATAGGTGGTGTTGCGGGCCACTCCCATAAATATTTCAGTCGCAATGAGTATGGTTATTTTTCACGCCTCCATCTAATACAGAATCTCTCTGCTGTGACGGCCGCTTGTTTAGTATTACGTAAGTCCGTGTTTGAGGAGGTTGGAGGCTTAAATGAGAAAGACTTGGCAATCTCCTTTAATGATGTGGACTTATGTTTGAAAGTTCGTGAAGCAGGATATCGTAATTTGTGGACGCCATATGCTGAGCTATATCACCACGAGTCTGTTTCCCGTGGAGCGGATGATACAAAAGCTAAACGCCGCCGGGCACAAAGGGAGGCTGACTATATGCGTGATCGGTGGGGGGGGGTGCTGGATGCTGATCCCGCATACAACCCTAACCTGACCTTAGCTCACGAGGACTTTACCTTGGCTTGATTTTAGCAAAGCGTGGCATTTTAATTGCCACGCATAATAGTATGCGGGATGCTCTAGTAGATGAGCTTTTATTTTCCTCAAAATCTTGCCAAAGAAGGGGCCTGCTTAACTTGCCGCTTTAAAGGTTGGAGGCTAGAAAGCGCAGTCACATTAAATTTGGCATAATCTTCGTGAGTTACAAGTGTATTAGTAATAGAACTCTATCTCATATAGCCTTAATGACGCCCTAATCTTATGACCTTTTCTCAATTGCTTGTAGCCGGGATCTTCATTCTGGTTATCGGTTCACTTATTTTTACCCGCTTAAAGCCATCCCTGATCTTTGCCACGGCTGCTGGATCGTGCTTTCTAACGGGGCTTGTACCGTTAGAGTCTGCTCTACAAAAGGGGGTGAACGTCGGTCTTGTTACTTTGGTCGCTCTATTGTTGGTATCGGTCGGGTTAGAGAGGGCTCGTTGGCTTCGGGTGATCTCAGAAGGATTGATTAAGGGATCTCTTAAGGCTAGTTTACTGAGACTTTCTGCTGCTACAGCGTTGAGTTCTGCATTTCTTAACAATACGGCAGTGGTAGCTGCTCTTGCGTCTAGTGTCAAGGGGCAGCGGCGCTTCCCATCAGCCAAACTTTTGATGCCTCTGTCTTATGCAGCGATTCTTGGGGGAACACTTACCCTAATTGGCACTTCTACCAATCTGATAGTAAATAGTTTTGTACTGGATCGAGGCTTGCCTGGCTTAGACTTCTTTACTTTTATGCCCATTGGAATAGCTGCCACTTTAGTAGGGTTGGTTGTTTTGTTGCTATGTAACCGTTTGTTGCCAGAAGGGAGCGTAGTCGATGAGCCTGTGACCGAATATCTTTTAGAAGCGGAAGTCATTGAGAATTCCCCTCTCGACGGAAAGAGTGTCGAGCAGAATCATCTGCGTCACTTGGAAACTTTTTACCTAATTGAGATAGTTCGGGGTGATCAGGTAATCAGCCCTGTAGGCCCCTCAGAGATTATCCGAGATGGTGATAAATTAATTTTTTGCGGTGACGTTCGTGACCTTGGACGTTTACAGGGCATTCAGGGGCTACGCCTGTTTGCGTTAGAGGATGAAGAGTTGGGCCTGAATCTTACTGAAGTGGTAATTACCCCTAATTCTAGTATCCTCGGGCAATCGTTAAAAAGCTGTAACTTTCGTACTCGTTTTGATGCTGCAGTGGTGGCAATGCGTCGTGGTGGTGATCGGCTATCGGGTAAGTTAGGTGAAATTGAACTTCGTGCGGGAGACGCCCTTTTACTAGCAGTAGGCCAGGATTTTCGTCATCACCTGAATATTGACAAAAATTTCTATGTGATTAGTGGCACTGAAGTGCGACGTGACTTGTCACGACGGGATAATTGGTTGTTAGGCTTAGGCTTTTCGGCAGTTGTGGTGGGAACCGCGCTAGGCTATTTTTCTCTGTTAAAAGGGTTAGTGGTACTTCTTAGCGGTATGATCGCACTCGGTATCCTATCAACTACTGAATTGCAGAGGCGCTTTCCTTTTCAGATATGGTTGATCATTGCGAGTGCCTTGGTACTTGCAGAAGCATTCGCTAGTAGTGGCTTGGCGGATTTATTGGCTATCGGGCTAAAGGGGCTTCTAGCTGACTGGGGGCCAATAGCGGGTTTGGTGGGTATCTTTATACTCACGCTGTTGCTAACTGAGTTGATGACTAACAATGCAGCTGCGGCCTTGGCATTCCCCCTTGCTTGGAGTCTAGCTGATAGTTTTGATGTCAGTTGGATGCCTTTTGTAATGGCTGTAGCTTATGGAGCAAGTGCAAGCTTTTTGACACCTTTTGGTTATCAAACAAACCTAATAGTACAGAACCTTGGTGGATATCATTTGCGTGATTTTCTCCGTGCCGGGTTGCCCCTGACTATTGCTTATTCTCTGGTTGTTTTACTGTTGCTGCCAATTGTATTCCCCCTTGAGATTTGACAGGTCTGGAGATTGATTTGGAATTTGCTAGCCGCTGGCTAATTGTAGAAGAAGGTCGTAACCCCTCGACAGATTATTTTATTTTGCCATTCCTTAAAAATATGGGAGTTAGCTATAAACGTTTCGGTTTTAATGAAGTCCCTGCAGAGGAAAATATACGTGATGCAAATATTTTATTTGTGCGTTATGTCCCTAGCAAATGGCAATCATTCCTGAAGAAAAATGTTGAGGATATTTCTGGTATATTTTTCTTTATAGATGATGATTTATTTGATCAGAAGGCACTTCTTGGCTTGTCTATTAAGTACAAATTCAAATTACTTCGATATGGGTGGTCAAAGCAAAAATGGTTGAAGTCTGTGGGAGCTCAATTGTTGGTTTCGACGCCTTATTTACAGAGTAAATATAGTGACTGGAGGCCAAGATTGTTGCAAGCGGAGCCCATCAAGATAACTGATAGAAATTTTGTAAATCTTTTTTATCATGGCTCTGCATCACATCAAGAAGATATCCAATGGTTGTACCCTGTGGTAAGTGAGGTTCTTAAGTATAATCAAAATTTGAGCTTTGAAATAATTGGAAATACCTACGTGAATCGGCTTTTTTCCAATATACCAAGGGTTAAAGTGTTGCACCCGATGAAATGGCCTACTTATTTCTCGATGTTACAGGTGCCGGGGCGAAATATAGGTTTAGCGCCCTTATTGAATGTACCTTTTAATAGAGCTAGGTCTCACACCAAGTTCTTTGATATCACACAGGCTGGTGCTGTGGGTATTTACGCTGCTGGTGATATTTATGGCAAAGTGGTTCGTCATCGTGAAAACGGTTTGCTTTTACCTATGAACTCTTCGCAATGGATCGATGGAATTCTTGCTTTGGCTGAGGATGAAGAATTACGAAGGAATATGCTGGCCGAGGCACGAAAATGCCTGTAGCCGGACACTGTTCTTTAGGTTTGCGGAAACACCGGATTCTAGAAAGCCTACTCGATATACGCTGCCAGTATATTACCTTCAAGCCCGCTAGTTATGTGAGTTATATGATTGGTTGGGGGCTTAAACCAACAGCGATGAAAGCAAAAAGGATTGCTCTACGAGCAGGGCTCCCATTTGCATGTATAGAAGATGGGTTTTTACGTTCGCTCGGGTTGGGAGTTAATGGAGCGGTTCCGCATAGTCTGGTGGTCGATAAAACCGGGATCTATTATGATGCATCTCGACCTAGTGATTTAGAAACATTGATAGCTTTAGCTGACTTCACTTCTGAAGAACTGGATCGAGCGGAGAAAGGGATAGAGCTATTACGAGCTAATAGGCTTTGTAAATATAATCAATCCATAGATAAGCCCTTAGATTGGTCAACTAATTTGAAAAGGGTTTTAGTTGTGGATCAGACTTTTGGTGATGTCTCTGTTTCGGCTGGCCAGGCTTCTGAATCTCATTTTCTGGCCATGCTGGATAGTGCTATTGAAGATAACCCTGAAGCCGAGATATGTGTAAAAATACACCCGGATGTTATAACAGGGAAGAAGAAGGGTTATTTATTAAGTTTAGCTTTTGAAAAAGGCTGTAGAATTATATCTGAAGATATCTCACCTTGGGCTATTTTTGACTATGTGGAAAAAGTTTATGTTGTCACTAGTCAGCTGGGGTTTGATGCTTTAATTGCAGGGAAAGAAGTACACTGCTTTGGTGTTCCTTTTTATTCTGGGTGGGGATTAACTAAAGATAGACAATTTTTATCACGTCGCAATATCAACAGATCTCTTTCGCAGCTCTTTTGTGCTGCCTATTTGAGGTATTGTCGATATATAAACCCATATACCGGTGATAAATGTGAGTTTGAAGAGACGGTTGCTTTGATTGCGGAGCAAAAGAGGCAGTGGCTTAGGTTTCAAGGTGCTTGGTTAGGTGTGGGCTTTTCATCATGGAAGAGAAAGTTTATTCCTAATTTTCTTAGTAAAAAGAGAAAGGTGGACTTTGTTAGAGGCACAAGCTCTGTCAGTCAGTGTGCAGCGGGCGCTAATATTTTTGTTTGGGCTAGTCGGCCAACGAACTCATTGCAGAAAAAGATTGTGGAGATTCAAGCTCGTCTTTGGAGAGTTGAAGATGGGTTCATACGTTCAGCAGGGCTAGGTGCGGACTTGGTTGCACCCACTTCTTTAGTGTTTGATTCCCGGGGTATTTACTTTGATGCCCGGTCACCCAGTGATCTTGAAATTATTTTAAGTAATACTAATTTTAGTGATGAAATACTTAATAGGGCGAAAAGCCTTCATCTGCTACTTTTAAGAAAAAGAGTTACAAAATATAACATTCAGGGCTCAGTAAATCTCTCTCTTCCTGATAATAAGAAAATTATTTTAGTTCCTGGGCAGGTGGAAAGCGATGCCTCAATTGCTTATGGTTCTCCTGTTATAAAAAGTAACCACTCTCTTTTGGAGAGAGTAAGGAAGGAAAATCCAGAAGCATATATTATCTATAAACCTCATCCCGATGTGGTTGCTGGTGCTCGCTTGGGAGAATTACCTCAAGGATCTAAAAGATTATATGACTCGATTGTTACTGAAGGGGATATCTCTCAAATATTGGATCAGGTTGATGAGGTGCATACCTTGTGTTCTTTGGCGGGGTTTGAAGCCTTGCTTAGAAAAGTTAAGGTTGTCACTTATGGTTTACCTTTTTATTCCGGTTGGGGTTTAACTGAGGACACTCTGCTCTCCAAGGTAGGGAGTGATAGGAAGGATTTTGACATTTTTAAGCAAAGGCGGCGACGTAAATTGACTTTAGATGAGTTAATCGCGGGAACCTTGCTACTTTACCCAGTATATGTTGATGCTGCGACAGGGGATTACATTGATGCAGAGACCACAGTTAAGTTGGTAGAAAAAAAACGATCTTTATATAATGGCGAGAGCTTTTTCTTTAAAGTTTTTTGCTGGTATAGAAAAATTTTTCTTCGTTATTGATTAATATGATAATGGGTGCCCTGTTTAGTAGGCAGCAAAGCGAAACTGTATTTCCATATAAATAATATAGTTTCAGATATGTATCTTTGGGAGGTGATAATGCTAAGTCGAATACTTGCTTTGACCTGGAAAGCACCTAAGTGGTCTTTCGAATTGGTTAGCTGGGGGAAGAGCTTTAAGAATAATCCTATTATTGGAAATTACGTGCTTAATTTTTTCGGGTTACATGTCCTTAGGGTTGTAGTTGCTCATGCTCTATTTCGGTTCCGATTATTTCTCCTTTCTCCTATAGTTCCTTCGGAATACCGAAGAGAATTTATTGAGAATGGTTATATTTTAAAGAAAAATTTTCTCGATAATAAGCAGTTTTTACAGTTGGTAAAGGAGCTTGATCAGTTCGAGGGGCCTGTTAGGGAAATAATTGAAGGTACGACTGTAACCCAGAGGATATTTATGGATTACGAGGAGCGAAAAAGAGCTCCAGAATTTAAGCGGCTAGTTGAAAATCAGCTATTAAATCGCTTGATGCGGTACTGCTCATCGAAGAATCGGCCGCCTTTATTCTATATAGAAAACCTCTGCAACCATGAGAATGTGAATCCCCGGCCAGACCCTCAACGAGACTTACATGCGGATACCTTTCACCCGTGTGTTAAAGGGTGGTTATATATAGATGAGACGAGTGATAATAATGGAGCTTACGTCTATGCACCAGGTTCTCACAAGCTTTCCTGGAAAAGGTTGAAGTGGGAGTATAGAGAGAGTCTAGAGGCTTGTAAGAAGGGCAACGAAAGGCCATCTGGACGTTATTGGGATGGATCTTTTCGGGTCAATGACAAAGATCTGAAAAAAATGGGATATGAAGTGAAAAAGCTATCTGTCCCTGCAAATACTTTAGTGATTGGTAATGTGTATGGTTTTCACTGTCGCGGTGAGGCGCTCCAAAAGTCGAAGCGTATGACGGTGTGGATGCAGGCTAGAGACAACCCCTTTAATCCATTATTTACCCCTTTCCCTAATAGTGCTGCTAAAGCATTCGAAACAGTATGGAAAGTGGCCTTAAAACGGCTGGATAAAGGCAAGATTAACAGTGGAGAGCAGCGAAATTATTATGGACGCTTAGCTCGTTCTCGGTGCACGGAAACTGTGGATTAAGCTTGCTATTTTGTTTGTGCTTGCTTCTAAGTATATCGTGTAGGTCTTTGGTAGTTATTGCCAGTAGGAAGCGCCTTTACTTGATAAATAATGTTTTGGGGTTGACTGGTATGATATTAGTTAGGCCTTAGTATGACCGCTTGTTTGGTGGGTGAATTGTGATCTGGTCAGTTGAAATGGCTGGCCATCCAACTAAAATCCCGACTTGGCCGAAAACTTTTTTGATGGCAAGTTCGCCAGCTTCGTTTATGATGGGTAAGGATGTAAAGTAAAAAATTTTGTTTTGATAAAATGGCTTCTGAAGCTTCAAAAAAATGAACTTAGTATTCTAAACAGAGAAAAGTACTCCCTGTTTATACTCTATGCTTCTCCGGTGCGGGAGAATTTTGTCACTACCAATTTCTGAGGTTTGGAAGAAGTTAACAACTGTAGAAGATTATTGTTCTATTTGGTAGAATTTTGCGCCAGTTAGTACTCTAATACCTGTTCTTGTTCGTTTAGTTGATCAATTTCCTGTTAGGCCTATTGAGCCACGGAGTGACATATAGCGATATGTCAATGACTGAAGTAGCTAATGTGCGGCATGGAAATGGTTTTTGTTTGACCCGTTATATATATGTGCTCAATTTCTAAGCGCTAAATAGCAAGTTTTAGGGGTAGGTTGAATAATGTCTGTGGCAGTCTTTTTACAGGGACCTCATGGCCCGTTCTTTGCGAAGTTGGCAAAGAGACTCTCACATCAAGGCATAACTACGCATAAAATTAATTTCAATGGCGGCGATCGCTATTTTGCTTGGGCTGATTTTCAGAGTGATTTCACGGGAACCGAAAGTGATTGGTCACCCTTCTTTAAGTCCTATTTGCTAAAACATAATGCAGAAGCTGTATTTGTTTATGGAGACTGTCGTCGCTATCACTCTCAAGCTCGAAGTGTTTGTGAATCTTTGGGTGTTGCTTTTGGGGTGTTTGAAGAGGGGTATTTACGTCCAGATTTTGTTACGTTGGAATGGGGGGGGGTTAATGCTTTCTCTCAAATGGACTGGACGCGGGAGGAGATCGAAAAGTATGAACCGGTCCAGAGCAGATCTTGTGGGTTACCAGTAGGGCAAACATTCTGGCATCGTGCTTGCTTCGCTATGGGTTACTACGCAGCGATGCGCCTCGCGCGTTCCGAATTTCAGGCATATCACCATCATAGAAATCGAGATTGGAAAGCCGAAGGCGTTTGTTGGTTGAAGAGCTTTGCACGAAAAGGGCTTTATAAAGTAACAGAGCGCAGTTTGACGCCTAAGCTTACGGGAAAGCTAAGCCAGCGTTTTTTCTTATTTCCCTTACAGACTCGAGATGATTTTCAATTAAGACAGCACTCGGACCTTCTCTCAATTGAAAACGCCATTGATCGAGTATTGAAGTCATTTGCCAAGAACGCGCCAAATGACGCGGTGATCGTTTTAAAGCATCACCCGATGGATCGTGGGTTTTGTCATTACCAGAAGCTGATTGATAGCTTAGAAGCTCGCTATAGTATCCAGGGACGAGTTATATATTGTCATGATCTGCACTTGCCCACCCTTCTCGATCATGCTCGTGGCGTAGTTACAATTAATAGTACTGTCGGTATCTCTGCCCTTCTTCACAAAGTGCCCACAAAAGTGCTTGGGCGCGCGCTATATGACATCCCAGGCCTGACTCATCAAGGTAAACTATCCAGCTTCTGGGCTGAGCCTGAGAGCGTGGATATTGCTTTTTTCAGACGCTTTCATACCTATTTATATGAGCAAACTCAGCTAGACGGTAGCTTCTCCAAGGCGGTTGGCGCCACCATTGAAGGGGTGGTAAAGCGCATAGAATCTGCTGCTGAGGGTAGCCCCCAGGCGAAGCTCTCTATCAAAAGCGGAAATAGTGCGGGTTAATTCTCTCGCACGGACTTGGACTAGAGATTAGGGATTAGGGATTAGGGATTAGGGATTAGGGATTTTGCGTTCTTTTCCTTTCCATCTAAGGTATTTCATTCCGCTTGCACGCTTCATCACAGCTTGTTTAAAAAACAGGCTGATCTGGATCGTCTAACCTGTTAGACTGCGCGGCCTTTTACCCACCGCTCCGGTCCCGCGATAGGGACTTTGGCTTCAAGTGAATTCCGAAATGACCGATACCCCTAAAGCGGCCGGCTTCGACCAGTTGGGTCTGCCGTCTGAAATTCTCAGCGCCATCGAAAAGCTCGGCTATGAGACTCCCTCCCCGATCCAGGCACAAACTATTCCGTCCCTGCTGGAGGGGCGGGATGTGCTAGGCCAGGCCCAGACGGGCACTGGCAAGACCGCAGCTTTTGCGCTGCCGCTACTCTCCCAGCTGGACCTGAAGGATCGTCGCCCTCAGGCACTGGTGCTGGCACCGACCCGCGAACTGGCTATTCAAGTGGCTGAAGCCTGCCAGTCTTACGCATCCAAGTTGAAAGGTTTCCACGTTGCGCCTATCTACGGTGGCGCTGACTACCGCGGCCAGATACAGCAGTTGAAGCGTGGTGTCCAGCTGGTGGTAGGTACCCCCGGGCGGGTGATGGACCATATGCGTCGCGGCTCTTTAGATCTGTCCAATCTGCGCACCCTGGTGCTGGATGAGGCGGATGAAATGCTGCGCATGGGCTTTATCGATGATGTGCAGTGGGTATTGGAGCAGATTCCTGAAGAGCGCCAGATTGCGCTGTTCTCCGCCACTATGCCAAAAGAGATTGCCCGCATCGCCCGCGAGCATCTGGATGAGCCGGTTGAAGTAAAAATCCGTGTTAAGACAGAGACTGCGGAAACCATTCGCCAGCGCTATTGGCCGGTTGGTGGTCTGCACAAACTGGATGCACTGACCCGTATTCTTGAAGCGGAGCCGGTGGACGCTACGATTATCTTCGTGCGCACCAAAAACAGCACCGTGGAACTGGCAGATAAGCTGGCCGCCAGAGGGTTCGCCAGTGCCGCCCTGAACGGTGATATGGCGCAGAACCTGCGTGAAGCCGTGATCGACAAGCTGAAAAACGGCAAGCTCGATATTGTTGTAGCCACCGATGTTGCGGCTCGTGGACTGGACGTAAAGCGTATCAGCCACGTGATTAACTACGATATCCCCTACGATACCGAAGCTTATATTCACCGTATCGGTCGTACCGGCCGCGCTGGTCGCGAAGGCGATGCGATCCTGTTTGTGGCGCCCCGCGAGCGCCGTATGTTGCGTGTCATCGAGAAAGCGACCAAGAAGCCGATCGAAAAACTGGATTTGCCCAGCGCAGATGCAGTTAACAGCGCCCGTATGCAGCGCTTCCGCGAGCGCATTACCGCGACCTTGGAAGGCCAAACTGATCTGGCGCCCTATCGCCAGCTGGTTGAGGAATTCCTGGCGCAGAATGAAGTTGACCCTCTGGATGTTGCTGCCGCGCTGGCTGCAATGGCCCAGGGTGACCAGCCCCTGCTGATTCAAGAGAAAGAGCAGAGGCCGCGCAAAGAGCGTCGCGAGCGCGATGATGACTTTGACGGTGGTCGCCGTCGCAAGAAGGAAAGCTTTGAGAAAGATCGCAAGCTGCCGCCGCCCGATGAGGGGCTGGAGCGCTTCCGTATCGAGATCGGCCGCGAGCAGGGCGTGCGCCCCGGCAGCATTGTTGGCGCTATTGCCAATGAGGTGGATCTGGACAGCTCCTATATCGGCCGTATCGAAATCTACAACGATTTCACCACGGTAGATCTGCCCCAGGGAATGCCGAAAGAAGTGTTCCAACACCTGAAGAAGGTGCGTGTTTCCGGTAAGCCGATGAAAATCACCCGCTTCGATGAAGCAGCGGTGAAATCGAAAGGGAAGCCCAAGGGTAAGTCTAAGTTCAAGCCCAAAGGTAAGCCCAAAGCCAAGCGCGGCAATAACGACGAGTAAGTCGTACCTGTTTAGCTGGTTTATTCCGGGAGAGCGCAGGCCTGCGCTCTCCCATTCAGTTTCCCTTCTTCTATTTCTTCCCTGACTTGAATTAGCGCTGTGGCAGCATACGGGTGAGTGTGTTATCGCGGGCAATAAAGTGGTGCCACAGGGCGGCAGCGATATGCAGTCCAACCAGTACGAGCAGGGCGGGCCACATGACATCTTTGTGCAGGAAAGCGATTTGCTTGCCCAGATCCGGGTTTTTGGCGAACAGGTTGGGAACGGCAAACAGGCCAAAAAACTCGGTATCGCGCCCAAACAGTTGGCGCATCACGATGCCTGATACCGGCATAGCCAGAATCAACAGGTAGAGTCCACCATGGGTCAGGCTGGACAGTGCCTTCTGCCACTTCTTGCCTTCAATCTGTGGGCGCTTGTGACGTGCACGCCAGTAGAGGCGAAGGGCCAGAAGCATCAGGACACCGACTCCCAGCGAGAAGTGCAGCTGCATAAACCAGCCGCGCATGGGGTCGCCGCGCTCGTAAAACTCATGCAGTTCAACCGCTCCCCACACAGAGAGCAGCAGGATTACAAAAAGCCAGTGCAGTCCTTTACTCACTGAGTTCCAACGTTCAACCGGGTTTGACATAGAGGGTCTCCTACAAAGTCCAGGCATTTGGCCGGGTACAGGCCACTGCCGTATAGTTATTTGTGTGATTTTACCGGCCTCTCCGGCCAGACCAAACCATTGATTTGTTTGATCTGAAAATATTCAGTTTGTTTGATAATTGTGCTGAGGTTGAGTAAGTCATTATTTCCGCAAAGGCTTAAGTCGCCCAGTTAACTTTTGTAAGTGGTTAGGCAGGTTCTGCCACACTGGGGCTGGTTTTGGCCGCTCTAACACCTTGCAGATTGGCAAAGCTGGTATCCCGTGCGGTTTTGAGGAAGTCTGTGAGATAAGGTTGCTCGAGCATATCTTCCCGCACTGCCGCGTAGAGAGTGCTCCAAAGGCCCTCTTTACCCAGCTGGAATTGGGAAACAAACCCCTTTTGCAGGTACTCGTGTAGCGCCCAATTGGGCAGGGCGCAAACCCCTCGGCCGCTGGCTACTAACTGAACCATCATCACGGTGAGTTCTGCGGTTCGAACTTCTGCGGGTTCAATTCCAGCGGGGTCGAGGAAGTGCTGGAAGATATCCAGCCGCTCGCGCTCAACCGGATAGGTAATCTGGACTTCACCAGCCAATTCCTGCGGTTCTACCCAACGCCGTTTGCTCTCCTGCGCTAGAGGGTGTTTGCGACTTATGGCAAGGCACATTTCAAAGCAGAATAGCGGCTCGTAGTGCAGTCCTTTGAGATCGGGGTCTGGATTAGAAGTGACAACCAGGTCCAGATCGCCGCGCACCAGTGCGGGCAGGGGAGCGAAGTGGAAGCTGCTGCACAGGTCCAGTTCCACTTCTGGCCAGCTGTCCCGGAAGGTATTCAGTGCGGGCATCAGCCACTGGTAGCAGCTGTGGCACTCGATAGCGATATTGAGCCTGCCCGCTTGCCCAGATGCCAGTCGAGACAGGTCCCGTTGTGCTATAGCTACCTGGGGCAGTATGTCGTCGCCCAACTGCAGCAGTCTCAGACCGGCACTGGTAAATCGCAGAGGCCGGGATTTACGTATAAACAGTTCTTGGCCGAGCCGGTCCTCCATTTCGCGAAATAAGTGCGAAAGAGCCGACTGGGTCAAGTGAAGGCGCTCTGCTGCGCGTACCAAGCTGCCTGTCTCACGCAAAACACTCAGCGCACGCAAATGGCGCAATTCAATCATCATTAAAATTATTCATGTTATTTGCAAAAAATATGAAATTGATTGAACAGTACTGTGCGCACACAATCAAGTCAGGACTCTCGCTAATGCGACCGTTACCGAGATCGCAGCTGCGGGGTATTTTTCAATGGGGCAACTTTGTTCCCCTCACAGGAAACAGCTTGGGAAGGCGGCCATGGTGCAAACACATATCCTCGGCTATCCGCGTATCGGAGCCAATCGCGAACTAAAGAAAGCGCAAGAAGCCTATTGGCGCGGTGATATGCCCCAGCAGCAGTTGCTGCAAGTGGGCACAGGGGTACGTCGTGGTAACTGGCAGGCCCAAAGTGAGGCCGGTTTGAGCCGTGTAGCTGTGGGGGATTTCGCATGGTACGACCAGGTTCTGAATCACTCCCTGATGTTTGGTGTGGTCGGTCAGCGCTTTAAAGAAGGTGCGGCAGACAACAAGCTGGACCAGTATTTCCGCTTGGCCCGTGGTCGCGCTCCATCGGGGCAGCCGGTAGCGGCCAGTGCCATGACCAAGTGGTTCGACACCAATTACCACTATCTGGTGCCTGAGTTCTCCAATGATCAGGCGTTCTCCCTGGATAGTGAGTGGTTACTTGAAGAGGTGCGGGAAGCCCAATCCCTGGGCTACAAAGCCAAGCCGGTGGTTATTGGACCACTCACTTACTTATGGCTGGGGCGAGGTGTGGATAGCCCTCTGGATTTAGTGCCAAAACTCCTGCCTTGCTATGCCGAGTTGCTGTCTCAGCTCGCTGACCTCGGAGTTGAATGGGTGCAGTTGGATGAACCCATACTAGGCCTGGATCTGCCGGATGAATGGCGTGGGGCTTTTGATAGCACCTACCAGCAGATTGCGGCAGTAGCCCTGGGGGTGAATACACTGCTGGCTACCTATTTCTCACCTTTGCGCGAGAATTTGGAGCTGGTATTTTCCCTCCCGGTGCCTGGGGTACATATTGACTGTGTACGCGCACCTGAAGAACTTGAAGCTGCGGCCCAGCTGACAGGAAAGAACAAGGTTCTGTCTGCGGGTGTGATTAATGGGCGCAATGTGTGGCGAGCAGACCTCAGCCGCTGGCAGGGCACTTTGCAGCCTTTGGCGAAGCAGTTGGGAGATCGCCTGTGGCTATCAGCGAGTTGCTCCCTGCTCCACAGCCCTGTGGATCTGGAAACGGAGGTCAAGCTGCCCAGTGAGCAAAAACAGAAGCTCGCTTACAGCCGCCAGAAACTTCAGGAGTTGGCTCAATTACAGCAGCTGCTCAATGAGGACACAGAGATCCCTGTCTCAGGCGGAGAGAGTGGTGTAGCCGAGGGCTCCATTGTTGATCAATTACGGGATACTTGGCGTCAACAGTGCTTTCAGGATCGCTCTTTAGTACAGGCCAAGCGTTGGAAATTACCACTGCTGCCCACCACCACAATAGGCTCATTCCCACAGACGGATCTTTTGCGCGGTGTGCGTCGCAAGTACCGCAATAGCGAGATTTCTGAGGCGGATTATTTAGAACATCTAGGCGCTGAAATTGCCGAAGCTATCCGTCGTCAGGAAATACTCGGTCTGGATGTACTGGTGCATGGTGAGGCTGAGCGCAACGATATGGTGGAATATTTCGGGGAGCAACTGGATGGTTTTGTACACACCGGTAATGGCTGGGTGCAAAGTTATGGCTCTCGCTGTGTGAAACCCCCGATTATTTTTGCCGATATCTCCCGGCCTAAAGCCATGACTGTAAAGTGGAGCAGCTATGCCCAGAGCCTTACTAATAAGCCGGTAAAAGGTATGCTCACCGGCCCGGTCACAATTCTCAACTGGTCCTTCCCGAGGGAGGACATCCACCGCAGTGAGAGCTGTCTGCAAATTGCCAAAGCATTGCGGGAAGAGGTGTTGGATCTTGAGGCGGCCGGTATCGGGATTATCCAGATTGATGAACCGGCTTTGCGTGAGGGAGTTCCCCTTCGAGAGTCTGAGCACCAGGATTATTTTGCCTGGGCGGTAGGGTGTTTCCGCTACACCTGTAGCGAAGTAAAAGCGGAAACCCAGATCCACACCCATATGTGCTACAGCAATTTCAATGCAATTATGGATGCAATTGTTTCCCTTGATGCGGATGTAATTACTATTGAATCTGCTCGCTCCGACTTGCGCCTACTCAGCGCGTTTGCCGACAAGGCCGGTGGTTACCCCAATGAAATTGGACCTGGCGTTTACGATATTCACTCACCCAATGTGCCGGAAAGGGGGGAGTTGGTAGAGCGACTTAAGAAAATTGCACAAGTGGTGCCGGTTGAGAGACTTTGGGTAAATCCGGACTGTGGCCTTAAAACCCGTAACTGGGCTGAGGTCGGGTCATCCTTGCTGAATATGGTAGAGGCTGCGCGCACTGTGCGCACAGAACTGGCCTAGCCAATTTATAAATAAAAAAACCGGCAATCATTTGGATTGCCGGTTTTTCTTTTCAGTTTTTCCCGCTTCTGTTTTTTCCGCTTCTGTTTTTTGCTTACTCGGACTTGGTGGCTACTGTAGTAGTGTTATTTAATTCAAATGGCACTGAAGGGTGGAAAGGTTTAATACCCAAGGCCGTGTAAAGCTCATCCGGGCGATACATATTTTGTCCCTCGAGCACCAGTGCAGTGCGACGTAACGCAGTGATATCCTCAAGGGGATTTCCCTCCAGTAAAACCAGGTCTGCATTTTTACCCACCGCAATACTGCCAGTGTACTCGTCGGCCCCCATAACTTGTGCCGGTACCAGGGTGGCCGTGCGCAGCACATCAATATTGGGAATACCGGCTTTGGCATAGAGCTCCAGTTCACGTAACAGGGTAAATCCGGGGATGCCATCGGAGCCCGCGACCATAGTGACCTTGTGCTCGTGTAGCTTGAGCATCATGGCCAGCAGGGCTTCCGCTGAAAGGTCGTAGTCATCCCGGTGTTCCGGCTTCACATCCAGTTCGGCCCCAACAAAGGCGCGCTGGATATTGACTGGAAGGTGGTCGGTAATATCGGCAAATTCAGGATCTACTTTGCCCGGCTGGCGCAGTAACATCGAACTGAATACGGTGGTGGTTGCGTCTACGACAGTGCCTTTCTTGGCTAGCTTATCCAGGAAAGCAGCCACTTCTTTGCTATCCAGATCCAGCTCGTGGGCGTGCTCTCCGATTTCTGTAAAGCGCAGTCTTTTACGGGTATCTATCTTGCCCATAAAATTCAGAAACAGCATATTGATATGCTGAATTTCATCAAAGCCCGCGTCCACTGCCTCTTCGGCGGTCATAAATGCAGGAATATGACCGGACAAACGCATACCATTTTCGTGGATATGCTTGGCTAACGGAGCGATCCACTCGGGCTCCATCGAGCTGTAAGTTTTAATTTGCTGATAGCCGCGATCGGCATACCACTCGACAATATCCTTGGCTTCTTCCAGGCTGTCCGCAGTCTTGCCCATTCGCATGGCATTTTCGCTTTCCCGGTCCATAAAGCCCGCACGGAAAAGGTCGCCGCCAATGATTTGCTCTGACTCAAACATGCCTTCAATACGCATGATACTTTCATGGGTATTACCGATGTCGCGAACATTGACAATGCCAGCGGCCATATTCAGAACACCATCGGTAGGGGATAAGTGGGCGTGCATATCCCAGAGGCCGGGGATCAACGTATGGTTACGGGCATCAATGGTGGTTGCCCCGTTGGCTTTGATCGGTTTTTTACTGATTTTTGCGATCTTTCCATCTTTGATCAGCACATGCTGCTTTTTCTGCAGTTTGCCAGATTCAACATCAACCAGGTTGACGTTGCTGATCAGGATGGGTTGGGTTGATGTGTGGGTATGTTTCTTGGCAATACTTTGCAGGTACTGGTCTGCGGCTGCGACTTGCCGGGTTTTCAGTTCTTCGAGGTGAGATTTATCCCAGCCTTTGCGCAGGATGGCGAACCATCCCCCCTCATCGGAGGCAAATAAATCCCCATTGTCATCATACCAGGCGAGATCTGGGGTAAAGCCCAGGCCGCTTACGCCGTAAAGGTGGACCGTTTTCTTTTTCTCGCCTTGTTGCAGGGTCACTTTATCAAGCTTATGGAGGCGTGCTTTTCCTTGCGGCAGTAAATCAATATTTTGATCTGCATCGGCAATCAGTGCTTTTACCAATTGCGTCTGTACGGCAAGGGTACTGTTCTTGGGAATATAAAATTGGGCTTCGGAAGTTTTTGCACTGCCATGTTCATCGGAACCTTTCCAGCGAGAGACACCATTTTCCTGGGAAAATTCTTCGCTGACTGGAGCACCAAATGGGCTGATCCCTTCAATGGATAATTTCTCGGGCATTGCCGCCTCACCGATAGTGAAGCTCTCCTTGAGGTTTAGGCGACGGTTATTCCAGCCGAGCTTTAATTCACCAGATACCTTTGTTCCATCCTGATGAATAACTTCAGAGCCAGCAATGCCCTCTTTATCGTAAAAAATATACTCGATTGATTTTGCATAAGCGCTATTGGCTGCGGCTAGTACTGTGGCTGCGATAAGCGTTGCCAGTGTTTTTTTTCTCATGAACAGTCCCTTTTCTTGTTGTAATACCGGTGATGGACTTTGGCTTCTTTTCGGTGAGGGGGCAAGCAGCTTAGGGGCGCAAGCGGCGAGAGGAAAAGCGGGAGCGGTAGGGCGTTCTTTAATGTTTTAACTTTCGGAGTAAGGTAAAGGTATTGCGAGAGCGCTTACTTGTAAGCACTCTCACAATATTGCGTTACTCTATGAACTAAGGGGTGCGAGAAAGGTTTTCGTTGCCGGCTGCGTGTACGACAATATTGTCTTCAATACGCACGCCGCCGTAGGGGCGGAAGCTGTCGACCTTATCCCAGTTAACCTCGGCAGCGAGGTCTGAGTCTTTTAGCTCTCCCAATAGGCTATCGATAAAGTAGAGTCCAGGTTCGATGGTAAATACCTGGTTCTCCTCGATAGTTCGGCTGGTACGCAGGAATGGGTACTTGGCCGGTGGGGGTGTCGTGCCTCCATCGGGGCCGGTCTGGTGACCGCCGACATCGTGTACCTGGAGGCCGAGGAAGTGACCCAAGCCGTGTGGCAGGAAGGGGCGAGTTAATCCGGATTCCACGGCATTCTCGGCAGAGGTTTTGATTATGCCAAATTGGGCCAACAGCTCGCCCACGTTTAAGTGGCACTGGCGATGTAGTTCTGGGTAAGGCAGGCCAGGTTTGAGGCCGTCTACCAGCTGCAACTGCTTTTCATCCATGGCCGTTACCAGCTCTGCGAACTCATTATCGGCATAGGCGTAGGTGCGAGTGATATCAGAGCAGTAGCCATTGCAGTCAGCACCCGCATCGATCAGGAAGCTTTTCAGCTGCGGCTCAGGCAGCCGCTCAGTAGACAGGTGGGTGTAGTGCAGGATTGCGGCGTGTTCATTCAGGGCAACAATGTTGCCGTAGGGCATACGGTTCTCGCCCTGGCCAGCAGCGCCCAGGTAGGCTTGATTGATCTCAAATTCACTGGCGCCACTGCGGAAAGCCTGTTCGGCGGCGCGGTGCCCATTGACCGCAATACGGTTCGCCTCACGCAGGCAGGCGACCTCATAAGGCGTTTTATAAGCGCGGGCCCAGTGCAAGCGGTTGATCAGAAGCTCCGGATTTTCCTCCCCCAGTGACCAGCCTTGCAGCTTGTCGCTCTCACCGATAAAAGCGGCATTCTCTGGGCTCAGGAACGCCTGGGCATCGGCCGGCTTGCTCAGTAGCTCGATATCGTAGAAATCGCTCCAGAAGGTCTGGGGTGCCGGCGGTACATAGTGCCAAAAGTCTACTGGGCGGTAGAACAAAAGCTTTGGCTTTTGTCCACGCTGATAGATAACCCAGCTGTGGGGGTTGTCGGCAATGGGAACCAGTGCCTTAAAGTGGGGATTCACCTTAAACGGGTAATAGTTATCGTCCAGGAACTGCACCCTGGGAGCGCCACTGAATACGTTGAGGGTATCAAACCCGCTCTGCTCGAGGATTTCGTCGTAGCGGCGGCACAGGGTGGCCATATGATCGGCGTAAAGGTTTTTATCCATGTTCTCCCCGGAATGGATCGCTGAATCGTAAAGTCGGCATAGTGTATAGTCTGGACTCTGGATATTTGGCCTGAAATTTGACCATGGAAAAGAAGATACTGCTGACCGACTGCCCCGATGATAAGGGCCTGATCGCAAAGATTACCAATATTTGCTACAAGCACCAGCTGAATATCATCAAAAATGATGAGTTCGTGGACCGGGTTGAGGGGCGCTTCTTTATGCGCACTGCACTGGAGGGTATCTTTAACGATGCCACCTTCCTGGAAGATCTGGATATGACACTGCCCCAGGGCGCAGAGCGTCGCTTGGTATCCATAGAGCGGAAGAAACGCCTGGTGCTGATGGTTACCCGCGAGCCCCACTGCCTGGGGGATATCCTGATGAAGTGCTATTCCGGCGCTATGGATGTGGAGATCGCGGCTGTTATCGGCAATCACCCGGATCTGGAGGGGCTGGTACAGAAGTTTGATATTCCTTTCCACTGTATTTCTGCTGAGGGGATGGGGCGCGGGGCCCACGAGCAGCAAGTGGCCACCTTAGTGGATGAGTACAACCCTGATTATTTGGTGCTGGCCAAGTATATGCGCGTGCTAACCCCTGATTTTGTTGCTCGCTATAGCGGGCGCATTATCAACATCCACCATTCTTTCCTTCCTGCATTTATCGGAGCCAAGCCCTATCAGCAGGCCTACGAGCGTGGAGTAAAAATTATTGGAGCCACAGCGCACTTTGTTACCGATGATCTGGATGAAGGGCCGATCATTGAACAGGATGTAATACATGTGGATCATGCCTATTCTGCAGAAACCATGGCGGATGCAGGTAGGGATGTCGAAAAATTGGTTTTGACTCGAGCGCTGCAACTAGTTTTGCAGGAGCGAGTGTTTATACACGGAAATAAAACAGTGGTATTTAAATAGAAACGCAGTAAACAATACTAACTTTGCGCTCGATGTAGTAAAGCAGGTTAGTGTTTAGAGAGGATTTTGAGTGAATAATAAAAATATTAGCAGTTTTCAGGCCCGTTTATTTATTGCCGCTGGCCTAGCGTTACCTATTTTTCTCAGTGCCTGTTCCAGTAACAAGCCGATTCCCGGAATGAAAGAGTCGTTTGTAACTGAGATTGCTCAAAATGGAGCTAAGCGTTTTACATTTACTCTTGAGAAGGATCGGCAGGATCTTCCTCCCCCAGTTTCAAACCAGCCTAGTTCTCAACGTCGAATGCAGCGGGATACTATCGGTTTGGGAGGCCGTTCAAGTGACCGTGTAGAGCGTTATTTAGATTGGGCTCTCGAACAAAAGATGTTGGAAACCGGTTTCTGTGAGCGTGGCTATTTTGAAATTGAACGGGTTATTTCCGCGTATGGTGGTGAGGTGCGGGGAGAGTGCCGAGAAGGCGCTTTTTAGTGCCTTTTCTGCTTGCTGGATCTGTACAGTAATAAAAAAGGCAGGGACTCTTTACCAGCTATTATAGATAATAATAATGAAGTCTGAATCAATATTGGAAATGGTGTCTACCCAGCAGATTATTGCGGTTTTTGATTTAATATCAGATATTATTTTTTGGGTAAAAGATGATTCTGGTTACGTAGTACATTGTAACCGAGAGTTTATTGAGCATGTTGGATGCAGGTCCCTTAATCAGGTTGTGGGCCGCTCTGATATGGATTTTTCCCCCTCTTATCTCGCAAAAAACTATATGCGTGATGACCAAAGAGTGATGGAGGGCGAAACGATTACAGATCGACTGGAGTTGAATATAGGGAAAAGTGGAGAGTTGGTTTGGTTTACGACATCCAAGCGCCCACTAAAGAATTCCACTGGAAAAATTATTGGTACCTATGGCGTAGCTCGCGACCTTAATGAAACGGTCAAAACGCTCTCCAGAATGGATAAGCTGAAAAAGCCTGTTGAATATATTAAAAATAATTACAGTCAGCCGATTACTGTCGAACAGCTAGCAGAGGTAGCCAGTTTGTCTGTTAGCGCCCTTGAGAGGCGATTTAAAAAGTATTTGGAGAAAACTCCAATGCAGTTTGTCAGAGAGGTTAGGTTAGAGAACTCCCGTCGTATGCTGGTGGACACTCAGCGGCCAATTTCTGAAATCGCATACCGTGTCGGATTTCCATCTCACAGTTACTTCAGTAGACATTTCAAGACCATGTTTGGGCAGCTTCCCGCTATTTATAGAGAAGAAGTTCAGTCTCAACTTTGAATGCGATAGGCCATTCCTGAACTACTTAGAGATGGATAATCAATAGAAGTTTTTTGTTGAAATGGTTTGGTGCTGGCTTTCTTCTCTTTAAAAATAGTTTATCTATTTGTTGAATATCATGTAAATCCATAATCGAATTTTGGCCTTTCATACCTTCTTATACCTTTCCCTTAGTGTTCTCCAAAAATCCAAACGCCGATTTTGTTCTATTCCTGTCTCAGTTTCTATTACCCCCTTATCCCGTTTTTTTCTTAGGGTTTTAGTGCTCAACAAGTGGACTGTCATTACGGGGTTTAGGGTCCCCTGACGGTTTCTCGCCCCTCTCCAATTTGGAGAGGGGCTCTTTTAAAAAACTTATAAGAAAAGAAAGTTGGGATACTATGAAAACAGTCAAGAATAATAGACGAACCATGGTCAAAATCTGGAGCCGAGAGATTAAGCAGAAATCGCTAGTCTCCGCTATTTCATTAGCCATTAGTAGCGTGGCGATTGCTGATGATATCTCTGAGAAAGACAAACCGATGGATCATATTGAGGTAATCGGAATTCTTGAGAGTAATACCAGAAACCTGGAAATTAAGCGGGATTCTAATGCTATTGTAGACGCGATAACCGCCGAGGATGTGGGCAAGTTCCCGGATAAGAATGTTGCAGACTCTCTTCAGCGCGTGCCAGGGATCACAATTACACGCAGTGGTGGAGAGGGTAGTCGAGTCAGTATTCGTGGCACCAGTGCCGAGTGGACCTTGACTCAGTTAAATGGAAACTACATTGCAACCTCTGATGGAGAAGCGCCATCTCGAAGCTTTAATTACACTTTGCTGCCATCCAACATGATTAGCAAAGTAGAAGTTTACAAAAGCCCGGAAGCTAGAATTGATGAAGGAGGAATTGGCGGAACGGTTATTCTACACAGTCGTAAGCCTCTGGAAATGGATTCTGGTGAGGGTGTTATAACTACTGAAACCACTTACTCAGATACTAATGAGCAGTGGGAACCTCAATATAGTGCTTTTTACTCCTGGAAAAATGAGAGTGAAACCTTCGGTATCCTGGCTGGCTATACCAAGCAGGACAGAACCGTAACCTCAATTGAAAACTACGCGAGTCATTGGCGATTCCATTCAGATACGGTTGAAGGTGCTGAGCGTCCGGCAATTGTTGACCAGGAAACTGGTGAAGTTTACAACAATGTTTGGGCGCCCAGAGCTATGGGTATTGGTAATCATGAGCAGGATAGGGCCAGGGATGGTTATCAAATTACCACTCAATGGCGGCCAACTGAGCGCTTGGAATTTGCTCTGAACTATTTCGGTTCCCAGTTGGGATACGATACCCGTAGTCAGAATCTCACCTTAGCAGAATGGAATGATAACCATAACCCCTACTTTGGCGTTGAGCTGGAAGGGGATACCGTAGTTACCTATGGCAACGGTGATAACGGTTTGCTAAATGCTGATAACTGGGGTGATGCTGATGTCAATGGTGGTGTTGAGGTAGAGCGAGGTTTAATGTCTCCGCAATTGACCGGGCAGGATAGCTACGGTGAATCAGAATCTCATACATTCGACCTCGAAATTCTGTATGAAGGTGATTCTTACACAGCAGCAGTGAATATTGGGCGCAGCTCTGCAAAAGGAGGTGTCTCCGAAAGAATCATGGCAAATATGGATGCACGTTATGGTTCCGTAAATAGTTGGCTGTGGTCTATTGCCGACGGGGAACCTAGCTACGAAATCTCTACAGATCTCACCTCGGATCAGGAGGCCTATCCATACTATGACTGGTTTAGTTCTGACGCTACCCAAAATCGGGATAGGGAAGATTATTATCAGCTTGACCTGGGATTTGATACCAATTGGGGAATAGTTAACAAAATCTATGTCGGTACTAAATACCGAGATCATGAAGCCAAGTCCCTAAGAGATACTTTCCTGTGGGATGACGGTATTTCGGATAACGGTGGTTATCGTGGGTGGTTGTCGGGTACCGAATGGTTCCACAACCCGGATTTTCATCCAGACACTTCAATCTTACTTGGCGGCAGCGTAATCGATAATAGCGCAGGCGATACCGGGGCTATTAACTATCTGCCTTTTGATATAGATGCGCTTAAAGCCTACGTTAGTGATAATTTTACTCGGACTGTAGTTCCTGTCTTATCCGGTACCTATACCATCGAGGAAAAAATATTTTCACTTTACGCACAGGCAGATTTTGAATGGGAAGCCTTCCGGGGTAACTTTGGTGTCCGCTATGTTAATACCGACTTAACTACCTCGACGTACGATGACATCATTGGTCAAGAGACAGATATCACCAATGCAAATAATCGAAGTGCTGACAGTGAAAACTTCCTACCAAGTTTGAATATTGCCTGGGATCTAACTGATGACCTTGTAATACGATTTGCTGCAGCAAAAACCATGTCTCGAGTTAGTTATGCTGATTTGGGGCAGGCTGAGTCTTATGGCCCCCCTGTAAATATTAACTCGCCGGATTCTTGGACCGGCCGTGGGACTGGCACTTCAGCAAATACTGGGCTAGAAGCGATGCTCTCCAATCAATTCGACCTGGGAATTGAATGGTATTACTTTGATGCTTCCGCACTTGGGGCAACATTATTTAGTAAGGATATCAGCAACCTTCCTATAACCACAACTGAAGTTGTATTACGTGAGCACAATTGCTGCAATGGACCCATTGAAGTCGACATGACCACAAAAACGGGTGGTGCTGAGGCAACTTCAAGAGGCGTTGAGCTGTTTGCACAACACGCGTTCGAAAGTGGTTTTGGTGTAATGGCAAATTATACCTACACCGACACCAGTACTTCAGGGGTGTTTGTTAATGGTGAAGAAACTGAGGCAGAAATTCCTGGAACGGCTAAGCACCAGTACAATCTTTCCGGTTATTATGAAAATGATTTGTACAGTGTGCGAGCATCTTATAACTGGAAAGATGATCGAGCTGGGGGGCTTCACCAAGGGTATAATTTATACGATAAAGCTTATGGGCAGCTTGATCTTAATGTCAGCTTTACCTTCAATGAAAACCTCAATTTCACGGCATCTATCATTAATTTAACGGAGGAAAAGGCAGAGGGGTTCTGGAAGCAGGAAAACAGAATGACTTATTATAATTACTCTGGGCGCAGACTATATATTGGTGCAAACTATAAATTCTAATACCTCGTTGATCGTAGTATTGGGTGTAGAGTGTAAGCTCTACACCATTTTTTTTGATTATCGATATTAGATTACAGAATTTACATAACTACATAATAAAAATGAGCATAAATATGAAACAATCGACACGTAGAGCAGTGCAGGCTGCTTGTGCCACCATTTTATTTCAGACTGGTGCATACGCAGATATTGAAGTGGTTAATTCGGTTGACTGTCCCTCGGACACTACAGCAGTAAGCTATTCTGAAGCGCTTAATTATCCTAATGAATTTTGTGATCTTCTCAGTAATGGTGATTTGGTTGGTTTATCAGACGGGTCCTCAATAGAACATCTGGGAAATAATTGCCAATTGACGAGTAATGAAAGTCGCCAATTATCCATGACATTGTGTAAATCCGAACCTTCAGCGCCTCAAGTTGTTAGTGGAAGCAGCTGTGCATCTGATGCAAGCCCGGTCACCTATCTTGAGGCTCAAATCTATAAGGATGAGCTGTGTTCCGTCCTGGGGGACTGGGAAATTGCAAATCTTGCCGATAATGCCTCCATGGATGGCAGCGGGTATGGGTGTGGTTCACGTAAGAATGAAATCCGTGAGCTGGGCTCAACTCTGTGTAAATCTGATACTCCTCAGGAAAGTGTGTTAGCTCCTAAAGTTGCTTACGTAGAAGTTAATAGTAATAACCTGGGCAATGCGGGCTGCTTTACAGAGAGCGATGGCAGCCAGTTGTTTGATATAGCTGTGATCTTCGCGGCAAATATTAATTACGATGGTCAGAAAGCTGTACTGCATTTTAATGACCAAGTGTCAGACTTGCTCAATAACAATTTGAGTACAGTACAAGACTTGCAAGACAAGGGTACGAAAGTGGTGCTCAGCGTTCTCGGAAATCACCAAAATGCAGGTTGGTCTTGTTTTGCCGATGAGCAATCCGCTGATGACTTTGCTCAGCAGTTGAAAGATGCAGTGGATCAATATGGTCTGGATGGTATTGATATTGATGATGAGTACTCACAGTGCGGCCAAACCTATTCTGACTCCCTGGTAAAAGTGACTAGTGCATTGCGAGAGAAAATGCCGAATAAAATCATTTCTAAAGCGCTCTGGAGTGATGCCGATGCTTTTCAGGCTGAATGGAATGGCAAGAAACTGGGCGATCAACTAACTTATGGCTGGGAGATGAGCTATTGGTTGGGCTCAAGTTGTACTTCAAGAATCCAGAAGTATATCAATCTGGGTGTTGATAAGTCTAAGCTGGGTGTTGGCGCTTCTACTGTGTTGAATAGTGCTTCTGCAGCGAGCGCTTTAGCATCATGTAATGAGAATAATAACCTTGGTGGCGGTACTATGATATTTAATGTGACTAAAGATTCTAGCAGTTACCTTTCTACAATATGGCCAGGTACTTCAGCACTTCCTAATTGCCTAAAGTAGTTCAAAAATATTGATAGTTGTGATTAATTAATTTTTTTTAGTAAATCTATTTCGGAGTGGATTGTAAACACTCCGAAATACAATCCTTATACTCGTTTCCTAAGGCGCGATTTCTGGTTCTTACTGGATGCACCTGTATTATTCTTTAATAAAGCCCTTTTTAAAGAAGGCCTCATTGGGGTGTGGCTTTTTCTTTGCCATTGCTTCCATATGAGCTTTCTGTTCTGCTTTCGCTTGGTTTCTCTTTTTCCTACAGGGACGACAGCGAATCGCAGAAGTCTCAAAGTCTCCTTTGGCGATTTCATACCACCATTTTTGTTGCTTTGCCGTCCATACTTCATCTGAGCCACAATCTTTACATTGAAATTCTCGATCCAAGTAGTAGAGAGGAATGTCAAGGTAGTAAGAGTGGTGCACAATTGTTGCTCTATCTACCGCAATAGCCCAGTCGGGAATGGGGCCACTGAACTGATCAAGGATCTTGCCTCTATTTAACTTCTCTATTCTTTTTCTTCGAGCTTGCTTAATTTCGGTTCTTCTTTGTTTGCCGCTTTTCATTGGGTGTTCCTTACCATTGATTGAGAGGGAAAATGGGGGGCTTTGAAAGTGGTCGAAATTTAATTAGGCCCAATAAAAACGAAAAAAGCGGGCCTTAAGCCCGCTGCCAATCCGTTAAAAGTAATTAATGAGCTCACTTATGAGCTGTTATTGATTGTCAGGAAAATCCTCACGGCTCCTTATTTTTAAGTTTTTTATGGGTTAAGTAACAATATATATTCCTGTAATTTTCTGCGTATAAATATACCACTTGGCCGAGCTTTGTGAGCAATAGACATAAGCCGATAGGCTTCTTCCATGTCCGTTTTTTCCAGGGATGTGGCAGTATCTCTAATCCTGTCTATTAATATATTGTTGTTTTCGCATAACTGGAGTAAATGATTATTTTCTAGGTTGAGTAGGGTTTTCTTGTGGGAGATTCTTAAAGTCTCTTTCCACTCTAAGTAGCTTATGGAGTTTCTACCAGAGAAAATATTCTGGAACGCAGAGAGAGTATGTTCATCTAATTTCCTGGATTCAAAACGAGAGTGGATGTAATTAATAAAGAAGGGCACATCATTTTCTGCATTTGGAGTGTTTACTAGATATCGCTCTGCATTTCCAGTTAAAATTAAATCAGGGGAAAGAGAGCTTGCTACATCTGGAAGTATATATGGTGATCTTAAATAGATTATTTCTTCAAATATATGAGATAGCCATTTCAAGCAACTTTGAAAATAACTGTCGCCAAATAGTAATATACGTTTTTTAATGGGGGCTGTTTGGTTTATTGTTAGAAATATCCCCCCTGTGTTTCCCTGCAGAGCCTTTGATAGGTTAAATCGGTCTAATTCTGGTTTTATTTCGGTGAAGCAATCAAATGAAAGAAGGTCTATAGGTGCGTCTCCTCGCATTTTCCCTAGGTCCCCCCTGTTTTGCTCGATTTTTGTTTTGTAGGTGAACTTATGCAGGTCGATACCGAGACCGTGGAGTACTTCTTGCATAATCTTATATTGGCCCAAGAAAGAGCAGTGGGAATCATTTTTGAAGTAATCGATTGGCTCAACGATATTTCCGGGGTAGTAAACAGATTTTCGAGTGTGCTTTTTTCCATAGATTGGGGTTATTTTTAGACCTTCCTGAAGAAATATATCCTGGTAGGCAATGGCTTTGGCGGGAAAGATAACATGTCGATAAGGTATGTTTCTCTTGTAACAGTAGTCTCTGTTTCTATCTATATTTAGGTTGAAGTTGTTTATAGTTTTATCGCTAAGTGTTCGCTCGCCTAGAAGATATGCAAATTGATTTTGGGATTTACCTTTCTGTCGTAAGAAAAGTGTACCATCGTCCAGGTTGAAAGTTCCATTCTTAAGATTGAATCTTCGATCTAATTTATCAAGTGGTTTCATTTTTGCTCCATATAGGCTTAATTCACAGTTGAGTTATTTTAAAATGAATTTATTAGATTAGCGATAGTAAAATTTATCATGCTTTAGCTTTCATTGTTTTAGCTAATTTCCATCCTTGTTAATTCATATAAATCTGTATGTAAATACAGTTGTTTGGTCGATTCATAAGGGAATAGATCATGGCTCGTAATAAGGTGCAGTTCCAGAAAGGCATTAGTTTGACTCAATTCCTCCAAGAATGTGATACCGATGAGCAGTGTTTCGAGGCTCTCTGCCAGTGGTGTTGGCCAAAAGGGTTTTCTTGTCCTCACTGTGGGTATGACAAGTATTGTGATATATCTAACCGAAAGCTCACATAATGTAATCCCTAGATTCCCACAATAACCGACATGCATTGCGATAGCGAAGGAGGCCAGCTGGCTGTAGGCTAGTCAGCTCCCACACAAACAAGCCATGAATTTCATGGGAACCTATATCAACCAGCTTACCCTGAAAGAACGATACCAGATCGAAGTCCTCAATGGACAGGGCTATTCGGCTCGAGCCATTGCACTACAGCTCAATCGCTTTCATCCTTACTGTACTGAAAGCGTTCATCGTCAGGTGCTGCAGAGGCGATATGGGGCCCGTAAGTACACCTAGTTTGATTTCGTCATGAAGGTGCAAATCGACCATCAGCTAAAAAATGCTAGCCCCGAACAAGTTGCTGGTCGGATGAAACTTGAGAAATGTGAGAGAACGGTCTGTTGTTCTACTATTTATCGCTGGATAGCTTAGCTTGGTTGGAGGCTGCGGCTTCCACGAAAAGACAAAGTCTACCGAAGGCGTACAGGCTCTGAAGCAGGGGCAAAGCTCATTCCGGAGCGTATTGATATTGAAGAATGGCCTACGATTGTTGATGGAAACACCGAGCTCGGCCACAGGGAGGGCGATACGGTTTATGGCCAGGATGGCTATCTTGTGACTTTAGTTGAGCGAGTCTTTAAGTTGTTGCTCACTCGTTGCGTGTCCAACAAGAGTAAGAAGACATTAAGTCGGGCAATTAAGAAGATGCTGAAGCCGTATCAGGCAATATGTAAAACGATAACCTTCGATAGCGGAGGGGAGTTTGCTGGTCATCAAGCGATTACACAGAAACTGGGGTGCAAAATATATTTTGCAAAGCCTTATCATTCTTGGGGGCGTGGATTAAACGAAAATACGAATGGTCTACTGAGACGTTTCTTCCCGAAGGGTATGAAGATTGGTAAGATACCCCAAAGCCGTATTGACGAAGCAGTGTTCCGAATAAACACTCGTCCAAGAAAGATTCTAAATTACTTGAGCCCACTAGAATTTCTAGCAGGCAGGCGTGTGTCACTTATGTTGGCAATCTAGGATCGATGTCGGCGTCAGACATCGATCACTTCCCGTATGATCTTCGATTCTACCAAGTTGCCCCTTGTTACTTGAGATTTTTTTTCGTCACCCAGGATAAGAAAGGCATCTCTTGTATAGAGTTGTTACGTCACTTGGGTATCTCATACAACGCAACTTGGCGCATGAAGCGCAAACTCATGCAGGTGATGATGGAGCAAGACCGCCAATATAAGCTGTTTGGCTTCGTTGAGCTGGATGATGTTTATTTCAGGGGGGGGGAGCGTACAGAATGCAAATCTGGCCGTGGAGCTAAAGTTAACCCCCTGTTGTGGCTGCGGTTGAAACCACCAAGGAAGGGCGATCAAGACGTATCAAGCTCCCTATTGTCAAGGGTTTCAGGAGCAGTGAGATTTCTGCATGGAGCAAAAAACACCTCTGTAACGGCAGCACAGTGATTTCTGGCGGTCTTGCGTGCTTCAATGCCGTTATAACTGCTGGATGTGCACATGACAAGATTGCTTGTGGTGGCGGTCGGAATTCTGTTGAGGGCCTGAATTTTATTGGGTGAATACGGTTCTCGGTGATTTATAGAGTGCAATACGTAGCACCTATAATGCAATTAAACCGAAGTAAGTACAGAGTTATTTGGCTGAATTCAATTACCGGTTTAATTGGAGATTCGATATGTCAGCACTTATTCCCCGACTTGTCTTTGTCTCACTTCGGACACCACCGATGCCAGAACGGTTGTTAAGAATTAGCTTAGCATAGGTGTTAATTAGCTTATTTTATGAGAGGGTAAGTTAATTTGTTACAACTGAGTTGTCAGATTAATTGTCTGGTTAGTTTTTGCTATGATTTAGTAAAGGTACGCAGGGGGGTAATGGGTATAAGTGGCTGGTATCTTAGGCTTGTAGCTGGTTCCTTATCGATAAGGTTAGCAGTCGGCCAAACTTAGCACTCTTGCCACCACGCCGCCGGGCATGCAGCAGCTGTGAGTCCAAGTACGCTCATTCCGTGCTTATGAGTCTGAAGGGTGGTGGACAGATAATTGTACTACCGAAGGTTTTGCCCTCGGTTTCGTAGGAATTTTTTAGCAGCGTCTCGATATGTTGTGGTCAATTCCAACCGAACACCTCATTAAGCACATTTCTCAAATTCGATAGGGGTTACATCCTCCAGCGTTGTATGTATTCTGCGTGTGTGGTAATAAGCGATATAGGCTCTTACATCGATTATCGCATTCTCCCTTGTTGTTATAGAGATTTTCTGTTAGCCACTCCCGTTTCAGGCTGCTAAAAACGTTCAGTCGGAGCGTTGTCCCAACAATTTTCTTAGCGGTTCATTGAGAATAACATCTCATGTCGCTTCAACAGTGCTTGGTAGGTATGGCTGGCATACTGGTTGCCTCGATCAGAGCGGTGAAAAGACCTTTTGGTGGCGTAGGCAAATTGACAGCTATTAGCAATGCACGGTTTTCCAAGGCCGTTTCCATCTGGCGATCTAGATGCAAACCAACAATCCGGTGTGAATAGAGACCAATCACTAGCGCCAAGTATAACCAGCCTTGCACAGTCCAGATATACGCAATATCAGTAGTTCAAACTTGATTTTTAACACTCAGTGATAATTCCCTATTCAGAAGGTTTTGCACAATCAGAAGTTGGTGTTTTGTTATCTGTCGTCAGTGTAAATCGCTTCTTGAATTCTACTGCCAAACCTAGCTTTTTCATGATACTGTGAACTCGATAGCGGACAATTGAAAGGGCTTCCATGTACCGATAGAAAGTGTCTCTGGATACACTCAGTAGTTTGAAAACTTTGAAGCTCTTCTGCCAAATTTAGCAGTCCAGTTTTTTGTTAGATGATACGATCATTAGTATAGATTATGGAGTTTTTCGCTTTTAGGTATAGGTATATACATCAAAACTAGTTAAGAGGATGTATCAGATTTGGTCTGAATTAGTTCGCCAGAGGTCTATTTCGCGTATCCGCTTTATAGCTTTACGAGACATTAGTCAAAAAAAAGGGGCGGTATGCCCCCTAATTAATCTCAAATACAGAGTAGTTTGAAATTAGAGTCAAACCATTAAAGTATATTTCAAATAAACGTTTAGTCTTTACATGGAATTTCTATACTTTTCGAGCTTGCTCTTGATAACCTCTCCTTCAGGCCGTATCGAGTGTGCAATCTCCATAAGCCCCAAAGAAGCTTTTAAATCTACAGTTTCCAATTTAATTGATGCATCCCTAAAAACATCTGCGTAATAATCGGGGAAGCCTGCATAGCGACCGGGTAATCCCGCATAGCCGATCATCAAGGACTGTATGATTTTAACAAAGCTATCAACTTGCTCCTTTCCCGCAGGCTCAGATTTCTCTGTGTTCCGCATCCGATACACAAAAATATCATCCTCAGACTTAAAAAATTCCTTATTTAACTGTCTATTACTTTCTTCAAAGGAGTAATAAATTTCATCATATTTTTCCTGGGAAACACGCTCTCCTTTACCTTTAAATTCCTGATAAATAATATCAAATACTTTTGCTCGAAGTGAGTTTGGGGTCCCATCGGCAAGATATCTAGGTGTAACCCTATTAACAGCTCTCCCCAAGGTCTGGCCAAGCTGAGTTAGAGATTCATTCTCCTTATCAACATCCTTTGATAATCCCTTTAATAGTTTTGGATCTAGTTGACAAAAAAAGTCATCAATAAGGTCGCTGTTAACAAAGAAGTCTCTAGAGAATATTCTAGGATTTATATTTTCCAATCCGAAAGCGCTTGCCCAGTTAGATAGCATGTCATAATAATTGTAGTATATATTAGATGGCTGACACTGGGCTAACATGAAATCTAAACTTTGGGAGTAACCAAACTTGATAGATGTTGAGTATAAAGATTCACAAACCGCAGATTGCTCTCTGAGGTAGCAAATGACAGAAATATCTGAAAAATATTCGGACATTAACTCAAGAGCTCTATTAACCTCCTCTTTTGTATTTACCCTTGAATGGAAGTGCTCACTTGAAATGATTACAGAGTGAACGTTTGCAGGCAGGTTGCTAAGTTCCTTGTCTAACTTTTCCTTTAGCGATTTTCGAAATATTATTTTTTCTTCAATTGTGGTAATGTTCCTAGCTCTAAAGAAGTCATCACTTTTCTCATCATTAACACAGTATGCAGGTAAGGCTCTGTTGTTTTTTACGCCGGCACATTGTAGAAAGTGGAATCCCCGCTCGCTCAAGAAGTTCTGATTTTTGAATAAAACCTCTTGTATAGTGGTTGTTCCAGTTTTCTCTGTTCCAATGTGCAGATATAACTTCATAAAACATCTCGCAATTTAATATATTAACTATAAAACGACTCTAGTGTAAGTGACCAATATAACCAATCAACTATCCTCAGAGCTCAATTAAGTTTTATGTAATCTAACCTCTTCAGGGGGCGCGATTGTACAATGTCCTTACTTATAAATTCTTGACCTATAAGGGAATCATTCCCAAAAGAGCTACTGATTACATCAATATTCGTATTCCTCATTCGGCAGGGGCTTATGGCTGATCGCTTAACTTTAATTAAGTAGCAGATTAGTTATTGATATTTCTTATTTAAGCTAATGCAGAGATACCCTCACTCTAGAATACAAGGCAACTATAGAAGTTCCAATGTGGACGTATAACGCAATAAGGCTGGCATGTCAACTCGGGTAAGGTGAGTGCACGTATTTAGGTGGAATCTTGTACGGACTTCTTTGGAAAAGCGCTCTTTATTGTAATCCGATGTAATCTTGACTAAAGGGCCAACTTGGTGGTGTTCAGTACGATAGATCATACGCTTTACCTTTTGGCGAAGCAGAATACAATCTAAAGTGCTTCATAACTCGCTGAGAAACGTTTCTTTCTCAGATGGGTATACTCATAACATAGCCTGGATTAGAAGCTCGAATTGAGTTTTAGTGCTCTTGAGGAGAGGCGTATTCATTGTATGGCTGCGATCCAACCTCAGGGTCCGGATGTGTTGGACGCGCTATATAAAATTGAATCTATATGTAATTTCGCTGGATTGCCTTTGAATGGTCCGATCTTCACAAAACAACGATCCTTAACTTTCGTCACTTATTGGGGATTAACTAGCTGAGTGCGATTCTATTTGAGGATATCAATAAACAATTTCCTGAGAATGGTATGGCACTGCATGAAAGTGTTATTGTGGATGTGACTATTATTCAACCGGCGAACTAATGGCTTCTTAATGTGCACATTGAATTGATTCATGCTGGAGTAGGAAGCTGCGCACGCAGGTTTCTTCTGAACTAATCCGCCTAAGGTGCTTGTACAAGTCTCCACCATTTGCCTGATCTAAATAAATTAGTCGGTAGATCTACTCATGATGTAACGACATGCCTGCAAGTTTCTTTAAATAGCTTACAGTCTGTTGAGGGCTTAATTCTTTTCGAGTTGCACTTGCTAGCGTATTAATTTTGTAAGCTAATATGCTTACCCTGGACGATATCCTCGCAGGCC
This sequence comes from Microbulbifer maximicatervae (SeqCode), assembly GCF_052467305.1. Classification (NCBI taxonomy): domain Bacteria; kingdom Pseudomonadati; phylum Pseudomonadota; class Gammaproteobacteria; order Cellvibrionales; family Microbulbiferaceae; genus Microbulbifer; species Microbulbifer maximicatervae (SeqCode). Next base: position 366,766 of record NZ_CP174306.1, read on the forward strand.
TATATTACGTTGTAGCCTTCGACTGATCATTGGGGTTTTGCTATTGCTTTCTGAGAGTGTCCGTCGTTGGTGGGTAGGATCTTTTTGAGCAAGAAGTCGAGTCCAATGATTTTCGTTAACAAAGAAAAAGCGGGCATTAAGCCCGCTTTTAAATCCACCTGTGAGAGTGTTAGATCTTAATCAGCGTAGCTCTCAATCGGAGGGCAGGAACAAATCAGGTTGCGGTCGCCGTATACGTTGTCGATACGGTTAGCGGCGGGCCACACCTTATGCTCTTTTAACCACGCCGCCGGGCGCGCAGCGATATCGCGGGAGTAGCTGTGGGTCCACTCATCGCTCATCACGTCCTCAAGGGTGTGGGGAGCGTTGTGCAGCGGGTTGTCTTCAGGGGTGTATTTACCGCTGGTGACATCTTCCACTTCTTGGCGAATTGTTGCCATAGCCTCGATAAAGCGATCCAGTTCACCCTTGGATTCACTTTCGGTAGGCTCGATCATCAGGGTGCCGGCTACGGGGAAGGACATGGTGGGGGAGTGGAAGCCAAAGTCCATCAGACGCTTGGCGATATCCTCTTCAGTGATACCGCTGGCCTCCTTGAGGGGGCGCAGGTCAACCAGGCACTCGTGGGCAACAAAGCCATTGGTGCCGGTGTAGAGTAGAGAGTAGTGCTCACCCAGCTTCTTGGCTACGTAGTTGGCGTTCAGGATTGCCATTTCGGTAGCCTGCTTCATGCCCTGCTTACCCATCATACGGATATACATCCAGCTGATCGGCAGGATGCTGGCGGAGCCCCAAGGAGCGGCGGATATGGTGCCGTTATCCAGCTTGGTTTCCGGTACTTCAGTCACCGGGTGGGCCGCCAAGTAGGGCTTCAGATGTTCGCCAACAGCGATCGGACCCATACCGGGGCCGCCGCCACCGTGAGGAATACAGAAAGTTTTGTGCAGGTTCAGGTGGGATACGTCACCACCGAACTGGCCCGGAGCTGCGACGCCGATCAAGGCGTTCATGTTGGCACCGTCGATATAAACCTGGCCGCCAGCCTGGTGAACCAGATCGCAAACTTCGCGGATACCTTCCTCGAACACCCCGTGGGTGGACGGGTAGGTGACCATCAGTGCGGCAACGCGGTCGCCGTGCTCTTCGATTTTGGCTTTCAGGTCTTCAATATTCACATTGCCTTTATCATCACAGGCAACCACAACCACTTTCATGCTCACCATCATGGCGGAAGCTGGGTTGGTGCCGTGGGCAGAGGCGGGAATCAGGCAGATATCGCGCTGGGTTTCACCCTTCGCTTCGAAGTACTTCTTGATAGCAACCAGGCCTGCGTATTCACCCTGGGAACCGGCATTGGGCTGCAGGCTCACCGCATCGTAACCGGTGCAAGCGGACAGCATTTGCTGTAGCTGACGGAACATTTCCGCGTAGCCTTGTGCTTGATCTACTGGTGCGAAGGGGTGCAGCTTGCCGAACTCGGGCCAGGTGACCGGGATCATCTCCGCAGTGGCATTCAACTTCATGGTGCAGGAGCCCAGGGGAATCATGGAGTGATTCAGGGCGATATCCTTGGCTTCCAGAGACTTGAGGTAGCGCAGCATCTCAGTTTCGGAGTGGTAGGTGTTGAACACCGGATGGGTCAGGAATTCAGTATCGCGCGCCAGGGCGGCGGGTACACCCAGGGAGCCCTTGCTGGCAATTTCGCTGTCCAGAGTGTGTAGGTCGATGCTGTGTTCGGTGCCGATAAAGGCATTGATCAGGTCAGACACATCCTGCAGGGTGGCGGTCTCACTCAGGCTCACACCCAGAGCGTCTTCACCAATTTTACGCAGGTTGATCTCTGCGGCCAGGGCGCGCTGGTAAATCTCTTCCTGCTTGGCGCCAACGGTGATATTCAGGGTATCGAACCAGCTGTCGTGGGCCAGGTTAAAGCCTTCCTGCTGCAGGGCGGAAGCGAGAATATCTGCTAAGCGCTGGATGCGGGCAGCGATGGTTTTCAGGCCTTCGGGGCCGTGGTAAATCGCATAGAACGCGCTCATCACCGCCAGCAGTACCTGGGAGGTACAGATATTGGAGTTGGCTTTCTCGCGGCGAATGTGCTGCTCGCGGGTCTGCATGGCCATACGCAGCGCGCGCTTACCTTTGCTGTCCACGGACACACCGATAATACGGCCCGGTGCGGAGCGCTTGTAAGCTTCGCGGAAGGCGAAGAAGCCTGCGTGGGGGCCACCGTAACCCATGGGGATACCGAAGCGCTGGTTACAGCCGACGACTACGTCCGCACCCATATCACCCGGTGCCCGCAGGGCTACCAGGCTCATCAGATCTGCGGCCACGGTTACCAGGGCGTTGGCTTCGTGGACCTTGGCAATAATATCGCTCAGGTCGCGTACACGGCCGGTGCTGCCGGGGTATTGCAGCAGTGCGCCGAACAGCTCGGTGGGGATATCTTTTTCCACGTCGCCGACAACGACTTCGAAGCCGAAGTGTTCGGCGCGGGTCTTAACTACGGCGATAGTTTGCGGATGGCAGTCCTGGTCCACAAAGTAGACGTTGGACTTGTTGCGCTTGACCTGGCGCTTACACATGGCCATGGCTTCTGCGGCAGCGGTGCCTTCATCCAGCATGGAGGCGTTGGCCAGTTCCATGCCGGTGAGGTCCATAATCATCTGCTGGAAGTTCAGCAGGCCTTCCAGGCGCCCCTGGGCAATTTCCGGCTGGTAAGGGGTATAGGCGGTGTACCAACCCGGATTCTCCAACACGTTGCGCAGGATCACATTGGGGGTAATGGTGTCGTGGTAGCCCATACCAATAAAGGTGCGGTAGATCTTATTGCGCGCCGCGATATCTTTCAGCTCTGCGAGGGCCTCAACTTCATTGATCGCGTCGGCCAGATCCAGCTCATCGGTCTTGCGAATGGCTTCGGGCACGGTTTTCTCGATCAGCTCTTCGAGGCTGGCAACTCCGAGGGTTTCCAGCATGGCCTCTACCTGTTTGGCATCGGGGCCAATATGGCGATGGATAAAGGCGTCGTGTTGTTCCAACTGCTGCAGCGATGGTTGGGTCATAAACTTCGTTCCTGTAGTCGCAGGGAGTCGTCGCGGTGCGCTCGCGGTTAAAAATAGCACCTGGCCTCAATACCGCTTTTCCTGTGGAAAGCCTCGGGCCTCCGCGTTGCGGATAGGCGAGGGTAACGCTTGGGAAAAATCGGTTTGCTGGCAGCCCCAGTGTCGCAATACGGAACCAAAGGGGGAGCCGGGCCATAGCGGCAGGCGCGCATCTTAGCAATCGGGGCGAGTAGGGGCAATCTGCGGGATTTGAGCGAGGAAACTGCTAAATTTGGGGTTAAAAATTGGGTTAAATCCTGTGAAATGGCAAATAGAGGCATTTTGTTCTAAGTGCATATTCTCATCTTACCCTGGGGCTAAAAGGATCTGCTCTCTAATAGCTCTGGATCTTCAACCTCTACTGTGTAAGGGAGTGGGAGTTGAGGGGGTTGGCTTTGGAGGAACCGCATCCATTTCTACTCTTGAACTCTAAAGGTGGATGTGAATGTCATTTCTTAACCAGCCTTGGGATCTTTATTCTTTGTGGTGAATTAAGGTATTGTATTCAAATTTATTAACTTTTTAACATTTCCAAAAATGTTAAGCATTGAGAGAAATAGACCCGATGACGCTGTCAAATTTGTGCTTTTGATGCAGTAAGACGGGTCTTCAATTCTGACTGAAATATTACGTATATTACTTTTGCGGATAATATAAAAAGTATCAATAATTCAGAGTGATAATAGTACAAGCAATATGCTGTGCTTATATCATTTGAAGGCTTTATTTAAAGGTGGGGGCCAGCTTATTTTTATCTTATCTGGTTTCACCTAAGTTATCTTAAGTTAAATGGACTGCAACTTACTGTGAGATTGCTGTGCATGCCTATATGACCTGGCTCTCAGAACCTATACCGATTTTAAGTCAAAGTCTTTACCGCTAAAAGAATAATTCATTTGTTGCGACTTTTAATGTTTCAATAGTGTTTACTCTTTCGGGGTGAGTATTAGGGGATTAAATACCTGTCTCTAAGCTTTCTCAGTTACTTAATGGCTGTTAACGCAAGATTACTGTCTAGTGAAGCTGTATTGACTTTAGCTTTGGTACGTATCGTATGATCAATAGACACTTTGAGCGATAATTTTCACCATTTATTTGTCGTTCCAATATTAACTTTAAGTGCGCTTCGTACGCAATAATTATAGGTGGCGCTTTGTTGTACCTGTTCCAACAGAGTATAGATTTTTATCTATCCATCTGATACAAATTAACTAATAAAGATTTCGGAGTTATCTGTTCCACTCTATCTTTGGTGTTTTCTTGCTAATCGCTATTTTTTAGCGATTTACTTTTCAGTATCTTGGTATCGTTTGGCAGCAAGAGTTCCGTATTATTGAGGAATTATATTTAAACTAGTGAATAGTTGGTAGTAAGTTTTTTATTAACTGTAATTTCGACATCATGGGGTGGGGCGTTATGTTTGGTTCTAGCAATAGAGAAGGGGGAGGGGTATACTCAAAAAATGTGCTGTTTAGAGCCCATTTTTGGTTGGGATATTTATGTTTTTATCGGTGAGTGTATTTTGGGTGCGTGAATTTTAAAGGAGTAAAAAGTGTTAATTGGGAATGGCTTGCTTGGAAGGAAGCGCATAATGCAGGTTTCCTATGCTGATGAGTTTTTGAAAATTGTTACTCCTCAGAAAAAGGTCGGTCTGGAGGTTGGTCCTCTGGATAAGCCCTTTATAAAGAAGGCTGACAACAGAGTTTTCTATGTGGATTATTTTGATGAGATTCAGCTAAAAAATAAAATTAAAAATAATAAAAATAGAAATCCAGATAAGGTTGTCGAGTTGGATTATGTTTTAAAAGGTAAAAAGTTAAGTGAAGTGGTGGATAGATCATTTGATTATATATTTACATCCCATGTATTGGAACACTTGCCAAATTTTTTGGGCTGGCTGAATGATGCTTCCAAAGTTTTGAATTCAGGTGGGATTATATTTTCTATAGTGCCTGATTGTCGATACTGTTTTGATGTTGAGCGTCCTTGGACTGGGCTGGGAGAGCTAGTAGAAAACTATGTGTTGGATCGAGATAGGCCAGCTCCAAGGCATGCTTTTGATCAGCGTTATTATCATAAAAATGTAAAGGCGGCTCGATTGTGGGCGGACTATTCGAACTATAGAGTTAAAGTTCCGAGAACTTTTACGGTTAAACAATCCTACGATACCTTTGATAGAGCCCTTAAAGGTTATCATGATTGCCATGTGAATCTTTTCACCCCAGACTCTATTGTGGATTGTATTGAGGGGGCGCGAAAGCTGGGTATGCTTGATTTTAAAATTCTAAAATGTAGTCAAACAAGAAAAAATAAGCTTGATTTTTTCATTGCTCTGCAGCTTGATTGATGTATATGTTGGTCTAGTTAATTGCTTTTTAAATGGTGGTTCGGTAAAGGATTTTTCAGAGTGGTTTATGTGGAGTATATTGTGGTTGATCATTTGTTTTTATAGAGAAACAATGAGCTTTATTTGCTAGTTTTTTGATGAGTTATTGTAGGGGGCCACTAAGTAGCCTAATTGAATGTGGTCCGTTGAATGCTCTAGGCGATCCAGTTTTTGCTAGGGTTTGTAAGTTGATAATCATTAGTGGTTTTGCAATATAAACACGCCCTGGAATGAGCTTTGCTGCTGTCTCAGTGATAAATTATTGAGCGGTCGACCGCTTTTTCATGCTCTTTTAGGTTTCGCTCATTCAGAAATTTGTTTAATACTAGTGCTTGTATACTGGTGGTCGATTAGTTCCTTTGTGGTGAAGTCAAGTTTAGTGCTCTTAAGAGCCCCGCGCGGTTTCTGTAAGGAAGAGCGATGAATGCTCGTAGCAGAATAGGGGGGGAGTGATTAGGCATATTCCTGACAATTTTGTTTAAGCGATAGAGTGGCTGGGTGATAAGTTGAATTGCATTGTTTTACTAATTGATGAATTCGATCTGGTAATATTCTTTAGGAGGTGGCTAGATAGTGTGGGAGCTTCTAGAGTTTCAGGCTTGCTTTGTGGAGGCCAGCCAGCCTATAGCTAGTTGACCTCGCTTGAAACTGTTATGTGTATTGGCTTCAAAAATTAAATTTTTATATGTGGCTTTGGAGTCCATCAATTGCTTCGGAAATGAAGGGTTTTGATTTCTTAACGTGTTCCTCGATCATTTTGGAATCCAATGTTCTATAAAACCTAAATAGACATGAAATTATATCATTCTGGTGGATGCGGTCGTGATTTTGGGATCTGTAATGATGGAAGTCCTCAGGAAATTCAAGTTTTAAATTGTTGTAGGTGCTTTGATATATTGGAGTAATAATTCCGTCGAGAGTCGTTGCCCCAGTTTCAGGAATAAAGGTATCTTGTATCTTAATTGTCTTTAAAATATTCTCAGCGATATATCTGAACACAGGTCTTCTAGGGTGATTGAATTGATTGAATAGCTTTTGCTTTCTATAGTTTTTCTCTATATATCTTGAGATTCTTATGTCGAGGTCCTCGGATGCTTCTCGAGCAGTGAGGTTGTTAAGGGAATTTGAAACTAGTTGTTTGGAGGTGTTTGGCGTGTACAAATTGCTATCATTGATTACTTCAAAAGTATGTTTTTCACTATAGCCCTTCGCAAATAGATAGGCTATAAAATAATCATGAACTAAATTCAATTCAGATACCAAGCCTTTAAAGGCCTGAAGGTGTGGGAAATATCCATCAAAGTAAATCGAGGGAAAGGAAATTCTCAATGCGTTTGACTTTAATTTTTTAAGCAAGTGATCGCTAGACAGCTCTTTGGGTCTATTGTTGGTAGTTGCGACAGGCTGATGTATAAACAGGTCAATACTTTCTATTTTTGACAGTATAGGTTTATAGTCATCCTTGCCGAGAGTCTGTGCCGGCTTTATAGGGATATACCTATAAATCTCAGAAAATGATTTATTTTCTTGTAATATGTTTGCTAGGGGTTGGGTTTGGCAGTTTCCGTATACAGTAAAGCTCTTCAAGCTTGCATCCTATAAAATGAATTAAATTGGTACTTTTATTCTGCTAAAGGCAGGTGGTCCGCAAGGTGGCTATAGAGTATAGGCTTAGTTTTTTCATTCAAGCTTTATCAGTGATTTGTGGCGCAGGTGTAACTGGTTGTGCATCATAATATTTTCTCAAGTTGTATAGAGAGGGTGATGTCGATATACAGAATATTAATTTGGGAAGCGAAAATGGTAGCTTACTGATCTTCAATAAGTGAAGTAAGAACCTTTATCATTTATTCGGTTTTTATAAAGGTTAAAGGTTCTATTGTGTTAACTGCTATCTAAATTTACTTAGTTGGATTTACATCTAGGCCCCTTCCGCGCAGCATTAAAGCGATCACGCAAGCGTTCAATCATTGCTGAGCGCGCAGCATCGTGGTTTATACCCATAACCACATTTACTGCCAAGCCCTCACCGGCCTCAGCAAAAGTAGTCTTTCCCACTGTTGGGTCAAAGGTAATCGGATCATAGGGAGTTGTGCTGTCGGCTAGGCCTGCATCTAGTTGATCGACGGTGATATAGCCGGGCACTAATTCCATTTCCAGGGTTTCAGGTTCCAGTAGTACCATCGCAGCGATAATATCCCACAGGCGAATAACGGCATCCATGGCGAAGTCACCATTACCCTGGAAATCCCCACCCTCAAATTCACGAATGGAACTGAGGAGTTGGGAGGTGTAGCAGGCTTCCGGAGTTGCGCGGCGCTCTGCGAGGGCTTCGATGGTGCTGCCTTGTACTTTGGCCATATCCGTTGAGTTGGTCGGAACCAGGTAGGTTTCAATACTATTTTCACTCAGGGCGTCGAAGGCCCATTGTGCGCTCAGTGGGTCGAGCAGAATATTGAATTCCTGATGGGTACTGAAGTCGCTGTCACAGCCAAAGCTGGGGTGGGAGAAAATATTGCCGCCCAGATTTCTAGATTTATCGCCAAAGCAGGCTGCTTCGTGATTCTGGGTAAACGGCTCATAATTCTCAAAGCCACCACCCATCATAATAACGCGGTCAATTTTAGCCAGCTGCTCTTCGTTGGCTTTGCCAAGTACCCGGGCCAGGGTGGTGAGTTTGCCGGTATTGAAAACTACTGGGCGTTGCTCCAGGTTATCCATCGTTTCCAGGATAATGTCTTCGGCCAGCTCAAAATTGAAGGAGACACCATTGTTACCTTGGTAGCGGTAGTGCTCCTGTTTTGCGCGCGGGATTAGGTGGTCAGTTCCATATAAGGTGGAGCCGTTGTCACGCCAGGGGCCGGGTACATACTGGCCGTAGAGATTGATACCCATGGCGTTGCGGCGCTCGAGGTTCCAGGTGCCGGTGGAGAAATCGGAGGAGTTGGGTAGTTGGTAGTCTTCTCTGCCGAGAACGGCCTTATCGTCATTCACTGGAGATACTGAAGCTTTGCCGTTTGCGCCGTAGGCGACTTCTTCTGTGGCAAAATAGGCTCCGCGAATAACCTGGGTATCGTTATTTCCCAGCCATTCGAGGATGTTGTAAACAGTGTTGGCCCCGTGCGCTACGGTATTGAAAGAGTCCTCAACGACAGCCAGCTCCAGGGTATAGCGTGGGTCTTTGGCGATTAGCATCAGTGCTACGGCATCGTCAAAGTTATTGAAGTCGCCAATCCAGATAATGGGTTGGGCGTTTTCAGTCTTGATGGCCTGGTGTGGTTTCTTGCTGTGAGGTCCGCTATCCGCATTGCAAGAAGCCAATGTGGTTAGGCTGCCCAGTACCAGAGCTCCTGCAGAGAACCAGTGTTTCAATTTCATTTATCCTTCCCTAAATATTCGAGTGGTTTTACTCGGCAATCCAATAGCTCTTCCCTGATCTACTCGATTGCCACCTTGTAGCACCGTTTGTTGTATGAGTTAACGGTATTACACAGGTGTGAGCCGGAACATGGCCGGCAGCGATACTTCCCTGTAGCGCTTTGTCTGAAAGCTATTTAAATCAGCCTTCAATAAATGGCTTTAAATTTCGTAATAGCTGTTGCTCCAGGGGTTCACTACCGTTAATTCCCATACCTGTCAGTTTTGATTTATCCAGCTGGCAATTGTAAGGGCGCGGCACTGTAAAATTGGGTTCACTTTCAGCGCTCAGGTGTTCGGCATTCAGGTTACAAGCCTTGGCAATAATGTGTGCGAGCTCGTAGCGTGTGCAGGCCGTATCGCCACTCCACTGGTAAATACCTTCAAAATTCATACCACTACGAATTTTTAGCAGGCATTGCTCCAATACTTCAGCCACTTCCTCAACACTGGTGGGAAAACGAATAGCCCAGTGATCCAACGTGACTGGCTTTTGCTCGTGCAAAGTATCCAGTAGGGCGGTGATACCGGATTCCTCCAGATAGGCAACGGGCCCGAATAACCAGGGCAACCTCAATACCCAGTGGTTTCCGTTATTCAGTACGGCCTCTTCCCCTGCCAATTTACTGCGGCCATAGAAGTTAACCGGGTTGGGATTGTCATCAGCTTTGTAGGGCGGGGTGCTGCCATCAAAAACATAGTCGGTGCTGATATACACTAATTGTGTATCGTTTTCGTTACAGTATTTCGCCAGGAATTCTGTGCTGCTGACATTGAGCTGCCAGGCGGTGTCGGGGCTGTCGGCGCAGCGATCAGGCCAGCGTTCGGCGGCGCAGTGAATGACAATATCGGGATCAACCTGTTGCAGGCAGGCCTTCACCGCTTCGCTATCGGACAAGTCCAGGCGAATTAAATTTTCTCCCGCGCGGGAAAAGGCGGTACCGGTAACAGAAAAAACCGGATTGCTGGAAAGCTGTTTAAATACACTGCGCCCCAATAGGCCGGAGGCGCCGGTTATTAAAATCCTCATGTGAACTCCTCCTTTCATTGGGGCAAAGGCAGAAGTATGCCATGTTCGCGCACTTAATGCTGCTGGGGCACGTGGCGGAGATAAGGTAAATTTTCCAGTATATTTATCATGAGGGCAGGTAATATCTGCCCCATCACCTTATCTTCAAGTAGGTCAAAACGGATTCAGGTTTAAGTCCCATGGCAGTGAGTTCCATGGACTATGTGGACTGCCGGTTAGACCCTTAATCACCTCTGTCGACTTTTTGGCAAAATCCTCAGAGAGGGTCTTGCGCCAGTACTGGCGCCCGGCAATATAGCTCAGACCATAGCTATACCAGCTATCGAAAGATTTCTGTGCTCTCTGGGCGATATCCAGCATTTTTTCCCAGGCTTCCTCTTCACTGAGTAGCTCCAGCGAGGTGCACCAGCGGCTGACGGTGATAAAGCGTGCATAATCCCAGGCACCAATACCACCAACTTGCAAGGTGTGGCGGTAGGCCTTTACCAATTTTAAGCGTATCTGCTCATCGGTATCGTGATCATGGGCTTCGATATAAGCATCAATGGCGGCTTCCGACAATCCCTCGAAGTATTTTTGTTGTGGCATATATCCAGCATTATGCCCTTCTGTGCGCAGCCACTCCAGCATACTCAGGCAGTCTTCGCGGGATTCAATACCCCAGTCGCGCTTCATCATATGGGCGATATTCTGCCGGGATTGCTCGGAGGTGCCCAGGTTGTGAAAAACATCGTGGCGCAGTTCGTTCATTTCACAGATCTGTCCCATAAGGCCCAGTATCCAAAGCTGGGTCTGCGACAGTGCATCGGGGTTCAAAAAATATTCTTGCTCAGGCGTTAGGTTCGTTAGCCACTTCACTGCTCATTCTCTCAATAGTTTCTTTAAAAAGCGTTATTTGTACGGGGTCGGCCTCGGCTCTTTCCAGGGCCTCGAGTGCGAGTTGGGCGCTATCTCTGTTGCCGGTCCCGAGGGCGAGCTGTATCCACTGCAGAGCGGAATCCTGCCTGGCGGTGTTATAGAGGGTGGCGTTTTCAAATGCCGTCATGGCCTCATCGAGCTGCTGCAATTTCAGGAGGCACAGGCCCAGCTTGTGCCAGTGTCTGTCGCAGGTGGGGCAGTATTCTAAAACCTGGTTTAAGTCGGCCGCCTCCGCAGAGTAGTTCTCGGTCGCCCTAAATATTAGGGCGCGAAGGGTATAGCTGTGGTGTTCTTCGCTGTTGATGCGGATTGCGTGGTTAATATTTTCCAGAGCCTCATCTAGTTTTTCTGGTTCTTCTTGGCCGAGTTGACAGCCGGCCAGTAACCTCAGTACCTTGCTAGATTCCGGATTGAAATGCCGGGCCTGCAGGAGCATTTTTTCCGCCCATTTAAATTTATTGTTGACGTATGCCGTCTCGCCGAGCTTAACGAGGGCCTCGTAACCGTTGCCGCCACTCATTACCGCAAGGTTGAGTGATCGATTGAAGGCATTCTCTGCCGCCTCCAGCTGATCGATCGCTTCGTAGGCAAGTCCCAGTAGATAGTGAAACTCGCCATCTCTGTCGGCTTTGGAAAAAAATCCTGACTTGGTGAGGGGGAGAAGAAACTGAATTGCCTCGTGGTAGGCACCTATCTCCAGATATCCCTCGGCTACATAGCGCTGTTCGCGGGTGTCCTTTGGGTGTTTTTCCAGGTGCTCAAGGCCCTGCTGAATAATTTTCTGGTTGATTTGCACCAGCTGAATACGTGCTTCCATATCGAAGGGCACTTGCGCCAGGGCCTGCTCAAAGAGATGTTTGCTGGCGAATAGATCGCACCTTTGCAGGTAGCAGGCGGCGAGCCCCTTGAGGGCGAGGGGGTGCTCTTCATCAATGGCGAGGGCGGATTCGTAGGCGCTGAACGCAGCGCTGAAATAGCCTTGGCGATAGTACAAGTTGGCACTGCGCAAGTGCCCATCAATATTTCCACTAAAGGTGTTGTTGAGTTGTTCGCTGTATTGTAACGCGCGCGCGAGATCGCCCTCGTTTAAGTACAGACTGGAGAGCAGGCGGTAGAGTTCGGGGTCTTGTACGTTATGCCCTTGCAGGGCGCTCAGCAGAGCATCGCGCTCATCGTCTTCTGGATCATCGAGCAGATAGGTCAGCAGTTTGCGTTGGCGGAGATAGGTCTCGACTGTTTCCAGGTCGCTGTTTTCTGGGAAGCGAATGTCTCGGTAGGATGGCCCCCAGCGACAGACGATAGCATGATTTAACACATAACGTAGAAAGTCTTCTTCGAAATACTGTTGCAGCCAGCTGTGGTTTTCCTGCCAGGCGAACTGGCTTTCCAGGTAGCTGATAACCTCGCTGGGGATAAAAGGGTTTCGGCCAATAAACTGCAATAGCCCCAGCGCTATGCGCTGGAGAACTTCTATATCCCAGGTTTCAGCCTGGTCGAAAATGGCCTGCCAATTGCCGAGCTGTATCCGCGCATTAAAGTCTTCATAGAGCTCTACGACCGCCTGTTGCAACTTGGTCACTGCCTGTTCGCAGCTGTCGCGGTCGCTGTCGATGATTTCTCTCTGAGCATGGGTCGCGGCTTGAGCTGCGGTATTTTCTGCGGCCGGCACCGGGCTGGACTGCGGCGCGCTTTGCTCCTGAGTGGGATGATAGGATTTGGTTTCTTCCAGGGCCTCCTCATAGGCGAGGCGAAGCTGCTTGAAACCCTCGGGGTCTTCATCTGGACGATGCTTTTTGAGTTTGGAGGCGTAGGCACGCTTAATCGCCCTTTTATCCACTGTGGCGGATATGCCAATAATGTCCCAGCAAGTCATTCTTTTATCTCGTGTTGGATAGGTTTTCTACAAATATTGTTTTGCTGTCTCTGTGAAATATTCAAGCTTGCGTATTTACTGCGCTGCTTATAACCTAACTCTAGGTGACAGTGCCGGTGCACAGTTGCTGTGACAGGCTTGGCAAATAGCTTTTGTGCGGGGCGTTATACACACCCGCGCTAGGTGTTTGAAGTGTATTTATTGCCAAAATTCAGTAGTAGTGAAATGTCACTATTTGTTTTTGTTTATGGGCGATAAATCTGAATTGTCAGCAGGCAATGACTGTCATTTTAGCGACAATTACTGCCGGCCGCGTTTGCTGTGGGCTCGACGCAAAGGCCTGCATGGCGCCCTGGTTGGGATCTTTTTGTGTGGTAAATGTCTCGCGATAATTGTATGCGGTAAAAAACTCCTGACCTTTGGCCGTATTTGCAGGTGTGCGGTTATATCGGCAAAATGGCTTGGGAGCAGGCGCTGGTAAAAGTGTCAGAGCTCGGCGGTGATGGGCGAAACTGGGGCCTGTTCGCGCTTGTAGAATTGGTCGGGCTCGGAGGCGGCAACTTCTGTTACATAAGAGCGGTATACAGCTGATGGACAGCGACCTTGCCAGTGCTTAAAGGTGATGGCGGCTATACTGGTTGAGGTTTCCCGATAGTCGACATCGGCGGCTAAAATCATTGTGTCAGGACTCTGGCACTAGTGGTAACGGAGGGCGGTGAAGGGTGAGCGCACTAGTCGCCGTCACCGCTGTAATACGCTTCGCTGTACTCAAGCGCATCTTTATCGTCGCTCAGGCCTATACGGATCCTCTTCTTTTTCTTCTTTTTGTCGAGCCCGAATAGTGCTCTGACCAGCGCGACCAGGTGAAAAGTTAAGAGTGCGATAATAATAACGACTATTAAAAGTACGAACATATAGAATCTTTTCCTGCTTGAGTGTCAGTTCCGTTGATACTGTTGCGAGGCAGGGGTGGCAGTTGCAAGCAAGAGCTGCAACGCAGCAGATGCGGCCTTCAAGGCCCGCAGAGGCATTATGGAGATATTCAGAGGCTCCCTAGATTCCCACAATAACCGACACACATGACGATAACGGCACTGGTATCGTTCTATTTGCAAAACATCACCGGAGTGATCTTTATGGGGTGCCAAACGTAGAAGCGCGGCATGATATTGGGGACGGGCAGTGGTGACAAGCACTTAGTGCAGATTTATATCGGCAGAGAGAAGTGGTCGACATGAAGCGGTAAATACGTCGATTTGAGCGCTCGTTTGTGCCGAAGCCGGGGGCGATCTATACATTTACCAGACGGCATTGCCAGCGTGTATCGAGCGTTTTCCACTGCCCGGCGCCCCAAGGATAGGCGCTTTTGTTCGCAGGGCCTGACCGTGGATTGCTCGGGCGCGGCAGGAAAAGGCATGCAGAGACGACAGAGGGCGGTGGCCGCCCTCTGCATACGCAGCTTTACATTTGCTCCATTACCTCTATACCGAGCAGATCGAGGCCAGTAGCGATAGTGCTGGCCACTAGATTACATAGCTGTAGGCGGCTGTGCTTCTGCTGTTCACTTACGCCTTCTTTCAATACTGGGCAGGCTTCGTAGAAGCTCATATAGGCACTGGCCAGTTCGTACAAGTAGGTGCAGAGTACGTGCGGGAAGGTATCTTTGGCTACCTGGTCCAGTACTTCGCCAAATTGGCTTAGTTTAATTGCCAGGGCGCGTTCCTGTGGGTTTTCCAGTTGGATATCGCCCTTGAGCTCGCTCGGCTCAATACCGGCTTTGCGGAAAATACTGCGTACGCGGGTGTAAGCATACTGTAGGTAGGGGGCGGTATTGCCCTCAAAGCTCAGCATGGATTCCCAGCTGAAGATGTAATCGTTAGTGCGGGTCTTGCTTAGGTCCGCATATTTCACCGCGCCGATGCCCACCTTGCGCGCGATTTCTGCACAGGTTTTTGCATCCAGCTCCGGGTTTTTCTCAGCCACCAGTTTCTCTGCACGCTCTACTGCTTCATCCAGGAGGGCTGCCAGTTTTACGGTGCCGCCGGTGCGGGTTTTAAATGGTTTGCCATCGTCGCCCATCATGGTGCCAAAAGCGCAATGCTCTAGAGAAACCGACTCCGGCAGGAAGCTCGCTTTGCGCGAGGCGACAAAGGCCTGTTGTAGGTGCAGGGATTGGCGAGCATCAACAACATATAGGATACGGTCGGCACTGAGTTGGTTGGCGCGGTAGCGGATAGCGGCCAGGTCGGTGGTGGCATACAGGTAGCCGCCGCCTTTCTTCTGGATAATCATCGGGCTGGGGTTGCCTTCCTTATCGGCCATCTCTTCCAGGAAAACAACGATCGCGCCCTGGTCTTCAACGGCGATTCCATTATCCAGCAGCTCTTTTACCAGCACCGGCAGATCATCGTTGTACTGGCTTTCAGCGTAAACGTCTTCCTGTTTAAGGGTGACATTCAGTTTGGAGTAGATCTCTTCGCAGTGGCTGATAGAGATATCAATAAACTGCTTCCACAGTTTCAGGCACTGCTCATCTCCGCCTTGCAGTTTTACAACGTATTCACGGGCGCGATCGGCAAAGCCTTCTTCATCATCAAAGCGAACCTTGGCTTCGCGGTAGAAGACTTCCAGGTCGGCCAGTGCCACTTCTGCATCACTGTCTGCCAGCTTGTCGGAAAGATGTGCCAGCAACATGCCGAATTGGGTGCCCCAGTCGCCCATATGATTTTGGCGAACTACCTTGTGACCTTGGAACTCCAATAGACGTGCCAGGGCATCACCGATAATGGTGGTGCGCAGGTGGCCTACGTGCATTTCTTTGGCCAGGTTGGGGTGGGAATAGTCGATGACTACGGTCTTGGGCTCTTCAACCGAGGCGATATTCAGGCGCTTGTCGCCTTGGGCGGACAATAGTTGCTGGCTCAGCCACTGTTCACTTAGGTGGATGTTTAAGAAACCGGGGCCTGCGATCTCGACCTTTTCGATCATATCGCCTTTATCCAGCTGCTCAAGGATCTTGCCAGCCAGCTCGCGCGGGTTGGTGCCCATACGCTTGGCAGCGCCCATAGCGCCATTGGCCTGGTAGTCGCCAAATCCGGCTTTCTTCGCAGGTGCCACAATCGGGCCGCATTCTTCGGGGATACCGGCGGCGAGCATGGCGGCCTGGAATTTGTCGGTGAGGAGCTGGCGAATATTCATAGAGTGAAGTGCTGTCTTAAATTCGTGGAAACGCCGAATTTTAATGGGCGGTGGCGGCTTTGCAACCAGCGTTGGCAAAGGAGTTGGTCCGGAGTGCTCGAAATCTCGACTTGGGTGTCCAGACGAGGAGGTTCTCGGTGGTATGATGCCGCCAAATTATGGAGGTACCGTGAGTTCTACCACACTTTATTGGCACGATTATGAAACCTGGGGTACAGACCCGGGTGCCGACAAGCCGGCGCAGTTTGCCGGTATCAGGACCGACGAAGAACTGAATATCGTCGGCGAGCCATTGATGATTTACTGTCGCCCTTCAGTGGATTGCCTGCCACAGCCGATGGCGAGCCTGGTGACTGGCATTAGCCCGCAGAAAGCCCTGGCCAATGGAGTGCCGGAAATAGAGTTTATCCAGCGCATCCTCGCCGAACTGGGTGCGCCGGGCACCTGTGGGGTGGGCTACAACAGTTTGCGTTTTGATGACGAGGTAACTCGCTACACCCTTTATCGCAATCTGCTCGATCCCTATGAGCGGGAATGGCGCTCCGGCAACGGCCGTTGGGACATTATTGACATGGTGCGCCTCACCTACGCCCTGCGCCCAGAGGGAATCCAGTGGCCCACCCGTGAGGACGGTGCGCCGTCCTTCCGCCTGGAAGAATTGACCGCTGCCAATGGGATCTCCCACGAGGGCGCCCACGATGCGCTGTCGGATGTGCACGCCACCATTGATATGGCGAGGCTGATCCGCAAACAGCAACCAAAGCTGTACGATTATGTGTTCCGCCTGCGTCGCAAGCAGGAAGCCGCCAAGATGATCGATATGCGCGAGCGCCGTCCGCTATTGCATATTTCCGGCAAGGTCTCTGCTAATCATGGTCACTTGACCTATGTGATGCCCTTGGCCAGTCACCCGGTCAACCGCAATGCGGTTATTGTTGCCAACCTGGCGATGGACCCCGAGCCATTACTCAGCCTGGATGCAGACACTCTGCGAGAGCGCCTATACACCTCTCGCGACAAGCTGGGTGAGGGCGAGTTGCCGGTAGGGCTGAAACTGGTGCATTTGAACAAGTGCCCGGTATTGGCGCCGGCAAATATGCTGGATGACAAGCGCGCCGCAGAGCTGGGTATCGATCGCACAACCTGTGAGGCGAACTGGCAGAAGCTCAAAGATATCGATTTGACGGAAAAGCTGCACAACGTATTCCTGGATCGGGAATTCCCTGAGAGAGATGTGGAAGCGGACCTTTACGGTGGATTCCTCAGCGACTCTGACCGCGATATCTGCCGTGAACTGCACCGTGGACTGGCGGCCCGAGGTCCGGAAGCTTTGGCGGGTGAAGTGCCTTTCACCGATAAGCGCCTACCCGAGCTGCTATTCCGTATGCGGGCGCGCAATTTCCCCGAGACCCTGTCTGAGGAAGAGCACCAGCGCTGGCAGATCTGGTGTTTCCAGCGCTTAACTGACGCTACTGCCGGGGCCTCAATCACCCTGGAAGATTACTTCCGCCAGCTGTCTGAGCTGCGGGTGCAGCACCCGGAGCGCATTTCCCTGATTACAGAGCTGGAGAACTGGGGCGATAGCTTACTCGCCTAATGTGTCGAATCACGTCAGCGGCTGTTCTTCCACTGGGCTCTTTCCTGGTGCCCGAGTAGAATGCCGCTCGCGAATACCCGGCGCCCACAAGGCGCAACCACTGGAGTAACCATGGACTTTATCGGAGCCAATATTCTGTCGGTCAGCCAATTTGAGCGCGCCGACATAGAGCGCGTATTTGATGTAGCTGACGCCATGACCCCCTATGCACAGCGTGAAAAGGTAACGCGTGTATTGGAAGGGGCGATTCTCGGCAATATGTTTATGGAGCCGAGCACTCGTACTCGCCTGAGTTTTGGAGCCGCCTTTAATCTGTTGGGCGGTACTGTACGTGAAACGGTAGGAATTACTGCCAGCGCTATGGCAAAGGGCGAATCCCTTTACGACACCGCCCGAGTGCTATCGGGCTATAGCGACGTGATTTGTATGCGCCACCCAAAAGAAGGGTCGGTGGCTGAGTTTGCTGAAGCGAGTCGTGTGCCGGTGGTCAATGGCGGCGACGGCGCCAATGAACACCCCACCCAGGCACTGTTGGACCTCTACACCATTCGCAAGGAACTGGCTGCGCACGGTCGCACCCTGGATGATTTTCGTATCGCCATGATCGGCGACCTCAAGCACGGCCGCACGGTGCACTCCCTGTGCAAACTGCTGTGTTTGTTTGGCAAGGTGCAGATTACCCTGGTTTCTCCACCGGAACTGGCGATGCCCGAAATGATTGTGGAGATGCTGCGCGGGGCGGGGCACGAGGTGACAGTTACCGATCAGTTGGAATCCTCCATCTCCCATGTGGATATTGTTTACTCCACCCGTATCCAGGAAGAGCGTTTCGCCTCTCAGGAAGAGGCCAACCGCTACCGTGGGCGCTTCCGCCTGAATAAGGCTATTTTTACCCGCCACGCAGAGCCTAACACGGTAATTATGCACCCCCTGCCACGGGATTCACGGGCAGAGGCGAACGAACTGGATACCGACCTGAATGAACATCCGAGCCTGGCGATTTTCCGCCAGACCGACAATGGCTTGTTGGTGCGTATGGCTCTGTTTGCCATGTTGCTGGGTGTTGAGAATCAGGTAGATAAATATTCCCGCGATGTGAACTGGTATAGCCGACGCAATCGGGTATAAAACTACTCAACTGGGCGTAAATCCCGGTGGAAATAAACAAGGCCCCGGCTAATTCTGTTAATCTGATGGAATTAGCCGGGGTTTTTTGTTTCCGGTCTAGGGTGTCGTGAATGCTAAAGTGATTTTGCTTTTTCGCTGTGGCACTCAATATCCAAATATTGGCGTTGAGCCAGATGTCGCATCAGGGATGGATGCATGTCGAAGCAGAATTCGCCCGTTTTGTTCTTTCGCAGCCTGGTTTTCCTGGCGCTGCTGCTCAGCTTTTTTGTGTGTAAAAGTGCCGCCCAGGAAGAGCCCTTTCCCCATGTAGCCATACTCAAAATTGATGGCGCCATAGGTCCCGCGACGACTGATTATTTCAAGCGGGCTACGCAGGAGGCTGTGGACCAGGGCGCCGAGTTGGTGATTCTGCACCTGGATACTCCTGGGGGGTTGGATGCGGCCTCGCGGGATATCATCCAGCATATCCTTGCGTCTCCTATCCCTATTGCCACCTACGTTTACCCCTCCGGCGCACGCGCTGCCAGTGCGGGAACTTATATTCTCTATGCCAGCCAGATCGCCGCCATGGCTCCTGCTACCACCTTGGGAGCGGCTACTCCAGTGCAGATTGGCGGACCTCAGGGCACACCTATGCCGGGGGGAAAGCAGGAGGAGAAAAAAGAAAAGGCGGAAGACGGTGAGGATGGAGAAAAAGAAAAACCGCTTGCGGGAACGGCCATGGAGCGCAAAGTCGTTAATGACTCAGTCGCGTTTATCCGAGGATTGGCACAGCGCCATGGGCGAAATGCAGACTGGGCGGAAAAAGCTGTACGCGAAGCAGCGACCCTGACAGCTCCGGAAGCGTTAAAAATGAATGTTATCGATATTGTTGCGGATAATGATGATGATTTATTGCGCCAGGTTGCCGGTCGAAAAGTATTGCTTGATACCGGTGATTATACGATTCCGGAGAATATTGCCGAGCTGCAAAGTGAAAGTTACGAGCCGGATTGGCGCAATGAATTGCTGGCCCTGATTACCAATCCTCAAGTGGCCTATATTTTGTTATTGGTGGGTATTTACGGGCTTATTTTTGAGGGCTATAGCCCAGGTGCTTTTGTTCCTGGGATTGTTGGTGTTATCTGCCTGTTGCTGGCATTTTATGCCTTGCAAGTTTTACCGATTAATTACGCTGGTCTTGCATTAATTATTGTTGGCGCATTGCTGATTGTGGCAGAGGTTTTTATGCCGAGTTTCGGCGCCTTGGGGATCGGCGGAATTATTGCATTGGTGATTGGCTCTGTAATGCTTATTGACAGTGATGTGCCGGGAATGCAGGTTTCCAAACAGCTGATTGGGGCTATTGCCGGTGTAAGTGGTGTCTTTTTATTGATGTTATTGACCGCTGTTGGACGCAGTTTACGCCAACCGAAAGTCCCGGCAGACCAGGCTTTTGTGGGTCGCTCTGCGGTGGTAAGCGAAGTTAAGGACGCAGAGATCTTGGTACATCTCGATGGGGAGATTTGGCAGGCGACCTGTAACCAGCCTCTGAGGGTGGGTCAGAAAGTTAGAGTAGTGGCCCAACACGGTATGGTTTTACGGGTAGAGGTGGAATAGATAGGGCAATCAATTGAGCTAATGACAGCGCTCAACAGTTAAGGTGGGATTAAGGAGAGTCCAATGATGCTCAGTTATTTTTTTGGGATACTGGTAGTCGCACTCATATTGCTACTGATGTATGCCATTCGTATTTTGCGGGAGTATGAGCGCGCGGTGGTATTTTTCCTGGGGCGTTTCCAAACAGTGAAAGGGCCAGGACTGATTATAATCATTCCCATTGTTCAAACTATGGAGCGCGTGGATCTGCGCACTGTGGTTATGGACGTACCCACCCAGGATGTTATCAGCAGGGATAATGTCTCAGTTAAAGTCAACGCAGTGGTTTATTACCGGGTAATTAATCCACAGTCTGCAATTATTAATGTGGAATTTTATCACGAAGCTGTAAGCCAGTTAGCGCAAACTACATTGCGTTCGGTACTGGGTAAGCACGAGCTGGATGAGATGTTATGTGAGCGAGACAAGCTAAATGTAGATATCCAAAAAATACTCGATGAGCAAACAGATGCCTGGGGTGTAAAAGTTACTAACGTAGAGATTAAGCATATCGATCTTGATGAAAGTATGGTGCGGGCTATCGCACAGCAGGCAGAGGCGGAGCGCGCGCGGCGGGCTAAAGTTATACACGCAGAGGGGGAGGCGCAGGCGGCGTTAAAGCTGACTGAGGCAGCGAATCAATTATCGAAAAATGCCAACGCGATTACTTTGCGCTATATGCAAACCATGATTGATATTGCCGGCGCAAATAACAGCTCTACAATTGTATTTCCGTTGCCACTGGATCTAATTGAGCCAATGCTGAAGCGGGGCTCTGCATCCAGTTAACGATGTCCTTAAACAAAGATCAAAAAAGGCCGCACTAATTAGTGCGGCCTTTTTTGTAGAGTTTAGAGCAGCTTTTTCATCAGGCTGCGGGTTGAACTATCCCAGTCATCCTGAGGAATTTCACCCTTGGCAGCCTTATGGATTTTTGAACTCAACTGCTTACCCAATTCGACGCCCCACTGATCAAAGGGGTTGATCCCCAGCAGGCAGCCGCCAACGTAGACCTTGTGCTCGTACAGTGCCAGGAGCGAGCCCAGGTGGAAAGGATCTAACTTTTCCAGAATCAGGGTGTTGCTGGAGCGATTGCCAGGAATCACTTTATGTGGGGCCAGGGCGTGGGCTTCACGATGAGTGTGACCAGCTTCTTCCAGCTCCTGGCGGGCCTCATGCAGGCTTTTGCCTCGCAGTAGCGCCTGGCTCTGGCTAATACAACAGGCCTGCAGCCAGCGGTGCTGTTCAAGGAGTTCAGACGTCGGCTCCTTGACCGCGATAAAGTCTGCTGGAATAAGGTCGGTTCCCTGATGCAATAATTGGTGGAAAGAGTGTTGGCCGTTTGTACCCTCACTGCCCCAGATAACGCTGCCGCTGGGGTAGCCCAGCGCCTGCCCGTCCTTGTCGACACTTTTACCCAGGCTCTCCATATCCAGCTGCTGTAACCAGGCGGGGAATCGGGCCAGGCGCTGCGCGTAGGGCAGCACGACGTGGCTGGTCGTATTCCAGCACTGGCGGTACCAGAATTGGGTCAACGCCATCAGTACGGGTAGATTGGATTCCAATGGAGTAGTGGCGAAGTGCTGGTCCATTGCATTGGCGCCTTGCAGAAGCTGTTCAAAAACTTCATAGCCACAAGCGAGAACAATAGGCAGACCGATAGCAGACCAGAGTGAGTAGCGACCACCCACCCAATCCCACATTGGGAAAATATTTTCAGGAGCAATTCCGAAATCCTGAGCAGCAGTAATATTACTGCTCACCGCAACAAAGTGTTTGGCCAACTGCGACTCATTGCAACCGGCAGACAACATCCAGCGGCGCGCGGACAGCGCGTTTTCACGGGTTTCCAAAGTAGAAAAGGATTTGGAAGCAATCACAAAAAGGGTTTCTTCCGCATCGATACCTGCCAGGGTATCACTGAGGTCTGCGCCATCGATATTTGCTACAAAGTGCACATCGATAGAGTCTTTGTGCCAAGGTTTGAGGGCCTCTACCGCCATGCGCGGACCCAGGTCGGAACCACCGATACCAATATTTACGATATGGCGGATCGGTTTATCTGAGAAGCTGCGCCAGCTATGGTTGTGCACCGATTCGGCAAACTGTTTCATTTGCTCGCGGCAATCTTTTACCGCCCGCTCTTGTTCAGTTTTCGGTTGCCCCTGAAATCGCAGTGCGGTGTGCAAGGCAGGGCGGTGTTCGGTATTGTTGACAATGGCCCCATTTACTAGCGCAGTAATTTGGTTGTTCAGACCCTGCTCTTCGGCATATTCCAACAGCAACTTAAGGGTGTCTTCATGCAAGTGGTTTTTACTGTAATCCAGATAGATTCCGGCTGCGTCTGAGCTGAATTTTTCTGTCCTTTGGGAATCCGTTGCAAACAGTTCTCTTAGGGACCACTTGTGTTGGTCGAAATGGGACTTTAACCGTGATATTGCCGCTACACGGCTTAAAGCTAGGGTTTCGCTAGTCATGGTATTCGGGTTGTTCTCTTCTGAGCCTTTTAATGCCAATTGGCTAAAACGTACACAAATCAAATTTTATTCGTTATAACTGGGCGGCAATGCTAACGGTATTTCCTTTACCGGACTAGCACCGCGGGCATCACAGTCTATTACAGGGAGTGTTTCGAGATAAGGAACTGTGTGGGGAAAGACAAATGCCGCTCGTTAGAGCGGCATTTTGTGGTGATCCATACTAAATAAGGCTTTGTAAATCGGGTGTCTGTCAGCGGTGATTTGGTCAAAACTTCATTTAGTATGAATCACCACGCTGTCGGGCAAGAAAAAGATTTTACTTGACCACCTTCATGCAGCGCACTCTGTCGGAAGCCATCCAGCAGTCGGCATCTGCAGGACAAGCCATGGATAGAGGAATTTGTTCAGCGCCGGGTGGGCAGTAAGCTGGAGGTGCCGGAGGGCTACAGCAACCTGCAAGAACTAGTGCACTGATAATTCCAATTAAGTACTTGGCTGGAGTGAAATTCATCCCCTAACTCCTTTCCGTTGATGTTAGCCATTAGCATAGCCAATAAAACGTCACCTGTTGGTCAGCTTTGTAAAATCTGTTCTACAAAGGTACCGCCTATTTGAGTGTAATAGGCGTTGGGTTTAAATGTCTGTCAATGATCAAGTTATGAAAAGAGGTGCGCCAATTTATTTTAAAAAACTACTTAAATAAGGGTTTTTTTAAAAAATGTGGTTTGTGCTGACCATTTTTTGTGGTGAATTTCGGTTATTTAATCTACACGCTGAAACCGATCGCGCCAGTTTTGAGATGGGCTCTAAGAATTATTGTTGTTGCTGACAATGCCGCTTGATGGATTGGGAATTTTTTTTTGCGATGCAAAAAAAATGGTTTCACGAGTAAGAGTTTTTTCTGTTAAAAATTCTTACTCGTGAAAGTAGCTTTAATGGGCGAGGGGATACCAGCAGAGGTGTTATCAATAGGCCTTCAGTGTGTCGGTTTGGGTCCGTGCAAAAAGTTGCCAAAGGCTACTGCGAGACTTTCTTTTCTTGTCGGGTCACGGAGAGCACTCAATAGGGCGATTCGCACTTTCGGAATAAACATTAAGTCAGAAAGCAGCAAGTTAAAAGTCTGCTGGTCAGCGGCATCGGCCAGTTTGCCAACCCACTGTGCAGCCAGTTCCTGCTCTTCCAAATCTTGGACGCAGCGACTGCCTATTGCGGCCAAGACTTCTTTATTCTGGTTGCTGGCATCTTCAGCTAAAAGTGACTGTATAAATGCCTGTCGCAATCCTGTGGCTGGTGAGTGAGAGATACCCCTGATAGCAGCAGCGG
This sequence comes from Microbulbifer maximicatervae (SeqCode), assembly GCF_052467305.1. Classification (NCBI taxonomy): domain Bacteria; kingdom Pseudomonadati; phylum Pseudomonadota; class Gammaproteobacteria; order Cellvibrionales; family Microbulbiferaceae; genus Microbulbifer; species Microbulbifer maximicatervae (SeqCode). The sequence goes on from NZ_CP174306.1 coordinate 390,861, forward strand.
CCACCGAGATATCCGGCGTGTTTGCGGTCAGTTCTTGCTCTGCTCGCTCAATAATGGCTGCTGCAAGACGGTGGTCGATCGGCTGGTTTTCCAGGCAATGGCAAATGTTAATAAAAACCGGAGCCGCGACTTTTCCAATCTGGCGCATTAGCAAAGTGCTTTCTTTTTCCCAGCGCACGGCCAAGTCGGCGATCCCTTGCAGCGCAAGGTTGTCCCAGCGGTGATTCTTCGGGTCGCCAAAATAGCGCAGGACAGACTCGTAATGTTCGCTGGGCTGGAGGCCCAGCAGAAGCGCTGTTTGGGAGTGGAATGTTGCCTGCCGCTCAGTTGACGGGGTAAACAGCAAGCCACTTTGCTGCAGCAGTTGGTCCAGCTGCGCTGCAGATTCAGAAGCGGGCCCCTGCTTGAGCTCCTGTGCCAGGGCGTGTAGCAACCCATCGCGGGCTTGCAGTTGCAGTTTGCCCTGCTCGTCCAGGGGGAAGCGCAGGAACCACACGATGGGCTCACCGCCCTCGTTGGGTTGGAGTAGCAGGCCTGTCCAGGCCTGGCGCAAGTAGGGGTGTGGCCAGGGAGCCTGGCCCGCTTCGAATGCCGCCGCAGTGGATTTTGAAACCGACTGCAAGCGCCGGCCCAGATCGAACCAGCGCAATTTAAAGTCAGCCTGCTCGATCAGGGCGCTTAGGGTACCGCTTTCACTCATAGGGGGTTTATCTTCTTCCTTAAGATGCCGCAGCCGCTACAGAAATGGGCTTCTGCTTAAAGTGCAACCAGCCATAGGCGATCGCCAGCAGTGGGCAGATAATATTGAATAGGGCAAAAGGCAAATACTCCCAGGTAGCAATACCCAGCGTTGCCGCCATAAAGGCACCACAAGTATTCCAGGGAATAAGCACAGAGGTGATGGTGCCGGAATCTTCGAGGGTGCGAGACAAGTTAAGCCCGTGTAGGCCCTTTTCCTTGAAGGCTTCGCGGAACATACGGCCCGGAATAATAATCGCCATGTACTGATCGCCTGCGGCCAGGTTCATTCCAAAGCAGGTGAATACGGTGGCAGTTACCAGGCCGCCCACTGTTTTAACCAGTGATAAAACTCCCTGGACGATGACCTGAAGGAATCCGGCCCGCTCCATAGCGCCGCCGAAGGCCATGGCGGAGGTGATCAGCCACACGGTGTTGAGCATGCTGCTCATACCGCCTTTGGACAGCAATGCAGCTACGTTCTCGTTGGTGGAAGTGGACTTATAGCCGTCGAACAGGCTGTACCAGGCGCCCTTCAGGGGGGCTAAAGCACCTTCACCGCCACCGAGGCGACGGGCGGCTTCCGGTTCGAAAATCAGTGCGATGGCACAGCCAACCAGGGAGCCAATGATCAATGTTGGGAAAGCGGGGACTTTGCGCCAAGCCATTGCTAGCAACAAGATCAAAGGTAGCAGGCTAACCAGGGAAATTTTGAACTCACTGCTAAGGGCGGTGAGCAATGATTCGATATCAGTTGCGGAGGCAGAACTGGCTTCAGAGGTAAAACCCAGGAAAGCAAAAACCGCCAGGGCGATCGCGAAGGCCGGGATCGCTGTGGACATCATATGGCGAATATGCTGGAACAGATCATTGGATGTTACCGCTGCGGCCACGTTGGTGGTGTCGGAGAGCGGAGACATCTTATCGCCGAAGTAGGCGCCAGAGATTACGGCTCCGGCAGTAACCTCGAGGGATAGGCCCAGAGCGCCGGCGATTCCCATCAGTGCCACACCCAAGGTGCCCGCTGTAGTCCAGCTGGAGCCAATACTTAGTCCTACTACGGCACAAATAATACAGCTGGCGGCGTAGAACCACTGTGGCGACAGAATCTGCACGCCGTAATAGATCATGGAAGGCACTGTGCCGGCCAGAATCCAGCTACCGATAAGTGCACCTACAGACAGCAGGATCAGAATAGCGCCAAATACCAGGCCAATGCCATGGAGCATCCCGCCTTCCATGTCGTTCCAGCTGTGTCCGTTCTTCATCCCCATTAGGGCCACAACGCAGGCGCAGAGCAGTAGCGCTATTTGATTGGGACCGTAGGAGGAGTCTGCACCGTAGAAATATACGGATAGTGACAACAGGGCGACGAGAATCCCGAGAGGGATCAGGGCGTCCGTTAAGCTGGGAGCGCGCGGCTCTGAGCTGGGGTTGGATTGAGACAAGGTGAACTCCTGCTTGACTGCGTGGCTAGCGCCGTATTCGTTATCGTTGTTTTGCCGTCGGCGGCGGTTAATAGCCTTATTCTCATAGCTTGGGGCGGTGAAGTCCACTTTGTATCATCGCACTATCGCTGTATTTTGGCGTTGACCTGGTCGTCGAAACCGGATTTATCACTGCGGTCAACTATCTGGTCGGGTCCAGTGCTGGCAGTTCGTCGACGCTTCCGGTATGTTCTGCGCCCAGTAGTCCCGGCTGATCCAGCCGCAAAATAAATAAGTGCGGGCCGTCTGAGGCAGGCCCGACAGGTAGTATTTCATGAGAGCAAGTGAGTTAGACCCCTCTCAATTCGAGGATATGCGCCCCTATCGCGATGATGAAGTGCGCGAGGTTATCAAAAGGCTAATTGCCGACCCGGAAATGTCCCATGCAGCGGCGCATTTCCTTGTCCCCAAACTGGCTCAGCTGGAGGGCGCCGTCGCCTGGCTGGTGCGTCAGTTTCTGCGCTTTGAACTCCGCAATGTTCGCAATGTGCGGGATCTTCAAGAGATTGTCGGCAAATATATGGAGAAGGTGATCAAGCGCACCACCTCCGGCCTGAGCATTTCTGGTCTGGATACCCTGCCCAGGGATCGCGCCTGCCTGTTTGTCAGCAATCACCGCGACATCGCTATGGACCCGGCGCTGATGATTCAAGCGATGTTCCGCGAAGGGCATGAGACCTCCCGGATTGCGATTGGAGACAACCTGCTCAGCAAGCAGTTTGCCAGCGACCTGATGAAGTTGAACAAGTGCTTCACCGTGGTGCGCAGCTCTGGCAGTCGTCGGGAAAAGCTGCAGGCAGCAACCCAGTTGTCCAATTACATCTATCACTCCATCGTCAATGATAACGAGCATGTTTGGATCGCACAGCGTTCCGGGCGCGCCAAAGATGGCCTGGATCGCACCAATCCAGCACTCTGCGCCATGTTCGCTATGACTAAGGACCGGGAAACTCCCTTTGCCGATTTTTGGCGCAAGTTGCATATTGTTCCGGTGTCTATTTCCTACGAATGGGACCCTTGTGATGCACAGAAGGCCAAGGAAATTTACGTTACCGAGCACAAGGACGAGTACAAGAAGGGTAAGAACGAAGACTTGGCCTCGATTGGTAAGGGCATTGTCGGTCACAAAGGCCGTGTACATGCCGCCTTCGGCACGCCGATTGAAGGTGATTTTAACGATGTAAACAGCCTGGCTGAAGAAATAGATCGCCAAGTTATCGGCAACTACACATTGCATCCATCCAATATGATTGCCTACGAGATGGTTTACGGTGAGGTTCCGCAATTACCGGTGGGATATCCGGCTAAAGCCTGGGACCCCGCTGCACATAAAGAAGAGCGGGAGAAGTTTGAAGCGCGCATGGCTCGGGTCGATGAGCGCTGGCGCGACAAGGCTATTCAGGCCTACGCCAATCCCGTGGTATCTCGCCTCGCCTATGAGTAAGGCCCACTGAGTTCAGAAGCTGGTGGGGAGAGGGCGCTTAGTGGATAATAGCGCCCCCTGCGCCAGCCACTTAGCGAATAGACCTCACCCCCGTGCTCAACGAAAAACACAAAAGCGCCATTCAGGGCGCCTATAGCCAATTCCTGTCCGGTCGAGGGCTGAAAGCCCGCTATGGGCAGAAGCTGATGGTAGCCGCCATTGCCCGCTCACTGGGTTCCATCACCCAGAATGCCAGTGGTGAGCGCGATAGCGACAAGACTGATGGTGAGCATATCTGTGTAGTTGAAGCGGGTACGGGCACCGGTAAAACCGTTGCTTACCTTCTCGCCTCTATTCCCCTGGCCCAAGCCCAGGACAAGACCCTGGTGATATCCACCGCCACGGTGGCCCTGCAGGAACAGATTATCCACAAGGACCTGCCAGAAGTTGCTCGTCACAGCGGGCTCAAATTTGAGTTTGCCCTGGCGAAGGGCCGTGGTCGCTATCTCTGCCTATCCAAGTTGGATCAACTCTTGTCCAGCTTTTCTACCTCCGGCACCGGCCTTTCCCTTGGTCTCTATGAAGATGAACTCCCGCAGGTGGAAGCGGAGAGTGTCGCTCTCTACCAGAAGATGACGGATAGCCTGACATCGGGTACCTGGGATGGCGATCGGGATAACTGGCCGGATACGATCGAGACGGATGATTGGAGTCGGGTTACCACTGACCATCGCCAGTGCAGTGGCCGCCGCTGCCCCCATGTCACCAATTGCAGCTTCTTCCGAGCGCGAGAGAGCTTGGGCAAGACACAGGTGATCGTTGCTAACCACGACCTGTTGCTGGCGGACCTGGCCCTGGGTGGTGGCGCGATTCTTCCGCCCCCGGAAGAGACTATCTATGTACTTGATGAAGCCCACCATCTACCGGAAAAGGCTCTCAATCATTTCTCTCACCACAGTCGCGTAGGGGCTTCCACCGGTTGGTTGGATCAAACCAATAAGGCCCTGGGGCAGATGCTGGGTGAGATTGGTGACGGCGCCCAGATCGACCGCTGCGGCGAGCAGCTGCCGGCGGTTCTCACCTCTGCCAAGCAGGGGTTGGAGCAGATGTGGCCGCTGATTGAAGAACTGTGTGAATTTGAAGATGAGCGGGGCAATACCATCCGCCATCGCTTTGAAGGTGGGGTAATCCCCGATTCCATGTCGCAGCTGGCGGAAAAGCTGCGGGAAGACTTTGATGAGTTGGAAAGCCTGCTCAGCAAGATGTTGCAGACCGCCCAACGCATGATGGAGGACGGCCACTCGCCGGTACCCCTGGCAGATCTGGAGCGCTGGTACCCCCAGTTGGGCAGTTGGCATGGGCGCGCTGAGGCCAATCTTCTGTTGTGGGCGAATTACGCCCGTGCCGATGCTGATGGCGCATTGCCCCAGGCGCGCTGGGTCACCCTGGTGGACTGGGGCGGCTCCACAGATTTTGAGGTTTGCAGCTCACCGATACTCGCAGGCAAAACCCTGGAGTACAGCTTGTGGCGCCGCTGTTACGGCGCGGTACTGACTTCGGCCACACTCACAGCTTTGGGGAAGTTTGATCGTTTGCAAATGCGTGCCGGTACTCCAGACAATGCCAGCTATCAGGTGGTGCCGAGTCCTTTCGATTTTTCCCGTGCAACACTGCAAGTGCCCCCGGAAGCTGTGGATGCGGGCAATGCAGAGCAACACACAGACGCCATTATCGATGCGTTGCCAGACCTGTTGAAAGGGGAGGGTGGCGCTCTGGTGCTGTTTTCCTCCCGGCGCCAGATGGAGACGGTTTACGAGGCGCTCCCTGGTACCTGGCGCAACCGAATCCTGATGCAGGGGCAGCAATCCCGCCAGCAGTTGCTGGATAGCCACCGTGAGATTATCGATGGCGGTGGCAGCAGTATCCTGTTCGGGCTTGCAAGTTTTGCCGAGGGATTGGACTTGCCTGGTGACTACTGCCGCCACGTGGTTATTGCGAAACTGCCTTTCGCGGTGCCCGATGATCCGATTGAGGCGGCGCTGGCGGAGTGGATTGAAGCTAAGGGCGGCAATCCATTTATGCAAATCACAGTGCCGGATGCAGCCCTAAAATTGGTGCAGGCCTGCGGGCGCTTACTGCGGGCAGAAGGGGACAGCGGCACAGTCACCTTGCTGGATCGCCGGGTGGTTACCCGTCGCTATGGTCAGGCAATACTCAATTCACTGCCGCCCTTTAATCGAAAAATTTAGAAAATCTTTGGTCGTATTTGCGCTGTTACTCAGATTGGGCAGGTGGCTATTGCGTATTATCACGGCTGTAAATGTGAAGGTTCTATGAGTTATGCAACCTATTTATTCTGAAATCGCTGATCAGCTCCTGTTCCTTGAATCCGAACTGCGCAGCCTGCAGGTTTGGCAGGATAATGCGCCACCCGCAGAAGCCCTGGCCAGCACCGAGCCATTTTGTGTGGATACTTTGACCTTGCCCCAGTGGCTTCAATTTATTTTTTTGCCGCGTATGCAGGTCCTGATTGAAGGGGAGATGCCCCTACCGGGCCAGTGTGGTATTGCTCCGGTTGCCGAAGAGTTCTTCAAGGGGCGGGATGATGCTGCGGCACTGCTGGCCATTTTGGAAACTATCGACCAGCGCCTGCAGCAGGGCTAACCGGCCTCTGATTCCATGAGCCTAGTGCTCCCAATCACTCTGGGCGGCATGTCACATTGTTAGTGTTGAGTCCCGCGACTCGGCGGACATCGCTGTGCAGTGGCCGCGCTCATGAGCTAATATCGACCTTTTGCCTGAGGCGGGGAGCAATTTCTCCGTCAGATAAGCGAACACCGCGCGTTTGTAGCGGTCCGAATGGCATTGCTAATGGGGCTTGAGGTAATTGGTCGGTATGCAGAGATTTTCCCTTCTGTGGTTAATGTTGACGCTTTCGGTGCTCGCCGGTTGTGAGTCACTGATGTATCCGGGGCGGGACAGGGCCGCTCAACCAGCGGAAGTTGCACCACCGGTAGAATCACCAGATTCTGCAATGCAGTGCCCAGAGCCTGCGGAAGTGATTTGTGCGGAACCGGAAGTGAAGGTTGTTGAGCGGGTAATCGAACGAACTGTAGAAAAAGTAGTCGAAGTGCCCGTTGCCAAAGATAAGTTGGTTTTGGGATCGGTAGAAGAAGTGGCCATAGAGCCTCCCGGCCTGATTCTGGAATCCGTTGTCGATACAGGTTCACCAACCTCTACACTGCGGGTCAGGAAGCTGACTCCGTTCGAGCGGGATGGCAGGGACTGGATCAGGTTCCAGATTGTTCAGTCGAGCAAAATGGACCCGGTCTCGGTAGAGCTGCCAATAAAACGCTATGTTCGAGTGGAGCGCCTGGGCTTTGATAATCAGCGCAGGCCGGTAGTGGAGCTTAACCTGACTGTTGGGCGAATAACCCACCAAGTCGAAGTTAACCTGACCGATGAGGGCGGCTCTGATTTATTGATGCTGCTGGGACGCAACTTCCTCAAAGATGCCGCTGTTGTCGATGTGAGCCGGCGCAATGTCCAGGGCCAACCCCAAATAGACGGGGTTAAATAGGCCAGTTATCCAATTGGGTTCCTAATTGGGACCTCAGAGTTACGGGGAATGGCGAATGTCGCCGCGTGTCCAAGTTTATGTAATTGCGGCGTTACTCGCATTGGTAGGAGCAGGCCTGACTGCCTATAAAAACCTCGAGTTGGGTTTTCCGCTGTTGCCGGGTGAGTACCGCACCGTGTGGACTATCGAAGCAAAAGTGGGCTTCGATGCCGATGGCGGCCCGGTAAAGGCCGCACTGACCCTCCCGCGCGAGCAGCGCAATATGGAAATACTGGGGGAGACCTTCAGCTCCTCTGGTTTTGGTTTCTATATCGCGAGAGAAGATGATGCCTATCGGGCCATTTGGTCTCGCCGGGCCGCAAGAGGCCCCCAATCTCTCTTCTATCAGCTGGATGTCTACCAGCGTCCCGGTGCTGCGCTGGCGCAGCCTCTGGATCTGAGCACTGAGATACAAAAACCCTTCTTGGGGGCCCGTGAGCAAGAAGCGGTGCGCTTGGCGATTTACTCCCTGGTTGAACAGGCCCGTGAGCGCTCTTCCGATGTGGAATCTCTAACTACCCAGTTACTATTCGAATTGAATGACGATGAAAATCAGGATCGCAACCTGATCTTCCGCCATTACGCCGATCGCTCTTTTGTGGATGTTGCCTTGCTTGTACTGGCCACAGCCGATATCCCCGCCCACCGTATTCGCGGCCTCTACCTGGAGGATGATCGACGTCGACTATCTCCAGAAGATCTGCTTGAGGTCTATGATGGCAAGCGTTGGATCGTGTTTGAACCCAGCAGTGGCCAGCCAGGTGTGCCGAAAAATTTCTTTATTTGGCAGCGCGGTGGTAAGAGTCTTTTGGATCTTGAGGGCGGTCGTAACTCTCAAGTGACTTTCTCTGTGATTGCCAATGATGTCCCAGCTCGCGATGTCTCTATGCGCAGCACCAAGGATGAGAAAGATGCGCTGGTGGATTTCTCGATCTACAGTTTGCCCATTGAGCAGCAGAGTATTTTCAAGCTGATCCTGCTGGTCCCTGTGGGGGCCCTGGTGGTGGTGGTGCTGCGTGTATTTGTGGGCCTGCGCACCTCCGGTACCTTTATGCCGGTACTTCTGGCAATTGCCTTTATCGAAACCCAGCTGATTACCGGTTTAGCCATTTTTACTTTGATCCTGATCCTCGGTCTTTGGGTGAGGTTTTATCTCAGTAGGCTCAATTTGCTATTGGTGTCGAGGATCGCCGCCGTCGTGGTGACGGTGGTGATAATAATGGGGGCAATCAGTGTGGTCAGCTATAAGCTGGGCATTGAGCAGGCTCTCACAGTGACATTCTTCCCGATGATTATCCTTGCCTGGACTATCGAGCGTATGTCGATTGTGTGGGAGGAGGATGGTCCCTACGAAGTGGTGGTGCAGTCCGGGGGTAGCTTATTAGTGGCGATACTGGCTTGGTGGGTAATGACCAACCGCTATATTGAGCATTGGACGTTCAACTTCCCCGAGTTACTGTTGGTATTGCTGGCCTTTATTCTGGTGGTGGGCAACTACACCGGATATCGACTCAGTGAGTTGATGCGTTTCCGTCCGCTGGTTCGCTAGGGGGCGTTATGCTGCAGTTTTCAGTTAAGCATATCTTCAATAAAGTTCGCGGCGGAGTGGTATCTCCGCTGACCCTGCGCCGCATGGGGGTGTTGGGAATGAACGCGCGTAATATTGACTATATTGCGCGCTATAACGACCGCAAAAAATATCCCATCGTTGACGACAAGCTAAACACTAAGCGCGCCGCTAAAAAAGCGGGAATTCCTGTGCCCGAGTTGATCGAGGCATTTGAAAGCCCTGCCAGCCGCAAGCGAGTTATGGAGGTGATTGACCCTCTATGGCAGTTTGTAATCAAGCCGGCACGGGGCTCCGGTGGTAAAGGTATTCTCGTTATTGCCGGTCGCAATGGTGACAAATATAAAAAGATATCCGGTGCTGAAATTGATGCGCTGGATATCTTGCGGCACGTGAGCAATATTCACAGCGGCCTATACAGTCTCGGTGGCAAACCCGACAGAGTGATGGTGGAGGCCCTGGTGGATTTTGACCCGGTCTTCGATCGCTACTCCGTTGAAGGTGTGCCTGATGTGCGGGTTATTGTTTTTCGCGGTTATCCGGTGATGGCCATGCTGCGCTGCTCAACCCACGCCTCAGATGGTAAAGCCAATTTGCACCAGGGCGCTGTAGGTGTAGGTATTGACCTGGCCACGGGCAAAAGTTGTCATGCGGTAATGCGCGGGTTGCGAATTGACCAACACCCGGATACTGAAGTGCCCTTCGATGCATTGCAGGTACCGGATTGGTACGAGCTGGTCCGCTTGGCGGCGAGCTGTTACGAAATGACCGGACTGGGTTATTTGGGCTGTGACATTGTACTGGATCGTGAACGTGGCCCGCTCTTACTCGAGGCCAATGCGCGTCCAGGGTTGGCAATCCAAGTTGCCAACGGTGTTGGCTTGCGCGAACGTTTGGGCTTTATCGAAAAATTTGATGAAGAAATGTTCAGGAAAAATGTGGATGAACGGGTGTCATTTTCCATGCGCAAATTTGCTGTGAGCAAATACGCAGAAGTGTAGGTTTGGGCTCCATTAGGGGGCCTGATTATAAAGCTTCCTTAGGTTTTTCTTCCTGGACGTGTTCCATCAGAGCTTGAAGTCGTTCTCCTTGCATTTTCAAACTGTACTCAAGTTCATTCGTCTTGGTTTGTATTTGGGTTAACTCCCATTTGTTGGGCTTTTCTCCATTTTTAGCCTTATAGCTTTTTAATTGCAATTGCTCCCATTTTTCCAGGGTATGAGTGAGCTGTAGAGCTTCACTTTTTAGGGCCTCTTCGACTCCCTTGGGCAGAGATCCGCTTTCCAGCTTCTTACGCGCCTTCTTAAACTGTAGGTCTAGCTTGGCTTTTTGAATTTTCACTGGAGAGGCTACTTTTAGGTTACGGGTAATACCGATCAGACTAAGAGCTTTAATGACCCACTTGGTTGGATCGTAATGAAACCAGTGAATGCCATTGCGATAATCGAGCTGAAAGGCGTGGTGGTAGTTGTGGTAACCCTCACCAAAAACAAAAAAATTAACAATTTTGTTGTCGCAAGCGGTCACATCATCCCGGTAGGGCTGGCTACCAAATCGATGGATGATCGAATTTACCATAAAAGTAGTGTGGTGACAGAAGGCAATTCGGAGTGCTCCTGCAAGTAAGAACATACCAATAATATCGCCGGTACAAATTCCCAGCAGGGTGAGAATCCCAAGATTCATGGTGGCGGTGATTGGAATGTAGTTATTGTGTTGCCACATCACAATTTTATCCCGCTTTAGGTCTTGTACATTCTCGAAGTTTTGGTGGCTGGTTGGATATTCATGCATCATCCATTCGATATGGGAAAACCAAAATCCGCGTTTGGCTGAGTAGGGGTCGCGGTTGTTGTCATCAACAAACTGGTGGTGGTGGCGATGATGATCGCACCACTTCAAAATAGAATCTTGTAGTGCTGCGGCTCCGAATAGTGCAAATAATAATCGTAGGGCCCAGTGAGCCTCATAACTTTTGTGGGACCAAAGGCGATGATATCCGGCGGTGATAGAAAGGCTGCACATTGCACCCATTACGGCGAATGCGAGCCACTGATACCAGTGATAACCAAAAATAAAGCCATATAGGGGTACAACAATAATTGCCAACAAACCTGTTATGGCAAATAGCAACGTGGGAGGCCAGAAGCGTTTTCTTTTGACAGTAGAGTTTATCGAGGTTGTGTTCATAGTGTGGTCCTCGGGTTTATGTATGCCCGGGAGAAATAAATCCTACCGGCCATATTCTGTGGTCCCGATTTTTCTCAGACCTGATAGCGATTTTTCCCCTAGTGTCTTTGCTGAGAATGCATTGTTTTGGTGCGGCGACCATATTTTGAGGTTCGCAATGGTTCGTAAATTTGCTGTGACACAATGGATGAAGGGTGATGCCGGTTAAAAACACCGTTTTTAAAGTTGGCATAAGGGTTGCATTAGTGATTGTGCGGGACAACGGACCCGCATTTCGGGAGAGTTTCTTAGGGTTATGGCAAACCATTAACACTGGGTGACTTCCCGTTTTCTCTCATCATCGCTGATTACGGCCCCGCATTGCGGGGCCTTTTTTTTGCCCGCACTTTGCGCAAAGCTCATAATGCTTTAGTTTAGGGTCTCCCGAGGCGTTCCCAAATTTCAGGGCCCCGGGGGAGAGGCTCTCTTTTATGGCAAGGATGCATGAGCCAGGTAACTAATGAGCTAATTTCGATAGTCGAGCCCTGTGTGTCAGAGTCACTAACCCCAAATCCGTCCAGCGCAGTGTTCCAGTTGGCAACCAGCGATGAGCTTTCCTCTTTGGATGCATCGCGCCTGCCTCGTCATAACGCCTGTTTGCAAGATTTGTTTTTAGATTCAGATTGTGGATTGTGGGAGTGGCATCCGGATTCCGGTGCCCAGCGTGCTCAGGGTGAAATTTGGCTCCTGTTTGCAGAAACTGCAGAACTTGCTTTGGCTTACCTTTGGACGGGTGATGAATTGCGTTCGGTTCATTCTGATGAGCGGGATCGAATTATCACTGTGCGACGTCGTCTTACTAACAAAGGTGGACACTTCGATACTACTTTTCGGGCCTACGACAGTCTCGGTCAGTTGCGCTGGTTACGATTGCGGGGACGCGCAATAAACCTCGAGGATGACAGTGGGTTTGTTGTGATTGGAAGTTGCGCTGACTTCACTGAAACCTTGGCCCAGCGCTACCTATCCAACCTGCCTGGCGAGCGCCCCTTACAAACACTGTCTGGAGTTGGCGATGGTTTATGGGAGTGGGATCTACGCGCAGATGAAATGGTACTTGATGATGCCTGCTGGGGGATTCTGGGTTACGAAGTGAGCCCGATACGCAGTATCGGTATTTCAGCCGCGGAGCAGTGGAAGGCTCGAATTTTAGCGGAGGACTTCCCTCGGGTTGAGCAGTCCATGCGGGATCATGTGCGCGAGGGGTTACCGCTCGATGTGGAATTTCGCATCTGGCGTTCGGATAGCAGTGTGGTTTGGGTTCGCTGCCGCGGCAAGGCCCAATTAAATAGTCGCGGTCAGCCCGTGCGGGTGTTGGGAGTTTTACAAGACGTCAGCCGCAGCCGGGAAAGACTTTCGCAAATGGAGCGGGAGCTGGAGTTGCAGAGGGAGGAAAATGCGCATCGGGCAGATTTATTATTTAGCCTGAGCCATGAATTACGCACGCCACTTAATGCAATTTTAGGTTACAGCCAAATTGTCGAATTAGATCAGAGTCTCAACGCAGACCAGCGTCAGCGCTTATCAGAAATTCGTCGAGCGGGGCAGCATTTATTGCATTTGGTTGGCGATGTATTGGAGCTGGCCAGAATCGACAGTAGGCGTTTGGGCCCCTCGATGGAATTAATTCGTCCGGCCGATTTGGTTGCAGAATGTAAACGTTTACTTGAGCCCCTGGCTGAGACCCGTCGCGTAAGTTTGGTGTTTGAGCCTCTCGGCTGGGAGTCCGCTTATATTTGTGCGGACCCAGTGCGCTATAAGCAAGTTGTATTGAACCTGGCGGGCAACGCGGTGAAATACAATCGTGAAAATGGCCGTGTCATTATTAATTTTACGCCACAGGCCGATGGCTGGTTGAGACTGAATATTTTGGATACCGGCAAGGGGATTGCCGCAGAGAGACGCAAAGAAGTTTTTGAGCCCTTTAACCGTTTGGGGGAGGAAAAAGGGCATATCGAGGGCACGGGTGTCGGTCTTGCAATTGCCAAGCGTCTGGCGGAGGCGATGGGGGGGCGGATCGATTTTGACAGTCAGGAAGGGCAGGGCTCAGTATTTTGGGTTGAATTCCCAATGGTTGATGCAGCGGAGTCTTTCCTGTCATTTGCAAGTTCTGTTGATGCCCCGTCAACATTACCCGATTGTAGATTGCTGCTAGTCGATAACCGTCCTGAAAGTGTGGCTCGGGTGGAAAAACTTTTGCAGGGGGCGCCGCAAGTACAGCTTTCTGTGGCCGCAGATGTTGTTGAGGCCATATTTATGGCGCGTACCGAAGCACCGGATGTGGTGTTGTTTCACAATACCTTACCGGGAATGTCGGTTGGGGATTTAGTAAGTATCCTCAAGCAGGATCAAGTCACTCAAAAAACCTGTTTGGTGGTTATGGGAGGAGAGGCTTCCTCGGGGGTGACAACCGCTTTGCCGGATAACTTTGATCGACCGCAGCTTGCGCGAGTTTTGATGGAGTGTTTAACGGGGAAGAGGTGAGTTGGACTTTTGGAATCAGCACCCCGGCATCTTATTCGCCGGAGTGCCGTTCAGGATTTTAGCGTATGTGCCCCATATGTTTGCCCACGATTTTCACCAGAGGCTTAAATACTTTCGGAGTGGCGCAGACCAGGTGGCCGGAGTCCAGGTAGTCTTCACCACCGCGGAAATCGCTGATCAGGCCGCCGGCTTCTTTGACCAATAGGGAGCCCGCTGCGATATCCCAGGTGTTCAGGTACATTTCCCAGAAGCCGTCGAATCGCCCGGCAGCAACATAGGCAAGATCCAGCGCTGCAGCGCCGGGGCGGCGGATTCCCGCAGTTTGCCCAGCGATATCTTTTAGGGCGGCCAGGTAGGCGTCGATGTTATCCAGCGGCAGGCCGTTGAAGGGAATGCCGGTGCCAATCAGAGAGCCGCGCATGCCCTGGCGTGAAGAGACGCGGATACGGCGGCCATTCAGGGCAGCGCCGCGACCGCGACTTGCGGTAAATTCTTCGCGTTTGATGGGGTCCAGTACGACTGCGTGCTCAATGCGGCCGCGATAGCGACAGGCGATAGAAACAGCGAACTGTGGGACGCCGTGGATAAAATTGGTGGTGCCATCGAGGGGATCGATAATCCACTCGTAATCGGGCTCTGCGCCCTCTTGCAGGCCGCTTTCTTCAGCGCGGATGCTGTGCTTGGGGTAGGCCTTGCGCAGGTGATAGATAATCTCCTGTTCGCTGGCCTTATCCACTTCAGTAACGAAATCGTTGCGCGTCTTTTCTTCGAATTTCATCAGGTCGCCGCGCTCCCAGGCCCGTTCGATCAGTTCTCCTGCCTTACGCGCCGCGCGCAGGGCAATATTTAGCATGGGTTCCATAACTATTCCGCACAAAGTGGTTAAAGGGGTTAAAAAGCAGGCCGCAGGTTAACTGCGACGGACGCGATTGTAGGGATTCCGATTGGTTTTTGCTACACTCGCGCGCCCCCATGACACCGATTTATTACTTTCAGTATGGCCAAGTCACCTTTAGACACGACTCCACTTGCCGCGCTCGACAATGTGCGCGTGGTTCTGGTTAACAGCGCACACCCCGGAAATATTGGTGGTGCGGCGCGCGCGCTCAAGAATATGGGCCTGAGTCAGCTGTACCTGGTAGCGCCTCGGGAATTTCCTGCAGCCAATGCTGTTTGGCGTGCAGCCGGGGCAGCTGAGTTGCTCGATAGCGCCGTTGTGGTGGATACCCTGGAAGAAGCCGTGGCTGATTGTGGTCTTGTTGTGGCCACCAGCGCTCGCGAGCGCCGAATCCCCTGGCCCCTGCTGACTCCGCGCCAGTGTGGAGAGCGCACAATCGCGGAGGCCGCGTCTCATCCGGTTGCTTTGGTGTTTGGCCGCGAGGATCGAGGGCTTACCAACGAAGAGTTACAGGCCTGTAACTACCATGTGCATATTCCTGCCAACCCGGAATACAGCTCCCTGAACCTGGCGACTGCAGTTCAGGTACTTGCCTACGAAGTGCGAATGGCGGCCTTGGAAGCAGAAAAAGGTGAGCCTGTGAATTACACCGATTGGGATCGCCCACCGGCCAAGGCCAGCGATATGGAGCTGTACTTCGATCACCTGCAGCAGGCGCTGGGCGAACTGGGTTTTATTGACCCGGATAACCCCCGTCAAACAATGACCCGCCTGCGCCGACTGTATAGTCGGGTGCGCCCCGACGATATGGAACTGGGTATCCTGCGCGGTATGTTGACCTCAATCCAGAATCACATTCATCGCTCTGGTGGTAAGGGGCGACCCGACTAGTTGAGTACCCGAGTGTCCCGCTGGGTTATATACTTGACTACAGTAGTGGGTTATTCCATACTCGCGCCCCGATCGGAAAAGGGCTGTACATCAGTTGGGAGCTGATATGCGTTTGACAACCAAAGGCCGCTACGCGGTGACTGCCATGCTGGACCTGGCGTTGCACGCTGATCGCGGACCGATCAGTCTGGCAGACATATCCAAGCGCCAGGGTATATCACTGTCCTACCTGGAGCAGTTGTTCTCCCGGTTGCGGCATTCTGGGCTGGTGTCCAGTGTGCGTGGACCCGGTGGTGGCTATCGCCTGGCGCGGGATGGTGAAGAGATTTTTGTGGCGCAGATCATTGATGCAGTTAATGAATCTGTAGACGCCACCAGCTGCGGCGGCAATGCGGATTGCGCCAATGGCGAACAGTGCCTGACCCACTACCTCTGGTCAGACTTGAGCGATCAGATTCATAGCTTCCTCAGCAGTATCAGCTTGGCCAACCTGGTTTCCCGAGCTGAGGTGCAGGAAGTTGCGCGTCGGCAAGATATGCGCGAGGCGCCGGAAGAGAGGGTCGCTGTACTCGGCGGCCTGTGATTGGGGCCCAAACGGGCCAGCAGACAGATATTAGAGATTTACTAAGCGGAAACGGTATGACTATGAAGCTTCCCATCTATCTGGACTATTCGGCTACCTGTCCGGTTGACCCACGCGTCGCCAAGAAAATGGCAGAGCAGCTGACGATGGAAGGCAATTTCGGCAATCCGGCCTCTCGCTCCCACCTGTTTGGTTGGAAAGCGGAAGAAGCAGTGGAGAATGCCCGACGCCAGGTGGCGGAGCTGATCAACGCCGATCCGCGCGAAATTGTCTGGACCAGCGGTGCCACCGAGTCCGACAACCTGGGTATCAAGGGTGCGGCCCACTTTTACCAGAGTCGCGGCAAGCACATCATTACCTCCAAAATTGAGCACAAAGCTGTTTTGGATACCTGCCGCCAGCTGGAGCGGGAAGGTTTTGAAGTGACCTACCTGAATCCCCGCGAAGACGGCATCGTCTATCCGGAGCAGGTTGAGGAAGCCATGCGCGAGGACACCACTGTGGTGAGCCTGATGCACGTTAACAACGAGATCGGGGTGATCAACGATATCGCTGCAATCGGCGAACTGTGTCGTTCGCGCAAAGTTATTTTCCATGTGGACGCGGCCCAGAGCGCCGGCAAGTTGCCGATCGACCTTCAGGAAATGAAGGTTGACCTGATGTCCTTCTCCGGCCACAAAATTTACGGCCCCAAAGGTATCGGTGCCCTTTACGTACGCCGCAAGCCCCGCGTCCGTCTGGAAGCCCAGATGCACGGTGGCGGCCACGAGCGCGGAATGCGCTCCGGTACCCTGCCGACTCACCAGATTGTCGGTATGGGCGAAGCCTTTGGTATTGCTAAAGAAGAAATGGCTCAGGAAGCCGAGCGTCTGCGCTCTCTGCGCGACCGTTTCTGGGATCAGATCAAGGATATGGAAGAGGTCCATATCAACGGTTCCGCCGAGCAGCGAATTCCGGGCAACCTGAACGTGAGCTTTGCATTTGTAGAAGGTGAGAGCCTGATCATGTCGCTGCGCGACCTGGCGATTTCCTCCGGTTCCGCCTGTACCTCTGCGAGCCTGGAGCCCAGCTACGTACTGCGAGCCCTGGGTGTTAACGACGAACTGGCGCACAGCTCACTGCGTTTCAGCTTTGGTCGTTTTACCAGCGAGAGTGATGTCGACACCGCTGCCGCAGAAGTGCGCAAGGCAGTGGAGAAACTACGTGAATTGTCACCGCTTTGGGATATGTACAAAGACGGCGTAGACCTGAACAAGATTGAATGGGCCGCTCACTAAGCGCGCGCAAGAGTTAGGAGAAAAGTCATGGCCTATAGCGATAAAGTAATTGACCACTACGAGCACCCCCGCAATGTTGGACGTATGGACGACAAGGCGGACAATGTAGGTACCGGAATGGTTGGCGCGCCCGCCTGTGGTGACGTGATGCGCCTACAGATTCAGGTAAGCGACGAGGGCGTTATCGAAGATGCCAAGTTCAAGACCTACGGCTGTGGTTCCGCCATTGCCTCCAGCTCCCTCCTGACCGAGTGGGTGAAAGGCAAGACGATCGACGAAGCGGAGCAGATCAAGAACACTGCCATTGCAGAGGAGCTGGCGCTGCCGCCGGTAAAAATCCACTGCTCGGTTCTCGCCGAAGACGCGATTAAAGCTGCGGTTCGAGATATCCGTGAAAAGCGCGGTGAGTCTGATGACGCTGTAGAAGCCAAGGAATCTGCGGCGGGTTAACTTTTCGTCCAAATGTAGCGTCTAAACATAGCGAAGGTGTTGTTTTGGCTATTAGTATGACCGAGGCCGCTGAGGCCCACATTCAAAGTCAATTGGCCAAGCGAGGCAAGGGAATCGGCATTCGTGTCGGTGTCAAAACGGCCGGCTGTTCCGGTCTCGCCTATGTGCTGGAATTTGTCGATTCGTTCGAAGCCGAAGATACGGTATTTGAGCAAAACGGCGTTAAGTTGGTGGTGGACCCCAAGAGTCTGGTTTACCTCGACGGCACCCAGCTGGATTTCGTCAAGGAAGGCCTGAATGAAGGCTTCACCTTCTCGAATCCCAATGTAAAAAATGAGTGTGGCTGCGGCGAGAGTTTCCACGTCTGATTCGCTCTCGCCCCACAAGGCCGGGTGCGCTGCGCATACCGGCCTTTTTATTGGCTCCTCGGACAGTTGGGGGCCGTGCAGCAGTAAGCGGCAACTTCAGCCGCGTCCCAGGCTGTGCCCCAGTAGGTATATTCAGATGGCAACCAACCTGAACCATTTCGAAGTTTTTGGTCTGCAACCCGCGTTCGCGGTCGATCGCAGTGCCCTGGCGACCCGCTACCGGGAGTTACAGCGGGAATTCCACCCGGATAAATACGCTTCCCATTCCGAGGGCGAACAATTGTTGGCCATCAAAATGGCGGCTCAGATCAATGAGGCGCACACCGTTTTGCGCGACCCGGTACAGCGCGCCGCCTACCTACTCAAGTTGGCCGGGGTAGATGTGCCACCTGAGCAGACCACCAAAGATACTGAATTTCTGATGCAGCAGATGATGTTGCGCGAGCGCCTGGAAGAAGTGCGCGAGCAGCCCGATCCGGCAGCTGCGCTGGATGAGCTCAGTGCTGAGGTGCGGGGGCTGATCTCCAGTGAGGAACAGCGCTTTGCCGAAACTTATGACGGGGGCGATCTGGGCGCAGCAGAGGGCTCGCTGCGCAAGCTTCAGTTCCTGGCCAAGCTTGAGAAGCAAATTGACGAGCTGGAAGAAGACCTTTTCAACGACTAGTTGCGAGAGCACTGACTGAGAGGGCCAGACGGTACCGCGCCCCGCTTAAAGAAGAGATAACTAATGGCATTACTGCAGATTTCTGAACCGGGCCAGAGCCCAGCTCCCCACCAGCGCAAGCACGCAGTGGGTATCGATTTGGGGACCACTAACTCACTGGTAGCGACCGTGCGCAGTGGATCGGCAGAGGCCATTGCCGATGAGCAGGGTGAAGTGATCCTGCCGTCAGCGGTGCACTACGGAGCCGAGGCGATTACCGTGGGCGCTGAAGCCCGCGCGTGCGCTGCAGAAGATCCCTACAACACCATGATTTCTATCAAGCGCCTGATGGGGCGAGGTGTTGCAGATATCAAAAGTTTTGGTGAGCAGTTGCCCTATCGCCTGGCTGAGAGCAGCGGCGGTATGCCGTCGATTGAAACTGCAGCCGGACCGGTAAACCCGGTGCAGGTATCGGCAGAAATCCTGAAAAAACTGGCCGCGCGCGGCCGCGAAGCGCTCTATGGCAAAGCGGGCGGTGAGCTGGATGGTGCGGTGATCACCGTGCCGGCCTACTTCGATGATGCCCAGCGCCAAGCGACCAAAGACGCCGCCCAACTGGCGGGCCTGAAAGTCCTGCGCCTGCTCAACGAGCCCACAGCAGCGGCGGTCGCCTACGGCCTTGATAAAGGTGAAGAGGGTGTGATCGCGGTCTATGACCTCGGTGGCGGCACCTTCGATATCTCTATTCTGCGCCTGTCTCGGGGTGTGTTTGAAGTGATGTCTACCGGCGGCGATACCGCTCTCGGTGGCGACGATTTCGATCGCACTATCGCTTCCTGGATCGCCGAGCAAGTGGGATTGGGTACTGATCTCGACGCCGCGACCCAGCGAGTCCTGTTAGACAGCGCCTGTGCTGCGAAAGAATCCCTGTCCAGTGTCGAGCAGGTGGAAGTGCAATACGGCGATTGGTCAGGCGTGCTCGATCGCGACACCATGGCTTCACTGCTGGACCCCCTGATCGACAAAACCCTACGCGCCTGTAAGCGCGCCCTGCGCGATGCCGGTATCAGTGCCGATGAGGTGCAGGAAGTAGTTTTGGTGGGTGGCTCCACTCGTACTTTGCGCGTGCGGGAGCGGGTTGAGGGTTATTTTGGTCGTCCCCCCCATGCGGAAATTGACCCCGACCAAGTGGTAGCAATCGGCGCCGCGATTCAGGCGGATGTACTGGTGGGCAATAAGTCCAGCGAAGAACTGCTGCTGTTGGATGTTATTCCGCTCTCCCTCGGGATTGAAACCATGGGTGGCCTCGCGGAAAAACTGATTGATCGCAACACGACCATCCCCGTCTCCAAAGCCCAGGAGTTCACCACGTTTAAAGATGGCCAGACTGCCATGGCAATCCATGTCGTGCAGGGCGAGCGGGAGCTGGTGAGTGACTGTCGCTCACTGGCGCGCTTTGAATTGCGCGGCATACCGCCGATGGTGGCCGGTGCCGCCCATATCCGTGTGACTTTCCAGGTGGATGCTGACGGTCTTTTATCAGTGACAGCCATGGAAAAAAGCAGTGGTGTCAGTGCCGATATTACGGTTAAACCGTCTTATGGGTTGGAGGACAAGGATATTGCGCGAATGCTGCAGGAATCCTACACCCACGCCGCTGAGGATATCGCCCTGCGCGCCCTGCGCGAGGCTCAGGTGGAAGCGGAGAGAACCCTGGAAAGCATGTTGGTGGCCCTGCGTGAGAACGGTGCCCAGCTGCTGGACGAAGGTGAGTTAAATGAGCTTGAGCACGCGATGGAGGCTTTGCGCTTGGCCCATAACGGCGGCGACGCAGAGGAAATTCGTCGACGTATCGAAGCCTTGAATAAGCTGTCTGAGCCTTTTGCTGCCAAGCGTATGGATGCCTCCATTAAGCGCGCTATGCAGGGCCACAGCTTGGATGAATTTGATAAATAACCATGATCAGGCGCAGACTCTGCGCTGCCGGCGGCCGGGGAGTCGTTACTTTCTCCCCGTCGGATTGAGACCACAGAGGTTCAGTACCCCATGCCGAAGATAGTATTTTTACCCCATCCGGAAATGTGCCCTGAGGGCAAAGTGGTGGAAGCGGAGAGCGGTGTCAGCGTGATCGACGCGGCCCTGGCCAACGATATTGAAATTGAGCACGCTTGTGAAAAAGCCTGTGCTTGTACCACTTGCCACGTCATTGTGCGCGAGGGCTTCGATTCCCTGGAAGAGCCGGACGAGCTTGAAGAGGACCTGCTGGATAAAGCCTGGGGCTTGGAACCGGAGTCTCGCCTGTCCTGTCAGGCGATTGTGGAAGATGAAGACCTGGTGGTCGAGATTCCCAAGTACACCATCAACCAGGTGTCGGAAAAGCACTGACCTGCACGCTGAGGAAGCCGAATCATGAAGTGGACTGATATTCACGATATTGCCATAGAGTTGAGCGAAGCTCACGAGGATGTGGACCCTCTGACGGTCAACTTTGTCGACCTGCGCAACTGGGTGATGGCGCTGCCCGGATTTGATGACGATCCTGATCGCTGCGGAGAGAAAATCCTCGAAGCGATCCAGGCTGCCTGGATCGAAGAGCAGGAGTGACCGGCCTTCGGGGGCAGTATTGGCAAGAGAGTACAAAAGTCGATCAATACCCCGTATAATCCGCCGGCCGCGAAATGCGGTGATCAAAAATTGAGTACCCCCCGGTGGGTATGAAAGGAATATCAGGGAAGAGCAACTGAGTAGGTTGCTCTTTCTTTATGTAGGGAGCCTCTGAACAACTCCGCAACAATCCCGCAACACCTCTGCGAGCCTTGAAGGCCCGCCCTGCGGGGCTTACAGATTTGTTCAGAGGTTCCTAAGTTAAGTTACAAAAAATCAATTTGGAGATAACCATGGCCCTGGAGCGTACCCTTTCTATCATCAAGCCGGACGCAGTAGCCAAGAATGTAATCGGTGAAATCGAGAGCCGTTTTGAGAAAGCTGGCCTGAGCATTGTTGCCATGAAGATGGTTCAACTGTCCCGCGAAAAAGCTGAAGGTTTCTACGCTGAGCACAAAGAGCGTCCTTTCTTCAAAGACCTGGTTGACTTCATGACTTCCGGTCCAGTTGTTGTACAGGTTCTGGAAGGCGAGAACGCTATCCTGGCAAACCGCGACCTGATGGGTGCTACCAACCCTAAAGAAGCTGCTGCTGGCACCATCCGCGCTGACTTCGCTGACAGCATCGACGCCAACGCTGTACACGGTTCCGACTCCGCAGAGTCCGCTGCTCGCGAAGTAAGCTACTTCTTCGCCGACGACGAAATCTGCGCGCGCGCTTAATCCGCGCCACAAATCGCACCGGTCTGTCCGGACCGGTGCAATTCTTCCCCCGAGGTGAAATGAATGACCACAGAGAAAACCAACCTGCTCGGCCTTTCGGTAGAAAAGCTGGCCGCCTTTTTTGAATCATTGGGCGAGAAGCGCTTCCGCGCTGTTCAGGTTTTAAAGTGGATTCACCAGAATGGGGTTGATGATTTTGCTGAGATGACCAATGTCAGCAAGGCCCTGCGTCAAAAGCTGGCGGAAGTGGCCGAAGTCCGTGCCCCGGAAGTATTGAATCAGTGGGATTCCGCCGATGGCACACGGAAATGGTTAATTAAAGTCTCCGGTGGCAATGCTATCGAGACTGTCTATATCCCCGATGGTGATCGCGGCACCCTTTGTGTCTCCTCCCAGGTGGGCTGTTCCCTGGATTGCAGCTTTTGTGCAACTGGCAAGCAGGGCTTTAACCGCGATTTAACGGCGGCAGAAATTATCGGGCAGGTCTGGATTGCCTGTAAATCTTTCGGTCAATTGGACCCGAAAGGACCGCGCAAGGTTACCAACGTGGTGATGATGGGCATGGGTGAGCCATTGCTCAATTTCGACAATGTGGTCGATTCCATGAACCTGATGATGGAAGACAACGCCTACGGTATTTCCAAGCGCCGCGTCACCCTGTCGACCTCCGGTGTGGTGCCCGCACTGGACCGCCTCGCCGATGTGACCGATGTGAGCCTGGCAATTTCCCTGCATGCGCCCAACGATGAATTGCGTAACGAGTTGGTGCCGATCAATAAAAAATACCCTATTGCGGTGCTACTGGATTCCGCCAAGCGCTACATCGACCGCATGCCGGATACGCACCGTAAAATGACCATTGAATACACGCTGATGCGCGAGGTTAACGACCGCCCGGAGCACGCTGAGCAATTGGCAGAGCTGCTTAAAGAGATTCCGGTGAAAATTAACCTGATTCCCTTTAACCCGTTTGAGTTGTCCGACTACCAGCGAGTGAGTAATAACGCACTGCGTCGCTTCCAGCAGATTTTGCTCGACAAAGGTTATACAGTAACTGTGCGCACTACACGCGGCGATGATATTGATGCGGCCTGTGGTCAGCTGGCGGGCAGTGTTAACGACCGCACCCGCCGCTCCGAGCGCTACCGCAATGCAGAGCGCCCTGTTCGTATTGTTAACTAGTCGCTGGTAATTTTTTGTATAGGTTGCCAAATTGTTGGCAGCCTATTGGCTTCGATTTTCCCCTTCTCAAAAAAACTCTGTTTAGCCTAAAAGTTCCTTTCTATTCTATTTTTCGTGTCAACGAAATTGCTTTATCTAACGTTTAACGCTCGAGGAAAATTTACCCGGGAAGGGAGCGTTGGATATATGTATGAGATTAGGTCAAAACGATCATATTTTCTTAATTTGCATTTTGCTTGCAACATTTTGACTTTGAATGAAATAGCTGGCCATTGGAGAGAGGTCTTCACTAGACCGTCTGGCACTGGATCTTTGCAGTAGCTACACCCGTATCTCCAACATCCATCAAAACATTATGACGCTATAGCGTGCTATCCAGTCATTTTCATTTGGCCTGGAGCTGTTACAGCGTGCTTAGGTTCAGGAAAAACAAAGTGTAGAAATGCTTGCACAGCTGTGTTGAGAGTTGAAGTGCATGGAGTTCTCTGAGTTGCCTGGCTTAGGAAAAGAAAAGTTATCGACGGGACTGTTCGAACATTATGAACGCGGAAAAAAACCAATTAACCCAATTTCTTGTAGCGCTGAATAAGCTGCTGTTCATTTCTTTATTTCTATTTATGGTGGGCTGTGGGGGAGGTGGTTCCTCTAGCGGCGAGGATGATTCACCGACAGAAACTACTGAAAATGATAGCGGCTCTGGGGATAGCTCTGGCTCAGACGATGGTGACGATTCGGACGGTGATACTGATGGTGATACTGATGGTGATACTGGGTCAGATGATGAATCCGATTCAGAGCAGGGGATCTTGGTTGCTGAACTGATTGCAAATCCCTTCACCGGCACCAGCATAGGGCTCTCCTGGGAGGACTCTGAAGAGACCTACAGCATCTATCGCGATGGCGAATTGATCGCAGAAACTACAGATAACCATTACGTGGATGAAGGCCTCTCAGTTAATACTGAATATAGTTATTGGGTCGGTGTGGGGAGTATTGATAGTGATACTAATAGTGTTACTGCAAAAACATTGGTTAATAACACGAATGATGGCCTGAGCAATGGTACTGAAGCAGAGGCCATTGAAAAGCGCATTGTTGATTTTGATGAATGTCAAAATGAGCGCTCAGCCGTAGATGTTGACGATAGTAGTCTCGACAGTTGCTTGCAGGCTGTGCTGGATGAAGTGGGAATGGCAGAGCAATTGGAGGATATGCGCGCTTTCGCTGCTCGAGTTAGAAGTGAGCAAGACCCGGAGATGGTTGAGTTGGGTATGCGGTTATTCCACAGTAAAAGTCTTAGTGCTAACGGTGATACCGCCTGCTCTTCTTGCCACCACCCGACAATAGGCTGCGCTGGTGATGATCTTTCCATGTCTGTTGGGGTTAATGCCGTTGATCCCGATTTGCTTGGCCCAGGGCGTTCCGATGGTGAAAACGAAGTGCCGTTGGTTGCACGCAATGCCCAGCCTATTTGTAATGTGGCGCTCTGGGATAATGGATTATTCTGGGACAACCGCGTTCTTTTCACGAGCGACGGTGGCCTTAAAACAGACTCCAGGGATGTAACCAATAATACTGAAGCGGCGGTTGGTACTGGTACTTTGGCACTTATGATGGCCCAAGCCCATTTTCCGGTGACAGATGCTGCTGAGATGGGGGATATTTCTGAATTTGGCTACGACGAAAGTAGCGACGATGACCTTACTGACTATCGTGAGGAATATCTTATACCAAAGCTCAATGAGGAGTCCTGGGGCCCCTTATTTGCTGCCGCTTATGGAGACAACAGTATTGACTACAGTAGGGTCGCACAGGCGATTGCCGCCTATGAAGCGGTATATATTTTTATTGATAACCCCTTCTTTGACTATATCGACGGTGACCTGACAGCGCTGGATGACGATGCGAAGCGGGGAGCAATTACTTATTTTACGCCAGGCTCTGGTTGTACTGCTTGCCATACGGGCGCCTTCTTTACTAACCAGGGTTTGAGGGTCGTTAACTATCCTCAAATTGGTGTCGGAAAAGAGGATGATGGCGCTGATTGGGGAGGGGCAGTACTCGGTGGCTTTCGTGTTCCAACACTGCTCAATGCAGGCATTACTGGTCCCTGGGGGCACGCCGGGCAGTTTGGCTCCTTAGAAAGAAATATTGAGCACTATGCCGGGCAAGCGGATTCGGTGTCCCGGTATTTCGCAGATAGTGAAATGTGCGACCTGGATCAGTTTGCCGAGCTAGCAGACTGCGCAGCGAAAGTTGCGCCCAATGGTCTGGAGTTGACCGAGGCAATTCTGGAGATAGATGGTGATGCAGCACTTCCGATAGACGGCGATGAAGTGAAGCTGTTAGCGGCATTTCTTGAGGCGCTCACTGACCCGGATGCAGAGAATGTAAATTCAAATGCAACCCAATCCCTGATTCCTCCCCGTGACGGCGGACCCGATGGAATGCAGCTGGATGCCTGGGATCAGGACGGCAACGCACTATAATATTCCTGCATTTTATTTGAGCATCTCACTAATATTGACTTACTGGTGAGATGCCAACTCTTCAATAGCGACCTTTATTCGCATTCATCATTCAGGCAACCACCTTCTGCCTTAAAATTCACCACAGTTTCATTCTTACTTTGCTTCCAGAGCCAGGCCGAAGTTGATCCGAGAGTGAATTCCTGCGATCAGGGCTAGGTATAAGTCATCGTCTGGATTGCGAAGTTTTTAGTCAGTTGTTGCTGGAAAAAAACTCTATCCCCTGAAATTTTGGTGAGTTGGTCGTTCCCTTCGGGATTCACTCCGGACTTTTGTTCACATTTCTTCCTTAATTGGTCAACCAAATCTATTGGTGTCGCGTTATCACCTATGAACTATTAAAAATATATGGAAGGGACCACTAGGATTCTTATGAGTGCTCAGAAGTTCGATCAAAAAGTCTTTCCCAGAGTCCTACTTAGACTCTTTTTCCTCACGCTGTTTTCGCTGTTAGTCGGTTGCGGCTCCGGGTCATCTGGTAGTGAGGATAATTCGCCTGCAGATACCGTTCAGGGTGATGATGGTTCCGGTTCCGGTTCCGGTTCCGGTTCCGGTTCCGGTTCCGGTTCCGGCTCAGGGACGGGTACCGATCCTGAACCTGAGCCTGACCCTGAGCCTGAAGAAGCCGGTGAACCCACTGAGCTAATTGGCTATGCCCACTCGGGAACCAGTATCGGTCTTAACTGGGAAAGAGATGGTGAGATTTACTTTATCTATCGAAACGGTGAAAAGGTCGCGGAAACCAGCAATAACTATTATGTCGAACAGGGCCTCTCAGTTAATACCGAATATGTTTACTCTGTCAGTACGGTTGATGCTGCAAACGAATCGGAAACTTCGCAGGTTACGGTCAAGACATTAGTTAATGACACCAATGCTGGCCTGAATAACGGTACAGAAGATGATGTTTTGAATGAGCGTATCTCCACGTTTGCAGAGTGTAAAAATACTGCGACGGCACTAGATCTACTCGAAGAGGACTTGGACAATTGTTTGGCAGCCATGCTCGAGTACAATCGCATGGTCTCTCTTGTCGAAGATATTCGGGCTTTTGCCGCACGGGTCCGCAGTGAGCAGGACCCAGCCAAGGTGGAGCTGGGTATGCGTCTGTTCCACAACAAGTCTCTCAGTGCTAATCAAG
This sequence comes from Microbulbifer maximicatervae (SeqCode), assembly GCF_052467305.1. Taxonomy (NCBI): domain Bacteria; kingdom Pseudomonadati; phylum Pseudomonadota; class Gammaproteobacteria; order Cellvibrionales; family Microbulbiferaceae; genus Microbulbifer; species Microbulbifer maximicatervae (SeqCode). The sequence continues at coordinate 417,695 of NZ_CP174306.1, forward strand.
ATGCTTCTTGTTCATCCTGTCACCACCCTGCGATTGGTTGTGGTGGAGATGACCTCTCGATGCCGGTTGGAGTGAATGCTGTAGATACTGCTTTGCTCGGGCCAGGTCGATCTGATGGAACTAATGAAGTGCCTTTAGTGCCGAGAAATTCACAAGCTATTTGTAATGCGTCACTATGGTCTCGTGGACTGTTCTGGGATAACCGGGTCTCACTGAGTCCGAATGGCGTTCTCCGTACGGATTCAAGAGATGTTACTGATAATACGAATGATGCTGTGGGGGCTGGTTCGTTAGCCCTACTTATGGCGCAGGCGCATTTCCCGGTAACGGCCCCGCCAGAAATGGGTGACATCGCGGACTTTGGATACGATGATTCTGTCGATGAAAATTTCACTGCATACCGCGAAGATATATTAGCGGCTAATTTGGATGTCGAAGCTTGGGCTCCGCTGTTTACGTCTGCCTTTGGGGATTCTGAAATCAATTTCAGTCGCATTGCTGAAGCAATTGCAGCTTATGAAGCCGTGCAAATATTTATCGATAACCCCTTCTTTGACTATGTGGGCGGTAACCTGGAGGCGCTCGATGTAGAGGAAAAGCGTGGTGCTATTACTTTTATGTCGAAGGATGCTGGGTGCACGTTCTGTCACAAGGGAGCTTTCTTCACGTCTGAAGCCTTGATGGCCGCAAATTATCCGCAGATAGGTATAGGAACCGATGAGAGTGGCAGTGGGGAAGATCTGGGTGGAGAGGGTTCCTTAGGGTTCGGAGCATTCAGGGCACCGACCTTGCTGAATGTGGCGATCACTGGTCCCTGGGGGCACAACGGGCAGTTTGGCACGCTGAAGAGAAATGTTGAACACTACAGTGATCATGGAGCCTCCATTTCCAGGTACTTTGAAAATAGTGAGATGTGTGACCTCGCTCAATTCAAGGGTCTTGAAAATTGCGCCAGTAAACTGGCTCCCAATGGTTTGGCACACTCTCAGGCGATCTTAGATGGAAATGAGGGTGGGGGTATAAATCGCCTGAGCGAAGAGGAGATGGACCTTATAGTGGTATTTCTGGGGACTCTTACTGACCCCAAGGCCGCGAATACCAACTCTAATGAGATTCAGTTTCTGATTCCTCCTCGGGATGGTGGACCAGATGGAAAGCAGTTAGATGCAAAAGATAGCGATGGTAAAAGTTTATAGCCTTCATTCCATAACTCTTTGGGAAATGGTTGCGTCAAGAGCGTTTTGCGTTTCTCCTAAGTTGGATTAGCCGGCTATTTGTCGGTAGTCACCGCTAAAAAGCTGTCGGTTATTGCCGGCAGCTTTTTTTAATCTATCTGAAATAATCCTGACACAGTTTGTTTTTACAAACTCTCCTTGCTTTTCCCACCTCTGATTCAACGGCGCAAAAATATTTTCATTGGGGTTTGGGCGTTAACGCCCAAATTTCATTGATTGAATTTACATATTCTCTTAAGCAAACACTGAAACTACTAATTTTTATTAAATTCCTGACTATGAGAACGGATGTAGTAGCTTACTGCGACCTTATTAGCAGTTATTCCTGTTTTAAGTCATTACAGTAGGCCCTGGGAGTAATTGGGTATTTTCGCAATGCCGCTGATTTTCAGGACGGTCCGCAATCACTGCGAGGCTCCCTAGATCTTTCATTAGGTTGCAACGCAGAATTTATTCTTAGATATAGTAAGTGTTTCCTTACCCTTTGATGCCAGCGCTGGCACTTAGGTCTGTATTTGCTGTCCAGAACTCGGAATAAGAAAAGGTCATTGACGGGCAGGTCAAGAACTATGAATGTTGATAAAAATCAAATCACACTATCGCTAACGGCTCTGGTAAAGCTGCTGGTCCTACCTCTATTTCTTGTGATGGTGGGCTGCGGAGGAGGTGGTTCCTCAAGTAGTGGCAATGACACGCCTACTGAAACTTCTGATACTGGCAGTGATGGCGATTCTGGTTCAGGTGATGATGATAATGGCGATGGCGATGGCGATGGCGATGGCGATGGCGATGGCGATACAGGCTCAGGTCAGGGAATTATTCCTGCAGAACTGATCGGCAACGCATTTTCCGGTACCAGCATTGGTCTTTCCTGGGAAAGCACCGGTGCGACCTATGTTATCTATCGTGGCAGCGAACGAGTTGCTGAGACGACTAGCGGATACTATGTCGATGAAGGTCTCTCATCAGACACTGAATATACCTACTCAGTAACCACCGGCGATGTCGACAGCGAAGATGAGACCGCCAGCGTCACTGTCAGAACATTGGTAAATAATACTAATGACGGGCTCAGTAATGGTTCTGATGCAGACGGTTCTGATAGCCGAATTTCCGATTTTGATGAATGTCAAAATGCGCGTTCAGCGGTCAATATTGCTGATGGCAGTCTCGATAGCTGCTTGCAGGCAGTGCTGGATGACGTTGGCATGGCCGAGCAGTTGGAAGATATGCGCGCCTTTGCTGCCCGGGTCAGAAGTGAACAGGACCCTGCCATGGTAGAGCTGGGTATGCGCTTGTTTCACAATAAAAACCTGAGCGCTGATGGCGATGCATCTTGCTCTTCCTGCCACCACCCGGCAATAGGTTGTGGTGGCGATGATTTGTCCATGCCAGTTGGCGTTGATCCCGTTGATGCTGAATTAGTCGGTCCCGGTCGCTCCGACGGGCAGAATGAAGTTCCGCTGGTACCGCGAAATGCCCAGCCTATCTGCAATGTAGCCCTTTGGGATAACGGTTTGTTTTGGGATAACCGAGTGGCGATCAATGGTAATGGAGGGCTCAGGACAGACTCCCGGGATGTTACTCGCAACACAGAGGCGGCCGTGGGTACTGGTACCCTCGCACTGATGATGGCCCAAGCCCACTTCCCGGTCACAGAAGCTGCTGAGATGGGGGATATTACCCAGTTCGGTTACGACGATACCAGCGATGATGGTTTTACTGATTATCGTGAGGATATTCTCGCTGAAAAATTAGCCCAGGACTCGTGGGGTGCAATGTTTACCGCAGCATTTGGCGATTCGGCAATTAACTTCAGCAGAATTGCAGAGGCAATTGCCTCTTACGAAGCGGTGCAAATTTTTATCGATAACCCCTTCTTTGATTATGTTGATGGAGACCTTGCGGCCCTCAATAACGATGAAAAGCGAGGGGCAATTACCTTTATGACACGAAATTCAGGGTGTACAAATTGCCACTCAGGAGCCTTTTTCTCTAATCAGGGGCTGAGAGCTGTCAGTTATCCACAGATTGGTGTTGGTAAAGATGAGAGTGGCAGTGGCGCTGACCTGGGTGGTAATGGAAGCGGCAGTTTCCGCACGCCAACGCTGCTTAATGTGGCGCTTACTGGCCCCTGGGGGCACGCAGGTCAGTTCGGTACATTGAAAAGAAATGTCGAGCACTACACTGGTCGAGCCGACTCTGTTTCCCAGTATTTCACCAACAGTGAGATGTGCGATTTGGATCAGTTTGCAGAGGTGGATGAGTGTGCCGCGAAAGTTGCGCCCAATGGCCAGGCACTGACTGAAGCACTGTTGGCTGAAAATGGCGACGGCGCTGTGAATTTGGACGACGAGGAGGTTGATTTACTGGTAGCGTTCCTCGAAACCCTAACTGATCCAGATGCGGCAAATACTGACTCCAATGCAGTCCAGTCATTGATTCCGCCGCGGGACACTGGTCCAGATGGCATGCAGCTGGATGCGGTTGACCAGGAAGGTAATCAACTCTAACTCTTCTAAGCCCTTTTTACTTATTCCGCCGGTACACCGGTACTGGCGGATTGACAATACTCGACAAAGTCATCACTAAATGGAATTGATTGGGTTTTAGGGCTGCAACTGGCAAGGCTTTCCGGCAGTATAGGGATTTGGAAAGTGCCAGCTGAGGCGGAATCAGATTTCTCACACAAAATACCGATATGTACTTTTACCACTGCCAGTGGATGCCGGTGGTCGATGTTGGGTTTTGCTGTGTTTTGCGGGCTTGCTTTGTCCAGGGATTGGCGTTAGCACTCATTGGTGTATTGGTGACACCCGCGCAATCTCGCTGGGCCGATAAGTGAAAAATAAAGATACAGGTGATGTAGTGTCCGCGAAATTTAAGAGCCTGTCGCTCCTGGTACTGCTCGGTACCCTGCTGGGGGGGTGTGTAACCTCTGGGGGACCCGAGCGCAAGGAAGTTGATCTGGATAAGGCATTGGAGACCCATGTTCAGCTGGGGATTCGCTATTTGCGGGACCCGAACAACCGGGAGCAGTCCCGCCGTCATTTTAACCGCGCCTTGGAATTGGGCAAAAAGAACCCACTGGCACATCACGGTCTGGCACTGCTTTATCAAGCGGATGGTGAGCTGAATATTGCGGAATCTCACTTCAAGAAAGCCTTGCGCTATAGCGACGGGTTTTCCATGGCTCACACTAATTACGGCGTTTTTCTCTATAAACAAGAGCGCTATAAAGAGGCCCTCAAGCAGTTCGAGCTTGCCTCTACAGACCTCACCTATAATCGTCGATCTTTTGCCTTGGTTAACTACGGTCGTACGGCTGCGCGTCTGGGTCTCACCGACAAGGCGGAAGGGGCCTATGCCAGGGCGTTAGCGCTGAACTCCGATTTGCCGCTGGCGTTGATCGAAATGGCTGAGCTGAAATTTAACGCCGGTGATTACGCAAAATCCAAGGCGTACCTGGATCAATTTAGTGAAAAGAATCGCCAGACACCCCAGTCACTGTGGCTTGGAATTCGTATCGAGAAGGTGTTTGGCAATCGTGACAAGGAGCGGAGTTACGCCCTTGCTTTGAAGAATTTGTACCCGTACTCTGCGGAGACACTGAAATATCAGGAGTTGAGTGGTAATGACGGATAGTAGTCCCGAACACTGCGAAGGTGGTGAGGTCGTATCCAATACGCAAACTTCTAAGGGTTCCGCTGGCAATCTTTTGCTGGCGGCTCGGGAAGCGGCCGGGCTGTCCCGAGAGGAGCTATCGCAGCGCCTGTGTATTATTGATAACACAGTTGAGTGGATTGAAAGCGATAATTACGAAAAGCAGCCAGAAGCTGTCTACACGCGAGGCTATATCCGTAATATTTGTCGCGAGTTGAATATTCCTGCTGAGCCGGCTTTGGAAGCCTATGATAGGGATCGGCCGCAGCCAGCACAGCGCAGTGAATCCCGGCGAACCACTAAAGCCGAGGCATTTCGCCCTGAGCGCAAGCGCGGACATGGTGCCCTGGCCCTGATTCCCCTGTTGCTCGCAGGTGGTGTCTTCTGGTGGAAGTACGGTACTCCAGTCAATATTCCCGGTATGCCCATGGGTGAGGATACTGCGGACCTGGTTGCCGAAGTCCCCGTTGCCAGTGAAGTTGTAGCTGATCCGGTTGCTGAAGTAGAGCGGCAGGAAGTCGCAGTTGAAGAGTTAAGCTCAGAGCCATTTGCACCAGCATCAAATGGAGTTGCTGATGTTCAGCTTGAGGTTGGTAGTACTGAAACGGTGGAGAATAAACCCGCTGCTTCTGTGGAAAAAGTGGTTGAGCCTGTTCCCGCCCAAGTAGCCCAGTTGGACCAGGCCCTGAAAGGCGCATTGCGGCTTCGCTTTGATGAAGATGCCTGGGTTGAGGTGAAAGACGCACAAGGTGTGATTTTACTGGCCGGGGTCCAAGCTGCTGGCAGTGCCAAGTCTTTAGATGGAGATGCTCCATTTGAGCTGATGTTGGGAAATGCCCGTGCAACCCATGTGGTTTACCGCGATGAAACTATCGACAGCCAGCCTATTGGCGACCGCCGCACTCGCCGTCTGATTGTCGGCGATTAAGATGATCTTCCCCGTTTGGGTGCGAACCCTGTAGGTTTGCGCCCAATCTCTCTATAATCTCCCCTCGATTTTTATCAGTAATACCACCAGGTCAGCCTATGCAATTTGAATCTCCCATTGTCCGCCGCAAGTCGCGCCAGATCATGGTGGGTGATGTACCGGTCGGAGGGGATGCCCCGATCTCGGTGCAAAGTATGACCAACACCGAAACCTGCGATGTAGCAGCTACTGTTGGCCAGATCCAGCGCCTGGAACAGGCTGGAGCCGATATAGTGCGGGTTTCTGTGCCCAGCATGGATGCCGCAGAGGCGTTTGGAGAAATTAAAAAACAGGTGAATGTCCCGTTAGTCGCAGACATTCACTTCGATTACCGTATCGCCCTGCGGGTTGCAGACCTGGGGGTGGATTGCCTGCGTATTAACCCCGGCAATATTGGCCGAGAGAAGCGTATTCGGGCCGTAGTGGATAAAGCGCGCGATCTGAATATCCCGATTCGTATCGGTGTCAATGCGGGCTCCCTGGAAAAAGACCTGCAGAAAAAGTATGGCGAGCCCACGCCGGATGCTCTGGTAGAGTCGGCGCTGCGCCATGTATCAATCCTCGACAGCCTGGACTTCCAGGACTTCAAAGTCAGTGTAAAAGCATCCGATATCTTTATGGCCACGGCTGCCTATCGCAAGCTGGCCCAGCAGATTGAGCAACCGCTGCACTTGGGTATTACCGAAGCTGGCGGCTTGCGTGCTGGCACAGTGAAGTCGGCGATTGGTCTCGGTGCCCTCCTGCTCGACGGTATCGGTGACACCCTGCGGGTTTCCCTGGCTGCAGACCCGGTAGAAGAGGTCAAAGTGGGCTGGGATCTGCTCAAAAGCCTGCGTCTTCGCAATAAAGGTATTAACTTTATTGCCTGCCCCAGCTGCTCGCGCCAGAACTTCGATGTGGTGAAAACCATGAATGAGCTGGAGACGCGCCTGGAAGATGTGACCACACCGCTGGATGTGGCAGTAATTGGCTGTATCGTCAACGGCCCCGGCGAAGCGAAAGAAGCCGATGTAGGCCTGACTGGTGGTACCCCAAGCCATGCCATCTATGTGGATGGGCAGCCGGACCGCAAGTTTAAGAATGAAAATCTGGTGGATGATTTAGAACGCTTGATTCGCGAGAAGGCGGCCGCCAAGGCCGAGCGCGAAGCGGATATCATCGCCAAGGCGTAGAGGGCAACAGCTCCCTGCGCAAGACCCAATTAATTGAGTGAAAAATTAAGGAACAGCGTTGAAACAGCTTCGCGCAATTCGCGGCATGAACGATCTGCTACCGGAACAGTCCCCGGTATGGCAGTACGTGGAAGCCACACTGAGTGAACTTACTAGTCGCTACGGCTACACCGAAATTCGCACTCCCTACCTGGAGTCGACCCAGTTATTTTGCCGTGCGGTGGGCGAGGCTACCGATATTGTCGAGAAGGAAATGTACACCTTTGATGACAAGAGCGGTGACAGCGTTACCCTGCGCCCTGAGGGCACAGCGGGCACTGTGCGTGCAGCAATCCAGAGCAACCTGCTGAACCAGCCACAGCGCCTGTGGTATTTCGGCCCTATGTTCCGCTATGAGCGCCCACAGAAGGGGCGCCTGCGTCAGTTCCACCAGTTTGGTGTCGAGGTGTTTGGCATTCAAGGGCCGGATATCGATGCAGAAATCCTGATCATGACTGCGCGACTGTGGCGTCAGCTGGGTATCAGCGAACATGTGACCCTGCAGCTCAATTCCCTGGGTAACGCCGAGAGCCGCGCTGCTTATCGGGATGCGCTGGTCACTTATTTAAGTGAGCGTCGTGACCAGCTGGATGAGGACAGCCAGCGCCGTCTGGAGCGCAATCCGCTGCGAATTCTCGACAGTAAAAATGCGCAAACTCAGGAACTGCTGGCGGATGCGCCCTGTCTACTGGACTTCCTCGATGAGGAATCCGCCGCCCACTTTAGTCAGTTAAAGGCACTTTTGGACGGGGCAGGCGTTAAGTATGAGATCAATCCCAAGTTGGTGCGCGGTCTCGACTACTACGGAAAAACTGTATTTGAGTGGGTGACCGACAGCCTCGGTGCCCAGGGCACTGTATGTGCCGGTGGCCGATATGACGGCCTGGTAGAACAGATGGGTGGCAAAGCCACTCCGGGAGTGGGTTTTGGCCTGGGTGTTGAGCGTCTTGTATTGATGCTAGAAACCCTAGAAGTGTTGCCTGAGTCCCTTTCGCAACAGGTAGATGCCTACCTGGTTGCCGTTGGTGATGTACAATCAGCTGCCATGACAGCCGCCGAGCAATTGCGCGACGAGCTGCCCTGGTTGCGACTGCAGTTGCACTGTGGTGGAGGAAGCTTTAAAAGCCAGATGAAGAAAGCTGATAAGAGCGGCGCCGATTATGCGCTGATTATCGGCGAAGATGAGGCTGCAAGTGGTCAGATAACTGTGAAGTACCTTCGCGCTGACCAACCGCAGCAAACGCTGGCACCGAAAGAGCTGGCAGCACTGCTGCAAGGCTGAAAGAAACACTGAGGGAGGCGGAGGCCCCCGCCGGGAAAGTTAGTAATCTACAGGAAAGGCAAATTACCCAATGGCTGAGCATCTTACCGAACAAGAACAAATAGAAACGCTGAAGCGCTGGTGGGCGGAAAATGGCAAGGGAATTGTGACTGGCGTCGTGCTGGCCCTGGCCGGTTACTTCGGTTATCAGTGGTGGCAGGGAGATCAGCGCACTAAGGCTGAAGCGGCCTCTGACCTGTACCAGACTTTCGTTGAAGCGGTCTCCGCCAACAACAATCAACCGGACAACAAGCAGCTTACCACTGCCAAGAATGTGGCCGAGCAGCTGAAAGATGATTTTGCCAAGCGCATCTACGCCAGCCAGGCTGCACTGCGTCTCGCGGCTATTTCAGCGGAGAGCAATGACCTGGAAGCTGCCGAGCAGCAGCTGCAGTGGGTACTCGACAACACCAGTGAAGCAAGCCTGGAGCTGCTCGCTAAACGCCGCCTGGCCGCTGTTTTGGCGGCCCGCGGTGAGTCCGATGAAGGCCTGAAATTGCTCGAGGGCACTATACCCCCGGCATTCGCGGCCCTTTATTCTGAGACTCGTGGTGATATCCTGAAGCAAAAGGGTGACATCGCCGGTGCGCGTGCCGCGTACGAGCAAGCACTGACAGAGCTTCTGCCAGAGCAAGCGGGCAACACCCAACTTCTGCGCCTGAAGGCTGAAAGCCTGGCGGTAACCGAGAGCAGTGACGCTCAGAACCAAACCGAGCCTGTATCTGAGGGAGACGAGTAATGGGATTTCTGAATCGCGCTGCGGGTCGCACTGCAGCGGTGGCGCTAGCGGTGGCCCTGGCTGCCTGTGCCTCTAATGACGAGAAGGAAGATGTCGACCCCGTCGAACTGGTGGATATTAACTCCACTGTTGCCCTGCAAGAGGTGTGGTCTGCCGATATTGGCGGTATTGACCAAAAGCGTTACGCGATGCTGCAGCCGAGCCTTATCGATGGTCGCCTGATAGCTGCCAGCAGCGATGGTGAAATCAGTGCTTTTGATCGCAGCTCCGGGCGCAAGCTCTGGGAGACAGATCTGGATGTAGATCTGAGCGGTGGTGTGGGTACTGGCCTGGGCATGGCGGTAGTCTCCGACTACCGCGGCCGCGCTGTGGCTCTGGATCTCGAAAACGGCGCTGAGCTATGGAATTACCAGGTCTCCGGCGAAGTAGTTGCCGCTCCAGCGATCGGTGCTGGCGTGGTTGTCCTGCAGACCGTAGATGGCAAGCTGGTTGGCCTCGACGCTACCAGCGGTGAAGAGTTGTGGAGCCACAATACCAATTTGCCAGTACTGACCCTGCGCGGTACTGCGGCACCTGTTATTAGCGGTGGTATGGTGATTGCCGGCCTGGATAACGGCAAACTGCTGGCCCTGGACGCCCGCGATGGCATTCAGCGCTGGGAACAGCGAGTCGCTATTCCCCAGGGCTCTGCGGAGCTGGAGCGGGTAGTTGATATCGACGGTGCTCCAGTAGTGCGCGGTGATTTGGTGTTTGCCGCCAGCTACCAGGGCCGTGTTGTCGCCCTGTCCAAAGATAATGGCCGCGGCCTCTGGGCTCGCGATGCCTCTACCCACCACGAAGTGGCAGTAGGTGGTGGCCATGTCTACCTCAGTGATGCCTCCGGTAGCGTCTATGCCTACAATGTGGGCAGCGGCCAGATCGAGTGGAGTAATAACGAACTATTGCGCCGCGAATTGAGCGGACCGGCTTTCTTCCAGGACGTGGTCGTTGTGGGAGATCTGGAAGGCTACCTGCATGTGCTGGACCCCAATTCCGGACAATTTATTGGCCGCGAGCAGGTGGACGGTGATGCGATTCGCATCCCCATTCTGGTTGATGGCGATCTGATTTTTGTGCTGTCGGATGACGGCAAGTTATCAGCTCTACGCCTCGCTGATTCCTGATAATCGCAGCCAACTGACGAGAGGCGGACAGGCTGTCCGCCTTAGGGCTTAGAGCCCGCAAATGGAGCCTGCAGTGCAGGCAAGTTGAAATCGCCCGCCTCGCGCGGGCTTTTGTATTTTTTTATACGGCTAAAACCAGAATTTGTATGCTGCCAGTAATTGCCCTGGTCGGGCGCCCCAATGTGGGCAAATCCACACTTTTTAACCGGTTGACCAAGTCTCGCGACGCTTTGGTGGCCAACTACGCCGGGCTTACCCGCGATCGCAAGTACGGTGAGGCGGAGATCGACGGGCGCAAGCTGTTACTGGTCGATACCGGTGGTATTTCCGGTGGCGAAGAAGGCATCGATGCGGCTATGGCCGAACAATCTATGCAGGCCATTGAAGAAGCAGACTTCGTACTCTTTTTGGTGGACAGCCGCGCCGGCCTGACCCCAGCCGACGAGATGATTGCCGAGCGCTTGCGCACCCGCTCCAAGCCCACTTTCCTGGTGGCCAACAAAGTTGATGGGGTAAACCCGGATATTGCCCTGGCACCTTTCTATGAGTTAGGTATTGGTGAGCTTTTCCCGACGACTGCTACCCACGGGCGCGGTGTTCGCTCCCTGATGCAGCGGGTCATCGAGGACCTGCCCGAGCAGGAGATTGAAGAGGAAGCCGAAGAAGCGACCGGAATCAAGATTGCCATTGTGGGCCGCCCCAATGTGGGTAAATCCACCCTGGTTAACCGCCTCTTGGGTGAGGACCGGGTTGTTGTCTACGATCAGCCCGGCACAACCCGCGATAGCGTCTATATCAATTATGAACGGGACGAAAAGCCTTATACCCTGATCGATACTGCGGGCATTCGCCGCCGGAAAAATATCAAGGAATCGGTGGAGAAGTTCTCTATCGTCAAAACCTTGCAGGCGGTGGAAGATGCCAACGTGGTGGTGCTGGTGATCGATGCCCGCGAAGGCCTGGTGGACCAGGATATGCACCTGATGGGCAGCGTAGTACAGGCGGGACGCGCGCTGGTAGTTGCCCTGAACAAGTGGGATGGGCTGGAAGCGGATCATCGCGACTATGTGAAAGCCGAGTTGGAGCGCCGACTGCGCTTTGTGGACTTTGCTGATGTGCACTTTATTTCTGCACTACATGGCACCGGTGTTGGGCATCTGTACGAGTCCATTGAGGGTGCTTACCAGAGCGCTACAGACAAACTGTCCACTAATCACCTCACTCGTATTCTGGAGTGGGCGGTAAGTGAGCACCAACCACCTTTGGTGCACGGACATCGTATCAAATTGCGCTACGCTCACGCCGGTGGACAAAATCCGCCGGTTATTGTGATCCACGGTAACCAGACTGAGCAGGTACCGGCACATTATGTGCGCTACCTGGAGAAGACTTTCCGCAAGGCTCTGGATTTGCACGGTACTCCGGTAAAAATTGAGTTCCGCACCAGCGCTAACCCCTACGCGGACAAAAAGAACAAGCTGAGTGACCGCCAGAAGGCCAAGAAACGCCGCCTGATGAAGTTTGTTAAAAAGAAGAAAAAATAAGAGGCGGTAACTTAGGTTACCTGTAAGCCGGCAAGGGATAATGCCGGTTTGCGCACCACTCCAGCTTTAACCCACAGTGGAATGGCATTGTGGGATTTCTATCGTACCAGTGATCCCGTTTTTGACGGGGCCAGGGAAGAAACCACAAGGAGAATACGATGTTGAAGCTGAAGAATCCTGCATTGCTGCGCAACCAGTCCTATATCAGTGGCCAGTGGATTGACGCTGATTCTGGCGATACCTTCGATGTGTTGGACCCGGCAACTGGCAAGGCGGTTGCCAGTATCGCCAACTTGGGGGCCGATGAGACTCGCCGTGCTATAGAAGCTGCTGATAAAGCCTGGCCTACCTGGCGCGATACTCCGGTAAAAGAAAGAGCGAAAATACTCAGGCGCTGGTATGAGCTGATAATTGCTAACGCCGATGATCTAGCCATTATTTTGACCGCAGAGCAAGGCAAGCCACTGACAGAGTCCCGTACCGAAATTGTGTATGGTGCTAATTATGTCGAATGGTTTTCGGAAGAAGCCAAGCGCGTCTACGGGGATGTTATTAGCCCGCCTTCCAGTGATAAACGGCTCTTGGTTATCAAGCAGTCAATTGGTGTGACCTGTTCTGTAACGCCATGGAATTTCCCCAGCGCTATGATCGCACGCAAAATGGCTCCCGCTATTGCCGCAGGCTGTCCATTTATTGCCAAACCCGCCTCCGAAACACCTCTATCCGCACTGGCTCTCGCAGTTCTCGCTGAGGAAGCGGGAATTCCCCCAGGTGTTTTTAATATTGTCGCAGGGGATAAGGCACCGGAGATTGGCGCAGAAATGACGGCCAATCCCTTAGTGCGGAAATTTACTTTTACCGGTTCTACTGCTGTCGGAAAATTGCTGCAAGCCCAGTGTGCAGCAACCATGAAAAAAACCTCTATGGAATTGGGCGGTAATGCCCCATTTATTGTTTTTGATGATGCTGACATTGGCGAAGCTGTAAAGGGCGCAATTGTTTGTAAATATCGCAATGCCGGTCAAACCTGTGTATGCGCCAATCGCATTTTCGTGCAGGAAGGTGTTTACGATGAATTTGCACAGAAATTTTCCGCTGCGGTAAACCAGCTTTCCATGGGCAGTGGTTTTGATAGCGGTGTCGACATGGGCCCTATGATTACCATCAAAGCAGTGAAGAAAACGGAATCTCTGGTGGAAGATGCGCTGCAAAAAGGCGCGCAAACCCTAGTTGCTGGTGGTCCCAGTACTATGGGGGAATGCTTTTATTCTCCCGTAGTATTGGGTGGGGCCACCGATCAAATGCACTTGTTCAAAGAAGAGATCTTCGGTCCGGTAGCTCCGCTATATAAATTCTCCTCTGAAGAGGAAGTCATTAAAATGGCCAACAATACGGAATTTGGTCTGGCTTCTTATTTTTACTCCAGGGATATCGGTCGTATTTGGCGTGTTGCAGAGGGACTTGAATACGGTATGGTCGGTATCAATGAGGGTATTATTTCCAACGAAATGGCACCCTTTGGCGGTGTAAAAGAATCCGGGCAGGGGCGCGAGGGCTCAAAATACGGTATTGAGGATTACCTGGAAATAAAATATCTGTGTGTCGGCGGTATTGATAAGTAGTTTGTTAAAGTGTTTGGATTTTAAATGGTTGTAGAGCCTATTGCGCGGGTGCATTCCTGCTTTGGAGAAAAGTTTGGAGTACCCCGCCAGCCACTATTGGCGGATGCCAGTCGCGCCAGTATTGCGTTGTTACCTCCCCTGGATACGCCAGATGCAGTTGCCGGTCTGGAGCAAAATAGCCATATCTGGGTAGTGTTCCAATTTCACCAAGCCGCTGGGCAGTGGTCAGCTAAAGTGCGCCCGCCCCGTTTGGGCGGCAATAAGAAACTGGGTGTACTCGCCACTCGCTCGCCCTTTCGTCCCAATAATATCGGGCTGTCAGTAGTTCGTCTTCTGGAGGTGCGCACCTCTCCTAAAGTGGAGTTGATAGTTGCCGGGGCAGATTTGGTCGATGGTACGCCAGTATTGGATATTAAACCCTATGTTCCCTATGCGGATGCGTTAACGCATGCGCAAAGTGAATTTGCTGACGCAGCTCCAGTGCAAATTCCCGTTACTATCCCCGAGCCAGTTCTGAATAAAGCCAAAGCCTACCGCGATGACTGGGGTACAGATCTCCCCCGTTTAATTGAACAGGTGTTATCCCAGGATCCAAGACCGGCATACCAAAAGACCGATCCTCAGCGCATTTATGGCATGCAATTGTGTGAATTCAATTTGCGTTGGCGCTATACCGATGCCGGAATAGAAGTGGTGTCACTGGAATAACCCTCGACCAGCTAGTTTCAGTATTCTGCAGCAAGTCAGGATGTGTCTCCTCCGTAACTGTCTAGGGTTCGGAAAGGATATGTCATTCATTTTCATGGGAAATACAATTCCCCAAGATACGGCATTCGCCTAAAAATAACGCCTAGCTATCCAAGGGCACAGCTATGCCAGTACGTGAAACCTTTAATTATCAAGGCTTAGATGCTATTCGCGTCGGCCGAGTCAATATGGGTGTTAATACAACCTTTGTTGTTTATCGCCTCAATGGAACCGTAATTGATACGGGTCCCAGCAATCAGTGGAAGTATGTTAAGCCGTTTATACAAAGCGCACCGCTAAAGCAGTTATTGCTGACTCATCACCACGAAGACCATAGTGGCAATGCCGGCGCTATCCAGAAACTTACCGGTGTGCAGGCGGTGGCCCCGGATCTGACTATTGGTATATTAAAAAAAGGCTTCCGAATTCCCCCGATGCAGAAGTTTTTCTGGGGAACTGCGGGAAAAGCGGAGGTAGCACCTCTCCCAGCGGAGGTCTACATTGGTGAAGAAGAAGTATTACCAGTATTTAGTCCTGGGCATGCAAAGGATATGACCTGCTATTTGTTACCTGAGCGTGGCTGGCTGTTTAGTGCTGATTTATTTATTGCCAACTACTTAAAGTTCCTGCGTATTGATGAAGATGTCCCTACATTAATGAAAAGTATAAAGGGAGTCCTGGATCATTCATTTGACGTTATCCTTTGCCCTCATAGAGGTGTGGTAGAGGATGGTTGGCAGCAGTTGAATAAAAAATATGAGTATCTGCTTAATCTATCTGGAGAGGCGCAGAAGTTGATGCAGCAGGGACTGCCCTTAGAAGAGACTACTTTGCGTTTATTAGGTAAAGAAGGATTGTTCAGCGCTTTGACTGGTTATAACTTCTGCAAGAGAAATTTGATTGCTTCATGCTTACAGGTTAACTTGGATGAGATGCCTAGACTCTAGGTTTTCATTACGTACTAGCCAGTAGCCAATTTCGATGCAAAGTTATTTGTTAAGATGATCGTTGCTTCTGGATTAAGAGTTGCAGAAGAAGGGTGTTTTGTGATCAGGGAATCGCTAAGGGTATTTATTTTTGGGTTGCTTGCCTGGCCATTACTAAGCAATATATTGAGTTTTTTAAAACCTTTCCTGATAGCACTAAATTATGATGAATCTTCTGGGGGGCTTGCACCTAGTTTGATAGATATTATCTATCCCTATTTTACATTGGTATCTATTGCTTTTGCCTATGCCTTCTTTATATTGACTCGGATGATAACGGGGCGGTTAAAGCGTTGGTTGTGTGTTAGTCTGGTGGTAGCTTATCTAGGTGTATCAATTTATCCAGTATTCGCTGAAGAATCTATTGTGTATTTGACTTTAAGTGGCACTCACTACTTGATTGAGTTAATTATGTTAATAATTGGTGCAACTATTATTTATAAAAATATATCAGAACCCTCTGTGGTAGCAGGTGAGAGTGTTGGTGCTATGAGGAAAGCTTGAAGAGAATCTATTTCTCTGCCTCAATAATAAATCGTTTGATTCTTACCCCAGCATCCTTTCGCATTTCCGGGTGGATTTTCTTATAGTATTTGTTCATTACCTGGTCGGCAAACTGCTTTCTTTCTGGGTGGCCTAGATGGCGGAATTGGGGAACCCATGATAGAAAGAAGGTGGTGAGCTTTTCCCAGGTTTGAAAGTTTTCCACATGGTAGATTTCATCGAATCGGGGTAAGTAGAAGCCTGCTTCTTCAGCATAGTTTCGCATTTTCTCTAGCGTATAGTGATTATAAGGATCGTGAAAACTTTCAAAATAGGGTTTCCATGTAGCTGTTTCTTGTTCCTCGTATACAGTCTCCCAGAAATTTTCATGATCAACCTGAAAACCACAAACTACTTTACCGTTAACTTTTAAATATTTATAAAAACTATTCCAGACTTGAGCTTGGTCCGCTACCCAGTGTAAACAACTAAAAGAAAAAATAATGTCGAATTTGTAGTCGAACTGGATTTCATCTGCACTCATTTGCTCGAAGGATAGGTTGGGTATATTTGCGTAATTTTTATTGGCATAACAAATCATATCCTCGGTTAGATCAATACCGATAATCCTGCCATTTGTCATACGCTCAGCTAAATAGCGGGTTACCTTGCCATCGCCACAACCCACATCAAGAATAGTGGCAGCTTGGCGATAATCGCAGCGATGTATGGCTTCCATAGCGTGGCGCCACTGCATGTCAGAGGCGTTTACGTACTCTTGAGCCTGCCACTTATCATGTCTGATAGGTTCATTCATTGGTGTGACGCCCTGAGTCTCATTGGGGATGGGTGAATCAGTTTAGCCCGGATACACTTATGATCTGTGTAGCATTTTCAGCCATCGACAAATATGGCACAGGAATCTGCACAGTTTGTAAAACCGTCATTCTGGCCACCTGCGGAACGAAAGGTAAAAGTCTGGGGGAATACTGTGAAACTCAAAGGATCTTGCCACTGCCAATCGGTTAAGTTCAGTCTGAACTCCCGGCAACCTTATCCCTTCAACCGTTGTTACTGCTCAATATGCAGAAAAACCGCTGGAGGAGGTGGTTTTGCTATTAACCTGGGGGCAGATTTCCAAACCCTGAAAGTGGAGGGCGAGGAATATTTAAGTATCTATCAGGCTGAAATTGGGATTCGGAGTCGGGAAAGTAGCGGGAAAAGTCCGGCACGACGACATTTTTGTTCAAGGTGTGGCAGTGCGTTATGGCTTTGGGACCCGCGCTGGCCAGAACTGGTACACCCCTTCGCTTCTGCGATTGATTCTGAGTTGCCGGTACCGCCGGTTCGTAGCCATATGATGCTGGATTCTGCTCCGGGTTGGGCGCAGCCAGATATACGGGAAGGGGATGAAGTGTTTGAAGGCTATCCAGAGGAATCCCTGGCTGAATGGCACCAGCGGAATATTCCCAGTGCTTAGCAGGGGATAAAGAGAGGCGGGGCGAGCCTGTGGCCGCCCCGCTTCAGGTTTATAGAGTTAATCTTGCGTTTATTCTTCCGCAAGATAGAGCACCAGGTTATCCAGGAAGTTGACCAGGTCTGCCTTTTCAGTGTCACTCAGCGCATCAAACTGTTCCTTGCTGGATTCAGCTTCACCACCGTGATAGACAATCGCCTCAGTCATAGTGGTGGCGCGTCCATCGTGTAAGTAAGGTGGTGTTGAGCCAACGCCCCAGAGGTTTTCTGTAAGGAATACTGAGGCTCCCACATTGCCTTCATCAATTTCCTCGGCCATGGCTGTTCCCATATCGTGACGCTTAAGGTCACCATATAGGCGGACTATAGCCCCGCCATTTTCCGATTCCTCAAATTGCCCCAGCGTTTGTCCGGATGGAAGCTCCTGGGGGTTATCCATGATCTCTGTGAGCAAGTTAAATTGCAGGGACCTGCTAGGTAGGCCGGCTATATCGCCTGCGGGATAAGTCTCATCGCGGTAGTTGGCGTGCTGAGAGGGTTCATAGAATACCGGCGATGCAACTTCCATCTCAGGGGAGTGGCAAGAGGCGCAGCCAATAGAGCTAAATAGCTCTTCGCCATTTTCGATACTGGCGATTTCTCCGTCGCTTAGTGGTAAGCCGTAAGTCTCCTGCTCTTCCTCGGTTAGGGAATCGATCACGCTGTTAAGCTCGATTTTTGTCACCGGACGGGGCTGTGCTGCGTTGTAGATAGTTAACGCGGTAATGTCACCAACGCTGAGCTCGTTAGTGATCGAATCAAAGTCGCTGTCTGCATCACCGACCAATTCAGTGGCCTGCATGCCCAGCTCCTGGTGTGCCGCGCCACGAACGAATGCGCGTACAAATCCGGTTAGGCCTTTCCATTCAAAGGGCCTGACTACAAGGTCAGCATCGAGGCCTTCGACGTTATCGTAGTTGACCTCATCACAGGAGACGGAGATCTCACCAAAGCTAACGCCTTTTGCGGTTAGTGCGACAGTCGTATCTGTGCCGGATGAGCAGCTCTCACTGATAGCCTCATCCCGCAAAGTGTGCAGCTCGGTAGTCATTTCTTCCGCTACCAACTGTACAGCCCCCATACCGAACAGGTGGGGCGACTGGCGCTCGATAAAGCCTTTTTGCTTGCGTTCAGGGTCCATACGAATCACATTATCGTTCACGCCACCACCGCCATCGGCTACCGGTACGTTGTGACAGCTGATGCAGGAATCACCGTTGGGGCCTGTCGCACGATGGGGCAGGACATTCGCCCATGCATTAGGTCCTTTCAGGTCGGGCCTTGGGAAGCTGGTAAATCTTTTGCCGTTGCCCACATTGACCCCGACCCCGTCGAGAGCGTTGTAATTCATCTCGAATAATTCATCGCCCTCCTCAAAAGCATGAACATAGGCTTCCAGGGTTTCCATGGATTCGAGATCAGATTGCTCCAAATGCCCACCCAGGTGAATTTCAATTGCTCCAGCATGCAATATCTGTACGGTATCGAAGACTTCACTGAAGTCGAAGGGAGTGGTTCTTTGCTGTCTTTGGTTTTTTCTTGCGTGCTTGGGAACTCGGTTTTTATCGTGCTTGGAACCAAAGTCGGCAAGCGCTGGAGTGGCATTAAATGTTAAAGCCGATATTGCCATAGCGACAGGCAACAGGTGTTTTTTAAGTATCATCAGCTATATCTCCGGGTACTGATATTGAGCGGACGTAAGGTGAGTTCTTCTACGAAAATGCACTCGATGCGGAGACACTCGACCACTTTTCTTTTAAGCACGATTCCCCAAAAAACTGATTATCAGTTGTGCTACAAGGAAAAATTGATAGAGATTTTGGTAATAACATTTTTATCTCGCAAAGTGCATCCAGTGAAGGTTTAACAGCATCCTTGCAAGCTTCTTATAGGTAGAACTGTGCCTGTTCTGCCACTTATGGCAGGCGTCAAGACCACGGGAGATACAGTATTGCGATAGCAGATTTTAAAGCTCAGATTAACTGACCTAAAGATCTAAAATGCGATCCCGATTGTGTCGATTTTGCCCATAACCTACCGCGCTAGTACGCGGCTATGTTTTTGTTTTTCGGCTTTTTTAGTTGCCGTTTCTGATAAATAAGTTCCTTTGAAAGGGTAGGTATTTGCATATTTACCTTTCGGTGACATGCTTTCCTGCTTCACGGAAAGTCCCTATTCCTGGTGGTTGTGACATTAGATTTAGGAAAAAGTGCTGGTTATTAACGTTACTGAAGGCAATGGATATTTTGAAAAACTTATAATTATTTTCGATTGAGAGTGAATTCCCCAATTGTGAATTCGTATTGTCTTCAGGTGACACATGGTTTGGAGGCTAATAACTTATCTGTTTGTGGAATTTAATATCACCTTTGTAGATAGGGTTTATGGAAACACTTCTTATCTTCGGTGAGTGCCAGTTCGTTATACCAGATCAAATTTCAGCATGCGCTTGTGAGCGTAGATACAGAGGTGAAGGGTATTTGATCGCTGTCTTACTTACAGAAAGGTGCTTTGGGGTGTGTGCAACTAATGTGAACCGTATAATTGTCAAAAAAGTTTAGCTTTATTGAAAACATTATTGGCGTATTTTCCCCTTCTAACAGAGGGGTAGAGTGATCGGTCTAAAACAATGGTGTTTCCGTTCGAGTACTCTATCTATTTAGGCTTAAAGTAAAATTGGCGCATTATTCATTTGAATGGCGCGATAAAGATCTTTGTCGCCATATATTTCAATATAGAAACAATGAGATAGTTCTATCATTGCGCCTGTAGGCTAGGAAGCCCCCAACTTACTATCAACTACAAAGCTGCTGAGAGATATTTTTAACGAGTGGTTCGTTTTTTCTCACTGTGGCGTACAAGGAATAAGGATAGTGATATGGATTGTCACGACATTGTCACAAAAAGTCGAATAAGTTTGCCCGTATGGCCTCGTTTAACGGCGGTTGGTACTTTTGAGTGAGGTAGGTTAATTCGAAGCTGCTAAAAATATTAGTTTATTCGAATTGTATTAATTCCTAAAAAATTTTAGGGGGTCGGGTGAGAAAAGTATTGATTTTGGGAGGTGATGGATTTTGTGGTTGGCCTACATCTCTCCACCTTTCAGAGGCGGGTTATGAAGTTATTATTGTTGATAACTTATCACGGCGAAAAATTGATATTGAGCTTGAAGTTGATTCATTGACACCAATCAGGCATCTGTCAGAGCGGCTTCGTGTATGGCGTGAAGTTTCCGGTATGTCCATCAGGCATGTTTATATTAACCTCGGACAGGAGTTTGAGCGATTGCTCGATCTCTTAAAAGAGGAAAAACCAGACGCGATTGTACATTTTGCTGAACAGCGTGCTGCACCCTATTCGATGAAATCTGTCCGGCATAGACGTTATACACTTGATAATAACTTGAATGCTACCAATGATGTCCTGGCGGCTATAGTAGAAAGCGGATTGGATATACATTTGATTCACTTGGGTACTATGGGTGTCTACGGGTATGGAACAGCTGGTCTCACTATTCCCGAAGGATATTTAAAAATTCAGGTAGAGACTGAAGGGCATTTGAGTGAACAGGAGATTCTTTACCCTAGTAATCCAGGTTCTATCTATCATATGACAAAGGCACAGGATCAATTGTTATTTGCCTTCTATAACAAGAACGACCAGGTACGTGTCACTGATTTACACCAAGGGATCGTTTGGGGTACCCAGACCCGACAAACACAGAGGGATGAATCTCTGATTAATCGATTTGATTATGATGGCGATTATGGAACAGTCCTCAATCGATTCCTGATGCAAGCGTCGATTAATTACCCACTTACCGTTCATGGCACTGGTGGCCAGAAGCGGGCATTTATTCATATTCAGGATACCTGTCAATGTATTCAGTTAGCTATTGAAAATCCTCCAAAGATAGGCGATAGAGTCAAAATTCTGAATCAAATGACAGAGACGCATCGTATCAGGGATCTAGCAAATTTAATCTCCAACAAGACAGGGGTGGGAATTGCCTACTTAGACAACCCCAGGAAAGAGTCAGCAGAAAATGATTTATTGGTAAATAATGATCAGCTTATCGAGATGGGGCTCAATCCTATAACCCTGAATGATAATCTTCTCACTGAAGTTGAGGGTATTGCCAAAAAATATTCACATCGATGTGACCAAACTAAAATCCCTTGTGTATCGAAGTGGTGATTTTTTCATACTTCAATGGCCCTGGTTTATATGAAATCAAGGCTGCCTGTGGAAGGTGAGGTTTTATGTCTATAGCTGAAGAGTGCAAAATATGAAGATTTTGATTGCTACGGATACTTATCCGGAGCAACTAAATGGTGTTTCCAGAGTGCTGGAAAAAACTGAAAAAGAACTCACAACACGGGGGCACCAAGTAAAAATTGTTTCTGCTACTGATTTTACTAATTTCCCCTGGCCAGGCTATAAAGAAGTGAAAATTGCAGTATTTCCCGGTGGGAAAGCTGCCCGAATTATTGAGGATTTTTCACCGGACGCTATTCATATCATGAGTGAAGGTCCAGTGGGGTGGGCTGTTCGTGGCTACTGCAAGCGGAATAATTTGCGTTTTACGACATCTTGGCTATCCCGTCTCTCTGAATATGTATCGATTCGCTATAAAGTTCCACTGAAGTGGTTACACGGTCTCCTGCGTCGCTTTCATAATTCCGCAGCGCAAACAATGGTGACTACAGATGGTATGGCAGCGGAAGCTCGAGCCTTGGGAATTGCCCGTGTCACCCGCTGGCGAAGAGGCGTAGAGTTAGAAAAATTCCATCCGGTTGAGACAAAACTTTTTGAGGGCCTAACTCGACCTATCATGCTCAATGTAGGGCGTGTTGCAGTGGAAAAATCACTGGATAAGTTTTTATCTCTTGAGTTACCGGGAACAAAAGTTATCGTGGGGGATGGTCCTCAACTCAACGAATTAAAGAGGAAGTTTCCACAGGCGGTATATCTGGGAATTAAAGAGGGTAAAGACTTAACTGAATGCTACAGCGCTGCAGATGTTTTTGTATTTCCTTCGGTAACTGACACTTTTGGTCTGGTTAATCTTGAGTCTTTAGCCTGTGGTTTGCCCGTTGCCGCCTACCCTGTGACAGGTCCGAAAGATATCATTGGTGATGCCCCCGTTGGAGCGTTGGATAGCAATCTGCAAGTAGCCATAGAAAAGGCACTATTATTGGACCGATCGGACTGTGTTACTCATGCCAGGACCTATTCCTGGGATGTGGCCACTGAGGATTTTATTTCAAGCCTGGTTCCGGTAAGTGCAGTAGAGGCTTTGCCTGTTGATGGCTAGATAAAAGCGTT
Organism: Microbulbifer maximicatervae (SeqCode); assembly: GCF_052467305.1. Lineage (NCBI taxonomy): Bacteria > Pseudomonadati > Pseudomonadota > Gammaproteobacteria > Cellvibrionales > Microbulbiferaceae > Microbulbifer > Microbulbifer maximicatervae (SeqCode). Next base: position 440,219 of record NZ_CP174306.1, read on the forward strand.
GCTCGTAAAGTTCGCAAGGCTTACTTGCGAGCTGACTTGAGCAACTCAACCCAGCAGTACTTGTTAACAAAGGCATAGTGTCCCAGCTGGTGCCAGCTTTGAGTTGAGCTATTTGGCATTATACTTGAGAGATATTCTGGCATTTTAATATCAATTATATCGTCGGCATCACCATAAAATATTTTGGTGGAAGTGGTGATTTCACGAGGATCAAACCCCCAATCCCAAAGCGCCATTATCATTTCAAAAAAACCCTCCCCATGCTGCGTTGCTCCAGCAGAGAATGATTCTTCAAACATTTTCTTAAGAGCCGGGTCTCGAATAAACAGTGCGGCATCAGAGGCGTCTTTCTTTGCAAAGAGCTGAATATAATCTTGTATATTGCTATTGGCTTGGTATGCACTTAATCGGCACAGACAACGAGTAAGAAATTGCCAACGATGAATCTTTGCGATAAGTCTGATATCCGGGTTTTTTAGCAGGTCAGTCATTCCTGGGTAGTCCAGTGGCGCAACAGGGGCTGCAAGGGCAATTTTAGAGACTCTGTGGGGAAGTTTGTTAGCGATAGAAAGTGCATGAGGGGCACCACCTGAATGGCCGACTACCGAAAATGTCTCGATATTTAGACGATTAACCAGTTCTTCGATATCGGCCCCCCAATCAACCATTCGCCGGCCTCTATGGGGAGATGATCCCCCCACACCAGGTTGATCTACAGAGATGACTCTTACGCCAAGAGATGCGGTAAGGTCCTTATCAGGATTGCGAATTAGTCGCGAATCTGAGAAGCCATGATTGAAAAGCACAGGCCAGCCATTTGGATCACCATAGTCATCATAAGTAAGGATACGGCCGTCACTTATCTGCAAGGCAGGCATTCTGGGCGCTTCTTTAGGTTAGGTATGATCGGAGTATAGTGAGACTTCGTTTTGTGATGGGTGAGGCCAATGTTGTAACTTGTATCTGACCCAAAGGGGGAGTACCAGTTGATTAGGCGAGAAGGAGAATCACATTGAAAATAAAGACCACGCTGATCAACATCTGCTGTTTGACGTTACTGTTGGTTGCGGGTCTCCCTGTAGCACAGGAGACGGCATCTGGTGATCACGTCAAGGTACGTTGGCTGGCACCTGATACATTTCGCCAAGGAATGAGAGAGACGGTTGGATTCTACTTTGAGGTAGATCCTGGATGGCATGTGTATTGGCGTAATGCTGGAGATTCAGGGGCGGCTCCACGGTTTGATATGGAGGCTCAGGGCGCTTTATTAGGGCCGACCGAATGGCCATTCCCAACGCGCCTCCGGGTAGAGCATCTTACTAACCTGGGGTACTCCGGGAATGTTGCCTACCTGTTCCAGCTCCTCCCAGATAAGCGCACGCAAGAGGTTACTCTGCATGCGGATCTGGAGTGGTTGGTTTGTAAAGTGGATTGCATACCGGGCTTTGCCACTATGAGTCTTGTACGGTCGGTTGCAGAGCAGGCGGCTTGGCCAGCTACAGATCTGGCGTTAAGGAATTACTTTGCCAACAGGCTTCCAGGGGGAGAAAGTGAGAGCCCGTGGCAACCAGTATCCATTTCAGCGCGAGGTAGTGAGCATATTACTTTGCAGCTCAGAGGGAATCGTAGCGATGAAATACCTAGCATTTTCCCCGTAAATGGTGACTTGTACTCTGCGTCTGAGCCAGAAGTTCAGCGCGAAGATGAAACTCTCCTCTACAAGTTCAAGCGCCTGCCGGGCTCTGAGATTAGTGAAAGCAGTGATTTTGTGATTGCAGACTCGAGCCGGGCCTGGAAAGTCTCTGCCCCCCTCTTATCCCAAGTGGATATTGAGAAGAGCGCGACCTCTATATGGCTTTTACTTCTGTCAGCATTTATTGCCGGTCTCCTATTGAATCTGATGCCCTGTGTTTTCCCGGTGCTGTCCATAAAGCTATTTGGACTGATTAACGGTGGTAATCGCCGAGCCGAACGTTTGCGTGAATCTTTCCTATATAGCGCCGGCATTATGGTGACTTTTCTTGCTTTGGGGCTTGCTTTATTGGCGCTACGCTGGGGAGGGTTGGCCGTTGGCTGGGGTTTTCAACTTCAGTCACCGGTTGTGGTAATTGGGTTAATTATGCTCTTCTGGCTGATGGCCCTATCCTTTAGCGGCTTTTTTGAGTTTGGGCACCGATTAATGGGGCTTGCTAGCTCCAGTAGCCGTGGCTCCTTTACCACCGGTGTTTTAGCTGTCTTTGTTGCCGCCCCCTGTACCGGTCCATTTATGGGAGCAGCTCTGGGAGCAGCGGTGGTGATTCCTCCACTTCAGGCTCTACTCATCTTCTTATGCCTCGGTTTAGGGCTCGCTGCGCCATTTATTTTGATGTGTGCAAGTCCTGTAATACTGAGGCATCTGCCAGCTCCAGGTCCATGGATGGAGAAGTTGCGTCAGTTTCTTGCATTTCCGCTTTACGCAACGGTGATATGGCTACTATGGATTTTAGGGCGCCTAGCTGGAGACTCTGGTTGGTTGGCCGGTTTAAGCCTGTTGCTCGTTGTTACTCTTGCAATCTGGCTAGTAAAAAATTTTTCCAAAAAGGGGGGAGCAGCGGGTCTGATTTGTGCCGCTGCTATTTTGCTAATATCTCTACCGGCAATCCGTATGGAGGGTGGTGAGCAACCTGCAGAAATGGCGTATGACTGGCATCGTTATGACAAGGCACTTTTAACGGAAGCCTTGGATAATGGGCGCCCTGTATTTATCGACTATACCGCAGCCTGGTGTATTACCTGCCAGGTAAATAAAAAGCTGGTGCTTGATACCCCAAGTGTACAAGCATTATTTAAAAAGAATAACGTGCTTCTAATTCGGGCCGACTGGACGCGTTATAACCCTGAAATTACTCAAGCTTTGCAGGATTTAGGGAGGAACTCGGTACCTGTATATGCATGGTACCCTGCAGGAGAGAAAAAACCAGAGTTACTTCCACCACTGCTGCAAGAGTCTTTAATTGCAGCACTGTTTAGTAAGCACTTAACTGTTAATAGTGAGGATGGTTAATTATGAAATTATTTTTCAACGTGAATAATTCGATACTTAGAGGAGTTTTGCTTTTATCCCTGATGTTGCCGAGTGTTGTGTTGGCAGCAGCCGTTCCTGGACAAAAAGCGCCAGAATTCTCAGTAGTGGATGCTGCTGGAAAAACTCACAATCTCTCCGATTACACAGGCCAATGGTTGGTTGTTGAATGGTTTAATAAAGATTGCCCCTATGTCAGGAAACACTATGGCAGTGGTAATATGCAGTCCCTTCAAAAAAGGTATACAGCACAGAAAGTAAATTGGCTCACGGTTATTTCTTCAGCTAAAGGAAAGCAGGGCTATTTGGAGCCAGAGCAGGCTATGGCAGTTGCACAGAGTCATAACCTCAGCGCAAGCGTACCCTTCTTGCTGGATACCTCTGGAGTTATGGGGCGTGCTTATGGAGCTAAAACTACCCCACATATGTTTATCATTAATCCTCAGGGGGAAGTCGTATATGCTGGAGCCATTGATGATAATGACTCAGCCAATCCTGCGGTTATAGGCAGTTCACACAATTATGTTTCTGCTGCACTGGATGCTTCACTGAAGGGACTGGCTGTGGCCAAGTCCTCGTCGCGGGCTTATGGGTGTAGTGTGAAGTACTAAAGGAGTTTATTTGGGGTGGAAAAAGCTCGTTATAGCTACCTGATTCAGGCGTTGATATTTATCACCTTGGCGGTACTAATGGTTACTGCCGTGGGTTATTTCCACCAAAGAGATATCCCTGAGAACCAGGCCCCTCAGTTAGAGGGGCAATCGCTGCAGGGAAATCTTATTGACCTAAAGCAAATGTACCCTAAAGGTCCAGTATTAATTTATTTTTGGGCAACCTGGTGTCCCTATTGCCGGATAGTTTCCTCCGCTGTGACTGACCTGTCTCGGGATTACCAGGTTGTTGGTGTTGCGATGCAGTCTGGAACAGAAGAGGTGGTTACCGAATATATGCGGAATCACGAACTTGCTTTTCCTTCTCTAAATGATCCATATGGTGTTTTAAGTGCCCAATGGGGCGTTAAAGTGACGCCAACCTTGCTGATTGTCGACACTGACGGGCGCGTTGCCTGGGTCACTACTGGAGCCACATCCAAGTTGGGTTTGCAGTTGCGTTTAAAAATGACAAAGTAGCTCGTCACCATTAATGTCACTGTGTCGTATTTAAGCTTATATCAAACTCTCTTTTCCCGAGCCTGCGATGATTGGCGTAAAAATTGCTCAATTGCCGGGGAGGACAGCCCTTATAGATATACTTCTATAATTCCTTAAAGGTCTGTCTCTTGCGCTGGAGAGTGGAGTGTCGGTTATTGATTCTTTTGACTATCAAGATCTGGATGCGCAAAGGGTCGGCCGTTTCGACTTTGGTATCAATACAACCTTTATTGTATATCGGTTGGGTGACACTATTATCGATGCCGGCCCCAGTAACCAGTGGAAATACGTCAAGTGGTTTGTAAAAAATAAACCTTTTCGGCAATTAGTCCTCACCCATCACCACGAAGATCATAGTGGTAACGCCGGCGCAATTTATAAGCTTACTGGTATACAGCCAAGAGCCCCTAAGGCGACAGTAGAGATATTAAAGAGAGGTTTTCGAATTCCGCCAATACAGATGCTGATTTGGGGGAGGGCCGGGCGTGCGGAAGCTGCGCCACTACCGGAAGATTTAAGGTTCTCCGGCGAAAAGGTAGTTGTTATCCCCGCACCAGGGCATGCCAAAGACATGACCTGTTATCTGGTTCAGGATCGAGGGTGGATATTCACTGCTGATCTGTATGTAGCTAGTAAGTTAAAGCTATTGCGTAAAGATGAAAGTATTCCAACTTTAATGCACAGTATCAAAAAAGTGCTCACCTATGATTTTGATATTATATTTTGTCCTCATAGAGGGATTGTAGAAAAAGGAAAAATCCGCTTACAAGCCAAGTATGATTATTTGTTAAATCTTGCAACTGAAGCACGGGAATTGGACCGGCAAGGATTGCCTCTTGGTGAGATTACCCACCGGCTATTGGGAAGGGAAAACTTGATGAGTGTCGTGTCCGGTTACAACTTCAGTAAGAGAAACTTAATAGCTTCCTGTATGCGGGTTGATCCTACAGAAGTGTCTGATTATTGATCTTTCACTAAGAATAAGAAAAGTATTAAATCACGTCCGTATGTAATTTATAAGTGAATACCGATTTTATATGAATTGGTACTTTTAATTAAGTTGTCGCTATTCCTGAATGCCCTCAATTTACAATCAGTCTTTCGACTCTCTCATGTTAGTATTCGCAACATGTATTAAGGGATATTAGATGAGCTCAAAGATGAAGAAGATTGGCCTTTTGGGTGGAATGAGTTGGGAGAGTACAGCAATTTATTATCGCCTGATTAATGAAGGAATTGCTCAAAAGTTAGGAGGGCTGCACTCGGCTGAAATTCTACTTTACAGCATCGATTTTGAAAAAATTGCACGGTTACAAATGGAGGGTGATTGGGCTCAGGCGAGTAAGCTATTGGTTGAGGCGGCAATGTGCCTGGAAAAAGCTGGTGCTGAGGGCATTTTATTGTGCACTAATACTATGCATAAAGTAGCCGGAGATATTATCGAGACTATTGATGTACCTTTTTTACATATTGGTGATGCTACAGCTGAAGCACTTAAGAACAGAGGGATAAAGACCGTCGGCTTGTTGGCGACAGCTTTTACTATGGAGCAAGATTTCTATCGTGGCTATATGCAGGAAAAGTATGGGATTGAGGTTTTGATTCCGGAGCCCAGCGATAGAGAGATAGTCCACAGGGTTATTTACGAAGAGCTCTGTAAGGGAAGAGTCCTTAACAGTTCAAAAATGGAATTTATTCGTATTGTGGATTTGCTATCCAATCGAGGTGCCGAAGGTGTGATCCTAGGGTGTACAGAGATTTGCATGTTGCTTTCGCAAGAGGATACCTCTACTCACCTGATGAACTCCACAGAGATTCACGCTCAAGCCGCAATAAAGTTCGCACTTGATTGTTGAATAGTGTTGCTAGGTTTACTTAGAGATATCTTTGTCAACCAAAAGTTAGACTGATAGTTCACTGTGACGTTTATTAAAGCCACTCTACTAGCTTCGAAGCGTATCAGTGGGTGGTTTTTTTATAACACAAATCTACTCTTGTTAGGTTTGCTTGTCCCATATTCGTTAGTTTTTTAGTATTAACCTCTTTTGTTAAGTGGGTTTTCTGTGGATGTTTGTCTGTGAGTTAGAGCTGACAAGATAAAATATCTTCACGGTATTTGTTTGTGAAATGATATTTATCATGTTTATTACGGTAGGCCAAGGTTATTTTTTTACCTCAAATCATCAAATAAGTTTTATTTGTCCTCTGTAGAAGTTATTATTTGGGATATACCCTGCTTGTGTATGTGCGCTCTATTTTGCTTCCTCTTGTAATTAAATTTAATTTAATCATCTAATTAGATTTATTTTATTTTTGGCAGTTTTGTCAGTATCTACATTTTTAGTCGTTCTTAATTTTTAAATTGCCTTTTTTGCTCTTGCAAATTGTAGTTTTTCTGGCATTTTCTCTGGTTGTCACACTTCTTGCAGTGAATGTATTGGTGGTAACCGCCCTCTGCATAAGCGAGCTTTCAAGTGCGTAAAAAATTTTTATTGATCTCCTGGAGCACTACCTTAATTAGCCAATTTATTTTTGCTGTAACGCACAAATTGGTTTAAGTGAAAGCTGGTTGATTTGGCTCGGAAGAAAATAAGAGATAACTAAAACAGGGTATTTCTCCTATGAATGAAAAAAAGAAGCGCTGGCTTACGGCCTGTGGCGCTCCCTCTCTGCTGGCAGCTTCGATTGCTGCATTAAGCAGTCCCACTTTTGCTGAAGATGCACTCCTTGAGGAAGTGATAACAATCGGTACCCGTGTTGAAGGGCGTTCCGCTACAGATTCCTCCGCTCCCATCGATATCGTGACCGGAGAAGAATTTGTAAACCAGGGTGATGGAGATCTCAGTAACCTGCTTAGAAACGTTGTTCCATCCTACAACGTTAATGCAAAGCCAATTTCTGATGCTGCCTCAATCGTTCGCCCTGCAAACCTGCGTGGACTGCCACCCGATAGCACACTGGTTCTGGTAAATGGTAAGCGTCGCCATCGCGCTGCCGTCATTTCCTTCCTCGGAAGTGGTGTTTCAGATGGTGCCCAGGGGCCAGATATCTCTGCAATTCCGGCGATTGCTCTGAAACAGGTTGAGGTCCTGCGTGATGGTGCCGCAGCCCAATATGGCTCCGATGCGATTGCCGGCGTTATCAACTTTCAGTTAAAGGGTGCAGCTGAGGGCGGAAGTGTTGAAGTCAAGCATGCAACCACTGCTGAGGGTGATGGTGATCAAAGCACCGTTGCAGCTAACTTTGGCTTGCCATTGACAGACGCCGGCTTTGTGAATGTTAGCCTTGAGTACCGTGAGCAGGATTCTACCAGTCGAAGTGTCCAGAGAGATGATGCTGCTCAGTTGATCGCCGATGGCAATACCTATGTAGCTAATCCTGCACAGATCTGGGGCCAGCCAGAAGTTAATGACGACACTAAGTTCTTTGTTAACAGCGCCATAGAGCTAAATGATACCGCTGAGCTGTATGCCTTTGGTAACTACGCGAGTCGTTCTACTGATGGAGGGTTCTATTTCCGAAATCCCGAGAACCGATCTGGGGTTTTTACATATGAGGAAAAGACAGACGTAAACGGGAATGGCGTTATAGATGACGACGAAGTATTCATCCACCCTCTAATTGGTGACTTAGATCCCAGTAACGGTATTGATGATTGCCAGAACGTGAGTGTGTCGGAAGCTCATGATCTCGATGAGTGTTTTTCTTATACAGAAATGTTCCCTGGAGGATTTACGCCAAGATTTGGTGGAGATCTAGAGGATTATTCTGTGGTCTTCGGCATACGGGGAGAATTTGCCAATGGGATTGGCTACGATGTTAGTGCCAGTAGAGGCCATAACGAAGTAGATTTCAATATTTATAATACGGTAAACGCTACTTTGGGCCCAGATACTCCGACTGAGTTCAGCCCTGGTGGTTATGCTCAAACTGAAACTAATTTTAATATTGATTTAACAAAGAGCACAGAAGTTGCTGGCTTGCCGCTATTTATGGCGACGGGCTTTGAATGGCGAGAAGAAGAATTTGAAGTAAAACAGGGTGATACCGCATCCTGGCAAATTGGCGATTTGGCAGAACAGGGTTTCTTGATTGGGTCTAATGGGTTTTCTGGTTTTGGCCCAGAAACTGTAGGCACTTTCGACCGCGACAATATAGCGATTTACTCTGACTTTGAGCTCGAAGTAAATGATGATCTTCGATTAGGCGCAGCTTTGCGTTGGGAAGATTTTTCTGATTTTGGCGATACTTTTAACTATAAACTGTCAGGTCATTACACAATCAATGATACTATTGCCTTGCGCTCTACATGGAGTACGGGCTTCCGTGCACCAACTCCAGCACAATCTAATATCAGCAATGTAACAACAGCTTTTACTAATGGCCAGTTAGAGAACAAGGGCACTATCCCACCAACAAACCCAATTGCTCAGTTAAGAGGCGGAACGCAGTTACAGCCAGAAGAATCTGATAGCTTTACATTGGGGGCGATATTCTCAGCAGGTGATTGGGAAATTACAGTTGACTATTTCCAGATTTCTGTGGATGACAGGATTACTCAGTCGGCGGATCAATTGCTGACCGATGATGAACGCGCTCAGTTAGTGGCTGATGGTATCAGCGGCGCTGACTCTTTAACCTTCTTCCGTTTCTATACTAATGATTTTGACACTAAAACCCGTGGTGTTGACGTAGTAGCAACCTATCCAGTAGGCGATGCTACGGACCTTAGTTTCGCTTGGAATTGGACTGATACTGAAGTAACTGATTTCAGGGAAGAGACTATAAGTGATATGCGTCTTAGGCAGCTGGAAGACGGATTGCCAAATGTTCGTGGTAATGCCACTTTTAATCACACAGGAGATAATTGGCGAGGCCTAGTGCGACTCAACTACTACGGTAGCTACTGGGAAGCACATTTGGATGACTATAGTCTGCCCATCGACGCTGGTGATGAATTTACAGTAGATATTGAGGCTGCGTATGACTTCAATGATTCCATGACCTTGATCGCAGGTGCGGAAAACGTATTCAACAACTACCCGGATAAAAACCCCTGGTCCGGTGTTGCTGGAGCGGAATATCCGGAAACGGCACCTATGGGATTCAATGGAGCTCTGTACTACGTAAGAGCGCAGTATGAGTTCTAAGTAGTTCTAGTTGCTATGTAGCTGGCTAACCTGGTGTTTCTTAATACCGGGTTAGCCGACTGCAGAATTATGTGACGATTAGATCCCGCTGTAAGTAGCGGGATTTTTACATATCCCACAGTGAATTTGTGGCCATAGATAAGGTAATTCTTTCCTTATCTTGTATTTGTTTTAGGTCTTCAAACACCTCTTTCACCTCCATCGACTCAATTGCACCATACACCGCCTGATAGAGTTCTGAGAAATAGCGATCTACCTCTCGTCCCATATTATTAATTTCACGAATTGTCGGTGGATCACTCAGATTGAGGCGGCGAATAAAGTCATTGGCACTTTCTTCATGGGTGTATTGCAGCCATGTCTTCATCACCTTATTTTGCGCTACATCATTGTAGTTCTGCAGGTTTTTCGCCATTCTCTGCTCATGTTCAAGCATGTGTTTTAATAGCAATTGGGTTCGGTAGTCTTCTGATTTGTCCAGTAAGGTCTCGTAAACAGCTGCCATTTCCAGATGAAATCTCTCAGCATCCTTGATGACTTCAAATGCTTGTTTGAAAGTCTTCATAGTAAGTACCCTCTGATGACCAGGCTATTGCCTGGGCTTTAAAATATTTTTACATCAGCACTCGCTCTCTACTTTATATAGCATTTATCCAGTTAATAAGGACCTGTGGAAATATTCCGAAAAAAACCAGTACGGCAGCGAGAGTTGCGATTAAAAACTGCCCTGAAGTGGTAATTTGTAACGTTTCGCTGTTACTGCTAGTGTCAATGGCATCTCTTTGTACCATCGTAAGTAGAAGACGAAGGTAATAGAAGAGGCCCAATGCACTACCAATAACCACACCAGCGAGAAGAGCCCACATTTTTCCTTCAACACCTGCGGTAAAGACGTAAAACTTCCCAATAAACCCAATAGTTAAGGGAATTCCAGCCAGAGATAACAGCATTAGAGCAAGACAGCTCGCCAGCCATGGACTACGCCAGAGTAATCCCCGGTAAAAGTCCCTGTGATAAGGATCATCTGCACCGTTGGTCACGTTGCTGACATTTGTTCCATAGGTTAGTTGTGCGGCCTCCACTGAATCGGCTATCAGGCCAACGATTGCAAAGGCTCCTAGTGTAGTAATGACATAGGCGACCATGTAATAAATAACCGCCTCTGTACCAAACGCGCTATTGCCGATGATAAACGCCACAATTAAGTAGCCGATATGGCCGATTGAGGAGTAGGCCAGCAGCCTTTTGATATTGTTTTGCATCAGGGCCAATAAATTTCCGATCAGCATGCTGGCTATGGCTGCGATTGACAGCAAGTCAATAAGAATAGGGCTCTGGTAGAGATTTAAGGTATTAAAGAATCGCAACAGAAAGGCAATTACGGCTGTTTTTCCCACTGTGGCGATCAACGCCGTCGTAGGCGTAGGTGCGCCCTGGAATACATCGGGTGTCCAGATATGAAATGGAACCAGTGATAACTTGAAAGCAACAGAAATGATCAGCAGAGTGGCGCCGGTTGCAAAAAGAGCAGAAGTCTGTGAAAGATCCTGTATACGTGTAGCGATACTGCCAAAGTCCAGTGCCCCAGACGCCGCATAAATTAATGCGATACCGAATAGCCCGAGAGCGGTAGAAAGTGCTGAAAGGATTAAGTATTTAAAGGCAGATTCCAGGGAATTTACTTGATCTTTACTTGAGGATAAATTGCCAGTAACCGCAAATCCCAACAGTGGATAAAGTGCGAGGCTAATTAACTCTATACCGAGGAAAAAGGTGGCAAAGTGGCTGGCAAATACCAGGGTGCTTGCTCCCAAAATGGCAAGTAAAAGTAGTATATAAAACTCTTCTGGATAGCTATCCGGGTTTCTATTCAGGTCACACCGAAGTTTTAAGTAGTTGTATCCCATAACGCTGACGGCTATGGCGGTAACTAATATCAGCAGACAGAAGAACAATGAGTTGTAGTCAATCGAGAGTAGGGCAGTCACTTGAATGGACCCGTTATTGCCCGATAGGGTGGCTCCAACCCAGAAACAGGCAATGATAGCGGCTACCAAAGTGATAAGAGTTGTAACCAGAGCGCCCGCATGATTTCTCCAGAAGGATACTTGGAGCAGCAAAATTACAATACCGGCACTAATCAGTAAAAGCGGTAGGATAGAAAATAGTTCTTGGGCACTCATAGAGATGTACCTGTATTAGCGCTTTTAGCAGTAGGAGAGGATAAGCTTGCTGAAGTTTCCGGCCCTGTCTTTTCTATAACGACTTCTTCATTTTCAGGGGCCTGAAATTTTTGCATTGATTTAGCAATCGTAGGCTCGGCGATATCAAAGATAGGCTGGGGGCGGAGCCCGAAGATCACGAGAAGCACCGCCAGTGAAAGAAGCGCAGAGATCTCCCTGAGGCTTAGATCACTGACAGTTTTTCCCTCTGTAGCGGGTTTCAATTTGTCATTAAACTTGCCAAAGAAGACACGCTGCATCATTAATAGTGCATAGAGTGCTGCTCCAATTAGCCCAATTGCTGCAATAACCGTTAACCAGTGATTAGCTTTAAAGCTACCAACAAGCACCAGGAATTCGGCAACAAAATTACCCAGTCCAGGCAGTCCCAGAGAGGCGATGGCAAAGAAGAGTGCAACGGCGGATAGCTTTGGCAGAAGAGGCCAGACACCACCGAGCTGGCTCATATCCCGAGTATGGAGACGATGCTGTAGTGCGCCTACTAATGCGAAGAGAGCAGCAGTACTCAAGCCGTGGGCGATCATTTGCATCACTGCGCCCTGCAGGGCGATAGTATTCAGCGCGTAGAGCCCCAATAGAACAAATCCCATATGGCTCACACTGGAATAGGCCACAAGTCTTTTCATATCCTTCTGAGCGAATGCCAGCGATGCGCCGTAGACCACACTGATGGCTCCAATGGTCATTGCAACCGGTGCAAAAGCTTGTGAACTCTCCGGGAATAAGGGCAGTGTAAAGCGTAATAAACCATAGGCTCCTGTTTTCAATAGAATCGCTGCCAGCAGAATACTGCCGGCAGTAGGGGCCTGGGTATGGGCGTCAGGTAACCAGGTATGGAAGGGCAGCGCTGGCAACTTGACGATAAAGGCAATAAAAAAACCGAGCATTAACCAATAAGCTGCTGTTGCAGACAGTTGAGCACCCAACAAATCCATATAGTTAAAGGTCAGTTGTCCGCTATTCCGATAGTGGATAAATGCCAAGGCAACGATGGCAATCAGCATTAACAAACTGCTTGCCTGGGTGAAAATAAAGAACTTTATCGCAGCGTAGACTCTGCCCTCATAGCCCCAAACTGCAATCAACAGCAGCATGGGAATCAGCATGACTTCCCAGAAGAAAAAGAATAAAAACAGGTCGATAGCTGTAAACACACCGACAATACCGGCCAGTGTCCACAGGTAGTTAAAATAAAAGAAGCCGCGCCGGAAGGTGACATCATTCCAGGTCATTACTAACCCAAAGATCCCCATCCCCATTGTCAGTAGCAGCATAAGAAAGCTGAGTCCATCAATCGCCAGATGGAAGCTGATCCCAAACCTGGGTATCCAGGATATCAAAAGGCTATCCCACCATTGACTGTCACCTGTAACAGCTGTGGACTCTGCCTGGGGGAAATAGCTTATCAAGAGTAGGGATGCGATAATCAGGGAAACTAGGCTGATTAAGCGTCCACCCTCATAGAGATGTCTCTCTGCCAGCCAGGCTAATATTCCCCCAACAAATAAAATTATAATTATTGCCAGTAATGTCATAGAGCCACCAACAGGGCTAGGAATAAAATTGATCCGGCTACAAAGGTGGCCAGGTACCAACGTATTTGGCCATTTTGTGAAGAGCTGAGGGCGTTATTTAGATGTGCACTCAGCGAAGCGGTACCCTTGTAGATGCTGTCGATAATATCTTTGTGGTTAAGGGCGGTGATAAATTTAAAAGGTCTTACAAAGACCCGGTCATAGACCCAGTCAAAACCCCATCCCTTAAACCAAAACTGCATTAGTGGAGAGCGCTGCTCCCCAACCTTCTTCTCGAATAGGAACATTTTCCAGGCGATAAACAGGCCGATCAGTGGCATGGCAATGGCAATAGCTTCAATGACCCAGGAGTGGTGTTCGTCGGTTGGGGTGCCAAAGACTCCCTGGAGAGGTGGAGCGAGAATTCCACCAAATAGGGCAAGTACAGCGAGGAGGCCCAAGGGAAGCATCATCACCGTGTTATTGGCGTCTTTACAGTGTGAGGAAGCGCTGCCCTCACTGCCCAGAAATGCAAGAAACAGAACCCGGAAGCTATAAATCCCTGTGACCAGCGCACCTAATAGACCGGCAAGCCAAAGCAGGTTTACTCCTTGATGATATTCATAAGCGCTGAGCAAAATATGATCTTTGCTGTAGAAACCGGACGTAAATGGGAGCGCTGCCAGGCAGGCGCAACCGATAGTAAAGCAGATAAAGGTAAAGGGGATTTTGCGATAGAGGCCGCCCATGGCAAAGATATTCTGCTCGTGATGTACGCTCAGGATTACTGACCCTGCGGAGAGGAAGAGCAGAGCCTTGAAGAAGGCGTGGGTCATCAAATGGAAGATGGCTCCTGACCAGGCACCGACACCCAGGGCCAGGAACATATATCCAATCTGGGAGATGGTTGAATAGGCCAGGACCCGTTTGATATCACTTTGTGCGATAGCACTGAATCCGGAGATTAATAGAGTCAAAGCGCCGACAATGGCTACAGCTGTCATGGCGGTTCCAGACAGCTGATAAAGCGGGTGCATGCGGGCGATCAAGTAGACCCCGGCCGTCACCATGGTGGCAGCGTGGATAAGGGCGCTGACGGGAGTGGGGCCTGCCATCGCATCGGGGAGCCAGGTCTGGAGTGGAATCTGTGCTGACTTACCCACAGCGCCACCCAGTAACAGCAGCATAGCGATAGTGACAATTTGAGTATTGACCTCGGGATTCCCTGCCGCTGTGATGAGCTCCGGTATATTTAGTGTTGAGAACTCAAAGAACAGCAGGAACAAGCCGATCGCCATGGCGGTATCGCCGACCCGGGTGACGATAAATGCTTTCTGCGCGGCCGCGCCGTTTGCAGGGTCCTTATACCAAAAGCCAATGAGCAAGTAGGAACAAAGACCAACGCCTTCCCATCCCAGATAGAGAAGTACCAGGTTGTCCGCCATTACAAGAATTAACATGGCAGAGACAAATAGATTCAGGTAGGAAAAGTAGCGGCGGAAATCCGGATCTTCACGCATATATCCGGCTGAGTATAAGTGAATAAGGAAGCCCACTCCGGTAATGATCATCAGCATTACCAGGGTTAGCCAGTCCACATGAAAGGTGAAGCCGAGTTGGAGGTCAGATACTCGTATCCACTGCCAAACTGACAGCGTAACGACCGATTCCGGGTTGCCCAGAAAGGTGGAGAGTGCGAGGTTAAAAACCAGAATCGCTGCGATTCCCACACTGCCCACCCCAATCAGACTCACTAACTTTTGTGAGGGCTCCTTTTGTGTAAAGAGTGGAATGCTGATGAGGGTTAGGAAACCAAGAAAGGGAAGCAATGGTATCCAGGCAAGTGATCCGTTCATATTAACCCCTCAATCCATTGAGCTGGTCAATATCGACCGTGTGTTTGCGATAATAAAATTGCAAGACTAGGGCCAGTGCAATGGCTACTTCGGCAGCGGCCAGGGTGACAACAAAAACAAACATCACCTGCCCATCAGCATTGCCCCAGTGTGCGCCGGCGACAACAAACATTAATGCTGCGGCATTGGTGCAAATTTCAATACTCATCAGCATAAAAATAATATTTCTTCGGATGAGTAATCCGGCTAACCCCAAGCAAAATAGAATGGAGGCCAACAGCACGCCAGCCTCCAAACCAGGTGCAGATTCGATAGGCATAGCTTCACTCCGGTTTAACTGTTCTTCTGTGTCGGGCGAGGTGAAAAGCTCCAACAAGCCCCGCTAAAAGCAGCATTGAAGCCAGTTCGACAGCGAGAACGTAATGGCTAAAAAGTGCAATACCGACCTGTTTGGGCCCGATATAGTGATAGGTTTGCTCTGAAGGAATTTGCCCGCTACTAACCAGCAGAAGTAGCTGGATTAACAAAATGGCTGATAGAAGGGCTGGGCCAATCCAGGTGTGGGGTTGTAACCAGGCTTGCTCCTGTGCAACTGAAGCGTCTCCCTGATTGAGCATCATGATGACAAAAATAATCAATACCATGATGGCGCCGGCATAAATAATAACTTCCAAAGCTGCCGCCAGGGGGGCGCCAAACTGGTAGAAAATAACGGCAACCGATAAAAGTGAAGTGACAAGATAAAGTAGCGCGTGGACCGCGTTCTTGTGAAAGATAACCATGGCGGTTGAGACAATGGCAACCGCAGCGGTTAAGTAGAAAATGTAATTCACTGGGAAAACCTCTTTTTAGTTATTAGCCTTATTGAAATCAGAGATTTAGGCTTTTTACATTAATGGGCTCGGCCTCATTTTGAGCTTCGCCCTTGTCCTTTCCTGAGATGGCCTTTCCTGCAATTTGATAAAAGCTGTAGTCGTGATACTTACCGGGGCCACTGATTAGAAGATCTTCCTTTTCGTACACCATGTTTTGCCGGTCGTACTCACACATCTCAAAGTCAGGTGTTAGCTGAATGGCATAGGTTGGGCAGGCATCTTCACAAAGCCCACACATAATGCAGCGGGAAAAATTGATACGAAAATATTCGGGGCGCCAGCGGCCGTCTGGATCTTCTGTTTTTTGCAGTGAAATACAATCAGGAGGGCAGGCAACGGCGCAGAGATTACAGGCAACGCAGCGCTCGTCACCGTTGGGATCTCGGGTGAGTATGATCCTGCCGCGATATCTGGGTGCCAAGTAGGGCTTTTGGTCGGGATATTGTACGGTAACGTTCTTCCGGAACAGGTGTTTAAATACCAACCACATGCTGCGAATTTGGCTTGAAATCATTTCTTTGGCCTCGCACGCTTATTTTAATTTTCTAGGCAGTCCACAAAAGTACCGCTGCGGTAGCCAGTAGATTGATCAGGGCCAGAGGTAGCATGACCTTCCAGCCGAATTTCATTAATTGGTCGTAGCGGGGGCGTGGAATCGCCGCCCTTAAAAGAATAAACACACCAACCAGAATGGCAGTTTTTAGGCAAAACCAAATAAAGGGCGGTAGTAGGGGGCCGTGCCATCCACCGAGAAACAGGGTGGTTATTAGTGCTGAAATTAGGATTACTGCCAGATATTCACCCACAAAGAACATACCGAATTTCATACCGGAATATTCGGTATGGAATCCAGCAGTCAGCTCATGTTCAGCTTCCGGCAGGTCAAAGGGTGTTCTGCGGCTCTCGGCAATACCGGCAATAAAGAAAACGATAAAACCCAGGAATTGTGGGATGATAAACCAACCATCTGCCTGGGCATTAACAATCTCGCGCAGATTGAAACTGCCTGAGAGCATAACAACGCCCATCAGGCTCAAACCCATAAATACTTCATAGGACACGGTTTGAGCGGCAGCCCTTAGCCCACCGAGCAGAGCATATTTATTATTTGATGCATATCCCCCGAGAATTACGCTATAGACCGCAATAGAACTCATAGCCAGCACAAACAGTAAACCGATATTCAGGTCGGTGACCCCAATATTGGGCGATATGGGCACTACAGCAAAGGCAATCAACATGGTTGCCATAACTACAGTGGGTGCCAGTACAAATACGGGAATATCTGCAAATTTCGGAGTGAAGTCTTCCTTAAAGAACAACTTGATCATATCTGCAATAACTTGCAGGGTGCCAAATTTCCCTACCCGGTTAGGGCCCGGGCGATCTTGCCAAAAGCCCAATAGGCGGCGCTCGCCCCAAGTTAAAATGGCTGCTAGCAGCACGGTAACTATCAATACGCCGAAAATATTGAGCAATATGATCCAGATATTTGTGCTCATAATTAGTCCTCTTGCCCGATTGCGGAGCTTTCTTCCACTGGCAACAGATTGGCGCCTCCCGGTAATACAGGGGCAAGAGTTTCAAGCCCTGGAAGACCATAAGGCACACCCAGGCTGCCCGAAGGTTGGCTATCGGAGATAACCACACTGCCCCGGAAAACCCCGTTATTGGTGTCTAACGCCACTGTGTCTCCCTGGTTGAGGTTGGCACTTTCGGCATCACCGCGATTTAAAGTAAAGAATGGCTTATCGATCACTGTAGCGATGGCCATTGCGCGGTTGCTGAGCTCTTCCGAACCAAACATTCGGTAAATCGGCAGTGTCGCTAGACTGTGGTTATCGCTATCTGTATCGCCATCGGAGGCTGTGGGCAAGGACCAATCCGAAAGTACTTGCTCTTGTCTCTGGATGTATTTACCCGAGGCACCACCACGGCGTTCGCCACCCACTTCCTGCTGAAACTTGAAAATTGATTGGTTGGAGTTCCATCCGGGAGACCAGATATTGGCTTGCAGCGGTGATCGGTTTGGATTGTGCACACCTTCCATGCTAAAGCTCATAGGAGCATCGGGGTCTTGGTGTGGGGGCTCCTCTGAGACATGTTCCTCTGCGTGAATAGCCGTGCGCCCACTGTAGCGAGCGGTCTGTCGAGCAACCTTTAGCCCTTCAATCCGGAAATTTTCATCCGGCCCTAAATCTTTGATGACCTTGAGTGAAGAAACACTTTCTGCCAGGGAATCGGTGATATCCGGGCAGTGATTCCAATTGATAATAGTATCGATATTCTCGGAGTGTTCTGTGCAAAAACCAGCGGCATCCACCAACCAGCGCCAGCTCTCCTGGATGAACCCAGTGCCTTCATAGACCGCATAAAATCTCTGTGCCAAACCAGTATTGTTAACAAATGTCCCTTGGGATTCGGCCGTTGCGGATACAGGAAAGATTAAGTCGGCATGTTTGGCGGTTTCATTGAGCAGGGTGTCCAGCAGAATGATATGGTCGACGCTGGCAAACAGACTATTTAACTCTTCACTCACGATTCTTAGGGAGAGGTCATTCTCCAGAATCACTAGGGTTTTATCGATATTGGTTTTGTCATTCTTGAGTTCAGTGATCAGATGCTCAAGGGAACCGGTTTCGGGCTCAAACAGCTGAATAACTCCTAAGCTATTAGCCTCTTCACAACACAAGTATAGAGAAGTGGGTTTGCCATTTTTTTCCGCCAGAGCACAGGCGATTTTGGCTGCGCTGTGGGTAAGGTGGATATTCTTGCTACTGGTTCCAGAGATAATCACTGGGTTCTTGGCCGCAGTTAATATTGCTGAGATTCTTTCAGCTTCCTCCAGATTCTCTGCACTCAGTGAAGTTTTGTTGCTTTTTACCTCCAGAATATTATTGGCAATTGCTTGGCCGATTTGGGCAGCCTGTTCCGGCAGGGTATAGATCGCTTTACAGGTAATATCTGAAATCTGATTGAGTTCGGTGCCGATAAAAATAATCGGGCTGGGTTCACCCTCCAATTGTCGAACAGAAGCATCCTGCCACAAGGGTATTCTTAATGATTCAGCTTGTTCTTTTTGGCGGCTCCGTGCTGCTTGGCGAACTGCCAGGGCAACCCTGGGGGCTGTGTTGTAGATATCTTCTCCGAGTATCAATACAACATCTGAATTTTCTATCTCAGGGATGGTCGGGCTGTGGATATTGGCATCGCTCTGAATTCTATCGACAAGGTGTAGTAGCTGCATATCCCGCTGGTTGAGGCCAGAGAAGAAGTTATCCCGCCCTACAAACTTTAATAGGGCGAAGTTATTTTCCAATGATGCCCTGGGTGAACCTATGCCTATTAAGTGATGCTCACCTCTTTGCGCAGATGCGAGTTTTTCTGAAAGTGAGAACACCGCGTCCTTGGGAGAAACCTCTTTGTGCAAACGTTCATCAGTTTCTGCTGTAGAGCTAATCACATCATCTTTGCGCGCAGAAAGTACTTGGGTTATCCGGCTCTTACTGTTGACATATTCGTATCCAAAGCGCCCCCGATCGCAGAGAAAATAGCCGTTGATATCGTGGTGATATAAGTTGACCACACGGCGCAACATCGGGTCTTGGTTGTTGCCGGATTCCCTCGCTCCAGGCGCGGTGTTGCAACCCACGGCACAGTGTTCACAGACTGAGGCAGCTGTTTGCAAATCCCATTTTCGGACAAAGTGCTGGCTGAAGGTCTTATCGGTAAATACTCCGGTGGGGCACACTTCGACAAGGTTCCCACTAAAACCATTTTCCAGCATGCCCTCGGTATTGCGGCCAAAAAAGACCTGGTGATTGCGACCCAGTGCTTGCAAATCCTCGCCGCCGGCATAGTCGTGATAGAACCTGACACATCGATAGCAGGTAATACAGCGATTCATTTCGTGATTGATAAAGGGGCCGAGATACTGGTTTCGGTGGGTGCGCTTGGTACCCTGATAGCGGCGCATGGTATGACCGGACATTTCAGTCATATCCTGTAAGTGGCACTCGCCGCCCTCCTCACAAACCGGGCAATCGTGAGGGTGGTTGGTCATCAAGTCTTCTATCACAGAACCGCGAAAATCTTTCGCGGCTTCCAAACTGACACTGTAAATACCGCCGTCTTTTATCGGCGTCATACAGCTCATAATCAACCGGCCCCGTTGATCTTCGCTGTCCTTATGCTCGATAACCGCACATTGGCGGCAGGCGCCAACAGAACCCATGGCGGGGTGCCAGCAAAAATAGGGGACATTCAAACCCAGGGACAGGCAGGCAGTGAGCAGGTTTTGATCTCCATCAACCTGGTATTTATTACCGTCTATTGTGATGGTTGGCATTTGAAATCCATTTTCTTTTTATTAATGCTTTCAGGGGCAGGGTTGTTGTACTAAGTTAGTCGCGCTAATTTATTTATAGGGGCAACAACCGCCTTCAATATGGTCGATAAAATCCTGTTCAAAGAGTTTTAACGCACTTTGTATAGGCTCTGCAGCGCCGGGAGCCAGGGCGCAAAAGGTATTGCCGGGGCCAATACGCTCGCACTGTTCCCTGAGGAGTTCCAAGTCTTCTTTAGTCCCCTGGCCAGACTCTATTCTCTCCAGAATTTTGACCGCCCAGGGCAAGCCGTCCCGGCAGGGGGTGCACCAGCCACAGGATTCCCGCGCAAAGAACTGGGTCAAGTTCAGTACCAAGCCAACGGGGCAGGTTTTATCGTCGAGCACAGTGATCGTGCCGGTCCCCATACGGCTGCCGGCCTTGCCGATAACGTCGTAATCCATGGGAAGATCGAGGTGGTCCGGGCCGAGGAAGTCGGTCGATCCTCCACCGGGAAGAATGCCCTTCAGTTGCAGGCCATCTTTCATGCCACCGGCATGTTGTTCAATAATTTCGCGAATGGGCGTCCCCATTGGGAGTTCCCAAGCCCCTGGATTATTAACCTTGCCGCTAACACCAAATATTTTGCTTCCCGCATCGTCACCCCGGCTAAGGTTTTTGTACCACTCCACGCCGTGGCTAATTAAATGGGGAAGGTTGCACAAGGTCTCTACATTGTTAACGACGGTGGGTTTGCCCCAAAGCCCGCTGACCTGTGGAAAGGGGGGCTTGGCACGGGGAATGGCCCGCTTGCCTTCAAGGGCGTTTAGCAGTGCGGTTTCTTCACCACAGATATAGTTACCGGCGCTGCGGTGCAGACAGATCTCCAGATTAAAGCCACTGTCGAAAATATTTTCTCCAATCATGCCCTGCTGCTTGGCTTCATCGATTGCCTGTTCGAGCCGCTTTGCAGCCAGGTGGTATTCACCACGAATAAAAATATAGGCGTGAGAGGCGCCAATGGCATAGGCGGCTATAGCCATTCCCTCTAGAAGGAGGTGAGGGTCTCGCTCCATTAGCAATCGGTCTTTGAAGGCGCCGGGTTCCATTTCATCGGCGTTACAGACAACGTACTTTTGTTTGGGCGAATCTTCACCCCTAGGTACAAAACTCCACTTCAGCCCAGTGTTAAACCCCGCTCCACCGCGTCCACGCAGGCCTGCATCTTTTACTTCGTTGATAATATCGTCCGGTACCATGGTGATGGCTTTGCGCCAGCCCTGGTAGCCGTCGTTTTCCACATATTGCTCTATAGTGGCGGCAATATTTTCACTGGAAATATTTTTAGTCAGTGGATTTGTCAGCATGGTATTTTTTCTTCTTATCGATTAATTCATCAATACCTTTCTCATCCAAATGGCGGTGCATTTCCTCGCCAAGCATAAGGACTGGGGCTTTGTCACAATCTCCCAGGCAGGGTGTTTCCAGCAGGGTAAAAATCCCATCTTCGGAGGTCTCTCCAGGCTGGATATTTAAGCGCTCAGATATTTTTTTCTGCAAATTATCGCAACCCATAATCCAGCAGCTGGAGCTTTTGCACAGGTAGATCACTTCCTTGCCTACTGGTTGGCGGAAAATCAACTGGAAGTAGGTGGCGACACTCTCAAGTTCTGCAACGGGAATATCCAGATAATTGGAAATTGCCTGGAGGCTCTCATCGGAAATCCAGCCGCGATGTTTCTGTACAATCCGCAACGCCTCGAGCCCCACTGAAGTTTTTTCGTGGTAGAGGGTGGCTTCCTGATCAATTTCCTCTTTTTCTTGTACTGTTAAGGTCGCCAGGTTGTCTGCTGAATTGCTATTGCCTTGCTCCATTACTTCAATCAATTCCGGTTCTAGTAAGCTGGACATAGTCGCCCCCGAGATAGAACTTGCGGAGGTTTCGTTGAGGCGCTGCTGCCATCTGTGTGTGCGATGGCTGAAACGCTGGGTGTATTTCCGTGCACTTTTCTACTCCGCTGCTATACGGCCCTGTGCGTGCCGTAGTTTTTTATTGTTATCTGTCCACATCCGCCATGACGAAGTCGATGCTGGCAATAATGGCAATAAGGTCAGCAATCAACAGTCCGTTGGACATTAACGGAATCATTTGCAGGTGTGGGAATGAAGGGGTGCGAATTCGGGTCCTGTATGAGGTGGTCCCCCCATCACTAATGATTTGGTAGCTGTTGATTCCTTTAGTGGCCTCAATGGGATAACACACTTCGCCGGCTGGCATTACCGGTCCCCAGCTGTTATTCACAAAGTGCTGAATTAAAGTCTCGATATCCTCCATGGTGCGGCCTTTTCGTGGAGGGGTAGTCAAAGGGTGGTCCGACTTATAAGGGCCTGCAGGCATATTTTCCAGGCACTGGCGGATAATCCGCAGGCTCTGCCATATCTCGTCCACCCGGACCCGGCAGCGGTCGAAACAGTCCCCACCATCGTAGCTGGGAATCTCGAACTCGAACTGATCATAGCCGCTGTAAGGGCGTTTCTTGCGCAGATCCCAATCCAGGCCCGTGGCGCGAAGGCCTGGCCCGGTAACCCCCCACTCAAACGCCTCCGCCGTATCGTAGACACCAATGCCGCGGGTGCGGCGTTGCAGGAGTTTATTTTTAATCACCATGCCGTCGTAATCGGCTAATCGTGCGGGCATATAGTCGAGAAAATCCCGCACCATCTTGTCCCAACCCTGGGGTAAGTCCTGCACTACACCGCCGATACGGAACCATGCCGGGTGCATCCTGCCGCCGGTAATGGCCTCAACTATTCCAAACAGTTTTTCCCTATCGATAAACATATAGAACACGGGAGACATCTGTCCCACGTCCTGGGCAAAGGTGCCAAAAAATACCAGATGACTGGATATGCGGAAGAACTCGCACATCATCACCCGTATCATCTGTGCGCGTTCAGGGACCTTAATGCCGGCGAGTTGCTCCAGTGCCATCACATAGGGCAGGTTGTTCATGACACCGCCGAGGTAATCGATACGGTCAGTGTAGGGCACATAGGTATGCCAAGCCTGGCGCTCGGCCATCTTCTCCGCACCGCGATGGTGGTAACCGATATCTGGCACTGCATCGATAATCTGTTCACCATCCAGCTGAAGGGCTACACGGAATACCCCGTGTACACTGGGGTGATTCGGGCCCAGGTTGAGGAACATAAACTCTGAGTCTTCATTACTCCTGGCCATGCCCCAGTCTTCCGGCCGGAACAGCAGGGCGTCTTGTTCTTTGCGTTCCTTCTCTTCTGACAGACTAAATGGGTCGACTTCGGTAGCTCGGGCGTGATGATCCTTGCGCAGTGGATGCCCCTTCCAGGTCAGGGGCATCATGATTCTCTGTAAATGGGGATGACCGGGAAAGTCGATACCGAATAGATCCCACACTTCCCGTTCATACCAGTTGGCATTCTCCCAAACGGCAGTAATAGTCGGTGCGCTCAGATCACTCTCGGGAAGAGCCACCTTGATACGAATAAATAAATTGCGGGTAAATGAAAGTAGTTGATATACCAGGGTGAAATCGCTGGAAGGCTGTTTTTCGGTTCCCTCCCCACGGTTGACCCGCAGCCGTTCGTCGATAGCACTCAGGTCATACAGCATTTCAAATGGCTGGGTGATATCCCGCTTGAGAAAGAGTAAAAGAGGGATCAAGGCATGTTTCTCGATCCACAGTGTGGGCATATCATCACAGTGTGGCTGCCACCAGAACGAGTGAAGCTTATATCCGGTGTCGAGGTCCCGAATAAATGCCTCTGCTGCTTTCCTGTAGGGAGTTGCTGTGTGGACAGTTTTCGCAATTACGCCAGTCATTGGCTATTCCGTTGTTTTTTTCTTATTCCATGAAGCCTAAACACTGTCGGGCGCACGTAGCATGTCAGCTTTCATACGTTCCTCCCTATGGAGATCACGCTGACTGGGCTTTGGAACCTTGTGAGTTCCTTGATCATCCACAACCCAGCTGAAGGCTCGTCTCTCCGCAGCCACCGACTTTTGCAGCAAGGTCAATCCCTGCAGTAGAGCCTCTGGGCGTGGTGGACAGCCGGGCACATAAACATCGACCGGGAGAAACTTATCGACTCCCTGAACCACACTGTAGATATCGTACATACCGCCGGAATTTGCGCAGGAACCCATGGAGATGACCCAACGGGGTTCGATCATTTGCTCGTAGAGTCGCTGTACCACTGGTGCCATTTTCAGGAAAACTGTCCCTGAAATTACAATTAAATCCGCTTGTCGCGGGGTTGCACGGATGACCTCAGCGCCAAAGCGGGAGATGTCGTGGCGGCTGGTGAAGGCCGTGGCCATTTCTACATAGCAACAGGACAACCCGAAGTTAAATGGCCATAGGGAATTTGAACGACCCCAGGAAACCAGCTCTTCGAGTTTGGTAAGGAGAATATTTTTTTCTAAATCTTGAGTGCTTATTTCTTCAGAAGGATTACCGCGTTCAGTGGCAATCAGGTCGTCGGCTTTGCTCAGCTTCCAGCGCATTATGAATTCTCATTGTTGTTATCGGGGTTTTTGGCGTTTCTCCAAACTCTTCTGGTATCCGCCCCAGTCAAGTGCACCCAGGCGCCACAGATAAATAAGCCCCACCAGCAGTATCACGATAAATACGGTCGCCTCGATAAACCCGAGCAGGCCAGTTTCATAAAATGCGATGGACCAGCTAAACAGGTAAATCGCCTCCAGGTCGAAGACGATAAATAGGATGGCAACAAGGTAATAGGCGACAGAGAGGCGCAGGCGCGCATTGCCCTGGGAAACAATACCTGACTCATAGGGCTCATCGGTAGCCGGATCTCTGCGTTTTTGACCGAGAAAATAGGAAAGGCTGAGCATTAAGGTAATTAGGGCAAATACGGCCAGGCAATAAACAATCAATGGCCAAATCTGAGGAGTGAACTGATCCGGGTAATTCAACTTCGCTCTCCCATGTTTCTGCGGGCGAAGCCCGTATCAATCACTGGTCTTGCAGTAAAAGGGCAAATCAAGAATTCTGATTTTGAGGGTGCTCTCACGCAAGAAGAGATAATTTGAAAAACGATTATTGCTTTTCTGCGAAATTTTTTAGTTGTCGGTAATCCCATTCGCTTGTCTGATTTATAAATCGTTGCGGGAGATAGCGCCAGTGGTGCGAAGGAACGTTTAATTCTTATGTATATACTTTTTATTCGGTAGGGTTATGTAATGTCTTGCGACAGCTGAATAAATGAAAATGTGCGCCAGTTTTCAGAAGGTGAAGGAGGGTCCTATAGTTCTTAAACTATTCCTCTGATCAAAAGCAGATTGAAGTTTTTAGGGTTACGCAGTGCTGGACTTAGAGTGCGGTGTCATTGGCTTGTCTGACACCTAATAATGCCATCATAGCGTACTCCACTTGCGGTTCTGTATGGGACTTTCCATTTCTCATGGGAGAGGTAGTTTGGCCAAGCAAGTACATTTATCCAATTCTTTTCGGTATTTCTAACAAGATACATATCGCTTGCGTTAAATTGAAGTTTGTACCTACGGAACCCTTCTATGGCTGGATTCATAGTGATTTACTCATGATGCCTCGATGAGCCGAGGAAAATACAGAATTTATTTTGTGATTAGCTCAGCGAAGCATGTGTCAATGTTGTGCACGTTCTAGTTATGATTTGTCCCAATCTTTAAATGGAAAATCTAATAAATTGGAATTGTAATATTTTGGATCTCCAGTAACCTCTTTATCAATCCACTCCGGCAACTTCACATTCTCAGATTCACTTTGCATCTCGACCTCAGCAACAATCAAGCCGTCATTATCCCCATGAAAGATATCTATTTCCCAAGTGTGTTTTTCGTACTCTACTATGAACCTCGTTTTATCTATGAGGGGACCATCACATAGCTCAGTAATCATTTCATTTGCGTCTTCAAAGGGTATTGGATACTCAAACTCAGTCCGTGTAATTCCTTTACTTTCACCTTTCAATGTTAGATATGCATGATCTCCGGTTACGCGAACTCTGACTACAGCTTTGGACTTCGTACTTACATAGGCTTGTTTGATTCTCTTTCCACCTGTAAAAGAAGCAATAGCCTTTTTATCTACTAAGAACTTCCGCTCAATTTCCTTTGCCATACTTTCTCATTCCTAAAATCTTAACATCTGCTTAATAGGCATATACGAGGTGGTCAAAATCTGACACGCAGCGTAGTAGTCAGCCAGTATATGCCCTTGTTGGAGCACTTATAAGCCGTTTTTGCCGACTTCTTTCAATGCAATTAACGCTTCCTTTGCTTTTTCTGATTGTACAAAAATATGGTCATGGAAGTATGCTGCAATTACATTTGCGCTAATACCCTTAGAAGCCAGTTTGTTTGAAACAGCGGCTATTAATCCAACAGCCTCTAAACTAGAATGTACGGTTAAAGTTATTTGCTTATAAGTATTCTTAAACTGCAACCCCTCACGGCTTGCGATACCTTTTGTTAAGACAAGTGTTAATCCTTCTTTTTCGTTGAAGCTCGCAAGTGGGTTCCATTCAATATATTGAGCTAGTGAGCCTGAAACAGTGCAAAATACAAATTCATCTTCAATAAGTTCGGGATTCATTTTGCTCAAAAGACGCTCTAGTTCTAGTATTCCTGACATTGCTTGATAATTCCAAATTCTTGCTTGTACAGCAAGCGCCAATCAATATGGAGCATGGCTGCAAAATGGTGGTGGTCCAACAAATACTTGTTCTTGCGATCGTGCTTGGCTTTGTATGGTTGTTCTTGCCTGATTCTTATACTGAATTCCTTTTTGTTAGCGGGAAATTAAAGCCCATATTCAATGGTAACCGAAGCCCTTGATTTGTAACATATTGTTTGATAGCCAGCCTATCAAAGCCCGCATAAACAGGGAATTATCAGAAACCTATTAAGCGTAAATTGCATAGTCAGGTTTGGACTTGAGGCGGAAAAATAAGATGACAAGAGAATGAAGAAGAGATAGAGGAACCTTTGGTGTTGTAACATATCGTCATACATAGGATTTTATCTCCCCCTGATAGTTCCATGCATAGGAACATGCAAATCATTGAACTTTATAATTTTCCATTTTAGTAATTAAGAAATCCCAAAAAGCCTTGATACGTGCTGTGTTTCTCAGATCCTTATTAGCAAGAATCCACAAAGATGAGTTGTACTTAGCGTCCAGTTGATAGAGTTCAACTAGAACGTATGAGTCATCAGTTGGTAACAAGGCTATCCCTTGATCATTAAGCGCAGCGTTCAATGCTGTAGTGATAGAATTACAATGTATGGATTTAGCGTTGTGTTTAATTCGTTTCTGATACCAGTGCACTGCTGGGTTGTCTAAGTGCACGTAGTCAATAGCTGTTAAGCGTTCAATTTCGGACAACTTGAAAGGAGCGTTATACCCACTAACTTTCAAAAAGTCTTCAGAAGCATAGATGCTTAAGTTTACATCTCTCATTTTACGTGCAATAAGGTTTTCCGGTGCTGTATGACTTGCCCTAATGGCAATGTCCGCATCGCGATGCTCGATATCCAGAGCCTGCTCACTTTCAAGGATCTCAAACTCAACGTCGGGGAATGACCTCCGGAATTCACTAACCCACTCGGGCAAAGTGGTCGTTGCCATTGTTGAGGGTGCGGTAACACGAATTAAACCTTGAACTTTATCATGTTGCAGAGAACTTTGAATGAGGATGCCATCGGCCAATGACTCCATTCGTTTGGCACTATCCAAAACAGTTCGCCCCGCCTCAGTCAGTTGGTAGCCGCGACGACTAACAATAAATAGCTGCGTTGAAAGATCGCTTTCAAGCTGCTGGATCCGCCTCCAAACAGTGGTTGAATTAACATTCAACTGCCTAGAAGCCGCC
The DNA here is from genome assembly GCF_052467305.1 of Microbulbifer maximicatervae (SeqCode). Lineage (NCBI taxonomy): Bacteria > Pseudomonadati > Pseudomonadota > Gammaproteobacteria > Cellvibrionales > Microbulbiferaceae > Microbulbifer > Microbulbifer maximicatervae (SeqCode). Next base: position 468,311 of record NZ_CP174306.1, read on the forward strand.
TTTAAGGTTCCTTTCTCTGCAAGCGCGATAACGACCTTCAAATCGTTCCAATCCATGACATTACCCTGACGTTGCATTCATGCAATGGAAGTTTGCCTTTTTGTCTATATAACTGCAACAAGAGAACAGCTAGTCTGTGCTCGTCATTTAACGAAATAGGGTTCCCTTCATGAGAAAACAGGTAGTCATCTTTTACGTGGTCTCATCTATGTTCGCGGTGCTGATGATGATATCAGGCATGGCCAAACTAACAGGACAGGAAGCCATTGTTCAGGCAACGGTTGATTTAGGCTACCCGCTTTATTTGTTGAAAATCTTAGGAACCGCCTATTTGATTGGCGCGATTGCAATTCTTCAACCAAAGTTCAAAACACTTAAACAGTGGGGATATGCAGGCTTCTCGATAGCTCTGATCGGGGCTTCGGGATCGCACCTACTGGCCGGGCAAGCGCTCAGCACCGCTTTACCAGCTACTGTCCTATTGGCCGTTTTAGCGGTTGTTATAACCTTGAATACGAAACTGACTCGCCTTGATTTTTCAGATGAGGAAGACAGCAATAATGTCTCTCCAACGCAAAGAGGAATATCAGAGACCAATAAGATATGACCAGTTATGGTGTATTAGATAGAGATATAGGCGCATCTAGTTGATTGATCTGAAAAAATTAGCAATCAACAGGAGTATATCTCCATGGGAGATGCTAATGACGTGTCACTGAGAAAAACGGCGTCATCTGACATGCTTTAAGACTTCGCGAAAGATGGCGGAAAAGCAATACAGACAAGGTCAATCGAACTGTTTGATCAATGCCACTCATTGAAGCCGGGAATGCTAAATTTTCTGTTATGCGCAATGGCGTTGATAGGCATTAGGGAAACTAGCAGTTTCTTCATAATAACATATAACTTTGTCAGTAAGGGCGGGCAGAGTATAGTATTGGTCGCCCAGCCTGACGATCAGTTGCGTAAGTTTGTTTAATCTAGCTATGTTTTATCATTGCCAGCCCTTGAATAAATGTCAATAAATTCGACTCTACACTTGTCTCTGAAAACTCTGAAGAATAGCCTTTAATAAGAATAAAATCCGTGAATAATTTATTGCCTAAATCATCTTAATGGATAATTCTAAATCCTGTCTAAACAGTATTAAGAAAGGATTACAAGGAACCGAAAAGCTGCCGGACAAACTTGTTTACTGTGTTTATGAATGGCGAAAAAGGCATGGCTTTTGCTAATCACCAAAGGATTCCGCAATGTATAGGCTTACATATCGGCGAGCGAACTTACAGATTGGAAAATTGAACGGTAAGGAAACTTTAGCACTTATAAGTATCGTGCCAATGAACCGTGATAGCAGTAGCTTTCATAGTGAACGATACATTTGAGAGGGAAGGCATCGCGTATATACGGTTCTGTTTCCCTATATCATGTCGGCCATACAACATTATCCCAAATTATTGCTGATGTATAAGCGACTGTTGGAGGTTGATAAACCTAGAAAGGTTGCCCTTATTGTTTGCCTGAGAAAGTAGCTAATAATCCTGGATGTCCCGGTAAAAAGTAATGTCTATTAAAGTGAAAGTATGGTTTAAATTTTGATGAACAACCATACCCACTTGTTATGTAGCTAGCTGTAGGAGTTTAGTTAAAGAAACTCAATTATGTCTTTACTTTGATTCTTTATCCAATTTTGCCATGTAACCTCTAGCGCCTTAGCTCCTCCAATATAATTATCGTTGACAAGATAATAAGATAATTTACGATTTCCTCGCTCGAACTCATGCATTAATCGAATGACAAAGCTACGATTTGGCGGTGTAGAGAGTAAGAAATAAACGAATTGACCTGCTTGACTTTGTAAGCTCTTTTCCTTATTCGTTAACGTGTGGCGCCACTCACTACTTGGTAGTTTTAAGAATACAGAAATATTGGTTAAATTCCTATTTCTTTCTGCTCGATCTACGATCTCCCTATTGCCTTTATGGGGCGCAATGTAAAGCCCTGATTTTTTTCGACCTAATGTCTCCATTTGTTCTGCCAATCCTTCATTTAGCCAAGCAGGAGCGTATGGCATAATTGTATCAACTATTGCGTGACTCACTTCATGTCTTATTGTTCTGAAGGTACCTTTTCTGTCTTCTCTAATGTAGACAATTATTTGATTTTCCTTTGGGAAATAAACGCCATAAGATGAAGTTAAATTACTACGATTGTTTTTTATTAAATATTTTCTGTACTCTTTTTTATCCTTGAGTATCAATATGTTAACTGGTACAGTTTTATACATATCAAAATACAGAACTCGATCAAAAAATTCATAAATATAATTTACCCCGTCCACAATATGTTTATGCTCTTCTGGCGTAATATTTACACCCATCGATTTAACGCTGATATCAAATGGTGACCATTCAGATTTAAACTCATCTAAAACAAGGACCTCCTGGTCTATTTCATTAAGCTTACGATCACCAAAGTGAACTTTTCCATTCTCATCAATCCACTTGTAAATTTCAGCATGTAATGGTAAGCAGATTCCTAAAATTAAATAACCAAGAAAGAAGCGAAGAAACATTTAATGTACAACCTCAAAGCATACAATTGAGTTTTTATCCAAGGTGCAAATCCATGTTAGACCAAAACCTAACTATACAGGATGTCTACCAAACGTGGGTAAGTCTTATACTTAACACCACATTCAGGCGCGATCAATTAGTGAGGCACTGATCATGCCAAAACGGGACCGAAACGAACCGATATAAATAGATGCATAGCTTTGAATAATTTCAATGTAATGGTTTGTTACCCTTTATTAATCTTGCTCAAGTGCACGAGAGGAGATCGCATTTTCTATTCAGTTGATGTAATATGACGCACGGACGTTATAGCCTGTATCTCCGTAGCCCCCCGTGATAGGTACGTAAATCTCTTTCGCTTGAATCCCAAGCAACTACACCCGCTAGTTTCCATTCTTGGTCTTCGTTTATTAACACTGGGCTCCCACTACCTTCTTTACCAGCCATACCTTCGAGTTTGATTGCAGTTTTAAGTGCATCTAAAACATAGGAAATTCAACAATCTTTAACAGTAGAAATTTTGTTAAACGCCCTCCGCAAGGTAGTAAGGTGTGGGCTCTTAGCTTTTGGCCCAGTATCTCCTCTGTCTGTGTCACCTTTACCAATTAACTCTAGAATTCTGGTTGGTACTAACTCTAGAGCGGCTGTTTGGTCATCAATTATAGGGGCAAGGACCACTCCCATCTATATTTGTAGGCATCAGAGCCCCTAATTGAACAGTGACGATTTGCGTTCCATTTATATTCCACAAATTCACACTGAAATTTACTGAAATCGATTCTCCAGCATCTTTACAGCTTCTTCAAAGTATTCAGCCCGTGCCAAGCCTAATGGGGTTATACCGTATTTATCTGGAGCATTTTCTATCTCCTTGCAGCTAAGAAGAATTTCGAGGCTGTAAGTGTCAAAGTCTCTAATTGCAAAATGCAGCGGTGTAGAGCCATCCTCAAAAGTGACATTTGGATTCAACCCCCAGCTAAGCGCTCTGCGTAGGCCGAGGTTATTATTCTCGCTGATAAGATATTTTAGAACTGGTAGTGTTTCTTTTTTATCCAGGAACTCTTGCAATTCCAACCCATTCTTTAGTAGTAAAGAAGCCATTTCGTCAGAAATCTCCTCATCTAGCATAATCTCAAGGCCAAAGTGGAGTACATACTGGCTTTCATCATCAGAAACCTCCCTAGTATTTAACTCAACTCCAGAGTCCAGAAGTAATTGAGCGGCCTTCAGATTGTCGGCCTTCATAGCCGTGTACATTGGTGATAGTAATAGACGAGAATGATTAGGACGTGCGCCGGCTTTTAGTAAAATTTCCACCACTTCATTTTTACTCTGATTAATAGCCACGCCCAAGGCTCCTAGTTCTCCATCATTCAGAAAGTTTACCTCTGCCCCTGCCTTGATGAGGACTTTTACATTGCTTTCCATGCCATAATATGAAGCCAATGACAATGCCGTGACTCCATTTTCATCGACATGATTTGGGTCCGCGCCTTGCTTAATAATTTTTCTAACTTGCCCGGGGCTTCCGTTCGCCGACAGATACAAAAGCCCCTTATTAAGGTCTTTTGCATATACAGACAGCGGCGAAAAAATCACCAAAATAAACAACAAAAAAAATCTGATCATCATCATTTTTCTTACCTGGTTCCAGACAATAAGTGCAATTGGTAAGGACGGTTCATCTGGTAGATTCGACACCTCCCCCGTCTAAGAGAAATGTATTGATGAGCTACTGCGAACCGAGCGATAACGAACGATACCAGATTTACAGCCTAAGAAAAGCCGGACACTTACAGGAAGTAATAGCTAAATTGTTAGAGAGGCATCCTTAGACGTTAAGTAGAGAGCTGCGGGGCAAAACAGGCTTGTGAGGACACCACCCAGGGCAAACATATAGGCTTGCAGACTTAAGATGCTAGTAAGTGTATAAAGTACAGACGTGACTAAATGGGTGTGACAACAAATAGATGATCTACTCAGAAAGCAGTATGCTCTCATCAGGTTGTACACCATTAAAAGAGATGTATGGGGCTGTCGTTACATCATAAGACGATCTATCAGCTAATTTTCTTAGATTGGAACAGTGGCTGAGACTTTTACAAGCATCTTAGGATTGAAGCATATCCTACTTCAATCGTTACGGTTAGTATGTTCGACGTGAAAAAATCATGAAAAGTGCAAGCATAGATGAGCGACCAACTACAGTTGATCGGGTAGATCGAATGGGTGAGATACCATTATAAGGAAGGGATGCAGTAGAGCTTTGATGGCTACGGTTGAACGCAAGACGTTATTTACAATTATTGTTAGGTAGCGGGTAAATGCTCAGACTTGCTAGCTGAAGCGGCGATTAGTTATATGGTGAGCTTTCAAAGTAGAATTCAAAACGTATTAAAATACGTAAATGGTCTTGAACTGGTCGGTCATAAAACGATTTCGGATTGCTGAGAGGCTGATGTGTTTGTACTTACCCATATTCACCTTGTGAGAACCGGGTTAATAGGAATATAAAAAGCGTCATTCGACAGTATTTTCCTTTAATAAAGTAACAGATTAGCCGGTTCAATTGAAATCGATTGTCTGAATAGTAAGGCATGAGTGAGTTGAGGACGGTGGTGACCAAATGAGTTATTTAGGGAGATGCAAGATGATCTACTTGCAGTTTAAACAAGGGTAGTTATTACATGCAGCTAAGTAATCTTTCCTTATACGTGATAAATACTATTCTGGGATTACTACCGTCCGGCTGAACAATCAGAGGAGCTGCTTACGACCCGAAGCGCCCTTGCTGCCATGAATTGCAATATTTCTTTTGTGATTTCATAGGTCGTAAACTCCGAAAGATACTTCTAGTAGTGATCGAGAAACTCTTCGATAGTTTTCCACGTTGCCTTACCTAGCTCAGTTTCAGTAATTAGAAGAAACTTACTAGTACAAAATTACTAACGAGCCTCACAGCTACGCCATGACGCGACTTCTAATATCTTCGGCAAGAACTTTGCTATGCTCGAGGAAATCCCCCTCAAGCAAGCAGATAAGATCATCTCCCTCAGGTCGGAACTTCAATCTAGCGAGCCAAATTTGTTCTGGAGTTGGATAAGAATGTAGTTGTAATAGCAATTGTGGATGATACTTTTTAGGTCAACGATTCAGATATTTCTCCTAGGTCGCTAGTCATAGAGAAAGATAACATCCAACTAAAAGATGACCGGTGTAATAAATAGGGAGTCTAGTAAAGGACGCGTTTTGTACGGATGGAACTTGCTAGGGCTGCTTGTTAATTGTGAACTCCACTATATACACTGAAGCCTCGGACTTTGTAGTTACTAAGAGCACTAGGGTGATCTAAAGTACAAGTATGAACCGATACTCTTGATACTCGCGGATATAACCATACTGACTGTATAGCATGGCATATCAGATAACCACCATATCCTTTACCTATAAAATCTGAAACTAAGCCAAAGTACACTAATTCAACATTCCCATTGCTTTGATACTGAAGCATATAGTATCCAGCGATACAGCCTTTAATGTGAGCCACTTAACTTCTGAGGTTATTTACTTCTGCGTAAGACCTCCATTCATCACTCGTCTGAGACAGTTTATTATTCCAGCTCTAACTTTCTCCAATTAATTGATAGTGGAATTTATCGAATCTGAAATATTTCATTTTAGCTTCTACAATTTCGGTATCCTGTGGGCGGGGTTTAGAAATAAGTTTACTTTTTGGCTTCATTTCTAAATAGTAAGTAATCATAATTTAGGGCTTAATGGCACTCAATGTTGCCAGCAAGAATCGTCAAAAGGGTGAGCAGACAGCTCATCCCAGCCTACGGTTAGGCGACTTTGTCTTGCCTAGTTATAGATGGAGTGCCCTGAATAACCTACTTGCTTTTAGCAGCCTACGTTGGCTGGCCACTGCCATATAAATTCACAGGGGAAAATACCATACTTTTCCCGCCAATTAACTCTTATTGGCACTCTATGATGGGGTAGCAAGGTCGTAGGGCTTATTGACTTAAAAGAAGAGTACTTGAATGAAACTTTGGTGCCAGTTTTCAGAAAATTTTTTTGAAAGTGGAAGTTAAGGTTTAGATAGGTACTTGCAGTAACTACAAACTATCTAAAAGTTGGATGCCACAATTATGTATTCCGAATTATCAATCCAATTCCAATTTGCATGAAGCCATTAACGTTTGGGGTTACCGGTAAAGCTTTGCCATGTCCAGCTAATTGATTGTTGTTGAGCGATACCTTATCCCTCTCCGGGCTTGCGTTGAACAGCTTGATTTACCTCGCTGAGTATAAAGTTACGAAAAGCCTGTACTCCAGGAGTATCAAGTTTTTCGTATGGGCAGACAAGATAATAAGAAAAGTTGGAATCAATACTTACATCGAATGGTTTTACGATTCTTCCAGATTTTAAGTCATCCTCGATTAGCGATATTCGGCCCAGCGCAACGCCTTGGCAGTTTTCGACTGCAATTGCGAGAGAGTTACTATCATTCATGACGCTACCTGATCGCGGATCGACATCGTCGACCCCGGCTGCTTTGAGCCACGATGCCCAATCGTCAAAATTATCTTCATGCAGCAAAGTTTGATGCTTGAGGTCGGAAGGCACTTTCAAAGGATTTTTGCCGTTAAGCAGCGAAGGGTGGCAAATCGGGCTTAAATCGAGCAGCAACGAAAGCCTGGTCACTGAACCTTGCCAGTTTCCGTCACCAGCTCGAATGGAAATATCGACGCCATCGTTAGTGAAATTGGCGAGAGCCAGGGTATGGTGAACATTCAACTGTATATCAGGGTAGGCTCTCCAGAAGTTACCTAACCGCTGTATTAACCATTTGCTGGCAAAGCTGGGGGTTACGCTCACGGTTACCACTGGAGATTGACTCTCGGCTTTGATGAGGTGGAGCGTATTTTCGAGTCGATCAAAACATGCACTGGCTTCGGATAACAGTTTTTTCCCGGCATCGGTAAGAGAAATCGACTTTCCCGTACGATGGAACAGTTTTACACCCAGTCTCGACTCCAAATTTCTCACTTGGTGACTGATCGCCGTTTGCGTAACGCTCAACTCCTTCGCAGCATCGGTAAAACTCATATGCCTTGCCGCAGCCTCAAACCCACGCAAGCCGGCCAAAGATGGTAAAGATCGTGTTTTGGTATGAATTAAACTCATAAGTGCATGTAATTATATCCTTTTTCTACCGATTTTAAAGATCGTATATTGATCTCCACCCATGAATTATTTGCACTAGAGGATAGCGTAATGTCCGAAACAAGAGTTGCTATTATGACTGGAACTGGTCAGGGAATTGGTGCCGGCTGCGCCCGCGAAATGGCTAAGGCGGGTTACAAAGTCTCGTTGATGTCCCCTTCCAACCGCAGTGTTGAACTGGCCAAGGAATTAGGTGGTATAGGGCGGCAGGGTTCGGTTCTCGAAACCGCAGATCTGCAAGCAATGGTCGACGACACGATGCAAACCTATGGCCGTATCGACGCCGTCGTTAGCAATATGGGCCATGGTGGCGGGGTGCCGGAAGAAATTAAAACAGTAGGGTTCGATCCTGATTTCAACGGCCCCCTACTCGAGCTAAGTGATGATCTCTGGCATGAAAGCCTCGATATGTACGTGCTCAATGTTGTCAAGCTTGCCCGTATCGTCACGCCGATTTATATCGAGCAGGGAGGAGGGGCATTCGTCAATATTTCTTCAATGAACACGGTTGAGCCGAGAGCGCCTTATCCGATGAGCATGCTGCGTGGCGCTTTACACAGTTTTGCCAAGCTCTATGGTGATCGTTATGCAAGATACAATATTCGCATGAATAATTTAATGCCGGGCTTCTGTGAAAACGTAAACCTGTCGGAGTTTGCCCGCAGATCCATACCCGCACAGCGCACTGCCACGTTCGAAGAAATCGGGCAGACTTGTGTCTTTCTTGCTTCACATGAAGCCCGATACATCAATGGGCAAAGTATCTTATCTGATGGCGGCATGAACCGGGCGGTTCGCTAGAAACTAGTGGCTACCTGATTTAGTTGAAAACCCTATCAGAGCGCTCAGTACTTTGAAGCCCAAATTGCCAGCCTATGCATGATTGCCTTCTGTGATATCTTGTCTTCTGGAAGCGGTTGAATTACTTTATCGTGAACTAAAAGACGGTAAATATATTCGAGTTTCTCGTGAGCTGAATCGGTAGCTTCGAACTCGACAACTCCTCGCTTGGTTCCATATGCAGTACCGAGTGCTATAGCCTTTTTCACTAACTCTTTTTCGTTTTTGAGTTTCTTCATTATTGTGTCTCAAATAGGTTATCGATATTACGCACCTAATGTTTTTAGCAAAGGGAAATTGCAGAACCGCAGGTGTAGTAATTTTTCAGCTTACCTAAATTTGTTAAGGACTGAACCTCGGCACTAACTCTCCAAGTACGCCCCAACAATGGATTCTAATTCTTGAACTAACTCCGGGTCCATGTACTTGTATTCATCTGGAATATCTAAGACATGAACTGGCTTATGATCCAGCATTCTAGAGAATTCTGCTATTAGCCTATTTTTATGCTTTTGTTCCATGACGAATATCACGTCAGCCCAGCGAACATCCGCTGAACTGACTGTTTTTTTAGCTCGCGGGCTGGTACCAGCAGATTTAGCGTTGAAATCAGGGTGTTTTCTCCAAATGGCTTCAGCTGTAGGACTACGCCACTGATTCCGGCTACATATGAATAGGAGATTTCGCATATCTTAATCTTTCTCAGGAAGCTCAGTATTTAGGATTTGAAGCATAGTTCGATTGGGGTACTCGATCCCTAATTGCTGAGCTCTACGAAGCTTTTCAGAGCGTGTATACATCAACTTCCAGTTTTTCTCCGAAATCCATGGCTTTTCAGTTCTAGCACTATTCTTATGGGGCTTAGCTTTGGTCTTGGATCTTCTCGCAGCCCTGCTTCTTAAATCATCCATTATTCTTTCCTCTATCAATTATCGGGTTCAGCAGCCGCGATAAAACGGAGAGGGCTCCTAATCTTGCGTGTGTTTAACACCTGGCGCGATGACGAAGCACATAATGCTGAGTCCAACAGCCAATTGGTACACCTAGCATGGGCATGGGCATGGGCATGGACTAATGGAGTTATAGCCCACTGTAGGAAGATTACCGTTCCATTAAATGCTAACTACTAGCGAATGGCAACTGCAGCATTGTAAGATCTTATGGAGAGGAAGCCGCTAGTAAAACGGAGATTCATTACGGATAGGGAACAGCCAATTGCGGAGCCGCACGATGGGTGGCATGGGGGGCTAGAAACTACCGGCTACCCGATTTAGGTTTTTTTTTCGCTACGATGGAGAATATATGCCAATGATGCGGTGTACCATCTGCAGTTTCTCCTGAAAGGTCATGTTCAGTCCACTTTAATAGCTCAAAGTTACTGAGATGTTTTCTTATCTTCGATTCATTCATAACTAGAGTATCACTCCAAAATGCGTCCTTATCATACTCAGGCCCAGCCATTGTGTCTTTCGGTCCTAGGAATGAACCACAAAAGATTCCACCCTCTGTCAAAGAGTTAGTTATTTTCAGCCAAACTGACTTAAAATCTTTTTCAGGACAAAAGAAAAGACTGGCATCAGCAACTACCAGCGAGGACTCAGGATAGTTAAAGGTATTAAAGCTATCCTTTGATAGAATAACCTGCTCATCATGTTTGAATCGTTTACGACATCTAGATATAGATTCATTTTCGATATCAAAGGCATGAACTGTGAAATCTTTACCGCGCAAATAAGCGATATCTGATCCTGCTCCACAGCCACAATCAACAGCAACCTTTCTTCCTTTTACTTCGCTAAGAGCAAAAATTAAATCTTCTCGAGTATCACTGTGTTCTGTTGAGTCATAATATTTAGAGATTTTTCTCGTTGACATTCCCTATCTCCGATGAGCAGAAACTCCAATGCCGCCAACAGCGGCCGAGCGTAGTGAGGTCCAGGCCCGAAGGGGTGATGCAGCTTGGCCTTGGTACGGGCAGTATGGGCGTGGACTAATCCCCTTTAGGAAGATCACCGCTGAATGGGCCCATTAAATGCTAACTACTAGCGGATGGCAACTGCAACGCCGCGAGGTCTTATGGGAACGAAGCTGCTAGCAAAACTACGAGCTGACGAATAGAAACATCCTGTATGGCTTAGCCTGGAGGTGAGGTGGCCAAGGACACCGAAGCTATATGATCAAAAGGGTAGAGTAAATGATATCGTTGCGTGATCGCTGGGTAGATACTCATTACCGATAGCGAGCCGTCCATTGCGGGCCCGCACGATGGGTGGTGTGAGGACCGGTAGATAAAAACTACCGGCTACCCGATTTATAAATCGTTAACGGGGGATCAGGGTATTTATATCGATGTCAGTTCACGTTTATCCAACGCAATTCGTCCTGATAGAACGACCATCTTGATATTTTTAAGGTCACGAATATCACTCCAAGGCTGACCATCGACAAGTAGTAGATCAGCAGATTTACCAACTTCAATGGTCCCCATTTGATCAATTAACCCTAAAGCTTCGGCACCATTTCTAGTGGCGGCTATAAGCGCTTTCGCATCAGGTAGTCCAGCATCAACCATGCGTGACAATTCATTGTGGTAGCTGTCACCAACAATCATTTTGCCTTGTGTATCAGTGCCAACACCAAATTGAACTCCAGCCTCGTGTAGGGCCGGTATATTCAGGTGTCCCTTGGGTTCTCGACCTAAAGTTGGCACATAAACTATATTGTGCTCGACAATTAATTGCATTGTTTCTGGGCTAATGAGATTGCCATGTCGCACACCATGCTCAATGGTAGTTATTCCAGCTTTAATAGCTTCATTAGTTTCTTGTGGAGAGCCTGTGTGTACCGCAACCCAAAGACCATGCTTGCGAGCTTCCGTTGTAATAGTCTGCAAGGTTTCCTTTGAGATGCGTGGTAACGTGATTTCGCCTTGTTCATTTGTATGGCCCTGATAGACGGCTTTAATACCGTCAATGCCTTGCTCAACCAGAGCAGCGATTTTCTCCTTTACATATTTTGGATCATCGGATTGCACGACCATTTGCTCGATCATCCGATTTGGTATTCTTTGAACCGGATGTCCACCAGGAGCAGTAAATATAGGCCCTGCAATAAACATATGTGGTCCAGCGACCTCCTGGTCGTCAAGTGATTTTTTTAGCTTATAAATTCCCGAGCTGGGATCGCCGACGGAGCGATAACTTGTAATACCTGATTCGATCAGCTTCCGCCTAACATCTGGTTGCAATCGGATCGAATTCCAAATCATTACAGGTAAGCTGCTCTCACTAGAATCAGCTTTACCACTGAAAAAATGACCGTGAAGCTCTATGAGGCCAGGTACAATTGATTTACCTGCTGCATCAACTTGAATAGCATCTATTGGTACTTCACAAGTATCTCCCAGACATGAAATTTTACCATCCTCTACAAGGATTCCAGGGTTCTCAATGGGCAACGTACCAGTACCATCAAATAAGCTACCATTGCTAATCCACATGCTTCTACTTGGTTGCTCCCAAACATATAGATTATGGTTGTAGGCGACTATAAATGCGATCCCACCAAGGACAACAAAGCTGGCAAAATATTTTAGGAATTTTATCAATTAGAATCTCCCTTATAATTATAACGCCCGACCACCGAGCAAATTTTGATAGCGGTTTGTGTGTAATTTCGCTTAAAAAGTGACAGCTAAAATTTATCCCGTGCAGCCACTTGATACGCCCAGTATGAGCGTGGACTAATTGGGGTGAAAGTCCCATGTAGGAGGATCACCATTTAGTGGATTCCATTAAATGCTAACTACTAGCGAATGGCAACTGCAACACCGCGAGGTCTTATGGGGAGGAGGTCACTAGCAAAACTACCAGCTGACAAATAGAAACATCCTCAAAGGCTTAGCTTGGAGGCGAGGTGGCCAAGGATACCGAAGCCGGGTGATCTAACAGGTAGAATTAATGATGCAGTTGTGGAGTGAAAGATCACGCTCCTATCTGGAGGGATCTGTTTCACTTGCTGCTGCGAAGCTGTCAGCCCAACCCGTTAGCTGACATCACGGGAATAGAGAATAAGTGGCGAACACAGCAGAGCCTCGGTCAGTAATGGCCAAGGTGATTAAACAGAGGTCAGCCGACGGCATAGTAGCTAAGTGCCTAGATTAATACCTTGGATACGGTCAAGGCCTCAATCCTAAATCCTCGCTCTAAAAGACAGGGCTAGCCTACCGATACGTTTTCAGTTGGATAAAGTTGAGGTATCGCACTGCCATGATACTCAACTCAATTGAAGAGCTGTTTGAGACTATCGTACGCTTGTAAGGATAGGGAGCTGCCGATTGCGGACTCGCACGATAGGTGGTGTGGGGGCCGGTAACTAGAAGCTACCGGATTTAGATCAATTAACCTTGATGAGCCCACCAAAACACCCCTTTGGCCCACCAACACCATAGGTATACTCGTATATTTCACCAGCTCTGACGGTTAGCTCAAAATCATTTTCATTGCCTGCGCACGACATAGTAATTGTATGTTTACCTGGGCTGACTGCTATAGGGCCATTTTTTGTATTTGCAGGTAGGCCATCAATGGCAGTCAAAGAAACCGTTGAACCGCCGCTTGTTATTGACCAAATATTGGTTGAGCCTGCCCTAATAAATGCTGATCTCTCAAGATCTTCCTTTGGGATAGAGGCTACGCAACCAGCTAGAAAAAATACCAGTGACAGTGCTATTAAAATACATCTCATTTTTTTCTCCTCAGATTTTACGCCCGGCTCAACTTTCGGGGGTTAGAATACAGCTGCATGTTATGGCCGGAGCTTTCCCTGTCGTTGAAGCCAGAGTGCCCGCTCTTGATCTTTTGATAATCTTGGCCTTGTAATTGTTATAACTATAAACATGTTCATTAGGCCAATGAAAAAAGTAAATGGATTTCCTGTTACAAATAGCAATAACGGTCCAAGTAGAAATATTAACCCAGCAGGGATAAGCCTAAGCTTAATACTATGGGCGCTAATTGCCAGCTTAACAAAACCTCCGAGGACTACCCCTGGAATAACCCATCCTAAAACAGAAACAAATAACTCCGGCGCAGCATAGAAGACTGCTAATGTTGGAAAAATTCCAATCAGTGTGGCTATCAACATGCCCCACAGGCTTTCTCATTTATTCAAGTTTCGTAATATCTCTTTTTCTTCTTGATATTTTTCTATTGTCATCTCTTACTCAATTACCAACTTATCCATAGCGCGTCAATAACCCGCAGCTGAAAAGTAGCGAAGCGGACTGTAAGCTGTTGGCCGCTAAAGTGCGAAGTTAATTGACTTGGTGCGCCCAGTATGGGCGTGAACTAGTGGGATGAAAGTTCCCTGTAGGAAGATCACCGTTTAATGGGCGCCATTAAATGCTAACTACCAGCGATTGGCAACTGCAATACTGCGAGGTGTTGTGGGGACAAGCCATTAGCAAAACTACGAGCTGTCTATCAGAAACATCTTGTAAGGCTTAGTCTGGAGGCTAAGTGGCCAAGGATACCGAAGCCGGGTGATCAACGGGCAGAGTAAATGATGCAGTTGTGTAACGAAAGTCCGCGTTCCTATCTGGGAAGATCTGTTCAACTTGCCGCTATGAAGTTGTCGGCGTGGCCGGTGACTCAGAAGTAGCGCATTGCCATGATACTTAGCTCAAATGAAGAGCTGCTCGACACTATCGTTGGGTAGATATTCATTATGAATAGGGAACCACCCATTGAGGACCTGCACGATGGGTGGCGTGGGGGCCGGTAGCTAGAAACTACCGGCTACCCGATTTATGCTGTTAACTATCTTACAGCAACTTTACATTGTTGGCGCACGGTCCTTTTTGCCCTTGCCCCACAACATATTCTACTTTTTGCCCTTCATCCAGAGATTTGAAACCACTCATTTGAATTTCAGAATGGTGAACAAATAGATCTTTGCTTCCATCATCTGGAGTAATAAAACCAAAACCTTTGTCACCGTTGAACCACTTTACTGTACCTGTACTCATACTAAATATGACTCTTCTTGGGTGATTGCTATTACCTATTTTCGTTATCACCATCACGAAAAAGGTTTCTTAATCATATTTACACATACGCCCAGCACATGGGAGGCCGAAACAGAGCGAAGCGGCGTGTAGGCCGTCCTGCCCATTTTTTTGCTGGGCTTACGTGCTGCTGCTTGGTGCTCCCCGTATGGGTGGGAACTAATGGGGCCCATTAGATGCTAACTGCTATCGAATGGCAACTACAATACCGCGAGGCCTTGTGGGGAGGAAGCCGCTAGTAAAACTACGAGCTGACGAACAGAAACATCTTATAAGGCTTAGTCCGTAGGCGAGGTGGATAAGGATGCCGAAGCTGGGTGATCTAACGGGTAGAGTCAATGATGCAGTTGTGTAGTGAAAGCTTAAGTTCTTATCTGGGGAGATCTGTTTAGCTGGCTGCTGTGAAGCTGTCAGTATAGCTGCTGAGTCATAAGTAGGCCTAAGCCGCTAACCACCGTCGTGGGGATAGAAAAAAGTGGTGGGACATGGCGACGCCTCGGTCACTAATGGTCGAGGTGATTAAAAAGAAGTCAGCCGACGGCATAGTAACCTAATGCCAGGATTAATACCTTGGGCAGGGTGAAGGCTTAAATCTAAATCCATGAGTTAAATGGCAGAGCTAACCTACCGACATGTTTCCAGTCGAATAAAGTTGAGGTAGCGCACTTCAATGATACTCAACTGAAATGAAGAGCTGATCGAGACCATCGTTGGCTCGTACGGATAGGGAGTCGCCCTTTACAGGCTCGCACGATTGGTGGTGTGGGGCCGGTAGCTAGAAGCTACCGGCTATCCGATTTAAGTTTTGGCTAGTTTGGAACATAGAACCTCGACCACACCAGCTGCATTAAAGTTTAATTTATAGTGGATCCAATTTTCACCTTCCCAGGCTTCACCCAGCTTAAGATGTTCTTTTACCCACTCAGAATCATGTACGGTGTGACAAGAATCAAAGCGCTCAGACTCAGAAATCTCGTATTCTGCATTTTGAAATTTAAACCCTAGCGTATTCTCGCACTTGATAGTGATGTGGTTTTTTTGCCAATCATTAAATTCCAATAGGAGGTCAGTACCATCAAACTTGAAGGTGATATCTTCGGCGTCTGCAACAGAAAAACCTAGATCTATGATTTCAATATTCTGACTCATAACTTCTTTGGAAACTTAACGCCTTGCCAAGCGGCGGCCCCGTAGGGTCGTCGCGTTTGGGAAACTTTTTATGTTTTGTATTATCTGCATTGTAGGCACGATTTTAATTTCTATTGAAATCAATGTTTACCCTTTATCTTGGTAACTATCTCATTAATTAATTCAGCAGGTAATAACGATTTAGATAAGTACTGCTGCCCCCCAGATTTAGCCACCAAAATAAGCCCTAAATCGGTTTCAATAATACGCTCGATATCTGCCCACGACAGAACTGTTATCGTATAAGGATTCTGTGTCTGGATTCCGTCATTATCTATGGTTAACTTCACTTCACTACCGGCACTTTTCCCAAGCATCTGCCGTGCTAACCACCAAGCTCGTCGATATCGAATGTGAATCAGTTCCAGCGCGCCTAATGCAATTAACGTACAACTTGCGATCTTAGGTTGCTCAGTAAATAACAGTAATCCCACACCAGAAGATAATAATAATGTAGGAAGAAGATAATTGGGCTTGACATTTTTCCCATAGGGTAGAGACTGATCATAGCATTCGGCAAGGTAATCTCTAGATAAGGTAAATTGAGTATTAAAAGGCTGCATAAAAACAACTTATTGTGTCTGGTAAATTTGTCGTAGCGCTACAGTGAGTGTCAGGGGATTCTTTAAGCTAATGTCAATTACGCCACATCTCTCAATAAGCCCCCAACTTAGCTCCACATAACGCCCTTAGCAACGGCAAATTACGGAATCGAAGGCCTAGTAATTTGTCCGCTTTCTTAAATTTGGCACACCCATCATGGGCGTGGACTAATGGGGTGAAAGTCCCGCGTAGGAAGATCACCATTTAATGGGCGCCATTAAATGCTAACTACTTGCGAATGGCAACTGCAACACCGTGAGTCCTGTGGGGAGGAAGTCGCTAGCAAGACTACGAGCTGGCGAACAGGAGCATCTTATATGGCTTGGCCTGGAGGCAAGGAGGCCAAGGACACCTAATCCGGGTGATCTAATAGCTAAAGCCAATGGTGCAGTTGTGTAGTGAAAGTTCACGTTCTTATCTGGAGAGATCTGTTTAGCTTGCTGCTGCGAAGTTGTTGGCGTGGCCGCTGACTCAGAAGTAGCGGACTGCCATGACACTCAGCTCAAATGAAGAACAGCTCAACACTATCGTTAGGTAGAGATTTATTACGGATAGGGAACCGCCCATTGCGGACTCGTATGGAGTGTGGGCCGGTAGTTAGATACTACCGGCCCCCGGATTTAATTGTTTTACTGAATACAACCACATTCCGCATTTATTGCATATTCGAGCAGTCTACTATTTTTAACTCTTGCATCCTTTATAAATTTTTCCACTATTTTTTGGGCATCTTTGTAGTAAAGCTCTAGATGACCCAATCCATGAAGACCACTTTCGATACATGCAAGATTATCTAGCGATAAAGCATATTCCATGACTTCAGCAACAGCTGAATATAGAGCATCTGAATCAGGAAGTTCCTCACAGTAGCTAAGGGGGGTTGTATCCCAAAGCATATAGCAAAAATTATTGAGTGGATTTCCTTCCTCAGAAAGGTGTCCGAGAGAATCTCGGCACCGCAAATTTAAACACTTTGAATACAAGTGCTTTAACGAGTGTATAGCTTGCAGTCGCTTTTCTAAAGAAGATGGACCATCTCTTAAATAGAAAGATAGATCTGAGAAAGTATTGTTAAAAACGTACTCTAATCCTAACGCTAACTGTCAGTCGCTGTACTGTGCTAAATCATTGTCATAATTATCAAACATGCGAATAATATAAGAAACCAATGACTCTCCGGAGATTCTAGGTTCATCCAAATCAATATCCCATCTCCACTCACCAAGAGATTCATTCCTGTTGAATAGGAACTCTAAGAATTCATTGTAAGTCGACTCACTCATATCATTTAACGTTCGTATTTGCAGCGGGTGAAGCGTAGCGTAAGCTGTCCGACCGCGATAGCGGCGAACAAAATGTACCCAGCATGGGCGTGGACTATTGGGGTGAGAGTCCCCTGTAGGGAGATCACCTTTTAATGGGCTCCATCAAAAGCTAACTACTAGCGAATGGCAACTGCAATACCGTGAGGTTTTGTGGGAAGGAGTCCACTAGTAATGCTACGAGCTGGCGGACAGATACATCCTATAAGGCTTAGCCTAGAGGTGAGATGGCGAAGGGCACCGAAGCCATGTGATCTAACGGGTAGAGTCAATGATGCAGTTGTGTAGTGAAAGTCCATGTTCTTACCTGGGGAGATCTGTTTGAATATCTAGACACCCATCAAATAGATATTTAATTAAACTAAACTTGACAAAGCACCTCCTGAAAAACCGGTAACTGTTGGATCAAGTCTGAACTACTACAAATAAAAGAAGAAGTTAAAGCCACCCAGACGGAATGGGTGGCTTTTAGAAGTAGGTTAGCAGAAGTTAATCACGCTCAATTTCAATTGAATAGTTAATATCGCTTTCAGATTTCATTAAATGTCCATCTATCATAGCCGCTCCATCAGCACTCGTATCATGCAACTCATAAACGCCTCCATCAAAATCCCCTGGTACACCAATCATGCAAAATGGTTGACGCCAATCAAAAACGTGTTCTTTCAAAATCTTATCATTTGCTCCGCATCTTTCAAATGCATATATTAAATCACTGGTGATATATGATGACCAACCAGAATCATAACTAACAATTATTACAATCTTATCTGAATTTAGACCATTTAAGTATTTCGCTAGTCTTTTCTGCTCACTTTCATAGTACCACGTGAAGAATTGCCGAGTAGTCTTTCTATCCTCTGAAGCTTTTTCGGGGTCAGCAAGAAGGGTTAATCTATTCAGAGTAAGGACATATAAGCCGACTAAATTAGAATCAGCCTTATACACTTTGTCACCAATGTGTACATTTCCTTCTTTTACAGTCCCATCTGCTCCACCCCTCAGCTGAAACTTAACTGACATTTTAGCCATATATTTTTGAAAATGCTCTTTCATTAACTCCTGTTTTTTATCATCTTTCTCTAACCGCCAAATTTCTTGCAATGGAGAATTTATACCTAGGTCATTTTTTTCCATAGTATTTTTGTATGACCTAAATCCAATAACATCCGGGTAGCTCTGTACAGTATCCCTCCAAGACTTTAGTGCTTCTCCATTTACTTTAATAAGTGCAGCTTTAGAAGTATCACCCCCTATACAGCTAGTATTCCAACTAGCATAAGACATAAATTCATCGCTAACGTCTTTGTAATCCACTTTCCCTTCCGCTTCAGCAGCATTAGAGATAGCGTTGTACACGGCCTTAACTTCAGCACCAAATTCAAAAATAGTACTAATAGACTTCTGGGATGCTAAACTAGTAATATCACATCGACCACCCAATACAGCGTGATTAGGGTAGTGGGTACCCCACTCATCAAATAGTTTGTCGTAATTTTTAGATGAGTGGGCCTCTTCAAAAGCTTGCTTTGCTTTTTCCGTTAAAAATTCCGATGGATCTTTCTATCCAAAATTTAGTTCAATTGTGAAGTCTTGATGAATTTCTGAGTATAAAGAGTAGTAATTCTTAGTTCTCCCAGAAATATTACGATTAAAGTATGCATTGAACTGCATGCTAAAAGCACCATATGTACCTGATGCACCCATTGATGAAGAAAATTTATTCTGAAACTCTAGTCTAGACTCTGTAACTATATCTTCGGTTTCTGCATATTGATCTTGCTCGTTAACCTTTACATATTTTGGCACACGATAGATTTTTCCTGCTATTGTAACTTCCCTGTATTCATTAGCACCCAAATCAAATAATTGATCCCTAGAGCTAACCTGAAGGTCGCCAAAAACGTTAAATGCGTGACCTATCACCCTTATACCGGGAATGTATGAATAATCTTCCTCAGTATGTTTTTTAACGTAAGTTGGCTTTTTTACTATTTCGTTCCGCTCTTTTAGTTCGTTCATTTTGTGTGCTCAAAGTTAATGTGTTAATGGTAGTTGTTTAAATAAACACAAGTTTTAGATGTTTAATCAAGTCGATTGTGTAGCTATATTTCTAGCTGGTAGTTAGGTTTAATGTTGATTTCTGCCACAGAAAAAAATGCTCAACTTCAATAAAGATTTTTTTCTACCTCAATAGTACTCCTGTTTATTACCGCAAGCCACAATTGGTTGCGATCTATATCTCCAGTAATTCGTATATAATGGAGGTTTCTTTGTTGTGTGCTAGGTTTATTTCATTTATACAGCCCTCCGAAAATATTAATTGTATTTTCTATGTTTCCATTACCCTCCCCCCTAATAATAAAAATTGGGATGATTTGTGTGATAAATTTGCTAATAAATAAATTACGATTAATATCGGTGCGGTTTGAAGCACAAGAAAAACTCACCTTACGTACTTAGATGAATACGGCATACAGAGTCGAATCTTGGGGGATAGGTTCTTTTAATGCTGACCAATCGTACAGATATTAATCTGCAGATTCAGAGCCTTCGCTTATTAATTAGATGCAGGGATGCCTGGAAGACCGACAAACTTTTGCTGTTAGTTAATCCTGGACACCCACCAAATAGAAGGTACAAACCGCCATCCCTATTGACAAAAGATTGAAATTCCACAAAATACTGTATTTTTATACATGCAAATGCGCGTGCAGCCGATGACTCTACCGCGAAGCACCCAGATATCTCTTGATGCAACACCGTACTATCACTGTGTCTCCCGCTGTGTACGGCGTGCATTTCTCTGTGGCAGAGATACTGAATCCGGAAAAGATTACGAGCATCGGCGCGAATGGATTGAAAGTCGTATGCATAAGTTAGCCGAGGTGTTTGCGCTAGATATTGCCGCCTTTGCAGTAATGAGTAATCACTACCATATAGTGCTCTATATCGACACAAAATCGGCTAACAAGTGGTCTCTTACAGAGGTAATTACTCGCTGGAAAAAACTCTTCAAAGCCTCTAGCTTGGCCCAGCGCTATCTTCAGGGCGATACTCTCGATCACGCTGAGGAAGACAGGCTAAAAGAGGTCGTTTCCCTATGGCGGGAGCGTCTAATGGATATCAGCTGGTTTATGCGCTGTTTAAATGAATCCATCGCTCGCCAGGCCAATGCTGAAGACAACTGTACAGGCCGCTTTTGAGAGGGCCGGTTCAAGTCTCAGGCTTTACTGGATGAAAGAGCACTCGCCGCCTGTATGGCCTATGTAGACCTTAACCCCATCCGTGCCAATATTGCCCAGACACCTGAAGAGTCTGATTACACTTCGATTCAACAGCGTATTCGTGTGGCAGTCTCTGGTAAGCAGCCCAAAAATCTACTTCCGTTTGTCGGCGGTGAGCGTTTGAATATGCCGAAAGGGCTTCCTTTCCAGCTGGATCACTATTTGGAGTTAGTGGACTGGAGCGGCCGGCATTTAGACCCAAGAAAACGGGGTTGTATTGCCGAAAACATACCTCCTATTCTGGAGCGACTCGGCATTTCACCCAAGCACTGGCTCTATCTCAGCCGAAACTTTGAAAGTCGCTTTAAAGGCTTGGTGGGATCGGTAGAGGTTGTACAAAAAGTTTGTGCTCAACTCGATAAACGCTGGGTACACGGTATAAGAGACTGTCGGCGCCTCCTCTCAGCTACGCCCTGCTAATCTGCCCCGGCCTCAAGTACTCAACAGCACGATTACCGCCCTTTTATCGAAAAACAGCGATCCCAATAGCCTGAAGACCAATTCCAAGTATTTAATCTCCTTTACCTGTAAACCAAAGAGAAAGAGCCGCCAGAGAGGGAGGTAGTTCTATTGCCGGCACCACTCTCTAGTTATTGGCTGTCCTAGATTGTTTTCGCTATGACACTCAACTCAAATGAAGAGCTGTTCGACGCTATCGTTGGGTAGATATGTATAAAGGGTAGGGAACCACCCATTGTGGACCTGTATGATGGGTGGTGTGGGGCCGCTAGCTAGAAACTACCGGTTAGCCGAATTAGCTTTTAGGCATAAATCAAGGTTATATTTTGCCGACTTAATGTGCTTTTCCGAGTTATCAGGCAATTTTAAATGTCTTTCAAGCAGGTTAACCGCTTCGTCACATCTATTTAGGCGGATATAAACAAGAGCTAAATTATTTGCGTCTCCCAAGCTGCTTTCCTGATTCATTCTGTATGCATTCAAGTACCACTTTTCAGCCGCATTGTATTTTTTACTTTTATAGGCCTTAAGTCCTAAATCCATAAACTGACCGTGACTATACTGCGAATCAAACTCTTTTATATAGTTGCTGCCGTTATATGAGTATACATCGGTGACGTAAATAGGATTTGTTCTATGTCCAATGTAGGTTTTAACAAATATCCTCGGGTATCCATTCTTTGCCTCACCATACCACCACGACCTTTTCCCCCATTGAATATCACCAGATGGCTGATAAGAGTTATTTTTAACAATTAATATTGTCGTGAATGCATTTCCGTTGCCAATGTAGGCTGAAGGTGGGCTTAATAGAATTTCACATACCCCATCTCTGTTAAGATCCACTGCTTCAGCTGTAGCCAGGCCGGAATCACCCAAGTCTATGCTTGAATAGTTAACTTCTACCTCTGCAATTGTTTTGGTATCTATATTGCATTTATCAATATTTATATCTTTGAAAGATGGATAAATATAATCCTTTGCTCCAGCCATACACGATGCAGAAAATGTGAATAAAAAAAGTACTAATAATCTCATCACTTCTTTCCTGAAAGCTAACGACTACAGCAGGGGTAGATGGCGCGCAGCAACCTACTTGTACTTGGTACGCTCAACATGGGCGTGGACTAATGATGTGAAAGTCCCTTGTAGGAAGATCACCGTTTAATGGGTTCCATTAAATGCTAACTACTAGCGAATGGCAACTGCAACAGCGCTGAAGGAAGCGGCTGGTAAAACTATAAGCTGACGAACAGAGACATCTCTAAAGGCTTAGCCTGGAGGTGAGGTGGCCAGGGGTACCGAAGCGGGTTGATCTAAGGGGTAGAGTCAATGATGCAGTTGTGTAGTGAAAGTTCATATTTTTATCTGGGGAGATCTGTTTAGCTTGCTGCTGTCAGCGTGACCGCTGACTCATAAGTAGGGCAAACCCGCTAGCCAACATTACGGGGACAGAAAAAATGGTGGAACACAGCTGCGCCTCGGTCAGTAATGGACGAGGTGATTAAACAGAAGTCAGCCGACGGCATAGTAGCTAAATGCCAAGATTAAAACCTTGGACAGGGTGTAGGCCGGAACCTAAATCTATAAGTTAAAAGATAGAGCTAGCCTAGCGATATGCTTCTAGGCGGATGAAGTTGAGGTGGCGTACTGCTATGACACTCAGCTCAAATGAAGAGCTGCTCGACGCTGATTCCGTTACGTGATCGCTAAGTAGAAATTCATTAGGGATAGGGAGCCACCCATTGGGGACCTGCGTGATGGATGGTGTGGAGGCCGGTAGCTAGAGACTGCCGGCTACCCGATTAAAATGTTATTCTACACCAAAAGAATAGCTGCATTTTTCGCCTTTTTTGCACCAATAGAATTCTTTCATTAAAAGCTTACATTCTTCTTCATTTTTTGCGAGGTACAAATTGAAAGCATACTTACCTTCTACTTGCACATAACAGATTTTATCTCGGGCACTCAAGAATACTTCCTTATATTTAGATTCCTCGATAGGAACACCGTTTATTTTGCGGTGTTAATCCTGGACACCCACCAAATAGAAAGTATAAACCGCCATCCCTATTGACAAAAGATTGAAATCCCACAAAATGCTGTATGTTTATACAGTTAAGTGCGCGTACAGCCGATGACTCTACCGCGAAGCACCCAGATATCTCTTGATGCAACACCGTACTATCACTGTGTCTCCCGCTGTGTACGGCGTGCATTTCTCTGTGGCAGAGATACTGAATCCGGAAAAGATTACGAGCATCGGCGCGCATGGATTGAAAGCCGTATGCATAAGTTGGCCGAGGTGTTTGCTCTAGATATTGGCGCTTATGCGGTAATGAGTAATCACTACCATATAGTGCTCTATATCGACACAAAATCGGCTAACAAGTGGTCTATTACAGAGGTAATTACTCGCTGGAAAAAACTCTTCAAAGCCTCTAGCTTGGCCCAGCGCTATCTTCAAGGCGATACTCTCGATCACGCTGAGGAAGACAGGCTAAAAGAGATCGTTTCCCTATGGCGGGAGCGTCTAATGGATATCAGCTGGTTTATGCGCTGTTTAAACGAATCTATCGCCCGCCAGGCCAATGCTGAAGACAACTGTACCGGCCGTTTTTGGGAAGGCCGGTTTAAGTCTCAGGCTTTACTGGATGAAAGAGCACTCGCCGCCTGTATGGCCTATGTAGACCTTAACCCCATCCGTGCCAATATTGCCAAGACATCTGAAGAGTCTGATTATACTTCGATTCAACAGCGTATTCGTGCGGCAGTCTCAGGTAAGCAGCCCAAAAATCTACTTCCGTTTGTCGGCGGTGAGCGTTTGAATATGCCGGAAGGGCTACCTTTCCAGCTGGATCACTATTTGGAGCTAGTGGACTGGAGCGGCCGGCATTTAGACCCCAGAAAACGGGGTTGTATTGCCGAAAACATACCTCCTATTCTGGAGCGACTCGGCATTTCACACAAGCACTGGCTTTATCTCAGCCGGAACTTTGAAAGTCGCTTTAAAGGCTTGGTGGGATCGGTAGAGGTTGTACAAAAAGTTTGTGCTCAACTCGATAAACGCTGGGTACACGGTATAAGCGACTGTCGGCGCCTCCTCTCAGCTACGCCCTGCTAATCTACCCCGGCCTCAAGTACTCAACAGCACGATTACCGCCCTTTTATCGAAAAACAGCGATCCCAATAGACTGAAGACCAATTCCAAGTATTTAATCTCCTTTACCTGTAAACCAAAGAGAAAGAGCCGCCAGAGAGGGAGGTAGTTCTATTGCCGGCACCACCCTCCAGTCATTGGCTGTCCTAGATTGCTGTCCGAAAACATACCTCCTATTCTGGAGCGACTCGGTATTTCACCCAAGCACTGGCTCTATCTCAGCCGGAACTTTGAAAGTCGCTTTAAAGGCTTGGTTGGATCGGTAGAGGTTGTACAAAAAGTTTGTGCTCAACTCGATAAACGCTGGGTACACGGTATAAGCGACTGTCGGCGCCTCCTCTCAGCTACGCCCTGCTAATCTGCCCCGGCCTCAAGTACTCAACAGCACGATTACCGCGCTTTTATCGAAAAACAGCGATCCCAATAGCCTGAAGACCAATTCCAAGTATTTAATCTAATTTACCTGTAAACCAAAGAGAAAGAGCCGCCAGAGAGGGAGCTAGCTCTATTGCCGGCACCACTCTCTAGTCATTGGCTGTCCTAGATTGCTTTTGCTGTTACGTAGTGAAAGTTCATGTTCTTATCTGGGGAGATCTGTTTAGCTTGCTGCTGTGAAGCTGCTGGCGTGGCCGTTGACTCATATGTAGGCTTAGCCCGCTAGCCACCATCGCGGAGACAGAAAAAGGTGGTGGAACACAGCAGCGCCTCGGTCAGTAATGATCAGGGTGATTAAGCAGAAGTCAGCCGACGGCATAGTAGCCTAATGTCAAGATTAATACCTTGGGTAGGGTGAAGGACTGAGCCCAAACTCGACGATTTAATGGGCAGGGCTAACCTACCGATAGGTTTCCAGCCAGGGTTAAAATTGAGGTTGCGCACTGCCGTAACACCCAACTTAAAACCTGCTCGACACTTTCGTTGACTAGGGATTTATTACGGATAGGGAGCCACCCATTGTGGACCTGCATGATGGGTGGTGTGGGGGCCGGTAGCTAGAAACTACCGGCTACCTTATTTAAGAGCTTATGCAGCATAGGCTTTAATTGCTGCACCGAGAATAACGCCTGCTAAACCAATTGCACCACTTATCCACCATCTTGAATCTTTCTTGTGGTCCAGCTCGCCGCCATGAAGATTAATCGCAGTATTTATAAGAGTAGAGATATCTGAGTTGGTTAATGGAGTTCTGGAAATTCTTTTCTTTTGGTCATCTGTTAGACCCTTGTAGGCTTCCCTGGATATCTTTCTCTCTTCGTCTACATCGTATAATTTTTGATAGTTTCTTCGCCATACCAAGGATGCTCTTTCCTGTTTACTATCAAGTCGAAAGAACTCGGGGTGCTCTTCAAAGATAGCTTTCCAATAATTCCCTAGATCTTCCTTGCCTTCAATACGATCGGCCCAACCAGAAAAATCTAATTTGTAGAATTTATAAGTTCCCATAACTTGGATTGCGGCTATTACATCTGCGAGCCGGTTATCGTTTTCAGTATATGGATTTTTTTGATTCTTACTCACATTCATCCTTTGGCATTTAACGCTGCCATAAAAGGCGAGCAACTTGTTGCGAGTCCAGGCCACAAAGTGGCCGATTTCCGATGGTCTTGGTACGCCCAACATGGTCGTGGACTAATGGGGTGAAAGTCCCCTGTGGGAAGATCACCATTTAATGGGTTCCATTAGATGCTAACTACTAGTGAATGGCAACTGCAATACCGTGAGGATTTGTGGGAAGGAGTCCGCTAGTAATGCTACGAGCTGACGGACCGAAATATCCTATAAAGCTTAGCCTGGAGGTGAGGTGGCCAGGGGCACCGAAGCCATGTGATCTAACGGATAGAGTCAATGATGCAGTTGTGTGGTGAAAGTTCGCGTTCTTATCTGGGGAGATCGGTTTAGCTTTTCACTGTGTCTCCCGCTGTGTACGGCGTGCATTTCTTTGTGGCAGAGATACTGAGTCCGGAAAAGATTACGAGCATCGGCGCGAATGGATTGAAAGCCGTATGCATAAGTTAGCCGAGGTGTTTGCGCTAGATATTACCGCCTATGCAGTATTGAGTAATCACTACCATATAGTGCTCTATATCGACACAAAATCGGCTAACAAATGGTCTCTTACAGAGGTAATTACTCGCTGGAAAAAACTCTTCAAAGCCTCTAGCTTGGCCCAGCGCTATCTTCAGGGCGATACTCTCGATCACGCTGAGGAATACAGGCTAAAAGAGGTCGTTTCCCTATGGCGGGAGCGTCTAATGGATATCAGCTGGTTTATGCGCTGTTTAAATGAATCCATCGCCCGCCAGGCCAATGCTGAAGACAACTGTACAGGCCGCTTTTGGGAGGGCCGGTTCAAATCTCAGGCTTTACTGGATGAAAGAGCACTCGCCGCCTGTATGGCCTATGTAGACCTTAACCCCATCCGTGCCAATATTGCCAAGACACCTGAAGAGTCTGATTACACTTCGATTCAACAGCGTATTCGTGCGGCAGTCTCAGGTAAGCAGCCCAAAAATCTACTTCCGTTTGTCGGCGGTGAGCGTTTGAATATGCCGAAAGGGCTTCCTTTCCAGCTGGATCACTATTTGGAGCTAGTGGACTGGAGCGGCTGGCATTTAGACCCCAGAAAACGGGGTTGTATTGCCGAAAACATACCTCCTATTCTTGAGCGGCTCGGTATTTCACACAAGCACTGGCTCTATCTCAGCCGGAACTTTGAAAGCCGCTTTAAAGGCTTGGTGGGATCGGTAGAGGTTGTACAAAAAGTTTGTGCTCAACTCGATAAGCGCTGGGTACACGGTATAAGCGACTGTCGGCGCCTCCTCTCAGCTACGCCCTGCTAATCTACCCCGGCCTCAAGTACTCAACAGCACGATTACCGCCCTTTTATCGAAAAACAGCGATCCCAATAGCCTGAAGACCAATTCCAAGTATTTAATCTCCTTTACCTGTAAACCAAAGAGAAAGAGCCGCCAGAGAGGTAGCTAGCTCTATTGACGGCGCCACCCTCCAGTCATTGGCTGTCCTAGATTGCCTACGTTCTATGCCAAGATTAATACCTTGGACATGGTGAAGCCCTGAATTCAAATTCCACGAGTTAGAAGGCAGGGCTAGCCTGCCGATATGTTTCCAGTTGGATAAAGTTGAGGTAGCGCACTGCCATGACACTCAGTTCAAATGAAGATCTGCTCGATACGATCGTTGGATAGAGATTCATTTTGGATAGGGAACCACCCATTGCGGACCTGCACGATGGGTGGTGTGGGGGCCGATAGCTAGACAATACCTGCTACCCGATTTATGTATTAGCGCTTGCCAAGAATATCTTTCCACCGTTTTGAATTGTGCCAATTAATAATATCTAGCTCTGCATCTGCGTCTAACCAGTGTTCACCATCAACTAGAGCGTCTTCCAATAATTTGTACCTACCAGCTTCTAAGTGATTTGCAAAATCAGAATACATTTCTTCTATTGATGAAGCTGGGTTTAGCGCTATATTATAATCTTGATCATACAAAACTATTTGACCAATCTTACCTTCTGAATTTGGATCTAAGTCTATAAACAGCCCACACCCGCTAGAGTCATCTCCTATTGGAATACGCATCATACTTGATACGGAAGTTACCTTTACCCCTGGATCAGCATAATTTAATGCTGGAAGATCTTTCATATCTTTAATATTTTTTAGTCTGGAGTACTCTAGTAGGACTTCTTCAATTGAATAGAACTGTAAACCATAAACAAGATTTGCAACAGCATTCCTATTTAAGCCATTGTGGATTCGATAAAGCTCTTTTAAGTCCTCAGGCAATTTTTCACCGATAGTTTCTTCCAGTTCAGTTATAGCTTCTTCACTAGCAGGAGGGTTTAGCGCATCCCGTATTTTAGGAGCATTTTCAGATAGCCAGCCATCTATTCGCTTCCACGAATTACGTAACGTTAAATCTGTCTTTTCTTTTTGCATATCTATATTATTTGTAGCGCAACCCAGCAAAACAAATACAACTGCCATTAAAAGTAATTTTTTCATTTCAAAGGCTCTACCCAAAAAACACATAACATCCGTAGCAGGCGTGCGTATTTTGTGTCGCCCGACTGCGTTTGGTACGCCCGGCATGGGTGTGGACTAATGGGGTGAAAGTCCGGCGTAGGAAGATCACCGTTTAATGGGCGCCATTAAACGCTAACTACCAGCGAATGGCAACTGCAACGCCGTGAGATCTTGTTATGAGCAAGCCGCTGGCAAAACTACGAGCTGACGCACAGAAACATCATATAAGGCTTAGCCTGGAGGCGAGATGGTCAAGGGCACAGAGGCTGATTGATCTAACGTGTAGAGTCAATGATGTAGTTGTGTAGTGAGAGTTCACGTTCTTACCCTTGGAGATCTGTTTAGCTTGCTGCTGTGAAGCTGTCAGCGTGGCTGGTGACTCATAAGTAGGCCCAACCTGCTAGTCACCATTGTGGGGATAGACAAAAGTGGTTGAACACAGCAGCACCTCGGTCAGTGGTGACTAAGGTGATTAAGCAGAAGCCAGCCGACGGCATAGTAGCTTAATGCGAAGATTAAGACCTTTGACATGGTGAAGGCCTGAACCCAAAATCCACGCATTAAAAGACAAGGCTAACCTACCGATATGTTTCCAGTCGGATAAAGTTGAGGTAGCGCACTGCCATGACACTCAACTCAAATGAATAGCTACTCGAAACTATAGTGGGTTAGAGATTCATTACGAATAGGGAACCGTCCATTGCGGACCCGCACGATGAGTGTGTGGGGGCCGATAGCTAGAAACTACCGGCTACCCGATTTAGGCATTGATACTTATAAAAGCCTAAGTCGCGCTTGACCTTCCGTTGAAGAAAAACTGTATACACCTTCTGAGGAGCAATGCAATTCAACATTCGATCTGGCACAGCTACAAACGAATCTAGTTAACCAATGATTAATGGAAGCTAGGTCAATTTTTCTAGTGCCATCTAAATTTACCCCGTGGTAACTAGGGTTTAAATAATGAAAGATGTCCTCATCTGTAAATCTACTAATTTTATGCGCTTTCAGTATTTCAAAGAATGTTTCAAGAAGAACATTCCATGGGTGTAACAGAAACTCTCCCTGCATATTTATTTTCTTTATAAGATCTGGAGATATTTCATCGTCAGAAAGAACACGTTTATTCTTAGTTGCACCTTTCTTCTTATAAGTTTTCCACATCTCTCGGAAGTGCTTTTTATCTGCAGGCTTGAGCGCTTTCGTATCTCTAATTAAAACTCCAAAGTCCTGACCTGTGTACGCACACATTGAAATATCAGCACCTTGACTTATTAGAAGGTCGATCGTTTCTCGAAGTCTTTTTCTTGTATTATTATCACTGACTCCAAAGTATCGATTAAGCGCATGCATTAAAGGTGTAGCTCCACTTCGTATATCACGCTTATTAATATCTGCACCGCGTTCCAGGAGCCAGTTAATTTGTTCTATCGCAGTATACGCCGAAGCCTGCATCAACGCAGAACGACCAGAATGACTGCCCAACCTATCTACCTCTTCGTCAAGCTCGTATAGTTTATCCATTAATTTCAAAAGCATATCCACACGTTTCGGTTGCTTAGAAGAATTAATCACAAATTGCCAGATTGGTTCGGGGGAAGAGCTTGCGTATTTATCATTAGCTATAAGCAAGGATGCAAAACCATAGCGCCCAGCCTTTAACGCCAAGCCAGTATATGACGACTGATTTCTAGGGTTGAAATCAATTTCTGATGACATAAATGCACTATAGACTTCCGTTATATATTTTTGACGTTCATCTAAATTATTTGAAGCATTAAATTCATCTTCAATCAGTGAAATTGCTGCAAACCAAATTGGCCTGCCTCCAAAACCAGCAAACCCCGAAGCGTCACATATTGATGATGCACCGCTATTTGCGAATTCAATAGCAGCTTGTGAATAATCGCTCAAGACAGATATTTTTTCTTTCTTACTTTTCAATTCCGCGAGATGATTTCGTGTTACATTAAATATAGATTGGAAAGCGATTATTTCTTCTCGTTTTTCTAGGCCTGCAAAGTGCTGAACTTCATCTTCTTCCCACCATCGGCCATCCGGATCTAACCCGGCGGAAAGTAGCAAATCTCGATAAATTGATCTAAGGATTTGTTTTCTTTTTTCATTCATCCAAATAGTCTCTACATATTTTGCTTAGCAGCTATATAGTAATAATAATTCTGACCACTATTGTCATGATTATTATCTCAGAATCAATTTCTACTCCACAGCCTAAATTTCTATTTAATACTGTAGACTTAAAGTAATCTGACACGTGTGTACAAACTGGAAAAGCGATCACTTTGACTACTATCTCAATTTTAACATTAGTCCTTAACCCATTGATTTAACGACTTTTGTTAGATCTATCTTCTTGCTCCCCAATATAACGGTCAATATGATCGTAAACCCCTAAGCTAGCACTCACGAACTTTATCAGGTTGGGTCTAATTGGGGGTAAGGTATCAAGTGTACCTCTGAATAACTCCGTAATATCTCTGCGGATCTTGAAGGCTACAGATATTAGGTGCAGTTCACCGCGAATGGCCGTAGTCCTTTGCAAGTGTTGCAACGCAGCAGCTGTGGTCCGCCTTCGGGGCTTCCATAACGATTCATGCCCCGTGTTGCGACTGCTTGTACGGTCTAGCTAGACATTCCTGCGAAGCTGCGTTCTGATTGTGACCGCTCTGTAAGTAGAAGCATCACTGGGTTGTTCAAAGGCTCCTAAACCCCGCAGTAATATCCTAAAAGTCTGCAAACTACTTTGGTTTATCGATAGATCTTTTCTGTAGATATGTGGAAGACATTTCAGCGGTATTGATGATCTATTGTTTTCTGAATTCCAGTGTGGGAGCCGTTGGGGGTATTAATTTTCACAGCCAATTTTATGCACAGCCGAAATTTCCAAAGCGTGAGCAATAAAAAATATAGGCACAAAAATAATCTTATTGGATTTTATTGGAGTTTGTTTTAGTGTCAAAGCTGCGTAAAATCGGTGGATATTTATTGGTATTTGGGTCGTTATTGAACAGCCTTCTAAAGGCCGATGACCAAAGAGATTCGAGAGAATCAAGAATTTTCTAAAAACCATTCCCTCAAAGGAGAACGGTAGCGTGACGTAAGAGTAAGTAAAAGGCGCTGACCCAAGGTGCGCTAACACCTGGGGCCAGCTAACCAAATTGATAACCCAAGTATCAAAATGGCTATATGGATCATACGCTAGAAACCCGCTCGTCTTCAATAAAGTGGAGTCCATTCAGTAGTTTGGGGCGTGTCCCTTGGCTCTGGAAGCGTTGCGTCTGCCTTTTCTACCTCTATGCCTACCGTTCTCGCGCTCCACCTAATACTTCCTTAAAAGTTACTTTCAAACCCTTCCATTAAGGGAGGTCTACGCATGGTTTGAGTATTAATAGGAAACAAATATGTTGATCTTAAAGCGCCGGACGGGTGAAAACTTACGGATTGGATCGAACGTCTCAATTACGGTATTGGAAGTTAAGGGTAATCAGGTAAAGATAGGCATACGTGCCCCCAAATCTCTACCCGTTCACCGTGAGGAAATCTATAGACGTGTCCAAAAGGAGAGGGTGCTGGGGGATGGAGGTGGTTGAGATTGCGGAGCACGCGAGGCAGCGGCGTGCGTTGGCGCGTCGAGTCCGCCGGGCGATAAGGTTAACGCCGTGATATACAGCGGGCTGCGCGAAGAACAGGCCGTCTGGTGGAGCCCCAAAAGGGGTGAAACGAACATCATCACCATGTTATTTTATTTCCTTACTTCACTATAATTTTTCTATTTTTTTTAATCACGTGATCAGGAAGATGGCTTTCATCCTTACTTATTCGGATAACACCACGTTCCATAATTACACTACCGTTGTAGCGGTCACCAAGACTAATTCTACCAACCAATTTCAAAACTGGAGTTGTCTTCTTTTTAGGAGTTTTATCTTCGTATTCTAAGATGCCACTTTCTTCAATCTGGAGTAGCAGTAACCAATGGAAAGTTGCAGAACCACCAGTCGAGTCGTAAGCGTGAACAACATGAATCCCAGACTCTGACGTTCCAAGATATTCGTACCCGAACAGCTCTCTATTGTCTTCACTCGAAACCTCTATGAATTTTCGTTCTTCAGATACCCGTTCTGCAATTTCACCGAAGTATCTATTACTTGAATTAGCCCCAGCAATATCGATAGAAACTATTTGCCTTCCACTATCTGAAAGCCATCCTACTAAGTCTTTTAAAAGGAGGGGATTTATCAATGTTTCTTTTTGGAACGAATATCCGTGTCTTTTCCACAGTTTCGCTGACGGAGAGTCACTTGTTATGATAAGCTCTGGCCGCTTAGTAAACTTAAAAAAATAGAGCAATGACACCGCTAGAAATATCAGGATAGCTCCAATGATTATGCCCAGTTCATCCAGCGGATTGTTTTGTAGGTTTATCTCGTATTTTTCAGATTTGATGGAAACACTACTTAGCAGCGCTATAAGTTTCGGAGCCATAATTAGGCTCATTCCAGATATGAGTGCTCCATAAATAACACGGTTCTCGACCTTAGGATTGACATAAGAATCCAGTTTCTTCAAGAATATTTCTGTTATTTGCATATTCTTCCTAATACGTGTTTATAAACTAACATTTATATATAGTAATCATTCTGACCACTATTATCATGATTGCTACCCTGGAATCAATCTAACGAAGAAATGCGTAAAAATCTTGAGGGATCAATAAATTACATACAAGCTTGAACTCTTGTTCCAAATGAAAAAATGAACACTTTACTCTCTATCCCCACTGAATAGACTTTCTCTAGCTTCCAAGAGCTTTCAATCATTCATGATCTTTGTAAAAAATAACAGCCAAGCCGATTGAAAATCATGTTGATTTCTTATCAGGGACTTAGAGGGTTGAAAAATGGTTTGGTGCTTGAAGCGTTTTAGGTCGACGACCACTTCGGTAAAGCTGTTTTTAGAGCTGACAAACCCATAACTGATGCAGGTACATTAAGCACACACTCGGATTCTGAAGTTGATAGAAAATCGAAAGGCACTAGTTCAAGAAGGGGTTGTTTGATTTATATCAAAAAAAGAAAAGGGGGCAGAGCCCCCTTTTTTAAATCAGGTCCGCTCTTTATCGGAGCGGATTACCAGAACCCTTACAGGTTGCTGATTTCCTCAAGTTGCTGCTGCAGGCGCTCGTGAGCACCTTTCATTTCCGCGAGCTTGTCCTTTTCCTTGGCAACAACGGCTTCGGGGGCTTTGTCTACAAACTTGGGATTGTTGAGCTTGCCTTCGACTCGTGCGAGTTCTTTGGAAAGTTTATCAATCTCTTTTTGCAGACGCGCACTCTCGGCTTTAACGTCGATCAGGCCGGCCATGGGTACCAGCAATTCCATATCGCCTACCAGGGCGGTGGCGGAGGCTGGTGCAGCTTCACCACTTTCCAGCCAGGTGATTTCTTCGAGGCTGGCCAGTTTGATCAGCAGGCTGCGGGCTTGCTCCAGCAGTTCTTTGTCACGGTTGGAACCGCCGCGCAGGATCAGTGGGATTTTCTTCGCTGGGGAAATATTCATTTCACCGCGAATATTGCGCACGCCTTCAATAACCTGCTTCAACCAGGCAACGGCCGCTTCCGCTTCTTCGTCGATCTTGCTGCTGTCGGCCTCTGGGTACTGCTGCAGCATAATGGTGTCACCGTTGGAACCGGCGAGGGTTTTTACACGCTGCCAGATTTCTTCGGTGATAAACGGCATCAGTGGGTGGGCCAGACGCAAGATGGTTTCCAGTACGCGGATTAGGGTACGGCGGGTGCCTTTCTTCACTGCGTCGGAGGCGTTGTCGTCCCACAGTACCGGCTTGGACAGTTCCAGGTACCAGCTGCAGTATTCGCTCCAAATAAAGTCGTACAGGGCCTGGGAGGCGAGGTCGAAGCGGTAGGTGTCCATGGCTTCGCGTACGGTAATCTCGGTGCGCTGCAGCTGGGAAATAATCCAGCGGTCGGCGATGGTCAGTTCAAAATCCGTGCTGCCGTCCTGTCCGCAATCGTGCTCTTCACAGTTTTGCAGTACGTAGCGGGAGGCATTCCAGATCTTGTTACAGAAGTTGCGGAAGCCTTCGATACGGCCCACATCAAACTTGATGTCGCGGCCGGTGGAAGCCAGTGAGTAATAGGTGTAGCGCAGGGCATCGGTACCAAAAGCAGAGAAACCTTCGGGGAAGTCCTTGCGGGTTTGCTTCTCGATCTTTTCGCGCAGGTGCGGTTGCATCAGACCAGAGGTGCGCTTCTCTACCAGGGTCTCTAGGTCGATACCGTCGATCAGGTCGATGGGGTCGATCACGTTGCCCTTGGATTTGGACATCTTCTGGCCGTGGTTGTCGCGCACCAGGCCGTGTACGTACACGGTGTTAAACGGTACTTCCTTCTTGAAGTAGAGGGTCAGCATCATCATGCGCGCGACCCAGAAGAAAATAATATCGAAGCCGGTAACCAGTACGGAGCTGGGGTGGAAGGCTTTCAGTTCTTCGGTATCTTCTGGCCAGCCCAGGGTGCCGAAGGTCCACAGGCCGGAGGAGAACCAGGTGTCGAGTACGTCGTCGTCCTGGCGCAGGCTGATATCGGCGCCCAGGTTGTGCTTCTCGCGCACTTCCTCTTCGCTGCGGCCAACGTAGACTTTGCCTTCGTTGTCGTACCAGGCGGGGATGCGGTGACCCCACCACAGCTGGCGGGAAATACACCAGTCCTGGATATCGCGCATCCAGGAGAAGTACATGTTTTCGTAGTTTTTCGGTACGAACTCAACGCGGCCATCTTCAACGGCGGCGATGGCTTCATCGGCCAGGGGCTGGGTTTTCACATACCACTGATCGGTGAGCCAGGGCTCGATCACCGCACCGGAGCGGTCTCCGTGAGGTACCTTGAGGGTGTGGGGCTCTACTTTTTCCAGCAGGCCGAGGGCGTCCAGGTCGTCGACAATCTGGGTGCGCGCGGCAAAGCGCTCCATGCCTCGGTATTTTTCCGGCACTGCGTCATTCAGGTGGGCGTCGGCATCGAGGATGTTAATCATCTCGAGGTTGTGGCGCTGGCCCATTTCGTAGTCGTTGAAGTCGTGGGCCGGGGTGATTTTTACACAGCCGGTGCCGAATTCTCGATCGACGTATTCGTCGGCAATAATCGGGATTTCGCGATCCGCCAGGGGCAACTTGATGGTCTTGCCGATCAGGTGCTGGTAGCGCTCGTCTTCCGGGTGTACGGCTACGGCGGTATCGCCGAGCATGGTCTCCGGGCGGGTAGTGGCAACTACCAAGTGGCCGGAGCCGTCGGAGAGCGGGTAGCGGAAGTGCCACAGGTGGCCCTGCTTCTCTTCGTTTAATACTTCCAGGTCGGAGATCGCGGTGTGGAATTTCGGGTCCCAGTTCACCAGGCGCTTGCCGCGATAAATCAGGCCGTCTTCATACAGTTTGATAAAGACTTCCTGCACCGCTTTGTAGAAGCCGTCGTCCATGGTGAAGCGTTCGCGGGACCAGTCTGGGCTGGCACCCAGGCGGCGCAGCTGGCGGGTAATGGTGCCGCCGGACTCTTCCTTCCACTCCCAGACCTTCTCAATAAACTTGTCGCGGCCCAGGTCGTGGCGGGATACGCCTTCGGCGCCCAACAGGCGCTCTACCACCATCTGGGTGGCGATACCGGCATGGTCGGTGCCCACTTGCCACAGGGTGTTGTCTCCCTGCATGCGGTGGTAGCGAATCAGGGCGTCCATGATGGACTCCTGGAAACCGTGGCCCATATGCAGGCTGCCGGTGACGTTCGGCGGCGGGATCATAATGCTGTAGGGCTTGGCCTCAGTATCCCCGGAAGGCTTGAAGTAGCCGTTCTCCTCCCAGGTTTTGTACCACTGCTGTTCGATGGCGTTGGGCTGGTATGTTTTGTCCATGCGGGCGGGAAACCTTGTGTTTAACTGACTGCGTGCACAGCGTTTTGGCTCAGGATAGTCTGGTGCTTGCTCGGGCTGCGCGGAAAAGGCGGCAATTATACCGCCGGGGTCTGGTGGGAAAAAGGCGGTATTTGAGCTTAGGGAGTTATTCAGAGGCTCCCTTAGACCGTCTCTTAATCCCAAACGCCGAGCTCGTCGACCACGTGTTCTATTTGGGCGCGCAGGCGGCGCTCCAGTTTGGGCAGCTGTTGGGCGACGAGTTGTTCGATCAATTCCTGGCGCTGGCGCTCTTTGGCGGAGGGCTCAGGGTCTGCGGCTGGATCTTCTTCGGCGGCTTGGGCCTCAGTGCTTGGAAGTTCAGCTTCTTCCTTTACTTCAGGGGCCGGGGCCACTGTTGCTGGGGCTTCTGTTTCCGAGGGCACTGTTGCTTCGGTTACTTGGGTATTTTCTTCAACTGGCAGGGGCCGTCCACCGGTGAGGCGGGAGCGAATATGATTTGGCAGGAACGGGTTTTCCGCCCGGGGCTCCGGCTGCGGTTCGGGCTGCCCCTTCGGTTCGGCCTCTGGGGAATCTTCAGCGTTGGTTTCCCGGGAAATCTGCTCTAACGGTGTTTCAACCGGTTTATCTTCAACGGGCTCTTCGCCGAATTGCCCGGTTTCTGCGGAAGCCTGCGGTTCCTCATCCTCTACAGCCAGCTCTTGAAGCGGGCGCAAAAGAGCCAGGTCAGACTCTGCCAGCGACAGGGATTGCTGGGCCAGCATCTCTTCTTCAACCGGTGAAAATAAAATCGGCAGGTCGATATCTTCCAGTGAGGTATCGATATCTTCGAACTCACTGGTAGCTGGTGTCCCACTGGGTTTTGGTATGTCGGCAATAGTGGGAAGTGTGGGGGGCTCAGGGGTTACAGGATTACCCTGCTTGGCCACTTGGCTGAGCACGGGGATTTCTTCATTGTTCTCGTCGGTGACAAGCAAGTTGTGCAGTGAATTAAGTTCATCCAGAAATTCACTGGGCTGCTTGCGCTGCTGTCCGCGGTGCTTGTGTTTGTTTTTTTTGCCGGACATGACTCTCGGACGTAGTTAGAGGCTCTAATTAATCTTATGGGATTGTAACGGATATCCGCGATCGCGGAAGTGACCAAATCGCAATCGGGACCGTTTTAATGGTTCCGGTTGTTGGATCACAACTTCTGCCAAGCGTTCAAAGCGGCTAAACCACTTGGGTACTTTGGAGCAGAGATTGATCAGTAAGCCGTGGTGATCTGCGGGGTCTTCGCCGCTGTTAATTTCTATTTGCGCCTGTTGGTTTTCAGTTTGCGGGGCGTGAGGCAGGAAACTGTCCTCGCGAAATGTCCACAGCAGTTGATCCATCTGCTCCGCCCGTTGCGGGTCGTCCACCGCGATTAATACCCGCATACCCGCGCGGAAGGCTTTCTCAGCCAGGCGGCAGGCAAAAACATCGGCGTGTTCCGGTTGGTCGGAAGAGAGAATATAGAAATCAATGCGAGTCATTACAGATACTGGTCAAATAATCCCGGCCATATTGATACGCCGCCAAAAACAAAAGCGGCCCATTAATTAATGGACCGCCCGGCGGCCGGGCACCGATGGTGCCGGCGGCTATTGTGCGCTTTGGCTACTTATTTGCCCAGTAGATATTCAACCAGTAGGGGAACCGGACGGCCGGTTGCGCCTTTCTGTGCGCCGGACTTCCAGGCACTACCGGCAATATCCATATGTGCCCATTTGTAGTCTTTGGCAAAACGCGCCAGGAAGCAGGCAGCGGTTACTGAACCGGCTTCGCGTCCACCGATATTTTGGATATCGGCAAAATTGGAATCCAGGGAGGACTGGTACTCGTCCCACAGCGGCATTTGCCATGCGCGGTCGCCAGTAGTTTCGCCAGCCTGGAGAAGGTTCTTGGCAAGTTCTTCGTTATTGGCGTAGAGACCGGTGGCGTGATGGCCCAGGGCAATAACACAGGCACCGGTGAGGGTGGCGATATCAATCACTGCGCTGGGCTTGAACTTGGCTGCGTAGGTGATCGTATCGCACAGAACCAGGCGGCCTTCGGCATCGGTGTTGAGGATTTCGATGGTTTTGCCGGACATGGAAGTCACAACATCACCGGGCTTGCTGGCACGGCCGCTGGGCATATTTTCAGCAGCGGCAACCAGGCCTACTACGTTGATAGAAGGCTGCAGTTCAACCAGGGCGTTCATCACGCCGAAGACACTAGCGGCACCGCCCATGTCGTATTTCATTTCGTCCATAGCCTGGCCCGGCTTGATGCTGATGCCGCCGCTATCGAAGGTGATGCCTTTACCGACCAATACCACAGGTTTTTCGCTGGCCTTGCCGCCTTTGTAGTTCATGGCAATCAGCGCGGGGGGCTCGTCGCTGCCTTTGGAGACGCTGAGGAAAGCACCCATGCCCAGGGCTTTCATTTTCTTTTCGTCCAGCACGCTGGTGGTGAGCTTTGCATGTTTTTTGGCCAGAGCTTTAGCTTGGGCAACCAGGTAGTTGGGGGTACAGATATTGCCTGGGAGATCCCCCAAATCACGGGCGACATTACTGCCCAGTGCTTGAGCGGCACCTACTTCCATGCCGCCTTGAATAGCTTTCAGCTGCTTTTTCTCTGGGGCGTGGATGGTAAATTTCGCCAGGGGCAGGGGCTTTGCATCGGTGCGGGACAGGGTGTAGCGGTAGCTTGCCAGACCAGCGGCCATGGCGATTTGCTGTGCTTTCCAGCGATTGTCGGCACCTTCAACCTCTACTTCGCACAGGTAGCTCGTGGCTTCTTTAAAGTTCTTTACTCCATTGGCACTGCTGGCTGCCAGCTTGCGGAATTCCGCCTGGCTGATGGTGCCTTTACCGGTGCGTACGACCAGAACGCGCTCGCTGGGAACGTCGATAAGATTGATCAGCTGGGTGCTGCCGGATTTGGCCCCCAAGTCCCCGCGCTTGAGGATTTTTGCAATGATTCCCCCGGTCAGTTTATCCAGGCTTTTTCCACTTTCGCTGAGGTTATTTTTGGCATCTGCTGAAATAATTGAGCAGGCACTGCGTTGTTTACTGATATCTGCAACCTTGGCGGAGAACTGCATTTTTCGCTTTCCTTAAAATCTGACAATAGATTGCATGCCTCTAGGCCGAGACATAGCAAGAATTTTTAGTGATAATGCGTCGCACAAGTTTAACCCGCCTGCCTGTGGATTGCTGTACCTAGAGGGAAACTTGCTCGTTTTTGATTCAGACACCATCACACCGCTGTCACCAAGGAATTTGTTCGCCCTGTGATTATTTTTCGCTATCTCTGCCGCGAGCTGCTGTTTGCCACGCTAGCGGTTAGCGCAATTTTGCTGTTAATTGTGATGAGCGGCCGATTCGTGAAATACCTGGCGGAAGCTGCCGCCGGTGATATTTCGGCGAATATCCTGTTCTCCCTGATGGGATTCCGTTTGCCGGGGTTCCTGGAACTGGTATTACCACTGGGCCTGTTTGTGGGGATTCTCCTTGCTTATGGCCGCCTCTATATAGAAAGTGAAATGACGGTTCTGCACGCCTGCGGCTTTAGCGATTGGCGTTTGCTGGGCTATACCATGATTCCAGCACTGATGCTGGCGCTGGTGGTGGCGTCCATGAGCCTGTATTTCTCTCCGGCGGGTATGGAGCGTTCCACCAGCCTGTTAAATGCAGAAAAGGCGCGCAACGAATTTGATCACCTGGTACCAAAGAGATTTGTGTCCTCCCAGGGCGGCCGCGCGGTTTATTACGCCGATGCGCTGAGCGAAGACAAGTCCACCATGTTGGGGGTATTCCTGGCTGAGTTGGGTGGTGCGGAAGAGGAAACTGAGGCAGACCAGCAGATTGTCATCCGCGCTCGTGAAGGTGTACAGGAGATAGATCCTGAGACAGGCCTGCGCTATTTGGTACTGCGCGACGGTTTTCGCTATGAGGGTGTTCCCGGTGAGCGGGAATACCGCCAGATGAAATTTGACAGTTACTCGGTGATTCTAGAGGTGCCTCGCGAGCGTAGCCGCTTGCAGGATCAGATGGAATCGGCTTCAACCCTGGATCTCCTTAAAGGTGATGATCCGCAACAGAGGGCCTACCTCTACTGGCGCTTCAGTCTTCCGATATTGGTATTGGTGGTTGCAGTACTCGCAGTGCCCTTATCGCGTACCAACCCTCGCCAGGGGCGTTTTGCGAAGATGATCCCGGCCATTCTGCTGTATATCACCTACCTGGTAATCCTGCAGGGTGTCAGGGGGGCGATTGAGGACGGCAAGATTTCCAATCCGGCAATGATTTGGCTGGTTCACCCGCCGTTCTTATTGCTCGGCTTGCTGTTGTTAGCGGGAAGAAATTGGCGCAAGGCGCCGCCCAAGCGTTTGCCCGAGGGTGTGAAGGAGTCGCCAGGTGAGTAAGCTCGATTTATATATCGCCCGCACCGTTATTGTTGCTGTGGGTGGCGCGCTGATGATTATTCTTGGCCTCACTGTGGTCTTTGCATTAGTGGACCAGTTGGGGGAGCTGAAGAAGGATTACGGCTTTATCGATGCCCTGAAGTATGTGGGTTGGACATTGCCGGCGCGTATCTATGAACAGCTGGGCTTTTCCGCCCTGGTTGGGTGTCTGGTGGGGCTTGGTTCATTGGCAGGTACCAGTGAGCTGACCGTTATGCGGTCTGCCGGAGTCTCAATCGGTCGGATTACCTGGGCGGTGATGAAGCCCATTATGTTGCTGATTTTACTGGGCTTGGGCCTGGCGGAATTTGTTATTCCCAAGACCAATGTAATTGCCGAGAGTGACAAAGCCCGGGCATTGGGTGAGCTGGAGGCGAGCGGTCTGGAAAGTGGCCTGTGGCTGAAAGACAGCGGCGAGTTTGTTCACTTCAACGCGGCACTGCCAGATGGCGAACTTTACGGTGTTACCCGCTATCACTT
Organism: Microbulbifer maximicatervae (SeqCode); assembly: GCF_052467305.1. Lineage (NCBI taxonomy): Bacteria > Pseudomonadati > Pseudomonadota > Gammaproteobacteria > Cellvibrionales > Microbulbiferaceae > Microbulbifer > Microbulbifer maximicatervae (SeqCode). Next base: position 509,980 of record NZ_CP174306.1, read on the forward strand.
CGGTGCCGATCGAGAGCTGGAGCAGGTGGAGTTTGCTGAGCGCGGCCATTTTGATGGCAAGCGCTGGGAGTTGGAGAATAGCCGCACGACCATCTTCACCGATGAGCATACCGAGAGTGAGGCGCTGCCTACGACCGAGTGGAAGGCGGAGATTTCGCCAGAGTTATTCGCCTTGGTGGTGCCTTTGCCAGCGGATCTGTCACCCCGCAGCTTGTGGGCTTACGGCAATTTCCTCGATCGCAAGGGTGAGGATTCCAGTCGCTACTGGTTGCAGTTCTGGAAAAAGGTATTGCAGCCTCTCACTATCGCCAGTCTGGTGATGGTGGCGATTTCCTTTATTTTTGGCCCTCTGCGGGAAGTAACCACCGGGCTGCGTGTGTTTACCGGATTGGTGGTTGGCCTGGTGTTTCAGTTTGTCCAGGATATGCTGGGGCCATCTTCCCTGGTATTTGGTTTCCCGCCTTTCCTCGCGGTGCTGCTACCGATATTGCTGTGCTTTGGCGCGGGATGGTATCTACTGCAGCGGGCCCGTTAGGGCCCCTGGCCTTCTACTTTTTAGACTTCTTGGGAAGTACGCGCACCTCGGATTCGGAGATAAGGTCATGCCACGTGGCCTTGTCGGATCTGGCCCAAGCAGAGAAGTAACCGAGTCCCAAACAAGCAATAGACAGCGGCGCTACGATGGCGCGAAGGATACACTGGCGCCAAGTGAGCTGGGCTCCGTTTGGGCTCGCCAGCAGCAGGCGCCAGGCGCGCATCCCCACAGTTTGACCCGCAGCCCTCCAGGACCAGAAGTAATACCCTACGATAACCGCTAGAGCGCCCAGCTGGAAGAATGGTCCGCTGACACAGGGGTTGTAGTCATTTGCCTCGGGCTGGCAGTTGAGGCCCACCACGGTAGAGGCAACCATCAGCGCGATAAAGCCGTAAACCACCAGTAGGCCCATCAGTATCAGCAGGTCGTAGAGCAGTGCGGCCAGGCGTGGACCCACCCCGGCAACAGGGAGTTCAGGAAAGGATTTGGGGGTGTTCGAGCTACTCACGGTTATCTCCGCCGGTTTTAAGTGGCGGAGATTCTAACAAACCTGTAAACGGGGAAGGAGAGGTAGCGCGCCTGAGTTCAGGGGCTCCCTAAAACTCCAGCTCAAAAGAGAACTTGAATTTGTCGTCGGACAGAGAGATGCCGTAGTCCACCGAGCTGCCAATCTTGCCCTCGTTGTTGGTGTACCTGAGCAAGCCTGTACGTGCGGCACGGGAGTTTTGTGCTTTGTAAGTCTCAAGGCCCATTCGCAAGATTTTGGACAGGGCTTTGCCGCCTTTCAGGGGCTTAAACTTATCTGGATTGGTGTGCATCTGCAGCCACTGGTAATTCAGGCGTCGCTGTACGTTGCTCATACTATTGGTGCGCAAGTACTCGGCGGCCTGGACCAGGGCTTCGTTATCCATTGCAAATGCACTGTCGGAGAAAAACAGACTGCCGGATTCCATATTCAGGGTTTCATGGGAATCCGGGATAAATAACTCATCGGCAGAACAGACGCAGCACGCGGGCAGAAGAAATAGGCCAACGGTTTTTGGCACTAGTTGATTGGCGCTGAATCGGAAACTGCAGAGTAGCATTCTGTTTACCCCTGGGTGTCAACTTCTCATTTCGATGGCCGCAAGCGGTCGTTGAATTTATTATGGGTCACCCTTAACAAAGCATTTTTTCGAATTAATTAGGCGGCTGATGCAACTCCACTTACTGGACAGTCCGAAAAAGTCATCTCTTTCCTTGGAGGCCGCATGAAATGGATACTTTTTCATTTTTGTCTAAGTGGTCGCGAGCGTGAGCAGGAGCCCGCCAATGTTTTTTTATTATTGTTTTGGTATTTCTGTGCCAATGCTGATGAAAAAATTGTCTTGAATAGCTCCTCTTTCCACCGGATCGGGGCTTAGGTGCCAGGAAAGAGTTCCAAAATGCGCTACCGCAAAATTCTCCCACAAATAATCAGTGAGGATGGGGTTGGTTGGCTATCGGCCCTGGGTTCGTAAATCGCTTCTATGGCAAAGCTGTTGTCACGAAATAGCTGGACCCAACTTTCCAGGGTGCGGAAATACCAGGGAGCGGCCTCTTCAAAATCTCCCTCAATACCTTCCCAAGATCCCGGGCGCCATCCATCTCGATAGGGCTCATTACCGCAGGCTTGATGGGGGTGAAGAGTTTGGATGACAAAATACCCACCGGGCAGTATTAACTCGCGTGCATGGCTGAATAGTTGCTCGACAGATTCCTTTCCGATGAGGGAGAAGTTGCACACGATAAGTTCAAACTGCTGTTCCAGTTTTTCGGCGCAAATTTCTTCGTATTGCAATCGCCGGTAGGACTCATTGGCGCCTGCTCGAGCGCTGGCAATATCCACTAAATCTTTAACGCCATCGACACCACAGACTCGAATACCTTGCTCCGCCAGTTTTCTGCTGAGCCAGCCTTCACCGCAACCGATATCTAAAATGCTTGCTGGTTGGTACGCCATGATTGTGCTGACAATGGCGGCATCAGTAACCAGTCGGCGGCTGGGAATGGCGGCATTGTCTACTACTTTAGTCCACTCATGAGCATTCTTATGCCAGCAGGTGAGTACCTGATCATCACTGAATTCGGAATTGGGCATGCTTGGGTGACCTCCAGCCTGTCATTATTCACAGCTTGAGTGTACCGTCAGTGGACCATCCAGCTACAAAGGTGCTGAGGTCCCATGTCCACTCAAATGATTTTTGATTATGTGATCGTAGGTGCCGGCTCCGCCGGTTGTGTTTTAGCAAATCGGCTCAGTGCCGAAGAGCAGAATCGAGTTTGTCTTCTGGAGGCGGGTCCTAAAGATCGGAGCCCCCTGATCTCCATCCCTGTGGGTATTGGCGAGTTACTGCCGGGTACTCGCTATAACCTACACCACCATACCACGCCACAAAAGCACCTGAATGACAGGAAACTGTTTTGGCCGAGGGGTAGGACCCTCGGGGGTAGTAGCTCTATCAATGCCATGGTTTATATCCGTGGCAATAGCGACGACTACGATGCCTGGGAAGCAAAGGGTAATCCCGGTTGGGGCTGGAAAGGTTTGTTGCCTTACTTCTTAATGTCGGAAGGCAATGAACGGGGTACTGATGCGCACCACAGTGGCTACGGCCCTCTGTCGGTCTCGGATTTAAAGTGGAAAACCCGATCGGGGCATGCTTTTTTACGCGCAGCTGAGTCCCTGGGACACCGGCCGAATAATGATTTCAATGGCAGCCAGCAAAATGGCGTGGGTTTTTACCAAGTAACCCAACGGCGCGGACGCCGCTGCTCTGCGGCTACAGCTTATCTGCACCCAGTTTCCAGCCGCTCTAACCTACATGTTCGTACCAACAGCCAGGTGGCGAGGATTATTCTCAGGGGAGAGAAAGCGACCGGCGTCGAATTGCTTGATGGCACTAAAATCCTGGCGAACAAGGAAGTGATTTTAAGTGCCGGTGCTATCCAGTCGCCACAGCTATTAATGCTGTCTGGTATTGGGGATCAGGACCAATTGCGTAAATCTGGAGTGACTTCGCAAGCGCATCTTCCCGGTGTTGGAAAAAACCTACAGGACCACCTGGATATCATACAAGTAGTGGAAGCCTCTGAAGCGGTTAGCTTTTCCGAGGCACTATGGCCGAAGCTCCTTACCGCAATGCGCCTGCCAGAACTGATCTTTTTAAATAAAGGGCCCTTAACCAGCAATGTGGCCGAGGCGGGGGGCTTTGCCAGTTCCAGTCTGGCGGGCGGTAACCCGGATATTCAGTTCCACATGACGGCAGTTCCGACTTTCCAGCATGGGTTTAATAAGCGCACCTGCTACGGTTACTCCCTTCACGCCTGTGCCCTGAGGCCTAAGAGTCGCGGCGAGATCACTCTGGACTCCACCGATCCACGCAAACTGCCCAGAATTGAACCCAACTACCTGAGTGAGCCCGAGGATCTGCAGGTAATGGTGGAGGCATTTGAAATGGCACAGGATATCCTCGCCCAGGAGGAACTGAGTCGCTACAAGAAAAAGTCCTTGCGCCCAGAGCAGAAGTTGAGTGATAGAGAGTCAATCATCCACTATATTCGCCAGCATGCAGAATCCATCTACCATCCGATAGGTACCTGTCGAATGGGGAGTGATGAATTGGCTGTAGTGGACAGCGAGCTAAAAGTACACGGTGTGGATGGACTGAGGGTTGTGGACGCCTCCATAATGCCCACCCTGATCAGTGGCAATACCAATGCGCCTGTGATCGCTATTGCGGAGAAGGCGGCAGATTTGATTATGCAGCGGTCTTCGCGCTCGTTTGTAAAAGAGAATAGACACACTCAGGAAGTTGAATGATTTGGCAATGCCCGCTTTGTGCTGCCCCCTTAACTTTAGGAAAAGATACTTGGCACTGTACCAATCGACATAGTTTTGATCGCGCGCGTGAGGGCTACGTCAATTTGTTGCCCGTTTATCGCAAGCGCCGCAAAGATCCCGGTGACTCTTCGGAGATGCTTCACGCGCGGCGGCGCTTTCTTCACGCCGGTTACTATCGGCCTTTGGTTGATAGTATTTCGGCGCTCTTGCCCTACAAGCCCGGTCGCCGTTTACTGGATATCGGTTGTGGTGAGGGGTATTACCTGCGGGAGCTTGAGTCCGCCGGCTGGCATGGCCACGGCCTTTCCGGTATCGACATTTCAAAATCCGGCGTGCGTATGGCGGCCAAGCGCGACAGTGGTGCTCAGTTTGTGGTTGCCAGCAATGTGAATTTACCGGTGGTCTCGGAGTCGGTGGATAACCTGCTGAAGATCTTTGCCCCAGCCCCCGATCATGAAATGGAGCGGGTAATCAAAACCGGTGGCCATTTGGTAGACGTATCCCCTGGCCCCGATCACTTGTGGTCACTAAAGAAGTACCTCTATAAAGAGCCGCGTAAACATCCCGCACCAAAAGTGATTGAGAAGTTGACCCCAGAAGTCGATATGCGCTGCTGTTTCCCTTTCGTATTGAAGGGCAAGCAGGCCATTTCAGATTTTCTCGCTATGACGCCTTTTGCCTGGAAGGGCAATCGTGAAGAACGGCAGAAACTCGAAGAGCGCGACAGCCTGGAGCTGGAGGCGGACTTTGTTATTCGTCGTTTTATTAAACATAAATAACAGGCACTTGATAGGTAGAGGTAATAGAGCAGCGTTATGGCGACTCCCAGAGACTTTGGATTTATGCGGCGAGCCCTGGAGCTTGCACAACTCGCTGCTGAGCGCGGTGAAGTACCGGTGGGTGCGGTTTTGGTCCAGGATGGAAAAATCATAGGGGAGGGCAGTAATCGCCCGATTGGGAATTGTGACCCCAGTGCCCATGCGGAAATCGTAGCCCTGCGGCAAGCGGCAGATAAACAACAAAATTACCGCCTGCCAAACACCACTTTATATGTGACGATTGAGCCCTGTACTATGTGCTTTGGCGCAATGGTACATGCGCGGGTAGGGCGGCTGGTATATGGCGCTACCGAGCCCCGGGCCGGTGTTGTTGAGAGCCAGCTGGAATTGGCACAGGCCAGCTTTTTCAATCACAAGATTACGGTGGAGTCGGGAGTCATGGCGGAAGAGGCAAGCAATTTAGTGCGCGAGTTCTTTCATGATCGACGCTGATCTGGCATTTGCTTTCGTGGTGAATTCGATAGTTGTCGCCACCGTCGTCCTGATTCACCACGAAGTATTGAGTGCCCTTGCCCGTATCGGTCGCTGGATACCAATTAAGCATAACCTGGCGATTGTGATGGGGGTGTTTGGCGCCCTGATCGCCCATGTGGCTGAAATATGGCTGTTTGCCTACTGTTACTACTTTATGGTGAATTCGCCTTATTTTGGCACTTTGGTGGGCAACTTTAATGGCAGCCTGTTGGACTGCGCCTATTTCTCATTTACCACTTATACCTCACTGGGTTTCGGTGATATTGAGCCCCTGGGGCATCTGCGTTTTACCGCTGGCCTTGAAGCCCTTACGGGACTGGTGATGATTACCTGGACGGCTTCTTTTATGTTTTTAAAAATGCAGCGTTATTGGGAGAATTGATCGCAGGGTTCTTAAGGTTTAATCCGCGCCGTACGTCCTGTGCGCTGTGTGGGTTTTTCTGCTGGATAGAACCCTTTTGAGTGGAGCCTTAAATAAAAGTGCCTGCCCACACTGCGCCAGAGTTTTCCGAAAGGGTGCAGCCAATAGAGCCACCGGGCGACTTTCGTGCGGTGGATATTGGATTTAACAATATTGGAGATGTGTTCGTTTTCCCACAGAAGGTGGGGCTCAACGCCATACAGTTTTAGGTCAAATTGCCAGAAGTGATCGAATACCTTGTCGATGGGTTCGAAAATACGGCTGGCATATTTTAAGACTTTCTCCATCCCGCGCCGGTTAATCAGATATCCCTGTGCCCCACACCACCCCCGCTCTGGTCGCACTAACTGATGAACACCATCATTCAAGGCTTGCACGACTTTTCGCTTGCGGACTTTAAGTCCCATCAGTCGAACCATCTCGATATTTTCAGGGAGTTGCTCTAACTCCGCTAAGACGCGGCCAAATGAGGGTTCTAGCTGTACATCATCTTCCAGAATACAGACCCGGTCCAAGCCGGAGCGGTATGCCCGGCGAATTGCTCTCAAGTGGGCGAGATAGCATCCAATCTCGGAGCTTTTGAGTTCGCACAAGTGGCGCCACCGGGTGACGTTACTCGCGATATGCTCATTGTCTTCCAGTTCCGGAATGCCTGAGCGCCCATCAATCCCATCAATCGTGTTGATATGCAGTCGCTGCATTTTCCCGGCGCTGAGTAATAGGTCAACGTCATCACTGTTTGGTTGCAGAGTGATAATCCAACAGGGGGTATTGGCGATATAGGGTCGCTGACGGCGGCCGCGCGGGGTAATTGGACGTCTGGAGCTTAAAGGGAGGCGGCGACGTTGTCTTGTTGGTGGGGAAAGCGGGTGCCGCTTGGGCTTGTGGCTGGTAGCAGCCAGCAGGCCAGGCAAAAATTCCTGAGCTACCACAGTTGCTAGAATGACAGGGCTTTTCCACCAAGAGGCGCTGAACAAGTGCCGGGCACCACAGGAGCCCCTTGGACGCTTGGAGGTCAGGGTTGGAAAACCTTTAGTTATACCGTCTGCAGACGGTATAGAAGCGTCATGGGCCATTAACTCCCCTGATCTTATGGTCCTAAGTTAAGTTGCTACGATTGAAGGTTAAGGTTTGACCTGCCAGTCCGAAAAATGATGAGGGAACTTACTACTGGGGTGGAAGGAAAGAATACACCGCTCTCGAGACACGCTGTGAATACATCCCTGTAAGCTCCTAATCGGCATCCATGCCTCTTAGGGTCCCAAGCGCGGTGTATTCTTTCCTTCTCCCTTTTTAGTAATTGTGAGAGGTGTCTTGTAGAGGTGCCAAGGTGGAGTTGGTTCAATAGGGACTGTGGATGAACTCAGGCTTTATAAAAATGGCGTTGATCCTGGGGCTTTTGAGCTCTGTTGGTCCTATGGCCATTGATATGTATCTGCCTGCATTACCTGCGATGACAAAGGCCCTCGACACCTCAACCCAGGTCGCGTCCTATACGTTGATGGCTTATTTTATTGCGTTCGGGGTGTGTCAGATTTTTTATGGCCCCGCTTCCGATATGTTTGGCCGCAAACCGCCGCTCTATTTTGGTTTGCTGGTTTTTACTTTCGCATCTATTTGTTGTGCCCTGGCAACCACTATCGAGTGGTTAATTGCCTTCCGTTTCTTACAAGGGGTGGGTGCCGCCTCGGTAATGTCGATTCCCCGAGCAATAATTCGAGATTCTTATACGGGTACTCAAGCAACTCGCCTTCTTACCACAGCAATTCTTGTCCTTTCAATTTCTCCTATGTTGGCGCCATTAATTGGTAGTCTGCTATTAATTTCGTTTGGTTGGCGCAGCATATTTTGGGGGATATCCATTGCTACTTTTTTAAGTCTGATACTTGCTATTACAAGCCTTCACGAAACCTTACCAGTGAATAAGCGCATACCATTTAAAATAGGTGCGCTGCTTGAGTCTTATTCGATATTACTACGTGACCCGATCTATATAGGGCTTACTTGTATAGGAGGGTTTGGCTTCGCTAGTGTACTTGCTTTTTTTGCGGCAGCTTCATTCTTATATACGAATTACTACGGATTGACCCCAACCGAATTTAGTCTCGCCTTTGCTCTAAATGCGCTTAGTTTTTTCTTGTCGAGTCAATTTTCGGCAAATTTCGGTGCCCGTTTAGGGATGGTGAAGCTGGTGAAGTGGGGTGTGACTGGATTTGTAATAAGCTCGGTGACCATGTATTTAGTGATAGAGGCCGGTTTTGACCATCTCGTACTACTGATATGCATGCTTATCGTATGCAATATGTTTCTCGGTTTGGTTCTTCCGACGGCATTTATTCTTTCCATGGAAAGACATGGCCCTATAGCGGGAACGGCTTCTGCTCTGGCTGGTACTATGCAGTTGTCAATCGGGGCTGTAGCTATCCTGATAACCAGTTTGGTATTTAATGGAACACCAGGGTCGCTTGCTGGGGTAATTGCGGTGTGTGGAATTTTGGCCTTTGTGGTTTCCTGGTTGGTTTTGCGTAATGTAGTCAGCATCACAGCAGACCAGAGCGATTGAGTAATACCAAAATAAATTAGGGAGCCTCTGAATAACTCTGTGCTGGCATTTCACTCAGCATCGTTCGAGTGATGCTGAGTGAATTCTGGAGTGCTTAAGATCAGTAGGCACCAGCACTGTAGATCAGCTCATAGCTGTGGCTGTAAATTTCCAGAATGTTGCCAAAAGGATCTTCCATATAAATCATGCGATAAGGCTTTTCACCGGGATAGTAATAACGGGGCTCCGGCATACGTTTTTTACCACCGGCCGCCACAATCTTATCCGCCAGTTCTTCCAGGTTGGGGTCTTGTACGCAGAAGTGAAAGATCCCGGTTTTCCAGTATTCAAAATTATCTTCTGGGTTTTCCTGATTGCTAAACTGGAATAGTTCTACGCCAATCCGGTCCCCTGTCGATAAGTGAGCAATGCGGAAACTACCCCAGTTTGGGCCAAATACGTCGGTGCACATTTCACCGATAGCGCTTTTGTCCTCTGTGATATCTGTGGGCTTCATAATCAGGTACCAACCAAGTACCTCGGTGTAAAACTTCACAGCTTCTTCAAGGTTTGGCACTGAAATACCGATATGAGAAAAGGTTCTCGGGTATGCGTTACTCATAGCTGTCTCCTTTGTTGAATGCGGTTAAGTTACAGCTTCTGATTCATTACGTATAATTATCATTTGTAATATTTTCAAGTAGCATTCGTAATGATAAATCCAGTGTGGTTAAGAAGCTTCTGTACTTTAGCTGAAGAGGGGCACTTCACTCGTACGGCGGATCGCTTGCATATGACTCAGTCTGGGGTCAGTCAGCATATACGCAAGTTAGAGGAGCACTTAGGTGTCGCTCTGTTAGTCAGGCAGGGTAAACACTTCACTCTCACGGATGCTGGTGATCGGCTCTACCGGGAAGGGCAGGGGATTATTCAGAAGCTTTCCAGCCTGGGGCAAATTGTTGGTGAAGACCCTCCCCACCATGGGGATGTGCGAGTGATGTGCCCTGGGAGTGTGGGGCTGAAGCTCTACCCCAAGTTGTTGTCCCTGCAGAAAATCCACCAGGGTTTATCGATTAGCTGCCGTTTCGCACCCAACCTGGATGTAGAGAAGGCCATTGCGGAAAACGGTGCTGATATTGGATTAATGACCAGCCCGCCACAAGCAGAGGAGATTGACAGTCGGCCGATCGCCAGTGAAAGGTTATTGCTAGTGACGCCGGCTGAAGTGAAAACCCCTGATTGGGAGTCGCTTTTAGCGCTGGGGTACATAGGCCATCCAGACGGTATACACCATGCGAGTCTATTATTGGGAGCGAACTTCCCACAATTTAGAAGTCTTGAAGATTTTCAACAAAAAGGGTTTTCCAATCAGATCAGCTTAATCCTGGAGCCCGTTAGTATGGGATTGGGTTTCACAGTTTTACCCGCCTATGCGGTAAGTGCATTTCGAAAGCCGAAATTGATTAAGGCACATAGCCTTGAAAATCCCGTTAGTGAGACACTGTATTTGGCGCTTAGGCGCACTCAACTTGTACCCGCCAGAGTCAGGTTTATTATTGGTGAAATGGAGAAATGGCTTTAATCGGGCTCCTAAGTATCAAAAAACTGAACAGTTTTGGTAAAAATACCGGGTTGTTTCGCCTCCTGTTATTTTTCGTTCTATCACAACTCTCTCTTGTGGGAATAGCTAAAGCCGAGAGTGTTAAGGATGAGCAGGATAAGATACTGATGTTGTTGGCTTACTCTTTAGTATTCCAGGACTGGGTCAGACCTACTGATAAAAATAAAAGAGGCCATAATATTGGTGCGGTTTTATTTGATGATATTTCCAAGCGCATTGGGGGAGTTCAGCTTAATTCGGTTTCAGTCTGTGAGGATAAGACCCAGCACGCTGAAGTGCGTGTAATGCAAAGATGTCTTGAGACAAAATGCTTAGGGCCTCAGACCAAATACTTAACTAATTCCAATGTTAGTATTTATACAACTCTTGAACCCTGCATGATGTGTAGTGGAATGATGATTTTCTTAGGAGTTTCACGTGTTGTATACGGGCAGACCGATCCCGACTACGGTAAAAGTATAGAGCGATTAAAGCAAAGTTATAATGGAAACTGTGGCAAGGAAAATTCCCAGTGTATCGTGGATAAACCTGGAAATTATTACACTCGCCGTATAACTTCTGAACCGTCGAAATTAGTACAGAAAGAAAAGCTAGACGGAGCTTACTTCGCTTATGAGTTAAAGCATGGAGACCAAATAGTTAGCTTTTTATTGGGAGGCGATGCGAAAGAAATTTATCAGGAATCCTATCGGGACTTCAAAAATATAAATGTTCGACATAAGGAAAATCAACCAATATATCATCAAGCACTCTCAATCCTAGAGCAGCTGGAAAATGGCGAACTGCAGCTGGACTACTGTCCATACTGGCAGTTGCACCATCACTAATTACTCAAGAACTACTGACTCAGGGCTTTTCGAGCATGCTCTGTGAGGTTGATAGTGATCTCTTTAATCAATTTCGATTTTAAATTCCAAACATGCCAGTAAAGAGGAATCTTCAAATACTGGTCTTCAGCGAGTTTTACCAACTTTCCACTTTTTAGCAGGCTCGCGATCTGAATATCTGGCGCCATTCCCCAACCCAACCCCAGAGTTAAGAAACTGAGGAAGCTCTTTGACGAGGGGATTTCATGAGATGGGTACTGACCAGTCTCCACTCCCCAAAACTGTTTAAGGTAACGACTCTGCAATTGATCCTTATAGTTGAACTCCACTGTGGGAGCGTAGTGGAGCTCTTCAACCTTAATCGGGTCTGAAAAAAACTTCTTTTTGAAGGCCTTAGTGCATACTGGGTAATAGGCCATATGACCGAGCAGTACTGATTGGCAGCCCTGGAGGTTACTGGTTGTTGAACTGATACAGCCAATGACTTCACCATTCTTCAGCAGTTCATGGGTAGCGTCCTGATCGTCAACCTTTAGATCCACGAGCAACTGCTGGGATCGAATCAATGGTGTGATGGCAGCCAGGAACCAGGTATCCAAACTATCTGCATTCAGTGCGATACGAACCTTATTCTGGTTGCTATAGCGGGTCTTGCCTCCCTCTGGATCGATATCAGTGAGAAGCTCTTGCTGTAACAAGTGCATTTGCTGGTAGTACCCCAGCACTTTGAGGCCGGCTTCAGTGGGCCGCAAAGGGTTGGAGCGTATCAATAGGGCTTGGCCAACCTGGCTTTCTAAGGCTTTGATTCGTTGGGAAATCGCAGACTGGCTGACATGGAGTAGGGCGGCAGCCTTGTCAAAACTGCGCTCCTCTACGACAAAGGCAAAGGCTTGGAGTTGCTTTAGGTCTAGCATAAGAATTTCTTATGAGGGATCAGTATAATTAAGTTTACTTATTCTAGTTTGACTCTTAATCTCGCGCCACTATTCAGGCCCGCAGCCCTGCGGGCACTTCCAAATTAGAAAATGAAACACAGGAGGCATCGTGTTTTCAGGGTTGTTGCTGGCGCCGCTCGCAAAAGGTTTTTTGACTACCATCAGTTTGATTATGGCGATCGGAGCGCAGAATGCGTTTCTGCTGACGCAGAGTATCCGTCGACAATATCACTTTAGTATCGCGGCTTTATGCGTACTGATGGATATTGCCTTGATTACAGCTGGTGTGTTCCTGGTTGCAAATCTCGCACAAGCGGGTGGCGACTGGATGATCTGGCTGACCTGGCTCGGTGCTGCTTTCCTGTTCTCCTACGGTGCCATGGCTTTCCGTTCGGCCTTCACTAACAAAGGTCTTGGAGAGCAAAAAGAGTGGATGAAATCCCGCCGCTCTGCCTTGATTACCGCAGTAGCCTTAACCCTGCTTAATCCACACGCGTATGTGGACACGGTTGTACTGATTGGCTCAGTAGGGGCGCAGTATGCTGGCAATGGAACCTGGTTTTTTGTGCTGGGGGCATGTAGTGCATCCCTGTTATGGTTCACCCTTCTTTCAGTGGGTGGCAGCATGATGCAGCCGCTATTTAAGAACCCCAGAACCTGGCAGGTACTCGATGTACTGGTGGGCATTATGATGTGGACTATTGCTATCAGCTTGTTGTGGGCGCAGTAGACACTCAATAATGGCTGCTAAAAATAGCCGTAGACTAATAAGTCTACGGCTATTTTTTTGCTTCCAGGCCCCTAACTTATTCCGATAGTTTTCCACACTAACTCCCCCTTAACATTTCCCCTGACCTGTTTAACCCGTCGTTTCGATCGCTCAAAAAGCGCCCAAATTGCATGCAGGGCCTCTCCACCAACCAATAAATGGCTGCCGCCAAAGCGAAGCTAAGTAGTGTTACTGCCACAAGCAACGTGGATAGAGAAATACTTGTAAGCCCTTGTCCCCAAGGTTGGCTTATGGCCCAGCTGACGAGAAAGACAACGATTAAATGAAACAGGTAAATGGAATAACTGATAGTCCCCAGAGTGGCTAAATGTCGTATTGGCTTTGGTGGAAGTAATACAAAAACGAGGAAGATAGCTAAAGCGATGAAATGAGATGATACAAAGCGGAGGGGAGTTTCGCTGATCGACCTACCTAGTAGGTGCATGGCCATAACGAGTAGTGGTATCGAGAAAGTCGAAACCAGGCCCCAAAGCATGTAACGATAACCGCGCCTTGTTTCGTAGCAATACCTGAGTAGGGTTCCGCAGAACATAACTGCGATAGCAAAGGGGAGGTAAGTAATGGTAGCGGGAAGCTGGGAAATTGGAGTGGATGATTGCCCTAAAAGTTGCATGCTGACAAATACCGATAGTGCCCCCCAGCACACTAAAAGTAGATATCTGGGGTTCCCTAGTAGTCGAAGGGTGAACATCAGTGCGCAGAGACAGTAAAAAAGCAGCTCTGCAGTGAGAGTCCAATATAGAATCTGAACACTTTCAAACCCCATAAGACCTTGCAGCATTGTGGTATTGGCAAGAATGGTAGATGCAGAGAATGTTCGGTCAGCGAGCAACCATGTAAGTCCGATAATTGCAGTCAGAGATAACCAGTAAGTGGGATACAAGCGGAAGAAGCGGCGGATAGCAAAGCTCTTGAGAGTACGGTTAGATGCAAGAAGACTGTGGGGAATGACAAAGCCGGATATTAGGAAAAAGCAAAGTACACCTATCCGGCCAAAATCCAGTTGACTGATAAATTCAGCCAGTGCCGAGCCGTGCTGGGCGATGGATGGGTTGCGGATAAATACTTCACTACTGTGTTGCCAGACAACCAAAGTTGCAGCCAGCCCCCGTAGTACATCGAGATTAAGAAGGCGTGTGTTCATTGCTAACGACCTATATCCATGGTCAATCCAAGAAGGTATGGGCATGATCTTACCTTGCCTAAGTTGAACACACTATCTGTATTCTGTGTGATTCAATTCAAATCTTCGGGCCTTCATGCATGCAAATCCATTAATGGCTTCTCATCCAAGGCAACGCTGAATGGCAAGCTCAACTGAATAGGTGAAGTATTCTCCAGCGTTATAGTTAGCCTTTGTCCTTGAGGGTGTTTACTACCTGATCAACCTCCGTTTTATTTTCCTCAAGAAGCCTATCTGCTAGAACTTTCAGCTTCTTACTTGCTTTATAGTCAAATGGGTCAACATATGGATTAACAAGCTCTACATTTAAGTAGTTATATTTTATTCGCCCTTTAGGGCTAAGGGATTGTGCGATTTCCAAGGTGTATACCTGTTGGTCATCCATGGACCTCTGTACATTAGATATAAGGTCTTTCACCCAATTAATTCTTCCCCAGTTTTTTAAGTTTCTGTAGTTGGCTTCCATTGTACTCAGTGGAGACGTTCCGGCCCCGAGAATTAGCACATAGTAGTTTTTTTCAGGAAACTCTCTAATAATTTCGCGTAAAATAATACTGGCCGGATTATTTGCGTATATACCAGCGTCGGCATAATAGCGCTGATGAATGTCCCGTCCAGTAGTTACGAACTCGACAGGTGGGTATAGAGTCTCCGCACTAGCTGCCGCTGTTACAAGTTGATACAGTGTGTCTGTGGGTAGTTTACTGACTGCTTCACCACGGTTTTTGAATAGTTGAAGCTGGCCCATATGAATATTGAGAGAGGGGATGATGACGTAGTTCTTCAAACTCGTAAACTTCAATTTTTCAGTGTAATGCTTTTCCATGGTTTCGCTTAAACGCTCACCGCTAAAGCGAGGAGAGATAAAACCATTAAAGGTTAATAATTTGTGATACCAGGGTACGGAGAATACGTATCTGCTATCTTGTTTATAAATATCAATAATTTTATCACTTTGGGATTTAAGGTTTTCAATCCCTGGATGATCATCGTCAAATGATTCTTGAGTCACATTGAGGCCAGTAGCGATGATGGCGCCAGTGGATACTCCACTAAAAACATCAAACAATTCATCAATAGGCTTGCCGGTCTGCTCTTCGATATGTTGAATGACATAGAGTGGTATCAAACCACGTATTCCACCGCCATCTATAATAAGAATGTTGATAGTATCTTTGTCTTTAAGGGAAGCATTACTTTTGATGAACTCTTTAGTAACAGGATGGGCGTCATACTGAATACTTTGGGTCAGTCGATAATTGTAGACGTACACCAAGCCTAAAAACGCTATGATAACTAATATGGTGAGGGCTGACGCTAGCCGAAGTTTCATTGATCTTCCTGAACGCTAAACTCTTAATACAGTGAGTGTGGCAAATCAGATTAGTTTTATTTCTTTGGGTTATTTAAAAGTTACTTAAGGCTGTTTTATTGTCTTGTTTTGGGGGGGGAGATAAGGAGTTAAGCAGTGTGAGTGGTTTTAATTGGTAAGAGGGAAGTTCTTAATTTCTATTCTCTTAGCCCCTTATGGAAAATTTCTCTATCTATAAAGCAAAAGCACATAAAGTAATCTGATGACTGAATGCCCGGGTAGTGAACAGTAATTTAATGGAACTCCCTCAAGTTAGTAGCTGAAGGTTGTACATTTCCCTTCGAATTTTATTTTACGGGCTTGATATAAGCATTGGTGGAGCGCTAGACATTATAAGTTGGTCGTTAACTAGGAAACCGTTTAGTCTACTGACTGCTATGTCATATACACAAAGTAACCGCAGGGTTGAATGGTTACAAGTTGTCAATGAGCTAGTGACTGGAAACCCGCGAGCTCAGCCAAAATTGATTAGAGCGAAAGAAGCCCACCCCGAAGGGTGGGAAATAGTTTAATGAGCTTGATGTTCTAAAGCGTTTAGGAAAGTTGCAATATCACTTACCTGTTGTGTGCTCAATTTCTGTCCCAATTGGTACCAAGCCATATCGTAAATTGCCTGCTCAATGGTTTCTACACGCCCGTCGTGAAAGTAAGGAGCGCTTCTGCTTACGTCGCGTAACATTGGAACTTTAAATATCATTTTATCGTTTTCAAGGCCTGTAACTTTATAACGACCTAAATCTTCTTGGTGTGGATATTGGTTGACCAGCCCCATCTTCTGGTACATGTTCCCACCCAAGGTTGCACCATTGTGGCATGCTGAACAACCAGTGTTGATAAAGGTTTGCAGGCCCTTTAACTCACTTTTTGTCATAGCCTGATCATCACCATTTATAAAATCATCAAAACGATCATTTGTAATCAGTGTGCGCTCAAACGCAGCTATGGCCTGAGCAATATTGTCGTAAGAGATAGCATTCTCTTTACCAAAGGCGTGTTTGAAACTTTCTTGATATTCGGCAATTTTTGAAATCTTTGCCTCAACAGCCTCTTCTGAAGGCATTCCCATCTCTACAGGGTTTAGAATTGGACCTTTGGCCTGTTCCTTCAGGTCCTCTGCGCGACCATCCCAAAATTGAGCCACCTGAAATCCGGAATTCCAGACCGTTGGAGAGTTTCGATCACCCTTGGTGCCAGGTAAAGCTCCCGGTGATGTCGCTTCATTGTCGACACCCGAGCCGTTGTAGTTCCCTACTTGATGGCAGCTGTTACAGGACTGGCTATCATTGACTGAAAGCCGTTCGTCCATGAACAGTGTTCTTCCAAGCTCAACCATCGCTGGGGTGTCATTCTCACTGCCTGGCATAGTTTCTGAGAGAGCGCCGAACATAATTTTTGATTGTTGACGTAATTGATTTATATCAACTTCGGCCGTTGCCGATACAGTTGTTGATAGCAAGCTTGCTACCGCTATCAAGCCGCCAATGATTGGAAGCTTGAGATCTCTTTTCGAAAAAATTTTCTTAATCACTTTGGTATCTCTCCCACAACTCAAAAAACAATGACAACTAACCTATTTTTAATCAAAGTTAGGCGGCGTCACTATATAGGGAAGCTCGTTCGGCTGATACCATGATTTAACAAAAAAATCCGTGTATTTTTTGAATATCCAGAATCGTTCACAAAATACTTTTTCAGATATTATTCAGAACTCGGCATATACATTGAGTGCACTGGATTTGGAGAGATTGAAGTCTTGCTATTTACCTTTGAAAAATGCAGGGCAATTTCTGAGATGGCGCGGAGGTGAAGGTTTAGGGGGTGCTTATCGATACCTCCAAAGGGAAATGATTCGTATTTCTGCTAGCCGGTTGGTGCTGTAATATCTACTCGAACGATAAATGACTCATTAACTATCTGAATGTGGTTAATTTTTTAGGTAGAACCTTTAGGTTTTAGGAAGCTTTTAATCTTATTGTTATATCTGGTTAACTTTTATATTGGTCTACGTATTCTAAATAGAGGCGTTTCGCTACCTATCAAGCTACCGGGCTTAATAAGAATCTCTTCGATCCATCTATTTAGTGAGATTGGTTACTTTTTCATTTAGCACGACTCTTCATCCTTTCCTGAGAATTACATTTTAGAGCCACCTGAAAATCTCTGTCGATACTCCCTAGGGGAGAGTCCGGTCTGTTTGTGAAACATTTTCCGGAATGCGCTGACATCCTCATACCCCACTTGCCAAGCGATCTGTTCGACTTGCAATGTGCCTGTTTCCAATAGTTCGCGAGCCTTTTGCAGACGTTGCTGTTGAAGATATTCGGCGGGTCTATAGCCGGTAACCTTTTGAAATCTTCGTAGAAAGGTGCGCTCGCCCAGATTGGCGAGTTGAGCCATCTCTGCAACAGAGATTGGTTGTTGATAATCCCGGTGAATTTGCTGCTGTACTTTTAAAATTGCTTTATCACCATGATCTACAGGAGGTAGAAAACTGCGGTAATAACTTTGGTAACGGGTTCCCGTATCCACCAACAAGAAACGTCCTAACTCCATAACTATATGGGGAGGCATGTATCGTCCGACCAGATGTAACCCAAGGTCAATCCAAGACATTACACCTCCTGCGGTGACAACATCCGGGTCTGCAATCAGGATGGAATCGATATTCAGCTCTATATCCGGGAACTTCTGCTTAAAGGCATCGGCCAGTCGCCAGTGAGTGGTCGCCTGGCGTCCATCTAATAGTCCTGCGTCGGCCAACATAAAAGCCCCAGCACAAGCGGAACAGGTTACGGCCCCCTCTTTGTGCCGCTTTAACAACCAGGTACTGACATCTGTCGGTGGCTCCATGTATTCCTGACCTTCAAGTACCGGCGGTACAATAACAATATTTGGTTCTTTAGCAGCCCCTTTTTTCTCGGGTATGACTTTTCCGTCATTAATTAGCCAGCGTGATACCTCAAATAGCGCCTTGGGTTCTGGAATTGACTCCTGACAGATGTGGTTTGCGGTTTGGAACAGGTCGATTAAGCCATAAGTCGCCGACTGAGCCGCTCCGGGGATCATCAGTATTGCAATTTGGATTGTTTGGGTCACTAGCCCCCCTGTCAGTTTTTGCCCTTTTTATGTCGGTCTTGCCACGCCTGTATCTTAGCCCATCGCCCTAACATGCGCTTGTACATTTCAAAGACACAACCAAAGGACAATCTTATGAGCAAGACAGCGCTAATCGTCGTCGATATGCAAAACGACTACTTTGAAGGCGGAAAGTGGACTCTTGAAGGCATTGGCCAAGCGTCAAACCAGGCAGCAAAAGTGCTGGCTGAGTTTCGCAAAAAGCAGTGGCCAGTTATTCATGTCCGCCATGAATTTCTCAGTGAAGATGCCCCATTCTTTATTGCCGGTAGTGAGGGTGCAGAAATTCACAAGAGCCTTCTGCCTGTTGAAGGTGAGCCGGTAGTACTCAAGAATGATGTAAACAGCTTCAAAGGTACTGACCTAAAAGAGCGCTTGGATGAGCTAGGCGTTAGTAAATTGGTCATTGTCGGTGCGATGAGCCATATGTGTATCGACGCTATCACCCGAGCGGCAAGTGACTTTGGGTATGAAAATACCGTTATTCATGATGCTTGCGCCAGTCGGGACATGTCCTTCAATGGTGCCGATGTTCCCGCTGCACATATACATGCAGCTTATATGGCTGCACTGCAATTTGCTTATGCAGAGGTGATCAGTGCTGACGAATACTTAGCAAAGTAATTAACTTGCCTGCACCTTAGAGTTAAGCCACACGCGATTCTGCTATAGCTTTATCGATCAGGACTTTAGGCTTTACAAGTCTAAAGTCCTTTTTCGAGTTGCATGTACAGCTCAACTTCTTGATAAACTACACTGTATCTACAGGTTACCGACTTGGCTTTTAAAGCTCATAGTTTATGTTCGTATAGAGATTTAGCCTGTTTTCTCTTTAAACCAAAATTCAATTTCATCTGTTTCGACTTCAAAAGTCGCGGAGTGCTCCACATTTGCCGGTACGTGGTACCACTGTCCGATGCCAATCCGTTGGGTGGCACCATTCATGGTGAGTATTAGTTCTCCCTTTGTGATAACGCCATGATTATCTGTGTCATGAGTGTGGGGTGGAATAAACGTTCCAGCTGGATATGATGCGAAAAGAACATCACTGTTTTCTGCCTTAAGCTTGTAAGCATCAAAGCGACCATCGTAGAGAGGTAATTCCTTAATTTTACTTGGATAACTGCCTGGCATCTCTGCTTCCTTGTTGAGTGCTCATGTGTTTAGGGTCGGTTTTGTGTAACTTCTTGCCTGTTCAATAAAATTTCTGGCTGTGGATTAAATTTAGCAAGTCCAAATAGCTCTGGTCTATATGTTGCATAAATAGACTAAGCTACAACTGAAATAGTTCCAATTATTCTTGCAATCTTTGTGAGAGCCATTTTTTGATTATGTTTCTTGGTTGTTCTGCTTATCCAAGGGAGAAAAGGATAGAGGTTTAGTTGTATGTTCTGTAATTATGCTGAATACAGAAATTTCAAATAGCATTATTGTGATTAACTCCAGTTACATTAAGTTGGAGATATACCATCCCTCTTATTCTTAAATTCAGTGAGTGGAATTAACTTAAAGCTTTCACTTAAGGTCTGTATCTTTTCAATCCTGTCACAGCGAAATACCCGCATATCCTCACGGAGCTTGTCCCAGGCTAGGATGTACCATACGGGATAACTAAGAAAGAGGTAGTGGGGTTCAATAGTACGTAGCGTTTCTTTTCCGCTTTCGTCACAATAGGTGATCTTTATGCGTTGAAGCATTAAGAAAGCCTGGTGGAGCTTCTCGACAGTTTTACGCTTTGGAGTTAAGAAATTTGAGAGCACAACCTCGGAAGCCGATTTTCCGATGATGATACGTGCCTTTATACCATTCACTTTACTTTTCATGGACGGTGAAAAGGAAGCCATTACCTTGTGGCGGATGCTACTTAAGTGTGCCATAAAGAGGGGGGATTTCATCTGTTCAGCAATAGCCAAACTGATCATCAGGTCAACAGCCTCTGTATAGTTTAAGTTGACACGACCAACGCCCCAGCGCTGGTCCAAACGGATTCCACCACCGCGCCCCACGTCCGTTTCAATCGGCAAGCCTCGGCTTCTTAACACCTCTATATCTCGATTCAGCGTCCGAATGCTAACGCCCACTTCCTTGGCAATTTCACCAATCGTGATGGGTTCGTCCGACTTTAATCGGGCGGTGATAACTTCAAGTCTATCTATTCGTGAGAGGGTAGATGTTCGCATAGTTATCAAAATATGCCATATAGTGGCATATTTATCCATAACCTATGCCTCGTCCGGTGATATTGAATGATTACAAATTGATTGGAGGTTTTGGGTATATGGCGAAGGCAACTATTGGACGCTGTATTTTAGGTATCTTAGCCCTGTTTTTTATGGGGACTGGATTGGTGCTTATGATTAGTCCATCTGTCATGCTGGCCCACACATTTATCGGGCCTATTGATTCTGTGAGTGGGCTATCGAGTATTCGCTCTCTTTGGGGTGGGACAACAATCGCAATTTGGGCAATGGTTCTTCTTGGAGCGATAAGATCTAACGTGGACCATATTATGGTTGGATTTCTTGCATTGATTTTGGTTCTGGTTGGCCGATTAGTAGGCTATTTTATTGATGGATCTTATCCAGAATTTATCCCTACAGTGGTCCCAACAATTGTGGCTGCTGTCATTATGATAATTGCTTGCAAGCTCATGGCACATACTGCGGATGTTTAAATATCGTTTTAAGTACAATCTAACCAAATTAAAGATAACAAGTTCTAGTTTGCTTTATTTGCAATCTATTTTGGAAAGGGGTACTTAAAAAACAAATTTTCATATTGAAGTAATTCGCATTGCAGGAAATACTGAGATACGCAGGCAGAATATCTTAATAGGTATTCTGCCTGCACCTATTTTTTGCCTAACATAATCGATATAGATATTGGGCAATATAGTAGGTAGAATAAGTTGTATTTTACATCTGTATTGAAAACAAAACGGTTAACTAGGAAGTGATTGGTTAATTTAAAGAATAAATTATCTGGTTAGTACTTTATTTTTGGCGCTGAAGGAATAGTAATGTCAAAAGATCCAAAGCTCATTGCTGAGCAGCTTAGAAAACCATCTGGTACATTGGCTTCAGAAACCGCGCAGCAAATGAACAAAGCGAATGAAGCAACGAATCTTGCCGCTTTAACGGCTCTCAATGTGGTAGATGGTGATTCTGTTCTAGAAATTGGTCCGGGTAATGGCAAATTTGCAGTCGACGTAATTCGTAAGGGAGCTTGTGTCCGCTATACCGGCATTGATTGGTCGAGCGATATGGTTGCAACCGCAAAGGGCCTAAATTTTGAATATATAGAGTCGGGGCAAATGGACTTTTTAGTTGGTAGCTCAGAAAGCCTGCCGTTTGCCGATAGACAGTTCGATAAGGTTCTAGCCGTACACACAATATACTTTTGGGACACCCTAAAAACTCATCTTGCAGAGATCTCCAGAGTACTAGCACCTAAAGGAAAGTTATGCCTGGCTTTTGGCGATAAATCTTTTATGCAAAATCTACCGTTCACTCAATATGGATTCAGGCTGTTTGATGAAGGTGATATTTGTGCCCAATTGTCTGACACTGGATTTAAAGTTGTATCCCGCGGGAAGCATAGTGAGTATGGAGAAAGTAATACAGGTCAGCTTGTAGAGAAGAAAATTAATATAATTGTGTGTGAGCTGAATTCATAAGCAATTGCCAATCTTTAGAAATTGTGTCTTTTCCAAGAGCACTTTTAATTTTGACTGATTAAATAGAAGTTCTGGGTTGAATTAAACCCCTATCTAATAGTGATTACCCCCTATCGATCGTATGTAGCTGAATATACTCAGTTATTTGTCAGAGATTACAAAACTGCGGAAGCAAACGGTTCAAGTAGCTCTAGCGTATGTTAGAGCTACTAAGAGTCCGGGGGTATAGCCTTGGCGCTTACATAGTCCTGCAACTACAACGGTGCTTCAGCCGAGGAAGCTAGAGCTACAATGATCAAGATCTAGTTATATCAATACTAGAAAGCTCCAGCTCACTCACCGGGTATCCCTTTATGCCTATGAATCTTGCGCAGAAACTTATCCAAAGCCACCTTGTGAGTGGATCAATGGAGCCTGGCAGCCCAATAGAGATAAAGATCGATCAGACGCTAGCTCAGGATGGGACGGGAACACTTATTATGTTGGAGCTTGAGGCACTTGGTTTGTCTCAAATCAAGACTGAGCTTTCAGCACAATATGTAGACCATAACCTGTTACAGACGGATTTTAAAAACGCCGACGATCATATATTCCTGCAAAGTGCCTGTCGTAAATTTGGAATTTGGTTTTCGCGGCCCGGTAATGGTGTCAGCCATCCAGTACAGATGGCTTGCTTTGATGTGCCTGGCAAGACATTACTTGGCGCAGATAGCCATACTTGTGCAGCGGGTTCTATGGGTATGCTGGCGATTGGAGCCGGTGGCCTACAGGTAGCAATGGCCATCGCAGGCGTCCCCTTTGCACTGAAAATGCCCAAAATACTCGGTGTGAAGCTCGAAGGTGAGCTGCCGCCATGGATTAGCGCTAAGAACATCATTCTGGAAATGTTGCGTCGGCAGTCTGTTAAGGGCTGTGTTAACAAGATTGTTGAGTATTACGGTCCCGGCCTGGCTAAATTGACAGCGATGGATCGCCATGTGATCGCCAATATGGGGCAGGAAATGGGCGCTACCACCAGCGTCTTTCCTGCCGATGAAGCAGTTAGGGCTTTCCTAAAGCAGCAGCATCGTGAAAACGACTTTGTTGAAATGAAGGCCGATGAAGGCGCTGGTTATGACGAAGAAGATACTATCGATTTATCACATCTCGAGCCGCTGATTGCTTGCCCATCAAGCCCAGACAAAGTTGTGACGGTCCGTGAAGTGGAGGGCCGTCCTATCTATCAGAGCTATATTGGCTCTTCTGCCAACCCAGGGTTGAGAGACTTTGCGATACCTGCACGCATGGTCTCAGGTCGCCGAATAGCTGATGACGTTTCCTTTGACATCAATCCAACCTCACGTCAGTTACTCGAAGAGCTCAGTCGGAGTGGAGATCTGACAAAATTGCTACAAGCGGGAGCTCGCTTGCATCAAACCGGGTGTGGTGGTTGTATCGGCATGGGGCAGGCCCCTGCCAGTGGTGGTATAAGCTTGCGCACGGTCCCACGTAACTTCCGAGGCCGCTCAGGCACCGCAGACGATCAAGTCTATTTATGCAGCCCCGAAGTGGCCACTGCCAGTGCGTTAAGAGGAGTGATCACTGACCCTCGTGACCTGGATATGGACTACCCCAGCTTCCGTGAGCCGGAATATCTACCTGATATACGTCCGTTACTGCAGCCGCCTCAAGAAATCCCAGTAGCAGTTGAGTTGATCAAAGGGCCAAATATCAAGCCCCTCCCTGATTTCGAAAAGCTACCGAAAGTTTTAACTGGCCCATTATTGCTGAAAGCAGGGGACAATGTATCCACTGATGAAATATTACCTGCTGGAGCAGAAATCTTACCGCTGCGCTCAAATATCCCCGCCATCAGCCGCTATACATTCTCACGAATCGATGAATCGTTCTATGATCGGGCAGTGAAGCTCAATGGAGACTGTTTTGTTGTCGGTGGTGAGAATTATGGACAAGGCTCCAGCCGTGAGCATGCGGCGGTATCTTCACGCTTTCTTGGGGTGAGGTGCATAATTGCAAAAAGTATGGCCCGTATACACAGGCGTAATCTTATTAACTTTGGTGTACTGCCATTGCTATTTGAAGAATTTGATGATTACGATCGGCTTGAGCAGGGTGTAGCTCTTGAAATTGACAATCCAATTGCACAGATAAAGTCAAGCAGTTCAATTAAATTACTAATAAAATCATCTGGAGAGTGTATTAACTTACGGAGCGATTTGGCTAAGGACGAAATTGAAGTACTTGAAGCCGGAGGTATGATTAATCAGGTAAGAGAAAAATATCTCAGCTCTGATAAGTAGTAAGGCTTTCTATAACTGTAATCCAATAAGGCTGATGATGGTCCTAATCGTAGTATTACTGATATCTATGGTTTCCTTGGGTGTTGACTAATATAGTAGCTAACTCTTCCAGTTCATTATCAAAACACTCCGCATTCCTTTCTCCCGACTTTTTAAGCTTCTTTAGATTTTCTGGTGATGCATTGTCCATAGCTGAGTCAGCAGTATAGAGTTTTGGCTGTATGCGGTAGTAATTTGAGTTCTCTACGGTAGAAGAGATTTGCTTTAGGTAATAATGAACCATTTGTGCGTTTCCATTTACAGCGATATCAATGGCGGGCCTTGCCCAGTTAAACATCCCCCAATCTTTGACCTCTTTGTATTTGTACCCTGAAAGTTCTGTGCCAGTGCCTAGTGACAAAATAATCATATCCTTAATCCCGGAGACCTCACTGAATTTGATAGCTTCGGAATAGGCACATAAAGCTGGATCACTGGCTACCATGCCACCGTCTACGAGGACATACTTATTGTTGGATGGAGGAAGTGAAAAAATGCGTGCAGGCTCAAAGTAGGTTGGTACTGCTGTACTACCTAAGAGAAGATCTTTAACCAGAAAATCTTCATTCTTTACTATGGCGCGGTGTTGCTTAAAAATGATTGGTTTCCGTCTTTTGATATCATAAGAAATAAAGCAGCAGGGCTTTAATAGATTACTAAGTTTTGTTTTCTTGAAGAATGGTGTAATAGCTTTATCCAGTTCCTTGGAGTAGTACTTCTCCTGCTTCAATAGCTTTAACTTTTCTAGAAAAGGCCATGATCCGGAGCCAAATACCTTCTCACCGCTCTCTAGGTAGAGGTTGACAGCATCTTGAGCAGAAAACTTGGGTTTTCCTTGCTTGTTAGGGCATATATAGGCGGCACCCAATACAGCACCGGTACTTGTTCCGGCCACCAGGTCGAAGTACTCGCCTATCCTGGCGTCAGGATTGCCTGATTTCACCTTTAGCTTGTGTTCAAGGGACACCAGTATCTGGCCAGGTAAGATTCCCCGGATTCCTCCACCATCGATAGAAAGGATTCTGATAGCCATTGCCTTCTGGTTCCGTAGATTGTACGCGACTCTAGAAACATAGCATTTGGTAACAGGGGTAATACTTCATATACCCTGGATACCATCAAAAAAACTCGTAATATCAATAAGTTAGGCGCATCTATCACCATGCTGAGTTTGTTAATGTGGTTAAGGTAAAGAAACTAATATAAGGATTGATAGATATGGGGATTAGTAGGCCTCTGAGCTGAAACCTAAAGTTCAAGGGCTAGAGTGTCGTGGAGTTAGTCGGAACACAAAAGTAGATTCTTGCGCAACGCCGATTACTGTGCACCGGTGCAGCCGTTTGAAGTCTCTATGGTATATTGGGCGACTCTCAAGATATTTTTATAAGTGATGCTTGCAATACAGACCGTATCACCTGGGTGTAGGTTCATATCGCTGCCCACATCAATCACCTTGCGATTCTTTAGCTCTACTCGATATTGATATTTTGGTATGTGAGCGGCACTGGAGCCACCAATATAAAATTTTGATTTGATTGTACCATTTTGCTTTACAACCTTCTCGGTGTTACTGGCAAGGTTAATAACATGAAGTAACACCAGTAATAGAAGGAGAACTATTAGGCTAAATCCTTTCCACTCCCTAAAGTAAAATAATAGAATCTTGAGTGTTCTCATTGAGTATATATAAAAATAAATTAGTCCTTAATTTCAGAGTCAAGTATATTTAGGAGAAAATTTGCAGTTCTACTAAAGTCCCTTTCCACATAGGGAGCAACACTTAGTCCATTCCAGCGCTGAACGGTCCTTTTTTGGCCTCCATAGGCAGCCTCAATATAAACGGTCTCCCCATCGAGCCCCAAAGGGCATTTATTAGGTTCGGAGGAATCTATTTTCGTTGATAATTTTGGAGGCTTGGCACAGTACAAATCAATTAATCTATCATAACTTTCTAATTTAAAGAGGTTGAGATCCTTAAATTGGGAAACCATGTCCTTGTACTGGGATAACGATAGAGGATATTTACCATTTACATCTAGTGTCCCGTCATGGCGTTGGTAAACCGTTGTTATCTTGGCTTGTCCGAATGATGGAGCAAAAACAATACGAAATCCTGCAACATACTCAGGACTTAGGCCGCATAGTAGCTGAGCATTGAATTTTTTGAGCTGATTTTTATAGCGATCTGAGTCTCCGTCGCTAGTACAATTTATACCTCCTGCAAAAACTGCTGCGGGGATAAGTGTAATCAAGAGTACCAATATGCGCATAAAATCTCTAAACGGTACCATTTAGCTTTTCTAGTTTTTGACTATGGGGATTGTGAGGGAATCTTATAGATCACATACTGACGCCCACGATAGTCGATACCTTCTGAAAGGTAAAGCCATCTTGATACGGCGACTTTAACGGGGGTATCCCATGCTTTATCAGATGAACCTTCGATCTTTATTTCCCCAGGAACAAGACCTCCTCCTTCAGACGTCGTTTTCTCCACCAGTCTAAAGGACACGACTACGCATACGGGTAAGTTCCTGTTAGTGCCTAGTGGACGCAGTGGTGCGACCTTTATTACTGGGTTGGCTTTAGATTCAGGAATGTTGAGATTTAATTTAGGGCAATTATTTACATCCCCTCTTGCTTTAGAAGCCATAGAGAATAGGGTCAAAATTATAACTAACGAGTTCTTCATTTGTTGACGCCTTGAGCCTTACTAAGGTGTTATTAGATAGTATAAAAGCCAATAATAGACTTGTCTGTTGACTAATAGCATAGGTATTTGTTCTAAAATCACATAAGTGACTAGATGGTTATTTTGAGCGAAATTTCTTTAAGGCCACTGAACACCAGTTAGTAGCCTTGGTAGTTATTACAGCAATAACCTATCTTCAATTGGAGTGAATTTGCTCGCCGCATTAATTAATGCTCCAGCTGTCAATTCCGGAACACCATATACTTCAACTTTCTTACCTCTATCTAATCTGAGCTTTTGGGCAAGAATGTCAAAGTCGCCATCTCCTGACACTAAAATCACTGTATCTACCGAGCTTGAATATTCCATAGCATCAATAGTTATGCCCACATCCCAGTCGCCCTTGGCTGAGCCATCGGATCTTTGGGTGAAGGGCTTTAATTTCACTTCGAAACCAATCGACCTTAAGATGTTTTGAAATTCATACTGTTTTCTATCACCACGGTCGATGGCGTAAGCTATGGCTTTAACAACTTTTTTACCCCCTGTCACCTCCCGCCAAAACTTGTTGTAATCAAAGTTTCGTTTATAGATTTGTCGACATGTGTAATAAACATTTTGTACATCAACAAATATGGCAACCTTTTCCATTTGGGAATCCAGCTATTATAAAATTCTGAAATTGACAGTGAAGTTATGATCTGCCTGCACCAGGGTGGATGCATTAAGCCACTAGTTTTACATACTTAAGCGATGATTGTCAGCCAAATTTAGAGGTGAGGAACATCTCGGCAGCAAAGCCAATTTATCAGTAGCTGATGAGTTGTATCGAGACATATTATGTTGAGCAGTGGCCTTATGAAGTAGCATGTCTCGCTTATATGCACATGCTATCCTCAGACGGCCACTTTAAAATGAGTATCCTACCGTGAACGCCTTCTTTGCGGGATTCTGTGTGGATAATCGGAAAGGGAATTTTCTAGAGAAATGGATACTAAGTAGCGGATTGTTGTTCCAGCCAGTTTAAAATCACCTGATTGGTTTCTTCCGGTCTTTCCTGTTGAATCCAATGGCCGCAATTAAGGTTCACCTCATCTACATTGGGAACAAAATCTTTGATATATGGAGACCTAGGTATCAAATCATAATCGCCGTAAATCATAAGGGTCGGCTTTTGGATAACTGGGTCTACATCTGCCAAGATATGCCAATTGCGATCCATGTTTCTATACCAGTTTATGCTACTTGTAAAACCCGTTTTTTCAAATGCGGAAACGAATACAGCCAGTTCATTATCATTCAGCAAGGGGGCACCAAGCGGTGATACTGCTCTTGCGAGATTGATCATTACCATACCAGGTTCCGGCGGTGTAGAAGGTACGTCTTTGCGGAGCAAATTGCGAAGGAACTGGGAAGCGTTCTTGTTTAACACTGCGTCCGCAACACCTGGCTGCCTATTGAAGTGGACAAAATAATAATCGCTCCCAAGGAATTCCTCCATAAACTCGATCCAAGGTTTCTCTGTTCGGGCTTGATAGGGCAGTGCGAGGTTTATAATTTTATTTACGCGGTTTGGGTGTAATAGCGCTATTCCCCAAACGACCATTGCACCCCAATCATGACCGATAAAGGTGGCATCTTGGTATCCGTAGTGATCCAGAAGTGCAGCTAGATCGCCGGTTAATTGTTCGATGTCATAGCTGGTTACTTCCGTTGGGCAGGATGAGTTGCCATAGCCTCGCTGATTGGGAACGATAACGTGGTAGCCCGCTGCGGCGAGAGCGGGTATTTGGTGGCGCCAGGAAAAGGCATGTTCCGGCCATCCGTGACAAAGCACAACGGGGTTTCCTGTGTTCTGCTGGCCCGCTTCAAAGACCTCCAGCTCTATGCCATTCACTGAGATAAGAGTAGGTGTGGGGAAATCGGGTATTCTAGACAATTTACTTCCTCTTTTTTGGGGAGGCCTTGAGAGCTGCTGTTTACCAGCAGGCTCCGCTTTCTATCCTTAAGGGTTGTTCCAACTTCAACATCCCTTTGCTGGATTGTGAGTGCATAGGCTAGAATCTAATAGTGCCAAAAACTGTCACCATTTATTAATATCTGTGTAAAATGAATGTACGTCTCCGACAAGACGCCATAGTGCGAAGCCTTCGCCGAAAGGGCACTTTGACGATTGCCGATTTAGCCGCTGAAGTTGGCGCATCCAGGCGCACAGTGCTGCGTGATATCAGCTCGTTGCGGGATGAGGGCTTTGTTATCCGTTCTGAACCTGGCCCTGGGGGCGGCCTGCAACTTGATCCGCAATCGGTTCAAACTACAGCTCGGCTCTCGGTCGCTGAGATTTTTGCGCTGCTTATTAGCGTTGCATCCGTGCGTGCAGCAGGGAGTTTGCCCTTTTCGGATCTTGCGGATGCCGGGCTGGCAAAAATAGAGAAGGCTTTACCCGTTGATAAGGTGCGTGATTTACGCAGGTTTATGGATTGCCTGTACATCGGCAAGCTTTCACCGGAGGTAGACGTATCTAATGTCGGAGAGATGTCGCCCTTACTACTGCCTACATTTGAAACGGCTTTTCTTCAGCGACTATACCTGAGCTTCCAATATCGTGATGCGAAAGGGGCAGTAACTAGCCGGGTTGTTGAACCGCAAGCTATGTTGATCTTACCACCCGTATGGTATCTGGTAGCTTGGGACCCTGCTCGCAATGACTTTCGTCATTTTCGAATGGATCGGATTAGCCAACCTGAATACCTTTTGGATAAGAAATTTCGAAGACGACATATAGTCTTCGAAGATGGCGTATCTCCTATTCGTGATAATCCCAAAGTTTCAAGATGATTGGGTTCTTGACGGTAAGTATGATCGCTCTCGCGAAAGGCCAATAATTGGTGGCAGTGTAACCCCTTAGCTTACTCGACTCTGCCCCCAATAATTGGTCCAGGTTTTCCACTCACAGGTTTTACTTGTCTATCTTCTGCTCCCTCTGGATACGGTTATAAATTTCTTCACGATGAACTGCCAAAGATTTGGGGGCCTTTATTCCTACTTGTACTTGATTGCCTTTAACGTTCAATACAGTGATTGAGACATTAGCCCCAATTCTGAGGTTTTGGCCGATTCGGCGAGTCAAAATCAACATATGTTATTCCCTAATGATACTCAAACCATGGGTAGCCTTTCCGCAATGGGAAAGCTGTGAAAGAAAGTTGAAGAATGAATGCGGGGTGGGGCACGGGAACGGTAGGCATAAAAGTAGAAAAGACGGACACAACGCTGCCAGAACCTGAGTGATTGCCTCAAGTTACTGAATGTGCTCCACTTTATTGAAGACGAGCGGGTTTCTAGCGTATCATCCATACAGCCATCTTGATAGTGAGTGTATCAATTTGGTTAGCTGGCCCCTGGTGTTGGTAGCACCTTGGGTCAGCGACTTTAACTTACTTTTATGTCACGCTACCGTTCTCCTTTGAGGGAATAGGCTATTTATAAATCTCTTCAATATTTTGCATTCGATTTGCTTACAAATAACGCTGCTCAGCAGCGATCAAAATATCGAGAAATATTCAGTTACCTTACGCAGTTTTGTTACTGAAAACAATCTGAATAAATTCCAATAAGATCATTTCTGCGCCTATC
Source organism: Microbulbifer maximicatervae (SeqCode) (assembly GCF_052467305.1). Lineage (NCBI taxonomy): Bacteria > Pseudomonadati > Pseudomonadota > Gammaproteobacteria > Cellvibrionales > Microbulbiferaceae > Microbulbifer > Microbulbifer maximicatervae (SeqCode). Next base: position 540,859 of record NZ_CP174306.1, read on the forward strand.
TTTTTAGCTGTATTTGAGGTTTTAAAAATATGCTATCTGCTGTTGTAGTTTGATACTGTTGGGCCCATAGTTTATCTAGATGAAATTGGCTAAATTAAATCACTGGTATACATCGCAAATATCTCTTTTAATTTTTGTAAGTAAGTAGGTATCTTAGTTCAAGGGTGGTTTGTATTTTTCTATTTTATTTTTGGGGCTCTTATCGCAGCAATTATGGTCGCGAATTGAGATTTACGAAATGGCACTAATTGAAGTAATCTCACTCTTCGTTAGGTTTCGGTGAGGCAGGATGTGGAGGAGGCAGTTTAGTCGTTGCGTTAAAAGTTGTAATCTAGGCAATGCAGAAACTTATAAATATTTAAAATATAGACGGTATGAGTACGCAAGATATAGAAAGCCGACTTCTGGGCATCAAACAACAACTTAAACGGCTGAGTGGTTTGGATAAGGATTGTTCTCTCTTTGGTGCAGAGCGCTGGAACTATAACTTCCGTCGGTTTTCGGAGGAAGAAGTTAACGGTATCGAGAAGAAATACAACATTTCTTTACCGCAGGAGTTTCGGGCCTTTCTTCTTGAGATTGGTTTTGGGGCTGGGCATTCTTATGGTGCTAACGTAGAAGGTCTTCCGCACTACTACCAGGATGACGAAGATGAATATCCGATGTCAGCAGGCACCATTGATATTGCAGAAATAGGCTGTGGTATTGAATTTATGTTAGTTATTAACGGTGCTCATAGGGGAGAAGTATGGGTTACTCAGAGTTACCGTGAGCCACAGCCTTGGTCTAGTAGCTATCTTAACTGGTATGAAGACTGGCTGGCTAAAAGCCTTGAGAGCTTAGAGGTACCGCAAAACCCTCCTAAAGGCTGACTACCCAAGCATTCCCCAAATACTCCTGGTAGCTAGCAGGATACACATTGTTCTACGACAACCCCTCTGCTTCTCCCTTGCATTGAGTTGAGCGGTGTAGCCTATGTACTACTCACCGGTGTTCCCTCACCTTAAGCCTTGTTAATCATTTTTTAATCAAAAAATAGATCGCTGATCGTTTCTTATACAGTCTATGGCTTGTCCCAGCACTTATACGACTGGGTTGCCAATACACAGGAAGTGTATATCTGCGGCTATGGCGTAAACGGTGATTACCCTCGTACCAAACTCCTTGATAACACTGGTAATTTCGCGTGCAGAAGGGCGATATGGGCGGAGTGGGCTCTGGACTGGCGGCAATAGTGACTTGACAGTTCCTGAACCTCTTACCGTATACTGTATGCATGTACAGTATCTTGAGTGGAGGTAGCAATGGGAGCCAGAAGTATCACTATTGACGGGGAGCCGATCCGGATCTGCCGTTACCGATCGGGTTATAACAACCGGCCAATGTACGCTATCTGTATCCTTAACTATACAAAATACGTACGCAGCTTTTCGGTATCAGTAGAGATGAATCTACGCGAGGAGTTAGAGCTGACCCTGGCGCAAATGCGAGGAGTTGAGCGAAGTATAAATTGGATGGAAGTATCAGCTTAGGAATGTAAGGACTTAAGCTGTTTTTATGGATAAGGAGCAAATTATGGGAAGAAAAATCAATCGGTTCGCAATTTTTGCAGAGCGGGTTAATTTAATGAATGGTGGTGCAAAAAGCTTTAGGGATTCTGCACCCACAGAGGAAGCCGCAAAGGAACTGGCAGAAGAAATTGCTAAATCTGAAAAAGCGCTGTTTTATTCCTGGCTACAAATTCTCGATATAATGACTGGGAGTTATACAGAATACTCAATCAAGAGGGGTGGGGTATTGGAAGAAAGGGAGTGCCCAGAATAATAGGAGCCTGGTAACTAAGATAGACTTAATGAACGAAGACAGAGGGTAGGAAAAGTAAGTAACAGTTACATGTATAGTGTGAGTAATTTAAAGTTCAGGTTAAGGCAGGTTGTGGTTTGATAATCTCCCGAGTGACCAGAGCTATTTGCAGGGGTAAAGTTGAATGGCTCTGGCTACAGCACCGTTAGAAAAACTCCAAGCTGAAATTGATTAAAATCAATTTCCTGAAAAATATCATTAAAATAAAGCCCCTTGTACATAATCAGGCTCAGTAGTGGTAGAGTCTAGTTCTAACAGAAATAGAACGCTGGCGGTGAGTACCTAACTTATCCATCTACTCAATTTACGAATGAACCGATGGTTATTAACAACTAACTGGATGGTAAGCACACAGAGTTAACTTCACTCTCAACTTTCTTAGCCCATAAAGTTTCCATCTAATATTTTTCTTAAGCAAAAAAGGCATGACAACGATAAGGTCGTGCCGTTGGCAGTATTTATAAGGGGTCTTAAAATGGCAAATCGTTCTTATCTTTATAGCCTTAGTAATCAACCTAAATCCTATTCAGACCGCCCCGAGACTATCTCCGGCTTGTCTGAATGGCCATATAGTATTCCCTTCACTTATCGTGTGCTAATGTCCGGGAATCCCAATCTGTGCGCGTCATTGGTCTCGGATGGCTTTGAGGACGATTCACCTGATGATAAAACTCAACTTTATGCTATTAGTAGTGACTTTGAGGCAGGATTTGAGCGGTTAAAGAAATTTGTTGAAGTTCTGCGAGTTATTAGCAAAGACATTACGGATCTGCCGGATTCAATGCTAAATGAAACGTTAGAATTCCTTCAAGAGCATAAGGATAGGCATCTACTGCTTGAGACTATCGAGCTGGACTGTATGGATGACTCTGAAGAGTCAGTTCTGCGTGGCTACGTTGAATCCGAAATTATCGCTTGCCGTGAAGCTGGAGCAGCTATTGATGCACTTCCTGAAGACCCAGAGGTATCGGCTGATATTGTAAAGAGTGCAGCAGAAAACAATTCAGAATCTGTTTTAAGTCCATTTTATGGGCTCCAGTTCAATGATAAATTTGACAACGTTGAGAGTGAGCCTCCGGTGGGTTTGTATTGGAGTGATATTCTTTATTACGATTTAGAGAGCAAAAAGGAATTTGAAGAGTCTCTTGAATAATTGAATGTCGAAACTCTTATTTCCACTTAAAGAAATGCTGGGCTAGTTTTAGAGGCTTCTGTGTCTTTCCCAATGTATTGAATTGGTTCAGCACTTTATTTTTGTCGATATGATTTATGATGTTGGGATGATTACTTGATAGTGCTTATGAGGTGGTATCAAGAACGTACTTGCCAGTATTCCATATTAAACTCAGCCCGATTTTCATTTATGGTGTAAGTACGGTCTAATCGTGTAAGAATAAAGAAACAAATAGCGATTTCTAGCTTCCCTGCTCGAATATCATTTTCAATCTATCGGCTCCGGATCGGCTAGATATTAAAGTGGTTTTCTGTTCATCATCAATAATCACTGCCAATTTTCCGTTTAGGTAACGCTGAATTTCCGAGACTCTGTCCAGGTTAATCAGGTAGCTGCGGTGTAGGCGTAGAAATTGATCTGGGTTAAGCTTTTGCTCCAGTTGATCTAGGCCCATTTGTAAGGGTTTGATGCCTTTCACTGTATGAGCAATAATTGAACCTTTCTCAGACTTAATATAAGAAATATCGTTCAGATCAATAAAGGTCATGCGATCATCGCACCTACTTACGAGGCGCTTTAGTGCTATCGAATCACCCCCTACCCGAGTACTGTTATGAATAAGTTTGATTCGCTTCTCCGCTTTTTCGATGGCAGCTTTTAAGCGTTGCAATGGGTAGGGTTTAAGCAAGTAATCGATTGTATCGTGGTTAAAAGCATCAATAGCAAACTTAGAATACGCTGTTGTGAAAATAATATAGGGTTGGTAAGTTAGGGCATCTAGTACATCCAATCCACTAAGATGAGGCATTTCAATGTCCATCAGTAGTAGTTGTGGTTGATGCTCCTCAATCAATGTTAATGCTTCCAGTCCAGATTTTGCTTCTGCAACCAATTCAATAGAGTTAATAGTCGCCAGCTGAGCTTTTAATTTATTCCTTGCCGGTGCTTCATCTTCGGCAATAATGACCCTTAAATTCATACAGACATCTCAACTTTAACGTGGGCACCGCTTTGATTGCTTAGAGTAAGTTTTCCATTTGGCCGTAGCTCAACGCGCTGGCGCAAATTATGAATTCCAGTTCCCTGTGAGTGGATAAAACTAAGAACGCTTTCCTGAAATCCATATCCGTTATCTGCGACTTCAATAATTACCTTGTCATTCTTTAAGTAGATACGACATTGAATATGTAAGTTTTCTATTGTACGGCAATGTTTGAAGCAATTCTCAAAAATTGGCTGTAATAATAGGGGCGGGATAGAGATATCACTGGCTCTTGGGTCTACTGTAATCTCTACTTTCAAATTATCACCAAAACGTACTTTTTCTATTTCTAAATACTTATTAATCAGTTCAATTTCTTCTTTGATTGTAGTTTCTTCTAGCTCGCCAGTGTCGAGGGAATGTCTCAAAATATCTGCCAGTTTATGTAAAACTTCATCAGCAAGGTTTGGATCGCTATGAATATAGGAGGAGATAGTATTAAGACTGTTAAACATAAAGTGTGGATTTAGCTGATAACGTAATGTTTGTAATTTTGCTTTCTGCATGGCGAGCTTTTGCTCAGAGGCTTTATGACGGTATTCCAGCATGGCGTAAGAGCAGTATAAACAGGTAGCCCACATTAGCCCATTAAAGATAATGCCCAGTCCCATATTCAAACCGCCTTCGACATTAAAGGCGTACTCTATAAACCAGCTAACGCACTGATTGCCAATAGTCATATGGACTACCAGGATCATCCACTCGATTAACAATGAATGATACCCTCTGCGTCTAAGGCGCAATACAATGAGAGCTGTGGACCAGGTGGGTAGCCAATAAAAGAAAACAAACCATATCGGAGCACCAGTGAGAGCACTGCTAACTGAGCTTATATCTCCTGATTCAAAAAAAACAAATACGCAAGCTATATCTAGTAATAGAACGACGACAAATGATTTCGCAAAGAAAGGATGCTTAAGATCTTTTAGTATTGACATAAAATATTGATGAGCACTAGCTATCATAGCTTATTCAGGATTGGCCAATTATATTGGGATTAAATAAGATAAGATAGTTTTAATTCAAGCCCGCTTGATATGTTTTCTTATTATCTAAAGGTGAGTATCAGCACCCATAAATTACAATTTAAATGAGTGCTGACACTGTGAGGTCTTTTTATATTCTATGGTCTTTCTTCTCCGAAGAAGATTCACAACTGGAACCGATAGGGGGAGTGGCGTAGCTCTTCTCGATAAGCTGTTTTCTCTCTACCGGCACACCTGCAAGATAGATTTTTTCTGGGTTTGTAATTGCTTGTATGTTCTCAATAGGATTTTTATTTAGCAGAATAAAGTCAGCACGTTTTCCCTGGGATATTGACCCTATATTCTCACTTGCATTCAAAGTTTTTGCTGCAACCTGTGTCGTGGCCAGTATAATTTGCTGGTTGGATAGACCCGCCTTGTGCAAGGCTAATATCTCGCTTATTAAGCCCAGTCCGTGTGGCGAGTAGGGGTTGCCGGAGTCAGAGCCAGCGCCAATTTTAATACCGGCTTTAGCTAGCTTGATCACGTTATTATATGCGATGGATTTTTTCTTCCAGGCTAGTTTTCTACTGGCGGTTGGTGCCTGGACTTCATTAAACAGGCAGTCCTTCATTTTTGGGTGTATAGGTGCCAAGTCTAATTGAGTGATAGATTGATTTTCATGTTCATCAGCCTGATTATGAAGCACTGATAGAGTGGGTATATAGGTAACCTCGTTTTGTAGCATGAGCTTTATAAATTCATTGTCCACTGGTTCAAAATTGATACCGTGGGCTAAAGCAGTAGCCCCAGCTTTGATTGCTCGTTTCCCATCTTCCAGGGTGGAGACATGAACAAAAAACGGTAAGTCGGCGCTTTGGGAGCGTTTTCCAATCTCTTTGAGTACATCATCTGAGAGCGGGACGACAGTACCATCAAAAGTTTCTATGATGGCTTTGGTCAACTTTGGCTGGTAACTTAAATGTGCATCCCAGCTCGCACTGATTTGCTCGATACTGTCAATCTCATGAACTTTCACTCCGAATTGGGTACCGTGACCTCTAGGGTTGGTGAAGGCGGGTCCGGAGGCAAATACTAGTGGAGCCAAATCGTTCAACTGGGATATAGATTGCATCATCTCGCTCGACATCAGAAGGTCAGTGACAGCGGTAACGCCATAATAGAGTTGATTGTTTAAGTTGGTTTCTAACGGCAGGTGCTGATAATTCTTATACGTTGACCCAGATGCACTCAAGTGCACATGTAAATCGATTAAGCCCGGTATTGCATATTTACCCTGTGCGTCGTGGGTATTCTCGGCAGGTAGGGCTGTCCTGGTCATTGGAGTGATTCTGGCTATGCGGTCATCTTGAATGTAAATACGGCTTTTCTCGCTAAAGCCTTCCGCATCGCTGGTTAATATTTGTACATTGTCGATTCTCAAATCGTAGTCATTCTTTTTGGTTTCGAGGGCGAAGCTATTACTTGAGGCTAATAGTAAACAGGAGGCAATGGCTGTAACTTTCATAAGAGTTTCTTTTCCTATTGAGTTTTGACCTAGCTTATAGCGACAGTAATCTCGGTGTTTAAAAAAGTGACGAATCGACATATTCGTAGACGAACGAACAGTTTAAGCCTGTGAGTGGTGTGGCATTGAAGTGAGTTGTGGTGTCTGCTCCTGGCTTGTCAAGGCTAGCCTTGACTATGGAGGACAGTTCAAAGCGGTCTTTTTATTGATATAAAGGACGGCAGGCTTGTAATTGCTTGTTGTGGTATAAGTTGCCGCATCTTGGGAAATCTGCCAGCTGGCTTTTGCCGTCCCAATTGAGACGATGTCCATATCTTTTGCCCGGCCCCATATCTTTACCATCTTTATGTACACAAGCAAGTGCAGTGGCCACTCATGGGATTTACGCGCTGCGTGGTATAGGTATTGGTTGCCCCCTATTTGGCTGGCTATTTATGCATTGGTTGATTCAGTATTTTATGCGGTATCAATATGGATTGTATTTGGAGCTGCTACTTTTGTGGGTGCCCAGAATTGTTGGGATGAAGGCTTGAGATGCTAGTTGTACTAGTCATCTCAACACTAAGCTGGTTTGTAGAGCTTCCATTTTCAGTTCTTGAATAATGAGTATTGGTACTATTAAGCCTGTTTACTCACTCTACACCATACATCGTAGAAGCCTACTGATTGCATATAACCTGATATTTCATATTCGAGATCAGGTAACATTTCAAGATTGCCTGCGCTGCCCATTATCTCTATTTCATTTTCCTGGTCACCATGAATAGAATCAACAACCCACCAAATAAAGAGAGAAAACTCTTCTGCTTCACTAGTGCTATTTACCCCTTCCTTTAGTATTTTAAGTATTGAGTCATTTTTGTATGATTTTACATAGTAAAGCATTAAGGAGCCTCTGAATAACTCCGTGATACCTCTGGCTTTCAGAGCGGTTCACAATCAAGGCGCGGCTTCGCAGGAATGTCTAGACCTTTCAAGAAGTCGCAACGCGGAGTGTGAATCGCTCTGCAAGCCCCGAAGGGCGGGCCTTGAAGGCCGCACCTGCTGCGTTGCAGCTCTTGCAAAGGGCTACGGCCATTCGCGGCGAGCTGCGCCTAACATCTGCAGCCTTCAAGACTCGCAGAGGCATTACGGAGTTATTCAGAGGCTCCTTAAGTCTTCAATATGAGCATATCTTTTAAATTCAATCATAAATAACCGGCACTTTTGGGTTCTAGTAAAACTATTAATAAAAGATAGACTTATGTGGTTGCTCACCCATTTGTCTGACGGATAATATGCTCATTCTAGACGCGCGTAAGATAGCTAAGATCTATTGGTGATCATTATCAATGAGCAATGATTTCACACTTTGTGAACTTGCTTCAAGAAATTTTTTGGTTGACAAAGAATCCCCTCAGAATGCTATTTTTTTCACATTTGTTAAGTACCTAGCAACGTGAACGCTACCTTATTTACTCTAAATACGTGAACTATATATGATCAGGTGCAAAAGCTGCCTGCATAGATTTTTGTAGGCTAAAAGCAGTATTCATTGAGGTAATAATTATGTTTACACGGAGGAAGTCTTACAGATTTCTACTGGTTATAGCTTTTATAGGCTACTTTGTTTCTTCTCCTGCGTGGTCTCATGTACGCTGGTTTGTACAAAACGATGGTAATGCAGTTGAGTTTGAGTGGAATTGGATATATGCGTTAGTTCTTTTGGGGGGCATTCTATACTGTATGGTGAATAGATCCTTACAGTCACTTGAGGTAGTGGCAGTTCACAAAGCATCTAATAAATTTCCCTACCTCTGGTCCGACATTGGTCGTCACAAAATTTGGCATATCACGTCTGCATTGATTGGGTTAACCTTTGTTTTTAATTATTTTTCGGGTGTATTACTGGCCCCTAACCTGGAATTCTCTGCCACGCAAAGTCTTGTTAATGAGTTTCAGCTGGTAATTGGTATTGTGTTAATTTTAGATGTCAGCCTAAGAAGCTCCGGGTATCTAATCTTCGCGCTTTTACTCTCAATAATGGCTACTTACCCATTCTCAATCTGGATTGATTACGGCTTTGAATTTTTAGGGCTTTCACTAGCATTTATATTGTACCAAAAGCCAGATCTTGGACTGCTTGCTTTACGCTGCGGGCTAGGCCTTCAGCTAATGACTCTGGCAGTTCACAATAAGTGGCTCAACCCTCATCTGGGCCTTGAGTTTCTACAGCACTATCATTGGAACTTCATGTCTAATCTGGGGTGGTATTCTTTCTCCGATTTGACCTTCGTTTTTTCTGCGGGAATGGCTGAGTTCTGCTTTGGGTTGGTTATCTTGTTGGGCTGGTCAACGCGGTTAGCAACTCTTACGGTATTAAGTTTCTTTCTATTAACTGCATCGATTCTTGGTATTCATGAGTTGATAGGGCATTTGCCAATACTTGGGGCCGGAATTCTGCTGGTTGTATTTGGTGGAGGTTCTAATTTGAAAGATATTAGAGGAGATAGGTTTATCTCAGCTAGATCCTTAAGTGCCCACTAGGTATACGAATTAAATAACACATGGGCCTGAAAAGTTGGGTGTCCGTAGATTTGATAGGGAGCTTTAGTGTAATTTGAGCACTAGCGCCCCCCAAATCTCTGGTAGCTACTTATTTGTAGTCATTGACTAGCTGCCCATCAGATGATCCCTTGAATTGAGGATGTTCATCATCGATTTCGTAAAAATCAGATTTTTCGCCGGTGAAAATATGCCCCATAGTTTTCAACCCGGTTGGGCCATCGAGTGATCCTGCAATAATTCCAGTTGCATCGAGATTAAATGGTTCCCAGAATAGGCTTGAGCCACATTGCTGGCAGAAGCCTCTGCGGGCCACTTCTGATGTTTTATACCACGCCAGTCCATCATCTTTGGTGATCTTAATATTGACCTTGCGAGCCTTGGTATGAGGGCCGAAACTTCCATGTAGCTTTTGACACATACTACAGTGACAGTTAACTACGTTGCGTAGTGGCCCTTTTATCTCGTACCGAACAGCTCCACATAAGCAACCACCGGAAGTAATTGTATTCTTACTGTTCATATAATGAGCCTATAGATGTAAACTATTAATTAAAATTAAAGCCTGAATTAAGAATAAATTTTTATCATATACAGGATGATCTGTTAGATTGTAAATGCTGGTCTAAAAAAATGATATAAACATAACTGTAAATTTTCAGGCTAACTATTTATCTATTCTATGTCGATATAAATTGCGAGATTAAAGCAGTTCTTCATTGCGTATTTTTAGAGAAATTAATAAATAAATATTAAATGATATTTATCCTAGCCTCAATCCATTCTCGGAGGAACTCATGTTTTCAACCAGGCCGCGTACCTTAGTTACAGGGAAACTTCTTCGCGCGCAAAGGAGAGCACAGTGGTAGTAGGGGTGCGCTCTAGTGAGGTTTTAGCACTGTATGGTAGAGGTCTTGCTTAACTCTTATCTGTATGGCTATTTATATAATATTTGATCCGGAATTTTACGTGGTTGCATAATTGAAGCTACTACTTTGTGGGTGTATAGCATTGTTCTCTTCACACACAATAAGGGATATAGTGATAATTGTAGGCTTTGGTAAGGTTTGAGAACTGCGGGCAAAATGTATCGGCCACCCCTTATTTAACCAGCTATTTATACAGAATTCGATCATGTATTGTCTACGGTGTCAATATGGATGGCGCTTGATACTACTTCTGTTGTTGATATCCAGAATAGCGCTTATATAAATAGGCGTCAAAACTTATTCTATTTTTGAAAATAAATATAGCTAGAGTACCTAAAGATTATCTTCTGAAACTTTTCCAAATGACTCTAGTCGTAGAAATTTAGATTTGAAAAGTCTAGGCGGTATCTTCTTTTTTAATAGTTCATGGAAGTTTTCATCATGCGTTGAAATAATAATTTGCTTTTCGAATCTAACAGTTAAATTTCTTAGTAGGTCAATTAGGCTTAAGGTGTTTATTGAATCCATTGACTGTATGGGGTCATCGATAAAAATACAATCAACCGGATGCTCTTGATCATCTAATGTGGTCAAGGCTCTAGCTAAAAAAATACTTAAACTTAAGACATTTATTTGAGCTGCACTAAAATTAATTTTAGGTGAAACTTTTTCATTCTTGTCTGGATCGTATGCAAATATATTTAGTTCACCTTTATCTGTGCCTATGAGCTTGCACTCAAAACGCACTTCCCTGAAATCTGGGTGAGGATCAATAGCTGAATATATTTTGTTTATTAATTCAGTCTCAAAAAAATTATCTGCTTCTTTTTGAATGTATTGATTTATCCTTCCTAAATCATCACTTATTTTTCTAAGTAAATCCTCTAAAATTTTGATTTCATCAGTTATTTTTTGTACATCTTTTTTTATATTTTGACATTCGAAGCTTACAGAAGCTTTTTGTGATAGATCTTTTAGTAATTCGCAATATTTTAAATAACTTTGATGTGAGAGTTTTAGATCTGCTAACTTTGTAAATTCCACTTCCCCATCATGCTTGATCTCATCAAACTGCTCGATATCTTTTGGGGCGGAAGTGTGTAGGTGGGTATAAAGTTTACTGTGCTCATTTACATAGTCCTTATTTTCAGCCAAGTTGGTGTTTAATACCTGAAGCCTTTCTATATAGTTACTAATTGAAGAGGTGTCATATGATATCAAATCCAGCTCTAGATTTTCTATCTCGATTTTAATATGTCGGTTTTTCTGTGAGATAGCTTTTATATTCTGTTCTATTTCATGTATCTCCTTTCTCAGAAAATTTTCAGCCTTCTTTTTTAGATCGGTGCCCACTTCTTTCGAATTTTCCAGCACTTTAGCTAGTGGTATATATTCATCTTCTTCGATTTTATTTTCAATAGCTTCTTCCAATAATGATTGCAGTTTAACTTTAAGCTTGTCTTCTTCATTATCGATTCTTGAAATTTTCCTTTGTATTTCGTGTTTTAATTTTTCTGCCTCTTTTACTTCTATATTGTTTATTTCTATCTTGCTCTTATATTTTTCCGAAAGTTCGTTTTCTGTTCTATTTTGCACTTCTTCTAGAAGGGTCGCTAAGGAGTCCCTTACCTTTTCTTGTTCATGTTTATTTGCTTCCAATTCAAGTTTTAAATTTTCTATTTTTAATTTTTGTTGGTTCTCTTCGTTGTCAGTATTTTTAGTTAATTTTTCAAGTAGTAGTTCATATCTTTCTTTAATCTGAGCAAGTTCCATCGCAATGCTGGATTTTTTATTCTCGATATCACTAAAATTTAATTCTAGTGACTTTTGATAAGAATCAAATAGATCGTTATCGGCTACTTTTTTTTGTAGCTGCGCAAAATCCTTATGATTGTGTTGGCATACTGGACACTGGGATAACTCTGACTCTGTAATGATTTTTCTTGCAGAGTGCAATAACTTTAATGTTTCATCAGATTTGTCTTTTACTTCTTCGATTAATTTTAAATGTTTTTTTATTTTTTTGTTGGTTTCAGTTAAAGACTTTGACTGTTCTACGTAAGAACCATGTAGGCTCTGCAATTCCTGTAAAATATTACCTTCGTATTCGTTATATACACCCTTAGCTTCAATTGGGTGACTTATTTCCAGGCTTGAGAAATAGGATTTATTTTTAGTCTTTTGGAGTAATATATCTTTGTTGGCATCAATGGATGAGCTTAGGTTTGAAATCGCATTTTTCAGCTCAGCCTTTGTTTGTGTTAGTTGATGGATTTGCTTGTGTTTTTCTGGTAATTCAATTAGGGCTATTTGAGTTTCTACTATCTTCCTCTGTAGCTCACTTGTTTTTTCTTCTTTTTCAGTAAGACTTTTAGATAATATTTCTTTGGTGGTGCTATTTTTTAATATTTCATTATTTGTTGATAATATCTTGCCATCTAATACTTCTTTTCTTTTATTAAATTCTATAAATTTTGGTAGTATATCTTTTTGGTGCTTGAGTTGATTTAGCTTTAAGTTCTCTGCGTATTCTTTTTTTTGATTGTGGTCAAGTTTTGACTTTAATGATTGAAGTTTTGTGGCGTTATTTATTATTCTTTTATTGTTATTTATTTCATTTTTGATTTTGTCTTGATTTTCTATGTGTAATTTTATTGATTCTATTTTCCCTGAAAAGGATTCCCATAGGTTAATAAAGGGCTGTATTTCCCTTTCTACTTTGTTCTTAATTTGCAGTTCTATTACTGAGACTTCATCTTCAAATTTTCTTTGATTTGTTGAGTTAAAAGGGTTTATTGGCTTGGATATTTCCCAGGATTTTGTATCGTTAATTGTATCGATAATCTTGTTGATTTGTTCGAAAGGTCTATCTTTATTTTCTACCAGCTTAATTTTTTCATTCTTTCTATCTTTGTCTTCTTCTAATTTTTTTATTTTTTTTTCTATGTGTGTGTGCAGCTTTCTGATCATCTCTCTTTTGGTCGAAGCGCCGGACAACTTGGAATCTGAATTTTTAGAGAACTCTTCAAATCTTTCTTTAGGGTCTACTTCTCTAAGGAAGCTGCTAATCGCGTCTTGAGATAAGATGATTCGATTAAAATGCTCTACGCTTTTAGGGGATAAATTTTTGGGTTTTGATTTATTAGCTAGATAGTCAGATTTTTGTTTTCCTTTTGGTTTTGGAACGTTTTTTTTAATTATACCTTGGGTGGTTTCAATAACGAGTTCGGTTGGAAGCGGCTGTTTATTTTCCTCTTCATATTTGTCAGCATCTCTATTTCTTAATATATATTTTGCTCCAGATTCAGCGCTCAGTCTTGCATTGATTTTTGCGTTATCATTTTGTACATAACGATTTATATTATTTGTAAGCGTAAAATCTATTGCGTCATAAAAGCTGGTTTTCCCAAAACCGTTAGGAGCATATATTGAGACTAGATTTGCAATATCCTTTTTCCCATTTGGAGTTAAAATTTCAAAATTAAAGGTCCCATCAGATTTGAGTAAGTATGACTTGAAGGCTTGGATGTATACATTCTTTATTTTCACTATAGCCCCACTTTTTTTTCTAGCCAGCGATCTAGGAAATCAACGTTATCGCTTGAAATGTTTTCTACTTCTTTCCGATAATCTTCAATAAAATTTTGTGATATCTCGGACACTGTTACAGTGTTTTTGACTTTAATTTTACCTTTAATGTCAATATTGCTTATTAATATTTTTTCATTAAGGTGTTGGATTATGAGGTTGGTAGATAGGTTTGGTTCAGATTTGTTATAAATAAGTTTTCTTACAGAAAATTTATTATTTTCAATCGTGTATTGAAGGATTTTTGGGATAGGTTCTTCGCAGGTATATAAAACATAGGTATTTCGCCTCTGGAATGTGAGGCCTTCTTTAATCAATATTTCGCTTGTTAAGGCGCTTATTATTTCCTTCCAATCAGCTTCAAGTTGAGTGACGGTTTTAAAGTGATAATGAAAGGCTTGAAGCTTTGCAGTTTTAATGTTTACGTATAAGTAATTCGTTTCTACATCATTAAATTCTTCAAATATTTGTAATTTAGGTGGCTGTCCTAGTGAAAATGAATTATTCATCGATTTGATCTACTTGCGGGATGTATTTTGAATAATTTTGAGTGATATGTTGAAGTGCATCGTTACTGTTTAAGTTTTTAAGTTTAAATTCATCTGCAACGAGACATTTTGAGTGTAATTTAGCAAAATGTATAATTTTTATATCACCACTACAAATAGGAGAATTTTCTGCAAGGTCAATTAGTTCTGCAGATCCATCGAGACCATTGGAGATATCTGGTTCTGCATTTCTAAAAATTTCAGGATCGAGTACAGGATCTTCGGGTAGGTCCTGTTCCCCAATAAGAACCAGTAAGGCAATCCCGTCATCATTCAAGTGGTCTAAATTTGTACATATGATCTCTTCGAGGTGTCTCTTCCATGATTTTGTTGAATTAATAAATATGAATCTGACTGAATTAAAAAGATACTTGACATCTGAAACTGTCCACTTTGTTTCATCTTTGACGCTATCAATTAGGTGTTTTATAACGATAATTTCAAGGAGTGCAATCCAAAGTTTTTTGTTTTCTAATTCGGAGGTTTTTCTGTTGTGGACTTTTAGGTGGCTTCTCAAACTGTTAATAATATCGAGAGGACTGCATATTCCTGCCGATACATATTTTTCAGCTAGGCTTTGTAATCTGTTTTTGGCTTTATTTAAATTTTTCGGATTGACACAGTTTTCGAATATAAAAGTATCTTTTGCTGTTGATGAGTAATTATTTAAGTGGTATGGGTAAACATTTTTTAAATTTTTATTTTCTATGAGTTCTTTAAAAAATTTGACTGGGATTGATTTTATGTGATTGTGTTCCGCCTCCCCGTGACTCATTTTGCTCTGAATAGAAACTAATGAGGGAGAGGTGCTGGATAGTGAAAACACGCCGCCACCAGAATACCCTATAACATCGTTATATGTTGCGTCAGATTTATTTCTCAGTTCTATTTCGTTTCCGTCATTTCTATGAATTTTTAGTTCTAAAGCGTTGATTTGGTCATCAAGTGGTTCATTTTTGTTTTCATCATATGTCGGAAAACCCCATAACCTAACAGTTTCTCCGATTTCAATCTTTTCATAGGAGGGATAAATCAGCACATCGGATTGGTATGGTACTTTTATAATTGCGATATCAATAGTGTCTGAGACATATAGTTCTAAAGCTTCTATTTTTTTTTGCTCTACACTGCTTTCATTGCAAGGTCTTTGAATTATAATTTCAGACTTTTCAAGTAGTCCATCTGAAGGTTTGTTTGTATCGTTTTGGAGGTTGTGTTTAGCTGTAAATATATAGCTAAAATCTTTGGTGGCGGGTTGAACGATAAATCCGCTGCCTTGATTTATTTTTACGGTTTGCGATTTTATTGCGTCTTCTTTGCTCATTACAACTCAAACGGATCTTTACATGGTTTAAGTTTGATCTTCATTTTTTGCAGTGAATCTAATTCACTGCTGGAAAAGATCTTTTCGTTAATTATTTCTGGATAATTGAAATAGATAGTAGAGTTTGGTTTATGTTTTATGATTCGAGAAATTGTCGCTTTGTTTGGTAGCTTGAAACGGCTTGTATCGGATGAGATTATGAAGTTTGAGCAGTCGATAATATCTAATAATTCTGTACTGGTATTATATTTGCTTCCGTGGTGAGAAAGCTTTACATAATTTACTTTCAGTGGATTTTTTTCGGAGTGCCCTAATTTTTTTAACTGCCTTACTATAACTTCATTGTGCGCATCACTTAAAAAAAGAATTTTCTTATTATTATATTCGAAAATAAAGGCTATTGAGCTGCCATTGTGAATAGTGTTATCTTCTTTGAAGGGTTCTTCATTTTTCAATAAGTGATCAAGTGGTATGTGGTGGTCGCCATTATTGGAGCCTGTAAACCAATTCGAAGTTTCCTTCTCCCACTTTCCTAATAGCTTTTCTAGCTTTTCTTCTGTTGGAGATATTATTGTAAAAGTAATTCCAAATCTTTGAAGAGAGGTACCGCTTATAATAAGCTCTTCATTCCAAATTCCCTTTTCTCTTATATGCTCTTCAAATATTAAACCTTGTTTAATGCTCGTGAAGCTATTTGTATTGCTTGGGGGGGCGATTGTCAGTAGATGAGTTGGGTCGACTTCCTGATTGAATGCATGGTCTATTAAGCTGCCTGAATTAAACCATACTTCGACCGTAAGTCTTGATAAAATTCCATTATTTCTGAAGCCTTTCAATAAGCCACCAATATGATCTTCATCTACATGAGTTAGAATCAGAAGATCAACTTTTTGCTTTTTTCTATCAATAAATTCTAGTTCTTTTAGAAGTTCACCTTTCTTTCCTCCTCTTTTAAAGGTTTTGGCTGGCCCCCCATCAATTAATATATTTCTTTCCTGGCCGTCAAACTTCCCTTGTATTATTATGCAGTCGCCGTGACTAGCTTTTAATATTTTAAATTGGAATTTGGCCAAGGTGAATCCCTAGATTAACTTATTAATATAGCTTTAGAATATAACTATTGAAGTTTGTTTGATAGGTTTCTCCTACTTTTTTTATAGAAATAATTGACTAGTAGGCGGGAGGGTTATTTCTGCCTACATTTTGAGCACATTAAGCCTCTCTGGACCTGAGTTTACTAATAAATTCAATTGCTGCTAATTATTTTAGAGGCTCTAAGATTCAGCGATTATTTTTTACTTGTAGTAGTGAATTGCTATTTGTGTACCTTGAGGAGATGTTATGGGAGTTAGAGCTGATTGGGTGATTCTAAGCTGATATGGTTTGTTTTTGGCTCTACTTGACAGTTATCACTTTGGCGCGATCGTACCGCTAGGGCTCTCGCAAAGATTATTTCTATAAATATATTATTTTTGTTTTTAGACTAAATGTCACTTGGCTTGTTTGTTCAAAACTACAGATGCTATAAGCGTAACCTCCCTTTATATTGAGGATAGTTGTGTAAGGATTTTTGATGAAAGTTGTGGTCTGTCGTGACTATTCGAAATTAATAATATAAGTTTTACCGTTCAAGGGGTTATAGCTGGCGGGTAGCGATGCTTGAGGCTAAAAGATTTTGTAAAAGAAGTATTGACTGTTAGGTGTCATTGAAATAACACCACTTTCAGGCAGGGCTACGGTGATGAGTAAAACAAAAAACCCGCGAAAGCCTACGCTATCGCGGGTTTGAGATATGGTACAGAGGCCGGACTCGAAAAACAGGCTACAGGCCAATAGTTATGGGCTATATAAGGGGACCTTGCAAAAAAGTAGCACCATTTGTAGCACCACTTTGAATTCCTACCCCCCTGCTGAGAACCTTATTGTCGGCTTAACCTGGTTCAAACCGACAGAATGTCGGTTTGCCTAATACTCAACAGGTGGATCAGCCTTAGAAGAAGCACCTCCCAGAGCATTCCAAAGGGAGTCGTAAATCGCGACTCCCTTTGGGCCTTTAGGGGGTCGGTGAAGTACAGACCTCCAAACCGCAGAAACGGCGGTTTGACATTCAGCTCAAAACCACATGGACCACTAGGGCGGAGTTTTCTGGTTATGTATGTGCATGCTTACAAAAATTTTTATTCATCCTCGCTATACATTCCAGAGTAAACCCACATTGTGAAAGCGACGAATATTGCACCAACTACAAGATAGCCAATCACCCACAGCCATGAATAGGCAAGCAGCCAGCGAAGGACATAAATTAGGAGTAGAGTACTAGAACTTATAAATAAGCAGCGACGTAAGATATTCATAATTATTCCCTTACTTAGTCGAATGGCTAGTAACCATATAGTTATTTCTGAAATGACTAGCTATCTACTTGGCCAAAGTTAAGGTCTAAAGTTGAAACTAAGGTTCAAGTTATATTGGTTACTTCACCTTCCGTATTGAACACTACAACCGAAGTGCTTGATACAAAACTATCAAAGACGAAGAATACCTGCTCTCCACCTGTAATCCCTCCACAAAAATTCTACTTTTGGGCTACGCACGAATAGCGCGGCGGTGACTGCAGGATCAATAATAGAGATTAAAAACACCCCTCCCACCTCCAGTGTGTTTTTTGTATTCAATTCAGATCACATAAAAAATAACTTAGGTTGGCGGTAGTTCTGTATTGAGTTACCGGATTAGCAACCTCTCCCCATAGGTTCAGCTGATCAGAACACCAAACCCCGAATTAGGGGTTTGGTCTGCCAGCTCCCGAACTAGCTTTAAGGTGGGTATAACCCCCCTAGGAAAAATCAGATATCTGTTAAATAAGCGGGGTCCGAATTACCCGTGTGTTGGACGCTCAGGAGGACCCGTTGAACCCTAAGCTTGGCTTAGAGTTCAGCCATAGCCATCAAGCCAACTAGTGGGCGGTTAATCTACACGCTGTTCCAGAAGTAGAGATATCGGATGCCCTGGCCCGCCAAAGACTCAGCCATAGACGGGAGCTACGCCGTTACGCCAGGTAGATATTCACTGCCTGAGCTACCATGCAAGGAAGTGAATAACCTCACATCTTTACCGTCCACGGTACGCACAATCTGCGTACTCTGCACGAGAAGCAATCACAGTCGAATAGGTTGCCCACGTCGTCACGAATAGAGACTCTGAAGTAATTGAGTAATGCCTTCTCAATATTCTGCTGATGTATATCTCCTCTACAACGCACATGTTGATGATACCCACTCGTCCGCAGTCTCAGCCCAGCCAAAGGGGGGAGGGGAGGGTTAACTTCTATCCCTCTCAAATAAAGGTGTTACAGGTGTGCAGGTGTTACAGAGTGGCTGCAGGCCGCATGGTTATTGGCTTTCCGCTGTCACACCTTTTTGTTACCCCTAATCTGTTACAAATAAAGGGTGTAACAGGCCAAACCTCATTTCCAAGACGATAGTTCCAATTGAGATTGAGTGAATTGCTGAAAAGATCAATTCCCACATAGGTCTGACTAACTAGCCCAATTGATTGCTAGGCACTTAGCAGTACAATCGTGGTTCAAGTCGGTCTAAAGCCTTACCACTAACCATCTACATCCAATGGTTAGTTTGTGTATCGGAACAGGGAAAGCCTCAATATCTGATGGGCGCGTATCAAAAGGAGAGAAATATGGAACAGTTTGTATTAATACTAACCCTGGCATTAAAACCAGTAAGCGGCGAGAGTGGAGCAAGTGTGGCAATGGCTGAATTTAACAGTAAAGAAGCTTGTGAAGCAGCGGCTTCCGAATGGAAGCGCCAGGTAGTGGCACGCTATCCCATTAAAATGAGACCGGACCACGCATATATAGCCCTCTGTATGCCGAAATAGAGCGAGGGGGTTAAAACCTCCAGAAAAATCTTCATATCCCACAGAAATCCCAATACTCTAAATATTGGTAAGTTGTAGTGGTTTAGACTTGATCTAACAGTTACTGGTTTTTCAGAAGATGTTCTGTCAGGTCAAGTTTGTAATATTATAGATAAATTATTTGGATGCTGCTCCGATCTAAATAAGTGGCAATCCAAGTCTAAATTATTTTCCCTTACTCCCTCTATTATCTTGACTACCCCTTTTAGAAGCTTTCAAGTCTTTACGGTGCTCCTTAGCATTTGTACTCTTCCAGCTTATCGAAAAATAGCTGTAACTCTTCCATAGAGCTGAGTATCTAGGGGCTTTGATTTGGCATAATAAAGCCGAATATTATTGGTACTCCACGTAGCATGCCTAATACCTATTCCTTGTGGATAATCGGGCTACTCATTACATTCACCACACCCGACAAGCACAACTCTCATTCATTTCAATTTTGCCCCCTTACTTTTCATCTGGGCCTTAACCTGAGCCGCATAGATAGTGGCCTTCGTACGGGCATCTTCTGGAGACACTTCCCCCTTTTGCGGTTCAAACTGCTTTTCCTTATCTGACAGTGGCTTATTCGTCTTTGTCGTCATCCTTGCATATCTCTTCGATAGATTTTTGGGTTCCAGAGGCGAGGTGATCAGGCTCCTCAATATCCTCGGAAATTTTCTTTAGTTCACGGCTGCGGCGCTTGGCAAATTCTTCGATTTCGTTTTGCGTCCAGCCTTTCTTTTGTCTGGCCTCAGCCAGGCGTTTCACTTTGTCTTTATCAGTCATCACAATATATCTCTTGTCAGGTAGTCGCCCTTGGCAATGTACTGATATCCGTATTTCTCGTAGAAGGCTCTCACCGTTTCATTAACCGGATTCATGATTCTAATATGATTGGCATTGACCATCCGCGCATAGATTTCATACGCTAGGATAATTGTATCGAATACATTGGAGCGTTCGCCTAGGTCGCGCGGCATGGCTTCCACCACATCCAGGCGCATCCCTGTGGCGTGGTAGGTGGGGCGGCCTATGGAGATGGCGATTAAGATACTGTTTTCCCATAGTGCTATCTCGAAGCGCTTGGGATAGCTTTTCTTGTAGTAGCTGTAGTTTTGCGGCCAGTCCCAGTCGTACTGACGAAGCCTTGAGGATTCCCAGTTTTGGGTGGCCTCTAGGGCTTGAGGGGTTATCTGAGTTAGCTTCAAATTACCCGTTAGTGAATTCTGTGTAACTTCCAATGCGAGTGCGCGCAGCTTTTCATAGCGCTGCTCTGCCTCGATCCTTGAGGGTAGTGACATTGTGTTACCTCACTCCTTGAAGCTGTTAATCCTTTTTTCCACCATACCACAAGCTTGCCATACAACTCAGCGGGTCTTTACGCTGGGTAGTGAGTCATCTTGTGATTTCATGTATTCGGCAAGCCCGTATTGGCAGGAAAAGTACTACTCCTCACAATAGATGTCAGCCTTCAAAAGGCTTAACAAACACACCAGTTTCCCCTTCAAAGCGAACACGACCAGTAGCAAGTAGAGCCTGCTCAATAGCTACAAGATTCTGAATACGCACAGAAGGGATTCCATCCTCTCGATCAATCTTGTTAACTGTCGAAAGGCCCACTCCACTTTTTTCTGCCAGATCTTGGGCGCTCCATTTCAGGCCACTTCTAGCCATCCGTACCTGTATTCCCGTAATCACTTGTTTATTCACTCTGTCTTATGATTCCAAGATGGTAACAATAAAAGTTAATAAGTTAATAATTTTTGTTGACAGGATAATAAATACAACCAATACTGTTATTAAGTTAACAAAAACTATTACTTTTGGTGGATTCAGGGGGAGCTATGGGAAACCTTCTAGCGAATTATTCAACAGTACCCACTCAAGTTTTTCTATCTCAATTACAAGAGTTGGAGGCTCTCTGCCTTGCCCGAGAGTTAATCATGGACTGGTCCCAACCTGGACCCCGTGAAGCAGCCCTTAAGGCAATCACCCAGGAGGAAAAGGCCATCCTCCCTGGACTACTCTTTCCGCTTAAACGCTCTTTACAGGAAGGTGAATCATCCGGACTCAATGCTAAGGGGAAGATGTGTACAAGAAGGCTAGCGGGGGATAGACAATGGGAAACAGCCAACAAGAAAATAAGCCAATTATAAAAATTGAATAGCCAGCAGACACCGCTGTGCTTGCTTCAACTTTTGGATGCCACTGATGTAAAGGGTTAGCGGTTCAATTATTAATGCAATTAACAACAGTCTAAACATAGCAGGTGAGTACCTAATAGTTGCAACCAATGAACTAGGAGCCCCCCGGTGAACGCATCTGCACTGACCGTACACTATTACATATGGTCTGGTCCGCAAAGCTGCAAATAGAGTGCGCTAAGAAGTTGATCAACTTAAGCCACAGGCAAGCTTTGAGTTTCCCCATTCAAGCTAACTGTTTACCACACGGCCAGCTGCTTTTTTTGGGGCAAGATGTAAATTTACACCTTGCCCACTTACTTTGTGATTAAAACCATAGCTTAACTATTGAGCGGGGCTCTTGAATTTACCCTCTCCGCTTGCCTTATGCTAGGTCAGGCCACCCAGTACAGCGACCTTTCCGGCATAGAGGGCATTAAGTACTGTGTTTTTTACTAGGGAATTGGACTATTTCAGATTCCGCTGGTCAGCCATGTGGATAAGTGGAGCTAAGCCAGAATTCTGGATTAGATCAAAGTAAACGGCTGAATATCTTTTACAGTAACTGTAAAAGGCAAGGGTTACACAGTCTTTTTCTTGAGTAGGTCACTATCTCCATCCTCCTCAACAGGAATCAAGTGAGGTCGAATGATTAGCACCTGCTCAGGGTTACTCCCACTATTCGGTAAACTCATTGGTTTTGAGAATTTCCTATTTCCATTACGCTCTAAGGCACTACAATCGCCAAGTAGTTTATTTACTTTTTGCTCTTTTACTTCCTCTGGGTCTTATAAGCTTTTGTGTTTGAATCACATAATTCCCATTAAAACTTTCACGCCGCACTCTACAGAAAATTTGTCCAATAACAATATTTTACGTAAGCGCTCTCATACTCAATTCCTAATAAATACAAGAAAGAACTTACTTTATAATAGGCTCTTTAATTAGTAGATTCTAATTGAGTGATTGATTCAAATCGACGGTATGAATCTTCTCTTCCTAGATTCTCATTCTTAGCATATCTTTTTTCTCCAAAAATATACTTAATAGGCTTTATCTCTAGCTTATTATTCAGTTCGTCGAAAAGATCCTTTCTAAGATATACCAGCTCCCTGGAGCTGCAAAATGCATCGTCTTTGAGGTTAATGTTTAATATTGCCATATCGTCGCTTTTATCCAGATAAGTAAATTCTGACGGATTGAAGTGAAGCTCAAGATTTTTTACCAGCCAAGGTGCCAAAGCTAATCGATTAGTACTTTCATTTGAACTGCCTGGGTTTTCCCAATGATAGTTAAAAGTTGTGGAGAGAATTTTCAATTTATCAGTAGTTGGAACTTTACGCTCGAAAGTACCGCCTTCCATATAGATACTATCATTGAGTTTAATCTCAGGTTGTTCGTATGTCTGGATCTCATATCCAGTCTCGACACTGACCTCGGAGTCTCCGTAAAAATCATTAAGAGCTTCGCAATATAATTCCCCTGAGTATAAGCTATAGCTTCTATATTTTTCCGGCCAGTCTATCTTTCTTTTCTCGGCCATGTATATCTTTAATTGACTCATGCAGTGTTCAGAAACAAATGCAGTATCTATTGAGCAATAAAAATTCCTATCTAATTTTTTAGACTGCTCAGAGTTAAATCCACACAATAGAACCCAATCTTGGCCATCTGCTTTAATTTCAACAATACTTGATAAGTCAGGAAGTTTTTCTTCTTGTATCCAATCTTTTGTAGCAATAGATTCATCTGAGAGAAATTCATGAACGCCAAGTTCTGAATATTCGATCTGACTGGGGTGGAATGGGTCAATATCTGTGGTAAAGCGAAATTCACCATAATATTCTAGTTTGGATTCATCACTTAATTGACCAGCAAGTTCATAATAAGCAATCCAAGAATATTTTTTCCCATATCTTTCTATTTGGGGTCGTCTTAAATGCGAAGAATGGCGCATATATGATTCAATAAGATTTTCTTCTTTTTGAAACTTATCAAAAGACCATCCCAGGTCATTTATTCGCCAAAGAATGTTGCAACGAGCAACCTTATATTCTTCATGTGAGAAATTATAATTACTCCTATCCTTTATAAGGCGCCCAATCGTATAGTTTTCAAAATCCATTCTGAATGGTGAGTTATAGGAAGAATTTTCTTCCTCATCCTTTTTAATGCATCCCCACTCTCTTCTTGGCATTTCCGAGAACGGGTGCAGGAATAAACTCTGATTTAGTTCTTGTGTGAGATTAGAGTGGTTGAATACTATCATTCTTAATGTACAGCTTGCATATTCTCTGGCTAACAAATGAGTTGTGGCACAGGAGGCATTTCTAACAAACATTTCCTTATATAATTTTTTCCCGTAATTTATGACTGCTTCTTCGCATCCTGGCAAGTTAACTTTAACTGTTGCAAGCGCATAACTTGAGGCCAGCAAACGCTCTGAAACATACGGATCATTTACACTCAGTTGTTCTAGGGTTAGCTCAAACATCAAATTAGGATCCTGCTGGCCCATATGATATAACAACTCTGTAGCATAATTTCTCAGATCAATTACTGTAGATGTAAGAAACCAAGAGAAATAAATCATTCTCAATCGAATAGTCTCAGGGGTAAATCTGGTTCCAGACTTTATATTTGCTAGATGATCTTTCAGTGCGCTAATAATTTCCGCGCTTTGGTTTCTAATATATTCTGTCCACGATAAGTCTCTATCTGATACAGATAAATTAATTAATATTTCATTGAGGAACTCTGCATTTAATGGATGTTCAACTACATACCTCAAAGTCAGTAGCTGCTCAATATCCCCTATCGAAAGTCCATCGCGAGTTATTAAAGATTTATAGTTCTCGAGCGTTTCAGAGCAGATGTCAACCTTATCAATTAGAGGAGTTAATCCCAGCGCAGCAGATTGATATTCCTCTGGAAGAGCTTTCCAAAGTTGCTCTCGATTTATTGTTTTCGGTATCAATACTACTAAAGCATGGAGGATATCTTGGGAAAGTGGGTGTTGATCTGATATTTCACCAAATAGCTTTTCGATAACATCAGATTGGGTAGTCCATTCACTTAACTCCTTGCCTAAGTTCTTACCTAGAAGATATTCTGCGACAATAAAGCCACCCAAACGATCATATACAGGTGTTAGTTCATAGCTAAATTTTTCATCTCCTTCATCCCGAAATATAATTCCCTCTTGTGCAAGAAGGTTTATCATATCTGAGTCCCAATCACTAAGAGGAAGCTTCAGCTTATCCCTTAAATGATCTTCTGTTATCGTTCTAGTATTTTTATTCCATATACATTCACCTAGAAAATAGATTGCTTTATTAGTATCCTCAATCTCGTATTTTTTTCTAAGATTTGTCAGGCTGGCAATAGATATTGCAGTATGTTTTATTTGCTCTCTAAAGAGGCTGTAAATCGAAGATGGAAAATATGAAACACCTATTATGCTTTCAGCTTTTCTGTTAGTAACCTCGCAAAATATCTTAAGATTTAAAGGGTGGGAGAAAAAATTCATAGGGGCAAAAAGTGGATCTGCTTTAATTTTGTAGAGCTTAAAATATGCTTTAATTGCTTCGTATGTTAACGCTTCTCCATATCCTTCAGAAAGAACTTTGAAAGCCGATTCCGGTAGTGATTGTTGTGCGCAACCTTCTCTGCCGTCGTATCGTTGACGCGTATTTGGCCGATAGTAATTTTCATAACCTTTTTCAGATGTTCTTAAGGTACATACCAACACGACGTTCGGATATTTTTTTAAAACCGGAAGAGTGGATTCGAACAAGTGTTTCCACTCTCTCGGGTCTTGGGCCTCATTTAACCCGTCAATAACAATTGGCAAGCGTCTACCAGACCTTTCACCCGCAGAGTTTACTGCTGAAATCAGCGCTTCGAAGTTGTCAACCTGCTTCTGGTAGAAAGAGAAACTATGAGCAATATCGTCTAGTGTCATGTCTTTCTTAAGGCATCTCCCGAGTATAAAAATTCCTGCGGGCCTATCTATTGCTTGCGAAGTTAGTTCTACGGCAAGCTGTGTTTTGCCACCCCCTGCGTCCGCCATAATTGCGATAAATTGTTGGGAAAGTAGTTTAATGGCAGAACGGAATAATTTTTTTATATCTTTTATATATGCTAAAGCATTAGTAATCGTCAGGGATAGCGGAAGATTTCCTGAACGTATTTTTATTAATGTTCTTTGAGTTTCTAATTTAGATCGGGAATCAACTTCCCCGATTGTTGTCATTACATCATGAATATCATTGCCACTAATATCATTATTAAAGATCTCACAGTGTTCAAGGAGATTGATACAATACGCATGAAAAGCCTTTAACTCATCTTTCCAGCGAGAATATTCAGGATTGTTTATGCTTGATTTAATTGTCTCAGTTACTTCATTCAGATCATTGGTGACGTTTTTGAAGGTGCCCCACGCTTCTTTTTCGCCCAACACTTTTCTAACCTGAAGCTCAGCATCCATTCGCTGGTGAACTTCATGAAGCCATCGATTTTTTATAGGGGCAATTGATTTTTTATGTTGCTCAAGCAACATTTCGTTTGTCAACGCAAGCTCGCCGAAATAAGAATTGCGTAAGTCTAAAGCGGGCCCTGACAAAAGCTCATCTAAGTCATTTTGATTCCAGAGATGCAAGGTAAAGCCATAGTTGCTTTGAAGATTGTAGAACCAAGTTTGATCGCATTTAGCAAAGGTTTGATGGGTCCATAGGAACCAATGGTTAATCTGTGATACGTGCTCTTTGGTTTTATCTAATGAGTGTATGATTTGCTGTTTAGCTGTAGCGGTTAGCTCTCCCCTTGCTGTATAGCCAAACCATTTATTTTGCCAGCCAACAGTTTCATTTCTTTTTGCTAATCGTGGGTGGTCGTTGTTCAATTTAATATAGAACTCGACTCCAGGTTGATTCTTCAGTTCATGTAAAGGCCCTAAACTGCCAAAATTTCTTCTGATCACTCCCCGGCATAGCTTCTCAAAATTATCAGTATCAGCACCAGGTAAGGTATTAAAACGATCCCAATTAAGCATAATTAAATCCTAAGCCTATTAATTTTCGGGGTAATCATGGGCTGAAAAAACTTCAACCTTAGCGCCTTTATGTATTAAGAGACTAATAAATGCATTAACATCGTCATCTGAGTTAATGTGAATTTCTTTGTTATGACGGGAAACATGGACATCATATAATAAGTGGACTAGCTGCTGAGGTGTCAGAGAAAAGAGATTCTCTTTATTCAAAAAGTCGAGAGTTTTTCTATCAAACCGATCAGCTTCAACATCAAACTCTGAATTATCATTTAAGAATCGCGTGACTTTATCGGTTAATTTTTCAAACGCTTCAGCTTCATGCTCTTCTTTAAAGCGTCCAATTATCACAATGTTTAGCGAATGTTCAGATCCATAGCTATTCCAAATTTTCATGCTAATTTCTGCTCTTCTATTAATTTGTTAAATGCGTGCATTACGCCCCTGTCGCTAATAATCTGACCATCACTATCAAAAGAACATCGTTTCAGTATTCCGTTGGCATCTATGTGAGCAAATGCAATCTCTTCCGCTTCAGCTGGTAAAGGGGATTGGCTTCTTGCTAATTCAGAATGCGCAGAGCTAATTGATAGCTGTAAACTGCCTCTGTATGAGTCTACCCACTCAGAAAGCTTAGTTAGCGTTTGTTGTGTAGCAACATTCCCTCGGCCATACTCTACCTCTGGAAGAAGAAGAAGTTCCTTGGCTTGAAATTCTTCAGCAATTTCTGCCGCTCTCGTCAAATCACTAATTGTTGCTTCATTGACAACATAATTAATTCCAAACGGGATTTCCCCCTTTATTAAACTTAATTTCTCGAGTAAAGAAAGAAAAGAGCGGCCCCTTATCTTTTCATAGGTATGGTGTACACCATCCATGCTAATTCTGAGGAAATTCACTGATGATTTGAGGTCCTCAACCATCTGGACACTTAGCCTATGACCATGAGAAGTCATAGTTATCGCGAGATTAGTATGGGAATTTCCAAATTGGCATAACTCTAGAATTTTTGGATAGAGCATTGGCTCTCCCCCGCCAAAACCAACTCCAAAACAGCCAGCGCTATCCAGCTCAAGCATCCACTGTTTCACAGATTCAAAGTTTAATCTTGCAGGCATTTTGGATGCATAGCAGTGGGTACACTCAAGATCGCAAGCATTAGTTAGTGCAATCGAAACTTGTCTTGGACTAAATGTCCAACGATCTCTTGGTGGAATAATCTCGTTCAGCAGAATATTGGTGCCTGAATCTCGATCAAAAATATGTGCGCCATCGGGCCCTAATCTTACTTTTGACATTTAAGATCTGTATTCTCCAAATTTTAATTTAAGCTTAAGATGCGAGAAAACTTTATGATTAACCACGAGAGGTTGAACTACGCTTGACGGAATGCTAAACGGTAAAAATACTTGGTTATAATTTGTAAGGGGCGCGTACAAACTAAGCTTTTCGAGTCCATGTTTTCAGCATCTTGGTATAAGTCTTATATGGATGGTTTCACAGCTGTCAACTTTTGTAGTAGCCAGAGATAGCTGGCCACCGCCTCAAGATGTCTGGTTCAACCTCCCTCTCTTGAACACATTTTACCCACAATTAAATCAATAAGTTAGGGGAAACTTTCTGCGGATGTTGGCCATGGCTCTAAATTTCAGGGCTTGACACCTGTAGTGATATTCGTAGCAGGCAACCCAAACATTCAAACGAGTTCATCTTCAGCGTTCGGCGCCAAATATGCGAGGTAGGTCTAGCCTATCGTGCGGAACAGGCATACGTTCACTGGATAAAGCACTTTATCCACTTTTTTAAACTTCGACACCCTCGGGAGGTCGTTATTGCCGATGTTGAGTCATTCCTAAACTACCTTTCGGCCAATCGTCATTGTTCGGTTAACACCTAAAGGATTGAGTTAAATGCACTGCATGTCTTTATAGGCGATTTTTTTTCAATATCGGCTTTGGCCAGAAAAGCAATATCGTCGCCTTCCAATTTTTTACAGCCCGGAAGAGATTGGAGTCCTCATCCCAAAACTGAAAGGAGTCTACTGCCTTCAACCTGTACTAATGTACGGTACTGGGCATAGATGTTCCGAATACTTTTCATTGAGAGTCAAGGATATCGATTTTGGCAGTTACAATGTGTTTGTACGATGAGGTGAAGGAAATAAAGACCGGACCACAGGATTGCACATGGCCTGGTCCCCAGAGCGGCAAATAGATTACGCTGAGAAGTTGGCCAATTTAAGCTACCAGCACGCCTTGAGTTCATCCCCTACACACTAACTATTTACCACGAGGCCAACTGCTTATTTAGAGAATGTAAACGGCTGCACACCGTTTACAACACCTGTAAACGGCATGGGCTACGCGGCCTTTTTCGTAAGTAGTCCCTTTTCTCCATCATCTTCAACAGGAATCAAGTGAGGTCGAATGATTAGCACCCGTTCAGGGTTACGCCCACTATTCGGCAAGCGCGTTGGTATCGAGAATTTCCCGTTGCCATCACGCTCCAAAGCACCACAGGCGGCTAGTAGTGTCTTTGCCTTTCGATCACTGAGCCCCTTGCAAACCTCTGCTTTAAACGTAGCTGGGTAAACGTAGTAAACAGTCTCAGAGCAAGCCTGCCCCTCAAGGGCATTACTGTCCTGTAGCGTTTTCCGGTAGCCGCAACGCTTTAGGGTGCGAACAGTGTGATCATCGGCTGTGAAGTCTTCTCGATCCCAGCGGGTAAAGTGGGACTCTCCATAGAGATCAAAGAATAATCTCAGTGCTGCCAAGGTCTGCCGGTCCTCCAGGTTTCCAACACCGCCACGAGCTGATACCCAAGCGCTAAAACAGGATTTGGCCGCTTCCATGGCCATGCCTTTGGGCCAATCTGTAATCCCCGCCCTGGAAGCCAGCTCTCCGGCAAAACCAACGAGAGCAAACTTCTCTGCTGCCCTACGTACCTGGCCACTCACATCATCAGACAGCTCTGTGGCAAAGTTCACAAGCTCCCGGCGAATCTGGGTTGCCAGCTTTTCCAAGTTGCTAGCGCATAGCTCTCTGATAAACGTGTAAAGAGCCACTCCATGGAATAAGGACGCTTTCTCAACGATATAGCGCGATAACGCAGCACCCCCGGCAAACCCATGCAATTCATCAAAAATACCGGCACCACTCCCTGTATCTGAGGGAATAGCCAGTAATCGCACTTCTTGCCCGGCTTTGGCTTTCTTACCTACTTCAGCCATCTGTTGATCAAGCGTGCGCTCTCCTGTAGAGAGGAAGACAAGCCGCCATTCAAACGCATTCCCGCGTACGCCTCCGCGATCATTAGCCCTCGCTTTGCCTGTGCCATTCCCCAGCATATAGGCAATATCCCCCACAATACGGGGATCGCATTGACTGATCTCATCGAGGATTAAAAGGCCGTCTGAGTGAGAGGCAGCAATACTTTCCAGCGCGTTATCAGTACTGCGCCAGGTACGAACAAAATCAGGCCCACCATAAACAGAAGCAGCCACTTTAAGTAAGGTCGTTTTTCCTTGGGAGCTATCACCAAAGAAGTGAAAGCCGGTCGTTTCCATGCCAATGAGATTTAGTAGAGGCCCTGCAAACGCTGCTGAAACCGCAAATAACAACCGGGTATTGTTCTTACAATAACTCGCCACATGCTCGCGCCATTGCTGAAGCTCACCACTAAACTTTATCTTGTTGAGGTCCGGGCTGGTGGAATAAAAATATAGAGGCTCTACAGGAGTCCCCAGGGTTTCATTCGGTAGTAAGTAGGCATTACCATGCCAGCCAAGTTTATTCACCAAGACATAGCGATTGGGGCTTTTTGCCGTTTGTAAGTACTGAACGATTCTGCGTCTTGGTTGTTGCCCTGCCTCAGCGCGAAGGCCCATGCAGTACAGCTGCTTAAGTACTTCCGCACCGCCCTCAGTCGCTAGGTACTCACTAGGTATATTCCACTCTTTAACAATGCCATCAGGGTCAAGGAAGCGAACCAATGTACCCCAGTTTCTTCCTTGGGGGTCACGAGTTAAAGCAAGCACATCCAGGCGATCACAGATTCTCATTAGTGAAGGCTCATCATCTGCCCCCTGAACCGGGAAGAAAACCCCACGATCATTTACTACAAATTGCCCAGACTCGGCCCCTTTATTACTTACTCCCTTATTTTGGGCTTGATATACCGTTGCTACGGGCTGATAGGGCGTTAAAAATTTTCCCTCTGTAATTAAGGCTGTAAGCTGCTCTTTTGTAATACCGGTAGCTTCCACATCAGCCGCATCGCCTTTAGCTGGCCACTTAGGTCCTAAGGACTCTAAACACACCATAGAAACCTTACATTCCATAGTGTGCAGCATCGCAGCCAGCTTAAGCATACAGTCTTTGCCTGCTGCATCGTTATCCGGCCAAAGAAGTACTTCCCTTCCATGTAGGGGCTTAAAATCTGCTTTGCCCAACGCTTTACTACCACCGGGCCAGGTCATAGAAACATAACCCGGCAGCAGGCTAGCAGCTGCATCCGCAGCCTTTTCACCTTCGGTTAGCAATACCGGAGCTTTAGAGCGCTTTGCCAATAAATCCAGCTTATAGAGTGGCCGCTTTTTTACCGGCTGCTTCCATCTCCAAGAATTGCGACCCTTCGAATCCCGGCAATAGGTTAAGGGGCGATAGTCTTTTGATCTTGCATCGCCTTTCTGAATGTCAAAACGCATCACCTTCATTAACAATGAGCCGCGCTGCCCACGGTACTCCCAAACTTTAGAGGGTTTACCGTTATGGGGATGGGTTGTTGGGCAAGACTGCTCTGCTTCTAAAGGTACCGGCAATACGGCTTCCCAGGAGCTACCGGCAGGCTTTTTGGGTTTCGACTTATAGGTTGAGCTAGGCGGTATAGACTCCCCTTCAGAGAGCCCCAGAAACGCAGCAAGCCTTTGCGCTGCCTCTCCATTGTTTACCCCCTCAAGATAGGCAATCAGCGATACGAGGTCCCCACCTTTTTCATCCGCTGCAAAATCTGCCCATGCACCGGTATTGCGATTTACAGAGAAGGACCCCTTGCTGCTATCAGATCGAGTTGGGTTAAGAGCAATATATTCAGCTCCCTGAAATGAGCCATCTGGAGCCCAGTGCGCCAATACTTCATCAGCCCGATCAAGGGTGAGGTCTGCCACTCGTTTAATATCAAAGCGTGCCATTAGCTTTCCTTATATTTAACTTTAACCCCCGCCCCATAAGGCTTCCAACAGAACTGCGGGCCTTATCCCTGTTACACCTTATTGCTGTAACACTTTTGGGGTAACAGAAAGGTGTGACAGCGGAAAGCCAGTAAATACGGGGCTTTCAGCCATGCTGTAACACCTGCACACCTGTAACACCTTTTTTAAGAGGGGGTAAGATCGCCCCGAATAGAGGCAATAGTCTTATTTACCGTGGTGATAAATTTGGCGGTAGGGAAACCGCTACGTCCTTAGGCTCCGTAAACCGTTTTGCATCACGTAAGTTGGCCAGACGGATACGTTTTGCTTTGTCCTGTTCGTGATATTCATCATCGCTGTAATGATGTAATCGCGCCAAGATCGCTAATTTAGCCTGATAGAAAAGCCATGCTTCCGAGTTAGCGGTAGGGATACAACTATCGTTATAAAGAATAATTCGCCTCGGATCAGGATCTCCTCTCAAGGAGATTGCTGCCGCTCTTTTGGGTGTAATTCTGACACTGAAAAGTACAGGGTGCTCTTCATAGTAGACAAATGATCTGCTGCTAAAACCAACTGGCTTATATTTGCGATTCAGTAATGCATAGCGACCACATGGCTGTAAATCTAGGCAATATGGCATGGCGAGGGCACGTATATTAGCTGACATTTTTAAGCCCTCCATTGCGAAGCTCTAGGGCATCAGCTTCCTCTGATGGGTGGTATTCCAATTGGATACCATCCCAAGCTAACCAACCTCCCAGAGAGAGACCTGCTCTAAGGCGGTAAAGGTTCACCACCTCAGTATCAGGAAGTCCTAGTGCTATTGTATTAGGGGAGGAGAGATACCAATGGGCGCGGCCATGTTGCTGATCAACAATAGGGTTAAATGAGTCAGAACCTACCGCTAGAAACGCTGCTTCACCCGTTGGCCATAGAAACAAAAGCAACTCATAACCAGGGATAGGGCAGCCCATATCAAATGTCTCCATGATTGAGCTGAGGAAGAGTTTCCGATCTTCAGGGCTTAGGTTTGAATTCGAAAGAAGTATTTTCTGCTCAAACTCAGCGCTTTCTGTTTTCCGATAGCTTCGAGCAAATTCAGCTACTTGCTGGTGTGTGTAGGGAGAGAAGGCACGAAGAGTCATTACTTGCCTCCCGCACGAGAAATAGCAACTCGATTTTGCACCCATTGGCAAACCTCAGAAGAGAGCCAACCACTGGCGCGCTCACCAAGTTTGATAGGGGTGGGGAACTCACCTTTTTTTACCAGGGCATAGATGTAAGTCTTCTTGAGCCCAGTCTGATGCTCTACCTCTGGTAGGCGCAAAATAGGGTCGCTCGGCGGGTTAGGTAAAACATCCGGCACTTGGGGATGAGTATTTGAGAGGGTCATTTTCGGTCTCCTTAACAAACCACAGTGAACGTCTGTGGCGGTGAGGAGATTGAATCAGCTTTAAAAGGCGATTGCCGGACCTTTAGGTAGCATCAAAATTCAGGATTTTAAGAAGCGCTATTTTTCCAGTGAGATTTTTGCTCCCAATCTAATGACCTATGAAGAGCTGTTAGTAACTCGGTTTCCATGCAGCGAAAAGCATATGGTAGGCAGACTTTCTTAATCTTATCCTCATTAACTAGTTCATCAGTTAATGTATCTCCAGGAAAAACAAGCCTCAAATAATCTGCATTTGATAAAATTTCCCCCTCAACCACGGACCAGATATATAGATCGATCAATGCCGGAACACGATAGTCCCTTACTTTGTTCATATCGATCCGGCGGGTATCACGCTTTTGTAATGATGGGCCCAAAAACAGCTGTCCCTTAAAACCTGGGTCTAATAGTCTTTCAGGAGCAGCCTGTAATAATTTTCGTAGCTTCGGTAGCAGTTCTTTTAACTCTGAAACTATCTGC
The DNA here is from genome assembly GCF_052467305.1 of Microbulbifer maximicatervae (SeqCode). Classification (NCBI taxonomy): domain Bacteria; kingdom Pseudomonadati; phylum Pseudomonadota; class Gammaproteobacteria; order Cellvibrionales; family Microbulbiferaceae; genus Microbulbifer; species Microbulbifer maximicatervae (SeqCode). The sequence continues at coordinate 574,621 of NZ_CP174306.1, forward strand.
TCATCCCTTGCCATCAAATCAATATTCAATGCTGCTAGGCCATGATGATAGTCATAAGCTTCTCGATAATATTGATCAATTGATATATCTTCTAATTCAGGGAAAATCTCCTCATTACGATGATATCGAGCCCTCGATTCAGCCACGTCCTCGGCAAATTCTTCATCAGTAAAGCCCTTTGGAGCACCATCTCCCAAATCATCAAACATCCTAATAACATCTCCAACTCCCATTGGTCTTACTGAAGAACATCTATATTCCTGTGACCTTAGCCAAGCGGGTGTCCAAGTTGAGGAGTCAATCGGTTCTTCGGGGTATTGTTCAAGGGATACGTAATCACGTATATCAAAGGATTTAAGCTTCCTATATTCAGCATCATCCTCTCTAAAAGCTGTGAGGCAAGATCTCATTTCCTCTGCAATTTCTGAATTATTTGAATTACGCTTAAAAAAGTTACCCCCGGTCAAATGTAATAGCCATGAGCAAGTATTTGATCGGTCTAGCAAAAATTTAAATAGAGAAAGGTCTTTTTTCTCATTTAGTTTTTTATAGTCTTCAATTCGAAAAATTTCCCTAGCTTTCAGAAAAGAAGATGACATATCTATTTCCCTGTTGGATTAAAAAATAAAGGCGAGAGCGATTGTTCTTCTTAGTGTTCAACTTTGTGTTAACCCTGCTTCGCAAAAATAGGAACTACCTTCCCGCTCCCCCGCATCTCATCAAGGTAATTTGCCCACCACTGCATCATCTCTTTTCGTTCATCCATATAACGAGCGTGGTGGGTATATGCAGCCCTCACCCCATTTCTCTCCATGTGGGAAAGCTGCCTTTCAATGGCATCAGGATTAAAACCGGTCTCATTCAGGATTGAGGAAGCAGTAGCGCGGAAGCCATGGGGGTTTGCTTTACTTCTTCCCTCTTGGGAGCCGTCCCAGCCCATTTTAAAAATTGCCTTACGCATAGTGTTATCGGACATGGGTCGGGCTCTTTCGCGCTCAGAGGGGAAAAGCAGAGGATATTGGCCACTGATGGGCTTTAATTCCTCCAAGACAGCACAGGCTTGGGTAGATAGCGGTACTATATGATCCGTTCCCATCTTCATACGCTCGCCAGGGATACGCCATAGAGCAGACTCGAAGTCGAACTCTTCCCAGCGTGCGCAGCGCAATTCGCCAGGTCTAACAAAGGTAAGGATTAATAGCTGTATAGCTAGCTTGGTTAGTGCCCGCCCGCGTTCCTGATAAAAGTCCAGTTCTTTTAAGAAACTGGGTAATTCTTCGCGGGGAAGGGAGGCCCTATGACTACTTTTACGGCCGCGTAGAATGCCAGTTAATTCACTGGCGGGGTTGTGAGTGAGTTTGCCCATTTGCACTGCATAACGACAAACCCGGCGAATATCTTGTAGAACCCGCTGAGCAACATCCATTGCATCCCGATCTTCAACATCGCGAACAATGGCAATTACATCTTGGGGATGAATATCGGCAATAGGTTTTTGCCCAATTCGGGGGAAGGCGTTATCGCGTAACCTAGACCATACACGCTGGGCGTGATTTTCAGTCCAGGTTCCTTTCTGATGTTTCCACCAGTCTTCAGCCACAGTAGCAAAGCTGCGGTCTATGTTTTCTCGAAGCTGATGTTTTTCAATTTTTCTTTGTACTGAAGGGTCTTGGCCGTTCTCTAGTAATTGCCTTGCTTCAATTACTTTATTTCGTGCCTGTTTGAGACTAACAGAAGGGTAAACTCCCAAGGCTAGCGTTTTCTGCCGTCCTTGGAACCTGTACTTAAGCCGCCAATACTTGGAGCCGGTGGGTTTGATTAGCAGGCGTAATCCCTGCCCATCTGTAAGCCACTGATCCTTGTCGCTTGGTTTGGCCTGTTTGATTTGGGTATCTGTAAGGGCCATTGGTGCTACCAGTTTCTAAATTGAACTAGGTAGCACCAAATGTAGCACCAGATAGCACCGGATGACAATGAACGAGAGCGGAGGGCTTTGTACATTCCAGATAGCAGAAAGCCCCGATTTACGGGGCTTTCTGAACGATTCCGAACTTCTTCGGATCTTGATTTGGTACCAGAGGCCGGACTCGAACCGGCACGCTTTTAAGGGCGGGGGATTTTGAATCCCCTGTGTCTACCAATTTCACCACTCTGGCACTTTCGCTGCTCGACCTTGGGGTCGGTGCGAAGAGGGCGTGATTATAGCAATGCTTTCGCTTGGGTCAACCAGTGATTTCAATAACTTAGCGCATTTTCTGTCGTCCCAGTTAACAGCTCCTAAAATTTCCTATAACCTTCGCGACCTCTCCATAGTTTCTAGATTTCCAGGATTCCATGCAGCGTCAGGACTTTGACTTTCATCTGCCCGATGAGCTGATCGCCCGCGCGCCCACCGAGGAGCGCCGTGGCAGCCGTCTTTTGTGTCTGGATGGGCCCAGCGGGGCCATTGCACATCGGCAGTTCCCAGATATTCTCGATCAGGTCCAAGCTGGTGACCTGATAGTCTTTAACGATACCCGGGTGATCCCGGCGCGTTTGTTCGCGCAGAAGGAGACCGGCGGTAAGTTGGAAATCCTGGTGGAGCGGGTGCTCAACGAGACGGATATCTGGGCCCACGTGCGCTCCAGTAAGTCGCCTAAGCCCGGTTCTACCATCGTCCTTGAAGACGGCACCCGTATAGAGGTGACCGGCCGCAAGGATGCGCTGTTTGAATTGTCCTTCCCCAAAGAAGAGGGTGTGCTGGCGATTCTGGATCGCCTCGGCCATATGCCGCTGCCTCCTTATATTGATCGTGAAGACGATGCCAGCGATCGCGAGCGCTACCAAACCGTATACGGCCGCAACGCCGGTGCTGTGGCCGCGCCGACGGCGGGGCTGCACTTTGATGATGAGATGATCGGCGCATTGCGGGATAAAGGTGTCGAGGTTGTCTTCGTTACCCTGCATGTGGGTGCCGGTACTTTCCAGCCGGTGCGCGTGGACAATATTTATGAGCACCAGATGCACAGTGAAGTGCTGGATGTCTCCCAGGATGTGGTGGATGCGGTAACTGCTTGCCGCGCTCGCAATGGCAGCGTGATTGCTGTGGGTACCACCAGCGTGCGCGCGCTGGAAAGTGCGGCGCGCAGTGGCCAGTTACAGGCCACGGTAGGGGAGACAGATATCTTTATTTATCCCGGTTATGAATTCCAGGTTGTGGATAAGTTGGTCACCAACTTCCATCTACCGGAATCCACCTTGTTGATGCTGGTGAGTGCCTTCGCGGGGTACCAGCATACGATGGCCGCTTATAAGGCCGCAGTTGAGGAGCGCTATCGTTTCTTTAGTTACGGCGATGCCATGTTTATTACCCGCGATCCCAATGCCAAAAAAGAAGAAGTAGCACCAGCGAAAGGAGATACCCAGTGAGCCGCGAATGTTTTATGCAGTTTGAAGTGGATACCACTGATGGCAAGGCCCGTCGCGGTCGCTTGCGCTTCCCTCGCGGTGTAGTGGAAACCCCGGCGTTTATGCCGGTGGGCACTTACGGCACCGTGAAAGGCATGTTGCCGAGGGATATCGAAGGGATCGGTGCACAGATTATTCTGGGCAACACCTTCCACCTGATGCTGCGCCCGGGTACCGAAGTGGTTAAAGCCCACGGTGACCTGCACGACTTTACTCAATGGTCCGGCCCGATCCTTACCGACTCCGGCGGTTTCCAGGTGTTTAGCCTGGGTGAACTGCGCAAGATTACGGAAGAGGGGGTTTCTTTCCGTTCGCCTATCGATGGCAGCCCGGTATTCCTGGACCCGGAAGAGTCCATGCGCGTTCAGCGGGACCTGGGTTCCGATATCGTCATGATCTTCGATGAGTGCACCCCTTATCCGGCCACTACCGATGAAGCGCGCAAATCTATGGAGTTGTCCCTGCGCTGGGCGGAGCGCTCCAAGAAGGCTCACGGCGATAGCCCGTCGGCGCTGTTCGGTATTGTGCAGGGCGGTATGTACCCGGAGTTGCGCGATGTGTCCCTGCGCGGCCTGACCGAGATTGGATTCGATGGCTATGCCATTGGCGGCCTGTCTGTGGGGGAGCCGAAAGATGAGATGATTAAGGTGCTGGATCACCTGGCTCACAAGATGCCGGAAGATAAGCCGCGCTACCTGATGGGCGTGGGCAAGCCGGAGGATATTGTCGAGGCGGTGCGCCGCGGTGTGGATATGTTCGACTGCGTCATGCCCACTCGCAATGCGCGCAACGGCCACCTGTTTACCTTCGAAGGTGTGGTGAAAATCCGCAACGCCAGGCACCGTCATGATACGGGTCCCTTGGAGGAAGAGTGCGATTGCTACACCTGTGAGAATTTCTCTCGCGCTTACCTGCACCATCTGGATCGCTGCGGTGAAATTCTCGGTGCGCAGCTGAATACGATTCACAATTTGCGCCACTACCAGCGCTTGATGCAAAAGCTGCGCGATGCCATTGCCGCCAATGAGTTGGAGGCTTATGTCGCCGAGTTCTACCGTGGTCTGGGCCGCGAGGTTCCGGCGCTGGAGGCCTGATCAGGCGTCGCTTTTACCCTGCCTGGGGTGCTGCCCGTCTCATTGCGGCACCCCTGTAATTTGTCCGTTCCCACGATCCCCGTATAATCAGCCCCCACTTTTATTGGGGGCGGTGTACCTTGCATTCTGCGTATACTGCCCGCATATCCAGGCAAATTGCTTAGGCAGATTGCCAAGATTTACCGGCCCTCGGGGTCACACTAGAACAATGAGAACAGCATGAATCGCTACCCGATCTGGAAGTACTTTCTGATTCTCGCGGTTGTGGCCTTTGGCCTGATGTACGCCGCGCCCAATCTCTATAAGCCGGACCCTGCCGTGCAGATTTCCGGGCAATCCAGTGCACTCACCATCGGCCCCGATGTCCTTGCGAATGCACAAAAAGCCCTGGATGAAGCGGGTATTGCTCACTTCGGCGGCGAAGTTGGGGACAAGTCAGTACTGATCCGCTTGAACTCCATGGAGGAGCAGTTGCCGGCTAAAGAGGCGATTCAAAAAGCTCTTGGTACCGCAAACTATGTTGTCGCCCTGAACCTGGCTTCCACCACGCCCCAATGGATGAAAGATATCGGCGCTAGCCCGATGAAGCTCGGTCTGGACCTGGCGGGTGGTGTGCACTTCCTGATGGAAGTCGACACCAACACCATCGTCAAGAACAACATGGAAAGCTACGAGCAGGAAGTGAAAAGCAAACTGCGCGAAGCCAAGGCCCGTTACCGCAATGTGGAATTGGTGGATGATCGCGAGATTATTGCCCGCTTCCGCAACGATGAGCTGCGCAGCTTGGCGATGTCCACTATGCGCAAGGAATTTCCGCAGCTTCAACTGCGCGAGTCCGGCAGCGGCGAAAACCTGGAGATCCGCGCAACCCTGACCGATCAGGAAATCAAGCAGCTGGAAGATTACGCAGTAACCCAGAACCTCACCACCCTGCGCAACCGGGTGAACGAGCTGGGTGTTGCTGAGCCGATCGTACAGCGTCAGGGCCGCAACCGTATCGTTGTGGAGCTGCCCGGTGTACAGGACACCGCAGAGGCCAAGCGTATTATCGGTAAAACTGCCAACCTCGAATACCGTATGGAAGCTCGCCCGGATGAGCTGGTTTCCAACAAGGAATACTTCGAGTACCGCGATGATCGCCAGGCGCAGATGTATGGTGGTGCCTGGTTGGAGCGCCAGATCATTATCAAGGGTGACAGCGTTACCAATGCCCGCGTCGGTTACGACGAGAGCGGTTTCCCGCAGGTAAATATCACCCTCGACGCCCGTGGCGGCGAGATGATGCACCGCGCTACCTGGAAAAATGTCGGTCGCCGTATGGGTACCCTGTTTATCGAGACTCGCTTTGAGCCGGTAACCGAGATCGACGAAAACGGTAACGAAGTTACCGTGCAGAAGCGCACCGAAGAGAAGAAGATTATTAATCTGGCCACGGTACAGAGTGCCTTGGGCAAGCAGTTCCGCACCACCGGTCTGGACAGCCCGGCTGAAGCTCAGGAACTGGCCCTGCTGCTGCGTGCTGGCGCCCTGGCTGCGCCCATGTACTTTGTGGAAGAGCGTGTGATCGGCCCATCTTTGGGTGCCGATAACATCAAGGTGGGTGTGCAATCCGTACAGATCGGTCTGCTGGCCGTGATTATCTGTATGCTGATTTCCTACCGCGTATTTGGCTTGGCCGCGAACCTGGCCCTGGCGGTGAATATGATCCTGCTGGTGGCGGTGATGTCGCTGTTGGGTGCAACCCTCACGTTGCCTGGTATCGCCGGTATCGTATTGACCGTGGGTATGGCGGTGGATGCCAACGTGCTTATCTTCTCGCGAATACGGGAGGAACTCAGGAATGGGATGCCTCCCCAAACAGCGATCAGTGCCGGTTTTGACAATGCTTACAGCACCATTGTGGATGCGAACATCACCACCCTGATTGTGGCGGTGATTCTGTATGCCATCGGTTCCGGCCCGGTACAGGGCTTCGCGGTAACCCTGTCTATCGGTATTCTCACCTCCATGTTCAGTGCCATCATGGGTACGCGAGCAATTGTTAACTTGTTCTACGGCGGTCGCCGTGTGCAGAAGCTCTGGATTTAAGGGAGTCAGTCATGAGTGAGACCAAAGTGGATAACGGCAAAATTACCGAGTACATGGGCAAGCGCGTCTACGACTTTATGCGCTGGCGCAAGATCGCCGGGATTGTCTCGGTGGTGCTGGTACTTTCCTCCATCGCCGCACTGGCAATGAACGGCCTGAAGTTCGGCTTGGACTTTACCGGTGGTACCCAGGTTGAAGTGGGCTATGAGGTAACGCCTTTTATTAGCGACGTGCGCGATCAGCTGGAAGCAGCGGGTTACGACGGTGCCACGGTAGTGAATTTTGGTTCTGAGAAGGACCTGCTGATCAAGTTGCCCCCTGTGGTGACCGAGGAAGAAATCCAGATCAGCGCTACCGATCAGGAAACAACGACACCGATCGGTGACAAGGTTGTGGCTCTCCTGAGAGAGGGGAGTGAGGGTGATGTTGAGCTGCGCCGTGTCGAGATGGTCGGCCCACAGGTAGGTGCCGAGCTGCGTGACGACGGCGGCCTGGGCATGATGCTGGCCCTGTTTATGGTGATGATCTACGTTGCCCTGCGCTTCCAGTACAAGTTCTCTTTCGGCGCTGTAGCGGCTCTGGGCCACGATGTGATTATCGTACTGGGCTTCTTTGCGGTGATGGGGTTGGACTTCGATTTAACCGTACTGGCGGCAGTACTGGCGGTGATCGGTTACTCCCTGAACGATACCATTGTGGTATCGGACCGTATCCGCGAGAACTTCCGCAAGGTGCGTAAGGCTGAGTCTGAGGAAATTATCAATATCTCTATCAGCCAGACCCTGGGCCGTACCTTTATGACGTCCTTCACCACCTTGCTGGTGCTGTGGGCGCTGCAGTTCTTCGGTGGCGAATTGATCCACAACTTCTCCCTGGCCTTGATCGTGGGTGTGGTTGTGGGTACTTACTCCTCTGTTTACGTAGCTGCCAACGTGCTGATGGCTTTGAATATCAACAAAGAAGACCTGATGCCGCCGGTGAAAGAGGGCGCAGAACTGGAAGAAATGCCCTGATGTGAATGAGAAGTGGCTGCGTTGACGCAGCCATATTCGAGCGGCCCCGGCCGCGCTTTGCTGCTAATCAGCGGAGCGCCGTCGGGGTTTTTTATTGCGCGGAGTTTAGGCTCTGGGCTTTTTGCCGAGGGTGATGTGCTTGGGGCCGGAAGTGTTGGTCTGGCCGCTCACCCCTTTGGGCACCTGCTCGATCTCACCGCCACCGGCGAGGAACGCCTTTACCTGCTCCTCGATACTTTCGCTGGTCTCGAGGGGAGCGGCTTGTTTGCGATTGGAGGAAGAGGAAGGTTTCTTGGCCACGGCGCTATCCGGTTTTTATGTGTAAGCGGGCCATATTAGCACGGCTTGCACAAAAAATCACCCAAGTGGCCAGAGTCTGCACATAGCGGGTGTTTTGTCGACAGCTTTCGAATAATTCTGTCGTTTTTGGATAAATCGGGCTGCTGCGAGGCAGCCCGGAAGATAGTGCGTTATTCAGCTTCTTCTGTGGTCTCTTCGGTTTCCAGCGGCCAACCGCCCATCTCTTTCCACTTGTTCACGATGCCGCAAAACAGGGTTGCGGTTTTTTCTGCGTCGTACTCGGCGGAGTGGGCGCAGTTGTTATCAAACTCGATTCCGGCAACCTGGCAAGCTTTGGCCAGTACAGTCTGGCCGTAGGCGAGGCCGGCGAGACTGGCAGTATCGAAGCAGGAGAACGGGTGGAATGGGTTGCGCTTGATGCCGGTCCGCTCGACGGCTGCATTGACGAAGCCCAGGTCGAAGTGGGCATTGTGGGCAACCACAATGGCGCGGGTGCAGCTGTGCTTTTTCACGGCGCTGCGAATCTTGCGGAACAGCTCGGGGATGGCGATTTCTTCCGGCCAGGCGTCGCGGTCCGGGGATTCCAGGTCGATGCCAATAAAGTCGAGAGCGGATTGCTCAACGTTGGCGCCTTCAAAAGGCTCCAGGTGGAAACTGTGGGTCTCCAGCGGGAAGAGGTTGCCGGAGTCATCCATGTCGAGGATAACCGCAGAAATTTCCAGCAGTGCATCGGTGCGGGCGTTAAAGCCGCCGGTTTCAAGGTCGATGACCACGGGCAGAAAGCCTCGGAATCGCTGGGCGAGAGAGCTTTTTGGTCCTGTGGGTTCTTCGGCGGGTGTCACGGTGGTTCCTTGTAAATCTTGTCTTCAGGCCAGCAGCATTTGGCGCTGGTGGGGCAGGGTATTGTATTCGAATTGCGGCGCCTGCCGGGAGTGTTCTCCTTGCAGGCGCTGTAATCAGGGCACTCGCCGATTACGCAAGTTGCCAGTTTAAGGTTTCACCGGCTGCGAGGGGAATCAGATTTTCACCACCCATATCTAGTTTTTCCGGCAGGGTCCAGGGGCTCTTGACCAGGGTGATGGTGCCCTCGTTGCGCGGCAGCTCGTAGAAGTCGGGGCCGAACTCACTGGCAAAGCCTTCCAGCTTGTCCAGTTTGCCCGCGCGCTCGAATACTTCGGCGTAGAGCTCAATAGCGGAGTAGGCGGTATAGCAACCGGCGCAACCACAGGAGTGTTCTTTCTTGTGGTGGGCGTGTGGGGCTGAATCGGTACCGAGGAAAAACTTCGGGTTACCGCTGGTGGCCGCTTCGATCAGTGCATTTTGATGGTAGCCGCGCTTGAGGATCGGCAGGCAGTAAAAATGCGGCTGGATACCGCCAACCAGCATATGGTTGCGGTTGTACAGCAGGTGGTGCGCGGTGATGGTTGCGGCAACGCCTTCGCGGGCGCCCTGTACAAACTCTACTGCTTGGGCGGTGGTGATATGTTCAAACACCACTTTCAGCGTGGGGAAATCATCTACCAGGCGGGACAGGGTTTTCTCGATAAAAGCCTGCTCGCGGTCGAAGATATCGATATCGCTGGTGGTCACTTCACCGTGTACCAGCAGCTTCATACCGCAGGCCTGCATCTCTTCCAGGGCCGGGTAGATGTTGGCGATATCGGTAACGCCGGAATCGGAGTTGGTGGTCGCGCCCGCTGGGTACAGTTTGGCAGCGATAACACCGGCTTCATGAGCCTTGCGAATAACGGCAGCGTCGGTCTTGTCGGTGAGGTAGATCACCATCAAGGGTTCGAAGTTGGTGTCGGCGGGAACATTGGCGTTGATACGTTCCTTATATGCCACTGCACTTTCGGCATCGGTCACAGGGGGTACCAGGTTGGGCATTACAATCACGCGGCGGAATTGTTTTGCAGCATCGGGCACGGTACGCCCGAGAGCGGCGCCGTCGCGCAGGTGAATGTGCCAGTCGTCGGGGGCGCGCAGGGTAATTTGCTCCGTCATGGTACTCCGTAAAGCTTCTTAGCGTAGTGAGTCGTTGTGCGGCGCGAATGCTACCCGAAGCTGTACAAAATTGCGATGCACGAAAAGGTTAAAAATCAATCAATTGTGCTTACTCGCGCCTTGGCGCTAGTCGATCGCGAGCTTAGGCGCTACAATCGCGCCCCGACAAAGAGTGTGGGTATTGTTGTGCCCGCAATTTACCGATCCTGGGCATATCTCCAAGAATAACTCCCCCAGACCGACACTAGTTTCGCGTAGTGGCATTCCCCGTCTCCGCGTTTTTGTCGCGGCGACGTATTTCCGGCAGCAGAGGACAGCAATGAGCAAAATCGAAAAGGTGGTACTGGCATACTCCGGTGGATTGGATACGTCAGTAATCGTGCGATGGTTGCAGGAGACTTACGGTTGTGAAGTGGTGACTTTCACCGCTGATATCGGCCAGGGTGAAGAGGTGGAACCGGCCCGTGCCAAGGCCGAGGCCCTCGGGGTTAAAGAGATTTATATCGACGATCTGCGCGAAGAGTATGTGCGCGATTTCGTTTTCCCGATGTTCCGCGCCAATGCGATTTATGAAGGGGAGTACCTGCTGGGTACCTCTATTGCGCGCCCGCTGATTGCCAAGCGCCTGATTGAGATTGCCAACGAGACTGGCGCCGATGCCATTTCCCACGGTGCTACCGGTAAAGGTAATGACCAGGTGCGCTTCGAACTGGGCGCCTACGCGCTGAAGCCGGGCATCCAGGTAATCGCTCCCTGGCGCGAGTGGGACCTGAACTCCCGCGAAAAGCTGATGCAGTACTGCGAGCAGCACAATATTCCGGTGGACTTCTCTTCCAGCAAGAAGAAATCCCCTTACTCCATGGATGCCAACCTGCTGCACATCTCTTACGAGGGCGGCAACCTCGAAGATCCCTGGGCGGAAGCCGAAGAGGATATGTGGCGCTGGAGCGTGAGCCCAGAGGCGGCTCCGGAAGAACCCACCTACATTACTTTGGGTTTTGAGAAGGGCGATCCTGTTTCTATCGACGGTGAGCGCTTAAGCCCTGCTACTTTGCTTGAGAAGCTGAACAAGTTGGGCGGAGCCAACGGTATCGGTCGTCTGGATATCGTGGAAAACCGCTACGTGGGAATGAAGTCCCGCGGCTGCTACGAAACACCGGGCGGCACCATTTTGATGAAGGCGCACCGCGCCATTGAGTCCATTACCCTGGATCGCGAAGTTGCGCACATGAAGGATTCCCTGATGCCGCGCTACGCCGAGCTGGTTTACAACGGTTACTGGTGGTCCCCGGAGCGCAGCATGCTGCAGGCTGCGATCGATGAGTCCCAGGATGTGGTTAACGGCGAAGTTCGCCTGAAACTGTACAAAGGCAGCGTGAGTGCTGTGGGCCGTCGCTCTGCGGACAGCCTCTTCGATGAGCGTATCGCTACCTTCGAAGACGATGCTGGCGCTTACGACCAGAAGGATGCGGAGGGCTTTATCAAGCTCAACGCCCTGCGTCTGCGCATTGCCGCAGGTAAAGGAAGAAAATTGATTTAGTTGATTTAGATCAGCAATCACCGGGCAAGGATGCGCTTAAATCCTTATCCGGCCAATAGTAACCACAGTGCCTCACACATTGTGGTTACACACCTTCTGTGGTGGGCCAGTCCCGCACAGTGGAACAGAATCTTAAAAGCAACGGAAGTAAAAACATGACGACAACGGTGGCAAAGACCGGCCCTGTGCCGGACTATGACTACAATATCGTGCGCCAGTTCACCATCATGTCCGTGGTCTGGGGCATTTTTGGTATGGGCATGGGCGTATTGATCGCAGCCCAGCTAGCCTGGCCTGAACTCAACGACTTTTGGCAGCCCTTCTCGCACTTCGGGCGCTTGAGGCCCCTGCACACCAATGCGGTAATTTTCGCCTTTGGTGGTAGTGTTCTCTTTGCCACTTCTTACTATGTGGTACAGCGTACCTGTCAGGTCCGCCTTTGGGGTGGCTGGCTGATCCCCTTCACCTTCTGGGGATGGCAGGCCGTTATCGTCGCCGCGGCAATTACTCTGCCGATGGGCTTCACTTCCACCAAGGAATACGCTGAGCTCGAGTGGCCTATCGATATCCTGATTGCCCTGGTTTGGGTTGCTTACGCGCTGGTGTTCTTCGGCACCATCATGAAGCGTAAGACTTCTCACATTTACGTGGCGAACTGGTTCTTCGGTGCTTACATCGTAACTATTGCTGTTCTCCATATCGTTAATAACCTGGAGATTCCTGTTGGCCCGTTCAAGTCCTACTCTATCTATTCGGGCACTAAGGACGCAATGATCCAGTGGTGGTATGGCCACAACGCAGTAGGGTTCTTCCTGACTGCAGCCTTCCTCGGCATCATGTACTACTTCGTACCTAAGCAAGCTGGTCGTCCGGTTTATTCCTACCAGCTGTCTATCGTTCACTTCTGGGCACTGATCTCCCTGTACGTATGGGCTGGTGGTCACCACCTGCACTACTCAGCGCTGCCCGACTGGGCTCAGAGCCTGGCGATGGTTATGTCCCTGATTCTGCTGGCACCTTCCTGGGGCGGTATGATCAACGGCATCATGACCCTGTCTGGCGCATGGCATAAGCTGCGCACCGACCCGACCCTGCGCTTCCTGGTGGTATCCCTGTCCTTCTACGGTATGTCTACCTTCGAAGGTCCGATGATGTCCATCAAGACTGTAAACGCTCTGTCACACAACACTGACTGGACCGTTGGTCACGTACACTCCGGCGCTTTGGGCTGGGTTGCGATGATCTCTATCGGTGCTCTGTATCACCTGGTTCCGGTTCTGTGGAAACGCCGCGAAATGTATAGCTCCAAGCTGATCAACGCGCACTTCTGGCTGGCCACTGTAGGTACTGTTCTGTACATCGCCGCTATGTGGGTTAACGGTATTACCCAGGGCCTGATGTGGCGTGCATTTAACGCCGACGGCACCCTGACTTACAGCTTCGTAGAGAGTGTTGTAGCCAGCCATCCGGGCTATGTAGTTCGCTGGTTGGGCGGCGCCATGTTCCTGGTGGGTATGCTGCTGATGGCTTACAACGTTTACCGCACGATTACCGAGAAGGTAAACGATGCCGAAGCCGATAACACCGTTCGAGCAGTGCCTGCGGCATAGGAGTTTAGATCGTGAAGAATCATGACCTCGTAGAAAAAAACATCGGCTGGATGATCTTTTTCACCATTATCGCCATCAGTTTCGGCGCCCTGGTTGAGATCGTTCCGCAGTTCTTTACCAAGGATAACTACACGCCGCTGCCGGGGCAGAAGCCGCTGACAGCAATGGAGCTGGAAGGTCGCGATATCTACATTCGCGAAGGCTGCCACGTTTGCCACACTCAGATGATTCGTCCTCTGCGTGCGGAAGTTGAGCGTTACGGCCACTACTCCATGGCTCAGGAATCCATTTACGAGCACCCCTTCCTGTGGGGCTCCAAGCGTACCGGTCCAGACCTGGCGCGCGTAGGTGGACGCTACTCTGATGAATGGCAGCGCGCGCACTTGTACAACCCGCGTAGCGTTGTGCCTGAGTCAATCATGCCTGCTTACCCCTGGTTGTTCGACAATGTGGTAACTGGCGAATACACCGCACGTAAGATGGAAGCGCTGCGCTTCGTCGGTGTGCCCTACACCGATGACGACATCGCCAACGCCGCTGAGCCTTTCAAAGGTGGCAAGGTCAAGGAAATTGACGCGCTGGTCGCTTACTTGCAACAGCTGGGTACCCTGGTTACCCAAAAACGCTAATAGCGAGGAAGGAAACTCGTGACTATTGAAACTTTGCGGGAAATCGGTCTGGTTCTGGGCTCTGTGGCTTTTCTGGCTATCTGCTGGTGGGCCTTCTCTCCGAAGCGCAAGAAGCGCTTCGAAGAAGATGCCAATTTGCCATTTGCCGATGAAGAGCGACAAGCCGACAAGGACAAGTCGGCCGCTCAGCAGGACGAATCCAATTCCGGGGATAAACCCGGAGCCAATCGAAAACAGGGGCAGGATAAGTAATGAGTACATTCTGGAGTGTGTGGGTAATTGTGCTCACCCTCGCCAATCTGGCGTTGATTACCTGGGTACTGTTCGCCAACCGAAAGGTGGCAGTGGATGACCAGGCTGAACCGGAAAACAAAACCACGGGCCACGTTTACGACGGCATCGAGGAATACGACAACCCGCTGCCCAAGTGGTGGTTCATGTTGTTCGTCGCCACCCTGGTGTTCTCTGCGGGATATCTGGTGGTTTACCCGGGTCTGGGTAACTTCAAAGGTGTTGGCGACTGGACTTCTGTCGGTGCATTGGAAGCTTCCCAGGCCAAGGCTCAGGAGAGATTCCACGAAACCTTCGGTAAGTACGAAAATATGCCGATCGAGCAAATTGCGCAGAGCCCCGAAGCCATCAAGATGGGTTCCCGGATCTTCGCTAACAACTGTGCGGTATGTCACGGTGCAGATGCCGGCGGTAACTTCGGCTTCCCGAACCTGACTGATAACGCCTGGCTGTACGGCGGCACCCCGGAGAAAATCCTGGAAACCCTGTACAACGGTCGTCAGGGCATGATGCCTCCTCAGGGTCCGGTGATCGGTGAAGAAGGTGTTAGAAATGCGACAGAGTATGTTCTCTCCCTGAACGGCCTGGAGCACGACACCGCCATGGCCGCCGAAGGTCAGAAGGTATTCAACACCGTGTGTATGGCTTGTCACGGTATGGATGCCAAAGGCAACCAAATGCTGGGTGCGCCGAACCTGACCGACGACATCTGGTTATACGGTAGCAATCGCGAACAGATCCAACACACTATTCGCGGTGGCCGTACAAATATGATGCCCGCGCAAAAAGATAAACTGCGTGAAGACAAAATCCGCCTCGTAGCGGCCTATGTCTACAGCCTGTCCCAGCAGGAAGAAGAAAAGCAGTAATTAACTATTGAGGCCCGGCATTTGCTGGGCCTTGTTTTATCAAGGGACTCCGGGCGCTGCAGGGACGGAGAAAAAAGCCTCAACATAAGGGGCTACCTGGCCCACGTACAAGATGTGCCCGTGCGAGAGTGAGGTTTGTGTGAGTGATTTAATTCCAACCCGTGAGGAACAGGAAGGTGATGGCGAAGTTCGCTATCGCATGCTGTATGAGTCGGAAGACAAAGTCTACATCCGACATATCAAGGGTGTTTTCACCCGTGTTCGCAAATATACCGGCCTGCCTTTGCTGCTGGCTTTCTTCTTCCTACCCTGGATCAATATCGACGGGCGCCAGTCGGTCTTCTTTGATCTCCCCACCCGCCAATTCCATATTTTCTGGACTACTTTCGGCCCCCAGGACGGCTTCCTTCTAGGTTGGCTGCTGATCATTGCCGCCTTCGCGCTGTTTGCGGTCACCACATTGCTGGGCAGGGTGTGGTGTGGCTTCACCTGTCCGCAGACTGTCTGGACCATGATGTTTATCTGGGCAGAAAGGGTTTGTGAAGGCGATCGCAACAAGCGAATGAAGCTCGATAAGGCCCCCTGGAACCTGGAAAAGGTTCTGCGCAAGGGTGGCACACACACCATTTGGCTGTTGATCTCGCTGGCAACTGCACTGGCATTTGTGGGTTATTTCTACGGTGTGCGCGAGCTGGTGGTGGATCTGGCGACGTTTAACGCGCACCCGCAGGGTGTTTTCTGGGTCGCTTTCTTCACTTTTGCCACCTATATGAACGCCGGCTTCCTGCGTGAGCAGGTGTGTAAATACATGTGCCCCTATGCCCGTTTCCAGTCGGTGATGTACGACGAGGATACGCTGGCGGTTTACTACGATGCCAAGCGGGGTGAGACCCGTGGTCCGCGCAAAAAGAACGTGGATTACAAGGCGGAAGGTATGGGCGACTGTATCGACTGCTACTGGTGTGTTCAGGTGTGTCCGGTGGATATCGATATCCGCGACGGCATGCAGTACGAATGTATCAACTGTGGCCTCTGTGTCGATGCGTGTAATAGCGTGATGGACAAGATGGGCTATGAGCAGGGCTTGATTCGCTTCACCTCTGAGGACGAATTGCAGGGTGGAAAGACCCGCTTCCTGCGCCCGCGCCTATTTGGCTACGCGTTGATACTGGTTGCGATGACCGGCCTGTTTGCACAGCAAGTGATGACTCGAAGCCCAATCGAGGCAGAAATCACTCGCGACCGCGGTGCTCGTATGTTCCGTGAGTCCCAGGGACAGGTGCAAAATGTCTACACGGTAAAAATCAACAATATGGATCAGGCTCCCCACGAATTCACCATAAAGGTGGAAGGTAAGCCTGAATACGATTACTCCATTCGCAAGCCGAAGACGATTTACCTGGTGCCTGGAGAGATGTTCTCCGTTCCCATTCGGGTAAGCGTTCCCAGAGACCAGCTGAAGGATACCAAGCACGATATCGAGATTGTTGTCCAAGCAGTCGACAATCCTGAGCTGGTTGATAAGCACCGAACGGTGTTTATTGGTCCAAAGCAGTAGACGGGACGCCAATCCCGTTGCAAAGTACGGGCCCGCCCAGGCGGGCTCGACTTTTGTGCACAAACGGTAACTTTTTGGTAACGCGATGAATGAATCAACCCCAAAACCCTGGTACCGGGAACCTTGGGCGTGGATGGTACTGGCCCCACTGATTACAGTGGTGGTTGTCTCCACAATTACAGTCTCGATAGCGGTGCGCTTTGCTGACGATAAAGTCAGTGATACTTACTACAAAGACAGCCGCATGTATCACTTCAGCGCCGAGCAGGACTTGCGTGCGAAAGAGCTGGGTTTGGCCGCTTTGGTCCAGTTTCAGCCGTCTGAAAAATCGGTTGTCGTGGAGCTGAATGGCGACCTCGACTACCCCAAGGCCCTACTGCTCACATTGAGCCACCCGGTGGAGTCTGACCTGGATAAGCATATCGAGCTCTCCCAGCTCTCCGTGGGCCGCTACCAGGGCACCTTGCCTGAAGGCGTTGGGAATCGCTGGTATCTCCGCTTGATGCCGGAACTCGATCCCGATGCGCATCAGGACGCCAACTGGCGCCTGAAAGGTGAAATCAACTTCGATCTCGGCAATGCCGCGCCACTGAACGCAGTAACTCAATGACTTCGTCTTCCTCCACCTGTTATCACTGCGGACTCCCAGTCCCTCCCGGCAGCAACCACTCGGTGGTTATCGACGGGGCCGCCCGGGATATGTGTTGTCCAGGCTGTGAGGCGGTAGCCAGCGCTATCGTGTCCGGTGGTCTGGATGGCTTTTATCGCTTCCGGGAGAAGGAGAGTGACAGGCCGGAGGAAGCTCAACCCCAGGACCGCTGGGCGGCATACGATTTGCCGGAAGTGCAGCAGCAGTTTGTCCACGACTGGGATAACGGCAACAAGATTGCTTCGCTGTTGATTAGCGGTATTACCTGTGCGGCCTGTGTGTGGTTGATAGAAAAGCACCTGGGGCAGTTGGACGGGATTGAGAAGGTCTCTGTCAACGCCAGTACCCAGCGTGCCCAGATCGGTTTTAATCCCGACAAGATCAAACCCAGTGAGCTGTTTGGCGAACTGGAACGGATTGGCTACCGGCCGGCCCCGGCCACTGCGGCCAACCAGGAAAGTGTGATCCAGAGCGAACACCGCGCCGCCCTGCGCCGCCTGGGTGTCGCCGGACTCGGCACCATGCAGGTGATGATGTTTGCCATCGCCCTGTATTTTGGTGCTGCAGCGGAAGAGGGCGTCGGCGAGTTTGAGCGCTACTTCCGCTGGGTTTCTCTGCTGGTGGCAACGCCAGTGGTTTTCTATGCGGCGCGTCCATTTTTCAGTGCCGCTTTGCGCAGTCTGCGCGCCCGACACCTGAGTATGGATGTGCCGGTGTCCCTGGCGATTGGTATGGCCTATGTCGCCAGCTTTTACGCCACGGTATTTGGCACCGGCGAGGTGTACTTCGAATCTATCTCCATGTTCACCTTCTTCCTGTTGTTGGGACGAACGGTGGAGATGCGCGCCCGCCATCGGGCTGGCTTAGCCAGCGGTGGTCTGGCTCAGTTGCTGCCGATGACGGCGGCCAAATACCAAGGTGACGATATTGTCCATGTACCGGTGGCCGCATTGGTCGCTGGGGATAAAGTCTTATTGCGCCCGGGAGACACTATCCCCGCCGATGGGGAGGTGCTGGAGGGCGTTAGTGGTGTGGATGAATCCCTGCTCAGTGGTGAATCGGCACTGCAGCAGAAGTCTGCAGGCAGTCCGGTTTATGCCGGTAGTGTCAACGGCGATTCCACCCTGACTATTCGAATTACGGCAGCGGGGCAGTCGACTCGCCTGTCCGCCATTGAGCGCCTGGTAGAACGGGCGCAGTTAGATAAACCCAACCAAGTGGCCCTGGCAGATCGGGTCGCGGGTATTTTTGTCGGTGTCGTTCTATTCGCGGCACTAGCGGCGTTTGTTGTCTGGTGGCAAATCGATCCCAGTCGCGCTTTTTGGGTATCCCTGTCTGTGCTGGTGGTGACTTGCCCCTGTGCACTGTCGCTGGCAACCCCTGCTGCCCTGGCCTCTGCCACCCTGCGTTTACAGCAGTTGGGACTTCTTGTGGCTGGAGGCAGCCTACTGGAAACGCTGCCGCGTATCGGCCGGGTGCTGTTCGACAAGACCGGTACCCTGACGCGCGGTGAGCCGAGAATCCTGCATATTGATTTGCTGCGGGCCAACTGGAGCGAGCAGCGGGTTAAGGATGTTGCCGCTGCCCTGGAATCCCAGACCAATCACCCCCTGGCCAGGGCCTTCCGTGCCTGGCGTGGCAATCTCATCGCCACTGATCTGAAAGTTCATACCGGGGCTGGTCTGGAAGGGCAGATCGAGGGGGACAGTTACCGACTGGGTAAGGCGAGCTTTGTCTCCAGTGAGGATGTTTCTACACCCGAAGGGGAGGGGCAGTGGCTGCTGCTCGGCGACTCCCTGGGTCCTATTGCCTGGATTGCGTTGGGGGATAAGTTACGGGACTCGGCAACCACCGCTGTTGAGGGTTTGACTGAGCAAGGTCTTTCAGTGGAACTGCTCAGTGGTGACCAGTCTGCGGAAGTTGAGCGGCTGGCAGGGCGAGCGGGTATCGACAACTACCGCGCCGGTGCCTCGCCAGAGGACAAGCTCAGCCATATGAAGCAGCTGCAAAGCGATGGTGAGAAGGTGTTAATGGTAGGGGATGGCATCAATGATGTGCCAGTGCTCTCTGGTGCCGATGCCTCTGTGGCGATGATGTCTGCGGCGGATCTGGCCCAGTCCCGCGCCGATGCCATTTTGCTGAACGGAGATCTCGAAGTGCTGCCCAAAGCTATAGAGCTGGCGCACAAATGCCGCCGAATTGTGCGGCAAAATCTGGCATGGGCTCTGGGCTACAACGTGATTGCCCTGCCGCTGGCATTTTGCGGTCTGGTGCCGCCCTGGGCTGCAGCAATCGGTATGTCACTGAGTTCTCTGATCGTAGTGCTAAATGCGTTGCGCCTGTCCCGCGGACAGGAAGTCGACGAAAACCCTGTGAGCGCTGCGGCATAATCCCGTGCTTACAGAAAGAGAGGAGGTTTAACTGATGGAAAGTCTGTATTTCCTGATTCCCATTGCGGTGATTTTGGTTGGCTTTGCGGTGAAGCTCTTTTTCTGGGCCGTGAATAACGGACAGTACGATGACCTGGAAACGGAAGGTCGTCGCATTTTGTTTGATGACGATGATGTTCAGCAGGATAAATCTGACGCGGAAAGGAAGCAGGAGAAGTAAGTGGGGGACTGGGGTTTTTTAGCGGCGGCGCTAGCTATCGGTTTTTTGGGTAGCAGTCACTGCATCGGTATGTGTGGGGGAATCTCCGGAGCGCTGGGTATGGCGACACCGGGGAAAAAGACTGCTTGGGTGCAGCTGGGCTCTTACCAATTGGGTCGCCTGGGTAGCTATGCGCTGATGGGAGCGCTCGCCGGTGCCCTTGGTGCGGCGATATTGCCCGCTCTAACTCCACTGCGATTTGCTGCAGGGATCATGCTGATCCTTATGGCGCTGTATATCGGCGGTATCTGGCAGGGATTGGCTTGGATTGAAAAAGGGGGCCGTTACCTTTGGCGCTATGTGCAGCCACTATCGGCCAAATTGTTGCCGGTTCGCTCAGCGGGGCAGGCATTAGCACTGGGCTCCCTGTGGGGCTGGTTGCCCTGTGGTTTGGTTTACAGCGCGCTGACTTTTGCCCTGGCCCAGGGCAGTGCTGAGCGGTCTGCCCTGGCGATGTTTGCTTTTGGTCTGGGCACTGTGCCCGCCATGCTGGCTACTGGTGCTGCGGCGGCGCAGGTGCGTGGCATCGTGCAAAAGCCGGGGGTTCGCTATGGTTTCGCCGCAGCGATTTTGCTGTTTGGTATCTGGACCATTTGGGGGGCTATGGGCCACGGTGGACACGGAGACCACGCCAACCACGGGCAGATGAGCGGGATGGAAGCTCCCGCAGAAGACACGGAAGAGCAGGGACACCATCATCACCATCACTAAGCGCAGTGATGATGGGTCCTGTGGGCGCTAGAGATCGATTCGCAGGGATAGGTCGATAGCGCGCAGGTGCTTGGTCAGGCTACCGGAAGAGATATAGTCCACTTCCAGTTCAGCTAACTGAGCGATGCGATCCCGGTCGACACTGCCGGAAAGCTCAATTTTGGCTTTGCCTTTGGCCAGTTTCAGGGCCGTTCTAGTGTCTTCATCATTGAATTCGTCGAGCATAATCACGTCCACACCTACGGCGAGCGCCTGCTCCAGCTCTTCAATATTTTCCACTTCGACTTCAATCAGGGCTTCCGGCTTGATCACTCGCGCTTGGGCGACGGCGTGTTCAATGCCTCCGGCGGCGAAGATATGGTTCTCTTTGATCAGGAAGGCGTCGTAAAGACCGATGCGGTGATTGTGGCAGCCACCGCAAAGTACGGCGTACTTCTGTGCGCTGCGCAGACCGGGAATGGTCTTGCGCGTGTCGAGAATCTTCACCTCAGTGCCTTCAGCTCGCGCGGCGAACTCCGCAGCGGTTGTGGCAGTACCGGATAAGGTTTGCAGGAAATTCAGCGCAGCGCGCTCGCCGGTCAGGATGGCGCGGGCATTGCCTTCCAGCTCAAAAATAACGGCATTGGCGCTGATGCGGTCGCCGTCCTCGAAGTGCCAGGTGAGGACGAGCTCCGGGTCCAGGGCGTGGAATACAGCCTCTACCCAGGCGCGACCACTCAGAGTGCAATCTTCGCGGGTGATTACCCGGGCCCGCGCATTGCGGTCCTCTGGGATCAGCTGGGCGGTGATATCGCCACTACCAATATCTTCTTCCAGGGCCACCTGAACTGAGCGTTGCAGGTCGGCAGTGATATCGGGAATAGCCGTGTCTTGTGGTCGCATTGGGAAACCTCGAAATTAACGCCGGCGCAGTTTACCAAAACACTCGGGGTTTTGACTGCTCAACTCAGTCATTGGCAAGTAGCAGTTGGCTCTACGAATAGCTGTGATAGGTGTCTCAAATATGTCGCGGAACTGTGTAAAACAGCCCCATAACGCTAGTAGAATGCCGAAGAGCTAGGTTTGATCGCAATCTGAACTGTTCTCGGACAGGGCTGGGAATCGTTGCTCTTTCGCGATCAAAACTTGAGTGAAATCAAGAGCTTCGGCAGATTTTTCACAGATGATCGCGCCCGGAGATCGGCGGTTTGGAGATTCGATTAACGGGGGAGCAAGTTCCCGTTTTCGCTTGGAAAACCACTTTTCCACTCACCAATTTTGCTATTGGCCACAGCGTTTTAAGTCGGACGGTATTCGAAGGACCTCTTGGAAATGAGTGAATCCAGCAAGGTAGTTTCCCTCTCAGAGAAAAGTGGAGCGCGCAATATTTCTGCATCAGGTAAGCCCGCTGTTCTGCCCGCCGCAGTAACAATGCTGAAGGACAAAGCGACGGATCAGTTACTGGAGCGAATAAAAGCGCTGTTTGGCAAAGTGGATGATTCCCTGTTTGCCATGGCTGAGCGAGCCCACGGTCAGGAGGAGCAGGATGGGCTTTTCCAGGCGCTACGCTTGTTGCGAGTTGAGCGCCGCAATATTGCTGAGCAATTTATCCAGAATGTTTCCCGCGCTTTCCAAGTTCACCAGGAAGAAAAGACTGAAAGCAATTTCGCTTCCGATAATTTATCGCTAGTTCACAATGATGACCTAGAGCAGTTGGTCGCTGCTGATACCATGGTGGCCACGGCTAAGCGCGATTTTGCCGAGCCCCTCACTGCATTGTGCATGAGGCTCGATACGCTCTATGCGGTCAAGGTCTATGACAAGAACAACCCCTTGGGCCCTGATGTCATTTGTGACGCCTTTGTAGACTCGATTCAAGAACTGAATCTCCATATTCGTGCCCGCCTTACTCTACTGAAGAAGTTCGAGCAGATGGTCATGTTGCAGCTGCGCGACTTCTATGAATTCTGTAATCAACTGCTCATAGAGCAGGGCGTGCTGCCATCGCTACAGGAGCAGCAGCGTGCAGCCAGGCAGGCGCCTGCTTACAACAGTACCTCCAATTCCCCCAGTGTTCCCAGTGCATCCACTGGGGGGGCTAGTGGCGTGGTGGCCGGCAACCCATCGACGCAAGGTGGCGTAGCAACTACGGGACACTTTCCCCCTGGGTTAGTGTCCGCTGCAACCGGTGTTACTCCAATGCCTGCAGGGGATCTGCTTTCCCACTTGGGTGCGCTGCAAAGTGGCAGCCACTATCAAGGTGGAAGTGCGGTACAGCTTTTGAATGTGGGCGAATTGCTACAGCAGCGCTTGGTGGATTCCAACCAGGCCGCTTCGCTGGCAAAAGTCGATAGCGATGTGATCAAGCTGGTAGAGATGTTGTTTTCCTTTATCCTGGAGGACCGCAGCCTTGCCACCCAAATCAAATCACTTCTGGGTCGCCTGCAACTGCCGCTGTTGAAAGTAGCCATTGCAGACAAGTCATTTTTCAGTAAAGGCGGCCACCCTGCGCGCAAATTGCTGAACGAGTTGGCCGATGCCGCTACCGGATGGCAGGCGGGGGATAACTACGAATCCGATCCCCTGTACAAAGAGATATCCGAAATTGTTGAGCGCGTGCTTAATGAGTTTGATCGGGACATCAATATCTTTGCCGTTTTGCTGGAATCCCTGCGCGAATTTATCGTCCGCGAGCGCAAGCGTGCCGAGATGTTGGAGCGCCGCGTTGTCGATGAGGCGGATGGCCGGGCTAAAACCCAAGCTGCCCGCGCACGGGTTGCCGCAGTAATGGATGCCTTGGTTGCAGAGCGGGATCTGCCACAGGTGGTACAGGATTGGTTAAACAAAGTTTGGAACAACGTGCTGTTCCTGACCTGTGTTAAAGAGGGAACAGAGAGCGACGCCTGGAACCGCGACGTGCGCACAGCGAGAGATCTTGTGTGGAGTGTGCAGGCCCCAATGCCGGATTCCCGCAAACAGTTATTGAGCTTACTGCCTGTTTTACAGGAGAGATTGCGCGAGGGAATTGAGGCGCTTTCCTATAACGCTTTCGAAGCGCGTACACTTTTCTCCGGCCTCAAAGAAGTTTATCGCGAGCGCTTTGCCCTGGCCCAGCAATTGGCTGAGCAGCGTGAACGTGAAGTGGCAGAGCAGGTTGCCCGCGAAGTGCGCGCAGCGAAATCTGCTGAGCCCGCGTCTGTTGTTGCTGATGATGTTGCTGACAAGCCTGTTGCCCCTGTCGTGGAACAGGAAACTGCTGCTGATGCCGGACCTGCTGATGTTACTGAAGCTACGGTTGATGAACCTGCAGTGACTGAAGCGGTAATCGCTGAAGCTGTGGTTACCCGGGAAGTGATTTCAGATACTGCCGAAGATCAACTTCCAGATGAGCCAGCTGTAGTTACTGTTGAAGCTGTCCAAGCCGAACCCCAGGAAGTGGCTGTGCCGCAGATGGAAGAGCTTGAACAGGCAGTTGCCGACGCAGAGGTGGCTGCACCGGAGCAGGATGGACTGGCCCCCCTTGACGAAGATGATCCCCACTGGCAGATGACCTTCCGCCTGGCACAGGGCAGTTGGTTCGAGCTGAAGCGCTCTGAGGACGAGCAGTTCCGTTGTCGTCTGGCGGCGGTAATTCGCGATATCGACCAGTTTATCTTCGTTAATCGCAATGGCGCCAAAGTCGCCGAATTCGCCCGACTAGAGCTGGCCCATGCGCTGCGTTCGGCACAACTGTTGCCGCTGGATGACGGCATGTTGTTTGAGCGGGCGTTGCAGTCCGTAATTGGCAATGTGCGCAAGAAGCGCAGTGAGCAGCGCTAATTTTCAGGAATGTAACGAGCGGACGTTGAGTATTTAGCAGGGATACTCAGTGGCCAGTGGTTTTCCGCAAGTTATGTCGCGATACTGCTCCGATCAGATTGGCATATCGATCAACGCTTCCATAGAATGGTAACTGCTGAAGCCTCGGGCGATACCGGGGCTATCAATAGGTTGCAGCGGAGATCGCAGATTGAAATATCAAGTGGAGTCTGGCTGGTTGGCGGGCGCGCGCCGGGTTCCGAGTCCTCATTGCAATAGCCGCCCGGAAGACTGTGCGGTGGATCTATTGGTGATTCACAGTATCAGCTTGCCGCCCGGACAGTATGGCGGCCCCTACATCGATGCCTTTTTCCTGGGGCAGTTGGATATCGACGCGCACCCCTATTTTGCCGATATTGCTGCGTTACAGGTGTCTGCGCATATTTTGATCGACCGCGATGGCCTGGTAACTCAATACGTGCCCCTTGATCGTCGTGCCTGGCACGCGGGCAAGTCCGAATTTAAAGGTCGCACTAACTGCAATGATTTTTCCATTGGTATTGAGCTGGAAGGTTTGGATACCGATATTTACACCGACTCTCAATATCACGCACTTGCCGAGGTGAGTGCTGCGATTATGCAAGCTTATCCCGCTATTGATATCGATAGAATTGCCAGTCATTCGGATATTGCTCCCGGAAGGAAATTGGACCCGGGCCCGGGGTTTGACTGGGAGCGCTACCTCAACAAGCTGAAAGAAATCGTCTGATACCCAGTAGTGGACCTTAAAAGTGGGAAGGGTTTCTGTATCAGGAGCCGCAGCACGATTTTGATAACTGAAACAGTCTCGGATTATTTATGACTCTGTTAATTGTTCTGATAACCGTTGCTCTGGTGCAAATCTGGGGCTCAGGGGCTCCGTTACATCGCGATGGTTGGTTCAGTCGCTGGAGTCAGTACTTACAGGCATTGCCCAGCATTAATGGCAATAGCGGTCTGCTGCTTGGTATCACTATCCTGGTTCCAGTATTGATCTCTGCAATTGCGATGACGCTGGCAGAGGGCGCTGCGGGTGGTCTGGGCTACCTGCTGTTGGGGGTGCCACTGCTGCTCTATTGTCTCGGTCGCGGCAACTTCAACGATATCGTCGCAAACTACCTGCGTCACTGGTATAGCGGCGACCTGGAAGGTGCCACCAAAGCAGCGGCGCCCATTTTGCGCGAGTTACACGAAGCGCCCTCCGATGACACTTGTCTGCATGAGCAGGTATTTCGCGGCGCTGCCTACTGCGCCTTTGAGAGACTCTTCGCTGTGCTGTTCTGGTTTATTTTGCTGGGTATTCCCGGGGCAGTACTCTTCCGCTTGAGTGCTTTGTATGCAGAAAATACCCGGGGCTCCTCCGATGAGGCGACGGCGGCGCGTTGGTTGTGGTTGCTGGAATGGCTGCCGGTCCGTGTGATGGGGCTGAGCTTTGCCATTGTGGGTAACTTTGCCGGTTGTTACCGCGCCTGGCGCCGGGTGTTGATGTGTCGTGAGAGCCATACCGATCAGGTTCTCGAGGCTTACCTGGAGGGAGCTCTCGGCGGTATTGACGCCAGTGAGTGCAGTGGTGGTTCCGATCTGTCTCAGATGCAGCGCCAAAGTGGTGCGGAGATTGAAGGGCTGCAAGCGCTGCTATCCAGAACCTTGCTACTGTGGATCACTGGTTTGGCCCTTCTGGTTCTATTTATCTAAGGAGCCTCTGAATAATCCCACAATGCCTGTACCATCGCCCCAGAGCTACTTTTGTCTGCTGGGGCGATTGTTGAATTTGTCGCCATTTTCAAAATTTTCTCTCCTTCCTATCTTGACTTATCCCCCCCTTCCTACGAAATTGCGCGCCCCAGCGGCCGGACTTCGGTGCTTTGCCATATCAATAAAGCGAAGCTAGTCATTGCCTGCGACGGCTTATACTCATTGGAGGAAGTAGGGTTTGGAAGTTTCGGAATTGGAACCGCAAATGTTGTCAGATCTGGCTAGGGTAAACGATTGGAACGCAGCCACATTAGTGGCGGGCTTGCGAACCTATTTTCGCAGCGGCAGCACCACTGAATTGAGTTGGCGGCGCAAGCAACTGTCTCAGCTGCGCAAGATGATCTCCGAGAACGAGGCACATTTTGCCCAAGCCCTTCACGATGATTTGCGCAAAGCTCCCCAGGAAAGCTACCTCACTGAAATTTCATTTCTCTACAACGATATCGATCACACCCTGAAGTCCCTAAAGAAATGGGTGCGCCCGCGCAAGGTCCAATCGCCGATGATGACCCAGCCGGCCAAGAGCTATGTGCAACCGGAGCCGTTGGGTGTAGTGCTGATTATCGGTGCCTGGAATTATCCGCTGCAATTATTGTTATCGCCGCTGGTACCGGCGATTGCCGCCGGCAATTGCGCGGTGGTAAAGCCCTCTGAGTTATCCCCCGCAACCTCCCGGTTAATCGCAGAATTGTTACCGCGTTACCTCGACAACGATGCCTTTGCGTGTGTCGAAGGTGGTGTGGCGGAAACCACGGCGCTGCTGGAGCAGCGCTGGGACCATATTATGTACACCGGCGGTGGCCGGGTCGGCAAAATCATAATGAGTGCGGCGGCTAAATACCTGACTCCGGTAACCCTGGAACTCGGTGGAAAGAGCCCTTGTATTGTTGCCGACGATGCCAACCTGGAAGTGGCTGCACGGCGAATTGCCTGGGGTAAATTTACCAATGCGGGGCAGACTTGTATCGCTCCGGATTATGTTCTCTGTAGTCGGCGGACAGCCGATCGGCTCACCCCCATATTGCAGCGGGCGCTCTGGGAAATGTATGGGGAGCATCCGCGAGAATCTGCCGACTATGGGCGCATTATTAACAGCCAGCACACCCTTCGCCTGTCGGATTACCTGGGGGATGGAGAGGTGGTATTTGGCGGTGAAGTCGATGTGGACGACTGCTATATGGCGCCCACCATAATGCGCAACGTCAATCTCTCTGCGGGAGTTATGCAGGAGGAGATCTTTGGCCCGATACTCCCCATTATTGAACTGGATGATTTCTCCAAAGCGGAGGAGTTTGTCAATGAGCGAGAGAAGCCCCTGGCCTTGTATGTATTTACCCAGGATGAAGCATTGGCGGATCGGATTCTATCCCGTTGCAGCTCCGGCAACGCCTGCGTGAATGACTGCATGATGTTTATGCTGGCCCAGGACCTGCCTTTTGGAGGCGTCGGTGCCAGCGGTATGGGGTCCTACCATGGAGAGCATGGCTTCCGCACTTTCAGTCATTACAAGGCCGTAATGCGGCGCAGAAATATCCTCGATATCGATATACGATATGCACCCTTCAACGACAGGAAAATGAAATTCCTGCGTATGCTCAGCAAATAATTCCTTATCGACAGGCACGGTTTTCCACTGTGCCTGCTCCGTAGAACACTGGATGTTATCGGCGGTGGATAAGCTGGATTATTCCCATGTAGTCGAAAAGGATACACAGTGTTATGCCCCTGGATCGCAACGAGATACCTGCCAGTGAGGATGTATTTAGTGCCGCACAAAATATTGCAGGCATGGTACACGAGACCCCTCTGCTCAGCTCTCGGCAGCTGAACGAGCTGACGGGCGCCAATTTGTGGTTTAAGTGTGAGCACTTGCAGAAAGTGGGTGCCTTTAAAGCGCGGGGCGCGGCTAATGCGCTTTCGCTGCTCCCGGACGGGGTCGAGGAGGTTGCCACCCATTCGTCCGGTAATCACGGTGCGGCGCTCGCCTGGGCAGCAGCCCAGCGGGGATTGGCCTGCACGGTGGTGATGCCTGAAACGGCTCCCAAGACAAAACGCATGGCGGTTGAGGGGTACGGTGCCAAAGTGGTGACTTCAGGCCCCAGCCTGGCTGATCGCGAATCCACTTTGGCAAAGGTACTTGAGGAAACCGGTGCGCACGAAGTCCCGCCCTATGACGATAAGCGCATTATTGCAGGGCAGGGCACTGTAGCCATGGAAGTGCTCAAGCAGAGCCGCGAACAGGGCTTTGCTCCAGACGTTATTGTGGCGCCAGTGGGAGGCGGTGGACTTTTGTCCGGCGTGGGATTGGCTATGGCTGCGCTTGCCCCCGATATCCTGGTAATTGGTGCGGAACCCGCCGGAGCGGATGATGCCCAGCGTTCACTGCGCGGTGGCGTTCATATCACCACACAACAACCCGATACGATCGCCGATGGTCTGCGCACAACATTGGGCGGCAAAAATTACGCCGTTATTGAGCGCACGGTGCGGGATATTGTGACAGTCAGCGAAGCTGGTATCGTCAATGCGATGCGGCTATTGTGGACGCGAACCAAACAGCTGGTAGAACCGTCGGCTGCGGTGGGTCTCGCTGCGATCATTGAGCACAGCGCGCGCTTTCGCAATAAGAATGTCGTGGTTGTTCTGACCGGCGGAAATATGGATCTGGACAAAGTGGGCCCACTGCTGTCCAGTGAAGAAAACTAAAAGGGGAACTGGGATATGAGCCATTTATTGAAAAAGGGCGGCCGGGGTTTGGCCGGGTTGCTTTGTGCTGCTGCGCTGTCACTGACTGGAACCAACGCGATTGCTGAGAAGCTGACACTGTCATCCAGCTCCTTACAAGCTGGAAAGAAAATGCCCATGGCTCATGTTTATGGCAGCTGCGGAGGTGAGAATCTGTCTCCCCAATTGAGCTGGAGTGGGGCACCGGAGGGCACAAAGAGTTTTGCTATTACCGCTTACGATCCCGACGCGCCTACCGGCAGCGGTTGGTGGCACTGGGTGGTATTTAATATCCCAGTGGATACGACCAATCTTCCGGAAGGGGCCGGTGATCTGAAAAACGGCCTGATTCCAGAAGCAGTGCAGGGGCGCAATGATTATGGTAATTCCGGTTACGGTGGTGCCTGCCCGCCCAAGGGGCACGGGGATCATCGCTATCGTTTTCGTGTCTATGCCTTGAAAGTGGAATCCCTGCCGCTGGATGAAAACACTTCTCCTGCTAAAGTTGGCTTCAATATCAATGCCAATAAGTTGGCCGAAGCGGAGCTGGAAGTTTTGTGGGGCCACTGAGTAAATAAACTAATTTAATACTCCGCTGCACAGGAACACCTGTTACAGCGGCTGAGGCTCTGGAGGCCCGCGCTTGACCAACTTACAAAAACAAATGACATGGGGGCAAGCGCTGGCCGCTTATTTGAAGCCCCGTGTACTCACCATGTTTTTCCTCGGCTTTTCCGCCGGCCTCCCATTACTGCTGGTTTTCTCTACTTTGACTGCCTGGCTGCGGGACTACGGTGTCAGCCGTACCGCCATCGGGTTTTTTGCCTGGGTGGGGATCACCTTTTCGATCAAGGTTCTCTGGGCCCCTATTGTCGATCAGCTGCGTCTGCCTTTTTTCACGGACAAATTGGGCAAGCGTCGGGGCTGGATGCTGGTATCCCAAATCGGGATAGCGATTGGCCTCATAGGTATGGCCAGTGTAAATCCCCAGCTCTCCCTGATGCACGTAGCCCTACTGGCCCTGTGGGTCGCTTTCTGTTCGGCCTCTCAAGATGTGGCGATTGATGCCTATCGAATTGAGGCCATGGATGACGACTATCAGGGCGCTATGGCTGCCAATTATGTATTTGGCTATCGGGTGGCAATGCTGGTAGCCGGAGCGGGCGCCCTGTTTATTGCGGATATCTTTAGCTGGTCCGGTGCTTATCTTGCGATGGCTGGATTGATGGGCGTGGGCCTGATTACCACTCTGATTATTGCCGAGCCCGATCACAGCAAGGTAAACAAAGAAGCCGATGAGCTGCAAAGCGAGTGGGCCCAGCGGTTGTTGGGCAAGGGGGAGCATGGTCGCCTGAAGCAGTGGTTTATTCGCGCCGTGGCCTGCCCCTTTATCGAGTTTTTTCAGCGCAATGGCCGCTTTGCAATCATTCTGTTGTTATTTATCGGTATCTTCCGTTTAAGTGACATTGCGATGGGGGTGATGGCCAATCCCTTCTATTTGGATCTGGGCTTTACCAAAACGGAAATTGCTGAAATCAGTAAGCTGTTTGGCTTCTTCTGTACCATTATCGGTTCTTTTCTAGGCGGGCTGTTAGTGGTGCGTTACGGTGTTGTGCGCCCGTTGATACTGGGCTCGGTTATGGTCGCCTGCACCAACCTGCTATTTGCCCAACTCGCTGTGATCGGTCCCGATAAAGCTTGGCTGGCGCTGGTAATTAGTGCGGACAACATCAGTGGAGGAATTGCCAATGCGATACTGATCGCGTTTCTCTCCAGTCTTGCCAATAAAGCTTATACCGCCACTCAATATGCTTTGTTTAGCTCCCTGATGACCTTGCCGGGGAAATTTATCAGTGGTTTTTCCGGCATAGTGGTGGATGCTCAGGGTTATGCCTACTTCTTTATTTATGCGGCGCTTATGGGAATTCCAGCCATTGTGCTGTCCATTTATTTTTGGCGCCGCGAGCAGCGCGACTGGCCAGGAGAAGAAGTTCAGCCGGGAGCGGGCACTACCTAAGGTTTACAGGGATGCTATTTCCTCTCTAAGAGTACATCCCGAATCCAGCTCTTTTCTAAATCCCTATGTCATATCAAAACTCTTCGCCGGGCATTCTGCCCGGCTTGTGTCTATGGTGGTTGTAAAGGTGAAACCCACCCCTCCATAGACTCGCCCTTATGTTCGATTGTGTGTCTGTTGCCTGTTGGGTCGGGTATCACTTGTAGACGATGCTCAGCGAATAAAAGCGACAAACTATGGCCCACGAAACCATCCGGGAGGCGGTGTTTAATCGGCGCATGCTGATTTGTATTGGCACCGGGTTCTCTTCGGGGATGCCTCTTTTTGTATTGATACAGTTGGTGCCCGCTTGGCTGCGTACCGAAGGCGTGGATCTGGCCACTATCGGTATTTTTGCATTGCT
This sequence comes from Microbulbifer maximicatervae (SeqCode), assembly GCF_052467305.1. NCBI lineage: Bacteria > Pseudomonadati > Pseudomonadota > Gammaproteobacteria > Cellvibrionales > Microbulbiferaceae > Microbulbifer > Microbulbifer maximicatervae (SeqCode). Next base: position 605,788 of record NZ_CP174306.1, read on the forward strand.
CGGATTGCCCTATACGTGGAAATTTATCTGGTCTCCGCTGATGGAGCGCTACGCATTCCCGATGCTCGGCCGCCGGCGGGGCTGGATGCTGGTAATGCAGCTGTTACTGATTGTTTCCATTGGCGTCCTGGGGATGTTCAGTCCCCAGTTTGATATCTGGTCAATTGCCGCAATTTGCTTTGCCGTGGCTTTTTTTAGCGCCAGCCAGGATATAGTCCTGGATGCTTTCCGACGAGAGATTCTGCCAGACCAGGAGTTGGGCCTGGGCAATTCCTTTCATGCAAACGCCTATCGTATTTCCGGCTTGATTCCGGGATCCCTCAGCTTGATCCTGTCGGACCACCTGGCCTGGGACCAGGTGTTTATGATTACCGCGGCCTTTATGTTGATTGCCGTCTTTATGACCTTGATGGTGGCTGAGCCAGACCATCCAGCAGGTCGTCCTAAATCTTTGCGCGAGGCCATTGTTTTACCCTTCGTCGAATTCTTTAATCGCAATGGCGTAAAACAGGCGGTGCTCGTACTAGCTTTTATGTTTTTGTACAAGCTTGGCGATAGCATGGCTACGGCACTGGCGACGCCCTATTACCTGGATATGGGATATTCCAATACGGATATCGGCATAGTGGCAAAGAATGCCGGTTTGTGGCCTGCGGTAATTGGCGGCTTCTTTGGCGGCTTATTAATTGTAAAGATCGGGATTAATAAGTGCCTATGGATTTTCGGGGTGGTACAGCTGGTTTCAATTTTCGGATTTATGATTTTGTCTGAAGTGAATGGCGAGCTGGTGGGCACTCCAGATTTCAATCCTAGCCTCTGGCTATTGGCAATAGTAATTGCCTTTGAGTATCTCGGGGTGGGCTTGGGGACAGCGGTGTTTATTGCATTTATCGCCCGAACTACCAGCAAGTTGCACACCGCCACTCAATTTGCCTTGTTTACAGCGTTGACATCGCTCCCGCGCACCTTCGCCAATGCCTCCACCGGCTATTTGGTGGAGGGAATGGGGTGGACACATTTCTTTCTCCTGTGTGCCGTTCTGGCGGTGCCTGGAATGATCCTGTTATTTTGGGTCGCGCCCTGGGGGGCTGATGAGGTAGCGTAGTTTTCTGTATGCGATTGGGGCTAAGGTTTCCAGCGGTATTTGCCCATATCCACTCGCCCTTTCAGCAGTATGACCCCCTCTCTTTCCAGTCTTTCACGCTGGCGGCTGGCGCCGGGTTCCGGCAGGGAGATGCGCCCCTGGGCGTTGATCACCCGGTGCCAGGGTAGCTTGGTACCCCGGGGTAATTTACGCAGGGTCTGACCTGCAAGTCTTGCAGCGCGTGGGTAGCCGGCCATCTCAGCCAAGTCCCCGTAGGTGACAACCCGCCCTTTGGGGATCGCCGCCAAGGCTTGGCATATTCTTTCCAGGGAGTTCTGTTTTTCCATAAAAAAAGCTCTGAATATCGGCGAACTACGTTGACTGGGCGCAATTTTTTACTTGGAAATCTCCTGAAACCGAGATTTTTATTCGCCATTAATGGATACTTTACCAGCTTGCAAGGTCACAGTTTACTGGCGCAAAGCCTCTGTTGTGACAGCGTGCCACATGATTCTAGTTATGGCATCATGGTGCGATTACTGCGGCTATTTGCACCGTTCATACACCTAAAAAGTCCAAGGTTTCTTAGTGGTTTTATCGACACGACTTCCCAGGTTCTTTGCTCGAACTCTCTTATTTCTTGTGCCCTTCCAGGTCTATGCCGGTGTGCTGACCCTGGAAAATGGCGATCGTATTCAAGGTGAGTTGGTACTTGTGGAAAAGGATCAGGTCACTTGGAAGTCAGAGACTTTTGGTGAGGTAAAAGTCGACAAATCCAAAGTGGTGTCGATGGATATCGATACCGACATCAAAATTGCCGGCAGGGATGAACCCTGTACCTTGGCCGGCCACCGCCAGGAGCGCTGGGAAGTGTACTGCGCTGAAGGTCGCGGCTGGCTGATCGATTTTCCGGGCATTGAACGAGCAGAGCCTTACAGTACGTTTACCACCAGTCCGGTGTTATTCAGCGGTAATGTTACCGCCGGGGGCGTATTCGAGAGCGGTAACCGTGAACGTGAAGACTTGGATGCCAGTATAAACTTGGATATTCGCCATGGGGATTTCCACCATCTAATCGGCTCTGTGTATCAGAACCAGGACAATGAGGAAGAAGGTGATCTGGAGAAATACCAGCTCAATTATGATCTTCGCTGGATCTTTGCTGAGAAGTGGTTTGCCGCTGCTAACAGTGAGTTGGAAAGGGAAGAGGCTCAGAACTTAGACCTGGGCACTACGCTCGGTCTCGGTATGGGTTATCTGTTTTACGATACCAGTAAAACCACTTTTTCCCTCGAAGGTGGTGTGAGTAGCCTGCACGAGAGTTTTATCGACGAAGAGTTGAGTGAAGACCAGGATGAGCGCTATGTCGCCGGTCGAATTGCACTTAACTACCGCTACAAGTTTTCCCTTGGGCCGGAAATTTATTTCGACCAGGAAACCTTACAATCCTTTGATCACAGTAACGACTACGAAGCTAATGCCAAGCTGGGGGTGCGCACACCGCTGGTTGAAGGCGTGCTGATGGAGATTGGTTACGAGTGGCAGTACGACAATACGCCCTCCCTGGAAAGTGAAAAAGAAGATACCAAAGTGACCGTTGGTGTCGGTTACGAATGGTAATTCCCCCTCGAGCCTGCATAGGGCAGGTTCGAAGGCAGTCATAAACGATAAATCTAAAAAACGAGCGACGACGAGGAGTTCAATATGCAAATCGCTGACAGTATTGTTGCGATTACCGGTGCGGGCCAGGGGTTGGGCCGAGCTATGGCCGAGTATCTGGCTGCGCGGGGCGCCCGCCTGGCCCTGATCGATGTTAATGAGGAAGGCCTGAAAGACAGCGTTGCAGCTTGTGAAAAGCTCGGTGCAGAGGCTCGCAGCTACTTGATCAATGTTGCCGATGAGGAAGCGGTGGACTCCGGTTTTGCGAAAATCGCAGCAGACTTTGGCGGACTCCAGGTTCTGGTTAATAACGCCGGCATTATGCGCGATGGCATGTTGCTCAAGTGTAAAGACGGCAAAGTGACAGATCGCATGTCCCTGGCACAGTGGCAGTCTGTGATCGATGTGAACCTTACCGGTGTATTCCTTTGCGGCCGTGCTGCAGCGGGCATTATGGCGGAAAGCGGCAAGGGTGGGGTGATGGTCAATATCTCCAGTTTGTCCCGTGCGGGCAATATGGGGCAGACCAACTACTCCGCCAGTAAAGCGGGTGTTGCAGCGATGACGGTATCCTGGGCACGCGAACTGGCGCGCTACGGCGTGCGTGTTGCCGGGATTGCCCCGGGTTTTATCGGCACCGATATGGTTGCGCAAATGCGCCCTGAGATTCTTGAGAGTCTGGTAAAACAAGTGCCCCTGCGCAGGTTGGGTGAGCAGGATGAGATCGCCTCGACAGTAGCGTTTATTCTGGAGAACGACTACGTCACCGGTCGAGTGATAGATATTGATGGCGGAGCCCGTTTGTAAGCTTCCCTCTTCCCCAGCATAAAAAGGGTGAACTGAGTTCACCCTTTTTTGATTCTGTAATTAGTTTCTGGATTTACAGCAAATAGTGCTTTAACTCAAACGCGTAACACCATCGGCGCGGAACTTCGAATACATTAGCTGCCATAGCTGAAGTGTGCGCCCCCGGAATGCACCGGCGTAAGATAGTAGATAGTAGCGCCACATCCTGTAGAAGCGCTGGCCGTAGCGATCGGCAAAGCGCGGCCAGTTTTTCTCAAAGTTTTCATGCCAGGCCATCAGGGTTTTATCGTAGTAGTATCCAAAGTTGTGCAGGTCTTCGCACACTAGTAAGCGATCGGTCGCGTCGCCCAGCTGTCCTACGGAAGGTAGCTCACCACCTGGGAATATGTATTTTTCTGTCCACAAGTCCGTAGATGCGGTGCGCTGGTTGTTGCCGATCGTGTGCAGCATCATCAATCCATCTTTGTTCAGACAGCGCGCTGCTGTTTCCATAAATGTGCGGTAGTTCTTGCGGCCGACATGCTCAAACATCCCTACGCTGGCGATGCGGTCAAAAGGTTCTTTGAGTTCTCGATAGTCCTGAAGGCGAACAGTAATTGGCAGTTCACCATAGCGCTCTGTCACATAGGCTTTTTGCTCTCGGGAAATCGTAATCCCAACACACTCCACTTGATACTTTTGCGCGGCATAGCTAACCAGGCTGCCCCAGCCACAGCCAATATCGAGCAAGCGCATCCCGGGTTTCAATTCCAGTTTGCGGCAAATCAGGTCCAGCTTGGCTTCCTGGGCTTGGTCGAGGGTTGCAGCCTCTTTCCAATAGCCGCAGCTGTACGTAAGCCGATTGTCGAGCATGGCACTATAGAATTCATTACCCAGATCGTAGTGTTGCTCTCCCACGTTAAACGAGCGGTTTTTGCTTTGTAGATTCATCAGATAGCTGCGTGTGGCGCGCCAAAAGTAGCGCCAGTTTTTGATACTGTGATGAATCTCAGCACTGAGTAACCGGTGGAAGAATTGATCCAGGTCTTGGACATCCCAATCGCCGCGCATATAGGTCTCACCCAGGCCCAAGCTGTGCCGGGCGATGACCTCATCAAGGGCTGCTTCCCGATGAAGTTGCAGGTCCCAGGGTCTTTCCCCGTTAATTTGAATGTCCGCTTTCGCCAATATATCGTCCACTAAGTGGCGACTGCGTCCGATGGCTGGCACTTCTATAGCATCCTGTTGCTCGCTTGCCATTCAATCCTTCCTCTCTCCAGTTACCTTGGGGTGGAATAAGGCGCCCTTGAATAATTTGCCTCCCCACTCCATTTACTACAGCATATTGAAAAAACCGTGATCGTCCCGGCTCTCAGCGAAGCTGGTTAACTAGGAATTTCCGCAATGCGCCCATTATTACTTCTATTTATAGCCCTACCTGTACTCGAAATGTGGGTGTTGATTGCCGTAGGCAGTGAAATTGGCGCCCTGCCAACGATCGGCCTGGTCATTTTGACCGCAGTGGTAGGAGTGACACTGCTTCGCCGCCAGGGGGTCTCTACCCTGATGCGGGCCCAGGAGAAGATGCAGGCTGGAAATATTCCCGCCAAAGAGATGGTTGAAGGGATATTCCTCGCGGTGGGTGGTGTGCTGTTGCTCACCCCGGGCTTTATCACTGATTTCTTCGGCTTTATCTGCCTGATTCCGGGGCTCAGGAACCTGTTGCTTGGTTTTATCCTTCGCCATGTCAAAGTAGTTCCCCCGCAGAACTTTAACCAGTCGCCAAACCACAAGCGTGGTGACGACATTATCGAGGGGGAGTATTCAAAAGATGAGAAGCGCCCCGGAGAGAATCAACATTCCGTTGAAGATAAGCGCCCCAAGTCCTGATTGGGTTAAAAAATATACAAAATATCAGTGATGAGAATTTGCTTTGCAGTTTTTTCACCTGATGGTGTTGAAATCCTTATTCCCGCCCATAGATAGGGTTCAACTGAGAATTAAGCCCCGCCTCTGGGGATCAGAGAGGGGTGAGGTTACCGGCCCAAAGGGCCAGTGCCGTCCATGTTGGAAACCATTAAAACGACTCAATGGAGAACTTATCCATGAAAATTCGTCCTTTACACGACCGCGTCGTAGTACGCCGTAAGGAAGAAGAAGCGATGTCAGCTGGCGGTATCGTGCTGCCAGGCGCTGCCAAAGAAAAGCCGAACCAAGGTGAAGTGGTAGCCGTGGGTGAGGGCAAGCAGCTGGACAATGGCGACGTTCGCGCACTGTCTGTGAAGGTAGGTGACACTGTTGTTTTCGGTCGCTATGCCGACAGCAATACCCTCAAGGTGGAAGGCGAAGAGCTGATCATCATGAGCGAAGGTGATATCTACGGCGTGTTGGAAGGCTAAGGCCAGCCTTTAACTTTACTCGCAAAAAGAATTTGAGGAATAAGAATCATGGCAGCTAAAGACGTAATTTTTGGTGACGACGCTCGTCAGAAAATGCTGAAAGGCGTAAACATCCTGGCAGACGCTGTAAAAACTACCCTGGGTCCTAAAGGCCGCAACGTAGTTCTGGACAAGTCCTTCGGCGCTCCTACCGTAACCAAAGACGGTGTTTCCGTAGCGAAAGAAATCGAGCTGAGCGACAAGTTCGAAAACATGGGCGCACAGATGGTTAAAGAAGTTGCTTCCAAAGCTTCTGACACCGCTGGTGACGGCACCACCACCGCTACCGTTCTGGCCCAGGCTATCGTAACTGAAGGCCTGAAATCCGTAGCCGCTGGCTTCAACCCAATGGACCTGAAGCGCGGTATCGACAAAGCGGTAACCGCAGCTGTTGACCACATTGCTGGCCTGTCCACTCCTTGTGCTGATACCAAGTCTATCGCTCAGGTAGGTACTATCTCCGCTAACAGCGACGAGAGCGTTGGTACCATCATCGCTGAAGCCATGGAAAAAGTTGGCAAAGAAGGCGTTATCACTGTTGAAGAAGGTTCCGGCCTGGAAAACGAGCTGGACGTAGTAGAAGGCATGCAGTTCGACCGCGGCTACCTGTCTCCTTACTTCATCACCAACCAAGAGAACATGACTGCCGAGCTGGACAATCCGTTCATCCTGCTGGTAGACAAGAAAATCTCCAACATCCGCGACCTGCTGCCCCTGCTGGAGCAAGTAGCTAAAGCTTCCAAGCCGCTGCTGATCATCGCTGAAGACGTAGAAGGCGAAGCACTGGCAACTCTGGTTGTTAACAGCATGCGCGGCATCGTTAAAGTTGCTGCTGTTAAAGCACCTGGTTTCGGCGACCGTCGTAAAGCCATGCTGCAGGACATCGCTATCCTGACTGGCGGCACCGTGATTTCTGAAGAAGTTGGCCTGGAGCTGGAAGGTACCACTCTGGAGCACCTGGGTACTGCTAAGCGCGTAACCCTGTCCAAAGAAAACACTGTAATCGTTGACGGCGCTGGCAATGTTAAAGACATCGAAGCTCGCGTTAGCCAGATCCGTGCACAGATCGAAGAGTCCTCTTCCGACTACGACAAAGAGAAGCTGCAAGAGCGCGTAGCCAAGCTGGCTGGCGGTGTTGCGGTAATCAAAGTAGGCGCCGCTACTGAAGTGGAAATGAAAGAGAAGAAAGCCCGCGTTGAAGACGCGCTGCACGCTACCCGCGCCGCAGTAGAGGAAGGCGTAGTACCTGGCGGTGGTACCGCTCTGGTTCGCGCTACCCAGGTTATCTCTGTAACTGGCGACAACGAAGACCAGAACCACGGCATCGCAGCAGCCCTGCGCGCTATGGAAATGCCTCTGCGTCAAATCGTTTCCAACGCTGGTGACGAAGCTTCCGTAGTTGTTGACAAGATCAAGCAAGGCGAAGGCAACTTCGGTTACAACGCTGCTACTGGTGAGTACGGCGATATGCTGGAAATGGGTATCCTGGACCCAGCTAAAGTAACCCGCTCTGCTCTGCAAGCGGCAGCTTCTATCGCTGGCCTGATGATCACCACCGAAGCCATGGTTGCAGAAATTCCGGAAGACAAGCCGGCTGCTCCTGACATGAGCGGTATGGGTGGCATGGGCGGTATGGGCGGCATGATGTAAGCCGGCCTTAAAGCCTATCTAAAAAGCCCCGCAATTGCGGGGCTTTTTTTTGCCTTGTGGAAAGTAATACAGGATATAACTGAACAAAATCCCAAATTAATCTATCTGAGGGGGGAGCTTCGGGCGGGAATTAAATTAGGACATCGTTAAGTAAAATTATTATAAAGAGTAACCGAATAGTTAGTGAATTTAAGACAGGTTGTGGATATTTTATAAAGCCTTAGTGTTGTTTGAGAGAAAATTATCGGGAGCAAGAAAATAGCTATGAGAAGTAGCCATCATGTAAATTGATTTTTCTTAATTAAAAGAAATCTCTTTTTCTGAGTACGTAAAGCTGATTTTAGCTACTTAGGGCAAAATTTCATCTGAGAACTCTCGCTTCATTCATAGCTCACCAAAATTTGTCGTTGAAAGATAATTAATTTTTTTGTAATATTCTTTATGTAGCAGGTGCATTTCACCTGTTTGCTCTTTTACAAGTTAGTTTGATGTGTTTGGGAATCGACGCTTTGGTAAGCGATTCGAAGTTTTACTTCGAGTCATGACCCGCCTCCTGGGAGCCACTTGGGGGGGATGCGACCGCCAGCTGGGCGGAAAAATGCATGCCTTCATATGGCGACAGTTGTCTGGCGCAAAAGTAAGAAGTCTGCCTAGGTTAATTTACTATCCCAAGCGTTTTCTTCTATTGGTCTGGCGACCTGAATCATGTTGATTTAGGCATAACCATAAGAGGAATTATTAATGTTGATCGTTAAATTAAGCATCAAACTTACTGCTAGTAAAAGTAAGAACCCAGGATCCATAGCGGAGAAGGGGTTTGAAAAGCAAATTGACCTAGGGACCCTCTGATCAACGAAGCATTTTTCCAGAATTAAGCTGAGCTGCTTGAAAAATTCACTTTATTACGCTCAAGCGCGTAATTTTCGCGTAATAGTCCCCTAATTTTTCATCTGAAATCCTCAAAGGCGGATTTCAGGCGCCCCCCCCTAGGTAGCCAAGTATTTTCTCCCTATTAATAAGTTGGTAAAGCCTGCCAGTAAGCACAGCCTCTCAGTATTTTTTACCAGTCCCCGATAGCGGACCTTGTCATAACCAAATACCTGTTTGATGTAGCGGAAGGGGTGCTCGACCTTCGCTCTTATCTGCGCCTTGATCTTTTCCGCTTTACGGAGTGCATCACGCCCTGGAAGAGTTTTTAGCTTGCTCGGCTTCATTGCTATATACCAATCCGCCTCCCGCTCTTTCAACTCTTCACGTTTCTCCGCACCAATATACCCAGAGTCTCCCCAGATTCTTTTCTCCTCCCCGTGGAGAACTCGCTCTGTGGTTGTGACATCATGCGAATTCGCTGCTGTTGTATCTATGCTATGTATTACTCCGAGCACATCATCAACCCCGATATGCATTTTCATTCCAAAGTGCCACTGATTGCCTTTCTTTGTTTGATGCATTTCTGGATCACGCTCTTTCTTTTTATTCTTAGTTGAAGTTGGCGCAGAGATAATAGTGGCATCTACAATCGTGCCTTCACGCAGTACCATGCCATTCTCAGCAAGATGTTTGTTGATTTCATCAAAAAGAGCTGCACCTAGCTGATTGAACTCCAGTAAGTGGCGAAAGTTAAGAATCGTTGTTTCATCGGGAATCGGGTTACTCAAAGTCAATCCAGCAAAACTACGCATGGATTCAATTTCATACAGTGAATCTTCCATAGCGGGATCACCGAGATTGTAAAATAGCTGCATGCAATGAATACGAAGCATGACACTCAATGGATATGGCTGTCGGCCACGTTTGCCTTGTGGGTAACAAGGAGTGATCTGAGCTTCTAGTCGCTGCCATGGGATGAGGATTTCCATTTGAGAAAGAAACTTCTCTCGGCGAGTTATACGGCGCTTTAGCTTATATTCTGCTTCGGCAAAGGTGACTTGGTGCATGATTCATCGTAGTCTTGATGGGTAGGTGAATATTACCAAATTGACTCAGAATTATTCAGAGGTTCCCTAGGTCCATCTTTTATTCGGTTGACTGGTAAATCAGCACTCCGAACATTGGGCATACTTTTTATAAGGGAAGCTATTAGGCTCCTTATTGGTTTGTAGACTTCTTACGTTTTTGCTATTTGGGTGTATTATGGCAGATAAACCCTATTATCCTCATAAGTCAATAGGCTCTTTAGATGTTCTTTCTAAAACTTTAGGGATTAGGCCGAAGTTACTTTTAGATCTATCAAATAAGATTTCTGATTCATATACTGAGTTTAATATTGTTTCAAAAAGTGGGAAATGTAGAACTGTATATGACCCCAAGTATGAATTAAAGAAATTACAGAAGAGAATCAATTCGCGGATATTTGAAAATGTAATTTTTCCAGAATATTTACAGGGTGGGATTAAGGATAAGGATAGTAAAAGAGATTATGTTAATAATGCCGCCATCCATGAGGACGCTAAAATACTAATAAGTATAGATATAAAGCGCTTCTTTGATAATATTCGGCCTGTCCATGTTAGTTCGATTTTCAAAAATTTCCTTAGATTTCCTCCTGATATATCTGACTTACTAACTAAAATTGTCACGCTTGGGGATAAAGTTCCTCAAGGTGCTTGTACATCTACTTATATTGCTAATCTTTTATTTTTTAACACTGAGTACCAGATCGTAAGTGAGTTAAGAAATAAGGGGATTTCTTATAGTCGTCTTCTTGATGATGTGACTCTATCTTCTCCTGACTCTATTCCCGAAAAAGAAGTTTCTGGGTATATAAAAAAAATAGCTGGGATGTTCAGGAAATATGATTTAAAAGTTAATAATAAGAAGACAAAAATTGAATATCGAAAGCATAGTAAGGATAGGGGGCACTTTAAGGTTACAGGAGTTTGGGTTGGAGGTGGCCAGCCAAGGCTTCGCCGTAAGGATAGGGATTATATTCGCCATTTGGTTTACATTTGTGAAAGGGAGTATGAAAAATCTCCTGAAAGTGAGGCATATCATGAGCTATGGAATAAAGTGTCGGGCCTTGTTGCAAAAATGAAGAGGCTTGGGCATAAGCAGTCAGGGGGGCTAAGGAAGAGGCTAGCGAAGATATTGCCCAGATATGATGATAATGCGAAGAAAAAAATTGTGATGGATGCCAAAAAATTACTAAATGTAAATAAGAGAAGGCAGGCAACTATCGGATTTTCAAAACAGCTGGGTAAGGTTCATTATCAGTTGGGGGTTTTAGCACGCACGGATAAGGGACTCGCAAAGGATCTTCGCAAAAATCTAAAGGGAAAATTTAATCACCTACCAACTAAGAAGGAGCAGTGGCTGTGAGTGATGAGAAGCACTATGGACGAGTGACTATATATGATCGCTTCAAAGGCTATGGATTTATTAGGCGAGAAAAAGGAAAAGATGTTTTCTTTTTTTATGAGGAAGTTATTGGGGATGATAGGGATTTGTTTGAAGGAGATAGAGTTAGTTTTTCAATTGATATAGCTCCTAAAGGCCCGAGAGCAAAAGGGGTGAGAAAAGAGGGATAGGTGAGGCCTTTTGGTTTATGTGTAAGTGTTTTCGAATTTTCTTTTCAAGGGTAAATTCAGTCTATTCCTGTTGTTAACTTCTCTATTTTATACACTATAAAGCCGAGTATTTCTCAGATAAACTTATCTGTAAAGGTTAAGTTTATTTAGCCTATAGTTTCATTTTTCTACAGGTGATTTGTAGGATGAACTCCGGACGCGTTTTTGAATATTTTCAGTAAATATAAATAATGCGAGATATCGAGCTCAAAATGCAAAGCAGATGGCCGCTAACCTGGAACTGGAAGTCGGTGATATTTAGGGACGTATAGATACATTAGTGTTGGCGAATCAGGCTATGTGGGAGCTTTTATCAGAAAAATTAGGGGTGACCGAGGCCGAACTTATTGAAAAAATGGGGCAGATTGATCTGCGAGATGGTAAGCGCGATGGAAAAATATCCACTGGTAACCTGAAAGAGTGCCCTTCTTGTGGCCATAAGGTGAGAAAGCAAAGGGCCAATTGTTACTGGTGTGGAACAGAGCTGACTTTATCCAGCCCGTTTATGGACTCAAAGCGGACTGATTAATTTCCCACTTGATGAAAGAGCTACCAATATGGTTTTTGGCATACTTGGATAGTCACTTGGCATCATCGGATTCTTAGTTGGCGCCTTCTGATCATATACTGATTTCAAGATTAACGCTTGGGAGACAGATAGATGGAAACGGCACTGATTACTGGGGCCTCTGGTGGTATCGGCCTTGAGCTGGCCAGGATACATGCATCTAAGGGTGGCAACTTGGTTCTGGTTGCTCGGTCTGAAGGGAAGCTTTCAGCACTCAAACAGCAGCTGGAGAAGGAGTTTGGTATCCAGGCAATGGTTATTGCCGAAGACCTTTCTGACCCCATGTCCGCGCAGAGAATTTTTGAGCGAACCCAAAGTGAGGGTGTGGAGATTGGCGCTCTAATCAACAATGCGGGTTTTGGTGGACATGGTCTTTTCCATCAGAGGGATTTGGAAGCTGAGCAGGGTATGATGCAGGTGAATATGGTTTCCCTTACCAATCTCACCCACCTGTATTTAAAGGGGATGGTTGGCCGCAATAGTGGATATATTCTTAATGTTTCATCTACAGCCTCTTTTATTCCCGGCCCTTTACAGGCGGTTTACTACGCAACAAAAGCCTATGTAACTTCATTCAGCCAGGCACTGGCTGAGGAATTGAAAGGCACAGGTGTAACAGTAACGGCTTTGTGCCCCGGTGCTGTTGCAACAGGGTTTGTTGCGGCTGGTGATCTCCAGGGTGTCGATATTTGGAAAAATGCCCGTTCGGCTGAGTCTGTTGCCAGATGTGGCTATCAGGCAATGGAGCGGGGAGATCTGGTTGCTTTTAATGAGACACGGCTCAAGTTGTTTCTGAATTGGATAATGCCTTTACTGCCCCGTAAAATGGTACTGAAGTTTTCCCGTCAGACGATGGAAAAGTCTTAATTGCAGGCAGGTCCGGTAATGATCAAACGTGCAGCGAAATTCCTGGTATCTCCCAGCTGGAAGTTGATATTACACGATATGAATATCGATACAGCGCTGGCTCTTGCCTACGCCGGGTTACCTGCGGACCTGTTACAGCGGGAGGCTGTGACACTCACTCCGGTGGAATATTTCCGTTTTTGGTGTGGTATTGATCAGGCCTCTAAGGATCGGGCACTACCACTTTTACTGGCGGAGCACCTTTCGGCTGAGTCATTTGACCCTCCCATATTTGCGAGCCTGTGCAGTGCAAATCTGAATCAAGCTCTACTGCGGATACAGCAATACAAACCATTGATCGGCCCAATGGAATTGCACTTGGATATTACTGATGAGTACACCAAGCTCAATTTAGAGTGCTATGGAAGTGATGGAAATATCCCTGAAGCTTTGGGCCTGAGCGAATTAATTTTCTATATCCGCCTGGCTCGGTTGGGAACCCGGGAGGAAATTCAACCATTGGAATTGGCACTACCGCAGCTGCCTGAAGATCAAACGCCTTATCGGGAGTTTTTTGGTTGTTCAATTAAGCAGTCAGACCGGGTGAGAATTTGTTTCTCAGCGCAAGATGCACAAAAGCCATTTCTGACTGCCAATGCCCCTATGTGGGATTTCTTTGAAGGTAAATTGAGTCAACAGCTCAAGGATCTGGATAGCGAAGCCACAATGGGAGAGCGGGTTGGTTCAGTATTGATGGAGTTACTACCGGCCGGAGAGAGTTCTGTCGAAGCGGTGTCTGAACGCTTGGCTATCAGTAAAAGGACTTTGCAGCGGAAACTGGGGGAGGAAAATCAATCCTTCCAGACAGTATTACAGGGAGTTAGATCAAGTTTGGCTGATCACTACCTCGCCAAATCCAGCCTTCATCTGGGGGAGATTTCTTTTATGCTAGGATTTAAAGAACCAAATTCATTTATTCGGGCCTACCGGGGCTGGAAAGGAATGACACCATTGCAATACCGGGACTCTATTCACTAAGAAGATCCTTTAGTTAAAAACCAATGTTTGCATATCACTGTAAATTTTTGTGACCAGTTTGTACCTAGAGGTTTAGTTTTAACATTTAAACAGCGATTAATTGGCTGGCCGGTCAGCAATAATTATTCCGTTGTCCGGATTCACTTCCAGAGCCCTCAATTCTCCTCCGTAGACCGCCTGGATTTTCCATCTTCCGCCCACAAATTCGATATGCGTGATGGGATTGAACCCTAGACCATGCAGTTTCGCTTTAATAGTGGATAAGTCCAAGGCAATGACCGAGGGTTCTGCTCCGTAAAGGTCGGGGCTGTCGTAGATGGGGGCGGGTTTATTGGGATCGAGGCCGGGGGGGATTGGGTTAGTGAGATTGCCAACTAAAGCTATGGCGGTAAGAAAAATCATCTACGGCTCCACACTGCTAACAAGCCATAGTATTAGTTTGGACTAGGGATTATCGCAGTGCCAGCGGGCCGTAGTGATTTCGATCTGACCTGAGCGCGATTATAGCAGTGGATGGCCCGGCTACAGGATGTAGCCGGGCCATAAAAATACTAGCGGGTAAGTTTTAGCATAAAGTCGATAACACGAGTTGAGAGTTTGCCATAGGGAGGCCGCAGTAATTTTAATAGATCGATTGGGCCCTGATAGAAGATGGGGCGAAGTTTAGAGAAGGTCAAAAATCCTTCGTAGCCATGGTAGTGACCCATACCGCTTTCACCAACGCCGCCAAATGGAATATCGTGCTGGCCAACGTGCAGTACACAATTATTTACCGATACGCCCCCAGACATTACGTTGTTGATATATAAATCTTGTAAGGTTTTGTCGTGAGTGTAAGGGTAAATCGCCAGGGGTCTGGGGCGAGCATTAATATAATCAATAACTTCCTCTGGCTTGGAGTAAGTGATAATCGGCAATAGCGGGCCAAAAATCTCACGCTGCATTGCCAGCATCTCGCCGTCTACGTTGGTCAGGATATGCGGAGGGAATTTTCGCAGTTTATTGTCCCTATCCAATTTACCAGCACTTAAATCTATGGCATTAGCACCCTTAGCCTTGGCGTCATCCAGGGTTGCCCAGATTCGCTGGTAAGATGTATCGTCGATAATAGAAGTGTAATCCTGGCCATCTAAGTTGGGGTAGCGCTTCTGAACATAATGTTTTGCGTGCTCGATAAACTCTTCGAGATGCTCCTCCGGCAAGAAAAGATAATCCACGTTGACACAGATCTGCCCGGCGTTTACCAGCTTCCAGTAAATTAGTTGCTCGGCGGCTTTCTTAACCGGGTAATCCGGGCCAACAATTGCCGGTGATTTACCTCCAAGCTCCAGTGTGACTGGAGTCAGGTTTTCTGCGGCGGAGCGCATTACTGCACGACCGGTATTACTGGAGCCAGTAAAGATTAAGTGATCGAATTTAAGGCTGGAAAATACTGGGCCTATTTCATCGGCATCGGGAATAAAAACCAGCTTTTCTTCCGGGAAGTATTGTTCACAGACTTTACTGAGTAATTCTGCAAGGTGCTTAGAATTGGTGGACATCTTGACCATCGCCTGATTGCCTGCGGCGAAAATATTGGTCAGTGGTGAAAAGCTTAAGTTTATTGGGAAGTTCCACGGCACTATGACGCCAATTACCCCCAGAGGTTGTGGGACCACACGATTTTTAGAGAGAGGATAGGATTTAAAATCCGTATGGCGCCCTCTGGGTTTCATCCACTTCTTTAAACGCTTGATAGTCTCTTTAATGCCGGAGAGCGCTGGGTAGATATCGTAGAGCAGTATCTCTTCCCGGGCTCGATTGCCGTAGTCGTTACTGATCGCCTGGATAATGGGTTCCTGCTGTTCACGCAGGAGTTGGGCAAGGGTTTTAAGATCCTGCACACGTTGCTGATAGCTGGGAGCCGGGTCGGCCAGGTAGGCGCTGCGCTGTTTGTCCAGATAGTTTTGCAGTACCGCTTTGTCTGCATCCTGCCGGGTCAGGGTTTGTGTTGTCATTTTATTATCCTGTGGCGTTGATCTCAGAAAGACTAAACGAAATTGAATCGGAGTGATTGACCAATCCGGTAAATTCCTTTGATGATCGGATAACAAATTTTATCTGGGGTATGGCCAAGTTTGTTTTGCCATCGCAATTTATGGCGCGGATTACATCGCAATGTTCAAGCAGAATAGGTTAGGGCCGGCTTTGGCAGCCGGCCCTGGCAGGATAGCTCGGAATGAGGACGCTAATCCTTAATCGTTGTCCGGTTTTTCCGACAAAACTTCCGCAGAGTTGGGGTCTACGTGCAAGTCGTACTTCTGGTCACCCTTATAGGCTTCAATCTTCCACTTACCCTTGTCCAGATCGACCTCAACAATTGGGGTGTAGCCCTGCTGTTCCAATTTGGTCAATACGGTGGAAAGGGCCATAGCTCCGGGTGGGGGCTTTTCTTTGGCGAGTGCATAGGGTAGTGCTGTTGCGGCGATAAAGGCCAGCAACAACTTGCTGATAGGCTGCATGGTGCTATTACCTCGCTGTCTATTTGCTAAATCGCAGTATCCTATGAATCAAATCTTCCCTTAACCGAGCGATCGGTATTTCCAAACTGTAAAATAAAAACTGATGCGTCTGCGTTTGGTCTCCAGACACTTATAACGGGTTTTGTGGACTGCCCTCGGCAAGATGCTTCTGGATAGCCTCGCACCACTCCATTCCTCCGGGTTTGAGACCGTTGGTATTGGCTCCGCTGAGCCGGGTGATGGCTGTGAACCACTCCTCACTACCGGTAGTTGGCATGCCGGATGGGTATAGTTTCGCCATATCGCCATTTTGCTGGGCAAGCACTTGCTGTTGAACCCAGGCAAACCATTCCGGGGTGCATATAGCTGCAGCTTTCTTTTCCGCTTCCGCTCCATTGCCCGGTGGGGCAATGGGCTCCTTCATGGCGCTGGTAGCCGACTCATCTGCAGGAGGGGTTGCAGGTGACTTGGAGTCCTTCGGGCCCCCACAGCTGCAGAGGACAAAGATCAGTGCTATTAAAGGGCCAAAGCGGTACATAGGACCTCTATGGGTGGCGGTATCAAGCCTAAGCATAGGAGGAAATTGACGACTTTGCCTTATCGCCTTAGGTCATATGTATTTTTATTGACATTGCCATTAAATCAAATGAGAATGTTTCTCGTTTAATCCAAGGGTGATCTACGATAATGTCTACCAGAGCTCTATTTCAAAAAGTGCTGGCTGTAGCCGGCTTGTTGGGTGCTGTGGGTGCCAGTGCGGCCGAGCAGGTAAATATCTACTCCTACCGACAGCCTTTCCTTATAGAGCCGATCTTAAAGGAGTTCACCGAAAAAACCGGTATTGAGGCCAAAGTGGTCTACGCCAGCAAAGGCTTGAACGAGCGTTTGCAAAGGGAAGGGCGCAATAGCCCCGCTGACCTGGTCCTGACTTCCAATACCAGCAGCCTGATGGATCTGCTTAATAAGCAGCTGACCCAACCGGTAAGCAGTGAAATTCTGGAAGACAATATCCCATCACAATTTCGTGATAAGGCCGGCAACTGGTTCGGCCTGACCACCCGGGCGCGTTTGATCTACGCCTCCAAAGACCGCGTTAAGCCCGGTGAAATTACTCGCTACGAAGAGTTGGTAGACCCTAAGTGGAAGGGCCGAATCTGTACTCGTAGCGGCAAGCATCCCTACACCCTGTCCCTGATCGCCTCCATGATCGCCCATCACGGTGAAGCAGAAACCAAAGAGTGGCTGCAAGGTGTGAAAGCGAATCTGGCGCGTAAGCCCCAGGGTAATGACCGCGCTCAGGTTAAAGCGATTAGCGAAGGTGTCTGCGACCTTTCCCTGGGTAACAGCTACTACTTCGGTAAAATGATTACCAATAAGGAGCAGCCGGAGCAGGTGGATTGGGCCAAGTCTGTAAATCTGGTCTTCCCTAACCAGAAAGATCGCGGTACCCATATGTTTATTTCCGGTGCGGCGCTGACCAAGCATGCCCCCAACCGTGAAAATGCCGTTAAGC
Organism: Microbulbifer maximicatervae (SeqCode); assembly: GCF_052467305.1. Taxonomy (NCBI): domain Bacteria; kingdom Pseudomonadati; phylum Pseudomonadota; class Gammaproteobacteria; order Cellvibrionales; family Microbulbiferaceae; genus Microbulbifer; species Microbulbifer maximicatervae (SeqCode). The sequence goes on from NZ_CP174306.1 coordinate 623,437, forward strand.
TGCTGGAATTCCTCAGCGGCGCCGATGCTCAATACTCTTACGCTGAGAAAAACTTTGAGTTCCCGGTACGCCCTGGCACTGCCCGCTCTGAGTTGATTAAGGAGTATATGGGTGAGTTTAAAGAAGACGATCTGAGTCTCACGGAGATCGGTTCCTACGTTCCAGCGGCTTCCCGTATGGTTGATGAAGTACGCTTTGACTTTTAGAATGGTTAACTGAATGGGAATTGCTGCCGAGTAAATTGACAGCACTATCTCAGCCTTATTCGAACGGCCCTGTCGAGAGACCAGGGCCGTTCTTTTATAATGAGCTTTTGATTCCTTAATCCATGCTAAACCGAGCAAACTTATCAGCTTCCCGCTGGCTGCTATTGGTAGCTACTATCTCCCTACTGGTAGCTCTGCCAGTGCTATCCATTTTTTGGTTGGCATTTTTCCCTGAAGAAAATATCTGGCCGCACCTGGTGGACACGGTGTTGTTTCACTATGTGTCCTCCACATTGATTCTGGCTGGCGGTGTCGGTTTGGTAACACTGATAACAGGCGTGGGCAGTGCCTGGCTGGTGAGCATGTGCCAGTTCCCCGGGCGTCGTTTGTTTGAGTGGGGGCTGTTATTGCCGTTTGCTGTTCCCGCCTATGTGATTGCCTACGTTTACACGGACTTGCTGGAATATGCGGGCCCTGTGCAAAAGTCCCTGCGCGCCTGGTTTGGCTGGCAGACAGCCAGGGATTACTGGTTCCCGGAGATCCGTAGCATGGGTGGGGCGATTGCCATGCTGTCACTGGTGCTCTTCCCTTATGTCTATATGCTCGCGCGAGCAGCCTTTATCGAGCAGTGCGGCAGTATACGTGCCGCGAGCCGGTCATTGGGCTGTACGCCTTGGCAGAGCTTCTTGCGCGTATCCCTGCCAATGGCACGCCCGGCAATTGCGGTGGGTTTATCACTGGTGTTGATGGAAACCCTGAATGATTTCGGCACCGTGGACTTCTTTGCCGTACGCACCTTGAGTGTCGGGATTTACGATACCTGGTTGAGCCACGGTAATTTAGGAGGCGCGGCACAAATTGCCTGTAGTACCCTGATTTTTGTTGTTCTGTTAATTACGCTGGAGCGAATGGGGCGGGCGAGACAAAAGCACTTTGTACAATCGCCAAATTCCCAGCGTGAACGCTATGTATTGTGCGGCTGGCGATCCGGTGTGGCCCTGTTGTTCTGCGGGTTACTGTTGGTGGCCGGTTTTATTATTCCCCTGCTGGTTCTGGGAAGTTACGCACTCAGTAATTTCTCCAGTTACTGGAGCGAAGATTTTATACAGATCGCCAGCAATAGCTTGTTGCTGTCAATCACAGCGGCACTGGTCTCTGTACTGCTGGGCTTGCTGCTGGCTTACGGTAAGCGACTGCAACCCAAAAGATCCGTACGGGTCTTGGTCGGCTTTTCCAAGCTGGGTTATGCAATGCCCGGGGCAGTACTGGCGATTGGTGTCCTGATTCCCCTGGCCGCTTTTGATAATGCGGTGGATGGTTTTTTACGTGAACACTTTGATATCTCCATAGGGCTGCTGTTAAGCGGCAGTATTTTCGCCATTATTTTTGCCTACACGGTGCGCTTCCTGGCAGTGTCCACAGGGGCCATAGAATCCAGCCTGGAGAAAGTAACCCCTTCAATGGATCGCGCTGCCCGCTCCCTGGGACGCAATAGCTGGCAAACCCTGTGGGCTGTACATCTACCTTTGGTGCGTACAGGTCTACTAACGGGTGGTTTGGTGGTCTTTGTGGACTGTATGAAAGAACTGCCGGCGACTTTGTTACTGCGCCCCTTTGGCTTTGACACCCTGGCGACTTATGTTTATCAGTTCGCTTCCGATGAGATGCTGGAGCGCTCGGCTCTAGGGGCTTTATTGATTGTCCTGGTGGGATTGATACCGGTGATTTTACTAAGCCGTTCCATTGGTTGGCGCAGAGGTGAGGAGCGCACAGCCGTGGCGGACTCAGAAGCGCCCGCCCTGTCCTGATAGCTTTTATCGGGCCTGGTCAAACACCAGAGCAGAGGAAAGGTGCAGGGGAAGTTTATCACCGGGAGCCGCTTGAACATCTGCATTCAAAGCGGCCTCGACAGTTTCCCCTGCGGCTAGCTGAAAGCGATAGCTCACCTGGTTGCCAAGAAAATTCTTTTCCACAACCTGAGCCATCACAGCACCGGGATGTTCGCCTGCGGCAATATCCTCACTGCGCACAAACAGTTCGAGCTGATCTCCACTTTCGTATGCGGCTGTCGGCACCTTCACTTCCCCTAGAGGGGTACTGATCAGGCCATTGCCCACAACAGTACCGGAAATGATATTCCCTTCACTAACAATCCTTGCAACTGCCAAGTTTCTAGGTGTTTGATAAGTGTCTTGAGGGCTGTCCCACTGCTGTAATTGTCCCTGGCTGAGTACTCCCAGCTTATCTCCGGCAATAAAAGCCTCATGGCGGTCGTGGGTAACAATAATTGCAGGGATCTTCTCTTCGCGCAGTATATGGCGGACTTCGGCGGCGAGACTGCGGCGCAACTCGGTATCCAGGTTGGAGAAGGGTTCATCCAGGAGTAACAGCTTGGGGCGCGGTGCCAGTGCCCGAGCCAGAGCGACACGCTGCTGCTGACCCCCAGAGAGCTGGTGTGGGTACTGTTGCCCGAAACCTTCCAAGCGCACTAACTTTAGCAAAGACTGGGTGCGGGATTGCCGCTTGCTTTTCGGCATTGACTGAATACCGAAGGCAATATTCTGTTCAACGGTAAGATGTGGGAAAAGGGCGTAGTCCTGAAATACCACCCCAATATTCCGTTGCTCTGCGGGAATCTGTTGCTCACGAGAGGAAATCACTTCTCCAGATAGCTGAATATTCCCCTCAGCGATTGGCTGGAAGCCGGCAATGGCATGTAGCAGAGTTGTCTTACCGCAGCCGCTAGGGCCCAACAAACAGGCAATTTCTCCCGCTTGTAAAGCAAAGGAGACCGATTCGATAACTACCTGCTCACCGTAGCGGCACTGCAGGTCTTCAATAGTGAGTATGGGATGCACGGGTTTTCCAATAGTTTGCATTCTCGACACTTCAAGCAATTTTCAGAGGCAAAGCTGAAGATGGGATCCATAAACAGATAACACAAAGCGTAGAGTCGCCAGAAACTAAATTTAATAGTGTGGTGAAGCAAGATATAATCAAATAAAGTTTTCGTAAATATATCTAGGGTTAACCAGAACTAACAGCCATTATACATATATTGAATATAACTTTGATAGCTCTTTATCTAAGGCAATACACCTTAAATGTGGTCTGATTTAGCGAAGCTATTACAGGCGGAAATCGAGTAATCTGATAAGCTGTTAGCGCCTGCCATTTGAGCAGTTAGGAAATAAATGTTCGTACCCGCACTTATTTTGATAGGTGATTACCTTGGCTTAAGATGAGGGGGAAGTTTTGAACACATTGATTTTTACATTGTTTTCTTATCGATTTCAGCGAGGATAAAGAGAGACAGTTCCAATTAATAATACTCTAAGTGCCGACCATTCGGCACTTAGAGATTTGAATGACCCTATTGATTTAGGTTTATTCCGGCATAGTACATAGAGTCTAAAAATGGGGTTATATCTACGCCATTAAGACTGACACTCATAGCTTCCAGTCCGACGTGAGCCAATTCAGTATTTGTACGATTGATCACGCTAACTACTACTTCTTTAAGAGCTTCTTTCATTAGTTTATCGACATTCGTAGAGTGTAAAACTCCCATTCCTTCATTTTCTCTGCTGACTTCATTGAATAACTCGTTTGCCAATATAACTCGGCCTTCTTTGTCAGACAGAGTCAAAACTATTGAAACATGTCTTCTGCTTGTTACTGTCACTAGTCCAGTTTCATTTTCAAACTCAAAATTTAATATTTTACCTTTTAAAGAATAGGAGGGAGAGGTTGACTCCTCACCTTTAAAGGCGTCAACACCCACCATTTTAAAATCTTTAATAAAAACATCTTGCAGTATCTGAGCAACTGGCTGGTACGCAACGCCTTCATACTTTAGGCCAAATTTCCAAGCGCCTTGCTTGCCTATAAAGCTCTTTGATTTTTCATCATTTTCATCAATCCAAGAGCGTGAATCCTCAAATTGATAAACAGCTAATCTTGTGCCAGAGATACCGTTGTGTTCTAGGTTAACACCTGGCTCGTATGTGGCTACCAGAGCTCTAGTACATCCGCCCAGCATAATAATTGCTAAAAAGATTGATGTGATTTTTAGTTTCATTTTAAACCCTCATAATATATTTTGTTTAATGTTATAACATTTATCTAGTGACTAACTTGACTTGCTTTAGGCCCCATCATTATTTTGTTGCACTTTTAAACTCTCCATGTTGGGGAGGGTATATGCAAAACTTGTACTTTGGTGATAGGTTTTAAAATGGCATAGCATTGCGGCAATAAGTTACAAATGATACGAGCTCGCGGATTCTAAAGACTTTCTCTTCAAACTTCCATATTTCCACATATTAAGAGTGAAAAATTCATGCCTCATAAGTCAAATAACAAATTGCTTAGATATTTTTTCTGTTGCTAAATATGATGGGCGTCTAGGAAGCTGGTCTATGGTCTATGGTCTATGGTCTATGGTCTTGTGCAAGCGTCCCACCTCCCTGCTAATATGATCAGTGCCGTGCTAGTTCAAAATGAGAGGGGTAGTTGAGTGCTGGAATTTGATGTGGCTTTACAATCTCCCTAAAGCTTTACTGCGCTATTAGCGATTTACATTAGAGTGATTGAAAAAAACTGTAATAAAGCATTGCTTTTTAGGATGAATGTCGCCGAAAGCAAAAGTGTGTGTTTGGTGCAGAGATGCCCGTCGCATAAGGTGGCCTTGCCCACAAAAAGTAGACACTTTAAGTATGCACATTTGCACTCTACTCTGCTGGACTTGCATAGCTTAATATAGAGCACTTACGAGCCCTAAGATAGAAAATCTCAATGTATACAAACATTTCGGATTTTGCTTACTTTTGGAATTGACTGGATAGCGAAGGCTATTTTCTGTTCAGAGATAAGGTGTGGGAAGAGGGCATAGTCCTGAAATACTATCCCAATTTTCCGCTGCTCTGCAGGAATCTGCACCCCGGGAGAAGAGATTACTTCCCCTGATTGCTGAATTTTACCCTCAGTAATTGACTGGAAGCCGGCAATGGCATGTAGCAGAGTTGTCTTACCGCAGCCGCTAGGGCCCAACAAACAGGCAATTTCTCCCGCTTGTAAAGCAAGGGAAAACGATTCGATAACTACCTGCTCACCGTAGCGGCATTGCAGGCCTTCTATAGAGAGTATAGGGAGCACGGGTCTTCCGGTAGTTTGGCCTGTAAACGATTAGGGCAGCTTTCGGGTTCATAGTTATCACTACACTAACCGGTAGCCAGTCCAGAGTGAAGTATACTTTTAGCTGTGCAGTAGTGTTGGATGTTTTTTAGGCGAGTGAATTATCTAAACACTCGCCATCAACCTCGTATACTAAGGTATCCATTCTCGTGGATATTGAAATCTCGCCTGTACCAGATTCACAGTGCTCAGCTGAATAGTAACGATATTTGATTTTAAGATAAGCCGGCCCAACTCCGATTATACCATCAGCCCCTGCATTTGGTGCATGTATCGGACTATGAGTGATCTCGAGAGAAGATAACAATACATTTCTTACATTGAATTTTTCAGGGAGGGATATCTTCACGGGTCGATTATCAATACTGAGGTCGATATAACTAACGGAATTATCATCTGGCGTGAGGGAAATTTGCAGCGAAAATTCTTTGAAGGGGCTAATTAAATTTCCGCTTATTCTTGTGTTTAGAATCTCGGCATAGAGATCTTGAGCTGTATACGCTATAGCAGGCGAAATGGCAAAAATTAATACAGGTAGGTACTTTATCAAGTGAACTGCCTAGCGCTTGCTAACAAAGATATGCACTAGTGCGTTGCTTTACTGCCAAGCATTTTTGTCACTCTTGGAACTTCCTCCCAGCAATCGCCGAAAAAGCCCGGAGAAAATATCTGCAACGATATCCTCTTTGTTGGTAATGTCTTTTTCTCTTAGGTTCTCGGCCTTTCTGTCTAGTTGTGTAGCCATAGAATAGTTATTGCGGACCCTAGCTTCCTCTGCTTGAGCTTCAAGTTCGTTAGCTTTCACGTTTCTTTCATATATGTTTGGGGTTGAGGCACACCCGGAAATAAATAAAACGGACAGTATAAAAAATAAACTCTTCATGTTCGGTAAAATAAATTCGAGTTTCATAAAATTATTACTGGTAGGTGTTGGCCTGTATAGGATTACCAGCAATATACCATAGTAGCGAGCTAAATGCTGGGCTCCATATAATTGCAGCCCTCAAGATGAGAACACCAGAACTCTACACTTTTGTTGTAAGACAATCTTATAGGGTTATCTAATTCTAGATGCCTAATCCAGGGTGCATATAGATACTTGTTAAGGTTTATCCCAAGCTGGGAGTAGGTCAAGGCCTGAGTAAAGAAGCCTAATATGTAAATAGTCAGTAACGTTAAGAATGAAATTACTATTTTTTTCATAGAATTGCACTGATCTTGTATTTAACGCTTAAAGTGTGCCGCATCATAACTTACACGCTATTTTCAACTACCGTTATGCTTAACCGAGGACAAATTTGGGTGTTAGATGCGCAATAGTGGGAGCACAGTATCCGTACATAAAATGTACAAATCTAGCTGTCAGTTTGCTGTGTAATGTTATACTTATCATGGGAAATTTTTTTGTAGCCACACTAAAATCTCAGCACTTAACTTTTCGGGGTTTTCTTCAGAAGGGAAATGGCCGCAATCCTTAAGTTCCACACTTTCTAATTTGTGTATGAATGACTCCATGTTAACGTTGAGACCTAGCTGATTAATGGGGTCTTCATTTGGCCACAGGTAAAGATATGGGAACTCAACCTCATAGGTTCCACCTTTCTCGCTGAGTTCGTGCCATGAAAGTTCCATAGCTCTATACCAGTTGATACTCCCATTGAACCCACTTTTTTGGAAGGTGCGAATATAGAATTCAAGCTCTTCATTACTTAGAAACGGTTCACCAGGGAGGGCTTCTTTTTTGAGGATCTTAGTTAAATCCATTTTTCTTTCAGCCGAGCTAGTTGGAAGGCTCCTTAAATATGAAGCATGAAAGAATTTACTCCGCATAAATGTTGTAAAGAATTTTTCAATATATTGATTCAGAAGTTCCTCGGAAATTAATGGTGTTTGCAAGAATTGATTGAAGGCCGCCTTATCTATTACTGGTACAAGTTCAGAGGGGAGTTCGTCCGCGTATCCTGGACGAAATGCATGTGGTGCACCAATATTGATAACTCCTAAACAGCGCTCCGGATACAAAAATGCCATTGACTGTACAATAAAACCACCCCAATCATGACCACAAAAAATAGCCTTATCTAAATCTAAATGATCTAACAGACCAACTAAATCATTACAGATTTTAGGTACGGTATAATCTTCAATATTGTTAGGATTTTGAGTAAGGCCATATCCGCGCAAATCTGGAGCAATTGCTCTATATCCATTTATCGAGAGAGTCTCAATTTGATGTCTCCAAGTAAAAGCCAGCTCTGGAAATCCATGACAAAATACTACAGGAACTCCTTCTCCCTTCTCATAGTACGCCAACTTAATTCCATTTACATTTACAAAATTCGGTGAGCTAAAGAACTTGAACGAACTTTGTGATTTGGCTAGTGCTGTAGTGAGCTTTGATTGCAGTAATGATGCTAGCCCAAGTGAAAGGCTAAGAAAACTCCTTCTTTTCATTATTATTTACTCTTTGTTCTTATGTTGTTGAAGGATAGCGCTTTGCTTGTATTTTATACATAGCTTTTAAAGTTATTCAAAGCCTTATGCGTGTAAATAGCTCAAATACTCCCTTAAAATATGTGAAATTCAATCATTTGTACTACTTGTTTCGCCGGGGATCGATTGAATGTTACGATGAACCTAGAATATTCGCTGATTTGGAAGATGTGTTGCTAGGATGATTTTTTGTCTTCCTAGCTAATATGTCTTTGAGCATATTTTTAATTGATAGTGTAAGAAGTACTCGGCGCTCTCGTAAAATTCATTGAAATAGTAATTTCGCGGTAGTGTTTGTGAATGATTCCCGGCGACCGGATCATAGAGTAAATTATTTGGTGGGATTTCCGGGAAAAGGTGATACTGAGTTTTTTTGGTGGAATTGTTGTTTAGTTTTCAATTTTATATAGCTGGAAAATCTGTCTCTACTAATTAAGGTCAACTTTTCCAACGGTGTTTTGAGTTGTACTTGACGATACCATAAATATTTGCACCGCTAGTTCTTGCCTCAAGTACGTAACCATTTCCATATAACCGATTAAAGGTGCTAAGGTAAACGAAATTGGGGAGGTCTATTTCATAACTAGGGCAAACTTCCGCTGAGTGTTGGTGGGCTAATTCAGGATAAGTACCTGAGATTTAGGTATATCAAAATCCATACATAACATAAAAAATGGTATTGATATTTAGGTAACTTATAGCTGATCATAATCCTCCAATTGTCGGCACGCTTGAGCCTGTCTTTTATTGTTGATCTATTTGTGCTTGGATAAAGGGAGCTCTCTGAGAAATCTTGGCTCACAAAATAACTGTGTTTGATTTCAAACCCATGGTTGCCCGAAATTAAAGTGCTCAATATCATCCTTAATGCTGAGGCCCTGTTTATCTTTTTCACTGTCGCTATGAAATTTGTTTTTTTATTTTTGCTTTATAATCATTTTTTAATAAAAAATAAATCCACAAGGTCGATATCGCAGCAAAGAAGCACCAGGTTGATACCCATGTTTCTCGCTGAGTGAAATAAACGATAACACCTAGTGTCATGACAAGTGCCCAAAATTTTATAAAAATTCGACTGCTCGATAATAAAAATAAAAATCCAAGTAAAGAATAGATAATATGTCCAGTTGTAATGGCGAATAAGCTGTAATCGGATGTGATATAGCATAAGCTATGGCCGCACACGCTCGTTTTTATTAAGTGTCTTGGTCCTGTTTCTAATAGGATGGGTATCCAAAGATATAAACCAAAAATAAAACCTATGATTGTTAATATAATAAAGAAAATTCTTTTCCATTTTTTTGTCTCAAGACTAAAGGCAACGATTGGTATCCAGACAAGCCAAAAAAATAGAGCAAAAAATAAGTAAAAAATAGAAGACGCTGCCGTCAGTGACACTAAATTTTCATTGTATCCAATCCATACTAGCCCTTCACTTGCTTGCTGTAACGCAAAAAGGAGGGGGGTAACTGCGAGTAATAAATAGGTTTTATCATTTTTCATAGCATGTGTTGTACACAAGGCACCACCGACAATAAGCAGAGCCGCTGATCCGAACGATGCCGTGGCTGAAAAACACATAATGATTTTCTCTATATGTAAGATATTCTAACTTAAGCCAAAGCCATATAATTTGATATGCAACATAACAATATCCTTAGCGTAGAAAATCAGTTGATTTTGCTATTTCGTACTAAGCTTATGAGTTAGTCTGTGATGACTAGGTCTACTTCAGCGTTTTCAATTCACCTTATGAGTTAAGTCTATAAAATTCGCAAAGATACATTTAGTTTGCCTTTGGATATTGATGCTTACAGAAGTAAAGCCTATTTCGATAGGGCGTAACAAGCCCAGTGTAATACTAATTGGATAGTTGCTGTTTTTTATTCCACCAATCAAAATTGGTCACCTATATAAGCCTTGGGTTAAGGGTTACTTGTTGAATGTTAGAGTGATGATGTTTCCACTAAATTGGGGGATTTATTCTAGTCGGTACTCCCCGGTCATTCATGTTGAACTAACTAAACGGGGATCTCCAATGACTAGGACGTAACAGAATTTCTGGACGTGTTACGACTACAATACGATTTTTGCATGTTTATTTGAGTATTAAATACTCCCAATTCTATTAGTAGTGCTAATGCTTCTTCGGCCGGAAATTATTTGTTGTCTGTTTTTACGAATTTTCTATAGCTCATTTTTAGAGTGCCAATCTATACATACTAATATACTGCGATCATGAAGCTTGTTTTTTCATCTTTGCTTTAAAATTATTTATTAATAAGAAATAAATCCATAACGTTGATATCGCAGCAAAGAAACACCAGGTTGATACCCATGTTTCACTCTGAGTAAAGTAAGTGATAACACCGAGTAGCATGACAAGTGCCCAAAATTTTCTAAATAGATGATTGCTCGATAACAAGAATAAAACACCTAGTAAAGCATAAGTGCTTTCTCGAACTGTGACGGGTAGTAAACCACCTTCTGACAACTCATAACATAAACTATGTCCACATACACTTGTTTTTATTATGTGTCTTGGTCCTGTTTCCAATAGAATAGGCACCCAGAGATATAAGCCAAAAATAAATCCTATAATTATTAATATGATATAAAAATTTCTTTTCCATTTTTTTGTTTCAAGCATATAGGCTACAAGAGGTATCCAAATAAGCCAGAAAAAGAAAGCAAAAAACAGATACAAAATAGAAGCTTTTGTCGTTAGTGAAATCAAATTTTCGTTGTACCCAATCCAAACCATCCCTTCACTCGCTTGCTGTAACGCAAACAAGAGAGGGGTAACTGCGAGTAATAAATAGGTTTTATCATTTTTTATAGCATGTGTTGTACACAAAGCACCACCGACAATAAGCAGAGCTGCTGATCCGAATGATGCTGTAGCTGAAAAACACATAATGATTTTCTCTATATGTAAGATATTCTAATTAAAACAAAGGTCTTATAACTTGATGTACAACATAACAATACCCTTAACCAAGAAAATCAGTTGGCTCCGCTAATTTGTACTAAGCTACTTAATTTATTTGCGAAGACTATTTTTACTTCAATGCTTTCAATTCATCTAATGAGTTAAGCTGAAAAGACTAATAATGCTATATTGAGTTTGCTTATGTAGGTCGACACCTATATAAGTAAAATCTATACCGAGAGGGTTAAACAAGCCAGTGTAATGTTGCTGTGGTGGTTGCATTATCTATACAGTTAATCAAAGTGGGTTTCAGTTTTGCCTCTTGGGTGTGGGGTTGGCTTTTATGATTAACAACCTTAATACGTCCGTTAAATTAAATACATTGGAGGTATTAACCCATTTGATACTTGCCGGTCATTACGATGAGCACATTTAGCAGGGGGCGCTAATAAGTCGTTGATATCAGAGTAATTGCCTTTTATTCAAGAGATGTTAGATTTCAGATGTGCGTGTTACGAATAAACCTATCTACCGTAAACGAGAACTGACAGTCAAAGGTCATCACTCCCATAGCCCCGGTATCCTTGCCATGCTTTACGACTCATTTTGGATATTGCGGTTAGGGCTGGCAGTCACGTCCAATTGAACCCTATTTTTCCAGATGACTGGCCATATAAGAACGATTAGGGCGTTTAAAATGACGTTGTCTTGTTCGCGGTGATTGTAAATGAGGCAACCAAGGTTTAATCCAGCAGCTAGGGGGAATGGATATACCTTATTTTTTTAATCTAAAACTCATATTCAAATCAATAGGCTTTTAACAAAGAGTATGGGTGGGGTATTGGCGCCGTGTTCAACATTAAAGGGGCAATATTTTATGATCGCTGATTATCAAGCTTTTGGAAGTGGCCGCAGTCCTTGCATTTAACTCCATGTTGATAGAAAAATAAAGGCATCCCCAAAAGTAGGAAAACCAAAAATGCGGGCTTTTTCCCCTTGGTAAACGGCTCGACATTTCGTGATGAGCAGGACTCGCATACTCTTTCTTCATCATGCCCTAATTCTTGGTCTACAAGAATGGAACGGTCTTGATTTAGTATTTCATTGGCTTCATCAAGGTCTCTTTCCGACACTTGAAGCCTGACTCCACCCATAGCATTAGAATATAGCCACTGCATATTGACTGTGTGCTCATCTGCAATGAAAGCGTGTATTCCTTCAGATTCAAGTCGTGCTTTTGCAATCTGCGCTTCATATGGAAATGAGAATCTAGCAACGGTTACTAGCAAGTGATCACCTTAGCGCTTAACGTCTTGAGATGCGGGGCGAAGTGTCTGAAAATTTAGATGTGTTATGTTTTTATAGCCCACTAAGGAAACCCCACAACTTACCCCACCGTTCTAGCTTTTGATCAGCGCTCAATAGCCTCGGCTGAACTTGAATAGGGTCGCCAAGTTGATCTACACCTTTCAATAGGTTGAGATTTACTGCGCCGCGAAGTTGACCATTTATATTGCAGCCTACAGCTAGCAGTTGATTACAATCTTTGCAATGGTAGAAATCAGCAAGCTGATCCCCATTTTGTTTAGTTGAGATTCCATCGCCAGTGAAAATCGCAGACATAGTTGGGTCACTTATAATAGGGGAAGGACTGGCTTGGCAATAATTGCAATCGCAAATACGCGGATTCAAAGCTTCGAGCGGCTCTGCTAACTGAACTTCAACGTGCCAACGGTTACATTTACACGATCCCTTAAAGAGCATAAAAATTAGTTCCAATTATGATGAAGCATAGTGTCTATATAATGGGCAAGTGCAGCGGCTCCAGAGCTTTATGGCACCTGCCACCGTAAGGACCGTAGCAACGAATGCCTGGTTCATTTGATTGTAATGCCGCTCAGCTTGAACAGGACACATCGTTTGCCACCCCAACAACAATTACGAAGTTGGTGAAAAACTCACTCGCAGTGAAGTAACCACATTCCCCAGACAAATCCACACCAGAGTTCAAAGCAATTGTGTATTTGTAGCTTCCATTATTTTGCTCAATGACCGGTAAATTGTCCGGGAATCATCTGGTGCTACAGCACCAAACCTAAGTCTATTGCTTGGAAGCTGAACAACTGCCGAGTCTACCTATATTCCACATTGGTTCTTGATCATCGCATTCGGCATCACCCCAGAGAAGCCTTTCTAACGCCAATAGTCAGCAATACAGCGGTAACTAGTAAGCAATATCTTCTCTTCAAAATCGGATACTCCACAGAACGGAATAATACCCGCCAGCAGTGGCCGCAAAGAAGTGGAATTTCCTCTGGCTGGGCTTGGATTAATGGAATGAAAGCCCCTATAGCAAGATCGCCGTTTATGGCTTCCATTAAATGCCAACTACTAACGAATGGCAACTACAAGACAGCGAGATTCTGAGGGAAATACACCCTGGAAAAGTTACGAGCTGACGAACAGAAAACGATATAAGGCTTGACCTGTAGGTGAGGTCGTCAGGGACACCAAAACTACATGATCGTGAATGCGGAGGTTGTATTATGAAAGTTCATATTCTTATATAGCGAGCTACTATAAAGCTATCAGTGTGGCCGCTGACTCATAAGAGAGTAGTGTTGGAGCCGGTAGTTTGAAACTATCGGCTACCCGATTTAGGCTGGCTGTATCTTTGTATTGCGCGGATTAGAATTTGGGTCTGTGTTTTTCGATGATTTGCGCATCTACCCAATAGATATCGCCCTCAGGATCGACACCGTCTTTTCCCTTAATGGGGTTGTGATTGAAGAACAGATACTTACCGTCTGGTGACACATACGCGCTGGCCTCATTACCGGCGGTGTTTATGGTATCTCCTAGGTTTATTGCCTTACCCCAGGAACCATCTTGTTGGCGGAAACTGATGTAGAGATCTTTGTCACCGTAACCGTCGTCTTTTTCGCTGTCCCAGATGAGGTAAGAGCCATCGGCGGCAATGAAGGGGTGGGCTGTCCACTTACCAGAGTTGATATGCGGCCCCAATAATACAGGTGGTTGCCGCTTGCCGTTGCTAACGGTTGATATACGTAGCACGTCATTGCTCTTGTAGTCGTCAAACACTATGGTGCCATCAGCTGATGACGTCAGACGCATGATGCCCCAATCTTTGCGGTCGAACATCGTCCCCATACTTTTAATATCTGACCAGCCTGATTCGGTACGCACCATGTACTTGTTCCCCAAGTGCATGGTTTTGCCATCTGGGGCAAGTAGAGGGCGGCCGACCCTTGGGCCAACAACGGATTCGTGCCACTGGTTACCTATCTGCTTGAAACGAATGAGCAACCACTTTTCAGTGTCGACATCCATTCGGCTAAAGTAAAACTCGGTCATATCTGGTGTGAAAGAGCCGCTATAGTCACGATGCCGGGTTGCGACATAGCCCGGCGCGAATATTTTGGGTGTTAGTCCCGGTGGTGTTTGTCCAAGGTAGGGGCCTTCCAGCAGGGGAAGTGCTTCTTGGCTACAACCGTGGCTACTCACCGCAAAAAGAGAAATCAGGAGGCTAATAGAACTACAAAAATGCTTCACAACTTGTCCTTTTTTTTTCATCAACGAATAAATGAACTGCGGGCAATTTAATCAGTTCGACATGAAAACACCTGAAGTACTTATGATTTTTAAATGATTTTGAGCTGACGGCACCAAACTTTTAAACCTAAAGTGCACAAAACCGACACACTTGGCAAAAGTAAAGGCCGGCAGCTGGGTACTGTAGACTGGTCAACTTTCAAACATCTAGGGCAGGAAGATCATGGGAATCCGTACCAACCAGCTGTCCTTGAAAGAAGGATACTAGATGGAAGCGCTTACTGGACTGAAATCTTTAGTCTGGAGCATCGCATAGTGCCTCCATCAAGGGTATAAGGTTGCCTCTCGCTGCTGTGCCGAGAGTACCCACTAAGGATGTTGCAGCGCCAGCACGAAGCTTTAAACACACCAAACTCAACTCTGCCATATCGGTGTAAATTGACCACCATTTAAGAAATTCAGGCCTTGAGAAATCGCTAGGCGAATATGGCTTGGAGGTGTGCGAAAAGGGTTAGTTGTTTAACGATTCACTGCTGGGTGGTCGAATGAAGTTAGAATTTGCTGTGGCTGGAGTGTGACGTAAGCAGTCTGGTCGCGATAGCAACGAACAGCATTCGTTAGTTAGGCGCTTGCCTTCTAAATTGGCTCATATGATGTAAATCCAATATATGAGTCATATTCCTGTTTTTCTTTTTCCGAACCAAGCTGTTCTCTTGTTACCCGCAAGGTGTAAGCACCTTTTACATGCCCGTTTTCAATCACCATCCAATCAAATACATCTTCTGGACCGAAACTAAGTCGCTCACCTACTTGATGCCACTTTGTAAGCTCTTCTGGGACTTCGAAGAATACTCCTGAAAGGAAGTTTTCTTCGACATGGAAATATACATTTGACAGCCAGAGGTATAGAAACCGGTCTTCTCCAAGCTTTTCAGATAAATCCGGATCTCTAAACCTTAGCTTTGCTGCATAAATGGCTTTAGGACCGGATTTCACAAGATCGATGAAATCAGCAATAGTGTTCGATGCTTGAGCGAATGCCTTAAGCATTTCTTGATCTTGATTATGCGTGTTTCTGAATAACGGTTCGATCATTATCGATTTTTCCTTGCCTGCTTGCGCCCAGTATATCAGCGACCAAAGCAGGGCGAAGTAGTACGTAGGCAGTCCAACTCAGTGTTTTTTAAGAGTGTACGCACTATTGTTTGTTATATATTTTGTACGTGTTAAAACTGTCTGGCAGCAAATAAGCCCGCTATAACTATTACAACAAGGCCGGTGGCACTACACCAAAAACCGTGACTATTGCCGTTATAGCTATCTAGATAGACAGTTTGTTTTGGTGAAGGGTAGCGACCGAGAGTGATTAGTTTACAGATGGGCCAGCCAATCCAGTAGCAGATGGTGCCGAAGAATATTTCCGCTAAGATATATCCGATACCTCGGAGAAATCCCCTGCCTATCTCCCCAATTAAATCATCCATAACTATCTTCCTTGTTGATATGTAAAATGCATTGCTAAGCGGCTCATTGGGCGGCAGCGTAGTTTTGGCTACGCTAGAAATTCCCGCCCAAAATATAGTGGACTCAAAGCATCCACTGGATTCATTTGCTATAATTTCTTACTAGTATTCTCTGTATTTAACATTTGCTTTAAATGCTTCGGCTTCAATAGGGGAAGCCTCATACCCATGCTCTAACACACCTAACAAATGACCAGAGAGGACGTCCTTAAAGCTAGCTCGCTCTACTTGCAAAACATGAACAAGCTCATGTGCCAACTTCGGAGTATCCATCTGGAACCCCTTTCTTATGTATATAGAATAACCAAATACCTGAGCATTATTCACAACTCCGTCGCCTATAAGTCCGGCTGTCTCGCCAATAAACTTTAGAAGTGAATTCTCACGTGGAAATGGCACTTCATCCACATAAACCAGTCTTATTTTTTCAGGGTTCTTAATGCCTATCTCTTTCGCAATATCAAGGTGCTTCTGATCTAGAGGGTGACCAACCTGAAGGCCTTCTGTATCAATTTTTTCAGCCCACTCTGCATATGGGTTTACAAAGGTCAATTCAATTATTTTCTGATGAAAAACAAAAGGCAAAGCTAAAACAGCTAAACCACAAAGCAAAAATTTACTTTTCATATTTTACTACCGCTTTAAACTATTCAGGGATCAATCTACCATAAAAGCACTAAAAAACCATTAAAAATCAGTAAGTTAGATCTAAGTTGTGACGATAGTGTTAAGTGTGATTATCATCGACTTGACTACTATTCCTTGTGCATGAGCGGCCCCTAAACACTCGGTAATATAAAAGCTTTTCAGGCTTTTTAGTCTTTTATAGGCCTTCAAGTAGATTAGGTATATAATCTCTAGTTCTACCTAAATCAGAAATTCTGAAAGCTATTTCAAACGTTTAGTCTGTTATGGGTTGGATAAACGCATGGATGCATGGTTTACTCGGGGGGATGCCTGTTTATCCCAAAACAGATAATTGTCTGCGAGTCGGAATGCATTGTGGATAGAGAATCGCACACTATAGAACCGAACGATAGATAGTGGGAAGCCAGAAGCTGGAAACTGCGGGCTGCCCGATTTCAATACATTTTTAGCACGGAAGTACCGAAAGCGCCGAGCCCAAGGTATTTGCTATACCATTTATTAGCTCAGTTGTGACTCGTGCCTTATTAAGTGCGATGTCAACCAGCAAGCCAAAAATGACAGAGATATAGGCCAGATATCCAAAACCCATATAGTCATTGTATAAGATGGTATAAAACCAATCTTGACCATATGTGTATATGGCGGAAGATATGATGGTAGCAACAAACAAAAGCACTGCAGGTAAGAACAAGTGAGCTATTGCTTTTGGTTTGACGAAAGATACGGCTAAGAGGATAAGAAACATTAGAAAATTTGATCCAAGGAATATACGAAGGTCAAGTTTTAAATTTCCCACTATCTCAAGGTACTTTCCCTTAATAAGATCGCCGAGTGCATGTTGCGCAACTTTAATGCTCTTAAGGCGATCGAGGTAGCCTGCTGTGATAGACTGAGCCAAAGCCTTTTGTCTTTCACAGTCATAACCACACATAGAGGCAATTACACTTGCTATTTTTTGCGGCAGATTGTTATCTAAGTCTTCTTTAATTTTTTCCGATTCCAGTCCAAGTCTATTAGCAATGCTCAGCGCTTGATTTGCAACTGTAGATTCGCTTACAAGATGCTGTTTTTCTCGAACCTCCTTCTCTATTTGGTATTTTACAAATCCTTTTGCTGATTCTTCTATGCTCTCAGGCGACAAGAATGTAATAGAGAATAGAATTCCAAAAAATAGAATTCCAAATAACCCGGTTGAGCGTAATGTAATATTCATAGTTTCCTTAGCATTTAACGCCTGAGTAACCCGTAGCAAAGCGTAAGCTGTCCGGGGCCGAGGGCACACAGTATGCCGTCTTGGTACTGCCGTATGGGTACGGACTAATGAGGTGAAAGTCCGTTGTAGAAAGATCACCATTTAAGGAGGGTATTAAATGCCAACTACCAGCGAATGGCAACTGAAATACCGTGAGGTCTTATGGGATGGAAGCTTCTAGAAAAGTTATGAAGTGACAAAAGAGAATGTCATACAGAGCTTAGCCGTGAGGGGAGGCAACCAAAGGCAACGAAAGTAAGTGATAAAATGGGTAGAGTAAATGATGTAGTTGTGTAGTGAAAGTTCACGCTCTTATCTAGGAAGCTATTCTTAGCTTGTTGCTATTAAGTTGTCACTATCACTCCTAATTATATAAATAGGCACAATCAACTAGCCACGATCACAGGAATAGAAAAAAAGTGGTGGAACAATACCGCGTAATAATCAAGGTGATTAAACAGATGTCAGCTGATCGTCTAATAGCCTAATACCGAGACTATTACCCTGGAGATGCTTAAGGCCTGCTTGATGCTGTCACCGGATAGAAATTTATTGCGGACCCTATGATGGATGGTGTGGGTAGCCAGTAGCTAGAAACTACCGGCTATTCTTTTTATAGCGCATTTTTTAATGATAATGCCACCTTTTTAATGCCATGAGGCGGAATCCATTGTTTAAACTCAACAAAACCATACTTTTTATATAAATTAATTGCGGGCTCATTTACAGCAGCTGTTTCTACAATTGCTTCTATAAATTCAAATTCATCTAGAATGTAGCTTAGTAATTTACTTGCTATTCCTTTCCTAAAATAATCTGGGTCAACAGTTAAACTATTAATTTCTAATCGCCTATCTTCTATAGCAATCTCGATAGTTGCGGCTAGACATTTATTGTCAATAAATCCATAAAATTGCGATTTGGATTTCTCTATATCTTGCGCACTTCGCGATAGTGGAGGAAAGTCAGCGGCGCCTATCAATTGAGCTTCAATCTTATAGGAGCGTTGAAATATTGTGAAGATCTGACCTGCCATATCTTCGCTAAAATTGTCAAGTTTTATTATCATATTAAGCCTAGTCTAAAATTCGTGGGTTCTCTAACTCTTACCGCAACAGCATCTAGGGAGGAGGCTTATAGGTGCAGCGAACACAAAGCAAGTGTTAGGATAAATGTCGGATTGCTGGTACTTGGTACATCCAGTATGAGTATTGTCTGAATGGGGTAAAAGCCCTCTGTAGGAAGCTCACCCATCAATGAGATCCATAAAATGCTAACTACTAGCGAATGGTAACTATAACACAGTATTCCTTTGGTGAAGAAACCGCAGAATCATCACGTAAGGTTTATTTTGGAGTGTAGGCATTCAAGGGCAGCGGAACGATATGATTTAACAAATAGAGTAAATGAGTAGTGATTGTTTAGGTCCTTATTTGAGGGGATCTGTTTAGCATACCGCTATTAATTTGAGGTAGTTTTCTGCCATGTCATTCAATTCAAATGAATGAGCCGTTTGACACTAAAGTTGTGAAAAATTTACTATAGATGCTGAACCGTCCTATGCCGATCCGCACTATGGGGGAGGGGTCGGTAGCTAGAAACTACCGATTGCCCAGTTGATACTACTAACGTTCAGTGAAGGCAATTTTCCCAGCCAGCCCGATGAGTAGAGCTCCAGATACGCCTTCGAGTGCTCGAGAGAATTGCTCAGAATTTGATTTGCTAAACAACCAAGTTCCAGCTGAAGCATATAGAACATTACATACCGTAGCTAAAGTACTAAAGAGTAAACCCAGTATCAATATTTGTAACGATACTAAATCGGTCGAAGTATCGATGAACTGAGGTAAGAATGAGAGAAAAAACAATGCTACTTTCGGGTTCAAAACGCTAACAATGAGACCTTGAATAAATATGTTTTTATTTGTATCAGTACTTTCTTCAACAACAATTTTATTACTTCCTCGCCACATGGAAAGTAAAGACTGGGCACCCAAGTATACTAAGTAGGCTGCACCCAACCACTTGACTATGCTAAAAGCCATGGCAGAACTTAGGATTATTGCCGATAAACCCAAACAAGCTGCTAGTGTGTGGACAAAATATCCAACGCCTAGCCCAATAGCAGCTTTTATACCGCTTGCCATTTGACCTTTCATTGTATTCGATACGATGTAGATTACGTCTGGGCCAGGTATCATATTGATTGCTAAGCAAGCGACAACAAATAAAGGTAGAGAACTTAAATCCATTTTTTTCCTCAATATTAACAATTTGTGATATTACGCTTGAAGGGTCCAGTTGAAAACCAAAGCGGTGGTTTCTATGCCGATCAGATGCCTTTATTTGGTACGCCCAGTATGGGCGTGGACTAAGGGGGTGAAAGTCCCCTATAGGGAGATCACCATTAAATGCTAACTACTAGCGAATGGCAACTGCAACATCGAGAGGTCTTGTGAAGAAGAAGCCGCCAGCAAAAAAACTGTGAGCTGACGAGCAGAAACTTCTTATAACGCTTAGCTCGGAGGTGAGATGGCAGGGGCATCGGAGCTATGTGATCCAATGGGAAGATATTCATTACGGATTGGGAGCTGCCTATTGCGGACCAGCCCACCCGATGGATGATGTGGGGCTCGTATCTAGAAACTATCGACCTGGTTTATGAGATTTCCTCTGGATTAAAAACAAGACGAATTTTGCTAATACGACCCACCTTATAATGGAATGTTTGAGCCATTAATGTATTTCTACAATTTTTAGTGAATCTATACATGTAACATGTTGAATTCGGGTTGTGAAACTCTTCTACCATCTCATACGATACATCAACTGGAGGCGAAGCTTTCAGGGATTCTATATATTCTTTGGCCGATTTACATTTAAACAATGGCCCTTCAAAATCCAGCTTTTCATCTAGTATTAG
The DNA here is from genome assembly GCF_052467305.1 of Microbulbifer maximicatervae (SeqCode). Lineage (NCBI taxonomy): Bacteria > Pseudomonadati > Pseudomonadota > Gammaproteobacteria > Cellvibrionales > Microbulbiferaceae > Microbulbifer > Microbulbifer maximicatervae (SeqCode). The sequence continues at coordinate 644,183 of NZ_CP174306.1, forward strand.
GTCTAATGAATCAAAGTCCTTTGATTCATAGAATATTTCCATATATTTTCGAGCAAGCTCTATTTTGTTCATGTTGATTTCACATAACGAGGGTGTAGAAAAACTCAGCCCTCTTTTCGTATTGTGCTTCTACGTGAAAAATAGCCTACTCATCAGTGAAAGCTAGATCAGAATTCACGTAGAATCACGATTTATGGTTAATATTTGATCATATCTAAGGAAGCAAAGACATAAATTAGTTTTTCTACAGCCTGAACGTTTTGCTCAGCCGCCACAGAAATGGGGCCGGTTTATGTTTTCTTAGAAGGCCTTTTCTTGATATCTATCAAAGGTAGAGCTTAAGGCTTCACAACCATTGACACAATACGAAAATCAACAGTTAACCCATACCCCATCACCCAGTCTTGCCGCTCACAGATCTCTCTTGATACGACTCCAAACTATCACTGAGTCTCCCGCTGTGTAAGCAGAGTATTCCTTTATGGAGGTGGGGGAGGGATTATGAGCACCGACGCCAGTGGATTGAGATTGAAATGCAAAGGCTGGCTGTTATCTTTGCGCGGGATATCGCTGCCTATGCGGTAATGAGCAATCACTATCATGTGGTGTTCTATATTGATGCTATAAAGGCCAATACTTGGTCTGATACCGAGGTCATTCCCCGCTGGCAGGAACCATTTAAAGCTTCTAACTTGGCTCAGCGCTTCATTCATGGTACCTCGCTGGACCGTTTTGAAGAGAGCAAACTTAAAGAGTTGATTGAGATATGGCGAAAGCGATTAATGGATATCAGCTGGTTTATGCGCTACCTAAACGAATTAATGCCCACCAAACCAACATAGAAGATCACTAAACAGACTTCTCCTGGCAGGACCATTTCAAGTCTCAGGCGTTATTGGATGAAAGAGTCTTGGCCGCCTGCATGGTCTATGTCGATCTCAATCCTATCCGAGCTGACATTGAAAAAACTCGCTGGACTCTGATCACACTTCCATTCAGCAGCGTATTCGTGCTGCCACCTCAGGTGAGCAATCCAAAGGTCTATTTGGCCAAAGTTACGTAATTTTCAAACCTAAAGTACAATTTTTCAGCACTCTACCTTGCCCTACACCAGGTTAGGAGAAATAGTCGTTAAGACAGAAGCGCTGTACTATTTCCGCTGTCATCTTTCAATAAATGAGTGTCCCAGTGTGTAGCCTGCTCAAATGGTAGGTGTCTACTCAATGGAGGAAGGCTTCCCACCGGAAGTATTGTTACGTAGTATCCAGTAGCTTGTCCTGTTATGGTTTTAACTGCCTTGAAAAGGATAGCTAATTTTCCGTGCCGGTTTCAGCTAGCTCTGTTACGTAAACAAAAGTATTCTCTAATCCAGCTTCTTTATGTTCTAAAGCCTCCTGTGCGGCAGGGTTTAAGAATGCATTTAAAAAGGCATCACGACTGGCGTAGCGCACAATCATAATCTTTTCCCAGTCGATAGTATCTTCAGTCAAAACAATATCAACATCCATTGAATAGGTAGGGCCGCTGTTGTAAGAAAAGAGTATTAGCCCAATAGTTTCACCATAGATGCTATTAGCTTCTTCACCGGTTAATTCTGTTTCTAGGCCGTCAGAATATTGTGCTGTTTCATAAAAGTCGATGAGGTTCATCATAAAAAACGGGGAGGGCGAGTCGCTGACAATCATATCGATCATGACATCGATATTTGTGTAAAGCGATATCGCATCGCCGCTATCATCCAATGCGCCTGTATTGAGAAGTAGTTCAATGGCTTCGTCTTCATCAAGATTATCCAGGCTTGGGTCAGAGAAGGAACCGGAAGGTTCAAACGGAAGATTCCCGGGTATTCCTATTATCCAAGTTTGATCAGTTGAAGCTCCATACAGCGTATTTATAGCGGTTGTAAAATTGTCTGAATTAATAGCTTCTAGTATTGCATCAATGTTCGGAAATTCGGCGATACGAATCGCGCTAAATTCCCGTTCAGCGAACATAGTTGCCGCTACTGTACTCGCAAAAACAGTGCCTCCACCTACGCTAGACCATACTGATTCAATCGAGCTCTCGTAGTTGCTAAAGCCATAGGTATCACTCACGGCGATAAGCTGCACAAGAGCCAATGTGTTCGACGTATCCTCATATTCTAATAGCGCCTGCATTGTTTGTTTGCTAAAGCGGCCCTGAGCATCGCCAAATTGTGCCAGCAACGATTCACTTGCTGTTGTGGTATCCTTGGGTGTGTCATTGCTGTCAGAACCACTATTATCGCAGCCTAGAGCCAAACACATACACGTGAGAATGAAGCACTTTATAAGTGCCTTATTAGCTGTGTTTAAAAAACTATTTTTATAGCCCCTTTCCATAAATTAACCACCCCATGAAGTATATTCTGTAATTTTACTTAATCAAGCAATTAAGATCCTTACTAAGCTTGCTAATGAAAATAGCAAGGGCTCATAACCTAAGGCAGACTGAAGGGTATCAATGGTGTTTTTTTGCGTATGGAAGGTGATGAAGAACGTTATGCGATATCGAATAATAATTGCTTTAAGGTAATAGTGGGTAGATTCCCATTTAAATCAATCAAGCTTGCACTTAACAATTTAAGATTTATTAAAATACTTAAATTTAAAAAATCTTATATTAATAACTAGAATAGAGATTTTCTGCGTTTTGATTGATGGCCACTGAGGCAGAGCAACCAAATATTACCTGTCCCTTTTTTTACGAAACTGAGACCACAGGGAGCCACATAAACATGCATAATATTGGGTCTCCTTCGGAGACCTGAGGGGGTCGAATAAAGCTACCAGTGTTTGTTATACATCTAAAGTTGATCGAACCCAGAAAAAATTGCACAACGCCTCTCTCTAGGATAAAGCCATCCATGAGGGGAGGGGCCGCTAGCAAAGCTACAATCTGACGAATAGAAGCATAATATAAGACACTGTTGGCAACATCCCCCAGTCTTTGGTTGCCCCATTGTGGGCTGGTATATGTCGATTATCGTGTGAATTTAGAGCAGAGGAAATATCATTTAGCCCCTCCGCCATCTTATTCTTTATTATATTTCTCGAAAATAAATCGTTTAAAAACTTCGATCTGCTTAGCTTTGTATTGAGATTGACGATATACAAGGCTGAGTTTCTTAGGTGGTAACTTGTTGTTTTGGAAAAGAGGTATTACCAGTCCCGATTCAATTAACTTAATAATACTCTGATGCAACTGGAACCCAATACAGATATTCTTTAGCGCCATGGTTTGAATGGCGTGAACATCATTTATTCTATGGTGAGCATACGTCTGATTATTAAACTTGTTGTTCTTTAACCACTTTCTTACTTCTGGTGAAAGGTCCTCGAGAGGTGGCATGGCAACGCGATGGGAAGTAAGTTCAGAGATTTGAGTAGGTGTACCATGGGTCGCGAGATATTCTGTCGTTGCAAAAAATGTGGGTCGAACCTCACATAGCTCGCGGGAGATTAAACGTGTACTGTCCGCAATCTCACCAATTCTAAAAGCAAAATCAAGATCAGAATCACTAAAGTTAATAATGGATTCGGAATACTCCAGCCGATATCTAACATTTGGATAACGCTCAGAAAACTCACTCAACCAAGAAGACAAGCTTGAATCAACTAAAGACCGGGATAACGTTATTTTGAGGTCCCCTTCGACGCGTTCGTTATCATACTGAATGCGCCTTTCTGATTCACTGATTTGCCTTAGTATTGCAGCACTGCTTTTGTAAAAGCTTGCGCCATGCTCTGTAAGTACCATTTGCTTATTGGAGCGATCAAATAGCTGCACACCAAGATCATACTCTAGGTTTGTAATCTGCTTACTCAGCGCTGATGGCGTCTTGTTTAGACTGTCAGCAGCAAGCCGAATACTACCAGAATCAACAACAGCCACAAAAGACTCATACTGGGTAAACTTCGACATATCACTTTCCAAAATGGAAACTCCGATCGCATTATAGTTCACTTTTTATCATTCAAAAAGAACAATATAGTGGACTCGTAAATAACGAACCCGGAGTAAATAATGATTTTATTAGCGGAAGTCGCGATCACGGTTAAACGTCCGATTAACACGTTCTTTGAGTACGTCACCAACATGGAAAATTACGGAGAATGGTTCCCAGGGGTAACCTCTATTGCCTCTCACAACGAACTTCCCCATGGCATGACCGGAAAAACATATCAAGAAGTGATCGTCATGCCTGAAGGAGAAGCAACCCTTGTTATAGAAGTTAAGAAAAGCCGATTGAATCAAGATTTCTACACTGAGGGTGATCTTCTCCCTCTATTACCCGCCATGCTAATGGAGTTTAATGCTGAAACACCGAAGTCAACCAGGTTCAACCTGAAGTACTTTTCTCGAAGTGACACTCTCGATTCTAACTCTGATGTAATAAAAGAGATGAAATTAAATTTGGGTGGGCGAATTTCAATTGCAGTCGATAATTTACAGCGGCGCTTTAGTTAGTCTGACTTGATCCAATAATTGTTCCTTAACTAAGTGGCGCCGATGCGAAGTGATGAAATAAAGAAATCCTCTCTCTATGGCGGGAGCGCCTAACGGATATCAGCTGGTTTATGCGATATTTAAATGAATCTGTCGCTCGCCAAGCTAATGCTGAAGACACTTGTACAGGTTGATTTCGGGAAGGCCGTTTCAGTCCCAAGCCTTACTGGATGAAAGAGCCCAGGCTGCTTCTATGGCTTATGTAGACCTCCTCGATCCGTGCCAATATCGCCAAGACACCTGAGAATCTGATTACACTTCAATTCAACAGCGTATCCGTGCGGCAGCCTCAAATGAGCGGCCCCAAAATCTACTCCCGGTTGTCGGCGCTGAACATTTGAATATGCCGAAAGGGCTACCTTTTCAGCTGGATCACTACTTGGAGCTAGTGGACTGGAGTAGCCGACATTTAGACATCGGAAAACGAGGTTATATTGCACAAAAACGCCCCCTGTCCTAGATCGGCTTGGCATTTCGCCCAGGCATTGACTCTATCTCAATCTGAACTTTGAAAGCCGCTTTTAAAGCCTGCTGTGATCAGAAGAGGCTGTACGGCAAGCCTGTATTCAGTTCAATAAACGCTGGGTGCATGGCATAGGCGACTGCCAATGCTTCCTTTTGGTGACACGCCACTATTTCCTCCCGGCTTTTCGATGCTATTCCTTTAGGTTGGCTAATTCACGCAATTTTCAAACCTAAAGTATATTTTTTAAGCATTTCACTTCGTCCGATCCAGACTAGGAGAAATGGCCGTTAACGTGGAAAGCCTGTACTATTTCCGGTGTCATCTTACAATCTGTGGGTGTCCTAGTGTGCACCTTCAATCAGTAGCGGTTCTTCGTTTTTTTCATTCTGATTGGTGTTTCAATGGCTACGGCTGACGTTAATCGGTATTCTAGGGTTTTAATAGGACTATTTGTCTGCCTTGGGTTCGGAAGGGTAATCGCTTAGCCGCAAGTTCTGGCTATAGTATCCAATTTGGGGGAGTACTAATCTTTTGTCCAGTCATCGACAATCATTAATAATCTCCCCGGTCTCGATTGATTTGTAAAGAGCATGTTATGTCCAGAAAAATATTATCCTTAAAGGTAAAGAGAAATACGGAGCCTAAGACGGCTGATAAAAAGCAAGAGGATACTTCTGATCCAAAGAAACGGTTCTTAAATGGAGTAGCTATTAATCCATCTGAGCCTATTCGCCTTGAGTCAGGTTCTCAGCAATTTACGGTAAGGGCGATGGATTTGATTACGCCAATTGGTAAGGGGCAACGAGGCTTGATTGTGGCTCCACCGGGCTGTGGCAAAACCACTATCCTGAAACATATCTGCCAAGCAGTGGGAGAGGCTTACCCTGAAATAAAGCTGTACGCTTTGCTTATTGATGAAAGGCCAGAGGAGGTTACTGACTTTAAGCGAAGTGTACCGGCCGAAGTTTATGCGTCCTCTTCTGATCATAGCTATGAAGAGCATGTGAGAGTAGCTAATGAACTCCATGATAGGGCCTGTAAGGAAGCCGGTGAGGGCCAGGATGTGATGATTGTGGTTGACTCGTTGACAAGACTTTCACGGGTACATAATGCACAGCAGAGTGGCAGGGGACGTACAATGTCTGGCGGGATAGATGCCAGGGCTATGGAGATCCCCAGAAAGCTGTTTGGCGCTGCGAGGAAGATAGAAGTTGGTGGTTCACTTACAATTCTGGCAACGATCCTCGTGGATACCGGAAGCCGAATGGACCAGGTGATATTTGAGGAGTTTAAGGGGACGGGAAATATGGAGGTAGTATTGTCAAAGGAAGTTGCGAGACAGCGAATTTTCCCTGCCTTGGATATTGCTAAAAGCAGTACTCGCCGTGAAGAAATCCTGTTCAACTCGAAAGATATTGCAACGATAAGAGCTTTACGAAGAACGCTTGCTAGCCTAAAGCCTGTAGATGGCACTAAAAAGCTTATTGAACTCCTTGAAAAGTACCCGACTAATGCGGAGTTACTTGACGATTAATTTTTAGTTAAGTTTAAGGGTAGTATTTAGCCGCTTAGCATTTTTGGAGTTAGTTACTTAGCGACTGAGTCCTTACTAGGACAGCCGTTATTTAGTCGAGGGCTTTACACTTCAATTCTCTGGTGTGTTTTAACAAGAGATTGCTCAATGAGGAGCTTAGTGGAAAATGTGGCCTTAATATACCGAAAGGGGTGCCCTTTCAGCTGGATCACTATTTGGCGGTAGTAGACTGGAGTGGCCGGCATTTAGCCCCCCCCAAAAAGCGCTCCTTATCCTTGAGCGGCTGGGCATCTCAGCAAAACACTGGCTTTATCTAAGTTAGAACTTTGAAGACCGCTTTAAAGGTTTGGTGGGATCAGTGGAGACGGTAAAGCAAGCTTGCATCCAACTCGATAAACGCTGGATACACCGAATAGGGATTGCCGGCGTTTCCTCTCAGCCACATCCTGCTAATCTACTTCTACCCCAAATACTCTATAACACGATTACCACTCTTTTATCCAAAATAGCATTTCCAAAAATCTGCATATCAATTCCCAGAACTTAATCTCTCTTACCTGTAAATCAAAAGGTAGGAGCCCCCAGAAAGAGAGCTTGCTCTACAGTTCACAGTATCCTCCAGCCTTTGGGTGTTCTAATGTGCGTGTGCACTAATTTGTGCAATAGGGTAATAAACAATACCCGCTGTAACCAATAAGTTTACTAAACCGGGTGCTTTCATCTAAATTTATGCATCTTCTGAGGATTCACGTATGCGCTCTTTCCGTTCCAGTTCCTCTTGCATCACCGCTTTGATTTCTTCTAGCACGGCATCGACATCGGCGCTGTCATCGTCATCATCAAACTTGCCGCTGAGCGTTGAGCTAGTCGTTAAGTTACCCTCTTCAAACAGTGCCCACATTTCCTTGGCGTATTGAGTCTGTAATAAAGAGGGGGCAAATCTGCCATAATAACGACGCATATTGTCGACGTCGCGAGTGAACATTTCTTGTGCACTGTTGTTGGCAGCGGCATTAACAGCTTGGGGTAAATCGATAATCACAGGGCCGGAATCATCCACTAGGACGTTAAATTCGGATAAATCACCATGTACAATTCCCTCGTGAAGCATGAGCATGATGTAATGAATCATTAATGCATGATCTTGAATTGCTTGCTCTTCTGACATTGTCACATCGCCAAGCCGTGGTGCGACATTGCCTGCTTCGTCAGTGATTAACTCCATCAATAATACACCGTCAACACAACCAAAAGTCTTGGGAACTCGTACATGAGCGCGTGCTAAACGGGATAAAGCATCAACTTCGGCATTTTGCCAAATCTCTTCCTGCTGTTGGCGGCCATAATTTGACCGTTTTTGCATGGCACGTGCTTGACGACCACTGCGAACTTTACGCCCTTCTTGGTACTGTGCGGCCTTTTTAAAACTACGCTTATTCGCGTCTTTATAGACTTTGGCGCAACGAATTTCGTCATGACAACGGACAATAAATATATCGGCTTCTTTGCCGCTCATTAGGCGGCTGATAACTTCATCGATTAAGCCATCATCGATAAGAGGCTGTAGACGTTTGGGAGTTTTCACTAGATACCAGCTTTGAGTGTTTGGCAATTAATCATATATGCTATTGACATATTTCTATGTGTATTTGATACAAGAAATCTAATCCTGCTTACGGATAAAGAGCAATTATGAGGCCCTGTAATGCCCGCGTAAAGGATGAGGGCAATAAGAGTTGCACTTGACATGTGAAAGCCCCCAGTAGGAAGATCACCGTTTAATGACCTCTAACTACCAGCGAATAGCAATACTATAAGGTTTTGTGGGGAGGAAGCCGCAAGCAAAACTATGAGTTAGCGAACAGAAACATCCTATATGGCTTAGTCTGTAGGCCAAGGGTGCCAAAGCCACGTGATCTAATGGATAGGGTTAATGATGCAGCTGATTTGTGAAATTTTATACTCTTATCTTGGGGAATCTGTGTAATTTTTTTCAGTGATTCTGCCAGCGTGGCTATTGAGTGGTAAGTAGGTCCAACCGGTTAGCATTCATGACCCGCATGATGGGTGGTGTGGGGGCCGGTAGTTAGAAACTACCGGCTACCCGATTTAAGTGCGGACTTCAGGCGAAGCTGTAACCCACTAACATAGAAGCTCCATTCTTTCGATTCATTCCACAACTGTTTTAATTCCGAGCCTGGCTCACTACTACAAATTACCACAGCCTTCTCTGCTCTTGGCACTGCCTCTTCGCTCAATTTTGGCTTGAGAGATTTTGCGAGGCTCAATATATCTTCATTATATTTTCCACTCGGTACATTGAATATGATTGCTACTACTTCTGATGCTGCAATAGCATTGAAACAAATGTCAGCATCAATATATCCACCTCTAGATGGCGCATCGATTGCACTTTTAAAAAGTACTAGCGAATTATCTGAGTTGGATACTTCACTCACCCAATCTAGAGCAGTATCGTTCTCAAATGCACTGACTCCCCATACGCCCGCTGCAGCTTGGAATGGAAAAAAATCAGGCCTACTAGAAATACTAATTTATACATACAGCACTCTATTAACGGTTGCACTTAACGCCTCAATAACCGGTAGCCGAAGCGTCGTGTAGCGGCGAGTAGGCTGTCCGGCGCCGTAAGCGCGTAGTGGATTAATTGGTTATACGTATTCACAGCAGCCTTCATCAATATGTACTTCTGTTACCGAACCAGTTCTGCAAAATAGCTCTACAAATACATCATCACTGTTTGAGTGAAATCCAAACTCAAATTCTTCTTTGGATTTACATGTGAGAGACTTAAGGTAAAAATTTGATTGAATATCTTTTATAGTGAAATCTCCATATTTTTCTTTAAGCTTGGAATAAAAGAGATCATTTAGGTAGGAGTGCAAATTTTCTGGTCTTTCTGCATAGAACCGAAAAGCGTCAAGCGCTACTGGATATGGACCTTCTAGGCTTCCGCTAACAGCACCAAAATCAAATCTAGACGGTAATAGGCCTACAGGTTTTTCCACCTTCCAATATTCGTCTCTACCATCGTTGGCATACGAAAACTCACCCAGACTATCAAGTCGCATAGTCTTCGCTTTGTCCTTAGTGAAAATATTGCTGAGAAACGACACCGAAACTCCCCTACGTTTTACGTTTAAAGCACCGGCGTAGCTTTACCACGACCGGTGTCTTTATTTGTTAGGGCTGCTCTAGTTTTGGCAATCGCACTACCAGCTTTCTTTGCGTGCCACTCCTTACCAAGACTATAAAGAACTACCATTTCTCCAAGATCCGCTTTACCGCCACGACACCAACCTAATTTCACCTGAACAAGATTTTCTTGGCTGCCCTTCAGTGTTTCATATACCTTTATTCGGATTACTCTTTCCGCTCCACGAACTAAATAACCTTCTTGCTCTTTGCTTAACACTCGATGTTCCAACTCAGGAATAGATATGCTAGACACTCTACCAATATAAACTTCTTTCGCATTTTCAGCCCACTGTCCTGGCGTCCAATTTAGCCCCGGACATGCAAGTGTATCCTGAGCGATGAAAACAAGGATAAGGGTTACTAATAATTTCATTTCAGGTTTACAGTCCTAACGCCGTGCACAATTTCCGGAAGTCCGTTGCTGCACCTTGGCAAGCTCAGCATGAGCGTGAACTAATGGGGTGAAAGTCCTCTGTAGGAGGATCACCATTTTATGGACTCCATTAAATGCTAACTACTAACGAATGGCAACTGCAGCATCGCGAGGTCTTGTGGGGAGGAAGCCGCTAGCAAAACTACGAGCTGACGAACAGAAACATCCTGTAAGGCTTAGTCTGGAGGCGAGGTGGCCAAGGATACCGAAGCCATGTGATCTAAAGGGTAGGGTAAATGATACAGTTGTGTAGTGAAAGTTCACGTACTTATCTGGGGAGATCGGTTGAGCTTGCTGCAGTGAGGTTGTCAGCGTGGCCGCTGACTCATAAGTAGGTCCAACCCAAAATCCACAAGTTAAAAGACAGGGCTAGCCTACCGATATGTTGCCAGCAGGATATAAAATTGACGTAACGCACTGCCATGACCCCCAATTCAAATGCAGAGCTGCTCGACGCTATCGTTGGGTAGAAATTCATTATGGATAGGGAACCGACCATTGTAGACCCGCATGATGGGTGGTGTGTTAGCCGGTAGTTAGAAACTACCGGCTACCCGATCTATATTTCTTCTTGTTGAGCAACAAAAGCCTCTTTACTGCCAACGAGAACCACAATAAGAAGTATTATATCGATGACAATGCTAGTGATTGAGCCAGGTATTTTAGCTATCAAGAACCCACTATTTGACTGTGAGCTAATTACTGCTTGAATAATGGCCCAAATAATAGACGCAGCGATAGCTATGTAGAAAAGTTTTATTGCGAAATCTTTGGTCATCATTAGAAATATTCCAGATATAAGATACAGACCTGCTACGACCATAGATACAATACCAAAAACAATTGACCAAGATTCATACCACTCTGGGACCTTAAACTGTTCTTGCATAGACTCCATCATTTGAGAAAACTCAATTCGTTTGGGTTCACCTTCCTCTTCAATTTCTAGTGTCAATTGCGGCATATCCTTTCCATCAGGAGTTTTCCCTTTACTGAATTCAGTCATCATTTCTTTCTGCATTTCGAGCATCGAAGGCATGACTACTTCCTGAGCGCCACCAAGAACCCCAAATATCCCGAAAATAATTGCCAACACTCCAATTATTGTCGCCCATGTAGGTCTTTTCATTTACTACTCCATAGTTCAGTAAAAATATAACGCCATTTGTAATGGGCAGCTTTGTGGCAAAGCCACGTTTAAAGCTGTCCAGCCCTAAGGACGATCATTGACAAACTTGGTACGCCCAGCATGGGCGTAAACTAATGGGGCGAATGTCCCCTGTAGGAGGATCACCATTTAATGGGTTCCATTAAATGCTAACTACTAACGAATGGCAACTGCAGCATCGCGAGGTCTTGTGGGGAGGAAGTCGCTAGCAAAACTAGGAGCTGACGAACGGAAACATCCTATGAGGCTTAGCCTGAAGGCGAGGCGGCCAAGGACACCGAAGCCATGTGATCTAACGGGTAGAGTAAATGATGAAGTTATATAGTGAAAGTTCATGTTCTTATCTGGGGAGGTCTGTTTAGCCTGCTGCTGGGAAACTGTCAGCGCGGCTTCTGACTCATAAATAGGCCCAACCCACTAGCCACCATTGAGGGGTAGACAAGAATGTTGGGACACAGCAGCGCCTCGGTCAGTAATGACTGAGGTGATTGAACAGAAGTCAGCCTAGGGCATGGTAGCCTAATGCCAAGATTAATGCCTTGGACAGGGTGAAGGCCTGAACCCAAAATCCACGATTTAAAAGACAGGGCTAGCCTGTGGATATATTTCCAGTCGGAGGTATCGCACTGCCATGACACTCAGCTCAAATGAAGAGCTGCTCGACGCTATTGTTGGGTAGAGATTCATTATAGATAGGGAGCCGCCCATTGCGGGCCCACCCGGTGAGTGGTGTGGGGTCCGGTAATTAGAAACTACCGACTACCCGATTTAAGCATTAGTTTTTAGGGCCTCTTTGGTTGTGTCCACAGCTTGCTGAAGATCCTTGGAGTAACTTTTTAGTTTCTTTAAATCACCTTTGATAAGAGCTTCTTTAACTTCCGTTACCAAGTTTTTCGTGTTTTCAGTAGTATCCACAATTATACCTGAAATCCTTGAGGCATCATTTAATCCCCATTCTTTGGCTTTATCTCCAACCAGGGGAAGACCTTCAATAATAGGGCATGCAACCTCTAAAGTATTATGTATTTTGCTCAGGTTTTTAAAGCTGTACGCTTGAATAACAGATGTCAATTCTGTGACCTGTAAAGAAACATCTTGTACGGCATCAATCAGAGGCTTATTTTCATTGATTTCAGCAAGTGCTTTTCGTGCTCCTTGGAAATGGGTATACACGAAAAATAAAAAGCACCCGATAGTCAATATCGCTCCAACAACAAATAACTCAGACGGTAAAGTTAGTCCAGGTATGTTAGCCAATACCATAGATAAAATGCCAGCAAACCCAAAGGCTAATGCGAACCCTCCAGTCTTATATAGTTTATCCATTCCCTTAGAAAGGCTATCTGATATGCGAACTACATCCTGCGTTGCTATTTGGTTCATATAGACATACCTATTGTTTGGTGGAGAGATTGATGCATAACGCAATTCTGTCAAAACCATAGGGAAGTGAAGGTTTTGGCGTCGAGTGCCTTTACTTGATACGCCCAGCATGGACGTGAACTAATGGGGTGAAAGTCCCCTGTAGGAGGATCACCATTTAATGGACTCCATTAAATGCTAACTACTAACGAATGGCAACTGCAGCATCGCGAGGTCTTGTGGGGAGGAAGTCGCTAGCAAAACTACTAGCTGACGGACAGAAACATCCTATAAGGCTTAGCCTGAAAGTGAGGTGGCCAAGGACACCGAAGCCGGGTGATCTAACGGGTAAAGTAAATGATGCAGTTGTGTAGTGAAAGTTCACCTTCTTATCTGGGGGGACCTGTCTAGCTTGCTGCTATGAAGCTGTTAACGTGGCTGCTGACTCATAAGTAGGCCCAACCCACTAGCCTCGAGGGGTAGACAAGAGTGGTGGAACACAGCGGTGCCTGGGCCAGTAATGGTCAAGGTGATTGAACAGAAGTCAACCGACGGCATAGTAGCCTAATGCTAAGATTAATACCTTGGACAGGGTGAAGGCCTGAACCAAAAATCCGCGAGTAAAAAGATAGGGTTAGCCTACTGATATGTTTCCAGTCGGATAAGTTGAGGTAGCGCACTGCCATGACACTCAGCTCAAATGAAGAGCTGCTCGACGCTATTGTTGGGTAGAGATTCATACGGATAGGGAACCGCCCATTGCGACCCGCACGATGGGTGGTGTTGGGGCCGGTAGCTAAAAATTACCGGCTACCCGATTTATGAGCCTCACTGCTCGTAGACCTGAATATTAATCGCACGTCTGTCGCCACGTACTCTGAATATTGTCAAAAGACCATATTGTTTGAAGTACATGATTTTTTCCCATTCCGGAAAGTTACTACTGCCCGGAAGGCTAGATTTAGGCTGAAGCTTCCAGGAGCCACCCTCCTCAACGATCTTCATGAATGAAGCATGATCATGCTCTGACATCTCTATATAGAAAATTTCGTTATAGTCATCGAAATACTTTGCAATATCAGAAGCCTTCTCTCGCTTGACAACTACGAAATCCTCTTTAGGCTTGAAGCCGATAGCTTCATTGACTATTAGCGAAATATCATATTGCTTCGTACAGCTGACAACTAACAATAGAAAAAAAACAAATTTGGCCCGAGTGTTCATCGTTCATAACGTCCGCATTTACGGCTGGTTTGGAGCACAGCAGAAAACCAGTCCGACAACATGTGCTAGCTAGGACTTGACAGCATGATAAAAGACTCCCAGCCCCTCGGGATCATAAAACTCCCAGCTAGCATTTTCATACCTAACGAATACATCATTAGTCTGTAGAGTATCCCACCAACTATTCAATGCTTTGAAAAAGATCGATGTAGTAAAATCACTGCAAAGATCGTTTGGAAAATACGATATTTCAACAGCTATTTTTTCACCTTCAGGCCAATCGAGAAACAGATGAACTTGTCTTACAAAGCTATCTCTAGATTTCAGCTGTCCATGAATACAACCTTCTTCACGTTGTGTGATGTAAGACACTACACTTTCCGAAGACATTTCAACTACTTCACCGTTTTGATCTTGAAGCTCGCCATCGCTGAATTCCTCGAGAAATAGCTTTATGAATTTTTCGACACAAGCCAAAGTGGCTGGAGTAAACGTAATATCCCTAGTACTACCATCACTATCGGTTAAATATTCAAGTACTAGAGCTTCGTTCATATGAGAGCCTAACGTCGGTAGCAAAGGCGGGAGTTAGCGAGTCTAGCCCGCGCCTTTAGCGGGCGAAGTTGCCTACCTTTATTAAGCCCTGCATACGATAAAAAACCGTTTTTCATTTACATTTTCCCCAAAGCCAATTACTGGATTATCCATTCTTACCCATGATGAATCATCGAATTCTTTCTCTATTACAGAGACAAGAGAAAACCTAGAATCAATAGTTTCTATTTCTGCATATGCCTCAGATATTTTTAAAGGCTTGCCGTAAGGAGTTATATGAAACAAGCACTCTTCATTATCGATGTCGACACCAATTTTACCGATTGGCTCTATAGATTCAGTTGATGTCACCTCTCCAGAATCATCAATTTTTAATAAAATCATAAACAAACTAAAATCATCATCAGCTATCTCTGATTCTTCAAGTTCATTAATAATACAGCCAACGTGCTTGCTCAATGATTGATATTCCTTTGTAGGCTAAACGCCAAGCGAATGGGCCGGCGCTACGATGCAGTGACAACCCAGTCTAAGGTTCCCTTGGCCGAGCATTGCGTGCCTGGTTATGTGTTGAGTTTAGCCAGTGCTGTTTGAAAAGCTTGAACACTAGCTGTACGTATTGTTTCATTTCTTTCTTCGGCTGATATCCAGCCGCCAACGTTATTGAGACAAAATTGATTGTTTGAATCTTGAGCCACTTCGCGAACTGCTTGAAAAACGCGGTGTTGAATTTCGTTGCAGTCTCTCAGTAGTCTCGGATCGGTAACACCCGACCCTTGAAATTCATAACCACCACGGGCATGAATTGTTAATTGATGGCCGTAATTACACAACAGCTGAATCTTCTTATCATCAGGAAGCTCGTCTATTACTTTTTGTATTTGGTGTTCTTTCATTTTTTACACATAACGCCTTGCAGTAGAAGTCGGCACGTAGCGACGGTCCTGCTGGCTGCGATTGTTATGTTTCGTTTTTCTTGAGCTGATTTTCAAGGCTCTTTAAATCACCCAGCACCCATACATCAGAGATTCGATCACCTTCAAAGGTAAATAAGGCACACCCATTCCAAGTTACGCGTTTATGTGACGGTAAAAAGCCCATAAACTCATCTCTATGAAATCCGGTAAAGGACATCTTTGCAAAAACCTTGTCTCCCTCTTCTACGAGATCTTCAATAATACATTTGTAATCACCCAGCGCTTTGTGAACCATATCGACATATTCAGCGAAACCTTTGTGACCTCGCTTTTCCTGTCCTAATGATCCTCTAAAGGAGAAGCTCTCATGCAGGATCGATGGCATTACTTTCTTATCGTGGGCATCCCAAAGAACCTCATAAAATTTTCGAACTTGATCTTTATGCACCAGTCATCCTCAGAAACATAACGCCTCAATAACCCGTAGCTGAAACATAGCGAAGCGACGTGTAAGCTATCGGGTGCCAAAGACGTGTAGTTAATTGGCTTGGTACGCCCAGCATGAGCGTGAACTAATGGGTTCCATTAAATGCTAACTACTAGCTAATGGCAACTGCAATACCGTGAGGTCTTGTAGGGAGTAAGCTGCTAGCAAATGCGAGCTGACGAACAGGAGCATCATATAAGGCTTAGCCTGGAGGCGGGATGGCCAAGGACACCTAACAGATAGAGTCAATGATGCAGTGGTATAGTGAGCGTTCACGTTCTTATCTGGCGAATCTGTTTAGTTTACTAGGGTTAAGCTGTCAGCGTGGCCTCAGACTCATAAGTAGGCCCAACCTGCTAGCACTATCGCAGGGACATAAAAAGGTGGTGGAATATAGCAGCGTCTTGGTCAGGATGATTAAACAGAAGTCAGCCGATGGCATAGTAGCCTAATACCAAGATTATTACCTTGGGTAAGGTCAAGGCCTGAACCTGAAATCCGTGGGTTAAAAGACAGGGCTAGCCTACCGATATGTTTCCAATCGGATAAGTTGAGTTAGCACACTGCCATGACACTCAACTCAAATGAAGATCTGCCCGACACTACCGTTGTACGGATAGGGAACCGCTCATTGCGGACCCGCACGATGGGAGCTCCGGGGGCCGGTAGCTAAAACTACCGGCTATCAGATTTAGGTTTTGCGGCCTATTCATTAATAGGGGCTACCACACGTAGATATTGTTAAAGTAACTTGCTCATAATTATTATTGACTATATCTATTTCTTCGAAATGATATGAACAATCAACGTGACCTCTAGGCCGACTACAAAATCCATAACGGCCATCTTTATTCTTTAACCATAGATGGTGCGCTCCGCTCTCAATTTGTATTGCCGCTGCTTCCGTCACCTCTGCAGGCGGCTTTTTAATATACACCCAGCCTTCTGAAGGCTGCGCCATCGAACATTTCTTTGGTTGAATGACACAACCACTTATAGAGAGTACGGCAATAAGAAAACCGAAGTACTTCATCAATGTAAACCTAAGGATAAGCTAACCGGCAGCCGGCGCGAAGTACGATTTTGGCTGTCCGACGGAGGCCGCTTGAGGCCGGAGTGTAGTTAAACGCCTTGTTAAGTTTTTTTCGATAGCACATATTTTGACTCACCGCTCTCAATGACGAGCTTATAGTTCTTTAGTCTTTTACCGTGCGAGCTTAAGAAAATTGTCCCCTGTAGTATTGCTTCCTTGATGCAGTTTACGTTGCTTTCTGGCCCAATACGAATCAAAGCCTTTATACGGAGCTGTTTTTTGGAAACTCTGTCCAGATGCAAGTCTGTAGCTCCGTCACACCAGAAGGTCTTCGGTTGGGTTACTTGCTTAATCTTCCAAGTTACAAACCACTCTAAATCATTCTCAAGCTGCCTTCTTTGCCACTTTGACTTAGCTAGATTGGTGGCAAATTGATTTTCGACCTTTCGTATGGTTCTGTTTAGTGCTCTCTTGCTCGAATACTCATTCATACTCAGTAAACTTAACGCTCGTAGCTCGAGCAAAATAGAAGCGCAGCGCCAATTTTGTCGGCGTGCCTTTACTTGGTACGCCCAGCATGGGCGTGAACTAATGGGGAGAAAGTCCCCTGTAGGAGGATCACCATTTAATGGGCTCCATTAAATGCTAACTACTAGCGAATGGCAACTACAACATCACGAGGTCTTGCGGAGAGAAGCCGCTAGTAAAACTGCGAGCTGACGAACAGAAACATCTTATAAGGCTTAGCTGGAGCCGAGGTGGCCAAGTATGCCGAAGCTATGTGGCTAATGGGCCGGGCTAATGATGTAGTCGTGTATTGGAAGGTCACGTTTTTATCTGGAGAGATCTGTTTAGCTAGCTGCTGTCTGCTTGGCCGCTAAGTCATTAATTAGGCCTATTAGGAAGCCCACTTTATAGCTTATGTAGGTCTCAAGCCAATCGGTGCCATTTGTCAAAAGACGCCCCGTATCCTTGAGTGGCTGGACATCTCAGAAAAACACTGGTTCTATCTCAATCGAAACTTTGAAAGCCGCTTTAAAGGCCTGGTGGGATCAGCAGAGGCTGTACGGCAAGCTTGTATTCAGCGCAATAACCGCTGGGTACATGGCATAGGCGACTGCCAACGTTTCCTTTTTGTAAAGCCCCACCAATTCTCTCCCAATCTTTCGATACTATTCCTTCCGGTTTGGCCAAAATCACGCAATTTTCAAACCTCAAGCATAATTTTTTCAGTATTTCACTTTGCCGTACACCAGACCAGGAGAAATGGTCGTCAAAGTGGAAGGCCTGAACTATTTCCAGAGCCATCTTTCAATCTGTGGGTGTCCTATTGTTGCGGCTTTGTTATGCATGATGTAGGTCTTGAAGTCGCTTAAGGACTGGATCTAGAAGCCTATTTCTGAGTGTTAGCTCCCAGGAACCTTCACAAAACCTTTCTGCTCTAGCTGCTGCAGTTAAAGCCCACCTGACTTCTTCAAATGTGGCTCGATCAATCGAATCTAAAATATTTCTAATTTTCTTTGGCTGATATTCATATGCTACCCAAGGCGGGCGCTCTAAAAGATTCATAAAATCAGAGATCTCATCTGGATAATAAGGATATCCTTCATGACGAGTTACTTTTGGAAGCGCCAAAATCGCCAACTGATAGCATGATATTAACTTCTCTGTATCTTCAATATTCAATGCTTCAGTTCTCATGTGCATAACGCAAAGCTTTACGGACGCCGAAGCAACCCGTAGGTTTTCCGTAAGAGCTTTTTGTTATTATTTTACTTTGATTAATTAACATACTCCAACCATTCATTACAAAATATACTTTCAACGGCCATTTCTAACTGAAATATCTGAGGGTCAATCAGGTCGCCTCTAAATGTTGCACCTTTATCAATCCATGCTGAGTACTCAATATATGGATAGTGGCCTATACAGTACAAGGCGTACGACAACTCTTTGCTCAAACTGCTTGAACTTTTTAGGTTTTGAAATAGTGAATGCAAGTCAGACAGCAGTTGTTCTATATATTCCTTTCCTGGATCTTCACCCATTCTGGCCAATACCGGCAACCCTTTTTCACCTAATCCCGCGTTTATAATTCTTTCTTTAATCTCTTTCATATTTGGAAGTCATAACGCCCTAAGCAATACACAGGAGGTCCAGTGCATTGCATTGTCAGTTTTTTGAATCGCAGAATGATAGCTTGTTGCGTAAAACCAAATCAATAATCCCATTAGGATCTGAAGAAAGCTCGACGACTGATTGTTTGTTATCGCCGATTGGCATTCGATGACACGGATTAGACTGGATTTGATCGTTTTTCCGATAAAGAAAATACAGTTGAACTGAACCCAACTCAACAGGTATCCATGAGTCGTTAAATATAAATCGATCCCCTATTTCAAAAGAACCCTTGATTGAATTCAATACCAAAAAAGTTGAGTCGATACCTCGATTCAGATCTTGTAATCTCTCCCAGGCTTGGGAGTCACGCCACTCAATGGGCTTTGAGTTATATGAGCTAATTTCATATGTCAGATCTGCGTACGGAATTCGGCCTGAGATTTTCTTGGCAATAACAATGTCAGAGGCATTATTCAAATCAAAGCTTAAATTCTTATGATCATATTCAAACGAAATGGCTCGCTGAGAATAAAGGATGATTAATAAGGTTAGATATATAACTTTCATTGATCGAAGCCTGATGGAAACTAACGCCTTGTTCAGTTGCCGCCGGAACGGAGCGCTTTGTGCTAGCGTAAGCGTACAGTACAAAGCGAGCGGTGTAGGCGGTCAGATGCAGAAATTTGTTCAATCTTGGTTAGTTTACTTGGTTCTATATACGGGCCGAGGGTTGGGTCCAATGAATAATAGAAGTCTATTGTCTCCTTCAATAACTAAGTATTCACCTTGCAGGCATCCCGAAATTGAACCCTTAGGAATAGAGAGTTCATAGCCTTTAGGGTGATCAGTAAGGGCGAACACTTCTGTGTTCTGACCTTTCTGACAGCTTAGTGAAATATAGCGATCTAATTGATTGGTTACAATCTTTGCGTTGATAATTTTTGCCGGATTCTCAATGCCTACCGCGTCAGAAATTGAACTGAATAAATAGAATAGTAGGAATATGTTAGATTTCATGGTGCTTAGATTTTACGCCTTGCAGCATAGATCGTCGCGTAGCGACGGTCCTGCAGGCTGCGACTGTTATATTTCGTTTTTCTTGAGCTGGTTTTCAAGGCTCTTTAAATCACCCAGCACCCATACATCAGAGATTCGATCACCTTCAAAGGTAAATAAGGCGCACCCATTCCAAGTTACGCGTTTATGTGATGGTAAAAAGCCCATAAACTCATCTCTATGAAATCCGGTAAAGGACATCTTTGCAAAAACCTTGTGTCCCTCTTCTACGAGATCTTCAATAATGCATTTGTAGTCACCCAGCGCTTTGTGAACCATATCGACATATTCAGCGAAACCTTTGTGACCTCGCTTTTCCTGTCCCAATGATCCTCTAAAGGAGAAGCTCTCATGCAGGATCGATGGCATTGCTTTCTTATCGTGGGCATCCCAAAGAACCTCATAAAATCTTCGAACTTGATCTTTATGCACTAGTCATCCTCAGAAACATAACGAAGCAGAGTGTAAGCTGTCGGGCGCCAGAGGCGCGTAGTTAATTGACTTGGTATGCCCAGCATGGGCGTGAACTAATGGGGTGAAAGTCCCCTGCAAGAGGATCACCATTTAATGGGTCCATTAAATGCTAACTACTAGCGAATGGCAACTGCAACACCGTGAGGTCTTGTGGGGAGGAAGCCGCTAGCAAAACTACGAGCTGACGGACAGAAACATCATATAAGGCTTAGCCTGGAGGCGAGGTGGCCAAGGACACCGAAGCCGAGTGATCTAACGGGTAGAGTAAATGATGCAGTTGTGTAGTGAAAGCTCACGCTCTTATCTGGGGAGATCTGTTTAGCTTCCTGCTGTGAAGCTGTCAGCGTGGCCGCTGACTCATAAATAGGCCCAGCCCGCTAGCCACCATCGCGGGGATAGAAAAAATGGTGGAATACAGCTGGGCTCCGCTCAGTAATGAGTAGGGTGATTAAACAGAAGTCAGCAGAAGGCATCGTAGCCAAATGCCAAGATTAATACCTTGGACAGGGTGAAGGCCTGAACCTAAATCCACGAGTTGAAAGACAGGGCTAGCCTACTGATATGTTTCCAGTCGGTTAAAGTTGATGTAGCGCACTGCCATGACACTCAACTCAAATGAAGATCTGCTCGACACTATCGTTGGGTAGAGATTCATTATGGATAGGAACCGCCCATTGCGAACCCGCACGATGGGTGGTGTGGGGGCCGGTAGCTAAAACTACCGGTTACCCGATTTAAGTGCAGGACTATCTACCTGCACCACAGTTAATTTAAACCCTTTGATACCTAAGCCATCAAATTTTTTACGATGCTCTGGATACCAAATTGACACATTCGTTGTTTCAGCAGCCGACTCAATTCTGGGCTTTTGCCAATAGCTATAACTTTCTCGCCCTGCTAAATATGCGTTGTTAGAGTTTACTAGCCCAGAACAGTTTGGGGTGCCTATTTTAAATGTGGCACTATCTGAGAGCGGTGCTGATAAAGTGATGCTCTCGGTCGGGACTGTTTCCCAGACCTCTGCAAGCCCCATTTCTCCGGCGTGGCACAGATAATCTACTACGTTGCACTGGATGGTTGTTTTTGCCTCATGCTCACCTAGCTCGCTGGTAAAAACCATTTTTGCCTCGAAGTACTTCGTTTTTTCAACTAACGAAGTAAATGGCTTTTCTACGGCACAACTTGTAAAAAGAATTGGTTCAATACAACCAGTAAGTGCAATCGATGCAATTGTAAGTATGAGTAGCTTCATTTCCTTTGTACACTGGTCTTGCCCACAAAAAGTAGACACTCTAACTATGCGTATTTTCGTTCATACTCTGCTGGACTTACATAGCCCAATGCAGAGTGCCTACGAACCCTATTGTAGAAAATCTCAATGTATTCAAACACCTCAGATTTTGCTTGCTCTTCGCTTTCGAATGTTCCGGCATAGACCAGCTCGACTTTTAGCCTGCTAAAGAATGATTCCATTGCCGCATTATCCCAACAGTTAGCCTGGCGACTCATACTCGGCTTGCACTTGCTTTCGGACAAGAGATCCTGGTATTTCTGCGATCGATATTGCACCCCCCTGTCAGAGTGAACTATTAGTCCAGGCGTTATTGGTCGTCGCTCTAGGGCCATTTTCAACGCTCAATGTGTCAACTCATCGGTCATCTGGGAGTCAAATGCCCAACCTACAATACGTCGAGAGTACAGATCCATAACTACCGCGAGGTACAACCACCGCTCCAGAACCCAGATATACGTAATGTCACTAGTCCAGCGGCAATTTGGTCGTTCCACATCAAAGCAACGCTTAAGTAAGTTGGCGGAGACATTAATGCTCCCCTCTACGGGCTGACTATATCGAAAGCCTTTGCCGTTTCTCGCTTTAATATACTCCTATTGCATAAGCTTAGCGACGTAGTTCCGTGAACATGGCTCACCTAACTCTTGAAGCTCGCAAGCGATTCTAGGCGCTCCATAACGACCTTTAAACGCAGCAAACGTCTCTCGGGTTTTCTCGATTGTTCGTATCTTTCTAATCGTACGAGCAGATGGCAACCGCCCCCGCCATCGATAATAACCCGATCTTGAGACTTCTAAATACCGACACATCAAGCTAACCGGGAATGACCCTACATGCTCTTGTATCAGCGCGTACTTTACTCTTGGTGGTTCGCAAAGTACGCAGCTGCCTTTATTAGAAACTCAACCTCCTCACGAGCTTCATGCAGCTCCTTCTTGAGCTTGCAAACTTCAGCGCTTTCTTGTTTGGAATAGTCGACGCCGCCTGAACTATTGAACTGCTTGTCAGACAGTCGATTAAATTGACGACGCCAATTATAGATCTGCTGTGCGCTGACGCCTAGTTCTCATGCCACAGAAGCTGTTGTTAGTCCAGGCTTTTCCGCTCTCTTAACTGCTTCTCTGCGGAACTCCTACGTATACGCCTGAGTTCTTTTCTTACCCATGATACACCTCCGTGTTAGGCCTAAACCTAACTATACAGGGTGTCTACTAAACATGGGTAAGTCTTACACTTAACGCCTAAAGCAACGGCGAGCGTAGCGAGTCCAGGCCCGCAAGGCCGATTTTGGCTTTACTTGGTACGCCCAGCATGGGCGTGAACTAATGGGGTGAAAGTCCCCTGTAGGAGGATCACCGTTTAATGGATTCCATTAAATGCTAACTACTAGCGAATGGCAACTGCAATACCGCGAGGTCTTGTGGGGAGGACGCCGCTAGCAAAACTACGAGCGGACGGACAGAAACATCATATAAGGCTTAGCCTGGAGGCGAGGTAGCCAAGGATACCAAAGCCATGTGATCTAACGGGTAGAGTAAATGATGCAGTTGTGTAGTGAAAGTTCACGTTCTTAACTGGGGAGATCTGTTTAGCTTGCTGCTGTGAGGCTGTCAGCATGTCGCCGACTCATAAGTAGGCCTAACCCACTAGCCACCATCGAGGGGTAGACAAGAGTGGTGGAACACAGCAGCGCCTCGGTCAGTAATGACCAAAGTGATTAAACGGAAGTCAGCCGACGGTATAGTAGCCTAGCGCCAAGATTGTTACCTTGGACATGGTGAAGGCCTGGAGCCAAACTCTAAGAGTTAAAAGACAGGGCTAGCCTACCGATATGTTTCCAGTCGGATAAGTTGAGGTATTGCTCGGCCATGACACTCAACTCAAATGAAGGGATGCTCGACACTATCGTTGGGTAGAGAATCATTACGGATAGGGAACCGCCCATTGCGGACCCACATGATGGGTGGTGTGGGGGCCGGTAGCTAAAAACTACCGGCTACTCGATTTATGACGTGTCGAGCACCAATTAGATACCACATGATTTAAGTGCAATATTTACTCTACTGCTAGAACTTACTTGCTTATCGTGCCATAGTTCGTTAGCAGGTATTTTTGATACAGCTTCTGAAAAACATGCACATTTTTCTGCTTGGGCGGGATAGGCTTTTTCCAGAGTTTGGATATCGTAGTCTTGTGATTTTACGAGCCAAAGATCACCAAAAGAAGCAATCATTAAATTGGCAGCTAAGCTACCTTTAAAGTAGCAAGCCTTAATAAGATTTGAACGATGTAACTCAATAAATCCAGACTCTTCGATTCCCTTATATTTGCATTCAGAAGAGAAGCGATAAATTTCATTTTTAAGGTGGTTCGAATTTTTGTAAGTCCGCTTATTTAAAGCTTCTTCAGAGCTGCATTCGCACGAAATAGCTGCCATTTTAACACCTATTTCATTTTTTCTCTTTACAAGTTCAGATTTCTCGGGGTTGGTTCTCTTAAGCTTCTCTGCTTCTGTAAGGATTTGGCTACTCATATCATCCAACATGGCACTACAAATACGAACAGCCTCATATTTCATATCTGGAGAGGAGCCCGAAGTTTTTTTAGTAGTATCGTGACTAGTGCACGAAGCCAAGAGTATTAGTAGTACGTAAATATAATGTTTATTTTTATACATAGCGTGATTTATATGTGTTGGTTCTTATAGTCTTGTGTCATAACGCTAGCAATAAGGGCTGGCAAAAGCGTTTTCGCGCGCAGCACGACTTTTGATATCCCCTTGATTGCTTTGTTAGGTGGCTGAGTTAAGCACTCATTGCTTTCAAACATTCGGTTTCTGCATTTGCAAAAAGCACCATTTCCAAATCGTATAGTTTGTAACCTGGTAATGATTTTAGGCACTGTTTTAGAACATTGAGGTAAACTTGATAAGTATCATTTCTCTTTATTCTCTGCCAGCCCGCAGCAACAAGTGAACTCACCTTGAACTCTTCTTGATAAACGAAACCACTTTTATTGATTGAATTGCCAACTACATTATTCCGGCCGCTAATATAGTTGAAGGCTAGACCTGTAGAAACACCATGGTTCCACTGAACAGCATTTAAGCAGGCTGCAACTCTAGCATCATAAATAGCATATTTATCCATATCTACAATGGAGAAGATCTTGGAGTAACTTGCAATGCCTTTTAGCGGTGTTCGTGGTTTTTCTTTGATAAGCTCATTTACATATGATGTTAGAGTTTCATCTTTATTACCACGAACACCGCCCCAATCTGCTACTACCTCTTTTGATAGAGCAAGCTTATTTTCTGTATTTGAGCTTTGCCACTTTGCATTGAAGTGATGCTTTAATTCAATGTTCTGCTGGTATCCACTTTTACCTGATGATTCAAAATCAGAGATTTGTGGGATTTTCCATGAGTATCTGCTCTCAAGTTTTGGTACTTCATTTTTGAAATACTCAACAAGTGCATTAATACAATTATTCATTTTTACCTCTAAGGAAATGAAGAGTACATTCTTTTTGGGAGTGCTTTGTAAAGCCACCTAATAACGCCTAAGGCTCCTGCATCAAAACCAAAGCGGTCTGGTGCCTTTACTTGTATGGTTGTTCTTGCCCGATTCTGTTGTTGAAAATCCTTTTCGCTAACGGGTAAATTGAGACCCACCTTCGGCGGCCACCGAAGGCCTTGTTTATCACAGTTCGCTGCCTGGCCGGTTCGTAAAAGACCGATAACAAGTATGAACGTGATAAGCACTCACTAGGCATAACTCGGATAGTCATGTGGGCCTCGAGCCTGAATAGCAAGGCTGAGATAGCTGGAAGCCGTTTCTGGATGGAAGCCGTTTCTGGAAGGAAGCCGTTTCTGGAAGGAAGCCGTTTCTGGACACCCATCAAAGGTAGAGCTTAAGGCGTCACGGCTATTGACACAATACTGAAATCACAATAAAAATACTGGATATTAAAACAGTTAAATCCATACCCGATGACCCAGCCTCGCCGCTCACAGATCTCACTTGATGCGACTCCGTACTATCACTGCGTCTCCCGCTGTGTACGCCGGGCGTTCCTTTGTGGAAGAGATGCTCTATTGGGGAGGGATTATGAACACCGGCGCCAGTGGATTGAGATTGGGATGAAAAAGCTAGCTGCTATCTTTGCGCTGGATATCGCTGCTTATGCGGTAATGAGTAATCACTACCATGTGGTGCTCTATATCGATGCTAAAACGGCTAGAACTTGGTCTGATACTGAAGTCATTCTCCGCTGGCAGGAACTATTTAAAGCTTCTAATTTGGCTCAACGCTTTATTCAGGGTGCCTCTCTGGATTGCAGTGAAAAGAACAAGCTTAAAGAGCTGATTGAGCTGTGGCGAGAGCGATTAATGGATATCAGTTGGTTTATGCGCTGCCTAAACGAATCTATTGCTCGCCAAGCCAATGCAGAAGACCGCTGTACTGGCCGCTTCTGGGAGGGCCGTTTCAAATCTCAGGCGCTATTGGATGAAAGAGCTTTGGCTGCCTGCATGGCCTATGTCGATCTCAACCCTATCCGTGCCGATATTGCAAAAACCCCGGAGGACTCCGATCACACGTCCATTCAGCAGCGTGTTCGCGCTGTGATCTCAGGTGAGCAACCGAAGGAGCTACTACCGTTTGTGGGCGGCGAGCACCTTAATATGCCGAAAGGGTTGCCCTTTCAATTGGATCACTATTTGGCGTTAGTAGACTGGAGTGGCCGGCATTTAGACCCCAAAAAGCGCGGTGCCATTTCTCAAAACGCGCCCCCTATCCTTGAGCGGCTGGGAATCTCAACAAAACACTGGCTTTATCTTAATCGGAACTTTGAAAGCCGCTTTAAAGGCCTGGTGGGATCAGCAGAGGCTGTACGGCAAGTCTGTATTCAGCTCAATAAACGCTGGGTACATGGCATAGGCGATTGCCAACGTTTCCTTTCTGCAACGCCCCACTAATTCCCTCTCAACCTTTCGATACTATTCCTTCTGGTTTTTGGCCAAAATCACAAAATTTTAAAGCTCAAACATAATTTTTCTGTATTTAACCTCTTCCAGCTCCAGGAAGGAGAAATGGCCGTTAAAGTGGAAGGCCCGTACTACTTCCGGTGTCATCTTTCAATCTGTGGGTGTCCTGATGTTGTTTTTTGAAGGCCTGTACTTTTTCCTGTGTCATATTTCAATCTGTGGGTGTCCTAGTGTTGCTTAGATAAAATGCCAGCAAACCCAAAGGCTAATGCGAACCCCCCAGTCTTATATAGTTTATCCATTCCCTTAGAAAGACTATCTGATATGCGAACTACATCCTGCGTTGCTATTTGGTTCATATAGACATACCTATTGTTTGGTGGAGAGATTGATGCTTAACGCATAAAACACCTGTGGCAAAACCATAGGGAAGTGACGGTTTTGGCGTCGAGTGCTTTTACTTGGTACACCCAGCATGGGCGTGAACTAATGGGATGAAAGTCACCTGTAGGAGGATCACCATTTAATAGATTCCATTAAATGCTAACTACTAGCGAATGGCAACTGCAATGCCGTGAGGTCTTGTGGGGAGGAAGCCGCTAGCAAAACTACGAGCTGACGGACAGAAACATCATATAAAGCTTAGCCTGGAGGGGAGGTGGCCAAGGACACCTTACAGGTAGAGTCAATGATGCAGTGGTGTGTGAGCGTTTACATTCTTATCTGGCGGATCTGTTTAGCTTGCTAGGGTGAAGCTGTTAGCATGGTCGCAGACTCATAAGTAGGCCCAACCCGCTAGCCACCATCGCGAGGATATAAAATGGTGGTGGAATATAGTAGCGTTTTGGTCAGTGGTGGTCAGGATGATTAAACAGAAGTCAGCCGATAGGATAGTAGCCTAATACCAAGATTAATACCTTGGACAAGGTGAAGGCCTGAACCTAAAATCCATGGGTTAAAAGACAGGGTTAGCCTACCGATATGTTTCCAGTCGGATAAGTTGAGGTAGCGCTCTGCCATGACATTCAACTCAAATGAAGAGCTGATCGACGCTATCGTTGGTTACGGATAGGGAGCCACCCATTACGGACCTGCACGATGGGTGGTTTGGGGGCCGGTAGCTAGAAACTACCGTCCACCCGATTTATGTGACTGGCCACCAATATTCAGAGTTTCCAGCAGGTTTTACCAAACGTTCAGTATTTTCTGTTGCAAGATCATGGAGGTTAGTAGGCCATTGACCAGAATACCCCATAATTGCTGCATAAACAGAAACGACTGCATCCCACTCATGATCATTAGCTGTATTTATTCGCACACCCAACAGGTCAGATACAAAAGCATTCATACTATGTGAGCTAAATTTATAATCATACTTGTCTCCAGCCAATTCAAAATATAGAACTTTGGGATGGGTTTCTGTGATTCTAATATTTGGGTTTTTTTTCCTCAACTCGGACATTACAGACATACCATTAAGCCCCATAGAACCAAATAAACTATTTGCAGAGGCAATGCTATGAGTGATTTTCCTATATCTCTGTTTTAGCCAGCGATCAGCTGGTCTCCACCCACTTAAACCAGTAGACCATATTGTTAGTGTATCAATAGCCAGAACGTCTACTGTAGTAGCTTGAGAGGCAAACTTAATAACATCTTCAGCGGTAGAAAGGGTCTGAATTTCGAGATCTAGAATTTGATTGTCATTGATGGTTGCTAAAGCTACACCATGAACCCCATTTCCACCGGGGTCGTATCCTAAAATCTTTCCTGAAAAACTCATAACGTTCTCAAATCACATAACGCCGCGCCTGTGTTTTATACACATCATTTAAGCCCATTTAAAGCCTCTGCTGCTTCAATATAATGGAGCAGTTTGGTATATCCCTGCCAAACAGTTTTAACCCCTGGTTCGCCATCACCTTTACGTCCTAGAAATCCCCCTAGGCCTGCCAACATACGCGTTATATCTCTCATGCTTGGAGGTATATTCGGTGGGGAACTTTTATCTCGCATCATCCATACCATGCGCCATTCTTTTTCAGAGTAAGCACTCGTACATGGTTCATCAGGAAGACTTCTTGCTTGTGTAGTTATCGAATGTAGTCGCCATCCAATAATCATATAGATCGCAATACAGTTCAACATTCGCTGCTCTGTTCTAAAACGATTACTTTCTATCTGGCATCCGCCTTTTACCACCCGAAAATAGGTTTCAATTTCCCACCGGCTTCGATACCACTCAATGATAACTCTCGCCTGCTTAAAGTCTTCAACTGGAAGATCAGTTAACAGCATCCACTCAATGCCTTTTTCACCCTCTGGTGGGGTTAATTCTTTAGCCAATACAGCATAGAGAGAAAGTGGTCGTTTAGATCTTCCTTTTCCTAGCAACCGTATCTCAGTAGTGGATACGTTGACCTTGGCTTTTCTTCCAGGCTCTCCATTCCGTTTGGGAATATCTACCGTGTATAGACCGACAGATTTCTGCTCATTCATATGATCCCAAAGCAAAACCGTTTCTTCTCCATCGAGCTCTAAAGTGCGATTGGCCTTAGCTCGAACGATATAGCTCGCCCGCCGCTGTTCACTTTGCTCTTCAGCCAGCTGAAACCACTCATGAATATCACCCTCTCTATCAGCAATACTCACAATTGTGCTTTCAGGGCAGTGCTCTTGTATCTGACAAGCCGTTTCGTAATGGTCTAGCCAGCGTCGACTCTCCTTATCCTTTATCGACTTGGTATAGCGGGAATTAGAACTTGATTCCTTATCTCTCTGCCACATACTACCTTCAACAACACCCAAATTAACTCTGGATGGTGTTATCGCGATGGAGGTGTGCAAGAGTTGTTGGTTGGTCTCTTTACGCCTAAGTGTTCCCATCTCTTTACTTTCTAGGTCAGTGGCAAAATTTAGAAAGGTAGTATCTTGTGGGATAAGAACAACAGGCTGCACTTTGATTCTCTCAAGAGTTGCCGATTTATGACCGCTCATAATAGAGTCAAAGTTGACTTTATCATTTTCTATAAAGCGATAAGCTGCAAACGTTTCTGCCCAAGTTTTGTTTGCACAAGGAATGCTATTGTTTGGGTCTGAACTTAAATTACTGAGAATATTAGACAAGCGCTTATTCAAGCGTGTATCACCCATAACCTGATTTTTTACTTCGTCCATGACCCAGTCCTGCATAATTATCCAGCCAAATCTGTAGTTCTTACTGGGCTAAACTGTAACTTATTGATTTACATAATAAAACTTAAAAAACTTGTGTATAAAACTTAGCGCCGCGCTCAGTCGTGGCTAACTTTGGATGCTTTATACGCGAAACTGGGAGCGTAACGACCGCGCATAAGTAAGACTTCGATCTGCAACGCATTGTTATGAGTTGCTCCATTGTTGAATCCGCTCTCTGGAAATATTCACCGCGGACTCACTAAATAAATCAGGATGACGGATTATGACATTTTCAAAAGCGTAATCTTGAAGCCCCACCTCTAACAGAGCCGTATAGCCTTGCGTTTCAGTTGGCCGATTAACAGCTCTCTCGACTGCGCCAATTATTCCTCGGCGTTCAATCATTTGCCATGTACGACCGGCACGAGTCTTTTTACCGTTTTTAATGCTCAACACTTCTTCATAGGCATATACTGCTGCAAGAGCTTCACGTTCTGCGCTTGTATTTGCACCATGGGCCTCAGCTCGCAGTTGAATTGCGCGCTCTCTTGCTTGGGTTGCAAGATCTTCTCTTCCGTGTGCAATACAATTTTTTGCGAATATCTCGCACTTTTCAGGTGTGTTTATATTCTTAACTTTATCGTCCATTATTTTTCTCGTTAACTACTGAGTCAAAATACTATGCTAGGCAGTCCCACGGCCCGGAGTGTACTTGAGCAACTTGGTACGCCCAGCATGGGCGCGAACTAATGGGGTGAAAGCCCCCTGCAGGGAAATCACTATTTAATGGATTCTATTAGATGCTAATTACTAGCGAATGGCAACTACAACACCAAAAAGGTCTTGTAGGGAGGAAGCCGCTAGCAAAACTACGAGCTGGCGGATAGGAATATCATATAACGCTTAACCTGGAGGCGAGGTGGCTAAGGGCACCGAAGCCATGTGATCTAACGGGTAGAGTAAATGATGCAGTTGTGTAGTGAAAGTTCACGTTCTTATCTGGGGAGGTCTGTTTAGCTTGCTGCTATGAAGCTGTCAGCGTGGCCGCTGACTCATAAGTAGGTCCAACCCACTAGCCTCTATCGAGGGGTAGACAAGAGTGGTGGAACACAGCCTGCCTAGGCCAGTAATGGCCAAGGTGATTGAATAGAAGTCAGCCGACGGCATAGTAACCAAATGCCAAGATTAATACTTTGGACAGGGTCAAGGCCTGAACCCGAAGTCCACGAATTGAAAGACAGGGCTAGCCTACTGATATGTTTCCAGTCGGTTAAAGTTGATGTAGCGCACTGCCATGACACTCGACTCAAATGAAGATCTGCTCGAGACTATCGTTGGGTAGAGCTTCATTACGGATAGGGAACCGCCCATTGCGGACCCGCACGATGGGTGGTGTGGGGGCCGGTAGTTAAAAGCTACCGGCTACCTGATTTAGCCATTCAATAATGGAACAACCGTGTTATTAAGGAACTTTGTTCCTTTTTCAGTATGAAGCCAAATTAAGCCACCTAAATTCAAAATGACAGTTACCCAATAAACACTTTTAAATTCTTTTTTACTCGACTTGTGACGTAACTTGTTTTGAGCAAAGTAAGCACCAGGCCAACCACCAAATGTTGAAAACAAATGTAATGTGCTTTCTTTTGTTCTCCAACGCCCATTTTGAGCAGCGGACTTATCAATTGCGTAAGCGATAAATGTTATTAAACTCATTGCAACATACAAGCCAGCAACGATTAACGGTAATTTACCGACAACGATCGATGTCGAAAGGCCAACACAAAAAACTATTATAAAAGCTACACCAAAGTTGCCACCACCTTTAGATTTGCTTCGATTACTTGAAGCTTCAGTATCTCGAGCAAATTTGATATTTATAGCTTTAAACCGATTACTATTTTCTCTGACTAGTTCGTAGATGATGACTTCACCATTAACAGGCCTACGTGAACGAGACTTAAAAGCTTTAATGTGAACAAAAGCACGATCGCCTCCACCATTAGGCTCAACAAAACCGAAGCCTTTATCATCATTCCAATTTACTACTTTACCTTGAAGCTTCATGCTCCCTCTCGAACCTGATGGCTAACGCCCGTAGCACGGGAAAATTTGGAGCGCAGCGGAAAATTTTTCCCGTGCCTACGCTTAGTACGCCCAGCATGGGCGTGAACTAATGGGGTGAAAGTCCCCTGCAGGAAGATCACGGTTTAATGGATTTCATTAAATGCTAACTACTAGCGAATGGCAACTGCAATACCGCGAGGTCTTGTGGGGAGGAAGCCGCTAGCAAAACTACGAGCTGACGGACAGAAATATCATATAAGGCTTAGCCTGAAGGCGAGGTGGCCAAGGACACCGAAGCCGGGTGATCAAGCGGGTAGGGTCAATGATGCAGTTGTGTAGTGAAAGTTCACGTTCTTATCTGGAGAGATCTGTTTAGCTTGCTGCTGTAATCGGGGCCGCTAAGCTGTAATTAGGCCCAACCCGCTAGCCTCGATTCAGGAAGCCCACTTTATAGCCTATGTAGATCTCAAGCCGATCGGTGCTATTTCTCAAGACGCGCCCCCTATCCTTGAGCGACTGGGAATCTCAGAAAAATACTGGCTCCATCTTAATCGGAACTTTGAAAGCCGCTTTAAAGGCCTGGTGGGATCAGCAGAGGCTGTACGGCAAGTCTGTATTCAGCTCAATAAACGCTGGGTACATGGTATAGGCGATTGCCAACGTTTCCTTTCTGCAATGCCCCACTAATTCCCTCCCAACCTTTCGATACGATTCCTTCTGGTTTGGCCAAAATCGCGCAATTTTCAAACCTAAAACATAATTTTTCAGTATTTCACCTTGCCCTATACCTGATCAGGAGAAATGGCCTTCAAGGTGGAAGGCCTGTACTTTTTCCTGCGTCATATTTCAATCTGTGGGTGTCCTAGTGTTGTTCGCAAGGGCGGCCGAAGCGGAGCGTAGGCTGTCCAGTCCAGCCCCGAAGAGGTTGGGCGAGCTTGACTAGCTTTGTTAGGACACCTCCCCTCCATGATAAAACTTTTCATAATCGAATGTATAATTCCATCTTGTATATGATGTACATCGAGCGAGCTCTTCTTCAAAATTTGACTGATTGATAAAGAGTGACTCCCTCGTGATATCCACATGCCTATTCTCTTCAGAAAATATATGCGGATTGATAGTGAAAATACTTCCATTCAACTGTACAACGCCTAACATGTTGTGTGCATAGAGACCTGCCCGGTAGGTGATTTCTTTTTGCTCTGGAAATATCGCCATACCACGCTCCAGAAACGGCACTGATTTTTCTGCACGGCGTGACTGATTGAAACTTCCTGCTACGGAGCGCCCCCTTGAAAAGTATAAAATCACATAGTCTTTGCTGCCCAGAGAGAACGTTTTCGCCACATTAATATCTTCTGAAGTAGATATTAGAAGCGATTTATCTCCTAGCCCGATATTTCCTGCTGTATGAAGTATCGCTAGGTAGTAGTCTCTTAATTCAGTACCAAACTCAACTAGAGTGGCACTGAATATATCTTTATTTTTGTTTTCACTAAAAAACTCAAAAAACTCAGGATTTCTTTTTACGAACTCTAATATTGCCGGATTCTTTGACTTCCTCAAGTCTCTTAGTTTTCTAAATATTCTATGATTAGATGCCGGACTAAGATCTTCCATGTTTTTTAAGTATTTCGAGTCATTAAGCTTGTCGTTCTGCTGAAAATAGTGCTTTGACTTATCTCCAAAGTAGAATAGCCTCTTCAGCATTTCACTTTCTGACACCTCATATAGACCATTATTTAGTCTACTAGACAAATACTCTTCGCTAACTCCTCGATAATGAAGTCTGCTTATAAAAGTATTTCGCTTACAGTGATTGAAATATATAGTACATACCTTAGCGAGTTCGTCGTGGGATAAATCACGAAACTCTCCATGTTTATCTATAGTTCTGAAGCTTAGCCCATCTATCATTTCAATAGCTCGCCCCTGGAAAAAGTTGATTTGTGCAAAATCCTAACGAAGTGCCGTTTCTGGACACCCATCAAAGGTAGAGCTTAAGGCGTCACAGCTATTGACACAATACGGAAATCACAATAAAAGTACTGGATATTAAAACAGTTAAATCCATACCCGATGACCCAGCCTCGCCGCTCACAGATCTCACTTGATGCGACGCCGTACTATCACTGCGTCTCCCGCTGTGTACGCAGGGCGTTTCTTTGTGGAAGAGATGATCAATTGGGGAGGGATTATGAGCACCGGCGCCAGTGGGTTGAGACTGGGATACAAAAGCTAGCTGCTATTTTTGCGCTGGATATCGCTGCTTATGCGGTAATGAGTAATCACTACCATGTGGTACTCTATATCGATGCTAAAACAGCCAAAACTTGGTCTGATACTGAGGTCATTCTCCGCTGGCAGGAGCTATTTAAAGCTTCTAATTTGGCTCAGCGCTTTATTCAGGGTGCCTCTCTGGATTGCAGTGAAAAGAACAAGCTTAAAGAGCTGATTGAGCTGTGGCGAGAGCGATTAATGGATATTAGTTGGTTTATGCGCTGCTTAAACGAATCTATTGCTCGCCAAGCCAATGCAGAAGACCGCTATACAGGCCGCTTCTGGGAGGGCCGTTTCAAGTCTCAGGCGCTATTGGATGAAAGAGCCTTGGCTGCCTGCATGGCCTATGTCGATCTCAATCCTATCCGGGCCGATATTGCAAAAACCCCGGAGGACTCCGATTACACGTCCATTCAGCAGCGTGTTCGCGCTGTGATCTCAGGTGAGCAGCCTAAAGAACTACTACCGTTTGTGGGCGGCGAGCGCCTTAATATGCCGAAAGGATTGCCTTTTCAATTGGATCACTATTTGGCGTTAGTAGACTGGAGTGGCCGGCATTTAGACCCCAAAAAGCGCGGTGCCATTTCTCAAAACGCACCCCCTATCCTTGAGCGGCTGGGAATCTCAACAAAACACTGGCTCTATCTTAATCGGAACTTTGAAAGCCGCTTTAAAGGCCTGGTGGGATCAGCAGAGGCCGTACGGCAGGCCTGTATTCGGCTCAATAAACGCTGGGTACATGGCATAGGCGACTGCCAGCGTTTCCTATCTGCAATGCCCCACTAATTCCCTCCCAACCTTTCGATACTATTCCTTCTGGTTTTTGGCCAAAATCACTAAATTTTAAAGCTCAAACATAATTTTTTATATTTAACCTCTTCCAGCTCCAGGCAGGAGAAATGGCCGTTAAAGTGGAAGGTCCGTACTACTTTCGGTGTCATCTTTCAATCTGTGGGCGTCCTAGTGTTGGGAGCATTATGTTCTTTGGTAAGAGCTAACATGTTTGCGATACGCAGATCTAAGTTTTTGTAATTGTATATCCACTTTGTTGCGCATGTCTCCCATACTTTTATTAGCCAATATTACTAGCGAATTGGAATCACACTCACTAGAACTATCACGCTGCATGAGATTTAAGATTTTATTTGCACAATCCTCCCATTGCTTTGATATCTCGCCTAGGCAATCTGTCGTTGTTTCATAGAGGCTGTCAGGCAATAGAGCCATCGACTCTTTAATTTCTAGGAAAAATGGCCTTAGCTTACGGGGATCAATTTTTCCAGATTCAACATCGGATGGAAAATCATATCTTAGGTAGCCATCCAATCTTGTGAAAGCGACCCAGATTTTATTTATTGAATTGAAGGAATGGTCAAAATCTTTGTCTTGATATTTCTCCAGACGCTCTATTTGTGTTTTTACACGTGATAACTTTGCCTTGAAGCTTTCCCTAAATATATACATTAATAATCCAGCTATCGTCGAGGAGCTAATCATCGAAATCAGTAGATCCATATATTTTCCTTAAACATAAAAGTGTCTTCAAAAGTAACTGCATTATATCACTTGTCAATATATCCCAGGAGTGAAAAATCACCCAAAACTATTTCAATCTGTGGGTGTCCTAGTGTTGTCGGACTGGAGTGGCCGGCATTTAGATCCCAAAAAGCGTGGTGCCATTTCTCAAAACGCACCGCCTATCCTTGAGCGGCTGGGCATCTCAACAAAACACTGGCTCTATCTTAATCGGAACTTTGAAAGCCGCTTTAAAGGCCTGGTGGGATCAGCAGAGGCCGTACGGCAAGCCTGTATTCAGCTCAATAAACGCTGGGTACATGGCATAGGCGATTGCCAATGTTTCCTTTCTGCGACGCCCCACTAATTCCCTCCCAACCTTTCGATACTATTCCTTCCGGTTTGGCCCAAATCACGCAATTTTCAAACCTAAAGCATAGTTTTTAGCATTTCACCGCATCCTGCATCAGATCAGGAGAAATGGCCGTTAAGGTGGACGGCCTGTACTATTTCCGGTGTTATCTTTCAATCTATGGGCGTTCTTCAATCTGCTGTGTCATATGGTAGGTTACCTAACGGCTAAGCTTACATCATCTATGAGGCCGATCGGGTGCTCTATTCCTGTATCATCAAATTGTGCGACTACAAACCCTAAATGCTCTTCTGCAATTGTAAGTGGGACATCATTATCGACAAGGATAATTTGGCAGCCCTTCCCCTTACCCTCAAATTTTATGGATAGATCAATTAAATGTCTGTAAATATTATTGTATTTATCGGGGTCTGATGTTCCTTCTGCTGCATCAGCTTCTTTGTCGGTTTGCAAAAGATATTTTTCCTTGGTCTTCCCTAGATATTTACCTACGGTATCAATCATCAAAAATGATGGAAGGCGTATATTGTTATTTAGGCTTTCTTCTAATATCGAAGAAAAATATCCTATAGAAACAATTGTACGAAGGCCGCCGGAAGTAATTTTTTCATAATCTCGGTTTCTTACTTTTGGAAGAAGACTTGTCTCGCCTATAGAGACTCCCTCTCTATTCTTTATTTTAATATTTTTTAAATATATATTTAGGGAGTCACCAATGCGGGATAGTACAGCATTGAAGTCTGGAAATTCCTTTCTTATGTTCTCTAGTTTTTCTTTCAGTAGTCTAATGGCAGTTTCTAGTCTTTCTTCATCTTTAACAAGAAGGTTTTGTTGGTTTCGTATTTTTAGAAAGTGAGCATATTTATTTTTCTTTTCTTTTAAAGAAGAAATGGTTGAAACTATAGAGTCTCTTTCTTTGAGGTAAGGGGATACATATTTTGATGCCTCTTCATCAATCATCCCTTTTAGTAGGTTTTTATCTTTATTTCTTGCAGAAATTAACTTTTCTAGTCTTACTATTTCGTCATGCAGATTATCTTCTAAAGTTATTGTATTTTTTAGTTTTGATTTAATTGATTTAATTTCTTTATCTATAGATATACTCTCAGACACTTCTAGCTTGAGGTTTATTTTCTCCATCTCAATTTTTGTGTCACATATAGGGCAGTTTGAAGGGGTGGGGTTCTCTCTACCAATTAGATCTCCAGCTTCTCGAAGAGCTTCCAGTTTCTCTAAATCAAGAGAATAGTCATTTTTAAGGCGAGAGAATTTGTCGAGACTTTCAACGGCTCCGTCTTTTTGTGATTCAAAATAGCTTATTTCAGATAATACCTCTGTGAGGGCATTTTGATATTCGCTGTAGATGTCTGAGTCTTCAGTAATTCTAGAGTTTATGCTGCTTAGTAGTTCTTCAAGATTGCTAATTTCTTCCTCTATAGAAGTCATTTTATTGTCTGAAGATTCAGAGCTTTCAAAGTCAATTTCCCGCAAGAATTCTGAGATTGTTTTATATTTTTCTTGCGCTTTGTTTTTTTCAGATGTTTTTTCAGATATCTCTCTATGTATAGCTGATGCTTCGTCATCCAGAGCGTTGAAGATATATTTAAAGACTTCCTTCGTTAGAGAATATTTTGGCCTGTTTTGTAGGCTCAATATATTTTTGCTGCCGAGGTCATCTTGATTTACGTAGCAGTATTTAAATAAATGTCTAAAGCTAAGGCTAGACATTTTGCTCTGGTCTTTTGTGGGTGACTGCTTGATTTTGATGGAAGGATATCCTAGGCACTCATATATGAAATTTGAAAAATTATCTTCGTTATCTATCCCTCCGGAAACATTTGGAAATAATTTTCTTGGGAAAACCTCATTGATGTTCTTGTAATCAGATAAGTAAATTTCAACTTTTCTTCTCGAGTCAAAAATATCCCGTTTAATGCAGTAAACCTCTCCGCCAAGATATATTTCAAGGATTGCATGGCTTACCGATTCTTCAAGCTCGTCATATAAGTCTAAATCCGATGCGCAAAGACAGTATGATATTAATTGCAATATGCTGGATTTACCTGTTGCAGAATCTCCATATATGATATTAACGCCAGGATTAAAATTGACTCTATAGTCTTTCCTGTGGCCAGCAAGTGTGAGTGATACTACCCTAAAATGATTTTTATCCATGACGTTTTAATTCGCTCCCAATTAGCAAGTTTATTTGATTAATACTTTTGGAGCGTAGGGGTATTACATGTTTTGAAAATTCTTTAACTCGTTTAAAGTGTTCAGATCTCAAGGAGGAAAATACTTCTTGTCCGCGACTCGACAATTGATAAACAGTCTCTGTTTTTATGCTTGATACTTGTATTAAATTTGAACAAACGGCGTACTGTAGTATTTCTTTGAGTTTATGGGTCTTATACAAGCTATCAATATTTACAGATATGGTTCTAACAGAATTTATTTCATTCCTTCTCAGTTTAACTTCCTTCTTATTTAATGATCTTAAGACCCGGTTAAGAATATGTGGATTTTTCACCAGATAAAGTAATGCCTGAATTTTTCCATTATTTAAAGTTGGTTTTTTTCTAGTGTTAAGACTGGTAACACCAAGCAAAATAATTAGCTCAAGAGAGTTTAATAGAAAGTCATTGTCTAATGATAAGAATGGCAATTTATCCATATTGAGATCCTTATTCTTCTAATTTTTCCAGATCTTTGGTTTCAGACCACCATACATTCCCCTTTAGCTCATCTGCTAATTGATGAAGCATTCCTTTCTTGTGCATAACACCAATTTCATAAATTTTTGATTTAAGTGTTTTCTCATTTTCCCTAACAATCTTGTCATGAACTTCGGATAAAAACTGACCTGAATTATCGAATCCACCATGAAGATATTTAGTGTAGCTATCCTGGTATATGGTTTTTATGTTTGTATATATCTCTTGCAGATGTTTCTGGTCAAAGCTACTGGTAAAACGTTTGCTCATATATTCTGCATTCAAAAATAACTCTTTAGCATCTGTAACCGTGGATTTATGGATGTCGGCTATGAGCAATTTTATAACAAATAAAGAGTCGCTGTATTCATCTTCATTCTTTAAGGTAAGAATTTCTAATAAATCTTCCTGCACACCACCGTTAAGATAATCGTGGATATATTGGCTTACGCCTAAGAAAGTAGTGTTGTTGTTATCCTTAGGTTTAGCTATAGACTCGTGATCTTCGGGAACGGTCCTGATATCTTGCTCGATTTTATCAATTGCAATAGCACTATTTTCATCAACTATTTCGTCATATAAGCCTCGAAAATATTTGGTGGCAGGCCTCAGGTTATTTTGCTGCCAAATATTGCAAAGTTTGCTTCCATAATCACTTAATGTTTTCAGTTGTTCTAATTGAACATTGTTGGAAAGAAGCTTTGCAGGGCTGGCTAAACTTGAACCATGATGTGGAACAGCAAGAGATAAAAAAAGTTTTACTTTTGAAACTCTATTTTTCTCAATATCTATTGATATGCTGCCCTTTGTTATAAGGCCGCCCATGCTATGCGCAATCACAATGATTTCTTGATACTTTTGACACTTTACTTCAATTTCGGTATGCAAATGCTTTGCTAAATCTTGAATTGATACGTTCTTCTTTGTAGTAGATACAGGTCTACTTAATATTTTATTTAAAAATTTCTTTACTCTTCCTGCTTGCTCAGTGATATTAAAGAATTTTGAATAGTAATTAAAATAGGCTATATCAAAATTGTCATTTATAGTCTGATCTTGAGAAAGTAGACCGGGGAAGGTTGTCCCATTGCTATTCTTCCATGTATTTTCACTTCCCGTAAGTCCGTGAATAAATAATATAAGGCGACGCTTATGGTCTTGTGTGAAAAACTCTATCATTTTTCCTGTGCATCCATCTGATATTGTTCAGTGACTAGATATTCATAATCTTCTATTTTCATTCATTTACCCGCCTTTTGACTTCATTTAGTTACAACCTAATGTTACCTCCACAAAGTAGCATTCAGGTAAGAAACTACCCTTTGTGTTCTAATCGAGATACTCAATCATTGGAGTCTATAACGCCAACACAAAAGGGCGGAGTATCAGTAACATTCAATTCGAAGGGTGGTTTTTGATGTTTTGTTTAAGTACTAGCCTACGTACGTTCTTTAACCTTGAAATGTCTACCCCGAAACCAGATATGCAGGTATTCAGAATCAACTCTGACCTGAATACTAGGAATAGGAGAACTGCACACTCTGAGCCCGCGGAGCCTAGCATAGGCATGCCCTCCCATGCTTAAAGCGAATACGGACATCTTGCTTACGGTGAGTACATTCATACCAGATGGTTTGATTC
Source organism: Microbulbifer maximicatervae (SeqCode) (assembly GCF_052467305.1). Classification (NCBI taxonomy): domain Bacteria; kingdom Pseudomonadati; phylum Pseudomonadota; class Gammaproteobacteria; order Cellvibrionales; family Microbulbiferaceae; genus Microbulbifer; species Microbulbifer maximicatervae (SeqCode). The sequence continues at coordinate 684,807 of NZ_CP174306.1, forward strand.
TGAGACCAGGAAAATGGGCTTCCCGAGATGGCTGTTTTAAGCACGATGTCCTTATTACAATAGATGCACTTCATAGAGAGTACTTAATACTGAGGTTTGTGGCGGGCAGAGTACAGCTTTGGCTGCCCTATAAAGGTGTTTTTCGGCCAATCTCTTCCAGATCCGAACTTGCTACATCGATTGCAAACATAATCGCCTGTGGCGGACCCGCGATAATACTCCTTTGATAAACTTGAATGATCGCAGTCAGTAGCGTCTCTCTTTTTTATATCACCAATTTTAATGTTTGGCATAGTTTATCCTTAAGGCAACACAATCTTTATATGGTTGTCATTCTGCCCACTATTATCATAATTGTTGCCTTAAAATCAATTTCCACCTCAAAGCAAAAAAAATTATTTTAAATTGTGGGTTTAAAATATTTTGGCACGGCCGTACAAAGCTACAAAAATTAATACTTTGACTTCTGTCAAGGGTTTCACGCTAACCTGTAAGTTATTGATTTAATTTGATTTTTTCTATATATCTTATGGATTCCAATATAACAGTCAAAATTATCATAAATCCCCAAGCTAGCACTTGTTAACTTTTGTAGGCTAGTGATAGTTTGATGAAAGGTGACGAGGCAGGGGTGTGTACACAAAATTCTTGTAAGAGTTACTTTCCTTCAGTCAGTGAACGCTTCAAGTACCTACGGCAAAACTAAAGCTAAATGAAAAACATTTGGCAAAGAGTGTTTTTACTGAGTAAGAGTATGTTCTCATAAGAGCATATCAGCCAATGTATTCACAATACGATAAGGCCCGTCAATACGTCGGCACCCGCTCGTCCCCTTATGAGTCTTTAAATGCTCAGAACACTCTTTGAAAGATCTGTGCTCTCCAAGTGGTTTGGAATTCTCTGTGTTCACATAATGAACCCATGTTTCATCACTACCTGATAGGTAATCCCAAGTTGAAGTCACAGCTATAACGGAAAGCATGGAAACAAGTGTGATAAATTTTATTTTTCTATTAATGGAATTCAGAATACTTGTATTCTAAATGCTGTACGTAGAGGTGGTTAAAATTCAGTGTAGATTTCCCTTACTTTCAAAATCTTGCCGTCGCGGCTTACTAAAAGTTACCATCAGCAAGCTCCCCATTAAGAACCAGAAAGCGTAAAACGAAATTTTCCCCGATTTCAGCGAACAGCTCCTGGGTAAGCTCAAAATTCCAAAAAATTGTAGCTTCATAGTCATGGCGAGTGAAGAGTGTTTCTCTTCGCCACCCTTTACCTTAGCTATTTGAATTTGAAATATCGTACAGAGCCGACCTAAAGCTGTCTTCGCTTACCCTTTATATAGTGTGCGATCCCCTACATTGAGGGCTCTCCTCAGATTCTAGTTAATGTATTCAAAAGCTGCTGCAATTATATTGCCCGTCAACATATTTCAATTTGTAAAAAATATAGGCACAAAAATAATCTTATTAGATTTTATTAGGATTGTTTTAGTGTCAAAGCCACGTAAAATCGATAGATATTTATTGGTATTTTGGCTGAGATTAAGAAGCCATCTAAAGGCAACAATCAAAGCAGCTCGGTTCGAAGAGCCTATAGAATCAAGAACCCAAGAATCTTCTAAAAACCAACCCCTCAAAGGAGAACGGTAGCGTGAAGTAAGAATAAGTAAAAGGCGCTGACCCTAGGTGCTGGAACACCTGGGGCCAGCTAACCAAATTGATACGCTAATTATCAAGATGGCTATATGCATAGTACGCTAGAAACCCGCTCGTCTTCAATAAAGTGGAGCACAATCAGCGGCTTGGAGAGATTCCCCAGGCCCTGGGGGCGTTGCGTCTGCCTTTTCTTTTTCTATGCCTACCGTTCTCGCGCACCTCCTCGCAGTTACTCAAAACATTTCTATTCAAGCTTTCCCATTGTGGAAGGTCTACCCATGGTTTGAGTGTCAGTAGGAAACAAATATGTTGATCTTAAAGCGCCGCACAGGTGAAAACTTACGCATTGGAGCGAATGTCTCAATCACCGTATTAGAAGTTAAGGGCAATCAGGTAAAGGTAGGAATACTTGCTCCAAAATCCCTGCCCGTACACCGCGAGGAGATTTATAGACGGATCAAAAGGGAAGGAAATATGGGCAGTGGAAATCGTTGAGAATCTGATCGGGATTGTGGCGTGTGGCCATGAAGGGGTGGTGTTGCTATGAAAGCGCTAACTGCTGATGGTTAGCGCTTTCACTCGAGCCTTTCGCTGTGGATGGAGCCACAGGTTAAGCTCGGGAGTGATTTGTATTAGTGATGTTTATGCTTAAATCCAGCAGCAAATTTGTCTGCTAATTTAAAATAGTGGTTCAAATCCTTGCGAGTTTTTTCTGGGCGGTTGTTTTCGGAGTTAATGTGGATGTTTTCCACAACAACGGCGATGTCTTTTGCCAGCTTCTGTCTTTCGCCTTTCAGGTTCTCAGCGAAATACTCAACACTTTTTTCGAGTCTGTAGGTGATGACATGAATCTCGTGAAGTTCAGCAGGGTTAAGCTTTTTCTTGCCCTTAATTTCTTCTGTTGTTTCAACAAAAATCTTTCTCGCATCCTTCAAAGAAGTAACTTTCGCTACTTTAAAGTGCTGGATGGGCTTTTCGCCTGATGCAGGGCTAGCTTGAGCAGTGGTAGCAAAAGTAACAGCAAAAAGTAATGCAATTAAAGTTCTCATCTTTCCTCTCTAACGCCCAAACTTTAAGGGTTGGTAAGGCATTGATCGGGCGAGGTGAATGCCTAACATTTATCAGTGATCATTTTGACCACTTTGATCGCTATCGTAAATGAGGATAACTATCATTAACATTCATGATACAGGAATTTTTAGGTGCTCAAAACATTTGTCGCAAAAATTGCGATCAAGCTGATCGAAATTTGTAAGGAATAAGAAAATTGAATCTGGAAAGGATGCGCAAGGGAGGGGGCAAAAGAGGTTTTTAGCCAGGAAGGGACGCCCCGTGTTATGGAATTTGATTAGTTAACCCTCTCTTCGCGGTAGCAAAGAGAAGGTTATTTACAGAAGGAGCCGGTTAACCCGGTATTATTGAGACCGGCTTCACAAATTAATTGGTACGGAGGCTAGGAAATCTCTCCCAGTACATCAACCATCGCCGAAGTTAATTGGTTGAGGTCTTCTTTAGTAATCACATAGGGCGGCATGGCATAGACCAGCTTGCCGAAGGGGCGCAACCAAACTCCGCGTTCGATTAGGGCTTCCTGCACTTTGGCCGTATTGACCGGCTCGCGCATTTCTACCACTCCAATTGCTCCAAGGGCTCGAACATCGGCGACACCCGGTGCGGATTTTAATGGGGCCAGCTGTTCAGTCAGCTGTTGCTCGATTGCGGTTACTCGTTCCTGCCAGGGTCCGCTGAGTAGCAGTTGAATACTGGCATCGGCGACGGCACAAGCCAGGGGGTTACCCATAAAAGTGGGGCCGTGCATAAAGACACCGGCTTCTCCCTGGCAAATACCTTCGGCTACTTTATCGGTACAGAGGGCGGCGGCGAGGGTCATGGTGCCGCCGGTGAGCGCTTTGCCCAGGGTGAGGATATCCGGGGTGATATCGGCGTGCTCACAGGCAAACATTTTGCCGCTGCGGCCAAAACCTGTGGCGATTTCATCTGCGATTAGCAGTACGTCGTGCTCGTCGCAGAGTTCGCGCACCCGGCGCAAATAATCGGCAGAATAAAAACGCATGCCGCCAGCGCCCTGGACGATGGGCTCTAAAATAATCGCGGCCAGTTGATCGCGGTTTGCTTCCACTTGCTGGCGCAGTTCGGCGATATCACTGTCACTACAGGTGTTGCCAAAGGGAACCTGCGGAGCAGGGGCGAACAGATGCTGGCTCAGCTGCCCTGCAAACAGGTGATGCATTCCGGTGACTGGGTCACAGGTGGCCATGGCTCCGAATGTATCGCCGTGGTAACCGTTGCGCAGGGCGAGCAGTTTGCTCTTCTGGGGTTTTCCCTGGGAGTGCCAGTATTGAATGGCCATCTTGATGGCCACTTCCACAGACACTGAACCGGAGTCAGCCAGAAATACCCGGTTGAGGCCGGGTGGAGTGATTTCCACTAATTTCTTGCACAGCTCGATTGCGGGCTCGTGAGTTAACCCTCCGAACATCACATGGGACATTTTGTCCATCTGATTGCGCATGGCCTGGTTTAGCTCGGGCACATTGTAGCCGTGCAGGGCACTCCACCAGGAGGACATACCGTCGATCAGGCCGCGCCCGTCTTCCAGATAAAGTCTTACCCCCTCGGCCCGCGCTACCGGATATACCGGGGGCGGGTCGATCAGGGAGGAGTAGGGGTGCCAAATATGTTTGCGATCGAAATCCAGGTCCATAAAAACTAAATCTTTATTTTCAAGAGCCGACAATCATCAGTTAGGCCAGTTCGCGCAGTACTCTGAGCGGGGGCTGGCTGATCGAGCTGTAACAGGCCAGGGTACCGGCGGTGCCAACCAGAACCGCACCGGTGAGTGGTCCGGTTAGCCAAAGGACTGGGTGCAATATCACCGGCAGTTCAAAGACCCAATAAGACAGCACGGCCAAGGTGGCTTCCGCACCGATAGCCGCGAGCAAGCCGGCGGCAAAACCCAGTAGCCCAAATTCCAGTATCAGGCTTCTCAGCAACAAGCGCCTGCGGCCTCCCAGTGTGCGGATAATTGCCGCTTCCTGCAATCGCTCGGCGATACTGGCGCGGACCCCGGCAATTAATACCAGGACCCCGGCAACCAGCATCAGGGCCATAACCGATTCGATAGCAAAGGACACCTGGTTAATGGTGTCGCGGATACGCTGGATGATCTTATCCAGCTCTATCACGCTGACGCTGGGGAAGGCGCGAACCAGGTCGTTGACCAGTAGCTTGTCCTCCGGTGGGAGGTAAAAACTGGTGATATAGGTAGCCGGGAAATCATCGATAGTGCCCGGTGCAAATATCATATAGAAGTTGGGGCGCATGCTGTTCCAGTCCAGCGAGCGGAAGCTGGCTACCGGGGCTTCTACTTCGAGGCCACCGATGGAAAAGCGCAACTGATCTCCCAGTGACAGTTCCAGCTGGGCTGCCAGCTCCACTTCTACCGAAACACCTTCGCTGGCCTTGTCCCACCATTCGCCTTCCAAGATGCGGTTGTCCGGCGCCAGGGTATCGGTGTAGCTCAGGTTCAATTCCCGGCGAACGCCACCGGGACGATCTTTTTTCTCTTTAATCGAAACGCCGTTAATCGCCACCAAACGGCCGCGCACCATGGGGTAAAACTCGGTGCTGCTTACTTCGCCCTCTGCCAGCATATTTTTCATGGTTGGAACATCGTGGGGGGCGATATTCAGGAGGAAGTGATTGGGGGCTTTTTCCGGCAATTGCATCCGCCATTCGTCCACCAGGGCGGTGCGGGCAAAGACCATGGCCAGCATGGCCAATAATCCGGTGCCAAAAGCGGCAATCAATAAGGTGTTGAATGCGGCGCGGCGTTGCAGGCTGCCCAGGGCTATTCGCCAGGCGCCGCCCAGGGAAGCCAGCTTGCCGCGCACCAAGAGGCGGTTGACCAGGGCGCTGCCCGCTACCAGTAAGAGCATGCCGACAAACAGGGCGAGCGTCATAAGCAGGCTGCCGGACAGCCACCAAATCAGGAGCAGCATGGCGCTGGGGCCGAGAATCAGCCCGAGCCATTCGCGTCTGTCTGGATTGCTCCAGTCGTGCCGCAGGGTTTGCATCGGGTCTGTACGGGCCAAACGGAAAAGTGGCGGCAGGGCAAAGCCCAGGGCGCAGGCGATGCCGGTGGCGAGTCCAATCAGCAGTGGGCTCCAGCTGGTGGCCGGGGGTTGAACCGGGAAGAACCCTTCCATCAGGTTGACCGCCTGGCTCTGGATAAAGGTGCCCAGTGCCAGCCCGATAGCGGTGGCAATCAGGGTGAGGGCGGCCAGCTGCCCCAGGTAGATACCGAGAATTTTGTTGCGCCCGGCACCGAGGCTTTTCATTACGGCTACGTAGGCGCCGTGGCGGAGTCCGTAGCGTCTGGCTGCTAGGCCAACGGCGACGCTGGCGAGCAGTACGGCCAGGCTGGCGGCGAGAAACAGGAATGACTCGGCTCTATCCAGAGCAGAGGCAACCCGGGGCTGGCCTTCGCGCAGGTCCAGAATCCGCTGGTGTTCAGTCAGTTGAGGTTTGAGCCAGTCAAAGTAATCTTTCAGGACTTGGTCATCGCCGGCAAACAGGTAGCGGTAGCGCACTCGGCTGCCGGGCTGGATCACACCTGCGGCGGGCAGGTCGGCGGTATTGGCTAGCAGTCGCGCGCCCATATCAAACAGGCTGGTACCCCGGTCGGGTTCCCGCTCCAGTATGGCTGTCACTTTTAATTGGGTGTCGCCGAGGGCGATAGGATCGCCGAGCTGGATTCCCATCAAAGGTAGAAGGCGGGACTCCACCCAGGCTTCTCCCGGGGGAGGTCCTTGTGGTGCCACTTCCCCTGGGCCTTCCGGGGATTTGCTGATTTCCAGTTGTCCCACCAATGGATAGCCTTTGTCGACGGCTTTGACCGAGACAAACTGGAACTGGTCGTTGGCGGAGATCATGGATGAAAACTGGACTATCTGGGCTTGCTCCAATCCCTTTTTGTCGGCTTCCTCCAGCCATGCGCTATCCACAGGCTTACTGCTGCGCAGCACCCGCTCTGCGGCCAGGAAAGTGAGGGATTGCTGTTCCATGGCGCGGGTAAGGCGGTCGGTGAAATGGGCGATCGCAGTGACACAGGTAACAGCCAAAACCAGGGCCGAGGCAATCAGCGCCAATTCGCCACCGCGCCAGTCCCTGAACAGCAGTCTGAGTGGCAGCATCAGGCGGACACCTCCGACAGGTTGTCCCCGTCGATAAGGGGAGCGTAAGAATCTACAGCGCCTGCCGACATATGCAGGTGGGAGGCACAGCGCTCTGCCAGTCGCTGTTCGTGAGTCACCAGCACCAGGGTGGTGTCAGATTCTTCGTTGAGCTTAAACAGCAGGTCGATAATCTTGGCGCCGTTGCCGGCGTCGAGGCTGCCGGTGGGTTCGTCGGCAAAGAGGATGGCATCTTTGCTGCTAAAGCTGGCGAAGGCTCGGGCAATGGCCACCCGCTGCTGTTCGCCGCCGGATAACTGGCGCGGGTAGTGGCGCAGTCGCTGTTCCAGGCCCACCCGGGCGAGAAACTCTTCCGCCCGCTTGGCGGCGCCTCGCTCGCCGCGCAATTCGCTCGGCAGCATCACATTTTCCAGGGCGGTAAGGCCGGGCAGCAGTTGGAAAGTCTGGAATACAAAGCCCACGCAGCGGGCGCGCACCGCTGCGCGCTGCTCTTCGTCCATGGCGGTGATCTCGTCTCCCGCCAGCCAGATCTTGCCCTCGGTGGGTTTGTCCAATCCCGCCAACAGGCCGAGCAGGGTGGACTTGCCGGAACCTGAGGCCCCTGTCACAGCGAGGCTCTCGCCACGGGCGACTTTCAGGGAGATATTGTTTAATAGGGTCAGTGGCCCTTCGCTGGTGGAGACCCTGTGATAGAGGTTTTCTGCCGTGAGAATGGCGGACATACTGTATTCCCTTTGCGGATACGCGAGATTTTTGGAGAGTATGACATGACAACAGCCTTTTTTCGGCAGTTACTGACTCGGTTCGGCTTGGTGCTGATGCTGTCGGTCCCCAATCTGGCACTGAGTGCCAACAAGCCCGGCACTCTGCTCGTATTAGGGGATAGCATAAGTGCGGCCTACGGTATCGATGAGGAGTTGGGCTGGGTCAACTTGTTGCAAGAGCGCTTGCAGGAGAAGGGGCGCCCGGTGAAGGTGGTCAATGCCAGTATCAGTGGGGAGACCTCCGCAGGCGGCCTGACCCGGCTGCCGCGCCTAATGGAAGAGCACAATCCCCAGTGGCTGATTGTCGAGTTGGGCGGTAACGACGGTTTGCGCGGCTACCCACCCCAGAGTTTGCAGAAGAACCTACAGCAGATGGTAAAACTGGCTAAAGACTCCGGGGCAGAAGTGCTGCTGTTGGGGATGCGTATCCCGCCCAACTACGGCCGCGCCTATACCGAGGCTTTTGCCGCTGTATTCCCCAAAGTGGCCAAGGCCGAAGAGGTCGCCCTGGTGCCTTTCTTGTTGGAAACCGTGGCCCTGGAGCAGGGCGCTATGCAATCCGACGGTATCCACCCCACCGCTAAGGCGCAGCCGGCCCTGCTGGATCATGTCTGGCCCTGCGTGAAGTCCCTGTTGGGGGAGAAGGCGGCTGGTGAGTCGTGTACTCCGTGATCGAAATGCGTACAATCGCGCCCCCAGGAACAGGAAAGCCTGGATCTGGTCCCAAAGTTTAAGGTTTTGTGCCGGTACTCTGGGCCCGGTCACTGGTCGCGAATGAGTTAGAGAGACACCATGCCCGAATTGGAAAACCGCCGCGAGCGGCTCGAGTTTAATAAGCTGCAAAAGCGCCTGCGCCGCCATGTGGGCCGCGCCATCGCCGACTTCAACATGATTGAAGAGGGCGACAAGATTATGGTCTGTTTGTCCGGCGGTAAGGATTCCTACGCCATGCTGGATGTGCTGCTGAATTTGCAGAGGACAGCGCCGGTTAACTTTGAACTGGTGGCGGTCAATATGGATCAGAAACAGCCGGGCTTCCCCGAGCATATCCTGCCGGAATACCTGCAGTCCCTGGGTGTTCCCCACCATATTGTCGAGAAGGATACCTACTCGGTCGTGAAGGAAGTGGTGCCTGAGGGCAAGACCACTTGCGGGCTCTGTTCCCGTCTGCGTCGTGGCACCTTGTATGGCTTTGCTGAAGAAATTGGCGCCACCAAGGTGGCACTGGGCCATCACAAAGACGATATCGTCGAGACCCTGTTCCTGAATATGTTTTACGGTGGTCGCCTCAAGGCGATGCCGCCCAAACTGCGCGCCGACGATGGCCGCAATATCGTGATCCGTCCGCTCGCCTATTGCCGCGAAGAGGACATCGCCCAGTACGCCGAGTACAAGCAGTTCCCGATTATTCCGTGCAACCTGTGCGGCAGCCAGGAGAACCTTCAGCGCCAGGCGATCAAGCAGATGGTGCGGGAGTGGGATAAGAAATTCCCAGGCCGCAGCGAGAATATTTTCGCCGCGATTACCCGGGTGTCCCCGTCACAATTGGCGGACAGGGACCTCTACGATTTTGAGAGTCTGGAACTGGATCGCTCTAAGCCGTCGGCTGTCGAGCGTCCTGACCATTCAATCCAGCGCCAGGTGAATTCTTGGGAGCCTGAGGATGCTCAGGAAGTGGAGCCCCAGTATATCGAGGCGCTGAATCTGTAGGATCTGCACCGCTGACCAGTTGCGCGTAACTGCATTCAAAGTCCCGGGGACTGGCACTGGGCCCGTGGTGAAAGTGCTGATGCCAGAGGCGCGCCATATTGGCCACGTCTGAGGTTTCCTCGTCCTGGATCTTGTGGACTTCGGCCGACCTGTAAATCAGCCAGGCGATAGCTGTGGCATAGCGCAGGTTGGTGGTCAGTTCGCTGTGGGGGTGATCGAGAAAATCCCGCTGGCTCGCTAGCCCTCGCACTTTTGAGGCGAGGCTTGGGTGATCGATCAGGTATTGATCCCAGATTTCCCGATGAGTGTGGGGCTGGATTTGGTAAATACCCAGCCCGTGGCGCCGTCCCTGTTTGAGGTGGAAGCCCAATTGCGACTCCTGGGCAGCGGTTCCCAGAAGGAGATTCTCCATGCCCTGGCTCCAGGCTCTCAAGTGCTTGAGGGTTGGACGGATAACCTGGAGTCGGAGCTCGTCCAGACAAATGCCCATAGTGTTGTCTTTTTTTCTGTAGTTGTATCCAACATATATGTAGTTTGCTGATTGAGTCGGCGCCACCTTATGGGTAGATTTACGCGCAATAAACATAACAATTTTTAGGTGGTGCTCTTTCCATAGCTCAATGCGCTGAAAAATTGAGCAGGAAAACGCAGACTATTCCCGCGCCAAGTGCCACCCCACTTTGATCAGAAGGAATCCCTTATGGCCGCCGAGTGGCTGATTGCCCTTACTTTTGTCGCCTATTTGGCGTTGATTGTTGTTATCGGTATTTACGCCTACATGCGTACGAAAAATGCCAGCGACTATTTCCTCGGCGGACGCTCCCTGCCGCCGGCTGTGGCGGCCCTGTCTGCCGGAGCCTCGGATATGAGTGGCTGGCTGCTCCTGGGACTACCTGGTGCGGCCTATGCGGCGGGGCTCTCTGCCGGTTGGATCGCAATTGGTCTTTTTTCCGGCATCGTTCTGAGCTGGGTGACAATGGGCCGGCGCCTGCGCATCTACACCTATGAGCTGGACGACTCCCTGACGGTGCCTGCTTATCTGGATCGTCGGTTTAAGATGGGGCACCCCTATCTGCGCACCGTCTGCGCGATATTCATCCTTCTATTTTTCCTTTTCTATGTGGCTTCCGGCCTGATTGCCGGCGGCAAATTGTTTGAAACGGTGTTTGGCTGGGATTATCGCTGGGCGGTGATTATCGGTGCGGTTGCCGTTATTTCTTACACCCTGTTTGGCGGGTTTTTGGCAGTGTCCTGGACCGATGTGTTCCAGGGACTGCTGATGAGTGCGGCGCTGATTGCGGTGCCTCTCGTTGTTATTTCTGATCAGGGTGGTTTTTCTGCCAGCTGGACTCGCCTGCAAACGGAGATGCCACAGCTGACCCACTGGATGACCGATAACACCGGGCAAACCTTAAGCCTGGTGGCGATACTCAGTTCCCTGGCCTGGGGACTGGGCTACTTCGGCCAGCCGCATATCTTGGCGCGATTTATGGCGGTGCGCAGCCCTAACGATATTCCGGTTGCGGCGACAGTAGCGGCGGTTTGGTCCCTGGCCGGTTTCTTGGGTGCAATGGCGGTAGGCCTGTTTGCCCACCTGGAAATCCAGCAGAGCCTGCCAGATGGCGAAACTGTGTTTATGGAAATGGTACAGGTGCTGTTCCACCCGCTAGTTGCCGGTGTTCTTTTGGCGGCGATTCTATCTGCCATTATGAGTACGGCAGATTCCCAGCTGTTGGTGTCCTCGGCTGCACTGGCGGAGGATATTTACCACGTTTGGTTTGGGCGTGAGACCACCCCGGAAGCCATGGTGAAAGTGGGGCGCTGGGCGGTGGTTGCTTTATCACTGGTCGCTGTGTGGATTGCGATGGACCCGGATTCCAAGGTTCTGGATGTAGTGAGTTACGCCTGGGCTGGCCTGGGCGCTGCCTTTGGCCCGGCGTTGTTGATCAGTCTCTACTGGTCCCGTATGACCGGTAGTGGCGCTATTGCCGGTGTTATCGTTGGCGGCCTCACCGTTGTGGTGTGGGAGCAACTCTCCGGTGGCATTTTTGATGTTTATGAGCTGTTGCCGGGTTTTGTTTTCTCTTCAGCTGCTATCGTGTTAGTGAGCGCGCTGACGAAGTGCCCGGAAGCCGTTGCCTCACAGCACCGCAAGTTGCTTGGTTGAGGGGGCAGGGCAGGACTTGAGCCCGAGCGACTCGCTCGGGCCGAGACAGACCAGCCGCGCTAGGGACGCATCTCTGGCAAAGGTGCGACTGTTGTGAAGTGAAATGGATTTCCATCCGCAGCAATTATTCAAATAGCGGTTGGAGATGCTGAGTGATCAAAGTTCATCTCGGTGATATCACTCGATTGCACGTCGATGTAATCGTCAATGCTGCCAACAGCCGTCTCTTGGGAGGCGGTGGTGTCGATGGGGCCATACACCGCGCAGCGGGGCCCAATCTACTGGAGGCCTGCCGCAGTCTGGGCGGTTGTCCTGTTGGTGAAGTGCGCGCCACTGGCGCTTATTCCATTCCCGTAAAACGTATCTACCACACAGTTGGGCCGGTTTGGCGCGGCGGCAGTTTGGGTGAGCCCGAGCTGCTCTCCAGCTGTTATCGACACTGCCTGGCATTGGCTCGGCGCGAAAACATGCGCTCGATTGCTTTTCCTGCGATCAGTTGCGGTATCTACGATTATCCCCCGGAGCTGGCCGTAGAGGTGGCTGTAGAGCAGGTACAGCAATTCCAGGAGAAGGAGGGCGCGCCGCAGCAGGTTGTATTCTGCTGTTTCGATAAATCGATGGCGGATCTCTATCTATCCCAGTTGGATGCTTACGTTAGGCGCTAAAAGCCACGCTTTGTAGGCCTCGTGGTATTTTCGGCCATTGATTGATATCCATGGCTTGGCGATTATTATTGCTCTGACAATAACAATATAAGAATGAGGAGATTGTCATGCGCAGTGCCCAGCAGTGGTTTTCCGAGTATGGTGAGAGTCATCAGAATCCGATCAACAAATCCATTCATTGGATTGCTGTTCCCGTAATTTACGCAACTGTGGCCGGACTTTTGTGGGCAGTTCCGCAGCCGGAATTTATGGCGACAATTCCCTGGCTGAACTGGGCTGTCGTGGTGACAATCCCGATTCTCCTGTTTTATTTCGCGATGTCGTTTCCCATTGCCCTGGGAATGACGGGGTTAACTGTTTTATGCCTGTGGGCTTGGTCGGTATTGGAGCGGCTGGGGGTGCCTATCTGGCAGACGGCACTGGCCCTATTTGTGATCATGTGGGTGTTCCAATTTATTGGCCACCATATCGAAGGCAAGAAACCCTCTTTCTTTAAGGACTTACAATTCCTGTTGATCGGCCCCGCCTGGGTGATCGGGTTTATTTACCGGAAACTGGGCATTCAATACTGATTGCCGGTTTATGCAGATGAGTGGCTGCGGCCACTCATCGATCTATCCCGCTATCGGTTGTAGTGAACCGGTACTTCCAGTGTCTCTTTGACTTCTTCCATCACCACATAGCTGGTGCACTCCTGCACCTCCGGCAGCGTTAAAAGCGTTTCGCCGTAGAACTTGCGATAGGCACTCATATCCGCCACCCGGGCCTTGATCAAGTAATCAAAATTCCCCGATACCAAGTAACACTCCTGAACTTCCGGCAGGGCGGCTACGGCGTTGCGAAATTCCTCGAAGGCGTCCTGTGCGGAGCGGTTCAGCCTGATCTGCACGAAAACCACCAGGGCAGCATCGAGGTATTCCGGATTAATCAAGGCGGTATAACCCTGAATAACATTGTCATTTTCCAGGCGCTTGACCCGTTCGACGCAGGGGGTCGCGGTCAATCCCACCTGTCGGGCCAGCTCGGCATAGCTGGTTCTCCCATTCTTTTGTAGAACACGCAATATGTTCCGGTCGATAGTGCTTAGCTCTCCCGCACGTTTGCGCATAACTGCTGACTCCGAATTGGTCGACATGGTCAAAAAGTAGACTTGGCGACAGGTTGTATAGTGGATTCCACTAGTTTTATCAAAAATCTACTAAATATCCACTTCTTATCTGTTCTTATACTGGGGAAAACATAGAAATTAGGTACTCCTATTTGATTAAGGCAGTACCGAGCGCACAGAGCGAGGAGAAGGAAAATGTTGATTGGCGTCCCTAAAGAGATTAAGAACCACGAGTATCGTATTGGCCTGACGCCGTCGAGTGTTCGCGAACTGGTTGGCCACGGCCACCAAGTGATCGTACAGAAGGATGGTGGTGCCGCTATTGGTTTCCCCGATGAGATGTACGTTCAAGCCGGCGCCAAGATTATTGATACTCCGGAAGAGATTTTTGCCACTGCCGATATGATCGTCAAGGTAAAAGAACCCCAGCCCCACGAGTGCGAAATGCTGCGCCCTGGGCAGGTTCTTTACACCTATCTGCACCTGGCTCCAGACCCCAAACAAACTGAGCTGCTGGTGAAATCCGGCGCTACCTGCATCGCTTATGAAACTGTAACCGACCGCTTCGGTGGCCTGCCTCTGCTGGCGCCTATGTCTGAAGTTGCTGGCCGTATGTCTGTACAGTGCGGTGCCCACCACCTGGAAAAAGCCCAGGGTGGTCTCGGCGTACTGCTCGGCGGTGTTCCCGGTGTAGCTCCCGCTAAAGTCCTGATTATCGGTGGCGGTGTTGTTGGTACTAACGCAGCGAAGATGGCCCTGGGTATGGGTGCTGACGTTACTATCCTCGACCGCTCCCTGCCGCGTCTGCGTCAGCTGGACGATATTTTCGGTGGCGCGGTTCGCACTGAGTACTCCACTAATGATGCTATTGAAAAGCACGCACTGGAAGCTGACCTGGTTGTTGGTGCGGTTCTGATTCCTGGCGCGGCAGCCCCCAAACTGCTGACCCGCGACATTATCAGCCGTATGAAGAAAGGCGCAGTTGTAGCTGACGTTGCTATTGACCAGGGCGGTTGTTTCGAGACTTCCAAGGCGACTACCCACCAAGAGCCTACTTACGTAGTTGATGGTGTGGTTCACTACTGTGTTGCCAACATGCCCGGTGGTGTAGCTCGCACCTCTACTATGGCCCTGAACAATGCCACCCTGCCTTTCGCGGTAGCCCTGGCAAACAAAGGCGCCAAGCAGGCACTGTTGGACGATTCCAACCTGCTGGAAGGCCTGAATGTTCACGCTGGCATGGTGACCTACCAAGCCGTAGCCGACGTATTGGGTTACGAGTTTGTAGATCCCAAACTGGCTCTGCAAAAACAAGCAGTAGCGGAAGACGCTGTAGCTTAATTGCCCCCGGTGGCCGCCTGAGGGCGGCCGCATTGTAAATAAGCGGTAACGCGCTTGTTGTTGGGAAGTTTCCCCCGGAGCGCTCTTTGCGTTCCTCTCTGTGAGACCTGGTGGCATAGCCACTAATTGATAGCCGCGTATTTACGCGGCTTTTTTATGCGCGTTATTTATGTTTTGGAGAAAGCTGGGCTTGTTGTTTAGGGAAAAACTGGGGAAGGGGAGGAGGAAGAGAAAAAAGGATGCTGAGGGACGTCCTTGTCGCCTCACGGGGGAGAGGGGTTTAGGGCTAGGGTTAAATAACCCAGATTTCTACCCGGCGATTTTTTATCTTTGAGCTGGAGCTGTTGGAGGCTACCGGCAGATAGGCACCAAAGCCCTGAACCGGTGCTGTATTAATCTGGTGATCCCTTAGAGCGGAGCGAACGGTAACTGCGCGTAGTTTTGATAAAACGATTGAGCGCCCCTCACTGACTTTTTCATCGCCAAACCCGATCAATAGTAGTCGCTTGTGGCTGTTCTCAGGCTTTTGCATAAAGCGGACAAGTCGCTGTATATCCTGTTTTGCCTTGTTATCTAAAGAGGCGCTGCCTTCAGAGAAACGGAAGTTAATGCTCAGGCGCTCTGCATTTTCCGTTAATTTTAGGTACTCGCTGGGGCCTTCCCGATTGGCTTCAGGTTTTACACCGATCGGCGTTTGCGCGACAAACCCAGTGGCCTTTACCTGCTCCTGCCCCTGCTCACTCTGTACAAAGTGCAGGAACTCTTCGGCGGCGGGTTTTAAACCGTAAGCAGCGGTATAGAGAAAAAGGCGGCGGGAGAGGGGGTAGTCTTCAGTTGCAATTGTCAGATGTTCTGGAGCTTGTGGTTGGGTGTTCTGATCGGATACTGACACTGCCTTGGCCCGTCGAATAGATGCCAAGCCGACAAATCCAATACTATTGGGGTTTGCCGAAACACGGTCCGACAATTGATCATTCGATTCGAAGCGTTTTGCATTGGCAATAAGGGAGTGCTTTTTTCCAAGCACCAAGCTTTTAAACGTATCCCAGGTGCCGGACTGATTATCTCTCGCCAGAACTTTGATACGACCTTTCCGCCCGCCCACTTCAGACCAGTCGGTAATTTTCCCGGAAAATATTGCTGCTATTTGTTGCAGGGTTAATTGAGTAATGGGGTTTTTAGGGTGAACAATAATGGCGAGTCCATCGATAGCAATAACATGTTCTGCACCTTGACCGCGCATATCTCCAAAGCGACTCAGGGCTGCGTGCTCAGCATCTTTTATTGGTCGCGAAGCCATGGCGATATTGGCCTGGGACCGTTCAAGGCCTTTAAATCCAGTGCTTGAACCGTGTGCCGCAATATCGACATAAATTTTATTGCCACCGAGATCCCCCTGTACTCGAACCTCATTTTCTTTCTCTAGAGGAATAACCTCCAGATTACTGCCACCTCGGGATTCCAGGTAATCACTCACCAGGTTGGGTGCCAGCTTTGCACCGACAGTATTGGAGCCGTGTAGAGTAAAAAGCAGGCCCGTTGTATCGGGAGGGAAACGGGTTTGGGCTGTAGAAGTTGCAGCAGCCAGTGCCCCCCCAAGAAGAAGGAAGGTAAGGGTTTGCTTTAGCCGGCTTAAAAATACGCTCATAGTAATTCGACCGTAAGGTGGTAAAACGAGGGCGCAAAATATGACTTAATTGTGACAAATTGATGAAATATTGATTGCTAAATTACGCAATTCTCTCATCGTTAGAGATAGGTAACTTTAGCGGGGTTTATTTGAACAATTGAAGTATGGGTGGTTAAGCTTTCGTAAAAGCTTAAAAAGCAATACGTCGGGTAAGTACTCAGAGGCTCCTGTGGATATGCAGCAGAGCCTCGTAAAGTCCGATAATTTAAAACGCGGGAAATAACCGGCTAATTAGCACTGGCAGTGCAGTTTCTACCCGTAAAATACGTGGCCCCAGGTGAACGGATTGAAAGCCTGCTTCCTGGAGCTTCTCGACTTCATAGCTGATAAAGCCGCCTTCAGGGCCAATGGCTAAAGTGGTCGGTTGCTTTATGTCCACAGGGCAAGCCGTTCCCCCTACTGGATGAGCCACCAGTTTACGAGAGTCACTGGAGAGGGAAGGGAGTTCGTCTTCGACAAACGGTTTGAAGCGTTTGCGCAACAGAATTTCTGGCATTTGCGTATCGACAGCCTGCTCGAGTCCGAGCAGGCATTGCTCAAAGAGTTTGTCTTCCTGCAACCAAGGGGTTTGCCAGTAAGACTTTTCGACCCGGTAACTATTAATTAAAACCAGTTTTTTGACCCCGAGTGCTGTTAGGTGCTGGATAACCCTCTTGAGCATTTTGGGGCGAGGCAGGGCCAAAATAAGTGTGAGAGGTAGTGGCTGGGGCGGATCGATTGCGAATGCCACTTCAAGCTCAACGCACTTCTCGTCGAGCGTAACAATCTCGCCATTCCCTATTTGCCCGTCGAGCAGTCCGACACGCAGTTGTTGTCCCGGCGCTGCTCTGTGAACCTTGGTGATATGCTCCAGCTGGCGTCCACTCAGGCGGACGCGATTGGGACTAATAAAGTCGTGCTTTTGTAAAACAATCAGGTTCAAAGTCGGGCGCCTTGGTACTTCAATTTATAACGGTGTCGGTGCTATGGGGCTGGGCTAGCTGGTTTGAGCTGAAGCAATCGCGCCTTTGCCAATTCCTTCGTAGGCTCTTACGGTAATCGCTTTCCCCGGTTCTTTTGCCGCCAGGGTGTTGGCGATATATTGGGCCAACTGCTCCACCGTGGTATCACAGTCAAGAATTTCACAAACTTTGGCAGGGATGGACAGGGTGAAGTTTCCCTGTTGTGCACTGTAAGCAAAGTTATGCATTTCCTCACCGCGATCATCGGCAGTTGTTGAAACCAGATCCTCACGAGTGCCCAGGTAGATATCTTCCCAGCGCTCAGCCCAGTACTTTTCCAGCTCTGCATCGCGGTGGCCACCCGTCATGACCTGAATTCGTGAACGGTGTCCATGGGCGATACGCTGGCAGTTGCCAAGGTGTTTCTTCAGGCCATGGCTGTAGTGGTAGAAAGCATCTTCAATCACTTCACAGTGGAAGCTGAGTTTGAGCTTCTCCACGCTATCGGGGAAGTGGCTGGCCAGTTGCTGGACACACCAGACGGCGACGCTCTCAGGAGTAATTACCTCGGCGTCCACTAAGGCGAAAGCTTGTTCTGGACCTGACACTTTAATAGAGGCCCCGCTTTCCAGTAGCCAGGTCAGGTTAACCTGGTCTCCATTGTGCTCCAGGGTCAGTTGGGGTGAGCGGGTAGGTACCAGGAGGCGGTGGTCGACTTGATCATCCAGCCAATGCCTCAGGGTCTTTTTCACTATGCCAAAGTCGCAAACCATCCCCTGTTCATCCAAGGCGCCATCAAGGGCTGCGTTTGCCAGCCAGGTCTCGCCTACGATGCCTCGTTTTGAGTCGAGGTAGCTGAAGTCAACGTTGGTTAAATTATCGACAAACAAGTGCATGAGTAACTCTTTGCAGGGGGTGAGATAGTAGTCGTTTATTATAACCTGTTAATAGGGCTGGATCTTATTCGTTTATGCCTCTATAATCGCGCCCTCTTCGGATGCACTGGCACCGAAGATCGTTGTGGCGGCCCTCCCGGTCCCCTCGCAATGAGCAGCTGTGAACTCCGCCAGGCCCGGAAGGGAGCAACGGTAGCAGTGGTATCATGTGCCGAGGGTGTTGCTGGTTGGGCTGCCTCCAATCTCTCCCTTCTTTGTTTCAAAAATCATCCCCTGAAAAATCCCCGTTGAGAGTGTTTTGCTCGACCGTGTCCTGGGTTTTTACTCTTTTCCTCACCAAATTTTTTCCCGCAAAGACGATATAAAAGGGGATTTTGTGTCGATCTGGCTCGATCTTCGGCCTTGCCGTCGCTGATTGTGTGGGGCTTATGCTATAAACGGCGTCAACTATAAGCAGATCTAAAAATGATTCTTGAGGAGAAAATGAAAAAAGTTGCTCTCTCGATAGTGGTTGCCGTTGCACTGTCTGCCTGTGACAGTGGGCAGCAAGCGGTAAAACCGGTTGGTGTGGCTCAGGCGACTGCGGAAAGTCCAGCTGAGAATTCCCAGCTGACAGCCAAAGATGCGCAAGCTTTCCTAAATGATGCCCAGGCTCGCTTGGAAAAAATGGGGCAAGAGGCAAGTCATGCGGCTTGGCTTGCTTCTACCTATATCAATATTGATTCCCAATATGTAGAGGCTTTGGCTTCAGAGCGATACACCACCCTGGCAGTGGAGCTGGCTTCAGAGGCCGCCAAATTTAACGACCTGGACCTGGACCCGGATACCCGTCGTCAGTTGACCATGTTGAAGCAGGGTTTGGTTTTCCCCGCGCCGAAAGATCCGGCATTAACTTCTGAGCTGGCGCAAATTGGCTCAAAAATGCAGGGCATGTACGGTGCCGGTAAATACTGCCGCGAAGATGCCGGTGAAGAAAAGTGCTATACCCTGACCGAGATGGGGCAGGTGATGGCGACTAATCGCGATCCTGAATTGCTTAAGGATTTGTGGGTTGGTTGGCGTAAAGTTTCTCCTCCCATGAAGCCTCTGTATGAGCGCCAGGTGGAGATTGGTAATGCCGGTACCAAAGAATTGGGTTATGACAACCTAAGTGTTTTTTGGCGCTCCAAATACGATATGGCTCCGGATGCCTTTGCTGCGGATATGGATACCCAGTGGGGTAAAGTGAAGCCGTTGTACGAAGCTTTGCACTGCCATGTTCGCGCCAAGTTGAATGAGCATTACGGCGATGACGTAGTGCCGGCTCAGGGTAAAATCCCTGCGCACTTGCTGGGTAATATGTGGGCCCAGGAGTGGGGTAACGTCTATGACATAGTCAAAGACGATGACATGCAGGCGCCCTATGATCTGACTCAGCTGGTGGTTGATTCCGGCATGAGTGAAAAAGACATGGTTAAAGTGGGGGAGAAGTTCTTCACCTCCCTGGGCTTTAAGCCTCTACCGGAAACTTTCTGGGAGCGCTCTCAGTTCACCCAGCCACGCGATCGCGATGTAGTTTGTCATGCCAGTGCCTGGAATATGGATGGGCAGGACGATCTCCGCATCAAGATGTGTATCAATAAAACGGGTGAAGACCTGGTTACCATCCACCATGAATTGGGCCACAACTTCTACCAGCGCATCTATAAAGATCAGCCTTTCCTCTATAAAAATGGCGCTAACGACGGTTTCCACGAAGCTGTTGGCGACACTATCGCGCTTTCCATCACGCCGAAGTACCTGAAGGAAATCGGTCTGATGAATGAGGTGCCGGATGAGAGTAAAGATATCGGTTACCTGATGCAGCAGGCGCTGGATAAGATCGCCTTCCTGCCATTTGGTCTGCTCGTTGATAAGTGGCGCTGGCAGGTATTCAACGGTGAGGTGAAGCCGGAAGACTACAACAAAGCCTGGTGGAAACTGCGTGAAGATTACCAGGGCATTGCCGCTCCGGTAGAGCGCTCCGAAGAGAACTTCGATCCGGGTGCCAAGTACCATATCCCCGGTAATACACCTTACGCTCGCTACTTCCTGGCGCGTATCCAGCAGTTCCAATTCCACCGTGCGCTGTGTGAAGCCGCTGGTGAAACCGGACCGTTGCACCGCTGCTCCATCTACCAGAATGATGAGGCTGGTAAGAAGCTGCGCGCTATGTTGGCAATGGGTGCAAGCAAGCCCTGGCCGGATGCTATGGAAGCGCTCACTGGTCAGCGCGACCTGGATGCTTCCGCCATTATCGATTACTTCCAGCCGCTGATGGCGTATCTGGAAGAGCAGAACCAAGGGCGTCAGTGCGGTTGGTAATCTGAGCTTTTAGTTTGTCGGTATTAGAAAAAGGGGCTTTGCCCCTTTTTCTGTTTTATGCCCATGTGAAATATGAATCTTGGGAATTCGTTGTGAGGCTCAGTTATTAGTGGACTGAGGGTTGCTCTTCCTCTGAATCCAGGAAGCTGGCAGCAGCATTTAAAAATGCTTCCAGCGGGGGGTGCAGAGACCCGGTACCGACTTGATAGTGGTTCATGCTTTTGTGGGCCAGGCCAGAGTTGATAGTTGGTGTTGTACCGGTTCTTATGATTTTTAGCAGGTCAAAACCAAATGGAGCGCCTCTACCCTCAATGCCTGGAGTAACGACAAAGTCACTCTCAGAGTGGCAGATATCATACATCTTCAATATGCTGTCGATGTTGTCTTGGTATGTTCCTGAGGATATTTTAAGGGTGCCGCCAAAACCCATGGTCTCGGTGATAGCACTGTCTCCCATGTCCCGGTTGACATCTGCAGGAGTGATTCCCGGCATTAACAGTCCATGGCCAACCCCCGCTAAGCCGGTAAACCAGGCCTTATCCAGCCCTGAAACTTGAATACCAAATTCCGTCCCATTGCGAGCCATAGTTGTAATAATGCTGCTGTGAGGAATACCGCTGCCAGCATCGGAAACAACTTTGCAGGTCGCCATGATTGGGTTTAATGGGAATGTCTCATCCTTGTAGATTTGGTTGGTAATCCTTTCAATATCTTTTCGCTTTTTACTGGCCCGAATAACTCCCGGCATTAAAATTCTAGAGAAAATCAGTGTGGCGGCATTAGTCATTACATGGCAGTCGTCTCCCATAAGGAGACTCCGGCCAATTATAGGTACAAAATCAATTCCGCCTTCATCCTGGATTGCTTGATTTAGTACGGGGGCAATTTCGTCCTCTATCCAACGAAGGTAATCGATGGCCTCTTTGTCATACACGCCAAAGCGAATAGAGCTGCCGCGGTAATCGGCGCGATCATCACTAAGGTTGGAATAAGCCCGATTGCCGGATAGCTTATCTTCGACAATATACACAGACATTGAATGGGTAATAATGCCAGCCATGGGCCCGACCGCATTGTGGTTATGGCAAGGCTCAAGATCAACCTGGCCTTCCTCCATAACCTGCTCCGCTTCAGCTTTATTTTTAGCCAGGCCTTCATAAATCAGACCGGCAATGATTGCGCCTTTTAACGGTCCAGATGCCCGCTGCCAGGTTATTGGGGGACCGGCATGCAGGACTAAATTTTTTCGCATTCCGGGAATGTTGTCGCCAGCTTTACCTATCCCGATCAAAATCGGCACAGCCTGCTTCATGCGCTTAATGGATTCGTCATTAGCTTGCTGATTGAGTGCCTGGAACTCAGGCGTTGCCAGTTTATGGAGGATTTCTTCGGTACTGGGCCTGAATTCAATATCCGTTCTCATCCCTACTCCCCTGAATTTAGCAATTCAGCATATTGTTCAGTAATGATGTTCATATTGCGTAGCATTAGATCCGTGGTGCCGGTAATTACCTGAATTTGGCGCTTTTCAGATATTTTCATATTTCCCTCAAACCCCCGGCTGGCGTAACTCAGGTGGTCTTTTGCTTTGCGTAGATTGTCATTGATCTCTGGAGTATTGAGGGGGCTCTCCAATAGCTGGTTCAGTCGGTTGGAGTATTCGGAGAGATCTTCCTGCAATCCGGTTTCGGCATCATCCAAGGATACTTCCCATAGTTTAGCAGCGTAGTTCTTGGCGATTCTCTGGGAGAGCATACGCTGGCGACCGGCGATATTAATGAGCTCGGCGCTGTTGTGATTGGCGACTTGTTGGAGTTGGACCACATAGGTGTGGGCGGCAGAAAGAAGGGAGTTGCTGCGCTGAAATAATTCGCTGGCGCTTTGTTTATTGACTGGTTGTGAGGCGACAGACTCAAACGCTTTCCATTCTTTTTCAACTTCAACAAGTTGATCTCTGATCTTTTCTGCGCCATGAAAATTATTTAGTTTCTCGTGATTCTTTTTAAATTCGTGAATTGATCGGGCAAATACCTTTTCGTGGCGCTCTGCATCCGGTTGAATGCCGCGCAAGATGTAAGTCTGGGTAATGCGCTGGGATAGCATTCTCTGTTTACCAGCCGTATTGATGGCGTCTCCCATAGAGAAGGCTGCGACATCCAGGCTTAAAATTAACAAGATAAATACTGCTGACAACTTCATGATTTTACTCTTGTAGTTTGACTTACTTCACAATTTAAGTGGGTTTGATGTTTGCAATGCATGCGTGGGCCCTCCCGGTTAATGAAAGGTCGCAGAGGTATTACGGAGTTATCCAGAGGTCCTTGAGTAACAGTGATGTGAGCTTATAGGGGCTGCTTTCTGAATAAGGCGATTTTGAACAATATTGATAAGTTAAACAAATAAGCTCCGAATTCCATTGATTGAGCAAAAATAAATAATTTAAATACGTTGTTAGGAAATATGATTTTGCAAACTCATCTGGTTTTAGGATTTGACGTTCCTTATATCAAATTTAAGGATGGAGATATCTAACCCTTTTTTTCGCTGTTAACGCTTTGGTGGTATTTGGATTGGGGGTGAGGGGGGCTTTCTGGGGAGTGGATTGTTGTGGGGTTTGTGGAAGTTTAGATGGGGCTTGATAATAGCCGGAAATAAAAAAGGCCCTACTAGGGGTAGAGCCTTCTTTTCATCAGATCTAAGGTGACTTAGAACTGGTAATTCAGAGCCAAGCTGAACAGGTAAGCTTCGGTTTTGGTGGTGCCACCATCGAAGTAGGTAATCAGGGAGTCGTTAATGTTGTTAGCTTCCTGGATAACTTCGTCATCACCCCAGATGTAGGCGAAAGCGCCATCAACAGTGAGTTTGTCAGTTAGTGAGTAGGTGCCGCCAACAGTCAGCCACTGGCGATCAGTGTCGGGAATAGACAGGGTACGCCAGGTAATCGGAAGGTCTTCGTCTACCAGTTCTGAGAGTTCTTCGGTTTCATGGCGGTTCAAGCCGTCGCGGGCAGCGCCTTGATCGTAAGCGTAACCAAAGCGGAAGGTCCACTCGTCATTGCGGTAGTATTCACCACCGATACTGAAACGAGAGCCGCTTTGGAAGTTTTCTTCTTTCAGCAGAAGCGGGTTGTAGTCTTCACCAGCGGAGGGGATAAAGGCTTCGAGGCGCTCGAAACGGTCCCAGTTGGTCCACATGTAGCCTACCGCCACACCCCAGTTATTGTTGAAGCGGTGGTAGAAGCCCAGCTCCAGGGTGTCAGGCAGGTTCAGGGTCAGGTTGCCGGAAGTATCGTCAAATGAATCCAGCGGGCTCGGAGCGATGTCGGAGCTTACTTCACCCTTAATTTTGGGGTCGTACTTAGCGTGGTAAGAAATACCTGCGCGAGTGTTGTCGCTGATGCGCCACAGGCCGCCGATGGTCCAGCTCAGGTCCCAGGCATCCCCTTTTACGTCCAACACGGTGGCGCCGGAGGGGTTAAATCCAAAGGCGGGTGCTACAACGTCACCGATCAGGAAGTCATCGGGGAAGGTGGTGTTCAGTTCTGCATCAACGTAGAAAATATTCGCTGCCAGGCCAATGCTGAATTGATCGTTAAAATCGTAAGCAACAGATGGCTGGATGTTTACAGTCAGCAGAGAGGTTTTGTTAGCGATCGTAGTTGCGGGGAAGTTATCCGGGAAATCAGTTTCCAGGCCAAAGTCGGTGTACATGGCCAGGCCCCAGGACCACTCATCATTGATGGGGGCGGCCAGGTAGCCGTTGGGGATTACTGCGCTGGTGGCGTAGTCTTTGGCGCTCGCGGGAGTTTCGAATCCCAGGTAGCCAGTTTCCTCACTGCCGACGTAGTAGGTGACATCACCATCAACATCGATTTCGGGATCAACGTAAGTCGCACCAAGAGAAATGGTGTAAGTATTGAATAGTGCTGAACCGGCTGGGTTGCGCGCCAGAATCGCAGCGTTGTCGCCGATAGTGTTTTCGGCAGCAAATGCGCGGCCAAGGCCTGTTGCACTGGTTTCCTGCAAGTAGAAACCTGCAGCCATAGCGCCTTGGGAAACGGAGCTGATAGCTGCGGCCAGAACTGCGTGTCGCAGGTATTTTTTATTCATGAGAACCCATCTCTAAGTCTGCTGATTACTGAAAGCCATAAACAGGTTGGAATAAACTCTGCCATGGCAGGAAGGCCTTTAGACTTATATAAGTACCTTCCACTTCCGTAGCAAATCCCTTACTAAAAAGTCTAGCAATACGTCATTGCCCTAGTGAGGGAGAGGAGTGACTTTATAAAGACAATGGGGACAAAAATCTATCCAAGTCGACGGATTTTTTTTCATCAGTCGAAAATGTGGCCATTTATTGGCTGGCAGCGACTTTTTCGCCGTTGATGGATAAATTTGTCAGGTTGATTTGATACCTTTTGCCATTTTCTTCTCTTTGGATAAGTTTCACCAAAGCGTAGTTCCATTGCGGTGCGATCCAGACAGTTGTCTCTCTTCCAGAGTCTTTATCTCTCACTCGAGCGACTTTAATTGTCTCCACCGGACCCAGAGGTGTTTTTAGGGTTTCAGTGCCAACTTGACTGAATTTGTAATCGCGAATTTTTTTGCCGTCGGCAACTTTGTATTGAAGGTCTGTTTTTCCTGCGGCGACATCGAGTGCCAGTTGGATTTGATAGCTCACCTTGTCAAGGATATTGGGAGGGGCGTCTTTGAGATCCCGCTCCGGATTATGAACGTTAAAGATCATACCTTTTGACGGTTCGAAATTAAGCACCGTGGCGCGATTTCGACCAAGGCCTTTGCGGCGATATTCGTAATGTTGGGGGGTGATATGGCCATCCTGGCTGGTAAAGCGAGAGTACTCTTTAATGCTGGCAAAAAGGGCGCTGCTATCGAAGTCCAGGCGCCAGTTGCCGTCCTGTCCGGACAATTCCCGAGTGGCGGTAATGCTGATCCCATTAAATCGGGCGGCGTAGGTGGCTTTGAAAGGTTCCAGCTCAGCAGCAATTGCCTGGCCGGTAATTAAAAAAAGAAACAGAGAGGTAGCAAAAAGGCGCACTGTGATATCCCACAAAAAACTGAACCCTTTTGAATACTAGCTGGCGAGGCGCGCAAAGTACATTGAAGGACTTTTACCCCGCCAGCTATCAAGGTCTGGTTTTATGCGGAAACCTGAACCCCGTGGTGAGGTAGTAATTCACCATCCAGCTGAACTCGATCATCTGCCATTTGCAGGCGCTGCTGAGCAAACCAGGTAACTGCCATGGGGTAAATGATGTGTTCTTGAACCTGCACTCGCTTTGCCAATAGCTCTGGAGTGTCTCCCTCCTTTACAGGAACAATGGCTTGGACGATAGGTGGCCCGCCATCGAGTTCCTCGGTGACAAAATGCACGGTTACTCCGTGTTCTTTGTCCCCGGCTTCCAGTGCCCGCTTATGGGTATGCAGGCCCTGGTATTTCGGCAGTAAGGAGGGGTGAATGTTGATCAGGCGGCCGTTGTAGTGGCGCACAAAGTCGGGTGTCAAAATACGCATAAACCCAGCCAGTACAACCAAATCTGGTTTGCACTTGTCGATCTCTTCGATCAAGGCGTGATCGAAGGTTTCTCTGCTGGAGAAATCCCGGTGATCCACCACAGAGGTGGGAACGCCTGCCTGTTCTGCGCGAGTCAGACCATAGGCATCTGCCTTATTGCTGACAACTGCAGTCACGGAAAAAGGCGCGTCCTCTTGTGCGGCGGCATCCAGCAGAGCCTGCAGGTTGCTGCCACTACCGGAGATTAATACGGCAACTCTACAAGACATTACAGCCCCGCCAGCTCTACTGCTTCCGCCCCTTCTTTGGCATCTTCGATAGTGCCAACGACAAAGGCGTCTTCGCCCATTTGCTTGAGAGCGGATAGTGCCGACTCGGATTGCTCTGCAGGCACGCAAATAACCATGCCAACACCGCAGTTAAACGTGCGGTACATTTCGCGGCTATCGATATTGCCTGCATCACGCAGCCAATTAAATACAGGAGGCATTTCCCAGCTGGTGACATCAATACGCGCGCTGCAGCCTTCGGGCAGTACGCGGGGCAGGTTTTCCAGTAAGCCGCCGCCAGTGATATGGCTTAGCGCATTCACCTGGAAGGTCTTCATTAATTGCAGCAGGTTTTTAACGTAAATACGGGTCGGGGCCATCAACGCTTTGGCCAGTATTTCACCGCCGATGTCCTGCTGGAGATCGGCACCGCTGACTTCTAGAACCTTGCGGATCAGGGAGTAGCCATTGGAGTGGGGGCCACTGGAGGCCAGGCCGATCAATACGTCGCCAGCTTTAACTTTGCTGCCGTCGATGATTTCAGATTTTTCTA
This sequence comes from Microbulbifer maximicatervae (SeqCode), assembly GCF_052467305.1. Lineage (NCBI taxonomy): Bacteria > Pseudomonadati > Pseudomonadota > Gammaproteobacteria > Cellvibrionales > Microbulbiferaceae > Microbulbifer > Microbulbifer maximicatervae (SeqCode). The sequence continues at coordinate 711,663 of NZ_CP174306.1, forward strand.
CGACACCGGTGCAGAAGCCTGCCAGGTCATAATCGTCGCCTTCGTACATGCCGGGCATTTCGGCGGTCTCGCCGCCGACCAGTGCGCAGCCTGACAGCTCACAGCCTTTGCCAATGCCGGTAACTACTTCTGCAGCAATATCGACATTGAGTTTGCCGGTTGCGTAATAGTCGAGGAAGAAGAGGGGTTCAGCTCCTGCTACGATCAAGTCATTTACACACATGGCGACAAGATCGATACCGATGCTGTCGTGAATGCCCAAGTCCATTGCCAGGCGTAACTTGGTACCTACACCGTCGGTGCCGGAAACCAAAACCGGCTCTTTATAGCCGCTTGGAAGTTCACACAGGGCGCCGAATCCGCCCAGTCCGCCCATTACCTCGGGGCGGGATGTGCGTTTGGCGACATTTTTGATGCGCTCTACCAGTGCATTACCTGCGTCGATATCGACACCGGCATCTTTATAAGAGAGGGATGTTTGCGTAGATTGCGGCTTGGAATCGCTCATGATTCTTCCTGCGGTGGGTATTCGAAGGGCGCGTATTCTATCTGGGTCTTGCCTCGGGAGCCACGCCCAGACGGCATCTCGAAGGGGGATTTCGGCATTTTCTCACCATTTGAACTGTGAAATCACTCCGATAGTGAGAACTCGGGGCTGAGAGAAACGTCTGACGCTGATACAATAGCCGCAATTTTTAGTCCGCCCTAAAATCTGGCGTCTTGCACATCGATAATAATTTCTGCAAGCTCAGGGGCGGAAAATAAGAGGTTTGGAGAGAAGTCCTATGCACAAGCTGCTCCGGCAGGGATTGGTGTTGCAGTTGCTGGCTCTGATCATCAGTGTTCTAGCCCTACCGGTTCAAGCTCGAGTCATCTCGGATTTGTACGAAGTTGTCGAGGCTGTGTCGAGTCGCGGAGCCACGGATCGTACAGCAGCCGGAAGTCGCGGCCTGGAACGTGTGTTCGTACGTGTTACGGGAGATGCCGCTGTCGGTAGTAACCCAAATGTGCAGCCGATATTAAAGAATGCACAGCAGTTTGTTCAAGGGTATCGCTATACCCGCGAGGACAATCAGCTCTACTTGCACCTTTCCTTTGATCCCCAAGCGATCTCCCGGCAAGTTAATCAATTGAACTTGCCCGTGTGGCCTAACAATCGCCCCGGTACTTTGGTGTGGCTTGCAGTAGATACCCTGCAAGAGGGACGCAGTGCTTTGAGTGAAGAGGCGACCCCGGAGCTCTTCTCTGTACTCGAGGCAATGGCTATCGAGCGCGGTGTCCCCCTGGATTTCCCGGTAATGGATCTTAATGATCAGCGCAATATGCCCCTGGGAGCTCTCTGGGCCCAGGATGAGCAGGCAGCTGAGAAGGCGGGTTTTCGCTATAGTCCCGATGCCACTTTGATGGGGCGGGTGCTTCAAGCTTCGGGCCATCGCTGGCAGGCAGATTGGTTGCTAATTCACGGCGGTCGCAGTTATGCCTTTGATACTGCCGGAGGTTCGCTGGAAGAGGTCGCTCTGCGCGGCGTTAACCAGCTGGCCAATGTTCTCGCGCAGCGCTATGCGGTGTCCCCAAATGGCCAGGACAATCAGTTGGGCGCGGTGATTGTTGAGTTATCTGGTATCGACAGTTTTGCTGATTATGCCAAGGCATCTGGTTATCTACAGGGGTTGGCACAGGTCAGCAGTGCTAACCTGCTCTCTGTTGAAGGGGACCGAATGCGCCTGGCACTGGTCACTTCGGCAGGGTTGAGCAATTTGCGTGATACCCTGGCTCTAAACCATAAATTGCGAGCACAAGCGGACGGAGACGCCATTAACCTGAATGGATACCGTTCACCCTTGGGCAGCGCTGAGAATCCGTTGCGCTATCACTGGGATTGAGATGAGTATTCCGCAACAATTGCCGCTGGGGGTATCCCTGCGGGATGACGCCACTTTTGATAACTTCTACCTGTCGGATTCAGATCCAAATCGACAGGTAGTTGCCCTGCTGCAGTCTTTTGCCAGTGGCGAGAATCCCGAGTCTGTAATTTACATTTGGGGTGAGGCGGGTAGTGGTATTAGCCACTTGCTTCAGTCTGCTTGTCAGTGCGCAGAGGCCAATGGTCGCTCTTTCCATTATCTCCCTCTCGCAGACCTAATGAACATGGACCCGGCTGTTATTCTCGACGGACTCGAACGCCTGGACCTTGTCTGTATAGATGATGTTCATTTGTTGGAAGGGCAGCCCGAGTGGCAGACCGCTATTTTCCATCTCTATAACCGAGTTAAGGATGGCGGCAGGCAGTTATTGATGGGGGCTCGCAAGTCTCCCCGCGGTATGGATATTGCCCTGGCTGATTTGCAGTCACGCCTGCACTGGTCCCTGGTGTTCCAGCTCAAAACCCTGAATGACAGCGATAAAGTTGCCGCCCTGCGCCGTCGCAGCCGTCTGCGCGGTTTCGACCTGCCGGAAGATGTGGCCCAGTACATATTGCACCGCGCCCCGAGGGATACTCGAGCACTCTTTCTGTGTCTGGAGGAGTTGGACCGGGCTTCACTTATGGCTAAGCGTAAAATCACCATTCCTTTTGTTAAGCAGGTTTTGGATATCTGACCCCAGCACCGGGCTCTGGCCGACCTGCTTTAGTCTCCTGAGCTCATTTGGGCTCCTCTGCCTTGTGTTTTAGCGACACTAGACGCTTTTTCCGTCTATTAAGGTTGGTGTTTACTCACTTCGCCTTTCCCTATCTACTCCAGCTCCATCTTCTTCACCTGTGTATTTCCGTGTGAAATCTGCTCTGCCCACGATACCAATTTGAGGCAGCGAATGGGTTTATGGTGAGTCTTGCCCCTGTTTGCTCCCAAATGTCTCTGGTTGAGGGCAGCGTTATGCCAAACATTCATAAAATCCTGTATGTCAGCCATGCTGCTGAAGATGAAAGCAGTGGACTCATGCAGGCTTTTGCAGTGGCGCGCAATCATCAGGCGGAGATAAAGGTTTTACTGGTCTGTCCGAAGGTGCCGGAAGGGTTTGAGGAGTTTAGTCGGCTCTGTGTGAGGACAATGCTTGATAGGGTCAGGAGTGAAATTGAGTCGGCCCGCGTACATATGGAGTTATCCGCGGAAAGGACCAATTTGGAGATTGAGTCAGATTGTGGTGCCCGACCTGCCGAGCGGGTGATCCGCCGGGTATTGTCTGAGGGCTATGACCTGGTGATCAAGAATGTTGAGGGTCGCAGCCAGCTTAAGGGCTTCAAGGCAATGGATATGGATCTGCTGCGAAAGTGTCCCTGCCCGGTATGGCTGTGCCGCCCAATCAAGGAACATCGCAACAAAATTCAGGTGGCTGTAGCTCTCGACCCTGAATGCGAGGATGGCAGCAGTTATGACTTGGCGATCCGGTTGCTGCGCTGGTCGCGAGTACTCGCTGACAGTTGCAGTGGGGTGTTGAACGTTATTTCCTGTTGGGACTTCGATATCGACGAATACTTGCGGCGCCATTTTCCCTTGAGCGCTTCTGAGGAAGAGTTGGATGAGGCCACTGAATCAGCGCGGGCCCAACACCGATCAAAGCTCGATGTATTGATACGTGCATCCGGAATTGAGGGGGAAATACGTATTCACCATGTGGTTGCCCATCCAGATAACTTTATTCCATTGCTGATTGATGAAGAAGGTCTCGACTTGCTGGTAATGGGCACTGTTGGACGGGCGGGTATTCCCGGTTTCATTATGGGGAATACAGCAGAGAATATATTGCAGAAGGTCAGTTGCTCCCTGCTGGCTCTGAAGCCCAGTGACTTTGTATCGCCGATAAAATAGTTGTGGATTATGGGTCTAATTCAGCTTGGCCCCTGCGCTGATCGCTCTATCGGAATTCTCTGCTGCGGGAGTTGAGGTGATCCTGATACCGGGACAAAATTACAGCTAAGAATTCGGGAGAAATATAATGATTAAGACTATTGCCAAATGGTTTGGCGGCTTATTTTTTGTGGGGGTTTTGGCAGTTTCTGCTTTTGCTATTAATGCAGTTTATTTCAAGCCTTGGTCTATAGATGTATTTTTTGAACGTGTCTTTATAAAAATCGGCAGTAGCAGTCCGGAAATCCTTTCACAAATTAGAATTTTGGAACAATTTGGAATTGATGGACACAATGCGCATCTCGATGATTTGTCTGAAGAAGAGCAGTTGCGTGTTATTGAAATGATGAAGAGCGAGCTGGCGGTATTGCGCAGCTACGATCGCGAAAGTTTGGAAGGGCAGCAGGCCATTTCCTATGATGTGTTAGAGCATCTTCTCAGTATAAAGGCGGAAGTTGAACGCTGGAGGCACCATGATTACCCGCTTAACCAAATGTCGGGTGAGCAGAATAGGTTGCCAGAGTTTCTCGCTGAAGTACATCAGATCAACAATGTAAAAGAAGCTGATTATTACTTGTCTCGTCTGGGAGAGGTCGGACGTAAGTTTGATCAATTGCTGGATGGTCTGAAGATAAGGGAAGGGAAAGATATCCTGCCCCCGCGCTTTGTTGTCGATAGTGTTTTAGAGGAAATGCAGGGTTTTATCGCCGCGCCGGTAAAAGAAAATATACTTTATACCTCATTACTGGAGCGACTTAACAAAATTGAAAAGCTGGATAAACATGAGCGGGAAGGTATTCTCAGCCAAGCTGAGTTGCTGATTGGTACAGAAGTTTACGCCGCGTATCAAGGGCTAATCGATTATTTCAGTACTCTCCGGTTAAAAGTTGGAGAGAACAATGGTGTTTGGGCATTGCCGGATGGGGATGCCTACTATGCCTATCAAGTACGCAACTTTACCAGTACAGATATTGCACCGGAGGAACTCCATCGTATTGGATTGGAAGAGGTTGCAAGAATTGAAACGGAAATGAATGAAATTTTTTCATCCGTTGGTAGAACCAGTGGCACTATTAGCGAACGTTTTTCAGCACTGAATAATGATCCCCAGTTTCTTTATGAGGATTCAGATTTAGGGCGAGAGAAAATTATTGCCGATTACCAGGTAATGATTGATGAAATTGATGCGGGCCTGGGTGACTATTTTGATTTAAAACCCAAAATGGGTGTTGAGGTGCGCCGAGTCCCAGAGTTTAAAGAGCAAGGTTCGGCGGGAGCCTACTACAATCCTCCAGCAATGGACGGGTCTCGCCCCGGGGTATTTTATGCAAACTTGCGGGATGTTCATGAAACCAAAAAGTTTGGAATGCGTACCTTGGCTTACCATGAAGCGGTACCTGGGCATCACTTCCAGTTGGCAATTGCACAAGAGCTAAAAGGTGTGCCGACTTTCCGTAAAATGGGGTTGTTTAATGCTTACTCGGAAGGGTGGGCACTGTACTCCGAGAAGCTTGCTAAAGAAGCCGGTTTCCAGGAAAACCCCTATGATGATTTGGGTCGGTTGCAGGCGGAAATGTTCCGGGCTGTGCGGTTGGTCGTGGATACTGGAATGCACTATAAGCGCTGGAGTCGCGAGCAAGCGATTGAGTATATGCTGGAAAAGACCGGTATGACTGAGTCTGAAGTCATCACCGAAATCGAACGATATATGGTTTGGCCCGGTCAGGCACTGGCCTACAAAACCGGTATGCTGAAGATTCTTGAGTTGCGTGAACGCGCTAAAGAAGCGCTTGGTAGCCAGTTTGATATCCGCCAGTTCCACAATGTAGTTCTCACCAATGGCGCTTTGCCATTGGCAGTGCTGGAGCAGCAGGTAGATCAGTGGATAGCAACCAACAAGAGTTAGGATTCACTTTTGCAGAGTATTCGGCTATAGGATCGTCAAAAGAGTAACTTAAAAGTTTGAGCATCTTTACCGCTAGAAAGGGTGAAGGTGCTCGGATCATGTGGTTTTAGTTACTAAAAAGGGAGAAGGGAAGAATACACCGCGCTTGGGACCCTATGAGGCATGGATGCCGATTAGGAGCTTACAGGGATGTATTCACAGCGTGTCTCGAGAGCGGTGTATTCTTTCCTTCCACCCCAGTAGTAAGAATAGTACTTGTAAGGGGTTGGTAAATGCCGAAGTCAAAAGCTATTACGGTAGATGATGGGTTTTCTAGAGTTAAATTTCTAAAAGGAAGAACTCCCGAAACAACGGATGAGGAAGCTAAAGATGCATTTGCCTTATTGTCCGAGTATAGGGATGGTGGAATATACGTAGCCCACTATTCAGGGAATAGCGAGAGGGAAAGGCACACCAATGGAGATGAGTTTGTTCAAGTTGTAGATGGAGAAACAACTCTAATTCTTCTCGTAAATGGTGAAGAGAAGCGGAACGAGTTATCAGCTGGGCAAATATTGGTTGTACCAAAAGGTGTCTGGCACCGATTTGAAACGCCTAGCGAAGTAAAAGTTATGACTATCACCCCGCAGCCAACTGAGCACAGTATCGCTAAGCCATACGACACTTAAAAAATAGGATCATTCTACATGCTGGCAGCGGTTTGCAGTATAAGAGTGAACGCTGTTAGCTTAAATTAAAAAAGGCCACAGATAGTGGCCTTTTTTAATTCTGTTTTAACCTTTTAGTTATACTTTTGGAGTTCTGGTGTTTGCTATCCACTCGTCAATAATTTCCTCCAGGGCATCCAGTGGTACTGGGCCGTTGGCCAGAACTGCATTGTGGAATTGACGAATATCAAACTTCTCTCCCAGTTCTTTTTTGGCTTTCTCACGAAGCTGTAAAATTTTGAGCATGCCAATTTTGTAGGCTGTTGCCTGGCCGGGTAATACGATATAGCGCTCGACTGCTTTAATAACATCCCCCTCAGGGTTAGGGGTGTTTTCCATCAGGTATTGTATGGCTTGTTCTCGGGTCCACTTCTTGGTGTGGATCCCGGTATCGACTACAAGGCGCCCTGCTCGCCACAACTCCATGGCGAGGCGCCCAAAATCTGAGTAGGGGTCTTGGTAGAGTCCCATCTCTTTTGGCACCATTTCAGAGTAAAGGCCCCAACCCTCGGTATAGGCGGTATAGTGACCATATTTGCGGAATTTAGGGATATCCTGTAATTCCTGGGTGATAGAGAGCTGCATATGGTGGCCGGGGATACCCTCGTGGTATGCCAGTGCTTCCATCTGGTAACTGGGCATATCATCCATATTGTAGAGGTTGGCGTAGTAGATGCCTGGGCGTGATCCGTCGGCAGCAGGTTGCAGGTAAAAAGCTTTACCGGCAGATTTCTCCCGGAATGGTTCTACCGCTCTCACATCGAGGTCCGCTCTAGGTTTGGTGATAAATAACTCGTCCAGCCTACCCTTCATGGTATCGATAATGGTAGTAGCCTTCTCAAGATATGCAGCTTTCCCCTGTTCAGTGGTCGGGTAATAAAATTGCTGGTCGGTGCGCATAAATTCGAAGAAATTTTTCAATTTACCTTCGAATTTTACTTTACGCATAATTTCTCGCATCTCATCATGGATGCGAGTCACTTCTTCAAGGCCAATCTTATGAATTTCTTCGGCTGTCATATCGGTAGATGTGTAAAAGCCGAGACGAAAATTATAAAAGTCACTGCCATCTGCCAGTTTCCAGGCGCCATCATCAGTAGTTGCGCGTATCTCAAGCTCTTGCAGGTAGTCGATTAGGGTTTTATAGGCGGGGCCAGTGTTGTCTTTTAGTGCTGTTTTAGCTTTATCTATTAAGGACTTTTTCTGCTCTTTACTGATATCGAGGTTTTCTACTTTTCCCTTAAAGTCAGCAAATAGGGGACTGTCCTTTTTTCTGTCAAAAGGAGCACCAGTAATTAGGTTTTGTGCATCTCCAATAACGTAGGGGAAAACAAATTTTGGAATAGTGGTGCCAGCTTTGGCGTTTTCCTCTAGTTGGTCTTGCAGCTGTGCGAAATACTGGGGAATTCTATTTAAGCGGGAAATATAAGCTTCGGCATCCCTGATGTTATCGATACGGTGCTGGCTGATAAGTGTTGAAGCGGCGCCGGTATGGGTGGCGAACATTTGGTTGACTGGATAATTATGATTTCGCCACTTATAGGCTTCGATCTCTTGTTGCAACGTGCGTTTTGCCAGCCGAAGATTAAGTTGGGTAGGTCGATCCAGTATAGCGGGATCAATTTTATTCAGCTCGGATAATTGACGCTTATTAATTTCATGGGTTTCTTGTGCAAATTCAGGAGTTAGATCATTCCATTTGCCGTACTCCTCTTTCAGACCCAAGAATGTTTTGAATTCAGGGCTGCGGTCTAGATGCTCCTGGAAGAACTTATCGAATAGCAAATTGACCTTCTTGCTGGCCTCACTCATTTCTTTGCTGACTTTCGGGGGAGGTGACTGATTAAGTGCACTTTCCTCTAAGGGGGCAATCTTATGTGCATCCGCATTGTTGGTACTATCGTTGCAGCCTGTGAGAATGAGTGAGCTTACTGCCGCTGCAATCAGAGTTACTTTTAACTTCATGAGTACAATCCTTGCGTTCAAAGAGTAGCTCTTACTTTTTTATCATTATTTTTGCAGTTAATGGACTTTTTTATGTAAAAGCATCCCATTATTTGGTTTTGTGGATATAAATTCAGCAGAAACTAAGAGCGGTGCACTTTTTTGGTATGGGGAATACTGGGTATGTTTTATTTTGGTGCTTTTATACGACAGTGGCGGGTAAGGTGAGCTGAAAATAGGTGGGGGAGTTGAAATCAGACCCCAGTGCCAATCATGCTGGGAGCTGGTGATTGTTTAATAAGAAGTCCGGAGTGTCATTCCGGACTTCCCTGTAAAACAATAAATGCCGTATTGTAAAAACTATACAGAATTATTACTTCTGCAATGCTCTACTGACGATAAGAAAAAGACAGACAAGTAGTTATCAGGTACTTATCTGTCGCTTCTATCATTTATTGTTGGGTTTTTACTTTTGCAACCCACTCATTAACCAGTTCTTCCAGTACATCCAAGGGGACTGGGCCACTGGCCAGGATAGTGTCGTGGAAGCCGCGAACATCAAACTGATCACCCAGTTCTGTTTTGGCTTTTTCACGCAGCTCGACAATTTTCAGCATACCGATTTTGTATGCGGTTGCTTGGCCAGGCATCACGATATAGCGCTCGATCGCTTTAACCACGTCGCCTTTCGGGTTCGGGGTGTTCTCTACGAGGTAGTCGATCGCTTGCTCGCGGGTCCATTTCTTGGCGTGAAGGCCGGTGTCTACCACCAATCGGCCAGCGCGCCACAGTTCCATAGCCAGGCGTCCAAAGTCAGAGTAGGGGTCTTCATAGAAGCCCAATTCCTTGGGTACCAGCTCGGAGTAGAGACCCCAGCCTTCGGTATAAGCAGTGTAACCACCGTATTTACGGAACTTGGGAATATCCTGTAATTCCTGAGCGATAGAAAGCTGCATATGGTGGCCGGGGATACCTTCGTGGTAAGCCAATGCTTCCATCTGGTAAGACGGCATATCTTCCATATTGTACAAGTTGGCATAGTAGATGCCGGGGCGCGAACCATCGGGAGCCGGGCGCTGGTAGAAGGCCTTACCCGCAGACTTTTCGCGGAAGGCTTCTACGGCTCTTACATCGAGATCGGCTTTGGGCTTGGTGATAAACAGTTCATCCAAACGGCCCTTCATGGTGTCGATAATTGCGGTGGCCTTTTCCAGGTATTCCGCTTTACCTTCCTCAGTGGTGGGGTAGTAGAACTGCTTGTCGGTGCGCATGAATTCGAAGAATTCCTGCAAGTTACCTTCGAACTTCACCTTGCGCATAATCTCGCGCATTTCGTCGTGAATACGGGCAACTTCCTTAAGACCGGTTTGGTGGATCTCATCGGCAGTCATATCCGTAGTGGTGTAAACACCGAGGCGGAATTTATAGAACTCTTCGCCGTCTGCCAGTTTCCAGGCGCCGTCGTCAGTGTTGGCTTTTTTCTCAAGCTCTTGCAGGTAGCTGATCAATTTTTCGTAAGCGGGGCCGGCGCTTTCAGTCAGGGCCTGGCTGGCTTTATCGACCAGTGATTTCTTTTGATCTTCACTGATTTCCAGCTTTTCTACTTTGTCTTTAAAGTCTGCAAACAGTGGGCTGTCTTTTTCACCGTTAAAAGGTGCACCGGTGATCAGGTTGCGGGAATCGCTAATAACGTAAGGGAATACAAATTTGGGTACGATGGTGCCGACTGCAGCATTGGCTTTCAGTTGTTCTTCCAGCTGGGAGAAATACTTGGGCATACCATTCAGACGAGCGATATAGGCTTCTGCATCGCTGACATCATCGATACGGTGCTGGCTGATCAGTAGCGATGCTGCGCTGGTGTGGGTGGCATACATCTGGTTGACGGGGTAGCCGTGATTGCGCCACTTGTAGCCATCGATATCCTGTTGCCAGTTGCGCTTTGCCAGGCGCAAGCTCAAGCGGGTAGCGTCATCCAGAGTGGAAGGATCAATTTTATTCAGTTCCGCCAGCTGGCGCTTGTCGATCTCCAGGGTTTCCTTGGCAAACTCTGGGGAGAGGTCGTTCCACTTATCGTAGTCTTCTTTTTTGCCCAGGAAAGTTTTGTACTCGGGGCTGCGGGCGAGGTGCTCCTGGAAGAAGTCCTCGAACATCTGGTTTACGCGCTTGACTGCGGCTGGGTCCACTTTTCCTGCGACTTCTTGAGTCGCCGTGCTTTCCGTGGCTGTGGCGGTTGCACTCTGCTCGGCTGTGTTCGGGGCGCCGCGGTCACAGCCGCTGATTACCAGCGCGCTTATGGCGGCTGCGATCAGGGTTGGTTTCAACTTCATGAGCATATTCCCAGTGTTCGGTTCTTCGTTGCTAATTTGTGCCACTCCAGTGGCATTCTTTAGGTTGCCTGCCTAAATCCCCCACGCTTTATGCGGGATGTGTAGTGCAGATCAGCAGGTATTGTGCTGACTGGAGCAGCATTTGGCCAGTAGTGGGGAGAATTTGATTGGGAGGAGGGCATTAAAGAAATAAAAAAAGCGGGCACATGGCCCGCTTTTTCTGGTGACTTCGGGATTAAGCGAAGTTCTGGTTTACAAACTCCCAGTTCACCAGGGCCCAGAAAGCTTCCATGTACTTCGGGCGCAGGTTGCGGTAGTCGATGTAGTAAGCGTGCTCCCAAACATCGCAGGTCAGCAGGGGAGTAACGCCTTCTTCAGTCAGCGGGGTTGCTGCGTTGGAAGTGTTTACAATGGCGACTGAGCCGTCAGCATTTTTTACCAGCCAAGTCCAGCCGGAGCCGAAGTTGTTTACAGCACTGGTGGTAAATGCTTCTTTGAACTGGTCGAAGCTACCGAAGGCTGCGTTGATAGCCTCGGCAATCGCGCCAGTGGCTTCGCCGCCACCGTTAGGGCTCAGGCAGTTCCAGTAGAAAGTGTGGTTCCAAACCTGGGCTGCGTTGTTGAACACACCACCGGAAGAGGACTTGATCACGTCTTCCAGAGATTTGTCAGCGTCAGCAGTGCCTTCCAGCAGGCCGTTCAGCTTGTCTACGTAGGTTTTATGATGTTTGCCGTAGTGGTACTCCAAAGTCTCTTCGGAGATATGCGGTGCCAGGGCGTTCTTAGCGTAGGGGAGTTCAGGCAATTCGAAAGCCATGGTGTTTTCCTTCCTTTGTCTGAGGGTTATTGGTGAGGGCATTCTACACGTGCCGCATCTCAGAATTAAGCCGGCGCGATGGATTAGGGAAGTTTGGGACGATTTCCTCAAACACAAGGGGGGAAGCTTTTGCTGTCAGCTCTATTCGACTGTCGTCTATTATTACTGACGACCGCTTACTTTTTCGTCAATTTTTGGTATAACTGCCGCAGAATTCGACGAATCTGAATGGATTCTATTGTCATATATTTCTGAAAATACGGTACCGGAAAGAGCAGCATAGAACTGGCGGGTACCGGACTCATCAGCACAGTTATCGGGTGTATCGAACCATGCAACGCAAAGAGCCCACACTGGGCGGCAGCGCCGCTCTTGAACCGTCACTGGATCTCACTACCAGCGAAGAAAGGAGTGATTCACCAGAGCCCCAGGTGATCGTGGAGGAGCGCCGAGGTGGTTTCTCTTTCTTGGGTCTATGTGCCCTGATTATGGCGATGGGTGGCCTGGGTGCCTCGGGTTTCCTGTACCAGCAATGGCAGGACAGCCGGACCCTGTTGAGTGATGCAGAGACTCGTATTGCCGATGCGGAAAACCGTATTGCTGAACTGGAGAAGCGCTTTAGTCTCTCCGATGAGGAATCTACGGCATCGGTTGAAGTACTAAATGCAAAAGCCAAGGAAAACTCCTCGGAGATCCGCAAATTGTGGGGTGTTGCCTATGACACCAACCGCAAGAGTATCTCGGCAAATAAAACAGCAGTCGCAGCTAACAAAAAGCAAGTTGCCGCTCTCAGCACCAAGCTCAGCGGCCTCGAGTCCAGCGTGAAGAAAATCGCTGCTGTAGAGGCTTCGCTGGCAGAGTTGCGCAAGGGCAATACTGATTCCCAGCGTGAGATGACCGATAAGCTTGCTCGCCTGGAACGCCAGCTGGCTTCAGTGCGCAGTGACCTGACTATGCGTGTCGGTGCGAATGAAGAGGCTGTAGAGTCTATCGATGCTTACCGCCGTTCGGTGAATAAGGATCTGGTGCAGCTTCGCGATGCGATTCGCTCCCTGCAGTCCAGCGGTGATTCCACAGCTTCATCCATGTAGTTTTCCGGTTGAGTTAAAAAAGGCGGACCTGGTGTCCGCCTTTTTTTATTCCGTTTTCCCTTTAGGTGAATGGGATTTATGGGAATATCTGGGTCAATAACCCTACATTTCGTGTAGAATCGCCGGCCTCGAGACGTTAATCGGAGTTGGCAATGACCACTATCCGCCAGGATGATCTGATCGGCAGCGTGGCCGATGCGCTGCAATTTATTTCTTACTACCACCCACAGGACTTCATTCAGGCCCTGAACAAGGCTTATGAGAAAGAGGTCAACCCGGCGGCCAAAGACGCCATGGCCCAGATCCTGATCAATTCACGCATGTGTGCCGAGGGTCACCGCCCAATCTGTCAGGATACCGGCATTGTCACCGTGAAGTTGAAAGTGGGTATGAATGTGCGTTGGGAAGCGGATATGAGCGTTACCGATATGGTTAACGAAGGTGTTCGCCGGGCCTATCAAAATGCCAGCAACGTGCTGCGTGCCTCTATTCTGGAAGATCCAGATGGTGCTCGTAAGAATACCGGAGACAATACTCCGGCGGTGATTCACTATGAAATCGTTCCCGGTGATACCGTAGAAGTTTATGTGGCAGCTAAGGGCGGCGGCAGTGAAGCCAAAACCAAGTTTGCCATGCTGAATCCATCAGACTCGGTGGTTGACTGGGTGCTGAAGATGGTTCCACAGATGGGTGCCGGCTGGTGTCCGCCCGGCATGCTGGGTATTGGTATTGGCGGTACCGCTGAGAAAGCGATGCTGTTGGCCAAAGAATCCCTGCTAGACCCCATCGACATTCAGGAACTGCAAGAGCGCGGAGCCTCTAACCGTGCTGAAGAGCTGCGTCTGGAACTCTATGATTCCGTCAACAAACTGGGCATCGGCGCCCAGGGCCTGGGCGGACTGACCACTGTGTTGGATGTGAAGATCAAGGATTATCCTACCCACGCTGCCAACAAGGCTGTGGCGATCATCCCCAACTGCGCGGCTACCCGTCACACCCACTTTACCCTGGATGGCTCCGGGCCCGCTCGCCAGACTCCGCCTAAGTTGGAAGACTGGCCGGAAATTACCCGCGAAGCGGGCAGCAATACCCGTCGGGTAAACCTGAATACCATTACTGCAGAAGATATCCAAAGCTGGCAGCCCGGTGAGACCCTGCTGCTGAACGGCAAGATGCTGACTGGTCGCGATGCGGCGCACAAGAAAATGGTAGATATCCTCGCCAAAGGCGAGAAGTTGCCTGTGGATCTCACCGGCCGCTTTATCTACTACGTAGGCCCGGTAGATCCGGTGCGCGATGAGGTTGTTGGTCCCGCTGGTCCAACCACCGCTACCCGTATGGATAAATTCACTCGCACTATGCTGGAAGAAACTGGCTTGGCGGGGATGATCGGTAAGGCGGAGCGCGGCCCCATGGCAATTGAGGCAATCCGCGATAATAAAGCGGTATACCTGATGGCCGTCGGTGGCGCTGCTTATCTGGTTGCCCAGGCGATTAAGGGCTCCGAAGTTATCGCCTTCCCCGAGCTGGGAATGGAAGCGATTTACGAGTTCGAAGTAGAAGATATGCCGGTAACTGTGGCTGTCGACAGTCAGGGTGAGTCAGTACACACTACTGGCCCGCTGATCTGGAAAGCCAAGATTGCCGAAGGTGAGGTGTAACGCTTCCGCCATTTAAAGAAAAGGCCCCAACAGGGGCCTTTTTTATTGGAATTTATTGCCTTGCTTGGCTAAGTCCGCCAGCATCAGTTCGCGAATAATTGGTATTGGTGCACTGCCATAGCTCAGGAACATCTCATGGAACCCCTTGAGGTTAAAGTTGTTGCCCATTTTCTTTTTGATTTCCTCGCGCAGGGCCAAAATATCTGTAAAGCCAGCAAAATAGCTGGTGAGCTGCACTTGGCTTAAGGTCGCCCTGCGCCATTTACCCTCTGCTTCAGCCTGTTGCTGAAAGGCATCCCTGACCATTAACTTCATCGCCTCTGCTTGGCTGATACCCTTTACCTGTACCTCATAATCCAAAATGGTATTAGTGATAGTGCGCAAGTTCCACTTGTAGTACATCAGCCACAGCTCAGGGGAAAAATTACCGTAACCCGCATCCAGCATCATGCGTTCCGCATAGACGGCCCAGCCTTCGATCATGGCAGTATTGCCGAGAATAGTTTTCAGGATACTGGGGGACTGGTTGGCGTAAACCAGTTGAGTGTAGTGCCCGGGAATCGCTTCATGGATATTGAGTATCTGCAGGATATAGTCGTTGTATTCTCGCAGTAAGCTCTCCGCCCGTTGATCGGAGTAGGTCTCTATGGGCATCACGTTGTAATAGGTATTTGCATTTTTATGGTAGGGGCCAGGCGCATTAATGGAAGCTACAGCAAAGCCTTGCATATAGGCTGGAGTTGTTCGAACTACCAGTGGCTTTTCCTTGTCCAGGCTTAACAGGTTTTTTTCGGCCACAAACTCTGCCAGCTCCGGGATCTGTTGCTCTACTTTTTTCTTGAAAGTGTCTTTGGTGGCATGATATTGGGAAAGCTTGTTCAGCAGCTTTTCAATTTTTACCAGTGGCTCGTTGGGTGGGGAATCAGAAGGAAAGTATTTTGGCCAGAGTTGATCGGCAAGCTTGGTCATTTTATCGTGGGTTAGCTGCTTCTCTATGATGGCGCGCTGGTATAGTTCAGCAGCGCTCATTCCAATATTGATATCAAACTGGAATTTTTCTTCGTAGAGTTTTTCACCGATACGAAAATCACGGAATTTTCCGGATTTAGTCAATTTCTTTTGTAGGTTTTGTAGGAAGTGGATATAGCTTTGTATCGCTAAGCGAGAATCGTGCATTCGCCGTAGGAAAATCTCCTTTGCGTCCGCAGGCATCTGACTTTCTTTAACCGTTTTTTCCAGCTCTTCACCAAAGACTTCCAG
Organism: Microbulbifer maximicatervae (SeqCode); assembly: GCF_052467305.1. Taxonomy (NCBI): domain Bacteria; kingdom Pseudomonadati; phylum Pseudomonadota; class Gammaproteobacteria; order Cellvibrionales; family Microbulbiferaceae; genus Microbulbifer; species Microbulbifer maximicatervae (SeqCode). Next base: position 727,224 of record NZ_CP174306.1, read on the forward strand.
TGAGCCTGTACTCTGTTGAATTGCTAATTCAAGCTGTGGCGCTGCCGGACGATAGATAGCTGCCTTAGCGGCCTGATAGTACTCAGGCACTTGCAGCATACGAGTGCTAACGGTATGTAGGCGCTTTAGAAGTGGCGCATAGTCGGTGTTTAGGATCAGGGCAAAAGAATGGGAAACATTATAGATGGATGGGTCCCATTGGTATGACTTAAAGCGGGTATATTGCCATTGCAGTCGCTGCAGAAAATTTTCTATAAGAGCGAGATTACTGCGTGAATTGATATTGAGCTGGCTTTTATCCAAGGCTGCAAATTTGCGTTCATAGATTTGAGCAAAATCCAATACAAATTCACGATAACTCTTATCGGGCACCTGAAGCTCTTTGGCTACTTCATAGTAGCCTTCACTGAGCGCCCAGGATGGGAATAAATTCCATAGGCCGTGTATAAATTGCTGACAGAGCTGCTCGAATGCCAGGTTTGTCTCGGAGCGCATTTCCTCCAGGATAACCTTCTCTGGTGGAGGAAGGCGCTCTCTATCCACTTGCTGGCGCTCACAGGCTCCTAGAGATGCTAGAAGTAGTAATAGACTGAGGTGTGCTTTCATGACAATCCTCACGTTAATCTGCCGATGTCGACCCAAGGCTGCGGTGGCTATAGATCGTCCAATATTTTTAGCATGCGGTTCCATTTTGTGATGGTAAAACCGGATAAAATGCGTTTTTGAGCCCTGTACTTGTTTCGTTAAAGGGGGGCGGGTAGAGTGAGGCCGGCCCAATTGAGCCGATAATAAACAAGGTTTTGAGGACCGATTCATGACCGAACTAGCTCAACAACAATGTGAAGCCTGTCGTGCCGATGCGCCGCTGGTGAGTGATGACGAACTACCAGGACTGCTGCGGCAGATCCCTGACTGGATGCCGATGACCCGTGACGGAATTATGCAGCTGGAACGCGTGTTTAAGTTTCGTAACTTCAAGCAGGCTCTGGCGTTTACCAACCGTGTCGGCGCGATTGCCGAAGAGGTGGGGCATCACCCCGCACTGCTGACTGAATGGGGTAAGGTTACGGTTACCTGGTGGAGTCACGAGGCTAAGGGCCTGCACAAAAATGACTTTATCATGGCTGCTCGCACCGATGAGCAGGTGGATGCCGCTTAACTAGTATTTCTTGTGGCGCCTATATCCGGCTTTGGGAGGCGATGGACCATTTGAAATAGCACTCACCGGTTCTTGGTAATCTTAGGGCTGGTGAGCATCCCAATTTAGCCCCTTTTCCCCCAAGACTAGGGGGGTCGTCTAAAGGGAGATAAGTCTTGTCAGAGTATACTTCAACGGTGACCTGGAAACGCGACGAGCAGATTTTCACCGATAATCAATACAGTCGAGCCCACACCTGGCAATTTGATGGTGGGGCATCTATCCCAGCCTCCTCTTCCCCCCATGTTGTACCCATTCCCTATTCAGTGGTTGAAAACGTTGATCCAGAAGAAGCTTTTGTAGCGGCTCTGTCCAGCTGCCACATGTTGTTTTTTCTATCGATTGCAGCCAAGCGAGGATTTGTGGTTGATGAATATTGCGATGAAGCTATAGGAATTATGGGGGCCGATAAGGATGGCCGAATTGCTATGACTAAAGTTACCCTGCGTCCTTCAGTGCGCTTCTCCGGTGAAAAACAACCCAGTCGCGAGCAGTTAGAAAAAATACATCACCTTTCCCACAAACAGTGTTTTATTGCGAACTCCGTGAAAGCTGAAGTGGTGACAGAGATCCAGGAAATTCCAGTTTAAGTACCTTCCTATAACGATTGGGTTGTCGCTGGGTACTAGGTAGGCTTAGCGGTACTATTAATTTGTTTATTTTATTCGGCAAGGTATGTACACAATTACTGAGAAAGTAGCTTCTACCGAGGATTTCCTCAAACTGCGAGAGATAACAGGCTTAACCCCCAGAAGCCGTGAAGCAGCGGAAAAAGGCCTTCCAAATAGCTTGTACGGTATCCATATAAAAAGACAATCTGAAACTGTCGCTATGGGCCGGGTAGTGGGGGATGGCGCACTTAATTTTGAGATAGTGGATGTTGCTGTCGATCCCAAACCAAGGTGTTGGCCTGGGGCGTCAGATCATGGAGCACATTATGGCTTACCTGGATCGAGAAGCCCTTCCTTCAGCATATATTACGTTGATGGCAGATGTTCCCGAGCTTTATAAAAAATTTGGATTTGAATTGAGCCGTCCAGACACTGAAGGGATGTATCTTATCAAATAATGGCACAGAGCTATTATTGTGGATTCGAAGTTGGCTTTACATCAATGAACGAATGATTGATTCAGTGTTGGCTATATCGTTTATGGTATTGAAATCATTTAGGTGTTGAATAGGTTGCTTGTGTTTCATCATATAGTTGATTCCTTTAATTGCGTTACTTTGGATCTCGAGAATTTTTCTGGTACGGAAGATCAGTTCTTGGTTGAACTGGTAGCCATTATAGAAGTATCCAGAGTTAACAGCCGAAAGTTGATATGGATAGATCTCCGAGATGCACTTACCCGGTTTATCCCGATATGCCTAAAGCATGGTTTTACATTTCATAGCTGTCGGGATTCTGCTACAAGGCTGGTTCTTAAGCTTCAGGAAGATGCATATGTTCCCTTCTACCCAACCCATACGGTGGGAGTTGGGGGATTCGTACTTCTTGATGGGCAACTACTCTGTGTCCAGGGCCACAGCGCAGCATTGAGCCCGAAGCTGCCTGGAGGAACCGTTGATCTGGGTGAAAAGATAGCCGATGCGGTGATTCGTGAGGTTTATGAGGAGACCGGTGTGTCCTGCGAGTTTTCCTCAGTACTCGGATTTGCTACCCGATTTCCTACGAATTTAGGCTATACGGATATCTACTTCGTATGTGAATTGAGTGCCTTAAATCGGGATATTTCAATAACAGATACGGAAGAAATTAAGCATGCTTCCTGGGTAGATATTGACCACTACTTAAATGGAGGGCATATCTCAGCATTTAATAGACATGTAGCTGAAATGTCCATGCAAAGGCTTGGTTTAACCCAGGTCAGCCAGGACTCTTACAAGGATCCCTTCGCAAAGCAGGAAATATTTTGGACTAATGCTTAAAAGGTCCAAATGATTGGTTGAGTATATATCGCAGTTTAACCACTTACTTTTGAGGCAGGGGGGGGAGAGACTAAGCTGCATTCTAAACACATTGTGAATTCTTCATTCTCATTGAGTCCAGAACATGGCGTGTGATTTTCTTTCTCTTCTGATTATTAAATTATTAGTGGGTTAAATGGTTAGCTGGTGGAAAGATGGAGTGTTCCTATGAAAAGCAAATTTATAGCTATTTTAATTACTGCAGTTTGGAGCTTAACTGCTCAATCCAAAGAGATAACTATCGGTGAGCGCAAGGTTATTATCTCGCAAACTCTTAAAGAGAAAAGGGAGTACTGGATTTCTCTTCCCACATCCTTTAAAGAAGGTGGATATGACGCCTCCATGAAAATTGGTAAACCCCTATTTTCAGAAAATGTTTCAGATTTGGTCTGAACTAACCCATCTGATTAACTTGTTGGAGCAATGAGATAGTTTTACATTCGTGACAGGCTGGACTTCTTTGTCATACCATGTAGTGTCTACTTAGTTTTAACTTCATTCGTATGGTAGTATCTACATTTTATGGGAATTGTCACAATTCTATTTCTTGGTTTCGGTTGCTACTATTTTGATTGGGGTATCTGAACGTCAGGTATGTAGATATCTTGTTGAGTTAAGTCGTGCGTGTATGTGTTTGGTTATATAGACTAAATTTCAGATGGGTTGTTTTGAGGGTAGCTCCCCTTTAAAGTAGCTGACACCTTATATTCGTATTTTTGGCCATCCTTTCATGTTCGTCATGGCTTTTGAGCCTAAGCGAATAATTCCTTCTTATATGGTTATAATATCTATCATGATACTAAAATAAACTGCTTCTCAGATGCTTGACTGACTCAAAATCAACCTTTTAAAACTCCCAGTTTTTAATGTCTGAAAAATAATTCTACCTACACATTACTATTCATAAATCCAGGACGGTTCATGCTCGGTTGGTCTTGCCCACAAAAAGTAGACACTCTAACTATGCGTATTTTCGCTCATACTCTGCTGGACTTACATAGCCCAATGCAGAGTGCCTACGAACCCTATTGTAGAAAATCTCAATGTATTCAAACACCGCAGATTTTGCTTGCTCTTCGCTTTCGAATGCTCTGGCATAGACCATCTCGACTTTTAGCCTGCTAAAGAATGATTCCATTGCCGCATTGTCCCAACAGTTAGCCTGGCGACTCATACTCGGCTTGCACTTACTTTCAGACAAGAGATCCTGGTATTTCTGCGATCGATATTGCACACCCCTGTCAGAGTGAACTATTAGTCCAGGCTTTATTTGTCGTCGCTCTAGGGCCATTTTCAACGCTCGATGTGTCAACTCATCGGTCATCTGGGAGTCAAATGCCCAACCTACAATACGTCGAGAGTACAGATCCATAACTACCGCGAGGTACAACCACCGCTCCAGAACCCAGATATACGTAATGTCACTGGTCCAGCGGCAATTTGGTCGATCCACATCGAAGCAACGCTTAAGTAGGTTGGCGGCGACATTGATATTCCTCTCTACGGGCTGACTATATCGAAAGCCTTTGCCGTTTCTCGCTTTAATATGCTCCTGTTGCATAAGCTTAGCGACGTAGTTCCGTGAGCATGACTCGCCTAATTCTTGAAGCTCGCAAGCGATTCTAGGCGCTTCATAACGACCTTTAAATTCAGAAAACGTTTCTCGGATGTTCTCGGTTGTTCGTATCTTTCTAATCATGCGAGCAGATGGCAACCGCCCCCGTCATCGATAATAACCCGATCTTGAGACTTCTAAACACCGACACATCAAGCTAACCGGGAATGACCCTAAATGCTCTTGTATCAGCGCGTACTTTACTCTTGGTGGTTCGCAAAGTACGCAGCTGCCTTTTTTAGAAACTCAACCTCCTGACGAGCTTCATGCAGCTCCTTCTTGAACTTGCGAACTTCAGCGCTTTCCTGTTTGGAATAGTCGACACCGTCTAAACTATTGAACTGCTTATCAGACAGTCGATTAAATTGACGACGCCAGTTGTAGATCTGCTGTACGCTGACGCCTAGCTCTCGCGCCACAGAAGCCGTTGTTACTCTAGGCTTTTCCGCTCTCTTAACTGCTTCTCTACGGAACTCCTCCGTATACGCCTGAGTTCTTTTCTTACCCATGATACACCTCCGTGTTAGGCCTAAACCTAACTATACAGGGTGTCTACTAAATGTGGGTAAGTCTTCGGTTTAACGCCTATACTTTGAGTCGGTTTCTATATTCATAAGCACCGGGCTCAGCCCCCTGTCACTGTGATATTGAATCAGGCTCTATATTGCTGCGGCGAACGGCTTTATTTAAAGTTGATAGTATAAATTCAACAGTTCTTGTGTCCGACAACTCCCAACCCACTATTTATGGGGAGTAAGGGGCAATAATCATAGATAAATATTGCCATTGCCCATTTATTTTCAGGAGGGTCACATCCCCCGCCTGTTGAAAGTTTGGTTTAGTCTACATGCCAATTTCTATTGGCAATTTTTCAAATTTAATACAAGAACTTGCAGACAAAGGACGTCAGTAATAAAACTAGCCAGTTTTCCCCTCGGTTTCAGCTTCTTTTATAAGGTGTTTAGCACGTTTTGATTCATTCGCACTCATTTAGCTTTCAGCTCTGAACTAATTCTTGATGCATCCATAATTGCCATCATGTTCCATATAGAAAGTCTCTATACACACTAGAATTCGCCAATTTTCTATGTCACGAGTATTCTCATCACGGTTTAGCCATTTAGAAAAATCCTTGGGGTGAAACATTCAAATATCTACATAAGTGTAAGATAAAAAGCCCCGCCGGTTATGAGCTATTAACGTGAATCTTTCAGTCTTGGATCTTTTAGGTATACTTCCCACCGTACTAGGAAGTCATTTTATTTTTGAAAATTCTTAACTTGCTTTCTTAAATATTTTATCTCTTTATCATCAGTTAGAGACCAAGATTTTGTTGTCTTTGTCATGCTTGTTCTACGGTTGGACTACTCAGCCAGTTTCTCTGCCACAATCTATACACCATTGCTGGATATAGGCTTATAATCTTGGTGATAGAAGCCGTATCTACTTTCAGTTGACTAATGAACGCTGCCATTCTAACTTTGAGCTCTTTTGAATATTCATCAATACGTACTTTGCTCAGTATTTTCGGCATTTTCTCTTCCCCTATTCAGATGGTAGGCGTCCACTCAATCGGGAGAAAGTATTTTTGGCAGATAACGTTGTATTTTTGTCTTTATTGGCACTAGGGTTGCTCAAAAAATTTATTGAAAGTGGGACGGAGAGTTCATTCTATAATACGTGCTTGCAAAATGTGAATTTATATTGATGTAATACAAGTCGGTTCACTTTTTGCCCATTTATAGGCATTATTATTTTGGTTGTATAAAGTGAACTGATAAGGGTAGCTCTATGAAAGCTCTAAGATATATATGGATTTATTTATGCCTCATTATTAGCTTGCCAATTACTGCAAGCGATTCCAGTTTTGATTCCTTTGTGGAGTCCTCTTATACCGAACTACTTAGGCGAGATCCCGAATGGGTTGTGATTCGTCAGGTGCAGGATGAAGTGGGACTTTCTTATCCTGGGATTACTCCAATTTCGTTGTCCTACAAACTTAAAACACTTGCTATGTATGCAAGAACTCTAAAGAAACTTAACACATACGATCGGCGTGAGTTAAGTGAGAAGCAAAAAATAGATTACGATTATTATCACTGGTTCTTAAGTAATTATATTGCAGTTGAAAGTCATTTGCAGTTTAGTGTAAATGCACATAGTGCTTTGCGTGTGACGAATATATTTTATAGTTTACCTCTTAATAATCATTCTGATGTTGAGGGTTATTTGAGCCAAGTAGAGTATTTGCCTGCTTATTATGCGTCGATTTCAAATTGGGTTGATTTTAGGGCGAAATTGGGGATAGTGGATCACCGAGAGATTATCCTGGGTTTGGCAGAGCTATTTGAATATTGGGGTGAAAATCCTAATCAAGATGTAGCTTATGTTATCTTGGATGCTGCAATAAAAAAAATGAATATTTCAGATGAGAAGCGTAACGAGTGGCTACTGCGGTGCAAATCTATTTTAGAAAATCAAGTCGCATCAGCTAGGTCAGTGGTCTCCAGTCAACTCTTAGCCTTACTGGATCGAGCTCCTGAAAATCCTGGTTATGCCCAATATCCAGGAGGTGTTGAGTATTACAATAACTTACTAAGTCGTTATGTTAGTTTACGACAAGATGCCTTTGTGGCGCATCAAGATAGTTTGAATTCTTTGGAGGCCATTCATGAAGAAATATATTCTGAGTTTGAGTTGCTTGGCTACGATACTTCTAATGATTTATCTACTCTGTATGCGATGGCGCGTAATGATGCTCCTGTTGTTCAGAAAGAAAATATTATCAGTGAATTTAAGGTCCTCTTAGATGAGGCACTTGTAAAGAGTGTAAATTTATTCCCTGCCGTTGAGTATTCCCCAGTAGAGTTTGTGGAGGGTTACGGTTGGTCATATTTTCCGGCTAATAAAAACAAAATTGCCCACTTTACAGTAGATACATCTGAGGATACTAATTTGTTAGAGCTGCCAGGGATTGTTTATCACGAAGGAGCTCCAGGGCATCATACTCAATTTACAGTAACTGGCAATTTAGACCTCCCCCTTTTTCGTAGTGTTACTAATATCGATGGATATCAGGAGGGGTGGGGGTTGTATGCAGAGCGCTTAGCTTTTGAGCAGGGTTGGCATGATGATAATTCGTATGGAAACCTAGGTAGATTGCAGTTAGAAGCACTTAGGGCAGCTAGGGTCGTAGTTGATACTGGAATAAATGTAAAGGAGTGGACTATTGCAGAAGCTGGAGAGTACTTATCTAATGCTACGGGAATATCAGGCCGAGACATTGATATAGAAATTGGACGTTCTGTTTATACACCGGCACAACCAAGTTCATATTATCTAGGTTATGAATTTTTACTTCAACTTCGTGAGGCAGAAAAAGATAAAGGGAGCTTTGACATCAAAGAATTTCATGGGAAAGTTTTACAATATGGTGTGGTGCCTTTTGGTGTGCTCACGGAGCAGTTTGGTAGCTCACAGTAACTGCTGTTAGCCTATATTGATTTGGGAGACCCTTGTAAAGGGTCTTTCATTTATTTTCTTAAGTTGGTTGAATGTTGGTTGATATTTTTTAGAGTTGAAATTGAAGTTAATGTTAAAACTCTATAGAGTAAAATTGAAATCCAATTTGACTCATTATATTGAGAGATAATGTCTGTATTTTAATTTTCCAGCTTTTACAGGAAGTGCTAGGTGGCCTGTATTGTTTAACGGGGGCTCCTTTGTCTAAGGAGGCAAAGCTTCATTGATACTCAGATTGTTATTTGGAATTGTTGATCTGGGGGGTAGGTGCGTTTCTCTGGGGGAGCTATATAAAAATTGGTGATTTTTGTGAGTTTATATCTGTTTTGATTTACTTACCTTGTTCCCCGTAAATTTAGCCAGCCAGATTTTTACTTTGTATGTGAGTTGGTACTATTTGAAATAGAGCTTTACTTGGTTTTGAATTAGGCGCCTTCATCAAAACGGGTAGAACTCAAATCCTAACTAACGGTAGAAAGGTTACTCTCAGTAAGTTGTCTAGTTATGAATGATATTTTTGTAACTGAGGATCTAATTGTTATGGCTCACAAGAAGCAAGTGCAGCGCTGCTGTACTGGTAAGAGTTAAGTTATCCCCTCGGATTAAGTCGCCCTCCTTCACCTGCTCTGTGATGTGCCCTGAGGTTACTTTTGCACTTCCACTAATTACATAGATTAAGTGAGTTTCATTTAAAGATAATTGTTCATCTGTTTTTAAGTGTGCAATGTCCATTAAAGTGCTGCTATCAAAAGTACTGCCTTTCTCGTCAATACCTCCATAAATACGAGTGGCGCCATTTAATGCTGGTTTGTAGGTTTTATACCCCGCAGGCTGGCCAGCTTTCTCTGGTAGCGCCCAGACTTGCAGCATTCTGTTTTGCTGTTTGTCTGGATTAATTTCATTGTGAGAGAAACCCTCTCCCCCTGCACGTTGTACCTGAACTTCACCTGCGGCTAAATCCTTGCCGTGTTCTAAAGATCCCTCATGGCTGACCCGACCCTCGACAATGATAGAGATAACATCGATTTCACTGTGCGGATGCATACCCGATGAGCCCTGGGGTAAATAGCGTGCATCAGCTAAATACACCATGTTGCCCAGTCCTTCAAAAGCCTCTGCTTTTTTGCGAGCACCAAATACGCGGCTATCAGTCACCAGTCGATGTTCAGTAATACCTGCGAAGCCGCCTAACTCTAGTGTATCTCGGGCTAAAATTTCCATTTTTTTCTCCGGGTGATTTGTTTGTTGCTGTAGTCGATGGAGTCATTCTAGATATCCCTTTTTGTTTGATATATAGTTGTTTTTCGTAGTCATTATCCCATTTTCAACAACAATAAGATTCTGCAGGTTTCATAGGATGGGCCGTAACGTTGATTTGAACGACATGTTGCTTTTCATGGCAGTAGTGGATGCAGGTAGTTTTACCTCAGCTGCGGAACGGCTTAATTTGCCTAAGGCAAATCTCAGCCGGAAAATTGCCAAGCTGGAACATGCTCTAGGAGTCACTCTGCTAGAGCGAACCACCCGCACACAAAGCTTGACCGAAGCCGGCAGTACCTACTTGCAACACTGCCGTCGAATACAGCATGAAGTCGATCTAGCAGAAAGCAAAGTCGGCAGTTTAGTGAGCAAGGCGTGCGGTAAGCTGCGGGTGCGTGTCTCTGTTGGTGTAGGCCATGCGATATAGAAAGATGTGCTGGGTGAGTTTCTACAGGCCCATCCTGATATTGAATTGGAGTTAACTCTATCTAACAAAAGAGTGGATTTGATCGAGGAGGGCTACGATCTGGTTATCCGCGTGGGAGAGTTGGTTGATTCTCGGTTGATAGCCAAGAAATTAGGGAGAATTAGGCGCCGTTTATACACTAGCCCAAATTACATAGAGCGGCAGAATCTGAATGCCGAGTTAGAATCTTTGGCCGATTGCGAGTTTCTAATTATGAGCAGTGCACAGTATGGCGGCAGGTTGAATTTAACGAATGGAACTGATGTTCGAGAGATAATGATCGAGCCGAGAGTGAGAGTCGATGACTTCTTGATGCTAAAGCAGATGCTGGTTGATGGTTGTGGAATCGCAATTCTCCCAGACTATATGTGCCAACAAGAAGTAGCTGCGGATTTATTGGTGCCAGTATTTCCTGAGTGGGAGATGCCACCGGTGGGTCTTTATGCGCTCTACCCACAACATCGACAAAAATTGCCAAAGGTGAGCTCTTTTTTGGCCTTTGTTCAGCAAGTGTGTATGAATCGACTGGGCTGAACGCGTTAAAAAACCTTTTCAAGATGCATATCAAGCTAAGTAAAGATGTATTTAAATATTAACTCGGTAGATAGCCCTTATTCGTTAGGGCTATCGAAACTTTAGCAAAGGTTTTTTCTGTAAGGTTTAATTCAACTGAAGAAATTCAGGTTAGCGTGGATGCCGTGTGGCCCAAAGTAAAAACTCCCGGTTGCCATTGCCGCCCTTTATTGGACTGTCAATATAGTCTTTCACTTCAAGTCCCAGATCTTCGCATAAGGCGGTGATGCGCTCGCGCACCTCCGGGTAGTATTTGGCATCACGCACCAGACCACCCTTGCCGATCCCCTCCGGGCCCACTTCAAATTGCGGTTTAACCAGACTTAGGAGTTGCCCCGAAGGTTTAAGCAAGGCGGGTAACTGCGGCAGAATGAGTGCTTGGGAAATAAAAGAGACATCCATAACGATGGCATCAAAACCTGCGTCTCCGTGGGGGGAGATTTGGGAGGCTTCCAGGTGGCGTGCATTTACCCCTTCAAATAGGTGCATACGGGGGTCATCCAGTAACTTCTGCGCCAACTGATCTCGCCCAACATCAACACCGACAACTGATGCTGCTCCCCGTTGGAGTAGGCAGTCGCTAAAACCGCCAGTAGAGCAGCCAACATCCAGTGCGTGCCAGCCAGAGGGGTTTAGTCCTGTCTGGTCGAGGATGGCGGCCAATTTCAGGCCCGCTCGGGAAACATACTGGTCTTCCGGTAGGGGGGTGACTTCAAGGGCGCAATCTTCTGGAATGCTCTGCCCGGCCTTGCGCGCGGGCTGGAGGGTACCGCCATCGGATACCATGACCCTTCCGGCATCAATCAGTTTCTTTGCATGGGTGCGGGAGTTTGCCAGCTCTCTCTGTACAAGCAGTTGATCCAATCGGGTCATGTTTCGCGGTGCAATCCTGTTTACATAATTGAGAATACAGGGTCCATGCTAACCTCTGGCTCCAGCAGGTAGAAGTGCGGCTCCGCAAATTGTGGGACTAATCTTTAGTAAGGAGGAGGTTAGCTGATGGCAAAAAGCGTTCTGGATAAGTTCAAAATTCGCAAGGGAAAGGTCTTTGAGGCGCCACTTGAGGGTGCCTTTGGGCGCTTGGTAACTCCCTTTGAAGAGTTTATCCATCGCCAAAGCAGCAGTGGTATTTTGCTGATGCTATCAGCTCTGGCGGCGTTGGTTATTGCCAACTCTCCTTTGCAGGAGGCTTACAAACACCTGTTGCACATGCCCATCAGCCTCAGCGCGGGAAACTGGGAATTCTCTCTCTCCTTACATCACTGGATCAACGATGGCTTGATGGCGATCTTTTTCTTTCTGGTGGGATTGGAATTAAAGCGCGAATTTATGGTGGGAGAGCTGTCCGACCTTCGCCAGGCTGTACTTCCGGTGATGGCGGCAATTGGCGGAATGGTGGTGCCGGCACTTATTTACGCTTCTTTTAATGCGGATAGTGGTGCAGAACGCGGCTGGGGCATTCCCATGGCCACGGATATAGCATTTGCTGTCGGCTGTATTGCCCTCTTGGGGAATCGGGTGCCTCGTGCGGTAGTTACTTTCCTGGTTGCGCTAGCCATTGTGGATGATTTGGGCGCAATTTTAGTGATTGCAATCTGGTATACCGAACAGGTGAATATCACCGCGCTGATTGCGGCGGGTTGCCTGGTAGTGATTATGTGGCTGCTTAAAGCGGCGGGGGTTCGCAGTTCTCCGGCCTATGTATTTGTCGGTGTGCTGCTCTGGTATGAGTTCTACCTGGCGGGGGTACATGCGACTATTGCGGGGGTGATTACGGCAATGGCACTGCCGGCCAAACCCAAATATGACCCGGTGGCCTTTAGTACCTTTGTAAAGGATATTATTCGCAGCTTTGACCGCTGTTTCCGTCCAGGCGATAAGATTATTGCTAACGATGCGTTGCGCGCCCGAGTGATGGCGCTGGGAAATGGCGTCAACCTGGCGCAATCGCCGCTACAGCGCATGGAAACCCGCCTGCACACACCGGTGGGTTTCGTAATAATCCCTATTTTTGCATTGGCTAACGCCGGTATTCCCTTTAGTAGTTTTACCAGTTCTTCGGCAGTGATAAATCCTGTCACCCTTGGGGTCATTTCCGGCTTGGTTGTGGGCAAGCTGGTGGGTATCGTTGGCGCCACCTGGATTGGCTGGAAGCTTGGTTGGGGCAAGTTGCCTAAGTCCGCCAATTTCCAACATATTGTCGGTGTTGCACTCCTTGGCGGGATTGGCTTCACTATGTCGATCTTCATTGCTGAGCTGGCCTTTAGCTCTGAATATGAGCTGTTGATCCAAGCTAAAGCGGGTATCCTACTGGCATCAGTAATTGCTGGAGTGGCTGGGTTCCTGGTATTGCGCAAAGCTCCGGTGGCCGATGAGTTTGAAGTTCATGGGGAGGGGGAGCCCCTGGATGAAGGTGGCAGCGATAGCCTTAGGGAAGGGGAGGACGTAGAACAGCAGCCCAGCCGCCAAGGTTAATTTGTTTTAGCGTTCCTGATGTCACTGCCCCTCGGTCCTGGAGGGGCCTGATTCCATTAGTCTCCAGTTCCCATTGTTAATGTACGTGAGAGAAATAAGAATTATGCATTTGAGAACACTGGCACAGGCGCTACCAGTGCTGGCTATTTCCCTACTGCTTGGGGCTTGTGATGGCCAAACTACAGCTAATAAAAAAGCCGATTCTGAAGTCGGGGTTGATGATCAATCGACTACAACAATTCCCAAATCCGATAGTGGAGGTAGTGCGATGGATAGTCTGGCCCAGGCTTATGTCCTTCTAGTACTTGAACTGGGAAATCACGACGACAGCTATGTCGATGCCTATTACGGCCCGGCTGAATTGCGTGAAACTGCCACCAAGAGTAATGCGAGCGCTGCAGATATCGCCCGGCGCGGTGAGTCTTTACTGGCAGAGCTGCCAGCGGTAATCGACGGCGATGGGTCTATCGAAAACCTGCGTATGCATTACCTGAAGACACAGTTGCGGGCCCTGGTGTTCCATGCTCGTAGTCTGGCAGGAGAGAGCCCGAGAAGCTTCGCCAATGAAGCTCGAACCCTCTACGACACCGAGCCCCCGCAGCAGGATTTGGAAAGTTTTGAACCTATGCTGGAGGAGTTGGAAGCATTACTCCCTGGTGAGCAGCCCTTGAGTGAGAAGGTAGCCAGCTTCCGCAAAGCTTATGAAATTCCTGCCGATCGCCTTCAGGCCGTATTTGATGCCGCCATTAAAGAATGCCGCGCGCGCACCAAGCAGTATGTTTCACTCCCAGCGGATGAGAGTTTTGTTCTGGAGTATGTCAGCGACAAACCCTGGAGTGGCTACAACTGGTATAAGGGGCGTTCGCACAGTCTTATACAGGTGAACAATGGCCTGCCAATTACGATAGATAGGGCTATTGACCTGGGCTGTCACGAAGGGTATCCGGGGCATCACACCTATAACGCGCTGTTGGAGCAAACTCTGGTCAAGGAACGGGGTTGGGCAGAGTACAGCGTTTACCCGCTTTTCAGTCCACAGTCACTGATTGCCGAAGGAAGTGCAAACTACGGGATAGAGCTGACTTTCCCAGGTGAGGAGAAAACCCGTTTTGAAATGGAGGTTCTCTACCCCTTAGCTGGCCTGGATCCGAAAACGGCGGAAAAGTATGAGCAGGTAATGGCCCTGGTAGATAAGTTGGGTTTTGCCGGCAATGAGATTGCCCGCCAGTATATCGACGGGGAAATTGAGGGCGCGCAGGTACCTGCGTTGTTTGAGAAATATACCTTGATGAGCCCCGCCAAGGCGGCACAGCGGAAGGATTTTGTAGATGCCTACGGCGCCTACGTAATTAATTACAATTGGGGTAAGACACTGGTTGCTGATTATGTAGAGCAGGGCAGTCAAAATAATGAAGAGCGCTGGCAGCGCTTTACCCGTTTATTATCCTCGCCGCGCCTGCCGTCATCCCTGGATTGGTAATCATGCAAAAAGGCACTTTGAGAGAGTATTTACTATCGCGACCGGAAGCTATCGAGGATTTTCCTTTTGGCCCGGATGTAGCGGTATTTAAGATTAAGGGGCGTATGTTTGCTACCTTAAGCTGTTACCGCGGGGTGGACGCCAGTAATCTCAAGTGCGATCCCGATGAAGCCCAGGCGTTAAGGGACATCTTTTCCGGTGTTATCCCGGGTTACCATATGAACAAGAAACACTGGAATACGGTGTTGTTGGATGGCACAGTGCCCGATTATGAGATTGAGCGAATGGTAGATCGCTCATATGGCCTGGTGGTTAAGGGGCTTCGCAAGCTTGAGCGGGAGTCCCTGGAACTGGCCTATGGAGCGGAGCTGCTCTACCGCTAGAGGCCCCTGAGAATAGAAATACCCAGATTTAGTCTAGGAGAGGATGTGAACGAATTTATTGTCGATGTAACGGCAGAGAACGCCCAGCAAATTCTGATTGAAGAGTCCATGAAGCGCCCGGTAGTGGTGGACTTTTGGGCCGATTGGTGTGAGCCGTGCAAGCAGTTGATGCCGGTGTTGGAAAAACTGGCCAATGAGTATAGCGGTCAGTTTTTATTGGCGAAGGTCAATGCAGATACCGAGCAAATGCTGGCGGGTCAGCTGGGTGTACGCAGCTTGCCCACGGTAATGGTTTTAAAAGATGGCCAGCCGGTAGATGGCTTTGCCGGTGTGCAGCCAGAGACACAGATTCGTGAGATGCTGGATAAGTATCTGCCAAAACCCTGGGACATAAAGTTGCAGCAGGCACAGGCGTTAATCGGTGAAGATAAAGTGGCGGAAGCCCTGCCTTTGTTGCGTCAGGCTTATACGGAATCGTCTGAACGCACTGATATCGCCAAACAACTGGCTGCTATCTTGCTCGACCAAAACCGTGCCCAGGAAGCGGAGACTGTGCTCAGTAAAATTCTGCTGGCAGATCAGGATGCGGAATACCAGCAGCTGATGGCTCAATTGGAGCTGAAGCAACAGGCAGCAGAAACTCCAGAAATTCAGGCTCTGCAAAAGGCGCTGGAAGAAAACCCTGCGGATAGCGATTCTGCTTATCAATTGGCCGTGCAGTACAGCCAAGCCAACCGCCATGAAGAAGCACTGCAATTATTGCTGGATATTTTGCGTAAAGACATGGGCTTTGCCGATGGTGCTGCCAAGCAGACGTTCCTGGATATTGTAAAAAGTTTGGGTGCTGGCGACCCTGTTGCCACTCAGTACCAGCGCAAGTTAATGACTATGATGTTTTAAAAATACTCTGCCGGTAAACAAAGGGGCCCAAGAGGCCTCTTTGTTTTTGGGGGAGAGAAGGACGATTATTAATGTATAAGCTCTGTGTTTATATTCCCGAGTCTCACTTGGAAGCGGTAAAGCAAGCGCTATTTTCCGTGGGTGCAGGACGTATTGGCGACTACGATAGTTGTTGTTGGCAAGTTCTGGGAGAGGGACAGTTCAGGCCGCTGGATGGGAGTCAGCCATTTATTGGTCGGTCGGGCCAGGTCGAGACTGTGATGGAATACCGTGTGGAGATGGTCTGTGCCGATGAGCTGGTGGATGCTGCTCTCGATGCAATGCGAGCAGCCCACCCCTATGAAGAACCGGCGTTTGACCTCTGGCGATTGGATGATCGCTGCAGTAGTGCCGGCTTAAATAAAGCAGAGGTCTCTTAAAGGCTATCGAGTACCTTTTGTCGTTCGTGGCTTTTTTGCTCGATCGCTTTCGCATCTTCCAGTAATTTTGAAACGCTGGTGTGATGGGTCGGCAGTTTATTTTCGGCGGGGCTACTGTCTTCAACGATCGAGTCGGATCTCAAGTCAATTGGGTCATTGGCAGTGACTGTATTTAGAGGCTTGACGCGGTGAATACGCACGTGTGAATCCAACCCCTCCGGCACGGTGTCTGAGAAGTGCCAGTTCCCATCTTTATCTTTCCAGGTAAAAACCTCAGATGTTTGCTTGTCAGAATCCCCTTGAGATACGAGCCCACTGGAAGTTGCCAACTCTTCAATTTTTGACACTGATCCCTGGGTGGTTTCGCGCACACTTTGCATAGCTCGCTCACCGGTTTCGCGAATCGCTGAAATATCCGGTTTTTGTGGCAGCCAGTCGGAGGGTGACATGATGGGTTTGCCATCTGGGCCCGGTAAGATCATAGGCAGGACAATGCCTACCAGTAACAAGGCACCGAGCATTGGAAAGTATTTCATGCAAACATCCTTTTAATGCAGGGTCATTAACTCATTAAGTAAAGTGGTTTACAGCTTTCGATTGATGACACCGCGGTGTAACTGGTATTGCCCGATACGGGTATCTTCGAAATAGTGCTCCAAAGTGCGGTGCATAATGGGAAATGCAATCTCCCTCCAGGGAATTTCGTCTTCGCGAAATAGCTCAACTTCGAGCGATTCAGGCCCGGGTCCGAAATTCATATCGGTCAATTCACCCCGGTACATCATGTAGACCTGATTGATATGGGGAATATCGTAGACGGAGTAGAGCTCGTCCACGCGGATACTGGCCCGGGCTTCCTCCCAGGACTCTCGCAAGGCGCCCTCTTCGCTAGTTTCGCCACTCTCCATAAACCCGGCAGGCAGAGTCCAGAGCCCCAGGCGCGGCTGTATGGCGCGCTTGCACAGCATCACCTTGTCGCCAACGTAAGGGACAACTCCGACAATAACACGGGGGTTGATGTAGTAAATGGCGCCGCAACTGCCACAGATGTGGCGGGGGCGATCATCGCCCTTGGGAATGGAAAGTGTTACGGCGTTACTGCCGCATTGGCTGCAAAATTTCATGGCGTCAGTATACCCATGCGAGATTTGAGCGCCAGCTTCCGGACCGGTTGACGCCTATAGTTGTTAGTGATGTTGAAGTATAAAGGCGGTATCTACCCTGCGATGGCGCATTTTTTTCTGCTCGGACTAGTGCTCCTTGCCCTTTGCGCCTGTGGCGGTAAAGGCGAAGAGGAAAAGGCGCCACCTCCCCCGCCAGTAGAAGTACTGGTTGTTAGGGAAGAGCCTGTTATCCCCCGCTTTGAATTTGTCGGGCGGGTAGAGGCAACTGATGAGTATCAAGTCCGCCCACGAGTACAAGGGTATATCCAGAGCCGCAATTTTACCGAGGGGGAAACCGTCCAGAAAGGGCAGTTACTGTTTGAAATTGACCCGCGCCCTTTTATTGCCGAACTGGCGAATCAGCGCGCTACTCTGGAACAATCCCAAGCCTCCCTGAGAGTTGCTGAGCGGAACTTCCACCGTGGCCGCCGTTTGGTGGCCACTGGGGCTATCAGCCAGGTACAGATGGATGAGCTTGAAGGTAATTTTGAGGAAGCGGAATCCCAAGTCGATGCCAATCGCGCCAAAGTGCAAAGCGCTGAGCTGGACCTTTCTTATACCAAAGTTTACGCGCCACTCACTGGAAGAATCGGGCGTACAGAATTTCCAGTGGGTTCCCTGGTAGGGCCAAGCACCGATCCCCTGGCCACTATCGTAAAAATGGATCCCATTTATGTGCTCTTTGAAGTGCCAGAAGAGCAACTTTATGCGGTGCAGGTGGATTCCCAGCGGCGACAGCGAGAGGGTTTAAATCCCACTCGCCTGGATGTTCGCATTGAGTTACCCGACGGCAATTACTACCCCCATAAGGGCAAAATCGTATTTATCGATAATCAGATCGATCCCAATACCGGATCGGTAGCGGTGCGCTCCCTGTTTCCCAATCCAGGCCAACTATTAGTGCAGGGCCAGTTTGCCCGAGTTTCCATAAGCGTCTACACCGGCAATGACGCGCTGAGGCCGTTGGTACCCCAGTCAGCGGTCATGGAGGATATGCAGGGCCGTTATGTCTTTGTTTTGGGCAAAGATAATATTGCGGAGAAGCGCTACCTGACCTTGGGGCAGAGGGAAGGGGAGTTGTGGGCTGTAGATCGCGGGCTTGTCGCCGGTGAATCTGTAATCGTTAATGGTTTGCAGAGGGTTGTCGCAGGAAAGCCGGTGACGCCGCAAAACACCCCTAGAAACCCCTACGATGTTGAAGCACCACCAGCCCCTCCCGCCGAGCAAAGTAGTAGTTCTGCGGCGAAATCTGGCTCTACAGACAGTCAAGGGGAGAGAGAGCTACCGGTAACTGATGGGGAAGCGGCACCAGCAAGCCCTGAATCTGAGGGGCATGACGATGACTACAAATAGCTGTCGCTGCCCATGATTAGCGCCTTTTGTATCCGGCGGCCACGATTCGCCTTTGTTATTTCCATACTGATCACCCTCGCTGGGATACTCTCCTTGCCACAATTGCCAGTGTCGCAATTCCCTGAAATAACGCCACCGACCATCAATGTCGCCGCCACGTTTGCCGGTGCCAGCGCCGAAGTAGTACGCGATAGTGTGGCTGTGCCGATTGAGTCGCAAGTTAATGGTGTGGAGGGCATGGATTATATGTCTTCCACTAGTGGCAATGATGGCTCCTACAGTCTCACAGTGACATTCAAGCCTGGCTACGACGATGACATCGCCCAGGTTAATGTTCAGAACCGGGTGGAGCAGGCCACTCCCCAGCTACCTGAGGATGTGAAAAGGGATGGGGTGGTAGTTTCCAAGCAGAGCACCACGCTGTTGTTAGTGGTCAATTTGTTTTCTCCAGATGAAAAGTTTGATGAATTATTTCTGGCGAATTACGCCGAGATTTATTTAAAAGATGAATTGGCGCGGGTGCTGGGGGTGAGCAGTGTTGTTATTTTTGGCTCGCGCAATTACGCCATGCGCCTTTGGCTCGACCCCAACCGAATGGCCTCGTTAGATGTCACCGCCCAGGATGTTATCTCTGCTGTGCAGGCACAGAACGTAGAGGTAGCTGCCGGTCAGATCGGGGCGCCACCGATCCGCCAGGATCAGCAGTTCCAATACAATATTTTGGTGCAAGGGCGCTTGGTATCTCCCAGCGAATTTGAGGACATAACCATCCGCGCCAAGCCCGATGGCGCCATGGTAAAAGTCAAGGATGTGGCGAGGGTGGAGCTGGGAAGTGAATCTTACTCTTCCTATGGGCAATTGGATAACCAGGCTTCAGCAGTGATAGGGGTGTACCAGCTGCCCGAGGCGAATGCGATCGAAGTGGCCGATGGCATTAAGGCCAAGGTTGCTGAGTTGTCGAAGCGCTTCCCCGATGGGCTGGAAGCGGAGATTCTCTACGACACCACCTTGTTTGTAGAGGCCTCAATTAAAGAAGTCGTGGAAACCCTGATTATTGCGTTGATACTGGTAATACTGGTGGTTTTTTTGTTTCTGCAGGATTGGCGCTCTACGCTGGTACCAGCCATTGCCATTCCCGTATCCCTGATAGGCACCTTTGCCTTAATGCTGGCATTTGGGATGACGATTAACACCATCACATTGTTTGCCTTAATCCTGGCGATAGGCATAGTGGTAGATGATGCGATTATCGTGGTGGAAAATACCCAGCGGTTAATGGCTGATGGCCTCCCGCCAAAGGAAGCTGCGCTGGAATCGATGCGTGAAGTTACCGGCCCCGTTATTGCTACTACCCTTGTTTTGTTTGCAGTTTTTGTCCCGGTAATGTTGATGCCGGGAATTACGGGAAAAATGTATCAGCAGTTTGCAGTCACCATTTCAATGGCGGTGGCCATTTCCTCCCTGAATGCACTTACACTAAGTCCGGCTCTTTGTGCCAGTTTGTTAAAGCCGAGTAAAGACGGGGAAGTAGCCGGCATTAAGGAGACCGGTATTTTTGGTTTCTTTAATAAAGCTCTGCATATCTCTACAGGTTTTTATGTGGGAATGGTGAGGGCTTGTATCAAAATACCGCTTATCGGTATCGCCTCAATTATTCTGATTTTATTATTCTGTTATTTGCTCTTTACCCGAATCCCCACCGGTTTTATTCCCGATGAAGATCAGGGCACGTTTATGTTGCACGTGCAGTTGCCAGATGGATCTTCCCTGGAGCGAACCGGACCCATTGTCAATCAAGTGACCGATGTTCTAATGGAAGAGCCAGGTATGGCTCATGTGGTAGGAGTGCCCGGTTACAACCTGCTTACCAGCAGTGTTTCTTCCAATACGGCAATGATGTTTGCTGTGTTAAAACCCTGGGATGACCGCACGAATAGAGAAGATAGCCAGTTTGCCATTATGGATCGGGTACAGAAAAAACTATCTGCAATTCCCGATGCGCAAGTGCTGCCGTTTGTCATTCCACCACTTCCGGGTATTGGCACTGTTGGTGGATTTGAATTTGTACTCGAAGATCTACAGGGGCGTAGTATTACTGAATTGTCACAGGTCTTGTTTGACCTGCTGGGCAATGCCAATCAGCGCAGTGAAATCTCTCAGGCCTTTACCAGTTTTCAGGCCGCTACACCGCAGCTTGAATTAAAAGTAGATAAAGAAAAATCGCATGTGCTTGGGGTCCCCCTGCCGGATGTGTATTTAACGTTGCAAACCTTTTTGGGGGGCTATTACATCAATGACTTTAACCTATATGGAAAGGTCTTTCGGGTAATCGCTCAAGCCGATGCACAATTTCGCGATAAAGAGGAAAATCTGGCTGGCTTTTATGTTCGTGCCAATAGTGGCGGTTTGGTACCGCTGACTTCTATCTCAACTATTACCCCGGTGGTCGCGCCACAAACAATAACCCGTTACAACTTATATAACAGCGTCACTATCAATGGATCACCGGCACCGGGGTATTCCAGTGGCCAGGCAATGGATGCTATGGAAGACTTGGCATCAAAGTTGCCAGAAGGTTATGGATACGAGTGGACGGGCATCAGCTTACAGGAGGTGACCGCAGGTAATCTGGCCCCAATCCTGTTCTCTTTGGCCGTTATATTTGTCTACTTGTTTTTGGTCGCCCAATATGAGAGCTGGACTATCCCCTTTGCAGTGATGTTGTGCGTCCCCATTGCGATTGGTGGCGCTATGTTTACGGTATTTATCGCGGGGTCCATCAACAATCTCTATACGCAGATCGGCTTGGTATTACTGATTGGGATGGCAGCAAAGAGTGCGATTCTGATAGTAGAGTTTGCCTGCGTGGAACGCGATAAGGGGCGGTCTATTGCGGATGCGGCTCTTTCGGCCACGCGCCTGCGATTCCGCGCGGTATTAATGACGGCCATGTCCTTTATTTTAGGGGTAATTCCACTACTGGTCGCCACCGGTGCTGGCGCAGTGAGCCGGGTTTCCCTGGGGCTGGTGGTCTTTGGCGGTATGTTGGCTGCGAGTCTCTTCGCCACTTTGCTAGTGCCTGTGTATTACGCCTTGGTGCAAACGGTGCGGGAAAAGCTGAAAGGGGGCTATACCCCCAAAATTGATGAGGATAAGACCGTGAATGGTGGGTCTGAATCCACCTGAGCCAAGCTGTTGATTGTGTGGTAGGGTGGTAAGTCACAAATGGATATTGTGGCATATCGCTCAGTGTTACCGCTGAAAAACGGTATGATGAATGTTATGGAGCCCCCGCAGCGATCGGGGCAGGGCACAGATTTATGCTAGAGATTATTGAACAGAAAATCGTAGGGCAAATTGAGGACTTGGAAGCAAGGGTTCCGGCAGGACCTGACCTGCAAGGCCATGCCGCAGTACTGATTGCCCTGACAGAAGAGCCGGACCCTCAAGTAATTCTAACTAAGCGCTCTGCAAATCTCTCCACACATTCCGGTGAAGTTTCTCTCCCTGGTGGGCGCTGGGATGCCACAGACCCATCGCTTCAATTTACCGCCTTGCGTGAAGCTGAAGAAGAAGTCAGCTTACCTATGGATGACGTGCGCGTACTCGGCCCCCTTTGGCCGCGGACCACTCGCTGGCAAGTGCATGTGACCCCTTGGGTTGGGATAATTTCACCGGATATCCAATTATTCCCAAACCCAGGAGAATTGGATGCGGTATTTCGAGTCCCCCTGTCTTTCTTTCTTGCAGACCCGCGTATTCGCACTGATCGTATTATTATTGATAACCAGGAAATATATCTTCCGGCGTATATGTATGAAAACTATGAAATCTGGGGCTTTACTGCAGGGGTACTAACCGAATTTTTAGTAAAAATATTAGGGGCATCAATAGGGCGCCGCGATGATGTGCCGCTGCGTGCACTCAATTAGCTTGGCTTACTAAATAGGATTTGTTTTTATTTTTGGGGAGGCTCAGGTATCGGCTCACCTAAGTCATCCCAAGCATCGATTAATATTTTCATTATTTTTCCGGCATCGGGATCGGCGCTGAGGATTGGGAAATCAGGGGCTTCAGGAAGTTTAACTTCTTCTCCTCGTCGACATTCGATTAACCAGTTGTCATCGACCTTAACGAGTTTGTCCCGGTACTCTCCAACAGCAGAAATGCGATAGCCGGATCGTGTTGCTATGATTTCTACGGTCGTTGCTTTTCCTGAGGCGGATTGCCCATCTTCAGAAATAAAATGTAGGGGGGAGCTTGTAATATGCCGGCTTCCCAACTTGCTGTGAACCGCTGCGTAGCGCTCCAGTTTTTCTCTTCCTCGAATCATAATATTGCCGTGCTCAAATCGGCCATTGGGTGTAAATAATGAAGCCCAGCCTCGGGCATCATTACTGTCGATAGTTAATGTATAACGGGCGAGTAGATCACTAATCGCTAGTCGATCTTTTAGCTGTTGAATCTCATCCATTTCTTCACCTTGACCTTTATCGCCAGTAGCTATTGAAGAGGATAGTTTCTAGTGATGGTTTTTGGGGGGATTCACCAAGGTGTATTAATCAAAACTTGTTATCTAACCCCAAATCCTATGAATAAGTTAGAAAGAATTTTCGGAATGGGAAGGCGTTTGTGTGTAAAACGGAGCAATGTTGCTTGCCTTAAGTCTTTGTTGTTTGATGACTGCTTCACGATTTTAGCCAATGACAGGGCTTATTTTAGACGGAAGTACTGGATATAGTTTAGAGTTCTTATATTCTTAATCCCTCTTATTATAAATGCTATTGGATTACTTGAATGAGATCTCTTTCTTTTTTCTGTGTGTTTCTGGGAATCGGATTAATCCAGGCTTGTGCAATGTCTACTGTACCCCCTAAGTACCAGGGCCAATGGGCTGGAACCGAGGAGTCCTGTAATACTTCTTCAGCGGTCGACTCAATGACTCTGGCGGACAATGGCATTCAATTTAGTGAGTCTTCAGGCGAGTTAATGTCAGCTAGCCAGAGTGATGGCAATCTTCATCTGGTTTTCAATATGCAGGGTGAAGGAGAAGCTTGGAAGTCAGAGGAGGTGTACTCTCTGACATCCGGCGGAAAGGTACTGGTGCGTTATACCCAGGATTCTACGTTTAAGTATTTCCGCTGTAAGTGATTTCTGTTGAATTCACTGATAAATCATTAAAAATTACAGAAATCTCCACTATTCAAGCTCCAAAAGATACGAGGGTGCTTGAGGATGTGGAGATTGATCCTGTATTAGGGATGAGGCAAGAAATTAGGCCTTAAAAATTACCGGCTTTTGCTGCTCTAGCCACTTTGGTGTGAGATTGTTGGATAAAGCCTTGAGTTGTTTTCCTTATTAGCTCCTGTAGTAATTGAGTTTATTATAAGTTCGGCATTGCTCCCTATACGTGCTTGTTGCTTTTGTGGCTATAGGTGAATCTCTATTTGGAGATAGTGTTATAATTGAACGTGTTTGCAATAGTAGTTTGATGTTGCATATATAAATGTTTAATTGTAAGGATATAAAGATATGAATGTAATGAAGTTTGGAAAACCATTATTTTTCTTTATTTCCTTAGCTCTAATTTCTCTGGCTGCTTGCCAAGCTGAACGTAATTATAAGAAGCAAGTAAAAGTTCTCTTTATTGGTAATAGTTATACTGTCCCCCTCCCTGTAAATATTCAAGAAATTTCTAGAATGAATGGGGTGGATTTCCACTTTAAGGCTATAGCACCTGGTGGGTGGACTTTGCAAAAACATGCCAGCTCAGAAAATACCTTATCTGCTATACGTCAAAGAGATTGGGATTTCATTGTGCTCCAGGAGCAGAGTCAACTTCCATCTTTTTCTGTGCAGCAGCGCCAGAAGCAGATTGTTCCCTACGTAGAAAAGCTATGTGATGAAATTTATGAGGCAGGGGCCAAACCAGTTCTGTACCTAACCTGGGGACGGAAAAAAGGTGATATTAGAAACCTACCAAATGATACCAGAAGTGAAATGCAGAAGCGCCTCATAGAGGGGTATCAGGAGATGGCTGATATTTGTGAAGCAACAATAGTGCCTGTCGGCACAATATGGGAGCAGATAAGCTCATCAACGGGCGCTATTAACTTGTATGCAAGTGATGGCAGCCATCCAAATACTGCGGGAATTTTGCTAGCGTCCCTTCTATTTACTCGTTATTTTAGTGGAGATTCCCTGAAGGTTGAGGGTGACTTTGAAAACCTCTCTATAGAAGAGGTTTCTAGGTTTGTTGAAATTGTCAATAATACAAACCTGGGTGTTAAACAAAGATAATAGGGAAAACCTTGTCCTATAAGAGAATATAGACTTCTATAATCGCTTTTAAGCTAAGAGCTTCAGTTGATCTTTAATGGCTTTGACAAATGTTTGTACTTTTGTTGGCGGCCTTTTGGAAAATAGATGCATATAATGGATGGGCGCAGCGGCAACAGATGTTATTGGACAAAGTGTGCCGGTATCCACTTTTTTTCGAGCGATAATATCGGGCAACCTGGCAATCCCAATTCCGGCTTCGGTTAACTGTACTATATCGTGTAGGGAGTTACAGCGAATCTTAGGCGTGGCTTTTACCTGAATCCCACTTTTCAATTCATACTTTAATGGCATGCCCTGCCAATCATTAGCGATATGCGGCCAATTTTGTAGTTCAGTAAGGTCTGAGGGAATGCCACATAGCTTTTCAATAAGCTGCGGGCTGGCGTAGAGACTTTCTCCTAACAATCCCAACTTTGAAACTTTTGCCGATTGAAGTGCAAGACTGCCCACGCGAATGGCCAGGTCTACCTGCGATTCAATCAAATCCATGGGGGAGTCATTGGCTAACAGCCTGATTCTCAGTTGCGGGTGCTGCTCGGCCAGCTTAATGATTGCAGGAATAATTACTGGTTCGCACAGTGCGTGAGGTGCTGTTACAGATAGGGAACCCGCCAATTTGTCACCGCTATTCCTAAGACCCGCTATTGCTGAGTTATAAATATCTTTGATCTCCCGGCAATGGGCGTAAAACTCTGAGCCGGCCTCGGTGAGAGATAGGGAGCGGGTACTGCGGTAAAGCAAGCGGGTGCCGATATCAGACTCCAGTCGGGTAACTGCTTGGCTTACTGCCGATTTGGTGCGCTCCAGGCGGTCGGCTGCCAGTGTGAAGCTGCGCGCCTCTACAACGGCTAGGAATACCTGCATATCCTCCAGGCTTGGCTTCATTGTTTAATTTCCCTAAACACTAATATCAATTAATGGATGTTTATCACAACCATGGCCATGGGGCAATCTATAGGCACAAGGTCGTTACCTATTACAGAAGAGGATTTTGATATGAGCGACATTCTGATTGAGAAAACAAAAGCTGCCAGTGAACAGTGGAAGTCTTACTTCAATAGTGGCAATGCAGCTGGGTGTGCATCCATGTATGAAGAGCTGGCTCAGATGACTGCCAAACCCTTTGGCCTGTTCGAAGGTCGAAAGAATATACAAGCTTTCTGGCAAAATCTGGTAGATCAAGGTTTTGCAGATGTGACCTATATTGGCGCAAAAATTGAAGTAGTGGATGAAGTCTCAACCGTACTCTCAAGTAATTGGAAAATGAACAACGCAGAAGGTGTCATCACTCGTGAGCTCTGGGTCCTACAGGAGGACGGTACTATGCTACTGCGTGATGACCAGTTCGAAGCTATAAATCCTAGCGAAAAGTAAGGGTGCTAGCCGTGAGTGAATTTTGGAATAGCTTTACCCGTGAGAAAACTGACGAGCAATATAACCCTACGTTGTGGACCCGCCGCCTTCCAACCGATCTGCTGCTGCCTTCTCATGCAGAGTTTACTGGCAGTCGTAGCTCGGCATATCGCAACGCGATTAAGAGCGGTTTGCAAACTGTCAATTTTGGGGAAGGTGATTTAGCTGGCTCGATGGATGTTTTCAGGTCAGACGAAGTTGCTGAGGATGCACCGGTCGTAATTTATATTCACGGTGGCTGGTGGCAGTGGTTTTCAAAAGAGCAGTTTTCTTTTCTGGCCGAGCCTTTTAATAAAGAGGGATTTGCGGTCTATATGCCGGGTTACCGTATGGCCCCGGATTGGGAAAATGATACTCCAATGGAGTCTATTGTCTTACAGTTGCAGTGGGCAATGGCTACCATACTGAAAGAGGCTGAAGAAAGAGGGGCTCCATCTGTGTATCTTGTGGGGCATTCGGCAGGTGGCCAACTGGTAGCACTGCTGCATCAAACGGATTGGAGTCAATTTGGTGTACCGGCATCTGCTCAAAGTAAGTCTAAAGGTGCATTTTCCCTGGCAGGACTATTTGACATTCGGCCACTGGTCAATAGTTTTGTCAATGACGCCATTAATATGTCGATGGAATCTGCCGAAAAGGTAAGCCCCCAGCTGCTAGAGCCTGGTATTGACACAACCGAATGCCCGCTACATTTAATTGTGCCTGAATTTGATACGCCAGAGTTTTTTCGGCAGACCAAAGAGTATCAGGAGAAAATGCTAAAAATGGATAATCCCTGTTATTTCAAGTTAGCGAATAATCGGGATCATCTTGACCTGATTGAAAAGTTGGTAGATGACCAAGACGAAGTTTTAACTTATGTGCTGAAGCATATGAAAGACTAACAACGATTTCTTGCTTTGTGTCTTAGGCAGGTCTGCAATGATGTTTTGTGATTTGGTGGCTTAAGCTGTAGCCTTGACGAAATCATCAGTGTCACGGCCTGCCAGAGGGGTGTGAGGATAGGTGCTTCAAGGTATTACTTTGGGGCGGCGCTTTAGAGACAAGGTCTATATAAGTTCTATTGACGAATTATAATGGGCGCTTGTTTCCTCCTCCTGGATAGATTATGCCGAGACCCAAATCCACTGTCTCTTTGGATGAGGTGCACTGGGGTGCACTCAAAACCCTCTTCCCCTACTTATTGGAGTTTCGCCGCGCCGTAGTCTTGGCGATCCTCTGCCTGATTGGCGCCAAGGTTGCGGGTGTTACCCTGCCATTTTTGCTCAAACATATTGTCGATGACCTGGATAGTGCTGGGGGCATGGCCCAGGCAGTGGCATTACCTTTGGGGCTGCTGTTGGCCTATGGGGCTGTGCGTCTTTCCAGCACTCTGTTTGGCGAACTGCGAGACACGATTTTTGGCCGTGTCACTGAGCGGGCCCAGCGGCGGATCGGGCTTGAAGTGTTCCAGCATTTGCACAAGCTGGACCTGGATTTTCACCTGAACCGCCGTACCGGTGGGCTCTCTCGGGATATTGAGCGGGGCAATAGCGGCATCGGGTTCCTGATGCGGTTTATGGTCTTCAATATCGTACCCACGCTGGTAGAGATAGCTATGGTGGCGGGATTGCTCTGGTGGAATTACAGCGGATTATTTGCGCTATTAGTGCTGGCGGCAGTGATTATTTATATCGGCTTTTCTGTGGTAGCCACTGAATGGCGTACGCGCTTTGTCAGGGAGTTGAATGAGGCGGAGTCACAGGCCAGCAGCCGTGCAGTTGATAGTCTGCTCAACTATGAGACCGTTAAGTACTTTGCCAATGAGCGACATGAATCCGGTCACTATGACCGGGAGCTGGCCAGTTGGGAGAAGGCCCGGCGTAAGAACAGGCTATCCCTGTTTGGCCTAAATAGTGGCCAGGCGCTGATTATTGCCAGCGCAATGTGTGCAGCAATGGTTCTTGCCGCGGTAGGAGTCACCAAAGGCACTATGACCATCGGTGACTTCGTATTGGTGAATGCCTTTATGATGCAGATCTTTATACCGCTAAATTTCCTCGGCTTTGTGTACCGGGAGATGAAAGGGGCACTGGCAAATATTGAGAAGATGTTCTCTTTACTGGCGGTAAAACCTGCTGTGGAAGATCTTCCCCAGGCGGCTCCCCTCACTGTGATGAAGGGCCGAATTGAGTTTGATAACGTCCAATTTGGCTACAAAGATAATCGCCAGATCCTCAAAGGTATCAGCTTTGCTGTGGAACCACGGCAAAAAGTGGCAATTGTTGGCGCTAGCGGTGCAGGTAAGTCCACCCTCTTTAAGCTCCTGTTTCGTTTTTATGACGCTAACAGCGGTTCAATCTCCATTGATGGCCAGGATATTCGCAGTGTTTCCCAGGAGTCGCTGCGCAGGGCTATTGGTGTTGTGCCTCAGGATGCAGTGTTGTTCAACCAGTCGATCCGGGAGAACGTGCGTTACGGACGTGTAGATGCCTCAGATACTGAGGTGGATGAGGCGATCCGTCACGCTCAGCTGGAAGGCTTTGTTCAGCAGCTGCCAGAGGGAGCCGATACCCTGGTGGGGGAGCGGGGGCTCAAATTGTCCGGAGGGGAAAAGCAGCGGGTTGCTATCGCTCGGGCCCTGTTGAAAAAGCCTCCGATTATGATCTTTGACGAAGCGACCTCATCTCTCGACAGCCACTCTGAGCAGGGCATAGTGGCATCCCTGCAGGATATTGCCCGCGAGCAGACATCGTTAGTGATCGCTCACCGCCTCTCCACAATTGTGGATGCAGACTGCATTCTGGTAATGGATCAGGGCGGAATAGTCGAGCAGGGAGCCCACCGGGAATTGATGCAGGCTGACGGACACTACGCGGCCCTCTGGCGTATGCAGCAACAGGAGCGTGGAACTGAGACCCAGGCGGCCGAGGTGCCTACGCCATGACGGTTGATAAATCCCTACAGCCAGACTAATGTGGCGCCGATACAAAAAAATGATAGGCAGAGCGATATGACCATTCCTTTTCAGGCTACCAAGATAGCGGCAGCAGTGTTGGCACTGGCCCTTGTTGGCGCTTGTTCCAAAAAAGAGCAGCAGCCCGAAGAAGTTGCCAAAGCGGAAGCTGAGGCTCAGATTGTAGAGTCCAAGACTGTACCTGTGCCCTCAGGCCAAAAGGTAGAAGATGCGGATAAGCGTTTTGATATCTATGTACCGGTTGAGCTCACTGCAAATCTAAGCGGTCTCTCCGACAACCAGCGCAAAATGATTGGCCTGCTGATTGATGCCAGCCAGATTATGGATCGCCTGTTCTGGTTGCAATCCTACGGCCCGGCGGAGGAATTGCTGCCGGATATTGAAGACAACCGCGCTCGTAAGTTTGCCGATATCAACTATGGCCCCTGGGACCGCCTTAACGACAATAAGCCGTTTATTGTTGGTTATGGAGATAAGTCCCTGGGTGCTAACTTCTACCCAGCGGATATGACCCGCGAAGAGTTCGAGAAATGGGACCAGGCAGGAAAAGACGGCTTGTACTCCCTGGTACGCCGCAATGAGTCTGGCAGTCTCGAACTGGTGCCTTACAACGAAGCCTACAATGCGGACCTGAATAAGGCAGCCAGCATTCTGCGCCAGGCAGCTGAACTGGCTGAGAGCAAGGAATTTGCTAACTACCTCACCATGCGTGCCGACGCACTTCTCTCCGATAATTTCCGACCCAGTGATATGGCCTGGATGGATATGAAGGAGAATGATATCGATGTGGTTATTGGTCCTATTGAAAACTATGAAGACCAGTTGTTTGCCTATCGTACCGCTTATGAGTCCTACGTCCTGCTGAAAGACAAAGAGTGGAGTAAAAAACTGGCCAAGTTTGCCGCTCTGCTGCCCGAGCTGCAGAAGGGTTTGCCGGTTGAGGAAAAATACAAATCTGAAGAGCCCGGTACTGATTCAGACTTGAATGCCTACGATGTACTCTTCTACGCTGGCCACAGTAACGCGGGCTCCAAGACTATTGCCATTAACCTTCCCAATGATGAGGAAGTACAGCTGGCCAAAGGCACTCGACGTTTGCAGCTGAAGAATGCAATGCAGGCCAAGTTTGACAAGATCCTGGTGCCGATCAGCGATGTATTGATCGCAGAAGATCAGCGCAAGAATATTACCTTCCCGGCTTTCTTTGCCAACACCATGTTCCACGAAGTGGCCCACGGTTTGGGAATTAAAAAGACCGTAGAAGGCGGCAATAATGTTCGCCAGGCTTTGAAGGAAACCTCCTCCGCCCTGGAAGAAGGTAAGGCTGATATCCTCGGTCTGTACATGGTTACCCGCTTGCATGAAAAAGGTGAGTTGGAAGAGGGCCAGTTGATGGATAACTATGTCACCTTCTTGGCGGGTATCTTCCGCAGCGTACGTTTTGGTGCGGCCAGTGCCCACGGTAAAGCCAACATGATGCGCTTTAACTACTTTAAGGAGCAGGGTGCCTTCACTCGCGATCCCAAGACTGGTCAATACAGTGTTGATTTTGAAAAGATGCAACAGGCGATGACCAACTTGTCTCGTTTAATCATTACTATTCAGGGTGATGGCGATTACGAGAAAGCCAAATCATTGCTGGAGACCAAAGGCGTAATTGGCCCTGAACTGCAGGCTGATTTGGATCGCCTGGCCGAGGCCAATATTCCGGTTGACGTTACCTTTATTCAGGGTAAAGAAGTACTCGGTTTGAAGTAATTTTCTTACCTTTTGTTTAAAAAACCCGGCACCCGCCGGGTTTTTTTGTGCCCCTAAACTTTATCCCCGCACGATTTGTAATTTTCCCCGCTGATTGCAGCTTAGTACTTTAAGTACTTTTTCTTATGGCGGAATTAATAGTCACGTCCAAACTAAGGAGGCGGTCTGTATCCCGGGCAAGGAAATCCAACTCTTATACACAATTGATAGAGGTTTTACATGGATATTAAACAGTCAGTTATTAAGTCATTAATATTAGGCGTAATGGGGCTATTTACAGCGTCATACTCTTTTGTAGCTTCAGCTCAGGTATCCTGTGGTGATGTTATTACAACCGCCGAAGTGCTTACACAGGATTTATCCTGTGACCTTACTGCTGCTGAGCCAGATGCCCTTACGATAGTTGGTCCTGAAGGTAGTTTGAGTATGGGAGATTTTTCTGTGACCTGTGATACAGGTGCGGGATTTGGCGGTGCTGGAATACGTATCCTGGGTCAAGGTGCGGTGTTGACTGGCGGCACCATTAATGAATGTTTTGACAATATTTTTATAGGCGGTGTGGGTTATCACACGGTGGTCGGAACTGAGCTAGTTGGTAGTGTTGACGATGGTATTGATATTGACAGTATCTTTAACAATATTAGTGGATGCATAATCACTGATAGTGGTCGAGTAGGTGTTGATATGGATGATGATTTTAATACTCTCTCTTCTTGTGTTGTATCGCTCAGTGTCTCTGATGGAATTCAGGTAGATGATAGCTTTTCAAATGTGTTCAATAATATATCTACATCCAATGGTGGAGCAGGAATTCTAATCGAAGGCTCATCCAGTAATATAATCTCCCAAAATTTAATAGCAAGTAATGATGGTGGAGGTATCGTTTTGGAATTCACGAGTTCGACTAATAATGTCATAACTGGAAATTTCTCTGAACTTAATCTTTCCTTTGATTTATATGATACGGTTGACCCCGATTGTAGTGGCACCAACACTTGGTACGCTAATGTTGCCATTACTAAAAGTCCAAGCTGCCTGGATTGAATTTTTTGGCGATTTTCGAAACTTACTAAAAAGGGAGAAGGAAAGAATACACTGCGCTCGGGACCCTATGAGGCATGGATGCCGATTAGGAGCTTACAGGGATGTATTCACTGCGTGTCTCGAGTGCGGTGTAGTCTTTCCTTCCACCCCAGTAGTAAGTTGTGTCTCTTAGGCGATTCAATTGAATAGTGAGAGCTAACCTAAACTTGAGCCGCCTTTTGGTTTCTTTAAGTTTGTGAGGCGATTCAAAAAAAATAGCTGTTTGTGATGAGGCATTGATGGCTATGAACCGTAGTGTTGTTAATGCACAATAAATTTGATGCTATATTCTAATTGTTTGGCGGTTAAGCGGTATAATTGAAGCTCCCAATTGATCAATATAATTCAACTATAACAATGGATTAATTATGTCTCGTGTTCTGTACTCGGGTACTAAAAATGCATCCACTTGGGCCTTTAGGGCTTGGTTGGCATTGCGTGAACAGGAAGTTCAATTTGAGGAAGTGGTTGTAGATATTCGCCGGCCACAGCGATTCCAGAATTTACAGCGTATAGGAGAGCTATCCCCTGCGAGATCAGTACCCGTACTGGAAGAGGGGGAGATGATTATTTTTGATTCCTTGGCCATTATGGAATATGCCAATGATATTGGTTCTGGTGAACTGTTACCTCAAGATCCATTGATGCGGGCCCGAGCCCGGGCCATGCTTAGCTGGCAACATTCTGGGTTGTCCGGGTTGTGTCCACGTCTTTCCTTTGAAAGTGCATTTTATCCCGACAAACGTCTAATGACCCCTGAAGAAGAGATGGATGCGGAGCGCTTATTTGCCGCTTGGGAAGGAGAGCTTGAGCAAAATGGTGGCCCTTACTTGATGGGTGCTTTGTCCCTGGCAGATTTAGCCTTTGTGCCAACAGTGATAAGAATTTTCTCCCACGCCCCAAATTTGCAGCCCTGGCCGCTTACTAAACAGTGGATAGACCGGTTGCTGGGGCGTGACAGCGTAAAAGAGTGGATGTCAGAGGCCACTGAACTGCCGCCGGTAGTACTGTCGGATTATCGGTAGGGACTAACTTCCGCAGAGATCAGGATTTTTTTAGTGACTAAACCCGTTAGGTGAAGCTGTACCAGCTTCACCTTTTTTACTATTAGTGGCGTAAATTAATCGGAAAAAGAAGCAGGGTACGTATTTTTTATCGTGAGAAAGTTTCAAGCGCAATCACTGGCTAATAGTGATGCCAATGAGGTCTAAACTGTGCTGGGTTAACCAGTGCGCCAGTTGATGTTTGAGGCGATCAATTTATCAAATATTAAGGATAATATTTAGATCAATGAAAAGATTAGCCTTTAGTCTATGTTTCTTGTTGAGTAGTGGGGTACAGGCATCGTGCCACTTAGAAGAATATGAACGCTTTATCAATACTCAAAGCTTGGTAATGCTTGAAGCATCCGTGAAACTATTTGAGGAGGATAAGGAGAAGTTTAAAATAATTAAACCATTTGTAAAATTGGAAGTGCGCAATAACAAGCTTAAGGTTTATGTGGCGAAGAAATTGAGTGAGAAGGAATCCACCGTTCTTAACTTTGAAGGCCCTATTGCGAATTACGTTCCCAGCGTATCGGTGCAAATTATGCCGGATGGCTCCATACGGGATAAGGTTGATTTGGCGATGTCTGATGATGTTTTTTATCGCACAGAGAAAACTGCCATGGCGCCACTGCAAAGTTTATATATGTTTAACGAGGGAATGAATGCGGCGGAAAAGAGAAAATTCACACGTGCAAGAAACTCCCTGAGTAAGCATATGGAGACCATCGAACAATTTTCATATATGAAAAGAGCCTTCACAATGCGTCTTGAAAATGTTTGTCCGGTAAATAGCTAAATATTTAGACGTTCATGCTGCTGTTTGAAATAAAAACTATAGCTTTGTTCCTGGCTACGGCGCTTGCAGAGATAATAGGCTGCTACACGGCTTACTTGTGGTTAAAGCAGGGTGAAAGTATTTGGTTGCTAGTGCCAGGTGGTATTAGTTTGGCAATATTTGCTTGGCTTTTGACATTACATCCGGCCCCTGCGGGTCGGGTGTATGCGGCGTATGGGGGAATTTATATTTTTACTTCAATAATGTGGTTGTGGCTGGTTAATGGCGTTAAGCCCACCATTTGGGATGTGAGCGGTGCCGCTGTAGCAATGCTGGGTATGGCTATTATTATGTTTTCACCGAGGCAGATGATCAATTAGATTTGATAAATCTACGCCCTTATTTAAGGGTGACTTTGTGATTAATCCTTAAGGCTAATAAATTCTTGGATCGCGTAAATATCTTACAGTTTATTAAGCCAGCTGATAATTGCTTCGTGTTCAATATTTCCAATGGTCGATATGCTTGGGTGGCTTCTATTGGGAATTTTCACCAAATTAATATTTGATTGATCTAAAGCTATATAATTACCATAGGGTGCAATTAGATCCGAGGGGGAGGATATTAGCAGTATGGGGAGCTTGGAGGAATAGAGAAGGGGAAGTATATTGGTATCACTCGGTTCAATACCAGACTGCTCCAGAGCCAGATTTGCTCCTTTTCGAATTTTATTTTCGGGTATAACCCGGCTAAGTATGGGATGATTGAGCCTACCGTAGTTATACACGGCTTGATCAAAAGGGACCATTGGGGCAAGTAAAATAATTCCATTTAAGTCAGATCTCATGGCTGAGATATAGAGAGCCGTTAAGGCTCCCATAGAGTTTCCTACGATATATAAGGGCTTGTCCTTGATGTCCCCTTTACTGATTAGTGCATCAATAAGTTTATTGATGATTTCACTATCTCCTACACCATATTTTTTGGTGCTATTCGATTCCCCGTGACCAAGGAGGTCCGGAGCTACAACTTGAAATCCAAGAAAGCGAAAGTATTGAGCAGAAAATAACATGAACTCTTTTGATGATCGGAACCCATGTAATAAAATCACTGTTCCAGAATATTTTTCTTTCAGTGCATCTTTTGGTAAATCAAGTTTAACGGTGCTTTCTTTGCCGTCGGTGTCATATTTGACTGAGTAATGAATGCCGTCTTTAGATGAAGCAGGAGCGTGATAATACCTGATGTATTCTTTGCTTTTTTCTATATCATAGCTGCCTTTTTTAAACCCTAAGTCTTTAATTTGTTCTTGGGTTATTGTCTCATTGAAAGGAAAGCTTTCAGATTTTTCAATAAGTTTGGCAATTCTCTGAGAGAAGCTGGATACGCTAAAGCATGTGCTAATGACAGCAAATATCGTATTTAGTTTAATTGCATTTTTCACTGGCCGTTGATATCCAATGGACCTAATCGTATAGAGAAGGATATCTTGTTGCGATTAGGTTTGGCTGGAATTGGTGCCAATATAGCCAGTTCCTGAAAATGGTAACTTATTTAGAGAGGCTAGGCGAAATCCCTCTAATGCTGGCAG
The DNA here is from genome assembly GCF_052467305.1 of Microbulbifer maximicatervae (SeqCode). NCBI lineage: Bacteria > Pseudomonadati > Pseudomonadota > Gammaproteobacteria > Cellvibrionales > Microbulbiferaceae > Microbulbifer > Microbulbifer maximicatervae (SeqCode). The sequence goes on from NZ_CP174306.1 coordinate 762,967, forward strand.
GAGAGAACACCTTGTTTCTTTAGAGCTTGTTCGATCGTGCCAAATAAATGCTCGCCGAGTGTACTTTTTGTCTTAAATCAACAAGAGTGACGGCAAAATCAAAATTTGAGAAATTAGATTTTAATCTCTGTGGGCTGCGTGATACTTTATGCGCCACTATAGCTACATAGATACGATTGCTGTATTTATGTACAGTATTGAGCTGTATAAGGCAAGAGATGAATATTTCCCTAGAGGTTGTGCAAGAACTGGCCCCAGACCAGGCTTCTTTAAACGCAGCCAAAAAACTGTTGAAGCCGGCTAAATGGCCTTTGCGCGGTAAAGCGGCTTCTGTAAATTGTATATGGGGGCAATGCCAAGGGTCGGGGGCCAATCCCTATTACACCATGGCAGATACAGTAGATCACGGTTACAAGTGTACCTGCCCCTCACGTAAGTTTCCCTGCAAGCATGTTCTAGCCCTTTTGTGGCAATTCGCCGATGGGCCGGATGACTTTATTGAGGCTGAAACACCGGAGTGGGTAGTAGAGTGGTTGGGGCGGCGGCGTAAGAGTAAGCCTGAAGCCCAAGCTGAGACACAAGCTTCTACCAATAAAAACATTCACGGTATTTCTGAGGAAACCTCGGAAAGTAAAGAGGCGCAAGAAAAAAAGGAAGCGGCCAGGGCTAAGCGGGCAGCGCAGACACGCGCTAAAACCAACAAGAGTATCGCCACCGGGCTAGGTGAATTCCAGCAGTGGGTTGAGGATCAATTGCGTACTGGCATGGTGGGATTTCTCAAGGAACTTCGCCAGCGCTGCCGCTATATCTCTGCGCGCTTGGTAGACGCCAAAGCTGCCGGCCTGGCATCCAGGGTTGATGAGCTTCCAGCCAAGGCTCTGGGGCTTGCACCACAGAAACAGGCGGAAGTGGTATTCAAGGAGCTGGGGCAATTAATGTTACTCAGCAGTGCTTGGCTCACCGATGAGGAAGATGTGGATGCTCGCAGAGCTATTGCCGTTGCCGAGAACCGTGACCAGGTCTTGGAAAACCCAGCCAGCCCCCGACAAAGGGGTATTTGGCAGAATGTAGGAGAAAAAGTGAGCACCCGCCGCGATGGTTTGGTGAGCCACGCTTCCTGGTTGCTCAAGCTTGATAGTAATACCCCAGTATTTGCCCTGCTGTTGGATCACTATCCGGCTTCTGCGGGGCGCCGGGAGGTGGGCATTGGTATCGGCGCCAGTGTAGAAGGGGAGTTGGTTTTTTATCCCGGTCGCATGCCACTGAGAGCTTTCCCTGTGGAGTTTAAAGTGGTGCAGGATGGTGTGAATCAGAGGTGGCCAACCCAGCAAGAGAGTGTGTTCTCCCACTACCAAAAGCAGTTGTCTCAGCAACCCTGGATAGAGCAGGTACCGCACCTTCTTGAAGGGGGGCGTCTACTGCGCTGTGCCAACGGCAATTACTGGTGGCGCTGCTCGACTGGGCAGCAAACGCTACCGCTCAACAATGAACAGATTCCCTCTCTATTACTGGGTTCAAAATTACAGGCGGCGTTTATTTTGTGGGATGGAAGCAGTGCTGAACTGCACAGCGCGCGGACAGATGAGTGGGGGACAATCGCATGCTAACGCCTGAGAAAATCCAGGAAGAGCAGTTGTTGGTAGAGCGCCTACAACAGCGTTGGATGGTGGGTAGTGATTTGCCCTTAGAGCTCGACGCCCTACCTGAGTCCTGGCGTCCATTGTTTGAAGGCCTGGAAGAGGAGCGCTTGGCATCAGCGGCGGTAGCGCTTCTCAGCCAGCATCAAAGCGCACTCTATCAGCCCCAGGCTCCGGGGGAGTTACGCGAATTTCCCTTGTTGCCCGAGTTGAATAAGCCCGTGCTCCCCTACCCAATGCGGGCCCATTTTCGACGGGTGACTGAAAGTGTTCAGTCCCGCTCTATGGAGCAAACCGGATTGCTCCTGAAGTTGCTGTTACAGCGGGGATTTATTGCCCATCCTGCGGACTGGCTTCCCTCAAGTAATGATGAAGGCTTGCCGGAAGTCTATTTACCCTGGTCACAATGGGCCGCGAATGAGCGGGGTAGTATTGATAATACTGAAGCGTTAACTGAGGAAAACTGGGATGATTGGTATCCCGCCAGTCGCCTGGCAAAGCTCAGGGAGTTGCGCTTCAGTAACCCCGCCGCCGCTTTAAATTTGATCCAGACCTGCGCCGGGCGCGAATCCGCTGATAAGCGTTTAAGGATCGTACGAGTTCTTGCTATCCGGCTGAGTGAGTCCGATGGGGAATATTTACAGTCCCTGCTTAAAGATCGTTCACAAAAGGTGGCGCGTCTTGCCAGCCAATTTTTATCCCGATTGGGATTGTCATCGGAACTTGAATCTAATACTCAGGAAGAGTCTTCTGCGCAGGAATTGGCTGAGTTTTACGAGTTAAAAAAAGTGGGCTTGGTAAAGAAGCAGTTGCAACTATTGCCCCGTAAGCTCAAGAGCAAAAAACAGCAAGCCATTCGCTCGGAATTTTTGCAGAAGGTATCTCTGCAAAGCCTTGCGGAAGCACTGGATATCAGCGTGACTGACTTAGCTGGGGCTTGGCAGCTCGATAAAAATCGCGATTATGACAACCACAGTTTTGTTACCAATGCGGTAAATACTTTGCCAGATAAGGCTATTGCCCTGCTGGTTACCAATATTGAGAGCTACCTGGATACCGGTGAGGCCGGTATGTCTCTCCTGCACAGTTTATTGCCACGCCTGGAACAGTCCCGCCGTGCCGAATTGATGTTTGGACTTTTGCGCAATAAAAAGGCCAAAGTGGATTTTCAGGATTTACTCAAGTTTTTGCCCGAACCGTTAACGGAGCTTTCCTGGGATGATTTGAAAAAAACGTCGCCTTGGAAGGCGCTGTTAAAACTCGTTGTCGAGGAGTTAAGTGAGAGTGGTTATTTGCAGTCTATTTATCTCCAACGGGAGTTGACTGCACTGGGCTTGATGTTACCCAGAGAGACCGCTCGGCAGTTACTGGAAGCGCTTTTTGAGCAGGGTGTGCTACGGGCAGACCCCGCAACTGACTGTCTTCGCTTTAATAGCGAGCTTGCCGGCGTGGGTGGGCTTTAGTCCATACACCCAACACAGATTTAATTTTAAGACCAATCGTTGCCCGGCAAAATTCATAAAATAAGCAGTGAATTTCCGGGCAGGTAAAATAAAAGGATTCCCCATGAGTGACGTACTTCGTCAACCCGCTGAAATTACCTACCAATCAGAACTGGATGCCTTAAAAGCAGAAGACACCGGCAAAAAACCAGAGAATTGGAGTCTGTCTCCGCAGGCAGTCGTGAAATACTTGATGGGCGGCACAACGGCTGAAGGTGCTGAGATCAGTGCAAAATATATCGGCAATCGGCGCTTGATTGAAACTGCCGTTGCCACCCTCGCCACCGATCGTGCACTGCTGTTACTCGGTGTGCCGGGTACGGCAAAGTCCTGGGTGTCTGAACACCTGTCTGCGGCGATCTGTGGCAACAGTACCCGTGTGATCCAGTGTACGGCGGGCACTGACGAAAACCAGATTCGCTATGGCTGGAACTACGCTCAGCTACTGGCAAAGGGCCCCAGCAAAGAAGCCCTGGTGCCAACGCCTTTATATCGCGCTATGGAACAGGGTACCTTGTGTCGCTTGGAAGAGCTGACTCGTATGGGTTCTGACGTTCAGGATACATTGATTACCGTGCTGTCAGAGAAAATGCTGCCGATCCCCGAGTTGAATGATGTGGTTTATGCGCAGCGCGGTTTTAATGTAATTGCAACAGCCAATAACCGCGATAAGGGCGTTAATGAATTGTCCTCCGCATTAAAACGTCGTTTTAATGTGGTGGTGTTGCCGCTGCCCGATGATATGAATGAAGAGGTCAGTATTATTTCTCGCCGCGTGGCAGAAATGGGTGAGAGCCTGGAGTTGCCAGTACCGGCAAACGCCGGCGAAGAGATCGAGAAAATAGTGACCATTTTCCGCGAGCTGCGCGGTGGTGAAACACTGGATGGAAAAATAACCTTGAAAACACCGTCCGGTAACTTGTCTACGGCTGAGGCAATTGCGGTAATGGTGGGTGGATTGAGCCAGGCGAACTGGTTTGGCGATGGTAAATTCAGTGCAGAAGAGCTTTCCAGTAATTTGGTCGGCGCCATTGTCAAAGATCCAGTGCAGGATAAAGCTGTATTGGAAGAGTATTTGGAAACGGTCCTGAAAAAGCGCCGTGACTTTGCCGGTTATTACCACACCATGAACGAAGTACTGTAAGGGATATCCCGTGTCCAAGGTGGATTGTCATTATTTTGGTATTCGGCACCACGGGCCCGGTTCTGCGCGGCGACTTGTCGCCGCGTTGGATCAGCTGAAACCAAAAAAAGTATTGATAGAGGGCCCCGCTGATTGCAGTGAATTATTGCCTCTGCTGGCTAGCGCACAGATGCAGCCACCGGTAGCGCTACTCGGCTATGCCACAGAGTCGCCCGGCTCCAGCCTTTACTACCCGTTTGTGGAATATTCCCCTGAGTACCAGGCCTGCCTATGGGCTGTACAGCAGGGAGTAGAAGTAAAATTCATTGATCTGCCCATTAATATTCAGTTGGCGCAGCTGCTCCAATCTGAAGTCCAGGACCTTGAAGCGGAGCAAGACGGCGGAGAGTCTGATTCCCCTGCGGTGGCAGGCGAGCCAGAGCCACCATCTGATACCTCTGATCCTATCGGCCTTTTGGCGAAGCTGGCGGGCTATGAGGATGGTGAGGCCTGGTGGAATGACCTGATCGAGCAGAATAACGATGACAGTGCGGAGATATTTGCCCGGGTAGAGTCGGCGATGACCGTGCTGCGCGGAGAAATAACTGAAACCGCGCCGTTATCGCAAAGGGATTTACTGCGCGAAGCCTATATGCGCCTGGAAATTGCCAAAGAAAAGAAAGGGGTGGAAGGTGAGGTTGCTGTAGTCTGCGGGGCCTGGCACTTACCGGCATTTCGTGAAAAGCATACAGCAAAAGATGATCGCGCACTGATTAAACAGCTGCCGGCGAAATTGCCCAAGAGCAAAGTGAAAACCACCTGGATACCCTGGACATCACCGCGATTGGCGATGGCTTCCGGTTACGGGGCCGGGGTTGCTGCACCTATGTGGTACCAGCATATTTGGCGCGAGGGCACCGGCGAGCAGTGGCTGGAGCTTTGGTTTGGGCGGCTGGTGCGCGCATTGCGCGAAAGTGGGCAAGTGGTCTCTACAGCCTCGGTTATTGAAGCCGTGCGCCTGAGCCGCAGTCTGGCAGCCGTTAGAAATCGTCCAGCTCCGGGGTTTGAAGAAATTATTGAAGCCGCTGTGGCCTGCCTCTGTTTTGGCGAGCGCCTTATTTGGCAACAGGTAGAAAGAGAGTTGCTTCTGGGTGAGCAAGTTGGCTCCATCCCCGAGGATGCCCCACTGGTGCCCCTGCTGGAGGATCTACAGCGCTGGCAGAAAAAGGCCAAGCTAAAGCCCACCGCTCTGGATAAAGAAGTTTCCCTGGATTTACGCAGTGATATCGGCCTGAATAAATCTACGTTACTGCACCGTCTTGCTGTGCTGGAAGTGCCTTGGGGTAAACCCTCCCATACCGGAAAAAGTCGAGGTACTTTCCGGGAAAACTGGGTGCTCAGCTGGCAGCCGGAGTATGGGGTTAAGTTGGTGGAAAACTTAGTTTACGGTTCCACCATTGAGCAAGCGGCTAACAATAAACTTATCGAGGCGATCTCGGTTGAGAGTCATTTGGGCAAGTTAGCAGAAGTGGTTTTGCTGTCCCTCGAATCTCAGTTGCACCGGGCTTCTGAAGCGGGCCTGAAACGATTGGCCGAGAGAGCGGCTCTGGCCAGTGACGGTATCGAGCTTCTCGACAGCCTGCCGGCGTTAATTCAGGTACAGCGCTATGGTACCGCGCGAGAATTAGCGTTGGAGCAAGTTGCCGGCCTGGTAGAACGCTTAGCCATGCAATCTGCCCTTGCCCTGCCGTACGCCTGTCGCAATCTTAACGATGAAGAGTCCCTACGGCTGCGAAACAGTATTCACAGCGCTCACCAGGCACTGCAATTGGCAGAGTTGGGTGATGAAATTATGGAGGACTGGTGGCAAGCCTTCGAGCAACTGGTAGACAGCTCTCTTTCCAGTTTACAGGTCAGCGGCCTTTGTGCGCGTCTTTTGTATCAGGCTGAAAGATTTGATGGACATCGCTTGCAGCAATTGCTGGAAAAATCCCTGTCTCCAGCGGTAGCTGCCGCCGATGCAGCACGATTTTTCGAGGGCTTTTTTGCCGAAGCGGTTGAGCGCCTGCTGTACGACCCGGTACTGATGGGAGCGGTACAGCGCTGGTTGTTGCATCTGGACGAAGACGTATTTATCGAGTATCTGCCCTTGTTCCGACGCGTATTTTCCAGTCTCGATGCGATGGAGCGTCGGCGCATGATGGAGCTGGTACTCGGTGCCCGATCTAACCACTCGGTATCCAAAGACATTAATCCCGAAGTTTTGCCGTTGTGGTCAGAGCATCTATTGCGTATCGGCAAATTAATCCAGAAGGACAAGACATGGGCGCAGTAAACGAAGTGTCTGAAGAGCAACAAACCGGTGAGATAACGGTCGATAAAGACCAGCAAAAGGAACGCCGTTGGCGCCTGGTATTGGGGGCTGATGAAGGTGAATCCGGGCTTTCTGAGCGGGATATGCGTTTGTCCCAAGCGTTAAGTGCGCTTTATGGCAGCGGAGACTCGGAGTCTGGTAAAAAAGGTCGAGGTGGTTTGTCCCGCTCGTCGCCACAAGTTTCCCGTTGGCTGGGTGATATCCGCGAGTTCTTTCCGACTTCGGTAGTACAAGTTGTCCAGCGTGATGCGTTTGAGCGACTTGGCCTCAAGCAGATGCTCATGGAGCCCGAGTTTTTGTCAGCGATTGAAGCGGATGTTCACCTGGTCGCGGACTTGGTAAGCCTGCGTTCAGTGATGCCCGAGAAGACTATTGAGACTGCTCGCCAGGTCATCAAGAAAGTGGTCGATGAGCTGATGGAGCGTTTGGAGCGAAAGACCACAGAAGCGGTTAGGGGAGCTGTCAATAAATCAAAACGCAGTTTCAGGCCGCGTTTTGCCGATATCGACTGGCATAGAACTATTCAGCAAAATCTCAGGCACTACCAACATGACTACCACACAGTGGTGCCTGAGAAGTTGATTGGTTTTATGCGGCAAAGTCGCCGGCTTGCGGACCTGGATGAAGTCATTCTATGTGTTGACCAGTCCGGCTCCATGGCGACATCGGTGGTGTACAGCTCAATCTTTGCAGCGGTAATGGCTTCAATACCGGCAGTGAAAACCAAATTGGTCTGCTTTGATACCGCAATAGTAGATCTTACTGAGGACCTGGAAGACCCAGTCAGCGTTTTGTTTGGCGTGCAACTGGGTGGTGGCACAGACATTAACCAGGCGGTGGCTTATTGTGAGGATAAAATTGAGCGGCCTGGCAAGACGCATTTAATCCTGATTACCGACCTGTATGAAGGGGGGAATGAAGAGGAGTTAAAAGCACGGGTTGCTAACCTTGTTCGCCAGGATGTAAATGTGATTACCTTACTGGCACTCAGTGATGATGGGCGTCCATCTTATGACCAGTCGCTGGCGGAAGATTTTGCTGCGATAGGCTCTCCGGTTTTTGCCTGTACACCGGATCAATTCCCGGACCTGATGGCAACGGCGCTGCGTCGGGAAGACGTTCTTAACTGGGCTGCAGATCAGGATATCAAAGCCGTTCGGCCAAAAGCCTAAATTCTTATCCACTAAATGATGGAGCAGGGGCGACGCCTACTCCATCATTTGGTCATCTCCCTAACTCTCCTTTCTTTAATAAAATCTATAAATTCGTAGTCGTGTTGGCGCGTATTAAAAATAAAACCCAAACTAAATTCCTATTTTATTAGGAATAATTTCTCATGGCTCTTTCTTAGTGCTGGATCAAAATCTCCTAGGCAGGACCCTGGACTATGAATAACGAACACAGCGCTAAGGATAAATTTGATGAAACTCCCTCGTTCAAGTCTCTATAAAATCGCCATTGTCTCAATGATCGGGATATCCAACATTTCCATTTCTAAGCCAGCAATTGCCGATGATGTTGAATGTGGGGATACGATTACCACCTCTGTTACTTTGGATGAGGATCTCACTTGTGATGTCAGCCCTGCTTTAACTGTGATAGGCCCTGATGGACGCCTGAATATGACCGGGTACGAGGTTCAATGTGATGGTAGTGAAGTTGGAGTGCTGTTAGAGGGGCGTGCTGCGCTACTTCGAGGAGGGCAGGTTGCAGATTGTGAGGTGGGTGTTTTAGCGAATGGAGATGGATTCCATAATATTCAAGCGGTATCGACCACGGCAAATGCCAGCGCTGGATTTCAGTTAGTGAGCAATAGCAACTATATGACAGCCTGTACCGCTCAAACAAATACGGGGGTTGGACTAATTGTTACTGGAGAGAGGAATAACGTCTTCCAGAATACCTTTGAAGAAAATACCTTGAGTGGCATTCAGATAGATGGTGATCGGTCATATATAACAGAGAATTTCTGTTTTGAGAATATGGGCTCAGGAATAGAGATTAATGATTCCAGTAATAGCTGGATCGTTGAAAATGCATCAGAAAATAATGGCACTTCAGGTGCGGGAACGGCAGGAATCTTAATGAATGATTTTGATCAGCAATATAATTTGATCATTTTAAATGTGGGGATTCTCAATGAAGATTTTGATGCGCAAGATTTAAACAGTGATCCCTGCAATGGTACAAATTTATGGCGAAATAATACTTTTGATACTGTAGATCCTAGCTGCCTGGATTGAAATATACGGATATAAAAAGATAGTGCCACTATGGTGGCTTCGGTAGTGGTGTTATCTTTTACAATTTATATTCCTGTAGCTTGTATATCAATATGCTCTATTCCCCGCTTAAACTATTTTACTAAATTTTGCGGACAAATTTCCCATGGCTGTTACCAGTTTTTGACTCAAAATCAGCATGACATATCTTTTCTGTATTTGAGCTTTATTTGGGAGGACTCTCGTGAGCTTTATATCTCGAACTGTGATAAGCAAGGCATTGATAACTTCTTTGGCGGCTTCTTTATTGTCTGCATCTTTGTGTTCACTAGCAAATGGTGCTGTTGAGTGCGGAGACACCATAACCAGTCCGGTAATACTGGATCAAGATTTGCTCTGCAATGTTACCCCGGCTTTGACTGTAACTGGGCCGACCGGATATCTGGATTTGAATGGTTATACGCTGAGTTGTGATGGAACTACAGTGGGAATTTTGGTCGATGGTTTTGCGGCCATAATATCGGGCGGGGTGTTACAGGATGGCTTTGTATCTAATTGCAATACAGGTATTTCTGTAGAAGGTTCCGGTATTCATAATTTGTTCGGCCTGAACACCTCTGGTAATACTTCTTCTGGTATTGAGTTTGTTAGTAGTAATAATACGCTAACCATATCAAATATATCGGATAATGCAGGTACAGGTATTATAATCGCGGGGGGAACAAATAATCTGTTTTCTAATGACATAAGTCGAAATGAAATAACGGGTATACAGGTAGATGGTAGCAGTTCAATAATATCGTCAAATACAGTATCGGATAATACTTTAACTGGAATACAAATTAATAACGCCAGTAGCTGTCTTATCAGCCAGAATACGGTGGAGAATAATGGCACTCAAGGGTCAAATACTGCAGGAATCTTAATGGAGCTATTTGGCCAGACTGGAAACAATATCGTAGGAAATACTGTCTCTGGCAATGTGGATTTTGACTTGCAAGATGACAACTCTGCACCCTGTGAGAATAACTGGATAGGAAATTCTCCTGATGCGACTACCTCTGGTGAATGTGTGACATCACAGTAACATTAATTTAGTTGCAAATTTGGATCTGAAGGCAGTTCATTATTTGCCTTCAGATCTCTAGAGTTAATGTCTTTACTCTACAAAAATTTCATGAGACGTGCCGCAAGTCTTTTTAAGGTGCCTTACGTCTATCTCTATTTCCCATAGGTTTTATTATTGTGTGTGATTTTTTGCTGGTGAGGTTAGCTAAGACTACAAGGGATATATTCTATAGTTATTTTGTCTGCGTGAGATAGCCCAGCCTTTTGGTTGGCTGAGGGATATGATTGTTAAGGTGATTCAAGGAGGATTGTATGGTGTATGAATTTAGGGGATCCGCTAGGCACTTTGTGGTACCTGGTATTTTATACTTTGCTTTAGGTAGTTCCGCCTTTGCGGTTGATTGTGGTGACACAATTACTAGTCCTGAAGTACTTGATCAGGATCTTGTGTGCTCAACAGAACCGGCACTAACGATAATGGGGCCTACGGGTAGCCTAGACATGGCAGAGTACACCCTTAGGTGCGATGGCTCTGCTGTTGGTATCCAGATTGACGGTGTTGCGGCTTTCCTATCAAATGGTGTGGTAACACTATGTGACATCGGAATATCGTTGGATGGAACTGGAGCCCACAATATACAGGCAATCAGAGTAGATGGAACAGATATATCAGGGATCGCTGTTAATAGTAGTTTTAACTCTGTTATTCAGTCAGGAATATTTAAAAACAGTGGTACTGGCATATTTATAGCTGGTGATAATAATAATGTGTCTTCTAGCTCGATCCTAGATAATTTAGAGAATGGTATTCAATTAGAGGGTAATAACAACCTTATTGTAAGCAATGAGATCAGTCGAAGCACATTAAATGGTATCTTAATTGGTAAAGCAGATGGTAATACGGTTGCCCAAAATACCGTCTCAATGAGTGGGATTGGAGGGGCGAATACCGCTGGAATCTTACTGGAACTTTTGGGGCAGTCTGGCAATGTGATTGTTGGGAATACTGTTTTCAGCAATATAGATTTTGATCTGCAGGATAATAATAGTTCACCCTGTTTAAATAGCTGGGTTGGGAATTCACCTGACGCTACTACCTCTGGACAGTGTATAATATCAAATTAGCGCTTCTTTCTGTAGGGTAGAGAGCCTGTTGCCAAACTATTGTTTGTCAGTAGGCACATTGTTGTAGAAACTCTACTCGATGCAGGCCTAGTTTGCGCTTCCAAAGTTATTTCCCTACCATATTGTCCTAGTGCAAAAGATGTATATATCCACTAGATTATCTGAGCCTTCAACCGAATAGCCGAATGATGTATTAGAGTTTGATTGTCTTTGGTATATATTTACACAGTCGCCGTATATGATGACTCCTTGTTGTACGTTGCTATCTGTTGTAACAATAAACAAAAATTATCATCACCGAATATTCTTATACCACTGCCATTGGTATTACTAGAGCTGACATTTGTTTGAAAGTTATGGTCACTTTGAATGGCGATGCCAACTATAAACGTGTCTGTTACATTTGCGCCGCTCATGTAGTGAAAACCATCACCTTCAAAGCGGATAGTGCACCACCATTGTAACTGATATTAAAGTTGTTCGTATTTAAGATGTCGTTTGGTCCAATAGCTGTAATAACGGGGCTAATTGCACAATGTGTTATGTGGGTATTTAGTACCTCTGTTGTGGTGATTACATCTTCACAGTTAACACCATAAGTGATACTTGTTATAGCTCGTTTGGCTGGTATTTCCGAAATTTCTTTGGTTTTTTTACAGGAGGGCTGTTGAAAATTTCATATCTTTACTTTCGAACAACCCGTGAGGCTCCTTAAGTCATTCAATACATGAGTTATTGCTGCTAGTGAATTGGTTGCCAAACCATGTAGTGCCAGTGCAGGCTGGGTTGTTGTTGTCCACAAGATCATTATTGTTATTGGTCTGTGCAACATTACCTGTAATTAGCGCATTTTCTTGATCGAAGTTCCTTACTCGAATGCCGAACTGATCATTGGCGTTTGCGCTATTTTGAATAATTTGAGATCCATCAACATCCCTAATGTCAATGCCTGCACCACCATTGTTAGAGGCATTGCTAAGTGATATTAGAGTGTTATCTCCAAAAATGTTTATACCACCATCGGCGTTACTGGTAACATTTAAAAGATTAAGGAAATTTTCATTTCCGAGGACTTCGATGCCGATGCTTAAGTTAAACGTATAGTTGGACCCGGATAAGAAGTTGTTATTGCTAACTATTCTGACTCCGGTAATAGCATTTTCAATTGCGGTAACACTGCTGATATTGTGGAATCCGCTCCCCTCGATTGATATTCCAGTCTCACAGGAGGTGATAATTCCCGTTTGAGGTTGGCTATTGGTTAAATTTGCAAAGCTGCCGTCCAATAGTATTCCAACACCCGCCATTCCATCGCAGGACATTTCGTAACCATTGAGGTCCAGGCTCCCCTCTGGTCCTATTATTGTGATCGCTGGATCAGCAGCACAGTTGGATATATCCGCATCCAGTACTTCTGCTGTAGTTATAACATCGCCACAACTTACTGCCGACACCAAGCCTGAAGAGGTGATAAAGGTGAATCCAATTGTTAGTGCGATTATCGACTTAGGATAGAAGCTATTTTTCATCATCGTATGATTGGTGCTTGTTGATTGAATTGTGACTTTCGGAGTGTGGCTTTTTGAGGTTTACTAACAATGAGATCTTTTTCTTATTTTCTTAGTTAAATATTCTTATTGATAAAATCTGTGTTTGACTCAAGATTTCTGGTTGTAACAGAGTTGTGGCACTCTTTTAGATAAAGATTTTGTTTTAATTTGTAGTTTTTCAGTAGCTTTAATTCTTATGTAGATAGAGTGCCGCAATACCAAATTTATTGTCTGCAAGGCTTAAGGTGTAATTGATTATGAGAAAGAGAACAATAGGTAGGATTTTAAAGTCATTCGTCTTTATGGCTGGCTCTCTAGGGGGGGATGGCATTACCAGTGTATGCGGTACCTGAATGCGGTGATGTTATTACCTCAGCAGAAGTACTGGAAAAAGAGTTATTTTGCGCTGAAGATCCAGCCCTGACAGTTATCGGCCCCTCTGGCAGTCTTACCATGATAAGTGGGGGGATAGAATGCTCCAATAACAATGTTGGTATTGTTATTGAGGGAACAGGTGCTTTCGTCACGGGTGAACAAATAGACGATTGTAGTATTGGAATATTGGTTGGCGGTAAAGGTTTTCATAGCATCTTCGACATAGAAGTTGGTGATGCCAGTAATATTGGTATTCAGGTCTTGAGCGGTAACAATAATGTTGCTGATTGTGAAGTGGAGGATCGCTCTGCTACAGGAGTGTCGATAATTGGTGACAACAATAAAGTAGGCTCTTGTGTGATTACAGAAAGTGGAGGTTCTGGGATACAGGTTGATGGGGATGGTTTTCAAGTCATTAAAAATACCGTCTCTCACAGTTTCCTATCGGGCATTGAAATAGGCCGCGCGTCAGGGAGGGGGAGTGGCACAAAATATTGTGGCAGATACCTTTGGTGAAGAAGTGGGAGGCGTTGGAATCGTTCTTCGTGGACTAGAACAGGAGAATAATGTCATCATCAGCAATCAAGTTTCAAATAGCGGTGATATGGATTTGCTTGATGAGAATAAGGATGCATGTGAATCTAGGGAGCCTCTGAGTAACTACGTAATACCTCTGGGGGTCTTGAAGGTTGCAGATGTTAGGCGCAGCTCGCCGCGAATGGCCCTAGCCCTTTGCAAGAGCTGCAACGCAGCAGATGCGGCCTTCAAGGTCAGCGATTCACACTTCGCGTTGCGACTTCTTGAAAGGTCTAGTCATTCCTGCGAAGCCGCGCCTTGATTGTGAACCGCTCTGCATGCCAGAGGCATCACAGAGTTACTCAGAGGCTCCCTAGCAATACCTGGCTAGGAAATGACTTTACGTCTGCATTCCCTTCTTGTCTTGACTAAATTGATGTCTTACTTAAAAGCTATCTTTTCTTTAGTAAACGCTGCCTAAGCGGCGTTTACTGCTTTAGCGTGCTCGATTTCCTGTATTTCTACCTACTTGGAAAACTTTCTTCCTATTTTTTCCGCACTATTCTCCTATTGCTGAAAGTGCCATCGGGGATAAGACTCAACACAGCATCAAGCATAGATTCCTGAAGGAAGCTGGGGATTGAGTCCTTGAGAAGCAAGAGTTTATAAGCATAAATGCTGAAGTTCCGGTATTTGTTTTAGCAAAATTAAGCGCAGCTGATCGTAAATTGCTTTCTCTTAATGTTGTTGCATATGGTGCTAATTAATTTTGTGTGTTGATGCAGTATAAGAATCTTAATTTAGCGACATTTCATATTCTAAGGAGATAAATATGAAAAGGTGTGCCCCGTTGGCGGCTGCGGTCCTGCTTGCTGTTGCAAGCCAGGGTGTTTTTGCCTCCGACAATGTTGCGGTTCAGAACCAAAATGGAGTAGGTAATAACGCGACAGCGGATCAAAGTGATCCAACCGTTACATTTAACTTTATCAGCCAAACCCAGACTGGAGACAATAATACAGCCACTGCCACTCAGGTAAACGGAAATACCGGAAGCACAGTTAATCAGATACAAACAGGGAATTTAAATACTTCCACTGTTGCTCAAAATTCATCTGATACTGTGGCTGCCGTTATTACTCAAAATGGGAATACTAATATTGGCGTAATTAATCAGGTGGCATCTACAACCAGTGTTGCAACTATAAATCAGTTCAATCTGGTTAACTTTGCCACGGTTACACAGTCGAGTAGTACTACTGATACAGCAGTTATTAATCAAGTGGGTGACAACAACACCGGTACGGTTGTTCAAACCAATAGCACGACGAGCTCGGCTGTAACTGCTCAACAGGGGAACTTGAATGTGGCTACCGTGTCGCAATTTGTATCCGACACTAACACTTCCACATTAAGCCAGCTGGGGAATAGTAATACTGCTACTGTGAATCAAACAGATAATAATAATACCAGTGCCATTAGTCAGCAAAATGAATTTAACACTATTATCCACGCTCAATCTGGCAGCTTTAATTTGGCAAGTACCACTCAGATCGGTTTGACTAATATGGGTTCGACTATCCAAAGCGGAGCGAATGGTGTTGCCACGGCATTACAGCAGGGTAACTTAAATATGTTTACCGTTAGCCAGGTTAACGATTTTCAAAATGCTAATGTTTCCCAGATTGGAAACAGCAATATGGTAATAATTGTGCAGTAGGGTGAGGCTTAGGACGATATCGGAATTCCGGTCCCTGTGTGAGATAAACTCAACTAGGGGCCGGATTTTTAGCTGTTGGTAAAGGAGCTAATTAGAAGCGGTAGGTGGCAGAAACACCAATATTGCGGGGTTCAACAATGGCTGCGTAGCCATCTGGGTAGCGGCCACCTTCTACTGCCGGTTCAATAGTGAGGAATCCTTCTTCATTAAAGGCATTGTTAACATAGGCTGCGATGCTCCAATCTTCACCTTCATAGTTAACATTCAGGCGGGCGAGAGTGTAATCGCCGGCAACCCGCTCTTCAGTATTAGTGAAATCACCGTAGTACTCTCCTACATAGTTGGCCGAGAGCCCTACGCTAAGCGCATCACTAATCCAGTACTTGGTGCCTAGGTTTGCAGTGACGTTCGGCGCGGAATTAAGTTCGTTGCCGTCAGCATCTGCATAATCAGCACCGGCATCGGTGATTTCAGTCTCCAGCAGTCCAACTCCGGCACGTAATTCCCATTGCGGAGTCAGCATTGCGATAGCTTCGAGTTCAACACCATAGGTCTCTACTGCATCCATATTAACAATTTTGCGAGTAGAGCTGAGTGCCTGATAGCCGGAGTATTCATTGAAAAACAAGCTACCGTTTAGGCTGACGGTGCCGTTTGCCAAGGAACTGCGTAAAGCCAACTCATAGGTATTAACGGTTTCTTCATCGTAGTAGTAGTAATAATAAATGGTGTTATTATCTGTATCGCGGTCCAACTTAAGGGCGCCGCCAGCAGAATTGTAACCTTTGCGCGCACTGGCAGAAACAATAGTCTCCTCGGTTAGATCGTATTGCAGTGCAATTTTAGGGAGAATGATGGTTTCATCAGTATTTAGAGGGTCACTGGAGGGTTCTCCGTAGGAAGTAAAATGAAAGTAGCGGTCTTGTTCTTCTTTTTCCACACGTAGGCCGCTGATCAGGTTCAGACGGTCTGTCAGTGAGTAAGTCACTTCACCATAAAGTGCTGTAGAGGTACTTTCGTCGTCACCAAAATAAGTAACACTGTTGTAGCTGTTAAAGTCTTGATCTCTTTCGAAGTGGGCAAAGCCAATAAAACCATTCAGTGTTTCATTGTTGAGCCCAAAGTTTAGCTTGGCATCGATAGTGGTGTTCTGTTCATCCATTCGAACGTATTGTTGGCTGGTGGCTTCTTCTTCGTAAGAATCAAAGCCCCACTGGTAATCCATATAGGCCGCCAGCACCTCAATGGAAATATTATCACTGACCTGGTAATCCACTTTAGCGCTGGCAGTGGTAGATTCGGTATCCATGTCGCGATAGAAGTTAGGCTCGTAATCGTCAACACCGGTCAAGGTGTAGTACACGCGCCCAGTGTTTCCCTTTTCGCTGTTAGTGGACACAGTAAATAATGTCTTCAACTTTTCAGTGGGGGTCCACAGAAGCTTGCCTTTCAGTCGCTGGGTTTCCAGAGTGTTCAGGTCGAAGTCAGCGGGGTTGCCCTCATACTCTTGGGCATTGCTGATAGTGTCGCCGGTGAGTTGCTGGGCGGTCAGCCGGAAGGCGAGGGTATCGTCAACAATTGGACCGGAAATCATGCCGGAAGTATCGATATAGCCATCCTGGTCGCGGTAACCTACGCGGGCTGCACCTTCCCAATCGAAGCTTGGGTCTTTGGTTTTGATGTAGACAGAGCCGGCAATGCTGTTACGGCCATTGCTGGTGGACTGGGGTCCACGGAATACTTCAATTTGTTCCACATCCCAAATACCGGAATCACCCGTGAGATCTGCAACAAATGGCTCGGCGACACCATCAATCAGGGTGGAAACTCGAGCTTTGGCTCCGCCTGTGAAGGAGTTAAAGCCGGTGGCTGAACCGTTACCGGACACACCGCGAATATCTGGAGTAGCACCAGAAAGTACTACCACGTTAGAGATATTGGACACCGCATCGGTGATGCTCAAGTGTTGCATGCTATTTAAGGTTTCTTCGGTAATTACGGATACCGAAGACGTGGTTTCCTTGAGGGAGCGCTCTGTTTTCTCGCCAATAACAATGACATTTTCCATTGCCTGCGGCGCATACTCTTCTTTCTTCTCATCTGCGGCAATCGCAGTCGCTCCAATCGAAGCAAGAATAGTGAGTGAAACGGCTTTGCTGAGCAGGTGGCGCTTATACATGACGTAATCCCTAGCAATATAACGAAGTCAGAACGACAAGGAAGATCGGCAGGGAATATAATGCTAATCATTCTTATTTGCAAATGTCGAGCTATAGAAATAGACTTCTATTACTCTTTCGTCAGGCGTTAGCTTAGTCGCCGCGATTGATCAGCATTTAGTAATCAATCTTCTACCACTTTGGTGGTGGTACTTCTAACCCTTAAGTGAAACTAGCAATGTATTCCTCTGTTTTAACGGGGCTCGGGCTATTGAGTTGTGCTCTCGCGTCCTCGGTCTTTTATTTAGGGTGTCCCAATCAACAGTGGCGTGAGCAGAGGCCAATTCAGTTTTACCCCGCTCTTCTCATCAGTTTTGCGCTCCTTGTCATTTCCTGGACGCTTTTTCATCAAAATTTTTCGGCAATGTCAGCTTCCTTTACGCTTCTTAGTACTTTTATGCTAGCTCTGGGATTGCTGCCTTTTAGCGGAGTGCTAGATAAGCCAGGCAAAGTTTTGGCAAAGAAAAAGAAGCGAATTGAAAAAGGGTTAGAAGGCTATAAACCCCACTGGTGGGTAAAAAGCCTGTGTGCAGTTTTCTTGGGGTTACCCATTGCAGTTGCCGTTGCTGGGTTGATTGCTCTGTGGGGCCCCGGTGATGTAGTGGTCGATGATAAAAGCCAATTCGTGATGTGGCTGATCACACCTGTCTGGCTCACTTTGGTAAGTCTGGTTTACCTGTTTATTAGTGTCAGACGTATGTTGTCTCTCTACCTGGGGCTAAATTTGGTGCTGTTTACCCTGATGTGGGTAGCGAGATTCGGAGTCTAAGAATATGCGCGTTGAATTGATTAAAACTTATAAAAGCGTGCATACCTGGACCGGTATTCTTGCGGGCTTGTTTCTGTATATCGCTTTTGTCGCTGGTGCCTTGACCATGTTTAAAGGGCCCCTCAATCAATGGGCTCTGCAGCCTGAGACCAGCCTGCCAAGTATTTCTATCGATCAGTATGACAGCCTTATTTCCGAGGTTCTGCAGGCGCACCCGGAAGCAGCAAAACAGATGACTGTCCAATTGCCTCTGGCGGGTCTGCAGGCGGCACCGGTGAGTTGGGAAATCGAGGATGAAGAAACCCATGACCATACTCTCTGGTATGCGAGTTTCAATGAGAAAGGGGAGCTAATCACTCAAAGCTTTACGGTTTCCGCCATTGGCGAATTTGTCGATCATTTACATCGCACTGCCGGTATTCCCGGTGGTGAGGGCCACGATGCTTTTGGTACTTATGTATTGGGTGTTGTGGCGGCTCTGTATTTTGTGGCGCTAATTTCGGGCCTGATTGTTTTCCTGCCCACTTGGTTCAAGGATTTATTGGTACTCCGAAAGGGAAAGAACCGCAAGCGCTACTGGCTGGATTTTCACAATATACTGGGCATCACCTCGCTGCCGTTTCACCTGATTATTGCTTTTACCGCCTTTGTATTTGCATTCCATGATCCGCTTTATGGTGCCCTGCGCGTGGCGGTCTACGGTGATTCCCCCATGTTCACTCGCCCGGCGCCAACAGAGGTGAAGAGCTTCTCTGAGTTGGTGCCTGTCACAGAGTTGGAAGCTGCGATTCAGAAGGGGGAACCCAAATTCCAGATGGCAGAAATCCTCTATTTAAATCTGGATACCCGGGCTCCGCGAATGCGAGTAGGTGGAATCATGCATGGCGAGGTGGTGCGCGGTGCTGAGTACGGCTATGTGCTCGGTAATCCCTATCAAAGGGAGATTCCCTATAGCAGCTTTCTACCCAGCAACTTGAATGGGTACAGTGGCGCAGTAATGAGTTTTTTCTCGCTGCATTTTGGCAGTTTTGGTGGAAATGCCGTGCGCTGGGTGTACTTTATTCTCGGCATTATGGGAGCGCTGATATTCCTCACCGGCAATATACTGTGGATTGAAAGCCGCCGTAAAAAACGCAGAGGGCAGGGGACTCTACCGGTACAAACAACCTCATCAATGGTAATGGCAAGGCTAACAGTGGGCGTTGGTCTGGGTACTATTCTGGGCATAGCCGCCAGTATGCTGGCAGTTAAATGGCTGCCCCATGCGCAGGTGGATATTGAGTTTTGGCAGAAAGCCGCTTATTACACAGGGTTCTTATTTGCGCTGATCTGGGCATTTATACGTCGTCCCATGGCTGCTGCTCGACAGCTTCTTGCCTTCTGTATTGCCACTATTTTCCTGATACCAATTAGCTCACTTATCAAAGGTGATTTGTTGGGAGCTGCCACTCAGGTATGGGCGGTTGACTTTGTTGCGTTACTGATAGGTACATCATTTGTTTTACTTTTGGTTCATCTTCGCAAGCGGCAGGCAAAAATCGAAGCGGACAGTGTCTGGTCTGAGCTTGTGGAGAAGCCCTTGGTAGAGAGTAGTATTCAAAATCCTTTACCTGATACCCATCCACAGGCATCAGGATAATAAAAAGGGGCTCTATTTAGAGCCCCTTTTTTGATGATATATGGGTACTATTGGAATGATTATTTTACCTTTAGTTCATGCCTGATGCCTCTATAGGTATTGCTAAATAGGCTGACTCCAATTCTTGTGCTTATGCGCTTATAAATAAGTTGAATAGCCTGCCCATTCCTTTTCAATAGACTTTGATCCTGAGTAGACAGAAAGCGTTTAAAAGCTAATAGGCTTTGCATCGCTACTTACTAAATAGAAGGCGCTAATTTAAATAAAGACATTACGTCGTTTGATGTGCTTGGGTTTTATTAGGTCCTAGGCCGAAAGTATTATTCAGTGTCAATTTGTTTTAATTTCAAACTTTAAGGTATGAGAAAATATTCTTATCGTTAAGTTAATAACCGTAGCTAGACTAAAAAATGCTTCGCCTCCGTTAAAAGTAAAAAATCTTCGGATGCGAACTTTTTTAATTGTTCTTTTTATAGACTTAAAGGTTTAGCTCATGAAACTAATGGATGTGAAGCTTCTGGTGTCAGCAGTATTGGCTCTTCCCTTTGTGTCAGTGGCTGCGGTGGAGTGTGGAGATACTATTACAACCGCAGAGATTCTCACTGAAGATCTATTAAATTGTAGTGGTACGCCGGCGCTAACGATTGAGGGTCCAACTGGAAGTTTAGATATGAATGGATTCACCTTGGAATGTGGAGGTGGATCCACAAGGGGTATTGACGTCCAGGGTAACGCCGCTGTGCTTTCAAATGGAGTGGTGGATGGATGTGCAGTAGGTATTTTTGTAATTGGAGATGGCTTCCATAGCGTGCAGTCGATGACGGTTCAAGATGGTATTAATACCGGTATTTGGTTAGTAAGTGAATATAATATTGTGAGCGGATCTACTGTTACTGATGGTTATACTATAGGTATAGAGGTTTCGGGTGAGAGTAATAGTGCGATTGGAAACTTCCTTGTAGAAGGTAACCAGGCAGCGCCATTTAGGGGTATAGCTATTAATGGTAATAATGCGTTTGTCGCTCAAAATTTCTGTGACAATAACAGTCAAGGTGGGATCGTAATTCAGCCCTCTTCAGGTGGGCAAGTGATACAAAATTCAGTAACAAATGGTGGCCAGACAGGTATATCAATGGAGGGTGGCGGACAAAGCGACTATTTGGTTACTGGAAACATAGCAACGGGTAACCCTGATGGTGATTTGGTTGATTCAAATCCGGATGCCTGTATGTCTACAAATTTATGGTATGGAAATATTTTTGATACGGCTGATCCGAGTTGTTTAGATTAAATAATAATCTATGGAGTAGTCGAAGTGTATGGCTGCTCCTTCATTTATTAGTAAGAAATACTCACTCTCTGGTTGCTCGCCTGTGTAAACAGGATACTTTCTTCCCACTAGCATACAACTAATCTCTCATAGAAAAACCTTTGTTTCTTATCAATACTGAATTCAGCATCGTTTTATCACTCAAGAAGTATCGCAATATTGTTGTTTGTATGCGAAGTAGTATGAGTTTGACTTATGAAGCTAGTCATTCAACTGTCACCGCCCGCCCCTAAGTGGCCCATGCTATGCGCCACGACCTCAATATTTGTTCTACTCAATGATGCTGCGTTCTTGAAAAAATCGTCGTAAAAGCTTTCGAGCTGGACCTGTCATCTTTAAGGAGTATTAGATGAGCATGTACAGACCTGTTGCAGCAACTGTTTTATTTTCAATGATTGGAACTGCCGCTCTTGCCGCAGACCACACCTATGATGTCCTTCAGGTAGGATCGGGTAACACCGCTAACTCAGACCAAAGTGACCCTTCTGCTATTGGTGATACAGTAATCCAAGTTCAGGTGGGCGATGATAATGAGGTATATGCCACCCAGAACCTATTTACTTCCTTCAGTTTGATTCAGCAATCACAGGTGGGTGATAGTAACTATATTGAGGCAACTCAGGTCGGCTCTGTATTATCAAGCATTTTGGTGGAGCAAATTGGGGATAATAACTCAGCGACACCTGCGCAGGAGTTTGCCGAGTTAAGCACTATTTTGATAGTGCAGATTGGGGATAATCATGAAGCCTCATTTACTCAAACAAATACAGTGAATGAATTTATTGGTATTGTTCAGGTGGGAGATACCAACGTTCTGAGTGTATCGCAGACAGGTTCGGCAGCAAACTCTATCTCTATGCATCAAGAAGGTAGTGCGCAGAGTGCGGCAGTGACACAAACTGCAAGCGTAGGGAATAGTATTACCACTGAGCAATATGGAAGTTCTAATACGTTAAATATAAGTCATATTCTTGCCTTTGATTCTACTGCAATTGTGGTTCAGGATGGTACAGGCAATAGCGCAAATACTCTGCAGCAATCTATCGGGCACTATAGTGAAATTCGCCAGGAAGGCGAAGGCCTGGATGCCTGGCACTCTCAGACTGGTGTCTACAACGAGGCATACTCTCAGCAATTTGGCGAATCAAACAGTGTAGATATTACTCAAAGCGGAGAGTTTGGTGTTGTTTATACGGAACAGCATGGCAGCACCAATACTGCTGAAATAGATCAGGCAGGTGCCTTTAATAGTGTAGATATTATGCAATTAGGGGGATCAGGAAACTCTGTAATGGTCACTCAGCTGGCTAGCTTTAATGCCAGTTCCACTTCCCAGCTAGGAAACTCAAATCAGATCACTCTTACACAAGCCAACGCTAATAATACTGTGTCTACTACTCAAGTAGGGGACGGTAATGTGGGTCTGTTGACTCAGTAAATGATAGGTTCGAGTGCTGAAGTGATAAGGGGCATATCTGTCACGCTCTTTGGCTCTGCAAAAAATTAGCGGCGGCAAGCCTAATTGCCTGCTGCTTTAAGGAGTTAGTAATGAATTCGTTTAAGCCTATTTCGGTGGGTATTTTAGCTGCGATGGTTAGCGCTTTTTCAGTGGCTGCTGATAACACTTATGAGCTTATCCAAATTGGTAATGGTAATACCGCGTCAGCGGATCAGAGTGAGATAACGGTAGTTGGCAGTACCGTCATTCAGGTACAAATTGGCAATTCTAATAATGCTCAGGTAACACAGGAAGGCTTGACTATATCTAGTACAGTTATCCAGCGACAAGTTGGTACCGCCAATATGTCAGATGTGCTGCAGGAAGGTGCGATATCTACGACCTCTACAGTTGCTCAATATGGAGAAAGTAATACTGGTAATTCCCAGCAGTTTGATACGGAGGGAGATGTAAGTGATATTTTCCAGGCGGGTTCCAGTAATACCATGTTCGTTGAGCAAGCCAGTAGTTTTAATAATTCCATAAGTATTAACCAGGTAGGGGTTAATAATAATGGGTTTGGCTCTCAGGCGGATGCATCTGGTAATGTGGGAGTGATGGTTCAGACGGGTGAAAACCTCAGCTTTTTTATGAGTCAGAACGCTGGTGCGATGAATACTGCAACAGGTTTTCAGGCTGGTAACTTACTCTCAATGTCTCTTAGCCAGAATTTTGCCTCAGCATCTAATTCTGTAGGGATTCAAGCAGGTGGGAATAATAATATTGCGATTTCGAGTCAGGTGGGTTTAGGACATGATAGTTTTATTTTTCAAAATGGAACCAACCTTGGAGCCGAAACTGAGCAAACGGGGCTATTTAGTACAGCGTATACGGAGCAGTTTGGTGGAATAAACACGGCTATAACGATACAGACCGTTGGGTTTAACACTGCAGAAACACTCCAGTTTAGTGGTTTACTTAATGAATCTTTGATATTGCAGTTTGGCGGATTTAATACAGCGGCTGCTGTTCAAACAGGAGCCAGCAATTCTACAAGGCTTAGCCAAACAACAGCCGGAAACCTTGCAGGTTCTGCCCAGTATGGTGATAACAATACGGTATTGGGACTTCAGTAACTTGTTGATTTAAGTTCATTGGGAGGTCCAGTCTCCCTTATTATATGGGGAGGCTGTCTAAAACTCACAATATGAGACGATTTTTTTCCTCCCAAAGGGTTTAGTGATGACTAAATTTGAGCCTCTCTCGGTAGGTGTGTTACTTGTGATAGTCAGTATATCCTCTGTAGCTGCCGATAACACCTATGACCTCATTCAAGTGGGGTCAGGAAATACAGCAATGGGTGAGCAAAGCGATCCCAGTGTTACCAATAGTCTAATTAGCCAAACGCAAATAGGGAATAACAATAATACTACTGGAGAGCAGCAATCATTTACCGAATCTAGCGAAATAGTTGTAGTTCAGTTGGGTCAAGGTAATACTGCAGAAGTTGAGCAAAGCGCTTCTGTTTTAACCAGTGTCACAGTTACACAGATTGGTTCGAGTAATATTTCAAGTATTTCACAAGATGGGGTCTTACTATCTATCATTGATTCCGTACAGCTAGGAGACGGTAATGTCAACGGTCTTGTTCAAGATAGCACTTTAGGAAGTATTATAAATATCGTGAGCATTGGTGATGGTAATAATGCTAATGTGGCACAAAATTCCAGTGTGGATATTTCTGCCAGAGGAATAACTTTAGGTGATTCAAGTAGTATAACAATTACCCAGGAGTCTGGTCAGGTGAATTCGGCAAGTGGATTTCAGTTTGGGTCAATGAATACTCTATCACTTACTCAGAACGGTGGGGCTGGTAATGCTGAGGTTACAGTGCAAACGGGAAATGCACTAAATGCTCAGACATTTCAGATTTCTGCTAATGGTTCTCGTTCATTTATCTATCAAAATAATAATAATAATTCTTTTGAAAGTCGTCAGGAAAATGTGGGTAACGTTAGTATTGGATTCCAAAATGGAACCAGCTTAGAAGGAATTCAGAATCAGATTGGTAACTTTAGTAGGGGGTTTATCCAGCAATTTGGTGGGCTGAATTTTGCTGAGCTTGCTCAGGGTGGTGATTTTAGCACTTCAGAGATCTTGCAGTTTAGCGGGCTTCTCAATAATGCAGTTGTTGTGCAGCTGGATGCATTTAATACTGTCGGTGTGACACAGACCGGTGATACAAACTCTACCCGCCTCAGTCAGGCTACAGTGGGAAATTTTGCTACCTCTGCACAGTTTGGTGATAGTAATACTATTTTGGGACTTCAATAACTTTATTGATTTCAAGCAACTTAAGTAAATCTATCTCTTCCATTTCTTGCGGAAGTTGTCTGGATTCAGGGTTTTAAGCTGAGTTTGATCTTTTAAGGGAATTATGATGACTGTATTGAAACCTGTTTTAGTAGGAATTCTGGCTGTTGTGGCCAATACGGTTTCAGTGGCTGCTGAAAACACCTATAACCTGATACAGGTCGGATCGGGAAATATGGCAACGGGTGAGCAAGGTGATTTAACGGTTAGTAATAGCCTGATTAGCCAGATACAGATTGGTAATGACAATGAGGTGACAGGTGAGCAGCAGTTGTTTACCGAGTCTAGTGAGATTTATCAGTCACAGCTGGGTGTCAGTAACTCTACCGAATCTAACCAGAGCGCAGCTATATCGTCCACCATTACCATTATACAGATTGGGAACAACAATAGTGCCGAAAATATCCGTCAAACGGGTACTGCACAATCGAGTATTGCTATTACACAAGTTGGTACCAATAACGATGTTGGCTCGTCTCAAGCCGGTGTGGTAGCTGGAGATATTAGCACATTTTTAATTGGTGACGGCAATAACTCAAGTTTAACACAGGATAGCAGTGTCAGTGACTCTATAAGAGTAACGATAATTGGCGATTCCAATAGAAGTGGAGTATCACAAAATATTGGTTTTGAGAATTCTGTAGTTAATTTTCAGTTTGGGTCTAGAAATAATTCGAATGTTGATCAAAATTTAGGGGTGGCCAATAGTGTTCTTGTTGTGCAGTCGGGTAATGAATTGCGTTCTTTTGTAGCTCAGAGTGCAGCTGCGAGTTCGTCCTCACTTGTGAGTCAAAAAAATACCGCAAACTCTTATGCAGTTAGGCAAGAGAATATAGGTAATTTAAGTGTTGGAGTTCAGGACGGTATTGGTCTGGACGCCATGCAGGATCAAATAGGTAATTTTAGTGCTGGGTTAGTCCAGCAGTTTGGAGCTTTAAATTTTGCTGAATTGGCTCAAAGTGGAGATTTTAGTACATCAGAGATGCTGCAATTGAGTGGATTTCGTAACAATGCTTTTGTTTTGCAGCTGGAGGCATTCAATACTGCTATTGCAACACAGGCTGGGGATACGAACTCTACCCGTTTGAGTCAGGCTACAGTGGGGAATTTGGCTAATTCCTCCCAGTTTGGTGACAACAATACAGTTTTGGGGCTTCAGTAATCAATATTGTCAGATGAAAGGGAGTAACCGCTCATGAAGTACAGTTCTCTTGCGGCCTGTGTTCTGTTTTCGATTTCCAGTGCAGCAGGGATAGCTGCTGATAATACCTATCAGCTCATTCAAATCGGGCAAGGTAATATGGCAGAAGCTGATCAGAGTGATCCTGGCGTGAATGGAAGTACTATCATTCAACTACAAGTTGGTGCCAATAATGAGGCTACGGCAACTCAGATTTTTTTGACAGAATCTAGCACTATTGTACAGAGGCAGATTGGTAGTAATCTATCTGCCTCTGCACAGCAGAGGGGGGTCACAACTAACTCAACTTCTGTTCAGTATCAGTTTGGCACGATGAGCACGGTTAATTCATTTCAAGCTAATTCTGAAAATAACTCTGCTTTTGTCTTGCAGAGTGGAATAGGACTTGATGTATCCATCTTACAGGCCAATGCCGCTGATAATTCGGCTGTTTTTCGGCAGTTTGGTAATAATAGTAGTTCTGGAATTTTTCAGGTTAATAATAGCTTTGGAAATGTAGCGGTTCTTTTTCAAGCGGGTGACAATGGAGGATTTAACATATCACAAACTACCGCGAGTGACAGCTATGCTGCTGGCGTCCAGGTGGGAAATGCTGTTAGAGTGGAAATTGAGCAAAAGTTTGTCGTCGGCGCCAGTTCTTTTGTAATTCAGCGTGGTAATAATAACTTCGTAACAGTTACTCAAGAAATTCTGGGAAATGATAGTTATATCCTGCAAAGTGGTACTAGCCTTGAGGCGACTCATGATCAGGTGGGTGAATTCAATACTGCAATTACCGAACAGCGCGGCGGTATCAATGTTGCTGCGACAGGGCAAACGAGTCAGTTTAATTTTTCTGAAACCTTCCAGTTAAATGGCTTGCTTAATCAGTCCTTAATTAACCAGATTCAGGGGTTTAATACTGCAGCGGTTGTACAGGATGGTGATTCCAACCAAGTGGGGTTAACGCAGGGAACAGTGAGTAATATAGCTACTGCCACTCAATTTGGAAATAGTAATACTGTGCAAGGGTTTCAGTAAGTTGGCTTTTAGCGGCCAATTCTATATCAGGTTAGACAACGGACGCGCCGATAATTTCCCTAGAGTTATTTAGTGACGCATCACTTGATAGGATTGTTTGAATAACTCGGCTGGTTCGGGCTTTTCCATATGCACATTGAAAATAAAAATGTTCTAGTAGGGTGGGAAGACTTTTAATGCGTCATTAAAAACGCATAAGTATAGATTTCGGAGCCATTTAAAGTTTTGCTTTAACTGTTGCTATACTTCTCCGTATATCAAAACTCTTTAGCAAAAATTTATTCTCGTGGAAATGATGAACCTGAAGACATGTACATCATTGGCATTATTAATAACCTTAATATCAAAGCCAATTTTCTCTCTGGCAGATGTTCAGTGTGGAGATACGATAACGACAGCAGAAATTCTCAGTCAGGATATTTCCTGTGACCTTGAAACACAGGTCACAATAGAAGGGCCTTCCGGAAGCCTGGACATGAACGGTTATGTACTTACTTGTGAAGATAGTGATAGCGCAGGGATCTCTCTTGAAGGTTTAGGAGCTGTATTAGTAGGAGGTACCATAGATACTTGTGGAATTTCTGTCTTTTTAGAAGGCGATGGATTTCATTCAGTTCAAGGTTTGATTTCTGATAGTCCAGGGGTGGGTTTTATAGTGGAGAGTGACAACAATTCTATTAATGGCTCAATGTTTCTTTCAGGTGGCCCTGGTAGCATTGGTTTTCAACTCAATGGGGATTTCAGTCGTATTTCAGGGAACTCTCTAAGTGGTAATAGTGATGCTATAGCAGGGATTGTAATTGCGGGTAGTTTCAGTCAGGTTATTCAGAATACCATTGATGGATCTATTTTTGGAATTATTATAGAGCCTCCAAGTGTTAATGGGTTAGTGATACAGAATGTGATATCGAATTCTTCAGATAGCGGTATCATGATGGATTTTGATATAGTGGATCCACCCTCAATGAACTACATTATTTCTGGAAATCAGGTGACTGGTAGTAATGGTGAAGGTGATTTGGTAGATGAGACTCCTGATGCTTGCCTCTCCAGTAATACTTGGTTTGGTAACATATTCGATACAGCTAGCCCAAGTTGCTTGGAATAATTGAATTCTTGTTATTAGTGGGAGAATAGCGTGTTGCTTGCTCAATAAGTATGCCATCCAAAGCTATATATAGCTCTGATTAGAACCTCTTTTGTCTTAGCGCCATGGCTAATATCAGGAGAAGACAAAATGAGACTGTCATTGATATGGGAACGAATTTCACTGATGGTATTTCCGTGTATGCTTGTGAAACTGTAAATTGCGGAAGTGAAGGCAAAAGAAAAGTTGAACAGTCTGGATGCCATACCGTGCCGACCTTTAATTTTAGTAAAGTTTCAAAACCCTTAATGTTGGTAGTTTGTCTTAGTTAACTAATTACCTGAATAAAAGTATGCCCACTATATGATTAGTTGTAGTAGTTCAGACTTGACCTGTCAGAACACCTTCTGAAAAATCGGTAACTGTCAGGTCAAGTCTGAACTACTACACTTCAAGGGCTGATATTAGTAGCTGCCTTATGGTATGTCTTTACCTACAAAAGCATCACCGACCGCCTTAGTCTAATGTAGTAACAGACCATGGTTTCGAATCTTTCTTAATACTGATATTTCGATCACTTAGTTGTCATCACTTTATGCTAGTGTTCGCCATAATTCACTGGGGTATTTAAAGAAGTAGTTATGGAGAAAAATGAGCCCGATGACACTCCAAATCCGTCATTGACTGAAAATGCCCGGTTCAGCGAACACCATTCGGCTGACTATTACATTGACGAAACTCCCGTTTGGTGTGATGGAACTTCGATTCCGCAGAATATTTTTACGCCAATGCAGTGGCGAATTTGGTGGCTTGCGACAGCTGGTAAATTTTTCGAGGGAATGATCGTCTTCATGACTGGGGTATCCCACATTTTAATTGCTAAAGAATTTGGTTTGACCGCCTTTAGTATGGGCTTTGTGACATCGGCGACATTGTTTGGAATTCTGGTTGGAGCGATAACCCTAGGCGGGCTCAGCGATCATTATGGCCGGCGGAAAATGTTCATCGCTGAGATGATCATGTTTATCTTTTTCCTGGTGATATTGACTTTCGCAGACTCTTTTCTCGTGATTGTTATTTCATTATTTGGTCTGGGGTTGGCGCTTGGATGTGATTATCCCACAGCGCATATGATGATCTCTGAAAGTATGGCATCGCGGATGCGGGGCAGGTTAGTTCTCGGAGCCTTTAGTTTTCAGGCTGTTGGAATTTTGGTGGGTACAGGCCTCGCATTTTTGGTCCTCTCTTGGTATCCCTCCCTGGAAGCTTGGCGGTATATGTATGCTGCGGCGATTGTTCCAGCGATTTTGATCACGGTTGGACGTTTCTATATTCCAGAGAGTGCGATTTGGCTTCTGGCTAAAGGTCGCATGCCTGAGGCGGAGAAATCTATCAGCCAACTGTTGAAAAGAGATCCGCCATACCCGTCCAGATTCTTATTGAAGAATGTTGCCACAGCGGAGACGAATGAGAAAAAGATAGGTGAACTATCGAGTGTTAAGCATTTACTTCAGGATAGGAATTCTCGAAAAGCAATCAAACTCTCTTCTATTCCCTGGTTTTTGCAGGATTTGGGAACCTATGGCGTTGGTATCTTCACGCCAGTAATTTTAGCGAATGTGCTTGGATATGCGTCACCTCATGCACACTCCATTTCGGAATTAATCCATAACAAAGTCGAGGCGGCGAAAGGGGCAGCATTAATCGATGTAATGCTGGTAGTTGGCGTTATTCTAGCAATTATATTTGTGGATAGGGTGGGGCGTATCCGTTTGCAAGTTCTTGGCTTCCTTGGTTGTGCACTAGGCCTTCTTATTGCCGCCTATGGAGAATCTTTAAATACCAGCCAGCAGTTACCATTCATTTTCGGGGGGCTTATGTTGTTCAACTTGATGAATAATCTGGGGCCAAATTCTCAGACTTATCTAATCGCTGGGGAGGTATTCCCGACCCGCTATCGTGGTGCTGGTGCGGGATTGGCAGCATCCGTCTCAAAGTTCGGGGGTGTCGCAATCGCATTTTTTTTTCCAATTTTACTTAGCGACATTGGCGCAAGTATGTTGCTTAATGCACTAGCGGTGACTTCCTTGATTGGCGCAGTGATAACCTGGAAGTACCGGATAGAAATGACGGGGAAGTCACTTGATGACGTTGGCTAATCATTAAAAAGCCATGGAGTTCCTCGTTAAGTACTTCACCTCCGAATGTACAGATACATCTGCATGTTATTGATAATGGCAAGCTCATATTTTTTCTAAAGTCTAATTGCAGCTGGAATGGTTTCTGAGAGGCGTTCGAGTAACTATAAGTTTAATTGTTAATTATGCCTAAAAAATAAGTCGGCCAATATATATTTAACTTACTGGTCAGTAACCGTAAGGCGCGCCGCTGTCAATTTGATCAGTCCTATCTTGATTGTTTTAAAGAATTTTATTTTTTAGGGTTTTTGATTTTGTAATTTTTGGTGTGTGGGCAACAGGTGAGGGGTAAATAAGTTTTTTAGCTTGCGTTCTTTATTGTTTTAAAGGTTGGAATTAGTTTTCTCTATGTGCTTTATTCCTTTCAATTTAATTGTAAATAAAAAGTCCCGGCGTACCGGGACTTTTTATTTCTTCTTTTAGTTATGGCTGGCTCACAGGTTTTGAGCAGGCCAGGTAAACATCCAGTTGGTTGTTTATAAAGCTCAAGCCGCTCAAAGATAGCCTGACCTGATCAAAATCACTATTCGTGGTGACTAATAGCAGGCGGTGATTGCGTGCACCGTTGACTTTGAATGGAGCGAGACGATATCCACTAGTGGACTCCCCTGTAGCTACTCCGTCCAAGTATGTGCTGATTGTGATGGTGTTCAGGTAGATGATATCCAGCAGTGGTGTGGTGTGCTCTACCAGGAAACCGACCACATGGCGTCCCTCTTTAACCGAGTGGTGGTTGATTTGAATATGAGTAGAGCCGCCTGCACCGCTGACAACTTCCATTCTGGCTGCATCAGATAGGACACCGTTAAATACCCTTTCTACTGCAGTAATAGAACATCCATCACAGGGCTGTTCAATTCCGTAAGTCAGGTCTGCATCTACACCGTTAACAATCTCCAAGTCTTCAAACGCTGCGCAGGACAGGCCTGATTCGAGGTCGCAGGCGTCGCCGATACCATCGTTATCAGAGTCCTCCTGCCCGGGATTGTGAGTCTGGGGACAGTTATCGAGATCGTTTTCTACTCCGTCCCCATCCAGGTCTGCATCGCAAACATCTCCCACTCCATCACCATCAGTATCGGTTTGGTTTGGATTTGGAATCGCGGGGCAGTTGTCGACGGTATCATCAAGGCCGTCATCGTCGCGGTCGTTATCGCAGAGATCTCCGGCACCGTCGTTATCGCCGTCTTCTTGCCCTGGATTCGGAATCATTGGGCAGTTGTCGACGTCATCATTAACGCCGTCACCATCCAGGTCTTCGTCACAGGCATCCCCAAGACCGTCACCGTCAGTATCAGTTTGGTCGTTTGGCGTTAGTGGACAATTGTCATCGGTGTTGTCCGTGCCATCGCCATCGGCATCGCTATCACACTCATCGCCGACACCGTCGCCATCCGTGTCCGTTTGATTCGGATTGGGAATGGCTGGGCAATTGTCTTCACCGTCATCGTGGCCATCATTGTCGGTATCACTGTCATCGTCACAAACATCACCGATTCCGTCACCGTCCTGATCGGCTTGATCATCATTTGGAATAGCCGGGCAGTTGTCGGAAGTGTCCGGGACACTGTCACCATCCCGGTCGCTGTCACAGACATCGCCAACGCCATCCTGATCGATATCCGACTGATCGCTGTTGGCAGTATCCGGGCAGTTATCGTTAGCGTTATCTACGCCGTCGTTATCGTTGTCGCCGTCGCAGGCATCGCCGATTCCGTCGTTATCACTATCTTCCTGTAGTGTATTGCTGACGTAGGGGCAGTTATCGTCGTCATTGAAGATACCATCGCCATCGAGGTCTGGATCGCAGGCGTCACCAACTGAATCCCCGTCGGTATCTGCTTGATCACTATTGGACTCAGTAGGGCAGTTGTCGGCTACGTCATCGACGCCGTCGTTGTCGTCGTCGCTATCACAGATATCGCCACTGCCATCCCCGTCAGTATCGAGTTGGTCTGAGTTGGGTATCGATGGGCAATTGTCGGTATCGTTATCGGTGCCATCTCCATCCAGGTCGCTATCGCAGGCATCCCCGACACCATCTCCATCCTGATCAGTTTGATCGGTGTTGGGGATGAGTACACAGTTGTCGACGCTGTCAGGTACCTGATCGCCGTCGACATCGGTGTTGTCATCGCAGGCATCTCCGTAACCGTCGCCATCTGTATCTGTTTGATCTGCGTTGGGTACCAGCGGACAGTTGTCATTTTCATTTTCAACGCCGTCATCATCGCGATCGCTGTCGCAGGCATCGCCAGTGCCGTCGCCGTCGGTATCGGTTTGATCATCGTTGGCAACGGCCGGACAGTTGTCATTACTATCGTCTATACCATCGCCGTCATCGTCGCTGTCACAGCTATCGCCTTGCCCATCACCATCGATATCGCTCTGGTCTGAATTGGCAGTAGCAGGGCAGTTGTCATCGTCGTTATCAATACCGTCACCATCCTGGTCGCTATCACAGGCATCACCGACACCGTCTTCGTCGATATCACTTTGGTCGGTATTGCTATGGCTGGGGCAGTTGTCATTCTCATCTTCGACAGAGTCATTGTCGTCGTCGCTGTCACAGGCGTCGCCAATGCCATCTCCGTCGTTATCGTCTTGGCTCGGATTGTGGGTCGATGGGCAGTTGTCATCTTCGTTATCGATGCCGTCACTGTCCGCATCGTCATCACAGGCATCACCTATTCCATCGCCATCCTGGTCGGTTTGTGAGGAGTTGGCTGCGGTTGGGCAGTTGTCGTCTTGATCGTCTACGCCATCACCGTCGTCATCGCTGTCACAGGCATCACCAATGCCGTCTCCGTCAAGGTCGGCTTGGTCTGGGTTGGATACGGCTGGGCAGTTATCCTGGCCATCATCGTGGCCGTCATTGTCAGTATCGCTATCTTCGTCACAGGCGTCGCCGATACCGTCATTGTCCTGATCTGATTGGTCTGGGTTGGCTACATCCGGACAGTTATCCAAGCTGTCGGTGTAGTTGTCCCCGTCGCGGTCGTTGTCGCACACATCCCCGACGCCGTCGCCATCGATATCTCCCTGTTCACTATTTGAATCAGCAGGGCAGTTGTCAGAATCGTTGGGGACGTTGTCGCCATCCAGATCGCTGTCGCAGGCATTGCCTATGCCGTCGCTATCACTATCGGCTTGGTCCGAATTCGGGGTTTGTGGGCAGTTGTCTGAGGTGTCTGGGTGGGAATCGCCATCGTCATCAGTATCACAGGCATCACCGCTACCGTCGCCATCTAAATCATCCTGGTCTGAATTGCTCACAGCCGGACAATTGTCATTATCATCATCGATACCGTCACCATCTGAGTCTGTGACGCCAGGGGGCGGGAGCAAGTCATCGGCGGCATCGCCCCGGCCTCCATCAGAACCGCAGGCACTTAAAAGCACCAATGAAAATAGTATCGCAATAAGCGAAGGTAGACGCATGGTCATAATCTCCCGAACAAAATCCATTTTTGTTATCTGTCGGACAAGCGCAGTAGGCCTATAAAAAATACGCCTGCAATAAATCATTTATGCTGGCGCACTTGGCCTCCGGCTTATTTTTAGATAGATGTCATTATTTTGGTTGTGCATATTTCTAATACTAAAGTTATGGCGCACAACCGTTTATGAGTGTGGTAACTATGCGTTCTTTCTCACTAAAAGTGTGATGAATGGCGAAATTTTGGCGGGATAATTTATGGGTGATAAAGCGTGTAATTAGTGAAGACAAATTTACGCCATAAAATATAATGGAATAGATAATTTGACAGCTTGATTTGCTGTTGCTCTTGACTCTTTCTAAAGTGGAATCTGATTCTGAGCCTGATTAAGCCGTTACTAAGATGGGGAATTACCCCGCCATTTCAAGTTGATTATAAATCTTGCAGGCAGGTATTTAGATCGAAGTATATTGGCTAAGGCTTCTTTAATAACACTCTTTGAAATCGCCTGGTGTAAATCAGGTGAGCCAAGGGCATCGACATCACCTGGGTTTATAAGCTGTGAACTTTCTATTTAAGATTTAACTTCATTTCCATAAGTGATGGTTGGAAGCCAACTTTTTCATAGGCTTTTATCGCTGAGCTATTTTGAGAGTAAACATCAAGGTAGAAATCTTGAACTCCATTCTGTTTACCCCATGCAATTAATTTTTCTATTAGCTTTGAGTTGATGCCCTTTCCTCGGTGCGCTGGTGATACATACATAAATCCCAGATAAGCATGCCGCTCATGATCAAGAGATATTTTTGAGCTTCGAATCTGGGCATATCCCGTTCCAATAACCTCACCTTCGATTTCAACTACCAGAAGATATGAGTCATCAGATAGTATCAACTTTTCCATATCATAATAGAATGCTGATTCAGCTTTAATGGATGAATTGTATGGCCTTTCGGCTTCGATAAGACACTGTTCCAGCTTAAGTAAATCAGGAAGGTCTTCTATAAGTGCTGTTCTAAAATTTAACATCTTTATTTTCAGTGGTGATAGATTTGGTAATGAAAACTGCTCCAACTCTACAAAGGCCTGTATCTGACTTTGGTGTGGGCTAACAAAGCTAGACAAATTTCTATTGAGTGGCGGTCAATTCATACTTGTATCTGGCCTCTACTGCAGGCCGTGATCTGTGTGATTGCGTGAGGATAGCAGATTGTAAGTCTTGAAGCAGCTTTTGTGATTCAAGCTTTGTTTGTTTAGGAAATTAGCCCAACGGTCCTTTCAATTACCCAATACCCGCTGACTACTCCAGCTGGATAAATAGCGTATTTTGATTGTGTTAGAAAGTGTTGATACAAAATTGAGATCTTCCAGTTCGAGAATATCCACTGAACTGTAGATGATAAGAAAATCAAAACCAAGACAAATAATATCTGCCCCAGTTCTACACCTATATTAAAGCTAAATAATGCGGTGATTTTATGGCTGTGAGGAAGGCCTAATTCCGCTAGCGCACTGGCAAAACCAAATCCGTGAAGTAACCCAAAGCCGCTGGCAACAATCGCAGGATAGCGTCGGGTTAAACTCGTTTTACTCTGTCCATTATGCGCGTATACAATTTCTGCGGCTAACAGCATAATACTCAATGGGATCAGCACTTCAACAACATCTACTCTTATGGTGAATAAATCTAAACTTGCGAGTCCCAGGGTGAGGGAGTGGCCTAACGTAAATCCGCTAATCGCTATTAAAGTGCTTCTAAAATTTCTGGCGATAAAGACTAAACATAACACGAATAGTAAGTGATCATAGCCCTCCAATATATGTAAGAAACCTGCTTCAATATATTGTTTGACACAATCCCAAATAGTTAGGCGGGAAGGTAAATTTATCTCTAAGACCTTGGGGCCATTAAAGAGATTAATAGTGTCACCGTCTGATTTTTCAAAATGAATTAAGCTCGATAAGGCTGGATTGGCAATGGGGTATGTGATTTTTATTGTTAGGGGATTATATAGCCTTGTAAAATTGTTTGGGTGGGGGTTCCTGCATAGGTAACTCTTCACGTTGGGTCCGGCAGGCCCTGTTATCTCTGGTTGTATTTGGCAGAATTCGCCCTTTAAGTGTATCTCAGGTTCAGTGCCTGGCTGCATGATAGGCGGGACTTTCCATCGAAGGATATATCTGCTTTCCGTGACTTCTTTTAACTCAATGTATATCGGTCTTCCGTCATGAGCGAAACTACAATTACTAATTGTTGTAAGTAACAATAAGAATAGAAGGGCTTTGATGATCTTGTAGGGATTTTTAGTGGGCATAGGTGATATCCACAGGTACATATGGTATCGAGGCATCCCTCTCTATTCTGTAGCCTGTCAACAGCTCTTGTATCCTAAGTTGTTTGTTTTCCTCCATTTTATTTCGTCGATAATCCTCAAGTACTAAGGGGGAGGCTTCTCTAAAGCTGGGTAGACGGCTTGTTTTGTTTTCACTAACCAAAATTAGATGTAGACCATACGGAGATTCAAATGGACCGGACCAGGTATTCAATGGTAGTTGAAAGATACTTTCTGCCAATTCATCGCCGAAGTGGCTGGCTACTAGATGGAGAGTACGATCTACATAATTCCGATGAAAGATGAATCTGTCTCCGTGGAGGGCGGATTCCTCGAATGGAACTGACTGCTTTATTAAGTGGTTCAAGCTCTGCTTAACAGTCTTCTCTAACTTTTCTTTAGAGTGACGTCTAAGATCAAAGAAAACATGAGTGAACGTAATGGATGCTTCAATTCGATATTTTTCGTGATGAAGCTGGAAGTAGCTTTCCAAGTCTTCTTCACTAATGTCAGTGTTACTGGAAAAGCCACCATTTACATAGTCCAGCTTTTGAATAAGGCGCCGTCGTATAATCTGATCATGCTTCTGTAGGCCTAGATTAAGGGCTTCTCGGTAAAGTACTTCTTCTTTAATGTAATCATTAATCAGGTTGGACTTTTCTGGCTGAGTCAAGCCCTCCCAATAACGTCGTGCAAAATTTTGATCAAATGTTTTTTTCTGGAATTGAAGGTGCTCAATTAGTATGTCCTCGCTGATAAGCAAGGTTTCTTCATAGTTGGTTCCATTTTCCTCTATTAACAACTCTGCGACAATGAATAGTACTAAAGCGACAATAGAAAAGTGTACCAAAGGCTCCCTTTTCAGAATCTCTAATTTCCGCTGCATGAAGCTTCCTCCATTGAAACCTGCAGAGAGTATTGATGTCAGTATGCAAGCTAATTTTTTAGATATGCTATTTGCTTGCTGTAGCGTCGAGGTATCCTATCGGTATCAGGGGGTATACCAAATTGGGGATGTATAAGCGCGCTCCTGGATAACAGCGGGTCCTTCAGAGGGTATCTGAATATTTCCGTTGTTAATTTCTTTTACGGCCACTGCATCGTAAAGTGAATGGCGAGGAGTAGGGATTTGTAATACCCGAACATAGTAAAATGCTCTTTCGTTCACATTAAAGCTTGGATCCTGCCACAAGGTCGATAACTCAATAGAACCAATATTGTTAGTGTATTGCCCCGTTTCTCGACTAACGGTATCACCCACTGGCTTTAACTGACCTTGGTTATTAAGAGTGCGCTCCCCAGACCAAGCAACATTAATTACTTTCTCATGACTTTTTCCCGCTGCGTCCAACCAAGATTTTACCACCTGGATTCGATCCAGATTTGCTCCTTTGGGATCTTTTGTCGCGCGTATAAGTAGCTGAATTGGCTGGTCAGTTCCTTGTGGTTTGACTAAATCACCCCCCATAGGTACTCCATGGGAATAACCCAGTTCAGCAATATTTTCTGCATCTATCGCATACTTGGGGAAATCCCAGCCTGCAAAGACACGTACCTGTATTCTAGGGCCTGTAGTGGCATATACTTCACGGCGTTTAAATGCAGCGAAAAGGCTTTCTCTAGTATTTTCTTCTGCCCAAGCGGCGGCGAGTCCAGAAGCGGACATATTCCATCCTGTAGCCTTGGTTCCGCCAATGACAGTGTTAGTTCGCTTGCTGCTTGGTACTGAGTCGTGGGCAAACTTGCCCCAAAAGTTGTTCTCCTCCGCAGTTGACATACCAGTGTGTGAATCTGTGGACCCTATGAACCCCAGCTTATAAGGGTTTACACCAATTTTCTCCTGTATTTCCAGCCCTGAACGTAAGGCGGATCGGACGAAATCACCTCTAGCGACACGGTACGACTCCGGGTCAGCTTGTAGGTAGAATGGATAATTCTCAAAGTCGGCAAAAGGATCGTCCGGGGAAAGCGTTGAATGGGTTTCTGAGTCTCCCTTAATTTGTGTTATTTCAACCAGGGGCTCCCAGCGCATGCGTGTACGCGCATACTGTGTATCAATTGGCTCACCACGCAGAGTGGTTTCTGCAAACATATACCCTTTAGACACATTGGAATTGTGGGGGATCGCAATGAATTCACTGCCAGTTCGTTTAGATGTCTCATCTAACCAGTGCCACAAATCTTCTGGGTACTGGCTCTGATCAGACCCAAAAGGAAGATACTGCTTAGCTTTTTCCGCCCCATCAGGAGAGACTACCACCCGGTGTAAGTTGGCCCCGGTTGGTGTTGAGCTCCATTCCCAGCCAATAAAACTGGTAAAAGTGCCCGGGTTATTATGGCGCTCTGTGGCATCGACTATTGCGCTCCATGCGCTTGTCCGGGTCTTATCCAGATCTCCAAGAACGGGCTCAGGGGGCGTGTTAGCTGGGTCCTGGACAGGGTCAGCGGGAGCTACTGTGTCTAGCGCCTTTTTGGGCAGTAACTCATTGAAAATATCCATACCTTCATTTATTGAGACTTTATATCTAATATGCTGCTTGGCAAACCAGCGCATCATTGACTGGTATAAGGACATATCGCTGTCGAGCTCATCTGTTTGATTCACCACTGCCCTCATAACTCCCAGCCCTTCAGCGTGATCTGAAACCACGAGAAAATCCAACGGGGTGTCTATACGTACTTTTGCATGAGTGTAGGGGTGAATAACCGGCTGCCCCTTGGCCCACCGATAAGCGGTGTCTGGAGTTGCCGAATAATTTTGGCTTAAGAAGGCATCGAACGAGTAGGAGGTATGAAGGTGCATATCTCCCCAGAAAACCTGTGTGGGCTTACTAGCAGCAACACCTAGGTGAGTGATGGATAATGTAACACCTACCAGACGTGCTATTATTTTTATGGGATTTTTCATATTTCCAATTGCCAACGTCGGTTGGCTATCTTTTAGGTGACTAGATCCTCTTAACATGTCAGGATCGTTAGGATAATCTTGGTAAATAAGGAAGTGATTGATTAGATGCTAATCATTTGGCTTTTAGGTTTCTTTGCAAATAAAGCCAATCTCTTGACCAATTAGGACACACTTGTAGATGGCTGAGTATGGACACACGACCATTGCAACTTGGGTATTACCTATTATTGAGGCCCTAAAACCATTCTGTTCTACCCAAGAAATTTTGCAGCGTGCAGAAATTGACCCCAAATGCATAGTGGATGCGAACCAGAGAATCCCTTTAGAGAATATGAAAAAGCTATGGGGGCTCGCTGAATCTATATCAGGTGATGATTGTATCGGCCTGCAAGTCACTAAGTATGTTAATCATACAAACCTTCACGCTCTAAGCTATGCCCACTTGGCCAGTAGCTCCATCAGGGAGAGCTTACTGAGGTCTGCTCGATTCTCAGAAGTGGTTACCACCGCTATGCGAATCAATGTTCATGATGAACAGAAACAAGTAGTAGTCTCTTGGGAAAAAGTTGATAATTTTTCATATGATCCAAGTATTCATGCTATAGATGCTTTTATGGCCTTGCTAATAAAGTCCATAAGAAAGATATGCCCCGATGTGCATCATCATTTGATTTCAATTAATCTGGAGAGGCCTAGACCTGCTACCCTTGAGCGGCATCAATTGATGTATAAGTGCCCAATTAACTTTTCATCAGACATTTGTGAGATTAGGTTTAAACAAGAGTTTGTTGATCGAAAGCTCTCTTCGGGAAACGATGAGCTGGTCAGAGTTAACGAGCAAGCCCTAATTGGTTATTTGGAGCGTTTGCAGAAGAATGACATAGTTAGCATGACCAGTAGGGTGCTTGTTGATCTGATGGCTTCAGGTAATTTTTCACAAGAGGTCGTGGCCAAGGAGCTTGGTATTAGTTGTCGCGGTTTGCATAGAAAACTAAAAGAAAGAGGTTCCAGTTATCAGACTGTGCTAGATGAAATACGCCAGTATCAGGCTGTGCAGTACCTTAAGCAAAACGATACCCCGATCACGTCAATCGCCTACAAACTGGGATTCGGTGATACCAGTAGTTTTTCCAGAAGCTTTAAAAAATGGACTGGGCAATCTCCGCGAGAGTTTCGGACTAAGCATAGTAGAGATACCTCAACAGAAATCTGTATAGATTAAGAGCGACTTTATTTATCAATAGAGGAGTCGATTTGTTTGCATTAATTACTCCTAGGGCTATTGGATATTACATACCACCCAGCTAAATTTGGTTGGACTATTCTATAGTTATCGAGAGAAAAGAGGGGAGGTCTAGTCTTTAAAGGGGCTGATAAAGTACTTGAATTTCTCATTCGGTATCATCAAATGCCTCAAGCTCTTCCTTGCTTCGAACCCAAGACTTAACTCTGCCAACTGTAATCCCATTATCATCGTCAAACAGGATTTCAGTGCCTTCAGGATCAAGTTCATCATAGATGGGAATAAGACTGCTTAGTCCCTCAAAAATCCAGCGACCTCTACGCCCTTTATCATTTGTCCAGTCACTTTTGTCTTCGATGCCGGACTTCCCGTACTGAATGGCCTTCTGGTAAGCTTGCTCTCTATCATCAGCTCTTAGTATCACAACATTTGAGAATGCCCGGCAGCGCCGACGCATATTGTCGAGTTCCTCATCATCAAATTGAAACCTCTCTATAATTGTTGCGACCCACCAGCCGTAGGGGCTCTTATTTCTGTCAGGAATTCTCTGGTTACTCATTTTAACTGCCTTGTACTCACCGGTGATGGGGAAGCTAATAATCTCTTCTTATGGATTAATTCCTCCGCTTGCGCTCATGTAAAACAGGAATAAAGCAGCGGCGAGATTTAGGGGTACACGAATAATACCTGCAATTCTGTTTGGGCCCCACTCATCTTTAGCTATGGCCGTTTTGAACTCATTTAGAGTGAAGTAACAAAATGCGCAGCCAAGTAAAAAGGAGCCTGCCCGAGTATTGAAAATGGACAGATTTAGCATCTCAGGATTCAAAAACCGGATGGCCAGCAAGCCAAGCATTGCCAGTAGGGTGGTGAGGATAATAAATTCATTAATTCCAAATGCCTTCTTGCTCATAAAATACGATGTTCCAATTAGTGCGGGCTAACAACTAAGGCAACTTGCCAGTGATGGGCTTTTCTTTGGGGGCTTATCGGTTTGTTAAAGTAGTGCATGTCCTCGCAAGCTTGTATGCTTGCTCTCATCCGAACTTGATCTTAAAGCCTCCACCGCGATGGGATAGGTAGGGCTCCGCTTTTGGAGCCGACAGATCGCTTGTTTTTATGTCGTTACCCGACTGTACACTTAAAATTCAGATAATACTTAAATTCAAGTGTATTGCCACTGGCATCTTTTATAAGAAACTTACCTGACTCATCTTCAGCACCTTCGTTCTTTATAAGGTTACTTGTTACAAACTCTACATCATTTGATTTACAAACTTCTAATACGGACAGCCATTCCTCTTTACTTAGAATTGGTCCAAAATGGTCAATTTGGTAGGCCGGCATTTTGTCGGAAGCTTGATGAATTGTAATTTGATGACCGTAAAATAAAATGTCGAACCAGGTGGGGTTGTCACGACCTATAGAACAACCCAAAATGTCTAAATAAAAACGCTTCGCTTCCTCTTTGTCGGGAACCACGAAAGAGAGATGAAATGGATTCAACATAAGTTTCACCTTGTTGTTCGTAAGCTTGGGTAAGTCTTAGGTATGGCGCCTCTATAATCATACTTAAATGGGATAGTGTATTGGCATCTACGTAAAATTAATAGTGTACGGAGGTCATGTTGGCAATTTAAGCATGATTAGCAGGTTCGATGCGCATATATTTCGATTGGATTTCACTATTTGAGATATACTGCGAACATTTAGAATTTATAGTTTCACCCTTTGAATGAAGTGAATTTTTAGGGGTTGTTGCATCGAAAAGTCCAATCGCTAAAGGATTATAAAAATAACGCCATTACTATTCCTAATAGGATGGCTACCTAAAATCCTCAGCAACATATTAAAAACACCTAAGCAATTTTGGCTGTAGGCAGAAGGGGACCTGTGGTAAGTGGCAGTATTGAAGATCTATTCTTCTGAGTTCTTTCGAGTGAGCTTAATAAAAGCACCAGGATAAAAGGTTGTTTTGTAAATAACTCAGATTATTCAAAGCGTAAAGTTAAAAAATATAGGCACAAAAATAATCTTATTGGATTTTATTAAGTTTGTTTTAGTGTCAAAGCTGCGTAAAATCAATGGATACTTATTGGTATTTTGGTCGGCGTTGAGCTGCCTTTTAAAATGCCAGCTACCAAAGAAGTTTAACCAAGTCAATAATTTTCTAAAAATCAGCCTATCAAAGGAGAGCGGTATTGTGACGTAAAAGCAAGTAAAAGGCGCTGACCCAAGGTGCTCGAACACCAGGGGTCAGCTAACCAAATTGATAACCGAACTATCAAAATGGCTATATGGATCATACGCTAGAAACCCGCTCGTCTTCAATAAACTGGAGAGTATTGAGCAGTTTGGAGAGATTCACCAAGCTATGGGAGCGTAGTGCTCGCCTTTTCTTCTTCTATGCCTATCGTTCTCGTGCACCACCTCATATTTCCTCAAGAAGTTACTTACAAAGCCTTCCGTTAAGGGTGGTCTACAAATGGTTTGAGTCTTAGAGGAAACAAATATGTTGATCTTAAAGTGCCGGACGGGTCAAAACTTAAGGATTGGAGCAAATGTCTCAATTACCGTACTGGAAGTTAAGGGTAATCAAGTGAAGATAGGCATACTTGCTCCCAAATCCCTGCCTGTTCACCGTGAAGAAATATATATACGTGTACAAAAGGAGCGGGCACTTGGAAGAGGAGATCGATGATAGCCTCGCTGTGGCTACGGATTTCCCAAAGCATCCATGTCAAAACCATGGTGAGGTAGCGGTTTTGATGTTGGGTGCCTTTGCAAGCGACCCCTACTTGCTGGATGTAAGCAATGGGTTAATGTTGAACTCACCTACCAATATGTCATAGATGACCAAATTATGGGCGCCCAAGATCGTTCCAACTCAAATGAAGAGTTGCTCGACAGTATTGTTGGGTAGAGATTCATTACTGGTTGGGAGCTGCTCATCTCTGACCTGCACGATGGGTGGTGTGGGGGACGGTAGCTAGAAGCTACCGGCTATGTGATCTAGGTTCTGGGCCCATTGTATCTTGACTCATTAATAGACCAGATTACACCTGACAAGAGAAACCCAACAGCCAAACTACCTATTACTGACCAAAATGTATCCATAGTGAGAATGGGTTGATTATGGATCATTTGCCTTGATAGAAACCCATTAACAAATAGTAAACAACCGCCCCCAAATAGACCTCTAGTTAAAGTAAAATGAAACGACCCTTTAGATCGAATCTTTTTCCATCTTTCATCAGGCTTCATTATTGATCCGTATATTGTCGGTGCTTAACGCCTTTAGTATAGGCCGAACGAAGTAAGGTCCAGCCCAGTTACTTTTTTGGCTTACCGATGCTGGCTAAATTTGTTATGACTTTACTGGCCATATAATAGTCTCGTTGTCCGGCTCAAATAGATAGCTACACTGCATTTCTGCAAGGTAATTGTAATCAAACCAAAACATTATACCTAAACCATCATGAATTAAGCATTTATGATCTGGAAGCTCTTCGGAAGACCAGTCTTCTAGTTTTGCTATCTCTCCAGTATGTTTAGCTATTAAACTTGAAATTTCTTTGATTCCTAAACCGAATAGTTGCTGTTCAAATAATGAATATCCGGCTCCCATAACTGTTATTGTACCTAAGCGAAAGTTATCATTATCATTGAAAGTAAATGTTAAGTTTCTATGCGAATACCATAATTCTCTATGCCAATCACCTTTGCCTTCAACATACTCGGACTCCTCGACTCGATCTGGCTTGCCCAAGAAAGAAATGACTTCTTTCTCTATCATGCCGTACCTAATTTCACCTATTCCAATACCCGATAATATATTCATTTTCTATGGGTCATAACGCCTTTTTATGAGAACCTATGCAGTAGGCTGTCCAAGCCGGAGGCGACAACACAAGCTTGTTAAGCATTGTGTAGGCCGAAAAACAAAGTATATGGGATTTCTATAGCCAACACTGTAACTGGAACCCATACTGAATACTTCAGTGATTTTTTTGCCGAATAGCCTAGAATCTTCTTTAAATAGATAAACGGAATAATAAAATATAAGGAATAGGCCGATAAAATAATGATCTCCGAAAAAGCATTTCTTATGACTACTA
The DNA here is from genome assembly GCF_052467305.1 of Microbulbifer maximicatervae (SeqCode). Classification (NCBI taxonomy): domain Bacteria; kingdom Pseudomonadati; phylum Pseudomonadota; class Gammaproteobacteria; order Cellvibrionales; family Microbulbiferaceae; genus Microbulbifer; species Microbulbifer maximicatervae (SeqCode). Next base: position 807,492 of record NZ_CP174306.1, read on the forward strand.
AGCTGATTATGAATATAAGAATCATAGGTACAAAAACGAAGGTAAAGGCAACCCACCAGTCAATATCTGGATCACTACTTTGTGCCTTGTTTCTGTCAATTAGCTTGTAGATGCCTATCAATATCAAAGCAATTATTGCAGCCTGTAACATCTTCCCACCTTGTTATGCTTAACGCTAAAATAACCGACGGCTCTAAGCCGTCTCGCTTGATTGTTTTATTAGGCCTTTACTTGAAGATATGCACGACCTCCCCAATTATGCGGTCGCTGGTAACATAGCCCCACAACCTGCTATCTGCTGAGTTATCTCGGTTGTCACCCATAAAGAAATAGCTTTTCTCAGGTACTACAATTTCCTCCACATCACTAGCTGGACGCATTTTTATTCGTTGAATCAAATACGTGATACCACTCAACTGTTGCTCATAGACTGCTAGATGATCTGTTTCGTATAGTAGATTTGTGGTTAATAAAGAGCCATTAATAGTAATGTCATTGCCTTTGATAGCAATCCTATCACCAGGTAAAGCGATCAATCTCTTGATAAAAGGAGTGTCCTTATGAGGTGGATAGAATGCATATAATTTCCCTCTCTGCATTAGACCTCTTGAAGTTATATTCCCGCTGGCTATAGAAGCACCATACGTTCCATATGTGCGATAGCCTAACTTCTGAACAATGATGTAGTTTCCGTTATCTATTGTTGGTTGCATTGATGCGGAAGGAAAAAGAAAAGGCTCGTATAGGAAAGACCTAAATAGAAAGACTGTTGTAAAAAACGTAATATAGATGGCAGGGATTCCCCACCACTTGGAGTACCAACCCCGCTCACTAGAACTCTCAAAATTCTTTACAACAAAATACGCATGTATTGGGCAGATTAATGAAAAAATGGCAGCAAATAGAGTTTGATACTTCCAATCAAGTATAGAAACAATACAAGAAAGAAGGACATAGAGCCAAAATAGTTTTGGCCTATTTAAGTATAGAAATGTGAACGCTTGTAGGACTACACCTAACAGTACTGCAATCCATGCCTTCGGTTTCCAATTGATATTCAAACTTTCTCCTTAGTTCCGTAGGTCTAATGCCACCAGCGGTGGTTTTTGTTCCAATGTCTTAGCTTGTTAACAGCTGATGCGACGAATATCGCCATCAGCTGCGATTGATTCAAATAGCGAATCTAGTGGCTCATACATGTGCCACCGATCCACCGACTGTTGTTGAGCTATGTGATCGATATTCAATAGCTCAAGATCTTCAACTCGATTACCCTTCCATAGCTTTTCTGATAGAGCTATAAGCAGTTCTTCAAGAGAGCATACCATTTCCTGCCAGAGAGGACATGACATGCAACATCTTGCCAATCTCGGAGATGTCCCCTTTTCTAACAATAGGTTTTCGCTATCTAGTTCATGTTCAGAGTCAGTCATTTCGTGAGTGTGAATGATTTTTCCGATGTCATGGAGTGCTATCCTCATTCTCACAAACTCTCCTTAAACAGGTACCCCTATACCAGATAACCCGCTTAGAAGTAGATCGGCAGCTTCGCCTACAAGAGTAGCGTGCATTTGAAGGTGTTCTGGAGTACCTAAAGCCTTTCTAAGATCAAATGCGTTCTGTCTTGTTTCTAGCTCCATACTTCCTCTAGTCTGTTAACACAGAGTTAATAGGCCACATTGCTGTAAAGCAGCGCTTTTCGCGGTCCAACCCACGTAGTGGGCGGCCATTGGACGTATTATTATACCTTTTGAGAACTAAACACACCTTGCCAACTAAGTAGCTTATAAATAGCCATTGCAACAAACAAAAAAAGATAGCCAAAGAATATAGTTGCTATAAACAAAAGTTCCATGAACTCAATGGCACTATTGATACTGATGCTTTCTTTACCTAACCATAAAAGTGGATTGATCAGGCCAAATATTTGAAACACACTTGCGATTACAGGAGAGAAAAGCAAATATATATTTATCTCTTTGTCACTCAGGCGATCAACTATGAAAAAACTGAATACTGCAAAGGTAATATAGCCAATACCAGCCATAAGCATACCCACAAGTATTGCTGGTATTATCATAGCCAAGAATGGCAACAACAACATACACTTCCAGTACTTTCTTTTATTCATGATTAGGTATAACGCTGTGCTTAATTGTGTAGAAAAAATGGTGTATTTTCGCTCTTTGTAAAAAAATGACAGTATTGCTGAGCCCGGTACAGTGCATTGTTAAGGCTGGGCCTCCACTTTGGCAATAGCTTTATCTATACTGCGATTAATAAAAAAACTAACTACAACAGGCAACATCATAACGATGCCAACTATATCAGAGATAACGCCCGGAATAATAATTAGGAAAAAAGCAACCCCATATCTGACCATAAATAAGAAGGGCCTTAGCTTTTCTAATTGCTCTGGTGATAAGTTATGCCCTTTACCTTCAAATTGCTTGCTTAATTTCTTGCCGATGCTTTTGCTGACCTTCTTGGACTGTTTGAATTCTGGATACTGTACATATAGAAACACCGCACCAATAGCAGTAGTAACAACATAAAGACCAATTAACGTGTTAAGCCCAAGTAATGAATGAAGCCACCCAATAACTGCAACCTCACTGACACCAAGAATTATCAGAAACAAAAACCACTTCATAATTTTGCTGCTACCTTAACGCCGTGAACAGGAGCTAAAGAGCTATAGTGAATAGGAGGTTTTTGGCCCCACTGGTTGGCTTTGTTAGGTGATTCCTCTGCTATATACATATGCTGCCTATTGCGTCTACAAAAGTTAGTTTCTGAATTTTAGACTCTGAATCATGAGAGGCGGTGACGAGTATTTTTGATACACACCCACCACAAAATAACTCGCCAACCCCTATAAGGTAGCCATTCATAGTTTGCTCGACTGAATTTATGGAGCCTACACCAAATACTTTTCGATACCAATCAGGGAGACCTTCAATACCAAGTCTTTTAAAAGCTGATATTACTTCGATGGCTTTCTCATAGCCAAGCATGCCAGCACTGAAATAGATTTCCTTGTATTGGTACTTCCAATCCGTTTCTACGGGTTGGCAAGAAAGGCCATCACCTACAGGACTACATGAAGCAGACTTTATTTTTACCTGATGAGGTTCATCAGTTTCAGCCACGAATACAATAGACGTGGCTCCACTCATGATAGAGTTCGAGCACAATGATAGCCTTTTGTCGGACTTATTAATCTCGGTCAGGGCTGATCGAATATCTTCTTCCCTATATGTGAATATACCCATTCCGTCACCGATGATTTCTTCCACATCGAAATCAGCCCATTCTGGATCGTTTTTGAGTCGCTCTTTTTCCTCTTCAACCTCTTTCTTTGTTAGCGGAGAAGCGGGAATAAAAATAGTCTCTTTCTGTGCGGCACATCCAAAGATAGTTGATGCTAGAAATATGAGTAGTACTATTCGCATGTTCACCTTACGCCATTTGTAATGGGCTGCCTTGTGGTTAAGCCACGCATAACGCTGCCAATCCTGGTTGGCGAACATTGGCAAACTTATTATGTGTTTACACGACTCCCCTGAAATATTGCTAGCCAAAAAACGCTACATCAGCTAATTTAATTACGAGCAAAAGTACGCTTTAACACGTCCAGCCCACAGAGCAATTTTGCCTTGCTTTGTTAAATATTGCATATATTCAGCTGCGGTAATTCCGGCTGCAATACCAATAATTAATGGTAATACTGAGTACTGTGCATAGTACAGGTCTATAGCTTGTACTCTAATACAATTTAGAGTCAAAATCAGGGCGGAAATAATTATACCAATATTAAAGACGGCGTATTTGGAAATGCCAACTTTTTTTGCGAGAATCAAGCTCAGAATCCCAGAAAGAAATCCTTGAGCAAAGTAGCTTTTGAGGTTTAGAAAAATATCTAAATAGAGAGGCAGATCAAATACTTTTGGAGGGGCTATATAAAATGCCGACCACAGCATGGTCGCACCCATAACAACCACAAGTATTGAATATTTTTTAAGCTTATCCATATGATATTTAATGACCTGCGTTTGGACAGCCGGATTGCAATACAGGCTGTCCTAGAGATGTCAAGCATGGCGATAACAACGTTGTCTTATGTGTTTTTGACATATCCCCTGCTCAGAACCTTATTGAGTATTATTGTTGATAGCGCGAGGACGAATGACAAAACTATGCCCCATGTAACCCAGAACGCTATGTATTGGAATCCGTGATTATTTGAATACAAATCTGGAGACGGATTCCTAGCCAGTTCTTCCATCATTTTTGCAGCATATATTTCGCCTAGCAAATGAATACTAACAGTGCCCAGAACAATATATATCGAAACACAGATGCGGCTGTCTCTTTTACTCATGTTGCCTCGGGTTATAGGGAACGCCTAGAGCCCTGCGTCAAAACCAAAGTTAAGTGGCGTTTTTGATCTCGGGTACCTTTACTTGGTACGCCCAGCATGGGCGTGAACTAATGAGGTGGAAGCCTCCTGTATGAGGATCACCGTTTAATGGGTTCCATTAAATGCTAACTACTAGCGAATGGCAACTGGGGACCGTGAGGTTTTGTAGGCGGAAGTTGAAATCAAATCTACGAGCTGACAAACAGAAAGATCCTAAAAGGCTGAGCCTGGAGGTGGGGGGATAAAAGACACCGAAGCCGGATGATCTAGCGGGCAAAGTCAATGATACAGTTGAGTATATAAAGTTTACGTTCTTATCTGGGGAAATCTGTTTAGCTTGCTGCTGTGAACCTGTCAGTGTGGCCGCTGACTAATATGTAGGCCCAGCTCGCTAGCCGCCAAAAGTGGTGGAACACGGCAGTGTCTCGGTCAGAAATGAACAGCGTGATTAAATAGAAGTCAGCTGACGGCATAGTAGCCAAGTGCCAAGATTAATACCTTGAACAGAGTGAAGGCCTGGACCTAAACTCCACGAATTAAAAGACCGGATTTGCCTACCGATATGTTTCCAGTCAGATGAAGTTGAGCACTGTCATGGTACTCAACTTAGATGAGTATCTGCTCGACGCGATCATTGGGTAGAGATTCAGCGGATAGGGAACCGCCCACTGCGGACCTATACGATGGGTGGCGTGGGGCAGGTAGCTAGAAACTACCGGCTACCCGATTTAACTGCATGCCACAAAATATTTAAATATTATTTGTATCGTTTACGGTTTCTTCAAGCATCTCTGAAAATTCTTTGGGCTTGGCCCGATAAATCACATGATCACCATTAAATGTACGAATTGTCCATTTCCGCTCTACTGCCCGATGCCAAGAAGGATCTTTAGCTCTATCGGCTTGCGACACCCCCTCAGGAATAAAAGCTACATAAGTGACATTGAGTTTTTTTGCCAGAGGATTCTTATACGATACAGGTTCCGTAAGTGTTTTTAATGGCTGCGTAACATCTCGTGGAAATTCGGAATTAACATCAATCCATGAGAAGTGAACTTGACCATTTACCACTTTATGTTCCGCAGATATTGGCTGCCCTTCCATCATTGACATGCCATCCTCAGGTACTTTCGCGTCTAAAAATGTAACATGATGAATTCGTTCTGGAATACGATCGATAACTCCGGTGATTACCATGCCACCATAGCTATGACCTACAAGTACCACATTTTTCAATTTTTCAAAAATAATCAGGTTAACGATATCGTTGATATGTGTGGTTAAGTTAATATCAGGAGAGGAAAGATGGTGCCTCTCACCTAACCCCGTCAGTGTTGGCCTGTAGACGGTATGACCTTTAGCGCTAAGGTATTTACCAACCTCTTTCCAGTCCCATCCACCGCCTGTAGCACCATGTACCAAGACAAAGGTGTGATAATCTTTTTTTGTATCAACTTCTTCAGCAACAGTTTCAAATGTCGTAAATATTAAGAATATTACTAATGAGAATATAGTTTTCAATGAAATCCCTCTTTTTGTATTCTTGATTTTCTACTTGCAAGTAAAATTGCTAATAAAGCAGTTAACGCCTCAAGCTGCAGAGCGAAGCTTCCGATAGCCTTGACTTGGTACGCCCGCCCAGTATGGACGTGAACTAATGGAGTGAAAGCCCCATATAGGAAGATCACCATTTAATGGGCTTTATTAAATGCTAACTACTAGCGAATGGCAACTGCAACACCATGAGGTTTTGTGGGGAGGAAGCCGCTAGTAAGACTACGGACTGAAGAACAAAAGCATCCTATAAGGCTTAGCCTGGAGGCGAGGTGACCAAGAACACCGAAGCATTGTGATCTAATGTGTAGAGTAAATGATGCAGTTGTTTAGTGAAGTTCACGTTCTTATCTGGAGAGATATGTTAATCCTGCTGCTGTGAAGCTGTCAGTGTGGCCGCTGGTTCATAAGTAGACCCAACCCGCTAGCCACCATCGAGGGTATAGACAAAGAGCAGTGAAACACGGCAGCTCCTCAATCAGCATTGACCACGATGATTAAATAGAAGTTAGCTGACGGCATAGTAGCTAAGTGCCAAGATTAATACCTTGGACAGAGTTAAGGCCTGAACCCAAACTCTACGAGTTGAAAGAGTGGGCTAGCCTTTCCAGTCGGATAAAGTTGAGGTAGGGAGCTGCCATGATACTTAGCTCAAATGAAGAGCTGCTCGACACTATCGTTGGGTAGAGATTCATTACGGATAGGGAACCACTCATTGCGGACCCGCATGATGGGTGGTGTGGGAACCGGTAGCAAAAAGCTACCGGTTATCCGATTTAAGATTGGTCCGTAGCTCTTTCCCATTCATCTGCATAGCCACTTGAGCGTAGATATGAACGTAGGGAGTTCATTATGTATTCGTTCCAAGCCTCAAGATCTTTATGGCCACAAACTAATCTTTCTTCCTCTATATCCTCTACAGATAAGTCAACCATAGACCAGAAGAATTTTGCTAAATGAAACGCCTCGTCTCTATCAGAAACCACACCTTTAGAAATTATAAGGCTTGTTTTTTGATCGTCGAGTAAGTTTGCGTAGTGAAGAATAATATCTTTTTCTTCTTCGAATCTATATTTGATCATAGAGCGTCTTGTGCCTCCCTAATAACCGACATTCTGTCAGCAAGCCAAATCAGCTTTTGATGTAATTGGGCTGTGGTCATTTTGCGAGTGACCGTCAAGAAATAATGCTGTTTATCCCTCTCGTCAGCGACAAATTCAAGTCCTTCTGGTAGATCACATTTTTCAATTACCCAAAATACATCGACTTGACTACCTTTGGCATGTTTCTTTTTAAGTTTGTACTGATCCTTTAAGTGCTGCCAATGAGCTGAAACGATAGTCCCATTTGAGAGTGCGGTATAACCCATTGCTTACATTGTGAAAAAAGGTAATCTTTCTCTCGAATATTGTTGTATGTTTTACCTTGTTTATCATCCATATACAGAGTCGGATGCTCACCTCTTTGTGTTGGTCGTGCAAAAAAAGCATCATAACTTTTAATGTACTCTCGAATATCTTGAATTATCCGAAACTGTTCCATATTCACATTCCATGTCTAAAATCTTAACGTTCCCAGTACACGCAGTGTGCGATCGTACCTGTGTTTGGTACGCTCAGCATAGGTGTGGACTAATCGGGTAATAGCCTCCCTGTATGAGGGTCACCATTATATGGGTTTCATTAAATGCTAACTACTAGTGAATGGCAACTGCAACACCATGAGTTCTTGTGGGGAGGAAACGACTAGCAAGACTACGAGCTGGCAAATAGAAGTATCCTATAAGGCTTAGCCTGGAGGGGAGGCGACCAAGAACACTGAAGCCGGGCGATCTAATAGGTGGAGTAAATGATGCAGTTGTTTAGTAAAGTTTACGTTCTTATCTGGAGAGATCAGTTTAGCCTGCTGCTATGAGGCTGTCAGCGTGGACGCTGATTAATAAATAGGCCCAACCCGCTAGCGACCATTGCGAATTGGCACGATATGTGGTGTGGGGGCCGGTAGCTAAAACTACCGACACACCCTATTTATGCGCCTATCCCTACCTAATCACAGCGACATCTATGTGGTTACCAAGTAGTGCTTATTTACGATTAGTCCACGGAGAGTTATTGTCAAAAGTTGAGATGTACAGATCCTCGACTTTATCTCGTGCCCACTGGGTTTTGCGTAAAAACTTGAGCGAAGACTTAATTGATGGGTCGCTCTTAAAGCAATTGATATTGATCCTATCTGCCAAACCATCCCAGCCATAATGTTCCTGCAAACGTGTAACAACTTTCTCAAGAGTAATACCGTGTAGCGGATTATTTGGTTGATCTTTACTCATTTTTCAATTAATACTCTATGTTTAATGACGCATAATGCCGTGAACATGGGCTGATGAAGTTGGCACGTAATCGCAAATAAAATTAGGTGACAGGTTTGCCAGTCCGTTCCCAAAACTTCTTATGTGTTTAAAGCCCTTTAATAATTATAATTGATATACTAATAAATGTGGATATAAGTAATATAGTGATACATTGTTTGAATCTTTGATTACTTCGTTTTGTTAACCTTTGAGTAAAGGTGGTATCTGTTTCTATAGTATCTTTTAATAGAATATTTGATCTAGATTGCAATAGTTCACCTATCTTTTCAGCTTCCTCTGGGCTCATTTCAGCCTTCGATGATATTTCAGATATCCACTGGTGAATCGATGAAAGCTCATTGTATTCAGCCTTGTTGATTTTGCCTGACTGAAAAAACTCTTCCTGCTTTTCTCTCAGTGTAGTTACATCCACGATTCTTCCTTACGTATAACGCCTTGCACAGGTGCCGCTGGAATGGAGCCGCTTTGCGCTAGCGTAGCGTACAGCACAAAGCGAACGGAGTATAGGTGGTGGGATTCAGCAACTTGTTAAAAGCTCACTGGGACCAGTAACCCAATATATGGTATTTGCCAGACTCTTCAGTTTTTAAACGAATGCCGAGAGCTATAAAGCCAGGGCAGGTAATGAGAGCATGATTGCTAGCGCTACCATCACCTATTGGTTGTTTGGCATCACCTTCGAGGATGTTGAGGGTGCATAACGAGCTAATGCTTTGCCGCTTGTTGAATTCTGACTTTGTGCTGTTTCCGACGTGAACAAAGCTATCAGTACTCCCTGACTCTAATAGAGATCTGATGGCCGTTGAAAGTGCCCGATATGATAAGGCACTAGAAGATAGAACAGTCAAAATTAATGCTTCAATTATTTTAATGCCTTATACACAGGCGAGTGGAACGACGTGCAGCGAGTCCAGTCTGTATCCTTTATGGGCGATTGTGCCACACTTTGTAAGTGCTATTTAACAGCATTGATCTGAACTACCGTGACATTTGCAATGCGACCACCGCGCCACCAAGTCCCTTTTGTACCAATTTTAAGCCTTTTATGGTGATACTCACGGCGCTCTTCATTTAATATCCACATATTGGCAAAGCCTTCATTGGGAATATTGACCGGAGTAGTATCTCTTATGACTCTGCCATCTTCATCAAGAATCTCTGGCCAGATCATGTGTATACCTTCAACTTGCGGATCATCCCCATCATAAAGAAAATCTACTCTCATTCCTTGTCCCGGCTTGGCATTTTTATTCTCTTCAGATAAGTCTATCTTGTACCTGACTACAAAATCCGGCTTTCTTCCAGATCTTTCTTCATAAGGTATATGTGCTTTCATATATTGTGCTAACACGAAGTTGTGGGGTGCCGTAGGCGTCCCGGGCAGCTTGCTGCCGAACGCCGACGTTTTGTTACGCCTACCGGTTTTATTGCATAAATGTGGTTCGCATACCGTTCACTGTTAAGGCCAATAATGGAATGTTTGATAGAGCAAATATTAAAAACCTGATTTCAATTTTGTTAAAAGTTACTTGCACAATGCTATGAATTACTCGAATAGCGACATATGCCCATGCCAGAATATAATTTATGCCATCTCCTGCACCAAGGACGGCAAGTGATATTGCCAAAGCATAGAAAATAGTTGGTTGCTCCATGAGATGATTATAATTATCAGCTTTCCAACGAACATGGGGAGGAAGGGTTGACATTTGCTCTCCGCGAGGAGCATTCGGATCAAGCTTTAATTTAGCTTTCTTCACGGCAGGCAATCGTGTTGCGTACATCCACAGCCACATAACCATAGACCAAGCTATCAAGGCAATTACAGGCTGAATTATTTGAGCACTTTCAATCATCCGTTGATTCCTTTTTATTAGTTACTGATGTTAGAGAGCTGAACAGAGCATAATGACCACAACAGGAGCAGCTGGAGCGTTGGTCGTCCCGTGTAAGGCTGCAGGCCCAATGCCAAGCTAAGCAGCGCCGTTTACGACCTCTTTGCTTGAGCACCTGGCTAGCCTTCTAAGATGGAAATTAACACCATAGTAGAAAAGTGGTGGCGCTAGAAAACCATATAGTAAAATATACCAAAACGGTACTTCACGAGCAGGAAAGAGAGCTAATACTAATATTATTAAAGAGACGATAATCGGATTAAGTAATTTGCCTTTTCGGGATATTTTGGAGATTATAAAGCCTGACCAGAGATAGCTAAAGGCACATGCAAAAACCAAGATAACAAGCTCTTCGGTAGTGTATGGAGCATTGTATGGTTGAGAGCCAAACAGCATAATTTTAATAAATGTCGAGATTACGGCGATAACGAAAACACCGAGTAGCCCAAGAAATCCACCGACGAAAATTCCTTTTAAATCTATATTTTTCATAAAACTCCTATAGGAAGCTAGCAACCATATAAAAGGCGGAGCGTCAATGACGTTAGGCGCAACGTGGTGGAGCGACTTTTAATGTGCTTTGTATGTGTTTTACTCATTAATTACACAAAACCCATTACCAAAAGGATCTGAGCAATGTGCAATAGTACCCCAGTCACCTCTTTCTCCGCCTTCATGCTTTCCCCTAGTTTAACAATTCGCTTAACTATTTCATCTACGTTTTCAGCTAGAAAGTCAATATGAACGGGGGTCCAATGACGAGAATAATTTCGCTCAACTGTCTCGGTGGGGACTGCTACTGATCTAGCCTCTTTCTCTTGTAGATAAATATCACAGTTCTCTACTGAAATCACTGACATTCCACCTTGATCTCTTAGTTTTTTACAACCAAGAGCTTCTATATAAAAATTCTCAGCTTGTTTAATATTAGAAACATCAATACTTACAGAGAGCTTTATCAAAATATATCCTCTTTTATTGATTTATGAGAAATGACGGCCACAACAGTGGCGACCAATACTGGCTACGTTTTGTGCAAAAATGAGATCGCAGCGACCCGCACATAACGGCTTGTGCTTGCTAGACTGATGCGCTCTAAACGAATCAGAAAAAGTTACGTCTCTACTTTAAATAAAACTGGAATTCTATGCAGCCCTTCACTTGGATTTGGTAGCCATGTAGATAGGTAATAATTTGAATGCTTTGCCAAGCATTCTGCATAAGCGCGTAATTCTTCAGGAATAATGTCCTCTGGTTTAGCATCAATCAATGTGCCATTCTTCGCAATAGTGAGAACTATTACAAAGCTGCCTTCAATATTTCGCTCTCCTAAATACTCCACATGAGGCGTGCAAATACCGATCGAAGTAGCTGTAGCAGTGGAGATCTCTGCTAAGAGGATAGCCAGCAACATTACTTTAAATATATTGTGAATCATCAAATAAGTCCAACGCTTTGCTAATGGGTAGCCGAAGTAACGCGCAGGCTATCCTGTGGAGGCCGCGCTTTTCGCGGTCGGAACGAAATTGAGAAACTTGTTATCATCTTTTACCACGTAACTTTGCCCTTAACCCTCGTAAACCTACAGGCTTTAAAGCACAGTACTTTGCAAACAGTAACTCGCCCAGAAATGGGACTAACATCAGTACTATACCGAACACAACCCAATTCTTACTGGCCAAACTCAATATAATAGCCAGCATTGGAATAGTGGCGCCTATAAATGCGAGTACCCATTTTGACAACGAAGTGTACTCGTACTGAAAGAAGCACTTTTCACAGTGCATGCGGTTTGAAAAAGACAGCATTCTGACTTTTACCGCTTGCTTTCCACATTGTGGGCACTTTCTTATCATGGCTTACAAAGCCAAGCTTCGAGGTTGCTGTGAAGCGGATGCGTATCAGCGGCCCCAGCCACGGTATTGGCGAGCAAGAGTGCTTTGCTATGCATTTTCCGGCCAATCAGAAAAGAAGCCCCATTCAATATCTGCTGCATTTAGGCAAAAACTCGAATTACCTCTCGGTAGTCTTTTGGAATCAAAGCCAATAATAGGCAATGGATATTCAAGCAAATCTTCTCCATCAGTTAAATCCTGCTCATATCGTTCTTGAACATTAGCAAATTTAAAGGATTTTCTTTCTTTATGATTATATGCAGGAGAAATAGTGATAATCCAGGTTTTGCCGTTTTTTTCTAGCGACAAAAGATCATGAGCTACATCACCACCTAATACAATTTGTTCTATTTCTGATAGCACTAATATTGCCTCTATGCATAATGCTGAGGTTTGGGCCTCAGCGTAGGAGTGAAGCTCCGGAATTGAGGCCCCAGCCACAACGGGGCGACGACACCGAGTTGTTATGCTTTTTCAATCCGAAGGTACTCACCAAAAAATGGTCCACCTCTATTTATTTGCCTAAAAATATCGTTTCCCACCACACCCGACAAGGAATCAAGTAACTCTTCTATTGGGCCACCTGTGTTATAGGGAAGTAACTCTCTTTCTTTTGCGCACGATATAGCCAAATAGCACACATTTTCACTTATCGATTTAATATCTGTTGGATCAATTTTTTCATATTCTCTTCTTTCGTTTACCTCCCAGAGAGTAAAGCCTTTAAGATAAGGCAAGATCTTTACAACAGTTTCATCCCACATATTTCAACTTCCTTTGTCATGACGCCGCAATACCGGGCTGGCCCAAGTGCAGTTTGTGGAGGTCCGGCCGCTTGCGCAGCAAGTGGCATAGTTAATTGCCTTGTTATGAACTTTGAAAACTCCCCAACTTTTGATTAACCAACCAGCCACAAATGCATGATGGAATAATTAACATAAACAACAAAAACAAACCAGCTTTAGGATCAGATGGAAAATCCTTTATAACTAATGCAAGAAGCAGCAAAGCAACACCGCTTAGCACACCAGATGTGTAACCCGGCAGGTTGTGACGTTTGATTAACAACGTAAACGCCAAATTAAATGCCCAAGCGATTAAAGCGGGCAGCAAACCCATGACATAACCAAGCTCTAATATTTTCAATGGAGATGCCCCACCTTGGATGGAAAATAGTATAGTGCCGATAAGCGGCCCCACGACTACAAACACTAAGAGTGAATAGAAGATAGATCCTATAATCGTAATTTCCTCAGAGCTAACTCTTAACGATCCGCACTGGGGCAGGCAAATAAGCGTAGCGTTTTGACTGTCCTAGCGACCAACGGGAGCGATTGCTGCTGATTGTTAGGTGTCACTGCTTTAAAGGACTTGGGCCTGCTGCCATGCACGGCCTTGATCCTTTTATTATGTATTGCTGATTCAAAAAGATACAGTGCTCGCCATCCATCGCCACGCTATGCTTACCATCTTTCTCACGATAAAGCACCATAATTGAAACGATATAGCCACCATCCGTTGCATAAGCATGAAACTCATAATCAATAGGTTGATTTGTGCTTGCTACATTCTTTACATAATATTCCTGAGCGACATCGAAGGCCAGGATTACTTTATCTGACAGTGTATAGTCTTTATGTGGATACCACTTAGGGGGCTCATATTCCGTGGCCATTGTTAGTGATGAAAATAAAACTATAAAAAGTGCGATTACTCTCATTAGATGGCTAACGACCGTATTAGGGGCGGACAAACCAGCGGATTGTCCGCCCCTTGCCTATGCTTGTTATGTGTTTTACCAAGCTTTATCACTAATTTCTTCACCTTTATCGGAGATATGAAGCCACGTATATGGATTGTACTGGTTTGTTCCGTGGGAACAAACAACTTTGCAATGAAAGTATTCATGTAGGTCGAGCGCACATTCTCGATCATTTCCCCATTTGGCACCACCTTCAAACACGAAAAAAAGGCAAGAAAATTCCGTGAAATCATCTAGGTCAGTGGTAACGGTTACAGAAACACGGTCATGGTGAAATTTGCCGTGATAGATATACAAATCGTCTTCGTGGTCTACTTGCTTTACAGATTCGAAGACTGAGGAGATCCAGCTCTGAATCTTATCTATATTAGTTTCTTTGATGTAAACAGAGATTGTCATACGTGCACACACATAACGCCCGAAATCACCGGCAAGCGTAACTTGTCCGCACGCATTGCCTTGTTAGCCGCACCTTACTCTTTGTGCTTTTAGCGGATATTACCCACGATCTCTCTTATGGCTTGCTTTAAATCTAAGAGATTCGTGTATAGAAAATACTCACCATTGTGAGTAAAGGTCCAACCAATGAAACTAGCATTGATAAAGACTGTTAGCCAGAATATTGTACGGAAAGGCTGTTTAGATGTTTTATGATTGAAAAGTGTTTGGGCAAGGGCTGCTCCAGGCCAGCCACCGAACAAGGAGAATGTGTGTAGTGTATTCTCACTAACACGCCACCTTCCTTTTAGGGCGGCTGATTTATCTCTTCCATAAGCCATAACTGAGATAACAGATAATCCAGCAATCAAATATATCATCTCTATGGGATATCTACTGATAGATACGGCATAGCAGAGGAAACCAGTAAAGCCGAGTGCCAATGTAATGTTAATAATTGAAGAGGGCTTACTCTTCTTTTGATTTAATAGTTTTACATTGACGGCATAAACTCGCCCTTTTGAGTCTTTGGAGGCTTTATACTCAACCTCTTCACCAACTAAAGACGGTGAAAGTCTGAATTTACAATCAGTAGTATGAAAAAAGATATCTTTGCCGTTACCACCTCCAATGAATCCAAAACCCTTGGCTTCATTGCACTTTATAATTTTTCCTTTCATTCGAATTTTACTCATTACAGCTATGGGCGGCTGGAGCGTGGCGTAGGCCGTCCCGCGAAGGGCCAAAGGCCCGTAGCAACCTGCTTGTACTTGTATGGTTGTTCTTGCCTGATTTTGATGCTGAAAATCCTTTTCGCTAACGGGTAAATTGAGACCCACCTTCGGCGGCCGCCGAAGGCCTTGTTTATCACAGTTCGCTGCCTAGCCGGTTCGTAAAAGACCGATAACAAGTATGAACGTGATAAGCACTCACTAGGCATAACTCGAATAGTCATGTGGGCCTCGAGCCCGAATAGCAAGGCGGAGATAGCTTACCTTATGGAACATTAAGAGATCAATGTCGGTATCGATGCCAGCAGTAAACAACTCGATATTTATGTGAGACCTACTGGCCAATTCTTTAGTGTTGCCAATGATAAAAATGGCATCAAGGAGGCCATTAAACAATTACAACCTCTTAAACCTCAAAGAGTATTAATAGAGTCTACAGGAAGACTCGAATTAGAGTTTGTTTGCGCCGCTGACAAAGCAGGATTACCTGTTGTTGTTTGCAACCCTTCACAGATAAGAAGCTTCGCTAAATCCACAGGGCGACTCGCCAAAACTAGACAAGCTAGATGCAATGGATATTGCACATTTTGGTGAGGCCATGAAGCCAAGCCTATCGGAGCTAAAGCCAGAAAAGCTTAGGGAGATCAGTGACTTACTGGCGGTAAGAAGTCAGTGTTTAGAGGTGAGCACAATGCAAAAGAACCGGCTTCAGAGGATGCCAAAATCGGTACACAAACCTATTCAGACCATTCTAAGCACCATCAAGAAAGAGTTACAAGGTATCGACAAGCAACTGGATAAATTGGTTAACAGTGTGTCTGAGTGGCGGCAAAGGCGGGACTTATTGTTGAGCGCTAAAGGGGTTGGAAATGTATTGGCTTATACATTGATGAGTGAACTTCCCGAGCTAGGAAAATTGAACCTTAAAGAAATCGCTGCACTTGTCGGTATCGCCCCGATGAACCGTGATAGCGGCAGCTTCCAGGGAAAGAGATATGTTCGGGGTGGAAGGCATCGTGTACGAACGGTTTTGTTTGTTTCCATCATGTCGGCCATACAGCATCATCCCAAACTAAAGCCGATGTACAAGCGATTAGTCGACGCTGGCAAATCTAAAAAGGTCGCTCTGATTGCCTGTATGAGAAAGCAGATTACGATCTTCAATACTATGGTGAAAAATAACACCTACTGGGTTGAAAGTATGGCTTAATAACTTGACGAGCAACCATAGTCACTTGCATGGCCTATGTAGACCTAAATCCTATCCGCGCTAATATTGTCAAAATGCTTGGAGACTTTGATTACACCTCTATTCAATTGCGTATTCGCTCTGGAATATCATGCATCGATGCCCCTTTGGTGAGTATGGACTTTTATTTCGCCAATTCCCCCCTCTCCCATGATTTACAGATGTCCTATTTGGGGGCTATCTGCTTCTGGATGTACTATTTATCCTATTATTTGTTCTTTAGTAGTGTGGGGCGGTAATTAGAAATTACCGGCTACCCGGTTTAAGTTGCACTACCACTCAGCATTCTGCTTTAAAAGTTTTGTAATGGATTGTGCAATTTCCCATCGTGGAGTATTGCTAGAGTTGGTAAGGAGAATTAACGCATTTTGACTATCAGGATAGGCAAGGATAAGTGATTTATATCCTCTAATGCTACCTGGGTGTCTGGCAATTTTATCATTTGAACTTTTATATACTTGCCACCCTAATCCCATATATATTTCGCCCCAAGAAGTTTTCACTTGAGGCTCCAGCATATCTTTGTATGTTTGCTTGTTCAAAAGAGACGAATTGCCAGTAAGTGTTAATGTAAGCCACATACTTAGATCGTGTATATTTGAAATTAGTCCTTCACTTGGGTTAAATGATAAGTCATAAGGTCTCTGATTTAATTTGTCTATTAATTTTCCCTTATACGTTGGTTCGGCTTCAGAAAAATAAGCATTCTCACCATTAAAGTAACCACTTTTGTTCATTCTTGCAGGTGTCAAAATATTAGCATGTAGGTACTTTTCATAACTCTCCCCAGAAACAGCACTTATGATCGCACCTAAAATATTATAATTGGTGTCGCTATATTCAAAATCCTGACTTTTAATATTTTTTGGTAAAGATTGTTTGACTGTGTTTAAGTATGAACTTATTGTTCTTTGCTTTTCAAAGCTCACCGGTTTTATTGAGTCTTCTAACCCTGAAGAATGAGTAAGTAGCTGCTTAATAGTAATATTGCTTTCTGTAAAGCTAGGCAAATATCGTCCCACTTTTTCATTTAGATCTATCTTGTTATTCTCTACTAATTGCATTGTAGCTTGAGCAGTAAATAGCTTGGAAATTGAAGCTGTACGAAACAATGACTCTGAGTCTGTAGGTTTTTTCTGCTCTTCATCAATAAAGCCGAAACCTTTGATATAAGTTACTTCGCCAGATGTGATTACTGCTACAGACATAGATGGGATATCATTTTTCACCCGAATATTTTCTAGGGTAAGCGTCAGCTCATCATGAACACTTGCTTTATTGGCAAGTACGCTAGAGGAGATGAGCAAAAGTACTATTAAAATTAATTTATACACTAGGCTACCTCGTGAGACTTAACAGATATATAGTAATCATCGTGATCACTATTATCCTGATTACTACTCTGGAATCAATCCGACATCGTGATCAGAAAGCATTACTTAAGTCAAAAAATTATCTAATATTGGGTCGACTGTACCGAATATAAAAATAGTCAATTTGACTATTATCCCAAATAAAGGCTACCTTTGTAACTTGTTGTATTTCATTAATTTTTTTCTGATGAAGCTGTTCTGCAAAAATATTAGTCCTATGACATCCGGTATGGCCTATGTAGACCTAAACCTTAACCGCGCTAATATTGCCAAAACGCCTGAAGACTCTGATTACACCTTATTCAACTGCGTATTCGCTCTGAAATCACCGCTGAGCAACCTAAAAATTTACTGTTGTTAGTGCGATATGAGCGCTTAAATATGCCAAAAAGGTTTACCTTTTCAGCTGGGCCACTATGTGGAGTTGGTGGATTGGAGTGGTCGGCATCTAGATCCCAGAAAGCGCGGCACTATCGCTGAGAATACCCCTCCTATACTTGAACGCCTGCGTATTTCATCTGAGCACTGGCTTTACCTCAATCGAAATTTTAAAAATCGATTTAAAGGTTTGGTGGGGTCGGTTGAAGCAGTACGGAAAGCGTGTGACTTATTGAATAAGTGCTGGGCCCGAGGTGTGCATGATTGCCAGAAGTTTCTCTCTTACCCTTCATCTCAACTAAATTGAATCATTTTTAATCCCGTTGATCGATCCCCGTTCGCCCTGTGTGCTGAAAGCCCTGGACACCAAAAATAGACAAAATACTCTGCACAATTGTGCCTCGATGTTCCTCTGGTGAGCATGGCTTTTTATTTTTCCGATTTCTCCCTCTCCCACATGATTCATGGGCACATGATACATGGGTGTCCTATTTGTGATTATTTCAATACATCATTGACTTTTTAGCATAATGTATGGGATTGCCCATTATTTCTTGTGTGAAGGCCAGATGGAATGTCTGACCTTTTGTTGCTTGCCTATTTAAGTTTCACGCATTCTGATTGCAGAGTGAAAATCTACAATGTTTTTAATTTGCAATATTGGTTGATGCTAGACCAATACCGAAAATCAAAAAAGTAATACCACTTAATCTATCAAATACTTTTCTCCCTAAATCGCTGCTCGATATTTGTGCAACATTCTCGGCAAGAAGGGCATAACCAAAATAAATTGTAAAATGAATCGAAGCACTAATAATGCATAGTATTGCAATTTGTGGTGTGAGCTTTTCTGAATCCGTTATAAATTGAGGTAGTAGTGCAATAATGAAGATAAGTGCTTTTGGGTTTAATGATGTGACTAGAAAAGCCTGCCTAAATATTTTCCAAGGGGATGGCTTAAAAGTAGATTTAACCCCTTTCGCACTCAGCTTGGTCGCAGGGGATGAGAGTATTTTTAAACCCAAATAACAAAGATAGCCGGCACCAATTAATTGAATTGCTATCAATGTGCCTGTGAATGTTGTTAGGGCGATTCCTAGACCGCTGGCACCAATTAAAGTTAATATCTGAAAAGCAAATACATTGCCCAAAACACCAATAGCAGCGATTTTCTTTCCGTAATTGATGCCATTATTAATTGATAGAAGTGCTGATGGGCCGGGAGAGATCAGTAATACAGCAATGATCGCGCAATAGCCAAGAACAAGTTCAATATTCATTTTATATTATTACCACTATGTAATCAGTTTAGGTTCCATAATCTCTGAGGATGCTACCAACGCGAATTCTGAATTTATTGAATAGTTCATGCTTACCTTTACTTTGCGCCAACTGATGCTCTGTATTCATCTTCCATTGAGTAACTGCGGCTTCATCCTCCCAAAATGAAAGCGATAAATATTTATCCTTATTAGATAGACTCTGGAACCTCTCCACTGAAATAAACCCTTCAATCTCAGAAAGCGCTGGTTTTAGTAGCCCAGCAATATCAAAGTAGCTATTTCTACCTTCTGGATTTGGTATGACCTCAAAAATCACTGCTATCATTGTTACCTCTTCGCTTGTTGCATGTAGGTAGACGGCACTGCACGCAAAAACGTACGTTTTTCTTTTAGGATAAATGCCTCCCTTTGAGCGTATTCAAAATTACCCTTACCAAGGGCAGACTGACGCAATCTCACTCTATAAGCTTCATATTGAGCTAATGAATCAAAGCTAATTAATCCATAAGCTGTATCATTAGTGCCTTCGTGAGGTAAAAAGTAGCCCAAGAGTTCACCGCCACATTCAGGGATAATTGTTCCCCACCTATCAGCATATTCTTCAAATTTATCTAGGCTGAATGGATCGATCTGGTATTCAATAAAGCAAGTGATTTTCAATGTTGATCTCCTATGTTTTTTGAAGTCTATTTCTAATTAAAGGATAATACTTCGACGGTGGTCGTAGCGTGGAAGAAGTCCTCTGTGTCAGGATAGCTATCGCTTCTTTAAAATGGAAAAGTAAGTGAGGGGATGGTAAGAGGAGCAGATGCCACGTTACTTAATAGAGCGCAAAGCTTCAGTACTTAAGAAACTACTGCCACCGGATAACCGGTCTATTCCAGAAGTTGCTAGGGAGGAAGGCATTAGTGAAGCCACCTTGTGGAATTGGCGGCATGAAGCCAAAGAAAAGGGGGGCTGTGCCGGGTAGTGGTAAGCAGGGTGAAATTTGTCGGTAGAAGCCAAGTTTGCTCTCGTCGTTGAAACTGCAAGGCTCAGTGAGGCTGAGCTAAGTGACTACTGTCGTAGCAAGGGGTTGTACCCTGAACTGGCACAGGCCTGGATAACAGGCGGACGCTATCTGATGCAGATAGCCGCAAGGGGGAGCAGGAAGAGGCGAAGGGGTTGGAGCGGGATCTCAGGCGCAAGGAGAAAGGGTTAGCTGAGACAGCGGCGCTGCTGGCACTTAGAAAATAGTTGAATGCCCTCAGGGGAGAGGTAGACAGCGGGGACGATTGACCCCGGCCCCAGAGCGGCGTCAACTTATGGGCTGGATCGAAGAAGCTGTGGCAGCCGGTGCCCGTAAAGCCCCAGCTTGTAATTAGGCCGGCATCAGTCTGCGCACTTTACCGCGCTGGAGAGGCGAAGGGACATCAGAGGAAGATTTTCGCCCCAGTGCGCAACGCCCAATGCCGAAAAATAGGCTGGCGGAAGAAGATCGGCAAACTGTCGCCGCTGATGTAGCAGAAGTACCTAACCAAGTTTGGTCGTGGGATATAACTTATCTGTCATCGACAGTTAAGGGGCAATATTACTACTTGTATCTGGTGAGGGATATCTATAGCGGCAAGGGAGTGGCCTGGGAGATGCATGAGTGTGAATCTGGTGAACATACAGCGAAAGGGCCGTACTCCGAGAGCAGTGCTTTACTAGCCCTCCAGTACTGCACTCTGATAGTTGTGTCCCGATTGCGCTGGTACAACCATGAGCATTTGCACAATGGCATCCGCTATGTCACTCCGGCAGACCGACATGCAGGCAAGGATGCAGATCTACTGTTGAATCGCGATTAGGTCTACCTGCTAGGGCGTGAGAGAAATCCGTCACGCTGGTCGGGAAATATAAGGAACTGGAGGCCGGTAGAATCAGTGGCCGTAAGTCCACAGAGAATAGAACCGAAAATTTAGGCCGCTGCATAACAAAGAAAGGCGACAACTATCTTGAAAAATACCGAAAACATGGAACCCAACATTGCATACATAGGAAGTTTAATTGGAGATGTAGCTCGCTCTAAAATGCTCATTGGGTTAATGAGTGGTAAAGCCCTTACTGCAACTGAACTCTCTGTTGTAGCTGACGTCACGCCTCAAACGGCTAGCAGCCACCTTACCAAATTACTTGAAGGGGAATTGCTACAAGTTAGGAAGCAAGGTAGACACAAATACTTCCAGCTCAAGAATAAACAAGTTGCAGATCTGATTGAACAATTGCTAAATCTTAGCCCTCTTGTTTCTGATATTAGTGTTGTTACAGGGCCGTCTAATAATAGATTGAGAAAGTCTCGAATTTGTTACGATCATTTGGCAGGTGAGCTTGGTGTAGAATTATTTGATGCTCTAATTAATAATAGCTGGGTAAAAGAAGTTGACGAGTATGTCGAATTAACGGACAGAGGGCAATCTAGCTTCAGTAGGTTGGGAGTAGATTTTAATTTGTTCAGTAATGGAAAAAGACCTTTGTGCAAATCTTGTTTAGATTGGAGTGAAAGACGGAGTCACCTAGCAGGGCATTTAGGGCAGTGGGTGTTAGAAAGTGCAATAAAGACAGGATGGGCTAAACAGGATCTAGATTCCAGAGCTATTCAATTTACGCCACAGGGGCTAAAAAAGTTTAGAAAACAATATGAATTTTGATCCTATGCATTTACGCGGTTTGCACGACTCACCTCTATTCAACTGCGTATTCGCTCTGCAATCACCGCTGAGCAGCCCAATAGCTTGCTGCCGTTTGTGGGATATGAGCGCTTAAATATGCCAAAAGGTTTACCTTTCAGATGGGCCACTATTTGGAGTTGGTGGATTGGAGTGGTTGGCATCTAGATCCCATAAAGCTTAGGCCCGGACCGAAATTGTGAAAAAGTCAGCTATATTTATGATCGCTACAGTGATTACGGAGCAATCGCGGCATAAAAGTGTCCGAAGTGTTGCTCTATATAAGCCATTTATATCTCCTTACTTGGCTACTGTGTAGCTATAACGCCCGATTCTTAGGCAGGCTAAAGTGGAGTTCAGCGGAGCTTTAGACTGTCCTAAGCAACCGATTGTTAGGCAGTGGTTTCTAACTCAGACTCTATAGCTTCAGAGAACAAAATTTGGCTAATAGATCTACGATCACAATCCTGGATCGATCCCAATGCGTTATTTCTCATAGTTAACATTGGGTTTGTGAAAGCTCTTCTGTGATTGTACCCATTATTATTTCTAATTCGCTTTTGATTTCTACGAGTTGGTTGTTGAACTCTGGATACTGCTGCCAAAAGTTATCAGGCACAACAGCAATATTTGCCAGTAAATCTCCTTTGTACATGTTACCTTCGGCCAATGGGTTTACAGCAAGAATATCAAGAGCAACGGGAACCAGAAACCTTAAACCAATTTTTTGACCAATTAGTATGCGTAGGTTTTCGACCGAAAGTTCCGCTAAAGGAACTGACCATAAACGGCGACATTCAGCGGCTAGACTTGAGCCAAAGTCAGGCCTGCCCCATTTTTCTTTGTGTAGTTCTTCGAGAGATTTTGATAGATCCACGATAATCCTTTAAGGGCCATAACGCCCAAAGCAGCGGCGCGCGTTAGCGCGTCCAGCCCGCAGGGCAATGCTGCCTTTGCTTGGTACGCCCAGCATGGGCGTGAACTAATGGGGTGAAAGTCCTCTGTAGGAGGATCACCGTTTAATGGATTCCATTAAATGCTAACTACTAGCGAATGGCAACTGCAACACCGTGAGGTCTTGTGGAGAGGAAGCCGCTAGCAAAGCTACGAGCTGACGGACAGAAACATCATATAAGGCTTAGCCTGGAGGCGAGGTGGCCAAGAACACCGAAGCCATGTGATCTAACGGGTAAAGTAAATGATGCAGTTGTGTAGTGAAAGTTCACGTTCTTATCTGGGGAGATCTGTTCAACCTGCTGCTGTAAAGCTGTCAGCGTGGCCGCTGACTCATAAGTAGGCCCAGCCCGCTAGCCACCATCGAGGGGGTAAACAAAATTGGTGGAACACAGCGGCGCCTCGGCCAGTAATGGCCAAGGTGATTGAACAGAAGTCAGCCGACGGCATAGTAGCCTAATGCCAAGATTAATACCTTGGATACGGTGAAGGCTTGAACCCAAAATCCACGAGTTAAAAGACAGGGCTAGCCTACCGATGTGTTGCCAGCCGGATATAAAATTGACGTAGCGCACTGCCATGACACTCAACTCAAATGAAAATCTGCTTGAAGTCATCCTCAGCAAAGAAAATCTTAATGCTGCATGGAAACACGTGCGAAGCAACAAAGGTGCAGCAGGCATTGATGGGGTCACCGTTGATGATTTTGTGCAGCACTTCAAGGTAGTTGGGAATGAAATTATCGAAGCCATTCGGCAAGGTCATTACCAGCCGTTGCCTGTTAGACGCGTCTACATTCGCAAGTCAGATGGTGGTCAGCGAGGGCTAGGGATACCTACGATTTTTGATCGTGTTATTCAGCAAGCTATCGCGCAAATCATCAACCCTATTTTCGATGTGACTTTTTCAGAGTTTAGCTATGGCTTCCGGCCAAAGCGATCACAGCATCACGCGGTGAAAAAACTACAAAAGTATATCGAGGGTGGCAAGCGAATAGCGGTGGATGTCGATCTATCCAAGTTCTTCGATCGAGTGAATCATGACTTTCTCATGAGCTTACTCGGCCAAAGAATTAACGATAAGCGTTTACTCAAACTGATCGCAAGCTACTTGCGCGTAGGCTGGGTAGAAGATGGATGTTGGCAAGCGTGTTATGAGGGGGTGCCGCAAGGTGGCCCTTTATCGCCGCTGCTATCCAATATTGTACTCGATCTGCTCGACAAAGAGCTGGAAAAACGCCGACACAATTTCGTCCGCTATGCGGACGATTTCGTGATTGTCGTTTCCTCTAAACGCTCAGGTGAACGGGTTATGGCCAGCATCAAACGCTTTGTTGAGCGCAAGCTTAAACTCAAAGTTAACGATGCTAAAAGCCAAGTAGTCCCCGTTAGCCGGTGTAAGTTTCTGGGGTTTTCTTTCCGTGGAGCAAAGCTTGTCTGGCATGATAAGTCGCTGCGCCAATTTAAATATCACGTCCGTCAGATTACAGGGCGATCCCGTGGTATTTCGATGGAGAAGAGAATGAAAGAGCTTACCGTATTCCTCCGTGGCTGGATTAATTATTTTGGTATAGCACAAGGCTACCAAAAATGTATTGATCTAGACTGCTGGATACGGCGGCGATTAAGAATGAGCTATTGGAAGAATTGGCGTAGGGTAAGAACGAAAGTTCGAAATTTGCTACGCATGGGTGTGAGTGAATCGCTGGCAGTTACCTGCGGCTCGTCTGCTAAAAGTTACTGGCGAAGCGCAAAAACTGAGGGTATTCATATTGCGCTTAATAATGAGTTCTTCGAAGAGATGGGCTTGATCTCATTGCGAGATCGTTGGGTAGAGATTCATTACGGATAGGGAACCGCCCATTGCGGACCCGCACGATGGGTGGTGTGGGGGCCGGTAGTTAGAAACTACCGGCTACCCGATTTAAATGCATAAGTCTTCCAGCACACGGTTTACAAAAATAGTGCTGTTCTTACACATGTTATTAGAAAAATGAATTTCAACCATTACTCTTGGCCATGCGCCGGTTTTCACCCTAAATTGGTAAGCTAGCTCGGCTTCTATTGCTCTTCGTTCTTCAGGTAAATCCAATAACCGATTTACAGAATAATAACGAACTTCAATTTCTTCATCTTTGAACCCTTCTCTGAAATGGTAGGCTAGGTAATTCTTCTTTCCGTTGGCCTTGCGAAGCTGATGATTGAAACCTTTTCTAATCCGATCAAACCCTGACGCACTCTCCCCGAAGCGTATAACCGAACCCTTGTGTAGGAATGCGTAAATACCGTGCTTCTCACATTCCATATTGCTTCGGGAAGGAAGCTTACCTTCCTTTGTAAGTTTGAATGTACTCTCAACTTTATTCATAGAAGCATTTAACAGCTATATAGTAATCATTATGATCACTACTATCCTGGAATCAATCTTACGCCTTGGCTAAAAAATGTTATTCAAATCAAAAGATTATTTGCTTTTATGTCAGTCGTACCAAATGTAAAAATGATCACTTTGACTGCTATCCCCAAAAAAGACTACCTTTGTAACTCGTTGTATTTCATCAAGTTTTTTCCTGATAAAGCTATTCTTCAAAAATAACAGTCAAGATGATCAAAAATATCTCTGTATGCCCATTAATTGTTAGCGACCGTTAGTGCAAATAGGGCTGGAATTGAGCAACAGCTATGGCCTGGGTATTTCAAATGTATAGTGCTGCTGAATAATTTCATGATACTTCTGGCTAACCGGGCGTTTCACAATCAAGACGCGGTTCGATGGAAATGTCTGGACCATTACAACGTCGTGGTGCAGGTTGCTAATAACTCTACAAGCGTCGAAGGCGGTGTCTTGAAGGTTATAGTTGCTGCATTACGGGGCTTGGAAAGGATTAGGTCCATTGCTCTTACTATTTGTAGTTTTCAAGGTCCGCGGCTTTTTAATCCACTTACGAATACCTCCCTGGAATGGTCAAAAGCCTCCGTTTTATCAATTTACTTAAAGAATAATCCTTAGTTGAGATTTATCGGCCGAGGGGCTTTTTGCGTAAGGTATTCAAGAGTATCTAATTGGCTTCCCTCTTTCAGGCCGCGGCTGGCTGACTTATAAGTCTACAGCCCAAAAATGGTCAGTTCCGTTTTTGACTGGTTCCGATACCGTCGAATCCATACACTGGTAGTCAGAAACGAGAGAGACTTATGAAGATTGATGCAGTAGTTTGCTCCAGTGCGCGATTGGCTAGAGACCGTCGCTTTGATGGGCGGTTCTATACCGCAGTGAAAACAACCGGCATTTTCTGCCGCCCGATCTGCCCCGCTCGGCCACCGCTGGAGCGCAATGTCACTTATTTTGAGACTGCGGCGGAGGCGGCCAATGCGGGCTTTAGGCCTTGCCTGCGCTGTCGCCCCGATTCTGCGCCGGGCAGTCCAGCTTGGGGATTGGTTTCGACTACCGTACAGCGCGCTTTAAAACTGATGCGCAGTGAGCGCGAGCCTCAATCTGTGGAGCAACTGGCAGAGCGTCTCGGGGTCAGCAGCCGCTATTTACGCCGTCTGTTCTCTGAACACCTGGGGGTAAGTCCCTTAGCGGTTTGGCAAACCGAGCGGGCACTGTTTGCTTTTCGTTTACTGCGAGATACGGACCTGCCTATTGCTGAAATTGCGTATGAGTCTGGTTTTAACAGTTTGAGACGCTTTAACGGCGTATTCAAACAGATCTACAAACGCACTCCATCCGAGGTGCGCAGGGAGGGACATGCAGTGCGCTCGGAGAAGGCGAGTGCCACACGGGTGCGGTTGTACCTGGATTACCGCCCGCCGTTAGATTGGCAACAACTCCTGGCTTTCTTGGGAGCTCGCGCTTTGACCGGGGTAGAACAGGTGGAGGGGGAGGTCTATTCACGCAGTTTCGAACTGGATGCCTGTCGCGGCGTGATGGAGGTTTCCCACGATCCGGAACGAAATCGCCTGGTGGTGGAAGTTTTTGGTCAGGAAGGTGGGGCAGGGTTATATCTACTGAACCAGCGCCTGCGCCGGTTGTTTGATCTGGATGCGGATATTGAGGAGATCCAGACGGTATTAAATGAAGATCCACTGCTAGCGGATCAGTTGGAGAAGAATCCGGGCCTGCGCTTGCCTGGTGCCTGGGACCCATTCGAATATGCACTGCGGGCGATTCTCGGTCAGCAGATCAGTGTCGCAGCGGCGACCACTATTGCTGGGCGTATCGTGGCCCGCTACGGGGAGTCGTTTGTGGATGATGCAGGCAGAGAGCGGTTTTTATTCCCAACGGCGGAGCGTCTCGCTGAGGCGGACTTTGCCGATCTGGGCTTGACCCGCGCTCGGGTGAAAACCCTACAGGAGTTTGTCGCCGCAACTTTGGATGGTCGTGTGAGTTTTGCCGATCAGTCCCTGGAGGATTGGTGCAGCCAAGCCACGGCATTGCCGGGTATTGGCGATTGGACAGCGCATTATATTGCTATGCGGGGCCTGTCGATGCCGGATGCTTTCCCCGCGTCGGATTTGGGTATTCTGCAAGCCCTGGGCAGTGATGGTGAAAAGGCAAAACCCAAGCAGGCCCTGGAGCGGGCAGAGCAGTGGCGGCCCTGGCGGGCATATGGAGCCATTTTGTTGTGGCAGTCCCTGAAATCTGGAGAGAAAAAATGATTGTCTATGAGAGTTACACCACGGAATTGGGGGATGTTGCCATCGCGGCCTGCGAGCAAGAGGGAGAGGGTCTCTCCCGAGGTATAGTTGCACTCCAGTTTTATGACGATGAACGGCCACTGCGTTTGGGGGCCGGTTGGCAGCGGGGCGCCTCGGAGCTGACGGATTTGGCCGCTCAGCAGTTGCGGGAATATATCGCCGGCCAGCGCAAAAGCTTTGATCTGCCTCTGGCGCCAAAGGGCACTGAATTCCAGCGCCGGGTTTGGGATGCGCTGTTGCAAATTCCCTTTGGCGAAACCCGCAGTTACAGCCAGCAAGCCCAGTGGTTAGATCAGCCACGGGCTATTCGCGCGGTAGCGCGGGCCAATGGTGCGAATCCGATTGCCATCGTTATTCCCTGCCACCGTGTAATCGGAGCCAATGGCAGCCTTACCGGCTACGCCGGCGGCCTGTCTTTGAAAGCGCGCTTGCTCACCCTTGAGGGCGCCAACTTTGTCCAGCAGGGCGAGCTGCTCTAGCTGGTCATATCGGGAAAAGCGCAATCATCTCTCCCTAGCCACGGCCTCTTTGGCGCGAGATAATGAGCGGTTCATAATCATATAGAGCCGGAGGCCAAATGCTGTACAGATTGGGTGATAAACAGCCACAACTGGAAGGTGAGGGCCACTATATTGCGCCCGGTGCCCATGTGATTGGAGATGTGCGTATGCTTGCGCATAGCTCCGTATGGTTTAACGCGGTGGTGCGCGGCGACTGTGCGCCGATCACTATCGGTGAATACAGCAACGTACAGGATGGCTCGGTACTGCATGCCGATGTGGGTGTGCCATTAACCATCGGTACCGGTGTCACCGTAGGCCATAAAGTGATGCTGCATGGCTGTGACATTGGTGATTACAGCCTGATTGGTATCAATGCCGTGATCTTAAACCGGGCCAAAATCGGCAAGTGCTGTATCATTGGCGCCAATGCGCTGGTGACCGAGGGCACAGAAATCCCCGATTACTCTATGGTGCTGGGCTCTCCCGGCAAGGTAGTAAAATCTCTCGATCCCGCCACCTACGAGCTGCTCAAAGCCAGTAGCGATCACTATGCGGCCAACGGCAAACATTTCGCCAGTGAACTGGTCCCGCTTGAGGCTAAAGATGTCTGAACAACCGGTAAAAACCGTGGAGCCGAAAGAGCGCCCGGTGAAATCCCCCTGTATCTCCGTATGTGCCCTGAATGAGCAGGACCTGTGCGAGGGCTGTTTTCGCAGTGGTAACGAAATCAGCCGCTGGGGCTCCATGAACAATGATGAGCGCCGTGCAGTGTTAAAGCTCTGCACTGAGCGCGCGCGGCAAATGGGCCGAATCTGGTAAACAATCGATAGCGCTTTGTCGGGGCCGGGCCTCGCAGGGCCCGGAACTAAATGCGACTATGACCCAACCCTTTGTCCACCTAAGAATTCACTCAGAATTTTCCCTGATCGATGGCCTGGTAAGAATCAAGCCGGCCATCGCCCGCGCCCAGGAGCTGGAAATGCCAGCCCTGGCGATTACCGACCAGTGCAACCTCTACGGGCAGATTAAATTCTACCGGGCCTGTTTGGGCTCCGGTATCAAGCCGATTACCGCAGCGGATTTTTGGCTCAGCGAAGGCGGCGAGGGCAAGCCCACGCTGATCACGCTCTATGCGATGAACGCCGATGGCTACCGCAATATTACCGAGCTGATTTCCCGCGCCTGGATGGAGGGGCAGTACCACGGTAACGCCTATATCAAGCGCGAATGGGTTAAGGAGTACAGCGAAGGGGTGCTGATGCTGTCCGGTGCCAAGTACGGCGATGTGGGCCGTGCATTGGTAGCGGGGCGCCGCGCCCAGGCAGAGGAGCTGGCACGGGAGTGGGCGGAGTTATTCCCCGGCCGCTATTACCTGGAGTTACAGCGCACCGGTCGCGCCGGCGATGAGGACTATCTGCACTCAGCGGTGAAGTTGGCCCAGAACCTGAACTTGCCAGTGGTTGCCACTAACGACGTGCGCTTTATGGACGAGAGCGAGTTCGAGGCCCACGAGGTGCGCGTTTGTATCCACGAAGGCCGCGCTCTCGACGATCCCCGCCGCGAACGCCGCTATTCCGCGCAGCAATATTTCCGCACACCGGAAGAGATGTGGGAGCTGTTTGGCGATATCCCCGAAGCCCTGGAAAACACCGTGGAGATTGCCAAGCGCTGCTCCGCACCGATCCAGCTGGGTAAGTACTTCCTGCCGGAATATCCGATTCCCGAGGGCATGACCGAAGACCAGTTCTTCGAAAAGGTCTCCTATGAAGGTATGGAGCGGCGCCTCGCCACCATCCTCGACAAGTCCGCTGCGGACTATGCCGAGCGCCGCCAGATCTACGAAGACCGCCTGCGCTTTGAGCTGGATATCATTATCCAGATGGGATTCCCCGGTTACTTCCTGATCGTAATGGACTTTATCCAGTGGGCCAAAGACCACGATATCCCGGTGGGCCCGGGGCGGGGTTCCGGTGCCGGTTCCCTGGTGGCCTACTCGCTGGACATTACCGATCTGGACCCGCTGCAATACGATCTGCTGTTCGAACGATTCCTGAACCCGGAGCGGGTGTCGATGCCCGACTTCGATATCGACTTCTGTATGGAGAAGCGCGACCGGGTAATTGGCTACGTTGCGGATAACTATGGCCGCCAGGCGGTGAGCCAGATTATTACCTTCGGAACCATGGCCGCGAAGGCGGTGGTGCGGGACGTGGCGCGGGTGCAGGGCAAGTCCTACGGCCTCGCCGACAAGCTGTCCAAAATGATTCCCCCCGATGTGGGCATGACCCTGCAAAAGGCCTTCGACCAGGAAGAGATCCTGCGGGAATTCCTCGACCACGACGATGAGGGCCAGGAAATCTGGGAGATGGCCCTGCAACTCGAAGGGGTCTCCCGTAACGTGGGTAAGCACGCCGGTGGTGTGGTTATCGCCCCCACCAAGCTCACCGACTTTGCGCCGCTCTACTGTGACGAGACTGGCGCGGGTCTGGTAACCCAGTTCGATAAAAACGATGTGGAAGATGCGGGCCTGGTGAAGTTCGACTTCCTCGGTCTGCGGACGCTGACCATCATCGACTGGGCCAAGCGCATGGTGGACGAGACCCGTGCGCGCGTGGGTGAGGAACCCCTGGATATTGCCGCGCTGCCGCTGGACGATGAAGAAACCTTCAAAATGCTCAAACGGGCAGAGACCACGGCGGTATTCCAGCTGGAATCCCGGGGTATGAAGGACCTGATCAAGCGCCTGCAGCCGGACAACCTGGAAGATATGATCGCCCTGGTGGCCCTGTTCCGTCCGGGTCCGCTGCAATCGGGCATGGTTGATGACTTTATTAACCGTAAGCACGGTCGCGCCCAGGTGGCCTACCCGGATGCCAAATACCAGCACGAGAAACTGCAACCGATCCTGGAGCCCACTTACGGGGTTATTGTTTACCAGGAACAGGTTATGCAGATTGCCCAGGAGTTGGCGGGCTATACCCTCGGTGGCGCCGACCTGTTGCGCCGGGCGATGGGCAAAAAGAAACCGGAGGAAATGGCCAAACAGAGGGCCACTTTTGAAAATGGGGCAAAAGAGCAAGGAATTGACCCCGAACTTGCGATTAAGATCTTCGACCTGGTAGAGAAGTTCGCAGGCTATGGTTTTAACAAATCGCACTCTGCGGCTTACGCACTGGTGTCATACCAGACCGCTTGGCTGAAAGCGCACTATCCCGCCCAGTTTATGGCGGCGACCATGTCTTCGGATATGGATAAGACCGATAAGGTAGTGACCTTTATCGAAGAGTGCCGAGCCATGGAGCTGGTGCTGGTGCCGCCGGATGTGAATCTGGGCAGCTTCCAGTTCTCGGTGGATATCGACAATCGCATTATCTACGGTCTCGGTGCGATTAAGGGCCTGGGTGAAGGTCCGATCGAAAATATTATTGCGGCGCGGGAAGAGGGCGGTCCCTTTACCGACCTGTTCGACTTCTGCTCGCGGGTTGACCCACGCAAGGTGAACAAGCGCGCGCTGGAGGCGCTGGTGCGCTCAGGGGCACTGGACAGCATAGGCCCGGATACCAATGGTGCCGACGGATTGGATTACTCCCGCGCTGTGCTGTTTAACGCGCTGGATGAAGCGGTAAAAGCGGCGGAACAGCAAAAGGCCAATGCCAATGCGGGCATGATGGACCTGTTTGGCGAAGTGGTGCCCCAGGCATCCGAAGGTGATGTGTACGAGGATTTCCGCCGCACACGCTGCTGGAGTATTCGCGAGCGCCTGGAAGGCGAAAAGAATACCCTGGGCCTGTATCTCACCGGGCACCCGATTGATGAGTATGCCGGTGAGTTACAACACCTGGTGAAGGCGCGAATCGCCGATTTGAAACCCGGCCGGGAATCGCAAAAAGTTGCGGGCCTGGTGGTGGCGATGCGGGTAATGAAAACAAAACGCGGTGATTCCATGGCTATTGTTACCCTGGATGACCGCAGTGGCCGTATTGAAGCGGCCATGTTCAGCGAGGCCTTTGGCGAACATAGAGACAAGTTGGCCAAAGATGCATTGCTGGTATTGGATGGACCGGTTGCCACTGACGATTACAGCGGCGGCCTGAAGATGACAGTAAACAGCGTTTCCACGCTCGATGAGCTGCGCCAGAGCCGGGTGACCGGGGTGCGTTTGCGAGTGGATAGCGGCAGTGTGGCACCGGGGCTGGCCAAGCGGCTGGCCGCTTGCCTGCAACCCTATACCGGTGGTCAGTGCGGGGTTAGCCTTGAGGTTTCCCGCCACGATGCCCGGGGCTTGTACCGACTGCCGCCGCAGTGGAACGTAGAACCAAACGACCAGATGGTCCAGTCCCTCAGGGAACTGTTGGGACGTGAGCAGGTGGCGCTTCAATACGCACAACGGCGTTAAAATCTACCGGGCTCGACTGGCTGGTTCTGTACAGTTAAGCTATGCCGCTGTGATAGCCCGGTGGTAACAAAAAGAGTTAAAGGCGCAGATTTCATGAATTTTAATTTTCTCGAGTTTGAGCAGCCAATTGCAGAGCTGGAAGGCAAGATAAAAGAGCTGCAGCTTGTGGGTGATGACAACGAGCTGAATATCGCCGATGAAGTTACCCGGTTGCGGGAGAAGAGTAGAACCCTGACCGAGTCGATCTACTCCGACCTGAGCCCATGGCAGGTGGTACAGGTAGCCCGCCATCCGCAACGTCCCTATTCAAAGGACTATATCGAGCGCTTGTTTACCGATTGGGATGAGCTGCACGGCGACCGTCACTTTGGTGATGACAAGGCGATTATCGCCGGTATCGCGCGCTTAAATGGCAAGCCGGTAGCGGTGATTGGTGAAGAGAAAGGCCGCTCTGTAAACGAGAAGGTTGCACGCAACTTTGGTATGCCGAAGCCGGAAGGTTACCGCAAAGCCCTGCGTGTTATGGAAATGGCCGAGCGCTTTAAAATGCCGGTGCTAACCCTGATCGACACCCCGGGAGCCTATCCGGGTATCGACAGTGAAGAGCGCGGTATCAGTGAAGCCATCGCCCAGAATCTGGCAGTGATGTCCCGCCTGCGCACGCCGATTATTTGTACCGTGATTGGTGAAGGTTCCTCCGGTGGTGCACTGGCGATCGGTGTGGGTGACCAGCTGAACATGCTGCAGTACTCCACCTACTTTGTGATTTCCCCTGAAGGTTGCGCCAACATTATCTGGAAAACGGTCGAGAAAGCGCCTTTGGCCGCTGAGGCGATGGGGGTGACCTCCAGCGTGTTGGAAGAGTTGGGTATTGTGGATGAAACCATCCCCGAACCTCTCGGTGGCGCTCACCGTGACCCGGATGCAATGGCCAATAACCTCAAAGACCGTCTCAGTGAGCAGCTGGACCAGCTGAGCAGCATCCCCATTGATGAGCTGCTGGAGAAGCGCTATCAGCGCTTGATGAGCTACGGCAATATCGTTTCCTAAGCTGCTTTTTTTCTTTAGGGAGTTGTTCGGAGGCTCCCTAGATCCTTTCCTGCCGCGCCAAGTGTATAAAAATATTGCCCTTGTGCGCGGTTGGTGTTTCCTTCCTAGTCCCTTCTTTCCCTACTCATAGATACTTGCGCTTGTGTGCCATTTCCCGCGCGATTGAGTTTTACTTTTCGCTGCTTCTCTGCCTGAAAATCCCATTGTTTACAGGGCCGCCTTGCGGCCAGGCTTGTCAATGTAGCTAGGTTATTGGACTCCCGGGAAGTCTTAGAGGGAAATAAAGTGCTCAAACAGGTTGATCTACTCTTTCGAGCGAGGCCGTTGAGAAAGCGGTTCAGCTGGCCCGATAGCAGACAGTTTGGAGCTTGACGGCCGCTGTATGTCCACGCTGCCTCCATTTTGAACCCCCTTATCGAAAAGCCCTCTGAGGCGGCGCTACCTCCATGATAGAAAGTACCAACAATAAAGATTGGTGCAAT
This sequence comes from Microbulbifer maximicatervae (SeqCode), assembly GCF_052467305.1. Classification (NCBI taxonomy): domain Bacteria; kingdom Pseudomonadati; phylum Pseudomonadota; class Gammaproteobacteria; order Cellvibrionales; family Microbulbiferaceae; genus Microbulbifer; species Microbulbifer maximicatervae (SeqCode). Next base: position 841,616 of record NZ_CP174306.1, read on the forward strand.
AGGCACAGGTTTGCCCGGATAAAAATATCGACCGGAGAGGCCTGTGAGCTGAAGTCTCAGGATTAATAATTATGGCAATAATGCAGAGTAATACAGCAACGGATGCTGCGCAGATACCGATGGGTGACCAGTCGGGGCACAGGTTTGCCCTGGTGGCGCTGACCTCACTATTTTTTATGTGGGGCTTTATCACCTGCCTGAATGATATTTTGATTCCCTACTTGAAAGGAATTTTCGAGTTGAACTATGCCCAGGCAATGCTGGTGCAGTTCTGCTTTTTTGGTGCTTATTTCCTCGTTTCCCTGCCTGCCGGTGCTCTGGTCAGTAAAATTGGTTATCAAAAAGGGATTGTGACCGGCTTAAGTATTTCGGTGATTGGCTGTTTGCTGTTTATCCCCGCCGAAAGAATGGAAGTCTATGCACTGTTCCTCGGTGCTCTGTTTATTCTGGCTTCCGGTATTACTATTTTACAGGTTTCCGCCAACCCTTATGTGACAGCACTGGGCGATGAGCGCACGGCGCCCAGCCGCCTGACCCTGACCCAAGGTTTTAACTCCTTGGGTACCACTATCGCCCCTCAATTTGGTGCACTGCTGATTTTACCCGCTGCCGGTGTTGCAGCGGGTGCTGCCAGCGCTGCTGTTATTGAAGTGCCTTACCTGATCCTGGCTTCGGCACTGGCGATCCTGGCTATCGTCTTCGCATTTTTGAATTTGCCGGCGATTGTCAGTAGTGCAACTTCTGAGTCTGTTTCCAATACTGAAGCCGCTTCCGCCTGGAGCTACCGTCACTTGGTGTTGGGTGCGATCGCTATTTTTGTCTACGTGGGTGCTGAAGTCTCTATCGGCAGCTTCCTGGTGAACTTTATCGCTGAGGATTCCATCGCCGGTTTGGAAGAATCTGAAGCCGCCTTCTATATCTCCCTGTATTGGGGTGGCGCTATGGTTGGTCGCTTTGCCGGCGCTTTAATTATGCGCTTTATCTCTGCTGGCAAAGTGCTCGCAATCTGCTCTATCGGCTCCTGTGTATTGTTGTTGATTACTGTTACGGGTAGCGGCTATCTGGCGATGTGGGCGGTACTGGCTGTGGGTCTGTGCAACTCTATTATGTTCCCGACTATCTTTAGTTTGGCGCTGGCCAAGCTGGGCCCATCGACCAGTCAGGGCTCCGGAATCTTATGCCTGGCCATTGTAGGCGGTGCCATTGTGCCGTTGTTACAGGGGCTTCTGGCTGACCAAATTGGTATCCAATTGGCGTTCGTTCTGCCGATCTTCTGTTACCTCTATATTCTCTACTACGGTCTCTCAGGACACCGTACAGATAAACGCGCTTAAGTTTTCTTTTCTTCTCTTCTGAGCTCGTTTGCCGGCATTTTTATGCCGGCTTTTTTGTGTCCGGAATAAATGGCCAATTTGAAATGTATTTGATTGTGGGGGGAGGGGGTACCGGCGATCCCTGCCAGTTTTAGAGAGGTTGGGGGTTAGGAAGCTTGGGGGGCAGTTAGATCAGACTGTTTGTTGGAATCGAGAAATTCTTTAATCGGTAAGCGATAGTTGCGACTTACTTTCAGTTTTGCACCGCTGCTCAGGGTGAGAAAGTACTCGCCTTTGGTTAAAACCTTGATATGCACAATAAAGTTCAGGTTAACCAGCGTGGATCTGTGAATGCGTTTAAAAGTGTCTGGGCAGAGTTGTTTTTGCAGGTCTTTAATAGTGCTGCGCATTACATGGGTTTCCCCTTTGGCATGCACACACATATAGTCACCCGCCGCATCGATCCACTCTATATCCGGTTGGTTAACCATTGTGATACTGCCTCGGTCTTTAATGGCGAGACGCTGGGTTGCTGCCGCAGCGGTACTCTCTCCACTTGAGACTTTGCTGGCACTGCTTTCAAAAGATCGCATCAGGCGATTTTTCTCTTCCTGATGACCATCCTCTCCTTTGGATAACATCTGTGCCTGGCGCTGTCGGGCGCGGTCGAGGGCGGTTTCCAGTCGGCGCGGGTCCAGTGGCTTGAGCACATAGTCAACCGCGTGGACTTCAAAAGCCTTAAGGGCGTATTGGTCGTAGGCTGTGGCAAAGATTACTAAGGGCATGGTGTCAGCCTGCAGGTTGCGCACCACATCAAAACCGTTCATTCCGGGCATCTGCACATCGAGAATGAGTAGGTCCGGGTTGTGCTCTGAAACTGCTTGGACAGCTTCCCGGCCATTGCGACAACAGGCGAGAATATCCAGGTCCTTGCGTTCTTCGAGCATACTTTTAAGTAGCCGTAAAGCCAGGGGCTCGTCGTCCACCAGTACGACGCTGAGCTTGCTCATTGAACTTCTCCCTGTGTCAGGTGGGTTGATGGGTTGGAAATTTCCAGTGGAATATTGATGAGTACTTGCATACCGCCATCAGAGTTTTTGTTTTGTTCTATTTTGAAATCTTGTGGGTAGAGCGTCGACAGGCGTTCGCGTACGTTTTTGAGGCCCACTCCCGTTGAGGAGGACTCCGGGTCACATTCGCTGGCAAAGTGATCTGGGCAGCCGGTGTCATAGACTTCCAGTACCAGGCGATCATCGGTGTTGTGAGCGTGGATGCCGATAGTGCCCCCCATTTCGTTGGGGGCTATGGCATATTTCACCGAGTTTTCTACCAGTGGTTGCAGCAACATGCTGGGCACTTGTGCGCGGCGTACGGTTTCATCGATCGACAGGTCTACGGACAACCTGTCGGCAAAGCGGGTTTTTTCAATCTCCAAATAAAGCAATACCGCCTCGATCTCTCGTTCAAGCTCAACTTTCTGCATGGGGTCTTCTTTTAGGGAGAGCCTTAAAAAATCACTGAGGCGTACAACCATTTCCCTCGCTTCATCAGCTTGCTGGAATCGAATTAGGGCGTTAATGGAATTGAGCGTATTGAAGAGAAAGTGGGGGTTGAGCTGGTAGCGCAACATTTTTAGTTGCGCTTCATTGGCGATGGCCTCTGCTTGGAGTCTGCGGAGTTGCTCCCGTTCATGTACTGCTGCGACCTCCAGCATTTTTTTGTGCTCTTCATTGAGTAGGAAGTGATATTTTACCCCGCAGTAGAGGGCGCTCCAGAATAAAAATACAAATAAAGAAGCGTAATACCAGCCGCCGAACTCAGACCAGATAGAGTGTTCACCACTGAGGCGTATATAGGCCTCCATACGAACCAGGGTCCATATTCCGGAAATAACAGCGACAGCCAGAAGGTAGATCACGGTGCGGAAAGCGAGTTCTGATTCCCAGGCGACATCAAAAATCGGTTTTAGAAACAGGGATAATAAAAATGCAATAGCGCACTGGAATACTGTATTGACCGGCTCGAAGTGTGGCCACTCAGTAGGGGAGTGCCACAGGGTCAGTGAAAGAAAAGTGACCAGTAGTATGCCAACCCAGCTGACCAGCTGCAGCTTCCAAAACCAGCGGGTCGACTGAATATCAGTGTTTGGTCTCGTATCTAGACGGGTCGAGTACTGCATGATTTCCCGCATATTTAGTATTGTGAAAAGGACGGGATAGACGCTCATCGTCGCGTTCATTATTATCCGCAGAATATTACCTTGCAGAAACGTGACCCGCCAGAGGGGATAGCGCCACGCTTCCGGCTTGTCCCCGAGAAAGTCCTTTTTATCTGATTTTGGGGTGAATAGTCGAGTAATTTTCGGCAATCTCGATTCAGAAGACAACTCCTCTCTATTTTTAAATGCGAGTTAATCAGCCCGGACTTCTTTGAGGCTAAAGTTCAGTGGTACTTCTGTTTATCCAGCTCGACACTATTAGATTGTCTATCTGGTCAAAAACGGTAATTTGAAATTTGGTTGAGTAGATAGGTAGTTGCCAATAATTGTGGTAAAAATGTGCAGGGCCTTTAACGGCTTGAATGAATCCACAGTCGCAGAGGTGATACTAACTTTTGCGCAAAATAATGTGGTGGCGGAAAAAATTCCGGGTGAATGGACCAACCGCTAGAAAGAAATAGTTTAGATTTGGGGATCGGTTTCCGATGAGCCAGATGTTGCCCGAATCGGGGTTCTCCTCGAGCGAGATGGCTAAATATGACACTGATGCCCGTGCCGGAGTAGCGGCCGGCGTTGCCCCGCGCTATATCAATTTAATTGCACTTACGTCCCTATTTCTGATTTGGGGATTTATTACCGGCCTGAACGATGTGCTGGTGCCGCACTTAAAAAATGTTTTTGAGTTGAGTTACACCAAGGCTGTCTTGGTGCAGTTTTACTTTTTTGCCGCCTATTTCCTGGTATCTGTGCCGGCAGGCATGTTGTTGAGGCGGGTTGGTTATCAGCTTGGTCTGGTGCTCGGGCTTTTGGTGGCTTGTGCGGGCTGTCTGGTCTTTATCCCCGCTGCCCGCCTACAAATCTACGAAGTGTTTTTGCTGGGGCTGTTTGTTCTGGCTTCCGGGATTACCCTGCTGCAGGTTTCTGCAAACCCCTATGTTATCGCGCTGGGCAGTGCTCGCACGGCGCCCAGTCGACTGAATCTTACCCAGGCTTTTAACTCCCTGGGAACTACCTTGGCACCGGTGATTGGCGGCGCAGTTTTCTTTGCGGGACTCACTATTACCGCTGACCCGGATACCGCGGCGAGTATTATCGAGTTCAGGGCCCGCGAAGCGGCTTTGGTTGAGACGCCTTATTTCTGGTTAGCAGTGCTTCTACTGGTGATGGTCGCTTTCTTTTCCTGGATCAGGTTGCCGGCTATTCCCGAGCACCAACAGGGTGGAGGAGCGGATGGTCACGATGTGTTTTCTCTGTGGCGTTTCCCCCGCTTGACCCTGGGGGCTGTAGGTATTTTTGCCTATGTGGGTGCGGAGGTGGCTATTGGCAGTTTTCTAGTGAGTTTCTTTGGTGAACCATCAGTGGCAAAGATGGCTCCTTTTGAAGCGTCAAAGTATGTCTCTTATTACTGGGGCGGAGCGATGATTGGGCGCTTTGCCGGGGCCTTTTTGCTGCGCTTTGTCTCTGCTGGAAAAACCCTGGCGGTTTGTGGCCTGGGTTCGGTGGTACTTATAGCAATCGCGATGATGACGTCTGGCCCGATCGCGGTCTGGTCCATAGTTGCGGTGGGTCTGTGTAACTCGATTATGTTCCCGACTATATTCAGCCTGGCCTTGCGCGGGCTGGGTAAACATACCAGCCAGGGTAGCGGTATCTTATGCATGGCAATTGTAGGTGGTGCAATTATTCCTCTTTTCCAGGGAATGCTGGCTGATAGCGCCGGTATACAGTATTCATTTTTGGTGCCTCTGGTTTGTTACTGCTACATCGTTTATTACGGGGCTTTTTCACGAACCCTGCGCGGTAGCGCGGTGGAGTAGAACCTTCATTTATCCTTTCCGCCTTGTCTGCAATTTGGACCAGCCCATCGGATTTCTATTGGCCTGTAGAGACAAGTACTGCAATTTGTTGTCATTGCGAACTATGCCCACAGGGTAGCCATGACTTAGTTTTATGGCCGTTCGGTGCATACGGCATTCGCAGAACTAGATTCCGACGAGAGCTGGATCTGGAGTTATCTCTAATATTTCAGCTCGGTGGAGGCAGACCGTGCACAACTGCCGGGGCAGGTGATGTGCGGCATAATAAATATGGCGATAGTAGGTCGCGCTGTGCGTAAGGCTTTGGAGATATTTCCTCTGAAGTTTGTCTGAGCGCAACTCGTAGAGCCAGTTAACAAGCGTGGAATAATTTTGGGAGTTATTCGTGAATTTTAGTAAGCGATTTTCGCTGGGCTTTGTGCTCTGTGCTTCTGTGCTCGCCGGGTGTCATTCCGAGAGCCAACAAACTGAGCCAAAAGCCGATAAAGCGCAGGCCGATACTGGCACCAGTGCCGCCGAGGGCATCGACAACTGGCCTGAACTCAAGCCAGCCTTACCACGCGATGAAAAGCTGGAAGCCCAAATCACTGAAATTATGTCCCGCATGTCTCTGGAAGAGAAAGTGGGTCAGATGATCCAGGCGGAAATCCGCAGCGTTACTCCTGAAGATGTGAAAACCTATCACCTGGGTTCCGTATTGAATGGTGGTGGCGCCTTCCCGAACAACGATAAGTTTGCCACGCCGCAAGACTGGTTGGCCCTTTCTGACGCCTTCTTTAAGGCTTCTATGGACACTTCCGATGGCGGTGTTGCGATTCCCCTGATCTGGGGTTCCGATGCGGTTCACGGCCACAACAATGTGATCGGTGCGACCCTGTTCCCGCATAATATTGGTCTGGGTGCCGCCCAAGACCCGGAGCTGATTGAGCGTATTGGCAGCGCCACCGCCCGCGAAGTAGCAGTGACCGGTATCGATTGGACTTTCGCTCCTACCGTCGCGGTAGTCCGCGATGACCGCTGGGGCAGAACTTACGAGAGCTATTCCGAAGATCCCAAGATTGTTGCGGATTATGCCGAGGCAATGGTGAAGGGGCTCCAGGGCGAAAAATCCAGCGCTGAATTCCTGCGCGGCGAAAACCTGGTTGCCACTGCCAAGCACTTTGTCGGTGACGGTGGTACGAATCGAGGAATTGACCGAGGTGATAACGCGGTTCCGGAAAAAGAACTGGCAGAGGTCCATGCGGCGGGTTACCTGACGTCTCTGCCGGCTGGCGTACAGACCGTGATGGCTTCATTCAATAGCTGGAACGGTGAAAAACTCCACGGCCACAAATACCTTCTGACCACCGTTCTGAAAGAGCGCCTCGGTTTTGATGGCTTTGTTGTGGGCGACTGGAATGGCCACGGTTTCGTGCCCGGTTGCACTGTAGAGAGCTGTGCAGCGGCGATTAATGCCGGCCTCGATATGTTTATGGTGCCGGCGGACTGGAAAGCCCTGTACAACAACACCCTGGCCCAGGCCAAGAGCGGTGAAATCGGTGCAGAGCGCATCGATGATGCTGTTCGCCGTATCCTGCGAGTGAAGATCCGCGCAGGTCTGTTTGACCGCAATATGCCGCTGGCAGGCAAAGACGGCATCCTGGGCAACCCGGAGCATCGGGCAATCGCTCGTGAAGCGGTACGCAAATCCCTGGTGTTGCTGAAAAACAACGACCAGCTGCTGCCATTGGCTGCGGACCAGAATATTCTGGTTGCCGGCGATGGTGCGGATAACCTGTCCAAGCAGAGTGGTGGTTGGACGATCTCCTGGCAGGGTACCGGCAACACGCGCGCAGACTTCCCTGGTGCGACTTCAATCTTTGAAGGTATTTCATCGGCGGTTAAAGCCGCTGGCGGTGAAGCGGTATTGAGTGCGGATGGCAGCTTCTCAGATGCTACTTTTGCCAATGGTAAGGCACCCAAGGTTGCTGTTGTTGTATTTGGCGAAGAGCCCTATGCAGAGTGGCACGGCGATATTACCAACCTGGAATACCAGCGCGGTAACAAGAAGGATTTGGCGCTGCTGAAAAAACTGCGCGAGCAGGGTGTTCAGGTAGTGAGCGTTTTCCTTTCAGGCCGTCCTCTCTGGATTAACAGTGAATTGAATGCATCCGATGCCTTTGTTGCTGCCTGGCTGCCTGGCTCTGAAGGTGCTGGTGTTGCGGATGTGCTGATTAAAGGCGCCGATGGGGAAGCCCGTTACGACTTTACCGGCAAGCTGCCATTCAGCTGGCCAATGCACAGCTATCAGAATGTCCTGAACCCTTACCACGAGAATTACGAGCCATTGTTTGAGTTGGGCTATGGCCTGGCTGCGGAACAGGAATCCCTGGTGAGTAACGAATTGCCGGAGACCAGTGAATCCAGTGCCGGTGGCGGGTTGGAAGAAGCCTGGCTGTTGGTATCCCGCCCGCAAGCTCCCTGGGTGTTGAATATCGCTGAAGCTGGGGCAGAGGTTGTACCTGTACACGGTAACTTCGCGGTTAGCGGAGACGATAAAAATATTACTGTCAGCTCCATCGATATGTCTTCCCAGGAAGATGCTCGACTGATTACCTGGAAAGGCCTGCGCCCTGGTGCAGTTCAGTTGTCTGCTGAATATATGCAGGACCTGAATGTCTACCTGGAAGAGAAATCTGCTCTGACACTGAATATCCGTGTTGATCAGCCAATTGAAAAGCCGGTGGTGGCTACCATGAGCTGTGGTGATGGCTGTTCTGCCAAGGTGCCGCTGGAGTCTGCGCTGAAATCCATGGAGCAGAAAAGCTGGACCCGGGTTTCTGTAGATCTGCAGTGTTTTGTAAAAGCCGGTGCGGATTTCGGCAAGGTGTTTAGTGCCTTTGGCTTGGAGAGTGAAGCTCCGATGGCTATTGCGGTTGCCAACGTTAAGTTGACCCCGGAAGCTGGAGTATCTGCTGATATTCGTTGTGACGGTTAAGTTACAACACACTTAAGGGACTAATTACCCTCAGTTCTAACCGGAGCCTGTTTTTTTGGTTTCGGTTAGCGGCTGAAATAATTTGTTCTCACAGGAACGGTGCCAGTGTGATGTTCTATCCCGTTGGCACTTCTTTGCCCACCAATCTCTTCTTTCCAGATATTACTATTTCTTTTATCCCATAGATTTACTACTGGGGTGGAAGGAAAGAATACACTTCACTCGAGACACGCTGTGAATACATCCCTGTAAGCTCCTAATCGGCATCCATGCCTCATAGGGTCTCGAGCGCAGTGTATTATTTCCTTCTCCCTTTTTAGTATATTGGATAGCGTAGTCCCACGATAAATCTACCTCTCCTGATTTTTGTTATTTCACGCCTTCATAGTATTAATTGTCACAAAATTATTGCCGCTATTGGTGCTGTATTGAGTTGTCAGGCACTGCAAACGTGCAAGCGAATAAATAATTCAATAAATTTTATTTTCTAATCTTATTTAAATTTTGGAGTGGGGTAGGCTTTGCGCAGATTCCATTTTCTCGGGAACAGAAAGGTAATTGATTTGAAATGAAGCTGCCATTCCACTCTGGTTAGTATGGCTTCGCTCTCAAAATTAGGGCTCTTGGATAGTTGGCATTCTTATTGCTGGTTATTTTTCGAGTGTTTACTTTTCAGACCTGGCCTTCCATTGAATTATGGCGGTTATGGTGGGTTGGTTCCCTGTTTGATTTTTATGCATTTTGAGGTCCTCGGTCATGGTGGTGCCGGGGATGGTGCGGATAAATTAACTTGAAATGGAATTGGAGGAACTAATGGCACCTTGTCATATCGTTTTTTTACCAGGACTTTTCGCGCGTGGGTGGATTTGGAACCAGGTTGCAGACGCTTGTCGGCAGCAGGGGCATAAAATAACTGTTATCGAGCCATCTATCCCCGAGGTTTTTATGGGTAAGTTGGATTCGGCGCACGAAATGATTAGAGAGTGTCTCCAGTTAAATGGAGATATGGATAATAATATTTTGGTCGGCAACTCGATGAGTGGGCTTATTACGTTAGATTTTGCCGCAAAATATCCTGAATTGGTGGCTGGGGTGGTTATCAGTGGAGCCCCGGGGCTTGAGGAATTGGAGGCAGGAGTTTCCCTTTCTGATTTACGCGGGTCGGTACCTGGAGCAGCAAATATACTTTGTGAGCGGGTCTTCCGAGATATTAACCGCCTGCCGAAACCGGACTACGAAAAGGGCGTCGCCGATATCAATACTATTTTCTCCACTAACGAAACGTTTAAATCAGTGGTTAAATGGCTGAATATAAGTAGGAAGTATGATGTTTATGGCAGTCTGAAGAAAGTGAGATGCCCGATCAAGTTAATATGGGGAGAGTTCGATCAAATAACACCGGCTGAATCCTGGCGATCGCTGGCCTCCCAGAATGATAATTTGGATTATTGTGAAGTGTATGATTGCGGCCACAGCCCTATGCTGGAAAAGCCTGAAGAATTTTATCAGCTTCTCTCTGGGTATCTTCTTGGTATAAACAGGCCCTTGGCGCGGACTGCTTGATGACAAGCATTTCCCGGGTGGCTCGAGATGCATAGCTATGACAGAAGTTGCGCTTGTCATAGCTATGTATCTCGAAGGCTGTTATTAGTGTTCTCTCGAAGTTTTTTCTTCGAGATGATAGTCGGGTCGTTAGGTTCCCTGCATATAGTCTGTAATTGTTTTTTCCTCAAAGTTAATGTCAGAAAACAAAGCTTGTACTTCGGGGCCTGTAGGTGATTGGGCAAGAAAACCAATCCTGGTGGACTTGGAGGTCTGCAGGGAAAATGATCGAAGGTATGACCAGTGTCTGCTATCCTCTGAGTGATAAAAGAAGTATGTAGTCCCTTTCCTCGCAATTTTTAGATATCTGTATTCCCTCTGGGTTTCTATATGATAGGCATCGTCACCACCTTTATAAGCGACGGTAGACGCTATGCCATTTTTGCCAGAGTTAAACCTCTCAAGTAGAAGTTTTGCCCAGTTTCCCTCGTCTGCATAAACAATTAAAGCGGCTCCATCAAATTTTTTCTCAAGGTCTACAGGGAGTTTTGCGGAAAAAATAAAGTCAGATTTCGGTGCGAAAATTAATCTTGGGGCATTGTCTATTTGATAAGAGCTGTCGGCATTGGTGAATAAATCGCTGCCTTTTGTGGCGGTGATGGTGACTTTTGAAGGTGCGATGCTTGGTTCTTGAATGGTGTGCTGTCTTTCCAGCGGATAGGGAATTCTTAAATAGTTGTAAGTTTCTGGGGCGGCTGTCATTGCTATGCAATTGCTGGTTTGAAGTATCAAAGTCAATAGGGCGGGGAATAGGTATTTCATGATTTTATATCCTTTCTAGTGGACATATACGATGAAAGGTATTGCTGAAGATTTGCTTTTGATTTTATAAGTGCCTCTATTGTTTCCATACCCTTTGGCGCAGTCTCCTGCTCAAGAATAATCCACTGGCTGCCGCCGACTTCGATACTGGCCTCAATAATTGAAGGCCAATCTATTAGATCCATGCCGATTATAGGGAGCCTCTGATTAACTCCGTAATGCCTCTGCGGGTCTTGAAGGCTGCAGATGTTAGGCGCAGCTCGCCGCGAATGGCCGTAGCCCTTTGCAAGAGTTGCAACGCAGCAGATGCGGCCTTCAAGGCCCGCCCTTCGGGGCTTGCAGAGCGATTCACACTCCGCGTTGCGACTTCTTGAAAGGTCTAGACATTCCTGCGAAGCCGCGCCTTGATTGTGAACCGCTCTGCATGCCAGAGGCATCATGGAGTTATTCAGAGGCTCCCTAGCTTTATTGTTAATATTCTCATCAGGAACCCAGGATTTAAAGTGAGTGGTATAGGTTCGCCCCGGATATCGTTTTAGATAGTTGATAGGATCTTTGCCTGCCGCAGAAACCCAGCCGATGTCTAACTGCAAAATGAAATTGTCATCAGTAGACTGGGATATATAGTCCCAGAAAGTTGTGTTTTGATAGGTGGAAAATTCTTTATCGTGATTATGAAATCCCGTTTTCAAACCGTACTTGGAAAGAACGGATTGCGCACTGCGAAGCTGCGATATTAACTTGTCTACCCCGTTAGGGTCCCAGCTTCTCGGGTCCCAGCCAACAATTAGGTATTCGGCACCCAGGGTCTGGTAATAAGTGGCCGTTGCATCAATTGATTCCGGGAGCAGCTGGGTAATAGAAACGTGTGCACCGCTCACTTTTAGCTTTAATTGCTCTAGTAGAGAGCGGAGTTCCTTTGGCTTTTCCTTGTACGGACCTAGTTCCGTAGCCAGTTCTATCGCATTAAAACCTGCTGCTTTTAGTCTTTTTAGGGTGCCTGAAAAGTCCCGGTTTAACTCATGGCGAACAGACCATAGTTGAACCCCGAGTTGGGGTTCAATTTTCTCAGTAGTCATATTCACTTCTATTGCGACTGATTTTAAGGTGGGTAAAGTTGTCAAGAGAAGAGCTGTAAACAGATTGCGAGATAAATTTCGTAGGCTTATCACTTTTATAATCTCCCCGCAGAAAGTTCGCTGGCTGCATAGTTTGCGGCTCGAGCAGTTAATGCCATAAAAGTTAGAGAGGGGTTTTGAACTGCTGAAGAGGCGAAGCAGGAGCCATCGGTTACAAAAAGGTTGGGTATATCGTGCGATTGGTTGTGCCCATTTAAAACTGAGTTGGTTTTATCACTACCCATTCGTGCTGTGCCTACCTCATGGATGGCACTTCCAGGGGGGTATTTATCACTAGTGACTTGTCCACTAACTTCACTTAGTCCCAAATTCTTAAGCATAGCTTGCATGGTCTCACAGGCATCCTCCATCATTAGGCGCTCATTTTCAGACCATTGGCAATTGATATGTAGTTGCGGGATTCCCCACTTATCTTTTTTGGTGGAGTGGAGGCTGACCTGGTTTTCGTGCCTCGGTAACATCTCTCCCTGTGCACCGATCCAAAATCCCCAGCGCCCAGGTTGTTGCAGTTTTTCTTTGAAAGATTTTCCAATCCCCTCGGAAGCAGCCATTGTTCGCCAGTCCTGCCGATAGGCGCTTCCTGAAATCTGGTAGCCGCGCTTGTAGTGCTTTCGGTAAAGTTCGGGGCGATATTGGAAATTGGGAATCAGGATGCCGGTTGGTCTCCACCCGGAGAAGTACTCATCTTCATAACCATCAATAAAGCCGTGGGCTGAGGTATTGTAATTGTGGTCCATAAGGTAGTGGCCCAGTACACCAGAGCTGTTGGCGAGCCCCTTGGGGAAATGCTTGTTGGCTGAGTTGAGGAGTATTTGGGTTGAGCCCAATGTGGATGCGCAGAGGAAAACGATTCGGCCAAAATACTCTCGTTGTTGTAGGGTTTCGCTGTCGATTACCCTTACGCCAGCTACTCGGTTCTTTTGCGAGTTGTAAATAAGGCTGTGTACCACGCTATTACTGGCAATTTGTAGTTTGCCGGTTCTCATTGCGGCTGGCATGGTGGCGCTTTGTGTAGAAAAGTAGCCGCCGAATGAGCAGCCTCGTTGGCACTGGTTACGAGCCTGGCAGTTGTATCGGCCTAGGGCAACCTGTTCCCGGTTTGGCTTGGTCAGGTGAGCAGCTCTTCCAATAATGAAATGCTTATCACGATACTGCTTTTCAAACCTGGACTTGATGTCTTGTTCACACTGGTACATCTCAAATGGTGGTTGGTATTCGGAGTCTGGCAGTTGCTCAATATTGTCCGTATTGCCACTGATTCCGGCAAAGCGTTCGACTTTGCTGTACCAGGGTGCAATATCCTTGTAGCGAATGGGCCAATCAACTCCTACGCCATCACGTTTGTTTGCGAGAAAGTCGTGGTTACTAAATCGATATGACTGCCGGAACCAGAGAAGGCTTTTGCCTCCTACTTGATTGCCGCGAATCCAGGTAAAGTCTGAGCCGGGCTCTGTGGAGTAGGGTTGTTCGTTGTCATTGCAGAAAAAATGCTTGGTGCTTTCATTGAGAAAAATACTACGACTTTGTATCGGATAGATTTCTTTTTTCTCTTTCAGGTTCATTTTAGTACGGAGCGGGAATTCCCAAGGTCCCTTGTTTTCTGTGGGGTAGTCCTGACCGTGTTTTACCATCCGGCCCCGATCTATCATCAGGGTATTTAATCCCCGTTCGGTTAGTTCTTTTGCTGCCCAGCCGCCGCTAATACCTGATCCTATAACAATCGCGTCAAATATCTGGCTTTCTTTTTGGATCAATAATTCATCATTTTGCATAGTGCTTTCCTTTAAATACGTGGCAGTGAACCCCAGGCCTTCCCGGTTTGATCCAATGGAACTGAACCTTTGAATCCACCGGGAATTGCTTGGTAAGCAAGCTCACGGGTGGCTCCGGTAAAGCTGGTGTAGTAGCCAAGGCACACCAGGAATTTAAGATTCCTGAAATCTTGCTGTAAGTCTGGGTTAAAGGGGGCTATTCCGGTGTCGAGTGATTCGAGTAGAGCAACCGATTGTTCTGGGGCAAGATGAATAAAGGGGTGTCCATACCGGGTGGTGGCACGCTCATCCAACTCATGTAAGAGCTTTTTGGTTTTTAGCTGGGTCTGCTCTTCTATGCAGTCGGTTAAATAGTGATCGACAAATAAATGGCACTCTGTTTCAGCTGCGCCGGGAGTATCCGTTGCGGGTATCAGGTGGGAGCAGATTTTGTGCAGGGTGGTGAGTTGTTCAATAGAGAAAAGCCGTGCCCGGTAGGCGTCAGTTCTTCGCGATTTGAAAAAATTATCTGCTGCCGCAAGAGCTTGCTGCTCTGTGCAGGTTAGGGCCAGAGAGGTCCCGCCCACAGTGGCCAGTCCTTGAATAAATTTCCGACGGTTTATCATCCCGGTCTCCTCTTGTTGCTTGAAGAGTTAGTTCTTTTCTAGTGAATCGATACTGGTAGGGAGATTTTGTCTTTGGGGCTTAAACTCGTCGTCTTGATTTGTGGTAATACCCAAATCTGGACGTACAAATTCAGGTATTACCTAAAGCTTTACCCCTTATTTGGGCGGGCCGATGGTGGTTTAGTGGTAATATCCTTCAAGGTAGAAGGGCTATTTGAGTATCAATGGACGCTTTACTATTCAATTTCCACGATATTGTTCTGATAATGACCAGTTATCAGTGCGCTCTTTTTGCACTGTTGTTGTTAGTGATTCGTCGTGAGCGGCGTTTCAGCAACACCTTGTTGGCGCTATTTCTGTTCTCACAAGCCGCTATTCCCCTGGATATCCTGATTAATTTTGGTGAGGGTTTCCGCAGTTGGTCCATTGAGACTTCCCCGAACTTGTTTTTTGTATTTGGCGCAGCCTACTGGTTAGAAGGCCCCCTGTTACTTTGGTATACCCGCTCCTTAACTCGCGAGGGGTTTAGGATTTCCAGGCGGGACCTTTGGTACTTGCTGCCTTTTTTTCTGGCAGTCGTGTTTGAATATTTCTCCTACTGGCAATTTGATAGCGAAACCAAGACAGCCATGCTGCGTGGGGAGAATTTAACTACTGGCTCAATGTTCGATCACTTGTTGGGATTGGCTCGTGAATCGCTTCGGGTACTTTTCGGTGTTTTGTGTCTTTTTGAGGTGCGTCGATGCCGCAGGCAGATTCGAGATAATCATTCCAGTATTGAGAAAATTGACCTGACTTGGCTGCTGGTGTTGATCTGGGGCTTCTTGCTGGTTCGTATTTGGGCTCTGATGATTAACCTGGCGGTAGGGTTGGCGCAGGAGTGGCAGCTCCAGTTGGATATTGGAGCGATGGGGCTGTTTAGTAACTACGCCGTATTTGTTTTGGTTAGTGCCATGATCTTCTTTAGTCTCAGTTACTCCTCAATGTTTGAGGGCGATGGGCATAAAGTGGAGAAGTCCGGGGAAGATGTAGGTTCTGACCAGGAACAGGATGCTAATGGGGAGCCTGAGATTGATCTGGAGTTGGCAGCCCAAATTGAAAATTATATGCGGGAAGAAAAGCCTTACTTGGTTCCAGCCCTTACCCTAGAGCAGTTGTCCGGGCAGTTACAGGTATCACGCAGGTTGCTTTCACAGACGATTAATCGTCATTTTCAGTGCAACTTCTTCGAGTTTGTAAACCGTTACCGTATAGATGAGGCAAAACGGATGTTGCGGGAGCCGCAAAAAGCGGGGTTCACCGTGATGGAGGTAATGTTGTCCTCGGGCTTTAATACCAAGGCTACATTTAACTCGTTTTTTAAGAAAATGGTTGGTATGACGCCGACCGAGTACCGCCGGCTTAATTGCGAAGCCAGGGCTGGCAGTGAGAAGGGTGCTATAGAGCCCAGCTAAAGGGCTCTAGTCGCCTTTGCTGGGTTTGGCAGTATACTTTTGAAAATTTGATTCTGGCTCGACCCCTTGTGAAACCCGTAGACCCCCCTGAAAAACTCCCAACTCTGATAAAGGGGTTACTAAAATCCCACCCTGCCAGCGGCCAGTTGTGGGTGGGGTTTTCTGGTGGTCTGGACTCCAGTGTTCTCCTGCACCTTCTGGTAACTTGCCAGATTCCCGTGCGTGCGCTTCATATTCACCATGGCCTAAATACAAATGCGGACATTTGGCTCGCTCACTGTAAAGAGTTTGCTGAAAGTCTGGCGGTACCCTTTACAGCCATCCAGGTTACTGTTGATTACAAAGATGGCGGATTGGAGCAGGGGGCTCGCCGGGCGAGATATGCGGCCTTCAATCAGGTGATGTCTGAAGGTGATCAAATTCTGCTCGGCCACCACGCGGACGACCAAGCTGAGACTTTCCTGCTGCGCTTAATGCGGGGCGCGGGCGTGTTGGGATTGGCCAGCATGTCCGAGAGTCGAACGATCGGAGATAATAAGTACTTACTGCGCCCTCTACTCAGGGCGGGGCGAAAAGAACTAGAGCAGTGGGCTGAGGCTCACGGATTGAGCTGGATTGAAGATGACAGCAATGCGGATGAGGCCCTGGAGCGGAATTTTTTACGGCATCGAGTTGTGCCACTGCTCAACCAGCGTTGGGGAGTGAGTCGCCAGATCGCTCGGGCAGCGGAGAACCTGAGGGAGTCTGCGGACTTGCTGTCTGAGTTGGCACTTGCTGACCTGGAGGAGGTTGATTTAAAG
Source organism: Microbulbifer maximicatervae (SeqCode) (assembly GCF_052467305.1). Taxonomy (NCBI): domain Bacteria; kingdom Pseudomonadati; phylum Pseudomonadota; class Gammaproteobacteria; order Cellvibrionales; family Microbulbiferaceae; genus Microbulbifer; species Microbulbifer maximicatervae (SeqCode). Next base: position 858,075 of record NZ_CP174306.1, read on the forward strand.
GTGGAGCGATTTGGCGAAAGCCTGGCCCTGCCTCGCTTCTTCAGCCTTAGCGAGGGGCGCCGTAAAAACCTTATGCGGCATTGGGTGTTGCGCCAAGGGGGGCAGCCGCCAGAGTCGGCCCTATTAAATCAGGCGCTTTCCCAGGTGACTCATGCGGCAGAGGATGCACAGCTTGAAGTTAATTTGGGTGGGCAAGTGGTGCGGCGTTTTCGGAATCGCCTTTACCTGACCCCTGAGCTGGCGCCAATTGCCAATAACTCCGATAAAGGTTGGCACTGGGATGGCCGCTCTAATCTGGCTCTGCCAGCGGGTGGCATTCTTCGGCCCTCTTCGGATTGGCCAGTGGACGACTATAGAGTGTGTTATCGCAGGGGGGGGGAGCGTGCGCACCCGGTAAATCGCTCCAGGTCACAAACGCTTAAGAAGCTCTTGCAGGAGTGGGCCCTTGAGCCCTGGCTCAGGGATCGTGTCCCATTGGTATTTTTGGGGGATGATCTGGTGGCTGTCGCGGGGCTCTTTTCATGCAAAGCAGGCTGCGCCATCCCGGATGAACCACCCGGCTGGCGGTTTTTCGATTGAGTGTTAAGGGGGTTTCTGCTACCCTGGCGCCCCGTCTAAAAGGCACCGGGAGAAGCTGGATTATCCGCCCGGGCCAGCCCTGTAAGCTCGACATTCATCGAGCGCTCAACTGACCAAGGTTTTGCATGACGCGCTATATTTTTGTAACTGGTGGCGTGGTTTCCTCGTTGGGGAAAGGTATCGCCTCCGCCTCTTTGGCCGCCATTCTCGAGGCCCGTGGCCTCAAGGTTACCATCCTCAAACTGGACCCCTACATCAACGTAGACCCGGGTACCATGAGTCCCTTCCAGCACGGCGAGGTGTATGTCACCGAGGATGGTGCCGAGACTGACCTGGACCTGGGTCACTACGAACGCTTTATCCGTACCCGGATGTCCAAGCGTAACAACTTCACCACCGGCCGCGTGTACGAAACCGTACTGCGCAAAGAGCGCCGTGGTGACTACTTGGGTGGCACCGTACAGGTGATCCCCCATATTACCGACGAGATCAAGCGCCGCGTTGTAGAAGGTGGCCGCGATGTCGATGTCGCAATTGTTGAAATCGGTGGCACCGTAGGTGATATCGAATCCCAACCGTTCCTGGAATCTGTGCGTCAGCTGCGTGTGGAAATGGGCACCAATCGCGCCCTGTTGATCCACCTGAGCTATGTGCCTTTCCTTGCCACTGCTGGTGAAACCAAGACCAAGCCGACCCAGCACTCTGTTAAAGAGTTGCGTTCTATCGGCTTGCAGCCGGATATTCTGCTGTGCCGTTCCGAGCGCGAGATCGATGAGGACTCCCGCCGCAAGATCGCACTGTTCACCAATGTGGAAGAGCGCGCTGTTGTACCGCTGCCCGATGCCAAGACCATCTACGGCGTACCGCGTCTTCTGCACAGTTACGGCCTCGACGATATCGTTGTGGAAAAACTGCAGCTGGAATGCCAGGCACCAGACCTTTCCGAGTGGGACGAAGTGGTCGATGGCAAGCTGAACCCGCAGCACGAAGTGAAAATTGCCATGGTTGGCAAATACATGGAGTTGCTGGATGCCTATAAGTCCCTGATCGAGTCCCTGACCCATGCGGGTATCAAGCATCGCTGCAAAGTGGATATCGACTTTATCAACGCTGAAGACGTTGAGGGTGAGAACGGCATTGACCTGATCAAGGATGCCGATGCAATCCTGGTTCCAGGTGGGTTTGGTGAGCGCGGTTTAGAGGGCAAGCTTGAATCTGTTCGCTACGCTCGTGAAAACAATATTCCTTACCTGGGCATCTGCCTCGGTTTACAGTCTGTGGTTATCGAGTTCGCGCGCAATGTGCTCGGCCTCGAAGGTGCCAACAGTACTGAATTCAATACTAAAACCCCGCACCCTGTTATTGGCCTGATCACAGAGTGGATCGATAGCGAAGGCAATATCGAGAAGCGCGACGAGCAGTCCGACCTGGGTGGCACCATGCGCTTGGGTGGCCAGGAATGTCGCTTGGCTAAAGACACCAAGGCTCGCGATATCTACGGCGCCGACGTCATTGTAGAGCGCCACCGCCACCGCTATGAAGTGAACAACAACTACGTTGATCGCCTGCAGCAAGCTGGTTTGAAAATTGGCGGCTGGTCTGCAGACGATACCCTGGTAGAAATGGTTGAATTGCCGAACCATCCCTGGTTCGTTGCTTGCCAGTTCCACCCGGAATTTACTTCAACCCCGCGCGACGGCCATCCGCTGTTCGAAAGCTTTGTTGCCGCCGCAATGAAGCAGCGTGAAAACCAGGGTTAATCAGTAATCCGCCCCCGGTCTCTGTGACTGGGGGTGAGATGACAGGGAGCTGACAGTGAAAACAATTGAAGTCGGAAATATTCAGGTCGCCAACGATAAGCCCTTTGCGCTGTTCGGCGGTATGAATGTACTGGAATCCCGCGACCTGGCGATGCAGGTGGCTGAGCACTATGTAAAAGTCACTGAAAAACTGGGTATTCCCTATGTTTTTAAAGCGTCTTTTGACAAGGCCAATCGCTCTTCCATCAATTCCTATCGCGGACCGGGAATGGAAGAAGGCCTGAAGATTTTTCAGGAAATCAAAGATACCTTTAAGGTTCCCTTGATTACCGATGTCCACGAAGTACACCAGGCTGCTCCGGTTGCCGAAGTCGTGGATATTATCCAGCTGCCGGCCTTCCTGGCCCGCCAGACTGATCTGGTCGCCGCTATGGCAGCGACTGGTGCAGTGATCAACGTCAAAAAGCCCCAGTTTATGAGCCCGCCGCAAGTTAAAAATGTGGTGGAGAAATTTGCTGAGTGCGGCAACGAAAACATTCTTTTGTGTGAGCGCGGTGCCTGCTTTGGCTACGACAATCTGGTTGTCGATATGCTGGGCTTTAGCACCATGATCAATGCCTCCGGCGGTGCACCGCTGATTTTTGACGTCACCCACTCACTGCAAATGCGCGATCCTTCCGGTGCTGCCTCTGGTGGTCGCCGTGCGCAGGTCACTGAGCTGGGCCGCGCAGGTTTGGCTATCGGTATTGCCGGCCTGTTCCTGGAAGCACACCCGAATCCAGACAAAGCATTGTGTGATGGCCCCAGTGCATTGCCACTGGAAAAGCTGGAGCCATTCCTGGCGCAGATGAAAGCGGTAGATGACCTGATCAAGGGTTTCGAGCCGCTGGATACGAAATAAAAAAGAGATACTTTTGCGCGCCCTGATTGGGCGCGCGGCACTTTCCCCTCTGCTATTTAGCAAAAAGTGCGTAAAGTCTGATTTACGAAAACCTATTTTCAGTAAGTACCAATACGGAGCCCATTGTAAATGAGCAAGATTGTCGCTGTTAAAGCCTTTGAAGTAATGGATTCTCGCGGTAACCCTACCGTTGAAGCCGATGTAATCCTGGAGGATGGTTCTATTGGCTCCGCCTGCGCTCCCTCCGGTGCCTCCACTGGCTCCCGTGAAGCGCTGGAACTTCGCGATGGCGATAAAAGCCGTTACTTGGGCAAGGGTGTCCTGAAAGCGGTTGAAAATATCAACACTACTATCGCCGACCTGCTCAAGGGTATGGATGCTTCCGATCAGCGCGCCCTGGACAAGGCGATGATTGATGCCGACGGCACTGAAAATAAGGCGAACTTCGGCGCCAACGCTATTTTGGCGGTTTCCCTGGCTGCCGCTAAAGCAGCTGCCGCTTCCAAAAAAATCCCCTTGTACCAGCACATTGCTGAGGTAAACGGCACCCCGGGCGAGTACTCCATGCCGGTACCGATGATGAATATCCTCAATGGCGGCGAACACGCTGACAACAATGTGGATATTCAGGAATTTATGGTTCAGCCGGTTAAGGCTGAATCTTTTGCCGAAGCTCTGCGCCAAGGTGCTGAGATCTTCCACTCCCTGAAAAAAGTACTGTCCAGCAACAGCCTGAATACTGCAGTTGGCGATGAAGGTGGCTTTGCTCCGAACCTGCCTTCCAACGAAGCAGCGCTGAAAGTGATTGCTGAAGCAGTAGAAAAGGCCGGTTACACCCTGGGCGATGACATTACCCTGGCTCTGGACTGCGCTTCTTCCGAGTTCTACAAAGATGGCAAGTACGATCTGGCTGGCGAAGGCAAGCAGTTCGATAGCGAAGGTTTTGCCAGCTACCTGGCCGATCTGTCCGCCAACTATCCGATCCTGTCTATCGAAGACGGTATGGACGAGAGTGATTGGGACGGTTGGAAAGTACTCACCGATAAAATTGGTGAAAAAGTACAGCTGGTAGGCGACGACCTGTTCGTAACCAACACCAAGATCCTGAAGGAAGGTATCGAGAAAGGTGTCGGTAACTCTATCTTGATCAAGTTCAACCAGATCGGCTCCCTGTCCGAGACTCTGGATGCGATCAAAATGGCTAAAGATGCGGGCTACACCGCTGTGATCTCCCACCGCTCCGGTGAGACCGAAGATACTACTATTGCGGATCTGGCGGTTGCGACTGCTGCTGGTCAAATCAAGACCGGTTCCCTTTGCCGTTCAGACCGCGTAGCCAAGTACAACCGTCTGTTGCGCATCGAAGCTGAGCTGAATGGCTCCGCTCCTTATCGCGGCCGCGCTGAATTCAAGTAATCCATTATTTGAATTAGCGTGCAAGTACTACAAAGAGGGGCTAGCCCCTCTTTGTAGTACTATAAATACGAACAAGCGAAATATCGTAATCTCGTATGAAATGGCTGCTGGCAATACTCACCATTATGCTCCTCGCCACCCAGTACCGACTTTGGGTTGGTGAAGGTAGTCTCGCCGAAGTTACCCGTCTCAAGCGTCAATTAGCCCAACAGCAAGAAAAAAATATCGCGCTGGTGCGGGAAAACCGTCAACTGTTCAGGGAAGTCCGCAGTTTGAAAGTTGGCACTGATGGTGTGGAAGCGAAAGCCCGTTATGACCTGGGACTGATCAAGGAAGGGGAAACACTGTTTATCTTCCTGGATAAGGAAGAGGCTGAAAATTGATTAAGGATTATTGGGTCATTGTACCCGCTGCCGGCGTTGGCAAACGTATGGGGGCCGATCGCCCGAAACAGTACCTGCCGTTGCTCGGGCGACCACTGCTATCCCTGACTTTAAAAAATATTCTTGGGTGGCCAGGATTGGCCGGCGTTGTAGTATCGCTATCGGAGCAGGATACCTACTTCCCTCACCTGAAAGAAGCAAACCACCCCTTGGTACACACCGTCATTGGTGGAGCTGAGAGAGCAGACTCTGTTCAGTCCGCCCTGGATTTCCTGGCGGAGCGAGAAAGCGGCGATACTCCGGTTTTAGTCCACGATGCTGCACGACCCTGTGTGTCTGAGCGCGATATTTGCGCTTTACTCAGTGACGAAGTCTCACCGATGGCACTTTTGGCGCGCCCTGCAAGCGACACATTAAAGCGCAGTCATGTGACTGGCGGTGTAGCCTGTGTGGAAGAAACGGTTGAGCGCGAAAGTATTTGGCTGGCGCAAACCCCGCAACGGGCCCCTCTCAGTACTCTGCACTCATGCCTTGGCAAAGCCCTGGAACAGGGGGTTGCTGTAACCGATGAAGCCAGTGCACTGGAGTTTTTTGGCCATTCACCGCAATTGGTTGCGGGTGATAGTGACAATATTAAAGTGACGCACCCCGCCGATATCATAATTGCAGAAACTATTTTACGTCTGCGCTACTCCCCGACTGAGGATAAGCGATAGTGAGTTTTCGAATAGGCCAGGGCTTTGATGTTCACGCATTTGGCCCCGGTGATCATGTAGTGCTCGGAGGAGTACAAATCCCCTATGGGAATGGATTGGTAGCTCATTCTGACGGGGATGTTTTACTGCACGCCCTCTCGGATGCCTTACTGGGTGCTCTGGCCCTGGGAGATATCGGTAAACACTTTCCCGATAACGATGAACAATTTGCCGGAGCGGATAGCAGAAACCTGCTTCGACATGTTGTTGGATTAATCGATAGTAAAGGGTATCGCTTGGTTAATGCGGATATGACGTTGATTGCCCAGGCCCCCAAAATGGCTCCGCATATCGATGGAATGCGAGTCAATATTGCCGCTGACTGTGGTGTTGATTGCGATGCGATCAGTGTCAAAGCAACCACTACAGAAAAGCTTGGATTTACTGGTCGCGGTGAGGGTATCGCCGCGCAAGCTACTGTTTTATTAGAGCGCAAAGATGTCTGAAGTTTGGAATCTGGATTGGCCCCGAGCGCTTGGGGGTGCGGTAATTTCTGGCGATTTTCGCACAGAACCAGAAGATTTTATTGTCGATGAACTGGCTATGCCGCCGGCTGATAAAGATGGCGAGCATGTTTACTTGCAGGTTAAAAAGCGCGGGGCAAATACCGCCTGGGTTGCCAAGGAATTGGCGAAGTTAGCCGGGGTACAAACCCGGGATGTCAGCTTTTATGGCTTGAAAGACCGACATGCTGTTACCACTCAATGGTTCAGTGTATGGCTCGGACAAAAGCCAGAAGCAGACTGGTCGCAAATTAACAGCGATGAGATTTCATTGCTCCAGGCCTTCCGGGGACCACGCAAGTTGCGTCGCGGCGAGCATATGGGGAATCGCTTCAAAATTCGTCTGCGCAATGTCGAAGGTGATCGGGACAAAGTAGAAGAAGTACTTCAGCTAATTCCCAAAGGGGTGCCCAATTACTTCGGTGAACAGCGCTTTGGGATTGATGGCAATAACCTTAGTTTGGCAAAAAACTTAGCTGAAGAGGACGGTCGCTGCCGCAAAAGCGAAAAGGCCTTCGCCATGTCTGCTGCCCGTAGCTGGCTGTTCAACCAGGTTTTGGCTGAGCGAGTCAACGCCGGAACCTGGCAGAGCCCTCTCGTTGGGGAACCTGAAGATTACCCAACCGGGCCTCTTTGGGGGCGTGGCAGAAACCTGTCAACGGATGCCCTGGGGCAGTTGGAAGAGCAAGTGTTGTCCCCGTGGCAGCCTTGGTGCAACTGGCTGGAGCACTGTGGTCTTAGCCAGGAACGTCGGGCCATGATTTTATCCCCGGAGGCATTTCGCTATGAGTGGGAAGGTGATCATTTAATCGTCGAATTCGCCTTGCCACCGGGTACTTTTGCTACGGCTTTGCTACGGGAGATAGCTCAGCTGGTCAATGTTAAACAGTGCACATAGAATTTGTATTTAGGCGACTGGCACTGTTGCACAAATCATGGACAAGAAAAGAATATGGATCGCTTGAGACAAGAAGGTCTGGGAATGACTTCCCAGCGAACCCGTAATCGCTTGATCCAGCGATTGCGGGAAGAGGGGATATCCAACGAGGAGGTACTGGATGTAATGGCATCTACACCTCGACACCTCTTTTTGGATGAGGCCCTGGCTATTCGGGCTTATGAAGATACTGCTTTGCCGATAGGGTATGGCCAAACTATTTCCCAGCCATACATTGTCGCCCGTATGACTGAACTCTTGCTGAGTAGAGCCAAGTCTCTACACCGGGTTCTGGAAGTAGGTACGGGCTCTGGCTACCAAACGGCCATTCTTGCTCGCTTGGTTGAACAACTTTATTCCGTCGAGCGTGTCGAACCCCTATTGGAAACTGCTCGCCATCGGTTGGGGGAGCTGGGTTATAGCAATGTAGAGTACAAGCTCAGCAATGGGGGCTTTGGTTGGAAAGAAGAGGGTCCTTACGATGCTATCCTGGCTGCAGCAGCACCTGCAATGATTCCCGATGAGCTGCGAGAACAGTTGGCTCCCAATGGGGTTTTGGTAATTCCGGTGGGGGCTGAGCAGCAATACCTGACGATGGTGACTCGTCGTGAGGATAGTAATAAGTTTGATGTGGAAAAGTTGGAAGCGGTACGTTTCGTGCCTTTACTCGGTGGCGTGGTTCGATGAGATTTACTGAGGTTCTAAAAAGTCGCTACCCTGGAGTGGTTCTGCGGGGAATGGCAATGGGGGCTGCCGATGTGGTGCCCGGTGTTTCCGGGGGAACTATTGCCTTTATTACCGGCATCTACCAGGAGCTTTTGGACTCCCTCAGTCGAATCGGCCCGCATTGTATTACAGTGTGGCGGAAGGAGGGGTTTCTATCTACTTGGCGCTATATCAATGGGGGCTTTCTTCTTTCTCTTTTCCTTGGGGTATTGTTGAGCGTTTTTAGCTTGGCCCACCTCATTAGCGGCTTACTGCAAAATTATCCAATTATTGTTTGGTCTTTCTTTTTCGGTCTGGTTCTCGCCTCAATTGTTCCCATTGTGAGAAACATTCCCCGGTGGTCGCCATCTGTTTTGGTTTTTCTCGCACTGGGCATTGCGCTTGCAGTAACAGTGAGTGAGATGCGGCCTTCGGAGGTACCGGTAACTCCGCTTACCCTGTTTTTATCAGGTGCTTTGGCGATATGTGCGATGGCACTGCCGGGAATTTCAGGTGCCTTCCTGCTGCTATTAATCGGGATATACCCCAAGGTTTTAGCTGCAGTTCATGAACTCCAAATTGCAAACCTATTGTGCTTTGCCGCAGGAGCAGCAATCGGGCTGATGCTCTTCAGCCGCTTGTTGTCTTGGCTGATGCACAAATACGTTGCCAGGACACTGGCATTTCTTGCCGGGGTTTTGTTGGGTAGTTTGAAGATTATTTGGCCCTGGAAACTGCCAATGTCCGGAGAAATTGAAGCCTCCAGCAAACTGGCCCCTTTGTTATCCAATACTTCTCCGCTAACTTATGCCGAACAAACTGGCGACGGTGCCCATTTAGGAGGGGCGATCAGCGCGGCCCTAGTAGCGATGCTCTTGGTTCTCGCTGTAGACTTCTTTGGCAGAGGGCGCGGAGTGAAGTCTTGCGCCACTCCGCAATAAGATCTGGAAAATCTCGGTATGGCAGCGTTTTATCAAGCTTTTCCAGAGATTTTTGGAGCTTTTCTTTAGACACTTTTTCCATAAATGCCGTGGTCTGATGTAAAAAGAGAATAATGGAATGTCATCTTTTGCAACCTTTTGAGCGCCGATGTTGGCGGAACAAACTCCCCACTATTGGTCATTATTTGTGGGGGGTGTTTAAAATATTAGGCTTGCTGGCTCTACTGCAGGCTACTTTCTCCTGTTCCAGCCACAAGGCTCCCTCAAGCTCCCTGCGCCAGCCTCCCAGTATCAAAATTACCCATCACACGGTCAGTAAAGGGGATACCCTTTACTCAATTGCTTGGCGATACGGCAAGGATTTTCGTCAATTGGCTGCGATAAATGGCATCCGCTCCCCTTACCAGATATACCCAGGGCAGAGAATCAGACTGGCTGGCTCAGTGCAAACCAAGAGCACTGTCAGTACACAGAAGAAGCAAAAAGCGCCAGCCGCAAAAGCTAAACCGAAAACAACACAAACGACCACTGCTAAAAAATCTTTAACACCAAGCCCAAAGCGCCAATCAACAGCATCTCGCCGGAGCGGATCGGTCAACTGGCGCTGGCCCGCCAAGGGGAAAGTGATTAGTCATTTCCGCTCTGGGGACCCATTGCGTAAGGGAGTTGATATCGCGGGTGAAAAGGGTGAGTCTGTACTGGCAGCGGCTGATGGCACCGTGATCTACGCAGGAAGCGCCTTGAGAGGTTATGGAAAGCTGCTGATCGTCAAGCACAACGAGGTTTACCTCAGTGCCTATGCACACAATCACCGGTTGCTCGTAAAGGAGGGCAGCAGGGTAAAGGCGGGGCAAAGGATAGCGGAACTGGGTTCGAGTGGTACCGACCGCAACAAGCTCCACTTTGAGATTCGCAAAAACGGTCAGCCAGTAGACCCTCTTGCCTACTTACCGTAAGTTCACGGCCGCAGTAAAGCTCTGCAAATAAAAATGGACTTTTAACTAGTACCACTTGAGGTAGTCACTGTAATCGTGGCCATCCCAGGGTCAGCCGATTCAGTGGCTGTCGCCACATACCTGCGGCATTGATAGTTGTGTTATCAATGTCCGAGTGTGTTGTGCGGCTGAAATTGGCAAAGTACAAGGAGCAGGGGAAATGGAAGCACAACGGCAAGACCAGTCTGTGACTGGCCAGGCAGAAGACTTTCCTCCTGAGTTAGACGTTGAAAATGATGAGCAGAAATTAGGTTCAACTGAAGCAGGTGTTAGTCGCACGCGGAAATCTGCGGCTAAAAAGAGTTCCGCACCCTCCCAGGCAGAGAAAAGTAGAGTTTGTAGATTGGATGGCGATGGCCATTTGCAGAAAAATCTCGACGCTACCCAACTCTATCTCAATGAAATTGGATTCTCCCCCCTATTGACCGCAGAAGAAGAGGTGTATTACGCGCGCAAGGCTTTGCGTGGAGATGCTGCGGCAAGAAAACGAATGATCGAGAGCAATCTTCGCCTTGTTGTAAAGATTGCTCGCCGCTACGTTAGCCGAGGCTTGGCACTGCTGGACCTTATTGAGGAAGGTAATCTGGGCCTGATTCGAGCAGTTGAGAAGTTTGATCCAGAGAGAGGCTTTCGCTTTTCCACTTACGCCACCTGGTGGATACGTCAGACGATAGAACGGGCCATAATGAATCAGACCCGAACCATACGCCTGCCCATCCATGTCGTGAAAGAGTTAAATGTATACCTCCGCGCATCTCGAGAGTTGGCGCAGAAGCTGGATCACGAGCCATCTGCGGAAGAAATTGCCACTCTCCTTGAGAAGCCAGTCGAAGATGTCGAGCGTATGCTTGGGCTCAATGAGCGGGTTACTTCTGTAGATACTCCCATTGGGCCCTCTTCCGAGAAGACCTTGGTAGATACCATCCCAGATCAGCAGGAATCTGACCCAGCAGAGCTTTTACAGGACAGGGACCTTTTTGACAGCATCAACCGCTGGTTGGGAGAGTTACCTGACAAGCAGTGTGAAGTGGTCTCTAGGCGGTTTGGTTTGCGCGGTTTTGAAGCGAGCACCCTGGAAGAAGTAGGGCGTGAAATCGGTCTCACCAGGGAGCGGGTCAGGCAGATACAGGTGGATGCACTGAAACGTTTAAGAGAGGTTATGGAGAAGCAGGGGCTCGACGGGCATTCACTATTTGGCAATTTGTAGCCTCTACTCCTTGATAATACCCCACTGCCAGTTTCTGGCTGTGGGGTTTTTTATCATCTCTTCTTACTGAGCTGAAGTCTTCGGGCTATGAGTTACTTCCTTACCCAGCGTCCCAGGTTGTCCTGGTAGTATTCTCCGGGTGACAAGCGGGCTTCCAACTTTTCAGCGGCGCGTGTTGCCACTTGGGCTATATCAATTTTATTGCGTTCAGCGATTCGAGCGTAAGCAGCTTTTCGCTTGGCATTCACTTCTTTGACCAGTTTTTCTAATTCTGGTGAGCTGGCATCTACGATAGCGATGTATCCGCTATTGGCTTCACCAACCAGGCCCTTACTTTTGGCTTCATTCAGGGAAATTGCCATTGCAGGCAGGGCGATTAATAAGCTCAGTGCCAAAAAGGCTTTCATTAATGTCTTCATATTTGCCTCCTTAGAAAATCCCTTCCTTGTCTTCAAACAGGTTGTCCAGGTCCTTGTCGACCTTGACCCGAATTTCATGCTCAATTTTCACATTCAGGTTTACTGTAATTGGCTCACTGGGAGCCTTGACCGCTACAGTGGGTGTACACCCTGTAGCAACCATAGCGTATAGCAGCCCCATAGGAATCAGTCGGCTGGCTTTCATCTGACACTCCTCACAGTACCTCTTTGGTACCCTTTTACTTTTTGTACCTAGCCCGTGTTACCTGCCTGGTTCAGCAGGTGAGTTGGATGCCGGCAGACCCAAGTATTTTATTGAGTCAACCTTAACCGGTGATGAACCAAGCAGGCTTGTACATACCAATAAAGGCTACTTCACTCCTGACCTATTGGTCCAGCTGCTTTTCCAGGGTTTCAGTCAAATCACGACTGGCTTGCAATGAGCGCAGCATATCTGGGATATTGTTTTCAAGGTTCAGGTTGATCACCAGGTCTCGATCAGAATCGATAGCCTCACTTCGACCAACCAGCTTTAGCTGTAGTTGGAGATCTCCGCTGGCTGGATAGTCTATGCTGCCTTCCAGTGTTTGAAACTCATAATCTTCCAGTGCATTGGCTATCAACTTAAGTTGGGGGTTGCTTGCCAGCATCTGCGGAGAAAAGGCTCCGTAGTAGCGTAAGCGTCCGCCTGGAGCTTCACCCTGAAGGTGGCCGGCTTCCACAGTGATACCCTCAGGTCCCGTTACAATGGGGATTTCCAAATTAATTAGCCCGCTGGCCTCAAAGTTCTCTGAGTCCGTCTCCTGAGCTAAAGCCTTTAGAGAAATACCTTGTGCATGTACAATGCTTTTTCGAGTCTCTTCAGCGAGATTCCAAATAAGGGCTGATGAAGTAACCTTGCCTTGCAAAAAATCAGCAGAAAAATTATGCAATGTAATATCTTTCTGTTTGTCCAGTTGCAGTGATAACTGGATATTTTTCACTGGTAAGCCCGCGTTAATAGATTCTATCGATAGTGGGTATGGTGTAGGTGTGATCCAGTGCCCATCTTCGTTTTCTACTTTTAGATCTCCACTGATTCCGGTGGCAAAACTATCTTTATAGGTTGCTGCAATATCGTCCAATAAAACATGGATACTATCTTTGGACTGGGAGGGCAAAGACACAGAACCACCGGCAGAAAGTCTGCCCGAGACGATATTGAGGGGAAGGCCCTGGATCGTATCGTTTAGAGAGCGATCCGTACTAAAGGTAACTTCAGGAACGGAAAATTCAACTCCACCTGAGGATTTTGATAAGTCGTAAGAGCCGCTTAAATCAATTTTAATTGCACCTGCTTTAATTTGACTATGACTTGTTAGCTTATTGTGTTGCAGGGATAGCTTGCCTTTGGCTGAAGAGTTAACCTTGTACTTTTCCGGTGTCTCAATCTCTAAATTGTTACTATTAAATTCACTGTCCAGCGCTGTAGCACCATTTTTGATGGTAACAATACTATCAAGAAAATTGAGGTCTCCAGAAAGGGAAAATTGCTCGGTGTTGATAATTCCAAACTGACTGCTTATTTCTGGGAGAGTACAGATTGTAGGTTCTGTTACTTCGCAGTGTACTGTTGGTATATCTAAGTTTACTCTGTCAGCCTCCAATGTTTTGGTTGTTATTTTTTCTCCAGATACTTTAATGTTCTCTAGAGTGAATTTTTGACCTTTAAGATTGCTTTCAATCTTTGCCTTGGCCGTTGAACTTAGATTGGTAACTGCTAATTCTCTGGCCCGCTCATAAAGTTGGGATACCTTTGTCTTCAGCTCAAAGTTACAGGCACTGATATCAGAGAAGTGACATTGTATGTCGCTAGCGGTTAACTGTACTGTCGAGTCCCCATTGGAGCCTTGTATCGTTGCAGTTAGAGATCCTTGTTCGATCTTAATATCTCTTTGGTTGGGATTGGTCAGGTCACCTGTAATGGAGATAAGATCTTTAATGCTTGCCTGTATCTTGCTCTGATGTAATCCAGTAGTAATTAAAGGAGAGTTTTTTCCTGATGTGGAAGCTGAAATATCCAATTGAATAGTTTGGTTTGGTATCAATTCTAATTGAAAGCTATTTACTTCTGGAGAGTTAATATTGTTAAGCGAACTTAGTTGAAGTTTACCCTTAAATGTCACATCTCCATTAACACTATCAATAGGTAGTGCTGGCAAGTGTCTGAGATATAGGGGGGAATTAACTATAGTATTTGCACTTGTTAGATGAAAAGTACCTTCGATATCTAATTCGGGAGATGTCGCCGATGTGCTCGAGCTAAAGTCCGCACTTAGTAGCGGGGTATTGGTGTTTTTATCAGTATCTAAAGCTATATCAAGCTCGCCACTCCCCTTGATATGTCGAGGTTTAAATGGAAATAGTGATTCAAGTGTTATTTTTATTGGATTGCTTATAGATAATTGGGCTTCTATATTGGAGTTTAGTTGAGCGTATGGGATTGTGGCCTTTAGATCATTGCCATTAAGTTGAATGTCAATTTCTCGGTAGCTTGAAATGGATAGCAGATTGTCTGGCAAGCTAATTGCGGTGGTAGCTATAATTTTGCCTGATACTGTCGGCTTAGTTGTGGAGCTAGCTTTAGGTTCAAATATCTCTATCAGTGGGGCTATAGATTCTAGCTCTGATACAAGTTCACTGTTTAAAATCCATGTGTCAGTTTCTAGTTTAGCAATAGTTATATCAGCTTCAGACAGAATCTTTGAGTTGTTAGTTAGTATTCTGGGTTTTAGTTTGATTTCTGACAAACCTAAAAAAGCCTCAAAATATAAATTAAGCTCGCCAAACTGGGGGTGTTTAAGGGGAGTTTCGGCATGAATTTTTGTGCTGTCGCGAGCTATATTTAGTGGGCCGCCAATCAATTGGCCATCGAGTACTATTTGCTTAACGGATATCTTGCCTGGCAAAAAGCGGGTTAGACTTTGGCTTAGGGCACTTAACGATAATGTATTACTTGTCTTGACATTATTTTCCGGGAGCTGCTCGTCGATATGTGCTTTGGTAACGATATCTTCAGCTTCCATGCTCCTAGTTAGCTTTTTTATTGATAGTTCAATTTTTTGAGTGTTATCTCGGTCATAAATAATATGGAAAGGATAGACAATTTTTACTCCCTCAAGGAGGATAATGCTATTTACACTGGACTTTAGGCGAACTTCCTGGATCGAAACTTCTTTAAAACCCAGTTGTAGACCTGTCAGCTCCTGAATAACTACCTCTCCTGAGAAAATATTGATCAGCTGAGAAGCAACGATATCCTTTTTCCACCAGCTAGCTGCTATGAGCGCAGCTAAAAAACAAGATAGGGTTATGATGGATATACGGAGTTTACGCACACTGAACCTCGGAGTTCCCGCAAGAGATTAGCTCAAACTTAAATCTATTATTCGTTACAAAAGGGTGGAGTAGGAATACTTTAATCCCTTACTTCTACCTTATGGCGAGTTTACCAGATTGGATAATTATACTTGCTGCAATTTCTCGCCATGTTGATGAGTATCTACTGTGCTGTGGGGTGGGGCAGACAATAAGTGCTTTATGTAGATAGATAATCGACTATTAATTAATAGTTTTTATCTATATTAATGGCTATATTGATAGCTTTTAGCTTCTCCGCCGCTGTTGCCGCCACGCCTGTGTAGGCAGATGTGCCAAGAGTGCCGGTGGGCAAGGCTGCAAGGGCAAGTATTAATCTAACTTATCTATGCGTGGCACCAATCGCGCTGGGAAGCTATAGTCCGGTTTTTAACTTGGGTGATAAATAGTATTAGCCCGGGTAACGATATTGTTGGTCCAATTAATCGAATTCATACTGCCCCGGAAGGGCATAGAACGACTGAAGGTGTTTCAATAATGAAAGATAGCCAGCCAAAGACCATTTACCTGAAAGACTATCAAGTACCAGATTACTTGGTGGATGCTACTGATTTACATTTTGAGCTGGAACCCAAGGCAACTTTGGTCAAATCTCGTTTGAATATTCGCAGAAATCCGCAAGCGGGTGCAGGGCTGCCGCCTTTAGTGCTGGATGGTGTCGAGCTGGAATTACTTTCGGTTTCTTTGGATGGAGTTTTGTTGTCTACATCTGATTATCAGGTTCTACCTGAGGGCCTGTCTATCCCTGTAGAGAAACCAGAATTTCTGCTGGAAATCCGCAATCGGATAAATCCGGAGGAAAACACATCTCTAGAGGGATTATATCTCTCTAATGGTATGTATTGCACTCAATGTGAAGCTGAAGGATTTAGAAAAATTACTTTCTATCCTGACCGGCCGGATGTTATGTCCAAATTTACCACCACCATCGTCGCGCCGATGGACCACCCGGTACTACTTTCCAACGGCAATGAAATTGAGAAAGGTAGATATGAAGATGGTCGTCAGTTTGTAACTTGGGGAGATCCATTTGCCAAGCCGGCTTATTTATTTGCGTTGGTAGCGGGGGACTTGGAGCATGTGGAAGATAGCTTCACAACAGCCTCTGGTAGAAAGGTTAAGTTACAGATCTTTACGGAAGCGAAAAATATTGGGAAGTGTGATCATGCTATGCACTCCCTTAAAAATGCGATGCGTTGGGATGAGGAAACTTACGGAAGGGAATATGACCTAGATATCTTTATGGTTGTTGCTGTTGATCATTTCAATATGGGGGCTATGGAAAACAAAGGATTGAATATTTTCAATTCGGCCTGTGTGCTCGCTAGCCCAGAAACAGCAACGGATTCAGCTTTTCAGCGGATTGAGTCTATTGTAGGACATGAGTATTTTCACAACTGGTCCGGTAATCGGGTCACCTGCCGGGATTGGTTTCAGTTGAGTCTGAAGGAAGGTTTTACCGTATTTCGTGATGCGGAGTTCTCTGCTGACCTTAATTCCCGAGCGGTTAAGCGTATTGAAGATGTATCCCTTTTGCGTACTACCCAGTTTGCTGAAGATGCCGGCCCTATGGCCCATCCTATCAGGCCAGATTCTTATATAGAAATTTCAAACTTTTACACTCTGACAATTTATGAAAAGGGTGCGGAAGTTGTACGGATGATTCATACACTCTTAGGTGAAGAAGGATTCCGCAAAGGAAGTGACTTGTACTTTCAGCGGCACGATGGCTGCGCGGTAACCTGTGAAGATTTCGTCAAGGCGATGGAAGATGCTAACAAGGTTGAACTGAAGCAATTCCGCAACTGGTATAGCCAAGCAGGCACGCCGATACTTGATGTGACAGATAGCTTTAATGAAACTGATGGCACTTATAGGCTAACTATTCGCCAGTCTTGCCCTTCATCGCCAGGTCAGGAAGAGAAGTTACCTTTCCACTTACCAATAAGAATTGGATTGCTGGGGGCTGATGGCGCAGAGCTTGTACTCAATGAGCAGGGTGATACTGAAACTGTTTTACAGTTAACAGAAGATGAGCAATCTTTTGAGTTTTCCGGGCTTACAGAGAAGCCTTTACCCTCATTGCTGCGGGGCTTCTCTGCTCCAGTAAAAATAAAGTACAACTATAGTAATGAGCAGCTTCAGTTTTTAATGAGAAAGGATAAGGACACGTTTAACCGCTGGGATGCAAGTCAGCGCCTAGCATTAAATGCTTTGTATGAGCTTCAGGTGGCTTTTCGTAAAGGTGAGGAACTACAGGTACAACCAAGTTTAATCAGAGCTTATAAAGAGGTTTTACAGGATGTTGATCTCGATCTAGCGCTGGTCGCAGAAATCTTGCAGTTGCCCAGTGAGCAGTTTATCGCTGAAGAGTCATCATCTATTGATGCAGAAGCAATAATTGTTGCGAGGGAATTTGTAAAGAAGGTAATTGCAGGTGAATTATTTGATGAATTTCGCAAGCGCTATCTAGAGTTGAATACCACTAAGCCCTATAGCCCGAATGCGTTAGATATTGCGCAAAGACGACTTAAAAATACCTGTTTATCCTATATGTGCATAACAGAAACTGAGGAGGCGTTAGATATAGCCCAGGTTCAGTTTGAGAGCGCTAGTAATATGACAGATAGCGCGGCGGCTCTCGCTGTTATTATTAATCATGCACCGGAAGACCGAGCCAGGGGGTTGATTGAGCAATTTTATGAGCGCTGGAAAACCGATACTCAAGTCGTAGAACTATGGCTGAGTCAGCAGAGTTGTAGTCCCACGCGCGGTACATTGGATAATATTCGTGCACTTATGGATCACCCTGCTTTTGAAATGAAAAACCCCAATAAAGTAAGGTCTGTAATAGGTGGTTTTGCTAATCGTAATTTTAAGCAATTCCATAAGAGCGATGGTAGCGGGTTTGAGTTTGTTGCCGATCAGGTTCTGGCCTTGGACAAGCTAAATCCACAAATTTCAGCAAGGCTGGTTATACCGATCACACGTTGGAAAAAATACTCTGGTAGCCTGGGTGAGAAGATGAAAGTTGCCCTGCAAAGGATTGCTAATTCGGGAGACCTATCTAAGGATTTGTTTGAGGTAGTCAGCAAAAGCTTGATTTAAAATAAATACCTGCTTGGGGTATGCTGCACATACCCCATTTACTTATAGGATTTTGTTATCTTTTTCTTCGCCTAGCTGGACTAAATGTAGCTTGTTTCCATCATTTTTTAGCTCAGTGATTGAAGTGTAATCGGGCCTAAACTGTTGTACTTTTTGGTGATTTCGGATATGTGCAATAACTGAATTGATGACCATAAAATGGCAGAAGATAAAGGTGTCCTCTGAAAGACTTTCCAAATACCTGATTATTCCATCGCGCCAATCTTTTTGTTCTCTGTCGCAGGGGTCCCACTCTCCAGTAAGTAATGTTCGTAACCAGGTTAGGCGTTGAGCTTTGGGTATTTCCTCTGGTGTAGGTATTTCCGTCACTGCATTTTCAATTACAACCTCTATATCCCAAACTTCAGCCAAGGGCTTTGCTGTTTGCTGTGCACGGAGTTTGGGGCTGCTTATTAATTGAACTTTCTCGAGTGTGGAAAGTTTTAGGGCTAGTTCTTCTGCCTGCTTGTAACCTTCGTCTGTGAGTATTGGATCGGGGATGTGCTCCCCTTTCGCTGCTTCTCCATGCCTGATTAAAAAAATTCTTGCCATCTATGCCAACCTAAAGATAACCATTCAAACTATCGTCGGGTATATGTTGCCATAAACTGAGAAGCTCTGGTGAGTTAAACTCCCTGGCTGAGGGATGATTGCCAAATCGCTTACTGTGTTTTCCTGAAAACTCTGGCCAATCATTGCCGGGTTTCCCTGTTTCAGCAAAATTCAGCCAAGCTTGTTGCATTGAGGCACTTAATAAATGGGGGTTTTCTTCAGCACCATATAGTGTTTTTAAGGACTGATCGCTATGGGTTCCAAATACATAACCAAGCTCAACGGCGTGACAGGCCCCTAGTAAAGGCTGTGCAGCGAGAGGTTGTGCAAAGTGATAGTGATAGTTTTCCCCCTGATGACTTTGTAGGTGTCTCAACCCTGGCAAGGTGAATACCATATCAGTGAGCAAGAGGTTCCAGGCTCGGCTCCATTCTGGCCAGGGGTTGTCTGTCATTTTTTTTGCTAGTTGATAGTAATGTCTGAGTAGGGGCTTTAACTCTGACTCTGGGATAAGCCATTCCAGATGAGTACATATTTGCCGGTAGTCCATGTTAAAGCTTTCAGGGTTTATCGCGCTGAAGAGATTCCATTCCTCCAAATTGTTCCCTAACAAAAGGGATGTTTGGTGTGTCGGGGAGAGCTTTTTTTCAGGGGAAAAAAGTTCCCTGTCTGCGACAGGTTTAAATGGAAGTTGCCCCCATTTTGCTGTCATAGACGTGTCAGAGAGTATTGCTTTTTGGGTTTTCAGAAGAAGTTTGGTTGGACAATTTTTTAGTGAGATGCCACCAGAGATTTTCTCAAATTGTTGAATGAAAGTCTTACCAACATGGTTAGCGCTTTGCTGGGAGTGAGAGGCTCTTGGGTGCCCACTTTGGACAATAGCACGCCGTATAAGACCTTTACATTGTGGAGTTTCAAGTAAGGAGGCAATACTCATTGCCCCGGCTGATTCGCCAAAAAGAGTGATATTTTTTGGATCTCCGCCAAATGCTGAGATATTTTTCCGAACCCATTGTAGGGCGGCTATTTGATCTAAAAGCCCTTCATTGCCGGTTGATGGTATATCACTAATATCCTTTAGACGCAGAAATCCCAGTGCGCCTAATCGGTAGTTTATAGTGACAACAATTGTCCGACCGCTAGCTGCCAAGTATTTACCATTGTAAATTTCTTGGCATCCTGATCCCATGTAAAAAGAGCCGCCATGAACCCAAAACATCACTGGCAGCTTTTTTCCTTGCGACATTGCGGGAGAGAATACATTCAAATAGAGGCATTCCTCTCTTTCAGGAAGATTCCCATTTTGATCTCGAACTTCCATTAAGGTGGATGAGTTTTGCGCAGCTGGTGATCCAAAACTATGTGCTTGGAAAGGGTTTTTCCAGCGGTCCAACTCTTGCGGCGGTAACCAACGTAAATTTCCCACAGGAGGGAGGGCGTAGGGGATACCCAAGAATTTATATACGCCAGTTTCCTCATCTGTAGTTCCGATGATTGGCCCGGCAGGCGTATCAACAACAGGTGTAGGTTTTTTGTTTAAGTGCCTGCCAATTTCCGGGTCTGTAGTCATTTGTAACTTCCTAATCTTGCTGAAGTTAGCACGAAAACCGTTTTTCTCCTGCCGCTGCCTAACTCCTCCTTGAAAAGGTTTTGAATTACGTCCATACAAAAGTAGTGCGCGTAAAAA
The DNA here is from genome assembly GCF_052467305.1 of Microbulbifer maximicatervae (SeqCode). NCBI lineage: Bacteria > Pseudomonadati > Pseudomonadota > Gammaproteobacteria > Cellvibrionales > Microbulbiferaceae > Microbulbifer > Microbulbifer maximicatervae (SeqCode). Next base: position 878,379 of record NZ_CP174306.1, read on the forward strand.
CGTACTGGCGTAATTGTTTTTATGGAGGGAAATTAGCAAGGCGATGTATTAGTGAATCTAGTCACGGATGGGCTCAAAGTGGGGTATTTTCCGTCTTTAAGCTCAGGCCATGAACTGTGTATTTAGGAAGTTGCACCGTTTGAAGTTGGTGAGAGCATGATTGCGAAAATCTTTGACAAATCCACGGGCTCTATCGATGAGCGATCACTGGAGGGGCTATCATTGTCCTCTCCTGGTCTTGTCGAAATGCCCGCAGATCCTGAGGATATTGCGTCTTTTTCCAAGGACGGAGTAGACCTTGTTATTGTTTTAAAGTCCGGTCAAATCATCATTATTTCAGGGTTTTACCTGTTAGATGAAGAAGGTGACCATAGTGAGCTAGTGCTAACAGGGGCTGAAGAGCCTCTCATGTTAGCCTCTAATGGAGATTTAATCTCTGCCTTTGCTGCGGCTGGCCAAGCGTCATACCCTGCCCCTGCATCGGCCAGTCCCGGTGTTTCTTGGTGGATTCCCGCATTAATTGCCCTTGGCGTTATTGTCATCGCTATCGCTGCTAGTGATGACGATGATAATGATGGTGATCAATTCTTTATACCCGATTCTGATGCTGATGCGGACTCGGATGCCGATGCCGATGCCGATGCCGATGCGGACGCCGATGCCGATGCCGATGCGGACGCCGATGCAGATGCCGACGCGGATGCAGATGCCGATGCTGACGCTGACGCCGATGCCGACGCCGACGCCGACGCGGATGCCGATGCGGATGCGGATGCCGATGCGGATGCGGATGCCGATGCGGATGCGGATGCCGACGCGGATGCCGATGCTGACGCCGACGCCGACGCCGACGCAGATGCGGATGCCGATGCCGATGCGGATGCCGATGCCGATGCCGATGCCGACGCTGATGCTGATGCTGATGCTGATGCTGATGCGGATGCGGATGCGGATGCCGATGCCGATGCCGATGCCGACGCGGATGCCGATGCCGATGCCGACGCAGATGCGGATGCGGATGCCGATGCCGATGCCGACGCAGATGCGGATGCTGACGCTGACGCTGATGCTGATGCTGATGCTGATGCTGATGCTGATGCTGATGCTGATGCTGATGCTGATGCTGATGCGGATGCTGATGCCGATGCTGATGCCGATGCCGATGCCGATGCCGATGCCGATGCGGACGCCGATGCCGACGCGGATGCGGATGCTGATGCCGATGCCGATGCCGATGCCGATGCCGATGCCGATGCTGATGCGGATGCCGATGCCGATGCCGATGCCGATGCCGACGCCGATGCTGACGCAGATGCAGATGCTGATGCTGATGCCGATGCCGATGCCGATGCCGATGCCGATGCCGATGCTGATGCTGATGCTGATGCCGATGCCGATGCCGATGCCGATGCCGATGCCGACGCCGATGCTGACGCAGATGCTGATGCTGATGCTGATGCTGATGCCGATGCCGATGCTGATGCCGATGCTGATGCTGATGCTGATGCGGATGCGGATGCCGATGCCGATGCCGACGCCGATGCCGATGCTGACGCAGATGCTGATGCTGATGCTGATGCGGATGCCGATGCCGATGCCGATGCGGACGCCGACGCTGATGCGGATGCGGATGCGGACGCCGATGCCGATGCTGACGCGGATGCTGATGCTGATGCTGATGCTGATGCTGATGCTGATGCTGATGCGGATGCGGATGCTGATGCGGATGCGGATGCGGATGCGGATGCCGATGCCGACGCCGATGCTGACGCAGATGCTGATGCGGATGCCGACGCGGATGCGGATGCGGATGCGGATGCAGATGCCGATGCGGATGCCGATGCCGATGCCGATGCTGACGCGGATGCGGATGCGGATGCGGATGCGGATGCGGATGCGGATGCGGATGCGGATGCTGACGCGGATGCCGATGCCGATGCCGATGCCGATGCCGATGCCGATGCCGATGCCGATGCTGACGCTGATGCTGATGCTGACGCGGATGCTGATGCTGATGCCGACGCGGATGCCGACGCGGATGCTGACGCGGATGCTGACGCAGATGCAGATGCAGATGCAGATGCGGATGCCGATGCCGATGCCGATGCCGATGCTGATGCGGATGCCGATGCTGACGCGGATGCCGATGCCGACGCGGATGCTGACGCTGATGCCGACGCTGATGCCGATGCGGATGCCGATGCTGACGCGGATGCTGATGCCGACGCCGATGCCGACGCCGATGCGGATGCCGACGCTGATGCAGATGTCGATATCGACATAAATATTGATATTGATATTGACATCAATATTGATATTGACGTTGACATTATCATCATCAATATCGGATCAAATTCTCAAGAGCCTGGTGAGCTTCAAGACAGCGATGTAGAAGCTCTCGATAGCGGTGCCGGAACGCCGTCTGATGCGTTGTTCGCTTGGGTGCCCGATGGGGATGCCGACGCGGATGCCGACGCGGATGCCGACGCGGATGCCGACGCGGATGCCGACGCGGATGCCGATGCCGATGCCGATGCCGATGCTGATGCTGATGCCGACGCGGATGCCGACGCGGATGCCGACGCGGATGCGGATGCCGATGCTGACGCGGATGCGGATGCGGATGCGGATGCGGATGCCGACGCCGATGCTGATGCCGATGCCGATGCCGATGCCGATGCCGATGCGGATGCGGATGCCGATGCCGATGCCGATGCGGATGCAGATGCCGATGCCGATGCCGATGCCGATGCCGATGCCGATGCTGACGCTGATGCTGATGCTGATGCTGATGCTGATGCTGATGCTGATGCTGATGCGGATGCTGACGCGGACGCGGACGCGGATGCGGATGCGGATGCCGATGCCGACGCTGATGCGGATGCCGATGCCGATGCCGATGTCGATATCGACATAAATATTGATATTGATATCGACATCAATATTGATATTGACGTTGATATTATCATCATCAATATCGGATCGGATTCGCAAGAGCCTGGTGAACTTCAAGACAGCGATGTAGAAGCTCTCGATAGCGAAGCTGGAACGTCGTCCGATGCGTTGTTCGCTTGGGTGCCCGATGGAGATGCAGACGCTGACACTGATGCAGACGCGGATGCAGACGCTGATGCAGACGCTGATGCAGATGCTGATGCAGACGCTGATGCCGATGTAGACATCGATATAAATATCGACATAGATATCAACCTTGATATCGACATTGATATTGATATCACCATCATCAATATCGGTTCTGATTCAACCGTTGGATCTGATGGGTTCCTCGATATCGACGTTACTGCAGATGCGGGCGAAGGTATGCTGGGTGCCGGTTCTAACCTGTCAATCGATGAGCTACTTGAGTCAACGAGTGAAGATGCTCAGGTATTTGAGTCGAGTGGAAATGAGGAGGGTGTGAGCCCGACCTTAGATTCCAGTGGCATGGTTGGTGGCACTGATGCCCTGACAGCGACAGATAATGCAGCGGCGTTTGAAGATCCTGTTGGAGATATGTGGCAACAAAATGGCTTGAGTGACACCTAGATCAGATAGCCTTTAATTAACTTATTTACCGGGCCGCAAGGCCCGGTTTTTTTTGGCTAGACTTTCGTAGCCACTCTACGAAACCGTTGATGTCTAGCGGTGAGTGCGTGTTTTATCTCTCCAATAATCAGTGAAAAGTGAACATAGTGGAAGTGTTTAAACGACTATGGAAAATGTCAATGCTATTTGCTCTGGCATTTTGGGCTCTCCTTGCTGAAGCTGACCTCTTTGGTTCGTCTCCCACAGCTGAAGTAATTAGTCCAAGTAAAATGGATGTCGAAGTGAATGATTCACTTAGGCAGTTATCGTTTAGTGAGTATGAAAGGGGAATTAAACGAAATGAACTTAATATCCTTGAAGTCGTGCATCAAGCGGTGGGTTGGCACCCCCTAATTGCAGAAGCAATAGGTAGTCTTTACCAGCAGAGGCAGGGCGTCCGTTCCGCAAGGTCAGGATATTTCCCGCAGTTGAGTGCTGGTGTTGTGGCTGGACATGATTCTGAATATAAGCGTGAAGGTGATGGTCACGCATTTCAGATGAATGTTTCACAGATGGTTTACGACTTTGGCAAAGTATCCAGTAGCGTTTCTGTTGCCCAAGCAGGGGTGCAAAGATCGCAAGCTGAAGTTCTCCAATCTATTGATGAAGTTGCAAGGAGAACTGCAAAAGCTGCAATTGAAGTTCAACGTTACCAGTCACTTCTAATTACTTCTGATGCACAAGTTCAAGGTGTATCTGCTATTGCCAGACTTGTGCAAATTCGAAAAGAACGAGGGGTGAGTTCTCGCTCAGATGTTTTACAAGCTCAGTCTAGAGTAGATGCTGCGCAGGCCTCCAAGCAACAGGTTGAAGCCCTGTTGCGTCGATGGCGTAGCACGCTACAAAAATTAACAGGTTTTCAGTCCCCTTTTCGGGTTGCTATGTATGTTCCGGAAGATGTCGCCCAAGCTTGTGACGTTGAATCGTTTAATCTGTCCTCTGTTCCAGAGGTTCTAGTTGCCGAAGCAGATAGAGCTGAGGCAGAAGCGAAACTAAAGTTGGCAAAAGCAAACACTTGGCCGACATTCACTTTGGACGGTAATGTAAATCAATATTTGGATCAAAACTATGTAGATGCCAACGCCCTCAATGAAAATGAAAAAGCCATCTTCCTAAATGTTTCCATGCCTATATACCAAGGCGGAAAAATAGCTGCTGGTCGAGAAGGCGCTAATTATGCTTTACAGTCAGCGGATGCTGCTCGGGATTCAGCTCAGCTGTCAGCAACCCAAAAGTATCTGGAGGCACAAGAGGAGGCAGAAGGGTTAATGCGAAGTTTGGGGGCGCTTAGTGCCAGGGAAAGTGCAATTGCAGAAACAAGGGATCTCTATAAGCAGCAATACTCCACCTTGGGAACAAGAACTTTAATTGATTTGCTCAATTCAGAGCAGGAATTACACCTTGCCCGCCTGGAAAAAAATAATACGATTTTTGATTTGCATTTATTAAAAATTGACTGCTTACATAGTCGTGGCGGTATGCGTGAAGCCTTCAAGCTAGAAGGTATTCAAATTCAGGGCGTGGAGGTGTTGCCTTGAATAATAACCAAATTGAAAGTACTAATGATGGTGAGGGTTCATCTTTAGATACCTCCAATATGGTATCTGACTTTGATCCATGGTGTGAGGCAATTATTGCCATTGCACGATATTATCGTATCGACTGTTCGGCCGAGAGAGTGCGAATAGCGGGAAATTGGGGGGGCTGTGATTCGGTAGAAGGTGTTATTCGTCAGATGTCGCGGCAAGCAGGCCTAACGGTTAAATTTTGCCCATTCACAGAGTCTGCGATTAATTCTTGGAGATTGCCTGTTGTAGCACAAACGATAGATGGACAGTTGATTGTCATCGATTCTGTATCCAAGCAAGAGCAACTGAGTGTTACCTACTGTGGCGATAAAGGCCTAAAAACGAGTGTGCCTCTGTGTGAGTTGAAGAGTCAAATTTTAAGTTTGGCAATATTCCGGCCTAGGCGTACAGCGACTGATTCTAGAATTGATGAGTATATTAAGCCCCACGATAAACATTGGTTTCGACGTATTATATTGCGGGACTTAAAACCCTACTTTCATGTGATGATTGCTACTACAATCGCTAATTCATTGGCATTAGCAGGCATCATTTTTTCCAAGCAAGTCTATGATCGAGTGATTCCCGCCGAATCATTGCCAACACTTTATGTCCTTTTTAGTGGTGTTGTAGTTGCCATTGTTTTTGATTTCATTATGAGAACCATGCGGGTCAGAGTAACGGATCTGTTGGGAAAACGTGCGGATATTCGTATGTCAGATTTAGTCTTTGGCCATGCTATACGGGTCAAAGATCAGGCAAGGCCAAAGTCTACTGGGACCTTTATTTCACAAATTAGAGATCTTGAAAGAATAAGAGAGTTGTTTACATCCTCGACAATACTGGCACTCGCGGACCTTCCATTTTTTATACTTTTTCTGTTTGTTATGTGGTGGATTGCAGGAAGCCTGGCATTAATTCCTTTGGTAGCAGTCTTCCTACTGATAATTCCTGGTTTGCTACTTCAGCCAAAATTGGCAACTCTCTCCAAAGAATCAATCAGAGAGGGTGCTCTGCGCAATGCCATGCTAATTGAGACAGTGCAGGGACTTGAAGATATAAAAGCCATGCAGGCAGAGCAGAGATTTCAAGGGCAGTGGAATCACTTCAATGCCATTACCGCCGAATCCAGTCTTAAATTGCGGTATTTGGTAGGGTTGTTACTGAGTTGGACTCACAATGTTCAATCATCGGTTTTTGCTGTTGTTGTTCTTTTTGGGGCGCCGATGGTAATGGAAGGGGGTATGACGACCGGTGCTTTGGTAGCGGCCTCGATTCTGGGCTCCAGAATGATGGCGCCAATGGCAAATATAACCCAAGTTCTTAGTCGGTGGCAGCAGGCTAGGTTTGCGATGCAGGGTATTGATCAAATTATGCAGCTGCCGGTTGATAATCCTGAAAATGAAAAAAAAGTACAAAAATCAGTTATCCAGGGCAATTATCACTTTCAGCAAACGGTATATAACTACGGAGATAGTGCTGCTGAACCGGCACTGATTATTTCCGACCTAAAAATACATCAAGGTGAGCGAATTGCGATCCTGGGCAGAAATGGATCAGGGAAGTCAACCTTTTTACATGCTTTATCGGGATACATTGAGCCTGCCAGGGGACAGTTGCGGCTTGATGATGTGAGCCTTGCCCACATAGATCCTGCTGATGTCAGACGTGATGTTTCCCTGCTTAGTCAGAAAACAGGCCTTTTCCATGGCACTATTTATGAAAACCTGGTGCTAGGCGCCCCGTATGCCAGTGATGAGGAAATTATGTGGGCGCTTGATATGACAGGCGCCAAGGCTTTTGTTAACAAGCTTCCAAAAGGGTTGGGGTGCTTGATCCAGGAAGGAGGGTTTGGACTCTCTGGAGGACAAAAGCAATCTCTACTTCTAGCCCGCCTGCTTCTACGCCAACCAAATGTTCTTTTGTTAGATGAGCCAACGTCAGCCCTGGATGAAGCTGCTGAGAAGCGGTTTATTCATGCTCTTTCACAGTGGAGTGCTGAGCGGACAGTTGTAGTCGCTACTCATAGAACAAGTATTCTAAATTTTGTGGATCGCGTAATAGTTTTAGATAGCGGCAGAGTTGCTTTAGATGAGCCCAAAGATAAGGCGATTTCCATATTGTCACGACAAAAAGGCAAAGATACCCAACAGGGTGAGAAGGTTTCCTAGACAAATTTTGGCGAGGTAGCCATGTCAAACGCAGATGGTCACGATTTGCTATCACACCCTCGGCGAGAACCAAAACGCGTTGCCCTCCTAGATATAGACTCACAAAATGACGAAAAGCAGTATGGCGATGATGTTGATGATGCATCTCTGGTTCGTTCTGGAAGAATTGTTTGGGTGTTTTTCCTACTTCTCGCAGCGTCAGTGACTTGGTCATATCTCGCTAAGGTGGATGAAGTGTCATCGGGTAGTGGAAAAGTAGTGCCAACTTCACGTTCACAAATTATTCAGTCTTTGGAGGGGGGCATACTTGCTGATTTAAAAGTATCTGAGGGAGATATTGTCGAGAAAGGAGAGGTGTTAGCACAACTGGATCCGACAAAGCTTCGCTCAAATGTAGATGAAATTTCAGCAAGATATAGAGCTGCTCTTGCAAGCGTTTCCCGCCTAAATGCCGAAGTAAATGGAATACCAATAAAATTCCCGGATGAACTTTCAGAGTTCACCGAACTTATTGCTACAGAAAAGAAGTTATTTGATATAAGACAGCGAGGTCTGGCGGAATCCCTTCGTGGTTCAAAAGAAACATTAGAGTTGGTTAACAAGGAGCTAACTATAACAACTTCTTTACTTGATTCTGGGGCGGCTAGTAGTGTCGATGTGTTGCGTCTGCAACGGCAGAAGTCAGAGCTGGAAACCAAAATTCTGGAAATCAAGTCCGATTATATGGTCAAGGCTCGAGAAGAGCTTGCCAATGTTAGAGCAGAAGTTGAGTCACTTTCTTCCGTAAAAGAGGGGCGGTCTGACTCCTTGACCCGGTTGACTCATCGATCTCCTGTGAGGGGTATCGTTAAGGCTATTGAAGTTACGACAATAGGCGGAGTTGTGCCACCCAATGGAAAATTAATGGAGATAGTTCCTCTGGACGATCAGCTCTTAATTGAGGCAAAAATATCTCCTAGAGATGTGGCGTTTATTCGTCCTGGACAGGCTGCCAAGGTAAAAATAACAGCTTATGAGTATGCAGTATATGGAGGCTTAGATGGTGAGGTTACGACTATATCTCCAGATACAATACAAGATGAATTTACACCAGGAGAGTATTATTATCGGGTTTTTATCCTAACTGAAAAAGATTCCTTGATAAATAAAGTTGGAAAGAAATTCCCAATTGTGCCAGGGATGATTGCTACGGTGGATATCAAAACAGGATCAAAAACTATCTTTGATTATCTGTTAAAGCCGATTAACAGAGCAAGTGAAGCTTTGCGAGAGAGATAGCGGTGGGAATTGATGCTTGGTAGCAAAATCGCATTTTTGGTGTTTTGTATTTTTCTCGGCTTTTTTGGTCTTTGGCGCGGTGCAGCAGCTGATAGTAAGAAGGTTACCTTGTCCGCAGAAGTTACTATAGAAAATCACTCTGAACGTGATGTCATAGGATATATTCACAGATTGTCGATGCCAGTTGAAACTGGATTGCAACAGTCATTAAAAGAGATAAGATATGAATACCCTGAAAATTTAGTTATCAAGGATCATAAGAAGGGAGATTCCAAGTATTTAGAAGTAAGACTAGACATACCTGCAGGAAAGGTCGTTAAGCGAAAATTTCATTTTGACCTTTTATTGAGTTCTTATGATTATGCCAAAATTTCTCGAGGTCGTGAGCCTTATCCGGCTAAAAAATATCTTCAGCCAGCAAAGTATATTGAATCAGATGCTTTGGCAATAAAAAAATTATCCTTGGAAATTCAGAATACGTTTTCTGATGAAGAGGGGAGATTACGAGCTGCATTTCTCTTACCCCAAGCTGTTATCGAATATAAAATCCAACCGACAAAAGGCGCACTTGCGGCACTCGAGTCAAGAAAGGGCGATTGTACAGAGTATGCAGCTCTCTTTGTTGCTTTGGCCCGTTCAATGGGCTATCCAGCAAGGGTCACGTCTGAGTTTCTTTTTACCAAAAGAAAGCAATTTAAACAACCCAATCATCATGCTGCTGAGGTCTATATGAATGGACGCTGGATGCCAGTAGACCCTAATTTGGCTCAGGAGTCTCGATTTGGATATGGGTTTGGTCGAGGACAGCTCAGTAAAATCACTCTTACCCGCGATTTTACTTGGGTGTGGTCCAATTTGTGGCCTAAAGAATTCAAGGGAAATGTAGACCAAACAAAGGTCGCCATTGAGTGGAGCTTACAATAGCGACTACTTGTTCTGATATATTTTGTAGACTGAATTTTATTCTGTTTCCAAAGTCTGCCCGGTTTTTTGGAGTTTATCGAGCAGTGCAGGAATAGAGCCAAAATCTGAATCCCGCCTTGAGCCTTTTAAAAGGATAAGGTCTGAATCCTGGCAAAAGTCTGTTAGATAACTTACCAAGGGGGGAGCTTCGGAAAAGTGAGGGCCTAATAATTCATCAGGTAGCACCTGGCGAAGATACTCCATCTCCTCGCCATGGGTTATTACCCAATTTACCTGGCTTTGAATAAGAGGTCCAGCAAGGCTCTCATGAAGCTCCTTGGCTTTTTCGCCTAAATGAACGATTCGGCCTAGAACGGCAATCTTTCTTCCTTTATCTTGAGTTTCAGTTTGTGCAAATACGGAAAAAGCATTAAGCATTGAGCTAACAGTAGCATTCCAACTATCATCGATCAGACTAATGGATTTCCCATGTACTTTTATGCGGGTGCGCTGTAGGTGGCTGTCATCTAACTGTAGTTCTTGTAGTTTTAATGCCGCTGCATCGATATCTCTGCCCAAGGCATAGACTGCGCAAATGGAGGCTACAGCATTGTGTAGCATACCGATACTTGGAGCAGGAACGCGAAGTTCCAATTCCCGCTTAGGAAATTTCAGTTGGACCCAGCTACCAGATTCATCGGTACGTACTCCCAGAATACGAACTTCAGCATTAGGACTTTCCCCAAAGATGATGATTCGCTTTGCATGTTTCTTGGCTTTCTTCAATACATAGTCAAAGCACTTTAGATGCTCTCCAGCAATAGCGATAGCGGAGCCAGTAAGACCATCATAAATTCGTGACTTCCAACGAGCAGTATCTTCGACACATTTTACGTGGTGACTAGTTTGAGACATTCCAATTTCGGTTATTAAGGCAATAGTGGGTTTTACTTGATGTGTAATAGGGCCACGTTTCATCCATAGGGCACTTTGAGCAACTTCTATAACTGCGACTTCATGATCTTGATTCAGGCTAGCCATCATCGACGGCGCACCTACGCGAGAGTTATAGTTCCCCATGCTGGAAAGTATTTTTTCTCTTGTTCCCAGCATTTGGGTAATCATCTTGAGTGTTGTTGACTTTCCCGCAGTGCCAGTAATTGCTATTACATCACCAGTAAATCGCTCCCTTGCCGCTAAACCTAATTCGACAATGACTTTGATTGGGTCTTTTACCTGGAGTACAGGGAGATCTTTTGGAAGTCCAGCAACGGGTTTGGATACAATTACTCCGGCAATTTGATCGGCAAAAGAAGGGAGCTTCTGGTGGAAATCCCAAAATTTGGTTGGCTTTTTTGAGCTTTGTTCATGGTAAGCTCGATCAAGATTAGTGTGTGCAACGAATAGAATCGGGTCGAGAGACTCCTCTATAAAACTGCTCCCTGAGATTACGCTTCGGACAAACCATCCCTTTGGGGGAGGGACCAACCATCTGCCACCTGCAATTGCATTAATTTGTTCTTCGTTCCAAGTTTGACCTGGATGATGTTGATAAATAACCGATGGGAACTCGGTCATATAATTGGGGACTCTGGGACGTGTGGAGGGCTTCTTCCCCAGTAGATTCAGTTGGGTAATCATTCCCCCTACGAGTATGGGTTTAATTTGGGTGGTGTTTGAAATTAGGCCTACGGCTAAATGTAAATGTACAGGTTGAAGTTCATTCTTTGCTGGTGCTCTTATTCCATACAGGTCTCGGTAGATTACCCCTGGCTGCCATTTTGTGGTGGGTACCTGCCAATCACAGGGATCATGGTCCATCGATTTTCCCCAATAAGGCATAGATGTTTCCTTAATGGGGATAGCTCGAAAGTCCAGGCGAAAATCTTCCTGTACTTTCTCGTCAGTAGTCCAGAAGGATTCTACCCACAGCATCTGGCGAGTTTTTATTTCACGGGGATAAAATCTGACACCTAATAATTTAAGCGGTCCGCATTCAAGCGGAGGGATCTGTGCATCCAGGGGTACTTGATCTACTGTCCAGTTTGGACTCAATGGACGCTGCTGCTTAATCGGGTCCCGTTTGTAATGGGTTTTAAAGAGATGTGGTAATTTACGGTATTGTCTATCCGGAGGCGAAAGCAAAATGGTTCCGCTACCATCTGAATTCGGTACTAGGTTTGTTCCCAGAGCTGAACAGGATTTGGAAAATCGTTGGGTAAGCTCTTTTGCGCTATCTCCACTCAACTGCTTGCTAAAGCCAAATCCGACACCTACAGGTACAAAGACAACCTTTTCTACTCCTTTTTCACTTAAGTAAAGCCGAAAGACTCCACTATCTGCCAAGCTTCGCCGAACTGCATCAAATAATAGATCCCCGGCGTCATGGATGATTGGCCGATTCTTATAGACTTCAATACCTTGTAGGTTATGCGCACTGGTACCCAGAATACCATCTGCCCCAGCATCGATAATGGCATGTCCAATAGCGATTTCATCTTCGCTGGGCTCGGGTTCTCTGTTGCCTCCCCAGTGAACAGCGACAAGCACTATATGAGCTTTCTCTCGCGCGGCCTCAATTCGAGGTTTCAAATTGTCGAACCAGAGACTGGGCATGGTTAGTGGCAAGTGTGCACATCCGGGAGTATTTGGACCTGCTGCAAATCGGGGTTGTGTAGCATCAAGAGAAAAAATGGCTACATTAAGTCGGCCTGCCGGGCGATATACTGGGGCCAGAGCTTCTTCGATATTGATGCCTGAGCCTGTGTGTCCGATACCGGTTTCGTTGAGCCAATACTGCTGTTCCATTAACGCAGCAGTGCCATAGTCTCCACTGTGATTATTTGCAGTGACAACAACATCAATACCGGCTTCCATTAATACCGAAAGCATTTCGGGCCGGGCTCGATAATAGTATGGGGACGATTCGCCTTTACTGATCCCTTGCTCACCCTCAGTTCCGACTACACACTCTAAGTTAACGACGCTTATATCTGCATTTTTTAAAGCAATGACTGTGCCGAGTACTTTTTCGGTGCCAAATTGGGCCGTACGGTAATGCTGCCTCCGGGATAAGTTAACATCTCCTCCCCAAGCGAGCACTGGTAGTGACTTGTGGGAGTCGACAGTTGGCTCGACGGTCATCTCTTGGTATGCCTCATCAATATCCTCGGGTGCATTTTTGGGCGTAAGCAGGTACTTTCGATAAGCGACAAAACCAGATAGATAGTGCTCGACATCATCAATACGGATTCTGAAGGCATGGTGCCGGATAAAGAAGCTTCCCAATATACGTTTGGGATTCTTGAAATACATGGCGAATTCAGGCCAGAAATACCCATTTAGAAGGTACATCGCACGCTTATGTAGTGCCCTGTAAAAGTGTTTTAGGTCTACCTGGTCAAGTAAATATTGGAACTCGGGCTCTTTGCCCAAGCGAGTTACCATCTTTTCAGCTGCCATCATCAATTCAAGCAGAGTAGGGAATGTGGTTATCCTATTCTCCACAAAATCCAAATAGCTGGCGAAGTTTCGAATACCGAACTGGTAGTACTTCTCTTCGGGGCGATAAAGGGTTAGTTCATTAACGCAGTAGCTTAACCAATGATCGTGAGCACGCCAGTGATTGGCTTGAATGAAATAATCAAATGCCTTTTCAACCAAATTTAGCCAGCGTGAATCTTTAGTAAAGCCATAAAGCCGCATCAAACCAAAGGCAGCTTCACCGTCGTAATAGATGACTCTATGTTTATCTTTAACTTGAAGATCTGGATATTCAAGAACATGGGAGAACTGCCCGGTGATTGAGTCCTGCATATACTCTATCCCAAGTGCTAATTGCTCCATCAGTTTGGAATACTTGTTGGTTTTCGTTGCCTCAGAGTACTTTACCAGGGCTAACAGTGATACTGCGTTGCCCCCTAGTTTTATTTCATTATTTGCCTCTACCAAAAAAGCTCCCTCAGCACCTGAGGCGAGGGTGGCGGTCTGAATTAGCTCTGTTGTAAGGTGTTCCAGTGATCGATGTATGGAGTTCATTAGAGCTTTGTCGCCAGTAACCTCCCAGGCTTCAATCATCGAATAAGTACTACTGGCATGTCGTAAGTTGTTATAGGTGTCGATCTTCCGGTCGAAACAGGCGTGCCAACCATAGTGGAAGGAGCCATTCTTTTTGACTTGAGAGCTTAAGTAGTTACTGCTGTTTCTAATCAAATCAGAGACAGTATTAGTATCTAATTTTTCTATGACACGTCGGCCGGCATCTAAACCGGGTCCGTAGAGGCAAACGGGCTGGCGCTTGGATTCACAGAAAATTCCCTGAGTTGAAAGCAAAAGCACAGTCTTTTCTTCTGAAAAATCCAGCTCGGTATTTATTCCGAATCTTTGCTTAGCGTAGGCAAGAAAATTGTTCTCATTAATAATGACATGATCAATCTGATTTCCGCCATAGAGCATGGCATTAGCATTTAGCTCTTGCTCCAGGAATGCTATTTCGCAGTCCATATCAAGTGCGAGGCCATAGCGGAAATACGACCTCTTGGTGTCTTTAAGGATTTCTTCCAAGCCTGCAAATGTCATTGTGCTTTTTTGGGTGACCCAATCGACACGTAACCAACAGGGTTCCATCTTGTGCGACTTTGCTGCCCTTTGGATTGTCTTTGCTAAGGCTTGCCAGGCTTCCGAAATATCCGCCGCCGTTTTATGCTTCACGATGGCGCGATGCTTGGCATCACTAATTGAAAAAAACAAGGTATAGGGGGGGCGTTGCTTACCCAGTGCCTGCTCAACCTGAGCACGCACTTGAACGAGCATGTTGGATAGGGACATGTCGCGACTTATCTCTCTATTAAAAAAGCGTGGCAGTATTTTTTCTGCTGGTCGGCTCGGGTGCTTTTCCTGAACGAGTATAGACGGGGGGGAAGATTCTGCTTTTAGTGGTTTGTACTGAGGTGGTGGTGTGGTAAATATTTTTTTGTTTTATCTGTCAATTTGGGTTTTCAAAACAAATCTTGTCGGATAGTATTGGGTAACCGTATTCAGAATGATTGTTGTGCAACTCACTCAGATTATTCTCTATTAACCTGTAATTAACAGTGTGGGTTAATACCAAGGTTTAGCCGCAGGGCAGGAGCATTTTCTGCCAAGAAGGAAACCCGGGATCTTATCATCTCGGGTTTTTTTGTCGGTAAATATAGGTTGTTTGTCTCAAATTCATCTTGCTTACTGAAACTCTTCTTTGTCTGCCTCTTAATTTTCTGAGGTAGGCTGCTTGCCCTCCCCAGAAAGATGGGCACCTTGGCCGAATAGTGAGAGAACCTTCCGGGTTTGTATTTGTACCAATGTCTTTCGGGCACTCGCCGAGTGGCCTTAGCGCCATTCTTTTATCTGGAACCAGTCAACTTAAACCATACAGGACAGGTGCCTCTATCGAATTGTTGGCAGTGAATCTATTGGAGTAGTAACCATGAATGGGAAGTGGTGGAGAAGCTTGAGGAGCTTCCCTCCGTTAGTTTGGATTATTTTAATTGGCAGTTTTTTTAGCCGTGGAACTTATTTTATGGTCTGGCCTTTCCTGGCCATCCTTCTATTTGAAAAGTTTCACCTCGGCGCGGCTGAAATTGGTTTGATCCTGAGTGCATCTGCCGTTGGTGCTGCTGTGTTGGGCTTCTTTACCGGTGCGCTATCGGATCGCTATGGGCGTCGCAATATGCTATTGCTTGGCTGTATTGTGAGTATTTTTTCCTTTGCCTTGTTGGCTGTGACGCAAACCTTGGCAGGATTTATCTGTGCGATGACCCTGTGTGCTATTGGTCGCGCGGTGTGGGAGCCGCCGGCGAGTGCGCTGATAGGCGACTTAATTGACGATCAAGCCAGCCGTGAATTGGCGCTGCAATTCCGCTACTTCCTGATTAATGTGGGGGCGGCGCTGGGGCCGATTGTAGGTGTCTGGGCCGGTTTGAGTGCACAGCAATCCACCTTTGGGCTCACCTCTCTCAGCTACCTACTCTTAGCCCTGGCCTTTGTTTGGGGTTTTGCCAGAACTGAGAGCGGGCGTTTAGCGAGTAAGCAAAGGGATGCGGGCGTATCTCTGGGAAATACGCTTTCGGTATTGCGCCGTGATCAGGTATTTCTGGTGGTGATTATTGCGAATATTTTAACGCTGTTTATCTATGCGCATATGGATTCAAGCTTGGTGCAATACCTCACCCGCGCTGAAGCGCCGGGATTAGTAGAGCTGATATCCAGCATGATCTTTGTTAATGCGTCGACGATAGTATTACTGCAGTTTCCCATTATGAAGTTAATGGGGCCGCTGGCCATTAACACTCGTATTGTGATTGGGTTGGGTATTTTGTCGATCTCCCAGATTTGGTATGCCCTAAATCCGGTAGATTGGTTTTGGGGTTGGCTCGGAGCGACTTTTATTTTGAGCCTAGCTGAGGCAATTTTGTTTCCAACCATGAGCATTCAAATTGACCGGCTGGCACCATCCCATTTACGCGGTACCTATTTTGGGGCCTCTTCCTTTTATGCCATTGGCTGGTCGATGGCGCCATTAATTGGTGGAGTGATTATTCAATGGTGGAGTGGCCCGGCCTTATACGGCTTGTTAGTGGCGTTATGTGGAGTTGTGTTCGTGCTCTATCGTCTTACCGAGTATCTGTCTCGCCCTGAGTGGCCTGAGCCTGAGGGAACGGTAGTCGCGGATCGAGTTGCCAATGTCTCCTAGCACGGGACACAGAATTTAAGGGCAAAAAAATACCCCCGCCAATTCGAATTGGCGGGGGTATTTTATATTGTGATCGCCGGGAGATTAGATCTCGGCAGCGAGACGAGAGCCCTGGTCGATAGCGCGCTTGGCATCGAGTTCTGCGGCTTCATCAGCGCCACCAATCAGGTGGGTGGTTACGCCGCGCTCTTGCAGAGCTTCGTATAGCTTGCGTGCAGGCTCCTGACCGGCGCAGACAATAATATTGTCGACTTCCAGTACCTTTTCCTCTTCGCCAACGCGGATATGCAGGCCTTTATCGTCAATTTTGTCGTAAAGGGCACCGGCAATCATCTCTACCTTGCGATGCTGCAGGCTGCCGCGATGAATCCAGCCGGTGGTTTTACCCAGGCCCGCGCCCACTTTGGTGGTTTTGCGTTGCAATAGGTATACCTGGCGCGGAGAGCTTACTGCTTCGCGTGGCTTCAGGCCGGAGCGATTCTCCAGGGCAATATCGACACCCCATTCGTTGAAGAACTCTTCCTTATCGCTGGCGACCACTTCATCTTCAGTGGAGTGGGGGCCATCGTGGGTCAGGTACTCCGCTACATCAAAGCCGATGCCGCCGGCACCGATAATGGCAACCTTCTCGCCAACCGGCTTCTTGTGCTTCAGTACATCCAGGTAACCCAGGACTTTATCGCTCTCAATGCCGGGGATCGGTGGAGTGCGCGGCTCGATACCGGTAGCAATAATCACTTCATCAAAAGATTGCAGATCTTCCGCTGTGGCGATGGTATTAAGTTTTACTTCAACACCGGTGACTTCCAGGCGGCGCTTAAAGTAGCGCAGGGTTTCCTGGAACTCTGCCTTGCCGGGGATCTGCTTGGCGATATTGAACTGGCCACCAATCTTATCGCTGCCTTCGAACAGGGTTACTTCGTGTCCACGCTCTGCGGCAACGGTAGATGCGGCCATGCCCGCAGGGCCGGCGCCGATTACAGCTACCTTTTTCACGTTGTCGGTAGGCAGGTAGTTCAATTCGGTTTCGTGACAAGCGCGGGGGTTTACCAGGCAGGAAGTCAGTTTCAGCTGGAAAGTGTGGTCCAGACACGCTTGGTTACAGCCAATGCAAGTGTTGATCTCGTCGGCGCGGCCTTCGGCGGCTTTGTTGACGAACTCAGAGTCTGCCAGGAAGGGGCGTGCCATGGAAATCATGTCAGCCTGGCCGGAGGACAGAACTTCTTCGGCGACTTCCGGCACATTGATACGGTTGCTGGCAACTACCGGGATAGACAGGTGCTTTTTCACCTTGGCAGTAATGTCGGTAAATGCCGCACGGGGAACACTGGTGGCAATAGTGGGAACGCGCGCTTCGTGCCAGCCGATACCGGTATTAATAATTGTGGCGCCGGCTTTTTCGATAGCCTGGCCCAGGGCCACTACTTCATCGAAGTCACTGCCATCTTCCACTAGGTCCAACATGGACAGGCGGTAAATAATAATAAAGTTCTCGCCGACGGCTTCCCGTACGCGGCGCACAACTTCGATCGGCAGACGGATACGGTTTTCGAAGGAGCCGCCCCATTCATCGGTACGCTTGTTGGTGCGTTTCACGATGAACTGGTTAATAAAGTAACCCTCGGAGCCCATGATCTCCACACCGTCATAGCCGGCTTCGCGGGCCAGGGTGGCGCAGCGTACATAGTCATCGATCTGGCCTTCGATTTCCTCGCTGGTCAATTCGCGCGGGGTGAAGGGGTTGATCGGCGCCTGGATGGGAGAGGGTGCGATCAGGTTTTCGTTGTAGGCGTAGCGGCCGGTGTGCAGGATCTGCATACAGATCTTGCCGCCCTCAGCGTGAACAGCATCGGTGACTTCGCGGTGCTGCTGGGCTTCTTCCGAAGTGGTCATCTTCGAAGCGCCCTGGAATACGCCACTCTCTTCGTTCGGGGCAATACCACCGGTTACAATCAGGCCAACGCCACCGCGGGCACGTTCGGCAAAAAAGGCCGCCAAACGGGTGAAGCCATTGGGGTGTTCTTCCAGGTTGGTGTGCATGGAGCCCATCAGCACCCGGTTTTTCAGGGTGGTGAAGCCCAGGTCCAGGGGGGCAAGCATATTAGGGTAGGCTTGGGACATGGCAAATTTCTCTTCTTGTAACCTTTAGGGTTCATTTATTTATATGCAAAAAAGTGCATATCGTTGCCCAGCAGGATAACAAGACGGCCCACTGTGAAACAGTGACTTAACCGGTCGAAATCAGTGATCAATTACGGGCTCTATTTAACCTTTATGCGTCCCATTCTCATCTATAAATAAAGTGTTTTTTTAAGGGTTCCCTGTCTCGCCGTATACAGAGCCTCCCTTACTCCTCTACCAAGCTCACCAACTTGTTTCGCAGCCATTGATTGGCGGGGTCGTCGTGTTGGTTTTTATGCCATAGCAGGTGCCAGTCCATTTGCGGTATCTGAAACGGAAGCTCAAACAATCGGGCTGAATACTGTCTCGCCAGGCTGGCGGGGACTGTCAGTGCCAGATCGGTTCTCAATACCACTAAAGGTGCGACCCGGTAGTGTTGGACCCTCAATTTCACATTGCGACGGCGCCCTAACTTATTCAGGGCAATATCTTCCAGGCCCGGGCCGCTGCGACGGCTGGAGACATGGATATGTTCCAGCTTCAGGTACTGCTCCAGGGTAAGGCTGGCGGAATCCGCCAAGGGGTGATCCTGGCGCAACATACACAGGTAGCGATCGTTCATCAGTCGCTGTTGTTTTATGTGTGGGGAAGTGGGTACGGGAACATCTAGGGCAAAGTCCAGGGTGTTGGCGGCCAGTTCCTTGACCAGCTGCTCCCTTGGGACCTGGAAAGACTCGACAGTGATACCTGGGGCCTCCTGCTCCAGCACTTCCAGCAGCCTAGGTAAAAGGAAAGTCTCCGCCATATCGTTCATGGAGAGGCGCAAGGTTTTTCTGGCTTCCTGTGGCACAAAGTGACGCTGCTCGCTAAGGCTTGCCCCCAGTAGAGAAAGAGCTTCCTGGACCTTCGGCATAATACTTTCAGTCAATGGCGTCGGTGCCATACCGGTGGGGCTGCGAGTGAATAGTGGGTCGTCTAATGTACGGCGAAGTCGCGCCAGGGCATTACTGACAGCCGGCTGGGTGATATGCAGTTGCTCAGCGGCACGAGTCAGGTTTCGGGTTGTGTATATCGCCTCCAGCACGGGAAAGAGGTTCATGTCGATTCGCTGTAATTGCATTGCTGCCACCATCATCACTCTCATGAATGATTCAATATTCGCATAATAAACTTTGATGATTCAAATGCTGGAGATAGGGTTGAGGAGATCAAAAGGGGAGGGAAATAGGTGGCTGAATTTATTCTGGTACGTCACGGACAGGCTTCATTTGGGGCTGATGACTATGACAATCTCTCCGATACCGGCTGGCAACAGTCGCGCTGGTTGGGTGAATACTGGCGGGATAAGAGTATTCGTTTCGACCGGCTGCTGTGCGGCAACCTAACTCGGCATCGGCAAACTTTGGACGGTATTTGCGAGGGGTTGGAACTCCCCAGTGAAAATACTCGCAGTGTACTCCCCCAGCTTAATGAATTTGATTTTCTAGCGGTTGTCAAGCACTACAGCGAGCTATACCCGGATCGGGCACCGGGAGTAGGTGCCAGTCGCGCCGATTTTTATCGATTCCTGAAGCAGGGGATGCTGGCTTGGGCCGCCGGTGACATCAGTCCACCGGAAACCTGGTCGCATTTTGAAGCCAGAATCGCAGATGCGCTTAAAAACATTTGCGATAGCCCCAAAGGCAGCCGAACCCTGGTTGTTAGTTCGGGTGGTGCCATTGCCATGATGTTGACGCAAATATTGGGCGGCTCAATTTCCACCGTCGCCAATCTCAATATGCAAATCCAAAACACAGCCGTTAGCCGTTTATTTTTCAGTGCAGAAAATATCAGTCTGCACAGTTTCAATCATGTGCCGCACCTGGATCGGGATGGGCGTCACGAACATATCACTTACAGTTGATCGGGCAGGTAGCGATGGAATTTGAATACTCAGACAAAGTAAAAGGACTGCTGGAACGCCTGCAAAATTTTATGCAGGAGTATATCTATCCCGCCGAAGCGATATTTATGCAGCAGTTGCAGGAGGATCGCTGGGGAGAGCCGGCGATTTTGGCAGAATTAAAGATTAAAGCCCGGGAAGCGGAACTCTGGAATCTGTTTTTACCGGATTCCCGTTACGGTGCCGGGCTCAATAACCTGGAGTATGCACCCCTGGCAGAGGAAATGGGGAAAGTACTTTTTGCATCGGAGGTATTTAACTGTAATGCCCCGGATACCGGCAATATGGAAGTTTTGGCTCAGTACGGTTCTGAGGCCCAGCGGGAACAATGGCTAACCCCGCTTCTGGATGGAAAAATTCGCTCTGCCTTTGCTATGACCGAACCCCGGGTTGCCTCCTCCGATGCCACTAATATCGAAACGTCGATTATCCGCGATGGCGACAGTTACGTTATTAACGGTCACAAGTTTTATATCAGTGGCCTGATGAATAAACGCTGTAAAGTGATGATCGTGATGGGTAAGACCGACCCGGAAAATCCCAATCGTCACCAGCAGCAATCGCAAATCCTGGTACCCACCGATACGCCTGGAGTCAAAATAGTTCGCCCGATGACGGTATTCGGTTATGACGATGCACCGGAAGGGCATGCGGAAGTGATTTTTGAAAATGTCCGGGTGTCTGCCAGCCATTTAATTCTTGGAGAGGGGCGCGGTTTTGAAATTGCCCAGGGACGCTTGGGGCCGGGCAGAATACACCACTGTATGCGGTTAATTGGCCAGGCTCAAAGAGCGCTGGAGATGATGTCGGCACGCGCGGAGCAGCGCATAGTTTTTGGTCGCCCGATGAGCAAGCAGGGATCGGTGCGGGAAGATATTGCCAAATCCGCCTGCGAAATCGAGCAGGCACGCCTGCTGACTCTGAAGGCCGCTGCGCAAATGGATCGACTTGGCAATAAGGCGGCCAAAGATTTAATCGCAATGATAAAAATTGTCGCGCCACAGATGGCTTGTAAGGTGATAGATCGCGCCATACAGATTCACGGCGCCGCAGGATTGGGGCAGGATTACAGTCTCGCCCATCACTATGCCTATGCTCGGACTATCCGTCTGGCGGATGGTCCCGATCAAGTTCATATGATGCAGTTGGGCAGAAACCTGGCAGCTCACTATGCCGCCGCAGAAAATCATGGAGGACTCAGTGACTGAGACGGTAAACAATTTGCGCAGCTCTGTGGAAGAGCTGCCTGTTGAGCGCTTGCAAGAATATTTGTCCCGCAAAGTCGACAGTTTCAATGGGCCTGTAACGGTCAGCAAATTTCCCGGTGGCCAGTCTAACCCCACCTTCAAGTTGCAGACCCCGGCGCGATCTTATGTTTTGCGGCGCCAGCCTCCCGGCAAGTTATTGAAATCTGCCCATGCCGTAGATCGGGAGTACCGGGTAATGTCGGCACTCGCCGATACTAATGTGCCGGTGCCCAAGGTATTGCACCTCTGTGAGGACCGGGACCTAATCGGTTCCATGTTTTATTTAATGGAATATTGTGAGGGTCGGATATTCTGGAATGCGGCACTGCCGGAAGTTGATGCCGAGCAGCGTAGCGCTATGTACGATGAAATGAATCGTGTACTGGCGGCCATGCACAGTTTGGATATTAATGCCGTAGGCCTTTCGGATTACGGCCGACCAGGTAATTACTTCCAGCGGCAGCTGGACCGCTGGAGCACTCAATATCGAGCCTCTGAGCTGGAGCCCATTGCGGCAATGGATGAGTTGATGGCCTGGTTGGGTGACGTTTTACCGGATGATGATGGGCGTATCGCGTTGGTGCACGGTGATTACCGGCTCGATAATATGATTTTCCATCCCGAGGAGCCCAAGGTCATAGCGCTTTTGGATTGGGAACTTTCCACACTGGGACATCCCTATGCCGACCTCGCTTACCAGTGTATGCAAATGCGAATGCCCGCTGGCAAAGACAAAATGTCCGGCCTATTAGGCTTGGATATAAAGGCCTTGGGCATCCCCTCCGAAAAAGAGTATGTGGCCAAATACTGCCAGCGAATGGGTATTGATGGGATTGATAATTGGCCGTTTTATTTGGCATTTAGCTTCTTCCGCCTGGCAGCGATTGTTCAGGGGGTGGTGAAGCGTGCAAAAGACGGCAATGCCTCCAATAAAAATGCTGCAAAACTGGGAGCCCTGGTAGAACCCCTCGCACAAGCTGCATTGGATATCGCTGCTAACGGTTAACTTGTTAAATTATAAGGATAAGAAATGGCAAAGAATATTTTTGATCTCTCGGGAAAAATTGCCCTGGTGACGGGTGCCAGTCGAGGTATTGGTGAGGCCATCGCAAAACTTTTGGCTGAGCAGGGTGCCCATGTTTTGGTTTCCAGCAGAAAAATTGAGGGGTGTCAGGCCGTAGCCGATGCAATTGTGGATGCCGGTGGCTGTGCCGATGCGATCCCCTGCCATATTGGCAATATGGATAATATCCAGCAGGTTATTGGCGATATTCGCGAGCGATTTGGTCGCTTGGATATTTTGGTCAACAATGCGGCAACCAACCCTTATTTTGGTCATATTCTTGATACTGATCTAGCGGCCTTCGAAAAGACGGTAGAGGTCAATATACGCGGTTATTTCTTTATGTCGGTAGAAGCCGGCAAATTGATGCGAGAGCAGGGTGGTGGCGTTATTGTAAATACCGCCTCAGTGAATGCCTTGCAACCGGGTGTAGGGCAGGGTATTTATTCAATCACCAAGGCGGCGGTAGTCAATATGACCAAAGCGTTTGCCAAGGAGTGTGCGCAATTTAATATCCGGGTGAATGCTTTACTACCAGGGCTTACAAAAACCAAATTCGCCGGGGCATTGTTTTCCCACGAGGATATTTATAAAACTGCGGTTGGCCATATTCCCATGCACCGCCATGCGGAGCCGGAAGAGATGGCGGGTACCGTTTTGTACTTGGTCTCCGATGCTTCCAGTTATACGACCGGCGAGTGTGTCGTTGTAGATGGTGGTTTGACTTCTTGTGGGGGGATTTAACCATGCATGATCCAATTCTCGATTTTAGCGATAAAGTCGCACTGATAACCGGTGCTGCCAGTGGATTTGGAAAATTACTGGCCGAGGAGCTTGGTTCTCGGGGCGCTCGTTTAGTATTGGGAGATATCAATGAAGAGGCTTTGATGCAGTTGGCGGACAAACTGGGAAGCCAAAATATTGCTGTGCGCGCCCAGCGCTGTGATGTTTCCCAAGAGTCTGATTGCGCGGCTCTGGCGCAATTGGCTCAGTCAGAGTTTGGACAGCTGGATATCGCAGTTAACAATGCCGGAATCGCGCCTCCGATGATGTCTCTCAAGCAGACAGATGAGGCCATGATGGATCTTCAGTACAACGTTAACCTTAAGGGGGTTTTCCTGGGGCTTAAACACCAGTTGCCCCTATTGAAGATGACCGGCGGAGCTGTACTGAATGTTTCCTCTATGGCAGGGCTGGGCGGTGCTCCCAAGATTGCCTCCTACGCCGCGGCAAAACATGGTGTGATCGGCCTGACCAAAACGGCAGCGATGGAAAACGCCAAGTACGGTATCCGTGTAAACGCGATTTGCCCCTTCTATTGCCTCACCCCGATGGTTACCGATATTGCAACTGAAGATGCCAGCCCTGAACAAGTTCAAGCGTTTCTCGCTGAGGGATGCCCGATGAAACGCCTGGGCAAGCCGGAAGAAGTCGTAGCGGCCATGTTGATGCTGGTTTCCCCAAAAATGACTTACATTACCGGGCAGGCATTAGCGGTAGATGGCGGTCTCTCGGCCTATTGAGGTTGGGAGTCGCTGAGAAAGCGAATAGAGAATCGAAAAGGAGCCTTCGATGCCTGTAGAAATCTCACCTGATAGCCTCGGCTATTACATTGGTTTTGAAACAGAGCCCACAGACTGGTTTGAAGTTGACCAGCAGAGAGTTGATAGCTTTGCTGAGTGCACCTTGGATCGACAGTTCATTCATGTAGACCCAGAGGCCGCTGCGAAAACGCCTTTTGGGGGAACGGTTGCCCATGGTTTTCTCTCATTGTCACTGCTGCCTTATTTTGTAGGGGCTCTACAGATAACGGTTACAGGTGCTTATATGGGGGTGAATTATGGTTTGGATAAAGTCCGCTTTATCAACCCGGTAAAGACCGGTAGCCGGGTGCGCGTATTTGGGAAAATACTGGATATTACGGAGAAAAAAGATTCCCAGTATCAAATTAAACTGATGGTAACTATGGAAATAGAGGGCGAGGAGAAGCCAGCTTTAGTTGCAGAGTGGATTTTCCTACAGATTACCTAGTGGGGTCAGTATAAGGCCGGATCACCATTTTTCTAAGTCGCAGTGGAAAGTGGTGGTTTCGATCTGTTTGAGAGTTTTTTAAGGCGAGTTTACATAAATGTTTCTTGTTGTTTAAGGGTGTTGAGACCCATGCGAACAATATTCAAGTGAGAAGCGGGAATACCTTTTTTGTAGTACTCGCCAGTAAAGTCAAATTGTTGGACTTCGATAAATGGTGAGAATAGGGTGCATCCCCAGTAGGGGTTTATACCCCACCAGCCATATTTTCCGGCGGTTCTGGGGTTTCTTTGAAAGAAGTTGTAAGCCCTTTTGATATTGTCATATTTGAGTTTGAATTTTCTTTTGTCATTGATGCTGTGGGCATCAAATATCACCAGGCATTGTATAGAGATGCCTTGGCGACCAAGCGCATTGGCGATTTTTATCGCAGCATTTCCCCCTCTGCTGTAGCCAAACAATATCGCTGCTTTTTTGCGTGAAACCCCATTTTTAAGGTAACGGTAAATAGTTAGCTTTCGTGTGTGGGAGAATATCCGCCCATGAAGTTGGTTGATTACCGACTTTAGTACCGGATTTTCTCCGGCAGAAGGACCACCGGCACCGTAGATGCCCACCACAATGTAGTGGCTAAGTTGAGACTGTATAGGGAGTGAGAATTCGAATTGGCCGCTTGAACTTGATATCAGTTGTTTCTAGCTCCTTGAAGCCGTGCTCGATAAAATTCGGCAGTGACGCTTAGCACTTTTACGTAATTCATCGGGTAGGGATTCTTCACTTGCATCCTGCTGTTCTGCCCGCCAATAGTGGCACAAGGCAACATACTCGCCACTATTTACCTGATTGCGCAGTGCGAGCCAGGGATCTGGTGCTGGGGTAACTGCCATCACAGTTTCTTTCCAATCCCTTAACGCCGGCTCGTACAAATGCTGCTCGGTGGAATTTGCTTTGTGAGTGAAGGCACCCAGGTGTTGGGCTGGATGAAGAAGCAATAGCAAGGCGGTTACCAAGCTACAACTTACTGTTGCACGAGAGAGTAGATGATTGACGTTTACTTTCGGCTTATAGGTTTGGGCTGTTTTATATAGATCGTCATCCAGCTGCTGCGGGGAAGTCAACGTCTCGGCTTCTTTAAAATATTGATTTTCCCAATTGCTCATAGCATTAACTCGATTACTCTTCGATAACTTCTACTTGCCAAGGTCTTCTCTCCGAACCGTATATCGCTTCGTCCAGTGCGGTGCGGGCGCGATGATATAGGGTGCGGCATTTATTGAGAGAGAGCTGCTCGATGTCAGCCACGGTTGCCAGTGGCAGCTTGCATTCCATATGCAGTAATAAAACATTGCGCAATTGAGAAGGTAAATTTTGAATCGCTGCGAGAATTCTATTCTGCTGGGGAGACTCTTGCGCGGATTTCTTCGAACTGGAAAATTCCTCAAGCTTGAGCAATTTATTGACTTGGATGTAAAGCCAACTTTTAAGCAGGCGCCCGTGCAATTCTGGCGGATTTTCCAAAAGACCACGCCAGAGTTTTTGCAAGAGTAAAGTGGATGAAGACGGCGCCATTTGCATACAGTAGCGATACAGGGAATCTTTATGACGGCTGTAGAGTTGACGGAACACAGCAGGTTTGCGCGACTCCTTGTAGTATTGGAATAGCGCCTCGTCAGATAGCTGGCGTAACTCTTTGAGAGACAATGTCTTGAGCCTCCGTACGCAAATTATCCCGTCTCGAGCCACTGGCCGAGTATTGGTTTATGCGGCGTCAATAAAGAAGATTGTAGTATGGTTCTGCGTCGCAATTATTCTCTGGCCAGTACTTATAATTTCAGCCGATGTCACGGTACGACAGATACGAATCTTCGGGCTTGCGAAGTATAGTTGCCTCTGGTTTGAGAGGTGGTTGCTCGGGTAAGGGCCAACGCCAGATTTATCAATAAGTGATGACGCGCCTAATTAAGCCATCAAACGTCAAAAAGAGGCTTGCTCCGGCAAGGGTAGTGGCAATTGAACAGGGCCTTGCCCCGCCCGGAGGTCTGTGAGTCGCAGGCCTACCCCAAGAAGGCGGATGGGAGCAGGGCGTTTTTCTCGACACTCCTGCAGTAGCTGGCGGAATTCAGAAATGCGCCCGGCACGGCTGCTGCGCTCGTGGGTGCTGGTAGTAAAATCTGCGTACTTTACTTTAACGGTGGCACCATTTACTTCGTAACGATCGCCGAGTTTTTCCAGCCGCTCCAGCAGACGCATATACAGCTCTGTCAGCTGTTCCAGCCATTCGTCAAAACTGGATAAGTCTTCGCGAAAGGTGCGCTCGACACTAACACTCTTGCGGGAGCCATCGCCGCTTACCGGGCGGTCGTCAACACCACGGCAAAGGTCGTAAAGGCGGCGGCCAAATTTGCCAAACTTCTTACTCAGTTCAACTTGTGAAAAATTGCGTAAATCCGCGCAAGTGCGAATGCCTTGTCGATGCATTTTCTCTGCGGTTACCCGTCCCACGCCGTGTATTTTGTTGATAGGCAGGCGCAAAACAAATTGATCGACCTCGCTCGGCGTAATGACTGTCAATCCGTCAGGCTTCTGCCAATCACTGGCAATTTTGGCCAGGAATTTATTCGGGGCCACCCCGGCAGAAATTGTGATACCCAGGGTGTCGTGCACCCGTTGCCGGATCTCCTCAGCGATTAGGGTAGCGCTGCCGTGGCAGCGGCCACTGTCGGTGACATCCAGGAAGGCTTCGTCCAGGGATAGGGGCTCAATATCATCGCAGTAGTCGAGAAATATCTCCCGTATCTGCCCGCTGACCTCTCGGTACTTGGCCATGTTGCCGGGTACTACAATCAAATCAGGGCACAGTTTCTTGGCCTGGGCGGTAGGCATTGCGGAGCGAACCCCATAGCTGCGGGCTTCATAGTTGCAGGTAGAGATCACTCCGCGGCGGTCGCTACTGCCTCCAACGGCCAAAGGGCGTCCACGGAGATTGGGATCGTCACGCATTTCGACCGAAGCGTAGAAGCAGTCACAATCACAGTGGATAATCTTTCTCATGCTGTGATTATATACAGTGTTATGTCGTGCCAGAAAGTAATTTATGCCACTCGGACACCCGGCGATGACAGGTAGGTGAATAATGAGCAGTATTCCGTTGGTCGAGCACCCAGCTTCCGATGATGTAGCCCGGGTTTTTGCTGAGATTGATGACGAGCTGGGGGGAATCCCCAGTCTGTTCCGTGTCTACGCCCAACACCCGGGATTGCTTGAGGCAAACTGGTACAAGTTTAAGACGGTGATGATTCACGGCTGTTTGTCGGCGCAGCTGAAAGAAGCTATTGGCCTGGCAGTCTCAGCCGATAACCACTGTGACTATGGCATTTACCATCACAGTATGTCCCTGCAAATGCTTGGGGTGGAAACGGATGAAGTGATGCGGATTCGCACTGACCCCAAGCATGTGCACTTTTCTGAAAAAGAGCACGCCCTGTTTGACTTGGCGCGCAATGCCAACAGCGCCCCTGATGACCATCGCGAGCACCTGATCGCCGCTGCGCGAAAGCTCGGTGCCGGTGATGATGAGATTCTTGAGGCGTTGGGCGTAATGGAGATGGTATTGGGGGCCAATCACATTGCTGAAGTGCTCAGCCTGGCGCCGACCCGAGTGCCTCACAAGAAGTAATGACAGGCGCCCTTGGGCGGCTGTTCTACTTGGGTCTGCCGAAAATCAGTGCCAGCACAAACATCACAAGGAAAATAAAGAAGAGAATCTTGGCTATTTCAGTTGCGGTCGAAGCGATGCCACTAAAGCCAAAGAAGGCGGCGATCAGCGCAATAACCAGGAAGGTGACAGCCCAGCGCAACATAAGAGGCTCCCAATAGAGTGGGGGGAACCTTGGGCTCCCGTTCCGCTAATTGATAGAGTCCCGCTCCACAGGTTCCAAATAGTCGCCTGCTTTCATCAGGGTTAGTTGCTCCAGTGTGGCAAACTGGAAGCCCTTTTGCCTGAGTTGCGCAGTAATGAGGGGCAGGGCCTCCATTACCTGATGGTGCTGACCATACATGGGGTGAAGCAGAACCACACTTCCGTCTTTTGCCTTTTGGGATATATAGTCAGCTGCGACTTGAGCGCCGCCTGCTTTCAGTTGCTCAGTAGGGTCGATATCCCAGTGAGCAATCTTGAACTGGTGATCGCTTAAAAGCGTGTCCAACTCGTCAGACATCTTTCCGTGAGGAGGGAGAAACATGGGCTTGCTGGTATAGCCATTACTTTGTAGTAGCCGACAGGTTTTTTTAATCTCTTCCTTGGCACTGCTCAAAGGCATCTGGGAAAGGTTTGTGTGTGAGTAACCATGGTTGCCTAACTGAT
Source organism: Microbulbifer maximicatervae (SeqCode) (assembly GCF_052467305.1). Classification (NCBI taxonomy): domain Bacteria; kingdom Pseudomonadati; phylum Pseudomonadota; class Gammaproteobacteria; order Cellvibrionales; family Microbulbiferaceae; genus Microbulbifer; species Microbulbifer maximicatervae (SeqCode). The sequence continues at coordinate 907,378 of NZ_CP174306.1, forward strand.
GCCCAGCCTGAATGATTGCCTGGGTCTGTTCCGGGTACCTTTCCATTTCCTGCCCTGTAGGGAAAAAAGTGGCGGTCACTTCCAAAGACTCGAGCCGCTTTAACAGCGGCTCGGTTTTGTCGGGGGAGGGCCCCTCATCAAAAATAAGCGCTACCCATTTATCCTTGCCGGTAATTGCCTGGGCACAGGTTGAAAATACAAAAAGCCAAATGCAAATAGCATTAATTATTATTTTCATTTTTTAGGGTTTCCACAGATAGAAAAAAAGCCGTCAATGACGGCTTTTTTCTTTGAACTTGTTTAGCGCTCTAGCTGGTCCAGCTTGCCCTTCTTGCCGTCCCACTCCTCGGCATCCGGTAATGGGTCTTTCTTCTCAGTAATATTGGGCCATACCTCGGCGAGTTCTGCGTTCAACTCGATAAACTCCTGCTGATCGTCCGGAACCTCATCCTCAGAGAAAATCGCGTTGGCGGGGCACTCCGGCTCACACAGGGCGCAGTCGATACACTCGTCTGGGTGAATTACCAGGAAGTTGGGGCCTTCGTAAAAACAGTCTACCGGGCAAACCTCTACACAGTCGGTGTATTTACACTTAATGCAGTTTTCCCCAATTACGAATGTCATGTTTGTCCCTCGATAGTGCCACTGAATTCTTCGTGCAGCGGATTTTATCAATTACTGGCGCGAATTGTAGTGGCTTTTCAGTCGATTTAGTTCACTGTTTATAACAGGATGAATTGGGCGACCAGGGTCGCCCGGTCTTTTACTTCAGTAACTTGCGTAAAGAATAGAGCGCTTCCAGTGCCTGGCGTGGCGTCAAATCGTCCGGATCAAGCTCCTCAAGGGCATCCACGGCCGGGTGGCTCGGGCTGCCAAACAGATCTACCTGCTGGGGGGAACCAGGGCCTGCGGCCATTGGCACAGCGGCTTCTTCCGGCTCCTGTTTGGGGGCCGGTGCAGGCGCAGCGATAGGAGCTGGCACATCTACTGACTGGGCGCCGGCTTCCAATGCTGCCAAGCGCGCGCGGGCCTCGGTCAATACATCACTGGGGATACCGGCCAGTTTGGCCACCTGCAACCCGTAACTCTTAGAGGCGGGCCCTTCCTGGATGCGGTGCAGGAAGACAATTCCCTCGCCGTGCTCGGTGGCATCCAAGTGGATGTTAGCGGCTTCAGAGCACTGGTTGGGCAGGTCAGTCAGTTCAAAGTAATGGGTGGCGAACAGCGTAAAGGCGCGCACTTCCCCTGCCAGGTAGTGGGCACAGGCCCAGGCCAGGGACAGGCCGTCGTAAGTGCTGGTACCACGGCCAATCTCATCCATCAGTACCAAGCTGTGCTCAGTGGCATTGCGCAGGATATTGGCGGTCTCGGTCATTTCCACCATAAAGGTGGAGCGGCCACCGGCCAGGTCATCGGCACTGCCGATGCGAGTGAAGATACGATCGAGCAGGCCGATCTGGGCACTGTCGGCGGGCACGTAACTGCCGCAGTGGGCCAACAGGGCAATCAATGCTGTCTGGCGCATATAGGTAGATTTACCGCCCATGTTCGGGCCGGTAATTACCAGCATGCGGCGGTCATTGTGCAAATCAATATCGTTGGCCACAAAGGGCTCGTCCAATACCTGCTCCACCACCGGGTGGCGCCCGCCGGTAATATGCAGGCCCGGCTCAGTGCCCAGTTCTGGGCGGCACAGGCGCAAATCGTCAGCGCGCTCGGCCAAGCAGGCCAGCACGTCTAATTCGGAGATACCCGCAGCAGCGGCTTGGAGCTCTGCCAGGGACTCATTCAGCTGATTGATCAGCTCTTCGTACAGCGCCTTTTCACGAGCTAGCGCGCGGCTCTTGGCGGAGAGTGCCTTGTCTTCAAACTCCTTCAGCTCGGGAGTAATGAAGCGCTCTGCATTTTTCAGGGTCTGGCGGCGAATATATTCAGCTGGCGCCTTATCGCTTTGCCCGCGACTGATTTCAATAAAGTAGCCATGCACCCGGTTGTAACCCACCTTAAGGGTGGGAATACCGGTTCGCTCTTTTTCCCGCTGCTCCAGTTGCACCAGGTAATCGCCAGCGTTTTCACTGATAGCGCGCAGCTCGTCCAGTTCTTCGTCGTAGCCGGTAGCAATAACGCCACCGTCGCGAATTACTACCGGAGGGTTTTCAATGATGGCATCTTGCAGCAGCTCTACGGTTTCTGGCCACTCGCCGATCTGGCTGCACAATTCACTCAATAAAGTTGCGTCAGATTCCGCTAACTGTTGCTGGATTTCCGGGAATTGAGCTAGGGACTGGCCCAGGCGAGCCAAATCCCGAGGACGTGCAGAGCGCAGTGCCAAACGGCCCAGGATTCGCTCCATATCGCCCACAGGTTTTAGGGCATCACGCAGAGGCTCAAAGCCATAATCGGCAATTAATACTGCGATGGCATCCTGGCGGTTGCGCAAGGTAGTCAGCTGACGCAAGGGGTTGTTAAACCAGCGGCGCAGCAAGCGGCTACCCATAGCGGTTTTACAGCTATCGAAGACCGACAATAGGGTATTGTCATCGCCACCGTTCAGGTTCAGATCAATCTCCAGATTGCGGCGGCTGGCACCATCCAAGGCGACTGTCTCATCACCACTTTCCGTCAGCAGGCCGCGAATATGGGGCAGCTCGGTACGCTGGGTGTCCCGTGCATATTGCAGCAAGCAGCCGGCAGCGATCACAGCACCGTGCATATGGCTACAACCAAAGGCCTCCAGGTTCATGGTGCCGAATTGCTGGTTGAGCAGACGCAAAGCGCTCTCCAGCTCGAACTCCCAAGGTGCCCGGCGGCGCACGCCCGCGCGGCGTTCGATTTCAATCGGCAGGCTAAGCTCTTCCGGCGCAAGCAGTTCAGCGGGATTGTGGCGCTGCACCTGCTCGGCCAGAGCTTCTAGAGTATCTGTTTCCTGAACCACAAAACGACCGGTTGCCAGGTCCAGCAGTGCCAGGCCAAATACATCGCCCAAGTGTGAAATAGCAGCCAGGAGGTTATCGCGGCGATCGTTGAGAAGTGCCTCGTCCGTGACCGTGCCTGGAGTAACAATACGTACTACTTGGCGTTCAACCGGTCCCTTGCTGGTGGCGGGATCACCGATTTGTTCACAAATGGCAACGGAAACACCAGCTTTAATCAGCCGCGCCAAGTAGCCCTCAGCTGCATGGTATGGAATACCGGCCATGGGTATAGGCTCACCCCCGGACTTGCCACGGGCAGTAAGGGTGACATCCAACAGCTCTGCCGCCTTCTTGGCATCATCAAAGAACAGCTCGTAAAAGTCCCCCATGCGGTAGAACACCAGCTCTTGGGGGTGCTGGGCCTTGATGCGCATGTATTGTTGCATCATCGGAGTGAGTGCGGAAGTCTTTGATTTATCTACAGTTTTTGTCAATTTTCTGCCTTTTGTCTAAAAGCTGTCTAAGGCTGGGGCCGGCTACATTATCAGTTTCGCGCAAACGAATGTAGCGCTCTGTCATAGCTGGGCTTACGTGTCCCGCTAGGACCTGGGCGTCGATGCCGGAACGCTTTGCATCTGTCAGTGATTTAGCCCGGATGTCATGAATGGTTGTATCCTCGACCCCGGCTTTAACGCGGGCTCTCTCGTAGGCATCTCTAATACCTCGATAGCTGTATCGGGTATTCTTGCCTCTAGGGTGAAAAAGGAAGAGGCACATCACTTTATGCAGCTGCTTGGCCTCAGTAATTATCCGTTCCAGCTCGGGCTCCATCTGCACTAGTAATCTTTTGCCGGTCTTCTCTTGCTGGAACTTAATGCCATCTTTACTGATGTCGCTGTGTTGGATTGCCAGTACATCTGATATGCGCTGCGCTGTCAGGTAGCACATGTCCATCACCAACTTGATGGTTGGGTTGGCCTTCGAGCGAATAGCCCTAAATTCACCATCAGTGAGATAGCGGTCTCGCTTCTTCTCTTCAAATCGTTTGATACCAAAGGCTGGATTGATGTCGGCAATACCTTGCCGAACAGCTCGCTCAAATATTGCCTTGATAACCGTTAGCATTCGGTTGGCAATATTGGGTGTATCTTCATATAGATCGAGGAACTGAGTTATATCACTGGTGCGTACAATGTCGGGCGTGAAGTCTGAAAATCCATACTCAATGCGAGGACGCATGCTCTGGTATTGCTTGAGCGTGTTGAGGGCTAGCTTCCCGTCTGCATGCCGGCGTTCATACCGTTCGTACACTTGGCTAACCAGCTCACTCCATTGTGGTGTTGGTGCCTCAATGGCGGCAACCATGGCCAAAGATTTATGGTACTCCTTGGCTAAAGGTCGCCATTTATTTTTTTGGACGTAATAGTAGCGGCCATGCTTTTGGTGCATTCGTGGGGGTAAGGGTCGTCCCTGACTATCCTTTCTCATAACCTTTTAACCGTTGGGCGCGGGAAATCTGATTGATTCATTGGGGCTAGACTCTGAATAAGAACAACAGGGCGGCCCCCAATCATCCTGAATGGAATTTCAGCTTTCTTGAGTTCCTCAGCTTGGCTCTTTGCACGTTTCTTTTTAGTCAGCTCTTCAAGCTGAGCGTCGGTGAGCCATGGTAACTGCTTTGCCTCGCTGGGTGGAAAACCGTTTTTTAGTCTCGCGGCCTCTTTTTTCATGGGTTCTCCTTACTTAGTTTTGAGCCAAGGCAAAGCCTTGGCCTTTCCGCTCAAGTGCGCCCGCCTGTTGCAGGGCGTCGAAAACGGGTTTAACGGTTCCGTGCCTAAGGCGCATATCGTTGATGATGTTGCGCATTACGGGCTTGCGGCCGAACTCTCCGGAGCGGATTCGCTGGGCGAGTTGCTGTTGTTCTTCACTCAAGTGGGTGGTGTGTAACGGTTGTGTTTCCACCGTTTCAGGCTGTTGCAACGCTGTAGTGGCGCGTTTCGCAACTGTTACGGCGGCGTTAAACGCGAGCAACGCGACCAGTCCTACGATGTCTGTGATGATCGCCAGGGCGAGGAAGCCGATATGCTGAACCTTTGCCGGGTCTGTGTTCAGAGTGCCCGCCAAGCTATTGAAAGCGCTGTGCGTGCTGGGTGTCTGTTCGATTGTGGATAGCTTTTCTATCAGCTGCGTGCGCTCAGCCTCCATTGTGGATAACTGTGCAGCGGTATCAATAGCGCGTTGACGGTAGCCGTTGTTGGCGTCGGTGTTGATCAGGCCGTTTAGGGTGTTGATCTGCTGTTGCAAACTGTTTAACTGCTGTTGCAACGCTTGGTATTCCTGGCTGTTACGGGTGCTGCGCTGTTGCTGTTCGTCGCTGTGGGTGGCGAGGAATCCGACCGTTGCAACAATGCTGATTACTACCAGCAGGGGCCAAAGGCAGAGTAGGGCATAGCCACTGGCCTGGCCCTGGCTGCGTAACCAAAGGCCCAGCGGGGCGAAGCTGAACTTGCACAGCTCCAGCGCCACCGCCGTGGCCCCGGCCACCACCTGCCCGCCGAGACCTGCGGGCATGGATATCCACAGCTGCACAGTAAACGCTAGGCTGGTGCCGCAGAAGATTAGGGCGGCGATACCGGTGAGGGATTGCCAGAGCTTCACGCGGCTCTCCCTTTTTTCTGTTTACGATTAGCCATTGGGTTTTATTCGTTGCTATTTTCTACCCACTTAGCCCGCACTGGGCGGGCTTAGAAAGTTATTGGCTGTGGGTCAGGCGGCGTTCGGTTCTGGGTGAGGGCAATCTGAGGATTTGTCCTCAGTGATTTTTTTAGCGTCGATACGATAAATTTTTGCGGTGTCGGTTTTCTTGTCGAAGATCTGGGCCCAGTGTGTGAATGGGTCTGTTTGGGCAATGCGCTCTACCTCTTCGTAGGCTTTTTCTTCAGTGGCGTAGGAGCGTTTGAAATCTTTGATACCTCCCATCAGCAAGTTATAAGTGCCGGTAAATAGTGCGAATCTTTTCATGGGGATATTGGTCCTGTATTTGGGCCCAGTACCTGCGGCCCGGTTATAGCTGTATGTCAGCCCGTAATTACGCGGCGAATCCGCCTATGTAAGTTTCCATTTGGGACTGAACTAGCGCTGAGCTGAGGTGCATCTGTAGTTCTCGTCCCATGGCTTCCTGTATTGCTTCTAGGCGCTTAATGCGGGCGGTAAGGCGTGGGGCCTCTCCGCCAGTAAGGATGGATAAGCGCAGGTCAAAGCTGCGGGATTCCAGGCCGTTGTAGGGGGTACATTCAAATTTAAAGCCTGCCGGTAGACCCTCTTCGCTACGGGCTTCGATATTTTCCAGGGCGCTGCGGCTAGATTTAAAGTCATCAACGGCGTGGTCCTCTTTGCGGGAGGATTCGATAGTGAGGCGGCGTACGGCGGCAATGGCTTTGCTGGTTGGGATCGCTTCACCATCGGCGGAATAGCAGATTATATTTTCTGCGTAATCTTCCATGAATTCCGCCATGCTTTTTTGCGAACACCGGTCACCATTAAGCTGTAGTAGGGCTTTAAATTCAGCGGTTTTAATTAAGCGTAGTTTTGCAGTGAAGTCGGCGTGGCCGGGCTCTTGGATGGTTCCCAAGTTGAAAATGGTTTTTGCGGTCATGCTCTCCGGATCGACAAAACACTTGGAATTCTCATTGCCGAAATCCATGCAGTATTTTTCAAAGTCTTCGAGGGAGGCAGTTTCCATCTCTCCGCGAAAGCGCGTGCGGCCCTGCTGATACTTCTCCAGGTTGATTATCCGGAAATCATCTGGAGCGGCTATTGCTGGAATGGAAAGCTTAGCCCGGTCAATCACTGCAGCCAGTTCGGCAGTAGTTTGTGACTCCTTGATTTCCTTTACTGCACTTTGGTCCATGGTCATAGATAAATCCTTATTTTCTTTTTGGGTTGCTGGGTTAGGTTGCTATGGCTTTTTGTTAGCCGTTGGTTTGAAGCTTGGCCACGTTGCCGTTGCTCTCTTTGTCAAACAGCGGTGGCTGTTTTTCGGGGTAGAAGCTTAGGGCGCCTTTTGTGCCGACGTACATTGGGGTAGAGGTGGCGTCATCTTGGATAATGGAGCCGCGCATGGTCGGCTTTTTAAACTTCACGGTGTGATCAATCTTCACCTGATCACTGTTTTCGATGTTGGACATTTTCAGGTTGATATTTACCTCACCTTTTTTGTCATGATCGGTAACTGCGCCGGCAACATCGCTGAGGATGTGGGCGAGCTTTTCTATAAATACTCCGCCGTCCAAATCGGCAAATACCTGGGTTACGTTTGTGCTCATGGGATGCTCCAAGTTTTTTAAAATTGGGCTCCGTACCGGCAGCCCTAACGGTTACAGCTGACTGATGCGCCTGAGGCGCGGGTAAATTTTTAGCTGGCTTTCGGAATGGATTGCTTTTCCACTAGGTCGCAGATCCAAACGATGCCTTTTGGGGTGACCAGTGCGGTAATGTGTTGCACATCTACTGGCCCCTTTGAAAACTCTGTAGTTTTTGGATATAGCAATCCTTGCTCAACGGCCCGCTTTGTTGGCGTGTTGCGGACACTTTCGCGGCTGTGGAGAAACCCGTTTTCACGTAACAACTTTAAAAGCTTGTTTCTACCAATCTCTGCCATGCGGGCGGCTTGGGTGATGGTGTACAGTTTTTCTTTGTTCACGCTGCCTCCTGATTTTCTTGTTGTGGGTCTTGGCCTTGGATGGCTTCGGAAAGTGTGGCGACTTGTTCGCGCATACTTTTCATTTCAACTTCTTGCAGCTTCACCTTGGCCAGTAGTTCTTCGTACAGCTCTAAGATTCGGCTGAACTCGTTCATCAGGCTGCTCTGGCCTTTGCGGCGGCTTCGCCGGCTAGACCGAAATAGGCGGCGCCGTCTTCGTAATCGTCCGCTACAAATACACCACTGCTTGCGCGGGACTGTTTGAGCAGGACCATAAACATCCAGCCTTGTTCTTCGGTGAGGGCGGTTCCGTATAGGGCATTAAATGCTGATACGGTTTTGGTCATGGAGCGTTCGCCGCCTTCGCTATCGCGCTGCTCTGCACGGTCGCGCATGTGTTGGGCGCCTTTTTCAAGAAAGGTGGGGGCGCTGTAATCCGGTGGGGTAAATTCATTTGTGCTCATGCGGCTTCTTTCCTCTGAATTTCCAAGTGATTCCAGTCGCGGTAGAGGGTGTGGAATTTTTTCTCACCATCCGCAATGACGTTTTCAGGTGATCTGCCGTGGTAGCGTAGGTTGATCACGTTGATGGCATGCCAGAAGTTGTCGCCGTCGAGCAATGAGAGTTCCGCAATGGGGAGCGAAAAGTCGTTGCTATTCCAGGCGGAAAGCAAAACCAATGCGGCAACTTTGCTGGCTCCAGAATTTCCATTGGCGACGGTGAGCAGGGTTTCCACGCTGTGGGCTGGGTTGTTCTGGTTCATGCGGCATCACCTCCAAACGGTGGCCAGTTGTTATTGGCTGGCTTTGAAAAGGTTTTGGGTTGCACTAAACGGATGTGCGCTTTGTGGGCGGCGTTGGCAATATCGATGCGGCGCTTGAGGCGGTCGATATTGTTTTTACTCATCGCCGTGGGGTGTACAAACACGGTGGCGGTCATGCGATTCCCTCCCGGTTGTTTCGGATGGTTTGTGAGGTGAGGCGGCGTTGGAATCGGGTGCGTAGCTGTTCTTGCTCTGCGCCAATTCCGCTGACAATCGTGGCGATCAGGACGAATTGAATTAATCCGTGCTTTATGGCTTTGGCCACGGCGTCGGTGCTGTTGCGGGCGTGCAGTTTGTAGAAGCACTCTGCGAGCAGGTTGCTGACGTTGGTGACGGAGCACTGCATAGCCTGGGCGGTTTCCCGGTTTGAGAGCCCCCTTGCGCGATGTGTCAGCGCTTCCGCTTGGCGTGGTGCCAGGGGTCTTAGGTGGCTTGTGGCGGTGTCCATGTTGGGGCCCTGTCCTTGGTTAATATGCGAACAGTAGCCGAAAGTTAATAGTGCGGTCAATAGCCGTAAGTTAATTTATCGCTGGAAACCACCTTGCTATGCTGGACGTCTTGTCTCGGGATTGGGTATTGAGAGGCAAGTTCACATGTTGCGAAGGAAGGCCTATGAAAGAAATCGATCGATATATTATTGAAGCTATGAGGATTCGTCGGAATGTCGTTGTTTATTCAGAATTATTTGGTAGTTTAGAGTCTGTAAAGCAATTGGCTAAAGTATCAAGCCGGGCGTTCTCAGTAATTCAGAGATCTATGCATGATGAAGTGGTAATTTCTTTGTCTAGGATTTTTGATAAAAAGTATTACAAACAGGAAGTGGCAGGTGAGACAACCGGGGATAAAGAAGAGGTAAGAATTTATTGTCTGTCCCAAAGGAGAGTTGTTTCCAAGTATTTAAAGTTGGCGACTCTTTCTAAGGAGGATAAGAGAGAAGTTGAGGTGCTAAAAGTAAAAACTAGGGATCTCGTTAGTAGGCTTAATTTTAAGAGGTACAGAGGGGATATCGTTGCACACAATAATGAAAGTGTACTACTTGGGGAGGCCTATCCAACAAAACATAATTTAGAGACTGCTTCCATATTGGAGCTTATTGACTCTTCCTTACAGCTAATGTTTCTTCTAAAGCGACTACTTACAGGCTCAACTAAAGTAAGTTCGCCTGTTAATCTTTTAGAAAAGTGGGAGGGTGTTGGGGCTGACTTGCTTATGCAACTTCGTAAAATATAGTCTCTTTTTAGTCTGGGGTGTAAGCCCCCAGGATGACACCGCAAAAGCTAACGTCTAAATCAGTTATATCCATTGATGGATAACTAGGGTTAATTGGGCGTAGGAATGTTCGGCCCATGTCTTCAGCATATGTTTTGAAGGTAACCTCATCATTAAGTTTGGCGATAACTCTACAGCCATTGGTGAGAGGTTTGTCGGGGTCTACAAATATGATTGTTCCTTCTGGATAAGATCGCTGGCCAGGGTAAGGGCTCGTCATGCTGTCGCCATTAACCCGTAATGCGTAGGCGCGGTCTGAATGCGCGGCTGGGCAAGGAAGCCAAGCTTCGGCTTCACTAGGCTCAAGCAAGTCCAAGGCTTCACAAAATGCGCCTGCTTGTACCCAACTTATCAGGGGGATTCTCCCTTGAATCCGAGGTCCTTGAGTAACATTGCTTCCCTCCTCAGTACTCCCTTCACCTGGACCTTTGCCTGTGCCAGTGAGCAACCAATCAACAGAAACTCCAAGTGTCTCCGCAATTCGTTTTGCAGTACTCATGCGAGGCAGTTTTTCGCCGTTGCGATAGCTCCATATTGTTACGGTGCTCACCTGAAACAGGCGAGCTAATGCCTCCTGCGTGTCTTCTACGCCGGCATGAGTAACTGCCCGTTTAAACCGCTTTGCAAAGTCAGGATGTTTCATAGCGACATGTTAGCTATAAGTTAATTAATTATCGGCTATTGATTTTCAGTAGCTGAAAGTTAATACTCTGGCTTCTGATGACAAGGAGCAGCCGCAATGATGCAGGAAACGACAGATTCTGCCCTAGATATCGCGATCAAGCTGGTCGGATCACAGGCCAATCTTGCAAGGGCCATAGGGGTAACCCCGGTCTTTGTCTCCCAGATGCGTAATGGATTAAAGGCGATACCGCCAAAGCTTTGCTCAAAGATAGAGCTGGCTACTCAGAGGAGGGTTTCTCGGGCCTGTCTTCGCCCTGATGTTTTTGGGCCGTTGGATGATCAGATTGGTGGACAAGCCATGCCAGAAGTTCGGCAGGCAAGTTAAGGCCGTGCGGGTTCGTTTCAGAAACCAGAATAACGATCATTTTCAATTCCCCATTTTATTGTCCTGCCATTCTGCGGTTTTTGAAGATCGGGATTAATTCATTGCGGTATATGGGGATTTATACAGAGTGTATTGAATACCCACAGGATGGGCCGGTGCGTTACCTAAGCCGGCCCAATTAGAAGACGGCGGGAAAGACCGCTGACAGCCGGGAAAGACCGGCACTCTTCACTGCGCTTAGGCGCTTCTGTATTAGGGGGAATTCTCTATGTACGAACAGTGCACTATGGATGATGTGCGCCGTGCGCTCACGTTTGTTCTCGATTATGCCGTGCGTGATACCTGGGTTGAGATAGGTATGGCGATCAAGGCGGAGTTTGGTGATTCAGCCTTTGATATCTGGGATGAGTGGAGCCAGCAGGCGGATAACTATTGCCCGCGCGCGGCGAAAAGCACTTGGAAAAGTTTCAAGCGGTCAGCAGGTGGTATTGGTATTGGTTCCTTATTTGCGAAGGCGAAAGAGGGCGGCTACCAGTTTGAGCGCCGGGAGTTAACGCCGGAAGAGAAGGCGGCCTGGGCAAAGGAAAAGGCGGCGCGTGATGCTCAGCGGGCCAAGGATGTTCAGCAGGAAGAGGCAGAGACTGCGGCCTGGCATGAAGCGGTAAAGCAGCAGGCGCAGGCAATTTGGTCAGAATTAAAACCTACAGGGCGGAGTAAGTACCTGGGGGTTAAAAAAATTGGTGCCCATGGGGTGCGCTTTTTCCGTTCGGCGTTGTTGTTGATTGAGCGGGATGATCATTTAGAGCGTGTTGAGGATCAGGAAAAAATATCAGAGTTTTTCGCTTTGCCGAAAGAAGGGCGCCCGAAGTTTCACTATTTCAAGAGTGGATATTTTGCAGTCCCTATGACTGATATTGATGGTGTGATTTGGAATCTACAAATTATTACACCCTCAGGTAAGAAGTTGTTTTTACGGAATGGGCGTAAGTCGGGTTTGTATGTACTCCTTGGAAAGATGGACCCACGTAAACCCTTAGTATTGGTTGAGGGCTTTTCGACGGGTGCCAGTGCCCATGAGGCCACAGAGTGCCCGGTATTGATTTGTTTTGACTGCGGCAATTTGAAGGTGGTGGCTCTGTTGATCCGCGCGCGCTTCCCTGATCAACACATGGTATTCGCTGCTGATAATGATCTGCACTTGGATGTGAATGATGGTGTGCAGAAGGCTATGGAGGCGGCAAAGGCTGTGGGTGATGCTGCGGTGTGGGTTCCGTCTCTGCGTGATGAGGTGGAGGATAAAGCAGCGTGAGTAAGAAAAAGCCAGAGGGATTTGATTTTAATGATATCCATTGCCGCTATGGATTAGGGGAGGTGCGGCGGCAGTGGGATGAGTTTATGGAGAATGTGGTTTTCTTCCCGCGCCCATCTGATGGGGTGCCTCCTGAGGTTTTTGCTGGAGATCCGACTAATAGTGATCCTCCTCCTATTGATGAAATTCCGCCTGAATATTCAGGCTATTCTGTATCTCCCGCGCCCTCTAAGCCTGAGAGCGATTCCAATAAGTTATTGGATGAGTTCGGCAGATATTCATATCAGACGCTAATTGATCACTTTTGGTATGTGTGGGGAACTCGTCATGCTTGGGACAATATTCATCAGAAGCAGATTGAGCTCTCGCACTTGCGCCATGGGGTGGGGAGGGAGCGTTATAAACTTTGGGATGAGTCTTCTGATAGGCGGTGGGTTAAGGATATTGTTTTTTCTCCCGATAAAGATATGGGCTCTAAGTATGTAAACCTCTATACCGGTTTCAATATGACTCCTGACCCTCGTGGAAGGTCTGGATGTGCCCGTATCCTTCACCACATTTACCGTTTGTGCGGATTGCGTGATGCTGAGTTTGATTGGTTGATGCGCTGGATAGCTTTCCCCCTTCAAAACCCTGGGGCCAAGATGGCAAGTTCTGTGATTATGTATGGCAGTGAGGGCCCGGGTAAGTCGATAGTCTGGGAAGAGGTTGTTAAGAAAATATATGGCGAATACTCAGTGACTATTGGTCAGGCACAATTGGAAAGCCAGTTTACAGGGTGGAAATCCCGCAGGCTCTTTGCGCTGGCAGAGGAAGTGGTAAGCCGCTCTGAGCGGAATCATCATAAAGGCGTACTCAAGCAAACTGTAACAGGCAGCACTCATATGATTAATGAGAAGATGCTGCCTGAGCGGGAAGAGTCGAATCACATGAATTTTGTGTTTCTCTCCAACTCTACGGTTCCTCTTGAGTTAGATATGGGAGATCGCCGATACCTGGTGCTTTATGTCGATAAGGTGCCAGAGAAGCAATACTTTATTGATCTCTTTGCTGAAATTGAAAATGGTGGGGTGGAATGTTTTTATCACCATTTATTAAACCTTGATATGGGTGATTTCTCTGCGCATACAAAGCCACCAGTAAACCGGGAGAAAGAAGAGCTCATTGATGCTAGCTTGCCCTCGCCAGCCTATTTTCATAAGCTCTGGAAGCAAGGAGAGCTGGATATCCCTTATAAGTCAGCTGTAGCTGGGGATTTATTTAAAGAATTTCAGCGATGGTGTGAGCGTTCGGGGGAATTTAAGCGTACTGAACGTTACTTTGGTGCTGAATTAAAACGTGTGATGCCTCAGGTTAGGCACAATATTAAATACCCTGAGGTTATGAGCTCTCATATTACCAAGCGAATCTATGTCACTGAGGATGATATGAACTTCAAATACGATAGGCATTTTGCTGAGCGTTTGGGCGAGTCATGCCGGGAATTTCGAGTGGCAACTGTTGTTAGTCCAAGCGATTGATTAAATGGTGAACGGTTTTGTGACACTATGACACTTCTTATGACACATAGTATGACGCAAGGAAACCCAGTAAATACGGGGCTTGTGACACTTATGACGCTTTTTCTGTAAATACCCTTACGCGTGCGCGCGCACATACGTACGTGTATGCACCTCTTTTTTTAGTGTCATAAGTGTCATAGTGTCATAAAAATAAATAACTCACTGATTAATAAAGATTTTTTTTGTGACTCAATTTGTGACGCTTATTTTGAAAGTGTCATAACCAGTAAGGAGACGGGAATGCGCAATGTAGGTGATGAAGTAACAAGGATTCAGGTAGCAACATTGGTCGCAGATATTTTGCTTGAAGATTACAAGGTGAATGGTTGGCGACGCCTTCATGGTTTTCCAGAAGTGGTTGTTGTAGACACTGGCTTCACATTTGACGTGACGCTGCGTATTGGGGGCCACTCTTCCCGAACGATTCATCTCGACCAGAAAGATGCTAGAGATCAGGCGGCTAGGCGTGAAGGTGGTATTGAGTGTAGGTCGAGTTTATTTAGTCAAGTACAGGATTTAATGGTTGATTTGGAATCAGCTGGAGTAGATCTTCCTGAGGAGGTTTCAAGTGATTGATCGAATCGAGAAACGTTTGCTTGATTGGGCGCTTCAGGTAATTGGAAGTATGGCGCGGCAATATAAGTCGCCGATGGCTGCGATTATGGAGAACGGTGTGAACTCTTCATCTTCTGGCCAGTGGACCAATGAGATACGGGTGAGCCCGATAACTTACCGGGCGAGAAGAATTACCGCCAATATGCGCGCAGGCAGTGGCCAGGGGCAGCGAGGTAAGGGGCCGGTAGTTTTAATTGATGAGGAGCCTATGGAAGTTGAAGAGGCTTTGCGTAAATTGCCGGAAGTGCTGCGTCAGGTTGTGAGAGTGCAGTATTTACGGGAGGGCCTTTCTGCCAAAGGGCGGGCAAAGGCTGCGGGTGTCCCTATTGCTACTTATTATCGCCACCTTGATGCGGCCCATGTTTTATTGGATGTGGAGCTATTTGGTTCGCAAGGTCCGAGAGTGGCGTAATTATTTTTAAATTAGGGGTTTACATCCGTGATAATAAATTATTAAATCTAGGCATCCTGCCATAGGTGGGTAAGAAAGAACCAAATCCGATCCCCCCATTTTCGGATCGCGTAAAAAACCCGGCTCCCCCAGCTGGGTTTTTTACGTTTGGGGCTTTCATTTTTCATCCTTGTACGATCTTTGGCGGCGCTCTTTTGGGCGCCGTTTTTTTTAAATTCTATTTGCTCTGCAACGCAGGGCACTGAGCGCAAACACATGGACTGCAACCTACAACGATTCGCCTATGGGCCTGATGCCACATTGGGGCGACTGAGAGTGCGCGACTGTGTGTTTTATACGGTAGAGCGTCCGTGGTTGGGTAACCGCCCATTTAAGAGTTGTATTCCCGAGGGTATTTATTCTTGTGAGGCGTATAGCTCACAGCGCTACCCCAATGTGTGGGAACTGCTGGAGGTTCCTGGGCGTTCAAAAATATTAATCCACACGGCTAATTATTCCTCTGATGTTCAAGGCTGCATTGGTGTTGGTTCTGGTGTGGCTCCGGGTGGCTGGTGGGTGATGCAGTCACGCAAGGCTATGGGGCAATTGCGGGATATGTTGCCGCCTAACTTTAATCTGACAATTACGCACTATGTGCCGGAGTATCCGTGATGGGTATTTGGTCTGGAATAACAGGGCTGTTTAGCAGTAACGCTAAACCCGTGGACGATATCCTCGACAAGGATAACGGGCTACTGGTGCGGGCGGGGGGTTGGATTGATGGCTTGTCTTACACCGAACAGGAAAGTGCGGAAGATGCGAAAGAATTAATTCGCCATGCCTCTGAGGCCCGCAAGCAAATTATCAGTACGGTGGTGGCTCATGTTGAGAGCACGGCGAGTGAGAATACGCAACGCAGCTTAACCCGGCGCTTTGCGGCCTTGGCCATTATTCGCATCGAGATGTTTTTAGTATTGGCCTCTGTGGTGGTGTGGCCGTGGGATGCTGGGTACGCGAAGTTTATTTGGTCTGTTGCTGGGTCGATGCTGATGTTCGGTGCTTTCTCGGCAGTGATCATTTTCTTCTTTGGTTCTTATGGGATCAGCCAGCACATCATGAAGCCATTGGCTGCGGTGAAAGGCGCAGCGAAGAGGGTGGTTCAATGAGTCCAACTGATGCAGCAAATACAGCAATGGAGCGGCTGATGATATGGATTGCGGGAGTGGGTAGCGTGACAGCTCAGGTTGCATCGGCGTTTGAGCAGTATGTAATTACCTACGGTGCATTCACCACCGGCCTGCTTTCTATCGCGGTGTTTGCTTATTACCGGCATCAGGATATTAAGTTGAAGCGTGAGCAGATGAAGCGGGGGGAGGATAACCCTGCTGAGGAGCTGAGCGATGGACGTTAGTATCAAGCTGGATACTTCAAAGTTTGATAAGGCCGCTGCTGAATTAAAAAAGCAGTTGCCCTATGCCAGTTCGGTTGCTCTGAATAATGTGGCGTTTCGTATTCGAGGTGAGGAGCGTTCAGCAATAGGGCGAGTTTTTATGAGCCCAACACGACTAACTCAAAACTCCGTATTAGTGAAGAAGGCCACCAAGCGCTCGGGTGTTGCCAAAATATATATCCGTGATGAAGCGACAAAAGGCACAGCTCCCAGTAAATATCTGGCCCCTGCGGTATTTGGCACTAGCAGGAATGAAAAGCGATTTGAGCGTGCTTTGCGACATGCTGGCTTACTACCTGCTGGGATGTATGCGGTTGCAGGTGAGGGCGCAAAGCTTAATAAATATGGAAATATTTCAGCAGCGACTTATACCAAAATCCTCTCCCAGGTACGTGCTAGCAGTGACCCAACGCAGAACGCCACTAATAGTAAGCGCAGCAAGTCCAAGCGGGGCATCACTAAGGGCTACTTCGTTGGGAAGATTGAAGGTACCTTGGGTGTGTGGCAGAGGGTAGGGTACAAGCGGCGCAGATCCGTTAGGCCCATTCTTATCTTCGTAAAAAAGAAACCAAACTATCGCAAGCGCTTCCCCTTCTTCCGAATTGCCGAGGGCATAGCGCGGCGACACTTCCCGATTGAGCTTGATAAGGCAATGGATCGCGCCATTGCGACAGCCAAGCGGCGTTGACCTAAACGTCAACGGGTCCTCCTGAGAAATCCGTGATACGGGTAATTCGGACCCCGTTTTTTTAACAGCTATCTGAAATTTCCTAGGGGGTTATACCTTGGCTGACAACCTATCACTGGATGATCAGGCCACTCAGTCTGGTTTGGCTCGCTTGGTGGGCGCTTCGCAGCCGGCGATTGCAAAGCACTTTAAAGCAGGGGTCTTCACTGAAGGTGCCAGTTATCGGGTTTGGCTTCAGGAATATTGCGAGCGTCTAAGAACAGAAGCCGCTGGCCGCCAGGTTAGCGATGCTCGCAGCCGCCGCGATATGGCACAAGCCATTGAGTCTGAGGTGAATGCGCAGATGAAAATGCGCGAGCTGTATAAGGACGATCAGCTCATCCTCGATATTGAGTCTGTACGCAAGGCGATGGTGGAGTGGTCCACTATTGGCAAGAATGAATTTTTAGGAGCGGTAGAAAGCATCTTTATTGCTATCGAAAGTCAGCATGCCATTACCGTCGATCGAGAACCCCTACAGCCAAACATTGACGCTGCCCTCAAAGCTATTGGCAGTTACGAGATTAAATCTGAAGAGGCTGGTGAAGGAGGTGCGGGAGACCTGGATACCGCAGCCTAAAGTCCCGCTGATTGAGTGGTTGCCGGAAAATATCAAGCTGCCGTCTGAGGATAGCGATAACGCGGGCTATTACCGCAACGATTATGTGCCCTATTTTTGGGGCGTAATGCACGCGCTGGATAATCCGGTGTCGTGGATGGTAGTGATGCAAAAGGCCGCGCAGATCGGCTGGACGGTTCTACTGGCTACCGATATCTGCAAGGTCGCCGCTACTGAGCCAGCCCGCATCCTGATGCTGTTCCCCAAGGATGAAAAAGGCCGGTTGTTTATGGATGAAAAGCTGGTACCGATTATCGAAGGCTCACCAGCAGTGAACCGGGTGATCGATGTCACCACTAGCCGCAAAGGCGGCAGCCGTTCAACACGGAAAAAATTTCCCGGTGGTGAAGTACGCACCATTGGCTCCAACTCAATTTCTAATGTGAAATCCACATCAGCCCGTCGGGGCTATGTGGAGGAGCCTGACGATACCAACAAAGACGTCGGTGATCAGGGCGACTCTATTCGCCACCTGCGCGAACGTCTTAAGCGGATGCGCAATAAGAAATTAATTATTGGCGGCACTCCGGCGGTGGCGGATCTCTCCCAGGTGGAGCACTACACCAAGCTCGGCACCATGCGAGTGTTACCGATTACCTGTCACGACTGCGGTGAGTCCCATGTATTGGACTGGGAAAACGTCAGCTGGCTGGAAAAGGAGGGCGGCACACCGCACCCGGTATTCGGCCTGCACCAGCCAGAAAGCGCAGTGTATGGCTGCCCGCACTGTGGTAGCGAATGGGATGACTATCGCCGTCAGGCCAATATTTTGCAGACCTGCAAAACCGCCCTGGAAAATGGCGATGACTTTGCCGGCTGGGTAAAAACTCAATGCGGCGAGGATTATTCTGAGGATGAAATTGAACCGATAGAAACCTTTATGGAGCTATCGGAGCTTTATGTGTGTATCCCCGGCACCGGCCTCGCCGATGTGGTGCGTGATTTTCTTGAAGCCGAACACGAAGCGAAAAGCGGCGATGAATCCGCCCGCATTGTTTTTCAGAACAACAAACTGGGCCGGCCCTACCAGTACGCCGCCAGCCGCTTGCTGGACCATGAAAAGCTGCAAGAGGCCGCCGAGGATTACCCGGAATTATTTTGCCCTGCTGGTGGCCTACTGGTAACGGTCGGCATCGACGTTCAGCACGACCGCCTGGCAATCACCATTCGCGCCTTTGGCCGCAATGAAGAATCCTGGCAGATGTACTGGGGTGAGATTGATGGTGACACTGCGGATAAACAAGATGATTGTTGGGCAGCTCTGGATAAATTGGTTTTCCAAGGCTTCGAGCATGAGCGCTTTGGCAAGATCCGTGCATCGGCCGTAGGCATAGATTCCGGTGATGGTGGGACCAGCAATGCGGTTTATGACTGGGCACGAACTCGCGATAAAAAATATCGCGGTGTTCTAGTGATGGCCATAAAAGGGGATAGTAACGACTACGGGCGTAAGGAGATATATACACCTCCGAGGCCAGTCGAATATGCGGATTCCAGGCGACGTACTAAAGCAGATTATTTTGAGGTGAAACTATATTTTGTCGGCACACACAAAGCTAAAGATCTGATTGCCAAACGTTTGCTTGGCACGAGTGCCTATATGCACAGCTGTAAAAACGTGCGGCAAGATTACTGGGAGCAAGTTACTGCTGAAGTAAAGGCGCCCAGCAAAAAACATTCAGGTAGGGAAGCATGGCAGAAAAGGCCAGGAAAAAGTAACGAAGGGCTAGATACTGAGGTCTACGCCTTACATGCAGCCCATGTCATGGGTATGCACAAGTGGAATGAAAAAAAATGGTCCATTATCGAATCCCGCCTGAGCCAGCGTACCTTGTTTAGTGAATCAGAATCTCCTCAAACACCTAGACAACCCAAGCCAACCACTAAGAAACCACGGCGGCCAGCGCAACCTGCTGGCTCTCTACTGGATAGTTAAATGTCTAAAACCGCCGCTGAAATGGTCGACCTCTATATCGAGGCCGAGATAGACGTGCTCGCCGGAAAAACCACGGTCATTAACGGCCGCCAATTTACCGCAGAGAACCTGCAGGAAATCCGCGCGGGCCGACAGGAGTGGGAGCGCCGCGCAACCGCAGAAACCTTAAAGGCCGCCGGCAAACGCCGTGGGCCCGCCTACGCGAATTTTAATTGATGAATAAATTAGATTCTGTAATCGGGTTTTTTGCACCCGAGGCTGCCCTGCGCCGCGTACAAGCCCGGCGCGCCCTAGAGATTGCCGCCGCCTATGAAGCCGCGCGCCCTAGTCGCCTGCGCAAAAACCCCGGTGATAACCGCAGCGGCGACCTGGTGCTGGAAGGCAGTGTGGAAACCCTGCGCGGCCAAGCCCGGCATTTGGAGCAAAACCACGATTTTGCCTTTGGCATTCTCACCACCCTGGTGAACAACATTGTCGGCCCGCGCGGTATCGATGTGGAATTCCAGCCCAAAACCTGGGATGGCGATATCCACGACGATCTCGCCAGTCAAATGAATGATGCCCACAAGGAATGGGCACGGCGCCCGGAATGCACCCGGCAATTTAGCTGGGGCAAAGCCCAGCGGCTTTTGTGCAATACCTGGCTGCGCGATGGTGAAACTTTAATGCGGCATCTGCAGGGCACAGTGCCTGGATTAAAGCACCGCACCCCCGTGCCTTACACCATCGAATGCCTGGAACCAGATTTCCTGCCGGTGGATTACAACGATCCCAGCAAGCGTATTGTGCAAGGTATTCAAAAATCCGCCTGGGGTGAGCCTGCGGGCTTTTGGTTGTACGACGAACATCCAGGGGCCTCATTTAACTGGAGGATGAAGCGTAGGCTCCATCCTGCTGAAAATATCGAGCACCTGAAATTTGTACGCAGGCTGCACCAAACCCGTGGGGTTTCCATATTTGCCGCGGTAATGAATCGCCTTAACGATATTAAAGACTATGAAGAGAATGAGCGTGTCGCGGCAAAAATCGCAGCTTCAATGGTTGGCTTTATTCAAAAGGGCAGCCCTGATCGTTATCAGTATGATGATGCTTTGGATGATGAGGGAAACCGCACCCTGGATATCCGTGCCGGTGCCATCTATGACGATCTCCGCCCTGGGGAATCTGTCGGCACCATTCAAAGCAATCGCCCCAGCGGTCTGCTAACGCCATTTTTAGAAACCATGCACCGCATGGCCGCCGCCGGCACCATGGCCAGCTTTAGCAGCATCAGCAAAAACTACAACGGTACTTATAGCGCGCAACGCCAGGAGCTAGTAGAGCAGTGGGGAAATTACGAAACCCTTAGCCTGGAATTCTGTGAGGAAATTGTAGAGCCGGCCACCCGCCGCTGGGTGCAGATGGGTTTGCTAGCGGATGCCTTCAAAGTGCCGAGTGATGTCGATCCATCCACATTAATGCATGTCGATTTTATTACACCGGTGATGCCCTGGATTAATCCGGTTCATGAAGCCAGCGCCGATGAAACCCTGCTGGAAAATGTACTGGCCAGCCCACAGCAGACCATCCGCCGCCGAGGCAAAAAGCCGGACGATGTGATTAAGCAAACCGCTGCCTGGCAGCGAAAGCTCAAACAAAACGACATTACCACCCCAACCAAACGCGAAGCCGTACCCGCGCAAGAAACTGAATCTGAATAGGAGGCAGCCATGCCGAATAAATCCTGGTACAGCATCACCGCTGCCGCCAATACCAGTGAAGCCGATATTTATTTGTATGACTACATCGGCTACTGGGATATGACGGCAAAAGACTTTGCCCGAGACCTGAAAGCGCTCGGGGATGTCAGCAAGATCAATCTGCATATCAATTGCCCCGGCGGCGATGTGTTCGACGGCACGGCTATTTATAACCTGCTTAAAGACCATAAAGCCGAAGTGGAAACCTGGATTGAAGGCATCGCAGCCAGTATGGGCAGCGTGATCGCCCTCGCCGGGGATACTGTCCATATCGCTGAGAACGCCTATTACATGGTGCACAACCCCAGTGCCGGTGTTCGCGGTGATGAGCGCGCTCTGGAAAAAACCAAGAGCCTGCTGGCCAAAGTTAAAGCCACCATGAAAAGCCTGTATTCCTCACGCACCGGAATGTCGGATGAGGAAATCAGCCAAGTGATGGACGACGAGACCTGGTATACCGGCACCGAAGCGGTAGAGGCCGGCTTCGCCACCGACACCACCGCAGCCATCGAGATGGCTGCCAGCTTCAGTGCCGATCACTTAAATCAATTTAAAAACACCCCGCAAGCCATTAACGCATTGGTCATGCAGGGGCCCACTGAATTTAGATTCCCGTCTGCGGTTGCAGGCAATCCAACCCAAACCCAAACCAAGGAAGCGCAAGCCATGCCTAAAACCACCTCCACCATGCCAGCTGCAACTGCTGCGCCCGAGGTTACCCCAGAAATGAAAGCGCAGATTGCCGCCGATGCCAAAGCGCAATTTGCCGCCGATGAGAAAAAGCGCAAAGACGACATCACGGCCGTATTTAAAGGCTTCGAAGCGCACAGTGTTGTGATGCAGGAATGTCTTAATGATATGGACTGCACCGCCGAAAAAGCCAAAGACAAACTGCTCACAGCCCTCGGCAGCCAAACCCCAACCCCCGTGCAAAGCTACAGCGTAGTAGTGCAGGAAGGTGAAGGCATTAAGCGCATGAAAGCCGATGCGGAAAATGCGATTGCTGTACGTGCCCTCGGTGAAAAGCGCACAGAGGGCAATGAACTCAGCGGCTACACCATGATGGAGATTGCCCGCATCCTCATGCAGGCCCACGGCCAAAGCTTGTCCGGACTCGACAGAATGGGTGTGGTCGCTGCAGCGTTTACCCATAGCTCGGGTGACTTCGCAACGGTGCTCGGCAATATCGCCAATAAATCCATGCTCAAAGGCTATGAAGAAGCACAGGAAATCTTCCCGCGCTTTACCAGTGTCGGCAACCTCAGTGACTTTAAACTCACCACCCGCACGGACCTGGGCAGCTTCCCCTCACTGCGCCAAGTCGCACCGGGGGCAGAATTTAAATATGTGAGTATCGGCGAACGGGCCGAGACCGCCGCACTGGCGACATACGGGGAACTCTTCTCCATTAACCGCCAAGCCATTATTAATGACGACCTGGGCGCATTCACCCGAATCCCGCAAAAGATGGGCCTCGCCGCCGTGCGCACCGTGGGGGATCTGGTATTCAGCATCTTGCTCAACAATCCCAAAATGGCAGATGGAAAAGCCCTGTTCCATGCGGATCATGGCAACCTAGCCAGCGCCGCTCTAATCAATACGGCCAGCATTGATGCTGCACGGGTGAAGATGGGCAAGCAAAAGGATGGCAGCGCAGTACTCAACATCCGGCCCAAGTTCCTGCTCTGTGATATTGCCGACGAGGGCAGCGCAAAGGTTGCTCTGGAATCCGAATTCGAAGTGGGCGAATCCACTAAAAACAACACCACTCCAAACAGCGTGCGCAATATTGCCGAAGTGCTCTCTGATGCGCGCCTTAGCGGACATAACGGCTGGTACCTCAATGCCGACCCGGTAGCGCATGACACCATCGAAGTGCTCTATCTGGATGGTCAGCAGGCCCCGGTGTTAGAAGAGCAAAATGGCTGGAGCGTAGACGGGGTGGAATTTAAAGTCCGCCTGGATGCCGCCGCCAAAGCCTGGGATGCAAAAGGCATGGTGAAAACACCCAAAACCTAACCTCAATCCCAACTGAAACTAAACCGGAAAGGGCCGCACTACGCGGCCTTTTCTATTTCTACTGCTTTATCCACTGAGAGAAAGAATATGGCTACGAATTTTGTACAAGACGGGCGCATGCTCGATTTCACCAACAACACCAGCGCAGCGATTACTTCCGGCCAGGTGGTAATCGCAGGTGCGGTCCTGGGTGTCGCGATGGACGATATCGCCGTGGGCGCCTCCGGGGTGATTGCCATTGATGGGGTATTCACCGTGTCCAAGGTATCCGCCGCAGAGATCAATCAGGGCGAAACCCTCACCTGGGTAACCGCCTCCAGCTCATTCGATGATAACGCCGCCACCGCAGCCACTGGCGATATCACCGGCTCCACCGCCTTCGCCGCAGAGGCCGCCGGGAATGGCGTAACCAGTTTTGCCGTCAAGTTTACCGGCGTACCGGGCACTGTTAAGGCCTAGGTGATCCATGGACTTGGACCAAAGAGCCGCAGAGCGCGCGTTCCGCAAATGGGGCAAGGCCGCTACCTATACCGATGGTAGCGGCGCTGAGCCTATTGATTGCAAGGTGATCCTTGATCAGGAGATTGATGAGTTCGAGGATGAGGAGCGTGTGCGGGTGCCGCGTGTAGAGTTGAGTTTGCTGGTGAGTGAGGTGGGGGCTTATAACCCTGATGCGGTGATTACGCTGGGTGGTGTGGAGTACACGGTGCGCAAGCGGTTGGCGGATGATGGGGTGGTTTGGCGGGGGTTGGTGGATGGGTAGCCTGTGTGGGTAGGTTGATCATTTATCCAGGTGGTTCGGTAGTGCCAAGTGAGCGTATTCAAGTGATTTAGTAGAAGAAGATGGCGTGTTGGCGTAAATTTGTATCAGAAATAGTAGTTAAGATAATAGTGGTCATGATGGCTACTATATAAATGTTATACAAAACATCATCGAGAGTAATATGCCACAAAAGAAAATTGCCTTGCAGTTAGTTGATGAGTCATTAAAAGAACTTGAATCTGCAAAAGGCTCTGTGCTATCGGCAATACAAAAATTACAAAGAGCATCAGACATAGTTGACGATGTCGATAAAAATATTTGGTGCTCAATCCAGCTCGGAGATCCTCAATACACAGAACCGCTTAAAAAGCTATTGGATTTTCTAATAGAGCACACCGATCCTGAAGAAAGAGAATATCAAGAAGGGCTAAAAAAATATGAAAAGGCTCTGAGTGAAATAGGGCTAAATCATAATATTCATTATTCTTCCGAAGAGTTAAATGTAAAAGCAACTAATAGTGGTGGTGGCTACCTTAACATTGGATTTATAGAAGAAAGGTATGCAGATCTTGTTAGGACCAAGCGTGGTAACGACGGCACGTATTACAAAATCAATCTTAATGAACACATAAATTATGTTAAAAAGAAAGCACATGAACTCGCTTCTCAGCTGTTTAGCCAGTTAAAATTTTCAGGAACAGTAAGTAATAGCTTTGATCTTCTGAAAAACGCAGTAGATGATCGACTGCTTGATCTTAATCCCATGATTGCAGAGCAGCTAATGCTTGCATTTAAATCAGTATCTTCTGACAAAGAAGAAGAGTGGTCTCAATCCCTAACCACTTGTAGAAGGTTGCTGGAGGGGCTTGCTGATGAGCTATACCCTCCTTCGAAAGAAAAATTTAACGGAAGGCCGGTTGGTCAAGCACAGTACGTGAATCGACTTTGGGCATTTATGGACAATTCTATTCAGTCCGACAGCAACAAAAATCTAGCGAAGTCTCATATTGATTTTCTAGGGTCATGGCTTGAAAAAGTGAATAAGTTAGCAAATAAAGGGGTTCACGCTGAACTGGAGCAGCTTGAAGCCGTTAAGTCAGTATTTCATACGTATCTTGTAGTGGCAGACATTCTTAATTATTTAGAGGGATCGGGAACAGGAAGCTCTAAGCCGAGCATTACTTCAGCCTCTCTGGATGAGCTTGAGGCGCTGCTAAATATCAGTAGGAATACAGCTAAAGAAATTGTGAAAACAAGAGTCAATGAGGGCGGAATTGATCTTGAGTTACTAGCTGGTATTAAAGGTGTCGGGGCTAAAACTGTAGAAAGAGCCAAGGAGGCCTTTGAGTTTGATTAATACATCAGTGTATAACAAGGCAATTAACCACGCGGTTACGGAGCCGGATGCACGTACCTTGCGCCGGTTATCGCGGCGTTTGTATTCAATACAGGTTGCAGGAATTAAATCCAAATGAAAGATAGGTCAACAGATGGGGCTATTAATCTCATTGATGAGCTTCGTACCGATGCGAAGCTAGGAAAAAGCAAGCACTTTAATGCCAGTAGGAGAAAAATTTGTTGGCATAATTGGATTGGAATCCCCGTCATTGTGATTAATGTATTTGTTGGTACGGTAATAGTAGCCCTGCTATCGGATGGGGATGGAGATAAAAGGTTAGCAATTGCATCTGCTATCCTTGCCTTCATTGCTGCATCGTTAAGTGCGATGCAGACATTTTTTAATTTCCATAAGGCCGCTGAAGGTCACAGTTCTGTTGGGAATAGATATTTAAAAATATCGAGAAACTGTAAAAAGCTACTTAGAAAGCATCAAGATATTCCTTTTCCCCCCGAGAATTTATGGCATGAGGTAGAAGCAATTCAAAGCGAGTATCTCGAAATTAATATTGAAGCTGAGGCTTTCCCTACCAATGATGGAGACTTAAAACGTGCGCGTGAGGCTCAAGAGATTACTCCATTTATGCCGAATGGCGATGAATTAAAAACGTAAGATGCTAATAAGCGTGACAATTCGGACCCTCACAAGCTCGCACCTATTACGCGGGCATTAACCGCTACTAACTCCTGAGTAGCAATAAAAAACCCTACCAGTCACCGCTGGTGGGGTTTTTTATTGCCTGCGGAAGCGGGCTGTATAGAAAACCATATATTTGGAGTGATTAAACGGAGATTGGGACAGGGGTAGCCTAACCGCAGGCTGAGGGCTTGACAGCTCCTTGCGGGTTGGTGGACACTGAGAGAACTAGAACATTCTCAGCGGTTACCGCACCCGACAGCCTCGCGGTTTTTTTGTGCCTGCAATTTGGCACGCCTAGCTTTTATAGCCGGGTCGAGAGGCGTAATACAAGACCCCTTCTGGGGGAATAGGCCCGGAGCTTCTGAGAAGGCTCTAGTTGAGACCCGGCTGCCAGCTACTAACTGGCAGCCGCTAGGAACTAAAACTTCTCAGGAGGCCCTCCCATGGCCAGTGCCCACGCAATCTCCACAGTTAATCACTCCGAACCAGCGCTACAGCCGGCTCATGTCCAGCAGTTGCGCGAATTACAGTATTTAAACCTGGCCCGCCAGCACATTCTGGAATGGCCCGACTCCCCAGTAAAAACCGCCGCACTCAATGCCCTCTGTGGCGAAGAGGGCGCGGTCCTGGATGGATTGACCTACGCCGCCGAACGTATGGCTGCGAAGCAAAGTACTGAACATTAACCACAGGAAAGTGATTATGAGTAACGTTAATAGCTTGCCGGTAATTGCCGGTGTGGAAATTACAACTGACGCTGAAGGGCGTTTTAACTTGAATGCTTTGCATCAGGCAAGTGGAGAGGGTAGGCATAAGAGTCCCGCTCAGTGGCTGAGGCGAAGTGAAACCAAGGCTTTAATCGCAGAGCTAGAAGACCAAGATGTAAATTTACATCTTGCTCCAATTAGTAAAATCCACGGTGGTATAGCACCGGGAACCTTTGCCCATGAATTACTAGCGGTGGAGTATGCCGGTTGGATCAGTCCTGCCTTCCGTCTCAAGGTTAACCAAACCTTCATTGACTTCAGAAAGGGCAACCTTGGGGTCGCTCCAGAAGTATCGCCTTTATCCCCATCCTTGCCAGAGTTGCAAATTGCAGAGTGCGCTGCCCGGATGTTGCGTATGAGTGATAGCAGTAAGGTCCGTATGCTCAGCACGATCTGTACTGAGAGAGGTGTCAGTGACCGCTTCCTGCCGGACTATGTAGAGGAAGCGCGAGTGAAGGCCCTTAGCGACCTACTAAAGGACTACGAAGTATCGCTTTCGGCCCGCGCCGTCAATCCCATTCTTATGGAGATGGGGTATCTGGAGGAGTTGGGGCGCCGCTCCAGCAAGGGGAGCATCAAGAAGTTCAAATCACTCACTGAGGCTGGATTGCGCTTTGGTAAAAATGAAACCAGCCCCAGGAGCCCCAAAGAGACTCAGCCTTTGTACTACGTCGAGACCTTCCCGGAATTGCTGGACCAGATCAATGCGTGGAAAAGCGCCGCTTGAGTGATGACAGTCTATTCCGATAAGTAGGTCTATGGTTTTACGGCGGCCATGAGCGTGAATACAATACCGCAAGGAAATAGCGCTCGCCCACTTTTCATTCTCCTTTGGGTGTTCAGTGGCTGCCGCCTTGTCCAATCAGACCTATTGAAACCGTTATGAACATAAATTGGCGGATAATGGGGTGGCTTGGCGGGCGTTATGTGTGTTTAAGTTTTAAGCGTGGTAACTTGTAGTAGATATGAAAAGATTTTTTCTTATTATAATTTCACTTTCCATTTTGGGTTGTAATTCTGCCCTTGTAACGTATAAGCCACCTCAAAATAGTAATTTGACTAAATTGAAATTGCCAAAAGATGACAACATTTTATACATGCTAGGTGAGCTAAACGAGAAGGGTTGTGCTGTCAACTTTAGAGCTGTAAGGGCTGAAAGCTATTTGGATAGCGAAAATGTATATGTTCAAGCTAACAAAAATATTGTGCTTCGCGTGAAAAAATCAGGTAGAGAAATTTGTAGAGGCACTTATGCTGTGAGCCTAGAGAGCAATAAACACTATGAAGCGTTTCCACTTTTTTGCGTCGCCTTAATCTACGATATTACTGATGGTAAAAAAGGCGAAAGGGTAGAGACTGAGAGGCTTAACGGTTGTGTGAAAGAGTAAATTTTAATTTTCTTTACATGGCTATTTGAATCGTCGATATCAAAAAGATAGCTAGTTAAAACCACAGTAGTTTTCCAAACCCGCACCAGCGGGTTTTTTTATGCCCGAAATTCCTGGAGCAATCCCAATGACCCAACGCATCACCATCCGCGATGCCGTTTTAAGCAATCTAAAAACCCTATCCGGCTACACTTTTCCTCCGGCCGGTACCACAGAGAGCATCTGCCCGGAAAAGCTGCCGGCGATTATTGTGGGCTTTGCGAATGAACCGGTCGACCACCAAATGGACGGCGGCACCAGTCGGCAATTGGATCTCACTATTGCGGCGGTAGTGAAGAGCAGCGGCGATATTTATGTCGAGCTGGATCAGGCCGCGGCCGATATTGAGAGCGTACTGCAAGATGACTCTCTTGAGGGCACCTGTGACTTATTCCTGCTTAGCCAAACGCAGTTTGCCCTGGATCAAGATCACCCTCTGGGCGAAGTGCGTCTTACTTACAGCGCCCAGTATTCCAGTGAGCCCACAGACTTTTAATTACTCAACCTAATGAGATCATAACTATGGCACAAGGTTACAAAACCAAGTTTTATCGCAGTGATGATGGCAGCTCCTATTCTCAAGTGGCGGGCATGTTGGATATTGAACCCGGTGAAGAGTCTCGCGGTTCTGTTGAGATGACAGCCATTGATGGCACCAGTGGCTATATGGACTATGACCCTTCGGGCTTGCGCGATGCCGGTGAGGTTTCCATTACTTTGATCTGGAAAGAGACCGACAGCGGCCAGCAGGCACTGCGGGCAGATTACGACTCCGATACCAATAAGCATTACAAGGTTGAATACCCAGAGGGCACTACCGTGGAATTCACCGGCCATATTACCGGCTGGGGTAAGGCAGTGCCTAAGGATGACAAGATCACCCGCACAGTGAAGTTTAAGATTTCCGGTAAACCCTCAGTAACCGCAGGTAGCTAACCATGAGTTTTGTACCTGCGCCTATTTTAGAATCCGAAACCGTGTCTTTCGGTCAGCAAGAAGTCGAGCTTTTTGAGCTGAGTGCCTACCACCGCTGTGAGTATCTGCAAAAAACCACGGAAGATATTCCACTGCCCCAAGATGAAGAGTTGCCGGAAACTCAGCTGGAGACCTTTGGCCAGCTTTGGGCTTTTCGTATGGGGGAGGTGAGTAAGAAACTGCTGCTGGTTGCCTATGCTATCTGGATGAAGCCGGACTGTCAGGATTCACTGGAAGATATTCATCAGCGGTTGATTCGCGGTGTTACGCCTAAATTGATCGATGTGCTCTATGTCCCTGCGGCTAAGCTATCCGGGCTGTTTGTCGATGTCCAAACTGAAGAGGCGGATAGCGAAACAGAAAGCGAGGAAACCGAAAAAAAAGGCTAGTGCCGGGTTTCTACTTTGCCCGGCAGCTCGCGCGGGATTTTAATCGCCCTGACTATTTCAACATGTTGCGCTCGATGAGTTCTACCGAGTTTGATCATTGGTATGAATTCCACTCCGAGCGGCCCTTACAGACCGAAGTCCAGCAATGGCAACTCGCCCATATCGCCGCTGGCACCTTGGGAGGCAAAGTCTCTCAATACCTACCTCAGACGCACAAACCTAAAACCGTGCAGCAGCAAATCGCAATCTGGAACTCCATGAGTTGAGCAATGGCTAAACAAACATCCATGGCCACGATGGTGGCCAACTTGGAGCTGCGCTCCACTCAATATAAGCGGGAGATGGACCAAGCTACTGCACGCAATAAAAAGCTAACCCGAGAACTGAAGTCCACCAGTGCAGCGGGTGATATGTTCGGCCGCTCCATGCGAGGGGCTGCACAGGGTGTCGCTGCCATTGACGGGCCTCTGGGCGGTATTTCCGGTCGAGTCGGTGCTCTCAATGGTTTGCTGGCCAGTGGTGCCACGAGTTGGGCCCTTTTTGGGGCGGGTGTGGCCGGTGTTGTCGCTACGTTTTATCAGAGTATCCGCGCCGGCGAAGAAATGGAGCGGGGCCAGCTTAAGATTGAGGGCTTGCTCAGGGCTACGGGTAATGCCAGTGGCCGCACAGCACAGCAGTTGGATGAGCAGGCGAGGTCTGTTGCCCGCGCAACCTTGGCTAGTATTTCCGGCATTCGCGATGCGCAGGGCGTGCTGCTGACATTCAAGTCAGTGCAGGCCGATGTCTTTGATAATGCCATTGTGCTGTCGCAAGACCTTGCCGCGGTGATGGGGGGCGATGCCAAGAGTGCGGCACTGCAATTGGGTAAGGCGTTGGAAGATCCCGCAACAGGATTAACTGCGCTCAAGCGTTCTGGTGTTTCGTTCACTGAGGTGGAAAAAGAACAGATTAGAACCATGCAGGAAAGCGGCCGCGTAGCTGAGGCGCAACGTTATATTCTCGCCAAGTTGGCCCAGCAGGTGGGCGGTGCCGGCTCCGCTGAGGCCGGTGGGTTGACGGGCGCAGTGGATTCACTCGCTCAGTCTTGGCAGGAATTTCTTGAGGAGTTCAGCCGAACTTCAGGCTCCACCGGTGTAGCTACGCGCGCTATACAAGGCCTCACGGGGGTGCTCGATAATTCCCATGAATTAGCCGAGGGATTGGGAACTGCGTTCACAGCGCTGACGGTATTAATGGCCGGCCGCTTTGCGGGCGCAATTGGCCCCCGCGTAGCACAGCTGGCGCTGCTGAATGCGGAAACGTACAAGGCCACCGTCCAGACCAATGCGTTTGGGCAGGTGGTCGGCCGCACGACTATTGCGACGCGCACAGCGACGATGGCCGCTGCGGGACTTAAGTCTGCATTTGCTTTTCTCGGCGGGCCGGTTGGAGTGATCACAGTGGCGGTGGCCTCTCTGGTTGCCTGGAATGCGTCTCAACCCACCGCAGAAGCGCATGCTGAAACGCTGACAGGCAAGATCAATGAGCTTACTAGTAGCTGGAAAAAGCTGACTGATGCACAACGTATCAACCGCGAGCAAAAAGTCTTGGTTGAGCGAGATGGTCTGCAAAAAGAAATTAATAAGCTCATTAAACAACGGGACCTGCTGCGGGATGGCGGCACCAAAGAGGGCTCGCGATTTGGTTATCAGGTCGCACTCGGAAACGACGATTCTCGAGTGCGTGAACTGAACGACCAGATTGATACCCTCAATCAAGCCTTGAAAGAGGCTGATGCCGGCTTGGCAAATCTTGGAAAGCCGAATAAAGCGCGGCTTCGGGAGGAGACTGAAGCAGAGTTCAAGGCAGCATTGGAGCGGGAAGCAAGTGAGCGTGCGGCTGCGATGGCAAGACTTCAGGCCGAGCAAGAGTCTGGAGCCCAGCAGCTTTCCCAGCTTGATGAGTTTCTGGCCGACCGGCGCGGCAAGATTCAACTCGACCATGAACAGCGACTGCAACAAATAGCCACGTTGCAGATTGCAGAGGAAGAGCTCACCAAGCGCGGTTTTGATTCTATTGAGGCGCTGCAATCTGAGTATTCCGAACGTGAGAAAGAGCGCTACCAAATGGCTCTGGCTGAAGAGCAGGCGCGGTCTGCTGGCGGCGAAGGTGATGCGGAACGCCAACGCATGATTGCCCGCCTGGAGGTTTTACAGCTTTCCTGGCTCACCGAGATGGAACAATTGCAGGTGCAGCAAGATGAAGAAATGGCCCTGCTGGACAAGGCTTATACCCAAAAGATAATTGCCCGTGACGAGTATGAGCGCAGCCTCACGCAGCTGGAAAAAAAACATCAGGCGCAGCGGCAAGCCCTAGAGGAAACAACCGAAAAAGCGCGGCTAGGCACTTATGTGGATGGCGCCAAGCAACTGCTGTCGGCAGTCGGCACCCACAATAAAAAAATGGCCGCCTTGCAAATGGGCATGGCCATTTATACCGCCGGCACCGCCATGGTTGAAAATATTGCCAAAGCATCGAAAGTCGGCTTTCCGCAGAATATCCCCTTTATTATCGGCGCTACCACTCAAGGGTTGCAGATTAAGAACCAGCTAAACAGTATCAAAGAGCCTGCCGGCATCGCCCACGGCGGTCTCGACTATGTACCGAAAGAATCCACCTATCTATTGGATAGGGGGGAGCGGGTTTTATCTCCCAATCAAAATGCCGATTTAACCGCAGCGCTGAAGGGGGGCGGTTTACAGAGCAGCATCACCGTCAACCTCTACGAAGACGCCGCCAAAGCCGGCCAGGTAGAGCGCTCGCAAGGCGTAAACGAGAGTGAAGTCATCAGTATTTTTGTGGCCAATATCCGTGATGGCGGGGATGCCGCCACGGCTGTCGAGTCCACCTACAACCTTTCCCGCAGCGGATTTTAATTATGGCGTTAATTCAAT
Organism: Microbulbifer maximicatervae (SeqCode); assembly: GCF_052467305.1. NCBI lineage: Bacteria > Pseudomonadati > Pseudomonadota > Gammaproteobacteria > Cellvibrionales > Microbulbiferaceae > Microbulbifer > Microbulbifer maximicatervae (SeqCode). The sequence goes on from NZ_CP174306.1 coordinate 939,754, forward strand.
ACCCAGCGGATCTGCCGGCCCCGCTGCTGGACGGGTATGCGCAAAAAAGGGTGGAAAACCGCATCCGCACCACCATGGCCAGCGGTCGCGCCCGTCAGCGTCGCCGCTTTCCCCGCGTGCCCACGGAGTTGTCGGCAAGCTGGCGCTGCCACAGCGATCAGGCTGCATTGTTTGAGGGGTTTGTCGTACACGCCCTTGGCGATGCGATTGCCTGGTTTACCGCCGACGTACTCACCCCGCAGGGGTTAATCCCCCACACCCTGCGCTTTATTACCCACCCCCTCGGCGACTGCAAACCGCTGGGGCCGCGCACTTGGGAGTACCGCGCGCGGATAGAAATTGAAAACCGCGCAGTGATGAGCGAGGAGCAAACCGTTGCGGGCCTGCTGGCCCCGAACACCATTCAACAATTTAGCGGGGGCGTGGACCGCGCTGTCGATAGTTATCAGGAGTGATGATGAGCAATTATTTCTTGGAGGTGACTCGCTTACAGAATGATATTGATGCACTAGATGCAATTCTGGCCGGCGGCGAGGAAGAAACGGTTTTAGTCAACGGGCAGACCAAAGACACCATTTCCAAAGCGATTAAATCGCGTTTCGAGCAACTGCAGGCGCAGGTGCAAGGCAGACGCGCCTATGCTACCAAGGCACTAATGACGGCGGATATAGCGCAGCCCGTCGACACTTTGGCCGAAGTGTGGAACGATTCAGAAGATAACAATGGCCTCTATGGCTGGGACGGCGGAACCTGGATTAAATCTCCCTATGACATCAAAGCCTATGTCAACGCTAAGCAGCACTTGGCCACCGAGGAAAATGCTTCTGCACAAGCGGTCGGCCTGAGCGCTGCCGAGCTGGAATACCCGGTAACCGAGGTGGCTGAGGCTGACTTTCGCCCTATGGTTTCTGCCTGGCTGCCCTCTGTAGGGCTCAAGGGATGGGCACCGGTATTCCGCGTATTGGTAGCGCGGAATATCAGCGATATTAAATTGCGCCTCACCGGTACCAATGACATGGTGACGCTACATGTGCGAGTCATTCGCCGCGCCGTGGATAGTCCCAATACAGGGCCTCCGGCAAACAATTACAGCAGTGACTCAGTGCTGGTAAATACCAGTTACGATCTCAGCAGCTATGACGGAGTGGCGGCGGGGGAATGGGAGGAGTTTTCTCTGGGGCTCCAATTTACGGCTATTCCGGGTTATTACTATTTCGTCGAATATACCTGTGACACCGCGGCGGCACTGAATGCACCGATTGGGGCGCAATCAGGCTGGACTCGTGCGCCGTTCGACTCGAATACAGATTCGCAGCTGGCGGGCTTTTACCAGAAAGTGGATGGCGACTGGATAGCGTACAACCCCGGCAGTAATAAGTGTCTTGGCCTGGTTGTGCTGACTAGCGGCGCTGAGGCCAATGTCCTGGCGGATGCTGGGCGCAATGGGGTGGCGGCACAAAAGATCCGCACGGCCCTCGGCCTAGGGGATGGTGCTGCCATTAGTGTGGACCCTCTCAATGAGGCGAGTCGGGCCAATATTAACAGTTGGAAGGGGGGCGACTTTACCGGTTGGTTAACTTTTCGGGCATTAGAAAAAACCGCTTATGTCGATGCGCTTCGCTGCACCCTCAATAATGCCTATTCGGCCAATTCTCCAGGGGCCAATTTAGATACCCGCTATGTGTGTATAGAAATCTTTGAGGATGCGCCTGGGGTGATGTCCCTCAGTAATTTTTACCAACGCCCGCGTTACTACAAGCGCGAGCATCCGGTGGCACTTTCTCCGGCAGGTGTCGATTTAGAGTTGCCCCTGGGTATTACCTTTAAGGAAGGGCGAGAGTATGCCATCACCTTAACCGGGCTGGATGTTCATCGGCAGCGCTCAGGGTTGGGAATTGCTGGTGCCATGCATCCCGATATTTCGAGTGGTGATCGCCGTTTGGGCGGTTACCAATTGGAAGATTACTCGGAAATGACCTTTGCCCTTCCGAGTAGCAACTTTATGCCGCAGATCGAAACGGTTGCGTTAACGCCCTATGTCACCAAGGAAAAGCTGGACCAGATAACCTCGGGGATGGTGTTAGTCGGCGTGCCAGTTTATGAGCGCCCGCGCGCCGGATTGGGCTGGCAGCATGAAACCAACGATGGCCGCTTTTTCGACCGCTGGGCCGTGGGCTATCAGCCACTGACAACCACGAAGGTGGATGAGCTGGAATTCCTCACCAGTGGCATGGCGTCTTTACCGGGATTTAATTTCCGGATTTACCGGCGGCCGGACAGCTTGGATTTAAATAGCACCCCTGGCTCTCTGGAAGAGGACGAAGTATTTTTCGAAAAAGATTTTAAAAATGCCGATATTGCCGCCCCAGATAATGGTTGGTTTGAGCTATCGATCAATACCGATGAAGTGGGGGAGCTGGAGGAGGGCTATCTGTACATTTTTGTTTTTGATACTGAGGCCTACCCGGGTTATGGCATCGGTATGGGACGCTCGACCGATGAATATTCCAATGACGATATTTGGCAGCGGGGTTGGTATGGTGTCAGCACCAACGCAACCTGGAGCCCAATAGCGGGTACCTCAAGCATAGGTTTTCGCGTGATGGTGAACCGCTACCAAGTGGCGGGGCAAGAGTCGATTGTCCCGACGCATACTGAGGTGCGGGTCGGTCAGTCAAAGGTGTCTGGCGTTACGATAACGCTCTCTTGCTTGGAGTTACAGCGACTTAATCTGCCGATCAAATTGACCACCGAAGAGTTGGAACTCAGTCACCCCGCAAAAACCTTGGCAAAAACAGAAACCTACTCTCTGCTCTACGATAACGATGAGCGGTTGTTTTACCACCCAGGTGCCTATCTGCCGTATCGTTTTATTCGCAATGTCTCGATGATGCGCACCTCTGATAGCCAGCCTCTGGTAGAGGGTGTGGATTACAGTGTGTGGTATGACGGTGGCAAGGTGCAAGGGCTGCAGGATATACCGGCCTTCGATGTGGAGATCACCTATGACGGTTACGACTCGCGTTACGACTTGATTGAATACGACCCTTTCACCGGGGCCGTCAGCGTTAAGGAGGGGGCTAGTCGCAGCTATGATCCAGAGGAGTATATTCCTACCCCAAGCCACGATAAGCGGCCGCTTTACTTGGCCTATGTGTATGGCAATAACTGTGAATTGATTCCCCTGTACCCCTGGGAATATGGGCTTCTTGAGGGTAGCGAACGGGAATTACTCCGGCGCTCCGCCTTCAATCGCCGCGCGTTACAGCGAACTTTGGGCAAGCTGCGCAAGGGCAACCCGCTAGCCATCGCAGGGTATGGTGACTCGATCACGGCACAGGGCGGTGGCAGTTGGCAAACTCCGAATGGAACTGCCCGCGATATAGATTCCTATTACGGCGATTATCCGCAAGATACTAAGGATCTATGGCTCCGCTATGATCACGATGATGGCGCGGGCCAGGTGCATCTGCATCTGGGTTGGAACTGGTATCTCAAGGCGCATCTGGAAGAGGCTTTCGGTTCCACGGTTACCTATGACAACTGGGGCATCGGTGGCACAACCAGTGCGAACTATACCGACCCAGATGGCGTGCGTCATGGCGGCCTGCACCCGGATCGCCTCAGTACCATGCTGGCAACTTCTCCAGACTTGGTGGTGATAGGTTTTGGAATGAATGAAATAGGGCAAAGCAGCACTTCCACTAACGTGGCTGCAATTGCCCGCCAATGTAAGGCGGCCGGAGCCGATGTAATTATTATGGGATGCCCGCGCATCAGTTCTATCGGAGGCCAATCCAGTCTGGACAGCTGGCGCACCACCAATGATCGCCTGTGGCTCGCTGCTCAGGAAACCGATAGCGCCTTCGTCTCCACCACTTACCTGGCGGATAACGAGCGCCTCGGCGGCATTGCACTCAGTCCATTGTCTATGTGTAACGCCAATCGGTTTAATCACCCCGGCCCCTACGAGTTGCGGAAATACGGCCAGGCTCTAGCCGAGCTCTTCCTGTGAGCGCGGTATTAGAAACCGTCTACGCCAGCGCCCCGATTGATGAAATTATCATCCATACCCTGGAGCTGAAGCACGCCGCCTTTGAGGGCGGTGCGATTCGTCTGTGCCAGGGTTTTGACGATATCGAAGCGGTTCTGGAGGACGGGGAAACCGCAACCTTTACCGCGAGCGGCTTCGGTGTTTCCCTGCCGCAGCGTTCCATACGTGGCCGTCAGGATTTACAGTTCCAACTGGATAATGTCACCGGCGAAGCGCTGCAAAATATTCAGGCCGCGCTGGAGGCGGGCGGGGCAATACAGGTGATTTACCGCCAGTATTTGGTGTCGAACCTAAGCGCCCCCGCGCAGCCGGCCACGGTCATGACCGCAGTTTCGGTAAAAGCCAACCCGGCTAGCGTTTCGGTGATTGCCAGCTTTCACGATCTGGTCAATAAAGCCTGGCCGAACTTGTTCTATACCCCCGATTTTGCCCCCGGCCTTAAATACTACGGCTAGCCCTATGCACTGGATTAACGACTATCTCACCGTCCCCTATGTGGACGGCGGCCGGGATATGCATGGCTTTGACTGTTGGGGACTGGTGCGCGATGTCTTGTACCGGCAATTCAAAACGCCGTTGCTGGAATCCTTTGGCCATGTGTGCCCCGACAATAAAACGCTGCTGACCGCCAGCTATTTGCAGGTGGTGCCGGATTTTTTATCGGGCCCCTGTAAACCCGGCGCTGTCGCCTGCGGCTTTAGCGGCGATTGCCTGATTCATGTGGGCATTGTCGTGAACAACGGCCAAACCCAAGTCCTGCACACCGGTCGGCAATATGGCAAGCCGCTACTCACCAGCCCGCGCGCCTTCCGCCGATTGTTCCAACGCTGCGAATTTTTTCACCATGAATGCAATTCTCAAAATCTACCCCAGCAAGCTCGAGCGAGGTAACTTCGAAACCTGCACAGCGAAGCCCGGGCAAACCTTCGAACACTGGTTAAAAAATAATGTACCCAGCTATGAGCCCCGAGCGGTGCCACTATTTTCGGCGTCAGTAAATAATGAGCCATTGCCGCCTAGCGAATGGGCAGGCTATAGGATTCAGTCTGGCGATCAGTTTGAGTTAGTGGTGGAGGCCAAAGGCCTGGCAGTGATTGTGATGGCGGTAGTGGCTGTTGCGGCGGCGGCGGCCGCAATCTATTTTTCCCAGCAAATCCCCGATAACTACAACCAAACCACCCCGGATGGTTCGACCATTTACGACCCCAACGCCCAGGGCAATCAGGCCCGGCTGATGGGTGTGGTACCGGAAATTGCCGGCCGCCATAAAGTGTATCCGGATTTGCTGTGCCAGCCTCGACGCCAGTACGACAACAACGAACAATATCTGTATTTAATGTTATGCGTGGGTGTCGGGGATTACGAAATCAGTGCGGACAATATTTATATCGGCAATACCCCGGTGAGCGGTTACGCCGGCGATATTGAGTATCGGGTATTTGGTCCCGGTGAGGATGTCACCGACCACGACGCCCACCGCAATTTTTACCTCTCTCCCGAGGTGGGCAGCAGCTCGGGCCAAACGGGTTTAGAGCTGGAGGGGTCATCCACTTCGGTTGGGGGAAATGACGGCCTATCCCGTTGGACGTTTAGTAGTAAATCGCTGCGCCGCTATATCTATGACCCGGAGTTCTCAGGGTACATTGCCGCTCACTTTCCCTATGTGGTCGGGGAAATAGTGACTATTTCTAACAGCAGTAACGATGGTGATTTTCGTGTGCAATTGCGAGATACGTATAGTGCCCAGATGGAGAAGGTGGATGCGAACGGCAACCCGGATACCAGTTGGACTGGATTCGCCGCCTCTCAGCATGAGGCCATCACTATCGCCAGCAATGGCGGTGGCGCTGGCAATTATTTGGGGCCGATCTTCGCCTGCCCGGAAAATGAAACTACCCGTTATATAGAGCTGGATTTCTTCCTGCCGCAGGGGTTGGGGCGCATCAAAGACAATGGCAATTTTGATAGCCAGGAAGTTGCCATTGATATCGACTATCGTGCAGAAGGCGCGTCGAGCTGGACCACCGTTACCCATACCTTTAGCAATGCCACCAATGACCAGCTAGGGCACACCGAAAAAATTAATATCGGCTCGGCCATACGCCCGGAGGTGCGTGTCAGGCGCGTCACCGAAGCCAGCGACGATACCCGCATTTATGACATGGTGCAGTGGACGGCACTCAGGGCCGAGCTAGACAGTGCCAGCAGTTACGAGGGCGTAACCACTATTGCGGTGAAGATTCGCGGCACCAACGCCCTGGCCGGCAGTGCCGAAAATAAATTCAATTTAATTCCCACGCGCAAGCTGCCGGTGTATGAAAATGGCAGCTGGTCCGCGGCCAAAGCCACCGAGGACATTGCCCCGTTTTTTGCCTATATCATCAAGAGCGTGGGCCATACCGATCACCAGATCGGGCTAGAGGAACTGGAAGCGCTGCACGAGCTGTGGAGCGCGCGCGGCGATACTTTCTCGGCAGTGTTCGACAACAAAACCACCCTGTTTGAAGCGCTAAAGAAAGTCCTGGCCGTCGGCTACGCAGAACCCACCTTGGATTACGGGCAAATAATCCCCGTACGCGATGGCCCCCGCACCGCGTTTGAACACATGTATCAGCCAGACAACCGGGTGGGTGAGCTGGAGCAGGATATCAGCCTATTTGATCCCGACGAACCGGACGGGGTGGAGGTGGAATACTTCGACCCACAGACCTGGAAACCGGCCACCGTGCTGTGCGCCCTGCCGGAGGATCAGGGATTGACCCCCAAGAAAGTCAGGGCTTTTGGTATTACCGACGAGACCAAAGCCTGGCGTTTCGGCATGCGGCAGCGCCGCATCCAGCGCTACCGCCGCACCCGCTACTCATTCAAAACGGAGATGGACGGCCTCAACAGCCGCTACCTGAGCTATTGCGCCTTGGCCGACGATATCCCCGGCTACTCGCAGACGGGCAGGGTGCTGGCGGTGAGCGGGCGAGAAATCACCCTGGATGCAGATCTGGAGTGGGGCAGCGGCACGCACTTTCTTGCGCTGCGCAAGCCAGACGGCAAGCTATCCGGGCTCTATACCGCGACGGTAACCGACAGCGCCAACGTGATAGCCATCGATACCGACCTGGACTTTGCGCCGGTTTTAGATGGCAGCATGGAACCGCCGCTCTTTATGTTTGGCGAGGCGAATCGCTGGAGTTATCCCGCATTAATTACCGACATTAAACCCTCGGGTACAGAACGGGTGAGCATGACCGCAGTGAATTACGATGAGCGGGTTTATCTGGATGATGATGGGGAACCGGAGTAGTTGTGGTGGTGATCTGCCACCCCGCCAAGGTCGCACTGAATCAGGCGGATGGCCTGTTATATATCAACGGCAGCAGCGGCTGGCAGGTAGCCAACCGCCCGGCGACATTGCCGCAGATTACTGGGGATACATCGACGGATTTAGCCGGGGTGGTGGGGCAGATGTTGGGGGCGTTAAACAATATTTATTGGAATAATCAGGTCACCTAGCCTGCTTTATACATCTGGGGTCAAAAGCATCTTCATCTATGTGCAGGAAAGAAGATGCAACCTTTCTGACCTTTAAGGGGTTTCCAAAAAGATATATAGCGCCCAAAATGTCTGGATATAATGCAGCTGAAATATATCCACTTGTGTACACGTGTGCCAACTGCCGATAAGTTAACGTTACTCAAAGACTTTTTATATCGTGGCCGAAGGAAGTTTGTAGATATATTGGTGGGTGATATATTGCAACTGTTTTTGGATACACTGTTAGTTTTTCACCAGCATTTTCAAATTGGAAGTTTAATATGGGTGAATGGTCAGAGTTTTTCGAAGATTTTCCTGAATATGCTCCCGGACCTCCAAGTGCAGAGGAGCTGGAGCAAGAAGCAAAAAGAAAGCTTAAAACTGAAATTCGAAAGATGAATTCAGATGCTTTTGCACTGATAGAAAAAACACAAGAGAAAGAGAAAAAACAGTATCTTGAAAAAGTTGAAAATTGCCCTCAATGTGGTGAAAAACAGCTTAATGTTTATAAATTGAAACCTGATCATGTTCTTTGTGAATGCCAAAGTTGCCTAACTTATGGGTCAGGTTCTGATTTGTCCATTGCTATTCAAGAAATTATTTGTGCCAACGGCGATGAATTGAACTGGAAAAATAGTTCATTGTTCAAGGTACTACAAAACAAAAACTAACAAGCGAATCCAGGTGACGCCTACGGCGCACCTGATTTGGGCATTATCGCAAGCTCTTCCAAAGTTGGTAGCTACTCTCAATAACCCGATGGATATGCCGGCGAAACTCCTCCGGTAATTGCGAATAAAGTCGAGCAAGAAAAGGGGGAAAGGGAATCTGCGCAAAGTGGTGCAGGTTCTCCACCCCGTACACTTCCGCCAAAGTAATCCCCACCGCCTCACACCACACCGGCAGCAGGTCAGCCGGTATTCTTTGTACGCCCGTTTCCATTTTCGAAATTTGAGATGACACAAGCCCCAGCTGCCTTGCCAGCTGTGCAATCGTCATCCTCTCCCGTTTCCGTGCGTTGCATCGAAGCAATCTATCTCCGCCAGTTTGAAGCGATTGCCGAGAAATATAGGCGGATGTAGCAAGCTGCGGTATGCTGCCGGTTGTTCGTCAAAAAACAATTATGCTTGGCAAGGAGGCCGTTATGGGATTCGGTGGGATTAGTATTTGGCAGTTGATCATCTTATTGATGATTGTGCTCTTCTTTGTGGTACCTGTGGTACATGTGTTGGTTTCCAGCCGTTCCCACGGCGGGGCAAAAGTGGGCTGGTTCCTCGGCGTCTTTTTCTTTTCCTGGTTGGTGTATGCGGTTTTCTTGATTGTTACCCAGCCGGTAAAGGATGCGCAGAAATCCGCTGACAAGCCAGCTAGCCCACCCATGATTTTCTAGTGGCCTATCCAGCACTTGTAACACATTGAGTGCTCAATCAATGGCGGGATGACAATAGAAAAGCCACTCAGTAGCTGCGTTTTGCTGTGAAGATGGCTTTTCTTTGATTGTTAATCGTGTGTCAGGTTGCTACTGAAAATCAAACCTTCAAGCTTTTCGGATTCAACAATTTCCTTGAAAGCTTCAGTGCAATAGTTACTGATATTGGACTCTTTTGTTCTGAACACTGGTATCCCTTCCAGCTTTTCCTGGTTGAATTCAATACCAGAGAGCAAGTTCCCGTTTCTGGTAACGGAGCCAGGCACTACCGCATCAAGGTCTTCAGCAATTGTCAGGGGGTTAAACAGGTAAAATGCTGTGCCTTGATATGTGCAGGGGAGAAACTCCCCAAAAGGATTGAGCGTACTTTCGAGGGCCTTGTAAGCCGATTCATGAAGCACTAAGTAATTTTGCCATCGAGAAAGCGTTGGAATAACCGGTGCCGAATCGCACGCTTTGATGCTTAGCTCCAGCGGTTCCCAATCTTCACTGTAGGATTTAGGCGTTGTGTTGAAAAGGAACTTAATGCCTACCCGCTTTTTGAGCACATTATTTGGTTCGAAATAGGGGGTCATATAGCCGCTGCTATTTGCGTTTAATTGATAGATTTTCATACTTTTAACACACGCTTTAGCTCATCTGCCGGCAACATAACATAGTTTGGGAACGTAGAGAATTTAAGGTCATACTCTATTCCCTTAAGCAGTTTTTCTACTGAATCTGCAGATAAACTTTCTAGATCAAGAGAATCAAATTCCCTCTGTAGCCATTCGTAATACCCGTTTCTATGGATGCGTGAGTGCGGTACTGCGAGCGGCATCTTGGGGTGGGGCGTGTCTGCTGTTCTGCTGGGGAGCCAGGTGCCATTCCGTATATCGTCTATCCGGATTTTTACATAGGCCAAAATAGCTCTTTGCTGTACAGCCATTGGGTGTGAGCCAGAGACTATAGCGTGGGCATCACAATTGCCGCCAGGGTGTGGCTTGCCATTCCTCTCCATATAGCGCCCTAATTTGGCAGAGTCATGGGCTTCATTTAGGAGAGCCTCTTCATCTAGGTCCTCAGCGGACTTGCGGTATTTATCGAGCCCTGCCTCAACCTGTTCGACAACCTTTAGCGCGATGTAGTCTGCTTTGGTGATATTGTCCTTTGAGACAAACATATCAATAGCCACTTCTCGGCGATCTTTCAGGTAGAACGGCTTTGGTTGTTCATAGTGCCCCATGTTCAATGCTCCTCCTCTGAAGTTGAGTTGGATTATATGAAGACTGCTCGCCTGCAACGGCTCGTGTAAGTCAATGAAATGGGGGGTGGTTCACTATTATTGCCATATAAATTTGATTAGGCCTAACTCAACTGGAGGGTCGATCGCAATGCATCTCCCCTCAATTTGATACCGATTGTCCCGCAGCCGTTCTCGGTCTCTGGGCGGCTTCAGAGTCACACAGGCTACTTGTCTTTCATGGGGGCTGGCTAATACACTGTATATAAATACAGTATATTGTTAGAGCACATGAAACTATCCCCTCTATACGGCAGTGGCGTCAGCTGCGGCTTTCCCTCGCCAGCGGATGACCACAAAGAAGCAGCGCTCAGCCTGGATCAACACCTGATTACCAGCCCGGCTGCCACCTTCCTGGCTAGGGCCAATGGTGATTCCATGCGGGATCTCGGCATTTTTGACCGGGATTTGCTGGTAGTTGATCGATCCTTAACCCCGGTTCACGGTGATGTAGTGGTGGTTGCCCTGGATGGGCAGCTAACCTGCAAAGTGCTTGATCGGCAAAAAGGGCAGCTACTGTCCGCGAATGATAAATACGCACCGATCCCCATTTGGGAAGGGCAGGAATTGATTGTCGAGGGAGTGGTCAAGGCTTCCGTACGGTATCACCGGTCCTGCTGATGTTGGCGCTGGTTGATTGCAACAGCTGCTATGCCAGCTGTGAACAAATATTCAGGCCGGATCTGCGCGGGCTTCCGGTGGTAGTCCTTTCCAATAATGACGGCTGTGTAGTGGCGCGCTCGAAAGAGGCCAAGGTTTTAGGTATCCCCGACTTACAGCCGTTCTTTAAGATCGAACACTTGTTGCGAAAGCATGGAGTAAAGATCTTCTCGAGTAATTACGCCCTGTACGGCGATATCTCTCACCGGGTAATGACAACCCTAAAGCAATACAGCCCAGAGGTTGAGGTCTACAGCATTGACGAGATGTTTCTGGATCTGCATGGGTTGCAAGAGAGCTTGTCGGATTACGGTCAGGAGATAAGGCAAACTCTCTGGCGAGATATACGTATGCCGGTGGGCGTTGGTATCGCTCCCAGTAAAACCCTGGCCAAGCTGGCAAATAGAGCCGCCAAGAAGATCCCCAAGTGTGAGGGCGTGTGCGTGTTAGACTCCCCCGAAAAATGGCAATGGCTGCAACGGCGCACTGAGGTGGGCGATGTGTGGGGTGTAGGCAGGCGCTTATCAAAGCGACTCGGGCACCTGGGAATCAAGACCGCCTATGACCTGGCACAAGCCAATCCGAAAATTCTGCGCAGCCACACGAACGTAAACATTGAGCGCACGATAGAGGAGCTGAATGGCATTAGTTGCTTAAGCCTGGAGGAGCAACCACCGGCCAAGAAGCAGATCTATTGCACACGCTCATTCGGCGAAAAGCTCACCGACATTCAGCCGATACTGCAGGCCGTCACCCTGTATGCGAGCAGGGCAGCAGAGAAGCTTCGCGCCCAGGATTCCCTGGTGAAGTCTGTCCATGTCTTCCTTCATACCTCACCCCATGAGCCGCACTACTATAGCCGCAGCACGGTAGTGCAAACCCCATACCCCACGGATGACACTCGGCTGATAGTGCAGCTAGTAAAGCGCGCGATTACAGGACTATTCCTGCAGGGGCACCGATTCCTGAAAGCCGGGGTAGGGCTGGTAGAGCTTATCCCCCGATCACTGGGGCAAGGCGACATGTTCACCACGGGCCAGCCAATACGATCAGGTGAGACCATGCAGGCCATCGACCAGATCAATCAGCGGTTTGGCCGGGGTACCTTGTTTCTGGGGGCTGAAGGTATCAACAAGAAGTGGAAGATGCGGCAAGAGCATCGGTCTCCAGCTTATACAACGCAGTGGGCTGAATTACCTCAGGTGGTGACTTGAGTAATTGTTTAAATATCCAGTGGTGATATTTCACGCCAAAATGTGTCTAAGAAATGTGTATAACCCATTGATTTGTATAGAGCGAAAAAGAGTTTAGAGGCGTCATTTTCTTAGACAGCGATTCCCCGTAAAGCAAGTAATTGCGGGGGCTAGCGGGTAGGTTGCCTAGCTACTGTTGCATCATGGGGGTGTGTTCGGGTTTCGCGGCCTTGGTCTTGTTTGCGGTTTTTGGCATTTTTCTCTAAGAAAATCAGTAAGTTACAAAAGTGTTCGCAAACCCCAAGAGCCCCGCAGGAGTGGCGGCCGGCTCAGATTGGGGTAGGGGGCAGGTTTCCTCGGGGGCTTAATAAGCAGAAGCGTTCGATCAAATAATGAACGGCAAGCCCAAACCTGATGTTCTTGAAGCATGCAATCGGGATAGATCTGAACAGAAAGGTCCAGGCTAAAGTTCGAAGGGCTTCTTTATAGGGGGCGCAGAATAGCAGAGTGGGGGGCAAACCACTATGGATGGCTTTTCAACTGCAAGTGGAATGGCCAGAAGCGACCCTGTGATTTTATGAGAGCCTTGTAGGGAAGGGGGATATTTTCGTCTTTGAGGTAAGGGCCTTCACTTTTCTTTGCTCTAAAGAGTCTGCTGCTGATCTCAACAAAAAAGATTCCTGACTCAGTAAGGTCGAGTACTAAGCAAGCCAATTCTTTACGCGGTAGCGCATCCCTCCAGCTGGGACATATGTGCATAGTAGGCTGATGAAATACAGTACTGATAATTAAGTCCTGCTTCGTATATCAGAATTCAAAAGACGCTGCTCCTATTTCTGGGAAAAATTCTATAACTTGTTGATTTTTAAAGGATGTGAAAAGTGATATAAAGCAGGGAGAGCGCGGAATTATAAAGACGCTGCTTTATATCTACTTGTTTCGTTTCGTGACACTCAATGTATTTTTTTGATTTTATTGGGTTTTTAAGCGGGCTTTGGTTGAGGGCGGTAGAATTATATAGAAGGGTGATATATAGACGCTGCTTTTGAATTAACTGTTAACTGTTCAGTAAGATTATGACCACATCAGACATTCTTATTTCAATTTTAATTGCCCTGATCGTAAATCTGGCTACACCATTGATTCGTCGGTGGCTCGTATCTTGGTTTACACAATTTAAAGTTAAGGCCGGCGCTACTGGTGTAAGAATCCTCAACACAAGGCTTCGGCAGCTTGAATCGAGTTTGACTTGGTACGAGTCAAAAAGTGATTTGCGAGAACTTTTGAAATGGCTTCTTCCTAAAGTCTTCGAGCAAATCGTTTTTTTATGGCTACTACTTCTTTTGCCATATTTTATGGAAGTTGCATCTGGTTTCTGGGAAATTCCGGAAGCAATAGCCAGGGGTGGTCTTTATGGTGTGGTCGGTCTTTGCACTCGCTATTTTGTTTCCTTTCTAGTCATTATGGCAATGGCACAAAAGGCTGTTTTCTTCTCCGAAACTAAAGACGTACTTACCAAGCAAATTAATAAAGTAAATGAGAAGCTCGGTGCCACTAACAGTTAACAAACGCAGGCAGGTTGCTACGGCCCTTCGGGCCTCCGCGGGACGCCCAACGCTAAGCATATTTTGTGCGGGTCGCTGCGCTCCCAATTTCGCACAAAATGTGCTTAGCATTGGTCGCCCCTGCTGCGGGCGTTAGTGCGTCAAGCTAAGCTTGATGCTTCTTGCAGGGTGGAAGTCCCTGTCGGGTAAGGCCTAACCAGCCACCTGTATCGAGTGTTGCGCGTAGGGCGGAACAGAAGGGAAAGAAAATATAATTATCTTTTTTTTCAACTGTGAACAAACTATGTGAAGCGTACACAGAGAATTCTATAGGCCATAGGGATTATCGTGATCCTGAAGTGCTGGTATCGCTCCGATAATAAAGTGAGCTCCGATTGACGAGATGTGTAACGCCATCGAAGTCCAGGCAATGCAACCGTAATGGTAAGGTTGTTGCGGATCGGCGGGGTTATTAAGCCGTGGCATGTAGAAAGAGAAGTATTGAGAACTTGAGAGATCCGAGCAGGTTCCTGAAGGAGCAGGTAGAGACGTTAAGCCTAATGGCGAAACCAATGAAGACCACTCGGAAGTCGGATCAGCTCATAGTAGTCCGAGAGCGGGAAAGCCGCTTACATGGCGAAGGGGTTGACAGTAATATCGGTGTGCAACAGAAACATAGTCCGGACAAAGTAGGGCTGGAGACACTATGACAACCGCCTTGCACGCCATCGCATTTAAAGCACAGAGCCACCCCAGACACAGGTTTCAGAATTTATACGGACTGCTAAATTCCAACCTGCTGTATCAAAGCTGGGGCCAGCTCAATAAGCAGGCCCGCCCCGGTATCGACGGAGTAACTACCGAAGTTTACCGGCAAAGACTGCCGCAAAATATTCAATGCCTACATCAACGGCTGTGTGACAAACGCTACCGCACCCAGGCGATTAAGCGGGTATTGATTCCCAAAGGCAACGGCAAGCAGCGCCCACTGGGGCTGCCTACGGTGGAAGACAAACTGGTGCAGCAGAGCGTAGCGCAGCTACTGCAAAGTATCTGGGAGCAGGATTTTCTGCCCTTCAGCTACGGTTACCGTCCCAGGAAAAGCGCCCACCAAGCCGTACACAGTCTTGGCTTAAATCTGCAATTCAAAGGCTACGGCTACATCGTTGAAGCCGATATTAAAGGCTTCTTTGATCAGCTGGATCACGACTGGTTACTGCGGATGCTAGCCCTTCGTATCGACGACAAAGCCCTGCTGACACTGATTAAGCAGTGGCTGAAAGTACGCGTGCAAACTCCAGATGGTAAGTTCAGTAAAGCGGCAGCAGGCACCCCGCAAGGAGGTGTGGTCAGTCCGGTACTGGCGAACATCTATCTGCACTACGTCCTGGATTTGTGGTTCGAGAAGAAAGTTAAGCCGCGTATGCGTGGCAGAGCCATGCTAATCCGGTACGCCGATGATTATGTAGTGGCTTTCCAATTGAAAACGGATGCAGAGCGCTTTTACCGGGTACTACCGCAACGGCTGAACAAGTTTGGCCTGCAGTTAGCCCCCGAGAAAACGCACCTGAAGCGCTTTAGCCGCTTCCATCCGGGCCGAAAACGGCAGTTCCAGTTTCTGGGTTTTGAGTTCTACTGGAGCTTGGACGTCAACAAACGCCCCAGGCTCAGGCGCCGGACTGCCGCACAGAAACAGAAGGGCGCAATGGAAGCGCTCTACCACTGGATCAAAGCCAAGCGCAGTGAGCGTCTGAGAGAATGGCTGCCCACACTGAAGCGCAAGCTACAGGGGTTCCAGAACTACTTCGGTCTACCAGACAACAGTCGAAGCTTGTCCCGTTTGTACAGCTATGTTTTACACAGCATACACAAATGGCTCAACCGGCGGAGTCAGCGCAAGAGTTACAACTGGAATGGTCTAAAGGAAATGCTGGGATATTTTGGGCTAAAGCCACCGCGAGTATACAAACGCAGTATACTTGTGGACTGGTATTAGGGTTCGTGCTTTACACGAGCGAATATATTACTGAAGAGCCGGATGCGGTAGTTCCGCACGTCCGGATCTGCGTGGGGGCAGTTAGGGTAACCGGCTGTCCTACCACTACTAAATCGTAAGAACAAA
Source organism: Microbulbifer maximicatervae (SeqCode) (assembly GCF_052467305.1). NCBI lineage: Bacteria > Pseudomonadati > Pseudomonadota > Gammaproteobacteria > Cellvibrionales > Microbulbiferaceae > Microbulbifer > Microbulbifer maximicatervae (SeqCode). The sequence continues at coordinate 955,566 of NZ_CP174306.1, forward strand.
TATGCTCTCATGCCCTAAATGTATAGTAAGTAAACTCCGATTGATTTCGAAGTTGAAGTTGATTTTTGATGGCGACGTTCTTCATTGCGAGGGGTGTGGTGTACAGATTCTCACTGTAAGTTATGCATCGTCTGTAATCGGCATTATTTCAACAGCATTAGCTTTCTTCTTATTTGCGCCAGTATTTGCGTATTTTGGGTTTATGGCTGCGACAGTGAGTATCCCATTGATTGCGATAGCAAGTGCCATTTTTATGGTGTATATCACACCATTAACCACAGGGCATGATGGTGGCAACAACTTATAACAAGTTGCTGAAGTACACTTCGGTCGCAAAGTGCGCGGCCTTCGCGGGACAGCCTACGCTACGCTTCGGCTGCCCCTTAGCAAAGCGTTAATGGTACTCGCATCGTGAAAGTATTCGGATACTCACATAAAACGAAAGATGAATTGCTTGAACTGTACGAATGTACGGTTTCAGCTGACCCTCAGCAATTACGTGAGTTGGCAAGCTTCTTTGAGTCTTGTGCAGCCGCAATCGAAAAATCAGGCAAGGACTGGAACCACGAGCACTTTATTTCAAGCCAGGAAAGCATCAATAAAACTGGTCCTAGTATTGTGGTGTTCAATTCAGATGCTGAGTAAAACCCGTACCATTAACAAGTACCGGCAGTTCGCCCCTACGGGGCCGGACGGCCAAACCGCTACGCGGTTCGTCCGCCGCTGCGGTAGGCGTTATACGACTGAAGTATGAACGAGAATCTCCTTAAGATCATCAATGAGCGTCAGTTGGTCTCTGCGATGAACAAAACAAAGTGGCGTGAGTTATGCGGGGATTTTGAAGAACTTCATTCTCTGAATATCTGTATCAGATATAAGCTAATTACGTCAGATGAGATTTTTGGCTTTAGCCCAGTTTGGTGGGATCAATTGTTCGAAGATACTTCGGCAATAGAGTGGCTAGATTTCAATCCCATTGTGAGTGAATATCGGGGTCGTCTCGTATCAGATAAAGAGACAAATAGGTCAGCTGAGATTCTAAGTGTCCTAAAGAGTCGCGGAATTAGATATTCCAATCAGGAGTCATACTTTCGGGTATGGGGGTACTTAATACCGGGGGCTTGCCCTGAATTCGTATAACAAAGCCGTGCACGGCGAGCAATTTTTCTGTCGCTTTTTTGTGGCGGTCGCTACGCTGCCACAAAAATTCAACTTCACAATTGCCGCGTGACGGCGGCGCTAAGTTTTATACACAAGTTTTTTAAGTTTTATTATGTAAATCAATAAGCTACAGTTTAGCCCAGTAAGAACTACAGATTTGGCTGGATAATTATGCAGGACTGGGTCATGGACGAAGTAAAAAATCAGGTTATGGGTGATACACGCTTGAATAAGCGCTTGTCTAATATTCTCAGTAATTTAAGTTCAGACCCAAACAATAGCATTCCTTGTGCAAACAAAACTTGGGCAGAAACGTTTGCAGCTTATCGCTTTATAGAAAATGATAAAGTCAACTTTGACTCTATTATGAGCGGTCATAAATCGGCAACTCTTGAGAGAATCAAAGTGCAGCCTGTTGTTCTTATCCCACAAGATACTACCTTTCTAAATTTTGCCACTGACCTAGAAAGTAAAGAGATGGGAACACTTAGGCGTAAAGAGACCAACCAACAACTCTTGCACACCTCCATCGCGATAACACCATCCAGAGTTAATTTGGGTGTTGTTGAAGGTAGTATGTGGCAGAGAGATAAGGAATCAAGTTCTAATTCCCGCTATACCAAGTCGATAAAGGATAAGGAGAGTCGACGCTGGCTAGACCATTACGAAACGGCTTGTCAGATACAAGAGCACTGCCCTGAAAGCACAATTGTGAGTATTGCTGATAGAGAGGGTGATATTCATGAGTGGTTTCAGCTGGCTGAAGAGCAAAGTGAACAGCGGCGGGCGAGCTATATCGTTCGAGCTAAGGCCAATCGCACTTTAGAGCTCGATGGAGAAGAAACGGTTTTGCTTTGGGATCATATGAATGAGCAGAAATCTGTCGGTCTATACACGGTAGATATTCCCAAACGGAATGGAGAGCCTGGAAGAAAAGCCAAGGTCAACGTATCCACTACTGAGATACGGTTGCTAGGAAAAGGAAGATCTAAACGACCACTTTCTCTCTATGCTGTATTGGCTAAAGAATTAACCCCACCAGAGGGTGAAAAAGGCATTGAGTGGATGCTGTTAACTGATCTTCCAGTTGAAGACTTTAAGCAGGCGAGAGTTATCATTGAGTGGTATCGAAGCCGGTGGGAAATTGAAACCTATTTTCGGGTGGTAAAAGGCGGATGCCAGATAGAAAGTAATCGTTTTAGAACAGAGCAGCGAATGTTGAACTGTATTGCGATCTATATGATTATTGGATGGCGACTACATTCGATAACTACACAAGCAAGAAGTCTTCCTGATGAACCATGTACGAGTGCTTACTCTGAAAAAGAATGGCGCATGGTATGGATGATGCGAGATAAAAGTTCCCCACCGAATATACCTCCAAGCATGAGAGATATAACGCGTATGTTGGCAGGCCTAGGGGGATTTCTAGGACGTAAAGGTGATGGCGAACCAGGGGTTAAAACTGTTTGGCAGGGATATACCAAACTGCTCCATTATATTGAAGCAGCAGAGGCTTTAAATGGGCTTAAATGATGTGTATAAAACACAGCGGCGGCGTTATAGGGCTAGAAATTGAGCCAAATTCACAAAGACCAAAAATTAAGTGTATATCTTTGGAAATTCATGGTTTGTCTTTTTGCTTCAAGCTTGATTCCCATGGCATATGTACTTTGGGCAGTTTCACCAGGGTTAAAGGGAAACTGGTTTGGTGTTGCTATGGTTTCAGCAGTTTGTTCAGCATTATTGACGGCGGCTTTACCGGTAAACAACGCTCGTTACTATGTTCCAAGTAGTGTTGTGGTGGGCGCGTTATTTTATGGGATAATTCAGGGTTATTTATTATACAATGGGGCCCCATAACTAGGCCAAGCAGGCTCGCCCAGCCCCTATGGGGCTAGGCTGGACAGCCTACGCGGCGCGCTTCGCACGCAAACGCTCCGGCTGCCCCTGTTGGCAACGTTATTGTGGCGGTCATTTTTTAGATGGTTTGTAGTTGCTGCAAGTAACAATCTCTACCTGAACACGCTTCGCCAGAGAGTTCTCCTTCAAACTGGTACCGCAGTTTCGTTCAAGTGCCTTCGTTTAAAGCCAACAAGTTCTGCAAGCCAGCTGCACCATTGTGGAGTGCCAATCAGCTAGTTAACTGGTGGGGAAAGTATGGTATTTTTCCCTGTAAATTTATCGGGCAGTGGCCAGCCAAAGTTGGCTGGCAGAGAGCAAGTAGGTCGTTCAGAGCGCGCCAGCTATAACCAGGCCAGGCAAGATCGCCCAGCCGGTGGCTGGGCTGGACAGCCTACGCTTTGCTTCGGCTGCCCTTGCTGGCAACGTTATGGATCATGGAGATCTAAGTGAAGAATGTAGTTTTTCTGATGTCCCTTATGTATTGCAGTCTTGCAAATGCATCATGTGAAATCGAGCAATACAAAAAATATTTAAATTCTCAAAGTGTATCGATGCTAGAAGCCACAAAAAATCTTTTTGAAGAGGATAAGGTAGCTTTCAAAATCATAAAGCCATTTGTAAAATATCAGGTACGCCACAACAAATTAAATATCTATGTAGCAGAAAAATTGAATATTATCGATCCGAGTCTACTTAATACTGGTAGTACGATCGCGAAATTGGTGCCTAGCTTCTCGTTAAAAGTAACTTCAAGTGGTTCACTGGAAAATAGAGTGGATTTAGCTATGGCCAATGATTCCTTCTATACATCGGAAAAGACGGCGATGAGCGCTGATGAAGATTACTATCTATTTCATAAAGGCATGTCCAGTGAAGAAAAAAAGCAGTTTTTCTCTGCTAGAGATGTTCTAAATAGGTTTGTGTCAAAAAGTAGCTACTTCCCTAATGTGCAATCAGCATTTAGCAAACAGTTCAGCGAGGTCTGCAATCCATAACAAGCGCATGAATTTCGTTCCAGCCCTAAGGGCTTCCACCGGACAATCGGCGCTATGCGCCGCTTGCCGATTATGCGGGCGTTAGTGCGTCAAGCTAAGCTTGATGCTTCTTGCAGGGTGGAAGTCCCTGTCGGGTAAGGCCTAACCAGCCACCTGTATCGAGTGTTGCGCGTAGGGCGGAACAGAAGGGAAAGAAAATATAATTATCTTTTTTTTCAACTGTGAACAAACTATGTGAAGCGTACACAGAGAATTCTATAGGCCATAGGGATTATCGTGATCCTGAAGTGCTGGTATCGCTCCGATAATAAAGTGAGCTCCGATTGACGAGATGTGTAACGCCATCGAAGTCCAGGCAATGCAACCGTAATGGTAAGGTTGTTGCGGATCGGCGGGGTTATTAAGCCGTGGCATGTAGAAAGAGAAGTATTGAGAACTTGAGAGATCCGAGCAGGTTCCTGAAGGAGCAGGTAGAGACGTTAAGCCTAATGGCGAAACCAACGAAGACCACTCGGAAGTCGGATCAGCTCATAGTAGTCCGAGAGCGGGAAAGCCGCTTACATGGCGAAGGGGCTGACAGTAATATCGGTGTGCAACAGAAACATAGTCCGGACAAAGTAGGGCTGGAGACACTATGACAACCGCCTTGCACGCCATCGCATTTAAAGCACAGAGCCACCCCAGACACAGGTTTCAGAATTTATACGGACTGCTAAATTCCAACCTGCTGTATCAAAGCTGGGGCCAGCTCAATAAGCAGGCCCGCCCCGGTATCGACGGAGTAACTACCGAAGTTTACCGGCAAAGACTGCCGCAAAATATTCAATGCCTACATCAACGGCTGTGTGACAAACGCTACCGCACCCAGGCGATTAAGCGGGTATTGATTCCCAAAGGCAACGGCAAGCAGCGCCCACTGGGGCTGCCTACGGTGGAAGACAAACTGGTGCAGCAGAGCGTAGCGCAGCTACTGCAAAGTATCTGGGAGCAGGATTTTCTGCCCTTCAGCTACGGTTACCGTCCCAGGAAAAGCGCCCACCAAGCCGTACACAGTCTTGGCTTAAATCTGCAATTCAAAGGCTACGGCTACATCGTTGAAGCCGATATTAAAGGCTTCTTTGATCAGCTGGATCACGACTGGTTACTGCGGATGCTAGCCCTTCGTATCGACGACAAAGCCCTGCTGACACTGATTAAGCAGTGGCTGAAAGTACGCGTGCAAACTCCAGATGGTAAGTTCAGTAAAGCGGCAGCAGGCACCCCGCAAGGAGGTGTGGTCAGTCCGGTACTGGCGAACATCTATCTGCACTACGTCCTGGATTTGTGGTTCGAGAAGAAAGTTAAGCCGCGTATGCGTGGCAGAGCCATGCTAATCCGGTACGCCGATGATTATGTAGTGGCTTTCCAATTGAAAACGGATGCAGAGCGCTTTTACCGGGTACTACCGCAACGGCTGAACAAGTTTGGCCTGCAGTTAGCCCCCGAGAAAACGCACCTGAAGCGCTTTAGCCGCTTCCATCCGGGCCGAAAACGGCAGTTCCAGTTTCTGGGTTTTGAGTTCTACTGGAGCTTGGACGTCAACAAACGCCCCAGGCTCAGGCGCCGGACTGCCGCACAGAAACAGAAGGGCGCAATGGAAGCGCTCTACCACTGGATCAAAGCCAAGCGCAGTGAGCGTCTGAGAGAATGGCTGCCCACACTGAAGCGCAAGCTACAGGGGTTCCAGAACTACTTCGGTCTACCAGACAACAGTCGAAGCTTGTCCCGTTTGTACAGCTATGTTTTACACAGCATACACAAATGGCTCAACCGGCGGAGTCAGCGCAAGAGTTACAACTGGAATGGTCTAAAGGAAATGCTGGGATATTTTGGGCTAAAGCCACCGCGAGTATACAAACGCAGTATACTTGTGGACTGGTATTAGGGTTCGTGCTTTACACGAGCGAATATATTACTGAAGAGCCGGATGCGGTAGTTCCGCACGTCCGGATCTGCGTGGGGGCAGTTAGGGTAACCGGCTGTCCTACCACTACAGCATCCTACAAATATAGATTGCGTCAATGAAGAAAATATTTTGTATCCTCCTTCTAACTATCTTCACAAGTTTGCCCACCTACTCAATTGAACCAGCGTGGTTAACAGCTGCGTGCTTTAATATGAATTTTGCAGTATGGGATAAATTTGGAACAAAGGGCTACGACGTGCTTTATAAAGTAAGGTCTGGAGATGGGCACGAGTTCTCAGCGAAATTGAAAGCAAGTGGACATAATTCCTCAAAGGTAAACTTTCCTAGAGATTTCAAGGATGACAAGAGCGGTAAGGATGCATCCGTTGTATGTCATGGATCGAGTGACTACTTTTGGGAAATATATGTGCATGGTGAACTTAAAGAGCGTGGTAAAGTTTCTTTTAACCGAGACCACTAGTGCTTAACAAGTCAAGGCTGTCGGACGCTTCGCGCCGCAGCTTGAGGCGTATGTGGCTAAGACCAGTCGGGATTGATCAGAGTCTATGAGTGATAAAACCACAATCACGGGAGGTTGCCTATGCGGGGCCATCCGGTATGAATCATCGGGGCCTGTAAGCGAGGCCGGTACATGTCACTGTCGAGCGTGCCAAAGATACACTGGCAGCGCATTCTCGGCGTTTGTCGGCATCCCTAAATCCGCACTCTGCTTTACCAAAGGGAAGCCGAAATTCTATGTAAGAGGGTCATTTAAGGAACGAGGGTTCTGCCCAGACTGCGGTAGCTCCCTAACAGACCGCTATCTCGTACCTGTTAGCGGTGCAAGTGGGCCGGATACATATTGGATTCAACTCGGGACACTCGATCATCCAGAAGTTATAACACTTAATTTTCACTACGGCGTAGAGACGCAGTTGCTATGGGTACACTTTGACGATGAGCTTCCTCGTACACGGTGTGACGAAGATCCGAGTCTTGCAGCAGCACTCGCAATTGTAGGTGAGCAGCAAGAATAACTCGATGGCGGTACAGAGTGGTGCCACATAACCATCAGCTGCAGCCGACCGGCTACGCCAGCGGCTGAGCGCGGCGTTAGCCATAAGGTCGTCTTAGAATGAAGATATTCATAATATTTTTATTGCTGTTTAAAGCTCAATTGGTGTTCGGTTGCTACTGCGTAGATGCTCCTCTTGAGAAGAGATATTTGGAGTCTGACTATGTTTATCTCGGCCAGGTTCAGTCTTCAACGCTTGGTGACAATGGTGTAGTCACAAACGAATTAGTTGAATTAGAAAGAATTGAAGGCGTAACAGATACCAAAACTGTAAAAAATACATTGTTTCCCGAAGATATGTGTGCGTCTCACATGGTGGTAGGATACAAGTATGTAGTTTTTGGGAAAACTGGTTCGATTCCAGAAATTAGTTCCTGTTCAAATACTCGCTCGCTCGGGGATATCGGTAAAGAGGGACTGGCGCAGCTCCAAGAAATGGCTAACAAGCGCAATCAGTAAGCTACGGCCCTGCGGGCCTCCGCGGGACGTCCAACGCTATGAAAAAATTCACCATCGTACTATTAATGATCATCGCAGGATGTAGTGATTCTAAAATGGATGCACCAATACTCAAAGACACGACGTCTATTGATTACACTAGGCATGAATTCCATCATCCACCTGAAGATGTGAATGGAGACCTTCTTACCTTAGTCTATGACATTCCATATTTTGGAGCCTGTGGAGTATTTCCGCCTTTACATGTTGCTAATCAGACATTTTCTAGCGGTGGAGGCGATGGAGGAATGAGTCCGGGGGCATCATGGAGTCCATTCACGATAGACCAAAAACAATATGATACTTTGCTAAATCAAGCTATAGAAACACCAATGAATAAATTAGAAGGGAAGTCGAGATTTAACTTTGTAAAATTTATTCGAGATGATTCCTTTGATAACATTCAAGATCAATATGATTGGCTAGAGGCAGTTTGCGTTAAACATCGTGAACGCTACAGATTGGAAAATGAAAAGTATCAAAAAGGCGTATAACAAGTGACTATGGTTGTTCGTCAAGTTATTAAGCCATACTTTCATCCCAGTAGGTGTTATTTTTCACCATCGTATTCAGGATCGTAATCTGCTTTCTCATGCAGGCAATCAGAGCGACCTTTTTAGGTTTGCCAGCGTCGACTAATCGCTTGTACATCGGCTTTAGTTTGGGATGATGCTGTATGGCCGACATGATGGAAACAAACAAAACCGTTCGTACACGATGCCTTCCACCCCGAATATATCTCTTTCCCTGGAAGCTGCCGCTATCACGGTTCATCGGGGCGATACCGACAAGTGCAGCGATTTCTTTACGGTTCAATTTTCCTAGCTCGGGAAGTTCACTCATCAATGTATAAGCCAATACATTTCCAACCCCTTTAGCGCTCAACAATAGGTCCCGCCTTTGCCGCCACTCAGACACACTGTTAACCAGTTTATCCAGTTGCTTGTCGATACCTTTTAACTCTTTCTTGATGGTGTTTAGAATGGCCTGTATAGGTTTGTGCACTGATTTAGGCATCCTCTGAAGCCGATTCTTTTGCATTGTGCTCATCTCTAAACACTGACTTCTTACCGCCAGTAAGCCACTGATCTCCCTAAGTTTTTCTGGCTTTAGCTCCGATAGTCTTGGCTTCATGGCCTCACCAAAATGTGCAATATCCATTGCATCTAGCTTGTCAGTTTTGGCGAGGCGCCCTGCGGATTTAGCGAAGCTTCTTATCTGTGAAGGGTTGCAAACAACAACAGGTAATCCTGCTTTGTCAGCGGCGCAAACAAACTCTAATTCGAGTCTTCCTGTAGACTCTATTAATACTCTTTGAGGTTTAAGAGGTTGTAATTGTTTAATGGCATCCTTAATGCCATTTTTATCATTGGCAACACTAAAGAATTGGCCAGTAGGTCTCACATAAATATCGAGTTGTTTACTGCTGGTATCGATACCGACATTGATCTCTTGAGGTTCCATAAGATAAGCTATCTCCGCCTTGCTATTCGGGCTCGAGGCCCACATGACTATCCGAGTTATGCCTAGTGAGTGTCTGTCACGTTCCTACTTGTTAACGGTCTTTATAAACCGGCGCAGCAACGAACTGTGACAAACAAGGCCTTCGGTGGCCGCCGAAGGTGGGTCTCAATTTACCCGTTAGCGAAAAGGATTTTCAACATCAGAATTAGGCAAGAACAACGATACAAGGCGCAGCAACCGACCTCCGGCCATTGTCACCTTTTGTGCGCTTCGCAGCACAAAAGCCGCCAATAGCCTCCGGCGGCTGTGCGCGGCGTTATGTGTGAGCAAACATGAATAATAGATTAGGGGCGATTATTGTAGTAGCTTTGGCATTGTTGCTTTCAGCTTGCCGTGCAGAGTACAAAGATATCAGCAGCGAGCCAGAGTATTCTCAATATATTGGCAAGCAATATAAACTAATATCCGATATGGACTATTCCAGGGTTAACTTGCCACCAGGCTATAGCGATGAAATTCATGTTTATATTATTTCATCACGAGATCCTGGCTGGAGTGGTCCAAAGGTGGTAACAAGAGAAACGCTGCCTACTGGCTCTATTGTCACAATATCAAAAGTAGAGGAATGCACTAACTGTTTAACTTTTGGCGCTCCACTCAGGCGTGCACAAGTTGAAATTAAAGGAGTCCCATCTATTAATCTCCCAAAACAGTTAGATTTTGATCAAAAACTATCTGGAAAGCACCTTGAACGAGTTCAATGAAAACATAACTAGTCAAGGCAGCAAGGGCTGCTTCGCGCGCCGGGGCGCACAAACCGCTACGCAGTTTGGCGCCCCTGCTTGAACCGTTAAGTTTTAATCAGATTATGCGTAAATTTTTAGTTTTAATATTCTGGGTTTTTTTTCGCTAATGCAGTAGAGGATGTGGCTCGCCCCATTACACATATTGGTATGTCTGGCGAATTTAGAGGTCAGAGTTATAAGGTGAGCTTTGAGGTTTCAAGTGTAGAGTTATCGACTTACCCGCACAGAGCTCACTATAAACTTGAGGGAGTGAATTTTGAACTAGGCGGCAAAGAAATCCAAATACCAAAAATAGATTTTAAGCCGGTAACATATATTGATCTTGGCCAAGTATTCGTATTGGGTAGCGCAAATGATATTCTTTATTTGCAACTACCGGTATCACCAGATGATCGTAGTTACGTTCGTCTCGTGTTTCAACATGGTGAATACAAGGGAACCATTGAGCATCTGTATTCAGTTGAACACAAGGATAAAACCAAGGGGGTGAAGTGGTACCAGTAAAACTTAATAAGGCGTTGCAGTGGGATTCCCAAAACTATGCACCTTTCTGTGTAGTTCGCTTCGCTCACATTTTGCACAAAACGGTGCGCTGCTTTGGCCGCGGCGTTAGCTTTCAGGAAGAAATGAAGAAATATCTACTAATATTTACTATCGGGATTTTGAGCTGTACAGCTCAAAGTCCTTATATGGATATCCTCGACCGTGGATTCGGAGAGAACGTGGAACGTGACGGAATCACCTTTATTGTAGGCCCATGGTTTGCGCCTGGGACAGAATATGGCTACCACATAGGTGACGAATATCTGGTTATTGCTCATACCGAGGGAGATGACGTAGAAACGCATGTTATCGATCTCAGACATTGCCAAGAGTTGTTCGCCGGTGTTGATAAATTAAAAAGGTCAGTGCTAGAGACTGCTGAAATATTCTCGGGTGTAAGAGAGAGAAAAGATCCCGAGATAATTGTACTTGATGGGGACGTATTCGAACTTGAGTACAACTCTACTGATATTATGGGCTCCATTACTTTGCAAGGTAGTGGTAACAGTCAATTTGCTGCACCATGGGTCGATGCAGCCTATGAGATTGGTAACATCGCGGAAAAGTGCGATGAAAGCTAACAAGTGGCGGCAGTACGCCCTGCGGGCAGGACTCGCTTACGCTCGCCTCTGCGGCAGGCGTTAAGTGATACAAGGATAGCCAATGAAATCGTTCATCATTAATCTTGTCGGCTTAGTTGGATCTTGGTATATGATTGATCTTACCTCCGAAAACTCGCTTAATTCAGTATTTGCTCCATTATTATTTACAGCCTTTCTAATTTCCAGTGTGCTGTGGTTTATTGTGAAGTTCGGGATAACTCAGGGCTCTAGCATTGGTGGTTACTTTGACAGTGGTGATTCTGGTGGTTTTGGTGGTGGAGATGGAGGGGGTAGTGATGGTGGGTGTTAGATCACTCAACAAGCGCATGTTGTTCGCTAACATCGCGGCCGGACGGCTTACGCTATGCTCCAGCCGTCGCAAATGCGAACGTTAAGTGTTAATTCTTATGGAATACTTGAATAAGGATGATATTTTCGAACTAATAGATTCCTTGAGTAGTGATGTTGTTAGCTTTGATAGAGTGCGTCCACATAATAAAGGTGAAATTAGAAAATCAGCCTCAATGGATAGAAGAGAGCTTAAAGAGTTTATCGCTGGGGCTATTGAAGAGGAGTATCAACCTGGTGGTGATATTGAAATATTTATTCCATCAATCGATAAAATTTTAGTTGGGCAACATGACGGAGTTTATTGGCTTGAGAGCAACACTTAACAAGTTGCTGAAGTGCACTCCAGCCGCAAAAGGCGTGGCTCACGCGGGACAGCCAAACCTTTGGTTTGTCTGTCCCTTAGTAAAGCGTTAAATTTTACCATGAACGAACCACGAATAAAAACGGCAAATAAAAGTAATGGGTCCATATTCCTGGCGAAAGCAATTGTTGGCGCTTTGCATTTTTTCTTGTTGGGTCAACTTTATACACATGTAGGCCCACAAGAAGCAGGAAAATTTATTGGAGGGGTGGTACTTCTGTTAATATCTTTCTTCTCAATACTGGTCGCAATCAACAATTTCAGATTTAAAGTATTTAAGTGTCCAAATTGCCGATTGCCTATAGGGAAGATAGAGCCACATGGAAAAGTCCCTGGAGATCCGATTTACCAGTATTGTTATTGTTGTAATACTTTGTGGCTGGTAGGTAAGGTTCCTGGGCGCATACTGGCCGCCGGTGCAGATGCCTCCGATTCAGACGCCGGCGGAGAATAAATTTAACAATGCGCTGCAGGCTGACGTCTAACTTTGTGCACTTTATGCGCGGTCGCTACGCTCCCATTTTTGCACATAAAGCGCCCAAAGTTAGCCTCTAAGCCATGAATAAATTCTTAGTAGTCTTAGCTCTATTGATATGCTCGCCAAGTGGGCTGGCAAGCTGCTGGATTGAATATACGAAGAAAACATTATCTGAAAGAATAGAAGAGTCGAATTTTACCTTTCGTGGAGAGGTTCAATATCGAAAGACTATCGTATCGCAAGAAAAGGGGCATGAAGAAAGAATAGAGTCTATTGAAGTTCTATTTGATAAGGTCGAAGATCTTAATGGAAATAGAATTGAAAAAATCTATCTAAAGCTTGATACAGCCTGTACGTGCAAATACGACTTTCAAGTCGGGGTAAGATATGTGGTTATCGGAGATAAGTCAGGCGCTCGGATTGCGGTTCAGAATTGTAATAATATCCTTACGGAGCAAATCTATGAGTTGCATCAGAAGTTCGAGCTTGGTGGCAAAGGCTAACAAGTAGGTGATGTTCGTTCCAGTCTCTGCGTGGCTTCCATATGCCGCTTATGACTATGCCCACTCATATAATAAGAACACGAAGATCAAGCCAGTGAAGATCGAGTTCCCTGAGCCTTACTACAAAATAGAGGGAAGTTCTGCTGTAGTAGTTTACGGCAACTATATCGATAAGCTGTTTCTTTTGAAGAAAAATGGTATTTTAAAAGCTCGTGGGGACTTTCAGTAAAAAAGCTAACAAGCAATGGCAGCATTGTCTAGACTATGAGAGATAAACGAGCCATATTTGCGACAGTTGAACTCTGGTATTGCGAACACAAAGGCATTCTGTTCGCAATCTTGGTTACGCTAGGAATTGGAGTGCTCTTCCTATATGTCGGTTTTCCTAAAAGCACTGAGTTTGTTTCAGGTGTCGCGCATGCTCAGGTTTATGATGGCAGCCAAACTGGAAATGAGCCTAAGCTCTTGGTCAAATTAGCTAACGGCAACTTGGCTCATGTGGGGGTAAGCTCTCCTGGCCAAGTTAAAATAGGCTCAGAGCTGTGCCTATATAAAAAGACAAGTCATGCAGGTACAGTACATTTTTCAATTAAGGCAGTAGGTAAATGCACATAATAAAATTAGGCATGTGACGTTTGTTACGCGGCCGCACATACTAAAGGCGCTTAGGTTCTCCATGAATAAGCTCATCACTCTATTGTTACTAAGTAGCAATACTTGCTTAGCTCAGGATCTAGTAGGCACCTGGGAGGATAGGAGTGGGGGCATATTTGGTGGTGATTCAGGCTGGGACGAGTGTGAGTTTCGATATGACAACACTTTTAAGTGTACAAACTATCCAAAACTAGGCAGTTTGGTTCTACCTTTTGAAGGAGCTTGGGAGTTAATAGGTAACACTCTCATTCTTCGCTTGGATGGTTCTCATATGGTAAAGGCTCATATTGCCGAGATTGATAAGGATTTCTTTAGAGGGCTGGTAGAAAATGGCAATAAATTTACGTTTAGCAGGCAAAAGCCTTAACAGGGCAATGTAGCTGACGTTTTACTTTGTGCGCTTTTTATACCGTTGCTGCACTCCAATATGCATGTTAAATGTTCACGAAGTAAGCCGCCGTTGATCTTAGTTCTATGAGAATAAGAACATGAAGAGCATTCCAATAACTTTTATTCTCACTATTTCTCTCGTGTCCGGATTTGCGTCGGCAACAATAATTTATGTAACGCCAAATTATCCTTTAGAGGCACTTAAAAATTGCATAGAGGGTTGGGTAGGGTTCGAACTGACGGTAATGCCTGGTGGTTTTTTTGAAAATGTTAAAATCATAGATTCTTATCCTGAAGGCGCATTTGATGAGGCAGCTAGAAAAGCTCTTATCAGGTATAAGTTAGTGCCTAAGGAATTAATAGGTGTAACTACCCCAGTTCATGGCATGAAGCTCAAAATAAGCTACAATCTGGACGGCAAGTGTATACAGAAATAACAATCACAGGCAGCGAGTCTACGGCCCTATGGGTCTCCGCAAGGTGTTAAATGGTACAAGGAGAGCAAATGAAATCACTCATAATTAATTTTTTCGGCCTAGTCGGATCTTGGTATATGATCGATCTTACTTCCGAAAATTTGCTTAACTCAGTTTTTGCCCCGTTAGTATTCACTGGCTTCCTAATTTCCAGTGTGCTGTGGTTTATTGTAAAGTTTGGATTAACTCAGGGGGCTGGCTCTGATACTAACTTTGGCGGTGGTGATTCAGGGGGTTTTGGTGGTGGAGATGGAGGCGGCGGTGATGGTGGGTGTTAAATCACTGAGCAAGCACATATTATTCGCCGCTATCGTGGTCGAATGGCTTACGCTACGCTTCACCCGCCGCAAATGTGAACGTTCTATAAGTACTTTGTAGTCGAGTAACCATTGATAGCTATGTCTTCAATTTCAAAAAATAAAGAAGAATTAATCTCCTCAATTGAAAATTCTTATGAAAATTTATTTGCTGATTATATGGGGGTTCCCAGGGAGCTTTCGAGAGAGATTGGTGTCGAGGGTAATGTAAAAAATACAGAAATAAGTGTTTCTGATACTATTTCATACCTGATCGGTTGGGGAAATCTTGTCCTAAAATGGCATGAGCTTAGGGCAAATAATCTTGAAGTAGATTTTCCAGAAAAAGGTTACAGCTGGAATGAGCTTGGGAGGCTAGCGCAGCACTTTCATGCATCCTATAAGGATTGGTCTTATAAACAGTTGCTAACAGAATTCCAGTTTACAATACAAAAAATACTGAAGCTTATAGGCTCATTGAGCAATGATGAACTTTATGGAGACAATTGGTATAAAAGTTACACCCTTGGGAGGATGATCCAGTTTAATACCTCATCTCCAATGAAAAATATCCGCACAAAGGTGCGCAGGTTTAAGAGGCAGAATAATATCAAGTAAATTCATACAACCTGTAAACCCAGATGACGCCTAAGAAGCACCTAATTTAAGTGTTTTGTTCGAGGTGAAGAGTGAATAATGAAACAAAAAACGTACTGCTAAGTGCATATACAGCTATAGGGCTTCCTATATCAGGTATTTTGCTTTTTTTTACATATATTCTTACAGGCAAGACAGTGCCTAGCGTTCAAGATTATGTAATTGCTACGATATGTGTATTTGTTAGCTTAAGTAGTATTTATCTATATAAGAAATTGAGCGCTAGAGAATCTGACCCACCGTTAACTATTCGTACTGCGATTAATGGTGTTTTGTATATTGTAGCAGTAATAGTAATTACAAGTATCATATGGTAATTCTCCTACACAACAAGGGGTTCCAGTCGACACCCAAAGCTACGCACTTTTGAGTGTAAGGTTGCTGCGCTCCCCTTAATACACAAGTGGCGCTTCGCTCCTGGCGCGCCTGAATCCGACATTATGAGCTAAACGAGCTATGTTTAAGCATGTTATAAAATTTTTATTTTTAGCGCTTTGTGGCGAAGCTATGGCCTATGGCCTATGGCCTATGGCCTACCTAAAAATACTGAAGTAACACGAGCAAATGCTGACTCGCTGTCTATTAAGTTGGAAAAAATAGATTCTGGAAGTGTTGATACTTTTCTATATCAGCTTGAGTTTGCTAACAAACTCGAAAATTGCTTAGCGGGACGAGTTCAAACCTTCCTATTTTTTGATAAAAAGGAAATTTCAAGCTCTTCTATGGATTATAAAGTCGGCAGTGAGCAACCCAGTGTTTTACTTCATATACCCGCATCGGGTTATGATATGGCGATAACTATCCAGTATTGCTGCTCAGAGGGAGTATCCCCCAGCTGTAAACAGTCACTCTCAATCAGTTCGGTCATTGGGATTACGTCGCAATGAGAGGCTCTCATAGCAAGTGACTATGGTTGCTCGTCAATTTTTTAATCCATACTTTCATCCCAGTAGGTGTTATTTTTCATGTTCGTATTTAGGGGGTAGTCTGCTTTCTCCGTGCACAAACAAACTCTAATTCGAGTCTTTCTGTAGACTCTGCTAATATTCTTTGAGATTGAGAGGCGTCCTTAATGACTTAATGAAATTTATATTGGTGACACTAAAGAATTGGCCTGTAGATCTCACATGAATATCGAGTTATTTATTGCCGGTATCAATTCCGATATTGATCAGTTGAGGTTCCATGCGATAAGCTATCTCTACCTTGCTATTCGGGCTTGAGATACATATAACTATCTGAGTTGTGCCTTGCGGATATCTGTCACGTTCGTACTCTTTAATGGTCTATATAAACTAATCGGTTTAGCAATGAACTGTGACTAACAAGGTCTTCGGTGGCCACCGAAGATGGCTCCCAATTTACCCGTTAGCGAAAAGTACTTTCAATATCAGAATCGGGCAAGAACAGCCACACGAGGCGCTGTCACCGGCTCCAGCGCGAATGCGTCTCCGTGGGTGAGCTTAGCGCTAAGTTTTATACACAAGTTTTTTAAGTTTTATTATGTAAATCAATAAGTTACAGTTTAGCCCAGTAAGAACTACAGATTTGGCTGGATAATTATGCAGGACTGGGTCATGGACGAAGTAAAAAATCAGGTTATGGGTGATACACGCTTGAATAAGCGCTTGTCTAATATTCTCAGTAATTTAAGTTCAGACCCAAACAATAGCATTCCTTGTGCAAACAAAACTTGGGCAGAAACGTTTGCAGCTTATCGCTTTATAGAAAATGATAAAGTCAACTTTGACTCTATTATGAGCGGTCATAAATCGGCAACTCTTGAGAGAATCAAAGTGCAGCCTGTTGTTCTTATCCCACAAGATACTACCTTTCTAAATTTTGCCACTGACCTAGAAAGTAAAGAGATGGGAACACTTAGGCGTAAAGAGACCAACCAACAACTCTTGCACACCTCCATCGCGATAACACCATCCAGAGTTAATTTGGGTGTTGTTGAAGGTAGTATGTGGCAGAGAGATAAGGAATCAAGTTCTAATTCCCGCTATACCAAGTCGATAAAGGATAAGGAGAGTCGACGCTGGCTAGACCATTACGAAACGGCTTGTCAGATACAAGAGCACTGCCCTGAAAGCACAATTGTGAGTATTGCTGATAGAGAGGGTGATATTCATGAGTGGTTTCAGCTGGCTGAAGAGCAAAGTGAACAGCGGCGGGCGAGCTATATCGTTCGAGCTAAGGCCAATCGCACTTTAGAGCTCGATGGAGAAGAAACGGTTTTGCTTTGGGATCATATGAATGAGCAGAAATCTGTCGGTCTATACACGGTAGATATTCCCAAACGGAATGGAGAGCCTGGAAGAAAAGCCAAGGTCAACGTATCCACTACTGAGATACGGTTGCTAGGAAAAGGAAGATCTAAACGACCACTTTCTCTCTATGCTGTATTGGCTAAAGAATTAACCCCACCAGAGGGTGAAAAAGGCATTGAGTGGATGCTGTTAACTGATCTTCCAGTTGAAGACTTTAAGCAGGCGAGAGTTATCATTGAGTGGTATCGAAGCCGGTGGGAAATTGAAACCTATTTTCGGGTGGTAAAAGGCGGATGCCAGATAGAAAGTAATCGTTTTAGAACAGAGCAGCGAATGTTGAACTGTATTGCGATCTATATGATTATTGGATGGCGACTACATTCGATAACTACACAAGCAAGAAGTCTTCCTGATGAACCATGTACGAGTGCTTACTCTGAAAAAGAATGGCGCATGGTATGGATGATGCGAGATAAAAGTTCCCCACCGAATATACCTCCAAGCATGAGAGATATAACGCGTATGTTGGCAGGCCTAGGGGGATTTCTAGGACGTAAAGGTGATGGCGAACCAGGGGTTAAAACTGTTTGGCAGGGATATACCAAACTGCTCCATTATATTGAAGCAGCAGAGGCTTTAAATGGGCTTAAATGATGTGTATAAAACACAGGCTTAGCGTTATGAGGAAACTATGGTAACTCCAATAATTATTCTTTTACTGTTGTCTAGTCCCTTAGGTATCTCTTTTATTTATTCAAAGTTTAGCGGCATGCCTCTGAATGTTAAAAAGTACGCCTATTGGGGATTGGGAATAACCTTCATATTCTTCTGCGTTGGGCACTTTGTTAAAACGGAGGGCATGGTGGAAATGTTACCGTCTTGGATCCCTTTTCGCCTAGCAATAATCTATCTCACTGGATTGATTGAGCTATTGATAGGTATTGCTCTTTTTGTGCCAAGATATCAGCTCCATGCTGTATGGCTTGCTATTGTAGTTTTCGTTATTTTCTTTCCTGCAAATATATATGCGGCATTAAACGGTATTGGTCTTGGCGGGCATCAATGGGGGCCCGCTTATTTGTTATTACGTGCGCCACTGCAAATCATACTAATTGCATGGGCATATTTTCTGTGTGTGAAAGGTCATAACATTTTAAAGCTGTCGACCACTAATGCAGTCGGCTGATTGAGGTGTTGTGTGTAAGGCCTGCCCAAGCTTAAACGTATTCAATATTTTGGTGTTTTATCACTAGGAATCAATACTCCTATATTCATGTGGGTTTTTTTTCAATTATTTGGAGTAAAGCATAACAAATTGCTGAATTCTATGTTCTGCTCGCTTTGTGCTGTAGACCAAAGCAGCTTTATCCCGGTGATGGCCTGAGTAAAGCGTTGCGCATATGAGTAGGTCTATGCTACAACTCAGATATGTGTAATCGAGAGGAATAAAAGATGATGAGTTCTTTGGAAGTAGCAGAGTATTATTTCAAACTCTCAAACGAAAGTAATTTTGATGAAATCACAAAACTATTTTGTGAAAGCTCCACATTCAGGTCAGGAAAAGGAGATCTATTCTTAGGTGTGAATGACATCATGTCTATGCAGAGACTTCATCATGGTATGTTTTCAAAGCTTGAGTGGGAAGTATGCAGTGTTACAGAAACCAAACCCGGGATAGTTCATTTCAACTTTAACTTTACAGGTGAAACACATGCTGGAGAGAAAGTAGAGTATTCCGGTTTGGAAGATGTGGTTGTATATGGTGGTAAAATTCAGCACGTTCAAATACAGCGTCTGTGATACCTTATAATCCCATGTCATGCAACCTATCTTTCGCTGCATGCATGGGTCAAGATCAGGCAAGTGAAACCATGTAAGTTAAAGCATGAAGCTTTGAAAAGCTGGTCTCGTTTTGCCCACAAAAAAGCCTCCAACTTCATAAGTCCTGTGTTTGAGGTGTTAATAAAAAGACTAGCTTGCTTTTAGTAGGTATCCGGTATCATTAGGTTTAATTGGGAGTTAATAGAAATTTCTGCGGGGAAGTCTTTCACCCGTTAAAGCTGGAGAAGTGTTTAAAGTACTTCTCCAGTTTTTCTTAGGCTGCCAATCAGCATTTCGCAAATTATTAGCTCACAAAGTGATGGTGTTCTGCTAAAGAATATATGGTTTATGGGTTGATTAGATGGAGACTAATCAATCCATACCCTGGTATAAACCCGCTTCTGATCCGGAGTATCAATAAATCCATCCCGATCATGTAGGACTTTGGTGTTGTCAACGAAGACCATATCTCCAGAATTCATGTAGAAGCTTAATGTATTCTCCACACTATTTAATTCCTTATCTAGCATATCCAGAGCCTTAAGTACTTCTTTTGATAAAGGCTGGTTTACACGCTGATGGCCTTTCTCAATCCAGTACCGCATATAACGAATACTGAGCTTTTCGTTTGAATATTCGAAAATAGGAAAACAGTTCTCAAGTATGCTTTTTATGTTTTTGTCACTGCCTGGAGTAACTAAATCCCTAATATAGTTGTTGTACAGGATCTCTAGTTTTTGTGGGGCAGTTTTTCGTAAGTTTTCATGAACTTGAGCCGCAGAGACGATTTTCGATTTTCCACCTTCAACTGCCGGAGTAAGGCAGCATAATCCAAGTATCTTTGGTTGTACGGTACGTTGTGAGCTATCAGTATGGACGCCAGTGGGTGCATTTGTCTGAGACACAGGAATAGCTTCGCTAGTATAGTCTTTTCCTGTGTCGAGAATCCCATAAAGCCGGCCATAAGTATCTATAGTATTGCCCATTGCCAGGCTAAGCTTTAGAAATAGTAGGTTAAGCGTTGGCTTGCTTAATGATTCCTCGCCCTGTATCCATGCCACCCCGCTACCATGTTTTATTTCATATTTTATCTGGTTGGCAAGTTGGTCGAACTCAGGTGTGGCAACTGATTCTTGGGTCAGATTATCAATCGGATTGTTTTGTTGTTTGGCCCAGCTCTCCAGAGCCTCGACTTCAGATTTCCAGTTTGAAGGCCACAGAAACTTCCAGTTGGAAGTTGCGGTCATATCATTAGCAGTCCAGGCTTGAGCTTGAACTACTTCACTTGGGGCTAAGTTAGTCATTTACTTGCACCTTAAATAATACGTGTAGTGGATAGCCGGCTAGCGGTGAGAAAAAATCTGGATCTAGGTCGAGGTGCTCTTGAGTCACTGAGAGTTCTTGAACAGTTGGTAGGGATTTAAAACCAGCTTGTGCCAGAGCATCAAAATAGTGTGAAAAATTTTTATGCACACATCGCACTGAAACTGGTTTTCCATCTCTGCGCCATATTTTTCCTTCAAATGTTTGATCTATGCCATCTAAATAAGTCAAGTTGCCGTGTTGAAAGTAGAATGGAGGAATTTCTTCCCTCATGAATGGAAGGCAAGGGTGAGGCACTGTAAAAATAAAGGTGCCCCCTTTATTTAATAGACTCTTGACTTTACTAATGACCTTTTTCATTTCTTCTATGGTTAGATAGTTGAAAAGAAATACAGCAATAGCATGGTCAAACTTATCTCTAGGAAATTCTGTAAATGTAACGGCATTTCCAACTGCATATTCTGCTTTCGTCAAATTTCCGGCAGAAGCTGTTTCCTTTGCCTGGGAAATCATCTCTGAGGAAGAGTCAACACCAAAGATTGAACCTGCTCCCTTGTCGAGCAGCATCCTGGATACATAGCCTTCACCGCAGCCCATATCCAATATGTTTTTCCCGGAGATATCTCCGATTGCTTCCAAAACCTTGGGGCGAGCGGTGAAATCACTGAGTAGGATTTTCTCAGAGCGGTTCCAGCTGTGAGCTTGTTTGTTATAGATGGTTTCAGTTGATAGTGGTAAGTTCATCCCGAACTGCTCCTTCAATTTTTGGGATAAAGTATGCTATGCAGTGATGTGTGTATTGGTGTTTACTACATGGCTGGTGAAATTTTAGGTATTTGCGGCTTTAATTATTTAAGTTTAACTGCTGTTTTGATAAGGCTAGCATTTTAAATATATAAAGTTAGTCGTTACCAGGAAATCCACTTGGTGTTTTTTTGTATTCTGCAGCTTGTTTTGCGTGGGCATGCTGGCAGTTTTTTATTGTTTGATTTTGTTGCTTGGTTAAGTGTGCAAAGCTGGAGGAGGAGCCTCAAAGTCTTTTTGTTCAGATAGAATATTCATAGCTCACATTTTATTTATATTATTCATGCCGCTCAGGCTAGCAGTACTTTTGTTTTTGGGATTGATATATGTCAAATAAAACTAATTTTTTGGGGTTGAATTTAATGGATTAAATTCGCTTTAAGATGCTGTTTGGGTAGGGGGTAATGTAATCAGGGATATGTTTTAGCTTGTTGTATTCAATTCTCTTAGGTTGGATTGCAGTGCTTGATTAGCGGCGCCTCTAGTTCCCCATATTCTTGGCGCCTCGATGCTTAGGTTAATTTTTTGGAATATCTCTTCCTTGGCTAATCTGATGTTATTGTGATTTTGATCCTGCTGGCGTCTAGGCATCTTGTTGAGCGTGATTTGATATGAGAGCAACCGCGATTGATTCGGTCGTTTTTTGCGATATTTTTAGTACTTCAGCAATGCGTGAGATTTTCTCGGATGAACAACGCGTTCAGTACTATCTCGATGTTGAGGCGGCACTGGCCAAAGTACAGGCCCGGTTAAAAATAATCCCTGCAGAGGCTGCAGAGGACATCACTCAGCACTGTGATGCCAAACAGATAGATTTTGTAAAGCTTAAGGAGCAAACGGAGCTGATTGGTTATCCGGTGCTGGGTGTTGTAGAGCAGCTAGTGTCACTGTGTAGTCGAGATTTAGGTCAGTGGTGTCATTGGGGGGCTACTACTCAAGATATTACGGATACGGCAACCGTCTTACAGATTAGGGCGGCGCTTGAAATTGTTGAGACGGAGGTCAATGGGATAGCAGATGCTTTAGCGAGCCTGGCCAAGCGTTTCAGGGATACGCCTATGGTTGGGCGCAGTAATCTTCAACAGGCGGTACCTATAACGTTCGGCTACAAGGCGGCTGTTTGGTTGGCTGGTATTCATCGCCATCAAGCGCGCTTAAAAGAGATAAAGTCTCGGGCGTTTGTAGGGGAATTTGGTGGTGCGGCGGGTAATCTTTCTTCCCTGGGGCATCAGGGGCTAGAAGTTCAAAGAGGAATTATGCAGGAACTCGATCTCGGAGTCCCTTGTATCGCCTGGCATACGATGAGAGATCGCGTTACCGAAGTGGCTTGTCTATTGGGGCTGATTACTGGCACCTTGGGAAAAATAGCCCTCGATATAAAACTAATGGCGCAGACAGAAGTCGGGGAGGTGGCGGAGCCTCTTATATCTGGCCGGGGAGCGTCTAGTACAATGCCCCAAAAGCACAATCCTCTATCAGCAGTTCTTATCAGCGGTACTGTCCCAGTGGTTAGACAGCAGGTTGCCTCTTTGTTGGAAGCGATGGTTGAAGACCATGAGCGGGCTACGGGCCCGTGGGAGATAGAGTGGATTGTTTTGCCGGAAATATTCTGTCTTACCGCATCGGTATTATCCCAGGCACGTTTTGCGCTAGAAGGACTTCAGGTATTTCCAGAAAAAATGATGCGAAATTTGGAAATGACTGGAGGTTTAGTACTCTCTGAGGCTGTAATGATGGGGCTGGGACCGAAACTGGGGCGTGAAAATGCCCACGATTTGGTTTACCAAATTTGCTGCCAGGCAATGGAGACGGGTCGTCCTTTTTCTGACTTGTTAAAGGAAAATAAACAGGTGTCGGGAGCTCTCTCTGATGCGGAGTTAGATCAACTTCTTGACCCTCATAACTATCTTGGATCATGCGGGGAGATGGTTGATGCAACGCTTGCTGGAAAAGAGCGCTGACTCAGTAACCTGCCGTTTCCCAATTGTCACTGCTAGGTGCTGTGGTTCGATTCTTGTGCCCGCTGCTCTTAATGCAAACTCTCTAAGTTTAGAGTCTAATTCTTTATCTTGGCTGGTTTTTATTTTTTCAGTCAACTATTTTATTTTTAAATAGATACCTGAAGAAAATGTAGGATATTTATTTAAGGGTAAGGATTCTAGAGGCGGACGTAACTTAAAAATTAACACAATCAAGAATCGGTGCTTATTACTTGTGGTGTAACATATACAGTAATTTAGTCGATTCATGTTGTATTTAAGTGGTGATCTGAAGGGTGGGGTGATGGGCAGGTTTAAATTGGCATTGGCACAGTTGCCGTCAGTGAAAGGAAATATTGAACGCAATATTGAGTCACATATCCACACTGTAAAAGTCGCAGTAAGGAAAAAGGCCTCTATTGTGGTGTTTCCCGAGCTTTCATTAACTGGTTATGAGCCGGATCTGGCTGAACAATTAGCGCTTAAGATCGACGATCCACAGTTAAGCCCTCTAGCTGACTTGGCAGCTAACTGTGGTGTTTGGCTAGTTGTGGGTGCGCCTATTCGGCAGAAGAATGGTATTGCGATCGGTTCGCTCGTATTTTCTCCTCAGGGTGAGATTTCTGTTTATTTGAAAATACATTTGCACACAGGAGAGGAAAATTGGTTTGTTCCCGGAACTGAATATCTATCACTGAACATTGAAGGTGAGACCGTAGCTCTAGCTATTTGTGCAGATGTGTGTAATCCAGGTCATGTTGCCACCTATGAAAAGCAGGGGGCTTCAGTTTATGTGGCAGGGGTATTGATTACTCCGATGGGATACCCGGAGGATAGTCAACAGTTAGCAAATTATGCTTTGGAGCACAATTTACTGGTGGCTATTGCGAACTTTAATCAGCCGACAGGTGGTTATTCCACAGCCGGCTGTAGTGCAGCTTGGGGTCCCGAAGGTGAGATTGTCAGCGCGAGTGATACAGCCAGCCAACTAGTTTGCGTTGAGCGTGACGATGAAGGGTGGTGTTCGGAGATTGTGTCTCTTTAATTGTGCAGCTCTATAAATGTCGTGGCCAATAGCTCCCTTCATTGACTCGCTTCCAGCTCTGCTACTAAAGCTGTCACCAATCCGGCTGCGGGCAGGGCTCGTGCGAGAGGGGCTCCTTGTCCGGCCCATTGAACGGCATATTCGTCATTGCCTGCTTTTGCAGCTGCTTGAGCCAGGGCTTTGCCCGCGGAGTAAGCGATCGGGTAATCCGGCAGAGGGGGAGCGCCCTTACTTAGTGCTTTATAGAATTGGTTGCTGATACCGCGAGCGGGGCGCCCGGAAATATTGGCGGTGATCTCTGTGTGCTGTGCGCGCTCACTTTGTAAGGCGTTGCGGTAGCTGTCGGAGGCCGCAGACTCCGGACAAAGGACAAATGCAGTTCCCATTTGCACGGCACTGGCTCCGAGAGAGAGTGCAGCGCGAATGCCTGCGCCATCCATAATGCCACCCGCAGCAACGATTGGTAGGCTGCTGTGGCAACACAGCAATCGCACCAGCGCCAGAGTTCCAATTTCCTGGTCGCCCTCTGGGTGGAAGACCCCCCTATGCCCACCAGCCTCAATACCTTGGGCAATTAAAACATCGATACCAGCATCCTCAGCCAGTTTGGCTTCTT
Organism: Microbulbifer maximicatervae (SeqCode); assembly: GCF_052467305.1. Lineage (NCBI taxonomy): Bacteria > Pseudomonadati > Pseudomonadota > Gammaproteobacteria > Cellvibrionales > Microbulbiferaceae > Microbulbifer > Microbulbifer maximicatervae (SeqCode). The sequence goes on from NZ_CP174306.1 coordinate 980,587, forward strand.
GAGGAGAGGTTGCCGTGGCCATCAAGATAATCCCTGCACCTTTTAGTGCGGCGATAAACTCCTCTGACGGTAGGCCAAAGTGGAAGCTGACAACCGGTGGCTTTTGCTCGAGCAAAACTTCCAGCATGGCCTTATTGTCGATAAATGTTGAGTAGGGTTCATTGATCAACTTGGGAACCGGTGCATCGAAGGCGGCAAAATGTGGGGCGAGATGGGAAAGCCAGGCTTGCTCCCGTTGGGGATCTTTTGTCGGGGGTTGGTGGCAAAAGAGGTTTACATTAAAGGGGTGCTCGGTCTGGTCGTGAGTACAACGAATTTCATCTGCGGCTTTTTCTACTGAGCAGGCGCCGAGCCCAAGTGAGCCGAGTCCTCCTGCATTGGATACAGCGGCGGCGAGAGCGGGTGTGGATACCCCGGCCATGGGTGCTGCAAAGATGGGATGGGAAATTCCGAGTTTTTCGAGTAATGGATTCATGGCCCTGCCTTTGAATTGCGCTCCCCTTCTGGGCCACCTTAGTGCAGATTGAGCGAGGTAGCTATACCTCACAGGCGTTAGTGCTGCAAAAGTTTTTGGGGAGCGCGAACAGCAATCCTAGGTGGATTGCTTACAGATGTAGGTTGAAACCGATGTATGGTCCTTTGATTTCAATATCGCTCTGCAAGTCGTCGAGCTCTTCCAGATCGAGAGTCATTACGCGGTAACCAGCTTCGATAGCAAAGTCGACAGCTGGTACAAAATCCCAGCGCACTTTAGCTGTCAGGTCGGTATGGGTATCGCCACGGTAGGCCGTTGCATTGCCTTGGGCAATTACAGACCAGCCGGTAAATGGAAGATCAAAGCGCGCCATGCCGTAGGCCATAGGCAGGTAGCCCGTGAGGTCGACAGTCTCTGCCTGGGTATCGCTCACTGCAGTAAATTCACCGTCATACATACGAGCGGTCAAACCGAGATCCAGATTTACCCAGTTGTCCAAAATTTCGTAGTAAAGAGTGGCGTCGGTATGGCTGAGGTTCAGATCTGTGCGGATTTCTGAATTGGCAGTGAAGGTTTCATCATCAAAAGTAACGGAGGTGGCCAGGGTATCGTCACCGTCGGTATCGATATTGCTGTGGGCCAGAAGCACATTGGGCACCAGGGGAATGGGGTGTTCCAGGGCAACCTGCAGGAAGGTAATGTTATCTTCCGAGAGGGACAGGTTATCCAGCTTGTATTCGTCGGTACCGATATTACCGCTATAGCCTGGCAGCCATGCGCCGGCAGTAGCATCAAGGCCGAGGATAGTATCTGCGCTTGCGGTGCCGCAGGCGAGGAGGGTACTCAAGGCAAGTGCGGATTTCTTCATTGACTTCACTCCGTGATGAATTTGTCGCGGAGTTTACAGATAAATTTTTCCTGTGCCGTGGCTAAGTTGCACATTTTTACAAATCTTTAACGTTTTGCACTGGTAAAAATGGTGCGTTTGGGTATTGCCTGTTAGTAAATTGGTCGCTTTTTTCCTGACACTCTTAAATAGCTGCTTCGAACAACATCTGTTGTAGCGCGCTGGCGGGATTGCTCAATGTTCGGCCCCGGTGACTGATCACGCCAAGGTTTCGCAGTACTTGCAGCTTTTTGACTGGCAGCACTGCCAGGCTGCTGTCCACCAATGTGTGGGGCAGAACACTCCAGCCGAGACCGACACAGGCCATCATCTTAATGGTTTCCAGATAGTTGGTTGCCAGTTTCGCGGTGAGTTTTAACCCTTGGGCATCAAACTCTCTTTTGATCAGGCGCCCGGTATAGGTATTCATATCCGGCAGTATGGCGGGATAGTTGGCTAGGTCGGTGAGTTCCAGTTCCGGCAGCTTTGCCAGGGGGTGATCCGGGGCCGCCACCACAACACAGGGGTCGGGCCAGATCACTTCGGCATTCAGGTGCGGATACTCCTTAAGTGCCAGGGTGACCACAGCCAGTTCATATTTAGCGGCCATCAGGGCTTCGTAAGCTTGTTCTGAGTCGACAAAATCGATGTCCAAGGCAACTTGTGGATAGCGAAAGCTGAACTCTTTCAGCACTGGGGGTAGATGATGTAGACCCACGTGGTGGCTGGTGGCGATACGCAAGCTGCCGCTGACCGAGTTGCTCAAAGCGCGCAATTCCCGCTCGGTGTCGCTGATTTCATTAAGTATATGGCGGGCACGGGGCAGTAGGGCGCGACCGGCATCGGTGAGCTGCAATCGCCGCCCAATACGATCGAATAGAGGGGAGCCCAGTTGCTGCTCCAGGGCCGCCAGGCGCTTACTCATCGCGGGCTGGGTTAGGTGCAGCAGCTCGGCGCCTTCAGATACCGAACCCTGTTCGGCGATTGCCAGAAATGCCCGCAGCCACTGTAGTTCCAAGCTGTTTCCCCTGAAGCGGTTTGTCGATAAAGGCTCAAATTGAGCCGCTGGATAAATGGCAGAGACGCCAGAAGACGGATATTACCCCAGTTTGGCTTTCGAATTCCATTTAGGAATACTTTAGATAATAAATATAAATTGGTGTTATTTGGTGGGTCTGGGTAGACTCAGGCTCTTAACTACTGAGAGGAATGGCTGTGGCAGGGCAAACACTCTACGACAAACTCTGGCAGGACCACCTGATCAAGAACTGTGATGATGGCTCCTCACTTATCTATATCGACCGCCACCTGATTCACGAGGTGACCTCCCCCCAGGCGTTTGAAGGCCTGCGTCTGGCGGGTCGCAAACCTTGGCGCAAGGATTCGCTAGTCGCCACTCCCGACCACAATGTGCCTTCCGAGGCGGCCGAGCGCGCCGCTGGCGTCAGTGGTATTCGCGATGATATCTCCCGAATCCAGGTGCAGACCCTGGATGAAAACTGCCGTGACTTTGATGTAGTCCAGTTCGGTATCAATGAGCCGGGGCAGGGTATTGTGCATGTGATCGGGCCTGAGACAGGTGCGACACTCCCGGGTATGACGGTGGTTTGTGGCGACTCACATACCTCCACCCACGGGGCGCTCGGCGCCTTGGCCCACGGTATTGGCACTTCTGAGGTGGAGCATGTGATGGCTACCCAGTGCCTTACCCAGAAGAAAATGAAGAATATGCTGGTTCGCGTCGACGGCCAGCTGCGCCCAGGTGTCACGGCAAAAGATGTGGTGCTGGCGATCATTGGCAAAATCGGTACTGCTGGCGGTACCGGTTTTGCGATCGAGTTTGGCGGCGAAGTGATGCGCAATATGTCCATGGAAGGTCGCATGACCGTGTGCAACATGGCTATTGAAGGCGGTGCTCGCGCGGGGATGGTGGCGGTAGACCAGATCACGCTCGATTACGTGAAAGGCAAGCCCTACGCGCCGAAAGACGAAATATGGGATCGCGCAGTTGAGGCTTGGAGCCACTTGCACTCCGATGACGATGCGGTATTCGACGAAGTCGTGGTATTGGTCGGTGAGGACATTGAGCCGCAGGTCAGCTGGGGCACTTCCCCTGAGATGGTGGCGCCGATCAGCGCCCAGGTGCCTACCCCCAGTGACGAGAGCGATGCCACCAAGCGCACGGGCATGGAGCGAGCGCTGGAATATATGGGGTTGAATGCCGGGCAGAATATCAGCGATATCAAACTGGATCGCGTATTTATCGGCTCCTGCACGAACTCCCGGATTGAAGATCTCCGCGCAGCAGCAGAAGTTGCCAAGGGCCGTTACAAGGCGGATAGCGTCAAGCAGGTGCTGATTGTTCCGGGTTCCCAGGCCGTAAAAGCCCAGGCTGAGCGCGAGGGGTTGCACGAGATTTTTGTTGAAGCCGGTTTTGAGTGGCGCGAACCGTCCTGTTCCATGTGCCTGGCGATGAATGCGGACAAGCTGGGGGCGGGGGAGCACTGTGCTTCCACCTCCAACCGCAACTTTGAAGGGCGCCAGGGTTACGGTGGCCGCACGCATCTGGTGAGTCCCAGTATGGCGGCAGCGGCAGCAATTGCCGGTCACTTTGTCGATGTGCGAGAGATGGCACCGGTACAGCTGGAAGAGGAGATGGTCTGATGAAAGCGTTTACCCAGCACGAAGGTGTCGTGGTACCGATGGATCGGGCCAATGTGGATACCGACCTGATCATCCCCAAGCAGTTTTTGAAATCCATTAAGCGCTCTGGCTTTGGCCCGAACCTGTTTGATGAGTTGCGCTATTTGGATGAGGGGGTTCCCGGGCAGGACTGTTCTGGCCGTCCGCTCAATCCGGACTTTCCCCTTAATTTCCCCCGCTACCAGGGTGGTTCAGTATTGATTGCCCGGGAGAATTTTGGTTGCGGCTCCAGCCGTGAGCACGCGCCCTGGGCATTGGAAGATCACGGCTTCCGCGCAATTATCGCGCCCAGCTTTGCCGATATCTTTTTTAACAACTGTTTTAAAAATGGTCTTTTGCCAATTGTCCTGGCGGAAGATGTCGTGCATCAGTTGTTTGAGGAAACTCACGGGCAGGAGGGCTATGCGCTCACTATCGACTTGGAGCAGCAGCATGTGCGCAAGCCTTGTGGCGAGCTGATTCCATTTGAAGTGGATGCCTTCTACAAGCACTGTTTGCTAAATGGTCTCGATCATATCGGTCTGACCCTGGAGCACGCCGACGATATTCGCGCTTATGAGCAGGCGCGCCGAGAGAAAGCCCCTTGGCTTTTTGATGCGGTTCAGTAATTAAAGGAAATTCCTGTGACGAAAAAAGTAATGATTCTGCCGGGTGACGGCATTGGTCCGGAAATTGTTGAACAGGCCATGGCGGTGCTGGAAGTTGCATCGGGAAAATTCAATCTGGGGCTCAGCTTTGAGCAGGGCCTGATAGGTGGCTCATCTATCGATGCCCACGGTGAGCCTCTGACTGACGAAACTCTGAAGGCGGCGGGTGATTGCGATGCGGTGCTGCTCGGCGCGGTAGGCGGCCCCCAGTGGGATACCCTGGAGCGGGAAATTCGCCCGGAAAAAGGCCTGTTAAAAATTCGCAGCGGCCTGGGCCTCTACGCGAATCTGCGCCCGGCGATTCTCTACCCTCAACTGGCCGATGCCTCTTCGTTAAAGCCTGAAGTGGTTGCCGGCTTGGATATTCTGATTGTGCGCGAATTGACCGGCGGCATTTACTTTGGTGAGCCGCGCGGTATCAAGACATTGGAAAATGGTGAGCGCCAAGGCTTTAACACCTACGTGTACAGCGAATCAGAAATTGAACGTATTGCCCGCTCTGCCTTTGAGGCGGCACAAAAGCGCAATGGCAAACTCTGTTCTGTAGACAAAGCCAATGTACTGGAAGTAACCGTGCTCTGGCGCGAGGTGTTGGATCGTCTGGCTCCGGAATACCCCGATGTCGAGCTGTCCCATATGTACGTGGACAACGCGGCGATGCAATTAGTGCGGGCGCCCAAACAGTTTGATGTAATGGTAACCGGCAATATGTTCGGCGATATCCTCTCCGATGCTGCCGCCATGCTTACCGGTTCCATTGGTATGTTGCCCTCCGCCTCCTTGAATGAAAGCGGTTTTGGTCTTTACGAGCCGTGCCATGGCTCCGCTCCGGATATTGCTGGCCAGGGTATCGCCAACCCGCTGGCGACTATTTTGTCTGCTGCCATGATGTTGCGTTATTCCCTCGATATGAATGAGGCCGCGGATGCGATTGAAACAGCAGTGAGCAAGGTGTTGGAGCAGGGTTTGCGCACTGCCGATATTTATACCGACGGCTGCCAGAAAGTCTCTACCGCAGAGATGGGCGCTGCCGTTGTAGCCGCACTTTAAGTTTCGATTCCACTATCGCGCCGCTTTCCCGGCGGCGCACTTTGACCACCTCACATACAGGACACCGCAATGCAAAAAATAGGTTTTATCGGCTGGCGCGGCATGGTCGGCTCGGTATTACTGGAGCGCATGCGAGCAGAGGACGACTTTGCCCATATCGCCGAACCGGTTTTTTTCTCAACTTCCAACGCCGGAGGCACGGCGCCGGACATCGGCAGGCCCCTGCCGCCACTGGGCGATGCTTACGATATTGATGCACTGATCCAGCTGGATGCGATTGTCAGCTGTCAGGGTGGCGATTACACCAAGGAAGTTTTTATCCGCTTGCGCGAGGCCGGTTGGCAGGGTTACTGGATTGATGCGGCTTCCAGCCTGCGAATGCAGGACGATGCTGTGATCGTGCTGGACCCGGTTAATCGCGATGTGATTGATCGCGCAATTGATGCCGGACAGAAAAACTTTATCGGTGGCAACTGCACAGTGAGCCTGATGTTGATGGCTCTGGGTGGACTGTTTAAGGCGGGCATGGTCGAGTGGGTTACCGCCATGACTTACCAGGCGGCCAGCGGTGCCGGTGCGCGCAATATGCGCGAGTTGATTTCGCAGATGGGTGCGCTGCGCGATGGTGTGGCAACAGAGCTGGCCGACCCCGCCAGCGCCATTCTGGAGATTGACCGCAAAGTAGCAGCAGATATGCGCTCAGCAGAATTCCCCACGGCAGAATTTGGCGCGCCACTGGCAGGCAGTTTGTTGCCCTGGATCGATACCCAGTTGGAGAATGGCCAGAGCCGCGAAGAGTGGAAGGCGCAAGTTGAAGCAAACAAGATTTTACAGACCGAAACCCCGATTCCGGTGGACGGCACTTGTGTACGTATCGGTGCCATGCGCTGCCACAGCCAGGCTTTCACCATAAAATTGAAAAAAGATTTGCCACTTGCCGACATTGAACAATTGTTAAATGGTGCCAACGACTGGGTAAATGTGGTGCCCAATGAGCGTGAGGCTACGGTGCAGAACCTGACGCCAACAGCAGTTACCGGAAAGTTGGATATTCCCGTCGGTCGACTGCGTAAATTGAGCGTTGGTCCAGAGTACTTAAACGCCTTTACTGTAGGGGATCAGCTGCTTTGGGGCGCCGCAGAACCCCTGCGCAGAATCCTGCTGATTTTACTCGGCAAACTGTAACTGGTACGAACCTGAGTAAGTCCTCTACTAAGAGTGGAAATAGGCCACTTTAGTGGAGGACTTTTTGCCAAGCTGTGAACTTCTTCGCGTAAAAAACGGCTACTGTTTGTCATAGCGCCTTTTTCGAATTTTCCCCACGGGTATAATCGCCCCTCATTTTTCCCTTTCCAATTCAATGAAGTGATTTGCCATGTCCGAAGCCACCCGCGAACTGGTCATTGTCGGTGTTGATAACGCCGCCTTTGGTCCCCTGCTGGAAGTACTCGAAGAGCGTGAAGTAATTTCCGCCGAGCAGCTGAGTTTGCTGGAGACTGACGAACGGGAAGTAGACCCCCAGGTATTTGCCAATCGCAATATTCCGGTGGAGTCCCTGGAGAAATTTACATTTAACGATAAGCAGGTCGTGATTCTGCTGAGCGCCGGCGATGCCGTTGAAGCTGCCATGGCTGCCGCAGAACAAAATGGCGCCTGGATTGTAGACGTGGCCAACAACACCCGTGGCGATGAAAGTGTTGCCCTGGTACACCCAATGTTTAACAGCGGTGAACTCGCTTCTGCCGAGCGCCGCGTTGTTGCCCTGCCAAGTGCCGGCGCCTCCATGGTGGCGGAAGCCCTGGCGCCCCTGAAAGATAAACTGCAAGCGGTAGAGGTACAGCTCAATCAGCCGGTGTCTGCTCTGGGCAAGGCCGCAATTGATGCTATGGCGGCACAAACCGCGCGGATGTTTAGTGGTCAGGATGCGGAAATTGATCCTGAGATTGGCCACCGATTGGCGTTTAACCAGCTCAGTGCCTGCGAGGCTCTGCTCGCCAGTGGCCACACCCTCAGTGAGCTGACTTTGGTTCACGACCTGCGCCGCTTATTTGGAGACGCGGTAGCAGTCGATGCCAGCATCAATACGGTCTCTGTTTTCCACGGTCAGTTAGCTAATTTGGGCGTCGCTTTAACTGAAGATGTCGATCTGGAAAAAGTGCGTGCGCTGCTGGCAAATGGCGCTGGCCTCAAAATGGCGGAGCAGCCCTCGGCAGAAAGTGCGGTGGGCAGTGACGTGACAATCATCGGCCGCTTGCGCCAAAGTCTACTCAACAAGCGACAGTTAAATCTTTGTGCGGTGTCTGACAACCTGCGTAAAGATGTAGCAATAAACTGTGCACAAATTGCCCACTTGTTGCTAAAAAACTACTGATATTTAATACTTAGCGGCCATAGTGAAGGTGTAATCTTAACTTTGGCTTGGCTGAGACTGGCGAAAAATTCGCCATAGTTGGCGGCTGCCTAAACGGCGGCTAATTAGTTGAACGATTACCGTTCAGTAATGGGGATATTCTGAAGGCGCGCTTTTCGGAAACCCTGGGAAGGTTCTAACAATAAAGGGAATCGGATATGCGTGTGCGTAAGTTGGCACTTGCAGTTGGTCTAGTCGGTGCACTGGGAAGCAACGCGGCTCTGGCGCTTGGACTAGGTGAGATCAAGCTCAACTCGACCCTTAACCAGCCTCTCGATGCGGAAATCGGACTGCTGCAGACTCGCGGTTTGGAAGATACCGAAATTAGGGTTCGCCTCGCAGGTCCTGAAGAATTCGAACGCGCTGGTGTCGAGCGCTCTTACCTCCTTACTTCTTTAAGTTTTGAAGTGGACTACTCCGGTGGCAAGCCGGTTATCCGTATTTCCAGTCGCGAAGCCATTCGCGAACCTTTTTTGAATTTCCTGGTTGAGACTCGCTGGCCCAGTGGCCGTCTACTGCGCGAATATACGCTGTTGATGGACCTGCCTGCGTTTTCCCCAACGGCTGCGCAGCAACCCGTGCGCGCAGCTGAGCGCGAGCGACAGCAAGTGCGTCGCACAGCCCCAGTTCAGCAGCCCCAGCCTCGCACAACACCGGCCCCGGCTGCTCGTCAGGCTCCGGCTGAGCCAGCCCCAACTGAAAGAGCTGCTCCAGAAACTCGCGAGCCCGCTCGTCCGCAGCCACGCTATACAGCTACAGACACGAGTGAAAGCGACAGCCAGGTATATGGCCCGGTAAGTTCCTCCGATACGTTGTGGGAAATCGCGCTGCAAAATCGTGCCAGTCGCGAGTTCTCTGTTCAGCAGACCATGCTGGCGATTCAAAGGCTGAACCCGGAAGCCTTTATTAATGACAATATCAACCTGTTGAAGAAAGGCGCCGTACTGCGCCTGCCCAACACCGAGGATTTGCGCACTCTAACTATGACGGAGGCGATTTCTGAGGTGGCCCAGCAGAATGACTCCTGGCGTCAGCGCTCCGATGTGGAAGTGGCTACCGGCGCACCGCTGGATGCTCGTGCGGTTGAGGAGGAGTCCTTTGTCAGCGAAACGGTTGAAGGGCGCGTTAGCCTCGCCGCTCCGGGGGACAATGAGTCCGTTACCTCCGGTTCTGGAACCGGCACTGATGACAGTGAGGCGCTGGAAGGTGATCTCACAGTAGCTGAGGAAGAGCTGGATAAGTCCAAGCTCGAAAACACTGAATTGCGTGAGCGTATCGCCGAGCTTGACGAGCAGATCGATACCATGGATACGCTGATTGATGTTTCCAATGAGGAACTGGCTGCGGTGCAGGCCGCCGCGGAGCAGTCAGACGTGTTGCTCGACCCCACTGAGACGGATGGCGTTGAAGTAGAGTCTTTAGATGACAGCCTGACTGTTGAAGACAGCGAAGAGTTTGATGTTGCTGCTGATACGGAAGAAGAAACTGTTGAAGCCGAACCGGCTCCAGCAGAGACGCGTAATCGTGTAGTTGAAGTTCAAACCAAGCCCAAGCCAACCTTTATGGAGCAGCTGGCCGATAACGGAATGTTGATTGGCCTGGGTGGTGCGGGTCTGCTGGCCGCTATATTTGGACTGTTCACCTGGCGTCGCCGCAAGGCTGAACAAGAGGCGCAGCAGGAACTTGAACAGCAGATGGCTATGGAACAAGAGCCGCTGGATATTCCTGAGGATATCGCCGAACCCGATGAAACTCTCGCTGCAGTTGAGAGCATGGAGGCAGACGATACCTTCGATCTGGGCGATCTCGGCGATGTAGGCACTGATGACCCAATTTCTGAAGCGGAGATTCACCTGTCCCTGGGGCAGTATGAGGAAGCGGAAAGCAAGCTGCTGCTGGGCCTGGAAAAGGACCCGCAGGTAGTCGACGCGCGCCTGATGTTGATGGAGGTTTACGCCCACAACCAGGACGTTGAAAAGTTTGACGATCACTACCGCCAGCTGCTTAGCATCAGCGACGGTCCTGCTGCCGATCGCGCCGCCCGCCTGCGTGAATCCATTGCCGGTGCGCCGGATTTTGAAGCCCCAGCTATGGGTCTTTCCAATGAGTCCTTCGAAGCGGCGCAGCTCGATGATATCGGTGCGGCCCTGGACGATGACTTCACCAGCGCCGAGCCGGGACTGGTTGGTAGCGGTGACGCGCTGGAGCCCGATACCTCTCTCCTAGATGACCTGACTATGGATCTGTCATTGGATCAGGAGAGCTCTGGTTCTGAGCAAGAGCTGTCCCTGGACCTGGAGTTGGATAGCAGCTTTGAAGAGCCGTTGCAGGCGAGCGCAGATCAAAGCGAGTCGCTGGATACCGAGTTTAATCTGGATGATTTGGACCTGGACAGTGCTCTCGACGGAGACAGCCAGGAAGTTACTGCTGAGGTATCGGAACCAGAAGTTGAAAACGACTTAAATCTTGATGACCTTGATTTGGGTGAGTTGGACCTGGGTGATCTGGGCTCAAGTAATCAAGAGCCCGCTTTGATTGAAGACGATTTGGGGCTTGAGCTTTCTGATAACACAGAAGAGAGTGTCGATGCTCCAATAGAATTCGATACCTCTGAGTTGGATCTGGATTCCCTCGACTTGGAGCCGGCGGCAGAAGAAAGCTCTGAGGCCTCAGTTGAGGCCCAGCTGGAAGAAAAGGCAACTACCAGTGGTGGTTCCGTTCCGGGCTTGGATTTTGAGCTGGATCTTTCCATGATGGAGGAAGAGATTCAGCCCCAGAAAGAAGAAGAGATTTCGGCTGAGCTGGATACGGCCTTTGAATTGGATGATGCTCTGGAGCTGGATTCCGTTGACAGCGGTTTGAGCGAGGAGATCTCCCTGACAGAAGGAGTCTCCTCTGCCCAGGAGTCTGCAGAAGAGTTATCCATGGATGACTTCTCTGATGGTGATCTGGAGATGATCGGCGGCGACTTGGATTCCGACCTGGATCTCGACGGTATCGACCTGGATGATATTGCTGCGGATCTCCACGCAACTGAGCAGCCCTCGGCAGAGGTAGCCGCGGCCAGCAGTGAGCGGGCAGCAGATTTATCCCTCGATGCTGACCTGGAAACTCTCGATGCGGCAGGTATGGAGCTGGCCGGGGCTAGCGACCTGGACTTCAATGCGGATGCAATCGAAGAGGAGTTCTCCCTGGAGGATGAGCTGGCTCTCATCGATGAATCCACTGAGGGTGATTTGACTCTTGAGCCAGAACCCCTAGTTGAAGCTAAGCCTGAAGCGACAGAGCAGGTTGAGGCGATTGTCGAGAAGCCGTCAGATTCTGACTTTGGTGACCTCGACTTCAACCTGGAAAGCGACCTCAATTCAGAGTTGAGTTTGCTGGAAGGCGGCGATGAGATGGCGACCAAGTTGGAGCTGGCTCAAGCTTATATGGATATGGGTGACGAAGAGGGTGCCAAGGATATCCTCAAAGAGGTAGCCCAGGATGGTGGCGGTGAACACAAAGACCGCGCCGAGGAAATGCTGGAGCGGATGGTGTAAGCTAGCAGCATATTCCGTTTTTGAAAAAACCTCGCACTGGTTGCGAGGTTTTTTTATGTTTACCGGGAAGTTCCCGGCAGTGATTTTTACCCGGCGCAGTCGCAGCGGGGAGAGCAAGTGGTTTTGGTGATATGAGTCAGGTGACGCAGAGGGAGTATATTTACAAGCCAAATGGGGAGGTCCCTGAAGGTGAGGGGCTGCCCGAAGGGCTGTGCCGTATGGCCCTGGGCGTTGAATACTGCGGAGCCAAGTTGCACGGTTTCCAGAAGCAGAAGTCTGCATCGGAGACTGTCCAGGCTCATCTGGAGCGGGCTTTATCAACTATTGCAGCGGAGGAAGTGACCCTGGTTTGTGCCGGGCGTACCGATGCGGGCGTTCATGCTACCAATCAGGTCATTCACTTTGATACCCGAGCGCAGCGCCCGGACCGCGCCTGGGTGCAGGGAGTTAATACCAAGTTGCCGGATTCAGTGCGGGTGCGCTGGGCTCGGGAAATGCCGGCGCAGTTCCATGCACGATTTTCCGCTCACGCACGCAGTTATCGCTATTTGATTCACAGTGCGCCGACCCGCTCAGCCCACAGCGCCGCTGAGGTAACCTGGACCCAGCACTCACTGGACTTGGAGGCGATGCGTGAGGGAGCCAGCTACTTGATCGGCCGCCACGACTTCACCAGCTACCGTGCCTCTCAGTGCCAGGCTAAGAGCCCGGTGCGTGAAATTACCCGCCTGGATATTGCTCCAGTGGGTCAGCTGGTTGCCTTGGAAATTAGTGCTAACGCATTCCTTCACCATATGGTGCGCAATATCACCGGGGTTTTGATGGCCGTGGGGCGAGGGGAGCGCCCACCAATTTGGGCAAAAGAGGTGCTGGATCAGCGGGACCGCTCCGCCGGCGGCGTGACTGCGCCGCCGTTTGGCCTGTATCTCGTTGATGTGCGCTACCCGGATCATTTCCAGCTTCCCCAGTGTGAGCCGGGGCCACTGCTGGTGCCACAGCCTTTGGGTGCTTTGCTTTCCAGTTAGACTGCTGAATTTTTCAAGGCTAAAGCAAATCTGGGAGAGGGCGTGCATTTCGCGCCTTCTGACTATCTGCTAGTATCCGTCGTTCCCTCTTTTGATCGGCCAGTCGGCTGAGTCCAGGTTACACGATGCAAGTAAAAATATGCGGCATCACTTGTATAGAAGATGCCCTGATGGCTGTAGATGCAGGTGCCGACGCGTTGGGCCTGGTATTTTATAAGCCGAGCCCGCGCTATATCGATCTTGATATGGCAGCTAAAGTTGCAGCGGCAGTTCCCCCATTTGTCACCCTGACGGGGTTATTTGTCGATGCGGCACAGAGTGAGGTGGACGCTGTACTGGAATCGGTGCCGCTTAACCTGTTGCAATTCCACGGCGATGAAAGCGCCCGTTTCTGCGAACAATTCCGGCGTCCCTATATCAAAGCGTTGCGGATGAAAGATGACCTCGATGTCAAAGCCGCAATGACTGAGCACCCCAAAGCCCGGGGTTTTCTATTGGATGCCTACAGGCCTGGTGTCCCCGGTGGTACCGGAGAGACCTTTGATTGGGACAGGGTTCCCCAAGATAGCAGTCGCCCGATCGTTCTTGCCGGTGGCTTGAATCCCGCGAATGTAACTGCAGCAGTAGAAGCTGCGCGCCCACAGGGGGTGGATGTGAGCGGAGGTGTAGAACGTCAGCCGGGACGCAAGGATCGAGAAAAAGTTTTTGCGTTTGTCAGCGCGGCGAAGAGATAGATTTAGAGGCGTTACCGGAAGTGCCGCCCGCCGGCTTGGCCGGCGCGAGCCAGTAAATACCAGTAGATCGACGCATCTGCGCCAGTATTTTCTGGCGACGTTTGAATAGTTCGGGAAGAACTACGGCTAATAGTATTGAGGCGACACAGGGAAGTGCCGCTTGCCGGCTTGGCCGGCGCGAGCCAGTAAATACCAGCAGATCGACGCATCTGCGCCAGTATTTTCTGGCGACGTTTGAATAGTTCAGGAAGAACTATTCAAACAGTAGGTAAACAGAAAGAAAGTTTTAACCCCACGTGACCCACGGAGTATGAGTGTGAGTAAGCCAGGTGCTATCGATTTTTCCACCTTCCCGGATGCGAGCGGACATTTTGGTCCCTACGGCGGTCGCTTTGTATCGGAGACGCTGATCAGCGCATTGGATGAGCTTCAGGCAATGTATAGCCGCCTGAAAGATGATCCGGATTTTGTCGCTGCCTTTGATCACGATCTGGCGCACTACGTAGGCAGGCCATCGCCGCTGTATCTTGCTGGGCGACTGACTGAGCAGGCGGGCGGTGCGCGAATCTGGCTTAAGAGGGAAGACCTGAACCATACCGGTGCGCACAAGGTAAATAACACGGTGGGCCAGGCACTGCTGGCCAAACACAGCGGTAAAACCCGTGTTATTGCCGAAACCGGCGCTGGTCAACACGGTGTGGCTACGGCAACCGTGGCGGCGCGTCTCGGTTTGCAGTGTACGGTTTATATGGGTGCGGAAGACGTTAAGCGCCAGTCCCCCAACGTATACCGTATGAAACTGCTGGGGGCAGAAGTGGTGCCGGTGGAATCCGGCTCCAAGACCCTAAAGGACGCCATGAATGAAGCCATGCGCGATTGGGTAACCAATGTCGATAATACTTTCTACATTATCGGCACTGTGGCTGGTCCTCACCCTTATCCGCAATTGGTGCGCGACTTCAACTCTATTATCGGCCGTGAAGCCCGTCGCCAGAGTCTGGAGCGCTTTGGCCAGTTGCCCGATGCGCTGGTGGCCTGCGTCGGTGGTGGTTCCAATGCGATCGGCCTGTTCCACCCGTTCCTGAATGACGCTGAAGTGAAAATGTTTGGTGTCGAAGCCGGCGGTGAAGGCCTGGCTTCCGGTAAGCATGCTGCACCACTGAATGATGGTATTCCCGGTGTTCTGCACGGTAACCGCACCTACCTGATGGAAGATGACGACGGCCAGATTATCGAGACTCACTCGGTTTCTGCGGGGCTCGACTACCCGGGTGTTGGCCCTGAGCACTCTTGGCTGAAAGATATCGGCCGGGTGGAATATGTCACGGCCGATGATGATGAAGCCCTGGATGCCTTCCGCCGTCTCACTCGCACTGAGGGTATTTTGCCGGCATTGGAATCCAGCCATGCAGTCGCGTACGCGCTCAAGTTGGCGGCTTCCATGAGCCCTGAGCAGAATGTCCTGGTGAATCTCTCCGGCCGAGGCGATAAGGATATTTTCACCGTTGCCGCTATCGACGGTATCGAGGTGTAGCAATATCACCGCCCGCCTCTGAGGCGGGCAAAATGGGTGAGGATCAAATAATTGAGCTGGCTTTTTGCCAGGAGTAGCTCAGGGAATAAACTGTGACAGAACAAAATAGAATTGATCGCCGCTTTGCCAAGTTGCGCGATGAGGGCCGCAAGGCGCTGGTAACTTATATTGTCGCTGGCGATGGCGGCTTGGAAAATACTGTGCCGCTGATGCATCAGTTGGTGGCCAGCGGGGCCGATGTTATTGAACTGGGGGTGCCGTTTTCCGACCCCATGGCAGAGGGCCCGGTAATTCAGAAAGGGCATGAGCGAGCACTGGCCAATGGGGCTTCGCTGCGCAAATGTTTGGCATTGGTGAAAGAATTTCGTCAGTCGGATAGTGACACCCCGGTAATCCTGATGGGCTATGCCAACCCTATTCAGCGTATGGGTGAACTGGAGTTTGCTGAAGCGGCGTCCACTGCGGGTGTCGATGGTGCCCTGACCGTAGATCTGCCGGCTGAAGAGTCCGGTTCCCTGAATGCCTTTTTGGCGGAGCGCAACCTGCGCAATATCTTCCTGCTGACGCCTACCACCGCTGAAGAGCGTATTCGTGAAATTACCGATGTCGCCAGTGGCTTTGTTTACTATGTATCCCTGAAAGGGGTTACCGGAGCAGGCCACCTGGATTTGGATTCAGTGCGTGACAATCTGGACCATATTCGCCAGTTTACCGATCTGCCCCTGTGTGTTGGCTTCGGTATCAAAGATGGTACCTCGGCCCGCCAGGTCAGTGCCCATGGCGACGGTGCTGTGGTCGGTAGCGTGCTGGTGTCGGCGGTAGATGCGGCGGCAGACCTGGAAGCCGCTAAAACTGCGGTTGGGGCTATTGTCAGCGAGATGCGCGAAGCCCTGGATCGCTAAAAGCAGCTATAAGTCTAAGCACAAAGCTGGCCAGAAAGCCAAAAATAGCGGCTGATCTGGCCGGGTTTGTTGTTCAGCTTAGTGTTTTAATTCCTAGCCTGAAACCCACTGGTCGGTAAAATGTGCCGGCCCAAAGAAAGCCTCCGGATTTGGAAACGAGATGAGCTGGTTAGAAAAAATTGTCCCTGCGGTAATTCGCACAGAGCGTCGCACCGGCAGCAGCAAGGTCCCCGAGGGGGTTTGGAAGAAGTGCGTCAAATGCGATGCGATGCTTTATCGCCCGGAGCTGGAACGCAATCTGGATGTGTGCCCCAAGTGCGATCACCACTTTAGAATCGGCGCCCGTCGCCGCCTGGATATCTTCCTCGACGAGGAGGGTCGTGAAGAGCTGGCCACCGATGTGCAGCCGGTTGATCGCCTGAAGTTTAAAGACGTCAAAAAATATAAAGACCGCTTGGTACAGGCACAAAAGTCCACTGGTGAGAAGGATGCCCTGATCGCCATGCAGGGCAGCCTGAATGGTGCGCCCCTGGTAGCGGTAGCATTTGAGTTCGCTTTCCACGGTGGCTCCATGGGCTATGTGGTCGGTGAGCGCTTTACCCGTGCCGCTCAGCGTGCCCTGGAGCAGCGTATCCCGTTGGTTTGTTTCTCTGCTACCGGTGGTGCCCGGATGCAGGAGGCCCTGATCTCCCTGATGCAGATGGCCAAAACCTCGGCGGTGCTGGAAAAAATGAAGATGGCCGGTGTGCCTTATATCTCCATTATGACCGACCCGGTTTACGGTGGTGTTTCCGCATCCCTGGCCCTGCTGGGTGATATCAATGCGGCGGAGCCCGGAGCGCGCGCTGGTTTTGCCGGCCCGAATATTATCGAGCAGACCATTCGCCAGAAATTGCCGAAAGGTTTCCAGCGCAGTGAGTTCCTGCTGGAGCACGGCGCAATTGATATGATTA
Organism: Microbulbifer maximicatervae (SeqCode); assembly: GCF_052467305.1. Taxonomy (NCBI): domain Bacteria; kingdom Pseudomonadati; phylum Pseudomonadota; class Gammaproteobacteria; order Cellvibrionales; family Microbulbiferaceae; genus Microbulbifer; species Microbulbifer maximicatervae (SeqCode). Next base: position 997,448 of record NZ_CP174306.1, read on the forward strand.
TTCCTCGCAAGGAAATGCGCTCTACAGTGTCCCGCATATTGGGTAAACTGACCGGCAACTGATTTCCATTCCCTTGGGGTAATGCTGTGATCAGCTTAATTTCCGCTGATTGCAGCCCCCATCATCGATGTTTTCAACTATGCCTTCACTGCAAGATTGGCTCTCCCGTCTGGAGCAGCTGCACCCTTCCGAAATTGAATTAGGTCTTGAGCGCGTCGCGTCTGTCGCCGATGCACTGGGCATCCAGAAACCGGCACCGACAGTGATTACTGTGGCGGGCACCAATGGTAAGGGTTCCTGCGTGGCCACTATGGAGGCGCTGCTGTGTAAGGGAGGGCGCTCCGTAGGCGCTTACAGTTCCCCACACCTTCTGCGCTTTAACGAGAGGGTGCGTATCGGGGGTGAAGAGGTTGCCGATAAAGATCTCGTGCTGGCGTTTGAGGCTATCGAGGTTGCTCGCGGTGAGACCAGCCTGACCTATTTTGAATACACCACCCTGGCGGCGCTCTGGTTATTTCAAAGGGCAGGCGTCGAGTTTGCACTTCTGGAAGTTGGCCTGGGTGGGCGCCTGGATGCAGTCAACCTGGTGGATGCGGATCTCGCTATTATCACCAGTGTTGCCATTGATCACGAGGACTGGCTTGGCAGTGACCGGGAAATAATCGGCCGTGAAAAAGCCGGTGTCCTACGTGCTGGGGCGCCTTTTGTCTGTGCTGATAGCAATCCCACCCAATCTGTGCTGTCTGCGGCAGAAAAATTGTCCAGTTCCAGTTACTTTATAGGTCAGGATTTCTCTCTCAATTTGGGAGAGGGTAAAAAAGAACTTTACCGTTTTGGTGAGTTGGAACTTGCGATCCCCCCGATCAACTTGCCGCGCCCGAGTATCGCTGCTGGGATTACCGCGCTGGCTCTGCTCAATGTATTGCCCCGGGGTGAGATCGAATCTGCACTGGCTGAAATTGCCCTGCCCGGGCGCTGTCAGCAGGTTCAATGGCAGGGGCGCAACCTGCTGTTGGATGTGGGGCACAATCCGGCAGCGGCCGAACACTTGGCCAAATGGCTTGCAGATCACCCTGTAGATGGTGAGACCCATGCGCTGGTAGCGGCTATGGCCGATAAGGATTTGGTGGGACTCTTCGCGCCTTTGCGGGATGTGGTGGATGCCTGGCACCCCGCAGAGTTACCGGGCAATAGCCGCGCTGCGAGCGGAGAGACCTTGCTGGAAGGTCTGGCCGCAGCAGGTGTTGAGGCAACGAACGCCGATAGCCGCTGTCCAAGCGTCGCCGATGGTTTACAACAGCTGCTGCCGACCATTGGTCCACAAGACAGGTTGCTTGTATTTGGTTCCTTCTTTACTGTGGCTGAGGTTCTGCAGCAGATGCGAGACGAAGGTAATGGAGAATTGCGAGGGTAAACCCTCCCGCCGAGGGCGATTGAACGACGGATTTAAGCAGCGCATTGTCGGTGCGCTGGTTTTGGCTGCGCTTGCCGTTATTTTCTTGCCCAGCCTGTTGGACCGGGAGGCCGCAGGCAATATCAGTGAAACCAGCCAGATTCCGGCGGAGCCGGATATACGCCCTATTGAAATTGCCGAGCCGCAACCGGTAGCGGATGCTGTGCCTGCACCGGCGCCCGGTGAGGCTTTCCAGCCGGATCTGCCGGAGAACTTCTCCAACCCGAAGGCTCCAGTAGCAGATGAGGGAGAGGAAGGGTCAGAGATCGCCAAGAGTGATGAGCCGGAGGAAAAACTGGCCGCGCCGAAGAAGGGAGCCTCGCCCCTTGTAGATGCCTATGGCCTGCCTGTGGCCTGGGTGGTTCAAGTGGCTTCCTACCGGGATGAGTCCAATGCGGATAAGCTGCGTTTGCGCCTGATGAACGAGGGCTACAGTGCCTATACTCGGGCAGTGGATACAGACAAGGGTCGCCTGGTGCGGGTCTTTGTTGGGCCAAAGGTCAACAAGGCCGATGCCCATCAACTGAAAAAAGAATTGGATACCCTTCTGAAAGCCCAGACCCTCGTGCTTCAGTTCAAGGCCTGATCGGGCCTTTGACTTCAGGTTGCCACTATTTCAGCCCGAGGCGGATGGTGGTAACTCGCTGGCAGATTTCCACTTTGCATTTTTATTCGCAATTAACCGATTGCCACTGTGCCAAACGTCCAGGGAAAGCGGTACTACAAGTAATAAATTCCAATCGGTTGGCCTACGGCTTCACGCGCTTAGTCCCTTCAGTTAGAATGCGCGCTCTTCGCGGCAGCAGCCGCCACGCAGGTAGGATTGAATGAATTGGGCTGACTGGATCATTCTGGCTATTGTGGGTATCTCCACGCTTATCGGCCTTAGTCGAGGTTTCATCAAGGAAACCTTGTCTCTGCTTACCTGGATTGCCGCTTTTATCGTCGCCATGATGTTTCGCGACCAGCTGGCGCCAATGCTATCCAACCTCGTCGACACCCCCTCTCTCCAAATGATTGCAGCTTTTGGCATCCTGTTTATCGGCACCTTACTCGCTGGCGCCGGTCTCAACATGGTGCTTTCTGCCTTTGTTGAGGCAACTGGGCTATCCGGTACAGATAGAGTGCTGGGAATGGCGTTTGGCTTGGTGCGGGGAGCCATTGTCGTGATGGCGCTGTTGATCCTGGCCCCGGCATTGGTGCCGGTGGAACAGGACAGCTGGTGGAGTCAGTCTGTTCTGATTCCCCATTTCCTCGAGTTTGAGGATAGTGCGTGGGAGCTGGCGGGCTCCGTTAAGGAATTCTTCGTAAAGTTGTTTTAAATAGAGCGCCAAAAGCGCTCTTCTCGAGTCAATAGGGTCAAATATATGTGTGGTATCGTCGGTATCGTCGGTAAGAGTGACGTCAATCTGCAGCTCTATGATGGGCTCACTCTGCTACAGCACAGGGGACAGGATGCCGCCGGTATCGTTACCTGTGACGATGATCGCCTGAACCAGCAGAAAGCCAATGGTCTGGTTCGCGACGTATTCCGCGCGCGCCACATGGAGCGTCTGAAAGGCAATTTTGGTATTGGTCACGTCCGCTACCCCACTGCCGGTAGCTCCGGCCCGGCGCTGGCTCAGCCGTTCTACGTGAACTCTCCCTACGGCATAGCCATGGCTCACAACGGCAACCTCACCAATGTGCACGAGGTGGTCGATGAGATCTTCCAGCAGGACCTGCGCCATATCAATACAGATTCTGATTCGGAAGTTTTGCTGAACGTGTTCGCCCACGAGCTGCACAAGTTGCACAAGCTGCAGCCGAAAGCCGAAGATATCTTCAGTGCGATGCGCTCTGTACACAAGCGCGTGCGCGGCGCCTACGCTTGCGTTGCCCTGATTGTCGGTTACGGCATTGTTGCTTTCCGCGATCCCAACGGAATTCGCCCACTGGTTTACGGCAAGCGTGAAACCGAGAAGGGCACCGAATATATGGTGGCTTCCGAGTCCGTGGCTCTGGACGTACTGGGTTACACCTTGGTGCGCGATGTCGCTCCTGGCGAAGCGCTCTATATCGAACTGGATGGCACTGTGCACTCCGAGCAGTGTTCAGATAACCCGTCTTTGACTCCCTGTATTTTTGAGCATGTGTACTTTGCCCGTCCTGACTCCATTATGGATGGCGTATCGGTACACAAGGCGCGTTTGCGTCAGGGTGAGCATCTGGCGGACAAAATTCTCAGCATGCGCCCGGATCACGATATCGACGTGGTTATCCCGATCCCGGATTCTGCCCGCACGGCAGGTCAGACGGTAGCCCACCGCTTGGGGGTGAAATTCCGTGAAGGTATGGTGAAGAACCGCTATATCGGCCGGACCTTTATCATGCCCGGTCAAAAGCAGCGCAAGAAGTCGGTTCGCCAGAAGCTCAACGCCATCGAGCTGGAATTCCGTGGCAAGAATGTGTTGCTGGTAGATGACTCCATTGTGCGCGGTACTACCTGTAAGCAGATTATCCAGATGGCCCGCGATGCCGGTGCTGCCAAAGTGTACTTCGCCAGTGCTGCACCAGCGGTAAAATACCCGAATGTCTACGGTATCGATATGCCCTCCGCCACTGAGCTGGTGGCTCACGGTCGCACCACCGAGGAAATCTGTGAGGAGATTGGCGCAGACTGGTTGATCTACCAGGAGCTGGAAGATCTGGTAGTCAGCTCCAGTGGTGGCAAGCAAAAAATTGATCGCTTTGATTGCTCTGTATTCGACGGCAATTACATCACCGGTGATGTGGACGAGGAATACCTAAACGATCTGCACGCTCAGCGCAATGATACGGCCAAGCGTAAAAAGGCCGACGCCAACGCTTTGTAATTCGTCCTTTGGGGGAATATCTAAATATCCCTCACCTGATTTGGCGGGCGGCAAAAAACCGTTTTTTGTAGCCTGCCAATAGTAAAAAAGCGTAAGCGTCCTTTTCTCGCGGCAGAAGAGGGCGCCAGTTAAGATCGTTTCGGTTAAGATGGCTGCTTCCAAAAATACTGACCAGGAAGCGGTATATGTTTGAAGACGACGGTTACGCTCTGGAAACACTGGCGGTGCGCGCCGGCCAGGTTCGCTCACCGGAAGGAGAGCACTCCGAGGCACTTTACCTCACCTCCAGTTATGTTTTCCCCTCCGCTGCAGAGGCTGCTGCACGCTTCTCTGGCGAAAGCTCCGGCAACGTCTACTCCCGCTATACCAACCCCACAGTGCGTACTTTTGAAGAGCGCATCGCTGCTCTCGAAGGTGGTGAAGCTGCGGTAGCCACTGCTAGCGGCATGGCTGCCATTCTCAGTATTTGTATGGCGTTACTGAAAAGTGGCGACCACGTTATCTGTTCCCGCAGTGTTTTCGGCACAACTACGGCTTTATTTGGCCGCTATATGGAAAAGTTCGGCGTGCGGGTGAGCTATGTTGATTTGACCGATATGGATGCCTGGAAGCAGGCCGTAGATGGTTCCACCAAGCTGCTGTTTATGGAGACGCCTTCCAACCCTCTGTGTGAAGTAGCCGATATCCGCGCGTTGGCACAGGTCGCCCACAGCGCTGGTGCCATGCTGGTGGTCGACAACTGTTTTTGTACCCCGGCACTGCAGCGACCCCTATCCATGGGCGCTGATATTGTGGTGCACTCCGCAACCAAATTCCTCGACGGCCAGGGCCGGGCCCTGGGCGGTGTTGCTGTTGGTCGCAAGGAAGTAATGGATGAGTTGGTGGTTTTCCTGCGCACTGCCGGACCGAGTATGAGCCCGTTTAATGCCTGGGTATTCCTCAAAGGCCTGGAAACTTTAAAGCTGCGTATGCAGGCGCATTGCACCAATGCACTCGACTTGGCTTGGTGGCTCGATGAGCAGGAGATGGTTGAGAAGGTAAATTACACCGGCTTGCCTAAACACCCCCAACACCGCCTAGCGCGGGAACAGCAAGACGCTTTTGGCGCAGTGCTGAGTTTTACTGTGCGCGGTGGTCGTGAGGAGGCTTGGAAAGTGATCGACAATTGTAAAATCCTCTCCTGCACCGCCAACTTGGGGGATGCAAAAACCACTATTGTGCACCCTGCCACCACTACTCACGGCCGCCTCAGTGATGAAGATAAGGCTCGCGCCGGAATTACCGAAAATTTGATTCGTATTTCGGTAGGGCTGGAAAATGTTGAGGACCTCAAGCGCGACCTGATGCGTGGATTATCCCAACTATAAGCGCTGGCGTAAGCGCCCAGCTACCTATGATTATTAGCGGACAGTGAAATACTGTCCGCTGCTACCGGTAGCGTTTGCATTTTGTTGCGCCCTTGCCGGTGTGCAGAAATAGCCCCCTTGAGAAAAATTGAGCAGTAATGGATTTGCCGTGCAAAAAATAGTTTCCGCCATAGTGTCCGATATCGGCAGTGTTTTGTTGGGTAAAGAGCGCCAGGTGAAGCTGGCGCTGGCCTGTTTGTTATCAAAAGGCCACTTGTTAATTGAAGACCTGCCGGGTATGGGTAAGACCACCTTGGCCCATGCACTCGCACAGGTGCTGGGGCTAACTTATAAGCGGGTGCAGTTCACCAGTGATATGTTGCCGGCGGATATTCTTGGTGTTTCGATATTTGATCGGGAGTCCAGCCAATTTCACTTTCACGAGGGACCTGTGTTTAGCCAGGTGTTATTGGCGGATGAGATTAATCGCTCATCGCCAAAAACCCAGAGTGCGCTGCTAGAGGCCATGGAAGAGCGCCAGGTGAGTGTCGATGGTGAGACCCGCACACTGCCCCAGCCATTTTTTGTGATTGCCACGCAAAACCCGATGCAACAATCGGGCACCTTTGCATTGCCGGAATCCCAACTGGATCGCTTCCTGATGCGTATCAGTCTCGGCTATCCCACCCGGGAGGCGGAGCGGGCTTTGTTTATGGGGGCCGATCCGAGGCAGCAGCTGGCAAAGTTAAAACCCAGAATTGATATTGCCACACTCGGAAAAATGCAAAACCTGGTTACGCAGGTGAAAACTTCTGACAGTCTGTTGGATTACCTTGAGCGACTGGTTTTGCAAACCCGCCAGAGCCCGGATTGCGCAGTGGGTTTATCACCCCGAGGCGCCTTGGCCCTTTTGCGCGCAGCCAAAGCCTGGGCGTTGATTCACAATCGTGGCCATGTTTTGCCTGAGGATATCCAGGCTGTGTTGCCGGCGGTGGCAGGACATCGATTACAGAGCGATGGCAGCAACGGCGAGCAGTTGGTTGAGCGTCTGATGCGCCAAGTGGATGTGATTGCGGCCTGAGTCGATGAGTGTAAGTCACCCCCAACGTCGAAACCCTTCCCGCAATCCGATACACCTGCTGGTGGAATATTGGCGCAACCTTATGCAGCGCTGGCTTAGTCGCCGGGCACCGCGGGCCCGAGCGATTACCTTGAACCACAGTCGGTTATTTATCCTGCCCACGCGCGCAGGCTTAGGTTTCCTAATAGTGGTGGCATTATTGTGGTTGCTGGGCACCAATTATGAAAACAATCTGGTTTTCGCTCTGACATTTTTGTTAGTCAGCATTTTGGCGGTGCTGCCACTACACACCTTTGCCAATTTAAGTGGCGTGCACTTGCGCCTTCTGGATACCCGGGCAGCTTTTGCTGGTGATTTTGCCGAGGCGGAAATTAATGTCAGTTGTGAGGGCAAGCGGGAGCGGGAATGGCTCGAGCTGAGTTGGCCACCGGAGCAGGGCAGTCGCGTGGATTTGTGCGAGCAGAAAAGTGCGGATATTTGTATCTCTATGCCGGTAGTAAAACGTGGGCGAGTGCAGGCACCTCGGTTGAGGGTTGAAAGTCGTTTCCCTCTCGGGTTATTTCGCTGCTGGAGCCGCATTGACCTGGATGTTGAATTTTTGGTTTACCCCCGTCCAATTTCTGCGGGCCCTTTACCGCTAGGAGAGACTGTTGCCGAGGGGGAGTTCGGTGAGGTGAAGCGGGGTGGAGATGATTTTGCAGCGCTAAAACCCTATCAAGCGGGTGACTCGTTACGCCATGTAGCCTGGAAGCAATACGCGGCCGGACGCGATCTTTACAGCAAGGACTATGAGCGCAAAACTGACACGCGCTTGTGGCTAGACTGGGGTTTACTCGATGGTAGGGATATAGAGATGCGCCTGAGCAATCTCTGTGACTGGACCCTACAAGCGGAAAAGCAAGGCATTGCATATGGTTTGTGCCTGCCTGGCATTTCAATAGAGCCTTCGCTCGGTCCCGAGCATCAGCAGCAGGTCTTGCAGGCATTGGCCCTGTACCCCGGGCGAGGCCAGTGATGATTGCGAATAAGGATTTATTGCCCAGGGAAAGTTTGCTGTGGATTTTTGCTGCCCAGTTTGTCGCCCTTTTGCCGCAATTCACAATGCTGCCACTGTGGGTGGCTTTTGCCTGGGCCTTTGCGGTTTATTGGCGCCTGGAAGTCTTTCGCGGGCGCAGGGATTTACCCGGCCGCGCTCTTAAACTGACAGTGATTCTATTGACGGTGGCGGGACTGGCTCTGTCCTATCGGCGCTTGTTTGCTTTGGAGCCGATGATTGCACTCTTGGCGCTGTCATTCACCCTGAAAAATCTCGAACTGGTCAGCCGCAGGGATGCCTTTGTCAGTCTACTGCTGGCCTACTTCGTAGCCGCCACTCTGTTTGTGCAAGAGCAGACCATTCCCTATGCACTTTACGGTCTACTGAGTGTGTTGGTAATTACTGCAGCCATGGCGGCGCAGCTGGGACACTTTAGTGCGCGCCCGCGCCGGGCTCTGGGGTTATCCCTGCGGTTGGTGGCACAGGCCACGCCGTTAATGGTGTTGTTGTTTTTGGTTATACCTAGGCTGGGGCCCCTTTGGTCTGTGCCGCAGAATACCTCCGCTGGGCGTACCGGTGTCAGTGATTCTATGGCCCCGGGAGACTTTACTGAGCTTTCCAAATCCAGCAAGCCGACCTTGCGTATCTCCTTTGATGGACCTGTCCCCCCGCCTGAGCAGCGCTACTGGAGGGGCTTGGTGTATTCGGAATTTGATGGACGTACCTGGCGCCAGGGCTATGGTGTTGACCCTCGAAATGGCGGGCGAGTGTATTGGAGAAGCGGTGAGCAGGTGCTTCCTCAAGTGGGTCCCCGTTATCGCTACCAGGTTATCCAGGAAGCGAGCCGCAGCCCCTGGCTATTCGCTATGGCAAAACCGGCTTCAGAGAGTGCGGGTGTGGGAGAGACAACGGATGATCGCCTGGTAAAACGGACCCCGGTTTTCAACCGCTTTTCTTACCAGGTAAGTTCCTGGCCGAGAGAAACCCTGTCACTCAGTGCTACTCTCAGCAATGCGGAGCGGCGCAGGAATTTGCAACTTCCCAGTTACGGCAATAGCCGTACTCGTCAGTGGATGGCTTCCCTACGAGATCAGGGGCTCAGTGCTGAGGCGGTTTCCTCCCAGCTGCTGTCGCACTTCCACAGTGCTTTCACTTATACCCTGAAGCCTCCAGCACTGGGCGGCGATACTATTGATGAGTTTCTTTTCGATAGCCAGCAGGGCTTCTGCGAGCACTTTGCCGGTAGTTATGTGTTTGCCATGCGCGCAGCGGGGATACCGGCGCGAGTAGTGGCTGGTTACCAGGGCGGTGAGTGGGTCAGTGGAGAAGAGTACTTATTGGTGCGAGAGTACGACGCCCATGCCTGGGCTGAAATTTGGCTCGACGGCCAAGGCTGGCAACGTGTAGACCCCACAGCGGCAGTAGCTCCGGAGCGGGTGCGCGACGGTCTGGAGAGTGCGGCAGGTGAAGAGTTTATGCAGGACTCCCTATTTCCGTTACACCGTATCGGCATTCTCAGCCAGTTGCGCTTACAGTGGGATATGATCAACTACCGTTGGTATCAAACCGTAGTGAGCTTCGATGCCGATCGACAGCAGAATTTGTTACAGCGGCTATTTGGTGATCTGTCTCCAATGCGTATCGCCCTATTACTGGGGGCGCCGATTCTTGTGCTTTTGTTGGGTATCAGTTTATGGGCGGCCCGCTCCGCAGGAGGATCCAAGTTGGCGCCTGCAGAGAAGCTCTACCAGCGCTTTTGCCGGCGCATGGCCCGCAATGGGGTCCAGCGGCATTCCGGTGAGACTGCAGGATCCTATGCCCGCCGGATTGCCGAGGAAAAACCGGAGATGTCTGGTTATGCCGCAGCAGTGACAGAGGCTTTTGAGTCTGCCGCCTATGGTGGTGACGGCTCTGGGCTGAGAACACTTCGGAAGCTATCAAGCTGGTATTTCTGGTTGCGGCACTCGGAAAATATGACGCCGCACAAGCGTGAGTTGGCAGGTTATTAATCATTGAGTTATTTCGTATCTAGAATGCCAACCCAATTGCAAAGGTTTCTGTTGGGCTATAGCGGCACCTCCCTGGCAACCGGGTTGCAGGTGATATTGCTGCCCTGGATTGCGCTGACGATCGTGGATCTTCCGGCCCTGCAATTGGGGTGGATTCAGGCATCAGTATTGCTGCCAAACCTGGTATTCCTGTTGTTTGGCGGTGCTTTGGCAGATAGGCGAGACCCGGCTCTGGTGTCGGCTCTAGCCTGTTTGGGCCTGGCGCTTTGTCATACCGCATTGTTGTTGTATTTCACCTTCCATGTCCTGAATTTATCCACCTTGATGGTTTACGGAATTTGCCTGGGGGTGTGCAGCGCTTTTTTACAGCCGGCACGGGATAACCTGGTGCAGCGCAGTGCCCGCAACCGCAAGGGGCAGGCCACTGAGCAAGGCGTGCAAAAAACCGTAACCTGGATGATGTTGGCGCAGTACGGCGGCCAGGCAGTGGGAATGTTGCTAGCGAGTCGATTTGACCAGTGGGGCTTGCAGCACTTGCTGGGTGTACAGATTGCCGTTGTGCTAGTGGCTTCATTATTGCTTTTCTCCTTGTGTCAGCCTCAAGAGCGTCAGAAGGCACCAGAGAAGCGACCCCACACCCTGATTCTGGATGGTCTCAGTCAGGCATGGAAACACCCGGTATTGCGGGAGCTGATCGCATTGATGGCATTCAATGGCTTTGTGCATATCGGGGTTTTCTTGGTGGTCTTACCGCTGCTGGCTGAGGACTACGGTCGCGGTGCCGGTTACTACGCGACCCTGCAGCTGGCATTTATAGCGGGCACGGTGATCGCGACGGTGACTATGTTGAGACGGGGCCAGGGGCAGGAGCCTGGGCGGGGAATTTTGATGTGCTTGCTTTACAGCGCTGCACTCTTGATTGCTATCAGCCTGGGGCCAACAAAGTTTGGGTTGATCCTGTTGTGTCTGTGTTGGGGGGCGGTTGCGGCAGCCTCCGCAGGGTTGGGGCGAGGCATTGTGCAATTGCTGGCGCCGGCGGATTATCGCAGTCGCATTATCTCTATTTATCAATTTGCCCTATTTGGCTCTGCGGCGCTGGGGGCCCTGGCTGCGGGTGTTTTGAGCGAGGTTGCAGCGCCTCTGACGACACTATTGTGGGCGGGAATCCTGAGTTTATTGGCATTCGCACTGGTTGCCCTGAGTGGGGCTCTACGGCAGGTTAAAATTTCCGATAGCGAGGTTTAGGGAGCCTCTGAATAGCTCCGTGATACCTCTGGCATGCAGAGCGGTTCTCAATCAAGACGCGGCTTCGCAGGAATGTCTAGACCTTTCAAGAAGTCGCAACGCGGAGTGTGAATCGCTCTGCAAGCCCCGAAGGGCGGGCCTTGAAGGCCGCATCTGCTGCGTTACAGCTCTTGCAAAGGGCTACGGCCATTCGCGGCGAGCTGCGCCTTACACCTGCACCCTTCAAGACCCGCAGAGGCATTACGGAGTTATTCAGGGGCTCCTTAGGAATCCCGCAACGACCAAATCCGGATGAGCCACCATATATTTAACAGGGAACTGCGGTTATGGAGGTGGGGTTTGGTATCAGTAAAAAGTGCCAAATGGTCACAGAGAGTCACGACAAACAGCCATGCGCTGGACCTTGAAGCCGGTGTATTTAGCCTGGATGATCCAAAAGCGATAGCCAAATCCCTGAAGAGTGCAGCTGAGGCCAGTCAGCAGCGCAAATCAGAGCCTTTCCGTTCAGCTATGTCTATGCTCACTTTTTATATCAATCGTGCGGGTCATCATTTGCCTGCGCGCAGGCGCAGAATCCTGGAGGCCGCGAAAAATGAATTGCGTGAGCTTTATGGGCGTCCGCGCCGGCATTGAGCCGGCGCAGGGTAGAGGCGATGAAGTCTTTTAGGGGGCTAGGCAGGGCAGGCAGCGCACGTAGAGTCCGCGCGGGTCGCGGAAGCTCTGCAGTTCGCCGATTGGTGCCAAAACCGGTTGTAAGCTGTTTAACCAGGCGCCGAGTGGCAGGTTTGCCTCAAGGCTGGCGGCGATACGTGCATCCACATTATCGCTCAGGGCGCGCAGGAATCTTTCGCCGGGAGTCAGCTCGCGCTGGATCTCTATTACATCGTATTCTTCGATCTCAGCAAGCTGTGCGGCGTCGGCAATGGCGTCGTTGAGATTGCCCAGATCGTCTACCAGCCCCAGGTTTTTAGCCGCGCGCCCGGTCCAGACCTGGCCCTGGGCAATTTTGTGCACTTCCTTGGGAGTGCTGCCACGGGACTCGGCCACAATTCTCAGGAACCTGGCGTAGGTATTATCCACTCCCTGTTGCAGGATACTGGCGGCTGCCTCGGGTAGGGCACGATCCAACCGCATGCTGCCGGCCAGGTCTGAAGTGCCCACACCATCGGTATAAATACCCAGTGCCTCAAGGGAATCCTCGAAGGTCGGGAAGGCGCCAAATACGCCAATGGAACCTGTCAGGGTTGCGGGAGAGGCCCAGATTCGATCGCCGCCGGTAGCAATCCAGTAGCCTCCAGATGCGGCCAGACTGCCCATGGAGATAACGACAGGGATATCGGCTTCGCGGGTGGCGAGTAACTCCTGTCGAATTGCTTCTGACGCGAAGGCGGAGCCGCCGCCACTGTCAATGCGCAGAACCAGTGCATCAACTTCTTTTTTGCGCGCCTGTGCGATTAGTTCTCCCAGGCTTTCGCTGCCGATCCTGCCGGCGGGAGCGCGGCCATCGACAATGGAACCGCTTGCCGTGATTAAGGCAATCTTATTGGGTTCTTTCTTGGCGGCGACTTCGCTGAGCTTTTGGCTGCGTAAATAGGTGAGGGCATCGATGGCCTTATAACTGCGTTCATCGTTCTCATCTTCACCAATGGTTTTGCGTAGCTCTTGAACAGCCAAGTTGCGGTTGGCGAGTTGGTCGACCAGTTTATTGGCCAGAGCAGTACGTGCCCAGTCGCCCTCATGCTGCTGCAGTTTCTGGGGTAGCTCGTCGATAAATAGATCGATGCTCTCAGTTGGCAGGTTGCGAAGGCCGGTCACCTGTTCGGTGTATTCACTCCAGAGTTCATGCAGCCAGCGCTGGTTATTCTCACGGGAAGCCGGAGACATGTCGTCGCGAGTATAGGGTTCGATAAAATCCTTGTAGTCGCCAACGCGGAACACGTGGAAATTGACTTTGAGCTTTTCAAGGGCGCTTTTATAGTAATTCCGATAGACGCCAAAGCCGGTGAGCATCACGGAACCCATTGGATTCAGGTACACCTTGTCGGCGTGGCTGGCGAGGAAATATTGCGCCTGGGTGTAGTTATCACCCACCGCATAAATGGGCTTGTCGGCAGCCTTGAAGCGCTGCAGGGCTGCGCCAATCTCGTCGAGCTTGCTGAGACTGCCGCCGACCATATTGTCGAGCTCCAGCACCAGTGCGGAAATGCGTTTGTCCTGTGCGGCTTTGTCGATAGAGTCGACAAGATCCTTAACCCTGATTTCCGCTGGCCCCTGGGAGCCACCGAAGAAAATCGGTAATCCGCTGGGCTGGCTGAGCTCATCTACCAGAAATCCACTCGGAGCCACGCGCAGGGCTGCACCTTGTGGGACTACCAGCTGTTCGTCTTTGCCAAAAATTGCGATACCCAGGAATACCAGTATTAACAGGAACACCAGGTTGGTAAACACTCGCCTCAGCCAGGTAATTGAGCCGCCAATGGCACCAAAAAAGCTGCGGAACAGTCCTTTCTCATTGGATGAATCAGTCAAACCTCAAAACTCCTTAGTGCGCTGAGGGGCAAGCGTTGTCTATTTATCAGTTACAAAATCATAAGCAATGTGAGTAGTGCCGGTGGCTATTGCATGCGATGCCAGCGGCTGCTCATCATTGATGAAAAGAATAGGATAAGGCTAAGGACTACCAGTACGCCATCCTGCCAGCCGCGTGTAGGCATCGTTACACCGACAATACTGGCAGTGATATACAGCAAAAGAATAAAACAGAGCCACAGATAGCTACGATAGTGCTGCTTTAGTAACCCAGGTAGTACCAACAGCAGTGGTATGGTCTGCAAGCACCACAGGAACAATGAGCCGCCTTCGAGGAATAGATTCCAGACGACAAACAGTACGAGCATGCCGATATAACAAATCCAGTTAATTCGCAGCGCTATCTTGAGCTTGCGCTGTACAGAATCGTTCACACTTTATCCTCTAGTTGTCGCCGTTATGCGAATTATCCAGCGTCTGTGCCAGGCTGCCGACTCGCTTGCCCAGTGCCCGGCACAGGGTTACTTCGTCATCGGAAAGCGATGTGGCGTGTTCACCGGACCAGTGTGAGGCACCATAGGGTGTGCCGCCAGTGCGGGTGCGCATTAAGGCGGCTTCGGAGTATGGGATGCCGGCGATTAACATGCCGTGGTGCAGCAGTGGCAGCATCATGGATACCAGCGTAGTTTCCTGGCCACCGTGAAGACTACCAGTAGCGGTAAATACCGCAGCCGGCTTACCGGTAAGGCTGCCATCGAGCCAAATGTCACTGGTTTGGTCAAGGAAATAGCGCAGCGGAGAGGCCATGTTGCCAAAGCGGGTGGGGCTGCCCATCAGTAAACCGGAGCAATTGCGCAGGTCCTCGATTGTACAGTAGGGGGCACCTTCGGTGGGTACCGGCGGCTCGCTGGCTTCAGTGTCTGGGGATACGCCGGGCACGGTGCGCAGGCGAGCGGTAATCCCGCTGGCCTCTACGCCGCGAGCCAGTTCGGTGGCCATGCGCGCCGTAGCACCGGTGCGACTGTAGTAGAGGATGAGGACATAGCCTTCGTTGTCCCGATCCATCAGATCAGCCCCAGTACATTTTCAGGGGGCCGTCCTATCACTGCTTTGTCGCCTTTTATAACGATCGGGCGTTGGATCAAAATAGGGTTTTGAGCCATTGCGTCAATTAACTGGGATTCGGCCAGATCTTTGTCTTTCAGGTTTAACTGCTTGTAGGGTTCTTCACCAGTGCGCAACAACTGTCGTGCATCAATATCCAGTTTGTGCAGCAACTGCTGAATATCCTCGGCAGAAGGTGGGGTTTGTAGATAGAGAACCACCTCCGGTTCAATACCGTTATCCTGCAATAGCTGTAGGGTTTGGCGGGATTTTGAGCAGCGGGGGTTGTGGTAAATCGTCCACATTGTGGCGGCATCCTGTTACTGTTTGGCGTATTCTAACCGAAGAATGTTGCGGAGTTCTAAGGCGCTTCTGAATAATCCCTCCAACGTCCTGTGGGGTTTTCGGGAACTCCTTGGCTATTTGGGGCAGTAATACTGCGGCCTGGGCGAGATGTCCAGGCATAGAGAGATCACAATGAGAAGCACCGTAAAGGATTGGGGAAACCACTGGCTGCGCTTTGCGACGTCACTGTGGAAACTGTTTGATGAAAAGGATTGTCGGCAACGCGCGGCTGCTCTCACTTACCTGACATTGTTTGGCATAGTTCCCCTAGTGACAGTCAGCTACGCCATGTTGTCACTGTTTCCCGACTTTGCCGGCTTGCAGAGTAGGTTACAGGATCAACTGTTCACCCACTTTTTGCCTCAGAGTGGGCGCGAGATCCAAAAATATATCAGCAGTTTTTCCGAACAGGCACAGCGTTTGACTGGCGTTGGTATCGCGATGCTGATTATTACTGCGGGTTTGACCCTTCGCGGTATCGAGGGGACCTTTAACTCTATCTGGGATGTCCAAAAAGGCCGCAGCGGCGTTTCGAGTTTTCTTTTGTACTGGGCGATATTGAGTCTCGGTCCAATCCTATTAGGGGCGGGACTGGCGACAAGTACTTTTGTCTTTTCTCAAAAATTTTTCTTGGGTGGAGCTGATTCCTTTGAGGTAACTTCGTTGTTATTCAGGATTCTGCCGTTTGTTTTCAGCTCCATAGTTTTTACCCTACTGTTCATCGCTGTGCCCAATTGCTATGTCCCGTTGCGCCACGGAATAGAGGGGGGGATCATAATCTCGATTGTTTTCGAGGTTATGAAGTACTTATTCGGCTTGTTGGTAGCGCGGAGTTCGGTCCAGGCAATCTACGGGGCATTCGCTGTTGTTCCCCTGTTCCTGCTTTGGATTTATCTGATGTGGATACTGGTATTGGCCGGCTGTGTGTTGGTGCGCACACTATCGGTTTATCAAGCTGCGACCCAGGAGCGGGAGCATTCTGACCTGGTTGCCCTCCTTATTGTTCTCTGGCAGATGTATAAGAAATGCGCAAAGGGGAGGCCTCTGAAGGAGCGAGATATTTCCCGTATGGGAATCAAGTTTGTTCAGTGGCGAAGGTTGCGGAATATCCTTCAGGCTAATCGTATGGTGACCCAGACTGATCGCAATGATTATGTTTTGCTAAGGGACCTGAACACGGTGTCCCTGGTTGAATTGGCAGGCTGGCTGAGTTCGGATTGGATGCCCAGTGGAATTCCTGCGAGTCTGGATGGATTGCCCTGGTATGGAGAGGTAGAGCAACGCTTTGCCAATGCCAGAGAGTCAACCCGGGAGCAATTAGGTATCACTGTTGGAGAGTTGTTCCTGGAGGCCGAGCAAAAGGAAGCTGAAGATAAGCCCCTTGAGCTGGGCCACGACGGCGGGACTGATGATAAGCAAGCAAACTCTGAAAGCGGGGGAGAAAGTGGGCTTGATGAAAATAGTCAAAGTGAAGATGACAAGAGCAGCAGCGGTCACCTTTCTTTTGTTGGTATGCGGAATAAGCGCCTGCGCTAAAGACGATAAATCGCTTCTAGCCATTGATGGGGAAGAGTTGGATGTATCGGGTAAGGTTTTGCTGGTTAACTATTGGGCAGAGTGGTGTAAGCCCTGTCGAGAGGAGATCCCGGTCCTTAACCAACTGGCCGACGGTAACAACAATGTCTTTGTTGTTGGGGTGAACTTCGACAATTTACCGATTGCGGAAATACAAAAACAGGCGGATAAGTTGGGTATTTCTTTTCCCGTTCTAGTGGCCGAACCGCAAGGGCGCTGGGGGCAGGAGAAGCCGGAGGTGCTGCCTTCTACGTTCATTATTGGTACCGATGGTCGCTGGCATAAAACATTGGTTGGGCCGCAGGATAGAGACGACTTTATTTCGGCTCTCAATTTATAGCGAGTACTAATGGAGTGCTGGTAAAAGCCGGCGGAGTAACAGTGGATTATTAGAAGCTCCCAAACTTTATAGAACTATAACTAACACATCTATAGGCTTGTGACGGATCGCTGATAGCATGCCGCCACTTTCCCCTTTTGTTCCGGGTGGGACCCAGACCTTATGCATATCAGTTCATTTGCTTTCCTGCTTCTATTTATTGTTTTTCTATACGGACTTTTTCGCTGGCAGCGAGGCCGTGACTCCCTCGCACCAGCAGTGCTGGCTGGCCTGATTCTTGGGGTTATCTTTGGAGGCACCCTGCAACTGTCTCGCGGATGGGGGGCTGCACCCGCAGAGGTGATACCTTGGGTAGAGATGATAGGGGACAGTTACGTAAATCTATTGTATTTACTCGTGATGCCCCTGGTGCTGACTTCCATATTAGTGGCGGTAGTTAAAGTCAGCCATACCCAGGCGCTGGGCAAAATCAGTATTTCAGTCCTGGGGGTACTATTAGGAACAACGGCGGTGGCCGCTCTAATTGGCGTGGCTATGGCCGAGCTATTTGGTTTGTCGGCTGCGGGATTGGTTGAGGGTTCCAGGGAAGCTGCGCGAGTGGAAGTACTGAATGAGCGTATTGGCAAGGTCACAGACCTTTCCATTCCTGAGATTATTACCTCTTTTGTGCCGCGCAATATTTTTCTGGACCTGACCGGGGCTCGCTCTACTTCTGTTATAGCGGTGGTTATATTCGCGGTGCTTTTAGGGTTGGCAGCCTTGGCGGTTCGCCGTGAATTTCCCGAAGAGGGCGCAGCGATTGAGCGCTTCGTTCATGTGGCTCAAGTCTGGGTTATGAAGCTGGTGCGACTAGTGATGGCTTTTACCCCTTACGGCGTGATGGCCCTGGTTACAGGCCTGATCGCTAAATCCAGTATGGGGGATATTCTTAACTTATTGAGTTTTGTGCTGGCCTCCTTTACGGCTATTGGTTTGATGTTCCTAGTGCACGGTCTGTTGCTACTTATTAATGGTATCAATCCGCTGCACTATTTCACCAAGGTATGGCCGGTGCTGGTTTTTGCCTTTAGCTCCCGCTCCAGTGCTGCAACTATTCCCCTGAATGTCGAGACTCAGGTAGACCAGCTGCGTACGTCTCCAGCAATTGCCAATTTCTCTGCATCTTTCGGTGCGACTATTGGGCAAAACGGCTGCGCCGGTATTTATCCGGCCATGCTGGCAGTAATGGTGGCAGTGCCGATGGGGATCAATGTATGGGACCCAGTATGGATTGCTACTTTAGTGGCGGTTGTAATGATCAGTTCTTTCGGTATAGCGGGCGTTGGTGGTGGGGCTACCTTTGCAGCCTTGGTGGTATTGCCGGCGATGGGGTTGCCAGTCACTATCGCGGCTCTGCTGATTTCTGTTGAACCTCTGATTGATATGGCGCGAACCGCGCTGAATGTTAACGGCGCTATGACCGCTGGCACCCTGACACAACGCTGGCTCGGCGATGAAGTGCCCGGCCCGGAAGTTGTAGAGGGTTGAACAGAGAATGGTACTTTGTGCACCGATTATTTTTGTCTTCTGATTTCGCCGATTTTTCATAGGAGTCCTGTCAACCAGCTCTGGTGCCTGACGTTATAGTCAGTGCTGTTAACGCATTGAGTTTTTTGTTCACGGAACTGGAGCAACTTATGAATAAACTGATAGGACTGTCAGTACTGGCGCTTAGCCTTGGTTTTCCCCTCTCGCTGCAAGCTGAAAGCAGTGAGGATGATGGACATGATCGCGGCGACCGTATTGAAAATCGTCTCGACAGAAAGGGGGATCGTATTGAAGAGCGCCTCGACGATAGAGGTGATCGTATTAATGAGCGCCTGGACCAGCGGTCTGAGCAGGCTGCCGCTAATGGGAGAGATAAATTAGCTGCACATTTAGATAAAAAAGGTGATCGTATCGATAGGCGCCTGGATAACAAAGGTGAGAAAATAAACGAGCGCCTCGATAAAAAAGGCGAGCGAATAGATAATAGATACGATCGGAAGAACGAACGCGGCGAGCGGACAAAAAAGCACCATCGTAGATCCCGTGACAACAATAACGATTAGTGATTGTTGGTTGTAGCAGGCATTATCTAGTGGGTTGCGGCAAACTAAGGAGCCTCTGAATAATTCCGTGATATTTCTATAGTCTTGGAAGACTGCAGTCGCTAGGCGCAGCCTGCTGATAAAAGCCTTAGTCCTTTGCAAGAGCTATGCAGTAGCTGGGGCCTTCTAAGTCTGTCCTACGGGGATTTCAGAGTGGTTCATACTCTGTGCTGCGACTTCTCAAAAGGTTTAAACACTCCTGTGAAGCCGCGCCTAGACTGTGAGCTGCCCTGACAGCCAAAGAAATATCACGGAATTATTTAGAGGCTCCGCAATAGCCGTAGAAGGATTGCATCCTCGTCAAGGGACCTCAATCGGCTTTTATGGATCAGTTTCTCGCTTCAGTTGAAAAGCGGGCATTCACTATGGCGAAATATGCTGTAGGGGACCGTGATGATGCGCTGGATATCGTTCAGGACTCTATGCTTGCACTCGTCAAAAGCTATAGCTGCCGAGACCGTGCGGAGTGGCGCCCATTATTTTTTACCATTCTTAATAACCGCATAACCGATTGGCATCGTCGCAAGAAAAACCTGTCCCGTTGGCAGCTGTTGAAAGATAAACTTCCTATTAATAGCGAAGGCGATGAATGGGATCTGAGTGAATTTCCCGACCCCAACGGCCGCAGCCCGGATAGTGTCCTAATCGGTGAACGTACGATTGATGCCATTGACCGCGCCATTGAAAAGTTACCTCTGCGTCAACAGCAGGCTTTTTTGTTGCGCTGCGTTGAAGGCTTTAATGTCAGTGAGACAGCAGGGGCTATGGCTTGTAGCGAGGGAAGTGTGAAGACTCACCTCTCTCGAGCATTGCGCAGCCTGCGGGTTCATTTGGAGGCGATGGAATGAGTAATTTAGAAAACAATTCATCGACTAACGAGAAGCGTATACTCGGAGCGGCCAGTGCTGCGGTTATACGTAGAGAGAGATCGCTCGATACGGAAACCCTGGCTGAGTTGCGGCGAATCCGCTCCGCAGCGCAAGAGCAAAATAATAAAAAGCGGTACTTTTCACTCAACACCTTGTATCCCTACCTTCCAGTTACAGCGGCTTCTGCCGCAGTGCTATTTCTTGCTCTATGGTGGCCCAGTTCTGTTATCAATAATGAAAGTCGTACAGGGCTGCTAGTGAGTGGTGATTGGCTGCTGGATGAAGATATGGATATAGAGATGATTGAGGATATGGAGTTTTATCAGTGGTTGGCGGAGGAGTTGGATGGGCACTCTTCGTAGTGTTTTATTCATCATATCTATGTGTGCGCTCGTATTTCCAGGTACTACCGAGGCGGAGGAAGCTGAGCCTCTGCCGGAGGAATTCCTGTTATTCCTGGAAGAGTGGGTCGATGAACAAGGTGATGTCGTTATCCCTGAAGATCCCGAGTTGGTTCAAGGTCCCGGGCAAACCCAAGAAGGCACCAAAAGCAAAGATATATGGCTGGGGGACAGTCATGATTAAAACCCTGGTCGCAACTTGTTTGATGGCAGCCTCACTGCTTTGGGCTGGTACGGCGTGGTCGGTGGAGTGGAAAAGCCTAAGTGATAGTGATCGCAAGCTGTTACAGGGCATGGAAGAGCGCTGGCCCAACATGTCTGATCGCCAGCAGGAGAGGTTGTTGCGGGGTGCGCGTCGATGGAACTCAATGAGCCCTGAGCAGCGTGACAATGCTCGGCAGCGCTATGAAAAATGGCAGTCTCTGCCCCAGGAACGCCGTAATCAGCTGCGGGAATCTTATCGACAGTACCGTGCCCTGCCGGAAGGCAGGCGTGAGAGTATCCGTGAGGCTCGTGAGAGATATCGGCAGATGTCCCCCGAACAGAGAGAGCAAGTGCGCGAGCGCTGGCGGGAAGCTAGGGGCGATAGGAGTGAACCGCAAAGGCCCAGGGGTGATAGGGCTCGGGGAGAGCGAGCGCAAGGGGATAGACTCAGGGAAGATGGGCCTAGGAGGGATAGGTCCGATGAGAATAGACCTAGAGGAAACCGGCACAGAGAAGACCGACCGAGGGGCGACCGGGCGAGAGGAGATAGGCCCAGAAGGGAGCACGAAAGGGGGAGAAGGCACCAGGATTCTCGGCCTAGGCGTGATCGAGAGGCCAGTGACCGACGAGAGGGTGATGAGGAGACTGATAGTTCATCTGGGGCTTCTGAATAGTGCCCTGCCATTCAAATTCCAATCCTGAGAGGCTGGCTTGTCGTTTTACCTCGCTGCTACGCTGGTACGACAGTGTAATTCAGCGTCTATTCAGATCATCTTAAGTAATCTGGCTCCCGTTGATGACTAGCGGGAGATATATCGTGCAACTATACAAACAGCTAATCGCGGGTGCGGCAGTTGCGGCACTGGTGGGTCTAAGTTCTACTGCCAGCGCGGGCCCCCGAGGCTATGCTGCGGGTGGCTATGATTATGCGCGAGTTACCGAGGTTACTCCCGTCTACACCGATGTTCAGGTTGTTACACCGACGACTCAGTGTCGCGATGAACAGGTTGCCTATCGCGAGCCGACTTCCCCGGCAGGTACTGTAGTGGGGGGACTTATAGGTGCTGCAATTGGCAATAACTTAGGCGATCACGGCCACCGTGGACGTTACGGTTATCATCGCAGTCACAATCGTGGCGGCGCCACAATCGCAGGGGCTTTGGTGGGCGCCCTGGTAGGTAACCAGATCAGCCGTGCCAATGCTCCAGTCCACTATGCAACAGAGTCCCGTTGCCATGTTGTAGATGAATACTCTACAAGAAGGGAATTAGTCGGATACGATGTCCGCTATCGGTATAATGGGCAAGTTTACTTGACTCGCACTGACCATCATCCGGGCGATAGAATCCGGGTCCATGTCGACGTCTCACCGGCTCTTTGAGCCCGGTTGAGGGCGGCAGGGAGTTTATAAAGGGTGGAAAATTGGATATCCACAGGAGCCGCACCGTGAAACTGAATCGTACCTTACTTGGCTTTATTGCTTTTACCGCTGTGTTTTTGCCGGCGCTCTGCAGTGCCACGGTACACAGCTACCCCGCTTATGAGCGGGAGAGTTTCCAGCCCCACTTTCTTCGTGTTCAAGGGGGAGAAATCTCAAGAGATCGGGCTGCTTCAATCGTAAAACAACGCTTTGGTGGAAAAATTCTCGCCATTTCTGAGACCAAGAAACAGGGGCGAGCCGTGTATCGGGTGAAAGGACTGTCGGCCAAAAGCCAGGTTTATGTGGTGTTTGTTGATAAACAGAGCGGCCGTATATCCCGCTAGCAGAATAATTGCGAGCCGCAATAAGGTAATTACTATGCGCGCACTATTAGTTGAAGATGAAGCATTACTGCGGCAGCAGCTGGCAGAGTCCCTGCGCACGGCCGGGTACACCGTTGACGAAGCCCCCGATGGAGAAGAGGCACTTTATCTGGGAAGGGAATATCCCTACGACGTTGCAGTAATGGACCTGGGTTTACCCAAAATTGATGGTATCCAGGTTATTGAAACACTGCGCCGTGAAGAGAAGCATTTTCCTATTCTGATTTTAACGGCTCGGGGACACTGGCAGGAAAGGGTCTCCGGCCTGGAAGCTGGCGGGGACGATTACCTGGTAAAACCCTTCCATACTGAAGAACTGCTCGCACGGTTGAATGCCCTGGTGCGCCGTTCCGCAGGTTTCTCATCGCCGACGATTAAAGCCGGACCTATCGTTCTGGATACCAGTGCGCAACGGGTTAGTGTGGATGAAGTTGAATTGGACCTGACTTCGTTTGAGTACAAAGTACTTGAATACCTGATGCTACATCCGGATGAGGTAGTGTCAAAAACCACCCTGACAGAACATATCTATGAACAGGACTGTGACCGGGACAGCAATGTGATAGAGGTGTTTATTGGACGCCTGCGGAAAAAAATTGATGCGGCAGCCAAGCTTAAGCCTATCGAGACTTTGCGCGGGCGCGGCTATCGCTTTGTGATTCCGCAGTGAGATCCATCAATTTCCCCCTGCTTTCCTATATTCTGGGTTCCTTAAAGGGGCGTCTGGCCCTGGTTACCAGTCTTGTGCTGGTCGGCTTTATTCTTCTTATCTCTGGAGTCCTCGAGCACGCCTATCGCACCTCCCTGAATGAAGCCAAGCAGCGGGAGCTGCAGGTCTACATTTACACCCTGCTGGCGGTTGCTGAGCCGGAAGGTAAAACCCTGATTCTGCCCCCGAGTTTGCCCGAGCAACGCTTCAACCAGCCTGATTCCGGCTTGGTGGGAGCTGTTATTGACCGGGAGGGTGAGATTATCTGGCGTTCGGAGTCAGCCCTGGCAATGCCGCAGCTGGAGTTCTATCCGCTTTCCCAGGGGCAGGAGTCCTATTCGCAGGTATCGGTTCCGGGAGAAGAGGGAAGTTATAGCAGTTTCCGCCAAGGGGTTGCCTGGGGGCTGGAAGATGAAAATTTGTTTACCTTTGCAGTGCTCGAGGATGCGGCCCCGCTACAGGCTCAAGTGGGGCAGTTTCGCTCAACCATGTGGCACTGGTTGGGGTTGGGAGCATTGTTATTAATCCTTGCACAGTGGTTGGTTCTGCGCTGGGGGTTTGCCCCGCTGACAGCCCTGGCTAATGCGCTTCAGGAAATGCAACGTGGGGGTGCTGATCGATTGGAGGGTAATTTTCCTCGGGAGCTACGCCCACTGACAGATAACTTAAATCTGTTGATTGAAAATGAGCGCCGCCAGAGAGAAAAAACCCGGCATACCTTAGCTGACCTGGCCCACAGCCTGAAGACGCCATTAGCGGTATTGAAAGGTCTCAAATTTTCTGGAGATTCAACAACCGCCGGCAAGACGCTAACGGATCAGGTACAGCGGATGGACAGTATTATCAGTTATCAACTGCAGCGGGCAGTAACCAGTTCGCCGAAATCCATTATACGGGGGACACCGGTCGCGCCACTGCTCCATAAAATACTGGATGCGCTTGAAAAGGTGTATCGCAGTAAGCCGTGTGATGTCGAAAGTTCCTGTGCTGAAAACACCCTGTTTTATGGTGACGAAGGTGACTTGATGGAAGTCCTGGGTAACCTGCTGGATAACGCTTATAAATATGGTGACGGGAAATTATCGGTTGCCGTTGAGAATATGGAAGATACTCGCAAACTGTCTATTCGGGTTAAAGACAATGGCCCAGGGCTGGACAGTGAGAAATGGCAAGCGGTTACCCAGCGGGGCGTTCGCGCCGATGAACAGCAACCTGGGCAGGGTATTGGACTTGCCGTGGTAGTGGATATTGTTGAGAGCTATGAAGGGCAAATAAATGCGGCCCCTCTTCCTCAGGGAGGTACGGAAATTACGGTACAACTGTAATTTCCGTTTTGCTCGACAGGTCGTTTAACTAGAACCAATTTTCCTGCATGTCGAAAGGAACGCTATTGCCTGATTTCAGCAGTGCGATAGCTGTCTCTGTTTTTGGCAGCTCCCATTCAAAATAGTATTTCGCAGTGTGTAATTTACCCTGGTAAAAATCCTGAGCTTCACTATTAGGATTCTTTTCCAGTGCTTTTTCTGCGATAACTGCCTGCTGTAGCCACAACCAGGCGACTACTGTACAGCCAAATAAATCCAGGTATAGGGTGGCATTACCCAGGCCGCGATCCACATCTTCCTGAAGCTGGGAGAATAATGCAAAACTTGTCTCATCCAACTTTTCCAGGGCTTCTTCCAGCATTTTGGCCATAGATTCGAGCTTAGGTTTATCCCTGGCCTGCATAATCGTATTGCGGACCTCTGCCTGTAACAGTTGGTAGCCAGCAAGATTTTTTGACGGTACTTTCCGGGCCAGTAAATCCAGGGCATGGATGCCTTCTGTACCTTCGTGAATTGCGTTAAGGCGATTGTCTCGATACAACTGCTCTACCGGGTATTCACGAATATAACCCGCTCCCCCCAAAACCTGAATCGCCAACTCATTAGCTTTTAGGCAGTACTTGGAAGGCCAGGATTTTACTACGGGAGTTAGCAGATCGAGCAGTGTTGCAGCATTGTTGCGCTGCTCTTCTGTAGGGGCTGTATGCTCATCTTCGTAAAGTGAGGTGGCATAAATACTCAAGCTTAAGCCACCTTCAGCATAGGCTTTTTGCATCAGTAGCATACGGCGAACATCGGCATGCTGGACGATAGGGACCTGTTTGGATTCAGGATCTCGGTTAGAGGGCATACGTCCTTGTGGGCGGCCCTTGGCGTACTCAAGAGAGTAAGTGTACCCCTGGTATCCAAGTACAGAAGCGCCAGCTCCCACACTGATACGGGCTTCATTCATCATTTGGAACATATACTTCAGGCCCTGGTGGGGTTCACCGATCAGGTAGCCTACAGCTCCACTGTCCTCACCAAAGCTCAATACCGTTGATGTGGTATTGCGGTAGCCCATTTTATGTAGCAGGCCTGCGAGTTTTACATCATTGCGTTTTGCCGGTTTCCCCTGCTCGTCCAGAAGGAATTTGGGAACCAGAAAAAGCGATATTCCCTTCACACCTGCGGGTGCGCCTTTAATTTTTGCCAGAACCAGGTGAACGATATTCTCAGTGAGGTTTTGATCGCCACCAGAAATATACATTTTCTGCCCATGAATGCGGTAGCTGCCGTCTTCTTCTGGTAGGGCGCTAGTGCGAATGTCTGACAGCGCGGAGCCCTGATCCGGTTCAGTTAGTGCCATAGTCCCGGCAAAACGTCCGTCCAACATTTGTGGAAGGAATTGCTTTTTAAGCGACTCACTGGCAAAAGTGCGTACCAGATTGGCCGCGCCAATGGTCAAGAACGGGTAGCTAGCACTGGCAACGTTTGCTGCGGCCATATAAGCGAGCGCTGTGCGCAGAATAACTTCTGGCAATTGCAGTCCGCCTTCCTCTGCATCACAGTGAGCGGCGAGAAATCCTGCAGAGGCAAAAGCATCCCAGGACTGTTTGGTTTCTTCGATAACGCTGACGTTTTCACCATCAAAGCTCGGTTCAATCTCATCGCCTTTGGCGTTGTGATTGGCGAAAAATTTTTCTGCAATGGTGTGTGCAGTATTCAGTGTTGCATCAAAAATTTCACGGGAATGCTCACTGTACCGAGGGCGATTGATTAGGGCCTCGGTATCTAAAAATTCGTAAAGCAAAAAATCGATTTCACGCTCGTTGAGCAGCTGATGGGCCATGTTTACCTCTTACATTATTCTTTTTGGGTAATCCGTTTAATTTCCAGGTAGTTTTCCATTGAATATTTTTATGCTGGAACACTACGATTCAAGTGTATATGTAAACGTGGAGAGGGTGCACTGGGCAATGACTGATTCTATGAATAGACTTGGCGATTATTAGAGTGCTTTTACTCGGATATTCTTTGAAATACTGGTGCTGCGTCTGCAACGGGCTTTGGTACCACCTTGCGCCACAGCTGGGAGGATAGTTCAGCTGGGCTTTGTCGGCACCCGGAAGCAATCCAGTTGCCCAGTGATTGAGCCACATCAGGCCAAACTATCCGAAGTGGAGGGGGGCAGTTGGTTAGCCACTTGTCGATCGTATAGGCATTTATCTGTTTTACGATTGTGGCCAGTTTGAGCTGATCGAGAGCTTTGGCATTGGCTTCCTGCTCAAATTGATTGGCGAGAGGCCTGCTGAGAATGGGTTTTCCCAGAGCCAGGGTTTCAGCCAATAATTCAAATCCGCTATTGCAGATTACTGCTTTAGAGGTTGCCAGATCCTTCTGAAAGCCATTAATTGAGGGGGCCTTAACTTGAATATTACTAAAGGTAGGTAAATTGTGGGGTATACCGTAGACGATAAACCGATAGGGCAGCCTGGAAAGTTCGTCCAGCATCGGAATAGGCTGTTCGAAAGGCAAGTAAACTAGAATATGTTCACCCAACTCCTGGGAGAGTTCAGGTTTCTGAGGGACGATTGGCGGTAGTATTGGGTTGCCGAAGTGGTGCCAATGCAAACCGATACTCTCTTGTGTTGGGGCAAATGATTTTAGTACTGTTCGGGATGCCCACTTATTGCGAGGTGCAGGGATCGGGAATTCAAAGGCGTATTGATGGCCGATACCGATACTGCGTTTTTTCTTAAATTTCGCTGCCCATGCCGTAACAGGTTCATAGTCACTGATAATTAAATCAAAATTATTAACCGGCAGTGTTCTTATATCCTTGATGAATCTTACTGCATTGATGTTTCGTAGTGTTGCGAAACTATTTAAGCGGCCATGACTGTGGATAAAAGTCATTCCCTCCCGCCACCAATAGTCTCCAAAAGAAGACATCTCAAATAAGCTTTCTCTTGGACGGCCTGAAAATAACCACTGGACCTCGAGATTTGGATACTTTTCGAATTGCTTAGCCAGCGCACGGGAGCGACTAATATGCCCATTACCCGTGGATTGAACGCCGTAAAGTATCTTCATATAAAGGCAGCACTCACAATTAAACTGACACTGGTCCCCAAAATAGCGCCGGCACAAATATCAGACGGGAAATGAACTCCCAGGCCAACCCTGGCGGCTCCGACCCCGGTGGCCCAGATATAACCGAAGCTCCACATGGGGCTTACCTGTATAGACATCGCGGTTATAAATAGGAAGGCGCATGAGGTGTGGCCCGACGGTAAGCTGAAACGATCGTGCGCCACAATTACGGGACGCATGCCCGGGATTGCTTGGGGCGGGCGAAGTCGTCGAGTCGTGTTTTTTATCCCCCAGTACAATCCGCGTTCCAAGGCAACTGCGGTACATGCCAAGTACAGCAGTTGAATGGCTGAATTGAGCCATACATAGGTGAATAAAAGTGCCCCGGCTGCCCACCCATCCCCAGATTTAGATAGCCACAGATAGCGCCGGCGAGAGCTGGGGCGTGATGCCCGCTCAACCATATACAGCACTATGGACACATCAAAACTCTTTAGATTCATCGGTAAGCCTCGCATGCCGACAAGTTACAAATCGATTATTGCACGGACTTGACCGATTTATGTCGCAATAATGAAATCTTGACCAGGCGGGAAGAATAGTATGAAAGAGCTTATTTCAAAGGCTGAAAGATCCAACGAATAGTTGGCGCAAGATTATTCCAAATCAAAATTATAAGTAATTCGATTAATAAACGCTGGGGGCTTTCGGGGTCAGTTGTAAGCTGATAGTACACCTGAGTACCAGCAAGTTAGACAAAAGATTGAGTTGGATTGGGTGCAGATATAACTGAAGAAAGTTACTTATCTTATTGGAAAAAATAATAGACAGATAAAGTGACTTTGGAGGAGGCATGGCCCCTCCAAAATTAATGACATTTCAGGCAGGTCAGGCAGCTATGTCAAATGCCTGGACTAATTCAAAGCGTGGAGATTTAACGCCGTTTTTAGAAACTGTTTCATTAAACATGTCTTTTGGTCGCACCCAGACGCCATAGCTTCCATAAAGGGCTCGGTACACCACCATAACCTCTTCGGATTCGCTATGTTTTGCGGTATGTAAAACCTCGTACAGGTTTCCTTTGTAGTGACGATATAGGCCGCGTTGCATGGGTACCTCTAACTTACGTGGTGGGGGGCAAGCTGTAGCTGTTGGATGCGATTCCCGTGAAGTACAGCAGTGCCTGAATAGCGATGTTCGCCTGTAGAAGTAAACTCAAACTTGTAACTGCGGTGAAGGCTGAAAAACCCCCTCTTATCCTTTTTGATTCGAGTACGAACCAAAAGCACGGTGTCGTCTAACAGTTGGACACCGAGCTGTCGGCAGTGATCAGAAGCGGCTCGCCGGACGTGCTCTTTAGCGGCCATACTGGCCCAGATATACCAAAGAACCACAAAGAACAGGGAAAGCCACAGTATGTCGCTGAGAGTGTAATACATTGCTATACAGTTGCTATGATCGCTTTCCTGCAAGAATACCATTTAAGGAGCGCCAATGTCCGGCACGATTTTAATTACTGGCTGCAATCGCGGAATTGGGCTTGAGTTGTGTGCCCAGTTTGCCGAAATTGGCTGGAAGGTCCTGGCTTGTTGCCGGGAACCGAAGAAAGCCGCTGAGCTCGCGATGTTGCAAGAGCGCTACGCCTCGATACAGTTGATTGGCTTGGATGTGACCGACTACGAACAGATGATCTCTCTAGGTAAGGCCTTTCAAGGAGAGCCGATAGACATATTGCTCAACAATGCAGGTTACTACGGGCCGAAGGGCGTGGGATTTGGCGCTGTTGACCGCGCAGAGTGGCGTCGAGTTTTAGAGTCCAACACTATCGCCCCCTATATGATGGCAGAAACTTTTTGTGACAATGTTGCGGCCAGCGAGCACAAGCTAATCGCGGTGATGAGCAGCAAGGTTGGGAGTATCGCTGATAATCGCTCTGGCGGGGGATATATCTACCGAACTTCAAAGACAGCCGTAAACCAGGTCGTCAAAAGCTTATCTATCGATTTAGAGCCGAGAGGAATCACGGTTCTCGCTTTGCATCCGGGGTGGGTAAAAACGGCTATGGGCGGCCCCGGAGCACTGATTTCTGCTGAGGAAAGTGTCGGCGGACTAAAAAAGCTGCTTTTATCAGTAACGCCAGCAAAAACGGGTCGATTTTATAACTATGACGGGACAGAAATTCCCTGGTAACGCTTGTAATGGGCTGTGACAAAACTCCTTTGAGAATCTAATAGAATGCAGCTCCCACACTCTGCCGGCCTGAATACGAGGTCGCTTGAGTAGCCTTGATCAGTCGAATTTATGCATTTCAACTTTTTTGCATTTGGCCGGCGGGTGAGTCTGTTTTGTCTGCTTCGTGCTACTGCCTGCTGATTGCAAGATTGGGCAAGAATACGGAAGAAGTTTTCTATCCCCCAGAGTGGGAACTACCTGAAAATAGCTTCATATCAAGGAATGGTTCTGATAGATCCTTTCAGAGTGTTGGCGGGTTTTACGTTTTAGGCAAGGAATCTTACCTCTTATCAGGGTGTCCTCGAAGGAGTGGAAATCATGAAGTGGCCCAGTGTTTTAACCAAGCGTAAAAGCTTGTCCCCCCAGTTACTGAAGTCACCAATCCTTGCAATTCTCATTGTTGCGGCACTCGTCGGTTATCTGGGCGGAATGCCAATATGGGTAGCGGTGTTGGGTGTTATTGCCTATTACTCCAGAGGGCGTGATTGGCGGGCAGGTGCCTACAATCTCGCATGTGTGGTGACCGGGCTGGGGTTGGGGTTGGGCGCTCAAACAGCGGCACATAAATGGCAAATTGACCCAAGCATCCTGGTTGGGCCGATTGCACTTCTCTTCTCGATTATCAGTGTATGGGCAATGGGAATGGTGACCGGTATTCGGAATGTCACCAGCTATGCCATTGGTATCATTATTGCGTTTCTTGCGCAGTTGGACATTACCTTGGATGCCTATTTTCAACTGATTGCAACGGTATCTATCGGTGCAGCATTTGCCGGCCTGATTGATATTTTATGGCCGCGTCAGCAACGAGCAGTAAGGACTTGTTGAAAGATTAATCTGAGTGCTTGAGGGAAAGGGTTGTAAGGGGTTCAGTAAGATTGAATAGAGGTGTAGTTCAATGTTAAAACGTATATTGCTATCTACAGCAATGATATTTGTTACGGCTTTGGCGTTTACTGAACCCTATGAGTCTGAAAGTAGTATCGAAATGGAATACTACAGAACACTTCTTCATTGATGTAATTCGTTTCTTATCTATTTTTTTACCTTGGATTGTAGGAGCCAGTTGTGAAGGAAGAATTTTGGCACGATAAGTGGAAAAGAAATGATATTGGCTTTCACGAGGCGGCCGGCAATTCGTTGTTGACAGAATTTTTTTCCAGTCTCTCTCTGTCTCCGGGTGATCGGATTTTCTTGCCGCTATGTGGCAAAACGAAAGATATTGCTTGGTTATTAGAACAGAATATCTCAGTCGTTGGCTGTGAACTCAATGAGGAGGCCGTGAAGCAGCTCTTCAGTGAAATGGCAGTAATCCCACAGGTAAGCCAGGTTGGTAATCTGAAGTGCTACTCTGGTGCCAACATCGATATTTTTGTTGGCAATATATTCGATTTGGGTAGAGAGGAGTTGGGGCCGGTTGTAGCGATTTATGATCGGGCTGCACTGGTAGCCCTCCCCACAGATATTCGTGAGCAATATGTCAGACACTTAATGGCTATTACCCAAGTCGCACCTCAACTCCTCGTATCCTTCGAGTATGAACAAACTCAGATGCCTGGCCCACCTTTTTCTGTTGGGAGCCGTTTGATTTACGAATATTATGATGCCGATTATAGCCTACAAGTATTAGCGACAAGAGACGTTGTTGGTGGACTTAAAGGCAAGGTTCCTGCAAGAGAAGAGGCATGGTTGTTAACGCCAAAATGATAATGGCTTTCTCTGCAAGTTAAATTTCTGGCAGGGAATGAGAGCCAAGTATTAGTTTTTCCTTTTTTGATTTTGGCCACTTCTTAATGGCTATCTCCATTTTCAAGGCGGTTGATTTATCGGGTAGCCCCACAGAGAACACGAGCGTAAGGGGCCCCTTACCTCGTAGTGCTTTTGCCGTCTTTGGGCCATCACTACAGTGCTCAGCAAAACGCCTCTCCAAATCATTGGTTATACCGGTATAGAGTGTTCCTCTGGCCGTTCGAACAAGATAGAGAAACCAATTCACGCCCAGCTCTTCCTTCTTTTTTATATAGCCCATAGATTCAAGAGAATAAATCCTGCTGCTCATTAGTGCGAGGCGGCGGCTTGAACTGGGAGCAATCCAAGGTAAGGCGCCGATGATCCAAGCCCAGCTTTTTCATTGCCACTTGAAAGCGTCTTTGGAGTAGTTGAGCAAATATGCCTGTGCCAGTTCGCCTTTGGGAAAATTCACTTTGATAGTCCTTACCTGCACGGCTTTGCTGCACCAGGCTCATGACATGCTTTGCTCTTTCTGGGTAGTGTACCTCTAACCATTCCCGAAATAGAGGGGCAACTTCATAGGGGAGGCGCAATAGGATATATGCGGCTCTTACAGCCCCTGATTCCCGTGCAGCTGCAAGAATCGACTCCAGCTCACAGTCATTGAGAGCGGGGATCATAGGCGCAGCGAGTACTGCGGTAGGAATGCCCGCTGTACTCAGCTGTTCAATTGTTCGCAGACGAGCAGTAGGGCCAGCGGTCCTTGGCTCAAGCTTACGCTTAAGGGCATTATCTAGCGTGGTCACGCTAATGGCGACTTGGGCCAAGTTATCTTGTGCCATTTCTGCCAGCAGTGGGAGGTCTCGCAAGATTAGCTGGCTTTTGGTGACAATGGTTACCGGCTGGCGAAACTCCTGCATAAGCTCCAACAAACTACGGGTTATCTCTTTCTCTCGTTCCAGAGGTTGATAGGGATCGGTATTGGCTCCCAGAGCGATGGGACTGCACTGGTAGCTCTTCTTT
The DNA here is from genome assembly GCF_052467305.1 of Microbulbifer maximicatervae (SeqCode). Lineage (NCBI taxonomy): Bacteria > Pseudomonadati > Pseudomonadota > Gammaproteobacteria > Cellvibrionales > Microbulbiferaceae > Microbulbifer > Microbulbifer maximicatervae (SeqCode). Next base: position 1,029,867 of record NZ_CP174306.1, read on the forward strand.
CGTAGCGCTTTCTCTAAAAGCTCAGCAGCATTCGGCTTGTAGAAAATCTTGGTCTCGAAATCGAGCCCTGGTGATAAATCCATATAGGCATGAGCTGGGCGGGCATAACAATAGATGCAACCATGCTCACATCCCCTGTAGGGGTTTATCGATTGGGAGAAAGGGATATCTGGAGATTGATTAGTCGAGATAATAGTTTTCGCCTTTTCCTCAATGGATGAGGTTATTAGTCTCACCGGCTGATCAGGCTCCATTTGCCAGCCATCAGTTTCACGGGAGCTGGATAGTTCAGCAAAGCGCCCAGGGAGGTTAGAGGCGGTTCCTCGACCCTTGCATGGGGATGGCACTTTAGTGGAAGGATGATCTGACATTTTTTTAGCGATAACTGTATTAATGTACAGTTTACGCCTTAATTTTGAAGGATTGCAAGCCTTCGCGGATTTACCTGGAGAGGAAAATAAGTCTGGGTTTGGTTTCCCTAAGAGGCAATGCCTCTTAGGGTCTAATTGTGCTCTTAAATGCTGTTTAGGCAGTGACTGCAGGGTTATATTTCGATTCCATTGTCAGCCCGGGCCGTTCGTCATCCCAAATCATATGCACTACCTTCCAGGATTCGCCATCGTTCAATAGCTGGATACTATTTATCCCTCTTTTTAGGAATTGGGTTTTCTCCTTATCGCTCCAGGCTTCATAAACACTGAAGACATGAGCAATATTTCCAAATTGCTCGATAATGTTGTGTATTTCAGCTTCATAGAAAGGGCGATCTGCAATTAGATTTTCAAAATTTTCTGGATATTCTTGGACGCTGAGGATTGTAGACTGGGGCTTGCCATTGCTATCCGCAAATGTGCGTATCATTTTTGCATCAGGGGAAAATAATGATGCCTGTCTTTCCCAGTCTCGCTGAAAACCTGCAGGTCCGGAAATACCGCTGTAAAGTTCATCTACTACTTTTTGAATTTGAAGCTTGTCTTTCATGCTCATCTCCTTGCTTTTTAAGTATGAAGTCAAACTGCTGGGACTTTGCGAAAGCGTACTAGCTGACGTTTGCCGCTAATACTTAATTAGTTTTATAACTCTCGTGCTCTTAATGTTCTTTATATTGGAATTGAGCTTAATCCCTTTTTCTACTGATGTCAGTAGAGAAATGTGAGCTTGATCTCAGCTGTGCAAGAAAGACCGTGGGGCGTTCGTACCTATTGCTGCGTCACAGAAAGCTTGATTGTTATGTAGAAGAGTAAATTATCATCGATATGTTTGCTAATATAGCTTTATTAAGTTTTAGTCTTAATATTCGCTCTTTAAGTTGATGCATGAATATTTTAACTCATTAGAAATTCAGAGTAATCAATTGGAAAAATCACAAAATTAAAAATAAAACACTATGGAATAGTGTTTCTGAAGTTCTGTCGCTGCGAAATTAGCGATAATTCTTACCCGATATTTCTAATCCGAAGGCTGTCGTTTTACTTTTGTGTCAAAAGATAAGATGTAAATATGATGATTTGGTTCTCTGCTGAGGGCGCCATGAAGCTGCATATCGTATATATAACCATATACTGTTTCCTTGGTAAATCAATTGGGATCAAGTTTTCTAGTAGAGGCTGCTCTTCAGCTTTCTAATACACAAATTACTAAATAATGTTGCCTATACTAAGTGATTATACGCGCTATAAGGTGACATTTTTTAGTATGAATTCAAGAGTGCTTTCTCGTGAATTAGGGCGGCAAGAAGCGCTTTACGTTGAATTGACCAGGCAGTCCAAAGGCGGATTGCAATTAATTACCTTCACTAAGGTATGTGAACCTCTTACCCCCGAGTCACTATGTAAGGGGTTTGCTGTGCTTCATCAGCACCATCCTCTATTGCGGGCGAGGGTTGTAAAGAATGCCCATTACAAATGGGTATGTGATGTGAAATTTTCAGACATTCCTATTAAAATTCTCCAGCTAAATAACCCTTTAAATTTTGAGTTGGAATATGCCCGTCAAGCGGAGAACTATTTGGATAGTGAGAAGTATACATATAGCCTTACGATTTTCACAAATGACAAGGGGTTGGTAGAGTGGGTGGTATTTAATAATATCCATGCCGTGATGGATGGCCGCTCTATCATGACTATATATCTGGAATTAGATAGGCTGCTGCTTGAGAACTATATGGAAGCAAAGGTCGAATCTTTACCACTGCAGGAAAGTATAGTAAGTAGATTGAAGGATGCAGGATATGTAGGGGAGAAACATATTTTTCATGGGGGAGAAGAGAATTCTTATAATCGACTTGTAGAGACACCTGCACCTGTAGGTGAGCGAAGAGCTAATGCGATAGCTCGCTTATTAAATCCAGATATTATTCGGTCATTGGCAAAAATTGGTAAGCCTAGGAATATAAGAATTACTTCGATGCTTTGTGCAATTGCCTCTATTGCTGCAGAGATGCTACCTGGCCTCAAAAAAGAAACGGAGATTGTTTTAGCTATGGATGTTAGGGGGCTTTGTGATCCCCCTATTTCCATTGAACACGTGGGCTCATTTTCACATACCACTTGTTTGAAGGTTCTCAAGGGAGCTGCCTTGAATGATTTTTTAGACCTTGCAGAAGATTTTCAGTTTCAGGTGCTCTCTGCTCTATCTAAAAAGACTCCACTAGCTAAGAAATTAGAATCCGTCTATAAGGTTTCCGACATAGAGAATATGGCTGCAAAACCACTTTTGCAAATGAGTCCTTTATGGCAGGAATTTGTGTATCAAATTTAGGTAGCCTGGATAAGTTGGGTGGGAAAATGAAAATATTTGAAGTTGAAAAAGGAATGGTTACACAGACAAATGGTTTGAGTCCCTTAACAATAATATCATATACAACCAATCGTAATTCCAGTTTTATTTTTGGTTACTGTGAGCCATTACTTAGCCATAAAAGTGCCGTTAATTACGCAGATCGATTTATGGAGATCATACGTACTCTTGTCTCGCAGAGATAGTGCTCTTAATTTTTTATAGTAAGTAACTGGCTCTATTTTATCTCAGTTAGGTTTAAAAGTCGCGATTTCTGAGTTGGTCAATAAAGGACGCGGTACTTTTCTAGCTATTTAATTTGTTAGATTGCGTAGTCTAACTTCAATTAAATAAAGTGTGCTTCCTGCTAGGCCGTGAGCAAAAGTGTATATGAGGTCTTGATATAATATTTTCTAATTTTTTGTTGTGTGGCTGTAAATTAAAAGTCTACTTAATAAAATGAGTTTTTAATTAAAAATTTATGCCTGTTTAGTAGTTTTGTTTGTCAATAATTATTGGTGGGTTGGTTGGCTTGTTTTAGTTTGTAGCTGCTCAGTAATGATTGGCGGGTCATAAGGACTTTTCTCGGGAAGAGGGGAGACGCTGGTCAAGTACATTTCGATGCCACTGTAGGCTCAATGGCGAGTTTACTCCGCTCGATTCATTCTGGACGGCGAGCGTATATCTTGAGATGGATGACTATGAAAGACGGTTTTAGTTTCTAAGTAGCATAATAAAGCCTTTTTCTGATCACTAGACCCGGAGTTGCCGATGACTAATTGACAAGAAGGGGTTCCAGTGGCATCTAGATAAACATCTTTTTGATATGCCGGATTGCAAAAGTTGGGAAAGGGTTGTTTGTCAAATAATGTGTGAGAACTTTATGAGTGACTGGTTAAAGTAACTGCATTTGGCGCCTATACTGAAACAAATGGCCTGCCAGGAGAGACAAAAATGCAGTGGTTAAATCTAAATAGGCTGGCCTGGAATCCTTAATATCAGTGGATACCTACTGTTAATATACAAGCTAGATATGTAATACATTCCTACATTGAAAATCACGTAAAGGAGGTAATGAATTTCGCTGTCAATTTACCATCCAGAGAACCTGCATCGCCTTCATGTGTTACCGTTAGTCTTATAGGCGATATATGGCCCTTGTCAAGGAGCTTCGATGCTTGAAGGTCGAGTTCAGAAATTTGGTGCAAATACGCAGCGGTTACCCAATGTTGGTGGTAGCAAACATGATATACCAAAGAGTAATGTTAACTTTTGGATACCGTGAACCAATAAATGGGCAAAAGGGTGTTCAGTACAATATAGAGTTTTATATGAATAGATTGACTACTTCGATAACAGTTGGTTGTTTTCGATGAGTTTTTTATCATTTTTGAGGCTAAGAGTTAAGGTGTTTAACTCTTGGTTATATTGGCAGAGGGAGTGGCTTGGTGAATGACATAGTCACCGTTGTAGGGCAAGGGTTATACCTGGCTGTTGCTGCTGTTATCGGATTAGCTATCGCCAGAATATTACGTATAGATAATACACTTGGCTGCCTTGTCGCAGGAGTGCTGGCGGCTTTGCTACTTCCCATAATTGACTATGATACAGGTTTGCGTGCAACCAGTATCAGAGAGCTGGTATTCTTTGTTATTTTACCGGTATTAATTTTTGAGTCCGCCTGGCAGCTGGAACCCAAAGTCTTAAAGCGCTGGATTGGACCTGTACTGTTATTCTCTACACTTGGTTTAGTTATTTGTGCAGTTCTTATTGCAGCAATTACTTATTACGGCATTGGTCATCCTGAGGGTTTTCCTTGGGTGGCGGCCATGTTGACCGGGGCTATTTTAGCGGCTACAGACCCGGTTTCTGTAGTTAATAAGTTGCGTCAGGAAAAAACAGGAGAAGATCTCTTAACCTTGGTGGATGGAGAGAGCCTCTTCAATGATGCTGCAGCTGTAGTGCTCTATTCGTTAGTATTAGGGCTAGCTACCTATGGTATCGTTGAAAGCTCGTCGATGGGGGCTGCAGCCCCTTCGTTGGACGCCACTTCAGTGACACTATATTTTTGCATGGTATTTTTTGGTGGCGTTGCAATTGGGCTTGTTTTTGGCTTGATAACCACTCTTGTCATATTGTTTTTGCGATCTCCCAGTGCGGCTTTAATGACTTTAGTAATCGCTGCATTTGGTAGTTTCTATTTGGCGGAAAGTATCTTTCATGTATCAGGTATCATTTCGGTAATGATATGTGCAATTGTTGCTCGAGCGTGCTTAAGCAAGCAAAATAACACCTATTTGATTAATGCGGGTCCAACTTGGGAGTGGATGGGACTGTTTTTTACCGGCATTATTTTTGTGATTATGGGATTGGTGATAACTTTTGAGATGTTTACCCACCAATGGCTGGCAATGTTTATTGCTACAGCGGCTGCTTTAGGAGCTAGAGCATTATCTGTATTCTTAGTGGCACCTCTGACACGCTTTGTTGGCCCCCCGATACCGAAATCCTGGCGTCTGTTAATGAGTTGGGGCGGGCTGCGAGGGGTTATTGCGGTCGCTTTGGTGCTTTCTCTTCCAGTTGAATTGCCCTATTGGTGGACAATTCAATCTATGGTATTTGGCGTGGTCCTTTTCTCCTTGTTGGTACAGGGGACTACCAGTGGCCGCTTGATTCATAAATTAAACCTTTGAGCTAAGGTTCCAAGTCATACAGCATTTAGGCTAATAGCGGTGGGGTTATCAGCAATTAACCACACAGCGACAAGAAGCAGACTGAATGCAAAAAACTTGTTTTGCAGATTTTTATTTTTATCACTGATAAGTGCTTTCGATAAGGTCCGACCAAAAGCGATCCATGAGAAATGTGTCACAAAGTTGAGTATGGTGATCATAATAATCAAGGTGATAATACTGCTTTCATTGCTCTCCTCTTGCTTTGGTGCGAACACAGAGAACATAGTAATTACTATCATCCAAGCTTTAATATTCATACTTTGAATTAGCATTCCCTGCCAAATACTTACCGATTTGGTGGCAGTTTTTCCAGGCTCTTTATTAGGCTTTATAAAAACGTAAGCAAGGTAAATTAAGTAGATGGCACCAGTCCACTGTAAGATGGTCATTACCATAGGGTAGTGAATTAGCCAGCTCATAAATCCGAAGCCAACCAATAAGGCCTTCATTAGAAATACAATGTCTATGCCTGCCAGTAAAGGTAAGGAACGACGAATACCCAAGCTGGCTCCGGCTGCAGCAAAGGTGATATTGGCAGGTCCCGGGCTAAAAATCAGTGGGAACATTACTGCCAACCAGGCTAATAGAAACTCTAAGCTCATATATATTACTCATGTCATAGAAGAAATATCGCTATGAGAAGTAGCTCACACGGTTTAACGGTGCGCTTTGTTTTCCCTGAGATAGGTGAGCTTAGAGGGAGTAGAAGGAAGGTTCTTGTACGAAATTGCGCTGTGCAGACTTTAAGTAACGAGCAGGTGTGATACCGAATGCACGCTTGAAGTTTCGACTCAAGTGGCTCTGATCAAAAAATCCGCAGTCGATAGCCACTTCAGCCACTTGGGTACCCGTACGAAATAATGCTCGGGCCTTTTGGATTTTTAGGAGGATTAGGAATTGATGTGGAGGAACGCCAAACTGGGCATTAAAACTACGAATTAGCTGATATCGACTCATGCCAGTTAATTGGCACAACTCATCCAGTGTCACATTTCTTTGCCAGTTTTCCTGTAAATAAGCACGGACCTTCAAGGCTTCCTGTTTGTTAGACGATGACTTCGGGTAGATCTTTTGGTCGCCGTGACGGGCAAAGAGCTGGCTAATTGCTAGGGTGAGTAGTGAGTCTGTTGAAAGGGATAAGGCGTTCATTTCAAGACTGCTATGTAGCTTGTAAAGGAGCTGAAAAAGCTCAGGATCATCCAATAGTGGCCCTTTCAAAAATGGTACGGGTGTTTGATTCAGCAGAGTGTGTTCCCTGAGGGTTTCCTCAATAAGCGCCGTGTCAAAGTAAAACATACGGTAGTACCAGCCGGAGTCACTTCCGGAAAAACCGGTATGAATCTCGCCTGGATTAAGCGCAGCAAGGGTTCCCTGAGGAATAGTCACTATTTCACCGCGATAATCGAGCTTTTCTACGCCAGAAAGGAAGATTCCAATAGCGAGTTCATCATGCCAATGCTTGGCAAAGGAAAACTTATGGAAGTAGGCGTGAAAAAGCTCTATGCCGCAATGACTCGGACTTCGCCAAGCCTTAGAGAATTCCTTTCGCACTGATAACCCTCGTATGATAAATAACCATTACTTTACAGAAAGAAAGGGTGGTAAGGCAAAGTTACAGATGGGTGTGTAACAATTGAATAGTGGAGAGGTTCGAAGTGGTACTTTTGATGTCGAGTGCCTTTGTTTGGTAAGCATTTACCTTACGAAATATAAATTGCCCATTCTTACTTCATAGCTCACTGGTTTTATCCTACCCGTGTACCAGCCAGGATTTGAAACCATTGTTCCGTCCAAAGAAAACCAACCACCTTTACCCTCCTCAACGAAGGCATATTTATTCCCATTTGAATAAACTCCTGGTCTGTATCTGATCAATCTATAGTACTCGGAGTCATCATATTTAACAGAAGTTTCCAATAGCACAGGATCACCTGTAGCAGAGGAAATATAAATAAAGACTGGCAATTCATCTCGCCCAAATAATTTTGGCTTATCTACCAATAAGTTATCTATTGGCACAACTCTAAATTGATTTTTCCTTGCGTAATCTATAGGTTTATTTGACCTGAATACAATTGACATATAGAAAACTATACCTGTTAGGAAAATAATTAAAGTAATTTTGGTTAGGACTTTTCTTCGAATTTTATTCATATTGCTTAACGCCATGACTTTGGATCCCGTGAAGAGGCAAGTTTTTAATTTAAGCCTTCGAAGCCCAAGAATGGAGATCCAACCCTCATAGTAGGTGGCGTTGACTAGTCTTGTAAAGTGTAACGATGCTACTTGAGAATATCATTACGAGCATGTCCCTCTTTTTTGTAGATGGCTCCTTAAGAAAGCCTATGATAGGCTGGAAACGATTTTCTTAAATATTAATAACCGATCACCTTACCGAAATTTAACGCTTTCGATAAGCGGTTTCTGGAAAGTGGGGTGAGTTGTTCTTTGTCGGGGGAGTGTAAACGAATGCATTGCTAAACGCCCTACGCTACGCCTTGCCATTTTTCTTTGCCAGGTACTCCTTAAAAGTCCAATACTGTACCCCCTGCATTTCCCTCTCCAGCTCATCCATATCATCGGGTCCAATCTCACTCGGAAACGGTTTTGAAAGCATCGAGCGTACTTGCGCTAGCCTATCACTTACCCTTGCACTCTGAAAATAATCAATAATTTCATCCTTCCACGCCTCTTCACCAAACTCGTGGTGTACTTTATTCATTTGATTCAGTGAGACCACGAATTCATTGATATCTCTAAGAACCGACAGGATCTCTTCTTTGCTATATATTAGTTCATCCACTATAAAGGTCTCTTTCTATAAGTCTTAAATGGGCGGCCGAGCAATCTGTTGTGAAGTCACGCCCGACTTGATTGTTAGATTGAATTTCGTATATCAGTCCTCGCGGGCAATAGTCAAAAGACAAATCGCCAAGAGTAAGGTTGCAAGAACACCCGATGCTCCGGCAGCGGAAGAAGGTAAATAGGAATCACGTCCAAACGTAATCGAAATAGCATTAGCAAACATTGCAATAACGCCAACTGAGGCAGTTAAACCTCCCAGCACTTTGGAGCTCCCATTCATTTTGGCAACTCCAAAAATAAGAGCAGCAAAGCCCAGCAAAAATTTCGCCGCGTAATAGATCATAAATGAAAAAGCCACAACGGCCCCCGCTGCAGCTCCAAGCGCCTCTAATTGGCTAGCGACCTCCCGAAATGGCATAAACATAGTGGCGCCAATGCTAACTTGCACCACATTGAATACAGAGCTGAATGCAATAGCGGACCACCCTACATAGTGGTTTTTAGTCTGCACCATGGCCGCTCCAGCAAAAGCTGAAAGAATGGTAAACAGCAAGCCCTCCAGCCCCCAGAAAAGTTGCCGTGAGGGGTTAATCTCTGCAACATACAGCATGGTAAAGAGTGCCTGTGTAACTACTAGCGCCAACAGCAGAAAAGCTATGATTTGGATATTTCGCGCATTGGTGAACTTCATAGTTGGATGCCTTGTATTTTCTATATATGGATCTTGCTTCTAAAGATAGGGGTTGGCCTTATTTATTTTATATCGAAATATTGGGATATGCGGCTTTCTCGAGCCTAACTATATATTTATATCGGGTTATAGGAAAGCAAGCCGAAGGGCTGGAACGTACAGCAGCAACTTGTTAGGCCTCAGACAGGCTAGGATATTGCAATATCCCATAAGCATCTTTGCTCGCCTTTACAATTTCTTCGGCTCTTTGCTCTAGTGACCAGCCATTAATGCATTCACAGTACCATTCATCCTCTAGAGCAGTAAACTCTCCTAGAGAACCTGGGTAATCTAAATGGATAATAGCTTCGTAGATCTTTGCCACCCCCTTTTCTGGGGTCAATATACCTTCAATAATTTCTTTGGTTAGAACTTTGGCATAACCTTCGATAGCGGTAAGCGAGGTTGGGCGTGTTATGCGAAGTTCAGACAAAACTCGATTAAAGTAATCTTCCGCTTCAAACTCATTAACGGGTTTTAGAAGAGTTGCGAGGACCGCTAAATTTTCTGTCTCTATACCAGACTCAAGTAGGTACATAGCCCAAGCGATCTTATACTCGGAACCACCCGAAAACATGGCCGTTAGACCTAGAACTCGATATGTCTCCAATTTTTGATCATTGCTTAGCATGTCGAATCCTAAAGTTGCATAACGCCGCTAGCAAGGGCAGTCGAAGCAACGCGTAGGCTGTCCAGCCCAGCTCCAAAAGGTTTGGGCGAGCTTGACTAGCCTGGTTATGGCTGGCGCGTACTGAACGACCTACTTGCTCTTTGCCAGCCACCGTTTGGCTGGCCACTACCCAATGTTTACGAGGAAAGAATACCGCACTTTCCCCAACCAATTCCTATCTTACTGGCAGTCCCACACCATTGACTTGTTACACGTTGACTTTGTACTTGAGATCATTTGCCTCATCACCTGTAATACCCCTGAAACCCCATTGATAAGGCGCTTGTTCTTTAATGGTTATTTCAACGTCGGCTGGGGCTAACGAAAGCTGGCTTTCAAGCTCTTGAAAGAGAGATTTGATAAGAGTTCTTTGGGTTTCGGGTTTGCGGCCTGCCATCATGTTTATTTCTATGACGGTGTATGCGTCAGTTCTTCCACCGGGATAATAAAAGTCTTCTTTCTCCAATGGCACAAATCTGTGAGCACGTTTGTCTTCGGGCATTCCAAGAACGGACCGCATGCAGCCGTGAATGACATTGGATAATTTTGCCTTTATCGGGTTTAGATTCTCCTTGATTCCATATACTACGATCACATTTTTTCCTTCATAGAAGTGTAACGCCGTGATATGCGACGGGCGCTGCGAAGCGGCGACCGTCCGGTGGAGGCCCAAAGGGCCGGAACGAACATCATAACCTTATTATATGGTTTTATATTTCAGCCTTCATGAGCAAACAGCCTCCTTCATGAGGAATAAGCTCATGTGGTTCCAATTTAATATATTTCACCACGCTAAATCCTTGGTTTTTATAAAGGCCAATAGCTCGAATGTTGTCAGCGAACACAATGAGGCTGAGTTCATTGTAACCGTCATTACTCGCTTTTTCTTTTGTATGATTTATCAATGACTTACCAATACCCAATCCTCGATACGATTCTTCAACACACATAGCATCGAGAAAATAGCTTCCTTCAACTCTACTGGTATAAAACTCTCTGAACCTTTCAATTCGATCAGCTGGTAAAAAGTTGGTTAATTCATCAGTTATGCAGTGATAGTGCGCTGGATATGAGAGGGCCATTCCGATAACTTTTTGATCAAGTTCAGCCACAATAGCACTGCGAAAAGTATGAGGATAAACGTCTTGTTCTAATCCATCACAAAGTAGCTGCAAAGCAGAACAACTCGGTATCAAGTCGCGAAAAAGATATTCAACTGCACCGTCAGATGCCAAATAATCAAGTTCAGCTATACGTTGACAATCTACTTTAGTTCCTTGCTTATAACTCACGTTCATTTTTTAAACCCTGAACATTCTTGATTAGTGGCCCCGCCATATAACGCTGCTAGCAAGGGCAGCCGAAGCGGAGCGTAGGCTGTCCAGCCCCGAAGGGGTTGGGCGAGCTTGACTGGACTGGTTATGGCTGGCCGCTGCCCAATATTTACGAGGAAAGAATACCGCACCTTCCCCAACCAATTCCTATCTTACTGGCACTCTACAAAATTGCAGCGGACTGCCTCTTTTTAAAATACCTGAGCGAACACTCTAGGAGCGAAACTGCTCGAATAGCAATCAGTAAAATTGCGCAATACTGAGTGCTATTTAGTGGCACTAAACCTTCAGTTACTACGAAAAATCAATAAAACCGATCGCTACAATAACGCCCAGCATGGGCGTGAACTAATGGGGTGAAAGTCCCCTGTAGGAAGATCACCGTTTAATGGACTTCATTAAATGCTAACTACTAGCGAATGGCAACTGCAACACCGTGAGGTTTTGTGGGGAGGAAGCCGCTAGCAAAACTACGAGCTGACGGACAGAAACATCATATAAGGCTTAGCCTGGAGGCGAGGTGGCCAAGGACACCGAAGCCAAGTGATCTAACGGGTAGAGTAAATGATACAGTTGTGTAGTGAAAGTTCACGTTCTTATCTGGGGAGATCTGTTTAACTTGCCGCTATGAAGCTGTCAGCGTGGCCGCTGACTCATAAATAGGCCCAACTCGCTAGCCACCATCGCGGGGATAGAAAAAAATGGTGGAACACAGCAGCGCTCCGCTCAGTAATGAGTAGGTTGATTAAACAGAAGTCAGCAGACGGCATAGTAGCTAAATGCCAAGATTAATACCTTGGACAGGGTGAAGGCCTGAACCTAAATCCACGAGTTGAAAGACAGGGCTAGCCTACTGATATGTTTCCAGTCGGTTAAAGTTGATGTAGCGCACTGCCATGACACTCAACTCAAATGAAGATCTGCTCGACACTATCGTTGGTTAGAGATTCATTACGGATAGGAACCGCCCATTGCGGACCCGCATGATGGGTGGTGTAGGGGCCGGTAGCTAAAAACTACCGGCTACCCGATTTATGTGCTCACTCATTTCATTCCCTCCAACTTTTATAACAACTTGGACATTGTTTAGCCTTCTCTGTCCTAAGTGAGCTACCACAAAATGGACATTTAGCTACAGTATGTAGATCCTCTACTCTTTTATGGAACATTTCTGGGTGTTTCTGTCTCATGACTTCCTCATTAAATGAGTATGCAATTTCTGATGGTCGTTTAGCAAAAGACACATATTCACCTTTTAGCATTCCTCGTTCAAAAGACGCATTAAACTCAGTCAAGCTTTCATAGTCTTCAGAAACAAGATCCGTTAACTCACCCTCACCCTGGTAGTAGAACTTCTCATTCCTAGAGGTTAAGAACTCCATCAATAATTTTTTACCTTTACCTCCTGATATTTCTTCATATGCCTCTAATGTTGCAGTAACTTTCACACGGCCTTCAGGTAGGAATAGTCTTTTATTAATTTCGATATCTTCTGGCGAGAGTTTTGGTACCACTTTTCCATCGAAGGTTTTCTTTCAAACAGCATCGCCATTTAGATAATAGTAGTTAAAGCTACCCTCATCCCAGCCCTCTCGCATATATAGCTTTTTTACTCCTAGTTTGGAGATAGACATTCCTAGCCAATTTATTGATGAAGACCGTCCGCTATATGCGGTTATATACACTAGATTTTTACTTCGGCTTATATTTTCAATAGTTAGCTCTTGATAATCTTTCTCTATAGATTTTCTAGACAGACTATTTATGGTTTTATAGAAATCATATTCATTGCTCTTTGCTGCCGACTTCATGTTTTTAGCGAATACCTTTGCTTCGCTATCGCTTTTCATCTCCGCTTCTACACTAACATTAATTTCTGTCATTCATCCATTTCCATATCTATGAGTTCAGCTCGGTCACATAACGCCCGTAGCGAAGGCAGGAAAAAATGGCGCGTCTTTTAATACAAAAGGCGTGACAGTTTTGACTGTCCGATTGCCTGCGTTTGTTATGCATTACTTCATTTGCATCCTATGGTAAAAGGGGGAAATAGGCGGTTTAGGAAATTTCACCCCTTTATAAGCCTTTACAAAGCAGGCAGACTTCTCATCATCTTTTTTCGTGATTACTTCGCGAATTATGCCATCCGAACCTTGAATTGAAACCAAATCTACTGTTTCTTGCCCAAATTTGTAACAACCACCTCTTTCATCGATTCTGTTTTGGTTATTGAAATTCGTCCATATCGAAAAGTAATCTCTGTATAGATTACTATCCTTATATTCTTTCCACTGTTTAGCACTAAGGTCTTGAGCTTCTTCATATGTAAGCTGCTCTTGAATGCTAGCGAGTGAATTCGTACATATCACTACTACAAAGACGGTCAGATATTTCTTCATATACATCCCATGTGCATAACGCCGCCGCTGTGTTTTATACACATCATTTAAGCCCATTTAAAGCCTCTGCTGCTTCAATATAATGGAGCAGTTTGGTATATCCCTGCCAAACAGTTTTAACCCCTGGTTCGCCATCACCTTTACGTCCTAGAAATCCCCCTAGGCCTGCCAACATACGCGTTATATCTCTCATGCTTGGAGGTATATTCGGTGGGGAACTTTTATCTCGCATCATCCATACCATGCGCCATTCTTTTTCAGAGTAAGCACTCGTACATGGTTCATCAGGAAGACTTCTTGCTTGTGTAGTTATCGAATGTAGTCGCCATCCAATAATCATATAGATCGCAATACAGTTCAACATTCGCTGCTCTGTTCTAAAACGATTACTTTCTATCTGGCATCCGCCTTTTACCACCCGAAAATAGGTTTCAATTTCCCACCGGCTTCGATACCACTCAATGATAACTCTCGCCTGCTTAAAGTCTTCAACTGGAAGATCAGTTAACAGCATCCACTCAATGCCTTTTTCACCCTCTGGTGGGGTTAATTCTTTAGCCAATACAGCATAGAGAGAAAGTGGTCGTTTAGATCTTCCTTTTCCTAGCAACCGTATCTCAGTAGTGGATACGTTGACCTTGGCTTTTCTTCCAGGCTCTCCATTCCGTTTGGGAATATCTACCGTGTATAGACCGACAGATTTCTGCTCATTCATATGATCCCAAAGCAAAACCGTTTCTTCTCCATCGAGCTCTAAAGTGCGATTGGCCTTAGCTCGAACGATATAGCTCGCCCGCCGCTGTTCACTTTGCTCTTCAGCCAGCTGAAACCACTCATGAATATCACCCTCTCTATCAGCAATACTCACAATTGTGCTTTCAGGGCAGTGCTCTTGTATCTGACAAGCCGTTTCGTAATGGTCTAGCCAGCGTCGACTCTCCTTATCCTTTATCGACTTGGTATAGCGGGAATTAGAACTTGATTCCTTATCTCTCTGCCACATACTACCTTCAACAACACCCAAATTAACTCTGGATGGTGTTATCGCGATGGAGGTGTGCAAGAGTTGTTGGTTGGTCTCTTTACGCCTAAGTGTTCCCATCTCTTTACTTTCTAGGTCAGTGGCAAAATTTAGAAAGGTAGTATCTTGTGGGATAAGAACAACAGGCTGCACTTTGATTCTCTCAAGAGTTGCCGATTTATGACCGCTCATAATAGAGTCAAAGTTGACTTTATCATTTTCTATAAAGCGATAAGCTGCAAACGTTTCTGCCCAAGTTTTGTTTGCACAAGGAATGCTATTGTTTGGGTCTGAACTTAAATTACTGAGAATATTAGACAAGCGCTTATTCAAGCGTGTATCACCCATAACCTGATTTTTTACTTCGTCCATGACCCAGTCCTGCATAATTATCCAGCCAAATCTGTAGTTCTTACTGGGCTAAACTGTAACTTATTGATTTACATAATAAAACTTAAAAAACTTGTGTATAAAACTTAGCGCCGCCGTTAAGTGCGGACAACTTGTTGGCCGTCCACTTAGACGGCTTTGGTACGCCCAGCATGGGCGTGAACTAATGGGGTGAAAGTCCTCTGTAGGAGGATCACCGTTTAATGGATTCCATTAAATGCTAACTACTAGCGAATGGCAACTGCAACACCGTGAGGTCTTGTGGAGAGGAAGCCGCTAGCAAAGCTACGAGCTGACGGACAGAAACATCATATAAGGCTTAGCCTGGAGGCGAGGTGGCCAAGAACACCGAAGCCATGTGATCTAACGGGTAAAGTAAATGATGCAGTTGTGTAGTGAAAGTTCACGTTCTTATCTGGGGAGATCTGTTCAACCTGCTGCTGTAAAGCTGTCAGCGTGGCCGCTGACTCATAAGTAGGCCCAGCCCGCTAGCCACCATCGAGGGGGTAAACAAAATTGGTGGAACACAGCGGCGCCTCGGCCAGTAATGGCCAAGGTGATTGAACAGAAGTCAGCCGACGGCATAGTAGCCTAATGCCAAGATTAATACCTTGGATACGGTGAAGGCTTGAACCCAAAATCCACGAGTTAAAAGACAGGGCTAGCCTACCGATGTGTTGCCAGCCGGATATAAAATTGACGTAGCGCACTGCCATGACACTCAACTCAAATGAAAATCTGCTTGAAGTCATCCTCAGCAAAGAAAATCTTAATGCTGCATGGAAACACGTGCGAAGCAACAAAGGTGCAGCAGGCATTGATGGGGTCACCGTTGATGATTTTGTGCAGCACTTCAAGGTAGTTGGGAATGAAATTATCGAAGCCATTCGGCAAGGTCATTACCAGCCGTTGCCTGTTAGACGCGTCTACATTCGCAAGTCAGATGGTGGTCAGCGAGGGCTAGGGATACCTACGATTTTTGATCGTGTTATTCAGCAAGCTATCGCGCAAATCATCAACCCTATTTTCGATGTGACTTTTTCAGAGTTTAGCTATGGCTTCCGGCCAAAGCGATCACAGCATCACGCGGTGAAAAAACTACAAAAGTATATCGAGGGTGGCAAGCGAATAGCGGTGGATGTCGATCTATCCAAGTTCTTCGATCGAGTGAATCATGACTTTCTCATGAGCTTACTCGGCCAAAGAATTAACGATAAGCGTTTACTCAAACTGATCGCAAGCTACTTGCGCGTAGGCTGGGTAGAAGATGGATGTTGGCAAGCGTGTTATGAGGGGGTGCCGCAAGGTGGCCCTTTATCGCCGCTGCTATCCAATATTGTACTCGATCTGCTCGACAAAGAGCTGGAAAAACGCCGACACAATTTCGTCCGCTATGCGGACGATTTCGTGATTGTCGTTTCCTCTAAACGCTCAGGTGAACGGGTTATGGCCAGCATCAAACGCTTTGTTGAGCGCAAGCTTAAACTCAAAGTTAACGATGCTAAAAGCCAAGTAGTCCCCGTTAGCCGGTGTAAGTTTCTGGGGTTTTCTTTCCGTGGAGCAAAGCTTGTCTGGCATGATAAGTCGCTGCGCCAATTTAAATATCACGTCCGTCAGATTACAGGGCGATCCCGTGGTATTTCGATGGAGAAGAGAATGAAAGAGCTTACCGTATTCCTCCGTGGCTGGATTAATTATTTTGGTATAGCACAAGGCTACCAAAAATGTATTGATCTAGACTGCTGGATACGGCGGCGATTAAGAATGAGCTATTGGAAGAATTGGCGTAGGGTAAGAACGAAAGTTCGAAATTTGCTACGCATGGGTGTGAGTGAATCGCTGGCAGTTACCTGCGGCTCGTCTGCTAAAAGTTACTGGCGAAGCGCAAAAACTGAGGGTATTCATATTGCGCTTAATAATGAGTTCTTCGAAGAGATGGGCTTGATCTCATTGCGAGATCGTTGGGTAGAGATTCATTACGGATAGGGAACCGCCCATTGCGGACCCGCACGATGGGTGGTGTGGGGGCCGGTAGTTAGAAACTACCGGCTACCCGATTTATGCGTAGGCTTACTGCCCATTTTCGATCGCTAGCTTAATTATTGGAGCGACTGAATCAGGCGTAATTCCACGCTCTCTACAGTAATTTGTTTGCAACCAAACTGACAATTGCTTTTGCCCCTTGCTTGCATTACACCCGCGACAACAAAGGCAAATATTTTCTCTGGAAATAATTGAAGCATCATTAATAATATGCTCCCAACTCGCTGATGCCTTAGTCGATACCTTGTAAGACAAAAAGTCATTGCCACAATATACACAGACTTGATCGCGCTCTCGGATTTCCTTCTCCAGTGCTGCCGGAATATTCCAATTATTCGCCATATCTCGCTCTATCTCTTACGCATAACGCCGCTAGCAAGGGCAGCCGAAGCAACGCGTAGGCTGTCCAGCCCAGCCCCGGAGGGGTTGGGCGAGCTTGACTAGCCTGGTTATGGCTGGCGCGCACTGAACCACCTACTTGCTCTCTACCAGCCATCTTTGGCTGGCCACTGCCCGATAAATTTAAAGGGGAAAATACCATACTTTCCCAACCGGTTAACTATCTGATTGGCACTCCATGATGGCGTAGCTGGCTTGCAGGGCCTGCTGACTTAAAACGATGGCACTGGAGCGAAACTGTAGTACCAAATTGCAGGAAAACTCTCAGAAAAAAGTGCTCAGATAGAGATTGATGCTTGCAGTAGCTACAGAACATCTGAAAATCGGCCGCCACAATAACATTTATATAGTAATCATTCTGATCACTATTATCCTGATTACTATCTTGGAATCAATCTAGCTGGAGAGAGATCAATTTTCATTTAAAATCAGAAGGTTAAACGAATTTGGGCTAATCGTACAAAATAGAAAAATGATCATCATGACTACTATCAAGCAATGTCAGAAAGCTCTTAACTTGTTGAATCATATGCTATTTCAGCATTATTTATCGCTAATAAGAAAATAACGGTCATGATGATCTAAAATCTGGCGAGCTAGCGCTTGCTAACTTCATTTGGACCTCGTGTAAGATAGGTTGAAACGGCAAAAAATATACAGAAAGTGCGCTATATACAGAGTGGAATTCTAGGAACAGTTGCTCTGAATAACTGACGATTGAGTTGTAGAAGTCTAGTGGGGAAAATCAGCTCTATTTTTGTTTGAAGTAGTAATTTATGTGATGGTTATCTGCTTAAAAGATCAAAGTATTAAGGCGGCTAAGGAGAGATTTTGGCTCTCCTTAGCCGAGTTAAGGAAGTGAAGCAGATAAAAGGCAGGGCTCGGTGCAGTATTGTTGCTTGACACTGATCATTGAGAGCTGCTTTGAAGGCTAGCTTCTATAGTGGCGGTTTGAGTACGTTATTGAAGTTAGGTAAAAAATATTTTTGCAGTGTTAGTAATTTTACTGCACACGTGATGAAGACCTCAGTTGATCTTGCTGGCTGTTAAATCCTGCCAGTTCAATTGTAGTAGTTCAGGCTTGACGCGCAATCGTAGTCACTTGGTATGCAACTTACTGCACATCACTATCCCTGATTTTTCGAATAAGTGAAGTGATATAGGCCAACTGCTTATCTTTTCCTGTAGTATAGCTTTCCCAGTCATTAACTATATGGTGATCCGGAATAACCCCGTTAGTTGGTTTACTTTGAAATCGGTACATTCTTTTCGAATATTGTACGTATCGTTTCGAATTAGGCAGTATAAAACCATCGGCATCTTGGTATCCAACAGGATTTGCGCCAGTTGGCTCACCGACTAACGTTGCATTTAGTATGCTCCTGTACTGGGCGGCATTACTCATTCCCGCTGAATATGTACGCTCACTAATAAGAACATAAATTCCATTGTTCCAGTTTAGGTCATCTATCAGAATTAGCTGATTTGCTAATAGTAGTCCTATAAAAAAATCACCACCGCCATTTTCTCTTAAGTCTATAATCAAATTTTGAATGTTATTTTTGTTTAGATATTCTTTGACATCTTCAGCAAAAGATTGCATGTCACTGCGAGATGGATAGTTTGAGAAATGCAGGTAAGCGGTCCCCAACTGTCGGTTAACAGAGAGCCACAAACCATCTGAATGTTTTATATCTGGATGCGAAAATATGCCTCTATCGAGGCTTAATCGATGTACAACATCTGAAATAAACTCATTCATTGGAATTGCGTTGGCAGTGATATTTATTTGTGATTTTTTTTCATCGAAAAATGTGAAAGTGGCATGTCCAAGAGTTGAAGTTATGTGCAGCCCGTAAAGTAACTCAGATACATTGAGATGCCATCGATAACCAGAGCGAAGTGAATATTTATTTTCAACTCCTTGTATTACCGGGTCAATTTTGTCCAATATTTTATCTAGAGGCATTCCATCAATAGCGATAAGTTCGTAGCCTAACAGGTTTTTAAATTTTGTACTTGCGGCCATAACTCGTATTTTACCTTCTACCCATTCTAGCGAGAAAGGATAATGTTCATGCGGGCCTCCCATTACAGAAAATTGAGTATGACCGTCGCCAATAGATCGCGTTATACCCATCATCTCGACTATAATTTCATGCTCATTTAGACTGGATAGCTTGTTAGTTAGATCTTCGATTTTTTGGTTAAAGGCTATGTTATTTACAGAATGATAAAGATTTATATGTTTATCTTTTAGAGTGCTTTTGTAGTGAGCAATATCTTCTTTCCATAATTCAGAGCTGCTCTTTTCATTAGATATATCACTACCTTTAACCGAAATCCCGGGGAGATAGGTGGTAATGAGTAAGAAAACTAGTATAATAATTTTTTGCATTAGCTTAGATTTTTTGCCTAACATTTATATAGTGATCGCTCTTATAGCTTACTTGGGCCTTGTGGAGGTTTATTCAGGTGAATCTTATATGGCGATAAATATCCATCAGTTTTGCGTAACCTTGAAAATAAAGTAGATAAATTCCAATCGAATAATTTGGGGGCTATATTTTGTAAATATTCACTTTCAATTGATTGAATTACTGGTAGAAAACCTCCGGTTTAATTATCTGTTTTCAAACTTCGGATTTGAGGTTTGTATGGCTTGCTAGATGAATTAGATGGTTCTGAGTGCGGATGTTAGTAGGTTTGGACACCTTAACTTTGTGGGGTGACTCTACCCATATTACAAGTAATATCCTCCTAATTCGGCTGGGCTTTTCTTTCGTGGGATACATTAGAAGTTTATTGATCTGGCATGGTCGCTAATAAATATACTTATCCACAATCCACCAAAAATAGAATTTGCTTTTTGATCCTGTGCTTTTAGCTAGCTCTTTCATTTTACTAAGGCTATATCTATCGTAGTAGCTCTGATCCAAAATTACCCCTAGGGGCTTGGTGAGTGTGTTTAAGTTTTCTCGTGGATCGTCTTCGAGCAATAATAGTTCGGCATTAAAGCCTGTGGAAACTAAGCCCACATTATTACTAATGCCCAGTGCTTTTGCTGGGTGATGGGTTGCTGCTCGCAATACATCTTGAACAGGAATCCCCACTTCCACTAATCGTTGCATTTCTTGAATAGTGCCCAAGCCGTTGGGTGTATAGAAGGTTCCTCCGTCTGACGCTATCAGTATCTCAACACCGGCTTGGTTTAGCTGCTTGGCCATATCTCCGAAAATGTTGGATTTACCCTGCCAATCCTGTTGCGCTTTAGCGCTATGTATCCCATTAACCTTCTGCTCACCCATTGCTTTTATCGCGGGGTGATTGAGCTCGAGATCATCAGCTACGCTGTGCCAGTAGTCTGGCCCATGCTGAGCGATCTGTGCTACGTTGTCATATACGATTAATGTAGGGCTAACTGGTACGTTGCTATCTAATAGTTGCTGCACAATTTCATCGAAACTCTCCTGCTGATAATCGTAGTTCAAATGTGCCTGAAAGATCATTTCCACATGCTCTAATGACTGCGGTTTAGCCGATAAGTATTCATTGAGAGTAATGCCAAAAGGCGGGTGGCCAGCTAAAGGCATGCCGAGCTTTTGCCCCTCATCAGCTATAGCGAAGAAAACCTCACGGGATAAGCCGTCATAAACTTTAACTTGTTGGTACCCCTGCTGATATTGCTGGCGAACCAGCTGGCGAGCCTCTTCTTTACTACCAATAAACTTGTGGTGTCGGCCACTGGCATAGTGGGAATGTTGATTAACAGGTGCACCGGATAACACTATATGAGGGCCGGCTATATTCCCAGTATCGATCCATTTTTTAAGAATACGCTGAGGGGAATTGCCAGCCATAACTCTTGAGCGAGTGACTCCGTGCGCTAATATAGCTAATAGATCGGATCGACCCCATACATGGCTGTGCATATCGATTAAGCCTGGCATCACATATTTACCCAGGCCATTAATCCTCAGCTCGCCTTCAATCTCAGGTATTACATCGCTAGTTACTTGGGCAATTCTTCCACCTTGAATGACGAGGTTTTGGTTACTTGCGGCTGTATTGTGCTGGGTGTCGATGACTGTGATATCGGTAACTACAATACGAGCATTCTTTTCAGCTAACCCGTAGGAAGAGGGTGGGATGTACCATGCACATCCCCAAGATCCGAGCGCAGTAACGCTAATGAACAATAAAATAGCTACCGCTGCTTTCCATGAGCGAGCAAAATAGGAAGATAATTTCATAATGACCTCTTGTGAATCAAAGAGGCCAAAATGCCAAAATTATCAGCTTCTAGCGTCCGAAATCCAGATTTTGCACGTCCAAAGTAACCATTATTGGGGTTTTGCTACTAAATACTGACTAGGAGTCATCCCAAGGTGGCGTTTAAACAGGCTGTTGAAGCTGGATTTAGAGTTAAAGCCCGCTTCAAGTGCAATATCGAGGAGACGAACTTTTTTGTCCGAATCACTCTCTTTTGCTGAATCAAGTTGCGAAACTACATCTGCCAAACGCTGAGCATTAACATAGTCATTAAAGTTACCGCCATAGCCCTGATTGATGGCCCAGGAAACATCTTTCTCTCCAAGCCCTGTATGTTGTGCCAAATCCCGAAGGGATAACCTTGGCAGGCGATAGAGCTTTTGACTATGAACCTGTTTGTTAAGCTCTTTGAAAAGCGTATCTGCCTGAGTCGTTTCGTTAGTTTTGCACTTCCCCTTATCACAACCCTCTATTACGGATATGCCCAGGGCTTGTTCACCATCCGTTAAACCCGAAAATAGCTGCGGTTCCCTAACTGCGCGAATTACAAGCAAAGCAACAATCAAAAAATAGCTCAGTTGCATAACAAGATACCATCTGAGCAAAAGAGGGATGGGTAAGTAAGGTTGCAAGTTATGCCGCACTGCATCCACCAGTGCAACGCCAACCAGAACCCATAGGATACGCTTAACCCAATCAGCTCTCAATTTGTTAGCATCGGAGCGGTTTTGGGGCAAGATATGTTGATATCGAATAAGCGCTTTTATACTTAATGAGAAGTAAACAATCTGACTTAAAGTACCGGCTGCTAAAACCCACTGGGGCCAGTGATTAAATAATAAACTGATTGCTGCTGGTGCTAAGTGCACCCAGTGTTTACGTTGTTGTTGATAACTGGCGGATATTAATTGTGCAACTACGGCAAAAAATAATGGGCCCATCAATAATGAGAACGAAGGCGTGATTAAATAGCCAAGATTAACTACTTTCGTTTCTTCTACAAAATTAAATGTCATCAATAATGCAGTGGCGCCTAACAAGTATCGCATTGCTGTAAAACGGTTTTGCGCCCAAAGTAATGCAATACCTAGAATCGATAGGGTGATAAAGGCTATCTGTAAAAAATTAGATGCGGAGTAATTTACCATATTTGCTCAAATAATAAGCTATAAGTCGATAAGTAGAATTTCTTAAGTGGGAACATCGTTCGAAACTTCCTGTATTTGATCATACTGGATGACTACTTATGGAGCCACTGAGCAAATCTGTAGGCCCTGAACTGTGGGGATTGAATGCCACAGCTGCTGCGTTTCAATCAGGTCATTTTCGGTGAGCTGTGCCTAACGTCTGCAGCCTTCAAGATCCGCAGGGGTATTATGGAGCTATTCAGAGTCACTCTAAGTGTAACTTCCCAAATTATGGGGCGGAGTGAAGCTGAGATCGATTACTCGAAGTACGCGAGTATACCTCTGCCTGTTGCGAGTCTTATTCAACACGACAAAAATATTCTCTAAATTCCCATTTGGTTATTGGCAATGAGTAGCAGTTATTTTCGTATTTTAAAATCCGTGTCTCATCAGAAGTGGAGAGTTCGTCGTAATATGTGATACGAATCGTATCGGCACTCAAGACTTCGATCGTATGTGGTGAAAATGTCAATACCTCCGGCTTTTCCCCTATGATGTAAGTTGCAAACGAATCTACTCGAACTACATTCACGAGACGCCCAAAGAAATTGGAGCGGAAGAGCATTTGGGTTTTCTCGGGTATCTCCTCCACGTTGTTCATGCTGGCTAAAGTCTTTTTTTCATTTGATTGCCAAGTTCCCACATAGAAGAGGTTTTCGTCTGCTATGACAAATGGTGTAAAAAGAAGTAATGCCAAAGTTAAATATAGTTTCATGTTCTTACTTTTAACATTTGTGCCGCAGTAAATCTGATCTTTATTATCCTGATTGTTATCTTGGAATCAATTGGAGTAAAAACCGGAAGGCCTACTGCAGCAGTAGAATGTGGTGGCGATCCGGTCCAATCGTACCAAATTCAGGCGTTATAAATATAAAGATGTACAGTAAAAAAGAGGCTTCAGGGGTGCTGAATGAATCGTGTGTTAGGTCGGCTGGAACCTAATGATCCATGATTTTGAAAAAATAATCGAAGTTTTAGACGATCTATTTCAGTCGCTAACTGTTTAAGCTGTAGTAACTGCAAATGTGTAGAAGCTGGCAGGTAACGCAAAGATATTTTGGGGTAGGGGGGAGTAAATTGAGGGCAGGGAGAATGGCTGCGGGTAATCCCGCAGCCATTGGGACTTATTTCCAGTTCAGGATAACCTTACCGGATTCACCAGATCCCATGGTATCGAAGCCTTGTTGGAAGTCATCGATTGAAAACTGGTGAGTAATAATTGGGGTTAAATCCAGTCCGGATTGAATCAGGCTGGCCATTTTGTACCAGGTCTCAAACATCTCACGGCCGTAAATACCTTTGATCATCAGGCCTTTAAAAATAACCTGCCCCCAGTCGATCGCCATTTCACCGGCGGGGATACCGAGCATGGCAATTTTGCCCCCGTGGTTCATCGCCGCGATCATATCGCGGAAGGCGACGGGTACGCCGGACATCTCCAGGCCAACATCAAAGCCTTCGCTCATTCCCAGCTCGTTCATCACATCGCTGAGGTTTTCCTTGGCAACGTTTACGGCACGGGTGGCGCCCATCTTGCGTGCCAGGTCCAGGCGGTATTCATTGATATCGGTGATAACTACATGGCGTGCGCCAACATGTTTGGCGACTGCTGCGGCCATAATACCGATAGGGCCGGCGCCGGTAATCAGTACATCTTCGCCCACCAGGTCGAAAGACAGGGCCGTGTGTACCGCATTACCGAGGGGATCGAAAATAGAGGCGAGATCGTCAGAAATGTTATCCGGGATCTTGAAGGCATTGAGCGCAGGGATTACCAGATACTCTGCAAAAGCTCCGGGGCGGTCTACACCGACACCGTAAGTGTTGCGGCACAAGTGGCGGCGGCCGGCGCGACAGTTGCGGCAGTGGCCGCAGGTAATATGGCCTTCACCGGAAACACGGTCGCCCACCTGGAAACCTGCAACTTCCTGCCCCATACCGACGACTTCACCCACATATTCGTGGCCTACCACCATAGGGACAGGAATAGTTTTTTGCGACCATTCATCCCAGTTGTAGATATGCATGTCGGTACCGCAAATCGCGGTTTTGTGAATCTTGATCAGCAGGTCGTTGTGACCCGGTGTGGGGATTTCCACATCGGTGAGCCAGATTCCCACTTCAGATTTCAGCTTGGATAGT
Source organism: Microbulbifer maximicatervae (SeqCode) (assembly GCF_052467305.1). NCBI lineage: Bacteria > Pseudomonadati > Pseudomonadota > Gammaproteobacteria > Cellvibrionales > Microbulbiferaceae > Microbulbifer > Microbulbifer maximicatervae (SeqCode). Next base: position 1,054,772 of record NZ_CP174306.1, read on the forward strand.
GCTTTCATTGTTTTTAAAACTACAAATGGCAGGGCGCGGCGCCGCTCCGGTGAATTCCTTGTGAGAATTACCGTATCAGCGCCGCTGTTTGGTTTAGATAATATTCAGTTCGCGGCCAACTTCAATGAAGGCATCGATACACTGGTCGAGCTGCTCGCGGGTGTGGGCGGCGGACATCTGGGTGCGGATGCGGGCCTGGCCCTTGGGCACTACCGGATAGAAGAAGCCCACTACGTAGATACCGCGCTCCAGCATCTTGTCAGCCATTTTCTGCGCCAGGGCAGCATCGCCAATCATCACCGGGATGATCGGGTGGTCGGCACCAGCCAGGGTAAAGCCGGCTTCGGACATGCGCTTGCGGAAGTATGCGGAGTTGTCGCGCAGCTGTTCACGCAGCTCGCCGCCTTCGGTCAGCATATCCAACACTTTCAGGGAGGCGGTGACGATTGCCGGGGCTACTGAGTTGGAGAACAGATAGGGGCGCGAGCGCTGGCGCAGCATGTCGATAATTTCCTTGCGGCCAGAAGTAAAGCCGCCGGAAGCGCCGCCCAGGGCCTTGCCCAGGGTGCCGGTAATAATATCGACGCGGTCAATCACATCGCAGTATTCATGGGTGCCACGGCCGTGGTCCCCGAGGAAGCCCACTGCGTGGGAGTCGTCCACCATTACCAGGGCATTGTACTGGTCGGCCAAATCGCACACGGCTTTGAGGTTGGCGATAACTCCGTCCATAGAGAAAACGCCGTCGGTGGCGATCAGTTTGGTCTTGGCGCCAGCGGCGTCTGCGGCCTGTAGCTGCTTCTCCAGTTCCGCCATATCGTTGTTGGCGTAACGGTAGCGCTTGGCTTTACACAGGCGCACGCCGTCGATGATGGAGGCGTGGTTGAGGGAGTCGGAGATGATGGCATCTTCCGGGCCCAGCAGCGTTTCAAACAGGCCGCCATTGGCGTCGAAGCATGAGGTGTAAAGGATGGTGTCTTCGGTTTGCAGGAACTCAGAAAGGCGTGATTCCAGCGCTTTGTGAATGTCCTGGGTGCCGCAGATAAAACGTACCGATGCCATGCCGAAGCCGTACTGTTCGAGCCCCTCTTTGGCCGCTTCAATCAGGTCCGGGTGGTTAGCCAGGCCCAGGTAGTTGTTCGCACAAAAATTTAGTACCTGGGTGTCGTTGTTCACCTGGATCTCAGCGGCCTGCTGGGAGGTAATAATCCGCTCGCGTTTGTACAGGCCGTCTGCATCGATCTGTTTGAGTTCGCTGCGCAGGTGCTCAAAGAATTGTTCTGGCTTTGACATGGTATTGTTTTTAGCTCCTGTCGGGTGCTCTTGGCACAGGGTAACGGGCGCGAGCTCGCGGCGCCTGTTGGTTCTACTTTATCCCGCCAGTTCGCAGGCCTCATGGGCCGAAATAGGGTGCTCACTGGCGCGGCAACTGGTGGCAAATTTTAATGCCTCTTCGGCAGTGTCGAACAGTAGTTGCCACAACAACTGACGATCACCTCTTCTCACCGCGCGTACTGCCGTGTGGCTTCTTTGGCTGGCAATTTGAATTTCGATAATGTCTTTACTGGAAAACGGTGATTCGGACATGGTCCCTCCAATGGTAAAACTATGGAGGACTGACGTGGAAGCGGCGAAGTGATGTTCGCTAATCCGGTTGGTTTGCTCTGGTAGAGCCCCATCCTCCCCGCAGGCCTTGTGTGCCGCAGAGAGAGAACCACCTTGCCCCGGTCGGCAGGTTGGCGTTGGCGTCAGCCACTCTCGTGATGTGCGAGCAAAGATAACGGGGAGGGGATTAGCAGTCAACAGTACCGCCCCCATTAGAGGGCGGTGCAGAAGTTTATGCGGGAAGCTGCACGGATTTCAGTTCGATAAACTCACCGAGACCGGCCTCACCAAACTCGCGTCCGTTGCCGGACCGCTTGTAACCGCCGAAGGGGGCGTCGTAGTTAAACTCACCGCCGTTGACAAAGCACAGGCCCGCTTCAATGCGACGAACGATAGGCATGGCGCTTTCGGCGTCTTTAGCCCATACGCCACTGGACAGACCGTATTCGGTGTCATTGGCAATGGCGACAGCTTCATCCATATCCTTGTAGGGGATCAGGCAGGTCACCGGGCCAAAGATTTCTTCCCGGGCAATGGCCATATCGTTGTGAACGTCGGCAAATACCGTGGGTTTCACATAGAAGCCTTTATCCAGCTCGGTGGGCAGATCGAGGCCGCCAGTCACAAGGCGGGCACCTTCTTCGATCCCTTTCTTGATGTAGCCGCGCACGATTTCCAGTTGGCGAGCGGAAGATAGGGGGCCCATAAAGGCATTGGCATCGGTGCCCATGGCCACTTCTTCAGCCACCTGCTTGGCAACTTCCACTGCCTCTTCATAGTGCTCAGCGGGAACCAGCATACGGGTGAGTGCGGTGCAGGTTTGGCCGCTGTTGATGAATACATCTTCGCAGCCCCAGCGAACTGCTGCTTTAAGATCCGCGTCCGGGGTGATAATCAGAGGCGATTTGCCACCCAGCTCCTGGGTTACCCTTTTAACTGTGGGCGCGGCAGCCTTGGCAACTTCAACGCCTGCACGGGTGGAGCCGGTAAAGGACACCATATCGATTCCCGGGTGCGATGACAGCTCTGCACCGACGACTGAGCCAGCACCGGGGATCAGGTTAAATACGCCCGCAGGAACACCGGCTGTTTGGATAATCTCCGCCATGACGAAATCCTGCAGCGGAGTGGTTTCCGAAGGCTTGGTAATCATGGTGCAGCCCGCTGCGAGGGCTGGCGCTACTTTGCCGACAAATTGGTGCAGAGGGTAATTCCAGGGGGTAATAAAGCCACACACGCCAATCGGCTCCCGGATTAATACCGAGTGGGCCGCCTTTTCGGTCTCTTCCATGATTGAAGTGCGACCGGCGTAGTAACGCATGGCGTAGATAGGGCCATCCACATGCAGCCAACGGGTGATATGGGCGGGGCAACCCAGGGTTTGTGAGATCGCCTGGATCAAGTCTTCCTTGCGTTCTTCCATACCGTCAGCAATGGCATTTAGCAGTGCTGAGCGCTGATCTGCGCTGGTATGGCGCCACTTGCGAAAGGCGCTGCGGGCAGCGGCAACGGCAATATCCACATCCTCAGCAGAGCCTTCCACCACCTGGCAAATCATTTCTTCAGTGGCGGGGTTAATCACAGGATGGGAACTGGTGCCGAGGGGCTCGCGCCACTCACCATTGATAAACAGTTTGTCGGTATGCAGCTTGCTGAAATCTGTCATGTCACGCTTCCGTTTGCTTCGCGCCAGTTCAAGGGGCGGTGATTTCGATAATTGTTGGTGTTTTGCGTTGCAGGGCTTCTGCGACTGCCGTAGCTAATTGCTGTGGTTTGTCGATGCGGCAACCTTCAGCGCCAAAAGATTTTGCCAGTGCGACAAAATCCGGAGTGCGAAGATTAACACCTTCTTGAGGTACTTCTGCGGCATCCATAAAGTCGCGAATCTCTCCATACCCGCTGTTATTCCAAACCAGTATTGGCAGGGGCAGTTGCTGCTCTACTGCAACGGCCAGCTCACCGAGAGTAAACATCAGGCCGCCATCGCCGATCAAGGCAACTACATCCCGCTCGCTGGATAACTTGGCCCCGATCGAGGCGGGTAGGGCAAAGCCCAGCGTGCCGTAACCGGTGGTGCAGGTAATATGGCTGCGGGGGTGGTACAGCGGCAAGGCGTGGTTAGTGTTATAGGCCAGTTGTGTGGAGTCGGTAACCAGAATTCCCTCATCGGGCAGGGCTTCGCGCAGAGCTTCAACCCAAGGGAAGCGCTCCTCTGAACCTTCCCACCATTCTCTGCGGCAGTTACCGATTAATTGTGAAACTTCCTCTTCTGCGCGCTGTTTTGAGCTCTCTTTGCACTGAACCAGGGCTTCGCTTAATTGCTGAAGGCTTTCTGCTGCATCCGCGCAGATGGCCAGGTCCGGCTGGGCATTGCATACCAGTTGAGCCGGATCAATGTCGATGCGGATCAGTTTGCCGGAGAAAGCGTAATCCTCTCTCACCAGGTTGCGATCGGTTTCCGAAAGCTCTGTGCCAACGGCCAAGACCACATCGGCAGCTTCTACTCGCTCACGCACACAATCAAAACTGAGATTGGCTCCGCCACACAGAGGATGTCTTTCATCGACAACGCCTTTGGCGGCCAGAGACAGGAAGACTGGAGCTGCAATTTTTTCTGATACCTGTGTTGCCGCTTCTCCAGCAGATTGCGCGCCACCGCCCAGGAGAATCACCGGGCGTTCGGCAGCTTGCAGCCACTGGGTAGCAGTCGCGATAGCTGTCGCGTTGGCTGCCGGTACCATGGCATTGGGTGCCGCGCGGTAATCGTCCAGATTGCCGGACATAGGCGCCGGGAATAAATCGATGGGGATTTCGATATGGACAGGGCCGGGGCGGCTGGACTGCAATAGCTGGAATGCCCGTGCCATCACTTCCGGTAATTGTTCTGCCTGAGTCAGGGTGTGCTGCCAGATACAGAAGCCTCGACTGGCATCGCTCTGGCGGGGTAGCTCATGCAGGCGCCCACGGCCCATGCCAAGGTCTTCCCGGCGATTGACGGCGGAAATAACCAGTATAGGAATTGAGTCTGAGTAAGCTTGCGCCATCGCAGTGGCTGCGTTGGTCAGCCCCGGCCCAGTGATCAAGAAACAGACACCGGGCTTGCCGCTGGCGCGGGCATAACCGTCTGCCATAAAGGCGGCGCCCTGCTCATGCCTTGGCGTGATATGCATCAAGTCGCTACCGGGCAGGCCGCGATACAGTTCAATGGTATGTACGCCGGGAATCCCGAAAACTTTTTCTACCTGGTATTCGCGCAGCAGGCGCATCAGCACCTGGGCGCATGTGGGCGCAGAGGACATAAGCACCATTTTCCTTATTCGTGTAAAAATGCAGTGAGCCTAGCGGCCCACCAAAAGCCGTGCAAGCACCCGCAGAGTCTGCATCTTCACAGGCAATATCGCAGGAAAATTGAGATTCACCCGGCACTGCGGCAGGAAACTTTGTACGCTTGGGTTACTTTACCTGTCAGTAGATTTTGCGGAATTTGACGAGGTGGCTGCCGCACAATAGCCTTCCGGCACTTCGCTGAATAAACTTTGAGCTAGAACAACCGAGGAAGTATCACCATGGAAATCGATCAATGGCGTCGGGAATACCAAATGGGTGGTTTAAGGCGCTCTGAATTGAAGCCGACCCCCGTGGAGCAGTTTCGCAAGTGGCTTGCAGAAGCTGTTGAAGCAGAATTAGTTGATGCCAGCGCCATGTGTCTTGCCACCACTAACGCGGACGGGCACCCCTCGCAGCGGATTGTTTTGCTGAAAGGATTCGATGAGAAGGGTTTCGTTTTCTATACCAATTTACAGAGTGACAAGGCCCGGGATATGGCCGTTAACCCTCAGGTGTCGCTGTTGTTTCCCTGGTGCCGTCTCGAGCGGCAGGTGATTGTTTATGGGAAGGTGGAACCTGTTTCCCGCGAGCAGGCAGAGGCCTATTTCCAGTCGCGCCCCCTGGATAGCCAGTTGGCCGCGTGGGCTTCGCACCAGAGCCGGCCGCTTTCGTCCAGGGAGGAACTGGAGCAGCAGTTTGATAAAGAGAAGGCTCGCTTTGCCGGTAAAACAATTCCATTGCCAGAATTTTGGGGCGGTTACTGTGTAGTGCCCAATGCTGTTGAGTTTTGGCAGGGGGGTGAAAATAGATTGCACGATCGTTTTATTTATCGCCGTGAAGAAAATGAAAGCTGGAATATAGAACGTCGCGCCCCCTAATTTTCATATTTATCTTTTCGTGGCCCAGCCCTTTGGGCCACAACTAACCGCTTAATCACGCCTCACTTTGTGAGTACCTATCCCCTGATATTGTGTTATAGCGGTGTCTTATCTGGCAATTTGTGGTCAAGGCCGCTTAGAATAATGCGCCATAAATATAGCTAAAACTAATGTCTTAAAAATTCTATAGATTCGATCGTTTTTGCAATTCGAATCCAAGGGTAGGTAGGGGAAATATGGCCATTATTGGTATCGATTTGGGAACCACAAATAGTGCTTGCGGGGTACTGACTGATGAAGGGGTAAAACTAATTCCCAACCGTTTGGGTGAAATTTTGACCCCGTCAGTTGTGGGGCTTGATGATTCTGGCACACTGCTAGTCGGCAAAACGGCTAAAGAACGTCTTATTAACCACAGTAGTACCACTGTGGCTGCGTTTAAGCGCTTGATGGGCACTGACCACAAAGTTTCCCTGGGGAAGCAAAAATTTAGTGCAACGGAACTCTCCTCGTTAATCTTACGTGCGCTCAAAGAAGATGCTGAAACTTTTCTTGGTGAAGAGGTAACCGAAGCGGTAATCAGTGTCCCAGCTTATTTTAATGATAATCAGCGCCATGCCACCAAGTTGGCAGGAGAGCTTGCGGGATTAAAAGTAGAGCGGCTAATTAACGAGCCAACTTCGGCTGCCATTGCTTACGGTTTACACGACAAGCGCGAAGGAAACTTCCTTATTCTAGATCTTGGGGGTGGCACCTTTGATGTTTCCATCCTGGAGTTTTTCGATGGCATTATGGAAGTCCATGCCAGTGCCGGAGATAACTTCCTCGGTGGAGAGGATTTCGTTGAGGCAATGGTCGATGATGTCCTGGCTGAGTTTGAAATTAAGAAAGAAGCTTTAAGCCCTCGCGATTTGCAAAACTTATATATGCAAATGGAAAGCGCTAAACGTCGAGTTAGCCAGCAGCCTGAGCAAAAACTTGAATTACAACTTGATGGGCGCTCCTTGCAATTCCAGGTGACCCCAGAGTGGTTTGAAAAACTCAGCACCCCTCTGTTGTTAAGAGCGAAACGGCCAATTGAGCGGGCAATGCGCGATGCAGATTTGCCCCCACAGAAAATTGATGAGGTGGTATTGGTTGGCGGTTCGACGCGCATGGCCCAGTTTCGTTCAATGGTTGGTCGAATGTTTGGCCGTCTGCCATCTTGTCATTTGGACCCGGACACTGTCGTTGCGATGGGAGCAGCTATTCAGGCTGGCTTAAAAGAAAGGAACTCAGCACTGGATGATATTGTCCTGACTGATGTATGCCCTTACACCTTGGGAACAGGTGTTATCAATGAAGATAATCCGCAGCTCGGTGCTTACTTTATGCCTATTATTGAGCGCAATACCGTTGTGCCAGTTAGTGTTGTAAGGCGGGTTTGGACTGCTCGGGATGATCAGACGCAGTTGTGTGTCGATGTATACCAGGGAGAAAATCGCCTGGTGAAAAAGAACGTTTACTTAGGTGAGCTAACAGTTCCTGTGCCTAAGAAAGCAAAGGGTGAGGAAGCGGCTGACATTCGTTACACCTACGATATGAATGGGCTTCTGGAGGTGGACGTTACTGTTGTCTCAACAGGGAAAAATTTCAATAAATTAATTGAATTCACACCGGGCGCTCTTACCGAAGTACAAAAAGCTGAAGCTTTGGAGAAATTGACAAAGTTAAAGTTCCACCCAAGGGAAGATGAAAAAAACCAGGCAATTATCGCTCGTGGCGAACGTTTATATGAGTCGAGCCTGGGGGAGCAGCGGGAGTATATCGCCAGACTGCTGGCTTCGTTTGATAGTGTGCTTGAGCGACAAAACCCTACAGAAATCACCAAAGCGCGCACAGAAGTCGGTGAAATTCTGGATCGGTTGGATAGCGAGGACTGGATTTAATGAACCCTTGGGCAGTCCTCGACATTACCCCTGTCAATGATGCCAGGGCTATCAAGCGTGCCTACGCAAAAAAGTTGAAGCAAACACGCCCAGATGAAAAACCTGAGGAGTTTCAGGTTTTGCACTCTGCGTATAGGCAGGCATTGCAGCTTGCTGAACAGTTGCAGGAAGAGGAAGAAGCCGATGTAGAATTGGAGAGTAGTAATCTCGGCCTCTCATCCAGCGAATTATCATCTGAATCACTCCCTCTTGAAGCGGAAGATCCTATCGTTTCCACCGCTAGGGTAGATCAGGCTGAAGATGATACAAACGATACCTTAGCGGTAGAAAAAGCCGAAAGCCTTTCAAAGCCGGAGCCTTCGGTATCAATTGAAGAGAAAGAGGGGGGGAGGACTGAATCAAGTGTTCAAAGCGAAGCAGCTATACCTATCTCGGAAGAGCAAGCGGTATCGAAACAGGAAAGAGACTTGCGGATTGAGGAATATCGGCGTGTCCTCAAACAGGTAGACGTAATTCTTAGCAGTGATGCCGAGCTTAACGATGAGCGAAGATGGTATTTTCTCGGCAAGAGTTCGCATATGCTGGATGAGGAGTACAACTGGAACTTGGGGCTCTCAATCTTTGATCGTTTTGCCCGATTGAATCAGTCCGGTCAAGAAAAGGAGGGGGAAAAAAAGCCCAAAAGGATGGTTTCCGTAAACGTCCTACAGTACTGCGATAGTTTGTTTGATTGGAGGGGAAACGCACCCTACCTATACCAATCGTTGGATGAAAAACTATGCGATAGCTTGTTCGGAATCATGGAAAATCATGAGTCTGAGATCGATCCACTACAGGGGCTTCGCGGAGGGCGCGAAGTCATAAGGGCCAATAGTGAGGAGTTGGTCGAGAACTACGAGCAGTATTATTTTGGCCATTTATTGGCCAGAGGTATAGCTGTTGTTCTGGATCTATTACTGCTTTATGTTGTTATTGGCTTTCCAACTTCAATTGTTTTTATGGCCGCTCTCGATAGACCCGAAAGTGAGGCAACTCTTCAGGCAGGCGGAATTTGTATTATTGCGTACTTGCTCTTTACTTGGATATTGGACAGTTCTAGATTCCAGGGTACTCCGGGTAAATACTTAATGGGGTATCGCGTTACTAACCGTAATTTCAAGCGCATTGGATATGGGCATGGTTTATGGCGGGTTGTTAGTTTTGTTTTATGTTTGGCGCTTGGGAAGATCGGTTGGTTTATCAACTGTTTTCTCGGGGGCAACTTGATTCATGACCGGCTTAGCAGGAGCCATGTAGTTAATATGCGTAAAACCCGAGAGGAGTATTTGCGTCGCTAGACTAATACTTAGTTCAAGAGTGGGGGTTTACCCACTCTTTTCTTATATATTTACACTTCAGTCTGATTTATAAGCGTTTTGGAATTAAGATGATAAAATATGCTGATAAAGAGGTATTTGCTAATGGAGGTGGCGTCTATATCTACCAAAAGGTAAATGCAGACTAGCTATTGGTAATTGAGTCAAAGTGAAAAAGATTTATTTTTAATATACAAAAATAAAAAATCTCAGAATGCAATTACAGAAATGTTGGAGGTGGTCGTCGCCGATGATTCCGATATTGAAACGTACATTAAGGGTGGTAGTCCTTTTGAATATTATTTTAGTGACCATATGAGTGATGCTGTGAAGGGACAATTTAAAAATGTATTCAAGGACACTACTAAGGCGAGTAATTTGTTTGCACGTAATCCAGATTTATTTATATCTCATGGAATCACCTCACCACAACAGTTTGTGGATTTTGCCAACCAGGGGCAATTAAGAAATCATCCGACATTTATGGATTTTGTACATTAAGGTATATGCACTAGATGTTTATAAAGTTATCTGAAATAAAAAATGTTAGGAGAGGTTGTTCTTTGGTAGATGGAGTTTTAATCTATCAGTCAGAGAAAAAGGTAGTGCAATATGACTTGCAGAGTGAAAGTGTCATAAATGAGTTATCGGTTGCAGAAAATTTTAATAAGTTTATACAAAAAGATAATTTGCTTGTCGGTATTTCATGCAGTGGGTATAAGTTTTTTGATGGTCAACTACTCGGAGTGAAATCAGTACCAGTTAAAAGTGGGATTGGTAATTTTAATCTTTACGCAGATAACTTCATTGTGGTGGCGACTGATTATGACTATTCTCTTTTTCAGGCGAAGGTTGGCATTCAGGATGTATATCGAGATAAGCTTCTCTGGGAGTCCAATTTTGGAGAGCTTATAGAGATTGAGTTAAACAAGGCCTTTACGGTATCGCGCAAAGGCGTTAGTAGGCGTGATCTAAAGACGGGTGAGGTTAAGTGGTCTGTAGACCTGGCTAGTGATAAACATCTTCCTAGGTTAATTGGGGCAAGTAGCGAAATTGTCATATTTGCCTTTAAGGCGGCTAACAAAGTAATTGCCTTTGATCTCGAAACAGGAAGTATTGAATGGAAGATAGATACTTTCTCGGGTGGGTTAAGGGTTGATGAAGATAAAGGAACCCTTCATCAAATGTTAACTAGTTACGCAGCTTTTGATTTGTTAAGTGGAAAGTTAAAGGATAATTATCAGGATAAGTCATATTTTGAATCAGTGTGCATACATTCACAAAGGGATGGTTATATCCTTGATGGTAATCATATAATTACAACAGATCGCAGGCTAGGGGCTATTGGTGCATTTAATATAGTTAGTCATAAGTTTGATTGGCTTTATAAAGAAGATGGAGTTAGTTTTCCAGGAGCTACTTCTATGATTTTTAGAGAGCCTTATTTGTTGGTTTATGATCATAGAGAATCTTTGCATATTTTCAAAAGAACGTAATTGTTGAAGTGTGGCTAGTAATTGTTAGGGATGAAACTTTGCCTGGGATTAGGTTAAATACGATTTTTCGATGAGTTTGGGAGATCCTGGGTATGCCCAGGCTCTCCATACACTGGTAACTCTGAAGAACAGATTAGGTGATTTTATTGTTGCCGGACCATAGAGAAATCTATACTCTCTGGCCTATTCGATAGGTAGAATGATTTTTGATTGGCCAATTGTTTACAGCTAAGGCTTTGATCATTAGTCAATTGTCTAATATAGGCTATTAGTTTTGTAATATCTCAGATCGATCTGTAGTGTGCCACTACAGCTGGGAAGGGTTATTTTCTTGTGCGTACGATTTTGTGAAGCAGTCTTTTGGGGGTTATTTCATTCTTAATCAATATTGTGTTACTAAAGGGTAAAATAAGTTTATTAGAAAGAATATTTTCTAGGTAGTACCTTAGCCTTAAAGACCTTTTCTATCCCTCGATCATAGCCTGGATTAACAACACTACCGTGATTCTCGTTATCAAATACACGTTTTCTTAGGGTAAGGCTATTGTAGTTACGGGACTTCAGTCTTTTTACTAGTTGAGAGAAGTCTTTTACTGCGCAAACTGAGTCGATTTCACTGCAAGTTTCCTCACCACCAATAAATAAATACACGCTTTTTCCCAAATCAGCATTGCGTTCTGCATAGGCCAATTCACTATCTAAAATTTGCTTATCGGCCCACCAAATACTGGGGCTTCCAATAACATATCGGTCAAAGCTATTGGTGTGGTTAAAAAGTGCATGGAGAGCCAGAAGCCCACCCAGGGAATGGCCCACTAGGGTTTCGTCTTCTTCATTCCCTTTAAAATTGTTATTGATAAAGGGTTTGAGTTCCTCTTCGATAAACTCAAGAAAGTGATCGGCGCCTCCACCTAGTTCAGAACCTTTGATCACACCGGGCACGGGGGTGAAATCCATTACTCGCTGGGCGAAATTCGGACTATCAAAAGCGTGGGAGATACCTACCAGAATTACAGGGGGCATTTTGACATTGCCAAACTCATCGGGAACCTGTTCTTGAATAAGGTTAGGGGCTGTCATAGGGAAATGCAGGAAGCCATCGGTCATATAAATAACTGGATAGCGATCAGTGTTTTCCGGGGTGTACGAGAGAGGCAGCATTATGTCGATAACGTACTCACGCTCTAGTAAATCAGAGTAAAAGTTGTAGGACAGTATCCCCGGGCGGGTGAAAGTTGTGGGTTCGGCACTGCCGGCTGCTGCCAGCTGGCAACAGGTACTAAGAATACCTATCACTAATAATCTAATTATTTTCATTGCTATCCCTGAGGGGCGCTGAAACTTACCTGTTATCGCCCTGCTTACTAGAGGTATCTATATGGAAGCCTAACAGATAGGTAAAGGGAATCGCTAGCTGGGGAGGGGGTTACTGCCGCAGGAATCACTCTGCATAGCAAGTTTTTGCTCAAGAAGTGGTGGTAATCACAGAAATAGGGATATTACACGTGGGAACCACGCCCACTGAGAAGAGGATGGGCGGGAAGGGGATGTCCCCTCCCTGGTTTAGGCAATGACGTTTTTAGTGTTGTATAGGTGCTGGGCCATCCGCAGAGAGCCGACTTCACCGGATCTTCCCACTAGTTTTGGTGCAACGATATACCGTTCAATATTACTTTCTGAGACTTGGGGAAAGTAACCACCGGCTAAGGCTAGGAATTTTTGTCTTATGCGATTGAATAGGTGCGCCTGTATCATCACTCCACCCCCCAGTATGATCCGCTGTGGTGAGTAGCAGCTGGTAAGGTTGACACACATAGTGGCTAGGTACTCCGCCTCCAGGTCCCAGGCCGGGTGGTGTTGTTCCAGGTGTTGGCCACGCAGTCCCCAACGCTCCTCTATCGCAGGGCCTGAGGCCAGTCCTTCAAGGCAGTTGTTATGAAATGGGCAGTTGCCTTTAAAAGAATCCTTTTGGCTGTCTCTAGGCATCAGCATATGCCCAATTTCCGGGTGCATAGATCCATTGATCAGCTGCCCGTCGATCATAATGCCGGCGCCGATACCGGTACCGATGGTGACGTAGACAAAGTTCTTAACATCTATAGCGGCGCCGCAGAGGTGCTCTCCAAGGGCGGCGCCATTAACATCTGTATCGAAAGCAACTGGTACCGACAGGGCTTGGCTGAAGTAGCCAGCCATATTGGTATTGGACCAGCCAGCTTTAGGTGTTTGGGTGATATAGCCATAGTAGGCGGATTCTGGGTCCAGGTTTACCGGACCAAAGCTGGCTATGCCCAGCGCACAAACAGTGCCGTGGCGCTGACTGCTTTCGTGAAAAAACTGAGCGACCTTGGATAGCGTATGTTCTGGATCGGTGGTTGGGAAGCTGGCTCGCTCACGGATGTCATTAATCCCAGCGGCTACCACACAGTTAAATTTGGTACCACCGGCTTCAATTCCGCCGAGCAAGGTATCTACCGCATTGCCTTGCATTTCCATCCTAATCCGCTCCCCGGGTTACATAAGTTATTCGTATTATCAGTTGATGGTTGCTGAAATTACACTACTGATAGTTTATAGCTGGTTATATTGTTTCTGAAAGAAAAAAACCGAGCGCCGGTGGGGGCCAGACGCTCGGGGTTTGCAAAGCTATGGGCAGAACTGCAAACCACTTACTAGGGAGCCTCTGAGCAATTCCGTAATATCTCTGCGGGTCTTGAAGGCTGCAGGTGTTAGGCGCAGCTCGCCGCGAATGGCCTTCGTCCTTTGCAAGAGCTGCAACGCAGCAGCTGTGGCCTCCAAGGCCCGCCCTACGGGGCTTTCAGAGCGATCCACACTCCGCGTTACGACTTCTTGAAAGGTCTGGACATTTCTACAAAGTCGCGCCTTGATTGTGAACCGCTCTGAAAGCCAGAGGCATCACGGAATTGCTCAGAGGCTCCCTACAGTAGGGAAGAACAACGATCAAAAAGCGTAATTGAAACTGACACTTGTGGAGCGGCCACTGATAGCCCGTCCGCGTACTATGTCTCCAACTTCTGCGTAAGACTCTTCAACTTCGGTAACAACAAATTCATCGGTGAGGTTGTTTACATTAAAGGAAACGGTAAGGTCTTCTGTCAGGTAATAAGAACCAAACAGATTGACCAGGACATAACCTTCCTGTTTCAACTGGTTGGAGTCAGAAACAAAATATTCTGTAGACCCTTGGAGGCTTGCACCAAATGTAAAGTCATCGCCAAAGTTATATTGCGGTGTAATCGTGTAAATGAAATCAGCTTGACGGCGCGGGGTATTACCTACGACAGAACTGTCGTTGGCATCTTTTGAAATTTCGGCGTCGGTCCAGGTGAGGTTTCCATTTACGGAAAAGTCTCCATAACTGTAGGCTGCTTCCAGCTCGATTCCTTGGGCTTCATACTCGCGTACAAACGTTAAGCCGCTAGTGATTTCTGCATTGGTCTCTTCAGTGACCGTATTGAAGTAAGTTGCAAAGAAATCCAGATCGCCGGTTGAGAGTTTGTATCCAATTTCCAGCTGGTCCACAGAGTCGAAGCCATCGGTGGTGTCGGTTAGGCTTCCGTCACTGTTGAGGGCGCCGCTAATTTGTAGAAGCCGATCGGCAATTGCTCGACCACCCTCGCTGTAGCGGGCAAAAATAGCCATGCTGTCGTTGAGAATATAATTTCCACCGAGAGAGAAAGAGGTGTTGTCTGCGTCGTAGTCAACGAGCTGGGTGGATCCGTTGGCCATTGTGATGACGCCGCCGGTGAATCCAAAAGCATCGGAAGCGCTAGCACTTTCCACGTCGCTGATAATACCATCGCCATTCAGATCGTAGTCTGTATCACCACCGCAGCAGCTGGAAACCAGGGAGCCTTTGGCATTGACCATATCGTGGCGGGCACTGACATCGAAGGTAAAGTCGCCGATGTCGATCGCCACATTCATATAGGGTGCATAAGTTTCATATTCCAGGTCCCAGGCCCAGGAAAGAAAGCTTGCAGACCAGACCCCATCGTCTACCAGTACATCTCCGTTGGCATTGGCAGTTATGGTGAGGTTTTCAGAATTGCTGCCGTCAACAGTTTGAACTAGGGCATTCCAACTATTCCAGCTGGTTTTGATATTTTGGTTGGAGTAATAGAATCCACCGGAAACAACAATATTATCGCCAATTAATTTATCGACTTTAAAGTCGTTAACTATCAGACCCAAATCGTGTATTTCTGTATCAAAGAGCAGGTCGACATAGGCGAGGCCTTCGGCCTCTTCACCATTGGCATAAGTCACCGTTGTGCCGGCGCTACAGTCTATGGCTTCTCCGCTACTGGCTACGGCATTTGCACAAATGGTATCAGCCATATCCTGTGTGGATTGTGGTCCGTAATCGCCGAAAGTATCGGTAAAGGGGGAAATAAAGCTGCCGCTAACATCAGAAATTCTGAATTTGTCGGTAACAGTCCAGCCATCATTAAATTCGAACTTGGTTTCAAAGCCATAGGCTTCTACCAGTGATTCGATACCGTCGGATAAGTCGCGGGTTACCGGATTGCCGTAGGCATCAAAAGTGGAAATGTATCGATTATTATCGGAATGCAGGGTTTGGCTGCTGGCATCGAAGTTGGCAACCGTGCCGAATTCACCATCGCCTTTATAGGTTACAGGGCCAGGAAGATAAGTTGTTACCCGGTCATCGAGATGTTTGTAATAGAGGCGGACATAACCGTTATCAAACTCTTTGGTGAGGTTGGCCTTGAGTTGGCCGCCGGAATCCCCATCAAAGCCGGTCTCGCGGATGCCTTCCCCCTCTCTTAAAAATCCGCCGACATAGAATCGCAAAGAATCATTCAAGTGGTGGCCATAGCCAAAGTCCAGGCGGGATTCATCGTAGTCCGCACCAAACGAAAGTCCTACATTACCACCCTCTTCTTCGCCGGTATTGCTGATCATATTGATCACACCGCCAGGGGAATTGCTGGCAAAGGTGGAGGCAGAGCCGCCGCGTACGCTTTCTATACGTGCGAGAGAGGAGTCGGTGCGAACAAAGTTGTCAGTGTTACCGAAATTAATATCGCCGTATTCTAATACAGGCAATCCGTCTTCCTGGATTTGCATATATTTGGAGCCGCCAGTTGCCAGGGGAATACCTCTAACGGTGATATTTGCATTGCCGCCGCCACCGGAGGATTCCGCCCGAATACCGGGTAAGCTGCGGAACAGCTCTGCGGTAGAGCGCGGGGCGTACTTCGCCATTTCCTCTGTGTCCAGTGCACTAACGGATACGCTGGATTCCATCTTGGTAACCGGTCGGGCGGTTGCGGTAACCATCACCTCTTCAATTTCCGGCATTTCCTCAGCTGTTGCCGGTACCGCAACGCTGGAGGCCATGGCAACTGCCAGGGCTATGGAGTGTGGTTTAAAGTGTTTCTGTGTCTCTGAACCTGCTTGGAAGCCCTCTGCAATCACGGCGCTCTCCTCAATCATCTCTTATGGTTATTAGATTTTTCACGGCCCGTTCTCTGCGGGCTCGAGACTCTCTTCCTGTTACCGCATGGGTGGGATCTCTCCCCGCGAACACATTTATTAAATCACTGTGATTTAATAAAGGCAATACGAAAATTTGTGGAATTTACGAAGTGGAATCAGCAAATAGATAAGTAAACCAAGGGGAAGCAGTGATTTTCGCGGTAACGATCTTTGCTTCTGGTGACAGCGCTGCTTGTCTTTCTAAGTAGCACTGGTTGCGGGAGAAGGGGATACGGGGCAGTAGATGCTTCTGGTGAGCATCTACCTAAGGATTTGGTTGCGATTCCTGCCTGCTAGTCTTTGGCCAATTCCAGTTGTCCATCGTCCATAAACTCGATGCGTTTGGGGTCGCAGATACCGCCGATAAAGTTGCCCTCGGCATCGTCCCTATTAAAAGCCAGCAGATACCAATGTTGGTCCGGCCCCTGGATAACCCGGCCGGAATAGAGTGATCCCTGCTGGTCTGCGCCGATAAAGCCATCTCCAACCACTTCGTATGGGCCATTCAGATCATCGGCGATAAAATATTTTGTGCCAGTCAGTGGTGTACCCTGCATGGATTGTCGATGGGCAGCGCTGTGGAACTTTGTCGATACTGAGCAGAATAAGTAGTAGCGGCCATGGATGTATTCAATTTGCGGTACTTCCATTTCGCCATACCAGCCGGGAGCCAGTACCGGTTGCCCCACTTTCCAGTGAATTAAGTCCGTTGAACTGGCATAGCCAACTGCGCCACGCCCATCTGGGCTGCCCTGGTTACAGCGCGCAGTGACATACATATGGTAGAGATTCTGCGAGGGGTCCTTAACGATCCATGGGTCACGCCAGGATGCATCGTGCCAATACTCAAGGTTCAGGCCATCGTAGAAATTGGGATCTAATTCCACCAGGGGGTTGTTGGGGTGTTTTTCCCAGTGTAATAAGTCCTTGGAAGTTGCCAGGCAGACCCGCTGAACCAGGCCTTTCTCTGAATATTTAGTACCGGTATAAAACATATACCAGGTATCGCCTTCCCTGTGTACACAGCCGGTCCAGGTAGTGTAAGAGTCTGCAGCTTCCTCACTGGCGGTTGCAGTTCGAGGTGAGGGTTTTAATGCATCCTGGAGCGTTGTCCAATGAATAAGGTCCGTAGAAACGGCATGACCGACAGATACATTCCAATGGCGCAGCTCAGGATCGCCCAGTGATTTATCGGCTTGAAGGTAAAATACATGGTACTGGTCGCCGTCCTGCGCGAACCAAAAATCCCATACCCATTTATTATCGAGATTAAATGCCATGATATTTACCTCATTAGTGCTGATTGGAAATTTGCCGGTGAGTTATTGCTTTGATTATTCTTAAGGAGCCCAGAGTTATTTTTATGCTTTTCTGGGGTTCCAATTAAGGCGCAATCAGGTAGATATTCTTCCTGGTATGCCGCCCTTTAATAGAACTGTTTTATCCGGTGCAAAAATTGAGTAAAAAGGCAAAATCGCACCGCCTGTGGCGATGGCATCGACTCCAATTTTTCCACTGACAATTTTGGGCGCAAATACGCCTGAAGGCGCCACCTGCTTTATCCTGCGAGAAATCATTTCGACCAGTTCGTCTAATAAAAAGCGGGGTAAATGCGCATCGACAATAATAGCCTCCAGGTCCAGTACGCTGTTTGCCGATAGAAATGCATAAACCAGCGCATCTGCACAGTCGTCCAGCCACTCCTGGATCTGAGGGCGGGCCTGGTCCATTACCGTTTCAAGTTCGGAAGTGCTGGTAATTTCGATGCCGCACTCTCGTAAATGTCTGCGCAGCCCAAATAGTGAAGCGCGATTGAGGAGTAGCTCAAATGCCCCTTGATTTTCAGGGGTACTGCTAAGTTTTGAGGGGGGCACTGGCAGGGAAACCAGATTGCCCGCATTGCCATGGACGCCGGTTTCCAGGCTGCCATTTAATACCAGGCCTCCACCGATAAAGGTCCCGATATAAACGTAGAGAAAATTGGATATGTCTTGGCCATTGCCAAACTGCAATTCGGCAACAGCAGCAGCTGAACAGTCGTTCTCGAAGAAGACCGGCAGATGTGTGCGCTGAGCAACTTCTTCAGCAAAATTAATTTCTTTCCACTGGGCCGCTAGTTCCTCGCTCATATTGAGCTCTTCAGTCCAGGCGCCGATAAACCAGGGCATAGCGATACCAACGCCCACTAGTTTCCCTCTGTCTTTAGCGGGTAGGGTATCAGTAAGTGCCTGGAGGCCCGATTCAATTTTTGCCAATAAAAATTCGGGCTCCGGGAATTCAAACTCGTGGCAAATTTTCTTTAGTACTGTGCCACCAAAATCCATTAGTAGCAGCTCGATATTGCGCCGTCCCACCTTGATGCCGACAGAGTAAGCACCAGTAGGGTTAATAACGTACATAATCGAGGGTTGGCCTTTGCCGCCCAGCCGGCGTCCCTCTCGCATCACCAGTCCTGCGTTTTCCAAATCATCGACAATCCGGGTAACCGCCTGAGCGGTGAGGTCAGTTTGGCGCGCTAGGTCGGACTTGGAGGCTGCGCCAGTCTTCCGCAAGGTCGTGAGCACCACTCGCTCGTTATAGCGGCGTAAACCACTGGAATTACTACCTTTACCCATCCGTGCCCCCTGAGATGAAACGTGATCTGATCCGGCCACCGATTGTCCGGCTCTATTGTTAAAAGTGTAACTTTAAAGCCTTTGCTTAGTCTATTGGCTTCGTTGGTACTAAGATCCGAGTTTATATAACTTATTGATTAGTATAGCTTTTTTTGTTTATTGAAGCTTGGCTTTACTTAATTAAATCACTGTGATTTAATTTTTGACCAAGTTCAAGCAAATCATTCTAAAAATACGCTGCTAGCAGTGAACGAGGAAGTTATGCCGGTCGATTTTGGTCTTCACCCAGTCGATGCGACCATTTTGGTCGTCTATTTTGTTTTCACCATCGGCCTTGGGCTCTTCCTAAGTCGCCGCCACGATACTGCAGAAGACTACTTCCTGGCTGGGAGAAAAATGGTATGGCCCTTGATTGGCTTATCCCTGTTCGCTTCCAATATATCGAGTACCACTTTGATTGGCTTGGCCGGAGATGCTTACAGCACTGGCATAGCGGTCTTCAACTATGAGTGGATGGCGGCGGTTATCCTGGTTTTCTTTGCCGTTTTCTATCTGCCCACAATTCTTCGCTCGCGCATTTACACAATGCCGGAAATGCTTGAGCGTCGCTTTAACAGCACCGCGCGCACTTATTTTTCGGGATTGACTATTTTCCTGAATATTGTGGTTGATACTGCAGGTAGCCTCTATGCAGGGGCCCTGGTAATGAAATTGATATTTCCTGAATTACCAATTTGGACCACGATTTCAATTTTGGCGGTGATCGCGGGTATCTACACCATCTGTGGAGGTCTGGCGGCCGTTATTTATACCGACACCATTCAGGCGCTACTGCTGATATTTGGTTCAATCCTGATCAGTATTTTTGCCCTGGATCGCGCAGGAGGTTGGGAAAATGTTGTATCCCAGGTCTCGGCGGAACAATTGAGTCTGATACGGCCCATAGGTGATTCGAGTGTGCCCTGGTTGGGGCTAATTACGGGAGTCACCCTGCTGGGATTTTATTTCTGGTGTACTAACCAATTTATGGTGCAAAGGGTACTCAGTGCGAAAGATGTCAATCACGGCCGCTGGGGAGCCTTATTTGCCGGTCTGCTCAAACTTCCCGTGCTGTTTATCATGGTTCTGCCTGGCACTATGGCGATTGTTATTTTCCCGGAACTAGAGCGCGCAGATATGGTTTATCCCACTCTGCTATTTGAGCTGTTGCCTGTCGGTATCCTGGGGCTAGTGTTGGCCGGTTTTGTTGCTGCACTAATGTCGCAAATTGATTCCACGCTTAATTCAGCTTCCACGCTGGTGACCATGGACTTTGTGCGGAAGTTTTTTCCAGGCCTAAACCAGCACCAGTTAATGCGTGTAGGTCAGCTGGTCACCTTTATCTTTATGATACTTGCCGTACTTTGGGCACCACAAATTGAGAGTTTTGGTTCCTTATTCCAGTATCTGCAGAAGGTGCTTTCCTATGCAGTTCCCCCTGTACTGGCACTTTTCCTGATCGGATTCTTTTGGCGTGGTGCTAACTCCAGGGGAGCTATGGCTACTTTGCTGTTAGGTACCTTGGGCGGTGCTGGCCTCTTTTTTGTCAATGAAGTCTTCGACTGGACAAGCTTACATTTCCTCTATATTGCTCCAATTTTATTTGTCTTCTGTTCACTGGTATTGGTGATTGCCAGCCTGCTTTATCCTACTGAGATTAGCGAAGAAGCCAAGTCTTTCACTTGGTCTAAAAGCGATTTTGACACTGAGACCGTATCCCTAAAAGCACAGCCATTATGGCAGAACTATCGAGTTCTATCTGTGCTACTGCTTGTGGTTACTGCGTTGGTGGTGGGTTCGTTCTGGTAGCGCGAAGTCAGATTACTTCTATTTTTCACCCCACAGGATGGAAAACTTAAACAATAAAGGCAATACAGGAGGGTTGGACACGGACGAAGTTGACAAAAGGTTGTACTCAGATAGTTGTATCCGTTTAAAAGAATAATCTTATAAAGAAGGTGTTGACTATGAAGTATTTCGTCACAGCGATGTTAGGTTTATTGGCTTCTGTGCAGATTAGTGCAACAGAAAATATTTTGGATCAGTACTTTAATACATCAGATAATGGTGGGACCCTAAGGTACGATACAATATTTCAGTATGGTAAGAGTGGGAATGGTAGCGATTTCGATATGTGTGATAGCTATGTTACCACCCGAATCCCTGGAGACAAGATCACCGCTATAACCAGTTTTAGCGGTGATGAGAGAATCAAAGGGTTAAAACTCGAATACTTATATGCAGGAGATGAGGAGGTTGGCAAAACCACAATCTCCGGGTATCGAAAGTTGCTTGGTGCTACCGAATATATTCAGGGTTGGCGCTTCTATAAAAAGCGCGATGGCAATATTTCCAGGATTCGAGTCTACTTGAAAGACATGGCTGATAACTCAACCCGTGATATTACCTTTGGAGGTAATAATGGCTGGTATAAGTGGGAGGAATACCATCTAAGTATTGGAACCCGGTCAGTAGTTGGATTTGCTGGTACTGCGAGTGATAGTAAAGTTTGGAGTATTTACCCTTGCGTTGCGGATCGTTTGGAATTGGTGGAATCTGGCGTAGAGATTCACTGGGATCAGATTGTGGAAACCCCCAACAATACCAGGACATTCTTTGGTGAGAGATTACTTGAAAACTCTGGCAGTATTGCCCAAAACGACAGTACAGAAGTCTGGTATACCGACGGGAAGAGTGAAACAGATACCTGGACTAATACTATGGGTATTTCGGTTACTGCTGGAGTTAGCTTGACCGAGGGTTACAAGGTCGGTGTTCCCGGCGCTGTTGAAAATAGTGGCTCCATTACATTCAGTTTTTCTGAGACTTTTAGTGTTTCAACGACCGTTGGGGAAACATCGACCAAAAGCAACCAGGAAACTGTTAAAGATGCCATGCCATCTAATGTACCCGCCTATGGATTGATGATGGCGCGGATGATGGTGGAAAATAGCGAGGTTGAAGTTCCCTATACCACAACGGTCATGAATCCCCATAATGGTGATGAGTTCGAGTTGTCAGGAGTTATCAAAGGTTCCAGCTATTCCAATGCGCGGAAACGCTGGGATGAAGTGGGGCGGGCCTATCCGACTCGTTATGAGATATACCAGAGTTATGCTTGGGTGATCGAGTACTATGGGTTGGAAAATGCAAGTTTGATAGATGATCCGGATGTTTTCTAGATTGATATTGATAAGAATTGACTGGCCCAAATTATAAAGGGCCAGTCAATCATATGAGATTTGGCTACTCATCATGAAACCGGATTGAGCCTAAGCGAATCCTGTCATCTTCACATCCGTAGTAACTGAACTTTACAGTTTTCTGGGACATATATGCGGAAAGCAGAAAAGATACTTTGGTGTTGTATATGGCAGAGTCGTCATTGATAAGAAAAAAGGTGTTCTTGCTCACGCAGCTCACCTCTGTCTCTGGATTGACAAATCCTCTAAGTCTGACATCTACACCATTCGAGTGTACTTTTAAGTAGTAAATTTGCGCCTTCTCTGTCCAAGCGGCATCGCTGATAAGTGGCAGTGTAAATGGGATACTCAAAAGTAAATATTTTAGAGACTTCATCCTTGATTCCTTACCCATTCATAAATGGTAATTAAACCCTTGCTCTCCGTTTTGGTTAACTACATCTTGTAAAACTATAGCAAATAAAGTTGCTTGAATAGGTGGCGCTCTGCGTCGTAAAGTACTTTTCGAAGTAAGTATTAACGCCCATGCTGGCACAAAAAATATGTTTCCAGTTTGGGCGTGAATAAATTGATGTCAAATGAGGGATATCATGCAGTAGAGGCTTCTGTCAGCTTTAGATCACTCTTTTGAGTAGTGTCAGGTGAGTGAGCGCTAAACAGCTTCTGTGATAGCAAGGCAGACATAAAAGCCAAGATAAATAAGGCGCTAAACACCATTCCACCGGTAATAACTGTCGCTAGACCGCGATAAATAGCTGCGCTACTTCCAGGGTTAAGCACTAAAGGAATATTGCCAAAGATACAGGTAATTGTTGTAAGCATAATGGGGCGGACACGCAAGCTGGCAGCCATATATATCGCCTTCAATTGATTAGCTCCGTTTTGCAATGACTTATTAAATTGGTTGACTAGTAGTATCGCATTATTAACTACCAGTCCCATTAAGATTACAAAGCCGATCATGGTTATTACATCCAGGCTTTGGGGGGTAAATAGATTTAAAATTTGTAAGCTAATCATTCCGCCTGCAAATGATAAGGGTACAGCACAGAGTACTGCTGCTGCTAACTTTGCGGACCTTTGGGCGAAATACATTAATAAGGCCAATACTCCGATAGCTGCTGAAAAAATTTTTAGGAACTCACTGAGGAACAGATTGAGTTCATTAGCGCTACCTCTAAACTGTGTATGAAGATCATTGTAGGAACTTCCTGATAAAAACTCTTTCACAGATTGATCAACATCCTCGACAAATGACTTCATAGCAACGCCTTCGGGAGGAGTTAAGTTTATTGATGCACTCACTTCCTGGCCGACACGAAGTATACTGGCTGGCGCTTGAGTGATTTTGGCGTCGGTCAATTCACGTAGAGGAATAAAGCCGTGACCGTTAATCAGTATCTCTGTATTTAAGAGCGTCTCAAGATTTTGCGGTTCTCTTGCTTTAAAGTAAAAAGGAAGAGTGTTGGTTCCCGTATAGAAGTGCCCAATATATATTCCATCGGTTAAAGCCATCAGATGATGATTTAATTCCGATATCGTAATACCTAAACGAGCTAATTGTACTAGCTTGGGTTGAAATTCAATACGAACCGCTCTATTTTGAAGTGCGCTTCCCTCTTGAATTTGCGCTTCTGGAAACTCTAAGCGTAAATGGCTCATAAGCTCACTCCCTGCCATCTGTAGTCGAGATAGCTCTGCCCCTTTGATATCTAACTGGCTAATACGGTTATTGGGTAGGGCAAACCTTAGTAAACCACCTTGTCTGAAATGTATTCGAGTCCCAATTAGTCCAAAGAGAGCTTTTTCATTTAGCCAGCTCTTTAGCTCTTCAAAATCCCAGTCCCCTTTTGTGTATAGATAGAGATTGCAATTATTTGGGTTGCAAATTATTCCATAGGTTGAAACTTGGTTCTCTATTTCTTCTCTATTGGCTGTGATTCTATTTACGACCCGTTCCCCAATTTCATTTCTTATGGTCTCTGTGGATAAAGGACTTTCAAAGTTGATATAAACAGAGACCATATTTTGTTTAGGGTCTGGGAGGACATCAATGTCAGGGCTAGAAATGAAAGTGGCAATGAGTGCGACGGGTAATCCTAACAAAATTATAGTGGAAGCGAGCTTAGGATTACTTGCAGAACGGATAGAAAGCTTCACCCACCATTCAAGCACCTTATTGATTTTGATACTACTGGATCCCTCCACAGAAATTGCTGCTTTTCCAAGTAAGTGTCTGGCCAATGAGGGTAGTATTAGTAGAGCAAACAATAGTGATGCTAATAATGCGCTTGAAATTGTGAATGCCAGGTCTTGAAAAAGCTGCCCTGTTGCTGATTGCATAGTAATAATGGGCAGGAATACGATAACACTGGATATTGTAGATGAAAATAATGAGCCCGAAACTTCTTTGGTTCCCCGCGTGATACTTTCCTGAATATTTATACCCTGCTTGCGCAGTCTTTGAATGTTTTCTACGACAATAATTGCTGCATCGACCATTAACCCGGTAGAAAGTGCAATCCCTGCAAGTGAAACAACGTTCATACTTCTATTTCCAAGATACATTCCCAGAACTACCAGAGAGATACAAATGGGAATGCTTAGAAATATTAGGGTTAGAGTTCTGGGGTTACGTAAAAACCAATAAATAACCAGGCAGGCGAGTAGTGAACCCAGCAAGAGGCTTCCGTATACCAGGCTGAGGGAATTCCGAATACCCGTGGAGTCATCCCGGCTTATGGCGAGCTTCATCCCCAATCGATTTAACTCTCCGTCATTTAATTCTTCTATTGTTGATTTGAGCTGGGCGATGGTTTCTAGAATATTGACATTTTCGGTAGGGCGTAGATAGAAGTATAGAGATCTATTGCCTTCAAGGGCAAAGTATAACCAATCTGAAGCTACACGCTCTTTTACCGAAGCAATATCCGAGAGTTGAATGATTTGGCTTTCTCGTGTTGCGATAGGTAACGTTGAGAGTTCCTCTAGTGGGATCTGACCCTTGAAATGAAGGGCATAATCTTTTGACCCAATTTTTAGATTTCCTCCCGAGCGATCCGTTAAGTTGTTTAGATTTTCGGTTATCTCACCAATGGTTAAAGAGTACCGAGTCATCTTTTCCGGGTCGAACTCAATATCGACCCGCTGGGCAGTGGGTGTGCCGGCTTCTTCAATGGACTGTACACCAGGAACTTTACTAAAGGCTGGCTTAACATGATTTATAAACGCGTCGATTAATTGAAGTTCGCTAGCCGGTTTCTCAGAATATAGGAAAAAAGATCCAAGCGTAGCCCCTGCGCCATTTGCAAAATTGAATACATCCGGTGTGCGAACTTGTGTTGGCCAATTGGGTACTTGGTTGATTTTGGACAGTACCTCAATATACATTTGCTCCATATTTGCCTCCGAATGGAAGTCAATTATGGTCCAAGCCCAGCTACTATTAACATTGGTTTGCAATTCTTTGAGGTGGCTTAGGCTAGAGAGTTCCTGTTCTAGTGGAGCAATTAGTATTTGTTCTATTTCTTCTGCGGTCTTTCCTGGCCAGGAGGTTGCGAGTGCAATTTGTGGACGATTAATGGATGGGAGTAGGGCGTTTGGTAAATTTATCCCGGCGATAACCCCGGCTATTATTAGGGTAAAGGTACAACAGATGATAATTGAGCTGTATTTCTCCAGGGACTTCATGTGTTTTCCCTCTTTGTTGGAGTAACGGCTTCATTGAGTTGTAACCCTTCGTGACCCAGTACAATCAAAAGATCGCCAGGAGCAATGCTTGAACGTACGACAAAGTAATTATCGAGAGTATCTATTATTTGCACCCTGGTACTAACTGCTCTTTGGTCGTTGTCTAGAGTCCAAACCTTATATTGTCGCCCATTCTCAAGAATTACGGCGTCACTAGGAATTTTAGTAATGTATTCTTGCTCGCTATGACCCGCGAAAGGGGTAAACATAGTTATTTCAAATCGCTGCCCAACCAGTAAGGATTTGAAATTTTGTCTGTTTACTTTAAAGTAGAGATTAAAGTTCTGTGTTTCTGGGTTTACTATATGGCTGATATTTCTGAGTTCAATATCTTGCTCCTTAATTTTGAAGGTGCTATTGCTTAGCAGACTTTCTTTATTTATATGTTCTTCAGGGAGACTGCATTCAATTTGGTTTTCAGTTAATGGGAGTAACTGCATAATTCTTTGTCCTGGATTGAGGTTTTCTCCAGGATTAGCTTCTATGCTTAAAACTTGACTATCGGTTTTTGCGTAGTGCAGTAATCGTTTAGAACGATATTCAGCCGTATTTAGTTGTTGTTCGAGTCTTTGCTTGGTTAATTGATAGGTGTCCACATTGAGCTTAAGGTTATTTAAATGAGACTGAGAAACCATGTCGGCGGAGCGAAGTTTCTCCAGTCTACCTAGTTCTTCTTCTGCATAGTTAAGCTGGCTTTGTGTTAATTCAATGTCAGTGCGAATGATCTTCATTTGCTGAGAGAGATAAAAGTCATCCTGGGCTGCTACTAGTTCACCAGCTTTGATAATGGAGCCAACAGGCTTTATTTCTATAAGTTCAGCATCTGAGTGGCTAGATATTTGATGTAGGGCAGGGGATGATACAGAGCAAAATAACTTTGTTCTAATAGCTTGCTCCCAGGGTTGCGCTGCTTCTACTAGTACTGTGCGGCTATCGTTGGCAAGGCTATTGGAGCCAATAATTAACAGAATAGGTGGGATGCTACCCATAAAGAGCTTTTTAATTTTACTGTTTCTCATCCTGAGGCTCTGGTCGGTTTTATTTCTTAGTTAATTGCTTAAACGCGGTAATTAGTATTTAAAATTAAAGAGACTGAAGTGCCTTTAGTATTATATTTGACTAAAAGGTATTTGGATGAGCTATTTGCTGCAATCTCGGTGCGGTAGGATGAAATCTACAAGGGG
The DNA here is from genome assembly GCF_052467305.1 of Microbulbifer maximicatervae (SeqCode). Taxonomy (NCBI): domain Bacteria; kingdom Pseudomonadati; phylum Pseudomonadota; class Gammaproteobacteria; order Cellvibrionales; family Microbulbiferaceae; genus Microbulbifer; species Microbulbifer maximicatervae (SeqCode). The sequence continues at coordinate 1,081,678 of NZ_CP174306.1, forward strand.
TGAGTTGTTCACGTTCAGAATTTTATAAAATGTCAACTTTCACAATGGATGTCTTTGGCGCCAGAAATTAGGCTCTACTGCATATATTACAGCGTTTATATGCCCAGCTGGAAATGGCGGCGGGAGTGGTGTTGTGAATATTAGAGTGGCTTGCCTGCTCGGGTTTTCTATCGGCGTAAGTTGAATAGGTCTGTTTGTAACTTACCTAAATGGTAAAGATGTGCCGATATTATAAGACTTAAATAATTAACTTTAATAATGTGGTCAGTAAAATGTATCTAGGTCTGAGGTGGCCAGGTGTTAGGCTAATTGGTGTTTTGTTAATCGGGTGCACTGATAATGTTCTGTACACCCGAATTGATCTATGCGGAATTTGTGAGGTAGGAGTTAAAATTATACTTAGAAAGGGCGTTATTCCTCTCGTCTTAACTCCAGGCGTTGAGATTCACGTATACGAAAACGCCGTTTGTTTTCTCGCTCTCCATGAATACGTACTCGCTCACCAGATTGCATACCTTTCTGCTTTGCCTCTTTGGCGTCGATAAAGTAGTAGTCACCGGTAGTTTCGTCTTTTACGGAGAAGCGGTGATCCACTTCTCCTGTTTGAAAGTTCTCGGAGATCTCTTCCTCTAACACGCCAGTTACAGTCTCTTCGGCAATTGCTGAAGAGGAAAGGGCGAGAAGTAGGGCTAAGGGTAGATTTTTCATTGCGGTCTTACTCCCCATTAAATTATTCATCATAAGTTACAGAAACAGTTGCAGAGTTGTTGTTGCTGTCAGTGGATAGGAATTCAATAGTGATCCCAGCTGATGAGTCAGTAAAGCTGTCCCCGGTAGTTGACAGTGTGGCTACCTGATTGGCGGTAACATTGTTATTACTGATGCCGCTAAGATAGTGAACCGTTACCGCATTTTCGTGGTGTGGACGGGGGTTGAGGGTGTCGTGCTCGACGTGGTATTCGATGTAATAGTAGTTTTCTCCATTCCTGCTACCAATGCTTTCGGCCTTTAAGAGCTGAGGAAGATCGCCACTCAGCTCACCAGCAGTAAGTTCTATGGCTTGAAACTCAATGCTAGTGGTGCTGCCTGCGACCGCCTCAATAGTTTCAGTGTATCCGGGGAATGAGTCATACCAGCCCATATAATCACGATGACCGCTTCCAAAGAGTCGTGATTGCCAAGCATTGCCCATTAGGGAGCCGTCACTACCATATTCACTCTCACCGCTATCGTTGGTATCCCCATCATTATTATTGTCATTGCCGGCGTGGCTCAGGCCAATATTGTGCCCAATTTCATGGCCCATAATCAGTTGATCACTATCTGCAATTATCATGCTCCAGCGGCCTCCGACAGAGGCGACTCCCGTGCCAACCAGCCCAGCACTGGCCGCAGCTTCCGGGAAAATGTAGACCCGATGACGCCAATCGTTGAGTTCTACGGGCTGGTTGTTGGAGTCTAGGTAATTGCTTTCGATCCAACTGGTTGCCCTATCTCTCCATGTATAGCCGCTATCGTTATATTCACTGCCCGAGCGAGATTCCGCATCGTCGATACTCAATACACCACCATTCTGACTGTCGGCAATGTTGTAGGTAAAGCAGTCTATAGAAGTGCTCTCATCATTGTCTTCACCGTAGCAGTATTGATCTAGTGAAGTGTCATTGCTTAGATGGCGGCTGAACTTTAGTTGTCCCAGGGAGTTTTCATGGTAGGCATTATCAAGAGAATCTGTGTCATTGAAAGCCATATTTGCAATTTGGGTAATGCTTAGATCATCTTCTACGGCAGCATCTGAGAAGTTCATAAAGATAAAGACAATGCTGCTTTCTGTGGCTTCGATGGTTTGAATAGAGAACACCACGGAGAGGGTGCTACCATCGGTGAGCTGGAAAGAGATTGTGTCCTCTACGGAGTCACCATCATTCAAATTCTGGGAATTGGTGTTTAATTGATATTCCCAGTTTCCACTTTCATAGAGGGTGAAATCTCCATAGCTTCCGGCCGCACTGCTGGCTTGAAAGGTGGGGCTGTTGCTATCGGTATCCTCAAGGCTGAGAGTGCCACTGGCATACTCTTGTACCCCTACGATAAGTGATGCTAGGGGATTGCTGGGGTTAAAGGTGTAGCCCCCCGTTTCTTCATCACTATCGGAACCATCAGAGCCACTATTATCACCGCTGTCGGTACTTGTTTCGGTTTCAGTAGTCTCATCGTTGGAATTACTACTGCTGGATCCTCCTCCACAAGCTGTAAGGAGAACCGATAAGCTGAATGCTGTAAGGAATTTTAGGGTATCAGGCATGACAAACTCGACGTATTTCTTAATCTAATTGAGCAAGGCGATTTGTAATTGATGGACAGCTGCTCAGTGGCCCGGTTCCTGCTGATTATTAGTTAAATAACTATATTTGGATTCTGGGTCACCTAAGGCAAAATAGCTATCGCTTTTTTGGCAGGTTGTGACGGTGTTGGATCAATTGCTATTAGCGTCTGTAAGTAGTGTGAACCCCGTTTGAGCAATTGATGACAGGGTTCAAAAAGTTAAGCAGGTGTAGTGGGTAGGATAAAGGAATGAGACCTATATTTGAACGTAGAATGTACTTAGCTCCATAAGCCATTTTCTAATGGCGGTGCTGAAATCGGGGTACTTATCATTGGGATCGATTAGTGAGGAATATGGATGTTGTCTTTCGTTGAAAGAGTCAAAGAGGTTGGAAGGAAAGGTAGGTTTATAGCTGTTGTGGCCTGTATAGGGCTTTTGATATTGATGTTATATCTGTTGGCCACCCGGCTAAACCTTAATACCACTTATTCTATCGGAGAGGTTATAGATTCACTTCACGGCGTAGAGGTCTATTACAATGGCGGAGTTAATAATGTCGAAGAGCGCAACACTTCGGAAGATGGTTATAATCTTGGCCTAAGATACCAGTGTGTTGAGTTTGTTAAGCGCTATTATTACGAGCGATTTGGGCACAAAATGCCGGATACATTTGGTCACGCTAAAGATTTTTTTGACCTGACGGTTCAGCATGGAAATTTGAATACCAAAAGAGGATTGCTGCAGTTTCGTAACCAAGGTAATACCCCTCCGGATATTGGCGATATCGTTGTCTATAACCCCTCCCTCTTTAACCCTTATGGCCATGTGGCTATCGTCTCTATGATAGATATAGAGAATGCTACCCTGGAAGTTATTCAGCAGAACGCGGGTCCATTTTCTCCCTCCCGAGAGCGTTACCCACTTATTTTCATGCCCCCAGGGCAATGGTATGTAGAGAATAACCGTATTCTCGGATGGTTGCGCAAAGAGTGATCAACTTTTCAGTGGGTTATTTAATGGATAACCCCCTCCATTAATCTCGGTCAAAAGCCATTTATCTGATTCCAGTACCGCTGGTCTTATCCGATGGTATGGGCCTGGAAGGTTGGTAGTGTGCTTCCCTCGAATGGAGGCAACTATGAAACTATATTCTCTTTGGGCGCTATCTCTACTGATTGGTAGTGCTACTAGCCAGGCGGATGCCCTTGAATCACAGTGGGAGCTTGCGATGACAGCCGCTTATGATCGCGCTTCTGATAGCTCACTTTTTGAGGCGCAATCAAGTGTATCTCGGCAAGCTTTACTAAAGGGGGCTCTACAGTATGAAGCTTGGGAAGGGCAGATCTCTGCATTCCATCAGGCAGAGCGCGGTGGCAATGAAGACTCAGAGCTGGTAGTTGAGGAGCTTTTCTGGCAGGGGAGCTGGCAGGACTGGGATTGGTTGCTGGGCAAACGCCGCCTGGACTTTGGTGTTGGTTATGGGCATCGCCCCCTGGATTGGTTTTTACCCATTGAGCGGAATCCGGTGTCACTTCAAGTGAGCGAAGGAGTTGGCGTAGTGTCGGCTAGCCGTTTCACTGAGAGCGGAGAGTTAAGTCTAATGCTGATAGATGCCGGTATCAGTCAGGTCTCTGGGGGAGACCTCCCAAGAGGACTGGCCATGCGCTGGTATCAGCTGGGACTGAGTGCCGAATGGCAGTTGCTGGGTTATATGGATGATCAACGAGGTGTAAACCTGGGAGGAAGCTGGGTTAATACCTATGGAGAGCAATGGGAGGTCCATGCGGAATGGCGTTATCAGCAGGAGTATTGGCGCTGGCTGCCCCCAGAATTGATGGCCATACCAAAACAAGAAAAAGCAAATGATGGTTGGCAGGCTCTTATAGGAATGACTTGGGCAAATAGTATTGGGCACTCCATTATTTTGGAGTACTGGTTTGATAGTCGCTCTTGGGGCAAAAATGAGTGGGGTCAGGTATTTGATCACAGCCAATGGTACCAGAATCAGGGGGTGCAATGGGATAGCTTTCGCCGGTCCTCTGCGATGGCCTTTTCTAATGATAATGCCTTAAGGCACAATCTGCTTTTACATTGGATGCTTTCCAATAATGAATATCATCCTAAAATCGATTTAGTCTATACCCCTGAAGATAGTGGCCTTTTTTTAACTATCGGTGGTGAGAGGAAGTTAACTGAAGATTGGGTACTTGGTGCGTCTGCAAGATTCTTTGGTGGTCGAGACGAATCTGCTTTTGCGCAGCTTCAAAGCCAGGCCGTATTTACCCTCAATACGACGATAGTTTTTTGAGTGGAGTTAATGATGAACTTGTTAAGAGAGTACTTGCGTACTTTGATAATTTGCATGGTGGTAGCGGTGATCACTCAGGCAATTTGGGAAGGGAGCTATGTGATTCACGGCATGATTTCTTTGGTGTACGGATTTATAGCGACATCTACGAGACAAGTAGTGGAGTTTTTCAAGCCCGCTTGGCCCTCTAAATTGAAGTATGCGGTAGTGAGTTTAGTGGCAATTATATTGGGAACTTTGCATGCTTGGTGGTGGATATCAGGATATGGAGCCTTTCGAACACTTGATTTTTTAATCGTTGCTATTCTTCTTTCTATTTTTCTTTATCAAGTCCATCTTAATCGGGAGCAGGCTTACCAATTTGAGAGGGAACGGCAAGAAGCTGAATTGTTAAAAATGGAGCAACAAAAGACTTTGGCTCAGAGCCAGCTAAAAGTATTGCAAAGCCAGATTGAACCTCATTTTTTATTTAATACTCTGGCCAATCTGAAAATGCTTATTCGCCACGATCCTCAAAAGGCAGAAGTCCTGCTGGATAACTTTAGCGACCTCTTGCGAATTAGCTTGAAAAAATCCCGTTCCGATCAGGTATCCTTAAAGGATGAGCTAAGCAGTTTGAAATGCTATTTGGAGATTCAAAAGATACGCTTGGGGGAACGACTAGAGTATGAAGTTGATTTATCAGGGGATGTGAGTTTAGAGACATTTGTTCCCCCATTACTTGTACAACCCTTGGTGGAAAATGCAATTTTTCATGGCATTGAGCCTGCTGCTAAAGGTGGACTGGTCAGGTTGCGGGTGAAGCAGAAAGAAAACCAGTGGGTTATTGAGGTAGAAGACAATGGTGTGGGGCTCGCTACTGGAGCTAATAAACTTAACCCCAGCAAACATAATGGGATTGCGCTAAGCAATATTAGGGAGCGACTTTCCACCCTTTACCAAGAGCGTGGTAAGCTACTGATTCAAAGTAATAATCAGGGCGGGGTAACTGCCCGTTTGGAGTTTCCATGCGTGCCATAATTGCAGACGATGAGCCTTTATTGCGTCACCATCTTGACCAAATGCTTGCCGATATTTTTCCTGAGCTTGAGATTGTTGGTAAAGCCTGTGATGGCCGCGAGGCGTTAGCCCTATGCCAACAAGAGGAGCCTGATGTAGTTTTTCTCGATATTCGCATGCCTGGAATAGATGGTTTGGCTGTTGCTGAGGCTCTTAGCAAATTAAAAACAAATCCTATTGTTGTATTTATCACAGCCTATGATGAGTATGCTGTAAGTGCTTTTGAGCATGAGGCAGCCGACTACCTGCTAAAACCTATTGATGACAAGCGGCTGGAAAAAGCTTGTGATCGTATTCGGCAGCGCCTGAGAGACCGGGAAGAGGGTAACCTAAAGTCAGGACCTGATATTGAGGCGTTGCTGAGGCAGCTTTCCTTAAGTAGACCCGAGTACCTTCGCTGGATTAAGGCAAGCAAAGGCGAAGATATTCATCTGATTGCCTGCGATGAGGTTTCGGCATTTGTGGCAGAGGACAAATATACGACGGTTTACTCTGGTCAGGGTGAGCATATTATTAGAACCCCACTAAAGGAATTGTTAGCTCAGTTGGAACCAGATTTATTTTGGCAAATCCACCGTTCTACAATTGTCTGTGTGAAGCGCATTCAAAAAGTATGCCGTGGAATAACTGGCGGTGTATCCGTGGTGATGGATGACGGGCGTCAATATACGGTGAGTCGCAGGGCTGCTTCGTTGTTTAAAACAATGTAGCGATTAACAATTTATATTTATCTTAACTTAGGGGGGTAAATTAATCCCTCCAATTAAATTGATATGTATGTCAGAGATTCATATCTGCTGCCTAAGATTTAATAACTTTATCGCCCCTTATTTTTCATGGCCGGACATTCAGATTGGTTTGGTATCGAGAGATCTTTAGTCTAAATGCTCCAACTGCCGCTGATCAAAGGAAGGGTGATAAGGGGGGCGATAAGAGACTATAGCGTTAAAGATGATATTGGCTTTATTGAATTACTATTAAAGCCGTGCTTTAAACTTAATGGGACTTTAATTGTTAAGACTTTAGGATGGTTGCTGTTTGGGTTTGAATTTGGACGCTTGTTTACATGCTATTGCTATATGATTTGACTAGTAATCTTGTGCGAACTGGGGGGGTGTTTTTGTAATTGTCGGTAATTTACTTTAGGGGTTTGATTGGCATAATTGCCCGCGACTTGAGGGGTGGAGTGTTTTTTTAATTGTAGATTAACTATTTTGGTGGATTTGAGTTTGTTTGTGCCTGGTGCTTGAAGTTCTATCTGAAGATCTATTTTCTGCTCTTTTGGTTTGTTAAATAGGCTAAGATTTTTCTTTATGGTTTTTCTATTTTAGGCCATTTTCTTAAATGGCTGGGAAGGTATATATTCTGCCTTCTTCCAGAAAGTGCGTAATCTATTTTCCTCTTGTAATGGCAGGTATTCTGCTGTGAGTACCTGTGTGTAAATTTTCTCCGATAATTAATGGAATAATTATGTTGGATAGTTTTAAGTTGGATCCTTCCTCTATAGAAGGAGTTGAGGATCTAATTGAGGTGAAATCTCCCTACTTTGCACTAGAGGCTTTACATTTTGACCCTGACGGCTGGCTTGTTGCTAAAGTGCCTATGCAATGTCAAAGCACATATGAAACTAGTTTAATGGATGTCGCGGAGATTGGTCGACACTTGGCAATTTTGGGCTCTTGTTTTGGCGCTTTGGTCAATCCAGTGAGATCCAAGCATTACTACCTGGCGCGCAAAGCTGATTTAAAAACTTATGATAGCTTTGTTTCTGATATGCGCCCTGATTACCTTCTGGCTCGAACCAAAGCCGTATTTGCCAGTAAGAGAGAGTTAGTAGCTGAGGCTGAATTGTTAGACCCTGCTGGTGAAGTGGCGGCACGACTTAACGTGAAATATCATGTAATGCGTGAGCGATCTTTCCATAAGATATATAGTGATAGTATCCATGGTATCACTCCTGTTGTAAGCAATATTAATCCTTACTCCAAAAGTATTGATATTAATGTACATAATGTTGATCTAATGTCCCTGACGGCAAGTATCGGTAGAGTTGCTCCAGAAATGTGTATGGGGCATTTTGATAGGGTGAAAGCGTTGCCCGTTGCTATTGCCTCTCAGAGCCTTATTAAGTCATGTTGCATATTTTTAAGGAGGTTGACAGGTGAACATAGTGCTCGTTTTATAGTAGTCTCTGCGGATTTGTGTGCGGACAACTTAGCGCTGGCAGGACAAGATGTAGATATAAAAGTAGAACTCTTAGATGTTGAAAACGATGTTTTTATTGTTCGTACTATAGCTACAAATAATTTGGGACAGTCTGTCGGTGAAATGATCACCCATATTGCAATGGTGGATTAGTCTTTGTAAATTTCATTTGATATTTTATACAGATCAAGGGAACTGCTCTTTTGATCTGTATCCACTCTATGTGCATCGCACAATCTTATTAGTATCAATTTAGTTACCAAGTCTTCAATATTTTGGCGATTCCGCAGTCTTTACTAACTAGTACACTCTCCTAAATTTAGACGCCTTAACGATAACATCTCTTCGTGTGCAGTAATTTTCCACCTATCGACCCTCTAGAGCCATTCAGCATAAGTTTCTGCCTCTTATCCTCCCCAGAGACAGTTCATCGCACTGTCCTGAATGATACTTGGTTGCTAGGTAATCTATTAGAAACTCAGAAGCAAGGAGAAGTGTAGTGAAAAGGTTACTTGTAATAATGGCTTTAAATCTTGGGGTGAGCGTTTCATCCATTGCTGCCCAGGATGTACAAATGGAAGATTTGTACCAAAAAGCGGCAGCACAGGGTGGGGCGGCGATAGAGGATTCCTATGAGGTTTTTAAGACATTACAGAAAGATAACCCTTCTGATCCTATTGCACTTTTTTACCTGGGAGCCAGTGAGACTCTAATGGCAAAAGAAAGCTGGTTGCCCTGGAGAAAGGTCAGTTATGCAGAGAATGGAATTGCCCGCATGGATAAGGCGCTCACCATAATTGAAGAAATGGATAACCCTGGCCGTTCCTCTCAGGGGATGCCTCAAGACTTGCTGCTCAAAGGAATTGCTGCAATAACTTTTACTAAAGTGCCAAAGTTCTTTAATTCTTTTGACCGTGGGTTTGAACTTTATCATGAGTTGATGGGTGATCCACGCATGGGATATATGCCGCCAGACGCTACTCACTGGATTTACTGTGGCGCATTGCAGGCTGCAGAGCTTGAGGGTGACAAGGAGTTAGTGAATTTATGGGGAGCAAAGGCTGAGAGTCATGGCATATCAAATCCATGTGGTGATGTTAAAAACTCTGACTAATAGTGCGAACAGGTAGTGAATCCATGTTACAGCTCACTCATATTGAAAAGACTTACACTTCCGGTGAGGTTCAACTTCAGGCCCTAAAAGATGTGAATCTGGATATTCGGGCAGGCACTATGGTAGCTCTGTGCGGACCATCGGGATCTGGTAAAAGTACCTTGTTAAATATTTGCGGACTACTGGATCATGATTACAGCGGAGAAGTTTGTTTTGCCGGCGAGGTGCTGAGGAGAAACCGTCGGCAGTCAATGAAGATCCGTCGTACCCAGTTGGGTTTTGTATTCCAAAAGTTTAATTTGGTTCCGGTAATGACAGCCTTTGAGAATGTAGCCTTTCCACTTCTTTTAAATGGAATGAAAGAAGGTGAAGTAAGACGGCGTGTAATGGGCATGTTGGATCATGTCGGGCTGTCCCAGTTTTCCAACTACAGGCCAGATCGACTTTCAGGTGGACAACAGCAGAGAGTAGCAATCGCTCGAGCACTGGTGCACCAGCCCAAACTAGTAATTGCCGACGAACCTACGGCCAGCTTGGATAGTGTTACCGCACAACAAATTATTGAGTTAATGAAAAATTTAGGAATGGAGCAAAAAACAGCTTTTATTGTTGCCAGTCATGATGATCGAATGACTCGTCATTGCGATAGAGTTGTTGAGCTGAAAGATGGTGTGATTCTGCAGGAGAGTGCTTTATGCGTCGCTTAAAAGTCGCGGTTTTAAATTTATTGCGCAATCGCCGCAGAAGCTTTCTTGCCGTTGCAATAATTTCCATTGTGGTGACGGCCTTGATGACCTCCGGAGGTTTTGGCCTATTTACGTATCAATCCCTTAAAGAGAACGCGGCGCGTAGTGAGGGGCATTTGGTGCTAACACAGCCGGGATATTTCTCTTCTGATGAGGATTTTCCTCTTCAGCTGGGTTTAGATAATGCCAATAAATTACGTAGGGACTTGTTGGTTGGGGAAAATGTGAAGGCTGTGCAGCCTAGAGTTTATCTGCAAGGGTTAATTTCCAATGGTGATAAATCTACTATTTTTTTAGGTCAGGGGATATTGCCAAGTGAATTTCGGGTGAAGGGGCCTTTTCTAAATGTCACTGAGGGCAGTATTTTATCAAACCGTGAAGATGTCAGTGATCCTGAGATTATGCTGGGTAAGGATCTCGCAAGAAATCTTAATGTAAGCCCTGGGGATTATATTACTTTAATGTCCTCTACCGTTCATGGGGCCCTCAATGCAATGGATTTTAAGGTTAGGGGAGTTTTCGGGACGGGTGTTCCAGATATGGATAAGCGTCAAGTATATATTTCGGTTCAGGCTGCGCAGTTCCTGTTAGATAGTGAGCGGGTCTCAACCATGGCAATCTATGGCTACAATCTTGATAAGACAGCGAGTTTGCAAGAAAAACTGCGTGAGTTAGTTCCAGAGCTGGAAATTACCACTTGGGAGGATCGTGCCTTTTTCTATCAGGGAGTAAAGAATCTTTATGACCGAATTTTTGGGTTGATGGGGATCATTATGGCGTTGGTTATCTTTGTCTCGCTTTTCAATACGCTGGCAATGTCGGTAACAGAGAGAACACGGGAAATAGGTACCCTGTCCGCATTGGGTGCATCCAAAGTGGAATTGATAACAGGGTTTATATTGGAGGCTTTAGTACTTGCTGTAGTGGGTTCTTTAGCAGGTGTTATTTTGGCTGGTCTGATAAGCGCCGGGTTGATGATGTTTGATATTACTATGCCGCCACCTCCGGGAAAAACAACGGGATATCCTTTGACTGTTTATTTCTCTATTAACTTGGCTTGGATGATTTCGGTTGCAATAGCTGCGATATGTGTTTTTTCATCCTTCCTTGCGGCGCGGAAAGGAGTCAATAAACCGATTACTGAGGCATTGGTCCATGTATAAATTAAGATTAGGCAGAGTTAGCTTGGCGATTGGTTTGTTGCTGATGTTCTCTCCCTTTGTTTCAGCTGGGACTGAGGAGAAGGAAAGTCATTTTTCCGCTGTACAGGTAGAAAGCATGTTGGCCAAAGCCGATTCCTATCGTCTTGGAGAGTCATCTTCAAAAGTTGTCACCAACATCCAGGTTTTTAAACAGGGAGAGTTAGAAAGCGAAGATCGCTACCATGTTTATACTCGCCCTGAGAGAAAATCATTGGTGGTATTTAAAGGTGTTGGTGAAGAGGGGCAAAAAATGCTGATGCTGCAGGATAACTACTGGCTATTGATGCCCCGCAGCCGCCGCCCTATCCGCATTACACCGATGCAAAGATTGCTTGGGGAGGCTTCAATTGGTGATATCGCCACTTTGACTTGGAGCCAGGACTATCGGGGGCAATTCGAGGCAAGTGAAATTCTAAAGGATAAATTGACCCACAAACTTCAGCTGGAGGCAAAAACCAAAGGAGCCAGCTATCAAAAGATAACATTGTGGCTTGATAGTGAGAGTCTCTTCCCAATCCAAGCGGAGCTTTACTTGAAATCTGGAAAATTGGCTAAGGTTGCGCATTTTGTATCAGGGGTAAAGGATGAAGAACTATTTGTGGAGGAGATGGTATTAGTTGATAGTATCAAGGCTACCACTGAAACCAGAGTTCACTACGAAAGTAGTACTGCGCATCAGTTAGCGGAAAAATTCTTCAATCCGGCATACTTGAGTCGACAGTCAAAAATGGATCTGTGAGAGTGGATCTGAGCGGGTAACTTCCTCTGCCAGTATCAATTCCGATACTGGCAGAGGTGCGGAAAATTAGGCTGCCTCAATTGATGTTATTTGAATTTTCCGCTCTTCGGAAAAAGCTCTATCAAGCTCTTCTGCCTCCCTGAGACGTTTTATTTTATCAAAGAACAATTGGGCTTCAGGAAAAGCCAATTTCAAGTAAGCGAGCCATTGCTTAATACGATTGCCCAGATACTTGGAAGGGTAAACTTCTCGGGTGGTTTGATAGTAACCCCAAAGAATTTCAATAATCTCTTGCCAGCCCATTGCTGTATAGCTCTCACCTGAGCAGTAGGCTTTTATCTGCTTGCCCAAATCTGGCCTGGCTAGCAGGCTGCGACCAAACATAAATGCTTGGCATCCGGTTACTTCACGGCAGCGTTGAAATTCCTCAAGTGTCCAGATATCCCCGTTGGCAATGACTGGGATTTCGAGTTTTTGGCGAATTTCACCGATGTATTCCCAGTAGGCTGGGGGTTTATAGCCATCGACTTTGGAGCGAGCGTGTACTGCCAGTTCATTTGCGCCGCCAGCTGCTGCGGCCTGGGCGTTATCCATATAGCTAGAGCGATCATTAAAGCCCAGTCGGATTTTTGCGGTGACAGGGATGTTTTCCGGGACAGCGCGGCGAACCGCTCCTACAATAGCTTCCACTCTGTGAGGGCTTTGCAATAGGCAGGCGCCACCGTCGCTGTTATTCACTGATTTTGCAGGGCAGCCGAAATTGAGATCAATTGCTGTAGCACCGAACTCAACTGCTTTTACTGCATTAATTGCCATTGCATTGGGGTTGCCGCCTAACAGCTGTAACCGTACTGGAATCCCGCTTGGGGTCTTCGCACCTTTGTCGACCTCTGGGCACAAGCGGGTGAATACTCTGCGAGGCAAGCGAGTATTAGTGACACGAACAAACTCTGTAACACAGATATCGACCCCTCCAATGGCGGAGAGCAGGGCACGTACGTGATGGTCGATTACCCCCTCCATTGGTGCCTGGTAAATCGTAGGTTCTGGGGTAGGTGTCTTGTCGGTCATAAGTCAGTTGAGAGGTAAATCATAAATCTAAAGGCGCATATTCTATCAGCAAGTTATTGTAATGGCGCAAAATTGATCATTCTTCAGTATATAAAAGTAGGAGAAATAAACTCAGTCTATTGATGTTTTGCACCAAAATTGGGCGTGGTAATTTAGACCCCTCCGTTGCCCCTGAAACCAATAAGTGTTTGATTTTAAAAGCAACTTGTATTGATAATAGAAAAATATCAGCATTTTGGAACTAACGAATTTTTCCTGTGTGCCCGCTCTTTTTGGGGGAGGGCCAGGTGCAGCGGCGGTTGAAATTACCGGTCTAGGGAATAAGATTCCGATGTGCAGAAATTTGGGACGGCTGGGCTAAGTGAGATTTTCCCGGGCAAGTTTATTGGTTGTACGACATAAATTTGTTTAATTGTGAGCGAAGATTTTACATACGCACAAAATATCAATTGGGGTGTTTCAGCTGTCCTGAATAAATAGATACATAAATTCGTAGTGTTACGGGCACAGATGAAACCGTCCAGGATGGATGGTTTTATTGCCTGGTGCCAGGGGGAATAAACAGTGCAAGAAACACTTTTGCAACAGGGGTTAGATATCACCCTGTTTGGTATGGGAATTGTTTTTACTTTTCTGCTATTGCTGGTGATCGGTACCGGTATTATGTCGAGAGTCATCTCCCGCTTTTTCCCCGAAGCGGAGCCCGTATCCCACGCGCCTTCCCGAACCGCTGGGAATGATAAGGCCCATTTACATGCGGTGATTAAAGCGGCGATCGAACAGCATCGCAAAAGACGCTAACCACCAATCGCTTCCAAACAATTTCCAATAATTTCTGCCGAGAGAGATAACCCATGACTGAGGTTAAAAAGCCATTGGGGATTACCGATGTAGTCCTGCGCGATGCCCACCAGTCACTGTTCGCTACCCGACTGCGACTGGACGATATGCTGCCGATTGCTGAGAAGCTCGATAAAGTTGGCTTCTGGTCTCTGGAGTCCTGGGGGGGCGCCACTTTCGACTCCTGCATACGCTATCTCGGCGAAGATCCCTGGGAGCGTATTCGCGAACTGAAGAAAGCTATGCCGAACACGCCTCAACAGATGCTGTTCAGGGGACAGAATATTCTCGGCTACCGCCACTATGCGGATGACGTGGTTGAGAAGTTTGTAGAGCGCGCTGCAGTCAATGGGGTAGACGTGTTCCGCGTGTTCGACGCGATGAACGATATGCGCAACCTGAAAATCGCACTGGCTGCGGTGAAGAAACAAGATAAGCACGCTCAGGGCACCATCTCCTATACCGTGAGCCCAGTACACACCATGGACTTGTGGGTGGATCTGGGGCGCCAGATCGAGGATATGGGAGCGGATTCCATCGCGATCAAGGACATGGCCGGTCTGCTGCGCCCCTATGAGGGCTACGAGCTGGTGAAACGTTTGAAGGCCGCCGTGGACATCCCCATCCATATGCAGTGCCACGCTACTACCGGTTTATCTACGGCTACCGCTCTCAAGTGTATCGAGGCGGGTATCGACAACGTGGACACCGCGATCAGCTCTATGTCCATGACCTATGGTCACAGCCCAACCGAAGCGTTGGTGGCCATTTTGGAAGGCACTGAGCGGGACACCGGGCTGGATATTAACCTGCTGGAAGAAATTGCGGCTTACTTCCGTAACGTCCGCAAGAAGTACGCGAAGTTTGAGGGTTCCTTGAAAGGCGTGGATTCCCGCATCCTGGTGGCCCAGGTACCCGGTGGCATGCTCACCAATATGGAAAACCAGCTGCGCGAACAGGGTGCCGGGGATCGCCTGGATGATGTACTCGAGGAAATCCCCCGGGTGCGTGAAGACCTGGGCTGTATCCCGCTGGTTACTCCCACGTCACAGATTGTGGGTACCCAGGCGGTGCTCAATGTTCTGACTGGAGAGCGTTATAAGTCAATCTCTAAAGAGACTGCCGCCGTCTTGAAAGGCGAATACGGTGCAACACCTGCCGAAGTTAACCAGGAGCTGCAGGTCCGGGTACTGGATGGGGCGAATCCGGTTACCTGTCGTCCGGCAGACCTGTTGGCACCAGAGTTGGACAAGTTAACCCTGGAGCTTCAAGAGAAAGCGGGTGAACAAGATGTGGCCCTGACCGATGGTGAGGGGGAGATCGACGATGTGCTTACCTATGCACTCTTCCCGCAGATTGGCCTGAAGTTCCTGAAGAACCGTGGTAATCCAGAAGCTTTTGAGCCAGTACCTACCGGTAATGAAGGTGCTGCAGTCAAGAACGACAAAGGTGAAGAAGTTTACACGGTGACTGTGGAGGGGCAGAGCTACACCGTCACTGTGGCCGATGGTGGTGACTTAACCAATATTGCCCCTGTGTCCGGTGGTGCTCCAGCATCTGCAGCTAGTGCACCTTCCATGCCTGCTACCGGAGGTGAGCCGGTTAATGCGCCTCTCGCTGGAAATATCTTCAAAGTAATGGTGAAGCCTGGGGATCAGGTGAGCGAAGGCCAGGCGGTGTTAGTACTGGAAGCGATGAAGATGGAAACTGTGGTGAGTGCCCCTCGTGCCGGTAACGTCGCCAGTGTGGCAGTAAAAGAAGGCGATTCAGTGGCGGTGGGTGATGCCCTGCTGTCTATTGCATAGCCAAAGGTAGGAGTCACACGTGGATAATCTGATTACTCTTTGGCATTCCTCCGGTGTCGCGCAAATGGCATCGGGCCAGTTCATTATGATTTTGGTGGGCCTGGGCCTGCTGTTTTTGGCCATTCGCAAGAACTTTGAGCCCCTGCTTTTGGTACCTATCGGTTTCGGCGGAATCCTGGCCAATATTCCCGGTGCTGATTTGGCACTCTCAGCCGCAGAGACAGCCCTTACCCAGGGAGATGGAACTGTTTTGGCGCAAATGGCCCAGATCCTGGGCCTCGATAGTACTTCAGCTTTACCCGCGCTAAAGGAAGCTCTGGCCAGTGCGCCGGCAGCCGTGCAAGTACAAGCAGCTGAGTTTGCCCGGGATGCCGGTTTCAATAACGGTATGCTGTATAACTTCTATTCCGTAGCTATTGCTTCCGGCATTGCGCCGTTGGTAATTTTTATGGGCGTAGGGGCTATGACCGACTTTGGTCCGCTACTCGCCAATCCGCGCACCTTGTTCCTCGGTGCAGCGGCCCAGTTTGGGATCTTTGCCACGGTGCTCGGTGCTGTGGGTCTCTCGGTAGCGGGAATCATGGACTTCTCAATCGCGGATGCCGCTGCGATCGGTATTATCGGTGGAGCAGATGGTCCCACAGCTATCTATGTTTCCAGCTTATTGGCCCCAGACCTGTTGGGGGCTATTGCTGTAGCGGCTTATTCGTATATGGCGCTAGTGCCTATGATTCAGCCGCCGATTATGCGAGCCCTGACCACTGAGCAGGAACGCAAAATTGAAATGGTGCAATTGCGCCATGTGAGCAAGCGGGAAAAAATTGCCTTCCCGATGTTGCTGCTGATTTTGGTGGCCCTGTTCCTGCCAGCTGCTGCACCGCTGTTGGGTATGTTCTGCTTTGGTAATTTGATGCGTGAGTGCGGAGTCGTTTCCCGATTGTCAGACACTGCTCAGAATGCGCTGATCAATATCACCACTATTTTCCTGGGACTTTCCGTTGGTTCAAAATTGGCGGCAGACAAATTCCTCGATCCTAAAACCCTGGGTATTTTGGCTTTGGGTATTGTGGCGTTTGCGATCGGCACAGCGGCTGGCGTGTTGATGGCTAAGTTGATCAATGTATTCAGCAAGCACAAGATTAACCCATTGATTGGTTCTGCCGGTGTTTCTGCCGTACCTATGGCCGCGCGGGTGTCCAACAAAGTGGGACTCGAGTCCAATCCTCACAACTTCCTGTTGATGCACGCAATGGGCCCCAACGTAGCCGGTGTTATCGGTTCTGCGGTAGCTGCGGGTGTGATGATCAGTATGGTGCGGAGCCTTACTGGCGGGTAACCAAAATCCATGGCTTTGGAAGAGAGGGCGAACAGTGTTCGCCCTTTTTTGTTGACCTAAAACAAATGCATTTTGTCCGCTTTTGCTGGTTAAAACAGATCCTTCTGATTTAAATAATGTGAAGAGGCAGTCATGGATGGATTTGGTACGCTTATCAGGTCAATAGAGCATCTCCATCGATAGAATTCATTTTGAGTTAAGGTTAGTTGCGCTATATTCCTCCCAAAATGTTTACTGGAATAAAATTCATTAGGAAGTAACCCCAATGCGTAGTTTGCCATTCTTAATTGCCTTTGCTCTTTTCTCCACCAGTGCGTTTGCACATGATAATCATCAAACTGCGGAAGAAGTTCGCCTGTTAAAGAAAGAGGTGGTTAAGCTCCGTAAAGAAGTACGCTCTGAACACAAGCAGAGTGTGGGATCTGAAAATGTTCGTGACTTAGAAAAAGAAGTGGTGAGGTTGCGAAAAAATGTCCATCGGCTTCAAGATTTGATTTTGGAATTACAGGCGAGTATTGAAGCTCAGTCTGAACTCGTACATCCAGTTCCTGTAGAGGAGCGCCCTAAGTGGGCCTGCTATATGTCAGATGTAAAAGCTGGCGGTATTCACTCTAAGGGTTTTAGTCGTATTGAAGCGAAGGGGAGATTACTTGAAATTTGCTCTCAACGTGGTGGCCTTTGCTTTGAGAGCGGAATTAAATGCTCCGATGAGTAGTAACTAACAGCTAGTTTGATAGGGGGCAGCAACTCTTGAGTGAGTATGCGTCCCTGGCTACCCCTTACAAAGGAAGGACGATAACTATTAGGTGGGAGTACAGCTCAGCAACCCCTGTCCATACTTAAGCTTCTTATCTAAGGTTGCCTAGTTTGCTGAAGTGAGTGTCTAGGATCTTATATAAAAAGTCACGCCCTTGCTGATGGAGTTTCTCTGAGGAGCCATAGGTCTTAAAGTATTCAGGAAATAGTTGGGCAATATCTTCACTGGACCACTCTAGGTGAAACTGCAAACCCATTATTCTTTTGTTGAATAAAAAGGCCTGATGAGGGCACAAATCAGATTCAGCCAAGCAGCTTGCCCCCTCCGGAATTTCAAAGAAATAACTATGTGCCTGGAACACATTCTCAAAATTAAAATTCAGTGCTGTTGTAGACCTTATAGGTAGCCAGCCCATTTCCTCTTGAGGAAGTTGGCGGACCTCTGCTTCCAATGCATATGCAAGAATCTGTGCCCCAAGGCAGATGCCCAATATTGGGATCGGAAGTTCAATGCAGTTTTTTACCCATGCAATCTCATTGGCAAGCCAGGGGAGCCTTGCGCGCTCACAAACGTTCATCATCCCACCAAGGATAATAACTCCGCTAAAGCCGCTTTGAGGAAGTGGTGACTTCTGGGGGTTAATGATAGAAAGCGGTATTCGCTTCTCTGTAGCCCAGTCATAAATATACCCCGGGCCCTCATTCTCCTCATGTTGGATAATCAGTATCGGTTTGGTCATTTACTGGAAATCCTGACTTTCAAAATACAGCTCTTCCTTATAGTGGATGCCGGCTTTAGTTAGGCTTTTTGGCCAGCTATCTTTCGAAAGCGGTTTTAAACTGCTGCTATAAATGTCGCTGGAAAAATTATGGTCGGTGCTGACCAGCAGTATTTGGTCGAAGCTGGGGGTGGATGCAATTTCATGCACAAGCAAAGTGTAATTTTTAAGGAGTATTAATTGGTAGTGCCCATTTTCTGTTCGGGTAAGGGGGCTGTCTATTAGTCGAGAGGTTACTCGGAAAGCAACAGCTTGCAGCGCAAGTTTTCCTCCTCGTTCAAAATGCCCTGTAAACATTTGGGCGTTAAAGGCATTGAGTTTTCCCTCGCGTAGTTCGCGTAAAGAAAATTCCTCTGGAAGCAATGTAACTAACTCGTTTCGCTTGAGGAGGTTTTGCACCTCCTCCTGGTCATCAGTCTCCAATTCCAAAATAACTTGATGACTGTGTTTTCCGCCATGTAGTGGCATGTGTGTGGCAATAATTTGCCCGCCGACGGTAAACAGGGCCATGCCATGAATGCCGACCGAATTGTCACTTTGTGCTAATGAAGATTGTGTGAAGCATAAGCTTGAGCTGATTGTCAGCGCCAAAAATAGAAGAATATTTTTCATCGGTTTTGTGTAGCTATGACCTTGGATGCAGGGGATTCTAAGAGTACTCTAGTGAATAATCGATTCAAAAATAGAGACATTTGATTCCACTATGGAAATAGAAGCACTTGAGAAGTTCCTAGTGATTGCTGCGACGGAGAACCTGCAGCGCTCCGCAGACAGGCTGGATACGAGCCCAGGCGGATTGAGTAAAACCCTAAAACGGCTGGAGGGAGAGCTGGGTACTCGCCTGTTTGATCGAGTTGGCAAGCAACTGAAAATCAATGAAGCAGGCCGCAGACTGCAAAGTCGGGCGGTTGAGATGGTGGCGATTGCCAGAAGAATTCGTTCTGAAGTTGGCGAGCTAAAGGTAAATCAGGAGTGCCGAATTGCTGCTCCGACCATGCTGCAACTAGCCTGGGGTACATTTATCTACCGCAAGTTTATTACTGAGGAAGCAGGGGGGCGGTTGTCATTCACATCGGCCTATGAAGCCTTGGCATTGAAGATGTTATCCAGAGGGGAGGTAGACCTGGCCCTGATAACCGGAGCGGTTTTGGGGCAGTTGTCATCCACAATGGATGCTCGGCCACTTGGCTCAGTATCAATGTGTATTGCTGCAGGCCCTGATCACTCTTTGATAGTGGAGCAGGGGGTTGAGGTGAAGGCTTCACTGTCAAATATCTTGCAATATCCATTTGCCGCGCCGAGGATATCCCCCTTCTGTGGTGAAGAGCGGGGGATAGGTAGCGATGGCTGGCCAGAAATTAATTATCCTCGCAAGGTGCAGGTCGTTGTAAATGATTATGGGGTTCTTTGCCAGCTAGTAAAAAATAACAGGCTGCTCGCTTTTCTGCCAGAGCCTCTGATAACTGAAATAGGTGGGGTAATCGTTAGGGTGGAGGATGGCGATATAAAATCTAGTGAAGAGCTCTTTGTGGTAGGAAGGAAAACGAATGCCTCCTGGCTAAGTAAATTTGCCGAGTGGGCTTAATGTTTGGATTGGAGCCAGTTAAGCCAGCTTCCGTAGAGGGTATTGCAGCAACTAAACTGCCGAAATATTCGTTTGGTAACTGCCATATTTCCACCTGGTTGGCTTGCCCATCTCCTGATTCATCGCGAACCAGAGCGGGGCGCTCCTCCTCGGGGAGATCATAGAGTCGGTATTGGTGACTGGTTGTTGTTTTCTGATGTAACTGTTCTCCCCGCTCAGTGAGTCGCCAGTTGAGAGGTTGCGCTTTGAGATGTGCACCACAGACTACAATTTTTGCCAGCTTGTCCGGTGTAGCTAATGGCGAGAGCTGCTGTCTTGGTTAGATGTCTCTCCCGGGCGTTCTCCTGTAGCAGCCAATGGGAGATTACAGGCCTGGTGTAAACTATTAGAAAAACTTAGCAGGGACATATCGCAATGTTTCTGGCTAAACAAAGTGACTCCCCAACTAATTCCGGAGCTAAGAAAGCCAACGGGCACTGCGGTCGCAGAATAGTCCAATAAATTCATAAAATTTGTGTAGGTTCCGAGAATAGAATTTCTTTGAATGGGTTGCTTGGCTATTTGCTGGCGGGTGTAAGCAGTCGGTATAGTGGGAATAATGATAAAATCGACATTCTCCAGTTTTTTATCACAGATTCTCTTTAGTGCTTGTAAGCGGTATTGTCCCAAGAAAGCATCAGCTGCAGTTTTTGTTTCCGCGGAGCTAATAACCTTCCGGATTACCTCAAGCATGGATTTCGGTTTTACACCTTGAGTTGCAATCCAGCGCTCGGCTACCCAGGGACCTTCGTATAGTAGCTTTGCCGCTTCTATAAAAGGATTAAAGTCTACAGTTACAGCCTGTCCGCCCAGCACTTTTAATTTTTTGATAGATTGATTAAAGAGTGCCTGGGTTTCTTTGTTCCCTTGAAAATCAAGTTGCTCAGGTATACCAAAAGAAAAACTGATCTTATTGTTAGGGAAGCTTTCCTGGAAGTACCGCAGCCTATTTGAAGATGGGGTGGTACGGCTATAGATATCGGCTGAATCAAACTTCGCCGTAATATCAAGTAGCCTGGCGGCATCTTGACAATTTAGGGTGAATATTGACACGCAGTCGAGACTTTTACAGGCGGGGACAACCCCTGTAGTGCTCAGCAGTCCCCGAGTGGGTTTGTGGCCTATTAAATTATTGAGTGCCGCAGGTACCCGACCAGAGCCAGCAGTATCTGTTCCCAAAGCAAAACTGACTTGCCCAAGTGCTGTGGCAATAGCTGACCCCGCACTGCTCCCGCCAGAAATATACTCCTGGTTAAAAGAGTTTTTACCTTCTCCGTAAGGGGAGCGAACACCTACTAGGCCGGTGGCGAATTGATCGAGATTGGTTTTGCCGAGCGGCACAGCTCCTGCTTCAATCAATAGCTTTACAACAAATGCGCTTTCGTGAGGGATATAGCTAAAGTCTGGGCAGGCTGCTGTTGTAGGTACTCCAGCAAGATCAATATTATCCTTGATAGCAAAGGGCACTCCGTATAATGGCAGATCGCTGGGCCTTATTCGGTCCAATGCTTCTAGATAGGGCTCTAGCTCTTCTCGCGTTAATAGAGTTATCCAGGCGTTATAATTGGCTTGCTGCAGTGCTTGCTTTAATAGACTGGCAATGAGTTCACGCGGTGTTGTAATACCTTGGGAGTAGGTGTTTCTTAGATGGTCTAGCGTTAAATCGTGGGCCATAAAAGGGTTCCGAGAATAACTTCAACTAGATACCGAACTGTTATTTATTTCGATGTTTGTATTACTAAGATTATATTTTTTCAAGAATTTTCATCTCACTGTAAACCGCATAATTTTAGATTTAGCAAATACATAATTAGTTTGATGCCCTCTCTGGTGGGCAGGGTGTCCCTGCTGCAATCCAGCCTTTCATTGCTTCAATGAACTTGTCGTGGGGGATATTTACCGGCTGGCGGCTGTTTCCGGGGTGCCATCCCCACAATACCAGTGGGCTGGTACTGACAAACTCCAGTTGACTGGTTGGTGCTCGCCCGCCGTTGTCCTGGGGAGTAGTTAGCAGTTTGCAGATTTGAGCCGAGGATTTTTGTGACCAGTTCAACTCAATGGGTGCCATAACCCACCCTGGAGCTCCAGGCGCACCGGTAACAGGGTTGTTTTTATTTGAATGGCAGTTATTGCAACGCATGGTACCTGCCCCCATATTATCTGGACCGCGCTCCACTCTTGGAACATGGGGAGACCCTTCATTTATAAGTGGCATTTCCAACTGGTGGCAATTGAGGCAGCGGGGATGCAGAAGGACCTCTACGATAGTTTCCCAGTCCTGGTGCCCTGGAGTGCTGCTGGCCTCCTCTTGCTGGGATGCACCTCGATGTTGATCGCAACCGGTTAACGTGAGGAGTGCTATGGCACACAAAGCCAATAGGGGGCGAAAGAGAGCTGTGTCTGGCCGCATTTTCATTCGGCTTGCCTTTAAGTTCGATTTTCACTCTCAAACATAATTGGGCCTGAGGACTAGTGATAGTTTCGAGATTGATTGCCGCGTCAAAAGATAGACCTGGCGGGTTCATTTCTATTAGGTTGTGACCAGCGATTCATATTTGGGGATTAAGGCGCCGTAGTACGTGGTATGATAGGCGCGTTTTACTTGTTTGATTCTTATATAGCGGGCGCGACTTTTAGCGTCTAGGAGAGTGTATGTCCTGGTTAGGGGCGGGGTTAGGTGCAGGCTTTGGTTTTATGTTTGGCGGCCCAATTGGTGCGGCATTGGGAGCCTGGATCGGCAGTTCATTTGGTTCCAGTTTGCAGCAGCGCCTCGGGAAGGCTGCTTCGGCCCTGAGCAGGGATGGAGCCCAGACAATCTTCATTGTGACTCTATTTTCGATGCTGGCAAAAATGGCTAAGGCAGATGGCCTGGTTTCCAAAGCTGAAGTGGAGTTTATAGAGGGTTTTATTAGAAGTAACCTCCGTCTGGGTACTGAGGAGCGCAAGCATGCAATCCGTATTTTTGAAAATGCCAAGACTGATAAGTACAGCATTTACGATTACGCAAAACAGTATCGCCAGCTGGTTCGCGATCAAGCAATGCGGGAAATGGTGTATCGCCTATTATTTGCTGTTGCTTATGCCGATGGTGAATTACACAGCGCAGAAGAAGAAATTTTAAAACGCATCACTGTTGATCTTGGGTTGCATGAATCTTTATTTGCGGCAATGCAAAATGAGTTTTTGCACGGGGGTAGGAGTACGGCTGCAAATCTGGAGCAGCATTACGCAGTGCTGGGTTGTACCCCGGAGACTAGCGATAAAGAGCTTAAATTAGCTTATCGCCGAAAAGCAGCAGAGTACCATCCCGATAAAATTGCTTCCAAGGGGTTGCCTGAAGAGTTTATGCGTCATGCTGATGATCAGATGAAAAGCATTACTGTTGCCTATGAAGCGATTGTGGAGGCGAGAAAGCAACAGGCTAAGGTTGTCAGCTAGGTTCTGGAAAGTAGCCTTGCTGTATCGCAAATAAAGGAGTTGATAGATGAGTCTTGCTGAGACAATTAAAGATAAACTGACTGCGGAATTTTCTCCTCAGCATATTGAAGTGCAATGCGAAAGTCATATGCACAATGTGCCTACTGGCTCTGAAATGCACTTTCGGGTCGTTTTGGTGAGTGAGGTGTTCAATTCGGCAAGGAAAGTGCAGCGCCATCAAAAAGTCTATGCGGCTTTGTCTGAAGAAATGGCTGGCCCAATACATGCTCTGGCTCTGCACACTTACAGCCCGGAAGAGTGGGAGGGACAGGCCCCCCAGAGTCCTGAATGCCAGGGTGGTGGAAAAAAGTCGTAATTCAGAGCTTTATTTAAAACAACTCAGACAGGTTCCAGTTCTGGGACCTGTCGCGTTTTTCATGTAAACAGCCATTCAAAAATTTTCAGTTTCTTTTTGCGTCATGAAAGCCCTCATAAGCTTTTACTGGTATTAAGAATCAGTAGTGAAATGGCGTCTATTTTTTGTTTGTTAATTTAGATCTCTTCATATCTTTCTTGCTCTGGTGGCCGCTAGAATTCCAAGAGGCGCCTATCCATTTTAAAAATCATACTTTGTTCGGGAAAATTAAACGCCAAAAAGCGGTTTAAGTGCCAGAAAACAATAAATACTTTTTTACACGCCAACATTTGTTTGTTTTTTCTACACCTGTTACTTCGTGCGACTAGACTGACCATTGATTGGGCTGATTGCTGTTTGATCTGCTGAATATCAATGGAGTTACCACAAATGAAGATGACGCGTATTCTGATCCCCGTTATGACGCCCCTCGCCTTAGCAATCTCTAGTGTCGCTTCGGCAGGACCGGCTGGCTATGCCCCTCCCCCACCAAAGACCCAGGAGTTCAAGGTTCGAATTGGTGGGGCCTATATCTCGCCCAACTCGGATAATGTCACCTTTGGTGATAGATTCTTTGACTGGCCGGATGATGATTTTTTTGACTGGGGTTCATTCCGTTCCAATGTTGATCCTAGTGATGAGTGGGGCTGGTTTATCAATGTCGAGTGGCGGGCTACCGACCATATGAGTGTATCCCTGAGTTACACCGAGGGTGACCGCCATACAGGAGGAGATAACAGGCCTTGGCTGTATCGCTTCAACGATGATTTTAGAGACTACCACCGTCGCCGCGATTTTGCCAGATGGAAACCTCAGCTTACTGCTGCCTATCTGAATTACTATCCTCTAGATCCCAGCTGTATGGTTCAGCCTTATATGGGAGTCGGAATCAACTACACCGACTTTACCGATGAGCGCTTGAGGCATTGGGGCTGGTGGGATGATGTTGATGATGAAATACTATTCCGTCCTTGGGATGGTCGTGTAAACCTTGGCGATAACTGGGGTTATACTTGGCAAATTGGCGTTGACTTTAATTTCGGTCACGATAGTAGCTGGCTAATCAATCTTGCAGCTATTTACTATGATGTTGATACTGATATCGAAGTGGATGCTCGCTGGTTTGATGACGATCTAGGGGAGCGTTATCGCCACAGATTCGGTGGTGATTACCTCTTTGACCCCTGGTCATTCAACATTGGTGTAGGCTACAAGTTTGATTTCCACTGGTAATCAGTCATGCAGCCAAAAAAGGGCGCTTCGGCGTCCTTTTTTATTTAACGCTCATCTGATATTCAGGGGAAGGCGCTTAATTTTTCTTGAGTGCTGCAGCTGCCAATTCTTGATTACAAGTGGCGCTTATATTGATCGCAGTTGTATTCTTTAAATTTCTCTCTCAATTTTTTTATCTTGTCCTTCCATTTCTCCATCTGCTCTCCCGATCCGCCATCTTTTCTTTCTTCGCGGAAGTGTTCAATTTTTTGCTGCCACTTTTTACATTTCTTAAATGATGCATCCTGTTGTGCTGCTGCCTGATGGGTAGCGGTCAGCACAGCAACAAGGGCAATGGCGAGACCTGTGGTTTTCATAATGGTTGTTCCAATTATTGCTAAATAAATAATCCCACCCTGTCAATCTAAAGTAAATGAGATGCATTAAAAAATAAGAACTTATTTGTTTTTTTTGTGAGTAAATTAGTGAGGTAAATATAAGGTTTTGGTGCTAAGTGTGAAAAACGGGGCAGGGGAGTGTTTCAGGAACGTAAAGGTTGGAGTCCTGAAGGTTCATGCCTGCTAGCAGTTTATATCTGGAGATAGGAAGAAGGCCCGCTTAGTTATGGGCCTTCTTATAATGATTTGTTTCAGTAATTACTGATTTGAGGGGAAACTGAACTGAATACCTTCCCTTACACCACTGGTAGGCCAGCGCTGGGTAATGGTTTTGCGCTTGGTGTAAAAACGCACTGAATCGGGGCCGTAGGCGTGGAGGTCGCCAAACAGTGAACGCTTCCAGCCACCGAAACTGTGGTGTGCTACCGGTACCGGCAGAGGTACGTTGATACCGACCATTCCAACTTTAATATTGTCGCTGAAATAGCGTGCGGCCTCACCGTCGCGAGTAAATAGACAGGTGCCGTTACCGTATTCATGAGCATCGATAATATCCATTGCCTCTTGCATGGACTCGACACGCATCACACAGAGTACCGGGCCAAATATCTCCCCGCTGTGAATCGACATTTCCGGAGTGACTCGATCAAATAGGCAGGCACCCAGATAATTACCATTTTCAAAACCGGAAACGGTTTGGTTGCGCCCATCTACAGCCAACTCGGCACCTTCTTCGATACCAGCGGCAATATAACTCTCCACTTTTTGTAAGTGTTGCCGGGTTACCAGTGGCCCCATATCGCTTTGGCTGTCCATACCATCGCCGATTTTCAGATCAGCAATTTGTACTTTGAGCTTCTCAACAAGGGCATCGGCGGTTTCATTACCTACCGCTACAGCGACAGAGATGGCCATACAGCGTTCACCACAGGAACCATAGGCTGCGCCCATCAGAGCAGCGGCAGCGTTGTCCAGATCGGCATCGGGCATGATGATCGCATGGTTCTTGGCACCGCCAAACGCTTGCACTCTTTTGCTATGGGCGGTACCTGTGGTGTAGACATATTCCGCGATCGGAGTCGATCCCACAAAGCTCACCGCTTGGACACGTTTATCGGTGAGGAGTGTATCGACGGCCTCTTTACCGCCGTTAACTACATTTAGTACCCCTGTAGGGATGCCGGCTTCTATACCCAGCTCTGCGATAAACAGTGCGGAGGAGGGGGTGCGTTCGGAGGGTTTTAGTACAAAGGTATTGCCGCAGGCAATTGCCATGGGCCACATCCACAGGGGGACCATAGCGGGGAAGTTAAAGGGGGTTATGCCGGCACAAACACCCAGTGGTTGGAATTCGCTCCAGGAGTCTATTGCCGGCCCGACATTTTTACTGTGTTCGCCCTTTAGCATTTCCGGAGTAGAGCAAACGTACTCGATATTCTCGATGCCCCGCTGTAATTCCCCCATCGCATCGTCGAGGACTTTGCCGTGTTCCAGGGTAATCAGCTCACAAATCTTTGCGGCGTTCTCCTGCAGCAGGTCTCGCAGGCGGTACATAATTCGTACTCGCTTGGCCGTCGGAAGGTTTCGCCAAGCAGGGAAGGCCGCTTCAGCTGCGCTAATGGCCTCTTCAACAGTCGCTTTAGAGGCTAACGAAACCTGGGCGATCACTTCATTGGTGGAGGGGTTGGTGACCTCTTGGAGTTCGGAGTTACCTGCGGCACCGGTGTTATTAACCATGTTGCCATTAATCAGGTGGCCGATTACTTTCATAGTTCTCTCTCAGTCGGGTTTATCAATTATTGTTCTACTGCTTTGCCCCTTTGTAACACAGCTCTGTGTTTTGGGGAAAAGCTCCCGACTGTTCGGAGTTATTCGTGTTTGGGAAAATCCCTGAGAACCGCTAAAAATGCATCGCCGAAGCGTTCGAGCTTACTGTCTCCAACGCCGGAAACCGCTAATAGCTCGCTGTGTGTTTGTGGGTGGGCTTGTACCATGCCGCGCAGGGTCGCATCGTGGAAGACGACATAAGGCGGCACGCCGCGCTCTTCTGCCAACTGTTTGCGACAGTTGCGCAGGGCTTCCCAAAGCACTTGGTTTTCTGGGCTGAGATCATCCAGGCTGCGACTGTCACGGCTCTGCGAGCGCGCTGCTTTCGGGGGAAGCTTGCGCAGGTTGAGAGTCTCTTCCCGGCGCAGCAGCGGGCGACAAATTTCAGTGAGCCTCAGCCCCTGGAATTCTCCCTCGACCTCCAGGTAGCCGCGAACAATCAGCTGCCGCACGACTGCCCGCCATTCGGCCGCGCTCAGGTCTTTGCCGATGCCATGAGTGGAGAGCTGGTCGTGCTCGAATTTGCGGACTTTCTCGTTCTCGGAGCCGCGCAGTACATCGATCACGTGGCTGGCGCCAAAGCGCTGTCCGGTGCGATAGACACAGGAGAGTAGTTTTACCGCTGCCTCACTGGCATCCCAGGTGGCAGGTGGCTCCAGGCAGGTATCACAGTTGCCGCAGGGGTTGTCCAGTGGTTCCGCAAAATAGTCCAGCAGGGCCTGGCGGCGGCAGCTGGTGATTTCACACAGCCCGAGCATGGCATTCAGGCGGCTGCGTTCCTGGCGCTTGTGCTCTTCGCTGCCCTCTGAGGACTCCACCATCTGGCCGATCTTTACCACATCCTCGAGACCGTAGAGGAGTAAAGCAACTGAGGCCCCACCATCGCGGCCCGCACGGCCCGTTTCCTGATAGTAGGCTTCGATGCTTTTGGGTAGGTCCAGGTGAACAACGAAACGCACATCCGGCTTATCAATCCCCATGCCAAATGCAATTGTGGCGACAACAATGACACCCTCTTCACGCAGGAAGCGGCGCTGGTGCTCGGCGCGGGTCTCGGCGGGTAGCCCGGCGTGATAGGGCAGGGCAGTGAAGCCCTGCTGGCTCAACCACTCCGCAGTGTTCTCCACTTTGGCTCGGGACAGACAGTAAATAACCCCGGCGTTGCCCTGGTGTCCGTTTTGTAAGAATTGCAGCAGTTGGCGGCGCTGGTTGTCCTTGGGCTCAATGCGGTACTGGATATTGGGGCGGTCGAAGCTGCTGACAAAGTGGCGGGCCTCTTCCAAGTCCAAGCGGCGAGCAATTTCTGCACGGGTGCGCTTGTCTGCTGTCGCTGTCAGGGCAATACGGGGTACCCGGGGGAATTGCTCGTGCAGGCAGTTGAGTTGCAGATAGTCGGCGCGAAAGTCGTGCCCCCATTGGGAAACACAGTGGGCTTCATCAATGGCAAACAGCGACAGTTCAACCCGTTGCAGTAGTGACAGGGTTCGTGGCTGTAGCAACCGCTCCGGGGCTAGATAGAGGAGATCCAGCTCACCGTGTAATAGCTGGCTTTCGATTGTCTGGATTTCGTCGTAGGCCACTGATGAATTCAAGTAAGCGGCGCGGATGCCGGCTTCCTGAAGAGCTTCTACCTGGTCCTGCATCAGGGCAATCAGGGGAGAGATAACAACTCCACACCCGGGGCGCGCCAGGGCGGGAATCTGGTAGCACAGGGATTTACCACCGCCGGTGGGCATTAATACCAGGGCATCATTGCCGGCTACCAGTGTGTCGATAACTGCTTTTTGAGGATCGCGGAAATCGGTATAGCCAAAAACGTGTTCGAGAATATGTTGTGGGGAATTCATGGGCGGGGAGTATACCTTGTGGCTTGATCGCGCGTGGTATGTTTATTGATGAGTATGCCGCTGAAATTGAATGAAATTGACGGCTTTACGTCTGTGACATATTTCGCGGGTTATAATCCTACGCCATCACAGCGGCAAGCTAAGGATAGGGCTATGCGCACATTGATTTTGTCAACTGTGTTGTCGTTGACGGTTCCTGCCGGACTTCTGGGGTGTGCCTCCACCTCCCCACATAATCTGGTTCAATCTGTTGTTGCTGACACTCACCTGGGGTGGCAAACAGCACCGGAAAACCAACTGGCATTTTCCCTGGCGACCGCATCGGGTGTTGCCCAGGTTGAGCTACAGCCTTTGCCGGAAGAGTTCACGGTGGTCACTCTCGAGTTACCCGGCATGCAAAAAGTTGAAAATATTCAGTGGGAAAATGAAGAAGGGAAATTCACCACGCTGTATGACGGCGAGGCGAGTTTGGAAGGCGTCAGCCTACAGAGCCGGGGGCACGGCTATCGCTTGCAGTTGCAGTTGTCTGCGATGGACTATCTCCGGGATGGGGGTGTGCTGACCGTTACGGATCAGCGTTAGAAACTCTACTGGTACGCTCAAAGCCCAGTCCTGCAGGGCGAATCAAATAGAGCTGTTTCCAGTACTTTCCAGTTACCCAGAGCCCATTTTTGGCTTTGTCCCAGGCGATTCCATTGGCCACGGTGTCAGGATGATTTCTGCCGGCCGGATTGAGAGCGCTGAGATCGATAATGCCGCGCACCTGGCCACTCTCCGGATCTATGGCAATAATCTGTTTTTCTTGCCATATATTTGCCCAAATCAGGTCCTGGGCAAATTCCAATTCATTGAGTCTGGACCAGTTTTTACCTCCGCCTTGAACTTTGAGGTGTCGCACTACCTCAAAAGTATCGGGATCGCGGAAAACCAGTTCGCCACTGCCATTACTCATAATCAGCTGCTGGCCATTACTGGTGAGGCCCCAGCCTTCGCCTCGGTAGTGCATGACCTTCAAATGTTGGAGCTTGTCTGCGTGGTAGACATGGACCTCTCCCGCCTTGTAGGTCAGCAAGTAAAGTTTATCGTTGAGAACTGTGAGCCCTTCGGCGAAACGATTCCTAGCCAGCCATTTGCGTCTTACTGGATTGGCCCCAGGGTCGGTATACTCGGCGAGCCAGGAGCGGCGGTAGCGACCACTGCTCTCCCACCAGCGTTGACCATCGTAGAAAAGCCCCTGGGTGAAATGGTCCCCTCCACGCTGGCGCTCTTCCAGGATGGAAAAAGGGATTGTCTGGAGTTGTGTCTCTGCAGCTGCACTTTGCGGCCACGGGGCGTAAAGCAATAACAGTATCCAGCTGTTCACGAGAAGTCGGTTCATCAATAGCCTATGACCAGAATTAAAACTTTTATCACTTTGACGCTGCTGGGTGGACTCGCAGTGGTGCTGCCTATAGCTATCTTTGTCCTGCTGTTTCAGTGGCTGTTCGGTCAAGTTAGTGATCTTGTAGCTCCCGCTGTGGTGTGGCTTGAGGCGCATACAGAATTTAAGAATACCCTTGCCAGGCTCGTGGTGATAGCCCTGATTCTTGGTGGTTGTTTCGCGATTGGTTTGTTGGTGAAAACCAGTGTTGGCAGCTGGTTGCACCGCCATGTGGATCACTGGTTGGGACGCCTGGCGCCGGGTTACAGCACCATCAAAGATGTGGTGATCCAGTTTATTGGTGGCGGTGGTGAAGGTGTGCTGGCGGGGCCGGTAGCCAAGGTCCGCATTCACGGCATTGATAATCCGCTCACCGTCACCGCAATTGTCACTTCTCAACACCCCAATGGAGATATGACCGTCTATGTGCCCACAGCGCCGGTACCCACCTCCGGGTTTGTGTTTCACGTACCGGCAGAGTGCGTAGAAATACTGCCCGGCGTGAGTGTTGAGGCGGCGATGAAGACGATCGTCGCCTGTGGTTCCGGCAGTGCCAACTTGCTGTCTTCAGAGAAGAAGGAGACTGGAGTCCCCTCTACTTGATATCTCGGTTTCTACCCAGATCGCGAATGGCAAAGCGAGCCGGGTGCAGTGCTTTGGCCAGGGTTGCGCTGACCGGAAGGGGCTCGTTGAGCATCCAGGCAGTCAGTACCTCGGCTGTTAGTGGTGCGTAGGTAAAGCCACGGGAACCCAAGCCTCCCATTACATAGAGGCCTTGCTGGTAGTCAGCCCGCTCGGGAACGTACTGCTTGCGATTCTTGCGCAGTGCGACATAGGTATCGTTGATAGAGTCCCAGTTGGGTAAGGGGCCGGCTAAGGGTAGGTAGTCGGGGGTCGCTGCGCGCAAAGCCGCTCGGCCAGTGAGAGACTGTTGTGAGAACTCATCTGCTATTTGCGGCAGTAGCTCTGCCAGGTTTTGTAGATTCTCGCTGTGCTCGCTAACTCGTAGGTCAGTAGCGGTCTCCTTAAGCTTAAAGGTGGCACCAAAGCTCTGACGCCCTTGATAGGCAGGAGTGATATAACCCTCACCGCACAAAGCCATTTGTAACTGCGAAGAATTCTCAGTGGCCGTTGCTCTGGACACCTGCCCGCGAATTGGCTTCAGGGGGAGGGCCGCCGCAGGGGCAAATTGGCGAATATCATTGGCGCCGCACAGAACTACCGTATCAAATTGAAAGTCACTGCGGTCTGTTCTTACTGACCAACCGCTCGATTCTCGCCCTAACCCTTTTACCAAGCTGTTGCTGTGCAGGTTGATATTTGGGTGCTGTAATAAAGTGGCGCAGACTTTGCGCGGTTCAATCCACCCGGCGTGAGGAAAGTGCAGTCCACCCACGGGTAGGTCGACGCCTGCCAGAGAGCTGGCCGCTCGAGCATCGACAGGTTCAGCCAATAGCTGCCCATCGCTCTCCGCCAGTGTGGCGGCAACCTGACTCTGTAATTGCTGTTCCCGCTCAGTTTGCGCCAATTGAAGCAGACCGCTGAAGTGGCTCACTTTAGAGCAGCGGCTGCGATAGTAGCGTTGGGCAAACATCAA
The DNA here is from genome assembly GCF_052467305.1 of Microbulbifer maximicatervae (SeqCode). Taxonomy (NCBI): domain Bacteria; kingdom Pseudomonadati; phylum Pseudomonadota; class Gammaproteobacteria; order Cellvibrionales; family Microbulbiferaceae; genus Microbulbifer; species Microbulbifer maximicatervae (SeqCode). The sequence continues at coordinate 1,113,721 of NZ_CP174306.1, forward strand.
AGCGTGGAGATTGAAGTCTCCGTTGGGGCCGGGCTTGGGAGATAACTTGGCGTATAGAATTCCCTGGTCATTCCCAGAGCCACCAGAGCCGGGTTCCTCACCCTGTTCAAATACCTGAACATCGATGCCGCGCTCTGCCAGTGCCCGGGCAATAGTGGCACTGGCTATTCCCGCGCCGACAATAGCGACGGTTTTAGGGGGCTTGCTTTCCTGGTGAGGCAGGTGCCACGGAGTTTCTCTGGTTTCGCTCACTTGTGGGCTCTCCAGAGTGCCACACAGCATCTCTCTTTTGCGCCCGAAGCCGGGAACCTTGCGCAGGGAAAAACCGGCATCGCGGAGTCCGCGCTTAACCAGCCCGGCACAGGTAAAGGTGGCGAAAGTGGCGCTGGGACTGCTCAGAGCGGCCATGTTGTTAAACAGCTCTGATGTCCACATATCCGGGTTCTTGGCTGGGGCAAAACCATCCAGGAACCAAGCGTCTACCTGGTGATCGCTGTCCCTTTGCAGGCGCAAGCTGTTCAGGGCCTCACTTGCCTCCCCGATAATTAGGGTCAGGCTGACTGGGCCAAAGTGCAGCCGGTGAATGCCGGCGGCCAGCAGGGGAGGGTAGCTATCAATCAAAGGCTGAGCGAACGGGGCCAGTTGTGGCCAGAGATCCAGTGCCCTGCGCAGGTCGTTGGGACGCAGTGGGAACTTCTCGACCGAAATAAAGTGCAAGCGAGCACTTTCCGGGGCCGTTTTCTGCCAAAGCTCTGCGGCAGCGAGAAAGTTCAGGCCGGTGCCGAAGCCTGTCTCGGCAATGGTAAAGGTGCCGTTCTCTGCGAGCTGTTGCCAGCGTTCAGCCAGGGCATTTTGCTGCAGGAAAACGTAGCGGGTTTCCTCCAGGCCGGAGGCGCTGGAAAAATAGATATCGTCGTAGGCGCGAGACAGCGGTTGGCCGTCTTCACGCCATTCAATTTCTGCGTACTTCTTGTCCGGTTCGCTCACAATAAGACTTCCGTCAGCCCCCATCCTGCAAGCCAAACTCGCGCATTACCTGGTCGCACCAGCGCTGGATACGCTCCTCGCTCAGATCGAATTCGTTCTCCTCATCCAGGGCCAGCCCGACAAACTGGCTGCCATCGGCGGTTAGCCCCTTGGACTCTTCAAACTCGTAACCTTCTGCGGACCAATAGCCCACTGCACGGGCACCGCAGGCGAGGAGCTGTGAATGCAAATAGCCCAAGGCGTCCTGGAACCACTGGGGGTAGCCTTCCTGATCACCCAGACCAAACAGCGCGACCTTTTTCTCGTGCAGGTCCAGCGCGGCCAAGTCGTCCCAGATATTTTCCCAGTCCTCTTGCAGTTCGCCGTAGTCCCAGGTGGGAATGCCGAACAAAAGGAAGTCGTAGTCTTCGGCGAGGCCAATATCCGCCTCTGCGATATTGTGGATATCAATCCATTGAGGACCGATACACTGGCGGATCTTCTCCGCAGCCATTTCGGTATAGCAAGTGCTGGAACCGTAAAAGAGTCCGATTGGGGCTTGGGAACTTTGCATAACAGGTGAACTTCTTACTGCTGGGACACGGCGCCACTAAAATCCAATTGTCGCCAGGCCTCATAGATAACAATGGCGGCGGCATTGGATAGGTTGATACTGCGGCTCTCGGCACGCATGGGGATACGCAATGTGTTTTCGGCCCCTACTGCTTGCAGGAACTCTGCGGGTAGCCCCCGGGTCTCCGGGCCAAATACAATGGCGTCATCCGCCTGGAATTCGATCGCGGTATGGCTTTTGCTCCCCTTGGTGGAGAGCGCCAGTACCCTGGCGGGTTGCTCGCTATCGATAAAGGTCTGCCAGTCCTTGTGGCGCACCACGCGACTGTACTCGCTGTAGTCGAGGCCGGCGCGGCGCAGGCGTTTGTCATCCATATCGAAACCTAAGGGCTCGATAAGGTGCAGCTCTGCCCCAGTATTGGCACAAAGTCGAATAATATTGCCGGTATTTGGAGCTATTTCAGGTTGGTATAGAACAATCTTAAACATGAGGTGGCGTTTGCGCTGGAGAGACTTCTAGCTAGACCGGACAGCAGTGCCCGGCCCTGTACGGCTGCGGATTATTCCACAATTAGATGGGGGTGGCGATCTCCTCGCAATCGATCTCGACCCCGAGTTCATTGGCAATCTGGTCCAGATCGTCACGCAGGCCGTCGAGATCTATGTCTTCGGCCACACTGATAGTGCACTCGGCATTAAACAGGGGCTCACCGCTCCAGGGGGTGCTGCCGTAAGTGGTTTCCAGATGCTCCATATTGATATGGTGAGCGGTAAGTGCGCGCGAGATCTCGCGGACTATGCCGGGACGGTCGTTGCCAACCAGTTTCAGCGTCAGCGTTTGCTGGGGTTTGGCGGATACTGCAATGGCATCTTCAATAACCAGGTTGTAGCCTGCGTTTGCCAGGGCTGACAACGCTTCTTTAAGTGTCTCACTTTTATCTGCGGGCACCGCCACCCGCAGGATTCCGGCAAACTTCCCAGCGAAGTGGGCCATATGGCTGTCTTCCCAGTTGCCGCCGTTATCTGCGATAACTGCTGAAAGCTTTTCCACGACACCGGGCTTGTCATCAGAGATCATGGAGATAACGAGATGCTGTTGCATATAGGGTTCCTTTGCTTCACGAGAGACGTTGAGCTGACATTGTAATAGGATCTCGTCGAATAACTCTATCGGCCAATCTCAAAAGCGTTATTTTGAAACCAATATCCAAGTACTTTAACGAGGGACTGTTGATGAACGTGATTGCGGACTTATGTGTGATCCCTATCGGCGTTGGTGTTTCCGTCAGTAAATACGTTGCTGAGTGTGAGCGGGTGCTGGAAGAGGCGGGGCTTTCCTATCGCCTGCACGCATACGGTACCAATATCGAGGGGGACTGGGATAAGGTGATGGCGGCAGTTAAAGAGTGCCACGAGCGGGTACATCAAATGGGCGCCGACCGAATCAGTTCCAGTCTGAAATTGGGAACTCGTATTGACCGCGAGCAATCTATGCAGGATAAGATCAACAGTGTGCAAATGAAGTTGGACCAACGATAACAACACAGGAAAAACTATGACGAGCAATTTTAAGAAATCCCTGGTGGCCCTGGCCGGTGCCCTGGCTTTGGCGGGCACAGCCCAGGCCGCAGATTTCTCTGCTGCCATTAAGGGGGATCATCGCAACAAGGATTATGTCGCCCGCGATCAGTACCGCAACCCAGCGGAGACCCTGGAGTTTATGGGGATCGAGCCGGATATGACGGTAGTGGAAATTACCCCGGGCGGCGGTTGGTATACCGAAATTCTCGGGCCCTACCTGAGCAAGAAGGGGACCTTATATGCAGCGCACTTCCCTGAGAATAGTGAGTCCGACTACTTCAAGCGCTCCCTGAAGAACTTCAAAGCAAAGCTGGCTGCTAACGATAAGGCTTACAAGAAAGTAATTGTGACTGAGTTTGCCCCGCAAACCGGTCGCGAGATTGCTCCGGCAGGCAGTGCCGATGCCGTAGTAACTTTCCGCAACGTGCACAACTGGATGTATCGCGATTATGCCGATGAAGCTTTTGCCAGCTTTTTTGCCGCGCTGAAGCCCGGTGGTGTTCTGGGGATCGTTGAGCACCGTGCCAAGCCAGGTACCAGCCTGGAAGATATGGTGAAAAGTGGTTATGTCACCCAGGAGTATGTTATCGACCTGGCTAAAAAGGCGGGCTTTGAATTCGAAGAGGCCAGCGAGGTAAATGCGAACCCCAAAGACACTGCTGACCACCCCAAAGGCGTATGGACCTTACCGCCGGTAATGCGCTTGGGTGAAGAGGACCGTGAAAAGTATCTCGCTATCGGCGAGAGCGATCGTATGACCCTGCGCTTCCGCAAACCCAAGTCCTGATCGTTTTACAATATTCTGGGGGTGGCTATGGCTGCTCCCAGCCTACCTGAATTAGTCGCTGTATGATTATTCCCTTCGAACAACTAGGTGCCGATACCCTGCAATCTCTGCTGGAAGAGTACGCCACTCGCGAGGGCACCGAATACGGTGAACGTGAAGTGGAACTGGTGGACAAAGTTGCCAGCCTGCGTCGCCAGCTGCAATCCGGCCAAGTGGTGATCTGGTTTGAGCCCGGTGAAGAAACTGTAAACCTGGTCCTGGCCGAGGACCTGCCCCCCGATGTCTGAGTGGTTGATCGATAGCCCGAGAGAGCCCCTTGCGCGCTTTCTGTTTGCCCATGGCGCCGGGGCGCCGATGGACAGTGAGTTTATGCAGTTCCTGGCGCAGGGGTTGTGTGAGCAGGGTGTGGAAGTTGTCCGTTTTGAGTTTCCCTATATGGCGCAGCGGCGCACCGGGGGAAGTAAGCGGCCACCCAATACCATGCCCCAGCTGCAAGAGTCTTTCCGCGAGCAAATCGTCCAGTTAGGCCCCGAGTTGCCCCTGTTTATCGGTGGTAAGTCCATGGGCGGGCGCGTGGCGAGTCTATTGGCGGATGAATACTGGGGGCAGAAGGCGATTGCCGGTGCCGTATGCCTGGGATATCCGTTTCACCCCCAGGGCAAGCCGGAAAAGCTGCGTACCGAGCACTTGGTGGATATTCGCTGCCAGACCTTGGTGATACAGGGAGATCGGGACCCATTAGGCAGCCGGGCTGAGGTAGAGGGCTACGGTTTGGCGAACACCATTGAGGTCGAGTGGCTGGAAGATGGCGATCACGACTTTAAACCCCGTCGCGCCAGCGGTTTTAACCAGCTTCAGCATTGGCAATCCGCAGTAGAGTTGGCTGCCCAGTTTATGCTGCGATCTCGAGGACAGTAATGCGCTCTTCCCGCACCATCAGTGGGTTGAGTAGATTCATCTGTGCGCGGCGCTCCTGGCTGGTATACCAGTGTTGCCAATGGAGCTCAGATTGCCATTTGGAGAGTGTAAAGCGCCGCAAGGGATTGCCCTTCTCGATATAGGTCTGCCCCTCGATAAAGCCTACTGTGCGGTAGGCGCAAGTGAGGATTTTGCGGGCGGCCTCTTCATAGCTGCCCTGCATTTCTGCCGCAATTTCCCGTTCTATCAACACGTAGATCATTGTCAGCCCGAATTGCGTTAGCCCTATGAGGATTTTAGTGCGGGCGCAGGGGAATTACCGCGCGGCCCTCATGCCTCTGGAGATGACGACGGCGGTAAAATTGCGCACAATGATACCTATGAAGTCAGATCACACCTTAGATGCCCGTGGCCTCCTGTGCCCGGAACCCGTCATGATGCTGCATTCAGCGGTGCGCAATGTCGCCGATGGTGAAGTGTTGAAAATGGTTGCTACCGACCCCTCCACTCAGCGGGATGTGCCCAAGTTCTGCCAATTTCTTGGATATGAGCTGGTACAGCACGCAGAGGAAAATGACGAATTTGTCTACTGGATTAAAAAAGCGGAATAGCGGGTCGCGGTTGCTCCAGCCCCCATGCCATTGGCGGGGGCTGGCACACTCCTGAATATTAAGACCCAACAGTCCCTAGGGAGCTGTCACCAGGGCAGCGATAGCGGCCAGGGCTTCGGGGTCCTCGGATTTAATTTTGTTAGCGATATGGTGTTGGAAAAAGTACCGGAATCCCTCGCTCTCCTGCGCGGGGTACAGGCAGTGATCCCCCGGTAAAACCGGAGTGGTTTCAACAATATCGTGGTCTATTAGCATGCCGTGAATATCCCCGTCGGCGTGCAACCTCCAGCTGACGACCTCAATCAGTGTCAGGTTCTCGCGCTGTTCATCCATAAACACAGCGTGGGTGCCGATGGTGTCGGGGATCTCCTGGAGTACTTCCTCAGCTTTATTGCTCTCGTATTCAAAGTATTCCGCCGCAGTCTCCAGCTCGACGATCTTGTGAATGGGGGGCTGATGGAAGATTTCCTCGATGCCGGGGTCATAGTAGCCCTCAAAGCGTCCGTCGAGAGGGTCCTTGATGTCGGGACAGGCCACTATGGTGTTTAACCAGGGAACGAGGCCTACGACCTCGCCATTTGCTTTGAGACCCCAGCATAAAACTTTCAGGCTATATAGATCTGTGCCGCTGGAGTTGTTGGAGTAGAGCATTTCCAAGCCGTCTAGCTCCGGCGAAAGACGAATAAAGCGCCTGTCCGCAGAAGTTTCGATGGGCTCGCCGGTGAAGAGGTCAACCACATTGTTGATGCTGTGGTCTGTCATGGAACACCTCCTTGCAGGGCCGGTTGTATACCGTCTCCACGTCAGATGAAGGTGCGACAGCGAAATGCCCTACCTCTGAAGGAAGACTGGGGCAGGAGGGTGTTTGATTGCTTTAATTCCCTCCTCGGGGAGACGCTAGAAGGACACGCCCTCTGCGGCATCCCTGTTCCTAAAGGTATATGTTGATTTGCCGAAATACAACCAGCGCCTTTTGCGCCCCGCAAGCGCCTGCGCTTTGATCGGGGCGCAGGCGTTGATATAGTCCCCGCCTTTGAGGTATCCCGGAGAACGCCTTGCCTGTTGCAACCGCAGAAATGGCTTCTGTTCCTACGAAACTGCCAATGGCTGATCGTATCGTCAGAGTCTTCGATCACTGTTTTTCAGACCCAAATGGGCTCAATACCCGACTTCGCGGGGGCTTTTGCGAGCCCTATTACCGGCCCAGGGGGGAAGGTCAACCCTACCACCAGGTAGAGTTCACCCTGGACTATGCCGCCAGCGCTTTGCATGAAGTCGCGCACTGGTGTGTCGCCGGAGAGGCCCGGCGGCAGTTGCCAGATTACGGTTACTGGTATGCGCCGGATGGTCGCAGTGCCGACCAGCAGGCTGAGTTCGAGCAGGTAGAGGTCAAGCCACAGGCCCTTGAATGGATCTTTGCACGGGCTTGCGGACTCAAGTTCCGCGTAAGCGCCGACAATCTGGAGAATGGATTGGGCGCCAGCGACCCGTTTAAAAAGGCCATCTGGCAGCAAGTTCTGGACTATTGTGATACCCGGCCCAACCCTCGGGCCTGTGCATTCGCCGAAGCCCTGATGAAGGAATTCGGTTGTCCCAATCCTTTTGATCGGGGCAGCTACCAATTGGCGGATCTCTCTTGAATAGTTATCTCATAGACGCATCGGTATATATTTTTCGCTACTACTTTGCGCTGCCGCCCAATTGGGAGAGTCGCAGTGGCTACCCCACTGAAGCCGTTTACGGCTTTACTAACTTCCTGTTGGATATGTTGGCGCGACAACCGGGCTATATTGCCTGCGCCTTCGACGAATCATTGGGAAGCTGTTTTCGCAATGAGATTTACCCGGACTATAAGTGCAGTCGCGCACTGCCCGATGAAGCCCTGGCTTTCCAGCTCGCGGCGTGCCGGGAAATGGCTGAGGTACTGGGTATTGCCAGCTTTTCCAGTGAGCGCTACGAGGCCGATGACATACTGGCCACGTTAACCCGGAAGCTGCACCGGCATAACCCAGTGGTCGTGAGCCGGGACAAGGATCTGGGGCAGCTGCTGGCTCGGGGTGCTGTATCCCTGTGGGATTTTGCCAACGACCGGCACCTGGATGGCGAAGGCGTACGGGAAAAGTTCGGTGTGCGCCCGGAGCAGATTCCCGACTATCTGGCCCTGGTGGGAGACACTAGCGATGATATTCCCGGGATACCCGGCGTTGGCCCAAAGACAGCGGCACGCCTGTTAGAGACATTCGACACTATAGAAATGTTGCTGGAGCAGCTCGATACCCTTGCCACAATGCCCATTCGCGGAGCCAAGGGATTGGTGGCCCGGATAGAGGAATACGAAGAGCAGCTGCACCTCGCCAAGCGCCTGACCAGTCTTGAGGAGCGGGTTCCCCTGGATATAAAACTGGCAGATTTGCGCCCACAGCCGGTAGATGTCTATCTGGCCCGTGCCCTGGCGGAGGAATTTGGTATCGGCGGCCTGAGCAAGAAGATTGAACGCACCTTAGTGGGTGTTGATGGAGAACTTACATGACGGATAGCGCTGCACAGAGTGCGGGATTAAAAATTGTCGCCGATGAGAATATTCCTGCGTTGGAGGAGTATTTCGGTGATCTGGGAACGCTGGAGCGCTACCACGGCCGCACCTTGAGCCGAGAACAATTAATTGATGCAGATATTTTGTTGGTGCGCTCGGTCACCCAGGTTGATCAAAGCCTGCTGGAGGGGACCCGGGTGCGCTTTGTTGGCAGCTGCACCATAGGCACTGATCACCTGGACACCCAGTGGTTGGAGCGCAATGAGATCTTCTGGAGCGCCGCGCCTGGCTGCAATGCCAACTCCGTGGTGCAGTATGTTTTCTGCACCCTGGCCGCACTGGAAATTGACTGGCATGGGCGCAGCTTCGGCATAGTGGGCTGCGGCAATGTGGGTGGATTATTGCAACAGCGCTTGCATGCCCTCGGGGTTTCCTGCGCAGTTTACGATCCCTGGCTACCGGAAAACCCGGATGCGAGTGAGCTGGCAAAGGTGCTGAGTCAGGATATTGTTTGCCTTCACGCACCGCTGGTTAAGGGCGGTACCTACCCCAGTTTCCATATGATTGGAGCAGAGCAGTTGCGCCAGCTTCGCGATGGCAGCGTACTGATTAGCGCTGGCCGGGGTGGGGTTGTTGACAACCGGGCACTGCTGGCGGAAATCCAGCGGGGCAAGCGTTTTACTTCCGTACTGGACGTATGGGAGAACGAACCGGATATCGATACTGAATTATTGCAGCATGTTGACCTGGGGACACCGCATATTGCCGGTTACAGCCTGGATGGGAAGCTGGCTGGCACCCGTATGATTCGCGAGGCCCTGTGCCGGGAATTGGGTATTGCACCTATGTCTGCGGAATGTCAGCCGGCTGTTACCTCTAAAGAGATCAGGGGAGACTCAGCAGAAGAATTACTGTTGCAGATGTACAACCCCCGCGCGGACGATCGCCGCCTGCGCGCGGCTGCAGCAGATGATGTGCCGATGGAGAAGGCTTTTGATTTGCTGCGTAAAGAGTACCCCGAGCGCCTGGAGTTCAGTCACTACAAAACTTCAGCCCAGACTTTGGGTGACGAAGAGAAGCGGCAACTGGAAGTGTTGGGGTTGGCGTGCAGTTAAGTAAACAAGTAAAAAAGCTTGGTTTAATTATTAACCCCTGGGCTGGCATTGGTGGCCCGGCGGGTCTCAAGGGGAGCGATGGTGCCGAAACGGTGCAACGCGCGCTGGACGCAGGTATTGAACCCCAGGCAAATCAGCGTGCGGCGCTGGCTCTTGAAGAGTTAAAACCCTATAAGGATGAGCTGGAAATCCTGTGCTTTGCCGGCGATATGGGGGCCAGTACAGCGCGTAAACTCGGTTTTTCTGTCTGTGAAGTGGGCGTGGCCGAGTGCTCGCCATCCTCCCCGGAAGATACAGAGCGTGCAGCAGCTACTATCCGCAACAATGGTGCAGACCTCATTGTTTTTATTGGCGGTGACGGCACTGCGAGAAATATCGTCAATGCCCTGGGGGATAATTTCCCGGTGCTGGGTATTCCCGCCGGAGTGAAAATGCACTCCGCCTGTTTTGCGATTTCCCCTAAAGCGGGTGGTGAGGTTTTGCGCCGTCTGATGGCGGGGCAGCTGGTGGACCTCGCTGAGCGTGAAGTGCGGGATATTGATGAGCAGTCATTCCGCAGTGGGCGGGTAACCACGCGTTACTACGGCGAGTTGCTGGTGCCCCAGGAAGGCCAGTTTTTACAGGCGGTAAAAAATGCCGGCCGCGAAGTGGAAGAGCTGGCAGTTGCGGATATCGCCGCAGAGATTACCGAAGACCTGGACCCGCAAACCCTGTATGTCGTTGGCCCAGGCTCTACTACATTGGCAATCCTCAGCGAGTTGGGCTGTGAGGGGACACTGTTGGGGGTGGATTTATTACTGGATGGCCAGTTGTTGCAGTTGGATGTCAGTGCGCCGCAAATTGAACAGGCCATCGCTGATCACAGCGGGCCGGTAAAAATCATTCTCACCGCCATTGGTGGCCAGGGTCATTTAATTGGCCGGGGTAACCAACAATTGTCAGCCAATGTACTGCGGCGCGTTGGGCGCGATAATTTAATCGTGGTTGCGACTAAGACAAAAATTACGGAATTGCATGGGCGCCCGCTATTAATCGATAGCGGTAACCCCAAGCTTGATAAACGGTGGAGTGGTTTTATTCGAGTGGTTACCGGCTACCGGGATGCCATTCTTTATCCACTGAGTAACGGGGATATTCAATAAGCGATGAGTGCAGATTGGCAGTTACTGCTGGAGCAGGTAGAAAATAAATTAGGGCAAAATGTTGTCGACAGCCGCCGTTTTTTTCACGGCCGGGGTCGCAGCTATGAGGGCTTGGAGCAGGTTTGCGTCGACAGCTTTATCCCCGCTTTGTTAGTGACTTTTTTTGAAGAATATGAAGGTGAAGTAGAGCTGTGTAAAAAACTCTGGCAAATGGCCGAGGCGCGAGGCTATCAGGGTGTCGCTGCGCAGCGACGCTATCTCCCTGGGGCACCTTTACAGTGGCACTTCGGAGAGCCGGTAACAGACCCGGTCGCGCAGCGTGGAGACCTTAAATTCCCCCTCACGTTTGATCGACAAAATGTGGGTTTCTTCCTGGATATTGAGCCGGGCAGGGCCTGGCTTGAAGAGCAGGTGCGTGCAAGAGCCGGGCAGACGTCGGCAAAAATGCTCAATCTTTTCGCTTTCACCTGTGCCTTTTCTGCGGTCGCGCGAGCGGCAGGTGATATCGATATTGTCAATGTGGATGTCAATCGCGGTGTTTTAAATCGCGGACGGGAAAATCACGAGGTTAATGGGCTGTCGCTCAAAGGGGTTCAGTTCCTGCAATTCGATGCACTGCGTCAATTCAAGCGCTTCGACCGTCGCGGCCCCTTTGACCTGGGCATTGTCGATCCGCCGACACGACAGAAAGGTCGCTTCGATGTCAGCCAGAATTATGAAAAGTTGCTGAGGCAGCTGCCCGCTTGTCTCGCCGCTGAGGCGGATCTGCTGATGGTAATCAACTCGCCCCGGCACAGCGAAGCCCAGTTTAGAGAGTTAATCCTCGGATCTGACAGCGGTTATGAAGTTGTAGCGCGCTTGGAGCAGAACCCGGATTTCCCTGATCGGGACCCGGATGCTGCCTTAAAAATGCTGCACGTTAAATATCGTCGCCAATCCCAGTAATAGCGATTGCCAATGCCGCGCATTAAAGCGCGGCAAACTCCCGCATCAAGCGCTCCATCAGCGCCTGCAACTGGTCTGATGATCCCTCGCGCACAGCGCTGTTGAGCAACTGGGCGTTGCTCTGCCCGGACTCAGCCCCGGCATTAATCATTAGCAGGAAACCCTTGTGGGTTAATACCGCATCCTCCATCGCCTCCTGGCGCACCAGCTGGGAAAAGCTGATATAGCCACTCTGCTTAAGCCAGGTCATGGATCCCAGGCAGGCTAAATGGCGGGGGGAGTGCAGCCCGTACTCATCCGGTGAGTCAGGGCCGGAAATATCTTCCACGTAAACGGTTGCCGGTACCGGGAATTGATTAAACATTGCCAGCAGTACCCTGCCGGCATCCCGGTAAAAATCGTGAATATGTAAATCGTCCAGCATCAGCAGGAATATCGCTCCAAAAAGTCGCCCAGGCGTTCCATCGCATGCGATAAGTCGTCGGCACGGGGCAGGAAGACAATGCGCAGGTGGTCCGGTGCATCCCAGTGGAAGGCACTGCCTTGGGCCAGTAGTATTTTTTCCTGGCGCAGGAAATCCAGCACCAGTTGCTCGTCATTTTCGATCTTATGATGATCCAGATGCAGCTTGGGAAACAAGTAGATAGCACCGCTAGGTTTGACACAGCTCACACCGGGAATGTCATTGAGCATGCGGTGGGCCATATCTCGCTGTTGGCGCAGGCGCCCGCCGGGCAGGACTAAATCGTTAATACTCTGGTAGCCACCGAGCGCAGTTTGCACGGCGAACATGGCGGGTACATTGCCGCACAGGCGCATTGAAGAGAGTATTTCCATCCCCTGGATAAAACCCTTGGCGCGGTGTTTGGTGCCGCTGATAATCATCCAGCCAGAGCGGAAGCCGGCCAGGCGGTAGGACTTGGACAGGCCGTTAAAACTCAGGCAGAGCACGTCCGGAGCCAGTTTGGCCATAGGGGTAAATTCCGCATCGTCGTAGAGAATCTTGCTATAAATCTCATCGGCGAAGATCACCAGGTTGTGACTGCGGGCAACCTCGACAATATCCTCCAGTAGTTCCCGGGGATAAACGGCGCCAGTGGGGTTATTGGGATTGATAACCACTATGCCGCGGGTTTTTGAGGTGATTTTTGCTTTGATATCCTCAATATCAGGCAGCCATCCTGACTCCTCGTCGCAGCGATAGAGAACCGGCTTGGCGCCGGTGAGGTTGGTGGCGGCCATCCACAGGGGGTAGTTGGGCATTGGCAACAGCATTTCGTCGCCATTATTGAGAAGGGCCTGGGTGCTCATGGAAATCAGTTCGGAGACGCCGTTGCCCAGGTAAATATCGTTAATCTCGACACCCGGGATACCCAGGGTCTGGCACTCTTGCATAATGGCCTTGCGCGCAGCGAAGAGCCCTTTGGACTCGACGTAGCCCTGTGCCTCAGAGAGATTGTGAATGACGTCTTGGATAATCTCGTCGGGGGCGTTAAAACCGAAGGGGGCAGGGTTGCCAATATTCAGCTTGAGGATGCGGTGGCCTTCCTCTTCCATGCGCTGGGCCTGCTCCATCACGGGGCCGCGAATTTCGTAGCAGACGCCGTGCAGTTTTTCTGATTTATTGATGTCCTTCATGGTGACCTGGAAGCTCTATTGCAGAGCAGGAGCGGCCCAGGGCCGCGAGTTCAGTGCGCGAAAACCGGGTAATGTCCACCAGCGGTAGGTACCACTCCTGCGGGAAACCGGGAACCGATACATATAGGCATTGCCACAAAGTGACGCCTGACCGGAAACCCCAATTGATTACGGAAACACTAGAGTATGTCAAAACAGATGGATGAGAACTACTGGCGGGATAAGCTTACAGATGAGGAGTTTGAGGTCTGCCGGGAAGGTGGGACAGAGGCGCCGTTTAGCGGCGAATATTGGGATGTTTTTGACGATGGCGTCTATCGTTGTCGTTGCTGTGGCGAGGTTTTATTCGGCTCGCAGTCAAAGTTTGAAAGCCGTTGTGGTTGGCCCAGCTTTGATGCGGAGCATTATGAAGGTGCGGTGAAGGAGCTGCCTGACAGCAGCTACGGTATGCAGCGTGTAGAGATTCGCTGCAGTAAGTGCGATGCCCATCTCGGTCATGTGTTCGACGATGGTCCCACCGATACGGGACTTCGCTACTGTGTGAACTCTCTATCGGTGAAGCTGGACCAGGGCAGTGATGAAACGGAGGATGACACTGAGTGACGGAATCACACTGGAGTAATTGGCTATTGCGGGTGCAGTGGATTCTGTTACTGCTGATCGTCCTTGCGGCTGCCGCTTTGCGTTACGGGTTGCTGCACTTCTCTGTGGTTTTCAAAATATTTGTGTTTTCTGGCGGTGCAGCCTTGGCAATTGCGCTACTAAGCCTGTTTGTTTTTGTTTGGGGAGTGAGCAAGAGCAAGCCGTTGGTGCGCAGCAATGCTCTATGGGCGGCGTTGCTCGGACTGCTGCCGGTGGCAATACCTCTGGTAACCGTAGGCAAGGGCAACTTCGATGTGCCAAGAATTCACGACATCAGTACCGATACCCGCAATCCCCCCCAGTATCAAGAGGTATTGAAGTTGCGCCAGAAAGGCGACAACAGTGCCAAATACGGTGGAGAGAAGGTGGCCGAATTGCAGCGGGAGGCGGATATATATGCCGATATAATGCCGTTGCACGTGGACTTCCCGATAGCTCGTACCACTGAGATCGCTGCTGAAGTGGCCGAAGACCTGGGTTGGAAAGTGGTTTCCTATGAGCCTCAGCGGGGCCACCTGGAGGCTGTAGCGAAAACACCGATCCTCGGTTTTACGGACGATATCGTTGTACGGGTCAGCGCTGACGTGGGTGGTGGCTCCAAAGTCGATGTGCGTTCTAGCTCCCGAGTCGGGGTCAGTGACTTGGGTACCAATGCGAAGCGTATCCGCCAATTTCTGGAAGAGTTGCACCTGCACGCGCTGGTGCTCGAGGGAACTGGCACAGAGCGGTACTAAAATGCACTCCAGAAATGGCTGGGTTTTGTAAGTGTCTGACAACAAAAGAAAAAAAATCAAAAAGAGTGTTGACAGGTTTAGCGGTGATCCATAGAATGCGCCCCACTTCTGACGCAGGGCTACACTCAAAGGTGGAGCGAAACGACAGAAGGTTTCTGGGTCCCCATCGTCTAGAGGCCTAGGACACCGCCCTTTCACGGCGGTAACAGGGGTTCGACTCCCCTTGGGGATGCCACGCGGGAATAGCTCAGTTGGTAGAGCGCAACCTTGCCAAGGTTGAGGTCGCCGGTTCGAACCCGGTTTCCCGCTCCAATTTTCTGCTTTGCGAGATGATCTCTAGTCAACTCGGAGAGCACGCCACCGAGAAATCAGTGGCATTGCCATGGACAGCATGGCAGCGCCGGATCGAAAGGTCGAAGTGCAAGTTTCTGTCCCCATCGTCTAGAGGCCTAGGACACCGCCCTTTCACGGCGGTAACAGGGGTTCGACTCCCCTTGGGGATGCCAATACGACCCGGTAGCAGTGCTACCGGGTCAATTGCGGGAATAGCTCAGTTGGTAGAGCGCAACCTTGCCAAGGTTGAGGTCGCCGGTTCGAACCCGGTTTCCCGCTCCAATTTTCTGCTTTGCGAGATGATCTCTAGTCAACTCGGAGAGCACGCCACCGAGAAATCAGTGGCATTGCCATGGACAGCATGGCAGCACCGGATCGAAAGGTCGAAGTGCAAGTTTCTGTCCCCATCGTCTAGAGGCCTAGGACACCGCCCTTTCACGGCGGTAACAGGGGTTCGACTCCCCTTGGGGATGCCAATACGACCCGGTAGCAGTGCTACCGGGTCAATTGCGGGAATAGCTCAGTTGGTAGAGCGCAACCTTGCCAAGGTTGAGGTCGCCGGTTCGAACCCGGTTTCCCGCTCCAATTTTCTGCTTTGCGAGATGATCTCTAGTCAACTCGGAGAGCACGCCACCGAGAAATCAGTGGCATTGCCATGGACAGCATGGCAGCGCCGGATCGAAAGGTCGAAGTGCAAGTTTCTGTCCCCATCGTCTAGAGGCCTAGGACACCGCCCTTTCACGGCGGTAACAGGGGTTCGACTCCCCTTGGGGATGCCAATACGACCCGGTAGCAGTGCTACCGGGTCAATTGCGGGAATAGCTCAGTTGGTAGAGCGCAACCTTGCCAAGGTTGAGGTCGCCGGTTCGAACCCGGTTTCCCGCTCCAAAAATAAAAAGCCGCTCAGTCGAGCGGCTTTTTGTTTTTCCGATATAGTAATTCTTATCTTCTGCACGGTTACTTTTGCCCGGGACTTGTGCAAGTTCCGGTTCATCCCACCAAGTGACGTGTATGAAAAACCCTAGCTCCCCTCAGGTTGAAATTATTCGGGCAAGCGCGTTGAATAACGCTCCCCACTATAGGAGTGCAAGATGAGCGCTGCGCTATCGATCCATAACTTACAGAAAACCTACGACAATGGTTTCCAGGCCCTGAAAGGCATCAGTTTTGACGTGCAGCCGGGAGACTTCTTTGCGCTGCTGGGGCCCAATGGGGCGGGGAAGTCCACTACCATCGGTATCATCTGTTCCCTTGTGCGCAAAAGCGGTGGTTCAGTGTCGATTTTTGGTGAGGATATCGACGTCGATTTTGCTGCGGCCAAGCGCCTGTTAGGTGTTGTGCCACAAGAATTTAACTTCAGCCAGTTTGAGAAAGTGTTCGACATTGTCGTTACCCAGGGCGGTTTTTACGGTATGCCGCGCAAACTGGCTGAAGAACGCACTGAGAAATACCTGAAGCAGTTGGGGCTGTGGGATAAGCGCGCTACCCAGGCGCGCATGCTCTCCGGTGGTATGAAACGCAGATTGATGATTGCCCGCGCGCTGATTCACGAGCCGAAATTACTGATTCTGGATGAACCCACAGCCGGAGTGGATATAGAACTGCGGCGTTCCATGTGGAGTTTCCTGGAAAAAATAAACCAGCAGGGCACCACAATTATCCTCACCACCCACTACCTGGAGGAAGCCGAGAGCCTCTGTCGCAATATAGCGATAATCGACAAGGGCACTATTGTCGAGAACACTTCAATAAAGTCACTGCTGAAAACCCTGAACCGGGAAACCTTTATCTTGGATTGCGCGGAATTTTTCACTGAGTGCCCGGACTTGTCCGGTTATGAAGGGCGTTTGCGGGACAATCACTCACTGGAAGTCACTATTGAAAAGGGACAATCTCTGACCGAGGTATTTGCGTCATTGCAGCGGCAGGGCATCACAGTCACCAGTATGCGCAATCGCGCCAATCGCTTGGAGGAATTGTTCCTGTCCATGTTGTCGGAAGAAAAAATGTCGGGGCTAGAAGAGTGAAGGGCAGATTAATCTGGATATCATTCAGCACTATTTACCGTCGGGAAGTACGGCGCTTTATGCGTATATGGCCGCAGACCCTGGTACCGCCGGTAATCACTATGTCACTGTACTTTGTGATCTTTGGCTCCCTGATTGGTCGGCGAATTGGTGATATGGGGGGCTATCCGTATATCGAGTTTGTTGTGCCGGGTTTGATCATGATGTCGGTGATTACCAACTCCTACGCAAACGTAGTTTCGTCTTTTTACAGCGCTAAATTTCAGCGCAGTGTGGAGGAGCTTTTGGTCTCGCCAACGCCGAATTGGGTGATTATGGCGGGCTATGTTCTCGGTGGCGTGTCACGGGGATTAATGGTGGGGTTGATAGTGACTCTCGTAGCGATGTTTTTTACCTCGCTGACGGTAGAGCACATCTTTGTCACGGTAGCGATTGTATTTTTGACAGCGGTGCTGTTTTCCCTGGCCGGGTTTATCAATGCTATTTTTGCCAATAGTTTTGATGCTATCTCTATTATTCCGACCTTTGTATTAACTCCCCTCACATACCTGGGAGGTGTGTTTTACTCTATCGACCTGCTGTCGCCTTTTTGGCAGGGGTTGTCGAAATTGAACCCCATTCTTTATATGGTGAACTCCTTCCGTTACGGCATTTTGGGTGTTTCCGATATTAATGTTGTCGGGGCATTTTTTGGCGTCCTGGTATTTATTGCGCTTCTGGCATCCTGGGCCATTTATCTGATGAGCCACGGTAAGCGACTGAGACATTGAGAAATTTATGACAAGAGAAGACTGGCAAAACCTCCCCCTGGGGCAGGAGACCACCTACGAATCCACTTACAACCCCAAGTTGCTCCATCCAATTCAGCGCTCAGTATCCCGAGCCCAGTTGGGGCTCTCTGCCGGCGCAATGCCTTTCTTTGGAGAGGACGAATGGTGGGGTTTTGAGCTTTCCTGGCTGAACCCCAGGGGCAAACCACAGGTGGCGGTGGCTCGTTTTAGTTTTCCTGCGGAAAGCCCCTGCATGGTGGAGTCAAAATCCTTCAAGTTGTATTTAAACTCTTTCAACCAGAGCAAATTTGAATCCTGGAGATTGGTACAGGATGCCCTGGTGCGGGACCTCTCTGCAGCGGCGGGGGCAAATGTCGGCGTTACCCTGATGGATGTGGAAGATGCAGCGCTGGCAGCTGAGAAACCAGAGGGCTATTGTCTGGATCATCTCGATATAGAAGTGAATAATTACGAGCCGGACCCCGCACTTCTCGCCCTCGAAGGCGGTGAGGAAGATGTGAGTGAGGTTCTTTATAGCCACTTGCTGCGCAGTAATTGTCCGGTAACGGGACAACCGGATTGGGCGACAGTAGTTGTGGACTATAAAGGGCCGGCACTGAAGCGAGAGGCACTGTTGGCTTATATTGTTTCCTTCCGCGAACACCAGGATTTTCACGAGCACTGTGTCGAGCGTATCTTTTGCGACTTGCAACAGTTGGCGGAATTTACCGAGTTAACTGTTTGTGCTCGCTATACCCGTCGTGGCGGCTTGGATATTAATCCGCTGAGATCGACTCGCATTGAGAAACGTATGCCTCCGCGTTTTGCCCGTCAATAATTTCCTTTCTTAAGTGCCACCGGAGTCCCCGGTGGTACGGCCCTTCAATATCACTCTTTGCCTAAGGCCGACCTGGGTTGGCGCTGCGGACTCTTAAGCTACGCTTTCCAGATAGGCCGGGGAAACCGACAGTGTAGTTGTGTTGGCCGCCCCACAGGAGGTGGAGTTGAGGCTGACAGATGGAGATTAATACCCAGTCCCCAGTAATTCCTGCCGTAGTAATCGGTTTTGCCCCACTTCTTTTTTCCCAATCCTCCACTGCAGAAGTTTATGTTAAAGCTGATGATCTGATACGGGTGATTGAGGCCCAGCAACAGCAGCTGGAAGAGCAGCAGGCTCAGATTCAGAAACAACAGGCAGACCTCGAAGCCCTGCGTCGGCAAATTGAGCAAATGCAATGGGCACCACCATCCCGACCGTCTCTGGAAGTAACTCCTGTACAGCCTGTCGAAGCACCGGTGAGCAAGGAGGATATGAATGATTTACAGCGACAGATTGAGGAGATACGGCAGGAAGTTCCACCTGGTTCGCTGCCTCCGCCGCGGGCCCAGTCTGATCAGGCGGTACCTGACCCCAGTGACATCGAAGATGTGATTGCCAATGCGACAACGGAGTGGCCTGGCTCCATTCCCCTGTTGGGAAATACGATGAAGGCGAAGATCAGTGGCTTTGCGGACTTGGATGTCAATTATGATACCGACGCGATCATCAGCCCCGCACAATTTGTACCTGCCGATATTGTGACTTTCGACAAAACGGCTGCAGAGGGAGCGGACGGGCAGACAGAATTTACCGTGCAGACCTCTAGGTTGGTATTTGAGACCCTGCAGCACTGGGAGGGACGTGAATTTAAAACCCTGATTTCGATGGACTTCCTGCAGGACTCCAGTGTTACTACTCCCAACCCCCGTATGCGCAAAGCTTATGGAGAAGTGAGTAATGCGCTTTGGGGGGGCAGTATTCTTGTGGGGCAGCAGTGGTCAACATTCGCGAACTTGGAAGCGGTTCCCAATACCCTGGATTTCCAGGGGCCTAATTCGGCATTTGGCTTGCGCCATTCAATGGTCCGATGGATTAAGAGGTACGGGCCACAGTATTACTTTAAGGTGGCTATTGAAGCGCCGGATTCACAAATATTCGAGGATGCAACCGAGGTTGCCCGCTGGCCCGATGCGGTATTTGCGCTGGAGTCGGACTTGCCTAGGTCCCAGGTACAAGCGGGTTTGGTATTAAGGGATTTGCGCGCGAGTGGCGATCCGGATTCAGCCGTATCAACTACCGGCTGGGGATTAAATTTAAGCGGCACTTTCAATATGCCCGGCGTACTTTCCAAGGATGTTCTTTATTACTCTTTGTCCCTCGGTGCGGGATATAGCGGTCTACTTAATGACGCGCCACCAGATGCAGCTTATGATTTTTTTGATAACTCCGTAGAGGCACTAAACACTACAGCCTGGTATCTGGGGTACCAGCACTGGTGGACTCCTTGCCTGTATACCGTAGCGACCTACGGCAGGGTAAGGCAGGATAATCTGGACTTCCAACCCGGTGAGGCCTACAAAGCAACCCAATACCGCAGTATCAATATTGTTTGGTTACCCTTTCCCCGTTGGTTGACTGGAATCGAGGTGCTCTACGGCGCTCGCAAAGACAAAGATGGAGATAGGGGGTCTTTGGTGCGGACACAATTTACGACCCGAATGACATTTTAAGAAAGTAAAGTGTTTAAACGAGGTGTTCAGGTATATGCGAGTCAAACGAGAGAAGGTATTTCAAGCACGATTTATTCGGTTGTTATGCAGCCTTTCAGTGATTTCTCTTCTGCTCGGATGGACTTCAGCCAGTACCGTGGTTACGCGGGTATGGCAGTCCCCATATATTGGTATTCAAAGCTTAGGTAAAACCCTGGTACTCGCATATACCCTGGTACCGAGGCCGATAGTCGGTGGGCAGGTAGAAAGGGAGTGGGTCATGCAACTGCAGGATACGGGTATTGATGCGCATTCCTGGAGTGCTCTCGGGGCAATAACTGGTGTTCCCTCAATGGGGGAGATTGCACCCTTACTCCGGGAGAGGGGATTTGACACTTTATTGGTTACCCAATTGTTGGCATTAAAACGGATCAACCCGAATATCCGCAACTCCCAGGTTGCTGTTGTGGAGACACGTTTATATTCGGCGCCTAGTGACGAAGTTTATTGGTCGGTTCAGTCGGATACTTTTTTATACAAGTATTCAGGGGAGGAGCTGCGCCATCCCAATGAGAGAGATTTACGCGAGTTTGTAGAGGTGATGATTCGCACTATGTCTGGCAATGGCGTTTTATAGCCGCTAATTTATCGTGATTTTTATCGAACCTTTCTCCAGGCCAATAAAACTGTTGTATTCAGCTATTCTGGTGAGACAAACCGTTGATGGGCCTATCAAAGAGTGCGCGTTCAATGGTTCGAAAGGGAATTCAAAGCGTTAGCAGGAATAGATGCCGGCTAACTACTTTTGGCGGTAGGCTTTACCATGGATTGGAATCTAAAAGCCCCTGTGGTTTTTTGGCGTGCGTGTCTAAGGTACTGGAGATGTGTTGATGTGCACGCTCCACGATTATTATTTATTCTGCCAGTTTTTCTCTCAATTTTATTAATCCCCTATTCAGCCTGTGCTTCTGAAACCTTTCTGATGCCGTTGGGACCAGTGGCAGAGGAGCAGAAAGTACACTTCTTTTGGGCTATGGCACTCACCATGGTCGCTGTTCTCCCGGTATTTATCCTGGTGCCAGTAATCCTCTTTAAATACCGAAGAAAAAAAGGTCACGGATTCTATGCGCCAAAATGGGAAACCTATGGTCCGCTCGAAGTGATTATGTGGGGTGTGCCATTCCTGGTCATAATTGTTTTGTCAGTGATGCTCTGGCGTGCAACGGCACGGCTCGATCCCTACAAGGAAATACAGGGCGTTGTCCCCCCGGTAAAAGTGCAGGTGGTGGGGCTCGACTGGAAGTGGTTATTTATCTATCCGGAGCTGGATATTGCAACAGTCGGTGAATTGGTTGTACCAGTACACACTCCAGTCTCAATGATATTGACCAGCGACACGGTAATGCAGTCGTTCTTTATTTCTGCACTGGCTGGGCAGATTTATGTGATGCCGGGTATGACGACAAAGCTCAATTTTATCGGTACAAAAACCGGCGACACCAGAGGGGAGAATACCCAATATACCGGCAATGGTTTTGTCGACCAGAATTTTGCAGTCAAGGTTGTGACTGATGAGGACTTTGAAGCCTGGGTAAAGCAAGTACGGACGGGTGGGATTGTCCTGAGTCCAGAAAATTATAACCGCCTGGCACAGCGAAATACCAAAAAACAAGCATACAAAGTCTTGGGAAATAGCAAGATGCCAGAAAATACACTGTATTTTAACTTGCCGGGCACAGACCTTTTTCACGAAATAGTAATGCGTTATCACTCCGGTAAACCGCTGAGCATAGAAGAGCAGCCCGGCACCCGAAAATTCGGCCGGGGCGAGGATGATGCCGAGGGAGCGCAGCCATGAACAATTTGGATTACGGTTGGCTGGGTAAGCTCAATTGGGATTCTCTGGTATTTAGCGGGTTTCTTGAGCGGCCCTCAGTCAGTGAGGCCGTTGCCAGTGTGGCGGGCTCGATAGTAATACTGGCTACAGTGGGAATCCTGTTTTTATTGACCTGGTTTAAAGTCTGGGGAACACTCTGGCGGGATTGGTTGACCAGCACTGATCACAAAAGAATCGGCATTATGTATATCGCTTTTGCGATCGTGATGTTGGTTCGAGGGTTGCTGGAGGGGATGGTAATGCGTGCTCAGCAAGCCGCCGCACCGGAAGGCTTCCTCTATGCAGATCACTTTGCCCAGTTGTTCAGTACACACGGCACCATAATGGTGTTTTTTGTGGCAGTTCCGTTTTTGGTGGGCCTTATTAATTTCGCTATGCCGCTGCAAATTGGTGCCCGTGATGTGGCCTTCCCGGTACTTAATCAAATCAGCCTGGCGGTGACAGTTTCCTCTGGTATTTTGTTGATGGTCTCTCTGGTGGTGGGGCAGTTTTCTACTGGGGGTTGGTCGGCTTATCCGCCTTATACGGGGGCGGATTTTAGTCCCGGGGTTGGGCCTGACTACTGGATATGGGCGATCGTATTTTCTGGGGCGGGGACCACATTAACGGGAATTAATTTCACCGTCACCGTGTATAAATGCCGTGGTCCAGGAATGCACCTATTCCGTATGCCACTGTTTTGTTGGACCGTACTCTGCGCCTCCATTCTAATGATTTTCGCAATGCCGCCTCTCAGCGTTGCCGCACTGATGTTGGGCTTGGATCGCTACCTGGATTTCCACTTCTTCACCAATGACCTCGGTGGAAATATGATGAACTATGCCAATTTGTTTTGGCTCTTTGGTCACCCTGAGGTCTATCTATTGGTGTTGCCAGCCTATGGTATTTTTTCCGAGGTCTTTTCCACCTATTCGGCCAAAACCCTGTACGGTTATAAATCCCTGGTGATTGCCACCATGTGTATTGCGATCCTGTCCTTTACTGTGTGGTTACATCACTTTTTCACCATGGGACAGAGTCCGACGATCAATATTGCATTTGGTATAGCGACTATGCTGATCGCGGTGCCGACCGGGGTGAAAGTATACGACTGGATGGCGACCATGTATCGCGGTCGAATACGTTTTACCACTCCAATGGTTTATGCCATCGGCTTTTTAATCCTGTTCGTGATTGGTGGTCTGTCCGGCGTTATCCTGGCTAACCCCACTGTCGATTTCCAAGTGCACAATACACTGTTCCTGGTGGCGCATTTCCACAATGTTTTGATTCCCGGCGTGCTGTTTGGAATTTTGGCGGGGTACAACTACTGGTTCCCCAAAGCATTTGGTTTCCGCCTTAATGATAAGTGGGGCAAACGCTCAGCCTATCTCTGGTTTGCAGGATTTATGGTGACATTCTTCCCGCTATATGGCGCCGGCTTATTGGGGATGCCAAGACGATCATTCAGCTATGCCGATCTCACATTCAAGCCGTACATGATCGTTGCTTTTATCGGCGCAATGATTGTTCTGGCGGCCTTAATTTCGCTGGTTATTCAATTTATCGTAAGTATCAGGGACCGAAAGAAAACCCAGGTTCCTGTGGGTGATCCTTGGGATGGACGGTCCCTGGAGTGGAACTCTCCCGCTCCAGTACCGGCCTATAACTTTGTTGAAATACCCAAGGTTACTGATCGGGATGCATTTACTGAGGCTAAGGAGCACGGTGAAGCCTATAAGCGGCCTAAAGTCTATCGAGACATAGAGCTCCCTAAAAATAATCCTCTCGGATTTATTTTGTGCGTTGTCAGTGGAATTTTGATGTTTGCCCTGGTTTGGTACATCTGGTGGCTTGCACTGATCTCCGCATTAACCATTTTGGTTGCAGTTATCGCGGCCACCTTCCGCAAAGAAACGGAATATATTATTCCTGCCAGTCAGTTAGAAAAGGATACGGAAGCTTGGTTGGCCTTGGTCGAGAAGAGCGAGGCGGTGAGCCGGGACCTGGAAGATTCCCCGCGAAATGTCGGCCTTGCGAAGCTGGAGATCTAAATGAATCCCGTCTCTTCACCGAAAAGCCCGGGCAGCATCAATCCCCACGAAGCCATCCACAGAGATCCCGATATGGTGATCTTTGGCTTCTGGGTCTTCATGATGAGCGACCTGATTTTCTTTGGGGTGGTATTTGCGATTTATATCACCATGGTGGGCGCTACCGCCGGAGGGCCGGGCCCGAAAGAGCTTTTTGATTTCGGCAGCTTGTTCGCCCAAACGATGCTTCTTCTAACCAGCAGCCTCACTGCGGGTATTGCGACAGTTATTGTTAAGCATGAACGCAGTCGCGCTGCCTTTCTATTTTGGGTGGTGATAACCCTGTTGCTGGGCATGGGTTTCCTGGCATTGGAACTGTACGACTTTGCCGGGATGGCCGAGAAGGGCGGGGTGCCACAGCGCAGTGGATACCTGTCAGCCTTTTTTGGCTTAGTGCCCTTGCACGGTCTCCATGTCACTTTCGGCTGTCTGTGGATGATCGTTTTGATCGTTCAGGTTTTCACTATGGGATTGGGGGATGTCGTAAAGCTGCGCTTTCTGCGCCTGGCATTATTCTGGCATTTCCTCGATTTGATTTGGATCGGAATTTTTTCCGTGGTTTATTTCGGTGGCTGGGTCTATGGCTAAAGAACCGACTTTTGCACAACACCTGCGCCTGTATATCACAGGTTATATCCTGTCTATTGTGCTCACTCTGGCGGCTTTTGCCGCAGTGCTGACGATCGGTAGGGAGAATAAAAGTGTCTTGATTCTGGTTGCGTTACTAGGGGTTGCGCAACTGGTAGTGCAATTAAAATATTTCTTGAACGTAACAACCCAACGGGACCGTAGGGATAACCTGGCGTTAATTCTCTTCTCTAGCTTAATTCTTTTGATTATTGTGATGGGCACAGTCTGGATTATGGGGAACCTGGCGGTGCGTATGCATACCACTATGTAGAACTTTACGCCTACGCACTTTCTATAAAACTAGATAATGACTTTGCTCTTCAGGTTGGATGCTGCTTTTTGCAGGGACTGTAAGACCTTTTCCTTATCGTAATTTCGGATTTTATCCAAGTCTAAATGCATTGAGAATCCGGGGGCATGCTCCTCCAGGTAACTCTGTTGGCCGCCCAGGTTCTTACGCAGATCAGTAACCTGGTAAACCTTCACCGGAGTACTAATACCTTTTACGGTGATATGCCCTTTGTCCCGGCACATTACCGTGTGTTTGATCATGGCCCAGGTCTCGTGGCTAATCAGAATTTCTCCCGGCTGGGCGGCGCCTTCCAATCGTGAAGCGAGGTTAACGTGGGTACCCATCACCGTGTAAGACTGGTAGTTGGCGGTACCAAAAATGCCGACAGTACAGTAGCCGGTATTAATACCCATACGAACCTGTAGAGGGCGCGAGATACCTTTGTTGTACCATTCCTGCTTCATTTCACGTACGCGTTTACGCATCGCCAGGGCCATAGCTACGCAGCGCAGAGCGTCTGACTTGGGTCCCTTACTCTCATCGTCCCCAAAAACAACCATTACCGCATCGCCGATAAACTTATCGATAGTGCCGCCGTATTGTCCAGCTATACGTGCCATTTCGGAGAGGTAATTATTGAGCAGCTGGGTAAAGGTCTCTGCCTCTAACTCCTCGGTGAGCTGGCTGAAGTCTTTGATGTCAGAAAAGAAAACGGTGAGGAGCTTTCGCTGGGTCACCAGAGCTTCTTCATCCCCGGTAGTGACAGAGCGCCACAGCTTTTGTGGCAGGTATTTGGAAAGCTTGTAGGAGCGAACCTTGCTAACGCGTTGCTCAACCATCAGGGAGTGATTGGCTTCCTTAAGTTGGCCAATCTGGCGGTGGGTAAAGAATGCATAGGCGCATAAATAGGCCAGAATACAGATCAGGCTCACGGTGCTGATAGTGAGGTCAGCGCTCACTAGCAGAGATGGCTCGTGCATCAGGTACCCGATAACGACCCCAACCAATAAGCCGGTATTGTGCTCAAACCAAGCGCGACCACCGCCGCCCCCAGTGAGGGCATTCAGCTGGACCATGGTAACCAGCAGCAGCGAGGGCAGCATGCTGAAGTCTGCTAGGGATATGGTGATGCCGATCAGTACTGTATCCAGGAAAGAAAGGCAGCGGCGGGTTTTCAGTGCTTTTTTATCGCCAGTTTTGTAGAGGATAAATTGGGCGAGAGCGGTATAAGCAATGATAAAAAGAGCAGATCCGGTAATAACCAGCTTGTCTGATTGCCATGGCGCATCCCAATTCACCGCGTTTGCCAGGGTACCGGCAGCGGCAAATAAAATCAGGGTGCGAAAATAGGTGGAGTAGCGAGGGTTAACATTCCGCCCCGTGCTCTCCTCAAGCTGGTCCTGCATTTGTGTTGTTCTTTGTCCGTTTGAGCAGAAAGTGAACACCTTGCGCGTTGGCGATAGGGTGGCTCCGATTTCCCCATCCACCGTATAGCCACGCCGTGACTCCAGCAGCGCAGTTTACTCTTCCGAGGAACAGAATGCGAAAAAACTGTGCATGCAAGTGATATTTTTCTCGTTGTTGTTGCCAGTGATATTACCGCACCTCCAGCCTCAGAACCTCCCAATTTTCATGGCAGATTTGCAGTTTAGGCAGGGAGGGTACCTTAGGGCTTTGCGTATCAAGGTTTATATAGATAGCGACCACTGACTCTACAGCAGGCCAAGGATTATGACAGGGTGCTTTCCGGCATTATTAACCTAGATCAATCTGAGCTCAGGAATCCGGGCGACTTGTACCAGGTGAAGAGAAAAGGGGGGTGTCAGTAAAAGATAAGTTTTCCGATGACTGCATTAAAGGGCTGGATGCCGGCCTCAGATAAAGCCAGGCTTATATTCACCTTTGAGTCAAGGGCTTATATGAGTTGTACAGCCCTTATATTGGAGAGCTGAAGGGGCGGGGCAGGCCGGAAAACTAATGCTGGTCGGACTAATATAGAGCCTGGATCAAACGACTCACAGAGTCTAGCCACCAAGCCTGCGATAGCTGAGGGGCTCATTTGAAGGGGCAAATAGCCGTGGTGACTTGTAGCGGATAGTCTGAGTTCCCTCATGATGCCCTGTTTTAACAGCCAGAGAGACTTTTTTCGCATTAGTACTTGCACAACAAGGAACATTTGGGTAAAGTGCGCGCTCTCTCGACGACACAGCAGCTATCTTCCTGATTTCCTTGAAGATTTCGCTGAAGAGAGAGGCCGCTACAAGGCGGAATGCCCTCGCGAAGGGTGACAATTTGGTGAGGTGTCCGAGTGGTCGAAGGAGCACGCCTGGAAAGTGTGTATGTCGCAAGGCATCGAGGGTTCGAATCCCTCCCTCACCGCCATCTTCTAAAAGCCCGGCTTATGCCGGGCTTTTTTGTTTCTGCCTTTCAATTGGTTTTTCTATGTCTTTTTTGGCGATTCTACTCGTCAGCCCAGAGATTTTTGGGCTTTGCTAAGGGGGATCTCATCTTAGAAGGGGTTGCCAAATACTACTGCGTTTATAATTGACGGGTTGTTAGACTTAAGGGGGTGCACAAAGGCCTATTTACTCATTCTGCTGTAGTATTTTATATAGATCCTCATTTTTGTTGCTATTATCCCTGCTGTCTAAATTGTGGGCTAAGTTAGTTTTGAGGGAATTTTAACTGTGAGTTAGCTCTTCTCCTTGCTTTTGCCTGCAGCTCCACTGTCTACTTTTTTGGGTTAAAGTCATACATATTTATATTTTGGCTCTTATTGAGGCAAATTATCTAAATAAAATTTGTACCCACTAAGTAAAAACTTCTTATTCAGCAATCTTCTCTATTTCCTATTTTTTCTTTCATTTAGAGTGGTTTGTTGGAAGTTTGCGCTATCGGACATTTAAATAATGGCAATAGTCTCAGAACTGCCTACAAAGTATTTGGAGGCAGTGAGAGTTACGCTGCTAATATCAACTCGCTACGCCGAGTTATCAGATATAACGCAATAAACAAACCCTAACAGGGGCGAGCGCAAAGCTTTTTCCAAGCATAGTTGGCCAGATTGGCGGCGGTGTAAGAGGAGGAAGTTGGGGAGCCATTCAATGGCTTATATGGGCTCTCAGGGAAGCCGCTAGTAGCTGAGCATGAGCACCAAGATAAAGGTAAGTACACATTCACCCCAGATTCCACTGGAATTTTCTTCGACATTTGGGTAAAGTGCGCACTCTCTCGACGATATAACAGCTATCCTATTGATTTACTTAAGGGTTTTGCTGGAAAGAGAGGCCGCTTTAAGGCGGAATGCCCTCGCAGAGGGTGACAATTTGGTGAGGTGTCCGAGTGGTCGAAGGAGCACGCCTGGAAAGTGTGTATGTCGCAAGGCATCGAGGGTTCGAATCCCTCCCTCACCGCCATCTTCTAAAAGCCCGGCTTATGCCGGGCTTTTTTATTTCTGAAGCTTTTGTTCTTTAGTCTTGAGTATCAAAGACCTTAGCTGTCACTGCTTTCTCCTATAGACGGAGGAGGCTGCTAGGCAGAGACCCTATTTATTACCGCAATATTCATCAAAATTGCTGGGAGTGTTAGCAAAGCCAGCCTTCTCTGCAAGTTCCCATGGTCGTTCGCATTCTTTAGTTTTACTACACCAAAGGTAGCCGGCTGAGTTTATACATCCGTGGGAATCCTTGTCTGAACCGACCGGTGTGGTGGGCTTGGGATCCTCTGGAGTATCTGAGGAGCACCCCATTAGGGAGGCGACTAGAATAAAAGCGGCGGCTTCTTTGATTTTGAGCATTACAATCACCAGAAAGTTAAGGTTATTGTTAAGTATACGATTTAGAGCAGCACCCATCACAAGTCGTGCCTGATTGTTACTTCAAGGCCAGTCCAAGTATGTTTTTTATATTATTATCAAATTTGAAAGGGTATGGGTTTGATAAGCCCTTTCAGTCTAGTAGCTTATCTGCAAATCTGGCTATACTTAAAAATCACCCTCTCGATAGCTCTCAAAAGTCCTGGTTACTTTAATATCCTATCTTAGGGCTGTGATATCTCTATCGCAGGAAAAAATAAGTCCGTAAGTAGTAGCGGATTGCCTAAATTTACGGTATTTCATACTGACTTCACCATACTGGCAAGCAGTTTTTCACATGCTCTATAGAGAATAGGTTCTAGCTCTTTTGCTCCAAAAACAGGCCTATATCTGAGCATCCCTCTTAGGCTGAATACTCCTGAAAAATATTCTCTCCATGGCATTTTCTCTCGAGCCCTATAAGAGGAGTGTGTTTTATTGGAGTCGGCGTAATAGAGTCGAGCTGCGACTTCAATCTTTGGCCGCCAGAATACAGGCATTGCACCAAATTCTCCAAAGTATGCGGTGTCAAACTTACCCCCTCTTACTTTTAAGACTACAACCTCTAGTGCTAAATCATTGGATTTAGGTTCTATTCGACTCGATATATGTGGTAAGGAGAAAATTTCTACCAGCCTATGACGAATGCCCGCCTCTAAATCTTCGCCCTTAAAAGCCCCCCAAGCACCAATCTTGCTAAATTCATTCTGTGAGGCGACAATCATTTTATCCAGATAGACTCGTGGTTTACTCTTTTTAAATAACTTTGAGAACATTCTTACTGTAGCCAGATATAGGTTTTGTGAGGATGGGTACAAGGGTTAGTGCTGAAGGTATCGTGTGAAACCGACATCCTATTAGGCATGGAATGATAGGTTTTCTGTCTATATTTTGCACTACTGTTAATGGCTAAATTGTATCTCCCATGGGCAAAGAGCCAAATAGATATTGCTTGCCGGGAACCATCTTTTCTCTGCCGCCCATGATGACCGGTTGTAGCATGAGCTTGAATGAATGATGTTAATAAACTAAAGGTATAGTGTTCTTGGGGGATTAGTTACCTATTAGTTTTGGTAACTCTCTCATCGCTTGAAAGGACACTACACCAACGGTATTAGATTCCTCGTTAAGACGATTAAAAAAGTAAGTTTTCATGCCTGCTTCTATACCAGCCTGAACTCCCACTGGTCCATCATCTATAACGGAGCAGTTCTCAGGATGGTAGCCCATACTTTTTGCGGCATGTAGATATATGCCTGGATCAGGCTTCCATATGCCTACTTCATATGAACTGAATAAATTATTTCCGAAATACTTAGATAGCCCGCATATATCTAATGAATGCTTGATTTTTTGCAGGGGGCCGCTAGATACTACCGCTTTCTCACCATCAAGTGCCTCAAGAGCGTCTGCTACACCTTCAACAGGTTTTAACTCTCTGGTAAAGATTTTTGTGACTATATCGCGATAAGCTGCAACAAAATTGCTTTTCAGTTTGATATTATTCTCTTCTTCTAATAGGGATAGAATACTTGCCAGTTTCCAGCCCCTAAATCTTATGACCAGTTCATCAGCATCTAGTTTTATTCCGTAATTTTCGAACATAATAGCTAAGCCAACACTGGAGAGGTGTTCGCTATCAACTAAGGTGCCATCGTTATCAAAAAGCAGGCATTTACTCACAGATGAAACTCCCATTGATTTCTTTTATGTTACGCTATTTTTCCCATAGTGAGTTTATATAAATGATACATAGAGCCGCCGCCGCAACAGGCATGAAGTGCCACCAATAAGAGGAGGCGTCCCCTCCGAGGTTGTATTGGTATATAACAATACCGGCGGCAAGTATGCTAATTGAGGGTAATAAGTATAGGGAGGCCGCAAGTATCACTGATGAAAGTTTTGATAAATTTCCTCTATTAGCTACGCCACCTCCAGCGAATGCGGCCATCATAAAAAGGAATCCGCAAAAAGACAATTGAAGAAATGAGCCTACAATAACCCAAGTTAAAGACATGTTGATCCGTCTCCTTTGTATAATTAACTC
The DNA here is from genome assembly GCF_052467305.1 of Microbulbifer maximicatervae (SeqCode). Classification (NCBI taxonomy): domain Bacteria; kingdom Pseudomonadati; phylum Pseudomonadota; class Gammaproteobacteria; order Cellvibrionales; family Microbulbiferaceae; genus Microbulbifer; species Microbulbifer maximicatervae (SeqCode). The sequence goes on from NZ_CP174306.1 coordinate 1,144,356, forward strand.
TAAAATCCTGCCGTGCTAACTGACCCTGGTGAGGGTATTGCTGCTTTTTCTTTTTTGTGGCTTATTATTCTAATTATATGATTTATTGCGGGATCTTCTCCTGCGAAATACTCTTCAGATGAGAGTGTTACGGGAACATGTGGTGCAATCCAGATGCGATGATCTTCGGCCTTTGAGGCCTGATGATATTGAGATGAAATAATTCCCCAGACACCGCTGTAAGGAAGTTTAAACCATCCCGCTTCACCTAAATGGTTGGGTCTGCTCCCACTTGGTTCACCGACAATGATGATGTCAGTTAAGCGATCGAGGTCTGCAAGTAACAAATGTGCAGCGGAGAAAGTATTTCGTCCAATAATCACAAATAGATTATTCTCTTCGCTATTTTCTGAAAAATGAATTAACGATCTTGTTAAGGGAGGGATAATAGAACCATTGCCGCCGCTGTTGTGGCGTAAATCTAGAACAAGATTTTTGACTTTTCTATCCTTGGTGAATGCTGTGATCTCTTTGCTGAATACGTCCAGTGGGTGTGACTTATCTTGTGCGACCCTATTAAATTGTAAATATAGGAGATCATTGTCAGAATTGTATTCAAGCCAATAGTTTTCTTTCTTGTTCTTTAGGTAAAGTAAGTTGTCACTATTATTAGGTGCGGGTAAGGTTGGAAACCCTGTAAAGTTGAAAGGTTTTCCTGATAGAACTACTTGCTCTTTGGCTCCTGATTTTTCTTCCAAAGTTAGCGGGATCTTCGATGCACTTTCTACTATGCCTAAACCCTCGAGAACCTCCGGTAAGGCCAGATAGTAAGGCCCCAGCCAGTATTGTTGCATTTCGTTATCGCGGGCATTTACAGTGGCAATCTTTTTCATTACTGCATCTATCGGCTGGTTGGCTACAGAAAGGAGTTTTTTCCCTACAAGATGCTTATATTCGGTATCGGCACCTAAAATGAATATCCCATCATTAAACCAATAGAGCTGGATTGGTAACTTGCTGAATGAGCCATTCCTAGAGTGGGTTGGGACAATGAAGTTGTGTCCATTCCCTAAGCTGGCAAGTAGCGCCATCATTCTAAATACGATTTGTTGGTCGGTTAAGTGGGGGATTTCTGTTTTAATTTCGTTTATGTGTAATGCTAGATCTTCCTTTGATGAGTGATGGTAGGGGTTAACATGTAGGCGTAATATTTCATCAGCTAGGAAGTTTAAATCTGTCATCCAGCGTTCATCTCTCGATAAATTATCCAGCTGGCTTTCCCCAGAAAGCTCCTTATACATGTCGTCTTGAGATATGTGTTGAAAATCGCTGCTGCCAATGAGACTCTTCCGGTCATCCCATCTGGAATCGAGTGCTTTTTGAATCCAGCCCAGCGCTTGGTCCTTCTCTTCCATTTTGGAATGACATTGTGCAATTTTAATCATTATATCGTTAGAGGGGGATGAAGCTGATCTTATCCCCGACATGATTGTCCCTAGTTCTAGGGTTCGTTTGAGTGAGGGAATTGCTTTGTTACATTGGTTCGTCTCAATGTATCCATGCCCGAGTAAAAACCAAGTGTCTCCATCATCTTTATATTGGACGGTTAGTTTTTCGAGCAAGGGAATAGCTTTTTCCCAGTCATCGGTTTTTGCGAAACTTACTGCTTGTTCTCGCTCTATCCAATATTCGGAGCCGCTAGAGGGAAAGGACCGGGAGGGCATTTGACCAATAGCGCTGTTGGTCATAAGGTCTGCCTTTGAAGCGGCTACTACAGGTGATTGGGTCAAGAAAAATCCGAGTACCGAAAGGGTCAAAAAAATTTTCATGCTTGTTTGTGCTTATGCTTTTACGATTGAGATTCTTAGGGGGAAGCTTGAATAGGGTATGCCTGAAGTAACATTACACCTAACACTAGTAATCGCTTTACTGTTTTTGCTAATGAGGGGCTCACTCCCTGCTCGTAAAGGCGAGTTTGAGTCCTAAAGCTGCGAAGCTGCCAGCAAAGACTCGTTGGATGATAATGCTAATTTTTTCTGAGTGAATAACATAATTTCGAATGACTGTTGCTAGTAAGCCATAAACAATGAAAACCAGAAAGGTTATAGCCATGAAGGCAAGTCCAAGAATCAGCATACTATCTACGGGGTTCTGTATTTGAGAGGGAATAAACTGGGGTAAGAATGCCAGGAAGAAGATGGTTAGCTTTGGGTTCAAGATATTAATCATAAATCCCTTGAAAGCAATTGAGGTTAAGCTCTGTTTCTTTTGACTTTCCTCCAGAGTCAGGGAGCTGCTAGATTTAAGCATTGACCAAGCTAAGTACAATAAGTACGCGACTCCTGCATATTTTACAAACTGGAATGCTAATGCACTGGTATGAATGATTACGGACAGCCCCATGATGCAAGCAAAGATGGAGGGGATGATTCCTAGCGTACAACCTAACGCTGCAGAAATACTTGCCCGTTTACCCTTAAATAGCCCCGCAGCAACTGTATATAGAACTCCCGTTCCAGGTATCAACACAACGATAAAAGAGGTAATCAAAAACTCAATGCTTATCATAAGGACAAGTCCTGACATGAAATTATAGATTTAAATGCTGGATTTAGGGATAACCCTTTTGAATGGTGGCCTCTCAATCTTCTTCAATTTTTAAGCTTATACCAGCTATTGGTGTTCCTGGGGGAAGGCCGCTGAGTTGCTCATGTATCTGTCCTAACAGATCTAGATGGACTTCCCAAGATACAGATTGATAATTTTCTGTAATGTACTCCCCGCCCATTATCGGTGGTTGGATTGATGAATAGCAACAACCTTGAGTTAATGGTTGCTCCACTAACTCAAGTAATAATCTATATTTAAACCAGTGGCCCGGAATATCTTTCATTGCTGCCATCATCTCTCGGAATGCATTCCAGGATTTAGCGGCAAGTTCCATTTCTCCTGTGCCAGTATCTAGGAAATAGACACGTTCCTTGTTCAGTAGGCCTTCCTTCCTTTTGAAGAATAAATCTCCCATGGAGGTCAGAAGGCACATGGAGGCCTTTTTGCCAACTAGCCATCTCCAGCATTCAAGGGCATCTCTTTTTCCTAGATCAGTAACTGGAGCAAAAATATCTACTTCATTATCCATAATGTATTTCTATATGCCTGCGGTAAAATTTCCCAAAACTCATGATTGTTCTTAATCCAAGCCTCTGTCACACATCCATGGCGCTACGTCAAGATTTTTGTGGAGACAGCAGTTCGCTTGCAGATTGAGCGGAGCCGAACTCTTGTTGGCCCTTTCTCCAGAAATAAATGCTGATACAAAAAATAACTACAGGTAAAACCATACCAAATTCATTGAGATACCAACCTGAATCTGTGCTTTGTAGGGTCAATGGATTGAAGAATTTTTGAATAAATGCATTGTGGCTCATGTGGAAAATAACGGCAGGCCAAACACTGTTAGTCTTTAATCTTACGTAAGTCATGATGACTGACATTGACATTAAGCCTAGCGTAAAGAAAAACAACTGATAGCTGAGGGGGGCTGTTTCATTCCCGTAGACACCTGCTACCATCATGGGCCAATGCCAGGCGGCCCATATAAACCCAGAGGTTAGTGTGATCCCTGAGAAGGACATAATCTTTGAGAGCTCAGGTACAAGCAATCCACGCCATCCAATCTCCTCTCCTAAAACTCCAGGCAGTATCAATAAAAAGCTGATACTTGCAGTAATTAAGAATCTAAAGATGATTACACTGGTATCACTCCAGTCATCTACTTTATACCCTTCTCTTAGTGCCGTAACGTATTCTGAGTTATACCACTCCCCGAAACCTAAGATCCACATAATGAGGTAGGCAGCTGCTACATAACCCAAGGGTACCAAGTAACTTAACCACTGATATCTCCAGCTTCCCCAAGACCATCCTAAGGAGCCCAGGCTCTTCTTGAATATCAAGCATGTTGTGACCGTGGCAAGCCCAACAGAAAGCATTAAGGGTACTGCGCTTTCCATGTGAAAAATTAGCCAGTATCCGATAGGGTAGAGGCTCGCTGTGAGAATTAAAAAAACAGCGATAATTTTGAGCGAACTCAGCGATTCTTTCATCTAGATCGTTAACTCCGTGTTATCTTGAAAATAGCTAATCTGTAGTATGTCTATGTGCGAAATAGGATATTTCTTGTACTGTTAATGAGTGGGCATTACAAGAGGCGTAAGGTTTTGAAGGTTGCCCTGCAGAGTACTGTTATTGAGGCTAGGTGAATTTTTCACTCTCTAAATTATCTATTCTAAATGTAGAAGGAATAGCTTATTAACTGCTTTTCGAACTCATACCTATTGACCTTTTATTTGGCTTGGCTGCTTTAAGTCTACCAGACGACACATTGCATCTTTTTGTAGATTCGATTAACGGTATCCTTTGTGAGATATCCAGAGATATTAATCAATCTTTGTAGGCTTAAAGAGTCTAGCTTTAGGTAGGCCTATTTTGTTTGGTAGTTCGAGGCGCAGCTCGAAGTGTCTTTGTTAACAACCGCTTACTGGGTAGGTATTATTTTTCATGTGGAAGTCAACTTTTGAATGAGAATATATATCCTACCAGCTTTGCTTGATCTGTGTTTAAGGGGGTGGTGAAATTGAGGGGATGTAAGTACAGTAGAAGTAGTAAAAAGTTAAACTCTTCTTAAAGGTATAATTTCAGGTGCTTGCTATTTTTAATTTAATATGCACCTCTGTACCAGCTAGATGTAAAGTTTTATAATTATCTCACTGTTAGAGTAGTGCGTTCTACTCGTAGCATTACTGTATACAAGTTTATGGATGCCTTCTGATCACTTTAAAGCTCCACTCTCAATTGCTTCATGGAGCTTTTTCTCTATAGTAGACCACAATTTATGACTGCCACCTGCTATTTTTTCTGAGTTGACAGTGAAAACCTGCTCCTTGGAAATATTGTGTTTCTGCCAGCTATGGCCGTTACCATAAATTTTATGTAGTAGTGGAGGTACTCTATCAATCGCTTTTGCAAACTTAGCATCAGGTGAAACGCCTTCCTCAAATTCCTCCCATAAAGCTATAAATTCAGCTGAGAGCTTGTCCGGTAATATCGATAGTGTTTGCGTTAGACTTTGGGTCTCACTTGATTGTTGCTCGTCGGTGAGTGGTTGATACACAATTTGATCACCTGCTCCAATTTCACCCAGGTCATGTATCAATAGCATCTTAACAACGTGGCTAATATCAATACGTTCATTGGCGTAGTCTTTGAGCATAAGTGCGATTAAGGAGACATGCCAGCTATGCTCTGCTGAGTTCTCGTAACGATTTATACCGACTGGCTTTGTCTGCCTCAGGACAGCTTTAAGCTTCTCAATTTCGATAACAAATTCTATGATTTTTTCAATATCACTCATTCTACTTCGCTTCTCACGTAGGGTCTTCTATTGAAACTGAATTATATAAGTCTTTGTTGGAGTATTTTTAGGCTTTGATATAAAGATATTATATGGTACGCCACAGTTTCCCTTTGGCTGATGCTGATTCAATTGTTTACTGCTTCTTCAGCCCACACAGGAGATCTGAAGTGATTTTTATTTATAGTTTTTTTGTGAAATTTTTTTAGAATCACTCCTTCTACATTCACGTTAAGATCTAGGGATACATAGCCTTCAGGCATGTATTTATGTACTATAAAATGTGTACCACTTGGGATTATCATGCCTTCGTTAGTCTGTAGCGATTTTGTTAAAGTCCAGACTTCAGATGTACCGGAATCTCGAAAGCTAAGGAAGATGGTAGTGGAACCTACCCCAAGGAAAAATCCTACGATTAAAGTTGTTATTGTTTTCATGCATTTCCCTATTGTTGCTGGGAAGTATTGAATTGTTCTGCTAACGAATTTTATTGGTTTAAGTATATACAGTATCGATAAATTGTCGCTATTTGTATATTTTTACTACTACAGGTTTGCACATGCTAAATAACCCGTATCTCTGTCAGGTTCGATTATTACTTATATCCTCGAATAAATTTTGTGTTAAGAAAAGTGCTTGTTGACGCGCCCTTAAACTACAATCAAAATGCTCCCCCAGCAGTAATTAGCCGCAGTTTAGCTTTATGCGACTCAAGTCTTTATTAATAGTGTCCATGCTGACCCTCAGCGGATGTTATGAAGTAACCCCTCAATCTTATGATCGCAGTGAGTGGTTGCCACGGTGGTCTGATGTCGATGGTGATTGCCAGAATACTCGTCAGGAGCTATTGATCCGTCTCTCTTTGGCTCCTGTTGCCTTCAGCAATGAGAAGAGCTGTACAGTGGTTACAGGCCTGTGGATGGATCCCTATACGGGACAGTTTTTTGAAAAAGCTTCGGACCTGGATGTGGAGCATATAGTACCGCTATCTTGGGCTCATAAGTACGGTGGTGCTAGCTGGAGCCGGGAGCAGCGCAGAGCTTTTGCAGAAGACCCTGCAAATTTGTGGCTGGTTGATGATGGCCACAATCGCAGTAAGGGAGATAAAGGGCCCGATCAGTGGCTGCCGCCCTATAAGCCAGCCCAAGCCATTTATATTCGTCAGTTTGAGGTTGTGGCCCGTAAGTATCGGCTTGGTGACTGAATACGACACTCTACCGTTAGAGCTGACAGTGAGCTGATTTTTAAGTAAATCGGCTCCTGATGGAAATCGCTGATCTCCGGATTATTTAGATCCTTCACTCCTTGTTCCCCATCCTATTATCTCCTTCGGCTTAATTGGCAATAGTGATATTTAGCTATCCACCTAACCAACAGGTCCTGGTATGAACGCTAGTCAGAAATGGCATTAATGTACATTTCGGTTAAAGCACTGTGACTTTCTTCTCTTGCTGAATATTCATTTCTGCGATTACTTGCTGCTTAGATAGGGTGGGGTGTTACGAATTTGGCTTCCTTGGGTTACATAATTAAAGTGATATTTACAGGCATTGAATTGAGTTCAAAGATGATAGGGGAGAGCTATGGATAGAGTTGCTGGTATCTCGGCGTTTGGCATGGGGTTAATTTATATTAGTGCGTTTGTATTCTTTGGTGCTTTTTGGTCTTTTCCATCGGATGGGAGCCCCATAGAAAAAATGATGTTCTTGGCAGAAAATCAACTGATTTTTAATATTGCCTATACCCTTATGTACTTGGTTTTTGCGATCTTTCTGGGCTGTGTGGTAGTTAGCTTATATGAAAAGCTAAAAAGTAAGAGGAGGGAGATAGCTGCATTGGCATCCTTGTTCGGAGCAGTCTGGGTGGGCCTTGTCATAGCGAGCGGCATGATCGCAAATATAGGGCTCGCCTATGCTTTGGGGCTTATGGAGGTCAGTGTTCAGCAGGCTTTCGATACCTGGGGAATAATATACTTGATGGTTGAGAGTCTTGGTGGTGGCAATGAGTTGGTGGGTGGACTTTGGGTTCTGCTAATTAGCATTGCTGCATTGCAAATTGGACTTTTTTCCCGGCCATTAAACTTTATCGGAGTGTTAGTGGGAGTGGCGGGAATTGCGACTATCTATCCGGACGATATCTTTACAGAAATATTCGGAATTTCCCAAATAGTCTGGTTTATTTGGTTAGGTTTCTCTTTGCTAAGGCTGGGTAGGCACAGTCAAAAATGGGAGGCAGCAAACTCTATTCCGAGCGCTAATAGCTAAAGGTGTATATAGGTAAAGCCTGCTTCTTCACATGGAATGCGTCTGGACAATAAAGTTTGTATGCAAGTGGGTAAGAAAGTGTTTTTGATTTTCCCCAAAAAATGAAAAATGCGTCTATCCTTTCAATGGGCCAAGCATTCGTTGATTTAGTGTCTTGGCTTGCGTTTCCGCTGTCGTAAGGCTGGTGAATCCGGGGCTATTCCTTGCCTCGCTGTTTGTCGCAGTCATTTTAGTGACTTGCCGGCCAGTCCTCCCCGGCCCGTGGGTAGCGAGCGGATTGCACATTACCTGCAATTGATTCACGGGGTGATAACCCTGGATATTTTGGAGATCTAATTGTGAAAAGTAAGCAGTTCATTCTTCCTTTGGTAATTGCCAGTCTTGCTGCTTCTGCTGCCTTCGCGGATAACCATCCCAAGAAGCCGGCGAAAGACTGGACCTGTGCGGATTTCCTGGCTATCGACGATGAGTTTAAACCTAAAGCAGTTTATTGGGCTGCCGCCTACGCCAAGAAAGGCACGGAAGAGGGGGATATGCTGGATATTGAAGGCACAGAAAAAGTGACGCCGATGGTGATTACCGCCTGCACCAAAGCGCCAAAAGAATCTTTCTGGGCTAAGTTCAAAGATGAGTGGCACAAGGTGGGGATGCACCACAAGAAGGACAAAGCTGAAAAGCAGATGATGAAGATGCAGAAAAAAATGCAGGATGGCACTCAGATGAACAATAGTAATGGTGGCAGTGGCACAAACGGGACTAACCAGTAGGCGCTGTTCGTCAATACTTGCATTGCTATTGTTCTGGGCCCGGCTTGTGCCGGGCTTTGTCTATCCTGAGATGGAGATTCACCAGCGAAATGGTTTCGGTTAGTATTTATGGTGAATGGACGAAATGTAGGCAAATGGATTTGTGATATGGGAAAGACTGTAAGAAACGAAGCCAGGCGGGGGAGAACAATTAGCCGTTCTACCAGGCTCTTCTGGGGTGGGGTGCTGTTGGCTGGGTTATTCCTGGCGTTGTTTATGCATTCGTCAAAGGCAGTCGTTTGCTAATTTGCCTTGATATGTATGGCGCCCCCGGGTGGACTCGAACCACCAGTCCGGACTTAGGAGGTCCGTGGTTTATCCTGTTAACCGACGGGGGCGGGTGTCAGCACTGCTGAAGAGCGGCGCTATTCTAGCCTGTGGGAAGCCCTGTGTCATGTCATGCTTTTCACCATTAACTCACCTTCCATCAAATCGTACCAAGTTGCTGTGTCACTGAGGGTAACATTGGCGCCACTCGGTTACTGCTATTCCCGTCGTTCCCTTTTCTTAAAATTTTCGAAAAACCTTCATAAATCTGTCTTTTTTCTTCGCTACTTTGACTTCGAAATGGCGGTTTTTGCGGATAGCTTTGTTCGGGGATCAGTTGGAAAGTTTTGACGTAAAAGCCGTATTTCCACTTGATAAATTATTGCTTGACCACGATTGATTGAGCTGGATAACCTGCAATTGCACCCTTGGTGCGATAAGGATATTTCTGCTTTCTCTAATCAAGATTATGGAGTTTCGTATGAGCGGCCACGTTAACGAAAGACGCCTAGATTTTGATAATGTGGGTATTCCACAAATTGCAACTGAAGTGCTGAAGGAAGCTACCTCTCAGCCACCACGCGACGCACGTCGAATGGTAGAAGACAAATTGGAGGAAAAGCGTTTAAGGCGTGAATTAATGGATTATGATTTCGACTAACGAAATATGCTGAAACTTTAACGGCTACGGCCAGCTATGCAGGGTGCAGATAATAAATTAAAGTAATCTAAAAATAGGATTGCTTAAACTGTACTCTGCGTAGTTAATAGATTTTATTGAAAATTTGTCTTTCCTGCCCAAGTCACTTCTATTTTCCCCTGGCTTTTCTCTGTGCTTTTAAATCGTTGGGCTTTGTTTCCCCGTATTGTATTTTCACTAATTAAAGTTGTTAGGTTTATTATTTTTGCAATGGGTGCTATGGAGATAGGGAAGAAGGTGTGTAGGTACAGAGCCCGTAAGGGATGCGGGCTCTATCGTAGGTATTGAGTTGGCTGTAGCTACATATTTTGTGTGGCTGCAGAGTTGCCTCCAAACCAACCCAGCAGGCGCTTGAGTTTTGAAGCTAACTTGCCGCGCTTGGCCTTTCTGTTTTTGTCAGCATCGCTGACTAACCAGGCTACCTGGATAACCAATCTTTTACCTTCGAAAGGCAAGTGTCCGTGGAACGAGTTATCGGCTCGCTTAAATGCGGCCAGGGTACCGTACGAAGGTTTTACCTCTGGGGCTGCGGTATCTTCAAAGTTATCGCCGCTTTTTAAGAAGCGCAGGCAGCCTGTGCCATCCAAGGACCACTCCGGGTTCAGGTAGAGCAGGGCGGTAGCAATTTTTGACTGTCCGTCGGTATGGATGCGGCCGTGGCGTTTCTTGAGTGTACGGCTAATGGAAACATAGGTTGGGTATTGAGAAAGATTCTCAATACCCAGGTTGTTGCCAATAGCATCGGCAAATTCCGGAGCCCTAAACTGTTCAATCAGTTCATTTATTGTGGTGCCACAACTGCTTCTATCGTAGGGAAGGTAGCCGGCCCCTTTAAGCTTTGGGAAGTCTTTGATAAAGGATGCCATCAGGTTCTCGGCCAGCAAGTTCTTGGCAACGAAGAAAGGAAATGGCTGTTGGTGAATCTGGCTTTCTTGGCCAATTAAAGTAGTAGCGTCGAGCCAGGGATCGATATGGGTGGCGAGATTGTTCATAGACACGCATCCTTACGAGCAGAAGAATTGGCCCTTTTGGGGGTCCAGCTTTATGTCGACTTCTGAGATTACCCACTTCCTTGAGGGTACAGCGAGAAACAGGTACTGAATCTCACGACGGTGTGAAAATACCAAAACTACAATTCAGTGCCAATTTAAATAGCGCTTTTCAGTGTGAATCAGTGGGCATTCTTGCGAAAGATCAAGGGTTGCTAAAATGTTGCTCGCTGAGACAATGCAATTAGCGCTGGTGCCGGTATAATGCCGTTCAGATTTGTCAGAGCGGTTTTATCCTGGAATGTCTGTGACCCCTAAGTCCCAAGTTGTGCTGCAAGTGAGAGATCTCGCCTGCGAAAGGGATGGTCGGCGCTTGTTTGAGGGCCTTCAGTTTTCTCTTCAAGCCGGCGCTGCAATTCAAATCAAAGGTAGTAATGGCGCGGGTAAAACGACCTTGCTGCGCACTTTGATTGGCAGTAGCAGTGATTTCACTGGGGAGATCCTTTGGTGTGATACCGCCTACCCGCAATCGCTCTCGGCGATGCGTGAATCCTTACTATATATCGGGCACAGGGGCGGAGTGCGCAGTGGCCTGACTCCGCTGGAAAACCTCACCTGGTATGGTGCTGACCATGAGGACGCGTTCAATGCCCTCGATAAAGTCGACCTGACCGGCTTTGAGGACAGCTTGTGTCACTCCCTTTCCGCCGGCCAGAATCGCCGGGTTGCCCTAGCGCGATTATTTCTACCTGATTCCCCTCGATTGTGGATACTCGATGAGCCACTGACCGCTCTCGACGTTGTGGGTGTTGCTGCATTGGAAGAGCAAATGGCGGTCCATCTTTATAGCGGTGGTTCAATTCTGCTGACCTCACACCAGCCTCTGTCATTAGCCGGACTCAGCGAGGTTAATTTGTCTGACTATTCAGTCTCTGAGCCTTTTGAGGATTTTGGGGGAGAGCATGTCGACAGTTGATGTCCAAACGCCGGTAAGCGAAGTGCGCAGTGGCCCCGGTTTTATGGCGCTGTTCCGGATTGAAATGCTCTTGGCGTTGAGAAAACGAGCAGATATTGCCAACCCCTTATTATTTTTTGTGACGGTTTTAGCACTTTTGCCGTTAGGGGTAGGACCTGAGCCCGAACTTCTGGCAAAGATGGCTCCGGGCATGATCTGGGTAATGGCCCTACTGTCCACCATGCTATCCCAGGAAAGCCTTTTTAAAGGTGATTTCGAAGATGGCACCCTGGAGCAGCTCACCCTGTTACCACAACCGCTTTACTTTGCGGTTCTTGCAAAATCCCTGGTGCACTGGATTGCCACAGGCTTGCCGCTGGCATTGCTGTCGCCGCTGCTCGCCTTAATGCTGAATCTGCCCGTGGATGGTTATGTTTGTTTGCTGGTTTCCCTATTGCTGGGAACTGCAAGTTTGAGTTTGATCGGGGCCATTGGTGCAGCACTCACTGTTGCCTTGCGCCGCCCCGGTTTGCTCTTGGCACTTATTGTTATGCCGCTGTATGTGCCCGTGCTAATCTTCGGCACCGGCGCAGTACAGGCGGCAATTGATGGCTATGCCTACAGCGCCCAACTGGCGATATTGGCAGCACTCCTAGCGGCTGCTGCGGCACTGGCGCCACTCGCTGCTGCGGGTGCAATACGTATTAGCCTGGATAATTGATTTGGAGGTCTTTCTTGGCTTGGCAATGGTTTCACCGCCTGGGTTCGCCCCGCTGGTTCTATCAAAAAACTGAAGCCTGGCTGCCATGGCTGGCGCTGGCTAGTGTTGTATTGCTCGCTGTAGGCAGTGTTTGGGGCCTGGGTTTTGCCCCAGAAGATGCCAAGCAGGGCAATAGTTACCGCATTATCTTTATCCATGTACCCGCCGCCTTCCTGGCCCTGGCCGGTTACTACATTATGGCGATCAGCGGTGCTATCGGCTTGATCTGGAAGATGAAGCTCTCCTTTGCCGTGATGCGCGCTGCCGCGCCGATCGGTGCGGTATTGACCTTTGTTTCGCTATTTACCGGTGCTGTGTGGGGCAAACCTACCTGGGGTGCTTACTGGGTATGGGATGCCCGCATTACTTCAATGCTGATACTCCTGTTTCTCTATGTCGGCGTTATGGCACTTACCCACGCAGTGAACCGGGAGCAAGTCGCCGACAAAGCTTCTGCGCTGCTGGCTCTGGTGGGCACCGTTAATATCCCAATTATTTACAAGTCCGTAGACTGGTGGTTTACCTTGCACCAGCCCGCGACCATTCGCCTGACCGAATCCAGCAGTATTGATCCGAGTATGTTCTACCCGCTGCTGACCATGATTATCGGTTTCTACTGTATGTATGCCTGGACCCTGCTGACTCACACCCGCACTCTGCTGCTCAAGCGCGAGATGCGCACCAAGTGGGTACAGGAAGAACTGGCGGGAGGTCGATAAAGTGGAGTTTCAATTTGCCAACCTGGCTGATTTCCTAACGATGGACGGCCACGGTGTATTTGTGTGGGTGTCCTACGCGGTGACTTTCCTGAGTCTCGCGGGGATGGCTCTCTACCCTTACATCGCCCGCCGCGGCCTGAAGGCAGAGCTGGTGCGACAGCAGAAAATTGCCCAGCGCCGCCGCCAGGCAGCGAGTGAGCGCACAGTAACCACAAAGAAAGAAACAGCAGAGGAACCGGCTTAATTTCAATTTGCCGGGTTCCAGCGGATAGGGCGATGGAGAACCTATCAGCGCAACAGAATTAAATAGTTATGGAGTAGGACTTAGACAATGCACCCTGTACGCAAGCAACGCCTGATACTCGTACTTGTCCTGGTGGTATTGTCCAGTGCAGCAGTAGGTTTTGTAGCCTATGCGATGCGTGGCAATATCGATTATTTCTATGCCCCCAAGGCCTTTGCAGCGGGTGAAGTCCCGGTGGAAAAGCGGATTCGCGCGGGAGGCTGTGTTGTCCCGGGCAGTGTGCAGCGAACTACTGATAGCCTGGAAGTCCAGTTTGTGATTACTGATGGCGAGGCTCAACTCTCCGTAGTCTTTGACAAAATCCTGCCGGATCTATTTGCCGAAGGCGAAGCAGCAGTGATTACCGGCCAGTTGATGCCAAGCGGTGTTCTGCGTGCGGACCAGGTTCTGGCCAAGCACGATGAAACTTATACGCCACCTGAAGTAGCCGACACCATGGTTTCCCATGAAGGTTGTTCCGATGGAGCGAAAATATGATCCCTGAGCTGGGCCATTTTGCGTTAATTGTCGGCTTGCTGCTTTCGGTTGCTCTCGCAACAGTGCCGATGGCCGGTAGCTATTCATCGCGCCCTGTGTGGATGGATGCGGGGCGTCCGCTGGCTCTGGGTATTTTTGCGTTCGTTCTGATCGCTTTTGCCTGCCTGACCACTTCTTTTGTGCAAAGTGATTTCACGGTTAATTACGTAGCACAGAACTCCAACAGTATCCTGCCGGTTTATTACAAAGTTACCGCTGTATGGGGTGGGCATGAGGGCTCCATTCTGTTGTGGCTTTTGATTCAGGCTGGTTGGGCTGCGGCAGTAGCGCTGTTTGGTAAGCAGCTGCCCCCAGAGCTTTCCGCGCGGGTTTTATCCGTACTCGGTTTTGTACTGATCGGGTTTTTCCTGTTTATTCTATTTACCTCCAACCCATTTGATCGCACCCTGCCATTCCCGCCGATGGAAGGTTCTGACCTGAACCCGCTGTTGCAGGACCCGGGTATGATTTTCCATCCGCCCTTGCTTTATATGGGGTATGTGGGTTTCTCAGTAGCCTTTGCTTTTGCTATTGCGGCATTGCTCGGTGGACAGCTGGATGCGGTGTGGGCCCGTTGGGCAAGACCCTGGACGGCTGTGGCTTGGGGCTTCCTGACCTTGGGTATTGCCCTGGGTAGCTGGTGGGCTTATTACGAGCTGGGCTGGGGTGGCTGGTGGTTCTGGGACCCGGTTGAGAATGCATCCCTGATGCCTTGGTTGGTAGGGACTGCCTTGATGCACTCCTTGGCGGTAACTGAGAAGCGTGGGCTGTTTAAGAGCTGGACTATCCTGCTGGCGATTTTCGCTTTCAGTCTCAGCCTGCTCGGCACCTTCCTGGTGCGCTCAGGGGTGATTACCTCGGTGCATGCATTTGCTACTGACCCACTGCGAGGCAGCTTTATTCTGGGCTTCCTGGCTGTAATTGTCGGCACTTCGCTGCTGTTATTTGCCCTGCGCGCACCGACAGTCAGCGCTCGCAGTGTTTTCTCTTTCCGCTCTTTGGAAACCTTCCTGCTTGGCAATAACATCCTGTTGATGCTGATTATGGGCATGGTTTTGACCGGTACTCTTTACCCGCTGCTGGCCGACGCCATGAACTGGGGCAAGGTGAGTGTGGGGCCGCCCTTCTTTAATCTTTTCTTCGTGCCACTGATGGTTGTTCTCTGCCTGTTGGTGGGTATGGGCGTGCGCGCCAACTGGAAAGACAGCCGCTGGGACAAACTGCTGAGCGCATGGCGTTTGCCATTTGTCGCTTCGTTGGTAGTTGCGTTGCTGTGGACCCTGGCCCTGGGAGATTTCCACTGGGGAGCGGCACTCGGAATCTTCATTGGTATCTGGGTCTTTGCTTCCAGCCTCGCTGATATCGTGGCTAAAACCCGCAACTCCAGCTCATTCTTTGCCGGCCTTAAGCGTCAGAGAGCCAGTTACTACGGGATGCATATCGCACATATCGGCCTGGCAGTTTCGGTGTTGGGGGTAGTACTAACTACCGTTTACAGCATTGAGGAAGATGTGCGTATGGGGGCTGGGGACAGCTTCCAGGTTTCCGGTTACGACTTCAAATTTGACGGTGTTCGTATGGTTCAGGGGCCTAATTACCGGGCCTTTGAAGGTGTATTGCATGTCAGCAAGGACGGGAAGCCGGTAGCAGAGCTGCATCCCCAGAAGCGCAATTACCTGTCTGGTGGCAACACCATGACAGAGGCGGCGATCGATACCGGACTCTTCCGCGATATTTATGTGGCCCTCGGTGAGCCGATGGACAGGTCTAACCCAAGCGGTGATTGGGCTGTGCGACTTCAGTACAAAGCCTTTGTGGTGTGGATTTGGCTGGGCTCGCTTCTGATGGCGATTGGTGGAGCTATTGCTGTAGCGGATAAGCGCTATCGCAAAGCGAAAGCCGCTAAACCTGTAGATATAGAAGTTACAGGCAATGTTGCTACGGCGTAATAGTTGGAAAGGATAATGTCTAGACTCAAACTCTTTTTGCCCCTGGTAATATTTGTCGTGCTGGCCCTGTTATTTTGGCGGGGCCTCTACCTGAACCCACAGGAAATGCCATCGGCCCTGCTGAATAAACCTGTGCCGGAATTCTCTTTGCAAAAAGTGGCGGATAACAGCCAAATTGTAGAGAAGAAAGATCTTCCCAATGGCCCGCATTTGATGAATGTGTGGGCCACTTGGTGTGTAGCTTGCCGGGTAGAGCACCCCTATTTGAATGCTCTGGCTGAGCAGGGTGTGCCGATCGTTGGCGTTAACCTCAAAGATGAGGATGAGGCAGCAATCAAGTGGTTGGAGAAATTCCACAATCCCTACTTGTATAGCCTCGCCGATAGAGATGGCCGTTTGGCTCTGGATCTGGGTGTTTTCGGTGCGCCGGAAACTTTCCTGGTGGATTCCGAAGGGACTATTCGGTGCAAACACGTTGGCGTTGTCGACAATAAAGTCTGGCAGACCAAGCTCCAGCCTTTGTACGAAAAATTAAAAAACCAGCGCTGGGACGATATTGTCGGTGAGTTATCAGATTCCCTCATCTCCCGTTGTCAGTGAGACAGAAGAAAAGAAGAGCCGTTTTATTTGTTGGCTGGGGCCAGTAGAGAATAAAGCGGCTTTTCAGCAGCAGCTGGAAACTGTCCGCGCTCAATATCCCGATGCAAGCCACCACTGTACCGCGTTGGTGATCGGCAATCCTTCCAACCCGGAAGTAATGCAAGCAGATGACGACGGCGAGCCCGGTGGTAGCGCGGGGCGGCCAATGCTGGAATTGTTGCTGAAGCAGGGCGTCGGCAATGTGGGCGCTATAGTGACCCGCTATTTTGGTGGCACCAAGCTTGGTGTGGGTGGCTTGATGCGTGCCTATCGTGGTGCGGTAGGTGCCGCGCTGCAAGATATTCCATTGCAGCCCTTTGTTCCCCTGATGCATGTTTTGGTTCGCTGTGATTTTGCCCAGGAAGCCCGCCTGCGCTTTTTAGTGGGGCGTCACCTGGGGAATTGTGGGCAGGCGGAATATGTCAGTAACGTCACTGTGCCAATTTCACTCCCCCAGGATCAGTGGTCGCAATTGCAGGTGCAACTATTGGCAGAGGGCTTTCAGCTTCTCGATGATCAATAGTTCTTTCAAATGATGCCGTATTTGGCGAGCTTGGCTATCTCAACCCCGGAATAGCCAAGCTCAGCCAGGATATCCTTGGTGTCTTCTCCCAGGGTAGGTGCCCGCTTGAAATTAACCATCTCTCCATCACAGCGAATTGACGGTGCCAGTATTTTAATATCCTTGCCGTGATCACCGGGTATTGTTTGGATGCGGTCGGTATCGGAAACAAAGGGGTTTGTTAGCGCCTGCTCAACGTCATATACCGGTGCGGCTGGCACCTGGCCAGCTAAAATTTTTAGCCACTCTACGGTATCTTTTTTTGACAGTATCTCATCCAGTATTTCGGTTAACTCCGATTGGTTTTTCCTGCGCTCCCTGAAATTTACAAACTTGGGTGCGTCAGCTAATTCCGGATGTTCAATACATTGACACAGGGATTTCCAGAACTTTTCCTTATTGCACATCAGGTAAATCCAGTCGTCCTTTGTCTTATAAAGTTGACAAGGGCTTAGGGAAAAGTGTGCTGATCGCGGCACCCGCTTTTGGTTGTGCCCCGCATTTAACTGCCACATGGCCACATAACTTAAATTATATAAAGCGTTATCAAAAAGGCTGACATCGATATCTCGCCCCTTGCCAGTTTCCCTGGCATTAAGCACACCGGAAACAACGGCCAGTCCGAGAGCCACCCCGGTGGATAAATCTACCAGGGACAGGCCGCACCGGGCAGGTGGGCTGTCAGGTTCACCAGTTAGCTTGAAATAGCCTGCCTCTGCCTGCACGGGGTAATCATATCCCGGCCACTTGGCCCTATCGCCACTACGGCCGTAGGCAGTCAAGTGTGCGCAAACGATCTTGGGGTTCAGCTTTCCCAGTTTTTTGTAAGTAATACCCAGCTTGCCCGGTACGTCTCCCCGCAGATTGTCGGTCAGTGCATCTGCACTAAGAATTAATTTGTGCAAGATTTCCTGCCCTTGGGGAGAGGAAAGGTTGAGGGATAAACTGCGTTTGTTGTGATTGAAAGCCTGGAAAAAAAGGCTGCTATTATCCCCTGGTTCATTTTCCAAGAAGTAAGGGCCTACGGTACGGCCTACATCCCCCCCGTGGGAGATATCTTCGACCTTAATGATTTCCGCTCCAAGATTTGCCAGGTACAAGGTGCCAAAAGGGCCTGCACCATATTGTTCCACCGCCACAATCCGCAATCCTGAGAGAGGTAACATGTCGGAATAATCCACTAAATATAGATACGCCGTATTCCTCAGCATAGAGCAGGAGTTGTAAATTCGATGGGATTGGCTGGTAGATATTGGGAATAGTCGGTCATCCGTATTTTAGTGACCCTCTGACAGGCAGGGCTCACTGAAGGTGAGTGTCGCGATTTAATACAGAGTTGCTAGTCTTTTGGGTGAACTACTGGATTGGCTTGGAATCCGGTTGTAGAGAAGGGCACCGGGAACGGATATCCGGCTATCTGTCAATTTGTTGAGAGGGCGCCGCTAGATGGGTAGTGTCATTAACAGAAGTAAGTATTTTCGCAGCGTCCTGTTTGTCCCTGCGACCCGGCCGGATCGCTATGAAAAAGCAATGGCCAGCGGAGCCGATATTGCCTGTGTGGATTTGGAAAATGCCGTTTCCCTGGAAGATAAAGATACTGCAAGGGAGCAGGTGGTCAATTTCTTTACAGGAAAGGATATTATTCCCACTCAGCGCGCGTTGAGAATCAACCAGCTCGACAGCGATTGCGGCATCAAGGATATGTTGATGCTGCTAGATCTGCCGCAACTGCCAGATGTTGTGATTCTTCCCAAGGTTCAATCAGCAGAAGAAGTGATTGGTTTTTGCCAGGTTATGGCCCCCTCCCATAAAACGATTCGAATAATAGCCCTGATTGAATCCCCAAAAGGTTTGGAGAATGCGTTGAGTATTGCCCAGGTAGAGGAGGTGGTTTGCTTGGCCTTTGGCGCGGCTGATTACAGTGCAACAGTGGGGTCAGATATGAGCTGGGATGCTCTTTTATATGGCAGGGGGCGGCTGGTTCAGGCTGCCGCATTTGCAGGCATTGATGCTGTAGATGGCCCCTATTTGGAGCTGGATGATGAAAGAAGCCTAATTGAGGAAACACAGAGGGTCTCCGCCCTGGGGTTTTCTGGAAAAATAGCCATCCATCCAAAGCAAATTAAACCGATTCACCAAGGGTTGGCACCATCTAGTGAGGCGCTCTCTCATGCTCAGCGAGTACTGAAAGCTTATAAAGAGAATCATGGTGGAGTTCTTGTAGTTGATGGACAGATGGTGGATATGCCCGTGGTTGAGCGGGCACTGAAAACTGTGGCGGCCTCGAAGGGATTGTGACCGTACTGTAGCAGAGCCAAACTCACCGGAGCCTTACGGTAAGGCAAGAGGTTTCTATGCCCCGCTATCATTTTCCTGCGTATATAAAAACCGGTAAAAATCGCTATCGAGAGCGTTACGGTCTCGATTTTGAAGACTTTAAGGTAGGGCAGGTTTTTCACCATAGGCCTGGCGTTACCATTAGCCAGCACGATAATAAGGAAGAGTGCATCAAGACTTTAAATCAAGCCATGATGCATTTTGATGAGTGTTACACCGCCCAAACTGAATTCGGTAAGCCGTTAATCGATACTACTTTAGCGGTTCAACAGCTAATGGGTTTGATCTGGAAGACCTACAATCGACGGAAAAAAATTGTTGGTTGGAGAAAAATTTCCATGGTGGCACCCGCTTATGGCGGTGATACCTTGTATTCTGAGAGTAAGGTTCTCGAAGTCCAGGCAGGTAGTGAGTATGACGACGCGGGGCTGGTAGAAATTGTTATATATGGAAAGAATCAAGACAAGAAGACTATTTGCGAAATGCAGTGTGACATGTTGATCTTCAAACGCAATCACCTGCCTTTCTCTGCGAACGGCTACTAAATTTCCATTTTCCATATTTAGGTGACCTCAATGAAAGAGTCATTTAATTTTTTGCGGGAAGTAGAAGATAACGTTTATATAGAAACGGTCGGAATAGACTTTGAAGATTTTGAAGTGGGGCAAATATTCGAGCATCGCCCAGGCCGAACCTTCACCGAAGCTAGCTGTGTCGACTATGCACTTCGCTCATTCGATCTCAGCCCGTTTATCACTGATAAGGTTTATGCGCGTCGAGTTTATGGTGATAGGCAGCGAGTATTGGAGACATTTGTTTTAAGTGCAATGGCGCATACAACTAGGACGTTTGGAAAGGTTGTAGCTAACTTGGAGATGAGTGATTGTGAGTTGCAGCCAGTTTATGTAGGAGATACTTTATACTTCGAGTCTGAGATACTTTCCAAGAGGGAGTCAAAATCAAGGCCTGAACAGGGGCTGCTCAGCATATATTCCCGCGCTCAAAATCAACATGGTGAATGGGTTTGTGCCTACAAGCGAACGTTACTTGTTTATCGTAAGAACTTTGGTCCCTATAAGGCTGCTGGATACTGATTTTACTTCGCTAAGTAGGTGGATCTGCCACCTACCTCCTATTTCCTATGGGTTTAGCGTATAAGTGTAAGAGTCTTAGGGCCACCAAGTCAGATATATATCTAAAGGCCAATAATAATTTTCTATGAATCACCCGTGTTAAGCGGGCACTGACCACTAATGATTCGATTATGTAGGTTGATCTGAATAGTACACTTTAATATTATTTACTTATGTATACGATGACCTCTAAAGATTAAGAACAGGTATACATATAATCACAGAGTCACCGTTAACTTGGTGATCTATATCGGTGTTTTCAGGTAATCAAGAGTAAATGTGTAGATGCAGTTGGTCAGGGATATATCTACAATAGTACTACTTTTATAAGCGTTCATAAATAAGTTGAATTATGGGGCTGACCTCGATTTGTTGCTTTTCCTTTCTGAACTCTGTTGGTAGGTGATATAATAAATCTGCTTACAAATATACTATTAGGCGCCCTAAGGTTAGCTCATAATGATAAAATTTTTGGTCGTAACTTTATCTTTGGTTGTTTCCCTCTCTTCTAATGCTGAGGTTTTTTCTTGTGAGCTAAATGGGGTGGTTATTTATACCGATGATCGAAATAAATGTGGATCTGAAGTTTCTAGCGTTCACTTAGTTCATAAAAAAGATAAGAGGGTAAATTATCGCTATCCTGAAAGAAAGTATGAGGAACGAAGTGGGGCATACACGATTTTCATTGAATCTTCGCAGACAGCTAAAGATGAGCAGAAGCTAAGTCGGGCGTTAGATAGATTAAGCAGCACCCTTGAGCAAATTTTTAATAAGATACCAGTTTCTAGCCATAACTACCTAAAAGACACAGATTTCTACATAATGCTCGGTCATGAGTCAGAATTCGGGGGAGAGAAGGGCGGATTGCGTTATTTTCCAAAGAATGGGGACTCGACACTGTTGCTCGGTGACAGGCGTTGGTCCCATGCAGTTGTAATATATAACGTGGATAATTTTCTCTGGCTTCCTGATCTTTGGGTAAACAAAAGTATAATGCATGAGCTGGCGCATGCTTGGCACTATGAGGACTGGCCTACAAATTATAGATTGCTGAAAGATGCCTGGGTGTTATCCAGGCAGAGTAGCCTCTATTTAGCACAAGAAGATGTAAAAGGCCGAATTCTGGAGCCTGCATATGCATCAAAAAATGAAAAAGAGTACTTTTCCGAATTATCAGCTATCTATTTTGTAGGTGGAAATTACTATCCATTTAATCGGACTGACTTGAAAAAATATGACCCGAAGGGTTACGCCATGATTGAGCGTATATGGGGGTTGTGAGCCTTGCATGTATCTCCGATGATGGAGGTGGTGTGATATCTCTCTTTATTTAGATCTATTTGAAGGGAGTGTTTGTCAAGGATGTCTAGAGTTTACATTCGCATTGTAAATTGATTGGATTTGGATCGGTGCTTTGAGATTGGGTCTGTGTCCTAAATTGGCAGCGAGGCTGCAACAAAAGAAAAAATTCTGAAGTAAATTTTGACCTACCACGAAGGTTTTGTTGTTATAGGAAAGGATAAGAGAGTTGTAGATCTTGGTTTCAAGTATTAAGTGATGGGAGAGTCGGTCTATGAGTATAGAAATTAGACATAGTAGAAAAGAAGATATTCCTGAAATTAAAGATATATATGCTCAGTCTTCCTGCTATGCGGGAACACTTCAAGTCCCATACCCTCCAATAGATAAATGGGAAAAGTTTCTGGGGAATATCCCCGATAACTTTTATAGCATTGTAGCTGTTCTGGATGGGATGATCGTCGGCCAAATTGGAATGGAGGTGTTCTCGAATCCAAGGCGAAAGCATGTCTCAAATATAGGTATGGCAGTAAGTGAAGAGCATCAAAAGAGTGGGGTTGGCTCAAAGTTGTTGGAGGCGATGCTCAACCTATCTATTAACTGACTCGCTGTTCGCCGTATAGAGCTAGAGGTTTATACTAATAATGAACAGGCTATAGGTCTATATAAGAAGTATGGATTTGAGGTCGAAGGCACTGCAAAAAATTATGCATTTCGAAATGGTGAGTATGCTGATGTCTATCTTATGGCTAAGGTAGTTTAGTTCAATATAACCTAGTGGTTGAAGGCTATATACTACGAAAGATAAGGTTGATATAACTGTTGATACGTATGCCCTCTGGTACATTTGAGAGGAGGGATACCTTTATTTTGGTTTATGAACATGGAGTTTTGCTCAAGGATGTCTGAAATTAATATTCGCTCTGCGAATGAGAGGGATCTAGCTAGGTGCTTTGAGATTGAATCTATATCTTACGCTGGTAACGAGGCAGCAACAAAAGAAAAGATTTTAAAGCGAATTTTGACTTACCCTGAAGGTTTCCTTGTTATAGAGAATAATAAGGAAGTTATAGGTTTTATTAATTCAGGAGCAACTCATAACGTAGAGTTGTCTAATGAAGAGTTTAAAGAGTTGGTAGGCCATGATTCGAGTGGAGAAAATATTGTTATTATGTCCCTGGTGGTTCACCCCAAATATCAAGGTAAGGGTATGGCAAATAAGCTATTAAACGGTTTTATTAGCTCTATGAGTGAGCTAGGGAAAAAGAGAATTTATCTGATATGTCAGGATGAGCTTGTTGGTATGTATTCTAAATATGGGTTTGTTCATCAAGGCAAATCTGATTCTACTCATGGTGGCTTGAGTTGGCATGAGATGTTTCTTACACTCTAAAGTAAATAAATTTAACATCACTGTGTTTTCTTATTTTCTTTCTGGGATCGTTGTGAATTCAGACCATATCTATTGGAATGAATTACTTGCAAATAGAATCTGCGCCAAAAACTGAAAAAGTTGGCACTGTTTTGCCAGTGCCGCTATAACTTCAGGGGATCGGTAACTTAAATATGTCTGAAGTACTATTACATAGCACTTTGAGTTAATTCCATTCCCATATTGTGGGAGGTGGTAAATAGATGGCGACGTCTGACAACGGCTTCAGAAAGTATCTCTAATGCCTGACAAGTATCCTTCCAGCCGATACAAGCATCAGTAACCGATTGTCCGTAAGTCATTTTGTCCCAGGGACAAATTTTTTGGCTCCCTTCTTCGAGGAAGCTCTCAATCATTACTGCTGAAATATTTCTTTGCCCTGTACTAATTTGATCGCAGAGAGATTTCGCAACACCCATTTGATTGCTGTGTATTTTCTGACTGTTGCCGTGGCTGCAATCCACCATAATGCCGGTGGGGAGCGAGGCATAGTCAAGCTGAGATATCGCCTGTTCTATGTCCTCAGTATGGTAATTGGGCCTTCTTCCTCCACGAAGAATTAAGTGGCAGTTAGGGTTGCCTGTAGACTGAATAGCTTCAAGTTTTCCATTGTGGATTGTGGTACAGAATATCTGTTGAGATTGAGCTGCCTGAATTGCATCTATTGCAACTTTGACATTTCCGTCAGTACTGTTTTTAAATCCGATAGGGCAGGGAAGTGCAGAGGCTAATTCCCGATGTGTTTGTGACTCCGTGGTACGAGCGCCGATAGCTCCCCAGGAAATCAAGTCTGCTATGTAGAGAACATTCAGAGGGCACAGGAATTCAGTGGCAGTACCTAGTCCCAGTGCATTGATGTTGAGCAATAACTCCCTGGCTTTGGTGAGCCCGGTATGCATATCGGCGCTGCCATCCAAATGAGGATCATAAATAAAACCTTTCCAGCCTACGGTGGTACGCGGTTTCTCAAAATAGGTACGCATGACAAGACAAAGATTGCTTTCAAACTGGTTTTGAATTTCAGACAGTTTTTGCGCATAGTCTAGCGCAGCTTCAGGGTCGTGAATTGAGCACGGACCGACCACAACCAGTAGGCGGTCATCTTCACCGCTTAGTATTCTGACAACCTGGTGGCGAGTTTGCTCGATCGCTAAAGCTGTATCAGACGGGCAGGGCATTTTTTGGATTAGCTCGTCATTACCCAGGAGTTTCATATGAGTCCGTGCGCTCAGAATAGCTGGAACGTCAGACATAAAATGGTCCTTCTCTTCTTAACGGAAGTGCTGTCGGTATAGTCGGTGGTGATTAATATTCAACGATACTTAATATGCCGTCTTGATGGGGTTGATAGGTGGCTGTATAGGTGCTTCCACTGAGAACTCTGGGGGAGAGGTCCTGCAAAATTCTTAGTTCTAACTTTTGTTGCTGGGGCGATAGTGCAGTAATTTCAGCATCCAGAAAGTCAAAGTACTTTCCGACTTTTGGGTATAGCGCCTTGAAAAAGCTTTCTTTCACTGAGAAAGCTATTGTTAGCCACTGTTCCAGAGGAAAACTGCTCTCTGATAGTAGCCTTACTTCTGAATTGCTGACTATATTATGTTTGATTTCTTCGGCAGTTTTATCTGAAATAATTGTTTCATAATCAATTCCAAGCCCTTTAGACGTAGTGCTGGCTGCACAGATTGCTCGGTTGCTAGCATGGGTAATAGAAGCTTGTACACCCTTTGGCCAAACTGGACAGCGGTTCTTCCCTACAGGGATTTCTTTTACCGGCATACCCAGCTTGCTGAGGGCAAAGTGAGCACAGGCTCGCCCAGCAAGAAATTCGGCCTGTCGGGACGGGACTGCGTTGTTTAATGCATCTGAAAAAGGAATATTAAGCAGTTCAAAAAACGAGTCACAATAGTTTCTCACGCTAAAAGTGGTTTCTATCAGGCAACCAGAAAAGTGATTGGACTCGATATTTTGAAACCCACCTAAAAACGCAGATATTGAGTTGTAACTATCACTAAAGGGGCCCTGGTTCATGATGTCGTAGCTTCTTCAGTATCTATATTTTTTCGTCTTGAGGGAGGTGCTTGGCGGAGAGGTTCTTCTCTGTGATTTTTTCATATACCGCACTCTTTAAGCCATTTGATCCTAGAGGGTTAGCGATAACAATACCAACTGTTGCAGAGAAAAAATAAAGAGTCCCGGCCATAGAGGCAAGTATTTTATCTAGAATACTAACCTTCAAATTACCAAAGGTATTGCCTGTGAAATATTGGGTATCACATAGGCTGTTTGTTTGACCATGGTGCTGTATTTGGTTCTCATTATCAATGTGAGTTAGCGTCGCTTCCCAGTTGGAACCGATCCATGTTTTTATGATGGGAATTAAGCGATAGCTGCTCACCCATTGCTTCTTTACCTTCGAACTTTGCGGCTGGCTGTCAAGCCCAAAAAGAATTGGAGCGGTAAGAGAAAATAAATTTGAGTTCATGACAGCAGTAATGACAGTCCCTGTGTTTCTAAACTTAAGCAATATATATAGGGTCTATCCCCGATATTAATTTTTAAGAAGAAGTAATGATGGGGCACTAGACTACCCCAGTCAGGCACTAAACGCAAATAAAAATTATTATCATTTGGGGTTGGCGATGTGGCGCCACATTTTCTTCCAAGCCCAGGAATTGGTTAATTTCCAGCTTCTCTTGCTGACTATTTTTTATCCACTACCTCCTGTGTGGGGTTGTGAATCAATGAGTTTTCTGCAGAAATTAACTAGCGGGCAGCTCAGGTTGCTACTGATGGCATCAAGTGGCTTTATGAGTAGGTGTTATGGGTTGTTTGCCAAGGCTAAGATGGCAGGAATTCGCAATTCTGTGGAGGTGCTTACCTCTACCCCTATAGCCGATTTATTTTGTAAAAATAGAGCTTCAGTATTTGATTTCTATATTAAATTTCCGTGTGCTGAATATGGTTATTAGACCATTTCCATGGATATTATTAACCCTAATGAGGTTGCCTGTATTTGTAAGGGCTTGCTAACTGATGGCTTGGGGTCGGATATTCTGGTCAATGCAGTGGTATTCTTTAGGTTGGGTATAACCGACCTGATATTTAATGAACGGGAGGACCGCTTATTGATAAGTGTCACAGCTACTTTACTTGATGAAAGAGCTGGTTCACCATTTTAAGAGTGTGAAAAAGTGGTCAAAGGCCAAAAATCACATCTCAATCGTTTTACTTTTACGCATTTACATTTCGATTATGAATGAGCTAATTTATTTAGCGTTTCTATTTTAATTTACTCTGTTTTATTGCTCGTTTTCGACAATATGTCCCTTTTTGCTGTGCTTTTGTCTTTATGTGTTTTTTTGGGGGAGTGCAAGAAACTATTTTTCTTGAAATATAGCCTCCCAAGTTATCACGACATCAACCATTGTAACTATAACTTTACTTTTTAATCTCCTTCGCCTCTCACTTTATCTTATTTCTGGTTTTTCTTTTCACTGAAGCTTGGTAGGGTTGCGCGCGATTCAATCCATATTCCTTGGGGAGGGATGTTGTGAAGTTTAAAAGCAGTTCGGTAGTTATTGCATGTGGTGTGATCTTGAGCGCTTGTGGGGGCGGCTCATCTGGTGGAGGAGATGATAGTGGCGGAGGTCCCTCGATCTCAGAAGCGGCGACTCCCTACCTATATTTCAATTCAGCAAAAGTGTTTACTTTTGAATGGTCGGATGTTGAAGGGGCTACCTATTATCAACTTCTTGAGAACAAAGATGGGCAATCTGGCTATGAAGTGGTTAGTGATAAAATTTCTGCAGGTTCTGAAGTCGTAGAAATTAAGGTGCCTCTATTCGAGCGATTGAACGCTCGCTATATACTGCAAAGCTGTGATGATACAACTTGCTTGGATTCAAGTGAAATATCGATTGATGAGGAAGTTGTCGATAGTATTGGTTATTTTAAGGCCGGTAATGCCGAAGCCGGAGACCAGTTTGGTTGGTCCGTTGCGATTAGTGACGACGGCTCTACCATAGCTGTTGGTGCGACTGGCGAAGATAGTAATGAGTTAAATGAATTTAATAATGCAGCTAGCGGGTCAGGGGCTGTATATATTTTTGATTATGGTGAAGATGGTTGGGTTTACCGAGCTGTTTTAAAAGCTTTAGAGGTTGAAAGTGGAGCTGCATTTGGATCTGCAGTGAGTCTCAGTGGCGACGGAAATACGTTGGCTATTGGTGCCTACAAAGAAAATGGTGAGGATGATAACTTTTCGGCTGGCGCAGTTCATATATTCACCCGTGAGGATTTAGAGTGGACTCACAGCGCTAAACTAAGAGCAGATAATCATGGCTACTATGATTTTTTTGGGCGGGCGTTGAGTCTAAGTGGTAATGGAACTACCTTGGCAGTAGCAGCCCCATCTGAAGATAGTAATGCTACCGGTGTCAATAGTGGCCCAGATAATGACGAAGCTCTGGATTCTGGTGCAGTATATATCTTCCAGTATTCTGGGGTTGAGTGGGGCCAAGAAGCTTATTTGAAGGCAAGTGATAGTAATTCAAATATGGACTTTGGTTCATCCGTTAGCTTGAGTGATGATGGTTCCATTCTGGCGGTTGGTGCTATTGGTGGGCATGGTGGCAGGGGAGCAACTTATATCTTCTCCAATAATGGAGGCTGGGCTCAGCAACAGCTACTTACTGCAGATAGTGCAAGAGTGGGCGATCGTTTTGGTTGGGATGTTAGTTTTAGTGGTGACGGCAACCTGCTCGCTGTGGGTGCCCCACTTCAAGCAGGTGCTTCAGAGAACCCTGATGATCGCGATGGCTTCAATAATGGCGCTGTCTATCTATTTTCATATGAAGAAGATTCTTGGTACCAAAGTGCCTACCTTAAAGCGAGTAACACCGATGAAGATGATGCTTTTGGTACGTCTATTAGCCTGAACAATGATGGCTCACTACTTGCGGTAGGTGCTCAGGAGAGTAGTGCTGGTATAGGTTTCTATGCTGATAGCAATGACAACTCGGCATCTAGGGCGGGCGCGGCCTATATGTATTCGATGGTTGATGGGCAGTGGATTGAGAGCACTTACCTGAAAGCTAATAACACCGATGAGCGTGACTACTTTGGAACTTCAATCGCTTTAAGTGGCGATGGTGATACCCTGGTAGTGGGCGCTCCAGAAGAGCAGGGCTCGGATACTGGGATTATGGCTGATCCAGATTTAAATGATGCGGATGCTGCGGGGGCTATTTATATCTACTAGTTAGACGATATCTTTCTCAATCCCTAGGAATATTTCTATATCAGTTGGACCCATATTCGTGGGTCCAACCATGCTTTACCAACCTGTCTTCTGTAAGGTGAGACCTCAATTTCTTTCCTTTATTTCTCTTTCTGAATTTTACTGTTGGTACGATCGAGAGATTAGGGCTAAATTTTTTTAGCCCTATACTTTGAATATTCTATTTACTTTGCATATCTAGCAAGGAATGGTAGGTGATTGGATTTTCTTTTTGCTAGTTAATGATTAACTTCTTTCTTGGTTGTCAAAGGTTAGGGTTTTTCGTTTTGGTGTTGGGCATCTTGATTTCAAGTATTATTAAACTAGGGTGAATTTGAAAAAGATAATTTTAGCTGCCCCCAATTGATTGCGAGCATATCCAATCATTATCGCTCATACGGTTATAAATTAGAGTGCCTACACTATCACTAGCTCAAAACGCACTATGTGCTGTTTGTGAAGTTGGTTCAGTGGGAGTTTTAATCTAATTCAGAAAACTCTTCCCTGCTACGGTAATGAGAGCTTATTTCTTCAAGCTTTTGAAAAGTCAGAGGGAGGATCCCAGTCTAAATAGCAGTTGTTGGCTGGGGTTTCACAAGCCCGACACATAAAAAAATATAGGCACGAAAATGATCTTATTGGAATTTATTAAGTTTGTTTTAATGTCAAAGCTGCGTAGAATCGGTAGATATTTTTAGTATTTTGATCGTAATTGAGCGAGCCGATTAAAAAGGCTTTACAGACTTGAAGGTTTCGAGAGAACCGAGAATTTTCTAAAAGACCCATTCCCTTATAGGAGAACGGTAGCGTGACATAAGAGTAAGTAAAAGGCGCTGACCCAAGGTGCTACCAACACCCGGGGCCAGCTAACCAAGTTGATAATCTGACTATCAAAATGGCTATATGGATAATACGCTAGAAACCCGCTCGTCTTCAATAAAGTGGAGTACATTCAGCAGTTTGGGACCAATTCCCAAGCTCTGGAAGTCTAGCGCCCGCCTTTTCCTCTTCTGTGCCTACCGCCCTCGCGCACCACCCC
Organism: Microbulbifer maximicatervae (SeqCode); assembly: GCF_052467305.1. NCBI lineage: Bacteria > Pseudomonadati > Pseudomonadota > Gammaproteobacteria > Cellvibrionales > Microbulbiferaceae > Microbulbifer > Microbulbifer maximicatervae (SeqCode). Next base: position 1,173,696 of record NZ_CP174306.1, read on the forward strand.
ATGTTTCCTCCAAACGTTGAATCACAAGTTCCCCCATTCCGGAAGTGCCCAAACTTTGATTATTGAAGGAAATGAGTATGTTGATTTTAAAGCGACGGACAGGTGAATATCTAAGAATTGGAGCAAATGTCTCAGTCACAGTGCTGGAGGTAAAAGGTAATCAAGTTAAGATAGGCATAAGCGCACCCAAGTCACTGCCTATCCATCGTGAAGAAGTCTATGTGAGGATCAAAAAGAAAAAGAAATTGGAGGCTTGAATATGCCGTAAGGGGGACAATTCTGGGGCAAGTGATTAAGACGCTAGACTCCAAGCATAAAGTTTTAGCCTTTGGCTGGCAGGCGATATATGCACTCGGGTTCGAGTGTCTCTTTGCTGCCAAAAGGCTCTTTTGAATATCAAAGCTAGTTAGGTGGCGGAAGGGCTAATTATTTTCTGTCAGGTGAGTTTTAGAATTCTCCATCTTTTTTATATTGCAAGTTGAACTTGCAATCCCTGCTAAAAAGCCCGTTTTTATTTATGCCCCTTTGAAGATACCTTCCACCTTATATCCCTACAGTGATACTTCCGAGCTTCTTTCGCAATTGCACTCAATAGGGCTTGGGTAATCTCTTCTTTTCGGTTTGTATCGCAATCCCCGATATATAGCTCACTGATAATAGCCCAGGCCGCCGAGCTTTCACTTTCTGGAATAATATTAAAGCTGATATACCCCTCAAGGTTGTGGTCTTGTTCCACAACCAGCACTTGATGCTCTTTCCTCTGAAACAACCTGTTTTGCAATTCAATTTGGGTTATATGGAAGGAGTCAGTTGAATTATTATGCCTGGCTAAGCAGCGCATCATATTGTATAGATAAAAACAGTCGGTGGGGTGGGCATGGCGAACAAACATATCAGTACCATTTAATCAGTATTTCTTTGAGTCGGCGTTTGATAGCTTGACACATCCTTATGCCAAGCTATGTCATCCTGTAAGGGGCTAACAATAGGAGTTAAATTGATTTGGCTGTTTCTTGGGTGAGGGTAAACCCTTCATCTAGCCATCCGGTGATGCCGCCGATCATTTTCTTGACCGGCCTGTTAAGTGTGGCCAGCCTGATAGCTGCTTTTTCTGTCGCATTACAGTGTGGGCCTGCACAATAGACAACAAATAAAGTATCTGAAGGGTATTCGCTCAGCCGGTCTTTATTGATACGGCTATATGGTAAGGATTCGGCTGTTTGTATATGTCCATTTATATAAGCCTCTTCACCTCGCACATCTAAAAGTACGAAATCCTTGCGATTTTGGCTGACTGCGTGGTGTACATCCCAGCAGTCTGTTTCAAAAGATAGGAGGTTTTGGAAGTGGTTTAGCGCATCTTGGCTGTTGGCAGCGGGCACTCTACTTACGGCTGAACTCATAAATTACTCCCGGTGATTTTTCGGTGGTTCGTCAGGTTTCCAAGTGGCGATAGTGTCCCTTTTTGGTTGCTCCCGGGCGATCTACCTCTGAGCCAGATAGCATTAATTTTGCGCCAATTCTGCGTGCAAACTTGTGGGTCGGCTTTGGCTAGTGGGGTTCGGCTTTACTTATTTGAGGATGATGGTGATTTACCGATTAAATAATGCTTCAAAGGTTGAGGGTTTTATTCCCTGCATTGCTTTCAATAACTGCTCAACTGGGTATGCTGGATTGGAATTATTCGTTAACCTAATTTAATTAACTGCTGAGGGTTAGGGGTACCTATGTCGACGTTGGCACAAAAGCCTAATAAGAGCCAGAAAGTGGCTGTTCTCGCCCACCGGCAGGTTTCGCTCTTCGAGCTCGGTTGCGCTACCGAACTCTTTTGCCTACCCCGCCCTGAACTTAGCGAGCTCTACACCGGTGAAATTGTGACTTTCGCTGAGGAAAATCCTCTGGCGACCGGCGGTCTGGCTCTGGCTTGTCGGCGGGTAGAGAGTTTGATGGATTATGATCTGCTGGTGATTCCCTGTTGGTCGACCAATGCACAAGCACAAGATGCTTATTTAGAGCGGGTACATAGGGCGGTGGCTGAGTTTGCCGCTGCCGGCCGCCAGATTCTTACTTTTTGCTCCGGTGCTTTTCTGCCTGCGGAACTGGGACTATTTGACGGCCGGCAGGCGACTACCCACTGGTTGTTTGCAGAGCGTTTTCGTGAGCGCTTTCCTGCGGTGGAGTATGTGGGAGATGTTCTTTATGTGTGGGAGGGCGTATTGGCTTGCGCTGCGGGTAGTAGTGCCGCTATCGATTTGGGCATTGAGTTTTTGCGGCGCAACCATGGTTATGAATTGGCCAATTCGGTGGCTCGGCGGTTGGTGATGGCACCCCATAGGCAGGGTGGCCAGGCCCAATATGTGGAGATGCCGGTTGCCAAACGGCCGGATCACTTCTCCGCCGCGCTGGATTGGGCGATTGGCAATTTGGATGGCGCTATTAAAATTGATGATTTGGCGCAGCGCGCCCATTTATCCCGCCGTAGCTTTGACCGAAAGTTTCGCCAGTCGATGGGAATTGCTCCGAAGGAGTGGCTGATCCAGCAGCGCTTGCGGGCGGCGCAGAAGGCGCTGGAGTCCGGTAGGGAGTCTGTAGATCGGGCAGCCCAACTGGCTGGTTTTGAGAGTAGTGCGACCTTGCGTCACCATTTCCGTCGGGCGTTTGGGATCTCACCCAGTGAATATCAGCGCCAATTCCAGGTTTCCGCCAAAGTGGCGGTTGAGGCTTAACGTTGGCCGCGTGTTGGTACGGCTATGGGGAGTCGGTACCTTTGGTTGATACACCCCCGGGCACTAAAGGGGTATGATTCGGTCTCTATTGCCTGATGACAGTACAGACTACGAAGGAATTATGACGAAACAGCGCGTATTAACCGGTATTACAACAACCGGTACTCCACATCTGGGGAACTATGTGGGTGCAATCCGCCCGGCGATCGCCGCGAGTCAGGATGAAAACAACCAATCGTTCTACTTTCTGGCCGATTACCACGCACTGATTAAGTGCCAGGACCCGGCACAGGTCCATCAGTCCACCCTGGAGATCGCTGCAACCTGGCTGGCCTTGGGCCTGAATACCGACAATGTGGTGTTCTACCGTCAATCCGACGTCCATGAGATTCCTGAATTAACCTGGCTGCTCACCTGCATGACAGGCAAGGGCCTGATGAACCGTGCCCACGCTTATAAAGCAGCGGTAGATGCCAACCGCGCCGATGGGGAAGATTCCGATTTTGGCGTCACCATGGGGCTGTATAGCTACCCGATCCTGATGGCCGCGGACATCCTGATGTTCAACGCTAATAAGGTGCCGGTGGGTAAAGATCAGGTACAGCATATCGAAATGGCTCGGGATATTGCCCAGCGCTTTAACCACCACTACGGCGAGCACTTCGCTTTACCAGAAGCGGTAGTTGACGACCACGTAGCTGTGTTACAGGGCCTCGATGGCCGCAAAATGAGTAAGAGTTACGGCAACACTATTCCGCTGTTCCTTCCTGAGAAGAAGCTGAAAAAGCACATTAATAAGATCAAAACCAACCTGCTGGAGCCGGGTGAGCCAAAAGATCCGGATACTTCCACTGTATTCCAGGTTTGGCAGGCATTTGCCAGCGAAGAACAGACAGCTGAAATGCGTAAAGCTTTTGAAGAGGGCATTGCCTGGGGTGAGGCCAAGAAGCAGTTGTTTGAGCTGGTGAACGGCCAGATCGGTGAGGCTCGCGAGCGCTACAATGAGCTGCTGGCTAACCCAGACCAAATTGAAACGGAGCTGGAGAAGGGGGCTATTAAGGCTCGCGCTTACTCTGCGCCTTTTATCGAGAAGTTGCGTCACGCGGTTGGTATCCGCAAGATAGGTTAGAGCTTTTCCTGAAAAAGCAGGAGGCCATGGAGTATCGGCCTCCTTTTTAATAAAAAATAATAAATGTACAGGGTGCAAACATGGAAAACGTTCAGGCAAATCCTGATGCCGGCAATAGTGCCGATAATAAAAATGGCTGGATTAATCGAGCGCTCAATTTTATTGAGGTTGTCGGTAATAAATTACCTGATCCCGCTGTTCTGTTTTTGATCTTGATGGTAGGAATCTGGGTGCTCTCCTGGCTTCTCTCCGGTGTTAACTTCGAAGCCTTACACCCCGCTACCGGCGAGGCGATACAGGTAACCAACCTGCTTTCCAGTAGTGAAATGGCTCGCTTCCTATCTGGTATGGTAACTACCTTTACCAGTTTTGCGCCCCTGGGGGTGGTGTTGGTAGCTATGCTGGGGGTCGGTGTGGCTGAGCAGAGTGGCTTTATCAATGCGGTATTGAAAAAGCTGCTGGCGGTAACGCCGCAGATGCTGCTGACACCTATGTTGATTTTGGTGGCCATCGTCAGCCATACAGCCGTAGATGCAGGTTATGTATTGGTAATTCCTCTCGGAGGGGTGATCTTCTATGCGGCAGGGCGCCATCCTTTAGCGGGTATCGCTGCGGCATTTGCCGGAGTTTCAGGGGGCTTTTCTGCCAACTTTGTTCCCTCAGCGATTGATCCCTTACTGCAAGGCTTTACCCAGACAGCCGCACAAATCGCCAACCCGGAGATGCAGGTAAACCCCCTTAATAACTGGTTCTTCACTTCGGCTTCCTGCCTGCTGGTGACCCTGTTGGGGTGGTGGTTGACGGATAAGGTCATCGAGCCCCGCCTCAAGAATGTAGAGGTGGATGGCGATGAAGCGGATATGCCAGTAATGCAGGAACTGGGCGCCCGCGAGAAAAAAGCCATGTACCTGGCGGTAACTGTGATGGTAGCGGGTATCGTCGGACTTGTGGCCTGGATGCTGCCGGAGACTTCGGCCTTGCGCGATGCAGAAGGGCAATTAGCCTCCTTTACAGCGCCGATTATGAAGTCAATTGTACCGCTGATCTTCCTGCTGTTTGTGATTCCCGGTGTGGTATTTGGCTATGCGGCCGGCACCTTCCGCCAGAGTAAGGATGTTATTGATGCGATGTCCAAAACCATGGGCTCCATGGCTTATTACATAGTGATGGCTTTTTTCTGTGCGTTGTTTATCTCTGAATTTGCCCGCTCCGGTTTGGGTACGCTGCTTTCGGTAGAGGGAGGGAGCTTGCTCGCGGCGATGGAGTTGCCGGGCCCGATTACCCTGATGGGTATTATTGTACTGGTAGCCTTTATCAATTTGTTTGTGGGATCTGCCTCTGCCAAGTGGGCGCTGCTGTCCCCCATCTTTGTGCCTATGTTGATGCAGATCGGTTTCTCCCCTGATCTCACCCAGGCGGCTTACCGGGTAGGTGATTCCTCCACCAATATTATTACCCCGTTGATGCCTTACTTCCCCTTGGTGGTTGTGTACTGCCAGCGCTATGTGAAGGGAACGGGTATTGGGACACTTGTATCCATCATGTTGCCGTACTCGATTGTGTTCCTGATTTGCTGGTCACTGTTCCTGGTGGCTTACTGGACACTGGGGATGCCTTTGGGAGTGCAGGCTAGTTATACCTACCCCTAATAGGATAGGGATCCTTGCCTAGAATTCTCTAAATTAAATCCCGGTAGATACAATCCCAATCTGAGTGGTTGCTGCTGAGCAGCCACTTAGTCTTTTTCCTGCCTTAGAATCTGCTTTTACTCATTCCATCGAGTCATTCTGATGGTACGAAAGTGCAGCTTGGAGGCTGCAATGCTGTCCTTTAATGCCGTATTTCTTGTCCCTAATCATGGTATCGCTCTTTTTAGCAAAAAAATGTTCCAATAATGTTGTAGATGATAACGATTCCTATTAGGATTCGCGCCCAGTTACCTGGATCACAGTTTGACTGTGACCCATCCAAATTCAGTTGGCGTTGAGGGATCTCCATGAGTACCGCTCGAATTAAAAGTATGCAAAAAGCTTCTCCTGTAATTTCTGGAATCAGCCGCTCTTTATTGGCGCTGGCTATTGCTGCGGGCGGTTCTTCTGTGGTGTTCGCTGCAGAAGATAAAAATGAAGGAATAGAAGAAGTTAATGTTATCGGTGATCTGGACCTGGATCGTCAGACCTCCATTGGTAAGCTGAATATTCCGGTCGATGAGACCCCCTTTTCTATCTCCTTACGTGATAAAGAATTCTTCGACACAACTGGCTCTAAGTCGATTCAAGATACTCTCCAGTACACCGCAGGTGTAAATGGCGGTACTTACGGAGTTGACTCCCGTGGGGATTGGTCAACCATTCGTGCAGTTGAGCCGGTTATGTTTGTTGACGGCTTGCAATCTATCTTTGGTAGTTACACCAGCTCCCGGGCTAATCTCTATGCATATGAAAGGGTAGAAATCCTTAAAGGTCCGTCTTCAGTTCTTTACGGTCAGGGCTCTACGGGTGGCATCGTTAACTTGGTTTCAAAGCGTCCCAAGAGTGAATTTGGTGGCGAATTGATGGTCCAGGGTGGTGACTATAATCGGAAAGTAATTGCGGGGGACGTTACTGGTGCTTTCGATGCTGATGGAGAATGGCTGTATCGTGTAGTTGGCTATGCGCGTGATGCCGACGCGCAAGTGGATCATGTGGAGGATAATAGCACCCTATTTATGCCTTCAGTTTCTTGGCGTCCAAGTGCCGACACAGAAGTTACCTTTTTGGCAAGTTATCAAAAAGATGAAACCGGCACTACAGCTGCATTCTTGCCCTGGGGCGGTACGCGTATTGATAACGTAAATGGTGATATACCTACTGATACCTTCCTGAGTGAGCCAGGTTGGGATAAGTATGATACTGAGCAAACAGCTTATAGCATTTGGGTCGATCACCGGTTTGACGAGAGCTGGGGTATTAATGCTGGTCTTCGCTATTCTGAGGGCGAAGTTGATTACAATTCAATGTATGCGGATTTCGATCTTACACAGCGCTTAAATAAAGATATAAGTGATATTTCTCGTACTGCTTATATGAAGGATGCAACTAGTGACTTGCTAATTTTTGATTTGCGAGTTTCTGGAGAGGTTTCTACTGGTTTACTCGAGCACAATCTCTCGTTTGGCTTAGATAGCCAAGATGCGGAGATCAATGAGGATAAAATTTATGCAGTTGGCGCTGGTGGGAGCATCAATATCTTCGACCCCGTATACGGTTACGTTCCGGAAGGGATTGAGCCTTACGATTATCCAAAAACTAGCACTGAGCAGCTAGGGTTCTATATTCAGGATCAAGTTTCCCTGGGTAACTTCATTGTCAATGCTGGCCTTCGTAAGGACATTACCAAGTCTCGGACAGAAGGAGAAAATGCAGATAGTGAAGACGCTACTACCATGAGGCTCGGTGTGATGTACGCCTTTGATAGTGGCATTTCTCCTTATGTTAGCTATTCGGAGTCCTTTGAACCTGTGGCTGGTACGGATTCGTCAGGTCGTGCATTCCGCCCAGTTGAAGGCGAGCAGATTGAAGCTGGGATTAAATTTCAGCCCGAAGGAACTAACTTGCTAGTTACGGCTTCCGCATATGAAATTAAGCAGAAAAATTTCCTAACTTATGACCTGAGCTCTGCTGGCTCAGGTGAAGCCACTCAGCTCGGTGGAGTTGAAATTGATGGATTAGAGCTTGAAGCTAGTGGAAAGTGGGGTAACTTAACCCTGATTGCAAACTACAGTACTACGAACTCTGAAATAACAGAAAGTACAGCTTACTATGAGGTTGGTACTGAACTTGAGGCTGTGCCAGAAGAGCAGTTTTCTTTCTGGGGGAACTATGACTTTGGTGATTGGGTTCCCGGCTTGAGTGTTGGTTTGGGTGCACGATATGTTGGGGAGAGTTATGCGGGAATGGATAAAACACGGGAGATCGTGTTATCACAGTTCACTGGTGTTCCCGCTTACTACGCGTACTATGATGCGCTGCTGGCAGAGTTCCCGACCGATAATCCTTCATATACTCTGTATGATGCGACTATTGGCTACACGCTGGATAGCTGGAAGTTTCAGGTCAATGTGAAGAACTTGACTGATGAAGTGCACACGACCTCATGCCTGAGTCGCGGTGACTGTTTCTACGGTGAGCGCCGTTACGTCACTGCAGAAGCACGCTACATTTTTTAAGTTAGTGTAGACTGGGAGCCTGTCCGCAGGGGGAGTCTGTGGGCGGGCTCCCTTTTTTACGTTTAAGCAACCAGACGAGAGGCGAGTCTCTCGCAGTTATGGTTATGCCAATGTCTTTTTATATGATTGCAGGAGCTTCCAGCGCCTTTGCTCTGGCCGGGATTCTGCTCCTTTATTCCGCCTGGTCCCGCAGAGGGGCAGAGCTCGTGCGCCGTTGGGGTGGTTGGGGAGCCATGGTGTTGTCGGCTTTTGGGTGGAGCTCAATTGTTGGAGTGGAATATGGAATCAGTATTGCCACTTTAATAGTGATGCTCGGGGTCTTTGCGTTATTGGCTCTTAAGGGTGACTGGCCCAGTGGCCCTAGGCCCGTTGAAAAACAGCGCTCGGGAACACCCGAATCTCAAGCCCTGCTTCCATTGTGGTTGCGGGGCTTCTTGCGTTTTATGGCTGCCTTTCTTTTGCCCGCGGCCAGTGGTTTGATCGCCGGTCTGCTTTTCTTTGGTTTTACCGGGTTTTCTGAAACTGTTCGCTTGGTCGGCGGAGCCTTCCTGTCGGTGATAATCTGGACCCTGGCGATGGTTTGGTGCTGTGCCGATAAAAAGCTTCTGCGCCCTTCGGCTGCCATGTTGGCTTTCTCGGTGGTCAGCGGCTTGTTGCTGACCTTTGCGCTTCCCGCTTCGGCAGCATAGATCAACGGACTTGAGTAGGAATTTAACGTGAAATTTTCCTTTAAACCGACCCCAGGCTTTGTCCGTGATATGACCGATGGACACTCAGTTCTCGGCCTGGCGGTATCCACTCTTTTATACATTGTTTGCGTCAGCGGAACACTGGCGGTTTTTTACAATGAGTTCGAACGCTGGGAGCAGGCCTCCGAGTTTGAGAGCCTCAATGTTGAAGCCTCTGTGTATCGGACGGCTACAGAAAATGCTATTGCGTTAGCTAAGCAGGAAAAAGAGGATCTCGATTCAATTACCTTCACCATACCCAATCAGGATAAGCCCAGATTGATGGTTGAAGTTGGCGATATGGAGCGATATGTCGCTGAAGATGGTTCCCTGCTGGGCAAGGTGGAGCATGAGTGGACCCACTTCCTGGCCTACCTGCACTACGCGCTCAACCTTCCTGTTGGTTATGGGGTCATCCTGGTTGGTTTGATCGGGATGGTGATGTCCGCTCTGATCGTCTCCGGTTTGCTGGCCCATCCCAAAATTATTAAAGACGCTTTCTCTTTCCGCCTTTCTGGCTCTAAGCGTCTTCAGCAAGTGGATTTGCACAATCGCCTGGGGGTTTGGGCCTCTCCCTTTCATCTTGCCATAGCCATTACCGGGGCTTTTATCGGGTTGTCCCAGGTAGCCGCTTTTGCAATTGCCGGCGTATTCTTTGAGGGTGATACGGAAAAGGTAGAGCACATGCTTTACGCGGATCATCCGGTGATGGAGGAAAACGCCCCTGAAGTTGATTATCCGGATTATGCTGCAATTCTGGCAACAATGGATCGTATCGCACCGGAAGAAGAGCGCACTCGTTTAGAAGTGGCATTTCCTGGACGTGAAGGCCAGGTTGTTGAGGTGTGGACCCGAGTTCCAGAGCGATTGGTCTGGGGTGAGCGTTACCACTTTAATCCCGATGGCAACCTGATTGAAAAAGAAGGTTGGTCTGAGGGGGACGCGGCTAAACAAGTTTACCTTTCTACGTACCGTTTACACTTTGGCCACTTTTCCGGTTTCCCTGTGAAAATTGCTTACTTCCTGCTGGGGGTGGGGATGTGTTTGCTGGTGGTATCCGGCATCAATATCTGGTTTGTTCGCAAGCGTCAGCGCGGCAATCCCGCCGTACGTTTGGAGCGAGTCTGGATGGCTCAGGTATGGGGTGTACCATTTGCGATTGCTCTGAGTGCGGTGACTTATCTGGCGTTTAAGCTAAATGCTGCGCAGGTGTTCTGGCTGGTAACCTTGGCGTTAAGCGTTGCGGCTGCCTTCATGGGGACAGTGGCCAAGTGGTCTATGTCTCTGCGTATTGCCACAATTATCGCCTGCGTCGGGGCAGTTGTAGTGCACGTTGCTCAGTTTGGTGAGGATTCCTTTGTGAGAGCATCACTGATCGTTAATGTTGTGTGGTTGCTAATTGCTGCTGGAATCGCGGCCTCTTGCCTTTATAGCAGGGCGCGTCAGTCGGATAGTGAGACTGTATCTGCCGGTGCCAATCCACTGGGTAGCAACTAGATTTTTTTGGGGGGCTCGCAGTGCCTCTGCAGGGCCCCCAAAACTTCTATCGGACCTATAAGATCCCTTTCAATTACTTGGCAGGGCGTAACATCTCGATATGCGGGATGCCGTCTTCCTGGTACGGCTCAGACACTTGCTCAAAGCCAAACTCCCCGTAAAATCTATCCAAATGTTGTTGAGCTGAAATGCGAATACCAGTGTTGGGGTATTCTTCACATGTGTGCATTACGGCTCGGCGAATCAGTTCCTTGCCCAGGCCTGTTCCGCGACTGGCTTCTGCGGTTAACACTCTTCCTATCGAAGGTTCCCGGTATTTAAGGCCTGGGAAAACAACTCTCAGGTAGGCCATAACCTGCGGGTTACTTTCGTCTCCCTCCCAGCAGATCAGGTGCCAGGAGTGTTGGTCTTTGCCATCGGCATCCTGATAGGGGCAATCTTGTTCTACCGTAAAAACTTCCTGCCTTACTCGCAAAACTTCGTAAAGCTGACTGAGCGTAAGCTCTTTAAAGCTGCACCATTGCCACTGCATAAAGGTGAATTCCAAATTATTGTCACTAATTTTGTATTGTGATTGGAGTTAAAGGGTATAGATTATTTATAAGATCGATAAATTTTAATTGGCTGCCTGATTGCCGGCTCTATGAAAGAATCCATGCTTAAGGTAATGGATAACTTGCGAGATAACTTTTTTATCTTTCATCATAAACACATGGGTCACTGGCATTTGCAGATGATCATTCATGCCATCCAGTTTTGTGTTGGATACGGAGACTTTACCATCATCGGTTTCTGGGATAAGGCGGGATAGAATCAGGTTGATGCTGCGAGTGCCGGCAATAATACCTACATCAAAATCTGCACTACCGAGCTTGTTGGGGACGCTCATCTCACCGGTACCCAGCTGTAGCCCAGCATCGCCAAACATAAACTTGAAACCGGGGAATGTTCCCAGTTTATCAACTACTTCGCTGCCTTTATTGGGCGGGCCCAACATGACAACGCGATTCAGGTTTTTGATTTCAGCTGAATGTAGATATTGCCTTACCAGAATGCCGCCCATGGAGTGAGTGACAAAATTGATTTCTTGCGCGTTACCGCACTCCTCGACAGCAGGCGCTATGGCCATGCTGGCCAAGGTTTCAATGGAGTGCTGGGTCGAAGGGTAATCAATATTGACCGTTTGGAAACCTTCGGCATCTATGGCCTTTGCCAGTTTCTCCATTGAGCTATCTGATTTGGCTAGTCCATGCAATAAAATCACACAAGCGGAGTGAGCACTTGCTGATAGCAGCGTAAATGCGGCGGCAATTATAAAAGCGAACTTTTTCATCGGTTTGAACTTCCTGTCGACTTCTTGTACCTATTCGTGTGGCGTTGTTGTCGGAGCAATTAATTTGGGTTGGGTTGAAGTTGGCAGTGTTGGCGGAGAATGTCCGCTGCCCGCTCCGGTTTATCGGGGGTGATCACGATAGTTTGTGTAGCCAGGCGCAGTACGACAGATTTTTGCTGATCGGTAGCAAATGCACGATAGCGCCCCAACTTTTGGTTTTGAAACAGGCCTATATAGCCAAATAAGCCGGAGTTGCCAAAGATGCGGACTGATCCTTGCATGGCGGTTGAGTCGGGGAATGCTTCAGATAGCCCCTCCAAGGAGATGGTGGTTTTCCAGCCCGGGCGCAATATCAAGAGGTTGCCATTTTTGATGGCGTAACCACGGATGGCAAAGAAGGCGCTGAGAGCCAGTATTGCAGGCGGAAGTGCTATGGCAATGCTATAGAGGGTAGATGGAGCAGCTGGTGCTCTCGATGCCAGAAAGAGCGGCAGTCCCAGTAGGAGTAATGTGCATATGGCACTGATAATTTGGAGCTGGCGGCTCCACGGCGCTTTAAACGCGATTGTTGGCATACTTGGTTTAACTCAACGGATTACCTGAATGCCTCAATCATAGTGCTATTGGAATCTGCTTGGCAAAGGTAGAGATGGTTTGGTTTTAACGGTTGCTCGCTATGGAAGACTGTATTTTGATTAACGAGAATTCCCAGTCAGCCCTTGTGGTCGAAGGGGGTGCTATGCGGGGGATTTTCGCTGCAGGCGTATTGGATGCATTTTTGGAGGCGGGCTATCGGCCATTTGATTTTGCGATCGGTGTATCCGCAGGCTCCACCAACTTGATTGGTTATCTGGCGGGAAATCATGGGCGAAGTCGGCAAATACTAATGGACCATGCCCGGCGAGCAGACTTCATCGACTGGCGCCGCTATCTCCGAGGCGGTCATTTTTGTGATATTGGCTGGTTGTGGCATGCGTCATATCAGGATATTCCGCTCAGTGTCGATAGTTATGTTGAGAATGGAATACCGCTTTATGCCGTGACTACCAGTATCAACACGGGGGAGGCTAGATACCTGAAAGTAACTCCAGAAAATATGCACGAGGTTTTCCCGGCCTCTTGTGCCATTCCGGTTGCTTACCGGGGGTTTCCTGAAGTGGATGGGGAGCCTATGACCGATGGCGGTCTGGCTGATTCGATACCGATTATTCAGGCCTATCAGCAGGGGGCCAGAAATATAACCGTTATTCTTTCGCGCCCTCTGGGGTATCGGAAAATTAAGGGGCCTGCTCCAAAATTTATCAAACAGTTTTTCCGTGATCATGCCCGGCTATTTGAGGCCGTGCTAGAGAGGGGGGAGAAATATAATCGGGCCCTGGAGTTTATCGAGGTGCCTCCAGAGGGGTGCCAGGTTTCGGTTATTGCGCCTCCAGACAATTTCCCGGTTAAGCGTTTTACCCAGGAAGCAGAGTTGCTCGAGGAAGGTTATGAGAGCGGCAGGACCCGGGGTTGGGAATTTCTTGGTGAGCTTCCCGGTCAGCGGGACTCTTTACCGTCAATTGAATAGTAGTGCCGGTATAAATGGGTTGATTGAGCTTAATCAGAATGTGAATGGTGAGGTAATCGACTGGTGGAAATACGTTTGCTCGGAGTGACAGATGCGCCCGCCATATCTGCTTTTTATTTATCTAATGAAGAGCACCTGAAGCGCTGGGAGCCCATTCGTGAGCCCGGTTTTCACAGTTCCGGGTCCTGGATTCGACGCATAAGCTCTGGAGGAATTTTAAAGTTTGCTGCATTAGAGTCCGGGTGTGATCAGTTACTGGGTGTTTGCTCCTTGACGAATATCATGCGAGGCCCATTTCAGGCCTGTAATATGGGATATGCAGTTGACCAGTCCCACGAGGGGCGGGGCTTAATGGGGAGCTTGTGTCGTCATGTCGTTGATTATGCTTTTGACACCCTAAATTTGAATAGGGTGATGGCTAACTACATGCCTGGCAACGATAGGTCGGCTGCTCTACTGGAGGCACTGGGCTTCGTTGTCGAGGGTAGGGCGGCAAAATACCTGAAGATCAATGGATGCTGGGAGGATCATATCCTCACGGCGAAGCTAAACCCCAGATCCTTGGATATTTAATGATGTTCGTTGAATAAGGCGCCAAATGGCATTTACTTCACTGTGTGTCTATAGGAGTCTTGGGTAGGACTGAGATATTGTTGCTAACCTATTGCGATTTCATGGACGACTTCGAATAACAGTTTTGCGGAAGGAGAAAGGGATGAATGGGAAGTGCCTATGCGGTGGGGTTGAGTTCCAGCTGGAAGAGCCAATTCCAAACCTTTACCAATGCCATTGCTCACTCTGCCGCAAATTGAGTGGTTCCGCCTCGGATACGGCCATGTTTATTAGCCGGGATCAGTTTCGCTGGGTGCGGGGCTTAGACAGAATCTCTTCATTCCGGACTCCTACGGGCTATCGATCTGACTTTTGCAGTGGATGCGGAAGTACAGTTCCTCACTTAATGAGTAATACAACGCACTTCTGGGTACCTGCGGGATTGTTGGAGGGGGATATCGATGGGAAAGTTGTGGCCCATCTTTGCACAGAATCCAAAGCATCCTGGGATGAAATTTCTGGTGAGGCGGAGTGCTTTAACGAAATGCCGGAGCTGGAGCGATTGATGTATCTATTGCATGGCGGCGACGAAGCGATGGATGGGGAATGGGAGGAGAGCCAGGCGGCTTCAGCTGAAGTTTAAAAAAACCAAACTCTTTTCTAATTAGCGCATACAAAAAAGCCCCGCTCTTGCGAGCAGGGCTTTTTGTATATGGCGGACCGGACGGGACTCGAACCCGCGACCTCCGGCGTGACAGGCCGGCATTCTAACCAACTGAACTACCGGTCCGCATTCCTGCTTCTCTTTGGTTGCTCTTGCCGGGCAAGAGTAAGAGAAGTGGTGGGTGGTACAGGGGTCGAACCTGTGACCTACGGCTTGTAAGGCCGTCGCTCTCCCAACTGAGCTAACCACCCCGTGTCAGGAGCTGCGTATCATAATGATTTTTTTACTTAGGTCAACAACTTAGGGAAGTTTTTCTAAAAAAAATTGCGTCTGGCTTTAAGTGTGAGAAGCGGGTGTGTATTTGAAGAAATTGCTGCTCGTGTATTGGCAATACTTGGTAATAAAACAGGGTGCTACTTTCATTGCCCCGGTTTTCTATAAATTTTGTTAGTCGGTCTGCACAGTTTGTGGTGGGGAGTGGGGAGGTGGTTGTGTATTGAAAAGTGGTTTTGAATTTTTCATATACAAAAAAGCCCCGCTCTTGCGAGCAGGGCTTTTTTGTATATGGCGGACCGGACGGGACTCGAACCCGCGACCTCCGGCGTGACAGGCCGGCATTCTAACCAACTGAACTACCGGTCCGCATTCCTGCTTCTCTTGGTTGCTCTTGCCGGGCAAGAGTAAGAGAAGTGGTGGGTGGTACAGGGGTCGAACCTGTGACCTACGGCTTGTAAGGCCGTCGCTCTCCCAACTGAGCTAACCACCCCGTGTCAGGAGCTGCGTATCTTAATGATATTTTTTTTGCGGTCAACAATTTTGTTGGAAGATTTTTAAAAATTTTTTTAAGAATAAAAAACACCCAAAAGTTGTTTAAAAATTAATTAATTAGAGGATTTTTTGAGGGCTTTTTAAGTTGTTTTTATCGGTCAAAATCAGCTGCGTAGAAATTCAGAAAATAAAAATTCAGGCTGGAGAAAATTGTTGCAGGAAAATTTTGTCGGCACTGCGCTCGCACTATTTTTTTACGCTGAGATTTGGTTGTTTTTTTGTGGCTCTTTCAAATTTCCAGCGTAAGCAACTGAAAATAAAATGTTAGAAAAATGAAAAGATGTGAGGCACAAACAAAAAAGCCCCGCTCTTGCGAGCAGGGCTTTTTTGTATATGGCGGACCGGACGGGACTCGAACCCGCGACCTCCGGCGTGACAGGCCGGCATTCTAACCAACTGAACTACCGGTCCGCATTCCTGCTTCTCTTGGATGCTCTTGCCGGGCAAGAGTAAGAGAAGTGGTGGGTGGTACAGGGGTCGAACCTGTGACCTACGGCTTGTAAGGCCGTCGCTCTCCCAACTGAGCTAACCACCCCGTGTCAGGAGCTGCGTATCTTAATGATATTCTTCGTGGCGTCAACGCCTTTTTTGAATTTTTTTTTGTCTTTCAATGAGTTAACGCGCTTTTGTGTGAATTCGTGGGCGTGTCCGCCGGGGGGTGACACTGTTATAATCGCCCCAATTCCCGTTAGTTAGAGCGTGAGAAAAGCTGTGACACAGAAGACCTGGCTGGCCCAACTTGTACTGGTATTCGGTATTTTTTGCCTGTCCATCGCTGCACATGCGGTAGTTGAGACACAAAAATTGTCCTCTCCCGAGCTGGATACAAGGTATCGCGTGCTTATTGAAGAGATGCGATGCCCCAAATGTCAAAACCAGAACCTGGCAGACTCCGATGCGTCTATTTCCTCGGACTTGCGCCGTGAAATCCGCCGTTTGCTGGAGGAGGGATTTACGGATCAGGAAATCGTTGACTACATGGTGGCCCGCTATGGGGATTTTGTGCTCTACCGTCCACCTGTTCAGAAAAATACCTTGATCCTGTGGTTGGCTCCGGGAGTCTTTGCCGTTTTCGGGCTTCTGGCCTTGATTGTGATCGTGATGCGCTCAAAAAGTGGTACCGGGGCTCGCCAGGATGACGGCAGTGGGGAACTCACTGATGATGAGCGGCGTCGATTAAAGCAGTTGTTGGGAGATGGAGCTGTAGATGAAGGTAATAGCGGGAAGGAAGGTAAATGATTGATATCTGGTTTGGTATAGCCCTACTGCTACTGTTGGTAGCTTTTGTATTTCTGATTCCTGCTTTGAGAGCTGCAGGCAGACGTCGCAGCGGTAGTAGCAAGCGAGAGGCTATGGCAGCGCTCTACCGGGAGCGCAGTAAAGAACTTCGCGCTGCAGTGCAGAGCGGTGCGATGGATGAAAAGCAGTTTGCCCAGCTGGAGGCAGATCTTGCTCGGGAACTACTGGCGGCTCAGCAGGAGAGTCAATCTGGTGAAGCCAGGCAGGGTGGCGGCCGATTGCTAATCGGGCTGGCGATTTTGGTGCCTGCAATTGCAGCGGCTGCCTACGGGTTTTCCGACCGACCGTCCGAAGTAGCTTTGTATCGCGATATGGTGGCGAGCCAAGGTGGGCACACCTCTTCGGAGGAAGAGGCAAAAATCACCCGTCAGTTGCAGGAGCGGGCTAAAACTCACCCAGATGATCTTAGCAGTCGCTATATATTGGCGCAGCGGCTACTGGTGAGTGGCGATTTGGCTGGGGCGGTAGATTCCTATCGCTATGTTGTAGCCCGCGAGCCCCAGGCGGCCAATGTTCAAGCTGAGCTGGCGCAAGCGCTGTTTTTTGAAGGCGGTTCCAAGATTACCGATGAAATCCGCTCCTTGATTGAGCAGGTGTTACAGGTGCAGCCATCCAATGGCACTGTGCTGGGCCTGGCGGGTATTGCCGCTTTTGAAGATGAGGACTACCGCAAGGCTCGCCAGCATTGGCAGCTAGCACTTAGCCAGCTTCCCCCAGGATCTGCAGCAGCAGAGGCGCTTCAGGCTGGCGTTGCCAGGGCCGAAAGCGCTTTGGCAGGCAGCAGTGAGGCTGTAGCCGTGCAGGTAAAGGTAGAAACGAAAGAGAAAGGCCCGCAGATTCGAGTTCAGGTCAGTTTGGGGGAGGGAGTTGAAGCCCCAGAATCTACCCCGGTATTTATCTATGCACGCAGTGCTGCGAGCCCGATGCCTCTGGCTATCGTGCGCCTCACGGCTGGGCAGTTACCGGCAGAGGTTGTGCTGGATGAGTCCCGAGCAATGATGCCTGGAAGCTCCATCGCCACTGTCGACTCTGTGCAGTTAGTAGCGCGACTGGCCATTAAAGGAGATGCGCGTCCGGCCCCGGGAGATTGGCAGGGAATGATTAGCGAGTTGCCTAAATCCCGCTGGAGTGAAACTCAGTCAATAGCCATCGATAGTCAGCTGTAACTGGCTGTGACTGTCGAAAATGAGGTCACAGTGTAAGCTGTGGCCTCATTTTTATTTGCGGCCGGATGGCATTCTTGCGTCTAATTGGCCTCAAGCTCACATTGCCCCGATATTGATGAGTTCTATTGGGGCAAGTTGGCATTTGGTAGCGATCGTCATGTTTGACTTGACCGCTGCTTGGTCGGATTGATAATCCCGACTGAACATTACTGTGAAGAATAGCGCTGAATGCTCTGGCGACACCAAGTAAGATTGAAGGTTTGGTGTCCCGCCCGGCAGAGAAAAATATCGAGTTTATAAATACATGCGTCTGAAGTGCATCAAGCTAGCGGGCTTCAAGTCTTTTGTTGACCCTACCACTGTCTATTTTCCGACAAACCTCAACTCGGTGGTGGGTCCCAATGGCTGTGGTAAATCCAACACCATCGATGCGGTGCGCTGGGTAATGGGGGAATCCTCCGCAAAGAACCTGCGCGGCGATTCGATGACGGACGTTATCTTTAACGGCTCCAGTGGCCGCAAGCCCGTGGGGCAGGCCTCGATTGAGTTGGTATTTGATAACTCTGAGGGCAAGCTTTCTGGAGCCTATGCCTCTTTCTCGGAGATTTCCGTAAAGCGCAAGGTAACCCGGGAAGCACAGAACACCTATTACCTGAATGGCGAGAAGTGCCGCCGCCGCGATGTAACCGATCTCTTCTTGGGTACCGGCCTGGGCCCGCGCAGCTACGCCATTATTGAGCAGGGCATGATCTCCAAGTTGATCGAAGCCAAGCCCGAAGAGCTGCGCGTCTATATCGAAGAGGCCGCCGGTATCTCCAAATACAAGGAGCGCCGCCGGGACACCGAAAACCGGATGAGACGGACCTCTGAAAACCTTGAGCGCCTCACGGATATCCGCGATGAGCTGGATCGCCAGTTGTCCCGACTGGAGCGACAGTCCGCAGCAGCGGAAAAATACAGCCGATTTAAAGAGGAAGAGCGCAGTCACAAGGCCAATCTTCAGGCGCTCAAATACCGCGAACTGGATGACCAATCCAAGGCCAAGCAGCAACAAATAGGTGAGCTTGAACTCACCGTTGAAGAGCTGGTTACCCGCCAGGTCACCTGTGACACAGGCATTGAGCAAAAGCGCGTGGGGTACCACGAGCTATCTGACAGCTTTAATGAAGTCCAGGGGCGCTTCTACGCCGTCGGTGGAGATATCGCCCGCTTGGAGCAGAGCATTGCCCACGCCCGTGAGCGCTCTACTCGCCTGCATTCCGATTTGGCGCAAACCGAACAAGAATATCGAGAGGCAGAGACCAACCTCGAAGTGGATCGCGAAAAAGCGGCCCAGTTTGAGGAGGAGCTAGAGATTATTCTGCCGGACCTGGAGATGGTCTTGGCAGCAGAAGAGGAATCTGCTGCGGCACTGCTGGAATCTGAAGAACAGATGCGCAATTGGCAGAACGAGTGGGACCAGTTTAACCAGGGTGCCTCTGGCTCCCGTCAGAAAGCTGAAGTGCAACAATCCCGCATCCAACACTTGGAAACTTCTGGCCAGCGGCTGCTGGAGCGGGTCAACAAGCTATTGGCGGAGCAGTCCGGCCTCCAGGTCTCTGACGACGATGAAGAGACGCTGCAGCTGAACGAACAGATGGCCGAGCTGGAAATGCAGGCTGAAGAACGCCGCGAGGAAGCGGCAGAGCGTCGCGAGTCTCTGGACAGTCTCCGTGTGCAGGAGCGGGAGCTGGCTACCGAACTCGATCAGTTACGCTTGCAGCTGCAAACCGGACGAGGCCGTCAGGCGTCTCTGGAAGCCTTGCAACAAGCTGCTTTAGGGCAAGGCAAGGCAGTTGAGAATTGGCTGCAGCAGCAAGCCCTGGCTGACAAGCCCCGGCTCGCCGACCAGATTAAAGCCCAGCCCGGCTGGGAAACCGCAGTTGAAACTATCCTCGGCCCCCAATTGCAGGCGGTATGTGTTGAGCAGCTCGAGTCTGTGGCTGAAGGATTGGCGGCACTGGAAAGCGGTCAAGCGGTTCTGATCGATAACAGTGCTGTAAATAGCAATGCGAAGGGAGCACTTCCTTCGCTGCAGGATATGGTTCAGGGGCCAGCCTCTCTCTCCGGCATCTTGGCGGGAATTTATACCGCAGAGGATTTGACTGAGGCGCTGTCCAGGCGAGCGAGTTTGCAAGCTCATGAGTCTATTGTGACTCGCGATGGGCTCTGGCTCGGCCCCAACTGGTTGCGAGTGAATCGCGCCAGTGATGCAGAGGCCGGGGTCCTGGCGCGCAAGCAGGATCTTGAAACCCTGGGGCAGGAGCTGGCCCTATGTGAGGAGCAGATAGAGAGTATTGCCGAGCGACGCGAGTCCCTGCGCACGCAAACGGTCGATCTCGAACGCTCCATCGAACAAGCTCGCAATGAGTCCGACCAGCTCGGGCGTCGCGAGGCAGAGCTGCGCAGCCAGTTGTCCGCCCGACGGGCGCGTGCGGAGCAGATGAATGAGCGCCGTATCCGAATTGAGCAGGAAATCGATGAGGTGCGTGAGCAGCAGGAGTTGGAAGGGGAGTCCCTGTCGGAAGCTCGTCTAATGCTGCAGGAAGCTGTCGAGGCGATGAGCGATGATACCGATCGTCGCGAAACGCTAATGGCACGCCGGGAGGAATTGCGCGAAGCTTTGGATGCCGTGCGCCAGCGCGCGCGGGAGGACAAGGATCGCGCCCATGAACTGGCTATGCGCGAGCAGTCAGTGCGCACCCAGATGGTGTCTCTCGAGCGCACTTTGCAGGTGATGAGCGAGCAGCTGGAAAGGTTGCGCAGTCGTCGTCAGCAATTGCAGGAGCAAATGGAGGAGACCCAGGACCCCTCCCAGGATTTTCAGGCTGAGTTGGAAGAAAAACTCGGCGAGCGTATTGAGGTGGAAACGGAACTCGCCGATGCGCGCAAAAAGCTGGAAGAGGTTGAGACCGGCCTGCGTGAGCAGGAACAGGAGCGCCACAAAGTGGAGGCGGCTCTTCAGGGAGTGCGCGCCCAGCTTGAGCAGGAGCGTCTCGCTGCGCAGACTCTGGAAGTGCAACGAAACGGATTGGTAGAGCAGCTGCGCGAGAGCGAGCACGATATCGATCAGCTGCTCGAACAGTTGCCTGGCGATCTGACGATTAAACAGGTACAGGAAGATTTGGAATTGGTAGCCGCGCGTATCTCGCGTCTCGGGCCGATTAACCTCGCCGCTATCGATGAATACAAGCAGGAGTCTGAGCGCAAGAACTACCTGGATCGCCAGCATGGGGATCTGATGGAAGCGCTGGAGACCCTGGAAAATGCAATTAAGAAAATCGACAAGGAAACGAGAACCCGCTTCAAGGAAACTTTTGATCAGGTAAATGCGGGCCTGCAGGAACTCTTCCCGAAAGTTTTCGGTGGTGGTAATGCCTATCTGGAACTTACCGGTGAAGATCTGCTCGATACTGGTATCGCGATCATGGCCCGCCCGCCGGGCAAGCGCAACAGCACAATCCATCTGCTCTCGGGTGGAGAAAAAGCGCTGACGGCGATCGCATTGGTATTCTCGATTTTCCGTCTGAATCCAGCACCTTTCTGTATGTTGGATGAGGTGGATGCTCCCCTTGACGATGCTAACGTTGGTCGTTACGCACGAATGGTTAAAGAAATGTCAGAACACGTTCAGTTCATCTATATTACCCACAACAAGATCGCAATGGAGATGGCGGATCAGTTGCTGGGGGTTACCATGCACGAGCCGGGTGTATCCCGACTGGTGTCGGTGAATGTGGAAGAAGCAGCCGAGCTGGCTTCTGCATAAGGGCGTAAAGGGAGAGGCGCTAAAAAATGGATAACTGGCTGGTTACAATCCTGGTTGTCGTTCTGCTGGTCGTTGTGGTCGATGGCATACGCCGGGCGATCTTGCGGCAGCGCGCGGCAGTTAAGGTCTCCCGCAATCTGTCGCGGGCCATGCAATCTGAAGTAAAAAATGAAGCTGATCCGGTCTCAGAGAAGGCTGAAGAAGAGCCCCCGGTCCGCAAACCTCCAGAGACGCGGGAGCCCAAGCCCGCAAACAGCGAATTGCCCGGGCAGGCTCGCGTTGTTCAGCGCCGTCCGCTAGAGGATGCGCTACATGTGAATCGCCAGGTGCAGGAGAGCTTTATTTCCTCGCGCAAACCGCTCGCTGGCAGCAATCCCCAGAGGAGTCCGGAAGAGCAGGGTATCCTCGATTTGGAAGAGCAAGTCCCCACTCTGATGGAGTCGGTCGGTGAAGAGCAACGCTATGAGCCTGCATTAGATGAGGCTGAAAGCCTAAATGCGATGGATAGCGCTCACAGTCCTGAGCATGAAGCGGTGCATGAGGATTCTCAACCCGAGCGATCTTCTCAGTCTCCAAGCTCTGGCAGTGTTGGTGAAGGTGCCCCCACCCGTGAGGTGCTGGTGATTAATGTAATGGCGCCAGAAGGGGATTACTTCGAGGGTAATGACTTACTTCGGGTAATGGTTGCCTGTGGCATGCGCTTTGGTGAAATGAATATTTTTCACTACCATGAGCACGGCGGTGCTGATGGGGCCATTATCTTTAGTCTCGCCAATATTGTTGTGCCCGGCGTTTTCGACCTGGCCCAGATGGAAGAATTTGCCACGCCGGGTGTTAGCCTGTTCCTGACACTACCTGTGGAAGGCGAGGCGATTAAAGCTTTCGATCAACTGCTTTCCACCTCATACAAAATTGCTGAGCTGCTCGGTGGCGAATTGAAGGATGAGAATCGCAGTGTATTTACCGCGCAAACGGCGGAGCATTATCGTCAGCGGGTTGTGGAGTACCAGCGCCGAAGGACTTTAGCGATGGCGCAAAGCTAGCGCGCAATCTCTACATAATTGTTGCCATTTTTAATGCGGCCCGGGATGCCGGCTGATTTTCATTTTGGAAATTAGCCGTAAGCTCGGGCCGTATTTGCATGTAAAATCGAAATAATTTTCTAACTATTATTTTTATTCACTCGAATTGCCGATGACTCACCAAACTATTTCCCCTCAAGTGCGCGAACGTGTTCAGGAATTACATGAAATCCTCCAGCGTGCGAATCACCAATACTATGTGCTTGATGATCCCGAGTTGCCGGATATTGAGTACGACCGGCGCCTGCGCGAGTTGCAGGACCTGGAAAGTGAATATCCTCAGCTGCTAACTCCGGATTCTCCCACCCAGCGGGTCGGCGCAGAGCCGCTTTCCTCTTTTCAGGAAGTTCGCCATGAGGTGGCGATGTTGTCTTTGGATAACGCCTTTAATGATGAAGAGTTGCTGGAGTTTGACCGTAGGGTGTGTGAGCGCCTCAACAGTAAAGGGCCGGTGGAATACGCCTGTGAACCCAAGTTAGACGGTATCGCTATCAGCCTTTTGTATCGCGACGGCGTGCTTGAGCGAGCTGCAACGCGCGGCGATGGCACGACCGGTGAAGATATCACCCAGAATGTACGCACCGTGGGATCTGTACCTCTGTGTTTGCGTCAAGCAGATGGTATTGAAAAGTATCCGGGTGTATTGGAAGTGCGCGGCGAAATCTATATGCCGAAAGCGGGCTTTGCCGAATTGAATCGCAAAGCGGCCGCGGCGGGTGAGAAGCTTTTCGTAAATCCTCGAAATGCCGCTGCCGGCAGTTTGCGTCAATTGGACTCCCGCATAACAGCGCAGAGACCGCTGGAATTGTGTGTGTATGGCACTGGTCTTGTAGAGGGTGGTGAGCTGCCGGAAAAGCACGTTGAGACTTTGCAGCTGCTGGGGCATTGGGGCTTCCGTACAAATCGGGAGATGCGCGTCGCTAAGGATATTCAGGGCTGCATCGATTACTACCGGGAAATCGGCGAGAAGCGCGAGGACCTCGCTTATGATATCGACGGTATTGTTTTTAAGGTCAACAGTATTCCCCTGCAGCGCCGTCTCGGCTTTGTTGCCCGCGCACCCCGTTGGGCCATGGCCTATAAGTTTCCCGCTCAGGAGGAAATGACTGAATTATTGGATGTTGAGTTCCAGGTAGGGCGCACCGGTGCGGTCACCCCGGTTGCTCGCCTACAACCGGTGTTTGTCGGCGGCGTTACCGTTTCCAATGCAACTCTGCACAATCGAGATGAGATCGAGCGCCTCGGCGTACAGGTGGGTGATACCGTCATTATTCGCCGTGCCGGAGATGTTATCCCGCAGGTGGTTTCTGTAGTGGAGAGCAAGCGCAAGCCGGGTGGCCACGCTATTGAATTCCCCACACATTGCCCAGTATGTGGCTCGCCGGTGGAATCCACGCCCGGTGAGGCGGTGGTCCGCTGTAGCGGCGGCCTGATTTGTAGTGCCCAGCGCAAGCAGGCCATCAAGCATTTCGCTTCGCGCAAAGCGATGGACATTGATGGGCTGGGAGACAAGCTGGTAGAGCAGCTGGTAGATGAGGACTTGTTACATTCGGTGTCCGGGCTCTACCACCTCACCTTGGAGCAGGTGGCGGGACTTGAGCGAATGGGGCAAAAGTCTGCCCAGAACCTCCTCGATGCACTGGAGCGCAGTAAAGAGACCACGCTGCCTAAATTCCTTTATGCCCTGGGTATCCGGGAAGTGGGTGAGGCTACAGCGCGCAATTTGGCGCGGCACTTTGGCGAATTGAATCCGCTAATGTCGGCAGATGTCGAAGCTTTGCAGGAAGTTGAAGATGTGGGCCCAGTGGTCGCTCATTTTGTTGCTGAGTTTTTTCAGCAGCCTCATGCCCAAGAAGAGGTGGAGGCACTGCAGCAGGCGGGTGTGCATTGGCAAGCGGAAGAGAGTGACGAGCAGGATCAGCCCCTGGCAGGGGAAACCTGGGTGCTCACCGGCAAACTGGAAACCCTGTCCCGCAGTGAAGCAAAAGATTACTTACAGAGGCTGGGTGCGAAAGTCGCAGGAAGTGTTTCCGCCAAGACCGGCACTCTGGTTGCCGGGCCAGGCGCTGGCTCAAAATTGACCAAAGCGCAGGAACTGGGTATCACAGTTATGGATGAAGAGGCGCTTCTGGATATGTTGCGCGAAAGGGGCTTTGAGATTTAGTCCTGGTATTTTATGCGGGGCACCATTAGTAACTGAATAGCCGAACTTTTGAGCACTTTGCAGGTTCGTGTTTTGTTTTGTGGCTTTCTGGTCGCTTCGCCGTTAAAGTTGATGCCTTAGATCTGTTTTGCCCTGGGTACCTGATGTCCAGTGGCACTGTGGTAAGGAATGGAATTAATGCTTCAGGGCGATCAGGAATCCATCGTTTACGGATGTATCAAAGACAGCAATAGCCTCGCTGGCGGCAGCGATCGGCGCAGGGTGAACCGCAATGCTGTGCTCGCCCTGCCCAGTGCTGATGAATGGCCATTCCTGTGCCGGGATATGTTTGCTATTCCCACCATTAAAGTGAAGCAATCCCAGTATCAAACCGATGTTATCCACTTTGGCGCTTCCTATCGGGCGGTAGAGTACGAGTGGGATTTGTGGATACAGAAGTTTGAAGAGTTGCTGAAGAGTATGTATTGGGTTTCGGCAACTGTGCATTTGGAAACTGAGCTTTCCGGCGTTCACTCTTTCAGCTGGGAATCCGCTGGCCTCTATCACGAGCCGGGCAGCGGCGATATGCAGGTTCGCTGCGAGTGGACCCAAGAGGGGCGGGTGAGTATCTGATTTTTCTGGCCCGGTTGGTCCGGGCCCTCTCTTGCCTAATTGCCGCAAAGCAGATTTAAATAAGCAGCCCTGTCACAAATCCTATCTCTCTTTTTCTTTCCGCAACTATATTCCCTCATAGTCTCTGGAACTGAAACTTTGGTCTGTTAAAGTGTCTTTGCCGAACGGTACCAAGGTGCCGCGGCCGAGAAGCTGTAAAGCCAGATTATAAGAATTGGCGCGATCTGGGCGCCCTATCAGGAAGGAATACACATGATTAAATCCAGTTCTCTGCTGTTTGCCAGCGCACTGATGCTATCGCCGCTGTTACATGCGTCCGAGCACGAAAGCAAAATGGATATGAGCAGTAAGGCCCCAGCAGATGCCAAGGTCTATATTATCTCGCCGAAGGATGGAGAGAAGGTGCCCCAGACATTTACGGTGAAGTTTGGTTTGTCTGGTATGGGTGTAGCACCGGCGGGTACCAATCAAGAGAATACCGGCCACCATCATCTGCTGATTGATGTGGATGATATGCCGGATATGAGCAAGCCTTTGCCGGCGAGTAAGAACATCATTCACTTTGGTGGCGGGCAAACCGAGACTCAAGTTACCTTGCCACCCGGCAAACATACGCTACAACTGGTTCTGGGCAACTATATGCATGTGCCACATAAAGAGCCTGTGATGTCCAAGAAAATTACCGTCGTGGTCGAGTAGGGCTGCAGCGGCTAAATAACCTTCTGTCGATGCATTAAGCGCATCTGGGGAGAGTGAAATGGGTGGCGAATTCCGCACTGAAAAGGACAGCCTGGGCGAAGTTCAGGTGCCGACTGAGGCAATGTATGGTGCGCAAACCCAGCGCGCCGTGGAGAATTTTCCTGTCAGTGGTCACGGCTTGCCGGCAGAGTTTATCCGCGCCATTGTGCTGATAAAGAAATCTGCTGCGGAGGCCAACCGGGACTTGGGGTTGTTGGATAAAGCGCAGGCTGAGGCCATTATCAATGCCTGCGACAGTCTCGGTGATGAGGAGTATGCCACTCATTTTCCCGTCGATATTTACCAGACAGGTTCTGGTACCAGCTCAAATATGAATGTTAATGAGGTGCTCGCTCACCTCGCAGAAAAGCACAGTGATCAAATCATCAGTCCCAATGATCACGTGAATATGAGTCAGAGCAGTAATGACGTGGTTCCCACCGCAATCCATGTGTCAGCCCTGCTTGCAGTGCGAGACACCCTGCTGCCTGCGTTGCGCCATTTGCACACTGGCTTGTGCGACAAGTCCACGGAGCTTGAAAGTATTGTAAAAACCGGCCGCACCCATCTGATGGATGCAGTGCCTATGACAATGGCGCAGGAAGTTGGAGGCTGGGCAGCACAGATAGAAGCGTGCCGGGAGAGAATTCGCGCGGTAATGCCACGGCTTGCCCAGCTGGCTCAAGGCGGTACGGCGATTGGCACCGGACTCAATGCTCACCCGGATTTTGCCGAGCTGTTCGCGCAAAAAATCAGCGCCCACACATCTCATCAGTTTCGCCCGGCAGAGAACTTTTTTACCGCAATTTCCAGTCAGGATACGTCGGTGGAATTGTCCGGGCAGCTCAAAGTGTTGGCAGTTTCCCTGATGAAAATTGCCAATGACTTGCGCTGGATGAACAGCGGTCCCCTTGCTGGCCTCTCCGAAATCGCCCTGGAGGCCTTGCAGCCAGGGAGCAGTATTATGCCGGGCAAAGTGAACCCAGTTATTGCCGAATCAGTTACTATGGTTTGTGCCCGGGTGATGGGTAATGACACCACAGTGACCGTGGCGGGACAGAGCGGCAATTTTCAATTGAATGTTATGTTGCCTTTAGTAGGCAGTACGCTGCTGGAAAGTATTAACCTGCTCGCGAATGCATCGACCCTATTGGCTGATCGAGCTGTTGCCAGTTTCGCGGTGAATCGGGCGCATATTGAGGGAACCCTGGGCCGCAACCCCATTTTAGTGACCTCCCTTAACCCAGTGATTGGCTACCTGAAAGCGGCGGAGATTGCCAAGGCCGCCTATGCCAGCTGTAGGCCAGTGCTGGATGTTGCTGTTGAAATGACGGACCTGGATAGAGAAACGCTTGAGGAATTGTTAGACCCCGCCCATTTGGCCAAGGGTGGGCTGATTAGCTAGGGGCAAAAAAGGCGATTCCCAACAGTATTAAGGATATAATGGCGGTCAGGCACATAAGCCAGTGCAAAAGCCTTAACAGCGTGGCTCGATCCTCTGGTTCCAGCATTCTTCTGCTCATTGGTGCCTCCTGCGGCGTTGACAGGAACCGGCCAATCCCTCACGATTCGACGCCGCGTCGGTACTGGGTGCCGACAATACAATGGTAGCGCCACAAAATGTGGCAGTCTCACCTGTTTTGAAAATCAATGTATCCAGATCGTCATGGCTAAAAGAAGTCGCCGCTCCTTTATTACCAGTGTCCTCGCCTGTGTCGCCTTTGTAGTGGCGGCAGTCTACAGCTGGGACCTGCCCGTTAAGGATGTTGTCACCTATTTCATTCTTCTGTTGGTGATATTGCTTGTCATCATTGCTCTGGCGTTTGGGTGCGGGGCTTTATTGAATTGGTTGCGCAGGCGTAAATAATAGATGGCGTCAACGGAAGAGGATATTCGCATCCCTATCGCCTACCTCGAGCGACTGCTCGAAGAGGCGACCAAGCATGGGTGTGATCGCAAGGAGCTTTTAGCTTCTGTCGATATCGATGAGTCTGAATTGCAGGGCGTATCCGCATTTTCAGCAGTGAAGTACGGCCGCTTGTACCAGCGCGTGATGTGGCTGGCGCAAAATGAGTGGTTTGGCATGCTGAGTGGTGGAAGGGTCCGTTCCGGGTCTTTTCGCTTGTTGTGTCTGGCGGTGGTGAACTGTGCAACCCTCCGCCAGGCGATTACGCTCTGTGCCGAATTTATGGAAATCTGCCGAGGTTTTAAGGTGAAGCCGGTGCTCGGAGAAGGTGGCCATGGGCGCGAGCGGGTTGAAATTTGCGGGATCAGTTCGCTGGGCAAGGGCGAATTTGAGCAGCTGCTGAATAACACGAGCCCCAGTGTGGTGCGTACAACTCTAGCGGTTTGGCACAGGTTTTATTGCTGGCTGGCAGGGCGGGAGATTCCGCTGGCCAGGTTGCACTTCTCATTTGCTTGCCCGGAAGAGTTTCGCAGTCTCGCGCAAAGCGAGGCCAATGAGTTGTTATTTGAGCAACCGTTTAATGCGCTCGAATACGATACCCGCTACTTGGAATACCCTGTGGTGCAAAGCCCGCAGATGGTTGAGGACTTTATTCGCACCGCTCCTTACCACCTGGTGATCAGCGACGGCAGTGCCAATAGTATCAAGACCAAAGTGAAAACCATTTTGAACCGGGACGTGAGTGAGTCCATGCCTGCAGCAGAGGCGGTGGCGGAGAGACTCAATATGTCGGTGACCACGTTGCGCCGTCGCCTTCAGCAGGAGGGCACCTCCTACCAGAAGCTCAAAGACGAATGTCGGATGGAAGCGGCTTTCCACTACCTGAGCTGCCCGGACCTTTCCAATGGGCAGATCGCAGAGATGCTTGGGTTCGATGAATCCAGTGCTTTCTTCCGCGCCTTCAAAAAATGGACGGGAATTACGCCAGGCGAGTATCGCCGGGGTGGTCGCGCCGCAGCTGGCCTGGATATTTGACTGGGCCAGTCACCTTTTTTCATCCTCTCGCCTCGATTTGTCACCGCTTTGGACGGGTTTGGCCATAGAGGGGGCTGCTCGCTTACTACTATGATGAACCAATCTTAGAAATTAGTCATAAATATGACTGGATGGTTTTGCCTCCGGTCCCAAACATAAGCGAATTGAGGTTATCAGGATGACCGATATCAAAATGCCACTGCGTGATTTGCGTTTCGTAATGCGCGAGATGCTGGACTCAGAAAAGCATTATGAGTCACTTGGATATGAGGAGGCTACTCCTGATGTCGTGGATGCCATCCTGGAAGAGGGTGCAAAGTTTTGTGAAAACGTTATTGCACCGCTGAACCAAATTGGCGACCAGCAAGGTTGCACCTGGAAAGACGGTGAAGTTTCTACCCCGGAAGGCTTTAAAGAAGCCTACCAGCAGTTTGTAGAGGGTGGCTGGGCTGCGCTGCCCCACGATCCTGAGTACGGTGGCCAGGGCCTGCCGCCCTCGCTCGGTACTATCATGAGCGAGATGGTTGGCACCGCCAACTGGTCCTGGGGCATGTACCCCGGTTTGTCCCACGGTGCCATGAACACCCTGGAAGAGCACGGTACTGAAGAGCAGAAGCAGGTTTACTTGACCAAGCTGGTTGAAGGTAGCTGGACTGGCACTATGTGTCTGACCGAGCCTCACTGCGGTACCGATCTGGGTATTCTGCGCACCAAGGCTGAGCCAAATGACGATGGCTCCTACGCGATTACCGGCACCAAGATCTTTATCTCCGCCGGTGAGCACGACATGACTGACAACATTGTTCATATCGTACTCGCCCGCCTGCCAGACGCACCTGCTGGCACCAAAGGTATCTCCCTGTTTATCGTACCCAAGTTCCTGCCGAACACTGACGGCTCTGCTGGTGAGCGCAACGGTGTGGTATGTGGTTCCCTCGAGCACAAAATGGGTATTCACGGCAACGCCACTGCAGTGCTGAACTTTGACGGTGCTAAAGGCTTCCTGATCGGCGAGCAGAATAAAGGCCTGAGCTATATGTTCACCTTTATGAACACTGCGCGCCTGGGTACTGCTCTGCAAGGCCTGGCTCACTCCGAGATCGGTTTTCAGAAGTCCCTGGCTTATGCAAAAGATCGCCTGCAAATGCGTTCTCTGTCCGGCGTGAAAAACCCGGAAGGCCCGGCTGACCCGATTATAGTTCACCCTGACGTGCGCCGCATGCTGATGACCCAGAAAGCCTTCTCTGAAGGTGGTCGTATGCTGGTTGTTAAGTGCGCACAGCTGGTTGATATCACTCACAAAGGCGATGCTGACGCGAAGAAAGCCGCTGACGATATGCTGGCGTTCCTGACGCCGATTGCAAAAGCATTTTTGACAGAAGCTGGTTTCGAATCTGCCAACCTGGGTATGCAGTGTTTCGGTGGCCACGGTTATATTGCCGAGTGGGGCGTGGAGCAGAACGTACGTGATGCGCGTATCTCCACTATCTATGAAGGCACCACTGGTATTCAGGCTCTGGACCTGTTGGGTCGTAAGGTTCTGATGACCCAGGGTGAATTGCTGCGCGGTTTCACCAAGCAGGTTCACAAATTCTGCCAGGCGGAAATTGATAACGAAGCACTGGCGCCTTTCGTTGCTAAATTGCAGGAGCTTAACAAGCAGTGGGGCGACCTGACCTTGCACGTTGGCGGCAAAGCTATGGAAAACCCAGACGAAGTCGGTGCTGCTTCTGTAGATTACCTGATGTTCTCCGGTTACACCGTGCTGGCCTTCCTGTGGGCACAGGCGGCTAAAGTTGCCAATGAAAAACTGGCAGCGGGCACTGGAGAAGAAGATTTCTACAAGGCGAAAATTACTACCGCGCGTTTCTTCTTCGAGCGTATCCTTCCTCGCACTTCCAGCCACGCAACGTCCATGTTGAGTGGAGCAGGCAACTTGATGGAATTGGATGCCGAGCATTTTGCATTCTGATCCCGCTCTGAGATTAAAACCGCCGGCAAATGCCGGCGGTTTTTTTGTGAGTAATAAAGCGGCTTAAACGGAGAATTTCCGATGCAATTGCCGGATTCAGTTCAAGAGCGCCTGTGTCACTTAGCTTGTTCGTACCCGCTGGCTCGGGTACAGTTCCGGCTGCCAGATGCCTGTGACTTCTATGTTTATGTCACCGAAGTATCTAAAAATTACAAAGTGATTTCCGAATTTGGTCAGACTGATAATCCAGAACTAACATTGGAAATGGAAAACAGCACTCTCAGTGCTATATTGGACGGTCAATTAAGTGGGCGTCACGCCTTCCTTTTGGGGGATGTTCAATATTCTGGAAATCGCGAATTGGCCGCAGCATTGGCAGGTTTATTTCCTGCGAATAGTGAAGAGGGAGATCGGTAAAGAGAGGTTTTAAACCCTTCTTTTTCACCGTCTCAAAGATACTACAAACAATAAATAAATTCTCGCTCGCCAAGAGATATGGCAGCTTTCGCCTATGGAGACGGAAGGTGTGGGCAAGCGACGACAACAATCAGGAATGGGAGAAGAGAGTTGGACATTGATCGCAGCATACTTGATGTCTTTAAAGGCGCTTGCGCCAAATTCGGTGACCGGCCGGCTTTCACATGCCTGGGGCGTACACTTTCAATCAATGATATTGACACGCTGAGTGGAAAATTCGCCTCTTATTTACAAAATCATACCGACTTGAAGCCCGGCGATCGCATCGCTGTCCAGTTGCCCAACGTGTTGCAGTACCCTGTAGTTGTTTTTGGTGCACTGCGCGCAGGTCTGGTTGTAGTAAATACCAATCCGCTATATACACAGCGCGAGCTTAAGCATCAGTTAAATGACTCAGGAGCCAAAGCATTGGTTGTGCTGGCAAATATTGCCGATACCGCTGCTGCTGTTGTTGCTGAAACCGATGTAAAACAAGTTATTGTTACTGAGATTGCGGATCTGCACAGTCCGCTGAAGCGTACCTTGATCAACAGTGTGGCAAAGTACGTTAAGAAAATGGTGCCTGAATTTTCTTTTGCCAATGAGGTTAGCTTTCGCGATGCCATGGCAAAAGGCGCTGAGCGTCCTCATAAGGATGTTGAGCGCACCAAAGAAGATATTGCGGTTCTGCAGTACACCGGCGGTACTACCGGAGTTGCCAAAGGGGCAATGCTGACTAATGGCAATCTGGTTGCGAATATGGAGCAGGTTCGTATCGCATTTGCCAGTGGTATGAAAGAAGGTGAGGAGTTCTATATTGCACCTTTGCCTCTTTACCATATCTACGCATTTACCATCCACTGCATGTGCCTTTTCTCCACGGGCAACCACTCGTTATTAGTGCCCAACCCGAGGGATATTCCGGGTTTTGTGAAGATGCTGAAAGGCCTGCGTTTCACCGGATTTGTTGGGCTCAATACCCTGTTCAATGGCCTGATGCGCAACAAGGATTTTGCTGAACTGGACTTCAGCAAATTGCACTCAACAGCTTCTGGTGGCATGGCGTTAACTCGCGATACGGCTAAGCGCTGGGAGGAAATGACCGGCTGTATGATCATGGAAGGTTACGGTATGACTGAAACCTCCCCGGTTGTTTCATTTAACCCTACTGATGGTGTTCAGCTGGGCACAGTGGGAGTTCCTGTTCCCGGTACTGAGGTCAAGGTTGTCGATGAGAATGGCAATGACTTGCCAAACAACTCTCCTGGCGAGCTGTGCGTGCGCGGACCTCAGGTGATGAAAGGCTACTGGCAGCGTCCGGAAGCGACAGCGGATACCATCGACAGTGAAGGTTGGTTGAATACCGGCGATATGGCCGTTATTCAGGATGACGGTTACATCAAAATTGTGGATCGCAAGAAGGACATGATTATTGTGTCCGGCTTCAATGTATATCCCAATGAGATTGAAGACGTGATCAGCGCGCATCCGAAGGTCACTGAAGCTGCCGCTATCGGTATCCCGGATGAGAAAAGTGGTGAGCAGGTGAAGCTCTTCCTGGTGAAGGCTGATCCATCTTTGACCGAAGATGAAGTTGTCGCCTACTGCCGTGAGCATATGACGGCTTATAAAGTGCCGAAGCATGTTGAGTTCCGTGAGGACTTACCCAAAACTAATGTGGGCAAAATCTTGCGCCGTGAACTTCGCGATGAAGAGTTGAAAAAGCTTGAGGCTACTAGCGCTGCTTAAGTCGCTATTTAGCTAAAGAGTTCAACCGCATAAAAGGCCCTGCTGGAGACAGTGGGGCTTTTTTATTGGTTTCGATTCAGGGAGAGGCACCTGCAGCTAATGCAGGGTTGATGTTTGGGATGGGAAGTTTGGTGGCACCGAGGAGGTGCCACCAAGGAAAAGCGGGATGTTTATCCTGCTTGGTTATTTGCGACTTTCGGCACTGGCGTCGCGAATAGCGCGGAACTCATTGCCTTCATACCAGTTGGGCCAGTCGCGGCTGTTTGCCAACTTCAGGCCCAATTGCAGGCCCAGCTGCAAGTTCATAGCGGCGCCTTTCAGGTTCCAGTTGGGGTCGTACTCATCTCCCGGCTTGTGATAGTGCTGGCTGAGATATTCCTTGTCCTTGGATTGTGCCCACTCCCGGCCGTGCTCATGGTTTTCGCTACCGGAATCAAAATACAGCATTGGCACGCCTTCTTTTGCCAGGCTGAAATGATCTGAGCGATAGAAGTAGCCGCGTTCCGGGTGCTCTTCAGCAGCCAGATAGCGGCCCTGCTTTTTGGCGGCTACTTCTAAGAGATTTTCCAGCTCGCTGCTGCCGAAGCCTACGACGGTGATGTCTTTGGTGGGGCCCAAGACATTCATAGCGTCGAAGTTAAAGCCCGCAACCGTCTTTTCCAGAGGTTCAACTGGGTTGGCGGCATAGTATTTGGAGCCGAGTAAACCGGACTCTTCAGCAGTTACTGCGACGAATACCAGGGAGCGATCAGCTTGATCCTCTTTTACTGCTTGGGCTGCAAGAGCAAGTAGTCCAGCGGTGCCAGTGGCATTGTCCACTGCGCCATTGAAGATATGGTCTTTGCCAGAAGCGTTTCTGTTGACCCCTAAGTGGTCCCAGTGGGCAGTGTAAACAATGGTCTCATCTGCGTACTTTTTGCCGGGTAACTTAGCAATAACATTGCGAGAGTTGGACTTCTCAAGGCTGTTGCTGAGTTCGATGCTGGCTTTGAGTTCCAGTGGCTTAGGCTTGAATCCCGGTGCTTTTGCAGCTGCCATTTCTTCGGCCAAATCGAGACCTGCTGCCTGGAACAGATCCTTCGCTGCCTGGTTGGTGATCCAGGCCTCAATCGCCACGCGGTCGATATTCTTGTTTTCTGCTTCAAGGGTTACCTGGGCGCCAGACCAGGAGCCGCTCACTACCTCCCAGGGGTAACCGGCAGCGCCATTCTCATGGATAATAATGGCCCCTGCGGCGCCCTGACGGGCAGCTTCTTCAAACTTGTAGCTCCAGCGACCATAGTAGGTCATGGCATTGCCGTTAAATAGAGCCTCATCTTGGGTGGCATAGCCGGGGTCATTTACCAGAATGACTGCGGTTTTGCCCTCCATATCCAGACCTGCGTAGTCATTCCAGTTGTTTTCTGGAGCTACGATGCCGTAACCGACAAAAACCAATTCGCTTTCATTAAGGCTGGATGCACTGGTTTGGCGCTGGGTAAACGCGACCATATCGTCAATCGGTTTTAGAACTTGGCCCACACCTTCGCCCTGAATAGTAAGGGGGGTGGATTGAATATCCATCTCTACAATGGGGACTTCCTGGAACCAGCTGGGGTTACCTTCGGAGTCTACGGCACCAGGGGTAAGTCCGAGCGCCTTAAATTGCTCTGCCAGATAGTTTACCGTCAGCTCTTCACCTTTACTGGCGGGAGCGCGGCCTTCGAATTCATCAGAGGCCAATACGGCGACATGCTTGTGCAGGTCGGCAGCGACAGTATCAATTTGAGCCTTCTCAGTGGCTTCTAGATTGAGCTTTTCGGTGCTGTGCTCGGTATGTTCTTTATGGGAGTGCGCTTGTGAGCTGACTTCTTCGTTGCCCTTGCTACAACCGCTGATAACACCGCCGATGGCTACAGCCAAGCCAAGGCGGCGCCAGGTGGTAGGAATTCGCATAATTTTATCCTGACAGTCTTGTTAGGAGGCAGATTATGCCTGATCTTGTCTTAACTAACGACATATCAGCGATCAGTTGAGAGTAGAGTGTGACTAGGCCCAGAGCTATATTCCCGTTTTGGTAATTTAGTTGAATATGGTGACAGGGTTTGTACTTGAGAGGGGTCAATAACATTCGCCTTGGATAGGAGGCTCGGGCTTAGCCTCCTATCCACCCTAAATCCTCAAGTCGAGATTTTTGAGGTTAATTGTGCTGCCAGTGGCCCTCAGTTATCTGGTCCTGATAGTTAATCCATACCTTGTCATAGCCAGTGGTTTCCTTGGCGTTTTTAAGGGCTTGGTTGTCCTGGCTATTGGTGGGGGCGGAAAACACGTAGTCATTGCCCAGTGCCTGGCACACCCCGGCACCATAAGAGAATGGGCCTGTTGAGGCGCTGACCAGCCAGCTACCGTCAGCCGTGTTCTTACATGCGAAGCTATATTGGTTGCTGCAGTTGGCATCATTCCAGCGCCCGTTGCCCCACTGCATAGCGCAATCCTCATTGTTCAAGTTATTTGGCTCATTCTGATCCCATGACCAAATAGCTGCAGCGATGCGGCCATCGGTCGTATTCATATTATCGAGGTTGATTATGTTGTGACCTATAGCAAAGCCATTGCGCACATCGTCGGCTGTGATTCGTTCAATACCACCGCTAAAAATTTCTCCTATGGTGCCAATAGTGGTGCTGTCTTCCCATACTCGACCGATTTCCCCTAATCCGGTGAAGGCCATGTTCTTCATGTCACCATTTCCAGAGCAGCCGCTATCTTTCCATACGACGACTTGTTTCCCTGCAGCAAGCACATCATTTTTTGTAAGGCTGCTGGGAATACTCTGGCAGCCACCGCTGTAGAAAATCTTATCCCCGAATCGATCGGTTATTTGGTTGTAGAGATCTTGATGGCGCCCATCAGAGTGGTCCTCAATATATAAAATGATGACTTCGTCCTGATTGGCGCTGTCATTTAGCCAGTCCTTTATTTCGTTAAATCCTTCAGTCGCATACTTGTCATTGATACTGCAGAGCCCATGGCACAGAAGTAATCTTTTTGGGTAGGAAAAAAGGCTCTCCATTTTTGTTGTCCAATGGACATCCAGCTCTATAAAGCGAGCTCCCATGCGCAATTGATCTTTTATGGAATGCTCCTGTTGAGGGTCCAGGTAGCGGCATCCCACTGAGAAGTTACAGGCGCGATACACTTCTGAGTTGTAAGAATTGTGTGTCCCCAAAATATTGTTTTCACTCATGGGAGTGTGGTTGTCTATTTGACGCTGTAGATCCAAGGCTGTGCCTGTCCAGCTGTTTTGGAAATCAGAAATGCTATCGGCCCAAAGGGGGGGAGAGGCGAAGGAAAGTACAAATAGAATCGATAGGATCATCTGTCTGATAGTGTGTTTCATTATTTTTCTCCGGACTGAGTAGATACGCTACCTTTGCAGTAGACGCTAGTGAATATTTTTTAATTTTTATTGGTGTGCGGTGCCTTAAGGTACCGTCTTATTATTTTTGCTTTTTACTACGAATTGGACTTTTTTGTCTATGTGATGAGGGTTGGTTTCTTGTTGTTTTCTGGCGACATCATAATTCTATTGTTAATGGATGGATTGTGTAGCTCTCTCAGCAATAAATGCCGATAAATTATTCAGGATCTTTCCTTGCTTTAATTAACAAGCTACATAAGGGGAATTATGCGACTAATGAATAAGTGGGTTGTTTTGCTTGGCTCCTTTCCAGCCACCTTTATATTGGGGTTGGACTACACCATTGTCAGTATTGCACTGCCGACAATCCAGCAAAGTTTAGGTGCATCCTTTATTCAAACCCAGTGGGTTATGAATATATTTATGTTGATGCTATGTATCCTGATGGCCAGTATGGGGAGATTGGGGGATATTGTGGGCTCCCTGAAGATGCTCAATATTGGATGGGTATTACTTGCAGTTAGCTCCCTTTTCGCGGGATTGGCTGAGGATCCACTTTGGTTAATTGTCTGGCGGGCCTTTCAAGGTGTCTCCATTGCCATAATCGTGCCGAATAATATTGCTTTGCTGTCCCACACTTTTGTAGAAAAAGAAGCCGGATTTGCAATGGGATGGTGGATGTCGGTATTGGCTGTCGGCTTTGCTCTTGGTCCGGTGTTGGGTGGGGTCCTATGTGAGTATTTGTCTTGGAGGTCGATCTTTTTTATTAATATTCCCTTTGTGCTGGTCAGCATGGTGTTTGGCCTTTTTGTAATGCGGAGCCCGCAAAATTTAGATAAAGAAAAAAGTTATATTGACTGGCGTGGAATGATACTTCTTGCGCTTAGTGTGGGTTCGCTAGTGGTGTTAGTAGTTGAAGGGGCGCAAGTGGGTTGGTTGAGCTGGCCGATACTGTTGTTATTGGTTATTTCTATATTGAGTTTTATTGCCCTTTTTCGTGTTGAGCGAAAACTGGAGCAACCGTTGATCCATTTTGCCTATTTTAAGAATTCGCTATTTTCCGCTTGTGTTTTAACCAATTTTAGTTTGTTGATATTTCTCATTTCTGCTTTCTTTTTATTACCATTTTATTTGCATGTTGTGCGTCAGGATACAACGGTAATGTCCGGCTTGATTTTGCTCCCTATTACCTTGGTGATGGCTTTGGTATCTCCTGTGGCGGGCAGAATGGCAGCTAATTCCGCACCTGCGGCTCCAATCTTAATTGGTGTCATATGTATTTTGATTGCGGCAATCGTAATGACACAATTCTCAGTGGATACCAATTTTTCGACGCTTTTGCTGGCTTTTATACCTTTCGGTGTGGCTTGGGGGTTTGTATTTAGTGCGACAGCCCCAATCGCTATTGGCGCTTTGCCGCCTAATAGTGCAGGAATAGCAACCGGAATGTTGTGGGGCATACAAAATATAGGCGCAGCACTTGGTTTGGCTGTGGTGGGTACTGTATTCCGGATAATGGAAAAACAGAGTTTGCTAAATCAATTGCAGGAAAGTGGGGTGCAGATTACCAGTGCACTGGAAAAATATATCGATGCATTGCTGATTAATCCTGAAAGGATAGAGCGTGGCGCAATGGGGGTGTCTGCTGCTCTGCACGGTCGCATCGCTAACATGTTTAATGAGGCTTTTGCTCAGGCTTTTCAGTCGGTGATGTGGGGGTTGGTTGTATTTACTTTTCTTCTTTTTTTGGCTGTGCTTGCTTTATTGAAGATGGCAAAAGAAAAAGGGTAATGGCTTGCGTAAACTAGCCGTAGAAAGTCAATTCAACTCATAAAATGCTGCTTTTATCCCTTCTTTAGATGAGGGGGCTTACTGCTGGGGTATAAATATAGCAGCTCTTTTATGGGTAACATTTAAAGGCGACAAAAGCAAATAAAGTATGCACGGGTGATAGTGATGAAAAGTAAAAGTTGGCTACTTTTGACTTTCTTTTTAGCAAGGGCGATTGAGGTTAATGCCGAACAGATGGCAAGCTGTAGCGATCCTATTTTGGAAGTCGACTTTGATGGTGTGGTAGTGGCGGGCTCTAAAAAAGAACTATCCAG
The DNA here is from genome assembly GCF_052467305.1 of Microbulbifer maximicatervae (SeqCode). Lineage (NCBI taxonomy): Bacteria > Pseudomonadati > Pseudomonadota > Gammaproteobacteria > Cellvibrionales > Microbulbiferaceae > Microbulbifer > Microbulbifer maximicatervae (SeqCode). The sequence goes on from NZ_CP174306.1 coordinate 1,212,419, forward strand.
AGTTGCCTTAAGTGGAGTGCCAATGCGAGTAGGGTGGGATTTGGATTTTAATGGAGATAAAGAATCTGATCTTACACATTGGTCTGACGCGCAGTTTACAACTGTTATGTCTGGAGAAGTGGCAACAAAAGTTCAGTCTGTTCATCGGCAGATTCCTAGAATTCATGATTCAAGGATAGAGCTTTCTTCTGAGTTTGGACGGTGGCACGGTTTACTAGATAGCCGAGGTGTTTTACTAGGGCGTTTTGAGCACTCTAGAAGGGTAGATAGCGACCGTGTACATTCAGTTTGGTGTTTCACTACTCCCCCAAAACGAAACTGGGAAGTTGCTTTTCAGAAAGACCATAGTGGAAGGGTTGTTGCTGGAGGGATCTCTAATCTATTGGATGCTATACGCAGAAGGTTAGCAGTACGAATTAGTTGGTTAGGTAGTGTTAATACCGAGACCGAAGAGAGAACAGTTATTGAGGCAGAGCAAGCAATACCTGTTGTTGCCCATATATCTAATGGGGGAGAAATTACTGCGCAGTTGCCTCATCATCTCGGATCAGATGAATTTTCAAAATTAGGTATGGTTCCACCTACTTCAAACAGTGTGGTATGGGGAGCGAAGTTAAGTTCTTCGGGGGAGCTAGATGTAATTTGGTTGGATACTGAAAGCGGGGAGATTAGCCGTCAGCAGACTAATTATATCGATATAACTTGGTTTATAGAAAAGCCTGTTTACTAAGTCTTGGTCGGCAAAAGCCCCTTGGCTCTTTAAGCTAGGGGCTTTTGGGCTGATTAAGACATAGTTTTTAGCGTTTCGCGAATTGGGAAAAGAATATCGCGAGCGAGTTGTTGGCTTCGCGCCGGGGACCATCCTTCGATCAAGTCGGGGAGGTCATCATTGTCTTTAAACGGCATCTCCAATGTTAGAGCCAGGGTGCGGAATTGATGTCCAGCCCAGGCGGTACCAATTGTCAGATTTGCTTCGCCAGGTTTATCCAGCTCATATCCATGCTCCGTTTGGAAGTCGGGGCTGATGGCCTCATAAGCTTGCTTAAATGTCTCTTCCAACTTGGCGTGGCGCTTGTCATAGCCGGGAATACCTTCACAAGCCGCAACAAAGTTATAGGGCAGGGCTTCATCACCATGAATATCGAGGAAGATATCCCCGCCCAGCTCCAGCATTTTCTCCCTTACCAAAAAGACTTCCGGGCTTCGCTCCATCGTGGGGTTGAGCCACTCACGGTTCAGGTTGGCGCCCGCAGCGTTAGTGCGCAGATGCCCGCGAACGCTGCCGTCGGGGTTCATATTGGGTACTACATAAAATACGGTATCTGCCAGCAAGCTTTGCGCAGTAGGATTGGCATGGTCGAGCAAGGTTTCCAGAAAGCCCTCAACAAACCATTCCGCCATGGTCTCTCCTGGGTGTTGGCGGGCAATCATCCAAACACGATGTTTCGCGGTGTCGGCATTGCCAACCGTGAGCATGGTCATATCGCGCTCATCAAGGGTTTTACCGAGAGTTTGCAGTTTGACCAAGTCGTGGCTCTGCGCCCAAGCGAGCAGATCCAGGTGGCGTTCCCAGGAGTAGGGGGCGAAATAGGCGAGATAGATGCTGGGTTCATCCAGGGTTACAGTGAAGTCCAGAGTATTGCCGTCGTAGTTGGCGCCAATTCTGAACCAATTTTGACGATCGTATGAGGCACAGATGCGGTAGTTTTCCCAGCCTTCCGGGTAGGCGGATTTGCCGGCATTAACGATACGCAAGGGATAGCTGGTGCCAATATCGCCTTCCAGACGAAAGTGAAACCATTGGTAGAAGTCAGAATTGTTGTCCTGACGGATTGCTAGCTCAATTGGATTGCTGTCGGTATTGATAACTTCGATATTGCCGCTGTCAAAGGCGCTGCTGATATACATGTAGAGAGCTCCACTCTTGTTCTTGGGCGCAGGATACAGCGGTAGGGGGAATTTTCCAGGAAGAAAGGTAGGGGATCTCGCCAATTTTGGGTGCGATAGGACGAAATCTCCTTTATTTAGTGAAATAGAAAAGCACGGCATCGATAAGGATACCGTGCTTTAGCCAATCCCTGGCGGCACCTGCTACGACTACTGCTCCCTGAAATTTCCGGTGTCGGACCCCAGGCGACTGCTTACTGCCCGGTCAGATCACAAGTGCGTCACTCCACACTGTCAGAAATTAGTAAATCTCCTTAACATCCCGCAGCAAGTGCTGGTTAAAGTTTAGGCAATCGAGCCTGCTTGATGTTGTACGAACGTTTCGATCGGCGTAAATTTGATGATCTTTTTGTCTCAGGGCTATCTGACGTGAATTTGTACAGATAGAGAATAGATCCCATGGCATTAGTGGGAATAGAAAGAACAAGTAATAGCTCCGCATAGGGGGCTTTCGTGAGAGGTGACACCATGAATAGAGTGATTAAACGAAGTATCGTGGCATCCGCTGCGCTTGTAACAGTGATGAATCTGAGCGCCTGTGGCTATTTCCTGTACCCGGAGCGCAAAGGGCAGCCGGGTGGGCGAGTTGATCCTGCGGTCGTAATCTTGGACGGTGCAGGCCTGCTATTTGGCTTGCTGCCGGGCATAGTGGCCTTCGCTGTCGATATTACCAATGGCACTATTTATTTGCCGCCAGGTCACAGCTCGGTGTTTGATCGCCATTTAAGCAGCACTGAACAGGGGGCACCTGCGGAGGTTACAGACGAAGAGGGGCAGGTCTGGATTCGACTTCCAGTGGAAGGCGTCGATGAGAATACCCGACTAGAAGTACTCAGTGATCAGTTATCAGGGATAACAGGGCAGCAAGTAGAGGCTGAAGATATTGTTTGGTTACAGGACTCAGCCGAGCTTCGTGCAGCAAGCCGTTTCCAGGCTGCGTCTCGCTAGTTTTTCCTAGCTTTGAGCGCCTCGGGAGTTGAAGGCTCCCGAGCTTTAGCTGTTGAAGAGGCCTTTCAGGTGGCTGTGCCAAAGGGGGTAAGCCCCTCAAGGGCCAGGGGGATAACGCTTGCAGCAAGCAACAATCCCATAGCAATGTTAAAGCTTCGCAAGTAGCGTGGTTCAGTCAGGAACCGTTTTAGCCCAACGCCAAAGAATAGCCAAATGGCAACACAAGGCCCGCCAATGGTGATAAATGCCAGTGCAACCTTAACAACTCCTGACCATATTTCTGTGCCGGGACTGGTGAAAGCAGCCAGTGCTCCAGTGGCCATAATCCAGCCTTTAGGATTGATCCACTGAAAAGCCATCGCCTGGGTAAAGCTCAGGGGTTGGTTTGAATTTCCAGAACCCATTTCCCGGGTCGAACCAATTGTCCATGCCAGGTAGAGTAAATAGGCAATGCCTGCCCAGCGAATAACTTCATGCAGAAAAGGGAAGTGATTGAAGGCGGTTCCCAGTCCCAAGCCAATGGCAACCACCATGGCGGGAAATCCCAGCCAAATTCCCAGTAGGTGAGGTGTTGAACTGTAGATGCCGTGATTGAGTCCTGAGGACATAATCATCAGGTTATTAGGGCCCGGTGTAATACTGGCTGAGAAAGCAAAAAGGGCGATCGGCAAAAGAGATTCAATCACAGGTGTACCAGAGGAAAAGGCGACTTCATGCTAATATGCGCGCGAATAATGGGTATCACAAGTGAAATTTATAGACAGTCATTGCCACTTTGATTTTGAGGTTTTTTCTCTGGACCGGGAGCAGGTGTGGCAAAGATGTCTCAATGCCGGAATAGATAGGGTCATTATCCCCGGCGTTTGCGAGGCTCAGTGGCAGTCGTTGGGCGCTCTGGTATCGGAACAGCCCGGTTGGATGATGGCTGCTGGTGTTCACCCTTGGTGGGTGAAGAAAATCCCGCAAGATTCCCGTTGGCGGGAAAACCTGATGGAGTTGGGAGTACGGCTTAGTGAGAGCCTTGAGAAATACTCATGTATCGCTGTTGGAGAGTGTGGCTTGGATGCCTCTATCGGCACTGACTTGAATAAGCAGGAAGATATTCTCAAGCTTCATTTGGAGATTGCTAGTAACCATGAACTGCCGATTATTCTGCATGTTCACCGGGCCCACAATGAACTCCTGAGGCTGTTAAAGCAATTCAAGCTCCCGCGGGGAGGTGTGATCCACGCTTTCAGTGGAAGTGAGCAAATGGCGCAAGAGTACTGGAAGCGGGGCTTCTATCTGGGTATCGGTGGAACAATTACTTACCCACGGGCAGCGAAAACCCGACGGGCTGTGTCACGTGCGCCGCTGGAGAGTTTGCTGCTTGAGTCGGACGCCCCGGATATGCCTCTTTCAGGTCAGCAGGGTATGCGTAATAGCCCTGAAAACCTTTCTAAAATTGCACAAGCACTGGCTGATTTACGGGGAGTTTCCGTGCGGGAAATCGCCAATGCTACCTGTCGAAATACTGAGAAGTTATTTTCCCTATGAGTTTTTCCGCTGAATCATTCAGGCAGTCATTTCCCCTCTTTGCTCAAGAGGAGAATAAGGAGTTGGTATACCTGGATAATGCTGCAACGACGCAGAAACCAGAGACAGTGATTAATGCTGTACGCGATTACTATGTGCACAGCAATGCCAATACGCACCGCTCCAGTCACCGTCTAGCCCGTAAGGCTACAGAGATGGTGGAGCGAGTGCGTCGCCAAGCGGCACAATTTGTTAATGCTGCCAGCACAAGGGAAATTGTATTTTGTCGCGGTGCTACTGAGGCACTGAATTTGTTGGCGCACAGCCTGTGCAGTGAGTTGCAGGCTGGGGATGAAATTGTCATCTCAACAGCGGAGCATCATGCAAATATTATCCCTTGGCAGATGGCGGCCAAGCGATTCAATTTGAGTTTACGCTATGTACCCCATGTAGCGGGTGTCCCGGAATTTGATCGCCTGGGAGAAGTGCTGAATGAGCGCACAAGAATTGTATCCCTGACCGGCGGTTCCAACGCACTCGGATTGCGTCCGGACCTGGCTGCAGTGAGGCAATTGCTGCGCAGAAAGCACTTGATGTGGATTGTTGATGGCGCCCAGTTGGCAGCCCATGAAGTGATTGATGTGCAGAAAATTGGCTGTGATTTTTTTGTTTCCTCCGCACATAAGTTTTACGGCCCGTCAGGAATTGGTTTCTTATACGGTAGGGAAACACTTTTGGAATCTATGCCACCATGGCTGGGTGGTGGAGAAATGATCTCCGACGTTGAACTTGAAACGAGTCATTATGCAGGCTTGCCGCACAAATTTGAGGCAGGCACTTCTCCGCTGGCGGCAATAGCGGGTCTTGGAGCGGCACTGGAATTTCTTGAGCAGCAAGATAGGGTCGCTATAGCGGCGCATGAGCAGAAATTGGTGCGATGGATACATCGCGAACTGATAGCGTCCCCCAATTTTAGGGTTATCAGCCAAGTGCGCCACAATCTGGGTATTGTCTCTTTTGTGCCTATTCATGGTAGCGCTGCCGATTTGATGCACTGGCTGGACGAGCGCGATATTGCAGTGAGAGTAGGCCATCACTGTGCACAATTGTTAGGTAAAGAGAGCGGTGATTTGGTGACGGTCCGAGCATCAGTCGCAGCCTACAATACTGATAGTGATATTCAGGCTTTTTTGCAGGCCCTGAAAGAGTACTGTGAGATCCAGAAGTCAATTGAACAGGGGGATAGTATTCAGAGTGATGAATGGGCCAGGGATGATTTTTCCTCGTTATTGCTAGAGAGTTTGGTTTCCCAGCGCAACTGGCAGGGACGTTATAGAGAATTAATGCTGTGGAGTAAAACTATTGCCCGAAAGCCCGAGATACGTACCGAAGAAAACCTGGTGCGGGGTTGTGAGTCTGCAGCTTGGTTAGCGCACCGGACAGAGGGTGGTAGGCACTATTTTGGATTGGAAAGCGACAGCCGGGTTGTAAAAGGCCTGGGTGCGTTATTACTTTCACAAATTGATGGCCGCACGGCTACTGAGATTCGAGAGAGAGATCTTTCTCTGTTATTTGCTGAGCTAGGACTCGGTAAGCACTTAAGTGAATCGCGCAGCAATGGTTTTTACGCATTGCTGCAACGTGCTTTGAATCTGGTGGAGCAGACCTCCCATTAACTTAACTGGAGCGGGGTATGGGGGCCTCCACCGCAATAGGCCTTATATTGGAAATAGGCTTTAAACCAAACAGCGGCCGTAAAACTGGATTTCTTCGGATGATAAATTCATATGAAGCCCAGCAGCCGAAAATAGTGATTAATAATACTAGCAAGGGCTCCAGGATGGGCCCCAGAGCGAGTTGCCCCAATTGATACACAGCGATTACGGTAATGGTTTGATGGAGGATATACCAGGGATAAACCGCTTCAGTGGCATAGGGTAACCAACGGAATTGCTTATTGAGAAATCGATAAGCGCAGGCTAAAACAGCCAGGAGCCATACCCATCGATTTGTATAGATAACAATAAAAAGCAGTATTTTCTGCGCGGGAATACTGTTATCAGGTAGTACTCGATCAAATAATAGATATAGGGCGAAAGTGAGGGGCGCTGCAATAATCAAGCGATTGCGCAGCCTTGCCAGTATTTCCCAGGGAGCGTTACTGCTGACCAGCAAGTAGCCGCAGAAGAAATAAGTAAAAAATCTGGCATGGGTGTACCAGTCGTCGACGACGGCATAGTTTATTCCACCAAAGCGCGGAAATAGGACCAGGCCGTACACCATCATAGGCACAAGCGGTAGAATTAGCAGTTGCCAAGATTTAATATTCTCCATGAATCGGCCCAGCCACCGTTGGTGTTTAAACCACAGGGCTAGAGGAATAAGGGCCAGGGTGTAGCATGCCAGATAGGGTAGATACCACAGGTGGTTCCAGGTCAGGCCAAACTCACTTCCAGCAAAGGCATTTTCTGGCCAGGGGCTGAACGAGAAGTACTTCAGCAGGAAAGATAAGTATCCAGGCTCAATAATGCCGTTGCTTAGCGCTTCATAGTAGGCCTGGGGTGGAACCACCACCAGCATTCCAAATGCCAGCGGAATCAATAGCTGCTTCATTCTTCTCAGTAAGTAACCCCCAGTGCCCAGCTTGTGGAAGAGAAAATAGCTGGCTGCACCTGAAATCAGGAACAACAACGGCATCCGCCACTGGTTAACCGCTAGCATTACCAGTTGTAGTGGCTCGCTTTGGTAGCTGCTTTTTACATGCCACCCCCATTCCGCGACATAGGCCATTCCCAGGTGGTAGAGAATAAGTAGGCCAAAGGCTAGTACACGAAGGGCGTCAATATCGTGGCGTCTCTGTGTTATTGAATGCATAGGTTTCGTCGTTCGAGGCTGTTTTAGTCGCTTGCTATGCTCCCGTTAGTATTTGCCATTAGCTATCCCAAAGTGCCGATTTGTAGGGTATTAGGGGCCAGTGGTGGTTTTTGGGGGTGAATCGGGGGTAGACTGCCGATGAATTTTTATACTGGTTCAGGAGCAATGACGGTTCAGCAGTATTTGACGCACCGGCGACAGTTTGAGGTGGGGTTCTGGGTGTTGTTTTTTGTCGGCCAGTGGCTTGTTCAGTTCGCTTTGGCATACTTTGATCACCGCCGCTGGGGTTCTATTTTTCAGCCATGGGAATTTCTGGTGTGGGAGGGAACCAGTATCCTAATGATCGCAATCTTATTTCCGTTGATATTGCTTCTTGATCATTATTTTCCCCTGCGCAAGGGGATAGTTCGGCAGAACTTGGCCATACATTTATTTTTCACTTTGCCTTGGTCCTTGGTCCACGTTTCCGGCATGGTGTTTATGAGGACGGTCATTTACCACCTTAATGACGGTTCCTATAACTTTGGTAACTGGCCTGTAGAATTTTTCTATGAATATCTCAAAGATATTCAAACCTATGCCGCTCTTTTAAGCTCTGTTTATTTGTACCGCTTCTTATTGGTACGTTTACAGGGTGAGGCGCGCTTACTAGAAGAGCCAGATGAGGGAGATGCTGCTGAGCCAGTAGAAAGGCCGGAGCGTCTTCTGGTGAAAAAGCTGGGAAAAGAATTTCTGGTTAATGTGCAGGATATCGAATGGGTGGAAGCTGCTGGCAACTATGTCAATCTGCACCTGGGCGATAGAATTTACCCCCTGAGAGAGACTATGACCAAGTTACTGGAGCGTTTGGATCCAGGGTCATTCGCTCGCATCCACCGCTCCTATATTGTGCGCTTGGACTCTATTGCGGAGATTGAACCCCTGGAGAGCGGTGATGCGCGTATTCACTTGGTTGGCGGCCAGCTGATCCCGGTGAGCAGGCGCTACCGCGATCAGCTGAGGGCTCAATTAACCCCGGCTTAGTTTTTTGCCTGGAGAAGTCGCTCGATGGCCCGGTTGGCGGCCAAAAACCCAAAGGTGCCGGTAATCATAGTTGCCGCACCAAAGCCGCCACTGCAGTCTAATTTAACACCGTCCTGCATAGCGCTCTTCTGCTGGCATACTTGCCCATCTGGCTGCGGGTATACCATTGCTTCAGTGGAAAAGATCGCATCGATGCCAAACTGGCGCTTGCGACTCTTCTGGAAGTTGTGAAAGCGGTATAGATGTTGGCGGACTTTTGCCAGCATCGGATCATTAATTGTACGGCCGAGATCGGCGCACTCAATGCGATCGGGGGAGCGCTTACCTCCTGCGGAACCAACCGTTATCAAGCGTATTTTTCGGGCTTTACAGTAAGCGATCAGGGCGGCTTTTACCCGTGCGGAGTCTATTGCATCAATCACCACATCGATAGGGTGTATATCAGGATTGATCAGCGCTGAGAAATTGTCATTAGCGATAAAGTCCTCTTCCGTATGAACTGTAATCTCCGGGTTAATCTGCCGTAGGCGCTCTGCCATCACCTCGACCTTGATATGGCCTACAGTATCGGCGAGTGCGTGGCTCTGACGATTGGTATTGGTGATGCAGACGTCATCCAAGTCTATTAGCGTCAACTGGCCAATGCCGCTTCGCGCCAAGGCCTCTGCGGTCCAGCTCCCTACGCCACCAATACCGATCACCAATATGTGAGCAGAGGATAAAATTTCGAGGGCCTTATCGCCATACAGGCGAGCAATGCCGCCAAATCGCTGTAAATACTGGTCAGACAAGCTCATCTGGGGTCTCTTCAGGTACATCTTCCAAAAACCGCTGTTTGTCAGCGTCACACGGCAATAGGCAACTTTCCCGTTGACCAAACCAGCGATAGCGGTTTCGAGCAACCAAGTCGTAGAGCCAATCCCTTGCCGGGCGGGGAATGTAGCGCAAAATGGCCAATAAACGCCAGGGTTGTGGTAGGCGGCTGGCAATTCTCAGTGCCGCTTCACTTTTGTAAAAGGATTGGTAAGTGCCACCATGTCGTTCCAGCAAAATCATGGTCTGGTAAGTGTCCAGCGGCAGGTTCAGCTGTTTAAGGAAGTGCTGGCCTGCATTGGACTGCACTCGGCACAGGGTAAAGCGCTGCTCTCTGTCGCGCTTGAGTATTAGTTGACTCCAGCTATTGCACAGGTTGCAGATGCTATCAAACAGGATGATGTTGTTTGGCAATGACATTGGGGAAGGGGGGAACGCCGCGCGGCTGGCGGCGTTTCATATCATGGGATCAGTGCACGTGGCCGTGATCAACTTCTTCGGCAGTCGCTTCGCGTACAGAAACAACTTCAATTTCGAAGTGCAGCTCAACGCCGGCGAGGGGGTGGTTGCCATTGATAGTGACTTCGTCGCCGTCGATGTCGATAATTTCGACTTCAATCGGGTGACCTTCGGTGCTCTCTGCACGGAATGCCATTCCTACAGATAACTCTTCAACACCACCAAAGGCACTGCGCGGCATGGTTTGGATCAGCTCCGGGTTTTGCTCGCCGTAACCGTCTTCTGGTGCGATTACCGCAGTAAATTTATCACCGGGTGCCTTTTCCAGCATCTCGCGCTCAAGCCCAGGAATGATATTACCAACCCCTTGCAGATATTTGAGCGGCTCTCCATTGGCTGAGGAGTCAATGACTGTTCCGTCAGCATCTTTCAGGGTGTAGTGGATCTCCACAACTGTGTGGTTGGCAATCTTCATGAATAATCTCTGATATAAAAGAGTATGTGAATGAGCGCTTACCGCTGCGCAATAAAACGGGGGGTAAAGGCTGTGAAGCGCAATTGTATTGACAGGGCGGGCGCGCCGCAACTTGTGCGTGCGCGCCGCTGATAAAGATTAGCAAGCGATTGACAGGTCCTGCTCACAACCTCCATAGAGATTGGTTACGATCGCAACCAGTTGTGTGCTGAAGTCAGGGCGATAGCCCAACTCCAATAGGCGACCCTCGAAATACTCCAGCATTGAATCGAATAGCTCTGGGTTTAACCCCCTGGCTAAAAAACGGGCGCGACTACTCCGGTCTGGTTCCGGTGTAGATGACAACGCATGGCTCAAAAACTGAGCTTGACGACTTAATTGTTTGCGGAAATCACAAGTTTCGTAGGCTGAAAGGTGGTGGCTGAGAGCACCGTAAAATTCACTGACTGTACGGTTGACAAATTTAGCACCACCGACCTGATCCAACAGGCTTTCCATATCTCTCCCCCCGGTGAGCAGTTGGCACTGATTTAAAGTTTATCCGCAGAGCCGAAAAAGTATTTTGGTAACGAGAAGCACAATGTGCATTGGCTCAATGGCGGTACAACATTAATTGGTGACGAGCCTAAGACATATTCTTTCAGTATGCCAACTTGGTTTAAGAAAATTGTCATTCTGTTCGACAGGTTGTCACATATTGGGGGTTTATTTCGCCAAAGAAGAAAATCTATGTTTGCGCAAGTATTTTCTAAGCCTTTACACTTTATTTTTTCTTCTTGGTGTTAGACTGCACGCTTGCACCAAATAATAAATTTCAACCTTTTGAGATAATTTATGGCAAGTATTTTTACTCAGATAATTAATGGCGATTTACCTGGCAATTTTATTTGGAGAGATGAAAAGGTCGTAGCTATTTTGACCATTTCACCCATTAAGGCTGGTCATTGTTTGGTCATCCCTGTTGAGGAAATTAATCATTGGGATGATGTTCCGGAGGAGCTGGCGAGTCATCTAATGCTGGTTGCGCAAAAGGTGGCGAAAGGGCTGAAAGCAACTTACTCACCGAAGCGAGTGGGCGTGATGATCGCTGGGATTGAAGTGCCACATACCCATATCCACCTGATACCCGTAGATGAATTGTCAGACTTTGACTTCTCTAAGCAAAAGCCTGCTTCTTCAGAGCAGTTGGCACATGAGGCGGAAAAGATTCGACAATCCCTAAAGGAGCTGGGCTTTAGCGAGGCGGAGTGCGGCTAGGTCGTTAAGATTGATTTTTTAGACTGCATGGTCATATGGTGTCCCCAAAATATTTGTGGGACACTGCATCCAAGTCCCCCGCTTACTGAGTCACATAGGTATGAACTGGTAATAACGATGAGATTCCTCTAATGATGATTTTGAAGAAGACACTCTTTGCCCCGCTGGTAGTAGTCCTCGCCACAGTCGCTGCGTTTTGCACTAATGCCCAGGCAGAAGAAATGGAAACTAAGCGTTTCGATATGGAAGGGTTCACTCAGGTGTCTCTCAAGGGAAGTTCTCACTTGAAGTTGATTCAGGGGGACAGTTTTGAAGTTGTCGCTGTCGGCCCTGTCAGCACAATGCCCTACGTCAAAGTTGAGGTGAAAGGGGAAAGGTTGGAGTTATCCGTTGAGGAAAACACCCAGAACCTTTTTGGATTTGTCACCATATCCCGAGGGCAGGGAGATGAAGTTAACTTCACCGTGACGATGCCTAAAATTGAGGCTCTTAAGGTGACTGGCTCTGGTGAGGCTAGATCTTCAAGTGTTGAGAGTGAAGGCCTAACTTTGGGGGTGACGGGCTCAGGAATGATCAATATCGACAAGGTCGCCGCAGAATCCTTGAAAGCGTATGTTACTGGTTCCGGTGATTTGTTCCTCAACAAGGCATTGACTGTCAAAGGGGAAGTAGCGGTGACAGGCTCTGGCGACATGAAGATAAGTACTATTACCGGTGAGAGTTTACTAGCGGAGATACAAGGTTCCGGCGATATGTTGGTTGGCGGGCGAGTCGCCGATGTGAACGTTCGCCTCATGGGTTCAGGAGATTTTATTGGCCGCAGTCTGCGCGCCGATACTGCCAGCGGTTCAATAATGGGATCGGGTGATATTGTCTTGAAACGGCCGGGAACTGACTCCTTCTCAGTGATGGGGTCGGGAGACGTAGCGCTGGTCGACTAAGCGGCGGCTCCTGAGCCCCCTTTGCATCTAAGGCGTTCGGTCAGTAAGGCTGTGCGCCTATTTCTTTTTGGGGGTATTCTTGAGCCTCCATCATCCTCTCTATCCCCATTTCTGGAAGTCAGCTTTATATGGAGCCCAAAGTGACAGAGTGTGTGTCGCTGGACCGCGAAGATTCTATGTCTCGCGAGAGTCAATCTCGCCCACATTTAAAAGAAAAACTACGGCGCTGGAGCCGAGAGGCCCAGGATAAATCCCACTGGGCCGCCGAGCGCTTGTTGGACCGACGCATCTGTATCGGTATCACTGGGCTCAGTGGTGCTGGCAAGTCCACGTTTCTCACCAGTCTGATATACCAACTCTGCAATCCGGAGAAGTCTCAATTACCTGGTTTTGCCCCTGCGCTCAATGGCGATCTGTTGGGGGCAGAGTTGAAGCCAGCGCTGGACTCTGGTTTGGCGCCATTTGACTATCAGACCTGCCTGTCGGCACTGATGGCTGAGCCACCTAGTTGGCCACAGAGTACTAGAGATGCTTCGGCTATGGAGTTACACATCCATTTACGCAGCCGGCGCCGTTTTCGGGGTAATGGTAGAAAGACGTTGGTAGTGGAGTTGCGTGACTACCCCGGGGAATGGTTGATGGACTTGCCGCTATTGCGTATGGATTACGCAGAGTGGTGTCGTCATCAAGCACACCTATTTTCTACAGATGCGCGATCAATGCTGGCCCCCCGGTTGATAGCTCAGCTGGCAGCACTGTCCCCCCAGGCGAATGCCAGTGAAGTAAATTTGGACGAATTATGGGGGGAATACCGAGCTTATCTTCTGAGTTGCCGAACCAAGTTGAATCTCAGTTATTTACAGCCTGGTAGAGCGCTGCTAGACGAGGAGGCGTACGGGGTAGTCCCACTCCTGGATTTGCGTGGTTTAGATGCTGGGCAGTTAGCTGCTTTGTCTGAGAGTAGTGTTTTTAAGGTTTTGCAGGCGCGTTACGAACGCTATGTGCGGGCGCAGGTAAAACCCTTTGTAGATAGCCATTTTCGACATATCGATCGACAACTGGTACTGGTAGATATGATTGGCACTCTATTTGCTGGTGAACAGTCCCTGGAAGATATGCGTCTGGCATTTGCTCATATTGCCGATACATTCCGCTATGGCGAATCGGGGTTTTTAAGCAAGCTATGGCGCCCAAAGGTTAATCGACTCCTTTTTGCTGCGACTAAAGTCGATCAGGTACTTGCTGCCGACCACGATGCTTTGAGGCAGCTTCTAGGCCAGCAGTTACAACAGACTTTCTCCGATGCCCGTCACCGGGGTTTGCCGGTATTTAGTGAGGCGATTGCCGCGGTTCGCTGCTCTAGAGAGGGGCAGAAGAATGGACGGAGAATGCTGATGGGTTATGACCTCGAAGGGCAGTATTTGGGTTTTGAGAATGCGGAAATTTTTGCCCAGGCGCCCTATGAAGAGCAGGGGTGGAGCCACTATGCGGGAGCTGCACCACCACAGCTGCGGCCTCCAGTGGGAATGCAGGAAGGACATATTCCACATATACGGGTGGATGCTCTTTTGAACCTTCTGTTGGGAGATAAGGTTTGATTAACAGTGATAAAAATACTGAGTACCGTCGCGAAACACGTATCGAGTCGCTAGATGAGCCTGGACAGGAGGTCCCGCACAGAGATGCGACGCGGGTGGAACCGCTTGCGGATGAGTCAGTGGAGATTCCTAGGTCAATAACCACTGGAGAGTCTCTTCCTGATCGGATTGCTTTCTCCGAGTTGCGCCTACCCACTTTCCGGTTTAAGTGGCTAAAGCCAGCAGTGCTCTCTGCGCTTGCAGTAGTGGTGGTCGTGGTCGGATGGGAGTTTTATGGACTTTATCAATGGGCGGTCGATAAACACTGGGGATTGGGACTTTTTGTGGCTGTTTTGATGGCGGGCTTCAGTGCAATCATTGGTAGTTCCGTGTGGGAGTTTTTCCGAGCGGGGCGCCCACTGAACAAGCTTGAAAAAACTCAGGCAATGGCTGCCGAGGCCCGAGACTGCCGCAGTCACCAAGAGGCGCAAGTATTCAGGCGCAATTTGCAGGAGCATTTTGCCGGTAAGCCCCAAGGTGTACTGCTCAATCGAGTTCTAGATGAGGCAGCTGACTATTACGATAGCAGTGAGTTGTTAGAGCATTTAGAGGTTACCTTCTTAAATGCCCTTGACCAAGAGGCTCTAAGGAGAGTCGTGCGCCACTCAACGAGCACTGGTGCACTGGTTGGGCTGAGCCCTTTTGCCAGTATCGATATTCTGGTTGCCCTGAGGCAGTCACTGCGAATGATTGATGATGTGGCGCAGATTTATGGTGTGCAGCCGTCTCTTGTGGTGCGATGGCGCTTGTTCAAGAGGGTTTTGTCTTTGGTCGCCTACACTGGCGCGAGTGAGTATGCGATCAGTGAAATGTGGCCGGAACTTGTTGGCGATAGCATGCTGAGCACAGTATCTGTGCGTTTGGGGCAGGGGGTCGGAGCCAGTCTATTTGTTGCGCGTATCGGCCTGGCGACAATGCAAAGCTGTCGGCCAATCCCTTTTACTGAAAAGCAGCGCCCTCGCCTGAGATCAGTTATGGCCCGTATTGGGGGTGGCCTTAAAGAGAGGATGCCCGAGTTGTTTTCTATGGTTGGGCTTAGCTCGCGAAAGGAAGCAAGGGTTCGGAAGGCGGGTACCGAGTAGCTACTGGGATCGTAAGCAAATCTCTTGGGCTGCCTATTTTATGTAAGGGGGCGAAAATCTGCCCCCTTAGTCAGCAACTTATTGAAACTGTTTTTTCATCAACATGCGGGTGTGATGTCGATCAACCAGCCGGGCCAGGGCTTCATAGCGGCGCTGTATGAAGGGGGCGGGGTTGTTATTTCCCGATTCATCCCGATATTCAACACCAGACCGGACGTGTTGGAGTTCCTTGGCTAACTCTCTGATGGCGGTGAAGATCTTTTGTGTATCGTCTTTGCTGTGAAATACTGAGCTTTTTGTGGTGTCTGTCAAGTAATCATCACACTCGCTCAGCCAGTCCAACCTCTGTTCGAGAAACTGTATTGTATTGCGAATTCCCCCGGTGTATTCGGGGTTGAAGTTATGGTTGATATACTTGTCGAGGCTACGCATGCCCGAGCCGACAAATTGTTCAACCACATCGCCACAGTATTTTTCTGACAGATAGGATGGATGAGACTTTGCGCTGCTTAAATTGCTGATGAGCAGTAGAGAAGTAAGCAATAGGGCGCGCTGCATCACTGCATTTGGGTATTTCATATTATTGCCCATAGGTTTTGCTCTTATTAATGGCTGTTATTTTATCCGCCTCAGGTTTTTTTGTTGTGCAATTTCCTCTGGCGGGCTGATATCTGTGACAGCAGTCACATGAATATCCAAAGCGAAGTCAAGTGTCAACGGTTATTAAGTAAGAATTGTCAGCTTGAGATGGTTGTTCACAGAAAACTTATTGTCGGGCTGTTTAAAAATTATTCGAAGCATAGCTGAGTGGGAGTTTATTTTGGCTGAGTATGATTTTGATCTGTTTGTTATTGGTGCCGGCTCTGGTGGCGTGCGTGCAAGTAGGATGGCTGCTGCACAAGGAATGAAGGTCGCTGTGGCTGAAGACCGCTATATGGGGGGGACCTGTGTAAATGTAGGTTGTGTTCCCAAAAAATTATTTGTTTATGCGAGTGGCTATTCCGCAGGCTTTTCTGATGCTCGAGCCTATGGCTGGAATAGCGCGGGAGCTGAGTTTGACTGGCCAACACTGCGGGATAACAACGCAAAAGAAGTTGCTCGACTCAATGGGATTTATCGCAATTTGCTGGATAACTCTGGGGTGGAAACCCTAAATGGCAGAGCCAGCATCAAAGGTCCTCACTGTGTTGTTGTTAACGGCAAAGAAATTACTGCAGAGCGTATTTTGGTGGCGACAGGCGGATGGCCATTTATTCCGAATATTCCGGGACGGGAATTTGCGCTGACTTCCAATGAAGTTTTCTCAATGGAAAACTTTCCCAAGCGAGTTTTGGTTGTTGGTGGGGGTTATATTGCCGTTGAATTTGCAGGCATCTTTGCTGGACTCGGCGCAAACGTGCACCTCTCTTATCGAAGAGATTTATTTTTGCGAGGATTCGATCGAGATATTCGCACTTTTGTTCGCGATGAGATGCAGAAGAAAAATATCGATCTAAAGTTTAACCACAACGTTGTTTCTATTGAGAAGCTTCAGGATGGTAGCTTGCTCGCTCATGCCGATGATGGTTCCAGTATTAATGTGGATATGGTGCTTTACGCTACTGGGCGCGTAGCAAATGTTGAAGGGTTGGGGCTAGAGGAGCAGGGTGTTGTCTTGCACAAAGATGGCACAATCTCTGTGGACGATAATTTTAGAACTAGTGTGCAGTCAATATATGCACTGGGAGATGTAACGGGTGAGCCTCAGCTTACTCCTGTTGCCTTGGCGGAGGCTATGGCCTTGGTTAAGCATTGGCGCACGGGAGAGACGGCTGAAATTGACTATAACAACATTCCTACAGCAGTTTTCTGTCAACCGAATATCGGAACTGTGGGGTTGTCTGAAGAAGAGGCACGGGACTCTGGACTCAACGTCACTATTTATAAGTCGGAATTCAGGCCAATGCGTCACACTGTGAGTGGGAATACAGAGCGGACATTGATGAAGCTGGTTGTAGATGCGTCCAACGACAAGGTGATTGGCGTGCATATGGTTGGCGATGACGCAGGGGAGATTATTCAGGGGATGGCCGTAGCGCTTAAGGCAGGAGCTACCAAAAGCACCTTTGATTCAACGATTGGAATTCACCCCACTGCTGCTGAGGAGTTTGTAACTATGAGAACTCCAGTTGCAGGCTAGGTTCTGTTGTTACGCTGTAGATATATGTTGCAGTTGTGAATAATGAAAAAGGCGGCATTTTGCCGCCTTTTTTGTGACTCTCAGTTTTTAGCTGGGCTCTTCTACAACCTCTTGTAGGGCTTGGTGCCGCCGTGTTTTCTTGCGTTCGCTACGCTCTTTCAGACAGCGCTCGGCGGAGGCGAATGTGTCGTTTACCGCTCGGTGTATGGATTCGTTCTCACTACTAATAGTCACGGGATTGCCACTAATCGCAAGCTCTAGTGATGCCTTGAAGTGTCTGCCTTTAGTTTTGTGTTGATGAGGAGCTTCGAGGACTACGCGACTATGTATGATGTCGCCACAATAACGTTCCAGCTTGTTTAACTTCTTGGATACGGTAGTCGCCAGGGCGGCTGACTTGTCAATGTCGCGGAACACAATGTTATCGTTAGGCGCTGATTTCATGGGCACATACCTCCGGTTAAAAGAAACCATGCAGGCCGCTGTTGCGGTTTGCTGTAAAGAAGGTAGGGCGCCCTAGTGGGAGGGTTCGAGGCTGCAGTTGAAGCGCCGAGCTGCCGGAATCGCAACGATTGTTTGCTGACAAAGCAGCTTAGGGTGTTTTACGTCCGGGTCGGGTTTCCGCTGAGTCCAGCGATCTTCTCCCTGGTATCCATAATGCTTCCGCCAAAAAAAAAATCAAGCGCTATCGCAGAAAAATTTCATATAAATTTTGGAGTGGTGTCACTGTGGTGACTCAATATTGTGGATTTGAAGGTTTATTGATCAGCTGGTTGGCTCAGGTGAACGCAAGGTCATTGCTCATAGCTTGCTCCCTGCGTAAAATTGACCATATTGCGCAGTAGCTTCACTCTGTCGTAGATTCAGAGTCGCTGCGCTTCCAAAACACGAAACACATCAATTCGAGAAATGGGTTCACGACGATGGCGGTAAAGCGGTGTTGCTCGCTCCTTTTGGCGGGCTTAGTAGTTATGGGTGGGGCAGTGGCACAAGCGCAGACGCCCCTCACGGCGGAGAAGAACCGTCTTGCGCGATTGGAACAGTCTCTTGAAAATCGGAGTGTTGGGCTCGAGGATGTCGAAAATGAGCTGCTCTCCTATGAATATAAGCTTGAGCAGGCCCAGAAATCTCTCGATGACCTGCGCCTGGAATACGAGGCGAGTCGCCAGGAGCTCAATCAAGCGACCCGGGCTCATGAGTCAACCCCCAACTCAGATACTGAGCGTCGCCTGAAGAAGGCTAAGCATGCCTTCGCTATGGCGGAGAGAGGTGTCGATAGCCGTTCACGTCGTCTCGAGTTTATTAAAGAAAATCATCAGCAGCTTCAACAAAAACTGGCTGAAGAGAAACAGGCAATTGCTGATGCCAAAGCTAAGATTTCTGCCCAGCAGGATAAAATTAGCAAGATGGTTGAGGATATGCTGGCAAAGGCTGAAGCATCCGAGAGAAGGGCAGCTATGGCGCGAGCTGCTGCTACTAATGAGAAACCAAAGCCCCCGCAAATTAAAGCTCAGGTCGAGCCGCCAAAGCGCGAGGAGCCCGCTAAAGTGGAAGCTGTTGCTAAGCGTGAGATCGATGCCGACTTATTGGATTATGTAAGGCGGGAAACAGCACGCCTAAGTGATCTCCTGGCTGACGAAGAAGGTAACGATAGAAAAACGTTCCGGGATCTTGAGTTGCGGCCAACTGGGGGGGAAAGAGTGCCCTTTGAGTTTTTGGGGGAAAATCAATATCGCTTGGTGACTACCGTTGAGTCAGGTCGCCAAACTTATAAAATTAACACTTGGAAATTCCGCCGTACAATTCCGGCTGAGGATGATGGGGCTCGCTATGTCTTTATTTTTGATGCGCGTCGCCTGTCTCGACCAAGATTGGTTATGTACCCAGAGTATGTGCTGTCAGAATTGAATTAATTGTTCAGTGAAAAAGCAAAAAAGCGAGCCTAAGGCTCGCTTTTTTGCTTTTGGGGTTCCAGAAAATAGATTTTACCAGTGGGGAGGAGTTTTACCGCGACTGTAGAATAGTTGTGAGTAGGGGGGTGTAAAGGCTTCCTGTCGGGCTTGGTTGACTTTGGTAGAGAGTAATATTGTTAATTGTTATTGGGTGTTCTAGGTCGACTGGAGAAAATCCGTGAAATTGTTTCCTGTTTCTGCATAGGGTGATGTGTGGGCGATAGCGCCGGTTTTCTGTCGGTATGGATAGGCTCTCTGCGAGGCATTTGACAGACATATGCAAGGTCGCCAATTGTTTGGTGGCTGTGATTTCTGCGGCGATCAGGTGAGCTTCATTGCCCGGGAAGGTATCAAGTTTAAATAGGCGGGTTTTCGTCTCAGTTGTGTTTCGAGCGATTGAGGTCAACCCGGTTTTTAGTGACGGTATTGTTTTAATTGGAACCTGGCCTAAAAAACAAAGGGTGATATGACGATTCTTATAGGCGATCCAACGGGTGCTGGCTAAGGATGAGGCGCTTTGTTTTTCCGTGATGAGGTTTGTTAAATAATTTAAAAATTCTTGTGTTGTTTTATCGAGCTGGATGCCGGTAAAGATTCGACAAGCGGGCTCTAAAGGTTTTTTGTAATTTTTTGGCATAAAATTTATCTGTCACCCTTGAATTAGAAACCTCTGCCCATATCTTTGTTGTACAGGTGGTAGCTTCAATGAAAAGTGCCCCTGAATAGAGTCCGGTCATTTGACGGACGTAGTTTTAAATATTGCTCTGAATTGAGGATATGATAATGCGTAATTTTGATTTCTCTCCACTTTATCGCTCTGCAATTGGTTTTGACCGTATGGCCAGCCTGCTCGATGCAATGACCACAAGCGAGCAAAAACAGCCTTCCTACCCCCCTTACGATATAGAGTTGACCGGCGAGGATAGCTACCGAATTTCCATGGCTGTCGCTGGTTTTGAGCAGTCTGAACTCGATATTCAGGTGGAGCAAAATCGTTTAGTGGTTAGCGGCACTAAGCCAGAAAGTAATAGCCAGGGAAATTATTTACACAGGGGTATCGCCGCAAGAAATTTTGAGCGGCGCTTTCAGCTTGCCGATCACGTGAAAGTGACCGATGCAAAACTGGCTAATGGGTTGTTACATATAGAATTGGTACGCGAAATACCTGAAGCGATGAAGCCACGAAAAATTTCGATTACAGAAGGTAATGTGCTGCAGCACAAAGAGAGTGAGACTAAGTCCACTGCTGCAGTAGCGTAAGTTGTCGCTTCATTGCCCGCTGTGCCGCCAAAGTGCGGTACAGTTTTACCATCAGGATAAATTCCGCAGTTATCATCAGTGTGATAACTGCGCGCTCGTTTTTGTGCCGCCGCAATACCATCTGACACCTGAAAAAGAGAGAGCTTATTACGACCTCCATGAGAATTCGATGGAGGATGACGGTTACCATCAATTTCTCAGTCGTTGCGCGCAGCCGTTACTGAAAGAGTTGAGTGGAGCCTGCCATGGCCTGGACTTTGGTTGTGGCCCGGCGCCTTTATTGGCCAGAATTTTGGCGGAGAGTGGACATCGGGTGGACCTGTATGATCACTTTTACATGCCGGCCAGGAAGGCGCTGCATAGGAGCTACGACTTTATTGTTGCTACAGAAGTGATAGAACATCTTGTGAGGCCAGGAGAGGAACTTGAAAACCTTTGGCAAAGGCTTCGTACAGGGGGGGTTATGGCCCTGATGACGAAACTGGTTATTTCTGCAGAGCGCTTCGCCAATTGGCACTATATCAGAGACCCTACACATATTTGCTTCTTTAGCGTGAAGACATTTGAATGGTTGGCTCGGTCACTCGGTGCCGAGCTCCAGTTTGTCCACAGTGATGTTATTTTTCTAAGAAAATTAAGTGTTGACCCTGAATAGCTTGGCTCGCACCGTGGTGCGATATTCACTTGGAGTTGTTGCCAGAAATTTTTTAAATAGCGCTGTGAAATGCCCCATATCCTGGTAACCAACTTTTTCAGCAATTTCATTGACCGATAAATTGCTTGATTGTAAAAGCTCGCGCGCCATGTCAACCCTGACATTTTGCAAATACTGCAATGGTGTCTGTCCTGTAGCAAGTTTGAACCGGCGATTGAACGATCGCACACTCATATCGAAAAGTTGCGCCACTTCGCTAAGGCGTACCTCGGTATTGCAATGTTCTTTGAGCCAGGCCTGGGCTTGAACGATATCTTCATCTGGGTGTAAGTGAACAGATCCTTCTGAGTAGGCTATCTCTTCAAATGGGCGGCGAATTTCGTGAGAGAAATTGCGCTCCACATGACTGGCGATGGCCGGCCCATACAGTTGACGGATCATATGAACCGTTACGTTGGCGAGGGCATTGACGCTGGCCGCACAGAAAAGTTTGTCTGCCTGGGTAATAAAATACTGACGTTTTAACTTTACCTCTGGATAGTCTGAGCTAAATTGATCAAAATAATGCCAGTGGGTGGTTGCAGGTTTTCCGTTAAGGAGGCCCGCTTCGGCCAAAAAGCAAACTCCGGTACCCACAGCACTAATTGCAGCTCCTTGTTTTTCCTGTTGGCGCAGCCATTCCAATATTTTTCCGCCTCGCTTAAGGGCGGGGCGGGGGTTGCGCCACATGGTCGGGATGTAGATTAGGTCGCTATCTGGTGCATCGCTAAGAGCGACGTCCGGTTGAAGGGTAAACCCGCAGCGGGTATTTACTGGTGCCCCATCCAAACTGGCGGTCACCAGTTTTAGGCTGCCCTTGATGCCCTCAACCCTGGCGCGACTCTCCGCACCGCGGAGCATCTCAAGTGGGAGAACGGTACCGGTTGCCAGCATCTGGTCGATAAGTAGAAAAGTTACTGTTCGCATTACACATCTATGCGCACTTGCGCTATTGGCCAAAACACTCAATTTTGCTGGCCAGTATGCCCATAACTGGACAGAATCGCCACCCCCTACACTCGCATCTCTTATTTTTATAGTGTTAAGTGCTTGGCTGGAGGTCAGGATGCAGCGCCTTCCCGTAATCACCGCATTCGGTGGATTCAACCCTGCTGGACGTAGTTCTTTCCATAGGGGGTACTCTCGCCTCGTGCTAGATAAACTGGGTAAGGAAGAGAGGGATAGCACTCTTTCCGACCTGGCTGCCCTGATGGGCTTGCGTACCGGAGACAACGCTGAAGGCATTTTGGACCCTGCCCTTGAGCAGCAGGTGTTGGATGGTACTTTGGTACGCGAACTAGAGAGTCGCTATTACGACTACCGCAAGTGCCATTTCCATCAGTCTGCCCAGCTCGCAAACCCCCAGGGCCTGACATTTGAAATTTCCACCCGGCAGCTTCCGCAGCCTGTGCCAGCTCATTGGCACTTGGAGCATATCCAGGGCGGCAGGGTTCGGGTCACCACAGCTGAGCTGTCAGTTTTGTTGGATAGCCACCGTGAGATAAGTGTGGCTGCTGCCGGCCAGCTCCCAACTGGATTTGAACCGGGCACTAAATATAACTCTCGATTTCACCCGAGGGGACTGCAGTTGGCCCTCTTGGGCGCATCAGATGCTGTGCAGTCTTTGGGGGTTGATTGGGATACCGTTGTATCTGCGGCTGGGCCGGGAAATATTTCACTCTATGCCGCCTCGGCAATGAGTCAACTGGACCCATTTGGCAACGGTGGTCTATTGCAGTCCCGCCTGCGAGGTGGTCGCGTAAGCTCTAAACAGTTAGCGCTTGGTCTAAATAGTATGCCAGCGGATTTTGTTAACGCTTATGTGCTCGGAAATGTCGGTTCTACTGGCGCTGTTGCCGGTGCTTGCGCAACCTTCCTGTACAACCTTCGCGCTGGCGTTGAAGATATTCGCTCGGGTAGGGCGCGGGTCGCTGTAATTGGTGCGGCTGAGGCGCCCCTTGTGCCTGAAGTTGTCGATGGCTATTCAACGATGGGTGCTCTTGCCACTACCGAGAATTTACGCAAGCTTTTCCCTGGTGAAATTGATTATCGACGCACCAGTCGCCCGTTCGGTGAGAACTGTGGTTTTACCTTGGGTGAGGGTACCCAGTGGGTCATCTTAATGGATGATGCTCTGGCGCTTGAGTTGGGTGCTTCCGTATATGGTTCGGTTGCTGGTGTGTTTACCAATGCCGACGGTACAAAAAAATCGATTTCTGCGCCGGGTCCCGGGAATTACCTGACGATGGCCAGGGCAATGGCGGAGGCGCGGGCAATTGTGGGTGAGGATAGTTTGCGGCGTCGCAGCTTTGTGCAAGCCCATGGCTCCAGCACGCCGCAAAATCGGGTTACTGAGTCCGCCATTTTTGATCGTTTGGCCGGCGCATTTGGTATTGCCGAGTGGCCGATTTGTGCGGTCAAGGCCTTTTTGGGGCATACCGTTGCTTCAGCCAGTGGAGATCAGTTAGTTACAGCGTTAGGTGTATTTGATCGCGGCATACTCCCGGGAGTAACCACCGTTGATCACATCGCCGATGATGTTCATTGTAAGCATCTGGATATTTCCCTTGAGCATACCGATAGGGGTAGGGGTGCGCTTGATTTAGCGTTCTTAAACTCGAAAGGTTTTGGCGGAAATAATGCGACGGCAACAATTTTGTCCCCGCAGATCACAAAATCAATGATGAAAAAGCGTCATGGCAAATCGGCCATTGTGACGTCTCAAGCGTTGAACGAGAAGGTTGTAGAGCAGAGCGAAAAGTACAACACCAAGGCTTCTCGTGGTGAGCTTGATGTTATTTATCGATTTGGTGAGGGCATGATCAATGAAAGTGAGATCACTATCTCAGAAGAAGAAATTTGTTTACCCGGAATGCCGCCGGTGAAGTTGCCAAATGGAAATCCCTTTGAAGATATGGTGTGATTGGCTTTTACATAATACCTCAATTACGGTGATTTTTACCTGAGGGGAGATTGCACAAAAGGAGCTAATGGGGAGCATGGATGATCCTGAAGAGGATGTTGGCGCCCGCTTGAAAATGGTGCGCCACATTTACGGTATCTCACAGAGGGAGTTGGCGAGACGGGCTGGGGTAACCAACGCAACAATTTCTTTTATTGAATTGGGAAAGGTTAGCCCTTCCGTAAGCTCCTTAAAAAAAATATTGGGCGCCATTCCTATGTCGCTAACCGATTTTTTTTCCTTGGAAATATCGGGCGCAAAGCAAATTTTTTTTCGCGGAAATGAAGTGCCTGAGATCGGTCATGGCTCTGTGTCCTGCCGTTTGTTTGGAGGGGCAAAGGCAAACTGCGGCATGTCGCTATTGTGGAAAGTATTTCCGGCTGGGGATGATACCGGCTTTTCTCTCGAGTCTACTGAGGGGGAGATTGGTGGAGTGGTTGTCAGTGGTGACCTGGAGGTTACGGTTGGCTCCGATTTTGCCCTGCTGAGTACCGGTGATGGGTATTATTTTGATGCTCAGCGTCCGCACCGCTTTCGAAATATAGGTCGCTGTGACTGTGTAGTTGTCAGCGCAATGATGCCGGCTTATGGGCATCCCGACCTTCAAGAGCCCAATTCCTGAAAGGTGGTTTAGAAAAGAGGGAGTTCGTGCCAAGTGGCTGATAAGGCGGCACGATCCGAGATAGACTAGCCCTGCTTTAATTTCATTCCGTTCGCAAACTGGCGAATTTCTGTACTTTGGCACTCCTGGTGCCACTCCATTTGTAAGAAATAGTATTCAAACAATCGTTTGAATCTGGCTATACTACGGCTGACCAAATTGGGCCTAAGTGTCACCGCGCTGTGCGGGGCGGCCCTTGGTTGCACAAAAATTCCGACCCCGGGCCCAGGATCGCGGCCCAGAATAAAAGAGGTCAATCAATGTTATTTAGTGGCAAAGCGCTCACGGTACAGATGCTGGACAACGGCATCGCCGAGCTCAAATTCGACCTGCAAGGCGAATCCGTCAATAAATTTAACCGTCAGACGGTTTCTGAATTCTCCCAAGCGCTGGATGCTATCGAAGCAGCGGATGGTGTAAAAGGTGTACTGCTGACCAGCGGTAAAGGCGTCTTCATTGTTGGTGCTGATATCACTGAGTTTGGTGGTGCCTTCTCTGCAGGTGCAGAGGGCGTTGCTGATCTGATGAATCAGAACAACGAAAATATCAACCGCCTGGAAGACCTTCCGGTACCGACTGCGGTAGCAATTAATGGCTACGCGCTTGGCGGTGGTTTTGAGGTGTGTCTTGGCTGTGACTTCCGCCTGATGGGCGAAGAGGCCAAAGTTGGCCTTCCGGAAGTTAAGCTGGGTCTGATTCCGGGCTGGGGTGGCACTGTTCGCCTGCCGCGTGTAGTGGGTGTTGATGTTGCTGCTGAGTGGATTGCAGCGGGTAAAGAGCAG
Organism: Microbulbifer maximicatervae (SeqCode); assembly: GCF_052467305.1. Taxonomy (NCBI): domain Bacteria; kingdom Pseudomonadati; phylum Pseudomonadota; class Gammaproteobacteria; order Cellvibrionales; family Microbulbiferaceae; genus Microbulbifer; species Microbulbifer maximicatervae (SeqCode). The sequence continues at coordinate 1,237,880 of NZ_CP174306.1, forward strand.
AAGCCTGCCGCCGCTCTAGAAGCTCACGCTGTCGATGCGGTGATCCCCACTGCCAAGCTCAAAGATGCAGCGGTCAAGCTGCTTGAGCGCGCTATTAATGGCGAGCTGGACTACAAAGCCATTCGCGAGCTGAAGAAATCTCCAATCCCCTTGAATGATACTGAAGCGCTAATGGCCTTCTTTACCACCAAGGCATTTGTGGGTCAGCAGGCGGGTAAAAACTACCCCTCTCCCGTAGCTGCGGTTGAGTCAATCGAGCAGGGTTACAAGTTGACCCGTGATGAAGCGCTGAAAATTGAACAGGAGAAGTTCATTTTCTGCGCGCAGACCGGCACTGCGAAGTCTCTGGTAGGGCTGTTCCTGGCTGACCAGGCAATTGGTAAAGTTGCCAAAGGTTGGGAGAAGAAAGCCGATAAGCCGATTGAGCGTGCGGCAGTATTGGGTGCTGGCATTATGGGTGGCGGTATCGCTTACCAGTCTGCCTACAAAGGCACTCCGATCAAGATGAAGGATATCGACCAGAAGGGTATCGATCTTGGTCTGAATGAGGCGAACAAGCTGCTGTCCAAGTTGGTTGATCGCAAGCGCCTGACCCCCGTTAAAATGGGTGAAGTGCTCAACCGTATCGAGCCTACCTTGAGCTACGACGGCTTCAACGATATCGATGTTGTTGTGGAAGCGGTGGTTGAAAATCCCAAGGTGAAGCATGCAGTATTGAAAGAAGTGGAAACCAAAGTAAGCGAAGACGCTGTAATCGCTTCTAACACCTCCACTATTTCTATTAACCAGCTGGCTGAGCCGCTCTCTCGTCCGGAGAACTTCCTCGGTATGCACTTCTTCAACCCAGTGCACAAAATGCCGCTGGTTGAGGTGATTCGCGGAGAGAAAACTTCCGACACAGCTGTAGCTCGCGTTGTTGCCTACGCAAATAAGATGGGCAAGAAAGCTATTGTTGTACGCGACTGTCCTGGATTCCTGGTTAACCGCGTTCTCTTCCCTTACTTTGCCGGTTTCTCCATGCTGGTGCGCGATGGCGCTGACTTCCAGGCCGTTGATAAGGTGATGGAGCGTTGGGGTTGGCCGATGGGCCCCGCTTACCTGATGGACGTTGTCGGTATCGATACCGGTGTTCACGCAGAAAGCGTAATGGCTGAAGGCTTCCCCGATCGCATGGGTAAAACCTTTACCGCTGCTTCCGACGTTATGTATGAAGCGGGTCGTTACGGCCAGAAGAACAACAAAGGCTTCTATAACTACGAGCAGGACAAAAAAGGTCGCCCGAAGAAAGTGGCTACTGAAGAGTCCTACGAGCTGCTTAAGCCGCACGTTGCTGAACGTCGCGAGTTTGAAAAAGACGAAATTATCGAGCGCATGATGGTGCCTATGGCAACCGAGCTGGCTCGCTGCCTGGAAGAGGGTATCGTGGATTCCCCAGCTGAAGCTGATATGGCGCTGATCTACGGCATTGGCTTCCCTCCGTTCCGCGGTGGAATCTTCGCGTGGCTGGACAGCATTGGTCTGGATGAATTCGTGAAGATTGCCGATAAGTACGCCGATCTGGGTGAGCTGTACAAGCCGACCGATCGCATGCGTGAAATGGCCGCAAGTGGCAAAACCTACTACGGCGACAAGTAAGGAGAATAGCGATGAGTTTAAATCCTAGAGATGCCGTAATCGTCGACTACGCGCGTACGGCCATGGGTCGCTCGAAGAATGGCGTATATCGCCATGTTCGCGCCGATGATATGTCCGCTGAGCTGCTGAAAAAGTTCATGCAGCGCAATGACAAGCTCGATCCCGCCGAGATCGATGACCTGATCTGGGGCTGTGTTATGCAGCGCGATGAGCAGGGCTTTAACGTAGCTCGCTTTATCCTGCTGCGCGCTGGTCTGCCACACACTATCCCGGCGCAAACCGTCAACCGCCTGTGCGGCTCCTCTATGTCCTCCCTGCATACTGCAGCTGCCAACATCCAGGCTGGCGTTGGCGATGTGTACGTTGTGGGTGGTGTTGAGCACATGGGTCACCTGAACATGATGGAGCATGTTAGCCCCAACCCAATGCTGGGTCGCTATATGGCTAAAGCTGCCGGCTCCATGGGTATGACTGCTGAATACCTGGCGATGATGCACGGTATCCAGCGTCAGCAGATGGATGAGTTCGGTGCACGCTCTCACCATCGCGCCGCTGAAGCTACCAAGGCTGGCAAATTCAATCGCGAAATTATCGCTATTGAAGGTCATGACGATGACGGTGTACCTTTCCTGGTTGAGACGGACCAAACCATCCGTCCGGACACCACCGTGGAAGGTCTGGCTCAGCTGAAGCCAGCATTCGATCCGAAGCACGGTCAGGTAACAGCCGGCACCTCCTCTCAGATCACCGACGGCGCCTCTGTGATGCTGGTAATGTCCGCTGAGCGCGCACAGGCTTTGGGTATGACTCCTATTGCTCGCGTGAAAGAAATGGCGTTGGCTGGTGTTGATCCGTCCATTATGGGTTATGGCCCGGTGCCCTCTACCAAGAAGGCGCTCAAGAGAGCGGGTCTAACTGTTGGCGATATCGACAAGTTTGAGCTGAATGAGGCATTTGCGGCGCAGGCGCTGCCGGTGCTGAAAGACCTGGATCTGCTCGAGCAGATGGATGAGAAGGTCAACCTGTACGGTGGCGCTATTGCCCTGGGTCACCCCTTCGGCTGCTCTGGCGTGCGCATTACTGGCACCCTGCTGAGCGTTATGCAGAATGAGGGCGGCAACCTGGGTGTATCTACCATGTGTATCGGTCTGGGGCAGGGTATTACCACTGTTGTAGAGCGAGTCTAAGGAAATTAGACCCCGAAAAAAGGCGCCTTTGAGGCGCCTTTTTTTATTTTATGAGAAAAGTGTTCAGTAAAGTGTTGAAGACCCCAAAATGCTGTGGCACAATCTGCACCCCTTGTCGCGATGGGCTCTAAAAAAGTAGCGAAAGCGCTTAAATATCAAAGAGTTAGCGACAGGTTCGATTTGGGGACGTGGTGAAATTGGTAGACACGCCAGATTTAGGTTCTGGTGCCGAAAGGTGTGGGAGTTCGAGTCTCCCCGTCCCCACCAAATTAAAAGCCTTGAAGTCCGTGTGACTTGCCCTGGAGGGGTAGGTGCGGGCTTCTTGTGTATTTGGCGGCAGCACAAAAGTATTGTTTTGGTGCTGGGCCTACGAGGTTACTGACTAAGTCTCGGTGACCCGGTATTCGTTGGCGCTGCGGCGCGATTACAGAGATAGTCTCACGAGGATAAACATGCAGGTTTCCATCGAAACTACTTCCGGTCTGGAGCGTCGCTTAACGGTCAACTTGCCGGCAGAAATTGTCGACAAAGAAGTGGATAAGCGCCTCCAGCAGGCTGCTAAGACTGTTCGCATCAATGGCTTCCGCAAAGGCAAGGTGCCGATGAAGGTTGTTCGTCAGCGCTTTGGCGCCGGCGTTCGTCAGGAAGTTCTGGGTGAGGTAATGAGCCGTTCTTTCTACGAAGCGGTACAGAAGGAAGAGGTTAAACCTGCCGGCCAGCCTAGCATCGAAGCTAAGCAGACTGCTGCTGGCGAAAACCTGGAGTACGTTGCTACTTTCGAGGTTTACCCTGAAGTTGAACTCGCTGACCTGGCTGAGATCGCTGTAGAGCGTCCTGTTGCAGAAGTTACTGATGCTGACGTGAAGAACATGATCGATGTTCTGCGCAAGCAACAGTCTTCCTGGAAAGATACCAAGCGCAAAGCTCAAAAGGGCGATCGTGTTGTTATCAACTTTGTTGGTCGCAAAGACGGCGAAGAGTTTGAAGGCGGCAAGGCCGAAGGTCACCAGTTGGTACTGGGTTCCGGCCAGATGATCCCTGGCTTCGAAGAAGGCATTCTGGGTATGAAGCCCGGTGAAGAGAAAGACATTGATCTGACCTTCCCGGAAGATTACCAAGCAGAAGAGCTTCGCGGTGCTGCTGTTACCTTTAATATCAAGGTGACTTCTTCCGAGAAGCCTGAACTTCCCGAGCTGAACGAAGAGTTCTTCAAAGCTTACGGTGTTCAGGAAGGTGGCGAAGAGAAGTTCCGTGAGGAAGTTCGCAACAACATGCAGCGTGAGCTGAAAAATGCCGCTCTGAACAAAGTTAAGACCCAGATCATGGATCAGTTGTTCGAGAAGCATCCAGTTGAGCTGCCGTCCGCTCTGGTTGCCAGTGAAGTAACTACCCTGCGTGGTCAAATGGTTCAGCAGTTTGGTGGTCAGATCAAGGCTGAAGATGCCGAGCGCATGTTGCCTGACACTATGTTCGAAGAGCAGGCAAAACGCCGTGTAGTTCTCGGTCTGGTAGTCGGTGAGATTGTTAAGCAGAATGAACTTTCTGTTGATGCCGATCGCGTAAAGGCGAAAGTTGAAGAGCTGGCTTCTACCTACCAGCAGCCGCAAGAAGTGGTTGACTACTACTACAGCAACCGTGAGCTGCTGTCTGGAGTTGAGTCTGTTGTACTGGAAGACCAGGTTGTTGATCACGTACTGGCTTCAGCTAAAGTATCTGAAGTTGACAGCAGCTACGACGAAGTGATTAAGCCGCAAAAACAAGGCTAATCTCTCACTTCATTCAGGTGTAAGGTGGCGTCCGCTCAAGCGTGACGCCCCTACATCTCCTTCCTTTTTACCGGCTGGCTTTCTCTCGCCTGACCGGTTAAGCTCTGAAAACCAAATTTTTCAGCATGGGCATACGATGCCTATTCGCTGGCCTGCCGAATACGCCACAAAAGGAAGCAATGGTACCTATGGCACGAATTGATTTTCCAAAAGCTTCGATAGAGCCCTCAGCATCAGGTTTAGTTCCCATGGTGGTAGAACAAACCGCCAGAGGGGAGCGCTCATTTGATATTTATTCTCGCCTGTTAAAAGAGCGTGTGATCTTCCTGGTCGGGCCTGTAGAAGACCACATGGCCAATCTGGTTGTTGCGCAGCTGCTTTTCCTCGAGGCAGAAAATCCGGATAAGGATATTCACCTCTACATTAATTCACCGGGCGGCTCGGTAACTGCCGGCATGTCTATCTATGACACCATGCAGTTCATTAAGCCTGATGTCAGCACTATGTGCATTGGGCAGGCCTGTAGTATGGGCGCCTTCTTGTTGACTGCCGGTGCTGAAGGCAAACGCTTCGTAACACCAAACTCCCGTGTGATGATTCACCAGCCCAGCGGTGGGGCCCAAGGGCAGGCGAGTGATATCCACATTCACGCCCAGGAAATCCTCAAGATTCGTCATCGGTTGAATGAGCTCATGGCGCATCACTCTGGACGTCCAGTCAGTGATATTGAGAGGGATACAGAGCGCGACAACTTTATGAGCGCCGATGAGGCCAAGGAATATGGCTTGGTCGATGATGTATTGTCCCGCCGACAGGCATTCGATAAGTAGATTTTTCTACATTAAAAGTTTGCCGGAGGCGGATTTCAGCGAAAGTTAGTTTTTTTGACAGGCTGGCTTTCGTTGGGACTTGAAAATCACGCCAAAAGGCAGCATCTTGCTGGGTAAGCTGAATTTAGGGCCCTGGCCGGCCAGTGACGACGGAGTATTTTGATGACCGACAAAAGCAGCGGAGAAGACAGCGGAAAATTGCTGTACTGCTCTTTCTGTGGCAAAAGCCAACAGGAAGTGCGGAAGTTAATCGCTGGGCCGTCAGTCTTTATCTGCGATGAATGTGTCGAGCTGTGTACTGACATTATTCGTGAAGAAGTACAAGAGACTGCGGAGGGGCCTGAAGGGCGCCTGCCGACACCCCGTGAGATTACTGAAATCCTCGATCAGTATGTGATTGGGCAGGAGAGAGCCAAGCGTGTGCTGGCTGTTGCCGTATACAATCACTACAAGCGTCTGCGCACCAAGTCTGGTGTTAAAAGTAAGGATGAAGTAGAGCTCAGTAAGTCTAATATTTTGCTGGTAGGCCCAACCGGTAGTGGTAAAACCCTTCTTGCCGAGACCCTGGCTCGCCTGCTCAATGTTCCTTTCACTATTGCCGATGCAACCACCCTGACCGAAGCTGGTTATGTGGGGGAGGATGTTGAGAATATCATCCAGAAGCTTTTGCAGAAGTGTGATTACGATGTAGAGAAAGCCCAGCAGGGAATCGTCTATATCGATGAGATCGACAAAATTTCGCGCAAGTCAGACAACCCTTCAATTACCCGTGATGTGTCCGGTGAAGGTGTGCAGCAAGCGCTACTGAAGTTGATTGAAGGCACTGTGGCGTCTGTGCCGCCGCAGGGTGGACGCAAGCATCCGCAGCAGGAATTCTTGCAGGTCGACACCTCCAATATCCTGTTTATTTGTGGCGGCGCTTTTGCAGGGCTGGATAAGGTTATCCGCGATCGCTCGGAGAAGGGTGGAATTGGTTTCAGTGCAGAGGTTAAATCGAAGGATGGCACCAGTAATTTTGGTGAGATCCTGCGCGACCTGGAGCCCGAAGACCTGGTTCGTTACGGACTGATCCCGGAGTTTGTTGGACGCCTACCGGTGACCGCAACTTTGGAAGAGTTGGACCGTGAGGCTCTGGTACAGATTCTCACCGAGCCACGTAATGCTTTGACCAAACAGTACGGAAAACTGTTTGAGATGGAAGATGTAGAGCTGGATTTCCGCCCCGATGCGTTGGATGCGGTTGCCACCAAGGCAATGGAGCGGAAAACAGGCGCCCGTGGCCTGCGCTCTATCATGGAGTCCGTATTGTTGGAGACCATGTATGACATCCCATCCACAGATAATGTGGTGAAAGTTGTGATTGACGAGGCGGTCATTAAAGGCGAATCAGCCCCGCTGCTGGTTTATGAGAGTGAGTCCCAGCCGCAGAAGGCGGCGCCAGAAGAGTAGCTCAAATCCCACCTCAAAAAGCCCCAATATTGGGGCTTTTTTTATAGTTTTTTCTGATTACCCGGGTATCTAACTACCTGTCTGGGTATTCCTGGCTCGAATAGCACTCTTAGCTCGGCACAAATTGGTCGCGAGATTAGACTTGTATTTCGGGCCCTTCCCCCCCATTACTAGCATCTGAAGGGCGGTGGCCCAGGTTAAGCTGTCAATTCCAACAGCAGCATGATGCCGCGCCAAATACCCAGTGATAGGGCCGAGAGGAGTTCTATGGATCAGTCATCCGACACCACACTTGAATATCCGTTGTTGCCATTGCGCGATGTTGTTGTTTACCCCCATATGGTGATCCCGCTTTTTGTCGGCAGGGAAAAGTCCATAGAGGCCCTGGAAGAGGCCATGCGCAGGGATAAGCAGGTATTGCTTGTGGCGCAGCGAAAGGCATCTGAGGATGACCCAGGTGCAGACGATATCTATCGCGTGGGCACTATTGCCAGTGTCTTGCAGTTACTCAAACTCCCCGATGGCACTGTGAAGGTGCTAGTAGAAGGGGGGGAGCGCGTAAATATTCACGAAGTGATGGAGAGGGAGAACCATTTCGAGGCGACCGTCTCGCCGATGGAAACGCAGGAGTTGCCGGAAGGCGAAGCAGATGCCCTTGTGCGCTCTGTGATGTCCCAGTTTGAACAGTACGTTTCTGTAAGTAAGAAAGTCCCCAATGAGGTTATTACCTCTCTGTCGGGAATTGATGAACCTGGCCGCTTGGCAGATACCATTTCTGCGCATATGTCCCTTGAGCTGGCTCAGAAGCAAGAGCTTCTGGAGACTCTCAGTGTTAAAGAGCGTTTGGAGCATTTGCTGGGCCTTATGGATGCTGAAATCGACCTGATTCAGGTGGAAAAACGCATTCGTGGGCGTGTGAAAAAGCAGATGGAGAAAAGCCAACGCGAGTATTATCTCAATGAGCAGATGAAGGCGATTCAAAAAGAATTGGGCGAGATCACCGAAGAGCCCAATGAAATTGAAGAGCTGGAAAACAAAATTGCCGAATCCGGCATGAGTGCGGAGGCAGAGAAGAAAACCCGCGCTGAGTTGGCCAAGTTAAAGATGATGTCGCCTATGTCTGCGGAAGCTTCGGTTTTACGCAGTTATATCGACTGGATGTTGAGCCTGCCCTGGAAAAAAGCCAGCCGGGTGAGACATGATTTGGTTAAAGCCGAGGAAATTCTCGAGAAAGAACACTACGGCTTGGAAGAGGTTAAAGAGCGGATTCTGGAATACCTCGCAGTACAGAAGCGCGTGAAGAAAGTGAAAGGGCCGATCTTGTGCTTGGTTGGGCCTCCAGGGGTGGGTAAAACCTCCCTCGGTCAATCTATTGCTCGAGCAACAAATCGTCAGTATGTGCGTATGGCCCTGGGCGGCGTTCGCGATGAAGCCGAGATTCGCGGGCATCGACGCACTTATATTGGCTCACTGCCGGGCAAGCTGATTCAGAAAATTTCGAAAGTAGGAGTGAAGAATCCCCTGTTCCTGCTCGACGAAGTCGACAAAATGGGGATGGACCAGCGCGGCGATCCCGCTTCAGCACTTCTTGAGGTTTTGGATCCAGAGCAAAACAAAACCTTTAACGATCACTACCTGGAAGTGGATTACGACCTCTCCGATGTGATGTTTGTCTGCACCTCTAACTCAATGAATATTCCAGGCCCATTGCTGGATCGTATGGAGGTTATTCGAATCCCCGGTTATACCGAGGACGAAAAGCTGAATATTGCACAGCGCTATCTTGTGCCGAAGCAGCGCAAAGCCAACGGCCTTAAAGATGATGAGCTGGATCTCTCCGATGACAGTATTCGAGATATTGTCCGCTACTACACCCGTGAAGCGGGTGTGCGTGGCCTGGACCGGGAGATTGCCAAGATCTGCCGCAAGGTAGTAACCGAGCACGTTCGCAATCCTTCCGAGAAGAAGGCTGTAATACAGCCAGAGCAACTTGAAGAGCTTCTGGGTGTACGCAAATTTGATTTTGGCCGCGCAGAAGAAGAGGACAAAATCGGAATTGTTACCGGTCTCGCCTGGACGGAGGTGGGTGGTGAGCTTCTTAACATTGAAGCTTCAGCTGTGCCGGGTAAAGGGCGCATGATCAAAACCGGCTCCCTCGGCGATGTTATGCAGGAATCTATTCAGGCGGCCTTGACGGTTGTGCGTTCTCGCTCCCAGGCGCTGGGAATAGGTCCGGACTTCCACGAGACCCGGGATATTCATATCCACGTGCCTGAAGGTGCCACCCCCAAAGATGGCCCTTCGGCGGGTATTGCCATGTGCACCGCTTTGGTGTCTGTGTTAACGGATATTCCCGTGCGCTCAGATGTGGCAATGACCGGAGAAATTACTCTGCGTGGAGAAGTTTTAAGAATTGGTGGTCTTAAGGAAAAGTTATTGGCAGCGCATCGAGGCGGTATAAAAACTGTACTGATTCCTGCTGATAACGAGCGAGATCTGAAGGATATTCCCGATAATATTCTCCAGGACTTGGTGGTTAGGCCCGTTAAGTGGATCGATCAGGTACTTGAGCTGGCGCTCGAACACAAGCCTGAATCCCTGTCTGATGAAGAGTATTCCGCCTTACAGAAAAAGGCAGAGGAGCGCTCGCAGCGAGGAATCCAAACTCACTGACTCTTGTAATGGGGTGACTTTTGTCGCCCCTTTACAACTCGCAAGGCCAAAACTTCGCCAATCAGGCTATCTACGCTGCTTGAAAAGTGTGCATCTGCCCGGAAACCCGCATGGTTCCTTGACCCGCTTCTGGGCAGTTGGTATAAAACGGGGCTTATTGCCCGGCGCGTAAATTGCCGAAGGCTAAAAAATTTAAAGTATGGGTGTCTTTTGTAGACCACCCGAAGCATATTTAAAAAGAACAGAGGGATTAAGCGTGAATAAGTCCGAACTGATTGAAGCAATTGCCGCATCTGCAGATATTCCAAAAGCAGCAGCTGGCCGTGCTTTGGACGCAATGGTTGATAGCATCACTGATGCCCTGAAAAAAGGTGATCAAGTTGCCCTCGTTGGCTTTGGTACCTTTGCTGTGAAAGAGCGTGCAGCTCGTACTGGTCGCAATCCTCGCACTGGCGATCCCATTGAAATCGCTGCGGCAAAAATTCCTAACTTCAAGGCCGGTAAAGCCCTGAAAGACGCTGTAAACTAAGTTTTCAGCAGGCTTTGAGACTTTGTAAAAGAGTCTGAATGTCAAAGAGGCGTGTCAGTTGGGATGCGCCTTTTTTGTATCTGATAGTAGTTAAAAACAATTAATTTTCGGAGCTGAGCATGCTTCAGTCCATGCGTGACAACCTGAAAGGGACAGCCGCGATTATTGTCGCAGCCTTTTTCGGTTTTATTATGGTCATTGGGGGAATTGATTTCTTCACCGGTGCCAGTGGAGGTGCTGCCGATGCGGTAGCCGAGGTTAATGGCGAAAAAATTACAAACTTGGATTTGCAGCGCGCAATTCAAAATCGCCGCAATATGATCATTAGTCAGTACGGCGAAGATGTGCCCGCTGATTTAATCAGCGATGAGCAGTTGCGTGAGCCAGTTTTACGCCAGTTGGTTTCCAGTGCTGTGATGCGCCAAGCTGCTCAGGACAGCGGTATGGTGATGAGCTCTGCGGCGGTCGACAGAGCGATCGTAGGAATTCCAGCTTTTCAGGTGAACGGCAGTTTTGATCCGCAAATGTACCGCGATGCTTTGCGTCGTATGGGGTATAGCCCTGCAGGCTTCCGCCAGATTATGGAAAATGATATGGCGCTGGAGCAGTACGCAAATAGTGTGGTTGAAAGTGCTTTTACTACCCAGGCGGATGCAGAACAGATTGTTGCCGCCTCTATGGAAGAGCGTGATTTTGATTACGTGGTGATGCCAGTTGAAGGCCTGCTAGCAGAGACTCAGGTTTCGGATGCTGAAGTAGAACAGTACTACCAGGAGAATCAAGGGCAATACCAGCGTCCAGAGCAGGTGGCGGTTGAGTATATTGAGCTAACTCCTGAAGTATTTGCCGGTAACATTGATATTTCTGAAAGCGATGTTCGCGCTCAGTACGAGCAAGAGCTGAAAGGTTTCGCATCGGAACTTCGCCGTCGTGCTGCACATATTTTGCTTGAAGAAGCTGACGCAGAAAAAATTGCTGAGATTCAGAGTAAACTGGATGCCGGCGAAGATTTTGCCGAGTTGGCAAAGACTTACTCCCAAGACGTAGGCTCTGCGGAGGAAGGCGGTGAGTTGGGTTACACCACAGGTGATGTATTCCCAGAGGCATTCGAGCAGGCCTTGGCCGCGCTGGAAGTGGGTCAGGTTTCTGCTCCAGTGACCACCGATAGTGGAACTCACTTTATCAAGTTGTTGGAAGTAGAGCAGAGTGAACCGCCGAGCTTCGAAGAGCAAAAAGTGGCGATCGAAAAGCGACTGCGTGCGTCCGTTGCCGAGCGCGAGTTTGTTGATGCCTTGTCCCGTCTTGCCGATCTGGCATACAACGCGGATAACCTGGCTGAGCCCGCTGAAGAGTTGGGTGTTCCCCTGAAGACTGCCAATCTGTTTTCGCGCGAGAGCGCATCTGGTGTCCTTTCTAACGGGCAGGTTATCGAGGCTGCTTTCTCTGTGGAAGTGAAGGAAGATGGCAATACTTCAGATGTGATCAACCTGAACAATGAGCACTCTGTCGTTTTGCGGGTTACCGACTCTAAGCCCGCGGGTACCTACCCTCTGGAAGAGGTTCGCCAGCAAATTGTTGACCGTTTGAAGCGTGATAAGGCCAGTGAGCAATTGGCTAAGCAAGCAGAAGAGCTTAAAGAGAAGCTCGCTACTGGTACTAGTTTTGCAGAACTGGCAGAAGCGCAAGGTTTAACCCTGGAGACCAGTGATAAAACTCGCCGCGGTGGTTTTGCTCAGCGCGGTGAGATTAATGCCAAGGCATTTGCATTGCCTGCACCATCTGCTGGCAAAGATGAAGTGACCAGCTTCGCTACAAATAATGGTGATCTGGTAGTTCTCGATCTGCGCAGCGTGCGCCCGGGCGAACTGTCCAAGCAGAGCAAAGAGCAGCGTCAGGCACTGATGCAGCAATTGGCCTCTGTAAATGGTGGGGCCGAGTTAGCAGCTATCCAGCGCTACTTGTCCGATCAGGCAAAAATCGATCTGGCCTCTTCTGCCGAGTAACGGTTGTTATTGAGCCATAAAAAAACCCGGCAATTGCCGGGTTTTTTTATGGCTAACTCCCTGTAGGGTAGGGTGCGCTTTAAGTGTTGCTGGCACTATCCACAAATAAGGTTAAGCGCTGTCCGGGTTGTAAATACTTGGACTTGTTTATCTTATTCCAGCGGAGAATATCATCGATTTCGATACTGAATTTATTGGCTATCCGATATAGAGAGTCGCCGCTGCGTACCCGGTAAGAAACCTTGCGGGTAGTGCGGTTGTTCTCTGATACTGCGGGGGAGCCGTTGTAAGCCACCAGGGTGCGTCCAGGGCGCAGGGTGTCTCCCGGTGCCATGCTGTTCCAGCTGGCCAGTTGCTTTACGGTCACATCCAGCTTGCGTGAAATCCCCCAAAGGCTGTCGCCAGGGCGTACAGTGTAATTAACTTTCTGGCCCTTGCCAGAAGACTGCTTGCGTTTAACTCGCTGATCGAGTGCGTAGGCATACTGTCCCGCGGGGCCCGATGCGCTGGGGATTAACAGTGTTTTACCGGCGCGAATATTATTGCTGCGTAGTTTGTTTGTTTCGCGTATCGCTCCGACGGTGGTCTGGTAGCGTCGAGCGATAGTGGAAAGGGTGTCGCCTCGGGCAATGGTGTAGCGCTGCCAGCTTACCCTCTCTTCCTTGGGAAGTTGTGCCAGGGCGCTCTCAAACTTTTCCTGGGTCTCTATTGGAATCAGTAGTTGGTGGTTTCCGTTGGGGTCGGTTGCCCAGCGGTTATAGCCTGGGTTCAGTAGGTACAGCTCTTCTATCTCAATTTCTGCAAGTTCCGCAGCTTGGGCCAGATCGATCTGACTGCCTACATCGACACGGGCGTAGTAGGGCTCATTGGAGACATCATGCAGTGGGATTTTGTAATGGTCCGGGCGGGATATAACCTCCGCCAGAGCCAGCAGCTGGGGTACATAGCGCTTGGTTTCCCGCGGCAGTTTGAGATCCCAATAACTGGTGCCAAGCCCGTTGCGACGATTGCGCTCTACGGCTCTGCGAACCGTTCCCTCACCGGCGTTGTAAGCAGCGAGTGCCAGCTCCCAGTCCCCATCAAAGCGATCGTGTAGGTAGTTGAAGTACTTTGCCGCAGCCTGGGTGGATTCATGGACATCGCGGCGTCCGTCATACCACCAGTTTTGCTCGAGCCCGAAAGAGCGCCCGGTGGCCGGGATAAACTGCCACATACCGGAAGCCCGGGCGTGGGAGTAGGCGAAGGGGTCGTATGCACTCTCGACAATGGGGAGCAGCGCTAATTCAAGTGGGAGATTTGCCTGTTCCAGCTGTTCTGCAACATGGAAAATATAGCGACGAGAGCGCTCCGTTACCCGAGCCATATAGCCCTCGTTGCGGGCGAAGTAAGCAATATATTCCTTAACCTTGGGGTCGCTGGTGTGGTGATCCAGGGCGAACCCCTGACGAAGTCTTGCCCAGATGTCTACGGGGGGAGGGACCGCTTCAGAGGGTTCGTGTTTTTTAACAGCTCGGTCACTCGCGACAGAGGTTTCCTCTGCAGGGATATTTTCAGTTTCAGGCGCAGAGGCCTGTTCCGGTAATTGCGAGCAGGCCCCTACCGTAGCGGCTAGTAATGCTACGGCAAAATTCTTGTGAACCATGTGTGATATCCGCGAGTCTTTCTTGTAATTCATCCTGACGCATTTCAGAACAATTATTGGTAAAGCGCCAGGCATTTGGTCAATTACTTTCGATTCTAATTAGGCAAATTAGTTTCGGTCAATATTGACGGTTAAAAAGTATGCGAACTGCTAGTTTATCACCCAGCCTGAGAGGAGTTTAGGTGAAGTTGGGCGTTTAGAAGTTGTCCTTCCAGCCGCGCAAGCTCGCAAAAATATCTACCTTATCGCTTCCGTCATTTAACTCCGGTCTCGAATTGATAGCTGTCTGCCTAACTTCCGGATACTGACAGCGAAGAAATGGGTTGGTGTCTAGCTCAAGGGCGATAGTTGAAGGCAAAGTTGGCTTGTTTTCTACTCTCAAGGCTTTGCACTGAGCAACCCTTGCCTCAATGGCTTGATTGTTAGGCTCTACCGCTTGGGCAAACTTCAGGTTGGCGAGTGTGTACTCGTGTGCAGGATAAACAAAAGTTGCGGCGGGTAATTTACTGAGCTTTTGCAGAGAATGGTACATCTGCTCTGGAGTGCCTTCGAACAACCTGCCGCAGCCAGCGGAAAAAAGAGTGTCACCACAAAAAAGGTGTAATTGTTCACCGCCTGCTGCTGTGGTTTCATTCAAAACCAAAGCTAAGTGGTCTAGAGTGTGCCCCGGAACAGCGTGTACCTGGAAGGGCATGCCAAGGACCTGTAAGGAATCTCCACCGGCAATGGGGTGAGTGACACCAGGTATGTGCTCGGGGCCATAGACAGGGCACTGGTACTGGTGGCAAAGCGTTTCGATGCCACCGGTATGGTCATAGTGGTGATGAGTAATGAGAATGCCGCTGAGCCTGGTCCCCTCTAGGGCCTTTTCTACTGGCACAGCATCACCAGGGTCGACTACCCAGTGCTGGCCATCTTTTTGCAGGTGCCAGATATAGTTGTCATTAAAGGCGGGGATTGGCGTGATGGATAGCATAATCGAATCGTCTTTTCGCTGAATAGCAGAACAATATCATGGAAGGCGTGAGACGGTGTGAATTGTTACCTGAGGACTGGTTTACTTAGAGTAAGGCCCAGGAAACATCGCCCGAGTGTAGAATTGAATAGCTGTTAGATTGATCAATGGAGATATGATGACCGGAAAGAGCAGGCCTGGTAATGATGAGGAGCAATCCCCTCTTGGCAAGGTCTGCCCAGCGCTATCCCATTGGTTTTCCAGTTCGCTGGGAGAGGAGATTCTCTCGCAACAGCTGGCGTTGGCCCAACCCTTAGTGGAGGGCTTTTTCGGTTACCACTTTCTACAGGCCAGTGTGACCCAGTCCGTTGACTTTGGCGCCTCCAGCCGTATCAATCATCGTTTTCGATTGGGGGCAACTTCTGAGCAGGGCGGGGCTGCGATAGTGGAGTTCGAGCAACTGCCCCTCCCCGCCGATTCAATCGATGTAGTACTGCTGCATCACCTTTTGGACTTTTCCAGTCATCCCCACCAAGTATTGAGAGAGGCGGCCAGGGTTTTGATACCCGGTGGTCATATGCTGCTAATCGGGTTTAACCCGTTTTCCTTGCTCGGCTTGTCCCGCCTGCTATTTTCCAGGGGGGCTTACCAGCGCGGAAATCAACTGCGTGCTGCTCGAATTGCCGACTGGATGAATCTGTTGGACTTGCAGGCTGAGAGGGTAGATCGCGGCTTCTTCCGCTTGCCATTACAGCAAAAGGAATTGCTTTCCAAGACGGCTTGGATGGAGCGCCTTGGCTCCCGCTTGCACTTGCCATGGGGGGGCTTTTACATCATAGTCGCCCGCAAAGAAGTGGCACGTGTTCGCACTATTAAAATCAATTGGCGGGCCGAGAGAAAGCCCGCTTTGGTTGCCACCCCGTCGAGCCCTCGCGTTGCAGCACGCGGGAAGCATCAAAAGCGCTGATTTCGCTGAAAATCGGCCCCATATCTAATTTTGGCGTAAGTTTTGAAACAAATTACTATCTATACAGATGGCGCTTGTCGCGGTAATCCTGGTCCCGGCGGTTGGGGTGCCCTGTTGGTGTACGGTGAGCGGGAGAAAGAGTTGTTTGGTGGGGAGGCGCATACCACCAATAATCGTATGGAATTGTTAGCTGCAATCAAAGCTCTGGAGGCTCTTAAACAGCCGTGCAAAGTTGATTTACATACTGACTCACAGTACCTGCGCCAGGGCATTACCGGCTGGATTAACAACTGGAAAAAGAACGGTTGGAAAACGGCGAGTAAGAAGCCTGTCAAAAATGCAGACCTATGGCGGCAGTTGGATGAGAGCGTCTCCCAGCATGATGTGGAGTGGCACTGGGTTAAAGGTCATGCCGGCCACCCAGGCAATGAGCGGGCCGATCAGTTGGCAAATCGCGGCGTCGATGAGCTGGAGTCCTGAGGGGAATATTGCATATGCGTCAAGTGGTTCTCGATACAGAGACAACAGGTCTCGATCCCAAAAGCGGCCATCGTATTATTGAAATTGGTTGCGTAGAGCTGGTTAACCGGAAGTTGACTGGCCGTCACTATCACCAGTACATCAACCCGCAGCGACAAGTGGAAGATGGGGCTATTGAGGTCCATGGAATTACTAATGAATTCCTGGCGGACAAACCCGTATTCGCTCAGATCGCCGATGAATTTATGACCTTCTGTGAAGGTGCAGAGCTGGTTATTCACAACGCGCCCTTCGATGTCGGTTTTATTGATGCTGAGCTGAGGCTGCTGGGTAATCCGCGCTGGCGCAATGTCATTGCGCATTGTGGGGTTTTGGATACCCTGACAATGGCTCGGGAAAAGCACCCCGGGCAGAAAAACAATCTGGACGCCCTTTGTAAGCGCTACTTTGTCGATAACTCCCAGCGGGATTTGCACGGCGCATTGCTGGATGCGGAGATTCTTGCCGACGTCTACCTGATGATGACCGGTGGCCAAACCGATTTGGTGTTGGCACAGGGTGATTCCTCGGAAGGGGAGGAAGGTAAGAAGGCGGAAAATGATGCGGCGGGTGAAGCCATTCGTCGCCTATCGGCAGATCGCGCGCCCCTGCTAGTAGCGCGTGCTACGCCACAGGAAGCTGAAGCGCATCAATCGATGCTAGGTTTGCTGGAGAAATCAGCGGGCAAACACTTCTGGTAGCACATCAATGAAGAGGTGTTCTCTTTAACCTTGATGTTTATTGCGCTTTTCTTTTTCTGAGCGGGTGGGAATTATTAATCCCCACCCATCCAGATAGTCTCTTAAACAAGTTCTCTTTAGATCGCGTAGACCACGCAAATCAAAGCAACAATACTCAGTACGATGGTGTAGGGCAGAGCCATGATCACCATGCGGCCATAAGATAGGCGTATGAGAGGTGCCAGGGCCGATGTCAGCAGGAACAAAAATGCAGCTTGTCCATTGGGAGTGGCAACGCTGGGTAGGTTGGTTCCGGTATTGATGGCAATGGCCAGCTTGTCAAAATGTTCTCGGGTAATGTCGCCTGCAGTGAGGGCAGCTTTAACTTCGTTAATATAAACCGTTGCCACAAAAACATTGTCGCTAATCATCGACAAAATACCGTTTGCCATGAATAGCAACCCTGGCTGCTGTTCGGGCTTTTGTGCGAGAACGAAGTTGGTTACAGGCTCGAATAGGTGCTGCTGGTGAATCACTGCAACAATTGCGAAGAAAACCACGAGCAGTGCAGTAAATGGCAGTGCCTCTTCAAACGCGTGGCCGATTCTAGCTTCTTGAACAACGCCGTTAAACGAGGTCAGAAGTACAATAATCATCAGGCCAATGATACCGACTTCGGCAACATGAAATGCCAGGGCAAAAACCAGAACCACAGCGACAATGCCCTGAATCCACAGCTCGGCAACCTGCGCCGAGGTGCGCTTCTTTTCTTCCTCTTTGGAAAAGTTAACCAGTACCTCACGTACGGCGCTAGGGAGCTGGGCTCCATAGCCAAACATTTTAATTTTCTCCAAAAAGAAACAAGTAGCTAGGCCGGCAAAGAATGTTGGAATGGTTACTGGGGCCATCTGCAGGAAAAACTGTACAAATTCCCACCCGGCTTTCTCAGCGATCAGCAGGTTTTGCGGTTCTCCAACCAAGGTGCAAACACCACCGAGAGCGGTGCCTACGGCGCCATGCATGATCAGGCTGCGAAGGTAGGCTCGAAACTGGTCCAAGTCTTCGCGGTGATACTCCACGACATGCTCATCGTTGGAGTGGTCGTGGTCGTTGTGGTGGTGTGGCTGCTGGGAGGCGACCCGGTGATAGACTGAGTAAAAGCCTACGGCAACCGCAATCAGAACAGCAGTTACGGTCAAGGCATCTAAGAATGCTGACAGTACTGCAGATACAGCACAGAAAAGTAGTGACAGCAGAGATTTTGAATTCACATTAATCAAAATTTTAGTGAATACAAATAGAAGCAGGCTCTTCATGAAGTAAATGCCGGCCACCATAAACATTAGCAGCAGAATAACTTCGATATTCTCAACTACCTCGTGGTAGACGGCATCGGTGCTTGTCATACCCATCAATACGGCTTCAATTGCGAGCAGTCCGCCGGGTTGAAGTGGGTAACACTTCAGGGCCATCGCCAGGGTAAAAATGAATTCACCAATAAGGACCCAGCCTGTTACAAAAGGCCCCGATACATACAGTATTAATGGGTTGAGAAGCAAAAAGGCGGCTATGGTCAATTTGTACCAATCAGGCGCTTCGCCGAGAAAATTTTCGGCAAAGGCGCGACCAAATCCGCCGCCGGATGCCGCAATGGTGTTGTTGTAAGTGTTCATCATTTACTTCCTTGGTTAACCCATTGGTGTGGGTCAAAATGGAATCTTTGGGAATCGGCGGTGTATGCGAAATAGATACCTGAGCTCAATTATCGCTGCGTGCTTCCCCGGGTTTATTGTGCACAGATTGATTGGTTTTTGTTCTTTAACACAAAAAAACGTACAGCTTTAAACTTGAAAGTAGCAAACGCTACTGGGTTTTCTGGAAAATTCAAGTAATTTAGGGGCTTCAGCCTCGCTGCTAGGTTATTTGTCGATTATTCGGTGGAAATTGTTTGGCGAAAGGTGGACTCTTTTATTTATTGGGGTAAATTGCCCTTAATGAGGCCAGAATCATCCTGATCTGGTTGTTTTTTGTTCGATTATAGGAAGAATGCAGCGGTGCAGCCAAAGACTGAATTGCGCAAGATCAATATCACTTCTGTCAATGTAGTGAAGGATGAGCTGGTAGCTACCATCGATAATGCCGCCTCACACTTGGATAAATTTGCCGCGGATACTTCCCAAAAGCAGGCTCTCGAACAGAGTTTGGCTGCACTCAGGCAGGTCAGTGGAGTATTGCAGATGGTGCAACTCCAGGCAGCTGAGCTCCTCGCCCAAGAGAAAATCAAAGCGCTTACAGAGGTGTTAGAGGAGAGACAGAGCGCCTCAGAAGAGCTGATGGAAGCGCTGGGCACAGGTTTTTACGTAATGGGACGCTACTTGGATTTTGTCCAAAGTCGTGCCATTGCCCGTCCAGAATTGCTGATTCCCTATATCAATAATTTGCGTGCGGCCCGGTCTCAGCCCCCTGTGCCGGAAAGTCATTTTTTCCGTTGTAACTTGGAGGGAGCTGTGCCTGGTGCAGGGGCTTCTGCGGTTATGTCGGAAGACTTGAATAGTTTTGTTCGCCGATTCCGTCATATGTACCAGGTTGGTTTGTTGGCTCTGTTGCGAGGTAAACCTCGGGGCCCAGCGTACACGATGATGTCTCGTGCCCTTGAGAGAATCGCAAGCATCACCATGGGGCGCCCAAACGGGCGTTTATGGGTGGTAGCAGGGGCGGCACTTGCAGGCATGGCCTCCCAAGAAATGCGCATCAGTCGATCCCGGGTGATGGTTTTCAGTATGTTTGATCGCTGGCTGCGAGCATTACAAAAAGAGTGCGACACAGCTTTAGATCAGCCTGCGCCACCAATTTTGCTGAAAGAGTGCCTCTATTGGCTGACTCTTTCCAAGCCCGAGGGCTTTGGTGGCAAGTTGCTGGAGGCTTTCTCCGCAGAGCCTCTTGATTACAGTGAAGAGGAATTAGAGCGGGAGCGAGCCACCCTTGGAGGCCCCGGCGCCACGGCAATTACCGCAGTTGCTAACGCCTTAGAGGAGGAGTTGTCCGGTGTGCGCCGAATGTTGGATGACGCTGAGTTAATTGGTACTACTTCCTTGGATGCAGAAGATGGCCTCGCTTCTTCTCTACAGAGAGTGGCCGGTACCTTGCAGATGCTCAACTTTAAGCGGGTTGGAGAGAGTCTGCGCAGCGCGGTTGCGGAATACCAGAGTGCCTCCGGCGCGGGCGGATCCATAGCGGACAGCGCACTGCAGAAACTGACAGGCCAGGTGTTGATGGTCGATAGCACGGTAAGAGCGCTCAAGCAGAGTACTTCTATTGATCTGGATGAATACGGTCATGCGGATATTGCCTTTGAGCACAGCCAACTGGCGGAAGCGGAAGTGGCTGTACTTAAAGAGGCTGAAGCCGGTTTGGCGTTGATTAAGCGAGCGCTGGCGGCCTATGCAGAGTCCGACTTTGATCATGGCCATATTCGCAATGTTTCCACTACTTTGAACTCAGTGCGCGGAGGCTTGATTGTTCTCAACTTAAGTAGAGCGGCGGCCGTAGTTGAAGGCTTGCTGAACTTTGTTGAGACTGTTATCGACCGCCATGATGCCGGTCCTGAAGTAGAGCAATCTTTGCATATTTTTGCCGATGCGATTATCAGCCTTGAGTACTATCTGGGAGAGGTAAAGCTGCATAGGCAAGCAGATATTCAATCCCTCAGTCTCGCTATCGAAAGCTTGACTGCTCTGGGTTATCCCGTTGAGGCCGTATAATTAAGGAGGTCTCCTTGGTAGATAAGTTTGTCCCAGCGGGTAATGTGTGGGCAGTTCCGGAATTTTCCCAGCATATCCTGATTGCTGATGGACTGATTCTCTGCCGAGGAGATTTTTTCCTCCACGACGCCCAGGTGTTGGTAGCGGAGGCTGTTCAATCCAGCCACTACTTGGGAGAGTTAAGTGGGCGGGCGTGTGGTGTCCACGTTTTGTCTCGCCAGGTTGAAATTGCCGGCTATGAATGGCGAAACCTACGCAGCCTGCTGACTTTGGTTGAGGAGCCGATGTTTGCATTGGCTGGGCGGGCGCTACAGATTTCCCATTGGGATAGCCAACATCGATTTTGCGGTCGTTGTGGCACTCCCACCATCTATCACTCTAATGATCGCGCTCGCACCTGCCCGGCTTGTGATCTTACTGTCTACCCCAGAATCTCCCCCTGTGTAATTATGCTTATTACCCGAGGAGATGAGTGTCTCTTAGCTCGTCACGCCTCGCGTCGAAATGCAACTTATACGGCCCTCGCTGGGTTTATAGAGCCCGGTGAGAGTGCTGAGCAAGCGCTGGTGCGTGAAGTCTATGAGGAAGTGGGGCTCAAAGTGGGTGCCCTGGAGTATGTGGGGAGCCAGTCCTGGCCTTTTCCCGGGCAGTTGATGATCGGGTATTTGGCGGAGTGGCAAGGTGGGGGATTGTGCTTGGACCCCAATGAGATAGAAGAGGCAGACTGGTTCCACTACAGCTCATTGCCAGCTATACCGCCCATACAAACCCTGTCCGGCCGCTTGATCCACACTTTTGTCGAAAAGGCTGCAGCGAAGAACCGCCCGTAAGGTTGGTTTAAAGATGTTGCGCAGTATCAGGGAGTAGAAATCATAATGTATATAGCGATTACCTTTATTATTGCCATCCTGGCGTTGTTGTTTGTGTTTTGGGGGGCGCGAGTCCTGCTATCGGGAAATTGGTTCCTGGGGTTTATACGTGGTTCCGCCGGTCTTTTTCTTTTTGCAACTGCTCTTTGGATTGTTCTGATTGCTGCAGATGTTTACAGCTATAGAAACCTGGCTGAAGAGCATAGTGTTGGCATTGTTTCGTTTCGAAAAATTGCCGAGCAGCAATTTGAAGTCAAGTTTTCTGATTCGGATGGTATAGCGCAAAAGTTTGAATTGCTTGGGGATCAGTGGCAGTTGGATGCCCGAATGCTCAAGTGGCAGGGTCCATTAGCCCGCTGGGGAATTAAGCCCGCTTATCGTCTAGATAGGTTGAGTGGTCGCTATCTCACGCTACAGGATGAGCGAGCTCGCGAGCGTTCTGTCCATGAAATAGAGGGGGCGAACTATGGCGTGGATGTTTGGCAGTTTGTACGCGGTGTTGATCGCAAGTTGCCCTTTGTTGATGCGGTATATGGCAGTGCCACATTTCTACCTATGGAGGACGGTGCGGTTTACGAGGTGCGTATTAGCCACAGCGGTTTGTTGGCTCGCCCCCTTAATCAGCGAGCAACTTCCGCCCTGGAAGGTTGGCAGTAAAATACTGAAGCTAAATAAAAATTAGTTAAGACGGAAAATGGAGTCTAAGTGGAATTTTTAATTGAATACGGCCTTTTTCTAGCCAAAATTGTTACGGTTGTCGTGGCCTTAATGGTGTTGATAGGTTTTATTTTTGCAAATCGAGAGCAGCTGAAAGAGCGTGTTCAGGGTCATATCACAGTTACACATTTGAATGATCGCTATGAGCAGTTTAAAGAAACACTGCTTGAAGCTGTGATGGATAAGCACGAATTCGCCCGTCGTAAAAAGCAAATGGCGAAAGAGAAGAAAACTCAGGAAAAAGCCCTAGCTAAAAAACATAAAGCTGAGAGCAAAAAGCAGCCTGAAAAAAGTGCTGCTACTTCTTCCGACGTTGCTAAAGAGGAAGGAGAGCATGAGTCCAAGAGTATAAAAGGGGAGTTGGTCTCCGAGCGCAAGCGTGTCTTTGTTATGCAATTTAATGGGGATATCAAAGCGAGTGCTCTTTCCCATTTGCGTGAAGAGGTGACGGCCATTCTTCAAGTGGCAGAGTCCGGAGATGAAGTTCTCCTTTGTCTTGAAAGCCCTGGGGGCATGGTGGCGAACTATGGTTTGGCCGCCAGCCAGTTAACCAGGATTCGCAGTGCAGGTATTCATTTGACTATTGCTGTCGATAAAGTGGCTGCCAGCGGAGGCTACATGATGGCCTGTGTTGCAGATCGTATCCTGGCAGCACCCTTTGCGATGTTGGGCTCTATTGGTGTTTTAGCTCAGATGCCGAATTTTAACCGCCTGCTGAAGCGCAATGATATCGATTACGAACTGTTTACTGCGGGCCAGTACAAGCGCACTGTAACCATGTTTGGTGAAAATACTGAGGAAGGTAAACAGAAGTTCCAAGAAGATTTAGATGAGATCCATATTCTGTTTCAGCACTTTGTCGGGGAGTACCGTCAAAAACTCGACGTCGACAAAGTTGCCACGGGCGAGGTTTGGTTCGGGCAAAAAGCCCTATCCTTGGGACTGGTCGATGAGCTGAAAACATCAGATGAGTACTTGACCAGTTGCGCTAAGGACTGCGACTTATATCAGGTGGAATTCAAAGAACGGAAAAATATAGCTAAGAAAATAGGGCTGGCGGCAGAAGCAGGTGTGGAATCGGCGGTCACTCGTCTCTTTTCAAGGCTGGCAGCTCTGCGTCATCAGGCTCAATAGTTGTAACGTTACAGGTTGATAGTGCTGCGGGATATACCCCATGGAAATAGAAAAGGATGAGAGATTTCGGGCAATTCAGGTTGCTGAAGTAGCTGCGGGAAAGTTTGACCAGTCTGTTGTTGAGCGTCAACTTTCTGAGCTTCCCGATAACCCCTTGCTGTTGGCCGTAAGTTATTCATCCTTGAATTTCAAAGATTCTTTATCTGCGTTTGGCAATCGTGGGATTACTAATACCTACCCCCATACTCCGGGCATTGATGCGGTGGGCAAAGTGCTGTTCGATCGGAGCAAGACGTTTCAACCGGGTGCTGAATTATTGGTCAATGGCTACGATTTGGGCATGAATACTTCTGGTGGACTTGCAGAGCGTATTGCCGTTCCTCCGCAATGGGCCTTGCCAGTCCCCGAAGGCCTAACAGCTTGGGAGTCTATGGCACTGGGTACGGCGGGTTTTACCGCCGCGCTTTGTGTTGAAAAGCTCCTGGAGTCCGGCGCATCTCCTGAGGATGGAGAGATTCTGGTAACAGGTTCAACGGGGGGCGTCGGCTCTGTTGCCGTCGCCTTGCTGGCGAAGCTAGGCTTTCGTGTCGCAGCAGTGACGGGAAAGTTGGAGTCTGCTGATTATTTGGCGAGATTGGGCGCATGGAAGGTTCTCGACCGGGATACACTGGCCCCTTTTGCCAATAAAGCGATGGCCAAGCCATTGTGGGCTTGGGCTGTAGATACTGTGGGCGGGGAAACGCTTTTTAATGTCATTAAATCCCTGCGCTACGGCGGCGGAGTGGCTGCTTGTGGTATGGCTTCAGGTGCTCAATTTCACGCCAATGTATTTCCATTTATCTTGCGCGGTATTAGTTTGTTGGGTGTGGATAGCGCTGTTTTACCAATAGAAAAGAAGGCAGAAGTATGGAAGCGGTTGGCCAGTGAGTGGTATATCGGCGATAAGCTCGACAGTATTGCGGAGAATATTAGCCTTGATCAGGCTCCAGAGTTTCTTGCGCGCTTAAATAGAGGGCATGGAATAGGTCGTTACGTTGTAGATATGGCTCTCTAATAGATCTATCGATTTAGAATAATAAGTACACTTAAAAGATTCTATTTATCTTACCAAATATCCCCGACAACTCTGAATCTGAGTTGTATATGGGCTTTTTTCTCAATAGCCTTTAAGCGGACTCTGTTGTTTGCGGGCTTGTTGTATTGGAAGAAAACTTTGTCGACAAGTAACAGTGAAAGTAACAAACCTGGCCAGCGTAACGCTCTGGTTCTTTCTGGGGGAGGTGCGCGTGCTGCCTATCAAGCGGGCGTTTTAAGGGCGCTTGCGGAACTGGTTCCAGAAGATAATCCTCGGCCCTTTCAAATAATCTGCGGCACCTCTGCAGGAGCGATGAACGCGATGCTTCTCGCCTCTCATACAGGTACCTTTAAAGAAGCTGTCGACAGAATGTGCTCAGTTTGGTTGCAGCTTAGTGTTGAGCAGGTTTATCGCACCAGTTGGCGTAGTTTACTTGGAAATCTGTTTTCTATCAGTCGTTCGCTCTTGAACCAAGGTGTGGGTAGACAAAAACCTTTGGCACTCCTGGATAACAGTCCGCTGCGCAGTTTGGTTGAGCGCGAGATAAACTTTGACAATATTCAAAAAAATATTTCGGCTGGGCATTTGCATGCCACAAGTGTTAATGCGCTTTCTTATAGTGAAGGGCAGTCCGTCAGCTTTTTTCAAGGAGCGGAGAATGTTAAAGGATGGCAGCGGTTTCGTCGCTTTGGAGTGCCCACTCAATTAACCTCGGACCACCTATTGGCGTCAGCAGCAATTCCTGCCATTTTCCCGGCGGTCAAATTGGATGGAGTTTATTTTTGCGATGGTGCTATTCGTCTGATGGCCCCGATTAGTCCGGCACTGCATCTTGGTGCCAAGCGTGTCTTTGTGGTGGGTGTGTCGGACAACCGTTCTCCAGCCCATTGGGGGAGTCGCAACAGTCCTGCGCAGATGGAGTCCCCTTCGATGGCACAAATAGCTGCTCAGTTATTCAATGCCGCATTTATCGATAGCTTGGAGGCAGACTTGGAGCATCTGGATCGAGTAAATATGTTACTTGACTATGTGGATCCAATAGATCACACGGATTTGAAATTGTTGCGTTCGGTAGAGTCGGTTGTTATTGAGCCCTCGCAGAGTTTAGGGCGTCTTAGTGGAAGAAAACTTGGTCACCTCCCCTCGGCGCTACGCTGGTTGTTCCGCTCAACGGGTGCGACCAATCCCGGTGGCGGTGTTTCCGCAGCCAGTTATCTATTATTTGAAAGGCCATATATCGAGGAACTTATCGATCTCGGCTATCAGGATGCCATGTGGGAAAAAGATAAATTGCGTAGTTTCCTACAGCCGGAGCCAGAAGGTAAAACTGAGCGCAAGGGGCTATTTGGGATTCGCAGTAAATCTCAAGAAGA
Organism: Microbulbifer maximicatervae (SeqCode); assembly: GCF_052467305.1. NCBI lineage: Bacteria > Pseudomonadati > Pseudomonadota > Gammaproteobacteria > Cellvibrionales > Microbulbiferaceae > Microbulbifer > Microbulbifer maximicatervae (SeqCode). Next base: position 1,263,644 of record NZ_CP174306.1, read on the forward strand.
GGCTTCTCACGGTAACCCTGAACACTAATTTTAGTTTCTACTTCCCTTATTGGCGTGACTACCGCCTTTCATCTCAGTGAATATTTTTGCATCAAGTTTCTAAAGGGCGTTAAACGCCCTTAAATCCAATATTGTTCCGCCAAGACGGCGGAATCCTTTAGCATTTATTTTCGCGCTTTCTTATGATTTTCCCGGGCTATGTGTGCCCTCACTCATCCGAACAAGTAGCTTCTATATTTAATAGTGATGTCAATGCTGTCGGGTATTATTCAAGATGTTATCCGTGTTTTTACTCGTGACTCTTTTTTCATTTAGTACAGGTAATCAGGATTTCGCCCAGATGATCGGTAGGGTTGATCGGGTTGAATATTTGGGGGGAGGCTTGGTTGTTTCTGGGTGGGCTTGTCAGAAAGGAGTATTCAAGTCAGTTTCTGTTGGTCTTTATCTAGGTAGCGATAGGAGAAGCGGGTTTCCGATAAAAATTTCTAGAGCTGATCAGGCGTCGTCAAAAGGAATTGCCAATATATGTGATACCCAGGATGTTCCCCATGGATTCAAGTTCTATTTGAATTATGAGGAAATGAAAAAATTTGTAAGAAAGAAGATCTATGTATACGGGTTTTCATCAAATCAAGGCAGATTCAGTACAATTTCAAATTCTGGTAGATATCGGGTTGGGATTCCCTATATGAGATATACCGATATTACCTTGTTGCGAAGAACTTTTGATTTACAACCACTGGCTACGTTTGATGATCAGCATTTAAATTTAATTCCAATGCCCGGTGATGGGTATGCTCTGGAAGCTCAGTATATTCCTTATGAAAAGGGCTCTGAGAGAATTAGTTCATCAACCCAATTAGCCAAATCTGTTTCATCGGCAACTCTCGCTTACGATGTGAAGTTTCATCGGAACTTCGAATTTGTTAAGGGAGGTAAGCTACACGGCCTTGCTGGTGGGGGGCAGGCTTCAGGATGCGTACCTATTGATCCGAAGAGTTGGAGTGTGCGGGTTAAGTTTGGTGCGGAGGGTAGGGTTGGGCTCTATACCTATCATCAGGATAGAGTCGCTCGGTGTGGAGATGGGTATCAAGGGAATGACAACTTTAGATTTGAGCGGGATACTTGGTATCGGATTGAGTTGTTTGTGCAATTAAATAGCAGTGCAAATAATGCTGACGGATATATCGAGCTATTTATAAATGGCAAAAAAATTGTAGAGGAACAAGGGTTACGGCTGACTGGTAGTGATAGGGTAGCTATTGATAAATTTCAGTTCAGTACTTTTCATGGAGGTAGTTCAGCTTTGTGGTCACCCTCCAAAAAAGTCTATGCCTACTTTGACAATATTTCAGTGAAGCAAGGGAGAAAGATATATGGCCTTAAGGGCGCTGTATGCGAAAATGAGAAAGCTGGAATATACAGTGGGTCGGGAGCTTGCTGTTCCAGCTCGTGTGGGGCCTGTGGCGGCCCTGGATGCGGCCAATTAAATGGCGGAAGCTCAGCCTGTTGCACATCGGAAATTATTAATTCAGCGCCATTGTGCTCTTATCCTGGGCAAACCGCCCCATGCACTATGTAAGGCTTGGCTTGAGGGGTTCTGAGTAACTCAGGGGCTTTATAATTTAAGGTTGCCATTTAAATCGCTGAATTAATTGCAAGAAACTTCCCTGTATTTCGCATTGTATTTTCAGCTGAGAACCGCTCACCGGATGTTCAAGCTTGAGTTCAGATGCATGCAAAAGTAGTCGAGAGCACTCGAGCCTGTTGGCAAAGAAACGATTATGGGTTGACTTTCCATATTTCGGGCAGCCAATTAGAGGGTGGTGGATATGCTTGAAATGCCTTCTTATTTGATGGCGCCGCCCTGTTTTCAATTGGATTTCTACTAGGGAATACCGGCTGGTCGGGTAGCGGTCAACCTCATAAGGTAGCTCAATAGTCTCCAAGCGTCGGTACAATGTAACAGCCTGCTGACGTGGCAGATCCGTTTTTGGTCGCTTCCTCTGGTGTTTGAAGTCGGCAACGGGGGGGAGGGCATAGTCAATGACACCTTCTTCCGGGCTATACCCTCTGCATACAGCAATATATTTTTTTGAAGATAAATCACTTTCCAGCTGCTGCTGTACCTGCGCAGCAATCTCGCTGCTTTTCGCAAAAATAATAACACCGGAGGTAGGCTTATCCAGTCGATGTACTGGATAAAGAAAGCTGCCACATAGGTCCCTCAAATATTGCAAAAGTACACGCTTTTCATGGCGGTCTATTTCTGATCTGTGAACAAGCCACCCCTCTGGTTTATAAGCGGCAAGTAAGTAGTCGTCTTCAAAGAGAATGGTAGGTTCTTGAGTGGTCATTTTGGGGGCGTGGCGACTGGACTGTAATTTCGGTAGCACGATTTTATGGCATAGCGAGCCCTCAAGCTATGTTGAAAAGTAAAAGTTGGTTAGTGAATTCAGGGTAGAATTTTTATCGATAGGCAAAAAACAGGCTTGACATGGTACCAAATGAGAATAAACTGCACCTAAATTCCATTGCTGATCTAGTTTCAAGGTTGGCATTCTAATTGGCAGTATTTTTGAAGTGGATCGCACCACTAAGGAGCCGTGAAATGCGAAATGTAGATATCAAGAGTTTATTTGTTTAATCACTTTTCACGTGCTTGAGCTTGGAAAGTGATATTGCTTTCCAAGCCAGACCTTCCAAAAGCCCTGGCAAATGCCGGGGCTTTTTTGTTTTAGCTTGGATTGCCGTTTCAGTTAAGTGGATTAATCCAGGGATAAAATATGCCTGTAAAAACAGTGTTGAATCGAAATGCACCGCCTGGCACGGTACCGGTAAAAATCTATACCGATGATATCGAGCCCAAGGCAATGCAACAGTTAAAGAATATTGCCCAGCTTCCTATTGTGCACTCCCATGTTGCTGCTATGCCGGATGTGCATTTGGGAAAGGGGGCAACGGTAGGATCGGTGATCCCAACGGTAAGTGCGATAATTCCTGCTGCCGTTGGGGTGGATATTGGTTGTGGAATGAATGCGGTGCGAACTTCGCTACAAGCCCATCAGCTGCCAGACAATCTGAAAGCACTGCGGGACGCCATTGAGGTGAAAGTGCCGGTTGGTCAGGGACGACATAAACTGATCAGCGCCAGGGAATCTGCCTGCAAACTTTTAGCTCCCGGTGTGGATAGATTGTTTTCAAAGCATCCAGGGCTACTGAAGAAGCTGCATCAGCCACAAAAAACCTGGGTGACCCAAATGGGTACATTAGGGGGTGGCAATCACTTTATCGAAGTTTGTATTGATGAGAGTGGTGCTGTCTGGGTGATGTTGCATTCAGGGAGTCGAGGGATTGGCAATGCTATTGGTCAGCATTTTATCCAGTTGGCCCGACGGGATATGGCTGGGCATATGCACAATCTTCCTGATAAGGATCTGGCCTATTTCTCAGAAGGCTGCCAGAATTTTGACGATTATATTGAGGCGGTTAATTGGGCGCAGGAATATGCGCGCTGGAACAGGCAGGAAATGATGAAGCTTGTGCTTGGATGCCTGAAGGTAAGCTTGCCAAAGTTTACTTTGACCACAGAGGCAATTAACTGCCACCACAATTATGTTGTTCGCGAGCGCCATTTTGATAGAGATGTATTCGTGACTCGCAAAGGGGCTATTAGTGCTCAGAGAGATCAGTTGGGAATTATTCCCGGCTCTATGGGGGCTAAGTCATTTATCGTGCGTGGGCTTGGCAATAAGGAATCTTTTTGTTCCTGTGCACACGGAGCTGGTCGAAAAATGAGTCGTACAGCGGCTCGCCAGCGTTTTACCAGAAAGGAATTGGAAGATCAGACCCGAGGTGTGCAATGCCGTAAAGATAAGGGTGTTCTGGATGAGATTCCTGCTGCTTATAAGGATATTGACCAGGTGATGGAGAACCAGTCGGATCTTGTGGAAGTGGTGCACACGCTACGTCAGGTAATTTGTATCAAGGGGTAAATATGGAGGTATCAATACAAGTTTTGAGTGAGAAGATATTTGGAAGAGTGGATCTACTAAAAGTAAAAGGTGAAGTTTTATGAAAAAGAAAGAAAAAATTCGTAGTTACGTTGCGCGTAATCCGCTAATGAGAAAGGGCGGTGCCCACGTAAAGGCAAAATCTTCGGGGCGTTTCGCTAGCAAGCAGAAACTACGTAAAGAGGTGCGGGAGTGCGACTCCCGCCCTCAGGCTTTTGCTGCTATTTTTTCTTTGATATCGCCTCTTTACTAGCCGTGTTTTCTGCTAGCCTATTTCCCATCAGGCCAGTTGGGTAGAGCTTCCAAATATACCCAGCGCTTCTTAAATAACTTAAATAGTGAAATTTCGTGAATCAGGTGTTCTTGGTCATTTTCTGTATACCAAGCCTTAAATTCCACAATCGACTTTTTTAGTCCCGCCTTGCTCTTCATAACTTCCAATTTTGTCCACTGGGTTTCAATATCCTCAGCTTGCAGTTCTGGGCTGGTGTCGGGATGCCAGGTTTTTTTCAGGTACCGAAAATTTCCGGTTGCAAAGGCCGTATAGCGACTGCGCATAACCGCTTCTGCATTATTGGGGTAAGCCTTTCCCGACAAATAGAGTCCGCAGCAGATATCAAGGGGCTTGCCCGATCCACAGGGGCAGTACCGATCCGTCATAAATCATCTCTCCAGCGTGAACTTAACGCTCTCGTAACACTTTTTAACCATGTTTTCTGGTGAGGGAGCGTAGCATAGCTTGACCTTTGAAATGTTGCCGCTAAGATACCGACCAACCGGTTGGTTTTGATTGATGGTGCCCAGGAGGTCATGTGTCGAGAGTCGACAAAGCTGCCATTGTTCGAGCAGCAGAAGAAGTAGTCCGGGATCGCGGGGCGCGCAAGTTGACCCTGGATGCGGTGGCTGCACAGTGCGGGCTCAGCAAGGGCGGTTTGATTCATCATTTTCGAACTAAGCAGTCACTCCTGAAGGCGATGCTGGAGGCGGCAATAGCTCGTGAAGATGACAGTGTTGCCACTTTTGTGTCCTCGGGGGACAGCTTGTTGGTGTCGCGCTTGAAGAGCATTTTTGAATTGATGGAGGACGACAAGGGGCTGCCTCGCTCACTGATCGCCGCCGTGGCCGAAGACCCCATGTTGCTGGGACCGGTAAAAGACAAAGAGGAGCAGCAGCGTCGCGATATCTGCGATGCGTATCGTGACCCGGAAATGGCGGAACTGCTAATCCTGGCGGCCCAGGGCATGTTCCTGGGTCGCGTACTCGGTGTGGTTGAGTCTGAAGACCCGATTATTGAACGTTTACAGGGACGTCTGCTGGCGCTCTCTGCCGACCTGAACTAAAGGTCAGCCCCAGTTAATACAGTTTGTGGATGATGATTATGAATATATCGCCAAGATCGCGTTTCTCATTGGCCGTTTTGATCGCAGCAGTTGCAGTTCTGGCAGGATGCTCCGAATCGAAGACGGAGCAGGCGCAGGCAGAGCACGTCTGGCCCGTGAAAGTAGCTACCGTTGCCAGTAATAACCAGGTCAAAGATCGACAGTTTGCCGGTCGTGTTAAGGCAGTGCAGAGTGTCGATCTATCTTTCCAGGTCGGTGGGAAGCTGGACAAGCTCACAATTCGCGAAGGTGAAATTATTCCAAAGGGAACCCTGATAGCAGAGCTTGATCAGCGGGATTACCTGCGCAGGGTAAAAGAAGCCCGATTAAATGTAGAGTTGCTGGAAAAAACCCTCAATCGTCAGCGCTCTCTGGCAGGGTCAAAAGTTATTTCACAGCAGCAGCTGGATGAAACGAAAAGTAACTTTGACTTGGCTAAAGTGACCCTGGAACGTGCTGAGCAGGACCTGGCTTATACACAGCTAAGGGTTCCTTTCGATGCTTTGGCAACTCGCCAGCTGGTAGAGAATTACACCAACGTCCAGGCCGGCCAGGCAATTGTCCGTTTGCAGAATATTTCTGAAGTTCGAATTCAAATCTCCGTGCCTGAAAAGCTGTTGGCCACGGTTAATGAAGAGCAAGTCAACTCCATGACCGCCGAATTTGAATTTTTGCCGGGCAAGGAGTTCCCACTTACTTACCGTGAGCACCAGGCTGAGGCAGACAGCGTTACCCAGACTTACGTTGTCGAGTTTGGAATGCCCCGCCCCGAAAATGTACAGATCCTTCCCGGCATGACCGCTCGCGTTAGTGTGAAGTTGAATAAAGCGAGTGGTGACCTGTGGGTTCCCCTTTCGGCAGTGCAGACTGGCCCGGAAGGTAAGCCCTATGTTTGGCAAATTAATGCAGACCAATCTGTTTCCAAAGCTTCCGTGACCCTCGGGCGTACTGATGGTGAGTCGGTACAGATTAAGGATGGCATTGGCCCGGCTATGAAACTGGTTGCTACCGGCGGCCAGCACCTTTATGACGGTGCAAAAGTACGCAATTACGCACAGCACTAATTAGTGTGTTAGCTCTGGCCCTGTTAACAGTAGGGAAAATGTTGTGAAGATTTCTGACATATTTATAGAAAAGCCAGTTTATAGCTGGCTGTTGATGCTGATTTGCTTAATCGGTGGTCTTTGGGGGCTTTCAGATATTGGCCGCCTCGAAGACCCTGCGTTTACGATCAAGGAAGCCCGTGTTTACACCTTCTACCCAGGCGCCAGCGCCCAGCGTGTAGAAGAGGAGGTCACCGAAAAGCTTGAGGTGGCCGTCCAACAAATGGGACAGCTGGACAAGGTCTCCTCCACCTCAAGTCCGGGGATGTCTGAAATTCGGGTGGAAATCAAAGATCAGTATGCCTCGCAGGAACTTGCCCAGGTTTGGGATGAATTGCGGCGCAAGGTTAATGATGCTCAAAGTGACCTGCCCAGCGGTGCTTTACCTTCTATTGTGAATGATGATTTTGGTGAGGTTTACGGTATTTATTATGCGATTACCGGAGAAGGGTTTTCGCTGACTGAAATGCGTGAAATTACCAAAGCGATTCGCCGGGAGTTACTGGGAGTTGAGGGGGTTGCCAAGGTTTCCCGTTCAGGCATTATCGACGAAGTGGCTTACCTGGATATTGATGAATCCCGCCTGGCCCAGTTTGGTTTTTCCCTGGATGACTTAGCGCAGGTACTGCAATCTGAAAGTTCGACCCAGAAAGTCGGCGAGATTGGAGGTCAGGATTTACGTACCCGTATACTGGTTGATAATCCTGCGAGTGACCTGGAATCCATTCGTAATATTCTCGTCGGCGTACCCGGTTCAACCGCGATGCTGGCCGTCCGTGATATCGCCGATATTTCTCTCGGCTACGATGAGAGCCCCAGTTTTATTGCTCGATTTGATGGTAAGCAGGCCATTCTGCTGGGTGTGGCCGGTGCGGAAAATACCAATATCGTGAACGTTGGCAAGGCGGTAGAGGCCAGGCTGGAGCAGATTAAACAGGCATTGCCCCTGGGTGTAGAAATCCATCCTATTTACGAGCAGCACCAAGTAGTAGAGGAGAGTGTTGACGGTTTCCTCTTTAACCTGGTTTCTTCTGTCGTGATCGTTACTCTGGTACTTTGTGTATTTATGGGCTGGCGTTCCGGTGTTGTGGTTGGCACTGTCCTTGGTTTGACCGTTTTGGGCACCGTGTTAATCATGAACCTGTTTGGCTTGAATTTGCAGCGGATCTCTCTCGGTGCCCTGATTATCGCCATGGGTATGTTGGTTGATAATGCCATCGTGGTTGCCGAAGGGATGCTGATGGGGGTTCAGAGAAAAGAAGAGCCTAAGAGTGCTGCCAGGCGCGTAGTCCGCCAGACTTTCTGGCCACTGCTCGGTGCGACTATTATCGGTATTATGGCGTTCTCCGGTATCGGTCTGTCCGATGATGCTACTGGCGAATTCCTTTTCTCCCTGTTTGCGGTAATTGGTATCTCCCTGCTACTCAGCTGGATACTGGCGATTACTATTACCCCTTACTTGGGCTATCACCTGTTTAAGCCGGGTAAGCAAGCCGACTCGGATGATCCGTACGATGGCCGCTTCTACAACATGTATTCCGGTGCTTTATCAGGAGCGTTGAAGCGCAGGGGCCTAACCATTGCAGTACTTATTGTGGTGACCCTGGCCAGCTACTTTGCTTTCGGGTTTGTGAAGCAGGGGTTTTTCCCCAATTCAAATGCTCCTCTTTTTTATGTTAACTACTTCATGCCTCAGGGCAGTGATATTAACCGTACCGACAAGGCGCTTCAGGAAGCGACTGCGTTCTTCCAGGAACAGGATGAAGTTGTCTCCGTAACGGCGGTAGCTGGTCGCGGGGCTGATCGCTTTATGCTGACCTATGCTCCCGAGCCACCCAATGCGTCTTATGGCCAGTTGATTGTCCGCACTGAAAACCGGGAGCAAATCCCCCAGTTGATTGAGAGTGCCAAGACGAAGTTGCGTGTAGCGCAGCCGGAAGCATTGATTACTTTCAAGCGATTGGTGTTTGGTCCCGGTGGCGGATCGGATGTTGAAGTGCGTATTTCAGGTCCGGATTACCAGACACTGCGTACCTTGGCAGTCAGTGTAGAACAGCAGTTCCGTGAAAAAGGACTGGAAGATATTCGTCACAACTGGCGCAGCAGAGAGCCTACTCTGCACGCACATCTGGATGATGAGCGGGCGCGGGTTGCCGGCGTTACCAATGCTGATGTCAGCCGTATGATTCAGTTTGCCACTGCGGGTTACACCGTTGGCGACTTTGAAAGCGGTGACCGTATTATCCCTATTGTTGCCCGTATGCCAGAGGGAGATCGCAATCAGGTGGGTTCACTGGAAGACCGCTTGGTGTGGAGCCCCAATGAGCAGGGATATATTCCGGCAGGACAGTTGATTACTGATTTCGAGTTAACCGCTGATGAAGGATTGATCCAAAGACGCAACAGGGTGCCGACTATTACCATCAGTGCGGATGCGCCTGAAGGTGTTACAGCAATGTCAGCCTTTGGCCGTATACGTCCCTGGGTTGAAGAAATGAAGTTGCCACCTGGCTTCAAGATTGAATTCGGTGGTGAGTACGAAAGTTCTACCGATGCGCAGAAGTCGTTAGGTAAAGGTTTACCCTTGGGCTTCCTGATTATGATCCTGGTGTCGATACTGCTGTTCGGTACTGTTCGGGAGCCGGTGATTATCTGGCTGGTTGTTCCTATGTGTCTCGTCGGTGTTGTTGTCGGGTTGTTGGCGACGGGATTACCATTTGGATTTATGTCTCTTCTCGGTGTCCTCAGTTTGTCTGGTATGTTGATTAAAAATGCCGTGGTATTGGTGGATGAGATTGAGGTCCAGACCCATGCGGGCCTGCCGAGGTTGACAGCTATCCAACGGGCCAGCGTTAGCCGTTTGCGTCCGGTATTCCTTGCCGCTGTCACTACTATTTTAGGAATGTCCCCGCTTCTGTTCGACGCTTTCTTTGCGGATATGGCGGTGACAATTATGGGTGGGCTTGGATTTGCTACGGTGTTGACACTGATTGCAATCCCTGTGTTCTATGCGGTATTCCACAAAGTGAGACCCAACGAAGTAATCGGCGGGGAAACTGAAACCAAAGAGAAACGCAAAGAGGCGGCTATTAGCGAACCTGTATCCGTTTAAAACATGCTAGCCCTAATTGGGGGCTGATTTAAGAGTCCCGTACCAAGTTGCTATTCGCTTGGTACGGGATTTTTTTTGTCTTCGTTTTTCATCCATTAATTACCAGGTTGTTTTCTGAGAGGGAGATTTTCATTGAAACATATGAAGAGCTTTGTGCAGAAAATTAAATTTATTGAACTAAATTATTCTTCGTCTGTAATCAAACCTTATTAAGTCTGTCATTTAGCACAACTACTCTATGCCGCCTTTATAACTGGAACTGCCTTCGGGTGGGGAATCAACGCATTGGAGTGGCAATGAAAAATCATAAATTTTTCAAAAGAGCAGCGTTAGCTATCGCTATACCGGCAATTTTGGCTGGTTGCAGTGACGATAATGATGATCCGGTAGTGATAACTCCAGATCCGGAAGTGCCTGAGGAAGTCAGTCTATTTGAATCAGTTGCTGGTTCTGAGGTTGCTGCGAATATTGGTCCCTCAACAATGCAGGTGCCACATGTTGTCGCCACGGCTGAAAACGTCAAGGTAATTAATCTGCTCAGCAATGGTTATCTCCCTACCGATTACTCCAGTGAAAACGTTCCCCAACAGGATATGCTTCCTATATTCGAGGAGCACCCAAGTCTCGATGCTGCGGATACGGATGGCCTTTATGTATTGTCTGGAGAACCCGATGGTTTGGGGTATCTGGATAATGACGACGGTACATTTACCTTGTTTATGAACCAGGAACACTACAACTTTGTTGGTGGTGACGGGGTGGTGCTGGAGAACTCAAATCGCAGTCTCCGATCGACAGGCACCTTCATTTCAAAGTGGGTAATCAATAAAACCACCGGGGAAATTGAGGGTGGTGAGGACCTGATTAAAGGTGTTTATGCCTGGCGGCGTACCCTGTATGACACGGATGGTGGGGTTGCTGAATCTCCAGGATATACCTACGTAACACAAATGAAACCCTATTTTGATGCGGATGGGGACCTTGTGAATACGGGAGCATTCGAGCGCTTCTGCTCCGCAACTCTGCCAGCTGAAACTGCTTTCTACAATTCGGAAAGCGGCAAGGGCACCCAGGTACGGATGTTCTTGACCGGCGAAGAGAGTGACGGTGGCGAGAGCCTCAAAACTTATTACGATGGTTTGGTTGAGAAGCGTGGTTATGAAGGCCTTCGATTTGATGCTTTTGGTAGCATCAGTGGTGAGGCGAAAGCCAAGAGTGAGATCGAGTCTGTCTACGAGTACGACAAATCGGAAATTTATATCGGTCGCGGTATCGCTGTTTTGACAACCGGAGACAATGCTGGTGATGCTTATGAATTGCCACTACTCGGTAAATCTCGCTTTGAGAATATCGTACCCAACTATAAAGCACAGGATAAAACCATACTGCTGTCTGTCGATGATGAACGGCCTCGGGGTGATGAAGATGATGCTTATCGGAATGGAGGTTTTCTCACAGTCTATGTTGGTGAAAAAACCAATGAAGGCAGTGAAGTTGATAAGGCTGGCTTGACCAATGGTGAGCTGTATGCGGTTCGGGTTCTGGATAGCGATGGCGCGCCGGTGGTTGATTTTAGTGATAGTAACAATCGAGCGCTGTTTGACGATAACGAATTGATGTTTGAGTTGGTACAACTCTCCAGCCAGGATACCGACGGAGATGGGAAGCCAGAAGATATTCGCGATATGAGCCAGCAGGCCTTCCGCATTCATACCACTGGAATGGAAGTCTCCCAGTGGCGTTCCCCGGAAGATGGTGATTGGGACCCATTAGATCCCAATAGCTTTTATTTTGGAGCCAAGTACGGTGTATACCAGCTTGAGTTTGCGGATATCACCAATCCAACAGATGGTGGAATCATCAAGAGAGTAGTGAGTAGCAAATCCGATGGCGATATAACTGACAACTATGAGAATTTCGACAATATGGCAGCGGTTGCTGGTGTCGATAATAAGACTCGCTTGGTGTTGCAATTTGATAAATCTAATTATTACTCACCAATCTACGTTCTCGACCCTGAAACCGGAGAGATGATTCGTGTTGCCGAATTTAACCCGGAAATTATTGGCGATAGTGAAGACGAGCTCGATCTGAAGATCGAGAAACAGCTGGCAAGTGGAGAATTGGAAGCTGAGCCTACTGAGGAGGAATACCAAATGCTGCTGGAAGAGCATGTGGCGAGTAAGCCCTACCGTCAATACTACTCACAATCCTCCAAGGTTCGCAGTGGGCTGGATGATACCGGGATAGAGGCTGCGCTCTCTACCGATGCTGAAGCATCCGGGGTTATTTATATGGGCGATATTCTGGGTGATGGTTGGTTCTTGAGTTCAACCCAGTTTCACTATGATTTTGAAGGTCGAGTGGATAGTTACCTGAATTCCTTTAATGTGCGTGACCAAAAAAATGGTCCCACTACACAATTGATTCAGGAAATGATGGCCGGAGGACAGTTGCACGCAATCTATATCCCTCAAGCGGTAGGGCTGGACAAGTAGCAAAATCTATCGTTGATAAATTATGCCCTGTCAAGCATTAATCAGGCAGGGCATTTTTATCAGGTGTAAAAAAATTGATCGAAATATCCTGCTCTTCATTACCCTTGCTATAGCCCTATTTTTTCATTTGGGGTGTTTTGTATAACGTTTGAACCATTTATTATTGATTTGAACTGCCGCATACAATTGGTACACACTTTCTTGTAACCTAGCGCTCTGGTTTGATTGGTAGTTGATGTATGAGCGTTCGGTCAGTTTCTAAGCTTTTTTCCATTGCTGTAGTTTTCTCCTTCAGTTTTTCCGCTTTTGCAGCGTCCTATGATCGGACGGAGTGGCTGCCCAAGTGGTCTGATTCCGATCGGGATTGCCAGGATACCCGCCATGAGTTGTTAATTCGCTATTCACTGTCCCCGGTAACCTATACCCGCTCCAATCACTGCAAAGTAGACACCGGTTTGTGGCTGGATCCCTACACAGGCGGCTTCTTTGTAAAAGCTTCAGATCTTGATGTGGAACATATTGTGCCGCTGAAGTGGGCGCACGATCACGGGGGAGCCGATTGGACGCGCAAGCGAAAGCAGCGGTTTGCTGAGGACATCGAGAATTTATGGCTGGTTGATGACGGTCGTAACCAAAGTAAAGGCCACAAAGGGCCGGACAAGTGGATGCCGCCCTATGGACCGGTCAAGCAAGTTTACCTCAAGCGGTTTATGGCAATCGTAGATAAGTATGACCTTCAGCTGAGTGTGGGCGAGCGCCGCAAATATCAATCGCTAATGGCGGATGGCTGAGGACAAGTAATCTCCGGGGGGTATAACAAGGTTCCGGCATCCGTTAGAATTTTGTTGTCCCCCAGGAGTTATTTGCAATGCAGCACCACCCCAAGAAGTTAATCGAATACTTTCGGCGCTGCTATCAAGCTGACAGTTACGACCTCTCCCTCAACAATATTCTAAATCTCAAATCGAATCGGCGTCTGTTCTTAGATGAGCGGGACTATTTGGGAGCTGATGAGTTACCACGTGTACCTGTCTCCGCTACTGCGGGAGTAAAACTCCTGGAACAAGTGGATGCTTACCGAAAGGAGCGGCGGCTGATTTATGGTTGCCTGTTTATTTGTGGTAACTATGCTCTCCAATCTGGACTAAGTGCAAAACGCAAGTTCTGTGCACCACTACTTTATTTTCCCGCCAAGCTACATTTTGATGAGGATTGTTTTGTAGAGATCAACCCTGCAAACATTCACGTTAATCTCCCTGTTTTACGTCAACTACTTAAACCTGATGTTGAGTCCTCAATAACAGATAGTTTCCCAGTGCTTGCTTCGCCGCTTTCTTCGACACAGCTGGCTGACGTCGGTCGCTGGCTAACCTATTACACTATTTTGGAAAATGTAGAGGAATTGGGGCGCTGGCCTAACTTGAGTGGTAAGGCAGCTGTTGAAAGTGCATCGAAGGGTGCTCAGTTGTCCTTGGTCTCGGCGGGTGCGGTAATTCTTGCGGATAGATCGAGGGGCTCTCGTGGAGTACTGCACGAATTACAACTTTTAGGCAGGGAAAAAAAATTATCTCCTCCGTTACAGGCATTACTGGGAGAGCGCCACTGGGAAACTGCACAGAAAGCGTGTGAGCCGGATATGCTGCCGGGTCTGTTGAGTGGGGCTCAGGAGAGGGCACTTGAAAATGCGGCTCGCTTTCCTCTTAGTCTTGTTTCAGGTCCGCCCGGCACGGGAAAGAGTTTTACAATCGCCGCTATGGTTCTCGATCGAGTGCTGCATGGTGAAAGTGTTTTGGTGGTATCGAAAAACCAGCAAGCACTGGATGTGGTGCGGGATAAGTTGCGAGATGAGTACGGGCTGACTCAGGGGTATGTACATCGAGAGGAGCGGGGTTTTATCCCCAGCTTGAAAGCTCATCTGGATAGGCTGCTGAAAGAGGGGGTGGAACTTCCAGAGAGAAAGCCTGCCCAGGTGAAGAGGGAACTGAAGAGGGCTTATCGAGCCTTGAGGGGCTTGGAGAAGCGCTTCTCCAAAGAGCTGGGATTGGCGCGGGCTGTTAGTGTAGGTCGGTTTGCTCAGTGGGTAGCACGACATGCCTGGAGCTTCTTTGCAAATCGATTGAGTGTTAAAAGTCTGTGGCAATCACAAGGTGCGATTGATGATTGTCGGCGCAACTTTGAAAGCCTGGCAAGTCAGTATTTGAATACTTATCGCCGCGATACATTGCACAGACTGCTGGAAAAGAATCGAGGTACCCTGAGCCAATTCAATCAAGCCTTGCGATCTCGAACTTCAAAAGTACAGGCGGAGCGCTTTGCCCAAACTGATATGCGGGTGGTAATGCAGGCGTTCCCCATATGGCTGGTGGAGGCAGATGAACTCAATGAAGTGCTGCCGTTATCGCCCGCCATGTTCGATTTGGTAGTCTTTGATGAAGCAACCCAGTGTGATATTGCGAGTTCACTGCCGGCTCTGTTTCGAGCTGAGCGGGCAGTGATCGTCGGTGACAGTAAGCAACTGCGGCATGTTTCATTTCTTTCCCGCAACCGGCAGCAAAGTATCTGGCAGGGAGTGGTAAAAGATGCCGGGGTGCCGCCAAAACTGAGCTATAGGGATCAATCACTTTTGGATTTGGCTTCAGACGTGATTCCCACTCAACAAGCTGTTGTGATGCTGGATGAGCACTTTCGCAGCCATCCAGAGCTGATCGCATTCAGTAACCATGCTTTTTACTCCGGCCGCTTGAAAGTTATGAGGGCCAGGCCCAAACCATTACCAGAGTCGGCGCTAGAATTTTATCAACTGCCAGGGCGCCGGAGGAAAAATGGGAGAAACACCGTAGAGCGCGACTGGGTTATTGCGCAATTGAAAGCGCATTTCGAGCGCTATGCCGATGCTGCAATTCGGCCGTCGGTCGGTGTTTCGTCTCCCTATCGGGATCAGGCCGATTATTTGGAAGGGGAGTTGATTAAGGTTTTCTCCTCTCAGAAGTTACAGAGTTTTTCTGTACGCGTTGCCACGCCCTATGGTTTTCAAGGAGAGGAGCGAGATTTAATGCTTATCTCCATGGCTATTGATAATCAATCGTTGCGGGCAGCCAGCTACTTAAACCGGGCGGATGTGTTTAATGTCGCAATTACCAGGGCAAAAGAAAAGCAGTTGGTTGCATTGTCGATTGAGCCCCAAGCTCTCCCTACGGATCATCTCTTGCGTCAATATGTTGAGTTTCCACACTCCGTTGGCAGTCATTTGCAGGGTGATGAAATCGTATGTCGTTTTGCGAGCGAAGTTAGCCATTTATTAACCCAGCACGAAATTCCCCATTGGGTAGGCTTTCCTGTGGCTGGGCAGATTGTAGATGTGGTTTGTGCTGTGAGCGGGCGTTTTATCGGTATTGACCTGATTGGGTATCCCGGCGACTACGAGTCTTACTTTAGTGTAAAGGTCTACAAGGCATTGTATCGGGCGGGCATTCCGGTCTTTCCCCTGCCGTATATTAACTGGCGAAAAGACCGGCAGGGCTGCATCGAGCAGTTATTGACGATCCTTCAGCAGGAAAAAGTGCCTGTATCTGAAGCTGCTATTCCTGACGGTTAGTGCCGCTGCTTAGGGCTCAGAGATGAAAGTTACGCCGCAGCTGCTAGTCTTCAAGGAGATTTGAGCAAACTTCCAGAGTAGATCTATGAAATCCTGGTTGCTGATTCTCTCCCTCTCTGTGGTTGCAATTGCCGGAGTGCAAGTTTCTTTGGCTGATCCCCAGCAGGTTCAAGGGGTGCGAAGTCCCACTTTAAGTTTCTGCCAGGCGCGGTTCTATGAGGAAGAGAACGGACGCCTCTACTGTAACTGGGCAGTCAATTTCAGGTATGCCTGCTTTGTTTGGTGGCCAACGAATAAGATTATTCCTGCGGGGGCCAAGCTCTCAGAGCCTGAGGTTGTCGGAAAGTGCGGTAATGGTGAGCCGGTCGTCAAATTGCATCACTACTAACTCACCTGTAAAGGAGCTGTGCAGGTGAGTCGTGGATACCCCGGTTTTTCAGCGGGTAAGCTTGATTACTGACGACGGAGTCAAAGTGTGATCGCGTGTACTGGTGTCCAAGGAGATGGCGTGTTAGCTTTTCTCCTGCTCGGCATAGAGTCCTCGATCTTGCAGCTCACGGGCCTGTTTGAGGATTTCAAGCATGGCGCTGTCCTCCACCGACATGGCATCGATGATGGCTGCCAGCAGATCTGCTGAAAACATGCACTTGCTGACTTTGCTGCGCAGGTTTTCCGGTGTCATTGAAATTCCTCTCTCGGCCAGTGCTTGGGCGAGATCCCCGTAACGCATGCCCTTTAGTGCCATTGATGCGCGCACATAGCGAGCAATTGCCTGCTTGTAAGGGGTCAGTGCTTGCTGGTTGCTCAGGCTTTGCTTGTGGTCCATGGGCTCTACTCCGTCCTATTCACTATCACCAATGTGGTAAATATTATCTTTGTGTGTATTATTTGCAACATTAGTTTGTAATAAGTTATTGACCGCAGATTTTTTGGTGCTATATTTGTGACCAATATTCCACAGCGAGGGAGTTGAGATGACCTGGAACAATGAGAACCTGCGCCAATTGGCGGAAAACCACTCCGGATGGGTGGTCGAATCTGAGGGGGATTGCCTCAGTATTTCCAACGATGAAGGCGTCGATGCGTTTGTCTATGTTGGCGAGAAGCAGATAGTTGTAGAGAGCATTCTGTTTCCCGTGAGCCAGGTAGATGATGTGGCAGCGCTCAATGAAATGGTTCTGCAAACACATCAGCTGGTGCCCCTGACAGCCATTGCGATCAAGAATATTGGTGGTGAGAACTACTACGTCGCTTTCGGTGCTCTGTCGGTGTCCAGCAAGGACGAAGTTGTTATCGAGGAGGTTGAGACCCTGTTTTCCAATGTGGGTGACTTCCTGGATTTATTTGCCGATCATTTTGAAACGGAGGGTGTAGCATGAGCCTTAAGAGAATCTGGACTGCTTTGAAAGGCGCAGTTAACGAAGGAACAGAAGCAGTAGCGGATAGCCAATCGATTCGTATTCTTGACCAAGAATTGCGCGAGGCGAAGGAAGAATTGAAAGCTTGCGATGAAAACCTGACCAAAATCATGGCGAAGCGCAAACTTACTGAGAGTAAGGTCCAAGCGCTGCAAGCCGACGTTGAAACCTATAGCACTCACGCAATCAACGCGAGTGAAAAGGGCGATAACGAACTCGCTCTTGAGTGTGCAGAGCGTGTTACCGAGCTGGAAAGCCAGCTGGAAACTGAGCGCAGCATCCTGGACGGATTCCTGAGTTCAGAGAGCACCCTGAAAGGTAACATTACCCAGGCAAAAACCAATGTGCGCCGTATGGAGCAGCAGATTGACCAGATCAAAGCGACTGAGTCTGTTCAAAAAGCACAGGTAGCGGTTTCTTCCCGCCACATGGGTGCGAACAGCAAGATCAAAACAGCGCTGGACAGCCTGGATCGCATCAAAAACAAGCAGGAGCAGCGTGCTGCTGAGCTTGAAGCTGCGGAAGAGCTGGCTTCAGAGGAAACCGGTTCCAGCCTGGATGCCAAGCTGAAAGCGGCGGGCATCAAGCCCGGTGGTCAGAAAAGTGGCAGCGATAAGTTGGCTCAACTGTTAGCGGGCCGCGAAAAGGCTTAACACAGTGCTGCTTTATCGAGTGCGACGCCTTCTGGCGTCGCTTTTCATTCGGGCCAATGTAACCACAATTCTCATAGCTGTAGGCAGCTATGTTTTCATCTCCTATTGGCTGCTCAAAATTGCCGGTGAAACTGATATTGTCGCGGGCGAGAATTTCTTTTACTGGTTAGTCGTTACCGCATCGACAGTAGGATACGGCGATTTCTCCCCGGTAACCCCTGAGGGTAAAGTCGTAGTTGCCGCTTGGGTGATCCCAGTGGGCCTCAGCCTGTTTGCCATGGTGGTCACAAGAATTGGCTTTGCGGTTTCAGAATTTGTGCATCGCGGCAAGAAGGGCTTGCGTATGACAAACCATATTGATCACACAGTAATTATCGGCTGGAACGGTACCAGAACGCTCCGCTTGATTGAGTTGCTACTCTCCAAAACAAATGGTAGCGCAGCAGAGATTGTCCTCTGTGTTGAAGCCGATATCGAAAATCCGATGCCGGGTAAGATTGATTTTGTCCGGGTTGAATCGTTTTCCCACGGGGAAAGTATGCAGAGGGCAGGGTTGGCCGATGCCGCTCGAATTATTATCGACAACCCTCTGGATGATGTAACCCTTACAACCGCCTTATTCTGCGACAAGCTCAGCCCGAACAGCCATAAAACGGCTTATTTTCAAGATGAAAATGTGGGTGAATTGCTCCGTGCCCACTGTCCCAATATTGAATGTATTCCCTCTGTCGCTGTAGAGATGTTGGCAAAATCCTCGCTTGACCCCGGTTCCGCAAGGTTGCACCGACAGTTGCTCGATAGCACTTACGGCATGACCCAATACAGCGTTGAATATCGGGGTGAGAAGCCTCTTCCTGTCGGTGAATTATTTGACCATTTTAAGCGGGATCTCTCCGCGACCTTAATTGCGGTACGTAGAAAGGGTGTGGTTAAAATTGACGTGAACCCGGGGCTTACCGATCAGGTCACCGAGGGCGACATGCTGTATTATATCTCTGCAAAGCGGCTCGATGAAAAAAGCTGTTTCGATATAAAAAGTAATGAAGAAGGTGTTGGTACATGTTTACCAAACTGATAAATAAAATAAAGGGAAAGGACGCTCCAAAGGTCAAGACTCCAGAAATTATGGGCTTGCGAATGGGGGCGAGTTTTGAGCTGGACCCTTTGGCCATTCGTCTGATACTCGATGAACTGACCATTGAATCCTGTTCACCGACCCAGATTATTAAAGCAGCTGGTGTTGTCGAACTAGATGGTACCTGGATTTATCGCTTTTACACTGATGATGATGCCTGGCTGCAAGTGATTGCTGAGGGCGGTCAGCGGGATGAGCATGTTGTCGATGTAAAGCTGTTCCATTTTTACGACACACTGGATGTCGGTTCGGAGCAGGCTTGGAATAAATTGTTAAAGAGTGATATTGGCGCACCCAGTTATCACCTGCAGGATCGCTCTTATAGCCGTGTATGGACCGCAGCAGGGGACTACCATAACCCAGTGCATATGGCCGAGAAGACTTACGATGAAGATGGTGATTATTCAGTAACGGATCAATTTACCATGCTTTTCGAACGCGAATTGTCTGATCAGCAAACCGAATCCCTTTTTCTCTCAGCTGAAGAGAAAGAAGAAGATGCAGGCTACTTAAGCCGCAGCCTGGTGATTAGCACCGGCATTACTCTGACCCCCTCGCAAATAACAATACACGGATAATAAGGAGATATTTAATGGACCAGCCTTATGATTTACTGACTGGTATCTTGCATTTTGCGGCCTACTTCGGCCTGTCGCTGGTACTTTTGATCGCGTTTAAATTTTTATACGCACTGGTGACGCCTCACGATGAGTGGAAGTTGATCCGCGAAGATAAGAATACGGCTGCCGCTATTGGTTTTGGTGGTGCTGTTTTGGGGTTTGCAATTGCCGTTGGTGGTGCTGCCAGTAACTCTATTTCTATTGTCGATTTCGCCATCTGGGCCCTGGTTGCATTGATCGCCCAGTTAATTGCTTTTGCCATTATCCGCTTTGGGTTTATGCCGCGTATTGTTGAGCGTATCGAAGATGGAGAGGTGAGTGCCGGTGTTATGTTGGCTGCAACTACAATCGCTGTTGGCGTATTGAATGCGGCTTGCATGAGCTACTAATTGGGGGTGGTAATGAAGCGTACCAAGAATATTAACCTGGCAAGGATGCGCAAGGGCGGTGGCTCCAATTTTTTACTGCGCCCACTTGCCTTAGGTGTAGCGGCTGCCCTGGTCGGTTGCTCCTCAGATGAGGAAGTTAAAGTTGTCTCTTCAGTAGATGACTGTGTGGCCAATACCCAGCTGGACGAAGCTCAATGTGAAGCAGCTTATCAGCGCGCGGTTGAGGAAGCGGAGCGCACCGGGCCCAAGTATTCCCGTCTCTCTCAGTGTGAGGCTGAGTTCGGTAGCTGCCAAGAGACCAGTAGCGGTGTGTGGATGCCTCTGATGGCGGGCTTTATGGTTGGCTCCATGCTCAACGACAGGGATCGCCACTATAACTATGGCTACTACAATCCGGTCTACCGCTATTCAGGTTCCCGTTACCGCGACAAGCTGATGACTGCTGACGGCGGTATCATTGGCAACTATGGCCGCTCATCTTATAAGGTGGATAAAAGCGCTACGGCGCCTAAGCCTAAAGTTACCAAAACTGTTTCCCGTGGAGGCTTTGGTGCAGTGGCATCGGCCAAATCCAACTGGGGAGGAGGCCGCTCCAGCAGTGGCGGTTCGCGCGGCTGGGGAGGCTGATTTGTGCTGAGGTTGCCGATTGGTGAGCGCCCGCGTTGGCAAGAGCGAGCGCAGGAGTTCGGGTTTCACTTCCATACCATGTATGGCGAACCCTACTGGGATGAAAGCGCCTACTATCAATTCTCCTTGGAGCAGATAGAAAAGCACATTGAAGATCCCACCGAAGAAATTCACCAGATGTGCCTGGATGTCGTTGCCCGTGTGCTTGAGGATGAGGAGTTGCTGAGGCGGTTCTGTATACCCGAGCAGCACTGGGACTTTGTGCGAACATCCTGGCGTAATGGCGACCCCAGTCTCTATTCTCGCCTGGACTTTGCCTATTCCGGACAGGGGCCGGCAAAGCTCTATGAGAACAATGCTGATACTCCCACTTCTCTGTATGAAACCGGCTTCTGGCAGTGGTTGTGGCTGCAGGACAATGTCGATCGCAGGTCTCTGCCGCTACAGTCTGATCAGTTCAATAGCCTGCAGGAAAAGCTGGTTAACCGCTTCCATGATTTACAATTCCTGACCCCGGGGAGGGAGTTGCATTTCGCCTGCTGTAAATATACGGAAGAGGACCGGGGCACGGTTCAATATTTACAGGATTGTGCCTACGAAGCGGGGATCAATAATCATTTTGTCTTTATCGAAGATATTGGCCGGGATGAAGCGGGTCAGTTTACCGATTTGAATGATCAGGTAATCACCTGGATGTTTAAGCTGTACCCATGGGAATTTATGCTCCGCGAGGAGTTCGGGACCCTGTTGGCAGGAAGCAATGTCCGTTGGTTGGAACCGCCCTGGAAGGCGATTATTTCCAATAAGGCGCTTTTGCCAATGTTGTGGAAGCTTTTTCCAGAGCACCCGAATCTGCTTCCCTCTTTTTTTGAGGATGAGCTGGACAAGGCTGCGGATTTCCCGGAATTAGTTAAGAAGCCAATCTTTTCACGAGAAGGGGCGAATATTTCGGTAGTAAAAGGGGCGGATACCACTTTGCTGTCCGATGGCCCCTATGGGCAAGAAGGGTTTATCTATCAGGCTCTGCATCCTCTCCCCAAATTTGGAAAGAACCATACTCTGGTGGGAAGCTGGCTCGTTGATGACCTGGCAGCGGGGATGTCCATCCGGGAAGATTCAAACCTGATTACCCAGGATATGAGCCGTTATCTGCCACATATCATCCTCTAGGGCCCGCCAATGACTGCAGGCGCTGACATCAAGCCGGCGCCTGCTCAATCCTCTTCTTTAAAAGTTATAGTGCAACCGCAGCTCAAAAAAATTCACTCCGGAATTTTCAGAACAGGTTCCTGCATTTGAGTAGTGCAGTGCGTAAGTTGTGACTCCCCAGCGGCGCTCACTCCCAAAGTCAGAGCCCAATCCAATTCGATCCTCAAACTGGAAATGGCATCCCAGAGTTGTGTGATTTGTGTTTTTACTCACAATATTGGACTCAGTAATGTAACTGGCCCCCACGGAAAACTCGAAGTAGGGAAAGATAGGCTTGTCCCACTGGGGTAGGTACTCAAGCCTCCATACCGGACTCACTGACATACCGTGAACTAAATCCTCTCCCCGTTTGGAGACGTCTGGATCGCTATCGTCCAGGCTGGAGTGCCATTCAAAGTAACTGGTCTCCAGTCGCGTTTTGAGCGTCCATTTTTCAGCAAGGGACCACTGCCAGGGCAGGTCCTTGGATATGGCAAGGCGATATTGGGTGAGCTCGTTGCGACGATTGGAAAATCCCGGGCCGGCTCCAACAATTGCAGCCCACCGTTTATCCGGGTTTGTTGCCGTTTCAGCCAAAGACCAGGCTGGAAGCAAAAGAGAAGAACATAACAGACACAGGCCGAGCCTGCGGATAATCAAGTACAACATCATCCCTGATCCTACCTTTCCTACTACGAATGGTGACTACAAGAAAATGATTGGTTAGGGAAACTCAAAATCATCCGGGTTCTTTTCCAGTGTAGACAGAGGTGAGCGAATATAGGTCTTTTATCCCAGTGGTAATTTACTAATAGGAATAATTTACTGGTCTGCAGTTGTATTTGTTGCCAGGAAAACACTTGCAGTGACAGTTTAAAAAAAGCGGTGACAGTGATAGTTCTCTGATTTGTAAAGAGGTTTTTTTCTCAGGATGAAATACGTGTTCGTAGGTTGGGGTAGCTGCCAATTTCCGCCTTGCTGGCAACTTTTGCGGGTAGGTAATATCGAGAGATTTATGGTTTTAAGGCAGTCAGGCTTATCTATTTTGAATTGTAATAGGGGGTTGTTCGTGAGAGAGGGGTGTCATCTATTGATAATTAATGAGTATGGGAACTTGTATTAAGTTAAAAATCGTCTGGAAATTTCTCATCCTGTTAAAGGTTTGCCTGTTCTCTATTTTAGGGATCGTTGTAGTTTTTTCGTCCTATTTTTTAATTGATTATTTTTCCTTGAAAAAAAATACCCTTTAATATTATTTTTAAGGGAAAATGGTGCGCTGGTGATCTTCTGAGGTTTGTAAATTTATATCAATAATTGTCAGGAACCGTGCTGTTAAGTAGCGGTCCATAATCTTGTCGCCAACATTACACATCGAATATGTGTATTCAGGATAAGGACCTGGTTCAGCTGGGGAAGGAGGTTGGACGAAATTGAATAACAGGCATAGATATGATTTTACGAAAAACCAAACTAGCATCTGCAATTAAACTACCCGTATTAAATAGCGCCCTGATGGCAATAGCATTGGCCGGTATGAGTTCAAATGCACTTAGCCACGGCTATGTAGAGGCCGCTGATGGTGGTGTTGCATCCGCTCGTGGGACCTTGTGTAAATATGCTCTCGATACAGGAGAGATGAATGTTAACTGCGGTGCTGTTCAATGGGAACCGCAAAGCATTGAAGGGAATGAAGGTTTTCCTGAAAGTGGTCCTGCTGATGGGCAGATAGCCAGTGCAGGAGATAGCTCTTGGTCAGAATTAAATGAGCAATCCTCAGATCGCTGGGTTAAGAATTATATTAGCTCCGGTTGGCAAACTTTTAAATGGCGCTTTACGGCCAATCATGTAACCCGGGACTGGAAATATTACATTACCAAAGAAGGTTGGAATCCAAATGCGGTTTTGACCCGCGACCAATTTGATCTGGATCCATTCTGCGAGGTTGATGGCAACTATGAGCAGCCTGCGGTAAATACAACACACGAGTGTCAGGTGCCGGAACGTGAAGGCTACCATGTAATTCTTGCTGTGTGGGATGTAGGTGATACGGTTAATGCCTTCTATAACGTTATCGATGTCGAGTTTGATGGTGATAATGTTGTCAATACTGACTGGAGTGTCGGGGGCACTATTAACCCAACTCAAGACCTGAATGTGGGCGATAAAGTTTACACTCGTGTATTTGATAGCTCCGGTGAGAACTCCTCATACTCTACTGTTCTGGAAATTGCCTCAGATGAACAGGGTATCGCTGAAAACTGGTCTCACGATCTGGCTGAGCTGATTAACCAGGAACAGAGCAGCATCCGCGCCGGTGATTATGATGGTAGCAGCAGCTTTGAGCCTCTATATGGCATCAACAGTATCTACTTGTTAGAAGGTAGCAGTTTAGAAAATGTTGAAATTGGATATGAGCTTATTCAAGACCAGGATGATGACTCTACCGATGACGACAATAATTCCGGTGATGATAGTTCGGATAATAGTGGAGACAATGGCGATTCTGGAAATTCCGGCAATTCCAGCTGTGAAGCGTTTGTGCAGCAGTATGGCGGTGATCCAGGTTACTCGATTGGCGACGTAGTTATCTATGACAATGTTGCTTATGAATCTACACATGAGCCAAACTGGTGGTCGCCGAGTGCCGCGCCGCAATTCTGGAATGAAACTACCTGTGATGGCTCCGATAGTGGTTCAGACGATAGCTCTGATAACGGTTCCGATGATAGCTCTGATAGCAATAGTGGAGACGATAGCTCTGCAGTTTCCTGCCCTGAGTTCCAGCAGCCTTACGCGGGTGATAACGGTTACCAGGTTGGAGATAGAGTGACCTTCGGCGGCCAAGTTTATGTCTCAACCTATGGACCAAATTGGTGGTCTCCATCTGCTGCTCCGCAGTTTTGGGAAGAGAGCTCCTGTCAGTAACTAGCAAATTCAATCACCTACCTTTCGGTAGGTGATTGAACTGGGTTAAATCTAAGAGCATGGTTTTCTGAAGTCGGAAAGATTTATTAACCTATCTGGTGTATTACTTCTTGTGATACACCAATCTCGCTCTCTCCTGTTAGATGAACAGGCATATTTCTCCACTCCTAATCAGCTCTCTGCTCCTGGGTTGAGATAATCAAGCGTTGTTATTGGATGGCTCCACGAACAATGATCAATCTCCATTTCTGCACTATGTCCGCTTTATTGGGTCAAAAATGGCTCAACAGTTAGCTTGCACGCCTGATGTTTTATCTCCATATCGGTATTTGCGATCGAATAATACCGTCTAGCTATGGAACTATAAATAAGTAATAGCAATTGCTTTTTTAGGCTTGGTTATTTAAATGCTGGATTATATCGTCTGTCATTCCAAGTAAAATTTAGTTGAGTAGATAGAGCATTTCAGGGGCAATAGTTTCTGAAACTGGAAAATAAACTATTTGCCTAGTCTAAGTGTTGATCTAAAAGTCTAACTGTCTGCATAGAAAGTTGTTAATTCCTTAAGCGGTGTTTACATTGGGTCATAGTGAATGTGTAATGTATTTTATTATTTTAATGCCTCAATAGCGTGAGAGTGGAGGGTGCTTCTATAGGTTCTGTATGTGTGTGATCTCAAGAGTATATTTCTCATAGCACTGTCTGTGAATTGTCATCTACTGGCAATTTAATTATTTCGGATGCTCAGGGCCTTGCGTATGACGACTTTGTTTTTGTTGTGCTGACTATGATTTTTGCGTTTAGATGTTAATTGTAGTTACGTATTTATTAATATTTTTTAGTGTTGGGTTTTTGGTTGGGAGTTGGTTGTTTAAGTTTTTCTTGTGGTGGGAAATTCCACTGGTTTGAATTTAATGGGTGTGTAAATTTATGAAAATAATTGTCAGGAACCGTGTTGATAAACCGTGGTCTATAGATTTGTAATAATTATTATATTCGAGGTTTGCCTCGCCAGGTAATACTAACCTGTTTTAAATGGGGAAATTGGACAAGGTTGAATAACAGGTAAAGAGATGAATTTACAAAAATCCAAACTAGCATCGGTAGTCAATCAATCCGTTTTTATGTGCTTGCTTAAGGCTGGAGTATTGTTCGAGGTTAGATCAAAGACTTTTAGTCGTAGTGATGAAGAGGCTGCCGATGGGTAAATTTTCGGTGCGGGAAACAGCGTCTGATCGCTAATTTTAAAATTATATTCGCTCTGGTTGAAAAACCTTTATCTAGCACTTTTATGCAGGTCCATTGTCCGCAATTTGTTGAGAAATTTGTCTCCCTTAGTAGCAGGGAATGGGAGAGCGAGCCGTATTCAGCTTGGCTCAGCATCTAAAAAATAACTACCTGATAAGAGAACCATTTTGATGTTTGGCCTTCTCTTTATTATCGGCGCCATGTCTATAGGGATGTATGAAATTAATCGATATGAAGCGGTAGGGATCAACATAGGGGGCAGGTTTGTAGTTTGCAAGCAGAGACTTGCGAGAAATATTACTCGGCATGATTTCTACAGCCTGATGCGATTTACGAAAGCATACTTACGGCCACTGATAGATGTACTGATTCAGCGCGCCCTTTAATATCTAAGGACGTAATACAATGAACCATATCTTTTTAAAAACATCAGCCTGCTTTTTAGCAGCCGGCTTATTACTGGCAACGGATGTTGTACAGGCTCAGAAGACGAAGGGTAAGCAGCCCAAGGGACAAACCAGTGCTTATCTAGGAGAAACCAGCCGATCAACTCTTTCCAAAGGTGTACTTGATCGGCTTGAGCGGACATCGGGGAAGTCTGGTGAGCTTAATAGACCTAGAGATCGTGTTGTGTTTTGGTTTAACACGATGCTCGACTCATCGGCTATCGATCATACTCCCGACCCTGATACCGGTGAAGTGGATTTCTACCAGGGGGGGCCTACCCGGTCCAGTCGCGCATTCGCCATCGTACAAACTGCTGTGTTTGACGCTCTGAATGCCTTTGACGATAAATACCAACCTTATAATGATCTCGGTGTGCTCGACACCAGAGATGCATCCAAAGATGCAGCTATCGCTTACGCCGCTTACGAAACCTTGCGCGCACTCTACCCCGATCAGGCAGAGCGATTGCAGGAATTACTGCAATCCGACCTCGACCAGTCAAGAGATAGTGCCGAAAGAATTGCCAAGGGCCAAGTGATCGGCGAAGCCGCCGCTGCGGCCATGCTCGCGGTGCGAAGCAACGATAAGGCCGACCACTTGGAGCCCGCTTATGGTGAGGGCGGCGCTGTCGCGGATGGGGATGACACCTATCACTCTACATCGGTCAACACGGGTGCTACGGTACCGGGAGAATGGCAGCCTGATCCCGTGGATCCAGTTGGCCACGATTCCGTGGCTCTCGGAGCCTATTGGGGCAGTGTGACACCTTTTTCACTAAGTTCAGGTGATCAATTCCGCAGTCCGATTCCGCCTACAATTACGTCTGAGGAATATGCCGAAGCCTATGAGGAAGTGGCGGCCCTCGGCGGGTCCCCAGCCAATACTATTACCCCATCGACATCCACAGCAGAGACACGATTTATCGGGAATTACTGGGGATATGACGGTGTACCGTTATTGGGCATTCCCCCGAGACTGTATAACCTTATCGCCCTGCAGGCAGCACTGGATAACAAAGTCGAGAATGAGCTGGATCTGGCCCGGTATTTTGCTTTGATCAATGTGGGGCTGGCGGATTCTGGTATCGCTGCGTGGGACAGTAAATACTATTACAATTACTGGAGACCGGTTACCGGTATTCGCATCGATGACGACAACCCATCGACCTTGCAGGATGAGCAATGGTTGCCGGTAGGGGTGTCAGTCATCAATACCACCATTGCGATTAGGCCAACACCGCCGTTCCCCTCCTACCCATCGGGTCATGCTACCTTCGGTGCTTCCACCTTCGAGATTATGCGCAGTATGTTTGGAGACCAACCCTTTACTTTTGTATCGGAAGAATACAATGGGGAAGGCTTCGACCCTTTCACGCCGGATACACCGAGGCCTTTGGTACCTGTCCGTTTTGAATCCTATACCGCCGCTCAACAGGAAAATGGCCTCAGCCGCATTTATAACGGAGTGCACTGGGACTTTGACAATATTGCAGGCCAAGTCATGGGCGAGCAGATCGCGCAGAATTTAATGAACAACGTCGAAGCATTTAGCCTGATTAGTAGATCAAGGGCTCGCAGGTAAACTATTTTTACGCTATGAGCTAAATTCTCGCTCTCCATCAGGTGCCGCTCCGTAAGGGGCGGCCACACCAAAGGTAACTCACCGTATGAATAGCAAACGATATATTGCAGTGGTAGTGTTCGGAATAATCGCTTTTGGGTTTTTAGCTACGCACACACTCATAGAGCCAGTCGAAAACGAGAAGGTCTGGGTAGGTGAACAGGAGTCGGCACCGGATGTTGAAAGCGTTATCCACCCTGCAAAAACACCCGCTTCAGTGGCACTGGCTAGCAACGACATTAAGGCTGCATTCGAGCGGGATACAGTTATCAAGTTGAACAGTATTGTTCGCCGTTCCCTGGCTACTATTCGTAAGTACGATGCTGAGATAAAGGCCGTTCGAGCAGAGAGTCTTGCGGCGACTCAAGACGGGGTGGATGAGCAGCAAGTGGCATCTGCGAGGGCGAGTCTCGCCAAGCTGCAGGAGTGGGATCTGGAAGCATCCATGGCTCTCAAGGATATGAACGCAGCTGTTGAAGAGCTTGAGGCAAGTGGAGAGCACTATAACGCAGCAATTTTAGCGGGCATGGTACGCTTCGTGGAGACTGTGTCCACTGAAATAGGAGACGAGCACACCAAGCTGACAAGATTGGTGGGGAAGGGGACCGTAGCGGCAAAATTGTGACATACCACTAATAAAGTATCGGCTTCAAAACTATCGAGATTGCACCGAGCAGGAAAGTAATGACATATAGATTGATGTTGGTTTGTGGGAGTCTGCAAACACTAAAATAATGGGAAATTCCACTTGAGCTGCTTTTGTGTAGCCTTATCCTGATTACTTTATCACTTCACTTTTTTACAACCGATTATCATAGGGGTCATTTCATTAGCTAACTAATTGGTATCTGAACTCTGTGACGTAGCTGTCAGCTAGGCTAGTTGCGGCGATTTAGATAGAATTTTTTTGTTACCTGGGGAGAGTTATTTTTCCGCTGGCAATCATCTCTTCAATCTTTTTACTGAGATGCTCGAATGTAAATGGTTTCTGGATGCAATCTAGCACCCCATCAGAAATTACTTCCTGAACTTTACTATCCACGCTGTAACCGGTGGAGAGAATAGCCTTTACTTCGGGGTTAATCCGTTTTAGAAAAGCGAACAATTCTTGCCCATCCATGCCGGGCATAATCATGTCCAGCAGGACCAAATCTACTTCATCACTATATTTTCGGTAGTAAGTTATTGCCTGCTCCGCCGTCGCAAAGGTAACGACGCTATGGCCGTTCATTTCGAACAGGGCTTTAGAGTAGGTGCGGACAATTGCCTCATCGTCGACAACCATAATGCGCAATTTGCGCTCGCGAGCTAGTTTCTTGGCCTGGTAAGTTCTCTTTTTGATTGGGGGCTTGGAAATTGGCAGGTATAGCTTAAAGCTGCTGCCAATTCCCTCACGGCTCTGACACTGTATAGCGCCCTTATGTAAATGAATGGTGCCGTGCACTGCGGCAAGGCCCAGTCCAGCACCACGTCCACTTTCCTTGGTAGTGAAAAATGGTTCAAAGATACGGCGTCGCACTTCGTCAGACATGCCGGTGCCATTATCGGTAATCGTTATTAATAGGTACTGGCCTGGCTGGATCTCAAAATCGGCGATAGAAGCCGATTTTTCTATGGTGATATTAGCTGTGACAAAGCTCAGGGAGCCACCAGAGGGCATAGCATCCTTGGCATTGATTCCGATATTTAGCAAAGCGCTCTTGAGTTGAGCAGGGTCACCCACAATATGTGGACGATTTGCATCTAATTGCTGACCAATCTCGATTCTGCGATCAATAGTGCGGGTTAGCATTGCACAAACATCGCGAATGATTTCGTGGGTATTGCAGCTCTTAAGTTGATAATTTCCCTTGCGAGCAAAAGTGAGTAGCTGTTTGGTCAGCTCTGCGGCATGGCGGGCAGTAGTCAGTATATGGTTGGTATACTCGTTGATTCTGGCATCGGTGGAAATTTGTCGAATAACTTCAGCATAGCCATTGATTCCATGAATCATATTGTTGAAGTCGTGGGCAATACCGCCGGCAAGCTCACCGATAGCTTGCATTTTTTGAGCTTGCCGAAGCTCTTCCTCCAGCAACCGCTGTTTAGTGATATCCGAACCAATACTGAGAATTCCAGCAGGATCTCCCTTCTCATCTGAAATAATTTTATTGGTCCAGGCGATCCATACTCGCTTCCCGCACTTTGTAATGTTTTCATTAATATTGTAACGGTGCTCCTCTGGGAACTGGCAAATACGGTCTATCAATTGCCGCAGGTCACGGCCGCTCGTTTCGCTGGCGGGAACAATCGTACCAATTAGATGCCTGCCAATAATCTCGGCTTCGGTATAACCAAATAATTGTTGAGCGTACTCGTTAAAGGATGTGATACGGCCGTGTTGATCGCATCGCATTATGATCGAGTTTGCATGCTCCACCAGCTCCCGGTAGCGCTCCTCACTTTTACGTAAGGCTTCATAGACCTGGGTTGAGTCTCTATCCGAGGTTGTAGCAGTAGATGGTGAAAGGGGAAAAATGGGCATATTACTTTCCTTGATCACCTATTTCTCCTCCTGAGTGCGGCTGCCTGTTTTTCCGCCAGAAATTCCACCATGAAGACGTACAAAAGTATATAGCTGGGGCGGCGTATTTTGACCGTGTAGACATTCTTTGCTGACTGGCTGTTATTTTTAGTTCGTATTGTTATCAAGTGTGCTTTGGTGGTACTGGGGGAACTCCCAGGCTCAGTTATGGCCCCTTGGATTGGGAGATGCATATCTCTAAACAGTCGTTTGTGACAATTTGGATAGTGGCGCTGTCAGCACAAACTGGTAGCATTCACCGCCATATTCAAAACGATTGGATGAATGACTATGCAGCTGCAACCCCGATTTCTCGGGCGCAGTATCGCGGCTCTGTTAAGTGCCTCGCTACTGCTGTCCGCATGCGGTGAGAAGCGTGTTGACAGTGAGCCGAGATCTCTCGACTTCGCTCGTGTGGACGCCTTCCCTTCCACTTATTCTGTAACCCAGTCCCGCCCTGTGTTGATTCAGGGAGCTACCCTGCTAACCGGTACAGGGGAGCAGCAAGAAAATGCGGACCTGTTGTTTGAAAATGGCAAGATCAAGGAGATCGGTAAGGGGTTACTGGCCCCTGAAGGTGCCTTGATTGTCGATGGCAAAGGTAAGTGGGTCACTCCTGGCATTATCGATGTGCATTCTCATCTGGGTGATTATCCAGCTCCGGGGATTGAATCTGCCCAGGATGGCAATGAGATGACCTCGCCAAACACTGCCCAGGTTTGGTCGGAGCACTCTGTCTGGACCCAAGACCCCCAGTTTCCCTTAGCTCTTGCCGGAGGTGTAACAACCCTGCAAATCCTGCCGGGTTCGGCCAACTTGTTTGGCGGCCGCAGTGTCACCCTGAAAAATGTACCCGGCCGCAGTGTTCAGGATATGAAATTCCCCGGTGCTCCCTACGGCTTGAAAATGGCCTGTGGTGAAAACCCCAAGCGGGTTTACGGTGGTAAAGGTAGCTCTCCCTCAACTCGAATGGGTAACGTCGCCGGTTATCGCGATGCTTGGATTAAGGCGAGTGCCTACAAGCAGGAGTGGGAGGATTACGTTGAGAACGGAGGGGATGAGCCCAAGCGCGACCTGCAGATGGAAACTCTGGCGGGCGTACTCAATGGAGATATTCTCGTTCATAACCATTGCTACCGCGGTGAGGAAATGGCGGTAATGATGGACGTTGCCAAGGAGTTTGATTTCAAAATTTCCACTTTCCACCACGCAGTGGAAGCTTACAAGGTTGCTGACCTGCTGGCTGAAAACAATGTTTGTGCGGCAATGTGGGCTGATTGGTGGGGCTTTAAGCATGAGGCCTACGATATGACCGAGGCCAATATCGCCATTGTGGATCAAGCCAAAGCCTGCGCAATGATTCACTCGGACTCCGGTGTTGGCGTACAGCATTTGCACGAGGAGACCGCGAAGGCAATGACTGCAGGACAGCGTGCGGGCTTCGATATTCAGCCAAAGGA
The DNA here is from genome assembly GCF_052467305.1 of Microbulbifer maximicatervae (SeqCode). Taxonomy (NCBI): domain Bacteria; kingdom Pseudomonadati; phylum Pseudomonadota; class Gammaproteobacteria; order Cellvibrionales; family Microbulbiferaceae; genus Microbulbifer; species Microbulbifer maximicatervae (SeqCode). The sequence continues at coordinate 1,295,637 of NZ_CP174306.1, forward strand.
TGCAGTGGTTTGGATGACCTTGAACCCCGCCAAGGCTCTGGGTATTGCCGATCAAACTGGCAGCCTTGAGAGCGGCAAGATGGCGGATATCGTTGTTTGGTCCGGCAGCCCCTTCAGTGTTTACACCCATGTAGATCAAGTTTTCATCGATGGGGAATTGATGTTCGATCGCGCGGACAAGAAACGTCAGCCACGCACCGATTTCGAGTTGGGTATTCTCGATGCAGAGGGAGAGCGACTGTGAGAAAAGTAGCTGTTTATTGTGCGCTGGCCCTGGGGTTGATGTCAGCCGCTGGCCAGGCAGAGACCATCCTGATCAAGGGTGGCAAGGTACACACCTTGGCGGGACAGGGCAGCCTGGAGTCCGCAGATATTCTGGTTGTGGATGGCAAGGTCCAGCAGGTAGCCCCCTCACTGGAGGTGAATGCAGATCAGGTAATTGATGCGCGCAACAAGGTGGTGACGCCCGGTGTGATAGCGCCCATTTCTGAACTGGGGTTGGTCGAGATCAGTGCGGCCAGCGCCACCAATGATCACCAGGTGACCGGTGACAGTATCGGTAGTGCCTTCAATCCGGTACCTGCTTACAACCCTAAGTCCACCCTGATCCCATTCAACCGGGCGGGTGGAGTCACCAGTGCCGTTGTTTCACCGGGAATCAGCACTTGGGACAGCGGTGCTATCGATGCTCAGCGGATATTTGCAGGGCGCAGTTTTGCCATCAAGTTGAGTGGTGAATTTGATAGCGTCGAAGCAAAGAATGTTGCGCAAAAAGCTTATCTGGGAGAGTCCGGTGGCGAGCTGGCCGGTGGCAGCCGTGCCAATGCTTATGCCAAGGTGGAGAGTGCTCTGCGTGAAGCTCAGGAGTATCGTGATAATCGCGCAGCGATTCACCGTGGAGAGTGGCGAGAGCTGGATTACGATCTGGCAGATCTGCAAGCTCTGCAGCCTGTGATCGATGGTAAAGAGCCTTTGATGGTAACTGCCAACAGGGCCAGTGATATCCTCGCGGTATTAGAACTGGGTGAAGCCTTTAAGGTGAATCTCATTATAATCGGCGCAGCTGAGGGCTGGATGGTTGCCGATAAACTGGCGCAAGCACAAGTGCCTGTAGTGATCGATGCAATCAACAACATTCCAGCATCATTCTCAAGTTTGGGCGCACGCCTGGATAATGCTGCACTTTTGGCCAAGGCTGGGGTGACGGTAGGTATCAGTGGCCCAGATATGGTGGCTAGCCACAACGTTTACCTCTCGCGCCAGTCGGCGGGCAACGCTGTAGCCCATGGTATGCCTTATGAGGAAGCGCTAAAGGCAATCAGTAGCAATGTTGCTGAGATTTTTAACCTTGAGGGCGGTACGTTGGAGAAGGGAGCGGTTGCGGATATTGTGATCTGGAGCGGCGATCCCTTGGAAGTTACCAGCTACGCTGAGCAGGTCCTGATTGAGGGTGAGAATCAATCCCTGGTGAATCGCTCAACGCGCCTCAGAGATCGACACCTCAAGCCCGCAAAGGGCCATGAGTTTGGTTACAAGCACTAATATGCAAAGAGCGGGCTTCTAGCCCGCTTTTCTTTTTCCGCCTATTGGTCTGAAAGGCCCATTGGCTTGTGTAGGATTTGTGTGGCGGAATACTTGCTTTCGGGGGTATATTCCCTGGCCAGATTGATAAGAACAAGGAAAAAACATGGCGAATATCACAGCACTCTACACCGGCCTTTGTGCGCTTCTGATTATTTACTTGGCATTCAGGGTAGTCGAGTTTCGTCGCACAAAGAAAGTGGGAATTGGAACCGGAGATGATCGTTTCAATGAGATTAGGGTGCGAGTTCACGCTAATGCGATTGAGTACACCCCGATAGCGTTGCTTCTGTTGCTGGCTGCAGAGTTGGGTGGTTTGCCCGCACTGTGGTTACACCTCTTCGGGGCGCTCTTTTTTATCTCACGGATATTTCATGCCTATGGACTGACCAAGGGCAAAGGCGGGCTGCACTTTGGGCGCTTCTGGGGAACTTTAATCAGCTGGGTCGTTATTGTTGTGTTGGCGGTCATTAACATTGTTAATGCCGTAATTAATCTTTGAAGTTTATTGGTGAGGCTCAGTATGAGCCCCACGCAAAAAAGCCCGGTAGAACCGGGCAGAGTACAGGGATGAATCTACAAGCGTTTACTGATTGGCGGCGAGCGGAGTTACGCGATCATCTTCGCTCTCCTGCACCATGTTTTCGTCTTCTTCGAGTAGTACTTCAGGCTTCCCTTTACAGGCTTTAGCCAGGGCATCGCGGCGTTTGGCCAACAGCAGGCCGATCTCTTCGCCCACTTGCTCATCAATGCTGTCGATGTGGCGCTCAATCAGCGACGTGATATTAGCTGCGAGCTCCAGCATCTTATCGTGTTCTTCAGCGTCTTTTTTGTTGTCGAACATTGCTCCGTCTCTATCGCATTTCCAAACAGCTACTACGGCCATCGTGTGCCTCCCAATCGTCTATTAGACTGTCCACTTAGTTTGTATGCCGCTACCCTAACTGTATAAATATTCAGTGTCAACGATGGGGTGAAGAAAGGGCCCTATGCGGTCAAAAGACCAGCAGATGCGATGATTGGTCCGCCATTAAGCGTGAACACTGTCATAATGTGCATACAGCCAGACGCATTCCCCCCGGGGCGACTGGCTGTCTTCACATCATTTAACAGGCCCGCTTGCGGGCCTGTTTTTTATTTGGGTGTGGTGAAACTGAGGTAGTGAAGTTTTCTGCAGGCCTGACGCTTTAGATGCTAAGGATCAGCCGGGCAGCCAGTCCTATCAGTAAGATCCCGAAAACCTGTTGGATGCGATGGCCAATATGCTTGCTGACCAGCTGGCGTTTACGGCTGGCGTGAACCGCCAGGGCAACGATACAGTACCAAATTGCATCCACTCCTGAAACCAGGGCCGCCATGCCCAGCTTGGTGCTCAGGGCCTGTTGTTCTGACACAAACTGGCTGAATAGGGCGGTGAAAAATACGGCGATCTTGGGGTTGAAGAAGGCAACACCAAAACCTTGAGCGATAGAGCGCTTCAGGCTCTGGTGTGGAGGTTGTACGGTTGCAGTACCGGTACCCGGTGCGGGCGCACTGAGGGCTTTCCAGCCCAGGTAGACCAGCATTGCTGCACCGGCCCACTGCAGAATGTTAAATAGAAGAGGAGAGCTAGTAATCAGCACCGCCAGGCCAAATGCGGTAAGAATTGCGTATATAGCGACTCCGGCTCCGTGAGCAATAGCACTGGCCAGGCCTTGCTGTAGGCCAGAGGAAGCGCTGCGCAAGATGATAAGAAGACTTGGTCCCGGTGACATGGCACCGAGGGCACAGATCCCCGCGAGAGATAACCAACTGAGTAAATCCATTATTTAAAGCCGCCCCCTTGAGCCAGCCATTCTTTTTCTGCTTGAGTGGAAGTGCGACCCAAAGCCGCATTGCGGTGAGGGAAGCGCCCAAATCGCTCGATGACCTCTTGATGGGCAAGGGCGTATCGATAATGAGTGTCGAGATAGGGCGAGGCAATTTTGTCTTCTGCGAAGGTTTGCTGCAACTGCCGAAAATAGTCTACCGAGTGTTGCTGGGTCACGAGGTCTTCGCTGTGCTCTAGCGGCATGCCCAGGAATATCTGCTGGTAGAGCCCAAGATTCGGGGCCTCTCCTCGCTGAATCAGTGACATCGTAATTGCCAGAGCCTGGGAATCTGTAGCGAATGCCTGGCGGGTGCCTCGGTAAATGTTTCTGGATAATTGGTCACAAACCAGCAGCAAGGCAAGTTCGCCTTCCAAAGTTTGCTGCCAGCGGTCCAGCTCTCCACGCTGCGCTGACTCGGCAATAGCTCCAAATCTTGCCTTGATGTCGGCGTCCACTTCCGGAGTAGCGGCAAACCATAAACCCTGCTTCTCCGCAGCAATAGAGTTGCCACGAATATCAGTGCTGCCAAACCAAAAAACCAGGACATCATCAGGGGTTGTCATATCGAAGTTCTCATTCCGTATTGTGTTCCGAGTTTATCCGATCGTTCCAGCCCAGTGATGACCATTAGAAGGTGGTTCCAAGTGTTGGCGTAAAAAAAATTATACAGCTGCATCCAACTGGGCTCCCCGAATCGTCATAGTGGCGTACAAGGGAAAAACGGGAGATCACAATGTTTACTGCGAGATCAACTAAAAAGGTACAATTTTGCGTCGCGCTATCTCTAATAGTTGCGGCTCTGCAAGTGGGTCAGGTTAATGCCTCCGAGCTGACGCTTTCCCAGGATGGGATTCACCGAGAGCTCACACAGAAAATTGATCAGCAAATACTTAGGAAGCTTGGTGAGTGCACTGATAAGAGTGAGAAGGTTAGCCGGCTAACTCCTGTGCGTATTGCTGAGGAAAAGGAGCCCCGAGGAGGAATGGCTTACCCCTACTCCAAGGCTCGAATGATGGTGATGTAGGTCACCTCCCCCCAACGACGGTTCACACCACTGATAACGAAAATGATTAGAGAGTAAGTAATGAGAGCGAGAAATAAACAATCATTCCAGGCAGTCATCTGCTGTTGGGTGGCCATTGCGGCATCCAGCATAAGCATGGGCAGCTGGGCCCAGGAGGAGGACTCATTTGTCCCAGAGCCCCCGCCGCCGCCAGGTGTGGAGGCCTCCGAATCTGAAACCCGCGTCCGTATATTGCGTGAAGATGGTGTTCTCACGATCAAATCCGAAGGAGAAAATGGTGAGAAAAGTGAAGTGCGGGTTGACTTGGGGCAGGACTTTGGCGGCCCCCTAAGCCAGGAAATTATTGAACGGCTGAAAAGCAAGGGCATTCTGGATGTAGACGGCAAGGTTACTGAAGATACCCTGAATAGCGTACCGGACAATGTCAGAATCAGGTTATCGGAGAGTCGTGACTACCGGGGCCGGGACAGGCACTGGGACCATCATGATTCACACCACTCTGGAAGTGATGACTCATCTGTAATCCCAATAGTAGCGCTGCTCTGTGTATTTGGCATGCCAGTATTTATTGTCTGGTTGGTAACGCGCAGCAGCTATCGCAAGAAACAACTGGTTATGAGCAATATCAACCAGATGGTTGCTGATGGTCGGGATGTGCCCCCGGAGCTAATTGATCTTTTGGATGAGAGAGAGCCAAATAGCTCCAGTGATCGCGGTATCACTCTGATCGCAATAGGCGCTGCAGTATTCCTCTCCCTCTCAGCTCTTGCAGGTATTGGAGTAGGCAGTCTTGGCTTGATCCCTCTGTTTATCGGTGTGGCTCGCTATGTGAACTGGAAGCTTGATAACAAGCAGGTGTAGGAAAGGCGAGTATGGACCTCAATGACGAGGAATTAATCAGGCGAGCCGTCAAAGACGGGGACCAGCGGGCATACGCCCAGCTGGTTCGTCGCTATCAATCTCAGCTGCGATACTCGCTCCGACAGCTGTGTGATGGTGACCAGGGTCTGGCAGACGATATGGCGCAGGAGGCCTTTATTAAGGCCTATAAGGCGTTGCCGGCGTTCAGGGGGGATGCCCGCTTCAGCACTTGGCTGTACCGTATCGCCTATAATCTTGTCATGAGCCACAAGCGTAAGAATATGCCCGATGTGGATCAAGAGGCAGTGGATAGGGCTCAGGCCGATGAGACTATTGAAGAATCTCGGCAGTTAGGGATGGCTAGGGACCTCACTGCCGCGATGGATACCCTGAGTGGCCCGCAGCGGCAAGCAATCCATCTGTGTATGCACAGGGGCTTTTCTCACGAGGAGGCGGCAAGTATTATGAAATTGCCGCTTGGTACGGTAAAATCCCATGTCAACCGTGCTCGGGCCAAGCTGCGTAGCTTGCTACAGCCCTGGCGTGAGGAGGTGGTAAATGGTTAACTTTGAACAGCGCAACACGAAAGGTAACGCCTTGAGTGAAATGGCTTTAGAGGGCAACGACCGGGAGTTTGACGCCTGGCTAAGTGAACAGCTCCAGTTCAATGAGCCCCATTTGGATAACGATGGTTTTTGTGACCGCGTGATGGCCGCGCTCCCTGCGCAGCCTAAACGCTCAAAGCGTCGTTCCAGTTATTCTCAGTACATCGCGGTAGCAGCTGCCTTAGGGATCATTGCCTGGCAGTTCCCTTTCAGTGAGGTAGTTGCCGAGATGGCCAAGCAATCCATTAGCTTGTATAGCTTGGTAGGTGTTGGACTTTTATCTTCTTTAGCGGTAATGACCGGTGGCATTTTCGCCGCACGCCGCTAACGAGAGCCTGCCTTTATGAAAGCCCGCGCCTAAATCATGATAGGGCGGGCAGCTTCCTTTTGTACTTTGCAAACTTTCCGATAAGTTTTAGTGGGCTCGCTTCACATTGAGAGTGTGTCTGGCCTTCGAGTGGATTTTGTCAGCCTTTGCAGCGAGCGTGCTCTTCAGCCTGGTTGCACATCTCTTTCAATATGGTTTCCCCCGCCTCTTCATAGCCATTGTTCAGCAGGTAGTCTGCTGTCTCAACTGTGGCATCGATCCCGGTGGAAATTTCTTTGATGGTGTATGCGATATGGAGTTTCAATTCGCTAGCAGCATTTTCAGAATCGGAAATGGCATGGTGGGCCATCAAGCGCTGCAGGGTATTGGTGGGAATAACTACTTTGAAGCCAAATTTATCTGATAAATTATGGTAGTGGTTTGTCAGTCCATCAAGCCCACTTACTTTAAGTTCGTAAGTAGGTTCCCACCCTGTAAAGGTGTGTTGAAGGGCAAATTGCATAGAGTGATGTTTGGTCGTTCTGTGGGATTGCTCTGGGAATTTCTGGAAGGTAAAGGTTGCACCCGGTACATTTGCGAGAGTTTGGCTCAACTTGTCAAATGGGACTTGCATATGATTCCCCTCGTTAGCGATGGTCACGGTCAGCGGGGAAAGCTCTTTGAGTTGTTTAGGTGCTAAATTGGAAACTCGCCCGGTTATATATTTATCCTCTAATGACGGGCTAAAAGCAAAGTACTGTGAAAATGATGCTTTGTCGTTTAGCCAGTAGTCCAGTACGAAGCGGCCAGAGTTGGAGTGCCCAGACAAAATACTAAAATCTGCGGTTCGATAGTTTTTATTGACATAGGGCACAACCTCGTTCGCTAGGAACTGAGAAAATGCTGTCGATTTACCTTGATCCGGGCGCAACTCCTTGCCCATTCCCTCTACACCAATCACGATAAAATTGGGCACTTGGCCTTCAAGTAAATCGACAGTAGACAAAGTAGAAAGCATGTCCCACTGAGCATGTAATACGTAGAGCACAGGATATTCTTTGTCATTATCCTTATATTGTTCGGGAAGTTTCACCAAGATGGTTCGGTTTTCACCAAGGAAATCTGATTTGATTTCCGTCTTTTGTGCGAGAATAAAATCTGAAGCATTTGCTATCAGCGAACAAACACTTATCAAGGCTAAAAATAGAACTCTCATTTTCCACTCTCCATGTAGGTATTATTTTAGGGTGTAACACTAAAGTTCGGGTTAAATTAACCAGCTAAAACTGGTTGAAGAAAGCTGCTTTTGCCTACTTGTCAGGTATTTTCAGTAGAGGGTACTCGTGTCGACGTGCGCCGATGTTTGTGCCGGAAGAAGTTGCCAATTTATTGTTATATGACTTAAATCTATTTATTGACCCTTTAGATGTCAAGTGCCTTGACTGGGAGATATGCCTTGTTGAGCGGGGGTAAGTCGAAGAAGTAGGGTCTGCAGACTTAAAGCTTAGGACAGGCTGAAGTCAGTCTGTCCTAAGTTTAACAAAATAGTGAATGCTACTTAGTTTCTATATTCTCCAGAAATTGATCGACCACTGCATTGAATTCATCGGGCCTCTCCCAAAACATCATATGCTTTCCCATATAAGCGGTAGTGGCGGAAGGGGTATTAGCTTTGATCCATTTGTCAGCCACTTCCTTAACTTCATTTCGTACCACATATAGCATGGGAACCTTCCCTTCAAGGCCGATAAGGTCTTTGCTGTAGTCGAGGTAAAAACCAGTAGCGTTGGTAATTGCGGCGACGCTGCTAGAGGTTTGATTGGCGATATTAGACACCCAGGCAATATTTTCTGCAGTGGGATTTTCAAGCATCCATTTGACGAACTCTGCAATCACATTTTCGCGATCCTCAATAATCCCCTCAGTGAATGAGCGCGAGTATCCGTCTGAATCATCATTCAGATACCAAACCCACTCGTCCCGGCTGGCCCCAGTGATATCCGGGCCGGTGTCAATCATAATCATGGCCTTGATGTTGTTGGAGCCAAACTGATTTAGGTAGGCCAGCTGCTCAGTTACGCCATAGGACCAGCCTGCGAGAATCACACTATCAAGGTCCAGCTTGTCAATCAGTACTGCCAAGTCACGTGCGTGTTGCTGATAGGTGTGGCCCTCAACAGGCTTGGATGACATGCCCTGGCCGCGAGGGTCATAAGCTAGCGCGCGATACTGGGTGGAGTCCTTGAAATGGGCAAGTTGATGCTCGAAAACCTTTGTAGACATCATCCAGCCGGGAATAAAGATGATTGTCGTATCGCCATTACCCGCTTGTTCGTAGTGGATAGTGAGAGAGTTGTCGATCTTAATTCTCTCTGCTGCCACATAAGTAGAAAAAATAGACAGGATGCTAAATAAAATTACCAGATGAAGAGTCTTCATGACGCAAATTAACCCAATAAAATTTCTATAACGTTATCAGAGGAAGTTCGTAGGCGAAGGGGCTTCGGCTACCAATATTCGCTTATGCCCACATTGTACCGTGGAATTACTGCTATTAGTTGTTGCTGCAATATTGCCGGCCATATAAGTTGCACAAACGTCCGTTTTATAGGGTTGATTGCTTAAAGCCAAAGCAGGTGGGAGCTTACGGTAGTTGGTTATGATTTTTCCCGCTTGGGTTGGTATAAAAATCTATATTGGGTGTGATTGCTCGGTATTTATCCAGAATTATCATAATGAAGAATAAAGGAATAAGTGACAGTACTGAGAAGTGTAGTGCAATGAATTTGGTCTCCTCTTGTATGGGCGTGGAGGAAAATATAATTACTTCGATAATAAGTAAGAAAATAAATAAAAAACACTTATTGAAATCTGATATTGAGTCAAATATTTTGGGCCCCAATATCCAATACTTCCAGGATTTGTGCGCAATAGCATCTAGTAAGTAATAGAGGCCGCAGGTAAAGCTAACCAACGTTGTAAGCAGTAGTTCAAATACCCAGGCGGGAGGCTTGCCTGGAGCGGGAGGCCAAGCATTCGTAACTCCAAATTCTGTAAAAGAGAGGATGGCAAAGAGACCGGTCGCCAGCAGTACAACTGGAAATCGAAAGACTAAAATTACCATACAGATTGCAGCAAAGGTCTCGAATACTCTCTGGGTTGGCATAAAGATCTCGGCGTGATCCGCTACCCAGGCCAAGGCTCCCCGATACCAATACGGTGTATTCCCGTATTCGACATAGGAGTTAATGAGACCTCGGTACCCTTCTACAGTAAACCAATTTAATAGCCCATCCTCAAAAACCTGAAAGACTAACATTACCCCGACGGTGAAGGTAAAAAGATCAATCCAGCGCCCTAATATCGGAGTTGAATCCTGTTTGGGGGGAGTATTTCGATACTTGTCTAAATACTTTGAAGCTATTGATAAAATGGCAATGGTAATGCTGGATAGGGCGCTTACAGTGAATACGTAATCGCCACCATTGCGTGACATGGTAAAGACCCCAAATAAGAGAGCTGATGCTACAAGAGTCGCACAGCCCCAGGTTAATAGGCTTACTCTCGGTGCTATCACCGCGCCTAAAAACCGAGAACGAAAATTGTATTGAGAGTCTTTATGGAGCTTGTAAATGCTAACTGCCAAGATTAAGGCAAATAACGCAGGTGACAAAAACTCGAAGTACCAGCTGTTTTCTCCCATGTAAGTCAACCCCCACAGCAAGATAAAGCCGAAAAACATGAGTGTTGCGCCCAAAACAATAAAAACACGCAATATCAAGAGGGTCCCAGCAAGCAATAGTGCTAGATGGAGTGTATAGGTCACAAAAGCTGAGTAGGGGATAAGGTGGCTGGCCAGTGATTTGACAAGTGCAGGTGTACCCTTAGTCTGTACAAGCTGATGTAATAAACTTGCGAAGACATCCGGTGCCATTTGCCCATTAAAAAAGCGCATGATAACTAACTGAATACAGGCTGCGCCTAAGAGGAGGCTGATAATGGCTAGCCAAGTAGTTTGAGATGTGGCGCTTCTTGCTTGCTCAGTACTTAAGTGTAGGCTGGATATAAGCATGTATCTTATCCGAGGCCCTTTAAGATTGATTGCCTTATTAGTGATTATGGCAAATTAGGTAAATAACTTACAAATTTTCGCCGTGTTGATGCTGTTGTAACTACAAGGCTGGCTACAGCCAACCTTGTAATCGATGAGTTGATAAGAAAGTTCCAAAGCGACATTTGGTGACAGCTTTAATTACGGGTTTCTCCACGCTGCTGCCAGGTCAATTGCTTGCTGCAAGATTGGCCACTCCAACAGACTTTGCTGGTATCTGGTAGCTTTCTCGCTTAATGAGATATTATAAACATATAGTCTATAAGCGAGTATTGCGTAAAATGCGTCTACAGCCCCAGCAGAGCCGAACATGAAGGGCAGTTTTGCTTTCGAGAAAATATCTTCAATCCTTTTTAACTCAGCCTGAATTCCAGGGTTCATATCCGGGGAGGAGTTGCTTTTATCTAGAGTGAAAGGGCAGTTGCTTCTTAAGGCGATGAAACCGGAGTGAAGTTCAGCACATAGGCTTCTTGATTGTGCTCGCTCAATATTTGATGAAGGGTACAAGATGCCTTTGGAGAGCTCATTAAAATACTCAGCGATTGCCAGTGAATCATGAATATAAGTATCTTCAAGCAACAACACAGGTACAAGTCCAGCTTGGGAATATTTAAGTACTTCGTTTTTGTAGTTAGGGCTGGAGAGGTCTATGGCTTTGATCTCAATGTCAAGGCCTGCGATTTGGGCGCATATCCAGACTCTTAAGGACCAGGTGGAATCAGTGCCTGTGATTAATTTCAAAATATGTACTCCTTTTTGGTGTTGCTGGAGAAAGTGGCAGGGTATTCAAGAGTATCTGAGAAGCTATATGTTGCCTCCCTTCGCGATATTTAGAAAAGAGTATACAGAATCTAGTGTTTAAACATTGTGCTGAGACTTTCATGCTGACTGAAAACTTAAGGGTGAATTTAGAGGTGGTATTAATTAGTCAGGTAGCTTCTTCAGTAGTTCAATAATGTTAGGTTTTTCATTTGTTTTTCTCATAAAATACCGGGGGTATACCTTGTTTAAGTCTGGACCTCTCAGCAGAAAAATAAATTCTTCGCCTAATGATGACCCCTAAGTTTTATACACAAGTTTTTTAAGTTTTATTATGTAAATCAATAAGTTACAGTTTAGCCCAGTAAGAACTACAGATTTGGCTGGATAATTATGCAGGACTGGGTCATGGACGAAGTAAAAAATCAGGTTATGGGTGATACACGCTTGAATAAGCGCTTGTCTAATATTCTCAGTAATTTAAGTTCAGACCCAAACAATAGCATTCCTTGTGCAAACAAAACTTGGGCAGAAACGTTTGCAGCTTATCGCTTTATAGAAAATGATAAAGTCAACTTTGACTCTATTATGAGCGGTCATAAATCGGCAACTCTTGAGAGAATCAAAGTGCAGCCTGTTGTTCTTATCCCACAAGATACTACCTTTCTAAATTTTGCCACTGACCTAGAAAGTAAAGAGATGGGAACACTTAGGCGTAAAGAGACCAACCAACAACTCTTGCACACCTCCATCGCGATAACACCATCCAGAGTTAATTTGGGTGTTGTTGAAGGTAGTATGTGGCAGAGAGATAAGGAATCAAGTTCTAATTCCCGCTATACCAAGTCGATAAAGGATAAGGAGAGTCGACGCTGGCTAGACCATTACGAAACGGCTTGTCAGATACAAGAGCACTGCCCTGAAAGCACAATTGTGAGTATTGCTGATAGAGAGGGTGATATTCATGAGTGGTTTCAGCTGGCTGAAGAGCAAAGTGAACAGCGGCGGGCGAGCTATATCGTTCGAGCTAAGGCCAATCGCACTTTAGAGCTCGATGGAGAAGAAACGGTTTTGCTTTGGGATCATATGAATGAGCAGAAATCTGTCGGTCTATACACGGTAGATATTCCCAAACGGAATGGAGAGCCTGGAAGAAAAGCCAAGGTCAACGTATCCACTACTGAGATACGGTTGCTAGGAAAAGGAAGATCTAAACGACCACTTTCTCTCTATGCTGTATTGGCTAAAGAATTAACCCCACCAGAGGGTGAAAAAGGCATTGAGTGGATGCTGTTAACTGATCTTCCAGTTGAAGACTTTAAGCAGGCGAGAGTTATCATTGAGTGGTATCGAAGCCGGTGGGAAATTGAAACCTATTTTCGGGTGGTAAAAGGCGGATGCCAGATAGAAAGTAATCGTTTTAGAACAGAGCAGCGAATGTTGAACTGTATTGCGATCTATATGATTATTGGATGGCGACTACATTCGATAACTACACAAGCAAGAAGTCTTCCTGATGAACCATGTACGAGTGCTTACTCTGAAAAAGAATGGCGCATGGTATGGATGATGCGAGATAAAAGTTCCCCACCGAATATACCTCCAAGCATGAGAGATATAACGCGTATGTTGGCAGGCCTAGGGGGATTTCTAGGACGTAAAGGTGATGGCGAACCAGGGGTTAAAACTGTTTGGCAGGGATATACCAAACTGCTCCATTATATTGAAGCAGCAGAGGCTTTAAATGGGCTTAAATGATGTGTATAAAACACAGTGATGACCCTTAGATATTACCGAGTTGATAGTGCCACATTTCCCAAAGTTCTACGTAAAATTCCGGGGGGACATGATCAAGGTTGCTTTTAATTACACCATTTGGCATCAATTTAACATGGAGCCTAATCTTATTCCCTGATAAAGGACTGGTTCTCCCATCTGGATTAAAGGTGATTTCTCCGTTTGAGGTGATCATATCTACCTTTTAAACCAAAACATGTAGAACGTGATCGGTGCTTTCTAGAAGCTGTTCCAGTGTTGCAGGCTCTATAGATGTTCCATTTGCATAGCTAGAAAATAGTAAAAAGAAAATCAGCTTTTTCATGAGTATTATCTATTTTTGTAGGTTATACCAGGCACAACATTGATTGCCTAGGGTGGAGCTTTTTAATGGCTGTTTTCGTCAGTAATGTTAGTATTTCTGTCTGGTTTCGATAGTTTTTCTATTCTAGTCAGAATATGGAGAGTCAATTCACAGGTCGCTACTTACTTGTGCCTTATTACTCAGCGGTAGTTCAATAATGGCCAATCACACCATTGTTTACAAGGGGGTATCTCTATATTTTGGTGTTAAATCCTTTTTGAATCGAATTTCGGTGTTTGCTAAATTTTAGCTGGCCCTCTAGTTGTAAATAGGGTTTTACTATGTGTCCGTATGGGTTGATAATTATTCTGGCTTATTCTGTTTAAGGATCTGAGGTGTGGTTTTCTAAAATTAATTTTCAGAATTGTTTATTTTAATATATTTAAAGGTGGGCGACTTTCTTTAATGCGGCTGCTATTTTCCACAAAATGTGGACGTCTATAGGGGGAGAGAGTGAGAAACTGCTGCGGACCTGAACAATCAAGCCCGCTTGCTCCAGTGAATCACTCAAATGGTTTCAAACGTTTTGTAAGGTGCTTGCGGATATCTTTCATCGACTTTTCCGCAGTCTTGTGCCCCGCATTTATCGCAATTAGAAAGATTATGTCATGCTTGGGCATGATACGCACATCAGTAAACCAATATCCATTACTGCCAGTATGTGCAAGAAGTGATAACTCAGAGTCGTACACTGCGCCCCACCCGAGAGCGTAATTGCCTGTCACCGGTGAATGTAACTTACGATAGGTTTCAGTCTTTAGCAATTTACCGCGACCATGTACGCCATTGAGTTGATCTTCTAAAAAAAGAGTCCAATCCTGGAGTGATATATTGATAGTTCCTGCGGGACCCATTACTTGTGGGTTATCACTATTTTTGTCGGCAGGATCTAGCGGGGTGAGCTTGCCCAGCCAGGATTTTTTATGGCCGCGTGGTTGATCTAATGTGGTCGAAGAGCCGGGAGCTGCAAAACCCGCATTCTTGATACCAAGTGGAGCAAAGATCTGCTCCTTGATGAGATCTTCCCAGGTCTTGTCTGTTTGAGCTTCGGCGATAGCCCCAGCGATGATAAAGCCGAGATTAGAATATTCAGCTGAGCCAGCCTCGGAGCTGGGAGGTATAGTGAGGTAATGGCGTGCGACTGCCATGCGTTGCGCTCGAATACTGTGTTCTGGCTCGATTACTTTCATTAATGTAGGAAGCTCATACCAGCTGGATAAAGGGGGTAGGCCGGCAGTATGACTGAGCAATTGTGTGATCGTAATATTACGGTAAGCGGGGTCTATATCTTTTGCAAAAGAGGGAAATGAGTCAGCTAGTGTATCCTCAAATTGTAATATGCCCTGCTCGACTAAGCGCGCTACCATTGTTGCTGTAATCGCTTTGGTGTTAGAACCTATGTGCCAGCGGTCATTGATAGTTACTATTTCATTATGGCCCTGTGCGCGAACTCCGTCTACCGCCATGGCAGCGATGTCGCCATCGATTTGAACTAGTACACCGACTGCTGGAAGGTTGTTGCTATCTCGGGCATTAGTAAGTATTTGTTCGAGAAACTCTTGTAACGAATCGTCGGCATGTGCGATAAAGGGTGACGTTAGAAGTGTGACTGCCAGGAGAATCCTTGGTAGAGTTTTATTAAATCCTATATGCATTTTAATAAGCCCGAATGAATATTTAAAGCAAGTGCTGGATCTGTGTTTATACAGATATTTTATGTCGATTGGTATACTCTGAGGCTTCGATGTAATGAAGGGTTTTGGTACATTGTTGCCAAGTGGTTGTTTTAAATATTGTTCGTAATTATTTTCAGGTAAGTGCTAGGGAAGGGTGTTTTGTGAGGTCTTTCTGTTCGAAGAATTATAGGTTATAACAGACACCTGATAATCGTATTGATCTGGACATCCTTTTTTCGATTTCAAGTTAACTTTGATATCTCTTTGTAATGATCTTTCCTTGCTTTAAGGCGTTGACTGGAATATATGCTAACAGTATTTTCTCAATACTCTTTCTTTTAGAATTTGATTCTTTAGTGTATGCGGCCTAGGAAGCCTATATTTATTATCTATTAGAAATGGTGTCATTGTGAGAGAAGCCCGTCAGCAATCGCGTAGGTGGTGATTGCTGACGAAAAATGAAAATTTGAGTCATGGCTGAGTTTATCATCTGGGATCAGATGCATGTTAAACATTAAAAAAGCAAGAGCTTTTGGGATTTCTAGATAGCAAGATTTCGAGCTCGAAAAATTCTGTCGCGAGGAACAAACTGAATGTGTAGCTCTCGAGAAACATTCGGTGCACTGATATGGGAATAATCTCCGGTAGCTGTAAATTTATACATTTGTAAGTTCCGTCCGGCAATATACCTTCCCAATCCCCAGTAACCCTGATAGTTAATGGCTTGATCATCGGGGATTTGGTTTGAAAGAGTGCTTATAGTACGAGCAACACGTCGGCCTCCAATCATGTTTCTTCCCATTCTTAACCCTGTGACATGCGCAGAACCTATAGGGATTATTCCGCCTGGGCGTCCGCCTATATTAAAGTGGTGAATAATTCTTCTTGCTATTCCCTTTTGACGTTTTTCTGAAGATTTCCACTCTCCATTTCCTCTCCATGAGTCCACACAGGCTATATCCCAACTTTTCCGAGAAGCTATATTGATTAATAGCGCTGATGTTTCAGTGTCAGTTACGCCACCCGCGAAATAGTCTTTTATCCTATTGGGGTAAGCGGAGAGAGTTCCTGCAGCTTTTATTTCATGCGGTGCTTCGACGAACAATGAGTGAGGCTGATCGCTATTATCAGCTATAGCTTCAGCTGCAAAGGAGAAACCGTGAGGTACATCATTGTGCGGCTCTTGGACAATCACTAGCCCTCCGGCTTGCAATGTGGCTCGAACATGAGCCTTTGCGTCTTGCAGGGTTATATTGTTTACTGGCATTTTATATCTCCATCTTGCTATAGAACGACTGGTTTAGCGTCGAATGTGCTCGGTGTATTTCTCGTCGAGTAGTACCTTTTTATTTGGCTTGGACACAACTGCAAAAGCAGGAGTTATCATGTTTCGGTTTTTGTAATGCATGTATTGCTAATCAAGTTACTCTTCATGAAAGTTAGGTTCAAGAAATAAATGCAACACCTTTCCAAATTTTGTCTTAGTTTGTGAGTTATTTCTTTCGGGGGTGTTTATTGTCCTGGGGTTTGTGTCCTTTGTGAGGTGGGTTCCCTTTTAATGTCCTGTAGTGTGGTTTTTATTAATATTGGCAATCTTGGAGATGGTCGTATCGAGTATGATTTCTAGGGTAGATTTTTTGGTCTTTTAAGTCGGTTTTTCTGTGATAGATATTTTGGGCTAATTGTATTTTTTCTGGTTTTCTATTGGTTATTTTCTATAGGGATAGCTTTTGTAAAAAAAGTAATCTACAGTAGAAAATCTTCTACATGTGTAAAGAATGAAGGGGTAGTGTGACCACATTATCTAATACTGCATCCCCTTACGGCACTCCGAGCTAAAAAGTTTAATTTTTTTTGTGGCTTATTTGTAGCCACATTTTTGGTCAAAAGTCTTGAGGTTCTTGGAATGGTTTTGTTGGATCCATAAATTGAGGAGGTGCTAATTCTCGGTGGGGTAGAAGAGAATAGATTTTAATCTGGGTTGATCTAGTGATGTAGAGAGCTACAAGATGAAATAGAGTTGCCAGTTTGGCCGATAAGTAACAATAATAAGCTGCCCGGAGGCAGCACATTAATATGTCTAGTTGCTAAGTCCTAATTCCCGCTCAATCTGAGCCTTTCTCCAAACTGAGTAACTGGCTGGTATCTTTGCCTCTTTGGTGCCATCGGCAAGGATGGCGCGGCCGAGGTTTGGCCAGCATAGTACGGCCAATACCCTGGGCGCGATTACTTGGAAGACTTTGGGGGGCCCCATTAGGGATTTGAGTCTCTGTATTAATGGTAGCCAGGATGCGGGGACTACCTGTTCTGCGATCATCCATGAGGCCTGGGGATCACTACCCAGTTGCTTTGCCAGGGATTCGTAGCGCAATGTAGCGGCTCTTAGTGAGGCTTGGGGTGGTGCGAGTATAACGGCACGGGCCCTTCTCTCTGCACAGAGTAAGCAAATTTCTTTGGGGAGACCGCTACTTTCTGCAAGCTCTTGGTTGAGTGCCCATCCGCCAGCTTTGATATCGCATTGACAGATAGAGCACTTATATTTTGGGTTTTCAGGGGTGAATACAGAACTAACTTTTTGGGGGCGTTCGCCATTTTTCCAGATGAGAGAGTGTCTTTTAAAAAGATTGCTGGCAAAGTATCGGGTATAGGTCAGCCAGTCGATATTGGTCACATTGCCGAAACGGTCTTTGTGTACAACATCGGGAATATTGTGGCTGTAAAGGTGACGTAAGCAGTGAGGGCATGGCTTTAGTTGATCCTGGGGAAATGCCTTTCGCGCTTCGCTATAGTCACTGCTGATCCAAACCGGACCCTTATAGTTGTGCACTATTGGGCACTTGGGGTAAATATGGACTTGACCAAAAGAGTCCGGGTTTTGTTCCAGGCCAAATAAAAAAACCGGTATACCCCGGTAGCGCCAAGCCACAGGTACGTTGTCCAGATCGCTTGAATCGAGTTGCATTCCAGTACGAATGGCTTTGGCTAAGCTGTTTCGATCAGGCATTTCAGACAAGCGCTGTGCTAACGGACGTTTGCCGGCTGAGAATGAATCCCCATCGTTAATGACATAAGGTACTGATAGTGCTCGTGTGGCGCTTGGGAATGCTGTGATAGCCTGACGGTTTTGAATGGGTTGAAATTTTGTGAGGTTCACAGAGCTTCCTCAAGGATTTGCAGGATATGGCTCTCAGAGTCTCTAACTACCCTGAATGCTACCCGGCGGGAACGATCTGGATCTTCTACCCCATTCTTATCCAAAACTGGGCGAGCCGAGGAGTAACCGACAGCTGCTACCTTGGCCCGTACCAGGACGGCTTGCTGCGAAGGCAGTAATGAATGGGCATATTGCATTACGGCTCGGGAGCGTTGTTGGGAAAGTCGCAGGTTGTGGAAATAACCAGCTTCCGGTGCGGATTGATCTCCCCATTCAGAGCTTGTGTGCCCTTCGATTTGGATTGCGGCAATGGAATCCATATAGGGTGTGAGTGCTTCGATGTAGCGAGGTACAAAGGAGGACATAATGTCGCGGGCATTGTCGCTCAGGGTAAAATCACCGGTTTTAAATAGGGCATCACTGTTATTAAAGGAGATGGCCAGGGTTTGCTTATCCAGAGACGCCCCCCAACGAGTTAAGTCGTGGGCAAATTCCTGTTGCAGAGTTTGATAGATGGCCAACTGGGTGTCCCGGTAAGACTCTGCGAGTTCGCGGATCTTGGCGCGTTCGTCGATAAGGGAGCGCATTACAAAGACGGCAATACAGAGAAATACCATCATCAGGCCAGCCATCATGTCTGATAGGCTAATCCATTGACTATCGCTAGAGTCACTACTGGCTTGCGTGCTTTCAAACATGCGCCTCTCCAGTGACTCTCTGAGCTTGCGCATCGATTCTCTTCATTTGCTGGATGAGCTGACGGAAGTCTCTGGAGAATTCACCGCTTAACGTGCCAAGGGCATCGCCCATCGCTGCCATAACACTCTCTACTTCATCGCGCAGACGTTCATCCAGAAGTTCATATTGACGCTTGATACTGACATCGGCATTACTAAGATCGCGAGTAATCACTTGTGACAATTCGGTAATCATCTGGTTGTGAGTTTTGGCGATCAGCTGAGCTAGCTCGGCCATGGATTCCCGGTGACTGGTAGCCTGCTCGTGAATTGCTTTAGAGAAGTGGTTGGGGTCCATACTGGTAACCACATCGGCCAGGGCTACGACCTTACTGGTTCTTTGGTCGAATACTTCCGCCTGGGTCCTACTCAGGGAGATCAGGTTGGAAACCTGGGCCCCCAGTTGCTGTTGAGCTTGGTCAATTCCTCGGGTGAGCGCTTCAAACTTGGGCGCAATATCGGGGATCGATTGCTGTAGAACTTCAATAGAAGCTTGTTGCTCATTCAGCATGATTGATATCTGCTCTGCGTGATTGCGCTGCTGCTCTACCAGGGTCGGAATCACGTTGAAAATTTCTGGCAGCTCAGTAATACGCTGGTGTAACAGCAGAAGGTTTTCCTGAGCACCATTAATTTCATTGAGAAGAGTTGCAGTTTGGTCGCGGTAAATAGTTGCGAGTTCTGCGTGCTGCTGATGCTGATCTATTAGGGCCTGCAGGGCAGGGGATACGGCCTCCAATTGCTGGGTAAACTGCTGTAGGTTCTCACCCATCTGGGCATTCAGGCCGCTATTAAACTTTTCTACAACTGCAGTGAGTGACTGTAGGACTTCATCACTAATCTGTCGCTGGAATTTTGCCAGATCTTCGCGCTGACCATTAATAGCCTGCAGTATGTCATCCGCTGTCGCTTTAGGGGCTTGTTCTTTAGTGAATATTTGAAAAATAGTTCGCAATATCAGGGACAGGAAGAGTCCCAAGATACTGGTCATAAAGGCGGTTTCCAGACCTTGCATCAGTTCTGAAATTGAGGTGTCAATATCGTTTAGATCAAACCCATAGATACCGATAATGATACCGATAAACGTACCTAAAATACCGAGGGCTGTCAGTAGTGACGGCGTTTCCTTTACAAAGCGGGGAAACTTGCCTAAAGGGTAGAGGATTATGGCTATAGCACCAATGGCAAGCATGACCATAAGAAAGGTGTCGGTAACCTGTTCCGCAGACAACTTGGTTAACCAGTGATAGAAAAACTGGGTCATTATTTATCCTTTACAACTTTTTGCATTGTTATTTCGTGATAAAAAGGTCCGTTGGGTATTCGCCCGGTTCCCTGGCTGAGTACTTTCATTTCCGGTAGAGATTTCACAACATCGGTGATCGTGCGGAGCTGGGGCTGCTTACTACCCGAAGCGTGAATATAGGTTCCAACCTGGCCCGACTTTTGAATTTCAAATACACCACAGTTAACGGGAAGCTTGTTTTGTTTGAATAGCAAAAAGTGCATCACGCCACCATCACTGAGATATTGATACAGGGCCTTAGTGATCGATTGTATTTGCTCGGTGGAAAAGAAGTTGAGAAGGTCCCAGAGGAGGATGCAATTGAGATCCTTTGGCAGAGTTGCCTGTCGCAACGCGGCCTGAACGGCTTCTTCAAATGGCACTTTTCTGCTGGTTTGCCAAGCGAGCGATGAGTAAAAATCAGAAATAAACAGTTCGCCCACCTCCCTTTGGAGGTGCTCCATATTTCTCCCAGCCTTTTGCCCAATATCCAGAACTTTGCTGACCGGTGAGCGCTTGATGTGAGTCAGGGCGGTGTCCAGAGCGGTTAGCGAAATATTAGTAAGGCGGTTTTTCTGGAAAGCGGATACCGCTGCTGATGATCCACTGGCCATTACTGAAGTTGGCGATTTTACATTGCCATACTCAAACATTAATTCGATAAGGTCTTTACGCATCCCCTCTCTCTGTAGCAGTGAGGAGCGCAGGGAGAAGTTGCCCATAGTCTTCATTAAATTCAGGGATGAGTACCTATAGGTGGGCAGTGGTTCTTCCAGGTGGAGCGGTTCTGTATTGAAGGTAAAGCCAGAAAGGCGCTTAAAATCCGCGGGCCCCTTGGGCATAGTGCCGGTGTACAGCATTGTATGGAAAATGGTACGCGGCTTTAAGTGGGGTCGGATTTCCTCAATGAGCTTGGTAATAAGCTCAGGCTCCATAAAGTTGAATAGATCCCAGCAGAGCACCACATCAAGCTTGATTCGTTGGGGCTTTTTGGTGAGATATTCAGAAAGCTTAACGGCCCTGACTTCTTTATCGAGGGCAGAAGTATCCAGTAGCAGACTGCGTAAATCTTCGATAAATGTCTGGCAGGAGCGCTCCAATAAAGGCTGTGTGGTGCCAAACGAAAGGCATCCCAAATCTAAAACTTTACTACCTGGTTGAATGACTTCATCCACCAAAGCAGCAATACCAAATGAATGATGCTGCAACATATTTCCCACACCAAAACTAAAGCCCCGGCATTAGCCGGGGCCCATATTGAGGATTAACTAAGAAGGTTTCCTAGCTTTCCTCAGCTTCTTCTTCGGTCTCTTTAGTGCCGAAGAGGTAGTCGCTGGTGTCGGACAGGCGAGAGGAATCGCTCGTGCTAGTGCTGCTGGAGGAGTAGGTAGAGCTGCCGCGAGTACGGGCTGCGGGCTTCTCTTCTGCTGCGGGCAGGTCTGGGTGTACCAGGCGATCAGAGAATTCCTTGTGGCGCTCTTTCATTTCGGAATCGGTATCAACCATGTCCATGGAACCACGGAATTTACCGCCGTCGTCCAGCTTGATTCTCGGTGCAATCAGATTGCCATTAACTTGTGCAGTGTTGCGGATTTCGATCAACTCATCGGCAAGGGCGTCGCCATCCAAGGTGCCTTCTACAACAATATTTTTTGCGTGGATATTGGCAGTAACTGCACCGCCAGTGCCAACAGAAAGATTGTGGCCAACCATGATCACGGTACCATCAACAGTACCTTCCACGTGCAGATCTTCGGTGCCGATCAGCTCGCCACGAAAGTTAATACCTTCACCCAGCACTGACTTGGAGCCTGAGCCCGAAAGAGTTGATTGCTGCTCAACAGCGCTCATGCCCGCTAAAAATGGTGTGGAGTCATTGCTTTTGTCAGTGCTCATAGAAATAAGTCTCTCTGTTTAGAAAAGTCAGCTGTTGCGTCGATTGCACCGATAACCGTGGTTACAAGGTTGTCGATACGTTGGGTTTTTGTTAAATCAGAAAATCAAAATTTTTAAAAGTGATAAGGCACTTTTTAATGGCGGGTACGGATTATTTTGATACTGAGTAAAACCTATCAAAACAAACGTCCCTACATTTATGTCAATTTTTTTTCTTTGCTGTGAGTGTTTTGCTAAAAAAGAAAATTAGACTATCAGTGCTTTTGGTCACCTAAAATATCCCTGTCTCTGCCTTTTCCCTATTGTGCACATACCTTAAGAACGACTTCCTTTGTCCTTTTACAGTTTTCGTCTCTCTCGTAGAGTTGCAATGCCCGTTTTCTCGTGCTTGCATCAAGGTGAAGAAGAGTCTCTTCTGACCTTAACCTACGATCGATTTTTGCGATTGCTGTTGATATCGCTATATTCCCGCTATTTGCTTCAGGCTCGACCTGTAAGTAAATATTTACTTTCTTTTGTGGAGGGCATACTTCTAATTGTCTGCTGATGGGTATCGAGCCTATTGGCACAAAACAATATATGATTGGAATACTACCTACAGCGAGCTTACCAGCGTTTTCGGTCTGGCAATCAATCAAGCTGACCTCGACTTGAATGCGCTGAATTTAGCACGGATTGCATGCTAAAAGTGTGACTTGTAGCACCTTTTGGTCGTGATGATCGTCGTTTCCTGTTTTTTAATCCGCTAATGATTTACGGCTTAAAATATTGTTGCAATATGCGATGTATTCCTATGTAAAGAATTGTTTATGTTGGCATTTGGATTAATGTCTGAGCCTAGCATTCTTGCGCTTTCAAAATTCTATCCTAAATGTAAGTGTGCACTTATTTGCAATGACTATTGGGTGTCCTCAGGAAGGCTGTTTTCACAGGGTGGAGCTGCAGGCAGTTTTTGCTAGGATATATGTCACTCACCGCATACCTCTCAGTCCCACCTACAAAAAGGTAGGCCCAAGAGATATTTTTTGGTGGCGTTGGCAGGGGTGCCAGCCTTGTTGGGCTGGCTAAATTTCAGGGGTAATTTGGATTTTAAACGGAGTTCCGTTTGAAGTTTTAAACTCTACCTCTGCAGCTTGGTTGAACCCTGTCACCAGAATGGGACTTGCTATCTGCTTGTAACCACTAGAAGCCCCAAATTCATATATTTTTGTCTGCAATCGAATTTGGTTTTCAGAAACTTGTTCGGCAGATACCTCGAACCTAAGTGTGTTTTCGATTTGGATTTCGCTTTCATCTCCTTCGTTATTGAGGAGGCGGACGGAGGCCAGGTTCTCGTTTCTGGTGCTGGCATCTATCTTAAGCATTATTGGAGAAGCTGACGATAAGGAGGTATACAAGAGCAAAGTCGTACCTAGGGAGTCTCTGAATAACTCCATAATGCCTCTGCGGGTCTTGAAGGCTGCAGATGTTAGGCGCAGCTCGCCGCGAATGGCCTAGTCCTTTGCAAGAGCTGCAACGCAGCAGCTGTGGCCTTCAAGGCCCGCCCTTCGGGGCTTGCAGAGCGATTCACACTCCGCGTTGCGACTTCTTGAAAGGTCTAGACATTCCTGCGAAGCCGCGCCTTGATTGTGAACCGCTCTGCATGCCAGAGGTATCACGGAGTTATTCAGAGGCTCCCTAGGGCCAATATTGCGGTGAGATATTTTCTGCCCTGCTTGGCTATTGATATTTTTGGGTTTTCCTGAAGGATTATATCTATGGGCTTCAGTGAAAATGCTGAAGATATTGCTTTTATTGAATCTTGAGAGGCATTTCCACTTTTTTCTATCCGTTGAATGGTTCTAAGGCTTAATGATGCAACATCGGCTAGTTGTTGTTGACTCCAAGCCCTAGTTGTTCTCAGTTTAATAATTTTCTTTGAGTTAACTTTCACTTCCATACTTCTGCCCTCTGAAAATAGAGCTCCATTTTCAGGGGGACAGTCCTTATTGGTTACGATGTTCTTGCGACACCTACCTGACAGCTATATGACTTTGTCCAAATAATGGACTATTTGTACGACTTGCGCTCAATGGTGGGCGTGTTTGAAGGTTAGGTGATTCACTGATGTACTACAAGGGGCGCACAACCTTTAACTATTGCCTGGATCCACATTCTGGGTCGGGAAGACATCTATAGGCTCTAAGTTCTCACTTTGAGATAAGTAAAAAGCTAGGGAGTTGAGTCAGGTTGTAACTGGAGGTTCGGATAGTAGCTTTTCTGTTTTCTTGGGGGGGAAGGTTACCGCTAAGCAAAGCCAAAGAGCTTTCAATGAGAATATGTAGCAAGATGACTTATGGAGCTTCTGAACAATTCCGTAATATCTCTGTGAGCCAGAAGCATCACGGATTTATTTAGAGGCTCCTTATATAAATTTAACGCTCCAAGCTATTAAATCTTAATACTGCCGTGAAGATAATCTACAGCGCCTCCCTTAAGAGAGACTCTGTTACTATGCAGTTCGCAGTGAATTAGTCCAGTCCGCTTGGAGAGTTGCTTAGCTAAAAGTACATCCTTTTTAAATTGTTGGCTCCAATATGGTGCCAGTTGACAGTGCGCTGACCCTGTCACAGGATCTTCGTTTACCCTTAATTTTGGATAGAAGCATCGGCTAACGAAATCAATATCATCACTCATCCCAGGAGCGGTAATGACAACTCCTCGTTTATCCAGCTGGGAAAGTTTTATAAAATTTGGTTTTACAAATTTTAGATCGGTTTCGCTACCCAATACAGCTATATAATCATATGCACACAGAACTTCTCGCGGAGTGATGCCAAGGCCATCAATAAGAGCATCTGGTGCCTCTGTGGATACCGGATTGCTAGCCGGAAAGTCCATACTATAGACAACTCCCGATCTCTGGACTAACAGTGGGCCGCTTTTTGTATCAAACTGGATGGTTTGGCCTGAGTATCTTAAATGAGTAAATAGAACGTGGGCAGCTGCGAGTGTGGCGTGGCCACATAAATCTACTTCTGCCTCAGGAGTAAACCATCTCAGAGAAAAGGAATCTTCATTTTTAACAAAGAATGCGGTTTCAGAGAGGTTGTTTTCCTCAGCTATCTTTTGCAGCGTCTCATCCGCAAGCCAGTTATCAAGAGGGCACACAGCAGCAGGATTACCTTCAAATACCTCGGAGGCAAAGGCATCTACTTGATAAATTGCTAGTTCCATTAGTTTTTTCCTTGAGTAATAGATGCTATTTTCGGTCAGTATAAAATTATTGTGATAGTTGGTGTGTTTATGCCAGATTGCTTTGTGGTACCAATTTTCTAAGGCTAAGGGAAGCTAGGATACTTATACCTGGGTGTCCTTTAGGGCGGGTCTACAAAGTCCACAGAGATATAGCTAATTATTTACAGGCTCTCTAACTGCGCAAAGCGACGTTCGTAATAAAGCAGGCCGTTGGATATACGCATAATCTCAAGAAGGTCTCCAGAAGAAAATCCAACAACAATTTTAATCGGTGCTTCTTCACTGTATTGGAGAAGTTGTTCGTTTTTGCAGAGTTCTCGTGCTAGTAGGGATGTATAGCATAAACTGAAACCAATGTATCCGTCTCTATTTAGGTGTTTCGGCTTGTTAGCTCCTTTACACAAGGCTGCAATATTTCTCAAATATCTCGAGCCCAAATCAGAATTCGAATATATCCAATCCCGTCTGCTTTTAAATAGTTGAGGAAGTAGTGTTAAGCTGATATCCGAGAATTCCCGGCCGATACTATCTCTGAATTCACGCAGCTCGAAATATAGGACTGAAGGAGGAAGCGAGTCCCCAGCAGCTACCAGTTCTGTATCGAACCATGTTTGGGCTAGGTCAAGTTCATCAGTTCCTAGCATAGTGGGCAGCTTTAGCCATGCCAAATTGGGGGTTCGGCTATCAGCCCAAAAAGAAAGGTTTTCAAGGCCGTCTTGGATGGATTCGTTTTTTTCCAGCGTATCGAAAATCACTTCATAGTATTCAGCTATAGACAAACCCCGAACTCCTTTCATATCCCATTTTTGCTCAGTATATCGATCAAGCAAGCCAGTGGGGACGTTTTTGGCTTTTCCTTCTGATTCAGCAGTATGTGCGCTGGGGCGCAATCTAAAACAACCATCCCGTTCGAAATGAAATTCCAACAAAAGCAAAGAGAACGGACAGCACTGTAACTGGGATAATATGGTATGCCAGCGCAGTGAGATTTTTTGCAGAAAGATTTGGAATG
Source organism: Microbulbifer maximicatervae (SeqCode) (assembly GCF_052467305.1). NCBI lineage: Bacteria > Pseudomonadati > Pseudomonadota > Gammaproteobacteria > Cellvibrionales > Microbulbiferaceae > Microbulbifer > Microbulbifer maximicatervae (SeqCode). Next base: position 1,321,872 of record NZ_CP174306.1, read on the forward strand.
ATTCGCAGCCTTGCGTCAATTGCCAGTAAGAAAGTGCATGCCAAAAGAATCAGTTTGAAGGATATCAGGCGAGAAATTGGATTGGAGAAGTTGAGCCACTGAGATAAGTCAGGCATTAGGGTATATGAGAGATATAGCCCGGAGAGTATTTGGATGAGCAGGGCGGGGATGCCAATCTTTTCGTAGCTGCTTTCAAACCGGGAAAGAAAAGCTACATCCTTATCCCGTAAAACTTTGGGTAGTATTGTGCAGGCAAGTATCAGATGCCCACCGGTCCAAATTGTTGCACCTAGAAGGTGAAAAAAAAGTACTACGTTGTACATCCTGTCCCCCAGACAAATCCTTGTTGGGGGACTATAGCGCTAAAATCTACGGGTGTCTGCTGCCAAATAGGGGTAGAAAGTAGCGTTGTCTACTCCCTGGGTTCCGGCCGGGACCAAATCCAGTAGGCGCCGCAGCTGATGCCGCCAATGGTAAAGCAAAGAAGGTAAATATTACTGATATGAAGGATGGCAAAAGCTAGGGATATAGCCATTGTCAGGCTGGCCAGTAACTTGGTTCTGCGGCTTACATAACCACTGCGCCAAGTCCGCAATAGATGCCCAAAGAGATGGTGTTCTTCGATCCATTGGTGCAGGCGCTGGGAGCTGCGTGATGCGGCCCAGGCACCGAGGACAATAAATACAGCCGACGGCAAGCCGGGAAGAATGGCTCCGATAATGCCAAGGGCGATAAAAAAGCAAGCAGCGGCGCCCCACAGCCAGCGCATCCAGCCCTTTGCCAACGGCGGGGTGTAGGACATTACGCTGTCTTCAGTGGATTCTTTCATTCGGTACCTCTACCTTCTAGCTTATTGCAGTAGTTGTGCATCAAAAGTAACAATATTTGTCCGCTTGGTCTGCTTGCTCATAAGCAGTTTGCCCAGCACCTAGTAAATAGAGTCAGCAGGCCGATAGGTCGCTAGTGCAGGGTAACGGATTATGTGGATGATTTCCTCTGTCCAGGGAGGTGACTTTCTGGTTTATGTGAAGCTAGGCCTCCCAGTTCTGAGAAAGCAATTTATTTTGGTTAACGAATAAAAAATTCGACCGGAACGGCCATTGTCAGAGGATCACCGGGTACCTCTTCTGGTGGTCTGGGCAGTGGTTCTGCCCTGCGCACCAAGGCCACGACTTCTCGGTCGAGAGACGATATGCCACTGGCTCGATGCAGCTCAACCTTTAGTACTTTGCCTTTTCTGTCCATCGTGAATTGTACCCAGGGAATACCTTGTTGACGCCGTATTTGGGCGCTACGGGGGTAGCGTTTTCTTCGCTCAAGGTGAGCCTGTAATTGGTTCTGCCAGGTTAATCTGGCTTGTGATTCCCTCTGGTTCAAGGCGCCCACTTCCGGTGCCGCAACTTGCTCTGCTTCTGCTACATCTGCCGCGAGAGGGGCTGATGTTTCTTCAACAACAGTTTCTCCAGTAGCCGCTCCACTGGAGTCTTGTTGCTGTGCGATTTCCTTCTCTTCCACTGGCTCAGGGGTCTCTTCCTTTTCCTCCGTGGGGGGCTCCTCTTCGGGCTTCTCAATGGCAATTTCCGAGGGGGCTTCTGGCAAAATAACAGGCTCTGGCTGCGCAGAGGTTTTTTGTGGCTCGTTGCTCTGCTGGTTTGCGGGAGAGGATTCCTGTTGTTGGGGACCTACCGCTAGCGACGTGGGTGGTGCCACTGGAGCGGCTACCATACTGACTTCAAATACCTGTGGTGCTGCAGCAGGCGGCAGCGCCAGTTCGGATTTAGGCTGCCATAAAAAATAGACGGCAATAAGTCCGTGAAGGGCTAGGGCGCAGCAAAAGGCGCAGAGCGATAGAAGAAATCGCGGACGCTTCGCAGATTTTACCTTCGGGCCGGCCAAGAGGCTCATTGGTTTACGGTCGCCGGTTTATCCAGACCTACCAGAGCGATTTTCTGGTATCCGGCACTGGCAAGGCGATTCATCAGGTCCATCAAATCCCCATATTCCACTTTGCTGTCGGCACGCAGCAGGATTTGCTGTTCTGTGCCAATTTCATTTGCCTGGAGTTCAGCAGCTAAGTTCTCCCGCACAATAACTTTGTCCTCACCGAGAGTCAGGGTGAGGTCCTTTTGCAGGGTGAGATATTTCGGATCTTCTGCCTGGGGTTGTTGTGGAGCTATCGCCGAGGGTAGATTGACGGGCACGCTTACAGTGGCCAACGGAGCCGCAACCATAAAAATAATTAGCAATACCAGCATCACATCGATAAAAGGTGTGACATTGATATCGTGTTGTTCGGGCAGTTCTTCGCTATAGCCGCTGTTGAGATTGAATGCCATTAGTTGACGCCCTGAACCTGCGGTACCGCACGCTTTTTATTTTCGGCAACCAGTTCGGCGAGCGGGCGAGCATTTGGGTGGTGGCGATCCAGGTCGCGACTAATCAGTACCATTAGGGCGGTGACGTTATCGGCTAATACCGCGCGATAATTGCCGATAGCCCGGGAAAAGTAGTTGTAGATCACTACCGCCGGAATCGCAGCAACCAGGCCGATCGCAGTTGCCAGCAGGGCTTCCGCAATACCTGGAGCCACCACGGCCAGGTTTGTGGTTTGGGTTTTTGCGATACCGATAAAGCTGTTCATGATTCCCCATACCGTACCGAATAGACCGACAAAGGGGGCGACGGAACCGATGGTTGCCAGAATCCCGGTGCCACGGTTCATGTCGGTAGCGAGAGAAGCCTGGACTCGTTCCAGGCGAGCCAGAACACGCTCTTTTAAGCCGTCATCTGACACTGGGCCACCAGAGGATAGCTCGAGTTCGTGGCGACTCGCTTCTACCAATAGCAGGGCTCCGCCGGTTTGGCCTGAAAGCTTCGATTCGGCATTGGCGAACGTATTGCTTTGGATCAGGGTTGCCAATAATTGTTTGGCCTTGCGACGTGTTATTACCAGCTGCACGGTTTTAAAAAGCCAAATCGCCCAGGTTAAAACAGAGGCCAACAGTAGGCCGATCATTACGCTTTTAACGACGATATCTGCAGCGTGATACATTCCCATGGGAGATAAATCGTGTGCGCTGAAAGCGGTATCTCCGACGTTGGAGGTTGCAGTCGAGGTAGAGTTGTCTTGATTTTCTTGCAACCCCACGGAGGTTTCCACATCTCCCCCAAGAACTATTTCTGTATTGCTTTGTTCGCTTGAGTTGGAATTATTTTCCTGCGCTAAAGCCGGTAATGGTCCCAATGTGCTGCCTAGCAGGCACAATAAAATTACAGTCCAGATTTTCATTACCGACTCCTGGCTTCAGGTGAAAAATAAATTAGGGTGTAGCGGGCGCTAATAATTGTTCGACATTTTGTCGTGCAAAAGCAAAGGCCTGTTTGGCCCCACTGAGGGCTACTTCTTTTTGCTCTTCGTTGAGTTCAAGAGCATCTAACGCAGTTTTGAATTGGCGCCAGTGTAACCCGCGACCGTCTTCATGTCCTGCCAAGTGGCGTGCGCCGAACTCTTCTGATAAATCCAGATGTTTGCGCGCGTACTTGAGAAGGAATGCTGCTCCTAAGTTGGAGCCTTCGACTACATAGAGCCAGCCAAGTGCAGAGTGGAAATCACTAATTGTGACTTCTGCTGCGGCTTGCTGATCAGCTTTCAAATCACTCTTGGGCATTTCGAAATCAGCACAGTCCTGGAGGACTGCTTCAGAGCGGTCTCTCTCTTTCAGGCCGGGCAAAAAATTATTTAATTCGTCACTTTGAAACCAATCAGACACCGCTTGATGCAATCGCGACTGCGTGCGAACAAACAGTGCATACCGCTCGCGATTGGAAAATGGTGACAAGGACATAATGCGTTTATCAAGACTCTCGTGGGTCGTATTAGTGCCTTCTTTCAGCCAAGCGGAAAAGGTGGGCTCTGTGGGTTCAATGGATTGGCATTCTGCTGGATTGCTCACGGGTTTTTTCCAAAACAAATTAAACAATAACCGCCCGGTTATTCCGGTGGCTTTGTAATGGGTGACGGACCAAATTCAAATTAACCCATCCCGTTGATCAATATTTTTTGAAAAATTCACCGGGTTATTCCAAATTGATATAACATTCTCAGCTCAGCTACTTTAAATGAGAATAGATATCATTTACAGTCCCCGCCCTCAAAAGATTACAGCGCAAGGTCTGAGTTTTGGCCCCGGAAACCCCTTCAACCCCAGGATTTGATGAGCTTTACCAAGAGCACCACGAGTGGCTTGTCCGTTGGATAGCGCGCCGAACTTCCGGTGTTGATAATGCCCAGGATTTAGCTCAGGACACTTTTATTCGTCTGCTGGATAGGCCGAGCCTGCCTGCGGGAATTCGAAGCCCGAGGGCTTGGTTAACCAAAGTGGCCGGGAACCTGCTGATCGACCAAGCCCGTCGCCAAGTGCTGGAGAAAAATTATTTAGCGCTGCTGGAAAATTTGCCGGAACCGGAATGTCCTTCCCCAGAAGATAAGTGGGAGCTATTGGGGCTTTTGGAGCAAATCGATCAATTGCTCAGTGGTCTGCGCCCGATAGAGAAAACGGTCTTTCTAATGGCGAGACTAGACGGCTTAACATACCGCCAGGTGGCCGAGCAGCAGGGGTTGAGCCTTTCCTCAGTAGAGAAATACATCGCAAAAGCCATGCTCAAATGCTATGCCGCTGCGTACGATAACGAATAATTTTCTATGGACTTGGAACTTGCTCGCTGATGTCAAACGCCCCAGAAAAAAATAGAGAAAAAATTCCTGAAGCGGTGCTGTTGCAAGCCGTTAGCTGGCGCGTTCGCCTGGGTTCCGGTGAGGCGCTTGACTCAGAGCGCGATGCTTGCAGTCAATGGCGTTCGGCGGACCCTCTGCATGAACTGGCGTGGCAGCGTTTTGAGCGGATGGAGTCACCTCTAGATACGGTGGCTCGCCGAGCGCCGCGTTTGGCCCATTCCACCCTAAATCAAACCGATGCAGAAATTCGCCGTTTAAATCGCAGGGCTGCTCTTAAAACCATGGGCGGTGGTGTCCTTGGGGCTTTTGCCGTTGGCCTGGTGGGATATGACACCGGTTTGCTGAAGTATATGTCCGCCGATTATTCTTCTGGTTCTAAGCCGGCCCAATATACTCTGGATGATAAGAGCCAGGTCTGGTTAAACACCGGAAGTGCCATTGAATGGGAGTCGGGCACAGCAATCCGTTCCCTTGTGCTGACTAAAGGTGAAATGCACTTGACCAGTGCCGCTGACCCGAGGCCAATGCAGGTATCGGTGCCTCAGGGGCAGCTGATTTCCCATGACTCACGCTTTTTTGTGCGCAATGGCGATGGCCACACGATTTTGCAGGTTGTGGAAGGTGGGGTGCAGGTTCAACCGAGTGCGGATATAGAGCCCTTTGCAGTTAAAGCGGGTGAGGCTTATCGTCTTACTGGAGCCGGTTCGCTCGCTCTGGACAGCAAGATGTTTGATTACAGCGGATGGATTGACGGGGTGCTTTCAGCTCGGAGCATGCCATTAGGGGCACTGCTTGAAGAGTTGTCTCGCTATCGAGTTGGTTTTTTACGCTGTGATCCGGCATTAAGAGATCATCAGGTTTCCGGGGTTTTCCAGCTTCACGATATCGACACCATCCTAAAAATATTGGCGCGTTCGGCGGGAGCTGAACTGAGCTATACCACGCGCTGGTGGGCAACGATTCAATTGCCGGGCTGATAGTAAGTCGTATCGCTCCCTGCCTTCCCCTATGCGTCCGGGCTGACGGTTTTTTCGGAACGGGCAACCTTTAATTCCTGCTCTTATTGCCAGATGACCACAAAAAAGTTATCCGAAGGTGTCATTTTTTATTTTTGATGACGCTTTTGATTGCTAGTTTTCCCTCCGAAGCAAAAAAAACAAAATAATTCTCATTTAGATTACGGGTTTTTGATTTTCGTTCGGCTTCCTAGTTATACACCTGAGAATAGGAAGCCGCTTAAATGCAGTCCCGCGCCCCGAGACATATTTTGCCCACCTTGTTGGCACTGTTGTTGGCCGTAGTTCCCGTATCGAGTTTTGCGCAATCCCAGCAGGGCAATACAGCGTTGATCGAATTCAGTTTGCCAGCGGGCAATCTGGGAGATGTGCTCAACCTCTATTCACGCCAGGCCGGGGTAACGCTCTCTTTCGACGAGAGCCTGGTGGAAGCTATTTCTGTTCCAGCACTATTTGGCAGCTATCGTGCAGAAGAAGCTCTGTTGAGCTTGTTGCGCGGTACTAATCTGCAAGCGGTTCCCGTTGGTAGCGGAGCCTGGCTGATCCAGTCCGCTGGCGAGCAGGATCTGATGGTGCTGGACAGCATTCAGGTTGAGACTCGTGATGGCGGTGAAAAAGACCAGGCATTTCGCGAGTCCGGTTCAGTAAATATTCTCACCCAGGAAAATATTGAGCGCTTTCGCGGTACCAGTGTTGGCGATATTTTTCAGGGCACTCCCGGTGTACTTATCAGTGAAAACCGCAATTCCGGTGGTCTGGATGTCAATATTCGCGGTATGCAAGGGCAGGGCAGGGTTCCTGTCTTAATCGATGGCAGTCGCCAGGAAACCACCGTTTATCGTGGTTATGCGGGAGTATCTAGCCGCAGTTATATTGATCCTGACTTGATCGGTTCCATGCGTATCGACAAGGGGCCGGTAATGACAGCCGAAGGCACTGGAGCCACCGGTGGTGTTGTCAGTGTCAATACCCTGCGAGCGGAAGATGTCGTTAAACCCGGCGAATTGTCGGGTTTCCGTGTTCGTGTCAGTGGTATTGGAAACAATAGCGAGGCTCCAGAGGCTGGTACTTACGCTGGTTACCACTTGCCGCGCCCTGTTTATCGCTCCGATTGCCGTTTTGCTAGTGATTGCACAGCTGACTATACAATGCCGGACAGCTTTGCGCCGGACCATGGAATGGACAGGCCCAGCCTGTTGGATTTTGAGGGTTATGCGGCGAGCTTTGCGGGCGCCCAGCGTTTTGAGTGGGGTGATCTGGTATTGGCTCACGCCCAGCGCGAACAGGGAAATTACTATGCGGGTACTGATGGCCCCGCGCCGGAAGTGGTTATTGGTGAGCCTCAAGAAATGGCTTGGTATACCGAGACTAAGGTTGAGCTAGAGAGTGAACTGGGAGAAAGCATCCCTTACCGCGCCGGGGAGCGGATTCCGAATACTAGTTTTTCTAGCGATTCCTGGTTGTTAAAAAGCAGTCTCCATTTGCCAAAAGACCAAAGTCTTGAGCTGGGCTATATCCGCTATAACAGTATCTTTGGTGAGATGATGCCCTCGCAAGTTCTTTCAAATTTCGGTCAGGCGCGCGAGTGGCTCGATAGTGAAGTGCTTAACCAAACCTACACTGCACGCTATCGTTGGCAGCCGGTGGAATATGATTGGGCCGACTTGCGTGTCAATTTTTGGCACACCGATGCGGTCACTGATCTGAACACACCGAATATATTCTCTATCGAGCTGGAGGATAATATTGCGCGAAATGACGATTATCAGCGCTTTGGCCTTGATATCACCAATAGTATGCGCTTCTACCCCATGGGTGAATTGCGCTGGGATTATGGTGTTTCTGCACAGTGGGAAGACTTGGATAGCGATACCCAGACCGCTGAAGGTATTTATGCGGGTTCCCGCAGTGGTGGGCGCGATGAGTACAGCTTGTTCACCGGTATTGAATGGCAACCGTGGCCGGAGTGGACGCTGGAGTCTGGAGTTCGTTATACCCATTTCTCTTCAAAAGACAATAATCCCCTCCCGTTGAGCATTGATTCCGATTTTTGTGTAGATAATGGGGAAGGGGGCTGTGAGGACGTTTACTACAGCAATAGTCGCTCCGGCACTGCACCTATTGTGGTTTTGACATGGGAGCCGATCAAGGGTTTGCAATTCTATGCCCGCCATGCGCAGGCTTTGCGTATGCCGAGCCTGTTTGAAGGTACCACTGGTTTCTCATCGAGCCCCGCACTGGATATCACCCTTAAGCCTGAGCATGCAAAAAATAATGAGGTTGGGATTAATTATCTTAACGGCCAGTTATTTGAAACTCATCATCAACTCCGAGCGAAAGTTGCTTACTTCGAAAACCATGTTGACGACTATTTGACTCGCACCGGGGTCAACGCCAATGAAGAAAAGCAAGGTAGCGGTATCTCCGATTTATTCCGTATGCGAAATATCGATAGCCTCGACCTTGAAGGTTTTGAGTTCAACCTTGGATACGATGCCCTCTGGTGGTTAGTTGAGCTGAGTGCTACCAAATACAGCCACATTGAAGTCTGTGATGTTGCCAGCTATGTGCGTACTTACTGCACGGATTGGGGTATAGAAAACAGTTATTTCAATAATATGGTCCCACCTAACTGGCATGCCAGTGCGCATATTGGCTTCCGTTTATTCCAGGAAAAATTGGAATTCGGGCTGCGCGGTACTTTTATGGGGGAGCGAAACCCTGTTCCTTATTACGGCGATCAAGCTGGATTTACTGAGCCGGTGCTGTGGCAGAGCTACGAACTGTTAGATTTTTATACCAGCTTCCAATTTAACGATAGTTTTTCGGTGGATTTCACCGTCGACAACGTAACCGATCAATATTACATCGATGCTTTGAGTCTCGGCTTGGTGCCTGCACCGGGACGTACGGCAAGACTCAGTCTCACTTATCAATATTAAACATTTGGAGTTCCACAGATGAAAAGAGCAGCAGCCCTTATCGGCATGCTATGTCTGTCTCTCGTGCTGGCCGCCTGTGGTGGCGGTGGTTCGGGCGACGGCTCAAATAATAAACCTACCGCCAGTATCAGTTTGTTGTCCCCTGTAGACACAACTTTCTCCTTGGCTGGCGGTGATGTCACTGTTCAATTGAGCGGTACTGACAGTAGCAGCTCGCGAGATGCAAGCCTGACTTATCGTTGGGAGCTGATTGAGTGGCCTGAGCTTAGCCTGGCAGAGTTGGCCAGTACTGAGGATGCCTACACAGAGTTTACCGCTGACCTTCCAGGCGACTATGTTGTGAGCCTGATTGTGGATGACGGTACTGAAACCAGTGAAGCATCCCGTATAACGTTGACTGCAACCAGCCCGAATCCAGTAGCAATTACTGAGCCGGTGCACAGTGTTATCCTGGGTACTCAGACCCTGGGCCTTGATGGCAGCTTGAGTACTCCGCCAACGGGTGAGACTGGAGATCTGGAATATTTATGGGCCCTGGTTGAAAAGCCTCTCGACAGTGCTGCGTACCTGACTAACAGTGACTCTAGCCAAGCTACATTGCACTTGGATATCGAAGGTGACTACAAACTTGAATTAGTTGTTACTTATAATGGAGTTGCCAGTGAGCCTGCGGAAGTTCTGGTAACCGTTTCCGCCGGTGATGCTCCACCTGTTGCAGTAACAGAAGACCAGACGATTACTCTAGGTGAAGAAGTCGTACTGGATGCGAGCGAGAGTTATGACCCTGAAGGTAACTCTCTGCAATACCGTTGGAAGTGGGCTTATAGCCCAGTGGAAACTGATGGTGTTCCGGTTCCCGAGTTAGAGGGAGAGACAACGTCTACCGTTAAATTTACTCCTATTGCGGCAGATACTTACAATTTAATTTTGTTTGTTTTTGATGGCGCAAGAAAGAGTGAGGAGCGTGAAGTTACTATCGTAGTTGAAGCCGATTCTGAAGCGGAAGTCAATGAAGCTCCGATTGGTGAGATAGAAGCTACTGGTTATTACCCATCCTACAGTATTGGTGAGCAAGAGCTGGGTCTTCGCGCTGAATTTAATTTTGTCGGCTATGACCCTGAAGGTGATGCTCTGCAAATTATTGAAGCGGAGCTAATTGAAAAACCTGAAGGTAGTGTTGCCGAACTGGTTGATATTGGTTCTTGGAAACCGCTGGGTAAGAAAATCCAAGAGTTGGATGTGGTAGGTACCTATCGCGTAAGCATGACCGTATCTGACGGAACCAACCAGATAGACCTAGAAGCTACTATGGAAGCCAAGATTGGCAAGGTAAATGGTTATCCTTCTACCCGCAGTGTCGAAGCTCAGTCCAAGTCTGTGCTCGTTGGCGATGCCTTGGTGTTTGATGCCTCCAGTAGCGACCCTAATAATGATGAAATGACCTTCCACTGGGAGCTGGTTGACCGGCCCGATGGGAGTAATGCAGTGATTGAACCGGTTACCGAACCGGAGAGTGGGGAGCTTCGCCGTGCTCAGGTAGTTACCGATGTGCCGGGTTCCTATACCGCTCGCCTGATCGTCAGTGATGATCGTGGTCTATATGCCAAAACCTACTCTGAAGACGATGGTCTTGCCAAAGTCTCCAACACGGCACCAGAAATCCGCTCTGTAGTTTGGGTGCGCAACTGGGGTAGCTTATCCACCGGTGAAGATTATTACCAAATCCTGCCCTGTATGTCCCTGCTGCATCGCCCTGTGGTGGTAGATGCCGACGGTGATGAAGTATTCACTTATGAAGAGCTGATCAGCGCGCCGGAAGGTGGTGAATTTACCAGCTATCCAGATAGTGAAGATTGTGAAAATACAACTGGTACCGTATTTTCGAAAGCGGGCACCTACGTATTCCGCTACTACGCCACAGATTTGATTGATGATGCGCCGGAATACGATTTTGTTGTAGAAGTTGAGCCCATGAGCGAAGCCAAGGGCGTGCGTCTGCGTAATATCAACTCCTGGGAAGAGAACCTTTGGCTGCCCATGCCGTACGAAAATATTCCAAGCTACGGTACTCCGTCAGATTTACGGTGGGATACATCCCCTACCGAAGATGAATACCTACAATGGTCTCTGACTGCAGTTGATGCCGATTACACTATTGAGAATGTACAGGTGAAGCATATCAATGGCGATTTGGCTAGCCTTACACCATGGTTCGAGGGTGTTGCAGAGGGACAGGTTATTAGCGAGGGAGAGTCTCTGGACTTCAAGACATGGGTACCCTCTGTTCCCTGTATGCGCACAGATGAAAAAATAGAAGGCTTCCATTTCTCATTTAATATTAAAGAAATCCCGGAGTTGACCTTCACCTACGAAACCTGGGTAGCCATAGATGATGGTATCTTTAGCGAGGGCTGGAGACAGTGTGAAGCAGGGGAGTTAAATTAATCTTTCAGAGTTTACTTCTGCAATAACACATATTATTGCAGTGGTTCTATAGCATTGTGACCTCTATGAGAAAGGGCGCCTTTACAGGCGCCCTTTTTTAATTTGACTTTAAAAGCTGCTCTGCTCCCAATCTTCGACAGGTTCTAAAACAAACTGCTGGCTCTTATCGTTCTTATCACATTTATAAACCTGAAGACGCTCACCCTCTTCGGTTGAGCTGCCCGGTGCGTCTATACAATAGGCCCAGTTCTTATCTCGGTTCTGGATGATACCGCTTGTTTGAATTTGCCATTTTTCCGAATTGCCGCCGTCACAATCCCACAGGTGCATTTTATCGCCGTTATCAGCAGAGCCAGTGTTGAAGTCAACACAGTATTTATTATTACCCTTGGGACGGAGTTGGCCTTCAGCAGTATAAACAAACTGCTGTTCATTGCTGGAGCCACAGTTGTTCATATTTAGGTTTGAACCATTGCTATAGCCCTGGGAGACGGTCATGCACAAGTCAGCATTTGAGGCAGAACGGATTCTCAAATAGCCGGGAAGACTTCTCCTTACTCCTACAAAAGGAATTGCCGTGCCAGTATAATTGGGGGTGGTTGCGACTGTATCAGGATCTATCCCAATTGCAGTGGCACCATGTGCGATTGCTGTAAATATGTAGCCGTAGTCGGTATTGCTAAAATCGCCAGAACTATCCCATAGGTGCATCAGCTGTTTGGTTTCAGCGGCTGCGTTGGCTGTTATCTGGTAATGATCGCCAGCCTGGACATTGCCGCAAAATATTCTTTGCGAACTACTGCTGTCTATTGAATCAATGGAGCCGGTAAATTCTTCTGGATCTGCGGTATCTATATCAGGACATAAAAATGCGCTCATCTCGTAAGAGTCTAATGCGGATTCCATTCGATTATTGACGTTGCCTGATTGTCCTCCGGTAAAAATAACGATTACTTTTTTGCCGTTATTTAATAAGTTGCCAACGCTAGGCCATCCCGTACTTGTAAGCGTGGTACGGTAATTTTCTGAGGAAGAAATCTGTTGTAAATATGTAAGCATATCCTGGTAGCTGTACTGAAGGTCGCCCAGCTCTTGTTGGATATACTGGTCAAGCAAATAAATTTCATCTGCATACCAGGCGTTAAACCAATCTAAATTGGTTTTCATATCGATATACAGCATTATTGGCGCTTCAATAGTGTTAACGGAGAGCCAGGATTTGATATCGTCCAGACAGTGTTCCAGACGATCATCGTCTCCGTTGCTATTGCACATGTGATTACCGATGTCGTTTTGTCCATGAGCAACATAGGGCCCATGGCTGCTACCTTGCCAGGCACCGTGATCTACGACATCGATTTCCAGTGATCGAAAGCCTTTGTCGAGCCAGTCAGTCAGTGTTTCACCGTTTTCTAGCCGCTCATAGCTGTTATGGGGCTGTAAGTAATAAAGCTCATCAATACGATACTCACTGGTGGCCGCTTCTGCTTGGTAATCGGGCCAGTGAAAAGTGTCAGCTTTACTGATGCTGGGTATAGATACCCAAAGTGATAGACATAGAGCGCCTGTAGAGACTTTGAGGAAGGACATTGGGGTTCCTGTTATCATTTTAATAGTATATTTATTATTTGTTATATAAAAAGTGTGTTAATACTTTGTTACCAGAACTCGATAATTTAAGCCTGTTAATTAACTGTTTTTTTTCAAACGGCATTGGGATGCGTAGATTTTTATTTAGATTACAGGTAATTGTTCGTAAGTAGGCAAGTGTTTGGAGTTTTTGCGTTGACAGTGAGGGGCTAGGAGAAGAGTACTTTGGGAAAGTACTCTAACATCTAAAGCATATGCTTGTATTTGGCGATGCTCCATCGCACACGATTTATTGCTATTTACGCCCCATTCTCTTATCTATCTGCTTTCTCTCCCAATCTTCACCAAAGAAATTAAATAAATTGAAGGTGCTAATTGCATGGGAGGCGAGCCCTATACCCCAGCCAAATGCCGCCCAGAGTGACCATAAGTATCCTGGGGCGAGTATTAAGTTGGCAATTACTAGTCCCGAGATAACTAATAAATAGGTGATTAGGTGTTGGTAAAAGCTCTTCAGCTTCTTGACATGCTTAATGACTTCTTTTTCTTTGGGGGAGATCTGGTCTTGGGAGTTCATATTGATGACCTCGGCTGATTAGCTACAGCAGTGGGGAATATTATTATTCGAGTTATTTTCAAGTTTGGATAGAGATATTAACCACAGGCAATGAAATGTGGCAAGTAGTGAAATTTTCGAGTGTATGTAGGATGCCCGATGCGACCGGGCATCCATAAAAGGGTACTACACAATACAGTCTGGTTGTTCTGAAGGGTGGGCTTTAATAAAGGCCGGTAGTTCATTGCATGCGTCTGTGATTTTCTGGATTTTGGGATATTGGGTCATATCCAGGCCAAAGCGCTCCGCACTGTATACTTGCGGGAGTAAGCAACACTCGAACAACCCTGGATTGTCTCCAGCGGCGAAAGGCGAGGGTCTTAATTGCTTCTCCAGTGCGGAGAAGCCCAGGTGTATCCAGTGCTGAATCCATTGAATTTTTTGCTCATCACTGACTTTGAGTTCAGCCTGGAGGTACTGCAGAACCCTGAGGTTCTGTATAGGTTGAATATCGCTGGCAATACTTTGCGCGAGCGCGCGGATATGTGCGCGGGCTTCAGGAGCCTTTGGAAGTAGCGCTGGTTCTGGATGGGTTTCATCCAGCCATTCCAAAATGGCGAGGGATTGGGTGAGACTGGTTTCGCCATCATTCAGGGTTGGCAGTAGCCCGTGTGGATTCAGCGTGCGGTAGTCGTCTCCGTGCTGATCTCCCTTGAGCAGGTTTACCGGGTGATACTCGTATTCCAGGCCTTTCAAGTTGAGCCCGATACGCACTCGGTAGCTGGCGGATGAGCGAAAGTATCCGTAAAGGTCCATTCTCTTTCCTTTTCTTTGTTTTGGCGTTTGGCTGTTTGAATGTCAGCCTTCTTGGTGTTGTCTGGATGCGCTGTATTCACTTTGGCTTCCAGGAGTTTACATAATCTGTTAGCTCTACGGCATGGGCATCCGGGAGAATATCCCAGGGGGTGCGGCTGTCGATCATTACAGCAACTTCATCGGTTTCCTTGCGTGCATGCCGGGCTCCGGTAGCAAATGCCTTGGGGTGGGGGCCGTGGGTAAATCCCATGGGGTGGAGGGTAAGCATCCCCGGATGAATATTGTCGCGGCTAAAGAAGTTACCGCGGTGATAGAAGATGAGTTCATCAAAGTCATCATTGTTGTGAAAGAAGGGGACTTTGAGTGCGCCCGGGTCACTCTCAATCGGGCGGGGTACAAAAGTCGCTACAACAAAACCTTGTGCGATAAAGGTGGTATGAGCTGAAGGGGGGAGGTGGTAGCGGTGGCTCATCAGCGGGCGTATATCGCGCCAGTTGATGCGAACGGCCAGGTTGTCCCCAGTCCAACCACAGGCGTCCAGTGGGTTGAAGGGGTAGGTAATGGTCGACAGTTGTTGCCGGGCCTTAACCACAACCCGCCACTTATCATCGCCCTGTTGATCGAGGAAGGCTTTATCTATACGAGGCACATCCAGCATCGCTTGGTCAAAAATCGCATTGGGGCCAAGGATCCCTTTTTCGGGGAGCTGAAAATGGCTGCCTATCGCCTCCACCATCAATAGTTCCAGTGGCTCATCCTCGGTCGGCGTCAGGCGCCATAAGGTGCCGCGGGGCAGCAGGATATAGTCTCCATCGCGAATAGAGAGATGGCCAAAATCACAGAACAAGTCGCCGCTCCCATTGTGTATAAACAGGAGTTGGTCGCCGTCAGCGTTGCGCACCAGATGATCCATAGGCTCCCGGCAGGTCCAGAGGGCGACCTGACTATCCTGGTTTCGCAGGATCGGCTTTTGATCCCAGGGGCTTGTTCCTTTGTGCTTCATTTGCGTGGCATCAAAAGCGTGGGGACGCAGTGGACCTTCGAACTGACTCCAGCCGGTGGGGGGATGACGATGGTAGAAGTGGGTGCAGGGCCCAAAAAAACCCTCTTTGCCCATTTCCCTTTCAAAGCTGTTGGGTGGGAAATCTGCATGGGCTTGGCGGCTTGTACTTCCTTCCGTTCGCGGAAAGCTGATCCACTGTTTCATAGCGTGGCCTCGCTTCTGTGCGGATGGTTCGAAGGTGTGGCGAAAAATTGAGCATCTCAGCGCCACTTACACGCAAATTTCTTGCGCCATAGACCCAATTAGTTCGCAAATATGGCGCAAAAAAACCTATACTGTCCGGCCATTTTTTCGTATGGCCCGGTAACTTTTCCAGAAAGTATTTGTGCCGATAGTGGTTACAATTGAAACCAATGTTAGTTAAATTGAGTATCAGGTACAACCGGGACACCCGAGCAGGCAGGTTTGAGGGCAGCTATGACAATCGAACAAAACACGCGACCCACGGTTGTTGAGAACGACGAGCTGCGCCTCGAAAAGTTCTTACCCTACCGCCTCTCGGTACTTTCCAACCGAGTGAGTAATGCTATTGCGCAAGCTTATGGTGCGCGCTTCCACCTCACCATTCCCGCTTGGCGGGTGATGGCAATTCTGGGTCGTTTTCCCGATTTATCTGCCGCCGAGCTGGTTGAGCAGACGGCGATGGACAAGGTCGCAATCAGTCGGGCCGTCTCTTCCCTGTTAAAGAATGACTACATTACACGCAGTGAAGATCCCGGTGACCGGCGCCGGCAAGTGCTGAACCTGTCGGAGCTGGGGCGTGATATTTATGCTCGCATAGTGCCGCTGGCCCATCAGTACGAGAATGACTTGATGGCATCCCTCTCCACTGAGGAGCGGGAACAACTGGATAGCATTATTGATAAGTTAATGGTGCGCGCGAAGGAATGGTCTGAGCGCGGCCTCGTTGATGAATAAATGAGATAACTAAGAGGAGTTTTCAGATGTTTGAGCATTTAAACAGCCTTCCGCCAGATCCGATTTTGGGCCTTTTGGCCAGCTACCGCGCGGATGAAAACCCCAGTAAAATTGATCTCGGTGTGGGCGTCTACAAAGATGAGGCAGGCCATACCGCTGTCTTGCAAGCCGTCAAGGAAGCCGAAACCCGCTTATTACAGGGTGAGGAAACCAAGGCCTATATCGGCCCGGCCGGAACTCCAGGTTTCAACACAGCCATGCAGGAGCTGGTACTGGGTGCCGGGCACCCCGCGTTGGTGGGCGGTCGCGTTCGCTCAGCTCAAACTCCCGGTGGATGTGGTGCATTAAGAGTTCTGGCGGAATTGATTAATCGCGCCAAAGCTGGGGCAACCGTGTGGGTGAGTGACCCCACTTGGGCTAACCATGTGCCGCTTCTGGGTAATGCGGGCTTGCAAATCAAGAGCTACCCCTACTACGACCGCGCTACCAGCAGTTTGCAGTTCGACAAAATGGTCGAGACTCTGAAGGATGTGGGTGAGGGCGATGTTGTTCTTTTCCACGCCTGCTGTCATAACCCCTGTGGTGCGGATCTGTCCCGTGAGCAGTGGAAAGTGTTGGCGGAAATGGCGCAAAAGCAGGGCTTCACGCCGTTTATCGATATGGCCTATCAGGGCTTTGGCGAGAGCCTGGAAGATGATGCCTACGGCCTGCGCTTAATGGCTGAGTCCGTTCCAGAAATGCTGGTTGCGGCTTCCTGCTCGAAAAATTTTGGCCTCTATCGCGAACGTGTCGGCCTGGCCATGGTGATTTATGCGAATGGTGAAGCCGCCAATAAAGGCCATAGCCAGTTGCTGAGCGCTATTCGTGGCAACTATTCCATGCCACCTTCCCACGGTGCTGCCATTGTAGAATCTATTCTTACTGATGCGGGACTGAAAGCGAACTGGGAAGCTGAGCTGACCGAAATGCGCGAGCGTATTAACGGTTTGCGTGCTGGATTGGTAGAAGGGCTCGCCGCAGCGGGTGCTGCCGGTGAGTTTGGCTTTATCCGCCAGCAGAAAGGGATGTTCTCATTCCTGGGTATCAATCCCGAACAGGTACAACAGCTGCAAAAGGACTATTCCATTTATATGGTGGACTCGAGTCGCATCAGTATTGCCGGCCTGAGTTCCAATAATATGGAATACTTCTGTAAGGCTGTTGCCAGCGTGCTGTAAATTCGGCACATTTGGGGGTGAGCAATATGCTCACCCTTAAGATTTATCCTTTAGAAGTAAGAGTGAAAGATGGAAGTTGAGCTAGGAGTCCCAGTGCCCGAATCCCCCACCCAAATTTGGACCCCCCAGAGCTGGCGAAACTTCACCGCACATCAACAGCCCGAATACACGTCTGCCGAAGATGTTGCCCAGGTGGCTAAACAGCTCTCTGGTCATCCGCCCCTGGTTTTTGCGGCAGAGGCTCGCGAGCTGCGCCGTCAGCTGGCTCAGGTTGCCGAGGGGAAAGCCTTCCTTTTGCAGGGCGGCGATTGTGCTGAATCTTTTGCCGATTTTAATGCAAACCGCATTCGCGATACTTTCAAGGTATTGTTGCAGATGGCTGTCGTGCTCACCTTTGCCGGTAACCTGCCGGTGGTGAAAGTTGCGAGAATGGCCGGCCAATATGCCAAACCCCGTTCGGCGAATACCGAGACGGTGAACGGAGTAGAACTACCCAGCTACCGTGGCGATATTATCAACGGCATTGATTTTACCGCTGAAGCGCGCATACCTGACCCTCAGCGGATGGTAACTGCTTATAACCAATCGGCAGCAACCCTGAATCTACTGCGAGCTTTCGCCCAGGGGGGATTGGCCGATCTGCATCAGGTGCACAAATGGAATCTCAGCTTCCTGAAAAATAACCCTCAGCGAGAAAAATATGCCCAGCTGGCGGAACGCCTTCAGGAAGCTTTAGAGTTTATGGCGGTATGTGGTGTTACCTCAGAGAACTCTCCCGCAATTCGTGAGACTTCACTCTACACCTCTCATGAGGCGCTATTGCTTGAATACGAGCAGGCACTGACACGAACCGATAGCCTTACTGGCAAATGGTATGACTGCTCCGCACATATGCTGTGGATTGGTGAACGCACTCGGCAACTGGATGGCGCTCATGTGGAGTTTCTCTCCGGTGTTTGTAACCCGATTGGGGTGAAAGTTGGTCCAAAGATGCAACCGGATGAGCTGCTGCGTTTGATCGATAAGCTCAACCCCGAGAACGATGCAGGTCGCCTTACACTGATTACCCGTATGGGCGCCGATACTTTGGGAGAAAAATTGCCTGCATTGGTGCGCGCCATTCAAGCGGAGGGGCGCTCGGTGGTATGGAGCACTGATCCCATGCATGGCAATACCGTTAAAGCGGGTAACGGCTATAAAACTCGCGATTTTGAAAAAATCCTGCGGGAAATTCGTGACTTTTTCTCGGTACACTGGGCTGAGGGAAGCCATCCCGGCGGTATCCATTTGGAAATGACCGGACAGCATGTTACTGAGTGCACTGGTGGAGCTTGGAAAATTTCTGAAGCAGACCTCGCCAGTTGCTACCGCACCCAATGCGATCCGCGACTAAATGCCGATCAGGTGTTAGAACTGGCGTTTTGTGTTTCTGAATGGTTGCGCGCTGGTCGAATCGCTTAATTGGCTGTTCTCTTTAATTAAGAAATTCTGAATGTAAAACCTCTTATCTTGAGCCTTTGGCTCGAATAAGAGGTTTTCATTTCTCTCGACTGAAACTCCCTCTAAATCAGTATTCTATATTTGTCAGACTGTATGTGAGGAGCTGCTCCTGTTACAGTTAAGTCATTCAAGCTGAACATTCTCCAGGTTTTACTTCGATTGAAAGTATTTAAGTATCAATTAAAGCCACCTCATTTATTAGATTAGGGGATGGATATCCCTTAAACGACATTGTTGATAATATTTGATAGTTTATTCTGTCAATTTTTGTAAAAGTAAAATTGTAGGGTGGGGTAATGGTGCGGACTATCGAGTTTTTGTTGGGATTATGTCTTGTTGGCCTTGGTATTTATCGGGGGATCACTGTAGAAATCGATGTTTACGCGATAATGCTAGTCGTATTTGGTATAGGTTTGATGGCACGATGGTTCGGTTCCTCCAGTAGAGATGAGGATGATGGTTGGTTCGATAGTGATTCTGGTAGTAGTTCGAGCGGTAGTTCTTGCAGCAGCGATGACTAGTTTCTGTCTGACAAATTATTCTTGGAGGCTGTTATATTTGCTGGTTGTGCGTGCGTTGACTCGCATTTATCGGGGTGAGCTATTGCGCTGTTAATACCCGCCAATTAGAATTTATGCCCTGTGCAGGGGGCTTGAATATTCTGATGAGAGGCTGTCTACCTCCTTTATTTGGGGGCTTTACCTTGCTGTATTTATTCTATTTATAATATGAAAATTGGGGGAAGTTATGACCAATCCGTATGTGGCACCAACCTCGGATGTGAGTACTGATGCTGTTAATAATTCTGGACAGAAAAGCGATGTTATCCCAGAGGGAGTGAAAGGTTGGAGTTGGGGTGCCTTTTTCTTGAATTGGATATGGGCAATTTTCAATAAAACCTATATCGGTTTGCTGGCTTTGATTCCTTATATTGGGTTAATTGTTGCTATTTACCTGGGAATTAAGGGGCGCGAACTCGCCTGGAAAAATAAGCAATGGGAAAGCCTTGAGCATTTTAATTCTGTTCAGAAAAAGTGGTCTGTTTGGGGTGTTTGTTTGTTGATAATTCCTATTTTGGGTATTCTTGCTGCAGTAGCGATACCTGCCTATGTAGACTACCAGAATGCGGTAGGAGCTCAGTAGTTCGGGTTCTTTATCGACAAAGGGTTTGGCTTCCCGCCATTCCCTTTCTGATTAATTCCCTGACTTTTCATTCCTCTCTCTATAACTAGTATGACTGTATTTTCAATGTAATTAAGTCATGTTCAAATTCCAAGAAGGGCGCTACAAGCTTATTGAAGAGTGTGGTGTTTAAGTTTTGATCGATTATGCCGGGATAGGTTTAGAAATAAGGTGTAATCGATTTCGGTCTTTAAATCTGTATCATGTACCATTTTGCACTGACTTGGAGCTTAAGTGACTTGTCAGCAGTGCTAGCTAACCAGCTTGACGCTGGTTGTATAGGGATAAAGCAAAATGACAGATATGGTAGAGGGACATTACTCAATCAGTCGCAGGAAGTTTTTGGCTGCAAAAATATTGGGCGTATTGTCGGCATTAGTAGCAGTGCTATGGGCACTTACCCAGTATCTATTTCCTGAGCCCATGATTTACCTATACGGCATATGGCGCCCTGAGTATTTTGTAGCCTTTATGGCCATTGTGATTGTGTGCACTTCGCTATCTCTATGTATTTGGAGCTACTTAAAAAATCGCTACCTATTTGGTGTGGTTGTGGTTTTGGCTTATTCGATCTCCTGTTTTTCATTTTTTATTCTGGGGAAGGAGTATCGCAGTCCGGATTTTGTTGCAGGTCTTCCAAAAACGACTTCTGAAGGTGGTGTTGTTTACCTGCAAGGGGTCGAGATTCATCACAATCATTGTGTAAGACAGGGCGGTACAGTGCAGTGCCGTATGACCATGACTAATCGGAGAAGTCGGCAAAAAGTAAGGCTTTCCTCCTGGCGCCTGATTATGAAAGATGGCGCTGTCTTCAAGGAGTATGAGGCATTTAGGGGTGGGCAGGAAGTGAGGGGAATGGTATATCTGGAGCTTCCCCGCGGTTCTGAGGCCGAGCTGGAAATCGTGTTTTTTGAAGTCCCTGAGAACTATACTGAAATCTTGAATCTCGGCTTTAAGGCCGGGAGTAAAGAGTTTGGATTTAAAAACATAAATGTCAGATAGTTTTTTCTAAAGATAGAAAGGTATTGGAATCGGTAGGCTTGAAGCCACAGAAATTTTCCTCTTAGGTGTTGTTTGCAGTGTTATCAAGTGTGGATTTGAAACGATATATTCGTGAGTTCTGGTTGTTTGGCTTGAGGCAGGCTTATGCCTGTATTTTTGGTGGCTTCTTGCTGGGAATTATGATTGTCACCAACTATTGGTATCCACTGGAATCGATTCACCGGTATGACTTTATCTTTTTGGCTGCTATAGCCTTTCAGGTCTTTCTTCTAGCTACAAAACTGGAAACATTCAGGGAGTCAATAGTTATTGTCGTATTTCATGTCGTTGCGACCGTCATGGAGATATTTAAGACCTCCGATGCTATTGGCTCATGGAGTTACCCGGAAGAGTACTTCTTTGGAATTGGTAATGTGCCACTGTTTACAGGGTTCATGTATAGCGCAGTGGGCAGTTACATTGCTCGAGTGTGGCGAATTTTTGAATTTGAATATTCTCACTATCCATCGAAATTGCTGACAGTTGTTCTGGTTGTGTTTATCTATGTCAACTTCTTTACACATCACTATATCTGGGATTTCCGCTGGGCGTTACTAGCGGGAACAGTGTTATTGTTTTATCGAACCAATATTTACTTTAAGGTCGTTGAAAAGCATCGCTCTATGCCGCTTCTTTTGGGGTGGTTGCTGGTAGCACTGTTTATTTGGTTTGCTGAAAATATTGCTACTTTTGCAAATATATGGATTTACCCTAATCAATCCCATGAATGGCAAATGGTATCTCTGGCGAAGCTCAGTTCATGGTATCTACTGATGCTGCTGAGTTTTGTACTGGTCTCACTGATTAATAACGTGAAGATCCGCTCCGAGACTGCTGGTGCTCCGAGTACGGAAAGCAGGTCGCCCGCTTAAGGCGACCTAGCTGCTTGCTCCTTAAAGGTTAGGGCATTGTGGGGTAATCGGTATATCCGTTTGCGCCACCGGTATAGAAGGTGTTTGGGTCTGCTTCATTTAAGCTCGCATCGGCTTTAAAACGCTTTAGCAGGTCCGGGTTCGCCAGGAATGGAACGCCGAAGGCAACCGCATCTACTTGCTGCTGCCCAATGGCTGTATTGGCCTCATCTCGCCCGTACCCCATATTGCCAATCAGATTGCCCTGATACAGTTCCCTTGCTGGAGTCAATACATCTCCGAGTTGCTCGCCGAGGAAGTCGGCTCGCATCAAGTGCCAGTAGGCCAAATTATATTCATTCAATTTTGATGCAAACCAGCGAGTGTGTCCCTCAGGATCGCTATCGCGCATGCTGTTGAATCCGTTTAGGGGAGAAGTTCGCAATCCAACTTTGCCGGAGCCCCAAACTTCGATAACGGCCTCCAGAACTTCAAACAGCAAGCGTGCACGATTCTCTAAAGACCCACCGTACTCGTCTGTTCTAAGGTTTGAGCCATCCCGCAAAAAACTGTCCAAGAGATAGCCGTTTGCACCATGAACCTCAACTCCATCGAAGCCAGCATCTCTAGCATTGATTGCTCCCTGTTTAAAAGCCGCGATAATTCCTGGGATCTCCACAGTTTCAAGGGATCTTGGGGTGGTGTAAGGTTTTTTTCCGTTCGGTGTGTGAACCGTATCGTCAATGGCGATTGGGCTGGCTGCAACCGGCGTTGTGCCATTATTCAAATCGGGGTGACTGGCTCGCCCACCGTGCCAAAGTTGCAGGAATATCTTGCCGCCTCTCTCGTGAACGGCGTCAGTTACTTGTCTCCAGCCTTCGATCTGTTCCTGGGAGTAGATACCTGGCTCAGAAATAAAGGCTGAAGTTCCCTCTGCCACCATAGTTGCCTCGGCAATAATCAGGCCGGCGCCAGCCCTCTGTGCATAGTACTCAGCCATTAAAGGGGTAGGTACGTGGTTTTCAGCTCTTGCGCGGGTCAGGGGGGCCATCACCGCACGGTTGGCAAGCTTCACATCACCTAATTGAATACCTGTAAACAGATCCTGTGTCGCAGTCATCTTGTGTGCCTCAATGTTGTCACGAAAAGCAGTTGTCTATCGATGGCGCACAGACTAAGCTCACAGCTTATTGGAAACAATAAGGTGTTTGGAAATTGATTGTTCGCGATTTGGAAACTATAGACTTTCGAACTTTATCGATCTTTGTGACCACTTGCAGACTGCTGAGTCTCACCCAGTGTGCCGAGGAGCTGGGGCTGCCCAAATCTACAGTGAGCAAAGCCATTTCGAAGCTGGAAGAGCAACTGCAAGCCAAGCTGCTGGAGCGCTCTACACGGAAAATTGAGATTACTGATGCGGGTAGGGTTACCCTTCGCCGGGCCTCTTTACTGGTGGAGGAGTTTAAATCCTTGCGCGAGGATGTGCGGGAGATAGAGCAGCAAGTACAGGGGTTGCTGCGTGTATCGGCCCCCCCGGCCATGGGGAGCTACCTGGCCCAGTATATTTTCCCTCCATTTCTCCAGCAGTGGCCGAAAGCCCAAATCTCGCTGGAGCTATCCAACACTTTTGATGACCTGTTTATTCAGGGTATAGACCTGGCAATTCGTGTCGGGCAGATCGCCGATGACCGTTTGGTGGCGAAAGAAATCGGGTATACGACTCAGGTTCTGGTAGCCAGTCCGGACTATTTAAGGGAATACGGAATACCTGAGTCACCCCAGGAGCTCAGGCAGCACAATTGTATTACAGCCGGGACTGCCCCTGAGTCTGCTTTTTGGACTCTAGTATCCGAAAACAAAACGGAATCTATCGAAGTGCGAAGTAACTTCCATTGTGGCAATCCAGAAACGGCAAAAAGGGCTGCTGCTGGCGGGGTGGGAATAGCTCAAATTCCGGTTAACAGCATGATCTGTGAGTTGGAGAAGCAGGAGTTAATACGAATATTTCCCGAATGGCACGCGATATTTATGCCAATTTATGTAGTCTATCGGCCCGGAGTCAATAAGCCCAAGAGAGTCTCGGCACTGTTGGAGTATTTAAATGAAATTAAAGGCCGGTTTGAGTTCGGTCCTGATCACCAGCTGTGCCAATATGAAACCTGCCCGTTGACTACTGGGAATTTGTAGATTTTAGGTAGGGGCAATAATCTGGAGGTGCCGTTCTCACTAAATAGAGACCTGATCACGGATTGAAAACTTTGAAATACAGTAGTTGCTTTAGCGGTTAGACCATAAAATCTTAGGTTTTACTTTTCCAATAGGGTGCTTTACGACATGATTTCTCATATAACATTAGGTACAAATAACTTGCCAAGGGCGGGGCTGTTTTATTGCAAGATTTTAGCCCCTATTGCTGCAGAGGAAGTTTATCACTCTGATACAGTTATTTTCTGGCAGTTTAAAGGCTCCTCCACAAAACTTGCTGTTACTGCTCCCTATGATGAAAAGCCGGCGAGTATTGGTAACGGTACAATGTTAGCCCTTAACGTTGGCAGTATTGATAAAGTCGATAAGATCTTTTCTATAGCGCTTGGACTTGGAGGGACATCTGAAGGTGATTCAGGCTATAGGAATTCGGAATCTTTTTATGGGGCCTATTTTAGGGATTTGGATGGAAATAAAATAGCCGTATTTACTCGTTAGAAGGAGTTAAAGTGAGAAAATTGGTAAGTTCCGGTTCATACCTTGAGAATCCCATAGGGTTTTCAAGAGCCTGTAGGATCGGGGGGCAAATCGCTATATCGGGGACCGCTCCTATATCAGAGGGCAAAACTGCCTTTATCGGTGATGTTTATGGCCAGACCAAACTCTGCTTGGATATTGCGGTCGCTGCTCTGAAGGAGGCTGGTGGACATCTGCCTGACGTTATTAGAACCCGGATTATGTTAGTTGATATAAAGCGCTGGGAGGATGCGGCCAGGGCACATGGGGAACTGTTTTCAGATATTCGCCCTGCCTGTACTTTTGTGGAGGTTAAGGGGTTTATTGACTCTAATTGGTTAGTGGAAATTGAGATGGATGCCGTTGTCTCTGAAAGTTAATTTGAAAAGGGGGTAATGCCGACCTGAAATAGTAGCATTGGCAGTAAAGGGGGGCGGGGTTATTGCCTTAGTTTAAAGGCTAATAACCCCGGCAGACGTAACTTAGGGTTTATTCAAGGCAGCTTGGCTCCGCGGATGTGAAGGTGTTGCCTGACCAAAGGTTATTGTTAACGCTACAATCCTCACTCTCAAAAAGATCTTCAAGGTCGAATAAGCCGTTTCCTGTGGCAGTGTTAAAGACAATGTTATTGCCAATGGCGTTAACACCGATAACTAATATACCGTAAGCTCCATTGTCACTACTGGTATTTTGACTGATGCCATTGTTGGATGCGGAAAATTCTAATGAAATTCCAGAAGATCCATTTTCTACTGTTATGTTATTCGAAACGGTGCATGAGCTTCCTTCAATTTCAATACCTGTATTGTCATTGTCTTGTACAATGTTCGAGACAAAGATTGAAAAATCCCCATCTAATTCGACTCCATCACCGTCGGATCCAGTAATAGTATTGCCGATTATTGTATTGGAAGTGCCGTCAACTTCCATGCCCTCGTCACCGGATAACTCAATGATGTTTTGGGAAATAAAATTAAGGTTACCATTGATATCGATTCCATCATCTGAGTCATTCCCGTCACCAAGTGTATAATTGCCTGTGACGATATTGCTATCACTGCTTACAACAATGGCATCGTCCAGTGGAAGTAATATATTGATGCCGTATACGGTATGAAGCCCACCTTCTGATAGTACTACTGCGTCGTTACAGCCATTAATTGTGCCTGTGGATAGTTCACCGGATGAGCCTGTAAGGACTATCCCGTTTGACTGATCCAGTCCGGAACAGGTAAGTGAAAATCCTGCCATATATAGGCTGCCACTTGGTCCTTGAATAGTGAGAGCTGCGCTATTTGGGTCACTGATTGAACAGGTTAGATCTTCTGTTAGTGTTGCGGGCTCTGTAATGATATCGCCGCATTCTACAGCGTTAATGCTTGGTGATAGGGAAGCACCTAGAGAAAGTAGTGCCGCGGATAGAATTTGAAGGTAATGGTTGGGGTACAACATGTCTAACTCCTTTTAACAGATTTAATAAGTGTAGATATCTTTTTATTGAGAATATTTAGCGGAGTGATTTAGGGTGTCTGTATCTTTTAATCTGTCGGATATGGTCTCTTATTGTTGAGGCGGGTTTAAGTGTCTGCTAATGTCGACAGTAAAACTATTTATTAATGGTTGTGGGTGCGCAACATTTTAATTGAATAGCGATTCTCTTTTTGGGAAAGAGAATCGCCTTAAGGTTTAAAGTGGGTTGACAAGGAGGTTGGCTATTTATAATTTCTTGAATTGCTTGCTTGTAAATTCCCTCAAGTATTTAATCTAAACAAGAGGGATCAGATGTGGTAAATGTATTGTTTTGCCAGGTATTACTGCCTGTGCAATCAAAGTCAACTGCATCAAATAAGTCGTAGGTTTGGCCCTCAGAGAAATTACCAGAAATCGTATTGTTGGTAGGTTCATCGTCCGAAATAAATATTCCATAAGTGCCATTATCAACAACGTTGTTATTGACAATACTATTGCTATCGCCTTGATCTAGGTCGATTCCCCCTTCCTCGTTATCAGTAACATTATTTAGAGAGATAGTGCCGTTGTCACTATCAATTTCAATACCGCTGCTACCATTGAAGGCGGATATGTTATTGGTGATATTTGCAAAAATACCGTCAATTTCAATGCCATCGTTTCCTGAAAAATAGACCTCGTTAAAGGTAACCGTATTGTAGTCTCCTGCAACTTCAATACCTTCGTCACCAGCATTTTCAACTAGATTGTTGTTGACTAGATTGTTATTACCCTGGATATCGATACCTTCATCGGAATCCCACCCATCTCCAGTGATTGTCATGTTGCTGACCACATTGAAATCGCTTTCGACATATACAGCATCATCACCAAAATCAGTGATAGTGACACCTGTAACAAAATGGTTACCATCCCCTCCAACAGTCACAGCATCGCCGCAACCGATTACGCTACCCCCGCTAAGCCGGGCGCCACTTTCCAGTAAAATAATACCTGTACCAAATTCATTGGTGGAACAGGTCAAGCTGTAATCTCCCATTGAAAGGCTGCCAGATGGTCCCTCAATTGCTATTGCGACAGAAAATTCATCAGCAATAGTGCAGACTAAATCGCTGTCGAGAGTGGTCGGTGTGGTTATTACGTCTCCACAGCTAACTGCCTGAGCTTGAGAGCCTGTGGCAATACCCATTGATAAGACTGCTATAGCTGTGCTAAGTGATAAAATTGATTTCTTTTGCATGAGTCTGTCCCTAACTTTTAATCAGTTGAATGAGTGGGTTAATAAAATAAAAATCCGGATTTCCGGGCTTGTTATTTGTGCCTGAAAAAGGGCACCTGCTTTTCGTTTAAATATTGCCCGACTTGTCTTGATTAGATAAATATTGTTTTGAAGTTTTGATAGTATTTTTTAATGGAAATAATTATAAAAAATTGCATAAGATGGGCAATTTCATTTGGCGCTTCTAGCTTTATTTCTGAATTTCATTGATATATATGGTAAATATTCTGATGGTTTTGCGGGTTGTCACTCATTGCATTTTCTTATGGGGAAATATTTCCAGTAATCGTGACTTTTATGTTGAAGAGGGTTTTTTGAGTAGAAGAACAGTTTCCACCTAATTATGAATGGGAATAGGTTTTTCTAAATATATTTAAATGTGTTTGTTTGTGTTGAGTTTAGGTGCGGCTTTATAGGTCGTTTACTGTTGTAAGTGAAATTTTTATTGCTGTTCCAAAAACCCTCTGATTTAAAGACTCAGTTTTAGCTGCAAGACAGCGTACTTTTATTTTCAAAAGGTAAGCAAAGGTGTGGAGTTATATTAGCTGGCTGCTGAAGGCTTTATTTATGTTGAGTTTTAAGTGAGATTCCGGCGGTGACGGAAATGCGCTGATTTTGACCGGGTAGGGGATTTGGGTCGAATTTACCGATTTGGTTACTTTAGAAAAAAGGACTACTAAGTGGCCGAAGTGCGGGCAACAGGACATCTAGACCATTTGGTCAAAACTGAAGGAAGTCGTCGTGTATTTCTTTCACTCTGTCGCAGCCCTGGCTGAGAATGGCGGTAGTATTGGCGGGCATAGGCCAACTGGGGTTAAACTCCCGCCCTTAAAACTATTACAAAGCTCTATTCTAGAGGAGATACCGATGCGTCAAACAATGATCGCACTATCCGTGGCCGCAGCTCTTGCGGTAGTGGGCGGTTGTGGTGAAAAGACACAACAGGCTGAGGTGGTCAAAGATACCGTGAATGCCGAGAAGTCCATGGCTGTTAGTCCTGAGCACGCCAGCAACATGCTATTGGCGGAGTGGACAGGTCCTTTTGGTGGTGTTCCTGCGTTTGACAAGATGAATCTTGAAGATCTCAAGCCCGCAATTGAGAAGGGTATTGAGATGAATCTGGCAGAGCTGGACGCCATCGCTGCCGATCCTGCCAAGCCTACTTTCGCCAATACTTTTGTTCCGATGGAGCGCAGTGGTGCAGAGTTGGGCCGTGCATCTTCTTATTATGGAATCTGGGCCGGCAATATGTCCTCCCCGGAATTCCGTAAGGTCCAGCGCGAACTGGCACCTCTGTGGGCTGACTACGAGTCCAAGATTTATCAGAACAAGGCCCTCTTTAAGCGCATTAAGTCTATCTATGATCAGCGTGAGTCGATGGACTTGGACGCTGAGCAGAAGCGCGTAGTCGAGTTGGTATATACCCAGTTCGCAACCAATGGCGCCACCCTTGAAGGGGAAAAGAAAGAGCGCTATGCAGAAATCAATAAGCGCTTGGCGGAACTCTATACAAAGTTCTCCAATAATGTACTGGCTGATGAGGAAGGCTACGACATCTTCCTGACTAAAGATCAGCTGGGCGGCCTGCCGGATTCCTTTGTCGCTGCTGCGGCGGCTCTGGCGGAAGAGAAGGGCGAAAAAGGTAAGTACGCGATTACCAATACCCGCTCCTCCATGGATCCCTTCCTGACGTACTCTGACAATCGCGAGCTGCGTAAGCAGATTTGGACCAATTACTACAGCCGTGGTGACAATGGTGATGAGCATGATAACAACGCTATCATCGCTGAAATCCTGAAGTTGCGCGACGAACGTGTTGGCCTGCAAGGGTTCGACAACTACGCCCAGTGGCGCCTGCGTGATCGTATGGCGAAATCGCCTGAGCGTGCCATGGAGTTGATGGAAGCGGTATGGCCGGCGGCAGTTGGTCGGGTGAAGGAAGAAGTGGCTGATATGCAGGCTGTGGCTGATGCCGAGAAAGCCAATATCACTATTGAGCCCTGGGATTACCGCTACTACGCAGAAAAAGTTCGCAAGGCCAAGTACGACCTGAACTCCGATGAAGTTAAACAGTACTTGCAGCTGGATAACCTGCGTGAAGCCATGTTCTATGTGGCTGGAGAGCTGTTCAATTTTGAGTTCACTCCAGTGAAGGAAGGCTCAGTACCGGTATTCCATGAAGATGTTAAGGTCTGGGAAGTTACCGATAAGACGAGCGGCGATCATATCGGCCTCTGGTACCTGGACCCATTTGCTCGCGCAGGTAAGCGTTCTGGAGCTTGGGCAACCATGTACCGCGATCACTCTACTTTCGATGGTAAGAAGAATGTTCTCTCTTCCAACAACTCCAACTTTATCAAGGGCGCTCCCGGTGAGCCTGTGCTGGTAAGCTGGGACGATGCAGAGACTTTCTTCCACGAGTTTGGTCATGCGCTGCACTTCCTCGCGTCCAACGTTACTTATCCGACCTTAAATGGCGGTGTGCGTGACTACACCGAGTTCCAATCTCAGCTGCTGGAGCGCTGGCTGTCTACCGATGCGGTTATCGACAATTACCTGGTGCACTACAAAACTGGTGAGCCGATTCCTGCGGATCTGGTGAAGAAGATCAAGAAGGCGGCTAAGTTCAATTCAGGTTTTGCTACTACTGAGTACCTGGCATCTGCACTGGTGGATATGAAATTCCATACTGCTGATCCTGAAGGTATCGATCCAGACAAGTTTGAACGTGAAACTTTGAAGAAGCTGGGTATGCCGGATGAACTGGTGATGCGTCACCGCTCTCCTCATTTTGGTCATATCTTCTCCGGTGAAGGCTATGCGGCCAGCTACTACGGCTACATGTGGGCCGACGTACTGACCTCCGATGCCTCTGAGGCTTTCGCCGAGTCCAAAGGCGGCTTCTACGATAAGGAAGTGGCGGCGAGACTGGTGAAATACTTGTTCGCTCCTCGCAATGCGCTGGACCCGGCAGACGCTTACCGCTCTTTCCGTGGTCGCGATGCCAATATCGAAGCGTTAATGCGCGATCGTGGCTTCCCGATCCCTGAAAAGAAAGCGAGCACGGTAGCTGTTAAGGACTAATTAGCAATAGTCCCCGTGACAAAAAAGCCGCATCCTTCGATGCGGCTTTTTTTATTGGTTTAACTTGGTCTGTGAGTATTTCAGCTGGTTTCTGATCTCACCCTCTGTGAAGTTCTTTTACTTGTTTAGCCGCAGGCGCTAATTAACTTAGCTGGAAACATTAACACCTTGAATATATTCCCGGTGTATAACTTAATAAATGGCTTTCAGAATTGGAGGGTTTCTTGATAAGAGTTAGTGTATAGCTGGTACTAAAATAGGGTTTGGGATACTGGGGGGGGATCTGATGATAAAAGTTGGTTGTGGGGGTGAAAATAAGCCATTGTTTAGCTAACCCGAAACCTTAATACGGTTTTCAATTTTTCCGGTGCAACTTTTCTTGTGTCTGAAAGATAAATTTCCTTGTGTACCTTGGATAGGCGATTTAAGCCCTGATCTTTAGCAAAAGCTTCCATTTTTTCAAAGCTGATAGGCTCATCCTCAAATCTCCCTAAGTGGAGCATTTGTACACACTTCCCCTCTAAAATAGTCTCAAAGTTAACTTGATTCAGTAATGGATTTGGTTTTTTGTTCTTAACGTAGTTAAGTATTTCCTTGAAAAAGGGTAGCTCGACAAAGTCAGGCTGACGTATCATCAGCTTATAGATTAAATCTTCTTTTTTGATCTCCCCAGAATAACTCTCTTTGGCCTTTTCATTGATGTCCCAGACTCCCTCTAATGGATAGACTGTAAAATCAAAGTATCCAGTCGGCTTCTCATCCGTTTTTTTGGGAAGCATCTTGATGGCATAAGCCAAGGAATATAGGGTGCCGATACAGTTCGTGAATGCCTCCCCGGCAGGGCTGCCTTCTCCATGAATAGTAATGTAATTAAGTTTAGGAATATCGATAACTTCAGGTTGAGTTTTAGGGAGATAGAGAGATTTTTCTTTTTTTCGCCATTCATGCTTTACTGGCATAGTATTCCCTTGGTTTTTTCTAGGTCGCTTTAAGTTTGCTGTTTATAAATACAGTATTCAAGGTGGGTGGTTTAATGTTGATGTTTGGCAGGTAAAGTTAGATTAGGCGAAAGGAAATTTTCAATTATAACTGAATGGCTTTACGACGACTTTGATTCCGGCGCGTTGGGTGATGATTGAGCGATGATTAATAGGTACAAGCCTGCCACTTTGGGTAGGCACTATGCCGCAGACAGTTTTATTGTCGTCTAATTGTAAGATCTAGTGAGAGTCGTAACATATCTTTGTGTTGGACCCCGTCTTCAATAATGGGTTGATCATAGTTGTGCAAAAAATAATCTTTAATAACAGATTCAACCCTGAAACCATGGCGTTGATAAAAGGTTAACTGGTAACCAAATGTGCCTGTGCCCAGCTCTATTCGGTGAACCCCTTTGGTGGTGAGCTCTGATAGAGAGAACTTTAACAGTTTTGATCCAATCCCTTGCTGTCGCATTTCAGGAGAAACTGAGATATTGAAAATCTCAGCGATTGCGGTATCAATTTCTTTTACTACGCATATACCTTCCACAGCGCCAGCATCAATTGCTGCGAAACACCAGGATTCAGGTAAATAGCTGTCTATTTTCTTCTTAGAGGGATCTGCTTCGAGTAGAAGATATAAAGGTGCATCGCTTACGGGTATTTGGATGTATTTCATAGCGCGGTCTATTTGTTTCTCTTTGAGGCATTAACCTATATGCGCTTTATCAATAATGTTTTCTTGTATTCACAAAAAGTAGTATAGCAATAGCGCAATACAAGGCTCTTAGTGAATTATGGGGCAGTCGTTGTTTCTGCGAATACCGATTTTCGCCGGTATTCGCGGTTTGAAGTGCGGGAAAAATGAAGGTCAGTGAATGGCTAAAGGGGTTTACGGTAGACCTGTTCTCCTTCAACCCAGGTCTCCAGAACTTGTACCTTCCAGATCTCCTGGGGAGCTATCGTAAAAATATCCTTATCCAGCAAAATAAAATCGGCGAACTTCCCGGCTTCAAGGTTGCCGATGACTTTCTCCTGATGGCTGGCATAGGCTGCATCCAGGGTAAAGGCGCGCAGGGCTTGCTCCAGAGTCATAGCTTCTTCTGCGCGCCAGCCTTTACTGGGGTCTCCCTGGCGGTCGCGGCGGGTAACTGCGGCGTGTAGACCGAAAAGCGGGTTTGCGGGTTCTACAGGGAAGTCGGAGCCTGCGGCGATGGGAGTGCCTTGTTCCAGCAGGGTCTGCCAAGCGTAGGCGCCGATCAGGCGCTCATTCCCCAGGCGGTCTCCGGCCATGTTCTTATCGCTGGTAGCGTGAGTGGGCTGCATAGAGGCAATCAGGTTGAGCCGGGCGAAGCGCGGAATATCTTCCACCTCAATAACCTGGGCGTGCTCCACGCGATGACGATAGCTAGCCTGGCTCTCTGCCTTGTTTAGGGTTTCCAAATGGTTCAGTACGATATGGTTAGCCCTGTCGCCGATCGCATGTACGTTAACCTGGAAGTTATTGTCGGTAGCCAACTTGAGCAAAGCCAACATTTTGTCTTCCGGGTAGAGCAGCAGCCCCTTTTCCTGAGGGCGGTCGTGGTAGGGCTCCAGCAGGGCAGCGCCTCGGCTTCCCAAGGCGCCATCGGCGGAAAGTTTGATGCTGCGCATATACAGCCGGTCCGAAGGCTCTCCAATATGCCCCGCCTGAAGTAACTGGGCATAGTTGTGGCTATCTACTGAAAGCATGGGGTAAATACGCAACGGGATGGCTTTCTTATTTGCCAGGTCTCGGTAGGCGTTCAGGGTCTGTTCGCTGATACCCGCATCATGCACACTGGTTAATCCCAGGGAGAGAGCGGTGGTAAATGCATTTTGTAGGTTCTTTTTCTCCTGGGCTAAAGTAGGTGCGGGTATCGCCTTGTACATCAGGCTCATAGCATTATCGATCAGGATGCCTGTCGGGTTGCCGTTTTCATCCCGTAGAATCTCACCGCCATCTGGTGATTGGGTTTCCTTGTCGATCCCCGCTAACTCCAGGGCCCTGGAATTGGCCCAACCTGCGTGGCCATCGACCCTGCGCAACCAAATTGGCTGCTTGATTTCCAATTTATCCAGTTGTTTACGGGTTGGGAAAGCTTTGTTGGGCCAGGTAACCTGGTTCCAGCCACGGCCCGATAGCCATTCGTCGGGCCCCAGATCCCGGGCGTATTTCTTGATGGCTGAGAGTGCTTGTGCAAGGGAGTGATCGCGTAAGTCCAATTCCCCGGTGAGCTGGCCCAGGCCCAGCATATGGCCGTGGGCATCAATTAGGCCTGGGAGTAGGGTTTTACCCTGCGCATCAATTCTATCGGCTGTAGGGAATTGCTTTTCCAGCTGTTGATAGCTTCCAGTTGCCAGTACCTTACCTTGATCAAAGGCTAAAGCATCGAACGTGAGTAGTTGATCATCAGTAGTTTGGTAGCCGGAAACATTGTGAATCAGCGTGGCGGACTGAACACACAGTGAGGTGGCCATAAGTAGAGTGGCGGTAAGGGGGCGGAAAAAACGCATAGATAGCTTGCCTTATAGGGCGACTTTTGAACCTCGCCCCAACTAGTCGAATATCTTAAAATTCTAGTTATTGTTTTGCTGGATCTATGCGCAGTAAACGGCCTTTGGGGCCATCGGTCAATATGTAAAGACTGCCATCCTGGCCAACTTCTGCGTCGCGTACGCGCTCCCCAATAGGTATCCTTAGCTCGCCAATGGCAGCGCCATCTTTTATCTGAATGATCCTTAAATCTTCGCTAACTAATCCGGCGGAAATAAGCCGTCCTTTCCATTCGGGGAAGGCATTGCCGGTGTAGAAGGCCAGTCCTCCAGGGGCATGGGTATCGAGCCAGGCCAGTGCGGGCGAGGTAAATTCTGGATCCTCGATTTTAAAGGCTATATTGGAACCATCCCGGTAGTCCCGACCAAAAGTGACCCTTGGCCAGCCATAGTTACTGCCAGCTTTGAGGCGGTTCAATTCATCGCCTCCAGCGGGGCCGTGTTCGGAGGACCAGATCTCTCCACTTTGTTGATCGATCACCAATCCTTGGGGGTTGCGGTGGCCAAAGCTCCAGATTTGCGGCAGGGCATCTGCTTGGTTTTTGAAAGGGTTGTCGTCGGGAATGGAACCGTCCCCATTAATACGAATAATAGAGCCGAAGTGGGTTTGTAGGTTTTGGGCCTGTTCCCTGGCAAAAATATCGAGGAATTCTTGTGGGGGATTACCGCCATCGCCAATGGTAGCCAGCAACGTTTTATCGGGTAGGAAGGCGAGCCGGGAACCGAAGTGTGCGCCGTTATTTTTACCCTGCGCGGACTTGAATATCTCTTCAAAGTTTTCCAACTTGCCGTTATTCCATTTAGCCCGACCAATGGCAAGTCGGTTGTTGTCCATATTGCCAATGGCATAACTGAAGTAGAGCATCTGGTCTTGAGGGAAGGTGGGGCTCACAGCGATATCCAGTAGGCCCCCTTGGCCAAGAAACAAGATTTCTGTTGGAAACCCGATAGGGTCCGCCAATAATTTTCCATCTTTTACAATTCTGAGTTGTCCGCTGCGCTGGGTGATAAGAAAACTTCCATCGGGCAAGTTGGTTATACCCCAAGGGTATTCAAGTGGGCCGGCGACTGAAGCAAGGGTAACCTCTTCGGCGAGTGGGATAGTGCCCCGGGAAATCAAAGGATTACCCTGGCTATTGGCAGCAGTGCTAAAAAAGATGCAGGTTGTGACAACTACACTAAGGAGGTATTTCACCACATGGCCTCTATCGATTTGTCTCGGGATTGAGCATAGATAGAGTAGTCACTGGGGAATGTCCAGGCAGTACGCCGGGGTAATTGTCAGGGCGTTAAATCACTCTGTAGGGAGGTGAATAGATGTCCCGCTGGTTGATTATCGCAGGAATAATTTTAGTGTTGGTTGGGGTGCTATTGCACTTTTCCCCAGGGTTATTCAGCTGGTTCGGGCGCTTGCCGGGAGATATTCGTGTGGGGTCGGGGCGCACCCGTTTTTACTTTCCAATTGTATCGATGATTATCGTTAGTTTGGTATTGAGTTTACTGGTGAACTTTTTTCGACGTTAATAAAAAACCGCCAGGGTAACTATCTCCTGGCGGTGAGAGGGAGTTTATGGAGTGTAGCGGAAGCGCATCAGCTTGTAGGGTGGCTTGGCATTACCAAGGCCAGAACTGAAAGCTGGATGCTGGTGAAGCTGATCCTGGGTGATATATACCCAGCCATTGCTAATAGCGAGGCTGTCAGGCCAAGAGAGTTGTTTGTCCTGTAGCAGGATTTGGTAATTGCCCTGGGTGGTCAGTCCAATGGCGTTATTCTGCAGGTCGGTAACCAGCACGCCACCTTCCGGTGCCATTGCAATGCCATCACTGGGGTTTTTGGGGCCAAATTCTTCAATTTGTGCGGTTAGTTTACTCTCGGAAATATCGGCGTCCGCCAACTGCGCAGCAGGAAGGCGGAAGATTTTATCGCCGCTGAGACTGCCAAAGTAGAGCCATTCAGACTTGTCGTCCAGGGCAATGGGATTGAGACCAAAGTGCAGGCTTTTATTCGTATCACCTTCAGTTTTAGCCGCTAGCAAAACTCCACCGATGATGAGATCCTGCTTTGGCGGCATAAATTCATTAGCGCTTTCCAGTACGCGCCGAGAGCGTCCGGTTTTCAGGTCGACGACAATAATTGCCGGTTTGGTCGCGCCGTTAAAATTACCGAAGGACATATCGGCGATGTAGATTTTTTGGCGCTTTTCATCCAGGGCAAAATCCTGCGGAAATGAATTTTCCACTAATGCTGACTTGGAAATTTCAATCTGTTGGTGCAGTTTATTATTGACGCTGTCCCAGGCGACAAGTTGGACGGGTGTATTTTCACCGCCCATATCCAAGATCCAGACGATGCCTTTGCTGTCAGAGTGAATGCCAATTACTGACCCAAAGCCCACTTCACCCTGTTCAGGCCCATCCGCCCAATCTCGATTGGGAAAGGGTTGCTTGGAGCCGTTGGCCATTACCTCGAGTACTTTTAGTTTTGGCGCATCCAGTGGGTGCATGCTGACCAGTACCCGGCCATTGGGGGTGATAGTGACTCCGGCAGCGCGGGATTCGCTGAATTCAGTGACTGCTTGCAGGGACTCCGCTTCAGCTGCGTGAGTGACACTGGTGGCTAAGCTGCCAACACCTGCAAGAGCCAGAGCGGCAAATAGTATTTTTGGGGACTTCATTGCGACTTCCTTAAATTTTACTGTGTCTCAGTTTTTGGCTTGTTTGCGCAGCGCATCTTCCAAGGCGCTGAGCTTTTTGTTGCCGATATAAAGCTGGGACAGGGCAGCCAGGGCGGCGCTGCCAATTTTCTGTTTGGCATCTTTGCGCACGATGAGCGTTGCTTCATCTTGAGTGCCGAGAAGCCCTTTGGGCTCTTTTAGTGCGCGGATGGTGTAGCGGTTGTGGAGAAATTGCGGGTGCCACAAGGGGGTCACTACCCAGCGCTCCTGCGCTACGGCGTCTTCAAAACGGTTGAAGCAGTCCGCTTCTGTTCCCGGTCGGAATTCATAACCTGCCTTATCGAGGCCATAGGCCTGGATCATTTCAGCGGAAAAGCGGCTAATACCCGCACCGGGATTGATTCCCTGGATCAGGCGATCCATACGGGTGAGGGCAGGTTCGCTGAGTAGGTCATCAACGCTGGCAATTGCATTTTCGGGCACATAATCCGGTACACCCCAGATACAGTAGGGCTCATACAGCACGGTCACTTTTTCTACCTGGTCCAGCAGGGGATCCAGGTAGACCTCGTGGCTGGAGGGCAGCCAGGCCGAAGTTAAAAGGTCGATTTCCCCGTTTTTTAGCAACTCGAAGGCCGCTTCATGGGGGGCGGACTTGAAGCTGGTTTGGTGGCCGTGAGCCTCAAGAACCTTGGCGACTTCCCGAGCGCTGGCCTCGTGGAAAGAGAGCGCAATGTGTCCGATGCGAATACTGTTATCCATACCGAAACTCCCTAGTGTAAGTTTGTGACTGTGCAGTAGTTACTGCGATAGGGGTATTGTGGTTGCTTTGATTTACCGGATAAACTGCTATTAATAGAAATCAATATTCGGTATTTCCGATCAATGCTGATAGATAATCTCAAGTTGTTCCTGCAAATTGTTGATAAAGGTAGCCTGGTCGCCGCAGCGCGGGACTCGGGCCTATCTTCCAGTAGGGTTTCCGAGCGCCTTGCGGCATTGGAGTCGCACTTCGGTGTGGTGTTATTGAATCGAACAACCCGGGCAATTAGCCTGACAGAGGAAGGGCGTACCCTGATTGAGGGTGCTAAACAGATTCTGGGCGAAGTAGATGACCTTGAAAGCCGTATTCGATCAGGAGCACAGACCCTGTCCGGTGGCATTCGCGTAAGTGCCCCCTGCGACTTGGGGCGTGCGATTGTGGCCCTGGAAATTGACCGCTTCTTACTGGATCACCCGACTATTTCTATTGAATTGCTGTTATCGGATGGTTATGTGGACATTGTCGGTCAGGGTATTGATATTGCCTTGCGTTTCGGCGCAATCACCGACAGTTCACTTCGGGTCAGGACCCTGAGCCAAAAGCAGCGCATCCTCTGCGCTTCTCCCAGCTATTTACAAGAGCGCGGCACTCCACAAAAGCCTGACGACCTGAAGGGTCACAACTGTCTGGTAATGCGTTTCGGTGAAAACCTGGATAACCACTGGCGCTTTCTCGACGGCCGCGATGGATCGGGAAGTGAGCAAACTGTGGTGGTGCGTGGTGACCGGGTGACCAATGACGGGGAACTGGCTCGCCAGTGGTGCCTGAAGGGAAGTGGCATTATTTTAAAATCGGAACTGGATGTAGGGTCGGATATTCAGGCGGGCAGGCTGGTTCGCCTGTTAGAAGAATACACTCCTCCGCCGGTACCGCTTCAAATGTTGTTCCCTCCAAGCCGGGCCCAGCCGCGCCGGGTGACGGTATTTGCAGACCGATTGGCCATGAAGTTTATGTCCACTTCTGCGAGGATTTAATCGCCCCTCTCAAGTTGATTGTTATCTTTATTTATTTTGAATTCAGGCCGTAAAGCTATGGCATTTTTTTATTCTTCTATAATTAGGTTTGTGACTTTCTAGTTCATTTATATCAGTGCCGGTATTAAGTTTTTTCGTGGTGGAGGCAGTTGATGATACTAGACATCATATATGCGGTAATTATTCTGTATGTGTTGATTTGCCTGGTGCTGTATTTTAAAGACAAGTCCTACTTCTACAAAAATACGGCCATTATACAAGCTCCACCCGAAGCCTTGTTTGATTATGTGGTAGACCTGCGAAATTGGGAAAGCAAATATCCGAACACTTTATTTGCGGAATACAATCTGGGGGGCGACAAATCCACTGTAGGTAGCGTGGCGATCGAAAAATATTGGGGGATTACTGGCTACCACGTAATGAAGCATCAATTAATAAATTATGAGCGGCCCAATAAAATTTCCTGGGAGGGGAAGACGATTTACGGTGGTGCGCTGGTTCTATTATTTTTACCAATTACTAAACACATCACGGGCCACTTCAGTTACACCATTACCGAAATGAAGGGTGGGGCAAGTCACTGGGAGAGACAGTGTTATTTTAAAATGCACTCTGCGAACCCAATTTATCAGCTAGTGTACTTGCTTTATTTGCCGTTGTTCAGGCTTGAGCTGTTAAAAGCGTTGCGGCTATACCAGGCGGAAGTGAAAGAAATGATGGAGAAGATTTACACGGATTAATTGTATTTTTTTGACGCTGCAAAATAAAAAAAGGCCGCATGGGAGTACGGCCATCAAGGGACTTATTTGCGAGATAGGAGAGTGTAAAACTCGTTAATTAAAAATCGTATCTGATTGACGCAGAGAAAGTACGCCCCGGCGCCGCATTGACAGAAAGATCGCTACCTTCATCCCAGCCTGCAACATTCAGGTAGGGAACGTAGTATTTATCCATCAGGTTGTTAACCGCCAAGTTCACAGACATGGAGTCCATTACCTGATAACCCAGGGTCCAGTCTACAGTGCCATAACCGGCAGTTTCAGTAGCGCCGTCGTTCACTTTTTCCATACGGTCTGCCCAGCGCACCAGTACCTGGCTGGAGAGTTTGGCTCCGCTGTAGCTTGCACCGACCACGCCAGAAAGTGGGCTGATGCTGGTAAGGTATTCACCGGTGGTGTCGTTTTCGCCGCGCTGGTAGCTGGCATTTGCAAACAACTCGATTGTTGGAGACAGGTACCAGCTGGCGCTCGCCTCTATACCTTTGATGGTGACAGATTCGATGTTCTGGTACTGGTACTGTTCAAATACATGGGAGAAACTGCCGTCATCACCATTTACAAATTCTTGGTGAATTAAAGTGGTTTCAAGGAAATCATCGTATTCGGTATAAAACGCTGCAGTACTGAAAGCTACCGGGCCCAGGTGCCCGCGCAGGCCGAGTTCGAAGGTGTCACTGGTTTCTGGTGACAGATCGTCGGCGGGCAGAACCTCGTAGATGTAACTGGAGGTCGGCTGCAGGTAGTGTTCGATATAGGCTAAATCGTAGGCCGGCACTTTAAAGCCCTGTCCGTATTGGGCAAAGGCGGACAGTTTCGGATTGATTCGGTACAGCGCACCCAGGTTGAAGGAAACATTGCTTTCTTCAATGGTGGCAAATGGAGTGTCATCAGACTTCAATGCACCGTTGGGGTCCATCTCGTACCAGTCGTAGCGAAGCCCCGGGGTAACGGTCAGCTGGCCATTGGCGAATGACATTTCGTCATTGATAAACAGGCCGGCGCGAGCCACTTCGTTTTCTGGGAATTTCTCGGTGGTGGAGTCCAGGGTGGAGCTACCCGCAACTTCACGATATTGGTGAACGGTACGCTCACTCTCGGTTTGTTCCAGGTCCAGACCGTAACCCAGGGTATGGGTCTCATTCAGGGTTTTGCTGGCGTTGGACAGCAGGCCGATAGTGTCCTGGCGGTAGAGGCCGGTTTCCCACATGTCGCGGATTTCGATCACACCGAACATGGGGGCGTTGATGTCCAGTTGGCCGTACTGCTCGTCTTCCTGTTCAGACTTGTTGTTGTACAAGCTGATATTTACCTGATCGTAAATCGCAGTTGGGGTCTCGCTGTGGTAGCGGAGCTGGTATGCAGTGGTCTCTTTGTCGGAAACAGATTGTTCAGCGACGATGTTGTAGCCGTAGTCGGCCAGTCCGCGGAAGTAATACAGCAGGCCATCGGCACTGTCACCGACAGTTTCCTGGTTCCAGTGGTCGATGCTGAAGCTGATAAAGTCTTCGCCACCCAGGTTGTATTTACCCTTGTACAGGATGCTCTTCGATTCAATCTCGAAGGGGTCCTGGGTTTCGTCGTAGTTCTGCTGTTCTTCACCATCGCGGAAGGTGGTGTGCAGCAGTTGCTCAAAATTGCCGGTGCGCAGGGCAAGGGTAGGGGAAACATTGTGCTGGCTGGTGATGCCGTTGTAGCCGGTCTTGATAGAGCCGCCAAACTGCTCGCCATCTTCCAGGTAGTCGGAAGCATCTTTGGTGGTGAATACTACGATACCGGCAAGGGCGTCTGAACCGTACAGGGAGGAGGCTGCGCCTTTGGCAACTTCAACCTGCTTTAGGGTGTCCACTTCAATAAAGCCGCGACCAATAATGTCGTTTTGGCCATTGGCGCCATAACCCTCGTTCACCCGCATACCGTCTTTGATAATCAGTACACGGTCACCGCCCATGCCGCGCACCAGAATATTCTGCGCGCCGCCAGCTTCACCGGTTACTTCAACACCGGGCTCGTATTGGAACAACTGGTTCATGTCATTGAGCTGAAGCTG
Organism: Microbulbifer maximicatervae (SeqCode); assembly: GCF_052467305.1. Lineage (NCBI taxonomy): Bacteria > Pseudomonadati > Pseudomonadota > Gammaproteobacteria > Cellvibrionales > Microbulbiferaceae > Microbulbifer > Microbulbifer maximicatervae (SeqCode). Next base: position 1,363,150 of record NZ_CP174306.1, read on the forward strand.
CTCAATTTCTTCATTGGTCACCACGGAAACGCTGCCCGCAACGTCTTTCAGGGGTTTTTCTGCGCGCCCGCTGACGACGATCAGCTCGAGTTCATTGCTGGACGGAGAGGTCGGGGTCTCTGCGTACAGGTTTGAGGCGGAGGCTAAGCCCAAAATGGCTGCTGCTAGTGGGCGACGTTTCATGGTGAATTCCTTGATGTCGTTGATTCGGTCTGCTCGTTAAGGGTCTCTGGTTGCCCTTTCGCTTGGTCTTGTCGACCAGTTCGGAGCGAGATTATATGGATACTTATCAAAATGTAAAGGTAAATGCGAATCAATATCAATTAGATTAAATTTGACCTTAAAAGTTTCTTTGGGTACTTTCCGCTCAAATTTGTGAACGGCATCAATAGTGGGGCTTGGGAGGCTTGCAGTGAATATTCAATCAATTGAGACCTTAATGGCGGATGTGGCCGACCTGTTTATGGCCCCAGTATTACTGGCGATCCTGGTACTTTTTATCTACTCGCTTTATGCCGCCGGGCGCTTTATTTCACTGTGGATGCTTCGCCGCAAAAATGCCGGAGCCTATCGGTTGGCATTGAAGCAAGGTCGGGTTGAGCGCCTGCCGGGCTACCAAGTACACAACTTTTACGTGAATAACCCTTTGGCATGTGACGACGAACTGGAAGTTTTTGCGTTGAGAAAACTGGAACTTCTTCGCATGGCTACCCGGATCGCGCCCATGTTGGGTTTGATTGCCACCATGATTCCCATGGGGCCGGCACTTCGCGCCCTGGCCGATGGCAATATCCAGGGAATCAGTGAAAACCTGATTATTGCTTTCGCCGCTGTGATCTGGGGCTTGGTAATCTCCACGATTACCTTCTGGCCCGCCTCAGTGAAAAAACGCTGGTTTGCCTCTGAGCTGATCAATATCCGCAAACTGAAGGAGGCCGACTGATGCGCTTCCTCGACGAAGATGAAGAACTGAATCCTATTCTGAGTGCGGTGAACCTGATCGATGTGTTTCTGGTCATTATCGCCGCGCTGCTGATTGCCATTGCGCAAAATCCCTTGAACGTTTTTTCCAATGAAAAGGTCACGGTGATTAAAAATGCCGGCGAACCCAATATGGAAGTGATCGTCAAGGACGGTAAGGAAATCAAACAATACAAATCCACCGGGGAAATTGGCTCAGGGGAGGGCACCCGTGCAGGTGTGGCCTACCAGATGGCCGATGGCAGCCTGGTTTATGTACCGGAAGGGGAAGGTAAAGATGCTCCCGCCGGTGAAAAAGCTTCGGGGGGGAATTAGTGGTGCGTAATAAACTATGGGCACAGTTTGTGTGCCTATTGATGAGCTTGGCTTTTGCAACCTTTGCCCAGGCCAGTGATAAACCCAAAGTACTCTTGATGATGTCGAGCCACACGGCCAAGGCAAAAGGTACATTGCTGGCTGATCTCTCTGCAGACCAACCCTTTGAGCTGGAGATCTTTAACAGCAAAGGTAAGAGTGATGAGGAAATCGACCTGGCTTGGTCTTCCGCTGAACTGATAATGCTGGATGGCATCAACCCGGCGCTTTCTGCTTTTATGTTTGGCAAGTTCCAGCCAATGCTGGCCAAGCATCCGCAAGTTCCGGTGATTTCCCTGGGGGATGCAGATAATAAGTCCATGAACCAGGGGTTGGCAGAGTCCGAGCATCGGGCGATAGCCGCTTATTTTAATAATGCGGGCCGCAAAAACTACCGGCATATGATGCAGTTTTTGTCGGCAGAGGTATTTGACCTTTCCAGTGGCTCAGTACCGGAACCGATAATTGTACCCAAGGTGGGTTTTTATCATCCCCGCCTGGAGCAGCTTGTCACCGATAAAGAGGAATTTTTCTTTGACTGGTTAAAGCCCGCTGAGCAGCAGCCAGTGATTGCTGTGGCTATCCATCGCTCCGTGGTGGATTACGAGCAGCAGCAGGTTGTCGACACCCTGTTGGATGGTCTTGAGGCTAAAGGTGCCAAGGCTTTCGCCTTCTTCTTTGAAGGCGAAGACTTGCCGCTTTCCTATCCAGACTTATTGCAAACCGACAGCGGCAATACCCGTGTCGACTTGATGATTAATTACCGCTCCCTGCACTATGTCAGCAAGCGCCGCGCTGAATTTGAGAAGTTGGGAGTGCCGGTTATTCACGCGCTCAATTACACCGAGGGCAGCGAAGAAGAATATTTTGCTGATAATAGCGGTGTATCTCCATCCCTGACTCCATTCTTCCTGGTAATGCCTGAAGATACTGGCAGCATCGATCCGGTGATTATCGCTGCTAATAAAGACGGCAATAAAGTAGTGATGGATGTACAGATGCAGGCCTTGATAGAGCGCGCCTGGAATCACGCCTCCCTCGCTTATCAAAGCAACACCAATAAAAAGGTGGCAACGTTTATTTGGAACTACCCGCCCGGGGAAAAAAATATCGGTGCGGCTTTCCTGGATGTACCCAGCTCGATTGAGTCGATTGCCCAGGCAATGCGCGAAAGAGGCTATGAGGTACATATCAGGGATTCAAAAACCCTTATCGATTGGGCCGGGCAGTTGTTGCGCCCCTATTATCGTCGCGAAGACAGCGTAGCCTTGATCGATAAAGGGCTGGCTGATTGGATGCCGCTGTCGACCTATCAAGCCTGGTTTGACCAACTGCCTGCAACTGTGCGGGATCCTATTGTAGAGCGTTGGGGCAAGCCGGAAGACAATGCCATGTTGGCCGAACATAACGGCGAGCCTGCATTTGTTATTCCTCGGATGACCCTCGGCAATTTGATTGTGTTGCCGCAAGGCGTTCGCGCGGACAATGCCAAGGATCACTCTTCCCTATACCACGATATGAAAACCCCGGTGAACCACGCCTACCTGGCGGTTTACCTCTATGCGCGGGAAACCTTTGGTGCCGATGCCTATATTCACCTTGGAACCCATGGCTCCCAGGAGTGGCTCAGTGGCAAAGAGCGGGGCCTGTCGGTTTACGATGCACCTAGCTTGGCCCTGGGAAATATCCCGGTGTTCTACCCCTACATTATCGATAATGTGGGAGAGGCTATGCAGGCCAAGCGCCGTGGCCGTGCCACCATGATCAGCCACTTGACCCCAGGCTTTGCGAAAGCGGGCCTATATGCGGAAGTGGCTGAGTTGTCCGAGTTAATTGGCAATTACCTGGTATTGTCTGAGGGGCAGACCCGGGCCAATACCCAAGAGCGTATTATCGGTCTGGCCGAAGAGCTCAATATGCTCAAGGATCTGGAAATCAGTGCTGAAGCCTTAAGTGCGGATTTTGATGGCCAACTGAGCCGCTTGCAGGATCATTTGGGTCAACTGGCAGAGATGAGCCAGCCGCTGGGTATCCATCGTTTTGGTCAGCTGCCCAAAACCGAACACCTCACCAGCACCATGCTGCAAATGTTGGGTGAAGGGTTTATCACCGCAGCGGATGAATATGAGGCGGAGCACGGGTTGCGTTTGCCGGAAGAGCAAACCCGGGACGAGCGCAATGTTGTGGCTTTGGAAGCGCAGGCGGGATTCCAGTTGCTGGATACCTTCCTAGAGGGCGGTGAGCTGGAGCAGGTTCCTGAGCCCTTGCAGGCCCAGTTGGATCAGGCCCGGGAATACTCCGATAACTTTGCCAAAATTGCCGAGCTGGAAAACCTGATGTCGGCACTCGATGGTAACTACATTCCTGTAAGCCATGGGGGTGACCCGATTCGCAACCCACAGGCGGTGCCCACCGGCCGTAACCTGATTGGCTTTAACCCGGCTAAGGTGCCGTCGAAGGAAGCCTATGAAGCTGGTGTACAGCTGATGGACCAGACCATTGCTGACTACCATGCAAAGCACGGCCGCTTCCCGGACAAGTTGGCATTCTCCCTGTGGTCCCTTGAAACCATGCGCCACCAGGGGGCCCTGGAAGCCCAGATCCTGCACGCCCTGGGCCTAAAACCAAAGTGGAACCAGCAGGGCAATGTTACCGGTACAGAAGTTATTCCCTATTCGGAATTAAAGCGCCCGCGTATTGATGTCGTAATCTCTGCGACAGGCCTTTATCGGGATGCTTTCCCCAACGTGATGCTGTGGTTGGCAGAAGCCATCGATAAAGTGGCGCAGATGAAAGAAGACAATAACTTTGTCTACCGCCACAGCCAGGCATTGCAACAGCAGCTGCTGGAAGACGGCAACAGTGAAGAGGATGCTCGCTATTTGTCATCGGTGCGTATCTTCTCCAATGAAAGCGGCAACTACGGAACGGGCCTTGCCGCTGCCAGCCTGGCCTCTGACAGTTGGGAGGGGGATGACAAGCTCGCTGACCTCTATATGCGCCGCATGGGCTTTGCTTATGGCAAAGATGAATCCCGCTGGAGCGAGGATCAGCGCAGTGTTGAGCTGTACGGCAAGGTGCTGTCTGGCACTGATGGGGTGATTTTCTCCCGCTCCACCAACCTCTACGCCATGATGACCAATGACGATCCCTTCCAATACTTTGGCGGTATCGGTCTGGCGGTTCGCAATCTGGATGGCGCAACGCCGGAAATGTATGTTTCCAATTTGCGTCGCAAAGATAACGTAAAAGCGCAAACCCTTGCGGAGTTCGTTAACCAGGAAATGCGCAGCCGTTACTTCCATCCCCGCTGGATTGAGGCGATGCAGGACTCCGGCTACGCAGGTGCTACCGCTATCCTGGATCGCGTCAACAATATGTGGGGCTGGGAAGTAATGACTCCGGAAACCATTCGCGACGACCAATGGCAGGAAATGTTTGAAGTCTACGTGGATGACAAATATGAAATGGACATGCGCGAATTCTTCGAAGAGCACAATGCCGAGGCCCTGGCCCAGATGTTGGAGCGAATGCTGGAAGCGGTGCGCAAGGGATATTGGGATGCGAAGCCTGAAACCCTGGAGAAAATGGTAGAGACCTACACCGAGCTGGCAAATCAGTTTGATGTGGCTACCGACAATGACAAGTTCAAGGAATTCGTCAATCAGCAGGCACTAGGGTTCGGCCTCGCGGCCCTGGCCAATGCCCAGGTATTGGATAACCCTCAGGTTAGCAGCGCCAATGCCGCGCAACAGGTCAGTGGCCAGAAGCTGGAGCAGGTTGCAGAGCCGACTCCCAGTGATAAGCCGGAAAAGCTGATATGGCTACTGTTGATGGCTATTGTGTTGGCAGGCTTTGTCAGCGGTTTCTTTGATCATAAGTGGGTGCGAACCAAGCCCGCTTAATGCCCTTCTTAAACGGCACTCGATCTGCTTAAGGCCGGGTGCCGTTAACCTCCCTCTGTTGTACCCCTCCCGTGTAAATAATCTTAAAACTGCCTCGGCTACAGGGTTAAGAATTGTTGACCCCGGCAACTATTACTCTCTTACTGTGTTAGCTTTCTATTTAGAAGGTGAAAAGTGCATTTTGATTACTTTGTAAATCATTAATCTTGCAGCTTCTCAGGTTAATAGGGCTACAGCTTGGTGCACTTCCGGCTAAAGCTGTCTCTCGAAAGGAGGTTGGAACGATGGGAGAACGATATCAGGCGGCCTTTCTGGGCCTTATATCGATTACGGCAAATGCCTGGTCTCTGGAAAACCCTTACTCGAGCAATGGGGCGGTGGCTGAGGGTTCTGCCAAAGTAGAAACGGAGAACCTGTTTTCCTGTGCTTCCGGTCGCTCCCGGTTGTCGCCAATGGGGGTGAAGCAGGTAGAGGGCAAAGCCTTTACCGTTCCGGCTGAAGTGAATTATAGCAAGCGGTACTTTGCTGCGGATCTCTATAACCAGTGCTCTGGGGTCACTCCATCCTCATTGGAGGATATGGATCTTACAAAGGTACCGGTGGTCGATATCGACAAAGAAGGTGAGGTGGTTACCGGTTATATCTTTGCCGACAATTATTTTGAGCTATATATCAATGGCAAGTTAGTTGCTGTTGATCCGGTTCCATTTACGCCGTTTAACTCCAGTGTGGTTAAGTTCAGGGTGAAGAGGCCTTACGATATCGCTGTAAAAGCGGTTGACTGGGAGGAGAACTTAGGGGAGGGCACAGAGAGTAACAGAGGTGTCCGCACCCATGCCGGTGACGGTGGCTTTATTGCAAGCTTTTCAGATGGTACCAAGACGAATTCAAAGTGGCATGCACAAACTTTTTATACAGCACCTATTTATGATTTGGGGTGCTTGAAAAAGCGGGGAGAAGAGCGAGCCTCCTCGGACTGTGCTGAGAGGCCCCCAAAACCAGGTGCACAAGTTTATTCTCTGCACTGGGATATTCCGAAAAATTGGAAAGTCGACGATCGCTATCTTTCTTGGCCTTATGCGACAGAGTACGCGGAGCAGCAGATAGGTGTGGACAATAAAGCGGCGTATATGAATTTTCGGAAACAGTTTTATGGCAGTGGTGCTAAATTTATCTGGTCAAAAAACATAGTCCTGGATAATTTGGTGTTGTTGCGCTATCGAGTTGATTAACGGTGTCACCTTTAGCCAATTAATTGCTGTACGCTGCAGTTATTGCGTACAGCTTTATCTCTACCCAATCAAGAATAAACAGATTGTCTGAATTGCCTGCCTAGTTACGATTTTCCAGTTTGTCCTTATATTCACTTTTTTCTACCAGAAAATTCCATTCCAAAATTGAAGAGAAATTTTGAGCTCTCACTTTTTTCTTCTATTGTCTTTCGCACGCTGAAATTGTTGATTCTGCTTAAAAATCTATCAAATTTGTTTCTTGTGAAACTTATTTTTTTGGTTTTTTGCAGGTGATTCCTGCTCGTATTTGGGGGAATCTCACCACTGGTACTTGGCTTGAACTAATTTGGTGCAAAAAGGGTTTTCGTGAAGCATGTCTGCTTTAATTCCGACGTTCCCCACAGTTTTGAAAAATAATTTAGATTCTGTTCAGTTTTTATGAAAATTATGTGAAAAATTTCCCAAAAAAAAGCTGCGTGATAATTAGGATCGATCGTCTCAACTAAATATCGAATGTTAAGAATCGTAAAGATGCCAACATGAGGTAAGGCTGGTTAAGCTGTCGATAGGACGTGCTTTGCCGTTGCACGTAGCATTATTTTGAGAGAAAAGCTTGTGAGAAAAATAATTCCTCTCGTCGCCATTGCAGTGGCAGCAGGGTATTTCGTTTGGGCCAAAAGCCAATCTGAAGGTCAAAAACCAGTCGCTGAGCTAGAAAAACCCAAGCCAGCTATCAGTAAGTCTGCTCAAAAAGCAGAGCCGCTTAAACCTGAGGAGGTTCAGGTGGGTGAAGAAGAACTCCTCGAAAGTGATGAAGAAAAAGCACTTTGGGTTGAGTCAGAGCTGGCTAGGGAAGCTCTTCATGAAAATGGTCGCCTACCCGTAGATCTCAATGGTGAAACCTATCTCGAGCTGGATATTGATATGCTCCGGAATCTCACTGTTGGTGATTACGTCGACATTGACTTGCCAGGTATTGAAGGTGATTACGATGCTCAGGTTGGCAGTATCGAAGAGCATGCCAGTGGCAACAAAAGCGTACAATTAAATCTCCCGGGGATGACTCGCCTGCATGGCGTAACTTTTACTCTCGGAGCAAACTCTGTTTATGCACAGCTAAACTTACCTTCCGGGTCATACACTATGGAAGGTCAGGGTAGTTATGCGTGGATAGCGCCTAATGGTGCATTAATTAAAAACCACGTAGAGAAACACGATAAGGATATGTCCTCGGAAGCACCTCGTGAAAAGACCTGGTCGGATGACGATTTACCGCTAAACGACTTCAAATAAGAAGAAATTGATTCAAAGTAATTATGCTTTGAATTAATAATCAGGCAAAGGAAGGCCCAAGTAAATCCTGCAGATACCGGGGGCTCGTCTCCTCAGGCGGTTAAAAGACTAGGGATAGTTTTTTAATCGAGTCAGGGTATTAAAAGCGTATTGTTACTCCTTTGGGCAGCAATTTTAATTAATTGCTGGGGGAGGAGTGTGCACTACTTATTATAATAAAAGGAGTCTTATAATGAACCTGAAGAAAAGCCTGGCCGCTGCTATTGCAGCACTGACTGTTTCTGGCGCTGCGAGTGCCGATACCGTCGATATCGCTATTATGTACACTGCACCAGCTGCGGAGTATACCGGTGATATCTCAGCCAAGATCGATAGCTATATCAGCTATGCGAACAATTCCTTTTCAAGGAATGGTATTGATATCCAGTTGAACCTGGTAGACACCTGGCAAGCTACCAGCTCCGATCTCCGTGTTAACGAAGAAACCCTGGACCTGATTACCTTCCACGACACTGTGAATGACTGGCGTTCCTCTGAAAAGGCGGATATGGTGGTTTTCCTGGGTAAAGCTGAAGAAACTGTAATCGACGGCAACACCTACATCACCTGTGGTATTGCCTGGGTTGGACAGGGTAGCAATGGCACCATGTACTCCAGCGCAAAAGAGCGTGCTTACAGCGTAACTGGCGTTGACTGTGGTTATAACACCTTCGTTCACGAGCTGGGCCACAATATGGGTCTGCTTCACTCAACCAAGCAGGGTGATACCTCTGGTGGCGTTTACTCTTACGGTATGGGTCACGGTGTAGATAACAAGTTCTCTACCATCATGGCTTACCCTTGGAAATACGGCGAAAACGTTACCCAGTACGATTGGTTCTCTGATCCTGACTGGTACGAGTGTGGTGGCTTGGCCTGTGGTGAGCGCTCAAACGGCGTAGACATTTCTAACGCTTACCGTGCTCTCGGTCCTATCACCGATGATATCTCTGGTTACTACTAATCGGCGCTAATCTGCTGAAAGTAATTGTAGAGATTACTGGCTTATAGCCAAGGGAAATCGGGAGGTGCTCTCCCGATTTTCCATCTGAAAAAAACGGTTAACTATTTAACCAAAAAATCGAATACTGAGTGGGTAGCGCCAAAATTGGCCTTCATTGGCCCGGATTGCTCCAATCACAATAAATATTACATTGATTATTGCTAGTGCAATCAGTCCAAAAATACCGATAATAAAAAATATCAGTATGGCGGAAATAATAGAATAGATAAGTAGGCTTAACATCCAGTTGAATATCATCTTGCCGTGTTTGTCAATTTCTTGAGAGCGGTCCCTTGTTGTCGCCCACATAATAATGGGTAAAACAAAACCAGCACCAGGAATCACGACCCAAGCCAATTGACTTAGATGAAGCAACATTAGGAAGGTATTTAGTTCCATATCCCAAGGGCGATAATCTTCCATTTGGCGACTTTCCTTTTGATTCAATGTCCTGTGTAAGCTGACTTACCTAGCTAGCTCGTCCGGTTGACAGATAGAAACCCCAGTCATCTCTCCCTTGCGCAATAGCAGCTTTAACAGCTTTATCTGTATCATAACTTACCTTAAAAAATTCTGCGCTCCAGGCTCCATTTTTGCTTCTCTCTATCAGGGCGTAACTCGCATGGGGGCTAAAGGTTTCCATTATATGGGGTTGCGGTTCACTGTCAGTGTAAGCCGGTAGCCCAACGCTGCCTGGATTTACGACCAGCTGGCCACTACCGACAGAGACACAGCGGGGTTGATGTGTATGCCCACATAGAATGACTTTTGAGGAAATCTTTCCAAGGAGGTTGAGGATTTCATGGTTGGAACGTATCTGGGGGCGGCCGCTGCTGGTATCTTCCAGCAGATATATGAGGTCACTACTGGGTGTTCCATGGCAAAGAAAGACTTCATCGGTGATTTGTAAGCTGGGTGGTAACTGCTTCATCCATAATAGTGGTTTAACACCAAGGTCTTTCAGAATAAATTGCAGGGTTGGGTTGCTTTCTATTTCGGTAGATGTGGCTTCATATATTTGCCGGTCCTGATTACCGCGAATTGTCGTGTAACCTTGCTCCATTAAGCGTTCATAGGTGAGTCGTGGCGCAATAGGACCATATAAAATATCACCCAGGTTCACCGTTAGATCGGCGCCTCTCTTTTTTAGATCAGTAACAATGGCATCGAGGGCATAAACATTGCTATGGATGTCAGACAGGACCGCTATTCGCATTGAGCTCTCCGCTGGACTGCTGAAAGTACTTTGACTGCCGCTATATTTTCACAGAAAGCTTCCTGTCGTCCATAAAACTATAAAAATCAGCGGTCAAAAGCCAGGCGAGAGGCCAAGCCGAGGAAAATAACTCCAAGAAAGCCATCCAGGTGCCGCTGAATATTGGCCTGTCTAGCAAGAGATTTTCCCAGCTTGCTAAACGATAGGGATACCAGGGTGTTAAAAGCCAGCGCTGTAATGCTTAAGAGTACGCCCAATACAAGGATTTGGGTCGTGATTGCCTGGGATGACACGGTAAATTGAGGCAGGAAAAGGCTAAAGAAAAGTAGGGCTTTGGGGTTCATTAGGTTGTTGAGCAAGCCCCGGGCCATCAGCTGTGCTGCCGACAGTGCCACGGTATCTGGTTGGTTATTTTGTGCCACTTTATTTGAACGCCAATTGCGAAGGAGTGACAATCCAAGCCAAGCTAAATATACGGCTCCCACCAGTTTTACTACCATTGCCACCAGAGGCATCGTCTGCATGATATGTCCGAGTCCGAGAGCAACTAGCGCCGTTTGCACTATCCCAGCAGTAAAAATGCCCAGCGAGATCATTACTCCAGCAGTAAATCCGCGAGCCGAAGAGTAAGCAGATATTAACAGTAAGTCAGGACCAGGGGAGGCCGCTAGAACAATCGCTGCGATCAAGAAGGCGGGTAAAATACTGAGGTCGATCATATGAGGGGTGCCTTGAAATTGCGATTTTATCACAGCAGGTGTGTTTACTTCTATGATGGCCGTGCCTTGCTTTTTCCCGGGCTTCTACAATAGACGTGAGTTCAACGACAGAGTGCAACACTACCAGTGAGCCATATAGACCGGGTGTTAGTGGTTGGTGCGGGCCCAACAGGGTTGGCGGCAGCTTGTGCTTTGTCTTTCTATGGAATCAAATGCCGAATAGTTGAACGCCGTACCAAGCCCAGTGAACTCTCTCGGGCAGTCGGTATTTTTCCCTGCACCATCAGACGCCTTCTTAAGGTGGGCGTTTCAGATAACTTGGTCTCTGAGGCGATGCGACTCTGCAAAGTTCAATATCTTCAAGCGGGTAGGCCGCTGTTATTTTTGGATAACCGGGGCGATGCGTATAAAGAGTATGTGGGCTTTGGGCTGCCGCAAAATCGCACCGAGGAAATTTTGCGAGATGCTTTATTTGAGCAAAGCGTTTCAGTTGAATATGGCGTGGCTGCTACTGAAGTGGATTCTAGTGATCACAGGGTGGTAGTTACCCTGTCTGACGGCAGTGTCGAATGCTTTGACTGGTTAATTGCTGCTGACGGAGTTCATTCAACAATTCGTGAGAAGCTGAGTATTCCATTTTCTGGTACAGATTTGCCGGAACCTTGGGGAGTCGCTGATGTAGATATAGAAGGAGAGTGTGATCCCGATTTAGTTAGCGTGGATATTCAGCGGCCCGGCAATCAATTTACAATTACTTTACCTATGGGTAAACAGCGTTTAAGAGTAGTTGCTACCCAGCCAGATGCGTTGGGAGCACTAGATGTGCCGCTAAAAATTAAGAATATCCATCGCTCCGGTAGTTTTCAAATTTCCATTCGCCAGGCGAAGAGTTATCGCTCCCAGCGCGTACTTTTAGTCGGAGACGCCGCTCACTGCCATTCTCCCGTAGGTGGCAAGGGTATGAATCTGGGTATTGCCGATGCGATAGCTGCAGTTGATGCGATTATAAACGGCACAGTAGATAGTTATTCCGATGAAAGGCGTAAAATAGGCGCGGCGACGATTCGAAAGACAGAAATTGTTAGGCGGATTATAAGCTCAAATTCCTTGCTAAATAAAATATTGGTGCGGATGTTGGCAAAGCTCGCCGTATCTTTTCCGGTGGTACGACAAGCATATACCCAAAACCTGACAAAGCTTTAAATGAACGTTTATTCTTTAAGGATTTCGTTGTAACCGTAGGTATCATTGCCGAAAACCTGAAAAGTGTCGATTTTAGGGGTATCATATTCGACAAGTCCCTCATAGGTTGAATATAAATCTTTTCCGTAGGGGGCTACCTTTATGTGGTTGGCAGTGCATCTTCCTACAAAGGAGAACCTTCTACTATTATCGCTGGTATTGGAATGGGAAGCATGTAAGTTCAATGAAGAAAAGATCAAACACTCCCCAGCTTTCATCTCTAAATCTATCACCATAAATTGATTAAGGAAATCATCTCCAATTAATTTTATGGAGCTAAATAAAATAAGAGTACTTTTATTAATTAGCTCCAAAGTTTTGGCTGATGGATCTAAATACTCGTCCACTATTTCACGGCCTGTAGGTAAGTATTCCCTATTTGGATATACCCAGCCATTCATATCAAGGAGGTTAGCAACTGCTTTATCAATGATATAGGGTCAGAGTGTAAAAACCCGAACATGGCCCCAATCCAGCATGGCGCTGCCGGCCGATATGCCTTTCTCTAAAACCAAGGGCTTCAATTTTCTCGACAAGAGCTGTACAGCGGCAGCAATTCCAATAGGCCCTGCGCCAATGATAATCGCGTCGTGTATCTTGTTCATAAGTCTCTACCTCCAAAATACCTGGAATTAAAACAGAAGGGTGTACAGGTAACCCGCTGTGATAGCCATACCTAAAACAACCACTAAAAATGCTGCGATCATCTGGGTTTTAAAGATGGACCTTAATAGGATAACTTCTGTCAGGCTGGCGCCAGCACTGCCGATAATTAGTGCCATTACCGATCCGAGAGCCATGCCCTTTTGCACCAAACCAGCACTCAGAGGGATAACAGCAGAGGCACGTATATAGAGTGGAATACCGATTACAGCTGCAATTGGAATCGCGTACCACTTGTTTTCTCCTGCGTAGGTTACGATCAAATCAGTAGGAACAAATCCGTAAATGAATGATCCCAGAGAAATACCGAGCAGTAAATAGGGGAGTGTTTTTTTAAAATCTATCCAGGTGGAATTCCAAATAATGACCCAGCGATTTAGTTTCTGGGTTTCTACTCCCCCCTCAGAATCACAGCTATTTGCCGGAGTATTGATACAGCAGGATGTAGTTTCTCCAGTTTTTGCAGCTGATGATAGAGAAGATATTGTTGCTGTATTGGTTGCGCCAGTTGTAGCCAAGACTCCATTATTAAATGCCAAATTATTGGCTATCCCTTTGTTCTCACTGGGTGAAGGGGGATTTTTACTATTTGTGTCTCGGTAGACACCATCGCGGACAAAACGCTCGAATCCAAATTTTTCCAGTGCAAATCCCGCAGAAATTGACACAGTCATCGCTAGAGTGAAATAAAAAATCGCTACGTTGAGACCAAATGTAAAGATCAACAAGCCAATAACAATCGGATTAAGTAGAGGGCTGGAGAATAGGAACACCATCATTGGTCCGAAACCAGCGCGGGCGCGAAGTAGACCCTTCAAAAATGGAATAGTAGAGCATGAACAGAAAGGTGTAATGGAGCCAAGTAATGCGGCTATTACGTAGCCTCGGCCATTGCGTGAGCTTAGGGTCGCTTGGATTTTTTCCGGTGTAATGTACTGCTGCAATACACCAACGAGGTAGCTGATAGCTAAAAATAATACTGTCAGCTCAACTGCAAGAAAAGCAAACATAGAGAGAGCTTCTTCTAGCATGGATACGAACTCTGGGGGCATTGTTTTAGCTCCTTAATTAAATTGGTAGTACTAGAAATATAGAAATAATGAATTTTGTCAGTGTGTTTTCATTAGCTTTGAAGTGTGATTTATGGTGCCAAGAGATCCCTTTTACGGATTGCTTGTGATGTTGTCAGGCGACATTGGATATCAGTGAATCTAAAACGCCCTTGCCGCTATGCACGCCACCCTCCATTTCCTGAGAGGATTTACTCCGAACTAAGTAGCCGGCAAAACCTTGCTCTGAAGTAGCTGGTTGACCATTGAAATGAATCGTAAACATACCTATTTCACTGATTAAATCGCCTACTAAATATAATTCAGAGTCTCTGACTACCAGGGCGGGGTTGTTTCTAGGGGGCGGGCTCAAGCGTGGCATTAGTGCCCAGGCAGGGTATTCGTCTACTGAGAGCTGTTTGAGTTTCAGCTTGATATCCTGGCCAAAGACACAGTGCCCGCCGCCTTCTCCCTGATTTTTGAGCACCCACTTAGAGGCGTTCTGCTGACTGAACCATCCTATCGTCTCTGATGAAATTGGTTGCATCTCGCCAAGTAATGACTTGATTAGAACCGCTTCATCCTGGGATACATTGAATCCGGTTAGCGTTTCTACTGACATGGACGAAAGGATCATTTGTACACGCTTGCTGGTAGCCAGTTGTTGGCTTACGGTTGCATTAATTGCGATCCGATGGCTCTCAAGCAAAATTCGCGATTGCATCAGTGTTTCACAGCAGCGCTCGCTATCCAGGTCTTTGGCGACATAATCACAGTAGTTGTAGCCGGCTCGTAAATACACGCAATCTACAGGGCCTATTCCTTGCAGCAGGAGCCTATTGTTGGGGCCTGTTACCAGGCCCGCTTTGAGTTCGCGAAAGGTCTTTCGTACCGTACGTATGCCTTTTTCAGCTAAGGCATATTCAAGAAGGTGTTGGTCGAAGACATTGTCTTCATGCTCCTGTATCACCATTAGAAATGTTGGGTTGCCACCATCTCCAAACTCGCTTTTGATGGCTCTTGTCGCATCGGCAAGGCCTTGGGAGAGTCGCTCAATTGCTGGGTTCTCTATAGGTTGGCCGTTCGAAGTATTGGACCAATTGGAATAGGTCTCAGGACTTTGCGAGCGGATGAATTGGTGCAACTCGTAAATACGCTGCCCAAAGGGCCCCATTCCTGCTGCGATTCCATTGAACTCAATGAGCTTTGGTCCTTGGCTCACATCGTCCATAAAGTCACTTCTCATAATCAGGAGGGGGAGGCGGGGCGCATTTTTTATTTGACCATGCATGGCGAGTAAGGCACCGAAAAACGGGTCTCCATGTGCAACAGGACTGATAGCTTCGTGAAGAAATTGGTGATCTTCTGAGACTTGATGGATCAGCTTTCCCAATAGGGGTACTGCTTTCTTTAACGTCTCAAACCGTTCCAGAGCGATAGTACTTGGGGTAAGGCTAAAAGGAACATGGCTCGCTGAGCCACGACTAGATTTGAAAGCCAAGCCATGGGCAAGCCCCCACTCTACCGCTTCATTGGCTGCCTGAATGGCGTTTGGATGGCTCTTTTTCATGGTTTCCTCTGGCCTTTGTATGCTGGGGTACACAACTCAAATGATATGATATTTCTAGAATAATGGAAATATAGGTGTTAAGTAAAGGTGTGTGTTCGAGTTATTTCCGAGGTATCTAAGAAAGGTATCAAGGGAAGGGAGCCAACTAAAGCTGGCTATTGCTGTGAATGGTCATTCTAGCGGTACCTAATGCAGAATTTAGGGCCTACATGTACCTATCGGGGTGAAGAGAGGAAAGTTCGGACGTCATCGATAGAGGTCGCCCAAAGCAGGAGCGACATTGTTCAGTGCTGATCCGGTACCGCACACTTGATATCAGGACACTTTATCGGTGTATTGAAATCATCGTGACAGCATTCATCTTGTAAAAACTGAATAACCTCAGTTAAGTGCTGATATTCGGCTACGCAGAACAGGGTTCGGCTCTCACGACGCTGGAAGATCAATCCCGCCGAAATCAGACTGGAAATATGGTGGGAAAGGGTTGACCCGGGGATATCTAACTGCTCCTGGATGTTGCCTACAGGAATACCCGGTAGGCCAGCTTTGACTACTTTTTTGTAGATCAACAAGCGGGTTGGGTGTCCCAGCTCTTTAAGCGATTTGGCTACTTCTTCGATTTCCATCATGATTTGGTCATAAGTTCTATATTCGTCGAAATATATACAGTTTAGTGCTAAAGATAAAGTGTCGTGTGGGGGGCTGCTCAAGCTAGTGCTGCCACTAGTTTCTTAGGATATTGAGAGGAAGCTACATTACTTATATTTCTTTAAACTATATTACCAAACTTACCGAAATAACGCTTTTACTGCTAATTGCCCCATAGTAGAAGGGGTAACACCGATTCTGAAGTAGACTCATTATCATCCAGAATTTTATTGTAGTCGTAAGAATCTTTGCCAAACACCTGAAAATTACCTACTTTGGGCAATGTGAATTCCAGCAAGCCCACCATGGTTGAAATGTTGTCTTTGCCATAAGGAACAACTTTTATGTAATTAGCTATATACCTCCCGGCAAACGAAAATCGAGATTTATCTTTTGATGTGTTTGCATAGGATGTGTGCATATTTAGGGGTGAGAAAATAAGGCATTTACCGGCTTTCACTTCCAGGTCTTTTACCTCCAGATCACCAAAGAGATCTTCTTTAATAATTCCCCTTGCGTTGAACAAAAGGATGGCCCCTTTTTGAAAGATCTCGCCAAAAAGGAATTGCTTGGCAACTCCTTTTCGTCTTCAGCGCTAGAAAACAGGTTGGCCAATGTACTTTTCTTTCTCTTCGGTGGGGCTTTCATTTAGGTTGCCCAGATATTTTTATTTCAGGAGTTTTTAATGCAAAAGTCTTTAGTGTTAATGAGTTGATCTGAGTCTCAAATTCGAAGCAGTTGGATTAACGGCATAGGCATAGAGAGCAGCTAAAACGAGATCTGAACATGAAAGGGCGCCGTCAGTAGAAATAAAATCTCAGCTTATGTGATCGGCGCTCAGGTAACTTTGGATTGCTATAAATCTTGGCCTCGCCAAGTTTTGGCTAGCAGGCTTACTGATGTTTAGCCAATTCGACCGGTCCATGGTCATCACAGTGATCACCATGAACATGGTGAAGTCGCCCGTTAACCAGGTAGTCAACATGATCTCCGTGGGGAACCTGCTCATGGCCACAGTTTTTGCCGTGGACATGGGAGCTGTCGTAGCCCCCTGTAACAGGGTGGCAACCCTCCGGGTTTTGGGTGCTTACTTCCAAGACGTGCTCGTCGTAGTGGTCTTTGTGGGGATGGTGTAGGTGGCCGTCATGGAGGTAGCAGATATGGTCCCCGTGGCGAATGGCTGTGTGGCCACAGTGGCTGTTATGTGTATGTGAATGATGCTCCGCCTGTTGGCACTTGCCTTTTTCCACGATAACTCTCCCGGCCGCTTGGCACTTGCATGGAAGCACTCGTCGCCGAATGCTTCTAGAATCAATAATTTGGCGCCACACTTGGACAGCCCTACATACTAAATCTAAGAACATCCGGGTGTAGTTTCCAAATATGATCTTCTATCAATGGCAGAAAATCTGCCCCTACCCCTCAAATCTTGATCTGCGATGGCCTTACGGATGACTAGTCACTCAAATCTAGCCATCAATTCAATTTGCAATCGATTGCATTTGCGCATTATAGTTAAAGCACGGTGCATCAAGTAGCGTTTAGCAACTCTTTATGCAATCGATTGCATAAAGCTTTATAAAAATAGCACCGAAGTATCAGAACAGATAAGAATGACGACGAGAGGGAAGAGTTGATGAGCAAGAAACCATTGGCGCAGGCCGTATCCATGGCCGCGCTCTCCGTTGGTCTTTGCGGCTATGCCGCAGCCCAAGAAATTAGCCCTGAAAACGATATGGTGATGGAGGAAGTCATCACAACAGGCACCCCTGGCGGTGCAGGCATGCGTAAGCTGGATGCCAGCTTTTCTATCACAACTTTAAGTGATGATGAGATTAGCAAAGCCTCTCCTTCAAGTACTGCAGACCTGTTGAAGTCCGTTCCAGGCCTGTGGGTTGAGAGCTCTGGCGGTGTTTCTGGGGCAAATATCGATGTTCGCGGTTTCCCTGGCGGTAGTGATGCACCCTTTGTCACGGTATCCATGAACGGATTGCCTCTGTATCCAGCGCCAACACTCTCATTTTTAGAAAACTCTTCTCTATTTCGTGTCGATGAAACTATTCAGCGAGTGGAAGCTCTGCGCGGTGGACCCAATCCGGTTTTCTCCAATGGCCAGCCAGGTCTGACTACCAACTTTATCTTAAAAGAAGGTACTGAAGAGACAGAGGGGCGCTTTAAGTACACTTTATCTGACTATGATCTGCAGCGAACAGATGCCCTAATGACTGGTAAGCTCGCAGATGATGTTTATTATATGATCGGGGGCTACGTATCTTCCTCCCCGGGTATTCGCGATGCGGGTTTTGATGCGGAAGAAGGGCATCAATTTACCCTGCACATCACCAAAGAGATGGATAACGGCAAAGCGGGTTTTTACATCCGGGATACAAAAGATACTGGTACCTGGTATTTGCCCAATGCTGCATTTCTGGAAACAGATTACACCCAGGTAGGCCCCAGTAATCGCAAGGTTTCTGTACCCATTACTCAGGCTGACGGTAATGGCGGCTCAGAAACTACCTGGGAAACTTTCGATATGGGCGAAGGGCGCGGTTGGAATGGCAATGTAGCCGGTGCTTATCTGGAGCTAGACCTGGGGGATGGTTGGAGTCTCACCGAACGCTTTGGACTTACAGCAGGTAACGCTGATACTTTGGGTTTTGTTCCTAATGGTGCGCCTGTATCGCTGAATTCTCTTACTGATCAAGCAGTAGTAACCGCCTCTGGAAACGAACTTAGTGGCGGTACTGTGGTACAGCAGTTTGGTGCCTGGGTAGTACGCAAAGATATCGAGGCTACGACAAATGACATTAGCCTGGCAAAAGAGTGGGATAACTTTAAAGTAACAGCCGGTTATTACACCTCAAGCTGGGAAGTTGATGAATGGTGGTCCCTGGGTAACCAGAAATACTACGTACTGGGTCAAGATGGGGAGCTGATCACAGGAACTGCTGATGGCTCTGAGCTAACTGGTGATCTCGCTTGTAATACATCCGCAGATATTTCCACTTGTGATTGGAAATATGATGTGGATGCCGTGGGTGATGCCCGTGAAAACGCGCTTTATGTCGCCGGTGAGTTCTACTTAGGGGACTTTACCTTCGATCTGGGCGTGCGTTCCGCAAACCGTAAAACCAATTACTCCGTGGATCATGGTGAGCGAGACGGCAATTTTACCACTTATAAAGCGGACGAAGATGGCACTGCTTATACTGCCGCAGTGGACTGGGCCTTTGCCGAAAATATGGGCACTTTCTTCCGTATAAACTCCGGCTTTAAGTTCGCAGACTTTGACAACTATCGTGAGTTCGGTGATAGCTTCATTGCTGGGTCTGACCTTGTAATCGACATTGACCAATACGAACTGGGTTATAAATTACAGGAGCAAGATTACTCCCTCTTTGCGACGCTGTTCTACAACGAAACCCAGGGTATGCCTGACTGTATCATCGGCAGCAGTACCTGTACTCGTTTGGAGACTGAGGCGCTTGGTCTCGAATTGGACGGTAAAGTCCACTGGGGAGATTTTACCTTTGGGTTAAATACTACCCTGCAAAGGCCAGAAATCACGAGTGGTGAATATGAAGGCAACCAGGTTATGCGTCAGCCTGAATACCAGGTGCGCCTGAGCCAGAATTATGATTTCACACTGAATGACATTGATATGGCTGTGTATACCGATATCAGTCGGGTAGGTGATCGCTTTAATGGAAGCAATAATGAAGTAACTTTGCCAGCCTATACAAAAGTTGACCTGGGTGCGGTGGCTTATATCAATGATATTACTGTCCAGTTGGCTGTGGACAACTTAACTGATGAAGATGGTATCACCGAAGGTGATCCCCGCGATCCGCTAGCGTCTAATGTCCGCTACATCTTACCGCGCAATATCAAGCTTAGCTTCGCGTACGATTTTTAACCTCATGCCTCTCCCATAGGCTTCCAAGCTTTGCCGCACACTTCTCCAGTGTGCGGCTTTTTTATTGCCTGAAAAATTTAACTACAATCTATTTTCAAATCCATACAAATAATGGAGCTTCGATCTTTGTGGTCTAACCCAAATCCTTCCGGAGGCTCCCCAATAAAGTATGTGATTAAACTGCATTCATGAAGCGAAATTAGAGTCGAGGTTGAGAGCCCTAAGGTCATTGCAGGTGTGAAACCTTAACGTTCATATACAAATTTAATTTGGCAGTGGGAGATAGTTCTATTAAGTTATGAGAAGTTACCCCAATTCCTATTGCTAGCTGTATGTTGACGTTCGGACTAAAAAGTGGCATTAAGGTGGCGTAAGGGTTTGTTAGCTGTACTCTTTTCCCCCACCTATTATTAGTTTAGTAATGTTTCATATGTATTAGTGATTTTGGGTTGGTACATTTTTGGTAATATGAAAAAATTTATTGGCTTTCTTGTTGTTGTTTTGGCAATACCACTGCTCGTCTATTTTTCTACCTATAAGGGGGAAAGAAGTTTTACCAATCATCATGGCCTTCCAAATGTTAATCTGGTTGTCGATAATGCATATTCTCTTTGGTTTACGCCTTATGATCCACTGATGGGGATGTATAATAATATAGGAGGGAAACTTGGATTTATTGTCTGTAGTGATGTACCTAATATCGCTTACGGAATGGCTGGATATTCATTTCAGGTCTTATTGAGAGATAGTTTTGTAGAAAATCCAAATTTTTATGATGCTCGAAATGGTAATAATCCAGAGAATCCATTTTTCCATCGCCGAGCAAGAAATCTATATTCCTATTTCCAGTCAATTCAATCTTTGAAACCAGCATCTTATAAGCCGCAGTTGGGGGATTTGGTTTTTTATAGAAAGACTGAAAAAGGATATATTGCCCATGTTGCTTTAGTTACTTATGTTGATAATAGGGGGTATAAAATCATGGAGTCAGCACCCAAAACCCTGTTCGCCAGGGAAGTAGAAATGGATTCTCCAGTGAAAAGGGGCTGGATCTTGGCGGGCTTTGGTAAAGTGTATTGAGGTGTTGTCCATGATTCATAGTCATGAGAGATATTGTTCTTACAGTGATATATGCATCCCAGTGATTTTTGTAGCCTAATTTCTCCTAGGCTCAATTCCTGTTCACTGATAATTGAGATATATTGCTGGTAGACAGCTTACATCCAGATGGGTATTTCAATACATCTAACATGTTTTTAATGGTAAGAAGTTTGATTAATCGGCTGTACTTAGCTCAATAGTTTCAGACTTGCCAGATTGGCATTATGAGGTAATTTAAGTGATCTGGCGCCTAATAAGGTTTCTAAATGTAAAAATTAGAGATCATGCCATGTTTTAGGAGCATATTTATCCTTATTATCTAGTAGGATAATAGTTATTTTTCTACAGTTATCTTTCAGATATGAAGCACCGATAAAAGCGCCACAATGGATGATCTCTGGATTCCCACTGATCTAGCTTTTCAGAAGCAAGGCGCTAACTTAACTTTCAACTAAAAGAGGGTTGCCGATGTCTATTGAACGATTGAGAACTCCTGAGGAGCGTTTTTCTTTACTACCGGGTTTTCCGTATACTCCTAACTATATTGATAGCCTGGAAGGCTATGATTCTATGCGTATGGCATATATCGATGAGGGGGAGAAGGATTCGGATACCACCTTTCTTTGTCTCCATGGGGAGCCCAGTTGGGGTTACTTATATCGAAAAATGATCCCAGTTTTTGTTGAGGCAGGACACCGGGTAATTGCTCCAGATTTGTTTGGATTTGGTCGCTCAGATAAGCCCGTCAATGAAGATGTGTACACTTTTAACTTCCATCGTAACAGCCTGATGCGTTTGATTGAGCATTTGGACCTTAAGAATATTACGCTGGTTTGTCAGGATTGGGGTGGACTTCTGGGATTGACACTTCCAATGGATATGCCGGATAGATTTACCCGATTACTGGTTATGAATACGGCTATCGCAGCAGGAGATGGTGCATCTGAGGGGTTCTACCACTGGCGGAATTTCTCTGTCAATGTACCTGAAATCCCTGTGGGAGGGCTCATTGCCAATGATGCTCAATCTGAGGTCAATTTATTCGATATAGTAGCCTATGACGCGCCTTTTCCGGACAACCGCTATAAGGCTGGCGTTCGTCGATTCCCGTCAATTGTACCGGTTGATCCAGATATGGAGGGAGCAGAGCTAGGGGTAAGGGCTCGAGAATTCTGGTCTAGGAGCTGGGGTGGTGAGAGCTTTATGGCGATTGGAATGAGGGACTTTGTACTTGGTGAGAAAGTGATGGAGTTGCTGAGGGGAACCATCAAAAACTGCCCCGAGCCTCTCAAAATAGCGGAGGCGGGCCACTTTGTGCAGGAATATGGTAAAGAAATTGCTGAAAAGGCTCTCAGCCACTTCAAGCTTTCCTCTACAGTAACTGAAAATTAAGAGCGTACTAGTGCCGGGATAAGTTAGATCCTGGCGCTTTATTCCTGTGCAGCCTAAGAGGTTTGGGTTGCTCTCATCTTTCATGGCTAATTTACCACTGGGACTCTGTTTATCTTAGTCTTGTCATCAAACTTCAGTGTGCTCAAAATGGGGCTTTTATCGATAACTATTACCTTTTATAAGGTTAATGGTAATCTGCACAGCTCGAATAGATACCTTAAGCCATTATTTTGAGTTGGAGGTTTAATATGATCAATGGTAGCTGCCACTGTAAAAGTGTCCAATTTGTAGTTAATGAGAAATCACTGGATGTTCGCAAGTGTTATTGTGAAACATGTAGAAAACTAAGTGGAGCTGATTATTCAGTGGTAGCATTGGTGAATAAGAGTCAGTTTAAGATTATTAGTTCTCCCCAGAAGCTTTTACAATATATTTCTAAACCAGGAAAAACTCGGCACTATTGTCCCACTTGCTTTGCCCCGATTTTTGTTGAGGTGGAATCCCAGTCTAATCTCTGTCGGATTCGTCTGGGATTACTTGATGATAATCCTGAAGTTAGTATATCTGGTCACATGTGGGTTAGTGAGATGCCCTCTTGGTGCAGTATTAGCGATAATCTACCGGTATTCACACATGATTACTCCGAGTGATAAGACAGAGTTAGAAACTGTGGGCTGGTAAGTTGGGTTGTAATAAAAGGGTATTTGAATGAGAAGTATATTTGTTTTATTTTTGTTCTTTTCGGCTAATGTCTTAGGGGAGGTTGCACATTTTCGTATAGATTCAGAGATCCTGGGGGAGGAGGTTACAGCTCGCGTATCTTTACCGGATACCTATCACCATTCTGAGAGTTTTTCTTATCCTCTACTAGTGATATTGGATGGCTCAACGCAATTTAATCATATGGCGTCTAGTGTACATTTTTATAGTACCTATGCTGTTATACCTGAAATGATAGTGGTCGGTATCAGCACTCAGGATCGGCTCGCATATTTTACTCCCACTGAGCTCGAAGCCTACGCGGGGCGCTCAGGCAAAGCTGACAAACTGACAAAATTCTTGGAAGACGAATTCTCAGGAATCTTGAGTGAGAAATATCGAATTTCTCCATATTCTATTATCTCAGGTCACTCACTTTCTGGGCTATATACTAGTTACTTGGCAATTAATAATGAATCTATGTTTGATGCAGCAATTTCAATTAGTCCCAGTTTATGGTGGGATGATTCATCTCTTATAGATGATTATAAGGGTAGCCATGCAAGTAAGGAGAATAAGCCTTTTAGATGGTTTCTGAGTATGGCAAATGAGCCAAATGAAATGCCGGCGGCTTTTAACGGTATGCTTCAAGCATTAAATGATATGCCAAGATCAGGATTGCACGTCTCTTATGCACGATTCCGCAATGAAACACACGACAGTACACCGTTAGTAGGCAATGCAAAGGGATTGCAAGCAGTTTTCTCTGGTTGGAATGCTGTGCCTGAAATTGATGTTATGTCTTTAAATGAATTAAAAGAGTTTTATAGTTCTAAAGTTGATGAGTATGGCTATTTATTCCCACTTTCTGTACATCAATATAATGTCTATGGGCTTAAAGCGGCCTATGAAGGTAAGACTGATTGGGGGATTGAGATCCTAGAGCAGGGAGCTAAGGAATTTCCCGATTCTGAGATTTTATGGGATAGTTTGGCAACTGCCTATAAGTTGGGCGGAAAACTAAAGGGTGCAATGAGTGCTTCAGATCGAGCCGTTAAGTTAGCAGAAGAGACCAACTCAATCTTTCTCAGCGAAATAAATACTCAAAATACTCAGCTTAGAGCCACGCAGGTAGAAGGTTCTTTGGGAGATATATAAGAGAGAGGATAGGGTAGTACCAGCCTAAGATTACAGTAGGGTTTTGGGGCGATAAACTTGGTATGTAGATTGGAAATGCCACACTTCAATAGAAACTATAGTTGTTATTAGAGAGTTTAAAGTGAAGTTTAAAGACGGTCGTGGAATTATTCTGACTATTTTGGCAATGCTCTGTTTGGCTGGTATGGATGCAACAGGTAAGCTTCTCGTTCAGAACTATTCTATCGTTCAAATAATGGCGATTCGTTTCGCGATATTTTTCTTCATCGTTATAAGCTTGGCGAGACTCAAAGGGAGCTTGGAGTTAGTGCGAAGTAAAATATTTGGCACTCAATTAGCCCGCTCTATTGTTCTCGCACTTGAGGTGTCAGTATTTGTTTTTGCTTTTAGTATGATGTCTTTGGCTGATGTGCATGCTATAGCTGCGACAGCCCCATTATTCGCAATATTAATGGCTGGATGGTTTTTAGGGGAGAGGATAGATACAAGGAGCTGGGTAAGTGTTGCGGCCGGATTTATAGGTGCCCTTATTATCATTAGGCCTGGAATGGGAATGATGGGTTGGCAAACCTTGGTCCCCATCTTGGGAGCTATCCTATGGGCCGCATATCAAGTGCTTTCACGCCGTGTTTCACACTTTGATAGTGCCGATACAACCGTTTTCTATACCGCGACCATGGGTCTTATTATTTTTGGATGCTTAGCACCATTTTATTGGGTAGAGCCGACAGTATCAGGGTGGCAATTGTTGATTTTAAATGGGCTCTTAGGTGCAATGGGCCACTATTTACTGATTAAGGCACTGGCACTTACTCCAGCTTCTATTTTGCAGCCCTTTAGTTACGCTTTACTATTTTGGGCTATTGTTATTGGCTTTGTAATCTTCGGAGATCTGCCTGATGGAATTACATTATTTGGCGCCTTCGTAATATTGGCTGCGGGATTTTATGCTTCAGACCTAGGCCGCGCATTGATTGGTGTTTCACAGATTAAGGCCAAAAAGGGGAAGGATGATGCTGAATCAGAGTCAAAGTTAATGAGTTAAAAAACCAATTTGATAAAGGGCGCTCTAATGATGGTAGTTGAGCCCCATTAATATATCGGTGGCGAAATTGTTTAACGCCACCTTGAATTCAGTTAGTGATTAGGTATTTGTTCTTAGAATATTTAAAAACTCATGCGTCACGATGCTCAAGGAAGCCGCCATCTACCCAATTGATTATCAAGTCAACATACTCTTGTCCAGCATCATCCGATGAGAAGTGAGATGCGTTGTCAAATATAACTAGCTTGCTATTGGGGATATGCTTGGATAAGGCAGTCGCATTATCCACTAAAACAAATGGATCTCTCTTGCCCCAAGTGATCAATGTCGGAACTTTAATACCATTTAGTTTTCTCTCAATCCATGGAAGCTCTTTCGAATAGCTTCCAAAGAAACTGATGGCGCACTTGTGACTGTCATTATCAAAGGCTATGTCATAGTACTCTTGGATAGCTCGTTTGCTGGGTTTGTAGTTGTGATAGCCGTCTTTGACGGCAGTCAGGAAGTTGGTTTTCATTACTGACTTCTTGTTTAAGCCTTTTGCTATCCAGCGAACCATTCGGGATCTGACAACGGCCATAAGAATAGGAGAGAGTTTTGGAGGGAAGGTGCCTGGGCCGTCAAAGATATTGAGACTCAAGAATCGTTGAGGGTGGTTAATAACGGCCGCTAAAGCAATAGGCACACCCACATCCGGCCCTACCAGGTGGGCCTGCTTGATGCCAAAATGGTTCATTATTTGAACAAGGGCTGCGCTCAGGCTGCTTGGAGACATATCTCCTTCCTCTGCTTTTGATAAGCCAAATCCTGGGATATCAAAGGCTAGCACATCAAACTTTTCACTAAATGCTTCAATGGATGACTCCCACATGCGAATACTTTGGGGTAGACCATTCAGCAGTAGTAGGCTGGGAGCCTGAGGTTTTTCCTTGCGTAGAAAGCGAATGTTAAATTTCCCTACAGAGACAAACTGCGGTGTAAATATATCGTCAGCGGTTGAGGGTCTATTGGAGGCGTATTGGGTGAGGGCCTTGTTTAAGAGAGCTTGGGTCATAACAGGGTATATATCTATATGGGTCTATAGGTGATTTCGGGTTAAGTTACTTATTTATACTAGGTTACTCACTTGAGAGTTGGTTGCCAATAAGGCACTATTAAGTGGTTAAGTTACTTTTTGATAACCTATGGAGTGGAAGGGTGGGGAAGCAGAATAAAAATAGTGAGAGACGCGTGTTTGTGAATGATGATGAATGTCCCGTTCGCAATGTGGTAGCTCAAATTGGTGACAAGTGGTCCATCCTGATATTGTTTGCCCTTGTTGATGGTCCAGATCGATTCAACTCCCTGAAGTCGCGCATTGAAGGGATTTCACAGCGAATGTTGACGCAAACCCTGCGCGACTTAGAGCGCGATGGTTTTGTACTCCGTACTGTCTTTGCGCAGGTTCCAGTTAAAGTGGAGTATGAATTAACTGACCTGGGAAGGGGGTTATCTGCAGCTGTGTGGAAGTTAGTCTCTTGGGCAGATGAACATCATCCCGAGATTCGTAGAGCGCGCCTAAGATATGATGAGGATAATCAATCGTAGATTAAGGATTCTACCTTCTATTGCCCCCATTTAGGGCTTTTCTCAAAGATTCTTAGCCTGCTTTATAGTAAATCATGATCTGTACTTGCAATTTAGTTCAATAGGGCGTTTTGTGACTGGAGCATTGCTAAAAATATATAGTTAGAATGATTGGCAATCTTAGTTTTCTTGAACTTGAGGCATAACGGAATAGGACTTACAAGTAAATTTAAATTTCTTACCCTTGATAATTAAATAGAATCGATAAATATAAGTAATTAGAAGGTGAGTTATGGATTTTTTTGAAATTAACCGACACTCCTGGGATAGCCGCACCCGTATTCATGTTAAGTCTGAATTTTATAATATTGATGGATTTCTAAGCGGAAAATCTACTTTAAATGAAGTCGAGCTTTCAGATATAGGTAGTGTGTCTGGAAAAAGTTTACTCCACTTACAGTGCCACTTTGGTTTGGATACCTTATCTTGGGCTCGATTGGGGGCGAAGGTGACGGGAGTTGATATTTCTTCTGTAGCCATTACTGAAGCACAGGCTCTTTCTGACCGTTCAGGTTTACATGGAGAGTTTATCTGCAATGATATCTACAGTTTTGGAGAGTCAAACAATAAAGAATTTGATATCGTCTTTACTTCCTACGGCGCACTCTGTTGGTTGCCGGATATTGAACGATGGGCATCAGTTGTTGCTCAATGCTTAAAGCCGGGGGGGACTTTCTACATCGCAGAATTTCATCCATTTTATGATATTTTCTCTGGTTACACATACTTTCATCGAGCCGATCCAGATATTGAAGAGCAGGGTACCTATACAGAGAATGATCGGGGTGACAAGTCTACCCTAGCCACCTGGTCACATCCGATTAGCGATGTTGTGAGTGCATTATTAAAATATGGTATTCAAATCACTCAACTAAAAGAATACCCGTATAGCCCTTACAACTGTTTTGATGGCATGGAGGAGCGTGAGAAGGGGAAATACTACCTGCCTTTTAAAGGACATGAGATTCCGCTAATTTATACTATTAAAGGTGTCAAAGTTACTTGAGATAAAGAGCAATAACAGTAATCAGGCTAGCGGTAGATTTGTGCAGAGCCTTTTTTAAGGGAGGGAAAAGGAGGGTAATGAGTACCGCCCCCTTAAACTTCCCATGTAAAGGCCCACTGGCTTCATATCCAACACTGTTTCTTGCGTTTTGTCTAATTGGCGTAGATAGCCACTATTTACCATTCACAGATGTTTAGACTCCGTACTTAGTTGCCATTTCTTTAAGAGAAATTTCTTATAGCCCTTTTAGCAAGCTGGATCACACTCTGTTCAGGAGAAGGTCATTATTAACTGATTTTATAGAGGGTAGTAAGATGGCTATATGGCAATTACAAGGTATGAAGTGTACTTTATCTATATTTGCAGGTGCTTTTTGCTTGCTAATATCCGGGCTTGCATCGGCGGTTGATTGTGGTGATACCATTAACACCCGAGAAGTTTTGGATGATGATTTGGTATGTACAGACAATATCGCGATAACCATTGTTGGCCCAACTGGTGGCCTGGATATGAATGGTCATACCATTACTTGTGACAATAATTCTGCAATAGGCATAGATGTTGTCGGTCTTGTGGGGTATTTGGAGGGCGCAGGTACTATATCATTCTGTCAGACGGGCGTTAGATTGGCTGGTGATGGATTTCATAATGTAACCAATATTTCTGCTAACAATAATGACTTTGTAGGGTTGGCGGTATCGAGCGACTTCAATCTAATTACTAATTCAAGTGCTAATGGTAATGGTAATACTGGTATATTAGTTACTGGGCTAAGAAATACCTTAATTTCAAACAATATCGAAAGTAATTTATTGGATGGGATTCAGTTGGATGGTGATGCCCCAAATTTAACCCAGAATTATATATATGATAATAATCGATATGGAATTTATATTGCTGATTCCAGCTTCGGGAACTATAGCCAGAACACCTCTGAGATGAATGGTTCAGTGGGTATCTATATGGAAGCGGATAATCAGTTTTTTAATTATATTCTCAATAATACATCTGAGAGTAACACGGATTTTGACTTGGAAGAACTAAATGCAAATGCGTGTAGTAATACCAATGTTTGGCTTGGAAATACTTTTACTACTGCTAACCCCAGCTGCTTAAACTAGAACTGCCTGCAAGGCTCATCCTAAAGTAATCTGGGTGAGCCTGTGTTCAATTCGTATCCGCTCAACTATTTTGCTTGTTGTTCTATAAGGATTAAATTTCACTGATACATTATGTGGTAATGTAGTATCAGACATGTTTCTAACTCTGATTACAAGGTGCTGATTAATCCATGAAGCCTGATAACTTAATTGATCATCCTGAAGGCGGGAAATTTCTTCAGGTGTTTAAGTCGAATTCAAAAGTGACAAGGGAGGATGGGCAGAAGCGAAGTGCATTGACGCATATTTACTTCTCCTTACAGAAAGGTGAAGTGTCGAAATTTCACCGGGTCGAATCTGATGAGGTTTGGAATTTATATCAGGGGGAAGGCTTATATCTCTATATTTGGACTGAACAAGATAGTTGTTTACAAAAGATTGAAATTTCTGCAGAAAGTAATGCGTTTTGTCATGTCGTTCCTGCTGGTGCGTGGCAGGCTGCAGAGCCAATTTCAGGCCCCGTACTTGTGGGCTGTTCGGTGGGGCCTGGGTTCGAGTTTTGTGACTTTAAATTGATTGATGTTGAAGATCCAATAACAGGTTATATCTGCAAGATAGATCCTTCCCTGGTAAGATTTATTGAACAATAGGATTTTATCGAACTGCCACTAGATTATCTAATAGTATCGAGTGGCAATGTTATTTTAGCTTGGAGTTGTTTTCTGCTGATGTCTAGGGCATGAAAACAACCTTCTTGTCTAAATGCTGGTTTCAAAATATAACTGGCACTTATGATGAAAGTTGTGCTGTTTCACTGAGCCAAGTATTGCCGTGATAGCAATGTATTTAAGGAGCCTCTGAATAACTCCGTGATACCTCTGGCATGCAGAGCGGTTCACAATCAAGGCGCGGCTTCGCAGGAATGTCTAGACCTTTCAAGAAGTCGCAACGCGGAGTGTGAATCGCTCTGCAAGCCCCGAAGGGCGGGCCTTGAAGGCCACAGCTGCTGCGTTGCAGCTCTTGCAAAGGGCTACGGCCATTCGCGGCGAGCTGCGCCTAACATCTGCAGCCTTCAAGACCCGCAGAGGCATTACGGAGTTATTCAGAGGCTCCTTAATAGTTGTTGGTATTGCTGATTCCCTGGTAACTAAAGAATATCCGCCCCCGTTTTATCAGGCGAAGTAAGGCCCCTTAAGCTGATAACTTTTTCGTTGAGAATAATTTCTCATGGTTGATTCTCAAATTTAGACCAATATGGGTTAGGTCTACTTTATAGGTGGGCATTTATAATTTCGTTTGAGGAGATTTTATGAAAGATAGATACATCAAACGGCCTTCAGGTTTGATTCGTATGTTGTTTGCAGGATGTGTATTGATTACATCCTACGGCGCAAAGGCTGATGTCTCCTGCGGTGATATCATTACTACAGCTGAAGTTCTCACGGAGGATTTGTCTTGTTCATCAGCGTTTGACCTTGCACTGACGGTCGTCGGACCTGGTGGTTATCTTGATTTAAATGGATTTACTATTGAGTGTGATTTTGATGTTGATGGGATATTTCTAGATGGCACTGGAGCTGTTGTCACTGGCGGAGCTTTATCAAGTGGCAAGGTACAAGGTTGTGGGTTCGGTGTAGAGGCAATAGGAAGCGGGGCGCATACGGTGACAGGTATAGCCTTTGAGGGCAATGCCGTTTCAGTGGCTTTTGTGTCAGACAATAATACGTTGTCTAACTCGGTAATCTCTGAAACTACGGAAATTGGAGTAGCTATAAACGGCAGTAATTCTACACTTATTGCAAATGAAGTCTCTACATCTACCAGTGCTAGTGGAGCTTGGGGGGTGATTCTTCAAGTGGGTGCGGACAGCTCTTATATTTTGTCGAATATGGTATCTGGTTTTGATCAGTATGGAGTGATTGTTTGTAGTGATAGGAATGTTATCTCGCAAAATGTTGTAGAAGGCAATGGAGTGGAAATTACTAATACTGCAACTGGTGTTTATTTACCGGGAGATACTTTTGTTTGCGATGACGGTCAAGAAGGCAATACCATTGTTAGTAATGAAGCGACTAACAATAATAATGCGGACCTTGGCGATAACAACTTTCCATGTGTGAACTCTTGGGTTGGGAATACGGCTGATGCTGTTGAGGGCGCTTGCTTTGAAAATTAGAGGTTGAATGTCTCTAATCAGTATGGCTGCTACTTTTTACATCTCCAAAGCAATATGTAAGTTGTAGAGGAGTAGCAGCCTTTAGCTATTAATAATGGAATAGCAATTTGGTAGAAAGACTCTATCGGAGCTAAATACTTGCTCTATAAATAGGCTTTCACTCTTGTGCTTATCTCAGTTTATTCGTTAACAGCCAAGCCTTTACTTTGGCGCATACCTGATTCTGCTAGTACTGATAGAAAGAAATCATTTGGCACAAATTGTTCCAGACTGTCCAGCGTATAGTCTGCGTCCTTTAACGAATCTGGATTACCTATGCCTACAGCCGTCATACCATCAGCGGACTTAATTGCACTGACTCCTGCGGGCGCATCCTCAAAAGCAATGCAAAACTCTGGATCAACTCCGAGGCCTTTGGCGGCGGCTAGGAATATATCTGGTGCAGGTTTAGGTGCAGATTTTTCTGGGTCTGCAATAACAGAAAAGCAACGGGATATTCCGAGGGCTTCCAATACCGCCGGCGCGTTTTTACTCGCTGAGGCGAGGCCAACCGGAATATGCTGAGAATTTAACCATGCGAGCAGTTCACCGGCGCCCGGTAACAAGTCTGCGGGAGAGAGGCTGCGAATTAATTCCTGGTAGCGGCTGTTTTTTCTAGCAGCCAGTGCGATTTTTGCTTCTTCAGTGTAATTGCTGCTTTTTTCCCCGAGAATCACCTCAAGGGAAGCCATTCTTTCCAGGCCCTTTAAGCGCTCTTCAGTATCCGCTGTCCAGGGAAGGTTGAGCCCTTCAGCCAGCTGTTGCCATGCGATCAGGTGGAGATGTGCGGTGTCTGCAATAACGCCGTCGAGATCAAAGATTGCTGCACGATAGATCATCAGGATACCTCCTCCATCGGTGCTATTTGAATGGTTTCTGTTTGCCCTGGTGTCTCCAGGAATAGAATTTTCTTGCCGTGATGAAGACTGAGCGCTTCACCTTTCACTAAGGTGTACCTGGCGCTGTAAGAATCGACATCGACTGCGATCGTGCGGCCACGGAATTGCAACCGGAAACGATAGCCGTCCATTCCATTGGGCAGATATGGATTGAAGTTGAGCTCATTGCCGTGCAGACGCATTCCTGCAAATCCCTGGACCATACACATCCAGGTGCCCCCCATGCAGGCAGTGTGTATGCCGTGCTGGGTATTGTTGTGGTGGTTATCCAGATCCATTCGCGCAACTTGCTGAAAATAGTTCAGCGCTTTTTCTGGATACCCAACTTCACTGGCAATAATGCTGTGAATACAAGCGGACAAAGTGGAGTCGTGTGTGGTGAGCGGTTCATAGAAGTCGAAATCCCGACGCTTTTGCTCAATTGAAAATTCTGAACTTTCCAGTAGCAGGCCAAGAACGACATCCGCCTGCTTACAAACTTGGTGTCGATAGATCACCAGAGGGTGATAGTGAAGTAACAGCGGGAATTGATCAGCAGGCGTTTCGGCAATATTCCAGCGGGGTTTGTTTAGAAAACTATCGTCTTGAGAATGTATACCCTGCTTTTCATCGTAGGGCAGATACATGCTTTCTGCGGCCTTGGCCCAGTTATCAATTTCCTGTATGTCGAGTTGAATACGCTGGGTTAACTCATCGCATGCTGCAGGATCGAATGATTTTAACCACTGTAATACTTCAACAGCATATTCAAGATGGGCCTTGGCCATCAGGTTTGTGTAGAAATTATTGTCAACCAGGGCAGTGTACTCGTCTGGTCCGGTAACCTCATTAATGCAGAACTGGTTGTCGCGAAGTGCGTTGAAGTGGCCAATCTCCAACCACATACGCGCGCCCTCTATCACGACTTCTGCGCCCTTGTTGCGCAGAAAATCGACATCACCGGTAACCCGGCAGTAATGTCGCACGGCGTAGGCAATATCCGCATTGATATGGTATTGCGCAGTGCCTGCCGGGTAATAGGCTGAGCACTCCTCACCGCCGATGGTGCGCCAGGGAAACAGTGCTCCCTTTTGAATCGACATTTCCCTCGCCCTTTTTCGTGCGGCATCGAGGATTGAGTAGCGGTATTCCAGTAGACCGCGCGCTAATTCGGGTTGGGTGTAGAGGAAAAACGGTAGTACATAGATTTCTGTATCCCAGAAATAGTGACCGTCATAGCCGTCACCGGAAAGTCCTTTGGCTGCAATATTGGTATTGCCATCCCGACCTAGGGATTGGAACAAGTGGTACTGGTTGAAACGTATTCCCTGCTGCAGGGCATCATTTCCACTGACCTGAATATCGGACTCAAGCCAGAAGTTGTCCATTTGGGCACGCTGGGTTTCGATATGGTCCGCAAAACTTTTAGCCGCACAGCGCTCCAGGTAATCATGCAATTCGCCAGCTGATATCGGCTCAGCATTTTGCTGTGCAAAGTAAACGACGTACTTGGTTAGGCGAATAGGGGTGTTGCGGCGGGCAGCAAAGCGATAGTCAACCGAGACGCAGTCTTCACTGCGGAGGTTATTGGACGTGTAATCGCTGTCACTCTCACAAAGGTGCAGGGCTGCGCATCGTATTGAGAAGCCACTGCTCTTAACGGATAGAGGCAGGGCTAAATAACCATCTTCAGCTGTATTTTCCTGCCATTCGATATCTCCCCGATCAATAGGGGAGGCAAGGCGTGGGTCCTCACTGCGTTCTGCTTGGGCAAGGTCACCATCAAGGCAGGATTGCAGGTGTACCTCTCCGTCAAAATTGATGGGTGTGAGTTCCAGTTGCAGAGCTAACAGGTTTTTCTCACTGAGGGAAACCAGGCGCTGCACTTTGAGTTCAATGGTTTTTCCTTTTGGGGAGCGCCAAGTGAGTTTTCTCTCGCTGATCCCCGCGGCCATGTCCAGGCGACGCTCGTAGTTGAGCAGCTCGCCTTGGGCGAGATTAAAGCGTTCTCCATCCAAGCTGATATAAATGGTCTTACCGTCGGGAACCGTCAACATCCTCTGGTTGTTGCGCGCGTAGCCATAAGCAGACTCACCATAGGTGATAGGTTCGCTGGCGTAGACTCCATTTAGGTAGCAACCATCTGTAAAGGGTTCTGGATCGAAACCCTCTTCAAAGGTACCGCGCAAGCCGATATAGCCATTACCGAGGGAGAATAGGGTGGCATTGAGGCTGTAATCTTCGGGCTGGAAGGTGTCCTCCACCAAGTCCCAGGGGTGGATCTTGTGTTTGATTTGTTGTTTTTGCTTCATACCACTTTCACTGGATTGGAGATTGGGTTCTAGGGCCGGGTCTGCTGGGCCTCCGGCTACGGGCATTCAGTCTATCCGTAGTTGATGTCTTTTTGCAATCGATTGCAGGCCTGGGGTTAAGCCTGGCTGATACTAGAAGATAGACCTGATTTTCATTTCCGAAAAGTCTGTAACCTGCTGAAAAATAGAGGTTATTTTCTTTTCCTGGGTCAATTGCCAGTTGTTTTGTGACTGATCTGCATAAGGCATTCCCAAATTTTCATTGGTTTTTATGCAAACGATTGCAAATTTTTGTCTGACTGATACATACTGGGTATCTTCAGGCATTGGGGCGAAGTCGCCTTTCTCCACAAAGTCTGGGTAAAAAATGTACAATAACAGGTTGGTACGGCTGACTGCCTAAACCACAGAGCCAGATAGAATCCACTATGAAGAATCAGCGCATACTCCTATCTCTATTCGCTATCTACTTTGTCTTTGCCATTTTGTTGAACAGCGTAGGCACGGTGATCCTGCAGGTAATCAATACCTATGGGGTGAGCAAATCTGCTGCGAGTGTGCTGGAGGGGTTCAAGGATATCCCCATCGGTATTGTGTCTTTCCTGATTGCCTCCCAGCTTCCCCGACTGGGGTTTAAGCGGGCGATGCTGACGGGACTGGCAATCGTCACCCTGGCTTGTACAGCTATGCCCCTGTTACCCGGGTTTTGGACGGCGAAGTTACTGTTCTTGTCCGTGGGTGTTGCGTTCGCATTGGTAAAGGTTGCCGCATACTCCACCGTGGGATTACTAGCGCAGGGCCGCAGCGCACATGCGAGCCTTCTAAACACCCTGGAGGGGGTGTTTATGGTGGGAGTTCTCAGTGGCTACTGGCTATTTAGCGCTTTTATTGATTCATCGAACCAAGGGTCGACTGCCTGGCTCAATGTGTATTGGGTGCTGGCGGTGGTCTGTGTGATTGCATTTGTATTGCTCTGGTGCACAGAGCTGGATGAATCCGGGGCGCGAATCGAAGAGGCTAGCCCGAAACAGGACTTTATCGCGATGATAAAGTTGATGGCCAAACCTCTGGTATACATCTACGTGATCTCCGTATTTTTCTATGTATTGATTGAGCAGGGGATAGGAAGTTGGTTGCCGACCTTTAATAATGAAATTCTTAAGCTGCCGGCTGCAATGAGTGTTCAGGCTGCAAGTATCTTTGCCGCAGGGCTGGCGTTGGGGCGACTTGGTGCCGGTGTGATGATGCGTAAAGTACACTGGTACCCGATGCTGAATGTGTGCTTAGTTGCGATGGGATTACTGGTGGTCGTTAGCCTGCCCCTGGCGAATAATATTGTGGCGAATCCCGATGTAAACTGGCTTAGTGCCCCAGTGGCAGCTTTTGTTTTACCGCTGATTGGCTTGTTTATGGCACCTGTGTACCCGGCTATAAATTCTGTGATGCTCAGTTCATTGCCCACCCACCAGCACTCTGCAATGACAGGTTTACTGGTGATTTTTTCTGCGCTGGGCGGTACAACGGGCTCCCTGATTACCGGGTCGGTTTTCGAGGCTTTTGATGGCCAGGTGGCTTTCTACTTATCCTTAGTGCCCATCACAGTGATTCTGATTACTCTGTTCTTTTTCCGTCGCGCCGTAGAGCGGGGGGATGAGACGCTTGAGGCCTCAGCCCCCCTGGCTGGGTAGCGGGGTGGTTTTACAAACTTGGGCGACGGGCCTAAGATGGCATTTTTCCCGCGAACAAGGTGAAGTACGCCATGCCCAAGGGGTCCTCCTCTCCCGTTTCCATGTCCGATATTGCTCGGTTGGCGGGAGTTTCTGAATCTACTGTTTCGCGAGCGCTGAACGATAATCCATTGATTAACGAAAAGACTCGCGAGCGTATTCAAAAAATCGCGAGCTCCATGAATTACAAAATCAATGAGAGCGCGCGAAACTTACGCCTGCAACGCAGCCATACAATTTCGGTTGTGATTAATACGGGGCGCAGTGGCGGCCAGACATTTTCTGATCCATTTATGATCGATATGATTGGTTCAATTGCTGATCGCCTTGCGGTGCATAAATACGATTTACTGTTTTCCAGCAGTATCGCCAGCCGCTCGGATTGGCATTCTTATCTGATGAGCTCCAGGCGGGCTGATGGCGTTATTGTGATTGGCCAGGGGGTGGACGATACCCCACTTCGTGATCTGCAGCAGCAGGGGGACCCTCTTGTTGTCTGGGGAGGGACCTCAAGGCAGGGGGCCGAATATTGCATCGTCAGTAGTGACAATCAAATGGGTGGGCGTCAGGCCACAGAGCACTTAATGAACTTGGGGCGGCGGCGAATTCTCTTTCTCGGCGACACGGCTCACCCGGAGGTCAATGGGCGCTTTGAAGGTTACTGTGCCGCGCTCAATGAAGCTGATCTGTCTGGCACGACGAGGCAGTTGACCGCCGGCTTCTCCAGTGAAAGTGGTTATCAATCCATTATCGACCTGGTTGCGCAGGAAGGGCTTAGTTTTGATGGCATTTTCGCCGCCAGTGACAGTATCGCTATGGGGGCGATAAAAGCGCTACAGGCCCGTGGCTATAAGGTGCCGGAAGATGTCGGCATAGTGGGTTTTGACGATATCCCAATCGCCCCGTTTTTTACCCCTCCTCTGACAACCGTTCGCCAGAACATCCACCGAGGTGGTGAATTGATGGTGGAGAAAATGATGGAACTCCTCTCTGGAAAATCGGCGATGCCAGATGTACTACCTACCGAGTTGGTCGTGCGGGGTTCTTGTGGTGCCAATCCGGATTACCAGCCTGTAGAGGAGTTCTTTCAAGACACTTCAGGTGAGCGTTAGTCGCAGGCTCTCACCATTTTGTTTGCCAACAGGGGCGTAGTTAGTGTCCCTGCCGTTTCCCGAGTTTGAGCCACACTTGTAAAACCGAACTCTGTGGCTGGACTCGAAACATGGTAGATGAGAAAACTAAACTGACCAGAATTCAGGTACTGGGACTGTTTGCCCTAAGCTTGGCAATTTTTCTGATCGGAAATGATCTCACTGCGTTTTCCGTAGCAATTCCAGCCATCGAAAAAGACTTCAACTCCAATATCACCACCACCCAATGGATTATCAACGGCTATACATTGGCTTTTGGGATACTGCTGATCTCGGGCGGGCGTTTGGCGGATATGTTTGGCCGGCGCAAAATCTTTTTCATCGGCATGGCCTCCTTTGCATTTTTCTCCCTCCTCGGTGGCATAGCTACCAATATTCCAATGCTACTGGCGGCGCGGGGATTGATGGGGATCGGCAGTGCCCTTATGTGGCCGGCAATCCTGGGGCTGATCTACGGGATGTTACCGGAGGACCGCTCGGGCTTTGCCGGGGGCTTGGTGATGGGCATGTGTGCCGCTGCGAATGCAATTGGTCCGGTATTGGGGGGCATTCTTACAGACTTATTGAGCTGGCGCTGGATTTTCTTTATCAACTTGCCGGTGGCTGCATTGGCATTTTGGGTCTGCTGGAAGGTTATCCCGGATGACACACCGGAAAATGTCACCGAGCGCATTGATTACGGTGGTGTAATCACCCTGACCACATCGCTGTTTTGCCTTCTGCTGGCGCTGGATTTAGTCGTGGATATCGGCTTTAAGAGCCCGGTGATTATTGTCTTGGCACTAGCCACCTTGCTGTTTATGGGGGCGTTTATCCTGGTTGAGCGCCATGTGGGCAGAGATGCGTTAATTCCCGTAGATGTAGCAACGAATCACGGTTTCTTTGCCGCAGGTATAGCTACCTTGTTGCTGTCTGTGGTGTTCTTTGCAGCCCTTGTATACGTTCCCCAATACTTGAGTAAAGTCCATAATCACTCGGCGATGTACTCGGGAATGGGGCTACTTCCTATGATGGTCTCATTTGGTTTGGTGTCTTTTATTGCCGGTGGGCTCTACGAAACGCTCGGTGCAAAAACGATTGTCTCAGCGGGCACCATTGCCATGTGTATCGGTATGTTTATGCTTTCTCATTTACATAAGGAAACAACTTTTTTGCAAATGGTACCGGGACTGGTGGTTCTCGGGGCGGGTATTGGCCTGTTTTATTCTGCTATTACTACTGCCGCAATTACGGTTGTAGCGCCGGAGCGAGCGAGCTTGGCGGGAGCAATTCTCTATATGTTCCAGATTGGTGGGGGAGCAATAGGCTTGGGTATGAATACCACAATTGTGGCAATGGCTCCCGATATTTCTACAGGGATCGATCGCGCTTTCACGGTTAATGCCTATCTGGCGATGGTGGGACTGGTGGTGTGCCTTTTATTTGTTTCGGGGAAGCCAGCGGATAAGGCTCCCCTGTCTGAGAAATGATTTATTGCTCGCTTAAATTTCTATTGCCTAATTCTGCAAAATTCACGTTCGTGATGATGCCATCAGTATTGTAACTGAGAATCAATACTTTTTGATAAGAGGCCGGTTGGAAAATAGCCTTATTGGTTTGGCTATACATATACACTTTGGCTTTCTCGGATTTATTGCTGATCAGTGGGTACTGATATTCGCCGGAGGGTTTGCCCAATAAATCCAGAGCTTCGAGAATACTGGTTTGGCCTTCGCTGATAAGTGGTACTTTTGACTCATCAAAATCGGTGGAATCTTCAGCGAGAGAGCTGACAAAATCCTGCCCAACCAATTTATCGTTATAAAAGTAGAAACCCTGGTTACGGGTACCGCTAATATTTTCGCTAACCGCCTTTTTGCCAGTAGTGGGGTAAGCATAAGCGAGTGTTAAAATTTGTTGGTTGTTTTTTACAAACACGCCTTTTTCATAAGGCTTACCGAGCTTCTCTTTAATGGATTGCTCAGTATCTACGCCTAGCGCTACCTCTTTTTCTCCCAGGGGTTTTGTGCCAATGCCGGTACATCCGGATAGCACAAATAGGGAAAAAATAACCGTTACCAGTCCTTTCACTACAACCTCCTGCACTGTATCTTCCAGGTTCCCTGTGGCCTGAAATATTCGGCGCATCCTACAATTCGCATGTTTTAATTGCCAGTGATTTATAAAGATGATCGATGACCCGAGATTACACTGCTGTAGCATGAATTGAGTGGGTATAGAGAAGTGCACGAATTTAGGCATATCGTGCGCTTTTAGAAAATACAGCGTAGTGAATGACAGCAGAAGAAGAACTCAGTTCCTGATACTGCCCCATCATTCCATTATTTTTTTAAATAAAATTGATAGGCATTTTTTACCAGGACATTTTCTGCTTGTGTTTCATCGAGGGTGTCGCGAATTAACAAAATATCTTCAGGTTTGAAGGGGCGCGGTGCCCTGGTAGAGGGAAGATCGGAGCCAAACATCAGGCAATGTGGGTTGGCCTGGTAGAGGTCGACAATTGCCGCTGCGGGGTCGAAATCCAGGCGGCCAAAGCCGCTCGCTTTTACCTTTACCCCTTTTTCTGCCAGTTTGAGCAAGATGGGAAAACCCTGCTTAGTAATTCCCAAGTGATCGATAGAGGCGGCTGGTAACGCGATCAATTTACTATAGAGAGGGGTTAATGCAGAGGCTTCAACGTATAGTTCGACATGCCAGCCTGCCAAGTCAAAAACTCGCCGGGCAAGAGTATCGATAAAACTGATCTGTTCCGAGCCACCCCTTACCAAATTAAAGCGCAGGGCTCTGACTCCATGTTTGTGGAGTGACAAAATGGTGTTGTCGGGAGTGTCGGCGGATAGCTGTGTAACCCCAACATAGTTTTTGCCCAGCTTTTCCAGGGCATCAATAAGGTAGGTTTGATCCTGTTTTTGGAATGAGCCGGAAACTACAGCGCCCCCCACTAGCTGGTAGTTTTGTAACTTGAGTTGATAGTCGTCCACGGTAAATGTTGGCGGCAAGTAGCCGTGATTTGGGAATAGGGGAAACTTGGGATTTATTATGTGGAAGTGACTATCAAATAGTCTCTGTTTTTGCTGTTCCATAGTCAGGTGCACTGTGCTCGCTTAGATTTCCTGGATGACTCTCACTCGATCTGCAAGAGCGCGCTGTGAAACGGGAATGTCCGGGGCGAATAGCTCCCAAGAGTGAATCACGCCAGGTCGAACGTGGAGCTCCGTGCTGACACCGGCATCGGTGAGTAATTGGGCGTATTGCATATCCTCATCGCGAAAAATGTCTAGTTCGCCAACATCGATAAATGCTGGCGGTAGACCCTTGGCATCTTGCAGGCGGGCAGGGGCAGCATGAGGACTGACCGTAGGGCTGCCC
This sequence comes from Microbulbifer maximicatervae (SeqCode), assembly GCF_052467305.1. Taxonomy (NCBI): domain Bacteria; kingdom Pseudomonadati; phylum Pseudomonadota; class Gammaproteobacteria; order Cellvibrionales; family Microbulbiferaceae; genus Microbulbifer; species Microbulbifer maximicatervae (SeqCode). Next base: position 1,403,762 of record NZ_CP174306.1, read on the forward strand.
ACCTGATTACCCAGGTAAGCAGTCCAGCCGGTGAGATTGTCTTCATAGCTCCAGATAATAAATGGCAATAACTCGGGATCGGGAGTAACCGTTCTGTCGTCCAGCATTGGGTATAACAAAATCTGCCGTGCCAGGGACGGGCCTTTTTTGTCGCGAGCGACAATTGTCAGGGCTGCAGCCAGACCCCCTCCGGCACTATCTCCCATGATGCCAATTCGCGTGGGGTCAATGGAGAGTTCCTGTGAGTGCTGTACCAGCCAAATGAATGCCCGATAGCAATCATCAATCGGTATAGGGTAGGGGAACTCCGGAGACTTTCGGTAATTAACTGATAAAAATGGGACGCCGCTGGCAGCTACGTATTTGGCGATGACCAAGTCGTACCGTGAGATATCGTGGCAGATGAGCCCACCGCCATGAATGTAGAGAATGGCGGAGCCTGGCTTGCTATTCTCCTTTTGGTACCAGCGTAACTGGATCCCCTCTTGGTCTGAACTCTTTAGTGTAAAGTCCCGAAAAGACACATCTGATGGAAAACTGCGACCCTGAAATAGTGCTTGAGTGACCACGGCTCCATTCTTACGGCGAGTATCCACATCCCCAATAGGCGCTTCTGCCAAGGTATCCAGCAAGTCGCCAAACTTGCCAAGGGCGCTTGAAAAGTCCGGGTCCAGGGAAAAACTCATTGACGAGATCCTTATCGGAGTTCCTATCATCTAGTGGTCCATTGCTAGTGGACCTTTGCTAAATGTGGACCTTCGGCAGCGAAATGCCAGTACTTTTAGCTGGGTTCTGCGACACCGCTTTCAGCCACCAAGGTCTCAATAGATGTTGTCGAAGCTGACTGCACCTCTGATTTGTTCTCGCTGTACCGCTCGGTCAGATAGTTACCCTGGCCACGCAACAAAATGGTGGTTTTTACCAGCTCTTCCAGAACGTCAATCACCCGGTCACGGAATGGGGAATCTTTGAGGTGCCCTTGTTCATCGAATTCCTGCCAGGCCTTGGCAATAGAGGATTGGTTGGGAATCGTAAACATGCGCATCCAGCGGCCGAGAACCCTCAAATTGTTGACGGTATTGAATGACTGTGAGCCACCGGAAATCTGCATGACCGCCAGGGTTTTTCCCTGGGTTGCCCGGCTTGCAGATTGGTCCAGTGGTAGCCAGTCGATCTGATTCTTGAAAACGGCCGAGACATTTCCATGTATTTCCGGGCTAATCCACACTTGACCCTGGCTCCAGGCAGACCACTCGCGCAATTGCTGCACCTTGGGGTGATCCTGGCTGGTGCCGTCGTAAAGAGGGAGGTCGACAGGGTCAAACAAGCGAACCTCGGCACCAAAATACTGCAATATTTCAACAACCTGGTTGGCCAATAGACGCGAAAAGGAGTTGGGTCTCAGGGATCCGTACAACACTAGAATCCTGGTAGGGTCACCACTGGGAGGGGAGTCCACTAGGCGATTAAGAATATTGATGGGGGTGTGGTTCGGTAGCATCATGAGTTACCTCCAAATTTCTATATTTCTATAATAATCGAAATATAAGACAAAGCAAAGGTACAGCAGCCTGAGTCGGGCCTTTCTGAATCCGCTTGGAACCGGCTACTCGAATAACGGGTGCACAGGGACTCAAAATACTGGGCCAGCATCGAGACTTAGGCTTCCTTTAGTTTCTCCAACACTGGAGGAGATAGCGCAAACGGAAAGAGAGTCCAGCAGAGGTTGCTCCCAATTGTTAGGGGGAGTGGGTACGTTTAAATGCCTCCCTGATGGACTACTTCAATATTGAATCCCTCTGATTGGCTAGGTTCTTCAAAGTACTTATTAACTTGTTTGAAGGTCTCAGGGGTATCAAAGGCGGCTCGTTCCGGATGTGATTTTTGCCTTTGGGCAATTTGCTGTAAACATAATTTATCATCGGCTTTAAGATAGATTAATTGATGGGGAAAGAGGTTATCCAGAAATATCTCTTTGAACCAAGATCTTTGTTTTCTTGTATTGCCGGGAAAATCCAGTACTACCGAGATGCCACTCCTTAAGATATCTTGAGTATGTGACTTGATCATTGGTTTTAATCTTGCAGAATACTCTATGTAAGTGGAGAGTGAGCAGATCTCATGGGGATATAAATTAGACAGCCACTCATCTTCGGAAATAAGAATAGCTCCTGTAGTTTGTGCTATCTCCGCAGCTTTTGTACTTTTTCCTGCGCCCATCTTTCCACAAAATAAAAAGAGCATTCCGTTTTCTTTCACAGTTCTTCCCATTAATCCGATTAGAGAAAATTTCGGCTATGGGAAAATCATGCCTGAAACTTTGCGCTTGGTAAATAGTGGCAAAGGGAGCTCTTGAAGTGGCGATTTAGCCAAGTGTCAGGGAAATGCCAGACTTGCGGTGGCCGAATATGTTTGAGACCATCTAGATGGCCAGTATTTACGTCGTGGGAATCTTTACTGCCTTGGATGCTTATATTCAGCCCAAAGGTGAGCCTGATGTAAGTATTTCGTCTCTATGCAACAAGATACCGATTAACTGCGGCATTTGACAAACACCATTGAGTTTAACCAGCTTTGAACGGCATCAAAATCTTTTATCAGGGGGGCTTCAGTAACGCCTGTAAATTTTCTTAACCCATGAGAAATCATATAGCTTGGTATATAGGATGGCGGCTTTGCGGCTGTCAAATAGTTACAAACTTCCAGCTTCCTTGCGCCGCCCTGATCAAGAGAGTTAATGCTGGCGAATAGTTTTTTTCGATCTCCCTCTGGCATCGAATTAAATTTTTTATTGAAAATCACTCTTAATACATTGTGCCCGGTTTTGTCGCTAACCCTCTGTGTGTCGAAATAAGCAAAGGCACTGGCAACCATTAACAACTCAGCTGCCTCATCAAATTTGGATTGTTCGGTACATGTTTTGGCGGCAGCAGTAATATCTGTCGGTGTATGGGTAGATAGTACTGATGTGGCACTGATACATCCGAGAGGCGAAGTGGCTTGACTATCCTTACTGACATAGTTGTTGGCTTGCGCGCCTAAAACAAATGCGGCGAGCAGAAGAGCAAGAATTGGAGGCAGGATTTTGCTCATGATTCGAATTTCCTTTCCTTAGTGCCTCCTTAATCATAGACGCCGAAGTGCCAGTATTATCTCAACCACCTGAGAAATTTATTCGCCAGTTGGAGTGGGTTTTAGTGAGATTTGTTTAAAAATCTGAATTGGAGATGTCTAGGGCTAATCTCCTGCCAATGGGGGAAGAAGTGTGCTTTCATGCCGTTGAAGTACAGGAGACTTCAGTTAAAGCGTGCCGCTTGCAATTCTCTGGTGCTAAGCGGCACCTAGTAGCCATCAGCTCTTACAGAGTCGGATTTGTCGCAATTGCTATTAAGTTAGTTGAGAAATTACTCTGTGTTAGGTTGTGCTTCTTGAGAAGCTTGGAATAGTGATTTTATCAGATTCTTGGTGATTTCTTTTTGGTGTTCAGCTCTCAGGTTCTTCATGTACGCAGACTCGTCGGGAACAACTATTTCAGGCAGTATTTCTTTCACTGCTGAGTCGCCATTCCATTCTACGGTCGCTCTGCTGTCGAAGCTGGTTCTGAACTTTATATATTTATCCTTATCGACAAATACATAGCTATTTGAGAAGTATTCAGCATCGTTTCTGTTGGTAAGTGTGAAAGATGACTTTTTTCCAGAATATCGCTTTTCACCGATTTTAAAACTGAAGTTTTCAATAGTCTCTGGTGATCTTGACTTGTAATGCCCTTGCTCTATAGCAAAGTCAACTTCATCTATAATATCGCCCATTTCAATGGAGATGATTTCATCTGTATTTTCCCATGTGATGCTATCGATAGGGTATACATAGACATTGATAATATCGGTAGGATACTGCTTATTATCGTACTTTAGGGCAATTCCCAGCATGGGTTCATCGAAGGTGCTGCTTTCGGTGAGTACAAAGTTATCTGTTTCTTCTGGGGTGATCAGGTCTTGCTGATAATTGCTTGCATTTTGCGGTCGCATAGATCCACATGAGGCGATAAGAATACTACTCAGTATAATAAGTGCCTTGCTTTTCATTCTCTCTCCTTGATAAGGCTGCTTTCCTGGGGCGGAAATTATAATTTTCTATTTGTTCTATGAATGTAATATTTCAATAAGCCTACCACTCCTTGGGTGCTCAATTCATTGTTTGGTAAGTATAAATATCTAAGTTGTACTCTTCTTATATCCTGAATCCGGCTTAGCTTTAAATCAATTCTACGCCTTTTGGAAAAGATTTTTGTCGTCTATTTTCTATCGTTGTTAGCTGAAGATTGTTGATGCCGACTCTTTTAAGGTTTGTCCCAATTATATTTTGAAACTATCAATAATCTGAAAAGATGAATTAGGTGCCCAAACTCTGCTCCTAAACCAGAAGATTTAACGTGCGTGATATTACTTCCAAGGTTGTGATTGAACCTTAAATACTGGAGGGACATTTGGTCTGTCATTTATGTTGGCCCTGTTACAAATGGGCAGATATTTACATAACTGCCTTAAGCTCGTAACTGATTGGTCATGCTCTGTAGCTACTATTTGCGCCCCCCGCTAGCGGGTAGTTTTATGAATGTTTAATTCGGAGATGGATGTTTGTCAGTACTGAAAAGTGCGCAAATTATGAAAATGTAAAGTAGGGTAAATGACTAAAATTGACCAGTCAGTACTGTTGTAATTTAGCGGTTCACGACAGGCGTGTACGCTTGTTCCAATTGGTCAATTCAACTGAGGGGAAATACTTACTGGGATTTTTATTTTAGCGGTAACTATCAAGATACTTATCAGGAAAAGAATAATGCATAAAACAATTGGTTTGGTATCAAGTTTGCTTTTGAGTTTTTCGATGTCTGTTGTCGGCGAAATTGATGCTAGCGATGATAAAGTGAAGCGCCTGGATTTACAGGGGCAGATTGATACAAAGGCTCCCTTATCAAAGACCTTGTGGGCGGGAGCGCATAATGCCTATGCATCCTATCAGTGGGATCAGGGTGTATATACCGATGTAAACCAGTGGTACGCGCCGGAGAAATTATTCAGTCGGGGAATACGTCTGGTCGAATATGATACTTACCCTGCTTCCAATTTCAGCTCAACACCGCACCTGTGTCATATGGGCCTGGAAGAGGCCACTATGTGTATTTATATGTTTGGTACAGCTGCAACGCTGGGGGATGGGCTGGATGAGATTAAGGATTTTCTTGAAGATAATAACGATGAAGTCATATTCCTAAAGTTTGAGGCTTACGATTCTGATTACCACCAGAACTTCCGCAATAAGATTGGTGAGAAAATTGAAAGCAGGTTGGGGGATCTGGTATTTAAGCCTACCGACTGGGGCTATACAGAAGATGATTGCGCCTCCCTGCCGGCGCAAACACTGACTAAACAGAATGTGTTGGATGCGGGACGCAACGTTATCCTATTTATTCAGGTGCCCAGAGAGTATCCGCACACTGGTGATAACAATCTGTGTGATTACCATGACGAGTCAAACACATCGAAATTCAGACGCAATGTCTGGATCGGTGTGGATGAGATGGATGCATCTGGAAACCTCACTTCCAATGAGCCACTTGCACAAAATTCCAGCCAGTTAACAGCAGATATCGACGGTAATGCCAGCGCAACCAGCCACTACAACAATGGGAATTTAAGTGTCGCCTTGGATGCAACAACCGAATATAGCAAGGATGACATCAAGTATTCCGGCAGTGAGATCCTGGAGAAAGCAGTATCTGGGTATAACATGCTTGAGTTGGCGCTGGTTGAGGCCAATGCGACCACTATAGGTGCTTCTAAAGCACCCCAGATTGAAGATTTTACGTGGTCTTGGCGGAATGACTCTCCCAGTGGTAACAATAGTTGCGCCTGGTTAAGTAATGACGGTGAAATTCGCGACTATAGCTGTAGTACGGAGCGAGTGTTTGCCTGTGTAGACGATGAGCGAAACTGGCACATCAGCAGTGCATCGGGAGCCTGGAGTGAAGGTTATTCCGCCTGTGAAGCCGATGGCTATCGCTATGGAATGCCTTATAACGCTTTGGAAAATGCCGCTCTCTATGCCAAGAGGAATTCGGAAGGTGTAACTACCTCGGTGTGGGTGAATTACTACGAACCATTTGATGGGTTCTGGATCGCCAACCAAGATAGCTACTCGGATTTTGGTTATATCAAAAAAGATGTTGTGGGTGGTACCGGAGGTGATGCGTTTGATTCAATCGACCTGGTAAAACGTAAGCTACTCGGCAGCGGTACTATGAATCTGAAATCTGTCCAGATTCGTTCCGGTGGTCGAATTGACGGTTTTAAAGCTTGCTATGAATTTAAGCAATCCCTAAGCCATGCCACAGCCAGTGATCATGAATATTGTATTGAATACGGTGATGGAGACGGTGGCTCGATGGGGAGTGTGCTGAGTTTTAACTCCGCCAGCAGCGAGTATCTGGATGACGTTAAAATTTGTGTCGACGATGAAAAGCATGAAACGGGTAGTGTTTACTACCTTAAATTGACGTCGAGCAATGGCTCATCTATTTCCGGGGGGACTCAGCAGGGGACTTGTACAACTTATTCTTCCACTTCATCCCAGCAAATTTTTGCTTTCCACGGGCGCCACGGTGATGAAATCAATGCTTTGGGCGTGCACAAGTTGTCCAACAGCTTGGTAAATCCAGGGTACTACGCAACCGAGTGGCTGGACCTGGATGATCCCTCCTCAGGTGGCATTGATTATGAGAGCTTTAACGAACACAAGTCAGCGGGAAATATAAGCAATAGCTGTGCTGTCAGTGATGTTGCTGGTATTGAGGCAAGGGTTGTTGATACGAAGTTGGATTATTCCTTAACCGGCGAAAGCATGCATATAGGCGATATCTGCACTAATTACCGCTTCTTTTGTGCAACAGAGGATTGTAGTGACTACGAAGTAAAGTATTTCTTCACTAACGCAGCCTGCCTACCTTAACGACTCACAATATCCCGGCGGTGAATATGCTGCCGGGATTCCTCTTACTACTCACTCACTAAAGGAAGCTCTCTCGGCTGAATACGGGGATTTCGCCTATAGTCGAACTCAAGCAATGTGCGGTATCAATCGGCAGAGCGAAGCCCATGAAATATGACGAGATACATGAGGATCATGCTGATCCCCTGATCAACCAATTACATCGAGCAATAAAATATGCCGTTAAATTTCTCGCCATTCTTATGGTGTTGGTCATATTCTGGACCATTGCGGATGTCGTCTATGTACTTTATGAAAGGCTAATGGAGACGCCATTCCTATTGCTGGATATGGAAGATATCCTCGAGACTTTTGGGGCCTTTCTCGCCGTTCTTATTGCCATTGAAATTTTCACTAATATCCGACTCTACCTGGGTACTAATGTGATACCGGTGCAATTGGTATTGGCTACAGCCTTAATGGCTGTAGCTCGGAAGGTTATTGTGCTCGACTTAAAATTTGTTAATGCGGAGCAAATAGTCGGTATTGCCCTGGTGACTATCGCCCTGGGAGTTTCCTACTGGCTGGTGAGGGAAAAAAGTAATAAACCTGGTTAGTACTTGTGATTTTTTGTCCTTGATAATGCTCACTTTATGATTTTATTTTTTGTATTTATACAGTTGACCAAAATAGAATCATATCGTTAACTGCATTAATAGCTACTTACAATAGTTAGCCCGAACTAAGAGAGCCGGGCATTTGGCTGAGTGCCAAATCCACGATAAACCTTATTAATGAATAGGTCTTTCTGCTTCAACCGAACGAGGTGGTTGCAGGTTGTTACTGCGAAAGGTAACTGCACTAATCCTTGCTTCTGGCCAATGGGAACTAGTGCCATTAGTGGGTTTCGTTTATAGCTTTTGGTACTTTTTCCTTTTCTATTTCTGGCGATGGCCTTTGCCAGGTATTCACCTTGCTGAGAGGCGAGGTAGCCCAGTTTGGCCTCACCAATATCTGCAATGTCTCCGAGTGCATACAAGCTTGGTTCGTTAATAACTTGAAGTCTGTTATCGACTTTCACAAATCCCTGCTCATTAAGGATATGCGCTAAGTGCGGTTTTAGGTAATCATTGTTGGGCAGCACACCAATTGCTTCAAAAACCAGGTCTGCATCGCTGGCTTGGCCATTGTTGAGATTTATATAGCGGCCATTCTGATTTTGGTAGCGGCTATTAAACTGAATTTCTACACCTAAATTCTCTAATTGTCTATGGGCTTTGATCTGTGCTTTAGGCTTGAAGTTGTCCAATAAGACCTCTTTATTGTGTGCCAGAATTACTTGAGTTCTCGGCATAGCGTGTGCGATCTCTCCCGCCAATTCGACACCAACGACCCCTCCACCTATCACCATGACTTTCCTTGCTTGTTTCAGTCGCTGATGCTCGTTCAACAGTTCTTGGTTTCTGGATTGAATATCCATTGCGCAAAGGGATTTGGCCATTGGCATACTCGGATATCGGGTGCCGGAAGCGAGTATGGCCCTGTTGAAATGTAACTCTGTTCCATCTGCCAAACGCGCTGATTTCGCAGACATTTCCATTACATCCCCCTGAATGAAGCGGCCATAGAAAAAGTCCCTATAGTACTTGCGCGCTTGATTCCCGGTGCTGGATGGATCGGTTACATTGCGCAAGGTGGCAAAAGTGACTTCGAAATAATCTTTTTTGTCTACCAGAATGGTATGGACGCCATTTCTTTCCAGTGCTTGTGCGACAGACACACCGGCGAAACCACCGCCTACTATCAATACTTCCGCTTCAATTACCATATTTTTCAACCATTAGAGGGTGTACAGGTCATTTGAATCCATTTTATGGTGTAGCGAATATGCTGTGAATGTGTGATTATGAGACTCTGATGTGCATATTTGCACATGCTGAGCATGGGGGGCTTGAGGTAAATAATGAATAAATGGACTGAGTTAAGGACCGCTTATAAGCTGGCCAAGCTGGGCACTCTGAGTGCAACGGCCCAGGAGATTGGTATTCATAGGTCCACCGTGATGCGCCATATTAATGTACTGGAGGAGAGCCTTGGGGTTGTACTATTTCAGCGCAATGACAAAGGCTATATTCCAACGGAGGCGGGGCTGGAGGTTATGCGACTGGGAGCGGTCACGGACAGCCATTTTTCTCAGTTGTCCTCGCAGTTACAAAGCAAAGAGCAGAATTTGCAAGGCAACCTCACCATCACCTCTGTCGGCGAAATGGTAGACCTGTTGATGCCGCTCATTAGGCAGTACCAGGCCCAGCACCCAGGTATGCTTGTCAATTTAATCGGGGACCTGCGCAATTTTAACCTAGAGTACGGTGAAGCTGATATTGCGATTCGTGTCGGCGAGAAACCAACGACCCCCGATAATATCGTGCTGCCATTTTTCACAACAGAATTCGTTTTCTATGCACACAAATCCTATATTGAAGAGTATGGGCTTCCCGATAAAAGTAATCTCCAAGAGCACAGGTTTCTAGCTCTTGGTGATCGCCCATTACACTTTGGCTGGAATGAATGGATTTATAATCATATTCCCGATCAAAAGATTGTGTTGACTGCTTCCAGTCAGCAAATTCTTAACCAGGCAGTGCTTTCAAGCTGCGGTATTGGCGCCATGCCGAGAATCCAAGCTAAAAAATTTGAAGACATTATTGAGATTCCTGCGCCTGAAAGCTGGCAAATCTCAACTTGGATACTTGTTCATCGCGATATGTTTAACATGCCAAAAATCCGTGAGTTTCTTAGCATCTTAAAGCTCTGGCGAAAGTGAACAATTCCAAGTGCCAGTCCAGAGAAAATCATAATAGCGGCCATTAACTTTTCTGGACCAATCGATTCGCCAGTTAATAACCAACTGAAAAAGAGTCCAAAAACGGGGCAGAGTAAACCTAAAGGTGCAACAGTAGACAGCGGGTACTTAACGATTAACCGGTTCCAGAACCAGTATCCCAATAGAGTGGTTGGGTAGGCCTGAAACAATATGGAAAAAATCAACTTTCCACTAAGCTTGTTTTGAATTTCATAAAATACAGCCGCACCATTTTGAATATAGGTAGCTGCAAACAGTGGTAGCGGTGCAAAAAATAGCCCCCAGACAATAAAGCTAAATACTTGCTGTGTGCCACTGGCCTTTACAATGAGCCCACTGATGCTCCAGCTGGTAGCCGCTATTAGGATAAGTGCAATACTGATAAGTGGCACCGTGCCATCTTCAACCATCAAACTTAGCAACAGCCCTCCCAAGGCAAGTAGAGCCCCAAGAGCTTTCTGCGGGATAATCTTTTCTTTCAGGAATACCCAGCCAAATAGTAGGCTAATCGCAACATTCACTTGCAAAAGAAGTGAGGCCATACCCGCAGAGAGTCCGCTAGAGATTGCCCAGGTGGCCATCCCCCAAACCCCACAGCCAAAAGTCAGGCTGTAGGCCAGAACGTACTTCCAGCTGACTGTCGGTCTGAAAACGAAAAGCACTGCCGGAAAGGCTGCCAAAGAAAAGCGCAAAGCCACCAGAAGGAGTGGGTCTAGATCTTCCGTCCCCATCTGGATAACGATGAAGTTGAAGCCCCACATTGCCATTAGTAGCACACCAAGTAATAAATCCGAATACCGCATCAGCCCCTCCAATTGGTTTCGGGGCTAACTATCCAAGAAATGAAAAAAGGTATACAGATGCAATTTTTGTATAAAATAGGTATACAGTTTGAGCGTAGACGGAATCGGAGAGGGTATAGGTGCGGTATAAAGAGCTTGCCGAACGCTGTATAGAGGATATTCAGTCAGGGAGAATACCAAGTGGTCATAAACTACCGTCCCTCAGGCGGTTCGCTGCACAAAACGAAGTCAGCCTGACAACAGCACAAAGCACCTATTACTTGCTGGAGGAGCTCGGCTGGGCGAAGGTTCGACCGCAATCTGGATTCTTTGCCTCAGTTCCTCCCAGCAGTAACCCGCCTCCCATAATGCCCGCATTCACCTGCCGAACAACAGACCCAGTAAATCACGATTGCTATTTTCGTGGGTTGGGAACAGGGCCATTGGGTGTTGCGTCTTTATCCCCAGGGCTATTGCCGTTAGATTCCCTGGAGCGCAGTATGCGGCGGGCAACCCGAGAGGCTGGCGCCAGTATGCATGGCTATCCGGTTTCCTCAGGGGAGCCGCTTTTGCGCAGTGCGCTTAGCGCACACTTTGCCAGTTATGATTTGCATTTCTCTGCCAATGAATTAGTAGTGACAAATGGTTGTATGGATGCCGTCCGCACAGCGATTGCGATTACGACTAAGCCCGGTGATGCGGTTGCGATCAGTTCTCCTTGTTACAACGGTCTTCTTAATCTGTTGGCTTTGATGGGACGAAAAGTTGTTGAGATACCGACTGTTGAAAACGGTTTAGACCTCCCACAGCTAGAGCGCTATATGCAGCAGGGATTGGCCCAGGCGGGTCTTTTTAGTAGCAGTCATATGAATCCTACGGGCGTGTCCCTGAGCTCGGAGCAGAAAGAGAACCTGGCCGTACTGGCTGGTAAATATCGGGTTCCAATTGTCGAGGATGATGTGTATTTGGAGCTCGGATTTCAAAGAAGTTTGCCCATGCCCGTGCGCTACTGGGACCGGAGCGGGTATGTGCTTTGGTGTGGCTCTATCTCCAAGACATTGAGCGCAGGCTATCGCCTGGGATGGTGCTTACCAGGAAGGTATCGAAAACAATATGAACACTATCGATTTACCGAAAGTTATGGTGTGAACTTGCCTGTCCAATTAGCGGTAGCTGATTTCACCGGTACCAACCAGTACTCCCGTCATGTGCAGGGACTCAGGCAAAAGCTTGCCTTGCAGGTCGCATCCTATCGCAACTACTTAAGTTCAAACTTGCCCGATGAGTCGCGCATCAGTGATCCCCATGGAGGAATGGTGATTTGGTTGCAGATCCCAGGGTTGGATAGCCGGAGTCTTTGCCGTATGGCTTCCGAAGAAAATATAGCCTTGTTGGGCGGTGCAGATTTCAGCACGCTCGATCTCTACGGTGATTGTGTGCGGGTGAATTGTGGTTGGCCGCTTGAAAGTAAAGATGGAGGGAAGACTGAGGCCGGATTTCAGTTGGAACGTTTTATCGAGTTAACTCACTCATGCCGATAATTAATATTATTCAGATATTCACAACCTTGGAAGAAGGTACCTGAACTTTCATATCGTTACACTGCTTTTGATAGTTTTTTTTCCTCTGCTAGAATCCGCGTCCCTTTTAGGATGATTGTTCACGGAGGACATCTAATGAAAACTCTTGCCACTTTTACAGCAGCGATTGCTATTGCCGGTGCGGTTCCCGCTCAAGCAGAACAGAGTTTTGAACTGCCTAAGTTTAGTCAGTGTTCTGTAGCAGCTTCTGCAAGTAATACTAATGATCGCGATGTTTATCGCATCTTTTCAGACTTCTATTATGAAATAGAAGACTCTCGAGAGTATGCAGTTAAGGCTGTGCAATACTGGGCTGAAAGCTTTGCAGAAGGCTGTGCCGGGGAGACAACTCAAGTCAGCCTGGATATGGTTCAGTGTGATAATTTTATTGGCGGCGCACCGGTTTGCAGAATAGAAAGTGATGAAGGTGATTACGTCATTGTGAAAGACTATGTTGATTCAACCAACGTAGTACTCTCTCAACATGACCAACAGAATTGGCCAGGAATACACTCTTCGAATGATCAGGAAACTCTGTGGATGGCCAGACCTGAACTCTGCTATAGCGAGCTTCTGGAAGGGGGTATTGATTCCCAGGCATATTACCTGGATGCCTATAACTATCGCTACTTTGGTGATTACCGCTATGTATTGGCAAGGAGCAGTCGCGATTTAGTGCAAACTCTTGACAGCCAATACAGTCAGTGTGAATACGATACTGCGGGAATTGAAGCCTACAAAATGCAGTGTTCTGAGACCTCCCAGGGGACGAAGGTGTGCGCAACTGCACATACTGGCGCCGGCTATTTCGTATTCGTGAGTGACGATCATCACGGCATGCACGTTATTTTCAACCGCTGGGACTGATTACTCTATTAGTCCACTTATAAAGCGCCTCCCTGTAAGGGGAGGCACCTGATTGCGAATCTTAATTAGCTTGCTCTATACAGTGCGCAGAGCTTATTGCCAGCAGGGTCTCGTAAGTAGGCGAGGTAGATTGGGCCTACGGCGCTATCCCGTACGCCTGGGGGCTCTTCGCAGCTGGTACCACCGTTGGCAATACCTGCAGCATGCCAGGCATCAACCTCTTCAGAACTGTTTACTGTAAAGCCAATAGTGCTGCCGTTGCCATGGCTTGCGGGCTCCCCATTGATGGGTTTGGTGATGGCAAAAATACCGTTGTCATTAAAATAGAAGCAGCGGCCACGATCATCAATAGTGCCGGGTTTGTAACCCAATATTCCAAAAGTGGAATCGTAAAATACCTTTGATTCCTCGATATCGTTGGCCCCGACCATAATATGACTAAACATTGATGTCACCTTAAATTAATTTTAGGGTAGTTGTGCGTGAAAGATTGTATACCAATACTATTAAACATCAATGAATAATCATTTTTTCAATGTCTAATAGAATTGTCATATATCCAATGCTTCCTAGCTGTACCTCTTAGGGTTGTGGACTGATGCAGTTTTCTGCCTGTTGGCGCATATATATGAGATGCCTCATGGATATATTAAATATTGTGCGATTCAATGAGTATTAATATTTATTTTAAATTCTGTTGTTAACATTAGTGTGGTGGTTGTTCTGGGTGGTATCGGATTTCTTATCGATATTTTTTTGTTTGACTGATTGGTGCTTGTTTTTTGTCCTGTTTGATAGGTTTTGTTTTCTGGTTTGGTTTGTTTTTATTGTGGTATATAGGTTGATGGTGTGAATTTTAAGGGGTTAAAATTCTAAAGGGTTGGTTTGATAAGAATAATAAGTGGTTTTCGCCTAAAGGTTTATTTTGGGCGTGAATTGCGCCAATTATTTAATTAAAAATTTAATTTTATGGTCAGATTAAGCTGCCGACCGTATTTTTTAGGGATAAAAAATGAAGCGTCGAGATCTATTGAAGGCCGCAGGTGTAATGTCTGCATCACCGCTTATGGGAGTGGCATCAGTTAAGGCTGGGACAGGCCATACTTTGGATGGCTCTAGTTTCCCAGAGTCAATAATGGTTGGTGATTTGTCAGATTCCTCCGGAGTGCTCAGTGTAATACAGGGAACCTTACCCGATGATGTTATTGGCCATCTTCTTATGGCCGAGGGTATTCCACTGGCATCCAACCATCTTACACCTAATGGAAAGGGGGCTTTGACCCGGCTCGATTTTACTGGGCGGAGCAACAACAGTGAAGTTCCCTATGTCCGAAAAATGATACGCACTGCATCTGCGATAATGCAGGAGCAGGATTTAACAGGCTTCGATAAATTTAGTTTGTTGGGTGGGACAATATATTCAAGCCCGAATCTTGGATTTATGAACTACTGCAATACAGCCCCCAATTATATGGGAGATAACCGTTTTGCAATGAGTTATGAAGGGGGTATGCCCTATGAGTTTGATGCTACAACTCTAGAGATGGTAACCCCTATTGGAGAGGTGGATGAATGGAAATCGAGCTTACCCCCGCTGCTTGAAAATCTAACTCCGGAAAAGTGGCTATTTCCCCAGGTTCGGACTACCGGCCACCCTTTCTTTGATTTGGAAACAGGTAACTGTATCACCATCAACTATGGTGGAAATATTGGTGATTCTGGTAGCTCAGGATTTATTCGCTTAATTCGCTGGGATCGAGAGGGCGCGTTTGAAAGTTGGAGCATTCGGGATCGTCAGGGTAACAACGCCTATATTGCTGCAAGCTCACACTCTCTTGGAGTAACGCGAAATCATATTATTGTCTTTGAAACTGCAGCCAGGGTTGAGTCTACCCGAATTATTGGAACACGAATTGTTCTGCCTCAAGAACACAGGACCCGGTGTTGGGTTATTCGGAAGGCCGATATGGAGCCGGGTGCTGATACTATTATCGCAGATTACCTGGAGCTGGGCTTTGATACGTCGGACATTGTCTGCAACTACGATGACAATGCGGGTGAGGTTACCCTGTATGGCCAATATATGGGGGCAATGGATAAATCTGAGCAGTTATTCCGCTTTGAAATCCTGCAGAAGGGAGGTTTGGTACCCAAGTGGTTGTCCGGATACCCTGCAGCACCGCTGGATGTTGGCGGTTTGGTACGTGCCCGGATTCGAGTTAACTCCAATTCAGCTTCTGAGATTAAAGAAGATTACAGGGTTATTCGGGATGATGCGCTTTCCTGGGATATGAATGATCCGGCTTACCGTGGGCACTTCCAGTTCCCTGAAACCTTTGAGCACCTTTATTGGGCTGCTGTGGGTTACAGGCCTGACCATATATCTATGCGGGTTTCCTGGGCATATCGCGATTATCCTGAGCGCCACTACGGCTATTGGAGTATGCCTGAAGAAAGCCGCCCTTCCGCCTTGATTCATATGGACTGTGTCAATATGAAAATTGCGGATGCCTTTCAGTTCCCAGAAGATTGCGTAATGCGTACACCGCAATTTATGGCCCGCCCGGGTTCCACGGCCCAGAATGACGGTTATGTGATTACAGCAGTTGTACGCAAATATCCAACGACATCTGATTCCAATGGTAAAGAGTTTTGGATTTTTGATGCGGCACGTCTCAGCGATGGGCCAATTTGTATCCTGGCTAACCGATTACTGGAATTTGCAACTACGAATCATGCATTGTGGGTGCCTTCTATAGATCGTCGCCCTATATCGGCCTATCGATCAAATTACGCCGATTTTCTTCGCAGTAAAGCGCCTGATCACAGCAGTAATGTTCGGGACATCATCGATGGGGAACTGCTTCCCCGTTTTGGTTGATTTATCCAGTCTACATTAATGCAAAAAAGGGAGTTCGTTATGTGTGCAGAAATAATAACCAAATCCAAATATTTCTTAAGGCGATGTAAAAAAGCTCTTTTCATAGTCGGTTTTTCCTTGGCTGCAACAAGTGTTGCAGAGCAACTACCGCCACCAATTGAAGTACCTGAGATTTTAAAAAACTACCAGGATACTCAGGATTGTTTCCCTGGCGTTATATATGATCCGACCAGTATCGATGAAGTTCAGCAGATAGTACGTGACGCAGCGGATCAAGGCCGTAAAGTGATGACCGGGAGTCGCCGATTCAACAGTCAGATTGATGCTGCCTGTGCGGGTAACGGAGAGGTGCAAATTACCCTGGAAAATATGGACCAGGTCGTTAGCCTGGACAAAGATAACCTGTTGGTAACCGTCCAGGCTGGTATGAGGTTCAGGGATTTAACCACCTATCTTCGAGAGTACGAACTAAGTGTACCCATGGTGACAGAGCTGGCCATATTCACAATAGGCGGTATGCTGGGAAGCGGTACTCACGGTTCAACGTTTACACAAAAAAGCAGTATGATTTCTGATTATGTCACCGAATTGAAGTTGGTTGATGGTAATGGGGATTTGCGAGTAATCAGTGGTGAGATGCTCAATGCCGCCAGGGTAAACTTGGGTGTTTTGGGCGTAGTTGTTGAGGCGACTATAGAGGTTGAGCCTGGCTATAAGGTAGAAGCGAAAGTAAAAGGGTATCATAGCGATGACGAGCTTGAGGAAGTTGTACTTGATTTGGCTCGCGATAATCATTCGGCTAATGTTGCCTGGTTCCCGGGTTTAGGACGTTATACTGTAACAACTTACAACAAGGTGCCTTTGTCTACTACGGGCAATGCCTACAATGCCCAGGCTGATGTGTCAGACTTTTCCGAATATTTATTCGGATTGATATTCGATAGCCTTCATGAAGCCGACAGTGCCGCACTGCAGTGTTTTGCAGCCTCCCTTCGCCATACTGCGCGCTCCAGTTCCTATTTCAGGGATGTCGATTCAGGCCTGAAGAAGTTGATCAAACCCACTGGGCATGCGGATCTGATGCAGCACTTTGTATGTAAAGAGCCCGACAAATGTGTCTGGGACAACCTTCCAATTGCACTTCAGGAGGTCGCGATTCCCTTTGAAGAGCTGCCCAACTGGATTGGAGATGTCCGCCAGATTATTGCAAATAGTGAAAAAACCTGTTTCCCACTGAATGGTATTTATTTTCGTTTTGGCAAGGCTTCCGATAGTTATTTAGGGATGACAGCAGGCCGTGATACAGCGTTTGTAGGAATTGAATATACCTTGCGTCAACGAGGTGAAGCTGTGCCCAAGAACTACTTTGTCAATTTGGAAATTGAGCAGATGTCTCTCAGGAAGTATGGAGCCAGGCCTCATTGGGGTAAGAATTCAGTCGCTATCTTTGAGGATATGGCCGCGCGCTTCCCTAAATGGTCCCAGTTTATAGATGTGAAAGAAGAGTTGGACCCAAATAATATGTTTTCCAACCCCTTCTGGGATCGGGTAAGCGGGGCTGATCCGTTGGAGAATTATTTAACCCCTGGCTGCAACCCGGATGGTCAGTGTTACTGCCAGGTTGACGAGCACTGTGAAGACGGGGCTAGCTGTCAAGCGGGAGCTTGGTACGCAGAAGCGAGGATTTGTAAGGCTGATTAGAGTGTTGCAGGGGTTGGATGGATAATTCCAATCCCTGCATTATTTTAATATCGTGTAGTGGGTAACAATAAAAGGCTTTTAACTGCTGAGCGGGAAAGAATACTCAAGACATGCTGTGAGCACCTCCCGGCAAATTTGTAATCAGCATCGATGCCTTATATGTATTCTTTCCTTCTTGAATGTTAGTAAGTTACAAGTTGCCGATCACAGTAATTAGCGATGCTCTCTCTTACAAGGTGGCAGAAGCGTACAGGGTCCTCCAGAGGCAGCATATGATTTTCTGCACTTACTTCTTGTAGATGAGTGTCTGGAAGCAATGTGCCGACCGCAAGTGATACAATTTTAAATAGCTGGCGGGTATTACAGCCAAAAGCCACGCAGGCTGGAATAGATATGCTTGAAAGGCTGCTAGGGTTCAGTGTGGGTTGCTCAGTTTGATTAAGCTGTAGAGGCAGGGTGTAGGCATTATCCAGCTGCTGTACACGATATTTAATAGGCTGTTGGGAAAAGTAGCCCGCTCGATTTCCTGAGCCATCGATAAGTAGCTTAGTAGCGGTATCCAGCTTATCTTCAGCTGTTGTTTTGAAAATTTCTGCAAACATAGTTTCAGCATCTCGGCGATACTCTTCCATGTCATTGTTTTCAATGTATCCCGGATGCCCGGGCTCATAAAGGTACAGACTTTTGATTAAACGAGGAGCTTTTATGGCAGCATTTAAGCTCACATCGGCACCATAAGACCATCCTACTAGGTGGACAGGGCCTAAATTTAAAGCCTCAATCAGTCCTATCAGGTCTTGCGCATGGGTATCAATCCCAAAGGGGCCTTCCGAAGGACTACCCGGATTGCCGAAATACCTTTGAGTGAATGAAATTACCTTGAACTCTTTTGACAGGATTTTGCAGTGCTCTTGCCACATCCGAGCATCGGCCAGTGCGCCATGTACAAGAACAATGGGTTCGCCCTGTCCCTCCTGGACATAAGAGATAGAGTAGTTGTTTACAGTGATCGAGCCTTTCGGATTTCCGTCCATGGAGCCTACCTCCTGAGAGTCATTTTTTAGTTTTTATCATAGTCTACTGAGGGGCTATGTTTAACATTTTCTAGTTCAGTTGTTGGGAGAAAAAGACAGTTGCCCTAATGACTCTCTAACGAAAGTGCACTTGTAGCCCTCGTAAGAGAAATCAAGGAATGTTTCGGGTATAGTTGATTTTTTTGAAGTTGTAGACAGATGTATATGGAATCGCTGATAAAGGATCGCTTGAAATCACTGGAAGTAGAGCGAGATATTGAAATTATCTATGCCTGTGAGTCAGGAAGTCGCGCATGGGGATTTGAATCCCCTGATAGTGACTGGGATGTAAGATTTATCTACAAGCGTAATATTCAACAATATCTCACTATAAGTACTCCCAGAGATGTCGTTGAGGTTCCATTTGATAAGAAACTTGGCGATGAACTGGACTTGGTCGGTTGGGATATCAAAAAGACTTTAACTTTAATGAGGGCAAGTAACCCCACTTTAATCGAGTGGCTATTTTCGCCAAAGGTCTATCTTAGAAATGAAGGGTTTTTGGAGCTATTGCAGGATTTGGCTCTAAAATGTTGGCAGCCGCGAGCATTAGCTCATCACTATGTCAGTATGGGGTTTAATAATTACTCCAGGTTTGTTCGTGAGGATGATCGAGGTTTTAAAGAGATTAAGGTCAAGAAGTTACTCTATGTACTGCGTTCACTGCTTAATGCGCTGTATATAAAAGAGTTTACACAAATTCCTCCTGTGGACTTTAGTTGCATGTACAACGAATTGTTGCCCTCCTCAGAAAATGAGTGGCTCCTGGATGTTCTTTCCAGTTTGATTGTGAAAAAGAAGTTGCTTGAAGAGGGCGATTTGATAGCCGTTGATAGCAAACTGGATGGCTGGATTCAAACAAATCTGGATAGATCCGCTGCCAACTCCATAGAAGAAAGGCCAAAGCTGGATCTTCCGGAATTTGACAGGCTTTTTCGTAAAGTGCTGGGTGTATAGTCTTTTAAAGCGGACGCATTGGAATCTTGTGCATATGCGGTGCGCATAGGATTATGGCGAGTAGTGAGAAGAGCAGCTGTGGGGATTAGGCTGGATTAACAGGCAACTATATAGCCACCTGTTACCTTGTGATAACGTTATATCTCACCAAACTTTGATAGGGATTTATGATGAAAGTGTGCACAAGAGTACTACTGCTGACTGCCTTATTTGTTCTGGGTGGCTGTGCCTCATATACCACTCCAGGAGGCTCGGTACATTTGAGTGAGCTGGCAGATGCCGATATCAATGAATTGATGTCTAAAGAGCCAGCAACGCCATTCCCTGCAAATATCTCGATTGCCCGAGTTCAGGCACCGGGGTACCAATCTTACCGGCTCAATAGCTTTGGCACAGGTCGCTACAGTGTTGTTACTACTCGGGAGGTGGAGACCGACAGGGATTTTCTTCGTTTGTCGCAGCTGCCGGCAGTATCGAATGTAGCGCCGCTCAATAAAATCCTACTGCCGACCAATCTGGACTCAGTACGGTCACTTCGGGAGGCTTCGGCCCGGCTAAAAGCTGATATTTTGTTGGTGTATACTTTTGATACTTCTTTTCATGCCGGTGAGCAGAAATTTGCACCACTCAATGTTATCTCCCTGGGTTTTTTAAAGAACAAGGAGGTAAAGGTAACAACCACAGTCTCGGCAGCATTTTTTGATGTCCGCACCGAGTATCTGTTCGGTATTTCTGAAGCCACAGCAACAGACAGTACGAGTGCCAGTGTTTGGAGTACCTCAGATGCGGTTGATGATTTGCGAGTAGCAACAGAAAAAGCCGCGTTTCAGGATTTACTGCCGGAAATTGAGAAGACCTGGGCAGGCATCGTTACTCAGTACGCGACTAATCCAATAGAGTAAACGTGTAAATCTGCTTATTTATAGTTAACCGAATGGTGTGAAAAAGTAACTCACACTTTTGAAAGTGCATTAAACAGGAGTTGAGTGCGCCTATAGATATACAGGCGCACCAAGAAGTTAGCCTTGGCTTTCTAGCAACTGGTCCAGCGGCAACTCAGTGCGGTAACGCACCTGCTTCAAAGAGAAGCTGCTTTTAATATGATCGATGCCTGGGAGCTCAGTGAGCTTTTTGTCCAGGAATTCCTGATAGGCCTGCAAATTGGGTACAACAACTCGCAGCAGGTAGTCGAAATCACCGGTCATCAGGTAGCACTCCATCACTTCCGGCCATTGGCCGATAACCGATTCGAAGTCTTGCAACTCTTTTTTCACTTGGTGGTTAAGAGTAACCTGGATAAATACACTTACCGGTAGCCCAACCTTTTCCGGTTCAAGCAGGGTAACTGCGCGTTTTATAAACCCTTGCTCGTTTAGATTTTTAACCCGCCGTGAACAGGGGGAGGGTGAGAGGCAGACTTTTTCTGCAAGCTCAATATTTGGAATGGTGGCATCCTGTTGAAGGATTTCCAGAATTTTTTTGTCGATGGCATCCAGTAAATAGGCCATGGTTATATTCCGTATCTCATCTCTCTGAACGTACGCCGGTATCGCCGGCTGCTAATCATCAACCTGCCAGTGAATTTATGCTTCCCAGCGTTCTCCGGTAAATTGTGTGCATTTCGTACATGGTTTTTTTTGGTTTGTTATGGCAGTAGCTTCCTATACTGCGCATCTTTTGTGAGACCTTCTCGTTTTTTATTAATTTCCCGCTAATGGGTACTTTGCCCAACCGGTTGATACTAGTTAACTGCAATCGGGTAGAAACTGATACCCCCTGATCAGTTCCAGGCTATGCCTCTCAAAAAGCTGAACCTTTGGCACTTATTTAGTCACACAGAGTGTAAAGGCCAGAGGCGAGCACCATAAGAGGGCATGTCCTTTCCGTTGTATCCCCCAAAATACTTCATTTTGAGTGATTTGTTGCCAGTAGCTGGTCATCTTTAGCGAGTTATGGCGGCATTATGCCTGAGTTGGGCCAATTTTGGTATGACCTGCTCTGCCGGGCAGTGTTAATTTTAGCGCTATTAAACAGCTCTGGTCTGTTCTGCTGTAACTCGGGAGATGCCGCGAATATTTTCGCGACACGTTACTGGCGGCGAGAACCGGAGTGATAAAAGCAATAAAGATAAAATAGGTGGTACCCATGGCAATGGTCGAAGGCGATCAGGAATTGGGCTTTGATAGCGAGTATTCGCTGAAAGCGGCTTTTACCCGTGAATCCGGCCGTGTATTCCTGACCGGAATTGACGCCCTGGTTCGTTTGCCCTTAATGCAAAAGCGCATGGACGAGCTGGCGGGTCTCAATACAGCTGGCTTTGTTTCCGGTTATCGCGGTTCCCCATTGGGCGGTTACGACCAGGCCCTGTGGCGGCACAAGAAGCTATTGGCCGAGCGGGAAATCCATTTTGAGCCGGGCATTAATGAAGACCTGGGGGCGACCAATATTTGGGGCACCCAGTTGCTGGATCACTATCGCCAGCAGGCAACGAAAGACGGCGTCTTTTCTATTTGGTATGGCAAGGGCCACGGTGTAGATCGCACCGCAGATGTTTTCCGCCAAGCCAATATTCAGGGCACCTCAAAACTAGGTGGTGTTTTGGCGTTGTGTGGGGATGACCACACTGCAGAATCCTCCATGTTTTCCCACAATACCGACCAGATTTTTGAGTCGGTAATGATGCCGCTGATATTTCCGTCCTCCATTGATGAGTACCTGACCCTGGGCCTCGCGGGCATTGCCTTATCCCGTTTTTCGGGCTTGTGGGTGGGTTTTAAGGCAATTACTGAAACTGTAGAGGCCGGTGCTTCCTTGATTGTGCCGGAGTTGCCCCAGTTTACAATTCCAGCTGACTTCCCAATCCCCCCGCACGGCCTGAACTACGATCCCCACCTGAATTGGCCTGCCGAGCGCCTTGAGTACGAGCGCCGTATGCTGGAGGAGCGTTTGCCTGCAGCCAAGGCATTCGCCTATGCTAACCGCCTGGATAAAACCACCCACAGTGCGGAGCAAAAACGCTTCGGCATTGTAACGGTGGGTAAGGCCCACGGTGATTTGCTTGAAGCCTTGAAACTGCTCAACTTATCAGAGGCAGATCTGAACTCAGCAGGCATCTCCATCTATAAAGTGGCGATGTCCTGGCCGCTGGAGCCTAGGGGCATCAGCGAGTTCGCCAAGGGCATGGAGCGCTTGCTGGTAGTTGAGGAGAAGCGTCCCCTGGTGGAGGATCAGCTGAAAAACCTGCTCTACGGTTGGGAAGATAGTTATCGTTCGAAGGTAGTCGGTAAGAAAGACCTGGATGGCAAGGACCTGTTGCCGGCAGTGTGGGGCTTTGGCCCGGATCAGGTGGCCAAGGCCATTGCCCGCTGGCTGGTGGATACTGAACTGGCGGCACAGCTGATTCCCCTGGCAGAAAAACTGGGGGGCAATGTCGCTGCAAAGGCTCAGGGCTTGTTGGCTCGTGAACCCATTTTCTGTGCAGGTTGTCCTCATAACACTTCCACCAAATTGCCAGAAGGCAGTTTGGGGAGTGCCGGTATTGGCTGTCATATTATGGCTTTGGGTAAAGGCCTGCGCACCGATACCTATTCCCATATGGGAGGCGAGGGCGCCCAATGGGTAGGACTGCACCGTTTTTCCAGCGCCGAGCATATTTTCCAGAATATGGGCGATGGAACCTACAACCACTCCGGGCTATTGGCCATTCGCCAGGCCGTGGCGAGCCAGGTGAATATCACCTACAAAATTCTTCTGAACGATGCGGTGGCCATGACCGGTGGCCAACCCGCCGATGGCGAAGTTAATGCTCCCTCCCTGGCTGCACAGTTGCTGGCCGAGGGGGTTGGTACGGTTATTCTTTTGACCGAGAACCCCGACCACTGGCGCGAACACCGCAGCCAACTGCCCACTGCCGTAGAAGTTCTTCCCCGCTCTGAGCTGGACGCCGTGCAGCGTCGCCTGCGGGAAACTGCTGGTGTGACGGCGATTATTTATGAGCAGGTCTGTGCGGCCGAGAAACGCCGCCGCCGCAAGAAAAAACAGATGGTCGATCCATCCCAGCGATTGCTGATTAACCACCGGGTCTGCGAAGGCTGTGGCGATTGCAGTGTGCAGTCCAGCTGTATTGCCGTGGAGCCGCTGGAAACCCCGTTGGGGCGCAAGCGCCAGATCAACCAGTCCAGCTGCAACAAGGATATGCGCTGTGCCGATGGTTTCTGCCCGAGCTTTGTCACTGTGGAAGGGGGAGAACTGAAAAAGCCCCCGGTGCAGTCCCTGGCGGATGCCCTGGACGTGGCTATTGCCGGATTACCTTCTGCGCCGGTCGCGACTCTGGCCCAGCCACTCAGTATTTTGGTGGCCGGCATTGGTGGCAGTGGTGTACTTACCGTGGCGGCACTGCTGGGTATGGCGGCGCACCTGGAAGAGAAGGGCAGTACAACTTTGTACTTTACCGGACTCTCACAAAAAAATGGCGCTGTAGTGGCTCACGTGAAAGTGGGAGAAAACCCCGAGGCGATTACCACCGCTCGTATTCGCGATGGTGCGGCGCAGTTGTTATTAGGCTGCGATATGGTCACCGCCGCTGGCCAGCGGACCAAATTTGCCACCGGCGAAATGCGTGCCTTGGTAAATACTGCTGAAGTACCGGTGGCTGCCTTTGTTCGCGACAACGAGCTGGCATTCCCTGCCGATGCGACCCAACAGAGTATTGAGTCCCTGTGTGCGGAGTATTTTGCCTTTGATGCGAATAAATATGCCCAGGCACTGTTTGGCGATACCGTAGCCAGTAACTTGATGATTATGGGTTTTGCCTGCCAGAAAGGACTGCTGCCAATCGGTGAAGCGGCCTTGGAACGGGCCATTGAGCTCAATGGTGTGGCGGTAGAGAACAATCTGCGCGCTTTCCGCGCGGGCCGTTTGCTGGCGGAAAACCCTAAAGCGATCGAGCAATTGGCAGTGCCGGCCAAGCCTGTGAAATTGGTGGAGCCTGAGGAGTCAGTGGAGCAGTTGCTGGAGCGATTGGCAGCAGAGCTTCGCGACTATCAAAGCCCGGCCTATGCGGCAGAATTCCTTCGCCATATAGAGGCGCTGCGCAAAGCAGAGTCCTCATTGCCAGCTGCTCGGGGCGATCTTACCCGTATAGGTGCGCGCAGCCTTTATAAAGCGATGGCTTATAAAGATGAGTACGAAGTGGCGCGTCTCTACACCGGTGAAGATTTCAAGCGACAGCTACGTGAGACATTCAGCGGCGACTACACCCTGAAATTCCATATGGCGCCGCCGCTTCTTGCGCGCCCCGATAGCAGTGGTCGCGTGCGTAAAATGCAGTTTGGCCCCTGGATGGGCAAGCTGATGCCGCTGTTGGCTAAGGGTAAAGTTCTTCGCGGTACTGCACTGGATGTCTTCGGTTACACCCAGGAGCGCCGTGCTGAACGGCGCTGGGCCCAACAGGTGGCCAAAGCAGTTGATAGCGTGGCCGCGCATCTGTCCGGCGAAAACCTGTCAGAGGCACAAGAGCTGCTCGAAATCCCCCTTCAAGTGCGAGGCTATGGCCATGTGCGCGAGGAAAAATTCGCGGCGGTCAGCGATCGTTGGGATGAGCTTTCTGCAGTATTTGTGGATGGGGAGCAAGAGCCGACTTCTCTGGCGGCGTCCTAGACGCCGCAGCTCTTTTAATCGGTGTCAGCCCGGACGAAACGGGATAAGGCGGTTTAGCAACCAGCCGCTGACACCGGTAATCGCCACCGGTGCCTGTACCGCAGAGAAGCACAGGCACTCTTGATCTTCTGTGACCGTCGGGCGGTGCACGTCGCCGGGTTCCCGCAAAAGAAAGTCCCCTGGACTATAAACACCATCACTGTCAGAGAAGCTGCCGTACAGAACCAGGGTGAGTTCGTAGCCCCGGTGATCGTGCTCTGCAACTTTGCCGCCACAACTCAGGCGATGAAAGCTCACTTCATATTGATCCTGCCCGGTTTTTAGTCGACACATTTTTAAGGCGGGCGCGATAGTTTTCCATTTGATCGGGGGATTTTTTTCCAGCAGCTTGTGCACGACTGGCGGCGCATCCGCCAGCATGGGCTCTGTGGATTTGGATCTCTCGGGAGCCACTTGTTGCGCCGGTTTAGCTGCCTGATCAATACGTCCCATCAGGCGTTGGAAAGCCTCATCGTTTACGGCCTGTGGTGCACAGGACTCC
The DNA here is from genome assembly GCF_052467305.1 of Microbulbifer maximicatervae (SeqCode). Taxonomy (NCBI): domain Bacteria; kingdom Pseudomonadati; phylum Pseudomonadota; class Gammaproteobacteria; order Cellvibrionales; family Microbulbiferaceae; genus Microbulbifer; species Microbulbifer maximicatervae (SeqCode). The sequence goes on from NZ_CP174306.1 coordinate 1,429,655, forward strand.
AGAATGGAGCCACCCAGGGTGTTCATGGTTCGATATTGAGCGCGACACTCGGCACACATTTGTATATGGGCGGAAACGACCAGGCTGGCGCCTTTGGGCAGGCTGCCGGAAGCGTATTCAAGGAGTAAATTTTTATCGGGGTGGTGGCGAATCATACTAAACCTACTTGGCCAACCTCGCTTGTAACTTCTTTAGGGCCAGTCGCACGCGGGACTTTACCGTGCCCAATGGTAATTCCAGCTCCTTGGATATCTCACTGTGGGATTTTCCCTCCATATAAGCCTTTTCCAAGACGTGGCTCTGTTCTGCTGGCAGGCTGTGCAGGCCTTCCGCAACTTCCTTTTCGTTGCGTCTTCTCTGTAGAAATATCAACGGTTGGTGTTCGGGGGTTTCATCCCAAACATCCATGGCTTCAATAATCTCGGCGTTTTGATGACGCCCGTTGCGGCGCAACATGTCGATACGAGTGTTGCGCATAATGGTGAATATCCAGGTGCTGGCAGAAGCCTTACTGGCATCGAAGCTGGGGGCCTTGCGCCAGACTTTGAATAGGGTTTCCTGAACTAGCTCATCGGCGGCTTCAGCGCTAATTGCCTGAGTGGTGCGGCTGTGATGGAAACCCTTAATTAGTGGGGCAAAGTGGTGAAAGAGCTGCTCAAAGGACTGGCGATCACGCTCCGCACCGACTCGCGTCAGCAGGGCACTCCAGTCCTGGTCCTCTCTTTGTGGCAGTTTCACCGGGCCTATTTCACTTTTTGCTTGGGGGCTATGCGCCATGTTAACGGTCTTTCTGTCGTTGTCGATACTCACGCAATCAAGCATGTCTGGAAATTAGAGTTGGGAGCTGTTGTGGTACATCCGTGTACCACATTCTGCAACAGACTCTCAGGGGGAGACTTCCAAGTTGTCTGATAACTACTTACGCAGAGAGGGCATAACTGGATCACTCTGTCCTACCTTTTATTGAGCGGTGATCCACCCGATGGGGTGTGGCGTATTTATCTGCAGCTAGAACAGTAAGGAATCCGATGATGAGCGCGTTGATTGAGGAGCTAGAGGAGTACTACAAAGACTTCCTGATGCAGGAAACTGGCAGCCTTGGATCACTGTATAGCGACGATGTCATTTTTTGTGACCCGTTGCATCGGATAGAGGGATTGCCTGCTTTAAAGAGTTACTTTGCGGGAATGAGCAGGGGGCTTACCCAGTGCCGCTTCCAATTTGATGATCTGCCGGTGGTGGGCGAGGGCAGCGCCTGCCTTTCGTGGACCATGCACTACCGACACCAATCACTCAAAGGTGGACGCCCATTACAACTTCGTGGCTGTAGCCTGTTGCGTTACACCGATAAGATTCACTACCACGAGGACTTTTACGATATGGGTGCCATGGTCTACGAGCAGGTGCCGGTATTGGGTTCGTGTATTGGTTTTATCAAGTCGCGATTGGAGCGCAATTAAGTGTCCCAGGGAATTCGCGATAAAACCATCTGGATCACAGGTGCTAGCTCGGGTATCGGACGCGCGCTTACATTGCGCTTGGTGGAACAGAATAATTTTGTGATTGCCAGCAGTCGCAGGCTGGATGCGCTGACGGAGCTACAGAAAATAGCCCCCAGTCGCCTTAGGGTTTTAGACTGTGACCTTAGTGATGATGCGGTGATGCCGGGTGTTGCTCGGCGACTAGCGGACTTCACAGATCACCTGGATATGGTGGTTGCTTGCGCTGGTACCTGTGAATATGACGACGACCTTCAATTGGATGTCACCATGTACCGACGGGTTTTTGATGGCAATTTCTTTGCCTTGGTGAATACCTTAAAGTGCGCGCAGCCACTGTTAGCCGCAAGTCGGTCTCCGGTATTTGCCGCGCTCGGCAGTCTCTCGTCAGTGGTACCTTTTCCTCGAGCCGAAGCATATGGCAGTTCCAAAGCGGCGGTGGCCTATTTTCTAGAGTCGGTGCGCGCCGATACCAGTCTTACTCCACTTCGGGTGGTCCACATTCGCCCGGGGTTTGTCGATACCCGCCTTACCCAGCGCAATGACTTTGACATGCCCTTTTTAATGACTCCAGAGCAGGCTGCCGAGCGTATTGAACAGGGGCTCTGTGGCGTTGGGCACACAGTCGATTTTCCCAAGCGGCTCAGCTGGCCTCTGCGGTTTCTGGGTTTTTTCAGCGCAGCCTGGTTCCGTTTTTTCGTACCCAAAATGACAAGAATCCGCACACTAAGGAAGAATTGATGCGAATCGCTATTGTTGGCAGCGGCATTGCCGGTCTTACTGCCGCTTATCTATTGAATCGAAAGTACGATGTCACCCTGTTTGAAGCACAGGCGCGCCTGGGAGGGCATACCGCTACGGTTGATATTGACGAGGGGGGACGCCGGTTAGCAGTGGATACCGGCTTTATTGTTTACAACGACTGGACCTATCCGAATTTTATTCGCTTGCTTAAAGAGCTGGGAGTTCAATCCCAACCCACCTCCATGGGCTTTAGTGTGCGCTGCGATCAGGAGGGGTTTGAATATGCGGGTAACAATCTCAACAGCCTGTTTGCACAGCGCTCGAACATCGTCAGCGCCGGGCACTGGCGTATGCTCTGGGACATAGTGCGCTTTAACCGCAATGCCCTCCGAGACTGGCAGGAGGGGAGGCTGAGCGAGACATTGACCCTGGGTGAGTATCTACCTGCGAACGGTTACTCCGCAGAATTCGCCAATCGCTATTTGGTACCTATGGGCTCTGCTATCTGGTCTGCCAGTGTGGCGCAAATGCTGGAGTTTTCTGTCAGTTTCTTTGTCCGCTTCTTTGTCAATCACGGCCTGCTCAACCTGGTGCGTCGCCCGCAGTGGCGAGTGATCAAGGGCGGGTCGCGTGAATATATTGATCCGTTAATACAATCTTTCGCCGATAAAATTCGCTTATCTACGCCCATTGAGGCGGTGCAGCGCTGCAGGGAAGGTGTGAATGTTCGCACCGCAGCAGGGGAAAATTTGGAGTTTGATGCCGTTGTTTTCGCTTGCCATTCCGATCAGGCCCTTCAATGTTTGACCGACCCCAGCGGCAGTGAGCAAAAAATCCTGGGGGCTATACCCTATGTAAAAAATGCCGTGGTCCTGCATACAGACAGCACCTTGCTACCCCGTCACCGTCGCAGTTGGTCGAGCTGGAATTACCAATTGCGCAGTGAACAGGATGCACTGCCTGTTTTAACATACAACATGAATATACTTCAGGGCTTGAATACCGAGAAAACGTATTGTGTCACCCTGAATGCCGAAGAGCGTATCGATCCCAAGTCTGTGCTCGGTCGTTTTGAATACTCCCATCCCCAGTTCTCTGTGGCCGGAACACGAGCGCAACAGCAGTGGGATAGTATTAATGGTGTTAACCGCACCTGGTTCTGCGGTGCTTATTGGGCAAATGGATTTCATGAAGACGGTGTAACCAGTGCGTTGCGAGTGGCTCGGGGGTTGGGTGTCGACTGGTAAGGAGGCCGGTATCATGGAAAGTGCGATTTATACCGGGTGGTTGGAACACCGGCGCTTTGCGCCCAGAGCTCATCAGTTTCGCTACCAGGTTTTTATGATGTACGTTGATCTGGCAGAGGTGGAAGCCATTTGCCAGCTCTCACCTCTTTGGTCCTCCCAGCGGCGCGCACCTGCAAGATTTTGTCGCAGTGATTTTTTTGGCGATGAATCCCTCAGTCTTGATAAGGCGGTTCGACAGCGGGTGGAGGAGGAAGCGGGAGAGCAGCCTGCGGGACCTATTCGCTTGCTGGCCAATTGGCGCTACTTTGGCTACAACATGAATCCACTCAGTGTTTACTATTGTTTCGATGCTGAGGGCCAGAATGTGGATTGGTTGCTCCTGGATGTGCACAACACTCCCTGGAAAGAGTGTCACAGCTATGTTTTGGACTGTCGTAATAATACCAAGCTGCAAAAAGCGACCTTCGCAAAAACATTTCATGTCTCGCCTTTTATGCCCATGGCCCAAGGGTATCGATGGAGGGGCACAAAACCTGGAGAAAAGCTGACAGCTTACCTGCAAAATTTTGATGCGAGTGCCGATGATACAGAAGATGGCGCTCGCCCAATGTTTGATGCAACCCTGAGTTTACAGCGCTGCGAAATTAGCGGCCGATCGCTTGATTCAATATTGATCCAGTACCCCTTGATGACCGTAAAAGTTATAGCCGCCATTTATTGGCAGGCACTGAAATTATGGGTCAAGCGTATCCCGGTATTTTCGCACCCTCGCGACGACGCCGAGGTTCAGGCAGGAGATAAAAAACTATGAGAGCAGTTCAGGAAGTTGATCAGGCTTCGTCGTCAAAATCAGAAGTATCGGCACAGTCCTGGCCCGTTCGCCTGGCGCGTAAGCTGGTGTTGGAAAAACTCAAAGGTATTGATCGTGGCCACTTGCTAATTGAAGAGGGGGGGCAGTGTTACCACTTTGGCCAGAGGCCAGAAGAAGCAGAGATATCGGCACATATTTGCGTACATGATCCATCCAGCTATATACAGGTGCTTTTAAATGGAACCATTGGTTCCGGAGAAGCCTTTATGCAGGGAGCCTGGACCTCAACCAATACCGTGGACCTGATTCGCCTGATGGTGGACAACATGGAACTGGTGGAAGGTATCGATAGTCGTTGGAGCTATTTACCCCGATTAGGCCTGCGCTGGTTACATCAGTTGAATGCGAATAACCACAATGGCTCACGCAAGAATATTTCTGCACACTATGACCTGGGCAATGAATTTTTCCGGTTATTTTTGGACAGGACCATGCTGTATTCATCTGCGGTCTACCCGTCTGAAAACGCAACCTTGTTTGAAGCCTCTAATCACAAACTGGAACTGATCTGCAGAAAGCTAAAGTTAAAACCCTCCGATCACCTCCTTGAGATTGGTACTGGGTGGGGGGGAATGGCCGTTCATGCTGCCAAGTACTATGGCTGTAAAGTAACAACCACTACTATTTCCCAAGAGCAATATGACTATGCCCGTCAATGGGTGAAGCATGAGGGTTTAGAGGGGCAGATAACCCTTTTATTACAGGACTATCGGGACCTGAAAGGTCAGTACGATAAAATTGTATCGATTGAAATGGTGGAGGCAGTAGGGCACGAATTTCACAAGACTTTCTTCGCTGGTTGTAGCGAATTACTCAAAGACGATGGCTTGATGGTGATGCAGGCAATCACCATTCGCGACCAGCGCTACCACGAGTATCGTAAAGAGGTCGACTTCATTCAGCGATATATCTTCCCTGGTGGCTGCCTGCCGTCTAATCAGGTTATCGCGGACCATATTGCCAATTCAACCGATATGCAGATTGTTGGGCTCGAAGACATCACCGCCCATTACGCCCGCACATTAAGTGACTGGCGCAAAGCATTTCTTGAGCGAATTTCCAAAGTGCGCGAGTTAGGTTTTGATGAGCGATTTATTCGTATGTGGGAATTCTATTTATGCTATTGCGAAGGGGGATTTTTGCAGCGAGTGATTGGTACCGCTCAATTTGTGTTCGCTAAACCTCGGTTTCTGGGCAGGTTCTAAACTTCTCAAGTTAATCTTGTGAAGTGTTTGTCTTTCAGAATGGCTCAGGATCAATGCGTGATTTCAGGGAGTTGTTTAAACCTTTTAAGAGTTTGCAATCCAAGGATATTACGGAATCAACCAGAGGCTCTCCTGCATGTGGCGTTTTGTCGCTAATGCCTTACTTTTCGATATCGCCTGGCCACTGTGCGTCATAGTGGCCAAGGTGTGGTTGGTGGTTCCCTTTACTCTGTTGAACCTTTTTGTACATCTGCGCTTTATCGCCAATTTGCCCAGGGAACCGCTTTGGTTAGCGGGGGTGTTTATCTTTGGTGTGTCTATAGACTCTATCTTGTTTCATTTGGGGGTGATGCGAAATGACAGCGGCTCCTCCTGGCCTCCCTTATGGCTGATCTGCCTGTGGTTGAACTTTGCCATGACCTTACGATACAGTTTGGTTTTCTTACAGAAAAATCTATGGTTGGCGGTAATCCTGGGTGGTTTTTTTGGGCCATTTAGTTACTTTACCGGTGCATTCCTAAATGGCACTGTGGAATTGCACAGGCCCTTGTGGCAATCCCTGGGAACATTAAGTGTAATTTGGGCCTGCATCCTGCCGTTGTTTGCCTATTTGGCAAGAGAGATTTGTCAAAAAGAGGTGAGCAATGCTTGAATTTATTGCGATGTCGGCTATTGCCGGAACTAACTGTCACTATGAAGGGCCTTTCCTGGTCAAAGGTTTGGCCTATGATCCGGATAATCAACAGTTGCAGTACTGCGAATATTATACTTCGCAAGATAATGGCGAAATAACTGTTTTCTACTATGCACCCCAGGGTGATTTGATAGCAGAGAAAACTCTTCGAGAGCGAAATGGCCCCGCAGCTGGTCGCAGTGCCTTACCTAGCGTCACTCAAATAGATCGGAGGCATGGCGAAGTCCGTGAAGTCCTTTGGGGTAACGGCCAGTGGATGATGCGCTACAGAGCCAACGAGGGCGAAGCTTGGAAAGTAAGTTTGCGAGAGGCACGAAGTGTTGATGTAGTTGATGCAGGCTTTGATACTTATGTGCGTGACCACTGGGACTTATTGTCTTCAGGAAAAACTCTTAAATTCAATTTTGCTTCGCCACTGCATGGTCGATCGATAAAGCTACGCGCTAAGGCAGTATCCTGTAGTCAGGCGGTAGGTGAAGATACCTGTATACGAGTAGATGTTGCCCAGCCTCTTATCCGTCTTTTCGTAGAGGACTTAAATCTCACTTACGATACGGAGAGTCGGCGATTAAAGAGTTTTAAGGGCATAGTAAATATCCTCGATCCACAAGCGAAATCTCAAGAATTAGAAGTGTTTTACCAATATTCAATTCTGCCTGTAGGAACCCAGCCTGCAGATCCATAGATAAAAGGCGCCCCCACTAATAGCTACAACACTATTTACGCCTGTTGGATTTGTTGCCCAGCGGGTCATTCATTTTTAGGCGCCGGACTGGCGCCAAGTTCTACCAGCAGCTAAACCTAAAGAAGAAAAGCGTGACAAGCTCACTATCCTGTGGCGAAAGCGATATGGGGTGTTTGATGAAGACTGCTATTTCTGCAACTGCTGGAATTATGATGTCGCTGCTTTACGGCTGTGCGAATCAGCCAGAGCAGGTTCCCGGTGCCGGTGGAATCGTTATCGATACCTGGGGCGTTAATATGAATCAGTATCAAGCGGACCTTGCAGAGTGCAAGGGAATCGCTTACTCCACGTACAGTGACCAAGGGCGCAGAACTGCTGCCGGTGCTGCGGGTGGAGCTGTAGTAGGTGGTGCGCTCGGTGCAATAGTCGGTGACAGTGGGCGTGCTGCGGTAGCCGGAGCCGGTGCCGGCGCGCTTGTTGGGGGCTTGTCAGGGGCGGGTAGTGCGAGCTCTGAGGCAACCTACATCATCAAGAATTGCCTGGTTGGTCGCGGATATCGAGTGTTGAATTGATCTTCTGCGAAAAACTGCGGTCCAATTTTTATCAGTCCTCTGCTATTCAGCAACCTCACAGGACTTGGCACTGGCCGGGGGAAGTACCCCCGGCCTTTTTTCTGTTTTACAGCTTTAATTTCAATCTTTTTCTTTCTCCCGGTTAGCAGTTTTAATTTCTGTGCTAGGGAGCCTCTGAATAATTCCGTAATGCCTCTGCGGGTCTTGAAGGCTGCAGATGTTAGGCGCAGCTCGCCGCGAATGGCCGTAGCCCTTTGCAAGAGCTGCAACGCAACAGCTGCGGCCTTCAAGGCCCGCCCTTCGGGGCATGCAGAGCGATTCACACTCCGCGTTGCAACTTCTTGAAAGGTCTAGACATTCCTGCGAAGTCGCGCCTTGATTGTGAACCGCTCTGCATGCCAGAGGCATCACGGAATTATTCAGAGGCTCCCTGGATAGTAGGGCCACTAGTTTCTAGAAAATAAAATTGTAAGGGTGTAATAAAGTCTACAGCTGAATGGCGTCTAAACTTTTAAGGTCATTTGTGATTTCCTTTTCTTCAAGGAGCCCGCCATGCCTACTGCATCAACTATTAATGCCTATGCAGTCCTAGAGGCCGGCGGTCCATTTAAGACTTATCAAATTGCAGCAGGAGAGCTGGGTGCAACAGAGGTTGAACTGGAAATCATGTACTGTGGTATCTGCCAAAGTGACTTGAGCATGATTGAAAATGAATGGGGTATTGGACAGTATCCCATGGTTGCCGGCCACGAAGTCATCGGCCGTGTCACCGCGATGGGGGAGCAAGTAGCTCATCTTAAAAAGGGCACGGTGGTTGGGTTGGGGTGGAATTCAGGCTACTGTGAAACATGCCATACTTGCCGAATTGGTGACCTCAACTTATGTAGAGAGGCAAAGTTCACCATACTCACCAATGGAGGCTTTGCCGATAAAGCCAGGGCGGACATGAGTAGCCTGGTTGTTATCCCTGATGGTGTGGATTATGCATCAGCCGGCCCCCTTTTATGTGCGGGTATTACCGTATTCAATCCATTGGTCCAATTTGATATCAAACCCACTGACAAAGTGGCTGTGATTGGTATTGGTGGCTTGGGCCATCTTGCCTTGAAGTTTTTCAATGCCTGGGGCTGTGAAGTTACCGCGTTTACATCCAGTGAGGAAAAACGTAAAGAAGCCTTAGCTCTGGGTGCTCATAAAACACTGAACTCCCGTGATCCCGCAGAGATTCAAGCGGCGGCAATGAGCTTTGATTTTATTCTGTCGACTGTGAATGTCAGTCTTGATTGGGATCTATATATCCAGGCTCTGAAACCAAAAGGGCGCTTACACTTTGTTGGAGCTGTAACTAATCCAATACAATTTACTCTATTTCCCTTGTTATTCGGACAGCGTTCAATTTCAGCATCTCCTGTCGGCAGTCCTGGTACGATCGAAACTATGCTTGATTTTGTGGCGCATCATAAGATTAAACCTGAGATAGAGATTTTCCCAATGAGCCAGATAGAAGCGGCATTTGAGCATTTGAAATCTGGTAAGGCTAAGTATCGGATTGTTTTGTCGCAGGAAGGGTAGGGGGCTATTGTGTTCATACCATGATGTCAAAGAAAAGAGCGTCCAAAGTCCTATTGTTTTAAATCCTAAGCAAGTATCCACAAGTCTAGATAGAAATAGATACAAGTAACAATAATAATCCAAATGCTAGGGTGCAGCGTCCAAAAAGACATAGCGGTAACAAGTGCGAGTTAAAAAGGTGTCTTCCAGCCTCAAGTATTCTTTTTTTCTAATTAGCTTGTCAAAAGTGTGTGTTTTTTGATCTGGTTGATATCAAAGGATTCAGACATGAGAAGTTAGCTGTACATTTTCTCATGTTTTACTTTTAGGTGTCTTTTCTGATGCTCTATATTAAAAAGTTATCGCAGAAAAAAATAAGATCGTGAGGGGTACTAGTAAAGCAGCTTCGTGCACTATTTACTCTGTTTGGTCTTATAGATGTTAAATCTTGACTAGCAGCTATTATCTTAAAGCGATTTTAGGCAAGTTTGTGTACCTTTAGATTTCTGCTGAGCGATACTAGAAGCTATTAGCTGCAGGTAACCTTAGCCTCCCATAATGAAGGATTAACTCCAATATATGTACATTTACTGTCCAGCAGTTGTGACTAGACTGTTTAATCATCAACAAAAGATGACAAGTGTCATATAAATTTGATGACAGAAATGACTTACCCAATTTCCGCTATTACCTGATATTACATATAAATATTATTTCTGCACCGGTGTTACGGTGTTTATGGAGGCTTACATTGATCAAGAAAGTTTCTTTAATCGTTGGCGCGATAGTATTCCTTCTGGTGGTAGTCTGTACTATTTGGGTCCTTACAACGCCCCCGCTACCCAAGGATATCCAGAAACAGCTAAATCTGAGTCTTGAGAAACCACTACCTGAACTGATCTCAGGTCAGAGCGGATATGTTCGCTCAGGGAGCCTTAAAATTTGGTATCAGCTAAAAAACCCAGAGGGGATACCTGTTCGTGGCACAGTGTTACTGATAAACGGTATGGGCTCTTCTTCTTTGTATTGGCCATCTGAAGTCTATGAGCCACTCTTAGCTGCTGGCTATCAAGTACTACTCACCGATCATCGTGGCTGCGGTGCCTCGAGTTGGGTTACCAACTGGACTAAGGAGACTGCTTACGACCTTTCCGACATGATGCGCGATAACCTTGCGGTTATGGACTCCCTGGGGATTAAGCAAGTTCATGTTATGGGCGCCTCAATGGGAGGGATGATTGCGCAAGAAATGGCCCTGCAATACCCCAATCGCTTGAAAAGCCTTACTTCAATCATGTCCTCAGGTTTTCTCGAAGACCCCGAGTTACCCCAGGGAAAAACCTTCAGATACAATATGCTTCGGCTATTTCTTCGCTATGGACTCAGTGGCTCCGATGAGGGTATGGCTAAGTTGATGGTAAGTACTTATCACAGTCTTCAGGGGCAGGGAGGCTTTGATGTTGAACATATTGCACACACTACTCTCTACGAACTACGTCATAGGCAAGGATTTGATCCTAATCTGCCAGTTCAGCAATTTACAGCAATCTCTCTTTCTGGCTCGCGGTTAGAGCGATTGGAGGACTTAGAGGTCCCCACTATGGTTATTCACGGTGATAGAGATCCCCTGTTAAGTATTGCTCAGGCCAAAAAGTATGCAGCTCGCATTCCTGGTGCTAAAACATTGTGGGTAGAAGGTATGGGCCATGCCATGGCACCTGTATATGTGAAAGAATGGATGGAGCATGAAGTACAATTTTTGGAAGCTAATAACTAATGCCGACATATCACTATTTACAAAGGTTCTATAGTTTCCCTGGGAATCTGAGAGGTGCCCTGAAATTAGTACCTTATTTTCAAATCCTTATATACTTGCCCTTTATTTTTCATACTTTTAGTGAAATTGCTTTTGGGGTGGTAGTTATTTGCCACTTGCTTCTCTTTCCTTTGTTCTTCCTCGTATTTTGGTGCAAAGGAACCAAAGTTATTGGTATTGTCCTGGCGTTAAACCTTTTAGGTGTTATCACTTCTTTCTATTCACTTGCAGGTATCGGTTTCTTTGCCTTTGCAGCTGCAGCTTGCTCGGCGTACAGGCAACTCTATGCATCTATTATTTTACTGTGTGTTGTTACTTTTTCTTATTTGAGTACTGCCTACTTAACTGGACAATCACTATATGCTGTTTTGACGGGACTATTTTTTACAGCTATCAACGGCCTGAACTTTCTATTTCAACTGAGAAAGTACTTATCTAACCTGGTTATTAAACAAAGCCAAAAGGAAATTTCCTCTATGGCAAAGACTTCTGAGCGTAAGCGTATCGCGCAAGATTTGCACGATTCCCTCGGTCAGAGTCTCACGAGTATCACTTTAAAGGCGGAGCTTGCCGAACGGCTTCTCGAAGTTGATCCAGCAACGGCACTGCAGCATATTCTTGATATTAAAAAAATCTCCAGAACAGCGATTACCGAGGTTCGAGAAACTGTATCGAATTATAAAATCAGTACACTGGCCAATGAGCTGGCGAGTTCAAAGTTTGCGCTGGAATCAGTGAATATTACCTGTATACATCATATCGAGGCCACAGAAATACCCCCTCAGGTTGACAATACATTGGCAATGACTATTCGCGAAGCCACCACGAATATTCTACGTCACAGCCAAGCGAGCATGTGTGAAGTTTCGCTGTGGCTTGATAAGCAACTACTTTCTCTACATGTTTGTGATAATGGAAAGGCTGTGGGAAAGGTATCTATGGGGCATGGCCTCAGCGGTATGAGCGATCGCTGGAATCAGCTTGGAGGCAGTTTGAAAATACAATTCCAAGGTGGTTGTCATATTTACGCCACAATTCCCCTTAAATAAGTAGTTGTATAAAATAATGATTAAAGTACTTTTAGTTGAAGATCAAGCGATGGTGCTCGGTGCATTGAGAGCATTACTTGACTTGGAGAAAGATATTCGGGTCGTCGCAACTGCGAGCAATGGGCGAGAGGCCCTTGAGATTTGCGATAATTGCAGCCCGGATTTGGTAGTTAGTGATATAGAAATGCCTGGGATGACAGGTCTTGAACTCGCAGAGCAATTACAGCGCCTTATAAATCCTCCCAAGGTTGTGATGCTGACAACTTTCTCAAGGAGTGGCTATATTCGTCGCGCACTCAATGCAGGGGTTAACGGCTACCTTCTTAAAGATGCTCCGCCGAGCCAGCTCGCAAGCTGTATCCGTCAAGTTTCAGCAGGTAAAACCGTGGTAGCTCCTGAATTAGTGCAGCAAGCACTCAAATGTGGGGACAATCCGCTCTCCACTAAAGAGCAGAAGATTCTCCAGCTCGCATATACTGGGAAAACTACTGAGGAAATTGCACGAGAAATTTCACTCTCCGCGGGTACTATTCGAAATTATATCCATAGCAGCTGTCAAAAATTGAATGTCAGCAATAGAGTTGAAGCGGCACGCTTGGCCCAAAATTATGGTTGGATAGGGCCTACTGAATAACTTAAAATCGATTGTTCCAATAGTATAAAATCGTGGGGCTGGTAAGCGCTTGAGTTGGTTTTTTTGTATTTCTTTGTGTTTTTTCTAGATCGTATATTTGTTTAAGATATTCATATGAGCGGAGTTAGCTATTAAGGTATACATTGAAAATGGCTGTATATATCCCTTACGGATTATACAGCCATTTGTTAAGCGATGTTTTTATCTAGATTTAAAGATCAGAATTCGATGATTTCCAGAGTCAGTAACAAATAAGTTGTCTTTATATCCAAAAATTCCTGTTGGTTCCTTTAAAGTCGAAGCAGTAGGTGATTCAGGTTCATCAGGATAGCTAATACCGTTTTGGTTGGCATCATTTGGCTTGAAGCTTACAAAGTCAGCTTGTCCAAGCACTGTGTCTGCTGGGGCGAAATTGCTGGTTGGCCAATTATTCCAGACTAAAACTCTATTGTTCTTCGCGTCGACAACAAAGAGTTGAATGCCATTTGACCAGATGCCAGTTTCTGGACGATTTAGGGTCTTACTATTTACTGGCCATTCAGTACCGTCCACATCGGGTAGTTCAATATTCCTTTCGCTGAATGAGGGTTGTCCGAGAACAATATCAGCAGGCGCAAAACTGCTGGTAGGAAAATTATTCCAAAGAAGAATTCGGTTATTTCCATTGTCAATAATGGCCAGCTTTTCTCCGTCACTCCAAACATCTGTTGGATCGTATAGGGTGCTTGCTGATAGTTGATATGATATACCACTTTGGTCTACATCGTTTGGATCACAGTTTTCTAACCCTGACTGACCAACAAGGAGATCCGGGGAGGTATAACTACTTTCAGGAATTTGGCTCCATATTAACACCCTGGAATTAGCTGCATCAGTAACCAATATTTTGCCATCAGTAACGGTGGCTCCCCAGTTAATCCAAAGTCCCAGGCTTCTACAGGGGGAGATGTCATAATCTCCAATATTTAAAGTCAGTGTAGGCGCTGCTCCTGCTCCGGATACCACACTATCGTAAATAGAAATATGCCTTTCCCGGTATTGAGAAATTAGCAGGTGCTCTCCATCAAAACTAATGTCTGAGGGACCGAATAATTCTTGTTCCGGGTTTGATAAGGCCAGAGTGTCCAGTCCGTCCTTGCCTATTACTGCATTTGCAGGTGAGCCATTTGTAATAGGAATTGAATTGAAAACTAAGACGCGATTGGACGAAGTATCTGATATAAATAGTTTCCCCTCATCATCGATACTGACATCACCGGATGGCTGAAAGGCAAAATTTTTAGCATTTATTCCCAAATCTGTGCTGGAGAAGCTATCTTGCCCTATAACGACCTGTGCGGGATCAAAATTCTCAAAGTAAAAGGGAACAGTAAAGCTATTCTCATAAGTGATCATTGGAATCCCTACAAGATCGTCTATATCAATCTGAATGCTACGATCTTGAGCTGATTTCCAGCCATCTACAGAACTAATCGTTAAGGTATCATTGGGTATATTTGTTTTTGACCAGTTGATTGTATAGTCATCTTCTACGAGAGTACCAGATAGGGCAAGACTCTCGATATCCATGGTCTCAGAGAAGAGGACATTGATCGTGTCATCTTTTTCCAGGCGAGTGATATCTGGCTCGAAGCTAGTAATGGAAGGGGAGAGCGTATCAATATAGTAGGTGGCAGTTAGCGCTTCGATATCATAGCCGGAATCATCTGTGGCGTTAACTGTTAGGGAGTAGTTCGAAGAGTTGGTCCAGTCTCCCCTGGGATGTAATATAAGCGTATCTTCATCGAGTTGAGAAAGTTCACCGGCCTCTCCCATGCTTCCAGATATGACAATGTTGTCGATCAGAATAGATTCGCTAAAATCTAAATAGATTTCCTTATTTTTGCCAATAGTACTGCCGCTTAAAGGTGTAAAACTAACTGTGAAGCGCGAGCTGCCAGCATCGGGGTCATCCGTTGGAGGTGTAGTGGTATCTCCATCTCCATCTCCATCTCCATCTCCAGATCCACTCCCGGAACCATTCCCTGTCCCATTTCCAGAGCCACTCCCACCTCTACTAACTGGTTCGCTTTCAGAATTACTATTCGCTGACTTGTTACTTCCAGAACCACCTCCGCATCCAGAGAGCAGAGCAGTAACTGCAAGGCATATAATTAATTTTTGAGAATTCACTTTCATACATACTTCCCCATTAACAACAAAGGTTAACCTTCTAGCATTTAAATTAATGTTATTGCTAGAAAACTAATTCTAAATTATCTATGTGAACATTGCCTGAATAAGAAGGTTAAGATTTTTCAAAGAAATACACAGAGGTACTTGATATATTTTACCGAGAGTTCTGATTTGTATGTAAGAAAAAATAGGAATGGGTAGTCATTACCATTTTCCATCTTACCTAGAAATAAGTAGAATAGTGATCTGGCAGAAAGTAAGGTTTATTTGGCTCTAATAGAGGTTGCTGTAAAATACACATGCAACTTTGTCTTCGATGAGAAGTACTTTTGATCTTTATTTTGTTGAGCTGTAGAGGGTTTGATAGGCAGCTAGAAGTGCAAGAGATAGCAGGTATTACTATTTGAAAGTGGCAATTTTTGATCCTAGCCATCAACAGCGGATACCATGGATTAGTTCTGCTTTAAGTGAGTGGAAAAAGGTAGCTGCAAAGGCGTTATCGTAGTAATTACCCTTGGCGCTCATACTGTACCGCAGATCATACGCTGTAATTAAAGATTGATAATTCCTAGAGCAATACTGAATTCTCCTGTCAGTATGCAGGAGAATATTCGTAGGCTTCTTACATCTCCATATAGTCATTTGAATAGCGTCATAAGTTAGCCATCCGTTTTCGACGTTACCCAACCAATTACTAGCCGACTATATAGGTCGATCACTACTGCTAGATATAACCAATCCTTTCGTGATTCGGTGCACCAGAAAACCAGTATACCAACAGATTGAAGAGAGGTGCTAGAGGTGAAGCAGGTGCTCTCTCAGACTGTTTGTTTTCTAAGGTGTAATGAAAGTATCAAGAAATCAGAATTTCAGTTTTAGGTGAAAACTGGAAGTAATGATGGTGGTGATGGAGTGGAGTTAGCAGTGCGCTAAAGAAAGGTTGCGTCGACAGTCCTTATGCTGTGTACCCAGCGCTTATCGCGCTCACTGCAAGCATGTCGTACAGCCTCTTCAGCGCTTACATTATCTTTATAGTGGCTTTCAAAATTTCGATTGAGATTGAATCAGTATTTTGATGGAATTTCCAGCTGCTGGAGAATAGGGGAGTATTCTCAGTAAAGGCGCCGCGCTTTCTGGGATCTAAATGTTGACTACTCTAGTCCACAAGCTCCAAATGATGATCCAGTTGAAGGGTAACTCTTTTGGGGTGAGTTTCTATAATGAGAGGCCTCAAGATTATTGAGGCCTTTTTAATAAGCGCTAGCAGATAATTTTCTACTAGCTACTTGTTTTGGTTGGTGACCTTTAACTTAACGCCAAACACCCCATTGGCCGGTTGTACCCGGCTCCTCGCCCCTTGTCCACCATCCGGCAGTCCATGTTTCACCATTGTGGCTAACGATATCACCTGCAGTGTAGATTTGGTTGCTATCCCAAGCTTGAATACTGGGATCTGTGGGATCTGTGGGATCTGTGGGATCTGTGGTAGTTGATGGTTCAACAGTAAATGAGTAGATCTCATCATCAACAGCAGAGTCACCGCTTACGGTTAACTTGAAACTTAATTCATGCTGTTCATTTGTTAAGCTTGACGTGTCGATAACCAGTGCACCACTGGGCCCGGTTGCGGTTTCAGCAGGGCTTCCACTTACCTGTGACCATTCCGTATTATTGATATTTCCGGCACTTTCTCCCGATGAAAGTACCACTAAATCCCCATGCTCTACTCTAGCTATATCAAGCGGTTTTAAAACCTTAGGTGTGATAGTGGCGATTAACTCACTTCCGTTGCTTGTAATAGTGATTTGACCGGAGGCACGTGAGTCTTTGGAGTTGAAGTAGTTACCATGTAAATCACCCTGGAAGTACATGTAATGATTCATTTCTTCATGCCAGCGACCAATAAAAACATTTCCATTGTGGTTTGATTGGTACCAGCCGGTGACTTGAGAAGCTAAAAGCCTGTCCCAGTCATTCTTATTATCCTCGGTAATTGCCAGCGAAAATGATGAGTGTTCCTCACCATTTTTATTGAATACCGTATAATTGACGGTGTCCCCCACATTAACCGAATCTATACTAATGTCTTCTGGAATAAAGGTGTTGCCTTGAATCAGGTGCGGCTGTGTGGTGCCGGGATCAGGTTCGCTAGGCGGTTCAACATCAGTATTTACAATAGTGATATCACTACAGTTGTAGAAGCCTTCACCAACTGGGTCTACTCGCTGCCAACGTACAAATAAAATTGCATTACCTACCCTGTCTTCTGGAATGGTGACATTCATGCGATATTGACCATTGACGACAGGTACGTCCCCTTCCTCCTGGATAAGCTCAAGGTCATCCCATGCCAGTGGTTGTGATAGGTCTGCATCCGCTTTCGTAAGGTAAAACTCCCAAAAAGATGGATTGTGTGGCGCTGTTGCCTGGAATACGTATTCGAATGTTCCAGCATTAACTTCTACACGGGACCAGGCATCAGTTGCTGCTCCCATCCCTTTTTTCTGCGAATCATTTGCATAGCAAAGAGTTCCATCAGGAATGGCACTTTTTACAGCGGCAGAATTATTGTAGTCAGGGATGTTAATAGAGAATTCGTTGTGTTGTTGGAAAGGATAAGATCCAGAAATGGATTTTGCCAGGGCACAGCCTGGATTGGATGGTGTTCCAGACCAGATATTGCCTTGATCATAGCAAATTTTTTGCCTGGCTTTTGGAAATTCAGACCAGCCGTGAGCGTGTACTTGTAAGCTGAAAGGTATCAGCAACATTGTCGCAAGCGCGCTTTTTTTTCTTAAAAGCATAAGGTTACTCCTGGTTTACATTATTCTCGTCGATTTATTTAGAACGACTGGAATATTAAGTTCAATTTCCTGGTGAATACTGTGAAATAAGTTGGTGTTTGAGAATGCCGGCCATTCTTTCCTTGTCACCAGGATCAAAAAATTCAGTTAGTAAATAAATATTTACCCCTTAAAAATTGCTAATAAGACAGACCTTTCATGTGAATAGGGGTTCCATGCCATACATGAATTAGCATGTTTTACTGAAATTTACCTTTCTATTGATCAATGGTTGCTTGAGCGGTGGGCCAAAAAATGAGGTCATTTTTGATATTTTGTGACAGTGTGATGACTGTCAAAGAAAGTAAAACATGAAGAGCGGTATAAAAGCTTGAAGTTTATGTGCTAAATACAGGGGCCACGGGTTAATATGAAAACGCAAAATATATACGAGCCTCATTAGCTTGCCTAAATAGTATTGGAGTAGGAAGGTTTTCTAGGCTAGCTCTGAAAAATCGCATCGGTAGTGGGAGGTTTTGTCTCATAGCAGCATAGACTATTGCAAAGTAAATTTATTGCACTTTCGATGGTCTAGTCTCTATCTATTCTTTAAGTGAATGTTAATTTATTTGGGTGGAGCTGATAGGGGATTAGGCGGGAATAGGGGAGTGATAATGACAAACCAATAATTGAGAAGCTTCGGCCTTCAAATATGTAGCGGGCAAAAATTGAACTGTAATTATTTTTTCAATCTATTTGCTTGTTGTATCAGATAAATCGGTCAATAAGTTAATACTGTAGGCTTCAATAGATTCAGGTGCTAGAACTGGTTTGCACATGTCTTTGTGCTTATTTTGTAGACATTGAGTCTCAGGTGGAGTTTATCAGCTGTAGTAGTTCAGACTTGACCTGACAGAGTACCTCCTGAAAAACCAGTAACTGTCAGATCAAGTCTGAACTACTACACATTATAGGTTCCAGTCGAAACCCTGGTGATATTCACGCCCTCGTAGCGGGCCGTAGATAAAGGCTGCGTCGTAGGCACCACTGGCATTCCAGAATAAAGGGCTCTCACCTTCCTCAACCTGGGTGTAATCTGTCAGGTTGTTTCCGCCCAGATACAGGCTCAGGTTTTCAGTGACGTCAAAGGTTAATTTAAGATCTATTGTCCAATAGGCGTCTGCGCTTCTGCTTTTTAAAGTGGAGTCGCACAACTGATTGAAACCTTCGCAGCCAAATTCATCCAAGTCCTGGGAGCCCACCCAGGTAGCGCTGGCGTATAGCATCCAGTAATCGGCTTTGTAATCCAGATTGAATAGTGCACGCTGCTCTACTGAAGCAATGCCAACACTCAATTTGGTGGGTGTCCGGAACTGTTGCTATTGGGATAATCTTCGCCAAGGCTTCACTATAATAGGAACTGGCGCTATACGCCTGGAATTTCCACAGAGCTATGCTGGAATGGGCCGCAGATGCGAGCGCATTGTAATGGTGACTCTAAAGTAGGGAAGGGGCCCCACAAAGGTGCGAGTACTTGTTTGGTGACTGCTTGTTTAGGAGCCCCTTTTGTTCAGCAACTTAGAAGCGGGTCTCTAGTGACAGGTGCAACCCACTTATTTCGAGGGTGCCGTTATCAATGTTCTTCCACTGTAGTTTGCCTGCGAAGCGATCGGTAAAATCATACTTCACGCCGAGGCCGTAGGCCAGGTCATAGTCTCTGTCGCTGGATCGGGTGACTATTTCGGGATATATAGAAACAGTTCCCGGTGAGAATCTGAGCTCGCTATCAATACTGGTATAGGCAAGTCCGAGGTAGGCGCTCATGGTAGCTCTGTCGATTATGGGGTAATGAAATACGGCATTAAGTTGTGCGCTATCTACTTGTATTTCTTCGTAGTTGTTGCTTAATGGGTTTTCATCGAGGCTATCGATAGATTTGTCATTTATTGACGCGAGGTTATAGGTGTAAGTATCAGCTGCCTTGTCATAGTGACTATATCCAGCTTCGACAGAAAAATACGGGTTTATCTGATAGCCAGCATAGATATCAATTGAATTGGATTGATCTTTAAATCGTTCCCCATCAATAAAATCTACAGATAGGTTACTTTTTCCCTCGAAATCTTGCTGGCCGTAACCAACCCCAAAATAGAAGGGGTTCTCCTCAGCAGTTGATAGAGTGGAAATTGCCAGAGCGGGAAGTAGTAAACATAGCTTTGAAATTTTCATGTTGATTTGGCTCTGTAGTGTAAAAAATTTTGTTTTTTCTTAAATGTCAAAATAGACAGGACCCATACTGGTTTTGAATGAGGGAGAGAGTCAAGGAGTTTTTTTATGGACTTAGCTTTTGTTGTTTTGAAAACAAGATAAAGAAAAATAGGTTTTATTTGATAGGTTTATGTCTTTTTTGTATCTTCTAGAAGATTGGCTTGTCCCTTAATTTATGCTAACCGCTAAATTTTTTATTGGTACGTTCGTGGGGTAGCTAGGCTCACATACAAAGATTTCTTTACTGTGAGCTGGTAAAGATATGTGGGGCGTGGATGCCTAACTTTACTTGCTTTCCCTTCACTCCTAATACTGCAATCAAGTCATTCGTATCAGTTCTTGGGTTTTCGCCAGTTTGTCGCTTTATGGTCAACCTGCTAGCTTCCTGCTGATTCTTGGGCGTGAGTAGGGAACAGCCGTTGAGGAAAAACCAGTTGCTCATTGGTGTGTCCGTTGTTGAAGGGAGGGATCAATCGACCGCTATCCGAGCGGAAAGTGTTGTGCGGTTGGGCCCGGCTCAGGACGTCACCACTGTGAGGGCCACAAGCGCGATCGTTGCCAGTGTCGCGAAGATGGCTATAACGGTCTGAAGCCAGTCGCGCTGGCACGTCTTGTCGATCCAGCCGGAGAACAGCATGAACGGAAGCACTAGCGCGAGTGCGCTGACATTAAGTAAATAGGCGACCACCGTGTTCGCCGGCGATGGCGTGTTGTCGAGATACGTACTCCATGACGGTAGATATTGGCCGGCGCCGGTCAGCATCGTCAGGGAGGCACATGCAAAGTTGCAATAGAAGCAGGCTATCGTTACTCCGCAAAAAAAACAGGCGTTGTACGAGTTGAACCGGAGAGACGGCCGGAGCATGACGAAAGCGAGCATGAACACGGCTTCGAGTAGACCGAGCGTGTGTGCCATGCCGGTGATCGACGCACCCGGAGCGCTGACAGGAATACCGATTAAGAGTCCGCCGAGAAAAAGAAGGCAGGCGCCCGCCATCATTACGGTCTGGTCGGCGGAGCGAAACAATGTCGACGTGGTCATTGCGGGCTGGACTTTCTAGCTGACATGGCAGTCATAGTTGAGCGCTGAGGCCGACACCAGCCGGGAGAACAGCTTTGGCATGTAGTGTCGCGCTCCAGTAAGCACCGTTGCCGATTGTTGTTACGTTGCGGACGACTATGAATGGCTACAGCTTAGGGGGCGTTGAGCTAAGACCCATGGTATGGATGTCTTTGCAGAAATGACTTGGTATTGCTGCCCCCCCCTGTATCCGGAAAGCCGCCCGAATACCCACCACCGGGACAAATATGTCGGTATTGTTGGGAAATGCTCTGCTCAATGTCTGTTGGCCCCCCTATGTTAAAGGGCACCGGAGTACATGTAGATTATATAGTGAGAGACCTTAAGAGTTGTCCATACGTCGGTGTTGTGGTCAAGTCCAACCGGACATCTCCTTAAGCACATTTCTCAAATTCGATAGGGGCTCAGAGTAGTATGTATTCTGCGTGAGTTGTAATAAGCAATATAGGCTCTCACATCGATTATGGCATACACCCTTGTTGCATGGGATTTCCCGTTAACCACTCCCATTTCAGGCCGCTAAAAAACATTCAGCTGGCGCGTTGTCCCAACAATTTCCCTTGCGGCTCATTGAGCATGCCATCCCATGCTGCTTGAACAGTACTTGGCCAGTACAACTGGCATACTGACTACCTTGATCAGAGTGATGTAAAAAGCCTTTTGGTGGTGTACGCAAATTGACAGCCATCAGAAACGCACGGCTTACCAAGGCAGTCTCCATCTGGCGATCTAGATGCCAACCAACAATCCGGCGCGAATAAAGATCAATCACTACCGCCAAGTACAACCGGCCCTGCACAGTCCAGATATACGTAAAGTCAGTCGTCCAAAATTGATTTTTAACACTCGGTGAGAATTCCATATTCAGAAGATTATCTGCAATCGGAAGTTGGTGTTTGCTATCTGTCGTCAGTGTAAATCGCTTCTTGCGTTTTACCGCCAAACCTAGCTTGTTAATGAGCCTACGCACTCGGTAGCACCCAATTTCAAAGCCTTCTTTAGGGTTTCTTTCTCCATCCGCAATTGCTTGATTTCGTGTCGCAACCGATCCAATTCAGCACGCTCGTGGGTATCCAGCGTCGCAGGTTGCTGGGAATGGTTCCTACAGCCTCTACGGACTTAGAAATCGAATACTCTTGCTCAGAGACTAGGGCTACGGGGTCTTTCTTAAATTTCGGCTTGAACTGCCGATGTGCACCTTCTTTTGTCATATTTAACCCCGCTTGGTAATTTTACTATCTTAGCGAAGTGTCCGGAAGTATTAGACCACTACAGCCGAAACTATCTTCGATGTAATTATCACTTTCCTCCCCTGCGACAGAGTCGGAGCGCATGGATTCATCGCGAAGATCGACACCAAAGGTGAGCATGTGCTGATCGTTAAGGATCAAATTGTTGCGCAGGTCGAAGTAGTTGAGTGTGTCTGTAGCGATGTAATCGAATCCTTCGTAGAAGGAGTCCTGCTTGTGCTCAGACCAGGCGACAGTAAACAGCGTGTTATAGGATTCACTGAATTCGTGGAGCCAGCTTGGGGAAATTTCACTGCGAGTAGTGGAGATCCATTCGGTGGTTTCCCAGGGTTTGCCAATGTATTGCTGCCGTACATCGTCGTCAACAAACAAGTGGTCAGATTCCACACCATCGTAGCCTTGCAGGACGGAATCAATGCTGTATCCCTGGGGGCCGCCAAAAATACTGGAGTCGGTATAGGCTGTGCGCAGTACCACGTTGTCCCGCTCACCCAGGTCATGGGAGAGGCGAACTACATAACTGGTGTTCTCTTGCAGTGGTGCATCGCTAACTCCGTTGTTATCATTGTCCATCTGGTGGTGTTTATCGTCCTGAATGACCAGTGATGTACGGGTGCGTTCATCATCGCTTACATAGCCGCCCATCATGCCTAGAAAATAGCTGTCGTTGTCCTCCATAGAGGCATTGATGTTGAGGCCGGTTTCCTCGACTTCCTTGGAAATGACATTGATGGTTCCGCCGATTGCTTCGGGTGCGAGCAGCGATGCTCCCGCACCTCGGGCCACTTCGATACGAGAGACACCTGTTGTGGCCAGTGCATCCACTGCGTAATAGCCAGCCATCATGGTGTGAAGGGGAACGCCGTCGGTGAGGATGGTGGAGTGCTCACCGCGCATACCGTTCAGCATTATTCGTTTAACCCCGCACATGGAGCACTCATTGGAAACCCGAACACCGGGGGACTTTTCAATGGCGTCAGTGAGGTTAACCGCCTGCAGGGATTTGCGAAACATGAGAGGACTTCCAGCAAGTAAACTGCTGAACATGATAATGATTCGCATTTGCGTAGCAAGTGAGCAAAGGTGGTAGTTTTGGTGCCCCTGGTGCCTACCTAGTTCGAATGGGAATACTTGCATGATGAGCTCTGCAGAAGCTCCTAAGCTTAAGAAGCTAGATTTCGAATAATGAGTGTGCTGGAAAGGGTTGGCTAAGGTGCTATTTGGTTGGATAGCGTTTTAAATAGGGATGAGTGATGAGCAGGAATTGTAATCGGCTGCCTAAATCGTATTTCATCTTCCTGCTATTGATTAACTTCATAGCAACTGAATAGTAATATGCAACTGCTCACTTAAACATACTGCCCCTGCCGTATAGTTAGGTTCTCACTACCCGTAAGGAATAGAGGGTTTTTGGGAGCATGAATCCAAAATCAAAGTAGAGAATGGATTTAATTGGAGAATACATTAAACTTAATAATTTATATGTTTTTCTTTGGTTGCCAAAGCAAAAAGCATTAATGCAGTTACAGATATCTATTGTCGATAGACGTCTGCATGCGAACAGAAGAACGACCTAATATATTTGTTTGCTTTTATCTAGAAATGGAAAAATATTGTCAACGCTCAACTTTATTTGATTACCACCTAGGGTGAGGGCAACTTACTTGAAGTCATTTTATTAGAGTAAGCGCCCATATTTTCAGTGAGAAAGTTATTTCATACTATTTATATTCAAGCTTAAGAGTCCCTGTAGGATGAACAGTTAAGGGTAAACTTAGTGGCACTGCTGCATTCGCGGCAAATATATATCCTGAAATCCTTCCCATTCTCTGGCCTGAATACTTTGAGGCGGCAACGATAATAAGCTTATGGGTTCCTGCATCAGAAAAAATTCCAGAAACCTGCCTGGTTTGTAATCCTGATTGACTCAGCTGGACTTCCTTTCCTGAGGGGCTAACTAGATATACCTCTGATAAAACTGCCCACTTGCGTACTCCCAGACAATCACATACGGCATGAACCATTAAAGAAAATGCTTGATCTTTTACCCCTTGAACTTCTACCACTTCAAAATAGTCAGTATGTTTATTTCTAGCTAGGCGAGGTGAGAAATCTTCTGATATCAAGATTTGCGGTGACTCTCCTTTATTTAAACTTAATATAGCTGGGACTTCTTTTGCGACTTCCTGTAAATCAGTATAGATTTTAGATATAGCTACTTGTCGTTGTTCTTTTATTAGCCCACACCCGGCCAGAAGAATGGCAAAAACAACTGAAGTCAAGCCTAAAAGCTTATTCACAATACTACTCTCTAAATAGAACGATAATTTTATGCGTGTTTTTTAAAAGCGTGGCGATTATACAAGATTAGGCTGAATATACACAGGATTTGGATGAATATAATAGCCTATAAATTGGCGATCTAGTAGAATTGTGATATGACGTCAATATTGAGTGTTTATATCACTATATTAGACCATGGGGTCTTTGTAGAAACCTGAATTAAATGTTTCTATGGCCTGTTTGAGAGAAAATAGGCTGGATAAATATATAGATTTCTATGGCATGCTTGACGATATACTCCATTTCTCGCTTTGATAGAAAAAGGCTGCTTTTTAGGGCTTAATAACATATGTAATTTTGTTTCTACTGACTATTGATAGGATACTCATATTCTGATGGAAGAAGTCTATTTGCTTCTTCTGTATTCCTCTCCATAAATAGCTTGTGAACTACTTGAGCATGCTCAGTGATATCAGTAATGTACTGAACCTAGTCGTTAACGTAAAGCATTACAGCTTTATTCGACAGCCCAATCTGAATAGCTCTGTGAGGAAGGGGTTCCAGATCTAAATTCCGTTCAGGGTCCCACTGAATACGGACAGGTGTAGTTCTCTTAGCTTCCAACTATGCTTCTTTCGTTGGGTATTGATCGGTTTGGTGGCTAAGTAGGCTATTCTGTAAGGCCCATTCAAATCCTTCTCTAGTGATATCTATCGCCAGAATGCGGTTTTGTCCGCTGTCTTTTTCTCCCCAACCCGAACGATACATCATCCATAGGAAAGAGGGCTTAATCCAGGTCATACGTTCCATTTTGAATGGTGGGGATACAAAAGTTCCGCTTTGTAGGGCGGAATCTGCAATGGCTGTGTTGTATGCTTGGTAGACGCGAATGGTGTGATTATTAAAGCTAGCGCGGATCTGGCGCGTGGGGATAGTCATTTCTTAACCTCTAAATACATACTGTAATGTTACAAGTGGTTAAGTTATTAGTAAAATTCTATGCAAATTTACTCCTCAAAAGGAGTAGTAGAGTCCGTTGATTTAACGAAGCTCTACTACCAAATTATTAGTTAATTATTCATGCTTCAATAATCAGCACTAATCCAAACATTTTCAAAGTCGGTATAACCATAGATGGTAATATACCAAGTGCCCGATTGAGGAGTGTTCAAATCAATGGATTCATAGTTGCCCCAGTTTTCAGAAGCGTAGTCGGCATTTGATTCAGTGGCGGGTTCACCGTGCTTGATGTAGAGGTCTGCATCACCAACGGAGTTGAATAGAGCTGCACCCGTAGCTACAGAAAGCTGGGTCGCTCCTTCAGGAACTGCAATCTTAAACTCTAATTGATCTCCTGCATGGCCATTCAGGTCAGAGATAATCTCGCCGGGGATTAAAAATTCATCAGTAGATGATTCAGTAAAAGAGCCGACCAGGGATACTTGATCGAAGTCTGAATAGCCGTGGAGCATGACATGCCAGATTCCGGGAGTTGGGTTTGCTATAGCAACGGACTCCTTATTACCACCTAAATAGGGCCGATAATCATAGACCGATTCAGTAGGTCTGCTAGCAAAACGAATATAGAGATCCGCATCGCCACTACCACCGGTTATCTCAAATGAAAGGTCGCTGGCATTTTCCGGTACTGTGATGGTGTAGAACAACGACTCTCCTGCACTGGCATTAAGACCGCTGACAGGTTTCTGATTAACCAGAATATTGTCGGACTGATCAGCCAGGGTTACCGTTGCCGTTAAATTTACACCCTCGAAGGAGCGTTCGATAGGAGACAGTAATATGTACCAGCGGCCGGTTTCTGGCGAAGTGACCTCAATACCTTCAATATTACCGCTATTTTCAGAACTGAAGTCAAAATCGGCTGTGGTAGGCTGGCGATTATAGGCCACGTACATATTCATTTCACCGCCCAGTTCATCGCCTGAATTGTCAGTAATAATTGTCAGGGTTTGAGCATTTTCGGGCACGTCGATATGGAATACTTTTTCGCCTTTGCTACTTAAATTCTCTCGTGTTTTTGATGGGATAAGAGTTAGCTCTGCCTCCTCATCACAAACTAATGAATTACCGCCTTTAGCGGGGCTGAAGCTAATGCTCCCTTCATTAAGATAAGAATCAATTAACTCAAGTGCCTCGCAGGAGTAGACATCGAGGAGGTTGTCCGTAACATCAATAGCGGTTAAGAAATGTCGATCCATTACCCATTCGAATTGCGCAGTATCCAAGTAGTTGCCGGCAATATTTAACGTTTCTAGACGTTTAGGTAATTCGGGTAATTCTGTGAGGTTTTCATTAACAGCGGTTAAGTGCTTTAAGTATCGGAATACGTGAATACCTTGCAGTGACTGGATTTCCCCGTTGCCTGGAGTGCGAATTTCTTCAATGTTTGCTGCTTCCAGGCTGTCGATCTCACCATCATTGTTTGTGTCGAAATAGGAGGTCAAATATGACTTGAATGCAGGGTCAGGAATATTAATATTGACCACGCCATAGTGGGATGCTGCTGCAACCTGGTCACCGCCGCCCAAGTCGATACGCTGGGCCATTATACGGCTGAAGTGCTCATAACCCGTTTTAGGGACAATAGTCTCTTGCCCATTAACCGAAAATGCACGTGATGGATAGTGCATTACAGACAGGAAGTCATAGTTACTGTAGTTGTGGGTTTGCCGTATATCAAAATTGTGGACATACTCGGGTTTAATATTGTCCTCAATAATTTCGACATATTCATCACGATCAGATCGCTGATGTTCATGCCTCATACCAATAACATGGCCCAATTCATGGACAATAATGTACTTGGTATCCCAGTTGTTCATGCTGAAGAATTGCCCGCCGCCAGTCTTTCCAACCATGGAGCGGTTTTCAGTTCCGTTTCTTACGTGAACGTAGTCTGATTGATCGGTGCGCCTTAAAAATTGTAAGTCCGCAATTTCTTCCCAGACTTTGGTGGCGTCGATAAAACGCTGTTGATTTTCTTCAGTGACACTATCGTAAAAGTCGTAATATATGATTCCATCAGGCCACTTATTCGCTGATATTTCAACAGCGGACATAATGCTAACTTGACCGGAATCCTCTTGAACTGGCTCCAGCATATCTCCGGTCAGCTGGTATAGTTTGCCATCAATAATTACTTGGCTCGATTTGGGTTGCTCTTCCAATTGAGCAAACTCATTGCCGGTGTAACTTGGTATCGTTATATCTACAGCCTGGCTGTATGCCATTGCAGACTGAAAAGTTAAAGTTAAAGTTAGGGTTGCTGAAATTCCCAGTGCGGTACTGGTAAATAGTTTCATTTTCATGTTCCTGCTTTGAAAATGTTTTTAAAGTTTTGCCAAACTTTTATCCATAAATAGTCGAGTAGGGGGCATGTCTGATTAACTCTGGCAACAAGTTAAATCAGGATGAATATGCCGCCGCGCGGGAGAATACCGATGTTTGGATTTGAGGTCGATAGGTGGTTTTAAGTTGATTCAGAATGCGAGATTTGCTTCGTGGCATTTTTCGAAGGACTGGCTTACGAACGAGATAAAATGTAGAGGATGACTATCAATTTTGAGTGTATATCTTGGTGTTATTAGCAATACTTGTATTCTGAATATTAGAGATCACCCAGGTGCTTTGTTAGCTGGGTAATTAGTACCAGATTCAAATCCACTTGCTCTAAACTACGAATATCTTCGAGACAATTTCATATGAATGAGTGGGGTCGTATCCAGTTTGGGGATATGGGGCCACGTCAACCAGTCGTACAAACCCCTCAAATTGAACAACAAATAGCCTGGAAGGCAGTAGAGTGCCCTGTTAGCCTCTCTTGCAAGCTAGATAGGAAGGAGCGGGTCTATGCAGGAGTCGGATGTTGCCAATCGGCTAATCGATGCGGCGCGAGAGTGCTTTTTGAACGATGAGTACCAACGGGTCACAACTCGCCAGATTGCTGCTAAGGCTGGAGTGGCGGTATCGATGATTCGATATTACTTCGGTAGCAAGGATGGCCTCTATGAAGATATGATCCGCCAAACCCTTCTGCCATTGATCGAGGCCGTAGAGCAACTCAGCCTTGATGGCGATTGGGATTTTGGAGATTTCTTTGCCCTTTACTACTCCACCATGCAAGAGAATCCCAAGTTTCCGGCTCTGATCCTGAAAGTCATGGCCCTTAATCAAGGGCCGGGGAAAAATGTGATCCGTCAGCTCCTGGAGCGGGGGCGTCAAAGGGGTTCTCGGCGGTTAGCTGAAATTAAAGGTGAAGAAGCCGAATCTGAAGACCCCAAGTATGATTTGCTCAGGATTTCATTTGTCAGTTTGGCTATGTTGCCGATGTTGGCCAAACCCGTCCTGGAAGAGCAAATGGGGCACGTTATGGACCCCGATTTCTTAAAACAGCTTGCAGAGTTTAATGGCCGACTTCTGAAGTCAGGTTTGCAAAGCTTATAGCGATAAGGCCTCAGCAAGTTGGGGCTGGTCTCTTATATCTATTTTTAATCAGATGTTACTTCTGAGGAGTTCTTATGCCCCAGTCAATGCAAAGAAATAGAGCCATAAATTGGGTCTTTCAACGCGCTTCTAATATGATTAATAGTATTTGTAATATTCCTAATGCTCTGATGCCGCCGCCATTTCGAGTAATGCAAATTGGATCGCTATTTTGGCAGTCTAGATGTCTGTATACGGCTGTCCGATTAAATATAGCTGATCATATTAACGGTGAAGTTGTTCCGGTAGAAAAACTGGCAAATGATTGTCATGCAGATAAAGAGCATCTATATCGATTGATGAGAATGTTGTGTGCAATGGGAATTTTTAAGGAGGTAAAAGCCAGGCACTTTTCGCACAATCGAAACTCTGAAGTGTTGCGCAGTGATGCCAGTAACAGCGTAAGAAGCATGGTGCTTATGCATAACTCCCCAGAATTCAGCAAGCCTTGGTTTAATGGGTTTGAAGACCATATTAAAGATGGGAGTGTGCCTTTTGAAGCTGTTTATGATCAGGAAATGTTTGATTATATGAATGATCATCAATCTGTTAGCACGCTGTTTTCGGACGCTATGGATACCGTTGATAATCTTACCGGGCTACAGTATTTACAAGATTTTGATTGGAGCGGGTTTGATAGAATTATTGACTTGGGTGGGGCAAAAGGCAGCAAAAGTGCGAGTGTCCTCTCTTCATATAAACACATAACGGCGATGGTGGTCGACAGGAATAATGTTGAGGGGACGGCAAGAGAGTACTGGAAAAACTCATTGAGTGATTCAGTTGAAGAGCGATTGGACTTCTTCCCAGCAGATATTATTAACGATAGGCTGCCGGTAGCTAACAGTGATAAGAATATCTACTTGTGTACGGCCGTTTTTCACTTGTTGAATGACAGCAAGGCAAAGCGACTCCTAAATAATATTTACTCTGCCATGCAAGGGCAAAATGCTACGCTCGCCATTGTTGACGCAGTATTACCTGAGAAGGGCGCAGACCTTAATTTGGCTGCCATGGACATGCAGATGCTGATGGGAACTCGTGGGCGTGAGCGAACTTTGAGTGAATGGAATCAACTCTTTAGTGATAGTCCTTTCTACTTGGTGGAGACAGTCTCCGTGCGCACCTTTGCAAAACTGATGGTATTGAAAAAGAGAAAGGATTAGGTGCTAAGCAGTAAATGGGTGTCAACAAGCGCAATGTTATTAATCGTGAAAATGAAAAAACATTGCGCTTATTGTATTGGTGGCACGAATAGTCCGCTTATCAACTATAGATACGCCAGCAAGCCAATATCCGTAGTAGCTTAAAGTGCAGTATCACCTGTATAGGTTTTATATACGCCTATATTTACCTATAGCCTCTTTCTGCTAGTCGACTAAGGTTTCGGCCTTTGGTGTCTCAGTGGATATTACAGAATTACTTAGGGGGCTCTGGGCCAATATATTTGAAATTACTGGATCTTAGCTATGTATCTAGTGTCCCGTCTGATAGGCAGCTTGCTAGTTTTATCGGTTATTTATGTGGGGTATGTTTGGGCTGATCTTGAGGACCGAGAGCTCGTTGCTGGGGTTACTTATGATATTCCAGGGTTGGCGTATAGAGAACCCTCTTCTGGCGCTATAGAAGGCTTTGAGCCTGACCTGGTCAGGGCAATTGGGGAGAAGTTATTTGGCGGCCCTGGCTATATAAGGCTAACCCGTGTGCTGGATGAGGATCGTATAAAGGCACTTGAAGACGGAAGAGTAGATATGGTGGTATCCCAGTTTACCATCACTCCAGAGCGCGAAGAAAAAGTGGACTTTTCGATTCCTTATTACGTCACTGGGGAGGGTTTACTGGTCCATAAAGATAGCGATATTGAGAGCTTTATCGATCTGGAAGGTAAGATAATTGCTGTTACTAAAGGCTCACTTTCCCTAAAAAGAATGCGTGCTGTCCTGCCGTCATTGGAGGGGGCAAGATTGGTTGTAGCGCCCACAAGCTCAGCGACCTTAGAGGCTGTTCAAAGCGGAAATGCTGATGCTGCCTCCAATGACATTATTAACCTGGTACTTTTGCGTAAGGCATCAGCCTATCCGACTTTATATCGTCTGGTGAATATTAGTGGAGACTTCCCGCCAAAGCCCTTTGGTATCGGTGTTAAGAAAGGGAATAAGGAACTGCTCGAACGATTAAATGCTGCTCTAG
Organism: Microbulbifer maximicatervae (SeqCode); assembly: GCF_052467305.1. Classification (NCBI taxonomy): domain Bacteria; kingdom Pseudomonadati; phylum Pseudomonadota; class Gammaproteobacteria; order Cellvibrionales; family Microbulbiferaceae; genus Microbulbifer; species Microbulbifer maximicatervae (SeqCode). The sequence continues at coordinate 1,460,755 of NZ_CP174306.1, forward strand.
AAAGCCTAAAGGAGAGTGGGGAGATCAATAGAATGCTGGATAAGGCCGTTTCCAGTGTGGGTTCAGAGAATGACCCTGATGATACCTTCAGCGGCTCACAGTAGAATAGTCGCAGAACTATCCGTACAGATAAAGTCTAATTAGGGGCGATATGACTACTAAATCCCCCAGTGTCTTCTTTTCTTTGCTTTTCAGCTCAGTCCTTTTCTTGGCTATTACTTACAGCAATTATCTACTGGGGAATTCCCCGATGCAGGCTACCCATTCGATCTTGGTGGAAACGGATGCACATGAGGGGCTTGTTTATGTACCCTCCCAGAAACGTCTCTACTTCACCAGTGTTCCAGATTTAGAGATTGAGAATCCACAAATATCGATCCGTTACTACGACTTTATTACTGGCGAAGTTGTAACCTGGAAGCACCGAAGCAATATGGCAAACAGCATGTGGCTTAGCAATGACGGTGAACATTTATTGGTTGCAGAGCAGGGGAAAGGAGCAATCCCGGGCGCTATCAGCCGCATAAGCCTTTCAGACGGTCAACGAGAAGTGCTCGTAGATGCCTATAAAGGTAAGCCATTTAATTCACCCAATAAAGTTGTACAGTCACCCTCTGGCTGGATCTACTTCACCGATCCAGATTATGGCTACAACCAAGGCTTCAAGCCTGAGCCAATGTTAACGCCAGCTGTCTACGCTTTTGATCCTTCAACAAAAAAGTTAATTCGCTTGTCAGCGGAGTACATGATGCCTCATGGGTTGGCTATCTCTCCAATAGGCAACCAAATTTATATTGGTGATACTGCAGCTATCGATGGAAAGAATCCTTACAACCCCAAAAAAACAAAAGACATTTATGTAAGCGCTTTGCCATCCCCGGAAAAATTGGAAGAGAAGCAATGGGTGTTGTCGGTACCAGTAGGGATTCCTGATGGTTTTATTGTTACTGGCCCCAAAAATGATCTGTGGGTGGCGGCAGGTGACGGACTGCGACACTATCGAGAGAACGGCTCTCTGGTTAATCTTTACCCTGTTCCCGGCGGCGTGTATAGCGTAGCAACTGACGGTAAAGCAATTTACTCATCAAGTAATACCGCTATATGGAAGACAATGCCCTGAGGGGAAGAGGGGGGATAGTTCCTCTTACTTTTGGAGTGTTATTACCTGTTCGATCTGTCTAGCTACGGCAAGTAGTGCCAAATCCGCTCCAGGTAACCCATCTATCTCCAGGCCCACCGGTAATCCATTGGTACTTGGCCCGATGGGGATGCTGATGCTTGGGGCACCGGTAACTGGTGCGGAGACATTGTTGTATATTAGTGTGTCCAGGGTGGGGAGTGTCTGTCCATTTAGCTCCAGTTGATATGAGGATGTTTCCAGGGGTTGCGCTTCGATAGGTGCAGTTGGAAATACGATCGCGTCCAGTTGATGCTGCTGGATGATCTTCGAATAGCTCTCGTGCACAACAGGCAATTTCTTTAAGGCCGCTTGATAAGCTGAGTCTGGCGGTGCCTTAGGGCCGAGCACTGATTCCTGATAGACCTCTTTCACATCCTCACTTTTGATCATTGCTACCAAACCCTCTAGTTGAGTTTGTGGTTGATAATTCGCCAGAAAATGCCCCATGGCTGTCCGCATCTGATGAAACCCGACGGGAAATCCGATTTCGAGAGCGGCGCTGACTATTGGTGAAAGGTCTACTTCTTCCAGGTCTACTCCGGCATCAATAAGGGTACTGATTAGAGCCCTGAAAGACTGGCTTACTCCAGGTGAGAGGTTGTCAAATAGAGGATGGGCAAGCCCCAAGCGCAACTGATTGATTGGCTTGCATTGGGGTACGGAGACTCCTGTCATCACTTCAAACAGATAGATGGTATCTTCGACACTAACAGCCATAGGGCCGATCGTGTCAAATGCTGGCACAGAGGGTACGACTCCTTGGCAGCTAAGGCTGCCAGTTGAAGGGCGAAAGCCAACAATACCAGTTAACGCCGCGGGTAATCTGACGGAGCCGGCGGTATCGGTGCCGAGGCCAGCGGGCACAATCCCCGCGGCTACAGCAACAGCGGTGCCCCCCGATGAACCGCCGGGGAAGCAAGCGATGTCCCACGGATTCCTTACGGCACCAAATGCAGCGTTATTGGAGGTTACGCCAAAGGCGAGTTCATGTAGATTGGTCTTCCCAACCACTATGGCCCCACATCCCTCGAGTCGCTCAACTACTGGGGCAGAGGACTTCGGCAGAAAGTTCATGCCAAGGGTCCCAGCAGTGGTATGCATACCCTTTACATTGATATTGTCTTTAACAACGATGGGGATACCGGCAAGGGGCCTACGGTGGCTACCGGAGGCCAATTCCCTGTCAATGCATTTGGCTTTTTGAAGGGCGCCATGCCGATCGAGGCAGATAAAAGCATTGAGTTCGGAATGAGCAACTGCATTGTCACAAGCTTCTTCAATCAGTGATACTGCGCTAATCTTTCTTGCGAGCACCATCTCCACAAGCTCATGAAGGGAAGTCGTCATAGTTTGCTTACTAGCTTCTGATTGTACTTGGGATCTTAGATTATAGAGAGGAAGAAAGTAGGACGATAAGAATGATATTGGCTAATTTGATAGCACTAGCCTTGGTCTCACCGAGGTGTATCTGATGGTGAGGAGTGAGCAGCGCGTTTCTGGCCGTTGAAAATATGAGGGTTATGGGTTTTGAAAGTTGATGTATTACTGTTTGATCTCGGCGGCGTACTAATAGAGCTAAAAGGTCGCCCATTACCAACCGGTAAAGCGCCTGTGACAGATGTCATTATTTCCGGTCCTGTAAGACAGTTTGAGAGAGGAGAGATCACCACAGAAGAATTTGCAAACGCTTTAAAATCTCAATTGGAAATAGAGGAATCGATAGAGACTATTATCGATCATTTCACAAACTGGCCCGCAGGATTCTATCCTGGAGCAATTGAATTACTCAGTTCTCTAGAGAAAAACTACAAAGTGGCCGCATTGACAAATACCAATGAACTACACTGGCCACGCATCACTCATGAATTTAACGCACATAACTATTTGGGCAGAATATTCGCTTCCCACCTTATAGGTATGGCAAAGCCCGATGAAGAATTTTTCAGGCACGCGCTTGAGCAGCTGGGAGTTGAAGCCAGTAGCGTTGTGTATATGGATGATATCTCTAGAAACGTAGAGGTGGCGAATAAGGTGGGTATGACTGCGTTTCATACCAAGGGATTTGATTCGGTGTTGGAAGTGATAGAACGTTTAAATATTCAAAAATAGATTTTTGGCAGTAAGAAAGGTTGGAGGTCTAATAGACTATTGTGTAGAGGTAGTTTCTTGGCCTTAAAAATCTACTTAAGCTATCCAGACATGCCTGCCCTCAAGTTGCCCCCTCTTTCTAAATATTAATTTTTAGGAGCTTGTTCACGGTTCACGGCTAAGTTCATTCGAATGTTGGTTAGACTATAATTTGCGCCAGTTAGTAAGTGCCAGCTTGGTGAAATATGATCATGATGAGTGTTATTTCTGGGTTTGGTTGAGAAACGGTGAAAAACACTTATAAATTATGGGGTTACGTGAGTAGGGTAAAATTGAGATAGTAGTCATAGTGATCGTTTTTGCAGTTTGTTTAATCGTACCATTTTAGTGTAACTAGCTGACTTCTAAAGAGAAACTGTAATGGTGGCGGTAGATTGATTATGAGATAGTAGTCAATATAATAGTGGTCAGAATGATTACTATATAGATGTTATATGCAAAGAGCACAATGAAAGAAGTCGTACTTAAAGAGTTCTTTGAGGGCACTCTAGATATTGATGCGTTAGTCGCTGATTTATCGGGTAGCTCAACATCAGAAAATGATACTTCTCATGTTCGAATACAAGACATGGAAAGTGAGTTTGTTGTTAGGTCAGAGCACGTTGTAAAAATATGCAATGCGGCACTAAACAACAAACTATCGCCTACCGAGCTAAAAAACATCGGTTTTTGTTTGCTGGCTTCTGATACATTTGAGTGGAATGCTGATACTGTCGATGGTAGTAGGGTTGCAGATGTTCTATTTTATTTTTCTAGCCCTGAGATCAACTATGAACTAAATTACCACAATATTGGGCTGTTTAAATCGTTACTTATAAATGGCGGTAATCCACTTGAACAATCCATATAACCAGGCCAGCCAGCATCGCTCCCTGCGGTCGCTGGACCTCGTTTCACTCGGCCGCTGCTGGCGGCGTTAGCCATAAGGTCGTCTTAGAATGAAGATATTCATAATATTTTTATTGCTGTTTAAAGCTCAGTTGGCGTTCGGTTGCTACTGCGTAGATGCTTCGCTTGAGGAGAGATATGTGGAGTCTGACTATGTTTATCTCGGTCAGGTTCAGTCTTCAACGCTTGGTGAAAATGGCGTAGTCACAAACGAATTAGTTGTATTAGAAAAAATTAAAGGCGTAGCAGATACCAAAACTGTCAAAAATACATTGTTTTCCGAAGATATGTGTGCATCTCACATGGTGGTAGGATACAAGTATGTAGTTTTTGGGAAAACTGGTTCGATTCCAGAAATTAGTTCCTGTTCAAACACTCGCTCGCTCGGGGATATCGGTAAAGAGGGACTGGCGCAGCTCCAAGAAATGGCTAACAAGCGCAAGCAGTAAACTACGGCCCTGCGGGCCTCCGCGGGACGCCCAACGCTATGCACATTTTGTGCGGTCGCTGCGCTCTCAATTTCGCACAAAATGTGCATAGCATTGGTCGCCCCTGTTGCGGGCGTTAAGCATCAAGACACATATGCCTAAAAGAATTCAGCCCTTTTTTATCGTTTTGGCCATTATCAGCGGCGGCTATGCAGCAACATCTGCTGTTTTGGGTGTGGTGATTGCATATCAAAGAGCTGGACTATCCGAGACTATCAATGTTTTAGATGATCCGGAAAAATTCTGGGGTGTAGTACTAATGTATGCGGCAATAGCCTTTGTCTCTGCCATCCTTGGAGTGAAATCCTATTTCCATCCAAGAATACAGGAGTTTCTCAACTTTGGAATGAAGACGAAGCTTTCTCGGGTGCAAGTCATATTCATCTTATCCTTCGCGTTCGCTGTGTTTATGAGTATTACTTTGATGTCCGGTGTCCTAGCAAATGCTTAACAAACGCAAGCAGGATACTCCGGCCCTTCGGGCCTCCGCGGGACGCCCAATGCTATGCACATTTTGTGCAGGTCGCTACGCTCCCAGTTTTGCACAAAATGTGCATAGCATTGTTCGCCCCTGTTGCGGGCGTTAGTGCGTCAAGCTAAGCTTGATGCTTCTTGCAGGGTGGAAGTCCCTGTCGGGTAAGGCCTAACCAGCCACCTGTATCGAGTGTTGCGCGTAGGGCGGAACAGAAGGGAAAGAAAATATAATTATCTTTTTTTTTCAACTGTGAACAAACTATGTGAAGCGTACACAGAGAATTCTATAGGCCATAGGGATTATCGTGATCCTGAAGTGCTGGTATCGCTCCGATAATAAAGTGAGCTCCGATTGACGAGATGTGTAACGCCATCGAAGTCCAGGCAATGCAACCGTAATGGTAAGGTTGTTGCGGATCGGCGGGGTTATTAAGCCGTGGCATGTAGAAAGAGAAGTATTGAGAACTTGAGAGATCCGAGCAGGTTCCTGAAGGAGCAGGTAGAGACATTAAGCCTAATGGCGAAACCAACGAAGACCACTCGGAAGTCGGATCAGCTCATAGTAGTCCGAGAGCGGGAAAGCCGCTTACATGGCGAAGGGGCTGACAGTAATATCGGTGTGCAACAGAAACATAGTCCGGACAAAGTAGGGCTGGAGACACTATGACAACCGCCTTGCACGCCATCGCATTTAAAGCACAGAGCCACCCCAGACACAGGTTTCAGAATTTATACGGACTGCTAAATTCCAACCTGCTGTATCAAAGCTGGGGCCAGCTCAATAAGCAGGCCCGCCCCGGTATCGACGGAGTAACTACCGAAGTTTACCGGCAAAGACTGCCGCAAAATATTCAATGCCTACATCAACGGCTGTGTGACAAACGCTACCGCACCCAGGCGATTAAGCGGGTATTGATTCCCAAAGGCAACGGCAAGCAGCGCCCACTGGGGCTGCCTACGGTGGAAGACAAACTGGTGCAGCAGAGCGTAGCGCAGCTACTGCAAAGTATCTGGGAGCAGGATTTTCTGCCCTTCAGCTACGGTTACCGTCCCAGGAAAAGCGCCCACCAAGCCGTACACAGTCTTGGCTTAAATCTGCAATTCAAAGGCTACGGCTACATCGTTGAAGCCGATATTAAAGGCTTCTTTGATCAGCTGGATCACGACTGGTTACTGCGGATGCTAGCCCTTCGTATCGACGACAAAGCCCTGCTGACACTGATTAAGCAGTGGCTGAAAGTACGCGTGCAAACTCCAGATGGTAAGTTCAGTAAAGCGGCAGCAGGCACCCCGCAAGGAGGTGTGGTCAGTCCGGTACTGGCGAACATCTATCTGCACTACGTCCTGGATTTGTGGTTCGAGAAGAAAGTTAAGCCGCGTATGCGTGGCAGAGCCATGCTAATCCGGTACGCCGATGATTATGTAGTGGCTTTCCAATTGAAAACGGATGCAGAGCGCTTTTACCGGGTACTACCGCAACGGCTGAACAAGTTTGGCCTGCAGTTAGCCCCCGAGAAAACGCACCTGAAGCGCTTTAGCCGCTTCCATCCGGGCCGAAAACGGCAGTTCCAGTTTCTGGGTTTTGAGTTCTACTGGAGCTTGGACGTCAACAAACGCCCCAGGCTCAGGCGCCGGACTGCCGCACAGAAACAGAAGGGCGCAATGGAAGCGCTCTACCACTGGATCAAAGCCAAGCGCAGTGAGCGTCTGAGAGAATGGCTGCCCACACTGAAGCGCAAGCTACAGGGGTTCCAGAACTACTTCGGTCTACCAGACAACAGTCGAAGCTTGTCCCGTTTGTACAGCTATGTTTTACACAGCATACACAAATGGCTCAACCGGCGGAGTCAGCGCAAGAGTTACAACTGGAATGGTCTAAAGGAAATGCTGGGATATTTTGGGCTAAAGCCACCGCGAGTATACAAACGCAGTATACTTGTGGACTGGTATTAGGGTTCGTGCTTTACACGAGCGAATATATTACTGAAGAGCCGGATGCGGTAGTTCCGCACGTCCGGATCTGCGTGGGGGCAGTTAGGGTAACCGGCTGTCCTACCACTACTGTGAATGGAAGGTACTCAGAAAATGGATGCAGAAGAGTTCTGGAGCGTAATATCCCTAATTGACCAAAACGCTCTCGAAGAGTGCGATGAAGAAGATGCAGTTGAGCCTATAATTGCAGCCTTGTCTATAAAATCGGAAGAAGAAATTGGTCAGTTTCAAGAGCATCTTTCACAAGCTTTATATGCGATTGACGGTCAAAAATGGATAGAACAAGCCGGTGATTCTAGTGGTTCTGGTGATGGCTTTCTTTATGCTCGTTGTTATGTTGTTGCCAAAGGCAAAGAATACTACTCAAAAGTATTAGGCAACCCTAGTGCAATGCCAAAAAGCTCAGATCAATGGGCTGAGTCATTGTTGTATGTAGCTGGTCAAGCTTGGGCAGAGATTACAGGCAACGATGAAGAAGACTACTATAGAGAAGCAACTGTAAGCTATGAGTCATTTAGCAATGAAGCTCAGTGGTAAATCACATAACAAGGCAATCAAAAATCGCCCACAAAAATGCGTGGGCTGGACTCGCTACGCTCGCCTTTTATTGCGGCGTTAGTGCGTCAAGCTAAGCTTGATGCTTCTTGCAGGGTGGAAGTCCCTGTCGGGTAAGGCCTAACCAGCCACCTGTATCGAGTGTTGCGCGTAGGGCGGAACAGAAGGGAAAGAAAATATAATTATCTTTTTTTTTCAACTGTGAACAAACTATGTGAAGCGTACACAGAGAATTCTATAGGCCATAGGGATTATCGTGATCCTGAAGTGCTGGTATCGCTCCGATAATAAAGTGAGCTCCGATTGACGAGATGTGTAACGCCATCGAAGTCCAGGCAATGCAACCGTAATGGTAAGGTTGTTGCGGATCGGCGGGGTTATTAAGCCGTGGCATGTAGAAAGAGAAGTATTGAGAACTTGAGAGATCCGAGCAGGTTCCTGAAGGAGCAGGTAGAGACATTAAGCCTAATGGCGAAACCAACGAAGACCACTCGGAAGTCGGATCAGCTCATAGTAGTCCGAGAGCGGGAAAGCCGCTTACATGGCGAAGGGGCTGACAGTAATATCGGTGTGCAACAGAAACATAGTCCGGACAAAGTAGGGCTGGAGACACTATGACAACCGCCTTGCACGCCATCGCATTTAAAGCACAGAGCCACCCCAGACACAGGTTTCAGAATTTATACGGACTGCTAAATTCCAACCTGCTGTATCAAAGCTGGGGCCAGCTCAATAAGCAGGCCCGCCCCGGTATCGACGGAGTAACTACCGAAGTTTACCGGCAAAGACTGCCGCAAAATATTCAATGCCTACATCAACGGCTGTGTGACAAACGCTACCGCACCCAGGCGATTAAGCGGGTATTGATTCCCAAAGGCAACGGCAAGCAGCGCCCACTGGGGCTGCCTACGGTGGAAGACAAACTGGTGCAGCAGAGCGTAGCGCAGCTACTGCAAAGTATCTGGGAGCAGGATTTTCTGCCCTTCAGCTACGGTTACCGTCCCAGGAAAAGCGCCCACCAAGCCGTACACAGTCTTGGCTTAAATCTGCAATTCAAAGGCTACGGCTACATCGTTGAAGCCGATATTAAAGGCTTCTTTGATCAGCTGGATCACGACTGGTTACTGCGGATGCTAGCCCTTCGTATCGACGACAAAGCCCTGCTGACACTGATTAAGCAGTGGCTGAAAGTACGCGTGCAAACTCCAGATGGTAAGTTCAGTAAAGCGGCAGCAGGCACCCCGCAAGGAGGTGTGGTCAGTCCGGTACTGGCGAACATCTATCTGCACTACGTCCTGGATTTGTGGTTCGAGAAGAAAGTTAAGCCGCGTATGCGTGGCAGAGCCATGCTAATCCGGTACGCCGATGATTATGTAGTGGCTTTCCAATTGAAAACGGATGCAGAGCGCTTTTACCGGGTACTACCGCAACGGCTGAACAAGTTTGGCCTGCAGTTAGCCCCCGAGAAAACGCACCTGAAGCGCTTTAGCCGCTTCCATCCGGGCCGAAAACGGCAGTTCCAGTTTCTGGGTTTTGAGTTCTACTGGAGCTTGGACGTCAACAAACGCCCCAGGCTCAGGCGCCGGACTGCCGCACAGAAACAGAAGGGCGCAATGGAAGCGCTCTACCACTGGATCAAAGCCAAGCGCAGTGAGCGTCTGAGAGAATGGCTGCCCACACTGAAGCGCAAGCTACAGGGGTTCCAGAACTACTTCGGTCTACCAGACAACAGTCGAAGCTTGTCCCGTTTGTACAGCTATGTTTTACACAGCATACACAAATGGCTCAACCGGCGGAGTCAGCGCAAGAGTTACAACTGGAATGGTCTAAAGGAAATGCTGGGATATTTTGGGCTAAAGCCACCGCGAGTATACAAACGCAGTATACTTGTGGACTGGTATTAGGGTTCGTGCTTTACACGAGCGAATATATTACTGAAGAGCCGGATGCGGTAGTTCCGCACGTCCGGATCTGCGTGGGGGCAGTTAGGGTAACCGGCTGTCCTACCACTACTAAGGTGAACATCAAGTGTCGACATCTACATCAAGGAATATATGAAATATCAATGTTGTGTGTGTAGCTCTAGATTTGAAGGTAGCCAAATCAAGGATGACTTCAAAAATGGAGTAAAAGTTGGCTTTTTATGCCCAAAGTGTGGTGCCAATATCAAAGATAATTTGAGTGGCCAGACGGCATTTGACCAAAAGCCAAAGGCACATATTCATTTTTCGCGTTCTTCTTAATAATTTTCTTCCTAGACAGTAAAATCGAACAATATATAAGCACTCCATTAGGTGCAAGCAATTGGCTGGTTCTTGTTATTCTTTTTGGGGTGGCACTCTCTGTTTATGGGTTCATAAACCGTGGATTACTCAAAGAATCTAACGTATTAACCACACAGAGGGTGAGGTCATAACAAGTGACTATGGTTACTCACCAAGTTATGAAGCCATACTCTCATCCCAGTAGGTGTTATTTTCACTATCGTATTCTGGATCGAAATCTGCTTTCTCATGCAAGCAATTAGAGCAACCTTTTAGATTTTCCAGCGTTGACTAATCGCTTTTACATCGGCTTTAGTTTGGGATGATACTGTATGGCTGACATAATGGAAACAAACAAAACCGTTCGTACACGACGCCTTCCACCCCGAATATATCTCTTTCCCTGTAAGCTGCCGCTATCACGATTCATCGGGGCGATATCTACAAGTTCAACAATTTCTTTTCGATTCAATTTTTCTGGCTCAGGGAAATCACATATTAACGTATAAGTCAATGCAATTCCGGTTCCTTTGGTTCTCAACAATAGATCTTGTTTTTGCTGCCGATCAGGTACATTGTTAACCAGTTTATTCAGTTGCTTATCGATTCCTTTTAGCTCATTCTTGAATGGTGCTTAGAATGGTCTGGATAGGCTTGTGTAGTGATTTCGGAATTCTCTGAAGCCGATTATTTTGCATTTTACTCATTTCTAAACAATGACTTCTTACAGCCAGTAAGCTACAGGTCTCTCTAATTTTCCTGGCTTTATCGCATGTAGTCTAGGCTTCATATCCTCATCAAAATGTGCTGTATCAATAGCGCCTAGTTTGTCAGTCTTGGCGGGTCGTCCGACGGACTAGGTAAAGCTTCATATTTGCGAAGGGGTGCAAGCGACAATAGGCAGCCCCGCAATGTCAGAGACACTTACGAGTTCTATTCCAAGTCTCCCTGTAGAATCTGTTAATACTCTTTAAGGCTTAATAGGTTGTAGTTGCTTAATGCCACTTTTATCATTGATAGTACTAAAGTGCTGGCCAGTAGGTCGCACATAAATATCGAGTTCTCTAGTGCTTGTATTAATGTCGACATTGATCTCTTGAGGTTCTATAAGATAAGCTATCTCCGACTCGCTATTCGGGTTCGATGCCCAGATGACTATTCGAGTTATACTTAGTGGGTACTTATTACATTCATATTTGTCATCGCTCATTTAGGAACTGGCTAGGCAGCGAACTGTGATAAACAAGGCTTTCGGTGGTCACTGAAGGTTGAACTCAATTTATCCGTCATTGAAAAGGACTTTCAACAGCATAATCAGGGAAGAACAACCATACAAGATAAATCTCATAGGGAAGTGTAAACCTGTCACTTTGCTTGGAAAAATACACGAGTAAACCGCTAGCTTAGCACTACTCGTATTTAGGGCATAAGCCTATCGACAGTCGTTTCGAAGTAAATGTTGGAATGAAGGATATGAAAAATATAAAGCCATACTTTTTCTCGCTCATACTTACTGCATCTTTTGCGGCCAATGCCATAGTCATTCGTCATGATATTGAGGACAATAAATATCAAATTCCCGCATCTACCTTCCCAGCGCTTGTTGACTTTCCAGGTGAAGGGCACGGCGTATTAATTTATCCTCAATGGGTTGTTACAGCTGCACATGTAGCTTGTATGCGGCATTGTATTGAGGAGCTAATGATTAGCGGCCTATCGCGTAAGGTGGAGACAGTAATTATACATCCAGGATACAAGGAACCACCTTCAACTCTTGTTGAAGATGCATTAGCCTCGGGTGATGGATCAAATTTGAGGGAGTTTTTGGCACTGTCCGACGATATTGCGCTTATTAAGCTTAAAGAACCAGTTATCGATGTTGAACCTATATCTCTTTTTCTTGGTAATGATGAGAAAGGCAAAACTGTCCAAATAATCGGCAAGGGAGCGACGGGCAATGGCTATGATGGAGTGGAGCCTCAAAGCCCCCATCGAACCACTTTACGTCGAGCTTATAATGTCATTTCTAATGTAGATACACGCTGGATTTCCTACAAATTCGATTCGCCAAAATCTGCTATTCCATTTGAGGGTGTGTCGGGTAGTGGCGATAGCGGAAGCCCCGTTCTCATTAAGGAAAATGAGAAATGGTATCTTGCTGGCCTTGCTTCGTGGGCCTCTAGTGAAAAAGATCTTCGTACATATCGTGGCCCACTTTACGGTGATCTCGGAAATAGCGTTCGTATTTCTCATTATATAGTATGGATCGAAAGCACCATATCTGCCGAGGAATAAAAATAGTGATCCACGCTGACGGGAAGCTAGCGAAGCGTTGATCGGCATGAGAAATAAGACTTACCTACGTTTAGTAGGCACCCTGTATGGTTAAGATTAGGCCTAACAAGGGGCATATCATGGGTAAGAAAGAACTCAGGCGTATACGAAGGGGGTTTGCAGAGAGGCAGTTTAGAGGGCGGCCAAGCCAGGGGCAATAATTGACCTGTAGCACGAAAACTCAGCGCCAGTTAACAGCAGATTTGCGGATTTAAATTGTTGCCTGATAAGCACTAAGAGTTAGGTGAGTCGTGCTCACGGATCTACGTCGCTAAGCTTATACAACAGGAGCATAGACTAATAGTTCGCTCTGACAGGGCTGTGTAATATCGTTCGAAGAAATGCCAGGATCTCTTGTCCGAAAGCAAGTTCAAGCGGAGTATGAGTCGCCAAGCTGACAGTTAGGACAATGCCGCAATGGAATCATTCTTTAGCAGGCTAAAAGTCGAGTTAGTCTATGCCGGAACATCCGAAAGCGAAGAGCAAACAAAATCTGAGGTGTTTGAATATATTGAGGTTTCCTACTATGGGGTTCGTAGGCACTCTGCATTAGGCTATACGGGTCCAGTAGAGTATGCGAGCTAATGCACATAGTTAGAGCGTCTATTTTTTGTGGGAAAGTCCAAAGCCAATGGAAGGTTCGGGTTAAATGAAAGAAAGAAGATATTCAGAATTAGACTGGTTAAGAGTTTTTCTAATCTTGGCCGTATTCTTACATCATGTGTTCATGCCGTTTAATGGGGATGGTTGGCATGTGATGAATGAAAAATCAAGTAAGTTACTTGATGATATCATGGTGTATTTTGAGCAGATAAGATTGCATACTCTCTTTTTTATCGCTGGAGTGGGTAGCCTGCTTTTGCTAAAAAGATTAATACGAGAACATTTATCGTCAATAAGTTCCATCGGCTCTTTGTCCCACTAATTGTTGGCATGGTACTCATAGTGCCACCTCAAAATTACTTCGAAAACATAAATGACTACAAAAGTATAATTGATGCGTATCAGCATCTATCTCTGACATTTGAATCTAATCATCTTTGGTTTATCGAGTTCCTTATTGTGTTTATGCTACTAGCCGTGCCTTTTAAGTCAGGGCTCGACAGCCAAGTGGGTAAAGCCTTTATTATCAGACTTGAGCGGCTAGCGTTATTTAAGCATGGATTGTTTTCACTTGTCCTTGTAGTTCTATTGTTGAGGTGCGGCCTTAAACTTCTAATGCCTGCTCAAGATAACAGTATTGATAACTTATCTGTATCGTTGTTTTTCTTGCTGTTCTTCATGGCTGGTATGTGTTTCATGAGTAGTCCTAAAATATGGCAGTCTGTGACTAACAACCGGTCAATCAATTTAAAATGGTTCATATTCAGCACTGTTCTATTTTATGGTTACTACTTCAAACCTGATATTAGCGAATATGTACCACTAGCGGTACGTTGGCAGCTTTGGTGGTTAGTTTGTACACTTGTTTCTTGGTCTGGGCTGTTGGTATTAGTGGGGTATGCAAGTGCGTTCTTCAAGCAAACACCCAAATGGCTACATACCGCAAATGAATTGATTTATCCATTCTATATATTGCACCAAACAGTTATCGTTGCGCTTGCCTTTTATATAGTGCAATGGGATGCAAGTATTGCGGTAAAGTCAATGAGCCTATTACTTGGTGCGTCCCTTGTATGTATTTTGCTATGTTATTTTGTCGTAAAGCCTATAGGTATTTTTCGTTATCTGTTTGGTTTAAAGTCAAAGCGTGTAGTTTATAAGAGTTTAAGTCAGCAGGGCGCTGCAAGCGATGCCTCAGTTTGAGGTGGTCATTTTTTAGATGATTTGTAGTTGCAAGCACCACTGAACACACATCTCAGAGAGTTTTTCTGGAAGCTAGCATAGCCGTTTCGTTCGAGCGCCTACATTTTGAGCTAACAAGCTCCACAAGTTATCAGCGCTATTTGTCAGGGACTGTCAGGTAGTTAACTGAGAAGCAAAGTATGGTATTTTCCCTGTAAATCTATCTGACAGCGGTTAGCCAAAGGCGGTTGGCAGAGTATGTAGGTCGTTCAAAGGTCGTCAGCTGTAACCAGGCCAAGCAAGATCTCCCGGCCGGAGACTAGGTTGGACAGCCTACGTTCCTCTTTGACTGCCCTTTATTGCAACGTTATATGCATAGGTAGCAAAATTGAAAAAGCGTTCTTAATCCCATTCATATTGAGCATTTCTTATTACATTTCCTGATGTATATTCAGAGCTGCTAATTTGCACTGGGATAATGGCTACAATATCCCTGGCTTTCTGATACTAATACTTTCATACCCTTGGATCTTAATTACCATTTATCAGTCACCAATATTATTTATGGATAATTTTGTTGGCTTTTACCCAAGAGTATTAATTTTAGATATCATTGCTAGCTTGGGTTTTAGTTCAATTTTTTACCATTAGTTTACCTAGATAGATTATGTGTTCGTAAAGCATATAATCTGCTGGCGCATTTGAAAGTGAAGAGTAAGTAAAATCTGAAGTGTTTGAATATATTTAAATTTATACAATAAGATTGATGGGCAATTCTGCATTGGGCAATGTAAGTCCATCAGGGCATGAGCGTAAATATACATAGTTAGAATGCCTACTTTTTGTGGGCATGACTAATGTCTTTCTAGTTAGGAGTAGATTTTGGAAATTAGGAAGCTTAATACATTGCGGGGATTAGCAGCTCTAATTGTTTTTGTTACCCATTTTAGCGACATTACGAATTGGCTTGATGGCGTATTGGGTGGCGGTTCTGGAGCATACGGTGTAATGCTATTTTTCTTGCTCAGTGGCTTTTTGATGTCATATCTCTATTTGGAGAAAGACTTCACAAAAGCCAACGTCACATATTATTTTTTAGCGAGAATGGGAAGAGTTTTACCTTTATACTTGGTTGTGGTAGTTGGGTCTTATTTGCTATCAATTTCAGGTGACAATACTCTTTACAGTATACCTGATCATAATGCACTATTAGGTCATTTGCTGTTCTTGTATGGAGAGAGTATTCTATGGTCAATTCCACCAGAAATACAGTTTTATTTCATTTTTATAATTTTCTGGGCATGTGCTAGGAATCGGTCTGGTTATATTTATCTATCAATTTTCTCTGTAATGATTTTGCTGTTTTTCTCTAATTTTCCGAGAATACATGGTGAAATTTATGGTATTCCATACAATGAGTTTAATGTGCTTAGGAGTTTGCCGTTTTTCTTTGTCGGTGTTATATTCGGGATGAACTATAAATCTCTCAAAGTTCCGCGGTATCTTAGAGGGCACTGGTTTATATTAGCGCTTTGTTTAATTCCTCTGATGTATCCTGATTTAACAATGATTACCTCTGATGCAAAACAGAAAATGTGGCTAAGTTACGAAGTGTTACTGGTAATGAGTTGTGTTTTCTTTTGTGTAGTGTTTTTAGTTCCGAATAATAATATTCTACTAGCTAATAGGTTTGGCGATTTTTTCGGGAAGATTTCATATTCTTTGTACTTGCTGCATATGCCAATTGTTGTGCAGGTAAATAAATTAAATTTATCTGTTGAGCTAAAGTTGACACTATCTTTCTCTTTAAGTGTACTGGCTGCATACATTTCTTTTCATTTTTTTGAGAAGCCTATTGCTAAGAAAATACGAAGCATGTCATCTAACAAGTCAAACCAAAGGGCGAAACAAGGCTGCGCCTCTGCTAAAGGAGTTTGAAACCTCTCCTTATCGAGTAGATGCTTGCCTTTTGGATAGGGTAGAAGAGTGCGCATAAAATAGTAAGTGAGAAACGTGTGATTGGATATGCATCAGAGCTCAAAGTTGGAGTTGTAGCTCCAACAGAAGATCTTCAAGTCGACATGGTTACTATTGCCAAATTAATGAGAGCGTATCCTGTGGTGATATTTACGAGGCGACAAATAACTTAAGTTATCGATACTGCCCAAATTCTAAGCATGGATAGGCAAATAAGGTTTGGCTTTCAGTTAGTAAATATATAATCAGATGACTTACTGAATGTTAGTTAACAGTTCTTGCAAAAGCTCTCAGTGCAGTTAGGTGGATTTATTTATAGCTTTCCTTGCAAATAGAATCATAGAAATATAGATGGAAACTGACAAGGGCGCTCAGTGCTTTATCTCTGCCGCCCTTGCCACTAGCGATAACTCATGCAATTAAGTTGTACTCTAATTCTTAACTGCATACCACAATGAACTCGATGTATTATTAGAATTGTTAATTATGCTAGTCCTCAGGGGGTGGCGGTGGTGGTGGAGGGGGCGGCGGTGGTTCGCTAGGGCTGTGCGGTGCGAGGGCAATTAGTAGAGTAACAACGCAGATTGCCTTCATTGTGAGGCCGCCAAGCAAACAAAAAATTAAAGCAAGAGAGTCGTCGTGAAGGTAGGTTAAGACGGGAAACAGCTGTGGTCTTTCCGGTGGTCGACCTTCCTGAATAGCCTCAACTAGGCGCTTTCCTTCTTCGCTAATTTCTATTCTGCTTAAAAGTGCTTGTCGAAGAGTTAAGAGCCATTTCTCCGTAGTGCCATACTTTTTTAAACCTTCTTTAAGCGCTGTCGCCAATGTTTCATCGACCTCTGTATTGGCGTGTATCTGTATTAAAAGTGAATCCGCATCAAGCCTTAGAATTTCTGAAAGACTATCCTTGAGTTGATCAAGAGATTCAAGTGCAACCTGAGACGCTTCAATCATGCATTCAAGTGATTGAAGCATATACAGCGACCAGACATTTAATGCCCCGGAGGAAGTTAGCAACTCATCGTAGTATTTTGAATCTACCGCAAGACCATCTTCAATCCTTGTTGCTGCAAGGATTTTGGTGCGAAATGATCGATAAGACTTAAAGTCCCTGGCTGTCGTATCTGTTGCAGCAATCTTTGTTGCTACCGAAAGTTCCATTATATCTTCCATTGTCCATTTCCATTGTCCAATACGATTTAATAATGCGGTGTGGACAGTAAATATTTTATGTGAGCCAATCAAGCCGTTGTAAGATTTTGTAATTTTCGATGTTGACGGCTAGAAGAACTATTACGTATTTGTTGTTTGGTGCGTAATATCAATAAATAGTAATAGGTTTGATTTGTGCGTGTTGTCTATTTCTATTGTGAGTAAATTGAGGGTTTTTAAGTTGGATTTAATATATGGTTGGCTTAGGTTGTGATTCTGCGGTTATAGGTTTTATTCGTGGTTTATAGCAGGTTGGCTTTTAGGGCGGAGTGAGGTGGGGTGGTGAGTAATCTTATTATGTGCCGAGATTATCTTAATCACTGCAGAGGCTGTTTTAGAGGCTCTTGTAAATTAATCTATCTAAGAAGTTTCCTGCAGAACTTTGCATTCTGTGTGTCATGATTTTCAATTTGGTTGAACAGTTATTGAATGCTGATGCAGGTTTGAAATAGACGAATGGGTAGTTAGTTTGGCAGATGGGTTCACGTGCTATGCGGGGCACATTCTATCAATCGGTAGTATGACTTTCTTGGGTAGGGAGAATTTAGCCTTGTAAACATACAGAGCCCAAAAGGCTCTGTATTGTTTGGGTTGGTATGGGTCAGATATCTGCTGTTATCAGGCGTATTACAGTTTGTGGTTAGTTAGAATTTTACACGCTGGGCGCTTAACTTCTTCAAGGCGTTACAAGGCTAAAATTACGATCAAATTTATCAAATAAGCGCCCAAATTTTATTAGGGCCAAAGGATTTCCGCTCACCTTTAGTCGACCATCTTTGATTAGAGTAGGGGCGCCTACTAACCCGCTAAACATCATACGTAAGTCGGTGCTGTTCAGAGCGAGGCTGGCAGAGGGCTCGCTACTGTGTCGGCCTGGGTAGCCGTGCAGTACCCCATTTTGCACTACGACTAAGTACTTTTCTCCAGTGTCAGTCATATCGATATTTAAGCGGATATCTGCATCTGCCGCTTTCTCACCGTTAAGGCGCACCGCCATCGCGTCGAAAAGCAGCTGGAGAGGGACTCGCGCTACTATTTCTTCATCGGGCAGTATTTCTTCACGGTATTCGATACCATGACGCAATTCCTTGGCTCCGGAGAGATAAAAGTTGCGCCAGATACCAGATTCTGCCTGGTAGCCGAGTTGCTCCAAGCTATCAGCCAATAGATAACGGGCTTGCTCGTTCTCAGGTTCAGCGAAAACCAAGTGCTTTAGCACCATGGCTACCCAGCGATAATTGCCCTGGGCAAAATCCTGCCGGGCCCGAGCCATAATGGCTTCTCCCCCGCCCATGTAGTCGATGTAGTGCTCTGCAGCTTCTTCCTGAGGAATAGGGTGGAGGTTTGCTGGGTTGCCATCGAAATAACCCAGATAGCGATTGTAAACTGCCTTGGCTCCAACATTGATAGTGCCGTAGTATCCTCGATTGGCCCAAGCCTGAGAGAGGTTCTCGGGCAGCTCAAGGCGCTCTGCGACTTCGACCATATCGTAACCGTGGTTAGCTAGGCGCAGAGTTTGGTCGTGGATGTACTTATAAAGATCCCTCTGCTTAGCCAGGTAATCCATTGCTTCATCTTTGCCCCAGGTGGGCCAGTGGTGGCTGCTGAAAACCACCTCTGTCTTATCGCCAAATTTCTCCATGGCGTACTCAATATAGCGACTCCAGGCCTTGGCATCGCGGGTTTTCGCACCACGCAGAGTGTAAATATTATGCAGTGTATGGTTGGCGATCTCACTCATGCAGAGTGCGTTAAATTGAGGGAAGAAAAACACAATCTCTGCGGGTGCTTCGGCCCCGGGCGTGTTAATGAAGACGATGTCCACTCCATCAACTGTCATCTCTGCACCGGTTTCAGTAATCTCTATTGTTGGCGTAGCTATTCCGTGCTCACCATCTGATACTCGGTTGCCTAAGCCGGAAGAGACAAAACCCTCTGGGCTGGAGGGCAGCAAATTTCCAAATTGGTATAACGCACGGCGCTGCATCACATTTCCGGTGCGCACATTCTCGCTAATCGCCTCCTCAGCAAAACCCTCTGGTGCAATAATGTCGATAGAACCGCTCGCGAGCTGTTCTTTAGTCAGAACTCCAGTTATTCCGGCGAAATGGTCTGCGTGGCTATGGGTAAAGATAACTGCACTTACCGGTTGCTCTCCTAGTGCCTTGTTGGCCAGTGCAAGTGCTGCGGCTGCAGTCTCCGCAGAAGTGAGAGGGTCGATAACAATCCAGCCGTTCTCTCCCTGCACCAGAGTCATATTGGCCAGATCCAGCGAGCGCACCTGATAGATACCATCTACCACTTTGAACAGGCCGTTATTCAGGACGTTGAGCTGGGCCTGACGCCAAAGGCTGGGGTTGACGGTATCAGGAGGGGTGCCCTGTAAAAATTGCATCTGGGATAGCCCATAGACTTCCCGACCTTCGGTATTTTTAACTTGGGCGCCGGGAATAGATTCAATAAAGCCTCGTTTAGCCAGCAGAAAATCAGTTTCATCGCCGAAGGGGAGTTGTTTTGCCAGGGATCTATTGTGGGAAATAGTTGCCTTGGAGGCGGGTTTGATCTCGGTATTTAAATTTTCTGTGTGAGTTTTCGGTTCACTACCACAGGCAATCAAAAAGAAGGACAGCAACCACATCAGTATCAGCGAGCGCATTGAGACTCCCCAAAATCGGTGTACATGAAACTTCATTTTTATACTGGGACAGGGTTTTTATTGCCCAGAGTGGCCTTAGCTTCTCCCACCTGCGGTGGCGCGTCAAGACAAGAACTATCCCTTTGGCGGCGTAAAAGTCTTTCTGCAAGGGAAACAGTTTGATGTTACCCACTGGTTAACCAGTTTTGTCATTGGGCTTTGTATTTTCTACCAATACAGTCACGATTGTCGGCACTGTGATGAGTGAAGAGTTTGTGGTTCTTGAATCGAAGACGCTGGATTGTCGTAGCTGATAGTTTAATCTGATCTGTTTTTATATGCCCTTAGGGATTTTATATTTAGCAGGTTTAGGAAGGTTTCTATGGTAGTGAATGGTCGTAAAGGTAAATTTATTATTAGCTTTTTTCTGTTGGTACTAGTACCAAGCTGGCCATTCAAAATAGGGTGTCTTATTTATCAAATTCTATTTTAAAAATAAGACACCATCTATTGGATTTTGAGCAGGTCGCCGATCAAAAATTCTTTAACTTCTATTAATCTTAACTCGAGAAATAATTAAACAGCAGGTGATATATTTGCGCTCTTCTTAGAGAGCGTTGCGCATTAAGAATGCGAAAAATACTAGAGCTACGATATGAGGCAGGTAAAGTGTGTATTCACTGGTGTGGAAAATATACAGAGTGGCTTCGCAAGCAATAATGGCAATTGCTGCAGTTGCCCATGGATGCAGTTTTATCAGCCTAGATGCTAAGAAAATGAGTGTGAAAACAATTAGTCCATATCCTAGTAAATGGACAACAAAAATTTCCCAAAGGACAGCCCCTTCGTCTGAAAGGAATGCTTTGAAAGCTTCGGGTATAGCGATGGCTGCAGAATATTCTGTAATTAATGGGCCTAAGTATCCGGCGACTAAGCCTATTGTTATTCCAGCTATTATGTTTTTCATTGAATCTTTTATAGGGTTGGCCAACTATACCTTATGTGGGGCTGTTAAAGAAAATACATGGCTAGTTGCTGAAAAAAGCTGCGGTTGAAATTGAAGTAATTGCTTTTATTCATCCGATTAATTTACAGGGGCTGAAAAATTTACGGGGAAGGGAAGTTTGGAGTTGGTACTTTGTGGGTGGTTAGCGAAATGATTCTCCACAAAAAAGCGGGCTAAAAGCCCGCTCTCTCATTGTTTTATGGGAGCTTATTGCCCCAATGTAAACAGTGCAGTGTTACCGCCAGTGGCAACAGTGTTAATAGTTTTGGTTTTTTCGCTAGCGAAACGGAATAGGTAGTGCGGGCCACCGGCTTTGGGGCCGGTGCCGGATAGGCCGTGACCGCCGAAGGGGTTAACACCTACTACTGCACCAACCATATCGCGGTTTACATAGCAGTTGCCGACGTTGATACGCTTGAATACCGCGTGGGCACGGCCTTCGATGCGGGAGTGCAGTCCGAAGGTAAGGCCGTAGCCGGTGGCATTAATGCGGCGGATTACGTCTTCCAGCTCGTCTGCCTTGAAGCGAACTACATGTAGGAAAGGTCCGAAAGTCTCGCGCTTGAGCACAGAGAAGTCTTCAATCTCTACTACCTGCGGGCCGAAGAAGGTGCCTTCGCTGGGCTTCTTCGCTTCCTCAAAAGCAAATAGTGGCTTGGCTTCTTTCGCCATGCGCTCGCGATGGGATTCCAGCATGCCGAGGGCTTTTTCGTCGATAACCGGACCGATATCGGTATCCAGTTTACCGGGATCGCCGAGGGTCAGTTCTTCACACGCGCCTTTCAGCATATTCAGCAGGTTATCGGCGATGACATCCTGTACACACAGGATACGCAGAGCGGAACAGCGCTGACCGGCACTGAGGAAGGCAGACTGAATTACATCGTCTACCACCTGCTCGGGCAGGGCAGTGGAGTCTACGACCATGACATTCTGGCCGCCGGTTTCGGCGATCAGCGGTACAATCGGGCCTTCTTTCGCTGCCAGCTGCTGGTTGATCAGGCGTGCAGTTTCGGTGGAGCCTGTGAAGGCTACACCGCCCAGGCGGGGATCTTCGATTAGCAGTTTGCCCACTGCGGCACCGGTACCTGTGATCAAGTGCAGTACTTTTGGCGGCACGCCGGCATCGAGCATCAAGCGCACGGCGTGTGCAGCGATGATGGGGGTTTGCTCTGCGGGTTTAGCCAGTACGGCATTACCGGCAGCGAGTGCGGCAACTACCTGGCCGGTAAAGATTGCCAGGGGGAAGTTCCAAGGGCTGATGCACACGAAGGTGCCACGACCACTCAAATACAGCTGATTTTGTTCACCGGTAGGGCCGGGCAGTTCGGTAGGCTCACTGAAATGCTGGCGTGCGCCGTTGGCGTAGTAGCGGCAGAAGTCGATAGCTTCGCGCACTTCACTAATGCCATCATTTAGAGTGCGGCCCGCTTCAATGCAAATAATTGCAGCCAGTTCATTGGCTTTATCTTCGTAGAGATCAGCAATTCTATCGAGAATATCCGCGCGGTGTTTTCCACCTTGGCGATCCCAGTCGATCTGCGCTTCAGTGGCGGAGGCATAGGCCTGCTCAATCAGGTGTTTATCAGTATTCGCGGTGTGTCCAATTTTTTCGCCGGTTGCCGGGTTGAAAACCGGTTCTTCCGCTTCGCCCATGGTGCCGTTGACGATAGGTCCACCGAGGAAATGCTTTTCGCGTTGCTGCTCAAGCTCTTTCAGCAGGGGATCAACGGAGAGTGGATCAGTCAGTTCGATGCCGTGTGAGTTTTTCCGTGGCAGGGCTTCTGCGCCCATATAAATATTCTCCGGGACAGGAATTTGCGGGTGACGGTAGGGGTTGCAGGCTTCGCTTTGTTCCAGGGTGTCCTGGACCAGGGCTTCAACCGGCGTTGCCTCGTCCATAAAGCGGTTAACAAAGGAGCTATTAGCTCCGTTTTCCAGCAGGCGGCGAACCAAGTAGGGCAGTAAGTCACGATGTGCCCCTACGGGTGCGTAGACGCGTACGGGTACACGCTTGCCGTGTACCGCTTCAATTTGTGCGTACAGCAAGTGGCCCATGCCGTGCAGGCGCTGGAATTCAAAGTCGGTGCGGCCATTGGCCAGCTCAAGGATCAGCCCGACGGTGTAGGCGTTGTGGGTGGCAAATTGCGGATAGATTGCATCGCCAGCTTCCAACAGTTTTTTCGCACAGACCTGATATGACAGATCGGTGTGGCATTTGCGCGTGTACACCGGGTAGTCCGGCAGGCCCATCTGCTGGGAGTGTTTGATTTCACTATCCCAGTAAGCGCCTTTAACCAGGCGCACCATCAGTTTGCGGCCGGTATCGCGGCCCAGGGCAATTAGCCAGTCGGCGACGTGGGGGGCGCGCTTTTGGTAGGCCTGGAGTACAAAGCCCAATCCTTGCCAGTCTTTAATTTCGGGGTCGCGGGCGAGCGCCTCGAAGATATCCAGAGAGATATCCAGGCGGTCTGCCTCTTCTGCATCGATATTAAGGCCCATATCGTATTGGGCTGCGGCGACACAAAGACGCTTCACCTGGGGCAGCAATTCGTCCATTACGCGATCCCGCTGCAGCACACTGTAGCGGGGGTGCAGGGCGGAAAGCTTGATGGAAATACCGTTGGCCTCAACCACATCCCGCTGGGTGTTGTCTTTGCCGATCTCTTCGATAGCCATCATATAGGCATCGAAGTAGCGGTGGGCGTCGGCCATGGTGCGGGCGCCTTCGCCCAGCATGTCGAAGGAAAAGCGGGTGCCTGGGAGGTTTTCTTTGGGGCCGCGTTTCAGGGCTTCCTTGATGGTGCGGCCGAGTACGTACTGGCCACCCATAATTTTCATGGCCTGCATCATGGAGGTGCGCACCATGGGCTCGCCGATACGGCTAACCAGGCGTTTCATCCAGTGGGAGGGGCGCTCGGTGATATCTGGGTCCAGCTCCACCACGCTGCCGGTGAGCATCAGGCCCCAGGTTGAGGCGTTCACAAACAGGGAGTCGGACTGGCCACGATGGCTGGACCAGTTGCCGGAATGCACTTTCTCGGCGATTAGTTTGTCGGCAGTATCGGCGTCTGGTACCCGGAGCAGGGACTCTGCCAGACACATCAATGCAACCCCTTCCTTATTGGAAAGGCCGAATTGCTGAAGGAAGGCGTCCAGCGTTCCGCGCTTGCTGCGCTGCTGTCGCGAATGATGAACCAGTGCGCGCGAGGTGTTTAGAATTTTCTTGCGCATCTCGTCGCTGGGGCGTGGTGCGGCCAGCAGCTCGCTCACGCAGAGGTTTTCGTCGGCGTGCAAATACTCGCGTGCCCGGTCTCGGGCATTCTGGAGGTCTCCGGCGAAGTTTGTCGACATATCGTCTCCCAAGCTCTATATCTAGGGTCAGAATAAAAAACCGGATTATGTGCGAAAATCGTTAGAATTAATCGCCATAATGTAGCGAGTTGTGGTTAAATATCACGCCTAATTGCGTGATTACCAGTAGGGTATTTTGTAATGTCTCGACAGTTGGAAGATCTTGATCGTATTGATCGCCAAATACTGCGAATTCTGCAACGTCACGGCCGCTTGCCGAATGTGGAATTGGCGCGCCGGGTTAACCTTAGTCCCACCCCATGCCTGGAGCGAGTCAAGCGGCTCGAAAGGGAAGGATTTATTCGCGACTATGTAGCGCTACTCGACCCGCTCAAAGTTCATGCGGGCCTGGTGGTCTATATCCAGGTGACCCTCAACAATACAGCAACTGAGGCATTGGAAGCCTTTAATGAACATGTGGCTGGGCTGGAGGAAGTCCAAGAGTGCCATATGGTTGCCGGTGGTTTTGACTACCTGGTGAAAATTCGTATTAAGGATATGCTGGGTTATCGTCGCTTCCTCGGTGAAAAGCTGGCATCCGTACCGGGAGTACGGGAAACCCACACCTATGTGGTGATGGAGGAAGTGAAGACTGATACCGCTGTAGCGGTACCGGACCCAGAACCCAGTGTGAAAGGTTCGCGGCGCTAATTGAGCGCAGTCAAATATCCTGTGCGGAGTGAGAGAACTGTAGCGATTTTGCTGGTTGGCTTTTTTATGAACCTGGGTAGGAATCTGAATTCTCTCCTCAGGCCTCAATCATAGGGATTGATTGCTGATTTCATGGCTGAACAGATGGAATTGGCAACCATTGTCGGCGCGGTTTTTATTATGCTCGGCATAGCGATGCGGTGCCAAGGTGGGTGCCGTGTGATTTGTCCGTAATAACTATAAGTAGGTACTGTATGGATTTTTCACTGAGCGAAGAACAGCAGATGATTCAGGATGCGGCAAAGCAATTTGCTGACAGTGAACTGAAACCCATTGCTGCCGAACTCGACAAGACCGGTCATAGAGAGCTTTTGTTGGAAAAGCTCAAGCAATTGGCAGAGCTGGGCTTTATGGGAATCAATATTGATCCCAATTACGGCGGTACTGGTGCTGGTACTGTCGCATTCTCCCTGGCGATCGCCGAGCTGGCGCGGGGCTGTGCCTCTGTTGCAACGACCACGTCCGTAACCAATATGGTGGCAGAGGTTATTCAGGCGGTAGGTTCGGAAGAGCAGCGCCAAAAATACCTCCCCAAAATCTGTAGTGGAGAATACCCTGCGGGTTCTTTCTGTCTCACCGAGCCCGGTTCCGGTTCGGATGCGGCCTCTATGCGCACCCGCGCGGAAAAGCAGGGTGATGAATACGTTCTCAATGGCAGTAAGCTCTTTATTAGTAGCGCCGAATTTGCCGGTATTTTTGTTGTTTGGGCGGTGACAGATTCTTCCGCGCCTAAAGGCAAAGGTATTTCCTGCTTCCTGGTTGAAGCCGGCACACCTGGCCTGGTGATTGGCAAGGCCGAAGAAAAAATGGGACAGAAAGCCTCTGTTACCAATGAGGTTTCTTTCGACAATTGCCGTATTCCTGCCTCCCATCTTTTAGGTGAAGAAAATCGCGGCTTTCGCATTGCTGCAGGTGAACTCGCTGGAGGCCGAATCGGTATTGGCTCCCTGGCGCTGGGTATCGGCTTTGAAGCTTTGGATTGTGCCCGGGCCTATCTGCATGAGCGGGAGCAGTTTGGTAAAAAACTGGCGGAGTTCCAGGGGCTGCAATGGCAGCTTGCCGATAAATATACTGAGATGGAAGGTGCGCGACTCCTATTGCTGCAAGCCGCTTGGCAGAAAGATGCCGGAATGTCGTTTGGCCCTGCCGCTTCAATGGGCAAACTGTTCGCCAGTGAGAAGGCTAACGAGGCATGTTATCTAGCTCTGCAAATGCACGGTGGTGTGGGCTATACACGTGAATATCCACTCGAACGTATGAGTCGGGATGTGAGAATCACTACAATCTACGAAGGTACCAGTGAGATCCAGCGCCTGATTATTGCCAGGCATTTACTGGATGTCAGATAATATTTAATGACAAAAAAGCCGGCGCTCTTCGCCGGCTTTTTTGTTCTTTTCCCCATAAATTTGTCGGTTATTCTCCTGATACCGGCATAAATACCCGCCCGTTTAATAGTTTCCTACCTATCCTCTACAGGGGGCTCTGCCGCATCACTTTGCGAATCATGGAAAGGAAACAACTGATGAACGTTAACAAGCTGCCGCTGTTTTCGCTATTTCTAGTATTTCTTGCCTGTTCGCTAACGACCGTAAGTGTCATGGCGCAAGAACCCAATCCCGCCAGTGTCGTCACAATGAAATCAAACCAGGCTGTACTGAAAGAGCTCCCCTTTGCAAATCGGAAGGACTTTGAGGATGTAAAGCGGGGGTTTATTGCTCCTCTACCAAATAATGGTGTTATTAAAAACAGCAAAGGCGATACGGTATGGAACTTGGAGCAATTTCAATTTGCTCGCGATAAAGAGGCCCCTGACAGTGCCAACCCCAGTCTGTGGCGGCAACTGCAATTAATTTCGGAGGGCGGTCTCTACGAGGTGATACCGCGAATCTACCAGGTGCGCAGTGCGGACCTCTCCAATATAACTTTTATTGAGGGCGATACCGGGGTCATTGTTATGGACCCGCTGATTTCTGCCGAGACGGCTGAAGCAGCGTTGAACCTCTATCGGCAGCATCGCGGAAACAAGCCTGTCGTTGCTGTGATCTACACCCACAGTCACGTTGACCACTATGGGGGTGTTCGCGGTGTTATCGATGAGGAAGATGTAAAATCAGGCAAGGTTAAGGTAATAGCCCCGCAAGATTTCCTGATTGAAGCTGTTAGTGAAAATGTCTTTGCAGGAAATCATATGGCGCGTCGTGCCAGTTTTATGTACGGGAACCTGATCCCTAAAGATCCCAAAGGTACCTTAGGGGCTGGCCTCGGTCTTGAAACCTCCACTGGCACCATCACACTGATAGAACCGACAGACTCCATTGTTGAGACTGGGCAAACTTTAGAACTGGATGGACTTATCTTTGAGTTTCTCTTGGCGCCGGGCTCTGAAGCGCCGGCAGAAATGCACTTCTATATTCCTCAACTCAAAGCCGTAACCGCTGCTGAGAACGCAACCCACACGCTGCATAATCTTTACACTCTGCGGGGAGCAAAGGTCCGAAATGCTCGTGACTGGTCCCGATACCTCAATGAAACAGTGCAGCGCTGGGGCGGAAAAGCCGAAGTCCTGTTTGCGCCCCATCACTGGCCAACCTGGGGGCCAGAAAATGTGGTGAATCACCTGAAAAAGCAGCGTGACCTCTACAAATATCTCAACGATCAAACCCTGCGATTAGCCAATCACGGATACAACATGGTTCAAACGGCTGAACTGATGGAGCTGCCTCCAGAGCTCTCACAGTATTGGGCCAATCGAGGCTATTACGGCAGTGTAAATCACGATACCCGTGCGGTTTGGAACTATTACCTGGGGTTTTTCGATGGCAATCCCGCTCGCCTGTATCCAATGCCACCGACGGCAGCGGGAATAAAGTACGTCGAGTATATGGGGGGGGCAGCCAATATTATCAAGCAGGCAAAGAAAGACTATGAGGCAGGAGAGTACCGCTGGGTTGCGGAGGTGCTCGACAGGCTGGTTTCCGCAGAGCCTAATAATCGTGCAGCAAGGGACCTGTTGGCAGATGCATTAGAGCAATTGGGTTATCAGCAGGAAAATGGTACCTGGCGCAACTTTTTTTTAAGCGGTGCCAGGGAATTGCGGGATGGCATCCAGCGATACCCGGTTCCTCTGACTGCGAGCCCGGACACTATTCGCAGTATGCCGGCTGGTTTGATTTTTGATTACCTGGGAATTCGACTCAACGGCCCAAAGGCAACTGGCAAAAAGCTCTCCATCAATATCAATATGCCGGACGTAAAAGAAAAGTATGCGCTTGTGCTTGAGAATGCGGTGTTGAACTATGGCCCCCCAGTTGAGAATCCAGGAAGCAGTGTGCAGATAAACCGCTCAGATCTCAATGATATCATCTTGGGTAGTGCATCTATCCAGGAGAAGATGGAGGATGGGAAAATCAAAATTGAGGGCGATGCGGGAGAGTTGAAGATATTACTTTCTTTAATGGACCGGTTTGATTTCTGGTGGAACCTGGTTACGCCTGAACCGATGGATAAGATGGTGCCAAAGGATTTCTAAGATCGGGTTGACTCAGAAGTAAGCGGATTGCGAAAAAGTATTGATCCATAGGAATAGGGTGAAGTGAATGGCAAATAAGGGAAGTACTCTATCTGAGATGTTGAAAGGGATAGGTACTTTGGAGGATAGTGCCGATTTCACTATTTCTTGGTTTCAGAGGTTACATATATATTTGGCAATCATAGGTTTTGTTATCTATCGCCTCTTGATTACCCCATGGAAAGTGCGGAAGAAAAGGAAATTCTTTTCAGATCTGGATGCCCTGAAGAACTTGCCTCTTAGACTCCCACAGCCTGATGAAATAAATGAGGAGGGGGAGAGCAACTTCCTTAAACAGGGTGAATTGGATTTCTTCAAAAAAAATGGCTTTTTGGTCCCATTTTCTGTTGTTTCAGAGGGTGAGGCTGTCAAGCTGAAGGGGCTTGCCCTTGATGAATATGATAAAAGTTTCCATGGAATTAGTTTTCTCGGGAATAAGGTTCGTGATATCGGAATTAGGCATGGGGACTGGCCGATAGAAGATGCTGGAGCCTATCAGGCACTAAGTCCCCCTTCATTTCGAGAGCTTCTAAGAAAGCCTAAAATATCGCACCGTTTAGCTAGTCTACTTGGCAACGAAGTTATTTGTTGGCGAAGTCAATTTTTCCATAAGATGCCGAGAACTGGCCCCACTGCCTGGCATCAAAATGCAACTTTCCGTGAGACAGGTAAATATGCCAAGCTTCAACCAGCGTTAGATGCAGACCCAGCGATAGTTCAGCTGAATGCGTGGGTGGCTCTAACTGATGCTGCTCGTGAAAATGGCTGCTTACTTTTACTTCCTGGATCGTTTTCGGATGCGAGAATTAGTTACCTATATGAATATATGCAAACCAATAGATACTTCTATCTGTCGCAGCTTCCGCTTTCACTTCCTCATTTATACTTTATGGCAAAAATCGGCTTCCATGGCTCTATATTTGCAAAGAGTGCCTTGGTGTTTTTCACAGCTGTGGAGATTTTAGGGGAGGATTTTTTTGAAAATTTCGAGATTCTTGATGTTGAAATGAAGGCGGGAGAATGTCTTATTTTTTCTGCCTTAAATATGCATGCATCTTACCCGAACATAACAAAAATTGACTGCCGGTTCTCCTTTCTTGGGAGGTGTACCACAACTCATGTAAAGGTTTCCCCTTCTGGTAAAGATAGATTTCCTAGTGCTGAAGGTATGGTTGAGTTTGAGTTGCCAGAGGTTAGTTCATTTCAGATATATGGTGGTGATTCGTATGGGTACAACAAAATAATGCGAAACTAGTGGGGGGTAGTCATTACTTGAATGAGGTTAAGTTTTATGGAGACTGGAAAAAGTACTTTTTCGGAGATGCTGAAGGGATTTGGTTCTATGGGGGATGCTGCAGATTTTGCGATCTCCAAAGTGCAAGCCTTTCAAGTTCTAATAATGATCACTGTTGTTTTGCTTTATAAGCTATTAATCCTCCCATGGCGTGGTTCGAAAAAGAAGCAGATGTTTGATGAGCTGGATAAGCTTAGAAATATGACGGTGACTATTCCGAGAAAAAATGTCTCAAGGGATGGTGGTAAGGATGATTTCCTAACAGAAGAGAAATTTGTTACTTTGAAAAAAATGGTTATTTGCCACCATTTCAGTTGGTTTCTGAAGATCAGGCAGCAAGTTTACGTAAAGAGGTTGAAGACGCATTTGCTGAAGACTTTCAAGGGGTAAGCTATGTTGGCAGTAAAGTAAGAGAGATAGAAAAGCGGCATGGACAATGGGTAATTGAAAGTGCTGGACTTTACCAGGCTCTTAGAATGAAGTCTTTTAGGGAGCTGTTGAGGAATCCAAAATTATCGCACAAGCTTGCCAGTCTATTGGGTGATGAGGTGATGTGTTGGCGATCACAGTTTTTCGATAAATTTCCTGGTGCTAGCGGCACTATATGGCACCAAAATGCGACTTTTAGGGAGACTGGTAAATATGCGAAACTGCAGCCTACAAAAGATACTGATCCCGCAGTGATACAGCTTACTGCTTGGGTCGCTCTATCAGAATCTACTATTGAAAATGGCTGTTTGAGATTTTTGCCGGGGTCGTTTAGTGATGCAAGAATGGATTTTCTATACAGCTTTATACAAGATAATAAGTTATTTTATATTTCTTTGCTTCCTTTTTCATTTCGATATTTTTTTGATGTTTTTAAGGTGGTTTTGTTTGGTCGGATTTTCACTAAGAGTATATTTGTCTTTCTTACGGCAGCGAAGCTCTTAGGAGAGGATTTCTTTGATAAGTTCAAAGTTAAAGATATGGAGATGAAGCCGGGTGAGTGCATTGTGTTTTCATCTCTAAATATGCATGCATCATATCCAAATATATGTAGTAGTAATTCTCGGTTTTCCTTTGTGGGAAGATGTACGGCAAATCATGTACGGGTCGCACCGGGAGGTAAGGATGTATACTCAACAGCGGAGGGAATGGTGGAGTATGAACTTCCAGAGGTAGGTAGCTTTCAAGTTTATGGTAAGGATTCTTTTGGCTACAACAAGATATTGAAAGATTAACCTTTATGTACCTTTAAAAGAGAGCGTCTTACTTGGTCTCTTGTAGTTTGCTCTTTATGTTGTGTTGTAGAGTTATATGCGGTCTGCAGTTGGAAATCCTCACTTGTTACTTTGCTGTATAAGTTTTCTGGCTGAAATACTTTGAAAAACCAGCCTCTTCTTCAGGTGTAGTTGATGTGTTTGACCTATCTATGATAGGAGAGAGGCTGAATTCAGGCGGCGGAGTTTTTGACTATATTTGTGTGTTAGTTTGGTTTTTTATTTGCTTTTCTATCCTATCATTAGGTTAGTGTTGGATACTGCCCTATTTAATATCTTTTTATCTTTTTATCTTTTTATCTTTTTATCTTTTTATCTTTTTATCTTTTTATCTTTTTATCTTTCGGTGCCTGGAGTTTGTACGCATTATTTAGGGTTCTGTCGGTGTTGAATGTCTCATTTTTAAGCTTCCTTATTGTGTTCATATTTTTTTAAGTTACGCACAGAATTAAATTTCGTTTCCGCTAAAATTTCGCCCACTTTTGCATTTCATGACTGTCCGGAACTTATATTTTGGACAGTACCTAACACCAAAATAAAAAACACGGCACTTAAGGCGATTATGGAAAAGTTATTCGGGCAGAAATTATTGGTAAATGCACTAACCGCGGCACTTGCAGCTTGTGGTGGAGGGGGAGGTTCGTCGGATTCTGACTCCGATTCACCACCTGTGAGCGATGGCGGAGATGATAATAGTGGGGGTAATCAAGATGGAGGAAGTGGAACAGGTGATAGCGGGTCAGATGATAGCGGGGATGACCCCTCATTGCCTGATAATGACCCATCGACTGTAACCGTTGGAGATGTGTCAACAGCTGAACTCGGGTTTGCAACAATTACCGCTACAGATATCACTTTGCCTAACGCAATGGTAAATGCTCAGGAAGTTTACCAGCTGGCCCACTATATTGGCCGTACGGACAGTGAGCAGGATGAGGAAAATATTGATATTCCTATCCGTAGCTATACGGCCTCCTGTGCTACGGATACTGCCCAGCCAAAAATGTATGTATCCACAACTTTGTCAGAGGGGAATAGTGCCTCTGATACAACCTATGGGTCCGTTTACGAGCTTCAATATAACCCAGATAGCATGAGCTTCGAGCAGACGGGTAACGCCACCATTCTGAATCAATGCTATGAGTCACATGGTATTACGGCCAGTTCGGATTGCTCCAGGGTAGCTGTTTTATGCAATACCGAATATAAGGCCAGTGAGCGATATGATATCGAGAAAGATCTGGTAGAAGAGTACGGTACAACCTGGATGAAGATTGAAGATAATCTTGACAGTGTTGCAGGTACCGATAATGAAGAGAAGTATAATGACCAGATCTGGCTAATGGAGTGGGATAACAAGCCTATAACAGAAACTCCAGATGCCTATGTTGTCAATAAAATGCATGGTGGCACTCATTTGGGGACTCAGGAGCTATTGTACGTAGAGGATGATAGCCAAGGGCGCACAAGTTATGCATTTTCCGTGACTGCTCGTGTTCTTGTTAGCGGTTCGCATTATTCGGCAGGGCTGACGGTAATCAATCGGGATGACTGGTCAATGTCCTTCTCTGGAGATGATCACCGGGGTTGGTACTGGGCGTGTGGCCATGGCCACGTTCTGAATATTCGAGCCTTTTATAATCCGGGGAATGAGATGTACGGTGCTCTGTGTACCAGTGATGGAAATAAATATTATCCGTCACCGGGCCTGAATGCGATCGCCATTAAAATGGAGGACAGTTGATCTTCTGTTTATGAAGGCACCTATAATCATTTAGTACCATCTACAAGTGCGATGATATCCAACGGTGGTGGCCATACGGTTGTCCCGGTTGATGCCGATACAAATCTCTCAGTTATTGTCTCTCCAAAGTACATTGAAGATTCGAACATGGATATGTTCTTACAGGATGAGCTGGGCATCGATACAAGTGGTGATGGCCCCTTCGATGAGGAATGTGCTGATAACGGCATTCGCAATTGCTTCTTCTCATATATCGACAGTGGTGAATATCCCGTAATTTCGAGGCAGGGTCTCTACTCTGGAGATGCCTTGGATACTACTTCCCTGACACGTGTAGGTATTGCAAAAGTTGATGGGGAAGGCAGTATTGAAGGTAATGGCATTGAATGGCTGGCAACGGATTCTGACTGCCAAATTAGTGATCCCCAGTTGGTTGATCTGAAAAATGGCCGTTACTTATTTGGGTACGCGCAGTTCCAGTGTATCTCCGATAACCTCCCGTACAATCGCAGTAACAATAAGAGTGGTGATGCCATGCGTATGTTGGTGCCAAAAGCTTACTATGTAATGGAGATTGATGCAGACTTGAATGTACTTGAGGGGCCGGTAAAGCTGACTGACTACGGTTGGGGTGGTTTGGATGAGCCTATGTACTTGGGTAATGGTAAAGTTGCCTGGAGCTATATTAAGAAACCTACCCTGGATAATTATATAGGTGGCCAACAAAATGTTTGGCAGGCAATAGTTTATCATTCTGACAGCGTAAATTAATTGCGCTGATTTGGGGTAAGCTTAGGCTTGCCCCAAATTGAATTATACCTCTGCATCTGTAGTAATTTATCTCCCTCTCTTTAAGTTGTTTTCGTAACTCAGATATACGTTCCATTACATTAGGATGCATCATTTTTTATTGTGCTCCTGTGTAATCCATTTCCTAATTTCCCCTCAGTATAATCGCGCGGCTTTCCCGTTCCGAAAACCACTTTTCGTTAACAGTGGTGACAGAAGTTCCGACTCCCTGAGTTGCGAAGACTGAAGTTGGAAAGGGCAGAGTACTTTTAGTGGACTTTATTTTGCTTTGAGCTAGCAGCGAAGGAATGTTGCATGGCTGGTTCGTAATCAATAAAGAGTGAGTTATGCAGCTATTTGTTGAGAATACATATGGAATTGTTTACCTGGCTCGAAGAGGGAGCGGTTTTAGCTCCGGATCTTCACTGCCAGCTAGTGCTGAGCAAACCCTGGAAATGTTCAGTGTTTCAGCTCTTCAAGAAATTTACGATTACTTCCTGGGTATGGGAGGGAGTTGTTCAGATCCTCTTCAACCAGGCAAGCAGCCTTATAGATGGGGTGACTTATCAGCCTCATTCCATTTAGATGCTCCTTCAAGCTACTCCTGGGTTGAGAGAGCTATTTATAAGGAGTTAGTTCAAAACCGCTTGGTAATCGAAGAGGCTCCATTTGCTGATGCGGTGCTAGCCGACAAGCAGTCCCAATTGATTCCTAAAATCGATACAGGCCTTCAATATATTGTTGACCTAGGGCGAGTTAATTCAAGGTTATCGAACAATGAATCTAATGATCAGAGTGACTTTACCGGAGGGCTAGCAATATGGCGTAAAGATTTATCTGAAGTAGAGACTTTGGTGAGTTCTATTCGCCCTTTGATGGCGCAGGGGTGCACCGCTAAGAACTATCTGCTGTATGAAAAGAACATTGAAAAGCAAGATGAAAAATCTATACCGACTTCTAGCAGATCCCTAGTAGCTGCGCTTGGTTTCGATGCCAATAAAGTTACCCAGCAGCACTTAGAGTTAGCCTTTGAAGTAGCTGAAACTTTATACCAGGATGCGAGAATACGTGAAACAAGTTTACGTTTCTTCCGCGATTACTTAAAAGCTCTATACCCATCGGAGGTTGCCCTACCAGAAAATGGCCTTTTTGAGATTATCTTAACATTCGCCATGGTAGCATCCGTGAGCGATTCCAACGCTGTCGAGATTTCCAAAGATAATGCGAGCTTACTGAGGTCTCTTCAGCGCGTTAGTAACCTAATGCTGGAATTTGCCAAAATCAAAAAGCGTCGCAATGTATTTCTCCATAAACGCGCAGGAAATGCTGAGGGTAATAAGGCGAGCTTCTCTGATCTGAGTTCTTCTGAAGTTGTAGTACCACCTTCCTCCGGCGGGCAAACATCAAGTTCAGGAGCGTCGCAAAGCGGTAAAGGAACAGTCAACGATAATCCTGAAGCGGGTTCTGACTGCAGTCAGGGTTCGCAGAGCTCCCCGAATACAAGCTCTGACCAGCCCGATAAAGCTGGGACCATAACCGGCACAAGCCATACTGGGAAGGAAGTTCCTAATAATAGTTGTGCTATTGAAGGCGGTGATCCCATTAACTTAAAAACCGGGGAAGAGCGTTTGACCTTAGTCGATGCGCTATTAGACGGACCGCTTCCCCTTGTTTTTGAGCGCACTTACCGCAGTAGTAATCCCAAAGATTTCGGATTAGGTCATGGTTGGACTCACACCTTGGGAGAGAGGTTAATAACGGCACCTGATAAAAGTGTTCAGTTTATGGATGCGGAGGGTCGGGTAATTAGTTTTCCCTTTCCGGGGGATAGTGACCGCAGCCACAATGTTGTTGAGCATTTAACACTTACTCGTGTCGCCGGCGATCATTGGATTATTACCCCTTACGGGGCTCCCAATGGCGTGCAAAAACACTTTAAGGCAACCGGTGTAACAGGAGGACTTAAGCTTGCGGAAATACGTGATGGCTATGGTAACTTCTACCTGTTCCACTATATCGATGAGCGTTTAATATGCATTGAGAGCAGCCTCGGTGAAGCCTTGCATATCAGCCCTCCGCAAGGGCAGTCGAACAGCCTGCGTATCGGTGAGCTTAAGAAGGAAACTCGCGATGGCCACATTAAAGTACTCGCAAGCTATGAGTACAGCGATGTTGGAGATTTGGTTAAAGCCACCGACGCCGATGGTTACAGTGAGCAGTACCAATACCATCACCATGTAATTAAGCAGCGCATCATAAAAACTGGCTACCGTTTCCATTTTGAGTGGGATGCCGAAGGCCCTTCTGCCCGCTGTGTGAGACAGTGGGGTGACCCAATCGATGGTCAGGCGACTTACAATTACCAGTTTGACTGGGACGATGATGGTAAGGGCGTTACTGTTACTGATACCCGTGGCGGCAAAGAGCGCTACCGCTTTAACGACCGGGCCCTGCCGATCTATCACCGCGATCCCGAAGGTACAGAGACTCTCTACAGCTACAACGACCTGGGGCAGGTTACTCGGGTACAACTGCCCAGCGACGATGGCAGCCTTCGCGAGGAAATTTACCAGTACGATGACCAGGGCCGCCTGATACAAAAGAGCGATGCCGCCGGCAATAACCATCGTATCGAATACAATGCTGAAGGCCTGCCCGCCAAAGTTACCGACCCTGCTG
Organism: Microbulbifer maximicatervae (SeqCode); assembly: GCF_052467305.1. Lineage (NCBI taxonomy): Bacteria > Pseudomonadati > Pseudomonadota > Gammaproteobacteria > Cellvibrionales > Microbulbiferaceae > Microbulbifer > Microbulbifer maximicatervae (SeqCode). The sequence continues at coordinate 1,497,097 of NZ_CP174306.1, forward strand.
GGAATAACTGGCAAAGGGAGTACAACGAAAATGGCCAGATCGTGGCCAGTAAAGATCCCCTCGGTAACAAGACCCAATACGGCTATAACCCCGTTGGTTTGATCGGTAGTCTTACCGATCCTCTCGGCAATACCACTCGCTATCTGTGGAACCCCGAAGGCAAGCTCGCCGCAGTAAAAGACCCTATGGGCCGTGCCCAGCACTACCGGTACGACCGTGCTCGCCGACTGGAAGAAGTGCAACACGCCCCCGGTCAGCTGACCCGCTATGAATACGACGCTCAGGATCGTATCCATGCGGTGACCACTCCAGACGGTGCCCGCACACAGTACAGCTACAACCCCCATGGATTACTTACCGAAGTTGTTGACTCTGAAGGCCGCAGCACTTGCTATGCCTACGATGGCCTCAGCCAGGTAAAAACCCGCACCAACCCGGATGGCAGCTGCCTGGAATATCACTATGACGGCGAGCGTAACCTAATCGGGCTCACCAATGAAAATGGCGAGCGCTACCAGCTTAAATACGACTTCAACGAACGCCTGATTGAAGAAGTAGGCTTCGACGGCCGCGTTACCCGCTATGCCTACAACCGTGCCGGCCACTTGGTAAGCTCCAGAGCCGTGACCGATACGGACAGCGGTAAAGGTATCGATACTATCTTTGAGCGCGATCCCTTTGGCCGGTTGTTGGAAGAGGTTACCCCGGACGGCAATACAAATTTCCGCTACAACCGCAGCGGGCAATTGATAGAGGCGGAAAATGCCCACAGCAAATTGCGTTGGGAATACGATGCCAATGGCCGAGTTACCGGCGACTGGCAGGGCAAAGAAAAGCTTAGCCACCGATACGATGCAGCAGGTAATCGTATTGCCACGACCTTGCCCGATGGAGAAGTACTTAAGTTTACTTTTAACCCTGCCGGACAATTCCAAAGCCTGCACCGTCGCCCTTTAGGTAGTGATACTGATGAGTTAATCACCCGTGTCAGCCATGATGAACAGGGTAGGGAAAGCCTGCGTCAACACGGCAATGGGCTGGAAAGCCAGAGAGACTACGATCCCCAAGGCCGCCTGCAAAAACTCAGACTGGGCAAAACAAGTAATGTAAATCAAAAACCAGCGTCCGATCCCACTTCAGGCACAAACCCAGTCCTTGAGCGTGGCTACCAGTACAACAAAGCTGGTCAGATAGCCAAAATTGAAGACAGCCTGCGCGGTAATCGCAGCTATCACTACGATGCCCTGGACCGCCTTACTCAGGTAGACGGCCCCAACCCAGAATATTTTGTACACGACCCTGCGCACAATATCCTTGCCGCTGCCAACTCAAAAGATGAAGCCAAACAGCAAGCCAGCGCTACCAGGGTAAAAGGCAATCGTCTCGCCTTTCGCGGTGATACACACTATCGCTACGATATTCATGGTAATCGGATTGCGGAGCTTCGTGGTAAAGGACAAAAACTGCAGACGCGTTACCACTACAACAGTCGCCAGCAGCTGGTACGTGTGGAGAAGCTAAAGGTGGAAGAGGGTGTAGAACACCTTCAACAAGATATCCACTACCAATACGACCCGCTGGGTCGCCGTATTAGTAAGGCTGTAAACAAAGAGAATAATGATTTCCTTTGGGATGGCGACACCCTTCTAAAGGAAACTAATACCGATAATCAAACCAGGCAGGACCTCAGCGCTCGTACCTACTACTTTGAACCGAGCACCTTTAAACCGGTTGCTTTAAAAGAAAGTAAGCTAGATAAAGAAGAGGTCTACTACTATCACCTGGACCACCTTGGCACCCCAGATACCCTTACCAACCAGGCTGGTGAAGTGGTATGGAGTGTTGCCTACAAGAGCTATGGCAATATTGCCTTAGCCTATCAGAACCAGATAGGGCAACCTTTTCGCTTTCAGGGACAGTACTTTGATGAAGAGACAGGGTTTCATTACAACCGACATCGGTATTTTGACCCAAAAGTTGGGCAATTTACTCAGCAAGATCTGATTGGTCTCCTAGGTGGAACAAATAACTACCAGTATGTGCCTAATCCTGTTCGATGGGTAGACCCGCTTGGGTTGACAGCAACGAAGGAAGATCCAAATAGAGCTAAAAAAACAGTTGCTGCAGTGCAATTACAGCAAGCTCAATTTTCAAATATAGAAGTGGGAAAGTTTGATGATGCTATTGCATTGGGACTGGAAGGAAAAAACTGTAAAGGCGCTTTGTTGCCTAAAAGCGAAGCTAGAGACGCAAAATTTGAGGCGATGGTTGCCAACGAGCTTCGAGATTACTTAGTTTCGTTCAGAAAAGCAATTCCTCATCCTTCGAAAGAGGGGCTCGCAGGGGAAATAGATATTGAAACCCCGAATTTTATCATTGAGGCAACAATGGGAAGGTCAAGCAAGGCGAATCAAGTGGGAGAGCGTCTGACAAATTCTATTGTCAACCCCAATGGAAAGCCTGTCATCGTAATAGCACCTAAGATGTCGAGTAAACAAAAGAGAGAAAATACAGTGAAAGCTGGTGCGGCTGTTGTGGTACGCTCAATTGATGAGTTGAATGAATATATGAAAAAGAATGGAGGTCCATAGGTGTCAACCTCGGTATATTTAGTTAGCAGTGATATTATATCTAACCAGGATGCTTTAGGTTTCATTATTGATATAGGTTCGATTGATATAGATAGTCAAAAAATATCTGGTCAATTTTTAAACGAGAGGGCTTGTGTCTGGATAAATTTTCTAGGCGGTTCTGTTCTTGATGAAAGCGATGAAGATGAAATTGATGCATGGAAGAAGGCACTCGGTGCAGATGCATGTAGTTTTTTCGAATTGACAGTTGGAAAGAGTCCTGGGTCTATGGATCTTGTGGCTAAAATAGCTGAGAAAGCTATGGAACGGTGGAATTTAGTTCTTGATGATTCATTTGAAACTATATACACAGAGAGAAATTATAAAGAAATACTTAAGCAATAATTATGTCCCCGATAGAAATATAGATTGTAGGAAGTGCACTATTCGACACCCGTAGGTTGGGGATTGAACAATAAATCTTTGGACTCCGCTTAACGAGGAGTTTTACAGGAGTGAAAGGGAGCTTAAATACATTCAGTCATGTTTAGGCAAGTATGACGTAGGGGTAGAATAAATAGTGTGTGATGGTTTGTCGGCCAAGTAGAATAGCTTTGGGGTTTCAGTTAGTAGCGTAAAGATAGTAATATTAGCCGTATATCCCATGTGTTCAACCGCTATTTAGTAGGGAGCAACCTTGCCCTATTACTTGTTTAGGTAACATGCCTTGCCACGAAGAAATATAATACAGTAAGAAAGTATACAAACATGTATCAATATTCAGATTAAATATTATCAATGAGATATATATTTCTCATACCCAAACATCTATGTCTGAATTTGTCGACTTTATGTCATTTGCGACCAGATTCACTAGCTTACACTTCCAGCTGTACCCCCAAAAGATATCTTGTTTATAGGTTTGGGCTTTGTATCAGATGCCCGATAAGCGCTTAAGCATGTATCTATACTCACAAAAAACAAAAAGGAAATAGTCATGCGTTCTTTAATCTGGGCTGGCCTATGCTCGCTAATTTTTAGCAATATGGTCTGGGCCCACTCTACATCTAAAGATGCCTTCCATATAGGGATATTATTGTACGACGGTGCACAAACCATTGATTATGCCGGGCCCTATGAGGTTTTTGGGCAAGCCAATTATCGTTTAACAACGGTTTCGGAAGATGGTGGAACCATTACTTCAGCTATGGGGCTTAGAGTGGCTCCAGATACCAGCTTCGATCAGGACAATCAATTTGATGCAGTAATTATCCCTGGGGGCAGTATTAATGAAGCAATGGAGAGCCCGGAAGTATTACACTGGATTAAAGATCAGTCCAAACAGGCCCAGTACGTTCTATCGGTATGTAATGGTGCCTTTATTCTGGCAAATACTGGGCTTCTGGATGGTAAGAAAGCAACCACCATTCGTGGAGCATTTGATTCTTTCGAGAAGAACTTCTCTGATGTTGAATTGGTAAAAAATAAAAAGTTTGTTGATAACGGCAAGTTTATTACTACAGCTGGCCTTTCATCTGGTATAGATGGCGCTTTATATCTGGTAAGCAAGGTTGATACGATTGAAAAAGCCAAAAGTGTCGCAGCGAAGATTGAGTACCTGTGGGTGCCAGAGGGGGGCTATATCCGGGGGATGATGGCGGATAAAATCATGCCAAACCTTGGTGACTTGCCTGAATCGATTCAGTTTGTTTCTAAGGAGTATAGCTATGGTAGCCTGGAAGAATGGTACACCGCGTTTCAGCTTTCCGGTGATGTGGAAACTGTAAAAGCCTGGTTTGGTGAGCAAATGAAAGAAAATCCCGAGTGGAGGAAGGGGCAGGGTAAGTTTATTGACAATAAATGGGTGTATCAGTTTTCTGATGATCGTACTGTATTGCAAGTTGACTTCGTTGCTCCCTCTGATATCAATCCTTGGGTGCTTAAGTTCAGCATATTGGATCAAGCGTCATAATTTGGTAGCTTTCGTTAAAGGTGGAGACGATAAAACCTAGAATATAGGAAAATTATTTGCTTTCTGGTCTTCAGATTGAACATACCGTTTGCACCGCCACATCGTCATTTTTGAATTACATTGGGAAGGTTCTTCATTCCGGCGATAGCATATTTGATAGGGCTTGGAAATTGACCAGCCTCTTTTAATATTATTAAAAGTTTGGAAATTTGTGAATGACGGGTTTTTTCCGCCGGTAACTTGAATTTGACAGATTCTGTCCCAGTTTTCTAGTTGTATACTTACAGAAGACGCCATTGAAGCTATTGATAGCGAGGACAAAATTAAAAAAATACTCACAGCTCTCACAATAAGCCATCCTGTCTGGTGACCTAATATTCGGATTTGCTACCCCATGATTATATGGTTTCGTGAAGCCCGTAACGAATTCCTAGAAGGCATCGGTGGCGGATCAATTAGAAGTGTTTGTTACTTTTTTGTGAGGCGGGACTGTTAGGTCAAATAATGTTGATTGCGGTTGTTCACTTTGGGGTTTTAGTCTGGGCTTGGAGCTAGGGATCTTGTGCAGTATCTATATCTGTCTACCTGATGAAAGGTAAAATAGAAGCGAGCCGAGGCTCGCATTCTTAATGCTGCCTGAAATTTAAATACTGCTTACTTCGATAGAGGATGTGTTGTTTTTATCTTTTGCCTTTTGAGTTTTCTTGGTGTCAGATTGGTGGGGCAAAAAAGTTAAAAATTCATCCTCAATCGCTGAATCAAGGAGTATCTTACAGTCCTCTTCATAGTTATTTAACAGGCGCCATGGATAGCGCTTACCTTGCCTGGGAAGTTCTCCATTTGCCCGTTTTACATAGCCAGAGTCCAGGCTGCTCATCACCGAACCTTGCTCAGAACAGCCTTCGCTATCTATCGCTGTACACACCTGAAAGTTATGTGCGTCCATGTATTTTAATAGGCGGCAAATATAGCGAGCAGTAATGTCGGCTTTAAGAGTCCAGGGAGCGTTGGTGTAGCCGAATACCCATGAGATGTTAGGAACCCCCTCCATTAACACTGCTTTGTAAGTCAGCTTTTGATTGACTGCTACCGGTGCACCATCAATACAAAGCTTGATACCTCCTAGCACTTGTAACTTTAATCCGGTCGCACTGATAACAATGTCTGCGTCTAATTGTTGTCCTGACTTAAGCAGGATACCTTTATCTGAGAAGGTTTCTATTTCACCGGTGGCAACAGAGGCTCTTCCTGAGCAGATTGAGGAGAACAGATCTCCATCGGGTACAACGCAGAGACGTTGATCCCAGGGGTTGTAACTGGGATCGAAGTGACTGAGATCGTAATTAGCTGGAAGGCTTTTTCTTACATCTTTTAATAGTAACTTTCTAATAAAGTTAGGCCAGCGCTTAGCAGCTTTAAAAATCCAGCGCTGCAATTTGATATTGCGCCAGCGTCCTAGCTTGTGGACCCAGGGTGCTGGCAGAAATTTTGATAGTACACGAGAGATTTTATCGATAGATGGAACTGAAATGATATAGCTTGGGGAGCGTTGCAACATGGTGACATGTTGGGCGGTGGTTGCGAGCGAAGGGACCAGGGTAACAGCGGTAGCACCGCTGCCGATCACGATAATACGCTTGCTGCGGTAGTCCAGGTTTTCTGGCCACTGTTGGGGATGAATCAGTTTTCCTTGATAGTTTTCTATACCTGGATATTGCGGCAAGTAGCCCTCTTTATGGTCGTAATACCCAGTACAGGCAATCAGAAAACTACAGGTATATCTCGCTGGGCTGCCAGATTCGGTGTTGTGACCTTCCAGAGTCCAAGCTCGGTCTGTACTGGACCAGTTCGCCGTAGTTAAATTTATTCCAAAGTGAATTCTCTTTTTAACGTCGTATTGCTTTGCGGTGGTTTCAATATATTTTTGGATAGATGGGCCATCCGCGAGTATTTTCTCGCCGGACCAGGGCTGGAAGTCATAGCCGAAGCTGTACATATCGGAATCAGATCGAATGCCCGGGTATTTAAAGAGGTCCCAGGTGCCGCCGACTTGTGCCCGACGCTCGATAATGGCGAAGCTGCGCCTGGGGCATTCGCGACTCAAATGACAAGCCATTCCTACCCCTGAGAGTCCCGCGCCGATAATTAATACATCGAAATGAGTCGATTTCACAATCCCTATCCCTGCAAATTTCTATGCCTTATAGACTGGGTAGATGTGCCCATGATTTATTGTTAGATTGCGACAAATAATTGTCTTTCCGCGCCACAAAGATGGGGAGCAAGTTATGGGTAGCCTTGTACGAGTCAGTATTCTTTCCGGTTTCAGTGAATTCGTGGAGCAGCTTGGGTGCGGGGGGGAAGCCTTCTTGGCCGAGTTCGGTATGCCGTGTGATATCAGCCCGGCGGATTCCCGCTTGGTATCATTTGTTGAGGTCGCGCGCCTGCTGGAAACTGCAGCACGCCGGTTAGATCGCCCCGATTTGGGGCTGTGCCTCGCATCGCGACAAGGGGTGGACCGCTTAGGTGGGATAGGTGTAGTTGCATGCAATGCGGCCACTCCACGGCAAGCCTTGCTATCCGTTAGGCGCTTTCTTTCTCTTCATAGTTCATCCCTCAGTATGCAACTGGAGCCATTAAGTGAGGGAGATGTACTACGTATTGTTTTTGATTGGCAGGACCCAGCTCTCAGTAGCTATCGCCAGATCCGGGAGCAGGTGCTGGGAAATACGCTGACGATGATACGGATGTTGGTAGAGACTGAGTGTTGCCCGCAAAACGTACTGCTGCCTTATGGTCCTCAAATGGCAGAGGGTGACTACTGCAATTACTTTGGGTGTGAGGTTCTGTTTAGCTCGGGCTATTGCGCGATGGACTTCCCAGCTGCATTTCTGGATACACCACTGAAGTCTGCCGATCCAGTGGTTGAGCGATTGGCCATTTACCATTTGGAGGAGCAGAGTGCGACGCTGCCCGTTCCTCTAACTGTAGAAATTCGACAGTTACTCAGTGAAATACTGCCCAGCGGCAGATTTCAGCTTGGTAATGTGGCAGGGGCGCTCAAGCTCCACCCCAGAACTTTACAGCGCCGCCTGGCTGCGGAAGGGCTTAGGTTCGAAGAGCTATTGGATAACGTGCGGCGGGATCTGGCGACTCGATACTTATCCGATCCGAATCTGGCCTTGGGGCAGATTACGGGTTTGTTGGGGTACTCCGAGCAGAGTACATTTCAGCGAGCTTGTCGACGTTGGTTTGCGGAGACTCCCCGGAATCACCGCTTGCGCCTTGCGGGCAGCGCAATTGTGGGGCGGCCGGAATCTCCGTAATAGCCTGTAGGGGGCGGTTCTTTTAATATTCAGTAGGCTCCACCTCTCCAGGGCGCCAGGTTTTCTCCAGCCATGGCCCCAAGGGTCCATACAGTCTCAGGATTACGAAGAAACCTTTGTTGGGTAGGGTCTCCAGCCAGTTTTTCTCAAACCCTTTTGGCGCCTCGGGTCCAAAATAAACGTCATAAGAACCATCGGAGTTTTGTCTTATCCCTTTCGACTGGCTGCTTACTGCGGGAAAGGGCTGGCTGGTTTTTAACATTGAGCGCGTTTGGCTGTCGTAGATATTAACTGCCCAAAAAGCATTGACCGGTACATCGGGGGGCAGGTGCAATTTGTATTTTTTAGAGCCGTCAAAGGGCTCTTTATTTTCATCGACAAAGGCAATGGCGTAATCAGAACCTTTGCCAGGTTCAATTGCAGTCATTGCTGGGCTGACACCGGTATAGGGATAGAAGTAGCTGACTCGAGCGTCACTATTAATGGTTTTGCCATCGGGTCCATTGAAGAAAATGTTCTTGCCGGGAAACGCCATTACCCAGGCGCTATCTGTGCCTGGGTAGATTTTGATATCGGAGAGGGATTTGTCTGTCCGTGGGTACCAAACAATTGAGCGGGCTATACCATTACCAATTGCAACTGCGTCCGTAAGAATTTTGGTCATTCTTTTATCTGGACTGAAGGCTTTTCCTTTTTCAATGCCTATTGAGGCAAAGAGGCCGCGTGTTTCTGGGTTAAGCATCCCAACCCACTCGTATTGAACGACTTCATTAAGGTGCTTATAGAATTGATAGTCATTGGGGTGGATGGTGTTGAAAGCCTTTCCAGACGCACTGATAAAGACCATCCTTGGCGGGTTACCTTTTTGAGCCAGGGGGTAGATTCTCAAGTTGTCTTTGATGTTTTGCACGGCCTCCGGCAAAGGCTGGTTACTTGGCGAGCGCATAAACACCCACAGTCGGAAGGAGCGAGGGTAGATGGGAATGTAGCCGAAGGGAATATTGCCTTTATAGTCTGGTGGCAGTAACAGAAACTTTCCCCCGCGCCCCTTATCCGGGCCAGAGGAGCCGATATCTTCAACAAAGCGGAACCAGGCATCATTAAACGCGCCCATAACGTCGGGCGGCGAGTGAAACACAGTTGGTCCGTCTCGTTTTAGATCTAAAAAAGCCAGCGTATAGATAGTCGAAGTATTGCCTGTAAGAAAAAGAGACTCAGAGTTCATTAATCGATCGAAAATTAAGACTTCATTGGCAGACTTAGCGCCAAGCTCTCTTCCCCCTTTCATCAGAGCATGTACTGATGCCCCCTGAATTCCCTTGAGGAAACTATCCACCGCACGCATATGATCCAAATAGTCGTAGAGCTTTTCTGCGGTCTGGGGGTAGGGAGCGCCATCGCGGAATTCGAGGGTGCCAATACTACTGTCCACCTTATCTGGCGTACTGATTGATTTCAGAGTCTCTGGATGTAAATCGGCGCAAAGAGGCAGAGAGCTGGTTAACAGAAGAAAAATTCCGACAGACCCAAATGCGTACTGAAGTAATCGAATCAAAATAGCTACCTCTATATGCAAGGCGTGCGTGATACGTAAGTGTGTGGTATTGCTTCCTCTATTGGGGTTATTTCGTGCCAATTTTTTGTGTTAACTGCCGAATTATAAAGATGGCTATCCCCATGCGTAACTTGGGTATCTTCAGCACTAAGTTTGGCTTAGTTTTGATCTGGTGAGACCAGTGGTTCAAAAGGACACTTTTATTGTAATTATTGGTCTGTAGTATTTAAGTTGGCGCCTGTGTTTTGTTTGGCAGACCTGGATTTAAAGGTTTACTTGAAGTCAGTAATTTCACGCCGCTACTAATCTGACTCTCCTGTAATCGAAATTATTGCATTAATTTGCATTCAAATATTTATCTGGCTTTCAGTGCCGGTAGCCGATCACTTGTAAAAGAAATCTCTCAAGGTTTCATGGTTCTCAAAAACCACCTTCAGAAAATAAGTTTGAGTAATTTTTAATATTTGCCCATTCTATTTCGTGACCATTCGGTTCAAATTTTCTGGGCTTTATAGGGTTTTACTACCAAAAAAATTATTTTCTTTTTTTTGGTAGTTTAGTGGAATTAAATCCTGAATAAATTGGTTTTTCATTGCCTATTTTTTACTTGGTAGTGGTGCGAGATCGGAAAAAGGGTTTATTAACTTCTTGATTCATTTGTCTTTTGGAATGTTTGTAATGTTTAGTCAGATCGAATAACTTCTAAGAGTATGAGACTTTTCATGGATTGATAAAGAGGTTGTCATAAGCTTTACAGAAAATGCTTGTCATTATTGGGTCATCCGATTTATAAAATGATCGTCCCATGTAGCCGGTTTGAATAGTTTTTTTTTGGCTTATTCGGACTAGATCAAAAATCTTAGAATAATAAATGGACTAAAAATGTTTTCTCTTGCCAGCCTGTTCGAGAAAGTTGTGGAAAAATGTTGGCAAGGTCGTCTGGAAAATCTGGATGGCGAGGTTTTGACCGCGGCTCACTGTGAGGATGCGTGGCTCTCACTTACAAATGAAGACGTTTGTTTCAGTGCTGGCGACCGCATTTTAGTGTGTGCTCAGTCTGAAATAGAGGCGGTCGCCATTATGTTGGCGGCGTGGAAGATGGGATTGGTGGTTGTACCTGCAAAGGGGGATCTGAGTCATTCTTCAATTAAAATGATCGCTTCAGACTGCAATGCCAAGGCGATATGGCGTGCTGGAAAAATTGAAGCCTTGCCCGATTACCAGCAGGAATGCTCAGAGTTTGAAGTGTTTTCTACTCCAATGGTCACAGGCGTAGATCTGGCTCTGGTGATCTATACCTCAGGAAGTACTGGTAAGCCAAAAGGCATTATGCTTACTCATCAAAATGTTCTGACCTCCTTGGCCTCAATATCCCAATATTTGGGCCTGACAGCACAGGACAGAATTTTGTGCTTATCCCCTTTATCATTTGATTACGGTCTTTATCAGGTATTATTTGCGCTATATAGCAACTGTACAACCATCCTCTACGACAAACCATTTAACCCCATACAAGCCCTTAAAACGATTTCAGAGCGGGATATATCTGTTCTTCCGATCGTGCCAGCAATGGGGGCTGCCCTAGTGAAACTGGTGGGCTTGGTTAAAGCTGACCTCAGCAATCTGCGCAGTATCACCAATACTGGGGGCCACTTATCTGAGTACATGATTCGCGCCTGGAAGGAGTACTGCCCAAGTCTAAATGTTTTCTCTATGTATGGTTTGACTGAGTGCAAGCGAGCTTTGTATTTGGAACCAGAGCTTTGGGAAGAAAAGATGGGTTCAGTTGGTAAGCCGATCCCTGGTCTGGATGCACGTATATTTATCCCTCACTCAGAGGTCAGTAAATTTAGAGAAGCAAAAGCAGATGAAGTTGGTGAGCTTTATGTTCGTGGGGCGGCAGTGATGCAAGGCTACTATAACCCGGCCGCTCAAGGTGGTGCAGAAATCTTTTCGGGCAGATATCGGGACGACAACTGGTTGGCGACGGGAGACCTTTTTACCCGTGATCAGGATGGCTTTTTCTATTTTAAAGGGCGTTCAAAAGACTTAATAAAACAAGGTGGATTTTGCCTGTTTCCAAAGGACTTGGAAAATCATATTGAGATGTGCCCATTGGTGCATATCAATGCAGTCATCGGCACTAAAGATAAGCTCGAGAATGAAGTGGCTACTTGTGTTGTGGAGCTTCATGAGAATACCGCTGACAATCAGAAGCAGTTTCGCACTTGGCTGAAGGCGAACATAGATACTGACTACATGCCGAGAGATATCAGGTTTGTTGATGGAATTCAATTAACTGCTAATAGCAAAGTCGATAGGAAGCAATTGGAGCAGGATTTACAAGTCTATGCCTAATGATCTAAGTTTATTTAGGCTAGATCCCGCCTAAAACATAAAAGCTTAAACTACTAAAAATATAAACGATACGTTTAACTCTTGGGGGAGTTATGGGTGCACTGCCAGATGCGCTGGTTCAATTGTTGGGCCAAAATAAAAAACAGCTATCTACACCTTGTTATATCTATTCCGTTAAAACTGCTCACGATAACTATAAGCAGCTGAAGGAAGCGCTGGGCACGGGATTGATATACTCTCTGAAAGCCAATAGCTGTCTTGACTTAATACTCCGTTGTGGGCATATCTTTGAAGACGGTATTGAGATTGCATCTATAGGCGAACTAAATCTACTTCCCAAAGGGAATAGCCCCCGATTTGTCAATAACCCATCGGCAGATAAGGCCTTTATACGCGCTGCCATTGCGAGTAAGTGCCATTTAATTATCGACAACCTCAATCAATTAACTTTGGTTGAGGAATTGAAGGCAAGGCGACCAGTAAACCCTGTCGTTTTAAGACTTAACCCCTCTATCTTGAGTCATTTTGATGGGAATCAAAAGGGACTAAAAAAAGATCATTTTGGTTTCGATTGGAAGGGCTGTCTTGAGGCTTTGGGGTTTTGTAAGAAACATGAGATTCCAGTTTTAGGTTTTCATTTGTTCAGGGGGTCATATTCCTTTAATAAAGGTGCTTTCGACACTGCCAAAGTGGCCTTACAAGTTGTTTATGAGTTTGAAAAAGTACTGGGATACTCGCTGTCATTGGCCAATCTAGGTGGTGGGTTTGACCCCAATTGGCAGGAGCAGGAGTTTGATTTTGAGCAATATAGAAATTTGATTGCTGAATTTCCTGAACATATCAAAGTGGTTCACGAGAGTGGTCGAGCAATTATGGGCTCAGCCGGTTATTTCGTCACAAAAGTTCGCTATAAAAAGTCCATTAACGGTGACAAGTACGCCGTATGTGACGGGGGAATGGCCCAAAATTTCCTGTTGGCAAAAACGGAAAGTACCTTTAAACGATTCCAGCAACCTCATGTTTTGCGTAACGGGACTCCTCTAAAAGAGAATGATGAGGGGCAGAAAGTCCTGTTAGTGGGCACTTCTTGCAATAAGGAAGATGTGATTGGGGAAGTCAACAACATTGACCTTCGAGAAGGGGACTTAGTCATATTTGATGGATGTGGTGCCTATAACGCAAGTTATACCGTAGCACCTTTCCTCAAGTTGCCGGCTCCGAACTCTTATCTGGTGGAGTAGATCATGGAAATGCAATCGGTTGTAGGTGGTTTTGTTCTCAATCAATTATCCAGTATTTCACCAGTGCCCAGCACATTGAAATCGCTGTTAGAAAATTCTTGTGCTCGGCTATTCGATGCATCAATGATTATCGAAGATCCTTTGACAGAGCTTGCACCACTTAGGGACGCTTCGGTTCAGCAGCCATTAGAGCAGTTTGAGCAGACCTTTGTTATTGATCAAATTATTGACACTGTCCGGGATGAAGGACTAGATAATCACTTTCACAATATGATCGGGCTATTTGGCTCGATTATGTTGAGCCTGACTGCTACAGATGATCAGCTTGCCCAGGTCAATAAATGGGTGGAGCAGGGGATTTTCGGCCACTTCCTTATGACAGATCCCGGCGGCCCGAGCCTTATGGGTTGGAAGACAGAGCTGGTTGAAGCTGATAGCGACATGCTGCTGAATGTCGACAAGGTCCACGGCATTGAAGCACATAAGCTTGGCTTTGCCATGGTAGTTACCAAGCAACCGGGAAGGCCTTTTCCCCTGACAGTGATGTTGCCGCCAGAACTCTGTAACCAACTACGGCAGAGTACTGTAGGAGAGCCGTTTTTAAATGGCACCTTACAGCTGGGAAATTGCAAGGGTAAAGTATCAATTACCAAAGATATGTTATTGAGCAAAGGTGGGTTGGGTAGCGTCAATCGATTTTTAACACTGGTTCGCCCGCGCTTTGTCAAATCACTAATGCACTTTGTGCTTTGGCTACATGACTGTAAAGAAGCTCATTTAACCAGCGAAGATCAGGCTCATATAGAGTATCTAATTTATTTGTGTAATGAGCAGGTAGCTGCAACCACTTTCTCTATGCACAGCGTAAACCGTGTTCTGGCAACGAAATTTACCAGCAATGAGCTTTTGCTGAACCTGGTCTTGTCAGGAAAGATCAAATCCGTGAATCGACAGCGCGATCTGTTGGCTTTCACAAAAATGGAAGGCAGTTCATATCGGTGCTTCTTTGAGATATATAGCAAATTTAAGGGGCTGCGGGTATGAGCCTGTATTTACGATCTGCAGCTTTTATCCCTATAGAAGGTATCACTGTCTCATCCAGTAGTGATGTATCAACTGCCTTTGGTGATATTGCCAGGATTATCCGAAGACAGACAGATAGTGTATTAGATGCTGCTCCAGAGATAAAAGATTCGCAAATAGATCGCCATTTTTTATGCTCTACCATGATTGAACTTCCTTTGAGTTCATCGGCGATTAGTGAGCAGGACTTCAATTACGGTGATAATGCAAGAGCGCCAGTTACTAGTTTTGTTAATACCTATGAATGTGCATCTTGGGGTTATAGCCTTCGGCATTACCTGACACAAAATCCGGAATCGCGCTACTTACTGGTTAGTATTCTTGACGCCAATGTTTTAGATCTAACGTTTTGGCGAAAAAATGAAAATTGGGGCGATAGTGGTTTTGGTCTCTGTACACTGTTGTTTGAAGTGCGGGATCTTGACAGTGTAAACCTTAATGCATCCTGCACGATTACTTATAATACAACTCCGGAATTTGCCACTGTCATCCGAAAAATGGCTGTTGGACGAGATGACCTGACTTTATCTTTGCCGTTCTTTCCAGAGAATATTCGCCAGATTTTCTCCAAATTGTTGTCGGCCAATCAAAAGTTATCAGACTTGCACGATCGATGGGGGCATTGTTTTGGTAGTGATCCCTGGCTGAATATTATTTGCCAAGGCGCTGAAAAAGGCTTTGACAAGCAAGAAAATTTTCTGGCCTGTTCGATTGCATTGAATGGCTATTATTGCACTGTAGAAGTTACCGTTGATGAACAAAGTCACTTCTATCTAATGGAGGCCGCGTGATGAAGACTGTTGAGCTATCAACGTGTCTCGAACGTAACCCCTATCCGGACACATTGAAATCCTGCTTAGCACAAATGCTGCCGTTGAGTACTGAGCAGGACTATCTTGCATTATCCAGTCTACCAGTTAATTCCAGCCCGGTGCTACTGAATCATTCGGAGCACTATCAATTACTGCTGGATATTCTGCGATACTTTGAAGACTCTGAACTGGATATAGACTTAATCTTGATAAAAATGCAGATGCCCGCTGGTGGGCGTATGCCAACTGCTCTATTACAAGACACCGTTTTAATGCTTCATGACCTGGCTGGTGAAGAAGCAATATTGGTTAGAGAAGGAAAACGATATATAGCTATTGAAGATAGCTTGGTTCGCCACCCATTTGAAGCGGGAACAAACCAGCTGAAAATCAGGTTGGCAGTGGATGTTGATTGCCATGATCTCTTAATGGAGGGGCTTTCTAAATTACTTATCGAGTGCGGTTTCGGTGATATAACAATAAATACCATGGACGGGACAGCATAAAGATGTTTATTAAAAACCTATGGGTAGACAGTGGCGGGCAGGTTGATCGATTACTTGATGCCTTGAGAGGACACCTGGATCAATATGATTTGTTACCAGAGCTTATCTATGTGGTTTCTGCGGGAGAGGCTAATGTTCTACAGGATAGTCGGGTTGTAGAGTTTATAGCAGACCTTGAAGATGGTGGGCATAATATCCGATTTGTGGGTAGCGCCTGCACCAGCTTCCATGCTGCAGTATTGAGTTTTTCAAAGTGTAGTGAAGCCGAAGCTTTGATCTTAAATCTCGAACTGGGCAAAGAGCGGCAACAAGAGTGCCTGGATTCATTGGGAATTGGAGTTGGACCTGATCAAGATGGCTTAGATGTTCTTGTAGGTGTGGCGGCTACCTGGATCTGTCGAGAGTATTGTGAAACACATCTCTGTCAAATATCCAGCTGCGATATTCTCTCTCAAGCGCCATCTTTATCTGGCGCACCAGATTTAGTAAAGAGTATTAAGCAGGTAATCTCAACCAGCTCTAGTGATGATACTCGAGTAGTATCCTTTGATATCCGCTCGAAATGGGCCAAGGGGCTCCTGAAAGGGTTTTCGCACAGCGACAAGGCCTCATGGTTACCCAGTATTGAAGAGGACGGCTGGCACTATTTGAGTATTAAACCTCTCTCTGAATTGATCAGTTATTACATTGAGGAAAAGGTGACTGATCTATGGCTGTTAACTCTAGGGGGTGGCGGCAGGGTAGGTTGCTTGAAAATAGACATTCCTTCGCCCAATTTTCAGGGCTTTCTTTCAAGACTGGTAAATGTTGAGAAATTGGTGTTGGAAGACGCCTATATAGATTTTAGTTCCGCCCAGCATCTGGGTGACACTCTAGGCCAGGATTACCTTTCGCATATTCGTGAGGCATTAAGGTATCCCAAGAGGATTTACCGTGGAAGACACAACCAGATATTTGACTGGGTATTAGGTGCAGGTAGTTGGCGTACGCTGTTGGAATATCAAGGAGCAAGACATGGATAATAATATTTATAAAACTGATATAAGAGAATTTCAATTCCTTATTGAAGAACAGTTCCATGAAGCTAAAACTCTGTTCAGCAACCAGATGTTTAAAGGGTGCTCACCAGAGATTCTCCATGAAATTTTAGTTCGGGCTAAAAAATTCTCTTATGAGGTTCTCGGGCCGGGATACCAGGATTCAGATCGAGAGGGATGCCAGTTAGAGAATGGGAGAGTGAAGCTCCCGAGCGCATTCCCTGAGATGTGGCAGAGGTTTAAGGATGACTGGGGGAATATCTCCTCATTTGAGGGCGAACAAAATACAACTATTCCGCCCTTTGTAATGCAAATGCTCCTGGAAATGTTTATGGGGGCAAATCCAAGTTTTATGACTTATGGTGGTTTTTGCTTGCCGTCCTCCACCTTGGTGGAAAAATATGGAACCGATCTGCAAAAAGACCTGTTCAGGGACAAATTAGCCACCTCAGAGTGGACATCTTGTCTCTGTCTCACTGAACCCCAGGCGGGAAGTGATGTATCACTTGTAGAGACTCGCGCTGCGAAACAGGAAGATGGCACTTATTTGTTAACGGGCGAAAAATACCTGATCAGTGCCGGTATGCACGACCTGACAGAAAACACCGTTTATTTCGTTATGGGTCGTGGCGAAAAAAGCGGCTCGGGCACCTACGGATTGTCCTGCTTTATTGTGCCTAAGTACTGGGTTGAAGAGGATGGGAGTCTCGGCGAGTTTAATAATATCGAATGCATTTCTCTAGCCGAGAAAATGGGCTTTAAAGGGTGTGCAAACACTCACCTTCGGTTTGGAGACAATGGCCCCTGTAGAGCTTACCTACTGGGGAATCGTGAGAATGTAGGCTTGTTGCAGTTTCTTACCTTGATGAATCAGGCACGAATCAGCACAGGTGTTTATGCCTTGGGTATGGCTTCCTCAGCCTACTACAATGCACTTTCCTATTCGACAAAGCGCTTACAGGGCAAGAGATTTCACGAGAGCTTTAGCTCTACCGCAAGCCGGGTCAATATCGTTGAGCATACCGATGTCCAGCGTATGTTGTTGGAAATGAAATCCAAGGTAGAGGGCTGTAGAGCACTGATTGCTAAACTGACATTGTCAGAGAGCTTAGTCAAAATCTACCAGGGGCAGGAAGACAAAAAGGATCGCATTGCTCACTATCAGGGTTTAATGAACCTGCTAACTCCAGTTGTTAAAGCCTATATCAGCGACCAGGCTTGGCGTATCTGTGAATTGGCGATTCAAACCTGTGGTGGTCAGGGTTATCTCAAGGATCTGGGTATAGAGCAATATGCCCGGGATATTAAAGTGCTGGCAATCTGGGAGGGAACGAATTATATCCAGAGCCAGGACTTGATCCGGGATAAGTTAGGATTGGGTAATTCCAGTAAGCTATTCCAATTCTACCAGGCAGAAATTGACAATTTCCTCAATCGGGCCACGGACTACCCTCAGTTTGAGATTGAATTTGAGCGCTTAAAGACCTCGTTTGGACATTTCGAGGCGGCACTGAAAGCTGTGCAGGTATGGGTGAAGACAAAAGAAATGTTCAAAATCCCTGCCTATAGCACACGTATTCTACATATGCTTGGTGATATAACCTTGGCCTGGCTTTTATTGGAGGCTGCATGTGCGTCATCAGATAAGTTGAGTCAGGACCTGAACGACACTGACGAGGAGTTCTATCGCTCGAAAATTGTCAGTGCTAAATTCTTTATTCGCAATGAGTTACCCCGTACCAAGCTGGTGCTGGATATCCTTCAGGATCAGGACTCTTTTTGTGAAATGGACGCTTCCTCCTGGAATTCATTATTGTCAAATGTGGAGGCTGTCTCATGAACAAGCTTGATCAGCTGGAATCCAATTACGATGTAGTGATTATCGGTGGTGGATGGGCTGGCTTAACCCTGGCCCGTCAGCTTAAACTCAATAATGATGCTTTAACCATATTGGTTGTTGAGGCAAATACTGAGTTTAAGGCCAAAGTTGGTGAAGCGACAGTGGAGATGACCGGCCACTACTTTATGAAGCAGTTGGGCTTGGTGAATTATCTCTATAGGAATCACTTGCCTAAAAATGGTCTGCGTTTTTTTTATGATAATCCCGAGCATACACTGTCATTAACAGAGATGAGTGAGCACGGAACCACCAGTATTCCGCCTCATCCAGCTTTTCAAATTGACCGGGCCAGATTGGAATCCGACCTTGTCGATATGAATAGGGCGAATGGCATAGAGGTTATTCAGGGCGTAAAAGCAAAAAATCTCAACATACAACCAGGTGATGAACTCCATTCTATAGAGCTTATGGAAGATGGCGCTAGCGGAGTGGTTAACGCCCGCTGGTTAGTAGATTGCAGTGGTCGAAATCGGGTTGCTAAGAAGCATAAGAAGCTTACCCGTGTTGAGAATGTCCCTAAACACTTCTCTGCCTGGGGTCGGTTTAAGAACATACAGGATATCGACTCCATGGGAGATATGAATTGGAGAAAGAAGGCCTTTGGACGCTTTCTTTCAACGAATCATTTTTCTGGAGATGGTTACTGGGTTTGGTTTATACCCTTAAGTGGTGGCTATACCAGTGTAGGTATCGTTGGCGAGAATAGTAAATTCGACAAGCCGCCCACAAAGAAGCAAGATTTCCTAGATTTTCTGTTGGCTTATAGAGCTATTTCGGAGCTTCTGGAAGGCGCCGAGCTTATTGATTTCGAGGCTTGGGGACAGCTTGCCTATAGAGCGGATGAGTTTATCTTTGAGGACCGCTGGGCTACCTCCGGATTTTCCTCGATGTTCCTTGATCCTCTGTTTAGTGGTGGGGGCGACATGATAGCCCTGTTTAATGACCATATTTGTAAATATATTGTTGCCGATATCTCAGATAGTAATCGTGATGAAGCTCAGCAGCGGCTTGCAAAAGAATTGCAGATCGCGAATCAAGTGGTTACAGAATTTTACCAGGGCCTCTATGCCCATGTAGCAAATGTATACCCGGTTATTGACTCTGCTGAACTGTGTTCTCCTCTGCTTGCCTATAATACCGCTGCTTATTTCCTGGAGAGTGCCTGGGATTATATGTCAGGTAATTATCTGGATCAGGAGTACTGGCTACGCAAGAGTTACCTGCGCCGTGGATATATGGCCCTTGAATTAATCCTGCAACGCCTGTTAGTTGAAACGGCAAAAGAGCTTAAAGCTCAGAATCGATATTTTCGCAGAAATAGTGAAGGTTTCTTTGAGTCCGGTGCCGATCACTATAAGTACTTTGTATATTTGATGGGAACCCAGGGCCGGGATGGTTGGCGAATCGATCTGCGGGTCAAACTTTGGGTTGAAGTTTTCCTGAGTGTTGTCCAGGCGCGACTCGACCTCCCTAAACTGGCAAACCGCATGGTTGTTCAGCAGGCTATCACCCTGCCTGATCTTTTACAAAAGCCAAATATGAATGGGGCTGACCTCAATTGGCTGCTTGAGAAGTTATCTATCAAGCTTACAGATCTAGTCAATGAGGATATAGCAGATCCAGTGAGCGTTATTGTATCGGAAGAGTCCTTCCACACAGATACGATTGAAGTTATGGATCTTGCGGGTAGCTACTCCAATAAAGAACTTGCTGAGGTTAACAAGAAAGCAAAATCTATCTGGGTGCAGACTCAGGAGTATATTGCGATCCCTAGTATGGTTCCTGTATTTCTTGCTTTTGCACGCAGTCAGCCGGATAGCATAATGGATTCGGTCATTGACCAGCGTGAAGCTATGCGCACAGCTGAATTAGACTCTGCTCATGCGGATTCGGAGGTTGTGTGATTCAGGAGTTCTTTCAGGCGCGGGATGGAAAAAAACTCTCCTTTCGCTGGTTGCCGTGCGATGAATCTGACTTGGTGCTTGTCTGCATGCACGGGAGCACGTTCAGTAGCCAGTGGTATTTAATGTTTGGACGGATGGTACACCGAAACGGTATTAGTGTGTGTCTGCCAGACTGGCGAGGCCATGGTAAGAGTGAAGGTGTTCCGGGGGATCTCGATTATTCCGATCAATTGCAAGACGATCTTGCCGATCTATTAAAACACCTCAAAAAAAGAGGGGCTAAGGCCTTTGTTCTTGGGGGGCACAGCGCGGGATCATTGGTTGCACTTAAATATCTGCACCTATATGGCAGTAAAGATATTGCAGGTTTTTTTGCGATAGCACCGCCTCTGACTCAGTCAGAGGAAACAAGAAAGTACGATATTCCCGCATCTGGCTTTGAGTATTACATTCGTTACGGAAGGAAACGTCACTATACGCGGCCTAGGGCATCGGCTGGTGATCAGAATCTGCCAAAAATAAAAATGCTGAAATATTGGCTGGCACTTTTGTTCCCCCCATTGAGGAAGTTATCAGTGCTGAGCTTTCCCCCGGTGGGATCAGCAGCGGGAAATCAAGGGCGAGTTCTGGACTGCACGTTTAACTTACTCAGTGCCTATAACGTAAAGAGATACGCGGATCTCTTTGCGAGTTTAAATGTACCCTGCCACTTTTTTGTCGGTGAGAAGGACGAAGTACTTGATACCCATGTGCTCCACACTGTATTGAGCTGGTATCTCTCGCCCAGTATTAAGGCTGGACTCACTGAGTTGCCCAGAGCTACTCATATGTCAGCTATTTCTGCTTCGGCAAAACCTATTTCCAACTGGTTGACAACTTTGATGCGGCAACCTGAGGAGGCTGTTGCATGAGACCTAGCAAAGGCAAAACTCCCCTGATGAGAGAAAAAATGTTGCCCGTCGGTGCAGAGGTTTCACTGAGTTCATTTTTAAGTGATGCCGATTGGGGAGCAGGGCATGGCGAAGATTGGACATCTTTAGGAACTATAAAGAGAAGTGATAAAAACACTTTTCACTTGCAAGTTGGCAAGGCGTTTCGATTTCCCCTTTATTATTACCTGAAGGACGATCGTCTATTTGTTGGTCAGGATTTATCACTATTTCCTGCTGTTGGTGCCGATACGGTAGATTGCCACTACTTAATTGAAATTGAGTATTTTGGTTTCTCCATAGAAAGAAAGAGCCTTTTGCAGAATGTTAAAATGCTCTTTCCAGAGGATGATGTTGTTATATCAGCCAGAGAGCTTATTTGGCTCTCTGCTGAACATCATCAATCTGGGTCATTTGATGCAGCCCTGGTGACTCCTGAAGAAGCTACCGATAAACTCTTCAACAGTTTACCTGAGGTAACCTCTAAGCTTTTCTCGCCTGTTGATACCACTTTTTATGCTCATATTGCCAATTGTTTGGCTGAGTCAAACGACTCCAAATTAAAAGTGGGGAGGCAAAGCCTGCCTTTAACGGTGGGCTATCAGGAAAAGCGGGCAAAGATCTTTAATACGGCTCATAAAAATAGAGTCGTAGAAGGGATCGATCTACAAAGTTACACCGATATGGTACAGGAAGAGTTGGATCGAGCCTGGCAGGACTCAGAATCAAGTATCGATAGGGAACATTATATCTTCCAGACATTCTATCTGCCTTTTGCCCAGTTTTTACTCAATATACTGGCAATGAATACCAGCAAGATGGTGGAGATTGTTGGTGGTTCGGGAGATGAGGGTGTAATACCCCCGGCACTTTCAATAAGTGATAAACCTATCTGTAATGTTTACGAATCTTTTCAGCGGGTGTTTTTTTATGGACACCATTGGCTTGCAAAAGTCTGGTTCTATATACCGCCCATGATCAGTTCTGCTGCCATAAAACAGCAGCAAAAATACTCAGCACGAGAGCAGCATGTTTGTGTTTTTACTTTAACGTTGGACTACTTGCTGCGATTTAATAACTTAAAAATAGGAAATGTTACCGGAGAGTAAATATGTCTACAGCAGTTGTAGAAAGCAATGTACAAGAGCTATGTGAGCAAATAGCTCTTATGCTGAATGTTGATGCTGTCGATGCAGATACACCCATTGCAGAACTCGGGGTAGATTCCCTGAATATTGTCGAGGTGATTCTAATTTGCGAGCAGTTGTACCCTGGTGTGATGAGCCCTGAAAATCTTGTTTTCGACGAACATACCACCCTAAGGGAAATGGATGGTCAACTACTTGAAAACTCGGAAGAAGTCTAGCGTACTTCGGGAGCAGTCAATGTTTAAAAAAGTACTTACCATTCTTATCAGTAGTTTTTTTATTGGAAATGTTGTTGCCTGGTTTTCAGGTGCTGCTCCCATCGAGTTTGGCAAGATTGCCTATTCAGAAGGCGAGATGGAGCAGGTGGAGTTTCTCCAGCAGGAGATTGGTGAAAATAGTACAGACTCCGACTTGATGTTGGAGCTTGGGCAGTTATTTAGTCACCATAACGAGCTTGAAAAGGCTGCACACTTGCTGGAAGCCGCGTATCAACAGCGTCCAGACGACATGTTGATACGTGCAGCGTATTACTCTAATGAGGGCAAGCGCGCAGGTGCAATGTTTGATCCTGCGATGGGTCTTTACAAGCTCTACCGTCTACGCCATGCGATGGATGAGGTGGATCAAGCGGGTCTCAGTGCCGATTCAGACTTTAATGTGCGCTTGATACGGCTGATTACTTTTTCTTATGTAGGAGAAGTAAGCGGCCACTTTGAGCGGGTGTTCGAAGATGAAGCCTGGTTTAAGAATCTGATGGATTCAGAGCCCGATCTATTGCCGGCTGCTATGCAGCAGGTGGTGTATTTGTCTTTAGCTAATGCCTACTGGGTGAAAGCTGGAGAGGGTACTGAGGATTTGGCAGTGGCCAGGGATTACTACCAAAAAGCAATAGCAATGGCTCCTTGTCCTGCCACGATGCAAACCTCTTGTGAGCAACTGGGGCAAATGGCAGTCACCCTGGGTAAAAGTTAATGTTGGTTGAGCTTAAGCGTGTTTCAAAGCGCTATCGATTGGGCGATCTCTGGGTCGACGCCTTGCGGGATATAGATCTTGCCATCGATCGAGGTGAGTTTCTGGCTGTAAAAGGGCCCAGCGGTAGTGGTAAGAGTACATTATTGAATCTTCTATCCGCATTGGATCAGTGTGATTCCGGATCAGTTCATATTGATGGCGTTAATCTTGGGAGTTTGGGGGAGCATCAGCGCTCCCTGTTCCGAGGTCGTCATATTGGGATTGTTTTCCAGTCTTTTAACCTGATTCCCGTGCTTACAGCACTTGAGAATGTGATGTACCCGCTGACACTGCGGGGGGCTAACAATGCCAGGCAATTAGCGTTAGAAGCCCTGGAAGCAGTAGGGCTTGCCAAGTTGGTTAATCAGCGTCCTACCCAGCTTTCGGGAGGGCAGATGCAGCGAGTGGCGATTGCCAGGGCAATTGTCAGTAAGCCAGATCTGGTGCTTGCGGACGAACCTACAGCCAATCTGGATTCGCGCACGTCGGAGAGCATTATGAGCCTTATGAAGCAGCTCAACCGGGAGCAGGGTGTCACTTTTATCGTAGCCACCCATGATGATTATGTAACCAGCTTGGCATCTCGTGTTATCACGGTCCGAGATGGTCATTTGGTAGAGGATACAGCTTCGCCTCAAAGTATTGTTCAGGAGGCTTTTGCATGACAGCAATCGTAAAAATGTTGCTGGCTAGGGGCCCGCTAACTAGAGCGGCTTTGGCTATTTCAGTTGCATTCTTAATTTCTGCACCGGCTTTGGCTGAAGACTTCGTCTTTCCAACTCCGATTCCATTCACCAATAGCGAAAGGGAAGCGCTGTTTGCTGCTGTCAGTGGAGAAACGACCAGTGAACAAAAAAAGCAGGCCTACTTGGCTCAGCTTGCGCGCCTTACATCGATGGAAGATGCGGAGTTGCAGGATGTTGAGGAGTTAGAGGCTCTGATGCAGTCACTGGTGGAGAGTCTCCCGGATGACCCCGAACTCAATGCTGCATTGGGATCGACAACTTCCTTTAAATCCAGCTTCTATCTTGATCGATTGGCAAAACTATCGCTGTTCTCCAGACGAGGCAATCGCATGATGGATCGGGCTGTTAAACAATCTCCATTCAATCTGGGCGCCCGCCTTCAGCGGGGAATCAGCTGTGCCAATATGCCGGCCTTTCTAAAAAGAGCGCGCTACGCTGTTGAAGACCTGGAGCTGGTTAGGGAACAGGTGGGCAATCGGTTCGGTAAAGAATTTCTCGGCTTTGTAGAGTTCTACCTTGCCCAGGCTTACGAGCGCAACAAACAGCCCGATGATGCCCGGGTTCTTTGGGGAAAGGTGGCCGAGTCGGATACCGACTGGTCCGCTAAAGCCAAGCTGGCGCTTCGGAGTATTTAGTCATGGGCTTGGGTTGGAAAGTTGCACTGCTGAATATTATGCGTAACGGGCGCCGCAGCCTGATTACCTTGGCTGCGATCGTTTTCGGTTGTACCAGCCTGATTATTTTTGGCGGTTTTGTACAGTCGATGTATGAGGGGATGCGGGAGAGTATGATCCGCTCGCAGCTTGGTCATATACAAATCTATGCCAAAGGCTACAACCAGTTTGGCAAAGCGGAACCGGAAAAATACCTGATTGCTGATGGGGATCTCAAAAAGATTTCCGAGCTGGTAGAAAACGAAACCGATACGTTGGTGGTAGCGCCTCGCCTTAATTTCAATGGCCTACTTAGTGATGGCAAGCAATCGATAGCCATCACTGGAATTGGTATTGATGCGGAGAAAGAAGTGATGCTTTCCTCTGCAATTCAGATTGTTCAAGGGGACGATCTATTTCCAGAGGATATTTCTGCTGCACACCTTGGAGAAGGCTTGTTCAATGCTCTGGATGTTCAGATTGGGGACTACTTGACCCTGTTGGCAAGCACCCAGGATGGGGCAATCAATGCTGTCGATGTACAGGTGATGGGGGTAATCACAACCGGTGTTAAGGAACTGGATGATCGCTTGCTCAGGGTGAATTTGCCTCTGGCCCAGGAACTGCTCTATACGTCAGATATTACGCGGCTAGTGGTTTTATTGGAGGAGACCGAACTTACATCTACCTCAATTGCGACTCTGGCCAGTGTCTTTGAGCAGAACAATTTGAACCTAGAAATAAAAAGCTGGGAAGAACTGGCGGGTTATTATCATCAGGTTGTTGGCCTGTTTAACGGGGTTTTTGGTTTTATTACCGTCATTGTGTTGGTAATCGTCGCGTTGAGTATTTCCAATACCATGTTGATGGCAGTAATGGAGCGTACCCGTGAGCTGGGTACTATCCGGGCAATGGGCGGCACTCCTCGCCAGGTTGTAAACCTGATTTTACTGGAATCGGTATTTCTCGGTTTAATCGGAAGTTTGCTGGGGCTACTGATTGGTGCACTGGCAGCCAAGGGAATTACCTATGCTGAATGGATGATGCCCCGGCCACCGGGCAGCACCCAGGACTATCCTATCCGTGTGTTTGTCGTGCCGGATATCTTATTGAAAACATTCCTGTTGGGTTTTTGTATTTCACTTGTTTCCAGCCTCTATCCAGCGATAAAAGCATCCCGGCTGCCGGTAGTAAAAGCACTTAGGTTTACTTGATTTGGGTCTTCTATGTATAAGTTGAATTCTTTTTATGGGTGGGTGTTGGCGATAGCCTGCTTGCTGTTTAGCTACTCAAGTTATGCATCGGTTTCGGCTGAGTCACTGGTTAATAAGCTGGATGACTTTCGCGGGTTTAGGGATCAGGGCTTTAGCTTTGATATCACCAATATCAGCTATAAAAAGGATAAGGAGCCCCGCACCAATAAGCTCAGTGTCAAAGTGTTTAATGAGCAATCACTGATCCAGTTTTTGGCACCCGCCCGGGAAAAGGGCAGGGCAATGCTAAAAGAGAGCGCCAATATGTGGCTCTATATTCCCGGCACGCGCAGGGTTATCCGGATTGCACCCTCACAGCGATTAATTGGTGAGACCAGTAACGGTGATGTAGTGGGGGCAAATTTCTCCAGGGATTACACCGCAGAGCTGCAAGGGCAGGAAACTGTTGATGGGGAAGCTTACTGGGTGCTGTATTTATCGGCAAAATCTTCTGGTGTTGCCTATGACAAAGTAAAAATATGGATGGCACAGGGTGAGGGAAACCTGCCTTTAAAGGGGGAGTTTTATACCCGCTCCGGGCGCCTCCTTAAAACAGCGCACTATAAAGAGTTCAAGCAGTTTGAAGGCGAGCTGAAACTGCATAAATTACTCTTGGTGGATGCACTCATTGACGAGAGTTATACCTGGATGAAGTTCGATGACTATCGTCTTGAGAGCCTGGACCCGGCAATTTTCCAAAAAGGCTCCCTTGGCAGGCTGAATTGAGGTGAGTCGGTAATGGTTATCAGAATCAGGACAATTCTCCCATTTATATTCCTTCCTCTCGCTTTTGCTGAAAAAGTTGCCAGTGCCGAAGACTATCAAGATCCTTTCGAGACCAACTCGGAACTTTTTGATGAAGTGAGCACTGAGAAAGGGGTTTCTCGAGTTGTTTGGGATGTTGATGCTTCGCTACTCGGGTATCACCAGCAGAATGAAGTTCGGGATGACCTCTATTTCGATCCGGGTCTGTTTGTCTTTGATGAGCAAGAGTCTTTGCTTGCTCTGGATCTCAGTGGCCAGTTCTCCCTGGGAGCACACTTCTCAGTTTACTCGCGGTTTGCGGCGATAGAGCACTATCGGTCTAATGAGGCTGGAACATCTGAAAAAGAGACAGAATCCCATCTGCTAGAGGGATATTTCTCTTCTTACACTGACAACCGAAGGTTTGGTATTAATGTCGGTCGGATAAAACCTCAGTGGAGCAACGGTTACAACTGGTCTCCGGCAAATCTTTTAAAAGCCACTTTTGATCGGCCCAATTTGGATGCCGATGAACTTACCCAGCAACTGGGCTGGGATATGGCCCATTTCGATTTCCGCTATGGTCGCTGGAACACCGGCATTTATATGGCTCAGGTTGAGGATGAGCTGGATGGTCACTTTGACACTAGCGTAAATGACCATGAGTTTCAGTACGCACTCGTAGTGAATCGTGAAGGTGACTTGGATACCCGCTTGGTACTACATCAGATAGAGGGGGAGGCAACCAATGTCGCTTTCGGGTTGAGTACTTTGGCTGGAGACAGTGCCACACTCAGGTTGGAGGGGGCTTGGGAACATCAGCGGGAGTTACCGCAGCCGGGCGAACTCTCCTATTTTCCAGCAGAGGACGATGGTTATTTGAAGCTGGTACTTGGTACTCAGCTCAGCTTCAACCAGGGATGGGATGTTACTGCGGAGTATCTGTATAACCAGCATGGATTCGATGATGACGAGTGGGGTTTGGTTCAAACGCAGGTAGATAGTGCAAAGAACGGATTGAACAGCGCGCGGGTTTATGAGGCGATTGCTTTTCTTTCCGAAAGTTTTAACCTTTTATCTACCGGACAACTACGGCAAGAGTATTTGTTCTTGATGTGGGGTAACACCCGGCTGGATAAGAAGTTTCAATATCGTCAGAGTGTGCAATACAACTTGGATGACAAGAGCCAGTACCACAACCTGGAATTGATTCAGAACTGGACTGAGCATTTTAGTACTCGACTGCAAGCCCAGTTTTTCAGGGGCTGTGAGTCCTGTGAATTTGGTCTGCTGCCTACTGAAAGGCTTCTTAGGTTAAGCCTCTATTATGATTTTTAGCGTTTGCTGGCTAAAAGTGCTTCATATTTTTGTGCGATTTCCCGCTTGCCGGATTCCCTGCTAATAGAAATTAATGCCCGCAAAATATCCAGGTCCTGCGGAAACTGGTGATAGCCGTCTTCTAGAATATCCAGGGCGAGTTCGCTGTTGCCTTCCGAGTGAACGGCTATGGCATATACGTAGAGATAGCGACTCTGGGTTTGCTCATGCTCAGCCGCCGCCTTTAGAAAACCCATTGCCTCCTGGTGGCGGTTCTGACGAACCAGGGAAAGGCCTAAGGCATGTTGGATTACGGCGATATCCTCACTCTTCGATAGTGCTCCTCTGAGTAATAATTCCGCGTCGGTTTCACGTCCACTTGCCCGGTAAAGGTCGGCCAAGTTGATATAGGCGGGTGTGTAGTAGGAGGCCTTGGTTATTGCCCGGCGATAGAAGGCTTCCGCTTGTTGCGTGTTTCCTCTCCGGAAATGGAAGTTGCCCAGGTTTACCAGAGATTCCGGCCGGTCGCTGTTGAATAATTCTGAGGTGGTATAGGTTTTAAGGGCCTTTGAGTATTGCTGCTGTACTTGCGCGGGCATAGTCCCGATCTGAGCATCGGTCACGCCATTGGCAGCCAGCGACCTGGTCACGGCCATTTCACTGAAAAGCAGCGGTACACCGATCATCAGTCGCAATTGCTCCGGTAGTTCATCCAGAGACTGCGCAAGGGCCAGGTTTAATAAGGGTTCTTCGCTCTGGGCAATTTGTTGGAGTAACTGAGCGGAATTTATCGTCAGGTAGCGCGGTAACAAACGGATTGCGCTGGCCCGAACAATCTCCGGTTGACTGTCGTCCTGAATAAGGTTCATTAACATCTTATCGGCCTCGCTATCCCCGCGCATAGCTGCGTGTACTGTCTGCCCGTAGTGAGGGGGAGGTGAGCCGTATTTGTCTTCCAATATCTTCGCCGCCCACTGGCTCGATTTATCTTGATGGCAGCTGTTGCAAGTATTGGGGGTGCCCAGCGCCTCGGAAAGGTCAGGCCGGGGAATGCGGAAACTGTGATCCCGGCGTCCATCCACCTGCATAAAATTTTTCTTCGGCATATGGCAGTTTGTGCAGCGGGCACCGGGGCTTTGAGTTGGGTGCAGATGGTGATCAGTACGGGCAAATCGCTCCGGCATATGGCACTGGGCACAAACTGCATCACCAGCTGCTCTCAGTTGTAGGCTGTGGGGGTTATGACAGTGGCCACAGGTAACACCTGCTGCGTACATTTTGCTTTGCAGAAATGATCCGTACACAAATACCTCGCCATCGGCCTGGCCATCTGCGTGGTAGAGAGGCTCTTGCAGAAGTGTGAGGTTGAAATGATCCAGTAATTCGCTGTTAGCCTGCGCTCCCGGTAAATGGGTACTCCGCCGAGAATGGCACTGGGCGCAAGTTGTTATTTCACGCTGGATGGCTGCCGATGGCGCAAGCTTGGCTATCCCCGTTTGCAGATCCATTCCTCGGAGCTGTTGGGTTGGGTCAATAAGATGGGGATCAAGCCCTTTATTCGGCAATGCCTCATTCTGTGTTTTTGCCCACTGAAGGTGTCTCGATCCCGGGCCATGACAGGATTCGCAACCGACACTGATCTCTGACCAGGATGTCTGGTAGCTATCGGTTTGTAGGTTATAGGCTTTTTGCAGATTGGTGGAATGGCAGTCGGAACACATAAAGTTCCAATTCTGGTTTATGCCGGTCCAGTGCAGGGGATGTTGATGATCTATCGCTTGATCGGGATAGAGATGGAACCAGCGCTGACCACCGGCAGATTTGTCCCGGCTATCCCAAGCGATACTCAGTGCCTGAAGACGTCCGCCTCCCAAGTCAATTAAGTATTGCTGTAAAGGGTGGACACCAAATGTATAGGCAAGGGGATAGTCCTGGAGGGCTCCATTGGGCCCATCAGTGCGTACGTAATAGCGCCCTTCCTTTTGATAGAAGTGAGATTTCTGCCCCTGATATTCAAATGCCACCCCGGAGAAATCACCTAGAACGCTGTCGCTATTGGCGGCCTGCATTGCTAGCTGGTGGTGGGAACCTTGCCAGGCACCGGCCTCTTCTTTGTGGCATAGGGCGCATTGCGCGGAGCCCACGAAAGTGGCTTCTGAGCTGATTGCTTCATCCTGGCGCTTGAGAGGTTGGGTATCAACCGGCTCTTCGTCACTACAGGCCACCAGTACGAGACAGATAAGGCTGATTTGGAGGAGGCTAGTGCCAGCTATATTTATCACGGTTTTTTTATTGTGATGAGTTCTTATCTTAGGGAGTTATTCAGAGGCTCCCTAGGCCAAAAGATTAGTTCATGTGCCGTAAATGTCATTTTGTGAGAGGGCCAGAATGCTGGATTGGAAATTTAGGGTTGCCCTGAGCCGAGGGTGTCTGTTGCTGGTTTTGGCAATCAGCTTACCGGCACTCAGTTCTCCCTTGCCATCCTGGCAAGATGGCGTTAAAGCCCAAATTATGGCCTTTGTTGACAAGGTTACCCGTAAGGACAGCGCCGACTTTATACCTGTCGGTGAACGTATAGCGGTATTTGATAATGATGGCACCCTCTGGTCTGAGAAGCCCGTGTACTTCCAGCTTCTCTATGCCGCTGATGAAGTTAAAAGGCTAGCGCCCCAACACCCAGAGTGGAAAACCCAAGAGCCCTTCGCTTCGATTCTAAAGGGCAATTTATCAAACCTGTTGGGGCAAGGCAGGGAAGGTTTGGAAGTAATGCTTACTGCGACTCATGCGGGATTGAGTACGGATGCCTTCCAGCGCTCTGTTGCCCAATGGCTCAAGAGTGCTAAGAACCCGGAAACTGGCAAACACTACAGTGCGATGGTGTTCCAGCCCATGCTGGAGTTGCTGGAATACTTAAGAGCAAATGGTTTTAAAACCTACATTGTGTCGGGGGGCGGCACAGATTTTATCCGAGTGTTTTCCCAGGAGTTATATGGAATCCCCCCAGAGCAGGTTATCGGCAGTCGCCTAAAGTCCCGCTATGAAAATGGGGGTGGGCATCCCTATATCGTGAAATTAGATGAACTGGCCTTCCTCACCGATAAACAGGGGAAGCCTATCGCAATCAATGACGTGATTGGCCGGAGGCCAGTTTTTGCCGCAGGCAATTCCGATGGTGATTTACAAATGCTGGAATGGACCACCGCCGCTAAGGGGCCGCGTTTTGCCATGCTGATTCATCATACCGATGCCAAAAGAGAATGGGCATACGATAAGAACTCCTCAGTGGGACGCCTGGACAAAGCGCTACAAGCCGCTAAGGCAAATGGCTGGTTGGTGGTAGATATGGCTAAGGACTGGCGGACGGTGTTTCCGCCAGAAGCGAAGGATCAATCAAGCCAGGGGCCGGTGATTCCTCAAGTTCCCGCCTACCGGGACTAGTCTTAAAGCGGTGTATTGAGCCTGCCAATATCGAGGTGTGTAATGCTCCTGATCTCCCAATCCCGTCTCCGACAGTTCCTTTTGGTTGTACTGGCTGCTGTATTCCTTTCCCCTGGTAGCCTCTTCGCGCAGACCAAACCCAATATTTTGGTGATCTGGGGAGATGATATTGGCATCTGGAATATCAGCTTCAACAGTCGTGGCATGATGGGCTACACCACGCCCAACATTGATCGGCTAGCGGTAGAAGGGCTCTCTTTTACCGATTACTACGGCCAGCAGTCGTGTACAGCAGGCCGCGCGGCTTTTTTAGCGGGTAATGTCCCAGTGCGGACCGGCATGACTAAAGTGGGGCTTCCAGGTGCCAAAGAGGGTTGGCAGAAGAGTGATGCCACTATCGCCACAGTAATGAAAAGCCTGGGTTATGCCACTGGCCAGTTTGGTAAAAACCACCAAGGGGATAGGGACGAACACCTGCCCATCAACCATGGTTTTGATGAATTTTTTGGCAATCTCTATCACTTGAATGCCGAGGAAGAGCCTGAGAACCGGGACTATCCCAAAGACCCAGAATTCCGTAAGAAGTTTGGCCCCAGAGGAGTGATTAAAGCCAAGGCCGGCGGGCCAATCGAAGATACCGGCCCCCTCACCAAGAAACGGATGGAAACTATCGATGATGAAACCCTAGCGGCAGCTATCGACTTTATCGAACGTGCACACGCGGCTAAGACCCCATTCTTTGTCTGGTGGAATGCCACCCGGATGCACTTTCGCACTCATGTCAGAGAGGAGCACACAAACCTTGCGGGCCCCAACAGCAATGAGTATATGGATGGCATGGTTGAGCATGACATCCTGGTAGGAAAGCTGCTAAGTGTGCTTGACCGCCTGGATATCACCGACAATACCATCGTGTTTTATTCCACAGACAACGGCCCCCACTTCAATACCTGGCCAGATGCTGCAACTACGCCATTTCGCAGTGAGAAAAATTCCAATTGGGAAGGAGCTTATAGGGTGCCAGCTTTCGTGCGCTGGCCGGGCAAATTTCCAGCGGGCACTACGCTGACAGGTATTGTCTCCCATGAAGACTGGCTGCCGACTCTCGCTGCGGCCGGGGGGAATCCGAATATCAAGGAACAGCTCAAGGAAGGGGTCGAGCTGAATGGGCGCGAGTACAGAAATTATGTTGATGGCTACAACATGATGGATTACTTCACCGGTAAAGCAAAACTTTCTCCAAGAAAAGAATTTATCTACGTAAATGATGACGGCCAAATTGTAGCTATGCGCTACGAACCCTGGAAAGCTATTTTCCTGGAAAATCGCGGGCGGGGTTTTGAAGTCTGGCGAGAGCCCTTTACTGAATTACGAGTGCCACTGCTGTTCAATTTGAGGCAAGATCCTTTCGAAAAAGCCCAACACAACTCGAACACCTATAACGACTGGTTTATAGACAGAGCTTTTGTCTTGGTTCCCATGCAGCAACTCGCATCAAAATTTTTGCAAACGATGAAAGAGTATCCACCCAGCCAGGTACCCGGATCTTTTAATTTGGATAAGGTACAGAAGCAGCTGGAAGCTGGGGCGAGTGGTAGTAATTAAAAAATATAGATATCAAAACAAGTATTAATAAAGGTAGGGCCCATGGATAAAATTCATATAGCACTGTCGACTAATCAGATAGAAGAGTCAGTTGCCGACTATAGTAGAAGGTTAAATACTGCTCCCTGCGTGCATGTGCCCAATGAATATGCTTTATGGCGAACTGCCACTGTTAACCTATCGATTCGCCATGATCCAAATTGTGAAAGCGGAACGCTTAGGCATCTAGGATGGGAATCAGATGGTGCCGATAAATTTACCGCAGAAACTGACATTAATGGCATTACCTGGGAACACTTTAATGCAGAGCTTCAGGCAGATGAAATCAACAAGGCTTGGCCTAAAGCCAGCTACCACCCAAAGGCATAGCTGCCGGGGGCCGAAATTAGTCAAGAGGGCTGGTAACACCGCGCTCATGTACGCCTATAACATGGGTGTAAATCATGGTTGTACTGATATCGTTGTGGCCGAGTAGCTCCTGAATATTGCGTATATCAGTACCAGCCCGCAGAAGGTTGGTGGCAAACGAATGGCGAAATGTATGGCAGCTCGCCTTCTTACGAATATTGAGGGCCGAAACGGCCTTGGCAACGGCCCGCCTAACTTGCTGCTCACCAATATGATGCCGTCGCATCATATCGCTGCGAGGGTCTTGCGATAGAAATCGAGCGGGGAATACATACTGCCAAGCAGCACTCGTCGCTGCTTGTGGGTACTTTTTCGCCAGAGCGAAAGGCAAATAGACATACCCATAGCCCTCAGCCAAATCCTGCTCGTGTAGAGAAAGCGCATGTGCTATCTGCACCTTGAGGGGCCTAACCAGAGACCGAGGCAGTAGTGTTCTTCGCCACTTCTCACCCTTGGACTCCCGTACTATCAAGCATTGATCACTAAAATCAATGTCCTGTACCCTAAGCCGCACAGCTTCCATAACTCTAAGGCCCGAACCATACATTAATGAAGCAGCAAGCTTATTTGGACCGCTAAGGTGCTCTAATATGGAGGTTGCTTCTTCATGGCTAAAAGTAACAGGCAATCGCTTAGGCCGATGGCTTTTTTCGAACTGTAGTTGCCCTAATTCAATATCCAGAAACTGCTTATAGAGAAAGACAATTGCATTTAAAGCGGTTTTTTGAGTATTGGCTGACACATTACGATTAGTAGCAAGGTGACTTAACCACTTATCTATTTCAGCTTTTCCGAGCTCCTGCGGATGTTGCATCCCATGAAAGCGTATAAAGTCCTTCATCCAAAAGCAGTATGTCTTTTCTGTTTTGTATGCCAAATAGCGAGACCGTATAAAAGCCCTAACACGGTCCATAAAGCGGGATGGTCGCTGGGGTAGCGGAATAGGGATGTCGTCCATTTTTACAGTCCGGATACTGTATGGATTAACAGTTTAATGAACATTTGACTGGGAGTCATCAGGATTTTCGATCAGTTTGACCGTTATTTTTGGCCTAGGTCCGGAATGTTTGAAAACCTATTTTATTTCAATGGGTTAGGGAGCTCGTATAAAATGGGGATAGTAGTCAAAGTGATCGTTTTTCCATTTGGTACAATGGTTCTGAATCATGAATAATATATTGATTTTACTTGGGCTTTGTGTGTTTTTTTCGTTAGATTGATTCCAGGATAGTAATCAGGATAATAGTGATCAGAATGATTACTATATAAATGTTATAGAGCAGCAGGGTTCGAGTAATGGAAGTACCTATATCCCAAGAATTCGTAAAAATCTGTAAGCAAATTAAAGCCAAATCGTATTCAATCTCCCAGTGGTCTGAAATCGAATCCGATGATATGTTTCACTCAGATTCTTTTCGTGGTGGCTTTGATGCAGATGAACAGGAGTTCTGCTTTAGCTTTTATGACCAAGCTGGAGATGAGTATTGGTTTCAAGTAAGTCTTTCTTCAATCATAGAAATAGCTAGTGGTATACAGCTTAAAATTGTAGGTAGGGCTGCAGACTGAAGGCCTATAACAAGGTGCTCAAACACCGTTCCGGCCGAAAGCGGCCTCCACTGGACGCGCAAAAAGCGCGCGCCGTTTAGCACGGCGTTATTGTGGCGGTCTTTTTTTAGATAGTTTGAAGTTGCTGCAAGCACCAATCTCTTCCTGAGCACATTTCTCCAGAGAGTTTTCCTGCAAGTTGGTACCGCAGTTCCGTTCAAGTGCCTTCGTTTAAAGCCAACAAGTTCTGCAAGCTCGCTGCAGCATTGTGGGGTGCCAGTCAGTTAGTTAACCGGTGGGGAAAGTATGGTATTTTTTTCAGTAAATTTATCGAGCGGTGGCCAGCCAACGTTGGCTGGCAAAGAGCAAGTAGGTTGTTCTGTGCGCGCCAGCTATAACCAGGCCAGACAAGATCGCCCAGCCGGAGGCTGGGCTGGACAGCCTACGCTTAGCTTCGGCTGCCCTTGCTGGCAACGTTAGTGCGTCAAGCTAAGCTTGATGCTTCTTGCAGGGTGGAAGTCCCTGTCGGGTAAGGCCTAACCAGCCACCTGTATCGAGTGTTGCGCGTAGGGCGGAACAGAAGGGAAAGAAAATATAATTATCTTTTTTTTCAACTGTGAACAAACTATGTGAAGCGTACACAGAGAATTCTATAGGCCATAGGGATTATCGTGATCCTGAAGTGCTGGTATCGCTCCGATAATAAAGTGAGCTCCGATTGACGAGATGTGTAACGCCATCGAAGTCCAGGCAATGCAACCGTAATGGTAAGGTTGTTGCGGATCGGCGGGGTTATTAAGCCGTGGCATGTAGAAAGAGAAGTATTGAGAACTTGAGAGATCCGAGCAGGTTCCTGAAGGAGCAGGTAGAGACGTTAAGCCTAATGGCGAAACCAACGAAGACCACTCGGAAGTCGGATCAGCTCATAGTAGTCCGAGAGCGGGAAAGCCGCTTACATGGCGAAGGGGCTGACAGTAATATCGGTGTGCAACAGAAACATAGTCCGGACAAAGTAGGGCTGGAGACACTATGACAACCGCCTTGCACGCCATCGCATTTAAAGCACAGAGCCACCCCAGACACAGGT
This sequence comes from Microbulbifer maximicatervae (SeqCode), assembly GCF_052467305.1. Classification (NCBI taxonomy): domain Bacteria; kingdom Pseudomonadati; phylum Pseudomonadota; class Gammaproteobacteria; order Cellvibrionales; family Microbulbiferaceae; genus Microbulbifer; species Microbulbifer maximicatervae (SeqCode). The sequence goes on from NZ_CP174306.1 coordinate 1,533,245, forward strand.
TTCAGAATTTATACGGACTGCTAAATTCCAACCTGCTGTATCAAAGCTGGGGCCAGCTCAATAAGCAGGCCCGCCCCGGTATCGACGGAGTAACTACCGAAGTTTACCGGCAAAGACTGCCGCAAAATATTCAATGCCTACATCAACGGCTGTGTGACAAACGCTACCGCACCCAGGCGATTAAGCGGGTATTGATTCCCAAAGGCAACGGCAAGCAGCGCCCACTGGGGCTGCCTACGGTGGAAGACAAACTGGTGCAGCAGAGCGTAGCGCAGCTACTGCAAAGTATCTGGGAGCAGGATTTTCTGCCCTTCAGCTACGGTTACCGTCCCAGGAAAAGCGCCCACCAAGCCGTACACAGTCTTGGCTTAAATCTGCAATTCAAAGGCTACGGCTACATCGTTGAAGCCGATATTAAAGGCTTCTTTGATCAGCTGGATCACGACTGGTTACTGCGGATGCTAGCCCTTCGTATCGACGACAAAGCCCTGCTGACACTGATTAAGCAGTGGCTGAAAGTACGCGTGCAAACTCCAGATGGTAAGTTCAGTAAAGCGGCAGCAGGCACCCCGCAAGGAGGTGTGGTCAGTCCGGTACTGGCGAACATCTATCTGCACTACGTCCTGGATTTGTGGTTCGAGAAGAAAGTTAAGCCGCGTATGCGTGGCAGAGCCATGCTAATCCGGTACGCCGATGATTATGTAGTGGCTTTCCAATTGAAAACGGATGCAGAGCGCTTTTACCGGGTACTACCGCAACGGCTGAACAAGTTTGGCCTGCAGTTAGCCCCCGAGAAAACGCACCTGAAGCGCTTTAGCCGCTTCCATCCGGGCCGAAAACGGCAGTTCCAGTTTCTGGGTTTTGAGTTCTACTGGAGCTTGGACGTCAACAAACGCCCCAGGCTCAGGCGCTGGACTGCCGCACAGAAACAGAAGGGCGCAATGGAAGCGCTCTACCACTGGATCAAAGCCAAGCGCAGTGAGCGTCTGAGAGAATGGCTGCCCACACTGAAGCGCAAGCTACAGGGGTTCCAGAACTACTTCGGTCTACCAGACAACAGTCGAAGCTTGTCCCGTTTGTACAGCTATGTTTTACACAGCATACACAAATGGCTCAACCGGCGGAGTCAGCGCAAGAGTTACAACTGGAATGGTCTAAAGCCACCGCGAGTATACAAACGCAGTATACTTGTGGACTGGTATTAGGGTTCGTGCTTTACACGAGCGAATATATTACTGAAGAGCCGGATGCGGTAGTTCCGCACGTCCGGATCTGCGTGGGGGCAGTTAGGGTAACCGGCTGTCCTACCACTACTGAGTCTTAAGAAAATGAGCATTATTCGCGTAATAGTAATTTCTTTATTGGCTTCGTCTTGCTCAGTTTCTGAAAACTCTGAAACCGAATTCGACTGGATTTTAGTCGCTGATCAAAAAGAAGATGCTATCCTTTCTGCCAGTAATGGGGATTTACGACTAATTGGTCTTTCAGGCATGTTTCTCAGCGAAGTGCCATTAATGGATAAAAGCTGTGAGTACGGAAGTAATGTCAGGTATTTGAAAATAGATGATGTAATAGATAGCTATGCTGAGAGAAAGTATCAGACTATAGCACCAGTATATGCGGAGATGTATAACCATCATCTTATTAAATATCTAAGACAAGAAGGTGTTGAGGTGTGCAACTCATAACAAGTTGCTCAAGTACACTACGGTCGCAAAAAAGCGCGGCCTTCGTGGGACTGCCTATACTGTGTTTTGACTGCCCCTTAGCAAAGCGTTGTGGCTGTAGGATAATTTTTTCGTTGTGCTTAAAAATTGTTGCAGAGTGCTGCGCTATCAAAAACATGAAGTCTCCTTATCCGTGCTCTGACAGTTTAGCAACTTGTTTCAACTGATTTCACCTTCATTTCACCTTTCCTTCTTTAAAGTGCTACTCAACCAGTTATTTAAAGAAACTAACTATGTCGAGTAGCATTCACTTAAAGCAAATTGACCATTATTTTACTTTGGATAAACAACAGGTCAGCCTGTTTGAGGGTTTAAATATTGAACTGCACAGTGGCCATTCTTACGCCATTGTGGGGCCCTCTGGAGTAGGTAAATCAAGCTTATTGCTGTTAATGGCGTGCCTTGAACGTCCGGTTTCTGGCGAGGTGCAATTTCAGAAAAACGGTGAGCCACAATTATTAAAGAACTTACGTCAAAACTCAGGTTTTATTTTTCAGCAGTTTCATTTGTTACCCGAACTTGATGCCTTAAATAACGTCGCTCTGCCTTTAAAACTAAAAGGTGACAAACACGCATTATCCACAGCTGAATTATGGCTCGACAAGGTAGGGTTATCTGAGCGAATGTATCATAAACCACAGCAACTCAGTGGTGGTGAGCAACAACGGGTGGCCATTGCCCGTGCTTTTGTAATGCAGCCGCAATTTATTTTTGCCGATGAGCCTACGGGCAACCTAGATGAGAATACCGCGCAGCATGTCGCGCAATTGATGTTTGATTGCTGTCAGCAAAACGGCGTGGGGCTGGTACTGGTCACTCACTCGATGGAATTAGCGCAGCAGGCCGATACTTTACTGCAATTGAGTCAAGGCAAATTAGCAGTCAAGGCGCGCAACAAAGCTGCGGCTATGGCGGGCCCATTATGCTAATTTTATTAGCGTGGCAATTATTCCGCCAGCAATATCACCAAGCGGATGTGCGCTTAATTCGCTGGACTCAAGCAACTTTGATGTTTTTCATTCTAACACTCAGCTTAACCAGCAGTTCTATTCAAACTTATTTAGCCAATAATTTGCAGCAAATGCTTGGTAGCGATTTGGTGATTTCTCAGAATCAAGCGCTAACCGACGCACAATTAAGCAAGTTGCACCAGTATGCGCAGCAGTTGAGCGTGAGCCAGCTGGTAAATGTAACCTTGACCAATGATCACCATTGGCAAGCGGTTCAATTAAAAGCAGTGGATGATCTTTATCCAGTGCAAGGCACAGTGCAAGTGGCATTTGCGACGGATGGACAAGGGCAATCCCTGAGCCATGGGCCCAAATCCGGTGAAATCTGGGTCGATAGCCGATTGTTTGCTTCGCTGCAGCTCACCCTTGGCCAATCCTTAGACATCGGACATGGACAATTGAAGCTCACAGGTTTGGTGCAACACGAACCCGACCGTCTACTCGAAGGCCATTCCGTAGCGATGCGTGCATTGGTGCACCTGGATGATCTTTCACTGATACAAGCAGACAATGCCCGCTTTCGCTATTTACTTACGGGGGATGAAAGCGAACTGAACACCCTCAAACAGTGGGCCACTACTGAGCTAGTGACTGCACAGTTTTATGATAAACACAGTGGCCATCCGCTGGCGATGTTTTGGCAACGGGTTGAGAATTTTGTGGGTTTAGCATCTGTACTGTTGTTTTTGATGGCTGCAATTGCCATCGACCAAGCCGGTCGACGTCAGTTGTTATCCCAGCAGCGCTTTACTGCGGTGTGTTTAGCCATGGGCAGCAATAAATCCCAAGTGTTTGCTTTATCATTTGGTCAATGGCTACTAACAGTCATTGCAGGGCTAATTCCGGCAACCGCCTTGGCATGGGGGGCGGAATACCTAATTTTGCAGCAAATGCAGATACAGTTTGCAGACCTAACCGCCACCCGGGTATGGACGGATTTATTCAGCAGTTACGCGCTGTTATTAGCCCTATTGGCGATATTCCAAATTCCCAATTGGCTAGTGATGGCCAAAGTAACCCCGGCGCAGTTGATTCGCCAAATGGCGAGTCCAAATCACTTATTGCCTCGATATGGATTTGCTTTAATCGGTGTGGCTGTGGTGGCCTTTGTTTACTCCGATAACGGTCTGCTTACGGCCATGACTCTATCCGCTATGGCGGCTACCTTGATATTGATGGTGGTATTGACTTGGTTGGTATTGAGGTTGGGCTATACGGTGACGAGCCGTACAACGGGCATCATGGCTTTTGGTTTTTATATGATGAAACAGCGTTTGCTCAGCAAATCCATTCAAATTCTGGGTGTTGGCATGTGTGCCACTCTGTTGCTGTTCACCTTAAGTTTGATGAAAGACATTGGTCAAACCATGGAAGGTTATACCCGCGAGCACGATGGTAATCTGATGATCACCCTGGCCAATGAACAACAGGTGCAAGACATTCGCCAATGGAGTGCGCAAACTGGTAGTGAGATTCGCCAATTAAAGCCATTTTGGTACGGACAGTTAAGCCATATCAATGGTCAGTCCTTGGTGGAATTCGCCACCAGCCCCAGCGAAAGTTTGGCTAGCTTACAAAAGCCTATCCGTTTGCATTTCAGTATTAAGCAAGCAAACAACAACCAAACCGTGATTGGCCAACGCTGGCAAGATCGGGATGCTGACTGGCAACAAGTATCGGTGGAGCAAGAAGTTATGACTGATATGGGGTTGAAGCTCGGCGACCAATTGCGGTTTGAAGTTGCGGGGCAATCTTTGAACTTTGAAATCAAAGCTAGTCATAAATATGTACCAGGCAAAGGTTCCATCACCTATTGGTTTAATGTGCCGCAAAGCACCATGGACCAGCTTCAAATACCGCCTCTTTATATGGGTAGCCTTGAGCTTGCCGACACTGCTTGGGGGCAGTTGGCAGAGCTTTGGCTGCGTCATCCAACTTTGCGGTTAATCTCGGTTCGCGAATTAACGCAACGCTTTGATGATACTTTGTCGATGGTCATTAAGCTGGTATCTGGATTTAGTTTGATGATTATTTTGCTGGCACTGTTGGTGATCAGTGCATCGGTCAAAGGCTATGAAGCTGATGAGCGTAAAAAGAACGCTTTACTGATCAGCTTTGGTCAATCACGCCTTGCATGCTGTAAACTAAGCCTGTTTGAGTGGTTGTTGACTTCTTTAATTGCTAGCGTGGGGGCCATTTTAGGTACTCACCTTACGGCTCAATTGATCTATCGGTCTCAATTTGGCATCAATTACAAGCCTGATTGGTTATGGATCATTGCTACTTTACTCGTCAGTGCATTGGTGGTGTGCAGCGCTGGTATGATTGCCAATCGCAGCAGTTTAAAGTTTTCCGTTGGGACCTTGTTAAGGAGCGCAGGGTGAATAACATTTCAATTTGGTGGTGGAAGATCAACAGGATTTGGCCATTAATATCACAGAATATTTTGAGCCAAAAGGTCCGTCGGTAGATCGCGCTAACTGTCTCAGGGGAAGACATGAACTTTGATCATCCGGGGGGCAGCATGGTCTTCTGAACAATACAGGCGAAGATATAGAGTTGCTTAACGATGGAGGTTGCATATTAATGGTGTGTAAATTGTAAAAATGTGTGTTGCGATACCTATAAAGAGTGTTCCATGCGTCTGGGCGCACTGTGTTCGGCACAGTGTGCATCGCCGTTTACGGTGATATAAGCGAGTAAAAAGTGTGAAGATAATTATCGCTATAGTTAAATCTACACATGATTTTAGTATTTACTAAAAGAATTATTCATGAAAAAGAGCCTTGATCAGCTAATAGATAATAGAGAAGACTGGCGAACAATAGCATTTGCTTTTTACTCCCTGGTTCACAATGATCCAAGTGATTGGGATAAGCTTTCAGATGAATTGAAAAATAGTGAAATAGGCAATATTTGTCAGAAATATATAGATACTAAAGATGCTCAGTACCTAATGGAGGCGGGTAAGATGCTTGCAGGTAAAAATTGGTACACAGCTCTTGGAAGAGCATTTTAAATGTTTGTTATTTTAAGTTGGTATAAAAGTTGTGGTGTGTCGAAAAGATGTTAAGTATTTCAAATTAGAGTGAAATTATTTTTCCTAGATTTAACGCTGCCCGCACTCGAAAGATAATATTTCTTGATAAAGCTGAATCCAATCCACTGTTGGTTGGCTTATTTCTGGAAATTGCTATAAGCGATTATTCCAGAGCCTTTCAGATGTGTATGTAGTATTTTCACCTTTATGGCTTCGTTTAACAGTACATTGTGCTGCCAGGGATGACACTAAAGTATGAGGCTGTCGTTCACAAAGCTCTTCTCGCTAATTATTTTTACTCCCTTTGAGGGGATAGTTTGTTGTTCAGATCGACTCAGTGTGCTTGTTCAAGAAACGTCAGGTAAGTTCCTGTAATTTCCTAGTGAATACAATTCTAGTAGAATAAAATAAAATAGCTGGTGCTGTTATATATGGCAATGATGGCAGCTCCACGCTATCCGTATTTAGGTTAAGGGGGCTTTAATTATTTGGATGCTCATAAAATAAGACAAATAAATCCGATATCAGCAGGAAGTGTAATTCAGGTAATTGAATGGGAATTTGCCGGATTTATAGTATTAAGTGCTGTCGCATTAGCACTTTTATCACTGTGTGTGTTGGGTTAGCTCGTGTATATGGAAAATATATGCTGGGGTGACGCCCCTTTTAATCCAAAAATATTCGCTAAGGTGTAACTTTTTTGACTTTGCAGTTTGTTAAAAGAAAAAATGAATTGTTGTCTTTTGAAAAGGGCTCGCCAATAATTTGAATCTCAAAAAATTACTGTTTCTGTGAGCTGGTATCTTTACAAGTAATTACTTTGCAAGTAATTTCATTGGCTTTCCTTAATTGTTGGTTTTGAATTTTAGGTTCTGATAATACAAGTGCTGTCGGCACTAAAAGAATGTCAGGAATTATGGTCATTTACAATTGAAATGGGGGGGCGAGCAGTCTGTTTTAAAGTGTTTTTAGGTGTTTATCATTAGAAAGTGATCGGTAGTTAGAATGCTACATTGGTCACATGGATATAGCAAAAAGGAAAATCCAATGCTAAAAGATGTAACTTATAAAAAAGCTTTAAAAAGTATTATAGGATTAGTATTTGTGTCAGCAAGTTGGCAAGCGCAGGCCATCAGTTGTCCTCAGTTAGAGGACGTTTCATTGCCTCCAAAATGTAGCTCTGAAGAGCTAGGAACTTGTAATGTTGCGGTACAAAATATAATCCCAGCTGCAGCCTGTGCAATCTTCGAAGTGTCTCCGGCTGCAAATGATGCGACGTTGGTACTCCGTTTTACAACGCTTATCACTAACTCCTGGTTTGATGCAACAGCGCCTTATCATCCGACAGCAAAGGGCGTTTACTCAGATATTAGTCGAATGACAGAGCCGACAGATAATACTGAGTTAAATATTGCATTGACCTATGCTTCCCACAAAGTACTAAGTGGTTTATTTCCCCATTTGGTATCTGAATGGGATGACATGCTAATTGAGCTAGGGCTAGATCCTGAAAATATTTCAGAAGATACGACGACACCAATTGGTATAGGAAATTATGCTGGTAGAAAAGTTCTGGAAGGACGTGTCAATGATGGGATGAATCAGTTAGGTAATGAAGGTAACCAGCTTTATCATCGCTTGCCTTATGCTGATTATACTGACTTTAAACCTGCTAATTCTGCCTACAAGCTGCGTTTTCCATCAAAATGGCAGCCGGCAGTTTTAATGGAGCGACCAGGCGTATTTCGTGTTCAGCAGTTCGTAACTCCTCAAATTGCATTGACTACGCCCTACAGCTACGAATCTCCTGATGAGTTTACTTCACCGATACCAATTAAGTCCAAAATTTGGAACTACCCCAGTTACGTAGCGCAAGTAAATGATGTATTGGCTACATCAGCGAATTTAACTGATGAGCAGAAGATGAAAGCTGAGCTATTTGATATGAAGATATTCAGCTTAGGCTTCGCTGCCGTTTTTGCATCTGAATCTCAAGGTTTATCCCTGATGGATTTCATACACTATGACTTCCTGACTAATATGGCAGCTTTTGATACTGCTATTGCTATCTGGAAGGAAAAGCGTCGCCATAACTCAGTAAGACCTTTTTCTGCTGTTCGGTATATTTATAAGGATGAACCTGTAACGGCTTGGGGTGGTGCTGGAAAGGGAACCGTGAATGATTTGCGCGCCAGTCAGTGGACTAGCTATCTGCCTGTAGCTGATCATCCCGAGTATCCCTCCGCATCAGCTAGCTTTTGTGCTGCGCATGCCGAGACAAGCCGCTTGTTTTTACCTCAAGGCGATACTTTGGGATATTCTGTAACTGCGCTGTCTGGCAGCTCTCAGATTGAACCTGGTGTAACACCACAAACTGACTTGAATCTATATTTCCCTACCTGGACTTCATTTGAAGAGGACTGTGGTAACAGTCGTGTATGGGGAGGTGTACACTTTGAGCCTTCAGTACCTGCAGGGCAGGCGATAGGTCATCAAGTGGCACATCGTGCTTTTCAGTTTTACCTCTCAAAATTAGAAGGTAACTAAGAGAGGTGACGTGGGGCAGAAGAATCACTAATTGATAAGCTCGGATCCAATAAGTATCTTCTGCCTCATTTATAAGTTAGATGTTTCTATTCTGGGACCTCTGTTCATCAGTGTTTAAAATGTGAGCCAAGTTGTCATTAGATAATCTTTTATCTCGATACTTGGGAAATCTAGAGTGGCTTCCGGTCACAAAAAATGTGAAGCTAAGAACCCGATAATAAGTTCACTCAAGTGACTGAAAAGGTCATATAGATAATGCAGCCTATTGTACCATAAGTTAAGAAGTGAAATACTTGACAATCATTTTTGACAGAGGAGTCTGAATCTCAGTAGGGGACAATATCCCGTTGAAGTATTTCTGCAGTTTTTAGATGTTTTACAGGGCTTAACTTTAATTAAAATATAATTCGGTCCTGTTTCTCTTATACTAATTACTTTACTTATAATAATTGGATTGTTATTGCCTGCAGTATGGCAGGTATTGTTAGGATAATTGTGATGAAGCGAATCCCTGAACCCTTCCGTATAAAAATGGTTGAGCCGATCAAGATGACAACCTATAAAGATAGGGAGGTTGCACTCAATAAGGCTGGATTAAATCCGTTTTTACTGCGCAGTGATGATGTCTATATTGACCTATTGACAGATTCAGGCACTGGTGCAATGAGTGATAATCAATGGGCGGGTTTGATGCTTGGTGATGAGTCCTATGCCGGTAGCCGAAACTACTACAATTTGTGCAATGCAGTAGAGCATTTTTTTGGGTATAAATTGGTTGTTCCTACCCATCAGGGGCGTGGAGCAGAACAAATTTTGTTTCCTGCTCTGATTGAGCGTATGCGTCAAGTGCGTGGAGGGACGGAGCCTGTATTTATTTCAAATTATCATTTTGATACTACTGCAGGGCATATAGAGTTAAATGGCGGAAAAGCAATTAATGTGGTGGATAAACGTGCTTTTGATACCACGACAGCATACGACTGGAAAGGTAACTTTGATTTACAACGCCTGGTTTCCACTATTGAGGAGCACGGAAGCCGCAATGTCTGTGCGATTATAACTACTGTGACCTGTAACAGTTCTGGTGGTCAGCCTGTGTCCATGAAAAATATGCAGGCAGTTTATGAAATTGCTACTAAGTATGATATCCCAGTGGTAATTGATTCGGCTCGATATTGCGAGAATGCTTACTTTATAAAGCAAAGGGAAGAGGGGTATCAAGAAAAATCGATTTTAGAAATTATTCGCGAGATGTATCAATATGGGGACATGTTGACAATGTCCGCAAAAAAAGACCCTATGGTAAATATTGGTGGCCTTTGTTGTATTCGAAACAATGAGGAACTGTTTCAAGCCGTACAAACCCGCTGCGTCCCTATGGAGGGTTTTGTAACCTACGGAGGGATGGCTGGTCGCGATATGGAAGCGCTGGCCCGGGGGCTCTATGAGGCTGCCGATGAGAGCTATTTGAACTACCGAATTGGCCAAGTGGCCTATCTGGGAGAGCGATTGAGATCTGCTGGAGTACCCATTCAATATCCCACAGGCGGGCATGCGGTTTTTGTAGATGCATCGAAGATTCTTCCCCATATTCCATCGGAGCAGTTTCCAGCACAGGTGTTAACCAATGCGCTGTATCTAGAAGCGGGCATCAGGGCTGTGGAAATTGGTTCTTTACTTCTTGGGCGGGACCCGGATACCGGTGAACAAAAGAAAGCAGATCTAGAATTAATGCGGCTTACTATTCCACGTAGAGTCTATACAAATGATCATATGGATTATGTAGCAGATGCGATTATCGAACTTAGCTCGCGGGCCAATGAATTGCGAGGGTTAGCTTTCGAGTATGAGCCACAAGTTCTACGACATTTTACTGCTAGATTTACAAAGATTTGAGCTATAAATAACTATTCTTTCTATTATAGTAAAACCATTCTTTAGTATATTTTACAACTAAAATAAGGTGGATACATTGGATGTTTGTATCCACCTTATTTTTTCTAAAAATTATCTTGTTGTCTTACCTGGTTCCAGCTGGCCCCTAAGTCGGTCGACTCGTAGAAATCACCATTGGCACCATCGCAGGAAACTAATAAACGATCGGCAACAAGAGGAACTATAGAGGTACAATAGTCTGTAGGTGGTTTATTGCCTGTAGATATCCAGCTTTTTCCGCCATCCGTTGTTGTTAAGATTCTGGTTTCTGTTTCACGATTCCTACCGGAAAAGTTACTTTGTGAAAAACCAACAATCGCAACGGCTTCATTGTCAGTTGAGAACCAGGGAACGGATCGAAATGTGAAATTTCTATTTATACAGCGATTTCTGGAAGATTTACTCTCTTTACATTCTTTAATATATGTAGTTATTTTATCTTGGTTGCCATTTTTATCAATTTTGTAATAGGTTGGCTTTCCTGTCCAGGACCAGAAGCCAGCTTCCTCGACACCTAACTGAACTGCGCCTGCGTCAACAATTGCATTTAGGTCAAAATCATCTACTGTTTTTTCGATCATCCAACTTTCAGGATCATAGATGAAGATTTCGCTATTGATTGGCGAAAATATAATACTTCCATACGTTGATTGCTCACGGACAGTTATGTAATTCTGGCCGTTGAATTCAAAAATAGTTGTATTGTATATATGTTGGTCACTTTTGGTGTGGGCTTTCATTTCCCCTATTTTTACTTCCGCAATATGCTTCCATCCTTGACCTGATCTTGAGGAGTATTGATTCAAAAGTTTCCACTTTACTTGTGAATTTGCTACTACTCCCCTATAAATATTCACTTCAAAGTCGCGAGTAACTAGAAGTTCTATCTCTCCTGTATCTAGAAGTTTCAGGTTTTCAATGTGAGTATTATGCTCCAATGATATGTCTAGCCAGTCCCCTTTAGCAGAGCGCCAGAATAGGGCGCCTTCACTCCCCCCGACTACTAGATCACCATGATTGTTTTGTGCGATAGCCGTTAATTCATGATTGGTGTCAACAGCATCAAGCTCCCAGTCCCCGTCGGGAGTACGTTTCATAAATACGCCGACCTTTCCAAGAAAGTAGATGGAATTATCAGGAGAAATATACTCTTCGGTGTATGTCAGAGGATTCTGTGCAATGGATATATAAGCTGACTCTCGCTCTTCATCATTTTCATCGATATGCCACCCGTTGATTGATTGAGGATCGTATTTTATGAATGGAAAGTGCTTTGCAATTACCTCTCCTTCTTTTGATTCAGGCGCGCGAATCAAAAGGTCAAGGTATCTATCACCTTGTGGCTTTGGATAATAGATCAAAGTACCAAGATCAGTGACCTCACCCTGCGTAACTGAAAAGGTCCCCAGCTTCTCATCTGCACTTACGAAACGGCTGTACCATCCATTACCGTTTGAATAGAACGCCCGAATGCTACTAATAGAGTAATTCCCTGGTTTGACAGAAGAGGCAAATACCGTTGTACCATTTAGCTTTGGTCGATCCGCAAGGAGACGTTCGGGTTTTATAGATTTAGACTCGTTCAAGTTTTCCGGGTTAATTGTGAGTTGATTAAACGGCAGGGCAACTCCAGAGGCGTTAATGATTCGAGCGACAACAATTCCATCTTGTTCGCTAATAGGGGCGTCTTCTTTTAATGTTGGTAGCATATTAACTTGCCCCGCACAACCTTGTAGAAATAATAAACAGACCGCTAAAAGAAGTGGGCAAGACTTAACGTACCTGAGAGGGTTCATCCCTGACATATTATTCTCCATAATTTGGACCAAAGCCTGCCAATTGTATTGCATTTGGCTCTGAGATAGTATTCAAAACGTTGTCACTCATTTATAAATAAACATATGGAAGTGTTATTTTGACACTAAATTTTAGAAGCGTGATGCCGGTAGGCTATCAGGTAAGTGGAGTAGATACTCTTCTTAAAGGCATAATATTTGCGGCAATCCTTGTGTCTGAATCAGTAATTGCTCGGACGCTGTCATTGGTACCCTATGATAGTCCGCCTGAGTTAGAGGGCGGGCGTGGGTATGTTTTGGTAAAGCTCGATGTAGGAGGTACTGCGCCCTCAATAGAGTTTGCTAAGATGTACGCTAATGGAAATAAATACCTGCTGAGTGGGCAAAAATATAAACTGCGAAAGAAAGGTCGTTATAAAGTCAGCCTCAAGGATAAGTCCGAAGGCTTTTACCTGATGACAGTCCCTGCTGGCCTGTACCAAATTACCCAAATAAATGCACCTTACTTCAATCTTCCCTACAAACTAGATACTGCTAAGCGGCGCACATGGCGTTTTCATGTGGAAGCTGGAAAAACAAATTATATTGGCAGCTTGTTTATAGGTAAGCAAAGAAAGTCAGATACGGTAGAGGTCTATTTCAAAAATCGAATAGCAACAGATTTAGATGGAGTTCAAGAAGCCTTAAACTCATTAACTGAGTTGTATCCTCTGGTATCTGGTGCGGGAGTGCAAGATGAATTCTTGCAAAGTTGGTTAAGTCCTCTGGAGATAAATCAATGATTGTTTTTTTTCGAGGGGCTTTATTGGTTTTGTTATGCATTCTGGTGAAAATTGGTCCAGTAGTAGCAATGCCAGCAGAAAGCTACTTTAAATCGGTTGATACTATAACAGCACAGGTTAGTCCAGATGGAAGGTTGGTAGCGTCCATTAAGCAGAGTGACGCTAGTCAAAAGTTAGATATTTGGAGTCGTAAAGATGGATCTAGTCATACCCTAATTGATCTCGAAACATTGACTTCCAGGGATGCATCAATTCAATTTATCCGTTGGGTTGGCCCAAAGTATCTTGTTGCCCAGTTTAAGGAAGTCAAGAAGGGTGTTAAAAATTTACTAGATACCAAGCCAGCTTATCGACTATTAGTGCTTGATGTATCAGGCTCCGAAGGCCAGCCTCCAGAAATATTTGAGGTAAAAACGCCGGGTTGGTTGGTCCATGCGTTGCCAAACAGGCCGGGCCATTTTCTGTATGCAAAAAGTGGGATTTACTCCAAGGTATACAGTATTGACGTATCTAAGCTTAACCGATTTAAACAGAAAGCAAGTAAACTTTTACGAAAAGATGGAGGCCAGTTTACAGTTCAGAATGAAGTGGCGTCGGTTGAAGGGTATGCGATACGCTGGTTTTTTGATCCATCAGGCCAGCCAAAGTCCGTTTTGTTTTTCAATGACAGCAAGCTTCATCTGAGTAAAGTTGTTGATGGAAACTCTACCGCCCCAATAAAGAGTTGGTCTGAAGAAGAGTTGGAAGAGGAGCCCGCTCCCGGAGCAGAGCATGGAGTCCTTATTCCGGTGTCTATAAGTTCAGAGCCTGGAACTTACTTTTGTTTAGATACTAATTCGGAGAAAGATCGGGTAGTTTACCACTGCAATTTCACTAGTGGAGAACAGAGCATAGCTTATCGATCTGATAGCTACGATATTATCGATCTGGTAATAGAGCAATCGACAGGGGAGTTGATTGGTGTAAAAGTCGTTCATAATGGACGGTTAGAATATCAATATATTGATGAGGATAGACAAGAAAAAAATGGCATGGCGAGTCTACTAAAAACAACAGTAGGAAGAAGCCTCGATAGTACTATAGAACTTTACTATAGTGAGAGCCACGGCCAGCCAGGACGTTATTTCATTAGCAGGAAAAACCAGAAAATTGACCAGCTAGTGGCCTCAAAATTTCCACATTTAAATGATCAGCTTGAGAGTCGCCAATACCACGAGCAGGTTAAAGTGGAGGGATTGGATATTCCCTATATATTGACCATGCCAAAAGGTAACGGGCCATTCCCTCTTATAGTTATGCCACATGGTGGTCCTCTTGGCGTTTTTGACCATCAGTATTTTGACTACTATACACAGTTCTTTGTGGCGAATAATTATGCCGTTTTAAGGGTGAATTATCGAGGGTCGAGTGGTTATTCAACTGAGCTGGAGGAAGCGGGTGTTCACCAGTGGGGTAACTTAATGCTTGAAGATATATTTCAAGCAACAAAGGTGGTAAGTGACCGAAGCGATATTTTGTCTTCGGAAATTTGTTCTGTTGGAATGAGTTATGGTGGATATGCTGCACTAATGATGGCTATCAAACACCAGCAATTGTTCCGCTGTGCAGTCAGTGTGGCCGGTGTCACAGATGTTAACCTCTACCTGAACTCACCCTATGCAACTGAGGCTCAAAGTAAGTGGATGCAGGAGAATGTTGGAGATACTGTTAAAGACTATGGCAAACTGAAGGACATTTCACCGGTATATCTGGCACAAAACCTTCAAAGGCCTGTATTTATTATTCATGGTGAGAAGGATGAAACTGTTGATGTTGAACATATGTACCGCATGAATATGATGTTAAGTAAGTTTGATAAGGACTATGAGTGGAAACTATATCCAGATATGGCTCATGGCCCTACTGATAGTGAGCACCATAGAGCTATTTTTGGGTCGATCATCAGTTTCCTTAAAAAGAACATGTAGGTTTCTGGGATTATGGAGGCTCGGAGTAATTTCATAGCAGTATTTGTGGGATTACTTAGAGCCATCTATTACCCAATTAGAGAGCTAGCTGAGACTTTAATACTCTCCTTTAAGATGGAAAGAAAACTGCGAGATACTGGGATAAGTGTATCTGTTCCGGAAAGTCGGACAAAATGGCGTCGTGACTGTAACTTTAATTCAAGGATTCTATGGCTGTTAATGATGTAGCTTCGATGTAATCGGTAAAAAGTTTCCTTAGGTAGCTGCTCACTGAAACTGTCAAGTGTCATATCTGAAATAATGGTATTTGTATTGTGGGATTTAACTCCTGTCTCGGTAAGGTGGATGCGACGATAACGACCGATACTGTCGATATAGTTAATTTGGTCATATTCAAATATCTTCATTTGATTGTAATCACTCAAAACCAATCGGTTTCCGCTTGTCGAAGACGTCTGTTGCCCTAAGGCATACATCTCTTGCCGTAATATCTTGCGAATGCTTTTCTTTATTAATTCTGGATGAGCAGGCTTTGTCAAATAGTCGATTGCATTTGTGTCGAACGCACGCAGGGCATAGTGCTGATAGGCTGTTAGAAAGACAAGTTGATAGTTTATATGTTGAGTTGCATTGGCCACATCAAAGCCATTCACCTCTGGCATTTCAATATCAAGGAAAACGATATCAGGGCTTTTGGTTACGATCTGCTTTATTGCTGACTTTCCATCAGTTACTTGCGCCACAACTTTCAATTCATCGAAGGTGTTAATTACTTCTATTAGATTGGATCTTGCTGCAGGTTCATCATCGACAATAATTACTTTTTTAGTATTCATTTTCGCCATTTTCAATCTACGGGGTTATGGATGAATTTACTTGTGGGAAGCGAATTTTCAAACTTGCTCCTTCACCGCTTGAATTTAACTTGAGGGCGTGGTTGTCACTGAAGTTGACTCTTAATGTTTGAGTTAGAATACGTAATCCTTCACCATAGGTAATGTTCTTGTCATCAAAGCATGCCCCTGTATCCTGAACTTCCACTTCTATGTAGCTATTATTTAGTTCGACATTTACACTCACATGACCACTTTTAGCGTAGGGTGCAATACCGTACTTTATGGCATTTTCCACAGCTGGCATTAGTAGTAATGACGGTATATTCATTCCATTCAAATTTTGTGGGCAGTCAATATCAAAGGTGAATCGATCCTCAAAGCGCTTTTGCTGCAGCAAGAGGTATAACTCGATTAATCTTAGTTCTTCCTCAATAGTTATCCATTGGGTTTTGGTTAAGTTGATTGTGTCGCGCAATAAATCGGAAAGGCTGTAAATGAGCTCTTTAGCTTTTGATGGGTGCTGAATGACTTCTGATGCAATCAAATTTAGGGTGTTAAATAGAAAGTGAGGATTAGATTGCATTTTAAGTATTTGTAGCTCTGCCTGTTGTGCATGAAGCTGCGAGCGATAGAAGAAACTTTGCTGTTGAAATATATATATGGCAAAAATATAAACTGTGGATTCAAGTAGTATTATCGCCAATGGTAATATTTTAATATCAGGTACTTTAAAAGTTAATGGGGGTTCTACGATCGGTGCAATGCTTATAAATAGAAAAATGACTACAATTGGTCTAAGTAAGTAGGTATGTTTTTCTTTTAATAATCGTAGAGGGCTGTTGGGAAGATTTTCAATAAAAATGAAAAGAAGGTGACAAAAAATAAATGTTCCCCATATTTTAGCTGTAGCCAACAGGAAGAGGTGGGGAGTTAGTGACTCAAGTGAATAAAGTGTAGCAGAGACGATAAAGATATTCACCCATGGCCAAATTAGAAGAAATATCCATGCTTGGATCTTATTTATTTTGCGAAATTCAAACAAGGTTCCTTGCCTATATTGCATTCAATATCGATTTTATATATCAGAATATCAACAGTGAATGATATAGGTAATCTTATATGAAAGAAACTTGCCATTTGCTCCATTGAGCTTGAAATATGCACCGTTCATACAAAACATTCTCGATTGCAAGCAGATTTTTAAGTATCTAAGCATAAGTTTATGTATCTCTGGTTTTTAAATTGGCGGAAGTTAGTCATGTGCTTTTTTATAGAGTTTTCCCTGTTTAATTAATGGTAAAACTTCCAACAGTTCTGGTCGTGCGGAGATTTTCACCATCCGCACAATTCTGTTATAGGTGGATGATCTGATGGTGATATGAATATCCTCTCCAGTTAAAGGAATTTATATTTAATGTAAAAGGAAGGTTTATATTATGAATTATTCTTTTGTCTCTATATCTATAACTCCCCAATATATCTCTCTATTCCGGTGCCTGTTCGGTATCTGCTTTTTGGGTTCCCTATTGGTTGCTTGTGACTCGGATGACTCTGAAGATGTCTCAGGGACAGAGATTCCCTTAGTTACAGGTCCAAATAGCGATGCTTGTAAATTGTCTGAAAGTGAAATATATGCAACCGCTACGGGTTTGGAATATATTGTTACTCCCGATGCCTGTTTTGACTCCCTTTCAGGATATGAATTTGAGCCAAGTTACGTAGAAATTGACGGCTTAAATATGCATTACGTGGATGTTGGGCCTGATAATGGCGAAGTTATATTGTTACTACATGGCCAACCCAGCTGGTCCTATTTATACCGAAAAATGATCCCGATCCTTGCTGATGCCGGTTACCGAGTGATTGCACCAGATAATATTGGAATGGGAAGGTCAGACAAGCCGATCGACGTCACAGTTCATCAATATGAACAACATGTTGCTTGGACTAAGGCGTTTATTGATAAGTTAAATTTAACTGATATTAATCTATTTGTACAAGATTGGGGAAGTGTTATTGGTCTTCGTATTGCAGGTGATATGCCACAAGTTATCGGAAGGCTAGTTGTCGCGAATGGTGACCTTCCGGTGATTCCATTGGGGGGAAATCCTTATATATACCCGACTTTTGAGATTGATGAATCACTGGGTGATGCAGAAACATTCTTTACTTCAAAATCGACTGACAGGGTGGAGGGATTCCAACAATGGATTAACTATGCTTCTAGTGTACCGGAATTAATTGCTGGAGATGTGGTACAAACATTGACTATTAACCTGCTAAGTGATGAGGAAGTACTTGCGTATAACGCCCCCTACCCAAATATTGAGTATAAAGCGGCAATACGAGCATTTCCTGCGATGATGGTAGGCATTGAAATGCAGAATTTTTCTGCCTGGAAAACACTTGGAGCTTTTCATAACCCATTTATGTTTAATGCCGGTGAGTATGATATCAACTTGGGGAGTATTGAAACGCAACAGAAGTGGGTGGAGCATGTACCAGGTTCGGATGATGGTGATCATAGGCGCTTTGCTGCAGGCCACTTTATTCAAGACGATGTAGGCGAGGAATTGGCCATACACTTTTTAGATTTCTTGCGAAATACTACGGTTGAGGAACCATTGCAAGCTGGCGGTCCACTCTTTAATTTTCGCTATTGTGAGATATTACTGTCTTATCTAGACGGAGCTGAGGAGTCAACAGAGATTTGGGGTACCCCGGGTGTTAATTTTTGTCCCCAAAGTCAGTGGGATGCTATCAACTTCAACGATATAGAAATTGAGTATGGTGCGCTTTTTGCAATCCCTAATGGGCCGCGTTTTTTTGTGGTGGATGAAATTTTAGGTGGCGATATTGTCTCACCCAGTCCGGATGATGAATACCGTTTTTTTGGTGACTTAGAAATGCGCTTATTGACTACCATGAATTATAGTTCAGATCTCGGAGAGAGTGTTTCCTATATTCCTGGACAAGTACTAAGGAATAATACTTGGTTGTTTTATGAAGGTCGCCGTGTTTATGAGCTAACTGATATCAATGGGCAGGTGTATATTATGCAATCATTTAGTCGTATTGAGGTCTCTGATCTTCAGTTTGACGATTTAAAAGACCTGGGAAGTCGCCTCAATCTGCCAGAAGGCTGGACATTTAGAAGTCGCATTCTAAGTGAGCCATTAGAAGTCTCCGCCATCAATGGTATTGCTGAGGTTGTACAAGACGACTTAGGTAATAGCTACCAGTTAGTGCCGTAATATAAATGAAGTAACATTCATCGGTGTTATAAGGAATTACTGTTCTTTAAGAAGCCCATTTTTATTAAAGTGGGCTTCTTATGCATCGCCATACCCTTCAAGTGCATAGGTTAATGGAGGCTTAGGTGGTCTCTATGTCAAGTTGCTAGCGCTTGTTACTTGTGACTCTGCCAATTAAACGAGTTTCACGCTCTATCCCTGGGATTTATCTATAAATATCCTCGCTTCGCCGATATTCCGCATTTGAGGTGTTGAAACTCATTTTGTTACAGTGCCTACTATAAAATAGGAAATTGAAGTTTTCTTTATAGAAACCTTTTTAATGAGTTTTATGTTGCGGTCTTATAAGAATGATTAATGTAAAAAGAGCGGGTTTAGGTGTATTGGTAGTTTCATCGGTCCTAATGGGGTGCTCAGTTACTGATAACCAAACTGATGTGGCCGGTAGGGAAGCTATTGACAACTCGGCGCTACTCCATGATCTAGCGGATCAATATGCTGAAGCTTATTTAGAAAACTTCCAGCCGTACGCTTACTTCTCAGATATGGAGCTGGACAGGCACAACCTTTTTTTAAGTAACTCCCCCAGTAACGCTGCCTCTCTAGCGGCATCTGAGGACAGAATACTCAATAAATTGGCAGAGATAGATCTTAATGGTCTAAAAAGTGATCAAGAGAAGGTATTCTACTTCAAACTAAAAGAGCGATTAGAGTCCAATGTTGGCCTAAGGGTGTGTAAGACTGAACTCTGGTCTGTTGATCATATGTTTGGGCCTCATATCATTCTTGGCTTTTTGACCGAGGTTCAGCCGGTTGAAACAGCCCAAGAAAAGGCAGATGCGATTGAACGTTGGCTTGACGCGGCTCGTTACTATGAGCAAGAAATAGCCAATCTCCACCGGGGGTTAGAGCAAGGTTACTCCGCACCTCAGAGTGTGGTTAAGCGAGTCATTCAGCAAGTTGATGGCTTGACCCAAGTACCTATCGATGAGCACCCGTTCTTGGGGTTAGCGAAGAAAGCTGGGGACCCTGAGTTTGAAGCTGCATTTAAACAGGTGCTTTCAGATTACGTTATCCCCTCAATGGAGAATTACAAGAATTTTCTAGAGTCTGCCTATTTACCTGAAGCCAGAGCGGAGCTTGGTATCCATGCGATTCCTAATGGCCGTAAATGTTATATGGCTCAGTATCGTTCTTATACGACTTTGCAGAGAACACCTGAAGAAGTTTTTGAGTTGGGTTTAAGGGCTGTCAACTCAAACAAGAGCGAAGTGGTTCGCTTAGGCAAGGAGTTCTATCAAGTAGATTCCTATTCTGAGGCAGTGGCAAGGGCCAGTGAGGATAAAACTCAGAAATTTAATAGCGCTGATGAAATGCATCAGTTTTATGAGCGCCTGGTAGATAAGTCTAGAGATTTAACCGTTGACTTCTTCCATGAAATGCCTTTGATCGAAATGGAAGTAAAAGCTATCCCTGAGCATGAACAGGGATCAGGTCGCAGCGCACACTATATTCCGGGCACCAAGGAGCGCAAGGCGAGATTTGGATATGATCCGACAACTTACAAGGATGAGTCTTACGCTTCTGCAGAGAAGGTTACTATCCACGAAGGGTACCCGGGCCATCATATGCAAATTGCTCTCGTACAAGAGCAAGAAAAGTTTCACAAAATAGAAGATGCTTTGTCTAACTCTGCTTTTGCTGAAGGTTGGGGTAGGTACTCTGAACATCTAGCGGAGGAAGCGGGAATGTATCAGTATGGGTCAACCAAGATCCTAAGGAGAGCATGGCCTGCGCGAGGTATGGTAGCGGACACCGCAATGCATGTACTCGGTTGGAGTGATGAAAAGGTTGCGGAGTTTTTGCAGGATTCTGGCGCTTCATTTGCAAAAGGCCCGAGGACTCTGATGGACCGAATGGCGGTTATGCCTGCGCAGCTTACCTCTTATGATTCTGGTGCCCTCGAGATTTTCGCCTTGCGAGAACTGATGCAAAATGAACTTGGTGAAGACTTCGATATTAAGGACTTCCATGAAATCATTCTGAGAAATGGCAATGTTCCTATGGCCGTACTAAGTGAGCAGGTAAGGGATTTCATTCAGGACAAGAAGCAAGGGTAGCTGCGTTTAAGTCTGATCTCGGGCTCGTGTTATTGCGAGCCTGAGCTACATAGCTGGGTTCCCGAATTGAGCTATTCTCTGTCGAGATTTTGAAAATAAGGTCTTCAAACGATGGCATAGTTTCCATGTCTGAATATCTATTGAGTAGTCACTACGACGACACCACTCGTAAGAGCTATTCTTATTTACCTGCATTACTCGACAAAGCACCCTAACAGGGAAGCTGCTCTGTTGCTCTTCAATGAAGCTGTACTTTATTTCATTTCTCTCGCAAATAAGGCACTTGTAGGTTCAACCTGTCAAGGCAACACCCTTTTTAATAACCTGCTTTGGTGTCGCACAGTTCAGTGTTTTTCTTGGCCTGCTATTAAGCTCGTTAGCAACTTGATTGAGTTTCCTCTGAGTATGCTGTGCCAAGCATGTCTTTTTTCGAAAGTACTGACGGATTAAGCTGTTGGTATTTTCATTCGTTCCCCTTTGCCAAGGGCTCTGAGGATCGCAGAAGAAGACAGGAACACCTGTCTTTTCCGTAAATTCAGCGTGCTTCGCCAGCTCCATTCCTCGGTCCCATGTCAGTGATTGGCGAAGCTCTTTTGGCAGTTTTTTAAACCTAGCAACAAGCGCCTGGTTCACAGAAGTCGCATCTTTCCCTTTCAATTTAAGAATGATCGTATACCTCGATTTTCGATCCACAAGCGTGGCGATATGAGTGTTGTTTAAACCTGACACTAAGTCACCCTCCCAATGACCTAAAACACATCGTTCTTGTATCTCCTGAAGACGCTCCCTTATCGATGTACCGTTGACGATGTTGATAGTACCGCGCTTGCCTTTACGTGAATGTTGTTTGCTGTGATGAAGACTGTGAGATCGACGCAAATGCTTTACTAGCTTATGATGAAGTGCTGAACGCTCACGGAAGTACAGTGTTTTATAGATAGTCTCTGCTGATATCTGTATTGATTCATCAGCCTGATGTGTCTTCCATAACCAACCCGATATCTGCTCTGGAGACCACTTCAACTCTAATTTTTCCAAAACAAGCTTCTTTAGCCCCGGGGTTTGCTCAAGCAAATACGGCTTGGGGCGCCTTGCCATCCGTTTTGCACGGTTGTTTGCATCTACAGCTTTATAGTATCGTCGCCCCCGATTTCTCTGAATCTCACGCGAGATTGTGGATGGATTCCGATTCAAGGAGCGAGCGATTGCTCGAATACTTTGTTTTGCAGAAAGACCTGCACGTATTTCCTCGCGTTCGGCTAATGTGAGGTGTTGAGGAGATGGCTTTCTGGGTATTGGTTTAATTCCGCCAGTATCTCTCAAAACAGTAAAAATGGTTCCTGGCTTAGAATCTATGGCATTGGCAATTTCACTAAAGCCAATGCCCTTTTTCCAAGCGTTGAAAATCCACTCTTTTTCTTCTGCTGTAAATATGCGCTTCATTCAATGATCCCCCGATAGGCCATATTCCTACAGGGGCGTTGCACTGATCAATTGAATCTACACTGGCCTTTTTAGGATCTCCTTCTCCATCCGTAACTGCTTGATTTCGCGTCGTAGCCGATTCAATTCTGCACGCTCGCCGGCATCAAGACTTTTTCCGCACTGAGCTCTCTTATCCAGCGTCACAAGTTGTTGGCAGTGGCTTCAACGGCCTCTGCGGCCTTAGAAGTCGAAAATCCTTATTCAGAGACTAGGGTTACGGCGTCTCTCTTGAACTCCGGCTTGAGCCGTTTGTTGCCATACTTCACCTCGCTTGGTAGTTTTACCATCTTAACGAAGTGCCCATAAGTAATAGATCACTACAAATTATTTACCGTAGTTCTGAGTTTTATCTACTAATGTCTTCGTTTCGCCGATACTTTGTAATTGATATATTGAAACTCAATCCATTCCAGTGCTTATTGTAGAGTAGAGAATTGAGTTCTTCTTCATTAAAACTACTTTAGTTAGTTTTATATTGTGGGATGATCAGAATGATTAATATAAAAAAAGTGGGTTTGGGTATATTGGCTGTCTCATCGGTCCTGATGGGATGCTCTGTTACGGATAACAAAACAAGCATGACGGGCAAAGAGGCCGTGGACGATTCCGAGGTGCTGCATCATTTAGCAGATCAATATGCTGAAGTTTATTTAGAGAACTCCCAGCCATACGCTTACTTCTTTGATATCGAGCTGGACAGACATAACCTTTTCTTAAGTAACTCCCCGAACAGCTCTGTCGCTCAAGCTTCGTCTGAAGACAAAATACTTAGTAAGCTCGAAGAAATAGACCTAAGCGAACTAAAAAGTGATCACGAGAAGGTATTCTACTTCAAATTAAAAGAAAGACTTGAATCGAATGTGGGTTTAAGGATCTGTAAAACTGAACTTTGGTCTATTGATCATATGTTTGGCGCCCATAACATACTTGGGTTTTTGGTCGAAGCTCAGCCTGTCGAATCTACCCAAGACAAGGCCGATGCGATTGAGCGCTGGCTTGATGCGGCTCGTTACTATGAACAGGAAATAGATAATCTGAGCCGTGGGCTAGAACAAGGTTATTCTGCACCTCAGAGTGTGGTTAAGCGAGTACTTCAGCAAATTGACGGCTTGATCCAAGTACCTATTGAAGAGCACCCGTTCTTGGGGTTAGCGAAGAAAGCTGAGGACCCTGAGTTCGAGGCTGCATTTAAGCAGGTGCTCTCAGATCACATTATCCCTTCTATGACCAATTACAGGAACTTTTTAGAATCTACCTATTTGCCAGAAGCTAGAGCTGAGCTAGGTATTCATGCGATTCCAAATGGTCGTGAATGCTATATGGCTCAGTATCGTTCTTATACAACGTTACAAAGGACACCAGAAGAGGTTTTTGAGCTGGGTTTAAGCGCTGTAAATGCTAATAAGAGCGAAGTGATTCACTTAGGTGAGGAGTTATACCAAGTAAGTTCATTTGACGAGGCAGTGGCAAATGCCAGCGAGGATAAAACTCAGAAATTTAACAGCGCTGCTGAAATGCATCAATTTTATGAGCGCTTGGTAGATAAGTCTAGAGACTTAACTGTAGACTTTTTCCATGAAATGCCTTTGATTGAAATGGAAGTAAAGGGTATTCCTGAGCATGAGCAGGGCTCAGGTCGTGGTGCACACTATATTCCAGGCGGTAAAGGGCGAAAGGCAAGGTTTGAATACGACCCTACAACCTACAAGGATGAGTCATACGCTTCAGCTGAGAAAATCACGATTCATGAGGGATATCCGGGCCATCATATGCAGATTGCTCTGGTACAGGGGCAAGAGAAGTTCCACAAAATAGAAGATGCCTTATCTAACGCTGCTTTTTCCGAAGGTTGGGGTAGATACTCTGAACATCTAGCCGAAGAAGCGGGAATGTATCAGTACGGAGCTACCAAGATTTTACGACGTGCATGGCCTGCGCGAGGTATGGTAGCGGACACCGCAATGCATGTACTCGGTTGGAGTGATGAGAAAGTAGCACAGTTTTTACAAGATTCTGGTGCTTCATATGCTAAAGACCCCAGAACGTTAATGGATCGAATGGCAGTTATTCCTGCTCAACTTGCCTCCTATGATTCTGGTGCCCTTGAGATTTTCGCCTTACGAGAACTGATGCAAAATGAACTGGGGGAGGACTTCGATATAAAGGACTTCCATGAGATTATTCTAAGAAATGGCAACGTCCCGATGGCCGTACTAAACGAGCAGGTAAGAGAGTTTATTAAGAATAGGAAACAGGGGTAATTACGTTTATTTTGATCTTGGGCTCGTATTATTACGAGCCTGTAATTTATGGCTGGTTTTCAATTCATTTCTAAGTGAGTGATAACATCTCTAAAAGGGGAAATGGAACATGCTATGTTTAATTTTTTTACTATAGTGGTTTTTTCCTTCCCAGTTACGATTTTAATCAGTCACCTAAAGTTATCTGATCTGATTAAGTACCAATTTGAGAGGCACCATGAGAAATGGCTTAGGGATGGAAGTCCGATGGCTTTGTTTTTCAAGCCGAGGGGCTCTTCCTTTTATGCCTTTCAGGTTGTATGTAACAAGTTGGCTCGAAGGGAGAGGCCGGATTGGATCTTTGGTGATCCTTATGCAGAATTACTATATGGAAAAATGAATTTTTGGGATGAATTTTCTAAATATCACACAATTCTTTTCGCTATCTCTATATTTTCATTCCTTTGGTAGTTATTGAGATGGTTATAAAGTGGGTAGTTAATCGTTCTCTTAAGAATTTGCTGTTGCCTGAGTCAAAGTAACTACCCCAAATAAAGCTTCGTAACTATTAATATGGTGTTTTCAGGGGGGCCTTACACTTACTAAATCCCCATTTGCCTGGACGCCAGATCCCGCATAATTTCTTCAGATCCGCCACCAATCGCATTCACCCGCACTTCACGATATATACGCTCAACACGGCTGCCACGCATATAGCCTGCGCCACCCAACACCTGCATAGCCTCCCGAGCGCAGAACTCAAGGGTTTCTGTGGCTTGGACTTTGAGTAGTGCGATATCCGCTACTTTGAGCTGATGTTGTTGCTCTGCCCAGGCACAGAGGTCCAGATAGGCTTGGGTGGCATTGATACGTTGAAGCATCTGGGCAAATTTGTGTCGAATCACCTGGTGATTGGCGAGAGGCTTTCCGAAAGTCTGGCGCTCCTGGGCCCACTCAATGGCGTCCTGCAAACAGACCCGGCTGAACTCTACACAAGAGGCGGCAATGCCCAGGCGCTCGCGATTGAAGTTGTGCACTATGGGCAAGAAACCTTGGTTCTCACCGCCAATTAGATTATTCGCGGGGACGCGCACCTGATCAAAAAAGATACTGGCCGTATCAGAGCACCACCAGCCCTGCTTTTTATCGAGTAGCTGCCGGCTAACGCCTTCGGCATCCGCCGGGATTAAGAGCAGGGAGATACCGCCGAAGCCTTCCTCGCCAGTGCGCACGGCAGTAGTAAACCAGTTAGCGCGCATACCGCCGGTGATATAGGTCTTTTCGCCGGTAACGATATAGTCATCCCCATCACGCTCTGCGCGGCACTGGAGATTGGCTACATCGGAGCCTGCGCCTGGCTCGGTAACAGCCAGGGAAATATGCTTTTCGCCACGTAATACCGAGGGAATAACCTGATCTTTTAGGGCCTCACTGCCATAGTGCAGTAATGGGGGCAGGGCAATGCCGTGAACCATTAGGCTGGCGTAGAGGCCACCAGCGCCGGGGCGGGCTAACTCCTCTGCGGCAACAATCATATGGAAGACATCGGTTTCGATGCCGCCGTAGTTTTCCGGATAACTCATCTGCAGAAGGCCGACTTCTGCGGCTTTTTTCCAAAGCTCGGCGGGTAGCTGGCCGTCTTCGTCCCATTCAGTAATGTAGGGAGTAATCTCACGTTCGACAAAGCGGCGCAACTGGGTGCGCCATTCCTGATGGCCTTCGTCATAAAAGGGGCTTGCCATACGGGAGGCATCAATATCGTACATGCTGATCTCCTTTAGGAGGTGGCGTCGCTGGGGATTTTGGCGGTTTCCGTGGGAGCGGCTTCGATCTGAACTAACAGCTGGCCACCGCGTACCTGGTCTCCTTCACAGGCGCCCAGTTTAATTACGGTACCGTCACGGTCTGCGCGCAGGGCGTGCTCCATTTTCATGGCTTCCATTAAGGCGATAGTGTCTCCCCGCTGAACTCTTTGATTGGGCTCAACCAATACCTGCACTAGGCAACCGTCCATAGGGGCCGTGATGCGGCCACTGCCTTCGTTAAGGCTCGATTTGGCGGGGGCGTGGGTGATATCGACAAAATGAAATTGCCTGCCGTCTAACAGGAGATGCAGATTGCTTTGGTTGGCTAGGAACAGTCTCTTTTGGCTAACGCCATCCAGCAGAAGTTCAGCGCTATAAACTCCAGTTTCTTTTTGTGATTTCTCAAAATGGACCCACTGAATCAGGAACTGCTGGTCGCCTACTGAGATTTGATAAGAATTATCTACTAACGCCAGCAGCTCACAGTTTAGGGTTTGTCCTGCAATTTCCAGTCGGTAGTTGATCGGCACGCTGTTGTCGCCACTGCGCCAGTCACTGCGGCCGCTACGCTGATCCTGAGGGTTGGCTTGGTGCAAGTGATTAAGTAATGTGGCTTGGGCTGCAATTACTGCTGGAACTAGTTCTGCGGATGTCAGCGTGCTGTTTTGGTCGAGGAAACTGGTATCGGCATCGCCAGCGATAAACTGTGATTCGGCCAGGATCTTCTGCAGGAAATGGATATTGTTTTTGGGGCCGATAAATTCCAGCCGGGTCAGGGCTTGGGTTAGCTTGCGCCGAGCTTCTTCTCGATCCTGCCCCCAGGCAATCAATTTGCCGAGCATGGGGTCGTAAAATGGCGTAATTTCACAACCATTTTTCAAAGCGTGGTCGATACGGATTCCCTGTCCCTTTGGCGCTACCCAGTGGAGTACTTTTCCGGCCTGGGGCAGGAATTGTTGTTCCGGGTCTTCGGCATACAGGCGGACTTCAATGGCGTGCCCCTGCTGGGTGACTCTCTGCTGGGAAACGCATAGGGCTTCGCCGCGTGCTACTGCCAGTTGCCAAGCTACCAGGTCAAAACCGGTTACCATTTCTGTTACCGGGTGCTCTACTTGCAACCGGGTGTTCATTTCCAGGAAATAGAATTCGCCGTTGGGGCAGAGTAGAAACTCTACGGTGCCCGCGCCTAGATAACCGCAGGCTCGCGCGGCGTCGACAGCGGCTTGCCCCATTCTTTCTCGCAGCTGGGTGTCGACCGCTGGGGAAGGGCACTCTTCGACCACTTTTTGATGGCGTCGTTGTACGGAGCAATCCCGCTCCCCCAGGTGAATACAGTTGCCATGACGATCCGCAAATACCTGGATTTCGATATGGCGAGCGTTGACCAGTGCCTTTTCCAGAATTAACTCGTCGCTGCCGAATGCACTCATGGATTCACTGCGGGCAGCGCGCAACTGGGAGGCCAGCTCGTTGTTTTCGTGAGCCAGGCGCATGCCGCGCCCACCACCGCCTGCGGCGGCTTTGATCATTAACGGGAATCCAATGCGCCTCGCCTCGGCGATCAGGGTGTCGTCGTCTTGGGCACCCTGGAAGCCGGGAATACAGGGTACGCCGGCAGCGGCAACAAACTCCTTGGCTTTGCGTTTGTTGCCCATCAGTTCTATGACTTCGGCACTCGGGCCAACAAAACTCAGTCCATTCTCTTCGCAAGCGCTGGCAAATTCCGCATTCTCAGCGAGAAAGCCGTAGCCAGGGTGGACGGCAGTGGCTCCGGATTTTTTAGCTGCGGCGAGAATTTTTTGGATATCCAGATAGGACTCCGCCGAAGTCTGCCCGCCAATGGCTACGGCGATATCGGCAGTCTGTGCGTGAAGTGCATCGCAGTCCGCATCGCTGTAGACGGCG
This sequence comes from Microbulbifer maximicatervae (SeqCode), assembly GCF_052467305.1. Classification (NCBI taxonomy): domain Bacteria; kingdom Pseudomonadati; phylum Pseudomonadota; class Gammaproteobacteria; order Cellvibrionales; family Microbulbiferaceae; genus Microbulbifer; species Microbulbifer maximicatervae (SeqCode). Next base: position 1,561,694 of record NZ_CP174306.1, read on the forward strand.
ACTGTGCGATAGCCTTCCGCCCGAGCAGTTCGCATAATTCGCAGTGCGATCTCGCCTCGATTGGCGATTAACAGGGTCTCTGTTGTCGACATCAGTGCTGCCACTCCGGTGATCGTTTTTCCAGAAATGCACGGGCGCCTTCGCGTCCTTCATGGCCTTGAATTGCACGGGAAAACTGCTGCGCAGCGCCGTCGAGCAGTTGGCCGAGGGCAGTCTCATCGCTCACCCGCGCTGCATCCAGCAAGATCTGCTTGGTCGTAGCCAGGGCGCCGGGAGCGCAGGCATTGATCGCGCCCAAGTGTTCCTGCAGCGCGCCTTCGAGGGCTTCGGAATTATCGAGCAACTGGTGGATTAACCCAATTTCCAAGGCCTGCTGCGCATTGACTTTCGCTCCGCTCAGGGCCAGGCGCCGGGCCTGGGAGAGACCGACCCGAGCCACGACAAAGGGAGCAATTTGTGCAGGCGGTAAACCCAGGCGGGTTTCCGGAAGGGCAAAGCGGCAACTGCGATCGGCGATAGCAATATCGGCACTGCAAGCGAGCCCGAAACCACCGCCCATTACGGCACCTTCCAGTACGGCAATGACTATTAAAGGGGTGCGATTAAATCGTTCCATCAGTTCACCGAAACGACGGTTTAGGTGAAAAAATACATCACTATTTCCATCGCTCGCGCCCTGCTGAGCATTGAGCATATCGGCAATATCGCCACCGGCGCAGAAGTTGTGTTCTGCACCCCGCAGTACCAACGCTCGCACCTGCGGATCTCCTTCCGCTTCTGCGAGTTTTTGTAGAAGCTCATCTACCATTTGCAAACTGATGGCGTTGCGCTGTTGCGGGCGATTTAGCGTGAGATGGCGGGCGATGCCGATGGTTTCATCAATAATTGTCTCCATGGCCTGACCTCACGCGGTGGGTTTGCGTTTGCTGGGCAGTATGCCCATCAGCTTACAGATAATACCGAGCATTACTTCATCTGCACCGCCGCCGATAGCGGTGAGACGGCTATCCCGGTAAGCGCGGTTGATTACAGTCTCCTCGATATAGCCCATGCCACCCCAGAACTGCAGGCACTGATCGGGAATAGAGCGGGACAGGCGACCAGCCTTGAGCTTGGCCATTGAAGCAAGGGTAGTGACATCTTCACCTGCCACATAAGCTTCCACCGCGCGCCAGGTTAGAGAGCGCAGGCATTCCACTTCGGTCTGCATTTCTGCGAGGGCAAAGTGGATAGTTTGATTGTCGATCAATGGTGCTTTAAAGGCATGGCGTTCGCGCACATAGTCGATGGTGCTGGTTACACAGTGCTCCAGGCCTTTTAAGTTCAGCGCGGCGCCGGCGAGGCGTTCTTCCTGGAACTGAAGCATCTGCAATAGGAATCCGGCACCTTCATCGCCGATACGGAAATGTTTGGGCACCCGTACATTGTCAAAAAAGATGGGAGCGGTTTCCGATGAGCGCATGCCTAATTTGTCGAGTTTTTCGCCGATGCGTACACCAGGCGTTTTCGCCGGAATAATGACCAGGGATTTGTTGCTATGGGCTTTGCCCTCACTGGTATTGACCAGGGTGCAGAAAAAATCGGCGCAAGGGGCGTTGGTGATCCACATCTTGCTGCCGTTAATCACATAGTCGTCGCCATCGCTCTTGGCGGTGGTCTTAATCGAAGCAACATCGGAACCGGCGCCGGGTTCGGAAACGGCAATTGCACCGATCATCTCGCCACTCACAGCGGGAATCAGGAACTGCTCTTTCAAATCCTGGCTGCCAAAATTAGCCAGAGCCGGGGTGCACATGGAGGTTTGCACTGAAATTGAAAGGGGTACACCGCCACAGTGAGCGCTGCCCAGCTCTTCCAGGAAAACGGTTTCGTAACTGAAATCGAGACCCAGACCACCGAAGTCCGTGGACTTGCTGATGCCCAGCAGGCCCAGGCTGGCCAGTTGCTGGAAAATTTCGTGGATAGGAAAGCGGCCGGCCTTTTCCCATTCCGCCACATTGGGATTGATTTCCTGCTGTACAAAGTTTTGTACAGTGCGCTGCAGTTCCCGGTGTTGATCGCTAAATATCATTATTGTTTTCCCTGCCTTGAAGTGTGAACCCGGTGATTGTGTTAATGGGCAACCGCACTTCCTTGTTGCCCCGGTTTTTCGTTAGAACCTAGCTACGCCAAAGGTATTTTTATTGAGTTTTCTCTGCTCGGCCTCATTGCAAATTTCTAGCAACATGCCTAAAAGTTTGCGTGTATCGCGGGGATCGATAATGCCGTCATCCCAGAGGCGTGCACTGCAGGCGAGAGCATCGGAATTGCCATGCATAAATGCGCTGGTGTCATTTTCCAATTTGTCCAATACAGTCTCATCCACATTGCCACTGCGTTGCATTTTTTGCTCGGTGACGATGCGCATTACCTTGCCGGCCTGGGCTGCGCCCATAACTGCGGTGCGGGAATTGGGCCAGGCAAAAATAAAGCGGGGATCGAATCCGCGACCGCACATGGCGTAGTTGCCGGCCCCATAGGAACCGCCTACGACAATACTGAGTTTTGGTACGCTGGCATTGGCCACGGCCTGAATCATTTTGGCGCCGTGCTTGATGATGCCATTGCGCTCCACCTCGGTACCCACCATAAAGCCGGTGGTGTTATGTAAAAACAGCAGTGGCGTGCCACTCTGTCCGCACAACTGAATAAACTGCGCGGCCTTGTTGGCCCCCTTGGGGGTGATCGGGCCGTTATTCCCAATAATTCCCACAGGGAAGCCTTCGATACGAATATGGCCACATACGGTTTGTCGATCGAATTCCGGCTTGAAATCCAGCATGGCAGAGCCGTCGGCGACACGAGCGAGAATTTCGCGCACGTCGTAGGGCTTTTTACTGTCTGCTGGAATCAGGCCGAGCAGGTCGTCGATAGGATGCAATGGGTCTCGGTAGTCTTTTTGTACTGAGCTTTTAATGGGTGAGGGTAGGGTGGCAATAATTTCCCTTGCTATGCGGATACCATCGGCGTCGTTCTCAGCTAAGTAATCGCCACTGCCGGATTCGGTACAGTGCATTTCCGCTCCACCGAGGCTTTCCGCATCGGCAATTTCACCGGTGGCTGCTTTCAGTAGCGGCGGCCCAGCCAGATACATGCCGGTTTGCCCGCGCACCATGACCACATAATCTGACAGGCCTGGCTGGTAAGCACCGCCGGCAGTAGCGCCGCCATGTACCACAGTTACTTGCGGAATACCGGCAGCGGACATTCGCGCCTGGTTAGCAAACCCCCGCCCGCCGGGAGCGAAAGTGTCGCTGGCATACATCAAGTTGGCACCACCACTTTGTGCCAGGGCGACAATCGGCAAATGATTCTCCAGAGCGATCCTCTGCATTCGCAGGGCTTTATCCATCCCGGCTGGTGAGATGGTGCCACCTTTTACGGCATAGTTATCCACCCGAACCATGCAACGGTGTCCGCTGACCTGGCCAATGCCGCAAATGGCTCCGCCACCCGCACCGGTACCATCCTGGTCGTCAAAAAGTTTATAGCCAGCAAGGGAGCACAACTCAACAAAAGGTGCGCCGGGGTCGAGCAATAAATTAAGGCGCTCCCTTGGCAGCAGCCAGCCCCTGTCACGATAGCGCGCAGCCTTACTTTTCTCTGCCTGTACCGGACGTTGCTCAGCTTCACGAAAATGGTTGATCTGTTCCAGCATGGCAGCTTGGTTGTCATTGAACTCTGCCGAGCGGTTGTCGAGCTGGGAATCAATCGGCTGCATTAGAGCTTGCCCTCCGCTTCCAATTCTTCCACTACCTGCGGCCGGCGTTTGCGATGGAATCCGTTGAAGCGCTTAGAGTTACGGGCCGCCTGTGGCTGCCAAAGGGGAGAGTGATGTTTGAGACTCGAGCCACCATCGATACGCAGCGTTTGTCCGGTGATATAGCTGGCGGCATCGGAAAGCAGGAAGCACACGGCCCCACTAATTTCCGCTTCCTCTCCCAATCGATAGAGGGGAATACTGTCTCGGAAGCCCGGTAATAGCTCGCGCAGGAATTTGGGGTCGTAAGTATCAAAGCCGCTGGAGAGAATATAGCCTGGCGCTACAGCATTAACTCGAACCCCAAAAGGTGCCCACTCTAATGCGGAGGTTTCGGTAATATTTTCCATGCCTGCTCGAGCGGCACCGGAATGGCCCATCATTGGCATACCGCCGGCGTTATCTGCGGTGATATTTACGATACTGCCGCCGTGCTGTTTCATAGATTGAACAAAAACTTCTCGGGACATTAAAAAGCCACCGAGCAGGTTACTGCGTACAACAGCATCGAACCCTTTTGTGTTGATCTGCTCAAGGGGTGAGGGGAACTGGCCACCGGCATTGTTCACTAATCCGTGAATTTGGCCCCGGGCCTGGACTATTTGCCCCACTGTCTCCTGCACCCCTTCTTCATCGCGGATGTCCAGGCTGAATAAGCTGCACTCGCCAGCATCGTTGTGGATCTCGCCGGCAACCCTTTCCAGCTTGTCCAGTTTGCGCCCGATCAATACTACATGGGCGCCGAGGCTGGCCAGTTCGTGGGCAATGCAGCGTCCAATACCGCTTCCGCCACCGGTGACGATATAGGTTTGCTCGCTAAAGCTGCCGGAGCGCAGCTGGCTTTGATAGCGCATGAAAGTTTCCTTTTTTACGGCCTTACGGCTTATTCAGTTTTTATTGTTCTTGTCGGCGCTTGCGCCTGCGTGTGGGAAAACGCAGAATAGCTTAACGCTACCAAGCAAGCGCTTGGTATTCAATACTTGGCGCCTATTTGATTAAAAATTCTCAGGGCCGTTAAGATGTTTGACTCAAATTGATCAATACGGGGAGTGGTTCGTGATTGAAAGTGGGCAGGATTTAGTGAGAGTTCCCGAAGAGTTATCGCCGCAGCAGCTGGTAGGTGCTTTGGTGGCAGAGGGAGTGCTAACAGATCCTGAATCTGCCCGTGGACGTTTGCTGAATGCTGCAGCGCGGTTGTTTGAGCAAAAAGGGTTTGCCCGGACAACAGTGCGGGATCTCGCTGCTGAAGTGGGTATTTTGTCTGGCAGTATTTTTCATCATTTCTCCAGTAAGGAGCAGATTCTCTGTGAAGTAATGCGGGAGGTGACGATATTTGCCGGTGCGCGAATGCGAACCGCGGCGGAACAGAGTCGAACACCGCAAGAGAGGCTTCAGGCCTGTATTCAGTGTGAATTAGAGGCTATTCATGGGTTGGCAGTACCGGGTTTTTCTATCCTGGTAGTGGAATGGAGAAGCCTATCCGAAGAAAGTCAGCAGGAGGTTTTGCGCCTAAGGGAGGAGTATGAGCAGATATGGCTGGACGCTATTGAGGCCGCCGAATGTCCCGGTGGTGATCCCGCACTGGTAAGGCGTTTGCTGGTCGGTGCCTTGAGTCACACATACAGTTGGTATAAGCCGAGAGATAAGGGGTTGTCTATTCCAGATCTGGCGGCGCGTGTTCTAGCGATATTCACTCCCTGATTTCTTTCTAAATTGGCAAAGCGTGCCAGAAAAACTGTGAACTTTGCCTTCTTTCCTGCCATTTTTGTTTTTGAACTGGCTTGGTGAGAACTGGTGCGCAACTGATTTTCTCTGAATCTTTTACTCTCCGCGCAAGATGTAATAAATGTGACAATTTGCGTCACTTGGTGACAGGAGAGGGAGATGGCGGGCCAGGATTTGTACCAGGTGGTTTCCACGGGAAGGACGCTTCACGCCAAAGAACCGGGTCCGGTTATCCGGGATGTGGCGAAGTTGTTCTCTATCTCGGAGCCCCAGGCGCGCAGGCTGCTACTAAAAGGCTGGGTAATTAAAGATCGGTTGGTTTCTGACCAGGCGCTGGAGTTTCGCACCAGTCTGCAGAAAATTGGCCTGCGAGTGGAGGTTTGTCCGGCGGGACGATTTGATAACCGCGAGCTGATTGCAAAGATAAAAGTCGCCCAGCGGCGCAAGGCCCAGGTCAATGCTGCATCGGTGGATGCGCCGGATAAGTCGCGCGCTGGTACTGACCCTTTTGTTCCTGTTAGCCAGAAAACTCTCGAAGCAAACGAGCCCCAGAAAGTCGTTTCATCCACTCCTGCCGCAGGCAATCCAGTAATAAAGCCGGAAGGCTCCCAGGATTCGGTTGAGTGGTATTTATCTGATGCAGGCCGATTACAGGCTGACAGTGTCACGAGTCAGGGCAAGGCAGTTTGGGGAGTGGTCAAAGCAGTAATCGTGCCTTCAATATTCTGGTTGGTACTGTTCGCTTGTGTTTTCTCCAGTGGATATGCCCTATGGCAAATCCCTATGGCTGTTTGGCAGGGAGAACTTACTTGGGTGGGGGTGTCGCTGAGTATTTTAACCGTACTTCTCGCCCTGCTTGTTGGTCTGCTGTTTGTCTGGCCATTTTTCTGCTTATCCTCCCGTTTGCGAGAATCATCGGAGCCCCGTCAGCTGTTGCCCTCTGAAGGTAAGGAGGCCTTGAAGTTAATTAATTCATTGGTCGATAAGTTAGGGCTGCCAAAGATCAGCCAGGTCTTTGTAAGTGCAGACTCCCATATTCTTTCCCTGCCGGGATTTCTCCAGGTTTTTAGGCAGAATTTACCACTTACGGTAGGGCTTGCCAGCGTCGCCTCATTGAACGGAAAGGAGGTCCTGGCACTCGTGGGCCGGGGGCTCGCCTTTTATCGCGGCCGTTTGCTCGGCGCACTTGGTTGGTTGACTTACGGCACCGTGCAGCGATTGGAACTGATGCAGTGGGCTTTTGAAAATGAGCGCAGTGTTGTTAGCCCGGATAATGCTCCGGGAGCATTGGCCGCGCCATTTCACCGTATGCTAGTGACAGGTGGATATATTTTGCTCCCTATCTTGCAGCGCCTGGAGGCACTGCATTGCCGCTTAACCGCAGGCAGTGCCGTAATGCTACAGGAGAGGGCTGACGGTGTTGCGGCGCAGATAATGGGTAGTGATGCGTTGGCAGACTTCGCTAGGAAGTGGCATCGGTTAGTGCACGCAGATCTCTTAGTGACAGAAATTAATCGCGAAGCCCAGGCGCTGGGACGCAGTTGTGCAAATATTCCCGATGCCGTTCGCTGGATGCAGGAGAACCTGGATGTTGATACCTGCGATGTGGTTGAGGCTGCTATGACGCAGGCCAGGGACCCCTGGGATATTCAGCAGGCGATCGACAGTGAATGTGTAACGGTGTTGATTGAGCGGGAATTTGTGGGGCAGGTTAGATCTGCGATACCCCTGCAATCCATGTTTGTGGACTTTGCCGGGCTGGCAACCGCTGTGACCTCTGAAGTTGCTGGCAAAGACTGTGAGATGGTCGAAAACCGACTTTTACTGAGTTCAAGTAAGGAGTCAGAGGAGTCTGCTGAGGTACTGGACGAGTATTTCAATCGCCTGGCACCCTTGGCCCTGATGCCTCTGCGCAGGCCATCCTCTGCGGAAATGCAGGCGCTGGATCTGCAGGGCACTATCGATTGGCTGCGCAGTAAACTGGTGGAGTTGCGTGATTTGCGTGGACGCCGTGAGGACTTGCAGATCAGGGTTTTTACAATGCAGCTGGGAGCGGCGCTGATACGCGGCAAAATCCCTTTTACCGCTGAAGACTTTTGCTTGAAGGGGGCCAGCCTTGCAGGAGCTCAAGAGCAGATCGCTGTTAAGCGCGCTGAACTGGAGGAGTCACACAAGCAATTACAGCAGATCTATGGTGTTTTCTATCAGCGCCTGTGTCTATCCCTGGTAACTATGCCCACGGATCAGCGTCAAACAGCCAGGAATCAGCTGCGCCATTTGGCCGCCTACGATAGCTTGGCACCGCATCTGGATCGGCTCGCCGGTTATAGCCACTCGCTGGCAATATTTGCCCAGCACCTATCACCAGAGTTGAATGAAAGGGAACTGCTGCAAAAATATACGGCGCTGTCTTTGCGAGAGATAGATGCCATAGTAGCGGCAGTGGAGAGTTCGGCTCTATTAAGAGAGCAAGGGGTGGCGGTGGCAATAAATTTGAAAGCTCAGGGGGAGCCTTTCAGGCAGCTGCCACAAGGGAGACAGGAAGTGCTGGATTCTCTGCAGGTTATGGAATCGCGTTGCAAACACATTCGCGCTGCGATTCTGGAGCACTATCATATCCAGCTAGCCGCCTTGCTGAGTCAGTGTTTGGAGCGGGAAAAGCAGTTGCAGTTAAAGCCACTGCGACTGCTTAAAGCCGGCTAACCGCCGGCCAGTTTTACCGTGTGGTTGCGAGATTCCAGGAATATTTTGATCTCAGTACGCTTGTCACCCTGAATCTCAATCACCCCATCTTTGAGGGCGCCACCGCAGCCACAGCGCTTCTTGAGCTCTGCCAGGAGCAGCTTGAGTTCGCTGTCAGTGCCTGGCAGCCCGCGCACGCAAGTCACCCCTTTTCCTTTGCGGCCCTTGGTTTCCCTTTGGATTCGAACTATGCCATCTCCATCACGGCGCTTCTCTGTCCTGGATTCCTCTTTAATTCGACCGAGGTCAGTTGAATAGACGAGACGATTCTCCTTAGCCATGGCTGGGAATACTCCGTTGGTATTTGCTGAAAATGTCGGGAATTGTGCCCGAGGTGCGCAGGATGTTAAAGCCGCTGTAAACGAAGTTGAAAATGGGGCGACCCCTGGGGCTTGAGAGGTTAGAATTTTGCCGCAATATGAAACAGCAGCGTAGTTGAGGTGATAGATGGCGTTGACGGGACGTCGCAAACTGCTCAATGAGGTAATTTTCGGAACCGAGACCCGGGCAGGGCGGAATTTTGATGTTTTTTTGATCTGGGCGATCCTGATCAGCGTGGGTTTGGTGCTCCTGACCTCCATAGGTACGGTGCGCGACCGCTATGAGCACTTACTCATCGGCCTGGAATGGGTATTTACTGGCCTCTTCACCATTGAATATATCGCCCGGATATATTGCACGGTGAATCGCCGCAAATATATTTTCAGTTTCTATGGGATTGTGGATCTGCTCGCAATTCTCCCCAGTTACTTGGCGCTTCTCTATACCGGCGCCACTTATCTTTTGGTGATTCGCCTGTTGCGGGTGCTGCGGATCTTCCGAATCCTGAAGTTGGTTCGCTACTTACGTGATGCCAACGTCTTGTTGCGAGCCCTCGGGCTGGCCCGGCGCAAAATCCTGGTCTTTTACTCCAGTGTTTTGGTTATGTGCATTATTTTTGGTTCCCTGATGTTTGTGGTGGAGGGGCCAGGCCACGGATTTACCAGTATTCCCACGAGTGTTTATTGGGCCATTGTGACCATCACAACCGTTGGTTATGGCGATATCTCTCCGCAAACGCCATTGGGGCAGGGCATTGCTGCAATGACCATGCTGATTGGTTACTCAATTATTGCAGTGCCTACCGGCATTCTAACGGCGGAATTGGCTGGAGAAATGCATCGGGAGCGAGTGCAACAGCGCTGTGATAACTGCAGCCGTAGTGCCCATGACCCAGATGCGGAATACTGCAAATTCTGTGGCCATCGCCTGGAGGATATGGAAGAGAGCGAAGCGCTGTAAGTTATTCGCACTTTGTCACTGCCGGCCAACACAGGGCCGGCAGCCATTTATCAGCTTATGGTTTTACCATTCATCAGGGACGCGGACTGCTATGACTTCTGCCTTGGCGCAGAGGCGTCCATTGCTGGTGAGATTGCAGTGCAGAACAGTTTTCTTGGAGGAGCGCTGAACAATAGTGGCTTCGAGAATGACCGGTTTATCGATGGCAGCCGGTGCCAGATAGCTAATATCCAGTTTGCCGGTGGCATACCAGATCTTGTCACCAGTGCCGACAGCTCGTCCGGCTTGTAGGTAACCATCGGCGATGGCTGTGCATACGGTATGGCAGTCGATAACCGTAGCGATAATTCCACCGTTTAAATATTGAGCAGGTCCAGCATTGTGATGGGAGCTGGGAAGGAACTCGCAGCGGGTTTGATCCTTCTCGGTCCAGTAGCTTTTAATACGCAGGCCCTGGTCATTGTCTGGGCCACAGCCGAAGCAATGATTGCCCTGGATCTGATCTTGAATTGCGCTTTCCTGAGTCATATTTATCCCTCGCTATGAGCGCGCAATACTACCGATTTGCGCCGCAGAGTGGAAGAAACTACCCTTGCGGGCTTGCAACAGAGTTATCCGAATTATCTGGACGTAAATACATGGACATATACGGCTTTTGTGCCCCTGGTTTAGAGGCTCTTTACGATGCTTTTGCCAGAAATTTTCGCGAGTGCGGTGATACAGGAGCGGCCTTTGCCGTGCGCCAGCATGGAGAATTAATCTGTTCCTTATGGGCGGGAAGTGCGGATCGGGGTGCAGAGAGGCCATTTACTGAAGACACATTGGCCAATGTCTTCTCATCTTCCAAAGGCGTTCTTGCAGTTTTGGCGATGCAGCAAGTTGCCGCAGGCAAACTGGATTTGGATCGCCCGGTAGCGGATTACTGGCCTGAATTTGCCCCAGGCAAAGAAACTGTCACCGCACGCCAATTGCTGTGCCACCGCAGCGGACTTGTCGCTTTCCGTGAGCGGGTAAAAGACAGTTTGATTTACGATTGGCAGGCCGCTTGCGACCAGGTGGCTGGCAGCGAGCCTTGGTGGAAGCCCGGAAGTGCACAGGGTTACGCCCCATTTTTATACGGCTGGAGCTTGGGTGGATTAATTGAAAGGGTTGCCGAAAAACCCTTGTTGGAACTTTATCGGGAATTGCTAGCCAAACCCCTCAATCTTGATGGGGGCTTTGGGGCAAATGGACATCGTTCGCAGAGAATTGCCGATGTCAGCCCGCTGAAACAACCCTTACCAGAGCTTCGGGAAAATGCCATTGGCCGCGCCATAAAAGAAGACCGCAAAGGGCCTGTTGCGATGGCATTTAGCAACCCGGTGAGCTTGATGATGGGTACCAATAGCTCCGAGTGGCGCGGTGCTTTAATTCCTGCAGCCAATGGCCACTTCAGTGCGAGAGACCTGGCAGCGGTTTACGGTGAACTCACCTGTGACGAGCCGACTATTTTGCCCAAGCGGTTGATAGATGAAGCGGCAAAGGAGCAGAGTCATGGCCACGATAAAGTGTTGCAGGCTGAGGTGAGTTTTGGTTGTGGCTTTATTCGCAGCAGTTCCGCGGCGGACTTGCGCTTTGGGGGTAGCCAGGGCTTTGGCCATCCGGGAGCGGGTGGTAGTGTCGGCTTTGCTGATCCGGAAAGAGGGCTGGGCTTCGGATACGTGACAACTCGTTTGGGGCAGAGCTTATTTATGGATCGTCGAGCGGTCGGTCTGGTAGATGTTCTTTACGGGTTGTTGTGATGACTGAAGAAATAAAGGCTCTGGTAGAGCGGGTCGATGAATTGGAGAGCCGTTTGGCTTTCCAGGAAGACACTATAAGCCAATTAAATGATGTGATTACTCGTCAGGATACGGATATTCGCACTCTACTCGCACATATGCGCGAGTTGGGCGAAAAGTATCGGACGATTGCTTTTGAGATGCAGGGGGCCGGCAAGCCGCTGGATGAAAAACCTCCGCATTACTAATTCAGTGGTTACAAAAGGGTTTTTATAGAAGTCCACAGGGGCTGGCATGAAATTTTTTTTGTTACTAAATGACAGACATAGAGGTATTCACTGCCTCTTGGGAGCGACTTTAAAAGCAAAAGCGTCTAAAAAAATTGCCTCAGTGGAGCGTGAGGCTATTGACAAACTTTTCCACATACGCAGTTGGTAAAATTTGCCCTCAAACAAGAAGATATCCACCGCTATTGGACGTCAAGGCAGATTTCTAACTTGTTGTTTTTAAAAGGAAAACTGAAGAGTTTAAAAAATGTGCAAAACGCTGTAGGCGAGAGTTTACGCCAGCTGGCGCCATGGATAGCTTATTAGTGCACAGTTTTATCCACAGATTTTGTGGAAGACTGGGAAGCTGATCACTTCTTGCTCGCTACTTTGTCCGTCATTGGTACGTAGTTATGAATAGTTAGTACGTAATGGGGACTAGTCAGTAGAACTGACAATAAATTCGCTTTAGTCTATGGAAAATTTCATTGGGTTGGTTCAGCCGCCAGTCAGATAGTGTGTTGAACAATACAGAGATTGCACAAGACATGTGTAGCTCAATACCCGTTACTTAAAAATGCGTTAGGAGAGCCAATAATGAAATATTGGGTAGCAGCCCTGGCACTGGGCTCGATGGTTGGTTGTTCCACATTGGACCCTTACACAGGTGAAAGTAAGACCAGTAATGCCGCCAAAGGGGCTGGAATTGGAGCTGTAACTGGAGCGATCGTTGGCGTCGCTACTGCCAGTAAGAAAGACCGTGGTAAGGGAGCCTTGACCGGTGCCCTGGGTGGCGCGGCGATCGGTGGTGGCATTGGTTACTATATGGATCGTCAGGAAATGTTGTTGCGTCAGCGCCTGGAAGGTACCGGCGTACGTGTTGAGCGTGAAGGTGATAATATTCGTCTGATCATGCCGGGTAACATTACCTTCGGTACTAACCGCGCAGATATTCGTACAGACTTCTATGACACCCTGGAATCAGTCACTATTGTCCTGCAGGAATTCGACCAAACTGCAATTCGAGTTAGCGGCCACACCGATAGTACGGGCTCCGATGTGTACAACCAGAGCTTGAGTGAACAACGTGCTAACTCTGTGGCCAGCTTTTTCAGCGGCCAGGGTGTTTCCGCTGGTCGTGTTCAAGCTGTAGGTTATGGTGAGCGTTATCCTATCGCGAGCAACGACTCCGAGTCAGGCCGTCAGGCTAACCGCCGGGTTGAGTTGGAGTTGCTACCGCTTTAATTAGTCGGTTTTGTAAATTAAGCCGCTGTTAGTGCTCAAGGTACTGATCTTGGGTGCTATACAGCTTGATTATTTTTCGGGGGGCTATTTGTGGCCTCAATTTTCTGTATCTTGGCCACGACTTACTGACCGTATCTTAAAATTTAATGTGGCTTTAATTAGAGGCGACAAATTACTGTGTAATTTCAAATATGAGCTTCTCTAGCTTATATTGATAGGCTTCATTTTCCCCGGCTTTGTTAAATGCAGAGTGGATCATTTCTTGCAAAACTTCTGACGGTACCCTGTGGGAAAACTCTCTAGTTAAAATGATACTGATCATGGTCTCTTTTTGCTTTTGCAAGTCTCCCCCCAATCGCTGAAGCTCAATAATTTCTTGCGTTGTAAATGCTTTTACTCCCTGAGGGGCTTCAGTGGGGTTGTCACTAACGTTTTCTATGCTTGCTTTTTGTGGTGCCGGCCTGCTGGGTGTCGAAGATCTCCCCGCGAGGTAAGCTCGGTAGTTGAACCTGTTGTCAAGCTTCATATTGGTTGGCCGGCTCCATATTGTGATAGGAGCATTTTATTTATTGCATCGCTATTCTCGGCAACACTTTTTTCTTCTTTGGCTGTTTCCGTTACTACCTGGATAATTTGTTCGATATCAGAATTTAGGGCCGGGTTCTCTGTGTTGGACTGTATTCCTTGCCTTAGCAGATCAAGACCACTTTGAGTTTGCTCTTCTATTATTGCCAGTAATCCATTGGAAAATAGTTGAAAGTACTTAGGAGTATTCGGCGTGATAACCAAGTGTTGCCAGATGTTCTTAGCTTTCTCAATTTGCTGAGTGACTAAATAAACTTGGCTCAGTTGAAAATGGGCTACCCATAAAGTGGGGGCCATTTCTATACTCATCTGCATTTCTTCGATGGCGCGATCAAAAAATTTTATCTGAGCATATTCTGCGGCAAGGAGTAAATGTGTTGCCGGTTGCTTCTCGAGCAAAAGGCAGCGCTTAAGTAGCTCAATAGCTTTGTCATGGTCTTTTGTACGACTTGCTTCCAAGGCGCAGTGTAAGAGCTCGGCAGTATCTAAGTGGCTATGGATCTCTTGTCGCATGTCTCGATTCCTCACTTTCAAGCCTATCTTACATGTTCACATAAAAATATTCTGGGAGCATTATCTGAATGGCAATTAGGTATGCAATTTTGTCTTAAATCCCCCTTTTTTTATGCTTCCTATTAGTTCCATTCTTTGAGATGTATGTGATTAAAATCACTGCTTGTGGAGGTTGTCCGTTAAGTTAGCTAGTAAGTCATGAAATCAATGTATTTTGAGCTTTTAGGAATAAAATAAAAAAATATCTGCACGATTCCCCCAATCTGATGGATATGTATTTAAAGCGACGCGGATAAAGTGGCCCACAGTGGTAGATGCCGCGACAGAGTCAAATGGAATAGTTTTTGGGGAATCTCTATGGTTGCTATTATCAGCGGAGACGTACTGGGTCTTTTCAATAGTACAAAGACCGGTATCGGTTCAGCGAGTTTTGGTCAAGGGCGTGAGTCTGTTTATGTGAACGCCTCAACCGGCAACCTGGTTTTGCGCCAACAAGATGAATTTGTAGCGGCAGCTGGCCTCGACTTGTCCATGCTGCGCACCTACAACAGCCAAGGGCAGATTGATGGTGATAACAACGACGGTTTTCGCTTCAATTTTTCCAACCAGCTGATCAACCTGATTGGCAGTCCCGGGCAGACGGGTAGCCAGGTTACCCGTATCGGTGGTGATGGCTCAGAAACAATTTACCAGTTTGATGCCCATCAACAGGCCTATGTTTCAAGTGACGGCGCCGGTGCCCACGACCAAATCATTTATGACAGTGGCAGCAATCAATGGGTCTGGCGTGAGGGCTCAAGTCGCAGTGAAGAAGTATACGGTCAGGTTAATGGCGAATGGAAAATGGTGGCCCGCGTGGATGCCGAGGGCCGGCAACTGGTTTTTGGTCATAACAGCAGCGGCTTGGTCGATAGCATCACCGATGCGGCTGGGCAGAGTTTCACCATTAGCTACAGCGGCAGTAAAGTTACCGGTGTTAGTGTTAGCACCGATGGCGCTGCTCAGCAGCGGCTGTATTACAGCTACGACAGTCAGGGGCGGCTGGACTCAGTAACCGTTGACTTAACCCCACAAGATAACAGCATTGCCGATGGCAATGTATACCGTACCGAATACACCTATGACGGCAGCAGTAATCGCGTTCACACGATTGAGCAAAGCGATGGCAACTACATGGTGTTTATGTACGTCGATGTCGACGGCCTGGGAGATTATCGGGTCAGTGAAGTGCGCAGTGGTCGCCACTCTAATTCCGGTCTTGCAGAAGAGTTGGATGGCAGCGATCGGCGTATCACCACCTATAGCTATGACCTGGAAAATAACACCACCAAAATTACTCAAGTGGTTAACCCCGAATCCGATGCCAGCAGCTGGATCGGGCCGCAAACGGAATTGGTTTTTGATGGCGCCGGACGGGTTATCGAATTAAAAGCCCCCGCAGACCAAAATGGCGTGCGCGAGAGTACCCAGTACAGTTATGACGATGAAGGTAATTTAACCTCAAAAACTGATCACAGCGGCAATACCACGGTTTACGAATATGACAGTCGCGGCAATCAAATCCTGCTGCGCGACGGGCAGGGCAATACGCTCGAGCGGGAATACGACAGTTATAACCAGCTGATTAAGGAAACGGTCTACTTGCAACCGGACCCCGATGGCGATGGCGAGGAAATGCCAGCAGACCCCCGGGTAACCCACTATGTTTACGACGACATGCAGCGCCTGCGCTATGTGGTAGGCCACGACGGCACGGTACAAGAGACCCGCTACGACGACGCAACCGCTACCGCGCGCACTATCAGCAGTATCACCTACTTGCACCACGGCTACTTTGATCAGTTCTTGGTGGATACCTACACCCAGGCAAGCGTCAGTTACGATATTGATTTTAGTCTCAGTGCCCTGAATACCTGGGCGCAGGAAACCCAGGCGGACATACTCAGTAGCGAACTAGAAAATGCCACGCGCAGAAGTGATACCCGTTTGGACTTCCGCGGTCAGGTCTATAGCGTTACTGATTACAGTACCGTGGATGTGAATGGGGACGGCGTTCTCGATGGTACTGAATCCACCAGCTATACCGTTTATGATGCCCGTGGCCAACTGCTGCACACCGTGGACCCCCGCGGCACAGGTGCAGATTCCTCCAGTTATAAAACCAGCTATGTCTATGACGGGCTCGGTCGTTTGCTCAGTAGTACCGATGCCAAGGGTTACACCAGCACCAGTATTTACAATGACGCTCAGTCGCAGATTATCAGTACCGATGCCAATGGTTTACAGGTAACCCGCACCTACGCCACCAACGGCAGTCTGATTAGTGAGGTCTATCACGATACCCGCGACGGCCTCAGTGCTCGCGGGCAGGTCCAGTATTTCTACGATCACCTCGGGCGCATTCGGGCCACTCAGGATGCCGCCGGAGCCGTCAGCCACAGCCTTTACGATGATAAAGGACAGATGGTGGCGGTGATCAGTGCCTCGGGCGCAATTACGGAATTCCACTACGATGCCGAGGGGCGGCAAATACAAACCACGCACTATAGCACCCCGGTGAGTGGCACCCAGTTGCAGAGCCTGCTGATTAAAGACGGCGATGCCCTGGTCGGTATTGAGGAGAGTGTCAGCCTGGAGGATTTGCGTCCGGCGGCCAATAGCAGCGCCGACCGCGCCACTTATCAATACTATGATGATGCCGACCGGGTGCGCTTCTTTGTCGATGCAGAGGGCTACCTGAGTGAAACCCTGTACACCGCCCAGGGCGAGGTGCTGAGCAGCACCCGATATAATCTTTATATTGAAGATCCCGCCGCAGAAACGACGGATTCGTTAGAGGCAAAATATGCCTCCAACGATGCCAGTCTCACGGTTGCCAGCCGCAGTGCCACTCACTGGGTGGAGCCGGTGCAGAGCTATGCCCAGGCAGATAGCCCAGGGTTTAACCAGCGCGACACCGCCAGTTATATAGGCAGTGTCGATCTGGATAGCAGTCCCAGCACACGCACGGCCCGTAACGATTACACGTTGTACGGCACTGTTTACCAGCGAGTGGAAAATACCCAGACAGAATCGGTCAGTGGCAGCGCAATTACCACCGCCTATACCCGTGCACCGGTACAGCCCTATACCTATGCCAGCAGTACCATTGTTGCCGAGGAATATACGGCGGTCGAAAACCGCAGGATTGATATTTACAACAATCACACAAGCCGCGCGGCTGAACCCCCGACCGGGATGGATCTCTCCGGCACTGCGGTGCGCAATGTCGACGGCGCAGAGACACAAAGTAAAAAAGTCACGGTCTATCCTGAAAGTAGTAAAGTTGACTCTGCTTCTAGTAGCACCAAATTAAAAGCAGATGCTTTTTCAAGTGTGAGTGCTTTGACTGGAACGACTTATCCTCAAATTTTCCAATATTTTAAGGTTACTGTGGAGGTTAGTCGCAATGACGGTGGGAGCCTCCCCGGTGGCTATACCGATACTTTTAGTTATACTTCCACTAGCCGTAATTTCGACGGTAGTATTAAGCTCACAGATCACTATGGTGATAATTTACCAACAGGAAGTTATAAAGTTAAAGTTAAGCTTGAAGAGGTGTACAAATACCAGCCTACTCCTCCACCAGGTGGATATGACAGTATTGAAGACCCTGAGCTTAGTAGTAATGATGAAATTGGTATCGATGCGATAGCGTATTTAACGCGTTATATGTCAACAAAATCCTTTAATGTTGGCACCCGCATCAAATGGGATGACCCCGATACAGGAATAGGGGAAACTACTAAATTCTATTATCGGAACGGCAGTGGCTCCTGGGTAAGCCAAAATATCTCCATGAGTGGCAACAGCAATACCGTTGCAATTGATAATCCCCCCAGTAGCAGTCTCACATATAAAGTACAGTATTTCTCGGGCAGCACACCTAAACAGGAAGGGACTAATACCTTTACTGCGATCGGTGGCACCAGTCAGGAAATATCGACCAATTTTAAGGCGAAGACGGAATCTGTATCCAATTCTTCAGCGTTAACGGGCTATTCGACCAGGACAGACATTAAGCAAATAAAAGCAGTGTCTGTGAACGATGTAACGGGTGTTGAGTATACGACCTATACCTACCCACAGGATATGTCGTCGTGGAACGGTAGGGTAAATTTGCGTATTGGTAATAAACTCCCCGATGGGGTTTATACGGTGACGTTAACAATTACTAAAACAGATAATACACCTGATGATGACCCTTATATATTTACCTACGAACAGGGCACCCAGCACTCTTATGATAGAACCGTAGTTAAATGGAGCAAGGAAACCCAGCCCGATGGTGCGGCGGTAGTGTTTAAATATCGTTTGGTGGGAAGTAGTGGAGGCTGGACCGGTGTATCTCCGGTAGTGAGTGGCGAAAATCACCAGGCGACTCTCGATGTGCTGGAAAATGGTGATTATGAATTTCGAATAGAGTACCGTGATGCTGGGCAAATAGTGAAACGCTCTAGTGGCGAATTTACGGTTAATAAAAGCGGTACTTCCGACAATAACAGTAACTTCACCAGCGTCTTCGAGTTTGATGCCGTTCGCTATAATACTGTAGCAAATTCCTCTAGTGTCACCGGTTATTTTAACCGTACCCAGGCCGCCGCAGTTTCCCGTGCCGATGTTAAAGTACTGGATAAGGTCACCGGCAGTCTTGTGGCAACCAGTTCCAGTTACCCTGCGGATTATTTAAGCTGGTTGGATGCCAGTGGTAGTGATTATAACGGTAATCTCAATCTGGCCGGCAGTGCCGCGCTGGCCAATGGCCGCTATGAAGTGGAGGTGACTACCTATGATTTGAGTGGCCGTTCCTCGGGCACCAATCGCTTTGACTATGAAGTAGGTAACCAAACCGAGTATCACCCTACTGAATTCCGCTGGCCTGCCAGCTCGCGCCCCGAAGGCACCAGTGTTATTTTTGAGTATGAACATAGTCCCGGTGACTGGCGCAGTGTCTTGGTCAATGACGAAGGGAGTGATTTAAAAGTCGTACTCGGCGATGTGGATGAGGGCAGTATCACTGAGGGGAGCTACCATTTCCGAATTCGCTACGAGAAAGACGGACAAACAGTAAAGCAAACGATTGGCGATCCGTCACTCACCGTAGATAAAGGGGTCGCGAAAACCAGTAATTTTGATTTCCAGTACACCACTGTCTCTCTACAGGAAGACACTGGAGTGGGGATTATTGGTTACCCGGTGACAATCGGTTCCAGCCCAGCCCTGCAAAAAATCGTTGCCGAAGTGCGCGATCAAAATAACCAGTTGATCTCCAGCGCAGAGACCTGGCCGCAGTTGTATGGCAGTTATAATGGCGAAGTAAATTTATCGGTCGGCAGTGACTTGCCCCCGGGCCAGGCTTATCGTGTCACCTTAACCCTGTATTACGACGATGACAGCACCGTCGGCAAAGAGCCCTTTACCGTCGAGATCGGTGAGCAACCGGCCCAAGACCGGGTGATACACTGGTCTGATCCCAATCTGAGTTCCCACAGCTACTCCCGTCATACCTTTAACAGTGAAGATAGTTTTAATATCAATCACTGGCGTATCTATGACGCTAGTCCTGCAGGGGCGACTGTTGCACAAGTTTATGACTCGCAGTTGCAGCGTTCAGTGGTGGAGGTATCCGGCACTGGCACAGATAATGGATTTAAACTGGGAATAAATGAAGCCGGGAATTCCTGGAATATCACCGATGGCCGCGTGGTTCGCACTGAAATTCAGTTTTCCAGTGAAGAGCATACGCGGCTCTATTATACAGTGACCAGTAGTAAGGCAAGTAACGGGGTTGCCTATGTCTGCTATTCCTCAAGCATTAGCAGTCCCTCTATATCCATAAGCGCTACCAGCGGTTCAATCTATTATAACTTCCCTTTGGAGGCCCAGTACCGGGATGGCAACTGGCATGTCTTTGAGCGGGATATTATTGCGGATGTAGCCTCTCTGGACCCCGATGAACAAATACAGAGTATTAATAATCTTCTTGTGCGTGGCAGTGGTCGTATTGGTCGAGTAGATATTGTCAATTGGTCCGATGCGGGTCTGAGTGCACAGAATTTTTCCCGTTATCGTTATAACACGGCTGATAATTTGGATTCTGAGCACTGGAAAATTTCCAGCTCCGGCCCTGCCGGGGCAACGCTTGCGGAAGTCTACGACCCTCAACTACAGCGCTCTGTAATAGAAGTCTCGGGTAGCGGCACGGATAATGCTTTTACCCTGAGGCAGGAAGGTTTTGCCTCCTGGAATATTACCGATGGCAGTATTGCCCGCGCTCAGGTTCAGTTTTCCGCTGATGATCCGGTTAACTTGTATTACAAGCTGGCCAGTAGCAATGCATCTACGGGGACAGCTTATGTTAAATACAGCTCCAGCCCGTCAGTTACAGAGCCTTATATTCAGGTTTTGTCCAGTGGCAATATTTATTACACCTTCCCTATGGAGTCTCGCTATCGGGACGGTAACTGGCATACCTTTGAGCGGGATATTCTTGCAGATGTCGCCTCCCTTGACCCCAGTGAAAAAATACAGAGCATTAGAGAGCTGGTTGTGCGCGGCAGTGGCCGTATCGGCACTGTAGAAATTGACTCGGTTTTTTCCACTCAGTCAGGTGGGCTCAATATTCCACGCCATGTCCTTAACAGCGGCGAAAACCTGGATATTAATAACTGGCAAATTTATAGGCAGTCATCTGGTACTGCCACTGTCGCCCAGGTTTACGATGAATTCTTGCAGCGGGATGTGGTCGAGCTTTCCGGTTTGGGTGCCGACGATGGCTTTAAACTCAACAAGAGCGCCCACCAATACTCATGGAATATCAGCGATAGTGCCCAGGTCCGCGCCGAAATTAATTTGAGTGCGCCAACAAATCTTTTTTTCTGGGTGGAGACTTCTGCGGGCAGTGCTTATATCCAGTACAGCTCTGGAATATCCAGCCCCAGGGTGAATGTCACTGGTTCGGGGACTACCTACTATCAGTTTCCTCTGGAGGCCGAATACCTGGATGGCAACTGGCATGCTTTCGAGCGTGACTTGCGCCAGGATCTCGCTACTCTGGCCCCGGATGTTGAGTTGTTAGAGATCGATCGTTTCCTGGTGCGCGGCAGTGGCCGTATCGGTGCGATTACCCTCGGTGAAGCCGATGAAGTCACCTATCTGGAGTACCGCCGGGTTGGGGGGAGTGATGTTGTACGTCACTCTTATAACAACGGCGATAACCTAGATATGAAGCAGTGGCGGGTTTCTGACTCTAGCCCGGCGGGAGCCACCGTGACGGAGGTGTACGACACCCAGTTACAGCGCAAGGTGGTGGAGACTTCCGGTGATAGTGCCAATAATGCCTTTACGCTCAGTAAAAATGCCGATAGGGATTCTTGGGATATTGCCGATGGGGTCAAGGCCAGCGTTGAGATGCAATATGCTGGTGAAGGTGAATATCGAATTTACTACCAGTTGGACAGCAGTAAGGCCGCCAGCGGTATCGCCTATGCCAAGTACGATTCAGAGGCCACAGAGCCCTATATTCTAGTGGCTTCCGGCCATATTTATTATACCTTCCCCCTTGATGATAAATACCTGGATGGCAACTGGCATACCTTCGAGCGGGATATCCTCGCCGATATTGCCTATTTGGACCCCACTGAAGAAATACAGGCTTTCCGCAAATTTATTCTGCGTGGCAGCGGCCGTATCGGCACCGTAGAAATTACGACCGATACCCCTGTCAGTGGCGAGAATCCCTGGCAGCGGGTTGCGGTGCAGCAAAACGGCGACCACTTCAGCGCTAATTTGGGGAATGACCTCAACGGCGATTACGAATATCGGGTTGTCACTTACCGGGACGGTGTTACCGACTATGCCGGTTATACCTATAACAGCGCCGACAACTTCAATCTGGATCACTGGAAAATTTATAAAGACGATTCTGATAATGCGTCTTTAGGGAAAGTCTATGACACCATTTTGCAGAGGGAAGTCATCGAGTTTTCCGGGGAGGGGATTGATGCCGGCGTTAGAATCTATAACGACAGTGACCATGATTACTTGAATATCGGTGATGGGGTGGTCGCGCGCGCGCAGATTAATCTAACCGGCCCTATTAAACTCTATTACCACATAGAGACCTCTATTGGGTGGGCTTATGTGGAGTATGGTTCAGAGATTTCCGCTCCGGGAGTTTACCTTGCCCCTGATGGTGTCACTCGCTATTACAAGTTTCCTCTAGAAGCAAAGTATCTAGACGGTAACTGGCATACTTTCGAGCGGAACATTCTTGCCGATGTAGCCCTGCTGGATTCCGATGTTCAGGTAGAAAAAATACATGGATTCCTGGTGCGCGGCAGCGGCCGTATCGGCACCATTGAGATTGGCACCCATCGCCTGGACAGCAATCGCTACGGAGACAACGATCGCCTGCTGCGCAGTTTGTCTGGGGCTTTCGCCGCCAACGACAGCGGTATTACCCCGGCCACCTGGGAAATGCCCACCTATCACCGCAGCACTGCGGAGGGCTATGCCGTTGAGGGCTACCTGAGTGCCGAGGAGGCGGCGGCGATCGCCTATATGGAGGCGGTGGTGATCGACAATGCCACCGGCACGGCCATCGGCGCCCCCGTGCAGACCTGGATCGATCCCGCCACCCTGCGCGATGGCTCCTTTGCCGGCCGCCTCAACCTGCTGATGGGCGCCACGCTGCCCGACGGCGATTACACCGTGCAGGTGACCCGCCACTACAACGATGGCACCAGTCTGGTGGATGACCCCTTCCAACATCAGGTGGGGCGGCAGCTGCAAATGGTGGAAAACCCCCGTTTAACCCTGGCCCTGGACCCGTCCTACAGCGCCAGTGGGGTGGAGCTATCCATTCGCTCACTGCCCGAGGGTGAGTGGGTTACTCTGCCGGTGGATGCAGAAAATGGCACGGTGGAGCTGGACAAGGACTTCTATGGCAGCGGTGTCTATGAATACCGCCTGTCTTATACCCTGGATGTGGATGGTGTCGCTGTGAGCAAGAGCGGCGAGGGCCGCTTTACCCTCGCCCCCGGCGACAGCTATACCCAATATCTCAGCGCCACGGCCAGCGGAGTGGACCTGGCCGATGCCCGTATCAGCCGCACTTTTTACGATGAGGCGGGACGGGTCAGCGGCACACTGGACCAGGAGGGTTATCTCACTGAGTATCGCTACAATCGCGCCGGCCAACTGGTGGCAACCACCCGCTATGCCAACCGGGTGGCCAGCTATAGCGAGAGCGCACACAGGCTGAACAGCGGTACCCTGAAGACCCTGCGCCCGGTGGTGGACGCGCAGAACGACCGCACCAGTTACTGGATTTACGACGCCCAGGGTCGCGAAGTCGCCGAGATTGATGCAGAGGGTTACCTCTCCGAGCACCAGTACGATGTCGCCGGCAACCGGGTGAAAACCATTCGTTACGCCAGCGCACTCAACGGCCTCGACAACGCACTCGATGTGGTGAACGGCGACGCTTCGCGCCTCACCCTCAAGGGCCTCAATTTTATCCAGCACCGCTTTAACGAAGAAGATCAGGGACTGGACAGCTGGAGTATCTACGCCCAGATCTCCGGCAGTGCCACGATAGAGAAGGTATACGATGTTCGTATGCAGCGGGAAGTGGTTGAGCTTTCCGGCTCGGGCACCAGAGACGGCTTCAAGCTGAAAAAGAGTGCGGGCCAGAGCTGGTGGGGAATTGAGGACACGGCTGAAGTTCGCGTTGAAATGAACCTCAGTGCCCCCAGCCGGATTTTCTTCTGGGTGGAGACTACTGAGGGCAGAGCCTATATCGAATACAGCTCTACAGAGCCCAGTCCAAGAAAATATACTTCTTCTGGTGGGACCACCTACTACAAGTTCCCCCTGGATGCCAGTTATCTGGATGGTAACTGGCACGCCTTCGAGCGGGACTTACAGGCGGACCTGGCCTCCCTGGACCCGGATGTGGAACTGCTCAATATCGGCATGTTCCTGGTACGCGGCAGCGGTCGTATCGGCACCCTGGAGGTCACTACAGAGACCACCGGGCAGTTGCTGAGCAGTGATGATGATCAGGTGACTGAGTGGCGCTACGACAGCCGCAACCAGGTGACCTACAGCACCGATGCCTACGGCAATACCAGTCACTTCACCTATACCGCCGACGGCCAGCTGCAGAGCAGCCGCAGTGGTCTCGCGATAACTTCCGGCTCGATCCTGGATAATTACCTGGACAACTACCAGGGCGATGCGACCTTTAGCGCCAATGACAGCGCCACTCGCGACGCCCACTGGGAGTACGATGTACACGGGCGGGTGACCGGTGAGTGGGATCACCTGGGGCGGCAGGTCAAAGGGTACCGCTACGATGCCGCCGGGCGGCGTTTGTCCAGCACCGATGCCAACGGTTACACCACCTATTATGCCTACACCGAAGACGGGCAACTGAAATATACCATTGCGCCGGTGTTCAAACCGGGCTCGGAGACCCTGGAGTGGCAGGTCAGCCAGCTGGCCTACAGCGTGTTCGGCGAACTGATCCGCAGCCGCCAGTACGCCAATCGCCTCAGCGACAGCCTGCTGCACAGCTTGAACCTGAATGGCAATGCGGCGCAGTTGGACAGCTTGGTCGAGGGTATCGCCAGCGATGGGGACACCGTCACCAGCAGCGAGTACAACCAGCGCGGTCTGCTGATGAGCAGCACAGACGGCGAGGGTTTTACCAGCACCTCTACCTACAACGCCTTCGGCGAGCGCACCCACCTCAGCCAGGCCATCGACCGGGCCAACAGCCGCTTTGCGCAGACGGACTTCAGTTATAGCCGCCGCGGTGAAGTGCTGACCAGTAGTACGCACCTGAGTTACGGCGCCTATACAGCGGTGACCACGAGCAGTGAGTACAACGCCTTCGGCCAAGTACAGGCGACTGCGGATGCGCGGGGCAACCAGCGCGCGTATTTCTATGATCGCCTGGGGCAGGTGGTCGAGGAGCGCGATGCGCTGGGGCAGAGCATCCAGCTGAGCTATGACGCCTACGGCCGCGTCCTGACCCGCACCGACGCGCTCAATCGCACCACTATCTATAGCTATGACGATGTGCGTCGTTCACAGAAAATGACCACCCCACAGGGGGTGCACACCGAAACCCTGTTTACCATTCACGGTGAGACCTTCGAGGTCTCCCTTTACGCCAATGGCAGCTGGCACCGCCAGGCGCGCTATGAGTACGACACCCAGGGCAACCTGGTCAGTACCGAGGATGGACTGGGTGAGATGCGTCGCAGTGAATACAACGCCGCAGGTCAGCTCACCGCCACTTTGGATGAGCGCGGTGTGCGCACCGAGATGCGTTACGACCCCCAGGGGCGGGTATTGACCCGCACCGAGGATGTGGGTGGACTCAACCTCACCACGACCCAACGCTACGGCCACCGCTTTGAAGAGACGGTGGATGCCAGTGGCAGCGTGACTCGCACGGAATTCGATCACAACGGCCGCGTGGTGCGGGTGATCGTGGATGCCAGCAGCGATAACTCGGGCCTCAACCTGCTCACTGAGTTTGACTACGACGGCCAGGGCAACCTGCTGCAGATGCGCGAGGGTTATCTCAGTGGCGGCGTGGCGGGCACCGCCAGTTACACCCGCACCCGAGTGTACAGTTACGACGAACTGGGACGGGTGCAAAGTGAAACGGTCGACCCGGATGGGCTGGCCATCGCAACTCACTACCAGTACGACCGGGATGGCAATCGCACCGCCGTGACCAATGCCCTCGGCCATACCAGCTATACGGTATACGACGCCGAAGGCCGCGCGGTATACACCCTCTCCGCCAGTGGCAACCCAGACAACCCGCAGTACACCCTGGTGCAGAGCCAGTACAACGCGGCCAGCGAATTGGTTGGCAAGGTGCAGTACGGTGCGTTCCTAGACAGCGCAGACCTGCCGGCGAACATCGCCAGTGGCGCCGCCCCCGAGGCGATTGCCGCACTGCTCGACAGTGGCGTGGCCCAGCGCAGCACCCGCTATATCTACAATGGCGACGGCCAGCTCACCTACACCATTGACTCACTGGGTCAGGTGAGCGAGACCCGTTACGATGTTGCCGGGCGCGTCAGTGCGGAGATCCGCTATGCGCACAAAATCAATCCGTCTACCGAGAGTGTCGACGACCTGGTGCGCGATACCAGCCTGGATCGGGAGACCCGCTACCAATACGACGCCGCCGGTCGCCAGACCCACCGCTTGCAGGTCTTTGAGCGGGATGGGGCCCAGTACGCTTATGTGACCGAGACCCTGTACACCGCCCGTGGCGAAGTGGCCGGAGAGATCACCTACGCCCGGGCCATTGCCCTGGCCAGTGAGACCACCGCAGACCTGGACCCCAATGCCGCCAACAATCGCCGCAGCCTCTTTATTTACGATGCCAGCGGGCGCCGCACCCACAGTGTCGACAGCCTCGGTTATGTGACCGAGACTCGCTATAGCGACAGCGATAACCGCGAGACGGTTATCCGCTATGCCAACCGAATTAGCGTACCCGCTGTCGCCGATTGGGGTAGCTTGCGCGCTGGAGACCTGTCTATTGGCAGCAGCAGCGCCACCGACCAAGTGTTCGTTACCCAGTACGACAGCGCTGGACGCAAAACCAGCATCACTGAGCAAGTTTGGAATGGCAGCGGACTCAGCAGCTTTACCGAGTACTACGGCTACGACGCTCTGGGCAACCGCACTGAGATCACCGATCAGCTCGGCTACAAGTCCTATCTCAGCTACGATGCCGCCGGTCGACTGACCCATCAGCTGGTACCGCGCAATAGCTCTCAGGGCTACCTGTCCACCTGGAACTACGACGCCCTGGGCCAGGTGCTGACCGAGACCCATTACAGCCAGGCGATCCCGCTGAATAGCGAACCCAGTAGTATCGATACCGGTGCCCTGGCACACGCCCAGGATCGCTCGACCCGCTACACCTATTCGGCCCGTGGTGAAGTGGTCCTCACCATTGACAGCGCCGGAGTGATTACTGAACAGCGCTACACCGCCTTCGGTGAAACCTGGCTCACGATCGAGGCCAAGGGGCTGCCCGAGCAGCGGGTGACCTACCGTGGCTTCGACGCCCTGGGGCGGTTGGTAGAGGAGACTGCGGGTCTGCCAGACGCCGAGAGTGACACCATTGCCAATCGCGCCGCCCTCGGTGAAGCTGACCTCGGTCGGCACGAGCGCATCGCCACGACCTACTTCAGCTACAACCACTTCGATGAGCTGGCGACCCTGGTCAGCCCGAGAGGTGAGATCTATGTCAGCGCCCAGGAGCACGACCAACTGGGGCGCAAAGTGGCTGAGGTGGATGCCCGCGGTGGCAGCACCCACTCGGTGCTCGATGCCTTTGGCAATATCGTCGCCACCACCGACCCCAACGGCAATACCGGCATCTTTATCTACGATGCCAACAATCGTCTCACCCACCAGGTATTGCCCAATGGCGCTGTAACGACCTATGAATACGACGCCTTTGGCCAGGCCGCGGCGGTGCGCAGCTACGCCGAGAAGCTTGCTGACGATGTGGATATTGCCGCACTGGATGCCGCCGCACTCGACGCACTGCTCAGTGGCAAACAGGATGTGGTGCGCGACCGCTACACCACCAACAGTTATGACAACCGGGGTCAGCTACTCTCGACGACGCAATACGGTTACGACTTGATTGCGTCCCAGGCAATCGCCAGTGAGACCCGCTATGAATACGACGCCGCCGGCAACCGCACTGCGGCCATCGACGCCCTCGGCGCCCGCACCGACTACCAGTTTGATGCCCAGGGGCGCATTACCCAGGAAACTGGACCGCAGTTTGCCGCAGCGCTGAGCGCCCACAGCACCGCGACAAGAGAAGTGCGCGCCATTACCGAATATGTCTACAACGCCTTTGACCGGGTGGAGATGACTCAGGGGCGCTACTGGGATGTGAGTGCCGCCAGTGAGAAAACCGATTCCCAGGGCCTGCGCACCACCGAGATGGCTTACGACCACCGCGGCCGGATGATCACCTCTATCGGACCGGAGTTTGCCGCCGCCAGCAACAGTGCATTGAACACGCCGGACTTTGATGGCGCGATCGGCCAGGTCACCCTGCGCCAGGTTACCGAAGTGCGCTACGACGCCCTGGGCCGCCAGGTCTACGAAGGCCAGCGCGGCCTGAGTGGAGCCGCACTCAACAGCGACGGCAGTGTCTCCGGCACCCAGCACGGCCAGATCCAAGCTGTCGCCTCGGTTTACAATCGCCTGGATCAGCAGGTACTGGTTTTGGATGCCGATGGCGGCCTCACGTTTAACGTGTATACCGCCGCCGGGAACCTCACCACGGAAGTCCGCTACGACCAGCGCCTGCACATCGACGGCAGCACCTGGGACGGCAGCGCAGCCGCACTGGATCTCGACAGTGCCTCCGGGCACTGGCGCCACGATGCCCTGGCGCTACAGGATCGCGAACTTACCACCGGGCGCAGCACGCACTTCTACTACAACGCCAACAACCTGTTGGTGAGAACGGAAAGCGACGAGGGCATCTTCTTTGACCTCAACAACCTGGTCGACCCGGATTCCACCAGCGGCGACCAGGGCGAGCTGCAAGAGGGCTTCAGCCACGGCAGCACCCAGGGGTATCAGGTAAGTTACGATGCCAATGGCAACAGCATTATCCAGATCGACGGCAAAGACCAACCCAGCTTTGCCCTCTTTGATGCCGCCGGCAACCAAGTGCTGATGGTAGACCGCCTCGGCTATGTCACTGAATCTGTTTACGATGGTCTCGGCCAAGTAATCGCGCAAACCCGCTATGCCATGGCCCTCAACTTTGATGGCCTCGGGGCCCCCGCCGACAATGAGGCGCGCCACGCCTGGCTGGAGTCTCTTTACAATGACAATCGCGATGGTTTGATTGCCAACCTCACTTCTGAGGAATATGACGAAGAGCTGCGCACCACCGAGTATGTCTACAGCGGCCGCGGCTTGCTATTGGAGGAGCGCCTCAAAGGCGAATCCTTCTCCCGTATCAGCAACTCGGGCACCGCCCTGAGTCGCAGCCAGGTAAGCAGCGATTTGGTGACCCGCTACGGCTATAGCGAAACCGGCCTGCAAGACACCGCGGTGCGCTACGACGGGGATGAAAATGCCAGCGACAGCCGCACGGAGAGCGTGTCTTACAACGCCCTCGGCCAGCAGGCACAAACCCAGGGCGCGGAGTACACCGACTACAGCGGCGACCGCGTGCGCGCCACGGTGAGTTATCACTACGACCTGTATGGCAACCGCACCGCAGAGACAGTGCACAACGACAGCGACCAGGTGACCAGCCACCGCTACAACGCCCTGGGCGTGCGCACCGAGACTCGCGATGCGCGGGAGAATCGCGGCGATGCCAACTACCAAGGCACCACGGAATTTGTCTTCGATGCCTTCGGCAATGCGGTCTACCAGACCAGCTACCAAACCGATATCGACAACCAGCAGACCCAGGTGGTGACCTGGCTGCAATACGACGCCCAGGGCCGCGAGACCGCCCGCGTCAGCAGTGCCGATCAGACCGATAGTGGTGACCGGGTGCAGCACGATATCGCCTACAACACCCACGGGCAGATTGTTGGCAAGGGCATCAACACCGCCAGCCGCACGGGCCTCGCAGAGCACCAGTACCAGGAGTACTTTGTCTACGACGAGCTGGGTCGCCTGTTTAAAACCAACAGCGGCAATGGCACCCCGCGCATCTACTTGTATGACCAAAACGGCAACACCACGCTGGAAATCTCCGCCATCAATAACGATGGCCTGGAAGATGTCACCACCGTGCAGCAGGCGCTGAACGAGACCACCCAGAGTGAGACCCAGTGGAAATACAGCCTTTACGACCAGGAAGATCAACTGATCACCGTGGTGGAAGCCCCACTGGCGACACCGGATGACAATCCAGATTTGGATGTGGGGTGGAATGTCGACAACGACGACAGCGAAACCCAAAACGAGGTTAGCTATGGCGAGAGCAGTGGCAGTGTACCGACCGTAGGTGCCCGCAATCGGGAGACCACCCACTCCAGTAGTAGCTCCGTGTGGGTGGACCTGGGCAGCGGGGACATGCCGGCAAGCACTAGTGTGGCTGCCAGTCATGTACTCACTTTACCTGCGGCGCGCAGTAAAACAACCGAGCGCAGCAGTATTTACTTTGTCGACGATGAGGGGCGCGGTTATACCAGCAACCCCGGCGATGCCGAGGCGGTGGACAGTGCCAACTCCTGGTTGGACAACAGTGATGAGCTTCTTTACCTGGATGAAAATGATGACAGGCTTCGTTTTGAGGAGCTGGGCCTTACTGCCGAGCAGCGGCAGGGACTTGACGAGTTACTCGGTAACAATGAGTGGCTTTTAGAGGGCAGTAGTACACAGTCCCGCCGCGGTTATATCGAGCGGGATACTCTGGAGTACGTTACCAGCCGCCAGGTGACTCTGGATAGCGGCCGTACAATCACCGTGGAAACGGACCATATAGCGGTTATTGAACAGTTGCATGTTTTTGTACCCCTGTCCCACGACGGCGTCGAGTACGGCTGGCGCGAAGTGGTAGTGACCACCCAGAGTTATAACTACGACGTCACCAGTAATTTCCTTCAGGCCGGCGATGATGAGGCCGCTGATATCCTGGATGACGCTCAGAATAACCCCCTGGCGCTGATGCCCAGCCTGGATTGGGCCCTGGCAGATAACACCCTCAGTCTCACCAGTGCGGATGTGGCCGATGTTTTTGGCAGCACCGCCAAGGTGCAGGTGCTGGCAAAGAATGCCGAGGGCGCAGTGGTAATGGATAACACCCAGTACGACTGGAGCGACGGCATGGAAATTGCCCTGGCACCCGGAGTGCACTCGCTGTCGCTGACTTTCCTGTCCCCAGATGGCCTGGTGCTGCATGCCGTTGATCTCTACAGCAGCGGCGCGACTACCCAGGACGGCAGTGTCGGCCTGCCGGGCGAAGGGGTAGGCCTGGAGCACCTGCCGGAGGTGAATACCTTCTGGCTTTCAGCAGGTTATAAGGCGTCCAAGCAGGGCAGTGGCCAGAGTATTGATTTAAGTTATTCCGATTCGCTTAAAACCAAAGAGACCCGCTATACGGCCGTGGGCGGCCAGGATACGATCGACCATCCGGGCGAGGTGGATTCCAAGGCGATGACCGTTGAATACGGTGTTGCGGTTGTAGGGATAATAAGTAGTGAACCTGTGGGGGATCCCGATGATTATGGGCAACTCTATAGATATACCTACCAAGAACAGGTAACTGTCACGATTTCCAACTACCCGGTGATTGAGGGAGCGACGATTACTGTCGATGGGGTAACCAGTGAAATTACCGGCAATGGCACTTATACCTTCTATGGCGATGTTAAAACTACCGGTGGGTATGAACAACCCAGTGGTGACATTGAGGTGTCGATCAATACCTTTGGCCGGGAGTGGGGCAGTGTCAGTATCCCGTCTAGGCATGAGGGTCCGACTCTAACTTCCGATGAATATGTGAGGATATTCGACCTCTCCAATGAGGCTAAAACCGTTGAGTTTACTGTTGGAGCTACTACGTTGGTGGCTGAGGTCGTCAACGGTATGGCCAATATCGATACTTCAGAGTTAGCGGACAGTAGCCTGGCATTCACCATGACGGTCAAAGATAGTAGTGGCACCGTGATCAATGAGGCCAAGGGGACTTTTGACAACAGTAAACCAGGCACGGTCTCCGACCTGACAAATCGTGTTATTAAAGAGGTAGATTCCAACACCTACTCCCGCAGTGCCAGTTCCGATGGTGACGCGAATAGCTCGGTGTTCTACTCCCAGGTGGGCATGTATAACCGCCAGGCAGTCCGCAATATTGCCTTGCAACTGACTGGTGCCGCCAATGACGAGACACTGATTGCCCACCACGCCAGTTATAACGCCTTTGGCGAAACCGTGGCCTCTATCGACAACAATGGCAATGCCACCCTGTACCAGTACGACAAGCGCGGCAATGTGGTGCAGGAGTTGAAACCAGAGGCGGATGTCTACACGGAGCAGATGACCCATTTCCGCGCCCACACCGCCACTGTGTACGGCGTTAACGCTTACGGCGAGACGGTGATGGAAAAAGTGGCCGCGCAAGCCGCCGCAGGCGCCAGCAGCGCCACTCGCACCGCTGTAGACAACTACAACATCAAGCACGAGCAGGTGAGCTTGCAGGACTATGCTGCGGGCTTGTTGGTTGCCAGCCAGGACGCGGTGGGAGACTACGATACCCAGGCCTTCGACCAGGCCGGCAACCTCAAGGGGACCAGCCAGCTGGCCTACCGGGCCGGCGAGCGCGGCAGCGGTACCGGTGCGCTCTACTATCAGGTGGCCTACCACTACGACGCCAACAACCAGCTGGTGCGGATGAACCGCTTCCAGGACAGCAGCCGGGCGATCGACTACAACTACGGCGCCTCCGCCTACTACGATGAGTGGGACTACGACGAGTTTGGCAATCGCATTCGCCATCGCAACGCCCTCTACGGCGACACCCGCTATGTGCTCAATTCCAGCTTTGACAATACGGGCGATGCCAGTGCCAGCGGCACAGTTGGACAGGAGACCTATCGCTACGACGGTCTCGGCCGGGTATTGGAGTACACAAGTTACAGCGGCCAGGTGACGGATTACGCCTACGCCTGGAGTGACTATGTCACGCGCAGTGTGCTCGCCGCCAGCGGCGAGCAGGCCCAGGGCGGCGCCATCCAGGTGCGCCTGGGGGGCTATATCACCTCGGTGGCCAGAGCCGGTATGGGCGGTACCGTCGCGGTCAATTGGAGCCAGAGCTCCCGCGAAGACGTGATTACTGATGTCAGCGACTACTTTGGCAAAGCGGTCTGGCACGACGACTTAGGTGGTCACCGCATCGAATACTCCTATAACTATGCCGGCTGGCTGTCGCGTCAGACAGGCAATACCGGTATGAGCGGCGACGCCCTGTGGGAGGACCGGAACAGCCAGGATATTCGCTACACCTATTACCACAACGGCAACCTGTTCCGCACCTTCGACTACGGCAACAACGGCCTGGTCGATGGGGACCAGGCCGCAGTCGGGGATACGGTGGCGCCGGCGGTGACCGAGTATCGCTATGACAAGGCGGGCAACCGCATCGGTGAGCTCTATTACCGCTCTAACGACTTGTATAACAACAATAACCGCATGGTGTATCAGCACAGCAACGCTGAATACGATGAGCAGGGCCGTATTGTCAGCATTGAGGGCTACGACGAATACGGAAATGCCTACCAGATCGACTACACCTTCGATGCCTTTAGTAATCGCCGCAGTGTCAGCAGTGTTTACAACGGCCGCTATGTGGATAACTTAGACGGCACTATCGAAGGGGAAACCCAATCGTTCTATTACACCTACGACAAGAACAACCGCTTTACCCTGACCCTGGGCGAATTCCAGGACGGCCAGATAGTGATGGGAGAGAGTGGAACCGCGATCAGTTACAACGGCCTGGATCAGCGTTATCAAGCTGTGCGCGCCAGTGATGGCAGCATTCGCGAGCAGTACGCCTATGATGCCAATGGCCGTGTCACCACCGTACATATCGACCAGGGCAGCGGCTTTGTCTTGCGCGCCCAACGAGTCAATAACCATGCAGGGCAGGTGACCGCCTCTTACGAGTACGACTCAGATGGCACCCTGTTTAGTGTGACCGAGAATCATCACAATGCCGATGGCACCCTACTGGGTTACCAGACGACCCGCTATGACGACAGCGGTCGGGCGACCGATGAGGTTACGCGGATGCGCAACACCTTCCTCGGTGATGGCGCAACAGTGGATACCTCGATTACCAGGGCATATCCCGAAGATGGTGCAGCGCCCACGGTCACCACCTTGCACAACAGTTACGAGAAGTGGGACACCTACAAAACTAAGTCGGTAGTGATCAACGCCGATAACGCTGATCTCACCCCGGAGCAGCGCGCCCAGTGGGAGAGCGGTGAGGCCTACTACACCTATGACAGCAACGGCCATATACGCCGGGTCTACGATGTGGAAGGTGAGCGCGCCATGGCCTATGTCACCGATAAAGAGGGGCGCACCTTGGTGCGCGAGGAGATTCGCGATAGCGGAGAGAATCCCTTCGGCCGAGAGATGCGCCACTTCTACTATTTTAACGGCCATGCCGTGGGGGATGTGGGTAATGACCGGGTACCGAGCCGCTATGACTATGTGAAAGCGCTGGCGGAAACTGACGGTAGCGGCAACCGCCACCTAAACGACAACGGCGACCATGTACAGGCGGTGCAATCGGCAGACTTTGACCAGAACTTCCAGCCGATCAACCCCAGTTACCCGGCCGCCAGCTATACCAGTTACGAGGCCCAGGGCGGTGAAAGCCTGCAAACTATTGCGGCCACGATCTGGGGAGACTCCAGCCTGTGGTACCTGCTGGCGGATGCCAACGGTCTGCGTGGGGATGAAGTACTGACCCGGGGACAGCGCCTGGAACTGCCCAACGTAGTCACCAATATCCATAACAATGCCGACACCTTCCGTCCTGTAGACGGCAGCCTACAGCTGGGCGATATCAGTCCAACCCTGCCCGATGTACCGCCACCACCACCGGTTGATTCCGATGGTTGTGGTTTGGCCCAGGTAATTGTGCTGGCAGTTGCTGTGGTGGCCTCGATGTATTTGGGGCCTTGGGTGTATGGTGCGGTATCGGGCGCACTTGCCGGTGCAGGTGCTGTCGCTGCCGGTGCGGCGGGTGCCTTTGCCGCTGGAGCCGCCGTTGCCGCTACCACGCAGGTGGCCAGTATGGCCGTGGGCTTACAGAGCGGCTTCGACTGGAGTGGGGTGGCCAAAGCCGGTGTGACCAGTATGGTGACTTTTGGTGTGATGGAGGGCCTGGGGAGTTTATCGGGTGCGGAGGGCAGTATTGGCAGCACATCAGGATTCCTCTCCGGCAATAAGGTGGGTGCCGCAATTACAGAGAATGTGATTGGCCAAGGCATCAATATGGCCTTCGATGACCAGCATAGCTTTAACTGGGGCGCGGTAGCCGTGGCAGGGGTTAGTGGTGCAATTCAAGGGGGAATGGATGGCAATTTTGAGTATGAGATGAGCTATGCAGCACGCAACTACGGCGCAGCAAACTTGAATAGTGCCGAAGACTTCTTCATCCAGGCTGCCGATGGCTGGAAGATGACTAAAACACTCCTGTCCACTTCTATTACTGAAGCGATGAATGCAAGCGTATGGAATCAGAAATTCAGCTTCGCGTCAGTGGCACAAAATGCTGCGGTTTCCCACCTGAGTTACGCCCTGTCTGCCCCGGTGCGCCAATCGCCGATCGCCGTTGAGCCCGTTGCTGATAGGGCTGTCGGCCAAGCAACAGAGCCTGCGCCTCAGCACGCTGTCGAAGTAGCTCAAACGGCCCAGCAAACTAAAACCGAAACGCAACTCGTCTCGCGGGCCCAAACTGCCGCCGTCCATACGGCTGAGGCCGAAAGTAGCGCTGAGGTAGTTGCAGAGACTTTAAACCGTCAGCGTGTGGAGATAGGTTTTACGTCTGCTCCGACGCCGGATTTTGATTATTTACAAGCAATTACAGGTTTTAGTGGTGAATATACGATACTCACAGGCTTTGATGTAAGCGATTGGTGGAAGGAAGGCCACGGTTTGACATCTGCTTACGTATACGAGAATGGAATGACTCTCAAGGAAATAAATGATTTGAGCCCGCTTGTTGATACGGTTAATTACTGGTTGAGTAGTGAGGGCGGAGACAGTCTTTATTTTGGACCTGATAGTGAGATGTCTAAGGTCTTTAGCGAAGGACATGGGGCTGAGTTACTTGAGTGGCGGTTTTATAATAAATTTGATGGAGCTCCAAACTATTTAGATCGAATGGATAAAGTAGATTACACTTTTACTTGGTTGGATAGGGCGCCGCGAACATTGAATTCTGCAGAACATGCTGTTGGCTCATGGAAAGGGTACGCGGTGAGAATTGGTGACGAAGTTAAATTTAGAGCTGAAAATACAATGGGATTGAGCTCTTTATTTTTTGGTAGGCAGTTATCAGAAATTGGGTTGGGTTACTTTATAGATACTCAAGAAGGTGACTTAGATATGGTTATTGAGTGGACTAAGCCGCTTGATACGAGCTGGGAGAAAGTAGAGTATGAAAAACCCGGATTTGAGTTTCTCGAAATAATTGGAGGGGCTGCTGAAGGTCTAGTAGAAGTTGTAGGCGGTGGGGTGAATGAAATTATAGGGCTGGAAGGCCCACTCCTGAAGTGCTCTGTGATTACTGAGCAAGATGAAGCTTTATTAGATGATCGTGATTTGATTGGATTCTGGGAATCACGATATGCAGCAGGGGATTGGCTGTCAAGGGTAGGGAGACTTGGGTGGGACCCCGACTATAATCCGCCAGGAATTATGGGGGTAGTCGATAAATGGGGAGCTGAATATACTTGGAGTAGTTTGGAAGGCTATATATCTGAGAATAATATTCCAGTAAGTATGGAGCAAATAGGATTGGATATTGCTCGAGCCCATGTGAAAGCAGTAAAAGCTGATACTAATGCGTTATTGAGCGTTCAAGAGGCGGCTGATTACCACCATGAAGTATTTGGTAGGTATAACATACCTAAGCGACTATTTGGAGGGACTCACAATCCACTCCCATTCGGAGGTGAACCGCCTGCTGGATTATATAAATTCATGTGGGCACGAGGGAGTGATGATTAATAGTTTATTATTTATATACTCGTATTTATGAAGCAATGTGAAAGTTTTATGTTTTTGCTGCTTACTATCACTGGGTCCACATTCTGAGGGGCCCAGTACGTAGAGATAAATTGGTAAAATATTGGAGGTGCAAGTCCTTTACCCAGTAGGGTCAGGAAATACACCAGAGAATATGGCGATCTTAAGGCATACGGCCTTAAATCAGTTGCAAACGTCAAAGCCCCTGTTAGTGGTCTTGAGTTAGTTGATTTTATGGTTGAGTTTGAGAGTGATAAAGAATGAACCTTAGAGTAAAAATCGCTATTGAGTTTGGCTGTAAAATTAATGAATGGTTGATGGTTCTACGGCGTATGCCGTGGGACCATTTAATTAACAAATAGGTAAACCACCGCCTCAGGCGGTGAGACTTGATAAGGCTCTGCTGTTCCGGCGTGCAGAGTAAAAATATGACCTCCATGAACCGGCAAGTTCTTTAAGGAGGCCATGTGCGAGATTGGCAGTGCCAAGCTCACGTGAAACATTATTGCAGGTACCATGTGGTATTTGTTCCCAAGTATCGAAAGAAAACGTTATTTGGAGCATTGAGACGTGAGATTGGAGCAATATTCCGAGACTTATGTCATCAAAAAGACATTGAGTTGGTCGAGGGGTACGCAATGAGGGATCACATTCATATGTAGTTAATGATTCCTCCAAGGTTAAGTGTTTCCAATACGGTTGGGTTTCTGAAAGGGAAATCTGCGATCCAGATATTTCGGAAGTACAAGCATGTGCAGAGAAATTTCACAGGAAGGCACTTTTAGGCTCGGGACTACTGCGTGAGTACAGTAGGTCTTGATGAGCAGATGATTCGAGAGTACATCAAGAATCAAGAGGTTGATTGAAGAAAGCCAGCAAGAGCAGATGCAACTGGCTGCTTTCTCAATGGGTTCCTCCGAGCGTTTAAAGTGGCTTTCAAAGGCATGGTTGAAATAGAGCCGGTACCTTGAAGATATATTTTGCCATTCTAGAATTTGTGGGATACCTTCGGCAATAGCGCTGCTTTTTCAAGGTGCAGTTACCGGCCATTCCAGTCAAATAGTGGTGTATGGGGTTAATTCGCTAACACTTTTTATACAGGCTCAATTGAAGTAGTAATTTTCGTGGCGCTTTTGGTCCAATTGAAAGGTTTCGTCGGTGCTCAATTGTGGACCTTAATGGACGCCTTAATTTTATCTTTCAGCCCCCTCATACTGGAAAAGTCACCCGGTAGAGTGCTTTGCGTTCCAGCTGTGCAATCCTTCCTGTTACAGTATTCAGCCACGATAAAATAAATAGGGTAAAGCTAAAATATACTCGTGGATTCAGGTAAGCCCAAGATATAATAATTAATGTTTTGTGAAGCTCTAATTGTATCTATTTTCTTGGTGTTTTTGATTCAAATAAAGATCGTGGCGCGATACATTTAATAGCTTTAACTTAGTGTTGCATTAATTTAATTGCAGATATATAAAATTAAACTGGATTTCGATGAAGAGTGAATTAATTTGTTGCCCAGTGTTCAGTTTGGCAATCTAAGGTTTAATTGTCGGATATTTTTTGAAGTAAATATTTACATACTTTATCTCAGGTATGGTGTGGTGTTAATTTCTTATGACTGTGAACTAAGGTGGCGCCAAACACTAAAAAGTGGAGCTTTTGCAGGAAGCTTGTCCTTTGTAAAAAAAGTCAGGAAATCTAAGATGAAGCCTCGTGACAATTACCCATTTTTGTCACCTAACTTATCTGTGAGGTTTTAAATGAGACTTGGGTCTAATTTTAAATGTTTTGCCTGGATGTTGATGATGCTTCCGGCGGCTGGATTTTCAAAGACAATTTATATGTCCTCTGAGGGAGATGACTCCAATACCGGTATCAATATTGAGGAGCCGGTAAAGACTTTATCCCGGGCACAGGAGCTAGTGGATTTTAGCGATGGTGATACCACGATTGCTATTCGTGGCGGCACTTATTACGCTGAAAGTGTGAAATGGACTGAGACTGATAAGGTATATCGGTTAATTATTAAGCCTTACGCTGATGAGGAGCCGGTATTTGAGGGGCAGGGAAGCAAGTCATTTTTTAATCTGAGCGCTCAAGATGGTCAGTGCACCAATGTTGAGATCAGTGGCTTAACATTGCGCAACTATGCCACCTACGGAATAATTTTTAATGGCGGTAGGCAGAATAGAGCATCGAGCTGGAATGGCTGTAATAAAATCCACGATAATAAGTTTGTGGAAATGGGCACATTATTTGATGTTAGTAACTGCCCAGAAGGTTGCGCTGGGTATGGTGTGGTTGACGTTGTAAATTCAAAATATAACGTGATTTACAATAATGTTTTTCATAAGGCGGAGAATATCCCTGAGCAATCATCGTTAATGCATGCAGTATATCTTGCTCATAATAGCAGTGAGAATGAGGTGTATGGGAATTACTTTTACACTATATCAGGTGACCCTGTTCGGGTAAGGGATGCTAGTAATTTTAACAATATACACAGTAACTATTCAGATCGCTCTGGAAAGATAGCCTTCCTTTCTAGCTGGCGTAATGTAGCCGGTGGGGAGCAGCCTTCGTTTGGTAATTTAGTGAAAAACAACATAATTACCTTCCCCTATCGTGATCGTAGTAAAATAGAAGTTACAGCTACTCTTGCGTCTGACGATGTTGGTACTTTTATTGAAAGAGAACAAAAGTTCTATCATGGAGATCAAATAGTAAAGGAAAGCATTGGGGGCACCATCGCTGGTGACTTTAATGGAGATGGCCTGGATGAAATATTGGTAGCATTAAACTATAACGACTTTACAAAAGTTGTTTTGGCTACTGGTGGTGAAGGGAAATACCTTAAGGACGTTGTCTATATCAGTTCGGATTATAAAGTCTCTAATTTAGAGAGCGGTAATTACGGTGGTGGTGAGTCGGACCAGGCTATTACTGTACTTTCAAATAGAGAGAGTAATGAGACAATAGTTTACCGTGGTAACGGCACTAGAAGCTTATTTGATCAAGGGCAACTTTTTAATAGCGTTGATATGAGCATTGACGCAATGGTATCGGGTGACTTTGATGGCGATGGCGCCTCTGAAATTGTCACGGCTATGACCGCTCCATCAGGTGAAACGATCATCTATCGTGGAGACGGTATTGAAGGCTTGACAAATATGGGGGTTCTACACCGCAGTGATTACTGGGAAGTCCCCGCGTTGGCATCTGGTGATTTCTTGGGGGCAGGACACGATCAGCTAACAGTGGCCTTCCAGTCGGATGATGAAACCCGAATTTATCGTGGAGATGGTATTACTTCAGCAACCGGGTACGGATACTTTTATTCAAGCCCTGATTTTACAATTACTGCAATGGAAGCTAATGACTTTAGTGGATCTTCACTCCCTTCATTAGTTACAGCCTTCAAACGTAAAACAGCAGGTGATGTTTCCCTCTTTAGTGGCGATGGTATGAATACGGCAATGGACAGTCAGTTCTATAGTAGCACTTACTGGGATATTGCTGCATTAACCTCTGGGTCTTTTAGTCGCGATGGCGGTGTGAATTTGGTGGAGTCATTTACCAGCCCTAGTCAAAGCCAGATCTGGGCTGGGAATGGGGTTAGCAGTATTTCATCTGGAGGCCTTATCCATAAACTGGAAAAGCTGTAACTGCCATTAAGTGTAATATGGCCGGTACCGCCTAATTGAGTACTGTATAGAGCCCCTTTCTACTCTTTGGTTGGGGGCTCTTACAAGAAGGTGCCTACAAGAGGTCGATTCCCTTCTATTGCTTAAAGGCTGCCTGTTTAATTCTATTGAAGTTAAGGTAGTGAGCTATACGGGGGATAAGTGCGTAGATATGGTCTCACTCTACACCATGTTTACATAATAGCAGCCTGATATATAGTTCTTACGGCTTGTCGCGAACTACAAGGCCAAAGCTATACGTGGGAAAATGGGCAGAAGTTGTTCTTAATGTGTGTAAAATTTTAATCCAAAGTATCATTTAATTGCCCTACATGTGTTTTACTTGATTCTCTTTCATTAGGTTTTTATTGTGATCCTTGTTTGACGATATTGGGGCTAGTAAATCTCGGTTAGCTGTGAGGACAAAAGCACTAAAGGTCAATTAATTTCGAAGAGATACAACCTGCTACCCTTGGGTGCGATGTCAAATATTACAGAAAAAAGACAATGCCCTGAAAAATCTAATTGTTGCCTCATTCCAAATAATTACTTTTCCGTAATGCCATTGCGTGAGGTGTAGTGAGTTTATTTTACTATTGAAATTATTTGGTGGGGCTAATTGG
Source organism: Microbulbifer maximicatervae (SeqCode) (assembly GCF_052467305.1). Taxonomy (NCBI): domain Bacteria; kingdom Pseudomonadati; phylum Pseudomonadota; class Gammaproteobacteria; order Cellvibrionales; family Microbulbiferaceae; genus Microbulbifer; species Microbulbifer maximicatervae (SeqCode). The sequence continues at coordinate 1,602,770 of NZ_CP174306.1, forward strand.
TACAAAGCATGTTGCTTCAAATAATGGTCTTCTAAGAGAAAGCCTTCTATTTTCTGCTAATTAGCATGCAAAAAGCGCCAAATTAATGAGGGTGAAAAATGTCCCCTCTTGCCGCCTAATAAGATAATTGTTGGTTCAATGGTGCCAAATAAGGAGATAAAAAATATTTCGGCGGCTTGTGAAGATAAAAAGGGTGGAATTTGACCAGTTAAGGGGCCCCAAATAATAGATGACCCGTTATTCCGAAAAGCAATAATAATAATACTTTACAGAATATAGAATACTGGTACATTCTCACTTAAAGTCACTGAATTCAAAATAGTCATTTTGTCTTTTTGCGTCAGGTTAACTTTGCAAGACAACATAAAAAATCCTTTAAGTTTGATAAGTTAGTTTTAGGTGTTCGCAGTGAAAAGTAGTACCCCATCGCCCTATCTGGGTCTTATGGAAAGAAATAAAAGAACGGTATCCATTGTTATTTGCTCCGGCGCTCAATGCTTGGATATTTCTGGCCCAGCAGAGGTTTTTTCATTTGCAAATAAGCAAATGGCGGATTTCGGGTACGGTGAAAATCAGCTTTACAATATCGAATTTTTGGCTGCATCCAAAGAGCCCAAGGAAATATCAACAGGTCTAAAAGTACATCCTGATAAGTCTTTTGAAGAGGCAGGCTCCATCCATACTCTTTTAGTTGGAGGTGGTACTGCGAAAAGTTGCCTTGACTTAACGGATGACAGTCAGTTTCTTGAGTGGTTGAAAGTTAAGGCAAAGGAAGTTGAGAGGATAGGGGTTAGCGGAAGTGGTACACTGGTACTTGCTAAGGCTGGAGTTTTATCAGGGCATCGGGCTACAACCCATGAAAAATACATCGGTGATCTAAAAAAATATAAAGATATTGAAGTAGATAACAAAGCGATTTTTGTGAGAGATAAGAAAATCTACAGTTCTGTAGGGCGAAGTGCAGGGATAGACTTGGCCTTGGCTATGGTTGAGGAGGACTTCGGTCGAAAACTGGCCCTTTTAGTTGCTCGGGAAATGATTTTGTACCTGAAGCGTGATGGTGATCAGAGTCAGTACAGTAGTTATTTACAGGCACAATTAAAAAATAATAGGTTCTCCCCGTTGTTGGAATGGATAAACCTAAACTTAGAGCAGCCTCTCAGCGTTGATTTTTTGGCCAAAAAACAAGCAATGAGCCCCCGAAATTTTTCTCGCTGCTTCACAAGCGAAATAGGTGTAACTCCGGCTCGGTATTTGGAGCAGGTTAGAGTTGAGAAGGCCTGTCAGTTAATATTGGAGGCAGGGATTAGTCAGGATGTAGTGGCAACCCAGTGTGGCTTTTCGTCGCAGGAACAAATGAGAAGGGCGTTTCTTCGGCAGAAAGGTATTCTTCCCAGTAAATACCGCAAACAGTTCGCTTGAAAATACTGGATTTCGTTGATTTTTGGCTTATCTTCGACATGAGGGGCGGCTTTTTAGGGTTTAAGCATGAATGCTCATGTATGTCTGAACCTCTGAGTTGATCAACATCTTCACTTTTAGTTAATATTTATATTTTGCAAGAATATAAATATGAAATACTTACTTTTGGCCAGTTTGCTATTTGCAGCTTCTGCAAGTGCCGAGATAGACCTTGATTACCTCAAGGTACCCGAGGGCTTTAAGCTCAGCTACTTTGCAGAAGATGTTGAGACGGCTCGTCAATTGGCACGTTCTGAGTCGGGTACAGTATTTTCTGGTTCTTTCAGCGCGAAAAAAGTTTATGCTTTCAAGGACACAGATAAAGATGGTGTAGGTGATCAGCGTTGGCTATTGATGGATGATTTAAAAGCGCCGACAGGTATTGCCTATAAAAATGGCGATTTATATCTGGCTGATGTCAATAAGATTATTCGCTTTCCCCAGATTGATAAAAATCTTGACAAACCGAAGTCTGAGGTTGTTTACGATCAGTTTCCAGCGGACAGGCATCATGGTTGGAAATTTTTGCGTTTTGATAGTGAAGGGCAGCTGATAGTGCCCGTCGGCGCGCCCTGTAATATCTGTGATGCCAACGAAAATTACTCAAAAATATTTTCGCTGGACTTGCAATCTAAGAAAACAAAAGTGATTGCAAATGGAGTGAGAAACTCCGTTGGCTTTGATTTTCATCCGCAAACCAATGAATTGTGGTTTTCAGACAATGGTCGGGACATGATGGGTGATGATATCCCACCCTGTGAAATCAATAAGGTAAGCTTTGCAGGAGAGCATTTTGGCTATCCTTATTTCCACGGTGACGATATTGCTGATCCGGAATTTGGTCAGGGTAAGAAGGCCGCTGATTATTCCAAGCCGGTATTAAATTTAGATGCCCATGTGGCGCCTCTCGGAATTCACTTTTATCGCGGTGGGCAGTTTCCCAAGGAATACCAACAGAACTTGTTGGTTGCTGAGCACGGGTCCTGGAATCGAAGCAAAAAATCAGGTTACCGAGTAATGATGGCGACAGTTAAAGATGGTGAGGTCACGGATTACAAGCCGCTGGTCACTGGTTTTATGCGGGATGAAACCACCTATGGGCGCCCTGTTGCATTTTTAGAAATGCCTGATGGCAGCGTATTAATTTCTGATGATTTTGCCCATAAAATCTATCGCTTAACCTATACCGGTATTTAAATGGCCGATTTTATAGCTATCAGGGCTGCTCATCGAGCAGCCCGCTTGGTTATCTACTGTATTGATTTTCACGCTAGAGGAATTTCTGCCAAATTTCCTTACCTCTTAGCTATCCTTCAGACTCTGTAAAAAAGAGTAAGCCGATCCTAATTACTTGTGCTATGTCTACTGCGATAAGAGCATAAGTAAGGAGAGGGTTGTGACGCAAAAAATATCTTGTGAGACATTTTCCAAAATCGTGAGTGTTATTTTATATCTCCTAGTGAGTAGCATGGCGCATGCTGCTGAGGACATAGCTTCGGCATCTACTGCTCATTTGGAAATACGTTTTGCCCAAGCTGAGGTTGTGGCGCAAGTAGAAATTATTGATGTTCACAGGGATGTGGATAGCGCACTGTCTGAGGAGGGAATTACAGCCATATCAGGCTATATCTACTCTGCCGTTCCCAGCCAGGTTTGGAAGGGGCCAATGGGTGGAGAGATCACCTTCCGCCTGGGATTTGAATCCTGCGATTTAAAGCTGGAGCAAGGTGAAAACTATCTGATTTTTGCGAATTTGGATAGCTACGGAAGGTTACACCTGAGGAGTTGTGAGGCGGTTATTGCTGAGTCAGACGCCACCGCGATACTTGCCCAACTTAATAAGTTTATTAAACAGGGCTAATAAGTTGCTTTCTTGCAGACCTGTTAGAACTATCAGTTGTAACTGGTTCTTTCTTTACAGCAATCCAACCTGCTACGAAGTGGCTCTCCCCCTTGAAGAACCCCAAAGGAGGGTTATTCTTATCAGTATTGGCGCGACCTTCTTTTACAGGCGCTGCATCTCATTAAGTTGCGCACCGTTGTAAACAGGCTGGAGTGTCAGGGTTTGGGATTGTTATCGAGAAAGTACACCGACCAGCACTGTGTAACCGGCTCGATTTTAATGATTAATGTCTTCTTTTGAGTTTGCCTGGGGTCGAGAGGTCCAGATATGAAGAAGTTACTGATTCCCCTGATCATTTTATTACTGATCATCGGTTATTTTATGTCGCGCAGCGGCGAGCATAAGGCTAAAGAAGCCTATAACTCGATGGAGCAGGAGCAGAAGAGTGAACAGATGAGGGGATCCTCTACCCCCTCTAGTGGAGGAAGTAGCGGTGGCTCAATGGCCCCAGCAGATACCTCGGATTCCCCTGATGGTATGGGCAATCCCGATTCCCAAATGCCCCAGGACTCTGACTCAACCGATCCCGCTCCTCCGGGGTCTTCAGATAACGGGAGCTCACCTGACGCTACTATGTCTGGGTCAGACAATATGGGTGCAGATGGCAACATGAGCCCGGATGCTAATGATTCTAGCGCCATGCCAGACGCGAGCAATAACTCGGGTGGCGACCTAAATCAGCAAGCGGATAAGGTCGTAGATGATGCTACGAAGGAAGCCAATGATGCTGTAGAGGGCGCGACTAACGATATGGATGCCTCTGCCGATGGCACTGAAACAGATACAGAGGCAGATACCGGTCAGGATGAGGGAATGGAAAGTAATGATAACTGACCAATAATAATGACTCAGCTACATCGAGCTAAGCGAAAAGCAGGGCCGCACAGAAGTGTGGCCCTGCCGCATTCTCAAAATATGATTGAGCATATCTGGCATCAGGGTGATCGAATACTCGAGGTTAGACCAGTTGGGAAGTTAACCGTTGAGGACTTCCAGTTGCTAGCCGCGCAAGTTGATCCGATCATCAGCAAGCGGGGACGTATAGAAGGGTTGCTAGTCAATGCGGGGGATTTCGCTGGCTGGGAGAGCTTCGTCGCAATGATCTCTCATTTTCGCTTTATTCGAGAGCATCAACGGCATATCCGCCGGATAGCCGTGGTTACCGATAATCCTATCCTCCGCTTTATGCCCAACCTTGCCTGTCACTTCATCAGTGCTGAGGTGCGTCCCTTTCCCGAAGAGGAGTCCGCTCAAGCTCTGGAATGGTTACAAAAACCGGGTTAGCATCGCCTCCCTTTTTCAATGTTACCTGGAGGGCAGGTGAGTCCATCGTTGGCTATTGTCGCTGCGGCGCCAGAATATGTTTCCGCAGCGGAAGAACTATCCGCTCAGTTAGATTACCCCCTCCTTGGAGCTATTTCTCCTGCTGATGTGGTCGACTTTCCCCAAGTGTTGTGTCTCGGAGAGCAACTGCAGTTATGTGCGACCGGGCGCAAAGCAGCCGGGCCAGTATGGGTGGATTTTGTTGCTGGAACACTTGCTCATCGCCGCAAGTATGGCGGCGGTAAAGCTCAACCGGTAGCAAAAGCTGTTGGTCTGCGTTCTGGCTTCCACCCCAAAGTCCTCGATGCCACCGCTGGTTTGGGTAGAGATGCCTTTGTTCTGGCGGCGCTGGGATGTGAGGTGCAGATGCTGGAGCGCAACCCGGTTGTTTTCCAATTGCTGAAAGATGGAATACGCCGGCTGCGACAGGCGTCTATCGGGGATGCTGAGTTGGCTGCAATTTCTGAGCGAATGAGCTTGGTGGATTGCTGTACGGCGGCGTCAGAGTGGCTCGCGCTGCAATCGGAGGAATCCATCCCTGTTATTTATCTGGATCCAATGTTCCCTGCGCGGGGGAAAGCTGCCAAGGTCAAAAAGGAAATGGCTGCCTTCCATCATTTGGTTGGGACTGATGAGGATGCGGATAGCTTATTGAGCCCTGCCTTGGCGGCCTGCTACTACCGCACAGTAGTTAAGCGCCCTAAGCTTGCCCCCTATTTGGCTGATATGAAGCCCAACCTTTCCTTGGAGGGGAAATCCGGACGCTTCGATATCTACACCAAACATGGGGTTCCAGGCTAACTGCCACATACCACTGCCCTAGCCGATTTCTCCTTGGGTGAAAGATGGTGTGGGCACCGACTTGCTATGAATTCTATGTTTCCATAAGTCCGTTGCTAAAAGGGCGGCTTATGCCTTGGTAGCGGCACCTCTGTTATCCCATCTATCCCGCAGACTCCCACGATAGGCTTTGCTTCTTTGTACTGCCGCAAAAATATTGCACTCCAGGGAGGTCCCATCAGTGCGACCAAAAGGGAGCAGTGCATCGAGCACCCCGGATATTGCCAACAGAAAGATGTTTTCTGTGGCTGCTCTCGGGCTCCTAACTGCCGCAACGGTTGTTACCAGCTTGCGTACCCTGCCGATGATGGCGCAAGAAGAGCTGACGATGTTTTTCTATATCGGCTTTGCGGCATTGCTGTTCTTGATTCCTGCAGGGCTCGTGTCGGCAGAACTTGGCAGCGCCTTTTCAGAGCGCACTGGGGGTGTCTATACCTGGGTTGGTGAGGCTTTTACCCCGAAGGTGGGTTTTGTCGCTATATGGTTGCAGTGGATCGAGTGCATTGTTTGGTATCCCACGGAGTTGGGTTTTGCCGCTGCGGCGGTGGCTTATGCGGTGGGCGATAATACCATCGCCCAGAATACCTACTATATCGGTGGGTTTTGCATTCTTGCCTATTTGCTAGCGACACTGATTGCCCTTACCGGAACCCGCTTTCTGGTAAAAGTGGCACAGTTTGGATTTCTGGTGGGTATCGTATTTCCCTGTTTGATTTTGATTGTCCTGGCTGTTTGGTGGGTGGTGAGTGGTAATCCTATTGGCTGGGAGACCTTGACCGACCCGGAAGTAGCAGTGCGTCGGGATGGTTATGATCACCCGCGCTGGTTTCCCCATATTAACGGTTTGGGGGCAATTGCTTTTCTCGGGGGTATTTTACTTGCCTTTGCTGGAGTGGAAGCACAGGCCACGCATGTGTCGGAACTACGTGATACCCGTCGAGGATATCCAGCTGTAATTGCCATCGCCGCCGTTATTTCCATCCTGGTGTTCACTCTCGGCGCACTCTCTATTGCTGCAATTTTGCCCTATAAAGAGATATCTGTAGAAACTGGCTTATTTACAGCTTACGAAAGAGCTTTTGGGCAGCTACTTGGGATTCAATGGCCCGTGCAAGCACTTTCCTGGCTAATTGGCTATGGTGCACTAAGTGGTGCCTTGGCATGGTTGGCTGGCCCCAGTCGAGGGCTACTGGCTACGGCCCAGGATGGGATGTTGCCGCCTTGGTTTCAGCGAGAAAACCGGGTGGGTGTACAAAAAAATATTCTCCTCGCACAGTTTGTAGTGGTAGCAGCAATCTCGTCCATTTACATTTTAATGGATAATGTATCTACAGCTTTTGTTTTAATTTCAGTGATGGCTATTAGCTTATACATCATTATGTACATAATGATGTTTGCTGCGGTTATTCGATTGCGGATCACGCAACCAGACTTACCCAGAAGTTTTCGTATCCCGGGAGGGCTGCCAGGGGTTTGTATTGTTGCCGGAATAGGCTTAATTTCCGTTGTTTTTGCCTTGGTAGTTTCATTTTTCCCGCCAGAACAGCTCACGATAAAAAATCCTGTAACTTATGTTGCTCTCAACCTGGGTGGAATTGCTATAGCGATCACCGTTCCCTTGTTAATTTTCTATTTTCACAATCCCTCCTGGCGGGGGGAGGGTGGCCATCAACAGCAGTCATTTTCTGATATTGATGAGTGAGCCGGAGGTAGGTAGTGAAAGAGCAATCTCCATTTGATAGGTTCTTTGACGAATACAATGAAGATATTCCAGAAAAGCACTTTCCCCGGTGTAGTATTTCAGCAGAGGCTGCCGAGGCTATTGTAACCAGTGAAACCTGGGCTGACGCAAAGCCTGCGATGAACTTATCTTCGTTTGTCACAACTTTTACTGAGTCAGAAGCATTTGAGGTCGCTAAGAAACATTATCTGAAGAACTATATTGATCATGACATGTATCCACAGCTGTTTGCGATGGAAGCGCGAATGGTTCGCTGGTTACACAACCTCTGGAATGGACCTAAGGGAGTAGAGCCATACGGCGCAGCGACCATAGGCTCGTCAGAGGCCTGCATGTTGGCTGGTTTGGCGCACAAGTGGAATTGGCGTAAGAAGAGGCAGCAAGCCGGCAAAGACGGCTCAAAACCTAACCTGGTTACCGGAGCCAATGTGCAGATCGTTTGGGAAAAATTTATGCGCTACTTTGATGTGGAGCCGCGCATAGCACCGTTAAAGCCTGGTCATTACCGCTTTACCAGTGAACATCTGGATGAATTGGTCGATGAGAATACCATCGCTGTTGTCGCTATCGCCGGGCAAACCTTTACCGGTGAGGATGATGCATTTAGGGCGATTCAAAACTGGTTGGATAAGTATGAAGAGAGAACAGGAAACGATATCCCTATGCATATTGATGGGGCGTCGGGAGGATTTGTTAATCCATTTCTCTATCCGAATTACAAATGGGATTTTCGTTTGCCAAGAGTGAAATCTATCAATGCCTCCGGGCACAAGTTTGGCTTGGTGCCGCCGGGATTGGGGTGGATAATTTTTCGTGAAAGAGCAGTTTTTGATGAAGACTTGATGTTCTATGTTAATTACCTGGGTGGGGAGATGCCTACAGCCACATTGAACTTTAGCCGAAATGCATCGCCGGTTGCCTACCAGTATTACAACTTTATACGTCTAGGCTATGAGGGTTACAGGCAGATTATGCAGCACACCTTGGAGAATGCGCAGACTCTTCGTCAACTTCTGGTGGCCAGTGGGTACTTTGAAATAATGAATAAAACCCAGAGAATCCCAGTTGTTGCCATGACCCTGAATAAAAAATATAAGAATTTTAATGAATATGATATATCCAATAAAGTACGTGAGCGGGGATGGGTTCTTTCTGCCTATTCGATGCCGCCAAACGCTCAGTCTGTAAACTCTCTGAGAATTGTTGTTCGCCCTCATCTCAATCAGAATGCAATCAGTGGCCTTGCAAAGGATATTATCCATGCTTGCGATTGGTTGAGTAAGCATTGTGGTAATGCAACTCCGCCCAAGTTACATGACCCGCAAAAAGTGGCCCCCAGTAAGTGTTAGCTCTTACGGGGCTTTAACGATCCTTGCATTCAATGACTGGATAGATAAGTGGGCTATTTTGGAATCTCAGAGGCATCTTTGACAACTCTAACATGCTGCATCATGCCCCCATCCTCATGATAAAGTAAGTGGCAATGCAGAGGATACTTTCCGGTAAAATCTTTGAAACGAGTACGGAATTTTACATGTCCATGGGGCGGTACTTGAAAGGTGTCGCACCAAAACGGTAGTTTGAGTGTGTGGTGCATGGGGTCTTCTCCAACCACCTCGATAACATAATACGGATTAACATGAATATGGATTGGGTGGGGGAATTCACTTTCATTAACCAAGGTCCACTCCTCTACTGCATCAAGCTCTACGTAATGATTAACCACTTCACACCCTTCGAATGGTGAATGGTCAATACTGACATTCAGCCCGCGATAATATTTTTGGGGGTCATCAAGCGTGTTGGCCTGGAAAGTGAGTCGACGTGTATTGGTGATCTCATCATCTGTAATAGGTTTCAGTAAGTCCACTTTAAAACTGCTGGGGAAGGGTGGGGGTGCACATCGGGCGGGTGGTTTGCTGGGGGCATAGATTGCCGTTCCGATTTCCTCCCCCTGGGCAATGGCGATAACAAAAAGTGGACTGTTGTTATGGTACTTATAATGCGGCATTTGTTGGAACTCAATCGCATTATTGTAAATGTAAAAATGAGCTCCCGGAGTGGCGGCTTCACTGATTTTTAAGAAAAGGGAGGCTCGATTAGCGGGGCCCAGGCTTACGCCGTCTTGTAGGCGGTAGTCATCAGTAGGGTTTCCATCAAACCCGTAGATGTACATTTGCGCGAACCAAGGGCAATCGATATCTATCGATGTCCTGGTGGTAGCATTGAGAAGTCTCAGGTTGAGAAGCTCACCCACCGTTGCATGAATGATAGGGCAGTATTGTCCGTTAACGGTAATACAGTATTCACTATCTGGGAACTTAGCGACCTGGTGTTGATCCTCTACTTTTCCGTGCTCATCTACGGCAATATTCTGGAAGACAAGAATATGTTCCTTAACTCCCATTGCCTCAAGTTCATCGTCAAATTCATCCCTTACGATTAGGGCGCCTGCCATCCCGCTGCCGACTTGTATAGCGACAGAGCCGTGCTTATGGGGGTGGTACCAGTAGAGTCCTGGGGGTTGGTCCTTGGGAATGTCGTATTCGTAGGTATAACTTTCCCCTGGTTTGATCTTCATGCAGACATTGTCGGCCGGAGATTCTGGGGAGACGTGGAGCCCGTGAGTATGTAAGTTGTAGGTATTGAATTCATGGGGGAAGTTTATTGTAGCGGGTGTATTGAGGGGGTCTTCCTCTGGCAGCAGGTTGTTTGTCTGGATAGTAAGGTGGCTATCAGCGCGAATTTCAATGGTAGGGCCTGTCAGTGTGAAACCTGCTTCTTGAGTGATTGATGATGAAAATACACGGGTCCAGGTTGGTGTGTCATGGGTTTTGTAAAAACTGAAAATGTTATTCTTTTCGTACTGTACATCAAGTTTAAGTTCTAGTTTTCTATTTTCTTTATCCATTGAGTAAGCGGGTGGATTTTTTATTGGTTCTAGAAAGGAAATATGCTCTCTATTGCTCACTATTAACTCCGAGGACTTTGTGGGAAGCGAGATTGGTAAGAGGTACTTTATGAACGAATATCAGTTTAGATTCTAAGGCGAGATTATCTGTGGAATTTCTCGCCATATAATCGTTAATTGAGAGGTAAGTTAGGGTGGCAATAATCCTTCTGCAAAATTTATAATAATTCCCGCGACTTTGTTGGGGTGTGCCTGAGCAATAAAGTGCCCACCTGGAATATCAATGACATTGAGGTTGATGTATATCGCAGATATATCGATGACAGCTTTTTTACTTACAAGTCGATCTCTATCCGGGCGGATATAGACGGCAGGGATTTCCAATTTTTGGGATGGTTTGGAGATAGAGGCGATATTATGAAGCCTTTGCTTTAGTTTGCCTCTGTTGGTATTTAGTAAGGCGTTATAGGTGCTGTCAATGAGTATGTCACTGCCTTTGCCATTGAAACCAAAGAAATTTAGTGTGATTTTGGTTAAAGATGGGCAGTCTATAAGCGAGATTGGAGCTAGTTGTGCTGCCTTGGATAGCAGCGAAGGAGAGCTTATAAAGCTAGCTATAAAGGTAATGCCTAAAATTTTCTCGGGAGCTAAAAGGGATAGCTCATATGCAACTCTTCCTGAATAGGATTCAGCAATAATGTAAGTCTTCTCATTGAGATAGCTCTTGGCGATTGATTGAGCTTGAGCCAGGTAACTATCCCCTGGGAGCTTGGAAAGGCAGATAGTTTCGGTTGTCCATTGTTTTGGTAGTGCCTTAATCAAACCTGAAAACAGTGTTCCTGTTCCATCAAGTCCTGGTAGAAGTAAAACTTTCAATTCCGAATATCCTGCTGGAATTTCCTATTAATTGAATATTAACATGCTTATGCTGAGTATTTCTCTATATATGACATTCAGCCAGGGTAATTCTTCTTGATGTTTGTACGGGACAAGCAATCTGGTAGTGCCGAAAGGTGAAGTTTTCTATCGTATGAGGCGGTTTGAGTTGCTGTGAAGGCTGTTGGGTGTGCATGTTTTAGATAAAAATAGTTTCTTTGATTTAAGCTTCTAAATATATTTAATTATTCTAATGGATATTTATTTATACTAATACGTTATTTCTAGTTATGTCGATAACGAAAACAGAATTGCTAGGCCAATAAGTTGTCTAGGTGGGTGAGTATTAGAGTTCGTTAGTGTAACTTAATGACAGGCCTAAACGTAGCTAGAAAGTTAATTGAAAGTCATTTGGTCAAAGGGAATATGGCTCCCCAAAGTGTTATCGAGCTTAAAATTGACCAAGGGAGCCTCTGAATAACTCCGTAATGCCTCTGCGGGTCTTGAAGGCTGCAGATGTTAGGCGCAGCTCGCCGCGAATGGCCGTAGCCCTTTGCAAGAGCTGCAACGCAGCAGCTGTGGCCTTCAAGGCCCGCCCTTCGGGGCTTGCAGAGCGATTCACACTCCGCGTTGCGACTTCTTGAAAGGTCTAGACATTCCTGCGAAGCCGCGCCTTGATTGTGAACCGCTCTGCATGCCAGAGGTATCATGGAGTTATTCAGAGGCTCCCAAGTCCTCAGTGAGGATGCCACCGGCACGTTAGTGATGTTGGAGCTTGAAGCTTTGGGGGCGAGGCAGGTGAAAGCAGAAATATGCGCTCAGTATGTTGATCACAATGTATTGAGGGCAGACCATAAGAATGGTGATGACCACGTGTTCCTGCAAAGTTCCTGTCGAAACTACGGGATATGGTACTCGCGACCAGGAAATGGTATTAGTCATCCTGTCCATATGGCTTGTTTTGGTATCCCCGGTAAAACCCTTTTAGGTGGGGATAGCCACTCATGTGCTGCTGGCTCGTTAGGTATGTTAGGAATAGGAGCCGGAGGAATTGAGGTTGCGCTTGCAATGATGGGATTTCCGCTTTCTCTGGTAATGCCAACTATTTTGGGGGTGCGTTTAGAGGGGGAGCTACAGCCATGGGTAAGCGCTAAAGATGTTATTTTGGAGCTTGTACGTAGATATACATTGAGAGGTTGCTGGAACAAGATCGTTGAATATCACGGCCCTGGATTGGCAAACCTTACAGCAATGGATCGTCACGTAATCGCCAATATGGGGCAAGAAATGGGGGCCGTAACAAGTGTCTTTCCTGCTGATGATCAAGTGAGGTTTTTCTTGCGGCAGCAGTCGCGCGAGAACGACTTTGTGGAGTTGCTTGCCGATAAGGATGCAACCTATGATGAGGTTGCAACTTTAGATCTATAGATCTATCGAAAATTGAACCGATGATCGCTTGCCCCTCGCGGCCGGATAAGGTTGTTAAAGTTCGTGAAGTTGAAGGTAGGCCAGTTTCTCAGAGCTATATCGGTTCTTCGGCTAACCCTGGGTTGCGTGATTTTTCTATTCCCGCCCGGATGGTAAATGGTCTCTTTGTACCGCACGAGGTTTCTTTAGATATTAATCCCGCGTCGCGCCAACTACTTCATGAGCTGACTCATAATGGTGACCTTGAAAAACTACTTGGTGCAGGGGCTTACTTGCATGAAACCGGCTGTGGTGGCTGTATCGGTATGGGGCAAGCCCCAGCTAGCGGGCACAATAGTCTTAGAACTGTGCCGAGAAATTTCCCTGGGCGTTCGGGAACTAAAGAAGATAGCGTCTATTTATGCAGCCCAGAGACTGCGACGGCCAGCGCCCTGAAAGGAAAAATAACTGACCCCAGAAATTTAGACATGGATTATCCGGTATTTGAAGAGCCTGAACATCTAATGGATATGCGATCACTATTGGAGCCACCGCAGGAAATACCAGTGAAAGTTGAGGTGAGAAAGGGCCCCAACATTAAGCCTTTGCCAGTTTTGGAAAAAATGTTAAGTGTGATCGAAGGCCCAGCTCTTTTAAAGCTGGAGGATAATGTCTCAACCGATGATATTATTCCCGGAGGCGCGGATGCTTTGCCTTATTGGTCTAATGTCCCAGAGTTAAGCCGCTTTGCTTTTTCAAATGTAGATGAATCTTTTTATCAGCGGGCTTTGAGCACTAAGGAGGATATATTTCTTGTTGCCGGCAACAGTTTAGGTCATGGGTCGAGCCGGGAGCATGCCTCAATTACACTGCGATACTTAGGAGTACGCTGCGTCATAGCCAAAAGTGTAGCTGGACTCTATCGCAAGAATCTTATTGACCACGGAATTCTCATTTTAACATTTTGTAATCCAAGCGATTTTGACGCCTTTAGTAAAGATGATCAACTTCAATTTTATGATCTCTCAAGCTGTACAGGGGGTAACAAGATACTAGAGCTGAGAAATGTGACTAAAGGTATTAAGATTTGGTTGGAAAATGACCTTTCTCAAGAAGAAATTGAAATAATTAAATTTGGAGGCCGCATCAACTATATTAAGGGGTTGTTGAGAGGGTCTCTGGAAGATATGGGCTCATTTTAACAGTGTGCAGGGTGGTGTGGGGTTGGCTCTCCACGCAAAATACTTGCTTGTATTTTTTAGAACGGTATTTTTAATTGTGAGTTGGCAGTTGATGTATAGATTAAAATTTAGGTTGGCTTTTGATGAAGTTCTACTCGCTTGGTGAGGCTAGAGAGAATATTATTTTCTGCTAGTAGTTTTTGCTACTGCAATTGACTAGTTTGAATGTGCAGGATCTCTTGCCGTTAAAAGTTTGTCTCAGGTTATATATCAATAGATCTTTGTGTTAAAGTCCCTGTCGTCATGATGGTCAATTTAAGGGGTTGAGATCGCTCACCTACCATTGCTGCTGATGTCAAGGGCAGAGATAATTTCATCGTATCTTACTTTAGAATGGTATCCATAATCTAAGTTGAAATCTTTTGATAGAGAATCATTAAAGGTCTTGGCCAGTTCAAAAATCTCCATTCTCTTTATATAAGTTTCACTGTAAAGTTTATTGATGAGAGTTTTGTGGGCTCCGTAGATGTTATTCTCTTGGGGGACTAAAGTATATATAGGTTTAGATAGGGCAAGGGCCTCAGAAATCATTGATGAACTGTCTTCGGTTATAAAGACAGCTTCACTTGCACCGAGTATTTCTTCGAGGCTGGCATTGGGGGCCTCATAATCTAGCAAGTTGAAGCATGTATCAAATGGCATGTTGCTTTCAATTAGCTTAGCCACATATTTAGGGGTTCTTCTTGAGGTGCTAATTAGCCATGAAATATTTTGATAGACCGCTATTTTTTTTAGCTCTTCTATCAAGTCTATATAATCCTTCCGTGTGTATTTATAGCCGCTTCCATTGCCTCCGATAAGTAAAGTATAAAAGGGTTTGTGGTGTTTCTTCTTTAAGTTGTCGCCCAATGCTTTGCATAAATTTACATCTATGCGGCTAAATGGAAGGTATTGCCTAGATTTCTTAATGTCCTCTTTGGTAGATAGGGTTAGAGAGAAGTCGGTTTTCCTGAAGCTGTAAATATTTCCTATGGCAATATTCATGCATTGTGTTTTTTGGGTTAGTGCAACGTTCGCAGCAACGCTATTTCCACCAAAGGAAATAATTAGATCTGGTTTTCTTTTGAAGGAGGGGTTTCTGTGAAAGAGCATGATAAATTTGTGTGCGTTTCTGGCGAGATGTCGAGTCAATAGTCTTATTGGTTTATTTAGGGCCTTTAAAACTGGTTTACTGGTGGTGATTTCATAAGAATATTTGCCCTTGGAGTGGCGGGAGAGTAGCTGGTATAGCCCCAGCGAAGGACTGAGATGGCCCGGTTTTCCATCGTAAATAATTAAAATGTGCATAACCTTGCTTAATGGTTTGAGAAATGTTTCTAGGGGGCTCTAAGTGAATAGGAGTACCCTAAATTGATTATTCTCAATTTTCTGTAGATGGAGTTTCTATACGTAGTGGCTGAGATGGAGAGTCTCAATTTGCAGATTTAAACTTACAATCTACCTTTGGTTTGTTATCGACTTCTGATGCTGCAGATAGTGGTCTAGCCCTTGCAGCATGATGTAGGTGTGAGAATGTGTAATTTTGAAATTATTTCTGATCATATTTTTACTTCTTCGGTATAAATAGGGCTCAGATACTATGGTACTGCTGGAATTTTCTTAACAACAGTTAGGATTTTGCCGATATTCCAACGAAAAATGACACATTCAGAAAAAGTAAGTGGCCTTATTCAAGCATTAAATTTTTTACTGTTGGGGGAAATATGTAATAAAAATATCTCTTTTTAATCAGGCAAGCTCTCCCTGAGCCTGGTAGAGGTAGGTGTTATCATTTATTTATGTAGAAGTTCAAGGCATAAATGAACTTATTGGGCCTGGTATTACCTAAATTGGATTTATGTTAATATTGGACTCTATTTATTGGGCTAAGAAATAGGTTGAAGTCCATATTTTAAGGCTAGGTTGTTTGGTTAGGTGAGTACCCCAAGTATGTCTATGTTTCAAAAACTCAAAGCGTCAATAGGTATTGGTGCAGCTAAAGTTGATACAGTTCTACAAAACTCTGAGCAAGTTCAGGGTGGAATCATTGAAGGGGCTATCCATATCACTGGTGGCGATGTCGACCAGCAGGTGGATGCTATAAGTTTAAAGCTCTGCACCGAGATCAAGGTAGAGACTGATGAAGGGGTAAGCCATGAGCGTTTTGTACTGAATGAATTGCAGGTACAGGACCCTTTTACTATTGGCGCTGGAGAGAGCCGGGAAGTTCCTTTTCAGTTGGCGTTGCATGAAGAGACGCCAGTCACTGTTTTAAACACCCGTAGAAATAAAAGCTATGTGTGGCTGGAAACTTCCCTGGATATTGATTTTGCGCTGGATCCGAAAGACAGGGATCCCTTGCGGATAAGACCTTTACCCGTTGTAGAGAAGGTACTTTCCATGATCGAGGAAAGTGGCTTTAAAATGGTAAAAGCGGATGTTGAAAAGGGGCATTTGCGTGGAAGCAATTTTGTCTCCCAGTCTGGATGCTACCAGGAGATAGAGTTTAAGAGTAGTGGCTTGTTGACTTCAAAAGAGATTGAACTCTCCTTTATCGTTGATGGTGAGAAGGTGCACTGTTTGGCTGAAATTGATCGCAGATTTGGTCTGCGGGGCGATGAATATCATTCATTTTCATTAGCACATGATGCGAGTGATAATGAGGTTGTCGCAGCGGTTCAGTCTATTTTGTCTCTATAGATGAGCTAATCCATAGAGTTTGGCGGCACTGAGCTGCCGGGCCGTTAGGGGCAAAAGTGTTCCAGTAAAAAAGTATACTCTTAGTATCAGCTGCCGCCAGGTTCGTTAGTGATTCAGGAGGGTTTCTTAATGAGATTGGGGGGGAGCATAACAGGCAGAGTCAATATCATAAGCTTCTGGCCATTTATGGAGAGCAATTTCGGAGTAAAAATGCATAAAAGTTGCTGTTATTGCTAAATTTTCAGCTTAGCTTGGTCCTGCGGAATTGTTGCGCTTCTGGCCCCGAATCAAAGGGTTAGGTTTCCATAAACCACTTCGGGGGAATCCATGAGCCTTCAAAATATGTATTTCCCCATTTGGCGATTGCCTGAAGAATCGGTAAGACATCCTTGCCTTTCTGTGTTAGCAGGTACTTATATCGCTTAGGCTTTGATTGATATTGTTCCCTCACCAACATTCCCTCTGCTTCTAGCATTTTTAATCTTTCTGCGAGTCTGTTGGTTGGTATTTTTTCTGGTGAGTCAGCTAGCTCGCTATAGGTCTCTTTACCACACAGTAAGTCTCTTAGAATAACTAATGTCCATTTATCGCCGAATACGTCCAGTCCGTTCACGATAGGGCATCCCGAACGTAAAAATTGATTATCAGGACTCATGCTCACACTCTTACTGCCAGAAAATGAAATACTAGCCTAGTTACTTGCGAAGTTGAAGTTATTGATTTAGGCTAAGGTTGCTTCAACTTCGTAAGTAACAGGGAAAATTTATGTCCAAAATATCTGGAGAATGCCTGTGCGGTTATATTAGTTATTCTTGCTCTGAAGAGCCGGTAATGGCGGGTCATTGCCAATGTAAAGATTGTCAGAAAATTAGCGGGGCTGGACACATCGCTAACATAGCTATTCCTCGCGGAAGCTTAGCCATTAGCGGCGATCTTGCATTTCATGAGAAGCAGACAGATAGCGGCAATACAGTAAGGAGAGGTTTTTGCCCTCGCTGCGGTTCGCATATTTATGCGGAAAATAGCGGTATGCCGCAGTTTGAATTTATCCGCGCTGGAAGTCTTCATGATCTGGAGCAATTCAACCCGACAATGGTGGTATATGCTGGTAGTGGTGCATCTTGGGACTATATGGACCCGGAATTACAAAAATTTGAAAAAATGCCAGAAATGTGACCTTAACAATCAAAAGTAGGGGATGTAGCGCACAGCTGTTTTTGGGCTAAGGAAACTTCTGAAAATCACATTTCTCTCAATTTATCTCCCTGCAATCCCCGTGACTCGCTGCTTACGGGCACAAAAAGGTAACTCATAAGAGTGCCCTTAAGAGCAGTGGTTTGTTGACTTCTAAAGAGATTGAACCCTCCTTTACCCTTGATGGTGAGCAGGTGCATTGTTTGGCAGAATTATTCGTAGATTTGATTTGCGCGGCGATAAATATTATTCGTTTTCGCTAGCGCATGATGCGAGTGATAATGAGACTGCCCCATCGGTTTAGTCCATTTTTTCGCGATTGTTGACCTGCCTCCAAGAACCCAGCGGCATCTAGGCTGCAAGGCTCTTGGGTTTTGGCTTTTACAGAGTGTCTATTAGGCCTTGAGGGATTCCTCCCAGTTATTAGCCCATTCCCTCAGTGGATCAAGGGTTTCCATTAACGAAACTCCCAGATCTGTCAGTTGATATCCGTTCGTACACTTATTAATCAATTTAGCTTCACTCAACTGTTTGATTCTTGTATTTAGTACCGAAGGGGACATGGCATCACACTGGGCTTGGAGTTCCCTGAAGCTCCGGGGTGTGTTCCTCAGTTCCCACAGTATTCTCATATTCCATTTTCGCCCGAGCAGATCGAATACAGCCATGATGGCTATGCCGCTAGTCGAGCCTCTGACAGTTTTTTTCGGTAGAGGAGTTGCCATAGTTCTTGCGCTTCTAAATTAGTAGCGTTACAGTTGCTACGAAATCAGTAGCAATTTTATGGTATTTTTAGAGAAGAGGGAATGGGTGTGTTTTTAGTGGATATGCATTTTAAGGATTTGGAAAAGCTAACCCCAGAGCTGACTGCGAAGCATAGGCTTTATCTGGAGGGGGAGTACAAGTCTGGAAGTTTACTCTTTGGAGGAAGGAAAAATCCCAGGACTGGTGGGATTATTGTTTCTCGTCACAACACTGAAGAAGCATTACAGAGAGTGCTTGATGAGGACCCTTTTATAAAAAGTGGAGTGGCAGCTTATTCGCTAATCGAATTTGAGCCTGTTATGGCCTCTGAACAGTTTTTACACCTTCTAAAAATGAGTTCGCATTAATCACCAAACGTTTTGAGGGGAGTTTGGTATGTGGCTTTGAGGGGGATACCATAGCCTGGAAGGCAGATGAAGCTCTTCAGGCCACATGTAACTTGATTAATCTGAAGTATCGTCTAGTTAGCACTATTGCCTAAGGAAAGGTACTTGATGGCACCATTAAATTAAATGATGCCCGATCATCAATCTCCGATGGTTTCCATTTAAGCTACTACTTGGGGATTATCCTCTATCGCCAAGGTGGAAAGATTTGCTATCTATTAGATTGGTGGAGGCTATTTCTACAAGCTTAAAGTGGTGTAAAGAGTTGATATATAGCCCCTAAGGAGGGGGGAGATGTTATGTTTTTAGTGAACTTGAATTTCCCGGATCTTAAAAAACTGACTCCAGAGTTAATGGCGGAGCATGTGAGCTACCTGGAAGGACACTACAAGTCGGGGGACCTGCTTTTTGGGGGAGCGAAAGAACCTAGAACTGGCGCGATAATTATTTCACGTCATCCCTCTGAGGAAGAGCTGCGAAAGGTTCTGGAAGAAGACCCTTTCACAAAACATGGGGCGTCGACTTTTACGATCACTGAGTTTGTACCCGTTATGGCTTCAGAGGAATTTTCCAGCCTCTTGAAAGAACCCTAGATCGGGTTCCTTCGAGGCTTGTTTTACTTCTTACTCAGACAATCTTCGGCCGTGTTATTCGCTAAGGTCTGCGGTGATCACCGAATCAGAGAAGCTCTGATAAGCGGCTTCAAAAGTCTGCGACATGGCATCCGGGAAGAGGTGAAAATCCCCATTTTTTAGCGCGCCAACAATTTCCTCAGCCACTGCACTGGGGGATTCTCCGTCCTCCAGCCCAGCCTGTTTGGCCATATCTGTTTTGATGGGGCCGGGGTGAACACTCAATACTTGTACGCCTCGCTCCTGAAGCGTTTCTCGAAGTGCCTGGGTAATTGCGTAGCTGGCGGCTTTGGATGCGGAATAGGTGCTAACGTGTGGGAAGGTACGCAAGGATACGACCGAATTCATTTGTACCAGGGCGCCTTTGCTCTTTTCCAAATGGGGGGTGAATGCTTTGGCTACACGGACAAGCCCAAAGGTATTCACTTCCAGTTCCTGCTTAAGGGAGTCCTCTACATGGTCGCTAAGCGGGTCTGCAGGCGCAAGTACCCCGGCATTGTTCACCAGAATATCCAATTCCTGAATCGCCTTTGCCGCCGCCCCTACACTTTGGGCTTTTGCCACATCGAGTTCCAATGTGATTACTTTGTCGCCATATTTTTCTGTCAGTTCTGTCGTTGTCTCTGGGTTGCGCACGGCCAGATAGACTTTTTTTGCGCCACCGTCGAGAAAGCGCTCAACAATTGCCTTGCCAATTCCGCGATTCGCTCCAGTTACAAGGGCAGTTTTTCCTTCGATTGAAATGCTCAATTCCGTTCTCCTGTGAAGGGTTGATCAATACTGTACCGATCGGTAAGGTTTGAGCTAAGTCTTACCGATCGGTACAATATTGTCAAAACAATTTTTGGGAGATTGCCAATGGCGGGACGCAAGCCGGAGTTTGATAAGGCGCATGCGCTGGAATCAGCAACGAAAGTCTTTTGGAAAAAGGGCTATGTGGGCGCCTCAATGGCCGACCTGACCAAGGCTATGGGGATTAATAAGCCCAGTCTGTATTCTTCCTTTGGTAATAAAGAGAAACTGTTTGTTCTTTCATTGGGGCAATACCTGGATAGATATGCCAAAGATCGTATGCAGTTCCTGACGGAAGAGGGAGTGCCGTTACGGCAGCGATTGCATAGTTATTTGCTGGCTACCGTTAAAGGGCAAGCGGGGGAGGGAACCCCGAGGGGTTGTTATCTGGCGTTTGGATTATCGGAAACTGCCGGTGATGCTTTGCCTTCTGATGCCATTGACGCTTTAAAAGCTGCTGACGCAGAAGCGGTAAAGCAACTGGTTGACTTGTTTCGTTTTGATAAAGAGTCCCAGGCTATAGGGCTGGATCGGCGTGCCGAGGAGTGCGCTATATACCTGATTACCTTGTTGCATGGCACAGCATCGGTATTGCGATCCGGGCGAGAACTCAAGGAGGTGGAGCCCTCTTTGGAGTTTGCACTTAATGGATTGGGGCTGGAGGCGTGATGGAAGTGGAAATTTAGACCTCTGAGTATTCAGAGGTCTAAATTGAGCTTTAGAAGCGGCGACGGAACATGGGCAGCGGTTGGTCTACCCCTGTTTGGTAGCTATCGCCAAAATCGCTCATCGAGTCTTTAAGGCTAGCCAGCGGCTGCTCGCCTTCAAATGCGTAGGCATTGAAGCCGCAGCGTTGTAAATAGGTCAGCTGGTCTCGCATAAACCCGCCTACTGCGCGTAACTCTCCGGTAAAGCTGTAGCGCTCGCGCAGCATACGGCCGGCGGTAAAGCCCCGACCGTCGGCAAATGCCGGGAAGTGCACGGCAATTACCGGCAATTTGGCAGCTTCTTCCGCAATCTGCTCGGCACCTTCTTCACTGTCCAGCCAAACACCGACTTCGTCACTGCGGGATGACAGCGCATCGCGATGCGCCAGCCACTGTCGCAGTGGCAGGATAATTTTGCCGGAGGGCAGGGTGCTTGGGTCCAACTCCTCTCCCGCTTCCAGTTGGGGCACCAGCTGCCATTCGTTGGTCTTTACTTCACCATCGATGATCAGTTCTGCGGGGTTGCCCGGCTGTGGGCCCAGTTTAGCTGGCTTTGGCATAAACTCTCTCCTTGAAGGGCTGAAGGCCGATGCGGTTGTAGGTGTCGATAAAGGGCTCTTCCGTTTGGCGCTGCTCGACATAGAGGTCGAGGATTTTGCTGATCACGTCTGGCACTTCAGCGCGGGAGAAACTGGGGCCCAATACTTTGGCCAGGCTGGCCTCGTTGGATGCACTGCCGCCCAGCTGAATCTGGTAGAACTCTTCGCCTTTTTTGTCGACGCCGAGGATGCCGATATGTCCCACGTGGTGGTGGCCACAGGCATTCATACAGCCAGAGATATTGAGGTTGAGGTCACCCAGGTCGTACAGGTAGTCCATGTCGTCAAAGCGACGCTGGATGGCTTCGGCTACTGGGATGGACTTGGCGTTAGCAAGTGAGCAGTAGTCACCGCCGGGGCAGCAAATCATATCGGTCAGGGTGCCGATATTCGGTGTGGCGAAACCGTGCTTGCGGGCTTGTTGCCAGAGTTCAAACAGTTTGTCCTGTTCGACGTCTGCGAGTACCACATTCTGGTCGTGAGTTACCCGAGCTTCACCAAAGCTAAAAGTATCGGCTAGATCGGCAATAGCCTCCAGTTGGGCATCGGTTACATCACCCGGGGGTACACCAGTGGGTTTGGTGGACAACTTAATCGCGCGATAACCGGGTACCCGGTGAGGGTAGGTGTTGCGTTCAAGCCAGCGGGCAAAGGCTTTGTCGCTGTCAGCTTGTTGATACAGTGCAGCTTCAGCAGCTGATCCGTCAAACTCGCGATATTCCGGGGCTGTGAAGAAGGATTTAGCCCAATCCAATGCTTCCTGGGTTAACTTTTCAGCGCCGTCTTTAATGTGTTGCCACTCTTCTTCCACGCGGCGGCCGAACTCTTCCGGGCCGAGGGCCTTGACCAGAATTTTAATGCGCGCTTTGTACTTGTTGTCGCGACGACCCAGCTGGTTGTAAACGCGGACAATCGCTTCAAGGTAAGAGAGCAGGTCTTCTTCCGGCAGGAAGTCGCGGATGGTCTCGGCAATAACCGGTGTGCGGCCCTGACCGCCACCTACCAATACCTGGAAGCCAATCTCTTCACCGCGCTTGACGATCTGTACACCGATATCGTGTACACGGATGGCGGCGCGGTCCTGTTCTGAACCACTGACGGCGATCTTGAACTTGCGCGGCAAGAAAGCGAATTCCGGATGGAATGTAGACCACTGGCGAATCAACTCGCAGTAGGGGCGCGGGTCGGCAATCTCGTCGAGCGCAATGCCGGCGTAGGGGTCCGAGGTGGTATTTCGGATACAGTTGCCGCTGGTTTGTACCGCGTGCATTTCCACCTCCGCCAGCTCATCGAGAATAGCGGGTACATCTTCCAGCTGCGGCCAGTTGTACTGGAGGTTCTGGCGCGTAGTGAAGTGGGCGTAGCCTTTATCGTAGTCGCGGCTTACGCGGGCGAGACGGCGTAACTGGGCACTGTTGAGCAGGCCGTAGGGAACGGCAATACGCAACATGGGGGCCAGTCGCTGAATATAGAGGCCATTTTGCAGGCGCAGCGGCAGGAATTGCTCCTCGCTCAACTCGCCGGCAAGGTAACGTTCCGTTTGGCCGCGGAACTGGGCTACGCGATCGTTGATGATGGCGCGGTCCCGGTCGTCGTATCGATACATAACAGCTTGATTCCATTGCCTTTGTGCGCTGATGGTGGAGAAAGGGGCAGGCCCCGGACGATTCTCCGCTGGCGCATAACATACCAGCGCTCTTATGCAATAAATAACAATATTTTCCGCTATATCTGTAACCAATAGTTATAAGGGGTACTTTTTGTGGTGCTAGTTTGTGGTGCCGGGTGTTCAGAGGTGGCCGCCTTTTGCTCAATTTAATTTTGATCACAGGTCTGTATGTTGACTATAGCGGCTTTGTTTTTCGGTGCTGTGAGTTGTGAGCCCTTAGTTTGTCTTGGCAACTGTCGAGATGTACTCGTAGCGATGAGCTGACTAAGGTTCTCATCTGAGAGCTTACTGATGGTGTTTGTATACTAACAACTGGGGTCTCTGGTGTAGGCAAAAGTGATTTCTCTGAGCTGGACATCACTTACAGCGCAATTTTAGTTGCTTAGCCTTCATGCTCTTCGTGGCTTGGTCCAAAACTTGTGGGCTTTGGGTCTTTCTTTGTTAAGTCACATGAGTGACTATGAAGCCTACTTAACTCTTGATGGAAATAGGACCTGGCTAGAACCAGATGCCCGTTTCAATATTACGGAGAAGCGCCGTAATTAGGGGCTGAATTAACTGCTACCTCCGATGATGAGCCTCAATTAAAAAAGAATAGTTTTATTCAGATAATTAAGAACCACGCCGCTTTCGACAGCGTAAGGTTGACCCTTTGCTAATTGTTGATACTATGGTGCTTTACAAGCCTGCTGGGTCCTACATCGCTAAACTAGATTTTTATTTGAGCAAATGGAAGCTTGTCAAATTATTTGATGTTATTTTTGCTCTTTGTTGCCACTGTCCTCTTACGAGAGAAAGCGCCACTTGCCCATGGAAGTTTATTGCCTATTGAAATCCATATTTCAATTATATGTCGCACTTTAACATTTCCTTTGGTCGTTTTAAGTGATTATGCCTGCCAGCACAAAAGTTTGTAATGCTCTACTCTCGCTACGAGTTATCATTGAAATTTAGATGAATCTTCTAGTTTTTAATTGATTCCCTCTCTTTAAGCGTAAAACTTCGCTGTCAAACCTGTGCGCAATTGATTTCCTGTGTGTTAGGTGCTGCGATTTGATCTTTGTGTGAATATAAATGATAGTCATCTGAGGGTGTGAACTTTAAGTATATTTACCCATGGCTAGGGCTAATAGGTGCATATCCCATGTGCGCTTGAAAATATGAGCAGTATTTTTGCAAGGATTAAACTGTGAAAGAAGTACTTACAATGGAGGCTGGTTTGCAGTGATTGGTTTCTTGCTTCGGTCAAAATTAGGAGGTTAAGTGGTGCCGGTGTACAAGTTGCATCTAGTTGCTTTCCATGTTATTTATTCGCAAAACTTGGTCTTGGAGCGTTATATTAAAAAAGAGTTCTTAGGTGATCTCAATGTGTTTTTGGGTTTCAAAATTGAGAAAGGCAGTTGTCTCAAAAAATAGTCGTATAGATATTGTTATTGTGGTTGTTTGAATGATGTATAAGAAAAAATTATTAATTTTGCTGTGTTTTCTTGTGCCGTCTATGGGGTTGGCTAGTGGAGATGGCGAGAAGTTTAATAATGGGTACGTGGTTAATAACCTGGCGGATGATTTTTACGATTTATACAATTCATCAGAAGGGATGGATGATGAAGCTAGAGCATTTTTAATTGCTAAAGAACTGAGCGATCGATTTCCTGAGTACTATAAAGATGGTGGTGAGATAGAGGAGGGGGGTAAATACTCTCTTAAAAATAGAGTTTTTAGTGCAGTTTCAAATTTTCCAGACATCGAAATAAAGTATCTTTCAAAGGAGAGATCCCTAAATATAAGTCTGGAGGATAACTTGAAATCTTTCTCCAATACCTTTTCAGATATGGCTATGGATGTTCCTATCTATATGCTTCACTCTTTTGGGGAATTTAATGGTACTTATCGCAAGCTGGATGGGCAGGGATATTTAATGTTCGGGCTGGATATGATGGCTGAGTATCATTCGTGGGAGGTGGATTCCTCCTTTTTTCATCATGAGTTGTTCCATGTTTACCATGAAAAATATTTTTCGGGTTGTGAGCAGTTATGGTGCGATATTTGGACTGAAGGATTGGCTACTTATATTTCTCACGAACTAAATCCAAGTGCTGATTATAATGAGCTAATGCTTAACATACCTGCAGGCATGGTGCCTGATATAGATGCCCGATTGCTGTTTGCATTGAATGATCTAAAAGTAAAGTTTCACTCTGAAGACCCTGCAATAAAATCTTCATTTAATAACTTCGCAGCTGATGATACAGGTTTGCCTGTTCGGAGGGGTTATTATTTGGGTTATATTTTGTCCAAAAGTCTGGGGGAAAAATACTCATATGTTGAGCTGGCTAGGATGAGTAATGGTCAGGTTGAGAGGCTTTTACTGTCTGAGCTAAATAAGTTGATACAGGCTTACAGCTCTTAAATATTAGAAAATTACTATTGATCTGATGGTGCCGCTCCTCCACTGGCTGTTCTATCAGATCAACTTCAGTTTCATAATCTCTAAGTATTACATAGTTACAGTACTTCTCACTATGTCGGACGTGAGTGCATTGCGATAAGATGTTGGCAAAGTGTAAAAGTCACTTTCTGTTATCGCGGTTTATGATGCAGGATAGGATGTAACCCTAGTTGAATTTGTTCGTATGCTCGGGATCTGTGACAGCGGAGCAGTGGTGTATTGCAAAAAAGACTTGGTCGCTAACTCTACCGCCGTTTTAGAGCCAGTCTTGCAACTGCGGGCTCAATTTGCTCTACTTGGGTTGCCGCATCCAGCGGCCCAACTACTTTAAATAACAATAAAGAACGATCGGAGAGATTCGATGAATGATGAAGTAGCTGTAATTTCTGAAGACGATAATGTAGTGGATGCAATTGCTGCTGTAGCACTGGTCGCAATTTTCGTAGCCACCTGTGTTTTTTGGGTGGCCACGCGCTAGCCCGCCGCTGGCCCGGAGTTGTGTAGTCCCGGGCATTAGCATTTCGCTCGGCTTATTTGTGTAGCTGCTAGCTGATGAAAAGCACTCTGCGCTCTTAGCCCATATTGCCGAGTACTATTTTCACAATAAGAGCCAATCCGATTACAAATACAGCGGTAAAAACAACGCCGGCAATAACGTACGTCATAATACTGCCGCTTTGAAAATCCCTTTCGCGGTTTTTATCACTCTGCACGCCAATTGCGGCGGCCAGGGTACTGACTACCACCTGGCCGAAATTGGGCTTTTTCGCTTTCTTATTATTATCTTCCACAGGCTCACTCCTCGAGGTTGGGACGTAGCCAGCGCTCCAATTCCGGTTCGCTGACCCCTTTTCGTTTAGCCAGGCTTTGCAGCTGATCCCTGCCGATCTTGCCCACATTGAAGTACTTTGCCTGGGGGTGGGCGAAGTACCAACCGCTCACCGCAGCTGCGGGCATCATGGCAAAGTGCTCGGTAAGGCTGACGCCTGCATTTTGCTCCGCTTGTAGCAATTTGAACAGGGTAGCTTTTTCCGAATGATCGGGACAGGCTGGATAGCCCGGGGCTGGGCGGATGCCCTGGTAGGCTTCCCTGATCAGCTCCTCATTGCTGAGGGTTTCGTCTTCGGCATAGCCCCAATATTCTTTTCGCACCAAACGGTGCAGTGTCTCAGCAAAGGACTCTGCCATACGGTCTGCCAGGGCCTTTACCATAATGGCGTTGTAATCGTCGTGCTTGGCTTCGTAGGTGTCTGCTAACTCGTCTGCGCCGATGCCAGTGGTAACCGCGAAGCCGCCCACATAGTCTATTTGGCCGGACTCAAGCGGCGCGACGAAATCTGCCAGGGAGCGGCAAAGGCCATCACCACCGCGTTTCTGTACCTGCTGGCGCATATGGTGAAGGCGAGCCAGCTCCTCACTGCGGCTTTCATCCTTGTAGACGATGATATCGTCGCCGACGCTATTGGCTGGCCATAGGCCGAATACGGCCCGTGCGCGCAATAGCTTTTTATCGATAATCTCTTTCAACATGCGCTGGGCGTTGTCGTAGAGATCGGTTGCGGCTTCTCCCACAATTTCATCTTCAAGGATTGCCGGGAATTTACCCGCCAAATCCCAGGAAATAAAGAAAGGCGTCCAGTCCATAGTGTCGAGCAGTTTCTCCAGAGGGAAATCGTCGATCACGGTGAGGCCCAGCTTGTTGGGTCGTGCTGGCTGGTAGTTTTTCCAATCAAATTCCGGAGCGGTATCCCGCGCTTCCTCGTAGGTTAAGCGGGTGTCATTGCGCTTGCGGTTGGCGGTGCGGGTGCGCACCTTTTCATACTCGGCCTGGATTTTTTCCACAAAGGCTGGGCGCAGCTCATTGGAAATCAGGCTGCTGGCCACGCCTACGGCGCGGGATGCATCGGCTACATACACCACCTGGTTGCGATGGAATTGGGGATCAATTTTTACGGCGGTATGGGCTTTGGAGGTGGTGGCTCCGCCGATCAATAATGGGATATCAAACCCCTGGCGCTCCATCTCGGCGGCTACGTGAACCATTTCATCCAGGGATGGGGTGATCAGGCCGGACAGGCCGATAATGTCACACTCCTTTTCCTTTGCTGTTTGCAAAATGGTTTCCGCTGGCACCATCACGCCGAGGTCGATTACTTCATAGTTGTTGCAGGCCAGCACCACGCCCACAATATTTTTGCCAATATCGTGCACATCCCCTTTAACAGTGGCCATCAGGATACGGCCGTTGGAGCGGCTGTCTTCGGTTTTTTCCGCTTCAATATAGGGTTGCAGGTAGGCTACCGCCTGTTTCATAACCCGGGCGGATTTCACTACCTGGGGCAAGAACATTTTCCCTTCGCCAAACAGGTCGCCGACGATATTCATACCGTCCATCAGTGGACCTTCGATCACATCCAGTGGGCGTGAGGAACTTGCGCGGGCCTCTTCGGTATCTTCCTCGATATAGTTGTTAATGCCTTTCACAAGGGAGTGTGCCAAGCGTTCCTTCACGGGCAATTGGCGCCAGCTCAGGTCCTCTTTGCGCGCGGCCCCACCGCCATCCCCTTGGTATTTGGGGGCAATGTCCAATAGGGCTTCAGTGGCATCCGGGCTGCGGTTGAGGATCACATCCTCAACTTTTTCCCGCAACTCCTCTGGGAGTTCGTCGTAAACCGCCAACTGCCCGGCGTTCACGATACCCATATTCAGGCCGGCTTTAATAGCGTGAAACAGGAATACTGAATGAATGGCTTCACGTACTGGATTGTTGCCCCGGAAAGAGAAGGAAACATTGGAGACGCCGCCACTGATCTGGGCACCGGGCAGGTTTGCGCGAATCCAGCGGCACGCCTCGATAAAGTCCACCGCGTAATTATTGTGTTCCTCAATACCGGTGGCGACAGCAAAAATATTCGGGTCGAAAATAATATCGGTGGGATCGAAGCCGACTTCATCGACCAGCACATCGTAGCTGCGCTTGCAGATCTCAATTTTGCGCTCGAAAGTATCCGCCTGGCCATCTTCATCAAAAGCCATCACCACCACAGCTGCACCGTAGCGCAGGCACAGTCGAGCCTTTTCGATAAACTCCTCTTTGCCTTCCTTGAGGCTGATGGAGTTCACAATGGGCTTGCCCTGGATGCATTGCAGGCCGGCCTCGATCACCTCCCACTTGGAGGAGTCCACCATAAATGGCACCTTGGCGATATCCGGTTCGGTAGCGGCAAGGTTGAGGAAGCGGCGCATAGCGGCGAGGGCATCCAGCATCGCCTCATCCATATTGAAGTCGATTACCTGTGCACCATCCTCTACCTGGGCGGCAGCCACTTGCAGGGCGGTGTCGTAGTCCTCTTCAAGGATCAGGCGCTTAAATCGGGCGGAGCCAGTGACGTTGCAACGCTCGCCCACATTGACGAATAAGGCGTTTTCATCGGCGACAAATGGCTCCAGTCCGGACAGGCGCAGAGCAGGTTTTATTTCCGGCTGCTGTCGTGGGGGTATATCGGCCACTGCGTCGGCAATTGCACGAATATGATCGGGGGTGGTGCCACAACAGCCGCCGAGGATATTAATAAATCCGCTGCGGGCAAATTCCGCTACGATTGCGGCGGTCTGCTCAGGGGTTTCGTCGTATTCGCCAAACTCATTGGGCAATCCCGCGTTGGGGTGGGCGGAGACATTAGAGGTACAGGCGCCCGATAAGGCTTCCACATAAGGGCGCAATTCGGTGGCGCCCAGGGCACAGTTGAGCCCCACAGAAATTGGCTTTGCGTGGGCAACGGAATTGTAAAAAGCTTCAGTCGTTTGGCCGGAAAGGGTGCGGCCAGAGGCATCGGTAATGGTGCCGGAAATCATAATTGGCAATTCGAAACCCAGCTCCTCAAAGAGCTGCTGCATGGCATAGATAGCGGCCTTGGCATTGAGGGTGTCAAAAATGGTTTCGATTAAGATCAGGTCGCTGCCGCCTTCGACCAAAGCACGGCCCGCTTCTACATAGTTTTCTACCAGTTCATCGAAAGTGACATTGCGTGCCCCTGGATCATTGACGTCTGGTGAAATACTGGCGGTGCGGGAAGTGGGGCCGATGACCCCGGCTACCCAGCGCGGGCGCTCTGGGGTAGAGAGTGCATCTGCTGCACGGCGCGCGATCTCTGCGGAGGCCCGGTTGATCTCTACCACCAGGTGTTCCATATCGTAATCAGATTGGGACAGCTGGGTCGCGTTAAAAGTATTGGTTTCGATAATGTCCGCGCCCGCCTCAAGGTACTCCCTGTGAATCTTTTCGATCAGCTCCGGGCGGGTCAGGCTGAGCAGGTCGTTATTGCCTTTCAAATCGCGTGGGAAGTCGGCGAAGCGCTCACCCCGGTAATCGGCCTCTTCCAGCTTCTCCCTCTGGATCATCGTCCCCATAGCGCCATCCAGGATCAGGATGCGCTGCGCAAGCGCGGCATTAATTTGCTCGAGACGTTGGTCGCGGGACTGCTGGGACATTTACCAATCCTTATGTTGTCGATCTTTTGCCGATGGTGGGAATGGCGCCAATCTTAGCACAGTCACGCCCACTCACTGGCTGCGACTTACGCCTTTTTGGTTGATCCACCACAATAACAGAGCAGTTTTGATTAAAGTTGAGCAATTTATAGATACTTCACAGCGCCTAATCACTATAAATCCCTAGACGACCGGTCTAGTTTTGCGTAGAGTGCTAGGCATGAAAAGCAGCTATGAAGATACTCGCCAACATTTGTTGGATACCGGTTATACCGTGATGGCCGTAAAAGGTTTCTCCGGTGTGGGTTTGAGTGAAATTCTCAAAACCGCCGGTGTGCCAAAGGGATCCTTTTATCACTACTTTAAGTCCAAGGAGCAATTTGGCGAGGCGCTGCTGGAAGATTATTTTCGCAGCTACCTGGAACAGATGGACGTTGGCTTTTCCTCCCGGGATCAATCTGCCGCCGATAATTTATTGGCCTATTTTGATGCTTGGCAGAAGAGTAGTGGGGAGCGTTACGATGCACACCGCTGCCTGGTGGTTAAGCTTAGCGCTGAGGTGGCAGACCTGTCTGAATCGATGCGGGTTATCCTCAGAGATGGGACTGAGCATATTATTCAGAAGCTCCAGAATTGTATCGAGCTGGCGGGGGAAGACGGTTCTCTGCCTAGCACCCTCAATGCCCCTGCCACCGCAGCTTCCTTGTACCAGCTGTGGCTGGGAGCCAGCCTGTTGGCCAAGTTAAACCGCAACGATACGCCAATGGCAGAGGCGATGCTGGCGACCCAGGAGATTCTGGGGAAACACTGAGTTTTTTACTGAGCCCGCGAGGGGAAAACCGTTGCGGGTATTTTTATGGCGCCTTTCTAGACGACCGGTCTAATTTGGCGACTTTGACTTCCATTTTACGAAGTTATGGAGAATAGAGAATGCAATCGAGCGATATAAACCGCCGCCTGGTATTGGCATCCCGCCCTGAAGGTGCCCCGACGACAGATAACTTCCGCCTGGAGCATGCCCCTGTGGTCAAGCCGGAGGTCGGCGAGGTGCTGTTGCGCACGGTATTCCTATCGCTCGATCCCTATATGAGGGGGCGAATGAGTGATGCGAAGTCCTACGCAGAGCCTGTTTCACTGGGAGAGACCATGGTTGGAGGGACGGTGAGCCGTGTGGTTGAGTCCCGATTGAATGGCTTCGAGGAGGGGGATTGGATACTCG
Source organism: Microbulbifer maximicatervae (SeqCode) (assembly GCF_052467305.1). Lineage (NCBI taxonomy): Bacteria > Pseudomonadati > Pseudomonadota > Gammaproteobacteria > Cellvibrionales > Microbulbiferaceae > Microbulbifer > Microbulbifer maximicatervae (SeqCode). Next base: position 1,634,055 of record NZ_CP174306.1, read on the forward strand.
GTTATAGCGGCTGGCAGGACTACGCCATTTCTGATGGTACCGGGTTGATTAACTTGGGTAAAAATCCGGATTACCCCTCCTTCTCCCTGGGAGTGCTGGGTATGCCGGGAATCACCGCCTACTTTGGCTTGCTGGAAATTGGGGAGCCAAAAGAAGGGGAGACTCTGGTGGTTGCAGCTGCTACCGGTCCTGTGGGGGCAACGGTTGGACAAATCGGCAAGTTGCAAGGGTGCCGGGTAATCGGTGTTGCTGGAGGTGAGGAAAAGTGTCGCTATGCGGTAGAGGAGTTGGGCTTCGACCTGTGCCTGGATCACCGCGCCGAAGATTTTGCCGATCAATTGGCTGCGGCTTGCCCTGACGGTATCGATATCTATTTTGAAAGCGTTGGTGGCAAGGTCTTTGATGCGGTGCAACCGCTATTAAATGATTTTGCGCGGATTCCTGTATGTGGGCTTATCTCTCAGTACAACGCAACCTCATTGCCGCAAGGCCCGGATCGCACCGGTTTGTTAATGCGGGATGTACTGACCAAACGCTTAAAAATCCAAGGCTTTATTATTTTCGATTACTACGAACGTTTTCATGAAGCGGTACGTACATTAAGCCAGTGGGTTGCCGAAGGCAGTATTAAATATCTTGAGGATATGGTCGAAGGGTTGGAAGAAACACCCAATGCATTTATCGGGCTTCTGGAAGGAAAGAACTTCGGCAAGTTAGTTGTGCGCATAGGAAATGATGATTGAAGCAAAGCTGACAAAGTTTATAAGGACAGAAATATGAAAATACTGATGGTTCTGACTTCCCACGATGAACTGGGGAATACCGGTAAGAAAACGGGGTTTTGGCTGGAGGAGTTTGCCGCACCTTACTACACCTTCAAGGACGCCGGTGCTGAAGTGACCCTGGCCTCTCCAAAAGGCGGGCAGCCGCCTCTCGATCCTAAGAGTGATGAGCCAGATTTTCAGACGGAGGCGACTCATCGCTTTCAGGCTGACGCCGATGCTCAGCAGGTTCTGGCCAATACCCACAAATTGGCTGATATGAATGAGTCTGATTTTGATGCAGTCTTTTATCCCGGTGGCCATGGTCCCTTGTGGGATCTTGCGGAAGACCCGGTCTCAATTGCACTGATTGAGAACTTTTTTGCCGCAGACAAGCCGATCGGTGCTGTGTGCCATGCTCCGGGCATTTTCCGTCATACACGCCGTCAGGATGGCGCTTACCTGGTGTCGGGAAAAGGTGTGACCGGGTTTGCCAACTCGGAAGAGGCTGCGGTTGAACTGGTGGATGTCGTGCCTTTCCTGGTTGAGGATATGCTCAAGGGAAATGGTGGAAACTACTCCAAAAGTGGTGATTGGGCACCCTACGTAGTGGTAGACGGCAAACTGGTAACTGGTCAAAATCCGGCCTCTTCAGAGGAAACCGCCCAGACTCTTATGGGATTTATCCCCACCTAGGAGAGTGGTGAGGCCGGTCGGTCGAAAGGGTTCCAACTGACCGGTTTCCCTTGAGTCTTTCTGAGAGTAGAATACCCGACAAAGAAGCTTGGTTATTTGAGAGCCTATATGTCTGATTTGAATGTCACTATTACTGAACCCGCTCAGGAATACCTGAAAGAGCTGTTGGCCAAACAGGACTGTGAGGGAATTGCCATTCGCATGTTTGTTTCCAGTCCCGGCACGCCTAACGCCGAGACCTGTATCGCCTACTGCCGCCCGGGAGAGGAGGAAGAAGGTGATGTGATGTTGGAAATGAACGGTCTCAAAGCTTACTTCGAAGGGCGCAGCGTTCCCTATCTGGATGATGCTCGGGTCGATTACTCTTCGGACAAGATGGGCGGGCAGTTGACGATTCGCGCGCCCAACTCCCGTATGCCGAAAATTACTGACGACAGCCCTATCCAGGATCGTATTAACTATGTTTTGTACAACGAGGTTAATCCGGGCCTGGCAGCTCACGGTGGCCAGGTAAGCCTGGTAGAAGTGACCGAGGATATGTTTGCTGTGTTGAAGTTTGGTGGCGGCTGTCAGGGTTGTGGCATGGTTGATATGACCTTAAAGGAAGGCGTGGAAAAGACTCTCAAAGAGAAAATCCCCGAATTAGCAGGCGTGAAAGATATTACTGACCACACCGACAAGTCCCAGGCTTACTACTGAGTTCCTGAGACCATTCTGAGTCGGCCAAGTGGCTCAAAAGAAAAAGGCGAACCTTGTGTTCGCCTTTTTTATTGCAGTGAACCTCTCAGGTTAGATCCCGCGTAAGCCTCCCTACGAACTACTCCCACACTGTATATATTTGAAATATTCCTCGGTGCTTTTGAGGCGCTGGGGCAATGTAAAGTGCCGGTGCAGCGATCCAGTGATTGGTCATGCTAGTGATTGCTTGTGCGCCAACTCCAGGGAAGAACAATCTATGTTTGACCAAGTGGTGTTTGCCGGTGGCGGCGTGCGCTGTACCTGGCAGATCGGCTTTTGGGAGTCGGTTGCAAAGGAAATTGATCTGGCACCTCGGGTGGTCAGTGCAGTATCCGCTGGCTCCCTGGTTGCCAGCCTGGTTCTGATGGACAGGTCACTCGACGGGGTGGATTACTTCGTTTCGGCATTTAAGTCCAATGGGAAAAATATCCATTGGGGCAATATGTTTCGCAAGGACCCAGTATTCCCGCACTATACAATTTATCGGCGAGCATTAAGCGACTTATTTTCTGGAGGCTTTGATCAACTTAGGGAAGCCGCAGACCTACGTATAGGAGTCAGTACTTCGCCGAAATGGCTGCCTGGTCCAATCGCATTAATGATTGGAGCTGCGATTGATTACTCTGATACTTATATTTTCCCGAACCTTCACCCCACTACTGCACTTAAATTGGGCTTCCGCCAATCTTTTTATAAAGTTCGTCACTGTTCAGATCCGTCCCAGTTAGAGAAGCTGGTTATTACTTCATCCTGCACGCCACCTCTGACACCGCGTCTGAAGCAGGGCGGTGCAGAGGTATTGGATGGAGGGGTTGTAGATAGTGTGCCTATTGGTGGGCTGGATACTGGTGAAGGACGGGTGCTTATTTTGCTAACCCGACGTTTCCCGCAGCTGCCGGACCGTTTTACGGTACAAAAATTTAACCAGGAATGGACATATGTTCAGCCCTCTGGACATGTTCCACTTAATGTTTGGGATTTTGCCAGTCCGGAAGAGGTGAAAGATACTTTCCGTATGGGGATTGCAGATGGCCGTGCATTTTTAGCGGCACTGAGTGGCGAAGGGCGGTTAATTGAGAGTCCTCCCTGATGTGACTGGGGATATCTTGAATTACTGATTGGAAGGTTACGATCTTAAAGTTACTCATAGGTTTGCACTGAGTGTTGAGATAAAGACACCTTTAGTCTCAATGCCTAGTTGGTTTGAAAAGTGAAGCCTTTTTTATATCTATTTGTATCAAGGTGGTTGGCAGGTTTGCTGATTGTGATGCGTAATAGTTGGGAGAGAGCCATTAACTGTGATCTCGCTTTAACGCTTGGTGGCGATAGAGACAAAAACTCCTGCCTAAAATTAAAATCAAAAATACCCGTATCTATTTCGATAGCCTTTTTTAGAGGGTGTCGTCATGTTTGATCAAATGGTTTTTGGTGGCGGTGGAAGCCGTTGCACTTGGCAGCTTGGTTTTTTGTTATCCCTAAGTCGCGAATTACCGATCCGGCCGAAAGTTGTTTGTGCTGCATCCGGAGGCAGCATGGTAGCGGCACTCATGCTTACGGATCGCTGCCGTGAGGGTGTTAATTACTTTCACTCTGTTTGCAAAAAAAATGAAAGGAATTTCTACTGGAATAATTCATTCCGCAAAGAACCAATTTTTCCGCACTTTGAGATCTATCGCAAAGGGGTACATGAATTTTTTCACGATAGTCTTGAGCCTCTGCGTCAATCTGCCGACCTCAGAATTGCAGTGACTTATCCCCCGGAATGGTTGCCTGTGCCTCTCGCTCTAACGCTGGGGCTGGCAATTTTCTACTCTAACAAACACATCTTTCACGACTTGCATCCAAATACAGCGTTACATCTTGGGTTCCGCCAAATGTTTCACCCCGTGAGTAAATGCAAAGATGGGACAGATCTTGAGCAGCTTATTTTGAGTTCCTGCTGTGCCCCCCCCATATCCCCAAGGTTGTCGCTTGATGGTGCAGAGGTGCTGGATGGAGCTCTGGTAGGTAATGCTCCGGTCGCCGGCTTGGATGCTAGCAAAGGGCGGGTTCTGATTTTGGATACAGGGAGCTTTCCACACCTACCGAACAGTTTCAGTGTGCAAAGGGGGGATCAGGTGTGGACTTATGTTCAGCCTTCCAGTCCGTTGCCCATCGGGATGTGGAATTTTGCTGACCCCAGTGCGATGAGGCACACCTTGAAAATTGGGGTTGCAGACGGTTATGCCTTTCTTGATGCGCTTGTGTCCGGTAAGGAACGCCTGGTGGAAATTTGAGTATTCAGTGAGTTCAGGGTCAAGACGATCAGTTGCACAATGCTTGTGATTCGATTAGCTTATGCAATTAGTTGCATATTGTTGTCGTCATCAATATGTCATCATGAAGGCTGAAACTAATTGGTCAAAAGTGTTGGCGGTAACGCAAAGAGCGGCCTGAAACTGCACTTGAGAGGATGTAAAACACAGAATGGACTCAGGAAGTTCCAGTCGGAAGGCTGCTGCAGGGAAGCGCGATCATGTTTGACCAAGTTGTTTTTGCCGGTGGTGGTGGGCGGTGTACCTGGCAGATTGGCTTTTGGGAGTCCATAGCCAACGAAATTAGTCTTTCTCCGAAGGTGGTTACTGCGGTTTCGGCAGGGGGCCTAATGTCGAGCCTGGTGCTGATGGGTAAGACGGAGGAGGCTCGAGAGCATTTCTGGACTGCGTTCGAGACTAATGAAAAAAATGCTTATTGGGGAAACCTTTTTGGTAAAGAACCTGTGTTCCCCCAATATGGAATCTACCGCAATGCGATGTTAGAGCTGTTTCGCGATGGACTGGAGACCCTTCAGCAGGGCGCAGAGTTGCGAATTGCGGTTGTTCACCCACCAAAAGGCCTATCTGGAGGTTTGGCTTTTGGAGTGGGGGCCATGGCCTACTATGCCGATAAGCATTTTTTACGCAGCCTTCACCCCAAGATCGCCCAGCGCTTAGGTTTTAAGCAGCAATTTTATCGAGCCCGGGATTGTTCCAGTATTGAGGAGTTGGTGGACCTGATTTTGTGCTCCTCCTGTACGCCGCCATTCACCCCAAGACTTAAGTTGCGGGGGCGAACAGCACTCGATGGTGGGGTGGTAGATAACATCCCGGTTGCGGGGCTGGATAATGGAAAGGGAAGGGTGCTGGTGTTGTTGACCCGTCGTTACGATCAGTTCCCGGACATATTTACACAGCGCAAAGGCGATCAGGATTGGACTTATGTCCAGCCCTCGAAACCGCCATTCATCAGTGTTTGGGATTACACAAATCCTGAGCTGGCCCAAAAAACTTACGAGTTGGGGTGTGCTGATGGGAGAAAATTTTTACAAAAACAAATGAGTGAAGAGGAAGTCTCCAATGAACAATTCCAATAATAAAATAGCGGAATCTATTGCCCTATGGCACGAGATGGTCGCTGCGCGAGATCTGAGTCGCTTGCCAGCGATCGTTGCAGAAGATGCTGTTTTCCGTTCACCGGCATTTTTTAAGCCCTACCACAGCTCCGCTGCTGTGTGCCTGATTCTCAATACGGTGATGCAGGTTTTTGAGAGCTTTGAATACGACCGTGAATTTACTACCGAATCGGGACACGATCTGGCTCTTGAATTCGCAGCCTCCATCGGTGATAAGAGCCTGAAGGGATTGGATATTATCCGCTTTAATGATGAAGGTAAGATTATTGAGTTTGAGGTGATGATACGCCCGCTCAACGCCCTGCAAAAATTGGCAGAGGAAATGTCCGGGCGGCTTTCCCAGTATGTGACTCAATATAAGGAAACTCAGCAGGCCTGATGCCTGCTGAGTTAAAGCGTTGGGGCCTAATGATTACTCATCGTCGGAATCGAAGTATTCAAATGCATCGATTCCATCCATATAGGCCCCATCGAATCCTGCATCAACGATCATATAAATATAAGAATCATCGTTGCCGAAGATAATTTTTTGCCAGCCCTCCTGCCAGTACTTCACGTAGTAATTACCTGACTCACCGGGTACTTTTCCCAATAGCCATTCGGGAGGAGTGTTGTACCAATAGGATTTCCAGTAATAACGATCGTCTTGTGCCTCGCCGACATTGACATAGGCTAGCACTAAGCGGCGCCCACCGTTTTCTTTTACCCTGAGCTGCTCAATTTGTTCTTCTGTGTAAGGTTCACCGTCAAAGAAAAAGTCGATTATCAATATGTCGTAATCGGTTTCACTCAGTTTATCGATGAAATCTTGAGGCGTAGAGTAGTTGCTGGTATTGGTGATATTGATAAAGTTTTTGGCTTCCTCAAGGTCATCAATGTCCAGAGAGTTAACATTGAAGGGCTCATCGGGATATAGCGGTACATCGTTCAGGAGTTCGCTATCTGCGGCAAAAGAAATATACCCAGCCTCCTCGTTATTCTCATATGACTCTTGAATATCCCGCTCAATATTGGTGAAGTCCGTGATTAGGATTGTATCCCCTTCATCTTTCGCCAAGTCCAGGTAAGTTTGCAGGCGCTTGGTCTCTGACTCGCTGGTGGGCTCGTTGACAACACCATTTGCGCCAAAGAAGAGGGCCTCCTGTGCAATGCCGTCTGTGGCATCCAGGTAGGCTTCATCGACTGGACCAGTGGTAGTGGTTGTCGTAGTAATCAACTCAACCCCATTCTGGGGTACGATGAGAAAGTGACGGTTGATGCCCTTGGCGTAGGCGCTGATATCCTCTACCAGGTAACGCATTTCCTTATCGTACTTGATAGTTGACTGATTCAAATCATCGGGAAGATCATCGAGGCTACAGCCAAATATCAGTAATGGGCTGAGAGCTGCTAAGAGTATTCGGCGCAAAATACATCTCCATTGCTACGAGTTAGAGTTTGTTCTGGTTTTGGGGCGTCGCTGCGGGCCAAAATAATTCAGACTATCTCTATTGGCGCGAGTTCCTATCCCTTGCGGCAGCTTATGCTATCCGGTTGTTGCTGAATGTTAACTTAACCGCCGCCCAGAAGATAATTTTGCTGCCTCAGGGGCAGTGAATCTAAAAAAAGAACTACCGTCCCATATCCATTCTCTTCTTCGTTTTAGTAGTAGCCTCAGCCGTCAGGGGATCATCGGGCCAGTAGTGTTTCTGGTATTTGATACGCAACTCCTTCTTTACCTCTTGGTAAGTATTGGCCCAGAAATTCACCAGGTCACGGGTAATTTGAACGGGGCGCCGTGCCGGAGAGAGTAAATGAATCATCAATGGATAGCGGTTTTTTAGAATTGTTGGAGTTTGTGCCAATCCAAATAGCTCCTGCAGGCGCACAGCCAAAATAGGTGGAGTTTCTCCGTAGTCGATTCTTATGCGGGAGCCACTTGGAACCAGGTAGTGACTGGGGGCCAAGTCATCGAGTTTTTGTTGCAATTCCCACTCAAGCTGTCCGCGCAAGATGTTTTGCAAGTCAAGCTGCCCTAGCTGCTCAAGTTTGCTGAACCCCTGCAAATGAGGTAGCAGCCAATCCTCCATGGTCTCCAATAGAGCCTCATCACTCCAGTTTGGTACTCGAGTGTCGCCGAGAAAATCCCCACACTCTTCACTTTGGCGTAAAAATTTCACTCGAAAACGTAACTGGTTAGCTTCTGTGTTCCAGGGGAGGGAGGAGAGACCTTTCTTTCGTACGGCTTCTAATAATGCGAGACTGAGGGTCTCCGGGGGAATATCTGCTGCAGGCCGCTGGTGTAAAACCAGCGCCCCCAATTGCGTTTGCTGTAGGGCGACAGCGCGGCCGGTAGTCTCGTCCCAGCGAACTGAAATCTCTTCTTTGATCTGGGCGGCGAAATGCGACTTCAAAGCGGGCAGAGAAATCTCTGCTGCCAGCTGGATACTTGCATCTCGGCCCTGGCCATCCAGTTCGGCAATGACCAAGTATTCGCTTAAAGCTAAGGCGTCATCATGGGAGAAATGTGCGCCTCGGCCACTGGAGAGTAGAAACCGGCTGCCGGTATCACTGCGCGATTTCGCAATACGGTCTGGGTAGGCGAGTCCAAGCAGGGCACCAGTTTCATCGGAGTGATCGATACTCTGTGGTGCAGGACTTGAACTTGACTCAAATTTCTTTAATTGAGAGAGCCAGGTTTTAGACTGCTGGCGTATTCTGTGAGCAGTACTGCGATCTACCCGCCGATCGTTGCCTTGGGACTGCAGAGCCTGAATCCGTTTGCTAATGTCCCGATCCCATCGTGCTTCGCCACGAAAAATATCCCGTTCAGATAGTAGCGCTGCCAGCAGGCAGGCCTGTTCCTGTAATCCCCAGCCGACACTGGCAACTAACATATGTGCGAGGCGAGGGTGGGCGCCAAAGGACAGCATGGTATTCCCGTGAGGGGTAATACGCAGTTTGTCATCCAGTGCCCCCAGTTGCTGCAAGAGCTGTTGGGCCTGGGCCATGGGTCCTGGGGGTGGTGTGTCGAGCCAGTTGAGCTCGCTGACATCGGTAACCCCCCATTTGGCTAATTCAAGTGCCAGGGGAGCCAGGTCACTGCGGGTGATTTCCGCTGTATTTTTGGTACTCAATGACCGTTGCCGGCCCTCACTCCAGAGTCGCAGACAGTAGCCGGCGCTGAGGCGCCCGGCGCGCCCTGTGCGCTGGGTAGCTGAGGCCTGGGAAATCGAGCTTGTCACCAAACGATTCATGCCACAGTTGGGATTAAAGCGCGATTCACGCATTAATCCTGAGTCGATAACTATTCGGATGCCCTCAATCGTCAGGCTGGTCTCGGCCACATTTGTAGCCAGTACGATTTTTCTCGTGCCTGGTGCCGTTGGTGCTATCGCCTGATCCTGCTGCTCACGGCTCAGATCCCCAAAAAGCGGTGCAATAATAATGCGGCCCTTTTCGGTTTCCTCAGATAGTCGCTCCTCCAATAAGCTCTCAACCTGTTTGATTTCGGCGACACCAGGAAGGAAGGCGAGAACACTACCTTCTTGTTTGCCTAAGGATGCGACAACTTTACTTGCCATCAAAGCTGGGATTTGTCGTTTGTCCTCGGGCTCTTCTCGTTGGTTTAAGTATTCAATATCGACGGGATAGCTGCGTCCTTCACTGGATATGATGGGTGCGTTATTTAGTAGTGAGGAGATGCCGCTGGTATCCAGGGTGGCAGACATCACCAGAATCTTGAGATCCTCGCGAAGATACTCCTGGGACTGAAGACATAAGGCGAGGGAGAGGTCGGCTTGCAGGCTGCGCTCATGAAATTCATCGAATATGACCAGAGCACTGGATGCCAATTCAGGGTCAGCCTGTAAGAGGCGCGTGAGAATTCCCTCGGTTACAACCAGGATGCGAGTCTTCTTGCTTGACTTCCGCTCGCCCCGGACCTGAAATCCAACGGTATCACCAACTTTCTCACCCAGCTGGTTAGCCATGCGCGCCGCTGCCGTTCTAGCGGCCAAACGTCGCGGCTCCAGCATAATAATATTCTTTCCGCTCAACCAAGGCTCATTCATTAATGCCAGTGGTACGGCGGTCGTTTTACCCGCTCCGGGGGGTGCCTGGAGCACGACATTACTATGCCCTCTCAAGGCCTGGAGCAGTTCGGGGAGGATACTGTGAATAGGTAACTCAGACATGGGCGCGATTATAGTGATTTCGCAACATCGGTGATACCAGCACTGTCCGGTAAGCTGGCTAGCTGCTGGCTGAACTATATTCTCCCGTAACTAGATGGTTGCTTCCCAGGAGAAAGGAGAGTGCGATGAGTGTGAATGTCCGGCGAGTTGTTACAGGGCACGACCCAGAGGGAAAGCCAGTAGTGCTCATAGATGATCAGGGTTTGCATACCAGTAGTTGGCGGCCTCATATGGTTCAGCAGCAGTTATGGACTACTCAGGACTTGCCCGTAGAGCTTTGTGACGATGGTAGAGACAACGGCGGGAGAAAATTTGATGGAACTACGATTCCGGGAGGCTCGGTTTTTAAGGTCGTAGAATTTGGGCCGGGAGTTACGCCACGATCTCACCAAACTGACAGCATTGATTATGCGGTAGTGATGTCTGGGAATATCGAGATGGAAATGGGAGATGAGGTTGTTGTGAAGCTGTCTGCGGGAGATGCACTTGTCCAGCGGGGGACAGTTCATAATTGGGTCAATCGAGGTGAAGAACCTTGCGTGATAGCTTTTGTGCTAATTAGCTCTACGGGCAATACGGCATTTGGTTAGTTGTCTTTATTAATGGTTACTTGCAAGTACTTTCGACTTCAACCCTATCCAAAACTCAGGACTAATGAAGGTTATTAACTTCTTTTTTACGTGCAGTTTTCTGGGTAGAGGCTGGGGGGGCGTTAAAGTGAAAACCAGTTGCGTAGCTAATATTCCAGTCCGGCATTCGATAGGTTGTGTAGTGGCAGCGGAGCATGACCGATGCGTATCGGTATAGTCTACGACCTTCGTGATGATTATCTCGGGATGGGGTTTAGTGAAGAGGACGTCGCTGAACTTGATCACCTGGAGACGATAGATGCGATTCACGATGCGCTTACGTGCGCAGGCCACCATATCGAACGGGTCGGCAATATTCACAGGTTGGCGCAACAACTGGTTGAGGGTAACAGCTGGGATCTAGTGTTCAATGTTGCTGAGGGGATGTACGGAACTGGGCGTGAAGCACAGGTTCCCGCTTTGTTGGATGCTTGGAGGATACCGTACACATTTTCTGATCCATTTGCCAACACAGTGACCCTTAATAAGGAGATGACCAAACGCATATTGCGGGATATGGGTATTCCAACGGCACAGTTTGCAGTTGTTCGAAGTGTTACAGATGTCAATCGAGTAGAGCTTGAATATCCCTTGATGACAAAGCCGCTTAGGGAGGGAACCAGTAAGGGGGTATCGCCTGAATCCAAAGTTATCGACAAGGCAGCTTTGAAAAACCGCTGTGAATACCTTTTGAGTCGGTTTAATCAGCCAGTACTGGTTGAAACATTCCTACCTGGCCGAGAGTTTACTGTGGGCTTTTTGGGGACGGGTGCAACTGCCGAGTGCATTGGCGTGATGGAAAAGTTATTGGGCGATGAACCTGTGTATTACAAGTATGATGGAGCTTTCCCCGGCCGGCTTGTTGACGATGATCAGGCGCTAAAGGTCCGAGCAATTGCGCAGAAGACTTGGGAAGTACTTGAGTGTCGTGATGGTGGTCGAGTTGATATTCGCTATGATGCACAGGGGGCCCCCATGGTTATGGAGGTCAATGTCCTACCCGGTTTGCGGCCTGAAGTTTCTGAACTACCCGTGATGTGTGAATTGGCGGGTATTCAGTATGGAGCCATGATCAACCGTATTGTGGAATCAGCTATAAGCAGTCATCTATAGATATCCTGGGTTCCGAAAAATTCTGCGATATATTGCGGTGCATACTACCGTTGCCAAACACTTGGTATTTTGGATATCTCAGGAACATCCAAAAAGGCATCAGCGCAATAAATTTTTGACTTATGATTACCTTCTCTGGTAGTTAGCACTTTGTTACTCCAGATATATACCCGTTTGCCCTCTGAAATTTCGAATGTGCCATTCGCCTTCGATATCGCCTTGTTTTACATATTCGTAGGGCGTGACCGGGTTTTTGCCCAGCTCGGTAGTGAGTACATATTGAGGGACCGCAAAACCCGTGATGTGCCCCTGCAATGACTCATAAATTGCCTGTCCTTCCTTCAAGCTTGTCATAAAGTGAGAGACACCGACCACATTATCGCAGTGATAGAGGTAGTAGGGCCTGACTCGTATTTTTACCAGAGCGAGCATCAATTGGCGCATAACATCCGGTGAATTGTTCACGCCTTTTAAAAGCACTGTTTGATTTCCTACCGGAATGCCTGCCCTCAACAAGCGGTCGCATGCAGCGGCGGCTTCTTCTGTGACTTCTTTGGGGTGATTAAAGTGTGTGTTCAGCCACACTGGATGAAATGATGCGAGCATTTCGCACAATTCGTCGGTGATACGTTGGGGGGCCAGTACGGGAAAGCGTGAGCCAATACGAATAATTTCCACATGATTTATTGCTCTCAGCTTCTCCAATAGTTTGGCCAAGCGGTCGTTGGAATACATCAGTGGGTCGCCGCCGGTGAGTAATACATCGCGAATCTGTGGATGTGATTCTATGTAAGCAATATCCTCATCCCAGCTGGTTGCTTCGCCTTGTTCAAAATAACTTTCCGGGCCCACCGTTGTGGTGTGAAATTTCCTTGTGCAATGACGGCAATAAACAGGGCAAACAGACGTTACCAGAAAGATGACGCGATCTGGGTACTTATGTACGACGCGGTTGGTTTTACGAAAATACTGATCACCTACAGGGTCAATGTCTGCACTGTCGGGTACGATGGTTTCCTCTGGAGAAGGAACTGCCTGCAATCTAATTGGACAATTAGGGTCATCAGGGTCCATTAAGGAGGCGTAGTAGGGTGTAATACTCCACCGATAGATTCCTTTTAGCTGTTGGATAGCGTCAGATTCAGAAGTAGAAACATTGATCCATCGCTTTAGGCCATCCAATGTGCTGATGCGATTGCGCATTTGCCAGCGCCAATCAGACCAGGCCTCGTCAGAGTTTCCCGTTACGGAACGGACTATAATGTTGCGCATAAGTATCGCCGCTCTGTTGTGCATTCATTTGTTGCTGATGGTCTGCCTCGATATCCGAGATTGCCTGTAAGGGGCTTGAACATGGATTGCCTGTGAAGCAATCATTATGTGTAATGAAATTTGTGGAAGGATTTGATGTTCGTAATGCCTCAAATCTCTGTAGGACTTTCTGCGATATTTTGAGCAGCCAACTTCTGAGCAACCAATTCCAGTGCATTTTGAGACCATACTACTTAGTTTCTTCAATACCCTTGTGAAGTAGGGGGGGGTATTTTATCTACCGCCCTTCCAATAAAAATAGAAGATACGATTTTCAGCTGGTAGGTGCTAAGAATACTGCTCTGTCGATAGCTTGGTAGAAAAGTGTTTTGCGCTCTAAACGCTAAATCGAGAAATTTGTAATTATCGTGATTGTATGCCTGTAGTAACACAGGTCTAAAAAGGGGTACGTCATTGGCGATATAGGGTGTAACCACAAAAATTATACCAAGTATCGGTTTCACGATATTTCAATCCTATATCCCAAATATCGTTTAGTTGTTGCTCGATGCAACTTGCCTGCTACGTGAGGTAGATGTTATTTGGTCCGCACTCCTCTGTTTAATAAATATTTGCATATATTGAGTATTTTTCAACAAGTCAGTAATCGCAGGTATGGGGCCAATATGAGTGTAAAATTAGTCACGTTTTTTTCTGGAGGAGTATAAGAAACAGCTGTAATACTACAATTAGATCTATTGGTATCGATAGGCTAGGTAGTTGTCGGGGCTGAAATCTAGCTCTTCTTTATATTGCTGATTTGTCAATGGGAAGACATGAGTTATCTTGGGTAGCCAGAGGGCTGACTGTTGACTGTAAAGTCCAGCATTGTATTTCGTACAGCCGCATAGTAAATAGCAGAATCCCCGCTATTTTCCAATAGCGCTATTCGTCATAAATTTGATAGTATCTAGCTGATCAAGTGATTTGACTACAATAAATTCTAATGGAGTAGAACTTGACCTATTTGTTTTTATTTTTTGCAATCATTACCGAAGTTACAGCTACCCTACTACTTAAGGCTTCCAACGGTTGGGAAAAGTGGTGGCTGGGAATGGCCTCTATCTTTTTTTATTCTCTGGCGAGTCTATTTCTTGCGTTTGTACTAAAAAATATGAATGTGGGAATGACTTATGCCATCTGGTCAGGCGTCGGTATTGCTCTTGTTTGTGCAGCTTCTGTGGTTATTTGGCAGCAAAAGTTTGACGTATACGCTGTGAGTGGAGTTGCTTTGATATTTATGGGTACGGCTCTAATTACTATAAAATCCACTGTGTTTGAGCAGTAGCTTTTTCCTACAGCTTTTATAGGGCGGCTTTACTCAGAGAAAGGCCGGTGAGATTGGATTTACGGTGTAAATGCATCAATGAATTGCTGGCCTCCTCCGAAGAATAGGTTTGGGGCATTCTTTGAAGTGCCTCTTTTGTCATTTAGGTAAACCTGGTTTACCGCAATAATATATATGGTGTTGCGAATTAGGCAATTTTTGCGGTTCAACGGGGTGGGCTTGGCCTATTATTATAGATGACTGTAAACCCTTTTATGATATCTCTTAAAAAGGAAGGTATGGCTGTGGTTGAGTTGTGTGTTAAGGAAGTGTTATATGAAGCAGAGCACGCACGAAAGCTATGAGACTGCAGCTGATTTACAGTTGGCCTTGATTCGAATTTATATCGGGCTCAATTTTACCCATCATTTTGCTGAGAAGTTTGGTCTGTTGGGCGCAGACGCTTACAATTTTGTTGTTCATTATTTTGAGGGGATTGGATACTCATCCTCTATGGTGATTATCTCTGGTATTTGTGCGTTCTCTGCATTTGTTGGATTTACTTTCGGTTTGTTTACGCGGTTTGCCGCTGTTGGGACTGCTCTTTATTTGATGATTGCATTATTTGAAGGGCGGCATTATCTCGCAGGTTTTTCATGGGCAAGTCATGTCAGTGGTATAGATATTAGTGGAAATATACAAACCGTTTATGGTGGGTGGGAATACCCTCTTTTTTGGGCTTTTATTTGCTTATCTTTTGTGTTAACTGGTGGCAGAAAGTGGTCTGTAGATCAATATTTGAGGAAGACAAATTCTTCGGTGTTACAGTTTCTAAGTAGGTGATCTGGATTGTCTGAAACTAGGTGTAACCTATGGATAATTAGTGATTTATCGATGAGGCAATTTTTAGCTTTTGCTGATGAGGTGAGATACTCGTAGTGCAAAAAGAAATCGTTCGCCAAGATTTTTATCATCTTTGGTATGATAAAAGAGGAAGGTCAAGAACCACTGTAGGACATTTTTCAGATTTTGAATTGATTCAATACTCCAATCCTGTGCCCGAATATCACTATCGTGATTTGCCTAAAGTTATTCGAAGTGAGCTTGCAATTTTGCCTCCTGGGTGGAAAAGCGATTTTCACTCTACTCCGAACCCTCAGTGGGTTATTACATTATCTGGCTGTTGGCGTACGACAACTCGGGACGGTGTTGAGGTGACATATAGGCCTGGAGATGTTCATTTTGGGGGAGATACGCCTGTTAATGGTATAGCTATTGACCAGCAGGGGCATTGTACGATTAATCCCTCCAAAACAGATCCCGCGAAATTACTTATATTAACTGTCGACTCTTTGCTTCCTGCTCCTGAAGAGTGAGTATCTAATGGTTTGCCTGATAGGCTCCGGATCATATTTCCTGTAGCTATTGAAAGCTATTTTTGATTAAAAAATCGCATATTTTAAACATTTACTTCGGTTGTTGAGTGGAATACGATTTTTCTCGAGATAATTCTATTTGTTAACTTAGGCTTTGAGAGCTGGGGAGGGTTTATGCCTGCAAAGGAGTTTTTCAGTAATGTCAAAAGTGCTTTAAAGGACTATTTTGGTAATAAGGCAACAGCACTTTGGCATACCTTTGATGATTCTGAAGTGGCGGTGGCAGGGAACTATCAGTGTGTAGATCTTGATGGTCGTGCTTGGTTGTGGACTCCTCGTGGAATGACAACAAACCGGTTAATTGTAACTGCTCACGGGTATCGCAGAACCACATCCAGTTTCAAAATAGAGCACAATGTTAACCTGCATTTTTACTCGCGTGATAAATTCAGTGTGAATGATCCTGGACTTGGGAGGTTTTATGATCGGGGGGCCAATTCTGTTGAAGATTTAGGTTTAAATGATACTTGTTTTAACTACATCCTGACGAAGTATACCAGTAGCGCTACTAATAGACACAATACTAACAATGAAACTTACACTTCGATTAATGCGATTATGTCTCACAATGATAGTGATAGTCGAAGACGCAGAATTCAGAATGCTAATAATATCGGAATGGTTGCCAAGGCAAATAGCATTCAGTCCTTTCAGCCGCCCAGTATTCTGACCATAAGAAATAGACAGTTTATGGCAGCAGTAAACCTGAAGTGGGTTTTGGATACCTTGGCGAAAAAGGGGCATCACTTTAATGACATTGATTGTCTCTTCTGTAGAAATACTCTTTGGACTGGCACAGTAGCTGTGATGTCGGGTCTGTCCGGAGGAGATAAATATAGTGATGATGTTGCTATAAATTAGTAGTACTAGAAGGGGTTGTTTTATAGTGTCGATATGGCCTTTTTTGTGCGGTAAGAGCATTTATTGATCTACTTGGTGCTTTGAATTATCTCGTTGATATTTCCTTCTTTGTATGTTGATTGCATAAAAATTACTAGTAGGGAGAATATGACCTTACTAAACAGTTCAATTTAATTAGATTTGTAAGTGAGAAGGGATCGGATCGTCAGTGTCGCGCGGGTTAGCTAGTGCGGCTTCAATGGCAGCCTGTATCCCAAGGGCGGCAGTTTCTTTTGACATGCTGGGGTTGCCGATATTTTCGGGCAGTGCGGCAATCTGGGGTAGCTGAGGAAGGTGTATCCAGCCGGCGGGGATATTCAGCTGATTAGTCGCGATATAGTGAAGCGCGCCATACATCATATGGTTGCAACAAAAAGTACCCGCAGTATCAGAAATATCGGCAGGAACACCAATATCGCGCATTGCCATAACCATTGCGCGGATAGGGAGTGTGCTGTGATAAGCGACAGGACCATTTTGTACAGTCGGCTCACCCTGCATTTCAACTCCCCGGTTATCTTTCAAATTATATCTGGTGGAATCATTATAATTTTGTGCAATTCTCTCAGCCGTAATGATTGCACGGCCACTGTACTCTCCTAACATCACCACTAATTGCGGTTCTATTTCTTCAATAGCATCCGTGACAACTTCAATGCTTTCAAAGAAGTTGTTGGGTATCAAAAGACCATGAATATCACCACTGGCTATCCGTGTTCCGTCCAGCATGCGCATAACTGATTCTGCTGGATTTATCGGTGTGTTACCGAAGGGCTCAAAGCCAGTCAATAAAACTTTTGCCATAGAGATGTTATCGTAAATTGGCACAGAAAGGTTGATATATGGTTAGTTGTCAAAGGTAGCGTTGTCTAGGCTACCTTTGACTGGTTCGTGGTCGGCTATTCAACTAAACCTAATTGCTCCAGGAAAGTGTATTTATCCCAGTCCACCCAGCTTTCCACCATTTTTCCATCTTTATATCTATCGGTATGTACGCCAGTCCAACTGCTGGTTTTTCCTGTCGCGTCATACTGTAGGAATTTACCCGTATGGGTGGCGGTAATCCTCCAGCGGGTGCAGACATAATCACCCTCGGCAACTTGTACCAGAATTTCTAATTTTGTGTTGGAGAATCCCTGGTGAAATTCAGCGACTAGATCCAGGCAGTCTTTTATCGATAAAACCGACGTGGAACCGCCAGCATAGGGCATTTGGTGATTTTTATAATCCGGTGATAAATAATCTGTCGCTTTGTCGGGGAAGTTGTCCCCCCACAATTCCAGTATCGCTTTTGATGTTTCTTTGTGATTGTTCGCCATTTTTGTCCCACTGTCAGTTAGGTCGGAATTTGGTAGCCCAAGCATAGTTCAGTGAATTTAAGGGGGGAGCGAATCGAAGTGGGATTAGATTCAATATTGATAGTCGATTGATATGAGTTGGCGCAGATTACATGATAAATAAATATATTGAGTAACTACTTTAAGCTTTACAGGGTGTTGTGCGTTCTGCGAACTTTAATAGAGTATTCAACTGCTGGGTTTTAGTGGCACTAGGCTTTTTAAGGTCTGGTTCGGCCAGTTCTTTATGGGTAAAACTATGACAAGTAGCGCAATCAAAGCCTTACTAAAGCGTCGTCGAATGCTACCCGTTTTGATACTTGGTGGAATTTTAATGGCTATGTCGCTGGTGGCCAGTCGACAGAAACCACAAAGATACGAAGGGCAAGTTCCGGAACTGCTGGTGGAAGCCATCGAAGTGAAGCGAATGCCTATTCGAGCTGAAACTGTTGCTTTTGGAGAGGTGATGCCGAGCCTTATCCTTGAGGCAAACTCTGAAGTTGGTGGTCGTGTGGTTTCAGTGTCGGCTGATTTGGAACCTGGCGCAATAATATCTGCCGGGGCACCAATCCTAAATATTGACGAAACCAGCTATCAATTGGCCGTTGCTCAAGCGGAGAGTGACTTGGCTGTTTATCGTGCAAAATTACAAGAACTGGAGGTTGAAAAGGCTAATAGCCAGCGTTCGTTGGAAATAGCTCAGAGGACACTGGAATTAGGGGAACAGGAATTACAGCGAAAAGAGCAGTTGGCGGTTAAGGGGATTGTTTCTCGCTCAGCGGCTGATGCGGAGGAGCAACGGGTATTGAAGTTGCGACAAGAAGTTGAACTTCAAAAGGGTAATCTCTCCCTCTTTCCCACTCGTAGGCAGGTGATAAAGGCCCAGATAAGTCGTGCTGAAGCGCTGCTTGGTGAAAGTCGCTACCAGTTATCGCGAACCCGGATAAGCCTGCCCTATAACGTGCGGATCGGTGATGTCTATGTGGAGGCTGGCCAGTCTGTTGCCCATGGGACTCCGCTTTTTGTCGCTTATGGTATGGATCAGGTGGAGGTTTCAGCCGAACTGACGATGGCTCAAATAGTGCCTCTTTTTCGGAGTATTGAATCTCCCAGTGATCAAACTTTCTCGCCTGACGACTTCTCAGATGCCTTATTGGGATTGGAGGCCAGGGTTGGACTGGTAGGTGGTATTGAACCGGTGGAATGGCGGGGCAGGGTAGTGAGAGTTGGAGGTACCATGGATACCACAAGCAGAACTCTCTCCGTAGTGGTTGCAGTGGATAACCCTTATCGAAATATAGTAGCCGAGGGTCGGCCGCCCCTATTTCGTGGTATGTATGCCCGGATTAAGCTTATTGCACCTCCTTCGCCAGCTTTAGTTATCCCTCGCAGAGCCATGCATGAAGGGCGGGTCTACTTGGCTGAAAATAATCAATTGAAGATTCGCACCATAACGGTGGACTACTACCTGGGTGATCTAGCTGTTATCCGCTCTGGCTTGGTGCCTGGAGATCAGGTGATAACTACTGATGTTATCCCAGCAATCAGTGGGACGGCAGTATCTGTCATCGATGTCAAAATGGGAGTTTCAGACCTGGCCGTGGCAGCAGAGGAAGTTGGCGAGTGATTCGCTTTTTTGCGATCCACCCAACTGCTGCCAATTTGCTTATGGTGGGTTTAATGCTGGCTGGCTTTTTCGTATTGCCGACGATGAAGCGAGAGACTATGCCGGAAATCGACAAGTTCGAAGTACAAGTCTCAGTATTTTATCCTGGTGCAGCTACCGCTGAGGTCGAAGACAGTATCTGCCTCCCCCTCGAAGAGGCAACGGATGGCATCCCATTTATTGATGAGCGCCGCTGTGAAGCTGCAGACAATCTTGGCGTGATGAAACTGAAAATGCAGGAAGCAGGTGATATGGGGCAGTTTCTTGCCGACATTGAATCTGCAGTAGATGCGATAGACTCCCTTCCTGCTGAGAGCGAAAGGCCAGTAATAGAAGAGCTGGGACGTACCCAGCCGGTGGTGAGTGTTGCCCTAAGCGCAGATTTGCCTTTGATCCAGCTCAACCAATTGGCCGAGCACTATCGCCGAGAGTTACTTCGTCATCCGTTGGTGCCCATTGTCAAAATTTCCGGTTTTTCAGACCATCAATTGCAAGTGGAAATTTCAGATTACAATTTGCGACAGTATGGACTGAGTGTTGCCGATCTTGCCGCAATTATCGATAAGCAGGCAATTGATATGCCCGCCGGTAAGGTAACTGCACCTGATCGGGAGTATCAGGTTCGTTTTACCGAAAAGCGGCGCACCGCAGCAGAGCTTGAAGAACTTATTGTTGTCAAAGGAATGGCTGGCGCAGAGGTGCGATTGGGCGATATTGCCACTATCTACGACAGTTTTGAAAAGGAGGAGGACAAAATCACTTTTGATGGGCAGCGAGCCGCATTGCTTGTTGTTCAGAAAAACAGTGTGGATGACAGTTTGAGGGTGTTGGAAGCGGTTCGCGAATTTGTACAAGCGGAAAATGCCCGTTTGCCGGAAGAAATGCGGTTGATTCTTACTCAGGATAGCGCCTCAATTGTTGCTGATCGTTTAAGGATGATTATTACCAACGCCTGGCAAGGGCTTATTCTTGTTGCGCTGACCCTTTATTTGTTTTTTAGCGGGCGATATGTGTTTTGGGTGGTTATGGGCCTGCCCGTTTCATTTCTCGGCGCCTTTGCTGTGATTACTGCTTTGGGTATATCCATCAATATGATCAGCTTGGTGGGGCTGCTGATTGCAATTGGCATCTTGATGGATGATGCCATTGTGCTTTCGGAAAGTATCGCCACCGAATACCGAGATGGCCGTACACCTCTTCAGGCGGTGGTTATCGGAACCAAGCGTGTTGCAAGGGGGGTTATCTCCTCATTTGTCACTACCGTGATCGTTTTTTCTGGATTAGCTTTTATCAAAGGGGACATGGGGCAGGTCCTCAAAGTTTTGCCAGTTGTTTTAATCTCTGTACTAGTGGTTAGCCTGATTGAAGCCTTTCTTATTCTCCCCGCCCATTTGCGTCATGCCCTTTCGCACAAGGAAAACCCATCAGCCTGGAAAGTCGCTTTTGCTCAGCGATTTGAGTTGTGGAGAGAGTATGTCGGGCGTGTCGCTGATAAAGCGGTGGAATACCGATATGCTTTTGTCGGCGGCGTAGTGGGGCTATTTTTTGTTACGGTGAGTCTTCTTCCAGCGGGTTTAGTTAAATTCCAAGGGTTTCCTACATTGGAGGGAGATTTACTACAGGCCCGAATTCTAATGCCTCAAGGAACCTCCCTCGTAGAAATGGAAAAACTGGTGGCGTATCAGAAGAAGGCCCTGTATTTAGCTGCTGGAAACCTCTCAGGGAAAGAGGTAGCGCCACTTATCGAGCACATTAGTGTTACTTACGGTGTGAATGGCGATGCTTTTGAGAGTGGAGCTCATGTAGCCACAATAAATGTCGACCTACTGGCTGCAGAGGTTCGCCATACAAGTATCAGTGAGTTACGTCAGGCCTGGAGTAAGGCTGCTGGCGATATACCTGGTGCGATCGCGATTTTGTATAAGGAGCCATCGCCTGGTCCAGCTGGACGAGCTATTTACCTTCGCTTGGCCGGGCTGGATATTGATCAGCTAAAAGGAATATCTATACGTCTACAAAACTGGCTGCGCAGTTACGAAGGAGTGGTGAATGTACTGGATGACCTGCGTCCTGGTAAGCCACAGCTGACGGTCCGAATGCGGGAGGGGGTTTATGCTTCTGGTATTGATGCCAGTGTTGTGGCCACTCAACTGAGAGCTGCCTATCAGGGCACAGAGATTGATGAAGTGCAGTATCAGGGAGAGACTTACGAAATTCGTGTTCGAATGGATGAGCCATCTCGCAGTGCGCTGTCACGATTTGACGAGCTTGTCATTATCCACCCTGAAACAAGGCAGCGTGTACCCTTGATGGCAATTGCCGATATTGAAATGCACCGGGACTATGCGCGTATCCAGAGAATAAATGGTGAGCGTGTTGTTACGGTCTTTGCAGATGTTTTTACAGAGAGGGCCAATGCCAGTGAAATTCTGCTGGATACCCAACAGAACTTTTTTGCACCATTGGAGCAGGAATTTCCGGGCCTAAGGGTAACCATGAAAGGAGAGATTGAGAATAGTCTCATTACAGGTCTATCGATGGGTAAGGCCTTGTTGATCGGGGCAATAGGAATCTATTTACTACTGTCGCTTCAATTTCGTAGTTATACCGAACCTGTAATTGTGATGATGGCGATTCCCCTGGCTTTAATAGGTGTAGTCTGGGGACATATTATTATGGGGCAGAATATGACGATGCCCAGCATGATGGGATTTGTCTCTCTCACTGGAATTGTGGTGAATGATTCAATCCTGTTAGTAGAGTTTGTGAAGCTTCGTGTCCGAAAGGGAATGGACGTTCACTCGGCGGCGAGTCAAGCCAGTCGCGACCGGTTCAGGGCTATTTTCCTTACCTCACTGACAACAGTGGCCGGATTGTTGCCACTGATGTTCGAAACCAGTCTTCAAGCCCAGATACTGATTCCACTGGTGACCAGTATTGTATTTGGGATAAGTAGTTCAACCGTTTTGATTCTGTTGGTGCTGCCGGCTCTTTATGGCATTCTTGAGGATTTTGACTTGACCGAGCGAACGCGGGAGCAGCAGAGTAATTTATCTCAAGTCGGCGCAGCTACTGCAGCTCGTGTCTAAAGTCGGGTAATGCCGAGTATTGATGTGTGAAGTTACTGTAACGAGTAGTTGATGTAGGAATATAGAAAGGACGACCTGTGAAGTCATTTACTATTCAAAATAAGTCTGGAAAAATTAGTTTTGGGAGAATTAGGGGCGATCATTTTTCGATTAAAATAAGGACGCCGGCAGAAGGTGTATCTTATGATAGTCTCGTGATAAAAATACCGGTCGATTGTATTAGCCGCTTCAAAAGATTTCTCGACTCTCGAATGATTGATAGGTTAAAACTGGGGCAAAGTAAAGGAATTTTTAAAGAGTATCTACTTATTGAAAGAGAAAGCAAGTTCTCTCCGGTAAAAATTGAACTAAACAGCTGGATGCTTGTATTTGGTGCTAATTTATCAATTAGACTGGAGAGAAGTGATGTTGAACAGCTAAGCTCTTTTCTTTCTGAACATGCTTAGTATTTACTATAAATTAGTCCCCTCAAAAATTTGATGAAAATTTTTGATTAGGCAGTAACTCAAAATGGTTCTTTCGTTCAGGTAAGATGCAGGTGTTTTTTAAACACAGTTGTTGTTCCTTTAGTTAGGTTACCTAATTAGTTTAGAGCAGCCCTTGTTGTCCCCTTTACTTCAATTGATAATCAGGAAGATAAATTTGAACTTGTCTTCTTTTGTACAGATTCACTCTCAAAATGATTAGAAAATACAATAAAAATGACTATCCACGTGTGCTGGATATATATGCCCGTTCGAAACTCGATGAGCTACGGTTTGAAAGCCGGAGTTTCAATCTACTGCCACTGGATAAAGATCAAAAACGTTTGGCCCAGCTGATGGAGTCGGATATTTATGTGTACGAAAAAGGTGATGTTCTTGGCTATGGCGCGCGATATAAGAATGAGATTCGTGCACTATTTGTGCATCCTTCGTTTAGAGGTCAGGGGATAGGGCGGGAGTTGCTGGAGTACCTGTTAGGGGACATCAGTGGCGCTGTACACCTGCAGGTTGCCAAGACCAATGACCCGGTGAAAAACCTGTATCGCAAATATGGCTTTGTGGTGACCAGGGAGCTGCAAACTACCTACAGCGGGGTCCCTGTACTTGCCAATGAAATGGTTCGCCCCCCCAGCGCCAACTAAATATACAAACGCCTATGCTACAGGAGTGTCAGCAGGCGTTGTTCTCAAAACATTCCTCCAGAAACCTCCAAAAGGCATCCAGCTTGGCGGAGGCGGCTCTTCTCTGCTGATACACCGCAAAAAGTGGCCTGCTTGATTGCTGCCAATCCGGCAGAACCTGAACCAAGTTACCCGCCGTCATATCCCGCTCTACCAAATAATCGTAAAGGCAAGCTATACCGGCGCCAGATAGGGCTGCTTGATAGAGGGAATAGTAGTTATTACTTGAAAAGTAGGGCTTGGGGGCAATCGTGATCGATTCCTGCCCCATCTTAAAAGTCCAGGAAAGTGGATCGCGGCTGTACTTGTAACACAGTAGTTGGAATTTATTGAGTTGGTCCGGGGAGGAAAAGGACTTAATCCTTGCCAGGTACTCAGGAGATGCTACCAGGAGCCGATCGTGCCGGCCGATTTGATGAGAGTAGAGCGTTGATTGGGGCTGTGCAGGTTGGGATCGCAATGCCAGGTCAAACCCTTCACCGGTAAGATCCCGAAGCTGATCATCCAGAATCAGGTCCAAACGGATATCTGGGTGCTCAGTTGTAAACTTCGGTAGCCTAGGTGCCAGCCAGAACTGCCCCAGAGCCGTTGGGGCGGTAATCCGCAACAATCCAGAGGGCTGCCCTTTGGAGCTGGTTAGTCGCTCTTCCACTTCCCGTAGATCATTAAGGACACGCTCTGTGGTTTCCAGGTAGTCCCGCCCCGCATCCGTAAGGCTTTGGGATCGGGTAGTACGGTGAATTAGCCGAGTACCCAGTCGCTGCTCAAGCTGTTGGATGGCCTTGCTCACAGCGGACACCGTGGACCCCAATTCCCGGGCGGCACGGGTAAATGACCCCAATCGCGCCACCGTAGTGAACACCTGAATTAAGTGGAACCGGTCCAAAGGAACCTCCAATAATTTCCTGGCAGGAAAGAGTGAATATCAAAATTATGCTATTAACGCATTTATAGGAAAAAGTCACAATATCTTGGCAGATCGACAAGTTAAGAAGGGTTTCTGATGAGAGTGATTGTATTGCTATGCCTGATTTTGGTTCCCAGCGCCTTTACGCTGGCCGAGGCACCGCCAAACAGCCAGCCATTTCACGTCAAGGGGGGTGATTTTAAGTTGCCAGTGGGTTGGCACTTTGGGGAGGTTGCGGGGGTGGTCCGCAGGGAGAATGGCCACTTTGTTGTGTTTCACCGAGGGTCTCATTCGCTGTTGGAGTTCGATGGACAGCGGCGTTTTGTTCGTGAAATTGGCGCGGGACTGTTTGAAAATCCGCATGGTCTTCGTATAGACCATAAGGGCAATATTTGGACTACCGATACTGCCACGCACCTGGTATTGAAATTTGCACCTGATGGCGAAGTAGCCATGGTATTGGGGAAGCGAGGTGCAGCCAGTGAAGGCTGGTTTGATCGCGACTACAACTTGGTGCTGTTCGATCAGCCCCAAGATGTTGCAGTGGATAGAAATGGATTTATTTATGTGGTGGATAAAGGCAACAGCCGCATCGTAAAGCTGGATAAGAATGGCCTTTTGGTAACCACCTGGGGTGGTCAGGGGGAGGCCCCTGGAGAGTTTAATTTCCCTCACTCCATTGTGATTGATTCTGAGGGGCAGTTATATATTGCCGATCGTGAAAATCGCCGGGTACAGATCTTTGATTCAAAGGGTAAATATTTAACTCAATGGAGTGGAATAGGTTACCCCTATGTTCTGTTTCTCAAAGGTGATGCTTTGTGGATGACAGATGCACGGGCCGAGGAAGTGCGACAGTACGACCTGTCTGGTGATCTAAAGATGCGCTATAAAGGCCAGCCTGGGCGGGGACAGAAGCAATTTGGCTTTGTACATGGGATCTATGTGGATGACGACGGACTTTGGGTGTCCCATATCTTGAATTGGAGCATTAATCGCTTACTGCCAGCGGATACATTACCCGCTCCGGTCATGTAGCTTTTCTTGGTTTCGGGTAATAAGTGCAATTGGTAAGGGAGGGCTCAGCTGGTGGAGCCGGCACCTCTCCCGACCAAGAGAAAGGCACTGATGAGCTACTACCAACTGATCGAGAACGAACGATACCAGATTTACAGCTTAAAAAAGCAGGACACCTGGCAGAATTTCCCAAAGGATACCGACTTTAATAAAGTAACAGACGAGCAGGTTCAATTTGTAATGGATCGCTTGAATAGTAGACCAAAAGCGAGTCGGGGTGGAAGGTTACCGAATGAGTTATTTATAGGGCTGCAAGATGATCTGCTTGTGGTATAAAACGATTGCACTTAATAGTTGAAACCAAGGAATATATTCGAAGTTTATTCGAATTTTACTTCTCGCAGTGGTTCTTGTTGGAGATATTTTAGTGCTAGGGCGATGCGAGAATATTCTATATTTTCGTATTGATAATAACAATTGTATCTGATCCAGAACTAAGAATAAGAGAATTTTGAAAAATGATACGATGACCTATAAGGAAAGCATATAGTGAAATTTAATATTAACCTAGCAATCTTGATGTTCAGTGTATATCTTTCAGGTTGTAATGGATCTTCGAGTGGGGGAGATAATCCAGACACAGGTGGCGAGCTTACAGCTGCTACGATGGCGGTCCATTATGAGAAACCTAAAACGCTAACCTTTCGCTGGAGCGATGTTTCTGGGGCAACTTATTATCAGTTATTTGAAAATGCTGATGGGCACTCTGGCTTTGAACCTATTGGAAATCCCATTGCGCCAAAAGAAGAACGCATTGAATTAGTGGTGCCTTTATTCAAAAAGCTTAATGCTCAATACTTATTGCAAACCTGCGATGATCAGAGATGTATCGATTCTGATGCAGTAGCGATTGATCAGGATGTGATAGGTAGTATCGGTTATTTTAAACCCAGTAATACGGATGCTGACGATCAGTTTGGTTGGAATCTAGCAATTAGCGATGATGGCAACCTGCTTGCAGTAGGTGCTCCTCGCGAAGATAGCGGTGGTGACCAAGAGGATAACCTGACACCTGATTCAGGTGCAGTTTATATTTTTAGTCGGGAAGATGGCGAATGGACACAGCAAGCCTATCTTAAGTCTCCAGATCCTCAAGAAGCTGCAGAGTTTGGAACTGCATTGAGCCTTAGCGATGATGGTTATACGCTTGCAGTAGGGGCATTCAAGGAGAACGGGGAAAATGATAATTTTTCTGCGGGCGCTGTTCATATTTTTTCCCGAAGTAATGAAGGTTGGGTCCATAGCGCCCGACTTCAAGCAGACAATCAAGGAAATAATGACCTATTTGGCTATGCCCTTAGTCTTAGTGGGAATGGTTCTACTTTAGCAGTAACCGCACCCAGTGAAGATGGTGGTCTTGATGGCGATTCAATTGAAGATTCTGGAGCGGTATATGTGTTCCGTAATGAGGAGGGAGGTTGGTCGCAGTATGCCTACATTAAGGCTACTGATAGTTCTGAGGGGTTAGGTTTTGGTTCTTCGATAAGCCTTGATGATGCCGGGGCTTCATTCGCAGTTGGGGCTTATGCTGACAATGCAGAGGCAGGTTCCGTTTATCTATACCAGTTGGATGGTGAATCTTGGGTAGAAGATAGAAAGATATCGGCTAGTAATCCTGTCGCTGGTGATTGGTTTGGATTTGCGCTCAATTTAAGTGGTAATGGGCAAACTCTAGCAGTTGGCGCCCCATTACAAAGTGGATCTAACAGTGGCGCTGTCTACATTTTTTCTCGAAAAGAAAACGCTTGGGAGCAAACTGCCTATTTGAAAGCTTCCAATCCTCATGTATCGGCTTACTTTGGAGAGGCGGTAAACCTGAGTGATGATGGCAGTTTTATCGCCGTGGGAGCATGGGGAGAGAAAAGCTATAGCCAAGGATTGTTCGGAGATAGTACAGACGAATCTTCAAATAAAGCAGGAGCAGTTTATACCTATATATTTAATGGCGTAGACTGGTCTAGTGAGGCTTATATTAAGGCGAGCAACACAGACTCGGGAGACAAATTTGGTGGCTCTGTTGCGCTAAGTGGAGATGGAGCTAGTTTAGCAGTAGGGGCGAACGGTGAAGGAAGTTCCGATAGTGGTTTGCTCGCAAATCCTGAGAACAATGAAGCTTATTCTGCAGGAGCGGTTTATATTTATTGATTGGACTGTATAATTTGTATTTATGTATAAAGTTAGTTGTTTGATTTTAAATGGTATTGTTATCATTAATCTAGACCGAACGGAATACGTACAATGTAAATTTTAGAGATCTTTATTCTAAGTATAGATTTTAGGCTGCTCAGGTAAATCAAAAGATTTTCCTAGAGCAGCAATATATCTAGAATTTTAGCTAAAGCTTAGCTGGATAGTGAAAGAAAAGGATATCTTTAAAATTTATAACTCTCTTTAAGTCTGAGCTTGTAATCAAGCTCAGCTAGTGAAATGTGAGTTTGGTTCTAAATTTTAATCTCACTTGGTTTCGGATAATAAGTGCAATTGGCAAGGGAGGGCTCAGCTGGTAGAGTCGGCACCTCTCCCGACCAAGAGAAAGGCACAGATGAGCTACTACCAAATGAGCGAGAACGAACGATACCAGATTTACAGCTTAAAAAAACCCGGACACTTGGCAGAATTTCGCAAAGGATACTGACTTTAATAAAGTAACAGACGAGCAGGTTCAATTTGTAATGGGTCGCTTGAATAGTAGACCAAAAGCGAGTCGGGGTGGAAGGTTACCGAATGAGTTATTTATGGATCTGCAAGATGATCTGCTTGTAGTATAAAACGATTGCACTTAATAGTTGAAACCAAGTTTTTTTCAAAATTCACCTGGGAGTATTTATGCCTCACTGTGTTATCCAGTGTCCTTCTAACCTACTTGAGTTGGTAGATGTTGATAGCTTACTGACTTCTATCCATGCCGCTGCAGATCAGTCTGCACTGTTTGAGTCGGGGGATATTAAAGTTCGTTTGTTACCTGTCGAGCACTATTTGGTTGGACCTGAACCAGCACCGTTTGTACACCTGGAGTGCAGTTTGCTTTCAGGTAGAAGTATTGAGCAGCGACAAAGCTTGGCTCATTTACTAGCCAAGGCCCTATGTGCAGCCGTGCCCGATGTGGAGATGGTTTCTGTAGAGATCCGCGAGATTGTGCGAGCTACATATTGTAATCGCGCTGCATTGGGACTTGCAGTGTAGCTTATTTCCCGTGTTTAAGAATGCCGGGGTGAACTACGAGAAAGCTTCGGCAAAAGGTACTCATTCGCACAAGTGGAGGGCTTGGCCCCCACTTGTGCACTTTCAAGCCGGTTAGAGGCAGTAGCCCCCATCAACCTTCAGGTGTGCATTTCGCATACCGGCTGAGTGATCTGTGGCCAGGTAGTGGATTGCTGGCACTATGTCATCTACCTCAAGTGCCCGGCCCAGTGGCGTTACCATCATACTTTCTGCGAGACTTTGAATGTCTGATTGGCTCATGCCGGCTTTTTCCTGGATTTCGGTCAGGGTGATTCCGGGGCGTACGCTATTTATACGAATTCCTCTCACCGCTAACTCCGCATTCAGGACCTGGGCATAACCTTCAATGGCAGACTTACTCGCACTATAAGCGGAAGTTCCCGAAAAAGTTTTCTCTACGGCAATACTCGAAAGCAA
This sequence comes from Microbulbifer maximicatervae (SeqCode), assembly GCF_052467305.1. Classification (NCBI taxonomy): domain Bacteria; kingdom Pseudomonadati; phylum Pseudomonadota; class Gammaproteobacteria; order Cellvibrionales; family Microbulbiferaceae; genus Microbulbifer; species Microbulbifer maximicatervae (SeqCode). The sequence continues at coordinate 1,663,391 of NZ_CP174306.1, forward strand.
AACCACGCTGGAGGGGTTATTCATCACCGGTAGTAATTTTTGCAGCGTGAAAAAAGGCCCCTTCACATTGATATCAAAAGTGTGATCGAAGAGGGCTTCATCGGTTTCCTCAAATATCCCAGGCTTGAAAATACCGGCATTCAAGATAAGGGCATCCAGTTTAACCTCATCGTTTTGTAATTTGTTTCCCAGTTGCTCAATTTGGTCGAGTTTTCCACTATCACATAGGTGGCATGTCAGTTGGCCGCTACTCCCAAAGAGGCCCGCGATATCCTCGGCTGTTTGTTCCAGTTTTTCAGCGTTTCGGCCCGTGATGATGACTTGCCAGCCCTCGGATAAAAAGTGCTTAGCTGTTGCGAGTCCAATACCGGCAGTGCCACCAGTGATTGCGATGGTTTTTGTTCTCTGCTGGTGTCCCATAGATCCTCTCTTGCGATTGTAATGGTGCAATGAATGGCAGTTGCCAAGATTAGGCTTAGGAGGATATGTTGTTAGACTGGTATCAATAAGGCACCGTTAGGGCAACACTTTGGTTCTAATTTGGAAGCAATGAGGCAGAATGCAGCATCTACATCAATACTTGGGACATTTGTACGTCTTCCGGTTGGTCATTGAGCAAGGCAGTTTTCAGGGGGCTGCTAATCAGCTGGGCTTACCTCGCTCATCAGTCAGCAAGAAGCTGGCACAGCTGGAGGGGTTTGTTGATCAGCGTCTATTGCACAGAAGTACGCGGCAATTGCGCCTTACGGATGCCGGTGCTGCTTTGTTGGAAGCAACGGAGACTATGGCTCAGCTAATGAGCAATACCGAACACCTGATCCTCTCCCAACAGGATGAAGCTGTTGGTAGAGTTAAGATAAGTTGCTCTACCTTAATGGGGCAGCGGTACTTATTGCCATCCATACCACTACTAAAGCAACGCTACCCAAAAATTACTTTTCAAGTGAACTTAAGCGATAGGGTTGTGAACTTACTGGATGAAGGAGTTGATATTGCCATTCGCACGGGGCACTTGCCGGACTCTTCATTGGTAGCGCGCCGAATAGGTGAAAAGCGTTGGGGGTGGTTTGCCAGCCCGGATTATTTGGCGAGTAGGGGGGAACCTAATTCTCCAGATGATTTAAGCCAGCATCAATGCTTAGTGTTTAGTAACCAAACAACAACCATTGACCACTGGCACTTTTCTAACGATGGTAACGAAATAATGACCATTGCCATTGATCCGGCGATGGTGGTCGATGATGGCCGTACATTAGTTGAATTAGCTACAATGGGCCAAGGTATAGTTATGATTGATCCTCTTCTGGTGCGCAGGGAATTAGCGGAGGGCAAGTTGATATCTATCTTTCAGCAATGGAGAAGCCCTGAGTTGCAACCGATCCATCTAGTGTGCTTGGGAAGGTCTATAAGAAGTAAAGCGGTAGAGGTAGTTTGGCAGGCATTGGTTGAGGGCTTGCAGAGGGATTTAATCCAGCCTTAAAAGCAAATATGGCAGGGTTTTACGTATCATCTCTTTTGTTCTTTTGAATTTCCTGAAGCTTCTTTCTTTTTAATTCTCTTTTCTCTTGGTAGTAGCGCTTGTCGACATATCTAAGCAGTAGCCATAAGACAAGTGCAGCATCAATACCAAACAGGTATCCTTTTCCGTACATGCTATATGCGACCTTCTGCTGGCCAGATTGATACTCTATTCAACCAATCTGGCCTTTTTAGAAACCTGATTATTAGTAGGCAAAATAGGGTAGGTAGGAACTCCAGTCGGTCCATACGAGCCGCTGTACAGTTCTATTCACACCATTGGTTTGCATATAAAAGTTCCATTGGCCGGCTATAGCAAGGCTGTTGCGCGATTCGGTCGTGCATTTCGTATGATTAAAGAGGAACTGGTATTGTTTAGAGTAACAGCTCTGATCTTGCTTTATTTGTCATCTGTAGGTATCTATTATTTTGAGAGCGCTGCTCAGCCGGAACAATTTAAATCTATCTTTCACAGTTTGTGGTGGGCAGTTACAACCTTAACCACTGTGGGTTATGGTGACATGTATCCAGTTACTCTCGGTGGGAGAATATTTACTTTCTTTGTGCTTTTGATTGGTTTGGGGGTGGTTGCAATTCCGACAGGTCTTGTCGCTTCTGCCTTATCTAAAGCCCGGATTGAGGATGTAGAAAACGATTAATAACAAGCGCTATTAGGCTATGGCCTCTTGGTCTGTGAGGCCATCCCAGGGTATTTAATTGAACTCAATCGCTTTACTATTGATAAAGAGGTGGGTATCAACGGGTGTAGCACTGGAAACGGTTTGAAGTGACATACAGGCCTGCCGGCAACAATGCATGAATTTTACAAGTTTTTCTTCTGGCTCATCACTTTCAACAATCAAGTGTATTTCCACTCTATCCCCCTTGCCAAAGACTTCTTCCGGTTTGATACCCCCAAAATTCAAAGTGGTTGAGAACTCAGTTTTTTGCTCTAGCCTTACACTTTTTAATTTGATCCCGCCAAGTTTAGCCAGCATTTCGATGTGAGACATCATGCAAAGGGCTAGTCCTGCAGAGAAGTACATAATTGGAGATGGGGCACTGCCTCTACCGCCGACGGCTGTGCCTTCATCACAGATAAGCTCCCATGTTCCACCATTAGGAACGTTGGAAAATATGGTGGCTTTTTTTAGGTGATGCCCCTCAGGCATTTGTTCGACATTAATATGAGCGTGAAACTTCAGCAGCTCGCCTTGTTTCACCTTATCGAGGTGAGGGGGAGGGAAGGTTACTTGGAGTGCATTCTCGTCCAACTTGCGAACGATGGTAGAACTCGACATTTCCCATTGAATTGGGTCCATTTCGAGGCTCCTCTGTTTTTGTGTCTCGACTGGAGGGTCGAGTAGAGTTGATTTGTGCACCCCTGCGGAGTTGGGTGGCAACAGCTTTAACAAAGGAGGTTAGAGTGAGAAGGGCTATATCCCCACTTGTGCCTTAAGAGTACTGGCTCTTTAGTCCAGTAGGGGGAGCGCGGTAAAGAGCGCGAGTTCATGCGCGTAGGCCAGCGCATCATTCTTGGAGTGGAAGGCCTGCGCCTGGATACTATTGCTACCGTTACTTTGGCGGGGGACCAGTACTACCCGCCAGCTGGAGTGGCTACTTTTACGGTCTGTGGTATGGGGTGAGTAGGAGACAACCTTAACCCCTTTGAACGCCGCTAGCGATTGCCTCTCGGTCCAGCTATGCCAGAGGGCTTGTCTCTTGGAAACATAGCTTTTTGATTCTCCATCAATGTAATGTGTTGCCCGAAAGGAGAATGTGATTACTGCGAGAAGAGTACAGAGTGCGGTGGCCAGCCAGGAGATGGTGGAGCCCCCATCGAGAGCAAAACTTAGGCTGACAAGTAGCCAGGTCAGAGTAAACCCACCAAAGATATAGATTGGTACTTTGTTGGACTGCAGTTCCATATGTGCTGCTTTCCTATTTCCCATAAATGTAAAATTAGGTGCCAGATTTCAACCTCAGTTAGTAAGCCGCTTATTTTTATTTAGCTGATTGAAGGAAACATACGACAGCTATCTGTTACGGCAGGGCAAAAGTACTCTTTTTGTAGGGTCTTTATCAAGTGGATAGCGTAATTTGTAGGGAGATCAAGCTGTGGCGGTTATCTTTTCGGAAGGAAAGAGGCCCGCTATGGGCCTCTCCAGGGGGAGATCTAAGAGGAGCGTGCTTTAAGGGGTTTGCGTAGCTGTTCGGCCATGCCTAATAGCAGGGACTCAGTAGTTTCCCAATCGATACATTTATCGGTTACCGAAACGCCATACTCCATATCGCTTAGGTTTGGCAGAATTTTCTGGTTGCCGGCTTTCAGGTTACTTTCCACCATAATGCCAATAATCGACTGATTGCCATCGAGGATTTGGTGAGTCACATTGTCGACCACCAGGGGCTGTAATTCGTGGTTTTTATTGGAGTTGGCATGACTGCAATCGACCATAATGTTTGGCACGATATTAGACTTACGCAGCTCCTGCTCGCACATTGCAACACTCACTGAATCGTAATTTGGCTTGTCATTGCCCCCGCGAAGTACAACGTGACCGTATGGGTTGCCCGCGGTGTGGATAATCGCAACTTGACCGTGCTTATTGATGCCGAGGAAACGATGGGGGTTGGCGACCGATTGTAGGGCATTGATAGCCACCTCCAGGCCACCATCGGTACCATTCTTGAAGCCCACGGCAGAGGATAGGCCGCTGGCCATTTCCCGGTGGGTCTGTGACTCTGTGGTTCGCGCGCCAATGGCAGACCATGAAATTAGGTCCTGCAGGTACTGAGGGGAGATTGGGTCTAGTGCTTCTGTTGCAGTAGGCAACCCTAGCTCGGCAACATCCAATAGCAGCTTGCGGCCAATATGCAGCCCCTCCTCAATCTTGAAGGAGTCGTTCAAGTGAGGGTCGTTGATCAAGCCCTTCCAGCCAACAGTGGTGCGGGGCTTCTCAAAATAGACGCGCATTACAATTAGCAGGGTATCGGAAACCTTGTCCGCAATCGCCTTCAAGCGCTTGGCATAATCCATTGCGGCGTTCACATCGTGAACGGAGCATGGCCCGATTACCACCATCAGGCGGTGGTCTTTGCGATCTAGGATGTCGCGCACGGCGGCGCGTCCTCCAGCGACAGTCGCCTCGGCGGCATCGCTAATGGGGAGTTCTGCTTTCAGCGTCTCCGGGCTGATCAGTACTTCCTGGGAGACAACATTTAAGTCGTCGAACTGCTGTGTGGTCATGGTGTCTTCTGGTTTCTCTATTCCTTAGTGCCGCGCTGCACCTGCAGGCGGAGTACCTATCCTACTTTGCCATCAAGAATAGGGCGAGGGTTTCATTTGCAACCAAATAATTGGCCTTCTTTTGGGATGGCCATTTACTAGCGACCCTTAGACTGGTTGGTGCAATGCGTTAGTAGAGAGTGCCCATTGCCGCCATCTTTAGCAGCCAAATGGTGACAGATGGCATTAGCGCTTCTATGGAGTATGCAGCCAGAAGCGCAGTATTCAGAGGGCTCCTTACAGAGTAATAGCTGAAAACAATTCGCGAGTGCCAGGAGTGGGTGGCATTCAAGACAAGCCGCGGATAATTTTGATTAAAGATGCTCGATAGTTAACGTCACCGGGCGGTATTTGATTTAGCTATATTATCGATCTAAATCATTGAATAAGCTACACGGGCGCTGAAATTGGCGGGCAAGCTGTCTGTAAATCCCTGGATTATATCTGTGTAGTTTGCGAAGCTAGTGCTCGAGAATAGAGCCGGCTATTGCCTCGTATATGAGTCTTAAAGCTTCCCCATAAAACGAAATAATAAACTGATCAGCTATGTCTTGCATTTCAAAAAGGGCTCGCAAGTCTTTTCAACTAATTTTGTAGTTATCGCAAACATCCATGTGAACAGCAATTGTCATTTCTGAGCATTACAGATTCTAATTTGATGAGAATCTTCTCTGCTAGACATAAAGGTGTTCTTATATCAAATTGGGCTTTTTGTAGGAGCTACAGTGTAGTCAAGTTGATGATTGTTGCGAATAAATTTTCTTTTTTCGGTGCGGATCGATTTCTACAAAATGTAGAAAATTGGCTTGCCTTTTCTTTGTAAGGGGTTAGGGTTTCGTATCGTGCAAAAATAGGAGTATTAATTTTTGTGGACACTCACCTCTATCCATGTGATCAATAATTACTTTTTGATTGCGGGTGAAAAGAGCATAATTATATTTTCAATCTTATGAAGCTGGGGTTGTGTCTTTTTCCTGTATTGGGTAAGCAAAATTTATACCTTCTTACTTTTAATTGACTAGGCTGTGTTGTGAATAACTAGAGAAGTTATGCCCAACGCTTTGCAAAAGATTTACTGCAAGAGCCTTGTTTATAATGCTGTGATATGGTCTGCAAAACCTGAGAGATAAAGAAGCGTTTTTTTAAGTGCGACTTGGTTAACCGTCTAACCTGTCTTGTCGTACTCTTTCTGATATCAAATATATTTCCAACATTGGCAGCAAGCTTAGGGTCCAGTGTCTTGGTAGATGTTGAAATACTCAAGGTATGCCTTAATTGCCTGATGAATGAGCATGGGAAGCTAACTCAAGGGAAGGCTAAGTTAAGTGCACTTATAACGCCTTGCTTTCGTTAGATAGCTAGTTATCAAGCCTCAAGAGAAGACTGATAATTTTCTATGTTCTATAAATAGCCAATAGATTTGTAAGCCTTAGTAGTCAAAAAGAGCCGTCGTGGAAAAGTTAAGTAAGTCAATAAATTTTAGTGGTGGCTTTAATTTTAAGTCAGGGTGACTCAATCAAAGAACTGGTTCACGGTACCCGCGAGGAGATACGGATAAGCTTCGTTTGTTAATTTCAGTATTTCTAAATGACAAGTAATGTTTATACGTATCAGCAAAACAAATCGCTCCGAAAAGGCATTTAAGGCCCCCCTCGTATTATTATTAAGCGCACTACTTTTTGGCTGTGGTGGCGGAGGTAGTAGTAACGATGAGACGACACCGCAAGAGAACACTGGCGGTGATAACTCGGGTGGTGGAAATTCAGGCGGTGGAAATTCGGGTGGGGGAGTGGTAGATACCCCGGATGAAGGTGATGATTCTAACACGCTGCCCATTGCCAATGATCAGTTGGTACAGATGGCCGCACACGGCCGACTTGCAAAATCTATATTTCTTGCTGCGTATGATGAAGATCTGGATTCTCTAGAATATTCTATTCAGTCGGAGCCGGCGCATGGCACTTTAACAGGAAGTGGGCGTCGCTGGGAGTACCTCCCTGCAACAGACTTTACGGGTACTGATAGCTTCTCATATCTAGCGTCAGATAGTAGTGGTGCTAGTAATATTGCGACAGTTACTATTGAAGTTGCGGCAAATGATTGTGCCAGCGATTTCCTGGATGGACCAGCTGACAGCCTTCTGGTGCATGTCCCGTCTCACTTGGAATTCCGTGATGTAGCGGGTGGAAATTCTGTGATTGTTGAGGGTACTGCGCTAACAGAAAGTGCATCTTCGGATCCAGATGTAGAAGGGCGCACAATGTTTGTCAGTCGCAACGACTTTAATAATGCAGACATGACGGTGGCTCTTCCTGAGAAAGATGGCCTCGCGCATTTTAGCTTGTCTTTTAAGTTCATCCCGGATAGTACTGAAGACGATGAAGTGATGGTGAGATCAATTGCCGATACTAATGGTGATAATAACTCCGGCAGCTTTTATATAGGCATCAGTGATGAGGTTGTTGTAGGGCAATTGGGCGGCCAAGACAGCCAGCAGTTTTCTAACGCAGAAAGTACTTTAAAAACCCGTAGCTGTAATCATGTCGCAGTTACGGTCGACAATGGCACGCTAACCGTGTACGTAAACGGTGAGGCTTCTACTTCGATATCTGTTGATGGTGATAGCTATCCTTACTTGGGCGACATGCTGCAATTTGGGCCCTTTGCGGGAAAAATCTGGGATGCGCGACTCTATGAGCGTGTGCTGACATACGATGAAGTCATGGACCTGGGTGGCAGTAAGTGCAATGAATCCATGATTGCTACCAGCCCCTATGATGGTTACAACAACTATCTTTGTTCAACGTACCAGTGCCAATGGTGGTCGGATGATACCGACAAAACCATGGCTAATTTTGAGCATTATATTGTGGCTCAAGAGCGGGTATGGGAGAGGAATATCTTTGAAGCCGGCATGTATGGAAAAGGCGAGCTTTGCACTTACTTCAGTGATGAAGGTTCCACCCGTGATTTAGAACTCAATGACTCAATTAGTAATACGTTCGTTAAGAATTACACCCTGGAGGATAACCCGCTTACCCAGTCTAACGCCCAGCACTGGATGCATGAGAACTTCCACTCCTATCAGGGTAAGCTAAACAGGGTTACAGGTGAGTCCAGTGGTAAGTACACCCTGGAATCCTCCGCAAGCTGGGGCGCGGATCACAATATCCCGGGCGTTAAAGATAGCTTGCTGGGTTACTACACCCTCCACCCACATATTACCCTTTGGGCCATTCAAGACTCTCCCGTCGATCACCAATATGGTTATGACTTTAAAGGCGGGCATCAGTACGGTGCATATATTTTCTGGTCTTGGCTGACTAATTATGCTGTGAGTAAGGATCTGATGGGAGGTGTATTCCGTGACTCCAGGGATGGGCTCAACGACCTGGAAGCAGCGGATGCCTATCTAACAGCACAAGGGCACGATATGAAGGCCCTATTTGCAGATTTTGCCGCACAAATCACGACCTGGGATATGGTTGAGAGTGAGGCCTACCAGGTATCGGAGGCAGCCTCTTTGAGTCGGATGTTGAGTGAGCACCCTGATGCCAGCACCCACGATAATAAGTACACTCAAACATTTGATCAGGAGGGGACGGGTAACAGCTGGACTGATATGGATACCGGTTTTGTACCAGGCTCTTGGGCTTTTAATGCCTTTAAGGTAGAAGGTATTACTGAAGACAGTAACTACACCATTGCGGTTAGGGTTGATGCTGAAAATAACCCAGCTCATGCGGACTTCCGTGGTCGTGCAGTGGTTTACAACCCATCTACTGGCTCTCGTAGCTATTATCCATTTGATATTGATAGCTCCGGGGAAGATTCAAGTACCGTAGTACCGGTACCTGCCAATCATGAACTCTATGCTCTCGTAGTCACAACTCCTGACACCTTCAGGGATTTTGAGTTTTATGATTATGATTTTGCTATCTATCCATCTGGTGGTGACGTAAATACCGATCCAGTGGGTGATACTTCATATGAGGATGTTGTAAAAGTTGTGGTTATGGCAGGCCAGTCCAATATGGAAGGCAACAACACCCGGTTAGATCGCTTGCAAGAGCTGATTTGTCATGCCAATGCAGATTACACCTACGGCGATGTCGACTGTGGTTCTACGGCGATTAGTGATGACCAGATAACAGAGCAGTTTATCAATAATAGTGATTCGCTAGCCGATTATAACCAGAGACTTAGCGATGATAACGAAGATCCTGTGGTGCAGAAGCTCGGGCAATTCCTCTGCCGTGCAGGCAGTCTCGACTCTCATACAGGTGAAACCTGTGATAGCCGTAACTTTGATCTGACTGACCGACTCTTTGCCACCATCAGTAGATATTACTTCTCCTCTAGCGATGGCTCCTATGGGTACAACTACGATGCCTGGATGCAAATGAGTACTGCTATGGAGGTAGCTGAAATTTATACTGATGGTCACCTGGACGCAGCTCTTGAAGGTACACGAGACGATATTACTGTACTGCAGTATCAGGGTTCATTGAATGATACCGGTTCTCTCTCCTTCTCTGAGCGCCATGGTGAATTGTTCCCCAATTACGGCGTGTCTACTAACCGCTATGGACCAGAGCTCACTTTAGGGCACTACCTCGGTGACGAGACTGAGAACGATCTGTTGCTTTTAAAAGTGGTTCAGGGTGGTACTGACCTGAGAGTTGACTGGAAGGTCCCTGGCTGCCATGACTCCGCCGCTAATGAGTGGACCCAAGATGAGGAAAATCAGGAGTCTCTTTACACTGCGATGTTGGAGAAGATTGAGGCCTTGCGCGACCCTGAAGTCTTGGCTGGTTACTTTCCGCAGTATGAAAATAAATCGATTGAAATCGATAGTTTTATCTGGTTCCAGGGTTGGAATGATGGAGGGCAAACTGTAAATGAAAACAACTATGAGGCGAATTTGACCTGTCTGGTGAATGGCCTACGGGAAGCGCTAAATGATTATGACTTGCCCATTGTTATTGCTAAAAGCCACTATGGTGATGCCAGTGGAGCTATCCAGTCTGCCCAACAGTCTGTTGCAGACAACATCTACAATGTTGAGGCTCATGAAACAGATGATCTCTCAGGTTATTACCATTTTGATCCAGCGGCGCATTTAGCGATAGGTAAACGCATGAAGGAAGAGAGAGACAACTTGCGCTGATTAAAAATCATACTCGATAGCAAGTGCGTAGATAAGGCCTCCCTGCTGAAAGTCTTATCTACGCTCACCTAGCCCACAAAGCCAAAAAACAAGTATTATCCCTTCCGTTTATCTTGTCAGATTTTTCAAACCATACTGTATCTCGCTCTAATAGCGTGATATCAATAGCGCTATACTCAAGTAGTTAATTTGCCCCATCAAAAGGTGCGTACTTTAGCGTTTGAGATAGGCGTTACATTGATTGGCTGTGTCTTCAAAATTACTTTTGCTGAAAAAAATATGTGAAGGGAATATTGATATCGGTAGAGATGTAGCCTTTGGGTTTTAAGTTTAGGAGCCTCTGAATAACTCCGTGATGCCTCTGGCATGCAGAGCGGTTCACAATCAAGGCGCGGCTTCGCAGGAATGTCTAGACCTTTCAAGAAGTCACAACGCGGAGTGTGAATCGCTCTGCAAGCCCCGAAGGGCGGGCCTTGAAGGCCGCATCTGCTGCGTTGCAGCTCTTGCAAAGGGCTTCGGCCATTCGCGGCGAGCTGCGCCTAACATCTGCAGACTTCAAGACCCGCAGAGGTATTACGGAGTTATTCAGTGACTCCTTTAGTTACTCTAAAGTGAGTATCGATAGTAGTGCGTATCATAAGGGACCGACATTCTAAGTGGCGGATTAATTCTAATAGATAGAAGTTTAGTAATATGAAAACCTTGCCTAAACATATAGGTATAGTTGGATGCTCCGCAGAAGGGGCCGCCCTTTGCTACAGAACAATATGTACTGAAAGCCCCAAAATTTTGGGGGAGTATGCGCACCCGGAAATCTCCATGCATACTCACTCTTTGGCAGACTATGTGGATCGATTGAATAATAGCGATTTGTTGGGTGTTGGTGACCTAATGCTTTCTTCAGCTAAAAAGCTCAAAGCGCAGGGTGCTGATTTCTTAATTTGTCCAGATAATACCATTCATCAGGCGTTTGTGTATGTAAAAGAATCATCACCGCTACCTTGGCTCCATATTGCTGAAGTTGTAGCAGAGAGTGCGAAATCTCGCGGTTATCAAAAGCTTGGTATTTTAGGCACCAAATGGCTGGTGGAAAGTGATGTTTACCCAAAGAAAATTGAAGGGCAGAACCTTGGTTGGGTGCGACCTACAAATGAGCAGGTACACAATATAGACCGCTTAATTATGGAAGAATTGGTCTGTGGTGTCTCGGCGCCAGATTCAGTAACTTACTTTCAAGAGGTAATTCAAAGTTTGAAGGCTAATGGTTGTGATGCCGTTATACTTGGGTGTACAGAAATACCACTAATAATTAGTGACTCCAACTCTCCTCTGCCTACCTTGAACTCCAATCATTTATTAGCGGAGGCAGCAATTAGGTTGGCTATTGGGCGTGCAGAATATTCCTAGTAAGCGCAATAGTGGGGGCTCGATCGGCATTTATCACATATAAAGCGAAGCCCTAATGTATGGATTTAGATGGCAGCAAAGCAAAAAACCATTTCACGGATAGGTTATTATGGCTTTTGCTGCTGCCTGTATGGAAAATACGGCGTAAGAATCATACTTATCTTAAGCTGTATTGCCGCGAAGTATTCAGTTTCAGTTGCTATCTTAACACCTGCCTTAACACGCCAAGGTAGTTATCGGCCAGCTCTACGTCATCATAGTACCCGCGAGCCTTAAGAAACTTATGGAGTGCTCTTAAGTTATAGGTGGGCACACCCATAAAAGCGTGATGCTCACAATGGTAGCTTAATCCATCGGTGGGGCTGACAAAGAGTAAGCCTAAAATTCCCCTTGGAACCGATCGTGTATTATATTTTGGTTCCAGATGATAGAGATCTTTAACCCCGGCATGCTCAGCGATTTGACGCATTCGAATGATTGCCATATAGACTGTAAAGTAGGCTATCACCCATAGGATATACAACTGCGGAAAGCCAGAGGCCCACAACCCCGCAAACATGATACCGTTAACAAACAGGCCCCGTGTCAACTGATAATTAACTCTCTTATTTCTGCTCAACAAATCTCGACCGCTTAAAAAAAGATATAGGTTTGCCTTTAAACCAGTGATTCCCAAAAAATCTCTAATGAATTTTCTCGCTAGACTCCTTTTACTTACAGGATAGTCTTTGTAGTTCTTCAGATCCGGATCTTTATCTGTGCCAGCATTTCGATGATGTTTTAGATGGCTCTTAATATAGGTATCACCATCCATCAATAAAAATGGTGAAGATAACCACTTGGCAACGAATTTATTATAGGCCCGGGTTGCGAAAAGCGTTTTATGACTGGCTTCATGCATGATTGCAGCTAAGGCCTGTTGACGCCCAGCAAGCAAGAATACTGCTGCAATATATACGTACCAATACGGTAATAGTGCTGCAATAACAAAAATACTAACGATGCCAATCCAAGCGCTTGCTACTATCCACCAAGCTCTGGCATCACTACGCTGCAGAAAAGGCTTTAGTTCTTCTTTGCTAATTGGGATATTCATTGAGGAGTACCTTGTTGTGATTATTAGTCAACACCTAACTTCTTCAACTGTTCCAGCCAAATGTTACGGCCAACACGATCGTACTTACGCACGATATTCTTCAATTCTTGGTACTTCTCTTGCGGTCTTATTATCTTTGGGAGTAGAGGATCAATCGCTAGGCGATGAATGGCCTCACCACCCAACCGGCATGTTTCTGATAATGTTGTATAAATAGGTTTATTTGACAGAGTCTTAAGGCTGTTCTCAAGGGACCGTACGAGATCGTCATATTCGCTATCAAGCCTTCCGATATCCCATAGCTGGTGAGCCCATTGAGAGACTAATGAATCGGGAACCTCATGCAATACAAAACAGTTCGCCCCTACCTCAAGTCCAAGAGTATCTAATGAAGCGATTATTTCAGAATGGGCGAGTTTTAGATTGTTGGGTCGTACCCACAGGTGGTCGAGGCCTACGGAAAAACCATACCATTGGAGAACCGATAATGACTTTCTACGAACCGTACGTGATATTCCTTTAGGTAAGTGACAAGTAAGCCAACTACCGTCCCAAGTTTCATAATGAAAAGTATCATGTTGCCAGCGGTTGATAAAAGCACGTTTGGCGATCGCTTTTTCTGTTAAACGGTACACCCCCCGCCCATCATGGCTGACCAATTCGGTACTTACCAATCTATTTAATGTTACTCGTAGACTATTGATAGAAATGTCAAATGCATCAGATATAAAGCTGAGCTGACTGGTTCCAAGCTCGTGTCGCTTGTTAACGCCCATCAGGTCCAGTAGGACATTTTTAGGGGTAGGCTCATACGTAAACTGATACATAATGATATTTCTGACAATAATCCTGGTATTTGTTCTACGTGATATTACAGAGTAGAGCACAACTTGCAAGACATTGTAATCTTTGGGTTAAACAAATAGACGCTTAAATCCACGGTAATGCCATCTACTGCTACCCGATATCCCTATCATCGTGATAGAAATCTATGGGGGAGGATTATATTCAAGTGCTTGATAAGCTCTCTGTGCGAGGATGAGATGATAATTTCAAACTTTGTTGCTAGGGCAGTTAAAGTTGTAGATGTTAATATCTAACACAGGTGTAACTTGTACAAATTATGTGTTCTAGAAGTTCTAACAGAAGCAACTTTGTGTATTACTTTAACAATATCCTTAAAGCAAGTGCCTAGGAATAGGTGCTTTTTAGCACTATCTAGCAGTTTAATAGTTGCTGTTGATATAATGATCGATAGAGGAGTCCCATAATAATAAGGGAATGCTATGTATACCTCTAGATTGTCTTTTCGTTAGATTGATAACTGTTCTTTTGTGTGGGTCGGGAAGGGACTGGATATGTCAATTGCTATATGCCACTAAAAGGTATTTCTATAGTTCGGCATCCTTTAATCTAGGGGGAAATATATGGTTGCTTGACTTGTTAACAATTTTTTGTACTTGGGTAACATTTGTTTGTGCAGTTTAGGTTAAAATGCTTGGAAGTCTTATAAAAAATGGTGGTAGAACATGAGTGAAATATCAAAGTTCGGAGTCGTAATATATGCAAGAGATATACAGGGTCTCTCCGAGTTCTATCTAAAAATGTTTGATTTTTACGTACTACATAAAACAGATAAGTTGATTAGTATAGGTAAAGACGGATTTAATATTGTTGTACATGTCCCGCCCAAAGAGCTCCCTGAGCGAAGTTTCAACACAATTAAACTATTTGTCATGGTGGAGTGTCTTGAAGATGCAAAGAATAAGGCTGAGACACTTGGGGGCAGGGCTATGGAAGGTGAGTGGTCAAATCCAATTTTCAAGGTTTGTAACGTAGCTGATCCTGAGGGGAATCACATTCAGCTTAGGCAAGCTAAATCTTAGTAATAGAGTCAGTTTTATCTATATTGGTGAAGCATGATCTTCAGTGATGCTGCTTGGTGGCGAGTATATGTTTCTTTACAGTTTTGTATTTTAAAGTTTGATTTCCAAAGTAACTCTTCAATGTGGTGCGTAATAGTGAGTTGGAGGATAGGTGGATTTAATATTAAAAGATTTAATTTCTTTATCATGTAAGGCTCTGCAGGAGGAGGATCAGTATCTTCAGGAGTCACTTTCCAATAATTCTTGCTACTCGTGTGACCAAGCTGGGATTCTGAAAATAAACAATGAGAGATATTATCAGTTCATCATTGCCAGGTACCTTTTTAGATACTTCGCCAGAAGGATTCAGGTCGAGTATAACTTAATTGATCTTGTTGTTTTCCGGGAAGATGTGCCATCAGAAATAGAAGTGGTGGTGGAAATGAAGAGATGGATGAGCTCAACAGGTAGTCCTGAAATACCTAAAATTAGAAGTGACTTTGATAAATTAAGCAAGTGTAGTCCGGCAAAAGGACTGGCTCTAATAATGTCTTCTAATCCAAAGGGCGTATCAATTAAAGATAATATACAGTATCTTTCTGATGAGCTAGATAGAAATTTAGATTCAGACCTATGGGTATATGAGTCGTTCGATACAATAGGTATAAATGGTGAAGAAAATGTTTTTTGGGTGGCCGGTTATAACCCTGCTTATTGATAAGAGTCAGTTGTAAAAAGACATGATTGTTTTCTGTAATTTACTATTTGAGTAATTCTTCTAGCTTAAAATCGTTTATTGTGTATATAGACTTTTTATTTAGATGGTGTTTATTTGGTGGTCGTCAATCATTCGTGTAGTTAAGTTGAATTTAGATGGTTCGTAACCAGTTGGATGGAGATTAATATGATCTATCCTGCTTGCTGGTTGTAAACTAGTCATAACTCTCAATAGAGGCAGTCTTCAATCAGGTGGGCGAGAAAATAATTTTCAAACTTGCTGGCAGAGTATAGGTTGGCTCTACTGACCTTTATTGGCTGAAGCACATTTAAAGCAATAAGCTACTATGATTGGATGCTAATTACTTGAGCGAGAAAAGGAGAAGTTGGTATGGACGCTGCTTCAGTTAAATTCCCAACGCATTCTGAGCTTCAGAAGGTGCTTAAAGATATTGTAAGCGAAAAAAATGGTGGATTTAACTTAAATATGTGGGCAACTATCGTTGACAGGGATGGTGTCGTTAAATTAGTTGCATTTTCAGGCAAGGACCGAGGTGATCAATGGCCTGGGAGCAGAGTTATTTCAGCGCAAAAGGCAAACACGGCGAATGCATTCAGTCTTCCCGACCTATCACTATCAACGGCCAACCTTTTTTCGGCTGTACAGCCTGGTGGTAGTTTATATGGCTTACAGCATAGCAATCCAGTTGATACAAATGTCGCTTATGGTGGTTCATCAAATCAAATTGGCACAGAAGATGACCCGATGGTGGGTAAAAAGATCGGAGGAATTAATGTATTTGGTGGTGGCTTAGCTCTGTATAATAAGGATGGAAAGCTTATCGGTGCTCTAGGGATTAGCGGTGATAGTTCATGTGCAGATCATAATATCGCATGGAAATTGCGCCACAACCTCCAGCTAGATTATGTGCCTTCAGGAGTTAGCCCCAATAAGGATGACAATATTGTCTATGATATTGTTGATGGCGTTAGCGCCAGTGGTTGGGGGCATCCCGCATGTTCTCCCGAATCAGTTGATATAGCGACAAGCTTCTCTAAAATTTATTCGGTTAGAACAAAAAAGTAATTTAGTTTCCAGTAAGAGTAGTATTCTACACTACCCCAATAATGATAATGGCAAGCCGAACGAGGTTTTTATAGATCTGTCCTTATTTGATGTTGCCCAACAAGGTAAAGGCTATGGCCCAAAAACTATGAGACTTCAGTGTGAGGAAGTCGAAAAGTGAAAATTTCTAACCCTGTATCCCGTTGCTACGTAGCAATCCATGCTTTTATTAAGAAACTTTTGAGCGATTTAATTTTTAAGTTGTAGATCGAGACGAGTTTGATGAGTCAATAATGGAATTGCATTATGTTCAGTCAGTTCTGTGGGTCTTTGTCTACGCTGTTTTCTTTTATATATCCCCCTTCACGAAGAACGAGTAGGGGGATATAAAGCTCTACCTTTGCAATTGTGATCATAACTTAAACATTAAGTTTTTTATTTACTGGCAGATTGCGAATTCTGGTTCCTGTTGCTGCAAATATCGCGTTGGTCAATGCAGGGGCTACGGGTGGCACACCAGGCTCACCAACGCCTGCTGGAGCAGAATTGGCACTCACTACCGTTACCGAAATATCAGGGCACTGCCCGATACGAAGTACAGGGTAATCATGGAAGTTGGACTGCTTAACCTTCCCATCTTCAAAGGCTACCTCTCCCATCATCGCCAAGCTTAAGCCAAAAATCACCGCGCCTTCGGTTTGTGAGACAACTCTATCAGGGTTAACAACAAGTCCAGCATCAATAGCTGCAATTGCTTGCAGTACCTTAAGGTTTGTGTTTTTCACCTCCACCAGAATCGCTATAGCTACATAGCTATTAAAGCTTCGATGAACGGCAAAGCCCCAGCCTTGATTTGGCTGGTTAGGTGCAAATTCAGCCATATTCCTTTCAACAATATCAATCACCTGATGGTAGCGACCAACATCGACTGGGTGACGTGATAGATCCTCTCCGTAGTTTCCGTATTTGAACTGTTGACCGGAAAAGTCGATATGCCTAGGTTGGCCCAACATTTCTTTCCACATCTTTGGGCATGATACTTTGGCATTGTGTGCCAGTTCATCCACGAAGCTACCAATACCAAAGGCGTGTTGAATATTACTCACTGAGCGCATCCAGCCGATACGGGTATGCGCCAATGCTTTAACCGCTTCACAACGATGACTTGGCACAGTAAATGGAATGTCGACAAAGCCAAGGTCCAGCTCTCCAGCGGACGGGTACTCCACGTTTTCGGCAAAGGTAGTGCTAATAGATGGAAAGGCGGTACGTTGTAGTATTGCCGTTGGCATTTGATCGCTATCAAGTTTTGCTTGATAAAATTGGGCACTAATTGCGTGCATGTAGCCGTTTTGGATATCGTCCTCGCGGCTCCAGCTAACTTTAACCGGCCGTTCAAGCTTTTTAGACAATAGTGCCGCTTCCACACTAAAGTCAGGCTTTGACTTCCTTCCAAAGCCGCCCCCTAATAGCGTGACGTTAACTTTCACTTGTTCGTCATTGAGCCCGAGGTTTGCTGCTACATTTTGCTGCGTACTTTGCGGTGTTTGTGTTGATGCCCAGATTTCACAGCCATTTGGTGTAATTGAAGCTACAGCAGCGGGAGCTTCCATCGGTGCGTGGGCCAAATAGGGCACTGTGTATATGGCTTGCTTGGTAGAGTCCTCCGGCCAATCGGTGTTTTCAACTCCTTGTTGGCGAACTAATTTACCAGGCTCCTTGACCCCCTGAATTAACGACTCCATGAAACTTGTGCTGCTGTGGCTATCATTCTTACTGGCAGTCCAAGTTATTTCTAATGCTTTACGCCCTTGCAAGGCACTCCAGGTGTTAGTAGCAATAACTGCTACACCACCTAAAACTTGAAACTTAGGTGGTCCTTCGGGCACAGGTAATTGAATCACATCCACAACCCCGGGAACCTTGCGAGCCAGGGTATCATCTAAACTTTCTACATCACTACCGAGAACCGGGGGCCTGCTTATACTGGCATACAGCATGCCATCTATTTGAATGTCGTAGCCATATCTAGCTCTTCCGGATAGCATATTATCCATGTCGACAATCTTGTGAGATTTGCCGATATGTTTAAAGTCCTTGTTTTCCTTCAGTTTCACGCGGTTCAATTCTGGTATGGGCAGTTTCGCAGCAGCAACTGCTAGCTCTCCATAACTAAAGCTTCTGCCCGACTTTACATGCACAACTTTATGATTCCTGGCTTCCACTTCTCCGACAGGCACTTGCCATGAGTCTGCTGCAGCTTGTTCCAGCATGGTCCGAGCTATTGCCCCCATTTGTCGCATTTTGTCATAATGCTTACGAATACTGCGTGACCCATCGGTATTCTGGCTTCCATAGCGCTTATCGGCTAACCCTTGAATCACAACGACATGTTGCCAATCAGCCTCAAGCTCATCAGCGAGTATCTGAGGTATCCCGGTTCTAATACCTTGGCCCATCTCTGAACGATGACAGGTAAGATAGACTTTATTGTCTTCGCCAACAGCAACAAACAGGTTTAACCTCGGCTCCTTTCCTTGTGCTATGGCCATCGGACTCCAGCTCATCCCACTTGCACCTAAAGCTAAGCCCCCGCCAGTTGCTCCAAATAGTTTAAGTACATCCCGGCGGCTGAAATTTTTTACGGCTGTAAAGCTACTCATTATTAAGTTCTCTTTTTAGCGGTGTCTTGAATAGCAGCTCGAATTCGTGTGTAGGTACCACAACGGCAAATATTTCCAGCCATGGCAGAGTTAATCTCTTCATCACTTGGTGATGGGTTTTGGGTCAATAGCGCGGCAGCAGTCATAAGCTGGCCAGACTGACAATAGCCACATTGTGGAACGTTATTGTCGCTCCATGCTTGCTTCAATTCAGCAAATTGCAGCCCCTCGATGGTAGTTACTTTCTTGCCTTTGGCTTGCGAAACCGTCGTTAAACATGCTCGCGTCGGCGTTCCATCCAAGTGGATTGTGCAGGCTCCACACAATCCAGCACCGCAACCATATTTAGTGCCTGTTAGTCCAAGCAAATCTCTGATTGCCCACAAAAGTGGCATCTCTGGTGCAACATCTAGTGCGTAACTTTCGTCGTTGATGGTTAAGGTTAACTTCTTATCTGACATTACCCGCTCCTTGATAATCCCGCTAGTAATTGCGTATCGGTGGCGAAATCGCTTCTTTTCGTTAACTGGCTCTGACTTGGAAATCTGACCATCGCAGAGCTAGTTTTACGGAAGTACTTATGTAAATTGATACTCTCACTAAAAACTGAAAATAAGCCCTAACTGAGATTTTCCAAAATCATTTGTTGCCATTTTTCTATATCAGCTCTACGATCTATATCTATGGCGACACCCTCGATCTCAACAATTGATAAAGCATCAAGATTAGATTTCTTTTTCAATAAGTGCTTTGCGCCCGTATCGCCTGTGAGAGATGCGAGATCAGTAAAATCTGAGGAGTTAAATACTGCAGGTACGCCAAAACTATTTTGATATTGGGCGCAGCAGGTTTGCCCATATGACTGCCACACAGTGATTAATTTTTGATAATCATCCAAAGTTACGCCTATGTGATCAGCCAAGGCAATTAGCAAACCATCTACCTTAAGGGCCTCGGCTTCGATAACTGCTTCTTTAATAGAGCTTGCAATACCACTTTGCCAGCTAGTGTTAAATCGCCGGTTCACATCGGAAGACAACAAATTAGCCAGCTTCTCTTGATGCGCTCCCAGAACTACCAATAACTCTACTTTTAGCCCGGTTGATGTTTTTGTGTTTAGGCTGGTTAGTTTATCAAGCGTTTGCAACAGCAGAGGCTGACTCTTAATCTTCCCATTTGAGTCAATCACATCTACTGTTGCTTGTAATTTTATACCATTAAATCTACGACTTTCCCCGGCAGCGAGCAATGCTACCAGTATCCGTTTTGAAGGTTGTCTAGCTGTCTCCCGGATAAATTTATTCACGTTGCGACCTTGTCTAGAGGTAACAATCTAGCTTGATGCAATACTCCGTGACATTGAGCCAGGATGCTCAAAGCAATGGACTCAGGTAGCTCACCACCTAATGCTAAACCTGCCGGTGCGGAAAAGACACCATAGAAATCACTTACTTTTATCCCCGCTCTATCAAGAACTTTATCACGTCTATGTGGAGGGCCGAGCAGCGCAACATAGTGTAGCTTCGTTAGGCTTACGGCTTGTAACACCTTCGCATCCAAGCCCAAATTGTGGTGCATCACAATCGCCGCATCAAACTGACTCAGCAGCGATGTAGTCAGCTCTGAATAGGGTTTCTTTAGAATATTTGCACCAGGGAAATCGTAATGACGGGCAAAACTTGCGCGTTCATCAATCACCGTAATGTGCCAGCCTAGTTCTTGAGCAATTTTGACTACTGGCTGAGCATCTAACCCGCCACCAAAAACAGCAATATGAAAGCGGGGTAGGCAGGGAATAATTAATCTCGGATGCAGAGCATCTGTTTTTCCATTTTGTAGTGATAGGGTAGCTTTGGTAGTGCTATCAATCTGGTAGCCCATTGCTTCTGGGGCAATAACTCTCGCAACAAGATCTCTTGAATTGGTATTTTGAATAGGTAACTCCAGTTCGTAGAAAGCGGAGTTTCCCGAGTTCAAATATTCTAAAAGGCAATGCAACTGAAGATATTGGTTCCTATGCGTGAGGGGAAATAAAATTAGTTCTACAATGCCACCACAGCCTAATTGATAGCTAGCATCCGACTCATCACTGGCATCGTAAATCACTTTAATCGAAGTATCATACTGAATAGCGCGTTGAGCGTATCGTTTTAAATCGGCCTCTAAGCAACCACCACTGACTAGACCAATACTCTTACCTAGTGGGTGAAACAACATCATCGCTCCCGCCTTACGATAAGCTGAGCCCTGAACTTTGGTGATTACGGCAAGTACCCAATCATCCTCAGGCGATGCCTGCCACTCACTTAATAGGGCTTCAATATGGTGCGACATAACTCTGTGCTCGAATACATGAAAAATGACCTACAAACCTATTTGGAACCCAGTAAACTGTAAAACACCACAATTTATCGATACTCCAAGAATGTGAATAAAATGCAAGGTCGTTCCCAGAAAATGCGGCAGCTGTGCTGTTAAGCGCGATAGTCGGAAATTGATGTGTGATTTCGTCTAATAATGGGCTGCTTCAATAAGGGTAGAATCTGAGGCGAGGCAGTGGAGTTTTGTCCTAAATGGCACATATTCGATTATTTTCTATTTTGGCTGCCTCTGAAATAGTGGTGCCAGCTCACTAGCTTGTTCCGAGTCGAATCAGTAACTTACTTCCTAGTGATACTTTGGGTAAGGAAAGGCTTAGTGCGTAGAGGTTCTTGTAATTGATCTTTGGTAGAAGAGTAAAGCAAGGCAAAAGAGTAATAGATGTAGAATGGAAAATTAGATATTAAGCTGCTAGTGCTGGGAAGCCATTGGTTACATCAATATTTATAAGGTTAACTAAACGTTAGTATTGCAATGCCAGGAAAAATTCGAGATCCGTATGAAATTCTGTCGATAGCCGGTCTTGTTTAAGCGATAAATAGTGTTTGATTCAAAGATTGTAACAGATAAGGTTAGAGTAAGGTGAATTTTAAGTCCGTTTAGTTGTGTTTTGTGGTGTGCCCTATAAAGATAAATTGATAAGGATGATTATGAATGCCAAGTCGATTCTCAATTTTCTCATCGCAGGTATCATATTATTTGGTGTTTCAATTCTTGCTGAGAATAGCGGTATTCTAAAGCATGGAGTATTAAAGGTGTGGAATTATCTATTTCGCCGTATCGTGAAGTTCTTGGTTTGAGTTATGTAGTTAATGGGGAGTAATTGTGAAATTTACACAGAGTTTATTAGTTAAGTATTGCCTTATTTTATTGTTCCTTTTCTACAGTGCGGTAACTCTGGCACAGAACAATAAAATAGATTATTTGGACATTTTGATTCTTGATGGAAAAGTTATCGATGGTTCAGGTAATCCATGGATAAAGCAAGATGTAGGAGTGGTCGATGACAAGATAGTCTTTGTAGGGAACGCTGATAGTCTTAGGAGCAAGGCTAAATTAACCATTAATGCTGAGGGGTTATATGTTACTCCTGGGTTTATTGACATGCATAGCCATGCAGATCTCAATGATCCGCAGGGAAAAAAATGTTACCGCAGATCTTTCAGGGTGTTACCTCGGTAATTGTTGGTGTAGATGGATTTGGGAAAAATGATGTTCTAAAGCAATATAAAATCGCTGAGGGGGGAAGAGAAAGGCTCAGTGATACCGGCGTCAATATAGGAACTTACGTGGGTTTCAATCAGGCTCGCTTGAACGTTATGGGGATGAATGATAGACCTGCCAGTAATGAAGAGCGTTCAAAAATGACGCAGTATCTTGAAAGTGGTATGCAGCAAGGTGCTTTTGGGGGCTCAACGGGTCTTTTTTACCGACCGGCTTCTTATGCCTCAACAAAAGAAGTGATTGAATCCCTGTCATTCTTAAATAAGTATAAAGCTATTTATGATACCCATGATAGGGATTTGGGGGCAGTTCTAAACGGTATAGGATACGATGCTTCTGTTGCTGAAGCTATCAAAATTGGTTCTGCAATAGATGCAAGAATTATCTTTAGCCATTTTACTCCACAGGGTAAGCATAACGACGGACGAGCTAACGTAGGGATAGATTTGATCAATAATGCCAGGGCGGATGGTGCTCAGGTATTTGCTGCACAACATCCATATACTGCAACGCAGAGTTCATTGCTGGCTTATACTAGTCCAGACTGGGCTTTAGCTGGAGGAATGACATCTTTACTTGAACGCTTACAAAGTAAAAATCTCTTAAATCGTTTGCATTCAGAGCATAGGCAGATGCTTGACATTCGTGGTGGCCCGGAAAAATTATTATTTACTGATAATAATAAAGACCTCAATGGAAAAACGTTAGCACAAGTATCCAAGGAATTAAATCTAACATCTTTAGATACTGTACTTCATATTGCTCAGGAGCAAAGAGATGCTTCTGTGATGAATCTTGAATTATATGATATGGACAATATTCGCTTATTAGCAACACAGGAATGGATGATGACGAGCTCGGATGGTGGCTCACACGCTGTGCCAGGCCAGCGTGCACATCCTAGAACATTTGGAGCGTTTGCTAAGAAGATAAGGCAGTTTGTTGTTGATGAATCTCTGATTTCTTTACCATTCTTGATTAGGGGGATGACAGCATTGCCCGCGAGTTTCTTAGGCATTCAGGATCGGGGGCGATTGGCTCCTGGATATTATGCCGATATTGCTATCTTTGATTTGGATCTGGTCAATGATCGAGCAACTTACGAAGATCCGCAGCAGTTCGCAGAAGGCTTTATTCATGTATTAGTTAATGGCGAGTTGGCCTTGTACCACGGTGAGATAAAGAGTACAGATTTAGGACAGGTTTTACTTAGGCACCAGCCGCTAGTGAATGAAATGCCAACCGCACTACAAGTTAAAGAAAGTCTCTTAGGTGCTTTTG
Organism: Microbulbifer maximicatervae (SeqCode); assembly: GCF_052467305.1. Taxonomy (NCBI): domain Bacteria; kingdom Pseudomonadati; phylum Pseudomonadota; class Gammaproteobacteria; order Cellvibrionales; family Microbulbiferaceae; genus Microbulbifer; species Microbulbifer maximicatervae (SeqCode). The sequence continues at coordinate 1,687,066 of NZ_CP174306.1, forward strand.
GAGGGAAGGATTCATTACATAAGATTGAATCTTTAACATCTACAATAGAGTTATCATCAGAAAGCAAGCCGTTGCGTACAAAAATTCAATATTTAAATTTCTTGAATGAATCCATCGCCGAATATTCAGATCGTGAAAATGTAATTCACTTTGGAGTAGAAGGTCAATACGAACTATTTCAAGGTGGCAATTCAATTGACCCTGAGTCAGCTGCCTATATTAGCTTAAATAAGAAGGATAATTTGCTTCAGGGATTATGGCTTAATTTCCTTTATTTTCTACGTGACCCATCGATGGAAGTGCAGGGTCCATTTGATGTGCCTGAGCACAGAAATGAAAGCTGGTGGAAGCTCGTCTCAGGGGGAAGGATTACCCCTTTACTTGGTATAGACCCTGATACTGGGTATATTAGAAAGGTACTTTATAAAAATGGTGTTTATGTTGAGGAGTTTGATTATAGAAGGGTTGAGTCAGGCGTCGTTTGGCCACATCAATTTAAAGTAATAAATAATGGTAAAGTTAGCCTGAGCGGTCGATACAGCACTCTAAAGATTAACTCAGGTTCAGGGCTTGTGGTATTACCATCTTGGTTTCCTGAGAATTAGTTTACTAGGAAAAAAACACATTGCTACTCGCCTATTAATAGATAGTTGGCTACGGTTGGCCCGAGGGTGAGCCTTGCTTGTATTAATTCGGATTTTGATTGGCAGTGTGTTTTCTACAACAGTGGTAATTGGAAGGTCAGATTTGAATTGGTACTTGTAAGTATTTACCGGCTTAAATTATAGCTCGGGCTTTTTGCCGTTTAGTCAGGAGTGGCTAATTCAGAAATCCAACCTCAGGTAAGTTAGCTTCCGAGTAAGAAAAATTTTTCACCAATGTCTTTTAGCTATACCTCCATGCGAACAGAGATTTCTCTCAATATAGGCGATAGTTTTGAGCTTTGAATTTTCGCAAAGTCCACTACGTAGCCTTGCAAAGCCTATATCATCACCTAAGTCTCCACTATAGTATCTGTTTCATCTACTAAGCTCTATACCCCTTTAAAAGAGCATGGTTTTTCATACTTCATTTCGATGGCTTTTTGCTCGCGATATTGGCCGAGTAATGAGATACCTATTCCGGACATAATAATGATACCCCCAATGATTTGAGCGAAGTTGGGAACCTCTTGCAGGATAAGAAAGGCGAAGAAAGTACCGGCTACGGGAGTAATGGCTGTGGCGATAGAGATATCAGCAGAGCTCGCCCCTCCTTGGAGTCCTTTAAACCAGGTGATCTGCCCAAAGACAATAATGATTGCCCCGTATACAAGCATCCACACCCAGAGGAAGGGAGAGAATAGGTCGTCAAAGTGGTGGGGGCCAAATACAGAGAGGACAATGACCGAAAAGAGTATCGCTCCCGCAAGCATGCGGAAAGTTGAAAAGACGCCAATAGGGACGCGATCAAGCAGTTTCCGGCTCGCCTGAACGGCAATGACTCCTAAGAGTGTTGCTACAGCGGTTAAAATTTCTCCAGCTTTGGGAAGGTCTTGAAGAAATTGGTTCATGGCTGGATTTCCAAGGTTCAGCATTTTCATACTCATTGGATCTTCCATCGGGGATTGGTGTAGGACAAAAATTGCAATAACACCAACCGTTACCACAAGGGCTCCCACTATTGCGAACCCAGTAGGCCTTTCCCTGAACATCAGATAAGCGAACAAAAGCCCCAAGGGAGCATCTAGAGTTGCAATTAAAACGACATTGGTCACTTCTGTGAGCATCAGAGCAATAAAGAAGAAGGCCGGGGCAAGAACTCCAGACATCAAAATAAGCACGAACATGTAAAACCAGTCTTTGAATGGATATTGCTTTAAGATGCTGAGACGCCAATCTTTCCTATAGATTATTAAAAGAGTGATACCTGCCAAGAGATTTCCAGCGAACAAAAGGTTGCAAAAAGAGATTGGGTTGTTTCCATTAATGGGGTGGCTGGCACCTAACTCCCCGATTTTTGCAACGACTGAGTTGGAGGCAGCAAAAATAAGAATCGAAATCCACAGCCAAAATCTGGTACTTTTTACGGCGTGTTGATTTTCCATCTAGTATCCCTTGAGCGCCATGGTGGGCTGTAATGAGTTTACCTCACCCAAAGCAAAGTACGCCTTTACTATCTGGCCGTTGAGGAGAGGTGATTCTGATCTGGATTAGTTTAGACCAAATCCAATAGTTGTCTGGAAAAGAGAATTTTATTGTATATAAGGATATTGGGGTTTTTATCTAGAATGGGGATGTTGTTAGGTATTATCTTTGTTTTAGCAACTTACTGGATAGGGTGTGTCTGTGCAGTTCATCCAGAGTATATGGAAGTAAGATCTTTACCTACTTTACTAACATTGAAGTTCTATAAGTTCACCATATGGTGAGCTAGATTTCGCATTTTCTGCTCTATTGGCATGTTACTATTAGGTATAAATATAGTGATGATACCTCAGCGCAATGTATCTTTTCGTAGGCAGCCATTCCATTTTTACTTGATCCTGTGAATGCCTAGTTTACTTGCGATTAGATTGTCTAAACTGAATTTTCCAGGACCTGTAATTATTAGCCATATGAATAAAATAATATATAAAACTTGAGGTAAATAGAGAAACCAGCTCATCCAATCTAATGGTCCAATATCTTTAGGGATGACACTTTCTATTTCAACGGTAATAATGGCAACAATCATCACAATAGACAGGACGACGGCGACAAGTGTTGACAGTAGGCCTACCATTAAAAGTAACCCTCCGAAGAACTCCACAGAAGCTAAAAAAAATGCCATAAACTCATGAAATGGAACTCCTATTTCATTCATTAAGTTAATAAGATCTGCATGCCTCTCAGGGATAAATAGCTTATTGTATCCTGATACCGAAAAAAACAATCCCAGTGATACTCGCGTAATTAAAATAGGCAACCACTCCCATCCGGGATTGCCGACAAGTATTTTATTAATTAGAGGAGAGGATTTTGTGAACATCTTTACGCTCCAGTAGGGTGTTTTTTGCGCCTGATATTGGATGGTCTCTATTTTTCATATAGTTACATATTGTTTATATTCCTGAGTTGTATATAAGCAGGATGTAAATGAATAGCTGAATCAGTCATTGTTACTGTACTTTTGTAAATTCTGGAGGGGGTTGAGGATTCACCGATAACAGCCGGTATATTAGACATCCTCTTATTAACAAGCAAAGATAATGAAAGCGATGCTTTGCATGACAGTAACTCATTCATTCCTCATCCCAAATGAACCATTTGGGTTTGTGCTCATGCCGGAATACCATGCGCTAGCGAGATATTTAAAACAAAAGCTACGATATCCAGATAACTAAAACATATTAGCTTACTTACACGCCAAGGCAAGCGAATTGATACGTGACCATAGTAATTACGCCAAATAGATAGTCCTCGACAATTTGGTTAGCTAACTAACCATATTTGGTAGGAGCGTAAGATGACTTTCTAGGGAACCTCTGAATAATTCCGAGCCAATTTGGTAGTATTCAGTTATCCGTCAAGACTACGATAGATTATGCACCAAGTCACCTTTGCCGAAGCAGAATATAAGCTAAAGCGCCGTATAACTCGCCGAGAGAAGTTTCTTTCTCAAATGGAAACCCTCGTCCCATGGCAGCGACTAGAAGCTCAGATCACTCCTTGCTATCCACAAGGCAAACGTGGCCGACAGCCATATCCATTGAGTGTCATGCTCCGTATTCATTGCATGCAGCTATTTTACAATCTCAGTGATCCCGCTATGGAGGATGCACTGTATGAAATTGAATCCATGCGTAGTTTTGCTGGATTGACTTTGAGCGGCCCAATTCCTGATGAAACAACGATTCTTAACTTTCGCCACTTACTGGAGCTGAATCAGCTAGGTACAGCCCTTTTTGATGAAATCAATAAACATCTTGCTGAGAATGGCATGGCACTGCGTGAAGGCACCATTGTAGATGCCACTATTATCTCTGCGCCAACTTCAACTAAGAATAAAAAGAAAGAGCGTGATCCAGAAATGCATCAAACAAAGAAGGGCAATCAGTGGCACTTTGGAATGAAGATGCATATCGGGGTTGATGATGTGCTCGGAGTAATACATAGCGTCGATACAACAGCAGCGAATTCGCATGATGTCACAGCCACAGAGCGAGTCCTCCACGGGGAGGAAGGAAGAGTCTGGGGTGACTCCGGATACATTGGTGCGGAGAAACGTGAAGAGTTGAAAGAGCGGAAGGTTGATTGGTACATAGCAATGAAGCCAAGCAAGCTGAAAACTCTTCCTGGGCTTGATGCACTCCGTAAGGCGGAAAAGATCAAGGCGCAGATAAGAGCGAAGGTTGAGCACCCCTTTCGCTACATTAAACGGGTATTTGGTTATGACAAGGTCCGCTATCGGGGACTGTTAAAGAATACTGAGCGGCTGTGCTTGCTAGCAGGCTTTACTAACTTACTAATAGGGAGAAAATATTTGGCCACCTAGGGGCGGTGCGCATGAAATCCGCCAACTGGGGATTTCATGTGAAAAATTAGGGGGCTATTACGCGAAAATTAAGCGTTTTGCGTAGAAAAGTGAATTTTTCAAACAATTCAGCTTAATTCTAGAAAAATGCTTCATTGATCAGAGGTTCCCTAGATATTTTATAGCGACATATGACGTTAATACTACCCAAAATTTGTATTTATACCAACTCATTAAGTGCTTTTTCATTCTATTCGTAGTGGCATCTATACCATAAGAGCTTAAGTCCACAGTAATGAGGTATGTGTGTCTTTTGATAGGATATACCTAGAAGATTTTCTTGTTCGGAACAGAGGCTATCAACCTGTAAAAAGTTATAATCTGCAAGCCCGGCTATAGAGTCTTGTATTCATTTGTTATCAAGCTTTTCTGAAGTAGGGTATCATCATGTTGTTAAAGGTGAGTTGGGGTGGAAAGGAATCTGTACATGAGGAAAGCTAGCGGTTTTTCTGGAGTTCTTGACAAGAAGGCAGTTCAACTTGGCTGGATTTTTCATTTGTCAGATGTACATGGCTTCTCTGTCGTCTCACAGTTACGATAACAAAAAAGCTGTAGTTATCACGGCGTTGGCAAACAAGGATTGAGGTAGTATTTAGTTTGGAAGATAGAATTATTGGATCTCTCGTAGGGTTAGCTTGCGGAGATGCTGTAGGTACTACGCTGGAGTTTGAGGTACGAGGTACGTTCGAGCCAATTAAAGATATGGTTGGAGGCGGCCCTTTTAGGCTACAACGTGGAGAATGGACAGATGACACATCTATGGCTCTTTGCCTTGCTCATAGCCTCTTAAGCAAACTCGACTTTGATCCAGAAGACCAAATGAATCGCTACTGTAATTGGTATCAATACGGGTATATGAGTAGTAACGGACGATGTTTTGATATCGGAATTACAGTATCCAAGCCCTTAGAGCAATACCTTCAAACTAGAGACCCATTTTCTGGAAGTATAGATATACGGTCATCTGGGAATGGATCGCTAATGAGGCTGGCACCAATACCTATTTTCTTCAGTAAGAGCGAAGAGCTTTGTATCAAATATGCTGGAGAAAGCTCAAGGACAACACATGGGTCTTATCTTTGCATAAGCTCTTGCCGGATGCTTTCATTGTTGATTTATCGAGCCTTTAGGGCGGGAAGTAAAGATGAAGTTTTTGATGGGTTAGATCCAACTGATTATTGCGAGGAACTTCGATCACTAACCAACAAGGATTTCTCCGCACTTGGCTATAAAGAGATAAATGGCAGTGGATATGTGATAGAGAGTTTGATTGCGGCTGCTTGGTGCTTTTATCATGGAAATAGTTTTCGCGAGTGTATCCTTTTGGCTGCAAATCTCGGTAATGATGCGGATACAACTGCGGCTATTTGCGGGCAGATGGCGGGTGCTTTTTATGGGTACTCCAACATTCCAGTTAATTGGCGAGAGGGGATTGTAATGTCAGCTGAGATAAGAAAGTTGGCGATTGACCTATATCATGCAGGTAGGACCATCTAACCAGGATATAAATCTCGTTTTTTGGCCACTTGTTTGGCTTTCAACGGGTCTGCGATATACTATACGTTATGCTAATGATGGTGGGGTGAGTACGGTAAATACACTTATATGCTGCTACCTAAAAGGGTAGTGGCGCTTCCTTAGAGTTTGGCCCTCTATTCGGCTTGATGCTTTGGATAATCGACTACCCGCTTTCATTCCGTGTAGCTCCTTCCTTCGTGGGGGATGTGAGAATTGAGGGTATAAATGCCTATCTTGACTTGATTGCCATTCGCTTTTAGGAAGAGAAACCTAGTTGTTTATCACTGAAACTCTGGATATGAGTATTCATTCTTTGAAGAATGCCTTGGGAGCTGGTTCTTGTGGACTGAATAAACTGGAGGTACGGAGGTCGACAGTTTGGTGGCCTTTAGAATTATAGGGAACCGTGATATATAGTCGCTACTTGTGAGTGAACTGTTATATTTTAGAAGTAGATTAAGGAGTATTAATGTGGATGGAAATATCTATGAACAGCCCACATCTGAGCTTGAACGAAACCTAGTATTTTGTAGAGACTGCGGGTCCCAGATTTCAAGAACGGCACCCTCTTGCCCAAGTTGTGTGCGGCTCAGCAGGTAGGCGGGAAAGGAAAGGTGGCTGCAGGGTTGCTGGCTATATTCTTAGGTGGCTTTGGTATTCATCGATTCTATCTAGGGCAGTGGTGGGGATTGTTCTATCTTCTATTCTGCTGGACGGGAATTCCAGGACTAATCTCCTTTATCGAAGGAATTGTGTTCTTATGCACTTCTGACGAGAAGTGGTTAGATAAATATGGGCATAAAAATGGAAGTTCTGCATTAGTTTTAGTGCTTATACTCTTCTTTGTAGTAATACCTGTAATTGGAATCTTAGCTGCGGTTTCAATTCCTGCATATCAAGACTATGTTGAGCGCGCTCAGCAACAACAATTAGAGTCTCGTTAGCTTTATAATAACTTAATGACGGTCTCTCTTAGTGGAGTCGTCATTAAGGCTCAATGGAGTTACATAAATAGACTTAGATCTTGGAATTCAAATGTTTTCACGACCTTAAATTCCTATAGGGTTCAACACTTTGGCTCACTCTGTGAGCGGCTCAGTAAAATACAGTTAAGAATAGTATTACATTAAGCATATGGCAGTAAATGTGAAGATCACAACTAGAGATGAACTTGTTGATTTTGTAAATCAAGGCAATAGGGTGAAGTATATCTTTTTCTGGGGGCACCAGGAAAAAGGAAGTCAAGTATCAAAGAGCTGTTTTAGTCAGTGGTATGAGTCAAAGTTCGTAGAAGATGCAAATAAATTTATCACTGCAGAGCATTACATGATGTACCATAAGGCGAAGTTATTTGGTGACGACAGCGCGTGCAAGAAAGTTCTCCTTGCTGGCACTCCTGGAGAGGCTAAGGCAATTGGTCGCGGGGTACGTGGCTTCCAGCAAGAAATATGGAATGAGAAACGATTTGAGATTGTGGTAAATGCTAATTTTGCTAAGTTTTCTCAAAATTCTGAGCTAAAGCAATTTTTGCTTAATACAGAAGACAGAGTATTAGTTGAGGCTAGTCCAGTAGATAGAATATGGGGCATTGGTCTGGCCCAAGATAATTCTGCGTCAGAAAATCCCAACGATTGGAAAGGCCTTAATCTTTTAGGGTTCGCACTTATGGAAGTGAGAGCCAGGCTAACAGGCATCTAAAATAGCTTGTGGGTGTAGAATAGGGGAAGGTGGGTGCCGAGCTGTCAGTACGAGGTAACTCCTCGGATCACACAAATGCATAGTGCCAAAATTAATTTAGTACTCTAGTTTCTAATTCTTCGCTCAGAGCGGGATATCCAAGTCGTGAACCTCTAAAGCCAAATCACCATAAGAAGTTCACGATAACCAACCCAAGTAGCTTTAGATCCGTGGCAGCCACATTCCCATCGTAGCAGCAAAAATACCAATGGCCATAAACACGGTCAGCGGTACTAATGTACTGACAAACGCAATCTGGGTACCCTGTGCGGCTCCACGCTTTTGACAGTGAAAATACCATTCCAGCATGGCCAGTGGGAACAGGTATTGGCCGAAGCCCAGTGCATATAAGAAAGGCCCGGTAAAGGATTTCCAGTCAATCCCCCAGCCGCCGGTTAGCATTGCCCAGCCCATCAAGGCTACACGAAAAAACCACACTGCACTTGCTGCCATAAAAAGACGCAAGGCCCAGCGGCGGTGCTCAGCAATGCGTCTGGCCATCGCAGTCTGCACTGCCAGAAAGGCAAATAACAGAATCAGTATGCCGTCCATTGTAATGCTGATCTGCGACACCAGGTTGCCAAAAGTGTGCCGCGTCCAGGTCATGTAGAGCCCCGCAATACTGGCGATGACTGCGGTCAGCAGATAGCTGCGTCCCAGCCAGCGGTGGAAGTTAGGGGCATGGCGCCGCACCGAAGGGATTAGCTGAAGTGGACCACCGCCGATGACAATCGCGGCCAATAGCACGTGGCTCACCGAAGCCAGGTTGCCTAATATATCTCCCTCGCGGAAGCCTGCCGGCAGGTGTAGCCCTTTCAAGCCGTGCACTCCTGATTCGGCAATGGGAGGGTAGAAGACGGCCAGGATATAGGCAAAGAAGATCGCATGGCCGATAGCCGCGATGCAGAACCAGGTTTTTACCGACAGGTTAACAGCCCGCCGGGTATCGAATGGTCGCGGTAGTGTTTGGCTGAGTACAGCGTCGTTCATGGGGTTCTCCAGGCGATTATGGTCCGTATTGGGTCTTAATGTGCTTGCCGGACATGTTCTGCTTTTTCAGACCTACGCACATCGGCCGCAGGCAGGAATCGAACTCCTCCAAAAGGTGGAGAGTTTGCCGTATCCATCTCCCCCGAAAGTCCCATGACAGCTGGTTGCCCCTGGTTTAGCATGCGGAAATGAAATCTTCGTCCCTAAGTACGCCTGCGCCGAATCCGCCCAATGCCAGCACGGAACTGCCCAAGCTCCCTATGTGGCGGCCCTTACGTGGGCCGTTTGAGCGATGGCCGCACCTGACCGACTTGTTTATTGCGTTGCTTATGTTCTTGCTGACGCTTTTGATGTGGTCGCGCAACGGCTCCCCCGAAGTGCTATCCATGCAGAGCCTGTGGGATGTTATTGCTTTCCAGTGTGCATTCGTTGGCTCCTTCGCTCTGTTGTGGCGTCGCACCCACCCTTGGCAGGTACAGGCCGTTATTCTCGGCGCAACAATATTGCTGGAGCTGGGTTTGCCGGCAGATGGCATCGTGGCTATGGCGATTTCGCTGTATAGCCTCGGTCGTTACGAGGCCAATACCCGGGCCAGCTTTTTTGGCGTTATCGCGACGCTGGTTTTTGTGGCGCTTGACCAGGGTATTCCGGTTCAGCCAACTGCAGCAGGCACAGTAACGGTGATGCTGGTATGGGCGCTGTGGTATATCGGCCGCCGGCTGCGCTTTCGCGGTGAATATCTGCGCTTGTTGGAAGAGAGGGCCAAGTATTTGGAGCGCGAGCGCAATGCCGAATCCGAGCGCGCAGTTGTAGCCGAGCGCACTCGAATCGCCCGTGAGATGCATGATGTGGTGGCGCACCAAGTGAGTCTTATGACTGTGCAGGCCGGTGCCGCCAGGGCTATCAGCCGCAATAACCCGCAAGCTGCTAATGAGGCTATGGCTTCTGTAGAGGCGGCTGGCCGTCAGGCCATGGCAGAAATGCGTCATTTACTCGGTGTACTGCGACCGACTAATAACGACACTGCGCTCACTCCGCAACCAGAACTCGGCGATTTGCCAGATCTGATTGAAAAGGTCCGACAGGTGTTAACCCAGGTTGACTATGAGGCCAACGGTGCACTGGAGAAAGTGCCAACCAGCGTCGCGCTCGCCGCCTATCGCATCGTTCAGGAATCCCTCACCAATGTCATCAAGCACGTCGGTGCTGCAGCGCGAGTGCAAGTGAGTGTGCGCGCAGATCACGGCACTCTCACAATTCGAGTGCGCGATGATGGAAATACTCACGGCGAGCGGCCCATGAGGGAAATAGCTATTGATGGGCAGCCAGGCGGTGGGCACGGCATCGCGGGAATGCGCGAGCGCGCGGAACTGCTCGGTGGCTATCTGTATGCGGGTGTAGTCGATGGTGGCGGTTTTGAGTTATATGCACAACTACCTACAGGAATGGTAAAAACATAATGTTGCGAGTGATGGTAGTGGACGACCAGGCTTTGGTGCGACGCGGTTTTGCCCTGATTCTGGATAACCAGCCCGATATCGAGGTGGTCGCCGAGGCCGGTACCGGCGTCGAGGCGATTGAAGCCGCGCGAGTGTACCAGCCGGATATCATCCTAATGGATATCCGTATGCCGGAGATGGACGGGCTGGAATCCACAGCGCGCATCCTGGAAGCTAGTGATGCAACTTGCCGTGTCATTATTTTGACCACGTTCGATCCTGATGAATACGTGTTTCGTGCGCTGCGGGCTGGCGCCAGTGGCTTTGTGCTCAAGGATATTCCCCCAGAGGCGCTGGTACAGGCAGTGCGCACCGTAGCAGAGGGCGGTGCCATGCTTGCACCGGGCATCACCCAACGCTTGATAAGCCAGTTCGCACAGAAACTGGGAACTGGGCGCAACCTGGCAAAGCGGCTGGAGCGCCTGACCACCCGGGAGCGTGAAGTACTGGAAGCCATCGCCGCAGGCAAGAGTAATGCAGAGATTGCTGAGACCCTATTTATTGGCCCTGCTACCGTGAAAACCCACGTTTCCAGTATGCTGTCAAAATTGGAGGTGCGCGATCGTGCGCAGGCAGTCGTATTTGCCTACGAATGTGGCCTAGCCACCGTGGGGGAGCGTGATGTCGGCTTCTAGATCAAAGCCTGCTTTGCAACGCAATGCACTTTATCGCCTTGCCGCCTGTGGCACTGTGGTTCTGGGGCTGTTTCTCTTCCTTGGAGCCCAGGGCCACTTTGTTGCCATCTGGCCGTTGGTAACCAGCGATGGTATCGGTTTATTCCGTCGTTTGTTGTTGATGTTACCCGGTGTGATGCTCGCCGGCACGGCGGTGTTGAACCTCCTGCTTTGTAAGCCACTCTGGCAAGAACGTCGCTATGCCCTCAACGTTACTCTCGCGGTAAATTTGCTTACTACGAGCTATTTGTTCTACCTAATGATACGTGGGGTTCCCAATCACCCTATTGGTATATTTCTCGCATTGGAGATGTCTTTTGTATTATTGCTCCTAGTAACAAGAACTGGACTGGTATGGCCTATGTCAGCAGAACCGCCGGTTGAGATGGACATTTAGTAGCACAAACGCCCGGCGAGTTTTGCTAACATTCAACACCATAAACCTCAAGGTGTCTTATTCAAAAACAGCTCCATCGGTTAAAGTGGTTTTGGTGGAGCATCGCTTTGTTAGATCCATTCCAAATAGACTTGAAGCGAACCCTTCCGATAACTTCATGGCTTTTTTCACCGCAGCTCATTAGATAGCTTTCCGAGTAAATTCTCCAGAAACAACGTATGGCTTCTTTTCAGTTCCAGCTCTGCGACTGAGAGATTTGTTACAATTTGTAGGTAAACTAGCTCTTTGGGGCGGAGTAGGTGGGCGCGGAAATAGATGATATGAAAGGGGCAGCGGATAAAGTCCTTAATCACCCGAGGGAGGAGAGTGGAAGCAGTATTGGTGGCTATACTTTATTATGTATAGCAGCTATTTCAATAGCTCGTTAACCTAAACTAGAATCTCTAAAAAATATAGAAAAAGGAAAGGGTAGAATTATAGCGGGTCTTGTCCAATGTTTGACTTGAACATCCGTATCAGTTACAGCGGGCTTTTAATTCTCAGAACTTTTTGTGTAATTCGACTAATGAGCTATGAAACTAGATAAAAGCGTGATATATAAGTTTCTGATGGATTAACTGTTATACATCGGAGTGTATTTGAGTATCAAGCGAATAAATCTACTTTCTTGTGCTGCTTTTATTTTAGCTGGTTGTAGTACCGGGCCATACTTAAAACCGAGTGCTCCAATAGGATGGCACAGCACCGAAAACCCGGCATGTTATGGGGCTGAAAAAGTACTAGAGTTCAGTCTTCCTGATTACGATTGGCTGATATTTAGAGTCTTGGCCAAACAACCTACAAAGCGTCACCCAGAAGGTACAAAGTTAATTGCCTATGTAAGGCCTGTCTTGTATAGACATCCTGAGCCAAATGGCACTTGGTCATTATTTCCCTCAGAGCAAGAAAAGAAGACTAAAGAGAGCTTAATCGCCGAACGCAAATCCCAACATATCGAGATCTCATTCTCAAGTGCTGTAGCTACTATCACTTTTCTTGATGGTAGTGAATCCCAAGTTGAGCTGCCATTTTTTCAACAGCCATACCAAATACCATCTGATGAGTCTTATGGGTTCTGGGGACCTGAGGTAGTAATATCTCCTGAAAATCTGGAGTATTTTACGGTAAAACTGCCGCCTCTATTTGTAAATGATGAAGAAGTTACAATCCCGCCAATCGAATTTAAAGTCAGCGAAAGTACATATGTTCCAGTGCTAAATTGTTAAAGAATAGCGCTTGATAAGTAAAAGTAGAAAATTCTCTACACTGCTACCTTGAGGGTAAATAGATATGAGTAATGAGCTTCCAATTTAAAATATTAGTGTTAATTATATTCTTCCTGTTTGGGGGAATTATGGTGTATGTCGACTCCTGAACTATGATAAGGGATGGATTGAATCTATTGAGCAACTAGAGCACTACAAAGACTAAAGTCTGTTACAGTACTATGTCTTCCAAGTATAAAAGCAGCTGGCTACATACACTAATGAATTCCAGCCCAAAACTACCGTTTGTACCATGCTGGGTACACATTGTTTCGCCTGGATAAAGGCTTAATATTAAGATTTTGAAGGAGTTCAGAGGTTGTTAAATGGAAAAATTCAACGAAACAACTTTTGTTCTTATTAATCAATTTGCAGGAAAAAGTGCAATTTTAGATACTGTTTTAATAGCTGCAGCAGAGGTCATGCCTTATATTTTTATGCTCGTGATGCTCTATCTATGGTTTGATCCAAGTATAGAAAGAAAAAGGTCCAGCCTGAATTGCGGGTTGTCTGTGTTACTCGGTATGTTAATGAGCTATATTATTTCTATTTTTTATTATCATTCTCGTCCATTTGTGAATAATCTCGGTACGCAATTAGTAGAACATGCGCCGGACTCTTCATTTCCTTCAGACCATACTACGTTTATTTTTTCGATAGCTATAGTGCTTCTATTTAACAAATCAACTAGGGTAATCGGTGCTGTTTTGTGCCTGTTGAGTGTTGTTAGTGGCTTATCCAGAGTTTTTGTTGGTGTTCACTATCCTTTAGATATACTAGGTGCCATTTTGGTAGCAATTTTCTCATCAGTTGTCGTATTTAAAATACAATATAAAACTCAATTCCTTTTAAATTTTTTGGTTAAAAAGTTACCTGGGAAGAGAGTCGGTTAGAACTAAAAGTAGTTGATGCTTCTCTTGCATTTATAATATTTACTTTCTATTTTATATACCATACATTGGGTTAGGGGGCTGTCATTTATAGTGAAGAAATAGAAGTGGAGTTTTCATTGTTCCTCTCGATTAATGGTATGCTGAGCTGGATTGATGGAAGCGATGAGATCGTGCGAACCTCAGGTAGGAAATCATAAGGGTTTGTGTTTCTGAAGCTTGGTTAACAGTCGGTTGATATGGATTCCTCCATTTTGTGGTTTTTAATTCCAGCCTCTTTCCAAGTTAGTACGGCTGAGTGGTACACATAACTTGTTCTTACTTAATTTTAACATCCATAGGGGAGGTCTGCTTTAGCTCCTTAAGTAAGATATATATCTTACTTGTTTACTCTCAAAGTAAAGAGTGGGTATGTGTAAAAATTGGAGAGGAATAGTTTTTTTGTTGGTAAACATAGGTGCCAACTTAATACGATTCCTTTATCTATCGCTCTTTTTACTGTAGGGACGAGAAGCTTTAGAATTATAGGTAGGCATGGTATATAGATACTGCTTTTTAGTTAATAGTTGTAAGAGGACCGCATGAATAAGGAATTTCTAGACCACATAATTTCGTATATATATTTCCCGTCTTTAGGAGCGTTGCTGTTAGCTACGCTTTTTGCTCCGATAGGACTGAAGGGATTGTCAAAATTCTCTAAATTCGCCCGTTTTTCGGTTGGTGTTTATTTAAGTATCACAATTGCCGCTTGTTCTGCTTTGCTCGCATTTTCATATGGAGGTTGCTTCGAGAACTGTTCTGAGAGCGTAGATGATGAGATTGGTATTTTTATTGCTAGTATAATCAATTTTATAGGTGCGGTATTTGTATTTCGCTTCCTTTCAAAGAACTGGCCTAATAAGCAAAAGCAAGGTGCTGCATAAATGTACTCTGGCTTAAGACATTAGCTGTATAAGGTAAGCTATCGCTGCGTTACTACTTGTGTTTGTGATTCATGTCGCTATTGAACTCATGTATGGTAAATGCTTGCCGTGTTTCTTTTTCAAGTTGTAAGTGGTTTTATAATCCAGAGCTATACTCGCTTCCGGCATATTCGTGCCTATATAGCTGAGATTGGCGTTATTCGGCACAAATTATTCATCTCTTTCGCGAGAATCAACCAATGAGAAACTTAGCCATATTAGTATTTCAAACACTTGACGGAGTAATGCAAGCACCGAGTGTGCCTGAGGAAGATTTTTCAGGTGGCTTTAGTCATGGAGGCTGGGCCAAGGATTATAGGGGTGAAGTTATGGAGCAAGTCGGAAGGGAGGCCATGGCGGAACCTTATGATCTGCTATTAGGACGTAATACGTACAATTTATTTGCTACAAGTTTTTCAAATGCCAAACCTGGAAATCCAACTGCAGACAAACTTAATCAAGCAAAAAAGTATGTCGTAACATCAGGTAATGATGATCTTACATGGAATAATTCATTCAAGCTAAAGGGGGCAGATGCGGTCGTCGAGATAACCAAAATTAAGAAAATGAATGGGCCTTTACTACAAGTTCATGGAAGTTGGCAGTTGGTGCAGTCACTTCTAAAGCATAACTTGGTAGATGAGCTTAGGCTTTGGACGTTTCCAGTAGTTGTTGGAGAAGGGAAGCGACTGTTCGAAAGCGGTGAAATTTCATCAAAATACAAACTCATCAATTTTGCGAAGTGCCCCTCAGGGGCTTTTATGCATTTTTACAAATCACTGGATGGCAGGGCTATTTAAAGAGCGTTGTTAAATGGAAAGCTCACTCATGCGACTATCCTTGCTGAGATTGTTGTTGAAATAAAAGCAATATTTTCGAATTTACTGCGAATTTATCAAAATGATTAGGTTATATAACCGTAACGATCTGCCTACTATATTGGACATTTGGTTGCAAGCTTCTATTCAAGCTCATGATTTCATGCCTTCAGATTTCTGGGAGTCACAGTTAAGTGATATGAGAGATGTTTACATTCCTTCATCAGAGACATATGTCTATGAGGTGGAAAGTAAAGCAGTAGGCTTTTACTCACTTAGTGGGGATACGCTTGCAGCTATATTTGTTTCTCCCTCTCTACAGGGAAGAGGAATAGGCAAACAGCTCCTTAACCATGCAAAATCGAAAAGAGATAGGCTGATACTTTCTGTTTACAAAGAGAACGCTTCTAGCTATCAGTTTTACTTGTCTCAAGAATTTAAAGTAGTAAAAGAACAAAGAGATGAGCATACTGGTCACCCAGAATACTTAATGAGTACTAAAATATAAAAAGGAGTTCAAGTCGGCTTAACTTCTGTCGTTTAGCGCGACGTTATGCATAAAGCGAGAATAAGATATCCCAAATATGAAACCTGAAGAGAAGAATTGTATAGAGAAAAGAGTTAGGAATAGGATCATCGAGGTTCTAGAACTTTTCTCAGATGAATTTAGATTTGATGTTGCAATTGCCAACCTTGAATTCTGGGGTGATTGGTTTGATGCTAATTCAATAACTCAATTTGATAAAGAGGGATTTGTGAGAGAAGAAATTGAATCTTTATTAGTTGTAAATAAATTCTGGGAGAGAGTTCAGCCAGATTCTAAACCGTCCTCTCAAGAGTGGTGTGATCTGCTATTTGAGTCAAAGTATGCTTTAAATATATTTCTCAAGCGTGGTAAATTTTATGAGTAATCTTTTTAGTTTATTGTTGCTAACGTCAGTCATGCAGCTTACTGAAGGTTAAAGTAATAATACATAAAATATATACTAGCTTTATTCGCTTTGGCAATTTCACTTGATGCCTATTCTACGAGTTGTTGGACATCATTCCATGACAAGGCGGTTTCACGTGAAAGAGGTACTTCTGAAATAGAGTTTGTTGTTGATAGAAGCAGAATAATTTTTATAGGTAGCGCTGAGAGTATTGGAAAAGAAGTAGTCGCTGAGGGTAGTGGTAAGGGCGGACATGTTTCAGAAGTAGTCACTTTGTTCGATGTTGAAGAGTCAATAAAGGGAAAAATCACAGGTAAGAATCTAGTTACTTCTGGTAATATTTGCTCTTGCAAATATGATTTTGAGGCTGGAGTGAGCTATTTAATCTTTTCTACTGATAGAAAGGGGATCCTGTACCTGGACAGTTGTGTCTAGCAATACTTAGTCTCTAGCCTGGTCTCGACTACATCCTTATATATGACATCTGTTCACAGATGCCTCGTGTTAGCTATTATTTGGTCTCATTTGGTACATTCGCAGATATCTTCATCACTTTGGACCAGCAGGGAATTGTGCGGCGTGGTTGTATACTATTACTTGATTTCTATTCACTTTCTGCTCTATGACAGATACATTTGTGCCGACTCTTCAGCTTTTACTAGTTCGCTGCTTTGTACCAAAGTATTCGATACCGGATGCTGCTCCAGCATACAATTGATCTTGCTTTGACAGGCAAGCTTGGTACGTATGCAATAGGTGTACCTGGAAGATAGTAAGCGGAGAATAGGGAGGTCCCATTTCGAAATCGCTACTAAGGCGTTTTTGATGGTCGTGATCCGGGCGATTTTATTGTGTGCGATTGGGCAGGCATATTTTGTAATTGTTGATAATCGTGCTATATAAACTCTGCTTTTGAATTTACTATTAGGCGCTCAATCAATTTATGCATGAACTTAAGCAATTAGCAAAGCAGATACTAAAGGAGAGTAAGAACTTACCTTTTTCAGTATATTCCTCATATAGAGAACAAAATATTTTCAGTGTTCCTATTGTTAATCCGACCTTGATATGTGTGCTTGATGGATGCAAAGAGCTGGGTGGTGACAGGCAAAAGAGTTGCTCAACAGGGGAGTTTATATTTTTATCTAATAGCCCTAAAATTGATATGCGAAATATCCCGGGTGATTCAGAATACTTCGCATTGCTTATTGAGTTTGAATACAATGATTTCGATAGATTAACGCCTGCAAGAAACAAAGAAGAAAAATATTTTACGGGAGATATAGATTCTACTTTAGAGTTAGCCCTTCATCAGTTTATGGAATGGAGTTCTTCCGTTCCTTTTGATCTATGGCATATTCGAAGACAGGAAATATTACAAACATTATTCTATTTGGGGTACCAGGAAGTAGCTTCTGTTTTTGAATCGACAAGTGTAAGCCAAAAATTATATAAAATTATCAGTGAAAATCCAGCTGCGGACTTAAGAGTGGATATGTTGGCTTCAAAATTGTCAATGAGTGAGTCAACATTAAGAAGGAAGTTAAATAGCGAAGGCACGAGCATTAAAGTCATTATAGATGACATCAGGCTTGGCTTGGGGTTGCACTTACTTCAAACGACTTTTGAGCCAGTAGGCCGTATATCAGAAAGATGTGGCTATAAATCCCAGTCTAGATTTTCAGATAAGTTTAAAAGATCTTTTGGTATAACACCTATAGAGCTGAGAAAAACACGAGTGAACGTTTGAGGCGAAAGTTTGCCTGTTTTTGATATATTACTCTGAACATAATGCTCCTATGATAAGTAATCATTTTTAATATATTTGGAGTAAATATGTTTGGCCTAATTAGTAAAATTAAATGTGCCGTCTTTACAGTGCTTATATCCGGCGTAGCCTCTGCAGAATCATTTTTGCTCTCGAGTAATGATATAGATACTGGAAAGTATATGAGTAAAGAACAAGAATTCCAGGGGTTCGGTTGCACTGGTAATAATACTTCACCACAATTATCTTGGGCAAATGCTCCGAAGGGGACAGAAGCTTTTGCTGTTTTTGTATATGATCCTGATGCACCAACAGGCAGTGGTTGGTGGCATTGGCAAATTGTAAATATTCCCAAAAATATTAGTTCACTGGAAGCTGGCGCAGGAAATTCAGAGCAAAATCGCACTCCTCAGGGTAGTGTACAAATAGTAAATGATTATGGAGTAAGAGGTTTTGGTGGTGCTTGCCCACCAAAAGGGCATGGTGCGCATCGGTATCAGTTTACGGTTTTTGCGCTATCAAAGAAACTAGATTTACCAAGCGATGCATCAGGGGCACTAACTGGCTATATGGTTAAGGCTAACTCAATGGGGGAAAGTACTATTGAAGCTTTATACATACGGGAGTGACTCTCCAGCAAGCAAATTCAGATGAGGATTTGGCGGATCTGATCTGTGCGAGAGCGAAATAATCGAAGCTCGTTGTTACTTGTTATCGCATAAAGTTAAACCTCTTTAGAAAAAGCTGTACTAGGCCTCCTTTGGTGAGGCTGTTCCCTCAATACTTCTTTTATACATGCAGTAAGATTCTATCCGTTTGATGACGGTGGTGAAGCGTGGATGCCTATCTTTAATTGGCATCCATCCACCAATAGTACTTTGATTGACAGATTGATTCCAAATCTTAGATTCCGTAAGTTCGGGTCTCTTAGCTCAGCATATTTTTTTACTGATATGCGATCTATGGGTACAGAATCTTTGAAAGACAAGCTTGGAAAGCGGCTTTTGAAAACGGAGTAGCTGGGTTTACTGGTGTGGATTAGAGGGGGGACTAAAACGCCTCAAAAATATGGGTAAAAGCTGTTTCGTTGATTACGCTACGATATGAATATCAAAATTCAATAGACGCTGCTCTACATCTTACTTTGATTGTTAGTGCCACCTAACGGTAGCTTCTTTATCATTTGTCTCTTTTTTTCCGATCAGGCTGATAAGCTTAGGAAATATAGAGAAGTGTGATATATAGGTGTTACTTGTCGATTGATTATTAGATCTTTAAGGTTAGACCATGGAAGTATCACTTCGTCAGATTACCAAACAGAATTATGAAGCAGTATGTGATCTTGATGTTGCACCGGATCAAGAAGATTACGTTGCCTGCAATATGTGGTCACTAGTTGAATCGATGTTTAACGAAGGCTATGAAACTCGTGCTATTTACTTGGACAATGAAGCCGTTGGATTTCTAATGTGGGTACAAGAAAGCTTAGAAAAAATCTCAATCTGGCGGTTTATGATTGATCAAAATTACCAACAAAAAGGTATTGGTCGCATAGCTCTGGATCTTGCTTTAGGAGAAATTCGGGACGTCCCGGGACTTCAAGAGATTGAAATTTGTTATAACCCTAATAATCCCGTTGCAAAAGCTTTTTATTCTAGTTTCGGTTTTGTTGAGGTCGGAATGGATGATGATGGAGAAGATGTGCTCGCCGTAATTGACTTAACCAAATCTAACGGCAGTCACGAGATGAGAAAAAGAGCAGCTTTTCTGTAAGTGTTTAATAAAATTATAAAACGATAGATTGTAGTTCTATTATTTTTTTCTGATATCGGGTTTACTGAATAGCAGCCTCCAAATCTGGCATATGAGATAATCTTAATGGGGTGGTTTAGTAGGTGATTCTTGGTTACGGAATAGGAAAGGAATTCATATTTGAAGTGCTAAAAGACGTCTTTTAGGTGGTTTTATCATCAGAATATAAGCGCAGCTACCGTTGTTTCTTGGATAGGACGAGTCTTTCCATAACTCGTGGAGCGTCATCATAAGATATAAAGTAGGGTGGTCTCAGGATTATGGATGTCTCAATCTGTATTTTGTGTTGAACATTTGTACCAGTTAAAGGCTATTCTTTGCTCCTCTTGATTTTATCTCATTGGGCTAGCTTTGGAATTCTAGAGAAGCGTGATATATAGATGCTGTACTTGAATTAACTATTAAGAGTTAATAATTGCCACCTAAGGATTACAAATGACAAAGTACTTGATAGTTATAATTGCGATACTTGTTACAGGTTGCGCTACTGTAGCTACATCTCATCGACCAAGCGATTACTATAAGGCTGGGGGTAATGAAGCGAATAATGAGCCTCTATTTGGCTCCACTGGTGAATCGTTAGGGGATATAGACATAGACCGCATCCTTAACTATGAGTTAAAGCTTCCTGCACAAAATAGAATTGCAATACTCAAGTTGTCCAATGATAGCTACTGGCGCCATTACTCTAATGATTTTACGCAACTAAATGAAACTATTGCTAGGGACTTTGTAGGGCAGTTGAGAGAGTCTGAAAGGGTTTACGATGCTTCATTCTTACCAAGCATGCTCGTTCCAGAGCAACGTACAGTGCCTTATCTTCGAGAAGCTGCTGCACGCTACCAAGCTGATTTACTATTAGCCTACCGTTCAAGTTGCCGTACTTTTGAGAAGTATAAGTTTATTGATCCGAATGAAACAAAGGCATACTGTTCAGTGGAAGTAGTCTTACTTGATGTTCGGTCGGGTATAGTGCCATTTACGGTTGTGTCAAGTAACGAATTCTCTGCCCGCAAAGAACTCGGTGATACTAATTTCAATGAAACCATAAAGAAGGCAGAGATCGCTGCCGTAGCCGAGTCATTAAAGGATTCCGCAACTCAGCTAACGTCATTTTTAAGCAGTATTGGCACACTGTAGCAAGAACTCTAACTACTATATTCAGGTGGCGCCTGCTTCGCACCTGAAATAAAGATTAGGACTTTCGTCGTATGCGAGAGCCAAAGGATAATTACTGATGGATAATACACAATCATCACTTAGCCTATATGCGAAGCATCTAGGTGCTGCATACTTAATTTATATCGTTTTAGGGATGCTCAATTCATTACTTGTCAAGAAAGGAATATATGATTTTGGGGCTTTTGCTGAGACAGAGGTGAGATTCAGGTTCGCTCAGATTATAGATATAATTATGTTTATCGCTGTTATTTGGGCATCTTGGGCGCAGTACTTGGTTACAAAAACAATCAATAAAAATATTGCTTTTTTGGCATTGCTTTTCAGGTTTGGAGAAGGGCTTCTTGGCTTTGTAGCAACAATTATTACATTGACGGTTATAGTAGTTTTAAGAAACCAGG
This sequence comes from Microbulbifer maximicatervae (SeqCode), assembly GCF_052467305.1. Taxonomy (NCBI): domain Bacteria; kingdom Pseudomonadati; phylum Pseudomonadota; class Gammaproteobacteria; order Cellvibrionales; family Microbulbiferaceae; genus Microbulbifer; species Microbulbifer maximicatervae (SeqCode). Next base: position 1,708,501 of record NZ_CP174306.1, read on the forward strand.
AATATTCGAATACATTTCAAGAAGAGCAGCTACATGCGTTAGCGAGTATATTTGTGAATATGAGTGGTTCGATGTGGGATGTTCTTTTAATCATAATGGGCATAGGCGCGACTATTTTCATGTACTTATTTTACGTTTCAAATTACGTGCCTAAGTGGTTGGTTCTTTGGGGGGCTTTCACTTATATGTCGATGGTGGTTTATGGGTTTTCAAATATTTTGTTACTCGAGCCGCCCCAAATACTGAAACACTTCATGCTTCCAGGCGCGTTTTTTGAAATCACATTTGGGCTATGGTTATTAATCAAAGGAATTAACATCAAACCTAGTTCAATCGATGCTCCAGGTTTATACAAAAGTAATGCCTGAGTAAGCATTAATGCATGACTGACAAGGCTGTGCAGTTTTTGTACAGATAATCGTATCTTGTTACCAAGCAAAGTTTAATTTCACCAGAGGGGGGGTAGGGCCTCCTTTCTTGGGGAACTTGCCCTTAACGTTCAATTGACTAATTCTTGGTCGATTTTGACATGGCATAGGTCTCTTCCCTTTGGACGGGGAGGGATTTGGGGCGCAGATGCCTAACTTTATGTGATTGATTCTGACTTCTAGTACGACAGGTGATTCGAGCCAACTGATGATGGATTTTCGTTGGTTGGTGCTTTGTGGTCCACTTGTTTGTTTCATACTCACACTCAAGCTGTGGCTAGATATTCCTTAGTGATGGGGTTTGGTAAATGATGTTTTGAGGGTGGAGAACAGCCGTATTGATGCAGAATAGGGAAGTGTGGGCGATAGCCTCCCTAAGTTGGAGAACTAACGTTACTAGTTGGATTTGAACTATTTTCATGGTTACAGTGCCAATTTTATTCTATGGCCACTACTGCTCTTCTAGTTATTCTACTTAGTGGGTATCCAGAATTGCTTTTGGGGAAGTATTAGGCTACTACAGAGGAGAGTATAGTGAAGTTAAAAAAACCAAAATTTCAACTAAAAACGGTTTGGGAATATAGGACAAACCCAGGTGAAGAGTATTCTCGGGTACAAATTTTATATGGATATTTTTTAAAGAGTTTGGGAGAGGTGGAAGTCAATGAAAATATTTATTATGTTTTTATAGAGCATAAAATTTTAAGTGCCCCGTATGCAGGGGGGCTTGCCGTTGCTGTAACCGAGTCTAGTCTTGAAAATAGCCTGACAAGGATGGATGAAAGTAGAGTGGTAACCAATGATTTTATTGATGGTTATGAGGAGTGGAGGGCGTTTTCGAGAGATGAATGGGTCCACCCATATAGTGAGCAGTTAAAAGAAATTATTAACTCAAGTCTGAAATAGGAAGGAGTATCACTGAATAGGCGGGAATTGCGGACACTCACTAAATGAAAAGTATAAACCGCCTAATTCATTCAAGATATCCACAACCTGCACGTGAAACTTCTAACTATTATGGCTGTATAATCTGTACTTTCTAGAGTTCAGCCTTTTCCCAACAGGTTTGGCGGATTATACTTTTTCTTGATGGGTGTCCACGGTTGTATATCAGAAAGTTTGTTAAAGAGTTAAAGAGTTAAAGAGTTAAAGAGTTAAAGAGTTAATGGATGTTGGCATTATCCTGTATGTGGTAGCCTTGAGTTGGGGGCTCCTGCTTACTTAGAGGATGGTAGTGGCTCTTTTCAGATATGTAGCTGCGGATTTGAGTTTGGTTTCGATGATGAACCATCGGCATCCGGTACAAAAATTGACTCTGTCATTGGTAATTGGGAAGTTAAAAGGCATCGTAAGTTACGATACTTATCTTCCAAGTCCGATCAATATAAAGAACTGCTAACAAATTTAAGATGTATCGGTATTGAGCTAAGCACATAGTAAAAGCATGTATCTCTGCCCCCATCGGGTGATTCCGGCGATGTGTATCTTAACTGGTCCTGCATTTCATCTAAAATAGAAAGTGGAGAAGACCTTTAACGTTTGTGTTCAGTAACTTGAAACGAACTATGCAGCTTATCGAACCAATAGTTGAATACATAGGTATATATCACGATATATATCACCATGACTATCTCAAGCATAAATGCTTCTAGGATAGTCAGATTAAAGCCCCAGGCGATTACTGGCAACGTCAGTACCAACATACCCCCTTCAAACAATAACGCATGCATGGCTCTAACGATAAATGTCTTCTCCGGGTTTTTACGTATATTCAATAAGTACCAGTCAAAAGCGTGATTGAAAACCATATTCCAGACCAGCGCAAACAGTGATAGTCCAGCCGCAAGTACTAGCGATTGGTGTACCTCCAGATCAAACACTGGCACCACCAGTAAGCCACCTGTCAGCAGCAGAAAAAACTCGTAGGAAACCGCATGGAATAAACGATTCTTCAATGATTTAGTCATCAGCCATACTCACTCTGGTTGAGAAAATATGCCTGAATGATATATAGTTATTTTAGGTGGGATAAGTTAGATACTATACCTTAAACAGATAGGTTGGGCGCGTGGCAGTTTCTATTGAGCAACTGGAAGCATTTGTAGCAACCGAGCAGGCTGGCTCGTTCTCAGCGGCTGCACGTAAATGTGGAAAGGCACAGTCGGTAATCAGCTCACTGGTATCGAATCTGGAGGTTGACTTGGGAGTCAATCTATTTGATCGTAGTCAACGATACCCGCGATTGACGGACGCAGGTGAGTCACTGCTGGAACGCGCACGGAATCTTATCGAGCAACGCGAGCGTTTGATGGCGATCGCACAAGGGTTGTCTCTGGATGTCGAGGCCCGGTTGACGTTAGCTATTGCCCAGCATGTGCGGATTAAAAACCTGGGTGGACTCTTTCAAGAGTTTGAGACCAAATATCCAAATGTTCAAATTACGCTCAGAGCGGGAAATGTTCAGGATGTACAGACCTGGGTCGAACGGGATGTTGCCCAACTCGGGATTATCACGCAGCAAGAAGATGTGCCCACTGGGTGCGATTTCAGAGCCCTGGGCCATCTGAAGCTCACTGGCGTCGCCTGTGCTGAGCACCCGATAGCACAACTTACTGAAGTAACCTGGGAAGACCTGAAACAATACCGACAAATCTTATTGCAGGAGTTTGAGATATCCAGCCAAACTCGCTGGCTGGTGTCTCCCGACGTGTGGAGTGTGTCACGTCTCGATGATGCACTTGACCTTGTCGACGCTAATTTGGGCTGGGCAGTATTGCCACTACACGTGGTTGCGAAGGGGATAGCGGCGAAAAAACTGATACAGCTCCCTCTGGTATTTGAGCAGGAGAAAGAGCTGTCACACGGTGTAGATATTATCTGGTCCAGTAAGCGTCCACTGGGTCCTGCAGCCACTGACTTGATGGAGCGGCTGAGCACAGAGGACGCAATACTGAACAAGGATCAGTCGCTATGAAGCGTTTGACAGATCTCGGGCAAAATCTGTGATAGTTGTATCTGGCTTACCTAACACCTGCCAAGTTTTTTGACTCACTGGTTGCTCCTTTAGCTGTTCTACGTAAGTCAGCATATGTTCCATAAATACTGCCTGCTCCTCGGGCAGTCCCATTTCTGCAATGGCCGCGATAGGGTGAACGGCAATTTCTGTTCCCGGAGAATATGCCTCTACAAACGTTCTGGCCGCCTCTGGTAAAGACATCCCCTTAGTACCCTGAACTGAAAAACTCTGGTTGTAGGCCATCTCATTCCCGATAGCATTACCGATCATCTCTGCCAGATCTGTTGTATTGGTGTAGTAGATAGGGTGGACATGATCGCCGATGATAGAAAATTGGCCGTTCTCGATGAATGTGGGGAAAGAATCCAGGAAGAATGAACAGAAGAAGAAAGTGAAATCAATGCCCGAACTTTTAATGGCCTCTATCCCTGGCTTACGGATTACATTGGTCTTGTACTCAAGTCCCTTGTCCGCAAACTCTGGGTGGAGATAATCAATACCAGCAATCTGCATGATGTGTTGCACACCATTGACCTTTGCAGCCTCCACGATATTAATCACACCTTCACGCTCACTATGAAAGGGTAAAGTCGGGTCGAGTGACGTGGTATTCAGGGTGATATAAAGTGTTTTGGTACCAACTAGTGCAGACACCAGGCTCTCTTTATCCGAGACATCTGCTTCGACAAGCTGGATACTCTCTGGGAGGATAGTGCGAGCACTAATTACGTCCCTCACGATCGCAGTTACCTTTACACCTTTATGATCCAGTTTTCGTGCTACCTGACGACCTAAATAGCCTGTGGCGCCAATAATCGTAATAGTTTTCTGCATGGTTCAACCTTTAAAGCAATGAATGAGGTAGCCCATACTTTGCCCAAGAGATAGAAACTCTTACAGTTATGTACCATCTATCAAATAGATACTACAGCAGGGCTCTCTAATCCTACTTTTTGTTCATGTTTGATGCGCACGTAGATGTCTCCTCGATAGATGACAAGGGGTTATGGGTGGGAGGCATAACTTAAGATGCTCAAAAAATTGTCGATTTTGCTCCGTTTTTAAGGTATTGATGACAGTTTACTTCTATGAGTACTAAAGTCTTATTCGCTTCTCCATTTGATGAGTATTCAGAATTATCACGATAAGTAAGACTCTAGTATCAATTTTTAGTCTAGGGATAAAAATACCCTTCGGCTACTCCTTTTTGCCCTTCAGAAGCCACACCTGTAAAGTTGATAATGTTGGATAAGTCAACTAATAATTTTCAAATCTTTAAAATGAAAGCATGTGAGTCTTTAAACAGAGGTCTTAATTAGTGATATATTCAATAGTTGAGAGACGCCCTTGTGCGACTATTCTCCAAAAAATCGAAAAAAATAAGAGGTAACATGAAAAAGTTAATGTTCGGTGTTGTTCTGTCAGTTTTTAGTTTAAATGTATCATTTGCAGATGTGTTGGAAGTTGAACAAAAAAATTATGAAATTATTTTGGCAGAAAATATTGATATAGATGAGCCTGGCGTGGCCGTTATTGTTAGTAAAGATGGACGAGTGGTTTTCAAGGGGGCTCGTGGCCTTGCAAACTTAGAGCACAATATACCTTTAACAACTGACAGTATTTTTCGCTTGGGCTCTTTAACTAAGCAGTTTACTGCAGCAGCAATAATGATACTGCAAGAGCAAAATAAAATTTCATTAAAGGATAATATTCATAAATATGTACCGGATTTTCCAACCGAAGGTAATGATGTAACTATTGAGCACCTATTGACTCATACTTCTGGTATTGCAAATTATACTGAAGATGAGGAGATCTTTGCTAAAGAAATACAGGTGCCGACCACCATAGATGATATGTTGATTCGGTTTTCCAAGCACCCAATGAAGTTTAAACCAGGCGAGCAAATGCGTTATTCGAATACGGGCTACGTTCTTCTGGGGAAAATCATCGAAGTTGCTAGTGGGCAGTCATATGCTGATTTTATCAATGAAAATATCTTTAAGAAAATCGGTATGAAATCTAGTCACTATGGTGGATCTAAGATTATTCATAATAGAGCTAATGGCTATGATATGTCGCCCAATGGTGTAGTTAATGCCATGTATATTGACATGATGTGGCCTCATGCCGCAGGAGCTCTTTTGTCTACTGTGGAAGATCTGAATGTGTGGTTTACAGCACTTCGTAATGGTGCGCTTGTATCAAATGCTAGCTATCAAAAAATGATTGAGCCGTTTAAATTAAACGATGGCTCAGTATCAAATTATGGTTATGGATTAGGCATCGGAAAGATTCACCAACATGTTATTATTACACATAGTGGTGGTATTCCTGGTTTTGCTACCGATGCATTTTATATTCCATCAGAAGATCTATATATTGCTGTTTTAAGTAATTTCAGCGGCAGTAATCCAAACTTAATTAGTAAGCTTTTGGCAGCTGAAGTGCTTGATATACACGTTCCCAAGTTTGAGCCTTTCAAATTAAATGAAAGCAAAGTTAAGAGCTTCCTGGGAGATTACAGGGTGGATGAAAGCACCGTCCGAACCTTGTCTATGGAAAATGAAAAAGTTTATTATCATAGAAATGATGGGCCAAAATTTGAAATTATTCCGATGTCTGAAAATAGCTTCTATTTTGAAAACACATTGACTTATATTGTTATTGATGAGGATGAAGAAGGTAAGCAGATAATGAAATTTTATAGCGATCTTGCTGTGTCTCCACAACAGGCAACCAAGCTATAGTAGTTTTTTACACCCTTTCTTAGGTGAATGAAGAGAGGGTGTAGTTATTTCAAAGTAGGTCTTAATAGCGGAAAGTTTACTTTGGAGGTCTTAGAACTTCTGTGATGGTTCTAGATATCCCATCAAATGATACCTGAGATCTCCATAGCGACATTATGGCGATAATCAGGAGCTGTCTAATATGATCTCACCTTGTATTGATGTGAAGCCTCGGAATTACCTGGGGCCGCTTCTCGAATAATCTGTACCAACGCCTTCCGCAGCCTGTATTTTGTACAATTTTGATGCACATATAGGTCCTCTCACTAGGATTGAGAGGGGGTTGGGGATGTATCTATCTTTACTTGATTGCCTTCTACTACCAGCCCTCTGACTAGGACACTTGTTCCAATTCTTGGGTTTGGCTGTTTCAATGCTTTGTGGTTAACCTATTTGCTTCACGATGATTCCCAGGCCGTGGGTGGTATTCCTTAATGGGAGAGTTTGTTAAGTGACGCTTTTCGGATTGAGAAGGTCTGTGGAGGAGCAGAATAGGGGGCTAGTCCCCCGGAGCTAGCGAACCGAATTAACTTGTTGAACTTACATCGTCTTGTTAGTTTCAATACCAACTCTCTCATATGGCTACTGCTGTCCTTCTCGCCATACTATTAGGTGTGTGTCCAGAATTGTTGTCCTACATCACTCTGATCGTGGCAGTCAGTATGCCAGCCATACCTACCGAACGTTATTGAGTCAGCATGGGATGGCGTGTTCAATGAGCCGTAAGGGAAATTGTTGGGACAACACACCGACTGAACGTTTCTTCAGCAGTTTGAAGCGGGAGTAGGTAACTGGAAACCTCTATCCGACAAGATAGGATGCGGTAGCAGATGTAAGAGCCTATATTGCTTATTACAACTCACGCAGAATACATACAACACTGGGAGACCTAGCCCCTATTGAATTTAAGAAATGTGCTTAAAGAAGTGTTCGGTTGGAGTTGACCACAACATTTCAAGAAGGGCGTCCACACCGCCACTTGAAACGGCTTCGTTGTACCGATAGAAAACGTCTCTCGATACCCCCAGCATCTTGCAAGCTTTGGAGATATTGCCGAGTTCTTCTGCCAGATTTAGCAATCCGGTCTTGTGTTTGATGATGCGATCATTAGTATGGATCATGGGTTTATCCTTGGTTTTGTTTTTAGGTTTAGGCACCTTCATCAATACCGGTAAACCCCTCTTTTTCAAGAGGATGTACCAGATTTGGTCTGAACTAATTTATCTAAGAAGACTGGCGCAATAGCCTCCTTTTAGGGGGCCGAGGGCAATTTCGCATTCTAAGAATGGGGATTTTTACTTTGGCTGAGTTTATGGGGAAGCCCTGGATTAGAGGGCCACTCGCTCATCTGCGTCCTATGCTAATTGAGTAAATCAACCCGGCCCGTTTCCAGATTATAAATACCACCTACGACATCAATGGCTTTTTCGGTATAGAGTTTACCGAGCACGGGTGGTGACGCCTTTAGGGCTGCCACATTCAATCGCACATTTTCCTGCACGGATCGGTCAAGCAACTTGTCCTTGCCCTTTTCTGACAATGCCAATCCAACAGCCGGAGAAATTTCTTCTACAAGGTGGGGGATATGGCCCGGCAATGTCAGGCCCTTTTGAATATTGGATATGGATCCTGAAATCGCCCCGCAATTCTGATGGCCCAAGACCATGATTAGCGGTGTATTCAACACTGAGACGGCAAATTCCAGGCTGGCAATGGCATCAATCGATGCAATATTTCCCGCCAGACGAACCACGAATAGGCCACCGCGTGTGATGTCAAACGCATACTCAGGCGCGATGCGTGAGTCCGAGCAAGATAGGATCGCCGCAAAGGGGTTTTGGTCGTAAACCAGTTTTTCACGTTTACTTTCAAAATCATGCAGGGTGGATTTGCCAGCCACATAACGCTCATTGCCTTCCATCAAACGCTTTAATGCCGCATTCGATGACATGACGTTTTGAGGCTTGGGAACTGCCGAAACCCAACGACTGTACATTAACGACAATCCCACGGCCGCCATACCGGCTGTTTTCAGAAATTGTCTGCGGCTGGGTGTTTGACCGGTTGTATTATTCATCATCTTGGTCTCATGTCTGAGATTGATGATTTCACTGTAGCCGAAAGCCTCTGTAGATCAATTATCGGAGCATGTTGACATTGAAGGATGACTAGCGATCATTGATAAAAACACTGAGCTGGGCCATTGGGAGGGTGATGCGGTTTATGGTCAAGATAGTTATCTTGTGACATTAGTAGAGCAAATCTCTAGGTTGTTGGTCACTCGCAGGGTACCAGATAAGAGTAAAAAGTCTGTAAGTGGAGTAATCAAGCGGATGCTGATGCCGTATCAGGTAATATGTAAAACGATAACCCTCTACAATGGAGATGAATTTGCAGGCCACCAGTCGATCGCGCGGAAACTGGGCTGTCAAAAAAACTATTTTGCACAGCCCTATCACTCTTGGGAGCGCGGATTAAACGAAAACAAGAATGGTCTACTGAGGCACTTCTTCTCGAAAGGCATAGAAATTGGCAAGATACCCAAAAGCCGTATTGATGATGCAACATTCCGAATCAACACCCGCCCAAGGAAGGTATTAAATTACCTGAGACCGCTAGAATTTCTGGCGGGCAAGCGTGTGTCACTTATGTTGGCAATCTAGGAAGAAGCTGGATTTGGCTGGTTTTCCTAAGGAGGTAGATGTGTAGTTCAAAGTAACACATAGTTTGATAGGTATTCGTTCAGACCAAATCTCTATAGAGGAGGATTGGCTTGAGTCTCTTTCCATAGAAAACTGTCCGCACTGCTTACTTTTTGTTCATTTTAAATGCGAGTATCGACTTGTTCGCGATGAATGGGAGGGGACCAGAGGGCATGGAATCTAAGCTGTACTTTATAGCCTTTCACTTCTAGCGCTGTGCTCGATATATACGACCAGTTGATAGGCTTTCGCCAGTTTAGTGCTTAGGGAGCCGCTTTATTTGCTAGGTACCCAGATTTTTTTCAAGTATTATGGCCTTACGAGAGAGCATTTAAGTTTCCGAATGAGATTGGACCTTTTGGTATTTCTCTACCAGACGAATATGCTAGAACTGAAGATTAAGTTTAGTAAGGAAGTTTCAGAGTGAATTTTCGTAGACTCATGATTGTATGTATTGGATTAGTTACTTTGACTAGCTGTGGTTCGAGTCATGTAAAGCATGTTTCTATGATTCAGGTAATTAGTAATCCATCTAGCTTTAACGGCGAGGAAATTCTAGTTAGAGGATATTTACGTATTCGTAATGAAAGTAGAGCTCTATTTCTAAGTAAAAGTTTAGCAGAAGGTCGATTAACAGAAAATTCAATTTGGGTTCAGGAGTCTGAAAAAACAGTATATGGGGGATCGATAGGTCAAGACACTGACTCTACTCTTGAATTGGAGAAGTATGATAGAAAATATGTCATGGTTAGAGGGATATTTGATGCTGGTGATAGGGGGCATGGGGGTGCATTTTCGGGCACAATTCATGCAAAGAAAGTAGCCAACATGTTGGAAACCCTAGCCTCTAAACAAAGTAGAGCGAATGGGGATCGCCAAGTACAAGAGTAGTTACTTCCTGTATACTGATAGACCAAGGGGGTGTAAGAAAACCTATACACCCTTAAATTGGAGCAAGGCAGTGCCAAGGTTTAGTTACGTATCTTACTTGATGTGCTTTCCCAAACTTCTTCAAAAGCATTAATAAGCATGTAGCCAGAAAATTTGTTAAAGAGCTTATGCATCCAGAACTCTATATCACTAATTCCCTCTATGACTTTTTTCTCTTCATTATCTTTGATTGCTAAGTCTGTCATTTCCCAAAATGATTCTGTCAATGACGCTGCCATTTCGTTCGAATTAATTTGTATTTTTGAATTTATAAACTCTTCAAGAAGTTCATCATTCATTTCTTTAGCGTAATGTAGAGCGAGGCTTTTAGCATCAGACTCAGATTCTTTAAATTTAAGCACTTTTATAAGCCTCCAGTTGCAGGTCTGACATGATGGCCATTCTATCGGATATAGATCAAAGTTTGAAAACGAGTTCATCAACTTGCATGCGTTCTGTCACTGCCCGTAAATAATGAGCAGGGTTATCAGGGGCTTATACAAATTTCATCCCGGAAGGGATATGCTGACTGTCTTCTATAATCCAATAGGCACAGTTAACTTTAGTTCTCTTTTCTTAAAATCTGCTTAGAAATTCCATTGTTGAGACAGCATGCTTGACCGTTGATGAGAAAGACAAACCGTGCTCGTCCGTCTTTCACTGCCTACTTTTTGTTCTCTTTTGATGCGCACATAGATCTCTTCATGATGGACGGGGAGGGATTTGGGGGCGCGGATGCCTATCTTTACTTGATTGACTTTCTCTTCTAGCACTATTGTGGACACCAACGTCCCAATTTTCAGTTTTCGTCGTTTCGGTGTGGTGGACGTGATCAGTAAAAGGCGGGGGGCTAGACACTCGGGAATTGGGGGTTGGCTTCAAGCTACTGAGTTACCCAATTGGATTCGCTGTGACTCTAATGGCAATAGGGATCGGGTTTGCGGCTGGCTGTGGCTCGTCGTTAAGCATTGACGTAATATCGCTTATCAACATGGGATTGAAACTTATGGAGTGAGTCAATGAATCTCAATGTTTTGAGCTTTACACGGGATGATGCCTAGGGCATGCAAAACTAAACAAGCGTGCCAATCAAGTCTATATGAAGAGATTTGATGTGGATGTGGTGCTTAGGAAAGGGAAGCTTGATAATCCGCAAATTGATAGGGTTAGGTATCGTGAGGACCATCGGCCAATGATGGTGAAAAACAAGAGAGCGGGCGAAGAGAGGCCCAAACGAAACGATATCGTAACCTATCGGATGCCAGGCTCTTCAGAGCCGTATATTTTGGCTAAATCGGGTGGGGTATCACTTTTTGATGGCATCAGTAACAAAGTTCCATTTAGAGAGGGAAAGGATGCTTGGTGGATAATTAACAAAGATGCGAGATTGGAACCAGGATTGTTTATTGTAATAGATATGTTTCCCGATGCAGAAGGCAATACCCACTACTCGATTGAAGCGAAAATCGATATGCCTGTTTCTGAGTATTTTGAAAAGCTTGCCGCCTTATAAAAATATATGAGAGTTAAGTGATGTATTACAGCTACAAAGATTTGAACTACATACGAGAGGCCCTTGCTTACTACGAAGAAAAATTGTGTGATGTTGATATTAACGAATGTGATGATGAAGAAGCTGAAGAGCTTCAAGAAGATATTCTGTACATGGGACGTTTGAGGGCGCTGACCGAAAGAATGATTGACGAGTGGGAGAATAAGGGCCCCACTTTAACCTCAGTCTAAAGGTCAGGACATAAAGTAAAAAGGTTAAAGTAGTTAAGGCCTCCCTTATGTAGGGAGGACGTATTGAGATAATTATTTAAACAAATATAGGTACAGGTTGCATCTGCCCTCAATTGCCTAACCAGGTTTTTATTTTATGAAGAGATTTATACTCCTGGCATGCAAGCTTCTATTGATAACTGCTGTATTTATACTGCTGCTGTTAGTGTCATTTATAACTACTACGCTATTGGTGCAAGGAGATCAACACCCAGAAAGCTGGGTGATAAATGTCTATGATATTTCCGCCATGGCAATAGTAATTGCCCTATACATTGCTGTAATGGCGTATACGTTCAGGAGATTTCTTAATGCAGAAAATCACTTCAGGAAGTAGAAATATAGTGGTGTGATTAGCTTTCGCTGTGTGTCCAAAAAATGTGCTTGGGGAACTTGCTCTGAGCACTCAGTTGTCTAATTTTTGTTCACTTTGGTGCAAATATAGATCTCTTCTCAGTGGGCGGGGAGGGAATTGAGGGAGTGGGTGCCTATCTTTATTTGATTGCCTTTCACTTTCAGCACTGTAAGTGAGACCTAGGTGCCTATCCGCAGTTTTCGCCGGTTCGATGCCCTAGGATCAATATATTTATTTCATGCTGATACTCAAGCCGTAGGTGGGCATTCCTTGGCAGGGAAGCGTGGGGTAAGCTGGGAAGCGAACTACTTACTGACCTGGGAGATTCCATCACTCCAATTGCTGACAAATGGGGCAATTTTACAGCTTGGTTTGAAGATATGGATGATGAGTCAGATATTGACCCATATCCTGATATTTTTGTGTGGACAGATCGTGTTTTAGTAATGAATGAAAAATCCAGAGAGGTATTAAATAACCTTTTGGAAAAAATTGGTGAGTTCTTACCTTTTGCTACTCCAAAAGGTCGTTACTTTGCGTATATCCCTCACCTAGTGGTTCATGCCAAAGAGGAAGAAAGTAAGCGGGAAGTAAGAAACGGGATAGAAATGGAATCAAAGTCCATTGTTTTTTCTCATGAGGAAGTTGGTACAAAGGCTATTTTCAAAACAGCTTTTAATAATTTTACCTGTGCTTTTTGTGCAGATACCCTTAAAAAGTCTATTCAATAAAATGATCTTACTGGCGTGCGGTTTGAAAATCGCTTAGCCTAACTCTTGAGGGGCTCATTTTATTAATTAAGGGACCCCGCGATTCTCAAGGTTAATAGGCCCTATGGTGGCAGGGCCCCAGTCATCTTTTCCTATCAAAATACACGAAGGTCTTCTCCCTGTGAATGAGATGAGATTTGGGTATTGTAGATACCACGCTTTACATGGTTGCCGGTTACGTCCAGTAATGCAACAGAGACATTTGTACCGATTTTAATGCTCTCACCTTTAGGAAGCTCTAAGATCATAATTTTTTAGTGCCAATACTTAAGGTTGTGGCTGGGCATTCCCTGCTTCAGAAGTTACAGGTAGAACGGAGTAGAGTGTGAATGGCACAGGCGCTAAGTTCCTATAGTTTGAGGAATCACTACAAGTGGTTGAATTCACAAAGCTTTTACAGTTTTGTGTTATTTTGCTTACTAGGCCACAACAATATTGCACGGTGCTTTATTTTAAGAGTTTCTAAAATTGGTTTTTAAATAATGATTTACTGGCGGACGCACCGGGTATTATGCTCCATAATAACGACCTAAAGAACCATCAATATCTATATTCAGGGAGGACCGTAGAAATTGAACATGATATCAGAAAGGATTTGGTCACTAAGAACGTTAGACTGGAACAGGGTTCGTCGAAAACGACTGATCAATGTTAAACGCAACAGTGTCTCTTCTAAAGGAAAGTTTAATTTAGGTACTAGCGTTAGAAAGGGGCCAACCCCACAGCTATTTTTTCTTGGTTTCTATACAGAGAGCGGGATAATCCAATACTAAACAGATCCTTCCAAGACTTCCGTGTACAAGTATCTCCTTGCTCGATGTTAATACAGGGGGTCGGTATGCTCGGTTGCTAGCTTGGAATCTCATAGTAACTTTTAAATAAACACTCTCATTAGGGGAACATTCATGAAGCTACCAACACTTATTTTCTCTTTGGCCCTGGGTTCTATCGTGAGCGGATGTGCGTCTAATCAGCATATCTACTCATCAGACGGTAAATGTCTTACCTGCTGGAATAATCCGGTTACTGGCGACCCCATCAATCACGATGGAAATACTCGCCAGCAACAAGCTGCACAGGAATCCCAGATGGAGCAGACAAGCACTACCGACAATACTGCGGTGAATACATCTGCCAATAAGCCTACTAATCATAAAATCGCATTTACCGTGCCTGTGAATGTGGACGTGGTGTTCATGAAAATTAAAAGAGAATTTGAATACCAATCAACCAGTGAAATCCAGCAAGAATTCGGTAGCTTGGCAAGTACAAAGATGCAAAATTTTGAGTATCACTACGATATTATGCCATCTATGTATTATCACATGAGGGATACTCGTATGCATAACGGTGTGATTACAGTAATTGATTTTAGGGTCGAAAAGGTCGCTGATAAGGAAAGCTCTATAGAAATTACTTACTGGCCACAAGCCAAGTCAGTTAATGCCATTCAGTTCGGGGAATCTCTGAAAGATCGTACACGAAAGGCATTAAATATCTAATGGAAGGAAAGGGACACCAATCTGTTTTTATATTGTCTGAATGGCCTTTTTCCAGAGCGCTGCCGGAGAGTCTAATAGGCAAGATGAGAAGAAGGGTGAGAATAGTGAGTACACCCCTGAGTAAATTATGAATCCTCTGATGGTCTATTTTGTTCATTGGGTTTTGAGGATTAAAGGGAGGAGGTAACTGATATACGTTAGTCTAAGCAGATTGTATTAACGCTAGCAATGTATAGAACTCAGCTGATCGTCCCAGTTAGAGTCGATTTTTGGCTTATAGAAGAGCGGGGGAACCTTTCTTATACATGTTAAGATAGCTTTGAAATAGCGACGTATCTATCTTAGAGTTGTTGTGTCCTTATGGGCGCGATTACCATGAGCAAAAGCTGGATGCTAGGATGGGAGATTCTCCTCCTATTAAGAATCTATTTTCAAAGCCCTCTATTCTTTAATTTTTTCTATTTTGAGATCCACGTAGATTTTTTCATTGTAGTGGCAAGGGAGTCCGGGAATGGATACCTATCTTTACTCGATCACCTTTCACTTCCAGTGGTTTTACCAGAATATGTGCCCAAATAAGTGGGCTCTCATGTATTTGGTGCTTTAGGACGAGCGTGTTTGTTTTCTGCTGATGCCAATGACGTGGGAGAGTATTCCTTGCTGATGATGGTTAAAAAGATGATGTTTATTGGACGAGGGTTCTATTTTACGGGTCTCCCTTCTTGTAGGAGCTTTAGGAGTGATGCTACGCAGGTGAGGAGCGTCCATAGTGGTGCTGAATAGGGAGGGTGCTAGTCTTCTGAGTTGGAATTCCATTATAGCTTGTTGAACTTATATGTTTTTTTATATTTTAAATGTTGATTTCCGTGTCTGTCTTCTGCTGCCATCCTAGTCAATCTATTTAGCGGGTGTCCAGGATGGTTTTTTGGTAGTAACTTAATGACTGAATGTATATAAGGGATAATGTAAATATGAAATACAAAGGAAGTTTTGTAATTCTGGTTTTAATGTTGTGTGCGTCACAAAATTTTGCTGCTGAAAATTTATTTGAAATTGATCGAAAATTTAATGCAGGTGTTTCTCTTTTTTCAGATCTTGACAAATGGTTGTCTAATGTTGATGGCGTTTCGTTAGATGTGAGGGATAATTACGTTACTTATAGTGTAAATATTCAATATTATACCAAGCAAGGGTTTTGGGATGTACATCCTAGACCCTATTTTCACGAGGAGAAAGATAGCAAGAAGGCGTTCAAACATCTGTGCAAAAAGCATGGTGGCATAGATGTGACCGCAGTTGAATATGTAGATAAAAGATATAGGTTTCCATATAAGAAGTATTATCAGTTTTTCAGGAGCCGCTATCAAGCATCTTCAATTAGAAAGCCTTTCTATGAAGCATGTGAAGTCAATGGTCAGCATGTAATATTCCAGTTTGGATATTATAAAGTTGATAATATTTTTTGGGTTAAGGTAATTGATAATGAATCATATATGGCTAATAGGAAGGCGGACTTTGAAGGATGGCAGAAAGCAATGGCTTCTGCTAGAAAACAAAAAATGGAAGAGGAATTGAAAGAAAAAGCTAGAATTAGAAAAATGGAAGAGAATTATCAGAAAAAGGTTGCCTTGGATAGGGTCAAGAGGGCAGCTGGGTTTAGGAGAAGTTTAGAAGTTGGAGACATGACAAGTATAGGAATGGTAGTAGACATTAGGAAGCCGATTGCAAAAATACAACTGCAATCTAACGGCGATGAACGTTGGTACAAAATTGATGAGCTTTATCCAGAGTAAGTTGATTGACAATCTTAAGGAATATTGTCTTGATGAAAGGATGATTAGTCTTTTTGAGGGCAAAGACGTTATGAGCAAAACCTGGTTATTCACGCGAGCATTAGTAGAAAGTAAAAGTGAGCTCTGCGTGTACTTAATAATTGGTGTGGCGTCGATTTTAGGTATGCCGCTTGTTCGCTCTAATTTACGTTGCCTTTTATCTTCTGTCGGGAGGTGATTTGTTGTAGTTGTGGAAAGGGTTTTATAAGTATGCCGTTCTCGACCTCGAAGATGACTAACTAACAATAGTGTCGCTATGGAGCCTCTTTTCTAAGAGAATCTGCTCTCAACGCTTTTCTTTACCTACTTTTCGATATAAATAAAGGTCTCTTTACGACGGGTTGAGCAAGATTTGGGGGCGCGAGCACACATCTTTTCTTGATTGCTTCTCACTTCCAGTACAGCAACTAGGACGTTTGTTCTAGTTTGAAGGCTTTAGCTGGATTGGTGCTTTACGGTCAACCTATTTGCTTCCTAGTGGCAATCAACCCGTGGGTAGGTATTCCTTGGTAGGGGAGTTTGGTAAGTAATGCTTTTCGAGAAGGGAGTGGCCGCAGTGGTGCAGAATAGGGAAGGGTGGGGGCTAGTCTTCCTGAGTTGGTATTTCACTATAACCTGTTGAATTTAAATTATTTTTGTAGGACCAATGTCAATTTTCTAGTCTGGCTTCTGCTATGCTACTCGCCACTCTATTTGATGGGTGTTCAGAGTTGTTGCGGTGGGCGGGGAGGGAATTGAGGGAGTCTTTATTTGATAGCCTTTCACTTTCAGTACTGTAAGTGAGGCCTAAGTGCCTATCTGCAGTTTTCGCCAGTTCGGCGCTCTAGGGTTAACATATTTATTTCATACTGACACTCAAGACGTAGGTGGGTATTCCTTGGCAGGGAAGCATAGTGGGTGAGTGGGGTTGGATGCAGAATAAGGAAAGGCTAGTGTCGGGTTCTCAGAGTTTGGGGGCTCGCACCAATCTCTTGAACACACATCTCGTTCGTGACGTCCATATTAATTAGGTAAGTTGGCCTCTAGTGTTTTGATTAACCCTCCTATTCAAACACCTTTTTTGGCGGGTTATACTTTTGTTTGGTGGGTGTCCAGGATTACTGCACACTACGAACTCCACCGAATAGTTCACGCTTTGTAGGGCCATCTGCAGATCATGGCTTTAGAATATTGAGTTAGGGTTCATGGAAAAAGAAGTAGATCCAAAAATATATGGTGTAACAACAGCTTTATTTAATGAATGGCGTTCACCTCGATTGGGTGATAATAATCCTCAAAGGGTGCGCTCAAATGTTTGGGAGTGGCTTTTTCATTCAAGGCTCAGCGGTTATGCGTCGACTAAAAAAATGAATGGTCCTTCGCCATTTGATGAAGGCCCAACTTGGAGTTTTGATCGATTTGGGCAATCGATAAATAAGTTACCTGATGGTCGCATTGTATACATAGGTGGTGAGCATGAGGATCATTATGATCCTGACTTTTACATTTATAACGATGTTGTCGTTGAAACGCCCGAAGGTAGAGTTGAGTTCTATTGTTACAGGAATACAGATTTTCCGCCAACAGACTTTCATTCTGCCACCCTAGTTGACGAAAAAATTTTCATCATAGGCAATCTTGGCTATCCTGCAGAAAGAAGGCTTAACGATACCCAAGTGTATGTCCTCGATATAAATAATTTTAAGATTAATAAAGTTGAAACCTTAGGTGAATCTCCGGGTTGGATTCATCAGCATAATGCTGTTCTCAGCTTAGATAAAAAATCGATTACCATTACTAATGGATTAATTGATCGGGGTGATGAGTATTCTTTACGTGAGAATATAGACGACTGGAGGCTGAATTTAGAGAATTCAACGTGGGAACGACTTACGGAAAGAAAATGGCCTCGATGGGAATTACGTAGAGAGGATAAGTCGAATAATCATATCTACGACATCAGGCAGGCATTGTGGAGCTACGAAGCCAAGTGGCAAGATAGTTATGACAAAGCGATGCAGCAACTTGAAAGTGAAATGGGTTTTAAGGTTGATGTTAGGCTAGTTAAAAACCTTTACGAATTTGATATTGAGCATGAGCCTATTGAGAGGGATGAGGAAGAATACAATGTCTATTGGCTCTATGTTGAGGGTGTAAGAATTCGGTTTATCGAAGAATGGCATTGTATACAGGTAGTGATTGAAGGGAGTATTCCAGATACAAAATTGCTATCAATTAAAGAACAGCTGATATCTAAATTAACTCATTTAGAAAAAGCGTATTGGATATTGGAAGAATGCTAAGTCTTAATAAAATCACATACAGGTGGAAAAATAGCAAAGTTAGAGAACCTCTGAACTACTACAGCTGAAAGGCTGCCGACTATATTTACCTTTTTATGTAGCTCTTTACGCTCGTATAATCATAAAAAAGCGCATATAGCGGGCCGCTCAGAGCCTGGTGTTAATGTGATAAT
Organism: Microbulbifer maximicatervae (SeqCode); assembly: GCF_052467305.1. Taxonomy (NCBI): domain Bacteria; kingdom Pseudomonadati; phylum Pseudomonadota; class Gammaproteobacteria; order Cellvibrionales; family Microbulbiferaceae; genus Microbulbifer; species Microbulbifer maximicatervae (SeqCode). The sequence goes on from NZ_CP174306.1 coordinate 1,727,062, forward strand.
GTCATATCAGATATGTTATCGAATCCAACTGAGGCTCCTAGTTTTGCTTTGAGTTCTGGCTTGCGTTCGCATGAAGCCTCCATCCAGGTAGAAGCTGAGCAGTGCATTGGTGCGATGACTAATACATATCTCCGCCCAAAAGGTTGGCTACTGCAGAAGTGATAGCACAGGTGGTAGTCTCAATCCGTGGAGAGCCTTTCCTCAACGCCTTCCATTACTTAGTTTTTGTTCATTTTTAGCGCACATAAATCCCGTTCGCGATGAATGGGAAGGGATTTAGGGGGGGCGTGGATGCCCGGGTTTCTTGATTGCTTTTCAGTTTCAGTACAGTAGCTGGTACATTTGTATCAGTGTGTAGGCTTTCGCCAGCACGGAGCTTCAGGGTCAACTTATTTACTTTCTAGTCGTATTCAACCCGTGGGTGGGTACCTCTTGGTGGGCGAGCTTGGCAGATGGGAAGCGGCTGTAGTGGTACAGGATGGGTGCTTGTCTTTCTGAGTTGGTGATTTACGATAAGTTGTTGAAGTTAAAATATTTTTATAGTTTCAATGCCTATTTTCTCATCTGGCTTCTACTGCTCTGCTTGCCATTCTATTTGATGGGTGTCCACAATTATTGGCTCTTTGGGCTCTAGCCGAATTATGGGACAATAGGTTATCAATTCAACAGTTAAGAGCTATGTCAGTGGATAAGACTATTAATACCACGGAAAAAGGTAATGAGCTAAGGGACGCTGTTTTTAGTGTTATAAAAACTGCTCAAAAATTGAACTGTGCAATTGAAAAGAGTGTTGCAGGCAAGATTGTCGATGTTTACTACGAAGAGCCTGACCGATTACAGCGAAGTGTGATCAAATATGGTGTCGAGTGTAAGCGCTATGGAAAAGCTCTGGGTCGGGCTGACTATGACAGCATCATAGGAACCTATTTTTCTCCTCTTAGCTCTAATGCAATAGACCACTTGATTATTATTACAGACCTGCCACCTACACCGGGGGTTCTTGATACGATCGAAAATAATCGTCAAGTGGTTCACAAAACCTTTGATGAATTCAGCTCTTTGATAATGGATTTTTCACAGTACCTCATGTCAGTTGTGAGCATGTACAACAATGAAGGGCTGTGTGATTATTACGTTCCCATTAAGGATATAGAGGGGAACGATATCGAGAATACAATTAATAATTGGGTATTAACCGAGGATTGTTCTCCAATAGCCATACTTGCGGGATATGGCATGGGAAAAACCAGTTTCGCAACTATGCTTGCATCCAAATTTGCTCGTCGGTGTCTCAACGGAGAGACATCGCGAATACCAATTTATCTGAAGCTAGGGGATATTTTCAATGAGCAGGGAATTGAGGGGTTAGTCTGTAAATACTTTGCATCACAATATAATGTTAGTGGATTTACCTACCCTTTATTTCTTGAGTTTAATCGATTAGGACGATTTCTTATTATCCTTGATGGCTTTGATGAAATGAAACATGCGATGTCTTTCAGTGCATTTAGATCAAATATAAGGGAGTTCAACAAACTGGTTGTTAACCAGTCAAAGGTTGTTATCCTAGGGCGACCGAATGCCTTTACATCTGAAAATGAAAGAGCCAGTGTGTTACATGGCATCAAGTATATTGGGGATCAAGAAGTCAAAGATGCAGAGATGAGGGACTATTGTGAAATCGAAGTAGGTCTTTTTACAGAGGAGCAGTTAAATGATTTCATACCAAAATTTATCAGATATTCAGCAGGCCAGACGCCTATAAATTCCTACGATTTCATTAGCAAAGATTTTTGTGATCAAAGGATAAACGAGCTGCTGGATGAAAAGCACCGTGAGCTTATCTCACGCCCAGTGCATGCCAGAATGTTAACACTTATAGCACTTGCCACAACGGAAGCACTATCGAGCTTTACTACTTATCACCTATACGAAACTTTTTACGAGCGAATATTAGAACGAGAAGATTCCCGACCAGCAAGAAATAAAATAAGCAAAGATGAGAGAAAGGAGTTTATAACCAAGCTTTCTTGGGAACGCTGGATTAAGGGTGGTGACAGAGGGTTTTCTTTTGAGGATGTTGAAACATTAAACTTTCAGTTAAAAGCTCCAGAAGCGCCTAAAAGAGACATCCTTCGGGATTTAATTATTGGAAGTATTATCGAGCCTAAAGGCGATAATTTCTTTTATTTTGCCCACCGATCTTTTCAGGAGTTTCTCGTCTCCCAACATATATTAAGCCTTGAGTGGGGAGCCAATTCAATTTCTGACATTGATAGAGCATTAGGGCAAAATGTCATTGATTTTATTGAAGAAAGCGGTCAGAAAAGACAATTCATAGAACACCTTTTGGAGCAAATATGCTCTTTTACGGGAGAAATTAACTCCTCTTTTTATAGGTTTATTAGAGCGGAAACGTTTAAGCCAGATTTTGATATCGGCTTTTCATTGATAAAGCCATCTAGCCATGATACTTGCCATAGCCCGTGGCACGCAATTCTTGCCTTTTCTTCTCCCGATACGATAGGTTTAAGGGGGTTTGAGTCCGCTTTAGTAAATTTTTACGACTCTACGACCGATAGCAATATAAAACTTGCTATATTCATAGGAATGTTGATCAAAGCTCTAGGAATGAACTCTGGAGTTGACAAACAAGCTTTTCTTTTGATTGACCTATTCCATTGGCAGGTTTTTAAAATAATAAGTAAGTGTAAAATTCATAAAGGAACAATACGAGATTTTGCTGTAGAAAACGATTTAGATCGCACCCTATTAACCTCTTTTTTAAAGAGCGCTAGTGTCGAATTCACTACAAAAGGAGAAGTATCTAATGTGAAGCTTGATTTAGCTAACTTACTGACTTTACTTCTAGATGCTACTAGAGGAAATTTTTATATTTCTAATATTGAAGCTGTTTATAATAGCACCGGCAACCCATCGGTTAAGCTTCCTGTACTTAAGATAGGCGAACTTCTCAGTTTCCGATATCCAGCAAGAAATGAGCGAGACTCCGAAGAAGTAAATCAGCTTAATTTCCAACTTAGACGCGATAAGAAAAAGATACAGCAGTTTTGGCGAGCCAATCCAACGGCAAGTACTCTTGTTCCAGTTAAAGTGCGCGCCGAAAATGCTAAAAAGCGATCAGTCCTAAAGCTAAAGAAGTCGAGAAATTCATTGGAACCCGAATATTAGATAAATACTCTACCAGCATGCGTATTCTATGTAACTGTCATACTAAGCATATGACGCAAGGTATAACTATTCTGCCAATGACCACTATAAAAGCTTTTTTCCTAGATCATTTATTGATCGGTATAGAATAACTGAGAGTCTATTGCTAGACAAAGTAGTACGTTGTTCAACCAGCCAATATAAGGTTTTGAAGATTTCAGAATAGGAGATTATTGACCAAGTTTTAATCATTCTTGGGTCCCACCTTGGTCAGTCTGATTATGTGACAGTTTATACGTTTATTTATCGGGTGTGCGAGATTTCTAGCTCTCATTTCCTTTCATTGTTTACTTATTACTCCCTTTTAACGCGCACCTAGATCTCTCTCCAATGAATGAAGAGGGATTTGGGCGCGTGGATACCTCTTTACTTGATTGGCTTTTATCTCCAGTAGTTTTACTGGAGAATAGGCTCAAGTTTTTAGGTTCTCACCAATCTGGCGTTTAAGCATCAACATACTTGCTTTCTATTGATGCCAACGTCGAGGGTGAGCATTCTTTGATGGTAAAGGTTGGTAAGCAATGTTTACCGTGTAAGCGCTCTATTTTATGGGGCTCTAGAATTGTTCGTTTAGTCGCCAGCATGGGGTGAGGATATCTAAAAACATTCATTTCTAATTAAATATCTATAGTGACAACGATCTAGGTGACCTATAAAATATATAAAGATGATAAGGGCATTAAATAAGCGATAACAGATAAAGCCTGTTAGTGTAAGGATGAAATAGTAATGAGCAAGGAAAAATTTGCACCTGAATACGTGCGAATTAAAGATCTGTATCTTGCGTATAGAAAGGCAAAGCATGAAGCCTTTTATGATAGTTTACACCCGAATGCGATTGAATTTACTGAATATGAAAAAAATTTAAAAAACAATCTTGAATATTTGCTTTCAAAATTAAACGCAAAAAACCAAGACTGGTGCCATGACATTGATTTTATAGGTGGCTATCTGTATGCTCCAAAATCTCTTGATGATTCAAAATGGTCAGGTAATGGCAATGTTCATTACCGTGCGGTAGATCCTAAGATAGACTGGATTCAGAGATTCAAAGAAAATGATAGTAAAAAACTTAGAGCAAGTTATCGATTGTTGATTAATCCAAGCATTAATTTTCAAATCATATCAGCACTTTGGATACTGAAGGTTGGACATAAGTTTGAGGAAAAACTTGATCGACGTTTGTCTTATGGGCACAGGCTTAGGCGTATATCTAAACGACAAAATTTGTTTTCCAGTCGAGAGAATAAACTTAATGAAGATAGTCTTGGGCTGTTTTCTCCTTACTTTTCGGACTACAAATCATGGAGAGAAAATGGTCTTAAATCAATGCGATCTGCAGTTGAGGCCGAAAAATCTATAACCGCAATAACAATGGATCTAACTGGATTCTATCATAACTCGAGTCCTAAGTTCCTTCTTAAGCCATCATTTCTAAAGAAGTTGGGATTGGAGATATCAAAGGATGAGAAGCTTCTCACTAAATTACTTTTAAGTAGTATTGATACCTGGTATCAAACAACACCAGATTTTTCTGATAGAGAAGCGGGTGCGCTACCAGTAGGCTTGTCGGCATCAAAAATTATTTCCAACGTTCTGTTACACCAATTTGATGAGGAAGCTAAAAGCGGCCTTGTACCTTTGTATTATGGCAGGTATGTTGATGACATTTTCATCGTTATTGAGACGCCGGCTAACGTTGAGTCTGGTCTTGATGTCCTGCGCTGGTTATCAAATTCTATTCCATGTTTGAAAATAAAATACATTAAAAACCAGAGCCCAGAGTTGAAATTATCTTTCAATTATGCACAAGACTCTGACTTGTTCTTTAGCCCTAGTAAACAGAAGATTTTTAGCCTTTCTTCTACTCATGGTATGGATTTGGTCGATCAAATATCAGCGCAAATTCGAGAGCATTCTAGTGAGTACCGATTGCTTCCTGAGCTCCCTGAGGCGGCATCAGAAATGGCGGTTAAAGCACTACTAGCTACCCCAGATGCTTCTTTAGCTGCCGACGCATTAAGAAAAGCGGATGTCGTTTCAGTTAGAAGGCTGGGGTTTTCTTTGCTAGTTAGAGATGTGGAGGCATATTCAACCAATCTTTCAAGATCTGAATGGAGCAGCTTGCGACGAGAATTCTATGGACTTATACAAAGACATGTCCTAACCCCTAAAGGAGTATTTGAACTTTTTTCATATTACCCAAGAATTTTCAAGATAATGGTGGCAAATTATGACTTTGAGGATGCCAAATTATTTTTAGAGAATATCTTTGATTGTTTTAGTTTGATTGAGAGTACTACTGTTCATTCGAAGGGTGATAAGAAGAGGCTATTTGCGTGTAAGTCGTATTTTGAAAAGGCTATTTTGCAATCGGCGCTGCAAGCCTCTACAACTAAAAAATTTTCTGAGTGGACTAAACTTGGAAGATTATTGCGAAAACTATTTTCATTACATGGAGAGTTTACTAGGCCTAATAAAAAACCTTCGCTGTTGAAAATTAGCAATGATATTTTGCTAGCCGATTGGGGAAGTAGACCATATAAAGACTATTGGTATTATTCTCAAGATATAGATTATTCTCATAAAAATGTGCCCAGAAGCCTTGCTGTTAGGAGGGTAATAAGGTTAGGTGCTATTAAAAAATTCCGTCAATCAGCTGAGTTAAAGGTTCCGCATTGGCCAGCACTCGCGTTCCCAACTAGACCTCTTTCAATACAAGAGATAGCGCTGATTTCACCGAGTGTTCTTTCAGAGCCTTTATTATATAAATCTGCGATTAAGGGGTTAAGGGGGGCAGGCGTAGTGGGGCTTCCTGAATTGGATTCATCCAATAATGAAGATGGCCCTTGTTTAACTGTTTCGGAGAAAAACAAAGACAAGATTGTTGTTGCACTTACTAACGTAGAAACTAAGATGTCTCATTGGGAGGGGGCTGCACAAAATAAACCTGATCTTTCTCTTTCACGCTATAAAACCATATGTGTATTGGTAAACGAGATACTTAGATCGCAAATAAAACCCGATTATATTGTTTTTCCAGAGTGTTCAGTGCCTCGTAGGTGGGCGATTGGAATAGCGTCTAAATTGGCGAAGCAAGGGATCTCATTACTCTGCGGAATTGAGTACTATGAACACAAAAAACAAAAAAACTATTTAAGAAATGATTGTCTTGTCTCTTTGACTTCAAATTGGCCAGGCTATCCTAGTAATTTGATATACATGCAGCCAAAATTGCAGCCTTCTCATAACGAAAAGCAAAGTCTTGCAAGGTACAATAAGAAACAATTTCTTCCGTCAGGCGGTGTTAATAGTCTGCCAATCTATAATCATGGTGGCTATATATTTGGTGTTCTAATTTGTAGTGATTTAACAAATCCGGCTAACAGAGCTCGATATCAGGGCAAAGTTGACAGTCTTTATGTACTTGAGTGGAATAAGGATGTGAAAACATTTGGTTTTCTAGTTGAGGGCACAGCACACGATGTTCATACACATGTTGTGCAAGTAAATAATCGCGCATTCGGAGATAGTAGAATTCGAGCGCCCTATCGGGAAGAATTTAGACGAGACTCGGTTAGATTGAAAGGAGGTGTGTCTGATTACTTTGTTATGGGGGAGATCGATTATAGAGCGCTACGTAAATTTCAGCGTACGAATAAAATGACTGCGAATGATAAGAAATTTAAACCTGTTCCGATAGGTTTCAAAATGTCTCGTAAAAGGAAGCAAGGTAAGTAGTGTGCGTGGTGTATTTTTACAGTATTGCTATATATCAACTGAGTGCGTTTGTTTGTTCTTGATGGAATGTTATATCTCTAAGAGGTAAAAAGTAGCTGCTAAAATTATATAATTTACTATTTAATTCTGAACAGAAACTAGTTCGATGGTGGTCTGAATGTTTAAAGGGAGATAGAGTTTCTTTCTCTATGTATAAAATTCGTGAGCAAGTGCTGATCAAAATATATGGAGGGTACTTTACAATCCGTTGATTAGCTGATCTACGCCATCATGAAAGCGAATATCTGGTGAAGTTTTTCTGGGTACTGGTAGTACATAGCTATACAGAGCCAACTATATATTATCATCTACATAATCCGCAGGGTACTGTCGATGGCTATATTGAGTTGGCGTAGCTATTTGTATCTTCGAAAAGATAAGGGTGTTTTTTCATAATCCTGAAAAATATATATGATGTAGTGGGCGCTTGCGATTTAGATGTTGAGTCGGATGTGATTCCAATCACAATATTTTAATATTTAATATCTAGATTGGATTTATATAGTTTTTATCATAAGTATCGATTCAAAAATTGTGCTGTACCTGGCTCAACCATGATGACAAGGTACCTGAGTGAGTTATTAGTAAATCAACTTCGCTCTAGCTATTCTTAAAAAGTAGTAGTCTGATGAGGGTTAGCCTTGGCTTAAACATTTGGATAGGCGCAAGCTTGTACGGATTCCATCCTTGGAGGGTTAACTCTCAACGCTCTCCATTACCAGCTTTTCGTTCTCTTTTTTATACGCACATAGATCTCTTCCCGATGAACGGGAAGGGATTTAGGGGCGCGGATGCCTATTTTTACTTGATTGCCTTTCACTTCCAGCACTGTGACTGAGACATTGGTTCCAATTCTTAGGTTTTCGCCTGTTCGGCGCTTTAGGATCAGCATGTTTGTTTCCTAGCGATACTCAAGTTGTGGGTGGGTATTCCTTGGTGGGGAAGCTTGGTAAGTGATACTTGGTGGAAGAGTGGGGTGGGGCGCGGGGGCGGTGGGCGCAGAATAGGAAAAGGCGGGCGCTAGGCTCCGAGAGCTTGGGGACTCGCTCCAAGCTGCTGATTGTGCTCCACTTTATTGAAGACGAGCGGGTTTCTAGCGTAGTATGCATACAGCCATCTTGATACTTGGTTTATCAATTTGGTTAGCTGGCCCCTGGTGTTGCAGCACCTTGGGTCAGCGCCTTTTCTCTATTCTTACTTCACGCTGCCGTTCTCCTGTTGAAGAGGTGACTCTTTTTAGAAAATTCCTGGGTCTATCTTTAGGGTAGGTTTTACAGAGTTTGCCTACCCTCAGCCCCAAATTCTGATATTTATCACTCAATTTTACGCAGAATTGATACCTAGAAAAACCTAATAAATTTTAATAAGATAATTTTGACGCCTATATTTTTCTATGTGTTCGTATTGGAACTATCAATTTCCAATTGGGTAGTTAGTGTTTTAATTGCTCGATTCGACTAAGTTGGAACATGCCTGTTCCAAGTTTTGTATGTTGCTTGACAAACTAGCAGAATGTTCACAGAAGGTATTATTATGCTTGATATAGCCGATATCTTAAACTTGATACGCCTGAATGAAATCGAGTTACAAAAAACATATAAAGAATTAGAGTCTGAAGATGCAGAAACTCGAAACAATGCTGGTGAAATTGTAGTTCAGGCTGAAAATTTGGGTAAAAAGCTTAAGTAGATGTATGAAGATAAGGGGCCTGACTACTCTGTGTATCCAAAATATGACGACTACATTGAAATAGTTGGTAAAAGATGACAAATTAAGATTTGTGGGAAATAGAAGCCAAGTTATTGTGTTTCTTGTTTTGATGTATTCACTCAATAATTGAACATGTACTGCCTGAAAAGAGTCTGCAACTTACTAGAAGGGTGGAGGGGCGTGTGGATTCTCCACTCATAGATTTCGCTCTGGAGGGTAAGCTGGTTCAGACATTTTGGATCAATATAGGCATTTCGTGCTAACCTAAATAGCTAATTTGAAAACAGCTTGTAAATATTGATGCTATTTGGTACTACACAAAGCCCTAAAGGGCCTAATTTAAGAAAGTCGGTATCGGTAAGATGTAATCTTTCCGGTATCAAGCTTACTTTTTTAAAGCCCTTAAGCAACGCCTCAAAAATTAGTGGTGAAGCGCCAAGTGCTGGTTTGCCATTAGCTTTCAATGAGAATATCTACTCCTTAGATAGTTTTAATGAAATTCGTAACAGTGCATGGGGCATACTGCTTGCAGAGGAGCGGTATAAATATCATGGCCCGCCGTTCATTAATCCTGATGTTGGAGGGATGGAATTTACTGCCTCACTTAGGAAGATAGGCAATGACTTAAATCTACTTAAAGCCAGTGACTATGAGCATTGGGTTGATAGTGATATTAAAGCCTATTACTCCCCAGGTACTGGGTCTGTTTTCCAGGAATGGCTCTATCTTTTCCCGCTGTTCTGGCAAACCTTCAAGCTACCTAATACGAATGGTGTTCAATGGGTTGCCTACGCTGTTCAAGATTTAAGCTGCCAGGAAGGTGATCTAATCAAATATTATGTTCGTGCTGCAATTTCATCTGAGCATGAATTGGTTTTCTCATTTAGAGCCACAACTGATGATTATGATTCTGGTGCTTTCGGATTATTCAAAGAAATTTCAAACTTTATATTGAATAGTGTTGAGATTGTATTAACTGATTCGATTGCAGAAGAAATTAAAGCATTGTCGGAATCTGGTCTTCGGAACTTCAGTGAAAAAATGCCCGTATTGCGATTTGATGATGCGCCAAAAAACAAGTTCAGTAATTATGAATTGTTAAATGATCCGTGTTTTTATTTTACTAAAATCAATAAGGTGGTTGACCGTAGGCTCTGGTCGAAGTAGGAATTAGTCTCTCTGTCTAAGATGCTTTGTACTGCCAGCTATATTGGGTCAAGTTGTATTTGTTGTGGGCTTACCCAGTAAACCCCAAAACCTCTTTTGGGATAATGCTTGGATGAGATTCCTTTCACTTTTTGACTGAATTACCGGTCCTCTTCCGTATTACTTAGCCCCTAGAGCTGGCTCGATGTGATGTAACTATATTTTGTTTACTTAATCGCATCACATTGAGCTACTTTAAAATATGGAGATTGGACTTCTCTTGTCCTTTACATACCTAGTACTGTTCTCTTAAATAATTGATATGAATTTCGGAGCTATACCCATCTTCCCCTAATCCAACTCCACCAACCTCTGCATCAACGGAAAGTACAGCGCACACCGAATATTCCGCTCCCCCCGCGCATAAAAGAGCTTGCGGTAATTTTCCAACTGATTCCGATACTGCTCCAGCTGAGCCGCAATAAACTCTTCCTGGTTTTCCTCGCCACTGGGCTCTGCGGTTTTGAAATCGACAATCCAGCGAGTTCCTTCATTGTCGATAAAAGTACGGTCCACAATAGAGCGCCGTAACTGCCGGCCGCCGCTGTGGAGTTCCAGTTCGCAGGCGGATTCCCTTAGTGAGCCATCCAATAGCCAGCGGCCGGTGGGGCAGTTGAGGCTGTTGCGTACGGCGATTTCCACTTTCTCGGCGGCGCGGTCCAGGCTAGTGACGGATAGCCCTAATTGTTTCAGGCGCAGTTGCCATAGGGGGCGTTGGGCTTCCAGTTTGCTGGGTGTCCAGTCGTTGATATTGGTCTCGGCAATGGTGGCGAGGGTTTCGTGGGCTACGGTGCCGGCATGTTTTAACCAGCGCAGGGCTACCTGGCCCAGTTCGGGAATATTGTCTTCTTCCTCAGTTTTGGGTTGGTAGTCTGGCATGCGGTATTGGGCCAGCCATTCCTGCCGGGGCATGGCCTGGGGTTGCCATTGGTTGGGCAGGCGCAGTAGGTAGTCGTGATCTCTGCTGGCTTCGTCCTGGTTGAGCAGGGGTTCTTCTGCTTCCAGCCAGCGGCACCAGTCGCTTTCCTGGTGGTGCAAAACACTGGGCCAAATGCCGGTGAGTAGGGCGGCGCTGCCGGGGGCTTTTAGGTGGCCCTTCTTTTCATCCCGATTGATGCAGGCTAAAAGATGCAGCGAGCGGATGGCGCGGGTGCAACCTACATACAACAGGCGGGTGCCTTCCAGGCGTTCGCGCTCGCTGTTGTCGTGCTTCAGGTATTCAAAAACCGGGTCGCGGCCGCCGCGCGCATTTTTGGGAGCGAGCAGGAAGCGGCTTTCGCCTTCACGGCTAAGCCATTCGCTCCAGCGCAGCAGTTGATCGCTGCCGGGTTTGCCGCCTTGATCCAGGCCTGGGATCAGTACGTGTTCGAACTCCAGCCCTTTGGATTTGTGAATGGTCATCACCTGCACTTTGGCATCCTGGGCGGGGCGGGCGTAGAGCTGTTCCAGGGCCAGGGTGAACTGTTGCCAGTCGGTAATGGCGCCGCCGGTATCGAAGGCTTCTAATAATTGCAGAAAATCCTGCACATTATTCAGGTCGGATTTTTGCGCAACGGTGGCGGGGCCGCCCAGTTCCAGCCAGAGGCCTTCAATCCAGGTGCGCAGGGGTTTGCGGCCGCGCTGTTGCCAGGCGTGTAGCAGTTTGGAGGCCACTTGGGCCAAGCGCGTGCGCCCTTCATCGCTGAGTAGGGCGATATCTTCCACTTCCTGCAAGGCCATTAATAGTGGGCGCGCGCTGGTATCGGTTACGGTGATATCCCCATTGCCCCAGTTGGCCAGGGTGTAAAGGTCTGGTAGTTGCAGTCCGCACCAGGGGGCGCGGAGTACGGCCAGCCAGCTGATACGGTCGCTGGGGTCGAGCAGGGCGCGGGTGAGGCTGAGTAAATCCAGCACCACCATTTTACTGGCGAGTGGCGCCAGCTCTGGAGCCTGGAAGGCGATATTGGCGGCGCTTAGGGCCGGCAAAATCTTTTGCAGGTGTTTTTTCTTGCGCACCAGAATGGCGATGCGGCTCTCCGGATCTTGCGCTTGTAATTGCTGCACCAGTTCAACCGCTTGAGCGGCTTCGCGGTTGCGGTCTTCGTCATCGATGCAGCCGTAAAAATTGACCGAGGGCTCGGCCCATTTGCTGCCTTTAAACGCTTCGGATTGCAGATAGCGCACGGCGCCGCGCCCGATATTGTCCGCTTGCGGAAAAGCTCTCTGGAAAGTCTCGTTGACCCAGTTCACCACTGCGCTTTCGGAGCGGAAATTTACCTGGAGGTCGAGGGTTTCCAGGGGCACTTCACCGATACCGCGTTCGCGCGCATCCAGGAAAATACCCACGTTGGCATTGCGGAAGCCGTAACAGGACTGCATGCCATCGCCGACAATAAATAGGGTGCGGCCGTCTCCCTGCTGCCAGCCGGCAGTGAGTTTTTCCAGCAGTTGTAGCTGGGTGTGGGAGGTGTCCTGGAACTCGTCCACCAGAATATGCTGGGTTTGCAGGTCCAGTTTTAGCGCCAGGTCTGTGGGGTTATCGCTATCGCCCAGGGCGATCAGCGCGGCTTGGGCCACTTCGGTATAGTCGGTGGCACCCAGCTGTTGGAAAACCAGCTTTAATTCTGCGACTAACTTGGGCAGTACCTGGGCGAGCCCTTGCAGCAGTTGCCATTGGCTCTGTTGCAGCCCGCTGGGAAGCTTGCCCACTTCTCGCAGGGCGGAGAGCAGTGGTTCGTTGCCGGCCAGTTCTGCCAGCAGGTCTTTCATGCGCTGTTTGTATTTTTCGGCGATGGGGCGCTCGGGATCTTTTTTATCTGGCAGGCCAAAACCGAGTTTTTTATTGATACCGCCGCCTTTGCGCAGATCACCGGTGGTGGTGAGAAGCAGGCTGCCGAGGGCGAGCCAGGCGGGCAAGCCGCTGCTATCTGTGCTGGGGAAATCGTCCAATTCGGCGAAGAGGCACAGGCCGTGGCTGGGGTTTTCCTTTTGTAAATTGCCGCCGGCATAGCTGGCCAGCTCCAGCAGTTCCCCGGCATAACTGCCGAGGGCTGTGGTGAGGTCTTGCAGCTTTTCTGCCACCAGTTCGTCGATAACAAAATGAAAATAATCCTGGGCGCCGTCGAAGTTGACGCTCAAAAGTGGGCCGAGCCATTGCTCGCGCTTGTCCAACAAAATACGCAGCAGCTTATTGAGCTGGCCCAGGTCGTTGTCCAGGTGGAGCAGCAGTTGCTGTAGGTCTGCGTCTGGGGTTTCGCCATCGAGGTGTTTGAGCAGGTTCACTACGGCCAGTTCGAAGGCAATTTGGGTGCGCTCCAGGGGTTCGCCCGGTGCGCCCAGGCCGCTCTCGATCGGCAGTTGGCTGGCGAGGCTGCGGCAGAGGCCGTCGATAGTTTGAATACGCAGGCGCTGGGGTGTTTGCAGCAGTTCCCATTCCAGTTCGCGATCCCGCTCCAGCAGGGCGCGGGCTAAATCCCAGGTGATGGCATCGTGGGGGTTATCTGGCCGGGCTTGGTCGCGGGCGCTGTGCAGGGCGTCGATCAGGCGTTCGCGCATTTCACCGGCGGCTTTGCGGGTGAAGGTAATGGCCAGCACTTCTTCCGGTTGCTGGCAGGCGGCGAGCAACTTTAATACGCGCTGGGTGAGCAGGCCGGTTTTACCGGAGCCCGCCGGGGCAGAAACGGCAAAGCTGCGGCTGATATCCAGGGCTTGGCTGCGGGCGTCGGCATCGATGGGGCGGCGCAGGGCGGGAGTGGTCACGACTTCGTTCATTCGGTTATTTACTCCCTTTCCGGCCAGCGGTTTAGGGGCCAGAGTTCACTGTTGTTGTCGGTGGGGCGATCAAAGGCGAGGGTGGCTACACCACTGCGATATTCGGTGGCGAGGGATTCCAGGCTGTAGCGCCAGTGCTCCACCAGATTGCTCCAGGTGCCGTAGGGGGATTCTTTTTCCGTATCGCCCACGGCTTTAATGCCGGTAATGGGGTGCTCCAGGTCTCCGCAGCCATTCCATTTGCAGTCGCCGTTGCGCACTTGGCCGAAGGCGATGGCGTGGGCGTCCGGTTGGAATAGAGCGTAGAGCGGCAGCTGGGGTTCGCGGATGCGCTGAGTTAGCCAGTCGCGAATACTGGGGACGCCGGTTTTGTAATCGATTACCAGTTGTTCGCCGCTGGCGAGTTGGTCCAGTCGGTCCAGGCGCAGGTTAAAGTGCAGCCCGCCGATTTCCACGGCTTGTTCCCATTCGACTTTCTCTACGGAGAAATTGGGCCTGTCCAGTTCCACGGACAGCCATTGTTGCAGCAGGCGCTCCAGGCGCTGCTTTTCCATGGCCCAAAATCCGATCGGCAGGTGATTATATTTTTTGCGCACACTGCCGAGGGACCGTTCCACCGCGCGCTCGATTTGCGCTTGGCGTTGCTCGTCGTCCATGGCTTGTAGTTGTGGGAGGGTGCCGCACTGTTGCCAGAATTCCGCCAGCACCTGGTGCACCACATTACCTCGCTCGGCAGGACCGAGGCCGATATCCGGTTGGGTAAAACTGCTGGCGCCGAGGCGGAAGCGCAACTGCGCATTTAATGGGGACAGGGCCTGGGCCTTGAGCACCGAGGCACCGCCGCGCACCCGTTCGTATTCGGCGGGGGTGAGTGGCGGTAGCTTTTTGTCTTCGATTTTTTCCAGTTGGCAGGCTTGCGCCAGTTGGCTGTAGTGATTGTGCAGGGCGCCTTCGGCAAAGTGTTGGGCTTGTTGCGGGCTTTCAAACAAGCTGCTCAGCCCCAGCTGCACACCGTCTTCTTCACAGGTGTAACTCACGACGATATCGCCGCTGGCATTCTGCAGGTCGGCGGTGAGTTCGCGGGCCAGTTCCAATTCCCGCTCGGCGCTGGCGCGGGGCATCTTCCAGTGTTTTTGCCATTGAATCGGCAACAGCGGATTGGGTGCGGGTGCCGGCGGCCATTGCTGTTGGCCGAAGCCGACCAGGCGCAGGTGATCGAAAGCGAGGCCGCCGGCTTCCAGTACCCCGAGAATTTGCAGGGGGCCATCGCGGGTTTCCGCTTGGAAGGGGGTGCGGCTGGCAATTTGACGCAGCAATTGCAGGGCCTGGGTGAGGGTAAGGTTGCCACCGCAGGTGCTGAGTGCGGCGAACTCTTCCAGGATGGATTCCCACTGCATCAGCTGCTGGTATTCCTGGCTGTCTGGGTTGCGGTTGCCGGGCCAATTTAATGCGCTAAGTGTTTCGGAAAAACGCGCAGCCCAAATTTCTGCGGGGGCTCGCTGCCAGCGCCGGGCGCGTTCGGCCATTTGTTCCAGCTGGCGGGGTAGTTGCGGCGATTCCAGGTGGAGCACTTCTGCGGTGCGCTCGGCCCAGTAGCGCAGGGTGGCGCCGTCGATGCGGCGAAGTTCCAGTTTTTGTAAACGGCGGAATAGGGCGCTGCGCAGCCAGGTTTCACTGTCGTCACCCCAGAAGGGGCTGAACAGGATATTTTGCAATTGGGGGTAATCCCATTCGTCTTGCAGTAGCGATAGCAATTGTAAGGCGGCGCTGCCGACTGGTGTTTGCGCCAGCGGCGTACCGGCAGAGAAGTTAAACGGCAGTGTGTAGCGCGGTTGCTGGGGGTCCAGGTATTGGGGTTCGAGCACGCGGGAAAATACCGCTTCCACCTGGGTGCGGCACTGGCCCAGATTATTCACCACTATGCCGACGCTGTGGCCGGGGTTTTCAGCGAGTTTCTGCCCGGCCCAAAGGGCTGCCTGATAGAGTTCTTCATCCAAATCGGCGCAGGCGGCTACGGATAATTCGCTCTGCTGGGTAAGTCCTGGACTTTCATTAACGGCTATTGAACCTGCGTGAATCAGGGCATTGGCGAGGGGCGAAATCTGGGCAAAGCCGGCGGTATCAATTTGCGCGATGGGTTCCAGAATGCCTTCCTGGAATGCGCGCAGGATCAATTGATCGCGCTGGTCTGGCGTGATGGCGCTGTGGGCCTGAAGCTCAGAGGCAAAGGCCTTGATCATGGCGCACAGCGGCAGTTCGTCGCTGCGCATAGAGAGTGCGAACTGTTCCAGCAGGGGAGTTAGCGCTTCATCTATTTGCGAGAGGTCGGAGATCAGCTGCCATTGGAGCAGCTGCGCCAGGGCACTATCGGCATCCCGGCACAATTGCTGGCTGTTGAGCAGTTGCCGGTCCAGGGATTCATCCAGGGCGCGCTGCCAGAGTAACTGCCGTTGCTCGCGATTCAATACCTGTTGCAAGGCGGGCTGCCAGTTGCGCTGTTGCAGCTGGAACCAGAGCTTGTCCAGCCAGCTGCGCAGGGATTCCACCGGCGGCGGCATCCAGCAGGCACCGGGCGACTGCTGCGCGGCAAACACCTGTTGGCAGCGGTTGCGCAAACGGTTGTTGGGGGTGAGCAGCAGTCCGCCGGGGGGCAGCTGCGCAAATATTTCGAGAGCGGGAAATGCCGGCTTCAGCATGAATTAGGGTACCGGTTAGGGCTTGTTATTCGGGGAACGGTCGCGGTTTGTGACGGAGCTGTCAACCTTGACGAGCAGTTGTCACTATTTTGATGATCCTAAGGGTTGGATTCGAGGGGTTCGGCAACTGGGGCGAACTCGCTGAAGGCCCGTTCTATATTGCCGGTTAGGTCAACCGTGCTGGTGATCAGGCGGCCAGTATTTGGGGCATCCGGCAGCATCAGCTCAAGTTCTTCCAGCCACCAGCGCACTCGCCGGGCGATGGCTTCACCGGAATCCAGCCATTGGATTGAGCGTGGGGCGAACTGGTCCAATTCTTCTCGCAGCAGGGGAAAGTGAGTGCAGGCCAATACGGCAATATCCACTTGGTCGCCACCGGCGGTGTGGAATATGCGGTGTAATACCGGCTCCAAATCCTCTGCGGTGATAGCGTCGCCGCGCAGTTTGCTTTCCGCCAGATGCACTAACTCCGGTGCGGGCACATTAATTACCCGGTTGCCGTTGGCAAATTGCTCGATCAGTTCGCGGGTGTAGCGGCGGTTTACGGTGCCTTCGGTGGCAATCAGGGCAATAGTGCGGGAACGGCTGGCGGCAGCGGCGGGTTTCACCGCGGGCACAACACCCACTACGGGTTTCTTCAGAGATTCGCGCAACTGGGGTAGGGCCAGGGTGCTGGCGGTATTGCAGCCCACCACCAAAATATCAGCTCCGCAGTGCTCCATCATGGCTTGGGCCTGCTGGACGATCCGGGGGCGTAGTTCCTCTTCGCTTTTATTGCCGTAGGGGTAAAAGCCGTTGTCCACACCCAGGTGCAAGGTCAGGCCCGGCATCAGGCGGCGGATTTCCCGCGCAATGCTGATGGCGCCCACGCCGGAATCAAAGATCAGGGCGCTGGGGGCAGGGCTATCTGGGTGGGCGCTGTGTTTGTGCATGCGTTCTGGAGTACCAACATCGAAACCAATCCTCCAAGAATACCTAAAACCCCGTAAAAATTCCCGCTGGGTCTTCTCGGGCGCAAACCTATCCCTTGATACTGAGGTTATCGGCCGGGCTGGCGCGGGGTACTTTCCAGAGGCAAGCTGGTAGAATGGCGCCTTCGCCTGGGCTATTTCCCGGGCAGGCCAGCGGGCAAGGCCCCTGGCAAAATTCTGATTTATCCATCTCTTTCCAGGTCTGGGAGTACCACTCTATGCCAGCGTTCCCGCTGCAATTGAATGCCGATCATGCGGTGATGGCGGCTGTTGCCATCTTGTTTCTGTTGGGCTTGGTGTTTTGGTTGGCGCGAGCCAGTAGCCGCCGCGCTTTATTGCAAAGCGAAGCCGCTTTGCAGGTGGCTCAGGCGCGTATCGATAGCAGCCGCGAGCGGGAATCCCAGCTTGGGGTTGAGGTGGAATCCCTGCGTACCGAGCTGGCGGACAAGCTGCAACAGCTCACGAGAAGCCAGGTGCTGGTAGAAAAAGGGGAGGCGGCCCTGGCGGAGCAGCGCAAGCTGATGGAGCAAATGCGTATTGCCATGGGTGAGCAGTTCGAGAATCTGGCCAACCGGATTTTTGAAGAGAAGCAGCAGAGCTTCGTGCGCCGCAGTGAGGACAGTTTGCGCAAAAGTCTCGATCCGTTGGAGCGTCAGCTGGGGGATTTCCGTAAACGAGTGGAGCATGTCTACGATCGCGAAAATGCCGAGCGCAACAGTCTGCTTGGGCAGATTAAAGCGTTGCGCGAGCAAACCCAGCGCATCAGTGATGAGGCCCTGAACCTGACTTCGGCCCTGAAAGGAGATCGCAAGATCCAGGGTAACTGGGGTGAAGTAGTGCTGGAGCGCTTGCTGGAGGAGTCCGGCTTGCAGAAGGGTCGCGAGTACGAAACCCAGGTAACCCTGACGAGCGATGGCCGCAGGCGCCAGCCGGATGTGATTGTGCGCCTGCCGGAAAGCAAAGACCTGATTATCGATTCCAAGGTCTCCCTGGTGGATTACGAGCGCTACAGCTCGGCGGAAACCGATGAGGAGCGCACCCAAGCCCTGAAACAGCATGTGAATTCCCTGCGCGCCCATATCACCGGCCTTAACAAGAAAGCCTACGAGCAGCTGGAGGGTGTGCGCACCCTGGATTTCGTCTTTATTTTCGTGCCTATTGAGGCTGCGTATATGTTGGCGATGCAGGCGGACCCGGACCTGTTCCGTTTCGCTTATGAGAAGCAAATTGTCCTGGTGAGCCCCACCAGCCTGATGGCGACCCTGCGCACCGTCGAGAATATCTGGCGCTACGAGAAACAAAACAAGAACGCGGAAAAAATCGCTGACGAAGCCGGCAAGCTGCACGATCAGTTTGCTATGGTGCTGGAGTCACTGGACGTTCTTGGTGACCGCTTACGCCAAGCGGATGACGCCTACCAGCAGACCTACAAGCGACTGGCAACAGGGCGTGGTAATGCGGTGAAGCGTATTGATAGTCTGCGTAAGCTTGGTGCTAAAACCCGTAAACAAATATCCGCCCAGCTCCGTGACAGGGCTGAGGATTCAGGACAAATGGCGCTTCCTCAGGAAGAGGGAGTTGCTGCGGAAGACTAATTCCCTATGGAAAATATTTCCTTTGCTCTGCTAGTTACAGGCCCGATCTTTTTGATGATTATCGGTGGATACTTGCTTACTAGGCAGGGCATGTTGCATAAATCCTTTATCGACGACGCAACGGTGCTGGTTTTCAACGTGATGCTGCCTGCACTGTTGTTCGATAGTATTTATTCATCGAATGCAAAACCCTCAGAAGAGATTCCCCTTTTAACAGCGGGAATTTTGGGTACCTTCGCGATAATCCCCATATCTTGGCTGATGGCTCGGTCCGTTACTGTGAAGGATCGCAGTGCGTTTATCCAGGGTGCATTTCGTGGAAACGTTGCCATTGTGGGGCTCGCCTGGGTTGAGAAGGCGTTTGGTGAGTCGGGCGTTTCTCACTCGGCAGTGCTGGTTGCAGCGTTGACGATTCAGTTCAATGTGTTCGCAGTAATACTTTTTGTTTTTTACAACGAAGAGAAGAAATTCAGCCTGGGCTTGTTGCTGAAGGAGTTGGCAAAGAACCCATTAATCATCGGGGTATTCCTGGCAATTTTGTGCCGGGTGCTGGATATCAAAGTGCCACAAATGGTGCTTGATACCGTTAAAATACTGGGCTCTGCAAGTTTACCAATGGGGCTGATTTGCATTGGTGCGAGTATGAAGCTAGGCCAGCTACTGCGTAGCTCGCCAACAGCGCTGACCTCCTCAGTGCTCAAGTTATTAGGAGTACCAATTCTCTCAGTGCTGATTGGTTGGGCCCTGGGTATGAGTCCGACCTATTTGGGCTATTTAATGCTGATCACTGGCTCGCCTTGCGCTATATCGGCCTTTGTGATGGCTCATACCATGGGTGGTAATAGCCAATTGGCGGCCAATATTGTTGGTCTTAGTACAGTGCTCTCTGTTATTTCGGCCAGCATCGGGCTGGCGTTACTTAAGGTGTATATTTAATGACTGTGTTTCCTACTTGGCTGCTGATGGTTGCGGCTTTAGTTATCTTCTCCCTGGCGATTGTAGCTGGCTACTATCTGCGCAAATTATCGATTGCACAGAAGAAGCAGGCCGCGCAGCTAGCTGAGTTAGAGCAGGCTGCAGAGGATCAGCGACAAAGAGTAAATGACAGTATTCAGATTATTGCTCGCACGCTATTGGATGATGGAGTCGGGCTTACCGAAGCTTCGATTCGTATTCGCGTTCTTTTGGATGCACTTCAGGTGGAAGATAAAGTGCGTGAAGAGTTTGTGGCCTTTTACACCATCGCAGAGAAAACCAGTCATATCCCAATTCTCAAAGACTGGAAAGAGCTGCCGCGTAAAGAACAGTTCAAATATGAGTTGGAGATGGCGCAAGTAGAGGCGGACTATAAGGATTTTGCGATGGATGCCGCCAAGCGGATTTTGGGGCGTTCTTTTTAGTACTGAGTCATTTCCTGTTTGGGGGTGGCTTTTTGGATCAGCGGGTAGGGGGTTGCCTGCTGATTGAAGAGTATCGTATCGCCAGCTTTCCTCCTGGCCCCTTCATATCACTTACCCCTCGCCTGCCCACTTTTTGAATGTTATAAATATCGACTTATAGCATTGTTTTTATCGAGTTAGCTACCTGCCTAACCATTACCCCTTCAACTAGCTTCGAATAGAAGCCTGACTTATGACGGAAGAAGTTGGATCGAGAGAGGATCGGTACTGGAAGTATATTTATTCCAGCAAGCTGAGAATTAAGCGACGAGTGCTGCGAATGGAGCGGCTGGCAGCAAGGAGACTTAGTCTGCTGCTGGTTAAGGAAAGATCACTTGATGATTGGCGCTTTGCGACCAGTCTTGAATTTCTACTTACTTGGAAGCTAAAAACAGGATGCTGCCCTGATATCATGTGGTGTGATGGGGTTGAGTTCGAAGATATACATATTGCTGGTAAGAGAGCTATTCGCTTCAGCGGCTCAGCATGGATAGGTCCTGAAGGAGCTGATAATGTTTTCCAGGTGCCTTTGGAGGCTTATATCTAGCTAAAACCGAGTGGTAAAAAAATCAAGACTTATCATTTTAGGGTTAACTACGGTGGGTGTTATTTTGACCTGAAAAGACCCTAATCGATATAGTCACTGAGGTGACAATTATAAATAAATAGATATGGCAGGTGCGACGTGGTTTGTGTGAGCATGCGCAGGAATCAGAGAGCCAATAACTGCATAAGTATGAGAGTAGATAAGCGAACTATATCGGGCAGGTATGAAAAACTTTACTATTGTATTTCCAGAATACTGTTTGAAAATGATATAGAAGGTATCAACTTCGGGATAAATCAAGATGAATATGAGTCAGAAGTTGGGACAATATTACTACCGCCTATATGAAACTGAAACGATAGAAGATATTCAGCAGGTGTTATTAGAAGAGTTCAGTTATTGGTTTGGCTGCGATAGGGATCTTATTTTTTGATTGGATATTGTTTGGTAGCTATCGGATGGTGAGATGATAATTATAATTATAATTAGAGTTATACGTGCCGCTATAGGTTTATTTGGCATTAGCCAAGCTGTTGGAATCTTTCAATTTTCTCCCGATGGTATGAGCGTGGTTGTAGGGGTGGATGAGCTTATTCTGAGACTTGCTGTTTTGCTTGTATGTCTCACGTTATTTTTACTTTCGAGGCGAATGATAAATCATCTGTATCGATTGAAGCGTAATAATGATAAGGTTTGTATAACTTCCTTGTGGAGTTTGTAGTTGTTTGGTTGCTAGAGTTTATCACGATAAATTCCTGTAATATTAAATGGGCTTGTCTGAGGTTAAGTCGAATGTGAGTGCTCGCTGGGAGACGGCGTAATCCACACCGAAAGATAATGTTGATCCTACCCACCAAAGACGGACACTCTCTTAAGCGATAAACTACGCAGCAGAGGTGCCCTATGACACGATCAAGTAAATCAACCAAAACCACTCGTAAAAAATACTCAGAGGAATATAGAAAAGATGCCCTAGCACTGGCGGTCAAGGTAGGGGTAAGCGTTGCCGCTAAACAGCTTGGGTTACATCCTTCCCAGATTTACGGATGGCGAAGCAAGGCTAAGTTACATCAGAGCCGAGGGGATGCCGAGAGAGAGCTGGCCACAGAGAATGCTCGCCTTAAGCGGCAGCTGGCTGAGCAGGCAGAGGAGCTGGCGATCTTAAAAAAGGCCGCAGCGTACTTTGCAAAGAGCCTGAAATGAGGTACGCCTTCATGCTAAAGCACAGGCATAAGTTCAGCATCAAAGCGATGGCTAAGGTATTGAGCGTATCTCGCAGTGGGTTTTACGATTGGGTGTCAAGATCGGCCGATCAATCCAAGCGCCAGCAGTACCAAATGGAGCTTGATGGTTTGGTACAGCAGCGCTTTATAGCCAGTAAAGAACGTAGTGGCGCCCCTCGCCTGACGAGGGAATTGGCCAGTGAGGGGAGTAAATATAATCAAAAAACAGTTGCTGCCAGCATGCGTCGACAGGGCCTACGGGCTAAAGCCGCCAAGAGATATAAAGCCACAACCTACTCAAAACATGGTCTGCCAGTGGCCCCAAATCTGCTCGAGCAGAACTTCAATACTGAAGCGCCGAATCAGAAATGGGTCGGGGATATTACCTACCTACGAACAGAAGAGGGTTGGTTATATCTGGCTGTAGTGATAGACCTATATAGTCGGCTGGTTATTGGTTGGGCGATGTCAGAAACGATGACAGCTACATTGGTCTGTGACGCCCTTCAAATGGCTTTATGGCGACGTAAGAAACCTACAAATGTTATCGTGCATACTGACAGGGGAAGCCAATATTGCTCTAAAGATTATCAATCTTTAATTACAGCTTATGATCTGCGGTGCAGCATGAGCGCCAAAGGTAACTGCTATGATAACGCCTGCGCAGAAACGTTCTTCCACTCACTTAAGGTAGAAGTAATCCATGGTAACCGCTTTCCTACAAGGTGCCTCATGCGGGAAACCGTATTTGAGTATATAGAAATAGACTACAATCGAAATCGCTTACACAGCGCCAATGGCTATCTCAGCCCTGAGGCGTTTGAGGAACAACTAGTCGCTTAGTGGTGTGTCCGTTGTTGGTGGGTAGGATCATGTTTAGAGTTAAATGCGCGT
This sequence comes from Microbulbifer maximicatervae (SeqCode), assembly GCF_052467305.1. NCBI lineage: Bacteria > Pseudomonadati > Pseudomonadota > Gammaproteobacteria > Cellvibrionales > Microbulbiferaceae > Microbulbifer > Microbulbifer maximicatervae (SeqCode). The sequence goes on from NZ_CP174306.1 coordinate 1,750,104, forward strand.
AGAGTAGTATGGGAAACATGAAGAAGATATCAGGATCTACATTCTATTTTAAGAAAATTTTTCCAAGTATATGGTTTGGTTTCTTGGTGCTTTTTGTGGCTGCCTCTATATCTGGAGGTGCAGTTAAAGATTCGTTTATGTTTTTAGTCATGCCGATTTTTATGGCTGTATTTGGCTTTTTCTTTTTAAAAAAGCTGTTGTGGAGTTTGGCTGATGAAGTATACGATGAGGGAGAATCATTGCTCTTTCAAAAAGGGAGTAAGCGGCAAAGAGTTCAGCTTAAAGATATTATTAATGTCAACTATGCGCAAATGAACGCGCCCGAGAGAATTGTTTTGCAAGTGCGCACGGAGGGGGATATTGGAAAGGAGTTGGCTTTTATTCCCCCAATGAGGCTTAACTTTTTCTCTAAAAGTCCTATTGTTGTAGATTTAATCGATAGGGTTGATCGTGCTAGGGAGGTCTAGCACAGGTTCTGCTATGTGTTTAACAAGGATGGGTTAGATGGTCGGGAAGCTTCGAATGATTCCCGTGCCTTTTGTAAGTAGTGTTGTTGGTTCTTGGGAGAGGGAGCCTCCATGTGTAGGAAGAGGGTTTTAGTTGCTTTAGTGATATCTCTACTTCTTGTTGGTTTTGGTTTCAGCTTTAAGCCACTAATAGAATCGTGGAGTATGCCTGCCAATGCTGGTGAGCATTTGATAAGGTTCGACATAGGTGAGCTGAAAGAAAATCGCTTTGTAATTATAGATAGTGGCTTTGATGGCTATTGGGGGCACTCGTATTTGATTTTAAAGGATAGGGGCGAGGTAAGAGCATTTCTTTTGCTTACACGAGAAAATAGATATCTGATGCCGTCAAAACATCACTTATGGAGTGCTTCCGGTTATTGCCAAAAGCCTCAGATCAAAGATCAAGTGATTTCTTGCGAAGATGAAGATATTTATGATTGGCAGAAAGAGGGCTGGAGGTGGAACTTGAAGGGTGAGAGTCTTTCAGGTGAGTTTGGAGCATTAGAAGTTATAGATTATGCCTATGAAGGGCGTTTCATCGCTATAGGTAAAAGCAGCAGATAAGTCGTGGTCAGACGAGCCTCTTTGCTGTTTCTATCATTTGTGAGAGCGATTAAGGAATGATCAATAGAGCGGGTGTGGGGGCGATGAATGATGCCTAGATATGTTAAGCTGCTTAGCTTAGAGGAACTTGAGCAGCTTTCAACTGAGAGACTTCTTGCCTACCTTTGTAAGCTCCATCAATGTGAAGACTCAGTTGACGCTTCCGATTTTTGCGAGAGTGAGGCTCATATGCCGGGAGTGGTATTTTTTAAAGAATCAGATCAGTGGCGGAGCCAATACAAGTTAGTAAAAGAAATTTTATCGGCAAGGCCTCATATTGATAAGGTGATAAGAGTAAATGGCTAATGGATTTAGGTGCCGAACTGCAGGGTTGAGTCAACTACCGCTGTAAACTTAATCTCTCAAGGGGGGAGTGGAGCTAAAGGCCCTTAGCTGTATTTGCTTGATAAAGAGTTGTGTAGAAATGGAGTGCTATACGTGACAGATGAAGAGTTAATAACATTTATAGGCAAGAGTGTTGTTAATAACTGGGAATATATTGTAGGTATTTATTTTGCGTTACTAAGTGGCGGGGTTGCGTTATCCTGGATGATTTCCAATCTGATCCACAAAAAGGAAATTAAAGTCCTACAGTTAGAGATTACCCATCAAAAAGAAAGGTTTTCTCAATTTGAGTCAATTATGGAGCAGCGGATAGCATCCATCCAGTCAGAGGCTGAAATGCTGCAAAGGAAGATCAGCTTTGTTAGCCCGGCAGTTCCTGCAGCAATGCCACAGAGTGATCCCTTTGGCGATATTGAGCAGAGTGTTAGCCCTGATATTGATTGTTTAGAATCTGTACAAGTACGGGATGTTGAATATCTGGATATCCCTGCGCCCTTGAAACGGTCAGCTCCACTTAAAGCTCGAGAGAAATGCTTGGAGAAGGGCGGTGTATCTGATGATAAGATGTTGTCCTTATTGGATAAAACTGATGCTGTTAATAGAACCCTTCGGGAAATAGAAGTTCCCTCTTGAATCCTACTTTGCTGGTTAATCACTTCATTCGTTCTACTGGTATTTTTTCTGGGGTGGCCGCCACTACTGATACCGACTTTGAACAAGTATACTTGGCAGATTCCTTTAGTAAGTAAAGGTGTTTTTTAAGGAGTATGTATGGATAAAATTTATAGAAATGGACTCAGTTCACGTGAGTCTGCCAAAAAAATCTTAACTGTCAATCTTGGTGTCATAGGTATTGCATTACTAGTTGCTCTTATCTTTACGCGCATGTTTGGCTCTTCAGCCGAGAGCGGTGAGTCAGATCTTACCTTTTGGACTTTTGTGAGTTTAGGTTCTTTAGGTGTTATCGTTTATATATACCTTTCTTTGATACGATTACTTCCACTTGCAGAAATTAATGGGAATACACTAACGGTTTATACCGGAGTCTTTATGAAGAAGACTGTAGAACTTGATAAGGTAGAGAAAATAACGTTTCAATATAGCTCAGAAAAAGATCAAAGGATGAAGGTTAAGTATCCGCGAAAAATTGCTGAAGAGTTTACGATCAAGCAGTCAAATTGTTCAGTTAAGCAACTTTCCGAATTTATTACCAATCGCTTTGATGTGAATGTTGCCTATACATAGCGGTACGAGCTTCTATGGTCGCTCTATTGCTGGATAAGCCTACAAAGTGAAACACCTTTTGGTGAGGTGTTTTTTCCAGTGTAGGAGCAACTCAATGCTTAATTATCACAGCTCTTAGTTTCCCAGAATTTATTGTTGAATTTCTTGGTTGGTATAAGAATGCCGGCCAAGTCAACGCTGTGTAATGCGATTGTCTTTTTGGTATTTATGGCTCCCTTTTGTTTGGTACGGGTGTGCTGCAAATAGAGTAATCAGTTTTAAGTGGTACGCTGTCCTGGGAAAAAGTTTGATCTCAAGGCCTTCCATGAGGAGTTTCTAAGTTTTGGTAATGCGCCAGTGCCAATTATCAGAGAGTTAATGCTGGCAAGATTACAGGAAGAAGATCAAGATCAAAGGCAGAACCTAGTGCGTAATAAGGTACAAGTAATCTACAAACTATCAGTCGCGAAAATCGTCAAAGGAATCCTGAGGCTCCCAATAGAAAGTGCCTAATAAAAGGTCGAATAGCGGAAAAGTTAAATTGAAATTATAAATTTTCATTAGTTTACGGTGATGGTGAATTCTGTGTAAGTGGGCTAACTCACGAAATACTGGCACTTTATGAAACCAGTGACTCTTGGGTTGGTGATAACCGATATGCATTAGCTCATAAGCCAGGTGATTTAATATCATGGTTGCCGCTGTGATATATCCCATATTACCTGAAGCCACCCAGGATAGAAAAAAACCACAAAGTGGAGCCAGAAAAAAAGTGATAACAGCTGTTAGATAGATTGGAAACAGTACTATACGCCAATCACGAGTTGACTCAAAAGACAGCAAAGGTGCAGAAAAGAAACTGTGGTGATCGCCAGTATGCCTCTTGTAAAACAGTTTGGTAAATCTCAACTTATTATGCCCAGACCAGCGATGGGCGGCATACTCTACAGCGTTGTAAGCAAGAATTCCCAGTGGAATTATTAGCAGTTCATGCGCCCTCAGCTCACTTATCTGAAAAATACAGTAAATAGCACCGATTAGGCTGATTAGTAGAATACTCCCTAAATGGAACCAGCCGCTATAGCGGCTATGGGCATAGGCTCTATATTGCTCTCTGAAAGCCGCCGTATTATGCATGTTCGACATATTTCACCTGACTTTTTATAGTATTTACGGTTTTTCATGCTATTGACGATAAATATAATTAGGGACATCATGTATCGTCTAATAAATAATTATTAAATGCATTATTCATCAGGTTGATAATGTCTACACACCTTAGATCACTGGATTTAAATCTGCTTCCCGTTTTTGAAGCACTTATGATTGAGCGAAACCTGACCAGAGCTGCAGTAAAACTGCATATGAGCCAACCGGCCGTTAGTGCTGCCCTCAAGCGGTTGAGAGCTACTTATGAAGATGAGCTTTTTATACGGACCGCTAGGGGATTGCGCCCCACTGAACGCGCACTGGTACTGCACCCCTCTATTCACCAGGCACTCAACACCGTCCGTTCAGGCTTCCAGCAAACGTCTTTTGATTACCGGAAAGCAGAGCAGGAATTCTCCATCGTTATGCCCGATGTGGTGGAAACTCTGATGATCCCCGGCTTCTGCAATTGGCTTCGAGAATTTGCACCCGGCATAAGGCTTACTGTACTCCCCGATGAGTCAGAAATGACAGCCAGAATGGTGAGTAATGGGGAAGTAGACCTAATCATTGACTACCTACCAGTCAATTCCCCCAGCTATGTTAACCAGCCTATCGCAGAAGAAGAGCTTGTGATTATTGTCAGCAAACATAATAAAAATGTGGGTGAGACAATCAGTGAAAAAAAATTCCAATCGCTGCCACAAGTATCCCTATTAAGAGGAAACCCTATGGGCTCTCCAATGGAAAGGCTAGCCAGGCCCAGAAAGTTACAGCGTAATATTTGTTTACGAGTCCCACACCTCTCGTCTTTCCCCTATGTGGTTTGCACAACCGATTTAATTGGCGTTGTACCAGCAAGAATGATGATTTCAAGCTATTATAAAGAGCTTCCCATACGTATGCTCAAACTGCCAATGGCATTTCCTAGGGTAGTACTTCAGCTCACCTGGCATAAGTCGCAGACAACAAACCCAGCTCATCGATGGCTAAGGGAAAAAATTTTGGAGCTTTATCCGAGTTTATAAACGCTGTGTAATACGAGTGCCCTTTGATATTTATGACTCCCTTTTTTAGTACGGATGTGCTGCAAATAGGGTAATCCTTTTCGAACGTTCTGATAAGGATAATGTCCCACCTAATGAAAGCTAAAGGCTGATTTTTTAGTTTTCAGAGGTTCTGTTATTTCTGAGTGATCAGTTTTAAGTGGTGCGTTGCCCTGGGAAAGGAGTTTAGGGAATGAGCAGGTTTAGTTTTAAGGGTGCGGTAAGAAACAACCGCGGTGCAATATTGTTTCTATTTCTTATGTACTTTTTCAAGTCAGCGTATGCCGATTGGTCTCCAGTACCAAGTGGGTCTATGGAGCCTACTATTCATCCTGGTGACTTTTTGTGGGTAGATAAGACGAGCTATGGGCCAACTTTATTTTTCTTCAATAAGCAGGTTGCTCAATGGGGGAACCCTTCCAGGGGAGATGTTATTACCTTTTTGCCACCTCACACTGATCAACTATATGTGAAGCGTGTAATAGGCGTCCCTGGTGATAGCTTACGTATTGAAGGGGTGAATGTGTTTGTTAATGGGGCTCAGCTTGAGTATCGCCTGGAAAGTGGGGTGGGTTCGGACATCCTGGGTAGGGAAGTCATTGATGGCAGGGAGCATCGGTTCAAGCTTAGTGGTAATAAGACATTGCCATACATTGGGAAGACTATTGAGATCCCTGAAGGTAAGTACTTTGTCATGGGAGATCATCGCAACGATAGCTTGGATTCGAGATATTGGGGCTTGGTTGACCGTGATAGGGTTATGGGCAAAGTTACATCTTTAGCGTTTTCCTTCTCTAAGGAAAGAGATTTCTTTAGTAGTGTGGCGATGCCTCTCAAGTAGGTAGTCAATAACACTTCTTTAAAAGGGTGTAGCTGTTCACTGGCAATACTTGTGTTACCAGAGAATAGAGGGAAGGCTTGCAATAGCAGGGAGTTGCTAACATGAAAGTGATTGATGTTTGGGCCCAGCATCCTACAGAGCGTTTTCTTGCTGAACCTTTCTTTGATACTTTGAAGCGTTGGATGGGGCAGGACTTTAAAGAAGTGCCCCTTGAGTGGACCCTGTCAGCTATGGATATGGCAGATGTGTCCAAGTCATTGATTTCTGCTTGGCATGGGCCGAGCGGAGCCTTGATAAGCAATGATGAAGTACTGGATCTTACTTTAACTCATCCTGACAGGTTTTGCGGTCTGGCATCAGTGGACTTGCGAAAGCCAGTAGAGGCTGTGCAAACCCTGCGCAAGTACGTTTTGGAACATGACTTTAAAGGGCTGCGCATTGTGCAGTGGCTCTGGGAGTTGCCTTGTACTCACCCTTTGTATTATCCGCTATATGCGGCTTGTGTTGAGCTGGGGGTGCCAGTTTGTTTGCAAGTGGGCCTTACCGGGCCGTTGCGTAGCTCTGATTCTGGCCGTCCTGCCCATATTGAGCGGATTGCTCTCGATTTTCCCGATCTAAAGATTGTCTGCGGCCATATTGGGTATCCTTGGCACAATGAAATGATTGCTTTTGCGACCAAGTTTCCCAATGTCTACATAGATACTTCTGCTTATAAGCCAAAAAGATACCCCCGTGAGTTGGTTTCATTTATCAAGTCTCACGGTAAGAATAAGGTGATGTTCGGGACTAATTATCCCATGCTGACACCGGAGATGTGCTTAAAGGAAATGCACCTTCTGGATTTGGATGATGAGGTTGCGGAACTCTTCTTGTATAAGAATGCAGAGAGAGTGTTTAAGCTTTGATCGACTGCTTGTCACTGTGGTTGATTCTGGTGGTTAACTTAACTGCTCTATTGGAAGAGGCTAAGAGGTTTAGTCTCTTCTCAGCTCATCCTTGATTGCAATGGGGTTGGGAAAGTTCATCACCACAATGTAAGACGACACCAGGAATGTAAGAATCGCGGTTGCCTGGATTAAATGTGATGCTGCGCTGCCAATCAGGTTTTGCGTATAAGCGAGCAGAGCGATTAACAGGGAAAATTCACTAATTTGCCCAAGTCGAAATCCAATATCCCACGAGAGCACTTTGTGCTCACTGCGATTTCCAAGCAGGAAGTGAAATACAACGGGTTTTATTACCAGAACTGCGGCGGCTGTGACCAGGGCAGGAAGTAGAATTTCGGGCAGCATGGCCAGCTTGAATTGCGCTCCGAGGCTGAAAAAGAACAGGATCAGGAAGAAGTCTCGCAGAGGTTTAAGGCTGAGGGCGATGTACTGTGAAATCCGGCTGGCAGCCAGCGTGATACCACCAATAAATGCGCCGATCTCTCTTGAAAGGCCAACAACTTCCGCCAGCTCTGCCATTCCCATGCACCATCCAAGTGCCATTAAGAATACGTATTCGTGGAAGCGGTCAAAGCGGGTAAAAAGTGGCAATAAAATATATTTTACTATTAGCCAAGCAAAAAGTATCAGCAGTGGCAGCGATCCAAAGGAGAGAGCCAATTGCCAGATCTGTTCGTCACCGGTGTTATCACTCAGCAGTACCATTAGGCAGACTATTGCCACAAAGTCCTGAAAAAGAAGAAGTCCCACCATAAGTTCACCCAAGTGCTTGTGGTGAAGTACGGTCGTGGGAAGCAGTTTGATACCGATAATGGTGCTAGAGAACATCAGCGCCATGCCGATTACCCAGGATTCAACGGTAGTAAATCCAAACAGCAAGCCTATGCCAAAGCCAAGGCCGAGGAAGATCGCACAGCTTACAACCCCCACAAATGTAGCTTTGCGCAATACAGCTACCAGCGCTTGAGGCTGCATATCCAGCCCCAATAGGAAGAGCAGGAAGATAATCCCAACGCTGGACATATCGGATAGAAGTCGCAGGTTGTCGATTACTGCAAAGCCGGATGGGCCGAGTAAAACACCGAGAGCGATGTAAGCGACCAGAAGTGGTTGTCGTCCAAAAAGAGCCAGTGAGGCAACAATTGCTGCGCCACTAAAGATCAAGAAGAATGATTGGAAAAGGGAGCTGTCCGCCACAGGCCATCCTTGTGTGTGAGCGAGATTTAACCATTATCCATAGATGTGCGAACAGCTGAAAGGTCTATGTGCCTACCAAGTGGTTGCGCTGAGACTTTACTCACCGGATGGAATCGGTAACTCGGTAGTGCTTTTGATCTGTTCCAAGGCAAAGTTGGAGACAATATCGCTAATGCCGACATGCCGGATTAACTCCTTGTAAAAACGGTCGTAGGCCGTGATATCGCTTACTACCACTCGCAACAGGTAATCGTAGTCGCCTGCCATACGGTAGCAAGCCACAACCTCTGGCAACTGTGCCATATGTTCGGCAAAGTTGTCGGCCCACTCCGGTGTGTGCTGGTCAGTTTTAACCTGGGCAAACACTGAGACCGGAAGTCCTAAAATCTCGGCATTAAGCAAGGCGACTTTGCGTCGAATGATGCCGCTCTTTTCCAGTTTCTGGACCCTGCGCCAGCATGGGGTTTTTGTCAGGCCCACACGCTCCGCCAGCTCCTCGATCGAAAGGCTGACGTCAGATTGCAGAATCGCAAGAAGTTTTCTATCAATCGCGTCAAGTGAGGACATAGTGCTATGCGCTCCCTATAAGGTAGGGGTTTTGTGTCCTTGCGCTGTTTGCATTGCCTCCCTGGCGACCCCTAACGGTATTTGGGCGAGTGGGTGTGGGGGCTATTGGATGAAAGTCACCGAACTACCATCACACCTACTGCAGATACGATAGGCTCAGGGGGAGAGTGCTGGTAGTGGAATTTCCCTAGATGTGCAACGCTTCTGGGGGAGCTTTTTAGCAGAGGTGAGATTGGGCGGAAGTTGGCCGCCCAATCTTGAATGCAGATCAGGCTGCGTCTTTGGGTGGGAAGCGGGGTTCGAATAGTCCCAGCTCAATGGCCTCGCGGACCTTGGCCATCAGGTCAATTTCTGTCAGTTCTTGCAGCTGTTGCAAGCTGTTGAGGACATAGTAAATGGGTTGAACAATATCGATGCGATATGGGGTGCGCAGTGCGGTAACCGCGTCTAAATCGTAGCGCTCTGGTTGGTGACTCAGTGCGTAGAGTGTCTCTTTGGGGGAAGACAGAATGCCGCCACCGTAAATGCGCAAACCATCGTCGGTGCTCAGCAGGCCGAACTCCACTGTAAACCAATAGAGGCGGGCTAAATAGGCGCGCTCTTTAGGCGAGGCTTTAAGGCCCAGTTGTCCGTATTTTTGCGTGAAGTTTGCAAATGCTGGGTTGGTGAGCATGGCGCAGTGGCCAAAAATCTCGTGGAAGATGTCCGGTTCTTGCAGATAATCAAACTCTTCGGGAGTGCGTATAAAGGTAGCAACTGGGAATTTGCGATCCGCTAGAAGACCGAAAAAGGTTTCGAAGCCGATAAGGGCGGGAACCCGGGCGACTTCCCAGCCAGTTTCCCTGCGCAGCACGCTGGAGATTTCCTCTAGCTGTGGTATGCGGTCTTTCGGTAGGTCCAACAGCTCCAGGCCGTGCATATATTCATCGCAGGCGCGGCCAGGTAAGACATCCAGTTGGCGTTCAATCAGACGCTGCCAAGTTTGGTGTTCAAGGTCGGTATACTCGATAAAGCCGTCTTCATTGGGCTCACGGGCAACGTACTTGCTTGCCTTCTTTGCTTCTTTCTTCATGAATGTCTCTCCTGCGGCTCGGTAGCTCTCGCTGATTCCCAGTGCCCAGCACCTGCCGCTGAACCTGTTGTTGTTATGTTTCGACCTCTATTTTTAGCCAGGCGTGCCCATGGTGGGGAGAGGTAGAGGCGAGCTATTGCGCCTTCCGGGGAGTTCAAATTACACTTTCTGTAAACATTTCTTTACAGGTGACGCTGTGCGGGTAGAGATTACTTGTGCGAATCGTGTCGGCATTTTGCACGAAATAATGCAAATTTTCGGTAAATATCGGATAAATGTGACCTCCGGTGAGCTCGGGGGTGACAGTGGAGATAAGGTCTATCTGATAGCGCCCGGGATGCTTGCCACTCAATACCAGACAATCGAGAAGTCCCTGCACCAGGTTCCTGGAGTTAAGCGGGTGCGGAGGATCTCTCTACTGCCCCTGGAGCGACGTCATTTCGAGTTGGACACTTTGCTGAGTCATGTGACTGATCCGGTTCTTAGTGTGGATCGCGAGGGCAGGGTGGTCGCTGCCAATCTGGCAGCGGCAAGGGCCTTCGGTGTGAGCTTGGACAAGGTGCCCGGTCTACAGCTGCAGAGATTCCTGCCGCTTATGCAGGTCGCAGAATTGCTGCGGGATTTTGCAGTGCCTCGCTACGGACTGCCTCTGGTGGTAAGGGGGCAGAGTTTTCGCGTGGACTGGTCCCCAATCACTCTGGAGGGAAATCCCGGAGCGGTTGACTCACTGGCTGGGGCGGTACTGCGTTTACAGCCTTGGGATAGCAGCGAGTTTGTCACTGAGCTGCCAAGACCGATGGTGTTGTGGGATTTTGATTTGCGTCGAAGGAGTTGCCTCCAGTTACAGGACTTATCTGAACTCAGTGCACCTCTGTTGATACTGGGTGAGCGGGGCACAGGAAAGACAACGTTTGCCTGTGCGGTGCATTACCTCTCCCCATCGGCCTCAAGGGCTGATTGCTATCGAATTATCCCCCGTGACGGCACTATGCAGCTGCCTTCACACCTTCGTCGAACGGGTACTTTGATTCTTGAGGATATACATACTCTCAAAACAGAAGCTCAAGTTGATTTATTGAGAAAACTCCGCAATTTGCCGGCATCGCTGAGATTGGTGGCCACCGCTATTGATAGGGAATCTATTGCGCCGCCACTTGCGCAGCTCTTTTCGTCGTTAGCGATGTCCTTGCCCCCGTTGCGAAATATGCGACCGGTTCTGCCGCGCTATGCCAGTACTTTAATGCGCCAGGAGTCTCCAGAGGCTAGTGAGCTCAATTTTGATAGCGAGGTGATGGAGTTGATCAAACTCCATGACTGGCCGGATAACTTCAACGGCCTCAGGGACTATTTAATGGCCGCATCCAGTCAATGCTTGATTAGAGGGGCGGCGTCGATCAGTTGTGCGGATGTGCCGGATTTAATGGTTAAGGCGGAACTTCCCTGGCGGGACTGGAGCCGTGGACTTACCTATAAGGAAATGATGGAGCAGCTGGAGAGGGCGTTGCTGGCGGACCTTATCAAAGGTCACTCCTCAACCAGGGAGCTGGCTAAGGAGCTGGGTATTTCTCATACCGCTGTGGCCAACAAATTGCGGAAATACGGTTTGTCGGCCAATAAAAAATAGTTTGTTTAGCGGTCGATTCGTCCGATCAGCATATCTTTAAACATAACAAAGTCCCCGATAAAACTGTAGAACGGATACTTAAAGGTTGCCGGGCGGTTGTTTTCAAAGAAAAAGTGCCCGATCCATGCAAATCCATAGCCGGCGACAGGAGTAACTGCCAACCACAACATATTGGAAGTTACTACAGCCGCAATTATTGTCGCGAACACCAGGCTGGTACCGAAGAAGTGCAGCCGACGACAGGTGAGGTTGCTATGTTCCTGTAAGTAGAATGGATAAAACTCGCGAAAAGATTCAAATTTTTGCGCTTCTATTGCGGCCATGCTGTGCCTCCTTATTTTTATTGCACAATCAGGGGAGCCGCTGAACAAAACCGTAATATCTCTGCGTTGCGAGTTCTTGCAAGGTCCAGGCATTGCTGCGAGGTCCCGCCTTAACTATGAATCGCTCCGTAAGCTAGCCGTATCGCGGGTTTATTCAGAGACTCCTAAGTTTAAGACGAATATCTACAGATGCCAATCAGGGCGCGGGCACAAATTATCTGTTAGGCTGCCGCAAAAATATGCGGTTAACCCGCAAGTAAGCGATATGAGGAAGTTATGGCAGGTCCACTCGCACACTTAAAGGTACTCGATTTAAGTCGTATTCTCGCCGGACCCTGGGCTGGGCAGGTATTTGCTGATTTTGGGGCTGAGGTTATTAAAGTAGAGCGCCCCGAGCGAGGGGATGACACTCGCCACTGGGGTCCTCCCTACCTAAAGGATGAGAAGGGAAATGACACTGCTGATGCTGCTTACTACCTAAGTGCCAATCGCGGAAAAAAATCAGTTACTGTTGATATCACTACTGAAGATGGCCAGGCCTTGATCAAGGAGATGGCAGCCCGATGCGATATTCTTCTTGAAAACTACAAAGTAGATGGGCTGAAAAAGTACGGCCTGGATTATGAGTCCATCAAGGCGATCAATCCTGGTGTTATCTATTGCTCGATCACAGGTTTTGGGCAAACTGGCCCGTACAAAAATCGAGCAGGCTATGATGCGATGATCCAGGGGATGGGTGGTCTGATGAGTATTACCGGTGTGCCGGAAGGGCAACCGGGTGCGGGCCCGCAAAAGGTGGGGGTGGCAGTAGCGGACCTGATGACGGGGATGTACGCGGTATCTTCTGTATTGGCGGCTGTTATTCACCGACAGCATACGGGTGTTGGCCAGCATATTGACCTCGCCTTGTTGGATACCCAAGTATCCTGGTTGGCTAACCAAGCTCAAAACTACCTCACTTCTGGTAAAAGCCCTGAGCGACAGGGTACCGGCCATCCCAATATAGTCCCCTACCAGGCAGTCCCCTCAAAAGATGGCTATTTTATGTTGGCAGTGGGTAATGATGACCAGTTTAAACGCTTCTGTGGAATCGCTGGTGTACAGGATCTGGCAGAAAACCCCGCCTATGGGACTAATTCAGCGCGGGTTGTGGCCCGTGAAGAATTGGTGCCTCAGATTGAAGCTGCGACTCGTAAGCACGAATCCGCTTGGTGGCTCCAGCATCTTAGTGATGCTCATGTTCCCTGTGGGCCTATCAATACATTGGAGGAGGTTTTTGCTGATCCTCAAGTACAGGCCCGAGGTATGGTGGTTGAGCAGGATCATCCGGAAGCTGGAAAGGTGAAGACCGTGCGCAACCCTGTAATCTTCTCCGAGTCCGCACTCGACTACACTCAGGCGCCGCCAGTATTGGGTGAGCACACTGAGGAAGTATTGCGAGATTTGCTTGGCAAAAGTGACGAGCAAGTAGAAGAGTTGCGGAACAAGAGTATTGTGTAAGTTATAGATAGATGACTTGCTGATAATCAGGCACAAGGATGTGCCTTGTAAATTAGGGAAAACAGATGGAACTCGACCACGTCAATATTACTGCTCCTATGGAAACCCTAAAGCGGGTACGGGACTTCTATGCCCAGGTTCTCGGTCTGACCGAGGGTGAGAGGCCAAATTTCAAGCGTAATGGATTTTGGCTCTATGGCAATGGTAGGGCTATTTTGCATTTAATAGATGGTGAGGTGAGTGGTGACCAGCCTGAGAAACCCTACCTGGATCACATAGCTTTCCGTACAGATGCGCTTGAGCCGGTTAAGCAGCGTCTGGATGCGTTGGGAGTCGCCAATCACTTAATGGATGTGCCCGGACGCAATGTACGGCAATTGGTATTTTTTGATCCAGTAGGGAATAAGGTGGAAGTTAACGCGGTGGTGTAACAACTTCTTGAGAGGTCTAGACATTCCTGCGAAGCAGCGCCTTGACTGTACCGCTCTGCATGCCAGAGGTATCACGAAGTTGTTCAGTGGCTCCTTAAGTTGTTTTATTTCTTTCTGAGGCTTTTGAGTCTCTTAGGTTTAGAAGATTCTTTGTAGAGCATGTTCTTTATAGTCCCTGGATTTAACTTGGCCCCCTGTCAGAGAAGCTATGGCAATCACTTCTGATTGGTCGTTTTCTCTGATTGAAAAGTTGATATGCTTCATGTTTTATTGCAAATGACTAGGTCCCTGATAAAGATAATAATTTATGCCAGATAGTGAAGAATCAGTTGTATTTAAAATACAAGGGAAAATGGTAATTGGTCAGCGTAAATTCAGGGCACCGTTAAGTTATCAAGACCGTTTAGTTGATGAGGCAAGACTGGTTTACGTTATCAGTGGCTGTTCAACCCTGGTTTGTGGTGATGAAACCCTCAGCTTGAGTCCAGGTGCTACTGTGCTAATGAAGACAGATAATTTTATTAATCAGTGGCATGAAGATGGAATAAACAATGAAATAAATTTCATCGGTTTTCGGCTAACGTCAGAGCTATTACAGCGACTCTACCCAAGTGGTATGCCTGATGTCTTTGGTAATAATGGCGAAAGTAGGGCTGCTGTTAAGGGGGATAATAAGTCCAATAATCAGCCCCCCTCGGCTGAGCGCCTGCAGGAATCTGTACTGCTCTCCAATTATATGCGTAGCATAATTGACTATATCCAGCAGCCAGAAGTATTCAGTGAGCCACTGGTGGTATTAAAGGTTCGAGAATTAGTAGAGCTCATCCCTAGGCTCGATAGCAGTGGAACAGTTGTGAAGATGTTGGGGCAGTTGTTCATCAGGCAACAGCCTAAACTTCAGGAAGTGGTGCAAGCTCACTTATACTCCTCTCTGAAGCTGGCGGATTTAGCTTTTCTATGCCATATGAGCGAGTCAACATTTACTCGTAAATTTAAGCAAGTCTATGGCAGTAGTGCCACGAAATATATTACCTCGAAACGGATGGAGAAAGCACAGCAGCTGATTCTCAATAGCGATCTTAGCCTGACGGAAGTTGCTTTGGAGTGTGGTTTTGATGAGCTTAGTTACTTCTCCCGGGTGTTCAAACAGCACTATCAAGTAGCCCCTTCCCAAATGCGTAAAAAGGCGATTTGACGGATTTGTACAAATCCTTGACTGGATGTTCCAAGTAAAGTGTTGGCTTACTGCTTAATCTAGTCCTTGTCTTAACAGCGTACTTTTCTAACGATATGTCGTTATATTTAAACCCTCTTGTTATTGAGGGGCTAAAGAATGAATACATGCTCATTGCTGGTGCTAATGGTGATGTTGGTTTTACGTTTAGCCCGACGAGCATTAGTTATGGTCCTGGTGGTTTGATTAGAACCCTCCTAGGGCAAACTATAGCTGATACCGCTGAAGACTATAAACCAGTCACTTTTATTACTTGCTCATGTTTGCTGGAAGCCTGAATGCTAATCACTCTGCCCCCTGCGCAATCAAAAATAGTGAGACTTGATACAGTCAATTAGTAGCACTGCTTTGGTCTGTTATCCGGGCTAAGGGCCTCTTGAGGTCTCGCAGAAATGATAAGGAATTTTTCAGGGGATCTTTGAGTTCTCATTCTGTTCATTTAATCAACCAGATGGAATATTTAATATGATTCGTTTCGCACAATTTCTTTCCGGTATATTCGTACTTATATTGGGTTCGGCTGGCTTAGTGACCATGCTTTTCCCGGAAGTTGTTAATGGTCCAGCTGGGTTTGATGCCACAACTAATTACGGTTTCACTAACCTACGTACTCTCGGTGCCCCCACACTTAGCTTAGCGATTATTACGGCAATTGGTGCCTTTCGCAAAGAGTGGTTATTAATACTTCCTGCCTCAATGTACTTTCTATTTAATGGTTCTTCGCGGCTTATTTCTGTATTGGTTGAGGGCTACGAGCCCGTAATGCTGACTGGTTTGGTGGTGACATTTACACTATTTATTCTGTCCCAGGTGGCTGTGTACAACTTCCGTCGTGCAGCCTTGACGTAGGTTGAGAAAATGTAGGGTGTTGGCGGTGTTTACTGTAAATATCACACCGCCTCTCTTTTAGAACGTCGCAGAAATGAGGGTGACTCTATGGAAATTGTGTACTTGATTGATGGTGAGGTAAGTGGTGCGTTGCTTCCGTAGGTTTTTGTATTCCATTTCCTGGAACGAAAGCAACCAGCTCTAAGTTGAAAAATGTTTCTAGTTTTTGGGGGCTTTGTCTGAAAACAGCTTTCCAAACGCATCGTAAACAGCAAGATGTAGAGTGTCACCATGGTCTAGTTGTTCAAAGTAGCCGAAGTGTATTTTTGTGTTGCTCTTCTTATTATCTAGCTTGTTGTATAGTGTTCGCGCTAGGCGCTCCATCACTTCCCCCTCTTTTCCAACTCCAATATAGATCTGTTTGTCCTCACAGCAGTCTTCAGGGATGCTTGTCAGAAGAGATTCTCCACTCCACCATAAGCTTGGGCTGATAATAATATAGTTGTCGAAAAGGTCCGTATGCTTTATCAGGATTTCTGTAGCTACAAGTCCTCCCAGAGACTGACCTATCAGTGTGGACTTTTCTTTTGTACGGAAATTGCTTGCAATAATGGGTTGAACCTCTTTGTCCAAAAAATCAATGAATTCCTTTGATCCGCCTGATGATGGAAATTCTTTTTGATCTAAAGCTATTTTGGATGGAAATGTATAGTCGCGTTTTCTATCAATATTTTCTATGCCTACAAGAATGGATTCTGGAAGCATATTAATCCATGAGAATGAGCCGAATTGGAGCACTCCCGCTATATGGATAAAGTCTTCGGATAAGGAGCCATCTAAAAGATAGATTACGGGGTAGTTTCTTTCAGGTTCACGATGGTAGCTCTCGGGTAAGTAGACATTTAAGGTGCGCTTTTCCTTTAATATCTTTGACTGAAAACTAATTGAGTCGCCAATTACCAGGGGAGAACTCTTAAGGTCTGTAGCCTTTGCGAAAGTAGCCATAAGAAAAAATGAGATGAGAGCCAAATACTTGACCATAAGTTATATGCCCTTTGAAGGTTAAATTATTCTTGAAATAGATAGGGTCTGTAGAATATTCATATTGAAACGGCCTAATACTAACATTGAGGAGGGTGTTGGTTGTAGTAATGCTTTATTTAAAGCTTAAAATTATTCATCACTCATCATTTATACAGAAAGTCTTGTTGGGATTGGCGTTCGGATATGGAAGAGGATGAGATTGCGACGTTTTTCTTCTGCTCTAGCTGAATGGCTTTCCTGGTTTCGCATTCAGGCCGCTTTAAGTAGAAATTTGGATATTTGGCCTGAAAATGTACCAATCTAAGTGGTTGGAATTTTCCCGGTAAGTACTGCTGAATTTAGTAAAGGTGGCCACTTGCAGGAGGTCAATTTTACAACCTATTTTGCTAGCCCCGTCAAACCCTTGATCATTGGCACGTATTGCGTCCCGAGATGCTTAGCTTGTGAATCAGAAATTAACCCGGCACAACCTGACTGACTGGTCGGATTTTGGGGTTGTTGCATGGGTGTAATTCCTATTTAATTAATCAACTGATTAATTAAGGATAAATGCCTGTGACTGACAATCCATCCACTCGAGGCCGCGGGCGCCCAAAAGATCCTGAGCGTGAATCCCAGGTGCGTGAGGCACTTATGCACTCAGCCTACTCTCTACTTCGGAATAAGGCCTTCCGTGATATTTCGATTCGGGAGATTGCTCAGGGAGCAGGGGTGAATTCTGCGATGATCAGTTACCACTTTGGCGGTAAGGAGGGGCTAATTATCGAGGTGGTTCGGAGCCAAATCATGCAGTATGGCCCCGCGTTTGTTAGTGCAGGGCTGGATGGAGGGGAGCCCTCTTTAGAGTTGCTGAAAGAAGCAATGAGTCGAATGATACGCCTATACATCAAGGAGCCCTGGATTCCGCGCCTGATTGCTGATGAAGTGGCTTCCAAATCTGGTCGAATGCGCGAACTCTTTGTTGACAGGTTAGCCTCACAACTGGTGCCAAAGCTGCGCGGGTTGCTGGGAATTCTCCAATCCAGCGGCCAGTTGCGAGAGGACCTGGATATTGACCTGATGCCAGTCTCTTTTATCAGTCTGATTGCCTTTCCCTTCATCGCTGGCGACCCCTTGAAGGAGGGGTTTGGCTTTGCTCTGGGGGAGGAAAACCGGGAGAGATGGATTAACCATACCGTTCAACTCTTACTCCGTGGCGTTTCCAATAAATCTGTGACCAAAGGCGAGGAAGTCGGCAATGGAAATTAAGACTCATATGAAAGCACTGATGAATCGCCGGCTGGCATTACCAGCTTTGATAGCGGCGGGGGTGTTTATATCTATGGCATTGGTCGTCACTAAAGGTGAGCCTAAACACGATGCTATTGAGGCTCCTATAACGGTGGTAGACGCAATTAAAGTGCAGGAGTTACCGCTGCGAGCTCAAGCTATTGCATATGGTGAGGTGAAACCCAGTACTTTCCTGGAAGCCAATGCAGAAGTCAGTGGTAGGGTGGTGTATACAGCTCCGGAATTGGAGCGGGGAAATATTATCTCTGCCGGTACACTGGTGTTGAAGATCGATGATACCAGCTACCAGCTTGCCCTGGCGCAGGCTGAAAGTGACTTGGCTGCAAATCGCGCTAACTTGCAAGAGCTGGACGTGGAAGAGGCCAATAGTAAACGCTCTTTGGACATCGCCGAGCGCACCCTCAAATTGGGTGAGAAAGAACTCGCTCGCAAGCAAAAGTTAGTTGCCAAGGGAACCGTCTCCCGCTCGACCGTAGATACTGAAGAGCAAAATATGCTGCGCTTGCGCCAGGAAGTGCAGAACCAGAGCAGCCAGCTCTCCCTTTTCCCGACCCGCCGTAAAGTGATTGAAGCCCAGATAGCTCGCTCAGAAGCTCAGGTACGGGACAGTAAATACAACCTGGAGCGCACCCAGGTGATCCTGCCATTTAATGCTCGTATTGGCGAAGTTCATGTTGAAGAAAACCAATATGTTGCTGGCAATGCCCGTTTATTTGATGCAAGCGGCCTTGCCCAAGTAGAAATTGCAGCAGAGCTTCCTATGGTTCATGTGGCTCCACTTTTGCGCAATTTAAGGCCTGGCATCGATTCCAATCCGACTCCTGATGATCTACCCAAAATGTTGTTAGGGCTGGAAGCTCGGATCACCCTGGTGGGTGGCCCGGGGAATAGTGAGTGGCAGGGGAGGGTAGTGCGCTTGGGTGGAACCCTGGATAGCACCAGTCGAACACTCTCCGTTGTTGTAGCTGTGGATGACCCCTATGGCAAAGCGGTGACCGGTGAAAAACCACCGCTATTTCGCGGTATGTATGCCCGTGTAGAGTTATTGGCTCCCGCCGCACCAGCACTCGCTATACCCCGCCGCGCCCTCCATGAAGGCAAGGTTTATCTGGTACAAAATGGTCAACTAAGAGTGCGCCCTGTACAGATTGACTACCACCAAGGCGACACCACTGTGATCCGCGAGGGATTGAATCCCGGTGAGCAGGTTATTGTGACTGATGTAATTCCTGCGATTAATGGAATGGCAGTTTCCGTCGTCAGTGATGAGCAATCCGTTGCGGCGAGTGCTAGAGGTACCCAGCAGTGATACGTTATTTTGCCGGTCACCCAACGGCGGCCAATTTATTGATGGTTGCGCTGATGCTAAGCGGGCTTTTTGTTCTGCCCAGCATGAAGCGTGAAACGATGCCGGAAATCGATAAGTTTGAGGTTCAGGTTTCGGTACCTTATGCCGGCGCTGCGGCAGCCGAAGTGGAAGATAGTATTTGTCTTCCCTTGGAGGAGGCCACCGATGGAATCAGCTTTATTGATGAGCGATTGTGTGAGGCAAAAGATAATTTGGGCCTGATGACCCTCAAGATGCAAGAAGCGGGTGATATGGACCAGTTTGTTGCTGATGTGGAGTCCGCAGTAGACAGTATCGATTCGCTTCCTGCAGAAAGCGAGCGCCCGGTGATCGAAGAACTGGGCCGCACTCAGGGGGTGGTTAGTATTGCTATCAGTGCTGACCTTCCTTTGCCCCAATTAAACCAGCTGGCGGAGCACTACCGCCGCGAATTACTCCGCGATCCCGCTATTCCTATTGTGCGCATTTCCGGTTTTTCTGACCACCAGCTTCAGATTGAAGTTTCAGATTATAACTTGCGCCAGTACGGACTCAGCGTGATGGACCTGGCCAATATTATTGACCAGCAAGCGATCGACATGCCCGCCGGCAAGGTATCCACGCCGGATCGAGAATACCAGGTGCGTTTTACCGAAGAGCGCCGCACGGTTGCAGAATTGGAAAACCTGGTGGTGATTAAAGGTGGTGATGGAGCGGAAGTTCGACTTGGGGATATTGCAAAAATTTACGATGACTTTGAGCTGGCTGAAGACAAAATTACTTTTGACGGTCATCGTGCAGCGCTTCTCAATGTCGAGAAGAATAGTGTGGATGATAGCTTGCGTGTGCTTGAAGCCGTACGCGACTTTGTCGACCGTGAAAATGAAAATCTGCCTGAGGGTATGAAACTCACTCTAACCCAAGACAGCGCCTCTATCGTTGCGGATCGCTTGCAGATGATTATGGCTAACGCCTGGCAGGGCCTGATTTTGGTAGCGCTGGCTCTCTATCTGTTTTTCAGTGGCCGCTATGTCTTTTGGGTGGTCATGGGCTTGCCGGTTTCATTCCTGGGTTCGTTTGCACTGATCACGGCCATGGGCGTGTCCATTAATATGATCAGTCTGGTAGGACTGCTGATTGCCATTGGTATCCTGATGGATGACGCCATTGTGTTATCGGAGAGTATTGCCAGTGAACACCGTGAGGGAAGGTCGCCGTTGGAAGCGGTTATCAATGGCACCAAGCGAGTGGCTCGTGGAGTACTGTCTTCATTCGCAACTACGGTAATGGTGTTTGGAGGACTGGTCTTTATTAAGGGGGATATGGGGCAGGTCCTCAAGGTGCTCCCCATTGTATTGATTTCTGTATTGCTCATTAGCCTGATCGAAGCTTTCCTGATTTTGCCGGCACACTTGCGGCATGCCCTTGAGCATAAAAGTCGCCCCCCTGCCTGGAAGCAGGCTTTTGCCAAACGTTTTGATGGTTGGCGAGAAAATATGGGGCGCGCAGCAGATTGGGCTGTTAAATATCGCTATGCCTTTGTCGGGGGTGTATTTGGCTTGTTCCTGGTCACTATTAGTTTGATGACATCGGGGATCGTCAAGTTTCAGGGTTTTCCCACCTTGGAGGGCGATTTATTGCAAGCTCGGATCTTAATGCCTCAAGGCACGTCTTTGGTCGATATGGAGAAATTAGTCGATAAGCAGTTGAAGACGTTGGATCAAGTTGCCTCAGAGTTTTCTGAAAATGAAAGAGCACCTTTGGTAAACCATACGAGTGTCACTTTTGGTGTTAACGGAGATGCCTTTGAATCGGGGCCCCATGTGGCCACAATTAATGTCGATCTGCTTGCCGCTGAAGGCCGCAATACCAGCATGGATGAATTGCGCCATGCTTGGCGTGAGGCTGCCGGCGACACACCAGGGGCAATCGCTATTCTTTATAAAGAACCGGCCTTAGGCCCTGCCGGCCGTGCTATCCACTTGCGACTTGCCGGTTTGGAGTTGGATCAGCTAAAGGCAGCGTCCATTCGCTTGCAGAATTGGTTGCGTGGATACGACGGCGTAGTGAATGTGGTGGATGACTTGCGTCCTGGCAAGCCGCAACTCACTGTCAAAATGCGTGAAGGCGCTTATGCCACTGGCCTGGACGCCAGCAATGTCGCCAATCAGTTACGAGCTGCTTACCAGGGGATGGAGATAGATGAAATTCAATATCGGGGGGAAACCTACGAGATTCAGGTTCGTATGGATGCAAATTCCCGCGGTGCACTGAGCCGTTTCGATGAATTAGTCATTATCCATCCAGCTACCAAGCAACGTGTTCCGCTGATTGCCGTTGCCGATATAGAAATGAATCGGGAGTATGCGCGTATTCAACGTATTGACGGTGAGCGGGTAGTGAGTGTGTTTGCTGATGTTTTCACAGAGAAAGCGAATGCTGGACAGGTACTTGGCGATACCCAGGAGAAGTTCCTGTCTGAGCTTACCCGTGAGTTCCCAGGATTGCGCGTTGATATGCAAGGGGAAATGAAAAATAGTGAGGTTACCGGTAAGTCCATTGGTCGGGCCCTGTTAATAGGTGCCATTGGTATCTACCTTCTCCTATCCATGCAGTTCCGTAGCTACGTGGAGCCTCTGATTGTATTGGTGGCTATTCCCCTGGCACTGATTGGTGTTATTTGGGGGCATCTGATCATGGGCCAGAATATGTCTATGCCCAGTATGATGGGTTTTGTCTCTCTCGCCGGAATTGTGGTCAATGACTCAATTTTGCTAGTGGAGTTTGTGAAGCGGCGAGTGCGTGAAGGAATGGATGTACATAGCGCGGCAAGTCAGGCCAGTCGCGATCGTTTCCGAGCAATCTTCCTTACCTCGCTGACCACAATCGTCGGTCTGTTGCCACTGCTATTTGAAACCAGTCTGCAGGCACAGGTGTTGGTGCCGCTTGTTACCAGTATTGTATTTGGTATCAGCAGTTCTACTATTCTGATCCTTCTGGTGCTACCGGCGCTCTACGGAATACTGGAGGACTTTGGGTTTACTGAACCTCAAGAAGAGAGTGATGGCGAAGACGTATTAGTACCGGCGCCTATGGTAACTGCGCCAAGTAGTTGATCGTTTTATGTGAAGGGAAGCTAGTTTCCTAGGATATGCCTAGCTTATTACACCTAATAATGGTGCTAATAAGTTAGGCAGAGAGTGTTTTGGGCTAGTCAATCCACAGATCTACGGTCTATCGTTTTGCCAATATTAGTGTAGAAAAAATAACTCATAGCCTCCAAAATGGTTTTAGGGGCATCGTCATTTCGGCTTTGCTCCACTGGACTCTTGTAATCCCGCTTTAGCGATTTCTTTAATTTCCCTCTCTGTAGAATTGACAAGCGTATTTCCACCTGGCCCCAAATAAAAATGAACTATCTTCTCGGGGAGATTGGAAGTGCTAAAAGCCCATGCTGCCTCGGTAAGTTCCAATATTTCTCGCTTATGTCTCTTAACAGTTTGGTGGACATTAGTAATTTTGAGTGTTAATTGCGCACCTTCATAAATATCTCAGTCCATAGTCACTTACTTTGCCATCTTGTGTGTATAAATATACAGTCTTGTATATTAAAATGGAAAACCGATAAGTAGCACTTTAGACTCTCTTAGAGCCTAAGTTGTTACTGGTAAAGCCAGACACGTACTACTTCAATCTAGATTCGCAAAGGAGCAAATATGAAAATTTCAGGAAAGTTCGAGGTTACTGTAAAGCCGATGGATCCGTATGCGAAAGGCAGTGAAGGAAACAGCTTGGGGCGTATGTCAATTAATAAAGTCTTTTACGGTGATCTTTCAGGAGAAAGTCGAGGAGAAATGTTAAGTGCAATGACTCCCGTAAAAGGATCTGCGGGGTATGTAGCTATAGAGCAAGTTGCCGGTACTTTAGGTGGTAAGCGAGGCACGTTTGTTTTACAGCACTTTGGGACTATGAAGAAAGGAGAGGACTTCCTTATTTTAGAAGTTGTGCCTGATTCTGGCACTGGAGAACTAGAGGGACTCTCTGGGAAAATGTCTATTCAGGTGGATGGTGGAGTTCATTACTACGACTTTGAATACCAACTTGATTAATACTAGTTTGCTACCTGTATAGCGTCATGGGGAGGTTATTCGATCGAAATTTATACGGTCTGTACTCGTCTTGATTGAAGGTGCCACCTCGGATTGAATATTTGCTAATAGAAATTCAATCTGAGGGATCAGTGTCGTTTTCATAATATCTAAGTTTAGAAGAAGGGCTGAACAGGTGTGTAAGTCTGCGGGGGTATATTGATGAGTGTATCGCCAAAGAACTTCCTTCCTGTATAGAACAAGATGATATCGCCAGTGGAAATCCGCTGACGATAAATTGCTAGGTCGCTAAAAGTCATAGGAAATCTGGGCGATTAGCTCTCGTGGTTGGCCGGGAAAATGTCCTTGCCGCTCATTAAAACCGCTCACTGCATACGTTTTATTCAAAAGGTTTTTTACGTTGATACTCAGCTGAATATCATCCCAGCGAGTTGCCCAGCTGGCATCGAGTACAGTGTAGGCCTTTACTTTTTGATCATCGAAGCTTATTTGATCGCTCACATAGTCGGCACCAATGGCAAATGCTGAGTCCCATATACTGAGGTCATAGCGGGCCCACAAGCCTGCTTGGTGCTTGGGTGCATTTACGAACTGACCTGAGTCTGACACATTGCGTGAGTCACCCTCAGCGATATACGTATCGTTGTACGCATAATTAGCTGTTATGCTGAGTCTCTCAGTTATGTCACCGACTAAGGTGAACTCGCTTCCACCACTTTGAACCTGCCCGAGGTTGATAATTTCGGCTTCATTCGGGGTCTCATCGGCACTGATATAGGTGGGGTTACTTTGGGCCATATTTGCTTTTTTTATCTGATAGAAGGCTAGAGTGGTCAGGATACGCCCATCCAGCCATTCCTTCTTCACACCAATCTCCACTTGACTGCCAGTACTGGGTTCAAGCTCCTCGGCGCCGCCCTCAAAGTCGTCTGCGCTCACCGGATTAAAGCTCTGGGAGTAATTTGCATAGAGGGATAGTGTATCTACGGGCTTATAAGTGATGCCTGTACGGTAGCTTGCATCATTATCTTTGTAGCTATTGCCGCTTTCTTTTTCAGTTTCGTCGAACTGATCAAGGCGCGCACCTAGCATCCAGAACCACTGATTGGTCAATTCCACAGTATCCTGGATATAAATGCTGGTACGGATGCTGGCCGTACCATCCTTATTCATATTGATAAGGTTGTAAGTTGACGGGTCAGTTATCCCGTAGTTGAGTTCGTAGATGTTGAGGTTTGTAACACCGTCTGCTCCAGGGCGCGCTCGCCAATAGTCATATTTTGTATCAACATCATGATAGTCACCACCAAGCAAAATCTGATGATTCATACCTGAAATGTCTGTGTCATACACAAAGTCCAAAGTAAGGCTCAGCTCTTCATTTGCCCGGTACTGATCGCGGTACTCACGGCGGATGGTTCCATCTTCAGTATTGGCCGTTCCATCACCATTGATGTCTACCCAACCGCGCGATTCGTGATAAGCCTGCTCCCTTTCATTTTCCATGTAACGCACTGTTGCGTTAAAGTTCAGGCTATCTGTCACCTTATGCTTGACTTTAGTTCGAAGAACCAAGGCTTTAAGGTTTTGATAATCAGATTTTTCGTTGGTGTTGTAGGAAGGATCCACCAAGAATTTCCCGTCATCATTAACGGGCACGCCGCGCAGGCGGTTACCGCCTAGATTTTGTTCTATGTGCTCGAAGGTGGTTGTCAGTTGAGTGTCTTCTGAGAGGTCAAATAGTAGTCCCCCAGCAAGTTCAATGTTCTCGCTGTTCGCATTATTGCGAAAGCTATCTTGAGATTCATAGAAGCCTCCTAAACGATAGGCGATATTTCCAGTTACACTGCCTGTTAGCTCGATAGAAGCTCCTTTAAGCGATTCGCTTCCGGAGGTGACTGTTAATTCACGGCGCTCATCGAAGGTTGGCCTCTTGGAGGTGTAGTTAATCATCCCTCCGGGCTCACCGCCGCCATAGAGGGCGGAGGATGGCCCTTTTAGTACCTCGATGCGCGCTACATTTGATACTTGAGGAACACTAAACCCCGAATAGGGATCGCCGCGGACTCCATCGTAAAAAATATTTTTATTGTCTCGAAATCCCCGAAATGTGACACCGGAATAGCTGAATTGACTAACTCCTGCGATAGAGCGGTACAAGTCAGTGATATCGCGGGCAGCCTGGTCTTCAATAAGCTGTTCATTTAGTACTTGAGCAGACATTGCAATATTCAATAAGTCTGCGTCAGTTTTCGTTCCAACTTGTGTATGAGAGTCCAGATAAAATTGTTGGGCTCTACCAATAACTTCAACTTCTTCTACCGTTTGAGTTACTTCCTGGGCAGACACCAACGCAGCAGGGGCTAGTGAGGCCCATACTGCCAAGTTGAGTTGTTGAGGGTACATATTGATAGAATTCCGTACAAATAGGGTCGATTATAATTGATAATGGCTGAAATTTTTGAGATGTAGTAATAATTGTGAGGCAGTCGTAGGAAGATAAAAAGCTATTGTGCTGATTGGAGAGTAGGTAGGAAGAGTTGATAGCTGAGAACCCTAGCTTTCAAAAGCATTGATTTTCATTGAAAGGGTGTCAGTAATAGGTTAGGGAATTGATGGTTTTTTCGAATGATTGAATTAAGAAACATTGAAAAGAATGATGAAGCACTACTGGTTGAGTACTTAAATGATGAGTCTGTGCTTAAGTATTTGTCATCGAGAATTCCTCACCCTTATACATTGGAAGATGCTGCTTGGTGGGTTGATAAAGGTTGTAGTAAGGAAGGGGTTGTAAAGGCAATAGAGTACAGAGGGGCCTTTTGCGGGATTATAAGTATGCGCGAGCAGCTGTTTGAGCATTCTCACTCCGGTGAGGTTGGATATTGGGTTGCGCGAGAATTTTGGGGGAGAGGAATTGCTACTATTGCTTTGGCTCAGTTTACTCGTGAGATTTTTTCTTCACAAAATATTGTCAGGCTTTATGCCTCTGTCTTTTCTGGAAATGTCGGATCAATGAAGGTTTTACAGAAGGCGGGGTATAAGCATGAAGGGACTTTAAGCTGCTCAGTAAAAAAAGGGGGTATTTATTTTGATGAGTACATTTTCGCCAAGGTGAATGTCCCATCATAAAATTTCGAGTTAAATTCTTAGTTGTGGAATATTAGAATTGAATAGAGATACTGAGTTCAGTAGAGAGCTGAGTAGGATATCAAAATACTTCAGCTACCTGCTCAGGCATAAGCCTGAAGCCATCGGCTTGTTTATGGATGAGAATGGATGGGTGGCAGTTGATGAGTTGATTCAGAAAACTGTAGACTTTGAGCTAAACAGGGATTTGGTTTCTGTCGTTGTGGAAACCAATGATAAGCAGCGGTTTTCTATAAGTGATGATGGTCTTTCTATCAGAGCCAATCAGGGACATTCTGTAGATATTAATTTACATTTAAGCCCCCTTGAACCACCAGGTGCGCTTCTCCATGGCACTGCAGAGCGTTTTGTTGAAGATATCCTCGCGCAAGGACTGAAGAAAATGCAAAGGCATCATGTTCACTTGTCAGAATCTGAGGCTGTTGCTCGATCTGTTGGTGCCAGGTATGGCAAGCCCGTACTGTTAAGGGTGGAGGCAAAATCCATGCATCGAGATGGTTTTGATTTTTATCGCTCGGCTAATAATGTGTGGCTGGTTGATCATGTGCCAGTCAAGTATATGAAGTTACTTTAAAGGCAGGGGTTATCAGTATTGTTATATGGTTACTGTTAGTGGAGGGATACTCTAGCGTCAGCTTATTTATAAAGGAAGAGCCATTGATCAAGATACACCCCTTGAATGGATAGGCCTATTGGGGGTGAAGATAGCTTTATAAATTTCTATGCCAAAATAAGGAATAATTATAATTTTTCTGTATACCAAATTTTTGGAGTCACAAGCACGCCAGCCTTCTTCTTGGCTTCTTCAAGTTCACTACTATTGACAAATTTAATGGCATGCTCCTTCGAAGGAAATTCATGGATCACGGTCACATTATGGTGATTATCAATTTCCCGGTATACGGATGTGGCAGTAGCACCCATTTGCTCAACTATAGGCATAAACTCCTTTAGCGCTCTGTGCCATTCGTTGAAGTCCTTAACATTTGCGTGTACAAATAGATGTATCATATGGATACCAGTTGGTCAGTAGATGCTGCGAGTTATACAACCTTGTGAATAGTTATAGTCGTTAGCTATTCAGGGTCAAGTTTTAAAAAGGTTCCCAATAGTAGCCTTTGGGTCGCATCGGAGATGTTTGGCAGGTGGTTGGGGGTTGGTTGTTATAATAAGCCTTTAAATTTATTAATTGTATGGAGTCAGGAGATTTGACTTAAATAGTGTGGTTAGTAAGCCGCTATCTTGTGAATCAACCTTTGCCCCTTATTGCTTTGCCTACTTGCTAATTAAATTTACGGGAAAAGTACAAGCTCCGTATATTACTATTTAATTTTTTGCGATGAGGTAAATCCAAATAGGTACGATTGTTTTGTTTTGGTTTTTTTATAAGGTTCCAGTCTAAAAATAGTAATTTTAACTTATTGATTAGCTTTTCTGAGTAAGTGTATATTTCTATTTATTCCTGCCCATTAATGAAAGTAGATAGCCTGGCGGTGATTTTCGCAATGTGGCGTGTATCTACTGTGTTGAAATTTTCTGGTATCGGTAGATAGTGATACCAAGGTTTGATTTTTAGTGCATATTGAAATTTGATTTTTTTCTGGGGGAGCTTATGGATCTGACTATTTCTATTTTAGGGCATGCACTTACAGCTATCGCGGCTCTTTTGGCAATTTATGGGAAGACATGGGATGAAACCCAAATTGGCCTGAAAAGGGTAACCAGGATAGGCGGTGTTGCAGCCGGGGTGGCAGTTGTTGGTCTGGCGCTTTCAATCTTTCAGACTATCGATAAGTATCAGGAAAAAGCTGCTTATAAGGAATATGCAATTTCAAAAATTGAAAAGGGGTGGAGCAATCTTTTTGTTCCCTTTGAGGCGCTCCACTACCAGGTGACAGGCTTGAAACCCAAAAAGGGGGAGCACCTGGCGTTTGCCGAGTTGGTATTGAAGGAAAATCTATTGGCCAGCTTTGATAAGGTGGACTTTAAAGAAGTTCATCGATTCCCCAAGTTTGGGACAGTTGGGAATATGGTTTGTGCACAAACACTTTCAGGTATGGGGACGGTTTCCAGATATATTGAAGAGTACTCAGATCATTTGGATTTAGAAATCAAGGCTTCGGTAGAAGAGTTGCAGTTAATGCCTGCTTTTTCCACACTAATACGATTTGGCGGCTGTCCCGGTATTAAGGGGCGCTCAGTCAACGATCCTGATCGTTATCAGGGGAAATTTGATACTCCGGAAATGCGAGCTTACATCAGGAAGTTAATCGCATTTCAGAAATTAATAGGCTAGGGGGTAGGTACTTAGTGGAGAGACAGCAAAACGGCAGCTCAATAGCATACCGTTTTGCAGTCGGCCGTGATCAGGGGCATATATCAGACGGCTCGACCTTGCTTCTTGAATATTGTGATGGCGCTGGTAGTGAGTTCCTTGACTAGAGCCTCAAATTTTTGCAACGGCATATTTCTAGCCGGAGCAATATTCAATAGGTGCTCGCTGACTTGAACGAGTTTCAACCCTTTGGGGGGGTGAATGTGGGCGGGAAATCTACAAACCCATCCTGTTAGTGGTAGTTTGTTGATAGCTTCTCTATCGAGAGCTTGAATTCCTTTGCCGTTGGCAATGATTACTTCGATATCATCAAGGTGGGTGGTATCAATGTTTTGGGGTTTTCTTGGTGTTGAGTTAGGTTTTCTAAAACTCTCGAGTTTTAAAAGTTCTTCGTAGGTGATATAGAGCTCTTTTCCAGACATTCTGATCTCCTTCTCACGGTCATCAACTAAAACTTGTGTCCGATGCTCCTGAGGATTTTGGGTTGAATCGGATCGCTTTTATTTTTTAGTGTTTATTAATCTAGTTGTTATTCCAAGAATCGCAATCAAATTCGATGATTGCATCATATAGACAGATTGATACTTTGGGCAATGTTTTAAGCTCTCAATAGGGGGGCTAAGAATATTCCAGCGACTGATTGTGTAGAAAATTCACGAAAACCGCCGTTGTGATCTGAGTTTGTTACTTGCCGGACTGGGGGATTTATTATTTTAAGCGTTGGCGTAATGCTTAAAATAATAAACTGCCTTGCAGTTATTCAAATTTATTTATGTTTCCTTTTTGAGGTGGTGTTTGAAGGTTTATCTGGCTGATTGAATTTTGAAGCGTGACCTTTGATTTTGGCTAGCTTAAAAACTCGTTTTCCTTTTATTTGATGCCTCATAGGTGCTTCTCTTCTGGGGTCTCCAGGTGGAATGGGAGAGGTTTATTTAATTTCATTTAAGAAGTCTTGCGTCGATATATCTTTTAGGCATGTGATACATCCTCGCGCTGGTAAGTAGGTCGAGTTTTAGATTAAAGCAATCCCTGTAAGACAGAATTGCAAAAGCTGGCGTGCATAATGCTTATCTCGGATACAACGTATAAAAATGGATAAGCACTATGGAAGAGAAGGATTCGATTGACAAGAAAGTGTCGAGCAAAAAAATTAGCCGTAGAAATTTTACTAAAGGAGCGGTGCAACTGGGTATTGCTGCCAGCGCGGCTTCGACAGGATTGGTTTCCGCTCTCTCAATGTTGGATCGGAATTTCTATGATCAATATGACTACGTGATTGTTGGGTCCGGTGCGGGTGGAGGGCCATTAGCGGTAAATTTAGCAAAGGCGGGATTTTCTGTCTTGGTGTTGGAAGCTGGTGCTGATGACCCTAGTGATGACACCCATAATATTCCAGCATGGCACCCCTTTGCGTCTGAAGACCCCAAATTGAGCTGGGACTTTTTTGTTAAGCATTATGCGGATATCAATCAGCAGAAACTGGACGAAAAATATGTTTCCGGGAAGGGAATCCTCTACCCACGGGCGAGTACTATCGGTGGTTGTACCACGCACCACGCACTGATTACGGTCTATCCACATAACAATGATTTTGACCGCATAGCACGGGATACAGGGGATATTTCCTGGGATAGCGCAAATATGCGGCGATATTTTGAGCGTTTAGAGCGTTGTGAATATGTGCCCCGCCCAATTTTCTCTAACCCATCCCGCCACGGTTTTGATGGTTGGCTGCCTACGAATCGCGGCAACCCCGCGTTATTGCTGGAAGACCCGGCGATCTTGAAAGTTGCGCAGGCTGCGCTGGCCAAGTATGGGCTCGAAGGGGCCCTGGAAAAAATTATCAGCGGCAATCTTCGCTTGGATATCAATCATTGGGACGTGGCCGGTGGCCAGGAAGGGCCTTTTATCGCCCCTATGGCAGCAGATAGTCGAAACCGCCGTACCAGTGTGCGCGAATACCTCTTAGATACCCAGTCAGTTTACCCAAACTTGCTTCATATTCGTACAAATTCACTGGCAACTCGTGTGTTGTTTGAGGGAAATACTGCTGTTGGAGTGGAGTTTTTAGAAGGGGCGAGCCTGTATAAGGCAGATCCTTACCATGACGAAAGCGGTACTGCCGGAGTCTTGAGGCAAGTGCGGGCAAATCGCGAGGTTATCTTGTCTGGAGGGGCCTTCAATAGCCCGCAACTTCTCAAGTTGTCGGGAATTGGTCCCGCCCATGAGCTCCGAGATCACGGCATAGAGCCCTTGCTAGATCTGCCTGGGGTAGGAGAGAATCTCCAGGATCGCTATGAGGTCGGAATCGTTAGTGAGATGAGTGAGGATCTTGCCCTTCTTAAAGATTGCACTTGGGGGGAGGGGAATGATCCCTGCTTAAATCGCTATCGCTATGGCTGGTTCAATCAGGGGCCCTACAGTGGAAATGGTCCAGTATTGTCTCTGGTCAAACGTTCCAAACCGGAGCTGGAAGATCCCGACTTGTTTATTTTCGGAGTGCCCTCCGATTTCCACGGATACTTTCCCGGGTACTCCCAGGCGTTGCGGGACTACAAAGACCGTTTCTCCTGGATTGTACTGAAAGGCCATACGAACAATACCGCCGGGCGTGTGACCCTGCAATCTGCTGATCCCAGGGACACACCGGAAATCAACTTCCACTATTTTGGTGAGGGTAATGATGCTCTGGGAGAAGACCTTCAGGCAGTTGTTGAGGGGGTAAAAATTTCCAGGGATATTATGTCGGGCCCTATTGTGAGCAAGCATGTCTCCAGGGAATTATTGCCCGGTAATGAGGTTCAATCAGATCAGCAAATTGGCGAGTTTGTTAAGAACCAAGCTTGGGGGCATCACGCTTCCTGTTCCAATAAAATGGGGCCTGCCAGTGATCCTATGGCAGTTGTCGACAGTAAATTTCGGGTTCACGGCACCAATAATTTAAGGGTAGTGGATGCTTCGGTGTTCCCCCGAATTCCTGGTTTCTTTATTGTTGTGCCGGTTTATATGATTAGTGAAAAGGCGAGCGATGACATCATTGCTGCAGCAACTGGACTGAGCGCTTGAAGGTTTGTATGTGAAATAAAAAGCCCCGCGTTGCGGGGCTTTTTATTTAGAACGAGATGTTCTTCGGTGTGCGCGGGAAGGGGATTACATCGCGGATGTTGCCCATGCCGGTCACGTAGGACACGATACGATCAAAGCCCAGGCCAAAGCCCGCATGAGGCACGGTGCCGTAGCGGCGGAGGTCGCGGTACCAGTCCAGGTGTTCCTTGGGTACATTCATTTCATCCATACGCTCATCGAGCTTCTCCAAACGCTCTTCACGTTGGGCGCCGCCGATAATTTCGCCGATTCCCGGTGCCAGAACGTCCATTGCGGCAACAGTTTTACCATCGTCGTTCATGCGCATGTAGAAGGCTTTAATATCCTTCGGATAGTTCATCACGATAACTGGCTTTTTGAAGTGCTTCTCTGCCAGGTAACGCTCATGCTCAGAGGCCAGATCAATACCCCAGGATACGGGGAACTCGAACTTCTCTTTGCAGCTTTCCAGGATTTCAATCGCTTCGGAGTAGTTGATGCGGGCGAAATCGTTGTCAACGATATTTTCCAGGCGGCTGATAGCCTCCTTGTCGATGCGCTGGGCAAAGAAGGCCATATCATCGGCGCGCTCTTCCAGTACCGCCTTGGATACATACTTCAGCATTTGCTCGGAGAGGTCGGCTACATCTGCCAGGTCTGCAAAGGCCACTTCCGGCTCAACCATCCAGAACTCTGCCAGGTGGCGAGTGGTATTGGAGTTTTCTGCGCGGAAGGTGGGGCCGAAGGTGTACACCTTGGACATGGCCAGGCAGTAGCTCTCAACATTCAGCTGGCCGGATACAGTGAGGAAGCTCTCTTCGCCGAAGAAGTCCTTGCTGTAGTCCACCGCACCCTTATCTGTGCGCGGCAAGTTCTCCATATCCAGGGTACTGACCCGGAACATCTCGCCAGCACCTTCACAGTCAGAAGCGGTGAGAATTGGGGTGTGCACGTAGAGGAAGCCGTTCTCGTGATAAAAACGGTGAATCGCTTGGGCGATACAGTTACGTACGCGGGCTACGGCACCACTGACATTGGTGCGCGGGCGCAGGTGAGCGTGTTCGCGCAAGTGCTCCATAGTGTGGCGCTTGGGGGACATGGGATAGGTATCCGGGTCTTCCACCCAGCCGACAACCTGGACTTCGGTGGCGAGCAGTTCGATAGACTGACCCTTGCCTTCGGATGGTTTGATGGTACCGAGGATATCTACCGCGCAGCCGGTAGTCAGGCGCTGCACTTCTGACTGGTAATTGTGCAGGTGATTCTCAGCAACGACCTGGATCGGATCAAAGCAGCTGCCGTCATGTACGGCCAGGAAAGAGAGGCCGGCTTTGGAGTCGCGGCGGGTTCTGATCCAGCCTTGAACGCGGACTTCTTCGCCCTCGCGACCGCTGGATTTCAATAGGCTATCTACGGATTCGACTTTTACTGTCATTTTCTATCGGTTTCTCATTAGTCCGGAAGGTGGTGTTCTGTCAGCTTGCCTAAAAGTTGACCACCCCACCAAGGTGAAGTTACGGCGGGCATATTGACTGGTTGTAGAGGGGAAATCCAGTCCCTTGGCTATCGGGCAGTTCTTCAAAATCTCCCTAAGGACTTTGAAGAGCTGATATGGCCTCTATCTTGGTGATGTTTCACCAGCGGATTGCAATGGG
This sequence comes from Microbulbifer maximicatervae (SeqCode), assembly GCF_052467305.1. Taxonomy (NCBI): domain Bacteria; kingdom Pseudomonadati; phylum Pseudomonadota; class Gammaproteobacteria; order Cellvibrionales; family Microbulbiferaceae; genus Microbulbifer; species Microbulbifer maximicatervae (SeqCode). Next base: position 1,783,535 of record NZ_CP174306.1, read on the forward strand.
GGTGCCGATTTTTACGAGAGCCATAAACTCATCCATCTCGTCATTGGTAAGGGCAATACAACCATCGGTCCAGTTAAAACGTTGGGTGATTGGAGCGAACCAGCCGAGTCGATTGCGCTGGCCATGGATCATAATGAAGCCACCTGGAGAGACTCCCCGAGCCTCAGCTTGAGCGCGGTCTTCGGCATTGGGGTAGGAGATATGCATTGCCCGATAATAAGAGGAGTCTTCTTTTTTGTAATCCAGCGTGTAGTGTCCCTCAGGGGTTTTTTCATCGCCTTCCTGCTGCTTGTGTCCTTGGGGTTGCCCGCCGAAGGCGACATGGTAGCTCTTTATAACCTTGTCGCCACCGAGCAAGTGCATTTTGTTTTCGGACTTAATCACTTCCACCAGGGTGACTTCAGCCTGGGCAATAGTGGTTAATGCAAAAAACAGAATGGCGATATAGCGCACGGCTTGTAACTCCGGTTGGAGGTGGTTGCTTCAGGTTGCTGTGATCTTAAATTTCCGAATCAGCAAAAGAGTGGGGCTGAATTATCTTGCAGCTGCAGCTAGAGTGGGGTGCTTCACTTTGGGTGAGGCAGGCAGCTTCAGTTGAGCGCCTGCCAGGATGTGCTAGATCAGCCGCTGGGTTTTTTCACTGTGTGTAGGACGGTGTCCTGTTCAAAGAAAACGTAGAACTCGCCGTATTCCCAGCGCGTGATAGCGGGTTCGCCAATTGGCCCTTCAATACCAAGGGGTTCTCCCAGGCGTGAGGTCACATCATGTTTTTTAAGCCCACGGACTTCTTCAATGGTGAGCTCCCCACCCTGGGTGCCTACGGGTACTTCAATGGTTGTCGCCTGGGCGCCAAAAGTAAGAAGTAGAGCCATTGAGCCAGCGAGACAATTCAATCCGCTGCGGAGTCTGCTGAACATTTTTTGTTCTCCGATGTAGATGTTCCATTAGCCGTCCCATTAAAACAGAATTTCCGCCAATGCTCCTGTTCTTCTTCACGTTTTCGCGCCAAAAATAGAAACAAATGCGCCTCTTTGGAATATTTGGTGCAATGAGTTGGCGCCTATATTCTTGCAGCGTTATTACTTCGAGTTTTGAATCGATTGAGCAGCAGAGGGTGGCTGATTGCCGAGGCGCCTATGCTAGGCTGTTAATTATGCTTGGCTTGTCGAGCGGACAAGAATGAGGCTGGTTAATACCTTTTCAATTCTCGGCCTTCTTATTGGTTCTATCTGCTTTGCGCTCTCCCTTACGCCATCCCTTATTCCTCGCAGTGATGTAATGCAGGGAATACTGGGCGGCGTCGCATTCTTTGTCGGCTATGTTTTCGGCGTCTTTCTGAGTTGGCTTTGGAAATACCTGGGTATCCCCAATCTGCCGATTTCCACATGGCAAAGACGTCTATTTGATCGAAGTGTATTAGCCGTATGTCTCCTTCTTTTTCTTGTTTCTCTCTGGCAGGGAGTGAAGTGGCAGAACTCTATCCGCGCCCTTATGGGTATGGAGCAGGTTGGATCCGTAGAGCCTATTACGATCGCTGTAATATCTCTCCTCATGTTCCTGGTGTTGTGGTGCCTGGGAAAAGGGTTTCAGCGAATAGTCCTCCTGGTGGCCTGCTATGTGGAGCAGCATGTGCCCGAGCGAGTGGCGATGCTTGTGGGTGTATTGGCGGCTGTGCTTCTTTACTGGGCTGTTTTTAATGGGGTGCTATTGAAGGCAGGTTTGCATGTGATTTCATCGACCTATCAGCGGCTAGATAATTCTTATGCGAAGAGTATTCCCCCTCCGGCAGACCCCAATCTTCCTGGTGGCGCCAATTCGCTGATTAAGTGGGATGACATTGGCAATCAAGGGCGCCGGTTCTTAACGCTGGGGCCGACAGATGAAGAAATAAGAGAGGTGGCTGGTTCTGCAGTACAGCCCATCAGGGTTTTCGTTGGGCTTGATAGTGCTGTGACGCCCATGAAGAGCGCTCAGTTGGCGCTGGAGGAGTTAAAGCGGGTTGGTGCATTCCGGCGTGAGATCTTATTAGTGGCAACTCCAACCGGCGCCGGCTGGGTTGATCCCGGTGCTGTAAATTCTTTAGAGTTTTTGTATCGAGGTAATACCGCCACTGTTGCGGCGCAGTACTCCTATCTATCCAGCCCGATAGCACTGATGGCGGATGATTCTGAGGGGCTCGAGTCGGCGCGAGCACTGTTTAAGGTCATTTATGATTATTGGGCGGAGTTGCCAGAAGATGAGCGGCCCCGAGTTTACTTGTTTGGCCTCAGTCTTGGCGCTCAACTTTCCGAAGACTCCTTCGACTTCTATGACATTATCGATGACCCAATTGATGGAGCCCTTTGGGCTGGGCCGCCCCTCGGTGTAGGCATGTGGAGCCGGATTGTCAGAAATCGAGATCCGGGCACTCCCGCCTGGCTGCCAGAGTTCAAAGGGGGGGAGGTGGTGCGCTTTGGTAATCAGTACGGAGGCTATATTGGTCGTGAGCCATGGGGTGAGTTCAGGATTGCATTTTTGCAGCACGCCAGTGACCCGATAGTATTCTTTAGTGTGCGCTGGGCGCTGGAAAGGCCCGACTGGTTGAACCATCCCAGAGGACCTGATGTATCGCCGGATCTCCAGTGGTACCCTTTAGTTACCGGCTTGCAGCTGCTGGCGGACTTAAATGTAGGACTCGCTCCATTATCTTTTGGCCATCGGTATACCCCGTGGGGATACACTTTGGCGTGGCTCGCCCTTACAGAGCCAGAGGAGTGGGATGAAGAGGCGTTGAAGCGCCTGAAGGCCCAGCTCAAGACTTACAACGTTCGGTAAACTTGCCTAAATCTTTGGATTTCCTGACGTTTTTCCGTTTAAATCGACCCTATGTTAAAACCTGTCCCCCTATTTATTGGTCTGCGCTACGTGGCTGCCCGCCGCAGGCAGCAGTTTATTTCCTTTATCAATGGCTTTTCTCTACTGGGAATGGCCCTTGGTGTTTTTGCGTTGATTGTTGTCGCTTCTGTTATGAACGGCTTCGATCGTGAGCTTAAAACTCGAATACTAAGTGTTGTACCTCACGGCTTTGTCGAGCGGGAAGGCGGCCTTGTGGACTGGGAGACACCTGCACGGCAGTTGGAAGCTCAGCCACATGTCGAAGCGACCAGCCCTTTTGTGAATGGCTACGCCCTCTTGAGTGCTCATGGCAGCAGTCACGGTGCCCAGTTCCAAGGTGTGGAACCGCAAGCGCTGCGCAAGGTGTCTACCGTCGGTGAGCATATGGTGATGGGTAACCTGGATTTGCTCGAGCCCCGCAGCTACGGGGTGGTTCTGGGGCGAATCCTTGCCCATCAGCTCAATGTGATTCCCGGAGATTCGGTAATACTGACCCTGCCAGAAGTCAGCGTGACCCCCGCTGGTATATTCCCCAGAACAAAGCGTTTCACGGTTGCCGGTGTTTTCTCTGTGGGTGCGCAGGTGGATCAGAATGTCGCGCTGATCAATATTGAAGACGCTGCGCGCCTGACCCGGATGACGGGTAAGGTCCAGGGGCTGCAGTTGCGCTTTGACGATATGGACAATGCGTTGGGGCTTGTTTCTGTCTATGCAAATGAGCTGGGCGAGGGTTTTCAGGGGGAAGACTGGGGGGACTCCCAGGGAAGTCTTTTCCAGGCAGTTAAAATGGAGAAGACCGTTGTTACGTTGATGCTGATGATCATTGTCGCCGTGGCCGCATTTAATATTGTCTCCGCATTAGTGCTGATGGTTGCGGATAAACGCTCCGATATAGCGGTGCTGCGAACATTGGGGCTCACCTCCCGCCAGATTATGGCGGTGTTTGTGATTCAGGGGAGTGCCATTGGCATTATCGGCGCTTTTGCCGGTGCTGTTTTAGGTATCGTGATAGCGATGAACCTGACTGAAATGGTGACCTGGATTGAGTCGGTGGTAGGCGCCAAGATATTTGATCCCCGTGTTTTCTTTGTTAGTTACCTGCCTTCTGAATTTCGCGTCGGCGATGCGGTAGTGGTGTTAACGGCAGCAATTTGTATGAGTCTGTTGGCAACGATATTTCCTGCCTGGCGAGCGGCACAGATTGAGCCAGCGGAAGCTTTGCGTTACGAATAATTTATATAAATCCATGGCCGATCTGTTGTTGGCGTGATTTATAGATGTTGAGAGACAGCGAATAGTTTGATGAACAGTCGAGTGGAAATAGATACGGAAAAAGCACAGCCAGCTCCGGCCCCGGATGGTGCTGTTTTGGCTTGTCGGCAATTGCGCAAACATTATCGCCAGGGAGGTCGGGATCTGGAGGTTCTGAGTGGTGTTGAGCTTGAGGTAAAGCGGGGCGAGAAATTGGCCATCGTCGGCGCTTCGGGCTCTGGTAAATCGACACTGCTCAACTTGCTTGGTGGCCTCGATACCCCAAGCTCCGGTGAGGTCTGGGTTGCGGGTAAGAATCTCGCTGAACTCAACGCCAATGAGCGGGGTTGGTTGAGAAATAGCAGTCTCGGTTTTGTATACCAGTTTCACCATTTGCTTAACGAGTTTTCCGCCCTGGAAAATGTCGCCATGCCATTACTGATCGGCAAGCGTTCAGTTGCCGAAGCTCGCAAAGAGGCCGAGGCCATGCTCACGGCGGTAGGCCTGGGTGAACGCATGGGGCACAAGCCATCACAGCTTTCTGGCGGTGAACGGCAACGGGTGGCCATTGCCCGGGCACTGGTGACAAGACCCGCCTGTGTTTTGATGGATGAGCCCACCGGCAATCTGGATCGGGCTACGGGGGCAGAGATCCACAAATTGATGGATCGCTTGAATCAGGAGATGGGAATTAGCTTTGTGATCGTTACCCATGACCCGGATCTGGCGGCGGCCCTGGATCGCTGTCTGCATCTGATCGATGGGCGGCTGACCGCTGACTGGCACCAGGGTGATCATGTTTAAGCCACTTCCCGCTTATATTGGGCTTCGCTATGCCGGTGCCCAGCGCAGAAATGACGATTCGGCCGGTTTGGTCTCATTCATTTCCGGTTTATCGATGATTGGTTTGATCCTCGGTGTCGCCTTGATGATTGTGGTGATGTCGGTGATGAATGGTTTTGACCGGGAGTTGCGCGAGCGAATCCTGGGAATTATGCCTCATGTCACTATTTACAACGGGAGCCCTGATGTGGATTGGGCCCAGTTGCGCCAACAATTGGTTTCCGACCCTGCGGTTCTCTCCGCGGCAGAAGTGTGGCAGGTCAATGCGCTCGCCAGGCGTGGGGCTGAAGTGACGCCGCTGTTGGTGCAGGGGGTCAACCCGGAGACAATTACTGAAGTCTCCAATATCGGGGACTTTCTTGAATCATCATCCTTCGATGCCTTGCTTGACCCGTCTGAACCGGGTGTGGTTCTGGGTAAAGGGCTCGCTGAAAAGTTGGGGGTTGAGGCGGGTGATTACCTTTCCCTGATCGTACCAAATAACGATAGTGCCACCGGTGCACGCAAGGCAGCCAGGGTTGCTGGATTTAAAGTGGCGCAGGTTTTTCACTCTGGCACTGTATTGGATCAATCTCTCGCCCTGGTTGCCTGGCAGCAGGCCAGGGCTCTGGCTGGAGGTAGCGGTGGGGCAGGGGTCCAGTTACGGGTCAATGAAATGCTCGAGGCGAACTGGATTATGCGGCGTCTTCTGCAAGACTTGCCACGGGGCAATTTCTACGGCACTGATTGGAGCCGAACCCACGGCAACCTCTACCAGGCTATTCAGATGTCCCGCAACCTGGTGGGGTTACTGGTTTTCCTGATTATTGCGATTGCCGCTTTTAATGTGGTTTCCACTTTGGTGATGGTGGTTATCGATAAGCATGCTGATATCGCCATCCTCCGTACTATGGGGGCCAGTACCCGACAGATTTTGCTGACTTTTGTGAGTCAGGGGGCGCTGGTCGGGCTTGTGGGGGCTGTAGTTGGTGGTGCGTTGGGGGTGTTGGGCTCGCTGACGGTGACCAAATTGGTAGCGGGCCTGGAATCAATGCTCGGCATCCAGTTCCTAAAGTCTGATGTCTATCCCGTGGATTATTTGCCGTCCCAGTTGGTGTGGGGAGACGTGGCACTGGTTGTGGCGGCGGGCTTTCTGCTTAGCTTGCTGGCAACTTTGTATCCGGCGCTTAAGGCCAGTCGGGTTCAGCCGGCAGCGGCCTTGCGCAATGAGTAAGTCGGGCCGGGCTTTTGGGTAGGGTATCAATTTTTAGAAGATATCTGCCGGTGCCCGCCGCAATTTTGGCTTGGGTGCTGGCTGCTTGTTTTACCTTGATGCTGGATGGGTGGTACCTAAGGGTTTTTTGTCCGCCTGATATGCGTAGTGGTTCTGTTTGCTACGCAGAGGGGTGGGAGATCTGGCCCATTTGGATTGTTTCACTGGGGGCGGTACTTTCAGCGTTTATGGTGGTGTGGGCGGCCGCGTTGGCTGCGGCTACTGCCAAAATTAAGGTGGCCCGCAAGGCTTTATTTGTTGGAGCTATTGCAGCTCTGGTGCTAGGTGCTCTTACCGAGTATTACCTGCAGGCATTGCTGGCAATTGCTTCAGGGGCTTTTGCCTGTTGGTGCCTGCAGAGGGTTTACAGTGGGAAAAATTAACTGACCGCTGATCGCCTTTGGATTCGCAATTTCCATCTTTTCACAACGTGCCAGCGCCAGAGGGCACGCATGGCAAAATAGGCCACTGTCGCAAAGAATGCCCCGGCAATCAGAGAGCCGGTAAATAGTGGCAGCCAGATCTTCCCGACTTCACTGGTCAACCATTCCCACGACAGTTCGATGCTGAAATCCACCGGTGGCGCCCCTAGAACCCAGGCGCCGAGCTTGTAAGTGCTAAAGAAAATAGCCGGCATGGTGATTGGGTTGCTGATCCATACAAGAATCATCGACAAAGGTAGATTGCAGCGCAGCCAAAGTGCGAGCAGGGCGGCAATAACCATTTGCCCTGGCAAGGGGAGGAAGCTGGTAAATACGCCAACCGCAAATGCGACCGAGACTGAGTGTCGATTCAAATGAAAAAGGTTGGGGTCGTGGAGAAGAGTCCCCAGAAATTTGAGGCCGTTGTTGGCTCTAACTTCTTCGGGGCTTGGCAGCCATCGCCTGATAATACTCTTCGGCATAACTCTGTCTGTAACCTGGGTGGTGGCAGCCTAAAACAAGCGCTGTTCCGAGGCCTGGATATTCTTTCTGTGGGATTTTCCCTAAGCCCCAAATAAAGCATAGAGCGCTCGCGTTAGTCGAACAGGCTCATCTGGCGCGGGCGCTATTATGCCCACTTAAACATGGCAAGACTACTGCTCTGTTGAAAGTCACCTATTTTGCCCTATTGTCAACAATCCTTAATGTTTAATCGTAGATGCCTGCAGTTGACGAGAGAATGCTGGTGATTTAATGTCATGCCCCATTAAGATTGTCGACAATCCAGGTCTTGCATGACTGTAGTTGGTACTGCCGGTTCAGCTTCAGAGGAGCGTCAAAGCCTTGCTGAACGCTTATTTCTGACTTTGCGCGCTGAAATTGTGGAGGGGCAAATCGCCTCTGGCAGCAAAATTAGCGAGCCGGAACTGGCGCGCCGCTTTAATGCCAGTCGCGGGAGTTTGCGCGAAGCAGTGATGCGCCTGGAGTCTTTGGGGCTGCTGGAACGTAAGGTCAATGTCGGAGCCCGGGTTGTAGAGTTAAGTGAGCGCGGCTTACTGGAACTCTATGAAGTTCGCGAAGCCCTCGAGGGTATGGCTTGCCGTCTGGCAGCGGAACAGCGCACCGAGGAAGACCTGGTCGAGCTGCGCCAAATGCTCTACCACCATGAGCAGCAGGAAGAGCTGCAGGCCGGTAAGGCGTACTTCCAGCCGGAAGGGGATTTTGATTTTCATTTCCGCATCGTGCAGGCATCAAAGAATGATCTTCTGATCGATACCCTGTGCAATCGACTTTATTACCGTGTTCGTATGTATCGCTACCAATTGGGGATGGCCAGTCCCCGGGCCCAGCGGGCTTTCCGCGAGCACAACCATATTATTGAGGCCATTGAGGCCGGGGATGGTGAGCTGGCGGAGCTGTTAATGCGCCGGCATATCCGCGCCTCGAGAATAAACATTGAAAAGAAACTGAGGTAGAGCATGAGCCAAAAGCCTTCTGCTGGCGCGCGTTTCCGCGCTGCACTCGCCGAGAATCAACCGCTGCAAGTGGTTGGTACCATCAACGCCTATTCCGCCATTATGGCCGAACGTATTGGTCATAAGGCGATTTACCTGTCTGGCGCCGGTGTTGCCAACGCCTCCTACGGTCTGCCGGACTTGGGTATGACCAGCCTCGATAATGTACTGGAGGATGTGCGCCGTATAACTGCTGCCAGTGAGTTGCCGCTTTTAGTGGATATCGATACTGGTTGGGGTGGCGCTTTCAACATTTCCCGCACCATTAAAGAGATGATCCGCGCTGGAGCCGCTGCAGTACACATCGAAGATCAGGTAGCGCAGAAGCGCTGCGGCCACCGCCCGAATAAAGAGATTGTTTCCAAGCAGGAGATGGTCGACCGTATCAAAGCGGCAGTAGATGCCCGTACCGATGATGATTTCTTTGTAATGGCTCGCACCGATGCCCTTGCACAGGAAGGACTCGATGCGGCTATTGAACGCGCCCAGGCTTGTATTGAGGCTGGCGCCGACGGCATTTTCGCGGAAGCGGTTACTGAACTTGAGCACTATCGTGCCTTTAAAGACGCGCTAAATGTGCCGATTTTGGCGAATATTACCGAGTTTGGTAAAACCAAGCTGTATAACGCCAAAGATTTGGGCGAAGCGGGCGCAGATATCGTACTGTATCCACTGTCGGCGTTCCGTGCGATGAACCGCGCGGCGGAAAATGTTTATACCAGTATCCTGCAAAATGGCGATCAGCAAGCGGTTGTCGACACCATGCAGACTCGTGAGGAGCTGTACAATTACCTGAATTATCACGAGTTTGAGCAGAAGCTGGACGAACTTTTCAATAAGTAGGCATTACGGAGTTATTCAGAGGCTCCCAAGCAGCCCGGTGCGAAAGCCGGGCGCTGCGCTTTCAATTGGATGAACACAGCAAATGTGTATACAACAGGGGAAATAAGAAGATGGTAGAGAAAGCATTGGGCGGTGCTGGTCTGCGCGGCCAGGTAGCAGGTAAAACTGCACTTTCTACAGTGGGCAAATCCGGTTCCGGCCTGACTTACCGCGGTTACGATATTAAAGATCTGGCCCAGCACTGTGAGTTTGAAGAAGTTGCCTACCTGATTTTCTATGGGGAATTACCCACTGAGGGAGAGCTGGCGGAGTACAAGGCGCTGCTGAAAGCCAAGCGTGGCCTGCCGCAAGCATTAAAAGAAGTGCTTGAGCGCATTCCGGCTGATGCCCATCCTATGGATGTAATGCGCACCGGTTGTTCCATGTTGGGTAACCTGGAAGGTGAAGAATCCTTCGCCCAGCAGTTGGATAAAGCCAATCGCCTGCTGGCCGCATTCCCCTCCATAATCTGCTATTGGTACCGTTTCACCCACGACAATGTGCGCATCGAAACTGAAACCGATGACGACAGCATTGGCGGCCACTTCCTGCATATGCTGCGCGATGAGAAGCCCAATGAACTGCACGAGCAGGTCATGAACGTTTCCCTGATTCTGTATGCAGAGCACGAATTTAACGCATCTACTTTTACCGCTCGCGTTTGTGCCTCCACTTTGTCCGATCTGTTCAGCTGCATCACCGGTGCTATCGGCACTCTGCGTGGTCCTCTGCATGGTGGTGCCAACGAAGCGGCAATGGAACTGATCGAGCGTTTCTCCAATCCAGACGAAGCAGAGAAAGAACTGCTGGGCATGCTGGAGCGCAAAGAGAAGATTATGGGCTTCGGCCACGCCATTTACCGCGAGTCCGACCCGCGCAATGAGATTATCAAAGGCTGGTCTGAAAAGTTGGCTGAAGATGTTGGTGATACCGTGTTGTACCCGGTATCTGTTCGCTGTGAAGAAGTGATGTGGCGTGAGAAAAAATTGTTCTGTAATGCAGACTTCTTCCACGCTTCCGCGTATCACTTTATGGGTATTCCCACAAAATTGTTTACCCCGATTTTTGTAATGTCCCGCGTTACCGGCTGGGCTGCACATGTATTCGAGCAGCGCGCTGATAACCGCATTATTCGCCCGAGTGCGGAGTACGTAGGTGTTGAACCCCGTACAGTAACTCCAATCGCTGAGCGCGGTTAATTTTCATTTCACTTTTGAAATGAGGCACACCCGGTGTGCCGGCTCCAGGTTGCCTTTGGTGAGTGGCCTGGAGCCACCCTCAGAAGAGATACGATTTTAAAAAAAGATTCGACTGATTTACCTGCTATGAATACTGATTACCGCAAATCACTGCCCGGTACAGACCTCGATTATTTCGATACCCGAGCCGCTGTTGACGCGATCCAGCCCGGAGCCTATGCCAAACTGCCGTATACCTCACGTATTCTGGCGGAAAACCTGGTGCGTCGCTGCGAGCCGGCAAAACTGACCGACTCCCTGAAACAGATTATTGAGCGCAAGCGCGAGTTGGACTTCCCTTGGTTTCCTGCCCGAGTGGTGTGCCACGACATCCTCGGCCAAACTGCGCTTGTAGACCTGGCCGGTCTGCGCGATGCCATTGCCGATAAAGGCGGTGATCCTGCCAAGGTAAATCCAGTGGTTCCCACCCAGTTGATTGTGGATCACTCCCTCGCGGTAGAGCACCCCGGATTTGAGAAGGATGCTTTTGAAAAAAATCGTGCGGTAGAGGAGCGTCGTAACGAAGATCGCTTCCACTTTATCAACTGGACCAAAACCGCATTTGAAAACGTCGATGTGATTCCCCCCGGAAACGGCATCATGCACCAGATCAATCTGGAGAAAATGTCTCCGGTGGTGCAGGTGCGCGAGGGTGTGGCCTTCCCGGATACCTGTGTCGGTACCGACAGCCACACGCCGATGGTAGACGCTCTTGGTGTGATTTCTGTGGGTGTTGGCGGCCTGGAAGCTGAGAGCGTGATGCTTGGCCGCGCCTCTTATATGCGTCTGCCGCATATTGTTGGAGTGGAGCTCACCGGAAAGCTGCAGCCGGGTATAACTGGTACCGACTTGGTATTGGCTCTCACTGAATTCCTGCGCCGCGAGCGCGTGGTTGGAGCCTACCTGGAGTTTTACGGTGAGGGGGCTTCCAACCTGACCCTGGGCGATCGCGCCACTATTTCCAATATGACTCCAGAGTATGGCGCTACTGCGGCCATGTTCTCTATCGATGAGCAAACCATCGACTACCTCAAACTCACCGGCCGTGATGATGAGCAGGTAGCTTTGGTAGAGAAGTTTGCCAAGGAAACGGGCCTTTGGTCCGACACCTTGAAGGATGCCGAATACGAGCGGGTACTGAAGTTTGACCTGGACACAGTCGGCCGCAACCTTGCTGGCCCCTCCAACCCCCACGCGCTGCTGCCGGCCTCGGAACTGGCTAATCGCGGTATCGCTAAAGCCTGGGAAGAGAAAGCCGGTGAGATGCCCGATGGTGCTGTGATTATTGCGGCGATTACCAGCTGCACCAATACCAGCAACCCGCGCAATATGATTGCCGCAGGCCTGATTGCCCGCAATGCGAACAAGCTCGGCCTGACCCGTAAGCCCTGGGTGAAATCCTCCCTTGCACCGGGCTCCAAAACGGTAAAAATGTATCTGGAAGAGGCCGACCTGCTACCGGATCTGGAGCAGATGGGTTTCGGCGTAGTGGCTTTCGCCTGCACCACCTGTAACGGCATGAGCGGTGCCCTGGACCCGAAAATCCAGCAGGAAGTGATCGACCGCGATCTGTATGCTACTGCAGTCCTGTCCGGAAACCGCAACTTCGACGGTCGTATCCACCCCTATGCCAAGCAGGCTTTCCTGGCTTCGCCGCCGCTGGTCGTTGCCTACGCTATTGCCGGCACCATCCGGTTCGATATCGAAAAAGATGCGCTGGGATACGATGGGGAAGGCAACCCGATTACCCTGAAAGATATTTGGCCCAGCGATGAAGAGATCGATGCGATCGTACGTCAGAGCGTGAAGCCACAGCAGTTCCGCGATGTGTATATTCCCATGTTTGAAGAGCGGGATGCCGCAGAAGAGCAGGGCCACGCACTCTACGACTGGCGCCCGATGAGCACCTATATCCGCCGCCCACCTTATTGGGAAGGTGCCCTGGCAGGCGAGCGCAGTTTGAAGGGCATGCGCCCTCTGGCGGTGCTGGGTGACAATATCACTACCGACCACTTGTCTCCGTCCAATGCCATTCTGGCCAGCAGTGCTGCCGGTGAATACCTGGCGAAAATGGGATTGCCGGAGGAGGACTTTAACTCCTACGCGACCCACCGCGGCGACCACCTCACTGCCCAGCGTGCAACTTTCGCCAATCCGAAGCTACTCAACGAAATGGTGCGCGATGATAACGGCGAGGTCCGTCAGGGCTCCCTGGCTCGTGTCGAGCCGGAAGGACAGGTTACCCGTATGTGGGAAGCCATCGAGACCTATATGGATCGCAAGCAGCCGCTGATTATCATTGCGGGTGCCGATTATGGGCAGGGCTCCTCCCGTGACTGGGCTGCGAAAGGTGTGCGCCTTGCGGGTGTGGAAGCGATTGTGGCCGAAGGCTTCGAGCGAATTCACCGCACCAACCTGATCGGTATGGGTGTACTGCCGCTGGAGTTTAAGCCGGGCACTACCCGTGAAACCCTGGGTATCGACGGTACCGAGAGTTTCGACGTAATCGGTGAGCGCACTCCCCATGCCACGCTGACCTTGCTTATCCACCGTGCCAATGGTGAGACGATTGAGGCTCCTGTTACCTGTCGATTGGATACCGCAGAAGAAGTTTCCATTTATGAGGCTGGGGGTGTTTTGCAGCGCTTTGCCAAAGACTTCCTCGAAGCAGAAGCGACGGTCTGAGTTATGAAGTTTGCTCCTCAAATAAAAATCCCCGCGACTTATATGCGCGGGGGAACCAGCAAGGGCGTTTTCTTCCGCTTGCAAGATCTGCCCGAAGTTACACAAGTGCCGGGGCAGGCCCGTGACAACTTGCTGCTGCGCGTGATTGGTAGTCCAGACCCCTACGGTAAGCAAACCGACGGTATGGGTGGCGCTACTTCAAGCACCAGCAAAACGGTAATTTTATCGCCCAGCGATAAAGCCGATCACGATGTGAACTACCTGTTTGGTCAGGTTTCCATCGATAAGCCGTTTGTTGATTGGAGTGGTAACTGCGGCAATCTAACTGCCGCCGTGGGTGCCTTTGCCATCAATAGCGGTTTTGTAGAGCCCGCCAGAGTGCCAGAAAATGGCATCTGCACCGTGCGCATCTGGCAGGCCAATATTGGCAAGACCATTGTTGCCCATGTACCTATGACCAATGGTGAAGTTCAGGAAACCGGGGACTTTGAGCTGGACGGAGTGACTTTTCCGGCGGCTGAAGTGGAAGTGGAATTTATGGACCCTGCCGACGGTGAGGGTGCCATGTTTCCTACCGGTAACCTGGTCGATGATCTGGAAGTGCCCGATGTAGGTGTGCTCAAGGCCACCATGATCAATGCTGGCATTCCGACAATTTTCGTCAATGCAGAAGATATTGGCTACACCGGCACTGAATTGCAGGATGCCATTAATGGTGACAGCAAAGCACTGGCGATGTTTGAGAGCATTCGCGTTCACGGTGCGGTAAAGATGGGATTGGTTCCTAACATTGAAGAAGCTGCCAATCGCCACCATACCCCTAAGGTTGCTTTTGTCGCTAAACCGCAGGATTACACTGCATCCAGTGGCAAGGCAGTGGCATCTTCTGAGGTCGACCTCCTCGTGCGTGCCTTATCTATGGGCAAGTTGCACCACGCCATGATGGGCACGGCAGCAGTAGCCATTGGCACCGCTGCAGCGATCCCGGGCACTTTGATTAACCTTGCAGCTGGCGGGGGTGAGCGCAGCTCTGTTTGCTTCGGCCACCCATCGGGTACCTTGCGTGTGGGTGCTGAAGCCAAAGAGGTCGAAGGTCAGTGGGCTGCTACCAAGGCTATTATGAGTCGTAGCGCTCGAATCCTAATGGAAGGTTGGGTGCGAATACCTGGCGATAGCTTTTAGGACTTTGGTGATTTCTTTACAGGGGGCCTTTTGGCCCCTTTTTATTTTCCTACTGTAAAAACAATTAGGAATCGGTTTTAAATTTTTACTCCAATGAAATTTTATATTCCCTATATATTTAATTTTGTAGGCGAATATTAATCTCAGTAATCCTGACAATAACTTTTCTTCCGGTTTTCCTGTGTTTTCCGGTAGGTTTTTATCTGAGAAAAAAGCTGTGTTTTTATCATTGTGAGACAGGGCTTGCCTTAATAGTCACATCCAGGTCTGTTTAGATATAGTCTTTATTGCTCAGCGCACGTATATTTAAGGCCTGCTGTTGGGATGCGAGGCGTTGGGTGAGCAAGCAGATAGACTCTAAAAAATTCCCAATATTCGTAGAAAGCTGGTATATGAATCCTACGGTTTCAGTACTTACTTGACTTGCTGGTCGCAGCTAGTGACAACAAATTGTGAACTAGTCCTCTTTGTCCTAGTCGCGATCCGCTCTATCGTATCTGAGTTTCTTACGTCCCTTCTTTTTGAGATTTTAGCCTAGCCGCCGTACTGCCGACGGCCCTATGGGATGGCCATTCATTAAAAAATAAATGTGGCTTTCCTTTTGCAGCAGATTGGAGAGACATCAATGAGAATTAAAAAACCACTTACCTTTGCAATTGCAATGGCAAATGTCGCGGTAGTGTCGGCTTGGGCTCAGGAAGATAGCCAACAGGATGACGATTGGGCGCTGGAAGAAGTAACGGTTACCGCAACCAAGCGCGAAACCAACCTGATGGAAACCCCCGTAGCAATCAGTGCATTTACGCAGGAAGAGCTGGACCGTCAGGGTATCAAAAATATTAAGGACCTGGGCAACACTATCCCCAATGTGGATATCGGCTACGATGCCTCCCAGTCCTCCCCAGTAATTTCCATGCGTGGTGTACGCTCTACAAACACCAGTGAATTGGGTGATCCGGCGGTAGGGTTACACTTTGACGGCATTTACTCAGCGCGTCCCCAGTCTGCAATGGCAATGATGTTTGACTCCGAGCGGGTTGAAGCCATGCGCGGACCTCAGGGTACCCTATATGG
Source organism: Microbulbifer maximicatervae (SeqCode) (assembly GCF_052467305.1). Taxonomy (NCBI): domain Bacteria; kingdom Pseudomonadati; phylum Pseudomonadota; class Gammaproteobacteria; order Cellvibrionales; family Microbulbiferaceae; genus Microbulbifer; species Microbulbifer maximicatervae (SeqCode). Next base: position 1,798,752 of record NZ_CP174306.1, read on the forward strand.
ACGCAACTCTACCGTTGGTGCCATAAACGTTCTCTCCAAGAAGCCAGTAATCGACGAATTTGAAGGCAACGTCGGCGTTGAATACGGTAGCTGGGATCGAGAAATGGTAAGAGGGGTGATCAACATACCCGTCTCCGACACCTTTGCTCTTCGTGTATCTGCCATGAGCGAAACACGGGACTCCTACCTTACTGGTTACTACGATGCTAACCAATATGACAATCGTTATTTCAGCGCGGATAGTCTAGGCGCAACCCCTCTCGCTGATGATGCTGAGCGTACATTTATTCAAAGCAATAACTGGTGGACATCTGAGGATGTTTCTCTGGTAAAAGCCGACCCTGAAGACTTCTACGGTAATGTTGATCAACAGGCGATTCGTATTGGCGCCTTGTGGGAGCCAACAGAGGATATTTCCTGGTACACCGTTGTCGAACATTATCAGGATCAAAGTGCCGGTGGTATTAATACCATTGACTGTGAAAAGGCCGCGAAGCGGACAGATGAAACAACTTGTGAAACTTATTATGGTCCTGGTGCTGACGAGTACACAGTAGCAGTAAACGTTCCCGGCAAGCTTGACCTGACCATGGATGCATTCCGTTCCAACTTCCGTTGGGATTTTAGTGACAGCATGGCGTTTGTATATAATACAGGTTATGCGGTACAGAATCGCAGTAACTTGATTGATGCTGATGCTGGTCGCAATAGTTGGGATATGAGCATGAGCATCACTGATGCAGAAAATGTCTCATACTCTCATGAGCTACAGCTGCAATCTACTGATGATGGCCCCCTTGAGTGGATCACAGGTCTATTCTATTTTCATGAGTCTAACGACCTGAATGGCTATTTCTTGGCATCACTGGATAATTCCGTTTTCTGGCGTCAACCGGAGAGAAATGTTGATGCACTTGGGGCATTTGCTCAGGCGACTTATAGCCTCACAGACACTCTGCACCTCACATTTGGCACTCGCTATACTTATGATGAAAAAAGTGATGAGGGGGGTAATAACCTAAGTTGCCGCCGTGATTGGTCACTGGATACTGAAATAACTGGCGAATACGGGTGTTTTCCTGCTTATAACCATCCGACCTTCAGTGAGCTACCCTCCGACTACTTTGCGGATGACTCCATTTATTCCATCGATACTTACAATGATGTCGATGATAATTGGGAAAATGTCGATTATCGTCTTGGGGTCGATTACGATCTGACTGACGATATAATGCTCTATGCTTATTTCGCAACCGGGTTTAAGTCTGGTGGCTTGGGTGATGTTGTTTACAAATACGCGCAGGACCCTGAGACTGCCGAAGATATTCTCGATGCAGATGGCAATCGTGTTGTAGAGCAAACTTTTAAAACCAACTATGATGAAGAAACGGTTGACACCTGGGAGTTTGGGGCCAAAGGTAGTTTCCTCGATGGTCGCTTGAATCTTGCCGGTACATTCTTTTTCTCAAAATATAAAGATATGCAGCTGGCCGCTCCAGATGTTGCCTATACGTTTTTGGTGAGAGAGGTTGATGATGCAGGCGAACTTACAGGGGAAATCACTTCAGAACCCGCGGTAATTTATCGAACCAAGAATGCTGCGCATTCAGAAATTAAAGGATTTGAGTTTGAATTTGACTGGGCTCCGTATCCAAATGGCCATATCAGTGGTTTTGCAACTTGGATGCGAACAGAGATCACGTCCGATTTCGTAAACCGCTGGAACTATAACAACCCATCACTGTTTGAGATTACTGATTGGGCTGCGGCTCATGATGACAGCAACCCTGAGCTCTACCGTAACCTGAAGGGTAACGAACTGCCGGTATCGCCTCAGTACAGTTTCACTATTAACTACGACCATACCTTTGAGCTGGCTCACGGTGGCGCAATTATTCCGTTCATCAGTGTTCACTGGGAAGATAAGTCATACCTGACCTTCTGGAATGTTGACAAGCATGACTTCCCGGTTGGTGATACCTCTGCATTTGATGATAGCCGTGATCCGTTCTGGATGATTAATGCTTCCATTAAGTACGTAAGCCCCGACGATCAGTGGAATGTTGAAGCTTATGGTTATAACCTGACCGATGAAGTTATTCCGTACTACGCGGAAGGTAGCGATGCACTGGTGTCTGGACCATTCTCTACCCCAGCTAACTATGGTGTACGTTTCAACTACAACTTCTGAGTAGTTATTGCTACTCCATAATAAAAAAGCCGGACCATTTTAAATGGTCTGGCTTTTTTATCTCTCGCGTGTGGTATCAAAGCTTCTTACGAGTTCTATAGCCTTGTTAAGACATACAAGTATCTTGAGGTTATGTAAGTAGCTAGGCTCTGGTTTTACGCCAAATTATGCGAATCATATAAAATAAAAATAGGGCGATAAGAGTCCAAGGTAAAAGGTATGCGATTGCAGTGATTGCTTCAGATAACCCGTCAGACAAGTTTTCACCAAAATGAGATAGGGAGTCTGACATGGGGGCCCAGAAAGAAGTGTAGGATTTTGAGTGTAACTCAATTTGAACCACATCCATCTGAGTTCGCTTGAGCAGTTTAGCTTTTTTCCCCTGTGAATACTCAATATCAGATTGTACCGATGCTAACTTTTCAGCAACCTTGATTAGAGTATCAATGTCACTGGCAGATTTTTGTTCCAGCTCTACAAGCCTCGACTGATACTGGAGTAACATTTCAAGACGCTTTTGGTTGTCGATAATGACGTCTTGTAAATCTTCTGCTTTGGTTTCTCGCTGTATCACTGCTCCTTGCTCTGATGCCAGATCAATGATTTTGTCGACCCCGCTGGGGTGGATTCTAAAGTGAATCCTTCCGTAGGGCTTTTCATCATTATTGAGACTAGAATGCAATATAGTGCATTCTTTCCCCATCTCTTGTTGGCAGAGTAATTGGAGCTTGTGGAATACAGGTTCAACCCCTTCAGCAGGTAGCTCAGTTGTCAAATAGTGTTCGTGAGCAATATATTGACCTCGCCCACCTTGATTGCCCCCTGAAATAGGTTCCGGGAACAGAATATCTGCAACTACCTTACTGGAGGCGCGAGCATTGTTACATGAGGTTACTGAACTTTCGTTGCCTGATTCTGAGCAACCGTAGTTACTGCCCAATATAAGAAGGATAATTAAGTAGTTAAAGAGTCTCATTTGGATCCTGTTTGATTTCAGTTAATCCGAATAGGCTTGAATCTAGCATCGTTCGGTTTACTGATTAAGGTTGGCGTCGGTGTGCATGCTGCTCATTTGGGTTTCATTAGGGAGACTCAATATTTGTGTTATTCTCCTTCGAGTCTGGGTGTTTGTTCTAAATCTGTGTATTGGTGGAAAATAGATAATGTCTACAATTGAGTTGGAAGAAAGACGGAAGTTAGAGCTAATCGAAAAGGTTAGAGGTTATCTGTCTAAAGAATTTGAGCTGGAAATTGGCGGTTTTGAAGCGGAGTTCTTTATTGATTTCCTTGCAAAGGAGTTGGGGGCCGGATTTTATAATCAGGGTTTACATGATGCTCAGGTAATAGTGTCCTCTAAGTTGGAGGATATTTCTGATGCAATTTATGAGATAGAAAAGCCTGTCGACTAGAATTATTGCACCTGTTGATGACAGTACGATTCTATCTCTTATATGCTGTTCAGAGATATTATTCCTTAGGTTTTTCCGCCTGGATAAATAACATGGCTGCAAAGACCAGCACTATTCCAGGTATAAAGCTGATATTAAAGTTTGCCATTTTCAATATTATGGCCACTATTAGTACAAATATCGGATTCAAGAAGCTATACGCCGCAACTTTGGTTGCCCCGATCCTTAATGTGCTGAATTGCAGCAGAAAAAAACTAATTAAAGTTGAGAATAAGGCTAAATAGAATAGCCCGCCGTAAGTCTCGGTGGGTATATTTCGCCATTCTATCTGGTTCAAGTTTGGAAAAGAGAGCAATAGTAACCAGAGCGCACCAAATAGAATAACCCAGAATGTCATGACCTCTGTAGGCTCCCCTGAGTGAACCTTCTTGATAAGTGGGTTATATAAACTGAGTGATATAGCACCTAGGGTGAATATCCAATCCCCTTTGTTGAGGTCTAGCATTATCGCTGTTGAGATACTCCCCTTGAATACAATCCAGGCTGCACCCAGAGTCCCAAGGGTTAGGCCGATAACTTTGCGGGAGCTGCTTCGCTCGCCATTAATGATCAAAGTAAAGATGGCTGTCATCGCCGGAACGGTTGTAAAAAGAGCGCCGGTATTCACTGCGGTGGTGTATTTGAGTGCTTCAAACATACACCAGAAAAAGATAACTAGTGGGATGCTGAGTAGAGCATATCCCAGCAGTTTTTTGGGTTCTGGAAGCTGAATCCCGTGCTTTAAAAATATGAAGGGTGCAAATAGTCCCGCCGCAATTAAGAATCGAATCAACATCATGGAATCCGCCGGGAGTGAATCGGCGATTAACTCCCCAATAGGAAATGATCCTGCAACCAGTAGTGTACAAAGTATCATCAGGCAGTGAACCCACCAGAGCGAGGCGTTGGGGCTTGTAGTTGATGGGGTTATGCCCCTGGTAAGCTCACTCATGCTTCTTCCCTCTATTAGCGAGAGATAAGTGTATGTCGTTTCTGGTAAACTGATAATCCAGCATTATAGACACTCACTGTTGAGGAGAAGGAAACAGTTGCTTATGGAGACAATTGCAGCGATTCCAATATTTGTGACTGTGGCAGAAACCGGTGGCTTTTCCCCGGCGGCAAAGTTACTTGGCATCTCAAAATCAGCGGTAAGCAAGCGGGTTACCCAGTTGGAGCTGCAGCTTGGGGTGAAGCTTTTGCACAGAACTACGCGAAAGTTGAGCCTGACGGAGGCTGGGGAGCATTTTTATGAGCACGCACGCATTGCTTATAAATCGGCCAAAGATGCACAAGACGCAGTTCTGCAGCTACAGGGGGAGCCTCGGGGGCGCTTGCGGATCAATGCTCCTATGTCCTTTGGTAGATTGCACCTGGCTCCCTTAATTCCCGTATTTATGAAGCGTTACCCCGAGATTAGTATCGACATGATACTGGACGATAAAGTTGTCGATTTAGTGGGGGAGGGCTTTGATATCGCTATTCGTGGAGGTGACCTTCCCGATACCAGCCTGATTGCCCGCAAACTTGCACCTCTGAAAAGTGTACTCTGTGCGTCACCTTCCTACTTGAAGGAATTCGGGGAGCCCACAGAACTGGAGCAGTTGAGCGCCCATAATTGCCTGATTTTTACTTATTCCAGGGATGTGAAAGAGTGGGGTTTTATCAAAGACAATCACTTACATACCATCGAGGTGAAGGGTAACTACCAGGTAAATAATAGTGAGGCACTGAGGGAAGCTCTTCTTCAGGGTGTAGGGATAGGCCGCTTACCCACCTTCGTGGCAGGACCAGACATTGAGGCTGGAAAGCTAATTCCTCTATTCGAGGAGTACCAGATGTCTGCCAAGTCTATCTACGCGGTTTTCCCTGAGCGGCAGTTTATGCCAGCCAAAGTCCGCGCCTTTATAGACTTTGCAATAGAGTACTTTGGCGGCGATACACCTTACTGGGATCAGTAAACTGTTAACCTTTCGTCAACAGTAAGTCTCCGTCGAACCCCATTATCAGCGATAGGGAAACCCAATAAGCTTCTTCTCATCGACATTCAATCAACGAACGATAGTCAGAGAGAAACTTATGGAATTGTTTAAAGCTGTTGAATCCCGCCGCTCGGTTAAGCATTTCGATGTCACTGCAGAGATGCCTGCCGAGGACTTCACCCGTCTGGTCCAGGCGACCATGTTGTCGCCGACTTCCTACAATATTCAGCACTGGCGTTTCCTGCGCATCACTGACATTTCCCTCCGTAGCCAGCTTAAAGATGCAGCCTGGGGGCAACAGCAAGTAGAAGATGCTTCTGAGTTGATCATACTTTGTGCAGATATTAATGCCTGGAGCGACCGGCCGGAGCGGTACTGGGCCGATGCGCCGAAAGAGGCCCGGGATGTATTAGTGCCAATGCTAACTGAGTTCTACAAGGGTAAGCAGCAACTACAGCGGGACGAGGCTATTCGAAGCTGCGGATTGGCGGCACAAACCATGATGTTAGCGGCAAAGTCGATGGGATATGACACAGGTGCAATGGTTGGGTTTGACCCAGAGAGAGTCGCTGAGCTAATCAATTTGCCCGAAGGTTATTTGATCGGGATGATGATAGTGATTGGAAAAGCGGCAAAAGTTGCGAATGGGCGTGGTGGACAGCTGTCGATAAATGACGTCCTGTTCGAGAATAGCTTTTAAGGAGATGATAAATAGGGATGAATCGCTATTGAGGTTCTTTTAGCAGGTCTCAAGGATTAATTGGGTAAATTGTAAAGGCAATTACAGTGTCTATTTACTGGCGTTATCAAAGTTTCGTTATGCTTGCCTAGCTCAAACAATAGATGGGAGATAGAGCAATATAATGAAAGCCCCCTTAGGCTCAGAATAAATTCTTTTCATTGATATTGGAAACGTGAAGGGTGGCTTATGCCTACAATTTTCTTATATCAATGAGAGGGACCTGCCATGAACACCTGTTACCACAAGTTAGTCACAGTTTTCGTCACAAGTGCTACTTTATTCTCATCACCACTAGTTATGGCTGTTGATTGTGGCGATGTAATAACAACAGCTGAAACCCTGTCGGAAACGCTGAATTGTGAACTGAGCCTGGCGAATCCCTATGCAGTGACAGTAACTGGACCCAATGGAAGTCTTACGATGGCAGAGGGCGGGGAAATTATTTGTGATAACCCAAATCTAGAAGGTATCGCTGGAATTTTAGTTAATGGATTATCTGGTGCCGTTTATGGTGGGACGATAACCGACTTTCCAGATGGTTTAAACCTGGAGGGAGATGGATTTCATACCATAGATGGAATTATGATCTTAAACTCTCCACGAGAGGGAATTGTTATTGATAGTGACTCCAATAATATTGTTGGGAATCAAATTATTGATACTGGCAATGATGATGGTATAGATGTTAGAGGCGATCGAAACCAAATTATCAATAATTATATTGAATCAGCCGGTGATCAGGGAATCACGGTAAATGGTGTGTTTACACTGGTTCAGCTAAATACTGTTGTCGGTAGTACTGATGGTGATAACGGAATTGATATTAATGAAAGTAACACAACAGTTATTCAGAACTTTGTTACCGGCAGTGCGAGTAATGGGATTGAACTCAATGTAGATGTATCAAGTACTTCTATAATACAAAACATAGTAATGGAAAATGGGACAAATGGCTCGCCTGATACAGCCGGTATCAATATCGCTGGATTCAATAATGAGAATAATGTGGTGGTAGGGAATACATCGCTTGATAATTCTGCATTTGATTTACGTGATCCTACCGATCCAACCTGTAGTGGAAGTAATACTTGGATTGGCAATACTCATGTAACAGCAGAACCTGCCTGTTTGGATTAAAATCGGGGAGGCTTTTAATCTGGAAAAAGTAGAAGCGTGTAAGTGATACTGCTGGGGAAGGCGGAAAGATATACTGCGTTTAAGGTGTGCTGTGCATTCGTGTGTTCCCTATTTTGGGAGTTACTAAAATTAAATCCGAACTACGATGTTCTACGCCAATGCTGACACTCGATTGCCGATAGGGTGACACTAAGGGATATATTCTGTGAGAGAAACGACATGGCAGTCTTCTGCTTTATGAAAATCAGTTGTCGCTTCCTACAAAAATCTCAATCCGATCGACATTCCCGCTAGCATCCAGTACAGCAATTTGGTGCTTACCACTTCCCGGAAGTAGTGCCAGGTTTTCGTTTCCGAGGGTTTCGCCCTTGGGTTCACCGTTTAGGAACCAATAGCGCTTTCCCTGTCCGCCAATCGCGCTTAGAGTTAAGCGCGGAAGTGGGGCATTTTTTCCGGTAGCTCGATACTGGTTACCATCTCCAGCTCCGATAATCTTTAGTGGAGTCCCTGTTGTTGCAGTTGGGGTGTAACACTCGGGAGCCGTCGGAGGAATTTGTTGGGCCCGGGTTTGGCTTGCAGGTAGCCAGGATTCCAGTTCTTTCGGCCAAAGGGCTAGGCTATGCCTTTCAGTAGTAGAATCCATACAACTGGGCTTTACCCGCATACCTTGCCGGTTTGCAAAGAAACTAAAGGTTTGTGCTGCCCGCAGAGGCTCACCTTGCGGCGATAGTGTTCTGGGTGTGCGCCCTTGGATTAACCAGGCGTTGTGTTGCAGATGGCAGTGGCTGGTTTGTGTGAGCGTCTTCTGGCCCCCAAGCGGCCAACAAACAGTCTCTTGAGTTACTGAATCTGGCTTTTTCAGATGCTGTTGTTTGTTGTCTGGTAATGCGGCGATAACTGCGTTCAACAGAGGTGTAGCACTAATGGAGCCATAGTAACCGGGTAGGGGAGTGCCATCCGGTCGGCCTACCCAAATGCCGACGGTGTAGCCCGGAGTTACGCCAATCGCCCAGGCATCCCGGTAGCCGTAGCTGGTGCCTGTCTTCCAGGCGATATCTGCCTTGTTTTGCCGCACCAGATTGCGCCAACGGCGGGAACCTCCGCGATTGGAAGCGAGCATCTCAAATGTAATCCAAGCTGCCTCAGAAGACATCAGATGCCTTTCACGTACGGGCTCCTCGGGTAAATAGCGGGGAGCTGCAGTCTGGCCTCCCCGTGCCAGTGCGGCATAAATACCTGTCAGCTGGTCAAGACGAGCACCTACGCCCCCCAAAATCATGGCCAAGTTGGGTCTACCGTTACTGGGAAACTCTAGTGCTAGTCCGGCATTTTCCAGGGCTGCGGCCAATCGACCGGGGCCGTAATGTTCCAGTAGCTGAACTGCAGGGACATTGAAAGATTTCTGAAGGGCGGCAGTGGCGGTGACAGGGCCGGCGAAGCCTCGATGGAAATTTTCAGGGCGGTAATCGCCGTAGATGCGGGGCGCATCGCTGAGCAGGGAGGCGCTGTGGATCAGGTCCTCATCAATGGCAAGTCCGTACAAAAAGGGCTTGAGCGTAGAGCCCGGTGAGCGTACAGCCCTGGCCATATCCACATAGCCATAGCGGCGCCCGTTACCAAAATGAGAAGCTCCCACGTAGGCGCGCACGGATAAATCGGAATTCTCCAAAACTACAACAGCTGCAGATGTTTTGGCTGGATAGCTATCCATATGATCGCGCAGAAAATCTTCCAATCCGCGCTGGATGTTGCCGTCGATTGTGGTGCGAATAACTTCCTGATCGCTGATGGTATTTACCAGTCTGCGAGCTAGGTGTGGGGCGTTTTGTGGGAATTCCAAGCGTTCCGCATAGACCTGCTCAAGTTGAGCGCGCTCAACATCCTCTGCGCTCCAGACGGTAAATGACTGCAGTCTATCCAGAACTTTGTCCCGGGCTTTTTGTGCCTTTAGAGGATGCCGATCTGGCCGCAGGCGGCTCGGAGCCTGAGGCAGTACAGCTAGCAGTGCAGCTTCCGCATGGGTAAGGTCGGAGGCTGGTTTACGCAGGTATAGGCGGCTGGCTGCTTCCACGCCTTCAATATTGCCACCGTAAGGTGCGAGGTTCAGGTACAGATCGAGAATTTCATTCTTGCTGAAGTGCCACTCCAATTGCAATGCACGCAATATCTGCTTGGTTTTGCCCGGCAGAGTTTTGCGGTGTGGGTCCAGTAGTCGCGCTACCTGCATGGTGAGAGTGGAACCGCCGGAAACGACTCGTCCATTGCGAAGGTATTGGACTGAAGCTCGCAATAGGGCTAGCGGGTTTACGCCTGGGTGCCGATAGAAGTGTCGGTCTTCGTAGTTGAGAAGAGCTTCGATAAAGCGCGGTGATACATTTTCCCGAGATATTGGGTATCTCCAAACTCCGCGACTGTCGGCAAAGAAGCGTAGTGGTTTGCCGTAACGATCTGCAACGACCCGTGCAAAATCTTGAGTTTCGGGAAGAGGTGGAGGGAAAGCAAAGTCGAGCAGTAGCAGTACCGCTGTGAGGGCGGCGGGCACAAGCAGCAGTGCGCGAACTCTGCGACTGCTGCTTTGCCAGGCTCTCCGGATAGTGGCCAACAGCTTCACTGTTTACCGATTACCCGCATTTGCGTTAGGGGATTTTCACCGATAGCGAAGCGTTCCGGTTTGTACATATCCTCTACGTAGGGTGGGGGCACCTGATAGTTGCCGGGGGTTACTGCGCGGGCGATATAGAAGAGATTGGTGGTTTTGTATCTCAGCTGATCCAGTGCCGCTACAAAGCGGTCATCGCGATATTCAGTGTGTTGGATATTGTCCTGGGTGTCCTGCCATTGAGCGATACTTTTGCCATCGAACTCGAGTTCATCCACTTTGACACTGTCGGCCAGGTTTTGATTCTCCAGCTCAAAACCTGCGGGCAATAGGTCTACTGCAAGTAGGTCGGGCAGGCGTTGGTCCGCGTCAATTTGCAAGCGCACCAGGTAAAGCTCGCCCTCACGAACTTGATTGGGAATGACTTCCGTGCCATCCAAATTGTGGTAGCTGCGTTTAATTCTGACACCTTTATCCATCTCCGCCTCAGGTGACTTCTTGCTGTAACCATTGATGGTAATTGCTGCATAGAGTTTTTCTATCTGTGCAGTTACTTCAAGTGCGCTGGCGGCTTCGCGCCCGCGGAATAATGCGCTGTGCGGATTATCGCTATTGAGCTCGCGCAAGCCATCAATACTGGCCAAAGTCGCAGACCAGTTTGCACTGCTATTGAGTTGCAACTGTGCTCCAGCCATAAACACACTATTGCGCTCCTGGGTGCTGAGGTATTGGCGACCGTGGAGAAGATCGGCCAGCTCGAACACCAGGGATTCCGTTTTATCACCTGCGAAATTGTGCTCTAGGAGCAGGGAGATCATTTGGGCCGTATCCCGCAGGTCTGATCCATAATCGCCATAGTAGCTGCGGCGTTTGCGCTCGATTTTAAGCGCTTTTTGCAGGGCCTGCTGGGCCAGGGTGGCATCGCCCATGGTGTGCAAAGCGATTGCCATATGCAGGTTTGGTAAGGGAGATTGGGTCAGGCTCGAGCCGCTTTCATAAAGGGTACGCAGTTGCCCGAGAGACACTTTCTGTACTCGTGAGAGCACATAGGCTGCGTAAGCTCTTGAGGCATAAGCATAGAAATTGGGACTATAGCTATAGCGTTGCTGATAGAAAGCACCGCGCCCACGGGCATAGTCCTGCAGGCGCTTGAGTGCGGATTCCAGGCGGTTATCGTCAAATACGATTCCCTGGTCCCGGGCCCGCAATAGAAGATCGACTACATAGGCGGTTAGCCACTGGCTTTCGGAAGACTCGGAACTCCATAGGCCAAAGCTGCCGTTCCCTTTTTGCATACTGAAAATGCGTTCAATACCTGCGTCGATACGTTCGGCCCGCTCATTCTCATCCAGAGGTTCAAGGCCCAGTTTTTGCTGTCGCTGCGGCGTTGCCATGACTAGTGGGAAGGTCCGGCTGGAGGTTTGTTCCAGGCAGCCGTAGGGGTATTGCAGCAGGTTGGATAGGTGATCCTGTAACTGCAGTTGCGGTCGGCTGTCCAGGGATACCAGGGTTTGAACAGTTCCAGGCATTAGAGAATCCAGGAAGCTGCTATCGGCACTGAAGCTCTCTCCCTGGGACAGGAGTCTGCGTTGGTTGCGTGTGGTTGCCGGCCAAGCGGGGCGCACGCCCAGGCGCCACTGCTGTTCGATATCGATATCATTTCCATCTTTATCGACGGCACCCTGCACGACCAGTTTGAACTCCGCATCTCCGGTGGCATCCTTGGCGGTGATTGGGAAGCGCAAAGTTTTGCGTTCACCATCCGCCAGTTCCAGCATCCGCTCACCCATTTCCAAATCTACCGCGCCCACTGATTGCATATTTACAGTGAGTTTTTGGGAGCGGCCACTTAAGTTATTGAGGTCAAGGGCCAGTGTACTGCTATCACCGGGGGCCATAAAGCGAGGCAAGGCGGCTTGGGTGACAACCGGTGAGGCGACTGTTACTTCTCCGTCGGTGCTACCGAATCGGTCTTTGCTGAAAGAAACCGCCATCAGGCGCAGCCGTCCGTTAAACTCCGGTAGTTGTAGCGCGACCTTTGCTTGGCCCTGAGTATCAAATTCAACGGGTCCTGAGAATAAAGATACTATTTGAACATCGGAGTTGGGCTCGTCGCCGCCTCGGGCCAGTTCCGCATCGCCGCCAAAACGTTGCTCCACCAGTTTGCCACTGTTGGATTCAATAATGCGATGATAGATATCCCTTACATCCACACCGTAACGGCGCTGGCCAAAAAAGGCCTCGAAGGGATCCGGGGTTTTGAAGCGGGTGATATTGAGTACGCCGACATCGACGGCGGCCAGGGTGGCCCAGGCTTTGCTTCCGTTTTGTTCAATAGAATTTTCGTCGGCAGAAATGGTAACTTCAATTTCCGAGCCGGGCAGGGCATTCGTGGGCGCTTCTAGTGAAATGGGCAGACGCCGAGGATCGCGATCCAGGGGCAAGTGGGCGAGACCAAAAGCGCGATTGGGGGCGATACGCTCATTCTTGTCCGCAGGGCGCAGAGCAGTAACAGAAATATAGGTGTCGTGGCGATCCCACTCAGGAGAGATTGGGATTTCGATATTGGTGCCCGACTTTTCTACAGGTAGTCGTTTGGACCACAATAGTTGGTCGCTCTCCACCAACACCAACGCCTCTCCGTCAGCGGGCGGTACTATGGTGAGTTGCGCCAGATCTCCAGAAGAGTACCTTGGTTTATCCAGTGACAGGGCCACGGTATCTGGACGCGCAGCCTGGCCTTTGGCTACTTGGTCCTTACGCCACCAGTAATACCAGTCCCGGCCGGCGTGGAAGCGTAAGCTGCTGGTTGCCCCCGTATTGGTATCAGTGACTTCTAAGCGGTAGTGGCCGTGTTCTACTGGGACTGTGAGCTTCAGGGGTTGCTCTTCGGTGAATTGGAGCTGGCGACTGAAAGTTTCAAATTCAGCACTTGAGTATTCATAGTGCCAGCCCCGATTTGCAGAGTACTCCCAAAAGTACTGGCGGTCTTCGGAAATCAACACCGCTTTGAGATCCCGCCCGATAACAGGCTCGCCCTGTGCGTCGGCAACCACTATTTCAAATTCAGGCCTGCTGTTGGCCGATGGGTTTTCCTCTCCAAAATTTGGGCGAATACCTACCACCGGGTGTTTGGGCCATACCAGGACTGGATGTTGGCGAGTTACCGGGCGGCCGCCGGATTCGAACAGGCTGGAAACCAAGTTGATTTTCAGCGGGCTCTTCGCTCGTTTCCAACGGGAGCGCAAGGTCAGATTGCTCAACCCTTCCTCATTGAGCTCAATTGTTGGGGCATGAAACTGTCGCGTGGGCAAAGATTCATTAGTGTTCCCAAATAAGAACCCTTTCCACTGGGGGAAGGGCTCGCGATAGTGGCTAATTTGCACCAGAGTTTCCAGGCGGTTCTTTGCCGCTGGCGCACCATAGAGATAACTACCTTCTACTTGAAGTTCGAAAGATTCTTTGTGGCCCTCTACCAGACTGCGCTCTTTACCATCTTGCAAAACCAGCTTCATTCGCTCTGGCAGGAATTCTTCTACCTTAAATGGATAATTCACTTTGCGCCCATCGGCTAGCTCAACATCCAGGCGCCAGTCACCGGTAGGTGCATTTTGTGGAAGTGGGATAAGCTTTTCGTAGTATCCGGGCGCGCTGGCGTGCCATGTGAATGCGCGCGCGCTGGTATTGTCCGGCTTTATGAGTTCTGCCTTGATCGGTAGGTCTTTGATATAGCGACCATCATAGTTGCGCAGCAGCCCGCTCACCTGGATCGATTCATTGGGGCGATACAGATCTCGCGGGCCATACATGAAAAATTCCATCGGTCTTGAAGGGCGTTGGCCCAACTGAAAATCCGAAAGGTCCAATGCAGGTTCACGCAGGTCGAGCATGGAGAAGTGACCGGTATCAGGATCTCTTGCGATGAAGAAGCGTTGAGAGTCTTCCTGTTCCTGTGTCAGAGCAAAGCGCACCTGGCCGTCTTGGTCGGTTGTGTATTGCTGGATTAGCTCCCCTTTGTTGTTGAGCAGCTCAACTTCAATGCCCTTAAGAGCCTGCCCTTCATCCAGAGATGAAACATAGAGGTCCACACTGTTTGGATAGTACCGCGCATGAAGGCCTAAGTTTGAGATAGAGAAGTGGGTGACATCATAGAGATTGGTGTCATAAATGCCTGCCGGCTGCATAACTGCGACGTAGATTCCTGGTTGTTGCAGGGGCTTTATATGCCCGATAGAGAGGTCGAAATCTCGCTGGACGTATTTCTCCTTGGTGAGATCGAACTGGGCACTATAGACAAAATCGGCCACTTGATTGAGGGATTTTAAGCGATAGTAGTATTTTAGTGACTGGCTTTTGATTAGCCTGAAGAACTCGGAATAATGCTCAGGTTTCACTCTATGGAAGTGAATCTGTGCAGCTTCAACACTGACTGCAGTAACAGGTAGGCCGGGAGTTACCGTCGCGGGAAAAATACTTCCATTGCTGGCAAAGCTGATACTGGGCTCAATCCGTCGGGTGCGAATCTTCTCCTGTTTCTCTTCCTGTAACTCCAAGCCGTTTTCGCCGGGCAGACCCGGGAGCACGGTGAGTTTATAGCGAGTATCTGGTTCAATATGAGGAAAATAGAGAATTTTCTGGTTATCGGAGAGAACCCAACCACCATCTACATGCTCGCCATCGTCACGGGATAGATTCAAGTAGGAGCCAAAATGGGCATTGCCCAGTAAAGGTTCAGAAAAGATAACAGCGATGGCCCGTGCATCTTTAAACGTCCGCTCCCCAACATGGAGGACCTTTAGAAAGTGATCCCCGGAGATTTGAGTACTGGCACTGGCTGTGACTTGTGCAGGGGTAGCATCATTCTCTGTCAGCTCAGTAGAATTAGTTTCAGAAGTGCGCCGAACTTCATCAGCTTTCGAGCTTATTTCACTAGAAGAGGCCGCTTCTTTTTTATGCACTTTCTCAGTGGGGCTGAGAGCTTGTGCCTGGTTGTTACCCTCTTCAACGCTCCCGCCTTCCGCAAGCTTGGGGGTGTCAGCGAGTTTCTTCTCTGACTTTTCTTGTGAGCAAGCCATAGCAATAAGACAAAGAAGAATGACCGCAATCCAGCGTGGTGAGCGGTGAAGGGACATGGGTATTTCCTTATAGAATCCATTTAACGACGCACAATTTAGTCCGTCTTTAAATATGTCTCAAGTTTCCTCCATGGTTTCCGTGCTCGGTATCTATTCCTGATGCAAGTGTGTACCAATAGTGAGGTGGGGATTACTGATGGCTGGAAAATAAATTTATAGAATGATGGGATGGCAATTAGGTGGCTTAGGGAGTAAGCGACCTTCCTGTTCTATGGTGCCAGGTTGAGGCGTGTAGTTTATTCGATAATCACTAGTTCAATTGAATCTAAGCGAAATAACGTTGTATCACTACACCTATGTTGGCTTCTTTTTACGTTTAAATAGCTTAATCCAGAAGATCCCTTCAAAGATAATGCCAAGAGCAAGGAAGATTACTCCTCCCACAGGGACTCCGAAAGCGTAGCAGGCAATCGCCGCAAATAAAAATAGCAGTGCGGTGGCAATTCTTTTCACTTTGATATTCCTTTGTTATGCCTCAGTATTAGCCTAAGCTTATCCTACTTCAAAGACTATACTGAATACCGGACTTAAACCCAACATAAATAATGCCCAGGCATAGAACTGTGGAACAGAACGCTAAAGGCTGATAGAGTTTGTGGCGGCCATGCCTGATCCTGTAAATCGTCACCACTGTCAGAGAGCTTAAGGCCAAAAGTGCCGATAAGCCTAGAGCCATTATGATAACTTGAACTTCGGTAACACCATCATTTCCGGCAGCTGTTACAGCGGAGACACTTCTGGCTAGAAGCAGTTCGTTACCATTAAGCCCTCGCCAGTACTCCATAATGGAAATAAGAGTTGCTATTGAACTTGCTATAAGGCAAAGGCTGATTTTTGAAGCGGTAGCCATGATGCTTGAAGTTGGGGGCATACAGAATATCTTATTTTGCCTTTCTATTGAGCTTGCTTTGCCAGAATGTGATTAGTAAGCAGGCAGTTAATGTAGGTATGAAAACGACTAAAGCCTGAAACATCAACATGGAGGCCTGGAGCTTCAGAATTTCACCTTCACCAAAAGAGTTATCGTAAATGTAATGTGCAGCCAGAGTGTAACTTAGGCTGACTATTATAGAAGTAATCAGTGATCTTAGAATCATTGTTTTAGTTAACTATGATAACTCAGCTTGGATGGTCTTTAAGGATAAACTAAACCTGTATAAGATTTCTAAGGAAATTGTTAATGGATTTTTGTAGTTCGTAATCCTCTGCACTGACAGAATAAGTACGTGCTTTATGGGCAAATTTCAAGGCTTTATCTTGATTGTTTAGCCTCAAAAAACGTTCAGCCATTTCCAGGGCAATTGAAGCTGAATACAAAGGGAGATCTAATTTTATGGAGCAGTTAAGTCCCTGGGTGTATGCCTGTATTGCATCCTCACAGCTTTCTGAAAAATCACCCAGAGCCTCCCACTGTAGGGGATGGTCTAGCTCGCCTCCGGCATATTTTGCGCATAGTCTCTCTAGCGAGTTGAGGGAGTCTTGGCACCCAGCTTTATCCCCAGAGGCGGATTTATTGACTATCTCAAGTGCGAGTTCATGTACATCATCGTAAAGTGGTGTAATCATTTAGAAATTATACCTAAGAGCTGAAATATAAAAAATATCGATATAACAGTGGGTACTTATTGCCAAGACGAGTCTTTTGTAGATCGTTGCCAGATATTAGAGGTTTCGACTTCGCAAGTTTAAGTACGTTCTCACCAAGCGGTGACTGGTATTGCTGTAAAGAGATCACAGATAGCGGCCTAGGTTTTTATCGGGAGTCTCAGACCAGATAGTCACCTTTACTCTTTCATATGTACTATCTTACTGTTAGGTGGGGTTATATGAGGTAGCCTGTGAAAGTACTGATTGTTGGGGCTGGGCCCACTGGCCTTACTACAGCGGTCGAGCTTGCTCGGCGAGGGTTATTGCCAAGAATTGTGGACCGCCGGGATAGCGCTTCAACCCTTAGTCGAGCGGTGGGAGTTACTTCTCGCAGCCTTGAGTTGCTTTCACACTCTGGCGTTTCTGAAAAATTGATTGCTGAGGGGATCGCTGTTCAGAGCGCATGCATTTACCTAAATACGCATTTAGCACTAGAGTTTCCCCTCCATTCCAATCGGACCTATTTCCCCGCCATTCTTGGACTTCCTCAAGACAGAACTGAAGCTCTCATGGCTCAGGTTTTATCTGGTATGGGAGTCGAAGTTGAATACAGGAAAGAACTCAAAACCCTTACCGAGGAAAAGAGTGGGGTAGTGGCTTTTTTTGATAATGGTGAAGAGGAGCGATTTGACCTGGTCGTAGGAGCGGATGGTATTCGTAGTACTGTTCGTGAAGCTGCAGGTATCAGTTATCCTGGATTTGATTTGGAAGAAGTGTGGTCAATCGCGGATGTTGATACAGGGGATTGGCCTCCTAAAAGAAAGTTTACCTTGGTCAAAATGGAATCTGGCGTGGTCGCTGTTGCGGTGCCTTTGGGAGAAGGCAGACACCGTCTGGTAGCTAGCTGTGATAATGCAATTAAGGCATTTCCGATGGCGGTGGATGTTAAGAGGGTTAGGCGGGAGGGAACCTTTAAAATCTCAATTCGGCAAGCGGAAACTTATTCAAAGGGCAGGATACATCTAGCTGGGGATGCTGCCCATTGCCACTCTCCGGTTGGGGGTCGAGGTATGAACCTTGGGATAGCTGATGCAGCCGAATTGGCAAAAAGAATCACTGAGGGGCAGCTTCTAGGCTACTCTGAATTGCGCCATCAAGAAGATAAAAAGGTTATTGAAGTAACTGAGCGTGGCCGGAAAATGATTACTGGACAATCCCTGAAAGCAAGATTTGAATTTCGAGCGTTAATCGCTGCCGCCAGTTCTATTCCTGCGGTGCGGAGAAAACTGGGGCAGTTTGCGGTAGAACTTTAGGGGCATTCCAACCTATTTTTTTAGTTTTACAGCTGTACCAAAAACAAGAATTTCTGAGGAGCCATCCATAATTGCACTTGTAGTAAAACGAATTCCTACCACGGCATCAGCGCCTTTTTGCCGGGCACTGTCACTCAATCTTTGAAAAGCTTTGTTTCTCGCTTCGGTCAGCATTTCCGTATAGCCTCGTATCTCTCCACCGACAATACTCTTTATACCTGCCATTAAGTCACGGCCGATATGTTTTGATTGAACAACGTTGCCCGTAACGATATCTAGCACCTCCGATATATCTCTTCCTGGTACAGTTTCTGTAGTTGAAAAAATCATATCATTTCCTTAATTATAATTACCTATATTTTTGGCTCTATTGGTGATCTTACCCTAACCTGGTTCCGTTTTGCGAATATATTTAATTGTTTGATGGTGGTCGAATGTTTGTTTTTAGCTATCGTGTCTTTTCTGGATTTTAGCTTTTATCTTACATTAAATGAGGTGGGGTTCCGGGGTGAAAAGTGTAATGATCATGTAGGCCAGTAACTTTTGATGGAGTAAGAGCTAAATTAAATGCAATTCATTAATTGCTGCATTCCTCTCAATGATAAGTTGTCCACTTTTATTTTGGGTATAAATGTGAGAGGGAAATCAGTGCCCTCAATAAAGTCTCGGCTACTCAATGTAATAGCCCTTGCTGCGCAAAAGCGCGCAGTTATGACCTTAGATTAGAGAAAATTTGGTAAAATTTAGGTTAAAAATCCCTAGTGGGGTTAATGTGGGTACATAAAAGTTGCTTAAAATGTACTCCCTCATGATGTGCTTATTTCATGCTTTCTCCTTTCTTAAGGGGAGTAAGCACTGCCAATAACCAACATCTATCCACTGGTTAAATTTTCGGCCGACTTCTCTGAAATGAGCAACTTTTTCCATTCCAAACTTCTCATGAAGTGCTACGCTGCCTGCATTTGGTAGAGCTATGCCGCAGATTACTGCGTGGACATTGAGTTCACTTAACTGTTTAAACAGTTCATTATAGAGCTTCGAGCCCCAGCCTTTAGAAGAATAGTTTGTGTCCAAGTACACGGTAGCCTCCACCGAATACTGGTAAGCACAGCGTCCTTTCCATTTACTGGCATAACAATAGCCAATTAAACGGCCCTCATTCTCAGCAACTAACCAGGGAAGATTGTTTTTTGAGCATTCTTCGACTCGGTCGGCGATAATTTCTGCAGAAACTGGCTCTACCTCAAAAGTGATACAGGTATTCTCCACATAGTAATTGTAGATTTTAGCAATCCCAGCAGAGTCAGAAGCTTTAACTGCTCGTATCATACTGTTGTCTCTCCCTATGGTTGATAGCATTGGCCAGAGATTGGTGGTGAACTGACTAGCCAGATACCCGCTGGCTGGCTCTGTAAAGCTTTATTAATGCTTACTTTTCTTTTTACTATTTAGCGACTTTTCCATGGCCTTTGATTCTTCTAGTGTACGAACGGACCAATCTATTCGCTGCTGATCAGAAACTATATCAGAATCAATGTTATAAAGGCTCCAGTTTCCAGAGTCATCTTTAACAAACTGAGTGCCGTACCACTGTGGCCGACCAAGATTCATCATTAAGCGATCCCAAGTGGCCGCTTTTAGCCAATTAGCTTTATTCTTATCCTCTGCCAGGGTTGCTGCAATAGTGGCAAGAGCATGGGCCAGTCTTATATCTTCTGATTTATTACCATGCTGAAAGATAAGTGCCGCATTATAGTAATCCTCTGAGGTTCTGATTCGGCCTTCTGCTAGCATTTTTGAGACTTTTTTTCGTCGATCCTCGTCTTCTTTATTGAGTGAACTCCAGTCAATTTGACTGTGAGGTATATTGCGTGCATTTTGATCCTGGTTAAATAGTTCTGCTAGTTGGATATTTTCCGGCGTAGCTTTGTCGTTGTGAGAATCGTAACCCTCCTCTGTCTCAACAGCGAGGGAGGTATGAGCGACAAATCCAAGAAAAAGAGATAGATATTTAAGTGGGATATATTTCATATTGAACTCTACACGTCTGGCCATCGGAGTGATGGCAACTGGTAGTTTCTATGTGTGATAATTCTTTAGGGAAGCTTCCTCTTCCTCCAAAAAGGGCAGACTTGATATTCATTAATTATCACTGCTGCTTTATGCTCTTCTTTAAGAACCATATATCAATAGTGAAAGGTACATAGCAAGTCCGGATTGGTTTTACATGGTTGATTTTGCAAAGTGTAAAGCTTTTGATTGTTCCTCTGAGCTCAGAAGCGCTTTCAATCTTTTAACCTCTCTCTTCGCATCCAGATAAATACTCTGATCGGATTCACTGAGATCTTTATGGTTTGGATAGAGTAAAAATATAGACTCATACCAGCCCAGTGCCTGAACAGGGTCTCTGTATTTAAAGTTGTCGTCTGAATAGGCAGCACCGAGGTGCCTTCGCGCTTCAAAACCACCTTTTTTTACGACTTGCTTCCATGTGTCGACAGCAGCGGCCCGGTCCTGCTCAACACCTAAGCCGTTATAAGTGAGAAAAGTTAATGTACTTAGCGCCATTGCCTTTATCTCTGCATCTCTTGCATATTTTATAGGTGTCTCTAAGATATATTTCCAATGCGAGGCTGCGACTGAATAAATTTCATGTCGATACGCAGCTGTTCCCATGTAGAACTGACACTCAATATCTGTATATTCCATCTCCTCTAAATATTTTTTATCACACTTTTCCGCATGCGAATAGGGCGAACAAAGGAAAACCAATGCGATTACTGTAAGGGCTATCGTTCTATTCACTAAAGTAAAATTCCGTTCAATAGTAAAATGTAAGGTGGAAATCTATAATTGCCACTAAAAAATGATTTTTATATATCTAGGTGTGATGTACCAATTTATAAGATCGGAGATAAGGTGTTTCTCATAATCGCGCTCTTTGACTCTGGGCTGCCTATAAGGAGGCAGAATGTTGACAGGATGCAACTCTTCAGAGTAGTTAAGTTGATACATACTTAGATCCCCAGGCCACAGCTCATTGTTCAGTGTGTCCTCTTGGTGTGCGCAACTAGTAAGAGTTAGGGATACTAGAGCAGATAATATTAATTTCGTTGTCATTTTTTCCTTGGGCTTGAACACTGCTATCTTGGATGGCTGAGTCAAATTATTACTGTAGTTAAACTGTTTCCGAGTATAAAGTCGGCGAGCTTTGACCTAGAAGCTCTCTGATGACTATTGATATCCAACGACTATCCAGAAATTTTGTAAGTTTGGCAACCATATGATTCTTAGACCGCCCAAACCCTGTGTCATTGATGGCAAATAGGCTTGGCTAAAATTGGTAGTCCTGAGTAAAATTCAACCAAGGTGTTCGTTTTTTGATAAGTGGTGAGTTGACTCTACTTGGATATTTAAGAGAGGGGACCTTAATGAAACAAGGGTACGAACTCACCACACTATCGGGCACCTCCGACAGGGATCTTTCCAAACTAAGAAATATTACAGATCTGACCACCAGCCGTAAGTAGCTGCTGTAATTCCTTGTGATTCAACCACGTGACTTAATTATAGAGAAAGAATAAATATGCCATAAACACATGAAAGGTATTAAGTCGTTACAAAGGATTTGTAGTTGCAGGAATGTTCAGTTAGTAAATTATGGAGAAACAAGCAATCTACTTCCACGGAGAATATCTGCCTTTGCCCCGTCTTTCACACACTATCACTTTGCTGTTGCAGCCGAGCTAGCCAAAGTCATTACTTGGCTTGCTTATATCAATTATGTCGGCATGCAGAGTATTACAGCTTGTTTTGAGAAAGCTCCAAATTTAGCGTGGAGTTTTATATGGTGCGCCAGTACTATTAGAGAGGTGCAGGAATAGGTGTATAAGGAAAAAGGGGTAATTAAAAATTAGCCTTTACCTGTGGCTAATTGTGGCCGGATATTGATGGCTGGAGGTTGTCATGTTTTTTCTGCATGCAGCGCAAGAAAGCCTGAAAAATTATTGAACTCAATACAAGTAAAGGGTTCTATGCTTGTGAGAATATTCATCACTAACTTTTTTGTTGGAATTCACGCTGTTGATTAAAAAATATATTGCTGTTCTTTCGGTGCTGTATTGTATAGGCGGAGTTAAGTCTCATGCTGTTGAAGCGACTTATAGTGCGATAGAGAAAAAGATAGTAAATCATTGTGGAGCTTGGTTTGATTCAAAGGAGTTTTCTTTTGATAATGCAAGAGACTCTAAGTTTGAGATCAAGGAAGTCTCTGGTGGAATTTGTATGGATGGACCCATACATCGCAATGAAGCCGAGCTAAAATTTAAATCTAAAACCTCCAATTTGGTAGATGGCTCCGACTTAACTGTTGTTGTGAGGTCCCCTGGTGGTGAAGGTCGTCCCGCAGTGAATATTGCTGAGGAAATTTCAAGGTTAAGAAGCACAGTTGTTGGCTTTGATTTATGTGCATCTGCTTGTGCGAATTATATTATGGCCGCCGCCAAAAAGAGAATCGTGCATGATGATGCACTGCTTCTTTTTCATGGGGCGCCGTCCTATCAAGGTTTGGTAAATATTTTGGAGGTTAAAAGTAATGATTATTATGATGTCACAAACGATACTCGTGTGGATTCTATTCGGTATCAGGTAAGTTTCTTAAAAAAACAAGAAGAGCTCTTGAAGGGCGCTGGAATAAAACCTTATCTTTTCTCTTGGATGATGCTGTTTGATCAAATGGAGGCTGATGACAGGGTGAAGTTTTGCCCGGTGGGGACCTCTATGATCCTTTATTCACCCAAGATTTTGGATAGCTTTGGTTATAAAATACATATCTATAAAGGCCCTAAATCTCAAGATGAGCTAGATTTAATTTATCCAGCTAAAGGTGCTAGGCATAGGATGTGTTACTGGGATAGCGAGTCTGTAGTAATCTAAAATCAACCTTACCTATTATGATTCGTTACACAGAGATACTTGTGGTAGATAGGCGAATGGAAAGAATGCCCCACGCTTGATTTGAATGAGGCATAGATGCCGATCACGAGCTTACAGAAAAGTATCCACAGCGTCCCCTGAATGTAGTGTATTCTTTCCTTCTTAACCAATAGTAGGTCGCACCTTGTTGTATGCCACTAAATACCTTCTGAGCCTATCAGCTTTCTGAAACTTGAGGAAGTAAAATGTTAGCCAGGTCTAGCTAACTTGATAGTTTGATTCTATCGATAGAATTCAACATAAAATTTTACATCCCCTAACGGTCTTATGTGATGCCTTATAGTTGGCTCTACGACGCCAAACTTCTTAGGGCTCAGTTCAATAATTTCCACTTCGGGCTCTTGAATCGTATATTCCAATGATCCGGAGAGGATCACTATCTTCCCCCATACGCCTTCCTTGGTAGTATGATCTTTCAATAGCCCTGGAGGGATATTCTCCTCAGTGAATTCAGGGGTTTTGTTATATGGGGCTATATTTCTTGGAAATTCTTTCATTGATACTGGCCTTTTATCAATTTGGGTGGGTTTTGGCAGTCCAGGCTTTGTTTATAGGCTGACTTGAGACTCTTTGTTTGAATAGGCCTCAATAAACTTTAGATATGTCGAGACTAGAAGAGTAGGAGCTTCCCACTGCGGATAATGCCCAATCGTTCCCAGCTCAACAATATCCGTTGGCCGATCTATCAGTTGCCGAAATCGATCCACCATATGCTTCCCTGAAACTGGGTCTAATGAGCCATTGATTAGTAATAGGGGGCCGGGGTATTGCTTTAGGGCGTCGACCCAGCGCTGACGATGTTGGCGCCTGTCGCGCATATAGCTGATTAGTTTATAAAGGAGCCGGTTGCCATTCTTATATTGGAGAATTTGCCACAAGTCTCGCAACTCTCTGTCAGAGGGTTGTGTCTCTGGTCCGAAAATGGCACTGAAGCTGCGGCAAAACTGCCGGTAATTCATCAGTTTATTGATCAGGAAGCCTGCGGGAGAGAGCAGCAGTTTTTGTACGAAACGCGCTTGATGAGTTTCTGGAAATAGACCTCCGTTTAGCAGGCATGCTGAGGCATACATCGTGGTACCACCGCTATTGGCTCTGGCGAGTAACTCCTGGGCAACGGTATCCCCATAGTCATGGGCCAGCAGGTGGACCTTGTTGATGTTTAAATGTTGCAGAAGAGCTTCATGTAAATCAGCTTGCCCGTGGATACTGTAGTTATGCTGCTTGGGTTTGTCTGAGTAACCGAATCCCAGCATATCCATAGCAATACAGCGATAGTGCGCTGTCAGTTGGGCCCATACCTTTTGCCAGTCATAACTACTGGTTGGAAAACCGTGAATCAAAAGCAGCACTGGTTTATGTCGGCAGCTTGGGTTGCTATCGACATAGAAGAGTTGGTGGTTTTGATAATCAAAAATCTTTCCGTTTGATAACCACTGCTGAGGCTGCATTGGCTGTTCCATTTCTTATTGTTGTATTTGCTGTAAAGATTGCACGATGAGCGCGCAACCTCAAGCAGCGGCTACAGGTGGAAAGTAATTATCCTGTTCCTTGCAATGCGTAAATCGCGGGCTTGTTGATTATCTTCCATACTGAAAGCAGGGTCACCGAGGCGGTTAGGCCGATAATAAGCAATGGTGGTAGCAGCCAGCCCCATAGGCTGGTTTCAATACTGAACTCGCTTTGCTCAAGCCAAAGCGCCAGAGGGACTAGGACCAAAGTCGCTACAGCGATACCGATAACGACGGGAATCAGGCTATCGATCAGGGTGTGATAGAAAATCGTCGCTGGGCGGGCGCCGATTGCCATGCGCACGCCAAGCTCAGTACGCCGCAGTTGTACACTGTAACTGAGCACCCCAAAGATACCGATGGCAGCGAGGCTAAGTGCCAGTAATGTCAGGGCGGTGGTTACCCAAACTGAGACCCGGTCATTGCTTAGGAGTAGGTCTCGCGCCTGCTCCAGGGTGAATAGCTCAGAAACTTTGTACTGCCTGTTTACTTCGGCAAACTCCCGATTAATCTCTGTGGTGCTGAGCGGTTGGTGAGGCTTATGTCTAAGTACGAGTAGGGGATAGCTCACGTTGATACCGCGCACAAATAAGCGGGCGGGTTCCTTTTTGCCGGGCAGGCTTGCGTTGCGTACTACACCGACCACTTGGTAGGGCAAGTCACCTCGCCAGTAGTAGCGATTGCCTAATACTTCTCCATCCGGCTCCAGTTGCTGGGCCAGGGTTTCGTTGACGAGCATCATGCGATTGTTATCGGAAAATTCAGCCGCATTGATATGGCGGCCAGCTATCAAAGGCATACGCAAAATGGAAAGGTAGTTTTCGTCGACCACTGTGGTCTTGGCCATCACCGGGTTTTGTCGGCTGGCATAATGACTCAGGGATGTGGTCCAGAGTGGCCGGCTGATGGAGATAGGAGTGTTTAGGCTCAGGCTGGCATTTTGTACTTTAGGGTGCTCCAGCAATCTTTGCCTGATGGCCTTCAGATAACTCTCTCGTTCGGCAGTGGGGGCACTCCTAAGATTGCCGATATTCAGAGTCATCACTTGAACGTTGTCCAAGGGGAAGCCAAAGGGCTGGTTAATCAGTCGGTTAGCTTGAAGGAAAATCTGCAAGCTGGCGACGATAAGCAAACTGGTCATCGCCACTTGGCTGCTGATGAGGACTTTGCGGATTAGAGGCGAGATCTGTACGCCGGAACCTTTGCCGCTGCTCCGCAGCATTTGATTCAGTGCGCGGTAATTAACCTGGCGACTGACTATGGCTGAGAAGAACAGGGCGAGCAGTAAGGCACACAACAGTGCAAAAACCAGTGTCTGCCAGTTTAAGGTGAGCTCTTGAATGCGAGGAATTTGTTCCGTAGCCATCACCTTTAATACTTCCGTCGATCCCAGGGCTAAAAGTAGAGAAAGTAATGCAGCCCCTAACATAAGTAGGCCGATTTCACATAGCAGGGCCAAAAAGATATGTTTTTTATGTGCGCCCAGCGCGGCCTGTATCGCCATATTGCGTTGTTGTTTGGCTGCGCGAGAAAGAATCAGGTTGGTAACATTGGCGCAGGCAATTAACAGAAGCACCAGTGTACCGCCCATTACCATTAGGGTTCGCGTGGCGCTGTCGCCAAGTATTTTATTGGCGAAGGGGATGAGTCGGTATTCAACGGACCTTTCTACCGAAGAGGATCTTCCCGCTAGGGCCGCTTGATACTGAGCATCCATTAATGTGCTCAATTCATGCCCCGCACTGGCGGGGTCAATGCCCGGCTTCAGCTTTCCTGTGAGCATGCGGAAAGGCAGGAAGCCTCTCCAATTATTTCTGCGCTCTACTTGTGTATCGTTAAAGTCCCAGGGCAGCCAGACCGCCGTTTGCCGGCCCTGCTTATAGATTTGGGGTTCAATGAAGTCTTTGGCGGTGACGCCGACAATGCGAAAGTCCACCTCCCCAAATTGCAGGCTTTGCTCCAAGACATTTGGGTTGCGCCGGAACATCTGCTCCCAGATTTGATAGCTGATAACCGCCACAGGGACTCGGCTGTCGAGCCCTTCATCGGCATTGAATTGTCTGCCCAGGGCCAGGGGTGCTCCAGCCAGCTGGAGATATTCCGGAGAGACATAGGAAACATTAACCCGTGGTGATCCGGATAAATTGCGAACCACATCTTCCCAGAAGTACACCAGGGCGCTGGACTCGAAGAAACTATCGTTCTTATAGATTTCAACCAGGGCAGGGTATTGGCTGTTGTTTTCCAGCCGCAGCTGCTTGTTCTGGTAGAGATTACCATTCACGACATACAGCCGATCTTCGTCCGGGTAGGGTAGGGGTGCGGCTAACAGTTGGTAGTTGAGATTAAATAGTGTTACCAGGGCGCCGAGAGTGATACCCAGGGTCAGAATAATAGTGGTGGCGTAGCTCCGCGCCCGATTGAGGGACTGGAGGGCAATGGACAGGTCCTTTGTGGTGATCATAGGGCCATCTCATGGGGCTCTAGTATGGGCTGCGGCGTTGAGATTTTTCCATCCAGCAGATGCAATTGACGGCTGGCCATATCTGCATAGCGAGGGTCATGGGTCACCATGCACAGGGTGGTACCTTCATTATTGAGTTGCCGCAGCATTTCCATTACTGCATCGCCATTGTGGGAATCCAGGTTGCCGGTGGGCTCGTCCACCAGTAGCAGGGATGGATTGCCAACTAGCGCGCGGGCTATGGCGATTCGCTGCTGTTGGCCACCGGATAACTGGTTAGGTTTGTGAGAGGCCCGGTGACTCATTCCCACCTTCTCCAGGCAGTGTTTCACTTTTTTGTCGGCTTCAGGCTTGGGAATGGGATTGCGGCGGTATCGCAGGGGTAGGGCGATATTGTCGTAGACAGAGAGTTCGTCAATCAGATTAAAGGACTGGAAGATAAAGCCTACTTTCTCGTTGCGAATAGTCGCCGCCTCACTCAGCGACAATTGAGCGACTTCAATGCCTTCAATCTGATAGCTGCCGCTGGTGGGGAGGTCCAGCAGGCCGAGAATCGAGAGAAGTGTGGATTTACCGCAACCCGAGGGGCCGCAGATAGATACAAATTCCCCCTGGTAAATACTCAGGTCAACGCCCCGCAGGGCGTGAGTTTCCATTTCTTCGGTGCTGAACACCTTAGTGATCCCGGCCATATGGAGGATTGGCTTGGACATAGCGAACTCCCTGTTCTCGCTTTGGGTTTCAGGCTTTAGTCAACAATCTGGATATGCTCAGCTTCATTAAAATTGGCCATATCCGAGAGGATGATGCGGTCCGCTTCATTGAGGCCTTGGGTGATCTGGATATATCGACCTGACTCCTCGCCGAAGCTGATGGGCTGGAGTGCCGCTTCCTCCCCGTTTTCGTTAATCAGGAAGAGATTGGCCTCACTGTGCCTCTGCACATTGATAGGTCTCTCGACGAACAACGTATTTTCCATCGTGGCAGTGAATATCCGGGCATCGACGTTGAGCTGTGGCCTGGCAGACTCTGGCGCGCCCGCGCTAAAAGCAATTTCCACTTCAATATTGCCGTCCCGAACTTCAGGAGTAATACGGGTTACCATACCTTCGACCTTTTCTCTGCGGGTATCAATTTCAGCGGGCTGGCCAACCTCCAGTTGCTCTGCTTTGGATTGTGGTACTTGAACCAAAGCGAGAAGATCAGTCTCGCTGCCGATCAGCGCCAGCTCTTGCCCGGGATCGACACCTTGCCCCAGCTCTACTGGTAGTCGTTGCAGTATGCCGTTCAGGCCGGCGCGTACTGTCAGTCGGTCTGTACGTTGCTGGATACTTTGCAATTGGGTTTGGGCTTGGTTGATTTGCTCGCGCTGGATTAACTCTGATTCGACGGCGACTTTGCGCAAGTGATTGATACGCTGTTTTTGCAGGTCCACACGTTTTTTCATCTGTTCCTGGCGTAAGACGGTGGTTTGGTAGGTGAGCTGGGAAACCACTCCACTTTTTACCAGCTCGTCCTCAGCTTCGCGACGCAACTTGATCACTTGGTAATTGGAGTTCAATTCCGCGAGTATGGCTTCCTCCGCGAGAACATCGCGCTGGTTGTTCAGAACAAGCCGGCGCAGATTAGCTTCCTCTTGCTCCAGGGAGGTTTCGGCTGCATCCAGGTCGCGCATTAACTCTGGATTACTCAGCTGCATAATGATGCTATCACTTTGTACTTCTGCACCGGGACGCAACATGATTTTTTCAACATTCGCTGCGGTTAGGGCGGTAATTAAAGTCTGCTTGTCTGAACGCAGCCTACCGTAGCCATCTACCACAACTTGCAGGTCTCCCCGTTGGACGGTACCCAACATCAGCTGTTCCCGCTCTACCTTATAGGCGCTGTCAGGAAGTAACAGGAGGGTGCTGGTAAATGCCACAAAAGCAAGAGCAGCACCACCCAGCATTAAAGGGTGCTTAATCAGGGGGCGTTTCTTAGGTTTAATAATATCCATATTGCGGCATTTCCTTGGTTAAGCAATCGTTGCACGCTTTTCTACTGTGAAACCTTGATTCGGGGGCGAGTTAGAGGTGGAAAATCATAACTATTTAAAACGGGTGTATTCCTGTTGGAACTCCGAGGGAGGGCGGGTTTTTATCTTGTAATTAGTACTGTCGAGCATATTTTTGTGATCAAAACTCAGGGCTTTAAACGGGTTTTAGGTGAGGCTGAAAATGCAGGAAAATTGGTACAAGAACCAGTTGCTTGCGGTGAATGGTGGGGAAATACAGGACGGTTTGAATATTATGAGGTGGGCAGTAACTTGAGAGGTTTAACGATTACCCAATGCATTTTGAGGATAGGTTCACAAGTAAAATTGTGGAGATGTAGAGGGAATAAAGGTGTCGTGGCTTAGTGAATCCGGTAGATTGTCTAAACCACTACACCTTTAACAAAATATATTTGCAAAACGAAGAGCTTGATAAGCCATAGTGCAAATTACAGGCCGAGGGTTATCCCAGAGCTTTGACCAATAGCGCCTGTTGAAGTTGATCGTCATCAACCCCCTCTGGTCGGGGTATTTGCACGATATGCCCGGATCCTGGAGCTACATCGATCGCTTTGCCTTCCGTATTCTCCATTTGCTCCAAGGGGAAGAACAAGCTACCGCTGGGAGTCATTAACTCCAATTGATCACCGCGCTCAAAGCGATTTTTAACATCAATCGTCAAATACTCAGGACTTCCGTCAATAAGCTCGCCTACGAACTGTTGGCCCGGAGTTGATATCAACCCCTTTTCATATTGCTGGTATTCTGCTGGTGGATGGCGACGGTAGAAACCTTCCGTGTAGCCCCTATTCGAGAGGGTTTCCAATTCGTCCATCATCTTCATGTCAAAGTCTTTTCCTGCTGCAGCATCGTCTATCGCGCGACGATAGATCTGAGCAGTACGAGCCACATAGTAGTGGGATTTGGTGCGACCTTCGATTTTTAAAGAGTGAACGCCCATTTCCGAGAGGCGCTTGACGTGCTGTACGGCCCGCAGATCTTTGGAGTTCATGATGTAGGTACCGTGCTCATCTTCGTAGGCCGGCATATATTCTCCAGGGCGACCTTCTTCCTGTAGTAAAAAGGCCTGGGAAGTACTGTCACTGGCGGAGGTGGGTTGCTGGATAGGTTCCTGGGTTTGCACATGAATCAACTCGCCAACTTCATTCTCTTTGGCTTCATGAGCTTGGTATTGCCAGCGGCAGGAGTTGGTGCAGGCACCCTGGTTGGCATCTCTATGGGTCATATAACCGGATAGCAAGCAGCGCCCGGAATAGGCGATACAGAGCGCACCGTGGACAAAGACTTCCAACTCCATCTCAGGCACTTTCTGGCGAATTTCTTCAATCTCATCCAGGGATAATTCCCGGGAAAGTATTACCCGAGATAACCCCTGGCGATGCCAGAACTTTACGGTCGCGTAGTTTACCGCATTGGCCTGTACGGATAGGTGGACTGGCAGATCAGGCCAGCGCTCCCTTACCATCATTATCAGGCCTGGGTCGGACATAATCAGGGCGTCAGGCCCCATTTCGACAATTTCTTCCAAGTCCCGCAGGTAACTGCGAACTTTGTCGTTGTGAGCGGCGATATTAGAGGCGATATAGAACTGTTTTCCTTGCTGGTGTGCTTCTTCTATGCCTAGGCGCAGGGTTTCAATATTTTTAAATTCATTATTGCGCACACGCAAGCTGTAGCGGGGCTGGCCGGCATAAACGGCATCGGCACCATAGGCAAACGCATATCGCATATTTTTTAAAGTCCCTGCGGGGGACAGTAACTCAGGTTTAAACACGGAAAAACTCATAGTGGAATAGTCGGACGCGGCCGCATGTTAACGGTATTCAAGATCGCGCTAATTGATATAAATCAATTAGCGCTGGGGTGGGGGTGATAAGCTGTTATGGAGGGAATCTATGCTGTTACTCTAGCCGAATAATAGACCTCTAACCTCTGATTTTTGCTGTTTACTTTTTAGTTCTGCAGGACCTGCTGATAACCCTGTGTGTATACCCAGTCATTATTCTTGGCAGGCAAATGACATCCAAAACAGTTGTTAAGCCCGGTGCCTTTCCAGGTTTCAGTTTCACTTTTGGCTATTCCTGGCTTAAATAAAGCCCATCCCCAGCCTTCGGCCCAAGCCGGGTTTTCTGGGAAGCGGTTGTTATCGTCTTTTACCATCATAAAAGTGAATTGAAGGTCTGAAGAGTAATAAGCCAACCCTGTGGTTAAGGGCTCCGATTGGGTGCTATTAACATCCTTTACCAAAACTGTCCCATCGGGAAACTTCCCCTTTTTGCGATACCCTTCTACTGCCTCGGGTTGGGTATAAACATTATGAGTATCCCATCCATCGCCACTCGAGGACTTTACCTGATAGGAGCCCAGGAAGACCCATTCCCGGCGGTAATTATCCGGCAAAGTAATATTCCCCTGGCTATCAACCATGCTTTTATAGGTTGAATTGAGGTCTTCATCGGCCTTTGCAGAAATACCCAATACGAGTGTCAGAACTAAAGAGGTAAATAAGTAGGCGCTGCGCATAATCCTTTTCCATTGCTGTTGATGTGGGAGAGCTATACCCGGGTTTCAGCTGCTGGAAAGTATATGAAGGCGGGAAGGGTAAAACTGTCAGCTGGCTGACACTGGCGCATATATTTGGTTCTCTGCCAGGCCTTTTAACGCGGTTTGATCGAGAAGGCAGATATATTGGCGCGTATAGTCGATAACTCCATCAGACTTCCACTGTTTAAGCTGTTGGCTGACTGTTTGCCTGCTGCCACCAGCCATGACGGCCAGTTCGGACTGGGTCAACTTGATGTCTAGTTGATGTCCATGGCCACAGGGTTGTCCCCGGTAATTAAATAGTTGTGCTAACAGGTTGGCCAACCGGACCGGTAAGGGGGCGGTGATGTGGAGGAAAAGACGTTGCTGAAGCTGAGACTCCCTTGCGGCTAGTTGTTGCAACAGCTCATCGAGGGTCTGTGATTGGCGCGCCATCATGGCGTTTAGATGTTGAATGGAAGTAGCTTCCAGTTCACTGCCGGATTTGGCGGTTGCTTGAATGTCCAGGTTTTTCCCAGTTAGACCTGGTCCAAACCATGATCCGGGCCCATAGAGATCGATAATGGCTAGGTTGCCGCAGTAGTCCACTTTTTGGATAAGGACGTAGCCGGCATGAATAAAATAAATCTGGGGGCCAGAATCCCCTTGTCGGAATAATACCGTTTCTTTGAGGAATCGAAGTGTTTTTATTGGGTCGCTAGTTCGTTGCAAGTGGGTTGATTCCTGTTTTTAGAGATTCCTAACAATATAGAATTCTTCGGTCGTTTGTTTAGCTATCTGAAGTTTAGGAAGCAGCTAATCTTACTCCATCTGTTTTGCCCTCCGACAATTTCACGGGCTATTCAATCATGATTGCCGACCCCGCTCCGAATATCCGCCCCGATTACGATCAGGTGATACAGGATATCGCAGATTATGTGCTTCATTTCAAAGTGGGTTCCAGTGATGCTTGGGAAACAGCACGGTTAAGCCTGATGGACTCCTTGGGGTGTGCCTTTCTGGCGTTGAGTTTCCCTGAATGTACAAAGTTGTTAGGACCCTGGGTGGAGGGGACATGGGTGCCGAATGGGGCCCGGGTACCTGGCACCCGGTTTCGCTTGGACCCGATAAAAGCTGCATGGGATATCGGCTGTATAATTCGATGGCTCGATTACAACGACACTTGGTTGGCGGCTGAATGGGGGCATCCCTCTGACAATCTTGGGGCAATATTGGCCGTTTGTGACCACCTGTCGCAAGGGCGATTAGTTAAAGGGGGAAGCCCAATAAAAATGGGCGCGGTACTCGAAGCAATGGTCAAAGCCTACGAGATTCAAGGTGTCTTGGCATTGTCTAACAGCTTTAATCGGGTTGGGCTCGATCATGTACTACTGGTGCGGGTTGCTTCTGCCGCTGTGGCTGCCTGGCTTAAAGGTGCTGGGCGGGAGGAAGTAATGGCGGCGGTGTCTCAGGCGTGGGCGGATGGTGGAGCATTGCGGACCTATAGGCACTCCCCGAATACTGGATCACGCAAGTCCTGGGCTGCAGGTGATGCCAGTTCCCGTGGGGTTCGCTTGGCTGATTTGGCGATAAGTGGAGAAATGGGAGTGCCCGGAGTACTTACAGCAAAGCAATGGGGTTTTTATGATGTCCTGTTTAGCAAGACAAATGCTGAGCAGCAACTGAAACCACCATCAGAACGCAATTTTCAGTTCCCCAGAAGTTTTGGCTCCTATGTCATGGAGAATATCTTATTCAAAATTTCTTATCCGGCTGAGTTTCACGGTCAAACAGCTTGTGAGGCGGCAATTATTTTACATCCACAGGTTGCAGACCGTATCGATACTATTACTAAAGTAGTGGTGACCACACATGAATCAGCCCTTCGCATCATCACTAAATCAGGTCCATTAAATAATCCGGCAGATCGGGATCACTGTTTGCAATATATTGTTGCAGTGGCGCTTATTTTTGGTGACTTACAGCCAGGTTTTTATGAAGATGATTTTCATCGCGATCACAAAGAGATCGATATCTTGCGGGACAAGATTGAAGTGATAGAAGATAAAGGTTACTCAAGAGATTATTTAGACCCAGATAAGCGTTCTATAGCCAGTGCGGTACAAGTATTTTTTAAAAGTGGTGACGCATCAGAAAAGATTGAAGTTGAATATCCGATGGGACACCGCCGTCGCCGACGGGAGGGGATTCCGTTATTGGAAGATAAGTTCCGTAGTAATTTAGCTACGCGATTCCCTCAAGGGCGGGCTAACAAAATTTTTGCAGCTATTAATGATCTTCAAGGGTTAAAGCAGTTGTCAGTTAATCGCTTTATGGATCTATTGGTTATTTAGGGGCTCCTTAGGAAATTCCCCAGAGTGAAAAAGGCGGCCAAAGGCCGCCTTTTTCATTGCTCAATCTTCCCCAAGCGGCAGAGTCGCACTTTCCAATTTGGACCGCCACATTTAAGGAATGATTAGAACTTGTATTCAACACCAATACCGGCGTAGCTGCGATCGTAGTCTTCGTCAGCAGTTTCGTCGGTGTAGAAGCCGAAAATTTTGGCTGCGCTGTTGAATTTGTAGTCTGCGCCCAGGCTGAAAGTCTCGCCGCCTTCTTCTTTGATATCAGACTGGCCGTACTGGGCTTTCAGAGTCCACTGGTCCAGCTTGTAAGCAACAGAGCTCATCCAGCCGTCGACAGTTTCGCCGCCGTCAGCATCTTGCTCTTCGAACAGGGCGCCTACTTGTACAGGGCCGATGTTGTACTGAGCTACAAAACGATGAACGTCAACGTCCTGACCTTCAACGTCCTGGTCCATAGCGTAGGCCAGGTAAACACCGTTGTTGTCATAGGCGACAGACATGGAAACGCCGTTGTTGCGTTCTTCGCCGGTAGTTTCGTCAATAACTTCTTCTTTGTTGCTGATGAAAGCCGCAGAAGCTTTGAAGCCACCGAAAGAAGGAGTAGTGTACTGAAGTGCGTCTTCTTCGCGGTTATCGCTGCTGGTGATCAGGCTCTTGATATCGCCTTCGAGGTCGTTGAACAGGTCAACTTTTTTCTGGGCAACTTTCAGGGGAGTATCGAACTTACCAGCGATGACTTGGCCGAAGCCGCCTTCCAGACCTGCGTAGATGTTGCGCTGGGAGAAAGTATCGTCAGCGTCACCGTCCATATCTACTTCGTATTCCATACGGTAGATACCTTTAACGCCTTCAGTCAGGGCTATTTCACCCTTAACGCCCAGGCGGGAAGCGTTGCTCTGAACGTCGGTGACGGAATCGTCACCTTCGTCAGCTGCCTGGAAAGTGACATTGGCTTTGCCGTAAAAGTCGAGTACATCGCCTTCATCTTGGGCGTTGGCCAGAGCAGGTACCATGGCAACGATGGCCAGAGAGAGAGCGGTCTTATTCATAATCGTCTCGCACAGTTTATGGTTTTGGGTTGAAAGGTGCCTTCCGTGTCGTCCTAGTTGGCTGCCTTTCGATTTGGTGCGGATTCTGCGTTTTGAATATTACAAACATGTTAAAAATGGCATTTTTCTTAAAAATATGTGACCGACCGGTGCTATGAATGGCAGGTAAGCTAGTTATAGTAAGGTTTTAGGCGCCTGAAGCGGCGGGCCGCAATCATCGTTGATTTAAGTAGAGGTGGTCAATAGTTGAACAAAAAGGGCGGTGCAAGGGATGGCGCAGGGGAAGGAATTATGGAGTTTTCGGGAGAGAATTTACGGGCTTTCTCGCCTGCTGGCTAAGGCGAGAGGCATTCTCGGCTACACGGGGCCCAGCATATACCTTTGGGTCTACTCGCTTTCTATTATCGCGGTGGGTTGTTTTGCCCGATTACCCGCTGAAAACACTCTGAGGGCACTGTATCTCTCTCTAGCCTTGTTTGCCTGGATGGTAATACGCCGCTGGCGCCCCCTTGCTCTGATCTTTCTCTCCTTTATTGGTGCGACCTGGGCACTCCACTCTCATGAAGCATCGCTGGATCGCCGGCTCCCCCTCGGTGCACATGGTGCGGACTTTGTACTTCAGTTGAACCTGGTCTCGCTGCCTGAATTAACTGAGGGGGGAGGGTTTGGCGCTAGTTCAGAATCACACACAGTGCGTTTTCGCGCTCGAGTTGTGGATATTGTTTCCAGTTCTTTAGGTGAAGAGGGTGGCCAGTTAGCACCGCCAGAGCTATCTATCGGAAGCCTTCTCAACCTAACCTGGTACCGAGTTGACGGTGAGGCTCTGGCTCGTCTGCGGGGTGGCTCTCAATGGATATTGCCTGTGCGATTGAGAAGCCCTAGGGGAAGTGTGAATCCACATACATTCGACTATGAAGGCTGGCTGTTGCGAGAGGGAATTACGGCAACAGGGTATGTTCGCCCCCGCGATTATCCTCCTCAGTGGCTGGGGCAGGGGAATGGCATTATCGAGTTAAGGGATGAATTGCGCTCCCAAATTAGTCAGTTACCGATCCAACGACCGGACCTGATAGCGGCGCTATTATTAGGGGATCGCAGTCAGTTGAGCGAAGGTGATACCGACCTGCTTAAAAGGACAGGTACGGGCCACCTTATTGCCATATCCGGCTTACATGTGGGCATGGTGGCCGGTTGTATTTTGTTGATGGGCACCGTACTGGCAAAAGGGATTGGGCTTTTTACGGGCACCAGCCGTTTTGGTATTGCGATAGGGCTCGCCTTGGTGGCGAGCCTTGCTTATACCTTGATCGCCGGCGTTCCTCTATCCGCACAACGGGCGCTTGTAATGACCTGGGTGCTATTGCTGGGGTGGCACTGGCGGCGCAGACTGGGAGCGGGTTTTGCTTTCTCATTGGCACTGGCAATAGTGCTTACTTTGCAGCCACTGGCTTTTTACAGTGCTGGTTTTTGGTTGTCCTTTGTGGCCGTCGGGAGCCTGCTTTTGGGGTTTAGTGGGCGAATT
This sequence comes from Microbulbifer maximicatervae (SeqCode), assembly GCF_052467305.1. NCBI lineage: Bacteria > Pseudomonadati > Pseudomonadota > Gammaproteobacteria > Cellvibrionales > Microbulbiferaceae > Microbulbifer > Microbulbifer maximicatervae (SeqCode). The sequence continues at coordinate 1,835,369 of NZ_CP174306.1, forward strand.
GCTTTAAGTCGAGAGCCGCAATGGAGGCCGAAGGCTGAGGCCCCTGGTGCTGTAACCGCATGGCAGCACCGATTTTCCCAGTTATCGTTATGGCAGCCGTTGCGCAGCCAGTGGCTGATTGCAATTGGCTTGTTTATCCCATCGATAATATATTTTTCTGGCTTTAGTCTTTCTGGTGTATTGGTCAATCTTGTAGCGATTCCCTGGATGGGCCTGTCTATTTTGCCGTCACTTATGTTAGGTGCTGTATTTATTGATACTCAGCTGGGTGTTTGGTTGCTGCAGTTTGCAGGTTGGCAGTTGGACCTGCTGATGACTGCGCTCGATATTGTCGATCATACGATACCGGGGTTCCGTGGGTTTGCGATTGCCTCCACTGCATTGGTGATAGTCATCGCCGGGCTTGGCGCGGTGCTACTTTTGCTGCCTAAAGGGTTGCCAGGGCGCAAGTTGGGCTGGTTATTTTTTCTTCCTGTTGCTCAGCCCTGGCTTTCTACATTGGCACCGGCAGATGAGCGTTTGAAATTCTCAGTGCTGGATGTTGGTCAGGGGTTGTCAGTAGTTATCAGCACTGGAAAAAGCCGTATTGTTTACGACGCAGGGCCTTCAATCCCCTCGGGCTGGAGCGCGGGAGGTTCGATAGTGGCTCCCTACTTGATGAGTAGCGGAGGTAGTGAACTCGATGTGCTGATCGTCAGTCATGGCGATAGGGATCATGCCGGCGGCGTGGAGGGTTTACTTAGAAACATTGAGGCAAAAAAGCTCTATGCTCCAGGGACTTTAGCTAGCAATTTACCATTATCGCCAGCCACGATTACTGAGCAGTGTCGGGCAGGAACGGAAGAGCAACTGGGAGATATATCATTTCGATGGTTATGGCCTTCCTTAACGGCACAGGGAGAGGAATTACTGGATGGTGAGGAGAACGATCATAGCTGTGTAATTTTGGCTGAGTGGCAGGGGGTGCGTTTACTGCTTACTGGGGATATCAGTCGTAAGGTTGAATATCAACTGTCTAAAATGTATCCACAATTTCCCGCTGTTGACGTACTGATTGCGCCCCATCATGGTTCCCGCTCTTCCTCATCGGTCGCTTTGCTCGAATGGGCCAGGCCTAAACGGGTTGTATTTAGTGCCGGTTTCCGACACCACTTTGGCCACCCTCACACCGATGTTGTGAAGCGCTACCAAAACTTCGGTGCCAGCATTTTCAGTACTGCGGAGAGCGGAGCGGTAGAATTTTTCTGGCGAGCCGGAGAACAAGAGCCGCAAATTTTACAGGCTCGTTTGGCACCACGGTTTTGGTATGCGAGTCACAACAGGGAATAAGGATGCGTGGGAGGACTTAGCCGCCGGCACCAGCTGTGATAAAGTGCTGCTCTGCGTCGAGGACGCAGTAATAATTTTCCAAAAATTCCCTCTGGTTTTCTGGGGCTAAGAAAGTGTTTGAGATAATAAAATCCGGCGGCCTGCTGATGTGGCCAATCCTGTTTTGCTCTGTAGCGGTTATTGCTATTTGTGTCGAGCGTTTCTGGACTTTGCACTCGCAGCATATTGCACCACGTACTTTATTAGGTGAGGTATGGGGCTGGCTTAAAAATAACCAGGTCAATGCGGAAAAATTGAAGGAGCTGCGCGACTCCAGCCCACTGGGAAAAATTTTTGCTGCGGGCCTGTCCAATTCCCGCCACGGTCGCGAAGTAATGAAAGATAGCATCGAGGAAACTGCCAGCCAGGTTGTGCATGAACTGGAGCGATTCCTGGGTGCTCTGGGCACGATTGCTGCCGTAGCACCGCTGATTGGTTTGCTGGGTACTGTGATCGGTATGATCCAGGTCTTTACCGCGATTATGGTGGAAGGTACCGGTAATGCAGGCGTACTGGCCGGTGGTATTAGCCAGGCATTGATCACCACTGCCGCTGGCCTGACTGTCGCTATTCCTGCGTTAATGGCACACAGATACTTCCAGCGTCGCGTTGACACGATTGTTGTGGCAATGGAGCAGGAAGCTGTCAAGCTTGTGGATGCTCTGCACAGCGATCGTAAAATCGAAGATGCGGCCTGAGCGGGGTAGCAAGCAATGCAATTCCGCCGCCAAGCCACAGAGCAGGAAGGGGTTAACCTGACACCACTTATCGATGTGGTATTCCTGCTGTTGATTTTCTTTATGGTGTCTACAACCTTCACCAAGGAAAGCCATCTTAAGCTGAACCTGCCTGAAGCAGCAGGTCCTCAGTCTGTTGACCAACCTAAATCTGTAGAGATTTTGATCAGTGCTGATGGTTCCTATTCAGTAGATGGACAAGCTTTGATCAACAAGAAGATCAACACCCTCAAATCTGCGCTGTCGGAAGTTTCCGCAGGCGAGTACAATCGCCCGCTTGTGATAACCGCCGACGCCACCGCTCATCACCAAGCCGTGGTTCGGGCAATGGATGCCGCTGGACAGCTAGGCTTTGTCAACCTAAGCATTACTACACGGCAGCCGGAAGAAAACTAGCGCGGAACCCTGTAGGGAGCTGACTTACCTTCGGTTTCTGTGCCCACTCGCCCCAGTTGGGGCGAGTCCATTCATTGGTCTGTATGAAGAAAGTAAAAGCGCCCCCCAGCAAACCGCAAAATGGGGCGGAAACTTACCGTCGATTGCTCACTTATGCCCGCCCGCACATGGCGATTTTCGGGGTTGCGGTACTGGGCTTCTTCCTGTTTTCGATCATGGGCGTCAGCCTTATTGCTGTGACCGAGCTTTTGCTCGATGCAGTGGGGGCTGGAATCCAAGAGAGTCGCGGGTTTCTCTCAAAGTTTGTAGCATCCTATTACCCCGACGGGGTAATGCCCCAGGAGACTGCTCGTTGGCTTGTACCGCTTGCAATGTTGCTGATTATTGTCCTTAGGGCTATTGGCAATTTTGTCGGCAGCTATGGTTTAGCCTATGTGGGCCGCGCAGTGATCCACGAGTTGCGAACACAGCTATTTGAGAGAATTGGCCAGCTTCCCAGCTCCTATTTTGACCGCTATACCGGCGCTTACCTGATCTCAAAGGTTTCATACAATGTTGAGCAGGTAACCAACTCCATCACCAAGGCGGTGAAGGTACTCTTCCGCGAGTCGTTTACGGTAATCGGTCTCTTGACCTACCTGTTACTGGTGAACTGGAAGCTGACTTTAACCTTCTTCCTTTTTGCCCCCTTGATCGCCTTTATTGTGCGCATCGTGGGTAAGCGTTTCCGCAAATTAAGCCATCGCATCCAGAATTCCATGGGCGACGTTACCCATGTTACCCAGGAGGCGATCAATGGCTATCAAGTGGTGCGGATGTATGGGGGGCAGGATTACGAGAAATCCCGCTTCCTCTCTGCCAGTGACAATAACCGTCGGCAGTTTATGAAGCTCGTAGTAGCAAACAATGCCAGTGTTTCTGTAATTCAGATACTGGTTGGTTTGTCTACCGCAACTATTGTCTGGCTGGCTCTGGCACCGGGTATGGTTGAGTCCATGACTGCTGGGGTTTTTGCCGCCTATATTGGTGCGGCTGCATCCTTGGCCAAGCCGGTGCGCAGCCTTTCCGAAATTTTTGCCGATATCCAGAAGGGTATTGCGGCAGCGGAGAGTATCTTTGAAGTAATGGATGCTCCCAGAGAGCCCCAGGATGGTGAAGCTCAGCTACCTAAGCCTGTGAATGGCACAGTAGCTTTTGAAGGGCTTGAGTTTAGCTATGACCCGGCAGCACCTAAAGTACTCTCCGACATCAGTTTCGCGGTAAATCCGGGAGAAACAGTGGCCCTGGTGGGTGCATCTGGCTCCGGCAAGAGCACGCTGGTAAGTCTGCTGGCTAGGTTTTACGAGCCGACAGGTGGACGTATCTTGGTCGATGGGGCTGATATTTCCAAGGTGCCACTTAAAGAGTTGCGCCGCCATATCAGTATGGTTTCCCAAAATATCGTGCTGTTTAACGACACTGTATATCGCAATATTGCCTACGGTGAATTAGAGCATGCACCCAAGGAAAATGTTCTGCGTGCTATGGAGCAGGCACATGCAGCTCAATTTATTGAAGAGCTACCTGAGGGGGCGAATACGGTTCTGGGGGATAATGCGCAGATGCTCTCCGGCGGCCAGCGCCAGCGCTTGTCTATTGCCCGTGCCCTGCTTAAGGATGCGCCCATACTGATCTTGGATGAGGCCACCTCAGCACTGGATAATGAATCGGAGCGCCATATTCAGGCGGCTCTGGCTGAAGTCATGAAAAACCGCACTACGTTTGTTATCGCCCATCGCCTGAGTACGATCGAGAATGCCGATCGCATTCTGGTGATGGAGAAAGGTCGAATTGTAGAGAGCGGGAATCACGCAGAGCTGCTCGCCCAGGGTGGTCGATACGCATCTCTGTTACAGCAGCAAACAATGGGGTAGGGCACCTGGATGTCACTGGAAGACTGGTTTAACAAGCGCTGGTACCCCGAAAAGGGTGAAGGTCGCTCGCTCTCCCTGCTCACCCCGCTGGAATTACTCTATGGGGGGGTGAGCAAGCGGCGCCGGGTAATGAGTTCTCGCACTCCACCGGAGCCCTTATCAGTTCCTGTCATCGTCATCGGTAACATCACCGTTGGCGGTGCGGGTAAAACGCCATTGGTGGCGGAGCTGGCTCGCTGGCTAAAGGAGCGGGGTCGCAATCCGGGGATTATCAGCCGTGGCTATGGTGGTCGCGCAGAAAAATATCCCTATCAGGTGACTGCCCAATCCCACCCCCTGGAGTCCGGGGATGAGCCGCTGATGCTGCACTTGATCACTGGTGTGCCGGTGATGGTTTCTCCCAATCGCACCGAGGCGGCGCAGGCCCTGATCGACTATCACCAGTGCGATGTTATTTTGTCTGACGATGGGCTGCAGCACTATAGTTTGTGGCGCAGCTATGAAATTTGTGTAGTTGATGGTCATCGCGGTTTGGGCAATGGTCATATGCTGCCCAGAGGACCTCTGAGGGAACCGGTGACGCGCCTGCAAAGCGTCGACATGCTGGTTAGTAATGGAGAGCCAGAAGCCAAAGTCAGGGATCAGTGCGGTGGGCTTTTAGAGTTTGAAATGACGCTCGAGCCTTCCTGCTGGCACCAGTTTAACCTCGACCAAACCTCCACATTGCGCCTGCCGTCAGGGCCTGAAGTCGGGCCTTGCCACGGGGTGGCAGCGATCGGTAATCCCAAGCGGTTTTTCCGGTCACTGCAAGCGCTAGGGTTCGAGGTAACAGAGCAACCTTTTGACGATCATCATCAATTCAGCCCCCAGGAACTGCACTTCGATGGGGAAACCCCCGTGATCATGACCATGAAAGATGCGGTGAAATGTCGTGATTTCTGGGAGAGTCACTGGTGGGCGCTCGAGGTGCGGGCCAAGTTGCCAGACCTTTTTTATCAAAAAGTACACAAGCACTTGCAACAATTTAGTGAAAATGAAAAGTAACTCTTCTTTCGACGTCATTATTCCCGCACGCTATGGCTCCAGCCGCCTGCCAGGCAAGCCCTTGGCTGATATCGGCGGCAAGCCGATGGTGGAGCATGTTTATTTGCGTGCCCGTGAGAGCGATGCTCAGAGGGTGGTTATCGCCACCGATGATATGCGTGTAGCGGAGGTGGCTCACGGCTTCGGCGCCGAGGTGTGTATGACATCTGCCGAGCATGCCTCGGGAACTGACCGACTGCAGGAGGTGGCTCAGAACCTGGGCCTTGCCGAGGACCGCATTTTGGTCAATGTGCAGGGCGATGAACCTTTGATACCCGCCGAGGTGATAAATCAAGTAGCTGAAAACCTGGCGGCTAGCAAGCGAGCCGGCGTTGCAACCCTGGCGGAACCCATCACCTCAGTGGAGGATTTTCGCAACCCGAATATCGTCAAGGTAGTGACAACAGAGTCCGGGCTGGCCAGGTATTTTTCACGAGCGCCAATCCCATGGCCCAGAGATGCCTTTGCGATGGATAGCAGTGAACTGCCAAGGGGCTTGGAACCTCGTCGCCATATTGGTATCTATGCTTATCGTGTTGCGCTATTGCGCCAGTTTGTCTCTTGGCCTATGGCCCCGCTAGAAAAGTTCGAGGCTCTGGAGCAGCTGCGTTTTCTTTACCACGACCAAGAGATTCACGTAGCGGATGCCTGCGCAGAAGTGCCCGGCGGCGTAGATACTGAGCAGGATCTTCAGCGTATGCGAGAAACCCTGGCCTGATGTAGAACCTAATGATTGAAGCCAATATCGATTTACAGCCCCACAATACTCTGGCGATTTCAGCCAACACGGCTTATTTTGCGCGTGTGGAAACCCTGGATGAATTGCGTGAGGCTTTGAGTTTTGCGCAGCAGAAGCGTTTGCCGATTCTGCCGTTGGGTGGGGGCAGTAATATCGTATTAACGGGAGACTTTCCCGGGCTTGCAATTCAGGTCGGGCTGCGAGGGCTAACAATTACTCCCAATGGTCGTGGCGGTACGATTGAGGCGGCGGCCGGGGAGGGGTGGCACCAGCTGGTTATGTCTACTGTCGAGCAGGGCATGGGAGGCTTGGAAAACCTCGCGCTGATTCCAGGTAAAGTGGGGGCAGCCCCAATCCAAAATATCGGCGCCTATGGCGTAGAGTTGCGAGACTGTTTTTGCAGCTTGCAGGCCATGGAAATTTCTACAGGTGCACTACATAACTTTTCCGCGTCGGACTGTGAGTTTGATTACCGGGACAGTGTGTTTAAAGGGCAGTTGCGCGATCAATTTATTATTACCCAGGTTAACCTTAGCCTTGCACAAGATTGGCAGCCCAAGGTAGCTTACCCGGCCCTACAGCAATTTATTGACCAGCAAGGTTGGGATTGTGACTCTTTAACACCCGCACAAATTTCCGCTGCGGTTATCGATATTCGCAACAGTAAATTGCCGCTCCCCGATCAAATCCCTAACGCTGGCAGCTTCTTTAAAAACCCTGTGGTGAATGCGGACATTTACCAAAACCTAAAATCGGAACATCCCGATTTAGTAGCTTATGCCAGCGGTGAAGGTTGGAAGCTGGCGGCAGGTTGGCTAATTGATCGCGCTGGTTGGCGGGGCAGGCGGCAAGAAGCGGTTGGAGTTCACCACCAGCAGGCATTGGTTTTGGTTAATCCCGGCCGGGGCCGGGGTGATGAAGTGACAAGATTGGCTCGCGCTATCGCTTCTGATGTGCAGGCTAAGTTTGGTGTTACCCTGGAGCCTGAGCCGCGCTATTACCCTTAATCTATTCAAGATTGTTTGCATGAGGGTACGGACAATCCCTTCTTTTATTTTTCACTGAATTGCAGTTATCAAGTACCCAATAGAAAAGTGCAAATTGTTGGGTGGGGTTGGCAGTTTTCAGCCTGAATATCAGTAGAGAATTGTTCTAGTTGTTGACGATTATTTTGTTATAACGAATTCAACCTCTTACATTTTCTCATATTCCGATTTCTTTCATAAATATTTTCTGCGATAAAATGAATCTTCTATCGCAAATTTTGCGGAAGTGCTCATCTTGATCGCAGAAAAATTAATTGGTACGTTTTTACGCTATAATTAAATGTTATAAAGGCAGCAAGATCCTGTGGCCAAATGTCTGTTCAGCAGCATTTGAAACGGTGCTTCTGCTTTGCAGTAGCGTTTTTGTCTGGTATGTTGCGGTTGGGTTCCAGGGGGGCCTACACGGGGTAGTTTCACCGTGAGCTAAAAAGAAGAACGCAGTTTATAGAGCTCGTGCGTTGGGGATGTATACGCGGCGTAGCCACTGCACTTATCCGTAGTTGGGGATAGCTTGATCAAAGTCTTAGTGGTGGATGATCACGATCTTGTGCGAATGGGCATTTCGCGCATGCTGGGTGATGTTGAGGATATAGAAGTCGCCGGAGAGGCAAACTGTGGCGAGGAGGCCCTGGAATTCGTTCGCCGGTCTAATGTTGATGTCATTCTGATGGATGTAAAAATGCCAGGAATGGGCGGCCTTGAAGCGACTAGAAAGCTGCTGCAGCGGTGCCCGGAGGCAAAGGTTGTTGCCGTTAGTGCACTTGATGATGATTTATTCCCGGGCCGCTTGATGCAGGCTGGGGCAATGGGTTACGTGACTAAAGGCGCGGATCTTGAAGAAATGGTTCGAGCGATACGGACGGTTATTTCAGGTGGTGTTTTTATCAGTAATTCCATGGCAACCAAAATGGCGATGCGCAGTGTCAGCGGCCAGGATGATCAGCAATCTCCGTTTGAAAAATTATCTAAAAGGGAATTGCAGACTGCAGACATGATCGTCAATGGCGCCAAGGTTGCGGATATTGCAAAGTCTCTCTCGGTAAGCCCCAAAACGGTGAATAGCTACCGCTACAGGATTTTTGAGAAGTTGGATATTAATAGTGATGTAGAGTTGACGATCCTCGCTGTTAAACACCAAATTCTCGACCCAGATGCTGCACTTTAATTGAAAAGTGGCTGATTTCTTAAAATATTGAGGCCGGTTGCCAGATGTTCGACAGCAAGCGTTTCCTCGCGACAGTAACTCGCAAACCCGGCGTCTACCAGATGTTCGACGCCGAAAATAAAATCCTCTACGTAGGGAAAGCCAAGAACCTTCGCAATCGGTTGTCGAGCTACTTTCGGAGCTCCGGACTAACGACAAAAACCATGGCGCTGGTGCAGCGTATTGGAAACATCGAAGTCACCGTTACGCGCAGTGAAACCGAAGCCCTGGTGCTTGAACAAAGCCTGATCAAGTCCCAGCGGCCCCCATACAATGTGATGCTGAAGGATGATAAAGGGTACCCTTATATCTTTCTTTCCAGCAATGACACTTTCCCCCGTATTGCATTCCACCGTGGTGCCAAGCGCAAGAAAGGCCGATACTTCGGACCTTTTCCAAATGCATCGTCGGTTCGCGACAGCCTGAACTTTTTGCAAAAAACTTTTCGAATCCGCTCTTGTGAAGACAGTGTTTTTCGCAACCGTTCAAGGCCCTGCCTTCAATATCAGATAGAGCGCTGTACCGCTCCCTGTGTCGATTTTATTTCTCCCGAGGACTATCGCCAGGATGTTCGCCACGCAGAGATGTTTCTCACGGGTAAAAGTGACAGCATTATCCAGGAGTTGGCCGATCAAATGGATGAGGCATCCCGGGCGCTGGAATTTGAAAAAGCCGCGAGACTGCGGGACCAAATTTCCGCGCTACGTCGTCTACAAGCGGATCAGGTAGCAGAGGGAGCAAGTGGCGATGTGGATGTGCTGGGGATAGCCAGTGAGGGCGGCAGCTGTTGCGTACACGTTCTGTTTGTCAGGCAGGGGCGAATTCTGGGGAGTCGCAGTTATTTTCCCAGTGAGCGCCTGGGGCTCACACCGCCAGAGCTACTTTCCGCATTTGTCCCGCAATTTTACCTGGGCAGTCCTCGAGAGATCCCCCGTGAGATTTTGGTTTCAGAGGCCTTACAGGATCTCGAGCCACTTCAACAGGCTCTTAGCGAGCAGTGTGGTCGCGATGTTGGTATCACCCATAAGTTGCGTGGCAAGCGGGCCACTTGGGTTGAGATGGCGCAACAGGCAGCACAACAGAATTTGACTAGTCGAACTGCAGCCCAGCAAAAACTCTACAACCGTTTCGAGAAGCTACAGGAAGTATTAGAACTGGAGCAGCTCCCGGAGAGGCTTGAGTGCTTTGACATCAGCCATTCTTCCGGTGAGGCCACGGTTGCGTCCTGTGTTGTATTTGATACCGGAGGCCCGGTGAAGTCGGATTATCGCCGATTCAATATTGAGGGTATCCAGGCGGGCGATGATTATGCGGCAATGGGGCAGGCGCTAAAACGGCGCTATACGCGCCTTTCCGGTGGCGAGGGCAAATTCCCCAATATCCTGTTGATCGACGGGGGGAAGGGCCAGGTTACACAAGCGGTCGAAGCTCTGAATGAGCTGGGCATTGTCGGAGTGCAAATTATTGGTGTTGCCAAAGGAACTACACGAAAAGCGGGCTTTGAAACATTACATGTGGTTTCCAGTAACAAAGAGCTTGTACTCTCCGCCGACTCATCAGCGCTGCACTTAATTCAACAAGTGCGAGACGAAGCGCACCGCTTTGCTATCGCTGGCCACCGGGCAAAACGGGATAAAAAACGCAGGGAGTCTCCATTGGAAGGTATCGCTGGAGTAGGGCCCACTCGCCGCAGGGCGCTGCTGCGACATTTCGGAGGTTTGCAGGAGCTAAAGCGCGCAACAGTAACGGAGATTGCCAGCGTGGATGGTATCAGCCGGAAATTGGCTCAGGATATATACTCGGCACTACACCACGAGTAGAACAGGATTGAGCTGGCGATTAAATGGCCAGTTTTTTCCAAAGCGTTTCATTTTGCGCGATGGCTTGATAACGTACGCCCTCCGCAAGAATAGAGAAAAGTATGACAATCGCCAATCAACTGACACTGTTACGTGTTGCTTTGATCCCATTTTTTGTTTTGGTTTTCTATTTGCCGTACAAGTGGAGTTACATTGCTTCTGCTGCAATTTTTGCAGTTGCCGCAATTACCGATTGGCTTGATGGCTATCTCGCCAGAAAATTAAATCAGAGTACTGCCCTCGGTGCCTTTCTGGACCCGGTTGCCGATAAGCTAATGGTGGCTACGGCATTGGTCTTGCTGGTGGGACTGCATGACAATCCGCTGTTTGCGATTGCTGCGGCGGTGATCATCTGTCGAGAGATCGCGGTCTCTGGGTTGCGGGAGTGGATGGCTGAGCTGGGGCAGCGCAGCAGTGTTGCCGTTTCCTATGTAGGCAAAGTCAAAACCACCGCACAGATGGCAGCAATTCTTGTTCTGCTTGCCTTCGATGTTAGGGAGTTTCCGGTGATGGAAACTATTGGATACCTGCTGCTCTATATCGCTGCCGGCCTCACCTTGTGGACGATGGTGATGTACTTGCGCGCCGCATGGCCGGCCCTTATGGCCGACAGCCGGGATAAGTAGATAGAGGAGAATTACTTCTCTCACGAAATTGGCGCCTCGATTCTGGCATTTGCTGGAAAACGAGGCGCTCTTTACCCCGCTTAAACTCGCTCTTCCTCTTCCAAGCCCCTGCGCTCCTCTAAATTGTTAGATACTTTTCTGCGATCTATAGGAAGCTCATGTCCGTCAAAAGCCACCTGATTATGATCTGGCTGCTTTGCATCACTCTCAATGTCGAGGGGCAAGTTGTACACGATGCCGAGTTTTATATTCTCAAGATGCAAAACGGCGATCGCTGGGATCAAGAGGATGCGGAGCTTGAGCAACGCTTACAGCAGTTGCGGCAGAAATATGGACAGCCACCGAATATAGTATTCCTGCTGTGGGATGACACTGCATTTGGAGCTGTTGGCTTTCCTGCGTTACAAAAGAACTTTGGCTACTCAACGCCAAATCTAAACCAGATGGCTTCAGAGGGTATCAATTTTACCCGCATGTACTCTGAACCCTCATGCACACCAACCCGCGCTGCTGCGCTCACCGGACGGCTACCGGTGCGCTATGGCATGGGTGAAGTGGGTATGCCCCATGAGTTTTCCGGTCTACGCGCAGAAGAAGTCACTATTGCCGAGGTACTTTCGCAAGCGGGTTATACGACAGGCTTTTTCGGCAAGGGGCACCTTGGAGATATCGAGGAGAGTTATTTACACAATCAGGGGTTCGATGAGGCGTTGTTCACTCCGATGAACCAGATTACCTCCCTGTTTAACCCCCAGGCAAATGTAGCAAATGCGGTGCTGGGCATGTTCCCCGAAATCTATCCACCTGATCCCTATCGGTTGGACAGCCCTGGTCTGATTCCCGCTGGCTGGGTAATGAATATTGAAGGGAAAAAGGGACAACCCGGGCGAGAGTGGTGCGGAACATCCAACGAGTGCTTCGCTAAGTTTGATCCAGAAGCAGAACAGAGAACGCTGGCGTTTATTCGTCGCAGTGCAGAGCAGAAGAAACCGTTTTTCGTTGCCTACTGGCCCAATCTCCTTAATTTCATGGCGATGTATAACCCCAAGCGCTCGGTAGCCGGGCTGATGGTTGCCGATGCTTTCCCGGCGATGGATAACTTTGTCGGGGTGCTGATGCAAGAATTGAAAAGCTTAGGCCTCGCTGAAAATACCTTGTTCGTTGCAATGGCGGATAATGGCCCTATGGTTCACAGTCCGCCGGCGGGGTGGGGAATGCTGCCCATGTTGTATCGGGGTGGCAAAGGGGATTTTACTGAGGGCGGCGTTCGCGTACCTGCTTTTGCCTGGTGGCCAGGAACTATCGAAGCGGGACAAACGGCAGGAGATATTATTCATATCACTGACCTGTATACGACTTTCGCTCGCTTGGGTGGAGCAACTGATGCTATTCCCACGGATCGCGTCGTTGATGGCCTCGACCAGACCGCTCTGTTCCTAAACGGCGATACTCATGGCCGCCGGGATTATGTATTTATTTATACGGGTAAGGAATTGGGGGCAACAGTAAAGGGGCGATATAAGAGGCATTGGCTGGGAGCGGGGGAGGTGGCAGGGTCGGGGATGCCGGAGGCTTATTACGATTTATATATGGACCCCCGGGAGGAGTCCCCGCAGTTGGTGCCGTTAATTTACACCCAGGGCCAGTTCAATCATATGGTGGCTCGCCACCGTTTATTCAAACGTAAATATCCAGACGTAGCCAGCGGCAAAGGCATACCCTATACCGGGCTGGCCAATGCGCGCCCTGAGACACAGGCTATTGGTGAGCGCGTGCGCGCAGTCATCAGTGAGATGCCATTCACTGTTGAAGACTATCTCGAGTATCAAATCCCCGGTGCCGACAAGGTCGGCGACTGGGGAGATTAAAACGCTATATCCAAAGTGAGTAGGCTTGGACTAGTGGTAGAGGCCCAGATTCTGATTTAGTCGAACTTCGCCACTTCGCTGCACTGTAATGGAAGGCACAATGGACCTGCTCAGGCCAATCTTTGCCTGAAGTTCATAGGGTACTGATTGCTGCCCACTATTCGCTAATTCAGCGGCAGCGAATAGAGACCCCATCCAGCTCGCAGTTGCGTCTACCGCGATGTCATCCTGGCCATAGGGGGCAATGGGCAATAAGTTGTTTGAGGTTCCTGTCATCACTTTGTGGCCGGCAAGACTGAGCTTGTAGTAGATCCCGGAGAGGGGTAGCTCTTGGTTGTTGGGGTTGAAAATGCGCAAATGGATTCTGAAGCGCAGATCGCTGCCGACGGCAGGAGGAAGCGGCTCCAGCCCAATAATCTCAACCTCTGGCTGCTGAAAATTGGGCGATAAAGCGGCGCAACCACCCATGAATAGAGCGAATAATACGAGTAAGTTCAGTTGTAAAAGTTTAATCACTGCTTGTCCTTCATTTTTCTCTCTTCTGATAAGTGCGAGGTTGGTGTCCCAGCGCTTATTCCACGACCACCACAGTTTTATTTCTCTTGCTTGCTTATTGAGCAACCGCTCGAATTGCTTCATTCTGCGATCCTGATGGATCGAAGAAGGTTGTTGCCTCTGTGCAAACTTCCCCATGGATTTCTACTAACGGAGACAATAGATGAGCAAGTGGTTCATTCTTCTGACAACAATGGTGGTGATATTGTTCGCCAGCTGGAAATGGCTTTTGCTTCCGGCCATTGAAAAGTCGATGAACAAAGTAGAGCCGGGCAAAATTGCAGCGCTGTCACCTGAGGCTAAAGCGCTACACCAGAGTCTATTGGTAGGGGATCTCCACGCAGATAGTTTCCTGTGGGCTAGGGATTTGAGGAAGCGAGCTGACTATGGTCATCTGGATCTCCCCCGGGCGCGAGAAGGTAACCTGGGTATCCAGGTCTTCACATCAGTTACCAAGTCTCCCCGGGGGCAGAACTATCAGAAGAACTCCAGCAAAGCTGGCGATAACATAACCTTATTGGCCATTGCTCAGGCGTGGCCAGTAAAGGCGTGGGGCAGCCTGTATGAGCGGGCGCTCTATCATGCAGAGCGTGTTAATGCGCTACAGCAATCTGCGCCTGACCAAATACGTATCGTCAAAAGTGCGGCAGACTTACAACAGGTGCTTGTAGCAAGGAAGCAGGGTGGAGAGGTTTTGGCCGCACTCCTTGGCACTGAAGGTGCCCATCCTTTGGAAGGGAAGATCGAAAACATCGGTCGCCTATACGATGCTGGCTTCCGAGTGATGGGGTTGCAACACTTTTTCGACAATGAGCTGGGTGGCTCCCTGCATGGAGAAAGCGGGCAGGGTTTGAGCGCATTTGGCCGGAAAGCAGTGCAGGAGATGGAAAGACGCTCTATTGTGATTGACGTCGCCCACTCCTCCGAGCAGGTCGTCCGCGAAGTTTTGGATATTGCCGAGCGCCCAGTGATTGTTTCCCATACCGGGCTTCAAGGGGCGTGTAACTCACGCCGGAATATCAGTGACGAGCTAATGAAGGAGATAGCGGGTAAAGGAGGCTTGGTTGGAATTGGTTTCTGGCCTGGTGCTGTCTGCGATACAAGCCCCAAGAGCATTGTTAAATCCATTCGTTATGCCATTGATACACTGGGTGTGGATCATGTCGCATTGGGGTCGGACTATGACGGCAGTGTAAAGGTTGCATTTGACGTAAGTGAACTGGGCGTGCTTACCGCAGAAATGCTTCGGCAAGGGTTTACTGAAGAAGAGATCCGTAAAGTAATGGGTGAGAACCTGAGAGATTTCTTCCTTACTCAACTTCCCAGTTAATATCATATAGGAAGGTTGAATTTAGATTCCGCAGCCTTCTCAACAGATATATTAGCGCTGGCATTTGATAGCTCACTGTTCTGATGAGTTTGTTATTACCAGCGCAATACTTGCACTCGTATATGATTAAAAATAAATTTACTTTCTGCACATATCCAAGCGCAATTTAAACTGGAATTTTCTACCAAATTTTGACCTTAGCGTCCTGAAAAGCCAATTGAAATAAAGTGTAATCAAATTCCGGTTTACTTTTTAAAATGACTTAAAGCTAAAAAAGCCACAAGAAAATTGATAGAGATAAAACTGTAGGTGAGAAAAATAGAACATGGGCCGCGATACCGCGGATAGGCAAAAGTCCACTATCTATAAAGAATAGGGAGACCTCCATGTTCAATCCGAATCTAACAGAAACAGAATTTCTATTGGATCAAGCAAATTACATCCAACCCGGTGTCCACAATGACGTAAGGCGCGGAGTTTGTTACGCATTATCCTACATGTGGGTGAGGCTCGGCTTGCAACCCGGCGGTCATATAAATATGCACCTCCAGGCAGGACTGCAACAGCGTTACCATAATACGGGAATTGGAAACGCCCTTAACAGAGCAACTCCGGGTATGTTTTTAAGGGCTGTTGGCGGGTCGACCACCACCTTTGGGCAGCCTATCTATACAATGCAAAGGGCAATTTCCGCGCAGCAGCAGATCCAGGGAAATGTGATGGGTATATCGTCAGGGTTAAGGACGATTTGTCGGACAGATGGGTATACCGAGCACTGCATCGCCCGTGGGCATCAGTTGAACCCATTTGAGCCTTTTTCCACATTTTTGCGATGGATACGGCAGGGGATGGCCCGCCTTAATCAAGGCTTTGCATTGATAGGATTCCTGGGCCCCAATAGCGGCCATGCAATTGCAATTCAAGTACAGAATGGTAATACCTGGAGACTTTTTGACCCCAATTTTGGTTCCTTTGTATTTAATGGATACAACCGCTTTAAGGCCGAATTACATCAGCTGGCTTTGGTATACCTGGCGATGGGCACTGCTGGTGGAAGCTGGATGATTTCAACTTTTAGATAAGTAAGCAGGGTTGTTTTATTGTCTAGGTATCACAGGGTCGCTTAGGCGACCCTGTGCGTTGAGTTTAAGTGCAAACGTATACTAGAGAATTTAGACTGCAGTAAAAGTCCTGATGAGTCAATTAGGGGGATTAGTCTGGCACTCCCAGTTTTAATATTGACTACTTGGCAGCGATGCACTCAATTTCAATTTGGGCGTCCAGCGCTAGGGACTCCACTGCAAAGGTAGTCCTTGCAGGGTAGGGGGAGGCAAAAGCTTTCTGGTAGATGTTGTTGAATTCAGGGAAATTCTTGATATCTGTTAAAATGACCGTGCATTTAACAACATCTTTCATTTCGTAGTCGTAGCGCTCCAGAGTTTGCTTTATGTTGTCTAGAGTCTGTTTGGTCTCCGCAGCGAATCCCCCTTGGGCTAACCGCTTAGTCTCCGGTGAAAGCCCTATTTGGCCAGAAAGAAATAGCTGGTTGCCAACTTTTACAGCCTCTGAAAATGGTAGCTTTGAGACTGATCCTGTTGGGTTCAGGAATTTAACCTGCTCAGCGTCCTTTGCATAGCTGAAACTGGAAAGCGTAATAGTGAAAAGTGCAGAAATTAATGCATTTATAGGTGATGTCTTTATCTTCATTGGAATCTTTTTTTGTAAGTTTTTCATAAAAGCTGGGGCCGGTGTATCTTGCGGTCGATCATTTTTTGTTCTTGGTGATTACCTCAAAAAACTTAGATGGGTTTCTGGAGCAAGTGTGTATTGGAGCTTATGAGTAACCACCTTCGCTTTAGTTGAGTATAACCTGCTGGAGCGAGCTAATTGAATTAAGGTGCTAAAGGGTATATTGGGCGGTGATTATACCTGCAATTTGTATCTAATTTGTACGCATTGGTGACAGTGATGAATACGAGAGTTTTCTCGTATTATGAGCAGCTCAATCCCATTGCTTACCTGAGTGCCACTTTCAACATTGCTGGATTATTGAACAATAGTACTCTGGAGTGACTGACTCGGTAGCGCTGCTATTCGGGTGCGCTATTCCCTCCCTAAGCCAATCGAGCTTCAGCGTTGTGTTGAGTGGACTGATCTCTTTTAATTGAAACCAACACACACATTTCATTGTAGAAATATAGATTTGCAAGGATTTTGGCTAAACTTGAGTACTCAATTAGGGAAGTGATATGCCCCTCTTTAAGCAGCGATCAAAAGAACGGAAACGCTCGAAACTAAATGCTGTAAAGCCTGATTCTCAAATTGGCGTACATGTCATCTAAAACTGTATATTTATACAGCTGTATATGTTGACAGCTCTCTAGTATGACGGGTAATATATTTACAGCTGCTTTGGTTTTCATGCAGCAACCATCCTTTCTTGAACCGGCCCCCAAGCCGGTTTTTTTATTCTTGCTTGGTCGGTTTATTTCATTTCTAGTTTAGGGTAGTTAAATGAGCGTATGGCATACATTGGCAATTGAGGATGTAGGCTTGATTCTTTTTTCTGTGCTTTTGGGTGTACAGGCATGGAGGTACCGCTAAGAACCTCTGGTCGTCCAATAATGGTCGGAATTAAAGTTAAGATGAAAGAGCCGCTGACGAGTGAATGTCATCTTATCCGCCCCTCTAAGCTATCTAGATTCTGTGGTTTATGGTGATAGGGGAGATGTATTGTCTCAAATTCTCCTTTCCGGAAAAGTTGGCTCGGATACTGGATTTCCCGAAATAGGATGCCTTGCCCTTAACTGAGTTAGGACTCGCTTTGCAGTCGAGTTTAGCGAGGCCGCAAAGCGAGTGTGAGATTGAAGGCCAAATGCTTAACTTAAGGTCGCTTCTTCTTGTTGGTAGCTTAATGTCGGAATATGATGTTCGAAGTTTGGTTTTAGGTCATCATCATCCAATACGATCCACCTTAAAAAGGCAGAGAATTCTTGCCCGCAGCTATCGCTCTGCAAGAGACTCTCGATATATCCGCAGATGGTAAGTTGCACCCCTCTGAAAAGGTGGGGGAGATTCGTAAATACAACGAACTGATTGCGGAGCAGGCGGATATCAAGGCTCAAGCAGATAGGTTTAGTATTACTACTGAAAAAAATAACTATATCGCTAATCTCAATTTACTGACCAGCTATCTAGAAGACTTGGACCCGCCTTGGGGTGATTTAGAAAATACCACACCCATAGCGCGAGGGACTTGGAATACTCGCTGGACGGCAGTGGGTAGTGCTAAGAGTGCATTACTGAGGGCTGTTGCCGACCAAGCCATAGTCGTGGCTGAGGCGACAGGTGATAAGATCGCGAAACTCGCCTCCGGCGATAACTTGGTCCAAGGTGATTTCTCCGATGATGAGCTGTATTGGAGCAAGGGAGAGGTTTTTACCAATACCGCAGATTACCCCTACCTCCCCGAGGGGATGAAAGTTTTAAAGGTTTCCGACCGTGGCAGCTATGCGAGATATTGGTTTCCTGTAAAGGAGCGTGATCGCTTCTATATCTCCGCCGATATTTACACAGGCTCGAGCACCGGAGGAAATGTCAATATTGGTTTACATTATTCCGACATTTCCGAGTTTGGAACCGGTATTGCCATCAGCACTAATCGAGTTTGGCTGAAGGGTGGGTTTATCTCGCGAACCCCTAACCAAGGCTATGGATTTGTAGAAGCCTTGATAATTGTCCCTGCTGGTTGGGCAATGGCGAAAGGGTATATCCAGATAAATGCTGACGAGGGACAAACCGGCTCGGCATTTGCCCATAACCTCAAAATCAGAAAGATCGTCCAGAACCAACTGGAGTTACCACAAACATCAGCTCCATTGCTAGCTTACCGACTAGTAGTGATGTGTTGTCAGCTTCGGATAATGGTTCTTCGGCAAAGATATCTATAGCGGCACACACGATCCAATATGGACGGTTTGCTCGCAGTTATAATTCTGGTTCTATCACCGGGCTCAATTTCTCGACTAGATATTACGTTTACGTGGATGACCCATTTTATACGGGTGGGGGTGTCACCTACTACGCAACCACTGAAATTTGGCAGCTATCTGCCGGTGATGATAGACGGCAAGTAGGGGCTATCACCACTCCGGCCGATGGCGGGGATACCACAATCCCCGATCTACCGTACTGTGTTGACTATGACACAGTGTTGCCAGATGGTCGCTTTGTGCGGGATCTGCAACTAGGCGATTTAGTTGATTGTATTGATGTTCGAACCGGCGAGCGCGGAGAATTTCCACTCCGCGCAATGAGTGAAGGGAAGGAAGAGTGCTACAGCCTACACACACCTGAAGGTGCCGAGATATGGCAGTCAGAGTCCACCCCAATGGACCTACCAGATGGATCACCCCTGACATGCTAGATAAACCTGCTTATGTACTGTGCGAGGGCTCCCCACAAATATCTACGATCTCACAGCTCCACAGAATTGGTGTGAGGCGAGCACTAAAGCCTGACTTCGGCAATCGCATATTCTTCGCTGGACGCAAGCCTGAGTTGATTATTGCAACCCACAACGGTGTTATCAAACCATAAAGGAGGGTGCTAATGCCCTGCTTTTCCCCGAAAGCCATGCCGGACCTAGAGGCCTGGCAGTTTGCCTACACCATCGACGATGGCCATAGCGCCGGCACGATTGTACGGGCTTCAGTTACGTAGAAGACTGAGCCGGCAAGCGCTGAAGCCCAAGCGGTAGCCGTACTTAAGTGCGTGATTACCGTAATTGATGACCAGAACAGCGTTCAGACTGATGCCGCCGGAGATCCGATGGATAAGGTCTACGTGACAACGAAAACACTCACTACAGATGCGGAGTAACCGGTCAGTGTGGTCGATGAAGCAGCCGGCCTTGTTTCTGACTGTATTGGTGAAGTAGCGAACCGCCTAGCCGTGCATAGTTCTATTGCGGCTATGGCGATCCCGAGCGGTTGAATAACTTATAGCGGTAGGGCTGGGGTGAATGTTGAATATCAACGGCAGCGGCTGGCAGATGGCGAACCGGCCGGCGATTTCGCCGCGGATTACGGGGAGTACCAGCTCGGATCCGGCGGGGTTGGTTGGACAGATGTTGAAGGCTTTGGATGGGGACCATTGGAATAACCAAGCTAATTAGCTATGGAGTAAAAAATCATGTTGAAAATAAATAAAAATTTGAGGGGATTGCCCTTCTGGATAAGTTTGACCATATTCTTTTGTGGAAGTTGATCTCATAATGCCGTAATTTATTGTCTGAAAAATGCTAACTTGAAGGGAAGGGTGGTGACAAAAATTGGTATGTTCGTAACTATTGTATATATCGCTGCAATTTTTACGTTGAGGTGGAGTAGCCTTCCTGATTTGGCAACGATGCCTTTGAATGAGTTAGGTGATTTTTTTTGCTGGAGTTTTTGGCCCGTTGATGCTTTTTTGGTTGATTCTTGGCTATATCCAGCAACAAAATGAATTGCAGCAGAATACAAGAGCGCTTGAGCTGCAAGCAGAAGAATTAAAAAATTCAGTAGATCAGCATAAAGAACTGGTCAAAGCAACTCAGGAGCAAGCTAAAGCAGAGTTAAGGTCTATAGAAATTGAGCAGGAAAAATCAAGAAAAGAAAATCTGCCTGACTTTTCATTAAAGTGGGCGAAAATGATAGATAGGTTTGATGGTAATCTTATCTTTGAATATAGGTTTATAAATTCGGGTAAGCCAGCCAAAGAAGTATCTGTTATTTCCGATCCTGTTTTAGAAGAAATTAGATCGGCTCCAGTCATTGCGTACTTAAATGCAGATAGGGAATTTGGAGTGAGGTCGACTACATCAGTTAGCGGAAAACTTCCAGAAAAATTAAAGCTAACCTTAAAATGCGAAAGCACTAATGGTAATCCATATGAGAGAAGTTTTTACTTGAAAATGGCAGCAGACAAGAGAAATTATCGTCTTACCTCTGTGGGCGAAGTGTGTTAGCGAATAAATGGTTTGTTAAGGTTGTTATGAAAATTTACGGTAGCCTTTGATGCCAAGAATTTACTTGCGTTAATTTACATTGATTCCCTTAATCGCCGTTCTTAGTGGCTGCAACGAAGCCGAAGCCGAAGCCGAGTCAGAGGTCCACGACCGCCAGCAGAGGCTTCCCCGCTGGCCTAATACTGATGGCGACCGGCATAAAACAAGGAGCTTCTGATTCACCTTTCCCTGTTTTCAGTTGCTTGTGGCATGGTGTTGCGTTAGGTTTGATCAAGGAAGGATGTTACTTATCACAAGTGTGGGCGCTACCCAAGGAGGGGAAGTGAGAGATTATATAGTTCAAAAATTTCATCATTTTGAAGAAAGTGACTTTGTTCCCGGTGATAGCATAAGAGGGGCGATTATTATATTCCTTGCCTGGACGGTTCCAGCCTTTCTATTTGTCCTTTGGGCAAATAGGTATTATCCAGAAGTCGAATTTTATCAAGCAGCAATTAACGAAGCTATTGGCCCGAATCTTTGGAATGCAATCGGAGCCTTCGGCTTCCTTTCTTTTTCGGTGGCTGCTATGT
The DNA here is from genome assembly GCF_052467305.1 of Microbulbifer maximicatervae (SeqCode). Taxonomy (NCBI): domain Bacteria; kingdom Pseudomonadati; phylum Pseudomonadota; class Gammaproteobacteria; order Cellvibrionales; family Microbulbiferaceae; genus Microbulbifer; species Microbulbifer maximicatervae (SeqCode). Next base: position 1,856,672 of record NZ_CP174306.1, read on the forward strand.
TTCCCCAGTTTTCCACTCCCTCATTGGTTTCAAGACAAATATTGATAAACACCTATGCAATTGGCTGTCTTACGTTCGGGATATTGCTTGGTCAGTGGTTCACATTTCTATCGACTGATGACTTAGTTTGGTGGCAGCGGGGCTTATTTGGGATTACCTCAGGCTTCTTATTGGTTATAGTTTTATTTCTCAATTTGCTTGTTTGGTATTTGGGTTTCCTGCTTACAAGTGACTCTGGCAAGAAATCGAGGTTCTTGAGAGGGATGGAGCAATTGAATGGGCTAATTAGAATTCCCTTAGGCCTGTTATCTGCGGCCATAATTATTTGGGTTTTTTTGTCTGAAAAGTAAATCTCAGTGTACCTCACTGTATTTGTCCGGCTTATTTATCTCTAGTACGATCCCTTAAAAGCATATTGAGGGGTCGTCATGCGCCTTATCCTATCCATCGCTCTGTCTGATTGTAGCCAATACGAACGAATACGACCGCCACGAATGGCTGCCAAGATGGTCCGACACTGATAGAGACTGCCAGAGCACACGTCATGAGCTACTGGTTCAGTTCTCCCTGGCTCCAGTAACCTCCACCAATGACAAGCAGTGCACGGTAGACACGGGCCTCTGGCTGGACCCGTACACTGGTCAATTTTTCAATCTGGCATCTGACCTGGATGTTGAACATATAGTGCCGCTGTCTTGGGCACATGGGCACGGTGGTGCCAACTGGACTGTGGAGCTAAAACGACAGTTTGCGGAAGACCCTGAGAATCTATGGCTGGTCGATGATGGCCGGAACCAAAGCAAGGGTGATAAAAGCCCCGATGAGTGGATGCCACCCTATGAGCCGGTACAAGCTATCTATGTACAGAGATTTATGGCGATAGTGGAGAAGTATGGGCTGGCGTTCTTAGAGCAGGAATCAGCCCAGATTCTGGCACTCTTGGACGAATAAACCGCACCCTCCCAGTTTCTACCAACCTTCCAGGGTGCAACTCGGGCACCCGCCATCTCCTGTATATCCTGACTACCTAAGCCCGCCAATGTGGGCGCAGTCTTCTTTTTGTCATCAGCGCTGTATATGTATACAGTATTTTGGTAGATTGCCTCTGTGTCGACGGAAAGAAGGTGTTGGACCATGACATTCATAGAGGTTGAAGCCGAGATTCGCGCTTGCCTGAACACTATTGATATGACCGCAGACACTGCCGACCCGAAGCTTAGGGACATGCTGAAGGTGCAGGTTAACAATCTGGATGCGGCAACCAATGCCCTTGTAGATGAGCTGAACACCCTGAACGAGAAGCAGGCCCAGCCCAAAGAACTGTTCAAGTAACAAGCTATGAAACTATCCCCTTTATACAGGAGCGGCGTCAGCTGTGGCTTCCCCTCCCCAGCAGATGACCACAAAGAGCAGCCTCTCAGTCTTGATGAACATTTAATAACCAGTCCTCCGGCTACATTCATGGCCAGAGCTAATGGAGACTTTATGCAGGGCTTAGGTATCTTTGACCGTGATGTGCTCATTGTCGATCGCTCGCTGACACCTATGAATGGTGATGTGGTGGTCGCCCTGGTTGGTCAGCTGACGTGCAAAATCTTGGACTTGAAGCGAGGCCGGCTATTGTCGGCCAATGGCAATTACAGGCCGATACCTATCTGGGAAGGGCAGGAGCTGATTGTGGAGGGGGTGATGAAGGCGTCAATTCGGTACCATCGTGGGGGAGTTTAACCGTGTGATTCCATGACTGATTAAAAGGCTAAACTCCTCGGGCTCTTTATTCTGAATGTATAGTTGATTCTTGGTCTGAGACAGTCTTTGCGATATTGCCCCACCCAAATTTCAAGTCATAATATGCGATTAAATGAGCCCACCCGGAACGGGGATTATAATTTTCTATACCAGAGTTTTTCATTGTTAAATAGACTTCTATAAAATCATCTAACCCTTCTACAACACGGCTGGCCTTCATCGTCTGCTTCAAGTAACTGATTGCATATTCTTTTACAATATCCTCATTTAAGAAGCATAAAGCGTACTCAATGGGTTGATAGGGGTCGCCGTGGCAACCATTAAATGTGCCTTCTCTCAGACTTTTCTTTATGTTTTCTGGGTCTTCAAAGTTTTCAAAAAAGGAGATTACTGCCGACCTTATGGTGTCAATTATGCTGTCAATGACAGAGTCTCTCGAGCTAGAGTCAGCAATATTCCAATAATTGGTAGCTTTCCCTTTTGTAATTTGTTTTATTCCTGGTGAAATTACCAAATCACTCCATATGGTATTTTGATCTCTGCATTGGGGCTGTCCTAACCTCCACTTGCTTAACGCTTTTGAATAGATACAAGCGCCTAGGCCAACTTCTACCTTTCGCCCCTTCATGTTGTACATGCTGGAGCTAAAAAATAATTTCAGAGTGGTATCACCATTTTTTTGGTTAGTTTCTGCTTGCTCTTTGCATACTTAAATCCATCTGCTTCTAGTGTCTTCGCAATAGTGCTACAGGCTTCCAGATAGATTTCTCTCGTGGATTTGGACTCCAAGAGACTCCCCTTACAGTAGCTATAAACTATTTTTAGTGTGTTTCTTCTTTAGATGCGGGGCATTTTGAACGAAATCGATTGATTTTCAAGCCTGCGAAGGCCAGGTGCCTCAAGAACAAAATTATACAAGGTGTTGCTTGTTTGGCACTTAACTGAGTGGGTAATGCTGGCAAAAATTAGGGACATTCTTAAAGTGCAAGCCAACAATCTGGATGGGGTAGTTAGCTCTTTGGTGGATGAGCTGAATGCTCTTGCTGAAAGGCAGGAGCAGCTTCGCGAGCTGTTGAGGTAGTGTTTTGTAAAGGCACAGGGGGCCGCTCGCAACGCGCTCCTCTTGCCTGACTAGTACCTACTTACACATGCTGTATGAAAATACAGTGTGCGCTTAACCATGAAACTACTCTCTCTATACAGTAGTGGCATTAGCTGCGGTTTTCATTCTCCGGCAGTTGACTATAAAGAGTAACCGCAAAGCCTTGATGAGCATTTAATAACTAATGCTCCCCCGAGATTTATGGCTAGGGCTAATGGTGGCTCTATGCAAGTGGTGGGCATCTTTGACCGTGATGTGCTCATTGCCGATCGCTCACTGACACCTATGAATGGTGACGCTCTTGTGGTCGCTCTGGATGGCCAGCTAACATGTAAAATCTTGGATCTTAAGCGAGGCCGGCTGTTGTCCCCAATGGCAAATACAAGCCGATACCGGTATGGGAAGGGCAGGAGTTGTTAGTTGAAGGGGTGGTTAAAGTATCTGTGAGGAATCATCGCCCGGTTTAGGTGCGATCAGTGTCAGGGGTAGGGAGGCTCTATTTTCTTCACTCAGGAAAAAATTTCTAACTAGATTTGTATCGCTTGAGGGAGATAAAAATCAGTGCACCAAATTTGCACCAAAAGGAATGTAACTTATTGATTTCAAAGATCTGATTGGTGCCCGGGGCCGGACTTGAACCGGCACGGCCGTGAAGCCGGGAGATTTTAAGTCTCCTGTGTCTACCAATTCCACCACCCGGGCAGATCCTTTGCGAGAGAGGGCGATGTTTAATAGTTGCCCTTCATTCTCACTTTCATTGCATTCAACAGGATACTGCAATGAAGAGGAAAATGGAGGCTAGGGTCGGAATCGAACCGGCGTACACGGAGTTGCAGTCCGCTGCATGACCACTCTGCCACCTAGCCTTTTTTATCCGCCTTTGGCGGAAAAGAACGCTGAGAATTCTATCTGATAAATCTGAAAAATCCTAGCGTTTTCTTATACTTACGTGCGTTTCGCTGTGTAAGTGGGCGCCATTTTAGGGACTCTAGAGGATTAGTCAAGCATTGTTTTCATCAATGTTGCAAACAAGTGAAAAAAAGTAGGAAAAGTTACCTTCTGATGATGGGGGAGGGCTGTAATAACTTTTAGCACTGGTGCTCAAGAACCTATTTCCATTTGTTCTAAATTAATCTTCAGGTGTGCTGGCAATCTGTGACCTGTGTTCGATACTGTCTTTATCTGGCTAACACATCTCCCCCAACGTGTTTAGTAATGCTGGTAGGGTGGCTCACATGGCTGCCACCCGGAAGCAAGGATGAAATCCTCCAAGTTTCACTCCTAATGGTCTTGGCCCTGACGCTCTCCCCCCCCGTCGTCAGGGCTTTTTTTTGTCTGCTATTTACAGGAGCCTTTCGTCCGGGCCTGTCAGGTTTTCTGTGGCTAATGCATCCACGGGTCTACCGGCTGCTTTCTCAGACAGGGATCTAAACCTCTCCAGAGTCACTTCACCGCGTGTTCGAGCCAGTTCTCGTGCGACGTCATCAATACTTGCCTTGCCATTGCTGGCCTCGCGAATCTCTTTATCCAGTTGCTGCATTACCCCGGCCGCACGGGCGGTAATGGGGCCGGACGAGCGTTCGACTAATAGTGAAGGAGCCTTCTTACCCCATTTAATCAGTTTATCCATAGCTTCCTGATAGCGGGTTTCACTGATGCCACCAGTTCGCCTTAAAATCTCCAGTGAGTAAAACTCAGCCAGTCCCTCTACAATCCAATCGCTCTCATCGTCGCCGTGAATTCCCGTGCCCACATGAACTAACTCGTGGATCATGCTACTGGTGCGGTTGCCGCTGATCAATGGCCGATCAGCATGCATATATAGAGAGCGTGTCCCCGACAGTCCGCCGCGCCACATGGGGTCGTCAGCGGTTACGATCAATAGATGATCAGGGAAGAGGGGGAAGATTTTCTTGAGCTCTGGCAGGTTCCAATTTAGGAAGGCAAGGATGTCTTGCCGCCGAATATTCTCATTTTTAGGGCCTGCAACACGGGTTTCAGTGCCGGCAATCATATCCTGCCGACTGCCAATTTTCCCTACAATCATCCAGCCCTTGGGTCTTACAAATTTACGCTTGGGGTCAGATAACTCGTATAGGTTATCTTCGATCTCAGGGTAGGGTAGGGCCGAATACCATTGGTCAGGAAGTTCCAGCTTAAGGCGGGCGGTAGAGCGGCCACGGCTGGTTGCCGATACCGGTGCAATCAATTTATCGCTGCGGAGAATTGCCCAGTCTTTGGTGATCCGTGAGTCGTAGCCACCGTTGCTACGCTGGTTGTCTATGACAAAGCGGTACTTGAGCGAGGGGTTCTTTCCTTCGGGGTGCCAGGTTGCTTTGTCGCCCTCGATCTTTAGGGGGGTGTCACTTTCCAGGTCCTGATAGCGGCCAGAGCGCAAGTTTAGTACGAGCTTACTTGGCATATCATCACCGCTGAGCGCCATTTCCACCTCAGCCAGCTTGGAGTTGGGTGAGATCTCTGCACTGTAAAGAATCTCATAAGCCTGAACAGCAGGGGATAGAGTGGCGAGTAATAGCGGCAGTGTTAGTAATCGTTTAAGCATCATTTCTTCAGCGGGAAATCCAACAATTAGTCGTTTCGACAGTATCTAAGCCTACAGGTGCCCTTGTGTCATCTTCAAGCAAACTGGTCACAAGCTAGCCAGTTATGAGGTGACAGTTTTGTGCCGCCAGGTTTCATTGGATTGGTTTTCAGATATGCACCACTTAAAAAGAATACACTTAAAAAGTCGTTATCATATAGTGGCACATACTAGTAAGCATCTTCCGTATAAGTAAACAAGAAGATAGAAATGGGTGGGCCGTCACAAACATCTTTTGAGAGGGCTGGGTTAGTGGGCAGGCATGCCGACTAAGTGGGAATTGAGCGCTACGAAGAACAAGACCGCAGCATAGCTGCGGTCTTGAAGGGTCTTTTGCAGTCTAACTAATGATGGCGACAGAGCTACCAATATCTGATTGCGCGGGGATCAACGAACTGCATACCGTAGGCGCTCAGGGCAAATCCATCTGGAAAACTGCTTACCATTGGTTGCTGGGGGTTAACCGCGGCTATTTCGGAAGGGTAATAGCCTCCCGGCACAAACTGCCCCTGCCAACTGGGTGTAGCTTGAGGGGGGTAGCCCTGTAACGGACTCATAGTAAACCCAGAGTATGGAGTGGCTGGGGAGGGGCCTTGCGCGGTTGCGGCATGAGTACCCGCGGCCCTTGCTTGCTCTTTGGCGGACTCAAAAGCTGAGTTGATACCGAAAAGCTTGGGAACACCTGCGCCAACTCTCTCTGCCCCGAGGGGCATTGGTGCGGCCAAGGATTGGATCAGTTGGAATAAGGCGGTCACTCTGGATACATCTTTCTGCCGGAGCGCACCTTTAAATAATGGATGGTGGGCAAGTAGTAGTGCTGCCAAACCGGTAATATGCGGCGCGGCCATTGATGTACCTGACTGAACATCGAAGCCTTTGTCAGGCACAGACGAAATGATACCCACACCAGGTGCGGCAACAGAAATTTCCTGGCCGAAAGCGCTAAACCTAGGAACAAATAGACCGTCGGCTGATGCTGTTGAGGGTATTACTGTTTGCGCTTCCCAGGAATCTTTGGGGAATTCATTTAGCATTCCAAGAGCGCCTACAGCCATAGCATTTGGGGATCTGGCTGGATACTGGACTGCCCCGCCATTGTTGCCTGCGGCAACTATACAGGCGATACCATGTTGGACCGCTTCCTCGATTTGCTGCTCAACAGCCTCTGATGAATCAGAGCTGCCCAGGCTCATATTCACCACATCAACGCCGAGCTCTATGCAATGTGAGAGTGCATCAATCAAGCTACTAAATTGCCCGCCGGGGAAAACTTTGAATACATAGATTTCGGCTTCAGGAGCAAATCCGCGTATTGCTTCGGAGCCAGAGGGTTGGCCTGTAATAATTCCCGCGCAGTGGGTTCCATGGCCGACGATATCTTCTGCCCAGCTATCGGTATCGTAATTATTGGTGACATCGATACCATTCTTTAAATGGCTCAGTATCGGATGCTTATTGTCCGCACCGGAATCGATGATTGCGATTTTGATACCTTTGCCTGTGTATTCATCGGGTAGCTGGTCCAGGCCCATGTACTTTTGCCCCCAGCCATAGGAAGCATCATTGGGGAAGTTGGGTATGGCTTCGCTTAGGGGTTGGAGTTTCACCAGGTTCACATCGGTGAGCGACAGGGAAGGGCTGCGAATATATTTGTTCCAGAAATCTTTGGCGGGACGGATCAGAAGTGATTTCACTTGAGCGCCGCCGCTTTGCGCAAAAATACTGAGCGCAACTTCCCCTTTATTGTTAGTGACCCCCTCCTGGGGAAAGCCCGCGCTTTCAACAATTATTTGCGCGTCGCGTATGGGCTCACCTTTTGCGCCGATAACGCGGAAGTGCACCTGCTGAGCCTGGACATGGTATTCGCGCAATAGTCCGGGTTGCTGGGCAAAAACTGCGGAAAAGGTCGGTGAATAACTCGCTTGCCCGTAAGAGAGAAGTGAGTCCAGTTCAACGGCGACGTTTGGTGGAGTGGTCTGGTAAAGTGCCGCAGCAGCATCCACATCCATACGGACTTTGTAAATATTGGTGGCCTCATCGGCTGAGGACAGCGTTTTTAGTTTTCTGCCGGGGCGTATTTCACGCAGTACCTCACAACCTGCCTGCCTGGCAATAGTGGAAATCACATGGTGCATTGAGCCCGAGCTCAATGGCTGCACGCCCATGGATTTAGCCATCAGGCTGCGGCGGGGTGAAATAAGTAACTCGACTTTCTCTGCAACCTCGACCGAAGGTTCTCCTGCGGCCTTTTCTTGTCGGGATTCAGTCATGTTCATGTTCCTTCGCTTTCAGTGCGGTACTGATTTAGTACGCGTGTGAAACGTCTGAAAGTGGTGAATCGAGTGGGTTTCAATCTCAATTGAGAGGGTGGACAGGTTGATCCGGATCAATAATTACTTTGCCTCTCAATTTCTTTCTTAGGTCGTCGACGGCATCGGGTGTAGCCACAAGGGTGACGTTGCTTTTGCGCAAAGTAACGTCCTTAACATCGGGGCAATTTGAAGCTTCCTTCACCAGCTCCTCTAGCTCCAGTGTGCTAGCTGATAGCTTACGATTGGGTACGGCTACATATTGCTCAAACTTCTTCATTTTCTTCTCATTGTGACTGCGCCATCCAAAATAGGGCAGGGTCGAACCCACCCCCAGGAAAAGGGGCCTGAAGCCCCTTTTTTTTGCATTTTTAGTGCAGATAAGCCTGTTGCTGAAAGGCTGAGTTGGGTTGCGGCATTGCCTGATAGGGCAGTGGCTGCCCGATGCCACTCAAATTCTGGAGGGGTTGCTGAGGTGGTTGCGGGAAAGCCTGGAATGGCACCGGTTGGCTCAGTGGTGCAAAAGCCTGCGGGGGAACCGATCCATACTGCTCCGGGGCCACAGGTGCCAGTTGATTTACCGGTTGGCCGATGTAGGTCTGAGGAACGAGGTGTGGCGTGAATTGCGGTGCGGCCTGATAGGGCAGCAGGTGGTTGAGGCGCGCCAAGTTGTTAAGGAGTTGACCTTGTTGAGGCACGCCAATGTAGCTGCCAAGAGCAGGTGCGGCACGACTAATCAACTCACCGAGGAGACCTTGCGGTGGCAGTTGCGGGGCGGCTTGATAGGGTAAGAGCTGCCCTAGTTGGGCGGCTGCATTGATTAGCTGTGCCTGAGGGTTATTGATGTAATTGGCCAAAACTGGGGCCGCGCGATTTATCAATTCGCTGAGATAGTTTTGGGGGGCAAACTGATGAGCGAATTGAGGTGGAATTTGTGGAGCAAGCTGCTGAGGAATGTGGGGCGCTAACTGTTGTGGAAGCTGCGGTGCGGCCTGGAAGGGCAGTACTTGGCCCAATCCGCCGAGTGCATTGATCAATTGACCTTGTGGTCCACCGACAATGCCACCAACTACCGGGGCTGCACGGCTAATAAACTCTCCCAGCAATCCTTGTGGTGCTAACTGTTGAAGCGGTAGGTATGGCTGGTGGGGAGTGAGTCCGACGACCGGATTAATCGGAGGTACGGCATAGTTTTGTGGTTGTCCAAAGATCCCTTGAGCATATGCATATGGTTGGTACATGAACGTACTCCTCGAGTAGACCAATGACGATAGGGGGCTATCGCCCAGGTTATTTCATGGTTTACGGGTGAGAATTTTGGAGCTTGATAGAGCCCCGTTTTTAGGATCAGCCTGCTGATAATAAATCGGTAATGAGCTTTCGAGTTGTTGCATCTTGCGACGGACACTCAGCCGGCTGATCTGAGTATAGAGAAGCTTTTCAGAAGCACAGGGAAAGATTGAAAAAAAATGGAGCGGGAAACAAAAAGGTAATGGGGGTGCAATTGTAGTCACCATTTTTCTTAAAATTTTGTAATTTTCCCAAAAGGAATATTTTTTAAAAAATAAAGTCTTACTCGGGATTTGCTACTTAAATGAGTGGTTAATATTCTTGTGGCGTGCAGGGTACTGCTCCCTTGTGTTGGTGTTAGGGCTCGGGAAAAACCCCCTCGGGTGCCCGGTGAAAAATAGCGGCACTTGTAGAAATATCCGTAAATAGCGAACTGGAATTTAAAGGTAACTGTTTATATCGATGTCTTGGAAAAGCAGCTTAACGAGCTTTTCAGTTCGCTTTTATGTAGAGGTCTACTTAATCAAAACATCAAAAAACGATATCTAGTAGCTTTTCAATGTAATTTGCTATTGCCTCGCGCTGTTTGCCCTTCTTGGTTTTTTCTGCTCCAAACTCTTGCATCCTCTGTGGAGAGTTTTGCATTTTTTTATACGTGTGCTCTCAAAACTAAAAGTACTTGATAGTCGTTGAAGATACGTAAATACAAGAAAGTGGATAGAAATAATATCGGTATTTTTTTGGCGACCACAGTTTGCCGTATACGTGAAGAGGGTTTCAAAGAGTGGCTAGATTGGTGGAAAGTGTTCGACCCCAGGGAGAACAAGGGATTGGTTGTTAGTTGACAGACTAAATGGATATGTCGGAGGTTGGGGCTATTGCTAGCAACCGTAAAGCTTGAATCTCCAGTGTAGAAAGAGGCGCTTGGAGCCGGGGAGGTCCAGCTATAATGCGGATTAGACTGCCTTTGAGGACAACTCAAAGACCGGTTCTGTCGGCAAAATGACCTATGATGACATTCGCGCCAAAAATTACTTGATCTTTGAAAAATGGATGAGTAGTATTCGCGGCCTCGGTGAGTAGCGCAGCCTGGTAGCGCACTTCGTTCGGGACGAAGGGGTCGGAGGTTCGAATCCTCTCTCACCGACCATACAAAAAGAAAAAGCCCGCTTCTGCGGGCTTTTTCGTGTTTATGATTTCATTCCTGGTAGCGCTTTTACTTTAAAGGTTTACACGGGCAATTACACAGCTGCCTTGAGGGTGTTATCTCTTAGTTGTTTATCGGTGTAAATAGCTAAGCCAGCCATGCTCAAAGCCTCGTGCCTCTTCGGTACTTCTGAAGCTAATTCTTTATTTGTCCCCATCGCTTTTAACTTTTGTAATGCGCTTCCGCATTAAGCCCGGCAAGGTAAACATGTAGGCGTTGCTTGTACTGTTCCTGGTGCGATGCACTGGGGGAAAGTGAGGGGTAATCTGAACGGCTTATCGTCAGCTCAAGCTAAAGAGTTCAGGCACAAAAAAGCCCGCTAAAAGCGGGCTTTGAAAATCTGGTCGGTGAGAGAGGATTCGAACCTCCGACCCCTTCGTCCCGAACGAAGTGCGCTACCAGGCTGCGCTACTCACCGTTTTTTGTTTCGCATCATTTGCGAAGGGGCGGCACTATAGCAGCAATTTTTCTGCTGTAAACCTCTGATTTAATTTTTTATTTGTCGAATCAGTCCCTCTTGGCAGGTAGAGGCTACCAGCGTTCCATCGCGGGTGAAAATCTGGCCGCGGGTAAAGCCTCTGGCGCCGGTTGCCGAAGGGCTATCCGTTACATAGAGAAGCCATTGATCCAGGCGGAAATCGCGGTGGAACCACATCGCGTGGTCAACGCTCGCGGGCATCAATTGGGGGTCGAATAAGGATATGTCGTGCGGCTGTAGGGAGGTACCCAGGAGCCCCATATCGGATGCATAGCAAAGTGCTGCCCGGTGCTCCATCGGGTCATCCGACATCTCGCCCTCTGCCCGCAGCCAGAACATGCATTTGGCTTCGCGAGTTTCAGCACCAAAGTAGCTTTGCGGGTCTACCGGACGAAAATCGATCATATAGCGCCGCTGATCGTACTGCGGGCTAACCAATCCAGCTTCCAGGGCCAGCTCCTGGGTGTTTTTCAGGCTCTCAGGAGAGGGAATCTCGACACAAGGCAGGTCGGCCTGGTGGTCAAATCCGGGTTCCCGAATTTGGAAGGAGGCGGACATATTGAAGATCGCGCGCCCGCGCTGCTTGGCGACTACGCGACGAGTGGTAAAGCTACCTCCATCGCGGATTGGGTCTACTTCGTAGATCACCGGCAGCTCACTAGAGCCAGGGCGGAGGAAGTAGGCGTGCAGGGAATGGGGTAGGCGATGCTCAACGGTACGAGTTGCTGCCATCAGTGCCTGGCCCAGAACTTGCCCGCCAAAAAGCACTTTACGATAATTTTCAACGTGATGACGACTGCGGAAGAGATTTCGATCCAGCTCTTCAACATCCAATAACTTACCTAATTTTTCCAACATAAGGGATTTTGCCCGTTACCTATTCCACTTAACAGAGTTTGCAGATGGGGAGCTTGGCGCTCTTAATCAAAAGGATAATAACAGCAAATCCCTTTAACCCCATTCATATTTTGAACGTTAGGCCCATTTTGGTCACAGGTGCCACCTCGTATAGCTATCCAGCTCTTTTCCATACACTAGCTACTGATTTTCTCAGTCAAGTTGAAACTCTGTGCTATTGACTATTGCGACTTGTCGAATTCTTACTTATTTCTGTGGTATAAAGCGCCAATAGTTGTTGGGACAGTTGGACTAATTTGTTTACAGTTATCCAACAAAGATTGAATAAGAGAAGTAGGAGATACCACAGGTGCCACACAACAATATTGATATACGTCCACCACTGAATTTCGGCAAGGTTGTCAGTCGACACCGTACCGCAAAGGCTGTGGCTGGAGGGGTTGGCTCTGCTGCTTATTATGGGGTGTGGGGTGCACAGACGGCTACAGGTGCCACACTAACCGGCCTGGCTACCGGTGCAGCGGCTGCGACTTCTGCGACGGGTATTGGTTTGGTTGTTGCTGGAACAGCATTGTCCATTGGTTACGCTGGTTTGGCGGCCCGATCCGCATACAAGACCAATAATCACCTCAATGCTCTGAAAAAAATCTATGAAAACAGGAAGTCGTATAGCTGTCCTTGTAAAGGATCGGTCGCCCACGACTATGTTTCTGGCCAAGTGCTTCCTTATATCATCGAACAGAAAAGCAAAAAGTTGCATCGCAAGATGGTTGAAGCGACTCCGGGAATCGCCTCAGTAGAGTATGCGCGCAAGGCAGTAAAAAACCTGTACAAGCGTTCACAGGGTACGCTCGGCAAAAAACGTACTTTTGCTGCAGAGTGGTTGGCGCAGCATTTGATTTCTCATGATTGTGAATTAGCTAATGCGATTGTTGCAGAGCTCTACTCAGAGGAGGAAATGCTCTGGATACGCACGCAGGACAACGATGTAGTCGCGCCTCTGTTGGAGCTAAAGCTGAAGTCCGTTTAATAGTGGCTTCTTGTGTTCTGGTGTAGTTCTTGATTTCATTCGGAAGTATTGGGGTAATGGACTACCCCGCAATCACTCAATCGTCGAATTTTCTGTGTTATGTGCAATGCTTGGGCTCGCCAAGCGTCACCACATGCTAAAATAAAAGGTCTGCTCTCAGCTTAAAATTGGCTCATTTTGGGTAAATTTTGAGCAAAATGGCCTAATATTTTTAATATTAGGCAGTCTAATTCCCCGATTTACTTTTCCAACCGACTTGAATTGCCTATCATTCATGAATGAATAGTCAATTTCAGTCCCCATTTTTACGGGCAAAGAAGGTCGGAAGTATGGATAAGGCAAAAGAGAAGGTTCAGCGGTTCCGCGCGCGGGAGCAGCGTATCCTGGATGCGGCTCTGGAGCTTCTGTTGGAGCACGGTGAAGAGAAAGTCACGGTCGAACAGATTGCCGAGCGTGTGGATATCGGTAAGGGCACGATTTACAAGCACTTCATTTCCAAGACAGAAATCTACATGCGTTTGCTGATGGATTATGAAAAATCCCTCGCTGAACGTCTCAAGACCGCTGTAGCCTTGGCCGAGCAAGGTGATATCACCGCTCCAGCCCGCGCCTATTTTGAATCTCGTATGGCCGATCCTGGCAAAGATAGACTCTTCCAGCGCCTGGAGGAGAAGATTATCGCGTTGAACCTGGCTCCAGAAATGATTGCGGAGCTCCACAATATTCGTAATTCCAATGCCACCTCTCTCAATCGGGTCTTTGAGCGCCGTATGGAGCAGGGCATGCTGAAGAACGTTCCTGCATACTTCTATTACTCAACATACTGGGCGCTTGTGCAAGGGGCGGTAGAGCTTTATCACTCCAAGTCTTTTGCCAATGTAATAGAGGACAGGGAAGGTTTGATGGAGTTTATTATGGATGTGGGTGTGCATATCGGTGATATGTCCTCTCGCAAAACGCCAGAGGGAAGCCAGACAAGCCATCACAGCGATTCTGCGGGGTCCGCCCTTGGCTGAGCCCCTGTTCCAGCAGCTGCAAAAATTACAGGCTGAATTTCATGGGCATCCACCTGTAGAAAGGTGGAACCCAGAGCTTTGTGGGGACATGGATATGGTCATCAAATCTGATGGCCGTTGGATCCACGAGGGAACAGAGATTCGTCGTCACCCTCTTGTGAAATTGTTTGCCAGCATTTTGAAGCGTGAGGGGGATGAATACTTCCTTGTCACCCCTGTCGAAAAGCTGCGAATCATAGTGGAGGATGTTCCATTTGTAATTACTCAGGTGGCCCGCAACCCCGGAAGTACTCATCAGCAGCTACTTTTCACCACAAATGTGGGCGACGTTGTTGAGCTGTCGGAAGAGGGGCAGTGGCAACTGAGAGACTTTGGTGCTCCGCCGCAGCCAATCCCTTATCTGGAGATTCGAGGGGGGTTACAGGCTCGCGTTTCCCGTGATGTTTTTTACCAGTTGGTAGACTGGGCGCTTGAAGGGGGTCGCGATACCGATAAGCTTTTTGTGCAAAGTGACGGAAAAGATTTCCTGCTGGGTTCTTGCAATTAGATAGCTCCAGGTTCCTGCTGGCGGATTCCTCGCGCCTCAGCGCTGATTTGTAGCTGGGGCTTTAATTTATAGCCTTGCTCTTCACTGTTCGAGTTTAGAAAGTATTTGCTTGACTCTATAGCACCTGACCTTACTCTCTCGACGAACTTTCCTTATTTATATCTTTGGTATCAAACTGTTTAGTGGATGCCACTATCACTTCTTTATTTTGATTAGCACTATGGGGTTTATACTTGATTGCGCCGGTGCTTGCCTGAGTCCGGAAAATAGCCCGGGAACATACATGTCCGTACTATTTATTTGTGGTGTTGCTGTATTTCATTTCTATTAAAAAAATAGTGTTTGAAATCTTATGGAAATATAAGTGTATTTGTTCTGAAAGGAATCGAATATTAATTCGATAATTTACGGAAATATCTAAATAAGTAACAAATCCGCAACAGTGTATTTCTAAACTTCCCTCCGTCCAAATCGCTACGGCGAAACAAAAAATATAGTTTTTATTTGCTTGGTTGTTGTCATTTATTTTTTTTAAAAATGGCGGAGTTGAAGCAATTAAAGTTTTGGATTGAAATTCCTATAGGGGGAAACATGAAGCGAGTACAGAATAAGCTCTTACTGGCAGCTGCGATTGCTGCGCTATTAGCGGGTTGTGACGGTGGCGGTGTGAGTATCGAGCCGGAAACAGTAGATAACTCGGTGGACAACTCGGTAGATAATTCAGTGACAAATCCTGGCGGAGGTTCCACTGATGAAAATCCATGTGCCACTATAGAAAGTTCAAGTGTACAAGGTGAATTTAGCGGTGGTAACTGCTATTACGCAACTGATTTTGTTTCTGCTGCAAACCCATTAACTGAAGATTTATATCTCACTGCGCTGGATAGCAATGGAGCTCATGTCTTTAGCGGCAGTTTGTTTGTTGGAGAAAGTTACTCCAGCGATTCTGACCTGGCAGCAGCCGGTATTTCTGAGGGTGGTGACGGCGTAAAACTGGAAATTGAGGCGGGCGCCACTATCGCTTTTAAAGATAATTCAGCATTTATGGTTGTAAACCGTGGATCGCAAGTCTTTGCTCGCGGTACAGAAACATCTCCCATCACTTTTACGTCAGAAACTGATGTTCTTGGCACTGTAGGTCCGGAGGATGTTTCACAGTGGGGTGGAATGGTTATTAATGGCTTTGGTGTAACGAACAAATGCCAATATACAGGTTCTATTGGTGGTGGTGATCTGACTCTTGATGGCGAGTGTCACGTAGCTGCTGAAGGATCCACTGATGACAATACTTCCTACTACGGCGGTGACAACAATGCCGATAACTCGGGAGAGCTTTTGTACGTTGTTGTCAAACACACTGGCGCAGAAGTTGCTAGTGGTGATGAGTTGAACGGAATTGCTTTTGATGCTGTAGGTAATGGCACAACGATCCGTAACCTTCAAACATACTCAACTTACGATGACGGTATCGAGTTCTTCGGTGGCGCTGTAGATGTCGAAAATTATGTTGCACTCTACGTTCGCGATGACTCCATTGATATTGATGAAGGTTATCGTGGAAGTATTACCAATGCTTTGGTGATTCAAAGTGAGACTGACGGCAATCACTGTATAGAGGCCGATGGCATCGGTTCATATAGTGATGGAGCTGATTATTCCACCTTGATCAGCCAGGGTCTCAACAGTCGACCAGTAATTGACGGGCTGACCTGTATTGTTTCCGCTCAAGAAGAGGGTACTCACGACCCCGGTGCAGGCTGGCGCCTGCGCGAGGGTATTTATCCAATGATCACTAACTCTATAGTTGTGGCCTCCTTCTTTGCTGATGAGACTGGCGTGGCCGGCGATAACTACTGTCTGCGTATTGAGAGCTCTCAAACTCGCGGCGAAGCATCTGCTGGAACTGAGGTGGCTCTGACTTCCAACATTTTTGCCTGTGAAGATCGCACTAAAACAGATGATGCTGGCTTCAACGTAGAGATTTGGGCCGTCGATAGTGGAAATCAATTTGCCACTATCTCCGGTGAAGTTAATCCAACCTCTAATGCCGATACTGACTTTGTTTTGCTCGGCGGTTCCCCTGCAATGTTCACAGTTGATGCATCTGCTCAAGTGATCGATGGCGTTGCACCTACGGTTTCTGCCGAACTGGGTCGTGCCTATTTGGGTGCGCTTGAGCAGGATGGTACCGATTGGACCCACGGCTGGACCTACGGCCTTCACCAGGGTGACCGAGCTCAACCTCTCTGGTTTGAATAATAGGTCGAGGTAGCGGTTGGGGGGCTAATCCCAATCAAATAAGGCGCCGCCTTCGCTGATGGAGTCGGCGCCTTCTTTGATTTCAGACCGCGATTCTTTGGAACGAAAAGAGGCCGGTTCGATGGCTAAGTATGAAAAATTTCAAAGGGCGCCGCTTGTTTTAGCGATAGCTGCGGGCTCTACTTTGACAGCTAGTGTTTATGCACAGGATGCTGAACTGGTTGATAGTGCCACTCCTGGGATTGAAGAGGTTGTAGTCCAGGGGCGGCTGAAGGACTCTGCTGAAGTCCTAATCAGCGAGCGCCTGGAGGGGGAGGTAGTTACGGATATCCTCGGGGCTGAGATGATCAGCAGGGTGGGGGACTCTACCGTAGCCGCAGCGCTGCGACGAGTATCCGGATTATCCCTGGTAAGTGACAAGTTCGTTTACGTAAGGGGCTTGGGTGAGCGATATTCAAGTACAACTCTCAATGGTTCGACGGTGCCATCCCCGGATCTGACCAGAAATGTCATCCCACTAGATCTATTCCCGACCTCTATCGTGGAATCGCTAGCGGTACAGAAGAGCTACTCAGTTGATAAGTCTGCCTCGTTTGGTGGTGGCAATGTCGATATCCGCACCAAGGGGATACCTGATGATCTGACCTACTCTATCGAAGTTGGTACGGGTACCAATAGTGAAGTCAGTGGTGATGTGCTCAGCTATAGCGGTGGAGGTGATGATTCTTGGGGTACCGATGATGGTACCAGGGCGATGTCGAAGGAGATTTCTGCTGCCTTGCAACGCTTCAAGGGCAATCTTAATGTTGCGGGTATCCGCGACACCCTGATTGCTGAAGGCAATGAGTATTCCAGTAATCAGGAGGCGGAGAGGGCGGCTCAAGCGCTAAACAGAGAGTTGGCCTTGGGATTGAATCGCGATATCTCGATCAAAGAGGAGTCTAGCGATCCTGATCAGGACTACAAGGCTAATGTGGGCAACCGTTTCTATTTTGGGGAAGGCTGGGAGCTCGGTTTCTTGGCTGGAGGTTCTTACAAGAGCAAGTGGAGGGAGAGTGAACGCACTATCCGTGACTACGGCAATCCACGGGAGCAAATTGATCGCCGAACAGAGTCTACCTACTCCATAGATATCAGCGGTAATTTAAATCTCGGTATACGTTTTGCGGACGAGCATTCGGTTGAGAGTATCAGTTTGTATTTGAGGAATACGGACGATGAGACTTCAATCAGGGATTACTTTGACTCAAATCGTCTATTGTCTGATGGCGCTGGATCGAGAAATTATGACCTGAAGTATGAAGAGCGGGAGCTGGTGCTTCATCAAATAAAGGGAAGTCACTCTCTTGGTCCAGAAACAAAAGGCCTGCTGTCCGTCAGCTCCCTAAGTTGGGTGCCTGAGGATTTGGTGGTTGACTGGTTCTACTCCGATTCAACGGCGATGACAGATATCCCTAACCAAGTTGAGGTTATTGCGAGTACCGAAACCGATCCGGAAACAGGTGAAGTTCTCAGTTCAACAGTGGATATTGCTTCGCGGAGCGCTAGCTTCCGATTTACTGAGCTGGAGGATGAGGTTCGAAACTACGGTTGGTCTGCAACATTGCCTATTGAATTTTCCTCGTCCACGCTGGAGTTGAGTGGAGGATTTGCTCGGATTGAGAAAGGTCGCTCCTATAAGCAAACCGAGTTCGGATTGGATATCTTCAGTGTTGCTGATAGCGCAATTCTTGATGACCCTCTGGGTGATGTGTTCAGTGATACCAATATTACCGATGATGAGAATAATTTTGTTTTTGCCAAGTCTGGTAGTAACAAGCAAAGTTATTTGGCCGCTACTTCGACAGATGCGATCTACGGTAAATTCGATTGGACTCTTGAGGAAACCTGGCGTATTTCAGCTGGGGCCCGATGGGAGGACTATAGTCAAGCTGCTTTAGAGTGGAACCCCTATAGTTTCTCGCAAAGTGAACCACAGATTACGAATGACCCCGAGGAGTTGGCTGAAGCGGTATATACGGATGATGATATTTATCCTTCATTATCCTTGACCTATATGGGGTCATTTTGGGCGGAGACATTCCAGTTGAGATTCGGTGCATCCAAGACCGCTGTTCGGCCCGACTTACGTGAAATTACCGACGCTATTTATATAGATCCGCACACTGATGATCAGATCAGGGGGAATTCGAGTGTTCGGCCGTCGGAGATCGACAACTACGATATTCGCGCAGAGTGGTTTTTTGATAGCGGCGATAGCCTGACTATTTCGGCTTTCTATAAGGATATTGTTAATCCTATTGAGTTTTTTGAAGCTGCCTCAAGTGATGACAATGTTGCGCGAGAGATTATAAATGCTGAGTCTGGTGAGATTACCGGTATAGAAATAGAGGGTATGAAAAGCCTTGGCTTTATCTCTGACCCAATGGATAGCTTCTTCCTGCAGGGCAATATTACGCTTCAAGACTCGGAAATTGTTGCCGGTGATGAGGCTGATGCACCGACTAATGCAGTCCGCGAAATGACAGGGGCTTCTGATTATGTGGTTAATATGCTGCTCGGTTTTGACAGCCCGGACGGGAACCATTCTGCCAGCTTGGTTTACAACGTATTTGGTGAGCGCCTTTACAAAGCGGGGCGAGATCCTCATCCCGATTCATTTGAGCAGCCATTCCACTCTCTGGATTTGACTTACTTCTGGTATCCAACTGATGAGGTGACGGTGAAGGCGAAAGTGCAGAACCTTTTGGGTGAAGCCATTGAAATTGAGAGGCAGGGTGTCACCGTTTTTGAAGAGGAGGTTGGGCAGACTTTCGCATTGAGCGCGCAGTACAAATTCTAGGGAGGCCAGCTGGCTGTGCCTTGGATTAAGTGCATGAAAATATGCGTTCTCAAGCAATAAAAAATGGCGCCATCGGCGCCATTTTTTATGTGTAGACCCAATTACATATTTGGATAATTGGGGCCGCCGGCACCTTCAGGGGTTACCCAGACAATATTTTGGGTTGGGTCCTTAATGTCACAGGTCTTACAGTGTACGCAGTTTTGAGCGTTGATCTGGAAGCGCTTACCGTTGGTGTCTTCAATAACCTCATAAACACCGGCAGGGCAGTAGCGCTGCGCGGGTTCATCGTAAATCGGCAGGTTGTGACTCAGCGGAACTTCTGGGTCCTTCAGGGTCAGGTGGCAAGGCTGGTCTTCTTCATGGTTAGTATTGGAAATAAACACGGAAGATAGCTTGTCAAAACTGAGTACGCCGTCGGGCTTCGGATAGTCAATCTTTGCGCAGTCAGCAGCAGGCTTGAGCTGGGCGTGATCAGCCTTGGTGTCGCGCAGGGTCCAGGGAAGCTTGCCTTTAAAGATATTGATATCCACAAATGCATAGGCAGATCCCAGAATGTTGCCCCATTTGTGCTGGGCAGGGCCGAAGTTGCGCTGCATGTGCAGCTCTTTCCAGGCCCAGCTATCGCGATACTTGGTGGTGTAGTCGGTCAGCTCTTCGCTATTGCGCTCAGCGGCGAGGGCTTCAACTACAGACTCAGCCGCGATCATGCCGGATTTCATCGCGGTGTGATTGCCCTTGATCTTGGCAAAGTTCAGGGTGCCGGCGTTATCACCGATCAGCAGGCCGCCAGGGAAAGTCATTTTCGGCTGGGATTGAAGGCCACCTTTTACTATGGCGCGGGCACCGTAGGCGACGCGCTCGCCACCTTCCAGGTACTGCTTGATTACCGGATGGTGTTTATAGCGCTGGAACTCGTCAAATGGACTCACATGGGGGTTGCTATAGGCGAGGTCAGTAATCAAGCCGACAACAACCTGGTTGTCTTCGAGGTGGTAAAGGAAGCCGCCACCGTGGGTGGAGCTTTGTTCCAGCGGCCAGCCAGCAGTGTGAACAACCAGGCCTTGCTGGTGTTTGTCCGCAGGGACTTTCCAAATCTCTTTAATACCGATGCCGTAGTGTTGTGGGTCGGCATCTTCGTCTAGCTTAAAGCGTTCGATCAGCTGCTTGCCCAGGTGACCGCGACAACCTTCAGCGAAGAGAGTGTATTTGGCATGCAGCTCCATGCCCGGCATGTAAGAGTCTTTCTGCTCTCCGTTCATGCCGATGCCCATATCGCCAGTAGCGATACCTTTTACAGAGCCATCTTCGTTGTACAAAATTTCGGCAGCGGCGAAGCCAGGGAAGATTTCCACTCCCAGGCTTTCGGCTTGTTCTGCCAGCCAACGGCACAGGTTGCCGAGACTGATAATGTAGTTGCCCTCGTTGTGCATGGTGCTGGGCACAAACATGTTGGGGACTTTTATAGAGTTCTCTTCGCTGCGCAGGACGTAGATGTCGTCGCCTTTTACCTCAGTATTGAGGGGGGCTCCACGTTCTTTCCAGTCGGGGAAGAGTTCATTCAGGGCTGTGGGCTCAAATACAGCACCGGATAGGATGTGAGCTCCTACTTCTGAGCCTTTCTCCACGACACACACAGAGACGTCTTCATTGAGCTGACGAATACGACAGGCCGCGGCCAATCCAGCGGGGCCGGCACCCACGATCACTACATCGTATTCCATTGATTCGCGTTCCACGGCACTCTCCTCAGCAGTTGTATTCAACTTTTTTGCGGCCAATCCGGCCTTATCATTTATATTGCTGGCGGATTATATAGGCGTTTAATCAACCCTACCAATTGCATGACTATTCATTTGCTATGGCAAATGCGCTGTATTTCAACGGCTTACTGGGGGTGGATAGGCGGTTCTTATTCCCGGAAATAGATTTTGTGAATGGCAGGAGGGACTTCCATTTGACTATTGATTTTGCGCTATAGAACCGCCACCATACACGCCGTTCAAACACTTGTTTGACCAGAACACCGTATCCGTTCGCGACGTGAATTATCAGTCGCGGCTGTTAAAAAGCATATTTGAGACGGGATTTCCATGAAAGTTCTTGTAGCTGTGAAACGCGTTGTTGACTACAACGTCAAGGTTCGCCCCAAGGCGGACGGCTCTGACGTTGATACAGCCAACGTCAAAATGTCTATCAACCCCTTCTGCGAAATCGCAGTAGAAGAGGCGGTGCGCTTGAAGGAAAAAGGCGTTGTCAGCGAGATAGTCGCCGTTTCCATGGGCTCCAAGCAATGCCAAGAGCAAATCCGCACTGCACTGGCCCTGGGTGCCGACCGCGGTATCCTGGTTGAGACCGATGCTGAGCTGCAGCCTCTGGCAGTAGCCAAATGCCTGAAAGCGATTGTTGAGAAAGAAGAGCCTCAAATGGTAATTCTGGGCAAGCAGTCCATCGATGGTGATAACAACCAGACCGGCCAGATGCTGGGTGCTTTGACTGGCATGGGGCAGGGTACCTTCGCCTCTGAAGTTGCCGTAGAAGGCGACGCTGTTAAGGTAACTCGTGAAATTGACGGCGGCCTGCAGACTGTTGAACTGAAACTGCCTGCCATTGTTACTACTGACCTGCGCCTGAATGAGCCGCGTTACGCCTCCCTGCCTAACATCATGAAGGCAAAGCGTAAGCCTCTCGATACCACGACCCCGGATGAGCTGGGCGTTGATATTACTCCCCGCACCAAAACCCTGAAAGTTGAGCCGCCGGCTGAGCGTCAAGCAGGCATTAAGGTTGCTGACGTTGCTGAACTGGTAGAGAAACTGAAAAACGAGGCGAAGGTAATCTGATGAGCATTCTGGTTATTGCTGAACACGACAACGCCGAACTGAAGGGCGCTACGCTCAACACCATCGCTGCTGCCAAGGCTATTGGTGGTGATGTTGCTGTATTGGTTGCTGGATCTGGCTGCGGCCCTGTAGCGGAGGCTGCTGCTAAAGCTGAAGGCGTTTCCAAGGTACTGCTGGCAGATAATGCCGCTTACGAGCACCAGTTGGCTGAGAACGTTGCCAAGCTGGTAGCGGACTTGGGTAAAGACTACGGTCATATCCTGGCTCCAGCCACTACTACCGGCAAGAACATGCTGCCACGCGCTGCTGCGCTGCTGGATGTACAGCCGATTTCCGACATCGTTGCTGTTGAAAGTGCAGATACTTTCAAACGCCCGATTTATGCGGGTAACGTCATTGCCACTGTACAGAGCTCCGATGCCATCAAGGTAATCTCTGTACGTACCACTGCCTTTGACGCCGTGGCGGCTGAAGGTGGAAGTGCAGCGGTTGAGTCTGTAGATATCGCGGATGACGCTGGTGTTTCCTCTTTTGTCGGCGAAGAGTTGGCTGTATCCGATCGTCCTGAACTGACCGCTGCGAGCGTAGTTATTTCTGGTGGCCGCGGTATGCAGAACGGCGAAAACTTCGAAATGCTGTACAAGCTGGCTGACAAGCTGGGCGCTGCTGTAGGTGCCTCCCGTGCAGCCGTGGACGCAGGTTTCGTACCCAACGATATGCAGGTTGGTCAAACTGGTAAGATTGTTGCTCCAGACCTGTATATTGCCGTTGGTATCTCTGGCGCAATCCAGCATTTGGCAGGTATGAAAGACTCCAAAGTTATCGTAGCCATCAATAAAGACGAAGAAGCACCGATCTTCTCTGTTGCTGACTACGGTCTGGTAGCTGACCTGTTTGAAGCTGTACCAGAGCTTGAAACAAAGCTGTAATGCCCGATTGCTATACTAGCGGGCATTGAAAAAGGCGGCGTCATGCCGCCTTTTTTCGTTTTTTGGTGACAACCTGCGGAACTAGTGTGCAATTTAAGGGACGAAATGAGGGTTTGCGGCGTTTAACTTGAAAGAGCGTTGCCTTTCCCGGGCTGAGGCAAGAAAATAGGCGTCAAAAACCAATAACCTCAGAAAGTTGAACTTGTATGTGGGTATGTTCATGTCCCCTCTAGCGCGAGCCGTTGGCTCAATTGGCAATAAGTTTGCCCAGGGCGAGTCGAGCAAAGGTCTCTCCCGTGGCACTATGGCGGCGTCAGCTATTGGCCTGTTGTGGTTGTCTGGCAATTTGTTTGCCTATGGCTCCCTATTGGTCCCAAGCGATCCTCAGGAATCCCTGCTCGCGGAGCGTAAAAGCCCGAGAGGTGCTCCTCCCCCCAGCGCTGCCAGTCTTCCCAGCACGCCGTTCTTTGGACGTGCTGAACCTAAAAAGGCTACAGAAGTCCCTGAAGTCGACCTCGAAAATATTCCTCTGACCCAGCTGAATATTGTTTTATCCGGTGTTTTTGACAGCTCCAATAAAACCAAAGCCAGTGCCCTGGTGTCGGAGAAAGGTAAACCCTCCAAGCGTTTGTATGTCGGTGATCGGCTTCCGGGTGGCGCCGAACTTTATTCTGTTGAGGTTGACCATGTGGTTCTTCGTCGTAATGGCAGGATGGAAAAACTGACATACCCAGAAGTGGACGGAAGGCCAAACGTACCATTGAGAGGCGTCAGCAGTTCCAGACAGAGAACGTCAAGTTCCAGCTCCTCCAGAAGAACTGCTCAAAGAGATGAGAACCAGCAGAACATTCGGGAGAGAATGGAGCAGCTGCGTGAATTGGCCCGCGAGCGTCGTGCTCAGCGTGAGCCTAAATAAAAACTATCTACCTAGATTGTTTTGATTTTTTGAACATTTACTAGAGCCAGATAAATAATGATGAAGATGTTTTATCGACGGCTGCTTGCGGTCGGATTGAGTTTTTTTGTTTGTACTGCAACGCTGGCTCAGGGCCCGGAGCGGGTTACCCTTTCTCTCGACAATGCAGACATTCGTGATCTGATCAATTGGGCTGCTGATTTCACTGGCAAAAATATTATTGTCCACCCGAATGTTAAGGGTAAGGTTACCGTAGTTGCCGGTGACCCAATGACTCACAATGAAGCCTTTGATGTGTTTATGTCGGTGCTTCAAGTCAATGGCTTTAGTTTGGTGGAACAGGGCGGAACCTGGAAAGTGGTTCCCGATGCGCTGGCCAAGCAGCAGGCGATACCTGTCGCAGATGAGGCCACTCGAGCTCCCGCGGAATCCTTGGTTGTTCGCACTATAAGGGTTGAGAATATTTCCGCTTCACAGCTGATTGCTATGTTGCGCCCGCTGATTCCGCAAACTGGGCACTTGGCTGCTTATGCTGATACCAACACTCTGATAATTGCTGACCGCGCTGCGAATATTGACCAGATTATTCGCCTGGTGAAGCAACTTGACCGCGCCGGCGCTATTGATATTGAAGTGGTGCCGTTGATGTTTGCTTCTGCGAAGGAAGTAAAGCAAGTTCTTACCGATCTACTTCAATCGAGTGGAGGCAAAGCGGGTAAGGAAGTGCAACCGCTGCGTATTTCTGTGGATGAACGCTCCAATAGTATTCTCCTGACCGGAGACCCTGTTACCCGCCAGCAGATTAAGACGGTAATAGGTCGTCTCGATGCACCGCTGGATGGCGAAGGTAACACCGCAGTTGTTTATATCCAGTATGCCAATGCAGCAGATCTGAAGCCTATCCTCGAGGGTATGAGCGGTAGTATCCAGAACACAGAGAAAGACCAGCAAGCTGCGAATATTGAAGTCAGCATTCAAGTTAACGAATCGCTCAACGCACTGGTGTTAACTGCTCCTCCAGCTCTCCTTGAAACTATGAAAGGTGTTATTGCCAGGTTGGACGTGCGCAGAGCGCAGGTTTTGATTGAGGCAATTATTGTAGAGGTAGTTGAAGGTACAGGTAGCGAACTGGGTATTAGTTGGATTGCTGGTTCCGGCAGTAATGCTGTTGCCGGTTGGAATAACCAGTTAGGTACGGATTCCGATGGGGAACCCAACCCATTTTCACTTCCTGTGACTGATTTGGTGGGAGCTGGGGCATTGCACCTGGGCTACCTCAGTGGCGGTGATATCCGTGCTGCGATTAATGCCGTAGCGTCAGAGAGCAATACCAATATCCTTTCTACACCAACAATTATGGCTTTGGATAATGAAGAAGCTGAGATTTTGGTGGGCCAGAACGTACCTTTTATTACCGGTGAACAGTTGCTGTCTGGTAGTAACGATGATCCGTTTACCACCATCCAGCGTGAGGATGTGGGTACCACTCTTAAAGTGATTCCCCGTGTGAATAACAACAATTCGGTAACTCTCGAGATCGAGCAAAAGGTTGAAAACGTTTTGTCTTCTGCTACGGCTGCAGCGGAAGGTGCGTCCGATATCGTTACCAGCAAGCGTGAGATCCGCACAAAAGTATTGATCGATGATGGCGCGATCCTGGTACTGGGTGGTTTGATGGAGGATCAGGTGAATGAAACCGTGTCCAAAGTGCCTCTCCTCGGTGATATTCCCGGCATTGGTCGCCTGTTCAGAAACACTGAGAAGAGTGTTAGCAAAACTAATCTGATGGTGTTCCTGCGTCCCAGAATCCTCAGCAGTCAGGTTGCTGGCTATGAGGAGACGCGCAAGCGCTACATGGATATGCAGCAGAAGCAAATATTCCTGAAAGACCGCACCAGCCTGATCTGGGATTGGCACCGCGGTGATGTACTACCTGACCTGATGCCGCCAACAGGCACCTACAACGAGAGCCCTGCGCCAGTAGATGGTTCTATAGATGGTGCTGCCATTGAATCAGTCGAAGAAGACGTGGATGTTGAGGTTGAGGTGTTGGAGGTAGAAGAAGCTAAATGACGGCTGAAACAGGAACAGGGACTCCAACAATTCGCCGCCTTCCTTACGCTTTCGCAAAGCGTCACAAGGTTCTGTTAACCGAGCAGGAAGGCAAACCCCTCTGCCAATATGTGGCGCCGCTGAGTCCATCAGCGGTTGCCGAAGTACAGCGCATCAGTGGTGCGGCTGTATCTTTGGAGGCTGTAGAGGAAGATGTTTTCCAGGGTGCTTTGCAGCGTCTGTATGAAAACAGGGAGGGTGGCAACCTCTCCGAAGTCGAGGGCCTGGGTGAAGACCTGGATCTTGCAGCGGTCGCCGATTCGCTGCCTGAGACTGAGGACTTGTTGGAACAGGAAGACGATGCACCTATCGTCAAATTGATCAACGCAATTTTTGCCGAGTCGCTCAAGCAGGGCGCCTCGGATATTCATATTGAAACCTTTGAGAAGCGCCTCGTCGTGCGCTTCCGGGTCGATGGTGTACTTCGTGAAGTACTGCAACCCCGGCGAGCTCTGGCTCCATTACTGGTATCCCGTATTAAAGTAATGGCAAAACTGGATATCGCCGAGAAACGCGTGCCTCAAGATGGCCGGATCTCCCTTTTGATGGCTGGCCGAGAGGTAGATGTACGTGTCTCCACCATGCCGTCATCGGCGGGTGAGCGGGTGGTAATGCGTTTGCTGGATAAGCAAGCGGGCAAAATGGACCTGAGTAAGCTGGGGATGGCAGATCGCGACTTGCGCGTGATGACAGACCTGTTGGGACATCCCCACGGCATTATCCTGGTGACCGGACCAACGGGCTCCGGTAAAACCACCACCTTGTATGCTGGCCTCGGTAGTATCAATAACCGTGAGAAGAACATTCTGACGGTCGAGGACCCGGTGGAATACAACCTGGAAGGGGTTGGGCAGACTCAGGTAAATACCAAAGCTGATATGACTTTCGCCCGGGGGCTTCGCGCGATCCTGCGTCAGGACCCGGATGTAGTGATGGTCGGTGAGATTCGAGACCTGGAGACTATGCAGATTGCAATCCAGGCGAGTTTGACCGGACACTTGGTGCTCTCAACCCTGCACACCAACACAGCTTTGGGTTCGGTAACCCGTCTGGTGGATATGGGAATTGAGCCCTTCCTGCTGTCGTCAAGCGTGATTGGTGTTCTTGCCCAGCGTCTGGTGCGAGTTCTGTGTCCTGAATGCAAGCAACCTCATGTGGCTGACAGCAGCGAGCGGGAGGTTTTGGGCGTCGGGCCCGATGAGGAAGCCATCATCTATCGGCCTAATGGCTGTGAAGAGTGTAATCACAGTGGCTATGTCGGTCGTATCGGTATCTATGAATTGGTACCGCTCAACGAAGTGATGCGCCAATTGATCCACGATCGCGCTTCAGAGAGCAAGTTGGTTGCTGAAGCCCGCAAGCTTGGCCCCAGCATCCGTGACGATGGCGTAGAGAAAGTACTGGCGGGTAGGACCTCCCTTGAGGAAGTACTACGAGTTACGCAGGAGTCCTGATTGTGGCAGCTTTTGAGTATACAGCGCTGGCAGCATCCGGCCGCAAGAGCCGCGGTACGCTCGAGGCGGATAGCGCGCGCGCTGCGCGGCAGCAGCTGCGCGCCAAAGGTATGGTGCCTCTGGAAGTCAGTGCAGCCACCGAGAAAGAAGAGAAGGGCGGTGCCAGCTTTCTATCTGGTAGCCCTGGGCTGAGTGTTAAAAACCTGGCCCTGCTAACTCGGCAGATGTCCACTTTGCTTCGAGCGGGTATTCCCCTGGAAGAAACCCTTGGAGCCATTGCCAATCAGACACGCAACCAAAAAATCAAACGCGTGGTATTGGCTGTTCGGGGCAAAATTCTTGAAGGGCACAGTTTCGCCTTGGCCCTGAGCAGTTTTCCACGGGCATTCCCCAAACTCTATCGCGCTACGGTTGAAGCAGGGGAGCACTCTGGTCATTTGGATGCGGTGCTGGATCGCCTTGGTGACTATACGGAAGGGCAGCAGCAATTTCGGCAGAAGGTGCAGCTGGCTCTGATCTACCCAGTTGTTTTGGTATTTATCTGTGTATTGGTTGTAACCGGTTTGATGGTGTACGTGGTACCTGATGTTATCGAGGTATTTACCGGCACCGGGCAGGTTTTGCCGCTGGCTACCCGCATCCTGGTCTCCATGAGCGATTTTATTTCTGCCTGGGGCTGGCTGGTGCCGCCGGCACTTGGGGCGCTCATTTTTGGCGCTGTGATGATGCTGCGGCGCCCGGCAATTCGGTATCGTTTCCACCACCGTTTGCTGGAGCTGCCAATTATTGGCTGGATGATGCGAGGGACACAGAGTGCTCGCTATGTAGGGACCCTGGCGATTCTTACGGGCAGCAGTGTGCCGCTGGTTCAAGCCATGGGTATCGCCGGTGGGGTAATGACCAATACCTTCCTTAAAGACCGACTCGATGCGGCTCAAAAGAGCGTGCGCGAGGGCGGGAGCCTTCGTAAAGCCCTGGAAGATGTAGGCTATTTCCCACCGATGATGATCTATATGATCGCAAGTGGTGAATCTTCGGGCACTCTCGATGAAATGCTTCAGCGTGCGGCGGATTCGCAAGAGCAGGATTTGCAGGGTGCGGTAACTGCCTTTGTGAGCATCTTTGAACCTCTGATGCTGCTGATAATGGCTGCCATCGTGTTGTTCATCGTTATGGCTATTATGATGCCGATTCTGAGCATGAACGAATTGGTTGTTTAATGCTCAAATTAGATGTAGGTCAAAGAGAAATTGCGTAGCTGCTTTAGGAGGTTGGTATGAAATCCTTGCGCAACAGCGCCGGCTTTACACTGCTAGAGGCGTCGAAGATTCTTGTTGGGCTGGGAGCGGCAGTTTTGCTGGGCATGTTGCTGCTTTAGTCTGGGGAATCGTGTAATTTACTGATTTGGTGACTTTTAAATAATTGGGGTCACGAAGGGTATCGTGACCCTTGGGGTTCCCAGAGTTAGAGTGAACTAGGAGAGAAAAATGAAAACCCTACGTAAAAGTGGTGGCTTTACCCTGATTGAAATTATGGTGGTGATCGTAATTCTCGGGGTGCTTGGTGCACTGGTTGTACCTAATGTTCTTGGCAAGACCGGCGAAGCTCGAATGAAAGCGGCCAGGGTTGACCTTAAAGCTATCGAGACTGCATTAGACCTTTATCGCATGGATAACTTTGTCTACCCCAGCTCTGATCAGGGCCTGATGGCACTGGTATCCCGCCCATCCGGCTTCCCCGAAGCGAAGAACTGGACTGAGCCCTATCTGAAGAAAGCGCCAAAAGATCCCTGGGGCTATGAATATCAGTACATCAGCCCAGGCAGTGCCGGTGCCTACGACCTATTCACCCTCGGTGCCGATGGCAAAGCGGGCGGTGAGGGCGAAGCTGCTGATATCTACGTTACTGACCTGTAACACCTGAAATTTGCACTTGATGTATAGCATTGGTCGAAGCCGTGGCTTTACGCTGATCGAACTGTTGGTAGTGATTGTCATCATCGCCTCTCTGGCTGGCATGGCGACTCTATCGATGGGGAATTCCGGCGGGCGCGTGTGGCAAAAAGAAGCCCAGCGCTTGTCGGCCCTTTTGCAGTTGGTTGCGGATCGAGCCCTGATTGACAAAATGCATTACGGCGTTGTTTTTGAACAGGGCACTTATAGCGTGGTGCATTTTGAGCAAGAAACAATGACCTGGTTGCCGATAGATTCGGTTGCGTCGGGGAGGCGTGCTGCGCGTTTTGCCACCCATGAATTGCCGGAAATCGTTCGCCTTGAAGTGATAACTGAGGCGGAGCTGCCGTCGACAGAATCCACGGAATTTGCAGAAGAGACCAATGAAGATCGAGTCGTTCCGCAATTTGTTGCTCTCTCCAGTGGAGAGGTACTTCCCGTAGAAGTTGCCATGTACCTTGTTGAGAATGGCGACGACGTTCGAGGTGCGACTATTTCTTACACCAGCCTGAACGGATTGCAGCTAGAGTGGCAGGCCGATGAATTTTAAGAGAGCCCAGCGCGGTTTTACATTGGTAGAAGTCTTGATAGCCCTGGTTATTTTTGGGGTTATTGCCGCCAGTGTTCTGAAGGCAATGCAGCGCAGTGTTGGCCAGCAGCGGGTGATGGAGGATCGTCTCTCGGCAAACTGGGTTGCCCAACAAGTGCTCTCCCAAGTCCGCGTGCAAACTCCTTGGCCTCCTTTAGGGGAACAAACAGATCAGGTGGTCTTGGGGCAAAGGGAGTGGGAGGTTAGTGCCCGAGTGGAGGCCACCAGTAATGAGCGCTTGCGCCATATCATTATTGAAGTAGGCCACCTGGATGCTGAGTACCCAACTCTGACCCTGGATGCTTGGGCTGCTGAGGAGTAACTGATATGTCTTTGCGCCTTTCCAGCCAGTCGGGCTTTACCCTCATTGAAGTCCTCATAGTTTTAGTTCTTGTCGCCATTATCAGTGTCGGTTCCTTTTCGCTGTTGGGACTCTTTTTTGACACGGAAGAGATGGTGGACCAGAGGGCCGAGCAGCTACGTCGCTTTTCTATGGCGATGTACCGTATAGACAATGATTTTCGCCAGGTAACTGCCCGCGCTGTTAAGAATGCCTACAGCGGTTATGAGCATGCGTTACGTGGTGATGAAGATGAGTTGGAATTTACGCGCCTTGGTGCGGCAAATCTCACCGGGGAACCTCGGGGCGAGCTATTGCGTTTGAGTTATAGCATCGGATACGCCGAGGATCTTGAGATCGACTCCCTGACCACCGGCACTGGCCGGGGGGGCGAGGACGATATAGGTGGGTTATTACTGCGCAGTCGCTGGCAGGTCTTGGATCGGTCTCCCGATTCTGCGCCCATCGCCGAGCCTCTGCTAATGGGAGTCGAAAGTTTAAGTCTTCAATACCTGGACCCAGACACTGATGCCTGGGTTGCCCAGTGGCCACCGATCAGCTCGGACGGTTCCCAAACAGAAGCGGATATACGGCTTCCGCAAGCTATTGAATTTGTTATTGTCACCCGGCAGTACGGGGAGGTCCGTCGTGTCTTCCAGATACTGGCAGCGGAAGACAGTTCCTCTGCTGACGACGATGATGATGACGGGCGTTAGGCGATGAAAGGTAGAAAAATGCCGAGGTCGCTGGCTCGTCAAAAAGGGGTGGCTCTGATTGTTGTACTGCTGGTGATGGTGATTGCCATCGCGGCGGTATCCCACGCTATCTTGCGCGATCAGATTGCGATTTCCCGCAGCGGTGCACTGTTGGCCAACACACAGTTGGCAGAGTTTGTTGAAGCGGCTGAGGCCTGGACACGGGTAGCGCTGTTGGAAGATTTCGAGGAAGACCAGGAAGAGGAGGAAACCGCAGACCATGCCTTAGAGGCCTGGGCATTCCCAGTTCTGCAGTTCAATCCTGATAATGGCAAAATTCGCATGAATATCAAAGACTTACACTCATGTTTTAACGTGAATAATTTGTCTGATAGCAGCGATAGTGATCAATTCGAGATCTTCCAGCGCCTGGTGAATAATGTTACCGGCAAGTCTGACCTGGCCAAGTCAATTGCAGATTGGGTGGACGATGGCGATACCCCGCGAACCTCGGGGACAGAGGATGACGGCTACCTGGGAAGGGAACTTGCCCACAGAACACCGGACATGATGATCACTGATATTACTGAGTTGTCATCGGTAGTAGATATGGAATTAGAGGACTGGGAGAAACTTGTGCCTTTCCTTTGTGCCCTCCCGGAGACAGGAACCCTGGTGAATATCAACACGGCTTCTGAGGAGTTGATCGAGGCGATTGAGCCTTCCGCAAGTGTTTCCAAATTGGTGCAACTTCGCGAGTCGGGCGGTTATATCAGTGACTCGAGTGAATATGCAGATTATGAAATCGCTAACTCGGGGCCTTTTACTTTTCAAAGCCAGCACTTTCTGGCGCGAATTGCTGTCCAACTCGGAAGCGATGGCGAATACAGGCAGTATTGGGAGTCCGCCCTGGTTCGGAATAGTACAGATGGCAAGGTTCGGGTGCGCCAGCGCCAGCGCCGGGCCTTTTCTGGTCAAATGATGCAGGAGTTGCTCGAGTACGAAAGCACTGAAGAGAGCGAATAGTTAGAAATTGTATGTTTAAAAAGAAAAGCATTAACGAGATTGAAGCCCCTACAGCGCCTCCTCAGTCGTCTCTGGTTCTGCTGCGGCTGAGCGAAACTGCTGACCTGACTCTGCGCTTGCATCAGTGGCAAGAGGGTAATTGGCAACAAGTAGCCTTGGATTCAGAATTTGCTCAGGCATTTAATCCCGAATTTGAAGTTGTCGAAGAGCAGCCTGAATTCCCTCAGCTCAACCTCCCTGAGGGAGCCAAAGCGCTACTGATGGTGCCTGGTAACTGGGTATGGAGCGGCCTCGAAACTATACCTAAGGCAGCTCGTCGCCAGGCAAGTGCCATTGGTTACATGGTTGAGGAGCATTTGGCCCAGGATGTCGAGGACTTACACTTTGCCTGCAGACCCCGCACCGGTGATCTCTGCAGCGTATACGCCATTGATGTTGAAAAAATAGAAGCGCTTCACTCCCAGTTGGAGCGGCTCCAGTGGCCGCTGGCTGCTGTAGTGCCGGAGTATGAATTACTTAGCTTGATCGAAGGTGACATTCGCCTGTGGCTGGATGGTGGCCAAGC
The DNA here is from genome assembly GCF_052467305.1 of Microbulbifer maximicatervae (SeqCode). NCBI lineage: Bacteria > Pseudomonadati > Pseudomonadota > Gammaproteobacteria > Cellvibrionales > Microbulbiferaceae > Microbulbifer > Microbulbifer maximicatervae (SeqCode). The sequence goes on from NZ_CP174306.1 coordinate 1,889,382, forward strand.
GCATATCTGGAAAGGTGCTGGGCAGGGTCTAACTGTTAATCGCGATTTTTTACAACCTCTTCTTGGTTCGCTATTAGTTGATGAAGGTGATGAATCTGAAAGCGAAGACGATTCTGAAAGCGGCGAGCCGATCGATAACAAACAGGTAGTACTGCTGGGAGCTGGCGAGCAGGATGGGCTGCTGATTGCTGAGTTGGAATCCCAGTTTGGCGATGGCTTACAGTTGAACCAGCGCTCAGCGGAAGAAGTCTTTATTGAGCGGTTCAAGTTGGGACTGCTAACAAACTTGCTAACTGGAGATTACCAGTTATCGAGTAATAAGAGCGCTGCGGTTTGGTGGATGCGCCCGGCTAAAGTTGCTGCCGCTTGTTTTGTTATCCAGCTACTGTTTTTCGTTGGTGCCGGTGCTTTTTATCAGTGGAAGGGCAACCAGTCTGAAGAGCAGGCCCGGGCGATGTTTACGGAATTGTTCCCGAATACTCGACCGTCTGCCCAGATGCGCCGACAGCTTGAAGGTTTCCTGAAAGGCGCGGGTAATCAGGGTGGTGCTTTCTCTACCCAGATGCAGCAGTTGAGCAAAGTCTGGATTGCTCACAAAGGGGGCGCATTAAAATTACAGTCCCTTCGTTTTGATGGCCAGCGTGGAGAAATGGTGTTGCAGCTTCAGGCAGAAAACCTGTCTGATCTCGATGCATTTGTCAGCAAGCTATCTGGCGGTGGGATCAAGGCGGACCTGTTAGGTGCGAACGAGTTGAAAAAAGGCGTTTCAGGCCGTATTCGCTTACGTTAGAGCCAGCGGTTTACATAAAGCAGCCAGGCGTAAGAAGAGATTGGTGGTAGCAATATAATGAAAGAACAGATCGAACAGTGGCGCCAAAAATGGCAGGCACTTCCGCCCAATGACCAGAGAGCCTTGGGTCTGCTGAGTATATTCGGAGCCGTAATTTTTATTGTTTATGGCCTGTACTCCCCGGCAAAGGGCTTCTTTGATGAGTCCCGCTTGCGAGCGGAAGAAAATCGTGAGCTGGTTAACTGGATGGAGGGCCAGCGCCCGACGCTGGAGCGAATAAAGCCCGCAGGTGGTGGTGCTGGTGGTGCTTCAGGTACTCTTTTGCAGCGCGTTACTGGTGCGGCCAAACAAAACCAGATTGTGATTAAGCGCTTTGAGCCTGAGGGTGAAAACCGCATCCGATTGTGGATTGAAGAAGTCCGTTACCAGGATTTGCAACCCTGGTTGAATCGCCTAATGCAGGAGAAAATGGCTGTTCGCACGATTAATCTGGATGCCCTTGCGGATGAAGGTATGGTCTCCGCTCGATTGACGATCGAAGGCTAGTAACCTCCCTACTGACAGGCTCGAATATAGAACTCGAGCCTGCTTCTCCCCGGTAACCACCTCTTTAGCGCACTCTGTCATCGGCGCTCCCAATCGTGTGCACCCTCACAGAAGGAGGGCGGTTTTAGGCGGAAATGTCATCTTTAGCCCTATACTGGATTAGTAATGAGGAAAAAGGTGCCACTATGCTTTTTAAAGACATATCCACCAAGCATTTGGTAGAAGTGGCTGATATTGTCACACTTTCGAATCCCTACGAGCTGACTGTGGTAGGCCGTTATTTGTGGGGTGAAGAGATTCAGGACCCAGAAGTCTTCGATAAAACTGACTTATGCTTCCTCTCTGGTGAGCCACTTCCTAGATGCTGGCATGACAGCCGCTACCGGGATAAAGAGGTTCGCAGGCTTCGTTGCGGCACTCACGCTTCAGAGGATGGCGACTACTATCAGGGTGCTTGAATTTATAGTTTTACCAAATGGTACTGTGGTCGACTAGATTTTGCCAATGACTTACCAGTTGCCCTTAAGCACTGTACAATGCGCGCCAATTTTTTAAGCGAATGCACGCATGACATTTGAGCAGTTTGAAGAGTATTCCCTGTGGTTGGGAATCGGTGCACTAATTCTATTTATGGTGTTTATTGTTTGGAACCTGGCAAAAGACTCCAAGGCTGGTAGATTTGGAACATTTATTCTGTTCCTCGCTCTGGGGCTTGGATTGCTGGGATTTCTAATAAAGACCGTTTTGGTTGAAGTACTCGGGATAGGCTAGGGAGCTTCAATGGCACCGGATACCCAGTCTCTCAGGGAAGGTCGCAATGTCTATATTTGATCGCCCTGAACTCAAGGTTCAAAAAGACAGACGTATTTGCCGCGCAACTGATATGCGTATCGCCAAATATACCCGGCGCGGCATGGTGCTCTCCCTTTTTGCATTTCTGATCGCAGCCTCTATTGGCGACATGCGCCTAGAAGCTCCGCGCCTGTTATTAACAATGGGAATCGGCCTGGTAGTACTAACCCTGATCAGGGGCTACTACGTTTTTCGCTTCGACCACCTGTATGGCTCGGGACCAAATCGTTGGCGCAATCGTTACTTCCTGTTCTCGATTATCGGCTCAGCCTGGTGGGGTATTACCTTATTTTACTTTGTCTATTTAATGGGGTTTGCGCCTGAGACCCACTTCCTGTGGATCTACTCAGTAATCTTTTGCTCCAGTGTCACCACCGTATTTTCTCCCTACCATCGTTTCCTGACTTGGTTCACCGCAACCTCACTACTGCCAGCAGCGCTAATGGCACTGTTCTCGGGCATGATCCTGGGGACCATCTACGGGACTCTCACCCTCGCTTTTATTTGGCTGACTGCCCACCAGGGCCGTCGCGAATCGGAGAACTATTGGGAGCGTCTGTCTGCGATGCAGGAGCTGCAACAGAGAGCGAGTAGCCTGGCTGCAGCCCGCAAACACTCTGAAGCTGCAGTTGAACTGACCAATGAGTTCATAGTTAATATCGGACAGGAATTCCGCAGTCAGCTGTCTGATTCCCTTGGTGCCTTAGCGCTGCTCGAAGCTGAGCCATTGAGTGACCGTCAGCGCGAATGGGTAGAGCTGGCCAAGGTTGCCAGTAGCCAGCAACTCAAACTGGTTGATAATGTGGGCTTGTTTACCCGGGTGGCTCGCAAAGATATTCGGTTGCGCCAGGGCCCGTTTAACCTAGTTAAGACTGTAGAAAAATCATTCAAGTTTGCAGCGAGAGCTGCCCACAGTCAGGAGTTGGAATTTAACTTCCAGATTGATGACAATCTCCCGGTGATGGTGACAGGGGATAATCGCAAAACGGCCCAGCTGATTCGCAATCTGGTGGACTCCGCTACTGGCATTGCCCAAAGAGGCGAGCTGTGGGGTGAGGTATCTTATAACCCGATCACCACGGTAGAAGGGCAGCTCTCGATCACTTTGATGGATGATGGGCGCGGTGAGATATTGCCGGACGAGAGCGAACTTTTCGGTGCCTTCTCCCGTATGGATACCACCCAGGTTACTACTGGCCTTGGGCTGTCGATAGCTAAAGGTTTAGCTGAAGCGATGGGCGGTTATCTACAGCTGCATTCAACGCCGGATGGCAACCGCTATCAGGTGGTGATCAAGTATTCTACAGAGCCAAATCAGCGAACCTATCTCACACCGGATAGGAAATTACAGGATATTGAAGTCCTGTTAATTCACCAGAAGGGCCTGTTTATTTCAGGTCTGGTGCAGGTGCTGCGTTCTTTTGGGATGGATGTAAAGTCCATCCGCTGGTGCGAAGGTTGCGAGTGCGAAGTCCAGCAGTTGCTGCGCCAAGCGGTAGAGCGCAACCAATTGGTAATGATGGCACCGGCAATGGGGGATTCGACTCTTTTCGACTCCATTACGCCTTTCTTTGAAGAGTCCCAAGGGGCAAAAGATAAAGAGAGTCGCCTGGTATGCCTGGGCGGCTTTGGCCAGAAAAGTGAGTTCACTCATTTGCAGCAACTCTTACCATCGGCACAGTATCTGAGTCGACCGGTGACCCGTAAAGAACTGCACGATGCGTTAGTGGGATTACTGTTTGGCGGTGCGAAAAGAAGCTGTCGAAGAGTGGTTACCGGTGGGGCGGATCAGCCGCGCCACTACTCATTGCTCTTGGTCGAGGAGTCTAGGCCTCATCAATGGGTGACTGAGGAAATGCTTCAGGCCCTAGGTTACCAGGTAGATATAGCGGTAGATGCGGATGATGCTTTAGTTCGCTTGTCTGAAGGTCATTATGATTTGGTGTTAGTGGACTGCCAGCAAAATACGGATCATAGTGCGCAGATTATCGAGATACTGCGTCGCTGGGAGTCTGAGCACCGCCCGGATGATCGCCTGCCTATTGTTGCTGTAACCAGTACTACTGAAGAGCAATTTGAGGGCCGTTGCCTGGCAGCAGGAATGGATGATTTTCTGACCAAGCCACTGAGTAAAGATCTTCTTCGGGAAACCTTGGCGCGTTGGCTGGGTAGTGCTTAGCTTACAGATCCTGCTTTGATATTCAGTATAAAAACCGCACTTCAGTGCGGTTTTTTTATTTCCCATTTACTCAAGGTGGGCGTCTTGTGGCTTTGGAAGTTGGGAAAAGTGCTATTCCAAAGACTCATTATCAGTCGCTATTGAAATGATCGGCACCGAGAAACGGTTTTTGATTAGGGAAATAGGAATGGCCGCAGCAAATGCTGCGGCATTCGACAAAGTGTGGGTTAGAACTCGTAGCGAATTCCCATACGAGCACTCCATAGAGAGGCATCGGTCACTCGGGTTTGCCCCGCTGGATCCAGGAATTCCTCAAATACGTAGCGCCCTTGGTCATCGATACTGGCCGTTACCGCTGACTGATAGCGAGGGAATCCGCCCTCATACATAACACCCCATTCGTCATTCAGTAGGTTGCCCAGGTTTTCAATAACAAAGTACGCATTAACCCGGTCTTCCGCGCGCCACCCCGGTAGTTGTTGGTCGATACGCAAATCGAACTTGGTCCACCAATCACTGTTAAGTGAATTGCGTTCCATAGTCCCGCTATCCAGGTCTTCAGAGTCAACCCAGGCGAAGAAGGCCTCAGTATCGAAGTCATCTGCAAATACAACATTGGCATCATCGGTGCCCGTGGGTACGTAGAGTAGGCCTCGACCCCAGCCCGCATCACCAAAGATCTGATCACCAAATGTGTAGCTGTAAGGAATGCCTTCATTGGCAGAACCAAACAAGGTGAATCGTGTTTCGTAGCCTGAGAAAAACTCTTGGGTGTAATCCAACTTCAAAGTGAAGCGATGGGGAACTACATAGTTTGATGTTGCAGTGCCTGGATTCTGTGCATCAGCGGTAGCGATTTTGGTGTAATTGGAGTAAGCCACTGAGCTGGTCATGGGGTTAACATCTTCAGCTTCGGTGAAGGCATAGCCAAGGGCAATACTCAGGCCAAAATCAAAAGACTTGCTGAGGCCGAGAGAAAGTACGCTGGAATAACCGGAGTCGCCATCCACATTGGTCAGCATGAAGTCTTCGCTGCGACCATTGGCACTGCCGTAAATCGGGCGCCCATCAGCAGTCGAGTCAATTTGCTCAAGAGAGATATCTTGAATAATTGCGGCATCTTGATAATCGCTGTACAAATAGTCTATAGATGCTAAATAACCGGATTCAAATTCGTAGCTACCGCCGATTGCATACTTCCAGATGGATGGCAGTTCAAAATCCGGATCCATCAGGTTGACCCCACCTACAGAACCATCACTATTTGCGACCATATCATAGAGGTCTTGTGGGATTTCATAGATCGGATCGCCGTTATTGGTCCAGTCCATATCAAATAGGGGGGTGCCGCTTCTATCTTGGGCTTCGATTTGCAGAACACCATTATTTGAGTAGTTATTGGAAATCCATACATTGGGATTCCCACCGGAGTAAAGGCCGATACCACCGTGTAACTCCAGGCTATCGTTAAGGTTCCAGCTCAGGCCCAGGCGGGGCTGTAACAGGTCCAGGCCATCCATATTGTGCTGGTTGGAAAAGCCATAAGTAGAGGTTATGTCTGCGTTAGCTACTGGCTTGTCATCACTGCTATAGCGGTCGTAGCGAAGTCCCGCAACCACTGTCAGGTCTAGATTTGCGAAGGTGTATTCGTCCTGTGCGTAGAGTGTATCGATGCTGTAACTGAATTCAGCGGCGGCGTCTAAAATATGGTTGGTGCCAGCTGCATTCTCATAAGTAATACGGTTGGCAGTCCCAGCTTCAAAATCTTCGATGCTATCGAAACGGTATTCTCCTGCAGCCTCCTGTATAAACAGGTTGTAGACCTCGAAGTTTTCATGTTCATAGCCGGCGGTTATGTTGTGTTCACCCAACAGCAATTTACCGGCGAGCTTAAATGTCAGGTTTTCATAGCTCAGCTTGTTGGCATGGCGAGAATCATCAGCACCTAGATAGACTGTCGCACGGGAGTCATTGCCGTCGTTGTCATGATCGTTGTAAGTGGTGATTTGAACTTCACCAAAATCAGTTCCGCCCAGGGAGTTTTGGCGGTTGTCCAAATCGGAGTAGCCAATTTTCATCTCTGTAGAAAATATGTCACTCCAATCAGAGAAAAGCTGTGCCACATAGGAGTTTAATTCGGCTCCGCGCTTGTAGTAGTGGTTGGACAATTCCAGCTCATTGGGGTCACTGTCGGCCTCGGCTATAGAGAAACCGTCGTTGTAGTTGTAAGTAAATGCAGCGCGGTGGTCGTCAGAGATATTCCAATCAAGTTTCACCAATAGCTTTTCGTCTTCTTCTGGAATACTGGTGGGTAGGCTTCCTGGATTGTAGCCATAGACTTCGTTTGAAATACGAACAATCTCATCGAGCTGCTCCTGGGAAACCCCCTGGACTTCGGTGGCAGAACTACTCCCTGCCGGCCCCCGGTCAAAAGTGGCAACGCCTTCCAGCTTTTCATAGGCAGCAAAGAAAAAGAGTTTATCTTCGATAATGGCTCCACCGAGAGTTGCGTTGTAGCGCTTCTCATCAAAGCTGGCCACATCGATATCGTCACCTTCCAGGGAGTCACCACGGAAACCATCATCGGTGTAGTCGTAGAAAAATGAACCATGCCACTCATTGGTGCCGGACTTGGTCACTGCGTTGATATTACAAGCGCTGAAACCGCCGTACTGAACATCGAACGGCGCCAGTTCGACGGCGACATGATCGATAGCATCATACGAGAACGGCATACGTTCAGTGGGGTAGCCATTGCTATTCAGGCCGAAGTTGTCATTCATGCGTACGCCATCAACCGTAAGGCTATTGAAGCGAGGGTTAGCGCCGGCGCACTGGATAGCATCAACATTGGCTTCATCCACATAAACTCGTGGATCGAGACGTAGCACATCCTTGATATCGCGATTAATGGAAGGGGCGCTGGCAAGGTCGTCACTGTTAAAGTGCGAAGATGGACCTACAGCTAAGCGGGAGGTGCTGAGCGCTTGTCCTAATACGGTTACTTCTTCCAGATTGCTAGTGCCGAGGGTTAGGCTCAGAGGGAGAATATCACCAACGGAGAGGTAGATATCTTCAATAACTCGCTGGCCTTCCTCGGAATCGATGGTGACGGTGTAGGGGCCACCCACTCGCAGGCCACTCAGGTTAAATTGCCCCGCGTCGCTGACTTCTACTTCACGGCGGCTATTGGAGGGGGTGTGAACCACTGTTACAGTCGCATTGGTAATTGCTTGACCGTTACTTGCGGAAATAGAGCCGCGAATGCCGGCTGCAGTTTCCTGTGCCTGAGATACCTGCGCCATACTGGCAACAGAAAAAATCGCCGCAGATAGTAATACGCGCGGGAACAGAGAAGGTTTCATAGCGTTTTCCTGGTCTAAAGAATTGCCAACTCAAGTGGCCCAAGTAATTATCGAGTTTTGCTCTTGCAACTTAGGTTCCAAGTTCCAGTGGGGACTGTTATGTGATTTTTATTGGGTACTGTCTAAGAGCTGAAGCGATTATGTAGTGCACATATAAATAAATTATTACAGCCGTGAACTTGTCACATACTGGCGTTAAAGTACGCAGCAAATTCACTCTGGCGGACATGCCCAATGAGCATACGATTGATAATTGCCCGTATAGCAGTTGCACTATTTGGACTCACAGCTATGACACAAGCACACGCTTGGGGAGATGATGGTCACAGGGTCGTTGGAGAAATTGCATGGCATTACCTGGACCCGGAGGTAGCCGCCGAAATAGAGTTGCTCCTTGATGAAGTCGGTGAGCCGCACCTAGCTGAATCCACAACTTGGGCTGATCGAATTAGGTCTGATGAGACTTATAACTGGGCTGCGCCGCTTCACTATATAAACTTGTCTCGAGACTGGTCTGCTTATGTTGAGGAGCGGGATTGCCCAGCTGCAGGATGCATATTGAAGGCGATTCAAAGATATCAGGAAGTATTGGCCGATCGCTCGCGCACCAAGACGGAGCGTGCAGAAGCACTGATGTTTATTGCCCACTTTGTTGGCGACCTTCATCAGCCATTACATACCGGATTATTTTCAGATAAAGGGGGTAATGATGTGGAAGTCCAATTCTATGGGGTCGAAACGAATTTACACGCGCTCTGGGACATCCATATGGTCGCCCGTTTGTTTTTAGACTGGCAAGATTACGCTCAGGAGCAAACGGATAAAATTAGTGCGGCTGAGAGGCAGATCTGGCAGTCTACCTCGGCCGAAGTTTGGGCCCGGGAGTCTCATCACTTAGCCCATGGTCTCGCCTATACCAGCGAAACACAACTTGGGGAAAAGTACTTTCTGCGCTGTCAGGACTCCCTTGAAAAGCGTTTGCAGCAGGGGGGAGTTCGCCTGGCCTCTGTTCTAAACAGTGCACTTGGTAACCCTGCGATCGATGTGGCTAATAAGTAAATTCTTTCTTGGGGCTCGCCTCAGTCTACGCAATTGCTGTGGTGAGCCAAAAGTGAAGTTTCAAAACCAGTCGAATTATCCTCTTTTATCTTTATTCTCTTGATGTCTATTGGTTAATTAATTGGAATATCATCAATTTGTCCGATAAGCAGTCGGTAATTGCCTAGAACTGTAGATATGTAAAGTTATCTATTTCGAAAGATGGCTGAAATTTGCAATCACTATCCCCATTTAAATGTTTGCTCAAGTAAGTAGGGGGGAGTGAAATCTTTAGCTCAAGTAGCTCGTGAGTAATGCGATTGAGCAGGTTGGGGAGGGAAAGTTAAAGGCGATTGTGGATGAGAGAAAGAATCTTTAGAGTAGCTTCCCCTCAGCCTTTTGAGTCTTCCTTGTACAGGTATGCCTATAAAAGGAATCCTTTATGCGGGAGTTTTTAGTATGTGAGTTCTCTTATGGTTGTTGTTTTGTAATTTCCTAATAATTTTCATGATTCAACTATACTTGGTGATAAGCAAATAATATCTAATAACTACTTTATATCCTTTCATATCTTGAATTTATTGTGGACCCATTGGGTTGTTTGCGATTCTCTGATAAATTTTAGAGGATGCATAACTCCTATTTTACTTTGCCTCTCAGTTATCTCTTCTCTTCAGCTTGAAATATTTCCCGTGTTGACACGGTAGTGCCAGATTTGGTATCAAATAATCTAGAGTTATATAGAAAGTCTGTCAATTTTCATTAGGTCCTGAGTAATAAAAATAATAATTCAGTGGCTTTAGCGATGAATTGAAAGAGTTCTTGAATTGTCAAAATATTAAATAACAATTTTGGCAAAAAATTTCATAGTCGTTATGGAGGATGTGGGCGATGAGCGGAAGAGGTTTTAATCCTAGGGCGTGTGGAGGATACTTTGCAGGTATTTGTTTTGTATCCAGTTTGAGGTCATACGGTTCTCTTTTTTCCAGGTTTTACGCGCAGTGGTGGAATAATGGTGGAGTGGAAAGTTCTCTGGGTAGAACATGGAATGGTCACACGGCATTAATATCAGGTCACAATGGTGTTATCGATACTATTGTAGGTTGGGACCCCAACAGTTCTTGGGATGCATTTAAAGGCTCAGTGGGCGGGCGTCACAATAGTATGAGGCCTATTGCTGGTCGTTGGCGTGATGACACAGGGATGAATGCAGACCCAACAGCTCAATATTATGGCCTGCAAGTTAGCCAGACGCAGCATGATAATTTCAGAGATTTTTTGCAGCAAGATCTTTTGGGTACCCAGGGTTTCGGGCCCCACCTCAATAATATCGGAGTCTCATACCATTATGCATTTGCCCCAGGAAAGTGGATGGAGCGTTTGAGTTCCCTAGAGGGGAATAATAATGGTCAGCTGCAAGTCATTTCCAACTGTTCAGATGCTGCCTTCCATGTGCTTGCAAGCTTTCTTTATGAGTGGCGAAAGGCAAATCTGGTAACCGAACTGGCATCTTTTATGAATAATGGGGATGAGAAAAATAAAAATATGTCCCAGGGGCGCTTGATGCAGTGGTCAAGCCAGATGGGGCCGTAGAACAAATATACTTGTCTGGTTGATGGGTGGTGTAACCGAATTAAAGTTACACCACCCAATTGTTAAGCAAGAGATTAGTCTTAATAAATTATTTTTTGCGTAAGCCAAGTAATCAATAATTTGTTAGGCTGAAAGCTGGATCTAGGGAACTTCAATCCCTTTAGAGGCGGTCCATATTCTATACCACTGTTCTCTACTCAAATTGAGTTTCAGGCTTTCTATCGCCGACTGAACGCGTTCAATTTTTCCCGACCCCATAATTGCTAGGGGCTTGGAGGGAAAGCGTCGTACCCACGCATAGATTACCTGGTCAATACTGGCTGCCCCGATTTCCTCCTTGATACCTTCCAGGGCGATTCGTAACCGTGTTGCCTGGGTGCTTGATCCACTAAAAATTTCCCCTCCAGCTAAGCAGGACCAAGCCATAGGATGAATTCTATATTGCTGCAGTTGATCGAGAGTTCCATCCTCCGCAGCGCTAAAATTGATAGGATTAATCTCGACCTGATTAGTCACCAGTGGTGAGCTCAGGCGGGACTGCAACAAATCAAATTGCTGGGAGGTAAAGTTGGAAACACCGAAATGTAATACCTTACCGGACTTCTGCAGTTCGGCGAATGTGCTGGCAATTTCATCTGCATCCATCAAAACATCAGGTCGGTGAAGAAGCAGGATGTCGATGTGCTCTACACCGAGGTGGGCTAAGGAGTTATTAACCGAGTGCTGAATATGTTCAGCGCTGGAGTCATAGTACTTAACTTTCCTGTTTGGATATTTTTCAGAAAGCAATTTGATATTGCACTTGGTGACAATCTCGATGTGATTGCGAACAGATCTATCCAGCTTAAGGGCCTCGCCGAATAACTGTTCGCAGGAGTAATCTCCGTAAATATCAGCATGATCTACGGTGGTAACCCCTATATCTATATGTTGCTTTAGGAATGTCAGGCGCTCCTGAGGGCTTAAATTCCAATCACTCACACGCCAATAGCCTTGGATCAACTCTGACAGTTCTGGTCCTTTTGGAGAAGCTAGCACTCTATTAACCACTGAATACCCACCTGATCGAAAAGCATTAGGGTATTCCTGTTCCTGTTGATACTCAACGCCTAAAGTAGAAGGGTAGGCAGCCCAAAGTCGCCATCGGTGTCATAAATGTCATTGAGTCATGCTGATCGTTGAGCTAGCTGACAACTGAAACCGGAGCAACTTTAGAGTCATTCTCAATGCCCTGATGTTCTGAGGATCACTAAAGAGGCTTGGGCTTTTACCTTCACAGGAGCACCGCATGGTTAGTACCGAGGAAAAAGTTTCCGGCTGGTTGATAATTACTTACTCAATTTTGATGTTATTGATATCCAGCGCAATATTGTTATTCCTATACGCAGTTTTTGGGAATTCAATTTTGAGTATGCCATTCAATATATTCAGTCTTATGGGGTTGATGATAATACTGTTTGCGTCTTTGAATATTTTGGGGGTCTTTGCTGGCATTGCTGTCCTTTTGGATAAAAGGTATGCCCCAGAATTAGCTTTAATATTTTCAACAGTGAGTGTACTAAATGTTCCGCTGGGCACTTTGGTCGGTGGTTTCTATTTATGGCTATATATTCGTAAATATAAATAGCTCTTTTTGATGTTTGCAAAGCCTGTCTACTGTTAACAAGAGTCATTTTATCTCTGTAATAAATGCTGATTTTAACTTCGAGATGTGCATACGCTTTGGTTCTCTAAGTGGTACGCAAATAAATTACGATAGAAATAATTGAGAACAGGCAACTCAAGTAGTTGTTTTAGCAGTCATCATGATTAACAATAGTGCCAGCGATATGTACACGATAGCTTTGGCAATAGCCAAAAAGAAATAAACAACAATAATGTAGTAGGTGTACGCATATGGAACTGGAAGTCTTGCGCCAGAGCTTTAAGCTCTTGTCTCTTTTTTTGGTACTAAATGTCATTCAAGGATGTTCTGAGCCTCCACAAAATAGTGAAAAAAGCCGGGCAATGTTGACCCAAAGAGCGCTGTCTCTTGCGCCCGCTGATCCGGAAATCGCTGAAATATATACTCGCACTTGCCGCAGCTGTCACAGCACTGGCGCCAGCGCCGCACCCCTTACCGGAGATTTGGCCAACTGGAAGCCCCGTATGGAGAAGGGGATGGATGTGTTGGTGGAAAATGCGATCAATGGGTTTCAGGGTATGCCGCCACTAGGCCTTTGTTTTGAGTGCTCCCCCGAGCAGTTTGAACAGTTGATTGTTTTTATGGCTACAGCGGAGTAAAGGATATGGGGTTCAATCGTCGCCAGTTTATTAATTCTATTGCGATCGGCTCCGCATCATTAGCGGCCGCGCCCATCTCATCAGTTGCACGCACCTTATTGCAAGCTGCAGCCCCACCGACAAAAAAAGCGGGTGTTCGATGGCGGAACTGGTCTGGTTCACAAGAGTGTCTGCCGGCCCATCGTCTGGCACCCAAAGATATTCCTGCACTGCAAACGATAATTGCGGAAGCGCAAGGTACGGTCAGGGCGGTAGGTGCGGGTCACTCCTTCACTGCACTGGTACCCACTGACGACACAATTATTTCATTGGGCCGCATTACTGGCGTCGCCGACCACGATTCCGACAAGGTCCAGGCGACAATCTACGCTGGAACCCGTGTAGCAGACATTGGCCAACCCTTAGAGGATATTGGTCAAGCGCTGATTAACCAACCAGATATCGATGAGCAGACTTTAGGTGGTTGCCTAGCAACCGCGACCCATGGAACCGGTGCAGGCTTGGGTTGTATGTCCAGCTATGCAACGGGTATGGAACTGGTGACCGCAGGCGGGGATACGCTTTGGTGTGATGGTGAGCAAAACCCCGAGGTGTTCGCGGCAGCGCAAGTATCCCTTGGCAGCCTGGGTATGGTGACCAAGGTGCGTATGCAGAACCAGCCCAGCTACCGTTTGCGGCGTGAATCTTGGGTAGCGCCCCTGGAAGAGGTGTTGGATCAGGCTCCAGCACTGGCAGAGGCCAATCGGAACTTTGAATTTTACTATATCCCGTTTTCTGGGATGTGCATGGCTGATTCCCACCAGCCGACCACAGAGGAAATCTTCTCTACGGAGCGGGAGGATACTAATGAAGCAGTAATGACCCTGAAATCTGTGCGGGACTGGCTGGGTTGGTCACCGAAGTTGCGTCAGTTTGCGCTGCAAAATGCGATGGAAGATATCGAGAGGGAAGTCGTTGTCGAGTCCTCCTGGCGGAATTACGCCAGTGAGCGAAACGTACGTTTCAATGAAATGGAGTATCACCTGCCCCGTGAGGACGGTTTGAAAGCCTTCGCGGAAATACGTCGGACGATTGAGGAAAATAATCTGGATGTTTTCTTCCCTATCGAGGTGCGTTTCGTTAAAGCTGACGATATCTGGCTGAGCCCGTTTTATAAGCAAGATTCCGTATCCATCGCCATACACCGCTACTTCGAAGAGGACCACCTACCGCTGTTCCAGGCCATTGAGCCCATTATGCGCAAATATGGGGGCCGTCCGCACTGGGGCAAGTTGAATAAGCTACAAGGCTCGGACTTTGCCGAGCTCTACCCTCAGTGGCAGGATTTTCTTAAAGTTCGCCGAGAGCTAGACCCCAATGGCAAGTTTTTAAACCCCTATCTGAAAACGCTTTTTACCTGAGCAACACTGCTCAGCAGTGAACCCTCAAAGAGGAAAGCACAATGGATATCAAGCGACGAAAGCTAATACTAGGTGGGGTCGCGTTAGGAGCGGTGGCAGGTGTCGCCGCTCTTCGCCCTAAAGCGCAAGGGCAGGGAGGGCACAGCGAATACTTCTCCAGTGTTTCTAAAGCTCTGGATAATGCCGGCTTTTCTGGTCCCACCTTAGTCGTAGACCTGGAGAATCTGCAAAAGAACGCCGATATATTAGCCGGTCACCTCAGGGGTTACTATGACTACCGGGTAGTGGCTAAATCTTTGCCCTCGCTAAACCTGCTGGATGCTATTACTCAGCGAACAAATACCAATCGCATCATGGTATTTCAGCTGCCATTTTTACAGCAACTGGTTAAATCTTATCCAGCGAGTGATATTTTACTGGGTAAACCTCTCCCGATTACTGCGGCAAAGGCCTTTTATTTTAGCACTAGGGCGGAGCATTTTGATTCTACGCGGCAGTTACAGTGGCTGGTTGACAGCCCCCGCAGACTTAATCAATACGCCGATCTGGCGCGATCGCTCAAACAATCCTTGCGAATTAATATCGAGATTGATGTAGGCCTACACCGGGGTGGCATTGCCAGTGCGGAAGATCTCTCCGCGATGCTCGGTATCATTCAGCGGGAACCCTATTTGGAATTTTCCGGTTTTATGGGTTACGACGCCCACGCCGCAAAAATGCCAGGTGTTCTCGGTGGACCTGAAAAGGCAATCACTCGGGGGTTGGATATTTACCAAAGCAGGGTGGAGCAAGCTAAGATCCAGCTGGGAAGTGTATTCCCGAAGGCGGCCACTTTGAACGCTGCCGGTAGCCCAACCTACCAACTGTACAAATCCCGAGCAGACCGGGCTCCCTGTAACGAGATTGCCGCTGGCTCGTGCCTGGTTAAACCGGTGGGCTTTGATATTCCCACTCTGTCCGATCATTTACCAGCGGCGTATATCGCAAGTCCGGTATTGAAGAAATTGTCACAGACACAGATACCCGGCATAGAAGGGCTCACCGGACCCTTTAGTTGGTTGAACCCAAATCGGGAGCAAAGCTTCTTTATATCTGGCGGCTATTGGAAGGCGGAGCCAGAATCACCAAAAGGTCTATCGATCAACCCCATCTATGGCCGCTCCAGCAACCAAGAAATGCTGAATGGCTCAAAAAAGGTACTGCTGAATGAAGACGACTGGGTCTTTCTCCGGCCCACACAGAGTGAGTCCGTGTTCCTACAGTTTGGTGATATTGCGGTCTATAGCAAAGGCGAGATAGTGGATCTCTGGCCGGTAATGAGTAATTCCTGAGGATTCAACCCCTGCTACGGGGTAAGTACAAATTTGTTTAATAGGCGTACTGACCTTAGTGGCGGGCAAACAACAAGTCTTGGAGATATTGATGATCTATGAAGTTGTTTTGGTGTTAAACACGATTTGGTTTCTGATGGGATTTAACGTTTTCTCTTTGAGAAACCATATATTTGCGAAGTTACTGGTACCCAGGGAACAAAGGGATACCCCCGTATTTAATATCTTGGCAGAATCGGGAAAATTTCTGGGTGGTTTTAACCTGTCGTTGGCGCTACTCAATATACTACTGCTAATCAGCCCCTCAGTATTTGCTACGGAGGTGCAACGCGCTACGTTGTTGCTGGTGTTTGCTGTCACTCACGGAACTCAGTTTATTTACAATGTCCCGGTAGCCCTACAAAACCGAAAAGGTGAAGGGCCGTGGCAAGTTAAAGGCGTGATGCGTTTTATTTTTATCACTGACTTTATAATGATGTCACTGAATCTAATAGCCGCACTTTGGATACTCCTCTGAACTTTAAACCCTATGAAATTCGGCCACGATTCTTATTGTGGCCGATAATGATCAGCATGCCAAATCAGTAGTGAGAATGTCATTGTTAAAGTCGATGGGCGAACTTTAATTTCTACAGAAAACGTCGGCGTATAATGTCTCTATTGCAGTTATTGGGTCAAACTAAATAGGTACCTAATAATGTGTCGGCGGTGTTTATAATTGGTTCTCGCCGGACAAAATTTGAGTCATTTCTTACGGCGCAGTACACAGGTGATTGTGTGCTCAGGATTGCTGATATTATATTCAGGGCATGGGAGGGATTGTTAGCCCCCCCCAATTTAACTATTTGCTTATCTGATTTCAGGCAGATAATTCCCCTCGCTTTCCAAGTTTATAAGTTGACAACTAGTTGCTAACGGAATTTCCTCAATTATAGGGACGACATAATGTACTTTAGAGTTAGTTCTGCGGGGTATGATATTTCAGGTGATATTGAATGGTTTGCGAGCTCTAAGCCTTACAATCCTCCACAGGGGATTGTGCATAGATCACTGCATAACCAGGCAGGAGTTATAGGTCCATTGCCAGGAGATATGGCTCGCTCCGCAATGGGGCTAATTAGCGGTGATTTGGGAGCAATAATTGGGGATCGAGATTCTGGGCTGGGGCGCAGCTGGGAGAGGCTTCACCTAATTGGAGTAAGCGCGGGTATTTTACATGAACGCCGTTACTCTAATTACAATACGATCATTGGCAGTCATGGTCTAAATACTGCGATGATCTCCTTTGAAGGTGTTGCGAATTGGGTCTTAAATCAAAATCGTAAATTTTTCTATATTGTCAATGTGGACAAACAAAAAGTACTTAACTTTACGGATCGAAATGGAAACGTCAGAGT
Organism: Microbulbifer maximicatervae (SeqCode); assembly: GCF_052467305.1. Taxonomy (NCBI): domain Bacteria; kingdom Pseudomonadati; phylum Pseudomonadota; class Gammaproteobacteria; order Cellvibrionales; family Microbulbiferaceae; genus Microbulbifer; species Microbulbifer maximicatervae (SeqCode). The sequence goes on from NZ_CP174306.1 coordinate 1,906,156, forward strand.
AGAATCTGTACCCACGAAGCTCCGTCAGGCTATCACATATACATCGGAGCTGGACCCCAATATTTGGATTACTATACGGCAAGAACACCATGACTCTCGGACGGCAAGTTTAGCTGATAATCAAGCTATTGATTACAGTGCAAGTATTACTGATGAGCTGAAAATGAAGAAAAGTAATTGGGAACGTATTCGGGGTCGAATAGCCGCCATTGATCAACAGATTATAGATTGCCAAAATAATGCTCGCTGGAATCTGATTGACCTTTGACTTCTTGCTGATAATTATGTTGAAAACAATAAGCTGATTATTTAGTTTGTGACTAATTATGGTAATTTGGCAAATTAAGGCGGCCCGATTCTCAAGAGATTAACTAGGTTAATGAATTAGTATAAAGGGGGTTTATATATTGCTTCATAGCGCTTATCTAAGTAACCGATAAATAGCGAGCTAAATGCCGATATTTTAATGGTCACACTTAGAATCACCTTCTTTGAATTAAGTGTTGAGCAACATGCGACTCAGTGGCGTGATAGGATAGCTAATTAGGGCCGCTTACTAGACTCAGTAGGTATCTAAAATTAACCACCCAAGTAACACTTAAATTGGGTATGTAAATACCTCAGGCATATTAGGAATAATAAAATGACCAAATACCAACAATATGTTAATATTTTCATGAATTCCTAGAATGCTATAGATAGCCTTTATGGGCTGACCTATCATTATGACGTTGAAATACCTGATTCGCCGTTTTGGTTACCTTCTGTCACTTTTTTATGTCTGGGTCTGTAGGTATGCGTGAGTGGATGCTAAGCATTATTTTTACGGTTATCTGTTGTCATTCAAGTGATATAGATGTGCTAGGAATACACGGTTAACCGCTTTAGATAATATTGCTAAGTAGACATCCGAGGTGAAAACAGGCTCCCCGCTCTGTTGTGCGCTTACTTTTTGTATGGGTACTTTGTGCTCGGTTGGTCTTCGGCTTTATAAATGTTAGTGAAGAGATTGGAGGGCGCCTACCTTCCAATAGTAATTTTTCGGGTAGGCGAAATTATTAATCAAACTGCTGAACTTCAAAAAAGCCTAAAAGCTCGTCCTTTCGACCAATATTTTGCGTGTAAAAGGTCCACTGACCACTATCATCTCGAACCCCGAATACCCGTGCACAGGTATCGTAGTATGCGGTACCAAGTCTTGCTTGCTTCTTCTTGAACTGTGCTCCTTTTCTACCTCCTTTGGGGCCGCCTATTGAAAGTCGCCTCTCTCCGGTTACATCGGGAGTTTTTACCATCATCTCCAGCTCATCTCTTTGCTTGCTCCCCTTGATAGTCCCCCCCTGGGAAACATCGCCTGCAACATGAATAACCGTTACACTTTTACTCTGGTCGTCATGGAACTTGAAGGTCATTCGACAATTACTGAGATGGGAGGTAAAAAAGTAAGGGGGACTTTTACTATTTAGAGTTACAGGCACAGCTTTTTGTCGAGCCCAGGTGAGATATGTTGCTTTCTTGCCAGAATTTCCGCTTTTTACCATCATGATTTTGTTGGGTTTTACAAATTCAAAATCAAACTCAATTTCGTAAGCTCCTGATTTACTGTCGAAGGCCTCTGTATTAAAGTCGAGCTCATAGGTTTTAAAAGCTAATTCAACATCTTTTTCTAATAAGCTGATAAAGTCATCATAACTTGGCATGGCTCAATCCTTATGTCGCCGGCTGTTTTGATATAAGTGGTTTGCCTTGGTTTATTGGTGCTAGCTCTCCCTTTTAGTTACTCATAGATAAATATATTTTTGGCATAATTTCTATCTTTCAACCTAGCATATCCCCCATTATGCTTCCAAGAAAATCTACGGGTAGCTTGAAATAGATCAATTTTTATTTTTCTGTGAGGTTGTTATATGTCTAGTGTGTTGGTGGCTCGGGATATAAGTTTGTAATCGAATATAAATCTTTTCGAATAGTAGCGAGAGAAAAGTGATTCTCTAATGGCGATCTTAATCAAATTAGCATTAGTGATCGATATGATTTAAATAGTAAAGCAAGGGGTTTTAGCTTTCTTCTATCGCCCATTCAAATTTTCATAGATAAAATCTACGCAAAGCTTTATTTTGGGAATTTGGTATTTAGTGCGCTCATAAAGAAGAAATACTCCCAGATCGCCACCGGGGCTGACTGAGACTTTATCCTCGCAAGGTACCTGTACAAGCTCCCCTGTATCTAGATAGTTACAAATACTCCAGGAAGGTACGCAGAACATACCGCGGTGATTGAGGGCGGCTGCTGTTAATGCTTTGCCGTTATTGCTGATAACTTTTGGAGTCAACTTCAGGGGCTCCCAGTGCTCGTCATTGAGTATGTACCACTCAATGACGCCACGCGGTCCCCGGTATTGCAAGGTAGCAATTGACTCAATCGCCGACTTGTTTAAGGGGAAGCTATACTCCAACTTGTCGATAAACTGCGGTGTGGCCACGAGGGTGAACTCATTATCCGATAGGCGTTTGGCAATAACATGCTCATCTGGGGCAAACCCTCCGCGAATCGCAATATCAACGGGATCTTTCCCTAACTGGGACAGGTCATCGTTATAGGTTAAGTCGAATACGATATTGGGGTAACGTTGGGCAAACTTCTCAAGAAGGGGGGTTAAATGCTGCTCTCCATAAGTTGGGAGACAGCTGATGCGTATCAGACCGTTGGGCGCTTCAAAAGTCTGGCTAACCAGTTCATCAGCCTGTTCAAGCTGGCGAATTGCTTTACTTATCATCGAATAGTAGAGCTTTCCGAGCTCAGTAACCTTGACTTGGCGGGTACTGCGTTGCAGTAACTCCACTCCTAAGGACTGCTCCAGATCTTTTACGCGGCGAGAGATTGATGAAGCGGGAACCTCGAATTCCTCAGCAACTGCAGTAAAGCTATTCAGTTCTACCACCCGCTTGAAGTAACGCAATGCCCTGATTTTGTCCATAATCAACTTCTAACTGTCTGTCATCGGCTCAAAATATCCCCCATTATTGCCAAAATGACAAAAGACTTATACCTATTACCACCTGTTTTTATGCTCGCAGTATGGGCACTATCGCTTTCAATGTTTGTTGAACCGATTGTTAGGATGACCAATGAAAGCTTTGAAAATGACTCGCTATGGGGATATTGATAGCAGCCTGGAGTTTCAGTCAGCTGAGGTTCCCACCCCCAAGGCTGGTGAAGTTTTGCTTCGGGTGCATGCCGCTAGCATAAATCCAGTTGATAACATGATGTTGCGGGGGGAGCTTAAATCGGTACGAAAGGAAGTATTTCCGGTTGGTATTGGCCGGGATGTCAGTGGTGAAGTTGTAGCAGTGGGGAATAATGTTGCTGGATACAGTGTAGGGGACCTGGTGTTTTCCAGGGTGGGGGAGGATCATGTGGGCACTATTGCAGAATATCTCACCGTTAGTGTTTCCCACTTGGCTGCAAAGCCCAAAAACTTGTCACACAGTGAAGCGGCGGGTATTCCGCTCGTTGGGCTGACCTCCTATCAGTCTTTGATCAAAGTTGCGGGTCTGAAGTCCGGCGAGAAAGTGCTGATACATGCAGGCTCAGGTGGTGTTGGCTCTATGGCGATCCAATTGGCGAAGTCTGTAGGCGCCTATGTGGTGACTACAACAAGTAGCGCGAATGTGGAGTGGGTGAAAGCACTCGGTGCCGACCTTGTTATTGATTATAAAAAAGATGACTACCGACAATTACTATCTGATATGGATGTCGTATTCGATACTTTGGGTGGTCAGTATGCTTTGGATGCATTTCAGGTCCTGAAAACTGGTGGGCGTGTTGTCTCTGTTAAAGGGGCTTTAGATCCGCAGACAGCTAAAGAGCTTGGGCTAGGTTGGTTACTCCGCAAGCTAGTGGCGCTTAAGTCGCGAAAGCTAATGAAGGCAGCAAAGGGAAAATCCGCGCTCTATCGAATGGTTATTATGGAAGCCAATGGAGAGCAGTTGAATGAGTTGGGGGATCTGTACCAGCAGAAGATTCTCTCCCCGGTGATAGACAAGGTCTACCCTTTAGAGCAGGGCAAAGACGCATTGTCATATCTTGCTTCCGGGCGAGCAAAAGGTAAGGTGATTGTTTCGATGAATGATCCGATAAGTAACAAATAGCTAGGAGCTAAATTTAACCTGGGCGCCAGAATTTTTATTTGAATGAGGCTGTTGGCTTTGGATATTCTCTTACGGTATAAGATTTTGGGGTCGCTGAATTTATTTAATAATATAAATTTTAAAATAGTAGAGATATATTGATATGAAAGTAGACTGCTTAAAGTTTCTATTAGCTTTAAGTTGAAGTCGTAGCCGACTGATGGTCTCCCTTAGGCAAAATGAAAATTGTGCATGATGAAATAGAACTGACCACTGCGGCAACCGATCTAGGGTTGGCTTTTGTTGCAATATATGGTGTTTTATATCTTCTGATATATGTGAATGGCCCATCCTGGAAGAGGGATATTTGGATCTGTTTCTTTAGCTTCATGTTTATCGTTTCATTAATGGCTGCTGCATATCATGGGATTTCACTATCACCGAGTGCTCGCCATTTTTTGTGGTATGGCGTGCTTGTGTTATTTGGGCTTCTTATCTCTACATTTGTGTTGGCTGTCGCAGTCGACTTCATAGGGGAAGGGTTTTCCAAGCGTTTTATTCCGGTCATATTTGGTATTTACCTAGCTGTACTTATAGGCTCTATGTTTTTGAAAGATAAGTTTCTTGGATTTGCGATTTATCAAATGTTGATTTCTAGCGTAGCTTTAGTTGTCTATATTGCGATATCTGTGGCCGAGAAGAAGTATCTACCTGGAAGTTGGTTAATGGCACTAGGCGCTTTGATCAGTATTGTCGCAATGCTGATCCAAATAAACGGTACATTATCATTTGAATTTATCTGGAAGTTTAATTACAACGGCATTTATCATATCGTTCAAACTGTTGGTATTGCATGTTTTATTATCGGGTTGCACAGATATTTCTCAACAAGATAATATAAGTATTATCAATAATATTCAGCCCATATAGAAAAGTGGTTAAAGTGAGTCTACGAAATAATCCGAACGGCTATGGTTCAGTAGCGAAGTGGCTACATTGGTTAACGGCCTTATTGTTTTTGGGGTCCTATATTTCAGTCTACTACCGCCAGTGGTTTACCCAAGAGGATACACCGGCGAATTGGACTGCCTTGCAGTTACATCTATCTATTGGCGTCACCATTGGGGTGATCGTCATCTTAAGAATCGTATGGCGTCTCACTAATCCGCCACCGCCATTAGAACCAGGTAGCTCCCTGGAACACTTTGCCGCTCATACCGGTCATGTTCTTCTCTACTTGATTATGATCGTCGCTCCGCTAACAGGGTATATCGGAACAGGTGTGGATACGGATTACTTTTTCCTGTTTGAAATTCCTAAGTTTGAGAGCACCCAAGCCTTTGTGGCGATAGTTCAGGATCGGATGGGGATGACATTCGAACAGTTTGAGAAGCCGGTCGATTTTATCCATAAAGAGATCCTGGGAGAGTGGGTGGTCTGGATCTTAATCCTGGGGCATGTAATGGCCGCTCTATATCACCACTACATCAAAAAGGATCGGACTTTGCTGAGAATGACCGTGACTAAAAAGTCATAGTTCTTGCGATGGTTTTGGCAGAAAGTAGTGGCAAATAGGCATTGAGTGCCAAATCCAGACATTTTAACCTCGAGTTTTTGCAGCTCCTGTGGAGCTGTGCACTTGGACTTGAGGTGGGTGTTATATGAGGTATTTGGTCCTTGCTTTGATTCTATTTCAAATGGGGTGCATACCTGAGTCCAAACTGTATCGAATCGCGCAGGTCGAAATGGTCCCGCAGCCTACTTGCCAGCCTTCGCTGGCAAGTAGCACTCATGCTGCTATCGGATCAGCTCCTACTTAAGCTGCCAACCTCCTGAGCCCCGGTTTTGTGTCTGGGCAAGCCCAGAGAAACCAGTGCGGTCAACAGCAGAAAAGCGCTGGAAATAAGCAGGCAAGCCACCAACCCCTGAGTTTGGAATACCCACCCCGAGAGCAGTGTCCCGAGCAATCGCCCAGCGGCATTTGCCATATAGTAGAAGCCCACATCCATAGAGACGCCATCTTCCCGAGCATAGGCAACTATCAAGTAGCTGTGTAAAGATGAGTTTACGGCGAAGAGTACAGCAAACATCAAAAGTCCACCCATTACGGCGAGCTGTGGATCCACCCCTTTGTGTAATGCGATTGCGATTAAAGCGGGCACTGCAGTGAGCGCTATTGCCCAGAAGAGCGCGGTTCGCCCATCCGGAGCCTGGGCTGAACGTGCTGTCGTGACCTTTGGGGCCTGGGTTTGCACTATGCCGTAACCGATCACCCAGGATGCCAGGAAGGCACCTACCTGCCAGTGGCTCCAACCGAACTGGCTGGCCAGGAAAATCGGTAGGGCAATAACAAACCAAACATCCCGGGAAGCAAACAAGAGTAAGCGCGCGGCTGACAATATATTGACTGCGGGACTCTTGGAAAAGATATCTCTGAATCGGCTTTTTACTTTGGTTTTCCCTAAGTCCCGCTTAAGAAATTTGAGACTCAATATCCAAACTATTCCAAGAGCTAGGGCCATCGATGCAATCGCGCCCTGAAAGTCAAGTGCGGCGAGTAGGGCACCGCCGAGGAAGAAGCCCAAGCCCTTTAGCGCGTTTTTCGAGCCGGTTAAGAGGGCGATCCAACGATACAAGGTGCCACTGGCCTGATCGGGCACCAGTAACTTGATTGAGCTCTTCGCACTCATTTTATTCAGGTCTTTGGCGATACCGGAGAGGGCTTGGGCAGCCATAACCAAGGGGACTGAGAGATACTGACTGGGTGCCAGCAGTATGGAAAGAGCAACAACCTGTAAGGCCAGTCCCAAATTCATGGTCCGGTTGAGTCCAGTCCGGGCACCGAGCCAGCCGCCGACAAGATTAGTGACTACGCCAAAGAATTCGTAGAAAAGGAAAAGCAAGGCTATTTGCAAAGGGCTGTAGCCGAGTTCGTGAAAGTGCAGCAGCACCAGCATGCGCAGAGCGCCGTCAGTCAAAGTAAATGCCCAGTAATTGCCTGTTACCAGCAAGTATTGGCGCACTGGCGACGATAAATTGTGAAGAAACTGCATGATCTTGTTCTGTGTACTGCTACTTACTAAAAGCAGGAGGAAAAAATATGAGCTCATGGAGAGGCGTACCCCTCAGGTGCAGTGTGTTCTTTCCTTCCGGCCCCGTTGTACTTTGGCTGCTTAGCCCATGGTGCCAATCATTCGAGCCAATTCCGCCGTGCGGTTGGCGTAACCCCATTCATTGTCATACCAGGCGTAAACTTTTACCTGGGTGCCGTTAACGACCATGGTCGATAGAGCATCGATAATGCTCGATCTGGGGTCGGTTTTGTAATCCACGGAGACGAGGGGCCTTTCCTCATAGCCGAGGATATCTTTTAGTTCACCCTCTGCAGCGTCCTTAAATAACTGGTTTACTGCCTCTGGGGTAGTGGCGGTTTCTACTTCGAAAACACAATCGGTAATGGATGCGTTGGCGAGGGGAACACGAACTGCGTGGCCGTTTAGGCGGCCGGACAACTCTGGAAAGATGGTGGCAATAGCTGTAGCTGAACCTGTTGTTGTGGGAATCAGGCTGGCACCACATGCGCGGGCTCTGCGCAGATCTCCATGGGGTGCGTCGAGGATAGTCTGGGTATTGGTGATATCGTGAATAGTGGTGATTGAACCGTGACGAATACCCAGGTTTTCGTGAATAACTTTTACTACTGGAGCAAGGCAGTTAGTCGTACAGGAAGCGGCGGTAATAATCTGGTGTTTGTCTGGCTGGTATATATGTTGATTCACTCCAAGGACAATGTTCGGTACCCCATCCTCTTTAACTGGTGCAGAGACCAACACCTTCTTTACTCCTTGATCCAGGTAGGGTTGAAGAAGTTCGGTAGTTTTCATTTTACCGGAGGCCTCTACAACCAGATCACAGTTTTTCCAATTAGTCTCTGCAATAGCGGAATTGCGGCTACAGGTTATTGTTTTGCCATCAACCTGAATTGTGTCATCAACGGCTTTCGCCTCTCTGTGCCAGCGCCCGTGTACAGAGTCAAAGTTGAGCAGGTGGGCGAGAGTGGCTGCATCACCGGCAGGATCGTTAATCTGGACAAACTCAACTTCAGGCCAATCCCAGGCAGCGCGTAATACCAGCCGGCCAATTCGGCCAAATCCATTGATCCCAATTTTGATGGTCATTGTTAGTTTTGCTCCGTTTCTGCCAGGCACATATGAAAAATCATATATATCTGGATAGTTTAAATCTTAGGTAGGCAGGCGGTATCAGCAGCACAGACTTGTGCGCTCTGGCCGGTCTCCCATTTGAATCAGGTTGTTGAGGTCTTCGGTAATAAAGTGCTGGTTCGCCTGTAAGGTGTCGAATAGTACAGACTTTGCCCAGGCATTTAAGTCCGGGTTGATTCGGTAAAACACCCACTGCCCCTGGCGGCGGTCCTGGAGCAGGTCTGAACTTCTCAGCAAGGCGAGGTGCCTGGAAATTTTCGGCTGGCTCAATTCGAGGGCCGCAGTTAGCTCGCATACGCAAAGCTCTTCTTCGTGAGCAATAAGGAGCAATGTGCGTAGCCGCGTATCATCGGCCAGGCATTTGTAAAACTGTACTGGGTTCATGCTGCTCTTTTTCGTAAATCCGCCTCGGCTTGGGCCAAGACCAGTAGTTTGATGCGAGTGCTCAACTCACGTGCCGTGGTGTAAAAAGGGCAGAAGCAGTGCCGCTTTGTCGGTTCCTTAAAATTCCAGGCAATCATCTTGTCAACTTTTGGGGAGGGTACGTATTCTTCCCGGCTTTTGTCGCAAAGTGTGATGACCAGGTCAAAAGGTTGGTCAGCTACATCTTCTACAACTTTGGGAATGAGTCCCTCTGTTGAAACCCCCAGTCGCTCCAGTGCTTGCAGTGCGCGTGGGTCCACTGTATGGACATTGGTTCCGGCGCCAACGGCTTCGTACGAGCTGCCTCCAAAATGCCGCAATAGTGCCTCAGCCATCAGTGAGCGGGCAGAGTCCCCAGCGCAAACAAACAGAACACGCCTTTTCATTGGAGGGCTCCATTTGGCTTTTTAACAATTATATATGGAAAACCATATATTCATAGTCTTAAAAATAGCCCACTGAACCAGCGGGCTGTAACCTGTGCCTAGAGCTTAAACTCGGCCCATACAGGCGCGTGGTCTGATGGGCGTTCCATAGCTCGAATATCGTAGTCCACGCCAGTCCCGACACATTTTTCTAGAAGAGGGTTGGTGGCTAGAATCAAGTCGATACGCAGGCCGCGTCTGGGCTCGCGATCGAACCCACGGCTGCGGTAGTCGAACCAGCTGAATACATCGTCTGTTTCTGGGTTTTGTGCGCGGAAGGTGTCGGTGAGCCCCCAGCCTTCAATTTTTTGAAGCCACTCGCGTTCTTCTGGAAGGAAGCTGCATTTGCCATCGCGCAGCCAGCGCTTGCGATTGGGTTCTCCAATACCAATATCCTGGTCGCTGGGTGAAATATTCATATCGCCGATAACCAATACAGGCGCTTCCGGCTTACACGTGGTTTGCAGGTAGGTGTCCAGGTCGGCGTAGTACTTTTGCTTTGCCGGGAATTTAACCGGGTGCTCGCGATTTTCACCTTGCGGAAAATAGCCATTGATAACCGTGAGAGGCTCAGGACCACCGATATCAAATTTTCCGGCAACCATACGGCGCTGGGCGTCGCTGGCATCGGTTGGGAAACCGTATTCGCGACCAATAAAAGGCAGGCGTGAGAGCAGGGCAACGCCGTAGTGTGTTTTTTGGCCAAAATAAATCAGCTCATAGCCCAGGTCTTTTATCGCATCTACTGGAAAATCTTCGTCGGTGACTTTGGTTTCCTGTAGGCCGATGATATCGGGCTGATGGTTGTCTACCAGGGCCTGCATCTGGTGCAGGCGAGTGCGAATACTATTGACGTTAAAGGAAACAACCTTCATCTCTTCCCCCAAAATAAAAAAGGTCGGGCTAGCCCGACCTAAGAGTTAGTTCGCGGACCGGGCGCACGCCGCGCCCAGTGCCTATCAGTATTTAGAAGTTGGCAACCTGGGGCGGGGCCTTGCTGGCCTTATCGGCCAGGCCGATAAAGTCCGCCATTATATAGCCCGCTTCATTCAAAATTGGATCTTTTTCCAACTTGATCTCTACAGGACCACCAATGTTAGCCACCTCTTCAGATTCGCTTTCTTCGTATGCCTCAAAGTTCTCGTAGGGTTCAAGGCCTTTAGCTTTGCGGCGACGGTTTTCCATATCCAGCAATCGCTGATTAACGGATTTGCGCTCATTCTCTCTAGTTGATTCGTTGAGAGAGACATACTTCTTGTCAGCCCGCTCGGCGTCGAACTTGAACTGATCGCGCAGGAAAACAAAATCTGGATCTGTTTCCGTGCGCTTGTTGTGCTTGGTAATCAAGTTCGGGATCAGCATCTTCAAGTTGAAATACTTCGCATGAGGCACAGCGTGGATACGGTCCCAGGGCAGGGCAGTATCGTAAGCACTCTCACCCACATTTTCGGCATCAATCAACTGTGGCATATCGATGTCCGGCTTTACACCCGCGTGCTGTGTGCTGTCTCCGGAAACCCGGTAGAACTTGGACTGGGTAATTTTCAACTGGCCCTCCTTCAGGGGAGCCATAGTTTGCACAGTACCCTTACCAAAGGATTGGTTGCCTACTACCAGGCCTCGGTTGTAATCCTGGATTGCACCGGCAAAAATCTCGGATGCTGAGGCCGACAAGCGATTAATCAATACCATCAGCGGCCCGCGGTACATGGCGCGGGAGCGCGAGCGATTGTGGCGGGAAATCTGCTCGTTGGCATGACGGATCTGTACAACAGGACCCTGATCAATAAACAAGTCTGTGAGCATGGTGGCTTCTTGCAGTGAACCACCGCCATTGTTGCGAAGATCCAGAATAATACCGTCAACCTTTTCCTCTTTAAGCTCACTCAGCAGACGGGCAACGTCTCGCGTGGTGCTCTTATAGTTGGGGTCTCGGCGGCGATAGGCATCGAAGTCGATATAGAAGGTCGGCAGGTTAATCACACCGATCTTGTAACTCTTACTGCCGTCAGAGAATTCAAACACTGCCTTCTTGGCCGCCTGATCTTCAAGCTTAACTTTGCTGCGCTTGATCAAGATAGTCTTGTGAGTACCGTCGCCACCAGTGGGGATGGTCTCCAGGCGAACATAGGTACCGGCCTTGCCGCGAATCAAGTCAACAACATCATCCAGGCGCCAGCCCACTACATCGACCATTTCGCCTTCTTTATCCTGGCCAACACCCACGATTTTATCGTTGGGCTTGATCTTGCCGGTGCGGTCGGCTGGACCACCGTGTACCAGGCGAGCAACTTTGGTGTATTCCTCGTCTGCCTGCAGCACAGCACCGATACCCTCCAAGGAGAGGGACATGCTCATATTAAAGTTTTCCAATGAGCGCGGTGACAGGTAGTTGCTGTGTGGATCGTAGAGACGAGTCAGTGAGTTCATATAGAGCTCAAATACGTCGTCGCTCTTCTGCTGCTCGAGGCGCTTCTTTTGGCCTTTGTAACGGCGTACGAGAAGGTCTTGGATTTCCTCATCGGTTTTACCGGTAAGGCGCAAATTCAGGATGCTGCTCTTTAAGCGCTTACGCCAAAGCTCATCTGCAGCGCTGATCGAGTTGGGCCACTGGCTTTCCTCCCGATCCAGCTCAAGGGTCTCTTCCCGAGAAAAGTCATAGGCGGGCAGGCCTTTCTCTAGTTGGGACAGGATGTTATCTAGCCGGTCGCCCATACGCAGGCGGAAACGGTTGTAGATACTGAACCCTGCGGTGACATCACCAGCGCGAAGCTGGTCATCCATCTCTGCTTCCCACGCGCGGAACTCATCGATATCAGAGGCGAGGAAGTAACTTTTAGTGGGGTCGAGTGCATCGATATACTCGTTCCACAAGTTCTCGGACATTTCGTCGCCGATTTTGATTTTGTTGTAGTGCAGCATTTCAAGCTTGCTGACTATCTCTTGTGCAGTACCACCTTGACCCTCTTCGGGGGCTATTCGCTCTGGCTCTGCCAGAACGCTTGTGGAAAGAAGGCCAATGACCAAGAAGCCGGAAAAGTAAGCGGCGATCCGATTGGTAAGCATAGGGAGTCTCTTTATACGTCCTACTTCATAGGCGTCCGGCCCTTATGGCTCGGCGACCTATAGCTTAGGACAAGTATAAAGGCTGAAAGCTCCAAAGGGCATGAAATACCTCTAATCAGAGATGGATCTTTTTCTTTAACACTGTATTTAGCAAAATAGCTTTCCTATTGAGTGTGAAATTGAGGCATTTTTTCTCGTTTTGAAGGCTTGAGTATGTATGGTCATCATAACTATTGTGTAACTGCAACTGTAAAAAAGCGTTAAAAACAAGCACTTTGACTAATAGGTCAGCACCACTTTGATGACTTTGAAGGCTTTTAGGGTCATGAAGTTGCACCAGTTACCACTTTATTAATTCGAGTGAGCGCTCCTCGGCTAGAAGTGTTGCTCCAATAATCACTGTGACCGCAAAAATGGTGTTTTGATTTCGGAGCAATAGGCGAATATCGGGCGAGTGCCAGTATCTGTATCTGCGAATCGTGTTTTTACCACTTGGTCCAAACAGTGGTAACATGGCCAGTAGATTTGTTTGAGGTGAGGTGCTTATGCCTTGGGAGAAAAGTTTCGATGTCGATAGCGCAGTTGATAAAGCGACGGAAGCCTTTTGGAAAAAAGGCTTTGAAGCGACTTCTCTGGCCGACCTGCTCAAAGCTACCGGGCTGACTAAAGGGAGCTTTTATAATGCCTTTGGCAGTAAGAAGCAGCTTTTTACCCTGAGTTTACTCAAGTATGAAAGAGAGCAGCGGCGCGACGTAATGGCCCGGCTTGAGTCGTTGGAAGATCCTATTGGCGCTATCAGTCAGCTTTTCGACTCCCTAATTGAACAAAGCCTTGCAGATCAGGAAAAGAAGGGCTGCTTTTTGGTTAATACCGCACTCGATATGCCTAACCTGGATAGCGATATTGGGGATGCTGTAAAAAAGGGCTTGCGGGATACTGAGTCATTTTTTGCAAGGCAGGTTCGCCTGGGGATAGAGAAAGGTGTGATATCTGATCGAGTAGACCCGGAAGTCTGCGCCAATAGTTTACTGACTCTTTTAGTCGGCTTGCGAGTGTTGGCACGTGGAGTTTTTAATAAGGAAAGCCTCTCCAGAATTAAGGTACAGGCATTAGACTTGCTGCGTTGACCTGATCTTTCTTCTGGTGTTGAAAGCTTTTCGTAGGGCCTTGGCGCCGTCCTTTGGGTTGCCAGGGCTGCACTGTGATTTCCCTCTCCTGACCTCCATTGATCCTCCTGTCAATTTTGTATTGGATAGGGCTTCATATTTTCCTGTTCATTCTCAGTAGGCATTAATGCATAGCAAATAGTTATATAAATCATATTTACCGATCGGTACAAACTCATTAGTATTGTTTGTAGCAATCGGTACATACAGTTTACAGGGGTGTCTCCCCTTATTTTTTAACCAGGTTTGGACCGATCGCTACAAACAAGTGAAACTATCTAGTTAGGAAATATGATGGCTATTTTCAAGACTCACACGATTGAATCCGCTCCTGTTGCTGCTCAGCCTCTTCTTGCAGGCGCTAAGAAATCGATGGGCTTTGTGCCCAATCTATTCGCAACTATGTCAGAAGCCCCCGCATTACTTGAGGGTTATACGACCTTGGCGGGAATTTTCGATAAAACCAATCTTTCCGAGACAGAGCGCCAAATCATCTTAATGACAAACAACCGCCTGAACGGGTGTCGTTACTGTATGGCTGCTCACACATCCATTTCCCAAATGGCCGGTGTTGAAGCGGAAATTATTGAAGCATTGCGTAGTAACACACCGATTGCAGATGAAAAGCTTGAGGCATTACGTACATTTGCTGCGGTAGTGAATGAAAGCCGTGGCTGGCCGTCGGAGGAACAAGTTAGCGCTTTCCTTGCTGCTGGCTACACGCAGCAGAGCGTACTGGAAGTGGTTCTAGGTACCGCTTTAAAAGTTATGTCGAATTATACAAATCACATTGCCGAGACCGCCCTGGATAGTGCCTTTGCAGCCAATGAGTGGACTCCGGAAGGAGAGACAGTGGTCTACCCCGTGATCTAGGGCTCTGTGGGTCACTATCCAATTTTGAAGCAATATGGTGTTGGGAGGTGCTCCTCAATTATAAAGCGGATCTGCATGGCTCTTAGGGAGAGTGTGCCTCCTGATAGAGGAATTTTGAAAGTGTAAAAGTGTCTAAGTATGTGGGAGAGAAAGGGCTATTGACTGCAATCATATGCCAAGTGTGCCCTTTCATTTAGTGACAGCAGCTTGTCTCGTACAGGATGGTTGAGGGCTGCAAGGAGTAAGTAGCAATGTTTGGGTAATTTTATTGATTGACTGATGAGACTACCAGAATGGTAGTCCCAAGATGTAAGTTTATTAGCGCGCAAACTCAGATTTAGTCCTGCCTGGAAATGAGCCTGAAGTCTGAGTGGCGCGCTTTCAGAGGCGGCAATTGCAGTATATTTTTTGAACATTTTAAATTGGCTGTTTTTCCGCGAGATCCTCGCCCATTTTGAGAGCTAGAAAATAATTTCATGGAAGCTGGAAATTGGCTGGCGCAACTGAGGCGTTTGCCAGTTACGGTAAAGTGGTTCTCATAACCGCTCCGTAAGGTTGTTCTTGTCTTAAGTTGATTGGTACTTGTCAGTTAAGGTAAAAGCTGGGCGGCCAGGCAAGAGAAAGCATACAAATAACTTAATAAGGCATTTTTAATAGGGTTTATAACTAATTGATTTTAAAGAAATAAAGCAAAGTTAAAGTAATCCGTCAAGAAAGAGAGAGGGTGTCGCGAGTGCAACACCCGTATATATTCTTTAATCGGTCGGTTGGCGGGTCATGATGATCTGGTCAATGGCGTAACCATGCTTTGTAACTGCCAGCTCTAGTAGATAGCTTGTAGTCGCTGCATCCAGCTGGGGAGTGCGGCTTAACAGGTAGAGGCTGGAGCGGTCTGGATCACCAACGAGTGACCACTGATAGCCAGGATCTAGCTCTAGTATCCAGTAGTCGCCGGCAGCTTTACCCTCAAAGAAGGTGATAGCGAGTTTACTGTTCGTCTCATCAATGGGGACTCCAGTACCCTGAACACTGATCGGGAACCCATATTTTGGGTGTAAGATTCGACAAAAATTGAAAACGCTGATAGATCCATCATCATTGAGGCCGTAGTCCGCTGTTACCGCAGTACAAGCCGGCTGGAAAATTTGCGGTAGCCGGGCAATCTCATACCACTTGCCGAGATACTGATTCACATCGACATAGGGAACCGTTTCCAGTTCATCATCTGCCAGAACGGCCTGGGTACTGAGTGCAAACAGTACAATCCCTATACCTCTCAATAAACTCTTCATTTCCTCGCTCCTTGTGTTCGCAGTTTTTTAGGCCGCCAGCTTCATAGCTAAGCGACAATCTCTTTACGGGGATATAACTGGAACGGATTAACCAAGTTCTGTGTTTAATCTGAATTTCAAAAAAGTGTCACCTAGGTGAATGAGCTGAGGTCCTAGAAGTTGACAGAAGGCCAGCCTTTGCTAAGTGGTGATAGATAGGATTTGTTTGAGGCTGACCATGGCTAAAACGGTAGACGTAGACGTCCTGGTATTAGGGGGCGGAATTCAAGCGATTTCATTGTTGCGAGAGCTATCAACAGATTATTCTGTGCTGGCAATAGACCAGGGGTTAGACGATGCCGAGTCGTTACACTTTCATGGCTATTTCTCCTCAGGTTGGAATGCGGCACACCCAAGTGCGGCAAAGGCTTACTTAAAGGCCGCACAGTTTTGGCGCACACAACTGGAGAGCGATGGTGTTGATAGCCACATAACAGACTTCTATGCTGCGCTTCCCCGAGAATTTTTAGATACTGTCGAGCCCAACTGGATTGCGGCGGGTATTCCAGTGGAAGAGGTGCCGATACCAGCTCCTCTGGTAACAACTAGCTTGCCATCGCATCAGTGCTTTCGATTTGCTGATGACCTTATGTTTGACGGCGCTGAAGCCTATCGTCGTTTTAGTGCTCCTGTTAGCGAGAAGTTGGTGAAAGGGAGTATCCGAAAATTCGACAAAGATAGTGGTGGCGTGACTGAGGTCTCTGCCGATATCGGTGGTAGTTCCCACCAAATAAAACCCCAGTTGGTTCTCTCAGCATGCGGGGCGGGCAATGCAGCAATACTCGAAAGTCTTGGAGTGCCAGCTCAAGGTGTGCGGGATAGCCAAGTTGTTCGGCCCCTACATATGTTGCTGGCTAAGGGGGCTAATACCCCTCCAATCTCAGCCTTCCTGATGGACATGGTAGTGGCATATCACCCGCTGGAAAGTGGAGAGGGACTTTGGATACTCACCCTCAATCCAGAGCACCCCAGATTTCGCTCTGGTGTGGTTGACATGAGGGTGGCCCCGCCCATAGAGAGGGCGTTAATCCGGGATACCCTGGATAGATTGGCAAATTGTATGACCGGGTTTGAGGATTGGGCAGCCGGCTGCCATTGGGGTGTTTACGCAGGTTGGAAAACTGACGCTCCAGGGCCGGATGGGGATGCTCTTGTGCAGTTAAACTATCCGCGTCCATACCACATCCACAGCTTTGATATAGCCAATTTCTTGGCGGTTTGGCCGAATCACTGGGGTCTCGCCGTGGAGGCTGCAAAGGAGGCCGGGAAATGGGTACGCTCAAAAGCTAAGCCTCGTCATCTTCAACCTGAAGCGATAGGTAGCTTGCTGCCGCAGTCAGTTGATCATCAAACTATTTGTAATAAATGGCAAAGCGATGAATTGAAGTGGCACTCTTGGGCTGAGTTTGTCCAGAAAATGGGCCTGCCAATCAGGTGATTTGCTTAGTATTTCAGCGTCGAGCCATCAGTCTATGAGTCCAACAAGGCGATATTAACAGCGTATTTCGCTTGCAAAGACATTTTTTTTCTGTATCTTAAATTGAAATGTAACCGGTTACATTCTGTTTCAAACGGTGGAGTGCTACGAAAACCGCGATCTGGAAACAGCGTGTCCGCTTACAAGACACGGAAATAAAAATAAATAGGCTGTTTATTCAGCTGGTTCTTTGAGTGGCCCGAGGGGATGGGTTTGGTTAAAAAAATAAGAATGGGCATGGTTGGTGGTGGAGAGGGTGCTTTTATTGGTGCAATCCATCGGATGGCTGCAGCTCTCGACGGTGAGATAGAGCTAGTCGCCGGCTGCTTTAGTGGCGATTCCGAACGCAGTCGTAAAACTGGTGAAAAGCTGGGGCTACACCCGGACCGGATTTACCAAAGCTATCAACAGATGTTCCAAGAGGAATCCCGTCGCAGCGCTGATGATCGAGTTGAATTTGTATCTGTAGTAACTCCCAACCATCTCCATTTACCCGTTTCTATTGCTGCGTTGCAGGCGGGATTCCATGTCCTCTCCGACAAGCCAGCTGCCTCCACTTTGGAAGAAACACTTGAGCTTAAAAAGGAAGTGGAGCAAAGCGGGCATCTTTATGGTTTGACCCACACTTATGCTGCTTACCCTCTGGTTATGCAAGCGAGAGCAATCCTGGGCAGGAAAGAGTTGGGGTCTATTCGACGAGTTACCGTTGCCTATCCGCAGGGATGGCTGGCACTAGCCGGTGATTCCACGGGAAGTAAGCAGGCGAGTTGGCGAACAGATCCTGCACGTTCGGGAGAAAGTGGCTGCTTTGCGGATATAGGCACCCATGCTCATCATCTGGTGGAGTTTCTTACTGGCCAGCATATCTCTGAAGTCTGCGCAGACGTGCAAGCGGTAGTTGATGAAAGAGCGTTGGATGATGACGGTGCAGCGCTATTTAAATTAGATCAGGGCGCCCGAGGAACACTTACCGCCAGTCAAGTCTGTGGAGGAGAGGGGAACAACCTGAATATCAGCGTTTACTGTGAAGACGGTTCGCTGTTTTGGGAGCAGGAAGCCCCAAACCAATTGCAAGTAAAGCGCAGGGGGCAGCCTGTGGCGATTTGGAAAGCCGGTGCGGATTGTGAGTATCTGGATGGAGACGTCAGGTCTTTCTGCCGGACACCTCAAGGACACCCGGAGGGTTATATAGAGGCCTTCGCCAATATCTATCGCGATTTTGCTGGTCAAGTCCGAGGCCGCCGCGAGGGGGTAGTTTCGAAGAACAGTCCTGCCGTTGGCAATATTGATGCAGGTGTTCGCGCGATGGCATTTGTGCGCGGTGTGCTGGAGAGCAGTCGCGCAAAATCCTCATGGGTTTCCCTGGCGCCTTATTGGAAGTGAGCGGCTAGGTCCAACCTCACAGAATTTAGGTATCTCTGGCAGGGTGGGCGTCCGGCAGCTAGTACGGCACAGGGAGGTGCCGGTGTCGGCCTGCGGCCAGTTACCTTTTGAAGAGTTTTCTCAAAAGGTGCAAACCAATCGCTTGGAAAGGGTTGGTTGCAGAATTAATAAGTACAGCAGTAAAAAGGATAACAATAAATGAAGGCACCCAGAATTCAGGGGCCCGGAATTTTTCTCGCCCAGTTTCTCCCATCGAGCGAACAGCCAGCTTCGCTTGAATCTATGGCTCGTTGGGCATCAGACCTGGGGTACAAAGGCATCCAGGTTCCCACTTGGGACAAGCGGATTTTCGACCTTGAGCTGGCAAGTAAAAGCCAAGCTTACTGTGATGATGTACTGGGAATCTGTGAGGAGGTTGGGGTACAGATTTCTGAATTGTCTACGCATTTGCAGGGGCAGTTGGTCGCAGCTCACCCAGCCTATAAGGAAATGCTGGATATTTTTTCTCCAGAGGCAGTACGCGGAAACTTGCAAGCCCGTGCAGAGTGGGCGAGCAATCAGTTAGTTCTTGCAGCTCGGGCTAGTGCCAACCTGAAGCTCAAATCCCATGCAACTTTCTCCGGCGCTTTACTCTGGCACACTTTTTATCCATGGCCCCAGCGCCCAGCGATGTTGGTTGAAGAAGGTTTTCGTGAACTGGCCCGTTTGTGGCGTCCGATATTGGATGCGTTTGACAGCGCGGGGGTCGATGTCTGCTATGAGCTGCACCCCGGTGAAGACCTGCATGATGGCTTGACCTTCGAGCGGTTTCTTTACGAGGTGGAAGATCACCCTAGAGCCAACATCTTGTATGACCCGAGCCATTTGCTCTTACAGCAAATGGATTACCTGGCCTTTATCGATATCTATCACGAGCGAATCAAGGCTTTCCATGTGAAAGATGCGGAGTTTCATCCGAGTGGAAGGGCTGGAGTATACGGCGGTTACGCCCCCTGGATTGACCGCCCCGGTCGCTTTCGCTCTCTGGGGGATGGTCAGGTAGATTTTCGTGGGATTTTTAGCCGACTGACCCAGTACGGTTACGATCGCTGGGCGGTATTGGAATGGGAGTGTTGCATTAAGGATCAACAGCAGGGGGCCAGCGAGGGTGCGCCATTTATTCGAGAGCACCTGATAACCGTGGCTGACAAAGCTTTTGATGATTTTGCCGGTGCTGAAACAGATCGCGCTCGAAATCGTAGGATTTTAGGGCTGGACTAGTTTTTGCCAATCCCAGTGAACAACGAATAACAATAAATCATGCGGAGACTGGATAGATGAGTACACAGACAAAGGCTTTGCACAGGAACGTCTTCCTGGTAGGAAATCTGTCAATCTTTATGATTGGCCTTGGGTTTGCTGTGAGGGCTTCGATCGCCGGCAACTTACAGTCGGATATTTATGATCATATTGATCTTGCCAACTCCACCGCAATGCTTGGAGAAGCGCTTGGATTTACCTTTACAGGGTTTGCGCTAACCCTGCTATTTGGCAGCGCATTGGTAGATTTGGTCGGTATCAAGCGGATGCTAATGCTCTCATCGATAGGCTACGTATTGGGCAGCCTGCTTATTATTGCAGCATCCTTGGTAACCCCGGGGGAGGGCGTTGAGAATCTGGTTCTTGCGGGATTATTACTTACCGGTTTGGGCTGGGGGGCCGTGGAGGCTGCCAGCAACCCAATGGTTGCTGCGGTTGATCCTGAAAATAAAACTCAGCGCCTAAATGTACTACATGCCTGGTGGCCTGCCGGGATTGTGGTGGGGGGATTACTTGGGTTAGCCATTTCTGCGCTTGAACTTCCCTGGCAGTTGAACCTGATTGTTTTGGCCCTACCGGCTGTGGTCATGGCGTGGCTTGTGTCCAGAACGGAGTTCCCGGTAACTGAACGGGTTTCCTCTGGCATCAGTTATGGCGAGATGTTTAAAGAAGTTTTCAGGCAGCCGATGTTTATTCTTCTTTGGGTTTGCATGTGGCTGACAGCTGCATCGGAACTTGCTCCCATGCAATGGGTGGACCTGACACTCTCAAGAGTCGTGGGAATGAAAGGGATCTTATTATTGGTATACGTGAGTATGGTGATGTTTGTAATGCGCCATTTCGCCGGCCATCTTGCGAGGTTACTGTCGCCTGCAGGACTACTTTGGTTAAGCAGTCTACTTGCGGCAATAGGACTTTATAGCCTGGGAATGGCAAGAACTCCGGTTACTGCATTCCTGGCGGCGACTGTTTGGGCTATCGGTGTTTGCTATATGTGGCCCACCATGCTCGCTACGGTATCCGAGCGTTTTGTACACGGTGGCGCACTGTTTTTGGGGTTGCTGGGGTTTGCTGGGGGAATGTCTATTCAGTTCGTACTGCCGAAACTTGGAGAAATTTTCGACAACGCCAAGATTGAGGCTGCCGGTGGTTTGGAAGCCTTTGAAAAGTTAACGGGCGATGAACTGGATGCTGTGTTGGCAACTGCCTCTATCGAATCATTCCAGTCACTGGCCGTGGTTCCCCTTATCTTACTGCCGATTTTTGCGTTTATCTGGTTTTGGGATCGCAGGCAGGCAGCGAGCAAAGTGCA
The DNA here is from genome assembly GCF_052467305.1 of Microbulbifer maximicatervae (SeqCode). NCBI lineage: Bacteria > Pseudomonadati > Pseudomonadota > Gammaproteobacteria > Cellvibrionales > Microbulbiferaceae > Microbulbifer > Microbulbifer maximicatervae (SeqCode). The sequence goes on from NZ_CP174306.1 coordinate 1,927,264, forward strand.
AGGTGTCACTGCAGTAGGCAACCAGTAGGCGTTTTCCATTTGTGCGAAAATAGTCGACTACTAACAACAAAGTAACGGAAAAGTATGTCAAACATTCGCGAAGTCGCACGTCGCTCCGGTGTTTCCGTCGCGACCGTGTCCAGAGCCCTGAAAGACCCGCAAATGGTTTCTCCGCGGACCAGGGAGCGGGTGCTGAAGGCGGTGGAAGAGGCCGGCTATCGGCCCAATATGTTGGCGAGAAACTTTAGTTCCGGTAAGTCATTTGCGGTGATGGTTCTGGTCCCAAATATCGCCAACCCATTTTTTTCCAAAGTTATCCGAGGGATAGAAAAGGCAGCCCAAGACCAGGGTTACTCCGTATTGCTGGGAGATACCAAGGGCGAACCAGCTCATGAGCAGTTCTATGCGGGAATGGCGCTGACGAATCAGGCAGATGGGCTTATTCAACTGGATAGCCGCTATCCATTTGCAGAGAAAGATGCAGCTTTAGCAGCGTCGATTCCAATGGTAAATGCGTGTGAGCGCATTGCTGAAGACGATCGCTATCCGGTTGTTGAACTGGATAATTCCGGCGCGGCGCAAGCCATGGCTCGCCATTTGATCGAGCTGGGTCACCGCCGGATCGGCATAGTGACCGGCCCGCTTAATAGTCCGATTGTGCGTGATCGCCTGGTCGGTTTTGAGGAGGAGATGCAACGGCACGGTCTCGAATTGAATTCTGACCTGGTTGTAAACGGAGAATTCACTATGCCGTCTGGTGCGGAGGGTGCAAGAAAACTGCTTTCTTTAGCCAGTGCGCCTACCGCCATTTTTTGTATGAATGATGAAATGGCTATTGGTGCTGTTCATCAAGCGAAGGAAATGGGTTTGCAGGTGCCTGCGGATGTATCGGTGGCAGGCTTCGATAATATTGAGTTTTCGCAATTTACGGATCCACCCCTGACAACAATTGACCAGCCCGCAGAGAAGCTGGGCAGATATGCGATGGAAACCTTGCGCCGCATTATTGATGGAAAACCGTTAAAAGCGAGCCGAACTATTTTGCCCTTTGATTTAGTGGTAAGGGGAAGTACGGCCCGCTATCAGGATTAATAAAGTGCGGATGTAAAACCATCGCGGCAAACTGATTAGATAAACACCAATTCATGTGGAGATAACAACGATGAAAAAATTCACTGAGACAAAATTTTGCACGTCTTTACTGGCCTCTGCAGCACTACTAGTCACACTAGGGGGTTGTGAACGGATGGCGGAAAAGTCCGGTATACAAGCGGATAAGGACTGGAGGCATTTATTCGACGGTAAAACGTTGCAGGGTTGGACCGGTGCCAATGGCTCTCATGTAGGAGAGGCCTGGCAGGTCGTTGATGGCAACCTGGTGCTCACTGCTGGTGGAGCGGGGGATATCGTCACTGCAGATAAGTTTTCTGATTTTGAGCTGGAACTGGAGTGGAAGATATCTGAAGGCGGAAACAGCGGCATTATTTATCGGGTAGCTGGTGGCAATGCACCAGTCTGGATGTCAGGTATGGAATACCAGGTACTGGATAACAGTGCTTTTCCCGAACTGGAAAAACTGAGCCACAGCGCGGGATCAGTCTTCGACTTGTATGCACCCAGCGAGGATGAGGTAAAGCCGGCAGGAGAATTCAATAAAACGCGTATTCGAGTGGAGAATGGTCGGGTTGAACATTGGCTGAATGGAAGCATGATTGTCAGCTATGAACTTTGGTCTGAAGATTGGGATACACGTCTTGCCAACAGTAAGTTTTCCTCTTACCCCGATTTTGCCCGTAGTGAGAGCGGCTTTATTGCTTTACAAGACCACGGCGACAAAGTGTGGTACCGCAATATCAGAATTCGGGAGCTGTAAATCATGGGTATTTCAGGCGTGGGTATTTGGCAGGTACTTATTGTTCTTGTGTTAGCGGTTCTACTTTTTGGTAGTGGCAAGATCCGCCGTCTGGGAGAAGACCTTGGAGGAGCGATTAGTGGTTTCCGCCGCTCATTGCATCAAAGCGATAAGGATGGCACTAGAGAAGATTCCCCAGGTAACTTGTCTGGCAATCTACTCCAAGCTGGGGAGCGGGAATGAAGCGTAGAACTTTGCTACAGGTTGGTACCGGCTTGGCTGCAGCTGCTTTTACCGCACCCTTGTTTGGCAATAGTGGGCGAATCATTACCAATACCCCAGGTGGCCCTGTGAAAATTTCCCTGGCCCAATGGTCCCTGCACCGGCAATTGCGAAGTGGCACTCTCAAGGTATTGGATTTTCCTATTAAGGCAAGAAAGGCATTTGCAATTGACGCGGTAGAGTATGTCAATCAGTTTTTTGCCGATAAGGCCAGGGATCAGAATTTTCTTTCAGAGTTGAAAGTGCGTGCAATAGATCACGGGGTTAAAAGCCTTTTGATTATGGTTGATGCAGAAGGTGATCTTGGCAACCCAAATGCTAGCGAAAGACAACTAGCGGTAGAAAATCATTTCCAGTGGGTTGAAGCGGCCAAATATTTGGGTTGCCACTCTATCAGGGTGAATGCTGGCGGACAGGGTAGTAGCAGGGAGGTTAGTTCTGCTTGTAGAGATGGGCTGCGGGCTCTCTCAGAATTTGCCTTGGATTTCGACATCAATATTGTTGTGGAGAACCACGGTGGCTATTCCTCAAACGGGCTTTGGTTATCCCAATTATTACAGTCAGTGGATATGCCGAACTGTGGAAGTTTGCCAGACTTTGGAAACTTTGGTGACTACGACCGCTACTTGGGAGTAGAGCAGTTGATGCCCTTTGCCCGCGGAATCAGTGCAAAGAGCTTTTCATTTGATAAGCGGGGAAATGAGACCAATACGGATTTTGCCCGGATGCTGCGGATAATTCAAAAGGCGGGTTACAAGGGGTATATCGGCATTGAGTATGAAGGCGCCGGCGATGAAGACTGGGGGATCAAAGCAACGAAAGAGCTTTTGCTGCGCTTGTCGCGACAGGGTGAGCTATATGGCGAGTAAATAATAATTATTTGGTTAAAAATGTAACCGGTTACTCTCATTTTTTGATCAAAGTATTTAGGGGTTTCTAGGTTCGTTAAAAATGTTTATAAAAATTAATCTTTTTGGTTAAAAAAACATAAGTTAGACATTAGATGTAACGGATAAGTAAAAATTTTTGGCAAAAAATGTAACCGGTTACAGATTTATCTTATAGATTATTTAAAATTAAACGAGTAAAACAAAAATAATTGATGAAGTAGGAGAGAGGCGATGCCGAATGATGACTTCGAGAAGAAAGAGTATGACGCACTGATTGTTGGGTCTGGTGCTGGCGGCGGTATGGCTGCCTATGTACTAGCCACTGCAGGGCTAAAGGTTCTATTGCTGGAGGCGGGGAGATCCTATGACCCAGTCAAGGAAACCCCAATGTTTAACCTCCCAAAAGATGCGCCTTTGCGTGGGGGTAGCACACCGGAAAAGCCGTTCGGTTTCTATGATGCAACGGTTGATGGAGGTTGGCAGGTACCTGGTGAACCTTACACTCAGGGCTCCAGGGAAAGAGGCCGCCGTTTCGATTGGTGGCGTGCCCGTATGCTGGGTGGTCGCACGAACCACTGGGGACGGATTTCCCTGCGAATGGGTGAGTATGATTTTAAACCCTATTCAAGGGACGGACTCGGTTTTGACTGGCCGATCAGTTATAACGATCTCGCCCCGTACTACGATAAAACCGAGATGCTCATTGGTGTCTATGGCACCAATGAGGGGTTAGAGAATACTCCCGACTCTTCTGCGGGTGTGTTGCTGCCGCCGCCGAAGCCCCGTGCCTATGAACTCCTGGCCAAAAAAGCGTGCGATAGACTGGGGATCCCTGTAATTCCCTCTCACCTGGCTATTCTCAGTGAGCGCCTAGATCACGAAAATATTCCGCAGAAACTATTCCCGGAAAATAAACTTGCCCAGGACGTTACCCGGGAATCGATGAAATCTCGTGCAGCCTGTTTTTGGGCCACGCCTTGTGGTCGCGGTTGCTCTATCAAGGCGAATTTCCAGTCCACGACTGTACTGCTGCCACCGGCATTAGCGACGGGCAACCTGGATATCATTACTGATGCCATGGTGCGTGAAGTTACCGTTGACAAAAAAGGTAAGGCTAACGGGGTTATCTATATTGATAAAGATACCCGTCAGGAAAAATTTGCCAGTGCCCGAGCTGTGGTTGTTGCAGCCAGTGCCGCTGAAACTTCGCGCATCCTCCTTAACTCCAAAAGTACTTTGTTCCCAGATGGTATCGCCAATGGCAGCGGTACCGTAGGTAAATACCTGATGGATACGGTGGGTGCCGGTATTGGTGGGCAGATCCCTGCTTTGGAAAGTATGCCTGCCCATAATGAGGATGGCGCATCGGCGATGCATATGTATATGCCCTGGTGGCTGTACAAAGAGCAGTTGCGAGGAGATCTGGATTTTGCCCGCGGTTATCACATCGAATTTGGCGGTGGTCGCAGTATGCCGGGTGCCGGTGCCTTCGGCGGTATGGGCGACTTTACCAGTGGTGCTTATGGCAAAGATTTGAAAGAGGCCTGCCGGCGTTATTACGGCTCCTTTGTATGGTTTGACGGTCGCGGGGAAATGATTCCCAACGAGGACAGCTACTGTGAAATTGATAAGGGCCAGGTAGATCAGTGGGGCATCCCTGTGCTGAAGTTCCATTGGAAGTGGAGTGACCAGGAACTGAACCAGGCTGCCCATATGCACAAAACCTTTGCTGAAATCATTGAAGGTATGGGCGGTAAGGTCACCTCTACCGTGCAAACCGACGGTGCCAAGGCAATTATCAACGGCGGTGCGATTATTCACGAAGTCGGCACGGCGCGCATGGGCTCAAATCCGAAAGATTCCGTGCTCAATCCATACTGCCAGTCCTGGGAAGTACCGAATCTCTTCCTTACTGACGGCGCACCCTTTGTCTCCAATGCCGATAAGAATCCAACCCTGACCATTATGGCGCTGGCCTGGCGCACCTGCGACTACATCGTGGACCAGTTCAAGAAGAGGAATATCTGATATGAGCGAGGAAAAAACCAACCTGGGTCGGCGCAACGCCCTGCGTTTGATTGCTACCACCGCTGCTGCAGTTCCAGTCATTGGCTGTTCTGAGAAAGTAGCGCAAAAAGTTGTAGTGAAAGAGGAGGTGCCAGCGGCTGAACCGGCAGTAAAGAACCTGGACGCCCCGAAGCAGACTCTTGCCAGGGGCACGCCGACAGATCCGGATCTCCTTAATCCCGTTGTGCCTTGGGAGATGCAGCTTGAAATGGGTGAGTTAGCGGTATTGGCAGCACTTTGCGACGTCATTATTCCCGCAGATGAAACTTCTCCGAGTGCCTCTTCAGTAGGGGCCCATCACTACATCAACGAATATGTCAGCGCCCCATATTCCAATAATAAAGCAGATCTTGTCACGATTCGGGGAGGGGTTGTTTGGCTGGAGGGTGAGTCCAAGCGTAGGTTTGGAGGTTCCTTTGTCGATCTGAATGAACCTCAAAAAGTAGCCATCTGCGAGGATATCAAGTGGACTCGCACGGCGAAGCCTGAGTTCCAGGCTGGTGCTCGTTTCTTTGCCAAAGTTCGAGTTCTCGTGTCCACCGCTTTCTATACCACCGAGGAAGGTATGGCGGATATTGGTTATGTGGGTAACCGACCAATGGCGAGTTTCCCTGGAGCACCCCCTGAAGTTCTCAAGCGACTTGGCTTGGATAGCTAAAAACGCTTTTTGCTTTAGCGCTATACGCACATATAAAAATATCGAGACAGAATTGGATCGATAAGAGTAGGGCATATTCCGGTGGCCCGGCAAATGATATGTCGGGCTTTTAGGGTGAACGGAAAGCTAGAAAAAAATAATAAAAGAGAAATTTGAGCAATGAGAGAGATACCCTTAAATACAAATCGCCAGCTAGATCTATTGAGGACGTCTGTAAGTGTTCTAGTGTTGTGCAGTGTTGTAGGTATGGCAAATGCCCAGAGCACCAGTGAATCTGATACAGAGAGTCTGGTGCTAGAGGAAGTAGAGGTATTGGGTATTCGCCGGAGCATGGAGAAAAATCTCGATGTAAAGCGTTTTTCCAATGCGGTGGTAGACTCAATCACCGCTGAAGATATGGGTAAATTCCCCGATAAGAATGTTGCAGACTCTTTGCAGAGGGTTCCGGGAGTATCCATCGTTCGAAGCGGCGGCGAGGGTGCCGAGGTAAGTATCCGAGGAACTGCACCTGAGCTCACTTTTACCCAGCTAAATGGAAACTATATAGCCACTCCCGGCGATGATCCATCCCGATCATTTTCCTACGCGTTGCTACCCTCAGCGATGATCTCCCGAGCGGATGTGTATAAAAGTCCAGAAGCAAAACTGGATGAAGGCGGGATAGGTGGTACTGTAATTTTACACACCCGCAAGCCACTGGACCTGGATTCCGGGGAGGGTATGCTATCCATTGAGAGTACTTATGCTGATGTTACTGGGGAGTACGAACCTCAGTACACCGGTTTTTACTCATGGAAAAATGATCAGGAAACCTTTGGTGTATTGTTTGGATACTCAAAGCAGGATCGTCAGAACCGGGTAATTAGCACCTCGGTAGAAAACTGGGGTTGGCAGGGAGATGAGTCTCCCCAGGCTGGCGTAGAGGCCAGGGGGCCGATGGTGGATATCGATGGTAATGAATACCGGGATTTCTATGCGCCGCGAGCCGTTGTCGGTAGTGTCTTGGAAGAGGAACGGACCCGGGATGGAATGCAGCTAAGTGCCCAATGGCGTCCGGTAGAACAGCTGGAATTCGGTGTCAATTATTTCCGCTTTGAGCTGGGCGGCAACTCAGAGAATTATCGTATCGTATTTCCTGAGTGGAACTACGGGGATGCAATAGCGCCGGGCAGTCTCAAGTTTGATGAAGATGGTGATACTCTTCTCGGCATTGGTATGCTCGATCGGGGCCAGGCAGAGTTACAGTCTCCACAGGTAGCTGGTGACTACACTCGAGCGGAATATGTTTCGGATACACTGGATTTCAATATCAGTTACGAGGGAGATGGGTATAGTGCTCGTCTGGTAGTCGGTAATACCAGTGCAGAGGGCGGCCCCTCTGAGAAATTGTTTGCATCAGTCAATTCCCGTTATGGCACTGCAACCGATTGGAGCTGGGATCTCAGCAGTGGTACTGCTGAAATTGATACCAGTGCAGATCTGGGAGATCCCAACACTTATCCTTTATATGACTGGTTCTCATCCCATTGGACCAGCAGCGAGGACGAGGAGAGTTACTACCAGCTGGACGTTTCCATCGATATGGATTATGCCTGGCTTACCTCCCTGGATGTTGGGGTTAAGTACCGGGACCATGAGATAAACCGCCGCATCACCAAACAATCCTGGGATGATGATAATCCTCCCTGTCCAACGATTAACTGGGGTGATGTTGATGGAGCTTGTTACCCCTGGTGGCCAAGTGATTCATTCCACACTGACCCCGATGGTGTGCCCGACACAATCGATATCCTTTCAAACGGCCCTCTCGATAATATTATCGGCGGTGTGAATGTGCCAAATTTCGCTTATCTGGAGTTTGATAAGTTAAAAGAGTTTCTATACGCAACCTTTGGTGACCCTACGGTAATCGTCGAGAAAAATCAGGTTTACCGGGTTGGTGAGGAAATTACGGCTGCTTATGTACAGCAGAATTTTGCCTCGGCAGTCCTGCGCGGAAACTTTGGCATTCGAGCAGTCCAGACCAGGCAGTATGCGAGCACCTACGACAATATTGATGGGGTCTTACAAGACGAACCCAATATTCGTGACAGCAGCAATACTGATATTTTACCTAGTGCTAATATCGCTTGGGATATCTCCGATGAACTGGTTATGCGCGCAGCTCTCGCTAGAGTCGTAGCGAGAGTGGAATACGATAATCTCGGTGGTTCTGAAGTGATCCACGCTCCTTTGCCCGGCTCAACAGTCAGTCAGGGGTATGCGGGCAATTCTGAATTGGAGCCTTATAAAGCTGATCAGTTTGATTTGGGTCTGGAGTGGTATTTCGATGATGCCTCTGCTGCAGGACTGACCTTGTTCAGAAAGGATATTGCTTCGTTTGTAATCAACGGCAGTTCCATGGTGACAAGGGATATTGATGGCGTTACACGGACAGTGTCTATGTCTATGCCGGTAAATGGCACTGACGCTACAGCGCAAGGTGTAGAGCTGTTTGTACAGTATGCCTTTGATAATGGCTTTGGAGTCTATGCAAACTATACGTTTACAGATACAGAGCTGGCAGAGATCGACTCTGAAGGTATCAAAACCAAGACAGAAATTGCCGGCACTTCGAAGGACCAGTACAACCTGTCCCTCTACTATGAAAATACCGACTTTAGCATTCGCGCTTCTTACAATTATCGCAGTGACTATGCAGACGGTTTTCACAATGGCATGAACACTTTCACTGATGAATACGATCAGTTGGATGTTAATGCGTCTTATCGTTTGATGGATAACCTGACATTGACCGCCTCCATAATCAATCTTACCGAAGAGAAAGTGGATAGATATTGGGGCGAGGAAAATAGAGTTTGGGGCTCCTCATATTCAGGCCGACGAGCTTATATGGGGCTGACTTATAGCTTCTAACCTGATTGCCACCCAGTCACGCGGACACAGGGACGTGTCCGCACCTTTCTGAAAATTTTTAATTTCATATCAGCGTACTCAGTTTAGGCGCAATTGAGTATTTTATTAGCTCTCATATATCAATTCGATCTAGGAAATGTGTGCATTTTATACTAGTACTCAAGTGGAGGAGTAATTTAAAGTAGTTTGAATGGAGGGATTTGTCATGTTTAAAGTATATATAGAAGACGCAACACCCTATGCTCTGGGAGTTTGTGTCACAGTCTACACTACCTGTTAATAGAAGGTAGTTTTTCACAAAAAGTGAGATGGCCCTTGAAAATGAGGGACCTCTCACTTAAGGCTAATACAGACAAATCAAGAATTTAGCGATTCTGCCTTTCTAGTTTTTTTACCACTTCTAGTAAATATGATGGTTAAGCGATGATGAAAGGCGTTGCTTTATTAGATAATTTCTTTCTCTATTTCAGTGAAAATGAAGTCATCTTGTGGGATGTTGTTCATCACGATCAGTGGGCTTTGGATAAAGAAACCCTCATAAATATTCTGGATAAATTTTATTCCGATGTGCAGACAGGAGAAACTAAGGCAGCAGATTTCCTTCAAAGTAATGGAGCCTTCATCAGTGGTGATTTAGCTCGGAAACAATGGGGTTGGGATGTACTATCCTGGTTTTACCATTATGGCACCAAGCTTTCGTTACCGCCCTCGACTGAGGGCAAAGAAGGGGCTAGTGAAGATCCCAGGGTATCTTGGGTAGGACAGTATGTTGACTACTGTAAACAGGTGCCGGAAAAGGCTAAAGGCAAGTACAATTATCCAGAAGTGGATATTCCACTGAATAGCTTTCCTACCACCAATCAGTTGGAGTCTGTGTTTGGGACCCGGTTTTCTTCACGAAAATTTGTACCGGGTACCACTTTAAAACGTGAGCTTTTGGAAAAAATACTTTTTCATTGTGTAAAATTTCGTACTTCTCCGTTTGTTGAAAAGTTTTATAAGGCCCACTCAGACAAAATAAATTATTTTGGATATTTTCGCAGCAGCCCTGCTGGCGGCGCCTTACAAGCTACAGATATTTACCTGATAGTGCATTCGGTACAGGGGATTGATCCTGGTATTTACCTTTACAATCCAATTGATCATGGATTGACCAAAGTCGGAGGTCCTGTTAGCCATGATAAGATCCGCCGCTTGCTGGTCGGTCAGCCCTATGCCGAGGGTGCCGCAGTTAATATTTGCTTTGTCTGCAAATTTAATCGGTTCTGGTCCAAGTATCGTCATTCCCGTATCTATCGGATGGCTTACCTTGAAGCCGGCCATCTATCTGAGAATATATTTCTCTATGCACACTCTCTTAAGCAAGACGTATTTATAGCGGGCGCTTTTTACGATGAAGAGTTTGAGAGTCTGCTGAAGTTGGATAAAGACAGTGCCATGGTCTTCTTTATGGCTATTGGTGAGGGAGAACATGCTTGTTTTCCTGTTGAGTACTTGCCTTCTGATTCAACAAAATTGGTTTAATGGGTAATAGTTAAGTGTTTTTGTTAGATAAGAGCGCTTTGACTTCGCTGTAACCAATGATTTAAGGGTCAAGATAACGAGTGGGGGCTTTCCTATAAATAGTGAAAGAGAAAAGGTATCTATGGTGAGGCGAGCACTGTAAGGGAGTATGCCCCACCGACATTGATAAGGTGCGTTAGTGCAGGGTGTGGACCAACCGTGAACTTAAGCGCATGGTGGGGGAGAAGCGGATCATATCGATTAGAGAGTCGATATAGCGTTCACCGAGTTCGCCGATATCTTCAATTCTTGAGGATAAGAGCCAAGTTTCAATCACACCGAACAGGCCACCGTGTAACATCTGCATCGCGAGGTCTGTATCAAGATCTTCGGGCAGTTGGCGCTCGGATACTGCGAGGGCAATCAGTTGTGCCATTCGCTCAAGCCCGCGGGTGCGCCCTTGCTTCATACGCAAGTGGGCTTCATTGTTCTCGGTAACCTTTTCTTCACAGGGATGGAAGATAATCTCAAGTACCTGCTGCCACTCTGGGTTACAAGCAATTTCCTGAAACAGCCACACCCAGCGGGTTCGCAGTGTACCGAGGGGATTGGCGTTGAGTTGCTCGCCGGCGTTATTACAAAGTTGTTCGCCGGGTAGTACCATGCGTTCTGTCAGAGCGAGTAGCAAACCGGTTTTGCTGTGAAAGTGGTCGGCAACAGCACCGCAACTAACTCCAGCCAGCTTTGCGACTTCGGAAAGGGAAGGGCGACACACTCCATATTCATGAAACACATTGAGCGCGGCGTTTAATATACGCTCACGGGTGGTCAAAATTTGCTCATCTCTGCGTTTGGTCATAAGGAACAGCGGCTTCTTTATTCAATTATTAGTTTCACTCTGGCTCATTTTTGCAGCGTTTAACCGCAAGTGTGCAAAGGGGTTTTATGTGCAAACCCTTGAATATACTGGGTGAAAGTGCATGTTAGATGAAAATTGCACGATTATGAACAGTTGATCCTGTTTCCTACGTACTCATAAAATGCCACGCTACTTTACTCAGATTTCCTTGTCACTTAAAAATTCCGCTAACTGCCAGTATTTTGTCCGCGCAGTCACTTTTAGAGGTAACCATGTTAAAAGCCCGCGCTCTCACCAGCCTTTTGGTCGTTTCCGCATTGTTGGCGGGATGTAACGAGGAAGCTTCGGCTCCACCGGGAATGGCCCCCGAAGTGACCGTAGTCACACTTCAGCCGGAATCCGTCACCCTTACCAGGGAGCTGCCGGGGCGGACTTCACCTTTTAAAGTGGCCGAGGTTCGCCCGCAGGTTAATGGCATCATAAAACGCCAATTGTTCCGTGAAGGTGGCCAAGTTAGTGCAAATCAGCCGCTTTACCAGCTAGATGACGCTCTTTATCGTGCTGACGTCGATAGTGCCAGAGCAAGTTTGCAAGGCGCAAAGGCGGCTATGAACATCGCTCGCCTCAAAGCCGAGCGTACCGCGAACCTGGTGGGTAATGGTGCTGTTAGCACGCAGGAAAATGATGCTGCGGAAGCCGATCTTCAGGAGGCCCGAGCCGATGTAGCCGCAGCTCAGGCGGAGCTGCACAGGGCTGAAATCCAGTTGGAATATGCGCGGGTCACTTCTCCGATTACAGGCCGAATTGGCAAATCTACAGTTACTCAAGGCGCTCTGGTAACGGCCAATCAGGCCGGAACTTTGGCTACTGTGCAGCAACTAGATCCGATCTATGTTGAGGTTACCCAGTCGGCAGCTGAGCTTGTTAGCCTCCGTCGAGCGCTTCAAGCGGGAACACTGGCCGACGCCACTCATCTACCTGTGACAATCCTATTAGAAGATGGCAGCGAATTTGAACACCAGGGCAAGCTGGAGTTTGCCGAAGCCAGTGTCGACCCCTCAACGGGCAGCGTATTGTTGCGAGTAGTTGTCCCAAACCCGGACACCATGCTTTTGCCAGGTATGTATGTGCGCGCAATTGTCGGTAGTGGTGTCCGTGAAGATGCAATTCTGGTACCTCAGCAGGGAATTGCGCGGGACCCTAAGGGCAACACCTCAGCCATGGTAGTGAATGAGGAAAATGTGGTTGCCCAGCGATCTGTGCGGGTTAGTCGTACGATTGGCAATCGCTGGCTAGTGGAAGATGGGCTCGAGGCCGGGGACCGGGTCGTAGTCGCCGGGCTGCAGAAAATTCGCCCGGGAGCCCCGGTACAGGCCAGCGAGCGCGAAAATGAGCAGCTGCCGGCGGCTGAAGGCGATCAACAAGCTGGCGAAGCGCCTGCACAGCAGGGGTCTTAAGGGTAGGGGTTATGGCAAGTTTTTTTATCAATCGGCCCATCTTTGCCTGGGTGCTGGCAATTATCACGATACTGGCAGGTGTGTTGTCTATCGGCGAGCTGGCAGTTGAGCGCTATCCAAATATTGCGCCACCGTCGATCAATATTGAGGCAAATTACCCGGGCGCTTCCGCCAAGGTGGTTGAAGATTCGGTTACTCAAATCCTTGAACGCAACATGAAGGGCCTCGATGGTCTCCTTTATATGTCCGCCACCAGTCAATCCAACGGTGGCGTTTCAATCTCTTTAACTTTCGAGAACGGAACTGACCCGGATACGGCCCAGGTCCAGGTGCAAAACAAAGTGCAACTGGCGATGCCGCTGCTGCCACAGGAGGTCCAGGTACAAGGAGTAAATGTTAGTAAGTCTCGAGGTGGCTTCTTAATGGTTGCCGGCTTTGTGTCTGAAGACGGCAGCATGAACCGCAATGATATTGCTGACTATATCAATTCGGCCATTGTTGACCCGATCAGCAGGGTGCCAGGCGTGGGCAATGTGCAGGTATTTGGTTCCAAGTACGCGATGCGGATTTGGCTCGATCCCAATAAGCTCACCACCTATGAACTTACCCCTGGTGATGTTACCGACGCAGTGCGGGCCCAAAATGCACAAGTTACGGTTGGAAGCCTCGGTGCTGCTCCCTCTATTCCGGGGCAACAGTTAAATGCGGCAATTACTTCCCAGGAACGTCTGCAAACCCCTGAGCAGTTCAGGGACATTATTGTCCGAGCCAATGATGACGGCTCGCTTTTGCGCCTGGGAGATGTAGCTCGAGTCGAGCTAGGTGCAGAGAATTACGAGTTTATTTCCCGTTACAACCGCCAGCCCGCAACCGGCATCGCGATCAACTTGGCGACTGGGGCCAATGCCTTGGAAACGGCTGAGGGAGTGAAAGCCAAGTTGAAGGAGCTGGAGGCTTACTTTCCCCGTGGCCTGACTTCCGTAGTACCATTCGATACAACACCGTTTGTTGAGGCATCTATTAAGGGTGTTATCTCTACCTTGATTGAAGCGATCGTCCTGGTATTTCTGGTGATGTATCTGTTTCTTCAGAACTTCCGTGCCACGTTGATTCCGACGATTGCGGTACCAGTAGTGCTAATGGGTACTTTTGCTGTACTCGCGTCGCTGGGATTCTCAGTCAATATGCTCACGATGTTTGCCATGGTGCTTGCTATTGGCCTGCTTGTGGATGACGCCATTGTGGTGGTGGAGAATGTCGAGCGCGTAATGCGGGAAGAGGGGCTCTCCCCTAAAGAAGCCACTAAGAAGTCGATGCACCAGATTACTGCGGCACTGATTGGCATTGGCGTAGTTTTGTCGGCAGTGTTTGTGCCTATGGCATTTATGGATGGCGCCACCGGCGTGATCTACCGCCAGTTCTCCGCCACGATTGTTGCCGCTATGGCGTTGTCAGTGTTGGTGGCGATTATCCTGACACCAGCGCTTTGTGCGACCTTGCTGAAGCCAATATCCAAAGGGGAGGGGCATGGGGAGAAGGGCTTTTTTGGCTGGTTCAATCGCAACTTTGATCGAGGTAGCCAGCGCTATCAAGGTGGAGTGCAAGGTATTTTGAAGCGCAGCGGTCGCTTTATGCTGTTGTTTGTTGCGCTTTCCGTAGTCATGGCCTTCCTATTCCTGCGATTGCCCAGTTCATTCCTGCCGGATGAGGATCAGGGTGTGCTGTTCTCCATGGTGCAGGCGCCGGTGGGGGCAACCCAGGAGCGCACTATGAACTCTATCCGAAAAGTAGAGGACCAGTTCCTGAACAATGAGCAGGGTATCGTGAAATCAGTATTCTCGGTACAGGGGTTCAGCTTTGCCGGCAGTGGGCAAAATACCGGTATTGCTTTTGTAAATTTGGAGGATTGGTCCCAGCGCGAAGAAGAGTCACAGAGCGCTGGGTCTGTCGCTATGCGCGCGATGGGTGCCTTGATGCAAATTAAAGATGCGATGGCTTTCGCTTTCGCACCTCCGCCGCTCCCCGAGTTGGGTTCTTCTGGTGGTTTCAACTTTTATCTTCAGGATAATGGCAGTTTGGGTCATGAGGCTTTAACTGCAGCCAGGAACCAGTTTCTGGGAATGGCCGGGCAGAGTGAACTTTTGGCTAATGTTCGCCCCAATGGCCAAGAAGATACCCCGCAATTCCGTGTAAAAATTGATAATGCAAAAGCAGCTGCGCTTGGCTTGTCTATCGACGGTATTAACAGCGCTTTGAGTACAGCATGGGGCGGTTCATATATTGATGACTTTATCGATCGCGGGCGGGTAAAACGCGTGTATATGCAGGCTGATGCTCCCTTTAGGATGGTCCCGGAAGACTTCCAGTTGTGGTCAGTGCGCAACGATAAGGGCGATATGGTACCGCTATCATCCTTTGCCAGTTTTGGCTGGGAGTACGGTTCCCCCCGCTTGGAGCGCTATAACGGCGTTCCCTCAATGCAGGTTAATGGGCAGGCTGCACCCGGAGTCAGCTCTGGTGAGGCAATGGAAGAGGTTGAGCGCCTAGTGGCGCAACTACCCGCAGGTATTGGTATGGAGTGGAGTGGTCTCTCATATCAAGAGCGCTCTGCTGGAGCACAAACTCCATTGCTGTATACCTTGTCCCTTTTGATCGTGTTCTTGTGTTTGGCTGCTCTCTATGAAAGCTGGACCGTACCGACAGCAGTACTATTGATGGCTCCTTTGGGAATCCTGGGTGCAGTACTGGCCAATAGCCTAAGGGGCATGGAGCGCGACATTTACTTCCAAGTCGCGATGCTGACTACAGTGGGGCTAACCAGTAAAAATGCCATCCTGATTGTGGAGTTTGCCAAACAGAATCTGGAAGACGGTATGGAACTGGTAGATGCCACGATGCGAGCTGTACGGGACAGGTTACGCCCGATTTTAATGACATCTCTCGCTTTTGGTTTGGGGGTGTTGCCCTTAGCCATAGCAACCGGAGCTGGCTCAGGTGCCCAACGGGCAATCGGTACCGGTGTGTTCGGCGGCATGATTGTTGGAACTCTACTGGGAATTTTCTTTATCCCACTGTTCTTTGTTGTGGTGCAGCGGTTGTTTGGCAAGAGAGTGCATAAGCAGGAAGTGGAGCTGGCTAAACAAGACATTTCGTCAGAAAAAAATGAGAGACCAGAAGCGGCCGAAGCGCTTTAACAGAGCTTTAACTATAAAGTAAATAAAGCCAGGCCAGGTTAATGGGCCTGGCTTTTTACTTTCTGGCCCCCATAAGCCACAAGATCCCTGAATAGGGTGCTACTGCCAGTCTCAAGATACAAAGTGAACCTCTTTAGTTCCAGCTCCACCAACATGTCATCGTTTTAAATTATTCGCTGAAGTAATGAAGCATCAGCAATGATTTAAATCAAGAAGCCGAATAGTGTTTGGAGTCAAAATGCTAATCCCAGGCAAGGTGAGTAACTATCCATACATGATTGAGCCTCACTTCCAAGCTAGATAGAGCGCAGTATAGAAGCCTGATATAGACGTTATAGATTATTACTTCTATGGGGCATGCAAGGAAGCACCGATATTGCATAAATGTTATTAGCAGATAATTTAAAGTGAAGAGTCGGGATGGATTTAAAAGTTAAAGAAGGTCAAGTGTGGAAATATGATAATCGAGAGGGCGAGGAGAATTCGCGGGTTATCATATTAAAAATTGAAGAGTCTAAGGACGATTCAATGGTGGTACATGCTCAGATTTCAGGCATTAAAATTTATAACCCTAATAGTGGAGAGGTCATTGAGGAAATTACTCATATGCCGTTTTCAATTGAGGCACTAGGGGCAAGCATATCTGAACTAATGGGGGAATGTGAGATACCTGATTATGAGGACGGCTACAATTCATGGAAACGAGAGTATATTAATGGCAATGCTGGCGTGTTCACTATTTCTATAGGAGAGGCAGTGAAGTATATGGATGATGCGGTGAATAGCTAACAATAGCCTTTTTACTACATTTCAAAAACAAATATCCTTTTATGTGATAACCGTCTCAAACTTATAGCCCCTAAATAGAGTTGCAGGGGCTCAACGCATTGAATTATATCGAGAAGGCAACTCTATTCGTTTAGTAAAAGCTCACTATTTCTGATAGTTCAGTTGGCAAAATGCAGTGCCTTGGTGGATTGCTTATACTTATCTATCAACCATATATTGTGGAATCAAGTTGCAGCTAAACAGGATTGGGGTCTCTGTAAGAAATACTTAACCTGAATAGAGCTGACTTGCCAAGGCCGTCAATATGCTTTGAGTTCCCTGAGGATGAAGTGGTACACCGGTACCCTATAAATATTCGTTTTGGAAAGACATTTCTTGATACAATCGTCTCGTATTCGTGGTGAAATGGAATTGCTTATTTCAAATGGCCTTAGATTTGGAGTGAGTGAGGTAGTAGCGGGAGAATGTCGATGTTTATTGCTGACTCTGACAAAGAGTGGGAAAAGTTTGGCAAAGAAGATGCTTATTACGGTGTTCTAACCGAAGAAAAATTTAGGAAGGAAAACTTAACAGATAGCGCAAAGCAAGATTTCTTTAAAACGGGACAAAGCCATGTTCACAATATACTGACAAAAGTGAAACAACATGTAGATGATGGCTTTGTCGTCAAGAGGGCGCTTGATTTTGGCTGTGGAGTTGGAAGAGTAGCGATCCCTTTAGCGTATATTACTGAAGATGTTACAGGTGTTGACATATCTGATTCGATGCTTGTGGAGGCTAAAAAAAATAGTCATGAGCAAGGCTTAAAGAATATTGAATTTGTGAAAGCTGATGAGAAGCTCTCTCTAGTTCAAGGGAAATTCAACTTCATCCACTCCTTTATAGTGTTTCAACATATCCCTGTTAAAAAAGGGCAAAGACTATTTAGTCTTCTGCTTGATAAGTTAGAATCGGGCGGGGTTTGCGTTGCCCATTTTTCATATGCCAAAACTTCAAAACTAAAAAGGTTGACTTCATTTTTGAGTAGTACTGTGCCTTTTTCAGGGAATATCCTTAACCTTCTTAAAGGCGAGCCTTTTATGGCTCCAAGAATGCAGATGAATAACTATGATTTAAATAAGTTGCTTTCCCAAATTCAACGGGAGGCTATGTCACATTGCTATTTGGATTTTACAGATCATGGCGGTGCGCTTGGGGTAACACTCTATTTCAAAAAAGTGTAAAGAGACGGTAAGCATTTTCACAGTTCGTACCTTCCTCCCAATAGACTTAGTTTAAAATTCTACGAATTAATACATGTCGTGCTTGTAAGTTTATAATTGGCGGCAAAGCTATATAGATCCCTGGGCGCGACATGTATTTTCTATCCCCCTCATACTTTTAATCTAGCATAACCTGCGGCCTTGGAGGTCAAATTGTAATCCAGTGGTTGGCTTTGAGAAAAAGATATAGTATTTCTCGGGTGGTTTTTTGCTTGCTATTACAAATAGCTCCTGTTTGACAAATGGGTAGTGAAAATGGCGTTTTTGAAAAGATATTACTGGGTTTAGCGCTGAATTGATGTGGCCAGGTTTTAGTTGATGTTTCATTGGTGGTTGGAACGATAGTTTCTGTTTTGCCGAGAATATAGAACCAACAATTGGCGTAATTAAAACACAAGTCTCAAATAAAAAGTGGCGACTTGAAAGTGATTCAAAAGGCTCATTTTTGCGAGATAGGTCACAGAGGAATGCATTTAAGAGGGGGGGTGGGGTCATCGATGTCTAGTTTTTCTATGGTAATATCCTTGTAAGATTATGTCGGATAGTTTCAGGGATGAGTATTCATGAGTGGCTACAAGAACTTTATTTTTTTTCATCCAAAAACAACAGGGATGCAAGATGGTAGGGCTGTTTTTATCGACCCGAACTTACTCCCCAGGTTTATTGATTTAGTAGATATAGACTCTGCTGAAGGCAAAAGAACTGCAAGTAAGTTGATCGAGCTTAGAGGGGCCGCAGGGGGAATTACTGCTGACAGCAACCTAAAAACAGCAGGTGTACACCGCGAAGTAATGGGTGTTGTAGAGGTTCTTTACGAGGTGGTTCAGCAAGGGGGTCCTGAGAACAGGGGGGCAGGGGTTTATATCAAAAAAATAAGGCGGGCCAATGGAAACTCGGGCTCAGCAGCTCTACCTGCGGGCTTTTACCAATCAGATTATAAGAGAACGGAATGGGCTTTGACACCGATTATGGACGAAGCTATTCCTACAGCAGTGGGGGCAATTGGAGCCGTCTTTGATGAAACCGCTTATGATGCTCTATCTACTGCAAAGGAGTATGGTGAATATTTTCAGACTTCAGGGAAGGTAAGCCATAAACTGCTGAATAATAGTTTCTCACTTTACTATGCACCTAGCTTTGTAGTTGATGAACTTGGAGGGTGGGAAACAAAATCCCAGAAGCTCTTAGGGCCTAATGCTGGGCCTGAAGAGCTGGCTCGTATTTTAAATAAATCGGAGAGGTCCTGGGATGAGAGGGATCAAACCATAAAATACCACTGGTACGTCTTTAAAGAGGGGGCAAAAATACTCCATCGAGCCTTAAAAATATTTAAGCAGAAAGCGGGTGGAAAAAAGCTGCAGCAACACTGTTTCTACTTTGTTAACCCACGAGAAAATCTAGGCTTGTTGATGCAGGAAGTTGAAGCTATTGGCGCGCAGACGAAAAAGACTAGTTACGAACATGAGATGGTGGATGATATCGCTAGTAAGGTGCACCAAATAAAGGATAGTAGTTGTGCCGTGAGAGGCCTACAAAAAGTAGCAGATGCTCCTTGGACAAGGTTTGATACAGATTTGCAGAAGTGCAGTCGCTATTACCAGGATAAATTGATCGCTGGCGGTGATAGCAATCGCACCTTTGCGGACGCAGTTAACTATGTTAGAAGTGAATTTAAAAGTGGCTGGGGTCATTGATTGTGGCTTACGTGGATTCGCTGGACTTAAACTCCCCAATTATCGAGCAACTTGATGAGATTTACTGGTCGCCTTTTGATACGATGCCATTACACCAGTTTGACCTTGGTTTATGGCATCTTTCGTTTAACGGAAAGCTATTACAGCAAACCTATGGGGGCAGGAAGTATGCCCCATATGTCACACCTATTGACAAAGAAGAAAGTTACCCTAGGTTCTATGGCGGACAGCCAATGTGGGATGATGAGAGCCCCTATATTTGGTTTACGTTTCACCCTATCAGGACGACATGTAGTGTCCATGTGGGGCCGGATGACACATGGATTGTGGGTGGTGGCTATTTCTCAATTCAGGTGATTCAGGTACAAGAAGCATCTAAATCTGGTGTCTTTAAGCTCTCTGATTGCAGCCAATTAAAGCAGTTTATATTTAAAAAGCATAAAGATGACCTAGAATACTTACAAGAATTGGGACACGAAGATCGTTTTAGCGCTTGGACCCCAGATGAGATCCAGGAGTACAAAATTAAGGGCCGGGATTGGTATGAAATTGTTGACGGAACTCGAGCTTTAAACTGGTGCTTTAACTTATATACTCACTTATCCGATAAGCACCTGCTGTGTATCACATATGAGCCCAGACAGTTCTGGCCACCTTATCATGTTCCCAGTGAAAAAGCTTTGCTGGTCAGTAAATCCCCCATGTGGGATTTTATGGATAATTTAGAGCTTTCCAAAATGGAGGAGGGTAGCCAGGTGATTACTGGCACCTTGGAGCGAGAAGCCGATATTTCTGGAGAAGATGAATTTGATAGTAGCTGGTAAGCTAGCTTAGTAAGTCGGCGAGAGTAACTATGGCTTGTGAGGACTTGCTACATAGTGGTCAAGTGTCCCCGGATAATAAGACGAAATTTCCTCTAGCGTTGGATTTCTATTGAGGTTGCAAACACATTGCTATCTTCTTTCAGAAGATCTAAATGAGAATTTACATAGCTAGAATGGGTCAAGTAATAATCATCTGAGTTTTTTACTTAGAGGGGGGGGAAAGCCGAAGCCTCCCCCCTTCAAGTATTCATATACAGACTTGTTAGCTTTCTATTTTACATAAGCTCTGCAATACGCTTCTCTGCAGCAGCCAACGACTTCTCTTTTGCTTCTTCTCCCATTGCCAAGCCTTCAGCATAGACAAACTCCACATTAGTAATACCAACAAACCCCAAGAACTGTCGAAGGTAATTACTTTGGGGATGATCGTCACCATAAACACCACCCCGTGAAATGAAGATGATGGCCTTTTTGTTCCTTAATAAGCCCTCAGGGCCGTTTTCGGTATATCGGAATGTTACCCCGGCACGTGCAATAAAGTCGAAGTAGGTGTGCAAATTAGACGGGACGTTGAAGTTATACATCGGGATACCTAGCACCAGCAGATCTGCCGATGATATCTCCTCTATCAGCTTGTCCGAAAGTTCTGCAATTTCACTTTGCTTGTTTGAACGGCTATCAGCTGGCGTATTGTGGGCTTGAAAGTGCTCCAGGCTCAGATGAGGTACAGGCTCGGATACCAAGTCACGATGGATGATTTCATCTTGCGGGTTCTTAGCCTTCCAGCTCGCTATGAAATTGTCCGCAAGTTGAGATGACTGACCGTTCTCTTGAAAGAGGCTGGACTTGATGTTGAGTACCTTTGCCATGACTGCTTCCTCGTAACTAACTTTGTATGAAGCTATTGAAACATTCATTAAGTTGATTAAAAATTAGAATTATCTGCTTATTTACATCGAAAAATTCGATCATGAAACAACAGTTGGCGCAATTATCAAACCCAAAGATCACTCTTGAGCAGTGGCGTTGCTTGATAGCGGTAGTTGAAGGGGGAGGGTATGCAAAGGCCGCCGAGCTTCTGCACAAGAGTCAGTCGTCGGTAAGCTATTCGGTGCAGAAGTTGGAATCACTACTGGCTGTAGCGGTTTTCACCATTAGTGGGCGCAAGGCGATTCTGACTCCCGCAGGTGAGATGCTCTACCGTCACGCAAAGCAATTACTGGAGGATGCTTCTGCATTGGAGCAGGCCGCCAGCCGGGCCTCGGCTGGATGGGAGTCCCAGATTGCGATTTCCGTGGAGGTGCTGTTCCCAATTTGGTTGTTGCTGGACTGCCTTGCACTTTTTGGCGAAGAGAGCCCTCAAACTCGTATTGATGTGCATGAGATGGTGATTAGTGGAACTTTAGAGGCCTTAAGTGAGGGACGAGTTGATTTTGCAATCAGTCCCAGAATTCCCCTGGGCTACAACGGTGAATTACTGCCAGGTCCTGCACGCTTAATCCCGGTGGCCCATCCCAAACACCCCCTGCATGAGCTGGACCGCCCGCTAACTATGAATGACCTACGCAATCATCGTCACCTGGTGGTTCGGGATACGAACCCCCAGAGTGGTAGTAAAACGCTCACGGTTGAAGTGGCTAATCGGTGGACTCTAAGTAGTATGTCTTCTTTGATTGGCGCCGCTTGCAAAGGCTACGGTTTTTCATGGCTACCAGAAGACAAAATTCTGAATGAACTCGCTGAAGGAAGCTTGAAGCCCTTGCCCCTCCAGGGAGGAAGTAAAAGGGAGGTCCCTATGTACCTGATCTTCCCTAACCGGGACGATATCGGTCCCGGCGCACGGAGATTGGCGGCTATTATCAAGGACCGTTTGAAGAGTTTAACTCCCCTGGAGGCTTCTTAGCCAAGTCGTGAACTGGTTAGTAGGGACAGTTTGAACCTAATTCGCTTACTCATTGTTCAACAAACCAATTTCGTGAGCGGTCTCGACGATTGGCTGGTACATTGAGTTGTCGGCTTTGATAAACCCTTTGCGGGGAAATGCGGCAAGTAATTTAGGGTCCCGCATATTCAAAATCGCTTGCTGGACCTTGTCTAAGAAGCCGTTGCCCCAGGTTTCATCGACATCCCCACGAATTGTCCAGTTGTAATCTGGATATCCTGGGGTTTTCCAGATCACTTGCACTTTACTTTCATCCACTTTGCCGGCTTTCTTTTCATTTTCCCACACCTTGTGATTTAGGGCGCCAACCTGATACTTCCCAGATTGCACAAGATCCAGGGTATTGGAGTGGTCACCTCCAAAGCCCACACGGCTGAACACCTCGGTAGGGGGCTTACCAAACGCTTTTCGAATATAGTATTCCGGCATTAGACGTCCAGAAGTGGAGTGCTCTGAGCCAAAAGTAAATGTCATACCTTCAATACCACGGGGGAAGTCTTTTGAGGGAGTGAGTTCAGTACTTTTATTCGCAATAAAATAGGAGGTGAAATTTTGATCTCCTTCTCCCTGGGCAATGGCCTTAGCGCCAGGCTCTGCAATACGGGCTTGCACCCCGGTAAATCCGCCAAACCAGGCCAATTGGACCTTGTTATTTTTAAAGGCTTCAACCGTATCGCTGTAGGACTTCACCGGTAAGTATTTAACTTCAACCCCAAGCGTGTCGGACAAATACTGTGCAACTTTGCCAAAGCGTTTTTGTAAGCGCTCCGGGTCCTGGTCTGGAATGGCAGTGAAAACAAAAGGTTTTGGGTTTTCTTGAGATGATACGATTGATGTGCTGCATAGTATTACGAGGCTTAGAATAGCTACGGTTAAATTCTTTAACATTCTTTTGGTCCTCTGCGGATCTGTAGTTCAAAATTTGTAGGATAAAGCTGAAAATTTAACTATAGGCGTAATATATAGATCAGAATGTTTGGAAGAAATTGTATTTCTCTGTTTGGGCTAGCAAAAGTGAGATGGCTTTCTACCATTTATCCGCGATATCTGAGTTGTTGAAATAGTTGACACATATTTAGGCCTCTACAGGTGTTTATTATTATAGGGTCTCTTCCTTTGTAGGATGCTTTCTGTGCTAAATAGGCCCGCCACACAAGCAAGGGGAGTTACGGAGTTGTTTGGAGGCTCCTTAGACTCTAGAAAGAACCTTTAGTGTAAAATAGGCAGTTTATGCCAGCACTTGCGGAGTCGAAACATAGAATGAGTGAGTATGATGATCAGTTTAATCTGCGCAAGCGGCACCCATTTGGTAGAGTCCATCTGCTAATCAATGAGCTACAAAGCTATTTGGCTACACAAACCCTAAGAAGCTCACTGGATATCAGCTATGGAGATAATTCCGGTGAGAAATTAGATATATTTCCTGCTAAATCTCCCAATGCACCGGTATTTGTATTCATCCACGGAGGGTACTTCCGGGCGCTAGATAAAAAGCAATACCGGTATATTGCCAAGCCCTTTGTAGAGGCCGGGTGTACAGTTGCTTTGGTCAACTATGATTTGGCGCCCGCCGTCAGTGTTAAAGAAATTATTGAGCAAAATATAAAGGCATTCTTATGGATATATAAAAATATTGATCGCTGGAATGGCAATCCCAATAATATTGTGATCTGCGGTCACTCTGTTGGGGCATTCCTTGTGGCTAAAATTTTAGAATTTGAGTGGACACCTGAAGTCCGTAGCTCAATTAGCGGCGCTATTATGTTAAGCGGGCTCTATGACTTAACAAAGATGAGGCAATCTTATCTCAATGAATCTCTACGTTTATCAGAAGATGACGTTACTAATTTGAGTCCCATTTTTGGCGATATTAGATGTTTCACCAAAGCGATTGTTGCAGTAGGTGATGATGAGACTGCGGAATTTATTGATCAGTCAAAAAGATACTGTGGGAAGCTACAGCAAACGAAAAGCTCGTGCGAATATTTACTTTTGAAAAATAAAAACCACTATACTGTATCGCGTATGTTAAGCAGTAGAAATAATGATCTAATGAATAAGATATTGGATATCTGCGGTGTGAATTGAGAGAGGATATGACTTAGCGCTCAATTTATCTAGTTTTGAACATATGTTGGGGTTAGTTCTAATCAGGGAGCCTCTTAAGGCCCTCAGGGATAATGTTGAATTATGCCGAGACTCCCTGACTATCAATTGGCTTTAGTTTCTCCAGCAAGAGATTGTAGGTAGGAGCAGCAATAGCCAGCGAGGATGCCTAGAGCGGTCACTATTGTCAGCCCAATCACTCCAGAAAGAGCATTGGCTGGATGGGCTGCAAAGAAAGTGATTAACCCTAAAAACCAGGCAATGATATTACCTACAAGTGGCAGTCCTCTAAGTGATACCACCACAAATGCAACGGAAAACACTATAACCGCGAAGGCAATATTGCCCATCATTGGTAGCAATAGGGCATTAACTATAGCTGCTGTCATCCCCATCAATATTCCCAGAGCAACACAAATCCCACTGGAGATTGCGCTGAAGGCAGAGCCTGGCTGTGAAAAGAAAGCAACCCAGCCAACAAACATAGCCCAGGGTGGTAGTTCTAACATAGAGCAAGTGAATGCTGCTGCACTGGCAATAGTTGCAGCGATAAGGGTATCCCTGATGTATTTAGCCGACGGTACTTGGGCTTGATCGACCATTGGTTTTTAGTCCTCTTTCCAACTGGTATAACGATCAGTTGGAGATTGTTAAGTTGAAGCGGGCATTGGCTGTGAAGCTAGATAATTCCACCGTTGGCTCGTATAACTTGGCCGTTGATCCAGCCACCTTGCTCACTGACTAAAAAGGCAACGGTATTCGCAATATCTTCAGGCCTTCCCAATCGCTCAAGTGGCGACATTTTGGCAAGAGTTCTCACCATTTCATCAGTCTTTCCCGACAGGAAGAGCTCGGTAGCCGTAGGCCCTGGGGCGACGGCATTCACAGTGATATCTCTCCCCCGCATTTCCTTGGCGACTACCTGGGTCAGAGCTTCAACAGCTGCCTTGGTCGCCGCATATACGCTGTAATTCGGCATACACAAGTCGACGACACTCGAGGATAAGTTGATAATGCGGCCACCTTCTTGAAGCCTTGCGGTGGCTTCACGCATGACATTGAAGGTGCCCTTAAGATTTACAGCTACCTGACGATCGAAATCATCTTCTTCACATTCTGCCAGAGGGGCTAGTTTCATAATGCCCGCATTATTAATGACAGTATTGATTCCGCCAAAGGTGACTTCTGCCGAGTTGAATAGGCGTGAAACCGCCTGTTGATCACTGATATCGGCTTGGGCAGTAACCGCCTTGCCACCCTCTGTTTCAATGCGGTTTACCAACTTTTCGGCAGCTGAAATATTACTTTCAAAGTTCACCAGAATGGTAAAGCCATCCTTTGCCAGGCGAGAGGCGATCGCCGCGCCTATGCCACGGGAAGCTCCTGTTACCAGTGCCACTTTCTCCATAATGATCTCCGTAGTGATTACTGGAGCCGCCCTTGCAGCTCCCTGATTTGGCTGTATTCCCATACTATTCGTGTTATTCATGTAGATAATCCGGCTAAAATAGAACCTATTGTTCCAAATAAACAAACAATAGGGCGATATGGATAAGCTGGATGCGATGCGCTTGTACGTGCGGATTGTGGAGCGGGGCAGTTTTACAGCCGCTTCTACTGATCTTGGGATTCCGAGGTCGACATCGACTCAGGTGATCAACCGGCTAGAGAAGCGGCTGGGAGTCAGGTTGTTGCAGCGATCGACTCGCAAGGTAAGGGCAACACTGGATGGGGAACTGTATTATCAGCGCTGTATTTCAATACTTGCGGACGTAGAGGAAGCAGAAGGGGCATTTACAGGTTTATTGCCAGGCGGTGAGGTGCGGGTAGACGTACAAGGGACTATTGCCCGTCATTTTGTTATGCCGCAACTCCCCCAATTTTTTGCCCAGTATCCTGACATTTCTTTGGTAATGAGTGAGGGGGATCGATGGGTGGACTTAGTCCAAGAAGGGGTCGACTGTGCTATTCGCTATGGACACTTGGCGGATAGTGAGCTGATTGCCAGGCGTTTAATCATGCTGGAACGGCTTACATGCGCATCGCCGCAATACCTGGAACACTACGGCCACCCAAGCTCTTTGGAACAACTGAATGGTCACCGTGTTGTAGCGCTGCGCTCTATAACGACTGGGAAGTCTACGCCGCTCTCTTTTTGTCTTGGCGATAGGGTAGAGACGTTGCAAGTTCCGGCGCAATTGACGGTAACCGGGACAGAGAGTTACTTGGATGGCGTTAAGCGGGGGCTCGGATTAGCTCAATTTCCAAAGTTTCATGTAGAAAAAGAATTGGATGCTGGAAATTTAGTTGAAATATTGCCCAATTTTCGCCCGCCCAGCGAGCCGGTATCGGTTGTGTTCACCCAGAATCGCTTTTTATCTCCCAGGGTTAGAGCATTTATTGAGTGGTTAAGTAAAATATTTTCAGTTTCCATTTAAAGGATTGTGATTAAGCTTTCATTTGAATTTAATTTTCCAAAAAGTTATCTGCTCTTCAGATAGTAACTTGTCAAAAATTTGCGAAGTTAAATTATTGGTAGGCGTAAGAATATTTTTTTAGTTAAGAATCATATAGAGTAGCCGCGCACTGTGGATTTCAATAAATATTTCTATTCAGTATTTTAAAGGCTGCATTAATAGATTTATTTTTATCTTTAGTGCGGATCTTTCTAAATTGATTTTCCGAGAAGCGGATACAGGGAGTATGTCTGTGAAAAGCTTTAAAATTCTTGCGCCTTTCGTGTTGCTATTTTCTACATTTGGCGCTTATTCAGAAGAAAATGTGAATGTTGTTTTTGAATCTTCCATGAGTGAAAGTAGATCAAATATAATCTCACATAAAACTAAAAAAAGTTTAAATAATAAGATTTTTAGCTTGAAGCCCGGTAGTACCCTTGAGGTTCCCAGTGAGCTCGGCAAGCAACGGTTTACCTTGCAAAATATTCGCTCAACAAAAAATAGGGCTTCACTATCTGCATTTTCTGAGGATGGAAAAGGGTTTATCACCTTAGCCGAGAACAACGGTAGAATTGTTGGCTCAATACAATCTGAAGGTAGGCTCTACAAAGTGAGACCTGCCGGAAAAGGCGCGGTTACAATCGCTGAGGTTCCAGACAATTCACTTGTCGACCATGATAGTAACTACTTCGAAGAGATGGATTTTACTTCCAAGGTTGGCGCGCTAAACACAACCTCAGGAATTGCGACTACTGACTCTGGTGGAAAAATAACCGTTATAGTTGCTTATACCGATGCCTTTGAGGCAGACGCCGGTGATGTACCCGCCTACATGGATTTATTGGAAGAGGAAACCAATGTTTCATTTGCCAATAGTGAAGTCAATACCTCGGTAGAAATTGTTCACGCTTATAGAACCAGCTATGCAGAAAGCGGTAGCTTCTATGTGGACCGCGAGTACTTTTCGAATGACGCATATCCAGAAACTAAAGAACTATACGAACTTAGAGACTTGTATAGTGCAGATGTAATGATTGTTTTAACCGGCAATGATTTGTACAGCGGATCATGTGGACTGGCTAAGACGATCTACGCATCGGAATCAACAGCCTTTGCTTTCGCAAGGGAAGGGTGCGCAACGGGGTACTTCAGCTTTGCCCATGAAATTGGCCACCTACTGGGAGCCCGACATATTATCTACAGTGATTCGAATATGGAGCCGTTTGAATATGGCCACGGCTACTGCAATACCACCCCTTCAACTTGGAGGAGTGTGATGGCCTACAATTGCCCGTCGGATCGAAGCGGCCCCAGAATTCAGCAGTGGTCCAACCCGGATATCACAATAGATGGAGACCCTACAGGCACCTCCAACCTTGAAGATAATGCCCGGGTTATCCGTGAGCGCGCCTGGGAGGTTGCCAACTTCCGGGTTGATGGGGAAAGTTAGCGGCAAATTCATACAATAGCCGCTAGTTATGCAGAACTGCTAGCGGTTTTTATGAACGAAGTTGCTCCCAGTTACAATGTTAGGCCATAGCCTTCTATTTAAAATTTAAGCCTGCAGAAGCCTTCGTCACTCTGCTATCAACTTGAATAGAATCGTACAAAAATTCATCAGCTACTCCGCCTTCCCACTTAAATATTTCATTTCATCTGAAATTTCTTCAATTTTTTGGATATGATCGCTCTTACTGTATTCACAATAGGTTTGGCCAACTGTATTGCCACTTCGCTCGCGTGATAGAGAAGTGGAAAATGAAGATTGCCGATCCCTTGCATGGTATCTGTTTCAACCGTAATGCCGTGATGTTGATAGTCAAAGAAACCGTACAAAAAATCGACATCGAAGCCCTGGATACGCATTGCTGCCTATTCCAGTGTGATATTAGCGATATGTTGGAGCTCGCAGATGAGCCGTAGTAAACGCCAGGTCATGATCAGTTGGGTAGGCGCCAATGATTTGAAGAATACCTCTAACGGTGTAGTAGGTGGGCGGCCCCTCGGGCCTATAGCCTCCACTCTAAAGTCTCATTCATTTGATGCGGTTGAACTGCTGTACAGCTATCCGGAAGCTGAGGTTAATCCCTATTTGCACTGGCTTTCCCAGCAGGTCGAAATACCGATTGAGGCCTATCCTGAGTCGCTAGTCTCACCGGTGGATTTTTCGGCAATCTATGAGGCGGCCGATAAACACCTGGCCAGGCTTGTAGACGAAGGCTGCGAGCTCTCTATATTGCTGAGCCCCGGCACTCCGGCTATGCAATCTATCTGGATACTGTTGGGTAAAACGCGCTATCCCAGTCGTTTCTATCGAGCCTCGATCGAGGAGGGCGTTGAAGAGGTAACCCTGCCTTTTGAATTATCGGCGGAGTATATTCCCGCAGCTAAAGAATTGAGCAGCTCAAAAATCAGCCAGCTAGCAGAAGCCGTCGCGCCGGTAGATGCCGCTTTTGACAGCATCATTACCCGCAACCCGGACATGCAGAGGCTGAAAGCACAGGCCCAGGTTTTGGCCCAGCGCAATGTCCCGGTATTGATCTACGGTGAGACCGGCACTGGCAAGGAGCTGTTTGCCCGAGCCATCCACAATGCCAGTGATAGGGCCAGTCGGCCCTTTATTCCCTTAAACTGCGGTGCGATTCCCTCGGAACTGGTGGACTCGGTTTTGTTTGGCCATACCAAGGGCGCCTTTACCGGTGCAGCCTCCGATAAGGCTGGGGTGTTCGAGCAGGCCCATGGTGGCACCTTGTTTTTAGATGAGTTTGGTGAGCTGGAGCCCAGCGTACAGGTACGGCTATTGCGAGTACTCCAAGAGGGTACTTTTGTTCCTGTTGGTGGCACTAGGGAAAAGCGGGTGGATGTCCGTCTGATTAGCGCAACCCATCGCAACCTGATGGAGGCCGTTGCCAATGCCTCTTTCCGGGAAGACCTGTTCTACCGCATTGCCGTTGGCGTACTGCACTTGCCACCATTGCGCGAGCGAGAAGGGGATCTTTCACTCCTGGCCGGCGTAATCTTGGAAGCCCTGTGTGAGCAAGATGTGGGTTTACGGGGCAAGAAACTATCTCCCGGTGCGATGAACCTTATCCTCAAGCACCCATGGCGGGGCAATGTTCGGGAGTTGCAGTCCAGCTTGCTGCGAGCAGCGCTGTGGTGTCAGGGGGAAACGATTAGTGCGCAGGATGTACGTCAAGCACTGTTTCAGATGCCTGAAAAAAACTCGGGACTGCTGGATAAAGATGTATCGAAAGGCATTGATTTACAGGACTTATGTGATGATGTAATGCGGCATTATATTCCCCTCGCATTCGACGCAGCCCAAGGCAAGAAAACTAAGGCAGCGGAGCTGTTGGGGTTCAAGAGCTACCAAACCCTTGAGAATAAGGCGAAAAAATTGAACATTAGTTAGCCGCTGCCTGCCTGGGGTTGGAGTGAGAATATTCAATTCCAGAGCTGGCCCGCGCTTCGGATATCAGCTATCGGTCATTGGCAGGGGTGGTCTAGGCTCAAGGATAAATAGGTTTACGTTGGGGTAAATATTATTATTCTTGGCATATTTTTTTAGATGTTACCCATGCTTGTAAGCCCACATATTTTTGGGGTTGCCTAAGCTGCTGATTGATGGAGTGTGCTATCTAAACCGCTCTGGGAAGCAACGGGGGTACTCCGATGGAGCTATGCTTTAACCTAATGATATGATTGAGGTTTCTGTATTTAATGTGCGGAGTGTTCGAGGTCGAAAGTGGTGGGGTAAAGAAGAAAACGGCCCAACCATTTAAGCTGAAGAGTCCGCAGGTGTTGGCTTTCTGAGCGGAAAGTTCGGCGTAAATCAGTAGAAGAAAATTTGTTGGCACGACACCTGCATAAGCAGGGATATGGAAATAATAGAATTTATGCAGTCAAAGAATTTTGAGCACTTAAGACCCTTTTGGCCAGATCTAGCCAGTTTAGGGGGCCACGCTGAGCAATACGTTTATAGCGATCCGCAAAGCGCACTGATAAAGCTTCGCTGTTTTGCCGAGAAGCTGGTAGGTATTGTCTACCGGGAATGGCGCCTGCCCAGCTTGCCCAATGAAAAGTTTATTGATCGCCTGGAAAACCACGCGTTTGCCTCGGTTGTTGATCGGGCCATCATCGATAAGCTTCACGCGATTCGCAAAGAGGGCAATAAAGCAGCGCACGAGGGGAAGTTTGGCAAAGGCAGTAGCCTGTGGTTGCTCAAAGAAGCCCATATCCTGAGTTGCTGGTTACTGCTCTCTATTAAAAAGGGTAGCAAAGTTGACTCAACGTCTTTCATAGAACCTTCCAAAACTGTTTCGGCTGAGGCCTTAAGCAAGGCCGCCGTGCAAGCATTGAAGGCCAGCAAAAAACGTGAAGCTGAACATAAAGCTCGCCTTGAGCAGGTCTTGGCCGAGCTTAAAGCCACGCAGCAAGCCGAAATTGATGCCCAGCGCGAAGCGGCCAAGCTAAAGGTTCAGCTCGATGAAGCGGCAATCAATGCGCACAAGCAAGCCAGTGATAATGCCAAAAACCAGTTGGAACTCAACGAGGCGCAAACACGCCGCCGCCTGATTGATACGGAATTGCACAGCCGGGGTTGGGATATCGACCTTGTTAAAGGCAAGAACACTGATGAAGTGAGCTTTGAGGAAGAGGTTGACGGCCAGCCCACCGCTACCGGCACCGGCTACTGTGACTATGTACTCTGGGACGATAACGGAAAACCGCTCGCAGTTATCGAAGCCAAGCGCACACGAGAGAGAGCTGAAAAGGGTCGCCAGCAAGCCAAGCTCTACGCCGACTCCCTAGAGAAAAAGTACAGCCAGCGCCCAGTCATCTTTTATACCAACGGCTACGACATCTTTATCTGGGATGATGCGCAAGATGTTTCCCCCCGCAAGCTCTACGGTTTCTATTCCAAGAGCAGTCTGCAATACCTTGTGGGCCAGCGCAGCACTCGGCAAAATCTCAATACCACACCGGTGGCAACGGATATCGCGGGTCGGATGTACCAGCTCGAATCCATATCAAGAGTGTGTGAGCGATTCAGCGAGGGTCACCGCAAAGCCTTGATTGTACAGGCTACAGGAACCGGTAAAACCCGGGTCGCTATCGCACTCACCAAGCGTATGATTGATGCCCGCTGGGCCAAGCGTGTACTGTTTCTCTGCGACCGCAAAGAGCTGCGCAAACAGGCGGGTAAGGCTTACAACGAGTTCACTAACGAACCGCTCTACATTGTCGGCAAAAGCAAGAAAGAGCACCGTAAAAAATCGCAGATCTATGTAGCCACTTACCCCGGCATGATGAAAATCATGGAGGAGTTTGATCCCGGCTACTTCGACCTGATTATCGCCGACGAATCGCACCGCTCCATCTACAACGTGTTCGGTGACCTGTTCAAATACTTTGATGCTTTTCAGCTGGGCCTCACCGCCACGCCGGTTGAAATGATCAGCCGCTCCACCAGTCAGTTGTTTGGTTGTGATTACAAAATGCCAACCGCCAACTATCCGCTGGAACAGGCGATTGAAGACAAGCACCTGGTCCCCTTTAAAGTCGTCACCCATACCACCCAATTTTTGCGCGAGGGGATTCAGGGCGACAAGCTCAGTGACGAGCAAATTGCCGAGCTGGAAGATCAAGGTTTTGATCCCAATGAGCTGGATTTTAAAGCGGCTGCAATCGATAAAGCCGTTTTTAACAAAGATACCAACCGCGCCATCCTGTGCAACCTAATGAAGAACGGTCAGCGCCTGGCCGACAACCAAACACTGGGCAAGTCCATGGTGTTTGCCCGCAATATTCAGCATGCGGAATTACTCAACACGCTCTTTGCCGAGATGTATCCAGGGTACGGGGGTAACTTCTGTCGAGTGATCCACTCCAAGTACGAGCGAGCTGAAGAGCTGATCGATGATTTCAAGGCTACCGATGGTAAAGACTCCGAAATTACTGTGGCCATCTCCGTAGATATGCTCGATACCGGTATCGATGTGCCCGAGGTGCTCAACCTTGTTTTCGCCAAGCCGGTAAAATCTAAAGTGAAATTCTGGCAGATGGTGGGGCGGGGCACCCGCCTGTGCCCGAATCTCTTTGGCCCCGCCACCGATGGCAGCGATGACAAAAAGAAATTCCTGATCTTTGACCACTGGGGCAATTTCGAATACTTCGAAATGGAGCCGGAGGAGGAAGAGCCCCGCCAAAGTAAATCCCTCAGCCAAAAACTCTTTGAAGCTCGGCTGGCATATGCGGAGGAGGCCCTCAAGCGCGGCGAGATGCAAAGCTTTGGCAAAATGGTCCTATTGATCAAGCAGGATATTGATACGCTGGATAACAACACTATAGCGATCAAAGATAACTGGAAGCTCAAGCAACAGCTGAGCCAGATCGAAGTATTGCAGCAGTTTGCCCCAGCCACCAAAGCGCTGCTTTATGAACAAATGGCCCCCTTGATGCAATGGCGTAATATCCGGGGCGAGAGCGAGGCCTTAAAGTGGGATCTCGATATCGCCACGGCCCAGCATGCCCAGCTCTGCCAACCCAAATTATTGGAGCCCGTCAGAGAGCAGATGCTCAGCAAAGTGCGCAGCCTATCCATGCACTTAAACCAGGTGCGCAGCAAAGCCTCGGATGTCAACGCGCTGCAACAAGATGAATACTGGGCGGCTCCGGACTTCGATAAGCTGGAACATAGCCGCCAGCAGCTCCGCACAGTTATCCATCTGCGGGACAAGGGCGCGGTGCCACCAACGGCGCCGATCCCTATCTACGATATCAAAGAGGACAGCGCGGGTTACCAGGTGGAGGAGCGCAAAACCAATATTCGCACTGTTGACTACGAAATCTACCGGCAAGAAGTGGAAAAAACACTGACGCCGCTTTTCGACAAAGACCCGGTGCTGCAAAAAATCCGTGCCGGAGAGCCGGTCACAGCTGCAGAGCTGGATACCCTCAATGCATTGGTGCACACACAAAACCCCAGCGTCGACCTTGAGCTATTGGCTGAGTTTTACCCGGAGTCCAGTACCGGCGTCGATCAGCTGCTGCGCACTATTATCGGCCTGGACGTGGGGGCGATTGAGCGGCAATTTACCGCGTTTGTGCAAGCGCACCACATCAATCTCAGCGCTCTCCAGCAACGCTTTTTAGGGCTGCTGAAAAGCGAGATTTGCCGCAAAGGACAGATGACTGTTGCAGATCTCTACGAGCAACCGTTCAAAGGCCTGCACCAGGATGGAATCGACGGGCTGTTCGAGGAACACCAAGCGGAGCTGATTGCCAAATTTGTGGCCGGCTTCACTGTCGATACAGAAACACAGAAATCACACCTCAACGTGCCAAGCCAAGCTTCAGAGAAAGCTTCAGAGCAAGCGCAGCCCGTTGAGTAATTTAGAGTTGTACTAAAAAAGCGAAGGAAAGTTCACACTGCACTCGGGACCGTATGCGGCATGGATGCCGATGACGAGCGTACAGGCATGTATTCACAGCGTGTCTCGAGAGCAGTGTGATCATTCCTTCCGACCCAGTAGTAAGAGAAGTAACATGATTACAGGCGCACTAAAAAGCAATATCGACAAACTCTGGGAAGAGTTTTGGACCGGCGGGATTACCAATCCCCTCACCGTGATCGAGCAGATCACCTTCCTGATGTACGCACGCCTGCTGGATATGAACGAGACCACCGACGAGAAAAGGTCCCGGCGTACCGGCAAGACTTTTAAGCGCCGCTTTAACAGAAAGCAACAACACCTGCGCTGGCAAAAGCTGATGCATATCGAGTCCGCCGACAAATTGTTGGAGACCGTGCGCGATGAGCTGTTCCCTTACTTCAAGGAGAGTAGTGCCGAGAGTAACGAGGGCACGCTGTTTGCGGAGTTTATGAAAGACGCCCAGCTGATGATCCAGAAGCCCTCGCTGCTGGTGCGCGCGCGGGATATGGTCAATGACCTGCCGCTGGAAAAGGGCGATACCAAGGGTGACCTCTACGAGTATCTGCTAAGCAAGCTGACCACCGCCGGTATTAATGGCCAGTTCCGTACCCCGCGCCATATTATTCGCGCCATTATCGAATTGATGGACCCCGACGCAACCGACCGCATCTGCGACCCGGCCTGCGGCACAGCGGGTTTTTTAAGCACCACTTACGAATTTATCCTGCAAAAGTACAGTTCGCCAGAGGGCACCATTACCGAGCGGGTCACCAATGAAAAAGGTGAGCAAGAAGCGCAGACCCTCTATACCGGTGACCTTTTGTCCAAGCACCGCCGGCATGTAGACCGCGATATGTTCCACGGCTTCGACTTCGATGCCACCATGTTGCGTATCGCCGCCATGAACCTGGTGATGCACGGCGTGGCCCAACCGGATATCCACTATCAGGACACCTTGAGCCAGGGCTTTATCGACAGCTTTCCTAAAGAGGCCAAAGAGGGCTTCGACCTGGTGCTGGCAAACCCGCCGTTTAAGGGCAGCCTGGATGAGGAGGATGTCGATCCGGAAATCCTGCGCACGGTGAAAACCAAAAAGACCGAGCTGCTGTTTGTCGCCCTGATCCTGCGCATGCTTAAAGTCGGTGGCCGCGCCGCCGTGATCGTACCCGACGGCGTGCTGTTCGGCTCCTCCAAGGCTCACCAGCAGTTGCGCAAAACCCTGATCGAAGACAACCAGCTGGAGGGTATTATCAGCCTGCCCAGCGGGGTGTTTAAGCCCTATGCCGGTGTCAGCACGGCAGTCATGATCTTTACCAAAGGGGGCGAGACCGACAAAGTCTGGTTCTACGATCTGCAAGCGGACGGTTTTTCACTGGACGATAAGCGCACCCCGCTCACCGGCAAAGGCAGCAATGATCTGCCGGACCTGATTACCCAGTGGCATAAGTACAGCGCTAAGGCCATGGCCGGCAAATCCGTCAAGAAATGGACCGATAAAACCGCCAAGGCATTTCTGGTGGATAAGGCCGAGATTGCCAGCAATAAGTACGACCTCTCTATTAATCGCTACAAGGAAGTGGTGTATAAGGAGGAGCAATACGACCCGCCCAAGAAAATTTTAAAGCGCTTAAAGGCGTTGGAAGTGGAAATCCAGAAGGAGCTGAAAGAGCTGGAGGGGATGTTGTGAGTTGGCCGTTAGCCTTACTAGGAGATCATCTAAATATTTTATCTGGTTTTGCCTTTAAGTCATTGAGCTTTAATACAGCTGGCGAGGGCCTTCCTCTAGTAAGAATCAGGGATGTTGTATCTGGTAGCTCAGAAACTTATTACTCAGGTGAATATTCTGAAGACTATCTATTATCAGATGGTGATCTTCTGATTGGAATGGATGGAGATTTCAATCGAGAAAAGTGGGCTGGTGGAAAAGCGCTACTAAATCAACGAGTGTGCAAAGTCACGGCAAAACCTGAAACACTAGACCAGGGTTACTTATATCATTTCTTACCTCGAGCTTTAGCTAAAATTCATGCGGAAACACCTGCTGTTACGGTTAAGCACTTGTCGGTTAAGGGTATAAAGGCTATTGAAATCCCCCTCCCACCCCTAAAAGAACAAAAACGCATCGCCGCCATTCTGGATAAGGCCGACAACCTGCGCCGCAAACGCCAGCAAGCCATCCAGCTCGCCGACGAATTCCTCCGCTCCGTTTTCCTGGATATGTTTGGTGATCCGGTGACGAATCCGAAGGGGTGGGATGTTAAAAAATTCGGTCAAATTGGTACTTTAGATAGAGGTAAGTCGAAGCATCGCCCTAGAAATGATCCCGCCTTATTGGGAGGGCGGCATCCTTTGATTCAAACTGGTGATGTATCTAATTCTAGTGGGTATATAACAAAGTATACCTCAACATATTCAGACCTTGGACTAAGCCAAAGTAAGAAATGGCCTGTTGGAACATTGTGCATAACCATTGCGGCGAATATAGCGAAAACTGGAATTTTAACTTTTGAGGCGTGTTTCCCAGATAGTGTTGTTGGGTTTACAGCAAATGAATTGACAACAAATGAATATATCCAGCAATGGCTTGGTTTTCTTCAGAAGACCTTAGAGGCGTCTGCTCCAGAGTCAGCTCAAAAAAATATCAACTTGGAAATATTAAGAGGGCTTGATGTACCGGTACCGGATATAGCCCTTCAAAAAAAATTTTCAGCACTTGTGTCAATTTTGGTCGCAAACAATGAACAAAAGTTGCATTCTGATGCAGAAATTAAGCAACTATTTGGAGCAATAAGTCAAAAAGCCTTTTCAGGAAAACTATAATAAGAATTATTCATGAGAATAACAAAGCTATCCCTGACCAACTTTCGCTCCTTTGGCAAAAGCCAGAATATCGACTTTGCCCCCGTTACACTCCTATTTGGGCCTAACAGTGTAGGCAAAAGCACAGTTTTACTTGCACTGTTCTACTTGCAGCAGATTCTGAAAAAAGGTCAGTGTGACCCAATTCGCATCGAAGCGCAGGGAGATAAGTATATCGGTGGCTTTAAAAACTTGGATAATAGTCGGGATTGAAATATAGAGAGCAGCTATGCCCGCCTCTAGAGCAAAGGCTGTCAATACTCCTTTGGTATCTAGAGGCGCTTGTAGCGGTCTAACACGCTGCTAGCTAACTACACTAAGAAAGTAATCAAGTGATGTTTTGCTCTTGGTAGGAAGTGCTCTATCATTTTTTGATACGGGCCTTCCTTGCAAACCATACCCAAGAGGCGACACCCTCCCGCATTCCTAACCGTAGAACCATCCCTCCAAAGGGGTACTGTCTAAGCCGCTGCCTGAATACACAGCTTCCTCGCTGCCAAGCTTATCCGGGCGGAAGCGGATACTTTATTGCTCGCCCCAACTTCACGCATTGAGTTGTGAATCTTAAATCCTCCGCCAATGATTCCCTATCCGCCGGGCAGCCCCGCAATGGTTCAGCCACTCAAGTTCTGCAAAGGTGGTCTCCAGTGAGCTTCTGGATAACGAATATAAGAAAACTTATCCCTACATAAATTAAGTTATTTCATTTTACCGGCGATCTTTTTGAGTTCACATCTAACCTGTTGATTTATAAGCAAAAACCAACTTGGCATAGAAGTTGATCGTTATCTCATAACTTAATCAAAAAAGGACAAAAGTTATGGGATACGAAGTTGATTTTCTCGGTGTGGGTGATGAATCCAAAAGTGGGGATGCGATTGCAATCCGCTTCGGCAACCTGCATGGCGGCCGGGACGAGCAGACGGTGGTAGTGATCGACGGGGGCTTTAAAGATACGGGGGCGGCGCTGGTGGCGCATATCAAGGAGCATTTCGGCACGAATCAGGTGGATATTGTGATCAATACTCACCCAGACCAGGACCATATTAATGGCTTGGAGACGGTGTTAGATGAGCTGGATGTGAAAGAGTTGTGGATTCACCAGCCCTGGGAACACAACCAGGGGCTGGCCCAACACTTCAAAGATGGCCGGGTGAGCGACAACAGCCTTAGCGAACGCTTAAAACAAAACCTGGAAAAGGCTTGGTCACTGGTTCAACTTGCCGAGTCAAAGGGGGTGGTTATTCGCGAGCCCTTTACCGGTGAGCAGGACACCAGCGGCATACTGAAAGTCTTGGGCCCGTCCCTCGAATATTACGAATCTCTAATCCCCGATTTTGAAGGTATGCCGGAGCGGGCCCCCGTAACCGAAGCAGCACAGAGTATTTTTGATAAGGCTGTGGCCGCGCTCAAACGCTTCTTCGCGACCTGGGGTGATGACCAGATCGATGACGAGGGCGTAACTTCCGCAAAAAATAACTCCAGCGTGATCACCCAGCTGGTTATCGATGGGCGCAGGTTACTGTTTACCGGGGATGCAGGGATTCAGGCGCTTGAAATGGCGGCGGACCAAGTGGACGGTTGCACAAGCGGTGCCGAACTCAAGTTGATGCAGATCCCCCATCACGGCAGCAAGCGGAATATCGGCACCACGGTTTTGAACCGCTTGATTGGCGAGCCGGTAATACAGGGAGGGTCTCGCGGTATTACCGCTATTGCCTCAACGGCAAAAGAGGGCGAGCCAAAACACCCGAGAAAGGCGGTGATGAATGCGTTTACCCATCGCGGGGTAGGCGCCTTGGCAACCCGTGGCAATGCCATTCTCGTTAACCATGATGCACCGCAGCGAGAGGGCTGGGCATACCTTGAGCCAGAGCCCTATCACTTCGAGTACGAAGATGAGGAAGCTTAAGCATGGCTGGCCTTTCTCTGAAAACGCAAAATACTGCTCCGCTGACACTACTGGTATTGCTGCAATTGCTGGCGGTGCACGGCTTTAATTCAGCCTCATTCGATATCAATCTACTCACCTCAATCAAGGAGGCCGGCGGGGTGATGCTGGCTATTGGCGTCTTGGCCAGCTGGCTAAGCTATTTACTGCCCACAGGCCTAAAGAACACCTTGATATTCCTGCGCCTGCGGAATGTGCTCCCCGGCCATCGCTTTATTCAGCTGGCGGAGGCCGACCCGCGCATAGATGCCCAGTTGCTCAAAGAGAAAGTGCCAGGCTACGAATCCCTCTCGTCGGACCATAAGGCACAAAATAGTTACTGGTATCGAGAGTTTTATCGCCCGGTATCCGCCCAGGATGAGGTGGCTTCTACGCACAAGTCCTATTTGCTCTACCGGGACGCCGCAACGGTTTCACTGCTGTGCGCCGCAATTTTTGTATTGGCAAAGCTGCTACTGACTGAATCGATGTCTGCGTTTGAGTTAGTTTCCGGCGCGGTATTCCCGCTGGCCGCTTTGGGTTTCGCCCTGGCCGCCGGCCATGCGGGTTGCAGATTGGTAACGACAGCGGTGGCAATTCGTATGGCGAAGCTTGCATTAGCTTCACAGCCGGGGGACGCTTCCGCTTAGTTGATTTTGTTGCTATTGATAGTTGGGATGTATTTATAGCGCGCTTGACGCGCAGTGTTTATGGTTTTTAGGACCTTTGAGTAATTCGGTAATCTTTGCGCAAACCAGTGATGTTGCGGAGTTATTCACAGGCGCTTTTACAGGGTAGGATCAGTATGGAGCACAGTGGCTACGATATTATTGGCGATATTCATGGTCATGCAGGAGCATTGATCGAGTTGCTGGAAATACTCGGTTACCGCGCGACCGCCAGTGGTTATGCACATCCACAGCGCAAAGTTATCTTTCTTGGGGATTTTATCGACCGGGGTGAGCAACTGGTTGAGCACCGCAAGCTTTTGAGTATAGTGATGGCCATGGTCGACAATGGTCATGCCAAAGCGATTATGGGCAATCACGAATTTAACGCCCTGGCTTATCATACGGAAGTTGATGGCAAGCCCTTGCGCCCACATACCGATAAAAATACCAAACAACACCAGGCTTTTTTGAATGAGTACTCCAAGAGTGATCCAGAAAAGGCTCGGGTTCTGAATTTCTTTAGCTCACTGCCGTTGTGGCTTGATCTAGGTCCGCTGCGAGCCGTACACGCTTGCTGGGATCAAAGCAGCGTTAACTTTTTGGCCGCAAGAGCGGTGGGTGCGAGGTTAACCCCTGAGCTGTTACTGCAAGCGAGCTGCCAGGGCAGCGAGGCCTTTAATGCGGTGGAGACTTTGCTCAAAGGGTGTGAGGTTGATCTGCCTGACGGGGTGAGTTTCCTGGATAAGGACGGCAACCGCCGCGCTGCCGTCCGCGTTCAGTGGTGGAGCCGTCACGCGAAAGCATTGGGTGAGATTGCATTGCCAGCGGGTGTTGATATTGGCTTAGCGGCCAATCTGCCGCTACCCGCTGCTATTCCTCATTATCCCAGCGCCCATAAGCCTTGTTTTATCGGTCATTATTGGTTGCGCGGTGAGCCCGCTCCCCTAGCGGATAATGTGGCCTGTCTCGATTACTCGGTAGCGGGAAATGGCAAGTTGGTCGCCTACCGCTTTGATGGCGAGCAGCTATTACAAAAAGACAAGTTTGTGTTTGTTGCCTAGTTGCTCTCCGGTTAAATTCTATTACTTGGATTTCACAGTAATCTACTGGGAATAAATGGAGGTTCAGATGAGTGTAGTCGCCGCAGTGCCAGCGAAAGAGTGGCTGGCAAGGTTTCGCATTTTCCGCAGAGTCGATGGGGCAAAGATTCCCGATGGCCGCCCTTTGTTTGGATACCAGGTCACCAGTGATGAGTATAGCGAGCTTGCCCAAGTATTGACGGAAGGGTTTGCTGATCTCCACCGGCCTATCCAAAGGCCATATTGGTACGCTTGTTTTTGTTTGTATGTGGCCGAATCCTTTCGCCGTAATTACGACGCGAGTGAAGGGGGGTGGTCGTGGAATGGTTTTGAGCGTGCGCTCGATATTGAGCTGACGACGTCACAACGCAGCGAGGCCCTGGAAGAGGGGCTGGTCAAGTATTGGGGGCGTCCCATCCGCAGGCGCGCTGCGGGCCGGGATATTCTCGGTTCGCTATTTTCCGAGGGAGGCCTGCCCTGGAAATTGGTACAGCATGATCACCATGGATTCGGTCGGGCGGTACGTGCGGGCCTAAAGAATTTTTATGAAAATCGCGATGCAGGCCGCAGTACCGCAGAGTTCCTTGGTGATTACCTCGCATCTTTACCCCAAAGCTTTCGCAATACGGAAACACGGCAGTTGCTTGCGGGGATTGTTGAGCAATTAGTCGCTCTGGTAGAAAACCATCCCATCACGGATGAAGAAGACCCGGCAAGCTACCTCGATAAACATGAAGAGGCTTGGCGGCACGGTTTCCCCATTCCCTTGGGGGAAGAAAATGGCAAGCGGTTGGTGAATGACTGGTTGCGCCGGGCCGATCGAAGCCGGGGCGAGCGCCAGCAAAAGGCAAAAGCGCAGCCCTCTACAGTGTGCAGGCATTGGCTGGACCCGGATCATTTTTACAGCCAGGCTTTGATCACAGAGATTACTTTACCCAAGGAATTGTGCTTTACAGTGAATCCGCCGGCGCTGCGGAGTACCCGCCTTGAGCTGGGCTTCTATGAAGGGGAGACTCTGCTTCACAAAGCGGGGGCACTATACGGCCAACTAATTGACGAGGGCGAGGAGGGCTTTAAGCTTTCGGTTAATTTTCCACGTCAATACTATCGACTCTCTCGGCGGCAGTATTCTCTGTCTTTGAAGTTGGCATTTTTGGCAAATGGCCAAGAGATTTATGCTGAAACCATCGCGGAAAGTGCGGTTGCTTTTTCTGAGGTACCGCTGTTATTCGAGAGAGATGATCAGGGTTGGGTTTTGAGCGGTGACGGCTCAAGCCGATTCGCCGCCGAGGAAGCCCTTTTGTGGGTACCTTTAACTGCTGAGCTCGAAGGTGAGGGTGCTCCTTGTCGACATGAGGATAGCCACGGGCGTTGGCTCACGGTAACGAATAGTATTCGAGTTCGATTGGGAGAGGAGCTTTATCGTTTCGCGCCGGGGATGCCAGGTTCAAAGACTGGTGCGGTGCAGCTCAAGGGCCGGGTAATGCTGGACAAGTCCCTGCCAGGAAGTGTGTACCGTGGCTGGCCACAGCTGACTTTGGATACGATCACTAGCAAGAGCACAGCATATTCACGCTACATCAATGGTAAGCGAGTGGTTAGTGAGAGCGCGCCGGATCGCTATGGCGCTTTCCGTTATAAGGTCGCCAATAGTGAGGGCGAGACGATTCTCCTGCGCCGCTTTGGTGTTTTGCCTGAAGATATAACACTCAGCTCATTCCCGGCCTATGCCAGAACTCCGGCCCAGGTTCGAGTCAAAACATCTGCAAATTTACAGGTCCGGGTAAGCGGTGAAGGTATCGCCTCCAGTAAAGGGGAATTCGATAACGGGGTCATAACCGCACCGTTAAAATGTCACGGCACTAATCCGCCGGCTAAATTCTACTTGTCACTTTGCAGTAATGGCGAAGCTCCAGTTGAACTAGAACTGGACTTTCCATATGAGGGGGTTCGTTTCATTTCCGCTAGTGGAGAAGAAGACACACCTACAGAGCTGTTGCTTGAGGAGTTATTAGGCAGCCAGTTGGTATTGACCAGTGGGGCCATGGGGCAACAAGTATTTAATATTCAGTTGCAACTCGCGGGGAGTGGTGCGCAGATCCATCGCTACTACTCGGTTATCGCATGTGATCGCCCCGTGACCTTATCACTATTTGCCTTTACCAATGATATTCGCCAGATGCTGGGAGCCACAGGAGACCAAGACAGCTACATCCGTTTTAGTATCGATTCGCAACAGCCACTGATGCGATTTGATATACGCCGATTTAATGGTCGTCTCGAACGGGAAGGCCACGATAGTTTTCGCCTCCAAGGAGCGCGAGCTACGCGAGTAGGGGAGCCGCGCAAAGCCGAAATAATGCTGCTGTCCGATCCGGCAATGAAGCCAATAGAGCTGGAAGAGACAACTACCTGTGGCGTGGGTATGGGGGCATTTGAACTGCCTGCCAAAATAAAGAGCGATGGCCCATGGCTGATTTATCCAAAACCCGGCGCTGCTGACCAGTTTCGCCCGGTCCTTGTACCTCGTAATCAAGTCGATACGCAAGAGAGGGACATCCATTCCCTACACGCTGCGGCCAAAGCGTTCCACCCCAGGGATAATCCCGCTGTTATTGATAGTCAGATCCAGCGTATGGCTGAAGATCTATCCCACAGTGGCTGGAGCTATTTGGAGGAGTTGTTAGAGAACTTTGATCACTTGCCACTTTCCACATTTGAGGCCTGGAAAGCGTTGGCTCGGAATCTCCGCACCCTGGCACTCGCAACCCTACGGCTAAATTTGGATGAGGCGAAAGCGCTGCGATTCCAAGAGGAGCTTTCGATCATTTGGGAATATATTCCCCTGTCCACTTGGCGAACGTGCTACCAGGGATACACCAATTGGATAAAGCGTAGCGGTGTCCCACAAACCGTCGTCGACACTATTTTGACACAGCGTAGCCAGATTCTTGAGAGTCTTATTTCTGGCTACAGAGAAGTGTTACCTTATATCCAGGGAGGCGGTTGTGGTGATCTGAAGAGGGTAGCAACTGGTGAACTGTTAAGGCATTTCTTCCAGGAGTTACGCAGAAACCATACTGAAGTGGATAGTTGGCCCAATTATCTGGGTTCAAGCTTGAGACGGTGGGTTTTAGCAAAACAAGTTGACTCTCAGCTGTACGATTACTCGAATACACATGAAACCAATGCGCTGGCTTATTTGCCCGTTTTTCTTGGGTACGTAACAGCAGGGCTAGCTAAGCCTGAGGACTTGGAGGTAAGCCCGGATTTTATGAAGTTCGCTATTCGGGCAATTGCGGACTTCGATCGGCAAGGGTGGTTTATACCCGCTCATGCCTCGGTAACCACATATTTGATGACAGAATGATAGCAGGGAGAGCGTACGATGAAATTTTTTGAGAGTTTAGTCGAGCAGTCACTCAGTCGCGCTAAGCAGTCTACCCTTGGCATTTTGGGGATCAGTGATTCAAATTGGCGAGCTCATATTGAGAGTCAGATGACAGAAGAGTTGGGTGCTGAAGGTTGCTTTTTAGCACCCCCTGTTTTTGAGCACACATTCGGCTGGGCGCCTGCGGATGTCAGCCTCGATAGCCTCTCTGGTGGTTTGCTGGAACCGGAATTGGTGGGAACACTTGCTAACGCAGGCAATGGTTATGGGCTGCCCGGCCATATCTATCCTTATACGCATCAGCTGACTGCGTGGAATACGCTCCTGGACGATCAACCAAAATCGGCTGTAGTTACAAGTGGCACCGGCTCTGGGAAGACCGAGTGCTTTATGATTCCAATTCTTAACGATTTAATCCGCGAGACTAAGCAGGAGGGGCCGTTAGTTGGCGTTAGGGCTCTATTTCTCTATCCGCTCAATGCCTTGATTAATTCTCAGCAAGAGCGCCTGGATGCCTGGACACGAGACTACCAGGAGCGCATTCGTTTTTGTTTGTATAACGGTAATACGGAACATTTTGAGTCCAAGGTGCGTAAAGAGCAGAGTGAGCGACTCAATCA
This sequence comes from Microbulbifer maximicatervae (SeqCode), assembly GCF_052467305.1. Lineage (NCBI taxonomy): Bacteria > Pseudomonadati > Pseudomonadota > Gammaproteobacteria > Cellvibrionales > Microbulbiferaceae > Microbulbifer > Microbulbifer maximicatervae (SeqCode). Next base: position 1,972,001 of record NZ_CP174306.1, read on the forward strand.
GGTTCTTTCACGCGAGCGCATGCGAAAAAAACCGGCGCCAATCATGCTGACCAACTCCACCATGCTGGAATACATGCTGGTGCGACAAGAAGATGCGCCCATCTTGGAAATCTCTCGCGATGCGCAGTCTTTGCGTTGGATTGTTTTGGATGAGGCGCATACCTATATCGGCTCCCAGGCTGCGGAATTGTCCCTGCTTTTGCGCAGGGTACTTCACGCTTTCGGCCGCGAAGCCAAAGACGTACGATTTGTAGCGACCTCCGCCACGATTGCCGACCAGGATGCGGAAACCAAATTGAAGTCCTATTTGGCTAGCCTGGCCGGAGTGAGTGAGTCTCAAGTGGTGGTGATTGGCGGCCACCGCAGTATTCCGAAATTAGAGATTACTGGTGAAGCTACGTTGGCGACGCGCGATAGCATCAGTAGTATCGAGCACAACTGTGAAGTGTCTCCCGCCCGCTATGAGGCTCTTTCGCACTCTCTTATTGCCTCTCGTTTGCGAAACTCAATAGTGTCAAATAAAGAGGAGAAACCACAGACACTCAACGAGTTAGTTGCAGCGGTTAAGGGGTTGTTACCGGAATTGGGACAGCAGGCCCTACAAAGGGAAGTCCTGGCTTGGATCGACTTGATGAGCGGTACTAAAAAGGAAAATGGTGGCGAGCCATTTTTGAAACTGAGGGCCCATTTCTTTCAGCGCATGCTACACGGGTTGTGGTCCTGTATTGATGCCAGCTGTCCAGAAAAATCCATCCATCTTAAGGGATGGCCGTTTGGTAACTTGTACGTTACTGAAAGGGCCCGTTGTAAATGCGATGCGCCAGTATATGAAGTTGCTCTCTGTAACGATTGCTCAACCCCCCATCTGCTGGCTGAGGACAATAATGGATTTCTTCAGCAGCGCAGTGTACTTGTGCAAGATGAGTTTGCATTATCAGTCGAGCATACATTTGAGGATGAGGAAACGAACAACCTTTTGAATGAATCTCAGGCCCCGGATTCACAATGGGTGATCGCTTCGCCTTTGACCGCAGGTAGTTTGGCTGGGAAAAATAACCAGGCCCTTGAAATCTATACCGAAGCAAGAGTTGATGCCACCAGTTTGGAAGTTAATATGCTCTCAGCGGAGCGAAATATTAATTTTTTATACTCTAGTGAACAAGAGGCCGGTTGCGGGGCCTGTTCAAGTAAGGGTTTTGCTGATCGAAAATTCTATCGCTTATCTTATTTCGGTGCCCCTTTTTATATTAGCAATGCTGTCCCTACAATCCTGGAGTACTGTCCTGACCCGGATAAGAATGATTTGAAGGGCTATTCACCAGAGGAATTGCCTGGCCGTGGCCGCAGGTTGATTACCTTTACTGATAGTCGCCAGGGAACTGCGCGGCTCGCCGTAAAAATGCAGCAAGAGGCTGAGCGCTCCAGTTTGCGTGGGCTTGTATTCGAAACACTTCGAAATCAACAGGCAGAGGCCGAAGTGTCGGCCAATAAATCTTCTGCGGCCATTAGCTATAAGGAACTTCTAGCTGCGGCTGAAGCTATAGCTGACCCTGCTCTGAAGCAGACCCTTCTAAAGCAAGCGGAGTTACAAAAAAAGCAGCCAGGCACGCCGGAAATTTTAATGGATTTTGACTCAATGGTTCGCGAACTAGCTGAAAACCCAGCGGTTAGCAATGGCATCGTTCGCTATAACCGCTATGCCAACCCCGAATTATTTAGTAGTGGCGACGAGGCGAACACTATGGGGAGGCTACTGCTAGCTAGAGAGTACGCCCGCCGCCCCAAAAATCAGAACAGTACTGAAACCTTGGGCATGATTAAAGTTGGCTATAAGGGATTGGATAGCATTCAGTATTGTCCAGAATATTGGCAAGATGCAGAAACTCAAGCGCCTGGCGTGAGCAGGCGTCGCCTAGACCTCAGTGATTGGCGTGACTTTCTCAAGGTAGCCCTGGATTTCGTAGTTCGTGAAAATACCTATTTGGCACTTGAGGAAAATCTTCGAAACTGGATGGGAGCCCGCTTTACCCCCAAAGCTTTGGTGTCACCCGATGCAAAGATAGAAGAAAATACTCGAGTAAAAAAGTGGCCCACTGCCAAATCGGGGCCGTATCGTTCACGCCTGATTAAGTTATTAGAATTAGCGACCGATAAGGATATTTCGCAACAAGCTGACCTGGATGTAATCAACCTATGGCTGCGACAGGCCTGGCAAGACCTGATAAAAGCGCGAATATTGGAGCAGAGCGGTGCTGGCTATGTGCTGAAACTGCGTAAATTGAACTTCTCACTGCCGAATCAGGCTTGGAAGTGTCCAGTTACTGGCAAGCTTTTGGATACGGCCTTTGTTGGCCTGACGCCCTATTTACCGCGAAAATACAGAGAAGGAAGTTTTCATTGCACTCCGCTGACATTGCCAGAGTGGACCAAGCTGGAATCTGCGGAGAGTGGCAAGGACAAGGTTAACAATGTTCGTCAGCTATTGAACGCTGACCCTGCGGTGCAAGACTTACGTGCGCAGGGCGTGTGGTCCAACTTATCTGATCGTGTTGCAGAGGGGGGGTACTATTACCGTACGGCGGAACACTCTGCGCAACAGTCATCTGACGCTCTTAAGAGTTATGAGGATCTGTTTAAGTGTGGACAGGTAAACGTATTGAATTGCTCGACCACCATGGAGATGGGGGTAGACATTGGAGGTATATCGGCAGTGGTGATGAACAACGTACCACCACATCCGGCAAACTATTTACAGCGTGCCGGCCGAGCTGGTCGCCGTAGTGAATCGCGAGCAATTGCCTACACAATTTGTAAGAATGATCCGCATAATCAGCGGGCCTTCTCAAACCCCAAGTGGCCTTTTGTATCGGCGATTCCTGCACCCACAATCACCCTCAGCTCTGAACGTATTGTTCAACGGCATGTACACTCTTTGATGTTGGGAATATTCTTAAGAAAGTTCCAACTTACATTTACTGATAATACTAAACTCAATGTTAAGTGGTTCTTTTATGGGCAAGAAGAATCACCGTGTCAAAAATATATTGCCTGGACAAAATCTTTGCCCGCAGATCTTGAGCAACCTATACAGCGTTTGCTGTGGGGTACAGTGCTTGCAGGTGTTGAACCCCGGTTACTTGTTTCTGAATCTACGGCCAGGTTGGAAAAACTTCAGCAACGCTGGAGTAGTGAATTCGAAAGTTTGATGTCAAAGCAAACTGCGGCAAGTGATGAGGCTTATAGAAAAGCTCTAACATTAGAATTAAAGCGGCATGAAGAGGAATACCTACTGCGCGACTTGGCAGCTCGAGCTTATCTGCCCGGCTATGGATTTCCGACAGATGTTGTCAATATTAATACTTATAATTATGAAGAATTCAGGAATCGTAAAGCTAAGAAGACCAATGCTTCGCGAGAAGATAATATCTTTTGCTATAAAGAAAAGCCGAGTCGTGGATTGGATGTTGCGATTCGAGAGTATGCACCGGGTGGAGAAATTGTTATCGATGGGCGGGTCTATCGCAGCGCAGGCGTCAGTTTACACTGGCACTCAGGGGGTGCGCTAAACGAAGCCCAGAAGTTTGATATTTCCTGGCGGTGTAAGCGTTGCGGTGACTCAGGAGTGCAGGAAAACGCCTTTAGTAATAGTAATGAAATCCATTGCCGGAGTTGTAACCATCCGGTAGCTAATTCAGAGAAAATGTTGGTGTTGAGGCCGGCTGGCTTCCTTACTGACTTTTATGAGAATACGACCAATGACATTACCTCCCAAAAATACATTAGGGTAGAACCTCCCCGCATCAGTGTAACAGGTACTCGTATCACTTTACCGGATAGCCGATTAGGTTATATCCAGTATGGCCATGAGGGAACAGTGTTCCACCATTCATCTGGCGAAAACCAGAATGGTTATGCGATTTGTATGGCTTGCGGGCGTGCGGAATCCATGTTGGCCAATGGAAAAATACCAAAGGCGCTGCAGCCTGGCTCCTATCATCGGCCATTGGGCGGAAAAAAAGGTGCGGATAAATCTAAAACCTGTAGTAACGAAAAAGTAAAACCTAATATTTATCTTGGTTATCAAACTGCGACAGATGTACTTGAGGTCTACCTTAAGAACCCTGCAAATGGTGAGTGGCTACCTAACACTAATGAAGGGCAGTCCATAGCCGCAACTATTGCAGTCGCCCTTCGAGATGAAATTGCTTCAAGGCTTGGGATTGACAGTACCGAAATGGGGTTTGGATTTCGAAAAGACCGAGACCCAGACCAGGGCGCCGAACGTTTTGTCATCCAAGTTTACGATCGTGTCAGTGGAGGTGGGGGGTTCTGCACCTCTGAGGTTGGCAGTATTGCGCAGTTGCTGACCGGCGCGTACAAGCGCCTGTTGTGCTCGGCAAATTGTGAAAATGTCTGTTCTGCTTGCCTGACCGGACAAGATAGCCGCGTAGAGTTGGAGAGTTTGGATCGCCATAGCACGCTGGATTGGCTCAACTCCATAAAACTAATCGAACACCTTGAGATCCCTTCGGAGTTTAACCCGATTCCGGGAGCTCGGCACTGCGCCATAAGTCCGATGGAATGGATGCGGACAAAACTTCAAAGCGGCGCTAATCTAGTGACTGTACGTGTGCCTAGTGAAGAGGTTGATATTAGCCATAAGGATTTCCGTGACCTGATATTGGGATGGAAAGTCATTGATAAAGTTACTGTTAGATTGTTGCTTGAGGACAAAGTTGTTTTGTCTGATGAGCTTAAACATAACTTAAAGCTGCTACATCGCTTAGGCATTGAAATTGCCATGATGCATTCGCCTGTCAAAGAGCAAAGTGTATATATGGGGCTTCAGGTTGGAAACGGCAGCGATGTAGCTACCTTGGTGAGCCATCATCCCAGCACATTGGCTCCGGGAGAAGGGTGGTTGCGAGGGAGCTCAAAGGATGTATTGATCTCCACAGAAGAGTTTTCTGGATTCGAATTTACGCCTATTCCCGGTGATATGTTAAGTGTCAATATTCCTGGGGCGCAAGTTATCGAGTTAAGCAGCGAGTTGAATGGGCGGATGATCAACTTTCATACGCGCTTCGCTCAGTTTCTACAAGAAAAGGTGCCCACACTTCAACAACAATTTAACAATGATCGGGTTAAGAAAATAAACTATAGCGATCGCTACCTGAAGTCCCCTTGGACAATACTGCTACTGGAAAAAATGTTATCGAGCTTCCCTTTAGCGGAGGGGGAAGTAGAGATTCAGACGCTCAGTGTCCGAAGGCAACCCTCATCCCCCTTTATTGATGCAAACTGGAGCGACCCGGATGATCAGCGCGGTGTTATTGCCGAGTGGCTTGGCAATAACCTTGGAGCAAATGTGAATGTGTCTATGGAAGAAAACCCAAGGGACATGTCCCATGGTCGAGTCCTTATTCTAGAATGGGAATCTGGCAAGAGCACTAAGATCTTGTTGGACCAAGGGGTGGGATACTGGAGGAAGGTAGATAGTAAAAATGATCGATTTTACTTCCAGGAGAGCGTTTCACAGCAAATTGAAGCGATCAAGAGCTATCAAAACAGAGCGAGTGTGATTAATGGCGCTACATGGCCAACTTTTATCACTGTGATTACTCAGTGATAAAAGTTGAGTTAGCCAAATCTATTGATAGCTCAATACTAGTTGCGGTCCCTACTTCCTGTTAGCAGGTGGCTGGAAGTAGGGACCGCATCTTGACGTAGGGACTAAATGGTATAATTGTTGGCTGTCAAAACCCCAAAAGGTACCTTATTGGTTCGCTAACAAATTGTTTAACTCCAACAGTGTGAATTGGGCACTGGCGAGCATATATACCAACACCTTCATTGAATTGCCAAAACCGCTAACTTGCCTTTACTTCCTTGGTTTTCTCGAACCAAAAGTTATAGAAGTCTTCAGTCACCAACTGTTCGATATTGGTGGCTTCCTCTCGGGGGCAAAAGACGGTTACCGTGGTTACATCGTGGCCAAGTTCATTCGTTGTGATACAGACTTTGGCATCAGGCCCCGACAGCTCAACGCCCATGCGATTCTCAATCAGGTTGCAGTAGCGTTCGGCAACTTCACGGAAGGACTCGCAGTGTTCCTTAAGCCGCTCAGAGATAAACTTCTTGGCTTCAAATGGATTCATTCCTTTGCTTTCCCGGGTAATCGAAAAGGTGTGCTCGATATACCGGCGCATAAAGTTCAGGTTCTTTACCGGTTGGGTAAAGAAGGCATTGTTAGGGATGTACAGAGTTGTTCCTGTATAGCCATTGCCCAAACCGTGCGGATCGATCTCCAAAAGGGTGGTGCTTAGCCAGTCACTATCGGTGACTTCACCAAATTGATTGCCGACTTTAATCCAGTCTCCTACAGTAAACGAGCGCATGTTTGCCTGATACAAGCCACCAACGAGGCACTGCACACCCTCTCTCAGTGCCAATACAATTGCCACAGAGAAAGCGGCAATGGATAGGGCAAAGTCCCGGAGTTCGCTTACCCAAATGGCTATCAGGCCGACTACCAATAATAAGTTGCCAAGGTTATGTACGGTATTGATACGGCGGCGCTTATCCGCTTTTTGCCAACTACTTCGTGCTATTACTAGCGTGAGCAGGCCACGTAATAACATCACTACTGAGATCAGGCATATGGTGATAAATAATTTGCTATCCAGGATATGCGCTAAGAACTCTGGTTTCATTCGGGACAGGGACCTCACAGGAATTACTGGACCACCAATTCATATGGCAACGCCTAGCATCCCTTTATGGAGATAAGAGTGCTATGCCGTGTAGGTGGGTGTTAATGGGAGCAAAGAAGGCGGGAATTTATCCCTGGTGCTACATCTTGTAAATAGGATTTTGTAAATACGGATAGACTTGGCCAAACAGCAACAACTTTAGGCTGCTTAGCTCAATAAAGTTAAAAATGCAGGATGTTTCTATCGATAATCAGGGTTAGGGAAGTCGGGCTTACAGCCGGCATCCCAGGCAGAGCGCTGGTTGCCGTGGGCGGGAATGCCCCCGGCATCTTTTATCATTCGCGCCATATGCATCAGGTTCCAGGTCATAAAGGTGGTGTTGCGATTGGTAAAGTCGTTTTGCGGACCACCGGAACCAGGGTCAAGATACGAGGGGCCGGGGCCCGCTTCTCCCACCCATGCCGCATCTGCCTGGGGAGGGATAACATAGCCAAGGTGTTGCAGAGAGTAGAGAATATTCATGGCGCAGTGCTTTGCGCCATCTTCATTGCCGGTGATAAGGCAACCTCCCACCCGGCCGTAGTATGCGTACTGGCCTTTAGAGTTCAGATCAGCTGAGTTCGCATAGAGCCTTTCTATTGTTTGGGTGCAGATAGAGGATTTCTCTCCCAACCAGATCGGCGTGGTTATAACCAGGATATCTGCGTCTTCAACCCGGCGATAGAGCAGTGGCCACTCATCAGTGTCCCAGCCATGCTCCGTCATATCCGGGTAAACACCAAAAGCGATGTCGTGATCAACAGGGCGTAAAACCTCAACTGAGACTTTGTTGCGCTCCATGATTTCCCTGGATATGCGAATTAGACCGTCTGTATGGGAGAGTTCAGGCGTAGGCTTTAGAGTGCAGTTGAGGAATAGCGCCTTGAGGTCGGAGAAGTCCGACTTGCTAGACTTGCAGTCTTCAATTTGCTTCTGATTTAGCTTCGTCATTTAAGGCCTCCTTGCCACAATTTAGATAATAGCCTGAGTTCTAATCCCGTGATTTCAAAGAGGATCGTTTTGACTTATTCGCCCGAGGTCAACTTGAGGACTATAGATCCTTAGAGCTCGTTACTTTTGGCGTGAATCAGCTTGCTCAGAGATTAACTAACCATAAAGCTGCACCTATATTTGACTGATAACCACCTTGGAAGTCTCCATGAAAATAAAAAATCACCTATTACTTTTGCTCGTATCAGGACTTATGACTCTTGTGAACATGCATGCCAATGCTCAGCCGGAAGCCAAAGATTCCCTGGAGGGGGTGTGGTGTGCGGTTGAAGGAGAGTCGTTTATTTTCTATGAGCACAGCCCGGACGCCTTTACTTTGGAGAAGGGGCAAATTTGCCGGACCTTTAAGGTTCTCAAGCAAACAGGTGTAGGCGGTGGTGGCCGTTATCTTGAGGTAACGAAGAAACCGAATGTTAAACACCAGCTGACTGCGGTTGAAGAGACGGTGAATGAGGCCACTATTGCCAAGGATATCGGTATCTTTGCCTACATGAAGAGTGGCAATAGAATCCAGTTGGTAGCTGTTGATGTTTCCGATGAGAGCGTTACAAATTTGACCTTAGATGGCAGTGGCACCATGCGCGGCTTTATTGAAGAGGTTACAGCTGATCATTCTGCCGGGCAGGGTCATGAAGCTCACGTTGGGGTTCTGTTCTTTCGGAGGTCATCCTCATCGATACCCGAGACCTTTGATCAGGATTGGGAATCAATTTTCAATGAAACCCATACCAAGCAGTAGGGATACAGGCATTAGATCATCCATCGTGATAGATCTCTCATGTACTGCTTGAGGCTCAAGTTTTTGTGAGTTCGACTCTGCCTAACAACCTGGCAACAATGATTGTACGGCACTCAATTTGACCATTACACAGGTAGAGGGGCAGTATCATGTGCTCTATTCAGGCTAAACTGACAGAAAATGTACTTTTGGCTACTCGCAATTCAATCAATCTGAGCAGGTTAAACTCTATTTTACTTAAACAGTTGATTTGGAGGTTTCTGGTGAGCTCATTTTTAATAAGAAAAACCCCATCAATAGAAAGTAAATTGCTGTAACAATGACATTGAGCAACCCTGAGACTAAGCTCAATACAGCAGGTAAATCAAAGAACCTGTTATATGGGAGGATCATCATAATAGGGATAAGCCATTTGGTATATTTTAACTCTACTTTGTAACAGGAGATTGCGAATAGACATACAAATATACCGTTAAAAGTCACCGTATTTACGAACGTATCCAATAATTCTTGAGCTACATAAATTCCGAAAGCTGACGTTTCTAATGAGATCGTCCTGATATCATCGCCTAGTGCCAAGGAGTTTGTATAATCATTAGCTATTGGTATAAGTGCTAATCCCAAGAGCTGGGCAATATTGATAATAGCTACGGAGACCAGGGTGAATGAAATCAATGCCGCTGAAGCAACTTTACTATTCTCCCAAAATAGGACCGCAATAAATACAAACGAAAGGGCATAACAGGTCCTTAATGCGAGTAAAATCAGCTTCAGGATAAGAAATTCATTTGGGGTTTGGCCAAGCGCGATCAAAAAATCGCCCATTTGAATTGTAGAGCTGGGCTTAAAGAACTGTATATTGTTTGGCAGTAAAATAATGAACCCAACAAACAATATGAACTGAATAAAAAATAGATAGCCTGAAACTTTTGCTAAGTCATTACTGTTGAACCTTAGTTTTTTTAGCTTCATCTATTTTTATTCCATAATCAGACAACTGATAGATCGATTAATATCAATCCTTACTAGCTTAGGCAACGCTTGATATGTATATAATTGTAAATAATTATTAACTAAGTGTTGGATAACACTTGAGCTTGACTTTTCGTCTGCCCAGTTGAATCAATTAACCATGCATAGGGCCCCGTATCTTTTAATTTGCTCGCTTTTCAAGCCTCTTGGCACCGCCTTGGCGAGATATAAGAGCCGCCAATGGAATTTGAATCCAGTCTAGGTGGCGATGTAATACTCATGCTAAGAAGTAGAGGTTTGAGTATTTGTAACCTCAAGTGCTTTAACTATTGCATTTATTTTAGGGTAAAGACCTATTGCTAATAGTGCATAAGTCATTACTAATCGATCAGTTCCGACATCTTCTTCATCAAGATAGCTGAGGCGTTGTCGGTAAACTGTTGCCCCTCCTCAATATACTCCCAGACAGTGGCATCACTCTTCCACCCACCTTGCTTCTTGATCAGCTCAAAGCCAACTTTTTCTCGCGCAGCGGAAGTAGACAGGCCTCGGCGAAAGCTGTGGCTGCTGAGTTCGGCAACAAAGTCAAAACCGCAGGCTTCCCCGAGGTTTTTCAGTAGATCGTTGATAGCTGTGGGGTTTAACTGTCGACTTTGCACTGTATCCCAGCGATTGACTGACCGAAATACTGGCCCAGTTCTAATACCACTAACGTCTAGCCAGGACTTAAGTGCTCGTGCGGGGCAGATTTCAGGGGTGCCGTAGGGAAGGGCGCGCATCATTCCCTGACCACTTTGATCTGTTTTTGATTTGGGTAGGCGAATAATCAAGCCTTCCTCCTCCCATATCAGGTCTTCAACCTGGATCGCTACTAGCTCACTGCGCCGGAAGGCACCGAAGAAGCCTACCAGCACCAATGCCAAGTCACGGGCCTTCTTCTTGGAATCAGGCTGAGAGCGCAACTGTCGGGTGAGGGTGGCAATGTGTTCGAGGCTCAGGGCCTTGGCTTTTTGCTTGGGCTTTCCGTGGGTGCGGCGAATACCGCGCATGGTTTTCTGCACCAGCGGCTCAGCGACTGGGTTGGCAATGCCTTGATAAAGGTGCCACTGGCCTATGGCGGTTAGGTGCAAATCCAGGGTGCGTGGGTTTAATTGCTTGGCCCGGCTCAATAGATAGCTAACCAGTGAATGGCTATCGGTAGGGAGTCGGCCTCCCCATTTCTCGAACTGGCGAATGGCAGACCGATAGGCTTTGCGAGTGCTGTCTGAAGTTGCTGCTTTCAGGTACTTCTGGATGTCATCCTCAGCCAGAAGTGCTCCAGCCCCAGTAGATGTACTGCTGAGCGGGGATTGAGGTTGGGTTTTGGTTGAGGCTAGAGGCTGTTTTCTCATGGATTCTGTGTCACCCGGAAACCACTATTTGTACTGAGGGTACGTTAAATGGGGGTTTCCTTACTTTCATAACCTTCGATAAGAATCATTATCGAAGGTTAGTTAGGTTAATTCAAGAATTGGTTTATTTTTATATATTATGTATTATTACGTAATACGTAATTTGGTACAAAATAATCTGAGGGAAGGTTAATGGCGCGCACAGGGGTCACCTATCTGGACATTTTTGAGGCAGCAAAGGCGATTAAGGCCCGGGGCGAGGAGCCGACAGTTGATAGGGTGCGCGCTCATCTGGGGACAGGGAGTAAAAGTACAATTGCGCCGCTTCTAAAACGGTGGAAAAGCGAGAGTTCCAGCAGCATTGATGTCAGCGGCTTACCTAAAGATTTGGTGGAGGCGCTGAAAGGGCTTCATCAGCGTATCCAGGGGGATGCGGACCAGAGAGTGGAGCAGGTTCAGCAGGAATTTGAAGCTAAAGAGCTGGAGATAACAGAGAGACTAAATGAAGCTCAAGAGACCAGTAGCAAGCAAACCGCATTGATTCGCGAGCTGGAGCAGAAGCTTTCAGCTTCTGAAAGTGAGAAGCGCCGCCTCAAAGTTACCTTGGGTGAAGCTCAGTCAGAACTGGAAAAAAGTGAGTTTCAACTGGGGCAGGCCTCGGTTCGAATTGAGGAGCAGAAGGCCTCCATTGAAGAGATGAAGCAAGAGAATCGCGATGTGCGCGAGCACTTTGAGCACTTCCAGCAGCGAACGTCTACTGACCGGCAGCATGAGCGAGATCAGTTTCGATCTTCCAGTGAGCAACTTAAGGGGCAGGTGGCTTCACTGACGGAGCAACTTGGGCTGGCGGAACAGAAGATTTCTGAGCAGGATCTCCTGTATAAACAGGGGCAAGCATTAATTACTGAGCTCAATCGGGAAAAGCAGGATTTGCGTGAAAATATAGGCGCCGCTCAAGCCAAAGCAGCAAACTACAAGCGGCAGGCTGAAGAGCAGGCAGCAAGCGCTGACCTCCAATCTTCTGAAATTACACGATTACAGGATGAGGTTACCCGCCTCCAGAGCAGCGGTATAGGGCAAGCTAAGGAGATTCAGCTTCAGCAAGTATCTTTGGAAAGGCTGGATGCTGAACTGGGTGCTACAAAAGACCGGATAGAGACCTTGTCAGACGAGAATCGTATCCTTCTACAGGAGAAGGCAATGCTGCAAGGGCAGTTTGCCCAACTGGAAAAATCTTTGGGTAAGCAGTAGTTCAGAACCCGGCAGGTTGGGGTCGTCGTCAGTTGATAGCCCCAGTTCAATTGGTTGTCGCATCTAAACAGATGTGACAACTGTCAAATTGAAATACTTTGACTAGCTGGTACTATTAAAGATAAGTAAGAGCAAATTTAGCTGTAGTTGATCTACCTATCCTTATATAAGTCCTACTCACTAACACCGCATAATAAAGTTCCTTATATAAAGTCCCCCTTGCTTTTATTTGCCGCGGTTCATAAGGCATTTGGGAGGCAAGTGTTGTCCAATCATTTCAGAGAAATCATCGATAAACCCACGTTTTTTGGTTCGCTGGCGCTGTTGTTGGCAGTGACAATTCCACTGGTGCTGTTCCCCGAAGTTGGTGCCGCCTGGGTTTTAGCCGCTAAAGGTTTCGTCACTGACAAGCTGGGGGTTTTCTATCTGGCACTGGGTGTCGGGGCAATTCTCTTTATGGTCTATATCGTGTTTAGTGATATCGGCCAGATCAAGCTGGGAACACCTGAAGAAAACCCTGAGTTCTCCACCATATCCTGGGCGTCAATGCTGTTTTGTGCCGGCATCGGTGCATCGATTCTCTATTGGTCTATGGTCGAGTGGATCTACTATTACCAAACCCCACCTTTCCAGGTTGAAGGAGGCACCCCCGAAGCTGCGCGCTGGGCAGTTGCCTACGGTATTTTTCACTGGGGCCCGCTGGCGTGGTCCATCTACCTGATTCCCGCTCTGCCAATTGCCTACTTCTACTACGTTAGAAATCACAGCGTGCTGAAAATTAGCGAGGCACTGATGCCCGTTTTGGGGGAGCAGCGCGCCCAGGGCGGACTCGGCAAGCTGATCGACGTGCTGTTTATCTTTGGTATGTTGGGCGGCGGTGCTACGACCTTGGGAATTGCTGCGCCGCTGATCACTCAGGGGGCTCATGAACTCTTGGGCGTGCCCACCGGGCTGGGAACCCAGGTTGTAGTGCTGATGATATGCACGGCAATCTTCGGCTATAGCGCTTTTGTTGGGCTTAAGAAGGGTATCCGCGCACTTTCCAACCTGAATATGTGGCTGTCTATTGTACTGCTTCTGTTTGTTTTCCTGGTTGGCCCCACCTTATTTATGTTGAACACCGGCTTGGATGCCCTGGGTCGTGTCTTGGATAACATCTTCCATATGGCCGCCTGGACTGAGCCATTTGCAGAGTTTGAGCAGTTCCCGGATACCCATTTTCCCCAAGACTGGACCATCTTCTATTGGGCGTGGTGGTTGGTTTTCGCTCCCAGTGTCGGCTTGTTTATTGCGCGTATCTCACGGGGGAGGACCATTAAGACCATGGTGGTTGGCTCCATTTTTTATGGCACCTTAGGCTGTTTCCTGTTTTTTATGGTGCTGGGGAATTACGGCGTCTACTTACAGTTTTCCGGTGAGCTGGATGTGGTGGGGATGCTAAATGAGCAGGGCGCAACCGCTGCAATTTTTGCCACACTCAAGACACTTCCCGGCAGTAAACTGGTGATTCTGGTATATACGGTGCTCGCCCTCATCTTTACTGCAACTACATTCGATTCCATCTCATACATTCTTGCCGCTGTTGTGCAGAAAGAGGTCGATGAAGAGCCAGCTAGATGGAACCGCCTGTTCTGGGCATTTGCGCTTTCACTGATGCCGATAACGCTGCTGTTTTTGGGCGGCCTGGATACGCTGCAAACTGCCAGCGTGATCGGTGGCGTGCCGCTTTTAGTTGTTGCTTTGCTGCTGTGCATATCGATTGTGAAAGCCGCTCACTATGACCTGCGCTACCAGCCGAGCTATGAAGAGAAGGAAATCTATATTGAAGAGTTTCCAGAGGATGATCCGTGGACAGAAGAGGGGAATTGGGAGGTTCCGGCCCAGACGGAGCACGGCGTATCCCACGATGACAAACCCCATATAGAGGGCGATCCGGGAAGCCATCCGTCTCGACTTTAATAGTTGGGCAGCAGGAGGAGGCCGTTTTCACTCCTGCTCTCCATCAAATTCTGATACCACTTTATCGACACAATGTTTTCTGAGGTGAGTAGCGCTTTTTATCGAGTTGCTCTCCTCAAAACAGAGATTCAATTGCTGTGTATATCGGTTAAATAGTTGTTTTGCACTCTCCTTTGGCAAAGTTACAAGGCGGTTAATGAATTGACGGGAACCAACCTGGAAGTGCATATAGTCAATCGGGACATTCCAGTCTCCACCCCAGACAACGAAGCCATGCCTGGCAAAGATTGTGGTTACATCTTCAGACATCCCCATGCGGGTTGGCTTTCCCGGGCGAAACTTTGCCCGGTTTAAATATCCTTCTGTTGCATCCTTAGGGATTACTTTGGCTCGGGTGTGTTTATCAATATACAGGTAGGGATTTTGTAGGGGGTTAATATCAATAGCAACACCATAAGCATGCTCAGACCATCTGCTTCCGCCAGTAATAGGCCGGGAATCAAAAGCCAGTGTGTTGTTTCGATCATCTGCCATTCGCTCTTGCAGAGTAAAATATTCAACAGGAATGGCTGACTGTATTGGAAAGCGAGATCGGTAGATCTCGCCAAATAGAGACAGGACGTTCTCGGCAACGATATCAAGTACAACAACAGCGCCTCTGCGGTATAGATCAGCTTCGATGCCAACATTATCCTGAGCAGGCGGATCTAAGAGAGGCGTATAGTTGAAGACGACTCTCTTCAGCCTTTCACAGCCAATAGGGGAGTTGTTCCGAAGAACCTGCCGGAGCTTCATCAGCTCACAGTCTTCTTGGGAAATGTCGTAAATCCCTGTCTTTGCTTCAGGTTCAAAATCATTAACATCGATATTCCTATCCTGGTCCTTGGTGCATGCAAATAGCGCCAGGCCCGCAATGGCGGCGAAAGCCTTCTTATATATATCGCTTCTCTGTATTCCTTTGGGAAAGCCCCGTTTCAAATAGTATTTGAGTATGCACATCCTGTTCACACTTGAATTGCATTTGGCCTGTTAAATCAGTACTCAAAAGGATGCTAATCACGTCATGCCAGCGGTTGGTAAATGGCAGTGCAGTGCTCGCCTTAAAGATTGGCGTCTTTAGTTTCAGCAACTTTGTTCCGGCTGGTCAAAAAATAGCCAGACTGTAGTTAATTTAGCTCCCAACTCCTTCCCGTTTTGTAAGAACATCTTTTCAGAAGGAACCCTTGTTGAATAAGGGAACAAAGGATCTCATAGACAAGCCCACCTTTTGGGGCTCTTTTGCATTGCTACTAGTGGCGACAGTGCCCTTAATCCTCTTTCCCGAGGCGGGTTCTCTATGGTTATTGGCAGCTAAAGATCTGGTGACAGAGAAGTTGGGGGTCTTTTATCTCCTGCTAGGCCTAGGTGCGATGTTATTTGTGCTGTATATCGCCTTTAGTGATATTGGCAGGATAAAGTTGGGAGGGGGGAAAGAGGGCCCCGAATTCTCAACTCTATCCTGGGCTGCCATGTTGTTTTCTTCCGGTATTGGCGCCTCTATTTTGTATTGGTCGATGGTTGAATGGATCTACTATTACCAACAGCCGCCGTTCCAGGTTCAAGCAAGCTCAGCTGAAGCTGCGCGATGGGCAGTTTCCTACGGTATCTTTCACTGGGGGCCACTGGCTTGGTCTATCTATCTAATCCCCGCACTGCCAATTGCCTATTACTACTATGTGCGTAAACGCAAGGTTCTAAAGTTAAGCCAAGCGCTCGCGCCAGTATTGGGTGATCGTAGAGTGAGTGGGCACATTGGTAAGCTTATCGATACTTCTCTGGTATTTGGCATGCTAGGAGGTGCGGCTACACGGCTTGGTATCGCAGCGCCGCTGATTACTTTGGGATTGCACAAGCTATTTGGAATTCCTACTGGGGTGGGATTTCAGGTCGGGGTGCTGATATTTTGTGCGCTATTGTTTGGTTATTGTGCTCTTGTCAGGGTAAAGCAGGGCCTTAGCGTTCTATCAAACTTTACAATTTTTCTCTCGCTTGCCTTGCTGCTCTTCGTGTTTATCGCAGGGCCGACACTATTTATGCTCAATAGTGGGTTGGATTCCCTGGGTAGAGCGCTGCAGAACTTCTTGCAAATGGCCACTTGGACTGAGTCCTTCTCTCATTTTCAACAATTCCCCAACACTCGTTTTCCTCAAGATTGGACCATCTTCTATTGGGCTTGGTGGTTGGTGTTTGCACCGAGTATTGGTTTGTTTATAGCGCGTATCTCTGGAGGTCGGACTATCAAGGAGATGATTCTTGGATCACTATTTTTTGGAACTTTTGGCTGCTTCTTGTTTTTTATGGTGCTAGGCAACTACGGCGTTTACTTGCATTTTTCGGGCGAGCTGGACTTGGTGCAAATACTAAATCAGCAGGGGGCCAATACCGTGATCTTTGCCGTTTTGGATAAGTTGCCGGCGAGCCAGTTAGTTGTGTTGCTGTATACGCTGATCGCACTGGTTTTTACGATCATTACTTTTGACTCCATATCTCATATTCTTGCCGCCGTTGTGCAGAAAGAAGTCCATGGCGAGCCGCTTCGGTGGAATCGAATTTTCTGGGCCTTCGCGCTGGCAGTAATGCCTATTGCCTTGTTGCTCATTGGGGGGCTGGAAGCGTTGCAGGCGGCAAGCATTATCGCCGGTGTCCCTTTGCTGCTGATTGCCCTCTTGCTGTGTATCTCAATGGTTAAAGTTGCACGGCATGACTTGAATTTGCACCCTGTTATCCTTGAAAGGGAAATCGTTTTGGAAGGGGTGACTGAGGAAGGTGCCTGGAGTGGGAATACTGAATCAGGGCAAGTTGTGATGAAATCTGCAGAGAAGTCTGGCCAGGACGGAAAAGAAGAAACACCCTAAGAGCAGACTAGTAAGATATGCCGGGGCTATCTAAAGCCCCGGCTGCACTTATAGTTTAAAGGCTAAAAGTGCGGGCAACAGAGAAGACGATACGCTCGTCAGCAGTGCCTGAGTCGAGAGTGGTATTCTCGGCGGCAATATTGAAATCAAAACCCTCCAGGGAAGTCATATACTCCACTCGGTAGTGGTTGTAAGATTTTTTACCTTCCCAGGTCCAGTTGTCTTTATTGACGGTTGTAGAGCGGTCAGCACTGAAGCGAACGTTGTGTCCTTCTGCAAACTCAAAGGTATGGGCCAGCATCATAATGTAGTGGCCGCCACCCTGGCCAAAGTAATCCCAGCTGTACCAGCCATTGACTTCTGATTCGCCTAGAGCAGAGCTGTAGCCAAGCTTGGCATAAGCTTCCGGGTAAGCGTACTCTTCAGAAAGGTCACTATCACCGTGATAGGTGTAATAAGCGAGTCCAGTGTCCAGGCTTACTTTATCGGTAAGCTGCATGAACTTACCTGCATAGAAATCCCACTCCAGGTTGGTATCGTCATCTTCACCGAAGTCTACGTTGGAAGCCCAGGTGCCGATATACCAGCCGTTATCGAACCCGTAGTCCAGACTGGCTTGCAGTGCTGGGTCGTTTTGAGTCTGGCTGACACCATTAAAGGTATAGTCAGTAGTCAGGTTAACAGTAGAAGACAGCTCTGCCTGGGATTGTTGGGCAAGCACCAGCAGAGAAGCACAGGTCAGTGCAGAAAGTTTCAAAGTTGATTTCATTGTTCAATTACCACTTATTTATATTTTGTAGCCCCCGCCAAACCAGGCAGGGGATTTCAACAGTTAGCTCGCCAGTTCGATCTTATTAAAGTCGATCTTGTTTTCTTTAGGCGAGGAGTCGATAGCTGCTACCGCCCTGAAGCGTTTCACCAGGATGTAACCCAGGCAGCAGAAGAAAATGCCAATTACCAGGGCACCGATCCACTGGATTTGTAGGAAGTCGAGCTTGAACAACAGGGTGAGCAGACTCATCGCTGCCAGGTTCAGCACGAAGTATTTCCACTTGCCCAGACGCGCAACGGTCATACCCAGGTTGTCGGTGTACAGGCGAATCAGGGAGTCCAGCGAGTTGATCACGAAGGTAATGCCCACAATGATCATGGCCAGGTTATAGAAGCCAGTAGTATCCAGGCCCTGGCTGGAGTAGTAGTAAAGCACGGTGAACCACAGTGCGATGGGGATGGATGGGAAGATCAGCATCGCCGCCAGCACTTGGTAAGTACGCAGACCGCCCACAAAGCGGGAGGTAAACTGGCCAATCATAATGCTCCACGCAAACCACCAGAACAGGTAGAACTCGTGGTAGTCATTCAGCGGCAGTACGAACTGGTGGATATTGCCGAAGTAACCGCCGAGCAGTGCAAAGGTGGAAGCAAAGTCTCCAACGCTGCCGTTCTCACCGGTAAAGGCGCCTACCCACATTACCGCGATCAGGCCAATAAACATCCAGGTAGTCGCCAGACTGAGGAAGCGCACATAGCGCAGGCTGGTGGATGAGTAGACCGCAGCGGCGATCACGGCAAATACGATCAGGTAGAAGGTACCAACAATGGTTTCACCATCGCCAACCTGTGGCAGATACCAGGGCAAGTTGCTGAGCAGCAGGTAGGCGGTAAACGCGCAGGTACCGATAATCACCACGTTGTTGATCAGCTTTACCAGGCCGATCTCAAAGAATTTAACTTTGGGCTCGATAATGCAGAAGTAAAAACAGGTGAGGAAGTAGAAACCCCAGATCAGGAAGGCCCAAAAACCAAACTCAATCGCGAGTGCGTTGGTGAAGCCATATTCTGGGTTTGCGGCTAGGTCTGCATAGCCACCGAACTCGGTGAGGGGGAACATGATCAGGCCTACATCGAGGCCGGAGGTGAAAAGGATCGCTATAAAAGTGAAGGTTTTGACCGGGGTCACCCCGACCATCTTCACATTTCCCCATTTAATCAGCGAGAAAATTATTGCCGTGAAGGTAAATAATAATCCCGCAGAAAGCCAAGCTGTCATGCTGAGTCTCCAGCTAGTTATTGGTATGCCGGCGCCCCTCAAGGGCGTTGCTGTGCGAGATTTGAGTATCCCCGTCGTGTTTGAAGGGGGCAGTCAAATCTCTGCCAGAGCGCCGACGAAAAATCAGCTAACTGAGCGCGCAGGGCGGCCAGGTCGCTGAGTGCTGGTAGCTTTGGTCGCTACCGGTGCCTCGGAGGGCGCCAATACTGGGCGCCCTAAAATCAGGTCAGCAGCCCGCTCCGCCACCATAATGGTGGGCGCATTCAGGTTGCCGTTGGGAATGGTCGGAAAGATGGAGGAATCTACAACTCTCAAGCCCTGCAATCCGTGTACACGGGTTTCCGGGTCTACCACTGCCATTGCATCAGTTCCCATCTTGCAGGAGCAGGATGGGTGGTATGCACTCTCGACGGATTCCCGTACGAAAGCGTCAATTTGTTCATCAGTCTGGATATCGGTGCCGGGCTGGATTTCATCGCCCCGGTACTCGTCGAAAGCCGGCTGATTGATAATCTCGCGAGTTAGTCGCACACAAGCACGGAAACCCTCAATATCCTCTTTCTCCTGTAAATAATTAAACAGGATGGAAGGGGATTGCTTGGGATCACTGCTCACCACTTTGACTCTGCCGCGACTCTTGGGCTTGTTGTGCCCGATATGCACCTGGAAGCCGTGGCCGTCGAAAGCTTCGCGGCCGTCATAGCGCATGGCTGCTGGCAGGAAGTGATATTGCAGGTCCGGCCACTCCACATTTTCTTTGGAGCGAATAAAACCGCATGACTCGAAATGGTTGGTGGCTCCGAGACCATCCTTCTTCAGTATCCAACGAGCGCCGATCAGGAATTTATTCCACGGATCGAGCTTGCCATTCAGGGAAATCGGTTGGTTGCAGCGGAACTGGAAATAGAACTCCAGGTGGTCCTGCAAGTTTTGGCCGACGCCGGGGAGTTCGTGTTGGAGTTCGATACCGGCTTCTGCCAGTGTGTCGGGATCTCCGATTCCGGAGAGCTGAAGAAGGTGAGGGGAGCCGATGGGACCTGCGCTGAGGATGACTTCCTGCCGCGCCTTGAATTCCAGGATCTTTCCCTTGCGTTCAAGTTTGATTCCGACTGCCCGTTTACCTTCCAGAATCACCTTATGCACAGTGGCGTGGGTCAATACCGTCAAATTGGGGCGCTGCATTGCCGGCTTCAGGTAAGCGTTGGCGGTAGACCAGCGCTTACCATCTTTTACCGTCATATGCATGGGGCCAAAGCCCTCTTGCTGCTCACCATTGTAATCTGCGGTGTAGTCGTAGCCAGCTTCTTTGCCAGCTTCGATAAAGGCTCCATAAAGGGGGTTGGCCATTTCATTGCCGTTATTGACCCCCAGTGGACCTTCGTCACCACGATAATCGTCACCGCCGAAAGCCCAGGTCTCAGAGCGTTTAAAGTAGGGCAGGCAGTGGGCGTAATCCCAGCCTTCGGCGCCGTGCTGTGCCCACTCATCAAAGTCTTTAGCGTGCCCGCGCACGTAAACCATCCCGTTAATCGAGGAGGAACCACCGAGTACCTTGCCCCTGGGGCAGTGCATACTGCGGTTATCCAAGTGGGGCTCCGGTTCAGTCGTAAACTGCCAGGCGTACTTCTCAGTATTCATGGGGATGGACAGCGCGGTGGGCATCTGGATAAAGATGCTGCGATCGCTACCTCCTGTCTCTACCAGGAGGACTTTTTTATCTTCCTGGGCAGACAGGCGGTTGGCCAGAACGCAACCGGCAGAGCCGGCGCCGACAATGATGTAGTCAAACTCACTCATACAGGGTACCGCTTAAAATGGACTTTCCAGTGGTGCCAGGCCCACATACACCGCTTTTAGCTGGGTATAGTGGTTCAGGGTCGCAAGTCCATTTTCGCGTCCGATTCCGGATAACTTGTATCCGCCCACCGGCATTTCTGCCGGGGAAGCACCGTAGGCATTGATCCAGCAGATACCCGCTTGCATCTGGTGGATCACACGGTGGGCGCGAGTGATATCGCGGGTAAATACGCCGGCGGCCAAGCCCAATCGGGTATCGTTAGCGCGGCGGATCACTTCGTCTTCATCATCAAAGACCAGTACCGACATTACCGGGCCGAAGATCTCTTCGCGGCAGATGGTCATATCGTCATGACAGTCGGTGAATACGGTGGGAGCAACGAAGTAACCGTTAGGTGAATTTTCTGGTGAAAGGGTGTGACCGCCGCAGAACAGGGTCGCGCCTTCCTCTTTACCCTTGCTGATGTAGTCCATTACCAGTTGCTGGTGCTTGGCAGAAATCAGGGCGCCGAAGTTGGTGTCCGGATTCATCGGATCACCGGCAATAATATTTTGCTCAACACGCTCTTTCAGACGAGCGAGGAACTGATCTTGGATGCTGCGGTGTACAAATACCCGGGTACCGTTGGTGCAGATTTCGCCCTGGGTGTAGAAGTTGCCCAGCATGGCAGCAGAAACGGCTTGCTCCAGGTCGGCATCATCAAAGATCACCAGCGGGGACTTGCCACCCAGCTCCATGGTAACTTCTTTCAGGTTGGAAGCCGCTGCGGCCATCACTTTCTTGCCGGTACCCACTTCGCCGGTAAAGGAAACCTTGGCGATATCCGGGTGGTTAGTCAGCCAGGCACCCACGGCGCCATCACCTTGGATTACGTTGAAAACACCCGGGGGCATGCCCGCTTCAATAAAGATTTCAGCCAACTTCAAAGCACCTTTGGGGGTTTCTTCGGAAGGCTTGAAGATCATGGCGTTACCGCAGGCTAGGGCCGGGGCGGCTTTCCAGCAAGCGATTTGTAAGGGGTAGTTCCAGGCACCGATTCCGGCGCAGATGCCCAGGGGCTCGCGGCGGGTGTAGTAGAAGTCCTCACCGACTTGCTGCTGATTGCCTTCAATGCCTGCAGCCAGGCCGGCAAAGAATTCGATGGAGTCGGCCCCAGTCACCACGTCGACAACACTGGCTTCCTGCCAGGGCTTGCCGGTATCAGTCACTTCGATAGCTGCCAGTTCGTCGTTGCGCTCGCGCAACAGCGCTACTGCTTTCTGCAGGATGCGGCTGCGTTCTACCGGCATCATCGCTGACCACTGGGCAAAACCGCGCTTGGCGCTCTCGATGGTTTCTGCCAGTACCTTTTCGTCGGCAACCTCAACCTGATAGCTGATTTCGTTGGTCGCCGGGTTATATACATCAAAGCACTCGCCGCTCTCATTCGACAGGTAGCGGCCGTCTACAAAATTCCGTTGTTTGTCCAGTGACATCTGTCTCTCCATACTGCTTTAACAGAGGGTCAGTCGGTTGTTCGTTGGCGATGGACTTGAAGGGCGCAATGGGCCGATCGTGAAGGTCCAGTCATCATAAAAAAGGGCCGGTCTGACGAAGACATTTGTCCCTAATCGTCAGATTCCAGCCCGGGCTCGATAGTCGTTGATCGAGCGATATGACACAAAATGTAACATATTTTTAATTTGAACTCTAATTGTTAGCACTCAATGCAACAAAGCTGGCGGATTCGTAGGAGGATTTATTTTTCAGCGACTACAGAGTTAATCCGTATTTTCAAGGGTTAAAAGTGGGCTGGGTTGGGCCAAAAATCTCATTTGAACTCTATAAAAAGCACTGTATGAATTTTGCTCAACCCGGCTGTCTCGGGGTCAAGTCAGGTGCCCGAAAGGCGGGGGCTTTGGGCGGCAGGAGATGGGATTTGTCGCTTTTGGGGGAGGAGGCTCTAGCTGGTGAAGGTCTGGCAGGCGGGGAGGCTCTACCTCCCCAGAATTACGTTGAGTGAATTTAACTGTTTGCCTCGCGTAAAGTGGAGGTTTGGCGGTTCAGGCTGGCCAGATATAGCACTGCTAACCCAGCTGCAATACCCGGCAATCCCTCATAGATCACGCCGTGATACCCCAGTAGCCGCCAGGTAATCGCTGCTGTAAAGCCGATAATCACTGCTGCGATAGCGGTTGCCTGGGATGGCTTACCCCCAAAACACAATACCAGGAGTAGAGGGCCAAATGCGCTGGCAAGTCCCGACCAAGCGAAAATAACCAGGCTGAACACACTTTGGCTGTTGGCGAGCGCCAACAGCAATGCGCCGCCGGTTATCGCAACTGTGACAAGCTTTAGAAACCAGGTTTTTTCAATCTTGTGCGGAAGAATATCGTGGGTAATGGCTGCGGAGCAGCTGAGAAGCAGGGAGTCTGCGGTGGACATGGTTGCGGCAAAGATACCAGCCAGGATCAGCCCAACAAAAACAGGGGGCAACAAATCCATAGCCATGGTGGGAAGAGCAAGCTCCGCATCAAAGCTCCCTGTGTCAGCAATAAACACTCTGGATAGCAGGCCGACCCCGGTGGCCATACAATAGAAAAGGATGAACCACAGATAGTACCAGGCCCTTGCCCGGTTCATCTTGCTGGAATCCTTCAGGGTCATAAATCGAACCATAACGTGGGGTTGTCCAATCACAGACAATCCAGCAAACCCCCAACTGATCACAAAGAGTATCACCCCGCCCCAGCCCGCAAAGGCGAGCCCCTCGGGAAACCAATGGGTAAAACCTTCAATAGCCTGCATTTGTATCGCCGCACTGGTGATGCCACCCAAGTTGGCAAGGGCGACGGTTAGAAGTGCTGCCATAGCCCCCATCATAACGATGGATTGGGCCGCATCAGTCCAAATGGACGCGCGGATGCCGCCAGCTAAACAGTAGAGGCATACAAGCACAGCTCCAACTACAGCACCGGACCAGAGAGGCCAATCCAGCAGTACGTGCAGGGCTTTGCTGCCGGCAACCATTTGGGCAGAGGCATAAGTTAGTAAAAACAGCAGGGAAATGATGCCGATCAGGCGCTGCAGGGCTGAGTACTTCTGTCCGTACCAGTTACTGAGAACACCTGCGTAGCTGACTTCACCACTTGAACTGGTAGCGGTCCTCAATCGCTTGTGTACATAGAGGGAAGCCAGAAAATCACCGGCAATCCACCCCACCATCAACCAGATGGAGGCCAACCCAGTGGTGTAGGTATAGCCGATAACCCCGATAAACATATAGCCGCTATTGTTCGTTGCCACGGCAGACAACCCCACCAGCCAGGGGGAGACACCACTGCTGGCAAGGTAATAGTCGGCTTTGGTTTGACGGCTGAACATCGCAGAAGAGAGGCCGACCAGAGTGAACAAAAGTAAAAAACCAAGAAATGAATAGATCATCGGCAATCCTATTATTTTTATCCCGTATTATTTTATGGGTTGGTCTTCAGAGGTTATCCGAATATTTCTAGCTCCCCTTGCCACCGCTTTGCGGTGAGGGAGTATTGGCAATAACCTGGTCGAGTTCCTCAAAAACTTCACTTTCCGCTAAAGGCTGTAAGGCACTATCAACCAGGATCTCATCGCGGTAGCTTTCCCGCCTTTTGATGGCTTCAGCCAGATAACGCAGCGCTTCATCAAATTGACCCATGGCAGTATGGGCGCATGCCAGTTGGTAGAAGGCATGGCTGTTATCCGAGTCAATACCTAGGGCCTGGTGACAAAGATTGGCGGCCCATTGGGGTTCATTAAGCTCCAGCACTGCATCAGCTTTATAGGTAAGGGCTTCTACATCCTCGTGGCGGAGGCGCAGAATCTCGTCGTAAATGGCAATTTTATTTGCCACTGAGGATTCTTGTTGGGCGCGCAGCCACAGGGACTGTACTTCCTGAGTTAGCTCGATTTCCTCGCGGTTTTCTTCAATATGCTGTGTTTTCTGTTGAAGCTGCTTCTCTATAACTTCCAAGCGCTTTTCGTATTCCTGGACCAGCTTTGAGATTTCCTCATCGGCCAGGGAGTGCACCCGCTCTTTAATATCCTGGAATGACCGCCAACCAACTAAAACCAAAATTGAAGTGGCGGCGGCTATCAAGTAGAAAAAGTAGGTAACCGTATCGGTTGCGTAGGCTACGGCTCGATCGACAGAGTTGTGTTCACGATCGACAATTTGCTGAATCAATTCCTGCTTGGCATTAGCCTGATCGATTCGCAGCTGCTTAATTTCGTCGAGCATATAGCGCTCGACGAAGGGTGTGTATAAGGGCTTCTCAAGGGTGTCGACTTCGCTTTGCGCACTGTCTTTTTTCTTTTCTTCCGTTTCCTGGGAAATAGAGGTGGCGGAAGTTAATAAAAAGAACAGGGCACAAAGGCTCAGGATGCGAGGCATATCGCCGTCCCGTGATTGTAAATCTCTACCAGTGCCTCGTGTAGTGTCCGAACGGCTGCATCATAGTCTGGCTCGCTAACGATGAACTGCATATCTACATGACGCAGGGACTGGTGCATGGCGAGCACGCGGATATTGCTTTTGGACATCGACTGCACCGCTTTGGCCAGCACGCCGGGGATTTGCATATCGCTACCGATGGCTGAAACTATGGCGACTTTGCGCTGGTTCAGTTCGGCTTCGGGAAAATGCTCTTCCAATGCAGCCTGAATTCGCTTAATTGTTTTCAGATTGGTGGAGAGGAAATGGGTAAGGGTATTGGCATTAGTGTCTTTGGAAATAATGTGGGCTTTGAAGCGCTTGATCACCAGTAGCACTTCGCGATCATAATCGTGGATGCTGCCCGCCATATCCTGGTCAAACAACTCCAGGGCGTAAACCCCTTTACAGCCGGCAATAATTTCCACTCGTGGAGAGTCGCTGATGTAGTCACCAGTAATCAGGGTGCCGGCGTGCTCGGGCTCGAAAGTGTTTTTCACCCTGAGAGGGATATTTTGTTGGCGCAGCCCCTTGGCGGCTTTGGGGTGAATCGCTTCCATTCCCAGGTTGGCCAACTGGTCGGCCACATCGTAATTGGTGCGGCCAATGGGTACTGCATTTCCCTCTCCCACCAGGCGAGGGTCTGCACTGCTCAGGTGGAACTCTTTGTGAATCACCGCCTCCTTTGCCCCTGTGAGTACGGCGAGACGACTGAAAGTCATCTCGCTATAGCCCCGATCAAACGAGATCAGCAGACCCTTATCGCTATGGGCATAGCCGGTAACAATAGGCAGCTGTCTGCTTAAATCGATAGTGGCAAAGGCATCCCGGATACGCTCATCCAGGGGAATGTGCTTGTTGGTGCGCCAGCCAGTCAGGTCGACAAAGCAGGCATTTACACCATCCCGCTGCAACAGCTTTGAAGTGTTCCATGCGCTGTGGGCCTCACCGAGGCTGGCTAACATCTCCCTTACCGTGCCCAAGTGGGCGTCGAGGGAGAAGTGGCCGTGCTGACAGAGGCTTTGCAGGTCTCTCAGGCATTTTTTGGCGCTCTCCAGCCTTTCATCCAAAAACAGGTTCGCTTCCGCGAGAAGATCGCCATGCCCGAAAAGACGCTCGTTGATTTGCCGCAGTGCTGCCCGAAGCTCATCAAACTTAACCAGCCAGCTATCGTCCTCAATGCTGCTGGAGAAGAGGGCATAGATACCTGGTTGACCACTTTTCTTGTGCTCTAGAAGCAAGTCAGTAATACCGCCGTAGGCAGAGACTACAAAAACACGATTGTAGATCCCCTTGGAGTCACCTTTGATAATATTATCCCGGACCGCTTCGTAGTCCGTCATAGAGGTGCCGCCAATCTTTTCTATCGTATGCATCGTCTCTTACTGGTCCTTCTTTCTCTTAAAAACTGGGTGAGTGCTTTGAATTGAGATTTGCTTCAGATAGTAGAAATTGATTTCCTCGCACAGATGTATTCCGGCCTGGGAGGTAAGCCGCAAAACGGAGCCTCCACCTTGTTGCTCAGGGCATTAAAAACAAAAAACAAATTAGACCTCGGGTCGGGGCTGATATTGCTGCTGGAGCCATGCATTAAGTTGCAGTCAAACACAACAATACTGCCGGGCTTGCCTGTAACAGCTGATATTCCGCCATTGGATACCAGGGACCTCAAATGGCTATCTGAGGGAATACCAAGTTCTTGCTTTTTCAGTGAGCTGAGGTAGTTCCGTTTTGGTGTTTCCCCATCGCAAGCAATGTAATGGTGGTGGGACTTGGGAATCAGCATTAATGGGCCATTAAAATGATGATTCTCTGTTAAGGTAATGGAGATGCTGAGTGCCCGCATACGGGGCATGCCGTCCTCGACATGCCAGGTTTCAAAATCGGAGTGCCAATAAAAATCTTTCCCGCGAAAACCAGGTTTGTAGTTCGCGCGAGACTGATGGATATAAACCTCATCACCCAAAATACATTTCGCAATACTTGATAGCCGTTGATCCCTGGAAAGCCGGTTAAAAATTTGGCTGCTTTTGTGGATACGAAAGACTGAGCGCACTTCGTTACTTTCAGGCTCGGTGATAATTTCTTCCGACTTATCAGTGTGTCTGCGCTGTTTAATCTCCGCCAACTCTTGCGTAAAAAAGTTAATCTCCGCCTGGGAAAACAAATTCTCCAGTACAACAAAGCCCTGTTCTGCGTAGCGCTTGAGTTTCGATGGTGTCAGTGGGGAGAGGGGCTGGCAGTCCCCATACACAATTGGATCTTTGCGCACCATGGCACCACCCAGAAGGCCCGGTTTTCGGGAGGGGTAGCAGTCTTCCCTGGTAACACTTGAGCTATCTGGAAGGTACTTCATGGATACTGCCCTATGACTGACTAGTTATTCATCAATCTTGTCAGCTTCAAGTTCGTAGGCTCCCTCAGCATTGTGTACTTCCTTGCCATTCAAAGGGGGGTTAAATACACAGGCCATAGTCATTTCTTCAAAGGCTCTTAAAATGTGCCGGTCATGCTTATCGAGAATATAGATAGTTCCAGGTTCGATAGGATGCTTCTTGCCATCCTCAAGAGTTTCTACCTCACCTCTGCCGGAAATGCAGTAAACCGCTTCCAAGTGGTTTTGATAGTGCATTTGGAAATCAGCACCGGCATAAATAGTGGTGATATGGAAAGAAAAACCCATTTCATCATCTTTAAGCAGGAGTCGGGTGCTCTCCCAGTTGTTATCCGGTGAAACAACCCGGCGGCCGGATTTGTTAGCTTCCTGTAAACTTCTGACAATCATTGGTATTTCGCTGTTTCGTGTGTGTTCGAGTCTGGCTGGTCAGCAATATTCTTAGTTTGCAGCCTGCACAGTTGGATCTTTTGCGTGAACCTTTTCAGAGGCCCTTAAAGTCTAGCAGGCTTCAAAAAAGACTCTTTCCTCAGGCATATCCCGCTCTCCGGCACAGACTTCCCGGATAGCGGATTCAATAATGTCGATCCCTTTTTTAAGGTTTTGATCGGTGATTATCAGTGGGCAAAGGAGCTTAACGATCTGGTCATCGGCTCCGCTGGTTTCAATAATCAGCCCCTGCTTGAATGCGAGTTTGGTGATCTTTCCTGCAAGTTCGCCGCTGATGCAGTCGATACCCTGAAACATACCCCGGCCTTTGGTGGTGAAGTTGCCCTCACCATATCGGCTGACAATTTCATTCAAACGCTCGGAAATGTATTTGCCCTTGCGTTTAATCTCCCGTGAGAAGTCTTCGTCAGACCAGTAATGATCGATAGCGGCTTTCGCAGTTACAAAAGCCAGATTGTTGCCACGGAAAGTGCCGTTGTGCTCACCGGGCTTCCACTGATCCAGCTCTGGTTTCATTAGCACCAGCGCAAATGGCAGCCCATAGCCACTGAGGGATTTGGATAGCGTAATGATATCGGGTTCGATACCGGCCTCTTCAAAGCTGAAAAAGTTGCCCGTGCGGCCGCAGCCAGCCTGGATATCATCGACAATAAAAAGTAAGCCGTGTTTTTTGCAGACGGATTGAAGGTTTCTTAGCCACTCGATACTGGCCGCATTGATACCGCCTTCCCCTTGAACTGTCTCAACAATCACTGCTGCGGGAGAATTAATACCGCTGCTGGAATCTGAGAGGACTTTATCGAGGTATTCTGTGGTATCGATATTTTTGCCCAGGTAGTCGTCAAAGGGCATGCGGTGCGTACCATTGAGGCTGACACCGGCAGCATCCCTGTGATGCGAGTTGCCGGTGGCGGCCAGCGAGCCAAGGCTTACGCCATGGAAACCGTTGGTAAAGGTGACGATGTTCTGCTGCCCGGTTACATTGCGGGCAATTTTCATCGCCGCCTCTACCGCATTCGTCCCAGTCGGACCGGTAAACTGCACCACGTACTCCATATTCCGCGGCTTGAGAATTTTCTCATTCAGTGCCTGTAGAAATTCACCCTTGGCCCTGGTGTGCATATCGAGGCCGTGAGTAATTCCATCGGCCTCAATGTAATCTTGCAGTGCTTGCTTGAACAGCGGGTTGTTGTGCCCGTAGTTGAGTGTGCCGGCACCCGCCAGGAAATCCAGATACTGATTTCCCTCCTCATCCCACATCAGCTCGCCTTTTGCGCGATTGAAAACTCGCGGAAAGGAGCGGGCATAGCTTTGCACTTCTGATTCAATCTCATCAAAGATCTTCATGATTTTCTCTTTTATGGTGTTTCTTCGAGGGCGAAAGGCCCGATGCGGACAAGGGTTTCGGAGTCGTGCAGCCCGTCAAAGTGGGCTTGAGAGTCCATCCAGGGTGAGGAGTGAAGATCGACCGATAATTTATCGGCGACACTGTGGAAGAGCGCCCAAGACGGCAGGTTGTGTTCTGTAATCGTGGTCTCAATAAATCTGACCGAACCACAGTGAGGACGCTCGAGGATGTGACTTATCATCCGGGAGGCCAGTCCAAGCCCCCGGGCCTTCTCGTCTACGGCCACCTGCCAGACAAAGAGGGTATCTGTACGGTCGGGGATGATATAGCCGGAAATAAAGCCCAGCAGCTCTCCATCAACCTCTGCGGCGACTGAGGTGTTGGCGAAATGGCTGCAGTGGAGGAGGTTGCAGTAGCTGGAGTTTGTGTCCAGGGGAGGGCAACGTTTGATCAATCGGTAAGTGGCCATCCCATCTTCAATCAATGGGCTGCGTAACAAAATATTTTCTGAGCTAGACAAAAAACCTTCCCAACCGACTAAATATTTTTTCACCTCTAAATATTTACCTGCACAAGTGTTGAGCAAATGGCGTAAATATAGCTTCTTAGAGGCATTTTTATGCCGGATTACTAGTAAAAATGCTTTGAACGCTAAATATCGTACACAAATTAAATTCAAAGTCCAGGATACTTGAGGCGAATCAAGTCACAATATTTGGCCTAGAAATGCCTGGATATGTGGGATATACAGCCTATAGGCAGGTAAAAATAATATTTTGAGGTCGATAAATTTTTCTATTGGACATGCCGGCTGAGAGATCGCCTGACCATAAAATGGACAGTTTTGTGATGGAGCCTGAGGCTCTTGTGGGGGTGATGTTTCGCAGTCGGGTTATAAGCGCTTAGTGATTGAGGGGTACGGCGATATAATTCCGGCAATCACCCTGACTCCATGATTGAGAGGTAACTTTGAACAGTATCGAACAAGTGCTAGTGGCCCTGCGGCGGGTAATAAGAGCCACGGACCTGCACTCCAAACACCTGGCTAAAACCACTGGCTTAACCGCCCCGCAGGTGTTGTTGCTACAAGCTATTCGCAATAAGGGTGAAGTGACGATCGGCGAACTGGCCAACGAGGTCAGCCTGAGCCAGGCAACCGTGACCAATATTCTTGACCGCCTGGAGAAGAGAGGCTTGGTGTATCGCCAGCGCTCCCAGGCTGATAAGCGCAAAGTGCATGCTTACCTTACTGAGGAGGCCGCGGAGACTTTGCGCGATGCCCCCATCCCGCTTCAGGACCAGTTTGCTCGTCAGTTTGGCGATCTAAAAGACTGGGAGCAAAGCATGATAATTGCTTCACTACAGCGCGTTGCCCAAATGATGGATGCTCAACATATCGATGCTTCCCCAGTGCTGGATATCGGTGTTCTGGATCGCCAGGGTGCCTCAATGGATAAGCCCGCAACGGCACTGGGCTACAGTGACATCCCCGACTCCTCCGACAGAGATAAAAGTACTTAAGTAGCGACACCGGAGAAGAGGGGCTGTGCACGCATTTAGTGGCCATTACGCCCCTCTACAGCAGTAGAAATTTGTCTAAGCTTGCAGCAGCAAGCTCCCTGTAGCGATCGAGGCATTCTGTGTCGACCGGTTGAGCTTTCAGGCTACAAGTTGTATCGATGGACATCCTGGTAATTGGTGCCGGTCCGACCGGATTGACTGCTGCAGTCGCCCTCACTTCCTTGGGGCTGAAGTGCCGTATTGTTGAGCGCAAAGACAGCCCCTCTGAACTCTCCCGCGCTGTTGGCATTATGCCAGCCACCATTGATGCCCTTCGAGAGCTGGGCGCCGCAGATCCCTTTCTTGCAGAGGCAATGCCCCTGAGGAAAATGCACATATTGCGCGATGAGAGAACCCTGGTTTATATCGACAACAGCGGAAATGAGTTTCGCGATAGGGTGCCTCTCGGGCTACCGCAAAACCGGACCGAGGGAATCCTCAGGGACACTCTTGCCGAGAGGGGCGTCGTAGTTGAGTACGGGGTCTCAGTCACAAACATCACAACAACCCCAGACAAGGCGGCCGTTAATTTCTCAGACAATACCAGCGCCTCTTTTGACTGGGTGATTGCCGCAGACGGCATACAGTCCGCCGTGCGACAACAGCTGAAAATACAGTACCCTGGTATTGATCTGCCCAATAAGTGGTCAATTGCGGATGTGGATTTGAGAGGAAACTTCGATCCGGAAGAGATTGCCCTGGACCTGTACGGCGGGGAAGGTGAGTTCACCTTGGTACTCCCTATCGAACGGCGCCGCGCTCGCATCGCATCATCAACCGAAGATGCCCTGGCAACCCTCAGGCTGCCGATAGAAATCGCCAACATCCGGAGGACAGCGGCCTTTAAAATCTCCATCCGACAGGCAGAAACTTACCGAAAGCACCGGGTGTTGTTGGCTGGAGACGCAGCCCATTGCCACTCTCCAGTGGGAGGAAAGGGGATGAATCTGGGTATGGCTGATGCCATAGCCGCAGCATCTGCTATCGCTAACGGTGCGGTCGATAGCTACTCCACCTCCCGGCATGAGGCCGGAGAGTCTGTGGTTAAGAAGACAGAGCTGGCGAGAAAGCTGATCTCCTCGAGCAATCCTCTGGCAAAATCAGCATTGTGGCTATCGGCCCACTGTATCGCCTCAGTGCCTCCGGTTCATCGCGCCTTTATGCGGCAGTGGACGGCGGTCTGAGTACCAATGTCGGGGATAGATTTAGGCAAAAGTGGACATAGGTGACAGGCTAGTGCTACTATTCGTCCGCCGGTTTAAAAGCCATTTTTTATTGCAGTTTACCTCGTAGTTTTAGTCATAATCCTTCGTTCGGTCTCGTTTAAAATAATACTTTTTGCCCGCACAACTCCATTCAATTGGAGCGCAATTGTTCAATCAAGGATATCTATTATGTCTAATACAGTTACTGGTACCGTTAAGTGGTTTGACGAAGGGAAAGGTTTTGGCTTCATCGCCCAGGAATCCGGTCCCGACGTTTTTGCTCACTTCAGCGCAATTTCCGGTGGCGGTTTTAAAACCTTGGCCGAAGGCCAGAAGGTAGAGTTTACCGTGACTCAGGGCGCTAAGGGCCCACAAGCAGAAAACATTGTCTGCCTGTAAACTTTAGGCTTCGCCCCCAACAAGGGGCGAAACCGCCCGCTTCCCCAGCCGCACAAGTGCTGGGGAGGTGCTTTCTCAACCACATACCTCCCTCTCTTTTCTGTAGTGACAGCCAACTCTTAGGTCTATCACGCACTGTCGGTCTAGTAACCCCAAAAAATTGACTAGCTTTTGTCAAAGACTTAGGGTATTTCTCGCCCCGCGACCCGGAGCCGATTACAGCTCATCTACAGTTTCACGGATATAAGAATGAAAGCAGTTTGTCTTGCGGTTTTGTTAATCGCTTCTTTCGGTGCACTCTCTCCACAAGCCTACAGTCATCCATCCCACTCGGATTACACTAGCGCTGAAAGTTTGCTTGAATCTGAAGGTTTTATAGGGTCATTTCTCGTCAAGCGTGATGGCACCGATATTTTGAGAAAAGGGTTCGGCTTTGCCAATGTAGCCCAAAAGATACCTAACCGAATTGATACCCAGTTTCGAATTGGCTCTCTCTCCAAGACCCTGACGGCATTAGCGGTTGTACAGCTAAAGAACTCTGGAAAAATTCCCAGCTACGACATGCCTGTTTCACACTTTGTGAAGGACTACCCAAGAGGAGATGAGATCACCCTTAGACACCTCCTCACTCATCGCTCAGGTATCCCGGAGTTTTTTTTACGGCATTGACCACAATGAATCTTTTAGTCCTTTGGAATTGGTCAACCTGACTAAGTTTAAGCCTCTGGAGTTCGAGCCTGGTGAAAAATATAGCTATTCAAACTCAAACTATATTTTACTGGGGTACCTTATTGAGTTGATTTCCGGGTACACCTACACACAGTACTTGTCCCAACATATCCTGGAGGGGCTAGGCTTGGATCAAACAAGATATGGCGAGAGTACAATCTCCCAAGCGAACCACGCTCAAGGCTATGCAACCGCTAACCAGGCTGAGCTGGCAAACTATATTAATATGTCGATTCCTTATTCTGCGGGGGCCTTGTCCAGTAACCTGGCAGACTTGGAAATCTGGTCCGAATCCATTGCCACAGGCTCTTTGATTTCTGCCACTGACAAAGAGGATGTGTTTGTCGAGAGGGGATATGGTTTTGGCTGGGTTACCTCCACAGTCGCTGGCAAAAAAGTGTATACGCAATCTGGCGGAATCTATGGCTTTAGCGCCCTAATCGTCATATTTCCTGAAGAAAACCATTTAATAATTGGGCTCACCAATATCGAGGGGCAGCAGCCAAAGCTTAAGCAGCTGGCAGCAACTATTGCCCAAAATGAGTTTTAACCAAAATTGCAATCCAGCAATCAAATAGCCTTTTGGGAAGAGGGACTATAGATCTCGTATTTATAGTCAGGCTTACTCACAAGCAAGCTTTATGCGGGTGATTAAAATTTCATCACTTTTACACTTGTTTACTTACCGTTTACCCATTGAGCCTTATTATTCCAGGCTATCGAGAACTTTTGAGTGACTAGATCAATGGGGCCTGACTGCAAAACGCCATTATTGGTACTCTTAGCTGAAGACAATCACGCACTGGCGTCCAATATTATTGAGAGCCTCGAAGAGTACAATATTCGATGTGACTACGCTGACAATGGAATAATGGCCACTGAGCTGGCCTCAAAGCATGACTTCGATGTAATCGTACTTGATGTCATGATGCCGGGTAGAAGCGGTTTCGAAGTGAGTTCTAAGTTGCGCAATGAAGGAAGCTCGACACCAATATTGATGCTGACCGCGCTGGACCAATTGGACGATAAAATCACCGGTTTCCAATCTGGAGGGGATGACTACCTGGTTAAACCCTTCGAAATGCTTGAGCTGGTCGCGCGGATTCGGTCTCTATCAATAAAACGACGCGTTACCCAAACCCGGTATAAAGTTGAGGACCTGGAAGTTAATTTAGAGACCCATGAAGTCACCAGACAGGGAAAATCTATAAATCTGCCCCCAATCTGTTGGGAATTGCTCGTGTTTTTGATGCAACAGAGCCCAAAGCTGGTTACTAAAGAAAAAATTGAACAGCATTTATGGCAGTTTCTTTCCCCCGAATCCGACGTAATCAAAGTACATCTGTATCGGTTGCGGCAGGGAATCGATAAGGGGTTCAGTTTTCCACTACTGCACACGATCAGAGGAAAGGGCGTTATCCTGGGGAAGCGTGATGAAAGCCTTTGATCGATCCATTCGCAGAAAATTTTTCTTTCATTATATTTGGATTCTTGCCGCAATTGTGGCGTGCAGTGCAGTTGTCGTAGAGAAATCCAAAGTGAAAATGGTTAAGCACGCCTTAGGTGCGACACTAATATCTGTAGCTGAAAAACGTATCATTGAGGCTGGAGGGGTTATTGATGACCCTTTTTTTGCCCAGTTACAAACATATGATGAGTACAGTTCACTGCCAGATACGGCAAAGCGCGTGTTAGAGGAAGCTGACGGCGAAGAGAAAAGGGTGCACTTTAGCAAAGACTTAATTAATGACCGCTACTATTTAGCAATTATGCCTTATGCTGAAAGCGCCCTTAAGACAACTTACTACGTGCTGGAAATAGAAGAAGCTGCAATACCCAGCAAGTACAAAAAGGTAGAAATTGAGGTTCTTATCGGTGTCTTACTAACCCTTACTTTAGCATTAAGTGTGCCTCTTATTCTTGCAAGACAAGTGATATCGCCATTAAAAGACCTGGAGAAATTTGCGCAAAAGAGTAGGCATAAGTTGACTCCGATCCCGGAATCTTTAGAGCAAAGGAAGGATGAATTTGGTCGTGTAGGACGAGTACTGCAAGAGTCGCTACAGCAGGTATGGAATCATCAAGAGCAGGAAAAGCAATTTCTACAGAATGCGAGCCATGAATTGAGAACCCCCTTGGCAACCATTGGCAGCGCCTTGCATGTGGTGAAGGTAAGGCAAAAAAAAGGTAAGCCAATCGATACTCAACTGGAGCAGATTGAGCGCTCCTATGAGCAGATGACCCAGCTGACACAGGCACTTCTGCTGCTATCTCAAAGCAAGGTAAATTTGGAATCAACAGAATTTGATTTCAGCAATATGATTCAAACTCGAGTTGAGCAGCTCAAATACCTCTTGGGTCAGCGAGATGTACAGGTTCATCTCAATTCGGATAGTTCGGTCAACTTGAAGCAAGTACAAGTGCTATTGGATATCGCTATAACCAATCTGCTCAGAAATGCCTTTGAGCATACCCTTGAGGGAAGTATCGATATTGATTTTGATGCAAATGGAATCCGGGTTCAGAACCCCATACTGCCGGAGCAGCAGGTGCATTTTGACAGGGGGGAAGGGCAGGGTTTTGGTTTAGGCCTTCATATCCTGAAGCAAGTGGCCGATCAGCAGCAATGGATCTTTTCTTACAACAAAAATGAACAATACTTAACCGTTAACCTGGCCTGGGCATGAGCTTATTTACCTGGCGTTTACCTTTACCGGCATAGAATCCACTCCAGAAATAACGGAACTTCAACCAGTTCAAATTGGGATTCAATATGTCTAGTTTGCGAGATCAAAACCATAAGAGTTCTCTGCCATTAACTTTGAGTATGTGCACCGCGCTGGTGGGTTCGGCATTATCCAGCCTGGCTTTTGCAGATGAAGTTACCCAGAAGCCGCCAAAGCAGGATGAGACAGCACTTTCTGTAGGTATTGGAACCTTTAGCGTTGAGTCAATCTACGTTGATGGTGAGGACCAAAACAACATATTTCCATTGATCTCAGCCCGCTACAAGCGCTTTTACTTTCAGGGTTTTGAGTTGGGGGCTGATCTGTACCACAACGATAAACTTCGAGTGAAGTTTGGCATAGGCGGTGACTTGGCGGGCGATAGAGATAGAGGGGACAGTGATAAGCTCAGCGATATGGAAGAGCTTGACCTGGCGATTCTTGCCAACTTATCTATGAACTATAAAAGCCCTGTAGGCCTTTGGAAGGTTGGCATCTCACAAGATATCAGTGATACCCACGACGGATACAGTCTATCGGCTGGATATAGTCTGCCTTACAAGCACCAAAAGTGGATCATCAAACCCGACTTCACTATTAGCTGGCAAAGTGATAGTGCGTTGGCTTACTACTATGGTGTAGACCTAAATGAAGTAACTCAAGATAGGGCAGCGTATGAAGCAGATGCAGATATCATTACCCGGTTAGGCGTACAAGTGGGATACAACATTAGCCCAAACCTTATTCTTATGGGGGGCGTATATCAAACCTGGTATGGCGATGAGATTAGTAATAGCCCAATCGTAGACACTGATAGCTCTAGACGTACGTCATTAATGGTGAGTTATAAATTTTAACTCTTCTTACGATATTTGATGAGTGTAGATTATTTAGACTAGCCGGCTTATCAATACCAAGCAGAAGTTACAGGCCGAGGCAGGAGCCCCAGCCTGTAACCAAAACCTGTTTGCATTACAATGTACACGATACCCACCGAGTCATAGCAAGAAGGCTTCTCTATTTAGCATCCCAATAGCAGGGACTACCGTATTTCTCCTTAAGGAAATCAATAACAACACGTACTTTGGGAGCCAGGTTATCCGTAGGTAAGTAGAGCGCATTAATAGTTTGGTTTTCTGCCGATGAAGATGCGCGGTAGTCAGTCAAAATAGGAACCAGCTTGCCCAACCGAATCTCTTCATTGATTAACCAAGTTGGGAACATAACAACCCCAGCTCCCCCTATAGCACTGGAAACCAGCGTTTCTGCATTATTGCTGTAAAGTGATCCCTTAACTTCATAGGGTGTCAAACCATCTTTACCGATAAACCAGCGCTGTAGCCCATTGGTTCCCTTAAATACCAAACAGTTGTGAGCAATTAACTGCTCTGGGGTTTCCGGAACCCCATTTGCTCTCAGATATTCCGGGCTGGCTGCCAATACAAAGTTATGATTGCCAAAGCGATTCATTTTCAAGCCTGAATCTTGGAGCGCTCCAATTCTGATAAGTAAGTCAATACCCTCTTTAGCAGGGTCAATAAAGCTATCTGTCTGCTGCATTTCGATCCTAAGCAGCGGATAAAGCTCTAACAAATCTGGAATATAGGGAGCAATATGAAGCCGCCCAAAAGCAACGGGGGCGCTGATTTTAACAACCCCCCGTGGTGTGTTGGCTCTTTGCTCAATTTGCCCGCAAACTAGCTCATACTGACGAACAATATCGCTACAATACTTTGCAAAGGCCGTACCTTCATCCGTCAGTGATATTGCCCTGGTATGACGGTGCAGTAGTTTGGTTCCCACTTTGCCCTCTAGCTGGGCCATTTTTCGCGATACAGAGGACGGTGTCATTCCCTGCTGCCTGGAAACCTCAGAGTAGTTACCCAATTGGGCCGTCATTAAGAACAGTTTTAACTCTAATATTGATATATCGTAATTCATTAGCTAGCGGTCGATAGTGGGTAACTGTTGAGTGATGTTATGGCCCCTCTGAGTAGTGCTTTACTCCTGTATATTCAGCTAACTTTGGATAGCGGGCTGCAGTGCCTCATTACTACGAACTGGCGCTCTCCGATTAGCAAGGTAATTACAGATCAACGCTAGAACTACGCAAACCATTGCGGCAATTCGCCAGGAACTTAACGGGATAGACGGATTCGTAAACCATCCCTGGGTATCAATAATCAAACTCATGCTCATCTGCCCAAAAATCGTTGCAATTGTTGTTGATGCCACACCAATTCTAGGAACAACAGCAACTACGACTATCATGTAGAAGATACCAAAAAGTGCACCTGTTAGTTGCCACTTAGGTACGGAAAGAATTGATGGGCCGCTGTGTTTTCCAAAGAAAAACACCAGTAAGCCCATCACTACAGCTCCGATACCAAAGGTAAATAGGGCGCTTTGGACAACTCCTACACTTTCTCCAAATTTTCCGTTAATTGCCGCCTGGGAGCTCAACGCTACGCCGGATAGTACTGCGAGTAACATCAGCCCAATCATAATTTGGCTCCCAAGTAGGTAAAATATAATGCAAGGCATAAAAATGTTGCCCCACATACTCTCAGGAGATTAATGGGCTGTTTACGCACCCCAAACCACCCCAGTGAGTCAATTAGGAAGCTTTTGGCTGTTTGCCCCACAAGAATCCCGATCATGGTCATAGCTACTCCAAGTATAGGAGTGGCTAAAGTTAGAACAACAACGTAAACAGGTCCCAATAAGCCACCTGAAAGCTGCCACTTTGGAACCTCTCGCCAGCTTATATATTTTGCACTGGGGACAAATAGACTGATGAGCCAAAGTAGGGCTGCCCCAACACCAAATATGCTTAAGGTGGCCCACAAGTGACCAACCTGCATACCTAAGGGCCCTAACAATCCCGCCTCGACGGAGAGCCCCATACCTGCAATAACAACCAAAATAGTGGCGAGAATATTCATCGAGGGTCAAATAAGCGTACGTTAGTCAAATGCTCATAGGCCTTTCCATTAGGGTATGAAACGAGTTCAAGTTGCATGCCCCATGGAGCCATGAAATATACCCAGGTCTCTCCTTCAGTTGGCCCTTCAGTCATTACCGTAGGGGCGCCGAGCACCTCTATATTCTGTTTCTTGAGGTATTCAACCGCAGCATCAATATCTTCAACATAGAATGCTAAATGATGCCCCCCAACATCAGCATTGTTTGGTGCCACCTTATTTCGATCTATGTTGTCGGCATACTCGAATATTTCCAGATTGATGCTGTTAGCATTCATAACAGCAATTTTCTTGATCTCTGCACGAGGATTTACATTAAGGTGATCCGTCATCCAGGTATCGTCTGAGGCAAATGGCCCAAACGTATAAGCCAATTCAAAACCAAAGTGTGTACTAAAGAACTCAACGGCCAAATCAACATCGGGGACGGTGAATCCTATATGATCTGCTTTTTTAAGTCCGGGGATAGCCATTAGATGTCTCCTCGATCATGGCGAAGCTTATTCAGTGCGCCCATGGTGGTAGCCCCTTTATTGAAGCCCGTATACATTGAGGCAAAAACAATCAATTCCTCAATCTCTTCATACGTTGCCCCTTGTTTGAGTGCCATATCAACATGGGCTCCAAACGGGTTACCTTCACCATTTACATTGAGCGCCATTTGGTCAATAGCGATAGTGATTAGTGCTTTGGTTTTTTGATCCAGAAGCGGCTTTCCCCATACCTCGCCTGCGACTCGTACAGCTAGATCTCCCCATACCGGGTTAATAGACTTAAGTCCCTCGATCAATGCTTGATCATCCAAAACGGCATTTTCGTACTTGGTAGTCATAGTTAATAGTCCTGGTTATCTAGATGATATTTCGCTTTAACAGCTGGAAGTTATTATAGGGAGCTCTATCCTTCTTAAAACTTATAAGCAGGAACATCACTTTTGCAAATTATGCACAGATGAACGCTTTTTATGAGGTGGCACAGTCTGTTGTTGGGACTTATTTTAGTGCCTCAAACAGGAGCGAAAGAGAGAAATAGTAGCGTTACTAAAATGGTATTAGTCGGAAGGGAAGAGCGTTTTGATATGGCGATTACAGCATGGTAGCTAATGCCTCTAAATATATTCCAGGTGTCCTAACTAGATAAAAGCTACTAGCAACACCGATGCTGCTTATAATCTACCCTAAACTATGAATATCCATTGAAGGCTCGATATTCATATGTCCATGACTCCTATTGATATCGAACGCTGGAATAGAAAGGCCCACTTTGAATTTTTTATGAGCAGTGCAGGGTCAACTCGGATAGGCTTAACCCAGCCGGTCGATGTGACAAATCTGGTATCTTTCTGTAAAAAGAATACACTCCCTTTTTATTACAGCCTTATTTTTCTTGTCACGCAGGTGGGAAATGAAATAGCGGGTTTCAGGCATCGTATCGTCAATGGCCAGCCCATTGAGCATGACATGCTGCACCCCTTATTTTCTGATTTAGGGGATAATGAGTTATTCAAACTCGTTATGGCAAGAATGGAAACGAATCTGACAGAGTTCGTCCACAAGGCAAGGGAACTTTCACAGGCACAATCTGAGTACCTCCCCGTAGAAAATTTCATCAGCCGCCATGATATCTTGAATATCAGCTGCTACCCCTGGGGTGACTTCTCTGGTCTACAGGTAAAGCCTGTACAGAAAGAAGGTTGTGATCCAGGAATACCTTTTATTTTCTGGGGTAAATACCATCGCCAGGAGGGCCGCCTTGTCACCTCGATGTATGTTGAAGTTAATCACTGCTTTCTGGATGGCATCCATCTTTATCAATTTAAACAGCAGTTGGAAGATAAGATTTGTCAACTTGCTTAAAATTTTTAAGCTTGATCTAAGAGACTCTGAGTAATTCCATGAACCCGCTCTTAAAGTTGCTTATCGCAGACCTTTAAGAGCTGTAGAGATACTAGATTGTTACTCAGAGGCTCCCTAACTAAAACTCCCTTAAGTAACGGGTTTCAGCCCCCTATAAAAAAGGCAGCTACCAGCGCAACAAAACCGAGAGAAGTAAATTGTATAGCGGTCTTCCTGAATTTTGGTACCGCAAAGGCAACCACTAATCCACTAATCAGGCTAAATAGCAGGCTTGCACCAAGCATAATGGCTGAGAACCAGAAGAGGGGACCGGCATGACCTTTATGAATCAGCAGAAATTGATGCCATAGATCGTGTTCTTTTACATGCAGTATCGCTGATTCCTTATCCTGGCTTGGCTCCAAATAGACTTGGCGTTTGTAGCCATACCAACCAATCCACTCATCTTCCAAATAGAAATCTGCTGGCAATGATACTTCTGAGGGCTGAACAAACGGAGATATGGTATCCAGAGTCTCTTGCTCATTGCTGGGCAGGCCCTTGGGTAGAGAAACTGTGTACTCAAATTGTTCATCGACGCCCCCCTCTATATCAAATAGATAGAGCACGCCCGTGGCGATATACAAAATGGCAATGGGTAGAAAAAAGCAGGAAAAATAGGTGTGGAGCTTGATCCACAGTAAACGGTATCTGGATTTCATAGGCAACAAAGGGCGCAATGCAACTGCATTGCGCCCTGATAGTAAATCAAGTAAAACAAATTAGAAGCGGTAGTCTACTGACAGTCGAACGTCCCGGCCCGCCTCATAAACTCCAGATACAATTTTCCAGCCAGTAATATGAGTATAATCGGCCACGCTGGAGTGATCCCGGTACTGCTCATTAAACACGTTTTGAACTGCTAAATTCACATTCAGGCGATCATCTGCCAAAGGTTCCCAGTGCAAGTAAAGGTCGTGCACATCGTAACCAGACTTATCTACGGTTTGGGTGCTATCGATCCATTCAATTTCTACTGCACGGTGCAAAACCTCAATATTACTCAGTTCATCAACACGAGTGTAGTTCCAGCCCAGTTCTAACTTAGGAGTAATTGCATAGTTGGCGTTCAGGTTCCAGGTGTCGCCACGGGCATTCGCCAAGCCATTGTGTTCATAGGCCTCTACGGTATTCCCATTGAGCTCTGAATCATTGTGACTGAAAGCCGCGCTTAGCGTTAAATTATCCCATGCATAAGAAGCACTGAGTTCAAAGCCGTCGGTTTCCAACTCACCGACATTTTCGTAGTAAGTACCACCTCCGAGCTGATCGAGAATAACGTCGTCGATAGTACTGCGGTAAACAGCGGCTTTTAACTCAAGGCCATCCTGGCTGTATTCCAGTCCCAGCTCGGTATTTTCGACGGTTTCTGCATCCAGGTCAGGTGCAAGTTCAGCCGATTCCAGTGTAAACCCATCTCCAACTTCCTTGCCACGCATCGCTGTTGCATGGCCGAGAGTAAGGGTGATCGCATCAGTCAAAGAGTAACTCATACCGATATTGGGGCTGAAGCCCTGGCTATCAGTCTCATCGCCATGGGTTACTTGTTCCAACTCGTATTCGTCGTAGCGCAGACCAAAACTCAGTAATAGTTCGTCTGTAGCCTGCCAATGGTCTTGCACGTAAGCACTGCGAACTTGGCCTTCCTCACTGAACGAGATACCGACAAATGGTCCTGAGACAAAGCCGCTGTCCACTTCATCCTCGCGGGCCTCTATACCGTAGGTAATGGTATGTTCGCCGATACTACTGGTATTACGTAAATCAAAACCAATGGTTTCGACTGAAGCACCGTATGTACCCCATATATCAAATACGTCCTGTTCTATCTCTGATTTTGTGTGATAAACCGTTGTCTCGAGATTGATCAGCGCACTGGGAGCAAATTGGTGGTTTACAACAACTGTCTGGCGTTCAGAGTCGATAGGGTAGAGAGTATCTCCCTCAAGGACAGGCCAGTTGGGACGTCGGCTGAATTCTCCAGACTCATCCCGCTGCTCAAAGCTGATATTCAGTTTTTGATCTTCAGATAAATCGCCACTTAATTTTATAAAGGCAAGATCCTGCTCGGAAGCTGAGCCATTGATTGTGTCACCGTCACCATCCTCCATGTCGTCGCGATCAACGGTCACAAATGACCCCAGCAGTCCCCAGTCGTCAGTGATCTTTCCATACACTGAAGCACTGGCTTTTTCGCCATCATTGCTAAAGAACGAGCCTTTCACTATTGCGCCAAACTGCTCGCCTTCATCGAGTAGGTCGTCCGCATCTTTGGTCTCAAAGCGGATAGCACCGCCAATAGCGCCAGCACCGCTGGTAGCTTCGCCTGCGCCAGCTTGCACTTCAACTTTCTGCAGCAACTCCGGCTCTATGGATACCCGGCCAATATGGTGGAAGAGGGTACTGGTTTGAGGAGCACCATCAACGGTAACGTTGAGAAGGGTGTCTTCCATGCCACGGATATAGACTTTCTGCGCAATACCCACCGATCCAC
The DNA here is from genome assembly GCF_052467305.1 of Microbulbifer maximicatervae (SeqCode). Lineage (NCBI taxonomy): Bacteria > Pseudomonadati > Pseudomonadota > Gammaproteobacteria > Cellvibrionales > Microbulbiferaceae > Microbulbifer > Microbulbifer maximicatervae (SeqCode). The sequence continues at coordinate 2,015,450 of NZ_CP174306.1, forward strand.
CAACAGATACGGACGGAATCTGGCGGAAGACATCACTGAGATCATTTGCCTGCTGCTTATCGAGCTCTTCTGGGGTGATCTCGGTATCAGTCGCCACGCCGACAACTACTACAGTTTCCATCGCGGCTTCAGCGTTATCTTCTTGCTTTTGTACTTCCTGTGCCTGGCTGATGCCAGAGGCCAGGGCACTGGATACCATCAAGGGGAGTAACGCGTATTTATTGTGGGAAATATTGCGGGCCATTGGCTGTCCTTCACAGAGTTACCTATTTGCTAATGCGAATTATTCCTATTGGCAACTGTGAAGTACAGCAGTGTTGCATTTGTTACATTTAGTTGCATCAGTGTGTTGGAGAGTTACCTTATGCAGGCTCCAAAGATTGAGTGGGGAGAGTTACTCTCATACACAATCCTCCTACAGAGCGGTTGGAGGCTTCTATGGTTCCGCCCACGCTATGTAGCTGGCGTCGCGCCAACGCCAGGCCCAGCCCAAAATTTTTCGATTTTGATGTGCGAGACTGATCTGCTCGGAAGAAAGGCTTAAAGATACTGTCCAGTAGTGCTTCAGGAACTCCGGGGCCAGAGTCTTCAATATCAATAACAAATTTATTTTTCGTATTTCCCTCCAGAAGGACATGAACGGCTTGTCCCTTCGGAGTATAGCGCATGGCGTTACGCAAGATATTTTCCAAGGCTTGTCCCACTGCCTTGTGATTAGACTGTCTTATTTCAGCCGAGTCTGGCAAATGAGTGCAGATAGTGCGATCGGGAAATTCGAAACGGGCATCCTCGACAATCACATCGATAAGGTCGACCAGATCCAAGTCTTCGATACCTATAGAAGGCTGTTCGTTATCCAGCCAGGCAAGGGTGAGCGTATCATCTACCAGGCGCCTGATATGAGCAGACTCCCGCTGAATCCTCTGGATATTTTTATCATCAGCGTGACTTGCTCCAGCTCCCTCTATGGCAATATCCAGTCGGGTGAGTGGAGTTCTGAGTTCGTGAGATAGATCCGCGATTAGCTGGCGCTGGTTGACGATTTGCTCGCCTATTCGAGTTGCCATTTGATCAAAAGTTTTGGCTAATTCAGAAATCTCATCGTCACGATTTCCCAATTGGCGGTGCACTCGAACATCAAAGTTTCCCCGACTAAACTCACGTGTTGCCTGCTCTAGTTTGCGCAGCGGGTGCATAATATGGCGATAGAGCATCACGGAAACTAAAGCTAAGATTCCCATTGGTAGGAGTATTTGCAGCAAGAGTCGCGTTGTTTTCCAGTAGCTGCCAGGGCGCATCCTATCGGGAAGAAGTACTAAGAGGCTGGTTTGCTCGGTTGCAAAAGGAATTTCCATCACCGGGTTTTCTTCAAAATACAGGTGGACCTTCCAATCCACATCCCGGCCGAGGTTATAGCCGATGTAACGATGTTCATTTCCCGTCGCACCAGCTACATGGATTAACTCATACTGGGTAACTGTGGCCCAGGTGTTTTCCTTCTCCTGTAATTCTTTTAACCACTGTTCCAATTCCCCCTCGTTGCCGGAGAGAAACCGCGCTTCCGCCTCCTTTCCCCACTCTTTCAATTCCTCTCGATGAGATGCCTCCAGCATACTCATCTGCTCCTCGGTGCGAATAGTCAGGGAGTTGATCAGGTAAAAGAGAGAGACAATGCCCGCAGTAATCAGAAGGCATAGTTTCCAAAAAAGTTTGCGGTTCATTTCAAACAGTACCCTCTGCCATGCACTGTTTGTAATCGGTCTCCACGCCATCCTGCTCCAGTCAGCTTGCGCCTGATTCGACTCAAGTGCATGTCCAAACTGCGGTCATAGGCACCCAGAGTACGGTTGAGAACTTGCTGTGAGAGATAGGCTTTGCTCAATACCTCTCCCCGGTGAACCGCTAACTCCCACAACAATTTAAACTGGGTAGCGGTAAAATCAATTGCAAGATCGCCGGTGAATGCTTGCTGAGCATTCAAATCGAGTTGCAGGTTGTCGATTTCTGTATGGTGGACGGCCTCCATCATCGCTGGTTGACTGCGGCGCAATAGCGCCTCAACTCTCAGTAACAGTTCGGTCTTGTTAAATGGCTTCGCCACATAATCATCCGCTCCGTGACGAAAACCGGCGATTCTCTCCTCTTCAGCGCCCTTGGCAGTTAGGATGATGACCGGAACCTGACTGGTTTTGCGTAAAATTTTGAGTAGAGAAATACCGTCCATTTCCGGCAGCATCAAATCGAGCAAAACTAATTGAGGTTGTTGCCTGGCAGCTTCCAGCAATGCGGTATTGCCATCAAAGCAAGCGTTGACCTGGTATCCTGCGCTTTGGATCATTTCGCAAAGTTGGTCGTTGAGACCGCGATCGTCTTCAACGATAAGGATGTTGGATTGTGTGGAAGGTTTTTGGCTCATGAAGACATTGGCTGTATGCAAACTGGTTGTGGAGCAAATTACCACAATGAGCAAAGCCTAAATATAGTTAGTTGAAGAGATGAGTATTTGTTCAATCATAGCGCTGGGCTGAACTGCTGATGAGCTCCAATAACTTGGCATTGTATGCTTGAGCATAAAATTTATTGTGTTCGTGCTGCTCGCTATCCAGAGCGTAATCTTCAATATGGAAGCCGGTTCCACATAAGAAAAAAGTTTCCTGAGGTCTGAACTCAGCATACTTACCTTGCAAGTCTTCTTCTAGTATCCCGGGCGCTACATGACCAACCCCTGGAGAATAAACATCCACGAACTTAGCCCGTTTATGAATAAAATCATCTTCCGCATCAATGAATCCACGCTCCGCTGACAGCACGGGATCGCTGGCTATTGCAATCAATTCATAGCTTTTTGAAAGTTCAGCCCATCCCCAAGCGACTACACCAGCGAGAAGGCCCGTGCCCAGAAGAAAGGTATTTCTAAGAGTTGACGTCAATGTCTCCACCTGTGGAAGCCCTAAGGCTTCGTCCTAAATAGGAAAAATAGGCTGTGAAAGCCTGGTTAATTCTTTTGCGTTGCTGCCCCTGTGGATACAGTCCCAACTTTGCCTCTTGACTAGCCTTTGAGCCAGCAACCAAAAAATTATTGTTGATACTGGCATCCTGAATAAATGCTTCGAAAGCCCGAGCACTCAGCTCTACAGGCTTACTGTAATAGACAGAACCATTAGCTTTATCGGCACTGACGGAAGCAGTCACCATGTCACTGGGGTTATTACCACTCTCATCCAGCATCACAGTTTTAAAGCACGCAAAAAGTAAGTCATTGAGCGGGTGGGGTACTGGAGTTGCATTCCGCAACCAGGCCTCTGAGGCATACATGGTACTGGACGTATCACTGAACGCTTTTTGCGCCAAGTAATGATCAAATGCATGAAACCATTCATGGGCAATGGAGCCAGGCCCCGCATTCTTGGCAAGAGAAAAGCTCCGGGCAGTAGGGTCATAAAAGGCAGCCATCCCCGGGCGCCCGCCGATTCCATATTGAAAAGACAATGTACCTCGGAGGGATACCAACGCTTCCGGTCCTTGAAGAATGGCCATTAGATCAACAAGTGCATCATAAAAAAGCCCAGCGGCCCGATCGCGCTCTTCGCGAGTGACCCATCGGCCAACAGCAATTGAGCGAAAGCCGAATCGCTTCCTGACATCCACAAACGAAACGGGTTGTCGTTGCTGAGTTGCAGTGTGACCACTGCGATAAAATGCCCTGGTCAGGACCATAATCAATGCCAGTCGATTAGAGGAGGGTGGATATTAATCCTCCGGATTGAAGGCTTGCAAGAAATGGGAAGTGCTTCTATTCCTTTCAACGAATCCAATCGCTTTCTATTCAACCCAGTCAGAAAAGTAATCAACCAAATAGTCAATCGCCATTCGCGCTCGCATCGGTAAAAAGCGACGGTTCTGATACACGATCCAGCTACTGGCTCCGCGCCCACAAAAAGATTCCAAGATAGGCTCCAGTAAGCCCTGTTGAATTGAACCACTGAAACTGCTTTTGGGCATATAAGCTATACCCAGGCCTTGCTCGCAAGCTTTCACGATCGCATGGGCATTATTTGTTCTCCAGCGCCCACTAACCTTTACGCTTACAGGCTCTCCATTCAGGTCAAAAACCCATTCATCATTGTTAGCCACCAAGCAACTCTGCGTTTTTAGTTGATCGGGGTGATTGGGAATACCATTCTCTTTCAGGTAACTCGGGCTTGCGACGGCCATCATTTGGCGGTCGGCCAGTTTACGAGCAACTAAGCCAGAATCCTCAAGGCGACCATAGCGTATGGCAAAATCAATCCCATCCTCGACGAAATTGACCATCCTGCTATTGAAGTCCATGTCGATTTTCAACCCCGGATGTTTCAAGCCAAAGTCCATCAAGGCAGGGGCAACATATTGCTCAGCAAAGATACCAGCACCGCTAACTCTTAGTGTTCCATTGAGCTGAAACTGTTGCTGGCTAACCTGCTCATTCGCCTGTTGCAGGCCAATCACTAACTCTTTACACCGCTGGTAATAGGCGGTCCCAGCCTGGGTCAGACTTACCTGACGTGTTGAGCGGGCCAAAAGGGATGAACCCAAGCGCTCCTCCAGGCGGGAGACCTGCCTACTCACATGGCTAGTACTGCAGCCAAGTTGCTTGGCAGCCGCTGAGAAACCTTGGCTTTCTGCCACCGCTACAAACTCGACTATACCGTCAAAATTTTCCATGTTTCTCAATCTCGATTGTTGCCATTCTGCAAAGGTATTTAACAGATTTTACGCATTATCAGCAGAAGAGGGACAATCTACAATCCCTCCCCACTGAATGCTGACCAACAGAGGAAAGAAACATGAAGAAAGTACTTATTCCAGTGACCAACCACGCCACTCTTGGTGAAACTGACCAGGCAAATGGCACCTACTCACCTGAGTTGACTCACGCGATTCACGTATTTATGGAGAGTGGGCTCGACTACGACATCGCCTCCATTGAAGGGGGTAAAGCACCAATCTATGGCACCGATATCGAGGGTGACGATGTCAATCAAAAAGTACTAAATGATTCTGAATTCCAAAATCGTATCAATAACACCATTCCTGTGAGTCAATTGAATATTTCTGACTATGATGCGGTCTTTTATCCGGGCGGATTTGGTCTGCTTTCTGACTTGGTAACTAATGAAGATTTCGCAAAGTTGAGTGCCAAGCACTACGAAGAGGGCGGTATCTTAGCAGCAGTATGCCATGGCCCTGCCGGTTTCCTGCCTATCACTCTCAGTAATGGTGAGAAGCTTCTGGCCAGCAAATCCGTAACTGGTTTCACCCGTGAGGAGGAGATCGACTTCGGCACTATTAATGATACTCCGTTTTTGCTGGAAGAATCTCTGGCAAGGGGAGCTGCACGTTACAGCAAAGTACAGCCATGGCAGGAATTTGTTATTGAAGATGGGCGGGTGATTAGTGGCCAGAACCCAGCGAGTGCCCACGGTGTTGGCGTTGCCATTGTCAAGCAACTGGCTAACTAAGTGACCTTCGCAGCCGACCCTCCTGGGTCGGCTGCGATTCTGAGTAGAGGTATCCCAAGTGCAAAATGCGATTATCTACCCATCTCTAATGCTTATTGCAGGCATCGGCATACCGGTAATGGCAACACTAAATAGCGGACTGGGTATCAAGCTTGGTAGTTCAGCCCTGGCAACTACACTGCTATTTCTCGTTGGACTTGTAATCTCCGCAGCCTATCTCTTGAAAACGGAGGGGTTACCCAGTGCTGTTTTTAGCAAAGATATTGCCTGGTACTTTTACTTGGGTGGGATTCTGGTGGCTTTCTATATATTGAGTGTGACTTGGGTGTCGCCAAGGTATGGTGTGGGTAATGCAGTATCTTCCGTTCTTCTGGGGCAACTGCTCGCCATCAGCGTTATCGACCATTTTGGGTTACTGGGTGCGCAGCAAACCAGCTTGGATACCAAGCGCCTTATCGGTCTCGCCATGATGGTTGTTGGCGTACTGTTGGTAGTAAAGCGCACGTATTAAGGAGCCTCTGAATAACTCCGTGATACCTCTGGCATGCAGAGCGGTTCACAATCAAGGCGCGGCTTCGCAGGAATGTCTAGACCTTTCAAGAAGTCGCAACGCGGAGTGTGCATCGCTCTGCAAGCCCCGAAGGGCGGGCCTTGAAGGCCACAGCTGCTGCGTTGCAGCTCTTGCAAAGGGCTACGGCCATTCACGGCGAGCTGCGCCTAACATCTGCTGCCTTCAAGACCCGCAGAGGCATTACGGAGTTATTCAGAGGCTCCATAATTTCACAATACAAATCGTTATGTACTGAGAGCATATGGCAAATTTAATCGTTATGGCAAAAGTCACAGTCCGCCCACAATATACTTCTCAGGCATCAGCACTGTTAATCGAGCTGGCATGTAAGTCAGAACAAGAGTCAGGCTGTTTATCATATAAAATTTTACCCTCACTGGATGAAGACAATGTTTTCACTACACTAGAAGTTTGGGAGTCTTCTGAAGCTGAAATGCAGCATTGGAATACAGATCACTTAAAAACCATCATTGCAAAGCTGAATCCACTTCTTGCTGCGGAGGCAAGAATCGAAAAATATACGGAGGTAAAAACTATCTAGCACAACCGTTATTTTATATTGCAACTTTTTGTAATCTTACTTTTACAACATCAATACCTTCATTTTCATTGAAGTGAGTCTAATCGGACATCATCTTAAAGAAGTGCATATATACCAATGAGATAGCCCTTCTGTTAGGTTATTTTTTGATCTCATAATTAGGGGCGTGGCCTTTCTTATAAACCAGTACTGTTCGCTGAAAGCTCATAAAAGTATCTCCTCGCTGATTAATACCACGGGTTTCTACGCTAACAATACCCTGTGTTGGTCTAGACTTGGACTCACGCTTAGAAATGACCTCACTTTCTGCATAAACCGTGTCACCTTCAAAAACAGGTTTGAGCAGTTTAACTTTGTCCCACTCAAGATTGGCAACAACTTTCTTGCTAATAGTATTTACAGTCATACCCGTGACAATAGCCAATGTCAGAGTACTATCTACTAATGGAAGGTTCCATTCAGTGCTCTCTGCGTAATGGGCATCAAAATGGAGTTGTGCCGTATTCATAGTTAACAGGGTCATCCAGGTATTGTCTGTTCGCGTCAATGTCCTACCTGGGCGGTGCTCGATAATGATACCTTCTACAAAGTCCTCGAAGTAGAAGCCAAAATCTTCGCGATATCGATTGTTGTCAATCTGTTTATAGGGGTTAAATTCCATTTAAGATTGCCTCCTTGATTGAGTGATTGTAAGTTCGCTTGGATATACCCGGAGCACTGGCAGATTTGCGCTGGAGTAGCCTTTAGCTAAGATTATTAAAGTTTGAGATTATTTGCTGGGCCTTAGAGTAGATCGGGATATCTATCATTCGGCCTTCATATTGGCAGGCTTTACCTGAGGATTCATTGTAGATACGAACGATTTCCTTTGCTTCCTTATACTGGTCTAGTGTAGGCCTAAAAGATAACTTGATAGTTTCTACCTGTTTAGGGTGAATAGCTGCCTTGCCACTAAAGCCAAGCGATTGAGCCTCATTAAGTTCATTAACTAGTCCACCTTCATCCTTAAAGTTAAAACAGGGGGAGTCATAGCAAGCTATCTGTTTGAGTGCGGCAGCTTCGACCATTTTCATACGCGCCCATATGAGTGCTTGTGGGGTGCATTCACAATTCAGATCGGCTGCATAATCAGCGGCCCCAAACATCAAACCTTGCAACTTTTCAGAGCTACAGTTAACGATATTATATAAATTGGATGTTCCCTGAGCGGTTTCAATTAAGGCTATAATCGAAATATCCTTATAGGCTTCGCTCAAGAGCTCACTGATAAGGTTGATATCATGTTGAGATTCTGTTTTCGGATAAAGCACCACATCTATAAATGGCTTTTTATCAATAATTTCGGCCAAATCTTTTATTCCATTGATCGTTGACAAACTATTTATCCGAATTGCACTTATAACACCATTCGAGCTTGGCCTTGAATAAAAATTGATCGCGATATCCCTGGCACTATCTTTGTCCTCCACTGGTACGCTATCTTCAAGATCAATGATTATTCCATTCGCCCCAACTTCAGACGCCTTAGCAAAGCATTTCGGTTGGTTTCCAGGGGTGAATAACAATGCGGGGAAAAGCTTTAAATTGATCATTTTATCGCTCAAATAAAGTTTTGCTCTTTGGCCTGCTCCAATAAGCTCTTACGGAATTTAGGGTGTGCGATTTCAATCAAGGCAAGGGTCCGCTCTGTGGTTGATTTCCCCATAAGTCTGCAAGATCCGTACTCGGTTACCACGTAATCGATATCTAACCGAGAGTCTGTGGTTATAGATTTCAAACGTGGAACTATCCTGGAGGTTTTACCACGCTGTGCCGTTGAACTACTGGCCAGAATAGTCTTCCCATTTTTTGAGTAGTAAACTCCCCTCACGAAATCCAGTTGCCCGCCAACACCCGAGAATTGATGTCCAATGAATTCCGCATTGACCTGTCCACTGAAATCAATCTCAATAAATGAGTTAACTGAAATCATGTTATCGATCTGGGCTATTATTTGGGGTTCATTCACATATGACACGGGCAGGCAGAACATAGATGGATTGCCATCTATAAAGTCAAATAGTTCTTTGTCTCCAGCTGCAAAAGTGAATACGCTCACATGAGGGTTAATTGTCTTTCGGGCATTAGTTACTGCTCCAGACTTAATAAGCTTAATCATACCTGGTGTTATTACCTCGGTATGAATGCCCAGATCTTTCTTTTTAGTTAGTTGTTCACAAACTGCATTCGGAATAGCACCAATACCCATTTGGATAGTTGCGCCATCAGGTATTAACGGAACAATGTAGTCACCAATTTTTCTATCTAAATCGGTAATCTCTTTTGGAGATTCCTCCGCTAATTCCATATTATTTTCAACAATGGCATCCACTTCACTAATGTGCAACAAGGTGGCCCCCGCTGTACGTGGCATATTTTCATTCACTTCCACAATTAATCGATTTGCGTGGCGCGACAACTCAATAGCATAATCACCATTGGTACCAAAGTTGAAATAACCATGCTTATCCATCGGCGCCACAGTTACCAGGAAAGCATCTATTTTAACTTGCTCTCTGATTATTTGAGGATATCGACTAAAAGATATAGGGACATAGTTAATATATTTTTCCCCTTTTGAAAATCCAGCATTTGCTAATTTAACTTCGTCTTTAGTTAGCATTGAAGAGTAAGGCCTAACCCGGTCCATTAGATCTTCTTGAAAAATGGTTTCTGTTGCGACCTTTCCGCAACGCATATAATAGACTTTTAAGTGTGTAATAAATCCATTTCGAATATGCCTCTCTAGTGCTGAAAGTAGGGCTGGTGGGCTAGCGGTGCGCATGCCGATAGAAATAACGCTATCGTCTGGGATTAAATTAACTGCTTCTTCAGGTGTTAGCTGTTTCTTTTTATACAGGGCGTTGTTATCCATGGCAGATTAACCGATTATTTGGCCACACTGTGATCCTTGAAGCGGCTGCTGTCGCTCTTACGGTCCTGTTACAAAGGCGTTAATAAGCAGAAAACATTCATAGACCTGCAATCAAGCACTGATAAGGAAGTAAGAGCTACTAAGCCCTGCGATTATAGTTTGTGAATTAAAGCTTGTTTCAGAAGGGCTAGTGACTTAACGATGAATATCATGCAGCTTGTTTGAGCAGATTCGATTTTATGCAGTCGGTATGTTCTAAAAGCTCCGCAGTTGATCTTTATGCCACGGTGGTATTCGTAAAGCACCTAAATCTCTTAATGGTGTTCCATTAGCTTTAAGTGCTATTCACCAAAGATTACTGCCTATCAGCTGTCTATAAGAAAGAATGATGTGACTTTAGCTGATTCATCAAGCAGTGGTATGCCAAACCTCAGCAACTACACTTTTGCAAACACTCGAAGATGCCGCACTGGTACTATTCCAAATAGTTCTTTAGCGGTTCCCAAAGCAACCGTTGGAAGTTTATTCATGACAAAGTCAAAACGTCCACTGATTTCCGTCAACCCCTTGAATGGTAAAACTCTGAAGACTTATCACGAAATGTCACAAGAGGATCTCGACAAGGCGATCGGTCGCGCAGACAAAGCCTTTGTAAGCTGGAGAAACCGAAGTTTTAGTGATCGAGCAGTGATACTAAAGCGTGCAAGCAACCTATTTGAGGAGCGATCCGAAGATCTTGCCCGCCTGATGGCGTTAGAGATGGGTAAGAAGCTCAGTGATGGTCAAGGTGAATTGGCACTTTGTGCTGAAATTTTTGACTACTACGCCGAAGAGGGCGAAAAAATACTAGCTCCACAGCAGCTTTCCACCCGCGAAGGGGAGGGCACTTTAGTCTTCCAGCCCTTAGGAGTGGTCTACGGCATCCAACCATGGAACTTTCCCTTCTACCAACCGGCTCGCTTTACCGCCGCCAACTTGATCGCCGGCAATGTTGTACTTACTAAACATGCCTCTAATGTTCCCCAGTGTGCCGAAGCCTTCGCACAGCTGCTGTTTGATGCAGGGGTACCGGAAGGAGTCTATACCAATCTACCGATCACATCCGGTGGGGCTGCCTCAATTATTGATGACGATAGGGTCAAAGGAATCTCATTTACTGGCAGCAATGCCGCCGGTGCAATGGTTGCAGAGCAAGCTGGCCGCAATGTAAAGAAAACTGTTATGGAGCTGGGTGGTGTTGATCCATTTATCGTGCTCGAAGATGCGGATATGGATTTAACGATACAGCGATTTGCGGAGGGAAAGCTGGGTAATTGCGGGCAGATATGTTTGGCTGCGAAGAGAATCATTCTAACTGAGCCCATTGCTGAAGAATTCCTAGACCGAGCTACCAAGCTGTTCCAAGCGCTGAAACCCGGTGACCCTCTTGTAGAAAGTACAGATTACGGTCCGTTATGTACTGAAAAGGCCGCTGAGCAACTAGAGGATCAAGTCAGCAAGTCCGTTAAGGCTGGCGCTCAATTGCTAGTGGGAGGTAAGCGCAATGGCGCATTTATTGAGCCGGGTATATTAACTGAAATACCTGCTGGTTCCCCGGCAGCAGTAGAGGAGTTATTCGGCCCCATCGCTTGTGTTTGGGTGGTTCCCGATGAGGAGGCAGCAGTTAAGCTGGCTAATGACAGCCCCTTTGGCCTGGGTGGTTCTGTCTATACCCAGGACCATGAAAGGGGGCGCCGTGTCGCGGAACAGTTGGAATGTGGTACTGCCTTCGTGAACCATGCCGCTTCAAGCTACGCCAGTATGCCTATGGGAGGAGTGAAGAAATCCGGCTATGGCCGGGAGCTGGGAGAGCTAGGTATTAAAGAGTTTGTCAATCAAAAACTGATACGGTACTTCTAAGTAGCGCAATATAGACGTGGGCACAGCAATGAAAGTACTTGTGGCGGGTGCTAACGGTGCAATCGGTCAAATCCTTGTGGGTAAACTTGTCGACAAAGGGCACGAGGTAACCGCTATGGTCCGCAAAGAGTCCCAACAAGATAATTTGCTTAGTACAGGTGCGCGCCCCATTCTTGGAGATCTGACAAAGAAGGAGTCCCTGAACAATGCGGTAAAGGGGCAAGATGCAGTCATATTTGTTGCGGGCTCCAAGGGGAAAGCATTGGAGTCTGTGGATCGGGATGGTGCTATCCATCTTTGTGATGCAACGAAAAGCGCGGGTATCTCGCGCTTTATTCTATTGAGTTCCATTTTTGCCGGGCGACCAGAGCAGGGGCCTGAAAAGCTCCAACCCTATCTAAAAGCCAAACATATAGCGGATGAATATGTAAAAGAAAGTGGCCTTGATTACACGATATTGAGACCTGGTGCCCTAACTGACACCTTGGGAACGGGGTTAATCAGCATAAGCGATTTATTTGCTGGGCCAGACATAGAAATCAGCCGAGCCGATGTTGCAGAGGTAATTACCACTGCGCTAGATGAGCCCAAAACGGTCGGTGCGGTTTTTGAATTCATTGGGGGCGAAACCCCGATTCCTGACGCATTAGCACAGCTAAACTAGGTTTTATCATTCAAGTTAAGAACCTCAACGTCTGATCTATAGCTTGCTCACTATTGCAGCGCTGGACCTCCAACTTTTCAATACCAATACCGCTAAGTTTCTCCCGTATTTGGTTCAGTTCAGCATCAGTTGTAAGACTCGGATGCCTGGTAAGGCGCACTTGCAAAGGTACACTGGATTGAGCGAGAAGCTCCGCACACTGCCAGGGGGTCACGCCACTGCCATCGACACCCGTAATGGAAGGGTAGTTTTCCGGCATTGCTTTGATATCCAACCCCACCCAATCAAGACTTTGGATCAGGCGTTCGAGCCTGCGGGGGTAGATTCCCGCAGTATGAAGCCCGACCTTGAATCCCAGATCCCTGACTTGGGCAATCGCCGGTTCCAGGGCACTCTGGGCGGTGGGTTCCCCACCGGAAAATACAACGGCATCCAGCAAGCCCCGGCGACTGTCTAAAAATGTGCGGATCTGATCCCAGTCATAGGCACTGGGTGCTCGCGCAGGCAGTAGATCGCCGTTATGGCAGTAGCGGCAGCGCCAGGGACATCCCTGGCAAAAAACCACCGCTGCCAACTCGCCGGGGAAGTCGATTGCCGTAAACGACGTGAATCCACCGACACGTAACTTATTACTCATAAGTTTTTAGTGCATTCCTGCTGTTGTCCGCCACAAAGAATTGGCGCTCCCGGTGCTCTGATTGTTTTCCCGGATTCCAAAATGAAACTGGGCGGTGGTACCCCATTACCCGGCTCCATACCTCGCAGCGGGTGCGATCTTCTTCTCTCAATAAAGTATCTTGTTGGCTCATGGTCTTTCTCCTTGAAAGTATGGTTTAGTCGCTACAACAGGAATGCTCACGGGCCAGGAGAGCTTCGTCGCAGCGTGGGCAGAATTCGTGTTCGCCACTCAGATATCCATGGACCGGGCAAATAGAAAAGCTCGGGGTCACGGTGATATAGGGCAGGCGGTAGTTTTCCAGAGCACGCCGCAATAAGCGGCGGCAACTATCGGCATCAGGCAACTGTTCGCCCAAATAAAGATGAAGCACAGTGCCACCGGTGTAACGGGATTGGAGGGATTCCTGTCGGGCCAGGGCCTCGAAGGGATCATCGGTAAAGCCCACTGGTAGCTGGGATGAATTGGTGTAGTAGGGCGCTTCACTACTACCTGCCTGCATAATATCCGGGTAACGTTTGCGATCTTCGCGGGCAAACCGATAAGTAGTGCCCTCTGCCGGAGTTGCCTCCAGATTGTAGAGATGCCCGGTTTGTTCCTGGAATTCAGTCATGCGCATACGGATATGGTCGAGTAATTGCTCGGCCAGTTCTTTCCCATCTTCCGTAACCACACTTTCGTTGTCGCCACTAAAGTTTCTCAGCATTTCATTGATGCCGTTCACCCCGATCGTGGAGAAGTGATTGCGCAGAGTCCCCAGGTAGCGGCGAGTGTAGGGAAACAGACCTGCATCCATATGCCGTTGGATGACTTTCCGTTTCACTTCAAGTGAATCACGGGCAAGTATCAGCAATTTGTCCAGTTGGGTGAGCAGAAGCTGCCAGTTTCCTTTATAGAGATACCCAAGGCGGGCACAGTTGATAGTTACTACGCCGAGCGAACCTGTCTGTTCGGCGGAGCCAAAAAGGCCATTGCCGCGCTTTAACAGTTCGCGTAGATCAAGCTGTAAGCGGCAGCACATGGAGCGAACCATGTTTGGGCTCAGGTCTGAATTTATAAAGTTTTGGAAATAGGGCAGACCGTAGCGAGCGGTCATGGCAAACAGCCGCTCAGCATTTTCGCTCTCCCAAGGGAAATCCTCACTGATGTTGTAAGTAGGAATAGGGAAGGTGAATACCCTACCGCGCGCATCCCCCTCGCTCATGACTTCGATATAGGCGCGGTTGATTAGATCCATTTCTTCTTGCAGGTCGCCATAGGTGAAGGACATTTCCTGACCGGCAATCACAGGCACCTGCTCGCGCAAATCCTGGGGGCAAACCCAATCGAAAGTGAGATTAGTAAAAGGGGTCTGGGTACCCCAGCGGGATGGCACATTCAGGTTAAAGATCAGCTCTTGAATGCACTGGCGTACGGTCGCGTAGTCCAGCTGGTCCTTGCGCACAAAAGGCGCGAGATAGGTATCGAAAGAGCTAAATGCTTGCGCGCCTGCCCATTCGTTTTGCAGTGTCCCAAGAAAGTTAACAATCTGTCCGACCGCGCTGGTCAAGTGGGCCGGCGGTGCCGATTCGACTTTTCCCGGAACACCATTCAACCCTTCATGTAATAGGGTGCGCAGCGACCAACCTGCACAATATCCAGCCAACATATCCAGGTCGTGGATGTGTAAATCGCCATCCCGATGTGCTGCGCCGATCTCAGGGGAATAAACATGATTTAACCAATAGTTGGCAATCATTTTACCTGCGCTGTTCAGGATCAATCCCCCTAGGGAATATCCCTGGTTCGCATTGGCTGCAACTCGCCAATCCGCTTGCTCTAAATACTCTTCAATAGAAGCACCGACATCCACCAGTGTTTGCCGATCAGTGCGCATTTGCGCATGCCGCCCCCGATAAGCGATATAGGCGCGGGCAGTATCAATGTAATCGTTATTGATCAATACCTGTTCAGCAATATTCTGAATCTCTTCAATATCAATGGGCTCACCACTATCAAAGCGGTGCTTGATCACCTTAAGGACAGATTCGGTAAGTTGTTCCGCTTCCTGTTGATCAAAAGATTCCGTTGCCTGGCCAGCACTGAGAAGAGCCAAAGTGATCCTGCGAGCATCAAAAGCCAGTGTCCTGCCATCTCGCTTACGCACCAACCGTTGATCTGAACTTACCTGCGAAATCTGTTCTGAAGCTGGTGCGGCTTCGCTGTCGGGTATAGCGGTACTGGTCATCGGACTTCCTCACAATTTGTGGGGAGAGCATATCGAAGAGACAGGAATGCCAATTGATCCAGATCACTATATATGGCGTGCTGGTTAATAGATGAGCACAATATGTTGTGCTCTTGGTGTGGGCTTAGGTTAGGAACATACCTACTCTCGGCAAGCCCGAAGGCGAGTTCAGTGCCAGTCGGATGTACCTAACTATAGGGAGCATTGTGTAGTGCTTCCTTCAGCCAGGTAACGAAAGCCAACACATTTCCATTTCTTGAATGGCGGCCAGGTATTAATGCGGAATAGGTAAATCCCTCGATTCCTGAAAGCTTGGAGTCTCCTCTATAGGGGACCAGCCATTGGTTGCGTAAAGCATTTTGAACAAGAAACGAGCTAACTAACGCAATACCCTGGCCAGCTAAGGCGGCCTGGATTACATGATGCTCCTGGTCAAACTGCCGCACGCGAATGCCATCAAGTTTTCTTTTGAGGAGAGTTTGCCAGTTCAGCGGTGGAAGTGATGAGTTGACCCATTTTGTTTCCAGAAGTTGAGCTTCAGAAATATCCCTAATCTGAGTCAGGTAGCTTGGTGCAGCGTAGACACCGATTGTTTCGGTGGCCAAGTAGAGGGCATTTTTTGTACTTTCATCATATTTCCCGTACCGAATAGCGATGTCGATGCGTCTATCTCGCTCGATATCACTCACTTCTTCCCCGGTCACTACTGAAACAATGATATCTGGAAATTTCTGATAAAAATTCTCCAGCTGGGGCACAAGCCACATAGCAGCAAAGCTTGAAGTCGTACTAACGGTCAGTGTTTTCTTTGAACTTGTTATTTCACTCACCGTTTCAGTGAGCTGCTGAAAAATTTGAGAGGTAGTTTGAGCGAGCATCCGCCCCTCACTGGTCAACTGTACGGCACGGGTTTTGCGCTCGAATAATGTTGTACCCAGGGACTCCTCCAAACCCTTTATCTGATGTGATACGGCTGTCGGCGTTATAAAGAATTCTTCCGCAGCTCTCTTGAAACTGCCCAGTCTGGCGGCGGCATCGAATACTTTGAGGGCGTTGAGGGAGGGTAGGTTTGGGTACACCGATCAGAATCTCTTATAGATGAGTTTTCCTCATCTATAAGAAGAAATAACTCGTTTGTCAAGGATACTCCCCAGCATCACCATAGATGAACCTTCAGGCGGTTTAGTAAAGGTTCCAGACCATGAAAACACTATTACATATTGACGCTAGTGCCCAGAAGTGGAGCGGCTTAGTAGCACCACATGAAAGTGCGAATATCCCCAGGCATACCTCAATCTCCAAAGCAGTTGCCGCGAGTTTTGTAAGCAGCTGGCTAGAAAAGAGGCCTAAAGATAAAGTTATCCATAGAGATGTCGGTTTAAACCCACCAGGCTTTATTAATCAAGATTGGATTGCCTCGGTTTTTACGCCTGAAGCGGATCGCACCAAGGAGCAGCAGTCCCTGGTCGCGCTTTCTGACATCTTAATTGATGAGCTATCCCAGGCGGATATCATTGTGATGTCCACTTCGATGTATAACTACGGCATGCCTGCCGCACTCAAGGCCTGGTTCGATCAAGTTGTTCGTATCAACAAGACGTTCACCTTTGATTTAGACCGTGGTGACTTCCCCTTAGAGCCTATTATGTCTGGCAAAAAGCTGGTGCTTATCACCTCTGCCGGGGAGTTTGGCTTTGGACAAGGAGGAATCCGTGAGCAAATGAATCACCTGGGGCCACATATCCGAACCTTAAGCCACTATTTGGGGGTTGAGGAGTTTCATGAAATCAATGCGGAGTACCAGGAATTTTCTGATGAAAGGCACCGGGATTCAATTAAACGAGCTTTCCTCAAAACTCAGGAGTTAACCGCAACGTTGGCCAACTGCCTTTAAAGTTTGCCTGCCAAAGCTGGCTTGCCTCCCCAATGAAGTGGCCAGCGGCTTGTCAGAATGGCCTCCCGATATTTACTATGCGGAATAGGCGCAAATAGCGTCTTTGCCAACTCTCAATTTGTACGATGGTACAAAAAGTAAATAAGTATCTGAGGATTCATGAAGCAGCGGGTATTTGGCAATTCATCGAACGACAACGCGAATATTACTTTAGCCTCTGGGAACAATTGCCGGTTGATCAGGGTTCGTAGAGACCTAATACCGAATTACCACCTCTTGGTTTTTCCAAAATCCCAGGGAGAACCAAGTAAGGAGGAGGTTAGTGAGATGGTTTCACTTGGCATTGAGCATGCAAGAAGCATTGCCGAATCACTAGTCGGTGACCCAGAAGCCTATACTCTCCTTTACAGTGGTTATAGTGCCCGACGGGAAAAAGGCTGGCATATTCATATCGTATTATTGGGAAATCGATGGAGAAAGGCATGGCTTTATTTGGTATTGGCAGGGAAAAACATTTTACAAGCTACGGGTTTACGGAAAGATGACGCTCCGAGGGTTAGCCAATGAACCAAAATAGATGGCTCAACCTAATGGGGGCACTCAATCTTCCTGAATCCCTTCAGTGCTTCGAAAAGCTAGTTTCTTCGTATGCAGAGAATCACAGGTATTATCATACGGGGCATCACATTGATGCGATGCTGAGGCACTTTGATAAAGTTGCAGAGCTTGCCGAGCACCCCCATGAGGTCGAGCTCGCTATCTGGTTTCACGATGCGATTTACAAGCCATTTTCCTCTAAGAATGAAGAAAACAGTGCTCTATGGGCAAAAAAGTTCCTGATCGATTCCGGGTATTGTCCCGCAGGGGTGGATAGGGTGTACCAATTGATTATGGCAACCTGCCACAATTACACGCCAGTTAGTATTGATGAAAAGCTAATAATCGACATTGACCTAACGATCCTGGGAGCCAGCACAAGCGCTTTCGAAGCTTATGAAAAACAAGTCCGTAAAGAATATCGGCTGGTACCGATATTGATTTACAAAAAGAAACGTAGGGAACTATTAAAGGAATTTTTGTCTCAAGAGAGGCTTTATCACACTGATTTCTTCTATAAGAGATATGAAAAGCGTGCCAGGGCGAATATTGAAGGATGTATATAGCGTTGTTATTGAAAGAACTTAAAGCGGTCGGTCTTGAAGCTTTTTTGAATGAAATAGAGTCGCTGTGTGTTGAATGTACTACCGCTGAATTGTCTTCTGATATTATTGAGCAGGGCTCATCTAAGATTGGGGGGCACCCTGATGTCCCTGCTGACTTTGAGTGGCCATTCTATCGAGGTTTACCTTTGGAGTTTCTCCTTCAGCTCAATTGCGCAGAAGTCAATTCACCTATCCTGCCATCGGCTGGCTACTTGCTCTTTTTTTACTGTGATGGAGTTTGGGCGGATGTGCGAGGTGAGAAAGATTTTATACGGATAATCTATATCCCAGCTGATGTAGCACTCTCGAATCACCAAGCCCCCTGTATCCATAAAAAGCGCTTTGGGGGACTGTTAAAGCCAAAGAGACTACCTTCGATTTATCCTGAAAGTAAAATATCGTTCAAGCGCTCTTTTTCCCTTCCAGATTTAGGCGAGTATCCTTATGAGGAGTTAAAGATATTTGAAGAAGATGATTACTTGCTTGATGCATATTGCACCCTGAAGGAAAACCTTACAGGATCAAAATTACTCCAAATTTCTGGTTACCCCAATCCAGTACAGTACGATGGTATTACTGAAGATGCGGCAAGGGTTATGGGTAAAGGCAAAGCTGAAGATTGGCAGTTGCTATTGGAACTCAATAGTCTTGGTGGCTTTATGTGGGGAGATGCAGGAAGATTGTATTTCTCTATACACAGTGAAGACCTTGCGCAGTTGAAGTTCTCAGATGTTTGGATGCAGATGCAGTGCCACTAGGCTAACAATGTAACCCTAATTTGTAGGAACTAATGATAATTCAACTTCCCTTAAGGCTCGTCTACAACTACTGGATTCTGCTAACAGTGGTATTTTTGTGCATTATTACGAGCCTATCCCTGTTTCCGCTTCCCGAAGTACCCAATATACCCGGCACCGACAAAACCAATCACCTAATTGCCTATAGTGCACTGATGTTCCCCGTCGCTCTGCGCAGGCCTAGTTACTGGTGGCTAATAGGATTATTTTTTGTACTGTGGAGCGGTGGCATAGAGTTGCTCCAACCTTACGTGAATCGTACAGGTGAGTGGTTGGATTTCGCGGCCAATACGGCGGGGATATTGAGCGGCACGCTTATCGCTTGGGTGTTGGGAAAGTTCGGGTTGAGGGAGAGAAATTCCTAAACCTGATTTAGCTTAAACTCCAGAACTGCTCCAAGTTGCCCGTTAATTGATCAGTGTTGCTACAAACCGCCGGTTGCCAGTGCTCGGGAAAAAGCTGCCAATAAAAAGGTTCCGAAAAGCGGCTATCTACCAGAATGATCACACCTTTATCAGATTCGGAACGTATAACCCGACCGGCGGTTTGCAGTACGCGAGTTATCCCTGGATAGCGGTAGGCGATATCAAATCCATGGATGCCAGTGGTTTCCGCAGCATCGCGCTGTAGCTCCCGCTCAACATTAACTTGCGGGAGCCCAGTACCGACAATAATAGTGCCAACCAGCTTCTCCCCAACATAATCAATGCCTTCACCAAAGATGCCCCCCATAATGGCAAACCCAAGGCTCTTGTTACCTCCGTTGAATCCGGACAAAAACTCAGCGCGCTCTGTCTCTCCCTGTCCCGGCAGCTGTTGTAACAAGGGCACTTCCGGGAATCTCGCCTTAAAACTCTCAGCAACTTGCTCCAGGTAACGAAAAGAGGGAAAAAATACCAGGTAATTTCCTGCTCGGCTGTAAAAGGTACGGGAAATAATGTCGACGAGGTTCTCTATTGAGCGGTCGCGGGCTTGGTAGCGCGTATCTATATATGGACACAGGAAAACGCCCTGTTGCTGCGGCTGAAAAGGCGAGGGCAGTCTTAAGTAGGGCGACTCATGCTCTACGCCCAGTTGACTATATATATAGCTGGCTGGGCGCAAAGTCGCAGAGAAGAGTATAGCGGCTTGGTTTTGCTGATAGGATCGCTGTAAAAACTGTGCAGCATTTAAACAAAGTAGCTTAATTTCCTGCTCCTGCCAGGGAGCATCCCGGTCAATCACCCGTGTGACGACTTTATGCTGACCGCAAAGCTCCTGCTCAATAACTGCGTAACGATAGACAGACCTTAACCACTCCGCTATTTCTTCCGGGGGCGACTGAGAGCTTTCTATAAGTTGGCTGACTGTGGAGAGCACTTTTTGCACGGATCGAGAAACCGATTCTGGATGCTCTGCTTCACCTGTTGCTGCAGTGACCCAAACTTCACTCCCTTCAAAAGTACTGCGGCGTTGAGCTACACCAACTTCTCGCAATCGCTTGATCCAATTTTCAATTGCCCGAACCAGAGACTGGATACTTCTCTGCAATGTCGGAGAGTGCCCTTTGCAAGCATTAGCTGCGCGGCGACTATCACGGCGGGATAACTTTGCACTGTACATTTCCTGGGCGCGGTCGATCAAATTATGAGCTTCATCGACTAACAATGCGCGGCGATTGCGCTGGTCCTGAAAACTGGTCAGGCGTACCAAAGGGTCAAATACATAGTTGAAATCACATACCACCAAGTCTACCCAAGGCAATATTTGAAGGGAGAGTTCAAAGGGGCAGATTTGCTGCTGATCCGCCACATCAGCAATTTCTTTGGGAGTTAACTGGGGCCGGCCGAGCAGGGCATCCATTGCAACTGGAAGTCGATCATAAAACCCTCTTGTTCTCGGACAGATGCCGTCATCATCACGGGTACAAAGCCCCAGGTTACAGGCACAGGTTTTTTCCCTTGCTTGAATTTCAAGTAAAGATAACTGCAAACCACTCGCCTGAAGTGCCTCAATGGTTTCCCGCACCATTTGCCGACCGGAATTCTTTGCGGTCAGGTAAACCAGCTGATCCAGTTTTTCCTCGCCAATTGCCTTTATGGCTGGGAATAGGGTGCTGATTGTCTTACCGGTCCCCGTTGGAGCTTCGGCCACCAGCTCGCCACCGTCCCGGAAACACCGGTAGGCTTCCACTGCCAGTTGGCGCTGGCCGGGGCGGTATTGTGGAAAAGGGAAAGCGAGCTGTTTCGCAGTATCAATAAGCTGTTGCCGATGTTCCTGCCAAGCCCTGTGCCAACACAAATATTTTGTGAGCGCCTCAAGAGTGAAGGCCTCTAACTCACTAAAGCGGTACTCTATGCACTCTGGATAGGCCTTGCGCTCCTTGAGGTTATACCAGACAACTTGCAAGGCAACTGTATCTGTACCATCTGTAGCGCCTTCATTTACCAAGTGGCAATAGCCGTAAATTTTTAGCTGGGCCCAATGCAATTGCTTGGCGGCTTCGGGCAACTTCGATGGGGGTAAATAAGTGGTCTTAATTTCATCCAGCTGAGCCGGTTTATGCAAATCACTTTTCGGGTGAAAAATGTCAACCCGGCCGCTCAAAGTAACCTGCTGTTCCATCCAATCTATTTGGGTCTTGAGCTTGTATTCTGCCTCAGCGCCTTTGGGCCGCTGATTTTGTAGCTTCTGATGAGCCCGAATCCCTTCCTGGGCAGAGGGCCCTGAAGTTGGTTCCCGAATCAAATCTCCGCTGCGGCAGGAAAAAGCGACTAGCTCTCCCACAGAAAGATTCAAAGTCTCAGCCGACTCTAAGCTATCCAAAGCTAGTGCCATTCCACATGAATTACGCGATGAGGGATCGCCTCTTCAGCAAAAAACGCCAGCCAGCGTTCTTGGTTTTTTTGTAAGCGATCCCCAGGACCTTTAACCTCCACGAGTTCATAGTGACCGGAGGGAGTAAAGCAAATAAGGTCTGGCAGCCCATTTCTATTCTGTGTGATATCACTGAGCATGCGAGTAAAAATTGAACGCCAATGACTTGGGGGGATTCTATCCAGCGCCTTCTCAAGTAGTTCTGTAGACAAAGCCTCCCAAGCAACTAAAGGGTTGGCAATACCTTGTTTCTCTGCAAAGGTAGAGATGACGCGGGACTTCAAGGACTCATGCTCTATTTCGGCCAATCGCTGGGTGAATAGCGCTTGACGGGAATAGTAAAAATCCGCGGTGCGAAAATCAGCTGGGGCTACCTGGAAGGGATTGAAAAAAGCACCAGGCACAGGTGCAAATAGTATGTCCCAAATATAGAGGCCCAACACACCGGTGAATAGGGTGTTCTCTACATAAAAACACTCACCACCGCTAGAACCTTCAAGGTGCTCTGCCACCAGCAGCTCAACACAGATTTCCCCCTGCGCCAAACTTATCACTTCAGTGGGGGCTTGGATTTTATGAGGTGCCTGCCAATTATTGAGGCCTCCACTTCGTTTGGCTGTGCGGTAACCAAAGCCAAGAGCAAACTCTCTTTCTGCCTGGTCCATAGGGGAAGCTATTATTTCCTCGCATATTTCCAATGCTAGAGTGTCGTACCCTTGCTTTACGGCAATGCGTGCGCGGCGCTCACGGGCGGGAGGGGTTTTACAAAGTTGATATAGTGCATCGGCCTGCTCAAGAGCATTGAGCCGCTCAAGCTGCCGTGCCAACTTAAGACGTATTCTGTCCAGCCGACGAGCCAGGGTTGAGTCACCATCAATACCTTCTGGCAGTTGAGCAGATAAGGCTATTATGGCTTCTGCATCTTCCAGTAATGGCTCTTCTAACAGCTCCAAGCATTGGTAGTAAAGCAGATACTGATCAATTTGCGAGCGGCTTTGAAAGGTGAGATTTTGCTTATCCAGCGGATAGGATTCATACCGATAAAGCCCAAGATCCCGCAATACATAGTCGGTAAGATCCTGATTCAAGTTGCCAAAGTAACACAGTTTGAAAGTCTGGAAATGCTCAGCACCCTGGACGGCTAGTACCCTGTGCTGAGAAAGCAACTTCACAAACCAGTCACTCGAACTGGATTCTTCAAGCAATAGTTGCTCGAGGGAAGGCCGGCTGAGAGACTTGGATATACCCGAGGGTCCTGCCGCAAGCAATTCAGCTTTGGTAAATAGTGGTAGATATTCTTGCGCCGTTAGCACCGGATTAAAACAAAGTAGTCCAACGCGATCCAAAACAGCTGCAGCACTTTCAATGCTCTCTATCTCACCATAGCTAAGCTTCTCCAGGCGGAAAAGCGATCCTCTAGAGGAGGGTACTCCTTTACGGGACAGCAAACGCACATAGAGCCGCTGGCTATAAATATCCAACTCTTGGAAGGTTTTAAAAAAATTTTGCTCAGATGTGGTGATAAGCCGGGAATAATGTTGGCGAACAAATTCAATCAACGCTTTGAAGTTGTCCAGGTAGTAGCCAGTTGGCAATTCTATCGGTTGGGTCATGGCACAAGCGCTAGTTTTTCGATCTATCTATCGTCGATACCGCACACCAGTTCCTTATGACGTGATATGCAAACAATGAGGCAGAGGTTACTCTGGGGCTGTATGGTTATACAGCAAGTTAGCCCGGTGAACAAACAACAATCCCAAGCTTTCTTCTTAGTTATTCAGCCATTTTTTCCTATGGCAACTCCCTTGATGCTCATCCAGGCTTGCAGTCGAGGCTTATAAGCGGTCGCCCCATAAGATTTAACCAATAAGGGATTACCTCTATGAAAGTGACAAATTCTGTGACTGCAGTCGCGCTATTTGCCGCCAGCGTATCTGCTCTAGCTGATAATAATGTCACCCTGGTATTCCAGGAAGGTACTGGCAATAGTGCAACTTCTGATCAGTCCGATGGTACTGTGCATAACAACTTGATTGTTCAGACCCAAATCGGAGATTTCAATGACTCGGATGCATCCCAAACTACAGGCACTTCTGAAAGCACTATTGAGCTGGTGCAGACGGGAAATTTGAATCAGGCCTCAGCAGTGCAACAGAATGCAACGCAGCTTACTACGTCCTCCCTGACCCAGAATGGCAGTGATAATACAGCGACCTTGCTGCAGGACGATGCTCAATTCAGCGCCTTCACCAGCACTCAGGCTGGAGACTTGAACGACATCCAAGTCCGGCAACAGGAAGATGTTACTTCCACCACACTTGTCGCATCTCAACAAGGAATGTCTAACACACTGGTTTTAGATCAGCGTATAAGGGTGGATAGCACTAGCGCCATATTCACCCAAGTTGGTGACTCCAACTTCGCCAATATAGATCAGGATAGAGATGTAACCTTTACCTTTGCTATGGCCAGCCAGACTGGCTCTTCCAACTTTTTAGATATCGAGCAGGATGAAGTCACGACGACGAGCACTGCAATAATAACGCAGATAGGTGATTCGAATACCGGAAGAATAGAACAGGAAACTGATGTTTCAGCTGCTACTGGGATAGTCACCCAGATTGGTGATAATAACATTGCAAATGTGGATCAGGAGAATATTACCTCAAGCAGCGGTGAAGTAATGCAAACTGGCTCTTCTAATACGGTAAATCTTGATCAAGGGAACGAAAATATTGCCGCTATTGAACTTATTTCCTGTACCACTCTAGTAATCCAAGATGGCTCAGCCAATACAGCACAAATAGATCAGGGGCAGGACGGTTCTTTGCTCACCAGTTCATTGATACTAAATCAGATTGGCGATTCTAATTCTTCCCAGATTAATCAACATAGCGGTATTAGTAGCAGCATTCTGGCGACACAAAACGGCACTTCCAATATTCAAACAATCTCTCAGGTTGGCAGTGGTGAAATCGCATTAACCACGCAAACTGGGACAGGTAATGTAGGCAATACCTTCCAATAAAATACTAACTGAAAGTGGTTAAGGCCAGTGTAGATATTATTTAAAATATCGCATCACCTTTTGATATCGGTACACGACGTACCAAGTAAAAAATATCACTGAAATCCAAATCATAGTAATGATTTGGATTTCCAGTACCGACATATTGAACTCATGGATGACGGAGAAAAATTCAAATACGTCAGTGCAGATTAAAATAGGTAAATAGATACGCCAAGCATTTGAGAAGGCAATTCTTTTCGAGAAGGCCAATCCAAACAAAGCAACAAAAAATGCAATATAAACTAGCAGGCTAAAAATCATCCACCAAATAGGGAGGTCCCACTCATCGGCGGCGAAACCAAGATATTGGGAATAGACTTCCAGCGGGGTGAGAACAAAAAGGAGTACCTTCCAACCAGCACTGGGTTTGTAGTGTGGAATAGAGTCTGTAAGGGGGCTATCTGGTGTCTGATACATATCCTGCATCTCGAAACTTCCTTATTATTTACCACTATTCTGGATAGGCACCAATTACCAATCCGAAAGTTACTTCTCGCCATTCCCTGAGCTAAATAGAGATGATCAATACTTACCAGCTAGGCTCTGTGACTATCAAAATTTGAACAGCGAGAATATTATCTGTAGCTTCAAAGTCAATACTTGACCCAAGTGTTTATCGATAATGTGAGGCAGCTCATCGCATACGTGTGACAATATAACCTGCTTTGCTGCAGTGTTAACAAGGTGAAGCCATGATGTCAATCGAATGCCAATGGCCAAGCGATAAACGGCAAACTACTTCTACATTTTGGCTGTAGTAATAGCCGGCAAGAATTGCTTATAAGTGCACTAATCCATAGGATTGAAGTGGCCGACAGTTTTAAATTTCAAAGGCCAATAAAAGGGCAGAGCGTGCAAAATCCTTATCAAGCACCTGAGAGCGAACTCGACAATCGCCCCCCCGTCTATAGCCCTAGTGTAGGCTGGAAAATTGTCTTTTTTATCCTTCTACCACTGGAGCTGTATTCCCAATATACGGTTTTGACCGATGGCTCCACAGGCATCCCCTTTTGGTGGTTGGTAATCAGCTTGGTTGTTTCCTCCCTTTTCTACGTCGTACTGTTTGGATTAGCGTTTGCCAAAAGAATAGGATTCGAACAACTTTGGGTCTTTTTTATTCCAGTTATTGTGCTTATCGATATTTTTGAATTTTCTTTACTCGCCATCAACTTAAACAAACTCGGGGCAGGTGTAGCCCTTGTGATGGCAAGTACTGCGCCAATCATCTTGCTTAGATGGTATGTCGTATATAAGTATCAGAAGGTTATGAAATACTTTGCCTAAAGGATGTACCCCACCTCAATAAGTAGTCGGAGCTATAGCTTTTCTCTAAACTTTATTCTTAGCATTTTGGCACTTTTGTCTTAGTGCAATTCGCCGGTACAGACCTAAAAATCAGTAGGTCACCAACTACTGCTCTTTCGGAGCCGGCTCTCGGCTATTCGTGGAAATACTTAAACTGGCAGCGAATGACCTGGGTTCTTTGATTCAGGTCATTCGCAGTGAAGGTTACCAGCTCTTTGGCCCGATACTGCATAACGGGGCTATTACCTATGGTGAGATTGAAACTCCCACAGATCTACCCCAAGGATGGACGGATCAGCAAGAGGCGGGGCAATACCGGGTGGAGCGCCGCAATGACAAGGCTTATTTTGGCTACGCCGTTGGACCCCATTCCTGGAAGCAGTTTCTTCAGCTGCCCCAACGCCAGCTCTGGAGCGCTAGCCGCTATGGAGAGGATGTCCAGATTCTGGAAATTGAAGAGCCTCCGGTCAAGTTAGCGTTTCTCGGTGTTCGCAGTTGCGAGCTACACGCCATTGCTATCCAGGACCGTGTCCTCGCACAGGGGGATTACGCAAACAGCAGCTATAAGGCACGTCGAGCGCAGCTGTTCACTATTGCTGTGGAGTGCACAACAGCAGCAAATACCTGTTTCTGTACCGCAATGAACACAGGCCCGCAGGTGCGACTGTCCAGTGATCTGGTAATCACCGAAGTTCTGACCTCCGATGCCCACTTCTTCCTCATACGCAGCGGCAGCCCTCAAGGCAACAGAGTGTTAAAGCAACTACCCACTGTTGATGCCTCAGAAACGGAGAAACAAGAGGGGCAAGCTGCCGTTCAGCAAGCCGAAAATCAAGTGAGTAACGGTAGCCGCAGCTTTGATAGCTCTGACCTGAAGACGCTGCTTTATCGCAATTATGACAACCCCAACTGGGATAAAGTCGCGGAGCGCTGCCTCTCCTGCGCCAATTGCACTATGGCTTGCCCAACGTGCTTCTGCTCAACCGTTGAGGACACAACAGATTTAACCGGAAATGAAGCACAGCGCTGGGAGCGTTGGGATTCCTGCTTTACGGCTGAGTTGAGCTATTTGTCTGGCGGCCCGGTAAGGGCGGATACCCGCAGCCGTTATCGGCAGTGGATGACTCACAAACTGGCCACTTGGTACGACCAATTTGATAGCTCTGGCTGTGTCGGCTGTGGACGTTGTATTACCTGGTGCCCGGTAGGCATCGATATCACGGAAGAGATACAGAATATTCGCGTCCAGGAACAAAAATGAAAGTTGTCACCACTTTACTCAAGGAGCACCCTTTCTTTACCGGGCTGGCAGACAAGGACCTGGCATTTCTCTCCGGGTGTACAAGCAATAGTCACTATAAAGAAGGCGAATACCTTGCCAGGGAAAACACTCCAGCTAACCATTTCTTCTTAATTCGATCTGGACGTGTCGCCGTAGAAACCTTTGTCCCCAACTATGGGCCTCTTTGCCTGATGACACTGCATGGTGGAGATATATTCGGCTGGTCCTGGCTTTATCCTCCTTACTTGAGCGCTTTCGATGCCCGGGCCCTGACCTCAGTTCGCAGCCTTAAACTTGGCGGGCAGTGCCTCCGAGATAAGTGCGAAAAAGAACCGAGACTCGGTTTCGAGCTGATGAAACGGTTTACCAAAGTTGCTACAGAACGACTGCAGGCAGCACGAATACAGTTGTTGGACCTTTACGGGCCACATCCGTCACAGGGGATCCCTCGCTGTGATCCCTGAATTATGGCGTGTTACCCATCGGCGCGAAGAATTTCCTGGCACTGTCACTCTATCCCTGACGCGAGTAGCTGGGACCCCATCACCCATTCAGCCCGGGCAATTCAATATGCTTTATGCCTTTGGTGCCGGGGAAGCTGCTATCTCCTTGAGTGGCCCCAGTGCGACATCCGCTGAGCCACTTACCCATACGATTAAAGGTCAGGGACTTGCTACCCAAGCGCTTTGCAAACTGGAAGTTGGAGCGCAACTGGGCATCCGGGGACCATTCGGGCAGGGGTGGCCAACTCACTTGGCGGAAAATCGCCCCCTAGTGATCATCACCGGCGGACTCGGGCTAGCGCCTTTGCGGCCCCTGATCTACAGCTTTCTTAACGGGCACTTGCCGGCCAGGAGCCTACAAGTTTTCTATGGGGCGCGTCGCCCCGAAGAAATGCTTTACCAGCCAGAGCTTGGTCACTGGCGCAGCTCATTTGAACTGGTGACATCTGTGGACCACGCCAGCACAGACTGGAACGGGCATATTGGTGTGATTACCGACCCTTTGCGTGTCACTCATTTGGAGTGCAATGATGCTTTAGTGTTTGTGTGTGGACCCGAGATCATGATGCGCTTTTGCATACAGGTTCTTCTCCATAAAGGTGTGACTGAATCCAATATCTATCTATCCATGGAGCGCAACATGAAGTGTGCCATTGGAACCTGCGGCCACTGCCAGTGGGGACCTAACTTTGTTTGTAAAGATGGCCCTGTCTTTTGCTACCGGGATATTCGCTCATGGTTTCAAATCAACAGCCTATAGCGAGTAGTAATCCTACCCCCAAGCTTGCCGTCTGGAAGTTCACCTCCTGTGATGGTTGCCAATTGAGCCTATTGGATTGCGAGGATGAGCTTCTCTCTTTGGCAGCCCAGGTAGATATCGCCTATTTCCTGGAGGCTTCCAGTGAGGTGAAAGAGGGTCCTTTTGATATTTCTCTCGTTGAAGGCTCCATTACCACGCCAGCAGATGAAGAGAGAATCCTTGAGGTCAGACGTCAGTCCCGCTTTCTAATCAGTATTGGCGCCTGTGCAACAGCTGGTGGGATTCAGGCACTTCGCAACTTTGCCGATGTGCAGGAGTTCACCGATGTGGTCTATGCCCACCCGGAATATATCGCCACTCTCAAGGAATCCACACCAATATCAGGGAGGGTAGCAGTGGACTTTGAGTTGCAGGGGTGTCCGATCAACAAGCATCAACTGCTCGAAGTAATCAGTGCATTCCTGCACCGGCGAGCACCCCAGGTTGCCAATCACTCGGTGTGTATTGACTGTAAATTGCGCGGCAATGTTTGCATCTGGGTTGCCCATGGCACCCCCTGTATGGGGCCTGTTACACACGCGGGATGTGGCGCTATTTGCCCCAGTTACAACCGCGCTTGCTACGCTTGCTACGGTCCCAAGGAAAATCCCAACACCGAATCACTTTGCCACTGGTGGGATGAAAAACTAAATGTAGAAAATACTTTAATTGTTGAAAACCTTAGGAATTTCAATCCACTAGCGTCTTCTTTTAAAGTACAAAGTGAAGATAGGCAAGAAGATGGGAGCGTTAATCCCCCCAAACATTGGTGATAAATCTGCCCCCAGGTGAGCTTTATGGCGGATCGCAGCAAAACGATTAAGGTAGATTATCTCGCTCGGGTCGAAGGGGAGGGAGCCCTCCAAGTCGACTACGACGATAGCGGCGTACAAAATGTACAGCTCAAGATTTTTGAGCCCCCCAGGTTCTTCGAAGCCCTTCTCAGAGGGCGCGATTACTTGGAATCCCCAGATATCACCGCACGCATATGTGGGATCTGCCCGGTGGCCTACCAGATGAGTGCTGTGCATGCCATGGAGAATGCCCTGAACCTAAAGCCCGGCGGCGCTTTGCGTATGCTTCGTCGATTGCTTTACTGCGGTGAATGGATCGAGAGCCATATGCTGCATATCAGCATGCTCCATGCACCGGATTTCCTCGGCTACCCCAATGCAGTCGCAATGGCTAAGGATCATCCAGAGATTGTTAAGAACGCGCTGGAGATTAAAAAGGCGGGCAATGCCCTGGTTCGTCTTATTGGTGGGAGGGAAGTACACCCGATTAATGTGAGGGTAGGGGGGTTCTACAAGGTTCCGGAAACTCGAGAACTCACAGCCTTGGTAGCGCAGCTGGAAATGGCCCGGGATCTCACCGAGCAACTGGTGCGCTGGTCCGCAGCTTTGCCTTTCCCCAGCTACGAATGGCGAAGGGATAATCACTACGAATTTGTCGCTCTAACGCACCCGTCAGAATACCCAATGAACGAGGGCAGGATCACCTCCAGTGCGGGACTCAATATTAGCGCCCAAGACTATGAGAACCACTTTGAAGAAGAGCACGTCGCTCACAGCACCGCGCTGCACTGTACTTTACGGGAGCGGGGTGCCTATCTGGTGGGCCCCATCGCACGATACAACCTTAATCGTGACAAGCTGTCGCCTCGAGCATTGCAATTAGCTGAGGAGATCAACTTTACCGCCCCCTGTTTAAATCCCTTCCAAAGCATCCTCGTTAGGAGCCTGGAGGTACTACATGCCTTTGAAGAAGCCCTGCATATTATTGATAGATACCAACCCCCAGCCGAGCCTCACTTAAAGACAGAGCCGAGAACCGCAAGCGGCTGTGCAGCCACCGAAGCACCCCGTGGGCTTCTGTATCATCGCTATGATATTGATGAGAAAGGCAAGATTACGACGGCAAAAATTGTCGCTCCCACCTCACAAAACCAGAAGACCATCGAAGATGACCTCCGCTTGATGTTGCCGAGCTTTATACACTTTCCTGAGGATAAATTACGGGGGCTATGTGAACGGGCGATAAGGAATTACGACCCCTGCATTTCCTGCTCCACTCACTTCCTACAGCTACATTTGAATTATGGGCAAGCGCAAAGTAAGCAATCCATGGTTACTGATAAGCCTGGGCAACCCCCTGCGAGGTGATGATGGAGTAGGGCCACATATCATCGCTCGACTTCGCCAAAAACTTGGAGGGGCGGTGGAATACCTCGAAAGCGGTGGCGATATTTTACATTTGCTCACGCAATGGAAAGGTCGATGGGTTTGCCTCGTAGACGCCATGGTAAGCGATCAGCACCCTATCGGGGAGGTCGTCGCCATTGATGGGCTTGAGAGTGCTCTTGCTCCATCGATGTGCAATACATCAAGCCATGGATTTGGGCTAACCGAAGCGCTGACCATGGGAAAGCATATTGATTCGCTGCCGGCACATCTGGATGTCTTTGCGATCAACTCAGAAAGTCTGGCAAAAGGACAGGGGTTATCGCCCAAAGTGGCCAGTGCAGCCCATCGAGCAGAGCAAATGATTATCGCGCACCTAACGCTATACAGCGGAGACCACTATGCACGAACAGAATCTCATCAAAAACCTGATCGATAAAATCCAGGAACTGGCCTCTGATGAACCCGGCAGGCCGATCGGCGTTCGCTTGCGCTTGGGTGCCCTGGCGCATATGTCTGCAGCGCATCTGAGGGAGCATTTTGACAGGGAGATACTCGGGACTTCTCTCGAGGGGATTAAGCTGGAAATTGATGAGCTTAAGGATATTAATCACAAGGAAGCCCAGGATGTAATCCTGGAGAGCTTAAAGTTTGAGGAGACCGATGGCCACTGAACGCCGCCGGATTGAAATCGCCGGATTGGTGCAGGGAGTAGGATTCCGGCCCTTTGTCTATCGCTTGGCCGATAGCTTTCAATTAAAAGGTTGGGTGGCCAACTATAGCGGCGGCTTGAGAATTGAAGTCCAAGGCAAAAGCCGGGAAATCGAGAAGTTTATCGATAAGTTATCTTCAGAGAAGCCTCCCTACAGTCGCATCACTCACATTGAATCCTATCCGGTGGCTCTTCAAGCAGAATACGGTTTTCGAATCTTACCCAGTGTCCGTGATGCCAGCAGCTCAACCATCGTCTTACCAGACCTGGCTCCCTGTGATGATTGCCTCAAGGAATTGTCAGACCCCAATAATCGCCGCTACGACTATCCGTTTATTAGCTGCACTCTTTGTGGCCCCCGCTACAGCATCATTTACAAACTGCCCTACGATCGTGTCAACACCTCCATGCACCACTTCCCCCTGTGCGGAAAGTGCTCTGGGGAGTACCGGGACCCCCTCAATCGGCGCTTCCATGCGGAGCCCAATGCCTGCCCCCAGTGCGGCCCTCAGTTACTTTTCTGTAATACTGCCGGCGTTACAATTGCGAAGATGAGTCGGGCACTATCCAAAGCCCTTGATGCCCTTGCCCAGGGGAAAATTATTGCCCTTAAAGGGGTAGGCGGCTTTCAACTGTTAGCCGACGCCTCCAATGGTAAGGCGCTCGCCAACTTGCGCCAGCGCAAACAACGTCCGCATAAGCCGTTCGCGCTTCTATATGACGAGCTGAAAAGTGTCTGCCAGGATTGCTGCGTCTCGGAGCAAGAGGCGCAGCTACTATCAACCCGAGAAAGACCGATTGTTCTATTGGAAGCAAAGGATGACAATCACTCCAGGATACATCCGTTGGTCGCTCCAAATCTTGCCGACTTGGGGGTGATGTTACCTGCATCACCCTTGCATTACTTGCTTGCGCGTAAGTATCGAGCCCCCCTTGTCGCTACTAGTGGCAACCTTGCGGAAGAGCCTATCTGTACAGAAAATGATGAGGCGTTCGAGCGCCTGGGTAAAATCGCTGACTACTTTCTGATACACAATCGCCGAATTTTGCGCCCGCTGGATGACTCTGTACTCAGGGTGGTCAATAACCGTCCGCTGATGTTGCGTCGAGCCCGGGGCTACGCGCCACTTCCCATCACCTTGCCTGCTCCAGGCACAAAGGGCGAAGGTGAACGAGAGAGCTTCCTGGCCCTGGGCGCGGACCTGAAAAACACAGTTGCACTGTCTCACGCCGGGTGGGCTTATCCGAGCCAACATATTGGCGACTTAGGTAGTGCCAATACCCTGAAGCACTTTAACCAAACTATTGGCGATCTCACGAAACTACAGCAGTGCCGCCCGAAAAAATTAATCCACGACCTCCATCCAGGCTATACCTCTCACCGCTGGGCCATGAAGCAAAGAGCTGTGCGTATTGGCGTTCAGCACCATATTGCCCATCTATTCTCCTGCATGGCAGAACACGCTCACTCGGGACCTGCACTGGGAATCTGCTGGGATGGAACTGGTTACGACCGCAGTGGCATTGTTCGCGGTGGGGAATTCTTTCATTGGAATGGACAGTCTCCAGTCAAACACATCGCCAGCTTTCGCACATTCCCGTTGCCAGGCGGTGAAAAGGCCGTACGGGAGCCCAGACGCTCTGCGGCTGGACTTTTGTATGAAATCTCCGGGTTTGTCGCCCTGG
Organism: Microbulbifer maximicatervae (SeqCode); assembly: GCF_052467305.1. Taxonomy (NCBI): domain Bacteria; kingdom Pseudomonadati; phylum Pseudomonadota; class Gammaproteobacteria; order Cellvibrionales; family Microbulbiferaceae; genus Microbulbifer; species Microbulbifer maximicatervae (SeqCode). Next base: position 2,048,729 of record NZ_CP174306.1, read on the forward strand.
AGAATCGACAGTTAAAGCGCTGCTTCACCCTTGGTGAGCGTCAAAACCTGGTCACCATGCTAAAAGGTGAGATTAACAGTCCACCGTGTAGCTCTGTCGGCCGCCTATTCGATGCGGTATCCGCACTCCTCGGACTGACCACGCATACCAGTTTTGAAGGGCAGGCAGCCATGGCTCTAGAACAGTGCGCCCGTGGCGTCAGCTCTAAAGACAGCTACCCCTTTAGCTTTATTCAAAAAGGGGACCTGCTGGAACTGGATTGGACACCCTGTATTAGTGCTTTGATCTACGATGAAAACCGATCACTGCCACAAAGGGCCGCTGCATTTCACAACACACTCGCACAGATGGCGCTGGCAGTAGCAACGCAACAAGGTGAAAAGAATATCTTTCTGTCCGGCGGTGTTTTCCAGAACAAGCGGCTTACCGAAACCGTCACTGCGCTCCTGGAAAGCCAGGGCTTTTCCGTTCACAGCCACAGTGAGGTCCCCCCAAATGATGGCGGAATATCGCTGGGCCAGATCCACTACGCACAGTGTATGGATGCTGCTGGGCAATCATTGGGAGAGGAGAGTTCCTAGTGTGCCTGGGAGTTCCCGGAAGAATCGAATTAATAGAGCAACAATCAGCCATGGAGCGCACTGGAAAAATCTCCTTCGGCGGTATCAGTAAAGCTGTAAATTTATCACTGGTACCTGAGGCTGAAGTAGGAGACTACGTGATCGTTCATGCTGGAGTCGCGATCAGCAAGTTGAGAGAAGAAGAAGCAAATAGGGTTTTCGAGTACCTCAAAACACTGGGTTGAGTCAGCCTGTAATGAAATACCTCAAGGAATACCGCAATGGCGAGAACATCAAGCTAATTGCGGCAGAGATTCAGAAAGTCACTACTCGCCCATGGACTCTAATGGAGATCTGTGGAGGGCAAACCCATGCCATCGCAAAATATAACTTGCAGCAATTACTGCCCGAGGAGATTCAATTGGTACACGGACCCGGTTGCCCGGTTTGTGTCACACCTCAGGAAATCATCGATAGAGCTATTGCGATTGCTGCAATGCCCAATGTTATCTTCTGCTCCTTTGGCGACATGTTGCGAGTCCCCGGTTCAGATCGAGATTTACTAGAGGTCAAAGCTGCCGGAGGCGATGTCCGTATTGTCTACTCGCCGCTGCAAGCGCTCAATGTGGCAGAGCAGAACCCTACCAAACAGGTCGTATTCTTTGCGGTGGGTTTTGAAACGACTGCTACCGCCAATGCCCTGGCGCTGTCCCTCGCCAAGCAAAAGCAAATCGACAACTTTTACGCATTGATATCCCAGTTTTTGGTTACACCGGCGATTCAATCGATATGTGCCCGTGAAGACTGCCGGATTCAAGGTTTCCTAGCTGCAGGTCACGTCTGTGCAATAACCGGATATCGTCAATACCGCAGTTTGGTAAAGAAACACCAGATTCCAATAGTGATCACAGGCTTTGAACCCCTTGATATTCTCGAAGGTGTACTCCGGTGTGTCCATCAATTAGAGCGTGGTCGCAGTGAAGTAGAAAACCAATATCAGCGCGCGGTTACTAAAACAGGTAATACCATTGCCCAGGGCTTGATTAAAGAGGTTTTTAAAGTTGCTACACAACAGTGGCGCGGCATAGGTGAGATTCCCGCTAGCGGTCTGGTATTGAGCGATGATTACTCAGGATTTAATGCAGAACAAACATTCAATCTGCCAGCATTGAGCATTTCTGAAAACAGGGGCTGTATCAGTGGGGATATTATGCTGGGGCTCAAGAAGCCCGGGGACTGCCCTCACTTCGCTAAGACCTGCCAACCCCAGCAACCGCTGGGGGCGCCAATGGTTTCCACTGAAGGCGCTTGCGCGGCCTACTATCGCTACCAGAACCAGGTGGAATCGAATGAATCTGCAGTGTCCAATTCCACCAACCGCTGACGAGGTCGTACGCCTCGGCCATGGCAGCGGTGGGGAGATGACCCAACGCTTGATCGATCAATATATTCAACCTGTCTTCTCTAACCCCTGGCTATCCCAGGCTCATGACAGTGCAACACTTCCATGGAAGCCGGATCAGCTCGTATTTACCACCGACTCCTTTGTCATCTCACCGCTTTTCTTTCCCGGAGGAAACATCGGTGAGCTCGCCGTTTATGGCACCGTCAACGATTTGGCCATGGCAGGCGCGGAACCCAAGTTTCTAAGCTGCGGCTTGATTCTCGAAGAGGGGTTACCCCTGGAAACTCTCCAACGGGTTCTGATCTCGATGGCTGAGGCTGCCCGGAACTCAGGAATTACCTTAGTCACCGGCGATACCAAAGTGGTAGAGAAAGGGAAGGGGGATGGGCTCTATATCAATACCAGTGGCATCGGTACCCTGATAAGAGAACAACCCATTGATCCCAACCGCATTTGCCAGGGTGATTCTATTATCCTGTCCGGCGATCTCGGCCGCCACGGAATGGCGGTAATGGCCTGCCGCGAAGGACTCGAGTTTGAAAGTGATCTCGTCAGCGATTGTGCGCCACTGAATGGTGTAGTTGCACAAATGATCAATGCCGGAATTGAAGTTCATTGTCTGCGAGATCTCACACGAGGTGGGCTAGCCACCGCATTGGTGGAGCTAGCAGAAAACTGCGGACGGACCTTTGTCTTGGAGGAGAGCAAGATACCTGTTTGTGATGCCGTGCAGGGCGCTTGTGAGCTACTGGGGCTAGACCCACTCTATGTAGCGAATGAGGGGCGTTTTGTGGCTTTTGTCCCCGAAGCAGGTGTTAAGTTGGCACTTTCCATTCTTCGAAAAGCAACCGCAGATAGCAGCTTTGCGGCTATTGGTATTGTTGGGGGAGGAAATAGCTCCCAGGTTATTTTAAAAAACAATTTGGGGTGTGGTCGGTTATTGCAGCGTTTACCTGGGGAGCAGTTGCCAAGGATTTGCTAGCCAGAAGCCTCAAAAGCACAATTTACGTACAGTTTTTGAGCATATAGAATCAATGCATAAAAGCTCTAACTATCACTGAGTACCTCATGACAATCTCTACATCCTTAGCTCTGTTCATTTCAATGCTAGTTCTAGCACTGATACCTGGGCCGGGAGTATTAGCTGTTGTTTCCCGGTCAGTAACACTCGGCTTGCGCCAGGGGTTAATTACAGTAGTGGGAATTGTTGTAGGTGATTATTTCTTTATTTTGTTAGCTCTGCTTGGCTTAGCAACGCTAGCTGAAACCTTGGGGAGCTTATTCATCGTTATTAAATATGCTGGAGCCGCCTATCTTATCTGGCTGGGAGTGAATCTCTTTCTCTCAGCAAAGAAAAGACAAGTCGACCAAAACCAAATAGCAACAAGCCACTCCCATAGCAGCTTTTCAAGTTTTCTACTGGGCTTAGTCACCACGCTGGGTAACCCGAAAGCTATTCTTTTCTACGTAAGCTTCTTTCCAGCCTTCCTCGATCTAACTCGCGTTGCTTCTTTGGACATTGCAATTATATTTGCAATTGCAACGCTAACCGTAGGCAGTGTGATGGCAGGTTATGCGTACCTTGCCTGCAAGGCACGGTCAACAATCAGTCAATCAGGAAAGACCCCGGCTCTAAAATACGGCTCTGGGGCTTTGCTTATAGGAAGTGGTGTTTTTATTGCGGCAAAGAGTTAGTGCCTCCACAAGGTGCAGAAGTAATAGACCTAAGGAGCCTCTGAGTAACTCCGTAATGCCTCTGCGGGTCTTGAAGGCTGCAGATGTTAGGCGCAGCTCGCCGCGAATGGCCGTAGCCCTTTGCAAGAGCTGCAACGCAGCAGCTGTGGCCTTCAAGGCCCGCCCTTCGGGGCTTGCAGAGCGATTCACACTCCGCGTTGCGATTTCTTGAAAGGTCTAGACATTCCTGCGAAGCCGCGCCTTGATTGTGAACCGCTCTGCATGCCAGAGGTATCACGGAGTTACTCAGAGGCTCCCTAATTACTGCTCTCTGTTAGTTAGTCTAAGGAGGACGACCGTTTTACTTAGCTCTAAAGCTACTCACTCATGTCGGCCTGCTAATGCTTCTTTTAGTGCCTTCCTGATTATTTTTGCATCATCCAGCGCTCGATGAACTGTGAATTTGTCAGAGTCCTCCAGCTTTTCGCGCTCTTTAATGAATGCTCTTAGGTGATTTTCAGAGCCACCAATTAGCTCCTGAATATCCCTGAGTTCAAACTCCTGATGCATGCCAGTATCAGAAAAAAGGGCATTGCACCAAAAACTGTCCCAGTGCAGGGCATCACAATAGACAATCTGCGCTGAAAGAATCCTGTTTAGGCTATAAGCCACTGTAGTTGGATCTATACCCTCGGATTCCAGCTTTGATTGGGAAATGTTATGTATCGATTCAGCATCATCGGACCAATAAGACCAGTGTGGCATTGGTTTTATTAGCGCCTGGTATTCCACTGTTTCAGAGCAGAGGCCAACTTCTATAGGGTAACTCTGCTTGGATAAGCCACTGGCTTCGAAGTCAATAATCCACATGATAAGAACGTTAAGATATGGAAGAAAGGTAAAAGAACTTAGCACCTCTTCCTTGCTACCTTCCAGTCTGTCTGCATTTTCAAGCCAATTGAACAAACATGTATCTTAAGATAGACTACAACTGATAATGATTATTATTTGTGACTTAAATTTAAACCCGGTAGATCGCTAAATACAAAGCTTCCCAGTATTGAAGGCAATATTTGCAACTACGAAACTCCATTTCTGTAAAGAATAAGCGCAATGTTCAAAAAATCCGCGACCTCTAAGCAAAGAAGGCTGGAAAACTTCAATGTCTAACCTGGTGGCTTTCCTACTTACTTATTTGGCTGTACTACTTATTTTTGTAACCAGACATAAAGATCTACAGCTCAGTAGTTTTAAGCGCTTACAAAGAATTGCCTGGTGGGTGCTTCCGGTGAGTTCAATTCCTTATGGATTCCTATATGGTTGGGAGGTAGGGATACCCATTTGGCTTTGTGTCGCGATGTTCTGCGCTTTATTACAAGCACTGCTCGCCCCAATCAAACCTAATTGGCTGCTTCGCCATTTTCCGCTGTCAGTAGTGGGCTTGTTGGTATTAGAGCAGGCTCTTCTGACTATCGGATAACTCTATGGCTGCTTCAATAAAAATCAGTTGGCAACAGGTCGCCCTGACCATTGTGCTGAGCATTATCTTGATGTTTTCCAGCACGGTGATGTTGTCGATTTACTGGCCGTCCGCCGAGCCAACAGAACGGATGGCAGCGGGATCTATGTTATCGACACTTTTATGGGTCGGGTATATGAGTATGGGGTTACTCGCCGCCTCCACTTGGCGCGCAGCGGCATACCTACTGTCCCTGTTGCTGATCATGCTCGGACTAAGCGCTCTTTCTTTTTTATAATTTTCGGTCTAGCCAACTTAAATGCAACAGCGTAGCAATATCCTTTTTTACGAAATTCACTCCTGGATTGGGGTGTTATTTTCTATTCTGCTATTCGTAATTTCCTTTTCCGGCGTGGTCGCACTATTTGGCCACGAGCTGACCCAATGGGAACGCCCCGAGCATCGTATTGCCTTCGATGCTGAAGCGCCTGTGGATGTAGATCAACTGGTCGCTCCGGTGCTCGCCGAGGCAAATATCGGTGAGGACAGCTTTTTTATGATCTCAATGCCAGACTACTACCATCCTATGCTGGAAGTGCTCTGGACTGATGCTGAAAGTGAGGAAACCGAGGTACGCCATATAAACCCCAATACCGGTGAAGTGCTGCCGCCCAGCGGCTCTGATTTCGCTGAGCTATTGACGTATATGCACACTGACCTACTGTTTCCCAGGCCTTTCGGACGCTACCTGGTTGGACTGATGGGCTTGGTGATGCTGCTCTCCATATTAAGTGGCATCATCATTCACAAGAAAATTTTTAAAGAGATGTTTAAATTCCGTGTGGATCGCAGCAGGCGGCTCAAATGGACAGACCTGCACAAAGTATTAGGGGTCTGGCCGCTACCGTTCCATATAGTGATTGCTTTTACCGGCGCAATACTTGGCCTGAATGGCATTATGATCCAGGTTGCTGCATTTTCTGCTTTTGAAGGTAATGTGGAAGCTGCAGTCGCCTCGGTAGTGGGGGAACATCCTGAGATAACTGGCGAGCCTTTGCTGTCCAATAGCTATAACCAAATGCTGCTGCGCTACCATGACCAAGTGCCTAATGCGAAACCCAAAGCCATTTATGTGGAGGCCTACGGGGATCGCAATCAAGTTGTCCAAGTCTCGGGCCAAACAAACGAGGCGCTGGTGCGCTTTGTAGATGTCAAATACCGTAGTGAAGATGGCGAAGTAGTTAACATCAATAACCCAGTGCAGGATTCAGGTCCGTTTATGCGGGTATATTTTTCACTGACTCCGCTTCACTACGCACTCTACGGTGGCTTCCTGATAAAAGCCCTGTACTTTGTGTTGGGATTGGCATTGTGTTTGATGATGGTAACGGGCACCGTTATCTGGCAGGTTCGCAAGGCACAGAGGCAAAAGCTCCCCTCTGGTGATATTAATACCCGAGGTTCCGGCTGGTTCCTCAGTTTGCTCACGGTAGGGGTTTGTGCCGGTTTGGTTGTCGCCACCGCGGCCACTTTCTATGCCAATAAGCTGTTACCTCCCGGTGGTGGTGGCGATCAGCGCTTTCACTGGATTGAAATGGTGTATCTCTCTGTATGGGGAGTAGCCATAGCCTGGGCGATGTTACGCCGCCAGATAAAACCTGCATTAGCAGATCTCTCACTTTGCGCAGGCCTGCTGCTTTGCGGTATCCCGCTGCTGAACGCACTGGTAACAGGGAATGGTCTGCTAGTCCCCTGGAAGTCCATCACTTTACCAGTGGTCTTCACTGACCTGGGTGCCCTGGTAATGGGTGTCATTTGCCTCTATTCGAGCAGATATATCTATAGGCAGGTATCCCAGTCAAAGCTGGCTGCAGATATGCCCCAAGCAGTTGCCGCCCAATAACGGGCTATTTCCTGCGAGATGGCGAATGCCATCTCGTAACCTCAATAGAATCTGTACAGCACTGGAATAGGGCGCTGCAACCTATCCCAACTACACACTTTACCTTCCACTCAATTACCCTCGAAGAGAGTGGTATTTGCTTTCAAGCATTCAGAGGACACTACTTTTTTCACAACTTACATATGGGATGAGTGTGTCGTTGGGCTGGATAAACCCAGAACATTCTTGCCCCCTCCCGAACCGAGATTTTCCTTAACTCCCGTCACCAGGTATGGAAATATCAAAACCATTTAAAATGGCAGAGACCTGATGATAGCCAGCCACGAGAAAGACCAGTTCGGCGGCACCCTCGTTACCGAAAGCACTCACGGCCATCTCCCAAGTAGCCTTTGGCAGGCGGCCTCCAGCTGCAAGTGATGCGGCGACATCATAAGCAGCGGTTTCCTCAAAAGTTAGGTCTATTGGGCGCTGGCCCGCTGCGATAGTGGCAATTTTGCTCCTTGCCAACTCACTTTTCTCACCAATAACCGTATGGGAGTACAGCTCATAACCCGCTTTAAAATGAGCTGCGGTGATTAGAATCGCAACCTCCCGAGCAGCCTTAGGAAGCGTGGGTTTGTCTGCAATAGCCTTGATATTGTCCCACCAGGGCTTTCCAAACCTGGGATATTGCAGTGCTGGTGCCCAGGGCCCCAGTAAAGCGCCATCCTTGCGCTTCTTGATGAAACCTGTGAAATACCCCTTCATCTCATTACTCATATCTTCGTAAAGAGGTTTCTGTTCTTCGCTGAGCTCTTCTGGTGGGATGGCAGGGATACGCAACTGACACCTCTCTTGTCCAATTGGCGATTCAGATTTATCACACAAAGATTCTAGCCCGACAGAACGCAAGAATAGGGATGCCTATTTGAAGAGTTGCAATTAAGAGCTAGTTAACTGCCGAACTTTGGCTCAGGAAGCCCCTGAACTCCAAGCCCGTGAACGGCTAAGATACAGCCCGGTTGAGGATGTCGAGCCAGTTCCTCTTTAGTGAGGAATGACTGCTGAGATGTGACAAACAGTGTCTCATAATTATTACCGCCAAAAGCGATACAGGTAGGGCTGCGAATCGGCAGGTCGATCTCTCTATCAAGCCTTCCTTTGGGATCCACTCGCAATATTTTGCCCCCAAGATTCAACGCAAACCAGTAAAACCCCTCCGTATCTACCGTTGCACCGTCGACAATTCCTGGTTGTCGGTCTTCTATGGAAAAGAAAGGGCGCCGGTTGCTAATCCGGCCGTCATTGATATCCAGATCGAATACGTAAACCATATGTCCAAAGGTATCCCCGAAGTACATTCGCGTATCTTCAGGGTCAAAAGCAATGCCGTTGGCTACAACAAAGCGAAAATCCTTATCGGCCTTTCGGTAGGTTAGATCGGGCTCCAAACAATAGAGATAGGAGGATTTGTCTTTAAAACGAACATCCATACTGCCGCACCAGAAACGCCCATAACGGTCCACTTTGCCATCATTCAAACGACTGTGAGGCCTACCGGGTTCAGGATTAACGATTGTATCGACACGTCTGTTTTCCAAGTCGATCGCAAAGAAACCGGAGCATCCACCTCCGATCATTCCGCCTCCACGGCGGAAGCCAAAGGAGCCTATTTGTTCAGGCATCTCCCAGGTCTTGCGTTCGCCTGTTTCGATATTGAAACTTCTTATGGATGGAGGCCGGGCATCAGTGGGATCAGGTTCGGGGTTAACGTGATCAGCCCAATAGATAGACTTGTCTTCCGCTAACCAAATCGTTGTCTCGCCCAACCCATCATTGCACTCCCATAGGCACTCGATTTCTACCACCGTAAATCCTCCAATATGAAAAGTGCGCATTCACGCCGATGAAGGGAGCGAGTACCTATTGAGTCGTAAGGCTAATTTTGTGATTCCAAGTTAAGAAGGCCGAATAAGAATACCCGGCCCATAAAAACCAATATGGCTTGGCTTGCCACTAAAAGACCATCAAAAACTGAAAGTCCACTCGGGAATCCAATTCAAAGCCCAGGCTTCCATTACCTTATCAAGCCCACTCAATACCAGTACCCCGAGCAGTAATAGTATAAGACCTAGTACTGTTTTGCCTCCAATGGCGAAAGCCCCAACTGATGGTGATAGTCGAGTGTAAATCTGCCTCGATAGCCCCCCAGCCACTAAAAGCGCTGCACCAGTACCTAGTCCGAAAGCAAACATCACCATAAATGACTGTCCCAATTGTTGGCCCATGGAAGCCAGTGCTATAGCGGCACCCAGGGTAGGGCCGACACATGGCAGCCAGATGATTCCGGTAAGGAAGCCAATACCAAACTGCCCAGCCCAAGCCCCATCACCGGTAATGCTCGCCCCTACAGTGATTTTTGATAAGCGCAAGGTAAGCCAATCGGAAAGTGGTTTGATCAACAAGACGAGTGCAACCGCCACTAACATTATCGCGGCAATATAGCGGAAGAGTTCTGGGTCTAATCCTAAGGAGACCAATAGAAAGCTCAGCACAGTACCTGCCAATGCAAAGGACAAGCTTAGCCCAACCGCCAACGCGTACGGCCCCCAGCGCCCGGCGCTATTAGATGCGCCGACAACCATTGGCACCAACGGCCAAACGCAGGGGGAGAGAATACTGAGAGTACCCGCGATCAAAGCCAGGGGGATGGCGCTAAGCTCAAGCATTGTCAGTGCAAGCCTTAACTGAATCGAAGATATTCTCCTGAATTACATCGGCACGAGTTTCGGCAACACTGAACCACACCTGTTGCTCCCCATTAAACAGTAGTAGCGTTGATTGCCGAGGAGCGCGGAAGTGCTTAACCCACTTTTTCTGGGAGTCGAAATCCACATTCAGGATCGTAAGGCCACACTGGGCATTGTCCTTCTGAAACTGTGCCAGAATCTCGCCCTGCTTTTTACAGGTTGGGCACCAATCTGCTCTCACATCGATCAAAATGGGTCGTTTGGCGGCTTGTAACTCCTTGAATCGTTCTTCGGAAAATGGCTCTGATGCTAGAGCGAATGGCATAGAAAAAACTAATGTAGCGGCGATCAAGGTGCGAAGAGCTAAGCGGATAAATTTCATACAATCCATATCCTTAGTGGCAGGGTATAAGCCCCAATTTGAAGACAATCTGTTTAGATACCCACCTTGGTCGTACTGGAGTGCAAATTCTTACAGTAAGGCAAAGAGGATTTGTTTGATTAGGAACCCTAGGGCTGTTCTCTGTGTATTCAGTAGCGAAGAAGGCTAACAGGAGGAGGGCGATGGCCTCATTGCCATAAAGTAACAACCAGGTGAAGTTGGAGGCTCCAAAGAACTTATAAGATCTGTGGGAGTCCTACCTGTTATCGCACTAATCACAGAGTTTTTCGGAAAAGGATTTTGGCCAGGTCTATTGAGATATGGTCTACGAAGTAGATGGATTTTAATACGACGACACCTTCACTCTCCAACATCAAAACCACCCAAAATTGGCGCTTTGCAGTCTCAGTACTGATTGCTATTGGAACCCATATAGCACTGATAGTTGTTCCAGTATCAATAGCTCCAGGTCCAACTCCTAGGACCAAAACGTCGCTAGAAGTCAAATTACTGGCCTCATTTACTCCTCTGCCTTCTACGTCTCCGCCAACAGATGAAGAACCGAGCGCAGTATCAAAGCAAGAAATTAACGCTCAGACAGATGCAGTACCCATTACTAGCCCGCCAATACCTGATCGTTTGAATAAGGTGAAGCCAGCCAAAATAGAAGAGCCACCCCCCAAATTGGAAGGAGCATTGGAGGCAAGGCCCCATTCCGGGGATTTCCCAACTGCGCCAAGGTCAGGGCGACAACCGACTGTATTCAATCCCGCTCTCGAGAGAAAAATAGCCAGGGAACGCAACAAAGTCCGTCGATATCAGCCTACAGAAAACAGATACCAGACCTCGACAGGAACCTTTGTTCAAGTTGGAGACCGCTGTTTTGATGTTAAAGAGCTACCTGCTACAAATACAGATAGTGATCTAAATCCATGGTTTGGTGCGAAGTGTCCAGATAATTCCAGATCACAAGCAGAAATCGATCGATTGGCTGAGAAATATGGGATTCCATAAAACTGCTGGAGTAACTTTTTATAAATGAAAGGGTACCCAACCTTCACCAGTTGTCTTGAAACATGTAGTTATCAACTCAACTGGTGAAAGTATTACACCTTTACTGTCTTCCCTTGAAGGTTAGTGAGCCTTACCACCTGAACGCTCAAATCCAGCGTAAGGGTGATACAGAATTGACTTCAGGCCAGAGTGACGCTCGCGAAGTTCTTGTGGCATATCACCCAGGTGTACTAAGCGAGTGGGTTCAGCAGCCGCTATCCAGCGATCGGCGAAGTTGTCCCACGAGTCAATGTGCTTATGAGCGGACTTGGAATCCTTGAAATGCTCATAGATAAGCACGTTTCCATCATCGGTTACGTAATACTGGTAGTTCAGGGTTCCACCTTCTTTCTTAGTTGCTGCGACCATCTCATTCACAACAGCTTTGAACTCCGCTTCATGTCCCTTTCTTATCTTTCCCTCGATAATCCAACCTACGTTGTTAAACATGCTTGCTACCTCACTACCGAAAGTATCGTTTAACCATATACACCGGAAGAGCTTAAAGTACTACCCACGGCGCTTAAGTGGTGTGTTGAATTGTAGATGGTTTCAGAAGAATTACATGCTGCAGGCAGAATAGACCAATTCAAATCTAGTAACTAAAAGAGAGTTTAGGGTCAGTACCCGCTAGTCAATTTGGTAGTATCACAGTCTAATAAAACAACGCAAAACCGGTTGAATCAGTTACCCAAAGGCTTTTCAGTTATTTTTTTTTGCACACCAAAATCCTCAATGACTCTGATAACTTCATCCTTTTTAGTGCCAACGAAACGCGGAAAAGTAAGAATAAATATCTCAGAATTTTCATTTGATATAATAACTCCGAAAGAAGTTTCCCTATAATGCATCGCTCCAAAGTCACCATTTGGGTCAAATGGTAACTCTTGCAGTGTCAGGTGATACCATTTGTCAAGCATTGCATGCTTCTTTCCTGAGATCGTGAAAGTATGACCACTAACAATAATGAGCAGAAAACAAATCAGCAGAATAAAAATGACGGAAAGGTACTGCCCATTACTTAACTTAGCCCCAAAAACCACCACTACTAATGCAAACGCTAAAAACAAAGTAACTGTTATTATCTGTGTAGCTGGGCTAGGTATCTCATTCACATCTAAAACCTCACTGCCTCCGGCTAAAAGGAAGGTGTTATGAATACTAGCCATCAGCAAAGACAGAAAGAGCCCAACACATAAAACAGAGAATATTTTAATCTTCATGATTTAATATTTAAACCCAATGCCTACAACATTAGTTTTGTTTTTACTCACTCCTTGCCTCGCATAGAATTCCCCCTCGACCATTAACATTGAAGAGTTACTACCATCCAAAAATATTGCATTATCAAAACCGCAATTGACAAGCTTATTTTTCATCTTTTCAAGGGTGGTGTTACTTCTACCATCTGGTTTAACAAATAAGCCCAGCTTTTTATGAGTTGAATGGTGAGCAACAACAGTCATTCCTGTCTTTGGAGCAGACTTATGATTACTAAATGCTTTAAAAGTGGCATTACTTCTACGAATAAGGTTTGGGGCATTCTCTTTGCTCGGCTGCCCTACAAGCTTACCTTTTGGGGCACCTTTCTTATAGAGGTTTGTTGGGCCATAGGGCAGTCCGTTTATTATAATAGGGCCCGCACCTCCAATTGCAGCATCAGCATTAGTGGGTGCTTGTCCAAATCCAAATGTATATTTCTTAGGGTGGCTGGAATGATTGGCGATATGAAAATTCTTTGGAGCTGGCCTCCCTGCTATAATCTCCTTACCAAATACAGTATACCCCTCAACCTCAATACCTTTCGGAGTTACCGCGTCATTGCCAATAGCATAGTCGGCATAGCCTTGAGGGGTTAGGTCATAAAATTGAGCATTAATAATCGCCAAGTAATCTTTATCTCTCGCCATTGACCTAGCAAGAACATCAAACATGATCTCTTCAGATCTCACAAAGGGCTCCATCTTTACCGTATCGTCAAAAATCACATAGTGAATACCACCATCCTTGCAAAAGGTATAACCATTCAGATTCTTACTGTTATTCATTTCGGCCCAAAAATCTGGCCCCCCGATAAGAAATTCATTTGGCGCACCCAAAGCTACGTCCTCATTCCATTTAATTAATGACAAATTTAGCCGCAACGAGAGACGACATTCAGGTAATCATTTTGATTTCTAATAAAAATTAGCAGCACTAACTTACCAATTAACCTGCTAACTCTAACTTGCAATCCAAATTCAATGTGTTGTGCTCTATTGGGCTATACAGAAAAACTTGCCAACCCCTTCCATACATTAGATTGACCACAAGAATTCTACCTTTTAGGGTTATCAATGGCCACTTAATAATATATTTGCACTTGAATTTTCACATTAAAATATGTAACCAATCTCCTTAGTCATACTTATGTATTAGTGTTTTCAGCCTAAAAATATCACATTACCGGAAATCATATTAATCTATTAGCAGAAATATTATGAACAACACATATAACATTACATTGTCCTTAATTTCCTCATGAGACACTGAGCTAACCTACAGATGAATAACTGGTATAGAAGATGCTGTCGCAAGATATTTTGTTCAGGTCTACCTGAGATTAGGTAGTAAGGGACTCCTCAACTACCATGCCCGTAGATAAGAGAGGGGGGCGACTGAGGTACCATCATTCTAGCCAACCACCAAAAGGGGCAAATGCCCATTTGCTTTAACCACCATCCCATAATTGGGGCCTGGTAAATAGAGGCTACTCAGGTCGACCCAAGCTTACACTAGCGCTATCGTCTCTATATGATGCAGCGGGCAGTGAAAGGGGTAATCCCGGGAGTGGTTAGAGCGATTGTTATTGCTTGCGGAGGTCGAGGCCTCTACTGTGCTCTGGATTACACCTCAGCTGAGCGAAAAAACGCCTTGGGGGTACACCTTGGTAAGAGTATCCGTCATGTTAATGATTGCATTGGATTTGTAGCGAAATCCACTTCCGGCAAGCGTCGGAACAACTCTTTTGGACAGATTGGTAGAAGAAATGTACCTTCTGCCTACTAGCCTAATTTTACTGGGTGTAGCAATATTTCTGGACATCCATAGATTCCACACTATAGATGTCATAGGTTTTACACATCGGGGCTACCTCGGATCAACTGTCGCCATAGGCGACCACCGAGGACAGATGAAAGAAACAGACAGCTTGAATCCGTCCGGCAAACTATGACTGGACAACATTACAGATAAGCTGCTTCGCATATAGCGAATTCTATAAAAAAGCTTTGGGTTGATGTAAATAGTTAGCATCATGATGAAGCCGACAATAGCGAAGACCAGATTTTGCCTTGTCAGTCTCTTCCGTGGAGTTGGTCAAGTCATCCTTCAAAAGAATGCAGTTAGTGGTTTTCTATTCTTACTCGGAATAGCAGTCAACCCAGTTACCATGGCTGTTGGGGCCATACTTGGTGTTATTATCGCAACTTCTTGTGCAGGCATTTTGCATTATCCTAATAAAGAAATTGAAGAGGGCCTATTTGGATACAATGGAGCTTTGATCGGCATAGTTATGTTCTTATTATATGCCCCATCTCCGCTTACTGTTTGCTTAATTATTATCGGAAGCATCCTTACGGTCTTGATCATACGCTTCCTAATGCTCAATTTTTTCCTTCCGCCTTATACTGCACCATACATTATAGTGATATGGGGTGTATGGATATTGGCTCCTGACCTGGATCTAGCACCAGCTACAATATCCATGAGTGAAAACATTTCAACCTGGGGGATAATGGAAGGTATAGGCCAAATTATTTTTCAAGATAATGCTATTAGCGGCATCTTATTTTTAATTGGGATTCTTATATCGAACAAATCTCATGCGCTTTGGAGCATAATTGGTGGGACACTTGCCACATTGGTGGCGATGTTCTTAACTATGCCGCAAAACTTAATTCTTGCCGGGCTCTTCGGTTACAATGCATCTTTGAGCGCTATTGCATTATCAAATGGTCGTAAGCGATGGCTAGCCCCAATTGTAGGGAGCATATTAACCGTTCCAATCGCAATAGCTTTTATGAGCGCTGATATTATTGTATTAACCGCACCATTTGTTATCGCTAGCTGGATTATATTGTTGATCCAAAGAAAATTTACATTAACTCATTAATCCAGCCCATTAGAGAAAACACTAGCTCGTGATAGATTCGGTAAGTACAGCTTCCATTTGGCAAATTGATTGAGTCCAACTGACTTTTGCCAGTTTTGCGTAGTCAGTGTTGAGAAGCGTATGTGTCAGAGTAACGATGGTACCAAGCTCACTGCCCCTGAAAACAACTTCGACCAAAGATGCATTCTCTTGCGGCTCGGTGCTGTTTGGCAGATTAAGATTGCAATGCTCGTGGACTTCAAAAACTAATCGCTTTGGCCTGTCAACGCTGCGATACACACCAGACATAATGCAGGAACTGCCGTTTGGAGCAGTCATCTCAAAAGCAAAGCACCCACCAACCTTGGCAGTGAGGTTGAGTACACGTGTCGTGAAATCGTCAGGCCCCCACCATTTTTCAACCATGTTGGGTATGATCCAGGCATCGAAGACCTTCTCTGGCATTGCCCGGACTGTATAAGAGATCGGTTCGATTCGAACATCCTTTTGAAAAGTAAAATCGATCACTGTTGCACCTTATTCTTTTAAGTAGGGGGATTCCAGTAGCCTGTTAACACTGAAACATTTTATCTTTGTCCTATAACACCATTTAATCGACTCCACCTGACTCTATGATCATAGTAGGGAGCCAAACCAGCGCTTGCAGACGCTCTAGAGCATATCCATTATCGTTGAAGCGGCAAGACTAATCGAATGACTAAATAAGCGGTTTCCAAGTAACCTTAAGCTGCTTTTAATACGTAGCTACACCCGGTAGCCATTGCCTAACAATTTTTCACCGATATACTTATTCAGATGGAAGAAAATCACGACAACCTGAATACTGTTTTCCAAGCTCTGGCTGATCCAACACGACGCGCTGTCATTCAGCATTTGATAAACGGACCAGCGTCGGTCACCGAGCTCGCAGAACCATTTGAGATGGCACTCCCTTCGTTCATGAAGCATATTGGTGTGCTGGAGGATGCGGGCTTGATTCGCTCCAAGAAAACCGGTCGCGTGCGAACCTGTGAGATAAAATCCAAGCAACTGACAGCGGCACAAAAATGGATCAATACACAAACGGCCATATGGGAAGGCCGGATGGCTCGAATGGCGAGCTATGTCGAAACGCTCGATGCAGAAGAGCAGGATGACTTAGTACAAAAGGGGTAGATGCCCCAACAATACGGATCCCATAGGCATAAGCCAATTTCTCGCCCTCCATCCCGCCTAGAGTTGAAGTTTTAACCGCACGGAGCCATTCGCCGGTTATCCATTGACCTAACAATTACTGTTAACTATAGTTATCCAAAAAGCTAACTATTGTTATTTTTTGCACTCGGCTGTTCACGCTTTGCAAACATCGCAGAGGGATTCGCATGAGCCAAGATTTATCCCACGACACCATATCGATCAGTAGAAGGATCAAAGCACCGAGAGAGCGGGTATTTTCCGCATGGGAAGACCCGCAAGCCCGCTCGATATGGGGGCCTCCCTCTGAAGATGAAACAATCGAATTTCTCGAAAACGACTTTCGCGAAGGAGGCATTGACGTACATCGATGCGGCCAAAGTAACGATCTGCGATTCAGGGTTGAAACACACTATTACGAAATCAGAAGGCCATACCGGCTATTGTTCACCGAACGTGTAACTACGGATGGCTCTCCACTGAGTATCTCTTTGATTAGCGTGGAGATCGGCAATAGTGAAAGCGTGACAGAACTCAAGGTAACGATACAAATCGCCTCCCTGGCCGGCTCGGGAATTATCGAGGGAACTCGTAATGGATGGCAGTGCGCTCTTTCTAATCTGACTGCATACATGGAAGCAAGAAAAGTAGAAGCCGAATAGAAAAGGGCAATATTGCTTCTCTTCGGGCTTCAATAGCCATTGAGTAACAGTCCAAGTACAACCCGCAGCATCATTTGGGCCAATAGAACCAACAGGGAAGAACTTGTGCGAAAAATAATTGTAAACACGTTTATTAGCCTGGATGGTGTGATGCAGGCCCCTGGCGGCCCGGAAGAGGACTCTTCAGGGGGCTTTGAGCTTGGTGGATGGGTAGCTTCCTATTTTGATGAAGGTGTTGGTGAATTCATGGGCAATGTGTTCGCAGCGCCATTTGAGTTACTACTTGGCCATCGGACTCACAATATTTTCGCTGCACATTGGCCAAAAGTTGCTGCTGACCCTCCGCCTGAGGGTGTTGATGAAAGTGAAATCCAGCTGGCCAAAAAAATCGACGGTACAACACGATACGTGGCTTCTCGCACGAAACCTGAGTTTACCTGGGAAGGCAGCGAGTGGCTGGGGGATGACCCAATCTCAAGGCTTCGTGCAATCAAGGCTAGCAATGGCCCTGATTTGTTGGTTCCAGGCAGTGCTGACTTTATTCAAACTCTACTCAAAGCGGACTTAATTGATCAGTTTAAATTACTGATTTTTCCTTTGGTCCTGAGTAACGGGAAACGTCTTTTCGGTTCAGGTGTGATCCCTACAGCGTTCCATGTACAGCAAGCCATGACGACAGATAGCGGTGTAATTTGTGTGACCTATGTTCGAGGCGGAAGTATCACGACTGGAGATTTCTCCCTGCAACGAGAGTAGGGCCGGCAGTCTAAGCGCAATTTGGGATAGATAAGCAGAGATAGGAACTCGAAAGTTATGGAGCCCATCACTGACTTGGTATTCAAGAGAAGCTGCCTAGAAGCGATGGCACATTATGCCGATACGCTCGGCAGTAAGATCAGATCTGGAACGCCCACCAGATGTCCCGACATAACTATCAATGCCAGAGCCTTTCAGCAGAGTAAGTATTCGACCCGTTTAAATCCCGAGGAGATATCAAAATGACAGAACTCGTTACCTGTCTTTGGTTCGACTACGGCGAAGCAAAGAAAGCGGCGGAATTCTATGCAGCAACTTTTCCTAACAGCCATGTCGACCGCGTTAATGCGGCCGCCGTCGACTACCCCGGTGGCCATGAGGGTAGTAAGCTAACTGTTGAGTTGACTGTCCTCGGGCGCAAGTTTATAGGTCTGAACGGTGGCCCAAATTTTACTCCGAATGAATCGGTCAGTTTTATGGTTATTACCGAAAACCAGGAGGAAACTGACCGCTACTGGAATGCGATTGTTGATAACGGTGGGCAAGAGAGCGCCTGCGGTTGGTGTAAGGATCGCTGGGGCCACTCATGGCAAATTACGCCAAAACTGCTACTCGATCTTACAACGAACCCCGACCGTAACAAGGCAAAACGCGCCTTTACCGCGATGATGACCATGAGAAAGATCGATATTGCGACAATTCAAGCTGCGACAAATTCGGTTTGAAGTAACAGATAGATATCGCGAAAGAGTATTTAAACTACGCATGGCCAAACCGCCTCGGAAGCCCAGAGCTACTAGCGCAAGGCCTTAACAAGCTGAGTGACACTGCCCTCATCAAGCTCAGTCCCAACAGACAATACAAGAGACAAATACATGAGGATCAGATTGTGAGACGGTTAGTGGTTTGGAATGTGATGTCGTTGGACGGCTGCTTTGAAGGTACCGCTCCGTGGTCATTGGACCATCACGCAACAGCTGTGTTTTATACACATCATTTAAGTCCATTTAAAGCCTCTGCTGCCTCCATATAATGGAGAAGTTTAGTGTACCCCTGCCAAACGGTTTTAACTCCAGGCTCACCATCGCCGCTCCGCCCCAGAAAGCCTCCAAGTCCTGCCAGCATACGCGTTATAGCTCTCATACTTGGAGCTTCATTTGGTGGGGAGGTTTTAGCTTGCATTATCCATATCATACGCCACTCTTTTTCAGAGTAGACTTCCGTACACGACGTATCAGGAAGCGTTCGTGCCCGTGTTGTCATGGAGTGTAGACGCCACCCAATAATCATATAGATTGCAATACAGTTCAGCATTCGCTGCTCGGTTCTAAAGCGATTACTTTCTATCTGGCATCCGCCTTTCACCACTCGGAAATAGGTTTCAATTTCCCATCGACTTCGATACCACTCAATAATGATCCTCGCTTGCTTAAAGTCCTCAACTGCAAGATCGGTCAGCAGCATCCATTCAATACCTTTTTCCCCTTCTGGTGGGCTTAATTCCTTAGCAAAGACTGCGTAGAGAGAAAGAGGTCGCTTTGATTTTCCTTTTCCCTGCAATCTTACTTCTGCAATGGATACACTGACCTTAGCTTCCCTTTCTGGCTGTCCATTCCTTTTGGGGATACCTACTGAGTATTTCCCGATGGACTTCTGCTTGGTCATATAGTCCCAAAGTAAAGTCGTATCTTCTCCTTCGATCTCTAAACTACGATTAGCCTTGGCTCGAACAATATAGCTTGCACGCCGCTGTTCATTTTGATCTTCAGCTAATTGAAACCACTCATGAATATCCCCCTCTCTATCCGCGATGCTCACAATCGTGGTTTCAGGGCAGCGCTCTTGTATCTCACAAGCTGATTCATAATGGTCTAACCAGCGTCGACTCTCTTTATCTTGTATCGACTTGGTATAGCGAGAATTAGCACTAGATTCTTTATCTCGCTGCCACATGCTACCCTCAATAATGCCCAGATTATCTCTGGATGGTGTTATAGCGATAGACGTATGTAGGAGCTGCTGATTAGTCTCTTTGCGTCGGAGTGTTCCCATTTCTTTGCTTTCTAAATCGGTAGCAAAATTTAGGAAAGTGGTATCCTGAGGGATAAGAACAACTGGCTGAACCTTGATTCTTTCAAGAGTGGCTGATTTATGGCCACTCATAATGGAGTCAAAGCTGACTTTATCATTTTCGATAAATCGATAGGCTGCAAAGGTTTCTGCCCAAGACTTGTTTGCACAGGGAATGCTACCCTTTGGGTCGGAACTTAAATTACTGAGAATATTGGACAAGCGCTTATTCAATCGTGTATCACCCATAACCTGATTTTTCACTTCGTCCCTGACCCAGTCCTGCATAATTATCCAGCCAAATTTGTAGCCCCTATAACGTACAAACTGTAACTCATTGATTTTTATAATAAAACTGAAAAAACTTGTGTATAAAACTTAGCGCAACAGTGTGGGGCGACGAATTAGAAGCCTTCTCTCTTCGACAGGGTGATGAAATCGGCACCTTGCTATTCGGATGTCGCACCTATAAAGGGATGGCCGATTATTGGCAAAACGAAACTGGAGCGATTGCGGACATGATGAACTCGCTTGAAAAAGCCGTCATCTCTCGCACGCTAGAAGCCGCCAATTGGTCAAATACTCGTCTACTGAAAGGCGAGGCGGCCGAACATGTTCGCGCGCTGAAAAAAGAGACCGGGAAGAGGGATATCTTCGTATTTGGTAGTTCGAATCTTGTAGCTACTCTGCTCAGAGAGGGTCTAGTAGACGAGTACCGGATATGCCTAGCACCTATCGTACTTGGAGCTGGTTCACCTCTCTTCAAGCCTGACGGCATCCAGAAAAATTTTGAGCTGATGCGGGCAGATACCCTTGAAATGGGCGGAGTGGTCCTTCGCTACAAGTGCCTATAAAAGGGCGGAGTGTTATTGCAACCAGGTTCTAGGCATGGTTTGTATCATTAACCTAAAAGAGTCTATGGGAAGAGGGTCATGATGAAGTTCCAACTTCTTCGATTGCCACTTGATCCGGATAAAAGGCAATACGCCCGTTGATCACCCCGGCAAAGTCAAAAGCAGCTTCATAGGCCCATGCAATAGCTTCTCCGCTATCATCGATTGAGAAGTAGCTGGCATCGCCTTTCAGTGGGCAATAGCTTGTCTTTCCCTCTATAAGGGAGAGGGGAGCAAGAACATCTTCTTTTGGGAAATAGAATACGGGGTCGAGCATATCTTTTGCGAGTTCTGTAACTCTCAAAGCATTACTACTCTCGGCAATCACCTTGCCACCACGACGCACACGCACTGTCCTAGGCACAATCTTGGCGCGCATAAGGTGTCGGGGTTCTTTCGGGTTGTGGATTGTGTTACTAGACATCGTAACTTCTGGATAGGGCATTGATCTTTCCTTTCAAGGTATTAGCGATTAGCGAGCCGCATTTATCCAAATAGAGATACACACTTATAAGAGTAAGCGAACAGCGAGCCTTCATGTCCCCTCACTTGGACTCAATAGTTAGCGCTGATACGACCTTCGATGCATAAATTGTGGACGATTGCCGCCGAATTACGAAGTTCCAAATCCCGTTGAAACAATAGGGTTGGCATGGTCACGACTGATTTTGATGGTAACAACTGCATCGCACGCGTTAGCCAACTCCCTAAAGTACCTCTCCAATTCCAGCGATAAAATCCTAGGTAGTAACAGTGTAAATTGTTACCGTGTACTCGGCGTACGGGAAGTGGTGACCAGTATCAACCAATCCTTCACCACTCACGCATTGGCCCGAGCATCTACACCCCAAATATAGAAATCCTTGGGCCCTGGGGACAGTTCTCTGATTTCGGGATAGGACCCCAAATTGCAGGAAACGTAATCGTCTCAATTAATTAGACTGCCCCCTGGGTTTTCCTCTAATGATTAAGTAGGCTTGGGTGCACTTTTCGTTTACCTACCATCCCGGTAACAATTCTCCCAACTTCCTGCTCAGAGGGAAGCTGTGCTACGTCATACGCGAACCATGCCACTGAGTCTGCATTTTCCACCGCTTTGACTTCAGTGAGCTCTGCCATAAGTGTTGCCGCTGCATCTTGTCCGCGTAACTGATTGAATGCCTGCTGTACAACAAGCTTGAATGCTTGTTCATGGGTTTTACCACTGTCCTGATGGAACTTCATCCATATAGCGCCACCTTCACTAATAGCTTTATCCAATTTATCCGCGATGCCTTCATCATTGAAATATTTATGATCCACGGTTTGCGCATATTTATGTGTTCCTTCATGAATCAGAGTAACAATGCAGAATACCTCACCTTTCTCCCAAATTTTACTAAAACTCAAGCAGATAGGGTTTTGATTGGGCTCCATAAAGCTCCCCCCCTTAAGTTGCCCTCCACCAGCCCATGACAACTTACAGAAGTTTGAAATTGATCTGCCCCAACTTTCCGTAAAGGGCACAAACACAAACCCGGCCGCATTTTTCGAAGGGTCCTCAATACCAAATGGATATCCTATCGTCGATATGGTAGAGCATTGAACCTTGCACAAGGTGGGCATCATTTTTACATCCGCACACTCCACATCACCACTCAAGCCTATCTGGGTTTTACTGAGTTTTTGAAGTATCGCATTTACGCAATTTGAATATCTTTGTGGCGGGCAATCCATAGGAAGGCCGAAGTAGTAGGAGACTAAATTTTTAAACTTATCAGGAACCTTATCAGGGTATGTAATCGCTACAGTGCACATATCTATCGCTCGTTTTAAGATAGTCTGTGCTTCATCCAGCCAGTTTTCGAGTGATTTTTTGACCTTCGTTTGAAAAAGTATCGGCGAATTATCCTCTACCAACACAGTAAAACTCACTTCCCGGTTGATACTGCGGCTCACTATTTTTGTCATAATTATTCTCCTGCCTTTTCCTGCTACTTTCAGCGATGGAATCCACTGTTTTTGCTCTGATGCCAAACCAGAGCAAAATAGAATATATAATATTACTTAGCACGACTGTACATTAATATTCTTGAAATCATTCAGGAATAGCACTTCTTAACAATCCACCTCGGATTAAAATTTCCTAATGTGTCTTGCAATAATTCTTCTGGAGATTACTCATAGATTAATATTGTGGAGGGATTGGGGTAGTTCGCAGTATTTTGAGTCACTTTAACTGATTTTTGCTGATTTTTACTGATTTTTAACTGGGCTAGTAATTACTGAACGTCGGCCACTACGAAACCCTGCCTAATCCAGCCCAATTAAGATGTGGTATTAATAAATCAATTTGCAGCAATGATCTGACTGACATAAAAAATCTCAATTTATCAATAAGTTAAAACTGTTTCGTCCAATATTCCCCTAGGCTGCACTTACTAAAAAGGGAGAAGGGAAAGATACACCGCGCTTCGGACCCTATGAGGCATGGGTGCCGATTAGGAGCTTACAAGGATGTATTCTCAGCGTGTCTCGAGTGCGATGTATTCTTTCCTTCCACCCCAGTATTAACTAACTGACCATTCAAACTAGGGCAGTCGTTTATAGGAATAAGCTTTTCCGCCTTGACGAAGAATAAACGAGCGGGCAGGGCTCGTATTGGCCTCCTCAAACTCAATAGTCAACCCTGGAACCATCTTCGATGCATAGATTGTGGACGATTGCGGTCGAATTACGAACTCTCCATATTCCGCTGAAACTATAAGACCTGTATAGCCGCGGCTGATTTCGACAATATCATCTGTTCCGTGCCCATAGCGCCCGACACCTCTCAAAAGCACCTCCTCTGATAAAGTGATGAAGTCTGGGACAGGGACAACCTTAGTAGATACTGTCTGCTCGGGGTTCAAGAAGTGATGACCAATATCATCCAGCCCTTGACCGCTGGCAGTATCTGCCAAGGCAACAACACCCGCTCTCCGCACTGGGTTAAAACCCATAAATGTACGCGATCCGTCACTGCTGCCATTGGACCAATAGTAAGTCTCTCCATTGGTGGTTGTCCTGCGCCAACCCAGGGCCATACGAGTGATATCACTGCCTCCCGGCCTATCAATTGACAGCATTAGTCGCGATGCTGCAACCAAATCCTTAGGGCCTCGACCGTTGATAAACAAGTCGAGAAGTGTGAGGAGGTCGCTAGCTGTAGATCGTAAACCGCCAGCCGGCGAGAGCACCCCATCGCTTGTTGGGCCGATCGGGCTGAGATAGAAGTCATGGCCTTGAGCTCGCCGAGCAGACTTCTTGGGATCATCCTCTAAAGTGGTATCACTTAGCCCTAAAGGTCCCGTCACACGCTCTCGCAATATCGTTGCAAAAGAGCGGCCTTCCTTCAAAGCAAGTCCTTGACCTAAGAGCCCAAAAGCCAGGTTTGAATAGCTGAATTGAGTACCCGGGCTAGCTTTCAGATGATAGCTTGGCAAGCCACCATAGAGCTGCTCAAAGGAATAACCAGCGTACTTATTGGGCGCATCGGGTGCCGATACAGTAAGATTATTTGGTCTTAGAGGAAGAGAAGCAGCATGGGTAGCCAGGTCGGCGAGAGTGATTTGTTGCCCTTCAAAAGTTGGAGCTTTTACACCGGCTGGTACGTAATCCTGGAGAGGATCATCGAGTTTCACTCTCTTATTTACAACTTCAACAGCCAATAGCAAGGCCGTAAATATCTTAGTCAACGACGCAATTTCAAAAATCGTATCGTCCCCTAGTTGATAAGTATCCTTGGATTCAGGCACTCGGACAGTAAAAATTTTACGATCAGAAAAATTTAGGATACCTGCAACTGCTGCATGTGCCGCGTGTTGCTTAAGAATACGATGGCGAATGAGACGTTGAAACTCATCATCATCATTCACCGGTTGACTTGATAAAGCATCTAAAGCGATGAGTGGTCGAGGGACAGCAAATACAGAGGTAGCTCCAAGAAATAATTTTGTGAAATCACGTCGTTCCATGGCAATCAACACCTATTCAAAAACTTTCCAGAGTTTAGTTGGTAAACTTTGACTATCAGAAAGGCATAAAAGTTCTTGTGATAGATACGCTGATCACTAACAGAGATAAACGCATTTTGGGCAAACGGAGCCTAACGGAGGATAAGCAGAACTATGGATCTGGTGGATCTGGTGGAGCAACCAGTAAAGTTAGAACAATTAGATTCTCAAAAAGAACTACCGCCAATAACCTGTGATGCTGGATAAAGAGGCTCAGGGAATAACCGAACTTTTTACACTAGTAAAGCACGTTCATAAAAACTCTGGAATGAGTATGATAGAAAATAATAGGTTATTGGTAGAGTGAAGGCACTGACGGAAAGCGAGTTTACACTCCTGAAAACCTCGTCCTTATGAGGCTATTCTCCAGCTGGTAACTGTCATAGATGGAAGATTAGGATGGCCCGGAAAGTTAAGGGCCTGTCTTCTGCGTTATCTATAAATAAAAAAATAGTTTGGAGTGTATGGGACCACATCAAACATCTATAGCCCTTCCTAACGGCATTATTAAATTTATACGATTATGCCAAGGATGTGGAGGTTAAAACGCTGACTAAAAACATTATCCTTTTTTATTAATAAAATTTCTATAGTTACTAACGACCGTAGAACTGCTATAGCGATTGATTTAAGAATTTATATCTCTGTGTTGTCACTCAGACAGAGCTGCTTCAGTCTCGAAGTCCTTTGAAAGTGGCATTGAAAAAATGGCCCTTAAATCAGGAAAGGGAAGTACGCGGTTTTACTGCTGGTTACGTAATAACTCGTAATCTTATTTTTCACTCCATTTTATATATTACTGCCTATCAAATTGGTACATTGGACTCACTACTCTCACTGTCAAGCACAACGAAAAAGGAAATTTTGATGTTGAATCTTAAAACTTTACCGAGTCAGAACGGTAATTCTTGCGCCGCTCACTGCACCGAGATCGCAGTGTCAGGATTTGATCTCCGTGCGCCAAGGCCACAGAGTTTTGTGGAAGACACTCTGTGGCGCGCTATCAAATGGCAGAATGGGGACCTACCTCCGATGCCAAACGGTGCCGACCATCCCTTAGTGGCGGCCAACAATAGTTCACCGATTCGTGTGCGAAACTATGTGAATACCCAGTGCCCTGGGCGTACCGGTCGGATTTTATATGACGCGACCCAGAAAGACATGTGCCTTCAATTCGCGCAGCCGGGCAATAGAGTTAATTATAATGCGTTGTTTACAAATCTCATACAGCCAGCTAGTAATGGGGGAATGCCGAGGAACTTGCTTACCGACACCTATTACAATTGCGCTTTTATGATGTTTCGAGGCCCTTCCCCTGGGTCTGCTCATGAAATGGGTTTCCATAATATCCTGGTTGCCAAGGATGGGACCACAGTCAAATATTATAACCCGAATGAAGATCAACCAGTTTGGAGGGCTGATATTGGATGGCGAACGTTGCGTCATCAAAACGCAGGAAGGCATAGTTACGTTTGGAGTGGTATTGCAATCGAAATCACCTAGCAGTTAATGTTTGATGATGCGATCATTAGTATGGATCATGGGGTTTATCCTTGGTTTTGCTTTTAGGTTTAGGCACTTCCATCAAAACCGGTAAACCCTTCTTATTCAAGACGATCTGTCAGATCGTGGTCTGATCTTGTCTACATCTTTACACCTTCTTCCAGCTTACTAGCTCCTTTATTTGCTAAGAAATTCTAAATTCCTGCTAGAGCTGAGTGTAAGTTACTCATGCCAGCCACTACTAATAGATCGATAAAATAAATCCAATTGTATCCGTTTTCGCAACATTGTTTCTCTATTTGAACTAATTATTGAGTCAATGTGATGTACTAGGATAGATCGCAAGTTTTGGACATTAACCCAACGCTTCAGGAGCTTGAAATGAAAGCAAAACTTATTTTACCAATGATTCTATTAAACATGCTTGGCGGAGTAGGGTCCGGCATCATGATCTATATGTCTGGCGGCGATCCGGTTTGGGTCGGCGCACTTTTAGCGACCTTGCCTTTACCATTTTTCTTGATGGTTCTGACAAATGTGTTCAGCATTTCAAGAACATCAGAAAGGCTGCCAGTTATTCAAGCCGTTAACTTTTTAGGAGTTGCACTGGTTGCTTATTCAACTTATTCAAACCAGGCTCCAATGTCCTTGTCTCAGTACGTTCCTATTGCAGCTGCTGCCCTGGGCTTCGTATCCCTTCATTGGTATGTCTGGTCATTCTCCGTTTACAACCGCAGAAAGAGCAAGGCCATATCAAAAGGCCAAAAACTGCCTGAAATGAATTTTAATCGATTAGATAAATCGGCTGTGTCTTCCACCTCTTTTGACGAATCTAAAACACTATTAGTGTTCTTTAGAGCCAACTGGTGCCCATTTTGTATGAACCAGTTAAAAGAAGTGAAGAAGTATGCTGAGACACTTAAGCAATATGATGTGAAGGTAAAGTTTATCTCTAACCAAGGCTACGACAACTCAAGGAAGTTAGCCGACAAGCTTGACCTACCTGGTCATTTTGAAATTCTTCAAGATGACAACTTAATGGGTGCTAAAGCCCTAGGCATTGAAGATATTGGTGGTTCCCCTGCAGGAATGCCTGGGTACCCTAAGGATACCGTTATGGCCACAGTGATAGCACTGAATGAAGATGGTACGGTTATATTCGGTGATGAGACCGACAATTATCGGAGACGCCCAGACCCGACAACGTTTCTGCATGTTTTTGAAAGCTCAAAGCCGCAGACTTTAGATGCTAACCCAACTCTCAAAGGTACCGCCTAGTGAGGTAAAATATCAATCTCTCATAGAGCTTATCGATAGGCCCATGAAGAGTGAAAGATAACTGTCTAGCTAGCAATATTGTCGCAGGCCTGAACCAGGATTAAGTAAATGCCTTAGAACAACCAATATGGATTATATAAAGCCTGAAGATTCTATCGATGCCTAAGCAAATACAGGTCTACCTTATATCAGTTGACATATAAAAAACTATCACATATTCACATACCCCTTTCTATGATAGACAGGGGTTTTTCCTTGTTGAGATTAGAGTATTCTATAAGTAATTGAAATTGGAGAACGTCATGGAGTTTAACTTCCCAAATCGTGATGGCGTAGAATTAAAGGGTAAGTTAGAAGAATCTGCTGGAATCCCAAAGGCTTATGCAATTTTTGCACATTGCTTTACTTGCTCAAAAGATATTATTGCAGCAAGCAATATTTGTAAATCATTAACCAGCAAAGGAATATCAGTATTAAGGTTTGACTTCACTGGATTGGGTAATAGTGATGGAGATTTTTCCAATACTAATTTTTCATCCAATGTTGAAGATTTACTTAGTGCTTACAGTGAAATCGAAAACCGCTTCGAGGCACCAAAATTGTTAATTGGGCATAGTTTTGGAGGTGCTGCCGTTTTGAAAGCCGCTGGCATGATAAAGACAGCTAAAGCTGTTGTTACTATAGCTGCTCCAAGTGATGTTAAACACATCCAGCATATGTTTAAAGATGAACTCGATAGCATCAATAAAACAGGTCAGGCAAGAGTGGTTCTGGCTGGCCGAGAGTTTACGCTAAAGAAGCAGTTCATTGATGATATAAATGAAGCAGACGTCTTGGTTAACCTTAAGGAATTAAGGAAAGCGCTGCTCGTAATGCATTCACCACTAGACAGCACTGTTTCAATTGAGCATGCGGCGAAAATATTCGCTGCTGCGAACCATCCTAAAAGTTTTATTTCTTTAGACAAAGCCGATCATTTGCTTATGAAAAAATCAGATGCTGAATATGTCGGTAATGTTATTGGAGCCTGGGTTCAAAGATACATTAATTAATATCGGATGTTACAGAAAGTAATATCGAACTTTAAAGCCTTGCAACAGTAAAGAACCGTCAACTATCGAGAGCTGGACTGTAAAGAACAATAGAAACAGCACTAGATGGAATTTAGGTTGCTCCTAGTCCACCTAGTAATCCGGGGCTTAACTCAGTTCCTTTTTTAGAAACTCGATAAAGACTCTGGTCTTTGCCGGCATCGCTCGACCACTGGGAATCAGTGCGCTAACAGGCGGTCCTGGAACTACTTTCTCTGGGAATAACTCAACAACTTCACTATTTTGAATAGAAAAGCCAAGCGCTTTATCATATACCTGAGCTATTCCCATACCGGCTACCACTGCGTCAATCAGAGTTCGTCCGTCTCTGAATATTGCTAGCGGTGAGGGGGAAAACTCAGTAATTGGGCCTCCATCTTCTTGGAACAACCAGCCTCTCAATTTTCCTGTAGGTGCACGGAAAACAAGAGAATCATGCTCCTTTAAATCTTCCAAAGTCTTTGGCATACCCTTTTGTGAAAGATATTCAGGTGAAGCGCACAGGATACGTCTGGTTTCACATATTTTTTTTGCGATAAAAGAACTATCTTCCAGTTCACCAATCCTCACGACGACATCCCATTCACCTCTAATAGCGTCCTCTAGACTGTCTGAAAGAGAGACCTCGACCGTAACCTTGGGATGCAACTGCGTGAACCCCTTCAAAGCACTGACAATAGTTCGGCCTATGCCTATTGGCAAATTGATACGCAATCGTCCAGCAGGCTCATCCTTCCTGGCATGCAGCAAAAGCCTGGCCTCATTGATTGTTTCTAACGCATGTTTTGCGGCATCTAGAAATATTTTGCCTTCTTCTGTCAGCCTGATACTTCGTGTGGTTCTGTTGAATAGCTTAAGACCCAATTCCTCCTCAAGCTTCTTCACTGCCTTACCAGCGCCTGATTTGGTTGAGTTCAATGATGCCGCCGCTTTTGTAAAGCTTCCATGTTCGGCAACGGCAATAAATACAACTATTTCGTTCAAATGGGCTTGTTGAAACACAGATTGTGTCCCTAATGGATACAATGAGTATCAAAATAGCATGTTTATAGCGCAAATCAAAGCAACTAATCTTCCCAATAGTGGTTTGGCGTAAGTACCTGCATAGAGACCAATTGGAGAATTAGCCAGGTCACATCGAAGGCTTACCCAAAGCTCGAGCTTCCAAACTTTAAACCATTAGAGGAATAGGTTATGTCTCTTCAAGACAAACTAGATGCTTTCAAAGAAGTATTTAAGCAACAGGCCCCGGAAGGAGCATTTGAAGCCTTTGCCAGATCATCCAAGGAGTTGGCTGCTAGTGGCCAAGTTGAACGTTCGATTAAAGTAGGGGAGAAAGTCCCATACTTTACATTGCCAGATTCAGAAGGTAACGACCTTGTCCTGGAAGAACTCCTAGCCAAAGGGCCCGTTATTCTAACGTTCTATCGAGGCGTGTGGTGCCCTTACTGCAATATTGAGCTGCAAGCGTTAGAAGAAGTTGCTGCAGAGATCAAAGCGCGTGGCGCAACCCTGGTTGCTATTTCCATGCAAGGGCCCGCTGAAAGCCGCAAATCTCAGAGGGATAACAAGCTAAGCTTCCCAATTCTGACTGATCAAAGTGGAAAGCTTGCTGAAGAGTTTGGTATCCGCTGGACATTACAACCTTATGTAATTGAGTTCCACAAGATGTTCAAAGTCGAACTCCCGACTATCCATCGTGACGGCGAATGGAACTTACCTATGCCCGCAAGGTATGTCATAGATACCGATGGAACAATCGCATATGCGGAGGTGAATCCTGACTATACACGTCGCCCCGAACCCAGCGACTTATTTCCCGTACTTGAAAAGCTGAGTCAGTCTACAACTGCATAGTATGTAAACACCTCCACCTCTTTAGCGCTGACTAGCGCCAAAGAGGTGGAAGCACTCAATGTAAATCGATATCGAGCACCGTAAAACCCAACTTATATGGTAAGACTCATGGTCAATTTTACACGTTACACAATTGAAACAGCACCAGAAGCCTCTAAGCCCACTCTAGAAGCCGCTAAAAAGAAAATGGGATTTGTACCCAATCTAATGGCAACCATGGCCGAATCACCTGTAATGGTAGAGAGCTACCTAACACTTATGGGAATATTTGATAAATCTCGCTTGAGCGAAACGGAGCGAGAGATAATCCTGATGACAAACAGCCGCCTAAACGGTTGCACCTACTGCATGGCTGCGCATACCGCAGTTTGCAAAATGGCCGGTGTAGATGAAAATCTCATCAAGGCGCTGCGTAGTGGCAAAAAACTCGATGATCCTAAACTCGAAGCGCTCCGAGCATTCAGTGTCATTATCAATGAGAAACGTGGATGGGCTACAGAAGAGGAGGTTGAGGCGTTTCTTGCAGTAGGTTATACGAAAGAGACAGTTCTAGAGGTGATAGTTGGAACCAGTCTAAAAGTACTCTCGAATTACTCTACCCACAATCTGAATGTCAGTCTCGATGATGCGTTTTTGCCAATGGCCTGGAGTAAGGATATGGATTCGAATGGTTGAGCGTAACAGCAAATAAAAAACATGCATCCGATTCATGCGTCTAATAAAGACTGGGCCTTGGGAAGAGGGCGCCTGTCCAGATCATAAAAGTGACGATAAGAACCCCACTGATTCACCAAAGTAATGAGGCCCATATAGCCACTATGGGCCTCTACTATATTGTCCGAGATATTCGTGGTATCTAAGCCCCTAAACAATACATCCTCTTGAATACAGCCTTCTTTTGGCTTATCACAATTACTCCATTTCGCTACGAATAATGCCGGGTGTTTTGGCTTGTCCCCGTACTCGGTCAGGATGATCGCGCTCATTAAAGCGTCTCAAGCCTTCAGACAACTCTGCTTTGGATTCAGAGTCGCTGAACAATCGGTTAAAACACTCAGCCTCAATTCGTAGACCTTCATCAAGATCCTTTCCATAACCACGAATGGCGGCTTCTTTATCAGAGTGAATCGCTGGCTGGGGAAGGGTAGAGATATACTGTGCTAACTCAATGGCACGGTCTAATGCGGTTCCCTTTGGCACCACTTCGTTGGCCAACCCAATGCGATAAGCTTCTTCAGCATTGATAACTTTTCCCGTGATGATTAACTCCAGCGCTCGTCCCATACCAACAATACGCGGCAAACGCTGAGTACCACCATCGGCTAAGCCGATATTCCAACGACGACAAGTCATTCCAAAGGATGCGTGTTCTTCTACAATCCGCATATCGGCAAAACATGCCCACTCAAAGCCACCCGCATAAGCGATTCCGTTCACAGCCGCAATGATAGGCTTATAAATATCGGTCCAGCGGGATGGACCTATAATGCCTGGAGCTTCACCTCGATTATGTCGGGCAATATCAGCGGGTTCTACAGGGCATAGAACAGCCACGTCAGGATCGGGGTGGTTGGTAGGTTCGGTTGCAGCAAGATTGCTTTTCAAATCACCCCCTGCACAAAATGCAGAATCGCCAGCGCCGGTGATTACCGCAACTTTAGCTCCGTCATCGGTACGGAAGCGATCGAATGCATCCACCAGCTCACGGTGAGCGCGGGTACCAATGCAGTTCTTAACCTCTGGACGGTTAAAAGTAACGATGGTTACAGGGCCATTTTGCTCATATTTAATATGATGATATTCCATGTCATAAGACCTTTATCATGTGGCGTCGAAGTAATATTTAAATTCCACCCTGATACATCAAATGAGAATTTAATCCCGGTTCCGATTAATATTTTATCAACATATACCGCAATAAATTAGTACAAATGAACCCTTTACAGCTAATAAAACTTTATTTGCTAATACAATGAGATCCTGAGCTTTTCCTCCTGCAATGATTAGATTCAGCACCTGTATCAAACTTGGAGACCTTACAAATTTCTGAGGAATGGGAATTATTGCGCTGCCAATAGGGTTGTCAACCTAGATACGTGGCGAGCTAGTATATAAAATCCAGCCAGATATCAATACAAAGCCTGATGAAGCATTAAGTGTTGCGCTAAAGTACCTAGAGGACAATCGACTGTAACGCAGTGTCAAATAGCTCATAATGAAATAGGGAAGGCACGACCCACCCAAACGCATGAGACTCAACGGCAAAGTGGCTCATTCGAATTTAAGTGTGCATTGGAAAGGGCAATTAGTTGAGGATAATAAATGGGTCCTGTTATTAAATTTCCTGTAGTGTGCTTTTTAAATGGAAAAATTACAGTGCACACAAAGAGTAGCTTCAAAGCATTAGGGGCTCGTTTTTTGGACGAGAAGACATTTGTCACTATGGAGAATCGGCGATCAAAAGCAAAAGATGGTTGGATACTAGACTCTAGCGGGAAGTTTGTACCTTTATCTTATAGCGGCAATTTGCGAGAATGGGCTCGTCCTATTTCCTTCCTCTGGAATGCAGTGCTGACTAAGTACCAAGCTAATATCGAGGGGGCTGTGAAGGTAGGCTTTGTACTGAAAGACTTAGATTCGATGTCCAAATCCTCGCCGGGAAAGCTTGGGATGGATTTCAAGAGATTTCTAAGTAAGTATGAGCCTGACCTGTATATTACTAATGATATACTGAAAGAATGGCCCCTTTAATTTGATATTTCCTTGTGAGCCTCACACGCCAAATATACTCTATTAATATATTTTGACCCTCTCCAATGAAGTTCCCTCTAAAGTTAGCAATATCGAAATGATTCAAATCAAGACCAAGGTTGATGATGGTCCTGGTTCTGTGAGGCTTTGTAGTACGTGTACAGGGGCAGGCATTGATCAACAATGGAGAATTTGTGACGGATGTGCAGGAGCTGGAATTTTGGTAGATAATCCAGCCATGTTTGATTTGCAGCTAACGATATTTACTAACGAAGTTCAGCCGCTCCGGTAGCTCCTCGCGAGCATAAATACCGACCTGGTTAACCAGGACCCAAAACAAACGGAGAGTGTCATGGGAGCGCTACAGGAAATCATCTGCGAACTGGATTGCATCCAGATTCGACCTGAACACCGCAACCAGGCATTCCCACAGCAAGGGGACACGTGAATATCGGAAAAAAAACCGCGAAGAAAAAGTGGACTGCCAAGTAAAGCAATTAATCAGTATTCATAAAAGTCCGTTATTAATCAATAAGTTACCATAACTTTGGTCAACTAAAGCTCTTAACCGCACAAATTTTAACCGATCGACTAGGATAACAACAATGAATTACAAATTAGGTTTCCGTTGGACTCTAATTACCCTAAATTTGGCAATGGTCTCATGGTTTGGCTTTTCTCAAGCCGGCACTGGTTATATTGATGAAAGTGGGCATTTAGATGTTATCCACATATTAATTAGATCACTGGCGGTCATTTTGTTGTCTTTCATTGCCTCGGTTGTAATTGTTCGATCACGAGGAAGAGGTATAGCTATATCAATTATTACCTCTTTAATTTTTGGGGTGCTCCTTTTATGGTCGGGCTTGGTTACTAACTCGATGTCAGAATATGGCGGTAGCAGCGGTTTACTTTATGGAATTACAACCTTTTTGGTAGGGTTTACTCTAACGTTGTTTTCCTGCTCAGTTGTATATGTTGGCTCAACTAAGGTGATCAATAGGTAATTCTCTTGCACAAAAGGGGCCGAACGGTAATTTTTCTCCAGTGCCAGGAACCTATTTTGATGAAAATGGTGACCCAGTTACCGTTGGAGTAGGGCCGTTTGGTAATACAGTCAGCGTAGATAGTACGACAGCTTATAATTTTAATTCTAATACCTGAACGTTAATAATCCTGTGACTACAGGCTCGACTACGTCAATTTGCTCACCGTGCTATTTAATTGGCGGATCCGCAATTAAAATAGGGATAGAAAAGTTTTCTTTTTTGATCTTCTCAAAATTCAGAGTCTTTAACTTGATGATTTTGAGCTACCTTTCAGTTATGAGAAAAGTGGAACGGATGATAATGTGATAAATTTTTTGTCGGATTGTTCGGCGGTTAGGCCAGCTATTGAATCTTCATTGTCTCTCAGTGAGTTTTTTGGTGACTCCGAACATCTAGAAGCGTTAACCGTTAGTAGTTAGTGCACTAGTGGGCGCATAGCATATTCGACCTGACGCTGACGATATAAGTCGTCGGTTCACCATGGATGGTCCAGATAAAGGCTACTGGACCTACGAATATACAGATTATGGGGAACTGAAGAAGCAGGCCAATACGAGCGAACGCTATGAGTATGAGTACAATCTCACAGCTTCTTTTTTGATCAGTTTTATCCACGTGAGGTCGCCAGTGAATTTCATAGGTAGATTCATTAGTTGGACGTCCAAAAAATTCAAACCTAGGCTCCACCAGGGCTCCCATTATTTCCGATATTTGTGAATATCGGATATTTTATAAATGGGCAATTTTCCGTATAATTTGCCGCATTCCAACAACAACTCCATATTTCTATGTCTGCTTCCAACCGGCCACCAGCACCAATTATCGACAACCTGAGTAATCTTGAGAATCCATTCCGCTGCACCAGCTTTTCAGCTAGCCGCTATCTCAGCAAGCAGATTCCTGGTGCTGATACCGATCTGGAGTTCACGCTTAAGTTTCTTTACAGCTATAACGGCAGCCAGGCCACGTTTAACAGCTACCGCCGTGAACTTGAGCGCTTGCTGCAATGGGCTTGGCGCATTGAAGAAGTTTCAATAATGACTCTGAAGCGCGAACACATTGAGGAGTTTGTGCAGTTTTGCATTGAGCCACCAATTGCCTGGATCGGAACTAAAAATGTTGCCAGGTTCAAAACACAAAATGGCGAGCGCGTTGTGAATGCCGATTGGCGGCCATTCGTAGTCAGTGTGTCCAAAGTTGAATTTCGTGCTGGTAAAACGGCTTCTCCCAAGGAGTTCCGGCCATCCCAGGCAGCGATCAAATGCACCTTTACTGCATTATCATCCTTCTTCGATTTTCTCTATCAAGAAGGCTTGGTTCCAGCCAATCCTGTGGCACTGATTCGCCAGAAAAGTAAGTTTGTTCGACGTGAGCAACAAAGCCAGGTTGTGCGCCGAATCAGCAACTTGCAGTGGGACTATGTCCTGGAGACTGCTGAGATCATGGCCGAGACATCACCAACTGATCACGAGCGAACTTTATTCATTATGAACGCCCTATTCGCTATGTATTTGCGAATCTCTGAGTTGGTTGCGGATGAAAGATCGGCACCAGTTATGGGTGATTTCAAGAAAGATCGCGACGGAAACTGGTGGTTTCACGTTACGGGTAAAGGTAACAAAGGCCGGGCGATCACTGTTTGCGACCAAATGTTGAAGGCCTTGAAGCGCTACAGAAATTATTTGCAGCTCCCTGCTCTGCCCAGTATTAACGAGCAGACACCTCTGGTGCACAAGTCCCGTGGCAAGGGACCGGTTACCAGTACCCGACAGGTTCGCCTGATTGTTCAAAACTGCTTTGATGCTGCCCACCAACGGATGGTTGAAGAGGGCTTAGGGGAAGATGCTGAAGATCTCAAGGCAGCTACTGTTCACTGGCTACGCCATACGGGTATTTCTGAAGATGTGAAGTACCGTCCCCGCGAGCATGTGCGCGATGACGCGGGTCATGCAAGTATGGCCACTACCGATCGCTATATTGATTCTGATATGCGGGAGCGACATGAAAGTGGGCGGAGTAAGCGGGTAAAGGAGGAGCGGTAATACTACCGCCCTGCCCTTTTGTATTTAGCAGCGAAAAGTACTTTATAAGGTGCTTGACCGATTCGGGGTCAATCGGTATTTTTTACCTGTACGGTTTTATTGGCCCGATATTCAGGAGAATATTTCAGGTTTTACTTAAACTATTCCAAATTATTTGACATTGATAAGCTTCGCCAAAATGCCCTTTGCCACATCGACCTGGCACACTCGAGTTGCCTCTAAAACACCTTCAATCGTCTGCTCGAATGTCTCATCTTTCATTATGGGGCTCAGTACATCTCTCAAGAGTTTTACCGTCAAAGATTTTTGCCAAATTTCCTCATAGTCTTCATGCTGTTTAATTGGATTGTTGATCCTAATAGCTGCCAATCGATTATTTGGAATACTGATATCCGGTAGATATTTATCGTCATCAAGAATATCACTAAACTCTAAGCAGAGCTGATCAAAAACTCTATCTAAAACACCCCTAGGTGAAGCCGATATTACCTTTGGTAAAATGTTTGACTCAGTTATCGAGCTAAATAAGTCCTGATGAGCCAAACCATAGTCACTCTGAATAAGTCTTGCCCCTTTATCTGCGATTGCTTCTTCAGCAGCATTTCCTGGAACCTCGCCTTTCGAAGAACGAGATACCTCTTCCGAATTAGAAGTACTCTGCGAGCCCCGTACCAAATTTTGAGTCTGAGTCTTCTCTGGCACCCTTGCTTTCAATTTCTGCTTGATCTTTCTGCCTTTACCCACAAAATTATTGATAACAACGGAGACTCTTCTATTATCCACAAATTGAATAGAAGAATTTAATCCTGTTATACCCAAAGCTGCTGCTGCGCCAGTTGCCGCAAACACAAGACCAACAGGTGAGGCAACGGCTACAACACCAACGGCTCCACTGGCCCCTAATACCATTGCGAGAGAAGCAGAACCTGCAACCGCGCCTGACATATATCCTGCAGTAGTCATTACTTTCGAATAGGGCTTTAAAAGATTACTGGTAAAACCAGGTTGTTTTCTAAGAATCGCCTGCAGCAGTTCAATCTGGTCCTGCCTTCGCCCCATTGCCGTGAAAAGACACATCAAATCTCTAAATAGATTTTTCACGGTATTGAAATCCGGGACACTTAATATATTTTCGATCGCATCAGCAGAGGATTCTGTAACAATACGGCCACTCAATAGCTGATAAATGGTCTTTTCAGTACTAGAATCATCCTTCGAAAGCCGCTTCACAGCTGCCTCCAGTGCCTTCTTCTTAACAGAAATAGCCTGGCGTTCTTCCTTCAGTTCATTATTAAGGTTACGTATCTTATTGGTTAAACTTGAATTCAGACGTTCAGAACGCATGGAAGATTTAAACGCAGACTTCAAAGAAATTACATCTAAAACACCCGCAAGTGTCTGCGCCCCCCCGGATACCCCAAACGCAGAAGCTGCAACCATAACTGCATTACCCTCAGGCGTGAGTTTTGCAGCAACAGATAGAGATGCTCCAATAATACTGAAGCAATACCTAACTATTTTTACCCGAGCAATGGCATCTTCTGTACTCCCTACAAGTTCCACATCGGAGTTATCGATACGATTTTTTAACGATATTATTCTTAGAGAAATATCCTTTAACTTCTCATCCAATCCGCCCAATTGCTTCTGAATTGACTGATATTGCTGAGTTGCCTGTTCATACACTTCCAATTCTTTAAGTAATTCTAGCTTTCGATTTAACAAGGCATCCGCTCGTTTAACCAATCTATCCAGAACCAGTATCGACTTGGCCTTTCCTAGCTTTTCAGAGGCATTCTCCCTTAGTAGTTTAATGCAACTTCTTATGCCGGCAAGATATTCAACAATCCCCACACTAGTAGTCGCGCTATCAACGCTTGAGGGCACTACCTTTTCATTGAGAGCGGTATTAATCTGATCTTCAACTTTACCTTCAACCTCACTCTTCGAACCTGAAACTTTACCCCCGCGCATCATATTCTGATTAATTTTAGCAGCATTCTTTATAGTATCAGATTTAAATATAGCAAAGCATTTCAAAACACGATTGCGAAGCTTTGAAACCCTGCTACTGCGAGGCATAATTACCCGAACCTCTTGAGAGTTTATCTCTTCATGAACGTCTTGAGAATTACTTTTTCCATAGCTAGCAATACTAGTAATTGTATAATCTTTTAAATCAATACCACGCCCAGGCAATAGCGGTAATATTTCAGCTAACCTTTTGGAATTAACTCTACCTCGATCAGACCAAAAAGAACCTTTAGTATCAACAGGCTTAAGCTGTCTAACCAGTGATCCATGGCGTTCTTTCAGAGTCTTAACCACTTTTTCAGATCGGTATAAGGTAGAATTCGTCTTACTCGTTTTCTTACCTAGCTTTCTCAAATTAGGTGGTAGAGGGTTTTCTGACACTTTATCAGATCGAGAACTCTCATTGTTTTTTTTACTGGATACAGAACCGGGACCGCACATAAAATGACACCTAGATTATTAAGCCTTCAATAAAAGTCCTTTTTCGAGTAAGGCGTAATCATCTTGCTGCAAAGATGAATTAGGCAACGAATCTGCCGATAAGAGTTCACTACGGCAACTTTCTGCAAGATCTATATATCGACTTAACACGACCTCAAAATTATCGTAATCATCCTTAGAACAATCAAACATCCCCACCAAATTTACAATCTCGGTAATTCCATTCGCCAATAGAACAGGATGGCCCGGAGAAAAATTTACATAGTTCCACATACATATTTTAAGCAAATGATTTTCACGTGCCGTTCCCGGAGAATCCAAATTCATAATATCGACTTCAAAAATAACGATATCACTATCTTGATCAGCTGTAATAGTGATAAGCATGCCGTGAGGTGTAGCAAGTCCACACTGCAAATTCTCATCTAACACAAGATCGTTAATACCTATCCTACGTCCCAGCTCAGATATATAATCAACGATATTACTATGCATCATGCCACTCTTAAGATACAAAAATTAACATCGACTCCGCTCAATAGAGAGAAGTCCCGACACTAAATATAGTATCTAATACTTATGTGAACATAATATTTCCACCCAAGAGGAAGTAGGATTTTTTCTTAATTTGGGCCGAAAATGGAGTATTAACTATCCATTAACTCTCAACTATAAACTAATGAACTACAACTTAAGATAGTAGTGGCATCAGAAAATTGACACTAATTCATCAAGCCGGCATTGTAAACAGACATTAAAAAAGAATCTAAAAATACAGCCTACATAAAGTCTACATGCGACCCAAGTGAGCGCTGAATTACAGATAACTGAGATTCCAATGACAAGTTAAGTATTCCTATTGGCGTTTCAAGGATACAACTACCGAGAGCAACTTTTTCATCTGAAACAACTTCGAAGTTAGTCAGGGTTGGATAGTCTTTTAAAAGTTCAATAATTTTCTGATTTGCTTGCTCAAACTGGGCAGGCGCAACAAGCAACTTAGCGCTATCAACATTATAATAAACCGCTACAGAGCTTTCGATAAGCTTAATCAGCTGCGTATCATTATCCAGATCTCCAAGAACT
The DNA here is from genome assembly GCF_052467305.1 of Microbulbifer maximicatervae (SeqCode). Classification (NCBI taxonomy): domain Bacteria; kingdom Pseudomonadati; phylum Pseudomonadota; class Gammaproteobacteria; order Cellvibrionales; family Microbulbiferaceae; genus Microbulbifer; species Microbulbifer maximicatervae (SeqCode). Next base: position 2,088,767 of record NZ_CP174306.1, read on the forward strand.
TTCTGAAGTACAAGTTTAACAAGCTGCAGTATCTCATCTTGTTGAGAATCCAAAAACTTCCTACAAAGCTGAAGCGTTAATAACATTGCTTCGCTTTGCTCAGAAAGCGCCGCCTCAAATCCATCTCTATAACCTTGATCATACCCCGCTTTTATTGACGCCTCTGAATTGGCAATTATCTCAGAAGCAGATGCTTCAGCATGGGCAAGAATATCCTGAGACTTTTGATATACAGCATAATCCTCTTTTTTGATAATCCTCTGATCCGCTTGAGTACAAATAGAACCGGGGATTATTTTAACAAAGCTGTGCATTCAGGCTCCAAATATTTCACTAACTTACTTGTTAAAAGACATGTCTGACTATCGATTAACGGATCCAACTGCCACTCTTCCACTAATTCGTGTGATTCTTGTTCTGGAAATCTCACTCTATAAAGAGTCTTCCAGTTTTCCAAAAAATTAGTATCCGGCAGTTTGTAAAAGTGAGATATCATGTATAGCAAGGTATTGAAAAAAATTACTTCACCCACCTCAATACAAACATCAGATTTCGATCTGGAAATACTGGGCATGTCAACTTTTGATTTGATTTGATCAAAAACTGATGGACGACTGTGCAAGAGAAAAGGTGATAAATCTTCTAGATTCCGTAAAGTATTATGAGATAATCGGGTGAATAAGTCATGCCTTGTTGCCCGCTCAATAATATGATCCAACTTCATATCAAGACACAAATAGCCCATCATCAACATGATACGTTTCAGAGCCTCTGGCGAAGCAAACAAGAGCTTCGTTAGCGGGACGTTAAAAAATGACCAATCGAGATTTCTTATCCCCAAATGACGCCTGATCAGTACCTGTGAACATTGTCTATTAAGAAGCTCAACAGGTGTTTCTTCAAACAAACTTCCCAAGCGACTGGCATGCACCCACTGGACTGGGCAATAGGTCATTCTGAGCCACATCAAAAAAATCGGATTTTGTAGTTCCTTCTTGTATTCTTTCTTACTTATAGTTTCCATCAAATATCAATATTAAATATCGGAATAATTAGAGGTGCCAGGGAAGATAACGACTGCCACATTTTCATAGTCAAGCTGATCTACGGAATTCGCAACCATTGCCTTTATCTGTGGGATATAAGACTTCATTGCTACCCTGCTATCATATTTGATAAACACAGAAGCCTTAACCATAGTTTTAGTGTTAGATTTAGAGTTTTTACTTCCATCCTCAGCTGGAAGTACCAAATGCACCTTGGCGGTAAGAACACCGTCAATATTCGACAAAGTAGAAGCAATATCCTGGGACATGGCGAATGTATAACGAGCACTATCCGCCATTGGTGACTGTATCAACCCCCCCTGAGGGAAAACCTCATTAATAGTTGCGTACTTCTTTCGAGGAAATGAGTGCCTAGATAGCAACTCTACTGCTTGGGTAAGCTGAGACTCCTCAACCAACAAAGTAATACTCCCCCCTTTGCCCGCGGCCTTACTGGCTGAGACTCCCTCAGACAATAACAAAGCAAGCATTTCATTACCCTCTTGCTCCTCCAGGCCGGTATACAAGTCAACCTTACATGAAGAGACCAAAACACATACAACAATTAATAAAATTCTCAGATTAAACATTACTGTGCCTTGAGCAGGGTATCGACATTCTGTGTACTTTTTGAGATACCTTTGCTAATTAGCTCTTGTTGGATAGTAATTTCTGCAATCTCAAACTGTAATCTAAGCAAATCGACGGGCTTAATTTCATCGACACTTAGTGCAGACTCAATTTCATTCGTCTTAGCTCCAATTTCCTGCTTAGTATCTGAAATAATCTGAAAAAACTTATCCCCAAGAGTTACATCCGAGGCCAAAACATCTTCTTGATTTTGAGAAAATCCACCCGGATCTGAAAGGGGCGAGTCAAATGCGACTGGCTGAACACCAGAAATTGCATCCATATCAATACCTTACTATTTTCCTATTTGTGCACAAATTTCGTTAGCTAATTTTTTGCTTGCGCAATCAGCAGAGGATTCTATCAGTCGATGACAAAGCCTTTCAGCGTCATCGATCTTGCCGAATCGCCACAAAGCTAGCGCTAGATAACCATGGGGGATATCTAATTGATCGTTATGCGCTTTACACCAGGGCTCAAGTAAATCTATCGCTGACTTAATATTATCACTGTAAATAAACAGTAATGAACGCAAGCTCAGCTTGGAAATATCACTGATGGATTCAGCCTCCAACATACTTATAATGCTTTCAGCTTCGCCAATCATGCCCTCCAAGAGACCACTAACTGCGATCTCAGCCAACGCTTTATTTAATTCCATTTCCTTTTTCACATTTTTTGAACTATAGACATAGATGCATCTTTGACTACTTTATTTATAGTGGACACAACATTCATAACAACCGACCACTTTGCAACAGACGCATTAAAATTCGCCAGCGCTGCCGGATCATCTGGATTTGCAGCCAAAGTTGCCGATTGCGTATTCATTTCTGTACTTACCTGACTGGCGGCTGGAGATAACACAGCTGAAGCAGATTCAATAGAAAAACTGGTATCGATTGGTGTATAAGCCATTATAATTTCCTCATTTAATTTTTAATTACTATAAATTATAGAATTATTGTAAATTTTCTACTGCGTCAAATACTCGATACCCAGCCTTTTAACAATAGCCTGGGCACTTTTTATTGCAATTAGTCGATTTCTTATAGATTGAAAATCAGCTGGTGCTTGGGGTAATCTTAATTGGTTCTCCCAATAACAATGCTGATCATTTAAATAATCCAAAATACAGCTACTGGGTGCATTTGCATATCTGTGTCTATATATATCTGAATCTATCATCATTAAAACCAGATCAATTTGTTAAAAAGCTATATTCAGCACTTGGACTTTTTGTCATATAATCTTCATAACTTAACGTATAGGATCTTTGACCGCGGATCAATGTAACCTGGCCTTCGGAAAAAGATTGTAAGTTAACCCCATTAGGTAGCCTGGCTCCTACCAAATACCGCTTACCATTTTTATACACTAAATAAGGTGTGGAACCCGAACGAACGGCAGAAATTCCAAAGTCTGATAGTGTTCTTGATTGCTTCTGGGTTCCAGGACTAACATATGCCAGCCTAGGACTTTCACCCACTCTTGCGCGAAAGTCAGACATGACAGTTTCAAGCAGTCGCCTTTCCTCTGAGTTCAGCCTGCCAACAATTTTTATCTCATCACCTTTATCTTCATAAATTAATGAAGCAGAAAACGAGTAACTTGAAAGTAGTTTCTTAATACGTTCGAGAGGCTGAGATTCCCGAATTGAAATAGCTTCCCAATTTTTCAATCCTGGGATATCTGAGAGCAGTACTTTCTCGGCTTGCTCCCAAGATTTTGCGAAATCTCCATCGGTTATTGCTATCAAGTGTCCAGGTTTACTCCCTTGTTTAATATCTTCTGCAGCCAGCCCCAAATTCGAAAGTATCAAACGTGCTGAATGTTGCATCTTTTCGATACTAAAAACATCCATGGATATTGCTGAAGAAATCTGCTCAAGCTGAGAATGTAGCCTTGCTAAAAGGATATCATCTTTTACATATCCCGAAACCAATAAATTTCCAGATTTAATATTACCTTTAATCGAAAGTTCCTTGTACTCACTTAGTAAGAGGAGCTCAGATAACTTCCTACTTTCCTCAGATATAGGTCCAAAGTGTGGACTCGCCACAGCTATGTCTCTACCTTCGCCCGCTTGTCCCACGAAAAAATCTGCAGACATCACATTAGAGTCGACCCTTTTCTGGCCAACAAAATAATAAGCCCCAAAGGATATTAGGCCTACACCGATAGCCACTTGAGCCAACAATTTCCTTCCAGAAATCTTAGATGCCTCTTTGGCTAAATTCTTAATCTCCGATGTGGGGCTTAGAGTTTCGGAACCATCAACTTTAAACGTTAAGATCTTTTCTTCCCAATCATCTGACTCAGCTCTCACGGCAAAGCACAAATCACCAGCAAAGATAACCTTCTGTTCTGGCAGATAATCATCGAGAGAAAATATATTTTCATCAATTAAAACCGATATAGTAGCTTCGCAAACTTCTAATTTTACACCGGTGTCATCGGGCTTAAGGATAACAAACTGATCGGTTGCCAGATTAGGTTTAACAACCAAATCTGAGAGTTCTTCATCACTACCCACCACCATATTTTCATGAAGCGGTACTTCAGCACCATAATGCTCGCTATTTAAAAATCTTAGCTTCCACCGATTCATTATACTGCGCCATATTCCAGTTTAAGATTAATTTACCGTTACCACACGATAAGATTCCCCATCGGTATCCTCACATGGAACGATACGCGTGGATAACTTTACGGATCTAAAGCTGTTACGTCTTTGCCTTGCTTCTAAAGCTGATTCACAAAGCCCGGTCAAACCTAATTTGTGTATATCCGGGTTATAGTTAGATACGTTAGCAAATTTATTAAGCCTGTGATCGTCCTCAAGGCTCTCCTTTTTCTGCGAAAATGAGGACTCGAAAAGCGCATTTGGTAAAATTCTTGGACTCAACATAAAGAGCCTTACTAATTGAGACTGAGTATCATCGTTTCGCTTAAATAGCCCCCCAAGTAATGGTAACCCAGCCAAAAAAGGCACACCTTCAGTATTACTCGTTGTCGCTTCTCGGTAGTAACCACCAATAAGTAGAGATCCGCCATTTGGAACTGACGATCTTGTGTTAATTAGCGTATTTCTAATAGATGGTATCGAATCTACTCCACCATCCGCTAATCGATTAGCATCTTCAATTTGCACGTCAAGGCTAATCAGGGCCCTATCTCCCATTACGGACGCACCTTCAACCACACGAGGTACGACTTTTAATAGCGTACCAAAGGTAATTTGCTCAAGAGTCGCAACACGCTCACCTTGAATTCGAACAAAAAATGTCTCACTATTATCAAGTAGTGCTTCCGTACCATTTTCAGTTACCACTGCGGGCCGAGAAGTAACACGAGCTTTACCCTCAGATTCTAAAGCTCTTACCGTTGCCAAAAAGTCAGCATTTGTCTCAGTGAACAAGCTATCACCAGTTAGTGAATCCCCGGGCAAAATCAAATCTAAGAGGCCGCTCCCTTTACTAACGGCATCAACATTCCAATGAACACCCAGCTCTCGTAATGAATTGGTTGTAAGATCAATGATAACCAGGCTGATTTCCAGCTGTTCCCGAGGCCTGTCTAATTGAGTAATGAGATTTTCATATAAAAGAAGCCTTGACGCGTAATCCTGAACAATAACTGAATTGGTACTGGGGTCCGGGTAGACCGTTGCATGTGGGTGGGAAGCACCGCTAGAATAGCCTGATCGGCTTTCTTGTAAAATATCGCCCGCACGGAGATTTAAAGACTTACTAGCGGTTAATTCACTGTCGGTTAGTGTTTCATCACGTCGATGTGCAGAAGCGCTTCTACCAGTTGTAGCCTCTAGTGCCGAGTCGGAACCAATCAAACCTCTTAGAAGAGTTGCAACCCCAGGCAGCACAAGTTCTTGATCTCTAGCGGTAACTTTTCGATCTATAGCGGATGCGTATTTTAATCCATAAATTTGAATGACTAATTCATCATTTATCTCAGCGGAAACTCGTTCATTTAGCATTTCCACTGTCTTATCGACCAATTCGAGATACCTAGGGGGACCGGATACCATAACAATCCCATTTGCGCCTAAAGAGCGCCATTCAAAGCGTTCATCCCAAATCGACAATTCCTGCATTGTCTTCTTTAAGAGGGATGAATCAACCTTCGATAGCAAGAAAAGCTTGCTTTCCATTTCATTAATTGGATCGATATACAACGTCGCACCATCAAAGTACCATACCAGATCAAATGCGCCGGCAAGGAAGTCTAATGCTTCCTTGCTGTTGGCCTTCATTAGGTACCCACTAAAATCACTATCGATCCCTTCATTTATCTCTACCCCCAGGCGCGAATGTGTAGCAATCGCCGTCAGAACATCTCTAAGTGGCTGCTCTTCACCATAGAATTCAAATGACTCCCCCATAAGGGTTTGGGCATTCGCACCACTAAACAGATGAGAAAAAAATATTGCCATCAGTAAAATAAAATTATGGCGTAATAAATTCACGATATTCAAACTTAGTTATTTGGTGAATAGGTATCAGTTTAACTAGCAGATCACAAAATCCGCAGTGATAGTTTGTAATGTCAAAAAAAACGTTAAATGAAACGCTATTTGGCATTATGCTTTGAATACCGAAGTCGCCATCTTCTCCAGAAATCAAAGATAGATTTAGCCCACTCCAAGCATAACTTTTTCTCATTGCCTCCATCAGAAACTGCTTACGTAAATGTTCTTCAACAACCAACCCAAATCCGTAGCTTAGCAACACATATCCACCTCGATGCTCAATAAATTGAATCGAAAACTTTGAATCAAAATTCAAAGTATAAGATTCATTATCGTCTATAGCGGGCATAGGCATATGAATCTCCGAGCACAATGTAGATATCTTATCCCGTAGTGACATGTCGCTTCCCATATATAGCAAGATCGCCATGGGTAATAACCATACCGATGATAAGACGAAGATTCTTTCAAAATTAGCCGATTATTTTTATAAAATAGACATTTGAAAATGTCCATTTACCAAAGGCGACATAAATACTTAGATTTATAAAATACTAATAATGCCGCCCACCCTCGCCTGTTCCACCTTTGCTTTCATCTCAATTTAAGATCAAGAATCTAAGGTACCGGAAATTACCCGAAAGCTGATACTTCTATACTTTTATGCCAAAGTTGTTTTCCATTCCAATAGCCCCAAGTGACTGATCAGTTTGTTCAACGTTGGGGCTACTAGAAAGGACCCCCTGCCAGTATATAGCAGCTTGATATAGCGACTTTACTCTCCTAGTGAATGATTCGATTTCTATAGACTCTGCTCTCTCTTTGTCGCATAGTACCACTTTTTGTGTTTCGGGATTCAGGGATAGGGTTGCGTATTCACTAGCAATCCATAGGTAATTCGCCTGCAACATTAATGTTGCAAAATGCTCATCTTGGCCATGGGGAATTTCACCAATGTCTATTGTTATAATAACAAGCTCACCCTGATCCTCCTCATGATAATATATATGCATATCGATATTATCCCATGATATTCGGCATGCATCTTCAATCTGGTCCATAAGCGGCTGCTGTAAATTTACCGCTAACTCTTGTATCAACTGCGAGAAATCTAATTTCATAATTCACACTCTTGTATTTATAAGTAGCAATCTAGGTCTGCCTTTCCTGAGATTGCAGCCAACGAATAATATCAGCTATAGGCTCTACAAACTCATTTGTTATTTTTTGATCTATGTCTATTTTTGCATAGAGAGATCTTGCTAAAGGCACATTTTCAACGATAGGGATTCCTTTCTTAATCGCGATATTTCGTAGCTTCTTAGCAAGAATCATTTCACCTTTTATTGTAACAAACGGCAATGGTGACAGCTGTTGGTCATAGCGTATACCTACAGCAAAGTGCACTGGATTTGTAATCAAAACATCTGCTTGAGAAACCCTTTTATTAACAACTTCTTCACTCATCAATTCTCTATGTATCTCTTTCCTTCTACCCTTTATTTCAGGATTACCTTCCGTGTCTTTATATTCTCTTCTAACCTCATCGATAGACATTCGAAGCTTCCTAAAATATAGAAACCTTTCCAAGCCAAAATCAGCCGCCGCCAAGAACACAAATGCTGCCAAACAATACAATATCAACTTCATCATTAGTGAACCTGTGATATATATGGCGCATTCCGCACCGCAGGCGGGTATCTGCATCAATAGCTGGATATTACCCTTTAATACATACCAGGCTACGTAAGTGAGAACTATAATTTTAATAAGGGACTTTAAAAACTCCATTGCATTCTGTGCGCTGAATATTTTCTTTGCACCATTGATCAGGCCTATCTTCTCAAACTTTGGCGCTATGGTCTCACCACTAAATATCCAACCAGTCTGCATAACATTCGATATGATGGCAAAAATAAATACGACAACTAATATCGGAGCCAGTACACTGAATGCGATGTAGAATGCCTCTATTGAAGCATTTAAAAATAGTTGCCTAAGAGGAAGATCGATATATTTTGAAGGGTCCTGAAACAGACTTTTAATTCTCAGGAAAATATCTTCCCCAAAAAGCCAAAAATAGCCAGTAACAGAAACTAAAAGAACGAGCGAAACAACCTCTTTACTTTTTGCAACCTGCCCTTTCTCACGAGCATCTCTTATCTTCTTCGGCGTTGGCGGCTCTGACTTTGAAGATGTCATTAGACCTCTCCCAACACATGCTGCATAAAATACTGCATGTCTTCAAACGTGTCCGCAACCACATTATCTATATTACCTAAAAGCAAATGAATATATATAACCAAAACGAAGATCCCAACTGCACTCTTAATGGGCATAGCCATAAAGAAAACATTTAGCTGTGGTGAGAATCGATTTATTAGAGCCAAAGTGAATTCTGCTAAAAACATAGATATTACTATCGGAGCAGAAAAAACAACTATCGACTTCGTTAAAAAATCTAACTGAGAAAATATGTATACATCAGTACCAGTCAAATCCTCGGGAAACATTTTACCAATAGGCCAATATACGTAGCTCTGATAAATCACACCCATCATCAGCAAAAATGCACCACTCATAATAAAAAATGTATTTAACAAATGACTAAGATAAACCCCTAAAGGCGAAGTTTCATCACCTAATAATGGATTTACCATATTTGACATGGTAGACCCCCTCTGGTTATCTATAAGAAAACCTACTCCTTCTGCTATCCAAAATGGAATTGCTACCACTACACCAATAACCAGACCAATAGCCGATTCTTTCAGGAGTATTGAAATATAACCCACTTTTCCCAAGTCATCGGACAAACTTCCTTCAGTTAGAGGAAAGATAAAGAGCGCCAGACTGAGCAATATACCATTACGAATCATTGAACTTCCCAGAAACCCTTTGCTCATCATAGGAAGAACAGTAAATACTAGGTATATACGTGGTAACGACAAAATATATGCCTGAATCATTCTCTCCAGGCTATTCAAGTCAAGATCCATATCAATTATGGTTTTTCACTTTGTCAAATACTCTTAAACGCGGTTGCCCCTAGATTAATTAACTCAGCACCCATCCAACTTCCTGTTGCTAGAAGCGCAAAAATCACAGCAACAAGCTTTAACACAAACCCAAGTGTTTGCTCCTGAATTTGTGTTAACGCCTGGATAAGACTAACTAAAGTTCCCACTAATGAAGCAGCTACGATCGTAGGAAGGGATAATATCAATACAAGCATCATCGCCTCCTGAGCCAGCATCATAAGATCGCTAATATCCATTATCAATTATCCACCGCTACGATGTTAATCATATCTAACTTTGGTAAGTTACTAATAGGCCATCACTAGACTATGAGTTAGAGTTGTCCAACCATCAAGAACCACAAACAACAATAATTTGAATGGGAGCGAGATCGTCATTGGAGACACCATCATCATCCCCATCGCCAGAAGAATATTCGATACAATTAAGTCTATCACCAGAAATGGAAGATAGATTAAGAATCCAATTTTGAATGCCTCTGTCACCTGGCTAACGGTAAATGCAGGCATTAGCACCAGTAAGCTATCTTCAGTAACCTTTTCGGCATGGCGCTCTGGCCAAATCTCCCTGGCTGTATCTAGGAAATAGGTTTTCTCAATTTCGGTGGTGTTTTTTTGTAAAAATGCAGCATACGGCTTTACCGCACCTGAAAATAATTCCTTATAGTTCTCTGATGACTCAGTTAGATGGGTATTTGCATCCAGATAATCCTGTATATCGTACCCTATGGGCGCCATAATATACAAAGTCAGAATAAGTGCCACACCATATAGTGCCATATTAGGGGGTGTTTGTTGAACACCTAAAGCATTGCGAAGTAGCGAAAAGACAATTACAATTTTTACAAAAGACGTTCCCATTACTGCAAGAAAAGGCACTAAAGCTAAAGCACCAAGGGCTAAAATTATTGATATGTGGTCTAATTGTCCACCTAAAAAACTAACCCCCATTTTTGCCCCACCCAATAATCTGCACGCCCAACCGCCCCTCTATATTAACCAACTTCCCCTTTCCTAATACTGAGTGGTTAAGGGATATTAGAATTTCGCTAGAGGCCGAATCATTTAATGTGAATGTATATCCTTCCGTGAGAGATTGAATCTCTTCAATGGTCATTTCCTTACCGGGCAATTCAAATTTTAGAGATAAAGATACATTATTTAATTGCGTTAAGTACGCTTCTGGACTTTCCGGATTATCTGCCTTGCTAATTGGTTTGGTAGAATCCTTCAATTGACTTTCCATCTGCACACTCCAGCGATCTATTAATTTAATACTTTTCTCATTTATTTGAGCCAACCAAGTTGCTTGTCGGCTCACCAGCAGGAGACATTCTTCCTTAAAGGAACTAGAGCTATCTACAAGCACTACATCACCCGACCTAAGAGTTCTTAGTTCTTCAATATCCAGGTGCACCTGACCCACCAAGAAGGAGGTTGGCACAGGAATTTGCATGCGCCCCTTCCTTTTTTTACCATATATTTCAAACAGAGTTGCCAAACTATCAATATTTGCCTTGCAAAAGGCACTAATTGATTTTCCTTCTTTATCTACTTCAAACAAATAGGTGTATTGATAGTCTTTATTACCTCCGTCAACATCTGCTATTTTAACGCTGGTTATCTGCCAACTTTTAAACTCCTCAAACTCATTTATAAGCTGCTCAAAAAAAAGCTCAGATGCGGCAAAAACCAATTCGATGGGCAGCTCTGATATCTGGCTTATATGGAGATAACTTGAGAGTAATAAGCTTGCATCTCCCAGACTAAAATAGAATTCCCAGTATGTGGAGGTGTTTTGCTGACACACCTCAAGGATTAAAGCTCTCTTAGGTAAACTATATGTAAAACAACGTGATCGCACATTAAGATTCGGTCGATTTGCGTTACTAGATAAATCTAGCTGAAAACCAATTTCACTACTAACAATGATGTTCTGTGCATCAATCACCTGGCTGGTAAATTTAGGCAAAGTAAGCTCGTCGATACTCATGTATTCAAACCGTCATCCAATAGAACTTCTATGTCTAACCCATCATCAGACTGATGCCGAGATTCACTGTTTTCACCCTGAGAACTATTTTCATCATTTTGTCTTGAACTACCATTTATATCCTCCTCAAGGTCAGAACTGACATTCCAAGAAGTTGTTACCGACACTTGAAGCTGTGAATACTTCTGCTCCAGCATACTTCGGAGCTCTGATAATGTTGACGAATCCGATAAATCAAATCCCTTATCGACACTATCAAAATTTACTGTCAGAGCACCCTCATGCAAGCTAATGCTAACTCTGGTATCATGCAGCGATCTAATCAGAATCTCTGCGCGCACCATTTCTTTATCAACCACAACAGTGTCAATTTCAGTATTTAGCGAATAGAGCAACGATGGAGTAGAGTTCGATTTCTGATCGCTTAGCTTATTTAACTGAGAAGCGAATATCCTATTGGTAGTCGGTAGTATGACTTGTTGGACTACGTCTATATCTGCATCTTCAATGCGATCTGAACTCCCCAAGTCTGACTGTAAACTATGTACGTGTTTAAATGGCTTAAAGTTTAAAGAAGCTGCTGTTAATTCAGTTCGCTGTAAACTGTCTCCATCGTGCAACACCTCATTGATTGGATTATCCAATACTTCGGCAAGTAGTGTAACAGGTCTAACAGTTTGCCCACTCATCCAATGTATCTGAGAGTTTGATGATCCATTAGCCGGCGGTTTGTTTATTGACAGCAAATAGTGCTGCAAGTAACTCTGATTTATTTTACTGTCCAATGATAGATTATTTGAAATAACAACCAATAAGTCAGTTATAACAATAAAATTGTTTGCGTCCTCCAAATTGATATTTAAATCATTTGCATTACCATCAATATGGTTAGCTAACTCACTACTCCAATTAGTTGGATCGGTATTACTTTGTAAATCACCTTTATTTATATCGATATATTTCTGAAAATCCACCCCACTACTATGTAATTGAGTTTCTGACGTTTCAATAGTTCTTTTATGACTTAAATGGGAGCATAGAGAGGATAACTCCATAAATGTCGAAATAGTATTTTTTTTAGAGGTAATTTCAGATGACATCGGTAATACTAGCTCTTCAAAGTACTTGAAAATTCATCCATCGTCTCTTCAGCAGCCCTCTCAACTGCAATATTTTTAGACGCGGAAATTTCGGCAGTGATATGTTCATATTTTTCAACATTTTTTAGACATTGCCGAACATGCTCATGGCAGCTATCCCTTCTTTTTTGTGCTTTTTCAAGCTGCTTTTGCGCTTCAAGGACTTTCATACTCAGGCTAGCTTCTTCTTCATACATTGAAGCTATTGATGAACGAATTTCATCCAACTGCTTAGATTGGACAACCTGGTCAATAATCGATTTGTACCTTTTCGCTTCCTCTGTAATACGCCACTCTCTGTGGCTCATATATTGCTTCTTAGCAGATGAGTACTCTCGCTCTCTAAGCTGTACCTCTTCAACAGCTAGCCTATATTCTCTTTTGGCTACGTCGAGCTTCCTCTTCTTAATCTCCATAACACGAGTTAGACTAGCCATGTGTGATCATTCACCATCTTGACGGATTGACATTGTATTGGCCGCTCAAAAACTTTCTTTATATTTTGGGTAATTTTTTTTAGAAGAAAGTCCTTTTTTATAGATTTTTGCAGCTAACTTCAGGTTATAGACTTTCTCGGTTCCTTATAAATTACGGAAACATCTTTAGGAGCTGGTTTACACTCTCATCAAATGGAATAGATTCATGAGTACCTTGCTTAAGGAAAGCATTTATCTCTTCAATCCTATCTACGGCTTCATCTGTCATCCGATCATTGCCACGTTGGTATTCGCCAATACGTACTAGGAGTTCAACATCTTTATATTTACCTAGTAGATTTCTTAATTTCATTGCTGCTAATTTATGCTTAGGTGTTACAAAATTATTCATTACTCGACTTGCACTTAGCAATATATCCACAGCAGGGAAGTGAGCAGCGGCTGCTAACGACCGCGACAATATAATGTGTCCATCTAAAATTGATCTCGTTTCATCAGCAACCGGCTCTGTCATATCGTCGCCCTCAACGAGGACGGTATAGCAAGCAGTAATTGAACCCCTGTCAGAATTTCCCGCGCGCTCCATCAATTGAGGTAAAGCAGCGAAAACTGATGGTGGATACCCCCTTCGGGTAGGCGGCTCTCCTGCAGCTAGTCCAATTTCACGCAAAGATCGAGCATATCGCGTTACAGAATCCATAAGTAATAGTACTTTCTTCCCCTGCTCCCGGAAATACTCTGAAATAGCAGTCGCTACTAATGCAGCTTTTGCACGCTCCATTGCCGGTCTATCGGATGTGGCGACTACCAGTACAGCTTTTGTAAGACCTCCAGGGCCTAAATCGTGATCGATAAACTCCCGAACTTCCCGCCCACGCTCGCCAATTAATGCAATAACAATTACATCAACATCTGCATTGCGGATAATCATTGAAAGTAGCGTACTTTTTCCACCACCTGCAGCGGCGAAAATTCCAATTCTCTGGCCTTCTCCACAAGTCAGAATACTATCAATAGCCTTTATACCCATGGAAACTGGTCGACTGATTAGCTGTCGAGTCATTGCATCCGGAGCATCAGCAGTGACCGTCACCCGTGAACGTTCAGAGGGGGCTATGTCGTACCGTTCTCCTTTCCTTATGGGATTTCCCAAACCATCAAGGACACTTCCCAACAAAAAATCGCCGACTTCTACCTCATGGCTACGGCCGGTGGGAATAACTTCAGTTTTACTGGAAATCCCTTTCACATCTCCCAAAGGTGATAGTAATGCAATAGATTTGTCTAGCCCAACCACTTCAGCCAACAAGGTTTTATTAGTATCCGGTGAGACCAGTCGACATAGTTCTCCAATTTTGACATCAACAACTTGGGCTTTAATTATGGTTCCGGATACATTATTTACCCAACCTCGCATCCTCATGTTTTTACATTCAGCGATGAGCCCCCGGAGCTTATGTGTTTTATCTCTCCATTTTCTTTCAGTGTCTCTCAAGTTAGATTTCAGCGTTTCCTGAATATCATGCTTGGTTTTATATTTTGAATCTAAATCGTTCACAGCTGTATCTTCAATTTATAGATATACGCGCAATTGGTTGAACATTTATATCTTTTGTTAACTCCTGGAAAGATATAACAGGAAGCTCATAGAACTCTGTTTCTATTAGCTTTCTTACATAACGACGTATATCCATGGCAATAAGCAAAACAGGTTTTCTCTCCATCTGTAAACTATCTCTGGTGTATACAGCGAGCTTCTCGGTAAATCGTTTTGTTACCGAAGGATCTAGAGCTAAATAATAGCCTGCCGAAGTTTGTCTAATGGCACTACGAACACTATCTTCCAACTCCTGATCCAGTAGGTAGCAAGGAAGTGTGCTATTTCCCCCAGAATACTTAAAGCAAATCTGACGCTTTAAACTACTACGCACGTATTCAGTTAACTGAACAACATCCTTTTCTTTCTGTCCCCACTCAACTAGCGCTTCTAAAATAACCCTCAAATTTCGAATGGATATATCTTCTGACACCAGTCTCTGGAATACCTCACTAAGTCGCTGAATAGGCATTACTCGCTCAACTTCTTTGACTAACTCGCCAAAATGGGGCTCTACTCGCTCCAACAAGTAACGAGTTTCCTGTATCCCAATAAACTCCTCTGCATATCGGCGAAGGATGTAGGCCAAATGGTAAGTAATGATACGATTGAACGAAAAATAGGACAGATGATTAGTATCCAGTATTTCAATCTGCTGATTGCTTACCCACAAACTTTCGATGTCAGGCAAAAACTTTTCCTCTTCACTAAATTCAATACCCGACATCGATAGTTGATCTTTAGGTTCAGTTATCAAAACACAGTCCGGCATCAATCTTCCACGCCCAACAGGTACCTCCTGATTCAAGATGTAGTATTCATGCTCGCTAAGATTTTCGTTAAATCGTAAGTGAACACCGGGAAATGGTACCCCTAAATCCAAGTAGAGTGCTTTTCGTACGCGACTTAGTTCTGCATTCAATTCTGTAGCATCTAAAACACCCTCAAGATCAACAGAGACGTCAACTAAAAGAGGCACTGTAATAGAGAATTCATCTCTGCTGCTAGCGGCTGTTCGGGATGAAATTCGTTTTGCTTCTGCCGTTGCAGCCGCTGCAGAGGCGCCATCTTTTGCTAAAATTTCTGGTAGATTCTCTTCCTGGATTCTATTTTTAGTGGCCAATCGCGCTAAGAGGAACCCTCCTCCTCCAATCAATATTGCCAATACAATAAAGATTTTAGTAGGAAACCCTGGTATCAAAGCCAATCCGAATAGAAGTGCGGATGACATATAGAGAGCACGAGGGTGTGCTGTGATTTGAGAACCTATAACCGTGCCCAGGTTTATATCTTTACTCTCTAGCTCATCTTCTGTTGACGTCACGCGTGTGACAATCATACCAGCGGTCATCGAAATAAAGAGCGCAGGAATTTGTGCTATTAACCCGTCACCTACGGTGAGAATAGAGTACATTTCCAGGGCTTCACCAGTAGACATTCCGTGCTGGGTAGTTCCGATTAAAATCCCACCTATGATATTGACACAGATGATAATAAGACCTGCTATTGCGTCTCCTTTAACAAATTTCATCGCGCCATCCATTGACCCAAATAGCTGGCTCTCACGATTTAATGATTCCCGCCGATCCCTTGCCTCTTCAATATCAAGCATCCCAGCTCGCATATCACCATCGATACTCATTTGCTTGCCGGGCAAGGCATCCAGGGAGAATCTAGCACTCACTTCAGCAACTCGTTCAGCACCTTTCGTAATCACTAAAAACTGTACAATAGTGATGATAAGGAAAATAACCAACCCAACCACCAAGTTGCCGCCAACTACGAAATTGCCGAATGTAGTAATAATATCTCCAGCATCTCCATTCATAAGAATTAATCGTGTCGTCGTGACCGATAACGCTAAACGAAATAGTGTACTAATAAGCAGTACTGCAGGGAATGCACTAAACTCCAATGCTGTTTTGATATAAACAGATAGCATCATTAGGAGTACCGCGATAGCAAAATTTATTGCTATTAACGTATCTACCACTCCTGTTGGCATTGGCAATATCATCATAAATATGATGGCGACCAACAATATAGCCAGGGCAAGGTCAGCTCGCCGACTAAACGCAACCAATACATTTTTCATTTACTAGAAGGGCCTTCATTAATAAAATTCAAATAACTTCTACGTGCTAATTTTGAGGCATCAGAGTTTCCGGATTTACAATGTGCTTCACTCAAACAATAATATATTGCGGCTGACTGTTCCCGACTTAGATTGCACGTCTTCAGAAGCTCTCTGGATTTTGACTCCAGATTTTTAAGGTCATTTAAAGACATCCATGCTTTGCACAACATAAGCCCGGTTGGTAAACTTTTTCCGTACAAAGTTTCAATAAGTAACAGTAGAGCGACTGCCTTATTTACATCAGCATAGTCTAGTTGCAATTGCGCTTGCTTGAGTATCCAATCTCTCATAACGCTAACTTAGTCTAATTAAACTTGTAAACACTTTAAGACTCAAACTTTTTTAAGTAGATTTCTTTGAACTTGATTTTTCAATTCCAGCTCCGCTAGCTCAATGAATATCTGTTCACACTTCTCCCTTAGTTCTGTGTCTAGTTTGTCCTCTAAATTTCTTATCCATTCCACAGCCTCCATGGCCTGTCGTTCCCCCTGACAAACGTCAAATGATTTCAATTCAGACCTTTCAGGGCTACATACTTTATCCAATAGCCGTTTACCGTTTGAACGCTTGAACAGTTCAGACAGATGCGACGGAGCCGCGTGGTTGTTAAAGAATATGATACGTGTGGCTGATGGTGTTTTAAGATTTTCGGGCTCGTGCTCTAGGTATGAGACCTTAGAGATTCCACCATGGAAATTTAGCGTGTGCTTAGTCTTGTCAGACAACATGACTTACTCCCCTAAGATGCTTTGATTTACTTGGCGGAAGTTATTTAGCGCAGCTTCAAAATTGATAAAATCCAGGTTTTCTCTAAGAATTACCAGCCTGAGAACAATTTTATCTTCATAAATATGCCCAGTAGGGGACAATGAATTCTGATTGCTATATTTGTTAGCTTCTAGAACATGCTCTATAGTATCATCATCTACCCGATGCTTTACCCCCAACGATATGAGCAATGACTCATCATGAGGAAAATAGTTTAACTCAAGATTTCCAATATTATTAAATTCCAGCTGGAGATAATTCTGAGAAAGCTGTCGCTTGTCGATCTCTATACTATAAGCGGAGAATACACGTATCAGTATTGCTTCAATCCAGCCAGGCATATGCTGATTCCCTCCGAGCGAACAAATCTGTACATTTAAATATTGCTTCAATACATTGAGTTTTTTGTTCAGCATTACCATAAATGTGATTAGGCACAAGACTTACTATATGTTTAATTTGCACTCCTAAGATATTAAGTTTCGCTAGATTTTTTATCTTTAAATTACTCGCAATTTTACTAACATCGGAACTTTCCACCCAGCTTTTCTTTTGTAAAGATAGGACCTCATTTAGAAGCTTACTTGTTAAACTTCTCTGAGTATTTGCTCCAGTCATGGGTTGCTCGAGTATTCTCGCAGTCTCTCGGCAGGCATCAAGTAATGCTAACAGAGTCTTCAACTCGCTCATATTTCTCATTACAGAGATGAGCTCTGAGCTCTCAATATTCCGGCCACCTCCATGATATTGTGATGAAAGCTGCTTATATAGCTCTCCAGCTCCAAGATCAAGATAGTGATCTCCGAATTTTTCTCTAAGATCACAAAGTAAATTGAAAATATTACCAAAGCTAATTGAGTGCTTCGACTTGGCCAGATCACTTAATTGGTTTTCATCCAGTCCTCGTTGCTTTGCGGCATCCAAAGCACCATTGGCCAGTACACCAGCTCTGAATTCCAAAGACGTTGATATCGGGGCTAGCTGCCTATCGATCTCAATATATATTTCAGATATACTGGGAACGGTTCCATTAGAATTTTCAAGCTGCTCCCTGAGAGAAAGCAAAGCAATCCCTTTCTCCGTTATATCTGATGAAATAGATTTAGAAAACGTTCTAACCTCTTCAATCACTTCCGACTTGTTATGTCGATTTTGTTTAATTGCTGCTGCAATTTCACTAACTTTGTCGACCTGATGTTGGCTGAGTACTGATTTCGATAGCTTTTTTACATCCAGGCCATCAAAGTCTCGGCGTGACTCTCTTGCTCTGCTACGGTTTAAATTTTTATACTTATGTAAAAATGAAGAAAATTCCTCCAAACTATTATTTATAGTTTGAAACATCGTTTTACCTGTTTGAGCAGGCTGTATTTCTCTACTTACACTGTCAATAGCTGTGGGTTTTTCGACAATGCGATTTACTCCGATTGACTGACCGCCCTGAGAATTCATCAAAATACCTTATTTATCAAACAATTAGGTGGTAGTTAGGCATTTGCATTATTTCCTGCATTGATTAGACTTGTAGAAGCTCTATCACTAAATAGTTTCTTCAATGCTCTCTCTAGAAATCCTCTCTCTTTCAAAGTAAGACTTCGGGAATTCAAGCCAATAGAAAATTCCCCCAGCTCAAAGAACTTCACTTCAGATACATCTAAATTATAAGTCGTCAGAAAATAACTTGAGGCATGATCGATTTGTATACCAGAGATACATAGCGCATCAATTTTTCTACTACTAAGCATATCAAGGCATTGATTAATTGACCTACAATTAATGAATGATTTCGAATAAATATGAGAGCTTAACAAATTTGAATTGACAGCTAGCAGAGGCTCTGGCTGTATATATCCAACCGATTTTACTTTAGAGAAAAATACATCCTTATTATATGTATCTATGAGACCTTTCCGCTCAGTTAGTGCCAGGTAATGAAGAGATAACTCTTCTATTGAAAATGATTTCCAGTTGGTGACTTGCGAATCGTACTCAATGGTGCTTGAAGCACTAATCACTATATCGTAATTACCCAAAAACAACTCTTTTTTGAGTTCACGAACAGACAGGAATTCGATAGAAAAAGGGGCTTCGTCTTGTAAAAATGTGTCACTTGGAAATAGAATTTCTGCAGCTTTTTGTGTCACGGCATTGTTAGCTTGCACACCTACACTTAGGGTTTGAAACAAGTCTTTCTCATTTACTGGTTCACTTACGCAACCACATAACATAGAGAAACTAAGTAAATGAACAATGAAACCTCTTAAATACACTTCTGCCTTGCCTCTGAAGGTGATACGCCATACTTAGACTTATATAATTGCGTGAAATAGGACTGACTGGAAAATCCACTTTCCAAGGCAATATCTACTAACCGTTTACTTGTCGTACGTAATTGAATATTAGCGTGCCTGAGTCGTCTCTCATTAATCCATGATTTTGGGGAAGACTCACTAAACACCTGACCAAACATATTCTTAAACGAAGTCAAACTCATACCGATATTCTTCGCATAAGTAGCTATACACCAGTTTTTTGTGACGTTAGCCTCCATGAATCGTCTAAATTTTTCCTGAACCGGGTTTACCCGATTCAGCAGTTCGTCAGCGAGTATTTGCCCCTGATCACTCTTTAATTTCAGCAATAATAACTCTTCTAACTTGAGGGCATTCAATCCTTCATCATCTAACCGGCTGAACAACCTAAAAGAATCTAATGTCAGCCGTGTCAACTCACAACTCGGAAAGACAATCGGATCTTTGCCTTTCGGTAAAACAGATTTAACCATTTTAAGCGCCTGCTCCTTACGAAGCAGCGCGTTATCATACCTTTCATAGAATCTGGTCAGCATTGCTGCACGAATACCTACACATATTACAACAATATCCTGGTCTGGTAGGTTGTTGCTTAATTCAAAATCTTCATCAGATCCAGCAAGCCAAACCTGCCCTATTGTCAGCTCAAAATTCGATTGATGGTATCTAATTCCAGCAGAACCGGTCACCATCATGACCAAATTCACAAAAGGTGAAAATGTGAGCACGATAGATTCTCCACGTGGAATTGAGAATGTTTTTAATTCAAAAAGATCACCACAATGTTGGCAATCAATAGCCACTCTACTGTTTCTGAATCCATCTTGTCCCTTATAGGAGGGAGTATTCATGTCTTTCACTTCTCTTTATGAAATCTCTACCTATTTATGCTCACATTTCATTTTAATTACACTTCGGAAATCAGCTAAACTATCGACTTTGATAGTGCGTTTATCGTTGAGCTGTGATGAGAATGAAGCTCATTAATCATCGATGAGAATGTACTTGTCAGATTGTCAACTAAAGCAATATGCGCATTAGCTAACTCTCCATCTTGTTTGTCGATATTCATTTCGGCATCCAACTCTACCTGCCTCGCTTGCAATAGTGCTTGAAGTTCCTCCGCTTCAGCATTGAGCCTATCTATTTTTGCTTCTAAATTTTTCTGCACGGCCCCTGCTAAATGTTGACCGCTACCCGCCCCTCCTGAACCACCACCAGCTAGGCTAGCGACCCCCATAACGCCGCTCATGATACCCATCCCCATTTTGAGGTCCGCTGCTTGAAATCGTAAATTTTTAACTTCCTCCGCAGCTTCGATAATTTCATCACGCTTCGCCAATGCAGTGTCAAATTGATCAATATATTTCTTGATACGAATCGAAGTCTCACTTTCCCTCATCTCTCGAAAGACAGACTTAAGATTATTATTAAGCGTATTTATCAGGCCGTAGATATGGTTGTTGTGAGAGAAAGCATTAAGAAACTTTTGTACATCATCTGATTCATCGAGCACCGGCTGGTAGATATCAATAGCATCTTCAGCTTTGGTTATTGACGCCTTTGCCTCTTGAGGGGGTCCCTCAACCTCTCCATTGGAGTCGATCTTTGTTGAGCGAAAAGTAATACCGGGACCGAAACTAACATTACCATCTACTGAACTCATAATTTTCCTCCTTAAACAACTGAAATATTTAAACCTATCAAATTTGCCGCTATTAGAAAGTTGACTTCCTGCTCTTTAGTATCTTCTTTGGTCCGATCATCCACTACCACTGCGGAACTTTTTATGGTAGCTTCAGTTATCACTATATATATTGTTTAACCTATTCCTTTTCCGCTAGCCCTGCGGAAACCACACCAAATTTGAAGAAGAAATATTTTTTGCTTTGTCTAGGAGTTACCCTTGAGAAGCACTGCACATTCTTCCATTTTGCCTGATCAAAATCTTGAATAAGCAGATATCTGTAATTCTCCGCTCACCAAAAAATTACTCGGCCTGATTTCCTTTGGCGAGGTCAATTCGGCTGTTGAAATATCAACTCTGACGCCGACTTTGAATCCAAACATATTGCCAGCCATATTTTTCTCTTTACTTAAACCCTTGTGATGTAATTCAACACAACTAACTTTCATTGTACTCATAGCTCTGAGAGGCTTTAGTAACTACAAAGACATTAGTCTCAATTATCAGATTAGTGCTTTATTACTCATCTAAGCGCAATTATTTGGATTGCTCATTGTTCACCTATGGTACGTAGTCGTGAACTTGATGCTTTAGATTTCTTGCACATTTTTTAGATTTTAGGCATTTTTTTCGTCGGAAATATATTTCCCGGATGTGGTATCAGATTTGCCACAGAACTCGCTTACTACTTCATTATTGAACTTATTAGGCAACTCTTTTGATCAGCGCTAAAAGCCAAAAATGTGAACGCCATCTAAGAGTAAATTCGAACTCATCCACAGCTAGAACCAGTTCGCAAACGTGATGGTATCCATACCTTTTTACCTTTGACTACTAGCACTCTAAGAATATAATTCTGTCAATATCTTACTTCTTGCATTTTAGTTTCGTAATTTTCAGGCTTATAGTTAAATATAGTGTTACCCGTTAAATCGATTTATCATTGGTCTTCAGTCGTTAACTATCCTCGGCCAGTCCAGCTTTTCGCTAGTAAAACTGATTACCGTTTGGGCCACCGTTTGAACTACCGTTGGAATTACCGTTTTCTCACCACCAAGTAGTGAAGTGAGGCCAGTAACGTTCCAGTCGACAGAATAGGATTGTCACAGTTCGAGACCTGCACTGATTACATGCCTATGAACTCTCAACCGTCAGCCATGACTCATACAGCCCCACGTCCAGCGTACTCATTCTTTCGCCCCGAGTTGCTAGTGGCCCTCTGAATTATTCAGTAGTGAGGTAAGGTCTACTTATCTACTCTGCTCAGGTGTTCTCATCATCTTGTAAAGTCTGGCTCCGGAGTGATCACAGGTCGTTCAGATATTACCCAGTGCATGTTTGGAACCAGGTTGATTCCTGTCTCTACCTACATTGGTAGGCAGATAGTCAAAGGAGCGAGGAGCTGTTTGACCTTAACCTGAGGTGACTGGCAACAAAGCTACTTGATTCAGAACTGTTACTCGATACCTAGAGAGCCATTCATTTCCGAGCCCTCCCCAGGATCGACACTTAGTCGACTGTGTAGCTCTGGCTGCAAGGGAAGTAGATAGGCATACAATGGGTGATATCCTGGCTTGATCTATGTCACTGTCCGAGACCCGGGTTCAAATTGAGGTGCTTCCCTTCCCTGTCTCAGGAGGAGCGCGTCTCATAGGGGGTGGCATAGCTAGCGAGTGATGCCGCGGTAAGCTTACGCTCAGCGTGCAAAACAACCTTCAGCAAAACTGCTAATCCCATTTTCCATCAAGTGTCAACACCAAGGATGAACAGGGCTCTTTTGTGGAGCTCATGGCCAATTTCAGTGCACCATAAAAGGTGAGAAGCTAGCCTAAGATATCTACCTAGAGCGCCATAGAAAGACTGTAGTCGAACTCGTAGATTAGAGGGAAGGAACATTTGAAAAGGCATAAGGGTCTTCCAGCTACCTGATGGTCAATAGAGGCGATTACCCACGACCTACCCTCCCAATAGCAGACAAAAATATCGGATGAACATAGCGGTACTCCCCTCCAGTGGGGAGTCGCACTTTCGGTCAACTTGCTGTAGCCCTGGAATTCACTGACGATAAACAGATAGCTGTAAGGTATTTTATGATATGGAAGTCGACTATTTGCTAACTCAGAACTTCGTGAGTAAAGACTGCTTTACCCTTGTGCACTCCAGGTTACCGATTACTCCTGCACGATTATTTTCAAAATTTTGCATTTAGTCGGTATTTCTGACGCCACCTCAAGTAGATCAAATTTCATACCGACATACAGTTTGGCTCAATTGCAAATCGGCTCAAAATTATCGCTCAACTGAGCATTTAATCAGTTAAAGTGTTTACTGTGCTTGGTTTTTGCAGTTACTACCGGACACTATCTTTCCATGTGTTACTGCTAGATCGTGAAGATCCTGCGGAAATTTCAGCAAATTTCACTTTATAATTTTAATTTACAATTACACTTCCTCAGATTCATCACAATAAGAAGTAAAGTGGTGCAATTATCATATCTTACTGCCCTATAAAGGTATGCTTGAGCCCCAGAAATCCCCGATTGATAATAGCCATACAGAAACAATTGGGGTCTAAATTTAAAAGAAATAAGGCCTGAATTTATACCCTAAAGATAAAAATGACCAATACTTATAAAATTTCTTAAAAATCTAAAATTTAACACTTCCATATCAGCTAGCCTTATATAATACTACTAGCCTACTCAATTAAGCAGTAAAAACCTACATGACAATTAAGTAGCAGTATAGTATCTAAAAAATTAGAGCTAGAGAGGATTGGTCTTTAAGAATGCGATGATTCTAAGCTACATCCTATTAGATAGGAGAGCCTTGACCCGCATGACCAACTTAACAAATGGAAACAAAAGTTCGGTGATACCGCCGAAAATTATTATTAAGGGCTAATTTACATATGCCTAAAATTACTATGTTGAACGGTGCAAATACAACTGTAACGCCAGGTACCGATAATAAAGGGGCTTTACATTCAGACAAGAGTCCTCAAAAGACTACAAGCGAATTTGCTCAAATTCGAGAATCAGCGCGCCCTAATGCTGATGATACCTTCAGAAAAAATTTTTTTCCTGCTCCTAAATCTATTGACAATGTAGATTCTCGTTTAAATTTTGGCGACCCAAAGCAAACTTTTATTCATTTCCTACAGCAACTTAGTGTGACAGTTGCAGAAAATAATTCATCTTCTGCATCAGAGAAAATCAAGCAGATAAGTATGATGATTCAAATGGCCGAACGAAAGATAGGCGGCAGTGGGTGATCCCTCAGGTTTGGTATTCCTATTTGATATATGCCAAATGCGTCAGATTAGCTTAACTGCCTATACCCCTTATAGACTTCATATAGCTATTAGGCGGCTATTATAGCGCAGCTATGCCAGCGCCCTTGCTATAAATATCCTAGGTACACCCTTAAGGAGTCATTTTCCAGCTTGATTTCAGTTGACCTTTCTCTATCTAATTTCATATTTAAAATTAAACAACTGAAAATGCTGACTTTGATCCTTTAGGGTTTCAATAGAACAAAAGCCGATTGCCAACTAAAAGAACTGCCAGCCAGCTAACAAATAATATTAAGAAAGATAAATTTTGGGATAGGAATTTGAGTGACGCACTTTCAACTCGGCTGGCCCATCAGTTGAATTACCAATACAAAGATAATTCTCTCATTGACTTTAATTCAAAATTTGAGTCGAAAGTATTAGGGCAAGAATCCCAACAACTTCCATTCAGCAAAAGAACACCATATAGCAATTAATGATATTCAAATCTCAGGTGGAATATTTGACGGCCAAATAGTATAAAATTTGCAAACATTTAACCCTATTAAAATAGTTATTTTATAAAATATGCTGGTATAAAGAATTTATAAAAGGTCGGTTTCTCGCTAATCGGAGCCTTCAATTGCTTCTATGGTTTTAGACTATGCATTGCTTTCTTAAATGGCAGATCACTGCCAGCGATCATACTCAATAGCTAAACTAGCTTGCTGAATTAAGTCGAAAAGTAAGGCTGGTTTATTTTTCAAAGAAAAGAAAGCCTCCATTCACCTCCCTCGGAAGCATTCCAGTGAAGTATTTTGGACCAAATGGAGCGGTTTCTATATCTGAAGTGTTGCCATATGTCAAATAGACGAATATCAAATATACAGAAGCCAGAAAGACATCCTGATGAAGCATTCGCACGATAGTAGCGCTAGATATTACGCGAAGGCAGCTATTCGCTACCTTCAAGCTCGGGAATTAGGTTCATACCTTTTATAAATGGGCTCATTAATTTTCGAGCTACCTTTCTTTAAGCAAAAATCTAGCCATGTGAAAGATAGTCTTCTTGGTTTTAGCACCAAATATTTGACATACTAGGGGCCAATAGTCTTTCTGGCCTCAGGTTTTTGATAGGAAAAAGCCCTTTATTTATTATTCGAGATAAATTTACGCACTTCCTCAACAAACACCCTTGAGGCTGATTCACGTCCCAGCAATAAATGCCCATCACTCTCTAGACCAACAAAGCTGGCGTTAGGTATGCTGGATGCAATATCACATGCTGACTTTACCGGAATCCTCTGATCTCCTAGAGAGTGAATAACCAATGTAGGAACTGTAACTCTCCTTAGCTGATCGCGAACATCAATGCTACCAAACACTGAAAGAAAGCGAGCTGCATTTTCTGGAGAGGTTGTTAGGCGTTGAAACTCGTTGAACCAGGCCAGCTCGTTTGCATTAGCGCTTGGCATAAATGTTGAGGAGAAAATTTGCCTGTATGCAGGGTTATCTTGTCCCCAGCCAACTTTCGTAAGAGTCATTACCGCTTCTCGCTCTTTAACAACAGACTCTGTAGCTCCAATACGCCAGCCGGCTGCGTAGCCACCAAACAGTATAAGTTGCTTTACCTTTTCAGGATACCTTACGGCATACTCGATAGATACAGCAGCCCCTTGAGAAATACCAAGCAACGTAAACTTATCAACGCCACAGGCATCAACAACCGTCTCAAGATCTGTTACGAATGACTCAAAAGTAATATTGTCAACATCCCAATCTGAAAGACCATTCCCACGCTCATCATAGCGTATAAACCTATGGTCTAAAGACAGCTCTCGAAACAAGGGGCTCCAAATGGGAGAGTCCCAATCATACTCCAAGTGGCTCAACCAATTAGCCGCCTTTACTATTGGGGCGCCCTTACCTATCGTTGCATACGCGATTCGAGCACCATCTGCAGCGGTACAAAACTCAATCTTCTGACTAGTGAGAAGTTTGCGCTCGAGAAGCTGTTCATTGACAGGAGGCAGGCCGGACTCTTCCTCTGCTGGCGCACAAGGTGACCAGGCAATTCCGGCCTTTCTAAACCTTTCCGCCAACTGTGATCTTATTCTGGCCAGTTCCTGTGTTAGCCCCATTCTCTCCAACTTTGTCAATAGCTGAGTGGCAGCAAGAGAGTTGTATGGCTCAAGACTTTCCCAGTAGCGCGCCCATCTCAATTGGTCGGGAAGTGATATCTCAGGGTGAGACGACAAGCGGGATAGTATTTTACCGCGCAAACGTCCTACTTCCTCCCGCTCAGCAAGCAGCCACTGCTGGAATAACTCTTGGTCAGGCAGATCTATCCCCTCAAGAAATGGCTCCTTTAGTTCAGAGTTGATGGCCTTTAGGTCATCTACTGATAGGTCTGGGGTCTCAAGCTGACAAGCTATGGATCTAATATCAATTAGAATGTCATCAGTATCCAAACTCACCCTCTCACGATCCGCAATCAGCCGGTTTATGTCGGGGGTGTTGACAATAGGGCGTATTTTGCTTAGTGACCACCTAAGAGATGCTCTTGGATCATCAGGCAACTCCCAGAAGATTTCACATAATCGATCACGACGATGCGGTCGTGCGGCCAACGCTAAGAACGCGAGAAGTGCGCGTGTCCTTTTAGACCGGGGAAGACTAACCCGATCTCCATCACGATAAACGGTCAGTTCTCCAAGTAATTGGATTGTTATACCCATAACCTAAATACTTACTTATTAATACAATAGTGCTCTAAACCAAATGAGTGAAGTTTCAAGATCAATGTGAGTACACTCACTATAACTCCGAACACAGCAACCAAAACCCCTGGCTTAATTAACTATTTAAGTTCATTAAGCTAAAGGTATATGCATATTATATTCTCCATCACATTGGTTAGCCGCCGATAGGTAGGAGTATAGGTGAGAAGTAATAACGACATAAATATGGAGCACTGATCCGGGTGCCAACCTACTAAAGCTGAACCCATCTGGCCCCTAATTCTAGCACTTGCCGCATTAATATGATACAAGCCAATTAGATTAACATTTAATCAACACTTCCGGCCAAGTGCTGCCAAACCCGTACTATCATGGCTGTGAATATACGTCTCTCTACTATGGTGCGAATCCGTTCGGCCTCTGAATTTTGCCTAACGTTATTGCCAGACCAGAATGTCATCAAATATCAACTAAAGCGTGGGTGTTCCGAAGACCTAGAATTGGCAGATATAGACAACCGTCTTGTATCTCTTCGTTGCTTTTCCGTTTATTAATCAGCTACCACTGAAGAAATACATCAACCAGTACTGATTGCTCCTTTAAGTTACCTATATTGCTCTAGCTCTGCCCGAAGCCGAGATAATTCTATAAAGTGGGCTCCTCTTAACAAAATTTCCTTACATTCACCCACCGGCCGAATCAGTGTCTGGCATATCAGTTGACGTGGGGCGAAAATGATTTGTAATTTTGTATTATTGAAATTATCATGATTACAATAAATCACCAAAAATTGACCATTAACTGGAAAATAAATTCAGGTCAATATCGTCCCCTTTGTATGGCCCATCGGGTAAGAGATCTAAGGAACCTCTGAATAACTCCATAATATCCTTGGATTCCACAACGACACTCATTTCCAAGGAATGTAGGCCTTTCAAGAGGCTCCACTGCAGAACATTAATGCTTTGCTAACTCACGGCGTAGCACTTGAAGACCATAACTTCTTCATTTTAGTCTTGCTCGGGCTACGGCCGTTCGCAGTGAGCTCCACTTAGTATCTATAGACTTATTGTTCGCCATAGATGCTGTTAAATTATCAGAGACTCCCTAAGTATCTAGGATTTTGCAATAATACTGTCTTCCATTTCCGCCTTCATTTTTGCCTTATCACGAATTAAGTTCTCTAAATCGTCAACAAGATTTTCATTCTTGAATTTCCTACTTGGCAGTCCATCAATATAAATTGCATGGCTCGGAGTTCCGCCAGCCAAGCCGATGTCTGCCTCCTTAGCCTCACCGGGTCCATTAACAATGCAGCCAATTACTGCAACATCCAATGGTGTCGTAATATCCTCCAATCGAGCTTCAAGCTCATTCATAGTTTTAACAACATCAAAATTTTGACGTGAACAACTTGGACACGCAATAAAATTGATGCCTTTAGAGCGTAACCTTAGACTTTTTAACAAATCCCACCCAACTTTTACTTCTTCAACAGGATCTGCTGCCAACGACACTCTTAAGGTATCACCAATTCCATCCAATAATAGCGCTCCTAACCCGATCGCGGACTTAACCGTACCCGACCGTAATCCACCTGCTTCCGTAATACCAAGGTGAAGAGGTTGATCAATCAATTGAGCCAGTTTTCTATAGGCAGCAGTGGCCATAAAAATATCAGATGCTTTGACGCTCACTTTAAAATTCTGAAAGTTAAGCCGATCGAGGATTTCAACATGACGAAGGGCTGACTCGACCATTGCATCCGGCGTTGGTTCCCCATACTTTTTTTGAAGATCTTTTTCCAATGACCCCGCGTTAACGCCTATACGAATCGGAATATTTAGGTCGCTCGCCTTATCAACTACCTCGCGGATACGTTTCTCTCGACCAATATTACCCGGATTAATGCGCAAGCAGTCGACACCTAAATCTGCCACTCGCAATGCAATTCGATAGTCAAAGTGAATATCTGCCACCAGTGGAATGGATACTTTCTTCCTGATTTCACCGAAAGCTTCAGCAGCTTCAAGACTTGGTACAGACACTCTTACGATATCTGCCCCGGCTTGTTGTAATCGAAGAATTTGTGCGGCAGTAGCTGTCACATCACAAGTTTCTGTGTTTGTCATACTTTGCACAGAAATCGGGGCTCCGCCACCAACAGGTACATTTCCCACCATAATTTGGCGTGATACACGTGGGACAATAGGTGATTCAAACTTCATCTTTCTAACCTGTATAAAAACATATAGATTAATATTAGCAACTAACCAATTTATAAACGAAGGTACTTTGGTACAGTAACATCAGCAAACATGATTGCTTCACATAAGAATAAATAGTCATCTATTACTCTAAACAATAAAAGTCAAATCAACTTTATATTTTAGGCATTTTTTTTTAGAAAAAAATAAAACAGTGATACCGCCGCATGCAAACATGTATTCATGTAACACCTAAACAACAGCATGGAAATCCTTATAGCTATCAGGTTATTCAGTCAGCCATAAGCTTCTTTTTAGCAAAAGGAGCATTAATCGCTTTGAAAGCCCTGCAGAGCGGACCTTGGAAGCTACATCTTTCCCTTTGTAGCTATTACAAAAAGTTAAGACCAATCAAGACGAACTGTGACTAATGTTTGCAGCTTTTATGGACGCTTTGACATCGCGGAATCATTCGAAAACCCCAGATATAGATATCCGCCATAATAAGCAACCACGCTATAGGCTTCAATATTGATACCCAACAATCACCACAGAAATAAATTTATAAAAATATGACCAATAGTGATATATTCAACTCTCTCGTTCAGAAAAAATCTCTATGCTAAAGGAGATTAATTATGCCAAACTCAGTCATAGACAAATCAAGGTCGTTGCCTTCCCCTTCCTCTCAGGAAGTTCACAACACTCAAGCAACAGCTGGTAGATTCAATTCATGCAGACCTTTTTCTACGGTATGTGGAACAGCAAGAAGCTTTTTTTTAAAATTATCCAACCCCTTTTCAACCTCAAATATAAATTCTAGACCCAATAATATCCAATCAATTTCTAGCAACTCTAAAGCTGTAAATTTAAACAAAGACACCCTCCAAAAAAAACTTAATTTTACGCCTTCTCGACCTACCCCTTACCCCCACACAGAGAGCGGTATCGAATGGGCACAAAAAAAATACAAGCTAAGCGCATGTGATATAAAATCTGATTTCACCAATAGATGTGTAGAAACTAGAAATAAAATTGATCACCTCATAAGCTTCTACTTTTCCAATAGTTCTGAAGAAGTGTCATCGCACAAAAAAGATTCAACGCCTGGCGAGAATCAAGCCCCACCAAACAAAAATTCAATTCTTTCTTTTATGACAAAACGCAGAAAGCTTAAAAAAGAAACAAAGATAACTTTAACCGATTTACCGGCGAATATGTCACTTTCTGCACAAAGAGCTATTCAAGAAATTGTGAATTACAGAAAATCTAAGGGGAACGTGCCCAGTATTCCTCTTAATGAGTACAAGGAAATATTTAGCAGAAATAAATTACCATTACCTTTTGAAGTCTACCCACACAAAGACGATGGCATAGATATAGTGATGTGCCCTATTTCTGAAGGATCTGAGTCCCAAT
The DNA here is from genome assembly GCF_052467305.1 of Microbulbifer maximicatervae (SeqCode). Classification (NCBI taxonomy): domain Bacteria; kingdom Pseudomonadati; phylum Pseudomonadota; class Gammaproteobacteria; order Cellvibrionales; family Microbulbiferaceae; genus Microbulbifer; species Microbulbifer maximicatervae (SeqCode). The sequence goes on from NZ_CP174306.1 coordinate 2,119,683, forward strand.
CGGTTAAAACAGAAAAAATATACCAAAGTATTGTGCTGGATGGATATGACTACAATATAGATCAATCTGGCAGTGGGCCAGAACAAGTAAATAGCAGCAGCATTGAAGGGAAACATAGAAGAAAGGCATTTAACATGATTTTTGATCAATTAGGAATTCCTGAGAAATATCGTTACATACCTCAAAAAGATACCTTTGAATTCTAAACTGAACTATAGCCTACAAAGTTCATTATTTATATTTATTACTTGGTGCTAACTCCTCATATTAACAGAATATGGGGAGTTCTGATAAACTACTGATCAAGTAGTAAAAAGCTAAATTTTATTCAGCCTCCTGATATCGATATTTTTTGGATATTCATAAATAATTTGATATTATTTCTGTAGCTCTTGGAGATTATAAATACTAGGTATGCCGAATCTAGAGGGCCAACTGTATCTTGTATGACATGTAACACAATAACGTCACCCTTCAGATCTTGCTTTCTTAGAGACTCACAATTTAGGTATTAATTTCTTACAGCACCGAAATATTCCTGCCTGAGTGCAGATCAATCTAAAGAGCAGAAATGTTGAGCGACAACAAAAATTCATTTAAGCATATTAGAATTTAAAAAATACCTACCTTAATGATCTACCAGAACCTTAAGGGCTGTCTGTCAATCATTAAAAATACTACTCAAAAGTTTTCCCATATACAGCCGTTTTGTTTTCCCACAACAACATGACGAAAATACTATTCACTTGTAAAACTTGAATTAACCAAGCCTATAAAGTAAAACTCCCATTACATTCAATAATGGGAGCCACAGTATTTGACTACTATATTCTATTTATCCACTCATATAGCCTCTTCAATGTTTAAAGTCACATCGATTGTTTTATAAGTTGCCAAAAGTTTCTTTGCGTGTCCAATACTTGATATAAAGATCTCTGCTGGTGATTCGCCCGAAGGATTTGATTTAAAGCTATCTGCTGCTGATTTGCCCGAAGAATTTGATTTATATTTACTTAAGAATGACTTTATATCACCTTCAAGATTAATTATATTAATATTTGCATCACTAGTTAGCCTTTCTCCTAATTCCTCTTTACATTCCATTAACTTCTCCACCTCATATATCAAAGGTTCTATTACATTCTCTTTAAAATTCATAAAAGTCGACAATAAAACATTCGGATAGGCCCTTATGCCATCATTAACTAGAAGGTTCTCTGTGCATTTCAAATGTTCTTCGCACTTACCCACAAAGTTATCGGGAGCCTTGACCTCACCCTCTGCCACACCTGTATATTTACCAGAAAAATGAATATTTGCCCCCATTAATTTTTCTTCCATTCCCTCAGGTGAATGGGTAATACTATCTGGCTTAGGAGGGTGACTTCTAGGGGATGGTAATTTACTAAAAATGTTCGTTATTCTTGCACATATTTTTCCTATAGTGCTTTTCGGCTTATTAACTTTGTCGATCTGCAGTTCTTCAACGCCCCTTCTCTCACAAGTCTTTATGGCTTGATAGATAGTCTTCATATTTACATATTCCCAGGCGGGTTTTAATTAATTTTATTTCACTGTATCGCAGCTCACATAAATACAAATAGATATTTTGTGCTCGACTATAAATTTTCCATAATTGATTACCTCCACTTTCACCGCTTTAAATCCGTAGTTAGCAATCTTAAGGTGCACTGCCCCTATATCGGAATATACTTTTTCCCAATTCATAAGTTATTAAGGTGGTCAGAAGGGAGGACCGATAAATACTTCATCTAAACCCAGGTAGGCGCTTTTCACGACCCTAAGATAGTTTTATATATCGGAATGGATACTCTACTTCCCCTAAACTACACCTATAATCTATCTGCCTCTCATAGTTCAGTAAGGCCTTGGCGATTCTTCAAGCAAGTTCAGTTCTTTGCAACATGCAAATTCACATCTTTAATTTCAAACCCTTCCCATCTATTTTTTTCCATATAGAAAATTACCTGTTGAAGTATGGTAATATAAATAAGCATCTATTGAATCGATAGTCTGGCTGAACCCAATGGTATCATTCATGCCGATATTAATTTTCATATCCAAATACCACCGATTACTTGTATGGTTTTATGCAATTAGGGTCACACTCTTTATGTTTATTATTAGTTAATAATGGAGCAAAGATAGTATAGGCATTGGCAGTGGCAGCCATATTCAGTGCCATAAAACTCTCTGTGGGATGCCCATTGATTCTTTCGATCAGTACTAAACTCAGTTTAGTTGGATGACTCCCAATGAGCTTTGGTAGCCAAGAATTGATGTCGTAGCTAGAATTGAACTGCCCAAAGTCTATCCGACGAAACTCCGCATAGCTTCAGTATCATATAGCACATTAATTTGCATTCTGCTCAGACAAAAGTGAATTCGTGCATCATTTTTCGTAGTGTTAATCACTATTTAAATACCACTAGCATTTGCGTCTAGTTATCGCGCCCCATAGAATTTAAAGAATTTTTGATGGTAGAGCGGATACTCACCTTAATGGGCCTCTCAACAATTCTGCAGGTCAAAGTTGTAGGCTAAAGGCACAGTTAGCAGCGATTGACTTGGGCTGTTCCATACATGAACTGAGGGCTTCAAGCCCCCCGTAGTTAGGTTTTCAGAGTAATTTACCCTCGACCTTACAGTCCTTTGCAGAATCTAAATGCTCCCGCGAACTGGTATACTGATTCTGGATCACCTCGAGTATCGGAAGCACCTTGAAAATTTTCAGAAATCATCTAAATTCTCTTTTGCCTCGCTTCCGAAGGGGCAATACCATATTTCGACTTATAAAGCTGTGTGAAATATGACTGGCTCGAAAAGCCGCTTTCTACAGCAATATCTATAAGTCGCCTACTTGATGTGCGTAATTGTATATCTGCATGGCGAAGTCGCCGTTCATTAATCCACATTTTCGGGGATGATTCTTTAAATACCTGCCCAAACATATCTTTAAAAGAAGTCAGACTCATACCCATATGTTCTGCATATGTAGCAATAGTCCAATTCTTAGTAACATTCGCCTCCATAAAACGTCTGAATTTTTCCTGAGCAGGATTAACCCGATTTAGGAGTTCGCTAGCAAGTATTTGTCCGTGATCACCTTTTAATTTCAGGAGAAGTAACTCTTCCAGCTTCAAGGCATTTAACCGATCGTCTCCCAGCTGCCTAAATAATTGAAATGAATCTAAAGTTAGCTTAGTTAGATCACAACTCGGAAAGACAATTGGTGCTTTTCCTCTTGGAAGCATGGATTTCACAACATTCAACGCTTGCGTTTTTCGAAGTAGTGCATTGTCGTGCCGTTCATAAAATCGCGCTAGCATTGCCTCCCGGATTCCAACGCATATTAACACCGCTTCCTGATCGCCTCCATTATTACTCAACTTATATTCTTCTTCTGAGCCAGCCAACCATACCTGCCCCATCGTCAATTCAAAACTCGATTGATACGATATAATGTTTGCAGAACCCGTTACCATCATGACCAGATTAACAAATGGTGAAAATGTGAAGGAAATAGAGTGGCCAGATGGTAATAACAGAGTCTTCAACTCAAATAAATCACCACAATGTTGGCACTCTACAACTGCTTCATTATATGTCAAGTTATTCTGCCTCCCACAAGAGGAAGTATTGTTGTTTTCCACTGTTTATTACTAAACCACTATCTATTTATGCTCACACTTGCTTCCATTAACTCAGCGATCGCCTATAGCACAAAACACGCTTATAAACTAAGAATGAGCAAGCCTGAAAAGAAACATATATTTAAACTGTAATCGCTGTGTTAACTTCTCATTCAACCACTGATCTATTACTTTCTCCAATAAAGGGATACACATGAGCAGTGGATCTTACTTAGGGTTACAGGAACACTTACCTAATCTATTTGTTACCTAATCTTACATTCAGCTGAGTCTATGATTCGCCCTAAAAATCCCACATAGCGCGCTCTTTTAATTCCTCAAACGCCATGACTGGCAGCAATCCGCATGTTAACACCAGCGCGATCTTGAATTGCATTATTTAAAACTTTCACCGCATCCTGAACCGGGCTAATAATTGCCCTTGTCCACTGCTCTTGCAACAGCTGGATAAGCTTATTGATAAACTCCTGTTTTGCTTCAATACCTTCTAGGCGCGCTTGTAAAGCTTTTATCTCATTATCTAATTCTGCTTCCCGTTGCTCATACCCCTTTTGTTTTATGGCAGCATAAATCTCTTTCGCTCCATTTCCAGCAACAGCAATAGAACCTGAGGTAGCAGCTACTTGTATTCCTCTATCCCGAAATTTTTCAGCCATTGTTTTACCAGCTTCCTCGGCAGTGTCCTGCACAGACTCTTTAGCACTTTTTTCAATGCTCTGCTTGCCCGTTTTTTCTGCTGCTTCCGTGGCTCCTTTTTCAGCGCCCTCTTTTACTCCCTTCTTAACTGCTGATTCAACACCTTTTTCAGCCCCCTCTTTAATACCCTTTTTGGCACCAACCATAGCACTAGCAGCCGGTGCCGCCGCACCGAATGTTACAAGAGCGACACCTGCAACCATTAGGCCTGTAGAAGCGTTTGACAGGCGAGAGATCATCTCTTCGCTACCATTGGCTAGCCTTACCGCCCCCTCAGCAACTTCCACTGCACCCGCTGCAGCTAGGCAAACACCTCCAGCTATCAGCGCCGGATTTAAGCTGACAACGCCAGCTACAACCATACAAGCACCGGCAACCATTTCCGCAGCACCCATGAAAAAATTACATACAGCCCCACATATTTTTAGTATTTTCTTTTGCCTTGCTAGTTCTTCTTCGTTTTTCTTTCGTTCCTGCTCAAGCTCAGCATTTTCTTTGATGTCTCTCAGTTTCTCTTCAAGAACTCTCTTAATTTCCTGTCGTTTAAACTGGAGTTCGAACTGGACGGTGTCCGCCATGTCTCCCATCAGCCCCGCCAATCTTGATAGTGCATCGGTTAATGTTGAATAAAAACTACCTTTGTCCTCGTCTGAATCTGGAATATCCAGTTCGACTTGTTGAGAATTACCAACTACAGCACTCCTAGCAATAGGCGCCAAGGCCCCCATTTCTAGCTTTGATTTTTCACGCTGTGCAATCTCCAAGCTCTGTTGTGACAAATCCTGAACGCTTGTACTCTGACTGCCTTTATTGAGAACTTGTGGATTTATATTATTTAGTATCATTATTTTTTTCCTCTTTGCTATCTTCTATCCCTAACTTCTCCTTAACAGAAGAAAATTTTTTCACAGCTCTTTTATTCAAGGTTTCAAATTCAGGCTTACCCTCACACCTCAACATTGTCATTTCAAAACCACTGCCAGCCTGCATCCAATTCTCCAACGCCAAATGACACTCAGCCGCATGGAATGAAGGTCTTGGGTCGAATGGATTTAAGATTGCGGCCAGGCTATATGCTTCACCAGCTAATTCAAACTGAGATAAAGCCTGCCTAGTGGCTCCTAGCCCTAGTAAATACTTAGACTCCATATGATTACATTGGCATAGAAGCTGGAAAAGAGGTAGTGCTTCTTGATAGTTACAATTTTGATATTTCTGATAAGCTAGGGCATATATTGTTTTAAGCTCTTCACGAGTCATCTCAAGAGCGTCTGCTAGCGTTCCACCTTGCTCCAAAAAGTTATTCCAATCTTTCGTGGATATTTCGTCTAACAAAGATGGGACTTTACTTTGCTGTAACATCTGCTTGCTCTATTTATACTGGATTAGCTACAACAAAGGTTCTCGGCTTTGGAACGATTGATTCCGGATCCTTCTTATATATATGCTCTTCCACTAACTTTCTTGCTATATGCTTCTCGTCTAGGCCTGGCTCACCATAAGTATCCCGTATTCTCTGCGCCCATTGATGGCGGGAACACCCTAACGAACGTGTTAATCCGGCTTCAAGGAGATCACTATAATTTATCGCGTTTTTTACTTCACTTAATATTTGCTGGCAACGATGTAGTCCTGCCTCTGATTCAAACTTTACTTTGCTCTTAGGGCTTTTATTAAAAGACACTTTCTTTCACCTTAGGAATATCATTCTCAGCATGCTTAAATTACAGAAAACCTCTTCAATGAATCTAGTACAGATTTATTGTAGTTGTTCATTGCCTCTATTAGGTTATTGAATCTGGTGTTATCAACAGTCATGTTTGTGCCCAACTGTTCGGTTAAAGTTGACAGAGTTGACACTCGCGAATTGATATTTTCTTTTGCCGCCGAAAATGAGGTGGAATTTAGTACTCGTCTATCAAAGGTTGAGGTCTGCACCCAGCATCGATACTTATATCCACCAGCAAGGCCGTCATCCCTTGTCTCCCAGTAAAGGTTTTTATTGGCAATGTTTGCCTCGGCCAATAAATCCTCACCTCTTATCATATCACTAGAAAAAAATTCTGAGCCTTCTCCTTCAGTCCACCAGGCTGGTAGATTTAAATCTGAATCGGACATTAGCTGCTCATAGTCGTACCATAGTTCATCCATCAATGCTTCACCGGGTCTATCGGTGTGTAAGTTATCGAATAATTCTGGAAAGTTGTCGAGAGCAAAGTCATCAAAATCTGTTCTGCCGTCTGCTACTTTATATACACACATCGACTCCGATGCCATTATTACTTCTGATCGCTCCCAATCACCAGCCCCCGGAACCTGTGTTCCATTCTCCCATGTCCGTTTTTCTTCAACATATATCCTTTGCATGAACTCATAGGTGGCTGTTATCTCATCTTCACCACTTTCAGCAAGTGCCTCCTGAAGCCACCCGTCGACAGATACAATCTGACTTTTTAGTGCAGTGAGCTCTGAGACTTTGTCAGTAAGTGACTCTATCAGTAGTGCATTGAGTTCAAAGCCAACACTTTCCGGCGGAATCTCTACTCCGTTGTGGAACACCTGACCAGAATCATTAACGGTAAATACACCGTATTTAATGTCTTCTCTCATCTTATTGCGCAAAGCTACCGTAGCTTGCTGAACATCATTCGCTATTTCCTCGGGAGTTTTGTCCGATTGGGCATGCAATGCTGCAATTGCATCAACCTCTTCCTGGTAATAGCCATTCGCATCAAAGCGTAACAAGTCCGCTCCAGTTGAGAGCACCTGAACCATTGCTGACGGAGAACTTCTCGTCTCACTCAGAAGCTCTTCTGTTGTAGCAAGTCTGATCTCCCCGTTATCATCTAAGCGCAAGTTAGAGGACCCAAACATCCATGAATCAGAGCCACCTACATTTACAGCTGAATTACTGACAGTTTTTGTCAGTGAATCACTCGATAAAGTACTGCTGGGAATAATCGAGTTTACTGACACCAGACTATCTTCCATCTCATTTTCCTTTCTTATTTATACCCAGGCAATTTTCAGCATGATCAGTAAATTTATGTATCCGCCAAGCTCAACAGCACTGGACTCTATTAGAGAGCCACCTTCCCAACTATCAATTACTATCTGATCTAGCATCAATAGTACGTAGCTATAAACTTATCGCTTTAGATTTCTCATGGTTTTTTTTTGATTTCAGGCATTTTTTTGTAAATCGTTAACCGCATTATCTTGAACTATGGTAATCGACCAGACCACTTAGGTTTCATTACAACTGCGAGCATAGCTTGCAATCCAGGCCCAAAGGTTTGAACCTTGCTGTACGATAGTTATTAGATTGATTGGCTTTTAGCCTACCCGCATCGGCATACAGCGCGCTACTCCACAAACTTTTAAGCTGCCCAGGGGGTAAAACTAAGTTTAAACTTCTATTTCCAGCCCATAAGGTAGAATTATCCATCAAGCAACCTATGGTTATTCACTTCAGCACCACTAGATATAAGCGGTAACCCCAACAGTCGAGACTATTAAATACGACTACCGTTTGAACCACCGTTTGAACTCTTCTAGCTCAAAATTTTGATGAAATTTGATATATATCAAGCGGTTGTAGAGTTGGCACACTCTAAAGGTATCAGCATCAATTAAAGTTACATATGAAACCAAATGTACCTTGAGCTCCATATATGTTTAGATATGGATCAAAAATCTTCTTAAAGTAGATTCAACACTCATCTCTCTTCCCCTACCCTTATCTGAGGCCGGCCACTCTATTCACATAGCCTGTAGACCGATATGTATTAAGTCTTCCACTTAAAATCTGGATATTCCTCTTAGGGATTTATAATTAGCAAGCTTGATCTATAAAACTTAAAGATAAAAGCTCATCGCCGTGCGAGAGGATAGTAGAGTCACATTAAATGTGTGGAAGGAAAGAGTAGACCCCAATCGGGACCGTATATATTTACGAACATAGAGGAATCTATTCCCAGCCTGGCTCAAGCGTGGGCTTTTCTTGTCCTTCGCCACTAAAGTCAAAAGAAGCCACCTGCCCCATTTACTATACCCCCAAAATCATCAATGCCGTTGGAGGCTTCAAATATTCTGTGGGAAACCTATAGGAAGCACAAGATTTTCCTTGAATGCTGTGCTCACTATTTACTGGAATCATATGGTTAGGCATCCGTCTTACCTCTTTGTGGAAGAGATTCTTCACCTAACAGCTACCACAACAAAAAATGACTAATAATCAAAAAAAGAAGCTAAAATCTAAAGCGATTCACTTTTAAACACGCTAACCTTAGATAATAATCTGGGTTATTCAGCTAAAGCTGTATAAATATAATGGGAAGACTTAAGTGGTATCTAGCTATAAATTGCGATTGGTCGACTTGAAAATGTATTTGTGTTTAGTAGGGATCAAGAAGGTATTTCCGCTTAAACCGAAACACATCTAAAAAACTGACATTTGTCAATATTAAACAGCGTACTGAGGTTAATAATTTTTAATATGTCTAAAATTGCAACCACAAAAGATAATAGTGATTTAATCGGAGAAAATCCAGACATTGATAACACGCAAGTCTCTTTAAAACTCTCTCAGGCAAATGTAAGCAACTCTACTCACCTGCAAGAATGTTCTCAGACTACGGTTAACGGCAGCACAAGAGATATATTTGCAGATGCCCCAAAGTCTATTAGCAACATAGATCCCACCATGAATTCAGCCCCCCTTAAACAGACTTTTATTGACCTTATGGATTACCTTACCCAAGTCATAGGAGACGATCGCTCTGCAAGTATTGATCAGAAAATAAATATTGTTAACACGGCCATACAAAGAGCGGAGAAAACACTAGCTGAAATATAGATGGATTGATTAAAAGCTTAAGCACTTCTATCCACTATTTTCAATTGAAATTTTGAATTTGTCATGCTGCAGATATTATAATCAGCTCACCTCCATATTCCATCAATGAACTTCCTGGGATTTTAACCGTGTCATTTTTTTCTTTTAAAATACCTAAGTTACCAACAATTAATAAGATCCAAAAAACTGATGTGGGTGAGTCAACCTCAAAAATTTCCAGCAGTTTCCAAAAGACTAAAATGCTAGCCCACATGGCTTATAAGGCTTCAAAATATATTTTGTCGCCACAGCAGGAAAATTACAAACTATCAGACACTTTCGAGGCTCAACTCCCAAATTCAATATGTAAAGGGGAGGCTCTTACCAGACCCAATTGGCCTAACACTCCTGCAAAAGGGCAACCACATTCGGTATTTCAGACGATTGATCAGAATTGCGGATTATCTGACGCGGAGTGGATTGATAATCCTGAATTATCACAGGAAGAATGGATTCAAAATCTCGTGACCTATATCAAAACTGACGGAGCTTGGGCTGGGAAAAGTGGAGATCTATTTCCAGGATTACTTTCTCATTTCCTTAAGGTCCCAATCAATGTAGTCTGCGCAAATATGAATACTACTCAGAAGTTCGGCAACGAGTATAGTAATAATGATTCACAAACAATTAACTTATTGCTTAAGGATGACCACTTCCAATTGATAGAAAATAAAACAACCGATCCCAAGCAGCTTAATCAACTGTTTAAATCAAAATCTCTACAGCTAGTTGATGTCGATGCGGACGGAAACTGTTTATTCTCTGCCGTATGTAAGGCGAGAGAAGAACCTGAAGATCAGGTTTTGAAATTACGTAATGGCCTAGGAGACTGGATTTTACAAAATATGGATCACCAGGGTGTGAGAGATCTCATCACGTTTACAAGAGCGATTTAGATCAGATTTTGGTGTCGATTTCATGAAACCAAGTGTTAACTCATAAAACCACATTCCTACGTGCCTATCAGGACTATGATAATACTTATCAGGGGTTTTAGGAAGGCAAGGGACTTGTCGCAGTGGTTTTACCAACGAAGGATATGCAGCGAGTCAATAAAATGGGTTCTTTTGTAAACTTTATTTCAAGTGAGCCCAATAAGACAGAGCGATTCACGCTCTGCCTTGCGACCTATTGAAAGATCTGTGCTTGACTGTGATGCCACACTTTAGGTTGGGACTGCTTAGATAGCCATATTTATCAGTGAGCTCTAAGAATGCAATAATTTTTGAAAGCCCCTGGAGTCCAATTGACTATGTAAGCTCCACAAAAACCCCTTTCAAATAGATAAAATGGGATTTTACCGAATGTTAAACTCCAATCAGTACATGTAAACCGCGCCGGAAAGTTCAGCTTGGTTATTATCAGGCTCACTATTAATCCCGGTAGAGCTACTGCTTTCATTTGTTGCACCTACGACTAGAGTATATCCATCCGCACTGAGTTTGGTGGAATATCCGAAGTTATCATCTACATCGCTATTATTTGCTTTTAAATAGGCTTTTTGCAACCAGGTCCCATCAACCTGAGTAAACATATAAGCTGCACCAGCATTTTCAACATTGTTATTATTTTGGTCTCCCCCTATTCCCTTTGCGCTGCTGTCCTCTTTAGGTGCCCCCACTACCAGAGTTCGACCATCGGCAGCCAAGCTTACAGACTCACCAAAAGCGTCAGAGGCATCTGAATTACTGGCCTTGAGGTAGGCCTGCTGCGCCCATCTATTATCTGTGCGAGCAAAGACATAAGCAGCACCAGAGTCTTTGGCTTCATCATTGCTTTGATCGCCATCAGTGCCTACTGCATTACTGTCTTCACTGTTGGCACCAACAGCCAAAATATCACCACTAGCGCTTAGGGTAACCGATTGGCCGAAAAAATCCTCTGAATCAGTGTTGCTGGCTTTAATATACGCCTGCTGTGCCCAATTACCATCCGTACGGGAGAAAACATAACAAGCGCCAGCCTGTCCGGCGTCATTATTACTTTGCTCACCATCAATACCGATAGCACTACTGCCCTCTCCAATTGCGCCAACGGCCATCGTAGAACCATCGCCGCTCAGGCTGACGGCAATTCCGAATTCATCATTGGCGCCGGTATTGCTCGCTTTAACATACGCTTCCTGTACCCAGGAGCCATCAACATGGGAAAAAACATAGACCGCTCCTGAGTCCGAAGTATCACTAGTTCCCTGATCCTCATTATTACCATCACCACTAGCATCTACCAGCAAAGTACCACCTTCTCCAGGGAGTGTCAGAATAACAGTGGGATCGGTTTGATCACCATTGATACCAGTAGCACCACCATCTTCATAGGGTGCACCTACCGCTAGAATGCGGCCGTCATCACTGAGACTTAAAGAGCGACCAAACCTATCATAGGAACCTGTATTACTCGCTTTGATATAAGCATCTTGCGTCCAGTTGCCATCTGTACGTGTAAAGGTATAGACAGCACCGGAACTTGTAGCATCTGTATTATCTTGATCGCCATTGATTCCTGTTGTGCTACTGCTCTCAGAGGGTGCACCAACGGCTAAAGTATTGCCGTCTCCACTCAGAGCGACAACACCGAAAAGATTCCCTCTATTGTTATTACTGGCCTTGATATAGGCCTCTTGTACCCATCTATTATCTATCCGTACAAACACATAGACCGCACCGGCCGGGCCGATGCCATCATCGTTGTCCTGGTCGCCATTGATACCGACCGCATCGCTTTGCTCCCTGATAGCGCCTACTGCCAAGGTGTGGCCATCAGCACTGATAGCGACTGATACTCCGAAGATATCGCCAGCGCCAGTATTACTGGCCTTAAAGTAACCAATGCTCTCCACCAAGGCGTCGTTCACAGAGAGGGGGTCTGAATCAGTGCAGAGATCTTGCTCCCCCGCTTTGTTACAAGCTTGCAGAATATATTGCGCATTTGTTTGGGCGTGCAGAGGCACTTGCACCGCAAGGGTCTCACTACCCTGGGGAATATTCTCAACTAAACGTGTGAAACCGGAAACCCCATCAGGATTTTCCAGTAAATGGTAATGAGTAGCCCCTTCCGCGTCGGCCCAATCAAAGCGGAAAATCTTAGTCGCCTCAAAGCTCAGGGTGAAACCCTGAACTACACCAGGGGCAGCAGGTGGGTCCCCTACGGGTGGATCTTCTGCAGGTGGATCTTCTGCAGGTGGATCTTCTGCAGGTGGATCTTCTGCGGGTGGGTCTTCTGCAGGTGACTCTGCGACAGCAGTATCCTCGCCACTAGTATCGTCTTTATTAGACCCGCCATCACAGCCAGCAAAGGTGGAGAGAAATACAGCCATAATAATGGCCTTATATGCCTGAATGATCACTTTCATAAACTCTTGTAGATTTCACCATATGCCGGCATTATCTGGTTTCTCCCATCTTCTCTCTTTAGCTTTTGGGCTTTTTTTTGTTGAATTTTCTATCCTGAAATAGATCGTTACTTTGAGAGCCCATTTGCTGAGACTTTTATCTCCCCCCAGCAAAGGCGCAGTCTGCAAGGTCGCCTTTAAGGCTTAAATCAGCAATCAATGAGATTAATAGAGCCATTTATCTACACCAGATTTTTATGGGAACGATAATGAGAGTAATCACGGCAAGCTGCACTAACATCTACAGCAGAGCAACTCCAAAATAATTAAGAGGCTTCTTAGTATTAAGACCGGCTCTTAAAAGATATAGAAGGTTAATTCGGGGCGAGGTAATCTTTCGCAGCCGATACATTTCAGCTATGGATGGAGGGGTTTACTCTAAATAGCGTACCTGTATTTTTCCAAAAGAAACAGCCATAACCATGATTATAATTAGTAACTCTCATCTGCCAGGCTAGCGAGGTGCCTATATTGCAACAAATCCGGATTTCGGCTTGCTAGGGAGCCTCTGAATAACTCCGAAATGCCTCTGCGGGTCTTGAAGGGTGCAGATGTAAGGCGCAGCTTGCCGCGAATGGCCGTAGCCCTTTGCAAGAGCTGCAACGCAGCAGCTGTGGCCTTCAAGGCCCGCCCTTCGGGGCTTGCAGAGCGATTCACACTCCGCGTTGCGACTTCTTGAAAGGTCTAGACATTCCTGCGAAGCCGCGCCTTGATTGTGAACCGCTCTGCATGCCAGAGGTATCACGGAGTTATTCAGAGACTCCCTAGTTCCATACAAGGATTTTATCCCTCCCACCCTATTCTTAAATTTACAAATACCAACAATCGCAACTTTATCAGCTACCTGGCTTCGAAACACTGCACGTCAGCAAAGCTGAAAAGGGCACTTCCTCAAGGCGACAAACCTATTAACGCAACAGCTTGGTTCAACTTACATCACCACGCAGCTTTATCAATTAAACTCCTCTCGTGATAGCAGCACCAACTACTCGCTAATAATGCCTAAAACCTAAAAATAGAAGCCCGAAAATTAAAGAAAATAAATCGGCTATTAGGATAATCAACTTTTCTAATCCACTCCGAATAGCCAACAAAAATGACCATTCAATATTACAAAGTTCTACTAATGCTGCTGCTTCTCTCGATCCTTTCTGGATGTAGCGGAGGTTCCAGTGATAAAGAGACTGTCGACGAAGAACCGGCTGCAACAGAGTCGCCTGCAGAAGATCCACCTGCGGAAGATCCACCTGCGGAAGATCCACCTGCCGCCCCTGGCATAGTGCAGGATTTCACCCTGAGCTTCGAGGCGGCCAAGATTTTCCGCTTTGATTGGACCGACGCGGAAGGGGCTACCCATTACCACCTGCTGGAAAACCCCGATGGGAGTTCAGGCTTTAGCCCGGTCGCTGAGAATATCCCCCAGGGCAACGGAACCCTAGCTTTGGAAGTTCCCCTCTTCGCCCGCACCAATGCACAATATCTACTGAGGGCTTGCAACAGCGACGGAGAGAAAGAACAGTGTAGTGACTCAGACCTGCTCTCTGTCAGCGACAGCCTAGTAGCGAGCATTGGCTACTTTAAAGCCAGCAATACCGGCTCAGTTAACAATTTTGGATTCTCTATCAGCCTAAGCGCCGATGGCCTTACCTTGGCCGTAGGGGCTGATCGCGAAGACAGTGGCGCTACCGGTACCAATGGCGACCAATCCGATAATAGCGCCGCGGATTCGGGCGCAGTCTATGTGTTTACTCGAGTAAATGGCGCCTGGGAGCAACAGGCTTACCTCAAGGCCAGTAATACGAATGCTGGTGATCAGTTCGGCAGATCCATCAGCCTCAGTGCTGATGGTCACACCTTGGCTGTGGGGGCTTTTTCCGAAGACAGTAGCGCTACCGGTATTGATGGCGATCAATCCGACAATAGTGCCAAGGATTCGGGCGCAGTCTACCTCTTTACCCGGGTGGATAGCGCCTGGGTACAGCAGGCCTACCTAAAGGCCAGTAACACTAATGGTTCTGATCGATTTGGAATCTCTGTAAGTCTCAGTGCCGATGGCCACACCTTGACAGTTGGGGCCCCTGGCGAGAGCAGCAGCGCTAACGGTATTAACGGCGATCAGTTCGATAATGGAGCGAACTTTGCAGGCGCCGCTTATGTGTTTGCCCGTTTGGATGAGGTCTGGAGACAACAGGCCTACCTCAAAGCCAGCAATACCGATGCTGGTGATCGGTTCGGCATATCGATCAGCCTCAGTGCCGATGGCCACACTCTGGTTGTGGGTGCTGACTCTGAGGAAAGCAGCACTACCGGTGTTAACGGTGACCAGTCTGACAATAGTGCCGACTATGCAGGCGCAGCTTATATCTTTACCCGGGTGGATGGCGTCTGGGCACAGCAAACCTACCTCAAGGCCAGCAACACCGATACCTATGATCAGTTTGGCAATTCCGTAAGCCTCAGTGCCGATGGTTACACCCTGGCTGTGGGGGCTTATCTCGAGGGCAGCGGTGCTACCGGTGTTAATGGCGATCAATCCGACAATAGCGCTTTCTCATCAGGTGCTGTCTATGTCTTTAAACTGGTAAATAACGCCTGGGCACAGCAAGCCTACCTTAAGGCCGGCAGTACCGATCAAGCCAGCAATATTGAGCTTGGTGATTTATTCGGTTACTCTGTTAGCCTCAGTGCCGATGGTCACACCTTGACAGTTGGGGCCCCTGGTGAGAGCAGCAGCGCCAACGGTATTAATGGCGACCAGTTCGATAATGGCGCTACCGTTGCGGGCGCGGCCTATGTGTTTGCTCGTGTGGATGAAGAGTGGGTACAGCAAGCCTACGTGAAAGCCAGCAACACCGATACCTTTGATCAGTTCGGCGCCTCTGTAAGCCTCAGTGCCGATGGCCACACCCTGGCTGTGGGGGCTTTTTTCGAAGATAGCAACGCTATCGGTATTGATGGTGATCAGACCGATAATAGTGCCATCGATAGCGGCGCGGTCTATGTTTACTGAATTTTGCATATGAAATATTAAGGAAGAAGTTCGGAGGCTCTTAGATAAAACCGACACTAAATTCCATCCCCTACATTTAAGTAGTTGAGAGGCCTAGGGCCTCTCTTGACCCATTCTCGAATTAGAGCATACTCAACGCAACCGGTAGTGTTCCTCCATACAAACCTCTCCATATAACTGTAATCCCAGTACATCCAATTCAGCGCGCAGAACTATTTCAACCCAGCAGCCCCCTCTAACGATGGCAGTTCTAATTACGCACCCAATAAAGCCTGAAACCTAAAAATAAACGCCTGAAAATTAAAGAAAATAAATAGACTATTGGGATAATCATCCTTTCTTATCTATACCCAACAGCCAACAAAAATGACCATTCAATATTACAAAGTTCTACTAATGCTGCTGCTTCTCTCGATCCTTTCTGGATGTAGCGGAGGCTCCAGTGATAAAGAGACTGTCGACGAAGAACCGGCTGCAACAGAGTCGCCTGCAGAAGATCCACCTGCGGAAGACCCGCCAGCGGAAGATCCACCTGCTGCCCCTGGCGTAGTTCAGAATTTCACCCTGAGCTTCGAGGCGACCAAGATTTTCCGCTTTGATTGGACCGACGCGGAAGGGGCTACCCATTACCATCTGCTGGAAAACCCCGATGGGAGTTCAGGCTTTATCCCAGTCGCTGAGAATATCCCCCAGGGCAACGGCACCCTGGCTTTGGAAGTTCCCCTCTTCGCCCGCACCAATGCACAATATCTACTGAGGGCTTGTAACAGCGACGGAGAGAAAGAACAGTGTAGTGACTCAGACCTGCTCTCTGTCAGCGACAGCCTAGTAGCGAGCATTGGCTACTTTAAAGCCAGCAATACCGGCTCAGTTGACAATTTTGGATTCTCTATCAGCCTAAGCGCCGATGGCCTTATCCTGGCCGTAGGGGCTGATCGCGAAGACAGTGGCGCTACCGGTACCAATGGCGACCAATCCGATAATAGCGCCAAGGATTCGGGCGCAGTCTATGTGTTTACTCGAGTAAATGGCGCCTGGGAGCAACAGGCTTACCTCAAGGCCAGTAATACGAATGCTGGTGATCAGTTCGGCAGCTCCGTCAGCCTCAGTGCCGACGGTCGCACCTTGGCTGTGGGGGCTAATGCCGGAGACTTTGGCATTCTCGGATTTGCTAGCGATCAATCGGAGAATGGCGCCGACTTTGCAGGCGCAGTTTATATATTCACCCAAGAGGACGAAGTCTGGACACAGCAGGCTTACCTCAAGGCCAGCAACGCCGATACTTTTGATCGTTTCGGTACCTCTGTAAGCCTCAGTGCCGATGGTGACACCCTGGCTGTAGGGGCTGATTCCGAAGACAGCGGTGCTACCGGAGCTAACGGCGAACAGGATGATAATAGTGCCGAAAACTCTGGTGCCGTCTATGTCTTTTCCCGTGAGGATGAAGCCTGGCTACAGCAGGCCTATATCAAAGCCAGTAATACCGATCTTGGTGACTTCTTCGGCGCCACTGTAAGCCTCAGTGCCGATAGTCAAACCCTAGCTGTGGGGGCAAATCACGAGAGTAGCAGCTCTAGCGACATTAATGGCGATCAATCCGATAATAGCGCCAGCACAGCAGGTGCGGTCTATGTTTTTAGCCAAAGTGAGGGGTCCTGGGTACAGCAGGCCTACGTTAAAGCGAGCAATACCGATGCTCGTGATCAGTTCGGCACCTCTGTAAGCCTCAGTGCCGATGGCCACACCCTGGCTGTGGGAGCTTTTTTCGAAGATAGCAGCGCTATCGGTATTGATGGTGATCAGACTGATAATAGTGCCATCGATAGCGGCGCGGTCTATGTGTTTGCCCGAGTGAATGACGCCTGGGCACAGCAAGCCTATCTTAAAGCCAGTAATACTGAGGAGCCTAATTTAGGCTTTGGTGACTCCTTCGGTGGTTCCATCAGCATTAGCGCCGATGGCAACACCCTGGCTGTAGGAGCTTACCGTGAAGAAAGCAGCGCTGCCGGAGTTAATGGCGATCAGCTCAATAATGAAGCCACCTTCGCAGGTGCCGCCTACGTGTTTACCCGTGTGAATGAAGCTTGGGTACAACGGGCCTACCTAAAAGCGAGCAATACCGAAGCTCGTGATTTCTTCGGTAGCTTTGTCAGCCTCAGTGCCGATGGCAATACCCTGGCTGTAGGGGCTGACTCTGAGGACAGCAGTGCTATCGGTGTTAATGGCGATCAGAACGACAATAGCGCGGAAAGGTCCGGTGCAATTTATGTTTACTAAATTTTGCACATCGTATCTTAAGAAGAAGCGGGGCTCAGATGCACCAAAGCTAAACTGATATTGGCTTCCAACCTTAGCGTTAAAATACGAACCAATAGAGCTGCCGAATTGATCGAATGTCGGCCCCTAAGCGCTGAGCTGCCCACCTGAATAGCTGGGAGACCTAGAGTCTCCCTTGGACATACCCTCAAATTAAAGTGCACTCACAATCGCTGTACAGAAGAAGGGCACACCAAGCCGATCTTCAGTTATCTCATCACTGATTCCTTAAAACTGAACGTGTCCCTCAATAGAGCTGCAATTTCACGATTTCTGTTTTCGCTGAATATCGAGCCTTCATTATTGTCGAAAGCGGCTAACTGCTATAGCTATTTGCTGCTTGAACATATAAAGAGTCCTAAGCTGAAATAATTAACTATTTTCATACTGGGCATCGGCCTCAATATAATTTTTATATTACAAAAAATTCCTAAAAGCAAATACTTCAATTCGATGTATGCGAGTAAATTTTAAATAAACTACAACAAGAGAGTACGCCTGAGAAAACACTTTTAGTAAGTCCCAATTTTTCACATTTCGTTTAAGCAGCCCACAGCCGCTTGATCCAGGATTCCCCGACCAATCCACCCGGTAAACATTGATAAACAAATAGCAATACCTACATCACATAAAAAAGGCCCATGAGGTGGGCCATCGAAGAGGAAAAAATCTAAGAAATCACTATACCAGACTAAGGGTATATCTATAGAATCAATTGCATGGATAGACACAGCTTATCGTATGGATATAAGCTGGACCACCACAATTTAGTCAGACAATCTAGCAACAATCTGACCAGTATTAATATCAAGTTCATACCATCCAGAGTTGTCAGGCGAACTAAATCGATCTAAACCGGAAACCGCTTGGCCATGCCGTCTCCCCTCTTCCCCCTTACTCTTTGCAAAGGAATTATTGATATCAACGTGCTCTATTTTTTTCTCTGTAGCTACTTCCAATTGCTCCAAACTTTCCATTAACTTTTCGCAATCTTCCAACCTTTCCAAGAAAATATCACTATCATCCTTATCCCGAAATAAGTATTGACCGATAGATTGCAACTCCGAAATTGCCTCTTGAACTTCTCCCAGAAAATCATCCAAGCTTCGTTTATCAGAGAAACTCCTCAATTTGGAAGGGGCATCTTCACAAAATTTCTTGATGCTATGTATCTGATAACTAATACTCACACTATGAATTACTCCTACATTCTTATGGCTTTGGGCACTGCCAGGCTCAGAATTAACCTTGTCATTATTCTTCCTTGCACCCCCTGTTACCCCCAGATCAGCCTGAACTTTTGTTGGGACTTCAATCTCTCTGCATCACTATGCCTTAAACCAGAAATTAACGTCTTAAGACTTCCAGCGACACAGCCAACTAGACGACTAATATTGCGACTAAAACTTGAACTAGTTTTCTTGTTAGTGTGAGCCCCACATAATGCTTCAGATGAGCTTGATCTTCGAATTGAAACAACCGTTGAAAAATCATTCATTTTAATACCCGGGGTAGATATATAGATACAGTTCCGCATTAATGGAATGCGGAACTGAGCTCAAAACCTAAAAAGCCCTACCAAACCAAAATAAATCTACCCTATTTTGCTCTCGGAGGCTTTCCTTAAAATCTTCATGCACTTTCATATTGCTCATAAAATCTCTATGGATTGTATTTAATATAGATACATAGCCTTTAATTAAGCCATCCACTGCAGTGGAGAAAGGATCCTTTGTAGGGCCAGAGGATTCATCAATTGGCTGAACTGACTCTTCAGAAAAGCTTATCTCTGTAGGATCAAGAGAGGCAAAAGAGTTAGAACTTTCATCATTTTGTTCTATTGAATCATGCCGTGAACCACCGGAAATAGAAACTTCATCATTTGAATTTTCTTCTTGATATAAGCTTCTTAAAACTTTAAGGTTATCGACAACAAGACTTTTATCACCCCCTGATACGTTTAACCCGAATTGACTACCAACCTTAACAAACTTATCTGCAAGCGTTTCTAAATTCTTAAGATTGCTAGGTATTTTTGAATCCCAGTCCTCCTTCAAAGCAGCTTTTAACTGATCGATATATCCATCAAGGGTAGGATATTCTTGCGGCTCCGTAGTAACACCTACATTTATTACACACCCAAATTCCCGCATAAACTCAGTACTTTCATCGGTATAGGCTTTCTCTGCGGTATCTGTCCAAACTTTTTTTAACTGGCTACCTTCCGTAGATAAAATCCGCATAAGGTAGACTTTATCATACATGGATCGATCAAGAGTCTCTCGTGTCAAATCCTTCTCTGGAGCTAATAAGTAAGCCTCACACTTCCTTGACAAATCTTTTAACGATTTCCCCCCCGTTTCAATCTCACCCTTGACATACTTGTCACCCTCACCATCTGATTCAAAATTAATTGCAATTGCCTGAAGATATTCAATCTCTTTATCGATTTTAGATTTAAAGTTTTCTAATTGCGCCAAGTCGTTTCTGGCAAAGATATCCTCAGCTTCTTTGGGAAAAGCATTCAGCCGCACTAACCGACCGAAATCAACTGACTGCCGTCCAACTTTACCAGCTGAGCTTGCTTCATTGGGAACTGGTACCCGAGTATTTTTACTACTTTTCAGGCCGGGCATCACGAATGCCAATGCCCCACGCAATCTTTGCCCCATAACCTGTAGTTTACATTTAAAGCCGGATTGTTTCGGGGGATTAGTTTGATTTAAGGTTTGATCGCCGCTCACTTCAACAAGCGACTGGAAATTGCTAGAAGAAGAACTAGCACCAACAGATTGAGGAGAATTAATTTTCGTCATTTTTTACATACAAACTTAAATAAGGGTGCCACTGAATAACCCTATGGTCTCTGGCTAGCAGAACGGCTCACAATCAAAGCGCGGCTTCGCAGAATATCTAGACCTTTCAAAAAGTCGTAGCGCAAAGTGTGAACCGCTTTGCAAGCCCCGAAGGGCGGGCCTTAAAGGCCGCGTCTGCTACGTTGAAGCTCTTGCAAAAGACTAAGGCCATTCGCGTTGAGCAGCGCCTGACCTCTGCGGCCTTTAAGGCCCGCAGAGATATTTCTGAGTTGTCTAGAGGCTCACATCATCTTTTGGGATGTTCCCATGGTCGGTTTTTACATTTTTGACAAAAGTACTATAGATAGTACCAACTATCTTACCGTAACCTGTAAATATATCATCAATTGCCTTTTCTATAGATGAATCTCCCTTTAAATCCTTTAACTCCTTAAAACCATCAACAACAAGCGACCTTTCCTCCCAAGATACGTTTAACGTTGGCTTTAAGTCAGCCTCATCAGATTCAAATCCAAATCCAAATCCATAATTAGCGTCAGGCTCAATATACTTCTTCGCAATCGTTTTAAAAGTTTCAAGGCTACTATTTTTTCCTGATTTCAACTCCTCCAACACGACAGCTTTTGCCCTATTTATATATAGGTCAATGGTAGGATATTCTTGCGCCCCAGTAGTATCACCTACATTTATCGCACGCCCAAATTCCTGCAAAAATTCAATAGTCTCTTGGGTAAAGGTTTTCTCTCCGACAGTCATCCAATGATCTTTTAACTGGCTACCTTCCGTAGATAAAAGCCGCATAAAGTAGACTTCATCATTCATAGACCGATCAAGATTCTGCTGGGTCAAATCCTTCTCTGGTGCACTAGGTAATCCCCAGCTGAAGACGATCGGATTATCATCACGATCAAAGATTGGCTTGGAAGGATCAACAGCTGGATCTGACACCTTGTATCCATACGCTCTCACAATATCATTGGTATTCATTCCTCTCCATTCTTGCTTATTAGGCTTGTTTATTGCAGCCCTGTCGGTACAAGTAGATACCAATTCAGCCTCAAGCATATGGGGCTTTAAGGGCGGCAGAGCAAAATTTGGCCTTACTGTAGATTTGCCTATAGATTCTGTAGGTACTACTTCATTTGGATTAGGAGAACCCCTTTTTATAGGGTTTAAGCAACCTAAAAGTGAATAAATCTTAGCTCCAAGGCCAGCCCTTTTCTTTGAGACCTGCCCTTCTTGATTGCCTGCCTGATTTTGCCGCCCATTTTCAGGACTAGAGACAGCTATCCGCCCTTGATTATTTACCCCACTTACAGATCCCATTATATCTTCCTCTATTAAAGAGTTAACAAAATACCAAGCAAGTCTATTGCTACATTTATTATTTAAACGTAGACATTACTGCAAAGTTACTTACTTGAATCTTACTCCTTTCAAACAGGCAAATCTTTTGATTTTAGTTTTATCTTTTTAGAATTAAGAAGTTCCTAAATAATAACCCGATACTTCTGACTCTGGATTGGCTCTAAATCGATACACCGCCTCACAGGAGTATCAATCCATCTCAAGCGGTCGCAACGCAAAGTGCGAATGACGCTACCAGTCCCATGCCCCCCAAACAGAAAACTAGGGGTCCTACAAATGACCAGGTCCCACTACGGTGATTTACACTCAATATTGACAGCCTTTAGGCCCTGCAGCGCTTATAGGTAAATATTATGTGACACTATGGACGTAATTTCGCATTAAAAATATGCCCCCTCAGAAGCACTGCAAGTAATGTGCAATCTATGCCAGCAAGACGACTGGTATAGACTTCATATCACCATATTTATCGATTGACGACACACCTTTTTAGGCTTCTCTGCCTGGCAGATGAACAACTCAACTTGAATGCCCTGAATGGAGTAATTACCTGTAATCGCTTACAGTGATAAGCAGTTTGCTATGCAGAATGTCAGTTCATAGCTCTAGAGTCATTCGTCAACAAAGCCTCGCGGATCAAATAGTCCATCAGCTAAAGAAGCAGCTACCCTTACATAAGCAAAAAGAGTATGCAGTTTTGGTTGCTGGAGTGGGGACTTTTGTAAATTAATGTGGACATAACCGCAGGTTTTATATCCCCCAGGCTTAATGACTCAGTCGTTACTTGATTCGGACGGTCTTTGCGGCTTGAACAGTTTTCTTTCTGCAACATAATCTAGTAAAAATTCGGTCACAGAGATCAGCTCTGCGCGCTTTGGTTAATCTTTTTCGACCTGTATTGCTCTCAGCGGATCGGTTGTCTCGCGTGTTGTTTAATGTTGGGGCGCCCCACTTGTTGTTCTTGCGCTACCGACTGAGTTTACATCCATTATTTTCACTTCCTCTTGTGGCTCTAATAATTTCTATACTTTATCTTGAGGAACCTCTAAATGCTTTATTTTGTGGGCTTCAATTTTTAGTTCTTAGTTTTTTATGAGGAGTGTTCAATTGTAGCAATCCACTAAATCCGGACACGAACAGCTTACAAATTAGCAACGGCTCAGGTGGAGCAAGGACAATATCAAAGACTATAACGTAAGGCGACATACAACTCAGCTGAAACCAAGCTGAACGGCTAGCGAAGCTCGCTCAGCCTAGAAAGCATTCAACTATCGGGCCATCAATACCAGAATGTCAAACCGACACATACGATGACCTACGGATCAAAAGCAAAGCCGGAACGGGCTCGGGACATTAGCTACAAATCCTCCCCCCCAGCTAAACAGAAAGTTATTAATTATATTATGGGTTTCTATAGCCCAATAAAATCACATCAAAAAAGACAGGCTACCACCAAATATGGCGGAGATGAAATACTGGGGCGCTTGGGGGGGGGCGGCTATCAAGAAGAGTTGACCACTATTATGCACTAGCTTCTATTTCTGTTTGGGCCTAGAAGCCGCTATTAAGCAGATTCGTAATCGAATTTAGTGAGTAGCTCACCGACTCCCAGCACCCAAAAGCATGAGAAATTTCACCCGGTCATGCATGCCTTCTTAAGGTACATCTCACGCCCAGCAATATGTTTATAGCAGATTAATCTCACTAATTTCACTAATCTGAGAGCCTTCACATTCAGCTTTAATGCTGACACGATCTCCGTGCTTTACATCAAGGCCTTTTATTTCTTTCTTATCCATGAAAAAATAATTTCCTGAAGCCTCATCCTTAACTGAAAAAACATACTCCATATGACTAAACCCCTCACCCTCTAAAACAATTTCCTCTACCGTCCCGACTATAACGCTTTCAGCCAAGACAGTCGCCGACATAACAGACAAAATTACCAATAATAGCACTCTCAACACAATCTCCACCCTACAAACACATTTATTTAAAAATAATCAGTTACTATATTTTACGGAAATTTTTGCGTAACCACTTACAGCATCTACCGATTCAAACTTGATAACCAACCCATTCATAGGATCTGTAAAAGACTCACCTAGCGACTTAAGTCTCACCACATCATTATATGCACCATCATCGGCATAACTAACAACTACTGAGGGGGAGCTTTGACTTGGATTCATTATGGAGTGGCGAGTATGATAATTTATGTAGTAATAATCTTTACCGTGACTACTACCTTCACTCCGTATTTTTATTTGCTGGGGAATATCCTTTGAAAGCTCTCCGGGGCCGAGGTAAATTGATTGCAATTCAGCCTCTTGAAAAACGCCTGCAGACGGTGTGACTACACTGGTATATCCTGGGAATGATTCATACCACCCCAAGAATTCTCTCTGGCCACTACCAAATATTTTAGAATATCCATACCCCATTATTCCTAGACCTCCATATCTACCATCAGAAGCATCCCCATCATTGTTACTATCAAAATTCGCGTGGGCCAGCCCAAAATTATGACCCACTTCATGCTGAATAAAATCTATACCACGAACTGGACCATAATCCAACCCTATTAAGGACCACCCCCCCCAGGTTGCAGCTATCGCACTTGCTCCAAAAATAGCTTTCGGATAAAGGTATACTCGATGGTCCCACTTCCCTAGATCTAGAGGTTCGTTATTCTCATCTACCAGGTTTTCTTTGGCCCAAGCTGTAGCTTCGTCACGGAAACTCAGCCCTTTGTCCGTATATCGGCCACCAAGATGTACCCTATCATATATCTCTTGGTAGCTAAGCATGTCTCCATTTATTTCATCGGGAACATTAAAAATTACACAATCAATTGAAGAGGTATATTGCCCAGGAGAGCCGTAGCAATAATTCTCTAGTGAGCTATCTTCAGCACGATGCCGTACAAAATTATGTTGCCCAAACGAATTGCTATAATATACGTTATCCATAGAGTCTGAATTATTGAAAACTCTATTTGCAAGATCAGAAATACCCAGAATATCTAATGACGAATCACCATCGAACTCCATATATATGAATACAATACTACTCTCCTTAACCTTTATGGTATTAATAGAAAACGTTAATAGTTGAGAGCTATTATCACTTAGTGACAATTCAACCGTTTCAGTAACTGAAGTTCCTGAGGGAATTTCATCAGCTTTCTCGTTAAGGCGGTACTCCCAGTCACCATTTTCATTTATATTAAACTCGCCGTACTCGCCCTCAATAGCTTCATCATTAAAGGTTGGTGCATTTCCATCAATATCACTGATAGTTAGCGTTCCGGTTAAGTACTCTGAGTCACCAACCACTAATGTGCCAATTGGTGTTTCTACATTAAATTCGTATGGATCATCAAACCCTACAATTGCAATCACAATGGGAGTTGTTTCACTACTTGCCTGAATTCCTATATCGAAATTATCACTTACAACTTCCTCACCCTGAATAGGATCTGAAAGAAGATCATCAAGTACATATACCCAACTTCCATCTGCACTGACTTCAAGCTCGCCATAAACCCCTTGAAAGCTACCTGGAGTAAATTGGATTTCACTATTTGTGTCACTGGAGAGCTTCCCTGAAACTCTCTCTTCGAGATTTTCTGAAATCCTACCAGAACCACCTGTTATTTGGTTCGGACTGGTGTCGCCAGAATCATCACTACTTCCTGAGTCATTCCCTCCTCCTGAGTTGCCGCCCCCTGAGTTGCCGCCCCCTGAGTTGCCGCCCCCTGAGTTGCCGCCTCCTGAGTTGCCGCCTCCTGAGTTACCATTCCCAACAGAACTTTCATCCGTGTTTTGGTCAGAGTTTGAGTCTGCTCCGCCACCTCCGCATGAAGCTGCAAGAACAGATAACAAAATGGCAGCTGAGATCATACCTATATTATTCACACATTCTCCAAAGCACTATTTCTAAGGTTATTTTCCGTGTTTAACTTTTGGCTACACAGGCAATCTATTTATCTAATTGATTGCGCAGCCACCATCAAAAGTGTAATTTTTCACAAAGCAATAATTCAACCAAATCATATGTATATATTGCCCTGCGCAAAACATAATCATCCACTAAACAAACGTGGATTAATTAGCCACAACTAAACCTAAACATTGGAGGCCTTATTATTGTATAAAACTCGTTAGCGTCATTAGATTTAAGGCGGTAAATTTTAGAATTTAGTCTTTCTTGAAATTTTTTCTCATTTTTGTGAACTTTATATAGATGCAGGCAAAATCCCAAAAGCTCACCACTTTCAACCTCCATGTATCATTTCGATATTATTCGGCTATATTTTTACAACCTTGGCCCAAAGGTAGCCGCTAAATATTTCTGTGATTTCTCTGGCCTTCAGAGCACCTTACAATCAGGGCACGCCTTCCCAGGAGTGTCTTGTGTAGAGGCCTACTAAACCCGAAAAACAATTTAGGTGGGGAAGTTGCTAACGAAGACAAAGTCATTCAATAAGTAGACAACATCAACCTTTGTCTCCTGACGGGTATTTCTGAAGATGTGAAGTACCGCCCCCGCGAGCATGTGCGCGATGACACGGGCCATGCAAGTATGGCTACGTCTGATCGCTACATTGATTCCGACATGCGGGAGCGGCATGAAAGTGGGCGGAGTAAGCGGGTTAAGGAGGAGCGGTAATACTACCGCCCTGCCCTCATATAAATGAAATAGCTTGACCTTCAAAAGATACGATATATCATTGCACACCATCTGATTAACCTAGTACACATGGATGAACACTCAGAGTGCGGAGAGGCTAATGGCGCATACAAACAAACTCCCTGTCACCGTCCTTTCAGGTTTTCTAGGTGCCGGTAAAACTACCGTACTTAGCCACATACTGAACAATCGCGATGGCAAAAAAGTTGCTGTAATCGTCAATGACATGAGTGAAATCAATATTGATTCGACGAAGGTACAGAGCGAAGTTTCTCTTAACCGTAGTGAGGAGAAGCTTGTTGAGATGAGTAATGGCTGTATTTGCTGCACTCTGCGAGAAGACCTTCTGGAGGAAGTCACTAAGCTTGCGCAGGAAGGACGGTTTGATTATCTCGTTATTGAATCAACAGGGATTTCTGAACCCTTACCCGTTGCAGAAACCTTCACTTTTGCCGACGAAAATGGTGTTTCTCTCTCTGATGTTGCCAGTTTGGACACAATGGTGACGGTGGTCGATGCAGTCAATTTTTTAAAGGACTATGACGAGGCAGTATTTTTACAGGATGCTGGTGAATCATTAGGCGAAGACGACGAACGCAGTGTAACTGATTTGCTGATCGACCAGGTCGAGTTCGCAGATGTCATTCTGATCAGTAAAACGGATTTAGCTGGCCCTTCTGATGTTGAGCGCCTAGAGGCCATTCTGCGAACTCTAAATACGCAGGCAAAAATAGTTCCGATCTCTCAAGGGCAAGTCAATATTGACGAGGTTTTAAGTACCGGCTTATTTGACTTCGAGCGCGCGCAGCAAGCACCTGGTTGGCTTAAAGAGATGCGAGGTGAGCATGTTCCTGAAACTGAAGAGTATGGCATTAGCAGTTTCAGCTACGAAGCACGTAGACCCTTCCATCCAGAAAAATTTCATCAATTTCTGCACAATACTGAGAGGCACGGCAAGTTAATTCGTTCCAAAGGGTATTTTTGGCTGGCGTCCCGCCCTGAGTTTGCGGGCGAATGGAGTCAGGCGGGAGGCATTGCCCACTATGGTTTCGCTGGAATGTTCTGGAAAGCTATACCCAAAGAAAACTGGCCCACTGACGAGAATTATCGCAGCTCCATTAAAAAGCAATGGGTAGAACCCTTTGGTGATATGCGGCAAGAACTAGTCTTTATTGGCCAGAGTCTGAATCAAACCAGCATGACAAAAGCGCTTGATGATTGCCTGCTAAGCGAGGACGAAGTGCTACGAGGCAAAGAATACTGGGCGACATTGAATGATCCATTTCCCGCATGGGAACAAGGATGAATATTAACCTCACCCCTTTACTTGGCTAAATCCTTCAGTGGAAAAGTGTAAAAGACCGGCAAAGTGCCGGTCTTTTATCAAACTTACTCCTTTCTACAATTCAATCCTCTATAGCGGCCTCAACGGCTGCCGCCGCATCAACAATGCCTGATCCACAACGCCGACAAGAGCCCGTAAAGCTTCGGGCTGTACTGGTGAGAATGGATTCAACCTCATCTGGTGTAACATTGGGCTTGACTGAATATATAAGTGCAGCTGTACCGGCAACATGTGGAGCGGCCATGCTGGTACCGGCATAGTATGCGAAGCTATCACTACCGGGAGTCCGTGCGCCGCTGTTTAATGTAGAGAGAACGCCATCGGATTCCACCGAATTAGTTTCACCTCCGGGGGCAGCGACATCGACCACATTGCCGTAGTTGGAGTAGTAAGCAAGCCCACCGGAGCGGTTGGTTGCGGATACTGTAATAACTCCTGAACAGTTAGCTGGCGAAAACCAGAAGGCATTCCGCCCAGAGTTACCCGCCGCAACAACAACGGTAGCGCCCAGGCTACGGGCCGTATTAATGGCACTTTGAGTTGTGCTTCCACAGAGGCCAAAGCCCCCCAGGCTCAAGTTCAACACTTGAGCCGGAGTTTCATTGGCTGGTGCACCACTAACCGAGCCGCCAGCGCTCCAGACAATGCCGTCGGCAATATCAGAAGTGTAACCGCCGCAGCGGCCGAGTACTCGAACGGGGAGCACTTTTGCTTTATGGGCTATCCCAGCGATACCCATTTTGTTGTTGGTGACGGCAGCAATGGTGCCGGCCACATGAGTGCCATGCCAGCTGCTATCAAATTCGGGATACAGTGGGTTTCCGCAGTAACTATCGGTATACCAATCCCCGGGATCACTGGCATCACTATCACGGCCATCCCCATCTACAGCGATATCGGAATCCGAAATCATGTCGTAACCAGGCAGCAAGTTGTCCATGAGGTCTGTGTGAGCGAGATAACCGGTATCAATAACTGCTACTACCACGCCCTCCCCCTGAGTTATATCCCAGGCTGCGGGCAAATTCAGTCCACCATCAGCTTCAAAGTAGTGCCACTGGTCGTAATAGCTGGGGTCATTAGGGACCGCCATAGGGTGCATCATCAAGTCGGGCTCAGCGTACTCAATATTGGGGTCTTGTTTTAGGCGGTTGATTATCAGGTTGATCTCGGCTTGGCTTTTTCGGCTCCCCAGGTGCATGACTTGTGCACCCGTCGCCATGCGCCGCAAGTGGCGCAAGTTGTGGCCCGCACGGCGAGAGGCTTTCTCCACAGTTTCCTGAGTCATGCTCGCTGACCGTCCGATCGTGGAATCCTGCTTGTATTTCACAATGATCCGGTCAGTTGTTGGGGAACTACTTAGGTTATCCATTTGGGTGGCGAAGGAGCCTGTACATAGAAGTGAAAACACACCTGCTAGAGTGGATTTTTTCAACAGTGACTTCATTATTGTTATCTCTCCATGATGATTTAGCCGACGGGGTGTAACATCCTAACCATTAGTACCACTGTCCCTGTTGTGACAGGGCACGTTAGGCTTTACGCAAGATATATGCCTGAGCAAGTCATGGCTGGATATCGAGACAAAATTAGTACCAGTGTTTCAATTTTGCCCACAGGGATAGTAGTGCCAACCGATGTATCCTTCTTAGGTGATTGCCGGCCTCTTTCTATTCTTGTGACAGCCTCCACCTAAACAAACTTATTTATCTGTCTTTGCACCGATATAGAGATAACTAAGGGCTTTCCACTCACTGTGCACAGAAAGGCTGCAAAATACTTTTCGAAATTTATCAACTTTAAAGAAAAGGCTGGAGCTTGAAGTTAATCCACTCTGATAAAACGAGCTTTAATCGAGCAGTGGAAATGATCATCACAGAATTGGTGATATTGCCGGCAATATAACTGGGAAAGGATTCTGCGGAGATCAACGTGTTAAATGAAAATGCTAGTCAGCTTAACTGACTAACATTATTTGAGTAGAACTGCTATCTACCCACCCCACAGGAACCTGTGGAGTGGGAGTTGGCCCATTTACTCAGTACTAGCACTCAGAGAAACGCCAGAGTAGTCAGAGTAACCGCGGATACTGATATACCAGGTACCTGCGTCTGGATTGCTGATGCTGCAGCTTTCATCATTACCCCACTCGTAAGGACGACAATCGTACGCTGTGCGGGTGGGCTCTTGGCCAAAACGAACATAGAGGTCTGCATCCCCACTGCCACCAGACATTACGGCGCTCAGCGATGAAGCTCCGCTATCAACGTCGATAGTGAAGTGCTGCCAGCTGTTGCGGGAACCACTGAGATTTGTCTCTTCCCAACTGTCGCTACCGCCACCGCCGCCACCACCTGCGGTGTAGCTACCTACGAGGCTTACGTTAGAAAAAGAACTATAGCCTCGCACCATGACGTGATAGGTCCCTCCCTGTACGTTAGCGATATCACAGGTTTCATTATTGCCTGAGGTGTAGGGCCGGCAATCATAGGTGCTGGTTGTTGGTGCGCTACCGTAACGAACGTAGAGGTCAGCATCACCGCTTCCGCCAGACATTACAAAAGACAAGTCTGTAGCATTTGCAGGTACATCCAGCGTGAAGTCAATTTCTTCACCACTATTACCTTCAATACCCGTCTCAGCAACACCGTTTTCAAGTTCACCACCGTCGTTACCGCCACCACCACCGCCGCCACCACCATTGGCCATGGCTACGGCTGCCGCCGCATCGACAATACCTGAACCACAGCTGCTGCAAGAAGCCGGGAAGCTCCGCGCGGTACTGGTGAGAATTGATTCAACTTCATCTGGGGTCAAGGTAGGGTCTACGGAATAGAGTAATGCTGCAGCACCGGCCACATGGGGGGCAGCCATACTGGTGCCCTGGATGTAATAGTAACTATCACTACCGGGGTCAGTAGCACCATTGTTATAAGTAGAGAGGACACCGTCGGAGTCATTGGCGAAGCTCTGTGCTCCACCAGGTGCTGCAACATCTACCACGTTGCCGTAGTTAGAATAGTAAGCACGGCCACCGCTGCGGTCAGTCGCAGCCACTGAGATCACCCCATCACAACTGGCAGGAGTAAATTGGCTTGCATTAGCATTGCTATTGCCAGCGGCTACAACAACCGTGGCACCGAGACTGCGGGCAGTATCGATGGCATTTTGTGTAGTAGTACCACAGCTTCCGCTGCCGCCAAGACTGAGATTGAGTACGTCGGCGGGATTCGCATTGGCTGGCAGGCCACTGACAGAACCGCCAGCCCCCCAAATGATCCCGTCAGCAATATCTGACGTATAGCCACCACAACGGCCGAGCACACGGACAGGAACGATCTTGGCCTCATAGGCAACACCAGCGATACCAAGATTATTGTTGGTAACGCCAGCGATAGTGCCGGCAACATGGGTACCGTGCCAGCTACTGTTGCTTGAGGAGCTATCTCCACAAGTACCAGAGCTATACCAATCACCCGGATCGGTGGCATCGCTATCGCGACCATCGCCATCTACGGAAACGAAGGTATCGTCGATCATGTCGTAGCCCGGCAAAATGTTGGCTGCCAGGTCTGCATGGGGTCGATAACCAGTATCGAGTACCGCGACCACAGCCCCGTTACCCGCAGTGGTATCCCAGGCTGATGGAAGGTTCAAGCCACCGGTAGATTCATAGTAGTGCCACTGATTGAGGTAACTTGGGTCATTAGGTACAGCCACTGCTTTCAAGATCAGATCTGGTTCTGCGTACTCCACATCCGGGTCTTGCCTCAGGCGATCGATAATTGCATTTACTTCAGCTCTATTTTTTCGACCTTCCAGGCGCATTACCTGAGCGCCAGTAGCTATGCGGCGCAGATGGTGCATTTTATGGCCAGCGCGACGGGAAGCTTTTTCCACAGTTTCCTGAGCCATAGTAGCGGCCCGTCCAACTTTAGCGCTTTCTTTGTACTTAACGATGATGCGATCAGTTAGCAGCTTGTTATCCGCTTCTTCCGCATAGGCACCAAAAGGCGCAGTGCATAGCAATGAGAATGCACTTGCTAAAGCCGTCTTTTGTAAAAGAAATTTTAAAGATAATTTCATTATTGTGGTTTCTCCGAAGTTATATTTATTCCAATACCAAAAAATCATTCGATATTGGTTACTCCTAAACCGCCCCGCTTTGGCTAAATAAATTCTATAAAGGGAAAGCCCAAAAACTGCTGAATTTAGGATCATTTAGTTAGCTTGAGCGAAATTGGTACCATTGTTTCAGCTTGGTACAAATGTATAACGACTTGGAAATTGTTGTCCTCAATGGAGATCTCGAAACTCATGTGGACTGCGATGACAAGTTTTAAATCTCTACAAAAAACTTAAGTAATAAATATTTTTCCGCAAAAAAGTGTGGAATGGTTCACGGGAGATACAACCAAAGAGGATTAACAGATCACTTATGAAAAAAAATACGGCCTTATCCCTCAAACATAAAGCAATGTTATATCACATCAAAAATATTTTATTTAACTATGACTTTTGATGACTGGTAAGTTGATTCAATGAGGGCTGGGCGCTCTTGCGAGTATGAAAGAAAAGAAAAAATCTACTACTTTAATCGGCGCTAGTTATCAGCCTCTTACTTGAGCTAACCATTCACCGTTTGATAAATCAGCAGCAAATCTAATTTCTCCGAGTTGTATAGCTGCTATATCTCGGCCTTTATAGGTGTTCTTTCGCCAGTGAAATTAAACGATCACACCTGGCTATAGCTTTATAGGCATAGGCCTCTTTGTTGCCCCGAGAAGTATCGAGCTCAGAAAGGACACTCTTTTTAAGAGCAGTAGCAACTTCAATGGCAAGAGCATACTTTTGGTGGTTTAAGCAGTGCCGACAAAAAATTGTTTCCAGAGTATCTTCGCTATCAATGTTTAAATACCCCAAGTCGTGCACATCCTTGTGAAGACCTTGAATAACTCCAAAAGATAAGCCTCTCTCAGAGAGCAATAAAAACTTCTGCTCAGCAATACGCCGCTTTGTTTCAAGCACTAAATCTGGATATTCTTGAATAAGCGGGTAGTGTATGCTTTCAACCTTATCAAACTCAGTAACTATCTCATCATAACCAAGGTCTTTTACTTTTAGATATGCATCCGTTAAAAGATTACACAACTTTCTAGACAACTCTTCCTTTTTGAAGCTATTGAACACTCAGCAATTCTCCGTAGCTGCATTACCTATCCTAAGAGCCTTTTAACAAATCAGATTGAGCCGCTTTATATCTCAAACAGACTCCTCCATATACGCTTGAGATATATCAACCAGTATAAGACTGATGGAAAAATAATGTGCTGGTTCTCTCTGGCTTCCAACCCTTTGTGAATGGCTAGTCGCCATATAGGTGTCTAATCTAGTGCCATGGAGACACCGACTGCAACACCTGTCCCTTTGTCATAACTTGTGAGGTTTGATATGAGAAAAGCAACTGGAGAAGCGGTAGGCACACAATCCAGGCTAGCCGCCCCTTCTGATTTAAGTGAGAGTGCGAGGGCCAGCATTACTATTGCCGTTAATACCCTGCTGGCAGATACTTTCAGCCTATATATGAAGACAAAGAACTTTCACTGGCATGTTAGCGGCCCCCACTTCAGGGACTATCATTTGCTTTTCGATGATCAAGCCGATGAAGTATTCGAGATGACCGATGCCCTGGCGGAGCGCGTGCGCAAACTAGGAGGCACTACGCTTCGCTCCATTGGCCATATCGCCAAGCTACAACGATCTTCAGACAATGATGCCGAGTATGTAGATCCGCAAGATATGTTGTTAGAGCTAGGCGAAGATAACCGGGAAATGATCTCAAGTATGCGTAAAGTCCACGAACTTTGTGATGAGCATAGAGATATTGCTACCGCAAGCTTGCTGGAAGAGTATATTGATCAGGCAGAAAAGCGGTCATGGTTTTTGTTTGAGGCTAGTCGCAGCTCTGGTTTGACACACCACTGAGCCCTTTGGCTCAAGCTTGATCTGGCAGACAGCGCTACTTTTTGAATTACCCTGTCAGATCAAACTCAACCAATACGACTTTCATTTTCCAAAGCGGCCTGTTCCTTTTCAGGTTAAGAGCTACAGCTCCAGCTTCAACCTCTCCCCGACCGAATTCTCGAGGAAACCTTCTCGGAGGTAAAAATCAATTGTTCGTTGCCAGTTTTCTCTTTCTGGAGTACTAACTTCCAACCGTGGCCAGCCCTCCTCCTTCGCAAAGCTGATCGCCTCAGCCAAAAGAGCCTTGCCAATAAACTGCGAGCGGAACCCTGGTTCAACATACAGCTCCTCGATTACCCCGTAGTTGCCTCCGGCATAAATAGCGGCAGATCTGGATAGGGTAATAACTCCTACAGGAGCTCCATCGACATGATATAGGAAAGCATGGAATCCATTATCTTGTGATAACAGCTTCTTAGCCGTTACTGCCATCACCTCTGGATCGATGTTGCGCTTATGACCGACAAGGGCTTGCAGCAATTTTGTTACCAGTCCTGCGACTTCATTACTCTGCTCCACCCCGGCCCTTACAATCGGACTCACCATAAACTATCCCTTCCCTTTAACTTATTTACATTTTTGCCCAGCTGAAATGTGATCACATTTAGAATCTATCAGCAATTTTTACTGGCAGCAAGCTGGGTGCGTAGGAAAGAAAGCGGACAACTCTCTATTGAATTGCTCTTAAGTGAAGGGGATGAGCCCCTTAATCAGGGGCCGGTTTATTGAGACCTTGATCCCAGCGCTTATAGATCGCCTCTTAAATGTCTCCTAAATATTCGAGGCTACGTAAAGCAACAGACCAATCCAAGCCACCAAATCGATTGATAAATGCCATATGTTCAACACCAATATCCTGATAACGAGCGATCATTTGTTGAACTTCCCCTGGAGTACCAAAAAGCCCAGTTCCTTTATCACGCATACAGTTGTATATCCCCGAAGCATCTGAGACTTTGTTACCGGAAAGATAAGAAATCACACGGGCCAATGCAGGCTCTACTGAATACCTCACGTCCTTTTCCGATTCCCCCACCTGGGAGAAGATGGTAACTACACTTTCCGCATGGTCCTTACCAAAGCCGCTATCAGCCAATCCCTGACGATGCTGCTCAATTCGCACAGCGATTTCATCAATATTCTCGGTTGAAGGCGCAACAATTGTTATCAGGCCATATCCCGACCTTCCAATTTCATATGCACTTTCGGGGTTATTGCTCGCGATGTAAATTGGGGGAGAAGGCTTTTGCACAGGAGATATATTTAAGGACTCAACTCCTCTATGGCCCTCTAAAGCCAGCTTCCAGCGCTTTTGAATCTCAGCTAGGTTATTCTTAAATCTCTCCCCTCGGCTTGAAAAGTCATACCCCATTCCTTCTGACTCCAAGAGTTGCCCACCAGTACCCACTCCCATGTTGAGGCGCCCCGCAGACAAAATATCTAACATGGCATAGTCCTCTGCCACCTGAATCGGGCTCCTTAAGGGTAAGATAGAAACTCCCGAACCTAGGCGTATCCTTTTAGTCAATTGGGAAAGCGCTGAAAGGAAAACAGCAGGGTTGGGAATATGTCCCAGATGCTGGAAGTGATGCTCTGCACACCAAACACTATTGAAGCCAGCTCTTTCAGACAACACCGTATGTTCTATGCAGTGCTTCATCAACAAACTGGGATATTTTTCGACCTCCGGGTGATAGTCCAAAAGCCAGAATAGTGACTTCTTAATATTGCTAATTGAGTGACCCATAACCAAAAACATCTCTCGCTGATTGCTAAAGCCCAGAACTTTGAACCCTGCATCTATAGACGAGTCAATAGCAAATAAATGACCATATATTCGCCATATACACAAACCTACGGTAAGTGTCATTTTCATTAGCACAAAAGAAGGGATACTACGGAGCCGTTCAAATCTCCTTTACACTTCCATAAGAGCAATTCAAGGTATCGCCTTCCGACTTGACCTGTCTACAGGTTCAGGGTTGATCATCACCTGCTCTACCTATCTGGAGCATTTATGCTAACTGTTACAGAACTGGCCAGGCACTGTGGTATATCCAGGGCAACGATTCTTTACTATGAACGAGAAGGAATACTTGCGCCCACACGGCGCTCAGATAACGGCTATCGCTGGTATGGCCAAAATGAAACTAGAAGGCTGGAAGCTATTGTTGCCTATCGTTCCTACGGCCTATCTCTGAACGATATAAAACGATTACTTGATGGCCAAAACACTTCATCTCAGTCTCGGATTCTGGAAGATCATTTCTACCAATTGGAGAGCGAAATTCACAAGCTTAAAGAACAACAGAGAGCGATCGTCGCCCTATTAAAAGAGCCAAGTTTGCTTAAAGATCAAATGGTCACTAAGAATCGATGGGTAGAAATAATGAGAGCGGCAGGGTTTGATGAAGACTCTATGCTCGCTTGGCACCATAAGTTTGAGGAAATGGAACCTGAACAACACCAGAGGTTTCTTGAGTCTCTAGGTATGAAACCTGAAGAAATAAAAAGTACAAGAGGTTTTAAGGCCTAAAGAGCGTCTACAGCAGTTGATTTGTTTTGGTTTCCAAAGCATTGCCCCGTCGTTAATCTATGTACTTTCTCTTATCGTCGCCCTGTTAGCTATCAATATATAAGCTTTACCTCCTACCAAATCTAAAGAACTCCTACCATACCTATAGAGCAGCTTACAATCCTCTACAAACTATAGGGGAGCGTATACAAAAACCTTCCTCCTAACTTAAAGTTAACAGGGATAAATTTTGTAACGGTCAGCTACTGTTGGTTTACCCATAGAACAATATAGGGAAACAATTTGCTTCTAGTTAATTTGCGGCCACTGTTCATGGCAGTATCTAATGTAAATCTCCATAGAAACCTCTTAGTTGTTCCCATTTGAGAAACCTCTTAGTTGTTCCCATTTGGCAACGGCAAGAAATCTAATAGCAGCAGTGAAGCCTAATCATCCCCGAGGAAAGTAGTCGCCCGCCTATGGCATCAAATCTTATGTAGAACAGGTGTTTCTCTTATCGCCAGCAGAAGTTGAGCTTCCGGCAGAGGCGGCCTCCATCAATAATAGGATTAATACAAATAATAGCCTGAATAACACCTGTAAACGATCAATTTAAGCATTAATAGCTGCAACTCCACCTATTAACACTTTTAACCTTTGTAGACTATAATAGCTCAAAAAGCACCCTTTAGCTCGACAAAACCTAATCAAAGGGTGGAAAGGCAACTATTATGGGATTTCACGGTCAATCAGATAAGCAAATACTTGAGTCGCTGGGCAATCGTCTCAAAAACTACCGCTTACGAATGAACCTTACTCAAGATGACATGGCTGAGCGTGCAGGCCTATCCACCTCCACCATTAAAGGGCTGGAGGCTGGTCGTGGCAGGCTTGATAGCCTTGTTGCTGCGCTGAGAGTACTTCGCCAACTTGATTCATTGGATAGCTTCTTACCTGAACCGGCAGTAAGTCCGATGCAAATTGCTACTCAAGGTAAACAGCGGCAGAGAGCCAGCCGCAGCTCACAGAATCAGCGCGATACCCTGCCCTTGAACAGCAATAAGAAAAGGAGCAAGCCGGAATGGTAAACCAGACAAATGCCGCAACAGTTCACTTGTGGGGCGAGTTGGTAGGCGCTGTCCACTGGGGTGACAGTGGTTATGGTTCATTCGAGTATGCACCGGAGTTCTTGCGTCGGGGGCTGGATATAGCTCCGATAACCATGCCTATTGAAGCTTCAAATGAGCCATATACTTTTCGCGGCCTCAGTCGGGAAACATTTAAAGGATTACCGGGACTCCTCGCCGATTGCCTGCCTGACAAGTTCGGCAATGCGGTGATTGATGCCTGGCTCGCACGCCAAGGGCGAACTCCAGAGAGCTTCAACCCTATTGAGCGACTCTGTTACACCGGTACTCGTGGCATGGGAGCGCTTGAATTTCAACCGGCGGTGGACGGCACCTTCAAAGACTCTG
This sequence comes from Microbulbifer maximicatervae (SeqCode), assembly GCF_052467305.1. Taxonomy (NCBI): domain Bacteria; kingdom Pseudomonadati; phylum Pseudomonadota; class Gammaproteobacteria; order Cellvibrionales; family Microbulbiferaceae; genus Microbulbifer; species Microbulbifer maximicatervae (SeqCode). The sequence goes on from NZ_CP174306.1 coordinate 2,157,905, forward strand.
TCGACCTGAACGTTGAAGAATTAGTCAATCTAGCTGCCGCAATTACCAATAGGCAGACGGATCTCAATACGCAATTTGGACATAGTGATACTGAAAAATCAGGCTCCTTACTGGACATATTGCGCGTAGGAACCAGTGCGGGAGGCGCCCGTGCAAAAGCAATTATTGCCATGAATGCTATGGGGGATATTCGCTCTGGTCAGGTCCCCGCCCCTAAAGGCTATGACTACTGGCTTTTAAAATTTGACGGCGCGGGAGATCTTGAATTCAGGGCAAGCGATGGCTATGGGCGGGTTGAATACGCCTATTATCATATGGCTCGCGAAGCGGGTATCAATATGGCGGAGTGCGGGCTACTGGAGGAAAATGGCCGAGCGCATTTTATGACGCGGCGCTTTGATCGGGTAAACGGGCAAAAGCTTCATATGCAGTCTCTATGTGGTATTGCGCACTTGGATTTCAACATGGCAGGCGCACACTCCTATGAGCAAGTATTCAGCATAATGCGTGAACTATATCTGCCTAAAAATGAAGCCGTTCAGCAATATCGCCGTATGGTCTTCAACGTATTGGCCAGGAATCAAGATGATCATACAAAGAATATTGCATTTCTTATGGACCCAGCCGGAGAATGGTCTCTTTCACCAGCCTTTGACCTGACTTATGCCCACAATCCTGGCGGAGCTTGGACAAGTCAACACCAGATAAGTATTAACGGAAAGCGTGATCACTTCAATTTAGATGACTTAATAACATTAGGGGAATCCATCAGTATTAAGCGCCCAATGGAGATAATTGATCAGGTCGCAAGTGCGGTAGCAAATTGGGAGCAGTTCGCTGAAGCCTCCGGTGTCTCTGAAAGCTGGACTATTGAAATTGGCCAAAACCACCGCAAGCTAACTTAAATTTTATCTATATGTCATTGACCTATCCGCTACCCACTTCTTTTGTGGCCCCAAGGATGGAGCCAGGGCTCGATCCCAAATTTTACCGCTAAAACCTTCAGCCTCCCAACCATACTCCCACGGCGGCCCCAGTGTATCTTTTAACTCCAAAGATCCCTTGTCGAATAGAACAGAGGCACCGTACACGAGCTAATAGTCTATGAGATATCGGGCGGGATGAAGCCAGGTCCAATCTAAAAAAACGACACTTCAATCATCTTCATCTGGGAAATATCAGCTTTCATTCTATTTTGGCGATTAGCGTATAAAAGAGCTGCTCATGATGAAACAGTCACATCTATTCACAATAATTTTGATTGTCCTTGCTTTTATGGGAGTTAAAACGGCAGCAGAAGAGGATGGCCATAAATCAGTCAAGAATAGCAAGGGCATCATTTGTAATAATGAGTATGTTCTATGCACATCTGCCCCATGCATTCCAGACCCCAGCAATCCAAATTCAAATGCAATTTGCAGGTGTGACGTTAATAAGGGGTTGAACTTCGGGTTTTCCGAATGTAAAACCCGGGCTCCTGTGACTGACTCAAACGACGTCAAAAAAGCCTTATCGACATTTTCTTTCGCACAGGCTCCCACCAAACCTGTACTGTCCTGCCCCGAAGGTAAACCGTGGACTGATTGCCTGGATCAACCCTGCATTGTCGACCCGATGAATCCACTTAAAGCCATATGCACATGCAAGATTGTACGGGATAAGTCTTTTGTAACTTTTGGAGGCGATTGTGTTTCCCTGAGTTGTGATACGGGTTACTGGTCAGGTGCAACGGCAGAGTCCTATGTGGGAGCAAGCAGAAAACTGATGAAGGCATTTAGCTTAGATGAGGTTCCCGCCAAATATTGCGTGGGGATGAAACCTGAGGTTTCAGAATAATTTCTGCCCGATCCAAGTCACACCAATCTTTTGTGTTTTTTAGAAATAGATACCCGATTCGCAGTACGGGCCGTTGATCCCTACACTGTTTAGCGGCCCATACAATTTCTGAAAGAATCACCAAGTAGATTATATTACTTTCATAATTATTAAAATTTCGGCAAAAGTTAAATCACCCTTATCGTAATTTCTGGTATGGTTAAATCAACCACAAGAAATGATTAACTAACAACTGCCGCCTAAAAAATAAAAACCAAACAAACAACACTATTTTAGACAAAAGGCACTCTTATGAGAACACGCTGTAGCCACGTTTTACTCTGGGTGGAGGATATTCATCAAGCTGTACAAGATTTTCGTCAGCTCGGTTTTTCTGTGGATTACGCCACAAAAGAAAAGAACGCCCAGCACGCCCATATTTGGTTTAGTGAAGGGGCTATTATTGAGTTATTGACATCACCATCCAATGCTCAATACTTCAAATGGATTATTGATCTCTTAGCCGGCCGGGGCGCAGGACGTAGGATGATACGTTGGTCGCAAGAAGGGGAAGGTTTTTGTGATGTTGCCTTAGTCAGTGACGATTTTGATAATGATCTTTCAGCGATGAAGCGTGAGGGTGTTCAAACCGGGCGAGTGATTCCCTGGCAACGAACCAAGCCAAACGGACAAAAAACCAGCTTCCGCTTTGTTTATCCTCGCTCTGAGCGACTGCCATTTATTGTAAGTCCATATAACCCACCTCAGTACCCTCAAGAAACAAACCATAAAAATGGTGCTACTGGCCTGAGTAAAGTGCACATGGAAGTCAGTGAACAGGACTGGAAAACTGTACAACGTTTAATCGATAAAGATTCCACATTTAATATCAAACCCGGGCCTACAACCAAAGTTACGGGTATAGAGGTTAGTGGACTGAGAGAAAATTTGGACCCGACTCTATTGCATGGGAGTACAATCAACCCAGCAAGCTAAGGAGCCTCTGAGCTATTTAGTGGATCAATCTCTACAGAGATTGATCCACTCACCATCAAGATAGATAAAACAGTCGTTAACTAAACTGTCGAAATCTCATTACAGACGGTATAGAACTCCAACTCCCGCACGACGTCCTTTTGCCGGCGCCCCTATTCTGGCATCAGGGGCAAATATCGCATTGGTGTAGCCATATAACTGATACTGCTCATCAAGCAGATTGTCAGCAAACAGATAAAGCTCCATAGAGTCCGTTTGCAGTGCTACACGAAGATCCACCTTGCTGTAAGCATCCAGGTTAAAGTGGTTTTGTGCATCTGCCGGGCGCTCATCTACATGGCGTACAGTCAAGTTAGTATTGAGAGCCGGTGCGCTTAACCCCATAAAGTCTGGCAGAGGCTGGTAGTAATTCAATGCCAGGCTAGCACTCCAGCTGGGTACGTCAGGCACTTCATTACCCGCCAAAACGTCACCACCGGAAACACCATACACATCTTTTGTAATTTCCGTATCCAGGAAGCTCAAGCCACCGGCAATACTAAACTGCTCGGTAATAAACCAATCGGCCTCAAGCTCTGCACCAAATGTCTCCGTATCTGCGTTTACTGCAGCAGAGGAATAGGAAGCAAAATCAAAGCCTAACAAATGATCATCTTCCACTGAGCTAAAGAATACAGCACCACTGATATTCAAACTGTCTGACTCATTTTTAATGCCTAGCTCGAAGGTGTCGACAGTTGCGGGCTTGTAAGCAACGCTATCGGCAGACTGCAAAGCAAAGTCATTGAACCCACCGGATTTATAGCCTCGTGCGGCAACTGCATAGATATTTGTGGAATTGGACAGCGAATAACCAAGAGCCAAGCGGCCAGTTGTATAACTATCGTCCAAATCTCTTTGATCTTGAGAAACGTAGAGATTGCCATCCATACCGTAGCTGGAATACTCACCGGCGTACTTCTTACTCTCTTGGGTGTAACGTAATCCAGCTGTAAATTTTAGGGAGTCAGTTACAGGTAATGTAGTCTCACCGTAAATAGCCTGGCTATCAGTATCGTAATCCCGGTATTGATTGGCGAAGGACACCAAATCAATTGAGTCAAAACTTCTTTCACCTTCTTGTAGATTGAGTCCAATCACCCAGAATGTAGATGCCTCAGGCAATGAGGACAAGCGTAGATCCTGGCTGATGGTCTGCTCGTCCTGGCTATCGCCACGAAGATACTCCATTGGGAAATTGAACACTGCTTGGGCAGTCTCTTGGTCAAAACCGGTTAGGTAACTAAAATCCGTGTTGACCAATGCAGTGATAGAAGTCAGTTGAGTATTAGCCCATTGGTGATTGATTTCAGTGGAAAATCGCTCAACGGTTTTTTCATTATCGTCAAAAGCTCCTGGTGTGTGTTCACTGCCAGGGTCATCACCGAAAGGTTGTAATAACTGAAGGTTCAGAAAGCCTTCCTGTTGTTGCTTCTCAGCAATAAATAAGGCTGATGTTTTCGCACCCAAATCCCATTCCAGACTACCTCTGAAAGCCAGGTCTTTGGGTTCAGTCATTGGATCGCCGTTAGTCGTATTCTCAACCCAATGGTCCTCACTGATATGTCGGATGGCTACTCGGCCACGGAGTGATTCAGAGAATGGGCCGCTGATAACAGTTTGATATAAACTCTGGTTATCCTCTCCGAGCTCTACACGTCCGTAAGCTTCAAACTCTTCGGTTGGCTTGTTAGTGGTAATATTAATAGCGCCAGCTTCACTGTTGCGCCCGAATAAGGTCCCTTGAGGACCCTTTAATATTTCCAGTCTTTCGATATCAAGGGTCCCAAGGGACACATTTCCCGCAGGCATAGATACGCCATCAAGGTTCACTACAACGGAGCCATCATCCTTATTTACCTGAGTCAGTGAACCAACCCCGCGAATACGGATATTTGCATCCACCGCACCACTGGAAGAATAAACATCTACTCCAGGTGCACTGCGCAATGCATCTTCAAAATTGAGCAGCAATCGGTTTTTCAAATCCTCTTCGCTAACAACACTCAAGCTGAAGGGAACATCCTTGGCTTTCTCTTTTGTAAGCCGGGCAGTAACTTCAACGACTTCCATTTCTGTTTCGGAAGAACTCTCCTTTTCCGCTCCTTCCGCCGCAGAGTAGGCTCCGGAAGCGTATAGCAGACTTGCCGATATTAGCGAAATTTGTTTCGCAAGTACTTTCTTATCTAGGTTTAAGCTGAGCATAAATTGAATTTCCTTTCTATTACTTAGGCTATTAATTGATATTCGATACTTCAGAACTCTCAGCCAGTAAATTCTGTGCAGGGTCCCGCTGATAGGAAGGCCAGATATCCAGCGCTAGAACTTTCTCCGAGGGCAGACGCTCAATCAGCGTTTTTCCATTGATGACCTCGGAATCCAACTCATTGATATCGGCTAGCAAACGGTAGCTGGCCGTTTGTGCGACCGGTTGCCATCCACCCTTCTCCCAGCGCCAACGCTGTCCGTCCAGGCGTATTTGACCGGACTCCAGGTACTCGACCGTCAGAGCTGATGAAAGAGGAGCCCCGAGCATATTTTGCGTCCGTGTCTCACCGACATAAGCGCTCAGTACATTTTCAATATTCTTCTGCTGCTTGATGTCATCGAGTAACGCAGACAGGGACTCAGGAGATTGCAGAAGCGTCCAGTCCAGTGCAGCCACCGGCGCGTAGTAGCGAGTCCAACCGGAAATCGGTGCGGTGCTTAAGCGCTCAACGGGTACCTCACTGCCAGCCAAGTCTCTGGTCGTCTTATCGGAGTATCGAACCAGCACATCATCAAGCACTTCAATGCCGTCGATTTCCGCTACACAAAGCAGGCCAATCGCTCCAGAAACTCCATCGCTGAGCCACGCGGAGCCGGCAATACGTCGTAAGTCCGAACTTTCCAGTAAATGCTGGCGGGCCAAGGCTCGGGCGATATCGACCCGTCGCAGCCAGCGCCCTGTACCTTCATCGGCGATATCCCAATGAGGCCCCTCGGACAGTTGCAGCAAATTACCGCTGGCCCGTGTCTCTCCAAGTCCTCTTGGCCATTGGGCAATCCGTTTAATTTCGATATCAGTACCCAGCCGCTGGCTCACGCAGGCCTGCATCTGCCCAACGTCTTTAGCAATGGCGGAAACCATATTTGAACGATCGGAATCATGGGAAATATCAAACCCATCGAATACCGCTAGTTTCGTATTGGGTGCCCATTGAATGGAGAAATCCAAGGGGCCATGAGTGCTCCCCTGCTCACTAAAGACATTTTTATCATCCCTTTGGATTTGGATCTGCCAATGCCAGTCCCCCGATGGGGCCGCGCCCTCAAGGGTTGTGGCCAGCTGTGAAGCCGGCAGGCTGAACTCAGGGTTCAAGCCCAGCGCTTCACGTTCCGCTGACACACGCAAGATACGCTCGGGGTCAACACCGATACGCGGAACAATATCGCTCGCTTGTAACCAGACTCCACTGGCAGTCAGCCCTGAGGGCTCTCCCTCTGCGGACCACCCCGGCGCCGTCATTTGCCACAACAGTTTGATGTTACAACTCTGTTCAGAGCAGCCTGATACTGGCAGCGACATATGGTCGTAACGCTGATCCGGTGTGACTTCACGCCCGCCCACTAAGGCCTTAACCAATACAAATCCGTGGGGTAATTCAAACTGCAAGCCCTGCCCTTCGACATGAACTTTATGCAATAACCACTCACCTTCTACTGTTTGGTTATCCGGGTTGATATTGATATTCAATTCACCACCGGACACCTCAAACCCACTCGCTTTCGGCAGCCAATAAGATTCCCAGAGGGCATCTTCTTGTTTGAGTTGCTCTGGTGATTGATACCCGCCCTGCACTACCAGCCTATCTCCCAATACAGAACCGAGACCGAGAAGAAATAAAGCAGAACAAGCCACCAGGGCACCCTGAGGGGCCATAAGGCGTGAACGTATCAAGGCAAAACCTTGAGACATGCGGCTATCCAGTCCACGGGGAATCAAAAGAGCAGCCAGGCCGATCATCAATAGGGCAAGCGCAACTTTAAAACCATCCAAGGCCAATAAATAACCGATCCAGGGTTCCCAACCACTGAGTGCTGACAGTTGAATATGAGCGGTGATACCCACTTCATAGGGCGGGTAATGCACCAGCTCCAGCTCATGATTGAGGACCAGGATAAAGGTCACAAACATTGACATGGAATAGGCAAAGCCCGCATGGCGGAACAGTGCATGCACCAAAAGCACCATCATCGACAACTCCAATAAAGGAGCTGTCACTATCAGCAATTGATAAGTGAACGCCTGTACGATATCGACAGATGCGGGAGCGGTGAGAAGCACAGCAATAATGCCCGATAGACCCGGCAACAGGGCCAACAGCACCGTCATGGCGAATACGGTAAGGGCAACGCCAAATAATCGTGTGAAGTCGGGCGCGGGGGTTGCAGATAGCATGTCGTCAAACCCAGGCACCTGATCCCTGCGGCACACCAAGCCAGTCAATGCGGCGATTACAAAAGCAATAACCAGGAAAATAACATCCTTGAGAAGCGGCAATAGCATTTCCAAGCGCGGTGCCATAGGCCCTTCAGCGTGCCAGATGATCTGGGTAAACGAGCTAGCCACCCCCATTATTACCAGGACCGCAACACCGCCCCACCAAGCGCGACTACTCCATACGTGAAATAATCTCCAGCGGGCTTCCAGCATGAGTTGACGCAGGGAGCGGCCAACCGATGCGGTATCGGGCTTAGATGGAGAGAAATCTTTAACCTTGCGAGTGGCTGCCTTTTTAGCGGCCTTCGCCCGGGCAGGTTTGGCAGCCCCTTCCAGTACCAGTGTTTCCCTTCGCAAGTATTTCAGGCAAGCCGCCAAGGCAAGCAAAGGAACAAGACACCATAGAATTCGATTCAGTACCGAACCCAAAGTAAACGGCAGTAGCGAGGTTGATTTTTGCAGAGGTGTCCAGGAAGTAACCTCCGTATAAACGAAAGTAAATAGCGAGGGGTCCATTACCGCAGCCAGCTGCGGATTAATATTGCCACCCCGAAGAACGATCACAGCAAACATCCACAACATCATTAAAGCCGCTGCGAGTCCAAAAGGACCGGCCAGGCTGCGAGTTCGCAATGTAGCGACAAAATACAGAGCGCCAATACCGATGCTCGCGGGAATCTGTAACCAGATCCATGCAAATCCAAGGGCTTTCCAGGGCGCTGGGCCAATCGCTGTTTCGGGCAGCAAGCCCATCCACACCAATACCGGCGAGACCAAAAACCCTACCAGCGCAGATGCACTTAATATGGCTCCTATTACCGCAGCGCCAAGAAACCGCCCCCAAAGCATTACGCTCAGGGAATTCGGTGTTGTATAGACCACTTCATGCAGACTGGCTTTGCGGTCCCGCAAAATAGGCTGCGAGAAAACCCAGGCCCAGGCAAAAAACTGAAAGAACATACATCCCGCACCCATCAGGTAAATGAGTGACGGTGAGTTCCGGGGAATATCTGTGGCCCCCATTTTCTGCATATAGTCGGCATTGACCAAATTCAGAAGCAGGTAGATCACCAGCCCCCAGAAGGCCAAAGCCACGATGCCGCTGCTAAATCCGGCTCTTATCTCCAGCTTTGCCTCATGGGCAATAAGCGCCAGCTTGTTCATGCAGCCTCCCGCTGGTCTTTTACCTGCTCAATAGCCAGATGATAAATATCTTCCAGGCGAGGCGTGTGGGCAGTAAAACGAGAGTCTGCGGGTTTTTCCCCGTGTACGATTACCTGGGTACCATCGGGTCTGGCAATATTGTGCAGGGATGCGGGAAGTGATTCGCCACGGGGAATCAGTGCTTGCCACATCTTGCCTATATGAGGGTCTGTGACCTCCGGGGCTGTGCCCTCAACGACAATGCGCCCTGAGGCCAATATCGCCAGGCGCTGACACAGGTTTTCGATATCTTCAACGATATGGGTAGAAAGCAATACAATGGCATCCGCCGCGACATCCGCCAAAACACAGTGAAAGCGATTGCGTTCAGCCGGGTCCAGGCCAGCGGTTGGCTCGTCAACGATGATCAGGCGCGGCTCGCCAATCAATGCAATGGCAATACCAAAACGACGCAGCATACCGCCGGAATAGGTTGATACGGCTCGATCGGCTACATCGGCCAAATTGACCTGCTCCAATAGCCTATCCACTTCACGGCGTCTTGCGCTTGTTTCGGTGAAGCCTTTGAGCCAGGCAAAACGCTCCAGCAATGACCGCGCTGCAATTCCAGGATAGGCGCCGATATGTTGCGGCAAATAGCCCAGTTTACTGCGCATAAAGTCCGGCTTTGCCAGCACATCCACACCATCCAGCATGATCCGACCACTGTCCGGGGTTTGCAGGGTAGCCAAGGTACGCATCAAACTACTTTTCCCGGCACCATTAGGCCCAAGTAATCCGTACATGCCGGGGCCAACTTCCAAGTTAACGCCGTTTAACGCCTTCACCCCATTTTTATATGTCTTAAAGAGCCCTTCGATGATCAACCCTGATTGATTTTGCATCTCTCCTCCTAACCCCGTTTTATAAGTAAAAATTCCGTAATCACTTTTTTTGTGCTGTTCGTGTTTTCTTAAAACTCTAGTCGCAAGCCTGGCCGACAATATCCGCGAGTGCCTGAACTGATACCGGCTCCGGTTCCCCCGGCTGGATCAAAGTCGGCATACCGATTCGGGCCGTTAAATCACTCCACGCCATTGAGGCACTCAATGCCCACTGACCACTTTGCTTGCGCTTCTCGGGTTGTGCGATATCAGTACAAAGGGAGTGCAGAGCCTCAATAACCGCCTCCGGCCAAGTGAGGGCAAAAATATCGTGGTAACTACGCATTTCCGTATCGCCCAGGGTAACCATGCTGGGAACGGCCAGCCGCTCTGTACCCTCGCCCTTTAAAATAAGCCGGCCGGTTTGGTCCCTTGGCGAATGCAACCTGGGATTCCAGAGCACGGGGCCGTGAGTATCAGTCAAAGTCAAAACCCCAGCCTCGCCACCTATAGCAAGCCGATGTAATAGCAGGGAATGATTATCAGGGTCCTGTGGATGAACCTGATTCTGAATACGCAAAGTCATGGGCACACCACCAAAGGTAGCCGACAGACTTTGAAAAGGATGGCCCTCTGGTTGCACCGGCTCGCTAAAAGACCAGGGGCGAAGCCCGCCCACTGCACGACCAATAACATCCAATAGCGGATAGGCCATCTGGCTGTTGCAAATAGCATCGATCATTTCCAGGCGCTGGTGCCGACGTAAGTATTCTGCCGCAGCCAGGAACTGCCTGGTGGGGCGCAAATTGGGGTATAGGGTGTTAACGGCATAGGCCGAATTCCCCTGCTTTGCAGCTAGCAGGTTGGCGGTAATTTCCTTGGTGTGGACCGGATGCTCCTGCAATACATGAATGCCTCGTTTAAGAAACGATTGTGCTATTTCAGAACCCTCGCCCCCGGTTGCACCAGAACGCACAACAACACACACAATATCGATATCATCGGGGACCTGCTCTGCCTCGGTATAGAGCGGTACTCCATATTGCTCGGCACAGCTCCTGGAATAATCACTGCCACGAGCCAATAATCCAGAGAGTTCAAAATGTTCTCGGCCGGGTAATCTGGACGATGTCAGGGCTTCGAGATAAATACGACCAAAACCTGTCCCTGCAACGACAACCCGCTTGCGGTTATCAATTCCCATTTGACTCTCCCCGGTTTTCAGCCATGGACACGGCCCATTGCTCTAGTTGGTTCTTGTCTATCTGACCCTCAAGAGTCAGAGGCAATTGGTCCAAAACTTCGATATAGATTTCAGAATTAAAGTGATCGAGATATTCGGCCAGGCAATCTGCTGTCAGTCGCACTTGATGTTGCTTGGCTCTACAGGCGAAGAAGCGATGCCCTTGCCTGGACAAAGGGTGTTCGGAGACAGGCAAATCCATGACCAGCTGTAAGCCGGCAGCATCCAAGGCATTGTGCCATTGAGAAAGTGACAGAAAGGTTGCACCGGTATCTGTGCGCTCATCGACGGCATCCACCAACATAAACGCCTGTGATGCCATCACCCAGAACTCCTCACTGGTTGGCTCCGTCATAATGAACCAACCACCAGGGCGCAATAACTCGGCTGCCCTGCGCAATGACGCATCTGTGTCGCGGGCAGCGTTAAAAACACCACCGGCAATAATTACATCGAAGCTATTGGGGGAAAATCCCTGGCTGCGCGGTGAACGATCAATATCAAACAATCCACGGTGCAACCAGGGGCGCTGCTCCTGATCCCCATGTTTTGCGAAAAAGCTGTCGAGAAAAGCCGCAGAGATATCCGTAAACTGGAATTCAAAGTTGATATGGCCACTGACACCATCCAACACTGGCAGTAGAGCCTGGGTAGTCGACCCAGTGCCAGCGCCAACTTCCAGTATTTTCAGAGTCTGTTGCTGGCCTTCCCAATTATTTAAGATGGACTTCAATAAAGCTCTTACTGAATGCTGCTGGTACCTGGCCGCTATACCCTCCCGGTAAAGCGCACTCGCCAACTCAGTGCTACCACGGGGGAACAGCAGGTGCACAGCCTGAACCTTACCCCGAATCAGATCTGGTAATTGTTCCGCGTTAGCGCGGGCGTAATCGATCGTTTTACTGGCTCCAGACAGCATCCGCCATTCCTGTTCCAGCCGAGTCCATGCCAGAGCCAGGGCAGCATCACTGTAGCTGTCTGGATCTACCTCTGGCGACCAATACTCGCCATCAGTACTTAGTAACTGCTGCTCCTGCAAAACCTTGATCCAGCGCTTAATCAAAGCTCGGTGCTGCTGAGCCACCGGAGGGGCTTCAAGTATTTCCGCTAAGCTGTGTACTGATTGTCGATCGCAAAACAGTCCCAGGTGGCTGAAAGCATTCAGCATGGATAGCAAAGCAGTAGCGTTAAGTTGTTCCGTTACCTTTACCGCATGTTCCAAATCAATATGGGCAAATTCCGCATCCAGCTCAGTATTAATTCGCTCGAACAACCCTGCCATATCAAGGTTATTGGCCTCTACCTGCATTTTGGGCTGCGCAAAGACCGCCCAGCGATTCTCTCCAGCAAGGGGAATTGTCACGGAGCTGGCAACCGCAGGGTGTTTCGCCACACTTTCGACAAGAGTCGCAAGCTTTTGGGTCTGGGCTTGCTGGACCTTTGCAACGGGTTCTATACCTTTATCGGTACAGACCCAACCGGAAATATCGTTTGCCAATAAGCGTTGAACATCCCGCAACAACGATTGTGATAGCAATACATCGGTTTCATACAAAAGGCATTGCAGGCTTTTGAGATTGGTCAGGGCTAATGCCGGGTGTGCGACCAAGCCTTTTAATAAAGTTGCCGTCAATACCACACCGGAAAACCCTGAGCGCTCCAGAGCAACCAGCGCTTTAGCTGGGTTGATAGCGGGGTCCTGCAATCGCACAGGCAGCCCACAACTCCATGCTGCGAAAATACCAAAGCGAGCAAATTCATTGAGCGGAGAAAATACGGCGACCTTTCCCTGAATAGGCCCCAAAGCTTCTTGCTGCGCTTCGAGTAAGGTAAGGTTTGTCTCCACGGTGATGTTTTCTGCCAGCAATACCGAAAACTCACCTCGATGGCCTTCTAACGCATTCGGGATTTGTACCTTTAAGGTCAAGCAATCCTTCTCTGGGTTCGCCTCAGGCACAAGTTCAAACCCGATGCCCAGCCTTAGTGCCACCAAGTGCATCAGCAGAGGCAACCCATTCCCAGAATTATCAGCTTGCCAGAGTAGTGTTTTGCCTCGCTGTGAGCCCTGTTCTGCAAGCTGCTCACTGAGCTTTGCAACCACGGAATCAGTCCAAGTCAGCACCTGACTGCCACTCCAGTCACAGCCTTCAAGTGATAATGCGGGATCTTCACCCAACTGTTCCAAACCACTTAAAATATTTGCTGCTATTGCTTCTATTTTCATCACAGTCCCTTAAACCGCCCTTGCAACAAATAAGGATTGGCCGGCTACTGATAGCGGCGATGTCGAGGGTGCCAGGAAGTACTTAATCTCAAAGCCAGCGCTAACCAGCTCTTCCTGCCAGGCTGCGCTATCGATAAATACCTGATCCGAGCCCCCTCGCCGATCTTCACTGCCCAAAAGAGTCCCGGATTCAGCAGGGGAAAGCAGAAACTGCATAGCCGTTAACATGGCGTGGTTATCCCGAGTGGATTCGCTAAACAATAGCCAGCCACCAGGGACAAGCGACCTGCGAATACGCTTTAGCGTTTGGCCAATATGAGCAGCGTTGTGCAAAACATTGCCAGCCACAACGATATCGGTACTTGCCGGCGCAATTGACTGCGCAGAAAAATCGACATTGATATCGAGCAGGCTGCAACGCAAACCGATGTGATTGCGAAATTTTTTCTGTGCCGCAGTGGTAAATACTGGCGATACATCGGTAAAGCGATAATTAACCGGCCTTCCGGCTAAAGTATCTAAAATTGCCGAAGTGGTTAGGCCTGCACCTCCCCCCAATTCAAGCACCCTGAGCATAGGCCCAGGCTTGACAGCCTGTTTTATGATGTACGCTGCGGCATAATTGAGATACGTCGTAAACCAGTTGTTCTGGTAGGCGGCCAGTGCCGTTAGTATTTCTCCATTCTCAAACAGCAGTTGATTAATGGAGACTTGATCCCGCACCAGTTCAGACAAATGCCTCAGGAGCTTTTGGTGTGACTCGGCCATTTCAGGGGGGAATCCCAGCGCACCGTAGGCCTCCGGTAATTTATCTGCTCCGACTGCACTCTCAGGAATTTGCTCCCAGGAGTAGTTGCCATTACTGAGTTTCAAAAACTCCCGTTCAACCAAGGCCACCAGCCAGCGGCGAATTAACCAATGGTGTCGGCAGGCCGCACCTAGCGTATTAATAATTTCCTCACTGCCGCGCCCAACACTCTCTGGAGTCAGCGCTCCGCTGGAGGAAAATAACTCCATAATCGCCCACAGGCTGATAAACTCAAGCCTCTGCATTGCAGCCGGCAGTTTTGCCAAACCACTGTCTGTAGCAAGCTCAGCGGGTAAAGCTGCCAGCCCAGCCTCATGGGCGGTATCGGCGGGTGGAGGTGTTAGGTTTTTCAAATGGCTCCCTCCTCAAGGCACACCATATCTTCAATACTTGTTTCCAGGGTGGTTAAAAAACTCAATGCCCCAATCTTCGACATGCGTTCCATCGCCAATGCCGGCGGCAATACTTGGGCGCAGTAATGACAACCCGGTGGGATTTCATCGCGAAGTACAGCCATAGTGGTGACTGCGGCTACCGCTGCTGTTAGATCTGCATTGCCAGTGCCCCGCAACGCGGCTGTGCGCGTGCGCTCTTGCTTGTTGTATTTACCGGTAAGTTGCAAAAGCATCAGCACATAGGGATCGCGCCCCGCCAGATCCAATTCACTGGCCCGACACAGGGCTGCACGCGCTTCATCGCGGCTAAAACCATGGGCAGTATTAAAGGCGGATAAAATATAAGAGCCGCTAACCGCGTTATACCAATCACCATCAGAGAGGGATAAATCCTGAGCCAGGAGCTCGCCCTCGCTATTTAAATACGGAAGCACAGTGGTAGATGCAGGAAAAAAGGGCAGCTCGACATCGGAACGGCGTTTCAATATTCCACTCACCCGGCGTCCATTGCGCCAGGCTGCCAAGGGTTTATTGTGCTGTTCATTGGCACCTTGCAAATAATCATCGGCGGCGACATCGGTAAATCGATCGCGCAAGCCGAAATAGCTGATCAGGCTCTCTACCTGTGAAAACTCCTGCTCTGCCAGCCAGCGTGGTAGCAGACTACTGAGCCCCGGCTGTAATCCAGCAGATAAAACTGCGGTCAGACCATGGCTCTGGTAATAGGATCCATCGAGTTGCTCATAGAGGGCTTCATCGCCAGCAACATCGATATAGGCTGCTCCCACTTGTGCCGCAGCTTTGGCAACCCTGTCGCCAATTAAATGTGAAGGTCCTGCACAATTGATCAGAACCTCACAGCCAGATACAAACTGATCCAGTGAGGCTGCATCCAGGTAGTCCACCGTCTGATAAGAAATTACCGAATCACTGGATAGCGGCTGTTTATGTGCATTGCGACCACCAATACGCATAGCACCCAACTCGAGGGACTGTAAATAACCGGTAACCGCTGCGCCCACATCGCCATAACCACCTAAAATCGCAATTGTCATAGGCTTACCTCCGTATCGGACTCAACCAAACGCCAGCCAGTAGCACGGCTGCGCTGGTGCCAAAAATGTGCATACAGCCCCTGCTGTGATAACAACTTGCGGTGATTGCCAACTTCAGCCACCGCACCTTCTTCAAGTACGATTATTTGATCCGCGTTCATAATGGTGGATAATTGATGGGCGATCACAATGACAGTGGACCCTTGTTTTAATTGCTGCAGGGAACTGTTCAGGTACTTTTCATTGCGCGGATCGAGTGCTGCTGTTGCTTCATCCAACACAACAATAGGTGCAGCTTTTAATAGGGCACGGGCGATAGAAACCCGCTGGCGTTCGCCACCAGAAAGTGCAGCGCCCCCCTCACCTACCTGCGTCTGCCATCCCTGGGGCAAACGCTCGATAATCTCATCCACGCCAGCCAGTTTCGCCACACGTTCCAGTTCTTCCTGACTGGCTTCGGGACAGCTCAAGCGAATATTCGCTTCCAGGGTGTCGCTGAACAGATACACATCCTGCATAACGATAGAGATCTGCCGCATCAGGTCTTCTGTGCGCAGTTGCCGCACATCCACCCCGCCCACTTTTACCTGGCCCTGGTCGGTATCAAAAAAACGCAATAACAAACGGGTGATGGTGGTTTTACCCGAGCCTGATGCACCGACTATCGCTGTAGTGGTACCCGGAGAAACCCTAAAGGAAAGATCCTTCAATACCGGTTGCCCCGACTCGTAGCTAAAATTCACATTTGAAAATTCAACCAACCCACCCTGCTCGGTAAAAGGCTGAGATCTGGATGGCTCAGGTAGCGACTGCTCAAAAAAGATAGCGGCCAGTCTGTGCAAATCATTACCGGCCATGCGCAGCAGACCACTGCGCCCGGCGAGTTCCGCCAGAGGACCGGTAAATCGGGCCGCTAAAGCTAGCAAAGCCACCAATTCAATAGGGGGAAGTTGTTGATTGAGCGTGAGCCAAACACCCACGGCAATCACTGCGGCAAAGGCGAGTTGCACCATAAATCCACCGGCAAACAAGCGGGGGAAGGTCTGCTGCAACATGGAACCCGCCGCTCTGCTTTGCCCGGCAATCGCCTCTTCCAGTGGGAGATAACCACTGACGTTTTTACCAAATGCCCTCATTACCGCCTGGTTGCGCGCAAACTCCACTACCCGGTTGCTGGCGCGAGCACCAGCAGCATCCACTTCCGTTTCCATGGCGCCGATCCACTGGGAGGACCAACGATGGCCGACATAAATCAAGGGCACAAACAACAAAGCGGTCAGCCCCAGTCGCCAGTCAAACCACAACATTGCCACCCCCACTGTCAGCGGAGTGACAACACCGCTGACAACAGGGGGCAACAGGTGGGCAAAAACGTTAGTCACCATCAAGGTGCCCCCGGTTGCACTGCGGGACAAACGACCGACTTTTTCTGCACTGAACCAACCGAGGGGAAGTTGAGAGAGGTGTTCACCCAAACGATTGTGCAGGGTTTTCAATACCAGGATGGCCAGTGCAGCCCCTTTTACGGTTTGCTGGTAACGAGCAATACAAGCAATCACAACTACCGATAACAGGGAAAGCAACCAGTACCCAACCGCCTCCATCTCAGAGGCCAACAGTGAGCAGAGCAGGGGCACCAGAAGTGTCACCGCGATTCCCTGCAAAACCCCATAGGCGAGAAGCCATACCGCGTAAATGCCAACTTCACGGCGATGCGCGGGTCCGAGAATGGCGAGCAAACTGCGAATCATGATGAGACCCCGCTAATAACCTGAGCCTCACCACTCATTGCTTTTTCACTCTGTTCGGCACTGTTGTACAAACGCCATAGTTCCGCGTAGTGCTTGCTCTCAGCCAACAGTTGTCGGTGACTTCCGCATTCAACCAAGCGGCCGCCGTCCAGGACCGCAATCTGATCGACTTCGGTGATGGTGTGCAGCTTATGGGCAATCACCAGTACCGTGCGATTGCGCACCAGGCTGGACAATGCCTGTTGAATCTGGGCTTCAGACTCCGGATCGGCGTGAGCTGTGGCCTCATCCAAAATCAACACAGGGGCATCTGCTAAAAGCGTGCGCGCGATACTTAAACGCTGTGCTTCTCCACCAGAAAAAAAGGCATCCTTGCCAATAACCGCCTGGTAACCTTGGGGGAAACTTAAAATTTTTTCATGGATGCAGGCACTGCGCGCTGCATCTACCAACTCCTGGTCACTGGCATCCGGGCGCCCAAGGCGCAGGTTATCTGCCACAGTGCCAGCCAATAGCTGAGTCTCTTGAAGTACAAAGCCAACATGTCGATATAAATTGTCCGGATCTATATCACGGACATCGACGTCTCCCAGAAGCACAGCACCTTGGGCCACGTCATAAAAACGGGGAACCAACTTGGCCAGGGTGGATTTCCCGGCACCGGAACTCCCAACCAAAGCTGTGATCGAACCGGGGCGACAGCGCAAAGTAATATCGCTTAATACCGGCCGATCCTGGGTATAGGCAAAGCTGACCTGCTTAAAGAGCAGCCCTGCATCTTTGGGCTCTTTGGGTTCAGAGGTAACAGCCAAGGGCGCAACCTCCAATAGTTGATCAATCCTGGCTGCGGCTGCTTTGGCTTTTTGCTGGGCGGTTAATCCCTGGCTCAAAGTCAGGATGGTCTGAGGAATCATTACCGCGATCAGTGTGGTTGCAAGAACATCGATTGGCTGAATGCCTGTATTCACCACCAGCCAAGCGCCTCCGGCCAGACTCACCAACATAATGACGGGCACCGACAAGGCCAGAGACGTCACGGCCTCCAAACGGACAAGCGGTGTAACCCAGCTTGTATAACGGCGACTAAAATCTTCCACGGCCTGTTGGTAATTTCTGTGGGCGCGACCGGTTTGGGAGAAAACCTTGACCACTGCAATGCCGTGGACAAATTCGACAATCGCAGCACTGACCCGGCCAAAGTCCTTATCCAGCTGCTGCATTTTTTCCCCGAAACCACGCATCATCCAGGCGTAGGACACGAGGTAAATTGGCAGGGTAGCTACCGCTAACAGGGCCAAGCGCCAGTCGAGCCAAAATAAATAGCCCAAGCCCGCCAGCGGCAGTGCAAACGCAGCGGCCAACTCCACCTGATGATGCGCAACCATATGGTGAAGATCATCGAGATCGTCTTGTACTGCCTTACGCACCGCACCGGAAGTGTGCTCGCTGTACCAACCCAGAGGGACCTGTCCCAATTTCCGCACCAGGGCACGTCGCAGTTCCGCCTGCATACGCTGGTCGGCAATATGGGTTAACCACAAACCGATTACGGTGCAAATCCAGCCCATCGCCAGCCCGGCAACTATCGCGAATACAGCAGGAATAATCGCCTCGGCGATATCACTGATATCGGGCGCAAGGAACAGGCGAGCCAACTCAACGATACCAATAAAAGGGATCAGCGAAGTGAGTGCACCACAAGCACCGAGCGCCACCCCCAGCCCCACGAGGCCACGAAATGGACGCATCAGTTCCCGCAGGTCGGACTTTGGCAAAATTTGCTCAGCCATCTATTTGTCCGCTTTACCGCGCTGTAGTGGTTTTGCCAAATGCTCGACGACGGTGGCAACCTGCGGCGGTTCCATAACGCTAAAGTGATTGCCCGGCACATCGATTAATTCAAAATCACCCAGACAAACTTCCTGCCAATAAGGCGCAGCCATATGCCCTACGCCGGCGGTGACACCGAAGGATTGCTCTTCCTGGCAGCGCAAATACGTCATATCGCCAATATAGGGAGGAAGGTCAAAACAGGCGGCGCGCATACTGTGTCGGCACACCCGGAAAAGCCCCGGTATCATCGCGGCTTCGACCGGCACACCCGCTTGGGCAGAGGCTAACTCGGTATAACCGGTCAGGCGCTGTTCCTGGGTAAGTTGTGAGCGTTGTCGCACAGCTTCAGCGACCGTTTTAAGCCCTGCATCACCGTCGAGTTCTGCCATTGCACCGGCGGGAACACGACCGTTGTGTTTCTGCATTAAGGTCTCGATCGCGCGGGAAATGTCTTCGCTCTCGATATGCTCACCAAATACCGCTTTTACTGGATCGAGATTTAGGTTGGGGGCAAAAATCGCTTCGAAAGCCAGCTCTTCATCGGTATCCACAAACATTGGGATACTGTCGATCAGGCTCAGGTCAATCACATCGACGCCGCGCTCCAGCAATCTCCGCGAAACTTCCGTCGCCAGCAGACCACCCAGGCAGTAACCAATTAACTGGCAGCGCTGGTAGCCCTCGTCAATTATTCGCTGGGCGTAATCGTCGGCGGTGCGCTCGATTAATTCTTTTGCATCGATCGACAAATACTCTTCCGTATTCGCTACCGCAATCCCAAATACTGGACCCAGATCTTGAGCCGCAAGCGCTTTGCCCAAGTGCTGGAAATAATCCAGGGTACCCAGGGCTGCATGGAACATAATCCGTACCGGCGCCCCTTCTTTAGAGGCCCCTTTACCCTCGCCTATATGACTGAAAGGAACCATCAAGGAATTGCTGCCCTCGCGGGTAGTGGCAACCAAAGTGTCGCTCTCAGTATCTTCCTGCCCCTCGGCAACAGCATCCGGCTCAACTCTCAGGGCTCTGGCCAATGCAGCAACCGTTGGTCCGTTGAGCATGTGTCGCAACAAGGCGTCGTAAGTGAAAGGTTTCGCTTCCGGAATTTCTTCCAGCAATCGCCCTGCAACCCGCGCCATAATCAGCGAATCACCACCGAGATCAAAAAAGCTATCCTGGCGTCCGACATTATCGAGACCCAACGCATTCGCCCAGAGTTTGCACAGAGCAGTTTCCAGTGGGTCCATTTGCTCTGAGTTCGCAGCCTCTTGCGTATCCCCCGTTGCTGGGCGCCAACCAGCCAGCTTTTTGCGATCGATCTTGCCATTGGCGGTGAGCGGTAGCTGGTCGAGAACTTGCAAATGTGCGGGCACCATATGTGCGGGCAACCGATTCGCTAAAAAGTCCCGCAGTGTCCTGGCACTCAAATCCTGTCTGTCAGTTTTCATCTGCGCGGCCAGTAGATTCATGCCGAAGGCAGACAAAGGATGGTCATCTTCAGGCAGGGAAAGAATCTGTCCGGCTCCATTGGCTTTCAACAGCGACTGCCATTTCCCGATAGAAAGGAACTTGGTCGCACCACAAGCGCGATCATCACCCGCCGGGTCCATCATAAAGCCCTGGGTAAGTAAGATATGGGCGTGATCCACCGTTGGCTCAGTCAGGATTAACCAGCCTCCGGGTGCCAGTAACTCCACAACACTGGCAATAGCCGCCTCTGGATCTCGGGTACTGTTGAGCATACCTGCACACAAAATGACATCTGCGCTATTAGGAGCCAAACCCTGGGCGCGATAGTCGGTATTGAGATCCATTAATCCAAAGCGTACCCAAGGCCACTCTTTAAATTGGCGGCGAGCCTCAGTCAGGAAAAATGCGGTCATGTCAGTGAATAGATAATCGACGTCATATCCATCCAACATAGGAATAACAGAAGCACTGGTAGCCCCTGTGCCCGCACCCAGCTCAAGAACCCTTAACCCTCTATCGCTCTGGGCGGCAATACGGTTAATTAATGCGGCAGCGGCGGCATTGTTATAGCGGGCAATAAGATCATCCCGATAGAGAGCCAAAGCCACCTGCTGGTCGCCCTGGGGGAACAACAATTCAAATGGGTTTTGTTGATTCGATAATAACTGGGGTAATAACTCGATATGATCCCGGTGATATTGCAGGAATTCCCGATTACAAAAACCGCTTTCAATCCCCTGCTCAACTCGCTTCCACACAGCATCAACAGCGGAAGCATCAATTTCTTGGGTTCGCGTGTATTTTTCCTCAGTACTGGAGCTGGCAGTGGATAAGCTGAGCAGCTTTGCGTTAACGAGAAGGTCCAACCAACGACGCACTAACCAGTGATGCTTTTCATGTACTTTGGCTAAGGAGAGAACTTCTTCTGAACTATATCCCTGCTCACAATTTGTAAACGCCCCTAATTCCACCAGACCGTGAAGCATCGATAACAGGGATGCATTTTCAAGTGCCTGCACATAATCGCCGACACTGACAGCTTCTGGCTCACCAGCCTGATAGTGCGCAAACTGACGCACTGAATTCACCAGCTCGGGATCAATAGTCGCCGGTTCTGCATCATCTAAGCGACGGCTTTCCACAAAACCCAACAGATTTAAATCCGCTCGCGAGTCTCCCTCTTTCTTTTCAATCACCGTCGCCGCTGTTGACACTGCGGGGTGGGCCAGCAATGCAGACTCCACTTCTCCCAGCTCAATACGGTGTCCGCGAATTTTTACCTGTCCGTCTTCACGGCCCAGGAACTCGAGTTCACCACCGGGTAAATAGCGGCCCAAATCACCAGTGCGGTAAAGGCGCTGGCCATCCACCGGATGAGAAAAGAACTTCTGTTCAGAGAGCGCCGCATCACCGAGATAACCATCGGCCAATCCGAGGCCAGTAATCATCAGCTCACCCGCTACCCAAACAGGGGCATCGCGCAATTGGCTATCCAATACCCTGAAGCCCTGGTTCGTCAGCGGCACGCCATAGGGAATACTGGTCCAAGCAGAGTCGACCCGATCAATACGGTGGTAATTGGACCAAATCGCAGCTTCAGTAGCCCCACCCATACCGATCAGGTCGAGTGCTGGCACATGGCGCCTGATATGTTCCGGTAAAGTAACCGGAATCCAGTCTCCCGACAGCATTGCCAATCGCCACTCAGACAATGGACGAGGTTCTGTATCCAAATAGGTAGCCAGCATTTGTAACTGCGCGGGAACAGAGTTCCACAATGTCACCCGGTGCTCATCCATGGCCTCCGCCCAGTGCGAAGGGTCTGCGCCACGGGCTGGATCGGTCAATACCAAAGTCGCACCCACTGCCAAGGGGCCGAAAATATCGTAGACCGACAAATCAAAACTGAGTTGAGCCAAACCCAAAATACGATCGCTCGGGCCCACCTCGAAACGGCGATTAATATCCAGCACCGTATTCAAAGCGGCCCGATGATTAATCATCACGCCTTTGGGATCGCCGGTAGAGCCGGACGTATAGATAACGTAAGCGAGCTGCTCCGGGTCGCCGTTGCTGGCCACCGGAATTTCAGTTTCAGGAGCCAGGCTATCGACACTGATCACCTGCACTTCTGACGGCCACTTAATTTGGTTGGCGAGGTCACTGAGTGTCAGGACATATTCCGCCTCTGCACTGAGCAACAATTTATTGAGGCGTATTTCCGGTTGTGCCGAGTCAAGTGGCAAATAGATTCCACCGGCCAAAAGCACACCGAGGGTCGCCGCTATTTGCTCTCGCCCTTTCGGCATTGCGATAGCAACGCGGCCACCCAGCTGGAAACCTTCTTTGGCCAGGGCTTTGGCGATGCCCGCCGCTTTTTTTGCCAGGTCGCCATAACTCACACTGCCATTGCAATCAATAATGGCGATAGCTTCCGGCGTCGCCGCTGCCTGGGCAAAAATGCCCTGATGCAATAACGCTGAAGGAACAGGTCCATCGGTTTGATTAACCTGATGTCTCTCCTGTTGCTGCCACTCGGGTAAAGAAACCGGAGATGTACTCAGCCATTGCCCATCGCCACTCGTGGAAAGCTCATTCAACAAGCCGGTAAATGCCGCGAACATATCTTCCACCAGGCCCGATGGAAAAACGCCCTGGCGCACATCCCAGTTGATTTCCAGACCATCGGCGTCATCTCTCACCTGGCAGTCCAGGGTGACTTGCGGTGTCTGGGTAATTCCTCTGCCAGACTCTCTACCGCTGGCAGGTTTTTCTGTATCTCCCAGGCCAATAGCACTGGTAAATACCACCGGCATCAATGCGGCCTCCGGTCCTCGTGCACGGGATAGCTCCCGCAGTAATTCCACGCCGGAGAACAAGCGGTGATCAATATCATTGAACAGCTGCTCGCCGATACTGGCCGCCCAATCGCGAAAGGACTTTCCTGTGGAATCATCAATCGCCAGTACACTGACCGAAGTAAAGTCCCCGATCAACTGGTTGACCTGAGGGTGTAAGGGCAATCGATTTAATAATGTAAGACTCAGGCTGAAGCGTGGCTGACGACTCCAACGCTGCAATACCCCGGCGTAGGCAGCCAGTACGGCAACTGATGCGGTCAGTCCAGCAGCACCGGCTCGCTGCTTCAGTTTCTGCCAATGGGTAATATCCAGGCGGTAGTGATGGCGATTAAAGCGCACAGATTCCACTTCTGAGGCTGGCGGCAATACCGGTAGCTCAGGTGCTGCCGGCAGTTGATCGAGGCGGTCCAACCAATAGCGGCGATCGTTTTGGTAACCCTGACTGTCCAGTAGACTCCGTTCGGCCAGTAGGTAATCGCGAAAATCGATTTCCAGTGCAGGTAGGGACGCACCGGGATTCGCTAGCAGAATATCAAGTTCGCTGAACAATATGCCCGCACTGGCCCAGTCTGCGATCAGTGCATCCATAGAGAAATGCACGATATGTCCCTTATCGGTGCGGGTATGACGCAGCTCGAACATCGGCCACTCACCAATGGTGTACACACGGTGGTCCAGTTCATCTCTCACCGATTTAAGGGCGAGTTCCAGGGCTTCCTCATCCATGCCGGTGAGGTCCTGACTGATCATCTGGTAGTGCGGCACTTCCTGGAGGACCCGCTGATATCCCTCCTGCTCAATAACCGCCCTCAACATAGGGTGACGCTCAATCAGCTGGTTCCAGGCTTCCTGCAAACCTTTTGGGTTTAATCCGGGATATTCCAGCTCCAGGTAACCGTGACAGGCAACGCCACCATAGCCAAATGCATTTTGCCGCCCCAACAAATAGGCAGTCTGTACATCGGTTAAAGGGAAAGGCTCATGCCGATTTTCTGTGTCGGCCTCGACCACCACCCCCAAACCAGAGTCATTGTCAGCGCCTGATTGAGCAGCGTTTAATATTTCAATAATTTGTAACTTATGCTCCCGTAACCTTTGCTTGTGCTGCTCGGTCAGCAGGCCTTTGGCTGCGCGGAAACGCAATTGTTCAGACTCGGTCCAAAGTTCAACCCCAAGCCCTTGTAGTTCGTCGATCAGTTCCATAACCGTCATGGGGTTAAAACTCCGTCCAATCGCTGAAAAATAATTTACTTATCAAATTCATATCACGCCCTCTTCCACCATATCCGCATCAATATCCACTGGCGGTTCCATTGTGCTTAGGGCACCGGCAACATCTGCCAGTCTCGGAGAGGCAAATAAACTTCTGAGGGGAAGGAGCAAACGGTGCTGCTGTTTTAGGCGGTCAATAAAGCGTGTCGCCAATAAACTATCGCCACCGAGTTCGAAGAAACTTTGATCGCGGTTAATCTTTGGCAAGCTGAGAAGCTCCTGCCAAATCTGCGCCACCAAGCGTTCGTTGTCTGTTACCAGTTCAGGGGCTTTCTGTTGTTCCGGCTTTTCTGCTGCATTTACTTGCTTTAAAACTAGAGCGCGATCCACTTTGCCATTTGCACTCAGGGGCATTTCCGGCAAAGTCACAACGAAATCCGGGACCATATAAGAAGGCAGCTGGGAGCGAAGGTATTCCCGTAGGTCGTCAGTATTAAAATCTGTTGGGCACTGGGGCCCGAGCACAACGGCAGCAACCAACTTTTGTGCATTAACCAGCACCAGGGCCTGCTGCACAAACACTTGGCGAGTAAGTACGCTTTCGATTTCACCCAACTCAATACGATGGCCACGCACTTTGATCTGGCTATCGGCACGTCCCAAAAATTCCAGGCAGGCATTCGGCCAATAGCGCCCAAGATCCCCTGTGCGATACCAGCGCTCACCATTGACAGTGACAAAGCGCGTTTCGGTTAACTCTGGTGCTGCGCGATAGCCCATGGCGACTCCGTCACCGCCAATCCACAGTTCACCTGTAACCCAGTCAGGGCAATCGCGCCCTTGGGTATCCACCACCCTAAATTGCTGGTTGGCCAGTGGGTATCCATAGGGAATCGAATGCCAGCTTGGGTCAACTTCTTTTACTTCAAAACTGTTGGACCAAATAGAAGCTTCAGTGGCACCACCCAGTGCGATAAAACGGCAATCGGGCTGTATTTGTTTTAAGCGCTGGGGTAAATCCAGGCCAATCCAATCGCCGGAATTTAATACCAAACGCAAATTGCCAGGCGGTGTACCGGCACCGACAGTGAGTAACATATCCAGTAGTGCCGGTACCGTATTCCAGATGGTGACGCCGTAGTGACATACCCATTGATGCCAGCGCTCGGCATCCCGTCGGTCCTCTTCTTCAATCAATACCAGCGCACCACCGACCGATAGCAGTCCGAAAATATCGTAAACAGAGAGGTCAAAATCCAGGGCTGAAATGGCCAGTACACGATCATTTTCATCAACAGAGAAACGTTCGTTGATATCCGCAATGGTATTCCAGGCGGCACCATGACTAATTTCGACGCCCTTGGGTTCACCTGTGGAGCCGGAAGTGAAAATGGTATAAGCCAGTTGCTCAGCTTCTGTTGCAATAGGCTCATCTATAGGAGCGAACTGTTCGGCCTGTTGAATTGCACTTTGGTCGAGTACCACTTTTACATCGGCACGGCGCAACATTGACTCACGCCTCGCCTGCGGTTGATCGATACCGACAGGTAAATAAGTGGCTCCCGCTGCGAGTACGCCCAAAACAGCGGCAATCTGGTCGGGTCCTTTCGGCAGGTTAACGGCCACCACCTCGGCAGGTGAAACCTGGCTTTCCAATAACCAGGCAGCGATACGCAAAGCACGTTCTGCCAGAACGCCATAACTCAGAGAATTATCGTCTCCCCAATATAAGGCGATATTGTCGGGATTTGCTTTTGCCCGCTGGAAAAATCGCTGCGACAAATTATCCGTTGGGTCAATTGCGGTACGCTTTTCAAGCTGGGTTCTCAGTTCCCGTTGAGCCTTGGGTAATAAATCAGGCGGTGTGGAATCCCATTCAGCGTCACCCGCCCATTGGAGTAAGCCGATATAGGCCTGGAACATTTCCGCGCACATCCCCTCAGGGAAAAGCGCTTCGACCACATCCCAATTTAAGAAAACGCCTCCCTCGACTTCGACCACCTGGTGATCCAACCAGACTTGCGGCGTTTGTGTCAGGGCCCAGATGGGTTCCCGCAGAGGCCCATCCTCCGGTGCCGCTGTGCCACCGGGAATACCCAGTGCACTGGTGAAAACCACGGGCATTGTGGCTTCCGCGTCGCTCTGCCGGCGGGCTAATTCCCGCATCAGGCTTACACTGGAAATTTCGCGATGTTCCAGGGCCGCGCCAACTTCCCCTTGTATTTTTTTCGCTCTCACCAACCAGCTGTCACCGGCCTCAGGTCGGTACCCCACCAGGGTCAGGGAGGTGAAATCCCCCATCACTCGATAGATATCCGGGTGAACTTCACGGCGATCGAACAAGGTAAGGTTCAAGCTCAGGTCAGGGCGACTGCTCCAACGACTAAGCACCTCGGCAAAAGCGGTTAGAAGCAGACTTGATGGCGTGATTCCCTGCTGAGCCGCGCACGCAACCAGATTTTGCCAGATCCGCTTATCAATATGCTGTTGATGGCGCACAAAGTGCGGGCGCTCAATGGATGCCGGCTCCTGAACAATGGGTAATTGAGGCGCGGGGGGTAGCTCTGATAATATGTGCTGCCAAAATGTTTTTGCGGCAGCCAGGGGACCTTCGGCAAGATCACTATCAAATACGGCGGTAGTTTGCGGCAGTATATTGCGCACATAGTCGCGGAAAGATAGATCGATTGCAGGTAGATCAGTATCAGGGCTCTGGTAGAGAATATTTAACTCACGATAAAACAGCAGAATACTGAAAGCGTCGAGAATCAAATTATCCAAACCGATGGCCAATCGGGTATTGCTGCCACAGCGCACCGCACGGACATCAAACAGTGGCCAGCTGCTGGGCTCAAACACCTGCTCAGCGCATTCCTGTCGCAGTTGCGCAAAAGCAGAAGTTGGATCGCTGTCTACCTCTGTAACATCAATGGAAAATCTCGGCACATCGGCAAGGATGCGCTGTCGACCTTCGCTGTCGAATACAGCCCGCAGCATTTCATGGCGGGCAATCATGGCGTTTAGCGCAGATTCCAAGCGCTCCAGATCGAGATCAACAACGTCATATTCACGATAAAAGTGACAACCGATACCACCCAAAACAAATTCCGGGTCCCTTCCCAGCCAATAGGCCCGTTGAACCTCAGTAGGTTCAAAAAGCTCGTGGCGATTGGCCGTATCCGATTGCCAAGGCGTAGTGGCAATTTCAGTGGCGCTGTTATTCTGCTCTGGGTTCTCAGCAGGGTCTTGAGCTAATGTCGCAGCAAAGGCGGCCAGGCTTGGCTGGCTAAACAATTCCGACAGTGTGACATCTTCAAAACCAAACTCACGCAGATCTCGCACAACACGGGTTGCTAACAGGGAGTCACCCCCAAGTGCGAAGAAGTTATCGTCCCGGGCAATATCAGCAACATCGAGGAATTTACTCCAGGCGGCAGCCACCTGCTGCTCCAATTTACCTTGCGGTGGGTTCTGCTTTGCCTGGTGTTGCGCTATGGATTCATCGGCAAACTGCTGTAAACCGCCGCGATCAATTTTGCCATTGGCGGTAAGAGGTATTTCAGCGAGACAGCAAAGCTCACTGGGCAGCATGGCGCTGGTCAATCGTTGGGTCAGGAACTCCCGCAGGTCGTTCAAGGGTGCCTGCAACTGCTGTAAATCAACAAAGCACTTTTCTGGATTGATATTCCCTTGCGATAATTTGGATTCCAGAACGACAACCGCAACCACACCTCGCTGAGTCAGCAGTGCCACCGCCTGCGCAATCCCTTTGTGCGCGGTTAGTGCCGCTTCAATCTCGCCGAGTTCAATGCGGTGTCCGCGCACCTTGACCTGGTTATCGGCGCGGCCCAAAAACTCCAGGCACCCGTTCAGCCAGTAGCGACCCAAGTCTCCGGTGCGGTACCAGCGCTCGCCTTCGTCTGTCACAAAACGGGCTGCGGTGATACCGGGAGCACCGCGATACCCCAAAGCAACGCCAGCACCACCGATCCACAACTCCCCTGTCACCCAGTTGGGGCAATCGCGCCCCAAGGCATCCACCACTCTGAATTGCTGGTTGGCTAAGGGGTAACCATAGGGAATAGATCGCCAAGAGGAATCAACTTCTTTGACTTCAAAACTGTTCGACCAGATAGAAGCTTCAGTGGCGCCACCCAAAGCGATAAAGCGGCAACCGGGGTTTACTCGTTTTAACCGTTCCGGCAGGTCGAGGCTGATCCAGTCGCCAGAATTTAATACCAGGCGCAGCTCTCCAGCTGGGGTATTACCACCCGTGGTCAGCAGCATATCCAACAGCGCCGGCACCGTATTCCAAACAGTAACGCCATGTTGGCACACCAGCTGATGCCAGCGCTCAGCATCCCGCCGGGATTCCTCTTCAACCAATACCAATGCTCCGCCGGCGGACAAGAGCCCAAAAATATCGTAAACGGAAAGGTCAAAATCCAATGCCGATACGGCCAGCACGCGATCATTTTCATTAACCGAAAAGCGCGCGTTAATGTCCGCTATGGTGTTCCAGGCACTCCCGTGACTAATTTCGACGCCCTTAGGTTCACCGGTAGAGCCAGAGGTAAAAATGGTATAGGCGAGATCTTTTGCCTCTCCCACAACAGGCTTGGATAAAGGCGCGACACCGGAGAGCACAGACAAGTTATCTATAACCAGCTTGGCTCCAGCAAGTTTCAGTACGCGCTCTCTACGCAACGGTGGCTGGTCTATACCCAGTGGCAGATAAGCCGCTCCTGCCGCTAATACGCCCAAGGCTGCAATAATCTGCTCCGGCCCCTTGGGTAATAAAATACCGACCAAATCACCGGGCTCAACACTTTGAAGCTGTAAATACGCGGCCATCGCCAAAGCACTGTGGGCCAACTCCCCGTAACGGATTTGTTCACCGTTCCAATAGAGAGCCACTGCTTCCGGGCAGTTTTTAGCATTGCTAAAAAAATGTTCGTGTAATTGGTGAGACTGGTATGGCTTGGCTGTGGAATTTACCTGCTGCCGCTGGTGCTTTTGCTCCGCTGGCAGCAGCGATGGTATGGGCTGGGCCCAGAATTCCGGGCTACCGATCAGGCATTCCAGTAACTGCGTAAAGGCCGCAAACATGCCATCCAGAACGCCGGGAGCAAAAGCAGCTTCCCGCGCATCCCAGTTTACAGACAGGCCGCCTTTGAGCTCCATAACCTGTACGTCCAGCCACACTTGTGGCCCTTGGGAGATAATCCAATTCACATCTCCAAAGGCACTGCGAACTGACTCGCCAAATAATTCTCCCAGCCCAAGCGCACTGGTAAAGACAACCGGCGCAAACACCGTTTGTCCCTGTTGCCTGCTGAGGTCACGCAGCACCTCTACGCCGGAATAACTCCCGTGCGCTACATCCTGACGGAAGTTGTGTTGTAAACGCTGTGCACGCTCAACGAAGGTTCCACTCTGGCTGCCCTGCCAGGCAAGCAAGATCGAAGAAGTAAAGTCTCCTACCAGGGAGTTGACATCCCGGTGCAGGGATTCCCGGTCGAACAGGGGGAGATTCAGCAGAAAGTCTGATTCTTCGCTATAGACCGTAAGCACTTCAGCAAGCGCCGCTGCCAGGGTCATGGACAAAGTAATACGGTGACGGCTCGCAAGTTCTGCCAGCTGGTTTTTCTGGTCCGCAGACAAGCTATAGTGACGCCGAACAACTCGACGAGTGTCTTTGGACTCAGCACCTATTGCGGTTGGCAACTGAGGGGCACCGGGCAAATCTGCCAGGCGACCCTGCCAGTGTTCTTTGGCCTGCTGCTTCTCAGCTCGGCGCTCTTCCTTTGAGTGAAGAGCGCTGCGGTCAGCCTGGTAGCGCGGATAACTGTAATTAAGCGGTACCAGAGACTGCTCTGGTTCCAGGTAAAGCTTGGCCAGGTCATTCAGTAATACGCGCAGACTAAAGGCATCTGCAGCTACCATATCCAGATTAATATGCAGGCGTGTGCCGCCAGCTTTTAATTCCGCAGGTAACAATGAGAGCTGTACATCAAAAACCTCGCCCTGCGATATATCCAGCTGCCGATGGGAGAGTTGCTCCCTAACAGCGATAAGACTCTGCTCCGCTTCTGCGGCAGCCTGATGCCTGAAATCATGAACCTTTAAACCGGGCCAGCTCACTTCTGTGGGAATCTGCTGTCGACCATCATCGAGGATTTGAACACGCAGCATCCCATGCCGCTCGAATAGGGAGCGCACAGCCTGTTCCAGTTGCTCAGGTACTACATCCTGGCCATCAAACTCATGATAAAAATGTGCGGCTACACCCCCTAAATATTGGTTCGGGTCTCGTCCAATCCAATAGGCATGTTGCATCGGTGCCAAATCAAAGGGAGTGCCTTCATCAAAGACTCCCTGCACAGATAAATGTTCACTGGTACTTTCTTCAGTTCCAGTAGCCAACTGAGGTAGAGAAAGCCAGGCTTCCAATTGAGGCACTGCAATAAGATCAGCAAATTTTACTTTGATCTTTTTCTGCCTTAATTGACCAGCTATCTTCATGATTTGTACTGAGTTAAGCCCCAGTGCAATTAAGTCAGCTTGCGGATGAATGCCATTAATATCGGCATCAATAGCCTGACAAACTAAATCCTTTAACAAACTGGCCGGACTGATTGGCTCTGATTTATTCTGCGGCTTCGGCGACAAGAGATACGCTCCTTATTGCGTCTCGGATAACACGCATTTTGATGCAACTTTCACGATACTCGTGGGTAGGAAGGGAAGCCTCAACCAGGCCACAACCGGCAAATAGTGTTACCTTGCCCGGAGTAATAAGTGCAGAACGCAGCGCAACAGCAAACTCCCCTTCCCCCTCGGCATTGAGCCAACCAACAGGTCCGGCATACCAACCGCGATCCAGGTCTTCATTTTCACGGATATACTTCAGTGCTTTTTTCCTCGGCAGGCCTCCCACCGCAGCACTGGGGTGTAAATCCGATAAGATATCCAACAGATTTACACCATCTTTCACCAAGCCCTCTAGAGGCGTCAGTAAATGCTGAATTTGCTTTAATTTACAAAGTTGGGGCGGTTCAGGTTCCGCTACGCTGTGGCAGTATTTGCGCAAAATAGAAAGGAGATGTTGGACAACCAGGTCGTGTTCAAATCGGTCCTTCTCGCTGTCAAGCAGAGATATCCCCAATTTGTAATCAGTTGCCAGGTCTTTTCCCCGAGGTGCGCTACCGGCCAAAGCCACTGTGCTAATACGCCCGTCTTTACCAGCCGCTAAGCGCTCAGGCGAAGCCCCAAGAAAGCAACTTTTTCCGCGGGAAAAGGCAAATAAATAGGCATCGGGGTAAGATTCTTGTAAATATCCGAGAATACTTCCCGGGCAGCAATCCGCGCTCAGTGATTCAGAACGAGCGAGAACTACTTTTTGAAACTCGTTGCGCTTGATTGATTCGACCGCACCAACTACACGCTGCTGCCAAGCCATTTGGCCTACATAATTTTGGCTAAAATCAGACTCCACCGAAAACACATTGTCATTCGCAGAAAGGTCAGAGCTACGAGACAAAATATGCTGCCACCGCGCCTTCATCCGCTCCGCAGTCTGATTGCATTCTGTTTGATCGGTAACGATAAAATTCATTACCAGATAACTGCGATCCCCTTCACAGTAAAGGGCCAACTCGGGCAACGTAAGCGCCCCTGCGGGAAAGTCTTGCCACAAGGATGAGGAATCTTTTTGGCTATCAAAAGCAAACCCACCACACAAAACCGGCCGATGCCCCCCGCTTACCACAGCGGAGGACAGTAATTTTTGCCAATTGGCTTGGATTTCAGACCAAGATTCCCCTGGGGCACAACTAAATTCACAGGCAGAGCCAAAGCTCACAGCATATTCATATCTAGAGGGCACACCCCACAGAGACGCGAATCTTTCATGCTGATAGCCGGTGGCAAACAACCCTATTGGGTTACGTCTATGACATGGAGTTGAAAACGATGCCAGAACCTCTGGCTGTCCCTGGCTTACCCTGGACTTGGCTTCCTGCAAACAGGCTTCCAGGCCAGCATATTTAGAGCGGCCCTTCATACACCTTCCTCAACGGGCAAGCCGCGCTCAGCGCGCCAATGCAGCTTTTGTTGATTGATAAACCAGTGAATAATCCCGGTAAAAAGCTGCTCTATATAATCTGCGGAAAGTTGTTCTTTCTCAGCCCAACGACGGCGGTCAATCAACATATCCGCAACCCGGTCTGGAGCAGGAATACTCGTTTCATCCGGCTTGAACTGGGCTGCTGACAAAACATACCCCATACGCCGCTGCAACAGCCTGATGATCTCGCGATCAATGGAATCGATACCTTGGCGGATCTCATTCAGATTTTCACACTCCATTGGTAGCTTCGTTGCTTGCATAGAAACTCCATCACCTAAGCAGTTCATCTTCCCATCAATAATGAAACGTTATAACATATCATTATCGAAATCAACGGGATGTTTGTTTTGGATTTGGGCGTCAGGGTGGAGAGAGAGTGTGCTACTTGTTACTAAAGAGAAATAATTCGAACATCATTAAAAATAACGATCCCGGATTAATTGAAGTAGAGATCCGCTATCTATTGAACGATGGAGAATATAGAGCCGCTCAACAGCCCTATTCTCCCAACAATTAATTTCGATAGCGTTACAAGAAACAGAAATATTTTATACGGCCAACATAACTTCACATACAGTTAGGCCAAGCGGAGCTTCTGAACAATATGGCCAACCACCAGATCGGGGCAATCTGACAGATAAAAATGGTTACCTGCGTATTCATTCAATTGGAACTCACCATTGGTCCACTGCTGCCAACCCTGAGCTTCAACGGTACTCA
Organism: Microbulbifer maximicatervae (SeqCode); assembly: GCF_052467305.1. Classification (NCBI taxonomy): domain Bacteria; kingdom Pseudomonadati; phylum Pseudomonadota; class Gammaproteobacteria; order Cellvibrionales; family Microbulbiferaceae; genus Microbulbifer; species Microbulbifer maximicatervae (SeqCode). Next base: position 2,190,968 of record NZ_CP174306.1, read on the forward strand.
ACTCAGGATCATCCCGTCCTAGCATCGCGGTGATGGGGCAATCTAGAAGTTGGTCCGAGGACATATTGCTGGTTTCGATCAATCGATAATCCTGGCGTATAGCAGGAAGTAGTAGAGCCCTTAACTCAGGAATTTCCAATAATTCAGGAGAGGTGCCGCCAAGCTCAATGAGTTGTTGGCACAGAGATTCATCACTTAACTGGTGTATGTTTCCACTCTTTTGAAATTGTGGCGCTTCACGCGCAGAGACAAATATGTGTTCAGGACCGTGCAATTTTTCGCGATACAAGGAGAGAGCCAATTCATGAGCAACTGTAGCTCCCATACTGTGCCCAAATACTGCCCAGGGTTTATCGATGACAGGTTTGATAGCCCTACTTAACAAAGCAATTAAAGTTTGCATATCTGCGGGCATAGCTTCATTACAGCGTTGCTCCCTACCCGGTAAACATACGAGAACCAATTCTATGGAATCTGGCAATAATTTCGCCCAGGGCCGGTAAAGTGATGCTGTACCACCAGCATGAGGCAAACACAAAAGTCGGATAGCCGCTTTAGGTTGAGGGCGAGGGATTTGTAGCCAAGCGCCGGACATAGATTTATCTCAATAAGAAATTTGAAGCCGTGAATACTAACTGTTAATTCTTAATTTAGAAATCTGAAGAGGATTCAAAAAAACACTCCCCTGCTCCACCCAAACATTTCAGGAGACCAGCATGGAAAATAATTTACTTAATGGTTACACGCCTCACCCAAAGGAACTAGAGGATTTCTATCAGCAACAAGGAATTTGGGATAACCAACCTATTTGGGAGCTGATCACACGTAATGCGAAAAACTTTCCCAATCAATGCGCAGTTCGGGACCTATCGGATCAATTAACTTATGCTGAATTGGTTAATGAGGCCGATAGCATTGCTGCAGGCCTGGTGGAACAAGGCTACAAAGTTGGGGAGCGGGCAATACTCCAGTGGAGCAATAAAGTCAGTTTCATCACAGCCCTACTCGGTTTATTTCGAGCGGGATTGGTTCCTGTATTAGCTTTGCCAGCACATCGCCAAAATGAAATATGCCATTTTGCACAAGTCTCGGGTGCCAGTATCTATATCACTTCAGGAGCTGAAACTGATGGAAGTCGCCCCAGCATGATAGAACAAATTGCTTCGCAATCTCCGACCTTGCGAGGCATATACAGCTCAGATGAAAATGACACATTCCGCCCCCTGCCCAGAAGAGAATGCCAAGGTTTCACCCCTGTTCCAGTAGACCCCAACGCCCCAGCTCTATTCCTCGTTTCCGGTGGCACTACAGGACTTCCGAAACTTATTCCACGCACCCACAATGACTATCGCTACAACATTACCTGCGCTACGGCTGCTTGTAATTTAGGAAAAGATGAAATCTATCTGGCAGTACTCCCCGCCGCCCATAATTTTCCACTGGGTTGCCCCGGCATTCTGGGCACGCTATCCATGGGTGGGCAAGTCATATTCACCAAAGATGCAAGCCCGGACTACTGCTTCGAGCTGATAGAGCGCTACGGCGTAACCGCCACAGCCCTGGTCCCAGCACTGGCTCAAGTCTGGACTGCAGCGACAGAATGGGAAGATGCTGATTTAAGCTCTCTCCGCTTACTTCAAGTTGGTGGCTCAAAGCTGAGTCCAACTGACGCCAATGCTGCGATAGATGCTTTTCCCGGTGCACTACAGCAGGTATTCGGTATGGCCGAAGGGTTGATTTGTTACACCCATCGCGAAGATAACAATGAAACCATCACCAATACTCAAGGAAGACCTATGAGTACCCTCGATACTCTAAAAGTGGTTGATGAGTACGGACAGGAAGTGAAAGCCGGAGAAGAAGGAGAACTGCTTACTCGCGGCCCCTATACACTGAGAGGCTATTACCGTGCAGAAGAACATAACCGACGCGCTTTTACCCCAGATGGTTTCTATCGCAGCGGCGATCGTGTACGCATTCTAGATAACGGCAATATTGTAGTTACTGGACGACTCAAAGATGTTGTAAATCGGGGCGGGGAAACTTTTGCATGTGATGAAATTGAAGAGCATCTACTCGCCCATCCCAACATTCAACAAGCAGCTATCATTCCCTTGCCAGACCAAGAGATGGGAGAGCAAGTTGGAGCGACTATCGTATGTGTAGATAAAGCGCCAAGCCTGCAAACGTTGCGCGACTTCTTAACCGAAAGAGGCCTGGCCAGCTTTAAGCTACCTGAGCAGCTTAAAGTGTTAACTCGTCTGCCGGTTACCGCAGTCGGGAAAGTTGATAAGAGGAAGCTCTTAGATCTTATCGATTAGTACTAATTGAGAGATTGAGTTCCCATATTTATGAAAGTATGGCTTTAATCCATACTTTCATTTTAAATGAACAAGAAGTATAAATCAGAATATAAAGGATATACCAACTTGCAGCACATTAAGATTCCTTAAGTCAAATTCTATATGGTCAAAGTCATTTATATAATACTCCCCCACCTTACCAACATTGTGCAGCATGTATTCGGCACTTATACGCAAAGAGTTATTTAAGTTGTAGCGCGCACCTAGACCTACATGGAAATAGCTTTTACTGAATTCTGTTGACCCATAATAGTTACCGCCGGCGTAAAATTCAGCCATAGTATATGACCAGTCCAGCTCCGCAAAACTATAGCCCAACAACAAATACATACAGGACCTGTCGCAATACCAAGATAAATCCAAAGTTCCTGTAATTGAAAATACATCCAAGCGATGTTTCTGATTGACCTGATATCGCTCAATAACTGTAACTTCGTCATCAATATAATCGATATTTTCTATCGATGTCGATCGCCCTAAATTTGTTCTGCCATAGCTAAAGCGAAGTTCAAACGGGTAGCCATTGAAGTCGATCCCGATATCGACGCTGCCCCAAGGCTCACTTCCTGAACTTGAGGTTTTGTAGTAACTATATTCGTAAAAATAATCGTAGTAGTAGTATGGGTCATAAAGTACCCCTACAGTACGATAATCCTGCTTAACTTCTAGCCTATTAACTCCACCATTCAGTGAAACATATGGACGAAACCCCCACGGATTTTCTAGACTGCCATAGTCAGCAGCTATAGCTTCCATGGAAAAAATAAGTGTTCCAATAATGACAGCTAAGTGCAGGCGCATAGTAACCTCCTTGTCGCTTTACACAACTCAAACCCCACGCAATATCTAATACAACGATTTATCGATATGATTCATTGCCCTTTACGGCGTAACAAAACACTATTTGTCAACACTCTCATCTTAATATCGATAAATGACTTTCTTCTGCAATGAACAGCTATGGATTCAAAGTAAATCTATACTCCTATGAATTTAAAAGTAGCAGTAACTCCAAACTTCCAGGGCTCAATTTACTGCCAGGGTACCGAAAGGTCTTAACAATGTGATGAACGGGCATAAACCAACAATATAAGAGCGCAGCGATTAAATTTATACACCCCGTTTAAACACTCTGAATTTCGATATAAACTACATTCAAAACCGACACGCTAATATTACCGATACTTTTATATCGGACAACTCAAGGAGGAAGGCTGAAAATCGGAACACTCCGCGACCACTTATCTTTTCATGTCATTTAGCCAGCTATTTAGCACAGAGTTACACTCTACAATTAATGTACAACTCAATCAATTCCTGCACGTTACATCTTAGCAGGTGCTCTATACGCTTCAATTTCGCCCTCAGACATGTCGCCAAATTGAGACGACAGATAAGCTCCTGTTTTAACACATAGAATTACCAATATAGGAAGGAGAGGGATTACAATTAAAACGGGAAAAGACTTTAGCGTATCCATATCGGCGTTAATAAATAAAAACACAATGGGTATCACCGTTAGCAATCCGCACCAAAAAACTCGATATGCCGGCATAACATTTGCCTCAGCATCAAGATTTTTTGTGACAACCCCGGTCAATGAATATGAAGTTGCATCCAAGGTTGTCACGCAAAACAGTATCATTGACAGCAGAAAAATGGCTATCGCCAACTCAGGAAGCGGCAATTGACTTAAAATATCATGGGCGAGACGTAGAGGCTCCCCACTGGAAAGCTCTTGCACTGCATTAACAGCCCCTTGGTTCATAAGATCTACAGCGTAAGTTCCCGCTATCCCAAAGATAAATGCGCTACTAAGCCCTCCTCCAAGGATCAAAGTTAAAATCACATCTCTCAGACGGTGCCCCTGAGAAATTTTTGTAACAAACACACCTACACCCGGCGAATAGGATATCCAGGTTGCCCAAAAGAAAATTGTCCAATACTGAGGAAAATGAGTACTCCCATATGGGTCTGTACTCAAGGACATGCGGAAATATTCAGAAAACAATATCCCCAAACTATTCGTTACATTATTTGCAACAAGAGCACTTGGCCCAACAATAAACGTATATAAAAGTAGGAATATTGCTATATAGATGGTCCACCCAGATATACGTGACATCCCCTTCTCAATGCCAATAAATGACGACAATGAGAAAAGGAGAGACAAACCTATGATAATGGCTATTCCTGTAGAAAGACTATCCGGAATACCCGTTAAGGCGCTGACATTATACGAAATCATTGGAATCGCAAGACCAAGGGTTAATGTCGTAGCCGAAAGCGTGGTCACAATGAACAATAAATCTACGCCTTTTTTCAACCACTCAGGCATACGATCATCAAGCATATTATTTAATACAGAGGACAACTTAAGGGTTCGATTCTTTTTAATATGAAAACTCACAGAAAAAGGGATCGCCACCATCAAATTGATAACCCATCCTGCCGACCCCCAGTGGAAAATGTTGAAAGCCGTTGCGTACTCCATCTTAATTGATTCGGCAGAAATACCGAACTGGGGGTCCATATAGTAATGAATTACTTCAATATATGCCCAATACATCGTCGAAGCTCCCATACCTGCACAGAGAGCCATAGAAAAAAGCTGAACAAGAGAATACTTTGCCTTCCCCTCTCCCAAACGAAGCTTGCCATATTTTGAAAAGGCTAAAAACAAAAGGGCCAAGGTCCCTAAAAGGGTATACCAAAGAAATATTGCCCCTAAGTCTATTATAGTTAGAGCTAACATTTCTTTCATAAAGTCCTTAGTACCTTCAGGATAAATAACTGCAACAACACCAAGAAGTAAAACCAAAAAGAAACTAACCAATGTTAACTTCTTATCCATAATATATTTCTTGGCATCCGATTCCTGCATAGTCTAGATCACCCTACTCAAACACATATTGACAAAAACAGTTATCCTTTACCTTTTCCCAATCCATGGCTATTCCCAGCCCATTTCCCTGAGGGGCATGGACATAACCCTCCTTATCAGTTCGAATAAACACCTTACTCGCAAGCTCAAAACCTTCATAAGGGAAAAACTGCTCAAAATAATTGCAATTTTTATGTGCAAGGGCAACGTGTAGGTTAGCAGCTTGTGTAAGCGTAAATCCCATACTTTGTATCTCTAACGTTTTACCAAACCCTTCCGCAATGGCAAAACATTTATTTAAAGGCGTAATTCCTCCACAAACAGTGGCATCCAGGTGAACACTAGTCCAGGTATCCAAGTTCAACGCATTAGTTATCTCATGTGGTGTTAACAAGGAATTACTATCACTTAATATTCGTATATCGAATTTATTAACAAGCTCTCGATAAGTCCTACAATCAGAATCTGGAACTGGAGCTTCAAACCACTCCCAGTTGTTTTCACTCAACCACTTGGCCATGCCCATAGCTTCAGCAGGAGTATATAGAGAGGCTGTATCCAGCATGAAACGCACACACTTCCCTTCAAAACGTGCTTGAATTGCTGAAACTAATTCCATATCTCTCTCATATATACAAGAGCAATGAAATTTTATTGCTGTAAACCCCTCCGCTATACAATCTTCGATATATGTTTCGTATTCCTCCACAGTGTCAAACATAGGAGAGGATGCATAAGATTGTATTTTTGAGCGTGCCCCACCTAAAAGTTCATAAATCGGCATCTCAGCCTTTTTGCCTTTTATGTCCCATGCAGCAATATCAAAAGGCGATTTAGCAGGCAACCCGCCCCAAGTACACCGTTCCATTAACCAGTTATATAATTCCTCTGTCCTCAATGGGTTTTTACCCAAAATACCAGGTGCAATTGTGCGCATGGATTCAATAATACATCGATCAAAACCGTTCTCGGTATAACTCAATGTCGCACCAATACCTTCGATACCATTACTGGTTATAATGCGAATAACGTTGTTGGTGTATAACAACGGAGTTTGATTAGCAGTCCAACAAATTGGCGGCGCATTTTTATCGGCTATCGCATATAGCTCCACCCTGCTGATATGAAAACGATCCATATTCACATCCTTAAAAGCTATTAACTGGATCTCAAGGAGTCTAGTTCGCAATGCCCAGTTGTGCGTTGGTGGCACATACTTAGACTTACTACCAGGCACAAACTATTTCTCGGCTTGGGGATATTATTTGCCAATCAAACCTATGAGGAATAATTAAACACTCAATGTCCGCCGTAACTTAAATAGATCCTAATAACCAATGCAAACTTCGTACTCTATTTTCCCACATCAGATTTACACAGTGATCTATAAACTAATACCCACTTGTAACTAAGTGGCAAAACTTGGCTGGCCATTAATTTGTTTGCGCAAATCAGGTATATCATAATGCTCCCTCTCCACGGTAAGCGTATCCTTTCATTCGAAACCTGGGGCGCAGGTTCCTTTCATGGCACTTTACTAGCTTTTCTGGGCGCAGAAGTAGTCAATATTGAAGACCCCAAACAAAGTGGGAATCCACTTAGAAAAATGGGATCTATCTATCTTGATGAAGCTCGCGAAGACAATGAGACAAGTGAATCGACGCTCCACAACAAGAAGAGCTTGGCCCTGGATATCAGGGATCCCGCTGGCAGGGAGGTATTCTTGAAGCTTGTGAATAACTCACATGCTGTTATCGACAACTTTCGAGGCTCTTTGCCCGAAGAGTTAGGCGTTACCTATGCTGACCTCAAAGTGGCGAACCCCAAAATAGTTTGTACCCATCTCTCAGGATACGGTAGAGACAACAATAGAAAACACTGGCCAGGATATGATTTCCTTATGCAGGCAGAAACTGGTTGGATGTCAGTGACTGGAGAACCAGGATCTATCCCAACCAAAGTTGGCGTTTCAGTAGTGGATCTCCTGGGGAGTGTCTATTCAGCCCTCTGTACAGTTTCAGGGTTACTGCGGACCGAAGTCACAGGAAAAGGCGGTGATTTTGACACTAACTTATTCGACATTGCGCTAAATTGCCTCTGCTACCAAGGGTTATGGTTTCTCAACGAGGGGATAGTTCCAGGGAAGCAACCTCGCTCAGCCCACGCATCCCAAGCACCTTGCCAATTAGTAAAGACAGCAGATGGTTGGTTTTATGTGGCCTGTCTAACCCAGAAATTCTGGGAATTGCTTTGTCACGAACTAGGCTCCGACATTTTACAAGCTGATGCCCGCTTTTTGACCAATGAGAACAGGATGCAAAACAGGGAGCAACTGACAGAAGCTCTAGACCAGCACTTCCAGAAGAGAGCAACGAAAGAATGGTGCGCTCAAATGGAGGGTAAAATCCCCTGTGCCCCGGTCTATGATATCCCTGAGGCGCTTAACAACCCCTATGTCCGAGATAACGACAAGACTGTATCGATTCCCTATACACGCAGTAAAAGCCGCGACTCAATACAATATATAAACGCCCCCTTTTCTATTCCCGACACTCCTCCAATCCCTTTTCAGCAAGCACCACTTTACGGAGAGAATACTCGAGAGATCCTTGGTGACTTGGGTATTCCACAAGATGAAGTGGAGTCCCTGGCAAAAGCTGGCGTGATCTATTGCTGCTGAAATGCATCGGTTTTGCTGGCAAGAACTTCCGAATGGCCAGACTGCCCTCTACCTGAACGCCATGTTACTACAATTTCCTCAGTCCCCCTGATACCTCACAACCCCAGGAAGACGGGATTGAACGGAAGCTACCTTAACGCTATGAACATCGGCCACCTGGATTGGAATGCCATTCTCGCCCACGCCCGCAGTCTTTCACCTTACGGTGGACCAGATATACCTGTTTCTGCCGTCTGTCTCGATGACATCCCCGTTAGTGGCCCCGCTGAACTTAAACATATCAGCCAATATGCCGCGCAGGAACACGGAGCCATTATCATGTCCAGCGGCGGCACAACTGGAAAGCCAAAGCTGGCCTATACACCTTATCACCAGGCAACTCAAAGACTGCTGAAGGAGTGGCGCCCGCTCAGCTCTCAAAGTGTTCTTCTTAATCTCTTTAATCCAGGGCGGCTATGGGGTGCACACTACTTTATTCAAACACTGGCAGAGGCTTCCAAATGCACCATTGCACCTACAGGCCCCTTTATACCTGGTGAGGTGGAGAATTGGCTGGAACTTCTACATAACATCAATGTGGACTCACTCGCTGGCGCACCCACGGGACTGGCAGATTTTGCCGAAGGTATACTAAATTCAGGCAGCCAACTCCCAATAGAGACAATTATCTGGATGGGGGAACCTTGGACCAAAGCAAAGCTGAAGGTCATACGTGAGGCTTTCCCTAATGCTGGGCTGTGGTGCGACTATGGATCGGTAGAAACCAATAGCATTGCTGTCAATTCCCCTGAGTGTGATTTGAACATCTATCACCTTTTAGCGGACCAATTGATTGAAACTGACGATCAAGGCGCCCTGCTTACCCGGGTAGGTACAGGGTGGACGGTACCGATAGTGCGTTACCGGTTAGGTGACCTAATCCAAAAAGCAACTTGTCCCTGTGGTCGTCCTAATGGCCTATCTATTCAGGGGAGAGCAGATGACACTGTCGGTTTATGCAGCGCTCTTCTGGACCTCAATAAGATCATAGAGCTCACCTATGAATGTGAAGGCGTCGAAGAAGTTCAACTACTTCTCAGCGGCGACCCCCCAACAAAAAAGTCTGCCGATTCAATAGTCGTTCAGTTCACAGGCACGGCAAGTGCCAAGAGCATCTGTGAGCATATTTTGAACAACATTCACAACCTCGCCTCTGTTGTCAGACAGTACCCTCAGTCCTTCACAGTACAAAAAGCCGAGCGACTTAAGCGTATCGAACGCACCAACAAAGTTCCCCGGGTTATTTGGAGAATGAGCGATGGGAAATAGCGGTAGAACTCAAAGCATAACTCCCCCTAGCGCATCCGACGGTCCTATGTGGGACCGTCTTATGGGAAACTATGATTTTGCCTGCCTAATGGTTTCTGCAAGGTTGGATATCACCGGGCTAATTGAACGCGGTTATGATTCCTGCGAAGCACTCAGTAAGGAATTGCAGCTCAGCAATAAAGGAATGGGCTTCTTTCTACTGATTCTGAGTCATTTGGGGTATATCTGCTTCGACAAACAACAAGTGAAAAATACAGAGCTGGGAAAATGCTACCTCTCCAAAAGTAGTCACTACTATTGGGGGGAAGTCTTACTCGACCCTTTTCAAATCTATGACATCAATCACCTGGATAAAAAGATACTCACCAGCTTACAAAGAGAATATGAGCTGGAATGTAAAGGTCGCTCTGTAACCGACATGTGGCAAAAAAATGACATGGACAATGACTCGGCAGCAGCTTTTACTCATCTGATGCATTCGCAGGGGTTTGCCTCCGCAGTTGAGGCTGCTTCCTGCGGTATTTTTGAAAACGCTCAAACCTTACTCGATGCCGGCGGAGGCTCTGGAACCGTTGCTCTCGCCTTCTGCGATACCTATCCTGAGCGCAATGCGCTGCTCTTCGACCTGCCGCCGGTTTGCGATATAGCAGCAATGTATATAAATAAGTTCAAAAAAAATCAGCAAATCCAGATAGTTAAGGGGGATTTCTTTAGAGACCCATGGCCTGAGGGGTTCGATGGTATTTGCTTTAGCAATGTGTTGCATGATTGGCAGCACGCTACATGCCAAATCTTGATCGACAGAGCCTTCGCACTTTTACCAAAAGGTGGGCAGGTATTTATCCACGATATGCTCTTCGATGATACTCGTTTAACGCCAAGCTTGTTCTGCTTTCATTTGTTTATGAACCACGGCTCCCAACTATACTCAGCCAAAGAGCTTTATCGGATGCTTGAGACAGCAGGATTTGTAAATCCTCAATCATATCAGGCACTCGGCTATTTCTCGGTATTATCGGCCAGAAAACCCTAGCTCTACCCTTATTATCCTATTTTACTTATATGCTATCTATCACTACTTCCAAGAGCAGTTCGTTTTTTGATTACCATTTCGTCACCGACTGACTATTAGGGTATTAGCTAGAAAGTGTTTAACCTTTAAATAATAGTAAATAGTTTTTGATTTAAGCATTATAAAACTATAACTTTGTGAGGTGCTTCTCGTTAATACATTTAAAGTAGCTAACAGGCTATATCTTTTCGATATCATTGCTTTCGCACTCTATTGCCCTTCAGGGGTTTATACTTGAAACATTTGAAGATTATTGAAGTTCCTGATATCCGACCTCACAAGGGAGATGGGTAGAAATAAACTTCATACGTTTAGAGACGCAAGTATTGCTGCATGCGATTACTTTTATCTCGGCAGTCGTAATAGAGAGCGCAATTAAATCTGTTTAAAAAATAACAAACTCAGGCGAACAGTAGGAATAATAATGAAAAAAAACTATTCATGGCCACTCTCGAAAGGGCTAAAGAAGATTTGTATCGCTCTATTTAGTTATATAACGTTGATGAGTACGCCTCTATTTGCAGAGACCGATCCTTATTCAATGTTGGTTCAATTCAACCTCTATTACGATTACGAGACAGAACAAGGTACCAATGACCACGCAAAATATGCACTCGAGCTACAACGGCGCCTGACTTACTCAACACCAATTCGCTATACACAAGTCCTTGCAACACACAACAGTTATAACTCTGATGCCTATGGTGCTATCTGGGTAGGCTCTGAACAATCTGCCAGGGTTAAAGACCAAATTGATATTGGTGCTGAAATTATTGAGCTGGACCTGCATCAGTTCAGTGGTGAACAATATTTTTGTCATGGCTCATTCTATTGTAATTTCTGGCTTGATCCTCAACGCGTTCCTATCTCTACTGTATTGGGAGATTTGAGGGATTGGGCTTACAAGCAGGATCAATATGGCACTAATCGTACAGTAATCGTACATATCGAAAATGCGGTATCGTCCGGTGCCCAGGTAACTTTTCAAAATCATCTTATAGATCAGGTAGGCCTGGAATACATTTACACACCCCAAGACTATAGAGAGGACTTTCCCAATGGGGTTGAAGTCACGAGCTATAAACGAACCTCACTCCCCTCTCAAGAGTTATCACGGGAGACAGTCCGGAAACATGATGGTGTAAATGGAAAAAAGAGATTCGTATTTTTCTGGACAAAAAATGACAGCAATATTGGGGATGATAATGAGTCATTCGATGTAATATTCGACGGATGGGGTGGACTGGACAGGCACTGGAAGAGTGGCGATGACGATTCCCTGGACAACTGGGATGACGGTATCAACACCGTAGAACACTATGATGTCAGTGCTACGGACAGCAGATTTCAAAATAAAGGACTATGGTCTTGGGGAGAGGGAGAACCCAATGATCATGGTAACGGAGAGGACTGCGCTGTTATCAGAAGCGACGGGCGCTTTAATGACCGTCAATGTGATCGTTCCTATTCATTTGCTTGTAAAAGGCGGTTAAATGGCGAACTGCATGTAAACGACTTAAAAGATGATGGCGCTATCGATTACCCTGTCATGTGGTCACTGACTACGAGGAAGTCTACCTGGTCGAATGGAGAGAGTGAATGTCAGGCACTGGGTACTCAATGGCACTTCGATGTGCCTCGCAATATGATGGAAGCGCTCGCATTGAAAAGTAAGCTGGCAGCTGCCAGTGAGACAGCAGCCTGGATTGCTTATACTGACCAGGATAATGAAGGCACAATTGAAGGTGACTTTATAATAACAACTGTAGATTACTAAAAAGATATTGTAGGGTTCTTTGTCTTAAGGTAATTAGAGATCTACTAACTTTCAACTTGATCTGACAGTTACCCGCTTCTTAGAAGAAGCCCTGTCAGATCAAGTTCAATCATGCCTATTTTTAATGTGAAAACATCTTATCTTTACGGCCAATCATCCTATAAAAATATTCAAAAGACCTCGCAATAAACAATCTGTGGTACAGGTAACGAGCTACCGATGACTCCTATTCTCAAGATTAATAGCAGCCCGCCAAATTTTAGCTATGAACTCTATAAGCGCTGTTCGGTCGCCGGTACGCCCCTTTCCTTTATCAGCGGTGCAAACCTGAAATATGTTAAAGTTCGCCAAAACCACTCTAGCGGCCCCATACGAAATGCCTTAAGCCAAAGATCCGAATAGGCCAGCTGAAACAGACCCAGCAGCACACAGACCCCAAGTACTTCTATACGTGTCAGCTCACCATACAAACCCAATCCAAAGCCATAAAAAATATAAATGCAAATAAATGATTGAGCCAAGTAATTGGTAAATGCCATCCGCCCAACACTTTGGATCTTGCCTTTGATCCATAGGTGTTTACCTAATTTGAACCAAAGGCAGATCAAGCCGATATAACCGATACTGGTAAATGTGGACCCTACCAAATTAAAAATGGCACCATAGGTGAAGTAATCATCCATACTCCAGTCATGACTATAGTTCCAGATAAGCCCTATACCGGTCAATGTCACCCCAATAGCCAACCCAGTAATAGCTAGTTTTTTGTAGGCAGACGAACTGGCCTGGCCACGTAGGATATCCAACTTAAACAGGCCCATTCCCAGCAACATCATAGCGGCAGCTTTTAAAATAATGGAGAGACTAAAGTAGGAAATAACGATTGCTGATTCCGGACTAGAAGCTAAATTACCAGCAACTAATCGACTCCCGACCAGATCCCAGAACCCTCCTCGATATATTTCTATATCTTGCTGGATCTGCGCTGTATCAGGGGCAAAAATGGCTGCCGTTGCATATCGAGCTTCTCCTGTTAGGGGTTCTATAAAAGCTCCTGTCAGATATGAGCTATATGCTGACAAGGCAAGAGTAATCACCCCCAATGCAATCAGCCAGCTTCCGCGCAACTTGCGTAACAAATAGACAAACATGGCTATAAAGGCATAGATCATCAGGATGTCGCCTTCCCAAATGAAGATGCCATGACAAAGGCCTATCAATAACAGCCAGAAATTTCGACTGTAATGAATTTTTGCAGCAGACTTATTCTGTTGCTCGCGCTTCTCAGCTAAAAGTATGATGCCTGCGCCGAAAAGCATGGCAAAAAGCCCCATGAACTTTTGATCAGCAAACAAATGGAAAAAGCTAAAGAGAAAATCATTCAAAGGGCCATTTGGCAAATAGGCCTTTGGATTCAAATAAGCCGCCATAGGCATAGAGAAATTTATCATATTCATTAAAGGAAGCCCCAACAAAGCGACTCCCCTCAACAAATCCAACTGTGATATTCGATCCTGCATATAAGTCCTTTTAAAACTAAAATACGTTACAGATATATACTGAGGTGGAGATTACAGGAAAAAAGGAAGAAATCGCTATATTTTTTCTGCTCGTAGGTACCAACTAGGGCCTTTCTAGGGAAGCTTTGATAAATGGACTTCTAGCCACCCCCATGGGATGAGAGCATGCATCTGAGAAAGAAACTTCTCGCGGGGAGTTCCATGACGCTTCAGATTATATGCAGCTTCGGCAAAGGTAGCTAGGGGCAAGATCTTGACGGATAGCGGAATACTACCAAGTTGGCTCGAAATTAATCAGAGGTTTCCTAACTAAGCTAAATATCAATTAACGTATTACTATCCAACATCGCCTTTGCCTGCTGAAATGCAGTTTCGGGTACATAAGGATGGGAGAAAATCCAAAACTGCCCGCTTTCTATACCACTAGTAATGATATCAGCAGCTTTTTCTGGCTTCATACCTTCAGAAACCACCTTGACAACTTTGGCTTTAACTTTTTTCTCGACTTCAGACTCAGGGTGAATTACCGCTACACTTGCAGGCCTATTACGTGAAGAGTCGAGAATATTAGTTTTTATAGCACCAGGACAAAATACAGAAGTTTTTATAGGCGAGTTAGCTAAACGAAGATCCCGCTCTAAACTTTGCATTAAACCTACAACACCAAATTTTGAAACATTGTAGGCCCCTAAGTACCCTATACCATATAGGCCGGATTCCGATGCTACAGACAATATATGGCCCTCGTCATTCTGTTCGATATGAGGGAGAAATACATGAATACCGTTAATAGGCCCCCACAAATTCACTGATAAAATCCACTCCCACTCATCCATAGAGGTTTCTGCTATAGCCCCCAAAGGACCTATTCCGGCCACATTACAGAGCAAGTGTACCTTATCAAAGTGTTTTAAAGTTCTATCGGCGATGTTTTGCACATCCCCAAGTTTAGATACATCTGCTTGTACGCATATACACTCAGCACCTTCTAGTGCTATCAACTTGGCTGTTGATTCGAGATGACTTAGGGTATATCCGGCTAATACCAACGTCATTCCTTTTTCGGCCAAACGTATTGCTAAAGCCCGCCCTAGTCCACTTCCCGCTCCTATAACAACAGCAACTTTATCGGACAAATCCATAACTTTCCTTTTTACAATATATTCCACGTGATTAGGAACTTTAGATTAAACAAATCCTTAAATAGTTGATATATAGCTATTCACAGCAATAAAAACTGAATAAATTAAACCTCTACCAATAATCTGAATAACTGCCAGGAATCTTATCCTTTAGCCCTTCTGTTAAAGTCTGTTGTGGCCATTTAAGCCACTTAAACTTTAATGAAGCTATAGATTAACAACCTAATGAACCGGGTATTGTATTTCTTTGGCAATCACCCACATTTTATAATCTGCAGGCATTTCAGATAAGTAATCGAGAGTTCGATAAATAAGATGTTTCTCCATTTCATCGACTCCAGAAGACTTACTCCAGCCTTCTGCTGCTAACCGATACATAAAAGTAACCAAAAGGAATTTCTGCTTGCTCGATAACCCATTTCCATGACCATTGATCATCATATGCATAGAAACAAGGTCATAATCCAAGTCAAAAATTGACTCATCAACCTGGACGGATATCTGGGCCGAACGACCCGATACAGAATTCCCCCGCGCAATCACCTGCATTTCATCAAGAAAGAAGGAGACATGAGCACTATTAGCGGCAGAGCTGTTTTGATATCGGCCTCTTAGTGCCAAATCCCTTATCTGACGATTTGATATTTCACCCTTTAGCCAGAGTTCTGTCATCTGGGTAAACGGGTCGTAGTCCTCGCTCTGAACTATGTATTCATCTGCAAAGGGGGATAAGGAATAGAAAAGCGCGACAAGCCAAAAACAGATCCTTGTTACAGTCATTACAACTACCACTCGAAGTGAAGACCATGCCACGCGGTCGATTATGACGGGAAATCTATTAAATTAAGTATAATCAAGAATTATTGTAGGAACATTGATCGGGAGGACACTTGCACTCATTTACGGGCGAATCAACCGGGGGCTTAAATTCCACATTGATGGTAGCTTTTTTAGCCAGCCTTTTCTCTTGAAGCCTTTCCAAAGCCTCCTTCGTCATTGCATTGATCTCTCCAGAGAGAAATTTATCGACAAACATTTCGGCTTCTTGATCCAGACTGTAATTACTACGGCCCATTCCCTCTCGTGAATTATATTTCGATAAGCTATAGGCCAGTAATATCTCTTGAGCTTCACTATCAAACTTTCTGAATAGATCTATGATCCAATTAGTTTCCAAGAGGTGTTCAAGAGCTTCAAGATTACCTTGAAGCTCTAAATAGATAGCGGCAAAGTCCTCACCGCCTTGAAGGATCCGGCCTATGTAACCAGCTTCCTCTTTGTGGAAATAATCCAATCTTGCCTGGATGTTTATTTCTTTGATGTCATTGGCGATAACATAGCGACCCAACTTTTCCACTTCAGCCACAGTCATACCAAGCTCATAAAGCTCCTCCTGATTCGTCTTTAACATATACCAAGAAGAGAGTACCCCTAGCAGTCTGAATGACGTCAGCCACGCTCGTTGCTTTCCTAAATCAATCTCGTACCACGCGGACTTTCTCTCAAGCCCATACTTGCTGAGGTATGACAAGTCTTCCCCCCTATTAGCAGCTTCCCTAACAGCCCTCATTCTTTGCCAGGCAGCCCAGTTCCGCTCCCTACTCAGCACCCATTCACTGTTAATCTCTTCATTATGTTTATAGGTAGTCGCAAATAACTCCTCGAGAGATGTGCGTTTAGAATCTGCAAAAGAAGGTGCCGCCAATAAACAGATCAGAAGGAGGCAAACCGGGGGAGTTAATTTCATAGAGACACCTTGTGGTGCTGTTGTAGTCGCATTTATCCAAGGGAATCTACTAACTATCGTCAAGAAATCTCTGCCGAAGGGTTAACCTGTGCCGTAATTACCCTTAATGGAAGAAGGAAAAACTTGGAAGTACCCCTTGATCACATAGCGAAAGCAACCTTTGTCGAGCAACCGGCCTCTGGTGTATGATTTATCAGTAATGAAGAACTATTCGTCCACATTTCGCGCCAAGCTGATAGCCATGGCGGCCCTGCTCCTGCTGATGTTGCAAGTGCAGACCGTGCTCGCCTGCGAAATGATGGAGGACCCCAAGCCATCAGCGGAATGTTGCTGCGATGATATGGCCAAGGGGTCAGACTCAGATGATGACTGTTGTGGCTATGACGCCCAAGTCTCCCTGAAGACTTCGCTGGACGACCACCAAGTTGCCGTCACCGCCGCATACTTGAATCTGGAACTTCCCCAGTTGGCGCCACCTCCAACTTACCAGTGGCCCCAAATTCTGGCTCCGCCATTCAGTACGCCTGAATTATCTCCTACTGCGACAGAATCTCACCCCGGCAACCGAACTTGGCTTGCCACTTTGCGCCTGCGTATTTGATCACTCCCTTTCTCTCTGACTAGCGAAATATGCCCCCAGCCCATGTTTGCTGGCGGCTTCAGAAAGATTGTTCTAGGAGTGAACCTTTTGATTTCCCAACAAGCTATAGCGGCCATTGGTGGCCTGCTCATTGATAACGTGCTTTGCGGGCAGATGCCCCTTTCCTTCATTCAGGAGGGTGCCCTATGAGCCAGCAAAGAACATTGAGCTTAATCGCCCTTACCCTGCTGTTAGCGGCTGCCGGCGCGGCCTTTTATTGGAAGAAAATTTCTGCACAAGCCGAAGCTCCAAATGCTGATTTTGTGCAAGCTGGCCCCTTCCAGATCGCAGTGTCTGTCGATCCGCTGCAACCCCAAGCGGGTAAAAACCAAATTCGAATTGAAGTTCGCAATGCTGACAATAAGCCGGTATCTGGAGCCGAAGTTCGCGCGGTAGCCGAGATGCCCGCCATGGGCGCCATGCCAGCTATGCGTGCCGTCGCCGATATCAGTGAATCCAGCCCCGGCATTTTCACCGGTGAAATTGAGCTGGCCATGGTGGGCTCCTGGCCCATGGTGGTAGACGTAGCGACAGGCCACGATAAACATGTCGATCTTGCCTTTGATATGAGCACCAATCGCAAAGGCCTGCGCCTAAAGTCTGCGCCTGAGGCTTCAGATACCGCCTATTACACCTGCTCGATGCACCCGTCGGTGAGAGCTGCCGAAGCCGGTAGTTGCCCTATTTGCGGTATGAACCTGCAACCTGTGAGCCACGATGAACTGAAAAGTGGCAGCATTGTGGTGGATAGCGGCCGACGCCAGGCTATTGGTATCAAAACCGGTATCGTCGAGCGACAGCCATTCGCCTTGCCCATTCACCTGCACGGCCAGGTCACCTATGACGAAACCCGCTTGCGGGATATCAGCCTGCGCTTCGACGGCTGGATTGGTGAGTTGGATGCAGATTTTGAAGGCAAGCAGGTTAAACGCGGCGAAGTACTGTTTTCTGTTTACAGCCCCGAGTTGCTCGCAGTCCAGGATGAATATCTAAAGGCCCGCCGCCGTGGCGATGCCCTGGAGAAAGCAGCACGAAGGCGTCTATTGTTGTGGGGCCTCTCTGAAGAGCAAATCGACTGGCTGGTTGAACAGCAAAAAGCACAGGACTATATCCCGATTTTTGCACCCGCCAGTGGTGTGATAATTGAGAAGAATATTGTCGCGGGCTCTGCGTTTGAAAAGGGCGACAACCTGCTGCGTATAGCCGACCTCAGCCAGGTTTGGATTGAAGCCCACGCCTACGAAGATCAGTTGCCACTGATAGAAAAAGGCATGCCGGCCAAAGTGCGTTTAACCAACGTCTACCATGAGGAAATCCCAGCCACCCTCACCCAGATTGATCCTTTCCTTAATCACAATAACCGCAGTGCACGGCTGCGTGTGACCTTGCCCAATACCGATGGTGAACTGCGCCCGGGACTGTTTGCGGACATCATGTTAACCGCCGAACTGGGAAATCTCCTGGTGGTACCCAGGGATTCAGTATTGATCTCCGGCAAAAAGCGCATTGTTTTCCGCGATTTGGGCCAGGGCCGTCTGGAGCCGGTACAAGTACGCACCGGTTATGGCGACAGCGACAGGATTGTTATCCGTTCTGGCCTCCAGGCAGGAGATAAAATTGTCACCTCGGGTGTATTCCTGATCGCGGCGGAAAGTCGCCTGAAGTCGGGGGTACAGCAGTGGTAAATTCTGAACCCAAAGGGCTGATTGCCCGAATTATTGGGGCCTGCGCCGGCAAGCCGGGGATCACTTTGATTCTTGTCGCGATCGCGGCCCTGGCGGGATACCGGGCGCTAACCAGTGTCCCCCTGGATGCTATTCCGGATCTGTCCGACGCCCAGGTGATTGTGATGACAGACTGGCCGGGGCGCAGCCCTGACCTGATCGAAGATCAAATCACCTACCCGCTTTCCACCGCAATGCTAGGGCTGCCCAAAGTCAAATATGTGCGGGGCCAGAGCTTTTTTGGTCTCAGCTTTGTCTACGCCATCTTTGAAGACGGCACCGATATTTACTGGGCCCGCTCACGGGTCCTGGAGTACCTCAACCAGGTAGCCGACCAGCTCCCAGAAGGTGTTCAGCCAAAGCTTGGCCCGGATGCCACCGGAGTGGGCTGGGTATTCCAGTACGCGCTAGTTGATCGAAGCGGTAATAACGACCTGCAAGAACTGCGCGCGCTACAGGATTTCAAGTTGCGCTATTGGCTCACTTCTGTTGAAGGCGTGGCCGAAGTTGCCTCCATTGGAGGCTACGAAAAGGAGTACCAGGTCCAAATCGACCCCCATCGCTTGCAGATGTTTAAGGTTCCGCTTGGTAAAGTGGTCGAGGCCATTCGCCGCAGTAACAACGACACCGGAGGAAGGGTACTTGAGATCGCGGGCCACGAACATATGGTGCGTGGCCGTGGCTATATCCGCAGTGTTGACGATCTCGAAGAGGTGGTGATCGGGGTCAATGCGGCAAAGATTCCGGTGACTTTGGATCAGGTAGCGGATATTACCCTGGGGCCTGCGATGCAGCGCGGTATTGCCGAGCTGGACGGCGAGGGCCAGACCGTAGGTGGCATCGTGGTGATGCGCTACGGTGAAAATGCCCTCAAGGTTATTGAGAGAGTTAAAGAGCGCATCGAGCAAGTCCGTGCGGGCTTACCGAAAGGCGTTGAGCTGGTAGTGACCTATGATCGCTCACAATTAATTAATAGTGCGATCGACAATCTCAAGAACACCTTGATTGAAGAGATGCTGGTGGTCGCCGCTGTGATCGCTATTTTCCTACTCCACGCCCGCTCCGCATTGGTAGCTGTAATCACTCTGCCGATTGCAGTTTTACTGGCCTTTATTCCACTGTCCCTACAAGGGCTTACCGCCAACATTATGTCACTGGGAGGTATTGCCGTAGCCATCGGTGCCATGGTGGATGCGGCAGTGGTAATGGTGGATAACATCCACAAAAAGCTGGCAGCCGATGGTGATAAGGAGTTGTCTCCGGGCGTGAAAAGAACGCTAATCGTTCGGGCAATGCAGGAAGTCGGACCGAGTATTTTCTTCTCCCTGATTATTATCACGGTTTCATTCCTGCCGGTATTCGCGCTGGAAGCTACCGAGGGCCGCCTATTCAAGCCCCTCGCCTACACCAAAACCTACAGCATGGCTTTCGCCGCCCTATTGGCAATCACCTTGATTCCAGCGCTCGCTGTACTGCTAATGCGCGGCAAAATTCGCAACAGGGAAAACCCGATTTCCCGCGTTTTAGTCCATACACTACAGCCAGTGATTCACTTCTGCGTGCGGCAACGCAAAGTTGTGACCACTCTCGCGGTATTAGCTCTGGTTTCTGTGGCCTACCCCATTAGCAAGCTAGGTGGTGAATTTATGCCGCCGCTCAATGAGGGCAGCATCCTGTATATGCCCACTGCCCTACCCGGCATGTCGGTTACCGAAGCGGGCAAGGTGCTGCAACAAATGGACGAGGAACTGAAAGCCTTCCCAGAAGTTGAGCATGTCTTTGGCAAGATTGGCCGCTCCAACAGCGCCACCGATCCTGCACCGCTCTCAATGGTAGAAACCGTTATCACTCTGAAACCTAAAAGTGAGTGGCGTCCCGGCATGACTTGGGACGACCTGCTGGCGGAAATGGATGAAAAGCTGCGCTATCCGGGCATGCCTAATATCTGGTGGATGCCCATCCAAACCCGCACTGAGATGCTCGCCACCGGTATTCGCAGCCAGCTCGGCATCAAAGTGTTTGGGGATAACCTGGAGGAAATCGAACAGACTGCTTTGGCCATCGAAGAAGCACTGCGCAGTGACCAACGCACTTCGGAGCAAACCCGAAGCGTCTTCGCCGAGCGTCTAACCGGCGGTTACTTCCTGGACTTTGATATCGATCGCGCACGGGCTTCCCGCCACGGCTTGAATGTACAGGATATCGAAGATGTGATCGCCGCAGCGGCTGGTGGCCTGGCCGCAACCCAGACCATCGAAGGCCGCGAACGTTACGATGTGTTAGTGCGCTATGCCCGCGACTACCGGGATACTCCTGAACAGCTGGAACAAATCCTGGTCCCCGCCTCTGATGGTTCCCAAGTGCCCCTGAACCAGCTGGCTGATCTGGACTTCCGCACTGGCCCGCCCATGATCCGCAATGAGGATGGGCAGTTGGTGGGCTTGGTATTTGTCGACTTGAAGGGCGATATCGGCGTTGCAGATTATGTTAATCGCGCAAAGCAGGTTGTTGCCGATCAGGTTAATCTGATTCCCGGGCAACGTATCGCCTGGGCCGGCCAATACCAATACCTGGAGCGCGCCAAGTCCCGCCTGCAATGGTTAGTGCCCCTGACCTTGTTGGCTGTGTGCTTCCTCCTGTATCTGCATCGAGGCAGGCTATCCGACACCCTGTTTGTACTCACCGCCATGCCAATGGCACTGATCGGCGCCTTCTGGCTGTTATACCTGCTCGACTACAAACTGAGCGTTGCTGTATGGGTCGGTATGATTGCCATGGCTGGTCTCGCCGCTGAGATGGGGTTATTAATGCTGCACTACTTATCTGCCGCCGGACATAACTCAGAGCGCGGTAATACAGCGACTGTTGCCCAAGCGGCAGCTGGCCGTATTCGCCCGATGCTAATGACCAGCCTGACACTGTTAATTTCATTGATACCAGTCATGGTTTCCGATGGCACCGGTGCAGATGTTATGAAACGGATCGCAGCACCAATGGTGGGCGGCACCATAACCACACTGCTGTTTGTATTGTTAGTGATGCCCGGGGTTTTCTATCAGTGGAAGGCCCGCGAAGGAAAGCAAAGCTGACGTTAGTAAATTGGGGCACCGGGTTTATGCTACCCAATGCCCCAGTTCTCTTCTCACAAGAAGGTAATCTGGATAGAAGAGACTTTGACGGGAACAAGGTGATTCATAGGTTTCTTCAGGGTTAACTGTTAAAATTCCATACAAATTTTGTATTGCACAAACTGCAAAATTGCAGCGATCACAAAGGCTAAGTAGGTGACGATCACTTTCCCTACTGCTTGTGTAATACGTGTATTTGACATTTAACGACTCCAGGATTCACCTTGACTGCACCTTTTTCCGATCTTCCCCTAAACCCCGCCCTGCTGAAAAACCTGGCGTCACTCAACTACAAGTCCATGACCGAGGTTCAGGCCAAAACGCTTCCGATCATTCTTGACGGCAAGGACGTAATCGCCCAGGCAAAAACCGGTTCCGGTAAAACGGCCGCCTTCGGTTTGGGGGTGCTGCATCGGCTCAATGTCAGCCGCTTTCGGATTCAATCGCTGATT
This sequence comes from Microbulbifer maximicatervae (SeqCode), assembly GCF_052467305.1. Taxonomy (NCBI): domain Bacteria; kingdom Pseudomonadati; phylum Pseudomonadota; class Gammaproteobacteria; order Cellvibrionales; family Microbulbiferaceae; genus Microbulbifer; species Microbulbifer maximicatervae (SeqCode). The sequence continues at coordinate 2,213,405 of NZ_CP174306.1, forward strand.
CTCTGCCCAACACGGGAATTGGCGGACCAGGTTGCGCAGGAACTGCGCCGACTGGCACGAGCAATTCACAACATAAAGATTCTGACTCTCTGCGGCGGCATGCCTTTCGGCCCGCAGATCGGCTCCCTGGCCCATGGTGCCCATATCATCGTTGGTACTCCAGGACGTATCGAAGAACACCTGCGCAAAGGAACGCTCTCCTTAGAGCATGTCGATACGCTGGTCTTTGACGAAGCCGACCGAATGCTCGATATGGGATTTCAGGACGTTATCGATACCATTCTGGCGCAGGTGCCAACTGGGCGGCAGTCGTTACTATTCAGCGCTACCTACCCCGATGAAATTGAAAAGCTCAGCGCCCGAGTGATGCAAAAACCGGTGATGGTTAAAATCGACTCTGCCCATAGCGACGAGGTGATCGAACAACGCTTTTACAGAACTGAGAGTTTCGAGGATCGCCTGGAGATGACTCGGCGTGTTCTGCTCAATGATAAGCCCGTCAATACCCTGATTTTCTGCAACACCAAACGCGAAACCGATGAGGTGGCCGATGATCTGAAACAGGCTGGCTTCAATGTCCTCGCCCTGCATGGTGATATGGAGCAGCGCCAGCGCAATGAAACCCTGATTCGATTTGCCAATGGCAGCGCTTCAATTCTGGTGGCCACCGATGTAGCGGCACGCGGTCTTGATATCGACAAGCTGGATGCGGTTATCAACTTTCATATCGCCAAAGACCCGGAAGTGCACACCCACCGCATCGGGCGGACAGGCCGCGCCGGTGAGCGCGGTTGCGCTTACTCCTTTTTTGCCGAGAAGGAAGGCCACAAACTAGTTCGTATGGATCTAACCCAGGACCCACTATCCGACCCAGATACACCGCCACCAGCCAGCATATTAAGCGAACCCCCTTTCCAGGCACCGATGGCTACCCTGCAGATCGATGGCGGCAAGAAGCAAAAGGTCCGCCCCGGCGATATCCTCGGTGCCCTAACCGGCGGCGATCGCCCGATTAACGGGAAAGATGTTGGCAAGATCAACGTACTGGACATGACCGCCTATGTTGCGATTAAACGCAATGTGGCATCACAAGCACTGAAGAAAATAGAAAACGGCAAGTTGAAAGGACGTAAATTTCGGGTGCGGCGTATCCGAGGGTAAGTCGAGTGAATATCCCCTGGCGACGCCGGGGGATTGCCCTTTTGCGCTCGCTTCGGGTTCATGGTTATCCTGACTGTTATTTCGAGAGCAGACGAAAAATACAATAATCAACTATGAATCAAAGAGTTACAGAGTGATATAAGAAATGGGATAGTAGTCAAAGTGATCCTTTTTGCAGTTTGCACGGCCGTGACAACTAAATTTAACCCAATGATTTTATAACAATATTTTCGTTTTAGCGAAGAAATTGATTCTGAAATAGTAATCAGGATAATAGTGATCCGTATGATTACTATGGATACTCTGATCAACGAAGCATTCTTCCAGAATTAAGCTGAGCTGCTTGAAAAATTCTCTTTATTACGCACAAACGCGTAATTTTCGCGTAATAGTCCCCTAATTTTTCATCTGAAACCCTCAATAGGTGGGTTTCAGGCGAACCACCCCTAGGCAGCCAAGTATTTTCTCCCTATTAATAAGTTGGTAAAGCCTGCCAGTAAGCACAGCCTCTCAGTATTTTTTACCAGTCCCCGATAGCGGACCTTGTCATAACCAAATACCCGTTTGATGTAGCGGAAGGGGTGCTCGACCTTCGCTCTTATCTGCGCCTTGATCTTTTCCGCTTTACGGAGTGCATCACGCCCTGGAAGAGTTCTTAGCTTGCTCGGCTTCATTGCTATATACCAATCCGCCTCCCGCTCTTTCAACTCTTCACGTTTCTCCGCACCAATGTACCCAGAGTCTCCCCAGATTCTTTTCTCCTCCCCGTGGAGAACTCGCTCTGTGGTTGTGACATCATGCGAATTCGCTGCTGTTGTATCTATGCTATGTATTACTCCGAGCACATCATCAACCCCGATATGCATTTTCATTCCAAAATGCCACTGATTACCTTTCTTTGTTTGATGCATTTCTGGATCACGTTCTTTCTTTTTATTCTTAGTTGAAGTTGGCGCAGAGATAATAGTGGCATCTACAATCGTGCCTTCTCGCAGTACCATGCCATTCTCAGCAAGATGCTTGTTGATTTCATCAAAAAGAGCTGTACCTAGCTGATTGAGCTCCAGTAAGTGGCGAAAGTTAAGAATCGTAGTTTCATCGGGAATTGGGCCGCTCAAAGTCAATCCAGCAAAACTACGCATGGATTCAATTTCATACAGTGCATCCTCCATAGCGGGATCACTGAGATTGTAAAATAGCTGCATGCAATGAATACGGAGCATGACACTCAATGGATATGGCTGTCGGCCACGTTTGCCTTGTGGATAGCAAGTGGTGATCTGAGCTACTAGTCGCTGCCATGGGATGAGGGCTTCCATTTGAGAAAGAAACTTCTCTCGGCGAGTTATACGGCGCTTTAGCTTATATTCTGCTTCGGCAAAGGTGACTTGGTGCATGATTCATCGTAGTCTTGATGGGTAGGTGAATATTACCAAATTGACTCAGAATTATTCAGAGGCTCCCTATATAAATGCTATACGTGGGCAATACACAAACACATGAAAAATACAATTAATACAATTAACAATGCCTTTGACATTGAGTTACCATCTTTCTATACCGATACTCTTATAAATTACCCATTCCCACAATCTGATGATCCAGACCAGATTGAGGGAGAACTTGTAAAAGACTTAGACTGGCTTATAAAAACTAATCGGAAGCTTCGTGAAGATGGTTTCTGTTATCAAGATCATTGGCCAAATAATTTTTTTGCAATAGGCTTCGACGGCTTCGGAAATTATTATTTTATCAATTTAAGCCAACAAGATACCACTATATATATAGCAGACCATGAAGAAGATTTTAACCACAAAGAAATTTCAAATATGAAGCTAGCTTCAAACATTGAAGAATATATCAATGACTGTCTTGAAGAGTAGAAAATTTCAACCGAAAACATTTAACAAAGTCATTAAGTACGTTCTGACCAAGAAACAGCCTCCACCGGACTGCCTATGAGTTGCTCCGGCTTCCGTTTATAGCTAATTTTATTGATAGGATCTCAAAACTCCAACCCCTGGAATCCATAAAGAGCCCAATCGAGTATCCCCCACGGCTTGATTTTTAAATCCACCAGTTCCCCAATCTTGCATAACAACTCCATATAAGACACAGTTAAATTGAAATAAAGCTACAAATTATTGATTTACATCAAGAAAGCGCAAAACGTCTGTGTATAAAACTTAGTGGAGGCGTTATGGTAGCAGACCATATAAATTTTTGATTATGCCAACATAGAATATTAAGTACTAATTTGGCATTCAGCTTTTTGCTAATTGCCAGCTTGAAAGTCAAGCGGTTTCGTTCCTAGAGTGTTCGTTTGGGCGTGGTAGATAGGGGCAATTCGCTGAAATTTCACTGGGTGCCAGTAAGAAAGAAATTGGGTGGGGATAGTTTGGTATTTTTTCCTCGTAAATATTGGGCAGTGGCCAGCCAAGCTATTGGCTAGTACAGTGCTAGTCGTCTGCCTGAAACACGCCAGCCATAATCAGGCTAGGTATGTACGAGAAAGGCATCCCGACTGGCTTCGCATCGTGAAGTAAAAAAGGCCTTCAAGACGCATAAGTACGCTCAAGACAAGCGTGGTAACTAAGGTCTTACAGAATACGAATTGGTATACCCGAATTGTTTCACGCCAATGTATGAAACTGGCTTGGCTTTCAAGGCCTCATAAGTTTCAAGTATTAACAGGGAGTCAAAATTGAGATTACTAGTTGAAGGTCAGTTGGTCGAATAAATAGATTGTCCCACTGCACGAAAATCAGAATTTTGAGAAACAGTGAAAAATTACAAAAAAAGAACTCACAAGCAGCTGTTATCACGTTTTCGGCTTTGGGATGCTTATTCCGCCGCTTTGCGGCTCCGCGCCTGCTACAGAGTCGAGTGTTACATAAAAACCTGGTGAAGAAAAATGAGCTATTGGTCCTGGGATGCGTCGTTGTCAGTGGGTATAAACGTCATTGATGAGCAGCATAGGAGAATCGTAGATTATATAAACGAGCTTGATTTGGCACATATTGAAAATGATAAAGAGAGAATATCAAAAGTACTTATAGGCCTTGCCGATTACACGTCCACCCACTTCGATTTTGAAGAAGACTTGATGGAAAGATCAGGTTATCCTCTGTCGGACACTCACAAGAAAGTCCACAGATCCTTTGTTGCGCAGATAGACTCATATGTTGAGCAACACGAAAACGGAAAGGATATAACTCGTAGACTTATGAGTGATTTAAAAATCTGGTTGACAAATCACATTAAGAACGACGACAAAGATTATTCTCCCTATGTGAGGAAAGAAATGACTAAACATCAGGGGTGGATAAGTCGCACCGTTCACAGATTGTTCAAGTGAAATTCATGTACTCAACTCTTAAATGAGATTTATGATAACTTCAATAGAAATGAAAACCCGGACTGAAAACCTGGCACTTATGTACAGATTTATTTTTCTGGAGAAAATTCTCCGTAAAGAATGGATACTGACCTCATAATAAGGTTAAAGCTGACTACCTCATAACTACAATTCATTGGTTAATTGATACAGGAGTTGCCGCACCCAGGTGCTTGATAAATTCACCACACCAGAGGCATATCTAAAATGCTTCGAGGTAGGTGCCAATCTAGAGGTTCGAGAGGGTTCAAAGGTAGTTGGCCATGCTGTGATACAGGAAATATATAGTGAGCAACTACGAAAAAGTGGCTAACAATTGCTGATAAACTGCCAGCGATTCACTTACACCTATGCGCAATAAGTTTCGGACTTTCGCTCTCCCTGCGCCAATTCTTCCAATAAATCATTCTTAATCTCTGCCGTATCCAATAGTCCAAATCAATACATTTTTATAGCCTTGGACTATACCAAAACAATTGATCCAATCACGGAGAAACACGGCAAGCTCTTTCAGAGTCTTGCCAATCAAAATACCGCGGGATCGACTAGCAAGCTGACAAAAATGGTATTTTAGTTGGAGCAGAGACTTATCATGCCAGGCAAGCTTTGCCCCAAAAAATGAAAACTCTTTAGTTTCAGCAAGCACCATACTATACCTGAGCGCAACTACCCAATGATCCCTCCTGAAACTGGTATCATGGTTTTGTTTGAGTACCCTCGTTTTAAACTAACAAACCAAGTAAGCCAGCTCCACATTGTGGAGATCCAATCAGATAGTTATTTAGTGGGAAAAGTATGATATTTTTCCCTGTGAATTTAGCGGGCGATGGCAGGGCTTGAAAAGCTACGCGCCACTTCGGCTGCTCTTGCTAGCAACGTTATTTTTTAAGAGGGAACCATGAAAACACTAAGAAAAATTGTATTGGTTTTGTCACTGTTCTCTGGACCTGCTGTAGCAGAATCAGATCCAGTATTTGAACCGGTTGTTGCACTCTTTTCAGCTATTTCTAAGTTTGATCATTCTGCTATGAAGAGGTCCGTAACAGACAAATTTGAGCTTCTTGAGAATGGAGAAGTTTGGGGTATTGATGAACTTATCGCCGCTGTTCCACCTGCTGAATACAAGAGGGAGAACTACTACAGCCTTATCTCTACTGATGTGAGAGAAGATATTGCCCTTATAAATTACTGGAATAAAGCTGTGTTTTCCTCTAAAGAGGGTACGCGGGACGTTGTATGGCTGGAAAGTGTTGTGGTGGTCAAGGAAGATGGTAAATGGGTTCTACAGCAGATGCATTCTACACACGTTGAACCCAAGAGGGTTCCGGCGTCGATTGCATATCTAGAAATGCGCTGAAAAACATAATGAATGAGGGGCAACGCCTACATTTCTACTTCGCTTTTGGGTTGCTCACCGGCTTCGCAAGTTAACATAAAACTAGTGCGTTAGTACGGCGTGCCTTATCCAGTGGTTCAGGCTGTAGAAAACTAATGTGTGTTTTTGCTCCCTTAGGTGTGATCAAATATTAACCTCAAGTGGCGATTCTACGAAAATTCTGGCTGAGTTTTCACTGGTCAGTAGGCTATTTTTCACGTAAAAGTACAATATAAAGTGAGGGGTGAGTTTTTCTACACACTCGTTAGCGGCACTTAGCAGAAAGGATTCTGAATGGAGTTCAATGCAATAAATCTCAAAGAGAAATACGCAAAATTTACCGAACATTGGTCTCCGCGTGTTATCGCAGAGATGAATGATTATCAATTTAAACTGGTTAAAGTTGAAGGTGACTTTGTATGGCATAATCACCCTGAAACAGATGAAGTGTTTATTGTAATTGAAGGGTCACTACTTATTGAACTCCGTGATGGCAAGGTTGAAATTAACTCAGGGGAAATGTTTGTTATCCCAAAGGGTGTTGAACATAAACCATCTGCAACAGATGAATGCCAAATCATGATTGTTGAGCCTAAAGGTGTTGTTAACACTGGCGGTACTGAAAGCAGGTTAACGGCAGAAAATGATGTATGGGTTTAGTTTACTGCTAGCAAACAACCCAGATGGATAGGCCAATATTATGAAGTTTTCGCTACGTATCAGTTTGGGGCAATATCTGCCTACCAATTAATCGGGCGTCAACAGCCTTTCTTCTTTGAAATGAAAATTGAATTAGAAAACTACAATAGTGCTTGGCCTGATGCATTTGAGAAGGAGAAAGGAATCCTTCTAAATGTAGCAGGCGAATGGCTGTGCGGAGCTGTCGAGCACGTTGGTAGCACTTCAGTTCCGGGGCTATCTGCAAAACCCATCATCGACATAATGTTTGGGGTAAAAGACTTACCCAGCTCCAAACCTGCTATTGAAGCCCTATCGGTGATTAATTATTGCTATTACCCATACAAAGATGATGTTATGCATTGGTTTTGTAAACCTAAACCTGAATACCGCACGCATCATCTTCACCTTATCCCATTCAAAAGTAATCTTTGGCAAGAGCGCCTTAAATTTCGCGATATATTGCGCAATAACCGTACCATCGCTCAGAAATACGCAGCATTAAAACAAAAGCTTGCCCAAGATAACCCTCAAGACCGTGAAGCCTACACTGAAAACAAATGGCCATTTATCAAGGCTGTACTATCGGGCAGGATACGCAGCTAAAAAAATAGTTAACCCAACTTCCACTACGTTGATTCGTTCACTCCTTAATACTACGCTAGCGTGAAAAAACAACTCCGTTTCAACCGGTTAAGCGTTATTCTGGCAGTCAATTTTTAGGTGGCTTGTATTTTCTGCAAGAATTAACCTCTACCTGAGCACACGACTCCTGAGAGTTTTCCTACAATCTGGCACTATAGCTTCGTTTTAACTCAACAAGCCCTGCAAGATCACCCACTCGGATGGTTGGGCAGCTTATACTCTACTTCGGCTGCTCTTACTCGCGACGTTGGTACAGACATGAAAAAAATACTGACTTTAGCTCTACTATGGTTGGCTTCTGGCAAGGCACTTTCTGATTGCTCTTTTGAATCGAAAAAGGATAGTTACAAACCTGAAACTGCAGCGATCTTAGCAGAGAAGGCGTTTAAAGAGGATAATGTTTACTTCATCGTAGTAGCAGATGGAATTGGCCCTTCTCGCCCAGGCTTCGATATTCCATTTACTTCATGTGTTTTTAAAAATACTAAATGGGAGATACTTTGGGTTGGAGCTGATTCTCAGTATTGTGTTAACCATGAAGATCTTATAGCGCAGGCCAGAAGCTTTGCTCAAAATTTCAACAAGAGTATGGTGCAATTGGCAAGCAGTCAACTTCGTGAAATGTGCCCAGGATTCCATAAACAATAACAATCGCAGACAGGATACTCCAGCCCTGGAGCATCCATAAGTATTATGTAAGAAGGATTTTTATGATCCCTTCAGTTTTTGAAGTGACAAAGATTGGTAACGGTACGCTTCATGCAATGCCTAAAACCTCTTCAAAATTGTTGACTGAAGACGCCAAATATTTTTCTAAGATAGGAATTTCTAAAGTTGTATCCTTGTTAGAAAATAGCGAAGAATATGAGCTTGGATTAGCTAAAGAACATCAGGAGATAGAGGCCCATAATATCGAATTTCAGAGCTTTCAAATCTAGGGCTGAGTTCTTAACCACTAACGACATCCAGCTAATCATATTTCCTGCCCTTACACTCGCTAGTTTTGCTAGTGGGAATTGGTTGTGCAGCTCATTCGCTCCAAAAGTACCAAGTACACTTTATGACTCGTTGGAGTTTACTTTGTCAGTAGCTGGGTTTTAATCCTAGTCTTTCTTGCATGGCAATTTTAATGGCGGCAGTATAAAGTTTAAATATAACTGGGTGTTCAACTTCAGCGCCCGACAGCTTACACCGGAGAGCATCATGCAAGGAATTCTTTCAGAAAAGTTGATTCTTACTGAAGCGGCCATACTCGAAAGAGTCAGGCGTAACAAAGATATAAGCCTTTGCAGCCATGTCGACCATGCTAAATTAATCTATAGCAAAGCTGGTGCTGAAAGCCTTAAACGAATCTACAGTGAATACATAAACCTTGCAATTGATGCAAAACTCCCTCTTTTGCTTGCAACTCCTACATGGAGGGCCAGCTCAGAGAGAGTTTCTCTAGCCAAAGCACCTACATCTATCAATGAAGACGCTGTTAATTTTCTTTCGAATATCTTGCCAAAAGAAGGAAATGTATATGTAGGAGGCCTAGTCGGCTGTAAAAATGACTGCTACAAACCAGAACAAGGCCTAACTTACAAAGAATCTCTTTCTTATCATCGTTGGCAAATTGATAAGCTCGGAGCCTCTAATGCTGACTACCTCATGGGAGTAACCCTACCAGCTATACCAGAGGCACTTGGCATTGCATCTCTAATGTCAAAGTACTCTAAACCATATTTTATTAGCTTTGTCATTGGCTCAGATGGCCGCCTTTTAGATGGCCATACCATTCAAGAAGCAATTTCACATATTGATCACCAGGTTTCGCCTAAACCTTCTGGGTACTTTATTAATTGTTCTCATCCTTCTTTTCTAAACGCTTCAAGTCAATTACCTGACAGACTAATCGGCATACAAGCCAATGCTTCATCACTAACGCACAATGAACTAGAAAACAGCAAAACAACGCGCTCCGACAGCATATCAGAATGGGGTAATCTTATGCTTCGCTTAAATCAGAATAACGGGTTCAATATATTGGGCGGCTGCTGCGGCACTGATACAAGGCACCTGGAATACATCATAAATAATCACAACTAACAAATTTAGCCCGCTTCTTTCCGCTTACGACTACCCTCGGCAGCCACTCTCTTGGATTGGCTATTATTACAAAGGGCATTAGCTGGACTGCTGAATTATGAATAGGGGAAAGGGAGCAACACTGAGACTCGCAATTGCCTGAGCGCCTCAATTCTGCTGGCCACCGAGGTGACAGTTCGCGGTCTGGATATCGCCAAAGGTCCGGAAGTACATACCAACTGGGCCGGCAGTGTCATTAAGCGCAATGTGGCAGCACAGTCACTAAAAAATGGAAGATTGAAGATATCGGATGCAGCGTACTCTAGTATAAGGTACTTAATTTTTATTCAGTGTAACTAAAATGGGCCCTGCCGGGCCCATTTTCTTGTTTAATGTAAAATATCATCCTTATTAATTTTGTACATAACACCCCCAAGCACGACAAGTAATTCATCTTCATTAAGATCAATGAGCGCCCTGCCTTCCCCCAGAAGAATCGCAAATGTTGGCATTTTTACTGAAGCTAACTCTTCAAATGTATCCAGACTAAACACCTTGAGTGCTGGATCATTGGCAGATGTCAACATTGATGCATACAAATACATCACTCCCCGGTTTTCATCAATTACAAAATGATGGCGTGTCCAATTATCTGTCGACAAGCCTTCCATCTGTCCAACTAGCTCCATGGAATCAGTATTAATCACATATCCAAGAGAGCTATATAGTCTCTCGGAAGAATAAGCGATTTCATTTGGAAATCCCCAAATTAGATCATCATACTCATTGACGAAGGTGACTCCACTAGAATCAACCTTGAATTCGCTCACTTCAAAACCGGTACTATCAGTATTATAACCAAATACTAAATTATCACTTGCAAAACGGATTCGATTTGCACGGATTCCAGCAGGAATATCACTTGATCCTGTCGATAGTTTAATGCCATCCACATATACCTCCATTCCTTCAAAGTCTGTGGTATACCCTTGCCTGGCTGTAGAAACAAGCACACTGCCTTCATCTGTAGGGAAAGGTTCTAGATCACCAGCAAAAATTGGTCCAGAATAGTTACCCCTTGTTCCCAGGTCTACATTCATTTCGAGGGATAAATCGTTTAAATTAAGTACAGAGTATTTATTCGTACCCAGATAAGAAATGTAAAGGAATTTGTCATTCTTACTTATTTCAAGTTCGTAGGGTTCAGAACCAACAGGTATATATTTTTCAAAATTCAGTGTTTCTCTATTTATAACAGCTATAGAATTACCATTGACACCTGCAACTCCCGGAATTGATGCATAAATTTTATCATACTCTGCACTGTAGGCTGCATCACCGAACAAACAACCGGAAAAGCTAATATCGAGATCAACTCTCATATCGGGAATAAAATATTGCCCACAATTCGCATCTCGATCAACTGGAACATCCTCATGACTAAATATCTTAACTCCAGCATCAGTTACGAAAGCAAATTTGTTATCATTAATGTTAATTAAACGTAGAAATTTACCTTCTACACCTGGATCGAATACTCCCAAGTAGGTATATCGATCCCGGTCATATATCTCAAGATATTTAGCAAATATATAGGTATATTCACCACCCGGTGTAATCAAAGGCGCAAGCTTTCGATATTCCTCATTGTCATATCCGTTAACAACTGAATTTCTACCATACAATTCCCCGGAGTCTGGATTAACTACAGTTCCAATTCCATTGTAAAGAGCCCCGTCATACATAAGAATGTCGGAAGGTCCACTTGCATAATCTTTTAAGTTCAATACATGATCCAACCCATTTATACCGACCGAAAAAACGTCAATATCATAGGCGGTTGAATCATCTGTGTATGCAATTAATCTGCTTCCATCCTCATCAAAAGTGATTCGTGTTGGACTAGAAAACCAGTCTCCCACAACCGATTGCTCAACCCCATCTCGGAAAAATTTTATTTTTGCCGAATATTTACTATCCGAGTCAAATTCTAGTTGGTAAGTCGTAACAGCAACCGTATCGTTAGCAGATGGAGATACTGTTATATTGCGTGGGTAATGCAGTCTCCCATCCTCTTCTCCCAAATCAAGTAAAGTTGATAGGGTAAAATCAGAAAGATCTACACGCTGCACTTCAGGAAAATTAATATAACCCAGATACAAAATTGCTCCATCACCAGATATTGCCAGCGGACCAGCCTCCCCCTTTAGTGCAAGACTACGGGTGATACTCATTGACGATAGCTCATACTCTATCAAGTGATTGGCATACTCTGACCCATTGTCAGGTATGGCTATATAAAAATAGCCCGAACTCGAGGCGTAAACCGCATCATTGATATCCATACTGAATTCAATAGATGGGAGTCCAGGAACTTCAAAGGTTGGTTGAGGGAATCCAGGTTGATACTCATAAACTGATTCAAACTCATTCCAGTACATGCCTAAAACTGGGCGATACTCCTGGCTGTCTGCGTCAAGAATTGATACATCCATAGTCCCTCCAGCATACCCCTCACTAAGAAGCAAAACATCAGGGTTACTGTCAGAACAATAAATTTCAAAATCTTTCGGATTCCACGCTCCCATACCATATGGCTCTTTGGTATCACAACTGATCTCGCCTCCTAGTAAACTACTATTTAACTTCACAGAATATTCGCCAAAGAAGTTTGACCTAGGCCACATGTTTAAACCTTGATCTAGGTCATATTCAATATTTGCCTCTATCTTGGAAAAAGTAATACTGTTTGACTCATCTCTTAGTTTGAGTGGGTTCTCAGAAATATGTTTCACATCAATAACATCACCGTACCAGGTTGCCTGTAAACCGAGGGTGAAGCTACCTAGTACAGATACGTAGGTGTTATCATGTAAACTTAAATCCTCATCAATATTGACCCGTCCTTGAAAGAAAACTTCTTGAGCAGAATTAGAATATACAGATTCGGGGATTAACTCAGCCTGCCCACTAAATCCAATCTCTAGCTGCGAGTTCTCGCAACTGTTAAATTTTACAAGCACCTCTGCTTCGCTCACCACATCAATGGAGATACTTCCAGAACCGTCACAGTAAAACTCATGACTTTCCTCTCCAGATAGAATTGTGGCATCAAGAGCTTCTTGTAGCTGTATTCCAAGCTTTAATATAGTGGCAGTTGAGTCCATGGCTTGTGAAGCAACCACATTGGCATTCTCCTCTGTGATTCGAAAACTGGATCCACCACCCGTATTACCGTCACCATCTCCGCCGCCACTGCCGCCGCATGCAGATACAAGAAAAACGGCTAAAATCACAAGTACTTGCTTGTAGATGCAATTCATAACTGCCCCAACTTATTAGATATAAAGGAATAACAGAACTGCCGGCATGGTCGACCCAAAGGTTTAATTGCCTAGTTCCACGAAACAAAATCACTTTGACTTTAAATGTTTAATACTATCAGATAAAAGCTTATATTTCTTTAAGGGCCTCAAGTATCAAATTGTATTAACCGTACCAAAAACTTTGGCACTTCGAACATTTTGGCAGTTATGGTTATTATATTGCATACTCCTAATATGAGTGGTTTGCATTCTATTCTTGCATTTAACCCCCCCCTTAAGAATAAGTCCACTCATGTCATTAATGATGAAACAATTAAAAATCACCTTTAGTTCTGCCTTTAAATGATAGTCAGCCATATAAATGGTACAAAAATCAGCTAAATACAGCTGCTCAACTACAATTTAGTTTGACTTACACCAGCAATCCTTATCCAACTCAAATAGCATTCAAATTGGCACAAACATTTTCGCAATGCACATTAGCTATAAATTATTAAAGACGAAAGATACAAAGGTATATTTTTAGTTTTAAAAGCGTATAGATAATCTAAATAATTTGGAGTTATATCAATGCCCAACATATTGATTCCCCTCGCCGATGGTAATGAGGATATCGAAACCATTGCCATCTACGATATTTTGAGCCGCACGGATGCAGAGCTTGCCTTAGCATCGATTATGCCAAGTAGGCGTATAACTACCCTGCGTAACCTTGTTATTGAAGCCCCCTGCTCCATAGAGGATTGTTTGGACTCTACGTGGGATCTAATAGCCCTGCCAGGCGGCAAGGAAGGTGCCGAGCAAATGCATAACTCAGCCCCCCTAATAAAGCTCATCCGAGAGCAACTGGAATCGGGTCGCTGGCTAGGGGCAATTTGTACTGCTCCGGTAATCGTTCTTGGTCGGCAAGGGTTAATTACCAATTTCAAGGCCACTTGTTACAAGACTTTTCGCAGTGAACTTAGTCAATATGTGAAGGAAACCAGTGATCAGAGAGTGGTGGTCGACCGGAATTTAGTAACCAGCCAATCACCCGGGACCGCTATCGAGTTCGCTTTTGAACTCGTCACCTGCTTATTTGGGAAAGAACTATCGCAGGAGATTGCACAGACGGTGAATGTCTATCTACCGCCAAATTAGCTTGGCTTTTTCCAGGAACCTGGGGCGCTGACTTCTATCACCAAAAAAATCAGCTTTTCTGATATTTCTGCCTAAATTGACTGGGACTCATACCCACATGTGACTTAAATACACGTCGGAATACTGCATCATCGGAATAGCCTAATTCTTGCGCAACACTGGCAACTTTATTGGCTGGGTTTAGTAAAAGGCTGCGTGCGTATTCCATACGGACGCTATCAATGAATTGCTTAGGCGCTTGGCCTGTTAATTGTTTTAGACGCCGGTGTAATGTTCGCTCAGATATCGACAGTTCTTTTGCCAATAACTGGCTGCTTAACTGTTGACCGAAATATTGCCGAACCACATTCTCTGCATCTACCAGAAACTGCTCTTTTGATACCTGGTAGCCTTTTGGTACATGCAAAGTTTGCGAACGCGGGTGGGAGTCCACAACGGCGAGATCAGCAACTTTGGTAGCGACTTCATCGCCAGCTAGCATCTTGATCACTTGTAGAGTCACATCTACCCAAGATAAAGGGCCACCCGCTGTCACTATATTTTCATCTACTAACAGTCCACTGGCCCATAGCGGGCAGGCATTGCTAAAGCGGGATTTCAACTCATTGTGTAACCACCAGGTGGTTGTGCACTGTCGTCCATTTAGCAGACCCGCTTCACCCAGCGCTAAAACGCCACTACAGGAACCCGCGATAATCGCCCCGCGCCTATATTGGGTTCGCAACCATTCGCAAGTCGGCTGGTCCAGTAACTTTTCAGGAGGCACACCAAACTGGTTGGGCATAAATCCGGGGACTATCACGGCTTCGCAACTGAATATTTGTGATACCCCATGACTTACAGCAAAGTACCTGCCCTGCCCGTCTATAATGTCGGCCCCATCAGAACTGGCGACCAGGATTTCGGGGGACCAGGACTGTTGATAGGCAGGGTCCAGGGAGTGCTGGCTTTCAGATAAGCGGAGGCCACCCAGGGCAAACATATCTTGAACGCCAGCCAGAGCCGACGGCAAAACTCCCGGCATAGATAAGATGACTATCTGGGCCATAAATCCTCAAAGTGGCGAATTTTGTCTGATCATTGTCTTTTTGGACACTGATAGTCAAGCCTGAGCTTCCCCTAGGATACTCATCACCAAACAACGTGAGAGAAAACAATGACTGAAGCTAAGCTGGCCATCGTGGCACTGATCGACGCCAAAGCGGATAAGGCTGATGAGGTAAAGGCGCTGCTCACCTCAGCCCAACCGCTCGCTGTGGAAGAGCAAGGAACCCTGAGCTGGTATGCCGTACAAATCAACGCTACGCGATTTGCTATTTTCGACACGTTTAGCGATGAAGACGGCTTAACTGCACATCTTAACGGCAAGATCGCTGCAGCATTGCTTGGCAAAGCGGATGAACTGCTCGTATCAGAACCACAAATTATGACTGCGGACATCCTCGCATCTAAAGTCTAAGGAAGCCTTGAAAAACCGGGAGCTGGCTTTGGATACCCCTCTCGTCTTTATCCACGGAACCAATGCCGGCCCCTGGACAATGGAGAACTTCCACCAGCATTTTGAAGAGGAAGGATTCTATTGTCACAGCCCAAGCTACCGCTACCATGAAGATCTTAAGTCAGAACAAAATCAGCAACACCTTAAAGGACTGAGTATTGCCGACTACGTTGATGACATCCGGGCATTTGTACAATCTTTAAATCAAAAACCTGTTGTAGTCGGCCACTCCCTGGGCGGTGTTATTGCACAAAAATTGGCAACTATGGATTTGGCACGGGCAATCGTGTTGCTTAACGGAAGCGTAAACTGGGGAATACTGCCCACCACAGAAGAAGAGAGTGCGCTGGGCAAGTTGTTTATGGCTGCAAGTGAATTTTGGAATGATATCCTGTTACCGGATTTCGCAACAATGGCGAAATTCGGGTTGAATAAACTTAATCCAGACGACCAGCACAAGGTCTTCGATCGATTGGGTCCTGAATCTGGGCAAGTCCTATTTGAATTGTTCTTCTGGATTTTTGACAGCAATAAAACAACCAGAATTGACTATCAAAAAATCAATTGCCCCACTTTAATGGTTTCGGGAACCGATGACCTGGCAATCCCCCCTTCCACAGCACAGTTAATCGCGGAGCGGCAAGGTAAAAATACCACCTTCTACCGGGCAGAAGGTTATGGTCACTATTTAATGCTGGAGCCAAAA
Source organism: Microbulbifer maximicatervae (SeqCode) (assembly GCF_052467305.1). NCBI lineage: Bacteria > Pseudomonadati > Pseudomonadota > Gammaproteobacteria > Cellvibrionales > Microbulbiferaceae > Microbulbifer > Microbulbifer maximicatervae (SeqCode). The sequence goes on from NZ_CP174306.1 coordinate 2,229,398, forward strand.
TGGAAGCGGATTGCGGAATTCTGCAGCACGTGGGTAAGCCAACAATTTTAAAAAACCACCTCCACTAGCAATAAATCACTGTGAACCCTTTACTACACCAAACCCTTAATCTGCCTCCTCCCTTTTCTCAAGTGAGATACTCGGCTAGATAATCAATCAGCAGCCTGACTTTCGGCGCGATATATCGATTGCCGGGGTAAACTGCGTATACCCCTTCATCCCTATCTTCGAGATCACTTAAGAGGGTGATTAATTTTCCTTCAGCGATATATTGCTCGACGTAGTAATCGGGCAACTGCACAACCCCCAGGCCTTTAAGCGCAGCATCTAAAAGCGCCCCGCCGTTGTTGTAGCGAAGGCTACCTTTGACCCTAAGGTTTTTTTCTCCATCCTTGGTATTGAATCGCCAGTAATCCAGTGTACCCAGCAGGCAGTTATGCCTGTTCAATTCCGACAATGAGTGCGGGGTCCCGTGCTCTTCAAGATAATCCGGTGAGGCGCACAGATGAATTCGCCGGTCCGCCAACTTTCTTGCCATCAAGGTTGAGTCCTGCAACTTACCCAGGCGTATGGCGATATCGTAACCCTCATCTATAAGGTCAACCTGGCGGTTGGTGAAATAGGCATTGACCTCAATCTTGGGGTTTTGAATCACAAAATCATTGATCAGTGGTGCAACCTTCTTTTCAGCATAAGTGACCGGTGCCGTCAGTTTGATTTTGCCCTGTGGGTGGCTCTGTAATTGAGTTACTGCTCGTTCCGCCGCTTCCAGCCCATCGAGCACCCCCCGGCAATGCTGGTAAAACAGCGTACCTTCTTGTGTCAGTGACACCTTGCGCGTGGTTCGATATAGCAGTTTGACATTCAAGCGGCTCTCCAAAGCACTGACTTGGCGGCTGACTTTAGCGGTGGAAATAGCCAGCCGCTGCGCTGCGAGGGTAAAGCTCTCGCTTTCAGCGACATAAACGAACTCCGTAATGCCTTCCCAGTCTTTCATTATTGCAAATATGTAAAAGTAAGTTTCAAAAACACCCAATTATAATCAATTCTGTAATCAATATAATGGCTCCCCAGTCGTCACAGCGGGGCCAGCCAACTACAGGCCCTGAATGACATGGTTTAACAGCGAGTAATCTTATGTCTGAACAATTTATCAAGTCGAAGGCCGCCATCGCTTGGGGGCCTGGCCAACCGTTATCGGTCGAAGAAGTGGATGTCATGCTGCCAAAGGCTGGTGAAGTATTGATCAAGGTCATTGCATCGGGAGTGTGTCACACCGACGCTTTCACCTTGTCTGGCGACGACCCGGAAGGCAAATTCCCCTGTATTTTGGGCCATGAAGGTGGCGGTATTGTCGTGCAGGTCGGTGAAGGGGTTACCAGTGTCAAAGAGGGTGATCATGTTATCCCTCTGTACACCCCAGAATGTGGTGAGTGTAAATTTTGCAAATCCGGCAAGACGAACCTCTGCCAAAAGATCCGTGAAACTCAGGGCCAAGGCCTGATGCCTGACGGCACCACACGCTTCTATAAAGATGGCAAGCCCATCTATCACTATATGGGCTGCTCTACATTTTCGGAGTACACCGTATTGCCAGAGATTTCGCTGGCAAAAGTAAATCCGGCTGCGCCGTTAGAGGAAGTCTGCCTGCTGGGTTGTGGTGTCACTACTGGTATGGGCGCTGTGATGAACACCGCCAAAGTTCAAGAAGGCGATACCGTTGCGATCTTTGGCCTTGGGGGTATCGGTCTTTCGGCGATTATCGGCGCCACCATGGCAAAAGCTTCACGAATCATTGCCATCGATATCAATGAAAGCAAGTTTGAATTAGCCCGCAAACTGGGGGCGACGGACTGCATCAACCCCAACAACTACGATAAGCCAATTCAAGAAGTCATTGTCGAACTCACCGAGGGCGGTGTGGATTATTCCTTCGAATGTATCGGCAACGTCAATGTGATGCGCTCCGCTCTGGAGTGCTGCCACAAGGGCTGGGGTGAATCGGTCATTATCGGTGTAGCTGGTGCCGGCCAGGAGATCTCCACCCGCCCATTCCAGCTGGTAACTGGCCGAGTCTGGCGCGGTTCCGCATTCGGCGGAGTTAAAGGACGCTCCGAATTACCAGACTACGTAGAGCGCTATCTGAATGGCGAATTCCAGCTCAACGACTTTATCACCCACACCATGAGCCTGGATGACATCAATAAATCTTTCGATCTGTTACATAAAGGCGAAAGTATCCGCACCGTCATTCACTTCGATCAATAACCAGCAATGATCAATTGGGCCATCTCTTGGCGGTGGTCCAATTAGGGCTATCCATCATGTCTATTGAAAATATCAGTGCCAACCGGAGTTTTGGCGGCTGGCACAAGCAATACCTTCACGACTCTCAGTCACTTAACTGCAAAATGCGTTTTGCTATTTATTTGCCACCGCAAGCTTCACAAATGCACAAGGTTCCGGTGCTCTACTGGCTGTCAGGTCTGACCTGTACCGATGAGAATTTTATGCAAAAGGCAGGAGCCCAGCGGATTGCCTCCGAACTGGGGATAGCCATCGTTGTTCCCGACACCAGTCCCCGTGGAGAATCTGTTGCCGATGATGAAGCCTATGATCTGGGGCAAGGTGCTGGATTTTATATCAACGCCACCCAAGCGCCCTGGAGTCGGCACTACCACATGTATGATTATGTGGTGGAAGAACTGCCGGCACTTATCGAGACCACCTTCCCTGTAACAACAGAGCGCGCCATTGCAGGACATTCAATGGGTGGCCATGGTGCACTGATGATCGCCCTACGCAATCCGGCAAGTTATGTTTCCGCATCAGCCTTCAGCCCCATTAGCAACCCTTCTCAGTGTCCGTGGGGACAAAAAGCCTTTGAAACCTATTTAGGCAAAGATCGGGATAGTTGGCGCGGCTACGACAGCAGCGAACTACTCAAAAGTGTCGAGAAGCCTGTGCCGATGTTGGTGGATCAAGGGGAAGCCGATAGCTTTCTTGTTGAACAGCTGAAACCCGAGATGCTCGAAGCGGCTGCCAAAGCAAGTAACTACCCGCTCCAACTTCGCCGCCATTCCGGTTATGACCACAGCTATTACTTTATCGCCAGCTTTATTGAGGAACATCTTCGGTTTCATGGAGGCTTTTTCAATCAAGCACATTCAAATTAATTTATGTGCAAGAGAATGCTCCAATACCTGAAGCGGCCCTACCGAGTTCTATCAGTCTGCCAGGCCTTTTTCAATACATCGTAGATCCGGCACTATATCGAATCTCTCTTGATTATTTTGCAACCCTAAAGACTCGTACAAAGTTCTAACTTATATCATCCTTCGCATTTCGTGTAAGTATACTTGCTCGAAATGCACCCCGATCAACAACAGTCAAACTAGAGCGCTGGAGAATTCACTAAAATCAGAACGGTCTTCAGAGCTACTTAGCCAAAATGAGTTACTGTAGCTCAACCACCAGATTCAAGGCACTTGGCTACAAGCAATCTTGAAACCGTAACTCAATTTACATAATAACCGTAGAATTACTATCAAGCCTATTCCAAGCAAATAAGCCCATGAGGAAATCATTCGGTTACTGCAAAATCATTCCCATATTATTGCTTCCTGATTGAAAAGCTGAAGCAGTATTACCTGAGGTAGCTTGATCAATCTCATGGAGATTTGAGAGCCCAATTTGTGTTTGGCTAGCGCTATTGAATGAACTTGTTTGATCGATAAAAGCCAAATTAAGCGTACCCATTTGGCTGCTAGTGGCACTACTGAAATCTGCCATGTCCTGGTCAATCCCAACTCTATTCTGAACTCCTGATTGGAATACAGCAGCAGTATTATTACTTGAATTATTCAATGTCAGAACTTCACTTTCATTGACATCTCCAATTTGATTAACGAAAACAGTATTAAAATCTCCCGTGAACTGTACCGTCACCGAGTCATTCGAGTTTCCAGTTTGCAATGTAGTGGCGGTATTCAATGAACTATCTGAGTGAGAACTGGCGGCAAAGTTAGAGTCACCTACTTGTACTACTGTAATGGTGTCACTGACTGATGCCGTTTGACCACCGCTAAAGCCATTAGAATCTCCACTTTGCTGAATAAGTGTAATGCTAAACTGAGAATCAATTTGCTGCATATCAACATCATTCATACTGCCTTGCTGGACTGCTGTAATCTGTGTGGAATCACTATTCTGCTGCAGTAAAGTCAATGCAGTATTTGAGGTCCCTGTCTGAGAGTGGATAACAATTGCGCTCTGAGTCCCAGCTGTCTGTATAGGAGCAGACTGATTAAAGTCTCCATTCTGCGTAATTTCAATCAGGCTATTCATTGTTGCTGGGTCACTTTGATTCGGGGTGGCAAGGTTACCCATGCCTATTTGGGTGACTACGGTGACATTACTATCAGCAATAGCTGAACCGCAAACTATCATTGTGATTGCACTAGCAAGAGGAGAAAACGCTTTCATATCATCTTCCAGGGAGGTGGAAATCATCATTAAGGTTTTTTAGGGAACCACCGGCAATTATTGGCGCCACGCACAGAAAACGACTCCTGCCATGACGTCCAGTTATTGCCATCAGAATGCATCACCACTTCCAAGCAATTATTACTGCTCTTGAAAGCCCGGGAAAATACTGGGTGACCTCTATAGTCTTGACCAAGCTCCTTATTTCAGCATTGAGAATAAATTCTCAAATGAGAAGCGCAGTTTTAAGGACTCATTACAGCTAAAATCGGAGGGGTATATAGTAAGCAGGATACCCGCAGAGAGATGAGTTCAGGCCTCAAGTTTTCTTTTATGCTCAAGAGAGAGGAGCTCAAGCTCACTGATTGACTTTAGATTAGTTAAATCTTCAATTCGCTCAAGCAGCAGATTAGCCACCTGCTCTCCCAGCAAGTCTGATATTATTTTCACTTTATTCCCGTTATCAACAACAAGGTAAAAATCAAAGTACTCCTTTTTCCTGTCGTCCCTACCTTTATAACCGGTATATTTTTTCATATAGACGCCAACTATCTTTGACTTCTCGAATACCTTTTGTTCATGCTTCGCCCACATCCAAGAGAAAAGGCAAGTAATCTTACTTTCTCCTATATATGTTTGATAGAATCTGACCGTCCTTTTTAATGCAGAATTAATAGGAAGTAACCCAGCTATCGCAAAGATAGCAGCGAAAATAAATGGTACGTGGGTAAATACTAATACCAATCCAACAGCAGACACGATCAGCCCACCAACGAACTGAATTACGGTGGGTACCGTGGTGAAAATTTTCTGCCGGATCTGGTAACCGGTATCTAACCTTTCGATCGATACAAGTTTTTTCAGATCTTCAGAGTAGTCCAACTTCTCTCGCCCAAGTGGGACTTTAACCAAAACCTCAGAACTAAACACATCAGCCTCTTGAACCTCATAGCCCTCACTGAAAATTGGAACTTCGTAGGTTCGATTAAACCAAGTTCCTGACATGCCGCCCTTGACCTTAAGCCGCCACCAATCTCCAATATACCCCTCAATTATTGACTGGGGTAAGTCATCTGCGATTTGAATTGCAAAATAGACTCTTGAACAATTATCGACCAACTCTAGATGACCTATCCCCCCAGCTTCCCAGTTGACAGAATTCTGAAGATTAGTGTTTTCACCCAAACCACTCTCATATGTGTTTACTTGTTGAAGTGAAAACTGAAAGTTGTGTTTGCTAGCATCAATTTCGCTCGGAAACTGCAAGTATCCAGAAAGAGTACGTCCCAGGATACCGGGAAATGGAACTAGCACCAAAGGCACTCTCCCATATCGAAGCTGCTGTATATTACTCTTAAGAGGGCGATAAAGCGCAATCAATAGAGATGTTGAAAAAAACAACGCCATTATTATTTCAAGATCGTATACCCCTCTAGTTAGCTTATCAATGGCAACATATATGCAAGTAATAACCGGAGCGCTCAGGAGCATGAACAATAGCCACATAAACAATTGACTTCTATGCTCTATCGATAAAATCCCGCTCTTCCTCCATTCTTCTTTAAACAGGAAATCAATTGATTCCAGGTCGATATCGGCATCTCTTTTTCGCGTTACTGAAGCACCCATAACCATGAGTGCGAAAATCATTACGGGCAAGCAAAAGAAGATCAAGGGTAGTACTTGCATCCATCTCAAGTTTCGATCAATCACGGCTTCAGATGGATTTTTGGGGTTATACCACCCCTCAACTAGAAGACCTCTCTCTTTGGCATTGTTCAATCTATGGTAAATATGTATCTGGTATTGCCCAAGGCTCTCAAAACGATCATTGATACCCACTCGATTGTTCCAGTAAGCCTTATCATCTACTATGAATTCATATGCTGAGAAAGTTCGATAACTTACTGAACCTCCATTTCCCCAACTCTCTGCCAATTCAACTTCGAGTATCTCTGCTGACATTGACTTCCAACTATGCATCTTAAGCAAATCCCGGACAGGACCAACAACTTCATAGAGAAATGCCGCAAAAGCAAAGCTAAAGAATATCCCTGCGATGCTAAATAAGTAAGGGTTGAAAGAAAAATAGAACCTACTAAACTTACTCATATTTCCGCCTGCTAACCTTTCTCTAATGAATCAAGCCTACTAGGGCTCTTTTTAGCTTGGCGCGCTCGCCGCCCAATTATTAGGCTCACTCTTTTTCGTAATTGTTCAACTACTCCAAAACCAGGAATAAAATCTGCGATCAAAATATCCCGTCCACACTCACTTTTGGCAAATAGGTTGTAGTATTTTCGAGCCTGGCCTCCTACATAAATTGTGTATCCAGTACTTTTAGTCACTAACTCATTAACTGAGTTACGCCGTACCTGCTCAATATCTCGGAGAATGCCAAAGCGAATATTTTTTCGAATCAAATAGTCTCGCGTGATGTGTACCTCCTTCATCGAAAATATTGTCGGAATCGCCAAAGCAAAGATCAAGAATGCAACCCCAAATGCAAAAAGATAAAACTCAGCTTTTATAATGGAAATCACACTGGCAATGATTACAATAAGGAGAGACGCCCCCATCATCCACAAACAAAAATCATAAAGAATTGGCCTTTGCCTTATTATTGTTGTAGCTCCACATATTTCCATTTCAACTCTCCTTGACAGTTCTCCAGAAAAATTCTTAACTGGCTCACCCACAGGCACGGTAATTAGCGTTTTGCCAGCATTACTTGCACTCTATCTCTTCCGAAATTTCTGTCTTGCTCTTTTTCAGTAGTTTTAGCTTTCGTTGAAAGGCTTCCTTTAAACACTGGGAGCTCATACCGTCTTTCAAAGTGATCCCCAGGTATCTCTCCACTAACATTTAAGAACCAATATTCCCCATCTCCACAGTAGACATCTGTATTGGATTCAGGCAAGTCATCAGGAGCATTGAAACTAAAATATATGCGAGTTCCTAATTTAGTAACCTTCAGCTTGCCGAAAGTAACTGCTTCCCAGTTTACAAACTCCCTTTTATTATTGCTATTAGCCGTACGCTTTGTAACAATTTTGGATTGCTTTAGCAATATACGTATAGATTTATCTCTTATTGCTAGCAGTGGAGGAAATTGAATATATCCAGATACTTTTCCACCTATCTGGCCAGGGAAAGGTGTAATAGTAACGAAGACATCTCCAATCGACTTGAATCTAAGCCAACTACTAACTGACTTGAACATCACATAGAAACCAACCATCCCAATTACTATAAAGAACAGGCCACTATAAGCTCTATTTAGTATAAGCATCATCCCCACATAGCCAAAAATCACACCCAATAAAGCTGCTAGCGTGCCTCCCAAAAGCTGCCCTCTTATATCTTTTTTGGTTTCTGACTGTATCCCTTCAGGTTTCCACTTACTTTTTGCTAACCATGGTGTTCTTCTGACCACATCGGGGCTCTTTTCCTGCTCTCGAAAAATATAGGCCAGATAAACGACAAACCCTATAAAAATAAACACAAAACATACCAATCCAGGAATAATTATCTCCGACCACCGTATGTTTTTGTCTAGCACTGAATCATATGGATCTCTTGGGTTATACCAGCCGCTAAATATGCTCCCCTGCTTTATATGTTTCTGGAGCAATCTATACATAGTTGTATGATAGCTAGCAAGCTCGGTATCGTTTGGCTTTGAGTGTATATCGACCCGATTATTCCAATAGGTCTTTCCATTTATAGAGTACTCATAGCTAGCTACAACCTGTTTCTGTGTACCATCTTCACTCTCGTAAATTTCCATATCAACGTCAAGCAGTTGAGCATCCATTGGATACCAATTTAACATTCTGACATTATCAAATATTGGCGAAAGCACCCAAGGATATAGAAAACTGATAAATACAACTTGATAAAAAGTGAAAAACAGTAGGGATCTTGGTGTTATCTTAGCTTTCTTCTTAAGCTGATCTTCCATGAATAAAAACCTTGTACAACTTTAATTATTATCAGAACCAGTAGACTCCATCACCATGAAGACTTCTAAGAAACTTAGCAAATTGAGAAATAATAAACAGGGGGGCAAAAGAGGAAAGAAAACATATATAGCGTACCAATTACTGCGTTAAATTAAATTGATAGATCTACAATATCACAATCGGTATATACCAGAAATAAGATTTAGTTTTTCATTCCACTCTGCAATTAAATGACTCGATTAAAAAGGAAAGCTCTAAATCCCTACCCTGGAGTTCGCACCACCATCAGCCTCTCCTCGGTCATATCCGCAATAGCCCAACGTACCCCCTCCCGACCAAGACCCGAATCCTTAACACCACCATAGGGCATATTATCTACCCGCCAGCTGGGTACATCACCAATAACCACACCACCCACCTCCAAGGTATCCCAGGCTTGCTGGGATTTGTAAAGGTCACGAGTGAATATGCCAGCCTGCAGACCAAAGGCACTGTCATTCACCTTGTCTAAAACATCATCAAAGCTATCGAAAGGCTCCAGAATTGCAACTGGACCAAATGCCTCCTGCTGCACAATGGAGCAGTCATGGGGCACGTTTTCCAATAGCGTTGGATCAAGCATGGCGCCATCTCGTGTGCCTCCACAAAGCAGGGTTCCCCCTGCTTGAACCCCCTCTTCCACCCAGGAATGCAAGCGGGTAGCCTCTCCCTCAGAAATCATTGGGCCAATAAATGTATCTTCTGATCGAGGATCGCCTTTCTTAAGCTTTTTGGTACGCTCAACCAGACGTCGCTTCAGGTCTTCATATAGACTGCAATGTCCATAGATCCTCTGGACGCCGATACAGCTTTGACCCGACTGATAAAAGGCACCAAAAATTAACCTCTCTACAGCATCATCAAGATCTGTATCTCTATCGATAACACAGGCTGCATTACCCCCCAACTCCAAAACCACTTTCTTTCGTCCCGCCCTGGCCTTTAGGTCCCAGCCCACAGCAGGTGAGCCAGTAAAGCTCAGCAGCTTAAATCGGTCATCCACTGTAAACAGCTCTGCTCCCTCTCTATGGCAGGGCAATACAGAGAAAGCGCCCTTCGGTAACTGAGTCTCCGCAAGGACTTCAGCGATAATCAATGCCCCAATAGGTGTCCGGCTTGCAGGTTTCAGTACAAAGGGACATCCAGCCGCGATGGCAGGTGCCACCTTGTGAGCGGCAAGGTTCAAAGGGAAATTGAACGGCGATATAAATGAGCATGCGCCCACCGGCACTCGTCTGATATATCCGCGATAACCCCGTGAGCGCTTGGATATCTCAAGATTGATAATCTCGCCATTGATACGCACTGCCTCTTCAGCAGCCACATGAAATGTATCGATTAAACGCAGTACCTCGCCCCGTGAATCATGAATTGGCTTACCAGCTTCAATACACAGCGCTTCGGCCAGCTCTTCAAACCTTTCACGAAAACGTACAACACAATGCTGTAAAACTTCCTGGCGGTTGTAAGACGGCAAATTAGCCATCGGTTTTTCTGCCAAAAGCGCCCAGTCGATGGCACTGTCAATAACCTTGGCATCAGCCATTGCAACCCGGGTAGCTAGTTTCCCTGAATACTTGTCAGTAACTTCCAGATCGGTGTTGGCATGCACTGCTTCATTGGCCAGGTAGTAAGGGTAAGATTCTTGCAGCAAAGTAATATCCTTTTACTTGATGTCTTGATCTATCAAGAGCGCCCCAACGCCAGATACAGCATTGTGCCCATCGTCGGGTATAGATGACCCGCAGGCATATATCAAATGCGTGTTCATTGGCTTATTAGTTTTGCTACCGGGGAAGGACTTTCTTACTCGTACAAGCTAGATATGATGAAGAAGGGATAGAAATAGTGGAGTCTTGTGAAGTTGGGGGCAAGCGCCCCACAACTTCATATTGACTGGGAACCAGCTACTTTTCGGTTAACCACATGCCAACAGGCTCATAATTAAACTTCTTATATACCGCTTTTTCGGTATCCGGGTTATCACTCTTCTTATCGATGTTGTATACGGTCCAGTTTAATTCATTGACATTGAATTCGATCACTGCATATCCATAGATATTACTAACAAAATCTTTGATATGTGGGTTATTGACCTGAACCCCGCCATTTAGCAGTGATGTAAACACACTGCCAACATCAATACCTTTCTCAATCGTATCGTTCATATTGGGAGAAGATATGGAAGGGGTCATCAGTTCAACGCCGACAAGGTTGTCGTAGTCCCAATTGCTAATTTTGCTGAAATCAACTTTCAGGTATGAAGCGATACTGGAATGGAGGTCCCCTGTCAGCACTACAAAGTTATCGACATTGCTGTCCTTAACAGATGACAGGATTTTTTCCCGCTCCCACTGGTAACCATCCCAGGCATCGTAATTAGCGTACACAAGCGAACGCCCCAGGATAGTACCAGCCAATTGTGCCAGCAAAGTCTGGTTCCCCCACACTTTCCAGCGGGCACTGGAGTTAACAACTCCATCAATCAGCCAATCCCTCTGAGTCTTACCCAGCATGGTTTGGGTATCTTCTTCATAATCTGTGCACCAATAGTTTTCCCAAGCTGTACCATCCTTGCACGGCTCCTTGGTTCTATAGGTGCGGCTATCTGTCATATACAGATCAACCAAGTCACCGAACTGGAAAGAACGATAAATCTGTAAGTAGTCAAAAGCGTGGCTTGCGGATTCATCGACTTTTACCCGCGCTGGAACATATTCGATCCAGGCCTGCTGAGCATCGCGACGCAACTGGCGCAGCTGGTCAGGGTTGTTATCGCCGGTCTGGTAGGGATGAGATGGCACACCTAGAGTATCCCGCTCGTAATCCCAGTAAGCATTGTCTGCAGTTTCATGATCATCCCAGGTGATGATAAATGAGTGCATTTCCATCGCTCGCTGCAGGTTCTTGTCCTTGCGATACTCTCTGTAAATATGACGATAGTCCTCAAGGTCCATCGCAACAGAGCCGCCAGAAGGCAGAGAGAGCGAATGCACTATCGAGCTTTCAAAGCCTTCGTACTGGGCATATTCATAGATAAAGTCACCCAAATGCAGTACGCAATGTACATCTTCGTCCGCGATATGATTGTAGGCGTTGTAATAACCGGTGGTGTAATCCTGACAGGTAACCACAGCCATCTTTAGATTCTCTAGGCTACCGGTAGGCAGTGTGTGACAACGCCCAACGCGGCTACTGACAGTCCCGTATTTGAAGCGGTAATAGTAACGTTGGTCAGAAGATAAGTAGCCTTCCAGGTCGATGTTAACGGTGTAATCACGGTCTGCAGTGATATCACTAGCATTAATCTCAGCACTTAGAATTGGCTGGGTAAATTCCTCATCCAGCGCGACATCTACATACAAAGACTGACCCGCGATATAAGAATCAGGGTTAATATGCGTCCAAAGGACCACTCCAGTTTGACTGGGATCTCCCGAGGCTACTGATAAATCAAAAACAATTCCGTCGTTATCAATTTGATCAGCAAATGTGGTGCCGCCCAGTACAAAACGTGCATAGGTTTCGCTATCAGTGTCCGCGAGAGAACGGACCGTAAAGGGGGTCAAAAGTGCAACACCCATGGCCTGGACAAAGGTTCGGCGGGAGATGGTCATATATAAACTTCCTGTTATCGTACGTATGAAGAATCGGAAAGGGAGCGGATTCTATAGAAGAACGTACCAACAAAGAAGTTTGACTTTTTATCTAGTAATCTCTTTCTCCGTCGAAATTAACACTTATGGAGTTAATACACAAAAGTCAGATGGGGAAAAGCAAAGTCCCCCTCTCCATCAGCTATGAACTTGAAAAACTTAGCTTTGTTAACCATTAGCAATCTGAAATCATCTCTGGTCTGAGATAAGCAAAAGCGTGCTGTACATAGTCGGCTTTTCCTAAGGAAACACCTTGAGCTCTCAAGATTGCATAGGCCGTGTTGATATGGAAATAAAATTGAGGTAGCGCCCAGTCCCTGGCATATTGCTCATTAGTCATATCGAAAGTCATCCCATTCGGGAGCTTAATCGTCACAGGCTCATCCACTGCTACCATCACTGTTTCTGGCGTAACGCTTTTTAAAAATGCCAGTGCCTCTCGAATTCGCTCTTGAGCTTCGGAAATGGACCCGGGGTTTTCACCAGCTCCCTGCCCTTCACGAGCCAACTGCTCCAGAAAATCTGGAAGCGCACGCCTCCCCAATCGAAATATTGCCTCTTGCGCCTGTAAGCAACTAAACCGCACTTGGGATGATAAAGGAAACATATCTGGAGCAAGCCTCGCTTTAAGGAGGGCTTCAGACTCATCTTCTGGAAATTCTGTTTTTGCCTTTTCCAACCAACTAGAAAGGGCTTCCAATAGTTGTATATATGTAGGTAATAACAAATCTGTCAGGTTCATAATATGTTTCCACTGGTTTTTATTGATAAACGACAAAATATATCTCTGGTAGCATTCTAAAATAATAAGGGAGGCACAAGCATAATTTAGTGTCTTCTTGCCTCCATATCTAAGCTAAATTCATAAGGCGCCAACTCGAGATAAATAAATGCTCAGGATACTCAGATATATTGCTGCTAGTTTAATGGTATTGGTGTCACTAGCGAATGCTGAATCTATTGACGTCGCAGTTAATGGCACGCTAATGCGTGGATTCGCCCTCGAAAAACATATGCTTAAAAACCATGCCACTTTTGTACGAGAGGCTAAAACGGCGTCGATCTATCGCATGTGGTCAATTGGAGACAAATACCCCGCAATGGAAAGAGTTCTCAACGGCGGCACATGGATTACACTGGAGATCTGGTCGATTCCGCAAGCCAACTTGGTCAATCTATTAGAGGAGGAGGCCAAAGGGTTAGTTTTAGGTAAAGTTGCTTTAGCGGATGGAACACAAGTATTAGGCATACTGGGTGAAAACTATATTGTCCAAAACCAGAAAGATATATCCAAGTGGCATGGCTGGCGAGCTTATGCGGAGAGTATGAGTAGTAATAAAACCGGTCAGTAGCACTAATATCAAATATTTGATTTAGACAATCGAAATGAGTACACATACAGAAGTCGCAGTAAATGGACCATTGATGCGTGGCCTGGCGTTAGATAAAAACTTAATACAAAACAATGCAACATTTGTCAGGGAGGCTAAAACAGAAGCCATTTACCGGATGTGGGCAATCAAAGGCGAATATCCTTCGATGCAGAGAGTGCGCACAGGTGGAACATGGTTCAACGTTGAAATTTGGTCCTTACCCAAGGCCAACTTAATTGAAGTGCTTAATTTAGAAGCGGCGGGACTAACTTTGGGTAAAGTAGTCTTAGAAAATGGCGGGCAAGTTTTAGGGATATTAGGAGAAAACTATTTGACTCAGCAACAAGAAGATATTTCCCAATTTCATGGATGGCGCAACTATATACAACAGAAATCTAAAAACTGACGTTGAAGCTGCTTTTATTTGACCCTAAACAATATCATTAGGTAGACAATCCACTCAGTCTATATCTTTGGGCGGTATAGCTGCCTACCACGGCACGGTATTCCTACCCACTCTAAGCACCCTGCATCCAGAATCGTTACTACCGCCCCACCTCTCGAGTCTTCGCAAAAGGCTATATTCGTGGGTCGCTTACCACAGGTGGGTATACGTTCGGCCACCCTTCCCCCACCATCAAGAACGGTCATGTCACCTTGACCAAAAACTGCACAATATAATCGCCCGTCACTACCGAAAGCCATCCCATCTGGCCCGACAAATCCCTCTGGCGCCCCAACAACCACATTGCCGAAAAGCTCCCGTTTGGGGTGCGTTAACGAAGCGAGATCGTAGCGGTAGATATTGCCGCTAATAGTCTCCCCTACATACAGCTGGCCCCGATCATCAATGGCAATACCGTTGGGAAAACGCAATCCGGAATCAAGCTGTCGCAACACATCTCCATTGCGAGGATCTATCTCTAATACCTGTCCATCGTAGCGACAAGATCGGCAATCAGCTCGAATCACCTGCCCCTGAACAAAAATATCCGGGTCAATCCCGGAGTCTGTTATGTAAAGTAAGCCATTTTCACCAAAAACCAGATCATTGGGCCATAAGTAGGGCTGATCTTCTGGTCCGTCATAAGATTCGATAAGATCCCCATTTAGCCCCATGCGAACAAGCTGCTTACCCCCTCCATCTGCAATCCATAAATTGTCATACCCATCGATTGCCATGCCATTAGGACGCCGAGCAGGATAGCCTATTTGTTGATATTGACCCTGCAAGTCAATACGGCTTATACAGTGCCGTCCAGATGCCATTTCAGTGACATAAATGCGGCCATCAGGCAGACAGACGGGCCCTTCTGGTTCTTGTAAGCCTCTACACAGTACTTGTCTTTCCATGCTAACGACCACAGACTCGAGTTGCTTAAAAAGGCATCATTTGTGATACGAGGACGTATCAACGCCAGGAGGGACTAGTCCAGCCAACCTAATACGTTCCGCCAAAGACTCTCCTTGAACTCCTTTCGGAAAAAACCAAAGTGGCCTATTGATGTATTTCCAATAGAGCTGGTTTGAATAACCTCAATATCTGTATTTGCATTAGAGTAAAAATCTCGCAATGCACAGACAGCCTTCTCTGGTGCAAAGTCCTTATCGTCATCTATTAGCAGGAACTTCATATCACACTGCAAGCGCTCGAATCCCTCACGAATCGGCAGACCATGCTGATCGACAACGTAATCCTTATGTCGAGCCCAGTAAGCCCATTCACGAGCTATTCCTGCAGGTAGGTTCTCTCCCCCCCAAAGTACTCCAGGCACCCACCCCAAAACATTCGATAGCAAAGGAAATGCGCAGTACCATCCAAACAACAGCTTTGGCTGATACCTTGCATCCCAGTGCCCCCAATAACCGCTCTGAGAAGAAACACAATACACACTCGCAAATCGGGTGTTATTTGATGCAAGACCTACAATTTGACCACCGACACTATGGCAAATGCAGTGCCACTCCAAGCTTTTAGCTCGTTTGCTACACCAGTCAATCACTGCCGCCAAATCTCTCTCCCCCCAGGCTCTTAAGGTCAGCCGTTTGTCCCTTTGACTCTCGATAGCGGACTTTCCGATACCTCGGTAATCATAAGTAAGAACCAAATAGCCATTCCGGGCTAAGAAACAAGCAAAATCCCGATAGTAGCTCTGCTTAACCGCCATAGCAGAATTAATAATGATGCCGGCTTTGGGCACCTCACTCGGCGAGAATAGCCTTCCACCAAGCACTATCCCATCGTTAGTGGGGATTTGCTGAGCCTCAATCATTTACTCAAAGGTTCCCCCGTGTAATTCAACACAAACTATTGGGTAAGTTAAAATTCCACCCAATACTTCCGGTCTATCGCATGAGATGTAATTAACAAGCTGATCCCTAACAGGTATTTCCTCCTTCCAAGAGCAATAAATTGACCTGAATATTCACTTCTCGACATTTACCACCCCCTAAAGACTAGAGCAAGTTAAAAGCCTTAATTATATCGCCCTATATAATGAGATTCGATGTTCCAGTTTATGAATTGAAAGGAGGTAGCTTTACCAAGAAGTCAAATAACATGGCAGACTATTTCTCTAGCTTTCCACTACCTCACCTGCAAATGTCCAAGTGAGCTGCACAAAGATATATCCTGCCAATAACCCTCATATTCACTATCAAAAGTGCTAAAACCTCTAAGTACTCTAAAATGCAAGGATCAGGTTTGATAGCCGATCAATCCAGTCGCCAAGTTAAAGGGATTCGATTTATCGCTTACCTTATATTCCACCTGATTCACTTAAAATGATTTTGAGCTATAGACAACAGGAAGTTTAGGTGCATGTCCGATCGATTCAGTATTATTATGCCATGCTACAATGATTCTGACCTTCTGTATAACCTATTACAAGGCTACACTTTACAAACCTATCCAAAGGAAAATTTTGAAATCATTATTGTCGATAACAACTCAAAAGATCCCAACATCCTGTCATGTTACAACCAGTTTAAGAACCACCTTACTTTAACTTTACTATTCAGACCTCAATTACCAGACCCATTCGCACTAAACTCGGCGCGAAACTTAGGTGTAAAAATTGCTAGACACGGGTGGTGTATATTTACAGATAGTGACTGTATCCCCGCCCCGAACTATCTGGCAGAGATCCAAAAAATAATCAATGATTATGGGCCTAGCATCTGTATGACCGGGATAAGGGAGTTTATTCACTCTAAAGATATTGTCCCAGCAGAAATGGACAGCGACGGCAAGTACCTTGACGCATGCCCTAGATTTAATAGCCCATCAAATTATGGACTCAGTAAAGATAGGCGCCTAGGGAAAATAGAGCAATTACCGAATACAGAACACCCCTGGGGGCACTTTTATGGATGTAATATGGTATTTAAAAGGCAGGATGTCATTAAAGTTGGTTTTTTTGATGAAAAATACGACGGAACTTGGGGTTACGATGACATAGACCTGGCTTATCGAGTTATCAATGAGCTCAAAGTACAGCCAATTTTTATGAAAGAAGCCATTGTCTACCACCAGGACAACATAAAGTTAACAGAGACAATCAATGGCAAGAAGAACAAAATTAAAGATTTGAGCAACCCAAACTATCAATATATCTGCAAGAGGATTTCCGGTTATTATGAGTTTAGTAATCGCGAATTCAAACGATTTGGGCTAACAACTACTGCAAGCTAGCAATTGACATGAGTGACCAACTTAAACGCACCTAAATATTAGTATACATTTTTCAAGCGTCTATCAGATATCTGATAGTTCAATCTCACTAGAGAAAGATTTCAGAAACAGAACAACCTTATCAAGAGAGAAAATAGCCTCATTAACAGCAACCTCAATATGATAACCATCAGAAGCTTTACTAATAACAAAAACCAGTGCATCTCTTGTGATTGAATAGGTCGCAATACAGTCGACCTCTCGAGCAGGCAAATAACTAAATGTAAAGTCTTCGTTAATACTTGATGTAACTTGCTTCTCAACTTTTAACAGGTTGAGGAGCACCATTGCATAATATGCAATATGGTACCTTTTTAATAGGTATATTTGATACCTAGAGAGTTTATTTAGAGAAAAATAGAAACCAGACGCCGTATTTCCTACCCCAGCCAGTCTTTCACCCTGATCCGGAATATTGTGAATAAACTCTTGGGTAATCAATATATTTGCTCGCTGCCTTTCGAAAGTACTGACAAAATTATCTATAAAAGATTTCAAAACATTTTCGAAAGATATCTCGCTAGATTCAACTTTAGCTGACACCAACACGATGTCATCGAGATCTCCTTTTATACAACCCTTTTCCTCCAAGAGAAATGGATTTGGCTTGTTCTCCTTCCTATTAAACATTCTCAGACTTAAACCTATAAATATAGCTTGGGCCAGCCCTATAACTCGGTGAAAATTCGAGTATTGCCCATTACCCTTGTATATATGCATTATTGAAGAGTAATATGCATCTGACTTCTCCTGATCTTTCTTCAACAAGCAATTGGCATATTTAGAAAAGAGCAGGCCAGTGTAACCGGAAAAAAAATCATGATTTGCTATAAAGCATACAGACGTGCTATCAAAGTGGATGTAGAAGGGGATCTTTTCGACCTCCAACCTCTTATATAGGGCCTTCCTTCCAACGGCACCTGTCAGCTCTTTCCTCAGCGCCTCTATCTTTTCTAAGTAAAAGCGTTTTGGGTGAGGCGCGGTAGTCAATGCAACTAAGTCATAGAGCTTGTCTAGACAATCAGTAATTTCATCTTGGTTACTTCTAGTGACAACATTTATAAGCAGAGTAGATACACAGCCATAACCTTTTAAGTGCTGCTGGACAAAGCTCTCTGGCGCTTCTATCGGCGTGAATAATCTGGACAGAAAGTTGGATTTGTCGGCCACGATACCACCTTACAAGGAAGGGATTGTCACTTCAGTCGATCACATACCATCTAAATTTAGTCAACTACCCTTATGGCCACAATTACTTCAAGGTTTTCCTTTGAGCAACTTAGCATAAAGAGGACGTAGAAAAAAATAAGACAAGTAGTTATTATCAGCTAACAACCATTAACACAACTGTGTATGCGCCGGGGTCCATATCTAAATAATAACTAAAGAAAAACTACACGCCCATAGATACCTGACAGGGTTGTCGCAAGACGCATGTTTAATCAAATTATTTTCTTAAATTTAAAGCTAACGAAGCCTTATCTGATGATAAGCTTCACCATCTAAATAATTGGCAGACCAAGCTTCTAAAGTGACTCAACAACTGCAGTTGGATCAATCCTGAATACTGTTGCATGTGCCCACGTAGCCCCATAGAACCTTAACATGCTATAAATCGTTTGAGCCTGTTGAGTAAAGCATTGCCCTGTTCCAATACCGTTAAACACAATGGAAAATTGTTCTTTTATATGAAAAGTAAATATTTCAATACTCAAAGCAACCTTTATTAAACTCAATAAATCACCTTCACTCTAACCTGAAATGCATCTTGAATTATACAGATAGGGAAGCTTCAAATTTCTTTAAGTCTGGAAAGGTAAGTATATTTTTTGATCCTATCAAAATACTTATGCCTATGATTCCCATCCTTGCTCAGACCTAACCACACAAAGACATAAGCAAAGCAAACTTCATTAAATGCAAAAAATAGCCAATAGTTTCAATACTTATAGAGGCTAACACACCGGGTTAGTAGTTAGGAGCCAGGAAATGAGTAAATAGCTTTCTGATATAGTTCAAGTGCCAACCAAACACCACACCTTTACAGCCCAATATAAACCCCGTCTAGAGCTCAAACTTGAAAGGTGCAAATCCTACAGAGGCACCCTCCTCTATTTTTAAATGGGGGCTCGAATAGATTTTTTAAAAGTCAATTAGCTGGAACGCAAAAATCCTATGAAGCAATTTAATGTATCAAACAGCGCGACTCAGTGTATTTGGTTGCCTTTAAGAGTGACTAAACTATTAGACTATGGAAATGCTATTTGTTTACTTGTTACTCGGCGCCATCGCGGGTACTGCGGCAGGCCTCTTGGGGATTGGTGGAGGCTTAATCATCGTGCCTGCTTTGGTGTTGATTTTTTCTGCCACGGGTATCTCCCCCCAGGTGCTGACCCATATGGCGGTGGGGACTTCGTTGGCAACCATTATCGTGACTTCAATCAGTTCGGTCTGGGCACATAACGCAAAAGGTGCCGTTGACTGGCACCTATTTTGGATTATGACTCCAGGGATACTTGTAGGGTCTTGGCTGGGCGGCGTGACAGCAGACTTGTTACCTGGTGCTTGGTTGCAGCTATTGATTGGCGTATTTGCCATATTTATGGCCGTGCGTATGGGCTTAGGTGGATTGGCCTCGGCAACCTCACAAGAAAATGGCGGTCACTTACCCGGGACAGCCCCCTTGATCTGTTCCGGAGGAGTAATCGGATGGCTCGCAGCGATCTTTGGTATTGGTGGAGGGGCCTTGGTGGTTCCCTACTTATCGCACTTCGGTACAAAAATGCAGCGCGCTGTCGGAACCTCCGCTGCCTTTGGTCTGCCAATCGCTATTTCTGGTTCAATCAGCTTTGCCGTGCAAGGGTGGGACAATCAGTTACTACCAAAGTGGAGTAGTGGTTATATTTACTGGCCGGCTTTTGTGGGAATTGTACTTACCAGCGTGCTCTTTGCCAGGCTTGGTGCCAGCGTTGCACACAAGATATCTGCTAAGCGCTTAAAGCTGTGCTTTGCCTTACTGCTTTGTATTATCGGGGTTCGTTTTATCTGGCAAAACTTCAATCTGTTAGCTGGGCTAGGCTAGACCTACCCTCTGGATTGTTTTTAGCGGATCGGAAGTAAATAGTCAATTCCTCCCAAGCATCTATTATCAGATGCTCGCAATAGCCTTTGTGGTTTAAAAGACTACCAGTCGAATTACTCTTCCCAGCCCTTCGGATTACGCGACTGAACCATCTTTATAGGATATTAGTAACACAATGATTGGTATTTACCCCTAATGCATACCTACCAAACATTATGTACTTAAAGTGGAAAAGATTATTTTTAGCCATTGACAATCTCTACTGTCAAATTAGGAAAGACTGCCACCCGCGTTAAACTCGCCAGCAGGGAATTGAAATTTTAAAGATGGAAGTCCATTAAAATATAGTTACGAAAATAGTCATATTGGATTTTACACACAGGATAGACAACATGTAGGCCTCCGAAAAGAGCGCCGTGTTGCCGAGAGCTCAGCGCCTATCTCTGCACAGCCACTATATCAACCAGGCACTGACCATTTCTGAATCGGAATTCTTTGAGGCTTTGCGAAGACTTTGTGAGATAGTGGGAGCAGTACAACAAACTTATATTTGCTTCAATAAATGCTGATATCTTAGCGCAGGCTATTGCCGATGCTCCCTCCCCTGCGCACGCTGCAACTTAGTTCAAACCTTTTAGTACATTTATCTCCAGCCGCACCAACTTTAATGGAATTTATTCCAGCAACAGATTAACCCCCTACCCTTTCACTCTTGAAAACCTTATCAAAGAGCTAGCCAGCATCATTGGTAAAAACTATAGGACCAGCAATTCCAATTAAGATAACAGTCGCCCTACTTGACCTTCGACAAAAATTCTAGTGATTCCACGTAAAGCTTCTTCAGATGCTCAAACAGAGGGACTTCACCAGATTTCCTATCAAAATAATGTCCCTTTAGAGAAATTATTAAGTAATCCACAGAAAGGTAGATCAAGAGAACTAGAATGGCGCTCCCAATTCTAATAACTAAAAAGTGAGATTTTGTCGACAATTTCACAGATAACAATCGATTCCAATCGCACATTTACGGGCAAACTTATGAGCAAGCTATTCAGCAAGAAAACTTTGGCGCTGGCATTTACAGTCATACTGGCTTCATGTGGAGGAGGTGGAGGCTCTTCTTCAGATTCGGACCCGGCCCAATCATCTGGCGACAATGGCGGGGGCCAAGGCTCTGGAGACGGAGGCGGTTCAGGTAGTGGCAGCGGCTCTGGGGATAGCGGATCGGGGACCCTTCCAGACAACGAACCTGGCACCGTGACTGTTGGCGATATAGAAACGGCAGATCTGGGGTTTGCACAGATTACTTCCCGGGATATCACATTGCCGAATGGCCAAACCAATGCCGAAGAAGTCCATGGACTCCCACACTATATAGCCAGAACAGATAGTAACCAGGATGACAATCTACAGTCTGTGCCCATGCGAAGTTACACCACAGCTTGTGCAACCGACACCGATAGACCTCGGATGTTTGTTTCCAAGACCCTTAGCGAAAGTAATGGAGAAGATGAAATCACTTATGGCACTGTTTATGAGCTGCAATATAACCCTGAAACTCTAAGCTTCGACCAAACTGGCAATACCACAATTCTAAAACAATGCTATGAAGCCCATGGTATCGCAGCTAGCGCTGATTGCTCACGGGTTGCCGTCTTGTGCAACACTGAATACCAGGCAAATGAGCGCTATGACGTACAAGGGGATCTGGTTGAGCAATACGGTAGCGACTGGATGAAGATGGAAAATAATATCAGTGCTATTGACGGACGTATTGAAAGGGATATCGGCCTGATGATATCTACCAATCACAGTCAATACATTGGCTATTTTACGGACCATCCCACACTAAAGTTCGAGGACTTCCTACCTGGGCTAAAAGAAAATTTCCCCGAGACCGACTTCGGCGATTCCCCGACCTTTAAGACAATTAAAGGTAACGAAATGCAAGAGGAGATGGCTTACATTGTCGATCAACTCTCTGATGCCGACTATAACGCTATGGTCGAGTATATTCGCGAGAATGGCTATAAATATAATGATCAGATCTGGCTAATGGAGTGGGATAACTTAGCGCTTAGCGAGAAGCCTGCGGCCTACGTTGTAAACAAGATGCACGGTGGTGGCCACGCCGGAGCCCAAGAGCTTATCTATGTCGAGAATGATAGCCAAGGCCGCACCAGCTACGCCTTCTCAGTAACTGCTCGGGTTTTTGATAGCAGCTATGGTGGCTCCCACTATTCTGCTGGAATGACTGTTATTGATCGCGATAACTGGTCCCTAAATATGAGTGGCAGCAATAACAGGGGCTGGTATTGGCTTTGCGGCTACGGTCATGTCTTGAACATCCGGGCATTTTATAATCCTGGTACCGAAAAATATGGAGCAATTTGCACTAGCGATGGCGGTCAATATAATCAATCGCGCGGATTAAACACTATTGCCATCAAGATGGAGGATATTTCTTCTACCAGTAGATTTGAAGGTTACTACAATTACCTGATCCCCTCCGACAATGCATTTTTCTCTAACGGAGGTGGACATACTGTAGTCCCTGTGGATGAAGATACTAACTTATCTCTCATCGTCTCCCCCAAGTACATTGATGATGAGGAAATGAATCGCTTCCTGCAAAGCGAATACGGCATTGATACCAGCATTGAAGGGCCTTTTGACCAGCAATGCTCATTCGATGATACGAACTGCTTCTTTTCCTACATGTCAAACAGCGATAATCCAACCATTTCAAGACAGGGGCTACGCAGTGGGGATGCTCTGGAATCCTCATCCCTGACTCGCATTGGTATTGCTAAAGTGGATGGTGAAGGAAGTATCGAGGGGGAAGGCTTTAAATGGCTTGTAGAAGAGCCCGACTGTCAAATCAGTGATCCACAACTTATCGACTTGAAAAATGGACATTACCTATTTGGCTATGCGCAATTTCAGTGTATTTCCGACAACCTTTCTTATAACCGGAGTTCCGCTAAAAATGGGGCAATGCGGATGCTTGTTCCGAAAGCCTACTATGTTATGGAAATTGATGCAGACCTAAATGTATTGGAAGGCCCTGTAAAGCTGACGAATTTTGGTTGGGGCGGACTTGACGAACCTGTCTTCATGGGCAACGGTAAAGTCGCTTGGTCATATATCAAGAACCCTACAATTGATAATTACGGCGGCGGCAAGCAGAACGTTTGGCAAGCGATGATCTACCACTCAAATAGCGCTAATTGATTCATTCATAAAAATTAAAACTAGCTGTGATAAAAATAGAGGCTTTTGCTCTCTATTTTTATCACACAACTGTTAGATTTCCGGAAGCTACAAAGATCAAGAAGTGCTATTCACCTATTTATCGACCAATAGCAAAACCTTGTCGAATAAAAAACTCAAAACTACTGTTTCTTCACGCAATGACTACTAGATCGGTAGAATAATACGGCAACAGCTCAGTGTAATTGCTTGAAACTACGTACCCAGATACAAGTATGCTAACCTCCCGCCTAAATAAAATTAGTCACTGAACTAACCGCCCTTTCTTCATTGAGTTTTGAATTTAGAAGCCACTACGCAATAAGGAGATCGCGATGGCTATTACTGTTCATGTCTGGAAGCAGAAGACCGGGAATGTCGGACATGCTTCCATCACCATTGATAACACCTATATCAGCTACTGGCCTTCTTCAGCGGCAGGGAAAAAGGACTTTAAAATCGGGCGATCGCACAGCCCTTCCTTTCCAAGTGGTTATCGAGTTGATAGGCGCCTCGAGGGTGGTGATGCGGATCAGAACATTCTTATCGATGGGCTGAATGAAACAAAAATGATTGAAGCCTGGGAAAACTTCAAGGGCGAACAGAAGCATTACAATATGAAGGATCAGAATTGCTCGACGGTCGTTGCCTGGCTACTTGAGACTGGCTCAGGGTTCGCATCACCTGGAAAAGGAGGAATCAAAATCAGTGACTGGGCAGCGAGCCCTATTCACCGTATTCTCTTCCAGTTACGCTTTTTCGGTAATCATATTGATATGTGGACACCCAATGATGTGTTAGCTTATGCGCTACAAATTCGAAGCCAGATAACCTCATGAGACTACCGCTATTCTACTCGCCAAATTACAACATCAGCTTGCCGCTGCTTTCCAGCTTGCATCCTTTTGATGGCTGTAAATATGAGAAAGCATTGGCGCTGATTAATGCCGAGTCAGAAGCGAACATTGAGTTAAAAGTTGTTTCAGAGCCTCTTAGTCAAGACTGGCTGTTATCTGTACATACGCAACCCTATTTAGATAGCTTGCATCAATCGAAAACACTGGCTCGCGTTATAGAGATGCCGCTACTGCGCTTGCTGCCCGCAGGCGTATTAAATAGATATTTCATGAAGCCAATGCGCTTTGCAGCTGAAGGCACTTGCTTGGCGGTACAGGAAGCCTTGAGTAAGAAAGCCTCTACCTTAAATCTCGGTGGAGGCTATCACCACGCATTTGCTGGTCACGGTGAGGGGTTCTGTGCTTTCGCCGATGTAGCCATTGCTATTAATCGTGCCCGCAAACAGCACCTGCTCTCACCAGATGACAATATCTGGGTAATTGACCTTGATGCCCATAGAGGGAATGGGTTTGCTGACTGGGCCATGGAGGACCCCAATATACATATCTTTGATATGTACAATATGCAAGCCTACCCCGGCTTGCACCCCGATGAGCAGGAATCTCGCTGGCCATTTTTAGTCCCCCTAAAGCAAGGAACAGATACTGAAGGTTACCTCAGTCGGTTGGAGTCGGAATTTTCGGACTTCATTAAGCAGAGTCCGCTGCCTAAATTGGTTATCTACAATGCAGGCACAGATATTATTGCTCAGGACAAGCTGGGGGGGCTCCAGGTCAGTATCGATGGGGCCAGAAAAAGGGACCAATGGCTGGTTGACCAGATTCAATCGCTGGATGTGCCTATGGTCACCGTAACCAGTGGCGGCTACTCCGAAAACTCCTATCGTCTAATAGCTGACTTAGCGATTTACCAGGCGAAAAAGGTAACAAGTTGAAGCTCTGGAGAGGCCTCTGTCATTGAGAAAAGTGGCCCAGTAAACAACCGCTCCCTAACCCACCAAATTTTTCAAAGACTTTTGAGTATTTAGGCACTTGATTGACGCTGGAGTACTGAGCACCAAGTTACTCTTTGAGCTCTTTCGCCCGCAACCAAGCCAACCCGAGACCAGCCGCAACCGTAATACCCATGCCTATCACACCACGGATACCGAACTCTGTGTCAAACATAAAACGATCAGCTAACACACCGACGAGGATCGCACTGTAAAACAGTGCCCCAACGAGGTAAGCAGGTGCAACACGATTAGCGATCGTGTAAGCAAGATTCTGTGGAACAAACAGCAGCGCTGGAATCGCGAGAATCCATAGCGACGATGTCTCTACCTTCGCCCCCTCCCAGAATACAATAGATAAGCTAAAGACCAACATCCCAACAGCGAAATAGAACATGATGCGCTCAGGTGGTTCCGTCCGGCCTGCGACACCGGTTGTGATACTACCCGCTGCACGCGCTACTCCCGCCAGCAACGCAAGGAGTGAATAGGGATTGAAAATGCCCTGAACACTGTGCTGGATCAAAATGAGGCATACTCCCAAGAATGCCAGTATCGCAAGAAAGATAGTGGCGATACTAACCCGGTGACCGAGGAATACTCGGGCCATCAACATGGCAAAGAATGGATTCGTGCTTTCCAGCACCAGCGCATCTGCGATGGGTATTCCCTTGACCGCCCAGTAAAAGGCAGCAAAATAGACAAAACCTGATATGGAGCGAAGGACAAGGATCTGAGGATTCACCGGCCTTATCCCCGCCACCCCTTGTCGCATCAGAAGAAACATACCCGACAATGGAGCAAGTAATATGACCTGTGCAGCCAATAGCAGAAATGGGCTAAGGCCTGCACCAGAACCCAGCTTTCCGGCAATACCAAGACACCCCATCAGCACTCCGCCGAGAAGAGCTAACCCAACACCCAGGGAATGATTTTGATAAGTAGATGGCAAACTGTCACTACCTTTGGCAATTAGAGGTCAAACCTGCCTGAGAGGTAATAATGATGCCTTCATTTATGTATCGGGCGGGTCATTACAGAGCAGGACTCTATGTAACATTAGCCCCCGATTGATTCATTTCCTATTGGGCAAGCCAAAGAGTTTGGCGCAGTAATTACTTACCTGCCGGCGTCAGTTTCCCTGTAAAAAAAAATATGAACTTCATAATATGAAATCTGAGCTTTGACCACTTTAAGATCAAGAGTATTAATCCTGTCCCCAGTTCTGCCTCAACAGATATACAGCATAAGCGATTGTCGGCACTACCTTTCTGCCAGACGTAACCCCACATAATATCTAGTTACTTCTCCTTGCGGTTTATATCAAACCCTTTGGGCTTCATCGCACAAGGGTAGTTGGCAGCCCTAAATTACTTCAAATTGGTGGTGGAACGTAAGAATCTATAGGCGCTCGCTTGAATATGACGATTGTACCCACACCCTGTTTACTAAAATCGAGTTATGCCCTACCGATCGCTAACTTGCATAAAGATCACTGCTCTCGGAAAACTCTCTTAGTGTCTTCATATATTTTTCTACATACTTTAAAGCACTTTCTTTGCTAACTAGCGGTTCACAATGCCCGAAAACAAACACCCCTTCTCCATCTATTGTACAAGTCACTAGCATTATGGGATGTTCTCCATGTGTTTGAACAGTCATAGCCACACCAAAGTCAAAGAACATTAAGGGGCCTGTATACTCACTGATATCGCCTACATTGGATACACAAATCCCAGAGGGGAAATAGTCTTTCTCAGCACTAGAATTTTTAGCCAAATGTTTGATCTCATCAAGGCTGTAATCAGGCACAAGTGGAGGTTTAAAAAAATGCCCATTTCGCAATTGCAAATAAACTTTTCTTTGAATTAAACGTGCGAGGTTTAATAAATCGAGACTATTTTCATCTGATGATAAGGATATGGTTAATACAGCTGTACATTCCCCTATAACATCTCGATCTATCTGGCGTTTACACAAATATTGTGCATTTATAGGTAACGTTAACTCTGTTGTTGAGCGAAAACTTGGTAATGACTGGGCAGCAATAATAGCAATGGCATTATAAATAGAGGTAACCTGAACATTCTCACGCTTTGAAATTAAATGTAAATAGGAACATAATTTTTTAGGGAGGACACGGTACATAGAACATCCCATTCTAAGGGAGGCGTTTGCTGCCTGCTCTACTGGCCACTTTGGAGAAACGTCATTTCCGCCACCAACTGCCGATTGTCTTTTTTTAAGGTGTTTTATGGAACTAACATACTCCACCACCGATTTTTGCATGATCGAAGCAGAGGGTTTACTTCCTGAGCCCCCTCTCAAGAACCGATCCAAATCTCTAACCAAGATTAATAAGGAGCGTCCATCCATGGCAGCATGGCTTACCATAAAAGCAATCCACTTTACTTCTTCCTGCTCATTCATATAAACCGTGAAACGATACACATATTTATCCAGCTCAAGAACTTTACTTCCTAAGCGCCTGAACTCTTCCTGATAATTTAAAGGCATTGCATCATGCTTTATTTCAAAAGGAATAGTTTCAAACCCCACATCACAGAACCAATAGGCATGAACATTTTTTTCTATACGAGAGCGGAGCATTGGGTGCAGGTTATGGAGGTATTCCATTCCCTTTAGTAATTCTTCAATACCGAGAGAATTACATACCCTGAAGAAGACTGCTAGTTGAACTGCGCCATTTGACTTTTCAGTCAACTCTACAGAGAGTGCTTCCTGAGCTCCAAGCTCACGAAAAGGTTTTGTATTTTTCATTGCAGGCTCTTCCCAGTCGGGAGATCACTGTCAATAGTATAGAACGAGAAAGCGCTATACCCTTGAAACATTTATAACAATCGATTCTAGATAACCACGAGACTCACACAAACCTTATAGATCTCGGCGCCATAGGTAATGGGTTCTCTTTCCACCTACTTATTGATGATATCTTTCAGGACCTTCATGAACTTTCACTTACTGTCAACGCCGCTCAATATTCTCCGCCTAACAAATACAAACAAATGATAAGCAACAACTACAAATCCGACCTTGCACCCCATCTGAATTGAGTTGATTGCCTTTTCATTCTCTGAATCAAAAAACAGTGAATACACATGTGCAATAACATTTGTTAAATCAATCAACACAACCATTAAGAATATGACCAACCAATAACAAAACAATAAGAGCCTATTAAGGTTCATGAATATCAATCCATTTCCTCAGCGACTGTTAACTATCACCCCAACCTCTAGTTACTTCTCCTTGCAGCGTTTATCGAACCTAATGGGTTCCATCGCACAACTAGGTTTTTTAATTTTTTACCATACCTTTGCCCTGACTTGAAGGGAAACATCCCTCGATACCGGTAACAATAATATAACTAGCTCTCATCTCTAGTCTTTTGGTGTCCTGGATTTATCATTTAGAATCAACCACTCCCTTTAGTCAAATATTGTATTCACCAGGAAGCAACTAACCTTAAACTCCCGTTAGACTCTCTATGTACTTTCAACTCACGCTTGAACGCCCCCAAAACCATGACCCACATGCCACCCAATATTCTTCATCGCGCCCCTGCAAATAAAATACATCTTGAATATCGGACACCTTCCAAATCAACTTACTCTTGATTAGGTTGTTATTTTCTATACTTAAAATTTCTACGTTATTTGATTTTGCCCATAACTCAATCTTTTTTCTAAAGTAATTATATCGCATTATTAACAGAGTATATGGAAGCCCTCCAAAGCAACCTACTACCACCATCAGTATTCCATGGTACAGATACAATCCAACTAGATTAAAAAAAGTCGCACAATTCGTAGCGAAAGCGTCACAAATATTGACACACTAGGATCAGCAGGATCAAATACTGTGCAAGCACATGCCCCCTATATAGATATCGCTTACTACCGCAACACCCGGTCCACTACCACCACTGCTAACATCTTCATTCAACATTCAGGCTGATCCTACCCACCAAAGACGGACACTCTCTTAAGCGATAAACTACGCAGCAGAGGTGCCCTATGACACGATCAAGTAAATCAACCAAAACCACTCGTAAAAAATACTCAGAGGAATATAGAAAAGATGCCCTAGCACTGGCGGTCAAGGTAGGGGTAAGCGTTGCCGCTAAACAGCTTGGGTTACATCCTTCCCAGATTTACGGATGGCGAAGCAAGGCTAAGTTACATCAGAGCCGAGGGGATGCCGAGAGAGAGCTGGCCACAGAGAATGCTCGCCTTAAGCGGCAGCTGGCTGAGCAGGCAGAGGAGCTGGCGATCTTAAAAAAGGCCGCAGCGTACTTTGCAAAGAGCCTGAAATGAGGTACGCCTTCATGCTAAAGCACAGGCATAAGTTCAGCATCAAAGCGATGGCTAAGGTATTGAGCGTATCTCGCAGTGGGTTTTACGATTGGGTGTCAAGATCGGCCGATCAATCCAAGCGCCAGCAGTACCAAATGGAGCTTGATGGTTTGGTACAGCAGCGCTTTATAGCCAGTAAAGAACGTAGTGGCGCCCCTCGCCTGACGAGGGAATTGGCCAGTGAGGGGAGTAAATATAATCAAAAAACAGTTGCTGCCAGCATGCGTCGACAGGGCCTACGGGCTAAAGCCGCCAAGAGATATAAAGCCACAACCTACTCAAAACATGGTCTGCCAGTGGCCCCAAATCTGCTCGAGCAGAACTTCAATACTGAAGCGCCGAATCAGAAATGGGTCGGGGATATTACCTACCTACGAACAGAAGAGGGTTGGTTATATCTGGCTGTAGTGATAGACCTATATAGTCGGCTGGTTATTGGTTGGGCGATGTCAGAAACGATGACAGCTACATTGGTCTGTGACGCCCTTCAAATGGCTTTATGGCGACGTAAGAAACCTACAAATGTTATCGTGCATACTGACAGGGGAAGCCAATATTGCTCTAAAGATTATCAATCTTTAATTACAGCTTATGATCTGCGGTGCAGCATGAGCGCCAAAGGTAACTGCTATGATAACGCCTGCGCAGAAACGTTCTTCCACTCACTTAAGGTAGAAGTAATCCATGGTAACCGCTTTCCTACAAGGTGCCTCATGCGGGAAACCGTATTTGAGTATATAGAAATAGACTACAATCGAAATCGCTTACACAGCGCCAATGGCTATCTCAGCCCTGAGGCGTTTGAGGAACAACTAGTCGCTTAGTGGTGTGTCCGTTGTTGGTGGGTAGGATCAGGCCTCCTGAATTACTTTGAAAACTGATGCTTCCAGACTAATGAAGAGGATAGTTTAAGCAGTAAAACACAAGTGTTGACCTATTCTGATCTCAATATAGATATTGTGGGTAGATCTTGTAATCTCACATTATCCCTTGCAGATCACTAACTTATATGTAAATCATTGCTCTCGGAAAAGTCTCTTAGTGTCTTCATATATTTTTCTACATACTTTAGAGCACTTTCTTTGCTAACTAGCGGTTCGCAATATCCAAAAACGAACACCCCTTCTCCATCTATTGTACAAGTCACTAGCATGATCGGGTGTTCTCCATGTGTTTGTACCGTCATAACTACACCAAAGTCAAAGAACTCCAAAGGGCCCGTATACTCACCTATATCCCCTACATTGGATACGCAAATCCCAGAGGGAAAGTAACCTTTAGCAGTGCTAGAATCTTTAGCCAAATGTTTAATATCAACAAGGCTGTAATCGGGCACAATTGGAGGCTTAAAAAAATTCCCTCGCCTCACCTGCAAATAGAATTTTCTTTGAATTAAACGTGCGAGGCTCAATAAGTCAAGACTAGTTTCATTTGATGATAAGGATATAGTTAACGCAATTGTACATTCCCCAATAACATCCCGTTCTATCTGGTGTTTACACAAACATTGTGCATTTATAGGCAACATTAACTCTGCTGTTGAGCGGAAACCTGGTAATGACTGGGCGGCTATAATCGCAATGGCATTATAGATAGAGGTGACCTGCACATTCTCATGTTTTGAAAGTAAATACAAAAGAGAAAATAATTTTTTGGGTAGGACCCGATACATAGAACATCCCTTTCGAAGGGAAGCATTTACTGCCTGCTCTACAGGCCACTTTGGAGAAATATCATTTCCGTCACCAACTGCCAACTGTCTTTTATTAAGGTGTTTTATGGAACTAACATAATCCACCACCGATTTTTTCATTATCGAAGCAGAGGATTCATCTTCAGCCCCGCCTCTCAAGTACCGATCCAAGTCTCTAACTAGGAGTAATAAGGAGCGTCCATCCATGGCAGCATGGCTTACCATAAAAGCAATCCACTTTACTTCTTCATGATCATTCACATAAACCGTGAAACGATAAGCATATTTATCCAGCTCAAGAACTTTACTTCCTAATCGCTTAAACTCTTCCTGATAATTTAAAGGCAATGCATCATGCTTTATTTCAAAAGGAATAGATTTAAAAGCTACATCACAGAGCCAATAAGCATGATGATTTTTTTCTACACGAGAACGGAGCATTGGGTACAGATTATGGAGATATTCCATTCCCTTTAGTAATTCCTCAATACCCAGAGACCTACAGGTCCTGAAGAAGACGGCTAGTTGAACTGCACCGTTAGACTTTTCGGTCAACTCTACAAAGAGTGCTTCCTGAGCCCCAAGCTTCCGAAAAGGTTTTACTTTATTCATTGCAGGCTCTTCCCAGTGGGGAGATCACTGCCGACAGTATAGAATGAGAAAGCGCTATTGCCACATAACATCTATAAAAATCGATTCAAGATAACCACGAGGCATGCACAAAAGAAATCATAGCCGTAAACGCCAAAAACAAGGCTCACATAGCTTAAGAAACTTGCAAATCGCCTAGAAAACCCACATCGCCGCACTCCAGATATACTCGAATATAGTTAGACAAAAATAAAACTATACGCTAAACAACCTTCACCGCCATCTACATTCAGTCGAAGTACTAAAGCCTATATCCGTATATCCTAGCAACAATAACTGAGCTCGAAGTTGATCAATGGCAACTGGAGTGGGCCGATAATGGCCAGAACAGGTGTTAACAAAAACTATCTTTCCACCCTCCGCAACAATCTCACCCGCAGCTGCAACACTGCCTCCTGCCAGAAACGTCGAATGAGCAAAGACTGGCTTTGGATAAAAGTAACTTGAATATATATTCCCATTTTTATCCATAACATAGATAGCAGCTCTACCATTATAGTCTTCTGCCTGTTGTGCACGCCTAGTATCAAAAAGCTCACCAGTAGAGTCATAAATCTTCCCATCCATCACCGATAGTTTCGTCCCCTCTCTCTGGAGATCGGTGTAATAAATAACATATGCAGGACACATATATTTAAATTTTTCAAGACACCTTACATCTTCACCCTTGTATTTTGAATGAAGTTCAAAAAGCCTGTAGTTTTTTATTTTTGAATTACCATGTACCGCAACACTAGAGCTACTTTCATTAGCCCTATTCGTATCGTTCATAGTAAGAATCCACTGGGAGATTCCTTCTGGTGCACATCTGCCCGTATTAACCCCATGGTAATTACATGTATTTTCACCTGACCACCAGTCAGTTGGTCTAGGCAATACACTATTGGAAAGACCTACTTCCATTAAGTATTCTGATGTTTCATTTACTTTACTGCTCTCAACTATAAATGACCTATCACGGTAAGTCATACCGCTTGAGGGCTGACCACAATGGAGCGCAGTCAAAAGCAAGGCAATAACTTTCTTTAGATTCTTGACGACCATTAACGGTAACTCTTTCGCAACTGTAAAGGACAGGAGAATACAGTGGGCTCAAAATGCGCTGTGAATAGGTGATTATAAGCTTTCAGCCAGCATCTAAGCCTATATTATCCCGCACGCACTGTATTTTTCTTCGCAAATTTAGGTTATTCAGTCATCAAAACCCACTCTAAGAAGAACACCCAAGACTAACCAGCAGGACCTGATATAGAAGAGTAAATAGCATGACGAGTGGGACGACTTCTAAATCAAAATAGAAATGGTCCCCTTAGATGCTCAAGCCGCAGTATTCAACCAACCTAAAGCATCCCTCCACAAACTATCTTCGTAGCGCGCCTTGAAGAAACCAAAATGACCTATTGGCTTTGTGTCCACGGCTTTAGCATTAACAATCTGTATTTCGGTATTTGCATTACAATAGAACGCCTTGAGAGCCTCCACAGCCTGTAGCGGAGCGAAATCTATATCATCATCGATGTGTAGAAACTTCATGTTGCACTCCAGACGGGAGAATCCATCTCGTACGGGACTTCCTCTCTGGTCGACAATATAGTCTTTATGGCGCCCCCAGTAGGCCCACTGCCGGGCAATACCTGCGGGTAAACTCTCACCTCCGAGGAAAAGGCCTGGAACCTGCCCCAAAATATTTGATAAGAGCGGAATCATAGCGAACCATGCAAACAATATTTTGGGCCTCTGACGCAATCCCCAGTGACCCCAATACCCGCTTTGGGAGGATACACAGTAGACACTAGCAAGTTGGGTATTGTTATCTGCGAAGCCAATAATTTGGCCCCCTACACTATGCCCCACACAATGCCAGGTTAACGTTTTATATTGGCTAGTAGACCAATCGATAACAGCGGCCAAATCGTACTCTCCCCACGCGCTCATAGATAGTCGGGAGTCTCGTTGATTGGCAACCGCAGACTTACCAATACCTCGATAGTCATAGGTCACTACCAGGTAGCCATTCTTAGCCAGGAATTTTGCAAATCCAGCATAATGACCCTGCTTAACCGCCGTAGCTGAATTTATGATTACTCCCGCTTTAGGCGGACCTTTTGGTGAAAATAGCGTTGCCCCGAGAGATAGGCCATCCTGAGTTACTATTCGACATTCTTCAATCATTACTTGAGACCTCCATGTCTTGGTCTAATACAAAATTTATGAGAGGACCCAGCACCACATCCGGAGCCTCCAGCTCAGGGAAATGTCCAGCTTCTGCTACGCGTAGTAGAGAGGCCTCCGGGATCATATTCAAACTTGAATGCTTACAAGTACATTTATGAGAAAGGTCCCGCTCCCCCCAAAGAAATAAGGCTCTCACTGTTAAGGGTTTGGAGAAAAGAGTACCCTGCAAAGGAGATTCGCCGACTAATAATCGTTGAAAAGCTGACGCCAGATTAAAAGTTGCTCCATGTTGGTAGGCTTGTTGGGCCAATTCATTAAACGGTGTGATCAGCTCACTCTTCCCTAGCGCAGCTTCAAACCAGGCAAGTGTTCGCTTACGTTTCAGAGCTTTTAGCAACAGCTGACTTACAATTGGCTTGCTAAGCAATCCTCGTGGATCTCTCCCTTCCTTCCATCTCAACATTTCTCCCCAGCTCGGTACTTGAGATAGCACTATGTGGTCAAGCAAATCTGGGCGCTTGTACGCAAGTGCAATTGCTCCAAAGCCGAGTACGCATGGAGCAACAAGCGTCACACATCCAAGGGCAAGGTTTTGTAAAAACACCTCGGTAAGACTAACCAAAGATGCAAAGTTATAATCAAGATTCGTTGAAGGAATGGAAAAACCAAAGCCAGGTGGTTCAAATATTACAACGGTGAAATCACTTGGAACTTGGCTTACAAGATAGTCATAATGCTCAATAACAACTGGCGGATCTGCTTCAAATACAATTACACGGCTGCCTCGCCCTATCTTTCGATAGCGAATCACACAAGAGCCCAAATCCATAAACTGAATACCATCTCTTGAGTGAGCTGCGTACCCTTTAAGGGTTTGACTTTTAAGCAAACTCGGCACAAAGCCATCTATAACTGCCGATATCATACTCTGGCCACCTGATTACTTTAGATACTCAATCAGATAATCCTAGGGAAGTGACAACACTGCGACAAATGGGTTTTTCCTTAGGCTCAGGCAAGAAAATCTTGTCTGGGAAAATAAAGCTAGGTGATTAACCTTCTAGGGAATGGACAACTTCTATAAACCAGCGAACAAATCCTTCAATAATTTCGTTACCCTCCAATGACTTGCTAAAGGCAAGATACAAAGGAGCCAGCTCACTGAATTTTTCAGGGTAGAGTAGTTCAAGCTCTCCAGATCTGACTTTAGGCGTTAGTGCGGGAAAGTATCCCATTGCGACTCCCAACCCTTGCTCGGCCATCTCGAGTACGGGTTGTAAGCCATCACAAGTCAGCGTCTCATTGAATTCAACTGATAAGCCCCAATCTGCCGACCATCTTTGCCAACCCAGCTTATCTGTAGACAATTGGATCTGATTTGCTCGATCGTTCTTCAAGTAACCCGGCGCGCAAACCGGTGAAATTCGCACCCTTGAGATCTCCCGGTAACACAAATCATCATTCGACTCCTTGTCATAACGTATAGCAACCTGCAGTTCGCCAGGATCTATGCTGGCGCGAGCGATTTGAGACTCGATACTAATACACACTGTGGGGTATAGCGCTTTAAAGGATTTGATATTTGGGGCGAGTACTGTATTGGTCAGAAATGGAATACTGTGGATGGTAAGTGTTTTATTTTGATCCCGCGCAAGTAAATCCAAAGTTGCCCGTCGAATCACTTCCAGTGCCTTGGCAATTTTCAGATGGTATTCCCTACCAACACCCGTAAGTTCAATAGTTCGATTGAAACGAATAAATAGCTTGGTTTGCAACTCCGCCTCCAGCGTTCGTATCTGGTGCCCAACAGCGGAAGGTGTTACATGAAGCTCTTGTGCAGCGTCCTTGAAGCTTAAGTGCCGAGCAGCCGCATCAAAGGTTACCAGCAAGTTAGTCGAGGGAAGTTTCCGCATGAAGAATACTGTGATGCCATACCATTATTTTGTGAATGGCAGATTATCATGGGTACTACAGGCTCCCTCAACGTGTTAGCTGCCAAAATTGAGGAGAATCTAGCCCAAAACAACCCCTCCCTTTGGAGCGGTTACGCTTGAAAGCAGCTCCAAACTCACCTCCCTCCTGCAAGCCCCTCTATCTGATCTAATGTAAACACATCCCCTCCCCGATCGTGTGAGCTACACCCATGAGAGATGTCGCCGTTGTTGCCTATTGCCGAACTGCCATCGCCAAAGCCAGGCGGGGTGCGCTGAATGAAACTCACGGTATTTCTATGGCTGCCCATGTCCTGAGGGAGGTGGTTTATAAGGCGGGTTTAACGCCACAGGAAGTGGAAGACGTTGTGTTGGGGTGCGGCTTACCCGAGGGGGCTACTGGGCACAATGTCGCGCGCAACGCGGCACTATTTGCCGGCTTTGGGTCTCAAGTGCCGGGTTTTACTATAAATCGCTACTGCGGCTCTGGCCTCAATGCGGCTTCTATTGTGGCCAACCGTATTGCCGCAGGCGAAATGCAAATTGGGGTGGCCGGTGGCGTCGAGAGTATCAGCCTGGTGCAGTTCAACTTGAACCTGAACCATTTTGTCTATGAGCCCTTACAAAAGAAAGTGCCGGCAGTTTGGTGGACCATGATCCAAACGGCCGACTATGTCGCCGATCAATACAACATCAGTCGTGAAGATCAGGATCGCTATGTGGTTGAATCACAAAAGCGTGTTGCCGAAGCTCAAAAGGCCGGAAAGTTTGCCGAGGAAATCACGCCGTTTGATACGGTAATGGCAGTGAAAGATAAGGAGAGTGGCGAAACCAATCGCCTGAAAGTCACCTTGTCAGAAGATGAAGGCCCCCGCCCCGGCACAACCATGGAAGCCCTGTCTGCGCTGGAACCGGTGAACACAGGAGGGACGATAACTCCCGGTAATGCGTCCCAGTTATCCGATGGGGCCGCAGCGGTCGTCATGATGGATGCTGAACTGGCAGCGCAGAGAAACCTGCCTATTCTGGGGCTGTTTCGCGGTATGCAGCTGGGAGCGGTAGCGCCAAAAGAGATGAGTATTGCGGTAGCGCCAGCGGTCAGTCGCCTTATGAAGCGCCACCAACTCACCCAGGATATGATTGACCTTTGGGAGCTACATGAGGCTTTTGCCGTAACCACCCTATACAACCAAGCTGAACTCAAAACCCCTTGGGACATTACCAATGTTAATGGCGGTGCTATTGCGCTCGGCCACCCCTACGGTATGTCGGGCATCCGCTATCTGGGTTCAACCCTATTAGAACTGGGCCGGCGCGACGCCCATCGGGCAATTATTGGTGTCTGCACTGCCGGCGGTATGGCGACGGCTGCTTACTTAGAGCGATAAGGAATCAGCCCATGAACACCTGGAAGCCTATGGCTGCCCTAGTATTATTGCTAATGCTCCCCTTGGTGGGTTATCTACAGGAAAATATGCAGGGGGTAAAATTTGACACACTGGTAGAATCGACCAAGGATTGGGCCGGAGATACCCTACCCCAATATCCAGAGGGGCAGCCAGAGCTCTCTGTGGTGCGTGTGACAATCGAGCCAGGCGCACGGCTACCAGTGCACAAACACCCCGTACCTAATAGCGTCTATGTTGCCGAAGGCACTTTAAGAGTTACCCTCGTTGACCAGGATAAAAGCCTAACTTTGGATGAGGGGAAAGCCTACGTTGAAGTCACCGATATGTGGCATTTTGGGCGCAATGAAGGCGACAAGCCGGCGACACTTATCATTTTTTACGCTGGTGCTAAGGGAATTCCGACAACGGTCTTTCAAAAAGATAATTAGGAAGCACCCTACTCTAATAACTTGCCAATGAATTGGCAGCTAACTGACGCGCAGCAGGGCCTCTCTAAGATAGCCAGGTAATGGGGTCTTTAGCTTTTCAGGGGATGACAGGGTGACATAGGTAACATTGGCGGTGAACGCTAGTATCCCATTATCCAAAAAGCCTTTCGTTTGAAACGTAAAAGAGTGATTACCAATATCCGCAACAGAAACATGGATATTTAATTCTTGATCCCAGGTTACAGGGGATAGAAATTCCAGGTTAAAAGCTCTTACAGGTGTAAGAAAACCCAGTTGTTTCATTCTGGCGATAGCAGGCCCTTCAAGCAGAACAGCCATTGCATCATGGGTTGCCTCAAGTGCAAACGATGAGAACCTTGGGGTGTATACGATTCCCTCGGGATCACAATCCCCGAACAGTACTTTTCGCTTGACGGTTATCATCGTATCAACCCGTTATTTCTTATCTGGGCTGGAATTATATGTGAAGATCCCCGCTCCATTCCTACCAAACCTCCTACCCAAATCCATCAGTGAGAGATCAAACTCAAGGACCAAATATGGATAATACAGTTACTTCTGGTGGCACCAGGAAACGTACTGGCAAAATACTAGTCCCTACCCCAGGGCTTACATAGAGGTGTTTATCACCTTCCACAACATGCCCAATAGCAAAACGCTGCCCATAACTTGAAGGGACTATGGGCCGCCCAATAAACGGCAAGTAGACCTGGCCCCCGTGAGTATGCCCGGCGATAGTTAATGACAGCTCCGCAGGCAGTTCGGGGAAAATATCCGGGTTATGAGTGAAGGCCAATATCGTCTCACCCTCATCTATCCCCTGCATTGCTTTTTTAACATCGTGAGGCCCCTCCCAAAAATCACTGATTCCCACTAGCCGTAATTTACATTCGCTACTAACCAGACTTACTGACTTATCCTCAAGCACTGAAATCCCCTGGCTTGCAAGGGACTGCTCAACCCGCGCTGCATCAAGCCACCAATCATGATTTCCCAATACGGCAAACACCCCCATCGGGGCCTTGAGCTCTTTAAGAATTCCCGCTGCATCCTCCGGCGGAACGAATTTACCTCCAACAACCCCCTGAATAACAAAGTCGCCGGGTAGGAGAATAAGGTCGGGTTGGCTTTTATTAACAGCCTCAACCAGGTTTTGTAGGCTCTTCCGCCCCTTGTAAGGGGAACCTACATGCAGGTCAGCAAGTATCGCGACCCTTAGCCCGTTACATTCCTTTGGCCAGGTATCTACGACAATATCATCTTCATTAATTCGGAAACTTGCTGGCTCAACGATAAATGCCCATACGGCCAACAACAAACCAATACAAAATAATACGATAAAAGTTATACGCCACTTACTCAAAACAAGGCCCAAAATTTACGACTAACACTCATTATTATTTGCCGGATGGCCATGACAGCTACAATCTGTCAGCTCCCGCATAATGTCACAGGCATTAATTGCCTGACCACCCTCACATCGATTGCGTAAATCTACCAAGCTTTTTCGCAACTGCTTGAGCGATTCCAGTTGTTTTTCGACTCTTTGAATTTGATCATCAACCACGCTATCAATATCAGTGCAGCTTTGCGATGGAGCCTCTTTTAATCTCAACAGGTTGCGAATATCCTCGAGGGGGATATCCAGAGAACGACAGTGGCGAATAAAACGCAGTTGTTCCAGGTGAGACTCTGAGTAGAGCCGGAAATTACCCTCTGAGCGAGCGGGCTCTGGCAGTAGCCCTGCCTGCTCGTAGTAACGAACCGTTTCCACTTTGCAGCCCACTCTCCTGGCAGCTTCACCAATTTTGTAAGCCATGCCACTCCCTCTTGACTCTATAGTTACTAGAGGGATTGTAATACTGGCTCACCGACTGATCTATCCGAGAGTGAATAATGGTCAAGCGCGATTCCAGCTGTGGCTGCAGCGGGGCAACCCAAGCCGCAACCATGACGCCGATTCAAAACACCAATAACAACAGCGACAAAGGTGACCTGTCCCTGTTCTCCATCAGCAAGATGGACTGTCCCACTGAGGAGGGGTTGATACGCGCCAAGCTCTCCGGCATACAGGGAATTTACCAGCTGGACTTTAATCTGGTGCAGCGAATCCTACAGGTGCGCCACGCGCCAGGTATGGAGAGCAAGATCCTCAACACCCTAACCCCTCTTGACCTGGACGCACGCCTGGCCACGGAAGATGACATCGATTCCGCGCCACCTGCCACCCATGCAAACTGGTGGTTATTGGGCGCGGCCGGTTTGGCGGCGATTGCCTCCGAGGTCGTATTCTGGTTACAGGGGGGAAACAATTGGCTGGTAATGATACTGGCCCTGGCCGCTATCGCTGGCGGCGGACTCACGACCTACAAAAAGGGCTGGATTGCGCTCAGCAATCGCAACCTGAATATGAACGCGCTGATGTCCATCGCGGTCACCGGCGCCCTGCTTATCGGTCACTGGCCCGAAGCGGCAATGGTGATGGTGTTATTCACCCTGGCAGAATTAATTGAAGCCAAATCCCTGGATCGTGCCCGCAATGCGATTCGGGAGTTAATGGACCTGGCCCCGGAAACCGCCACCGTACAGGGGCCAGATGGCGAGTGGGTTTCCATGTCAGCCAAGACTGTTCCGGTTGGCACAACCATCCGGGTGCGCCCCGGCGAACGTATCGCTCTAGATGGGGAAGTAATACGCGGCAATTCAGCAGTAAACCAGGCCCCAATTACCGGAGAGAGCCTTCCGGTAGACAAAGGCCCTGGAGATGAACTTTTCGCCGGCAGTATCAACGAATCCGGGGCACTCGTGTACCAATCTACGGCTGCTGCCAACGATA
Source organism: Microbulbifer maximicatervae (SeqCode) (assembly GCF_052467305.1). Taxonomy (NCBI): domain Bacteria; kingdom Pseudomonadati; phylum Pseudomonadota; class Gammaproteobacteria; order Cellvibrionales; family Microbulbiferaceae; genus Microbulbifer; species Microbulbifer maximicatervae (SeqCode). The sequence continues at coordinate 2,270,352 of NZ_CP174306.1, forward strand.
ACCTGCTCGCCCGAATCATTCATGCGGTGGAAGCCGCACAAGGTAGTCGCGCGCCAACCCAGCGCTTTGTCGACCAATTCGCCCGCTGGTATACGCCCCTGGTATTTGCAGTGGCACTGGCTACTGCGGTAATACCGCCGCTACTTTTTGCCGGCAGCTGGATGGAATGGATCTATCGCGCACTCGTGTTACTGGTAATCGCCTGCCCCTGCGCACTGGTAATCGCAACTCCTGTCACCATCGTAAGCGGCTTGGCATCGGCCACCCGCCACGGAATCCTTGTTAAAGGCGGGGCCTACCTTGAGCAAGGGCGCCACCTTCGCTGGTTGGCATTGGACAAGACAGGAACCATCACCCATGGCCTGCCAACCGTCACGGATTTTAAAGTGTTAGCGCCAATGCCCGCGGAAGAGGTACAAACCCTGGCGGCGAGCCTAGCTGAACGTTCCGATCATCCGGTATCCAGGGCCGTACTGGAGTTTGCTCAGATTCCCCACGAACGTCTGCAAGAAGTGGATACTTTTGAAGCCCTGGCCGGGCGCGGCGTCAGGGGCAGAATTCAGGGGGATCAGTGCTACCTGGGTAACCACCGGCTTATTGAAGAATTGGGCATTTGCTCCGCCGAGCTGGAGCGCCAATTGGGAACCCTTGAGGAAGAAGGGAAAACTGTTGTGATGCTGACCCGGGAGAACTCCGTTCTGGCGATATTTGCTGTCGCCGATACCGTGAAGGAATCGAGCCAACACGCCATTGAGAGCCTTCACAAGCTGGGCGTGAAAACACTGATGCTTTCCGGGGACAACCAGCACACTGCAGATGCGATTGCTAAACAAGTCGGCATCGATCGGGCTGAAGGCAACCTACTGCCGGAAGACAAGCTCAGAGAGGTGGAGACTTTATCTGGAAAAGGCCAGGTTGGCATGGTTGGCGATGGCATTAACGATGCCCCCGCCTTGGCCCGTGCTGATATAGGGTTTGCGATGGGAGCAACGGGAACCGACACAGCGATAGAAACCGCTGACGTGGCCCTGATGGACGAAAATCTGGGCAAGATCGCCACCTTTATTCAACTATCTCGTTCAACGGCCCATATTCTTTGGCAGAACATTATCTTGGCGCTGGGCATTAAAGCGGTCTTTCTGGTGCTTGCTTTTGCCGGAGAGGCAACCATGTGGATGGCTGTTTTTGCCGATATGGGTACCAGTTTGTTAGTCGTCTTTAATGGGCTCCGAGTGATGAGAAAATAATCAATCCTACTCAAGTTAGTCAGTGCTGGAGAGCGGCACCTCTAAGTTATTCTTAGCATCGATCACAGCGCTGATTAATTCCGCCGGCTGATCAACTCCAATATAAATCCGTCTTACCTTCCCAACTTGCCTGTTTAGTTCGATAAGAATATTTGGATTACCGGAAAAGTTAAATCGTTTTACAGCTTTCGACCTTGGGATGTAACCAGAGTTGTGGGTTATAGATTGGATATCGCTTAGGTGAATAACCTTCTGATTAAAGAGGCCATACCTTACTATGAGGTAGTCATTATTAAGAGATATAGGTCTACGCCCCATTGACCTATATTCTGCAACCAAAAATAGAAGCCCAAACAGAGTTAAAAAGCTGACAATATTTGCTGCCATTGGCGACCAAATAAAGTGTAAAAGGAGATGTACTATTGGTAGTTCGAATAAAATAATAAAAATGAATCCGAGAGCAGTAGTTTTTGCTCCATCCTTCAAATGATAACTAAAATGCTTACTCCCATGATATTGGCTTGGGTCAATGCGATGACCAAGGAACGTGAACATCCAAACACGGGCCTCGAACTCCAATATTTGTGCTAACAGTCCCCCACCGGTATATTTCTCCACTGACGAGCGTATTGCGATATCAGGATCGTCATGGTTGATAGTTGCCGCCCTAATTGCCGAACACATTGTAGCTATAGCCGTCACTTCAACTATAACCAAGCCTGCCAATAGCAAGTATCTCCCCATCTCCAGGTATGGCCAAAGGACTTTACTTTGATTAGGGATAATGTAACTTCCAACCAATACTACCAGGCTCCCAAAGACCAGTATTTTTAGCAGTGCGTCCCGCTTATTTTCGGAACAAATTAAACACAGAATAGGTAAAACAATAAGGCCATCTATCAGTAGCAACCACTCGTAATTAGCGCGACCGTAATCATTTAGGGGGCCGTTAGAGCTATAGTATAAGCCCCAAAAAATGGAGATACAGATTAGAAATAGAAGTGGAAAAATCTTTTTTAGCGCCGCGTTCATTGCTTACCCTATCGAAAGAAGTGCAACGAGCAAAATTACAAACCTAAAGCTGTGACCTCAACCAATCCTTGAATTTGATAATACCGCGCGCAACCAAAAAAGGAACCAAAAACTGGCCACTCATCTGCAGCGCAAACTTTGGCCAGAAGTCTATTTCTTTAGAGAAGAATGACAGTACAAGATTGCCTGGAAATAAAAATGTACCGAAATACGGCCATCCCCCACCAATAATTTTCCAGTTATACGCAAATGCCAGTAAGCCGATAGCCAGGGAAATTACCCCTACAACCAGCGAAAACCGTAATCCTTTATCGCTAATCAACATTGCAACCCCTTGCTTCATATAGATTACTTACCTCGAACAACCTCTTTCTTGATGTAAACACCCAACCTTTTAGCGAGACGCACCAAGTTCCCTCGGTCTACGGATAGTAATTTGGCCGCTTTACTCCAGTTCCCATCGGTCTCAGCCAGGGCACTCCCAATGAGTTCGCGCTGATAGTTCTCCGTTTCCACCCTTAAATCAATAGCCTCAGACAGCGACTCTACCGGTTTCTGCGGAGGCTTCTGAATGACCAGATCATCGGGAATTTCAATTTGTGCTGCAGTAATGGCAACAATAGCTTCTGGAGAGCTACCTTTGCGGGCCCTAAGGGCTGCGCGGCTGATAATATGTTCCAACTCGCGAACATTACCCGGCCAAGCGTATCGCTGTAGCTTATTGGTGGCCTCTGTACTGAGACGCAACTGACGAAAACCCAGCTTCCTGCGGGAGCGCTCCAAGAAGTAGTCTGCCAACAGCAGAACATCATTACCCCTCCTGCATAGCGGTGGGACTTCAAGGGGATATACAGAGAGGCGGTGGTAGAGATCAGCTCGGAAAGTACCGTTTTCAATCCCTTTGCGTAAATCCCTATTAGTCGCCGCTACAATGCGAACATCTACATGCTGCACCGTATCTTTGCCTACCGGCTGAATCTCACCACTTTGCAATACACGCAACAGTTTGCTCTGCACCACAAGCGGTAACTCGCCAACCTCATCCAGGAAAATAGTGCCGCCGTTCGCCAGTAAAAATTTGCCGGGCCTCTCGCGATCTGCGCCGGTGAAGGCCCCTTTTGAATGGCCAAAAAGTTCAGCTTCCGCCAGGGTTTCAGTCAGGGAAGCGCAGTTCAAATAGACTAAGGGCTTCTCCTTACGAGTCGACAACCTGTGGACGGTACGGGCCACCAGCTCTTTCCCCACTCCCGTTTCACCGAGAATCAGCACGTTGTAATCCGACCCAGCCACCAGCTCTATCTCACTGCGCAGGGACTGCATTTCCGCGCTCTCACCAATTAATTCACCTCCATCCCGCTCCAGTGCCTGCTGAGTTAGGTCTTTCACCAATTGCTCGGCATGCTCGGCGGAGTGTGACAGAGCTTTTAGCTCTAAAGCTGTGCGTAAAGTGGCCGCAGACAGCGCGGCTATCAGCTCAAGGGTTCGATCACTGATTCGGGCATAGGCATCTCCTGTCATGCTATCCACTGTTACCAGGCCAATCAGGTGGTTATCTGAATAGAGAGGCAAACCCATACAGGAGTGCACGGGAAGATCTCCCTCCCTATCCAAAAGCAAACCATCAAAGGGATCTGGTAGCTGACAGTCAGATGGGAAGCGGACTGGGTGTTCCGAAGCGCAGATTTGCGCAAGCCGTGGATGCTCATCAATCAGGAATCGCCGCCCCAGAGTCCTTCGGGCAAGCCCCTGAACTGCAAGAGGGGTGAGTGTAGCGCCATTGAGCCCAAGCAAGGCAACAGCATCGCACTTGATCGCTTTGCGGATAGTAGAGAGCAGACGCTCAAAACGATCGCTGTTGTTAAGGCTATTAGCCAGGTCCAGAGCCACTTCAAGCAGTAAGGTTGCGTTGGTATCTACCATAGCCAAATCAGTCCAAAAGACCTTTAAGAGTCATTATGACACAGCAATCATAAAGGTCAATTTGACACATAAACACCAAGAATAAGCCGTAACCCGTTGTTTTTATTGGTATTTATATTTGGCATAGCAGTTGCTAAAGATAGATTGACGCCGTTTGAACCTGAGGCCGATATGCTGAATACGGAAAACCCCTTACTGCGTGAGCGTTTCAAGCTACTACTAAAAGCCGGTAACTTTACGCTGCTTCTGTCAGTTCCCCTGCTTATTCTGACGATTGTTATTTGCTATCCCCTGTCTCACCTGTTTTCAATTCCCACGCAGGTCGCCGGACATATCTTTATGGTGATTAGTGCGACGTTTCTAAAACTGGGCTACATAGGTCGCGTGGTTGCTCAATACAATCTGGACCTTGAGGTTCGATAAAGGCTGAACCGCCGCCTCCGAATTCCCCCCTTCCTATTAGCAGCGAATAAATCAACCCAGAGCCTCTGCTGGCTCTGGGGCTCTGCATTGCCCGACACCTCAAACCACCGTGGACTATACTGACAGTCTCAGAGATAGCATTTCCTTCTAGGGAGACTTATGGCTGCCCCTCTGGTTGAGCCAAGGTCTCTTTTACAGGCTCTATAGCATAAAGGGCCAAAGTCAGGGGGTATCAAAATTGGGCTTAGCCTATACAAGCAGTGAGCTGATAGCCCTTACCAGTGAATGGAAGCTAAGCGTAAGATCAACCTTCCATGCTCGCCCCCTAGTCCACCCAAGCGAAGTGCCGCAAGACACTCGCTGTTCTCCAAATAAGATCACTACCACATCACAGATAGGTAACAGCAATAGCCGGGGTCTATATTCGCTTATTCAGGAGCAGACCTAAATGTGGGAAATGATCGATGATGGAATTACTTTCTTTGCCACTCAGAGCTACGCCACCCTCTTTACGATGTTTTGGATCGTGGTGGTATTGGAATTCCCTAGATATTTAATGTCGTTTTTTACCTCGGTATTCTTTTTCGCCACAAAACCAGAGTACGAGGAGGACATTGAATCCCTGGGCAGACTCACTGCAGTCATCGCCGGTCACAACGAAGAAAACTCTATTGAAAAGTGCGGCGAACGCTTACAGGAACAAAGCTATATCCCCTATGAAGTCATCGCAATCAGCGATGGCTCCACAGATAAAACCCGAGACGATATTCACTACCTGCAAAACAAGGGCCGCTTGGATGGCGCTCATGCAACAGAACTGCGTGGAGGCAAGGCCTCAGCCCTCAACTTAGGACAGAGATTTTCAACAGGCGACTTTATAGCCTCAATTGATTGCGATTGCACCTTCGATCGCCACGCTATGAAATACGTGATGCAAGGCTTTGCAGATCCCAGGGTTGGCGTGGTTTCAGGTAATGTAATTGTCCGAAACTCCACAGAAAATATACTCAGCTCCTTCCAGGCCATTGAATATGTAATCAGTATTTGCTTGGGGCGACACTCCCTAGCGATGCTCGACCAAATGTGTTGTGCCTCCGGTGCCTTCAGTGCTTTTAGGGTATCCGCAATGAATCAAATTGGCGGCTTTGATGCCGGCGGAGGAGAAGACTTAGATATCACCTTTCGTTTGCGGGATTACGGTTGGAAAGTGGAATTTGCACCTGAGGCGATTTGTTATACCGATGTTCCCACCAGCATCACAGTTCTAATGCGCCAGCGCTTTAGGTGGGAACGGGATGCGATTCGTCTTCGCTACCGCAAGTACCTGCATTTTATTAATCCGTTCCGCCAAGGAATGCAGCTAAAAGAGTTTTTTCACCAATATGAATTCCTGGTTTTCAATGTTATTGCCGCAATAGCTTTACCAATCTATTTAGTCTGGCTATTTGTGCGCTATGGCGACAATGCCTGGTTTATTTTAGCGGGAGCCCAGGTTGTATTAATTGCACTCGATACAATTACCTTTGCTTTAGCTTCTTACGCAACCCCAAAAGTCAAGTCACTTCCCCTTTGGCCCTATATTCCTGCCTATAGCATCTTTTATGTAAACTTTATGCGAGTCGTAAGACTGTATGCTTATGTTCAGGAATGGATCTTTAGAACATCCTATAAAGATTCTTTCGCCCCTTTAAAAGTACACCGTGTTCGTGAGTAGCTTGAATGAAGGCTCTGCGAAAACGACTACGCCCAGATAGCTTCGAAAGCGAGCAGCGAAAAACCCGAGGATCTGCCAGCCGACGAATATATCTGGCTTTGTTAATTTTATTTGGTATTGGCGTTATTCGCTATATATGGGGTGACTGGTTTTTACTGCGAAGCGATGGGTTAGTACTACGCGATCAAAGCGTTATTGAAATGGGCTATCTAGTAAAAGTAGTAGAGGTTGCCGTAGATGAAGGGCAAGCTGTTCGAGAGGGCGAGTTACTCTTAAGGATTGAATCAATGGAGCTACTGGAGCGAATCGCCGATCTCTCCACCCGCCAAGCTAACCTAATACAGATTTCTGCTGAATTCACTTTATTGGCAGAGACTGCTAAAAAACTACTCACTCCCGCCAAGGAGCGTAAAGTACAAATTGGCCGAATCGTAGATAGAATCAATAAACTTGCAAATAAAGGAGTAGTCAGCGAAGTCGGTTACCAAGATGTATTGAAAGATAACTTCGAGGCCAGTGAAACCCTGGTAAAATTACAAGTTGAAAGCGCCACCCTGGAAGGAAAACGTAGATCTGTTGATGAGGCAATTTATCGCTCCGAACAAGCGCTAAGAAAACTGGAGGAGCATTACAATAACGGTATTATTCAAAGCCCCACTTCTGGTCTAGTTGGGGCTTCAGTCCCCCATGTCGGCAATGTTTATGATGCTGGGGAGCCCCTTATGTCTATCTACACCGGGGAAGCCTATGTCCTAGCCTATCTACCCAATCAATATCAATTCGTGATCAAGCCTGGAATGGAGGTATTGGTTACTGGTGGACGCTTTAAAGACAAAGGGGTACTAGTAGAAATGATCCCCCTCTCAGCCGCACTACCCCAGGAGTTCCAAAATACATTCAAGCCCACATCGCGTAATCAGTTAGCGAAAATAGTCTTACTTGACCCATCAAAATTTCCGGTGAACGAGAAAGTTACCATAACCCTAAAGATTGACTGGATTGATGTCATTATTGATAAATTTATTAATTAACTCCCCCCAGATGACGACTACCTTTTATGTCATACAGTTATTCCTAATTCCTGCCAGGGACGTAGGGCACCTATCCCTGCCTATTGCCAATTTTTCACCTATCTTTTCTTAAATACTCAACAATCTATTCAGTAAAAGGGACGCCATATACACCACAGGTTACACAGTTACGTATAACTGGCATGAAATAAGCTAAAACACTCAGTTAATCTTTCAAACGCCAGCTGTTATATAGGTGTGGAGGAATCAGCATCTCCTTTTTAAGTGACGAATATAGCTTTTTTCGCTGGCCCGGCGACTCTAAGGTGACATCGCATACCGGTGAATCCAAAGACGCTATTTTGATTGAGGAGCCAGCATCAGTAGATGACCTGACGCATATATGGCATATGCGTGGTGGCTTGTATCTACTCCCGGTTATTGATCTCACTGGAACAGTCGGCGAGAAGGCAGATCTGGATTGCTCAAAGCTTAGTGCGCAGGATATGCCCGTTGTGAGCCAGGTTATTGACGACTTTCACTATCGGCGCGCGCAAGTCCACCTGGATTTCCACACCACTCAGAAAGATAGCGACAAAATACTAGCGCGATTATTTGTATCTGGCGTAAGTCTCTCGCCGCACTATAGCCCCAACTCCAAAGCTACTGTTGATTTTAATATTATCCTCGATAGCCCGACGGTTGTGACGGAATGTGAAAAACTGATCGAATCAGGATTTCTACAGGGCAAGTTTTTCGATCGACGCCATATCTGTAACGGCTGTGGGGGTTCTCAGTTTAATGTCCGTGAAGAGTGCGCGGTATGCAGATCCTCTAACCTTACCGAAGACTTCTATCTTCACCATTTCAGCTGCGCTTATTTGGGTCGTGAAGCTGACTTCAGGGAGGGTGAAGACCTGATTTGCCCCAAATGTCGAAAGGAGCTTTTACACTTCGGCAGTGACTACGACAAACCCGGCACACTGCTTATTTGCAATGCTTGCGGCCATGCCAGCTCAGAAGTGGAGATAGGTTTTTTGTGCCTCAACTGCCAGAAAGATACCGACAGCGAATCCATACGCACCGGGGATATTCACAGCTACGACATTACGGAACGCGCCAGTAGCTACCTAAGAGCTGGCTATGCATTTCTCGATTTTACTGACCATAACCCTATGTTCGCTGACCTACCCTTCACCCTGATCGTAGAACTCAACCAGGCGGCAAGAGCCTGGAAAGAGAACAAAACAAATTTTTGCTTGGTGAATATCAACTACGAACATGCTCATGAACTCGAAGTCGAGCATGGGCCCCGACAAACAATGCAGAGCCGCCGCCAATTCATAGAGAACCTTCATGGAGTTTTATGTAGAGCTTACGAAGGTATACGGAAAGAGGACTTTATTACCGGGAAATATGAAGATTATATGGTTCTACATGGAATAGCTAAGGAGGACATACTCGAAGATCGCAGAGAAATGATCAAGATTGCCATGTCCTCCATAAGGCTGGATATTGGCCCCTACTTTAAAGTACTCGGGCCCGAGGAGCTTGTTTAAAAGAAAGCCGAACACCTCCCTGTTACAACTACCTTACCCGAGCCGGCTACCCCTACAACTTACTCGACAACTCGCGAATCTCATGATTCAGGATACGGTCGTTGTGACTGTAATCCACGGGCACATCCACGAGATGGACCCCGCCCGCCCTACAACATTTTTCTATCATCGGCTTAAACTCATCCGTGGCCGTTATTCTGTGGCCATGAGCACCATAGGATTTTGCATAGTCGACAAAATCAGGGTTACCAAAATCCAGACCAAAGTTATCAAACTCCATCATGGCCTGCTTCCACTTGATCATACCGTAGGCATCATCGCGCAAAATAAGTACGATAAGGTCAAGCTTTAATCGAACTGCCGTTTCAATCTCCTGGGAGTTCATCATAAAGCCCCCATCCCCACAAATTGCGACCACACGGCGGTCTGGACACACTAACTTGGCAGCCATTGCCGAAGGCAAGCCCGCCCCCATCGTTGCCAGTGCGTTGTCGAGCAGCACGGTATTCGGGGCTAAAGCAGGATAATTCCGCGCGAACCATATTTTGAACATGCCATTATCAAGCGCAATAATGCCCTTCTCCGGCATCACTTCGCGGAGATCCTTTACCAGTCGTTGCGGACGAATTGGGAAAGTGGTGGTATTTGAGCCCTCCTGGATATGCTTTTGAAGCGCGGCTCGGATACGGTGCGCATCGGTAAAGCTCCAGTGACCCTGGGGTTCCAAGTGCTGGTCCAGCTGCCACAAGCTGTTGGCAATATCGCCAACCACCTCTATCTGTGGGAAGTAGACCGGGTCCACCTGCGCTGAATTGAAGTTGATATGTACAACTTCCGGGCCACCGGGACGCATAAAGAAAGGCGGCTTTTCTACAACATCGTGGCCCACATTGATAATCAGGTCGGCCTGCTCAATGGCCCGGTGAACAAAATCCCCGTCGGATAGCGCGGTATTGCCAATAAAGTGCGGTCCCGATTCATCAATTACTCCCTTACCCATCTGAGTTGTCACCACCGGAATACCCAGCTTGTCGACAAACTTGCGCAACATTTTGGCGGTTAATTTACGGTTTGCGCCTGCTCCCACCAACAGCAGCGGTTTACGGGATGCCTCAATCGCTTCTGCAGCTTTGCGCACTGCCTTCTCTTCGGCAATTGGCCTGCGGTTATAGCTGGGCTCCAAGACCGGCATGGTGGAGTGTTCACGGGCAATATCTTCAGGAAATTCCAAGTGGGTTGCCCCCGGCCGCTCCTCTTCAGATTGCCGAAAGGCTTCACGGACATGAGCTGGCACATAGTCGCCCCCCACGATTGTCTTTGTGAATTTGGTCAGGGGGCGCATCATGTCAACAATATCAATAATCTGAAACTGCCCTTGCTTAGAACTTTTGATAGGTTTTTGACCGGTGACCATCACCATCGGCATTCCACCGAGCTGGGCATAGGCTGCGGCTGTCACAAGATTCGTGGCCCCCGGACCCAAAGTAGACATGCAGACACCTGGTTTGCCCGTAAGCCGACCATAGGTAGCAGCCATAAAACCGGCACCCTGTTCATGGCGCGTGACAATTAGTTTTATCTTTGAGCCCCGCAAGGACTCCAGCATATCCAGGTTTTCCTCACCAGGAATCGCGAAAATATACTCAACGCCCTCTTTCTCTAGGGCACGAATAAAAAGGTCCGATGCTTTCATTGGGGAGGCTCCTGTAGTCCCGCCTTACTAACAATAAGATCTCCGCCAAAAGAGCTGTTTTTATAACTGCCTGACACTATTGCTCAATTACACGGATACCTCTCTTACATCTCACTTTATCGGCTCGTAAGTTTGCACCCTGCACAGTAGCTCACATGGTGCCTTAGCAATGTATTGCTAAGATCAGTCTCAGGGAAAATTAATTTCTTGCGCGCTGATACCCACCATCCAATTGATGACAGCAAACTCCCTGATAAGTATTAAATCACTGCCTTTGTATGACACCGGATGATAAGAGTTGCAAATGGAATCTCGCTCAGAAGGCGCAAGAAAACACTGGGTTCTATCACTTGCCGCTCTCGGGGTTGTATTTGGTGATATCGGCACTAGCCCACTCTACGCCTTTAAACTGATTTTCCACCCCCGGTTTGGAATTCCCCATAACACCGAGACCATTATTGGTGGGGTCTCTGCTGTCTTCTGGGCACTTACCCTCATTGTCACTATTAAGTACGTCATATTGGTAATGCGCCTGGACAACCGAGGGGAAGGTGGGATCATGGCGCTGATGACACTGGCCCTGGAAGCGACAAAAGGGCGAGAATTATTAAGAAAGCTTATTATCGGCGGAGGGATCTGTGGGGCGGCACTATTTTTTGGTGATGCCGTTATCACACCAGCCATCTCCGTTCTCTCCGCAGTCGAAGGACTGGAGATAGTCAACAAGACTCTAAAACCGTTTATCCTGCCAATTTCTATCGGCATACTCTTTGGATTGTTTTTTGTGCAACGCTTCGGCACCGAAACCGTGGGGAAACTGTTCGGCCCGATCACCGCCATCTGGTTCTTAGTTTTGCTGCTCGCGGGCCTTTACTGGGTGCTCCAAAACCCTGTAATCCTCCATTCCGTCAATCCGCTGCATGCTTTGAGCTTCCTCACTAACCATGGCATGGCTTCATTCTGGATATTAGGTGCAGTATTACTGGTGTTTACCGGAGGAGAGGCTCTATATACCGACATGGGGCATTTTGGACGTATGCCTATAAGAATTGCCTGGATAGGTTTGGTGTTCCCCGCCCTGGTGTTGAACTATATGGGACAGGGCGCTCTACTTATTAGTGACACCTCTGCGGTAGACAACCCCTTTTACCGGATGTACCCGGACTGGTCGCTCTACCCAATGATTATTCTTGCAACTGTAGCAACCTGCATCGCTTCCCAGGCCTGTATCTCGGGGACCTTCTCCCTGACAAAACAAGGAATCCAACTTGGCTTGATGCCCCGTTTTGCCATCCGGCACACGTCATCAGCACTCGCGGGACAAGTCTATATGCCCGGTGTCAATTACCTATTAATGACAGCGGTAATACTGGTGGCAATTCTCTTTGGAAGCTCAGTCCACCTGGCTAGTGCTTATGGTGTATCAGTGAGTGGCGCAATGTTGATTACCTCCTGCATTGCAGCAATCGTGTATCGTCACTACCTCAAATACAATCTGATAATTTGCCTGGCTGTCGGCTCATTCTTTGCTTTTATTGATTTTGCCTTTGTTACTTCAAACCTGGCAAAGATAGGCCACGGGGGGTGGTTCTCTATAAGTTTAGCCGCCTTTATTGCGATGCTGATGATTACTTGGAGAGATGGAAAAAAAGCGATAAATTGTTACTTACAGGGGAAAAATTTTAAATTAGAGCCCTATTTAAACTCACTTTTTGATAATCCCCCATTACGAGTACCTGGAACTGCAATATTTGTGGGAACCAATCAACTCTTTGTACCTCATGCCCTGATATACAATTTGAAGCACAATAGTGTCCTTCATGAAAAGAATCTTTTCCTAACCGTTACGTCGGCCAACACACCAAAAGTACTCCCAAAGAACCGAGCAATCATTAGCAAGATCAGAGAGGGATGTTTCAGGCTAATATTACGTTATGGATATATGGAACGCCCAGATGTCGAAGGGGCCATAAATAAACTCAACAAAATGCACCTTTTGGATATAGATCCAAGTAAGTCTTCTTTCTTTACCTGCCGATATAACATATTTCCTGTTAAAGGCGGCTATAGCAAAATGGCAAATTGGCGAGAGCGGATCTTTGCCGCCATGGTAAGGAATTCAAGTAGTGCTATCGACTATTACCGCATTCCAGCTAATCGGACTGTAGAAGTGCAAGAGAATATAATGATTTGAATTGACAAGCTATTTTATTAAATAACTGACAAGCCTATGAGACTCACTTTAGGGTATAGAACGGAAAGGTAAAAGTGTGATGGTCATACCGCCTGCTTCCTTTACAGCTAATATGGATGCAGGCGGTAGGCCGAGAACCCCCTAAATACTCTAATTAAGAAGTATAAAGATATTCAGGAGCTCCCTACCCCATAATCAGTTCGCTTCGTTTTTAAGTATAGAAGCCATATCACCGGACCAACGGCCGATTACTTGTGTTAAAGCTTTATTAAGCCCTGCCATTGAAGAGGAATTGAATTTTTTAGCTTCTGGCTGGCTCAAGAACTTCTCATATTTCGCTAAGCTTGCATCGTCGAAGCCTTGATAAGTTTGCACGAAAGAGAGAGTAACAAATTGCTCAACATTTTGACGCATCTGGGGCTTCATTGCTTCCATTTGTGCCTTATAAGCATCTAAATTGATCTCTTGGCCGGGAGCCATCACTGCCATCACTGCGGAATAGACAGCAATACCCGTAGAGGCCTGCATCTCCATCGCCATATCGGTAGCACCAACAAGCTGATCAATACGAGTTGCCATTTCAACGCGCTTTGTGTCAGCCATCAACTGCTGTGCATTAGCCATCAAATTCTGGAATGCCTCTTCAGAGCTTCCTTCCTCTTCAGCCTTGGTAATTTTCTTACCGATATCTGATTCATACCAAGCCAATAAGACCTCAACATCTTTATCGGTCAAAGAAGTACTCAGTGACGAGCGCACTTCATCCATGATGATGGACGGCAAAATTGTATTATCTGCACTTTCAAGAATCTTTTGCAGTTTATCCTGAGGAATTGGTGCACCCTGCTGTACGCCTTCCGCAAATCCAGATTTTACTAGCTCAGGAAACCCCTCAACCTGATTGGTGAAACCCGATACAAGCAGAAGCTTATCCAAATTGGCTACTTTATCGGCAGCCAGGCATAATGAGCAAAAGGTGCTGATGAATAAAGCAAATATAACTTTTACAGCTTGAGTTCCCATAGGAAGCCCCATATGAAAGTGAATTTGATCGCCATTATGCCGATTGACTCACAACAATCAATCAAAAAGCCCTAACCATTGCAAAAACAGACGTACCACAGCTTCGCTATAAAGAGCCTAAATAACCCCCAACTCAGATAGTTTCTTTCTGGCAATTTCAATTCTTTTCTTTTGTACTTCCCGAAAACTACTGCCATCTATGTTAATCGCAAAATAATGAATATTGTTATTGGACTCTACAATTCCAATATACCAACCTAAAGCCTTATTCTTAGCTAATGGCCCTCCTCCTGTTTTTGCATATAACTTATAGGCATCGGTCTCCTCTACCAGCATCACTTCTTTAAATTTATCTATAGCTGACTGCGATACAGGTAATTGACCAGTAAATAAACGCTCCAAGAAGTCTACCTGCTCCAACGCTGATATTTTGATACTCTCATTGAGCCAGAAGGTATCAATACCAGACGAAGCATCCCGATTACCATAATTAAAACCTGCCAAATACTGATTCATTCTCTTAGCGCCAATCTCCGTTGCTAATTGCTGATAGATCGGAACCGCTGAATTTTGAAATGCTTCGCGAATTGTCAAAGGTCTTTCTGACCAGATTGTAGGCCACCACGCTTTAGCCGGGTATTTGTCATGATTATAGGTTAGCTCTTGTAACAGGTTCTCAACTAAACCCAAGTCAAGTGCAATTAGGGTATTGGGAACCTTAAAAGTAGAGAATGGTGTGAACTGCCTGGCTGCCCTCTCCCTATTAATTACCGTATATTCTGAGGTCCGACTATTCTTGAGCACAAAAGTACATAACTTGCTACATGAGCCCCCATCTTCTGCAATCACCGAGTTGCTGACGCCAAAAACCAATATTGCAGCAGTGGTGAACCATATAAAGTGTTTCAACCGGAATCTCCTTGATTTAGAGTGCGTGATACCCGAGGAACATCAATAAATTTAATCAGGATATACCGGGTAATAAGCACACCGAAAAGTACCTTTCGGATATTGGGAGGAGTTAATTGGCAAGTCAAGTAACTACGAGACTAACAAACAGTCCTCATTAAGTAATGACTGTACCATCATTTAGAATTTAAGAAATACTGCCAACTGAACAAACTAGGTTTGGTGCTTCCTATTGATAAGCACCAAACCTTTTGTGTAAAAAGCAAGCAAAGCTCTAGCTTTGGGCTATCTTAATTTCTGCGGTCTGAGTTATTCCCCATATCCCACAGAATTGGCTGATCGCCACCCATAATCGTTGAAGGCATCTGACCATTCCATTGCTGCGCGCGGATATATTCAACCAAGGTATGGTTTCTGGCAATCGCATCAGCTTTTGCTTTAATCGCTGCAGCTTCCGCTTCCCCTTTCTCCAGAATCGCAAAAGCTTCCGCCTCGGCTTCTACACGAATCTTATGGGCTTCACCATCTGCTTTAGCTTTGGTGGCATCACGGCGCGCATTAGCAGTATTCACCTCACGTTGCGCTTCCAGCTTTTGACGTTCCAATTTATGCTTTTCGGCAGCCGCCAAGTTCAACTCTGTCTGCTTGGTTTCAATAGATTGGATGTACTTGGGAGGCAAGCTGATGCTCTCAATCTGTACATCTCCCAATTCCATAGGCAACCCCTTGGTTTCCTCCTCCAAGAGTTCCTCAATCCGTCGAATTGCTGCATTCCGGTTCTGGATAATCTGCTCTGCCTTGAATTCAGCCAGACCAGCTTTACTGGCGCTTCTCAGCCTGGGATCGAGAATCCGCTGTTCAAATTGTTCCAAACCGCCATATTGCTTATACAAATCTATGGCTGCACTGCGAGTTACCGTCCAGTTCACCGCGGTCACTGCTTTTAACGGCATTTGTTCTGCGGTGGCGGCATTCATCGTTTCAACATTTTTCCGGGTTCTCACTTCGATTTCGACCACATTATCCATAAATGGGACTTTCGTATGAATTCCGGGATCAACCTGTGAAACTGCCTTGCCAAATCGCTTTACGATTCCTACGTGACCCTCGTCAACCGTGAAAACGGTCCCCATGGTGATAGGGATAATCAGTAATGCAACACCAGCGAAAATTCCCTTCTTAAGATTTTCCACAAACTTTCCTTTAACTACTTACATCCAAAAACGGTTCTTAACTTCAAAGATGAATACAAAAGCGGGCATTTTTTAATCCCTATATTTCTTAATCAGATGGGAGTACCAAGTAAGCTCCGCTAAAATTCACTCAAAATGACCCGCAGGATGATATAGATAATTTTTCAATAAAAAAAGTATGACGCTTCACTTCCACATATCAGTAGAACAAACTCTTTGAACCGTAATATAGAAGTAAGCTTGAACTATCCAACCGTGATCTTGTTTGTAGATATTTAGCGCACAATAAAATCGCATTCGCAATTTCATATGCTAGATATACGAATAAAAATCGCCTTTTAAATTTGATCAAATACTTGAAGAGAACCGTATACACAAAAATAGATGTCACAATATTTTTGGCCTTTCATGAATAAAAGATATAGGAGAGATACGCCTAAAACCACTACCAGATGAGCACTTATTACTTATGCAAATCCAGCTATGCCTCACCTAAGCAAGAATTGTGCGCCCGATAAAGCCTTGCCATTCAATCAAGCTCTCAATCAACGCTATTATCCATTAGCAATCACTTTCTCTATCAATAAGTAGAGGCCTTGACAATGAGCACTTCAGATTCATCGGACAAGAATGGCCCTGTCGAGGCCAACCCATACAAGTGGCCATATAATGGGGATCTCAGGCCAGAAAACACCGCTCTCGTGGTTATTGATATGCAGGTGGACTTTTGCAGCCCCGGCGGCTATGTCGACAAGATGGGATATGATCTGGAGGCAATGCGCAAGCCCATCGAACCCATCCAGCAAGTATTGAATGCGATGCGGGCAGAAAACTACCACATTATGTACACCCGGGAGGGACATCGCCCCGACCTTTCTGACCTCCCTCCAAACAAACGCTGGCGCTCACGACAAATTGCTGCGGGTATCGGCGACCCGGGACCATGTGGACGTATTTTAGTCAGAGGGGAACCTGGTTGGGACGTGATCCCTGAACTAGCGCCCAAAGCTGGTGAGGTCATTATTGATAAGCCAGGCAAAGGTACCTTCTTTTCTACAGACTTTGGGCTCATACTCAAGCTTAAAGGGATAGATAACTTGATTCTCGTGGGCGTTACAACCGACGTATGCGTACACACCACCATGAGGGAAGCAAATGATCGAGGATTCGAGTGCCTGCTTCTATCAGACTGCACTGGGGCTACCGACATCGGCAACCATGAGTCGGCTCTCAAGATGATTACTATGCAGGGAGGTGTCTTTGGCGCTCATACAGATAGCCAGAAACTCCTGAAGGGACTAGCGGAATCCTCTGATACCAGGTAAGTAAGGTATTGTAGTTGGGGAAGAGCTTGTTACTGAGATCGCTCTTCCCTAATGGCATTTTAAATCAAGTGGGCTCCGTAATTTTCAGATCGCCAGCATATGATAAAATGAACCCCACTAAAAACATGTGCACACTAACACTGAACTGATACTGCCCTTCACTCTCTGTTTCATAAGCCTTGACTTTGGGCCAAAGAAATTTGGGCAAAGGTATACCTAATAGCTTCGTTTTCGAAAACTGATATTCAAGTGCTCCGTTGACATTATGAGCGGTAAACTGCATTTCCAAAGGGCCGAGCCTTTCCACCAGATAATTTTTTTCTGAATAAAATGATGAGCTCATCTTGAACCCATCGAAATCTCTCACCCAATCCATCCGATCGGAAAAATGTCCACAATCAACAACTAACTGCGAACTTGAACTCGCCTTCGGGAATCTAAATATTGAACAAATAGTATTCGCAATAACCCCACCTCGTTTGACGACAACAGAACCCTCATACCTCTTCATCCCAGTGTGTGCAAATTGCAACAGTGGAGATAATTCATTGAATGAGGACCCCATATGAGCGGAAAGTATGTTCAATATTCACTCCTATTCCTATTCACTTCCTTTACCCACAGTACCATCTATACAGGTAACTGGCAGGCTGCAAATATTCAACCTGCCAGCGCACTCTCATTCAACTCGATGACTAAATCAAGCTTATTTGCTATTCGCTCTCAGAATAGTGCTCATAGCCCGGTGGGCGTCAACGAACCCAAGCCCGGTGTTGTGATCACCTAGCCAACTGCGGCGAGCATTATCTTTCAATGACTTGCTCACTAGTTGAGCAGCTTCTACCCTGCTAAGGCCATAGTAGTCTGCCATTTCAAGGAGCAATAGACTCACAGCCGCTAGTTGAGGAGCGGCAAAAGAGCTACCGGACTCAAAGTTTTGACTGGAAGCTGAATATACTGCATCGCCGGCAATAGCAAAGCTCTGCTTAATAGCCAAGGGGTTGTAACCCGGAACCGTCGCCGTAAGTGAGATCTCATTTGAGAATGGCTGGAGGTTGATTGCAAAAAACAAATTTTCAGCACCGGTCTGCCCTTCATTCTGAGCAAGGAATGCCCTGATTAAATCCAGGTCATAGGTAAAGAAGCTGCCGAGTGGCGGTAGTTCCAAGCGCTCTCTCACATCGGAGTTGTTATGCTCAAGATCCGTACCTGTATTTCCTAGTGACTTGGTAAAAATCTTACTTTGTAAAATAGCGGAAAGATGCTCTGCAAACTCTGGGTCTAGTTGGTCATTGGTGATATGGAATGCACGGCTCATATTGATCACACTAATGTCATCTCGATACCGCATATAGGCCATTGCATCATTATAAGTTTTGCTCTCAGCACTAACGGGTACAATAGTTGCCTTAGGAGCAATATCCAAAATGATATCAATTACGGTGTTACCATGAAGGAAAGTAATGGGATCACCAAATGCAACTTCTGCTTCAATATTGGGATACTGTTCGCGCTGCTCTTGTAAGCGTGTCGGATCAAACAAATCAAAGACAGCAATTACCATACCCTCGCCATCAAAGCGTTTAGTCAAAATTTGCTGTTTCAGTTTATAACCGGGCACATGGGGAAGCAGTAACTCATTAATTGCCAATCTGAATAGATTCAGGTCGGCAATAGCGGCATCAAATTCCGGCCTATATTGCTCCTGGTAATCTTCTGGCTGAAACGTATACAGAAGCTCAGCTAATACAATAAATTCTGTGATTGACTGGCCCCACTTGTGCATCAGTAATTCTTCAACCATATAGTGGGATTTTGCCATCCCCGAGTATTGATCAAATTCAGCTGCCATATACTCTTCAAGAATTGGAGTTACCGGCTCTTCCCAAGGCCATGGGGTTAATTCTTTTACAATCTCTAAAGAGTCCTTAGCCTGCTCAATATCCGGGGTTGAAGCAAATATATTGAGGCTACCCAGCAACATTAAGATTGTTAGTATTATCCTATTCAAAACTATTTCCTTGTTACGAAAAATTATTAGATAGTGCTCGTGAGCTGCTATAAGGCATGGGATATAAACATTTCCCATGACAGGAAAATTTGCAGCCTGGAAATAGGATCACGAATGGTATAGAAAGGCAACAATGCAAATATATAGAAATTACAAAACTAGTATCATCCACAAAATAAAAGATATTTGGTTATTTCTAATATCAATAACTTAAGGTGCTACTAGTGTGGGGTTAACTCAGCCTAATCACCTAGTCAACGCAGAAAATCGCTATCCCCTAAAGACTGACGACATGCGCTTATTGCGGGAAATGCAGCCACAATTAAGGTGCTCACCAAGACTAAAACTAAAAGCACGATAGTATGTTCACCTATCACAATGCCATCCAAGTAAACCCCAAATTTATCTATCAGTATTGGTTCAACCAGCCAGCCCCCCAATATCAACCCAGAAGTAGCAAGTACTACACCTAAAAGTAAAACCAATAGTGCCTCAGACTGGATTAGTAAAAATAGAAACAAAGGACCAGAACCTATAGTCCTCAGCAGTACAATCTCAGATCTACGTTCGCGCATCGTAGAAAGCAGTAAGATACACAGGCCAAGTAATGCAGCGAAAACCACTAGAGCAGAAACAAAAAATAATACCCTTTCTATACCACCCAATATCTGCCAAAGCTCCGATAATGCAATGCCCGGCAGAATTGCCAATAGTGGTTCCTTGGAATATTCATTTATTTTTCTCTGCACCTGGAATGTCGCCATAGGGGATTTAAGCCCCAGTAAGAAGGCCGTAATATTAGTGGGCACCAGATCATCGTGCTCCACGTTAACACCATGAACAGCTTCCAGTCCCGCCAAGCTCACATAGAGTGCTCGATCTACTGGTGTACCAGTAGGCTTGAGTATTCCGCTAACGGCAAAGGGATTTTCACCGTGCTCAGTAAAGCGTGTTCCAACCAAACCGTGCGCCAATGTGAGAGTGTCATCAAGTTGGTAGTTGAGTTCCCGAGCGACCTCCGCCCCCAATATGACACTAAAAGTATCGATAAAATTCTGGCCGGTTGATAGCTCCAATGGCCTCTTATTCCCATACCGATAGTGATCGAGAAATCCCGTTGAGGTTCCCACCACCCTGTAACCTTGGTGCGAATCCCCCAGGGATAGGGGTATCGCCCAACCTACCTGGGGTAAGTGAGAAAGTTCCTGGTAGCTATCCCATGAAATATGATTACTGGCATTCCCAATATGGAATACGCTGTATAACAAGAGATTCAATTGTCCCGTAGGCGCCCCAACAATAAGGTCTACTCCTGACACAGTTCGACTAAAGCTGTTTTTAGTATGGCTTCGCAACTGCTCGATCCCCAACATTAGAATCAAACTGATTGCTACAGACAATACGGCCAGTGACACACTACCCTTACGCTGCATCAGGCTTTGCCAAGCAAGTTTAAAAAACATCGGCTAAAGCCTCCGGTGCAGTGTCCCACTCGGGCCTAAGTTTCCAGGCAATATTTATTTCGCGCATATTCATAACCAGAGGGAAGTGTCGTTCCAAAGAGCTATCGTGGCTGACAAAGATCAGAGTGCATTTCTTTTGCTGACATGCAGTCATCAACAACTGGACAAAAGCATCTCTCGCTTCAGGGTCCAAAGCAGATGTAGGCTCATCAACCAGCAATAACTGCGGTTCATTGATCAATGCCCGCACGATTGCCACCCTCTGTTGCTGTCCGACACTCAAGCTGGCCACTTTCTTGGGTAAAATTTCCTCTCCTAAACAGAGTCCCGTTAGCAGCTCATTAACCCTGCCGCGAAAATCGCCACGGAAACCAGAAAAGTGGGTGGCGACACGAATATTGTCCTCCACACTCAAATAGGGAATTAGGTTAAAGCGCTGAAATACAACGCCAATATGTCTCGCCCTGAAGCGATCCCGCTTGCGCTCACTCAGTGTACCCAGTGGTTGACTCAGAACCTTAAGGCTTCCAACTTTTGTTGACAGAATACCGGCCAGGAGGTTCAGCAGTGTTGATTTACCACTACCGGAGCGGCCACGTAAAAATACCTGCTCACCGACAGGCACTGACCAATAAGGGACCTCTAAAACCGAAGGACCTGTACGATAGGCGAAGCGCAGCTGCTCCACTTCAACCGCTAGTTTCAATTTCGTAGTGAAAGCATTCATCTTGCACCTCATTTGCAGCATGGATTTTTGCAAACAGATATATAATGATATATCAAATCATTTAATACGATAAATAAACCCCAGCCATGAACAGATATCTCTTCTCATCAGCCTGCACCCTGGCAATCGTACTACTCGTAGCTGGCTGTGATAGCCCAGTTGAAACCAATCAAGTTTCAGCGCCAGTCGCTGAAGATACTCAAGTCAAACAGGTAAGTATCAATTATCGTGAAGTCAGCTGGGAAGAGTTAATCCCAAAAGATGATCTGGATGCGTTACTCAACCCACCAGAATACATAGATGATATTGTTGAAGGCTCCACTGCCGACTCAATGCCTGACACATCAGCTATTGCCTCTACGAGCGAAAATGAAAGCCGCTACCAAGCCGCTTTGACTTCCACCCGAATAAAACCAGAGTTCGACAATCAACAGATACGTATTGCTGGGTTTATAGTTCCAATTGAATTCAATGACGAATTAACAATTTCCAATTTCCTTTTTGTTCCCTACTTCGGAGCCTGTATCCACCTGCCGCCCCCACCTCCAAATCAGGTTATCCATGGCAGTTTTTCTGAGGGAGTTCAAGTTGACGCTCTGTACGAACCTTTCTCTATAGAAGGGAAACTGAGAACATTGAAAATAGAAAGCGAGTTCGGAACTGCGGCTTACAGTATGGAAGTGGATAACATACAACCTTACGCAGAATAATGTCCCCGGCGAGCGCTGCTCACCCGAGGACACTACTTCATCGATTGCCGGCTATTGGCCCATCTCCCGAACCAGGTATCCGGCACCGTCGATATTCTCCATTACCCAGAGAATGTAAGCGATGTCGACATGAATCGCCCGGGTGCTATCGGTGAAGTCCCAATCAGCATTGATGCTATCGTATGTTCCGTCAAATACGACTCCCACCAGCTCGCCGCGACCATTCATTGTCGGAGATCCTGAGTTACCGCCCGTAATATCTACGGTACTTAGGAAATTAACCGGTACTGAATCCAGCTGCTTTTCATAGTAGCGGCCATAGTTCTTCTTATCGATCGCTTCCATCAAAGCCTTGGGAGCATCAAAGGGGTCCTCGCCGGTATACTTTGCCTTAATACCACGCAATGTTGTAAAAGGTACAAAGCCTTGTTTACCGTCATTACCATCTGCTGCCTCTTTAATTGTTCCAGCTGGTGGCTCATAGCCTTTAACCAGGCCATAAGTCACGCGAAGAGAGCTATTTGCATCCGGGTAGACCGGCTTACCTAAGGAGTGGTAATAATCTATCAGCATCTCCATATACTGTGGGCGCAATTGAGCGAAGCGCCCTTTCATGGACTCCTCATGCTCTTCACGGGCAAGCATATCATCGTACATGGCCACTGCCAGCTGGATAAACGGATCCTTGCTCTCTTTGAAGTCTTCGGGCTTTTTACCGATCCACGCTTCACGTACCTCGACATTGGAAAGCTCTGTTTCCTTATACATTTTGTCGAGAGTTGCCTCTAAGTCAGTATTGCCTTTGCCGATATTCAAGTAACGATCAAAGCTGGCTATACGCTGCTCCTTAGGGAGCGCCTGGTAACGGTCCAGGAAATAAAGCCAGATCTGTTTGTCGACTGATGGGTGATAGCTGCGTTCAATACGACGCATGCCCTCTGTGAATCGGGTCAGATCCCTTTCCTGATAACCCGGCTTGCGCTTAGCATCAGGTTTTTCGTTCTCTTTAGCCAAACGATACAGTTTGCTCGCGGAACCCAGCATAGCTGAACGATCCATATAATCGATGGCGAGATCCTGTTCACGGGTTGATTCTTTTTCTACAACCAGTGCCTCAAGGTCATCAATAGTAGACTGGTATTTTTTCTGGCGGGCTTTGTCTGAATCCACCCAGGCCTGCAAATCTTTTTCCAGCTTTTCTTTACGCTGCAATAGATCGCTACGCTGGTATCCCTCCATCATGCCGGTAAAGTTTTTAGAGTAATTATTCAAGCCTGCCACGAGACTGGCATACTTTAACTCTGCATCTTTATTGTCGGCGGTAGCCGCACCAATCGTTTCTGACCACTCACCCAATACCCGCTGCATGTTTGGGTAATACCAATTAAAATTACTTTCCACTTCCTGGGCGGTGCGATAGCGATTAGTGCGGCCAGGGTAACCGGCAACCATCACAAAATCGCCTTCCTTAGGGCCTTTTGCCGCTACGGGCAGGTAGTGCTTGGGCTCGTAAGGGACATTATCTTTGGAATAATCAGCCGGTTTACCATCTTTGCCAACATAGGCGCGGTAGAAAGCGTAATCGCCGGTATGGCGAGGCCACATCCAGTTATCGATATCGCCGCCGAATTTGCCAATCGAAGACGCCGGCGCATGAACCAAACGCACATCGCGGATTTCCAGCTGCTTAACCAGGTAGTAATTCAAACCGCCGTAGTAGCTATAGACCTCACAGCGATGGCCCGGATCTTTTTCACACTCGGAAACCAGCGCCTTCTCCGCTTCTTCGATTGCGGCAAAACGTGCAGCACCATCCATCTCATCTGTCAGGCGTTCGTTAACCTTGTCCGTTACTTCGTTCATTGCAACGGTGACGTAGACGCGGGAGCCCGGTGCAGCAGGCAGCTCTTCAGACAAATCTCCGGCCAGGAAACCTTCAGCCAGTAAATCCTTGGATTCAGTTGAATTGTATGAAATTGAACCGTAGGCGCAGTGGTGGTTGGTAATCACCAATCCCGTGGGAGAGACAAAGGAAGCAGAACAGTTTCCCAGGCTGATCACCGCGTTCATTGGAAATTCGGTAAGCTTGGTCATGCTGGCTGGGTCCAGCTCCAGGCCATGAGTCCGAAGCTCTTTGGACAGCTCAGGCAACTGGTGAGGTTGCCACATGCCTTCAGTTGAAACACTCTCTTTCTCTGCAGCGAGACTGGCGCAACTCGCTCCAGCAAATAACGCAGCAGTTGCAACCCCGTAAACAATAGAATTATTGATCTTCATATTTACTCAGCAATATTTAAAAAATAACAGGTTAATTTTGGGTACTTCCCAACGCTAACCCTGTCTTTTCCGGTACACCGAAAATTCACTCATAAACACGGCAGGCTGACAGAGTAACACACCCTCCCCGGCTGCAGGCCGGCACGAAGCTGCACCCCTAGCTAAATCCTGCCAATCATTGCCATTATTTCCCTGGCTCCTCCACTCAAGTGGGATAAACCATAAACACACAATTGATACACTATATCATTTTAATCCAGTCAAATCTGAGCAAAATGTGAATTACGACGACAGCAAGAAAGAAATCTGCGATAAACAGTTTTGCTGCTAAAAAGAACATCGCCGAATAATCTACTTGCGCCAGGCAGTGGTCAATACGTCTCACCAAGGTTCCCTCCAGCTATCAGAACTCCTGATGAATTCGGTCTTCAAGCTTGATTCACCCCAATGTTGGAGGTTGCCAAGGCCGACCATTCTCAATATGATATGTTATATCATCACCTACATTAAGGAGTGGGTAGTGCGAGTGAGGAATTTAGGTATTGCAGCGCCCGCCACAGCAGAGAGCAAAGCAATTAAAGCCTCTGAAAATAGTGTTTATTAGCCGAAGTTACTTAATTGGAGATTAGCTTGAGCCTGACCGACTTTACAGAAAGAAGCCATGAGACACTTATCACACAAACTCCAAGTGCTGAACTGGCTCCGAAAGAAGAAGGACTGTCAGAGGCAGACCTGCCAAATATCCGTCGGGCCGTATCTGCAGATATTGGAGAAGTTTTAACAGATATTTTCCAAGCTGATATCAATATGGCCATCTGGCAACGGGAACTGCCCAGTAGCATAGCCAGTGATTGCCGCACCCTCTTAAATAGTGGTGTACACCCCAACCGCCGGATTCTGCTTCCCACCACCAAGATTGACCGTCTCGCTGAAGTATTACCGGAGCTTAAGCCCTACCCGCACCTATGTGCTGATATCCAGCTACTGGCAGATATGTTCAGTTACCTATTTGAGCTAAGTGGAGTCGGTATTCGTTTAACAACCCTGAACGGTGCAATGTGCCCCAAGTTTCATGTAGATCGGGTGCCCTGCCGATTGATTACGACATATTTAGGTACAGGTACAGAGTGGCTGACTCCAGACTCTATTGACCCAAATACGCTCAACTTAAAGGCTAACCAGGAATTCCCTCCAACTTCCATCAATCACCTGGCATGCGGCTCGGTTGCCCTTCTCAAAGGCGAACTCTGGGAGGGCAATGAAGGGGCCGGTCTAATCCACCGCTCGCCGAGTGTCGAGCCCGGCCAACTGCGACTGCTACTCACTTTCGATTTCGGGTCCGCCGACGAGTAACTAGCGTGCACTTGGACGTAAAAATCTTATAAGGAATAACTCATGAAACTTACTGCGAACCTTTTCGCACTGATGACCCTATCTAACCTGGCCCATGGGATTTCCGGCCAGGTATTAGATTCTTCTGGAGAGCCCATCTATGGCGCTAGTATTGAAGTCGCGGGAAGTAGACAGCAGGCACAAACAGATGCGCAGGGCCGATTTTCACTTGAGGTGAATACTTCACAGCTCCGCGAGATCCATATCAATGCCCCGGGGCACAGCCATAAGACAGTAATTTTACAAGCTGGTCAGGATGAGCCCCTGAAGGTTACCTTGCAACACACTGTTATCGAGCAAATTGACGTAACAGCCACGCCATTACATGCTTCGACCATTGAATCAGCACAACCAGTAACAGTGGTAGCCGGCGAAGAGCTGCGTCGAAAACAAGCCTCCACTTTGGGAGAAACCCTCAAGAATGAAGTAGGGGTTCATTCCAGTTACTTTGGACCAGTAGCCAGTAGTCCCATTATCCGCGGACTCAACGGCCCCCGCGTTCTGATTACCCAAAATGGGCTCGATAGCGCTGATGCCTCCCGAGTTGGCCCAGACCATGTCGTCGCCACTGAGACCATTACTGCAGAGCAGATAGAAATCCTGCGGGGGCCTGCCACTTTATTTTATGGTTCAGGAGCCATTGGTGGCGTAGTCAATGTTGTAGATGAGCGGATCCCTACCTCTAGTGAAAACAGGACCGCTTACTCGCTGGGCAGCAATACCGTGGCAGATGAGCGCGAAGCCTCGCTGACTCATACCGGCGGCAATGATCAGCTGGCGTATCACGTGGACAGCTTCTGGCGCAAAGGTGACGACTATGAAATTCCCACCTCAAGCGACTATGGCGAAGAATCCAGTGGGGTATTAGAGAACAGTGACTCAAAAAGCAAAGGGTTCAACATCGGTGGCAATTGGTTTTTAGATAATGGTTCAATCGGCCTTGCCTATGGACGCCTGGAGCGAATTAACGGTATTCCCGGGCACAGCCATTCGCACGCTGAAGAACATGAGGAACACGAGGAAGATGAGTCAGAGCATCATGACGAGCATGAAGAAGAGTTAGAAGTAGTCTCTGACTTGAAACAGGACCGCTGGCAATTGGCTAGCGAACTGTCACTGGATAACCCATGGTTGAGCGGCCTGGATGCCAGAATTGGCTACACAGACTACGAACATTCTGAGATCGAAAACAACGCTATCGGTACGACATTCAGTAATCAAACACTGCAAGCACGGGTCAACCTGCTGCTGCAAGAGATGGCCGGCTGGCGTGGTGCAATAACCCTGGAAAGCAAAACCACCGATTTTGAAGCAATAGGCGAAGAGGCATTCACTCCGCCGAGCACAACGGAAAGCTCAGCGATTGGGCTAATACAGGAAAAGCACACGGGAGAGTTCCTATGGCAGTTAGGAGCCCGAATCGAAAGAGTCACTATCGAAACCACCGATGATGACTGGGAGGGGGGAAATCTCGATAAGTTAGCTTTCACACCCTATAGCTTTTCTGCCGGCTTGGTCTGGGACATTGCTGCTAATTACAATGCCGGCATCTCTTTTACTCACGCCCAACGAGCACCCAGTGCCGCTGAACTTTTTTCTTATGGTCCCCATATTGGCACCAGCACCTTCGAAGTCGGCGCACTATTTAGACTGGATGACACAGAAGAGCCCTATTTTTACTACGAGAACAATGTTGAGGAAGAGGTTTCCAACAACATTGACCTCAGTTTTCGCCGGCATTCCGGAAATATCGGCTGGGTGCTGAATCTATTCTACAACCAGGTTGATAATTTCTACTACGAGCGAAATACGGGCTACACCAGCGAAGATATTGAAGAGCATGGTCACGATGAGGAAGAAGAGAGTCACGATCATGGCGAATTACCCGTTTATGTCTTCGATCAAGCTGATTCGACACTCTACGGGCTAGAAGCTGAATTTGCCTGGCAAATATCCAAGCCACTCACATTAACACTGTGGGGAGACACTGTTCGTGGAAAGTTAGATGACGGAGGTAACCTGCCTCGCATTCCACCTGCACGATTGGGCAGTATGTTAAGTTATAGCTCCAATGGATGGGATGCAGGAATTGAGATTACGCACGCGTTTGAGCAAAACAAAGTATCAGAACTGGAAACCAGCACCGCTGCTTACACACTTTTGAATACTGAGCTTGCATACACTTTTCAAGGAAGCCAACACGACCTCACCGTTTACCTGAAGGCTAACAATCTAACTGACGAGTTAGCTTACGTGCATTCATCCTTCCTAAAGGAACTTGCTCCACTGCCGGGGCGGAACTTTAGTGTTGGATTGCGAGGCATGTTTTAGTCAGGGAAAGGCTTTAGTCAATCAATCAAACCACCAGCAGTAATCATTGCCGGTGGTTTTTCCATTTTATAAATTGCCCTCAATAAGAACTTAGATAAATCCCTGCGTTTTCACAAGAACTTCCCTTAGGGCCCGTAGGCACCAAGAAAATAATTAGGAGTTATTATGACCCAGCCAGTAGTACCAGAGAATTTCAACGCTTGGCTACATTGCATTACGGTAGAGTGCGGCATCGAACTAACACCAGAATTTGTTGATGAGCGCATCAATGCACTGCAGGACAACAAGAATTACCACACCCGTAATTTTATTCTCTTATACGGGCAAGAACACCACCAGAAAGTACTCAGCTGGTTTAAACAAGTACGTGAAGGAATATAACCCCGGAGACAACCAAAAACCACCAAAACCAAAGGACACAATAGCCTCGACTGGCATTATGTGACTCCAGATTAATAGTTTTATAAGGAAACCCAAACACCCTACCCATCGATGCGGATAATTTAAGAAAGATTTACATCTAGCTATTACTCCAACCTAAAACAACCATAGCGACCTCAACTCAACTGCCTTTACAAGCAACATGAAGCCGTTAATAACATCCAGAAATTGATACCAGAGATCACAGTTACTCAAACTAAAGATCTGAAACGGAAATTACGAAAATGAAACCCCTGATACCAAGTAGGGTTTTACGACTTGCCGCCTACAAAGCGCGGCCATTTAATCAAAAAATATAAAATAAAGAGTCGCATCTAGAGATTGCCATTAGCCGACTAAAACACAGCATTACAAATAGCACTTTTTTCTAACAGTTAGGTCCGCCATTCATTTATCATGGCTTCAATGCGATTCATTTGGTGCATTAACATTTAGAAAACAACTTCTAAGCATAAAAATAAGGAACAAAAATGCCACTAATGACCTTAATCCCTGAGGGGCAAACACCAGGTAGAAGAACGCGTCTGTTAGCTGAGGCGATGGGAAATGCGAAACCCGCTTTCATGAACGGCACTCTGACAGGACCAGAGCTTTCCCTTTATACAAAACTAAGCAGTTTGCAATGCTGGGACGCTGCTCTCTACTGTGCCTGGAGCGCCAAGGGTGTAAACTGCCCAAGTGTAACCATGGACAACAAAAACTATAATGTTACTGGTAACAATAACTACAATAGAATTTTTGGAGCCACCCCCAGAACCCGATCAGTTAATACTCTGCACGATTTAATGACCTTGCCGGAGGGCTGCTTCGTTGGTTTTCTATCAAATTTAGGAGTTATGAGACATGTAATGATTCATACCTCAAATGGTCATGGAGCAGGCAATAAAAGTGACTGTGTTTTTACTGATGGAAATACAGGCGGTTGGGAGCTACTAGATATGGCTCATTTTTTTGGTAAAGATAGTAATCATAACGGCAACTCCCATACAACCATGATATATATGCCGGTAACGGGGCAAGTGATTTAACTTTTCTCAAGAGTGGACGTATAGCCTATTGAGCTATTCTGCTTTTGACTGCATCAGTTCAGATTTGATCTGACAGTTACCGGTTTTCAAAAGGCCTTCTGTCAGGTCAACCCTGAACTACAGCTCTTCAGACAAGCACAAAATTAGATGCTATCTGATAAATTTCCAGCTTATAAGGCAAACTCTACCCTACTCCCACCTGGTTTTAAGGTGTAACTTTGGGTTTTCTTACCTCGATTGACATTTATAGTATTCACTTGATCCTGCTCAATTTCCATAAGCATTGATTGCTTAACACTCAATTTTTTGCTGGAAATATCTACCAAAGGTATTTCCTGATATATCCAGATGTCATGAACATCGGACTCCACACCTACCCAATTGAGCTTCAACAACTCACCATTTTCCTGGCTAATCTGGAATCTTGAATTGACATAGCTCTCCATCTGTTTTTGTGCTTCATTCAATTCTTTACTGGCACTTATTGATAAGGCCTTTTCAATATCAGCAACAAAAAAACGATGGGAGACCTCCAGTGTTTGAGTGCGCTCGTTTACGGAGAGGTCGGTCAAACCAAAATGATAGCGATGTGCATTTGCCTGGAGTGTAAATATCGAGGTCGTTACTATCAATAAGAAGGAAAATAAAACTTTCATCAATTACTACCACAACACAATGAATGTTTCAGGTGGATACGTTAAGTAAAGAGCACTAAGTGCAGCTCTCCAGGCCCACTGCCGCAGAGCTGCACTTCTTCCAAGGCTTAATCTTCCTCTTCAAGCTCTACATCCCAATCCTTCATCAAGTTACGCGGCTTCTCATCCTTAAATAGCTCCAGGCGAGACTTGATAATTCGGCGTGGGTAGAAATTGTTCTCCACATTAACATCTGCTGTTTCCCAGTGGGGGTCGAGCACTACTGACTTGAGTACCTTGCTCTTGTCCCGCACCAGCATCTTGGAAGTTTTCTTAGCATTGCGAGTCCAGATTTCCGCAGGGATACGTAAGTCCTCAATACTTCCATCTTCATATTCCAGGCGCAGGAGTAACGGCATTACCAAGCCGCCAATATTGCTAAAGTCCATTACATAGACATTGCTCTCTACTTTGAGCATGTCCTTTTCCCAGTCCTCAAGCCCTTCAAGTTGGCTTTGGTAGCTATTGCGGTCCGCATTGGAGACATCAAATTCATCGTGCTTGTTGTAGAAGTCTTCCAGCTCCGGCTTACCATCAACGATGCGAGTCAGCTTTCGTTCGCGGTTTTCAATTACAGTGATAGTGTCTGGCTCATTTTCATGCTGGGCCCGTTTCCAGGGACCTTCCACTTCAGGGTTCTTGGTGCCTACTGTGTAATGGTGGACCGCATCAAGGCTGATATCGACATTATCGGTAGTATAGAACCAGCCACGCCAGAACCAATCAAGATCCATACCTGATGCATCTTCCATAGTGCGGAAAAAGTCCGCAGGCATAGGGCGTTTGAACTTCCAACGCTGGGCATATTCCCGGAAAGCAAAATCGAACAACTCACGCCCCATAATGGATTCACGCAGGATATTCAGTGCAGCTGCAGGCTTACCGTAGGCATTGTTACCAAGCTGAAGCACAGACTCCGAGTTCGTCATGATCGGAACCTGGTTTTCACTCTTCATATACTCGACAATTTTCCGTGCATCGCCACGGCGGGATGGGTACTTCTCTTCCCATTCCTGTTCAGCCAAGAACTGTACGAAGGTATTCAGGCCCTCATCCATCCAGGTCCACTGACGCTCATCAGAGTTGATGATCATAGGGTAATAATTGTGCCCCACCTCATGAATGATCACAGAGATAAGCCCATACTTGGTGCGGCGAGAGTAAGTACGCTTGCTGCGGTCCTCCTCATCAATTTCAGGGCGCGGACCATTGAAGGTGATCATGGGGTATTCCATTCCCCCCACAGGGCCATTGACGGAAATAGAGACCGGATAGGGATAGTCAAAACTGTAGCGGTTATAAATATCTATTGTATGAATAATGGACTCTGTTGAGTACTTGTCCCACAGTGGAGCGCCCTCTTCCGGGTAGAAGGACATAGCCATCGTATCGGTTCCACCCTTCTTGTAACCCTGTGCGTCCCACAGGAATTTACGTGACGAAGCCCAAGAAAAGTCACGTACATTCTCAGCTTCAAATACCCAGGTTTTACGCTTATTTGAACGACTTTTTTCGTTCTCCAGCGCTTCATCCTTAGTGACAATCATCACAGGCTTACTGGCTACTCGAGCCTTTCTCAAACGCTCGCGCTGCTTGGAGGTCAATACATCCTTGGGATTTTGAAGAACACCGGTTGCAGCAACGATATGATCCGCCGGCACCTCGATAGCAACACGATAATCCCCAAACTCCAGCGCAAATTCGCCGCGCCCCAAGAACTGCTTGTTTTGCCAGCCGCTAACATCGTTATATGCAGCCATACGAGGGAACCATTGGGCTATCTCGTATAAGTAGTTATCGTCGCGCTCAAAATATTCATAACCGGAACGCCCACCCAGTGCTTTCTGCTCAATAACCTTGTAAGCCCAGTCAATCTGGAAACTCACGCTGGAACCTGAGGCCAGAGGCTGGGGCAAGTCAATTCGCATCCCGGTATCGACAATAGTATGGCTAAGCTCCCTACCCCGAGTGTCAGCCACTTTAGTAATCTGGTATCCGCCTGGGAATTCACCGGATACTACTGCACGACGAAAACTCTTAAATGGAATGGTGTCCGGTTCAATAGCTTCCATATCAACCGGCGTCGCCAAATTACCAGAGGAATTTGGCTTGAAGCGATTTTGATCCAGTTGCACCCACAAGTAACGCAGGGTGTCCGGCGAATTATTGGTGTAAGTGATAGTCTCTGAAGCAGTGATCAGTTGCTTATCATCATCCAATGAAACCTTGATATCGTAGTCCGCCTGCTGCTGCCAGTAGGCATGACCAGGGGCTCCCGAAGCTGTGCGATAGCTGTTAGGTGTCGGCAGTAGCTCCTCCAACTGGCGGAACTTATCACCGGTAACATTGAGGGGGTCTGCGGCAAAGCTGCCCGAGGTTCCGGACATAGCAAGCCATGCCACAGTTAAGCGGCCGAGTAATTTTATATTCATTGGTTTACTTCAGAGATTTACGTCAGATTAAAACTTTACGGAATACGGCCGCGAAAAAATGACCGAATTTATGCAAAAATTTCTAATAAGCCAGGCCAGATTTGAATACCTGGCCATATAGCTATTTGGATTCGTAAAACACTTTTGTTTCGGTACCCTGGTTATCCGCCAGGGCAGCGATCCAGGAGCTCTCCATTGCATCCCAATCCAAACGCGCTTGGTTAATCGCCTCTACCCGGCTTTCCAATGTGTCATCCAGCTCTAAAACTGTAAGCACTTTGTCAGCCTTATTAAATCCAAATACACCTTGCTCGGTAATAAATACCCCCTTGATTCTCTCAGCGTCAGTGCCACTGAATAGTGAAAAGAGCGCATCATAATCAAATATAAATTCAGGGCTAAAACGCCAGCCACAGCTGTAGTAACCCTCTCCGCTATTCTCTGAGCGGAGATAGCCACACTCCGGCAATAGCTCAATCTCATCCGCCGCCTGAGTTACTGGGTGGTGGTGGTCACTCCCCGACGAGACCTGAAAACTGCAGGGCAGTTGGAGCCAATCCAATTCGATACGCCCCTGCTCCACCACTTGCAGCGGTTTTTCAGCGCCCTCACCTAAGAACGAGAGAAATCGCTGAAGGTTTTGCAAGTCTTCGGGGCCGTAGAGATCAGACTTATTAGCCACTACCAGATCAGCAACTTCTAATTGCTGCCGAAAAGTCTCACTACGTAAGTAGCGGTTATCTTCAATACAGCGAGCATCGACCAAAGTTAGCGTACCGCGAAGGTTCAACACACCGCCGCGCACTGCATCAGACAAAGCCGCCAGCACCTCTCTAGGGTGCCCCAGGCCTGTCGGCTCAATTATTAATCGATGGGGCCTGGCCTTAGCCAGTAACTGGTTTAAAGCAACCTGCATCGGCAAACCAGCAGCACAACACATACAGCCGCCAGGTACCTCTCGAATATAAATATTGCCTTCCTGTTCTGGTTCAAAAAGTGCGCCATCAACGCCCACTTCTCCAAACTCATTGACCAGAACAGCCCAGCGCTCATCAGCGGGCTTACTTTCCAGGAGATGCCGGATAGCCGTTGTCTTGCCGACGCCCAAAAAACCAGTGATAACGTTGGCAGGTACCCCGCGTATTAACTGACTAGCTGCCACTAAGCTGCATCCCGGCTGCACTCATCACAAACACAATCCAGCTCCAATTGGGATGTCTGGAGATGATATCCAGCACTTTCAACCGTATCCCGCAATGCATCAATGACTTCGGGCCTAATGCCAATTTCCCGCACTTTGCTGCAGCGATTGCAGATTAAAAACTGTGGAGTCTGGTGGCTGTGGTCACAGGCAATATGAGCACAGGCCAGGTACTTGTTTTCTGAATTGAGTTTGTGAACCAGGTTCTCTGCTGCCAGAAAGTCCAGCATTCGATAGACTGACATGGCGGGAATTGAGTCGCCAAAGTCACCATTGTAATGCTCCGCTATTTCATAGGCAGAGAGCGGAGTTTTTGACCGCAACAACACGGTAAGAACGTTCTTACGCTTTTCAGTCAGGCGGGCACCTGAACTGCGACAGGTTTGTTCCGCCACACTCAGGGTCTGTTTGATTTGGGATGCTTTCATAGCCTATTTCATTTGCAATTTGTTGTCTTTACCAGTGAGCAGTTCAGCCCCCTGACGACCGGAGCTGATCCATTGCACTGCAATCCCATGAATACCGGGAAACCTCTCAAACAGGGTAACAATGACACTGTTGAACTCTGCCAGATTATCACACTTGAATTGGTAACTAGCACGGAAACCACTGTGCACTGAGTTGTCACTGGTAACTTCTGCGCTATATGGCGCCTTAACTTCCACACTTAAGGGATGGCACTGAGCACCGACAAACTCCAAAAAATGGTCTGGCTTGGATAGATTAAAAGCAACCTGTTCTAACAGCCGCTCTTGAGCATCGTTACGTGGCGCATGCTCAAATCCCACCAGGTCGACTGTGGGCGACTCCAGCTCGACACTGATTCTGTCTGCTTCGGCCACCAGGTACATCATCGCCTTACCGTGAATATGACTTCCCATTTCCCCAGCGACTGGACCGGCCCAAAACAACGCAACAAACAATGCTCCTGCAAGTTTCATGACCCTCACCTACTCGACTAAAGCATCCCGATAAATCAAGCGCAGGTTTACCCAGTGGGCAACAATCAATAAGCCTGCACCAAGAACACTGGCAACTAGCTCCCATACCCCCTCGATATATAGCGCACCAACCAATAGCAATGCCCCGGAGAAACCAACAATCATTACCGCGTAGCGCTGATGGCGTCGGCAAGAGGCTGGGAAGCTGGCCAAGGCCAGAATTACCACGGGTACAAGCAACAGCAAATGGAGAAACTGGTCCTCTTGTAAAGCACCCAATATCCCCAAACCTCCCAATACCGGTAACAAAGGAGTCAAAAGACAGTGCAGCAAGCAAAGCCCAGAAGCCAAAATTCCTAAAGTATCTCTCACAACAATCCTTTTAATCTACGAGAACCCAAGACAACCACATACACTTCAGCCAATATGATGATATGTTATATCATAAATTTAATATTTCAAGTCAACGTGAGCTATGGAACAGGGGATTCATGGAATGCCAAAAATCAGTGAGCAAGAACTGCTGGGGATGCCCGCCTCAGACTATATGAACGAAAAACAACTATTCTTCTTCCAGCATCGTCTAATGGAATTGAAAAGCGACCTAATGGCAGAGGTTGAACAGGGACAGCAGGCTATTGCAACCACGAACCTTGCCTTAGCTGATGACCTGGACCGAGCGGCCGCAGAGCAGGAGAACCAGCAACACCTACGCTTTACAGGCCGCAAGCATCTACTTCTGCGCAAGATCCAGCGGGCATTAGAGAAGATTAAAGATGGCACTTACGGGTACTGTGAGATAAGTGGGGATCCGATCGGTTTGCAGCGACTGCTATTAAGGCCCACTGCAGAACTCTCTTTTGAAGAAAAAAGTCGCCAGGAAATGCTGGAACGCAACTACAGCAAGCAAAGGTAAGCACCATACTCGGCCTCACGCTTTGCTGTGACTAGATATAACACCGTAGCACCTTGAGGAATGGAGGTATTCATGCTGCCTTAGAGGATAGCCGACAGCCCTCTCAACCAAAGAAGGGGTTTAGTGGTCACTTTAGTTATTCGGCAAAACCCTAGACTCCCAACATAAGTGGCACATGCTAGCCTAGAAGAAGTACAAGCCGGCTCAAGTAATTAGTACTCATCTTAGGCGTACGCTGGTTCGAAACACAATACCTCAGCAGACTCCTAAGCCCCCTTCGCAAAACAAGGGCAAAAGTTGGAAAAGCCCTAAATTATGAACGAAGTACCCCTCACAGCAGGTTTGCAGGCAGAAGAACTGGTTGCCTATATGGCACATATCAAAGGCAAGAGAAAAACGAATAATCCTGCGAGTAAATTACCGCAACCTCCTAAAGTCAAAAACCATGAAAACCAAAGTATCTCTAATTGAAGTACTCGCCATTACCTTAACATGCTTAGCTACTTCAGCCTGCTCCCAAAGGATCGCAAGCTTTATAGACAATGCTGAAGATTATTCTTTTAACAACAGAATAACTGCCGATCAAATTAAAGACTTAGACTTCAAAAAAGACAAATATTGCCCACTGCAAAAAAAGAACTGTATTAGCTATTACTATGGTCCACCTTTAACCGATAACAAACTTCAGTACTCCGTAAAGCATGGAGAAGGCGACAAAGAGAACAATGTTAAAATCGATTTAACCAGAAACTCTATGGAGCGGAGTTACGATGGTACCGTAATCTTATTGCATGGATTTCGCACATCAAAAGATTTTATGATCAATTCAGCTTTATACTTCCGTTTTCTTGGGTTTCAGGTTGTTGTTCCAGATCTTCTCGGTCATGGTGATTCAGGTGGCAATAAAAAATACGGGGTGGATGACAGCAATTATATTAACCACCTCATTGACAATTTAATTAAAGAGGGCGTCATTAAAGATGAGGATATTTATATTCTGGGAAATTCGATGGGCGCACTAACGGCAGCCCATATCTCTTCCCAACGACAAGACATTAGCGGAATTATTCTTTCGGCTCCAATGCCATCATTTGATGAAGCTGTGTACAATTATGCAAAACGTGACCACCCACTACTTAGCAAAATTATCCCTGAAAAAGACTTTCGCAAGGGTGCAATTCTGGCTCTAGAGAAAGCCAAAATCAATCTGGATGACACGAAGATAACACCACTCCTAAAGTCCTCCAAGGTTCCAACACTACTAATACTCTCAGATTCAGACCAAATATCTCCTTATGTGGATTATGAAAACTTGAAAAAAGACAATGTAAAGTTAATTAAAATTATTGGCAGATATCACCCAAGCATGAATACAATAGGAGAAGTTGAACATAAAGAAATTATTAAATGGCTTAACAGCACTCAAAGTTAGTTACACAAAAAATTGAGAACAAATTCCTATTTTATCTTTGATGTCAGTTTAGTACTATTCCGTCTCCCCCCTTACAACCTTGCGCATTCCACGAGAGCTACCACCTGAAGTAGAAACCCCTTGTCAGACTTTCAAGTAGATTGATGCTCTATGAATTGCTCCACAAGCTTATGGTGAGCTTGACTAGATTGGAGCACCTCACTTGACTGCCGCCTGGATAAATGTATTTGTTTCCGCACACACCCTCTCTCTGTATATATTGAACATCTCAAATATACACAGAATCATCTACTTTACCTAAAAGGACCGCTCCAAAAACGCTGTTGACAACCAGCCACCGGAGAAGTAGTGGCTACTTTTCAAGTAACCACAGACATCGACATAATAACTCTATTAAGCATTGTACCAAGGTGGAACGATCCACTGACCAAAGTGCCAGTCGCGAGGTACAAATCTTCCATACCCTTGCCCCAATCGGTCGGGCTTATTATTGGTAGGGTTCATTGCCCAACCCTCTGCCAAAGTGACATGGACACCATGTATTCTACACATTGCGATAAATTCTCTAAAAGCCTGCAAAGTTTGAATAACCACTTCACTGCGAGCAGGAGTAAATGCAATAAGGGGTAAATCTATGTCATTGACATAGGGACGCGCGGCTTCATCACTGTGCCAAAGTACATTTCTTCTGGGGAATGGCCCCCAATGCCCAGCTCCAGCTCTCGGGTTGCGAATGCCACCAATTGTGGAATTGAGTGTCTGGCTTACTTCATAAATCCGATTAGTTATATTACCCAGTTTAGTGCCTTGCCCTTGGGTAGTGAAATTTCTCTCCAATTGATTTTCGATATGCTGGCGCTGCGACCAAGCTTGAGCAGTGCCGAGAATACGGCGATCATCTCCATATCGATCAAACCTCTTTGCCCCCTGCTTAAATGGCCAAATAGCAAATAAGTCGTAATCCCCGGTAATGGCATTCAGAGGGTGCTCATTTCGAAAATGACGATGCTCCACTGGATTGGTCATCGCCAGTAGCGGCTCATACATGTCTTTGTACTTAGTGTCATACTGAACAACGATATTACCCCGCTCCTGGATAAAACCTGACTGTCTGCTCTTTTCCTTATCAACATAAACACCCCACATATCTCCCAAGCATGTGTTAACCCTGATAAGAGAATAGTGAAAAGTAATGCCACTGGGGTGGCTGGCTATACCTTCGTAACGATCTTGAGTTTTTCTTGTAACATTGATCTTTCCGTTCTGAATCAGCCAATCAACCCGTTCCTGATGCAAGCGAAGCGGTGTTGTTGATGCAGTCCATCCCGCGCCAGAGTTGTTATCAGTGAATGCCTCTTGATGCTGGGCGCGGTTATAGGCCGCTTTTCTCATCCCGTGTTTATTTAACCGGGGGTCTCGTAAAACAAAACCAGCCATCGGCCCCCAATCACATGACTTCCCATGAATCCTAAAGCCCTTTGTATCATATCCCTGCTCAAGTAATTGAGTACACGTTGGCCCTGTTGCGCGAACGATGATAACGCAACGGTGAGATGCTGCAGTAGTTTTAAATGCGTCTGCATGAGAAGCCGGGCAGCCTATAAGGTTTTGGCGCAATGCAGCATTGTTAAATATAAGGTCCATGTATTAACTTCCTGTTTCGGGGCAGCCTACATATAAATTTCGATCAGCTAAATAAATGCTATTTATAGAAATTTATTACGATGAATGTAAAACTACTAAATCTATATTTTGTGCCTCTAAAAATAAGCACTAATCCGACTACTATTATCAAATACGCCAAGGTTAAGAACTTGCTCACCGCCCTTAACCCTGACTTGTTTATAGGCCTGCATCTGTGAACACAAACTGAATTAATCTTTTGAATCCAATTAATAAAGCCAAATTCTTAGGAAGCTTGGCTTGAAAAATGCCTTACACAAAATTCATACGCAAAGGAAAGGCTGAAAAAATATCAAAGTCCGTGGATCGTATGACCTAAAGTATCCAAAAGATTCCCAGTTTGTTCTAAAACTTAAGCCTACACGCAGTTCGCAGTACGGCCTTTAGGTTTTGGGCATATTTTTTTAGATTTTGGCCTTTTAAATTGAGAGGGATTGGTTTATACAACTGAAGTATCACTACTAGACGTATAAGATATCTTGTAAATGGATATATTCTTAACAGATAGAGAATTTACCAGACTAGAAAAGGGAGGCCGCATCAAGCCGTGAATTATTACCTGAAAGAAAAAAGACCTCTAGCTGAGCACCGAGATCTTCCCCCTTAAGGAGCGAAATTAATCTACCTATGCTATGCAGAACAGAGCTTGCGCATACCCATGTGAAGTGGATTCCTTTTGATGAAGCAACAATCTACTATTCCCAAACCGGCGGTTTTCCGATTTTCTCAATCAGGTAGTCAATAAAGACTCGCACTTTAGATGTCAGAACATTGGACTTGGGGTATACGAGCCAAATGGCTGATTGATCATCTATATAATATTCTGGCAGCACTCGAACCAGGGAACCCTCCAAAATTTCTGCTTTGATATTCCAGACAGAACTCATGCAAATTCCCACCCCTGCTTTTGCAGCGATACGCATGCTGGCGCCATCATCACAAGTCACCCGAGATTTGCTGTTTGAAGGTGGGAATTGATAAGTAGTCTGATCGCTCGCAGATATGAGTTTCCTGGGTTTTGAATTGATAAAGGCCAAAAGCTGATGCGCAACTAGGTCTTCCGGCTTTTCGGGAACACCATATTTTTTCAAATAATTGGGAGAAGCGCATAGAACTCGCTTGTCATCCGCAAGCTTCCTACCAATTAAGCTGCTGTCTTCAACCGCATAATTGCGCAGCGCCAAATCAAAGCCACCCTCGATAAGGCTGACTTGTGTGTCTGAGAGCTTCAGCTCAACATTGACGCCAGGGTACCTTTCCAGGAATTCAGGCAGGATAGGCGCGATAAAACGCTGAACGAAAGTGCTCGATGCCGCAAACCTGAGTGTTCCGCTCACGGAGGAATTTCCACGCCCCAGCGCAGCAAATGCCGCATCCTCTTGTGCGATGATCTCCCGGGCAAAAGGCAGGAACTCCTCCCCCTCTATGGACAGTGAGACCTTGCGGGTAGATCGATGAAAAAGGTCCGCCCCCAGCTGAACTTCAAGCTTCGACAAGCGGGCGCTGGCTACAGAGGGAGCCAATCCAAGCCTTCGCCCCGCAGAGCTTATATTCAGCATCTCTGCGGCCAGCACGAATAGCCGAACCCCATTTGTATCCACTTATTATCTCCAAAAACCGAATTCTAATTCCATTTATACGTCGTTTATACACCAATTCCAATGATTTAGTCTTGAATAATAGATCGAGCCAGTACTGATTGACGACTGGCCTAGGCTTTGTGGGAGATAAAAGATGCATGTGCGAGTGTTTATGAACGGCGGCACAAAAATTGGCCAGGCCCAAGCCGCTGATAGTGATCTAGTTAGCACCTTTGGCCGCCAAGCCTCTCCTATCCGGTAAGCATAGGAGCTACCTCAGTGCACTCTCAATACCAAGCTCAAGGTGGCTCTTTTGCTAGTATCAATGCCGGTTACAACGCTGTATTTAGGCCAGGTAAGCTCACGGTGGGACTTGTGGTTCCCATAGAGAATTACGCCACGAATCCGGTTCCAACAATGCTTAATCATGTTGAAAAGGTTCGACTTGCGGAAGAACTGGGGTTTAGTGCGATTTGGCTTAGAGATGTCCCCTTCAATGTGCCTTCTTTTGGCGATGCGGGTCAAACTTTTGACCCATTCGTCTACCTTGGGCTGCTCTCAGGCCAGACATCGAAAATTGCCCTCGGCGTAGCCAGCATCATTTTGCCCTTACGTCACCCAGCGCATATCGCAAAAGCTGCTGCCTCTGTTGATCAAATCTCAGGCGGGCGCTTAATTCTAGGGATCGCCAGTGGCGACCGTCCGGAAGAATATCCTGCGATGAATGTTTCGTATCAGGAGCGAGGGAAACTGTTCCGGGAGAGCTATAAATATATTCGCCGTGTAGCAGAGCCCTACCCCCAACTTCAGAGTTACTTTGGAGCAATTTCGGGCGATCTGGACATATTGCCCAAACCAGAAAAAACAAAGCTGCCTTTATTGATAACGGGCTCCTCTCAGCAGTCCCCAGACTGGCTCTTTAACAACGGGGATGGTTGGATCACCTATCCTCGCCCACACATCACGCAAAAACAATTTATTGGCCAATTGAGAGATAACTCTGCCATTGACAAGCCAGTGATGGAACCTCTTTATATTGATATAACTGAAACTCCGGATGCCCTACCACACCCCATACACTTGGGATATCGACTGGGAATTAACCAATTATACCAATACCTTAAATCGCGAGAAGAGATCGGAGTTAACCATGTTGCTCTTAACCTCCGATTTAACCGGGTAAATATTGAAGAAACACTTGGAGCAATTTCGGAGTTAATTCTCCCACATTTTAATGAAAAGGAATAACAAATGCGAAAGACCATTTTGTTGACAGGCGGTACTGACGGTATCGGATTAGAAACTGCAAAAATACTGGCAGCAAAGGATCATACTTTGCTCTTACATGGCCGCAGCGATACAAAACTAGAAAGTGCAAAAGAAGCAATAAAGCAAAGCTACCCCAAGGCCCACATAGATACATTCCTAGCAGATTTATCCAATTTATCAGATGTATTAGCACTGGCCTCAATGGTAAAAGTTCAATATTCAAATATTGATGTTCTTATCAATAATGCCGGCGTATTTAAAGTACAGAACCCAATAACCGACACGGGTTACGATGTTCGTTTTATCGTAAATGCTATTGCCCCCTACTTGTTAACGACACAGCTATTGCCGCTGTTTAGCGCCAATGGCCGCATTATTAATCTATCCTCTGCAGCGCAAGCAACTGTGAACATCGAAGCGCTCAAAGGCCACCAACAAGTATCCGACAGCGACGCTTATGCTCAAAGCAAATTGGCTCTCACCATGTGGACCTTCCAGCTAGCCCAATCACTTGGTAACAAGGCCCCGCAATTTATCGCAATCAATCCCGCCTCATTTCTGGGTAGCAAAATGGTGAAAGATGCCTACGGAACTCAAGGGAAAGACTTAAGTATCGGCGCCAACATATTGGTACGGGCGGCACTCGATGATGAGTTCTCAAACGCTAGCGGTAAATACTTTGACAATGACATAGGCAATTGGTCCCAGCCGCACCCAGACGCGCTTGATGTGAAAAAGAGAAAGGTACTTATTGAAGAAATTGAGAACACTCTCGACAAACTCGGCATTAAAAATACCTAAGACGTTAACGTATTCAATTAAAAGGAATTCACCATGAAATATGAAGGTTTTACCACATTCACGGCGAAGCAAGATGACGGAATCCTAACTGTGACATTTGACTTTGGTCCCGTGAATGTCCAAGGGCAAGAAATGCTGGCCGACTTAAACAGCCTGGCAATGCGCCTGGAACGGGATCGAGAAACCAAAGTCGTTGTGTTTCAGTCGGCAAATCCGGAAGTTTGGGTATGTCATTACGATACTGAGTTACTGAAAGATATGTCTGACGAAGCTGTATCTCGCGAAGA
The DNA here is from genome assembly GCF_052467305.1 of Microbulbifer maximicatervae (SeqCode). Classification (NCBI taxonomy): domain Bacteria; kingdom Pseudomonadati; phylum Pseudomonadota; class Gammaproteobacteria; order Cellvibrionales; family Microbulbiferaceae; genus Microbulbifer; species Microbulbifer maximicatervae (SeqCode). The sequence goes on from NZ_CP174306.1 coordinate 2,313,211, forward strand.
AGCCCAACTATTGGATTTACAGGCTATCTGTGAACGCATCAGTAAGGTGCCCCAAGCAACGATCGCCAAACTAGAAGGCTTCGCTAGAGGTGGTGGCCATGAACTGGCCTTGGCACTCGATATGCGTTTCGCAGCCCGAGGAAAATATAAATTCATGCAAATGGAAGTGGGTATGGGAATCCTCCCCTGTGGGGGAGGCGCATCAAGGATGGCTCGGCAGACAGGACTGGGTAAAGCGCTGGAGATTATTCTCAGCGCCCGTGATTTCGATGCTGACGAAGCGGAAAGCCTCGGCACAATCAACAAAGCACTAGAGCCAGATGAAATTGGCGAGTATGTCGATAGCCTAGCGAAGAGAATCGCTCAATTTCCAGCAGAATCAATCAATGCCTGTAAGCAGGCGGTCTATGAGTCCATCGATAAACCTATCGGTGAAGCGCTAAAAGCGGAGGCCTATTGGCTGTATCAAGCAACCAGTAAAACACCTGCGCTAAAACGCTTCTCTATCGCAGATGAACAAGGGTTGGAACACGATATTGAAAATCAGCGGAACTGGAACCAACTGGTTATGGATGTACAAAAAATAAACTAGCAGTAGCAATTGGGCATTCGATGATTTACAGACTGCGATGCCCTACTTACTTCGGACACTTAGACAAAACTCTACAGAAAGTACACTTTTTGGGAATCAAAATGAGAGCAATGATTGTAAATACCTTTGGCGGCCCAGACGTATTTGAAGCTGCTGAAGTACCCAAGCCGACCACCAAAGCTGGCCATGTGCTGATTAAAATATCAGCAACCAGCGTCAATACCGTAGATACCATGATTCGCCAAATGGGACCTGCATTACCCCTTTCACCGAAAGCCCCGGCAATATTGGGTATGGATTTCGCTGGTGTTGTTGAAGAGATTGGCGAAGGTGTAACCGATTATCAAGTGGGAGATGAAGTCTATGGCTGCGCAGGTGGACTGGCTGACTTGCCGGGAACATTAGCCGAATATATTGTTGCAGACGCGAACTTAATTGCCCTGAAACCCGAGAACCTGACCATGCGGGAAGCAGCAGCTTTGCCCTTAGTAGGCATAACCGCCTACGAAGGGTTACAGCGTGCGGGGGTTAAGCCTGGACAAAGTGTTCTTGTTCACGGTGGCTCGGGCGGTGTGGGTCATATAGCTGTACAACTGGTTCGTCACTTTGGTGCTGATGTTTACTCAACAGGTTCCGGAGATCCTCAACTGGCAATGATTGAAAAACTGGGGGCAACGCCGATTAACTACCGGACTGAGTCGGTTGAGTCATATGTACTGAAGTACACCAACGGAGCAGGCTTCGATATAGTATTCGACTCAGTCGGTGGTGCAAATATAACGAACTCTTTTGAGGCGGCAAAACTCAACGGCCAAGTAGCTACTACCGTTTCCATGGTAGAACTTGACCTGACGCCTGCTCACTTTAAAGGCTTGTCTTTGCATGTCATTTTTATGTTAATTCCAATGCTACACAATTATCACCGTGAGGAACACGGACATATTTTAAAAGCACTAAAAGCCATTACTGAAGCAGGCGATCTCAAACCTGTGCTTGATGAAACTTCTTATAGTTTGCCTGATATTGGCAAGGCCCATGAACGGCTGGCAAGTGGGCAAGCTATGGGGAAAGTTGTTGTAAGTATTGAGTCAACTGAGTAACTGGCAAATTGGATAGTCACCTCTATCAACAGGGTTTATTACCAAATCTACCTACTTAATAACACAAAAAAACAGCTATAACTCTTGCTCGAGCCAGGCTATTAAAATAATAGGTAGCGGCGAATCTGCCGCTACCTGAACATAAACCTATCAGTTAACGATTCACCACTTCGAAAGAAAGAAAATATCCTTCAGCACTCAGGAAGACTTGCAACTGCTGGTTCAAAACACCGCTCTGCTCTTTCGCTGTAACCACCCACTGTCGCTGGTTATCAACACGCTGTATTGCAGCATTGAGTGGCATGTCGGCCCAGGACTTGTTGAGCTTGCCCTCTTTGATTAGGCGAGCCACTTCCTGGCTGGCGATGCCCTTAGCCTCAGCCATCGATACGGTAGCAAAATTGTCTCTCTCGTGATCACCATGGGCGAAAGCAAGATTTGCGAAGCCTAAGGTAACTGATACACAGATGACTCGAATAAGTTTGTTCATAATGCTCTCTTTCTTCTCGGTTTTAGCGAATGTTGATAAAAAACGTTACTGTTTGAGTCCAATAACCTCGTAGAACCCCTTTGTTTTTAGAGTGATCTTCACAGATTCCTGACCGTTATTCTTCCAATACCAGCCATGGGAACCATCAAAAGGCGTAGTGAGAGAGCCACTCATTTTATTTGCGGTAGCAATAGCAAAGCTCTCAAAGTAGCCGGTAGTATCGCCTGTGGGTTCGCCGTGAAAATCAAAGTAAAGTTCACCACTCTCCGTTACCCACTCATATTCCAGATGGCCGTATTTATCCAATTGAAATTTGTATTCAATCCCACGGCCAGCGGGCACTTCAATAGTTGTGGTGTCAGTCCGATAAGCAAAGGTCTGCTCACCGCGCTGCACTATTTCTGGTACAGCAATTCTCTGCTCTTGACTGTTTAATTCAGTCAGCCCCAGTGCTCTGCCAATTCCAGTAGGATCTATATTATATTCAGCTGGCAGGATTACTGTGGTCAACATAATGGCTGCAAGCACGCCAGCAGCAAGTGTGGATTTAATCAGCGTTTGTGCAGTCTGCACTGGCATTTCAGTTGTATTCATTCTGTAAGCTCTAAATCTGTGTTCTTTCTATTCAATTAACTTTATAAAGTCACTTTCTGGCTATCTAACCTACGAAGTAGCCTGTCACCTGGTAACCCACCAACATCAGTCCACCACTCATTAGTAAGGTATTTGTCATGGTGGAAAAGCGCAGGAAACTGTCAAAGCGACGCCAATAATTGATGGCGAGAAGAATAAACAGCAACGCAACAAACTGACCAATTTCTACTCCGACATTAAAGGCCAGGATATTCTCCACCAACCCATCGCTGGACAGCTTGAACTCCTGTAATTTGGTTGCCAAACCAAAACCGTGGAAGAGTCCAAAAATCAGTACGGCAGCCTTGGTATTAGGCTGGAAGCCAAAAACCCGCTTGAAGCCGCCGAGATTATCGAAGCCTTTATAGACAATGGATAATCCAATAATGGCATCGATCAAATAGGCATTCACATGGGTGTCGTTAAGCACTCCAAATAAAAGGGTTAAGCTATGACCGAGAGTAAAGAAGCTTACATAGATAAGAACATCTTTTGATCGATATAAAAAGAAAATGACTCCCACCAGGAACAGCAGGTGGTCATAGCCAGTCACCATATGCTTGGCGCCAATATATAGAAAGGGAATAATAGATACCCCTTCGTTGCCGGCAAGAAAAGTCTTGGTAGCATCGTCCACTCCATGGGCAAATAGCGGCATAGATATCACCATACCTGCTATCAGCGCCATCAAGCCGAAAACTGTTTTTAAACTATTGTGCAACGTTACTATCTCCCGTTATTAAATTTCTAAATTCTTGTGAACCAAAGCGCACACAGGCCGAGTTAACTGGCTCCAGCCAGAGCCACTTCAGGGTTATCTTGTAAGCTCTCAGACTTGGCATTCCTGCCATGTAAAATTCTGTAGAGTGCCGGCAACACTAAAAGTGTCAGGATTGTTGATGAGACAATACCGCCAATAACCACCGTAGCCAGTGGGCGCTGTACCTCAGAACCAATACCAGTATTCAGCGCCATGGGCACGAAACCGAGTGAGGCAACCAGTGCGGTACTAATGACCGGACGTAAGCGGATCAGTGCGCCCTCAATAATGGCCTTTTCTATGCTGTAACCTTGGTCTCGCAGGTCGCGAATAAAGGAAACCATCACCAGGCCGTTAAGGATGGCAATCCCGGAAAGTGCGATAAAACCAACGGCTGCGGAAATGGAGAAAGGGATATCCCGCAACATTAAAGAGAGCACACCGCCGGTTAATGCGAGGGGTATACCGGTAAAGATAATTGCCGCATCTTTTATGGAACGAAGCGCCAGCAGGAGAAGTCCCATAATCAACACAAGGGTCAGCGGCACTACAATCGATAAGCGTTCAGTAGCAGACTGTAGCGTTTGATAGGTTCCGCCGTATTCAACCCAGTAACCGGGTGGTATTTCCACTTTATCGGAAACGGACTGCTGTACATCAGCAACAAAGCTACCCAAGTCCCTACCCCGAACATTGGCCGTTACCACTACCCTGCGTTTACCGTTCTCGCGGAAAACCTGATTGATACCGGCAGTGAGTTCCAAGCTGGCAATTTCCTCCAGGGGCACATAGTTGCCATTGGGTCGATGAATCGGCAGTTTCTTTAGCGCATCCAAATCCTGGCGCAATACCTCTGGCAAACGCACAACAATATCGGTGCGGCGATCTCCCTCATAAAAGCGGCCAGCAACCGTACCTCCCAGGGCGGTTGCCAGCTGCTCCTGTACCTGATTGATAGCCAGCCCATACTGGGTTAGTGCGGCCTGGTCAGGAACAATGGCGAGAACCGGTAAACCGCTGGTTTGCTCCATCTGTATATCAGCAACGCCTTCTACACTGCCAATAGCCGCTTCAATTTCACCGCCCAAACGCTCTAATTGCTCAAAGTCATCGCCAAAGACTTTGATCGCCAATTCCGCACGCACCCCTGCTAAAAGCTCGTTAAAGCGCATCTGGATTGGCTGGAGAAATTCATAGCGGTTGCCGGGGATTGGCTCTACCAGCTTTGCCAGCTCTTCTACCAATTGCTCTTTTGGCTTATCCGGATCTGGCCACTGAGACCTGGGTTTCAGGATAATAAAGTTATCGGCAACACTTGGGGGAACCGCATCGGTAGCCACTTCCGCAGTACCAATTTTGGCGAATACACGCTCCACTTCGGGCAACTCTTTAATCCGCTCCTCCAGGGATTTTTGTAGTGCAATCGCTTGTTCCAAGGATGTGCCGGGAATACGCAAGGCGTGCATGGCAATATCGCCTTCATCCAGATTCGGCACAAATTCGCTACCCATTCTGCTTGCCGTATAACCGGAAACCAACACCAGTAGCGCAGCAATAGCGACAACCATGCCACGCTGGCGCAGTGCAAACTCCAAGGCCGGGCGATAAATGCTATTCAACTTCTCAAGTGCAGGGTTTTTCTTTTCGATCACCGGTTTGCGGAATAGCAGTGCTATGCCGGCTGGCACCAAAGTGATGGAAAGAAACATCGCAGAAAGCAGCGCAATCACCACGGTAATAGCCATTGGATGGAACATCTTGCCCTCCACTCCGGTAAAGGCAAAAATGGGTAAATACACTGCTGTGATAATGAACACACCAAACATGGCCGGGCGAATCACTTCCCGCGTCGATTGGAATACCAGGGTAAGCCGTTCTTTTAGATCTAACTGGCCACGCTCGCGGGCGGATTCGCTGAGGCGTCGCAAACAGTTCTCGACAATAATGATGGCCCCATCCACCAACAAGCCAAAATCCAGCGCCCCCAGACTCATCAGGTTTGCACTTACGCGGGCCTGCACCATGCCGGTGATGGTCATTAACATGGCCACCGGAATGACCAGTGCAGTGAGAATTGCTGCGCGAACATTCCCCAGCAGCAGGAAAAGAACCGCGATAACCAGCAGCGCACCTTCCATAAGATTGGTTTGGACCGTGCGCAATGTCTGGTCAACCAGACCGGTACGATCATAAACCGCAGTCAATGTGATACCTGGTGGTAGACTCTGTTTGATATCCTCTAACTTTTCACCAACTGCACCTGCAACGGTGCGACTATTTTCGCCAACCAGCATGAAAACGGTACTCATCACCACTTCCCTGCCGTTCTGAGTAGCCGCCCCGGTACGCATTTCGCGCCCCTCTTCGATCTTGGCCAAGTCGCCAAGGCGAACAGCAACGCCATTCACTTCCGCAACCAGGAAATCCTTCAGTGTCTCTAACGAGCTTGCCTGCCCCGGAACCCGCAACAACCACTGGGCGCCACTATGTTCAATAAAGCCTACACCGCGGTTACGATTGTTCTCCTCGATCGAGCGAATCAGGTCTTCCTGGGTCAGGCCAAATGCCAGCAGTTTCTCTGGCTCTATAGCAATTAGAATTTCTCTCTTGAATCCGCCAATCGGATTGACTTCCACCACACCTGGTACACGCAATAACTGCGGGCGCACAATCCAGTCATGCACCGAACGCAAGTCCTTAGGTGTTACCGCACTGCCATCAGCATTGGTGGCTCCGGGTTCGGAGTCCACTGTGAACATAAAGATTTCGCCAAGACCTGTGGCGATGGGTCCAAGCTCCGGCTCCAAACCAGCAGGCAGTGCACCACGCACACTAGTGAGCCGTTCATTCACTAACTGGCGAGCAAAATAAATATCGGTGCCATCTTCAAAAATCACCGTAACCTGCGACAATCCATACCGCGAAACGGAGCGTGTATAAGCAAGGCTCGGCAAACCAGCCATTGCATTTTCCACTGGGTATGTAACCCGTTGCTCAACTTCTTTAGGGGTATACCCCGGTGCCTCCGTATTAATAACCACCTGGATATTGGTGATATCCGGTACCGCATCAATGGGCAGCCGGGTGAAATTCCAAATGCCCAAACCGCACAGTAGTAGCACAAGGGCAATAACCAGCCCGCGATTTTGAATTGAGGTTCTTATCAAGTACTCAAGCATGTCGAACCCTCAGTGATCGTGGGATGCACCGGACTTTTCAATGTCCGCTTTAATGATGTAGCTGTTACCGGTGACATATTCGATTCCCGGTCGAATCCCCCCCAGCACTTCAACCCAATCGCCTGCTTCACGCCCCAACTCCAACATGCGTACTTCATATTGATCGCCCACCTTGGCATAAACGACAGTAAAATCGCGGAACGCTTGTAAACCGGAACGCTTGACGGCGAGGGACACCTCATATTCAGCAACTTGGATATCGCCGCTTACAAAAGAACCTGGTGCGAGGCCTGCGGGAATATCTTGCAGTGACACTCTAACGGCGGTGGCCTGGTTAGGTTTCATCAAAGTATCAATTTGTTTCACTACCCCGAGCAGAGGAGTTTCCAGGGACTTGATATTTACGGAAACGGGCGCGCCTTGGCGAACCTGGGGGCGTATCGAGGGAAAAACATCCAGCTCTGCCAACAAGGCAGTATCATCGGCAACCGTTAATAAAGCTCTACCTGCGGTCTGTTCACCAGGGTTTACATTGCGCTGAATTACCACACCTGTAATGGGGGATTTAATACTGTAAGTTTTCAGGTTTTGATTGCTGTTAATGGTAATCAGAGGTTGCCCTTTTTTAACGCGCTCCCCCAACCCCACCTGCACAGTTTCTACAAAGCCATCGAAACGCGCACTAATTTCACGTACCTGCTCTGGATCTACAATAAGCCTGCCATAAGCGCGGCTGGTCTCACTCATCCTGGCGGGGCCGACGGTTTCCGTATCAATTTCCATGGATTCAGCAATACCGGATTCGATACGGGTTCGCCCCTCAAAATTATCGTATTGCCAACGGTATTCGTGCCCCTGGTACTTGGCTGTTAGAGTCACAACAAATGAGTGGGGCTCATAGATCACCATATCGCCACGCAGATAATTCCCCTCAGGCCTGAACTCGATGTGATCCTCTCCATCTCCAAGCCTTGTAAGAACCACTTTAAGATCAACCTGACGAGGATTAACCAGCTCTCCATCGTTACTCACCCAAACCCGAAACTCCGGAGGAACACCAGTTTCATAAATACTTAGCTCAACGGCAAAATCACCTTCTCTCAACATTCGCCCACGATTGGGCCCTTTTTCCGGTTCTGCCTCTGCGACAGCTCCGGCCGCATACACACTGCCGCTGCCACTTAGGAACAAGGAAAGTAAAGCACCGAATATCAGGCTGGAAAAAACTGCGGATCTCATATCTCGCTCTCGCTTATCTGTGCCAATGACAGGCCGGTAAGTTTTTCAATTTCAATCAGGCTAAGGTGTGCGTTGTACTGTGCCTGGAGCAGTGAAAGCTGCGCATCGCTAAGCCCCTGTTGGGCTAGAGCCAACTCCGAGTAGTTATAGCGGCCACGTCGATAGGCTTTTTGCGTAGCGGTGAGCGCCTTATCCAGACTGGGAATCATCTTTTCATTCAAGGCGGCAGCCACGTGCCGGTGATGCTGTAGCCTTTGGGTCATCACAAAGAGTTGTGTATCCAATGCAATCTCTTTCGCATTTCTTTCTGCTCGGAAACGATTCTGTTCCGCCCTCAAAGCAGATACCTTGCCGCGATTGCGATCGCCCTTTCCTAGTGGGATTGCGAAGCCGGCCACCAATCCATAATCTCCGCTCGCTTCGTTGCGACGAATTCCTGTATCAATCCGCCACTGAATGCCCGCTTCTGCACGTGCCAAATCAATTTCCGCCTGCTTCACGCGCTCGCGGCTCATGAATATTTCCAAATTTGGGTTGCTCGCAACCAAGCTTCGCAATCTAGATAAATCAACTTCTGGAATGACACTGGAAAGAGAGCCCGCCACCCCAAGAAAGCTGGGCTCTCTGGAGCCCCACTGGGCAGCTAATTGATATCTGGCAATATCCAATTCGTGTTCGACATCTTCCACAGCTAAGAGTCGACGCTGCAAATCGACTTCAGCCCGAAAAGCATCGGCTTCATTCGTTCTGCCAACACTAACCTGACGATTAATTTCAGCGGTCATATTGCGAGCCAGGTCGACAGCTGTTTTAGCAATTTTCAGGCGTTCCTGGTGCGCCAGGACCTGGAAAAAGTAACGCGCAGTATTAGCGGCAACTTCTAACTCAAGAACCTGCTTTTCGGCCTCAATCACGGAAGTCTTACTGCGTGTAGCCAATACACGTTTTTCTGCGAGATCACCCTGTAATAGCCAACTGATGCCTACTGTTACCTGGGAACTGCCGTTGCCATCGCTGTCCTTTTCCTCCCCCACCCCCTCGGCAGCAACACTAAGCTCCGGGCGTGGTCCAAGCTTGGCGTGCTTGGATAAAGCATCCACAGCCTCAAACTGATATCGGTAACCCGCCAGTTCAGGGTGATTTTGCAAGCTTTTAAGAATTGCCTGTTCATAAGTAAGTCCCGATAACTCCTCGCCCTGTTCTGCCCTAAGGGGTCCACTTAATACGACTAAAAAGAACACGGCTCCGGCCAAAAAAAACCGATTGACGATCGGTTTTTTGGTTATGACTAAACGCAGACAATTAAACACTTCGGCTTCCTTAGTGGGAGAAAAGGGTTTCGACGGTGTGGTGGAGCGCGTCCACCGAAACAAGGCAAGTGCCTGTAAGAGCCACAAACATTCCAGCTAATAACAAGGGGGGTAAGCTGCGCCCCTTATCATCAGACAGCAAGTAACGAATACGAGCATCCAATTGGTCAAGAGCGAAATAACAGACCATTGCTGAACTTCTCTCTTTGGGATGCAACCCATTGGAGATACGGGTTACTTTAAGTAGGGTTTGGGCGATAAAAGTCTCACTCCACCCCTGCCTATGGGCATAAGCATCTGCACGCTGCTCCATACACAGCGCCATCTGCCGATTCAGGTAATTCCCCAAACGCGTAGGGAAAAAGCTGGCAAATAAAGCGAATATTAATTTCTTCAGAGGATCAAATTTTTGCGCATGTGCTTCCTCATGCAGGCGCACCACCTCAAACTCTTCCGCTGATAACTGGTCTCGCAGACCGCTGGTATAAAACCCTTGTGGACGGAGCAGACCACTGGTGAAAGCCTGGGGCCCCTTTGCCTGGATAATACTTTGGTCAGACTTATCCCTTTCGCAAAGTTGCATTAACAAACGAAGCTGCGTCAAATGGCGATGAGCTCGTTTAAAACTTTGAAACGCCAAAAAACCGCTAAAGAAAAGAAACGCAATAGTAAAAACACCGTGCCAACTGTAGAGGTTAAAAGCATTGATATGGTGCCAGTGCGCCAGTGATGCAACGCCTCCCAAAAGGCTGGGGAAAGCCAGGATAACAGCGGCGGTGGAAGCCGCGAACCACGGCAGCAATACCGCGCTCCACAGCAGTAAACGCCGGCTACAGGCAGAAAAGCTAAGTGAATACCGGGAAACGGAAAGGCTGGCAGCTGACACCAGTAAAATACCAACAAACAGACCAAGCGCTACAATAGTCAGCAGGTTTAGCCAGAGTGCAACCTGCCCCAAAATCATTAGCGTTCACCCTGCTGGCGCTTAATCTTCTGGCTTTCGATCAACTGCTCCAGCTGCTCCAATTGGCTTTCGCTCAACTCCGATGAGATGGAGGTAAATGCGGCAACCAACCCGTTCTCATCATCAACGAACTCACGAGTAACATCTTGAATCAGCTGTCCGACAAACTCGTAGCGCTCCACTGCCGGGCTGTATTGGAATGCATGCCCCTGCTTCTCCCGAGACAGCAAACCTTTCTTGTAAAGGCGATCCAGCGTGCTCTGGATGGTGTTAAGAGAACCTCCACGGGCCCTACTCAAGTCCGAGTGGACCTGTTTGGCATCCGCAGATTTTCTATCCCAGAGGTATTGGAGCACCTGTTTTTCAAGATCGCCAAGTCGCATAGACCATTATTCCAGAGATTAAAACTATTCTTTGAATGATGGTAGAGTGGTAAAAACCGATCGTCAATAGGTTTTTGCATTTCAGCCTACTTCGACTGTGGGATGAATTTTGCTCCAGGCTCCAAGGATGCCGACCCAAGAGAATAGCCGCTTTCTTAACTTCAATACCGCAAACTAGATAACGATACGAATAATTTAGACACCTTGGAGATACCGCCAACATTTGGCAATGAAATTAAGGGGCTATTTGACTTGAACTCAACATTAATACAGCTAGGGGCGGCTTTACCATTGATTAGCCCTGATCTACTAAAAAGTGATTTTTTTCACTACTCACTGATCGTATAAGTAACGGGCGAGAGGTCCAGCGGCCATCTCTGTGGCTGACTCTTCAGCAATTCCATTTCTAGAAGCAAAGATTCTCGTAGAGGGATCGCAGTTTGTGATGATTGGCTTCCTAGGTGACAACGTATATATCTATAAGATCGTACTTTTCAAAAGGGATTTCTATAAGCTCATAGTATGGGGAGACTATACGTATAACTTCAATATTTTTAACGATGACTATGAAGAAAGCAAAGTGTTGGGCCATTGGCCTTTGAAGCAGAAACTGTAAGAGCATGAGTTAAACCTAGGCTATTATACCTCCCATATAATTAGCTAAATCTCTTATGGTTTCTCATACATAACTCTCACTCAGTCTTTTGCACTGAGTATTTTACCGGAATTCAAAGCTCGTTACTGGGCATTATTGGACCAATTGTAACTAACGTATAAATAGGAGGAATAAAACCCAACATTATCCCCCTTATTAATTTTTCTAACCGACTCAGCTTATATATCAATTACCTCACCCACTTCTGAACGGATATAAAGCTCCAAAATCAATTACTTTGATAATTTTAAAGCAGATATTTCTTTGGCTGCCACACTCCCAGGCATAGCTATCAAATGGTAATCGCGCTCGCCATAACCAGCTGCCGCATCCCCTACAACCATAATTTCCATAGTTGTCAGAGATCCAATCTTCCATTTAATGTATAAATTTTCGCCTTGCTTAAGATCAACCTCCATAACCTTGTTATCAAATCCAAAACTATCATCACCTACGATAATAGTATGTTCACCTGGGCTCAATTCATATGCCAAATACCCACCATTTTTCAAAATCTGCCCGCCTCCGCCATCAATATAAACCTTCGGGCCAACAGCCATATTTACGAGAGATGATTCCCTATACAAGTAAAGGACTCCAGTATCCGAATTGAGTCGCTTGTACTCTGTATACATAGGCCCAGAAGCGGAACACCCTGATAAGGTAACAGACAAAAATACAGAAATCAGCAATGATTTATACACAGTTTGGCACCACGAAAACATAAAGCTCAGGAAGACTAAATAGTCAAAAACAGATAATATTTTTAAATACACGGCACAAAGAAGCCGGGCAGTTTAATCGGAACAGTTAATAATCAGGACTATACCAAATTCAGCAAACAGACTCTTTTGGCTATTGGTGACCAACAGAGTGTTTGTAGTTAAGCCTCTAATAACAGATAAACTAATTTATTTACGAATAAATTGATAGTGAACAGCCCAAAGTACCCCTTCCACTATATCGGACAGACCTAACGCGTGACTTTATTTTCTAAAGTGAAAAAATAAAGGTAAATATTTCCCCAGAAGAGGTGTTTCCAGAGCGACTCGCCCCTATTCTCACCGTTAAAACTTTACAGTCTAAGAATTGTTACCACGCCAACTCAATCTCCGATCGAGCTAAACCAAAGGTTAGACAAATTGGAATTATGTCCAAGAATCCCAACACCAGCTGGCTTATGCGAGAATTACGTGGACCCGTTAGATATATTGCCAACAGAAAGCACAGATTCTGATTAGATAATTAGGAAGTTGAAACCTTCAACTTCCTCTCACCCGATTCAAATCACCACAAACCATCTCCATACCATCCAGCACTCGAAAAGTATGTCGCTGAATGATATCCGGTGGTACATGGAACAGGTTTCCCTCTTTAACTGCATTAATTCTTGGGTATGCTTCCCAGGCATCCAACCAATCTGGCCGCTCCTCCCCCATTCCGCTGGCGATAATTACTCTCGGGTCTCTATCCAGTACAGACTCAATACTAATCTTCGGTGCTAATACCAATGCATCGGCAAATATATTACGGCCGCCACAGGTTTGAATAACATCGCTAATCAGGTGGTCGCCATTAAGTGTTTGCAGTGGCTCATTCCAAACCTGATAAAAAACACTGACCGAATCCAGGTCCTTATGGCTAAGCTGTATCTGATTCAGTCGCTCAAGCCACTCTCCGGCAGATTTATCTGCATAGTCACTTGTACCTGCAAGTTTACCGAAGCGCTTTACATTCACAGCGATATCTTCAAGAGCATTAGATTCAGATACGAAAACTGTAAAACCGAGATCCTCCAGTTTATTAATCATCTGATCGCCATTTCCCGATCCCCAGGCAACAATCAAGTCAGGATTTAGCAATAGTAAACTCTCATAGTTTACCGCTTTATAGTTACCTATCTCCGGTAATTGCTTGGCTTGCTCGGGGTAATCACTGTAGCTTACTGCAGCAATTAGCTTATCCCCCGCCCCAGCACTGTAAAAGTTCTCCACGATATTTGGCGCTAGCGCAACAATACGCTCTGCTGGTGCAGGCAGTTCAACCCATTGGCCACGGGCATCTTTTACCCGCACGGAATCATCCGCCCAAGTATTACTCACCAATAACAGATTCAAGGTTAAAACAACACGGACAATACTGCTTCGAGACATCTCTTTAACTCGACTATAACTGAGGAGCTTCTAAACAGCTCCGTAACTCACATTGGCAGCCACTGCCACCCATAATATCAATATCGACAATTCACTTATCTCGACCAAACCGCCCAAACAATCGCCGGTATAACCACCAATAGTCTTATCCCACAGGCGACGCCAGAATAAGACCAGGGCAATCAAACTACAGACGATGCCTATGGCAATGGGTATTGGCGCCGCTAAACATCCAATAGCAACTACGATTGCAACTACCGGCAATAGGTCCCATCGGCGCTCGGAGCCAGCGGGCGGTACATGGCCTTCAACACGTGCGTATTGTGAAACTCCCATTAAAGCCAGGGCTGCAGCCCTGGCTAACATAGGTGAGAGCACTAACGGCAGATAGACCCAAGCATCTTTTGTTACTGGGTTTATTAGCTCTAGCAGGGTTGCTATTGCAGCGAACTTTATCAGTAGGAAAACAACAACAGCCGCTACCGCAATAGAGCCGCAGTGGGGATCGTGCATTACTCTCAGAATATGCTGACGTTGTTCTTCAGGATCCGCACACTTATGTCCAGCAAAGTAGGCATCAGTACAGTCAGCAAGGCCGTCGAGGTGTAGTGCACCTGTCAGGACCACCCAGAAACCCAATAGTATTGCAGCTTGCAACTGGGCACCTAAAGGAGCCAGAAGGTAGGCGGCCCCGGATAACAGTACACCAATCACCACTCCAACCAGGGGGTAAAAATATATCGACCGCTTCACCGTTTCCTTGTCCACCTCCCGAAGCAAACCCGCCACCGGCAGCCGGGTAAGAAATACCAGCGCATACAGAAATGCTTGGGATAGGTTGTACAACTTACGGGCAATAAACATAAGCTGACTGCTCTGGGTAGGAAACGGTAAAGGTCTTATTGTCCGAGTCGTATCTCAACGATGCGGCAAACCCGTAGTTAACTTGCAGTGAAATCATTTTCACTGGGAGCCAGTTATTCGCATACGCGAGCAACAACTTGATAACGCCACCGTGAGTAACGAGCAGCAGGGACTCTCCCGAGTATTGCTGGGCTAGATTATCAATAGCTTGAAGAACTCTGGATCGAAATACGGGAAAGGGCTCACCTCCCGGCGGTGCGTGCTTTTCTGGGTCACGCCCCCAGGCTTCACACAGTGCTCGTTGCTCAGTCCAGATCTTATCGACTGACTGCCCCTCCCAGTCCCCGAAACCAATTTCCCGGATATCAGGAACTTCAGTTATCGGCAGTTTTTTCTCTCGGGCAAGCTGAGCAGCAAAGCGTTGGCAGCGTTGTAAGGGTGAAGTAACAATTCGGTCCCAGGAGCCATCGAGCTCGGCAAGCCCTCGCAACATCTGCTCCCTACCCTCACTGGTTAGGGGCACATCGATCTGCCCGCGAAAAATATTTCCACCTTCGCAGGCACCGTGTCGTAAAAGATCAATCCGCAACTGGCACTCCTGCCTCACTGAAAGTGAACATTTTGTTATGCAGGTTCAGCGCTTGCTTGATAATACTTATGGCCAACACTGCACCTGTGCCCTCGCCAAGGCGCATATTGAAGCTCAGCAATGGCTTCACCCCCAGGCACTCGAGGGCCAGTTTGTGACCAGACTCGTCAGAGAGATGGGCGTAGAGCAACCAGGGCTTCACTGATGGATTAATAGCACCGGCAATAGCTGCCGCGGCAGTCGCCATAAAACCATCAACCAATACAGGGACACCTCGCTGGGCACTGGCGACAAACGCTCCCGTTAAGGCTGCAATCTCAAAGCCACCAAAAGTTTGCAGAATAGCAAGTGGCGAGCCCAGCGCTGCCCGGTGCTGTTCCAAAGCAAATTCGATCAGCTCCACCTTGCAGGCGAGCACTGCATCGTCGATACCTGTTCCTCGCCCCGTAATGCTGCCAACCTCTAGCTCAAAAAGGGCGGCAAAAATGGCAGCGGCGGAAGTGGTATTGCCAATACCCATATCTCCGCCAATAAAACAATCTGCATCGGTAGACTGGCGGCGACCGGCATCAAGAGCAAGAGCCAGCTGCGCTTGGGTCATAGCGGGATTACCTTGGGAGAAGTCCGCAGTAGAGGGAGCTATAACTTCATCAATCAGGTCGGGGTGTTCAGCGGGGACCACACAACCCAGATTAATTGCGGCAAAGTCAGCATCCTGCTCGCGGCTCAACACATTAATAGCCGCCCCACCCTCGCAAAATAGTTTCAGCATTACAGAAGTGACGGCCTGAGGAAATCGGGAAGTTCCCTGGGCTGCAACACCGTGATCAGCACCGAATACGCGCACCGACAAATTATTCAGTAGGGGTTGCTCCCTCCCCTGGAATCCGGCGAAATCCACGGCAATGCTTTCGAGCCGACCAAGCGCGCCTTGCGGCTTAATCAATTGCTCCTGGCGGGCAATCGCGGCATTGCGAGCACTCTGGTCCGGGGTTGGTGCAGGCTTATCGAGCCAACTGAGTTCATCTGTCATCATTATCGGTCTCAGTCTCAGTCTCAGTCTCAGTCTCAGTCTCAGTCTCAGTCTCAGTCTCAGTCTCAGTCTCAGTCTCAGTCTCAGGTGATTCTTTACTTTACAGTGAGCGGCAAACCTGCAATTGCCAAGGTGACGCTATCAGCTCGCTCGGCTAATGCCTGATGAAGCCAACCTGCCGCATCCACAAATTCCCGCGATAACTGCCCAAGGGGCACAATACCCGAACCGACTTCATTACTGACAAAAATCCAAGGTGGGGTATTACCGTTAGCGAGAGTACGCCTCTGATCGATACATTGCAGAAGCGCCTCTTGCTCACACTCCCAAACGCCCTGATGAAGACAGTTGCTCAACCACAAAGTGAGGCAGTCCACCAGTACACAATGGGACTCAGGAGCTGTAACCAGAGCCTCGGCCAGTGCAGTAGGTTCTTCCAGGGTCTGCCAGCGATGATCCCGATCTTCCCGATGTCGAGCAATACGGGTAGACATTTCTTGATCGCCCGCAGTAGCCGTTGCCAGGTAGGTAAGTCCACCATCGCTACTGCTGCTTAGCCACTGCTCCGCGCGCTGTTGCGCGAGCCGGCTTTTTCCGCTGCGTGCGCCTCCTAGTACCAGATGTACACCACTGGTGCTAGACATCGGCAATCACCAGGGATTGACCGGTTACCGGGTGTGGCATCACCGTGACACTGTAGCCGTAAAGCTGCTGCATATTCTCCGCAGTCAATACATCCTCTGGATTTCCGTAGGCCATACTGCGCCCCTGCTTTAAGGCGAGGATTCTGTCGCTATAGCCGCTGGCATGGGCCAGATCATGGACTGTCATTACCACAGCTACGCCACTTCGCGCGAAGTCTCTTACCGCTCTCATCATTCCATATTGGTGTGCAATATCCAGGCTGGCAGCGGGCTCATCTAATAAGAGGAGCCGCTCTCCCCCATCCTCTGCCCGCCAGATCTGGGCCATCACCCGAGCCAGTTGCAAGCGCTGCTGCTCGCCGCCGGATAACGTTGGGTACAGGCGCTCAGACAAATGACTAACATCCAGCGCAGCCATGGCTTCCAGGCAGATTTCTCGGTCCCGGTCAGTGCCAGTGGAATGCGGAGTTCGACTGAGGGCGACCAATTCCAGCCCGGTAAAGGCAAATGTCAGCGGGTTATTTTGCGGCAGGACGGCAACTTGCCTGGCTCGATTGCGGGCCGACAATTTTGAAAAAGAGTTACCTTTAAAGTGGACCTGCCCGGAATCCATCCTGACTTCACCGCAAAGGGCACGCAGCAGGGTCGACTTCCCCGCGCCATTGGGGCCAATCACACAAACCAGCTCGCCGACATCTACCTCCAGGTTGATATCTTGCAACAGCGGCCGATTATCGACACTAACCGCAACTCCCTCCACCTGTAGCAGAGCCATTAAATTGCCCCCCTGCTTTTACGCAACAAGGAAACAAAAAAAGGCACCCCAATCAGTGCGGTAATCAGCCCTACCGGGATCTCCACCGGGGCAATAATGGTTCGTGCCAGGGTATCGGAAACTAGTAATAAACTGGCTCCAGCCAGGGCAGAAAGCGGCAACAGTTGCCGGTGATCAGGTCCTACCCACAAACGCACTATATGGGGCACTACCAGCCCCACAAAAGCAATACTGCCGGCTACAGCAACCGAAGTGCCCACTCCAGCCGCAACAAGCACTACCAAACGGGTTTTTACCCGCTCCACATCAATACCGAGGTGCCGCGCCTGGGATTCTCCCAATAAAAGAACATTTAGTGAGGTGCCGAAGTGGGACATACTGGCAAGCAAAGCGCCCAGCACGGCCAAAACCAGAAAAGCGCGAGGATAGCTCGCTGCATCCAGCCCTCCCATAAGCCACAGGCTCATACGGCGCAGGGTGTCATTATCAGCAAAGTACTCCATTAGCCCGATCAGGCTTGCGGAAAAAGCGGTAACGGCAATCCCCATTAGCAACATGGTGGCCACGGAAGTGCCATTAATACTTTTCGCCACTTTGTAGACCAGTGTCACCGCTAAAAGGCCGCTGAAAAAAGCAGCTATGGATACAACGGGTAAACTCCCAAACGCAGCGGCAACCTCCGCTCCTAGCAGGATGGCCAAACAAGCACCGAGAGAAGCCCCTGCGGTAACACCAATCAGGGATGGGTCAGCTAGAGGGTTTCGAAATAAGCCTTGCAACATTGCCCCGCAGATGGCGAGGACAGCACCCACTCCAGCGGCCAACAGCGCCCTTGGCAATCGTATTACCTGAACAATATCCCCAGCGAGCCCACCATCGCCCTGGCCACTGATCGCGGCAAATAATTGTGAGGGTGAGAGATACACTGCCCCTATGGCAACGGCAGCAGAAAAACTAAGGGCAAGTACTGCGGGCAGTAACCACCAGGCAATATTTAATGCTTTGATACGGGCAACAGTCACTGGGTATCCTCTTGCAACGCTGCCGTCTCCCTGGCTCCCTCAAATTGCTCGAGCCAGTTTCCCTGGATATTCTCGGCAATAGTCTCAGCCAGCCTGTCCAATTGTTGCTGCCGCTGTTCACCCACATCCAGCGGCGTAGAGTCTTTCAACCCACCCCAGGCAAAAAGTGCACTCAACGCTTCGGGTGAATCGAACAGCCCATGCACGTAGGTCGCGAATATCTGTCCATCAGCACTTATTGCACCATCAGGCCTGGAATTTCCGCCTTTATCACAGATATATACCGCTGGAGTTTGCAGAGCTACACCTTCTGTTATACCACAGTGGATTTCATAGCCCTGAACAGGAGTAGCTTCTTTTACTTCATTTTCCAAAGCTAAAAAGCCGGTAATATTTTTCAGTGCCTTGACTGGCTGCAAGCGAGTTGTGAAATCCAGATAACCCAAGCCCGGTTCGTTACCCGGAGTATCCTCTACCCCATCCGGATCCTGTACCTCGCTCCCCAGCATTTGCAAACCACCGCAAATACCCACGAGTTTGCCGCCATAGCGCAGATGCCGATCCAACTGTGCAGGCCAATCGTTTTCTTTTAAGTAGGCCAAGTCTGCCCGTACATTTTTACTGCCAGGAAGAATAATCCAGTCGCACTGAGGGACTGGTTCGAGGACACTGACAAATTGCAGATCGATATCCGGATGCAACCTCAGCGCATCAAAATCTGTATGATTGCTTATGCGCGGCAATACCGGCACTACCACTTTCAATCGAGCATCAGCACCGCTCTGTTGGGTACTAATGGCATCCTCCGCGTCAAGGTAGAGGTCATGGAGATAAGGTAAGACTCCGAGAACTGGCTTGCCGGTATACTCCTCTAACCAGTCGAGCCCCGGCTGAAGTAATTGCAGATCGCCACGAAAGCGGTTGATCACAAAACCGACCACACGCTCTCGCTCTGAGGAAGACAGCAATTCGAGGGTGCCTACCAAGTGGGCGAACACACCTCCGCGATCGATATCGGCAATCAGTATAACCGGGCAATCAACCGCCTCGGCAAAGCCCATATTGGCAATATCGTTTTCCCGCAGGTTAATTTCTGCCGGGCTACCTGCCCCTTCAACTAACACCAGCTCATATTGATCATCGAGCCGTGCGAAGGAGTCCAGCACTGCATTTTGCGCGGTAGCCTTGTAGTGGTGGTAATCCAGCGCCTGCATATTCCCCAGCACTTTACCCTGGATAATAACCTGAGCCCCAGTATCTGAAGCGGGCTTAAGTAACACCGGGTTCATATCGCTGTGGGGGTCGATCCCACAAGCCTGGGCCTGCAGCGCTTGTGCCCGCCCTATCTCACCACCATCCGCCGTAACGGCACTATTGAGTGCCATATTTTGCGGTTTAAAAGGTGCGACACTGACTCCGCGCTGGGAAAAGTAACGAGCGAGCCCGGCCACCAAAGTACTCTTGCCGGCATCGGAAGTCGTGCCCTGAACCATCAACACGGACATAGTGAAAACAACCTAGTAATCTACGCCTTTGCGGGCTTTGATGCCCGCTTTAAAAGCGTGCTTAACATCTTTCACTTCAGATACCGTATCCACTAGCTCTTGTAGTGCACTACCACCACCTCGACCAGTCACCACCAAACTCTGTTCCTGTGGTCGCTGGGCTAGAGTCTCCAATACTTTGGACTCATCCAGGTATTTGTAAGCAAGCATATAAGTGAGCTCATCCAAAACCACCAAGTCATAGGTGGTATCGGTGAGCATTTTTTCTGCCTCTGCCCAGGTTCTCTCTGCAGCAGCAATATCACTGGTGCGATCCTGAGTATTCCAGGTAAAGCCAGTACCCATTTGATAAAGAGTAACTTCCGGGCAATGGTTTTTAAGGAAAAGCTCTTCCCCAGATTGCTGTGCGCCTTTAATAAATTGCACAACGCCCACTTTCTGCCCGTAACCCAGTGCGCGTATCACCATGCCGAAAGCTGAGCTCGACTTCCCTTTGCCATTTCCGGTGAGCAGGACAGCAACTCCACGCTGGATATCGGCTGCTGCAATGTTGGCATCAACCTTCTCCTTGTGTTTTTGCATTGCCTGCTTGTGCTTGGCATTTCGTTTTTGCTCGTCTTCCAACATGGCCACCTCAGTTCAAGAACCTATAAAAGAAAGTGCTTTAGAAGCTGAATTCCACACCAGCATAACCGGCGAGGCCCGCAGTGTTATAGCCAGTGACTTCCACATAATCTTCGTCGGTAAGGTTTTCACCGCGAACAAATACCGTCGTGGCGTTGTTCAGCTGATAACGGACACTGGCATCCAGCACTTGATAATCATCCAGCGAAGAGCCATCGCTATCTACCACATCCGCACTGGAACGCAGGTTCATAACAAGGCTCAAGTCACTAGTAGGCTTATAAGTGAAGCCGAGATTCGCCAAGTGCTTGGGACTGCGGGCTCGGGGAGAATCATCGGCTTCTTCAGCATCGGTGTAGGTGTAATTGGCAGAGAGCAATAGACTGTCAGTCAATTGCGCTTCGACAACAAACTCAGCGCCTTGGGACACGCTTTCTCCACTGCTTTGCAGGTAACCTGTGTAGTCGACCATATCGAATCCGATTTCATTCTCAATGACCTGTTTAAACAGTACGAACTCCAGGTAGAGAGAGTTTTCACCAAAGTATTCAACACCAAGATCCAGGCCTCGGCTCTCTTCCGGCTTAAGAGACGGCAACTCTAATGGAGTAAAAGTTAACCAGTCGAATGCGGTAGCGTTGTAGTCAACTTCATATAAGCTCGGGGCACGGAAGCCAGTGCCGTAACTACTTTTTATTTTTACCGTACCGTTGGCAACATCCTCAAATAAATAGGCTGAGCTGGCGCGGAAGCTGTTATAGCTGCCAAAATCAGAGTTATTGTCATGGCGAAGGCCAAGGGTGATATAAGCCTGATCGGCATAGCTTCCCTGATATTCGGAATAAACTGCCCACTGATCCCGATCCAGGTCTCCTGAAGTATCTTCACGATGCTCTACCCCGTAGACCATTCCATGTTCGCGACTAAACCCGTAGGAACCGGTGAAGTTCAACTTTTCGATATCACCTTCCGCTTCATAAAAGGGCACGCCTTCACTGATATAGGTACGCTGCAAATCAGAACGTGTATAAGCCAACTCCTGCTGACCATCTTCGCCTTTATGAGCTAAGCTGACACGAACACTTTCCTGGCTGAAATCAAAGTTACATTCATCCTGAGAGGGCCAGCCGCAGCGATCATACTCACCTGAAGCATCGGTATCCCGCGCCACAGCCTCAAATCGCCACTGCTCAGAAATATTCCAACCTACACGGCCATGCAAGGTTTCATTATCGTAACCGTCGTCATCTCTCAATTCCGTGTCATAACTACTGGTATTAAAACCATCGGTTTCTGCCGCCGCTGCAGAAACAAAATAATCCAGTGCTTCATTGGCTCCGCTAGCGCTGGCATTGTAGCGTTCAGTATCGAAGCTACCGCCCTCAGCTGACACCTCAAAGCGCTGCCCCTCACCCTCGCGACGAGTCGAGATATCCAGTACACCACCGGCATCGGCTCCGTAGAGCATACCTTGTGGACCGCGTAATAATTCCACGCGCTGCAAGTTGCTGCTCATAATATGTTCAATATGAGCCCCCGCCTGGGTACCGGTTGGGTCAGAAATGTCGATACCGTCTATCTGGACCAAGGTTCTGAAACCGGACTCTCCACGTACCCTTAAGGAGGTTGTCTTGCCCATACCCCCTGTATTGGTAACAGACACGGAAGGCACACTGCGCAAAACATCGGCAAGGGACACCAATCCCCGCTCTTTTAGCTGCTCTTCATCCAATACAGTTACTGAAGTAGCTACCTGGCGCAGCGGCTCGCCCTGACGGGAGCTCACAACAACCACGGTTTCCAGGTCTGGAATTGAAGATTCGGTAACAGTGGATTCAGCAAAAGACGGCGCGCTCACGGCTGACAGTACAGCCAGGCTCAATAAAGATTTTTTCAAGTTTCAACCCCTAAGACAAAAGCACATGGGATCGAGGGAGGAATAGCAATGCGGCACGCCGAAGCGCGAAAGATCGTATTGCAAGATGGTAGCCCTCCGCTCCATCGTGTTTAGAAAAGAGGCCGGTATCGGGCTTACCACTCAGAATACAGGTGGATCACCGTTGCGGGGGCAGCGCCGGATTTCCGGACTTCCCGTTTAACCTTCTCAGCCAATTCAGGGCAGAAGGCACCTCTAATCGTGGTCGCGAAACTAGTGGAAAGGTACCGGAAAGTCAACAGAAGCCAAAAAAGACTACCTTTCGCGTCATAAGTCATCAGACACCTGGCTCTGGAGCCACTCGCGGAGGTCAGTTCCTCCTATTTTAGATACATCGCCTTATTCGGGTTATTTAACCATCAGCAAGTTTTTTTGAGATAACACTCAATAACAATTTACCCACGGAGCAAGGAGGATACAGACAGAAATATGAGAGGTTTTTCGTTCCAAGCACGATTATTACTCAGGGTGATAAAAAATTTTATCCGCTGCCTAAGCAAATAATTTCAAGCATGATCGTTAAATAACCATTATTCAGCACTCAAACTCGTACCTATCAGTCCCTTTCCTACAAAAATATAAAAATCACGTCAGCCTATCCCACGGTAGAACCAAACCTATTAGTTTAATAAACATTCATTATCGCTCACCCCAAGAGCACAAAGCGCAAAGCCTAAGTGTCACCCCAATCCAAGTTATACTTGACAATATAAAACTACACCTGTAGTCTTTAAGGCTAATAGCGTAGTTAAAAGGTCATCGACATGGTTATTTCAGCTTCAGAGCAAGTAATCCTAGAAGTGCTTTGGAGGGATCACCCCCTAACAGTGGGACAGATTATTGAACGGGTACAAGAAACTTCTGACTGGCATCCAAATACTATAAAAACGATGCTGAGCAGGCTGGTAACCAAGGGAACTCTTGAGAGAAGCAAAGATGGCAAACGCTATTTTTACTCTCCCGCTATTTCGAGGGATGAAGTTGTTGATGAGGAAACTAACGGACTCCTGTCACGTTTTTTCAATGGCAAAATGGCTCCCCTGCTTGCACACTTCGCCCAGCATAAAAAGATATCAACTCAAGAGTTAAAAGAAATTGAAGAAATTTTAGACAAGCTGAAGAAGAAAAATGATTGAGTGGTTATATCAAACATCAGTTGAAATCACTTTACTAGTTGGTTTAGTTCTATTGATAAAAGGTTTGGTCCGGCGTTATTTGGGTGCACAGATAGCATTCCTACTCTGGCTAATTCCTTTGGCTAGGTGCTTTATGTGGCAAAAACCAGAAGTCAGCATTGCACTTATTGAGTACCAGGCCTTTTCGGCTGATAACATTTCTATAAAGATATTTCCTAATCCAAATGTTACGGTACTTACTCCCGACTTTTATTTAATCTGGGTCTGGTTAATCGGATTCTCTGCCTGGGTGATCTATAGACTTTTTTCTATATACGCACTTAAAAATCATTTAATCAAAAATCGACAATCTATTCCGGTAGAAGAGATTATCAAAATTCATAAACTATTAGCACTCAAAGCCCACACCATATATAAAACACACATACCTTCCGCTCCATTTGTTACAGGCCTATTAAAGCCTGCAGTATACTTACCGGATGACTTCTATTCACGATATAATAAAATTCAGCAACGCTATATTCTTGCCCATGAACTCTCCCACATAGAACGCAAGGATTTATGGATTCAATTGATCTACGAAATCGTCCGTGCTGTATTTTGGTTCAATCCACTAATTCATATAATCGCACCAATAATCCGAGAAGACCAGGAACTGGCATGTGATCATCGAACCCTAAAAAATAGCAATAACAATGAACGCTTAGAATATGGTCGCGCATTAACAAAACGTTTATACGTGAACATCCTCCCCGCCACTATGGCATTTCTATTAAACCAAAAAGAGAGATTTATCATGCTTGAAAAACACCACAACTCAACAGTAAAAACAACATTAGGTGGCCTCTTTGTTCTTACTATAGGGTTTATTGGCCTAACCCAAACACCACATGTAGTAGCTGATGACTCATCTTGGCCAAAGGAAACCATGCAACTTAACTTTGAGGAGATCCCGCTAAGCGAAATGACTAGAATGATTTTCAACTTCGCCCAACAAGACGTTGTCGGCATTGAACAGCTATCAAATCAAAAAGTTACAATCAAAATTGATTCCGTAAGGCCCTACCATGCGGCAAACACTTTATTAAGGTGTTATGGATTCAAAATGGAGCAACGCGACAATCATTACACTATAATTCAAGAATTTTCAAATATTGATTTTCACGATTCACCTCAAACCTGCGTTAGTTCAGAACTCGGATAAACCAGGCAACTATTTTTAGCAATCAGATTAATAAATAGTACCCCTGAGTATATTCACTCGCGAGTCAGGCGTACTTTCCCTGTCTGAAACACTAACCATACCTACTCATGTCGTGGTCACATTCCATGAATGAGAAGCCATCAGCTTTAGACAAAATGTTTTACAATATTTGACGTTATAAATCATTAACTATAGTACCAAAGAGGAGCATTTACCCCTCTAACTATTATCAAATGCTGCAAGCCAATCTGTGTAATATTTATCCGCATATTGACGAAAGAATGGAAACAACCAAGATGCACTTCTTTCATGAAGATTAAACCCACATCCATCATCAACAAGTACATCTTTGTCAACTATTCCGGAGAGCGCATGATGTAGAGCTGAAGCGCATAGTAGAAATTGCCCTATTGAATCTGCGATAGGCCTAAAATCCCACCCCCCAGCCCCATGCATGGCACGATATACCATTGAATTTCGGTTGCTTTCGGCCAAGTCAACAATGATTGGGTCTGCCCCCTCATCGGCGAATAAAAACCAAGTTTTATCCCAACCGGGTATTGGCTGATTATCAACCGGATTGTAGTTATATCCATTCATCACCCATGACAAGCGCCTGGCACTATAAAGATCAATTGGGTTGCCCACGCCATTAAGATATTGGCTGTGGGCAGGCGCATAGTGGACTCTATACTCTTGAAACTCTTTCGGAAAAACAATATCCCTTTCCTCTTGCAATCGAAAATAGATAGAGTTTCCACCTCCCTGAAGTTAAAAATCTGTCTTTGAAAAACTATGGATCAACTCAATATAATCTTTAATATCCATACTACGTAACTCGCGAAACTACTTGCTGTATTTTTTTTGGGGGGGGTACACATAAAGCAAAGGATGCGGCTTACCCTACTCATCTAACTGCGACCGGCTTACCACCTTACTTCTGACAGCATGAGGAATACTGTATGTTTTACAGAAGCACCCAAAATAGATTTTTGTATATTATTACATACACTTTCCTATTTTGATGCGCCAACTAAAACACAACCAGCACCAACAAAAGTGGAACCAAATATACGACCGAGCAATCGACTTGAGGCCATATTCCTGGATTTTTCTTTAGCACCAAAAACTAATAAGCTATAACAAAATAAACAGCTAAAAGATAATGCCATAAAAGTGAAAACCAGCAAGGAGAACTGGGGCAACAGTGGATCTGACAAGGAAATAAATTGCGGGAAAAGCGCGGTTGTAAATATAATCGCTTTAGGGTTCGTTAAGGCAATTAAGCCCCCTTGAATATACAAACTCAATGCACCTCGCCTAACATTACAAGTTACATCAGCAGAATCCACTCTTCCTATTCCATTTTTCCAAAGCTTAACTCCCATATAAATCAGATATCCAGCCCCGATCATCTTTACCATAGTAAACGCTACGGAAGAGTTAAGGACAAGTACACTCAATCCAATAACTGAAAGCCCGGACATAACAAACAAACCAGATATATTACCCAATGCCGTGAACACACCCCCTCTAACACCGTCCGATAGAGTATTGATAGAGACCAGTAGTGCCGCAGGCCCTGGGGTAGCAGTCGCCAAGAGTGCGATTACGCAAAAGACTAACCAACTTTCAAATGCCATTTAACTCACTTTAATTGAGCATTGTTCCTCAGGGGAAGAAAAATCGGTAGTAGACTAGTAAACTTCCAGCCTTATTCTCCTCGCCCCATATAAGCGACCAGACCACCCCAGCCAAGGAAGCACAAAAACCGAGATCCAAAAGAACAAACTAATTAGAAACTGAATAGAACTTTCCAGCTGACTGCAAACCTGCCTAAAAGCACACAGCTCCGATACTGAAAAAACAGAAATCATAGATGCGAAGAGCATTGAAAGTAATAGATATACACCTACTATAACCAATCTCCGGACCTCTCCTGGATACTTATAGTCTAGCGATTCAGTGCGCTCATCAAGCACCTCATAGCCTGGCAATGAAGCCGGGTCCTTTACAACCACTAGCGACATAGAAAGAAAATCATGCACAGCTTGACGCTTCTTTGATGTAAGAATAGCTATTAGTGAAGGAACCCCTAAGAATAGCTTAAAGAACGTCCTGACAAGTGCCTGGAAAATATTAATTTTTTTATTGGCTCCCACTTTACGGATACAAATACCCATTAGATGATGCCCAACATTCCCACCAGTTAACGAAACCAATACCGGTTCAAATAAGATGATCGGCATTAGAATTAAAGCTGATTGGTACATATCATCTTTAAAGTTGATGCTAGTGCCAATAGCTATTGAGAAGGCAACAACTGCAACTAGCACCAAAGAATCAATCATCAGCGCTCTAAATCTTCTGGATAGTTTGGGGTACATATTTGTTAGACGCTTCTACTTAAAGTGGCTAATTAAAGAAGGGGCCTTATATACCACCTTTATCACTTCATCTAAAGTATTTTTAATAGATCTACACTCCGAAGACACATGCATACCAATTGTCTGTGATACCTTTGTACCATTAAAATACAATCTCATGGCAACGCAGGCTAAAGAGTTGATATTACTCTCAACCACTTATGTTGACATGCTGCAACAACCTACAAATATGCCTTATTCATCCAAAATAATATTAAAACCACCATAGATTAATCTCTTACCATCAAATGGCATAGGGTTCTGATCTGGGTGCATCCTCGGGTCATCCATAACCGCTTGCCACCCAGAATCTCGAACTTCTTTAGAAGGCCAAACGACCCAGGAGAACACTACAGTTTCATTGCCTGCACACTTTACAGCCAAAGGGAACGAGGTTAACTCGCCCTCAGGAACATCATCACCCCAAGTTTCAACAACCTTTAGAGCCCCCTGCTCTTTAAATACTTCTGCAGCAATTTTTGCATGCTGAATATACTCTTCTTTATTGTCTGTGGGTACAGCTGCTACAAATCCATCTGCATAAGACATTTTTAAATCTCCGATATTTTTCTAAATTGAGAATTTACTGCTGAAATTAAACGCAGACTCGCAAAGCACCTCTAAGGAACCTCTAAATAATTCTGAGCCAATTTGGTAGTATTCAGTTATCCGTCAAGACTACGATAGATTATGCACCAAGTCACCTTTGCCGAAGCAGAATATAAGCTAAAGCGCCGTATAACTCGCCGAGAGAAGTTTCTTTCTCAAATGGAAGCCCTCATCCCATGGCAGCGACTAGAGGCTCAGATCACTCCTTGCTATCCACAAGGCAAACGTGGCCGACAGCCATATCTATTAAGTGTCATGCTCCGTATTCATTGCATGCAGCTATTTTACAATCTCAGTGATCCCGCTATGGAGGATGCGCTGTATGAAATTGAATCCATGCGTAGTTTTGCTGGATTGACTTTGAGCGGCCCAATTCCCGATGAAACAACGATTCTTAACTTTCGCCACTTACTGGAGCTGAATCAGCTAGGTACAGCCCTTTTTGATGAAATCAATAAACATCTTGCTGAGAATGGCATGGCACTGCGTGAAGGCACCATTGTAGATGCCACTATTATCTCTGCGCCAACTTCAACTAAGAATAAAAAGAAAGAGCGTGATCCAAAAATGCATCAAACAAGGAAAGGCAATCAGTGGCACTTTGGAATGAAGATGCATATCGGGGTTGATGATGTGCTCGGAGTAATACATAGCGTAGATACAACAGCAGCGAATTCGCATGATGTCACAGCCACAGAGCGAGTCCTCCACGGCGAGGAAGGAAGAGTTTGGGGTGACTCCGGATACATTGGTGCGGAGAAGCGTGAAGAGTTGAAAGAGCGGAAGGTGGATTGGTACATAGCAATGAAGCCGAGCAAGCTGAAAACTCTTCCTGGGCGTGATGCACTCCGTAAGGCGGAAAAGATCAAGGCGCAGATAAGAGCGAAGGTTGAGCACCCCTTTCGCTACATTAAACGGGTATTTGGTTATGACAAGGTCCGCTATCGGGGACTGTTAAAGAATACTGAGCAGCTGTGCTTGCTAGCAGGCTTTACTAACTTACTAATAGGGAGAAAATACTTGGCCACCTAGGGGTGGTGCGCCTGAAATCCGCCAACTGGGGATTTTAGGTGAAAAATTAGGGGCTATTACGCGAAAATTAAGCGTTTTGCGTAGAAAAGTGAATTTTTCAAAAAATTCAGCTTGATTCTAGAAAAATGCTTCATTGATCAGAGGCTCCATAAGTCTCGGAATATTGCTCCAATCTCACGTCTCAATGCTCTAAATAACGCTTTCTTTCTATACTTGGGCACAAATACCACATGGTACCTGTGATAATGTTTCACGTGAGCTTGGCACTGCCAATCTCGCATATGGCCTCCTCAAAGAACTTGCCGGTTCATGGAGGGCATATTTTTACTCCGCACGCCGGAACGGCAGAGCCTTGTCTAGTCTCACCGCCTGAGACGGTGGTTTACCTATTTGTTAATTAATATTAAAAAAAGAAAAGCTCCAGTGGCAAATTGAATTAATGCAACCACAATATTTCTATGGACAACATCAACGTTTGCCACGTTACTGAAATGCCTCCCTTCCTGACCTGCCAATCTGAAATAATAGTAACCACTCTCGAAACCACC
Source organism: Microbulbifer maximicatervae (SeqCode) (assembly GCF_052467305.1). Taxonomy (NCBI): domain Bacteria; kingdom Pseudomonadati; phylum Pseudomonadota; class Gammaproteobacteria; order Cellvibrionales; family Microbulbiferaceae; genus Microbulbifer; species Microbulbifer maximicatervae (SeqCode). The sequence goes on from NZ_CP174306.1 coordinate 2,342,616, forward strand.
TAAGGCTATTTCGCCTTCTTTAGGTAGCGAATAGGTCCTTTCTATACTCCTCTGAGTACTGTTTACGAGTGGTTTTGGTTGGTTTATTTGATCTTGTCATAGAGCACCTCTGCTGCGTAGTTTATCGCTTAAGAGAGTGTCCGTCGTTAGTGGGTAGGATCACCTATCAAATACTCCGAGAGTGTAGAAGTTGATCTTGATAGAGAAGTATCAAGCCTGATCAACTATATTGTTGAAAAAAATAATATGCGAGATAACCAAGCTCTTACTCTTATACTAGAGGTCATAGAGACATTTCTGATAAACGGTAAGAAAATGTGTAGTTAAGTGAGTGTGGGCAGTTTTACATAGCAAATCAATCTCCCTCTCCCAGAAAAAGACGCCGAACAAGATCTCCATTCCGGCACTTCGTACTTAAGGCAGGGCCCCGCGTCGAGGCCCTGCAGCTCAAAGGTTACAATCCGCCGCCCGTCACGCTGACAGACACAGCGCGACTAGTGCGGCGGCCATCAGCGCTGCGCGTTCGGATGGTATCTGCTTTCTCTGCGGGTGTTTCCGCTGTGATAGGACGCCAGGATTCACCATCATGGTACTCGGTGACGAGCCCCGGGAGGGCCTGGGCAACTTTTAAATGCCCTTTGTCATTCAGCGCCCCCGGCACCGGGATGCGATACCCTACCCCGGTAAGATCCAGCTTGAGCAGTTCTTTGTGCCCCAGCGCGGCGGCAAATGCTCCCCAATCCGCATCCAAAGCGGCAACATCAACGAGGCCACTCTCAGCGGAAAACTCCTGTCCTGGGGCCGCATCCAGCTCCCAGGATGCTTGGTGCCATGCCCGCTCGGCCAGGGCCAGCAGCCGCGGGAACATCATATATTCCACTTGGGCGTCGGTGCGAACCACTTCGCTCCACAGATTACCCTGTATGCCGCGTACGCTGGTGGCAAAGCTTGCATCTGCCGCTTTTGCCGACCAGGCATTGCCGTCACGATCAGTAGAGACTTCTGCCAGTTGGGCGGTGATCAGGGGGGCGTAACTGAAAGTCTTGCGTGTGTCGGTATAGCGCGAGGCCCAATAGTAACCAGGCTCCTTCGGGTCGACTTCGTAGGGCATATCGAAATACAAAAAGTCGGAGTGAGATTGCACCACGCCAAATCCGGCGGCGGCGAAGTGTGAGCTTTCATCACCACCACCCCAGACCAGTGGGGCCCAAGAGTTGACATAGTTGTTTTCTGTTGCGAGTTCTTCGCCGGCATCTTTAACTGCTTTAACACCATCATTCCATGCGCCAAGCGTGGGAATTCCGGCGTCGTGGACCTGGGAGGCAACGCGGCGCGCGTAGTAGCTGCCCAGCCCTGAGATGTCGGCGATGGCACCACTGGCAACCAGCTTCTGGCACTGAGGGGAGCCCGACCACGGCTGCTGGCGAGCTCCGGCGTCAACGTCCCCTTTGGCAGGGTCCTGCCCTGGCGCATCTTCGAAGCTGTTGCTGGCGAGAATATTGACAGCCTCATCGCCACCGAAATGCCAGCTTTGCAGCGGATAGCCTGCGCGCTGGTGCATCGCCTGCACTTCCGATATCACTTTGCCTACAAACTGGTAGGTGGAGTCGATACAGGGGTTAACGTAGCTGTCGTCATAGAACTGGACCGACAGGAAACGGCTGCTGTCTTCTGCATCAATCAGTCGGTAGCGCGCAGCCGCTTGCAGATCTGATTCCTTCAGACGACGATAACGCGCCTCCATCGACACAACCGCAGCGCGGGCATGGGCGGGCATATCGAACTCCGGGATTACCTCGATATGACGCTCACCGGCATAGCGAACGATCTCGATGTAATCTTCGACACTGAAATGGCCGCTGCCATTGTTTTCTGTAGTGGGGCCAGAACCCAGCTGCGGCAACAGGCACCGGTTCTCTTCCAGGTCGAAACAGCGGCGAGAACCGATCTCTGTGAGTTCAGGCAGACCGGGCACCTCCAGGCGCCAGCCTTCATCATCGGACAGGTGGAGGTGGAAACGGTTAAGCTTATAAGCTGCCATTTGGTCGAGCAGCTTGAGCACCAGTGCTTTGCTATGAAAGTTGCGGCCCACATCGAGAAAGAGTCCGCGATGAGGGAAACGCGGCGCATCCACAACCCGGGCGGTCGTCAGCGTGGCGGCGCGCACATCGATCAAGCCAAGTAAAGACTGAAGTCCATAGAAAGCGCCCGCCTGGTCTGCGGCAATTATCAGAGCGCCTGTCTCACCCGCCTCAAGCCAGTAGGATTCTGCGGTATTCACAAACTGCTTTGTGTCGATCTCCACAGATACGGGATAGGCTCCGGCGCCTTCACCAGTGAGACCAAATGCACTCAGACGCTGTTTAATAACATCGACAGTCTCTGCCGGCATTGCTCCAGAATTGACAGTGACACCTGCACTGACATCAACGGCTATGCCGCGACTTTCGTGCTGCAAAGGCTTGGGAATAATGCGGGACTTCCACCGATCCCCTTCCTGGACACCGCGCCGGGAAAATTCCTCAAACCGGCTGGTTGCAGTCGCCAGGACATTGGCATCGGCGGATACCCTCTTCCAATTGTCAGGGTGGTTTGTTGGGATCGGTTGTACCAAATCGGCAATGCTGTCAGAGTCGGTGGAATGGATAACATGGGCCTGTCCTTCTGCATCTACAGTGAACAGGCGCGGCATAAAGTCCGATTCGAATTGGAACCAGTACTCGGCGAGAAAATCGAGTTGCAGCGTCTCCCCTTGTGCCAACCCTGGGAAATGGGCCAGTGGCACCAGCCGGTGCAGATCTCCCTTGACATGCTCCAGGCGCAAATCGTCACGGTTTATCAGTGCCAGGGTGCGCCGCACACTGTGGAAATAGAGATTCCATTCCGAAGCACCCGGTGCCAAAGCAGCCTTGCCGGCGTTACTCAGAGATATCCGGTAAGTTGAGCAAATTGCCCCGCTGCCGCCCTCACGCTTGCAACGCTGTGCAAGCTCGTCGCCGGCCGCCTGGTAGTTGGTGAGAACTTCCAGCTGCACCGAAAAATCTTCAGCAATTTGCCGAGCTGAACCCCGTTCCGGGTCGTCGTACCCACCGCAACCGGTCAGGGCGCTCGTCGCTCCCAAGGCCAGGGGGAAGAGTAAAGTTTTAAGCTTGGTCTTGTTTAAGGAGGGGATGGCGCGGAGCATGGGAGTCCTTCTCTATTTTTTATGACACCAGCGATTGCAGGGTTCACAATAGCGAAAAAGACAACGCTGTCAATCAGTGATCGCAGCCCAAGTGCACGGGGCATGGAGCCAAGTAGCTATGAGTGTAAGTTGAGAAAGTATGAAAATTAGTGAGTTCTCAATGGGGCTAGATTTTTGGTGTGGTGATAAAAAATGGCGCTGTACCGACATTGGTTCGCGTGTCATTACTGCAATTTGTATATCGGATCACGAAGATGATCCATCGTGGTTTAACGGACCACCTTATGCTTGCGCAGAATCAGTTTTCGATGAATATGATCAAGAAGGCTGTGCAATCAAGGAGCCAGAGAAATGAACCAGCTCATAACCAGGCCAGGCAATAGCGGCCCCCTAAAGCACCTAGTCGATTTAAGGAGCCTCTGAATAAGACAACTTACCGGTGCGCCCATATTTATTCTTCTGGCTCCGCGTCCATCCACCTGAATCTACCCAACGACAATACGCAACACCTTGCCCATCTAAAACGCTTGCAAAGCCCCACATTTACTGCGACGCAATTCACAAAATGCAAATAGTGGCGGGATTTCATTCAAATTCTCTTTGACGGACAGCAATTAGTCTCTTTCCGCATTGCGATTACCCACCAGCGCTGATAGTTTGACAGCGGTGTCATTTTGGCGGCCACAAAGCCTCTCTGCCGATGACCAACAACAAGAATAACTTGCTCAAGGTGAACCCAATGAGACACTCTCTCGCGCTCGGCAGTCTTGCCGTGGCGATCTTTGCCGCAGGCCAGGCCCACGCCGTGGACTGCACAGACCTCTCCGAATGGGATGCTAGCACCGCCTACACCGCCGGTGCAGAAGTCCAGTACAATAGCAATGCTTATCGAGCCAACTGGTGGACTCAAAACCAGGATCCGGAGCAGTTCTCCGGCCAGCATCAGGAGTGGACGCTACAAGGCGCCTGTGAGAGTGGTGACGACCAGCCCCCATCAGGTTCTATCACCGCCCCTACTAACGGCACAACATTCAGCGAAAATGACAGCGTTATCATTTTTGTCGATGCAAACGACGATAACCAAGTCGCCAGTGTAGAGTTTTTCGTCGATGGCAACTCTATCAGTACCGATACCAGCGCGCCCTGGCAGGCCAGCTGGGCCGCCACTGCCGGCAGCCCGGTGTTGCGCGCACGCATAGTGGACGACGCAGGACAGGAGACATTTACCTCAGACATCACCATTACTGTTAGCGCGAGCGGCCCGCAAGCCCCGGTTGTTTCGTTCGACAGCCCCCTAGACGGGTCTCAATTTGATACGGGCGCGTCAGTTTCTCTCGCAGCCAGCGCCAGTGATGCGGATGGCAGCATCACTTCAGTGGAGTTTTTTATCGATGGAAGCAGCTTGGGAAGTGATTCCAGTGCGCCTTACACCATCGACTGGACAGCAACCGAAGGCAGCCATGTCCTGTATGCAACAGCTACCGACAACGACGGCCAGAGCACTCAATCGGCCTCAGTCAATATCAGCGTTGCCACCCCAGATTTCCCGCCAAACGTAACCCTGGATAATCCCGCCGACGGCAGTGTGTTTGATGAAGGCGCCAGTGTCAGTATCGCCGCCAGCGCCAGTGATGCAGAAGGTGCGATTTCTAAAGTGGAGTTCTACGTCGCCGGTCAGAAAGTGGGCGAGGATTCCAGCGCGCCGTTTAGTATCGATTGGGTTGCCACTCCCGGCAGCGCCTCCGTTTTCGCAAGAGCATTCGATAGCGCAAACCAGTCCACTGACTCCGCGCAGGTTTCAATCACCGTAACTGGCGAACCGGTAGCGAGTGACTTCCCCTGTCGCCCCGATGGCTTATATACCAGCCCCGGCACGGCGCCGAACTACTGCGATATCTATACCGCAGCAGGCCGCGAGATTATGGGCGCCGATCACTCACGCCGTATTATTGGCTATTTCACCAGCTGGAGAAACGGTGCCAACGGGCAGCCCACCTACCTGGTGAACGATATCCCCTGGGATAAGATCACCCACATTAATTACGCCTTCGCCCATATTGATGACAACTACGAAGTGTCTGTCGGCAATACCACTGATCCCGCCAACCCTGCCACCGGCATGACTTGGCCCGATGTTAGTGGCGCAGAGATGGATGCGGACTTCAATTATCAGGGCCATTTCAACCTGTTGAGCAAGTTTAAGAAGCAGCACCCCGAAGTGCGCACCCTCGTTTCTGTCGGTGGCTGGGCTGAAAGTGGTGGTTATTTCAACGAATATGGCGATCGAGTCGACAACGGTGGTTTCTATACCATGACCACCAATACAGACGGCAGTGTCAACCATGCAGGCATTGAGGCATTCGCCAATTCCGCCGTGGACTTTATCCGCGAGTACGGCTTCGATGGTGTGGATATCGACTACGAATATCCCACCTCAATGACCGATGCAGGTAACCCGCTGGACTTTAGTATCGCCAACTCGCTGCGCGGTTCCCTTATGGAATCTTATGTGGAGCTGATGCGTGTATTGCGTGAAAAGCTGGATATCGCGGGTGAGGAGGATGACACCCACTACATGTTAACCATCGCCTCACCGGCTTCAGGCTATCTGCTGCGCGGCATGGAAACCATGCAGGTCACTCAGTACCTGGACTACGTCAACATCATGACCTATGACCTGCACGGCGCTTGGAATGAATACGTGGGCCACAACTCCCCACTGTACGACAACGGCGACGATCCAGAACTGTATGCAGCGGGCGTCTATTCAACGTCCCAATACGGCGGTATTGGCTACCTGAATATCGACTGGGCAGTGAAGTACTTCCGCGGGTCCATGTCTCCGGGCCGCATTAACATCGGTATTCCCTACTACACCCGAGGTTGGCAGGGCGTAAGCGGTGGTAGCAACGGTCTGGGTGGCTCTGCCGCACTGCCAAATCAATCCGACTGCCCAACCGGCACCGGCGGCTCTGCCAATTGCGGTTACGGTGCAACTGGCATTGACAATATGTGGCACGACCTGGACGAGAGCGGCGCAGAAATGGGCGCGGGCTCTAACCCCATGTGGCATGCCAAGAACCTGGAAAACGGCATTGTCGGTTCCTATGTCACAGACTACGGGCTCGATCCAAGCGGTGAGCCGGACGATGCACTTGTCGGCACTTACGCGCGCAATTACGACTCAGTATCTGAAGCGCCGTGGCTCTGGAACAGTACCAAGAGTGTGTATCTCTCCACAGAAGACGAAGAGTCGATGGATGCGAAAGTACAGTATGTTATCGACCAGGGTGTGGGCGGCATTATGTTCTGGGAGCTCGCCGGTGACTACGACTGGGATGCCAGCAAAGGCGAGTACTTTATGGGCACCACCCTAACGACTCTCGCCTACGATAAGTTTGCCAGCGCAGAACCCTATCGCGAGCTGCGCAGTGATCGCACAATCCCATCCGAAGCGATTGATGTGGGCATCGAAATTTCCAGTTTCCAACTCGGCGATCAGAACTACCCGCTAAACCCCAAACTGTATATCACCAATAACACCGGTGGTGTGTTGCCTGGCGGTACTGTGTTTGAGTTCGATATGCCGACCTCGACATCCAACGTTATCTCCGACCAGAGCGGTGCCGGCCTCGAAGTTATTGAGGACGGGGCCAATGCCGCTGGCGACAATGTTGGTGGGCTTGAAAACGAGTTCCACCGCGTGAGCTTCGCGCTGCCAAGCTGGCAGGACCTTGCCGATGGCGAGACCTGGGATTTGACCCTGAATTACTACCTGCCTGTTTCCGGCCCGCAGGCCTACACGGCAGCCGTCAACGGTACAACATACGCACTGGCATTTGAGTACCCAGAGCTGCCACTGGCGACACTTTCTGATGATGGTGATGGCGGTGATGGCGGTGATGGCGGTAGCGATGGTGGTGACGGCGGCAGCGAGGGTGACAGCTGCACCGATGCCGGTGTCGATACCAGCGGACTGGTGACCTATCCGCAATGGCCCTCGGGTGATCACGCAAGTAGCGGTGAGCAAATCATCCATAACGGCAGCGTATACCAGGCTAACTGGTGGACAAATTCGGTTCCAGATAGCGCCGATGCCAGCTGGGAATTTGTTTGCAGCATTAACTGAGTTCTCGCGGGGATGAGAATCCCCGCCTCTTTTTTCTACAGGGTGGTGCCACTATAACTATAAAGTTTTCTTAGGTTGTTGCTCGTGTGATTGCCCCGCTCTCCGGGGCCTTTTTACTTTTGGCTGTGGTATTTCTCACAGAAAATCTTGAGCTGCATTGGATTGATCACCGGCCCCCTGAAGCAAGACAATAAATCTGCGAGACCACTTCGCTTGATAACCCTGTTCGATAACTGAGCGATACGCCAGGTGGAGACATAGCTGTGAATAAAGCGGTGCAAAGCAAAACCAAATAACTAAAATTGACCGCCCGAACACCTTTATTTTTATATGAAATTTCCCTGCCAACCCTTTTTACACATCGCTGAATAACAACCTGTCAAAATACCAAGAGAACCTCGGAAAAATTCCGGCACAGCCTGCCGTTACAGCCAATGCTACTTAGGGAGCCTCTGAACAACTCTGTGATACCTCTGGCATACAGAGCGGTTCACAATCAAGGCGCGGCTTCGCAGGAATGTCTAGACCTTTCAAGAGGTCGCAACGCGGAGTGTGGATCGCTCTGGATGCCCCGAAGGGCGGGCCTTGAAGGCCACAGCTGCTGCGTTGCAGCTCTTGCCAAGGGCTACGGCCATTCGCGGCGAGCTGCGCCTAACATCTGCAGCCATCAAGACCCGCAGAGGCATTACGGAGTTATTCAGAGGCTCCTTAGTCACCAATTCTGTCGCGGAGCCAAGCAGTCCCATGCAGCAACAAACAGGGCAACAACAAGCCTCCTCCCCTTCTACTGGCCACAAGCGCCTGGTATCCGTCGATGCCTTGCGTGGCTTTGATATGTTCTGGATTATTGGGGGCGAATCCCTGTTCGCCCCACTGCTGCCCCTAACCGGGCTCAGTGCCTTTGCGTGGGGACAAGCGCAGATGCAACACAGTGCATGGCATGGGTTTACCCTGTATGACTTGATCTTCCCACTGTTTATCTTTCTTTCCGGTGTTACTCTCGGTCTGGCCAATAAAAGTTTGCGGGGCCAGCCACTACAATTACGGCAGACTGCCTATAAAAAAGCGGTTAAAAGGCTACTGATTCTTATCGGCCTCGGCGTGCTGTATAACCATGGCTGGGGTTCAGGTATTCCCCTCGATCTGTCTGAAATACGCTATGCCAGTGTTCTCGCTCGCATTGGTTTTGCCTGGTTCTTTGCCGCACTGATTGTTTGGCACTGTCGCCCTAGCGCCCAGTACCTGATATTTGTGAGCATCCTATTCGGCTACTGGCTCCTGCAGCTCGGACTGGGGGGCTTCAGTAGGTCGGAATCAATAAACGCTGTGGTAGATCACTGCTGCCTGCCGGGTATCACTTATCAAGGCAAGCCCTACGATCCTGAGGGGCTGCTGTCTACCCTGCCCGCCGTCGCCAATGCGCTCGCCGGTGTTTTTGCCGGCCGCTGGCTCCATCTACAGGGACACCAGCCTGGCAGGTTGCTGAGGGGATTGTTCCTCGCAGGTATCACCCTATTCGCACTCGGCTGGACCTGGAACCTGATTTATCCAGTGAACAAAGACTTATGGACGGGGTCCTTCTCGCTCGTCACCATTGGTTGCAGCCTGCTGCTTCTCGGCTGTTTCTATCTGATAGTGGAAATCTGGAAATGGCGCTGGTTTACCATGGTGTTTGCGGTGATCGGTTGCAATGCCATTCTGGTGTATATGGCCAGCAGTCTGGTGAACTGGACCTACACCAGCAAGAGTCTGTTTGGCGGTATTGCCTCGGTATTTTCTTCTGCGGATGCCGCTAACTTGGTGATTGTGATCGGTGTGCTGGCGGTACAGTGGATTGTTTTGCACTGGCTTTATCGACGAAACCTGTTTATCAGCCCCTAAGGAGTAAAGGGCTTCGGAAAGTGTGGGAAACTGCTCGGCGGTGACGCAATGCAAAAAAACCTGGAGCTCTTATCAAGAACTCCAGGTTTTCTCCTTATCAGCAAGTGACAGCGCTTAGCTGATTGGCATTAGAGCAATGCCCAGCTTTTCCATACAAACTTCGATTAGAACTTGTATCGCGCACCCACAACGAAGCGACGGCCATTTTCATACAGGGACATGAGGCGATCCTCATATTCACTGTACTCCATGATCTGTTCATTGGTGAGGTTTACCGCTTCCAGAGTGATCTGTGCGTTTTCAGTAACGTTGTACGAGAAGCTCGCATCCAGCTGACCAAACGCATCATTGGACAGCGGATTACCGTTCCAATGGACGCCCTTGCTCCAGTCAGAGCGATAGTTGTACATCACCCGTGCACCGAAGGTTTCGTTTTCGTAGTAACCCATCAGGTTAGCCATGCTTTCGGAGATACCAACAACATCATCGGAGCCCGTATCGGTGTAGGTGTAGTTAGCCTGGACACCAAAGCCGTTGTCGAAGTCGTGCAGCACAGCCAGCTCAAGACCAGTAACCCGACCACCATCTCCATTCACCGGGCGGTTAAAGTCAACGTTAATCCACTCGTCAGCCTGTTCGTTATAGCGCGCTTCTGTATATGTCTCGTACTCCAGGTAGCTGCGGTTCTTCTTGATGAAGGTTGTCGCGGAGAATAGGGACACATCACTGTAGTACCACTCGAAGGAGACATCCCACTGGTCCGCCAGGAACGGCTTCAGCTGCGGGTTACCTGCCTGCCCCTGCGGATCCAGCGCATTCAAATCACCAAAACTCTCATACGGAGAGATCAGGCTCCAATTCTGGCGGGCCATAACACGAGCAAGCGCTGTACGAATCACCATGTCTTCATTCAGGTCATAAGAGATGTTGAAGCTCGGCAGAAATCGGTTGTAGTCGTTATCTTCAGTGACCCATGCCAAGTATGACGGGCTCAACCATTCGCGATCAACAGTATAGAAACCCCAGGAATCGCTACTGAATTCGAAGCCGCCAGAGGTTTGGTCGGTAGAGACATAGCGCAGACCGAAGTTGCCTCGGTAGCTGTCACCCTCGAAGTTCGCCTGAGCATATACCGCGAAAATATCTTCCTCTACGTCCCAGTTATTGGCCAGTTCCAGAGAGCGCGCGTAATCGGCGCTGACACCGTTCAGGCCACCAAACGCGATTTGCTCCATGATGCCACGCATTTGCTCCAGTGCAGTGGTGGAGTTGCCGCTGGCGGGTGTGTCAAAACTTACAGCGCCGCCAGAGTCCAGACCACAATGAGCTAAAGTCGGGCAGTTAGCGAAGATATAACTCAGGTATGAGTCAGCGAGATCCTCGTTGCCTGCCATGGTATCAGGGCCATGCCAGCTGTATACGGTGCGCTTCTGGGTACGCTCAGCGTTGCGATACTTGACCCCTGTCTCAATAGAAGTAAATACTCCCATCTCGATTGGCACCTCGAGATCTACCTGGAAGTAGCTTTCTTTATCGGTGGTCGGGCGCTCGCCGCCCCAGATCCAGCCAGCGGCATAAGCATCTGCATCGGTGGGTGCTGGGTTGGAGTCGAGAGATGGATTGCTCAGATCAAACGCGTAGTCGCCACCGGTCCAACCATACTCCCAAGAAGTCTCGCGATAGGTCCCGCCCTTGGCCGAAGTTCTACCGACAACAAAATCCAAGCTGAATGCATCGGCATCATATTCACCAGTCAAGGTGTAGGACTGAGATTCAGAGGACGATACGCGGTTGATCCAGTTCACAACGCCCTTGCCTGCACCAGAAATCTCAGAGGCCACGACACTGTTGTCGCTTATCTGACCGGTATTAACATGATCTTCCACATTGTCGCCGGTAAATACCAGCCAATTGGCGTTCATGTTATCCGCGTCCATACTGGTATCGAGCACATCCAGCGTTAGCTGTAGCGCGTCGGTTGGACGCCATTGAGTAGACAGGAATATCGTTTCGCGCTCGCGCTCCTGGTGGAAGGTCGGGGTGCCCATGATGCCGGGCACCATAACGCCAGTATCCTCATCTTCGACCCAGGACAGCACTTCAAAACCAGAGCGCTGAACAGTGCGGTCTTGCTTGGTCGCAGATACCAGTACACCAAAGGTTTCGTCATCGTTCTTCCAGGAGTACTGACCAGAGATGCTCGGGTCATTTTCCTCCGAAGTCTCGGAGTAGATACTCTCTACGGCAATGACAGCCTCATTGGCGTCGAGGTTAAACGGGCGGTGAGTGCGCACGTTAACCGTACCGCCCAAAGAACCTTCGTCCTGGGAAGCCATCGGGCTCTTGATGACCTCAACGGAGGAAATCAACGTGGAAGGCAACAGGGTGTAGTTGAAGCTGCGAGCTGGACTATCCAGAATAAACCAGTCGGCAGTACCAACGGATTGGCCGTTCAAGGTGGTGCGGTTGTAGTCTGGGCCAGCACCGCGAATAGAAACACGTTCCCCTTCACCGAACTCGCGGCTTACCGCCACGCCCGTAATACGGGATAGAGATTCAGCGATGTTTTTGTCAGGGAACTTACCGACGTCTTCCGCAGAAATTGCGTCGACAATTGAACCAGCATTTCGTTTGGTAGTCATGGCATCCTGCAGAGAGCCACGAATGCCAGTAACAGTGATCTCCTCTATAAGTTCACCCGGCTGGGCAATAGCCTGCGGGGCCATCAGGCCACCACTAACTACCGCTGCACTGATCGATAAAGCGAGTTGATTGCGCTTTCGCATTGATATCCCCTTTCTTGCTTTTTATTTGAATAATAAAGGTTGTAAGTAACTTTCTTGTTCACCCTTTTTCGCCAGATGACAGCGCTGTCATCCACTTTTATGATAGCGCTGTCATTCTAAATAATCGAAGATACACAGGGTTATCCAGAATTGCTACCGTTTTTGGAGTAAAAAAACCTCCCATACAGGTTATTGATGCAACGAAATTCCGCACTCCACAGTGGACAAATTCTTTCAATTTAAAGCAGTTAGCTCAACCATAAAAACCTTGAGAGGGGGTATCTGCGCAATCTTTATTCGCATTAAGGAGCCTCTGAATAACTCCGTGATACCTCTGGCCTGCAGAGCGATTCATGGATTTATCCAGAGGCCCCCTAATTTCCCGCCCCGCCCGTAGCACTTGAAACAAAAAACCTCCCAGACGAAGAACATAATGAGCTTCAGCGGTTCTGTCACAGCAGTAAGACAGACGCGGGAATTAAACGGTGGCTGCCGACAACACTATTTTCCGGTAAAGGTTTATGGGATGTGTTTTTTTGGGGCTCACCACTTATTACAGGGCACTACTTACGCTGCTCACGGCAAATTTCCAGTCATTTCTGCTAGGATGGCGGACAGACCGACGCTGCAGTGACAAGCGCCGACGAAATGATTCAAGGACTAGACGACCTTATGAAAGTCACCATTAACGACGTCGCCGCACATGCGGGGGTATCCATAAAAACCGTATCCAGGGTCATCAACAACGAGCCTTCGGTACGCCCGGCTACCAGAAAAAAGGTCGAAGAAGCGGGCAAGGCGCTAAATTATCAGCCCAATCTGGCCGCGCGCAATTTGGCCGGTTCGCGGACATATACCATCGCATTTATTTACGATAACCCGAATGCCTACTATGTGATCGATATGCAAAACGGCATCCTTAATGCCTGTAAGGCCCAGGGCTATGAGCTATTGATCCACCCCAGTAACTCCAAGTCGGCATCGGTTCACCATGAACTGAAAAATCTGGTCGAACACTCAAAGGTGGCCGGGATCGTTTTGACCCCTCCTTTTTCAGAAACACCGGCGGTGATCGAAACGCTTCAGAATCTCGACGTAGACTACGTGCGCATCGTTTCTAAAACTGCGGATGTTAAGGACCAGGACAACTGCATCCAAGTAGACGACTCTGCCGCAGCGTTTGATATCACCCACCACCTTATCGGGCTCGGCCACAAGCGCATTGGCTTTCTCTGTGGTGGAGATGAGCACATTTCTACCCACAGTCGTCTTGATGGCTATCGACGTGCCATGAAAAAAGCGGGCCTTTCGGTTGACGAATCCCTGATCCTCAAAGGAGAGTTCTCGTTTGATTCCGGGGTTCAGGGTGCAAAAGCATTGCTTGGTACTGACAATCCGCCGAGTGCCATCTTTGCCAGCAACGATGAAATGGCGGCCGGTGCACTCTTTGCCGCCCGATTAATGAACATCGATATCCCGTCCCAGCTCTCTATCGTGGGATTTGAAGATAGCCCCTTCTCCAGACAGACCTGGCCGAAACTGACAACGGCGAACCAGCCCAATGACAAAATCGCTAAGTGCGCGGCCGCACTTGTGCTCAGCAAAGCGCGCGGTAAAACATCCAGTGAGAACGCCAGCGCCAGCAAGGAAGCGCACATTCAGCGTGAATTTACCCCCGAGCTTGTTGTACGTGATTCGAGCGGAAGCGCACCGGGCAACTAACCCTACCAGTATTTATCCCCATTAAAAAAACCCTCCTTAAAGGAGGGCAAGGTCACAAGAGTCGAAGAGACACAACGACGAGAATCAAACTGACTGGTCTAGCGAGATTATTTCCAGCTGCGCATCTTATGCCCTTTCAGGGCATAGAAAAGGATAAACAGGTAGCACGGTAGCGCCACCCAGTAGCCCATGCGCGCCTCACCGGCAATTTCAGACAGAGGACCGAAACCAAAGGTTGGGATAATGGCCCCGCCGGCGATGCCCATAATCAACAACGCAGACCCCTGCGCGGTCAGACGTCCAAGACCTTCCAGGGCCAGAGGCCAGATCGCAGGCCATACCAGCGCGTGCGCCAGCCCCATCAGGGCAACAAAAGTGATGGTATTGGGGACTACTGGAGCAATACCACTCCAGCCCCACAAGATGTCGGCCAGCAAAGTACTGTCCTGAGAGCCAAACAACACACCGAACACACACAGGCCGCCAGCCACTGCCGACCCCAGCAGGGCTTGTTGCTGGCTGATAAAACGTGGAATCCCGACAACACCAATGAGGTAGCCGATCACCATAAACACCATGGTGTAGGACGTGAGGGCGGCGTAATTGGACAAGCCAAGACCTTCACCATAGAGGCCTATGGTGTCACCTGCGATAACCTCCACGCCAACGTAGGCGAACAGCGCCAATGAGCCGAGTACAACCTGGGGGTAACGCAGAATATCGAGGAAGCTTCCCTCAGATTGGCCGGCATCGGCGGCGTCATCTTCGTCAACTTCGGGCAGACCGGAAAACTTCACCAGTCCAACCAGCGCAAACAGGGCAATCGCCATGCAGATATACGGCATGATCAGACGGCTGGAAACTTCCGTCAGTTGGGCTTCCCGTTCCGCTACAGACAGTTCAGCCAGTGATTCGGTGTTGAAATCGGCCAGGCCAGACAGTACCAGCGCGGTAAAGGCCAAAGGCGCAAGTACGCCCGCGCCTTTGTTAATAATCCCCATAATGGCGATACGCATGGCTGCGCTTTCTGCTGGTCCCACCTTCACCACATAGGGGTTAGAGGCCGTCTGCAGAATGGTCAGGCCAGCACCCAGGCCGAATAGCGCCAGCAGGAAAACCGGGTAGCTGCCAGTTTGCGCAGCCGGAATAAAAATTAGCGCAGCCACTGCCATAATCGCCAGGCCAATCGCCATACCGTCGCGGTAGCCCGTTTTACGCAGGATAAACGACATGGGTAATGCCATGACCGTGTAAGCGATATAAAACGCAAAAGTTACAAACAGCGCTTGGAATTCTGTGAGGTCACAAAGGACTTTTAGGAACGGCATCAGCGAGCCGTTCAACCAGGTCACAAAACCAAAAATAAAAAACAGCATGCCGATAATTGCCATGGGCAACAGGCTGCTGCGCGTTTCTCTTTGAACACTTACGGCAGATTCCATAAGAAGCACCTTTTTAATAGTTATCGTTGTCTGAACTTATTGCGAAAATAAACCTCAACCGCTATAAACTTCCCTGCCCGAAACCCAGGTCCTGAGCACCTGCAATTCGCTATCCAGTAAAATCATGTCTGCCGGTGCACCCACAGCCAATCGGCCACCTTCCAGACCGAGGAATCTTGCCGGGTAAAGGGAGGCCATTCGCAGCGCTTCTTCCAGTGGCACATCACACCAGTCGCGAATATTTCGTACGGCACCAATCATATCCAAGTGAGAGCCCGCCAGCTCTCCGGTAGTCGAAGTCAACTTGTTTCCCTCCCGAGTCACTACGCGCTCAAACAAAGGAAAGCTGCTCTCTTCACTCCCGACGAGTGACATCGCATCGGTCACCAGCATTAATTTGCCCTGGGGTTTGGCCTTCAGCGCCAGGCGAATGGCATCCGCACAGACATGGTGGCCATCGACAATCAGGCCACACCAGGCATCGTCGCTAATTAACGCGGTTCCGACCACTCCCGCTTCTCGGGACTGGAACGGCGACATCGCATTGTAAAGATGGGTAAATCCGCTCGCCCCGGCTGCCAATGCTGCGGCGGTTGTCGGCCCGTCGGCGTTTGTGTGCCCAAGACATACATTCACACCCAGTGATACCAGTTTGTGGATATCCTCCGGCGCAACATTTTCTGGCGCCAGTGTTACGACTTTTACCCCCAGGTCGTCACGTGCATAAATATCCAGCTCTGCCTGGCTCAGGCCTCGAATAAAGCGGGCCTCATGGGTGCCTTTCTTTGGGGTGCTGAGATGCGGACCCTCAAAGTGCACACCGATAATGCCGGGTATTTTTTCACGCAACGCGGTACTAATCGCATCCGCTGCGCGCTGCATGACTTCAACCTTGTCCGTGATAAGTGTTGGCAACATGCCCGTGGTACCAAAACAGGCATGCGCACTGGACATCTTCCGCAGCGATGCCAGTGTCGGCTCATTGTTAAACAGTGCACCCCCGCCACCATTGACCTGAACATCAATCAGGCCCGCCGCCAGGGTGCCGGCTAAGCGCTCTGCTCCAGAAGCCGGCACGTCGCCACCTATTGCAGCTACTCTGCCATCGTTATCGACTGAGACTGGAACATCAGTTAGAACCCGCTCGCCATCGAACAAACGCTCTGCCAGTAACACCTGAACCACGTGTAACTCCCCTGCTCTAGCGATCGAACTCAGACCGTCTGGGTGACTTTTTTCAGGCCTGCCGGCTCATCCGGATTAATCCCACGGCTAACTGCGACATGGGCTACATCAATATAGAAACGCTGTAACAGTGGCAATGGAGCAACACGAGGATGTACGCCTTTTGAAGGCACATGCAGATTAATCAGGGTGCCACCGCGACGGATTATATCTGCGATTTGTTCGCTATGGGCCTGATAGGATTCATCTTCGATCGGCACGTTGATCACAGTCAGCTGCTGCTCAACCAGGGTTACCGGCCCGTGTAAGAATTCCGCACTGGAAAAAGACTCCGCATGGATATTGCAGACTTCCTTCAGCTTCAGTGCCAGTTCGCGGGTAATGCCATAACCCGGCCCACGACCCAACACAACCAGATTCTTCACCGCAGCGAGGTCTTCCGGGCGCAGTTGGGTCTCAGCAGATACAGCCTCACGCAGAGCCTGTGGCAGTCCATCAACCGCCTTCAGCATCTCATCGTCCTGCTTCCAATTGGCAACCAACTGTAGAACTGCGGACAACGTCGCCAGATAGCTTTTGGTCGCTGCCACAGCTTTTTCCGGCCCAGCTTTCAAGGGCACTATTAAATCGACAATATCCTTGATTGGGGCCGATTCGTCATTCACTAAAGCAACGGTATAGGCGCCGGCCTCTTTGGCCATCCTCGCCTGTGCCAGAATGTCAGGGCTACGGCCCGACTGGGAAATGACGATAACCAAGGAATCTTCCAGCTTAAGGCTGCGCTTATAGACACTGGATACTGAAGGCGCCGCAGCAAAAGTCGGCGTACCTGTCTCGATTTCAATCAGGTATTTAGTAAACACACCCGCATGATCTGAGGAGCCGCGCCCTACGATCATGACAAGCCGCGGCGGCTTGCTGCGCAGGCGTTCACCCAGCTGAGACATAATCTCAGCATTACTCTGCAGCTGTTCTGCAATACAATCCGGGGCTTCACGAGCCTCGGTTTCCATAATTGTCATCGCCATGATCTGTCTCCCTTAACGACGCCAGCGGGAAAATTTAATTTCGTACCATTTTTTATTCATCCGAACAGTGCTTTTTCGTCACCTTCGATAGCACTGTTGCTGCCATTCGCCGCCTCAGCAACACACTGGCGAGCAAAATAAATACAGCCAAATTCTGGCGGATCCAACGCTTCCGCCACACGCTCCACAACTTGCGGAGCCATCCACTGCATCAGCCGCGGTGCAACGCCGCCGATCAGGGAAAGCCGCGGAGCATTCATTTCAAACAATTTATTCGCGAGATCACTGATATAACTTGCACCATCGCGCACGATTGCCAGCGCTACTGGATCTCCAGCTTCCGCATATTCAACCACCGGCACCGCAAGGCGCGCATAATAACTAGAGGGCTTTCCGGCAATGCATTCAAACACTTGCTGGGCATCGGCACTTTCCAGCACAGACAGCAATTCATCTTTCAAACGGGAATCTTCGGTAAGACCATCGAGGGCCAGAAACAAGTACTTGACCGCCTCCATCCCCATCCAGGCGCCGCTGCCCTTATCGCCATGGGGAAACCCGTGGCCGCCTAAAAAGCGAGCCTCGCCATTGATCGAGGCGTAACCGCAAGAACCGGTACCGACAATAATGACCGCCCCATCACCACCACGATGCGCACCAAGGCAGGCCGAGTGCTGATCAGTGGTGAGGAACATCTGTTTGAAGGGGTGCGCCCAGGCATCCATTTCATTGTAGAGGTTAGGCATATTGACGCCCGCAAGACCAACACCGGCGACGAGTTCGCCGAGCATTTCGGGCGGAAGGCCTGCATCAGAAAGCGAAAGCATGGCGGAATGCACAATCGAGCCTATCGCTTGTGCATAACCTTGAAGTGGATTCGCGGGGCCTGATACCCCTGTGCCCAATACCCGATTATCACTGTCGAGAATTGAAGCACGGCACTTGCTGCCGCCACCATCGATACCGATAAAAAGATTTTCCCTATCTCCCAAAGCAACCATCAGAAACGGCCTCTAAGAATATGTATTGTTATGTACTACATCCGGGCTTCTCTGTCCCCCAGAAGCAGCGCCAAAAGAGCCATAAACGCTCCTGCGCTAGCTAGCGGAAGTCATACTACAAGACAAATGACAGCGTTGTCATCATTTTTTGGGTTTTGCCCGTAGCTGCGCCAGAACTCCCAGTAATCAAACAGAGCCGCTGGGAGCCTGCTAAAAAATTTACCGGCACAGCGCGCTCTAATAGCCCTGTACATCAATCGGTGTTATTCAGAGGCTCCCTAGCTTTTTGCTGCTGATCCCCGGCCATCGATCGAGTTTAAATACCTTATTCTCAACTTGGCACCAATCTTCCCAACTAGAAATACTTTCCAATAATAGGTCTATGTAAATGTCTGCAGCTTTCTTCATACTTTCTTTACAAAATTTTATAGCTTGGAGTGGCGAGTCGATAGCGCAGTGGTCCTGCACAGCAACTTATACGGTGTACATGCCCCCCTTATTTGCCAGACATTTCTATACACCTGACAGCAACAGAGAGCACCCTTTTAGTAACCGGTAATTTATCTGGGCGGACCTCGGCGGCTTCTGATGAATATGGATTCTCTCATTGTTCACAGCTTGATAGTCGTCGGTTTGTTGGTAGCTGACGACAGGCTGCCGGCCATCTCCCCGCGAAGACTGATTGAGACATCGCTCTGGATAACCAACCCTTCGTGGAGTTTATTATTGAACAGGTTGAAAAATGCACAATATGTAGTGTTTTCGCCAAATATAAAGCACCATATATAGTGACCTGGATCAATTGGCGGCAAATTCAGAGAGCGAGGATGTCCCTCGCCATGTCCGATTCCGTTACCCCTTCCAGTGTCCAGCCTGCCCACGCCCCCGCGCGAGTGGCCACCGATAACTACCTGGTAGTTATCGGTGGCCGCATCCAGACCTTCGATCGTCGCCGCATTACCCGTGCCATCTTGAGCGCGGGCCGCGCTACCGACGCCTTCGATATGGGTGAGGCGGAGCTTCTTACCGAGCAGGTAGTGAAGGTTATCAGCCATCGCTTCGATGCCGATACCCCAGTAGGTATCGAGGCCATTCAGGATATCGTCAAGCAGGTTCTAATTAGTAACAACTATCTGGACGTTGCGCGGGGCTATATCGCCTACCGCAGCCGCCACCAACAACTGAGCCAGGATCGCCGAACTTTTGTGGATGTCACTGCTTCCATTGACGAGTACCTGCAGCGCGAAGATTGGCGTGTGGCCGCCAATGCGAATCAGGGCTATTCCCTCGGTGGGCTGATCCTGAACAGCGCCGGCAAGATGATCGCCAATTACTGGCTCAACCATGTCTATGCACCAGAAATTGGTGCCGCCCACCGCGAAGGCGATCTACATATCCACGATCTCGATATGCTCGCCGGCTATTGCGCCGGATGGTCGTTGCGGACACTACTTCAAGAGGGGCTAAACGGTGTGCCCGGCAAAGTGGAATCCGCACCGCCAAAATATCTTTCCAGCGCTATCGGGCAAATCGTCAACTTCCTCGGCACCCTGGAAAATGAGTGGGCCGGGGCGCAGGCCTTCAGTTCCTTCGATACTTACATGGCGCCGTTTATCCGCAAGGACGGGCTCAGCTATGAGGAGGTACGACAGTGTATCCAGGAGCTGATATTTAACCTCAATGTGCCTTCCCGCTGGGACACCCAGACACCGTTTACCAATCTCACCTTCACTGGGTCTGCCCGGAAGACCTGCGCGAGCAGGTGCCGGGGATCGCCCGCTATGGCCTTCCCTATTTCCAGAACTTTATCAACCCGGATATGAGCCCCAACATGGTTCACTCCATGTGCTGCCGGCTACAGCTCGACCCACGCGAACTTTTGAAGCGCGGTAATGGCTTGTTTGGCTCCGCTGAGCAAACTGGTTCCCTCGGTGTCGTCACCGTGAATTGTGCGCGTCTCGGCTACCTGCATCGGGGCGACGAAGCCGCGCTGCAGGCGAGCCTTGATCGCCTGTTGGAGCTTGCACGGGACTCCCTCGAAATGAAGCGCAAAGTTATTCAGCGGCACATGGATACGGGGCTTTTCCCCTATTCAAAACGCTATTTGGGCACGCTGCGCAATCACTTCTCCACCATCGGTGTCAACGGAATCAGTGAAATGATCCGCAATTTTACCGACGACCGGGAAAATATCACCAGCCCCAGCGGCCATCAGATGGCCGAGCAGCTATTGCAGCATATTCGTGCGCGCATGACCAAATTCCAAGACGAAACCGGCCACCTGGACAACCTGGAAGCAACACCGGCAGAGGGGACCACCTACCGTTTCGCCCGCGAAGACCGCAAGCGCTTCGCGGATATTTTACAAGCGGATAACGATGAAGCCCCCTATTACACCAATTCTTCACAATTGCCGGTCGGCTTTACTGATGACCCATTCGAAGCGCTATCACGGCAGGAGTCGCTGCAGTCAATGTACACCGGTGGTACGGCACTTATATCTAGGGGAACAACTTCCGGATGTGGATTCTTGTCGCCGTCTGGTGCACCGTGCACTGGAAAACTTCCGCCTGCCGTATATAACCGTTACCCCCACTTTCTCTATCTGTCCGACGCACGGCTACCTGAGCGGTGAACACCAATTCTGTCCGCACTGCGATGAGGAATTGATCGCACGCAAACTCGCCTGTAGCGAAAAGCGTGCAGTTAGAAACACCATGGAAAATGACTGGGAGAACCCCCATGCAAACCGAAACTACCGTATTAAAAGATGCGGAGCGCACCCCTTGTGAAGTCTGGAGTCGCGTAATGGGTTACCACCGGCCGGTAACTTTCTGGAACCCCGGCAAGCAATCGGAGCACCGCGACCGATGCTTTTTTGTCCCAGAGGCAGCCCCCTCGAATCAGCGCTAATCCGGCAGCGGCGCCGCCACAACCCTTGCAACACTCGATACACCATGGATAAAAAACTGCGCGTAGGCGGCTTTACTCCCTTTACCGCCATCGACTTTCCCGGCGCCCTGTCGGCAGTAGTCTTCTGTCAGGGCTGCCCCTGGCGCTGCCGCTACTGTCACAACGGCGAACAAACTGAATCCAAATACGATTGGCAACAGCTCTTACAACACCTACAGACTCGCCGAGGACTGCTCGACGCAGTGGTGTTCTCCGGTGGCGAACCCACAGCCCAGAGCGCACTGGAAACGGCAATCAATGGTGTGCTAGCTCTGGGGTTTAAAGTGGGCCTGCACACCGCCGGAATGTATCCACGACGTATCGCCCATCTGCTGCCTTTACTCGACTGGGCCAGTCTGGATATTAAAGTGCTGCCAGAAAATTATGATGCCATTACACGAGTACCTAACAGTGGCGCTGCGCCCTGGCAGAGTGCGGCGATACTGACCACCCCGCTACAGGTGCGACTGACCCCCACCCCACGCTAACTAGCGAAGAGGAAGTTGGCAGGATTCGCGCAGCACTGCAGCAACTCAATATCGACGACCTTACCGTCCAACGCTGCAATGAGGATCTCTGTTTTGATAGGCGCATTGCCTAGCGGCCCAAGGAGCCTCCGAATAACTTGGCCATGCACAGGTCTACCACTTTTGCCCGTTTGCGATACAAATGAGAACGCCTACCATGATGTGGGTGTCACCCGCCGGAATTGTCGCCGCAAGGAGCGGAAAGCCCCTGACACTTTGTTGCACAGAGATCGGCGTGCCGCTACAGGGAAGCTTTAGGAAGCCTCTGAAACCACCTAAGGTATGACCGCCTTGCCCAAAACCGTAAAACCCAACACCAGCACAGCCATTCGCCAAATTATCCGGCAGGCCAGGGAAACCCTACCCTTCACCATGCCCGCCGCCCAGTTGTGTGCCGGCCCTTGCAGGGGCTGCCCGAAAAAACTACTGGAGCTATTGGATAGCGAAATCGTGGATTGGGAGAAGAAACTAGACGACGGCGAGACCCCCACCCTTGGCGACGTTAGTAAATTCAGTCGCCTGTGCCAAAAGATCCACCGGGCAATCCTGACTAATGGGCTTATTTAGGGCCTCCCTAAAGATCCTCCGAGCAGGGCTTTAGCCTGGGCGATGATCACTAATATGCTGACTGAACAACGTCAGTATATTAACCGCTCCTTCTCGATAAAGTGGTTTTGGCAGTATTTTGCGATGATTAGCGCTGGGATTCATCAATTCAACTAGCCAGCTTTCGATTTCCTCTGGCACTTGATCTGGTGCTGTTGTTGCCCAGTAGATATGAGACGTCCCATATTTTTTGAGTGCTCGCCTATAGTGAGTGACAGACTTAGGAGTTGGGTTCGCAAAGCGTTGTAAGGCGTAGTCTAGTGATTCCTGATCGCTATCGTAACCCGCACACCAGATAAAGATATTCTCTGTACACAACTCCTCCTTAAGGCTGGTTTGTAAGCCGGCTTTTTTTGTTGAGTCTGTTTTGCCGATATAAATAGTGTTCCAGCGGCCCTTTTCATCATAGTAACCCCACAAATATACCCCGGAACAATCGGGAACTTCTGCCAAGAAATCACGTACTTTCGCAGTGTATTTCTTCGCGATGGGGTCGCTGCCATTGGCAGGGGTATTCTCTACTGTGCTGACTCGCATAGTCATAAAGCCGCCCCAAATAGAGCTTTCCAGACGCAGACTCAAAAACCTGATGCATTGAATAAAATCCCTTTTTCTTATAAATAAGATAGCGTAATAGTGGCATTTAATTGGCGCACGCAATTAAGAAGAAGAAACATTACAGTATTTAATGTGGGGTATTTTATATCCGAATACCGCCATTTCCCCAGTGCTTGCTTCATAGGGGAAAACCAATCTTCCAATACGGTATTGTTCATCAGTCTTTGTTCCAGCCCATCAAGCCGCTCTGACATTCCACCACCTTTGGTGTTGAGCAAAAAGCGTACAAAATCTTCCTGTTCAGCCGTGAATATCAAGTACTTTTTATGAT
Organism: Microbulbifer maximicatervae (SeqCode); assembly: GCF_052467305.1. Lineage (NCBI taxonomy): Bacteria > Pseudomonadati > Pseudomonadota > Gammaproteobacteria > Cellvibrionales > Microbulbiferaceae > Microbulbifer > Microbulbifer maximicatervae (SeqCode). Next base: position 2,365,948 of record NZ_CP174306.1, read on the forward strand.
ATTTGTAGGGATCTTTCGATTTATTGAGGGTGCATGAATTCGACTCTAGGGGCGACTCCTACGGCAACAAAAAATAGGCCCCCACAGAATTAAAATTCTTTTTAGATCTCGCTTATACACCTAGATACAAAGACTAGGGTCGGATTTTTTGAGATGCATAAAATACTCGCCGGACACCGTTATCCTTAGGACGTGGGTTTCTACATCACACTAAAAAGTGAACCACATGGTACGTTTCTACAGCTGAGACTCATAAATATACTCAAAAATTATTGAGCAGCCGGTAGAAATTTGTAGGGTATGGCGACAAATTTTGTGACGAGCATCCAAAAGTGACCCACACGGTATGTTTCTGCCGTTAGGGATCGGGTAAATACTCGAAAGTTGTTGAGAAATTAGTGGTATAGCTAATCGAGCCAGGCACGCTTTGCCAAAGAAGCTCACAACATTTCATTACTTAAGAGGAACCTCATGCAAACACCCAAACTCCAGGCTTGGAGGCAAACTCTGTTGTTATTTGCCTTGGCCAGCTCACCTGCGCTTGCAGCTCCAGGGGCCCCCACCATCGACAATATGGAAGCTAGTTTTGCCATTATTGAAGTTGATGAGACCGCCACCGCATACGAGCAGCTAGTGACCGTCAAAGATTACGCCGAAGTACCGGTGGCCTGGTCCAAGTTTTCCGGTGACGATGCCGACACTGCACAGTATCTGCTTAATGGACAAGTTGTACTCACGCAGTCGGTGAGTGGTAGCGGTAACCAGAGTGGAACCGCCACGTTGCAGATCAGTGAAGGGGGCCAATACGGGCTGCAAGTTACCCTGTGTAATGATTCCGGCTGCAGCACTTCAGAAACGACCGACATCGTCGTGGCCGATACCGACGGCAGTCACTTAGATCCAATCGTGCTCAATGTTGGAGAAAACCACCAACCCTACACCAACACCAGCGGATCCGTTGTGGGTACTTACTTTGTGGAGTGGGGCATCTATGGCCGCAACTTCCCTGTTGATAAGATCCCAGCTTATAACCTCACCCATATCCTGTATGGTTTCATTCCCATCTGCGGTGGCGACGGCATCAACGACAGTCTCAAGGACATTGATGGCAGCTACCAGGCTTTGCAACGCTCCTGCTCAGGGCGGGACGATTTCAAGGTCTCAATCCACGACCCATTCGCTGCACTGCAGAAGTCGCAGACAGGGCACAGTTGGTCCGATCCCTACAAAGGTAACTTTGGCCAGTTGATGGCACTGAAGCAGGCCTATCCAGATATCAAAATACTGCCGTCAGTTGGAGGATGGAGCCTATCTGACCCGTTCTACTTCTTTGATGATTCGACCCTTCGCACCCGCTTTGTCGATTCAGTGGGGGAGTTCCTGCGCACCTGGAAATTCTTTGATGGTGTGGATATCGATTGGGAATATCCTGGTGGTCAGGGAGCAAACTCCAGCCTGGGCGACCCCGCAACCGATGGCGAGACTTACCGCTTACTGATGCAAGAACTGCGCGCGATGCTGGACGTACTCGAGCAGGAAACTGGTCGCGAGTACGAACTCACGTCTGCGATTGGTGCTGGCGCTGACAAACTCGAGGATGTCGATTACTCGAGTGTCGAACAGTACATGGACTACCTGTTCCTGATGACCTATGACTTCTACGGAGCTTGGAGCAACCAGACACTTGGGCACCAGACGGCAATTTATGCTCCGAGCTGGGATCCCACCGATGATTACAATGCCCATTCCAGTATCCAAACGTTGATTGGCGCTGGTGTACCACCGTCAAAGCTGGTGCTGGGCGCTGCAATGTATGGCCGTGGCTGGACCGGGGTTAACGGTTGGACGGGGGGTGATCACCTGACCGGCACAGCAACCGGTGCGGTTGCAGGCACTTGGGAGAGCGGCGTTGTAGACTACCGCGAGATTGCCGAGAATATCGCTAGCGGTCAGTGGCAGGAGTACTACGACAGCACTGCCCAGGGCGCCTATATCTTCAAAGCCGATACTGGTGACCTGATCACCTACGATAGCCCCACTACTGTCATGCAGAAAGGTGCTTACGCGCGCAGTAATGGTCTTGCAGGTTTATTCTCTTGGGAAATTGATGCAGACAACGGCGACATACTCAATGCGATGCACGAGGGCTTAGGCCACGGTGACGGCATCGCCAATCGAGCGCCGTCTGCCGATGCGGGTCTTGACCAGTCTGCGGCTAGCGGTTCTTCAGTAACCCTGGATGGCAGTGCCTCCAGCGATCTCGATGGCGATGTGTTGAGCTACTCTTGGACTCAGATTGGCACCCCTCAGGTACAGTTAACGGGTGCCGATAGTGCAACTCCCGCGTTTACCGCTCCACAGGTGACTTCTGAGACGGTGCTGACATTTGAACTCACAGTCAGTGATGGTGAGCTCTCAGATACTGATACTGTCGAAGTGACCCTGCTCGCTGACGGAGATAATACGCCTCCCACGGTCTCCGTCCCCGCCAGTGTCTCTGTGAATGAAGGTTCGAGTATCAGTGTTTCCGCCACTGCCAGTGATTCCGATGGCGATGCGCTCACCTACAGCTGGAGTGCACCAGGCCTTACTGTAGCTAATGGAAATACTGCCAGCGCTACGTTCACAGCACCAGAAGTTGAAGCCGATACAACTTTTACCGCAACGGTTACCGTGAGCGATGGTTTCGCCACTGTTTCTGCCGACGTACAAGTGAATGTGACCAACATTGCAGAGGGCAGCTGCAGCCAGACGGACCCCAATGCAGGTAGCTACCCCGCCTGGAGCGAGGGTAACACTTACCTGAGCGGCGACCAGGTAAGCCATAACAACCTGGTTTGGCAGGCACGCTCCTGGACCCAGATGGAGCCGAGCATAGCTGCATCCGACTGGACGCTGATCAGTGATGTCGAAATACCATGGAATGCAGAAACCATCTATAACGGTGGAGATGAAGTAAATCACGATGGCACCCGCTATCGTGCCAAGTGGTGGACCCAGGGCGATGAGCCCGGTGTTTCTTCTGTTTGGGAAGATATTGGCGCTGCAACTTGCGATTGACCGTTCTCGCAGGGTGTTAACCCATTGTGCCGGGGGCGCTGAAGCGCCCCCGGTTCAGGAAAGTTTTGATTTTTCTGGCAGCTGGAATTGGCAAAAAGTTTTTTCTCAATTCCAGCTGCCCCCCCCTAGTCACACCTTAAGCACGCCTCGAAAACTCGTTAAAATTTTCGTCTGGAATAACGTCATCCCAGCCTGCATTTTAGCAAAGTCGCTTTACGCTCGTGTCAGCCGTAAGGCCGAATTATCACGATATTTTTTGCTGTATCCTCTAGTCGACGCCGGCTTTCACACCTACTTACTAGCGGGGCAGAAATGATCAGTACACTCTGGTAATATAAATTACATGAAATACGATGCCAGAAAACTTAGTACTGAGGAGCAGCACCTCATACGTAAAATTGCTGCTCAGCGAGTATTTGGTGGAGAATCTGCGGCGGAGGTTAGTCGTAGCTTAGGGCTGGGGAGCAGAACTATTTTCCCATGGTTAAGGACTGCTCGGGAGAAAGGTATCGAAGCGCTATCTCCAAAAATTAGACCTGGACGCGGTAGAAAACTGTCAGCTATTGAAGAAGAGGAAGTCAAGCGATGGATTATTGGTGGCGATCCAAGGCAATATGGCTTTGACTTCGGATTGTGGACACGTCAGATCGTATCGAATTTGATTTTTGAGAGATTCAAGATTGAACTTAGCGTTTCTAGTGTCGGCACACTTCTACATCGACTGGGCCTGACGCCACAAGAGCCTCTACGAAGAGCTTACGAGAGAGATGAGAAGGTGGTGAATAAATGGGTAAAGGAAGTCTACCCAAAGATTAAATCTTATGCGAAAAAAACTGGGGGAGAAAAAGGAAAAACTCCAGTGGTAAAAACGAGTGGTCAAAGACAGTCAATCAATGCGATCTCAGCTTTATCGAACAGAGGTGGCTTCTGGTATCATATTTATAGCGGAAAGTTCACGGCAGAAAAGTGCGTAAAATGTTTCAAAAGTTTCCAGAGAGGTCAGAAAAGACCAGTGATTCTCATTGTTGATGGGCACCCAGTACACAAATCGAAAAAGGTATTGGAGTATGTCGATTCACAGGATGGCAAGCTTGAAATGGTGTTCTTACCGCCATATGCACCAGACCTAAATCCAGATGAGTTGGTCTGGAATCATATGAGAAATATAGGGACCTCAAAGAAGCCGCTGAAAAAAGGTGAGACACTACTGAGCCGTGCAAATGCAGATTTGCAGAGCATCAAAAAAAATAGAAAACTTGTGAAATCATTTTTTCAAGAGTCGACTGTATTCTTTGCTGCTGCCTAGGTAGTAAATCGCCATTCACTTTGAAGCTACCAAAGGATAGCCCATAGGCCTATCCCTCGGACGATCTTACTAGACAGGCTCAGACTCCCTCAAGGATCGTTGTTTTGCTACCGCAGCCGACTTATCAGGTAACGGCAAAGCGACAGGTACTTGCTGCGCCTGGCTGGTAGCCATTACCACAGTACTACCGTGACGTGCAGCAGTTACCAGTGCATCATTATCTGCAATGGCAGTCATAAAGCGCAACGCTTCGTCTGCGCTGGTACCAGCGCTGGTAAGAACCTTAATAGCCTCGGCTGCACTTTGTGCATATACCCGTCGTGCCTCCCCCATTTTCTCCATACGAATCTTTACGGACTCGCCATCAGCTTTAGCCTTACCCACTTCGCGCTCCCGGATCGCCTCAGCCTCGTAGGTAGCGGCCTGCTTCTCCCGCTGCATTTCCATAACTTTGTTAGCCTGAACCTCTACCGACTTGGGTAGCCGCGGCTCATCTGATAATACATCGACAATCTCTACACCAAAGTCGTGGAAAAATTGGCGAAGGCGCTCCTTAGCCTTGTCAGCTATATGTTCTTTTTTGTTATAAACGTCTTCTAGCTCAATGCCGTTGGCAACAGGAATAGCTGCATCTGTTGCAAACGACTTCAGCTGTGCCTGGTAATTCTCTAGATCATAGAGAGCTTTGTATGCAAGCTGCACATCCGACGACACCTGATGCTGAACCTTTAGAATCAAACCGAATGTGACATGATTACTGGTCTTTAGACTCAACTCAACAGAGGTTTCGTGTAGAGCCGTTGAGGCTTTTTTGTCTACCCAAGAAAGGTAGGGAATAATCAAGTTGAAACCAGGGGTGGCAGTTTTCCAGTACTTACCAAGAAATAGCACGAAGTGGTACTGCTTTGGCTCCACTATCACGATGGATTTAGCTAGCAAAAAAAGTACTACAGCTCCAAGTATCGCAGGCCAAAAAGGTAAAAGTGCAAAAAGTTGTTCCGGCATATTTTAAAAGCCCAGTCAGAATAAATTATATAAGATGTGCAAATTATCTTACTCAGCAAAGGGCAACCAATGGATAAGCAAATATATCCCCCTACTAAGAGCACTCACCCACAGCTTACATCAACTACAACATGCTGGCCACAAAGCTACTGTCCAAAACCCAACTGTAAGTCTACTACCCCCCCAGTAGGGTAAAAGCAAATGTAAAGAACTTCACTAAACCCGCTACAGACCAATAAACAAGAATTTTCCTGGAAAAACCCTTAAATAAAATCCGCACCAATAAAACCATTGTTAGTACAACTTACCATCACTTAACTACTCTTCTGCAACAAAGTATCCAAAATCAAATCTACAGCCATTTATCTTTAAGCAATTGTTTTTTGCGATTCAAGCCTATTCAAGTTACTTTACATGATATGGATGGGCTTTAAAAAGGAGGTACTTTGTGCCGGCTACAGAGCTCTCCAGAGTATTAGGTGCAGAGGAGGCTATGTTCACCGAGTTGGCAAGGCGAACTTGCGGGGGGACATTAGTAATCTCCTTTATCAAAGTACTCACTCCTCTTAGCGTTGAAAAATTGATAAGTGGTTTCGCATCGGCACATAAAATCTACCCACTTTTACAGGCAAGAGTTGAGTCCGGCAACAAGCTTCGATGGCGCTGCGACGTACCATTCGAGTCAATTCCAATTGAGATTCGAATATTGAAGGAGCCTCTTGATTTCGAGGCTGAATTCAATCGTCGGGGTAAGACGGGCCTTGATGTTGAAAAATGCACATATACACTTTCTTTCTATATTAATTCCCATGACGAAGTTGAATGGATCTCACTAGTCAGCAGCCACGCAGCTTTGGATGGCCGATCAGTGATGACTTTATTCTGTATTTTGGACATATTCTTTAAAGATGAAGGAACATTCAGGTTGGGCGGACAACCACTTTATGAAGCTGTCGAAAGCTACTTTAGCTCCTCTAAATACTTTGCCCATGAAAAACCATCTTCTCAAAAAGATGAACTTTTTAATTGGCCCGTAGAGGAACCTGCTTTTGTATCAGAACGTGAAGGTCATGCTATATATCGGCAATTTCCGATTGCAGAAATTTCACAACTGGTAAAAATAGGGAAAAGTCACAAGGTAAGGCCAAGCGCCCTGTTTTGCGCCATTGCGATTCAAGCATCCAAAATATTACCCAACCATAAAGATTGGATAAAAATTTTACTACCCATGGATGTTCGTGAACTCTGCGGCACTGAAATTGGATTAAGTGCAGTAGGTGCTTTTTCATCAGCAACCACTCTTGAAATCATGCCCAATATAGACATAGAAGATACTTGGCAACTAGCGCGCCACTTACAGATTGAGCTTGATAAACAGGCGGAAGAAGGAGAACCATTCAAGTTCATGTTTCCCAAGAAATATAAACTCGAGGATATTATTGAATGGGCTCAGGATTATGAGGAAAAGAAATCTGTCTTTTCTGAAGGAATGTGTATATCTAATGTAGGCAGCATGAAAGCGCTTGGCACGGCAATGAAGTACTTTGAAATCATCACGGCAATTCCATTTCAAACACATGGGGCTCACCCTATCTCACTACTAACCTATTCAACGGTACGTAATTCAGTATTTATATTTTCGTACTGTGATCCACTCACAAAACGAGATAGCGTTTTGAATTTTGCAGAAAAATTCATTAACACTATCAAGAGGCTTTTAGAACCTGAGAACTAACCCTTGACTTAAAAAACGAACAAAAGCAAAAGTAAAGCAAAGGCGCCCATTACTCCCTAATCAGCCAAGGCCACCCCCCAAACAATTTCACCTTATGTACGATTCTCCAATAAAGAATCAATTGGTCACTACAAGTGACCACCAAAAATCAATGCAAGGAAATATTGGCAACGCCAACCAAGTACAGTCAGTCATATCATATACATCTCACAGATTTCACCAAACATCAACCTTAAGCCAATAAACCATATAAAATTCAGTACTTGATTTTTAATGTAACCTGCCAAAAGGAGGCGACGTTACTAGCTTTATTGAAAGGCATACATGTATTCCAAAGGAGCTATTGCCCCATACCCCCACTCAAGTAATGCACCTCAAACCAGTCAACATTAGATCAAGCCACGACAAATCTTAGCCAACACTTATGTATTCCGAACATGTATATATAGATAAGCAAGCAATATTTAGGTATCAATATTTTTGCATCTTAACTTCTATTTTATTAAGTTTGACATTAAGTCAATCTGTTCTTGGAAAGAGCACCTATGTCCAGCCGAGAGTTCTCCAGGGTGCTGGGGCCTGAAGAAGCATTATTTACCGAGCTAGCCAGGAGAACTTGCGGGGGAACCTTGCTGGTTTCCTTTTATAAAGTTCTAATTCCACTGAGTGTTGAGCAACTTAAAACTGCCTTTTCTTTAATCCATAAAATTTACCCCCTTCTACAGGCTCGTGTTGAGTCAGGTGAGCAACTGCGCTGGTATTGCGACGTACCCTTTGATGATATCCCTTTAGAGATAAGAGGGCTTTCAAAACCCATTAATATTGAATACGAATATACTCGCAGAGGTAAAACAGGACTCAACGTTGAAGCATGTACATATACTCTTTCCTTCTATCTAAATTCACTAGGCAAAGTCGACTACATATCTATGGTCAGCAATCATGCTGCATTGGACGGCCGGTCTGCCGGGATCATATTCTACATTTTAGATTTGTATTTTTTGGATCAAGGAAGATTCAGGTTAGATAGACAGCCGTTATACGACCCTGTTGAGACCTACTTTGATTCAAGCAAGCATTTCTCCAACCAGCAAACATCTGGAATTAAAGAAAATTTATTTAAATGGCCAGTAGAAGAAGCCGCTTTTGTTACTGAACGGGAGGGCCATATTTTATATCGCAAATTTCCTATGGAGGAACTCTCTCACGTTGCAGCTATTGGCAGAAAACACAAAGTAAGACCTAGTGCGCTTTTTTGTGCTATTGCCATCCAGGCATCAAACATACTGCCAAATCACAGAGAATGGATCAAAATCTTATTACCCATGGATGTCCGCGACCTATGCGGCACCGGAATCGAGTTAAGCGTTATTGGTACCTTTTCTGCAGTTACCACTCTTGAGGTTACACCAGATATCGATATCGAGAACACCTGGGAGCTGGCAAAGCACTTACAGATTGAACTTGATCGGCAGGCAGTGTCCGGCGAATATTGTAAGTTTAACTTTCACAAGAACTATGATTTAGGGAATATTATTGAGTGGGTTGAAAAATACGAAACCAACAATCCCTACTTTCTTGAAGGATTATGCGTATCCAACTTGGGTAACCTGGAATCCCTGGGTGTGCACATGAATTTTTTTGAACCTATCATAGGTACCTCACTCCAAACTCACGGCGCCCATCCAATATCATTGAGCACTTATTCAACAGAAAAAAGTTCCGTTTTTGTCTTTTCATACTGTGACCCACTGACAAAAAGAAATAACGCTTTAAATTTTGCTGAAAAATATATCAACACTCTAAAGAATTTGATATGAATCAGCTGCACATAAACTAGGCGTCTCAAGCTATCGAGTCACTTTCGGCATGTACCACTCACAAAAACACAGCGCCATAAAAGCAATGCATTTAAACCATACGCAGTCTGTATATTAAACACTAAGATTATCTTACAGACTCATAGGGGAGTTTATTAGGAAGCCGAACGACCTGCACTCATACCTTTTGTTTAGAGCGTCACTAGGAGTCAATAAATTAACTGAATCTTGCCTCATTGGTTCTACACCTACTTCACCTCTTTTGTGAGGTGAAGTAGGCAGAAACATCTACTTAATAGAGTTTTTAGCCATCTCGTCTCCTCCCCTGCCATGCACAATCCGATAAAGTAACGGAAGTACAAACAGAGTTAGAAGTGTGGAAGAAATAATCCCCCCAATCACAACCGTGGCCAGGGGCCTTTGTACCTCTGCGCCGGTACCCACATTCAATGCCATAGGCACGAACCCCAAGCTGGCGACCAGAGCAGTCATCAGTACAGGACGAAGACGAATCATTGCTCCGTCAATAATCGAAACCAAAAGCTCACCGCCCTGTTGCCGCAGCTGACGAATAAATGACAGCATTACCAGGCCGTTTAAAACCGCAACACCAGAAAGGGCAATAAACCCAACCCCTGCAGAAATCGATAGAGGCATATCGCGCAGCCATAGAGCTAGCACCCCGCCAGTTAGCGCTAAGGGAACTCCTGTAAAAATGATCAAGGCATCTTTGAATGAGCCGAAAGCCATTACTAGAAGACCGAGGATTACCAAAAGCGTCAGCGGGACAACGATAGAAAGACGCGTACTTGCAGATTCCAGTTGTTCAAATGTACCTCCATATACCAACCAGTAACCTGCAGGCAAAGACACCTGTTGTTGGATTCGGGCTTTTGCCTCCTCCACAAAAGATCCTAAATCGCGATCGCGTACATTCGCGGTTACCACTACACGGCGCTTGCCATTTTCACGACTGACTTGATTGGGAGCCGGTGTCATTTCAAGATTGGCTACTTCAGACAAAGGCACATAGCTACCTAGCGGGCTACCAGCGGGTAAAGGTACAGGTAAGTCACCAAGATTTTCATAGTCCCGGCGCAGCCCTTCCGGCAGCCTTACTACCAATTGGAAGCGGCGGTCACCCTCATAAATCAGCCCTGCAGATTCCCCTCCAATTGCGGTTGATACCAAGTCCTGTAGGGTTTTCAGGTCGATACCATAACGGGCGAGCGCTATACGCTTGGGGACTACAGAGAGAACTGGCAGACCTTCAACCTGCTCTACTCGAGCATCGGCTACACCCTCAATCCCATTTAACACACCCAGGATTTGATTAGACGAAGCGACAAGCTGGTCCAGGTCATCACCAAATACTTTGATGCCCAGATCTGCACGCACACCAGAAATCAACTCGTTGAAACGCATCTGGATTGGCTGGGTAAATTCGTAGTTATTACCTGGAAGCTCTCGAACGGCTGCTTCGATTTCTGCCACCAATTGCTCCTGAGGCAGTTTTGGATCGGGCCATTGATTTCTGGCTTTTAGGATCACAAAGTTATCAGCCACATTCGGAGGCATTGGATCTGTAGCTACCTCTGGAGTACCAATTTTTGCAAATACCTTGTCTACCTGGGGGAACTCCTTAATGCGCTGCTCTAGTAGACGCTGCATTTCCACCGACTGCTCGAGGCCAGTCCCCGGAATACGTAAAGCGTGTAGTGCAATATCGCCCTCATTAAGCTGAGGGATAAACTCAGAACCGAGAGTAGTAGCTAGCCAACTACAAAACAGTACTAAAGCAAGAGCCCCTGATAGTACCAGCCAACGCACTTTCATTGCGGCAATTAAAAGCGGCTTGTACAGTGACTTAGTAGCAACAATCACCTTATTTTCTTTTTCACTGACTTTCCCGGTGAGAAAAACAGCAACCGCTGCAGGTACTACGGTGAGAGAAAGAACCAATGCAGCCAATAACGCCATAACCACAGTAGCGGCCATAGGGTGAAACATCTTTCCTTCGACACCAGTCAGTGTGAACAAAGGAATATACACCACCGTGATAATCAACACTCCAAAAAGGCTCGGGCGAATCACTTCATTGGTGGCCTGGAATACCAGCTCCAGTCGCTCTTGCAGAGGTAACTTACCGCCCTTGCGCTGTTGGGCTTCGGCGAGCCTGCGAATCGCATTTTCTACGATAATTACAGCCCCATCGACAATCAGACCGAAATCGAGCGCACCGAGACTCATCAGGTTGGCAGAAACACCGGTTTGCACCATACCAAATATAGTGGCAAGCATGGACAGCGGGATCACAGCGGCCGTAATAAAGGCAGCCCGAATATTTCCAAGCAGCAAGAACAGCACGACGACTACCAGCAACGCACCTTCAATAAGGTTTTTCTGTACTGTAGCGATAGCTTTGTCCACGAGCGTCGTGCGATCGTAAACCGCTTCCACCTTTACACCTTCAGGTACAGTGGATTTTACTTGCTCCAAAGCTTCCGCCACATTGCGCGCCACCTCGCGGGAGTTTTCCCCCACCAGCATCATAGCGGTGCCCAATACGGTTTCTTCACCATCTCGCGTAGCAGCACCGGTACGCAGCTCTTTACCAATAGCCACTTCAGCAACATCAGAAATTTTAACCGGCACCCCGGATCGGCTGGTAATTACTACGCCTTCAATTTCTCCGATATTCTGTAGTTGTCCCGGTGAACGCACTAACAGTTGGCGTCCATTATTTTCCAGATAGCCAGCACCTCGACTTTCGTTGTTGCGACGCAAAGCCTCGGCAATATCCTCCATAGATACGCCGAAGTTAAGCATCTGGCGGGGGTCCGGTGTTACGTGATACTGCTTGTTATAGCCACCGATAGTATTTAGTTCCGTAACCCCCGGAACGAGAGACAATTGCGGTTTAATAATCCAATCCTGAATCTCCCGCAGTGCAGTGGCGTCGTAGGGCTGGCCATTGGGCTGGGTTGCTCCGGGCAAAGCCTCCACGGTATACATAAAGATCTCACCAAGCCCGGTGGCAATGGGCCCCATTTCCGGCTCCAACCCCGGGGGCAGATTGCTCTCGATGGTACCCAGACGACTGTTTATTAAGTTTCGCGCAAAATAGAGATCTGTCCCCTCTTTGAAAACCACGGTCACTTGGGATAGCCCGTAGCGCGAAATCGAACGGGTGTACTCCAAGTTGGGAAGTCCGGCAAGTGCCGCCTCTACCGGATAGGTGATTCTCTGTTCAGCTTCTAAAGGCGAGTAACCAGGTGCTTCAGTATTAATCTGCACCTGAACATTGGTGATATCGGGGACCGCATCAATAGGGAGTTTCTGGTAACTCCAAACCCCGAGCCCCACCAGAATAAAAATTAGGGACAATACGAAATAACGCCGCTCAATGGAGAAGCGCAGGATGCTTTCAATCATCTTCTGGCCTCAATTAATGGTGGTGAGCAGCGCCGGATTTCTCTATATCCGCCTTGATTAAGTAACTGTTTTCAGTGACATAGCGGTCTCCAGGGTTGAGTCCACTTAATACCTCTGTAACCCTGCCATCGGTCCGCCCAAGTTCCAGTGGGCGAATCTCATAAGCATCCCCTACTTTTACAAACACAACTGTCCAATTCCGGAAGGGTTGTAGCGCTTGATTTTCCACCACTAAAGGCGCAGGACTCTCATGGGTAACCACATCAGCTTGAACCATCAGGTCTGTTGTCCAAATGTCCTCTGGATTCTCAATCATCGCGCGGGCTATTGCGAAAGGCGTGCCATTGCCCCCCGGTGCCAAGCTGACAATTGTCGAATCAAATGAGAGCCCATCGGCGGTAATAGAAACTTTTTGCCCGCGAGCAATTTGTCCCCGGCGAGTGGGGAATACTTGAAGCTCTGCCCATATTTGCTTGTAGTTCGCAATCGTAAACAGCACCCGATCACCGCTAAACTCCCCTCGACTGGCCTGCTTATCAATAATCTGACCGCTGATAGGCGCTATCAAGGAGTAGGTTTGCAAGCTGTCATTGGACTCAATTGTTGCCAGCTTTTCCCCCTTTTGTATGGAATCACCCAATGCTTTCTCAATCGTGACAACCGTGCCAGGATAACGAGCACGAACATGACTGAGACTATGATGATCAATAGTAGTTTTACCGTAAAGGGTAATGCGCTCTTGAATAACTCCTGGTGCGGCAACCGCAGTTTTAATGCCAGCTTTTACTGCCATATCCTCGGCTATCTTTACGCGGCCCTCATAGGATTCAAACTTCCATTCAGCACTACCCCCCTTGTAGGTCAGGGAGAGTTCAATATCGAATGAATGGGGCTCAGGCAAATCTCTATGGCTGCGCCAGTAATCAATATTGTCATCACGGGAAAGAGCTATTCGTTCTGACTCACCCCCAAGTCGAACTAGAGTCAGGCTCAAGTCCGCATTATTCAGTGCTTCTCCATTTTTCTGAATCCACGCGCGAAATTCAGCCTTACCACTCCGCTCTACCAGAGCCAGCTCAACCACAAGATCCCCCTGCTCTAAGAGGCGGCCCCCATGTGGCCCTTTACTTTCTTCTTGATGATGCTCTCCACCGTGGGAGCCACTGGCATAACTAAAATTTGCCACCCACCCTTGAGGTACCAAAAGGATTAGGAACAGCATCGCTAGCTTTAAAGTCCTATTTAATCTGCTCATTTTTAAACTCAACTTCATCTACTGCTCTCGACAGCCACGACACCTAATGGCCGGGCAGTTAATCTCTCAATTTCCGCTCCGTACACATGAACAGAGCGTGCCGCCACAATTCTCGAGCGCTCAGCATCGAGCAATTCCTCTCGGGCAGAGATCAACTCAACATAGGAATAGCGCCCCCGGCGATAGGCCCGGTCAACCTCAGAAAGCGCCTTGCGCAATGTGGGAATAACGGTATTTTGCATTTCGTCAACAATGGCCAGCGCTTGTTCACGGCTCGTTACCGCCAAGAAAAGCTGGGGATAGAGCTTTAGCAATGCCGCCTCTCTATCCAACTGAACCTGTTCCAGCTCAGCCATTGCAGAAATCTCTTTACCCCGATTACGTCGCCCGGTAAAAAGCGGCACGTTAAAGCCAACAACGACAGCATTCTCATCATCTTCTTTGTCGTTCCGATAGCCTGCATACCAACCAATATCAGGTGTCGACTTCGCTTGTGTCAGATGCAGGTGAGATGCGCGCAAGCGCTCTTCAGAGGCAAAACGGGCAATAGAAGGGTTTTCCTGAGCCCGCTCGTACAGAACATCAAAGCTGGCATTTGGCTCAAATCGGAAGAGCACGCTGGAGTCAACTGCAAAGTCCTGGGTAGGTTGCCCCCACAGCGCGGATAGTGCGTACTTGTAGTAGCTCAGCATTCGCTCCTGTGCCTCGGCGGCCAAAATGGCATTCGCCAGTGCAGACTCAGCCCGCATGCGTTCAGCTATGGGGGACGCAGCAGCATTGACCCTTGTAGTTACAGCGTCCAACGCTTCTTGCGCCAGCGAGACCTTCTCTTTTTCTAGAATCAGTAATTCTGCGGCAGCGAGTACTTGCGCATAGCCACGAACCACCTCGGCCAAGACATCCAGTGCTGTCGCTTGCTCATCGGCAATTAAGAGGTCCCGCTGAGCATTGACAACATCGATTCGAGCCTGGCGTTTGCCCCCCAACTCAATAACCGATGACAAAGAAGCAGTCAGCTCAAGTTCCTTGTCATCATCATCATCGTCGTCACTTGGCGGACCGGGCCGGCCGGGGGAGCCTGAGCTTGAGCTTGATGAACCATCATCTCCGTATACCGCATACTCAGCTTCGAAACCAAAATCCCATGCAGGACGTAGGCCGGCTGTGAACTCAGCACCATCCAATGCCCATTGCTGGAGTGGAAAAACTGCAATCTGGGGATTTTGTGCCAGAGTTTTCTGTATTGCCTCTGGCAGCGTCAATACTTCTCCCTTCTGCGCAGAGGTAGCTTGCGCAGATATAAGTAGAGCGGTCGTCAACAAAAATCTAAAGGATGCACGACCAATCACGCTCAGCGAGAGCGTGGAAAAAAAATCCATGGAATTCTCCCAAGTCACAACTCGATCATCGTGTGCGAGCAAAAGCTACATACTTCTATAGCGGCACACGCAGTATTTAACTAATCAGACTTGGGTTATAGGTGGGCGTAAAAGTGGAGAAAAATAACCTGAGGGCGCAGCTGCACTGATTGTGTCACTGTAACTGATAGTGCCCCGAAGAAGAGGTTGATAAGACTGCCCCAAAAGCCCGGTTGCATTAATTCCGTGACAATGGCAACAGTGATTACAGAAATCCAACGTCGGCGTAGATTGCTCTTCACCGGAGGAAGGCAGCGAGAAAGTGACGGAACCCCCATCAGGCTCGTCAGTAGGAGCTACTCCCGGGAGTTGATCAATATTATTTGAAGAGAAGTGGATGGTGATATCTTCTAGCTCATCATGACTGTCATAGAAGGCGCCAGCTGTCTGGAAAATCAGCAGCGCAATCAGTAAAAATGACAGACGAACCACATTCATAGGAGCAGGCTAGTATCAATAATGGACCGACTCTAGCAAACATAACCCAGAGCCTCAATTAAATACGGCAAAAGTTTTGTAAAACAACAGCTTATTGACCAGCAATTCTGGATAGCCAGTCTCGTTTCAATACTCGTTTTTACACAACAGCAGGCGCGAAGGTTCTCCTCTACACTGATTCAGATGCCACAACTATGGCTATGTATTGGGAGGTACCGGTAAATGCTTGCTTTTCAACCCTTTGGTGGCTTGGCTAGGGCGCTGATTCTTGCAGCGACGGTGGCATTAGCCCCTGCGATTGTCGCTCAAAACCCGACTCCACCCCCGCAACCCGATAGCACTGGCTCCCAAGGCCAAACCCCGCCACCAGGGCACCCCACTCAATCGAACGATGACAGCAATCCCCCCCAGCCACCAGGGCAAATGCAGCAAGGCAAACCTCCTCAAGGCCAAATGGGGGCCATGGAATCAAACGAGCCCCTAGACCCCAAGGCGATGGCAACCTTGAAACGAATGGGTGACTACCTCGCCAGCCTCAAAATGATGATGTTTAACGCCGATATATTCACTGAGGTCGTTCTGGAAAATCAGGAAAAGCTCCTGATTGGCGGTACCGTCAAATATATGGCAATGCCACCGAAGCAACTGCGTGTAGACCTGAAAACAGATTCTATTACCCGACAGTTTATTCACAATGGCGATAAGTTTACCGTGATTGCTCCCCGCGATGGTTATTTCGCAGAAATGGAAGCACCCCAGCCTACAGCGGAAGTTTTGACCAAAGCCGCCAAGGATTACGGCATTGAGATTCCTTTTGCCGACCTCCTCGAATGGGGAAGGAAGGAAAATGTTTGGTCCGGTATCAAAGAAGGCTTTCTGGTAAACCGGCCTATGGTTGACGGCCAAAAAACCGAGCACTGGGCATTTCGCTCTGAAAACCTGGACTGGGAAATCTGGATCAAGGCTGGTGACAAGCCTCTGCCCCTGCGTATTTCAACAGTTAACACCCGCGACCCCGCCAAGCCGCGCTTTATTGCCACCTTGAAATGGATGGAAGCCAAACCTGGTGCCGCCGGGCAATTTACCCCTTCCATCGACAAGCTCAAGCAGATCCAGTTTAAGAAGGCGGAACCCAATAAGGAGGCCACACCATGATGCATCGCAACGGTCAAAAGACGGGTTTCCTTGCACAACTGGTTGTGCCTGCCCTGGTCACGGGGGCACTACTGACTGCATTGGCCAGTCCCTCAGCCGAAGCCTTTGGTCGGTTTGGTGGTGGTGGGGCTCATTTCAATATTGGGGGACATTTTAATGGGATGCGTCCGATGGGTGGAGGCTTCCACGGTGGCTATGCCCCGGGGGAGTTTGCAAGGCGCTTTCCCAATCACCCCCCATTTCACCCCCATCATCCACCCTACCCACCGCCCCCTTGGCGCCCCCACTACTGGCCCTACCCGGGACCAGCATTTTGGGGTACGGCAGCAGCCGTAGGTGTCGGCGGGTGGTTATATACGTTGCCTCGCAGCTGTGTTGCAGTAACTGTTGGTAACGTTACCTATGAGCACTGCGGGTCCTACTGGTATGAACCGCACTTTGTCGGTGGCCATATCGCCTACCGCCCGGTTCGCCCTCCCCGCTAGGAACGCCAATATTGGATAAGTGGCCCCAAGTGCGAAATGCTATTTTTCGTTGTCAGCTTTCTCGGGGCCACCCTGAGCATAGGATTTGGTGATATGCCTGAGGGTCTTCATCTGCTTGCCGAAATTGCGGCAAGGTGTGCAAACCGCCAGATGTAACTTCAGGCTCGCCTTCTCGGAAATGAGCAGGTCCCTCTCCTGAGACTCAGACATCAGCCTCGTGGCTTCCCGGCAGGTCTTCATCATTGTCACTTCTCCACACCAAACCAGTTATCTTCCAGACACTCGCGCAAGCGAAGGCGCGCCCTGTGCAATGTGACATTTAAGTTGCTAACGGTAATCTCCATGGCAGCACAGATCTCATGGCTTTCCAGCTCAATAAATTCCCTCATCATAAAGACCTGCGCTTGGCGCGAGGGAAGATGGCTGAGACAGGCCTCGAAGATCCGCCAGAAATGCTTATCGTGAATTGCCGACTCAGGATCAGCCCAGCGTTTGGGCTTTTCATCCTTCTGCCAGTGCCCCGTCTGATCAAACAGCTCATCGTGATCATATTCTTCCCTATCCCCACGAACCAATTGATCCGCATCTACGAAGCGCTGTCTCTGTCGCAACATGTCGGCAATCTTGTTCTTGAGAATGGCGAAGACCCAGGTCTTCAAAGCCGAGCGACCGGAAAAGCTGCGCGAGTTCTTTAGGGCACCCATCAATGCTTCCTGAACGGCATCCTCAGCCAGCTGTGTATCCTGCAACTGCAAACTGGCAAAACGCAGCATCTGCTGGCGCAAATCCACCAGGAACTGCGAATTCTGTAAAGAATCCTCGGCGGACTCTGTCGAAGCACTGGGAGCTAGGTGATCGCTCAATTACGTTCCCTCATAATATCGAAGCGGAGAGAGTCGATATTAACGAAAATAATGCGATTCTCTACAAACCAATTCCCACTGGCGCCAAAAGGCAATTTTGCTGATTCTGAAATATCTAGTGCATCATGCTGGTATTTTTGTGCCAATTGAGACTTTTCTGCTTCATCCTGCCCCTCGAGCCAGAATGAGTGAAATATCATGCCAGTATAGAGCTCTGCATCAGTTTCGAAAGCGGAAACCTTTGGCCAGAAGAACCTCTAACTCCTCAACTCTTCCGTGATTCCTCTGGTTTTTAGTCGAGGGAACCGCAGACTTGTTACACTTCCACAGCAAAATTACAAAGAGCGCCAATACCGGCGCAACTGCGCCTTTTTGGTTAACCCCCGCAATAGGTAAAGAGCCAATGCACGATTTAGTACAGGACTACTACGGACGCCAACTAAAGAACTCTTCAGACCTGAAGACCAATGCCTGTTGTGATCCCAGCGATATGCCAGAGTGGCTAAAACCATTGCTGTCCAATATTCATCCCGATGTCCTATCCCGCTATTACGGCTGTGGACTTGTCTGCCCTCCACTTTTGGAAGGCTGCCGGGTACTGGATCTTGGCTGTGGCTCAGGCCGGGATATTTACTTGCTCTCCCAGTTGGTAGGTCCAAAAGGTGAAGTAGTTGGTGTCGATATGACGGAAGAGCAGTTGGCTGTGGCCAGGCAGCACCAAGCCCATCACGCCGACAAGTTTGGCTATGACAATGTCCGCTTCCTGCACGGCTACATCGAAAAGCTGGAGGAACTGGAATTAGAGCCTGAAAGCTTTGATGTGATCATTTCCAATTGTGTGGTTAACCTCTCCACAGACAAAGATGCTGTTCTCAAAGGCTTGTTCCGGCTGCTGAAACAAGGGGGAGAATTTTACTTCTCCGATGTCTATGCCGACCGCCGCATTCCCCCCGCAATTAGCTCTGACCCCGAACTATTCGGCGAGTGTCTTGGGGGCGCACTCTACTGGAATGACTTTCTGGAAATTGCTCAGGGCAGCGGCTTCCGCGATCCACGCCTGGTGGAGAGTCGGCCATTACTTATCACCAACCCAACCCTGGCCCAGCGCTGTGGATCAATTCGATTTTTTTCCGCCACTTATCGATTGTTCAAATTAGCGCAACTGGAAAAAGACTGTGAGGATTACGGCCAAGCAGTGATTTACAAAGGCACACTACCGGGCTCTGCCGATCAATTCGTTCTCGATGGACACCACATTATTGAGACCGGACGAGTATTCCCTGTGTGCGGTAATACTTGGAGAATGCTCGCAGAGACCCGTCTCGCACCCCACTTCGAGTTTATTGGCGATTTTTCACGGCACTTTGGCCTGTTTCCCGGCTGCGGCAAGGAAATGCCATTTGCCAGCGACACTCCCGAAGCGGATCAATCGAGTACCCAGTGCTGTTAACCCTGAGCCTGGAAATGGGAGCCCCCTAACGGGCTCCCTTTGGAAACCCAACGACTGCCCCCAAAAAGTAGGGTATTTTTTTCTCCAGCCAATAACTGGGGCTCCATACCGTCCCATCTATAAACCCTACATGCCCCCCTCGATCACTCACCGCCAAATCGACAGCAGAACTAACTTCGCTGGTTACAGGTATCGCTGATGGACAAATAAAAGGATCATCAACGGCGTTGATAATCAAAGTCGGCGTGCGAATATCTTTGAGTAAAGGCTTACTGGATGCCTGGGTGTAATACTCATCCACATCACGAAAACCATGTAACGGCGCAGTGAAAGCATTGTCGAAATGCCTGAAATCGACAAAGTCCTCACTGCAATTGAGATCGGGTAAGGCCGCAGCCAACTGTGGGTCTTTCGCCTTATGAAGCAGGCTCAAACGAAGCCCGCTAATCAGGTGGCGCTCATAAAGGTGGGATATACCAGTGTTGATGTAGCGACTACAGGCATGGAGGTCCATTGGCGCCGAAACAGCAATCCCAGCGGCTACCTGCCCGCGGCCACCATCTTCACCTAACATTTTCAGAACAACATTTCCGCCCAATGAGAAGCCAACCACGGCAATCGTCATTAATGGAAACTGTTTCTTAAGTTCACTAACCAGCCAGCGAGGATCTTCAGTGTCACCACTGTGATAGGCCCTCGGCAACTTGTTAGGCACACCACCACAACCTCGAAAATGCATTACAGCGACCTGATAATGGTATGCCAGAAGGGTTTCCATCAGCCCCTGCACATAGGGCGACTCTACCGAACCTCCCAAACCGTGAAGTATCAATACCAGAGGATAATCGGGATCATTGCGTAGCGGCCTGGGAAAATGCAAAGAAAGGCGATCGCCATCAGGCGTTTCGTACCAGCGGCAATCTGTCTCAATCCAGGGGGTGGCGCGGTGAAAACGACTGAATACGGTCTGAATATGTCGATTGCCAAGGCCTGGGGCTGGAGAAAAAGAATTAACCATAGATTTCTATCAGTAGTCGAAACAACCGGGGCTATCAGTTTCCTGCTGATGGTTTAGGGATTGTTGCCCCTTTCGTTTCTGGGACAAAAATCAGAAAAAATGTACCGGCGATCAGAGCAATAGCTCCCAAAGTAAGAAAAGCAACGCCATAGCCAAAATACTGAACAATATATTCCGCAGAAAAATTACTACATGCCGAACCAATTCCCACCAAGGCGGCCATAGCGCCCTGAGTAACATTGAAACGGCCCGTACCACGTGTCAGGTCGGCACACATTAAAATAATAATGACGCCAAATATACCATTAGCCACGCCATCCAGGGATTGAATTGCTACCAGGAAGTACGGATTGTCCGTAGACATAAACAACAGCGCCCGTACCGGATTGATAAAAAAACCGATAAGGAAGATTAGCTTGCGCCCCCAGGTATCCGCTTTGGCCGCACACAGAAAGGACATCAGCATCATCATAAACTGGGCGGCGATGATACAAGCTGATGTAAAGGCAATAGCTATATCGGCATTCGAGTTAATCGACAGTTTCTGACTCACCAAGGGCAACATCGCGGCATTGCCAAAGTGGAATAGAAACACGCTGACAGCCAAAGCGACCAGGCGCCTGTCAGACAGCAGTGACTTGAAGCCCGACGGCTGTGCTTTGCCCTCTAGATCCTTGTGCTCTCCGCCCCGAGCACGAATATGATCGATAGATTTTCCCGGAATAAAGGCTACCGAGATCGCCATAAGGGCACCCATAACCGCCATCAACCAGAACACCCCCTGCCCGGAAATAGTCAGGGCAAGAATCGCTGCAAGCCCAGCAGCAAAGACATTGCCCGCATGATTGGAGGCCTGGTTGGCACTGGTTTGATAGGTAAAGTTCTTATCGCTGGTAACCCCGAGTGTGATTGCCGCAATAGAAGGAGCCACGAAAGCAATTGCGCCTCCCATCAAAACCTGAGAGAGATAAATCAATGGCTTGTGGCTGGTAAATTCCACAATAGTGATAGAAACAACACCGATAATGATCCCGCAAGTGGCAATAAGCCCTCTCTTAAAGCGAGTACTATCGATAAATGCGCCAGCAGGTGTCTGCAGCAGTACAGTGGTTACCCCGCCAATTGCCAGGACAACCCCAATATCTCCCGGCTTCCAGTGCATGGCTGAGAGCAGGTAAATAGCCAGGTATGGTCCCAAACCCGCAACCACATCTCCAGCAAAGAAATTCGTAAAGAGAAGAGGTTTGTTTAAACTCTTATGAATGGCCTTGTTGGCACTCTGCTGCACTGGATAGAGCCTCAGAAAAATAGCAATGCTGAAAACCAGAGTAGCAGTTGGGACTAGCGACACTCGGATAACGATAGATGTCTATCAGCTTAACCGTCTCGGCAATCATCTTTATCCTAATAGCCGTGCGCCAATGGCTACCATCTGCCGTTCGTATCTGGCACATCATGACCCTTGGCGCAGTAGCACTTTTGGCCTTGAGGCAAATCACACTTAAAGACGCATTCTTTGCTGTAGATTGGGATTTAATCCTCTACTTATTCTCTGTATTTTCGATTGCATCCGCTCTGTACGACACAGGGATTTCAGCACAAATCAGCAGGCGAATACTCTCCCGTAAAAACCCCAATACCATACTGGCAAGCTATGTCCTGATCATGGCCGTCTGCGCCGCCCTTCTCACCAATGATGCTGCAGCAGTGATTGGTGTACCCATCGCTCTATTGATGGCTCGGGATATGAACTGGGGTGTTGTACCCCTACTTATTTTACTTTGTGCCACCGTAACGATCGGCAGCATGATCTCCCCAGTCGGCAACCCACAAAATATCTTGATTGCCAACGCAGGGCAGTTTGACAATATGTTTCTGGTATTTGCCGAGTGGATCTTTATCCCGGCAGCAATCACCATGCTGCTGTCGATTCTTTGGTTAAAAAGGTTTCTTAAAGTTGACGAACCCAGTCACAATGTAGGCATTCAGCATCGAGAGGACAATGAGATAGCACAAAAATGGCCACCTCTATTGTCGGCAGCCCTTCTGGTAATTCTAATAGCATTAGGCAGTGTACTTCATAACGTAGAAGGTATTTACCACCCAACCTTGGGTCAAATAGGCTTGGTCGCCTGCTCACCCATTTATCTGGCGAGTCATGAAAGAAGAAGAATACTGAGAGAAGTAGACTGGCCCACCCTCTTTTTCTTTATTTCTATGTTTATTGTGACCGGCTCACTACTCAAGTCCGGATCACTACAGTTTTTTCTGCACAAGAGCGGGATTAATCTGGCTGAACCTGAAACCGTAACTTTTGTCAGTTTTTTTGCCAGCCAACTGTTTTCCAATGTTCCCGTAGTGGAAATCTACCTGAATCTGCTACATGAACACGACACTCAAACACTTATGATGCTATCAGCCATATCTACAGTTGCTGGTAACCTATTTATAATCAGCGCAGCCAGCAATGTAATAGTGCTGCAGCAGGCGGAAAAATTTGGTGTGCAACCATTTAACTTCTGGCAGTTCTTTTTATTGATGTTGCCGGTAAGTGTTATCAGTGTGGCAGCGAGTTATCTCTATATTATTTGGTACAGCTCGCTACAGACCTAAAAACAAGAGCTAACTCTGGGGCTTCTCGACTCGGACAAAGGGGCGATAGTCTCCCCCTTCCAGCAGCAGATAAATATTGTAAGGTTCAAACTTTCCATCCACTTCCATTCCTGGGCTACCAACGGGCATCCCGGGTACTAATAGACCGATTCCATCCTCTGGAGGAGAGGAAATAAATTGCAGGATATGTTTGACGGGAACATGGCCTTCAAAAACATATTTGTTGTGCCACACCGCCGTATGGCAACCCTCCATCCCCCGAGGAACACCCCATTGCTGCCGAATTTTGGCCATATTCAGCTCAGAACTGGTAGATACGGCAATGTCGTTACCCCGTAGATAATCCACCCATTTGTTACAACAGAAGCAAAGCGGATGTTTATACACAATAAAACTATCGGCATCCCACTGTTTTTTTTCCTCCGCACCAGCAAAACTTGCTGGTGCGGCCAATATCACCAGTGAGAAAAGGAGACCTAAAACCTCCCTAGATAGCCTGGGCATAGTGAATAGCATAAGATTCAGAGGAATCAGTCCAGTGGCGAACAGGTTTAAAGCCGCCTTTCATCAACAGGGTATTAAAACTACTCACTTTATATTTATGGCTATTCTCGGTATGAATAGTCTCCCCTTCCGAAAAGACGATTTGTTCCCCAGCGATTGCGACGTTCTGATCCCGGAGGCTAACTAAATGCATTTCTACGCGTTGTCGCAATGGCTGATAGAAGGCGCGATGAGAGAAAGATGACAAATCAAAGTTGCCTCCCAACTCACTGTTAATTCGTTGCAGGAGGTTCTTGTTAAACTGCTCCGTAATATGCTCACTATCGTGATACGCCCTCTCCAGCACAACTGAATCTTTAACTAAATCAGTTCCGATAAGCAGGCCGTCTCCCGCTCTCAAATTTGCCGCAAACGTCTCCAGCAATTGCTCCGCCCTATCCGGCTCAAAGTTTCCAATTGTCGAACCAGGAAAAAACACCACACGTTTTTTTGACTCAATATTCGACAGATTGTCCCATACTTCGGCTTGAGTAAAGTCACCCACTTCCGGCCAGATAGAAATATGAGGTAAGCCTTTTTTAATTCGTTGCCCCGCCAGATAGAGAATCTCCGGGGAAATATCGATGGGATAGTATCCGCTAGGGCTTTTTAATAGATGCAGTAGGCCCTCTACTTTTTCGCAGTTGCCTGCACCGGGCTCCACCAGTAGTGCCCCTGGGCCAATTTCCTCAGCAATATCCGGTAGATACTGACTGAATATCTTCGCCTCAGTACGGGTTAAATAATAATCGTCTACATCACATATTTTCTCGAATAACTGAGAGCCAAGTTCGTCGTATAGGTATTTACACGGTAGTGTTTTCTGATCTCCGGCCAACCCCCGTAACACATCATTGAGAAATTCATGGTCTTGTTGTGAACTTTCCTGCATCGATGATACGGCTGCTTTCACATTTAGTCTCCTGCCAAACGGATACCGGTAAATTGCCACGACTGGTGTGGATAAAAGAAGTTGCGGTAACTGATCCGGATATGGTCAGCCGGGGTTGCAAAAGATCCACCGCGAAGAACCTTTTGGTTACACATAAACTTTCCGTTGTACTCCCCTACTGCATCCTCCCGGGCTCTGAAGCCCCGATAAGGTAAGTAAGCGCTGGAAGTCCACTCCCACAAATCCCCTAAGAACTGCGTTTGCCCCCGCTGCGCCTGCAATGGCCTAAAGTGACGTTTTTCCAGGAAATTAGCTGATGCCATCTGATTCGGCTGGCGTAAATGGCAAGCAGCTGCCTCCCATTCAAATTCAGTAGGCAATCGTTTTCCAGCCCAGGTTGCGAAAGCATCTGCCTCATAGAAAGAAAGATGGCAGACAGGCTCAGCTGGATTTAAGGGTAGCAACCCATAGAGGGAGTACTGATGCCAACCATCACTGTTCAGCCGCCAATAGGATGGGTGCTTTTGCTGATTTTTCTGCAAATGCAGCCAACCATCCGAAAGCCACAGCCGATGCTGTTCATAGCCACCATCCTCTATAAATTCAAGGTACTCCCCATTAGTAACCAATCGGGAGGCAATCACAAAGTCATCGATAAACTGCTGATGCTCAGGGCCTTCATTATCAAAGCAGAAAGCATCCCCATCACTCCCTATCCCATAGAAGTCCTTGGGTATGCTCAACCATCGCAAAGGTTCCAGCGCCCCGTCTTCATCTTCAGGAAACATATCCCTGTATGCCGGTGCCATGGGGTTAGTTGACAGCGCATGCTTGATATCGGTCAATATCAATTCCTGGTGCTGCTGCTCATGATTCAACCCCAGCTGGACCAACGCGGCCAAATTTTCAGGAATCGGGTACTCACTGAGCATCCGGTGCATGGAGTCATCGATAAACTTTCGATATTCATAAACCTGGGCACTATCCGGACGCGAAATTAGCCCCCTGTTAGGGCGTGCAAAGGGGGTACCCAAACTGTTGTAGTAAGAGTTGAACAGGTGGTTGAAGTGTGGGTTAAATGTTTGATATCCCCGCAACCGGTTGGCAAGGATAAAGGTCTCAAAGAACCAGCTCGTATGTGCTAAATGCCATTTGGTAGGACTGGCATCCGGCATAGACTGTAGCTGCATATCCTCCGGGGATAACGGCAACGCAAGATTCTCTGTCTCTGCACGAACTTTCTGGTAATCACTGAGAAGTTGATGTTGTACTTCCTCTAAAGTTACTTCACCGACGTGTATTGCCATATTAGTAATCAACTGCGACACATTTCTTCTCTATTGAAATCATCATACGCAGTTTTAGGTGTAAACCTAGAGGCTAGCTATTCAACAGAAGGGTATATGCGCCAGTTTATTTTTCTCTTGAAGGGTCAATAAAAAAAGGGCCGGATAAACCGGCCCACTCTCTCGTCATGCTGACAGGAATAACTTAATAAAATAGAGCAAAAATTGTTTTATGTACTATTTCTTTCAAAATTTAGACGCAATTTTCACAGTCTAAACGTTTTTTATAGACTACTGCCGGAATAAGGGGCTCTAAATAATCCCACAATACCCTTGTAGCCTTTAAATGCCCTCCCAAGGTCGACAACAGCACATCCCTGTGCCGTATTAACCCATGGGTTAATTAAAATCGGACAGTTAAATCCGCACCGTACATTCTCGGCATAAAGCGCCAAGCGGGACTGGCACCAATGGCTGCACCGGTACCACCATAGCCGCCAGCGATTTCTTCATCCGTCAAATTTTGTATCCAGAGCGCTAATGAATAACTATCTGAAGGGCTGTTCCAGGCCGCCCGCAGGTTGAATAACTGATAGTCTTCCACGATACGTGTCCGGTCAGTAATCGAACCAATTCGCTCATCTGTCCAGTTGTAATCGCCACGGAAAATAAACTCCCCGCCAGATGCAAGGTCCACTGTGTATTCAGCCATTAGGTTGAATTTATTCTCTGGCGTTGATACCCGAGACTGGCCTACTTTCGAGTCCTCTTCAGTCTCACCAATAGCTTCGATGATCTGATAGTCAGTAAACTCTGTATCCAGGTAGGAGTAATTACCGGCAATAAACAAGCTCTCTGTTACTGCCCACTGCACTTCGATCTCCGCCCCAGTGCCCTCTGCATCCGAATTCCGCAAGTTATAACTGGGAATAGGAGTACCCACCAGATCCAACTCCTGCAAATTGTTGTATTCGTAGGTGTAAATAGAGGTATTCAAGCGTACTCGGTTGTCGAACAGGCTGCTCTTAAGACCAACCTCCAGGTTAACGACATCTTCCTGATCGAAAGATGACTCAACCCCGGGACCAAAGTTAAGACTATTGAATCCACCGGCTTTAAAACCATCCGCCAGGGAGACATAGGTCATCACATCGTCATTCCAGCGGTAATCCAGCACTATACGACCGGAAAGGTCGCTCCAGCTATCACTCAATTT
The DNA here is from genome assembly GCF_052467305.1 of Microbulbifer maximicatervae (SeqCode). Classification (NCBI taxonomy): domain Bacteria; kingdom Pseudomonadati; phylum Pseudomonadota; class Gammaproteobacteria; order Cellvibrionales; family Microbulbiferaceae; genus Microbulbifer; species Microbulbifer maximicatervae (SeqCode). Next base: position 2,392,941 of record NZ_CP174306.1, read on the forward strand.
GGAGTCCAAAACCGGCTGGCCATTGTTGAAAAACACAATACCAAACAACTGGGACCCCAAATCGACCTCAGGCAGGGTTACAGTGCCGATTACGTTGCCATCTCCGTCAACCAAGCGCACATCTCCGCCGGATAGTGACAGAGGAATACTGTTGCCATAAGCCGTCTGGATGGTGAAATCTTTTTGATCGTAGGTATAACGAGCACCGACAGTCAGGTCCATCTTATCGGTAAGGCTCCAGGTCATGTCGCCGTAAATAGCACTGGAACGGTAATCACCTGTATTGCGAACACTCTCCCCCCAATGTGCATCCGAGGCTATCCAGGGGTTGAAGCCCGCCATCATCTGTCCGACTACATCTTCCGCATAGAGCATATCGCCGGTTATTCCAGCAGCGCCTAACTGAGCGAGTAATGCATCCACCTGGCCTGTTTGCAGCATCAGGTCATAGACAAAGGAAGCGCTGGCAATTCCCTCCAACCCCGCCTGCTGTAGCTGCGCACGGGTGATAACCGCTAAGTCCTCTTGCTCGGTTTGGGTCAGGTCCGGATAGGCAGCCTTTACCCCTTCATAAACGGCAAAGGATTCCACCGATCCGGTAGTGAAATTGGCATAAGTGGTGTGATCCACCTCTTCTTCGGAGTAAGAAGCTCCCAGAGTCCATTTGATAGTATCTGTAGCACCATTGAGACGGAATTCTTGAGAGAACTGGCTTTGATCATCAGTATTAGCTGACCCAAACATATAGTCCGGGTTGGCGGTACCATCCTCATCCTGCTGCAGGTGGGCATCGAATTCGCTGTAGGCAGTAATCGAAGTAAAAGTGAAATTATCGAAATCTTTGGTAATTGTCAGTGATGTGCCAAAGGAATCACGATCCTCAATGGTCGGGGTATCCAGGGCGTAGTCGCCAAAAACATCCGTTTCATCTTTAAGGCTGGGCACTATGGTTGTTCGCAAAGCGCTGCCTTGATCCATAATCCCGTAATTGGCGCGCCACAGCACCTCGGTATCCGTCGCCGGCTCCCACAACACAGAGGCGCGGTAGGTCTGAGTATCCTGATCCCCTACAGAGAATCCATTTGCTAAATTATCGGCAAATGGATCGCGACGATTTGTCGACGCCGAAAAACGACCATACAGGTTGTCACTAATTTGGCGATTAACCAAAAGATCCGACGACTGGCGCCCATAATTACCGGCAGTTAGATTTAATTCCGTAGAGTCATCCGCCTGCGGTTTGGTGGTAATAATGTGGATCGCACCACCGGTGGCATTGCGACCGAATAGTGTACCCTGCGGCCCTTTGAGGACTTCAACCCTCTCAATATCGGTCAGCGGTATCTCGGCACCTGCACTGCGGCCGGTATAAACCCCATCCACATAGACCGCCACTGCTGGATCAGAGCCTATGGTCCAGTCATTAGTTTGCACTCCGCGAATACTGTACGTTGGCTGCAGGGCGGTATCATTGTGCATTTCCACGCCCGGCGTATATTTCCCCAAGTCAGTCAAATTTTTGACACCGGCTTCTTTTATATTTTCCCCGGTGAAGGCGGAAATCGCGATAGGTACGTCCTGTAGGTTTTCCGCTCGCTTCTGCGCAGTAACGACAACCTCCTCAATTTCCGCAGCGTGAACGTGAGAGCCGACAGCGGTGAGGAAAGCAATGGTTCCAGAAAGAATGGAAAGATTGAATCTACGGTTTGTTACATCTCTACCAACATCGTGCATCATCGCGTCCTCGCGTTTATTGTTATACAGCCTGATGTTTTCGATTTCTTGTTGTTTTTGTTATTGCACGCCATCTTACGGTTGCGTTTTCATATTGAAAACCCTGCGATGACTTTTTTCTTGTGACCAGTCAGTTCTTCGAGAAATAGCAGTGAATGACAGGAAAATCCTATAATTTAAAGCTTGGGTTTTGTCACTAAAAGTTACTCTTTGTATCGCTTAGTAACTTTGCGAGTGAAATTAAAATTGCACAAAAAAGTGCTACCGACATTAACTCAGAGATTTTGCGGCCACCACAATGACAACATTTCCATTTCTCAAGCGGTATATGCCAGCAATAATTTTCAGCCTATTGGGTTTGATAATTATATTTTTAATTGGCTCCTGGATCTGGCTCCGACAGAGCTTGCCTTCTCTCGATGGAACCATTACCACGGGTGAATTAAAAGACCCGGTTGTTATCGAGCGCGATTCACAGGGAGTGCCATTAATTCATTCTGAAAACCGAAACAGTTCGGCCTTCGCATTGGGCTTTTTACACGCGCAGGAACGTTTTTTCCAAATGGATCTGTTGCGGAGAAGTTCTGCTGGGGAATTATCAGAATTACTGGGCGCATCCACTATAAAACACGATCAAAAGGTACGTTTACATCAATTTCGCCAGCGAGCAGAGCGAAACATTGCTGCGATGCCGACGGAACAAAAAGCCCTTCTGGATCAATATATCAACGGTATTAATTTCGGCCTCAACCAGCTTCCCGCAAAACCCTGGGAGTATTTGTTATTGGGTCAGGAACCGCGCCCCTGGAATTCTGCCGACAGCCTGTTAACGATCTACAGCATGTACCTGACGCTACAAAGTGAACGCGGTAGTTATGAACTTCGCGACACCGCTTTAGCCGAATTGCTTCCAGCAGATCTCTACGCTTTCTATTTTCCCCAAGGCGGGCGATGGGACGCACCACTATTTGGCGAAGCACGAGAAAAAGTCAGCCTCCCAGAAACGCCGATTTCTGCGCTTTTAGATGAACAGGACACTATCGTTTATCAGGCGATGGAGAGTGATGACAAAATTTACGGCAGTAATAACTGGGTGGTCGGCGGTAATTTGACAGCGCACGGTGGAGCCATTCTTGCCAACGATATGCACCTCGGGCTGAGTGTTCCCAATATCTGGTTCCGAGCAGGCTGGAGCATACCTGGCACCAACCGATTTGTCCGTGGCGTAACCCTTCCAGGCGGCCCAATTATGGTTGCCGGAAGCAACGAATTAGTTGCCTGGGGATTTACCAACACCGGGGGCGACTGGAGTGACCTGATTCCACTGGAACTCAGCGAAGACGGCAATCAATATAAAACGCCTGAAGGCTGGAGGAATTTTGCCTATGAAACAGAATCTATCGCCGTCAAAGGCAGCGACCCAAAAACCATAGAAGTTCGCACAACTATCTGGGGTCCCGTTATCGGTACAAACCACGATGGCGTTCCTCTCGCATTCCGCTGGGTTGCTCACGACACTCTGGGCGGCAATATGAACTTGATTGATATGGAAGTTGTTCGTACCGCCGAAGAAGCTCTGGAGCTTGGCCCCACCATAGGCATCCCCCACCAGAACCTAGTGGTTGGCGATAGTAACGGCAATATTGGTTGGACTGTGGCTGGCGCTATTCCCAAGCGAGTCGGGTTTGATGGCAGTCGATCAGTCAGCTGGGCAGATGGTAGTGCCTATTGGGACGGTTATTTAAGCCCCCAGGAGCACCCCCGCCTGTATAACCCAGAGTCAAGCCGAATCTGGAGTGCCAACGCTCGAATCGTTGATGGGGACTATCTCAAACTCATGGGCAACCACGGCTATGCGCTCGGCGCACGTCAGCAACAAATTCGCGAACGGCTTTTCGCTCAAGAAAAATTCAATGAGCAGGACCTTTTAAATATCCAGCTCGACGATCAGGCAGTTTTTCTCGAGCGGTGGCAGCAACACCTCCTCACCTTACTTGAAGATCAGCAAGACTACCGCGAGGTATATATACAGATTCAAAATTGGGGAGGCCGAGCCGCCATCGACTCCGTAGGCTATCGCATCGTTCGCAACTATCGCCTGAAGTTGATGGAGCTTACGACAGCGCCCATTTTGACTTACATGCGCCGCTATCAGCCCAAGTTTTCTTTCGGCCAACTCAAGCGCCAATTTGAATACCCACTTTGGGAAATGGCTCAGCAAGAGCCAAAACAGCTTCTCAACCCGGATTTTGAATCCTGGAACGCGATAAAGCTCGCCGCTCTGGATCAAGTACTGGAAAAAATGAATCGCAGCAATCAGCCCCTTAAGCGTCAATCCTGGGGTGCTGAAAATACGGCAAAGATCCAGCATCCACTGGGCAAAGCAATACCACCGCTGAACTGGTTCCTGGCAATGCCTGCGGAGCCTCTCGCAGGAGATACCCATATGCCCCGCTTCCAGTCTCCCACTCATGGCGCATCCCAGCGCTTAGTGGTTTCACCGGGCCGGGATGCAGACGGTATTTTCCATATGGCCACAGGTCAAAGTGCTCATCCACTCTCACCATTTTTCGGCAACGGCCATCAGGATTGGGTAAAGGGAAACACTTCATCATTTATTGAACGCGAGCCTCGCTACCGACTCACGTTAAATTAGAGGTACCGCAGGGACGCTAAAGTCAGGCAGTCTCATCGAGAATTGCAAAAGACAGAAACGTGGTGAAGAAGGCAAGACTCACAACGAAAGGCAGCACTGGAAAGCACAACATCAGTGCCGCCGATGTAATCCAGAGATTTCTCACCCAACTCTTCTTTTGCTGGTAGTGGTAGGTGTAGCGCCGGGTGTGACTGTCTAGCTGTGCAGGAATTGCTATTTCACGGACCGGTGGGAGAAAAAAGCGCACAGCATTGGTGCAATAAAAGCGAATAAATGCAAGCAGCATATTGAACACCACTCTGAGAGTACCTTTTCAGTATAGGTACTCTCGGCGTCATTGGGTCCCTGCCTTAATCCTCTCGATTTGGCTGATACCACTGAAGCTTTTCATGCAAGCTCACTACCCCACCAATGATGGTGAGTGTTGGCGCTCGAACTTCACTGTTTTCAGCAAGGGCCGGCAAGCTGCTCAAGTCACCGACAACTACTCGCTGGTCTCGCGTAGTGCCCTTTTCAACCAAGGCAGCCGGCGTATTCGCATCGAGCCCGTGTTTAATCAATTCAGCACAAATAGTTTGTAACCCCGTAAGCCCCATATAGAAAACCAGGGTTTGTGCTGGGCCCGCAAGTTCTTGCCAAGGGAGGTCCAACTCACCCTCTTTCAGGTGCCCGGTAATAAAGCGCACAGATTGAGCGTGATCCCGGTGAGTCAGTGGGATACCAGCGTAACTGGCACAACCAGAGGCCGCTGTTATTCCCGGCACCACCTGAAAGGGAATCCCCGCCTCTGACAATTTATCTATTTCCTCACCGCCTCGACCAAAAATAAAGGGATCGCCTCCCTTAAGCCGCAAAACCTTTTTACCTTGGCTGGCCAGATCTACCAACAGCTGATTGATATCGTCCTGTGGCACCGCGTGGAAAGCCTTGCGCTTACCCACATAGATCCGCTCTGCATCCCGGCGCACCAACTCCATCACTTCCGGTGAAACCAGCCGATCGTAGAGCACCACATCCGCCTGCTGCATCAAGCGCAGTGCGCGAAAAGTCAGCAGGTCTGGATCTCCCGGACCTCCACCCACCAGGTAAACCTCACCCACCGGATTGGGGCTCCCCTGCCAGTCTTGTAGCGCATCCACCAGCGCCTGCTCTGCATCTGCTGGTTGCCCCGCCTCCATGCGATTGGCAACGGGGCCGGCAAAAACCCACTCCCAAAAATTCTTGCGGCGAGACTCTGGCAACGCTGCCTTAACCCTATCGCGCATTCGCGCCGCCAAAGTCACCAGCGGTCCCAGACCCGGCGATAGCAGAGCTTCGAGCTGAGCCCTGATTCTGCGCGCCAGTACTGGAGCCGCGCCGCCACTACTGATACCGATCGATAGATCTCCCCGCTCCACAATGGCCGGGAAAGTAAACGTGCACAACTCTGGCGCGTCCACCGCATTGACAGGTAGGCGCTGAGCCTGGGCATCGGCTGAAACCTGTGCATTCACGGACTCACTATCAGATGCAGCAACGACCAGCCCCGCTTTCTGTAAATACTCGCTCGAATAAACTGATTGAAACCATTCCCCACCAGAATCAGTCACCATTTGCTGAAGCTCATCGGTAATTTCCGGGGATACCACCAATATCTGTGCACCCGCTTTGTGCAATAAGCGAGCTTTACGGGTGGCAATGGAGCCGCCTCCAACAATCAAACAGGGATGATCTTTGACATCAAATGCGAGGGGTAAATAACGCAACTTCTTATTCCATCAAATAGCGGGCAAAGTGAAACTCATTACTACAAACAAAAAAGGGCGAACTCTACGCTCGCCCTTTTGGAGTGCTACGCTCAGGAAGCTGAGATCACTTCCTGGCCTCGCATATAGGGCCGCAATACTTCCGGCACCTCAATACTGCCATCCTCGCGCTGGTAATTTTCCAGAACAGCGATGAGGGTACGACCCACGGCAAGGCCGGAGCCATTCAGTGTATGCACCAATTCGGGCTTATTGGTTTCCGGGTTGCGCCAGCGTGCCTTCATTCGGCGCGCCTGGAAGTCACCTACCAGGGAGCAAGAGGATATCTCGCGGTACTTATCCTGGGACGGAATCCAAACTTCAATATCGTATGTCTTTCGAGCAGAGAAACCGATATCGCCACCGCAGAGAATCACTGTGCGGTATGGCAGGTTCAGCTTCTGCAAAATGGTCTCAGCATTTTGCGTCAGGGTTTCCAATGCCTCTTCAGACTGATCCGGACGCGCCACCCAAACCAGTTCTACCTTTTCAAACTGGTGCTGGCGAATCATGCCACGAGTGTCGCGGCCGTGAGAGCCAGCTTCAGAGCGGAAGCAGGTAGTGTGAGCAACCAATTTATGCGGCAGGCTAGCACTGTCTTCAACAATATGATCGCGATACATATTGGTGAGGGGCACTTCCGCAGTCGGGATCAGGTAGAAACCACGATCATCTTCGAGCTTGAACAGGTCTTCCTCAAATTTAGGCAGCTGGGAAGTGCCGTACAGGGAATCAGCATTCACAACAACCGGTACATTGGTTTCCTGGTAACCATGCTCTTCGGTGTGAGTATCCAGCATAAACTGTGCCAACGCGCGATGCAGACGCGCAACATCACCGCTCATTACTGCAAAGCGGGAGCCGGTTAGCTTCACTGCCATCTCGAAGTCAAGGCCACCAAGGTGTGTACCCAGGTCTACGTGGTCTTTAACTTCAAAGTCAAAAGTACGCGGCTGGCCCCAGCGGCGAACCTCCACATTATCATCTTCACTCTCGCCTTCGGGCACCGAGGCATCCGGCAAGTTGGGAATCGCAGACAAGATTGCATCCAGCTCTCCCTGCAATTCTGTCAGTGCATGTTTGGCATCTTGCAACTCGCCACCGAGGGACTCCACTTCTTTCAAAAGCGGGGCAATATCTTCACCATTCGCCTTGGCACGGCCGATATTTTTCGACTTGCTATTGCGCTCGTTTTGCAAACTCTCGGTGCGCACCTGCAATTCTTTGCGGCGTTCTTCAAGGGCTTCAAGTTTGGCAGTATCCAGTTCTACACCGCGCTTTTTCAGGGCGGCGGCCACCTGGTCCATATCCGTGCGAATCAGTTTGGGATCGAGCATCGTTTCCAGTTCGCCTGTTATCAGGCTCCTACAACAGAGAAGTTAAATTAAAAATACCGTGTCGCCAAAGCGACAGCAGCAGCGGTGGCCAACAAACAACCAACAAGGCTGCCGACAATATAGCCAAGTGCCACCAGCGGCTGGCCATTGTGCCACAGTATCAGGCTTTCGAGGGAGAAAGTGGAAAAGGTTGTCAGTGCGCCAAACATGCCGGTCATCAACAGTAGACGCCATTCCTCCCCCAACATGGCGCGGTGAGCGATCAGTACATAAACAATACCGATCAAAAAAGAGCCTGTTAAATTGACAATGATGGTTCCTAGCGGAAACCGACCCTCAAATACCGGAAAGCTCCAGATACTCACCAGGTGGCGAAGAACTGCCCCAAGTGCGCCGCCCAGGGCGACTGCCAGCCACTGCATTTAGCTGCTTCCTTTCTATCTATTTAGAGTTTCTGTAACGCTGCCTGTCACTCTCGCGATTCAGTCGGCGCAGAGTCTGCAATTTTTCTGAAATTTTTAACTCCAGCCCTCGGGGAACCGGCTGGTAGTACTCGCGCTCAGCAATCTCTTCGGGGAAGTAATTCTCTCCCGCAGCAAAAGCATCGGGTTCGTCGTGGGCGTAGCGATACTCCGCACCGTGGGACAGGCTTTTTGCCAGTTTGGTAGGGGCATTGCGCAAATGCACTGGCACTTCATAACTGGGCTCGCGACGAACATCCGCCACGGCACGATTGTAAGCGGAGTAAACTGCATTGCTTTTTGCCGCAACCGCCAGGTAAGTAATGGCTTGGGCAATTGCCAACTCGCCCTCGGGACTCCCCAGGCGCTCCTGCACATCCCAGGCATTCAGCGACAACTGCAAAGCCCTCGGGTCCGCATTGCCGATATCTTCACTAGCCATACGCACGACACGGCGAGCGATATATAGCGGGTCGCAGCCTCCATCCAGCATCCGCACAAACCAGTAGAGCGCCGCATCCGGGTCAGACCCCCGCACTGATTTATGCATGGCGGAAATCTGATCGTAAAAATAATCGCCGCCTTTATCAAAACGGCGAACATCGGCACTGAGCACCTCGGCGAGCACGTCTTCATCGACAATCAGTCGCCCGGCCTCCTCTTTGGCCAGATCGCATGCCACTTCCAGCAAGTTCAAAGCACTGCGGGCATCCCCATCGGCAGCCCGGGCAATCTTGCCCAACACTTCCTCGGGAATGTTGACGCTCCGCTCGCGCAATTGCTGGTCGGTTTGCAGGGCGTAGCGCAGCAACCCCAACAACTCCTCTTCGGGAATACTGCGCAAAAGATAGACCCGACACCGGGACAGGAGCGCATTGTTCAACTCAAAAGCGGGGTTCTCAGTAGTCGCCCCGACAAAAGTCACGGTCCCCTCCTCCACGTAGGGAAGGAAGGCATCCTGCTGAGCTTTATTAAACCGATGCACTTCATCGACAAATAAAATAGTGTGTCGGCCCGACTGTATCCGGTGCTGTTCAGCTTCGGCCACCGCCTGGCGAATATCTTTCACTCCGGCGAGTACCGCAGACAGTGTGGCAAATCGAGCATCGCACTCTTCAGCTAACAACCGCGCAAAAGTGGTTTTGCCCACACCGGGTGGGCCCCACAAAATCATTGAGTGCAGTTGGCCGCGCTCTACGGCCTCCCGCAGAGGTTTGCCCTCCCCCAATAAATGCGACTGGCCCACATAGTGGGCCAGGGAATTCGGCCGCATACGGGCCGCGAGGGGTTGGTGGGTTTTGGGAGTATCGAACAGATCACTCATCTTTAATAATGTCAGTACCGGCCGGGGGCTTAAAATCAAATATAGAAGCGGATAGTTTTGGGTTCGCTTCCATACCACTGAACTGAATTTCAGTGGTTTGTCCCATACCATCGCGCACGGTCATTGCCGACGGCAAGCCATTTTTGGCAAATCGAATTTCCATGGCTTTAAAAGGGGCCGAGGGGTTCTTGGGGGTCAGGTGATAAACCCCTTCTTTCTGGCTCACATTAAACGAGCCTCGAATTTCCTCTACTTTGCCCCCCAGTAATAGGGCTGGGGTATCCTTAATACGAGCATCCACTGGGCGAACTGTCACCTGCTCCAGGTCCGGATCGTACAGCCAAAGCGTCTTGTTGTTTGTCACCAGTAACTGGGGATAAGGCTCACCGGTTTTCCAGCGCAATTTGCCCGGGCGCTGCACAGAAAAGCTACCATTGCTCTTTTGTGTGACCTCACCACGCTCGTCGATCAATGTCTGTTTGAAATTACCCGAAATCGCTTCCAACGGCTTGAGTAAATCGCTCAGGTCATCGGTGGCATCAGCCCAGGCCGCGCTGGCGGTAACACTGATTGAAAGCAGCAGACCCTGCAGAATTCTTTTCATAGTGGAGTCCCAACGTATTGATTTCCATAAAGATTAACCCCGACTAAGTGAACAGTGGCTTAACCCGCCACTGCTCCAAGGGCCAAACTCCTATCAGGCTGGCGGCGGTGCCAGCACCTCTCGATTGCCGTTGTGGCCCGCCGCAGATATCACCCCGGCAGCCTCCATGGCGTCAATAATTCGAGCCGCGCGATTGTAACCAATCCGCAGCTGACGCTGCACAGAGGAAATTGACGCCTTGCGAGATTTAGTGACGAAAGCTACGGCTTCGTCGTAGAGCGCATCGGCTTCAGGGTCTTCATCCTCACCGCCTTCAGACTGTAATCCAGGCACGGGGATACTGTTATTACTATCGTCGACAATACCATCGATATAATCAGGCTCACCGCGACGGCCCCAATCCGCGACAACTTTATGCACTTCGTGATCGTCGACAAAAGCGCCGTGGACACGAACGGGAACACCACTTCCAGGCGGTAAGTACAACATGTCACCATGACCGAGCAGCTGCTCCGCACCGCCCTGGTCGAGGATTGTGCGGGAATCCACCTTGGACGAAACCTGGAAACCGATTCGAGTAGGTACATTGGCTTTAATCAAGCCGGTAATAACATCTACAGATGGTCGCTGGGTTGCAAGTAGTAAGTGGATCCCAGCTGCACGGGCTTTTTGAGCGATTCGTGCGATCAGCTGTTCGACCTTTTTACCGACGATCATCATCATGTCGGCAAATTCATCAATCACGACAACAATGGCAGGCAGTGCTTTCAGGGCCGGTGCGGTTTGTTCATCTTCCGGCACGCTGGAGGCGGGATCTGGCTGCCAGATAGGATCGATCAGCGGCTCCCCGGCCTCTTCCGCCTCTTTCACTTTGCGGTTAAAGCCTGCGAGGTTTCTCACCCCCATTGCCGCCATCAACTTGTAGCGGCGCTCCATTTCTCCAACACACCAACGCAAACCATTGGCGGCATCGTTCATATCGGTGATGACCGGGGTCAACAAATGCGGAATGCCCTCGTACACAGAGAGCTCCAGCATTTTTGGGTCCACCAGAATCAGGCGGACCTCATCGGGCGTGGATTTGTACAGCAGGCTCAACAACATAACGTTGATACCCACGGATTTACCCGAACCGGTGGTACCCGCTACCAGCAAGTGAGGCATCTTGGCCAGATCAGCTACCACCGGCTGACCGGAAATATCGTGACCGAGCGCCAGAGTCAGTGGCGATTTGGCATTATCGTAGACATCTGCCGACAACACTTCACTGAGGCGTACCATCTGTCGATTTTCGTTAGGGATTTCGATACCCACAACCGACTTGCCTGGGATTACCTCAACCACACGCACACTGATCACCGCCAGTGAGCGCGCCAGGTCTTTTGCCAGATTGGAAATCTTGCTCACCTTTACGCCGGGAGCTGGCTGAATTTCAAAGCGGGTTACTACCGGCCCCGGCAGAACAGATACCACTTCGGCAACAACACCGAAGTCTTTCAGCTTAAGTTCCAACAGGCGTGACAGCGCTTCCAGGGATTCCCGGGAGAAACCGGCCTTCTTGTTTTGATCTGCTGGATCGAGAAGACCCAGCGGCGGCAGGGTTCCGGTAACCGGGCCACTCTTGAAAAGCTCTCGCTGTTTTTCCTTTGCTGCCCGAGGGCTCTGCTTCGGCTTGGGGGCTGCGGGCTCAATCTTCGGGGGAATTCGTTTGGCAACTCGCTGTTTCTCTTCCTCCACAGCGGCCTTGCGCACGACGATCGCCTCTCTGGCCACCCTCCGCTCATTGCGCTTTTGGCGCCAGCGTTGATAGAAACTGCCCAGCAAGGCAAAAAAGCCGAGCACATTCTTGCCGATTGCCTCTGCCAATTTGAGCCACGACAACCCCGTAAAAACAGTGACACCGATAGCAAATATCGCCAGCAGTAAAATGGTTGCCCCTACATAGCCGAGGCTAGAACCCAGGGCAGACGCCATCGCGCTACCGATGATGCCTCCATTGGTAAACGGCAGAGGGTTTTCTGCGGGATCAAAACAAAGAGTCGCCATTGCCGCCCCGCTGACAAGAACAAGCAGCAAGCCAAATACTCTCAAAGCAAATAGCGGCAAATGGAAGCGGGCATTGCGATCGCGAAGAATGTGATAGGCCCGCAGACCAATCAGCAAGGGGAACAGGTAAGCCATCCATCCGAGCAAAGACAAACACACATCTGCCAGCCAAGCACCGGCTGGCCCAATGGCATTGTGCACTTGTTGGGTACTGCCAGTTTGCGACCAGCCCGGATCTTCTGCGCTAAAGCTTAACAGGCTAATGGCGAGCAACAGGGCACCAGCCAGCAAACTGATCAGGGCCCCCTCGCGAACGAGTCGGGCGATCAATGAGTCTGGCAATGCATTGCTCTCTGCAGGGCTTTTTTCAGTTGCGCTTTCGGCCTTCAATGGCTTACCTCAATAATGCTGTACTTTTTATGTCCACATGAACTTGGCGGTGTCTACCTGGGACCTGAATCCCCATGCCGCCTGACAAAATTCTGTATTGCTTACAGAAGAAAGCAAATCAATCAGGCTATTTTACAATCTACGCTTTCAGATTGCGCCTTACGATCCCTGACACCAAGTAGTTTTTTGTCGTTTGGCGGCAGTATCGGAAAACCTGGAGCGATTCCTAGCCAGTATTCTCTTCTAAATTTATCGGTTTGTACGTGCGATAGATGCAATTTGGAATCATCATCGAGATATCCTGCCCTGAATCCTCCCAGCAAACCTCATCAATAATCGCCTGGGTAACTCTCTCGCGGAGGTAACTATTCAGAATTTCCAATTTGTATTGATCCCCGCCCAACTCTGTTTTTAATTTGTCTTGAGTACTGTCCCGGTAATAGGTTCTGGATACCCGCTCTGCTTGCGAAAAGCCTGCATCACTGAGCAATTGTAACAACTGGTCTTCCCGCAAAAAGAACCGATCCAAGAGCAACGATTCACGGTGTGTCAGCGCTGACAATTTTCGCTTTTGGGCACACAATAAATCTTGGACCCCGGCAGACGCCGGCATCAAGTCCCAAACCAACAGCGGACCTCCCGGCTTCAAAACCCGATAACACTCCTGGAGAACCAGGGGCTGATCTTTATAAGGCACTTCGTGCAGGCCCATTCTGATTGCCACAGCATCAAATAATTCACTGGGATATGGCAAGTTTCTTCCATCACCAATAGTGATATCGGCAGCTAGCAATTGAATATTTGGGTCAAGGTTTTCAAGCTGCGAAGGGTGGGAATCGCACAAACTACATTGAATAATAACCCCATGAGCTTTGGCAAACTTAAGCAGGTAGCTACTCAGAACTCCCCTGCCACACATCAAGTCGAGAACTCGACAACCATTGCTGAGGCCCAGCGCCATAGCAAACTTCTCGAGTTCTTCTGGCTCACCCGCGCAAGTAACCGCCCCACCTCCTGTATCACCATATCCATCAGAGACAATTTCACAGCGTATTTGCAAGTTGAGCGCGGTAAATAGATCCAGCAGTTGGGGTGGGCCATGTAAGCTTGCCCGGTGATCGCCATCGGGCTCCAGATCAATGGAAAAACGCAACGAATAACTATCGTCGATAATTTCGGCTACGAAAGCCTGGGCCTCCTCACTAAGGGTCAGAAAAGTTTTAGGATGCCCCAACTGCTCTCGCTTCAGGTTTAAGGGTATGAACTTTCTTTTATAGCGCATAACGATCCTCAACCCACTGGGGTTTGGGCACTTACTCGAAGTCACTGGCCTCTATGACGCTCACACACTCAATACATCTAACAATCCGTAATTTTAATTTGTGACACCCCATTCTCCCCCTAGCAGTGCCAGCAGCAGCTGCCCCAGATTGGAACTTTTTTACATTTTTCCAGCTCTTACGGCCAGCTATGGCGCAAACTCCGATTTGAGCCAAACCTCTAGCCAGGTCAAAGAGAGTTGAATAGGTACGATCAATCGAACAAATTAAGGCAAACTATTTCGCCGAATGGTAAATATCGCCTATTATATCGCCCAATTTAATAGTCTCGCCTGATCAAAAAATGGACGGGCATATGGACTCCCAGCCCATTGGGTAAACTTCGCAAATTGAGAGTTTTAAAGAGTACTTCATGAGCAATAACCATCATCGACTGATCATCCTCGGCTCAGGCCCTGCCGGCTACACCGCGGCTATCTACGCTGCACGGGCAAACCTGAACCCGGTTGTTATCACTGGTATGCAACAGGGTGGGCAGCTGACCACCACCACTGAAGTCGAGAACTGGCCGGGTGGTATTCCGGAGCTTCAAGGTCCGGACCTGATGGTGCAAATGCAGCAGCACGCAGAGCGCTTCGAGACAGAAATCATCTTCGATCACATCGAATCGGTTGACCTGAAACAGCGTCCTTTCACCTTGAAAGGCAACGAAACTTACACCTGTGACTCGCTGATTATCGCCACTGGCGCCTCAGCTCAGTACCTGGGCCTACCTTCTGAGGAAGCCTTCCAGGGGCGCGGTGTCAGCGCCTGTGCGACCTGTGACGGATTCTTCTATCGCGACCAGAAAGTTGCTGTTGTCGGTGGTGGCAACACCGCCGTAGAGGAGGCCTTGTACCTCTCCAATATCGCCAGTGAAGTGACCCTGATTCACCGCCGCGACGAACTTCGCGCAGAAAAAATCCTTCAGGACCGCCTGATGGATAAAGTGGAAAACGGCAACATCAACGTCTGCTGGCACAACACCCTGGACGAAGTGCTCGGTGACGATAACGGTGTAACTGGGCTTCGCCTGCGCAACACCCAGGATGACTCCACTACAGAGCTGGACGTTTCTGGTGTGTTTATTGCCATCGGTCACAAACCGAATACCGGTATCTTTGAAGGCCAGCTTGAAATGAATGGCGGCTACCTCATTGTAGAGAGTGGCCTGAACGGCAATGCCACCCAGACTTCTGTTCCCGGTGTATTTGCCGCAGGTGACGTATCCGACCATATTTACCGCCAGGCGGTAACTTCTGCGGGTACCGGCTGTATGGCCGCCCTGGACGCCGAGCGCTTCCTCGACGCCGAGAAGTAAGTCAAATCCCCGGGCAGAGCTTTTCTGCCCGGTATCCCCCTCTACCGACAGGAGTCAGATCGTGGCAGGGAATACCCAAAGCCGCCTGATGTGGCTCGACCACACCGTTGTAGACTTTCCCCCAACTGAATTCGCATTGGATGACCCCAATGGCTTGCTGGCGGCCGGAGGAGACCTGACTCCCGAGTGGCTGGTTGAGGCCTATCAAAGGGGGGTCTTCCCCTGGTATTCAGATGACCAGCCGATCTTGTGGTGGAGCCCCTCCCCTCGCTGCGTGGTTATCCCGCAAAACTTTCGTATTGGCCGCACTTTGCGCAAAGTATTGCGTCGAGGAACCTTTTCGGTCACCTTCGACCAAGCCTTTGCCGAGGTAATTGAGGCCTGTCGTGCCCCCCGGGCGGATGAAACCGGCACATGGATCACCGATGAGATGTGCGACGCCTATATCGATATGCACCATCAGGGATTTGCCCACTCTGTGGAGGTTTGGCGCGACAGTCAACTCGCTGGCGGACTCTATGGTATTGCGCTGGGGCGAGTGTTCTTTGGGGAGTCGATGTTTCACCGGGAGACAGACGCTTCAAAAGTCGCTTTTGTCCACCTCGTTCGGCAATTAGAATTGTGGGGCTGCCCACTGATCGACTGCCAGGTGAGCAATCCTCATCTCAGCAGCCTTGGGGCGGTGGAAATGTGTCGTAAGGATTTCGAACAACTGCTGGCAGACGGCGTTAAGCAGCCGCCTTTCCCGCAGCCCTGGAAGCTTTCGTGGACTTATGGGTAAATACTCTCAGCTGGATTCAGTGCGCCTACTGGCCACCCTGCCCCACCCCTGCGGTTACCTGCCGGATCGGGAGGCAACAACGGTGTTTGTCGATCCGCAAACAGAAGTGGATCAGCGTCTGTACAACCGTCTGTCAGAGCTGGGATTCCGGCGCAGTGGTGCCTACCTCTATCGCCCCCAGTGCGCGACCTGTCGCGCCTGTATACCGGCTCGCGTACCTGTGAGCCTGTTTGTCCCCGACCGCAACCAGAGACGCTGCTGGAAGCGCAACAAGGACCTGGACATATTCCATATCGAGTCCATCGATACAGATGAGCATTACGAACTCTACGCCCGCTATATCGAGCAGCGCCACGCCGATGGGGAGATGTACCCGCCCAGCCGGGAACAATACCGCAGCTTCCTGAGTCAGGCTTGGGGGTCTACTCGCTATATTGAGCTGAGAGCCCGCGGCAAGTTGGTGGCAGTGGCTGTAACAGATATCCTGACTGCCGGGTTATCGGCGATCTATACTTTCTTCGATCCCGATGAGGACAAACGGAGCCTGGGCAGTTACTGCATCCTCTACCAGATCGAATGGGCCCGGCGCTTGGGACTACCTAATCTCTACCTGGGGTACTGGATTGAGAAGTGCCACAAAATGGCCTATAAAAGCCAATTTCGCCCCATCGAAATGTTAAAAGAAAACCGCTGGAGCCTTAAATCGCTCTAGTTCAACACACTCTCCCTTTGCTCTATCTTGCCTTTTCGTGCAAAATGCTCGCCCGTCAAGCCGCGGCTAGGCCAAAGAGCCTCCGGGGTAAAGGTCTGATCAAGTTATTGTAAGGTTGCTGCCGCATGGCAAAAGACGATTATATTGAAATGGAAGGCGAGGTGATCGACACCCTGCCGAACACCACTTTCCGCGTAAAGCTGGAAAACGGACACGTGGTAATTGCGCATATCTCTGGAAAGATGCGTAAAAACTACATTCGCATTCTCACCGGCGACAAGGTGAAAGTGGAGCTGACTCCATACGACCTGAGCAAGGGCCGCATTACGTACCGCGCGCGCTAATTCGCTCAGAGGCCAAATTCCGCAAGGCAATTTGACCTGAAATAAAAAAGCCACCTCTCGGTGGCTTTTTTATTGCTTGGCTGAAGCTAATTTACTTTAGGCGGGCACCGCCGTTTTAATCGCTAGCTCATCATCTTCAATGGTGACGCAAACACGCCCTCCCTCTTCTGCCAACTCACCAAAGAGCACGGCTTCTGCCAGAGGCTTGCGCAGCTTATCGCGAATCAGACGGGACATAGGCCTCGCACCCATCTTCTCGTCATAACCCCGCACCGCCAGCCACTCTCGAGCCTCGTCATCAACAACCAGTGTCACCTTGGAGTCATCCAACTGGGCCTGCAAC
This sequence comes from Microbulbifer maximicatervae (SeqCode), assembly GCF_052467305.1. Taxonomy (NCBI): domain Bacteria; kingdom Pseudomonadati; phylum Pseudomonadota; class Gammaproteobacteria; order Cellvibrionales; family Microbulbiferaceae; genus Microbulbifer; species Microbulbifer maximicatervae (SeqCode). Next base: position 2,410,097 of record NZ_CP174306.1, read on the forward strand.
TCAACGATAAACTTATCCACCACCGTCTTCACCACATCCAAAGGCAGAGAACGGAATTGAATAATATTATCGAGACGATTGCGGAACTCCGGAGTAAACATCTTCTTGATCTCCTCCATTCCATCGGTGGAGTGATCTTGATGGGAGAAACCGATTGAACGACGGCTCATCACCTCAGCGCCCGCATTGGTCGTCATAATCAGGATGACATTGCGGAAGTCCGCTTTGCGGCCGTTGTTATCAGTCAGGGTACCGTGATCCATCACCTGTAAAAGCAGGTTGAAGACTTCGGGATGCGCTTTCTCAATTTCATCGAGCAGCACAACACTGTGAGGGTGCTTGGTGACAGAGTCTGTCAGCAAACCACCCTGGTCAAAACCCACATACCCAGGGGGCGCACCGATCAGCCGGGAAACTGTATGACGCTCCATATACTCGGACATATCGAAGCGAATCAACTCGATACCCATCACCTTCGCCAACTGGCGGCAGAGCTCTGTCTTACCGACTCCGGTGGGACCCGAAAACAGGAAGGAGCCGATGGGTTTCTCTTCAGAACCCAGACCGGCGCGACTCAGCTTAATCGCTGTACCCAGAGCATCAATCGCGCTGTCCTGCCCAAACACCACCATTTTGAGATTGTCATCCAGGCGTGATAACTGCTCCTTGTCAGAAGCAGACACACTCTTGGCAGGTATTCTCGCCATCTTGGCGATAACCATTTCAATCTCACAGACCCCAATAACCTCTTTGCGGTCCTCTTCAGGCAGCAAAGATTGGTAGGCTCCCGCCTCATCGATTACATCAATAGCCTTATCTGGGAGGAATCGCTCGGTGATATGACGACTGGATAGCTGCGCAGCAGCATCCAAAGCCCCATCGGTAAAGCGGACCTTGTGGTGATCCTCAAAGCAGCTTCTGAGCCCCTGCAATATTTGCACGGTCTCTTCCACTGAGGGCTCACTGACATCGATCTTTTGAAAACGGCGCGACAACGCGCGATCTTTTTCAAAGATACCGCGATATTCAGTAAAAGTAGTGGAGCCTATGCAGCGCAATTGACCGCTGGAAAGTAGCGGCTTAAGCAGGTTGGAGGCGTCCATGACGCCTCCTGAAGCGGCGCCGGCCCCGATGATGGTGTGGATCTCATCAATGAATAGTACGGCGTGCTCACGCTTCTTGAGCTCCGCCAGCAGCGCCTTAAAGCGCTTCTCAAAATCACCGCGATACTTGGTTCCCGCCAGCAGGGAGCCGAGATCCAGAGAGTAAATAGTGCTCTCTTTCAAAGGTTCGGGGATATCCTCATCGACAATACGCCGTGCCAAGCCCTCAGCAATTGCCGTCTTGCCGACACCGGACTCACCCACCAACAGTGGATTGTTCTTGCGGCGACGAGCGAGAACCTGCGTGACACGCTCCACCTCAGGTGCACGCCCCACAAGCGGATCAATACGGCCAAGAATTGCCTCTTGATTGAGGTTGGTGGCGTAGCTTTCCAGGGGGTCGGAACCACCTGGCTCAGCGCCCCCACTAATTTCCTCATCTACCTGCTCAGGTGCAGTATCGGAACCGTGATGGTGATTATTACCACTGGAGCCAACGCGGGAAATTCCGTGGGTGATGTAGTTAACTACGTCTATCCGGGCAACACTCTGCTGCTTCAAGTAGTAAACAGCCTGGCTCTCCTGCTCACAGAAAATGGCGACCAGGACATTAGCCCCTGTAACTTCCTTTTTACCGGATGACTGGACATGGAATACGGCCCTCTGCAGGACCCTCTGGAAACCCAATGTCGGCTGGGTTTCTCGATCTGTATCGGCCTCCGGGATCAACGGTGTTGTGGAGTCCACAAACTCCAGGAGTTCACGGCGCAATGCACTTAAATCCGCTCCGCACGCATGTAAAACATCTGCCGCGGATTCGTTATCCAAGAGCGCCAGCAATAGGTGCTCAACGGTCATGAATTCATGCCGTTTCGCTCGAGCACCTTTGAACGCTAGATTAAGCGTTACCTCTAAGTCCTTGCTGAGCATCTAAACCTCAAACCCTAATCGCCAATATTTCCCGCCGACTCCGCTGGTAGGCGCGCACCCTTCGCCGGCGTTTATATCCTGGCTGATTCCCTTCAGGTGACGGGACCCTTTGTTCAAAGCAGTTTTTGTCAGAATCAATCCTCTTTGCTTTCGTCCGCTTCAATTTCACATAACAGGGGATGCTCATTCTCTTGAGCGAACTGATTGACCTGTGCGGCCTTTGTCTCCGCTATATCCCGAGTATAGACACCACACACTGCTTTTCCCCGTGTGTGAACCTGCAACATTAACTGTGTGGCGCGCTCCCGGTTTACTGAAAAAAACAACTCCAAAGTCTCAACAACAAAATCCATGGGGGTGTAGTCATCATTGAGCATAACGACTTTATACATCGGCGGCCGCTTCAGCTGCGGCGGCGCTTCCTCAAGGGCCAACCCACCATCGAAATCATCGAAGTACGGGTTGTCTCCATCAGAGTCACTGGAGCTTAGTTTAATGATTCGCGAAGTACTCATAACAATTATCAATGAATTCTATCGAGCCTGAAAATTGCACCCAATGCAACCTTCAATGACGTGACATTGTAACCTTATTTGACCTTTGACACAGCGGTCAGCGGGGAACCTTGACAATCCCCCAGCTGTTGACTACAAGAGGTAGTGACCGCTACATCAAACGTTAGTCGCAGATAGGATCGCAGCCGACTAACCAGCAGGTCAAATAAATATAAAAACTCTGTAAGGTGGCCAGGGGCCACTCAGGCAATTAGAGGGAATCGTTATGCCTACCGGTACTGTAAAGTGGTTCAACAACGCTAAGGGATATGGGTTTATTCTTGCAGATGAGGGAGGGGAGGATCTGTTCGCGCACTATTCCGCAATTCAGATGGAAGGCTACCGAACCCTGAAGGCCGGCCAGCAAGTCACCTTCGATATTATTCGAGGAGACAAGGGCTACCACGCTGCAAATATCTCCGCATTGACCTCCGAAACCACTTCACCCAACACTTCGAGTAAAAGCGAATCTGATGCAGTACACACAGAAAAGTCGAGGGAGAAGGAAGCGGAAGCTGTCGGCTAAGCGAGCCCAGCAAACAGACAATAAAAAAGCCCCTCACCAATGTGAAGGGCTTTTTTCATGGGGCTCGGGCCAACTTAAAGCCAGCCCGGCCTCACGGATGTAGCTTAAGCCATGTGCTTGATAACTTCGTCACCAAACGCAGAACAGGACTTCAGCTCAGCACCGTCCATCAGACGCTCGAAATCGTAGGTTACGGTTTTGGCTTCGATAGCCCCTTCCATACCCTTGATTACCAGGTCAGCAGCTTCGTTCCAGCCCAGGTGGCGCAGCATCATCTCAGCAGAAAGAATCAGGGAGCCCGGGTTAACCTTGTCCTGGCCAGCGTACTTAGGCGCAGTACCGTGGGTTGCTTCGAACAGGGCAACGTCGTCGGACAGGTTTGCGCCCGGAGCGATACCGATACCACCAACCTGTGCAGCCAGTGCGTCAGACAGGTAGTCGCCGTTCAGGTTCAGGGTAGCAATTACGTCGTACTCAGCCGGACGCAGCAGGATCTGCTGCAGCATAGCGTCAGCAATTACGTCCTTAACAACGATTTCCTTGCCAGTCTTCGGGTTCTTGAAGCTGTGCCAAGGACCGCCGTCCAGCGGCTGAGCGCCAAACTCGTCGCGAGCCAGCTCGTAACCCCAATCAGCGAAGGCACCTTCGGTGAACTTCATGATGTTGCCTTTGTGTACCAAGGTTACAGAATCGCGATCCTGGTCCACAGCGTACTGGATAGCCTTGCGCACGAGACGCTTGGTACCTTCTGCAGAAACCGGCTTAACACCGATACCACAGTTCTCAGGGAAACGGATCTTCTTAACACCCATCTCGTCCTGCAGGAACTTGATAACTTTCTTAGCTTCGTCAGTGTCAGCTTTCCACTCGATACCAGCGTAGATATCTTCGGAGTTTTCACGGAAGATAACCATGTCTACCTTGTTCGGCTCTTTAACCGGAGAAGGTACACCGCTGAACCAGCGCACCGGGCGCTGACATACGTACAGATCCAGCTCCTGACGCAGGGCTACGTTCAGGGAACGGAAGCCGCCGCCTACTGGAGTGGTCAGGGGGCCTTTGATGCTAACAACGTAGTCTTTGATCGCTTCCAGAGTTTCAGCCGGAAACCAGTCGCCAGCGTAAGTCTCTGCCGCTTTCTCACCGCAGTAGATTTCCATCCACTCGATTTTCTTTTCGCCGCCGAAAGCTTTTTCTACAGACGCATCGATCACCTTGCGCATTACCGGGGTGATATCCACACCGATGCCGTCACCCTCGATGAAAGGAATAACCGGGCGATTCGGAACATTCAGCGAACCGTCGGAATTGACTGTAACTTTTTCGCCGTCTGCCGGCACTTGGATATGACCCATATTGCGTAAACTCCCAAAATTCTATGACTTTTTAGGTCCAGCGTTGCTTGCACCGCTCCCCCGGGACCTTAGGGCGGGGATGAAAAACGGCGGGATTATAGCAGCCTCGGCTAATTTTTGTAGTTGGATTACAATACTCAATTTTTCTTATGGCAAAGATTATTCTCCTCAACAAGCCTTTTGGCGTATTAAGCCAATTTACAGATGATCAGGATCGCGCCACTTTGGCTAACTTTATCCAGCACAAGGGATTCTATGCGGCGGGCCGCCTGGACTACGATTCTGAAGGATTACTACTACTGACTGATGATGGAGCGCTACAACATCAAATCAGTCACCCCAAGCGGAAAATGCCCAAAACCTATTGGGCCCAGGTGGAGGGTGAAATTACTGATGATGCCCTTTATATGCTCAGGCAAGGGGTCGACCTGAAGGATGGCCGAACCGCACCTGCCAAGGCCAAGCGCCTGCCTGATATGGAGCCCTGGCCCCGCACGCCGCCAATTCGCGAACGCAAATCGATCCCAACCAGCTGGCTGGAGCTGACTATCTCTGAGGGGCGGAATCGCCAGGTAAGGCGGATGACTGCGGCGGTAGGCTTCCCTACCCTGCGGCTAATCCGGGTGGCGATAGGCAGCTGGAAGCTCGACTCATTAAAGCCTGGCGAGTATCGAATGGAGGAGGTTTTTAGCGCTCCCAAGCCCCGAACAAAGCCGGCAAACAACCGCAATCGACCGCGCCGAAAGCGATAATCTATAACGGAAGATCAAAGCGGTCTTGGTCAAATGGGGCGTTCGCAGGTAAAATTCGCCCCCCTTTCATACCAGTGAAGTAGTGACTGTCCTTCTTATGCCTGATTCCACCCACAACAAACAGCCAAAGCGCGTCATCGTCGGTATGTCCGGCGGTGTGGATTCCTCTGTAGCCGCACACCTGCTGATCCAGCAGGGCTATCAAGTGGAAGGCCTGTTTATGAAAAACTGGGATGAAGACGACGGCACAGAATACTGTACCGCCAAGGCAGACCTGGCTGATGCCCAGGCAGTTTGTGAGAAATTGGGCATCAAGTTGCACACCGCCAACTTTGCTGCGGAGTACTGGGATCACGTATTTGAGTACTTCCTGGCAGAGTATAAAGCCGGGCGCACTCCCAACCCGGACATCCTGTGTAACCGGGAAATAAAATTTAAGGTCTTTCTTGAGTACGCCGAAGTGCTGGGTGCCGATGCAATAGCCACCGGGCACTATACCCGTCGCCGCGATATCGATGGCCGCACCTATTTATTGAAGGGCCTCGACGGTAACAAAGACCAGAGCTACTTCCTGCATGCGGTGGGAGAAGCCGAATTTGCCCGCTCACTCTTTCCTCTAGGAGAGCTGGAGAAGCCCGAGGTTCGCCGTATCGCTGAAGAAAACGGCTTTATCACCCACAACAAGAAAGACAGCACCGGCATCTGCTTTATCGGCGAGCGCCGCTTCAAGGATTTCCTCGAGCAGTACCTGCCCGCCCAGCCCGGCGATATGGAAACCCCAGAGGGTGAAGTCATGGGGCGCCACGCGGGCCTGATGTACCACACCATTGGCCAGCGCCAGGGGCTCGGTATTGGCGGCGTCAAAGGTGCAGGCGAACAGCCCTGGTATGTTGTCGGAAAAAACCTGGAGCGCAATGTCTTGATTGTCGCCCAGGGTGCACACCACCCCCTGCTTTATGCAACGGGGCTGGAAGCAACACAAACCCACTGGATTAATGGCGCAGCACCGGGCAAAACTTTCCGCTGCCAGGCCAAGACCCGCTATCGCCAACCAGATCAGGATTGCACCGTGCACCTGCAGGACAATGGCGATTTGGTTGTAGAGTTCGACGAGCCACAACGCGCAATCACACCGGGACAATCTCTGGTACTGTACGATGGAGAAACCTGTCTCGGTGGTGCGGTGATCGAGAAAGCCACGGGAGTTGGCGTCGCAGTACCGGAAAAATACAAGAAAGATTAAGGAGTAATTTTGAATAACTGGCGGGATCAGGCACTGGCACTGGCAGGAATATTCCAATCCGCAACACTGGTGGAGCGCCTGGCCAAAACAGGCTCTGCACCGCAGGAACAGCTGGAAACCGGGGTATATAGCCTCTTCCAACTAAACCCTGATCGCACTGAAGATATATTCGCCGGTGCTGACAAGCTGCTGCCCGGCTTAAAAGTATCGCAGCAAATACTAAAGACCCGGCAACACCCGGAATATACCGACGGTTTACGCTACGCCCTCTCGGTGATCTACCTGCAGCGACAACTCAGCAAGAATAATGACCTGCTATCAATCATTGGCAGCCGATTGGATAAGGCCAAGACTCAAGCAGAGCACTTCGAGCTGACTCACGAGAATGTATTTTCCAACCTCGCCAGCATCTACAGCGATACGCTAGGTACCTTCCGCTTCCGGATTCAAGTACTGGGTGACTTCAATTACCTGCAACAGCAGCGTATTGCCAATCAAATTCGCTCCATGCTATTTGCCGGCATCCGCTCGGCAACCCTATGGCGACAGCTGGGTGGGCGTCGCCTGCACCTTCTGTTCCAGCGCAAAAAGCTTTTGAATGCGACCAACGAATTGATCGCACATATCGAATCTATAGAACACTAATCCCGGAGATTTACTATGACAGTTGAGCTTTCCGCACTCACAGCGGTATCCCCTATTGATGGTCGCTACGAGAGCAAGACTGCCCCCCTGCGTGAAATTTTCAGTGAATACGGCCTGATCCGCGCCCGCGTTGAAGTGGAAGTACGCTGGCTGCAAAAACTTTCCGCACATAAAGAGATCGCCGAAGTTGAGCAGTTCGACGAAGCTGCCAACAAGCTGCTCGACAGCATTGTGGCCGACTTCTCCCTGGAAGATGCTGAGCGCATCAAGGAAATCGAGCGCACCACCAACCACGATGTAAAAGCGGTTGAATACTTCCTCAAGGATAAAATCAGCAGCAATACCCAGCTGGCAAAAGTGAGTGAATTCGTACACTTTGCCTGCACCTCTGAGGACATCAATAACCTATCCCACGCCCTGATGCTTCGCGCCGGCCGCGACAACGTCATGTTGCCTGCGATGGAAGCCCTGATTGACGCTATCGTAGGCCTGGCCCAGGACTTTGCCGACGTACCCATGCTGTCCCGTACTCACGGCCAGACTGCCAGCCCATCTACTGTTGGTAAAGAACTTGCCAACGTGGCCGCGCGCCTACGCCGCCAGGTAGCCCAGATTAAAGCGGTACCGCTGCTGGGTAAAATTAACGGTGCGGTAGGTAATTACAACGCTCACCTGTCCGCCTATCCCAATATTGATTGGGAGCAAAATGCTGAAGAATTCATTTCTTCTCTGGGCCTTAGCTGGAACCCCTACACCACCCAGATCGAGCCCCATGACTACATTGCTGAGCTGTTCGACGCTGTTGCCCGCTTTAACACCATCCTGATCGATTTTGACCGCGATGTATGGGGCTACATCTCCCTGGGTTACTTCAAGCAAAAAGTCGTAGCCGGTGAAGTTGGCTCCTCCACCATGCCGCACAAAGTTAACCCCATTGACTTCGAAAACTCCGAAGGCAATCTGGGTATCGCCAACGCCGTATTCCAGCACCTGGCAGCCAAACTTCCAGTATCCCGCTGGCAGCGCGACCTGACAGACTCCACCGTGCTGCGCAATATGGGGGTAGGTGCGGGCTACTCTGCCATTGCCTATGCCGCCACCATGAAAGGCCTGGGCAAACTGGAAATCAACCGCGAGCGCCTAGCGGAAGACCTGGATAATTCATGGGAAGTGTTGGCAGAACCGATCCAAACGGTTATGCGTCGCTACAACATTGAAGAGCCTTACGAAAAACTGAAGGCCCTTACCCGTGGCCAGGGCATCACCCGTGAAACCCTGAAAGTATTTATCGAGAACCTGGAGATTCCCGCAGAGGCCAAGAGCGATCTGCTGGAAATGACTCCGGCATCCTATATCGGTAACGCCGTGGAACAAGCTCGCAAAATTTAACCGAGCCCAGCTACCAGCCGCACCCAGTGCGGCTGGTCATCTTTTAAAAAATACAAAAGTACGCTGGATAGTTTCCGAACCTCAGAATATCCAGATACAAACCCCAGCCTTCTGACAGTGAGAGTTACCGTGGCCAGCCCCCTTACCCATCTTGGCGACATGCCCATCGAAGTTTTTATGCGTGACTACTGGCAGCAGAAACCCCTGCTGATACGCAATGCTTTCGCCAACTTTGAATCACCCATCTCGGGTGAAGAACTCGCTGGTATGGCCCTGGAGGAAGCGGTCGAGTCTCGCTTGGTATTGGAAAATGGTGAGAGCGGCCCCTGGGAGCTGCGCACCGGTCCATTCACTGAAGAGGATTTTCTCTCCCTCCCTAAAACCCACTGGACCCTGCTGGTACAAGCTGTCGATCAGTGGATGTCAGAAATTGCTGAACTAAAAGATTTCTTCCGCTTTATCCCCGACTGGCGGCTGGATGATGTGATGATCAGTTACGCCGCCGATAAGGGCAGCGTTGGTCCCCACTACGATCACTACGATGTGTTTCTTCTCCAGGCCGAAGGCAAGCGTTTGTGGCAACAAGGCCCCAAGGTGGATGAAAGCAATCCCCGCCTGGAAAGAACGCGCCTCAATATCCTGAAAGAATTCGAAGCAGAAAACAGCTGGGTACTAGAGCCCGGCGATATGCTTTACTTGCCGCCCCAATACAGCCATTGGGGAATAGCCGAAGGTGGGTGCACCACGATCTCTATTGGTTTCCGCGCGCCTTCCGCCGCGGCGATCCTCGAAGATCTCGCCGCTGAAATCGCTATGGATTTGCCGGACAGCCAGCGTTACACCGATGCCGGTGCTGAAGTGGCGAAAAACCCAGCGGAAATTGACCCCGCCTCTGTTGCCCGCCTGCAACAACAACTCGGCGAATGGCTGCAGCAGCCGGAGAAAATCGCCCAGTGGTTTGGTGCGGTTATGACCGAAGCAAAATACCCGGATACTGTCGCCCTGGATGCTGACGATGCTGCAGACTGGCGCGAACAAATGCCCCAGGGAGCACAACTGGTTTTAAATCCCGCTTCCCGCACCGCCTTTTGCCGCGAGCCAGCCACTTTGTTTGTTGATGGTGAAGCCTTCCCCTGCCCCCTGGCGTTTGCCGAGCAGTTTGCTGAATCCCATGAAATTTCCTGGGATGATATCGAAGCCTTCCCGGAAATAGCCGAAGACAGCGGCCTTCTCGATCAGCTGGTTGCACAGGGCACCTTGATCTACCCTCCTGAGGATTTCTGAGATGCCAGTAGCTATACGCCTAGCGGATTGGAACACTGACCGGGACGCAATTCGTTCAATTCGCGAAGCAGTTTTTGTACAGGAACAACAGGTACCTGCGGACCTGGAATGGGATGATCAAGAGGAGACATCCCAGCACTTCCTCGTCTTCCGCGAAACAATCCCAGTTGCCACCGGGCGCCTCACCCAAGGCGGGAAAATTGGTCGTATGGCTGTACAGAAATCTTCACGCGGATGCGGCATCGGGGCCCAGCTATTGCAGGCCATCTGTGAGCGGGCGAAGGAACAAAACTTTCAGCAAGTCTATTTACATGCACAGCAACATGCTGAGGGGTTTTACTTGCAGGCTGGGTTTGAGGTGGAAGGCGACGTGTTTTACGAAGCGGGAATTCCCCACATCAAAATGGTGCGCGGCCTGATTTGACCATTTTGAGGCCTGCCACCAGCAACCATATGGCAGGCCCAGCCCCATCTCAACTCTCTACTGAGGCATAGCGCTTCTCGACAAAGTGAGCCAAAGGCGCTATCCCCAACACATACACTATCCAAAGCCCAAGCCCCCAATAGGGATTGAAAAGGGTCAACAAGCACGCCAGGATACTGGTACACAACATCACCATGCTGACCACTAGTACACGGTGCGCGGATACGTTCGTTCGGTTCGCAGCGACACACCACATACCCGCAATTGCTATAGCGGCCACCGCATAGCTGGCTGACAATAAGACTACTGACCAAACCTGGTCTGGATACTCCCCCATCAAACTTGCTGGAAAGGGAATAAACGCCACCGCCCCCAATAGCAAAAAGTTAAAACTGGTAAAGGCAACCGATTTAAATTGATGGTCCGACATCAGATGATTGTGGGTAAGCCACAGCCGACAGAGAATCGCAAAGCTCAGGATCCAGGAAAAAAAATGGGGCAACTGCTGAAGAATATTGCTGTGGAAATCCTCGCCGGGCTTTATATCCTCCAGATCGGGAATCTGGATATTAAAAACCAACAGCGTCATAGCAATGGCAAAAACGCCATCACTCACGGCATTAATACGGCTAGCCAAGAAAGACTTTCGACGCATGGGCCACCATCGATTGCCAGGGTTGCATACTCATTAAAGCCCAGTCCCGAAGCACGATCTCACCTCCAGTATCAAGATGCCAACAGCGTTCACACTGCTCACATCCCTTCCACCTGATAACGATTCACGGAATGTTTCTATTGGGGAGATAAAATTATATGATAACGACTTTGTAAGTGTATTCTTTTGAGCAAGGAATCTATTGAAACACTTCAATACAGCGCCGCCTAGCAAGTAGCATTCAACTTCAACAGCCGTTGGCGATACTTTGATCAAACCTAGCTGCCCGATCGATTTCAATCCTGCTTACTATCAACTACTTGTGTTCGGGCTACGGCTCCTAATTGCTCTAAGATCTATCTAATGCGACTTGTTTCATATCCATTTAAAACCCTAGCGCTTTATCCCTATTGGTCGCTGCAATCATAAGCAGGAGCTGAGGAGTGAAGCCCAAGGCCGAGACGTGGCAATAGACACCGATAAAGAAAAGCCTATGGGGCAGAAACACTTCCGCTACGCGTCTTGGACAGTTGCAGTCATATTTTTCAGCGCCAGCGTAACCAACTCAATCCTATTTGCCCTACTATCACCTAGCCTCACTCAAGAACTCAATCTCAACCATCAAAGCTTAGGGATGCTGGGAGGATATTACTTTGTCGCCTATTCTATTGGTCAACTGACACTTGGCTCACTATTGGGCCCTATAAGTCCACGGTATTTACTGAGTATCTCAGCCGCCCTCGCCGCTAGCGGCTGTGTAATTTTTGCCAGCAGTCATTCTTTCGGAACAGCCCTTACAGGGCAGCTCTTAGTCGCACTTGGATTATCCAGTAGCTTCTTGGGAGTTATCTATGTTATCGGACGGGATTTACCTAATAAGTTTTCACTAATGGCCGCTGTTAGCCAAGGACTAGCTAATTTCGCAGCAGCTTCACTCTCATTACTTATCGGTTTGTTAGATACCGAAGTCTCATTCCGGGAGCCCTACTTCATCGCAGCGATATTTTTTATTTGCCTTGCTGTGCTGCAATTTATTTTAATTGGCAGCAATCAAAACTCTTCCCATGAACTCTCTGCTAAAAAAACCACTCAACTTGACAAGCTAAATTCATGCTTCAAATCAAGAGCTTTTTGGCTGGCCCTCACCTTCTACTCCTGCCTTTTCGGCGTAATTATCGCCTACTCTGATTTATGGAATATACAGTTCCAAGTTGATTTTTTTCGTGAAACATCCAGAGAAAGTGCCCTACTCAATGCGATGATTTCAACGGGTATCATTATCGGCAGCTTTATTGTCGGTGCTTGGTCTCATTATCGGGGAGATTATGTAATTCCAGCGAGAACTTTTAGTTTCCTCTCAATTATTGCTGTCACAGCTTTACTGAGTATTCACTTGTCGGACTCCTGGACTTTGACGGCAAATTTTCTCTTAGGATTTGGCCTCAGCAGCTCAATTCTATCTCTCTCGATAGTACAATCTGAACTTCCTGAAAAGGCGCACGCCATTGCCTCTGCCCTTATTGTAACTGGGGGCTTTGTTTTAGGAGGGGTAATTCAAACTCTCATAGGGTTCTCACTTGATCAAGATATAGAGTTCGCTTATATCCGCTCCCTCAGCGATTTATTAGCCAGACTTTTTGACTTTGCTCCACAACCAACACAGAAATTCTACAATTACCAAGCGGGATTTCAGTTAATCGGGATTATCGTCATCGTAGGCTGCATCAGCAGCCTACTTTTGAGCAGCAAAAAGCTAGTCAAGAAACGTGGTCCTAAAATCGGAAGTTCGTAGTGCTAAGCCTGCGATTCGACGTCCTAAATGTACAGCTGTAAGTCGGTCCAACTCATGAATTTCACCAGCTCCCTCAGCGACAGCTACCAAGCCCGACTGACAACCACCCCGGTTTCTACCCAGGGAATCTTGACTCGGTAGAATATCCAGGGGAACCCACAACATGCCCATTTGTGCAGCAAAGACCTGTAGAGTCCTGATGGTACCTAGCTGATCACCACTAAAATTACTACCAACAGTAAATCCTGCAGCTAACTTATCCAGCCAGCACCGATCTCCATAGCGCTCACTTGCTGCATCCATAAATGCTTTGAATTGAGCGGAGACAGTACCCATAAAGGTCGGCGAACCCATTACTATGGCTTCACATTGATCCAACTGAGCTAATAATGACTGATCTTCATAACGTCCGTGAAGAATGCTCTCTCCCTGAATCTCAAGGGCAACACCAATACACTTCTCTAGCGTGTTAACCCCCTCCACCACGGACTCCGCAAGAACTTTACTGCAACCAGATACAGAATGGTAAACAACACCTACCCTCTTCATATGACTCGCTCCGCTATGCCGTCTGACTCAAATATCCGGCCTAACTTTTGATCAATTTCTCTGCCAGACGGCACTTCTATCCCAAAGATATCCAGTAAAGTAGCCCGAAGCTCATCAACATCCGCTAACATGACAACACTCTTGGAGCCTAAAAGTGGTTGATAGCTTAACTGTCTATTGAAAAGTGTATGCCGCCCCTCTGGGAAAGACCGAGCAACAATCAAGTGCTCTACAAACCTGGATTTAGGGTGCGTTGAACAATACCAACTACCAATTTTATAATCGCCATGAGTTTTAGGTTTCAAGTCAAAGCTGTACATAGGTTGCCAACCACTATCGGTTGTAACCTCTAACAGGTACTCATCATCTATTAAAGTAAAGCGGTAAACACCGTGCGGTGTGCTCTGACGATCACTGGAGTCTAAATTGAGTGGTGCAGTCAAAGTGTTACTTCCAAATCCCGCATCTATCAGGAAGCGTGTACCCTCAAGCTCCACCATCAGAATCATATGCGACTGAGCGGGTTGATGCCCTATCGGCATTTGCCACAGTATCCGTGCGGCGAGGTTCGTAACTTTAAAACCGATTTGCCCTAACACTGCCCCTAATAAGGCATTTTGCTCGTAACAATAACCTCCACGTTTTTGTTGTACCAACTTGGCCTCAATAGATTCCAACTCAATATCCACGGGGCTTCCCAAAAATGAAGTGACGTTCTCGAATGGAATCGTACGGACGTGCTGGGTCAACAACTGCTGTAGACACTGCAAGTTAGCACCCGGGGCTCCATCAAAATTAATACGGTCTAAATATTGCTGCAAGTTAATACCAGGGGTACCCATCTCGATTGTCTCCTCAAAATCCGGGCTCATAAACAATAGACGGGAGCTTAATACCTAAACCTAACTTGAGGTCAATAGCTTTTTTCCATCTTCTACACTGCTTATCAATCAGAAGTTAATCACAGCCAAAACTCAGGAAGACCCCTAGCCAGCGTAATCTTCAATATTGCTAAACAATCAGGTAGCGACTAAGTGGAAATACTGTTTTTGGGGACATCATCAGGCACTCCGACCAAGCAGAGGAATGTTTCTGGTATTGGGCTAATAGAAAGCCTGGGAAAGAACTGGTATTTGATCGACTGTGGGGAAGGTACCCAGCAGCAGATTCTACATACAAACTTATCACTAAACAGGCTAAGTGCAATCTTTATCACCCATAAGCACGGCGATCACTGCTACGGACTCCCTGGTCTACTTGGTAGCTCAGGAATGCAACGAAGGACAAGACCGCTGACACTTGTCGCTCCTGGGGCTGTCTATGATTGGCTTCTATCAACTCAAACAATCACAGAACTCTATCTTCCATTTGAACTCAACTTCATTCCTGTTGAAAATTTACCCCAAATAGAAATGGGACAGTTCACCACAACCACTATACAACTTTCCCACAGGGTCCCCTCTTATGCGTACAGTTTTACAGAAAGATATGTTGAGGTTACATTAGATACACAAAGTTTACTTGCCACCGGTATCCCTAAAGGACCGCAATGGGGGAAGATAAAGAACGGTATCGATGTCGTTCATCACGGTAAAATATACACTGCAACGGACTTTATTCTAAAGCCGAGGCCTCCACGTAATATTATAATTTGCGGAGACAATGATAACCCTGAGCTTTTAGAAGATACCTGTGCCAACTGCAATGTCTTAGTGCATGAATCAACTTATGCAAAAAATTTGGCTCAGAAAGCGGGGCATGTAGGGCACAGCTATTCCACCCAAATAGCCTCTTTTGCCGAGGGCCTTTCAATTCCCAACCTGGTTCTCACACATTTCAGCACACGCTACCGAAAAGATAGCAAGGCGAGCTGCTCAATTGACACTATCAGAAAGGAAGCGCAGTTGATTTATAAGGGACAGCTATATTTAGCTGAGGATTTTATGCATCTTTTATTGGAGAAATCTGGAAAACTCCTCCATATACAAAAAACCAGCGCTAAAGGCTATGCGGCAACTACACGTGGATATTTACCCTCTAACCTTTAAGGTATTATGTATACAAAGTCTAAATTTTCTACCCAGTAAAATAAAAAGCTACATTTAACACTTCTTTTTAGTCATCACTTTTCCAGCCATTAGAGATTCTATATTTCAATGCACGAGCAATCACACTTGCGCATCGTACCCACTCAATTTTAAATCGGGATATAAGACAGCTACAGAGTGCAGCAGACTATGCCCTATATTTTGCTTATCATATTTCTACTAGTGACTCATTATCCAACAGTATAAAAGTATAACCCGAACAGTTGTCAAAAAATCACCACTATTCACCAAAAAAGTTCCGGAAATTTCAACCCTGCTCGCTGAATTCCATTCCATAGGACTAAAGATATTGAACCCAGATAAACTGCAGAAATGAATAGCGTAAATATGCAAATTTGATATGGAGATAGCTCTGATCTACTAAAATAGATGGATACCAAACTACAAAGATGGACAATAGTTAAAATACACATCGCCAACTTGTAAACAGCCATTTTATTTTTATCGCTAGGTTCTGGATTAGTTATTAATAACTTTTCTCTAGGTAATTCCAGTGCAGAACTAAGTGCGCTTAATGACTCTCGTGAGCAGGCTCCAACTTTTTCAATCCTTTGTATAGTTCTCAAGCTGACGCCACAGATATCAGCCAGTTGCTGCTGTGTCCAATTATTGCTCTCACGAGCTTTTTTAATTAGTGCAATGTTTACGTTCATATCCATCTTTCTTTCCAACACATTAGAAGTTTCCATCTAAAGTACTTAGAAAGCTCCCTTAACTCTACGAAACCTTTACGACATCATATGACACAACAGTGTAAACGTCTAAAATTTAGCCGATAACGGGATGCCCGACTTGCAGAACATGGTACAAAGTTAGCAATTTCGAATAGCTGCAACGATAATAGTCGTCTCACATTCATCTGTGATACACAATTATTTGCGTTCCAACCAATATACTCTTTTGAGATCAAAAAATTATAAATTATATGAATAAATAAATGCTTGTAAGCCTCAAACAACAAGCATATATGAGCCACCTATTCATTCCATATAGAACAACCTACATACCTTGCCCTGCGCTCGATTTGTGACTCCATGCATACGGCTTAATATATTAACTGAATTAGACTGTTATTCCTTATAAAAACACTTACTGTAACTCTAAGCACACAAGATGTGTACCATTTACAATTAATACCATAGGTTTGAATTAGCAGCTATGTGAAAGTAAATGTTAGGGACCACTTCAAACTAATAACGACTTTATGAAACTCTCTCTAGGGAACATCTTACTTTCACCTTATACCTCGCACCTGAATAGCCTGCCGCATCTCACTATCAGGAGTTATTTTTTATACGCCAGTAAGATCGAATACCCAACCTGACATCCATTTATAAATAGCCGTTCAAGCTCTTTTAAAAATTCATATCAAGTGTTGATCGCAATGCTACAAATTATATTTACGCTCAAACATTTACCTTTACTATAAATCGTTATTTCATAGAGGTAATTTAAGATTCACATACCCTAACCATAAAGAGCACCCACTGTTTAATATACTCCTGATTAGTATTTTTCGAAGTCAGACAGGAGCAAAATTAACATATAAACCTTAGGGTGTTCACTTTAGCTCTGGATACAAAACTTATATACTTATTAACAACAAAGTAGGACTAAGCCAATGGTTTCCTTAAGTGACCTTCCCAGACAGAAAGATACTGAACCAGATCGAAAATTTATTGAGGCTTTAGCTCGTGGGTTGGATGTACTCCGAGCTTTTCAACCTGGTGATGGCTTCCTGGGTAATTTGGAGATCGCCCAGCGCACTGGCCTGCCCCGCTCCAGTGTTTCCAGACTGACTTATACCCTGACCAAATTAGGCTATCTTACCTACTCTGATCGAATGGAGAAATATCAGCTGGGTAGTGGCGTCCTGGCTCTTGGTTATGCTTTTGTCTCAAATCTCACAGTCAGACAGGTAGCCAAGCCTTTGATGCAGGATCTGGCTAATTCTACCGGTACCGCTGTTGGTCTCTCTGATCGGGACCGGCTGGATATGATTTTTGTCGAGTTCTGCGCTCCAGCAAATGTCACAACTTTTCGCCATGAAATCGGTAATCGCGTACCCATAGCTTCCAGCGGCTCCGGGCGAGCTTTTTTGGCAGCACTCCCTCAAGAAGAACGGGAATATTTTTATGGCTACCTGGAGAAAAAAGCTGGTGATCAATGGCCAACGATCAAAGCCGGTATTGAAGAAGCGGTCAACAGCTACCAGCAGCGCGGCTTCTGCTGCTCTTTTGGCGAGTGGAATCGCGATGTCAACGGTATCGCAGTACCTCTCTCTTTAAGCCAAGGTCATATTTACACTTTTAATGCTGGCGGACCTGCTTTTAGACTTAACCCGGAATACTTAGAAAATGAAGTAGCTCCTCTGTTGAAAAACCTGGTAGGCAATATCGAAGCTATGTTAATCCGATATTAGTCGACTCAAACTCCAGATCTTCTCAACCAGTACAGCTACAGCTTGAAACGCAGTAGAAAGTTGAAAATTTTGTCAAATCTTTGGCCGTAAGGTGGTCGTAAAGGCACCGCCGCTGACTTTTTGGCTTGTGTAAAGATCGGTCGTAATTTTGAGAATTCCAAAAAACCCTCATAAGCGTGATATTGCCCCATGCCACTCGCCCCAATACCACCAAAGGGCAAGTCTGCCTGGGAGACATGCATCGCGCAGTCATTGATACAAACACCTCCAGACATTGTGCTTTTGATAATCTTTTCCTGAACATCTCCGCTAGAACTGAAAATATATAATGCTAAAGGCCTATCTTTACTATTTATGTAATCTATCGTATCAGACAGATTCCTATACGTAAGAATAGGTAAAATAGGGCCAAATATCTCCTCGCGTAGCAGACTCATGTCTTCTGTCGGGTTTAACACTAAGGTGGGAGCAATTTTTTGCAAACCCTTATTGTTTTCAACATCTAATAACGGCAGAACTGTAGCCCCTTTCTCCAGAGCATCCGTTAGACAAGTATTCAGCCTATTAAACGCCTTTTCATCAACAATCGAAGTATAATCTTCTGAATTTAAAGATGGATACCATTTGGGTACAAGTCTCTTAGCCAATTCCAAGAATCCTGAAAGTTTTTCTTCAGGAATCAATAAATAATCTGGAGCTACACAAGTTTGGCCAGCATTGAAGAATTTTGAGCTCAAAATACGTTCCGCAGCAATATTTTCATCAAAGTCTCCACATATTATGGCTGGAGACTTACCTCCCAGTTCTAGTGTCACAGGAGTTAGGTGATCCGCAGCTCTCCGCATTACCACTTTTCCTACTTTGCCAGATCCAGTAAAAATCATGTGATCATATGCCTGGGCTGTAAACTCCGTAGCGCTCACTCCAGGAAGAATAGCTACCAGATCCTCTGAAAAGAATCTATTAAATAACTGATGTAATAATGTAGAAAGGGCACGCGAGTTAGCAGCCATCTTGATCATACAGCGATTTCCTGCGGATATCGCACTCACCAAGGGCCCAACAGATAGAAGTAGTGGGTAATTCCAGGGGGTAACAATAGCAACCACCCCTTTTGGTTGAGGTAATACGCGATTTTTTACTCCTCGAAGTAGCAAAGGCACATGACGCTTCTGAATTTTCATCCACCTTTTTAAGCGCTTACGAGTGTAACGAATCTCCTCGATGCACCCATAGATCTCTGCAATTTTAGTTTCCTGGATGGCACGATTACCAAAATCCTCGCTTATTGCCTTTGCTATGGATTTCTGGTTTTCCAGGATTAATTGCTCTAATTTTTTTAAACTTTCCAGACGCTCCTGAAGACTCGGGTAGGGGTTCCTATTAAATGCATCCTTTTGAAGTTTAAAAACACTCTCTACTTTACCTATGCTCACAGATCTGGTGTGCTCGACAACTTTTTCCATGTGTGTGCCCTCGCAAAGTGGCAAGTAGAGAGTGAGTTTGGCCGTATAGTCAGCGCTTTAAGATTTACAGCTTGGCAAATCGTAAAGTGTGATAATCAGTACTGCCAAATAGGTACTGAGTTGTTGTTAGACGCTTAAAGTAGTGACTTACATCCAACTCCTCAGTAACCCCTATACCGCCATGTAACTGTATCGCCTCTTGACCGATAAACCGCGCAGCTTTACCAATACGGCTTTTTGCAGCGGATATCGCCTTAGGCGCAACTCCGTTATTGCTATCAAGCTGTAGCGCAGCCATCAACAATATTGAGCGCGCTTGCTCATACTCAGTAAACATATCCACCATGCGGTGCTGTAGAGCCTGGAACTTGCCAATAGGAACACCAAACTGCTCCCGCGTCTTAGTGTACTCAACTGTTTTCTTATAGATCCTTTCCATAGCTCCAACAGCTTCTGCACACAATGCCAACGTCGCTCTATCAACAGCCTTTTCTATAGCTCCTAAAGCCGCCCCCTCTTCCCCTATCAGATTAGCTATGGGTACTTTCACGTTATTGAATTTAATTTCAGCGGCACGGTGTGCATCCACAGTGGCATATCCATGCCGCTGAAGCCCTTCTGTATTAGGATCGACAAGTAGTAAGGTGATCCCCTCACGATCTCGCTGTGCTCCGCTCGTCCGCACAGCAACTAAGAATTTATCTGCTACGTCACCATTTAGAACGACAGCTTTATGTCCATTCAGAAGGTAATTGTCTCCATCCTTTACCGCAGTCATGGCTATATCAGTAAGGTTATAGCGACTCTGTGACTCAGTAACAGCGAATGCCAATTGCAATTGGCCTTCCATTAACATTCCCAGGAGTTCTCGCTTTTGCACCTCACTAGCGCAGTCAGCGATAAGACCACCACTGAGAACAACACTGGCCAGGAAAGGCTCAACCACTAAACCTCGGCCGAACTCCTCCATAACCACCATCAAGTCTACGGCGGAGCCTCCTAGGCCTCCATCATCCTTTCCAAACGGCACCATTAACCAGCCGAGTTCCGCAAATAGCTTCCAATTTTCCTTACTGAAGCCAATATCGTTACTCACTATTTTACAACGACGGTCAAAGTCATAATCCTGCTGGATAAACTTGCTCACACTGCTTTGCAGCATCCGCTGCTCTTCGCTGTAGGAAAAATCCATCGCTCAAGTCCTCTTTAGATGCTGCACTTACAGGCCAAGTACCCATTTACTGATAATATTTTTCTGGATCTCATTACTTCCGCCATAAATTGAGGATTTACGGTTATTTAAGTAACGAGGCACACTGCTGGCAATAACACCGGGGCCCACCCATTCTCCGTCAAACCCGCTCCTAAACTGCTCTCTCACAAACGGCATTCCGTAGTAACCCGCCGTCTCCATATACAGTTCATCGATAAGTTGAGCGACTTCGGTTCCTTTGATTTTAAGGATGGAAGATTCCGCTCCTGGGGCACCACCTGTACTTACCGCCGCAAGCGTACGTAGTTCAGTAAACTCCAGGGCCAAGAGATCAATTTCAACTTCGGCCAGTTTTTGGGCAAAAGCCGGGTTCTCAAGCAGACTATTTTCTCCATCGCAGGTCTCTTTGGCTAAATCCTTTAACGTTTGTAAGCGTTTCTTGGATTTTGCCACCCGCGCAATACCGGTGCGTTCATGGGTTAGCAAAACCTTGGCGTAAGTCCACCCTTGCCCCTCCTCGCCAATACGGTTTTCTACCGGCACCCTCACATTATTGAAATGGACTTCATTTACTTCATGGTGACCACCCAAGGTCATAATTGGCGAAACCGTAATACCGGGGTGATTCATATCGATTAGCAAAAAGCTGATAGCAGCCTGGTTCTTTACTTGAGGTCCACCAGTACGAACCAAACAAAATATCCAGTCTGCAAAGTGACCCAAGGTATTCCAGGTCTTGGTGCCGTTGACAATATACTCATCACCATCACGGACGGCTGTTGTTTTTAAGGAAGCTAAATCTGAACCAGCATTTGGTTCCGAATACCCCTGACACCACCAGACATTACTTGCCAGGATGTCTGGCAGAAATCGTTGCTTTTGTTCTTCACTACCGTAGGTAAAGATCACTGGAGCAACCATTTTTAAGCCGAAAGGAATCAACTCTGGTACACCATAGTTAGCACATTCGTCTGCCCAAATGTGTTTCTGAGTAGGTGTCCAACCGGTACCTCCATATTCAACCGGCCAATTCGTAGCTGCCCACCCTTGCTCATAGAGTATTTTTTGCCAGCGAATAAAATCCTCTTTCTCCAGGGGGATTTCCTTCAGGGTTTTCTCTCTAATATCTTCAGGAAGTTTCTCTTGGAGAAACTGCTGGACCTCCTGCTGAAAAGCTAACTCTTCGGGAGAAAAATCTATATTCATTCGCCTGCTCCTTTATTAGTCGGCGCATTGAACAGCAGCTCCTACAAACTGCTTCCATCACAATCTTGCGCAGCAAAAATACGCAATCTTTTGAAAGATCCCCGGTACAGGCGGAACTAGTGTTTAACAGCTTCACCTCGACAAATTACTTAATTGCCTTTGAATCGATCCCAACGATTTAAATTATTGGCGCAAAATGCCTTTATCGAAATAAAAAACCGAGCATTTCTAGCGCCAATCAACTCCAGATAGGCACACAAATCAACCGTTCGAAAAATAAAACTGGAAAAACCTCAACAACATGGCGCCTTTTTATTTTTGATAAGTTTTTTTGCGCCATTTTCCATTAAAAAATGCATTAGGCACTTCTTAATAGGTAAAACACTAACACCTTATTCCGCAGAGTGGAATGCTGTATTCACTTTTGCTATGGTCGTCACCATAATAACCAAAGTGAGAGAAGCCCCCATGTCGATCACGCCCATTCAATCCTCCGATACAATGTTGCAGTCACTTGCTGAAATTCAGGAGTATGAAAAAGTCCCCCTTTCGCAGCGATACCCCTGGGAAAGCACTTTTGATTTAATCCGGCAATCTGCCCGCCTCTACCAACATGACTCGGCCATCGAATTCCTGCCAACGGCCGCACCTGACGAAGACACAGTTAAAGTAAGTTTCTCCGAGTTATCCCAGCGAGTGCACCAGACTGCCAATCTTCTTCACTCCATCGGTGTTGAGCCAACCGATACAGTGACTTTATTACTACCCAATTTGCCAGAAACCCATTTTGCACTTTGGGGAGGCCAGGCAGCAGGTATTACCAGTCCTATTAATCCGTTGCTGGAACCCGAACATATAATCGAAATTATGAATACCACCAGGGCTAAAGTCCTGGTCACTCTTGGCCAAGATCTTAGCGAGGAAATATGGGATAAAGTAACGCAAATTCTCGAGCAAGTTCCCACATTAAAAACTCTGTTACTAATCAGTAAAAAGCCAATTAGCAATACACCAGTTCCAGCGGGTATTCACGCAGATAATTTTGTCTCGGCTATATCCCAACAGCCGGACGATCATCTAAAGAGTGAACGTTATATCCAGGGGAGTGAAACCGCTAGTTATTTCCACACCGGGGGCACTACTGGAAGACCTAAAATAGCCCGCTTAACTCACAGCAATATTGCCTTCGTCGCTCAATTAAGTGCTGATACGTCATCCAGTAAAGGGCGCTTCGCTACCCTGAGCGGACTTCCACTGTTTCATATTTTCGGTACGGTTGTTGCGGGTATTGGCACCCTATTGGCCGGACGCACAATTGTTATCATGACACCCTCTGGTTTTCGCTCACCCAATGTCCTACCAAATTGGTGGCATCATGTTGCGCGTTTTCAGGTGAAGGGCTTTGCCGCCGTCCCCACCATCCTCGGTGTATTGATGCAAATTCCAGTGGGTGACAATGACATCAGCTGTCTGACAGACATTGGCTGTGGAGCCTCCACCCTGCCAACGGGGTTGAAGAATGCCTTTGAGGAGAAGTTCAACGTCCTTGTCAGTAATGGCTATGGCATGACAGAGTCCAGCTGCCTTTTAGCTCGCCCTCCTACCGATATGCAAGCCCCTGAAGGCAGCGTCGGCCGGCGATTGCCTTATATGGAAATGAAAATTGCCGAAGTAGACGGTACCCGACTGGTTAGAACCTGCAATACAGGAGAGGTGGGCATAGTACTCGCGCGCGGGCCACATATTTTTTCTGGCTACTTATCAGAAGAGGATAATGCTAAAGCCTGGGTCGATAAGTCCTGGTTTAATACCGGCGATATGGGATATCTCGATGGAGATGGTAACCTGTTCTTAACCGGGCGGGCCAAGGATTTAATTATTCGCGGCGGCCACAATATAGATCCGGCTCTGATCGAAGAACCATTATCCCGTCACCCTGCCGTTGCTATTGCCGTTGCAGTGGGTCAACCAGATGCTTATGCCGGAGAAGTTCCAGTAGCTTACGTTACCCTGTTTCCATCCACAAACCCGCCCACAGAAGAACAACTCATTGACTATTGCCGCAGCCAAATTTCTGAGCGTGCAGCCATTCCTAAACGCGTGGAAATTATTGATGAGATTCCACTCACTGCTGTAGCCAAAGTATTCAAACCAGCTCTGCGCAATCGCTCTACCGAATATGTCGTAGGCCAGGCATTAGAGGAAAAAAGTATTACCGCTAAGTTTTCCGCCCACTTCGATGTATCCCTTGGCCAGGTAGCAAAAGTTCAACTTGAACAAGCCTCCAGCAAAGCCGCTGTAGAGGAAGCCCTGGAAAATTTACCCGTGGCTTTGGAGTTTGAATAAAAGAAATTACCGCATGACTCAATGCACTTAGAACTCCAATATCGGAAATTTCACTATGTCACATGCCTATATTTATGACGGCGGCCGCAGTGTTTTTGGCCGCCACGGGGGCAGCCTTTCCAGTATCCGGCCCGACAACCTGCTTGCCCATGTCATCAGGACCCTGACTGAAAGAAATAATTTTAACCCTCAACATTTTGAGGACGTTATTGCGGGCAATACTAATCAGGCGGGAGAAGACAGTCGCAACATTGCCCGATTTTCAGGCCTGCTAGCAGGATTGCCCATATCCACAGGCGGCATAACGGTAAATCGCCTTTGTGGTTCCGGCTTGTCCGCTATAGCAGATGCCGCTCGCTGCATTCGCGCCGCAGAAGGAGAGCTATTTATCGCGGGAGGTGTCGAATCAATGAGTCGCGCCCCCCTGGTTCTCTCCAAAGCCAACAGTGCTTTTGATCGCAATCAGGTAATGGCAGATACGACCCTAGGCCCCCGCTTCACCAACCCAGACATTGTTGCTGAGTATGGAAGCCACAGCATGCCTCAGACCGCAGACAATATTGCATCAGACCTGAATATTTGCCGGGAAGAGTGCGATACATTTGCATTGGCATCACAAACTAAATACGAGTCGGCACGTACCGATGGCTTTTTTGTCGATGAAATTATTCCCATCGAAGTACCCCAAGGTCGCAAGAAGCCAGCCCTTCTTATCGATACGGATGAACATCCCCGCCCCAATGCAACATTGGAGCGACTTCAAGCCCTACCCGCGCTTTTCGAAGATGGAGTGGTTACTGCCGGCAACGCTTCCGGCATCAACGATGGCGCGGCGGCACTCATTATTGGTAGCGCCGAAGCTGGCCAAGCAGCAGATCTAAAGCCTAGGGCACGTATTCTCGCCAGCGCCATTGCAGGAGTAGAGCCGCGGGTAATGGGGTTGGGCCCGGTACCGGCTACCCGTAAAGCCCTTGCCCGGGCAGGCTTGGAACTTGGGGATATGGATGTAATGGAGTTCAACGAAGCTTTTGCAGTACAGGCTATGGGCTGCCTCAAAATGCTCGAAATTGATTATGCGGACCCACGGGTAAATCCCAACGGTGGTGCCATCGCCGTTGGTCACCCCCTGGGGGCCAGTGGTGCCCGTATTTTGCTGACAGCATTGCGCCAGCTGGAACGTACGGGTGGGCGCTATGCACTAGCCACCATGTGTATCGGGATTGGCCAGGGGATCGCCGTAATCATAGAACGCATATAAACCTGACTAGATGTAAATAAAACCGAGACCGAACAGTTGTCACTTAAGATCTGGAGATAGCAATGTCTAGTGTAAGTTATGAACTCATTGGCGATATCGGTGTAATTCGATTGAACAACCCTCCTGTGAACGCCCTCTCTCACGGCTTGCGTGAAGGCATTTGGGGGGCGATTAAGAACGCTCAAGGCGATGCATCTAAAGCCCTGATGCTAGTGTGTGAAGGCCGAACTTTTATCGCTGGTGCGGACATTACGGAATTTGGCAAGCCACCACAGGCGCCCGCCCTATCAGAAGTGATTGAGGAAATAGAAAACTCCTGTAAACCAGTGATCGCCGCCATTCACGGCACGGCACTCGGCGGTGGATTCGAAGTCGCGCTAGCCTGCCATTACCGCTGTGCAATAGCATCGACCAAAGTGGGGCTTCCAGAAGTCAAACTGGGATTACTGCCAGGAGCCGGTGGCACCCAGCGCACCCCACGCTTGGCTGGTGTTGCCGCTGCACTGGAATTAATCACAAAAGGCAGTCCAATACCGGCCTCTAAAGCCAAAAGTATGAAGTTAATAGACCGGGTTATCGATAATGACTTGTTAGAGGGAGCCCTCGCCTTTACCCGTGAATTGATAACAAATGAAGCTCCTCTCCGCCGAGTCAGAGACATCGCAATAGATCCTGACAGCATTCCTGAGGGGTTATTTGATGATTTCCGCAAGCGCCTTGAAAAGAGATCACGAGGTCAGCTTGCACCGCAACATATTGTTACCTGTATAGAGGCCGCAGTTCACCAGCCTTTTGATAAAGGTCTCGCTAAAGAGCTCGACCTGTTTATCGAATGCCTGCTCTCCAGCCAATCGGCCGCCCTCAGGCATTTATTTTTTGCCGAGCGCACTGCAACCAAAGTCACGGGCTTACCAAAAGACCTACCCACCAGGGAGATAAAGAGCGTGGGCATTATCGGTGGAGGCACTATGGGCGGAGGCATCGCCATGAATTTTGCCAATGTCGGTATTCCAGTCAAACTGGTAGAAATCGATCAAGCTGCGATAAATCGAGGGTTAGCAGTGATCGACAAGAATTACACCATCAGCATGCAGAAAGGGAAACTCACAGAAGGTCAAAAAACTCATTGTCTCTCGTTGATTTCCGGCACAACTGACTACGCAGACCTAGCTGACGTAGACCTGGTCATTGAGGCCGTATTTGAAAATATGGAGCTCAAACAGGAAATCTTTGCCAAATTGGATCGCTCCTGCAAACCCGGTACCATCCTTGCAACCAACACTTCTTACCAGGATATTGATCAAATCGCAGCTGCAACCAACAGGCCTCAAGACGTTATAGGGATGCATTTTTTCAGCCCTGCCAATGTAATGAAACTACTCGAGGTGGTTCGCGGCTCGCAAAGTGCTGACGATGTAATTGCCACTGCCATGCAACTCGCTAAAACGATCAAGAAAGTTCCCGTACTAGCGGGAAACTGTTACGGCTTTATTGGCAATCGTATGTTGCGCCCCTATGGCAGAGAATCGCAGCTGTGTTTAATCGAGGGCTCAACCCCGGAGCAGATTGATTCGGTTATGCAGTCTTGGGGGATGGCTATGGGCCCTATCGCCGTTGGAGATCTAGCGGGACTGGATATCGGTTACAAGGCGCGCCAGGGCCTGAGCGAATCAGAAAGAGGAGAGCCAAAAACCTACTGTATTGCAGATGCCCTGGTTGAAATGGGCCGCCTGGGCCAGAAAAGTGGAGCCGGCTACTATCGCTACGATCCCGAAACTCGCGCTCGCAGCAGCGACCCGGAAGTGCTGGAAGTCATTGAGGCCCAAGCTAAACGCCAAGGGGTTGTACGGCGGGAAATCTCCGACGAGGAGATTCTAAACCGCCTAACTTTCGCGCTGATTAATGAAGGAGCCAAAATCCTGGAGGAAGGCATAGCCCAACGTCCGAGCGATATAGATGTTGTATATATTTACGGTTATGGCTTTCCGCCCCATCGTGGAGGACCTATGCACTATGCCGACAGTATTGGCTTGAAGGAAATCTACGAAAAAATATGTACTTTCCGCCAGCAGCAAGGAGATACCTACTGGACTCCAGCCCCTTTACTGGAACGGCTAGCCCAAGAGGGAAAAACATTTGCGCAATGGGCTGATGGCAAAATCTAAGTTTGTAAACTATAGGGGAAGCCAGTATGACTACTGGCTTCCCACTTTACCCGCTGCAGCCAAATAAAGAAGTTGTGTCACCATGAGTAGGCCTGATGCCTTAGTCGAAGTACAATCTCCACCAAGTCAGCCACTCCGTACGGATATCCAAAACTGGAAGGGCATCGGTTTTGCAATGGCTACCGCGCTGGTAGCAAGTACAGCGGCTGCAGCCAGCAAATGGGTGTCTACCGCTGTACCCGTGCCATTAATTACGCTCAGCCAATACAGTATCTGCCTGATACTGCTAACCCCATGGCTAGTGCGACAAACACCTCGACACCTTACCACCCAACACTGGAGAACCCACCTAATACGCGGTTTTGCTGGGTGGTTATGCTTTTTCACTTATTTTTCTGCCCTAAGCAAAATTTCACTAATGGAAGCAGGGTTATTGCGTAATGCAGCTCCCATTTTTGTTCCCCTTATTGCCTGGCTTTGGGCTCGAGCACAGATCTCCATAACCCACTGGCTACCAATCTTACTGGGCTTACTGGGGATCACCTTGATTCTTCAACCCAACGTAGACGGTATTAGTAACGGCCATGCCTTTGGCCTGATTTCTGGGCTTACCCTGGCTGCCTCTATGGTCGGAACACGAATTTTGTCCCGTACCGACCGGCCCAGCCTTATATTGTTTTACTACGTATTAATCTCGTTCGCGTGCAGCCTGCCCCTGGGTATCTATTATTGGGAACCAATACCTTTATGGACACTCCCCTATCTTATTTTTAACGGCGTCTCAGTACTCTTGGCTATCTGGCTGTACACCAAAGCATATAGCTATGCAAAACCCAGCGTGGTGTCGCCAATCAGTTACTTTGGTGTGGTTATTTCCGGACTTCTAGGTTGGCTCATTTGGCAGCACTTACCTAACACTATTGCACTAGTGGGGACGCTGATTGTTATCAGTGCAGGATTGCTCACAGTCTACATATCAACTCAGAAAACAAATTGTAGCGGCCCATCATAAACTTACTTTCTAAGGTGAAATTGGATGAATTGGCAGAATAAGAAACAACCCCCGTTCAATGACCATCTAGGTGTAACCATAGATAATTGGCAGGAAGGCCATGTTGTAATCAACGTGGAAGTACAACCGGAACACCTGAATACCCATGGTGTGCCCCACGGTGGTTTTATTACAACATTAATCGATATCGCTGGCTCTTACTGCGGCCTCTACTGCCCCCACCCCAACCGCCGTCGTAGAGCTTTTACACTTTCTTTAACAGCAAATTTCACCGGTCAGGCAAAAACTAATCAACTCACTGCGATAGGTAAGCTAACGAGTACTGGACGAAAGATATTCTATTCATATACAGAGATATACGACAGTGAAGGAACTTTAATTGCCACCGGCCAAATGACTATGCGCTATCGTGGTGGCAGTGAAACATTGGATGGTGAACTGATCGAAGAGGAGTTGAAAAATATTGCTAGTGAAGAAACTATACAATTAAAATAGCTCATGTCAATACACACCTAAGGTATATTAATTCAACTTGACATGACGGCTGCCGGTTCTTCAGGAAATGCTCTATCAGGTTTAATTCGATTTAAGAGTTTTTCATTGCCGGCACTTTTATTCTAGTCAAAGGCCACTACCGGAACACGACGACAATAAATATTCTCCAAGAGGAGTATAATCATTAATCTAATGTATGAGCCACTCATCTAGATTTTTTTTAGCTCTTCTCCTAACGAATAGCATGTGCGATATATTTCTTTCGAACATTTCGCTAGTCTGGTAAAACTATCCAGGTAGGTGAAGCATGACAATATATTTCCGGAAACCCATCAATGAAGTATATTTAATCGTCAAATCCATTGACATAATATAGAGGCCATCACAAAATACTGGATATAAAAACAGACACTCCTTAATTCTATGATCCTACCTCAATGCTCAGAGATATCTCCTGATACAACACTCTACAATCACTGCGTCTCTCGCTGCTTACGCAGGGCATTCCTTTGCGGGAAAGTGATCCTACCCACCAACAACGGACACACCACTAAGCGACTAGTTGTTCCTCAAACGCCTCAGGGCTGAGATAGCCATTGGCGCTGTGTAAGCGATTTCGATTGTAGTCTATTTCTATATACTCAAATACGGTTTCCCGCATGAGGCACCTTGTAGGAAAGCGGTTACCATGGATTACTTCTACCTTAAGTGAGTGGAAGAACGTTTCTGCGCAGGCGTTATCATAGCAGTTACCTTTGGCGCTCATGCTGCACCGCAGATCATAAGCTGTAATTAAAGATTGATAATCTTTAGAGCAATATTGGCTTCCCCTGTCAGTATGCACGATAACATTTGTAGGTTTCTTACGTCGCCATAAAGCCATTTGAAGGGCGTCACAGACCAATGTAGCTGTCATCGTTTCTGACATCGCCCAACCAATAACCAGCCGACTATATAGGTCTATCACTACAGCCAGATATAACCAACCCTCTTCTGTTCGTAGGTAGGTAATATCCCCGACCCATTTCTGATTCGGCGCTTCAGTATTGAAGTTCTGCTCGAGCAGATTTGGGGCCACTGGCAGACCATGTTTTGAGTAGGTTGTGGCTTTATATCTCTTGGCGGCTTTAGCCCGTAGGCCCTGTCGACGCATGCTGGCAGCAACTGTTTTTTGATTATATTTACTCCCCTCACTGGCCAATTCCCTCGTCAGGCGAGGGGCGCCACTACGTTCTTTACTGGCTATAAAGCGCTGCTGTACCAAACCATCAAGCTCCATTTGGTACTGCTGGCGCTTGGATTGATCGGCCGATCTTGACACCCAATCGTAAAACCCACTGCGAGATACGCTCAATACCTTAGCCATCGCTTTGATGCTGAACTTATGCCTGTGCTTTAGCATGAAGGCGTACCTCATTTCAGGCTCTTTGCAAAGTACGCTGCGGCCTTTTTTAAGATCGCCAGCTCCTCTGCCTGCTCAGCCAGCTGCCGCTTAAGGCGAGCATTCTCTGTGGCCAGCTCTCTCTCGGCATCCCCTCGGCTCTGATGTAACTTAGCCTTGCTTCGCCATCCGTAAATCTGGGAAGGATGTAACCCAAGCTGTTTAGCGGCAACGCTTACCCCTACCTTGACCGCCAGTGCTAGGGCATCTTTTCTATATTCCTCTGAGTATTTTTTACGAGTGGTTTTGGTTGATTTACTTGATCGTGTCATAGGGCACCTCTGCTGCGTAGTTTATCGCTTAAGAGAGTGTCCGTCTTTGGTGGGTAGGATCAAAGATACTCAGTCTGGGAAAAACTATGAGTATCGACGCCACCGGGTTGAATCCAGAATATACAACTGGCCGGTATTTTTGCCCTTGATATCTCTGCCTATGCATTAATGAGCAGGCATTACCATGTTGTGCTCTATATTGACTCAAATACAGCCTAAACTTGGTCCGATACTGAAGTCATTCATCGCTGGCAGGAGCATTTTAACACATCAATACTGGCTCAACGCTATACTCAAGGCCACCCCTTTGATCATAGTGAGATGGAAAAGCTCAACGAGCTTATCCATCTCTGGAGACAAAGATTGATGGTTATCAGCTGGTTTGTGCGCTGCTTAAATAAATTTATCGCTCGCCAGCCAGTGCGGAAGACAACTCCTCAGGCCGCTTTTTGGGGGCGCTTTAAGTCCCAGGCTTTGCTGGATGGGAGAGCCCTCACCGCCTGTATGGTCTATGTCGATCTCAATCCTACCCGAGCCAAAATGGCAAAACTCCCAGAAGATTCCAGTCACACTTCCATCCAACAGCGTATTCATACTATAAACTCAGGTGAATAGCCCAAAGACCTACTACCATTTGTAGGAGGCGAACGTCTTAATATGGCTAGGGGGTTACCCTTTCAATAGGAGCGGTCGACATTTAGATCCCAGAACCTGCGCACAAACGTTAATTGTAAAGAAGCATCTAAGTATCGCCCATCTTTGAATTTAAGGTACTATCTCACATAAAATCATCCAGAATTAGCAACTCTCCTTTAAATGGCATCCATGTATTAATAAAGATATAATGCAATGCTTGTATTTTTCCACTATACGTATTTAAGGTTTCTAAATTATCTTTATGTAAATCGTTAATACTTAACAAAGTGTAGAAGTTGCACTTAAATTCGAGTATTCGAATAGAACTCAGTTATAAAAACTAGTTTTATAACTAAACTGAAAACCACAAGTCTATTAGTTTTAAATTTTTTCTATAAACATCATCAACTCATTCACTACACCGCTCCTACCGTCCTTACATACACAGTTAGAAATTTATTCGCCATATCACTTGGTTACCTCTATCACCTATTCACCACCTGCTATCTTGCTTTAAGCAGCAAAGCTGAAGCTGGGGGGAGGAAGTGGTTATGTCTGTCATGTGCCGTTTAGCCCTTTTGGCGGTAGTTTTTGTAGATCTGATGGGTCAGGGATTGCTGTTCCCGATCATCAATGAACTGGTTATGTCGACAAAATTCCAGTTCCTACCTACTGATACGCCACAATCAACTCGGCACTTGTACTATGGAGTTGTAATCGGTAGCTTCTTTCTGGCGTGGTTTATTGGGTCCGTATATATCGCCAAACTGTCTGACAGTATCGGACGCAAAACTGCCATGGTGCTGTGTCTGGTGGGGGCCATGGCCGGGTACGCGATCACTGTTCTCTCTTTGTTAAGCAATAGTCTTTGGCTTCTTATTCTCGGACGAGTGATCAGCGGCTTTACTGCGGGAAACCAGCCTATCGCTCAAGCAGCAATGATTGATGCCAGCCAAAGTGAGCTGGAGGCCTCCAAGAACTTAGGCTTACTGGTAGCAGGAATGAGTGCTGGGGCTGTAGCTGGACCGATTATGGCAGGAGTCCTGGCAGACAGGGAGCTATTGGGGAGCATAGCCAGTATCCAACTGCCCTTTTACTTTGCTCTGGTACTTGTCGCTATTACTTTGTTTTTGATCCTGACCTTTTATCACAATACCCGGCAAGCCCCGATGCAGCTTAGGCTTCGCTTTCTGGATCTATTTACTCAGTTTATACATCTGAAGGACCGTCCTCGGGTTGTCCGACTTTGCCCTGCCTACCTCTGTTTCATGCTGCTGCATCTCAGCTTTTATATATTTATCACAAACTATTTAAGCAGTAGATTCCAAGCTGGCCTGCTAATAACCAGTATGGCCATGCTGACTATGGGTATTGCGGTGGCAATTTCCAGCCTCTTTATGGTCAAGCCTGTTTTGTCCCGCTGGACTAAACCCCTGGTAGTTACAGTTTCCGCCTTAGTGATGGGAGCGAGTGCGTTAGTCTTCGTATTCAGCAGCCATATTTGGCTATGTTATCTCAGTGTGTTCTTCGCGTACCTTTGCTTTGGGCTCGCTTACCCCGCCCTCTTGAATATATTCGCCAATAGTGTCGATGAAACGGAACAGGGTTGGGTAATGGGAATAGCTACTGCGGGCTTCACGCTGGTAGCAAGCTTGATTTCGCTCGCGGGGGGCATGGCAATGGAAGTTGATATCCGCCTACCGTTTTACATTACAGCAGCTGCATCGATATTAGTATTTGTTTTAATCCGGTGGAGCTGGCGCAAACTCCCTGGCGTAGCATAGTGAAAAATCAGGCAAATAAGTAACCGACCTACTCTGCCAGTGACACCAGACGTGGGCCCTTCAGGGTAAGCTGAAAGGCCCATAACTTTATACCTCGCCCCTCATTAGTTAATGAATCGCCCGCTCTCTAGTTGATCCACAGTCTACAGGGTTATTTACCTCCACACTTAAATCTAGAATACGGGCGATCCACCATATAAATGGCTCAACCTGACCGCTTAAGGTGCAGCTACCTGTACAAATATCATCAAGCAGCGACTGAACATCGTGAAGCCGTAAGGCCGTGACAGACCTCTGGTTTCTTAGCGTTACTGAGCAAAAAGGAACGTCGTTGGCCGAGAGATCACTCAAGGTTACTTTGCCGCCATCAATTAAAATTCTCACCGGCTCAAACTGTTCAGTAACACTCACAGACAAGCACAAGTTGGGCACAGGGCTGGATAGTCGATTGATATATTCCTGCAGGAAGTTAGAAAAGGTATTTGCCCACTCACCAATTTCAGCGAGGGCTTGCCCCAAATCCATAGCCTCCTCTTTTGTTTCCTGGGATTGAGCATCAGCCTCTTTTTCAGCCTCAATAAGAGCTTCCACGGTCCTATCAACATCCTCCCTCGTGTGAGCTGCCGAGCAGATCAACCTCAGGCGGCCGCGGCCGCTCTCAACTATCGGGTAAGTGACAGCCGAGGTTTGAATACCGCGCTGATAAAGCGCTTGGACTATCCCATATAGTTTATCTTTATCTTTAAAATGGGGTGTGATAATAGGCCCATCACCTGTTCCCAAATCGTATCCGGCCTGCTCGAATTTCCGGCGCATATAGCGGGTCGTATCCCACAATTGATCACGCAGTCCATCGTCAGATTTAATCCGACGCAAAGAAGTCAATGCGGCTGCAATATCTGCAGGACTGATAGAAGCCTGAAAGATATATGCCCTGGCTGAGGACCTCAGCAAGTCAACGTACTCCTTACTCGCAGCAACCACACCCCCAAGGCTACCGAGCGACTTACTGAGTGTTGTCATAATAAAGTCAACTTGATCAGTAATACCTTGAGCCGCACAGATACCGGCACCACGCTCACCATAAAAACCGAATGAGTGTGCCTCATCAACTAAGGTCAAGGCGTTGTATTTCTTTGCTGCACGCACGATTTCAGCTACCGGCGCAGCACCTTCCCCCATACTGTAAACGCCCTCGAGCACCACTAGCGTTGTTCGGTAGGGAGATGCTTCAGATTCCAGCACCGACTCCAGATCAGAGGCATTATTGTGTTGGAAAGTTCTAATTTTGGCACCACTGAGACGGGCCCCATCAACAATTGAGGCATGGCAAAGTTGGTCTATAACCACAACATCATCTTTACCTAATATTCCTGCCACCACCCCGACATTGGCCGTATAACCCGTTGGAAACAAGCAGGCTCCAGACTTGCCCACCAAACCAGCAAACTCCGTTTCAAATTGGAGGTGAAGATCCGTCAAACCCGATGCCGCCGCTGAAGTGCCCATTCCTGTTCCGAAAAGCTGTACAGCGGATGAAGCCTGTTCGATAACTTCTTGATCTCTATTCAGGCCAAGGTAGAGATTGGTCGTCCAAATAATTGCATCCTGGGTATCATCGTTATAAACATCTGTAACAGTGCCGTGCGTCCCACTACCTGTACGTAAAACTTTACTGTAAGGATTCCTCTTCTGATTGTTTGCCATGGCTATCACCGCCTGCACCAACTTACTTTTGTCAGAAGCAGACCAGGATGACGCCTTTGCGGCCTGAAAAGTTGGATGGCTCAACTGGAGCTGGGACTGGAAGTTAGCCAGCGCATCAATTTCAGATTTAGCAACCTCATTAGCTGACTCACTACTGATCTTACCTTCCGTCAAATCAAGCATATAGCCAGCCAATAGCTTCGGCGTGGGATAATCGAAGATTGTTTGCGCAGATAGGGGGTGTCCAATGCAATGACTCAACCGGCTGGCCAATTCTAGTGTTGTCAGCGAATCCAGGCCCTGCTTGTCGAAGGCTATCTCTGGGAGCACAACCTCCGGATCTGGGTGGTTCATGATGGAAGCCATCTCACCGCGGATAATCGAAGTAAAAATTGCCTCGCTGTCTACTGATAAACCTGCGAAGTGCTCGCCCATTCCACGGCTTCGATTAATATCATCGTTTGCAGCCAAACTGCTTTCAGTTGGGACGACAAGCTCCGCTTCAAGGAGTGCTAATCGTTTGCGATCCAGCTTATTGTTGGGTAGCAAGGGCAGCTCTTGCAGGTGCTTGACAAACTGGGGGACCATAAATTTTGGAAGGCGCTGTTCAAGAAACTCTTTTACTGCTACTTCGGTAATTGTCTTTTCGCTAGCAACAATATAGGCCACTAGAACCTTTTGCCCCGCCCCGCCATCTATAACGGTAGTAGCGGCAGCATCAACGCCCGGTATAGATTCAATTGCCGATTCTATTTCTTCAAGTTCAATACGATAGCCCCTAATCTTCACCTGGCAATCGGCGCGTCCCAAGTATTCTATTTCTCCATTTGCTGTCCATCGGCATAGGTCTCCCGTTTTATACAAGCGCTGATCGGAAATTCGGGAGTTGGAAGCTTGCTGTATAAAGCGTTCCTCGGTCAGATACTCATCATTTAAATAGCCCCGAGCTAGCTTATCACCAGACAAATACAACTCCCCCTCCCCGCCGGGAGCAACTGGCTCTAATCTCTCATCCAAAATATACGCTCGGGAACTTGAAACCACCCTTCCAATCGTAATTTGGTCGCTATCGGGGCTAACCTCTGTATAAGTTGAGTAAACCGTGTCCTCTGTGGGTCCATAAACATTAACTATCCGCAACTGTTCAGCCCCCGCATATATTTGCTCGACCAGGGATTGCTTAAGTACTTCACCCCCAAAAATCAGGCAACGCACTCCCCGAGGCAGCTTGTCTACCGAAAGTAAAGCCTGAACCGCAGATGGAACGGTGATGCAAGTTCGCACTTGCTCTCGAAAGGGAAGTTTTGGCAACTCCAAAATATTCTTCGACAATATAACTCGGCCGCCCAGAGAAAGAGTCCCGATAATTTCCATCACCGAGGGGTCAAAGCAAACTGAGGTCGAAGCCAAAACACCTTCTAGCTCTTCATCGCTCAACAGCTCACTCATGGACTTACTGAGAGCGATAAGGCTTCGGTGTTCGATAGCAACCCCTTTCGGGCTTCCAGTAGAGCCGGATGTGTAAATTACATAGGCTAAATCACTCGTTTGCGGTCTGGTATGTTCCGGTAAAAACTCCGGTGCCTGCTCTCGCAACTCATCGATCCATAACAGTTCTTTCACGCCAAGGCACAAGTTTGCATTTTCGTCACAATCAACGATTGCTGCGGCAGCTCTGGAGTGCTCGAGCATATATCGCACCCGCTCTAGCGGATAAGTTGGGTCCAATGGGACGTAAGCACAACCTGCGCGCATCACGCCGAGTAGAGCCGCGACCAGCTCCCAGGATCGACTCATACAGACTCCAACCAAGGAACCAGGCTCAACCCCTCGATTTACCAACTCAGCGGCAATCCCATCGACCCGTTTCATCAGGCGAGTGAAATTTATTTCTGTGTTGCCATCGATAATAACGACCTGATCAGGATTCTTTAGCTTTTGTCTTTCGATCAAATCGCAAACTGTATCTCCTGATGATACAGCTCCCATTTCTCCCGATTCAAAATCTAAGGACTGGGCGTTATGTTTGTTTATTGAGCTGCACACTGAACATTACCTTTTATACTTATTAAAATCCGAAAACTAACTTTCAATTCATTTCTCTGTCTTTCAAATTTGGTCAAAATTTTCTGTTATTTGAATTACTTGAAAATCAGTTGCTAAATTGGAAGTATGCCGGGAAATAATTTCATAACATTGAACTGGAGCAGTATTTCAGCTACCGCAGTTCCAGGTCATAAAGGAAAATTAAATGAAGGTGGTATTCAGGGAGATAGAAACGCAATTTGGAAACTGATAGTTAAATATCAGTCATAAAATTAAATTTCTGAGGAAAAAAGCCGGTAAGAAGATACCGGCTACTATTGAATTTATTTCTGTACGATTGCACCGCTACGACCAAAGCGAGCGATGATATTTTTCAATCTTGCAAACAACTGGGGAATATCTTTACCCATCATTAAATAGAGACAGGGTACCAATAACAATGAGATCGCTGTGGCTGCGAGTATTCCATAGCCCAGCGAGATCGCCATTGGAATCATAAAGCGCGCTTGCACCGAGCTTTCAAAGATCATCGGCATTAAGCCGCAGAAAGTTGTTATGGTGGTCAATACGATCGGGCGAAAACGCCGCGCTGCCGCTCCCTTGATAGCGCTTTCCAAATCAGCGCCATCATTTCGGAGACGATTGCTGTACTCAATCATTACCAGAGTATCGTTAATCACAACTCCGGCCAGTGCCACCATACCCAGCAGACTCACCATACTGAGTCCATACCCCATGCCCAAGTGACCAAGTAACGCACCGATCACACCAAAGGGTATCGCCACCATTACGATCAACGGCTGTACGTAACTCTTTAAGGGAATTGCCAATAGCAAGTACAGCACCGCCATCGCAAGGGCAAAGGTCATCGCCAGGCTTGCCAGTCCCTCTCGCTCCTCCGCTTGGCGTCCCTCATAGGAAACACTTAGGCCGGGGAATTCAGCTTTCAATTGGGGGACCACACTTTCATTCAGCTCATTAATCACAAGCGTCGCTTGGTCACTGGGCTCCACATTGGCGGTAATTGTTGTAACCCTGCGGCCTGCCCGGCGATTAATCGTGGCATAGGCGCGCCCTTTATCAATTTTTACCAGATCTGGCAGGGGCATCCAAAGTCCATTGCTGGCCCGGATCATAATGCTATTCACATCATTGATATTGGCCCGCTCATCCTCAGGCAAACGCACCATGACCTTCACCTGATCCCGGCCGCGCTGTTGGCGCAGGGCCTCAGCCCCGTACAGCGCTGCCCGCAACTGGCGACCAATATCCTCCGCGGACATACCCAAACTTTTGGCCGTTTCAGTCAGTGTAAGGTCCAACTGGGTTTTACCGAGGGAAATACCGGGATCGATATCACTGACATTGGGGAATTTCTCCAACTCATCCCCTAAACGTATCGCAGCTTGCTCCAAGGTATCCGTGTCGGTATGGCGAAGCTCCACGGTTAACGAGGAGCCAGCGCCGGGACCGCCACGGTCAGAAGCTGTTGTCGCGCTTAGGGCACCGGCAATAGGCCCCACTTCCTGGCGCCAGGCGCGAATAAACTCACCGGTGGAAAAAGGACGCTCATCTGCGGGAACAAAGAAAGCGTCCACCATAATCGCGTCATCGCCCATCAAACCGCGAATCCCCAGGAAGACCTTTTCTTTATCGTATTGCTCGAGCACCTTATCGGCAGCAGTAATAATCTGCGAGCGCGCTTTTTCCAGCTGGGATTGGGCCGTTCCGGTGGGAAAGGTGACGGCAAAGCGACCGGAGTCACGCTCCACCCTGGGCATCAAGGTGAAGCCCATACGGCCGCTAGCCGCATAGCCGCCAACCACCAACAGCGCCGCTACCGCCACGGCAATAGTGGTGTAGCGGTGCTTGATACATATATCCAGGAAGGGCCTAAAGCGTTGCTGTACAAAACGATCCAATCCCCGCGCCAGCATTTTCTGCCGCGCGGCAAAGCGGCGCGCCCGGCGACTTTTATAGCCGCGACGAGAGTGAGCCAAGTGACCGGGCAAAATAAACAGGGCTTCCACCCAGGAAATAATAAATACCGAGCCCACCACAAAGGGAATCACACCAAAGATCTTGCCCATAAAACCGGGTAAGGCCATCAATGGAAGGAAGGCGACAATATTAGTCAGAATCGCAAATGTGAGCGGTACCGATACCTGGCGGGCACCGGCAACGGCAGCCTCCAGATTGCTGTAGCCTTTTTGTCGCCACTCGTGGATATTCTCACCGGCAATAATTGCATCATCCACCACTATTCCAAGGGCGATAATAAAGGCAAACATACTTACCATGCTGATGGAAATATCCAGCCCAGGCAGGAATAGCAATGCCCCCAGGAAGCTGGTAGGAATGCCCAGTGTTACCCAAAAAGCCAACCGCAATTCCAGAAAGGCTCCGAGCACAACAAATACTAATAAGAGCCCAATAAAACCGTTCTTCAGCAGCAGGGTCAGACGCGCTTTGAAAATTTCCGAGTCGTCATCGCGAACTGTCAGGGTCACCCCCGGGGGCAGGCTTGCCCTGACCTCATCAACGACTTCATGGGCAGCCTCACTGACACTCATTGGTGTCTGGTCGCCCACTCGGTAGATCTTGATGCTGATAGCTGGCTCGCCGTTAAACACCATATTGCGCGCTTCTTCCTCAAGCGCGTCGCTGATATTGGCAACATCCTTTAAATAAACGGCACCGCCACCAATGCCTTGGGCAATAACAATATCGCCAAACTCACGAGCCCAATCACGGCGCTCGGTCACCCGAACCAATATCTCCCCCGCATCAGACTTAACACTGCCGCTGGGAATATCTACCGCTGCATTTTCTACGATGCTTGCCACTTGCAGCAAGGTAAGCCCATAGCGACGCAGGTCGTCGCGGCGAATCTCGATCGCCACTTCCAAGTCCCGCATACCCCGCGCTTCCAACTGGGTAATACCACTGTGCGCTTCGAGCTTATCGTAAACCTGCATCGCCAACGCGCGCAGGTTTTGCTCGGTAAGATCGCCGTGTAATACGAGGTCCAGCACATCCCGTTTGCGCTCGGCCAGACTAACCTGGGGCTGCTCAATATCTGTGGGGAAGGTGGTAACAGAATCGATAGCCTGCTGAATATTCTGGTACACCAAGGCAGCATCAGCATCGCCTTCCAGCTCCAAGGTTAAAGAGGCACTACCCTCATTGGCCCTCGCGGTCATCTCTTTGATGCCTACCAAGCCCTGCACCGCCTGCTCTGCAGCCACCAGCACACCGCGCTCGACTTCCTCAGGGCTGGCACCGGGATAGGAGATGGACACGCTCACAGTATCCAGGCTGAATTCCGGGAAGACTTCCTTTTTAACGATGGTTGAAAAAATCAAACCACCAATCAAGAAGACCAACATCAACAAATTGGCAGTTACGTGGTTGCGTGCCATCCAGGCGATGGCGCCCGTGCGGGTATCGACCTTATCTTTGGATTTATTCTGTTCAGTCATCTGCGCCCCCAGCGTTGGGTCCACCGGGGCCGCGTCTTGGCGGGCGTTCCGCAGAGGCAGCCGCATCTATCGGCGGGCGCTGCTGGCGATTACTGTCTCCGGCAATTCGCACCGGCATACCCTCAGTAACGGTTACCAACCGGGTCGTCACTAAGGCTTCTCCACCGCTGAGTCCCTGCTCCAGGACTGCAAAGTCGCCGCTCATATAGGCCACTTCTACCGGCAGAACCGTGGTGCGGTTCTCGCGAACCACCCACACATTGTTGCCGTCTTGCAACGCAGTGAGGGGGATACGCACGCGCTCATCCTCACTTTGGGAAACGATCTCTACTTTCGCCAGATCGTTGAGAAGCAGCTGTGGCTGGGACGGATCCTGGACGGAAAGCGGGTCTTCCAGCTCTACCAACACACTGGCGAGACGACCCTGCTCTTCCAGTACCGGGATAACCCGGACAAACTCACCGCGGCGGTAGACGCCCTGCGGCCACTGGCTGCCGTAAATTCGAACTTCAACATCACCGCGTCCGAGCCGGTGCAGTTGCGACGCGGGAACCTCAACGGCAATCTGGAAACGGTCGGCACTAGCGAGGCTGTAGAGGGTATCTCCCGGAGAGACACGATCACCGACGTCGGCATCACGCTCAACTACCAGGGCATCAAATGGGGCGCGAATCTCGGTAAGTCGAAGATCGCGTTTAGCCAAAGCCACATTTGCCTCTGCGGATTTTACTGCCGCCTCTGCTGCTGCTCTCTGAGGCTCGCGCAACACCAGAGCCTTATCCGTTCCAGACAAGGCTGTGCCAAGAAGCTCGTATTCCTCTTGAGCAACTTGCTGCTGTCCTTGCTCCTGCTGCAATTCAGCACGGCGTTCGGCGAGGGCACTCTGGGCAGTCATCAGGGCCAACTGGTAGGGCTCCTGGTCAATACGCAACAGCACCTGCCCTTTTGGCATTACGGCTCCGGGGCCCAGATCATAGTCGAGCCATTGCACCTGCCCCTGTACCTGGGGCTCCAACTCCGCTAACTCTCGGGCACTCACTTTACCCAGCGCGCTCAGGGTTACAGGAAAACGACCCTGCTCAGCAACGGCTACATCGACTGTCGGCGGTGGCGATTTGCGCTCACCGCGACTGACCGACGGTTTTTCCCGCATCATCCAGTTGAAGGCCAAGAATGCCAACACCACCAAAATTATGGGGATCAGCAGGCGCCAAGTGAGTTTCTGCAACATCAGTTATTTCCCTCCAGGTACAACTCCAAATCCACTGGCTCGGGGGCTGGAAGATCCGCCTGGGGGATCCCGCCGGAAAGCGCGCGGTAAAGTACTACTCGGTTTTCAATCAGTTCGCGCTCGGCAGACAAGATTTGTCGCGCCAAACTCTGTTGTTCACTCGTCGCGGTCAACACATTGAGGAAGTCGATGGTTCCCCGCGCATAGGCGCGGCTTTGGCGCAGAACCAAAAGGTCTGCGAGACGCTCACGCTCACGTAGATGGTTGAGTCTCTGCTCGATCAGGCTCTCTCGAATCAAGGCCTGCTCTACTTCAGACAAGGCTTCATTGACTGCACTGCGGTAGAGCGCCCAGCGCTCCTGCAGAACGGCGTCCTGTTGCTCCCGGGCTGATGCCAAGGCGCCACCATCAAAAATCACCCCCTCAATGGAGGCTGCAATGGCCAAAAGCCAGTTTTCAGTCACATCGCTAATTAAACTGGTGCCATTGCTAGCTACTGCAGACAAACTAAATACGGGCAGTCGATCGGCCCAGGCCTCATCGGCTAAGTGATAGCCCTGTAAAAGGTCTCGCTGCGCCTCAACGACATCCGGGCGGCGCAATAGCAATTGCGATGGCACGCCGGTCTCTGGCAGGGCTGGTAAGGCAGGCAACTCGGCCTGTTCGTGAATAATGCTGCTAAGTTCCTCGACATTGATACCCAAAAGCACCGCTAACTGTACTTTTAGAGTTTCGGCATCCGCTTCCGCCTCATCCAGTTCCTGCTGTGACTGCTGGACCAGCTGCTGTTGCTGCAAAACATCGGCTGCACCTGAGACGCCGCGACCAAAGCGCAGTTCCAGAACCTTCAGGCTTTTGCGATTGATCTCCAGCTGTTGTTGCAGCAAATCCCGCTGCCCCCACTGCTCCCGCAACTCCAACCAGGTAGCTGCCACCTCGCTCGCCAGGGTCAAGGCTGCCGTCTGTAAATTCTGTTCCTGGGCCAGGTAAGCCGCCTCTGCTGCACTGGCACCGGCACGGACCCGCCCCCAAAGGTCCACTTCATAGCTGGCGGCGATACGGGTACTCCAACTATTGCCCTCCGCAGAGGGATCGGTGAACTCGCCGGAAGAGTAGCGCTGCTCAGTATTTTCAATACTGGCGGTCAGTCTTGGCCAAAGGCCCGATCGCGCTCCCCGCGCGGTGGCTGCGGCCTGCTCCAATCGCCAATAGGTAGCCTGAATATCCGGATTATCTTTCAGTGCCAGCTGTACCAAATTGTCCAACTGCGGATCTTCCAAATCTCGCCACCAGCGCAAACTCGGTGCGACAGTGCCCGATGCACGAAAAGATTCTGGTAACCCCAAATTTTCATCGGGTTGAATGGTCTCAATTGGCTGCGAACTACAGCTGACAAGCAGCGGAACACAAATTGCCAAAATACGGTAAAAGGACAAGGAATATCACCGAAATTAAACGTTTAATCATAAAAAATAGAGATTTATTGCGTGCATTATCCGCCCCCCAAAATCGCTCGCAATGCGTTTTACTCTTGTTTACAAAGCATGCGTAAAATCAGGCAAAAAATTGCTGCCCGCAGGAGTGCCGAAAACCGAGTACTTCGGTATGATGCGGCACACTAAACTGAATAGTCATCGGGGTTTGACGCGGAGCTTATCCAAAAAGTCTCCCCTCTGTACAAAGGTGCTCGGCCTTCTTCAGCCGGCCCTCTTGGACGCTCCGGTGGAATTAATAACGGAAGTAGAAGAGACAAACCATGAGTAAACATCAGCCACTCGCCCATTGGGACGATATTTTGCTGCTGGACCAACAGCTGACCGACGAAGAGCGCATGGTGCGCGACACGGCACGTGAGTACTGCCAAAGCAAACTGATGCCCAGAGTTCTCGAGGGTAACCGCCACGAAATCTTCGATCGTGAAATCATGAACGAGATGGGTGAATTGGGCCTGCTCGGTTCCACCATCGAAGGCTACGGCTGTGCCGGTCTCAACTACGTTTCCTACGGCTTGGTGGCGCGCGAAGTTGAACGCGTTGACTCCGGCTACCGCTCCGCCATGAGCGTTCAGTCCAGCCTGGTTATGCACCCGATTTACGCTTACGGCAGCGAAGAGCAGAAGCAGAAGTACCTGCCCAAGCTGGCTTCCGGC
This sequence comes from Microbulbifer maximicatervae (SeqCode), assembly GCF_052467305.1. Classification (NCBI taxonomy): domain Bacteria; kingdom Pseudomonadati; phylum Pseudomonadota; class Gammaproteobacteria; order Cellvibrionales; family Microbulbiferaceae; genus Microbulbifer; species Microbulbifer maximicatervae (SeqCode). The sequence goes on from NZ_CP174306.1 coordinate 2,453,737, forward strand.
GAATGGGTTGGCTGTTTCGGTCTGACCGAGCCCGATGCGGGTTCCGATCCCGGCGGCATGAAAACCCGCGCCAAGAAAGTCGATGGCGGCTACCGCATCAGCGGCTCCAAGATGTGGATCACCAACAGTCCAATCGCCGATGTTTTCGTTGTTTGGGCGAAAGATGACGACGATATTATTCGCGGCTTCGTTCTGGACAAGGGTATGGAAGGCCTCTCCGCACCGAAGATCGAAGGCAAGTTCTCACTGCGCGCCTCCATTACCGGCGAGATCGTGATGGACAATGTGTTCGTTCCGGAAGAAAACAAATTCCCGGAAATTGGCGGACTGCGCGGCCCCTTCGGCTGCCTGAACCGCGCTCGCTACGGTATCTCCTGGGGCGCCATGGGTGCCGGTGAGTTCTGCTGGCACGCCGCTCGCCAATATGGCCTGGACCGCACCCAGTTCAACCGCCCTCTGGCTCAAACCCAGCTGTTCCAGAAGAAACTGGCGGACATGCAGACCGAAATTACCCTGGGCCTGCAAGCCTCCCTGCGCGTTGGTCGTATCATGGATGAGAACAAGCAGTTCGACCCCACCATGATCTCCCTGGTGAAGCGCAACAACTGTGGTAAGGCACTAGATATCGCGCGTATTGCTCGCGATATGCACGGCGGCAACGGCATCTCCGACGAATTCCACGTAATTCGCCACGTGATGAACCTGGAAGCTGTAAATACCTACGAAGGTACCCACGACGTACACGCATTGATCCTCGGCCGCGCCCAGACCGGCCTGCAAGCATTCGTGTAAAACACATCTAGTTCGATGCTCACGGTATTTTCCGTGGGCATCGCCCTTATCCCATCATTTCTTATCTCCTTACTTCTACCTCGCCCCCAGGTTGGTAGCACAAAAGCATTAAACTAAAGTTCGGAATAATCACGCAAAAAGGCGGCGCATAGACTGTGGAGCAGTATTAAATTATTACCCACACCAAGCAAAGTACTGCACCGAAAAAGACGTTTGGATTTAAAGTAAAAATAATTTGAGAGCAGGCCAAAACTCACTGTGACCATTTACGCACCATCGAACCGCGAAACAAGTAAAGACAGCCCTCAGCAATTATTAAACTCTCAATAAAGGTATAAAAAGGAAGTTTTGGGAACCGCGGAAAGCCCAAACAGAGAGCTCAACAAGCTGAATAAAATTATTACCCCTCCCCTAACTTCCCTCCACATCAACAATCTCCTGTCCCGGATTTCGATCATTTAATTTCACTACACAAAGAGCAATACCCAGCAACACAACAAAAGTCGCTACCCACTCAACAAATGTAAGATATTCACCGAGGATAATTGATGAGCCGATTATTCCCACAATAGGAACCAGCAACCCAAATGGTGAAACGCAGGCAGAGGAATAGCGACGAATTAAATCACCCCATAAAATATAACCAACCAATGTCACCATGCACACTTGGTAAACAATTGAAAACCAACTGGCCGTATGCGCCTGAAAAAAGAAAACCCAGGGAGTATGGCTCTCATAAAATATTGACAAGACCAAAAGAGGTACCGGCGGCACCAATGAAGCCCAAACCATTAAATGAAGTAAGTTAACACCTGGCATCCTGCGGAATACGATATTCGCTATCGCCCAAGACAGCCCCGCCCCCATAATAAGGATAAATCCCACTATCGTTGTCGACCCACCTTTATCGGCATAGTAGAAGAATACAGAGAACCCTACAGCCGCTATTACCAAACCCAAGCACTGCTGCATATTTATCTTATCGCCAAACAGCATTGCGAATAGCAATAGGGTGAATGGCACCTGCGACTGCATAAGCAGTGACGCTACACCCGCTTGAATATCGGCCTTCATGGCGTAGTACATCAACCCCAGAGAGAGAAACTCCAAGAAGAAACCGAGCGCAACAACATTGAGGATCGAGGTCTTGGGGAATGGACAAAAGAAAACCAGAGGAACAGCGACGAGGGTGAAGCGAACCGAAGCCAATAACATTGGCGGGAAGTCGGCCAGCGCCACCTTGGTTATCGGGTAATTCAGTCCAAAAATTGAGACTGCCAGCAAAGCCAACAGTATGCTTTTATACGGCATCTCTACAGCCAGTGAACAATGGACGTAACCAAAGGGTAGCAGCCTCCATTACTCTTCTGCGCCTAATGGGCCCTTTGTAATTGTTTCAATAGCTCCCTGGTACCGATCTATTGCGGCGCCTCACACTTCTCACCAGTAGATCGCTGCTCAATTCCCTTTGCGTAGACAGAAGTGCTATTCTCCCCTGCCCGCCAATCTCTGGATGTAACGATGATATGGATGAGCTGCTGCACTGGTTTGAATTGATCGGTATCGCGGTCTTTGCCTTCAGCGGCGTACTCGCCGCCGGCCACAAACAGATGGATTTATTTGGTGCCGTGGTACTCGCCTGCGTCACCTCTATTGGCGGCGGCACCGCCCGGGACATTATTCTCAACGTCCCTGTATTCTGGCTTGACCACACCTATTACCTGTGGATCGCCTCAATTACCGGTGTAGTAAGCTTTTACCTGATACGCTATCTAAAGGTCCCTATGCGCCTGCTAATGGTGGCAGATGCCATTGGACTCGCCGTTTTTGTGGTGCTCGGAACCCAGAAAGTACTAGAACTGGGCTATTCCGCGACCATCGCAATCGTGCTCGGCGTAATGACCGGTACTTTTGGCGGGGTGATTCGGGATGTGCTGTCCGGTGACATTCCACTTTTACTCCGGCGAGAGATCTATGCCACCGCTGCCCTTACCGGTACGGCCATACTCGTTGCCTTGGACAATGTAGGGTGGCTACCCCATGAGCTAGTGGTGGCTATTGCTGTATTTGTGACCCTAGCGATTCGCCTCGCGGCATTGCGCTGGAATATCTCCGCGCCAGTGGCACGCTTCGGCAAGCACTGACCGTTCAAAGGCCTGGAACCATAAACCACTACTTAATAGCAGTCACAGGAATAATCTAAGTGCAAAAAGCCCGATTGCGCATACTCCTCATTATTCTCATTTCCATGGTGATTGGAGCCTGTGAGCGCTCGACAAACTCTGCCCAAACCGGTCAATCCCAGCAAAAACAATACGCTCGCCTGGTAGCAAAGCCCTGCTGGTTCAAAACCGATGAAACCTGGCCTTTCACCCAGTGTTTCATGATGGAGGTGCCGGAGAATTATGCCCACCCGGAAAAGCGTAAAATCCGCTTTCCGGTCGTGCGCTTCCGCGCCACAAACCCCGATCCCAAGAAAATCCCCCTACTCCACCTAGGCGCCGGAGGCCCCGGAGCCAGCATGGGGTTAGAGCCCGAGAACGCCAGCGATTGGTTGTGGCTTAACTATGCCGCCATGACAGTAGAAGATGGCCGGGATCTCTTTGTTATAGATCCCAGGGGCACCGGTATGGCCCAGCCGCGCCTCACTTGCAGCGAGTTTATCGAAGATGCCGATACCGCCTTCCGGCGCAACCTGTCTCCGGAAGAAGAGGCCCGTGTTTTTTCCTTCAGTATGGAGCGCTGTTACAGCCGCCTGAGCAAAGGTGCCGACTTGGCCCAGTACAACAGTTCTGTGATCGCAAGAGATGTAGAAGAGCTGAGAAAAACCCTCAAGCTCGATAAATTCGACCTCTATGGGGTGTCCTACTCCTCCCGCTACGCTCTGACAGTGGCCCGCGACTTCCCAGAGTCAGTGCGCACCCTGGTGCTTAACAGTGCGGTCTTCCCCAATATTGTCTACACGCAGCAGCTCCCACAGGACTCCCTGGCAGCCTACGAGCGCGGCCTGAAGCATTGCATCGAAGACGAGAAATGTAACAGTCGCTATCCCAATTTGCGCCGCAGGCTGGAAAACCTGATCCAGACCTTAGATGAAGAGCCGCGCACCATTCCGATCAAGCACCGCTACTCAAAACAAAGCTATCCCTTTGTGCTTACTGGACAGCGCTTGCTGAGAGTTTTATTCCAGGCGCTGTATAACGAAAACTTCTACAGTGAACTGCCCAAGATGATCGAGGGCCTGGAAAATGAGGGCGATGAAGGGCTACAGCCTGCCCAGGATGCCATCGCACACTTTATGGAGATCGTACTGGACCCCTACTTTGGCGATGCAGCCGGCGTTAGCCACTTCTGCTATGAAGAGGCTCCCTTTGTCGATTTTGATCAGGCCAGGGCCAACGCTGCAGACACCGGCATTCTCGGCGGGGCCGTACGATCAGATTTAAATTTGTTGCAGCTACAGTGTCGCATCTGGGCAATCCCCTCTGCTCCACTCACTGAGTCAGAAGCCATCTCCACCCCAGTTCCAGTGATAGTGTTACACGGCGGCCTGGATCCGGTACTGGCTGCAGATGATGTCGATATCGCACGCAAAGAGCTACCGAATCACCAATGGCTGCTATTTCCCAACCTGGCTCACGATATTATTTCCGCAAGCAACTGCGCGGAGCGGGCAGTTGCGCGCTTTCTCGACAACCCTGCCGAAGATCAAACCGAAACCACCATGACTTGCCGCAAAGCGGAGCTGGCAGACCAGATTTCCACCGAAGAAGAGTCTGAGTCCCAGCAAGAAGCCGAACAACAGGCCGTTGAACCCCAAGCAGCAGAGGTCCCTGCCCCGGAAAGTGGCCAATAACCAACAACAACAGCTGAAGTTACACGACAACAGCGGTATCAAGGATTGAGGAGAGGCCGATGGAGAGCAACAACAACCCTGCCCTGATTGAAGTTGCGGATTTGGTAGAGCTCAAAAAGCCCGGCGAACCCGTAATATTGGACTGCCGCTATAGCCTGGCGGATCACGAGAGTGGTGAGCGGGACTATCGGGCTGGCCATATTCCCGATGCCCATTACGCCTGCCTGCACCGTGACCTCTCTGCCCCTGTGCAACGCTACGGCGGCCGCCACCCAATGCCGAGCGCTGCACAGTTCCAGGACTACGCTCGCAATCTGGGAGTCGATAGTGACACACAGGTAATCGTCTACGACGACAACCGCCTGGGTTTCGCTGCCCGTGCCTGGTTCCTGTTTTTCTTCTTTGGCCACAAGAAAATCAGCATTCTGAATGGCGGTCTAAAAGCCTTGCTCGATGCAGGGGAGGCATTGGACACAAGCGAGCCCACTCGATCCAAGCAAGGAAACTTCAGCGCACAACCAAAAGAAAATCTCTTGGTTCATTACGAGACCATCAAACAAAACCTGGGTAAAGCACCCTGGCAGTTAGTAGACGCCCGGGACAGTCAGCGCTTTGAAGGAATTGAAGAGCCTATCGACCCGATTGCCGGACATATACCCACCGCCATCAACCAGCCCTGGCAAAATATTACTGACAAAAACAATGGGAAAGTGAAATCTATTGCCGAACTTAAATCACAGTTTGGCAACTTGGCAGATGGTAAACCACTTCTCAATTACTGCGGCTCCGGAGTTACTGCCTGCGTTAATTTCTATGCGCAATATTTAGCTGGTCGCCACGACTCACTACTCTATCCAGGGAGTTGGAGTGATTGGTGTGCACATCAATAAAAGAAAAAATCAGAACTCCTTAGCACACACAATTGTCAAGGGGTTCATTTAAGTAGATACAGCGTACTTGTCCAAACTATATGGCTATAAGGTAACGAGGCCAAAAAAGATAAGAGACAGAGCCCGGCATGAGGGTTAGCGGTCGGAAGTACAATTCTAAAAAGATAGAAGAAAAACCCAAATATAATAGCTAAATCTAAATTCAGCCCACACTCTAAAATTCCTCAGCCGACTAACGTAAATACTTTGGTAAAAGAATCCGCAGCTATAGCCATCACACCAAATGTGAAATTCTTCTTCTCATTACAATGAATACTCTTGGTACATACATTAGAAAATATCTCAGCCCTTACCAAGCAGAATAAAGCGGATAACCCACACTACGCCTTCCTCCAAGCATCTCTTGATACTGCCAATGATGTTGTAATATTTTATCGCCACTCGAGATTGCGAACAATTATCAAAAGCCTAATGGAATATTCTTTTCACCAAGCCTGTGCAACAAATTGAACTACCAGACGCCTCTAAAATTAGCATGCCTCTCAGTTCCGAGATCTACTAACAGATGATAGAATGCAGCCGTTTTGAACATGCCAGTAAAATTTATAGATCATGCTTTCAGCGGCAAAAGATGGCTACACAGGTCTCAGGAGAGTAACCCGAACTGATACTTGCGCACCAATTATTGTCGGCATCAGCTTATGGGAAGAACTGGCTGGGAATTGAAATAACTGTGTTTGCCTTGCTAGATTCTAATATCTATAGGTCTCAATCATAAGGAGATTAATCGTGAGATACAGGAAAGCATAGCTTTACATCATTCAGAAGAAAGGGGGTGGTTAGTGCATGCACCCTAAAATTAGTAAGTAAAGGCACCTGACATCACAATCTTAACTAACTCTGGTTGTGTAGAAAGTGCATTAAGCGTTATGTGATATGAATAACACGCGTAGTATATTCTTGAAGTATCTGTCATTTTTAAGCATTTTATTCCCTTCCATTTGTTTTTCGGGTAATTACTTACCTTTAAATAGCAGTTGCGATGGATTCCCTAAAGTTGCTGTAGGTAGCATTAAAGGAACCTGTATTGGGATTGTCAGTCAGTTCTCAGGTTTTAAGAAGCCCCGTAAAGCGATCCAATTGGGCAAGCGCAGTCTCCTTATAACCGATATGGGCGGATGGTCCGAGGGTAAGGGAATCCTCTGGCTCCTTGAGTCCTCTGATGATCATTTAAAAGGAAATGTCACAGTTACCCCTCTGTTGCATGGGCTCAATATGCCTCACGATATTGAGATGGACCCCAAGGGACGTATTTTAGTGGCAGAGACTAATCAGATTCGTCGGCTAGAGTTAATAGACAACCAAATTGTTTCTGATGAGGTAATAATTGGAAATTTACCTCACAAGGATTCGCTGCACCCTTTAAGTAATTTCGTTCAACTACCTGACAACTCACTGTTAATTAACTTTGGCTCAAGAACTGACCAGTGTGAGCATCATATAACGGATGGTAAGTGTAATGAGCTAGACGAGAACGGACTCTGGCAATACAGCTATAAAAATTCTACCGATAGCTACTCCGCAACAGGAAGACAAATTGCAAATGGGTTAAGGAACTCAATGGCCCTGGTGGCCCACTCTTCCGGGGTAATACTACAGGCAGAAAATAGCAGTGATGTGAAGGATGCTGATGAGCCCTATGAGGAAATCAATATAATTAGGGAAGATGGATTTTATGGCTGGCCCTACTGCCTGAATGAAATTTTTGATCAAGGCAAAATCAAAAATGGTTGCCATGTCAAGAACTACCACCCTCCCTATACACTTCTGCCCCCCCATGTCGCCCCACTAGATATGCTATATAGCCAATCCAGTAAAATACCAGCGCTAAATAATAGACTTTTAATGAGCTGGCATGGGTACCGTGTGGTAGGTAATCGGTTGGTTGCCTATGATATCGATCATAATGGGCTACCCATTTTAACTGACAAAGCATGGTTTAACCGTGACCCTATCGCACCAAGCACAGAGTGGACACGCCATCCATTTGCCCCCCAGGGAGGAATGTCACAACAAGCTCAACACATAGAAATTATCACTAACTGGAATCAGGTTGATAACCTTCGCCCCGAAGGCGCACCGGTTGGCTTAGTTATGCTTATGGATGAAACATTATTAATCGTCGATGACAAAAATAAAGCTATTTTAAGGCTTGCTGCCGGAGAGTCATATATAAGTGAAGAGCCTATTACTGGCGACGATAACATTGAAGCTGAAACTATGGCCACAATTTTGGACAAGCACCCGAACCTTAAAACTACCCTAATTGAACACTGCGCCTCATGCCATGAAGATATAGTTAAATCACCGGAAAAGCTGTTAAACAACACTAGCGGCTGGCTTAAGTCTACAGATGGAGTCATGAATGTCGAACTAGCGCTATTCAACCCTGTTCGCCCAATGCCTCCATCATCTACAATGAGCAAAGAACAAAAACAACAATTGATCAATAGCATTAAGTCTATTTTTGAATAACTGTTTCCGCGAACAACATAAAATATACGCGACACTAAGAAATGCAACCCTTTGGCATTAGGAAAAAGCACCTTAGGAAATCAGTTAAACTTGACAACAACAGGCAACTATGAACCTTTGCCTTTGGACAGTTATACCAACTTAACAGAACAGTAACAATATACACTTTTGAAAAAAATTGCACCAAAAGGGAGTTTAAGACCTTGATTAGTTCACCCACAAAATGGGAATACAAAAAAGAAACCCAAAAAGTCACAGGCGACATTGACAACTCAAACGCTAGCATTATTGTCAATGTAGCAAAAAATTCCCCTGCAGATAGCATTGGATTAAAGAAGGGTGACTTTATCCTCAGCTTCAATGGGGAACCATTGATAGCTCAAGATGAAATTGACTTAACCTACGGTAGAAGAACTGTGAATTACCGCTTTTATTCACGCGGTGATCACACAATATTAAATGTCAAAGCATCCCCAGTCCCTCTCGGGGTTATTACTGAGCCGAGTTCAAATTATATCCTAAAGGAGTTAAAGACTGGCAGCTTCCCTGGCTGGGAGGGATTTCGCTTGCTATGGAAACGCAGAGATTGGGAGAGACTGCTTGAAGCAAGCGAGGCCATATATTCAGACACAAGTATTAGCCGAATAATTAGAAAAGCATTTAAGAATTTCGGGAAAAATGCTGGAATGCTTTATAAAGGTGCATCACTTTTTGAAACAAACAGGGAAGAAGAAGGTATCCATCTAATTTCTGACTTCATCGACAATCAACTATCAAGCTATGAAACATTTGAGCATGCCATAGCCTATTTTTATGCCTCTAAGTGGTGTGAACTGAGGGGGGATAAGGAAGGTATTGAACACTGGCTGTTAGCCTCAGATAGAAGCAATGCTGGTGAGTTTGAGAGAATCTCTCAAGAAACTTACCTGAAAGGATTTGATCCAGCTCCCAAGAGGTATAAATGGATAAATAAAGGATTTCCGAGCAGCTATATTCTTGAAAATATAGGTAGCGGGGGTACCACCTCTCTTACTGAGTCATTGGCGAGACTAGATGCCAGTCAACTTTTACCCGTTTGCGTGATGCCATTCTATCGAGGTAATGGACCTTACAATGATGCACTAGGCTGTTATGGAAGTATGTTTGAATATATTTCCGATAAAATTGCTCCTATGCACGTCATTTTGGATTCTCCTAAAAAAGAAGAAGGAGAAGAATGGCGCTACGAAAATGAGGAAAAACTCATCAATAATGGCGTTCCTTTTGAACTCCTATATGATCCGGAAAGTTCGATTTCTAAATCCCTAGATCTTGAGTATTCACCAGTATTTTACCTTCTAAACCAGGAAGGTTTTATTGTTTATGAGGGCGCGCTCAGGAAGGCCTATGACTATTGGGACACACTAGTGGCCCATGCGGAAAGCAATGTAACTAATGGCGAACCGTCCGTGTAATGTATCTATAATGCGTACACCTAAATCGTTTCAAGTTTCTGATAGTGAAGTGTCGACTCTGAACGAGTGATGCCAATCAACAACCCTTCCAAATGGATAAGTAATGCGAGCGAAGATAATTCTTCAGCTCAACGAAGGCATGACTCCTACAGGTGTAGCTACTGCACAGAGAACGTCACCGAAGACCGTTTATCGGTGGAGAAGCCGTTTTGAGCAGGAAGGTACTGAAGATCTACGTGAGCGTGCTCGTAGTGGTCGGCCAACCCTTATCGAGAAGGGCATAATCACTCTTGAGAGCGTGGATTGAACGAAAATACGAATGGTCTACTGAGACGCTTCTTCCCGAAAGGTATGAAAATTGACAAAATACCCAAAAGCCATATTGACGATGCAGCGTTCCGAATAAACACTCGTCCAAGAAAGATTCTAAATTACTTGAGCCCACTAGAATTTCTAGCGGGCAGGCGTGTGTCACTTATATTGGCAACCTAGGATTTAATGACAGCCAAATACAGAGAAGTAAGTTCAGAGAAGGCAGGAAAAAGACAGAAAAGTGAAGTGGAAGTAACTGTGTTCAGCATCACAAAAACAGGCAGCAGTCACCGCGCCGCCTGCTTCTGCAATCTATCAATTCTTAGTCATGCATTGGGTTGCGAAGAATTGGGCAAACCGCGTCTTCATTCTTAGCCATATATTGCTGGTGGTACTCCTCGGCGTAGTAGAACGGTTGAGCCATGCTAATTTCGGTGGTGATTGACCCACGATCTTTGGCGTCCAACGCTTCTTGCACAGCCGCCCTGCTCGCTTCCGCCTCCTGTTTCTGGCCTTCGTTCAGACAGAAAACACAGGAACGGTACTGGGAGCCGATATCGTTACCCTGGCGCATACCCTGGGTTGGGTCATGGTGATCCCAAAAGACCCGCAGGAGTTCTGCGTAGCTCACCTTTTTGGGATCAAAGATTACTTTCACCACCTCCGCGTGCCCTGTACGGCCGGTGCAGACTTCATCGTAGTTCGGGTTTTCGGTGGCGCCATCAGTGTAGCCAACGGCAGTGGCAAACACACCATCCGTATCCCAGAACACATGCTCTGCGCCCCAGAAGCATCCCATACCAAAAATGGCGACTTCCAGGTGCTCAGGAAATGGCTCTTTAATGGTGTTGCCATTTACAAAGTGGGTGCCACTGATCTCCATCGGCTGGGGCCGGCCGGGCAGCACCTGGTCCGCATCGGGTATCTGAAATTTGTCGTATTGCATACTGTTTTCTCAAGTGCAGGTATTTTCTTTTGTCAGGATAGCTCGAAGGCGCTTATCCTCCCAGATCTAGGGAGCCTCTGAATAATTCCGTGGTGCCTCTGGCTTTCAGAGCGGTTCACAATCAAGGCGCGGCTTTGTAGGAATGTCCTGACCTTTCAAAAAGTCGCAACGCAGAGTGTGAATCGCTCTGAAAGCCCCGCAGGGCGGGTCTTGAAGGCCACAGCTGGTACTTTGCAGCTCTTGGCCATTCGCTGGCGAGCTGTGCATAAGCTCTGCAGCCTTCAAAACCCGCAGAGACCTTACGGAATTATTCAGAGACTCCCTTACTATATTAATCCGCGAATCAAGTAGTTAAGAGGACTCTATGATACGCAGAACAAACATTGGCAGATCAACACTATAAGGAGTCGTCATTGGCGCGCTTAATCCTACTGATTTTAATCGCCATCGGTGCCTGGTATCTCTGGCAAAAAATCAAATCTAGCTCACCGCAGGAGCGGCGCAAGCAGATTTTTATGGCCTGTATCGCCGGCGTCGCCGTAATAGTGGTTGTGCTGGCTATCACCGGGCGCCTGCATTGGGTAGGAGCAGCGCTGGTGCTCATTCTTCCTGTGTTGGGCCGTTTACTCAGTCAGCTCTCCCGTTATTTACCCTGGTTGATGCCACTGTTTGAAAAGTATTCAAACAGGCGCCCAAATCCAGGGGCCACTCAACATCCTCCGCCACACAACTCCGAGGGCCCGCCACTCTCGGAACACGAAGCGCGCCGAATCCTTGGCGTTGATGCCGATGCTGGCAGAGATGAAATCATTAGTGCACACCGCAAATTGATCCAAAAACTCCACCCAGATCGCGGCGGCAACGATTACCTGGCATCGCGTATCAACGCCGCCAAGGAGCTACTACTAAGCATTCTTAGTTAAACCTTACAAAGCAGGTGGATATACCTGGCCAATTGCCGATAGGGGTCCACCTGGGAGTATTCAAGCTCCTTTTCCACAATGGCCGACGCGGGCAACTTTTCCCGGATTGATGGCGTCATAAAGTCGTGGAAGCAGCGGATACCGCTGTGACAAACCACGGAAAAGCCCGCTTCGGTCAGCCAGTCTTCCACCCATTCCGGCAGAAGTGGATTCTGTGGAGTAAGGCTGCCAGGGTGGCCGCCCCAGTTATCCCCTTCAATATTGCGGTCCAGCTGGCGAAAACTGCCCCGCTGTAATAGGCGGAACTCAAGGGCACGCCGATTGTAGAAAGTGAGCGAAAGATGCCCACCAGGTTTTAACAGGCTGCGCAGCTGCTGCAATGCTTGTTGCGGCTGCTCCAACCATTCCAGCACAGCGTGGCAAATTACCAGATCGGCGTCCTTTAGAGCTTCTACCTGCGGCAATTCTTGCAGGGGTTTATGCAGCAAGGTCATTTGCTTTTGCAGATGGCGCTGCCGAATTTCCGCATCCGCGAGTTCAAGCATCTGCGCGGAGATATCGGCTAGGAAAACCTCGTGCCCCGCTTCAGCCAGATCCATGGCAAAATGGCCCTGGCCACCCCCAGCGTCAACGATTTTTAGAGTGCGCTGCTCGCTCCCCAATAGCGGCGCCAGATCCCGGTTGAGCACTGCCAGGCGAATGTCCCCTTTAAGGCCGCCATAGATACGGTTGCGAAAACGGTGAGCGAGATCATCAAAGTTTCGATCTTTACGCAGGCTGTCACCCATCGGAGCCCTCACCTTGCAAAGCCTCATTGCATCGGCGGCGGTTCTCGGCAAATTTGCGCTGTAGCGCCTCTTCCATATCAACCCCCAGTACAGCGGCCAGTTTGCTCAAGTACATCTGAATATCCGCCAGTTCAGCGGCAACTTGATCGGCCTTGTCGCCTGCCATTAGGTTCTGGATATCTTTATCGCTGTACCATTGAAAGTGTCGCCCTAACTCTGCAACTTCCACAGATAGCGCCATGGCCAGGTTTTTTGGGGTATGCAGTGACTGCCAGCCGCACATTTCAGCGACCTCATCAAAAGCCGCCAGGATTTCACGGTCTTTCATCGAATTTTTTCCTCTGCTGGCGCTCCAGCCCACCCTCCCGGGCCGCCAAAATTGAATTCAGTGCGCGGGACAGAAACTCTCGCCTGTATAAAACACAGACAACAAACAGATAGCCGGCAACAAACAGGATTGGATGGATAAACCAGCCCAGCACTGACATTGAGAAATAATAAGAGCGCAGACCGTAGTTGTAACTGTGGCCCGCGTGGTCGATCACCTTGGCAGTACTGATGGCAAATCGGCGTCGCTCTTCCTCAGATAGATCACCGGTTTCTGGCGGCGGTGCTGCCCCAATAAGTACATTGGCGAAGGAGTACTGGCGCAGTGACCAGGTAAAATTGAAAAAGGCGAAGATAAAAATCAGGATCAGCAACATCACCTTGAGCTCAAACTGCTCAACGGTGGTGGGCTCCGCAAAAGGTAAACTGGTAAGTACTTCGATGGCAGCCTTGTTCGCCGTTAAAGCCGTCACCAAACCCGCCAGAATAAGAATACTGGTAGAGGCAAAAAAACCAATGACCCGCTCCAGGTTACTGAGAATAGCGGTATCCGCCATGCGCATGTCTCGATCGAGCATCCGCATCATCCACTCAACGCGATACCACTGAAGTGATGAAGTAAGGCACCAGGTCTCTTTGGCTTTTTTTCGCGCAAAAACGGTATAACCCACCCATGTGATAAAAAAGCCAATGACACTGGCAATATCCAACCAGGACAACCTCTAATATCTCCGTGTTCGTCTACATTTATGCCGTAGCTTCGGCAAGCGAAGTCTTCGCCCTACTGGCATCCTTGTCAACACTGTCTTTCCGATGTGTGCAAGCGGTAGAATAGCGCCCTTTCGCCGGCAGCAGTGGCCGGCCAGAAAATTCATATAACTCCAGGGAGCTGTCTTTTGAGCAACTCACATCCTGCATTTGAACTGGTTACCAGCGCAGACATTGATTCTCTCGGCGTGCGCGTCGAGGAATACCGACACATTACGACCGGTGCCCAGCACCTGCACATCGCCGCAGACAACTCGGAAAATGTTTTCCTTGTCGCCCTGCGCACCGTGCCCGAAGACTCCACCGGTGTCGCCCATATTCTTGAACACACCGCCCTGTGCGGCAGTGACAAGTACCCGGTGCGCGATCCCTTCTTTATGATGATCCGGCGTTCACTCAATACCTTTATGAACGCCTTCACCAGTTCAGATTGGACCGCCTACCCGTTTGCCAGCCAGAATCGAAAGGATTTTGACAACCTTCTCGACGTCTACCTGGATGCGGTATTTTTTGCGCGCCTGGACCCGCTGGACTTTGCCCAGGAAGGCCATCGCCTGGAATTTGCCGAAGCGGATAATGCGAGCAGCGAGCTCGTCTACAAAGGTGTCGTGTTCAATGAGATGAAAGGCGCTATGAGCTCCGTCACCTCGCAACTGTGGCACACCCTGAGCAAATACCTGTTCCCCACCACCACCTATCACTACAACTCCGGTGGAGAACCTACCGATATTCCAAAGCTGAGTTACGAGCAGCTGGTTGCCTTCTACCGCAGCCACTACCATCCCAGCAACGCCACCTTTATGACCTTCGGTGATATTCCCGCAGCGGAACACCAGGCTGCGTTTGAAGAAAAAGCGCTGCACAAATTCGAGAAGCTCGACAAGACCATCTCGGTTGGGCGCGAAGACCGCTACCAGGCGCCGCTGAAAGTCGAAGAGCACTACCCGTTAAATGGCGAGCCTCTGAAGGCCAAGACCCATATCGTATTGAGCTGGCTGCTGGGTGATGTCACCGATCTTGAAGAAGCCCTGACCGCACACCTGCTCGCCGGTGTACTGCTGGATAACAGCGCCTCACCGCTGATGAAGCTGCTGGAAACCACCGACCTGGGCACTTCCCCTTCCCCGCTGGTTGGCCTGGACGATTCCCAACGCGAACTGGTGTTTGTCTGCGGTATTGAAGGCAGCGAACGCGAAAGTGCCGACGAGCTTGAGCAACAAGTTCTCGACGTGCTGAGGGACGTGGCGGAAAACGGCATCCCCTACGAACAGGTAGAAGCCAGCTTGCACCAGCTGGAATTACAACAGCGGGAAATTGGTGGCGACGGCTACCCCTTCGGCTTGCAATTGATTCTCACCGCATTGACCGGCGCCACTCACCGTGGCGATGCCATCGGCCTGCTGAATATCGATGCCACCCTGGAGCGTCTGCGCGAGCAGATCAAAGATCCGAAGTTTATCGCCAATAAAGCCCGTGAACTTCTGCTGGAGAACCAGCATCGCGTACGTATGGTACTGAGTCCCGATGAGCAGTTGGCTGCGCGCCGCGAGCAGGCGGAGAAAGACCAGCTGGCGGAAATCAAAGCCGCTCTCAGCGAAAAAGAAAAAGCACAGATTGTCGAAACGGCCAAAGCCCTGGCCGATCGACAAAACCGCGAGGACGACGCTTCTATCCTGCCCAAGGTCGGCGTGGAAGATATTCCCGCAGAGCTTCCGGATGTCAAAGGCGAAGCAATAGACTTGGGCCCACAGAAGTTGACCCGCTATAGCGCGGGCACCAACGGCCTGGTTTACCAACAAATGGTCTGCGCGCTACCGGAATTCACCGAAACCGAAAAACAACTGCTGCCCTACTACTGCCAGGTACTGAGCGAAGTTGGCCTGGGTGAAAAAGACTACCTGGAAGTCCAGCAGTGGCAGACCAGCGTGGTTGGCGCCCTGCACGGTTTCACCAGCAGCCGTACTGCCATCGACAACCTGGATCACTTGTCCGGCCACTTTATCCTGTCCGGTAAAGCGCTGGCTCGCAATCAGGGCGGCCTGACTGAACTGATGCAAGCCACTATGGAGCAGGTGCGTTTTGACGAGCACGCCCGCATCAAGGAATTGCTACAGCAAACTCTCGCCCGCCGCGAACAGGGTGTTGTCGGCAACGGCCACGCCCTCGCCATGGCTGCCGCCAGTGCCGGCTACAACCGCGCCGCCTGGGAGAGCCATGCCAGCGGTGGTCTGCTGGGATTGCGCAACCTGCGAGCCCTGGTTGCCGGGCTGGAAAAAGAGGAAGGCCTGCAAGACCTTTCCACCCAATTCCAGGCTATCCACCAGAAAATCCTCGCAGCACCGCGCCAGTTCCTGCTGGTGGGTGAAGAAGAGAAAATTGGCGATTTCAGCCAGACACTGATGCCACTGACCTCGACTTCCAGCATCGCCGCAGCCAACCCCGCTGCACCTTTCGAACGCAAACAAATCGAGGAACTCTGGGTTGCCAACAGCCAGGTGAACTTCTGTGCCAAGGCCTACGCCACTGTGCCTATGTCCCACCCGGATGCGGCACCGCTGTCGGTTTTGAGCGGCTTCCTGCGCAACGGCTTCCTGCATCGCACCATCCGCGAACAGGGCGGCGCCTACGGCGGCGGAGCCGGCCACGACAGCAATATTGGCGTATTCCGCTTCTACTCCTACCGCGATCCGCGTATGGGTGAAACCCTGGAGGACTTCGACGCATCCCTGAAGTGGTTGGCCGAAGAGAAGCACAAGGAAGAACAGGTTGAGGAAGCGATCCTCGGCGTCGTCGGCGGTCTGGATAAACCCGGCTCCCCCGCTGGTGAAGCCAAGAAGAACTTCCACTCGGGCCTTTACGGCCGCACCCACGAGACGCGCCAGCAATTCCGCAAACAGGTTACGGAAGTTACCCTGGAAGACCTGCAACGCGTCGGTGCCACCTATCTGGACCCGAGCAAGGCCAGTACCGCCATTGTTACCGGTCCCCAAGGTAGCGAAGCAGCAGCCAAACTCAACCTGAAGGAAGAGAAGCTCTAACTGGAGCTCGACGATTCCCCGGCAATTTGTCCGGAGAAGCTCTGCGGCGCCGGCCAAAAACCGGCGCCGATCTATCGCCGTTATCCTCTAGCGAAGTTCCAATGAGTAAACACGACAATATTTATGCAAACCCACTGGGCCAAGTAGCTGGCTTCGAGTTCGATCGCCAGGTGGTGCAAGTTTTTCCCGATATGATCAAGCGCTCCGTGCCCGGCTACACCACGATCGTAGCCATGATCGGCACCCTGGCAGAGCGCTACGCCCAAGCCGGAAGCCGCTGCTATGACCTGGGCAGTTCCCTGTGCGCGGCAACCCTGGCCATGCGCCATCGCATTCCCGCTGCCGACTGTGAAATCGTCGCCGTAGATAATTCACAAGCCATGGTTGATCAGGCGCGTACGGTACTCGAAGCCGATAGCGGCGAGGTTCCCGTTCAACTTATCTGCGACAACCTGCAAAGCGTAGCTATCGAAAATGCCTCAGTCGTAGTGCTCAACTTCACCCTGCAATTTATTCCGGTGGAAGAGCGCGAAGAAATCCTGCAGAAAATCCACGATGGTTTGCGCCCCGGCGGCATTCTGATTATTTCCGAGAAAGTGGACTTCGCCGATAAGGCTCACAACGAATTAATGATCGAACTGCATCACTCCTTTAAAGCCGCCAACGGTTACAGCGCGCTGGAAATCGCACAGAAGCGCTCTGCCCTGGAGAATGTATTAATTCCGGAAACCCTGGATACCCACCGCACACGACTGAAAAATGTCGGCTTTACCAGTGTCGATGTCTGGTTCCAGTGTTTTAATTTTGCCTCTTTAATCGCCATCAAAGGCGCGCCGGAAAAGTAAGTACCCCGTGATCGACTACACCCAACTCTATCAAGGCCTGCAACACGTTCCCGCCCTGCGCACCTGGCTGGCCCAGCTGCCAACACAGGTGGCTGAAAACCTGAGTCCTCATCGCTGGGGCGACCTGCCCGATTGGCGCGCAGCGGTGGAAGCCCTACCGGAAATCACGCCCTCCGCAATCGAACTCAACCGCAAGGTCAGCGCAGGCACTGCCGCCGATGCCAGCCCGGAACAACTCGAAGCCCTGGAGCGGGAACTGCGCAAATTACACCCCTGGCGCAAAGGCCCCTGGGAGTTATTTGGACTAAATATTGATACTGAGTGGCGCTCCGATTGGAAATGGGATCGGGTACTTCCGCACTTGGCACCACTGAAAAATCGACTGGTGCTCGATGTGGGCTGTGGCAATGGGTACCACTGCTGGCGATCCTACGGCGCCGGCGCGCGCCGGGTCATCGGTATTGATCCTTCCGCCAAATTTATCGCGCAATTTTACGCGCTGAAAAAATACCTGGGCCGGGAAGCACCAGTGGATTTGTTGCCCCTGGGTATTGAAGCGCTCCCGGCAAACTTGCGCGCTTTCGATACCACTTTTTCCATGGGGGTACTCTATCACCGCCGTTCACCCATGGATCACCTGCGCGAATTGCGCGAGACCCTCCGTCCCGGCGGCCAGCTTGTATTAGAGACATTGGTTATCGACGGCGGACTCGGCGATTGCCTGGTACCCGAAGACCGCTATGCAAAGATGCGCAATGTGTGGTTTTTCCCCAGCTGCGCCACCCTGGAGAGCTGGCTGCGCAAGTGCGGTTTCCGCAACCCCAGGACCGTGGATTTGAACACCACCAGCCTGGAGGAACAGCGGCGCACCGACTGGATGCACTTCGAATCCCTGGCAGATTTTCTCGACCCGGAATCGCCAGACAAAACCGTGGAAGGTCACCCCGCGCCCAAGAGAGCGGTTTTGGTCGCGGAAGCGCCGTAGCTTGTCTATACGCTTAAGGTCTGGGAACTCATAAATTCCGCAAAATTTGCTGCTAATAGAATTTTGTACGGAATGGGGAGCACCATCTTGATTGTTGCGACTCATAAGGCAAAGTGCGCCCCTAAATAGTGCAACTATATCCTTTAGGGAGGGCTGCCGCAGGATGCAGCCCGGCGCAGAGAATATTTATGAGTATTAGCGTTTTTGAGCTTTTCAAAATTGGGGTTGGCCCTTCCAGCTCCCACACGGTGGGCCCTATGGTCGCTGCCCGCCAATTCGTGCAGGATTTACAAGACCGGGACCAACTGCCCAGCACAGACCGCGTACAAGTCCATTTGTATGGCTCACTGGCCCTGACCGGGGTTGGTCACGGCACCGATATGGCAGTTCTGATGGGGCTATTGGGCCAATCTCCAGACACCATTGATGTCGACTCGATTGACGAGAAAATGGCGCAAATCCAGAGCGAGCGCCGCCTATTATTAAATAGTGACCAGGATATCGAATTTATTCGCGAGCGCGATCTGGTTTTCCATATGGAGGAATTTCTTCCCCAGCACTCCAACGGAATGACCTGCCAGGCTTACGCTGGCGAAGAGCTACTGTTCGAGCGCAGCTATTTCTCCATCGGCGGCGGCTTTGTGCTCTCCGAAGAAGATTTCGCTCACAAAGAAGAAATCGCCACCCTTCTGCCCTATGACTTCAGCAATGCAGAACAGCTGATGAAGATCTGTGATCATCACGGTTGGACTATTGCCGAGCTGGCCATGGAAAACGAAAAAGCCTTCCGCGGCGAGCAGGAAGTCAAAGACCGTTTGTGGAATATCTGGAAAGTAATGGATGCCTCTATTGAGCGAGGCTGCCACCAGAATGGCATCTTGCCCGGCGGCCTCAATGTGCGCCGCCGCGCTGCCGAACTCTACCGGGAGTTGAGTAAACAGAGTCCAGAAGAGCGCAACCACGGCCTCGCCATTCTCGACTGGGTTAGTCTTTTTGCTCTCGCCGTCAATGAGGAAAATGCCGCGCGCGGGCGCATCGTCACCGCACCCACTAACGGCGCCGCTGGTGTGATTCCCGCCGTTATCGCCTACTACGTGGAATTTGTACACGACAGCAAAATTCACGGTGAATTGAAAGACCAGGTAGTGAAATTCCTGCTCACCGCCGGCGCTATCGGTATGCTGTTTAAAAAGAATGCCTCTATTTCTGCCGCTGAGGTGGGCTGCCAGGGAGAGATCGGCGTAGCCTGCTCCATGGCTTCCGCCGGCTTGGCCGCAGTAGAGGGCGGCACCAACCAGCAGATTGAAAACGCTGCTGAAATTGGTATGGAACACAACCTCGGCCTTACCTGCGATCCAATCGGCGGGTTGGTGCAGGTTCCCTGTATCGAGCGCAACACCATGGGTGCAGTAAAAGCCATTAACGGCGCACGCCTGGCCCTGCGCGGTGATGGCGCTCATATCGTACCGCTGGACAGCGTTATCGAGACGATGCGTCAAACCGGTATCGATATGCAGAGCAAATACAAAGAGACCTCTCTCGGCGGGCTCGCAGTAAACGCTGTGAACTGCTGATATTTTTCGGCAGGAGCACAAATCCGCTCCTGCCGCTTTTAGCCCGGAAGATACCAAATTCTTTTTGTGGCATATCTCCTACGAACCCCCACCGGTCTTTAAAAATCACTGGTTAAATATCAACGAGCGATGAGCCCCAACACCCGCCATGGTGCCGGATGCAATCGCAAAGGTTCCGCTTTGCATCGGGTTGGATAAATCCCCAGCAGCAAAGACCCCCTTTACAGAAGTCTCCTTAAAGGGATCCACCTTTACAATCCGCCCGGTAAACGACTCCTCCAGCTCCAACCCCAATTGATCGATAAACGGAGAGGTCAACTTCGCTTTGGGGCTCACGTAGAGACCCTCCAGTGGCAACTTGCGGCCATCCGCTAAAACAACTTCACTTAAACTATCCCCCTCTCCCTCCAACTGCGTAATCGGGGCTTCTTCCAGCATGACTCCCCGAGCCAGCAGATGATCGAGCACTTCCCCCTGCGGATTGAACTGGCCCTGGGTAAACAAGGTAGTTGCGCCCCAATCGGGAATCATCGCCGCTTGGTGGAAAGACAGCTCACAGGTAGCCAGCACACCTAAAGGGCGATCACTCAGCTCATAACCGTGGCAATAGGGACAGTGAATCACACTCCTACCCCAGCGCTCCTTTACCCCGGGGATATCAGGTAGCTGGTCCGTAATACCCGTTGCAAGAATCAGCCTCTTCGCTTTAAAAGTGGCACCTCCCTGTGCAGCGACAACAAAACCCTCTTCCTGGACATCCACACTATCCGCAGCCCCTTCAACCAGCTGGAAGCTCGGATAAGCTTGTAGTTGAGAAAGCGCCGTGGTTCGGATCTCCTCTGGTGCCTTTCCATCCAGGCAAAACACGCCGTGTGACGCTTTTGCATAGCGGTTTCGAGGTCTCTTAGCATCCAGTACAACGACCTTACGCCTTCCCCTAACCAGCTGCATCGCCGCAGATAAACCGGCAAAACTTCCACCGATGATCAATACATCCGTATCCATAGTCACCTCTCCAATATCATGTAACTTTTATTGTTACACAAAGATTCGAACCTAGACAATACACGTAACAGAAAAAGTTTCGTGATAAGCTACAGGACGGAAACCTAGGTGATTTATGCGTAAAGACAGCCGACTATCCAGGGCACTTCATGTCCTGATTCATTTAAACATGACCGACAAGCCGGTTACTTCAGACAAGATGGCAGCTATGCTCCTCACCAATCCTGTGGTGGCTCGCAGAACTATGGCGCTATTGCGGGATCAGGGGTACGTGCGCTCCAGTAAAGGGCACAATGGGGGCTGGTCACTGGCGAAGCCCCTGCATGAAATTACACTTCTGGATATCCATAAAGCACTGGGAGACAACTCAGTTTTTACCATAGGCCTCACAGACGAACACACTAACTGTATCATTGAGCAAGCAGTAAATGCCGCCCTAAAGGATGCAATGGATGAGGCGGAGAGTATTTTACTCGCGCGATTTGGTGAGATCACCCTGGATCAGCTCGGTGGAGAATTTACACACATAGAGACTTCGGAATAATTCACCTCGCCCTAGGGAGATCCAAATTTCGATTCTGAGCCTCCCTAATATCCAGGTCCATTTTGCGATAGCAAGGTGCACCCAATGCTCTAGCTTGGTACTCAGGGCGTATTCTCGCCATCAACAAAACTTCTATATAACGACCCGCCTTAAACCTGCCAAATCGCTTGGTTCCCTCCACCTGAAAGCCCGACTCCTCATAAGGTGCTATCGCAGCACCATTATCAAAATGAACTTCCAGCTCCAGTCGGATTAAGTTCAGCCAGTTGTGAGTCTGATCAAGTGCCTCTTTCATTAACATCCGGCCGATTCACCGACCGTGAAATTCAGGATGTACTGCTATTGCCAACACAGCGCTATGCCTATCCCGGATTTTATTGGTTAAGAACAGAGTGACATACCCAACAACCTTAGTATCCAACTCAGCGACCAAGGTATAATTATTCGGATCAGAAAAAAGATTAGCGACTTTATCAGAACTTAGGAAAAGTAGTTGAGAGGTATTTTCATTTACTGAGGCAAAACTATGAATCTCGAACAAATCCTTATTATCGGATTCTTCTAGGTGTCTGATTTTTGTATTCAACGAAACTCCTTAAGGGATATCGAAAATAATAGAAAGTATTTCTATTCTTCTCTTTACTCCATATACACCAGATACTAATTTATAACGCGAACTGATCAATCAACCCGAGTTAGCCGAGCATCATCCACTGTCATCTGCCAAATCCCATCCTCTTCATAAGGGGGATTGGAAACATGAAAATTTGCAGTCAAAAATAAAAATCCAACACAGAAATCATCTCCGTTGAACTCTTTTATCGGCCCCTCTATAGAAGTTGTAAAGCTCCCTTCAACCCGTTCATACAAGACCCGGCCATCAGTTGTTATGATCAAACTTATTTGGCTACCAATCCAAGTGCCAGCGTAATCTAACTTGTCTTCAGGGAGTGGTTTTGCACAACCGGCTAATATCAATAAAATAAAAACCCAAAAGGTATTACGCATTATCAACCCTCTTACCCCTTTAAGATTTCGAGAATAACACCCTACCGTATCCCTGCAAAATCCCAGATAACAGGCAAGTAATACAGAGGCAACTTTTTAAGCCAGAATACAACTAAAGGAAACACTCTCCCCACAACCAATTAGTACGTAGTAATGAATTCAATATTTGAAAGAATCTCGACAACCCATGTGTATTGTCACTTCTGCTCCAGGCGGCACCTTCTATATAACTAGACTAGTCTAATCTCTAAGGTACTCAGAAAGGGGGGGGTATGACCAATTACAACAGTCTATTTAACCGTCACTTCGCAAGTTCAGAGCGGCTTAAAAATCGAGCAAAGCAGAGAGTTCCAAAATTTTCCTATGAATACTTAATAGAAGGCTGTATGGATGATATTGGTTTGTGCCGAAATCGCCAGGCATTCGATTCTATAAAGTTCACCCCTCAATATCTCCGACCAAACTCCACACCGAGCTTAAAGTGTGAACTTTTTGGGAAACTATACAGTGCTCCATTTGGCATAGCGCCCATTGGACTGCAGGGGCTTATGTGGCCAAATGCGCCTGTAATACTTGCCAAAGCCTCATATGAGCACAAGATCCCATTCATCCTCAGCACTGTATCTTCTGAATCACTGGAGCGAATTTCTGAAGTCTCACAGGGAACAGCCTGGTACCAACTCTACAACCCAACAGACCCAGCCATTCTTTCTGACCTGCTATCCCGACTAACCTCTGCCCAATATCAACATTTAGTCATTACCATTGATGTTCCTACATTTGGCTTACGCCCCAGAGACTTCCACAACGGATTGGCAATGCCACCGAAATTGAATGTAAAAAATATCTGGCAAGCGATACTCAGGCCAAATTGGAGCCTATCCACATTGCGATACGGTCTCCCTAAATTTAAAAATCTAGAGCCTTACATTGATACCGATAACAAAAAACTTGAACTAACCGAGTTTATGAACACCACAACTATGGGCCCACTGGATTTTGACAGTGTAAAACGTATACGAGATCTATGGCCCCATAAACTTATTATTAAAGGGATAATGAGTGAACACGATCTTCAAAAAGCCATCAAACTCGGAGCGGATGGAGTCATTTTATCCAATCACGGTGCACGGCAACTTGATTTAGGCGAAGCAACTCTCCCTCTACTGGGAAGGTTTTCCAACTATCAGGATAGGATTTCCTTGGCTATCGATAGTGGAATCAGATCCGGTGTAGATATCGCAAGTGCTTGTGGTCTAGGGGCAAACTTTTGCTTTCTGGGAAGGTTTTTTATGTATAGCGTCTGTGCCCTTGGCAATGAAGGAGGTAATCATGCGATCTACCTATTAAAAGCTCAAATGATGCAGGTAATGCAACAAGTTGGGGCTAATACGCTTAAAGATCTTTGTGGAAAGGTAGAACTCTCTATAACTCCAAGACCTCTATGATGGTGCATAGCACTATTTATCCTAACGCTAATTTTAGGCTAACAAATTAGAGTTGAGCTATCGCAAGTTCACCTGTATGCAGAATAATAAAAGTTACAGCGAGCCGAAACAGAATTTCTAGTAACTTTTCATATTAAGTAGGCTGACTGTAAACCAACCTGAATAGCCATAAGATTACTTATCTACTTCTTACGTAAAAAGGCAATTAAACAGTACAAGATCTTCAAAAAACATCTCGCCCTCTATTACTTTCTAATTTTTACGATACTTAACCATACGATCCAAACTCCAACCAAGAAGAGAAGATTTTTCTTTCGCCAACAATGGCAGATCAGCCTCAATAAAACGCTTATATAATATTTGCACTCCCAGGATATGATTGAGCATCGCATCCAATTGAACCTTTTTTGATCGATGCAGAGTCGGTAACTTATACTCTTCAATTAAAGTATCTATTTCCGAGTATCGCAGCAATCCAGCTAAATTAACCTCCTTTGGGCTGAGAAATTTATCAATAACTCGTTGCACCCAATCCCAAGCTCCGGTAACGGTCTCTACCGGAGGAGCCATGAATGCAAACTTTTGCTTTTTATATAGAACATCCGGAAGGACTCCCTTCATCGCTTCGCGAAGAACATACTTTTCTGTAGTTCCGCTAATCCTGACCGATGGTGGGATTTGTATAGCAAACGCAGCCAGGTGATGATCGAGAAAGGCCGGACGGGTTTCAATGGAGTGTGCCATATCCACTCGATCACTTACCCAGCCCAATATCTGGGTCTCAAACATAGTTTTAATCCAAACATACTGAGCAACATCCAGCGGGTGTCTACCTTCAAGTTGTGATAAATCTAGCGTATCAATAATTGCCTTCCCGGCATCATAACCAGATATTTCTTTGTGCCACTCTTTGTTAAGCAATTTTTCTGCTTGATGATGACAGCTTAACCAGGATTGCAAGCATGTAGGGGTGAATCCTAAAGTCCGTTCCATTCCCTCTGATCGATAACTATCAATTGGCAGCATAGCTCCCTTAAATAAGCTATTGCTCCTTTCTAGATGTTGCTGCCAGGTTCTTCGTTTATTTAACTCAGCTTCAGATGTGCCATACAAGTAAAAATCTTTTTTAAATGCAGGATACCCAGAAAATAGCTCATCTGCCCCTTCCCCAGTTATTGCAACCTTGTAGCCATTAGACCTAACAGCTTTGCTGAGTAAAAATTTAGCTACTGATAATGTATTGTAAAATGTCCTTTCGGTATGCCAGATGGTTTCTGAATAATTTTCATATATTTCTTCATCAGTTACCTTTACTATGAATTGGTTGACACCAATCTCACTCGCGGCTTCCTCTGCGATATAAGACTCATCGTAATCCGGATTTTCAAACGCTATCGTAAAGGCGGTGAGATCCTGCTGCGAAAGCGACTGCCCTACCCCAAGCAAGCTACCCGAATCAACACCACCTGAAAGATAATAGGTTACTGGGACATCAGCTTGAAGCCTCAAAGACACGGAGTCTATAATTTGTTCCCGCAAACCCTCAATGTAATACTCATCAGACTTGCCACGAGCATACTCATCTGAAACCAAAAAATCGATGTCCCAATATTTATGTTGAGTAACAGCCAGTTCAGTGTTGTCTCGCTTAACTTTTGTAATGCACCCAGGTTCAACCTGGAAAACCCCTTCAAAAGCGGTTGTTCCAGGAATCGATACCTGAATAAGCTGGTGATACACTCCATGCGCTGTTAGTCTTCTTTGGACATCAGGGTGGGCAAACAAACTTTTAATTTCAGAACCAAATACTAAACCTTTTTTAATTCTTGCCCAATAAAGTGGCTTCACTCCAAACCGATCTCTAACCAAATAGAGGCAGTCCTCCATTTGATCGTAAACGGCAAATGCAAATTCTCCTCGAAGATGTTTAATAGCCCGAACAAGACCTAACTCCACAATAAGATGCAAGATAATTTCGGAATCACTTTTACTTAAAAAAGAAGCTCCAGAGGACCTCAGTCTGGCTCTTATTCGCTGATAATCATAGATTTCACCATTATGAACCAAATAGTAACGACCATCTTCTGATACATAAGGCTGAGAAGCGCGCTCATCACTCAGGTCATTGATCGATAAGCGCACATGACTCATCCCAAATCCTAGACCTGGAGGGTTTGTAAAACCTACACCATCCGGGCCACGGTGGAACTGGATAGCAGCCATATTTAGAAGGAGTTGACCATCGACAGGCATTGCACGCGCACTATGAAGAATTCCAGCTATTCCGCACATAGACGACACCCTTTATTGGGATCATTTCGAAACTGGAGAGGCTAGATAATGTCTACGACCTCACTAGGGCGACCACAGATAGCCATTGCCAGCGCCATCCTGACGTACACACCACCTTTTGCCTGTATAAAATACCAATTATGGGACGTATCATCCAGATCACTATCAAGCTCCCCCATTCGGGGTAAAGGATGCAGCACGATGGCTTGTTTTTTCAAAGGAGAATTATTATCTATAAAATATCCAGACCCAAAATCTCTATGCCCCATTGTTTTTAGGGATATAGAATTCATATAGACCACATCGAGTCGGGGAAGAATATCTCCAACCTTATCCGTTAACCTTATTTTTAGACCTTTTTCCTGAAGCATTGATAATTGCGCTTGCCGAAACGGTTCTTGCTCCTCCTCATCACAAAGCACAAAAACCTCTGAGAAAAACTCAGGGAAACAGCTCATGAGTATCAATAGGCTTCTCGCCGCTCGCATTCGAGCTGGCGCTCCAATTAAGCCAATGGAGAATTTTCGTTCTTTTCCTGATAGAATGTTGGGATTCCACTTTAGCAGTGCATATAGATCGATAAGGGACTGTGTGGGGTGTTCATCTATCCCATTGCCAGCATTGATAATTGGTATACTTAAATTATTGGACATAATTTTTACTGATTCTTCAGAAGAATCCCTTAAAACAACACAGTCACCATAATTACTTACCATCTCTGCAACGTCTCTTAAGCTCTCTCCGACACCAATACGTGTTGTCCCTTTATCTGTAATTGAAACGGTGCTCCCTCCAAGTCGCAGCCAAGCGCTTTCAAAAGATAGCCTCGTCCTGGTGCTCGACTCAAAGAATGCGCTGATTAAGATTTTATTGTTTAAATGACATGAGAACTTTCTGTTATCCAGCTCACAACGAGCAGCAAGTCTGAGTAACTGCAATACCCCATCTCTATTAAGCTGACTGCTCGATATAAGACTTTTACCAGTTAGGGACTCTAAGTATCTACCCCGCTCTGGAATAGTCTCTACCAGAGCTTTTGCCATCAAATTTGTATCTTTGTCGAACGAAGTGTTAGCCACCATAACCAAAACCTAAATAGAATTTGACGGGACAATTATCGCTTGAATAAGCTGTGTGCAGATAAAGCACTTACAATACGGTTACTTAAATTCATATATCTAGTACCACCATCAAACTAAGAATCTTCAACCAATTTTATTCAACTTTATTCCAATACGGTGTTCTTTCTAGCATTTCCTGCTGAATGTCTTCCGGAAGAAGTTGAAATGGTGGAATTCCCTGCTGTATCTGCCATCCACCTCCGAGCGATAGATATACCTGCACTAGATTCGCTGCCACGGCGCCTCGCGCTACCGCCAAAATATCCTGCTGTTGAACGTCCGATACCAGAGTAGTTATCACAGTATCGAATTCAACCTGACCATTGGTATATTGAGACAAGGAAATATCGACAGATCGCTGGGAGGCCTGGGCAGCCACCTCATAATGAACCAATTGCCTTTGAGACTTTATATAAGCGACAATAGCGTTCTCCACATCAGCTTGCGCTAACAGAACTATTTGCTGATAGTCTGATACTAACTGCTGGAAAATCGCATCCTGTAGCCTGACATTGCTACGGAGCCTTCCGTAGTTAAAGAGATTCCAGTCAAATTCAATGAACAGATCCCAGGCACTACTACTGCCATTGAGTTGACCACCATTAATATCTATAGCCCCTATTTCTCCACCGATACTAAAATTTGGATAGAGTTCCGCCCTCGCAACACCTATTAACTCACCTTGAGCTGCCAGCCGTCGTTCTGCTGCACGAATATCGGGACGTTGCCTTAATAGATCCTGTGGCATCCCAACAGTAACGACTTTGGGAATCATAGGTATGGATGAGGGAAAAGAGACTATGTACCTCAAACTATTAGGAGGTATTCCCAGAAGAATTGCCAGGGCATTTTCAAACTGCTGCAAATTTATCTCCAGACCCGGTACGCTGGCTTCTGTGTTACTTAGCAGCGCCAGTGCTTGCTCTGCATCCAATGCACTGACTTCACCTGCAAGAAATTTGACTCTAGCGATCCTTAAACCTTCACGCTGCACACGAATATTCTCCCGGGCAACTTCCAGTCTGCGTTTCGTCGTACGAACATTGATATAGGTTTGTGCCACTTGGGCAATAATAGAAACCAGCACACCATCATAGTCCGCTATGCTGGCCTCAAAATCTGCTGCGGCCGAATTAACCAACCGTCTCAACTGCCCCCAAGTATCTAACTCCCAAGTTAAGTTAAAGTTCGGGTAGTATTCAGTCTGCAGATTACCTGTGATACCCGATCGAACATACTTTGAACGATCAATAAGTCCTTCAAGCTGTTGCGTTTGCGGGTATTGGTTGCCGATTGCAATTGCAAGCTGTTGCTGGGCCTGAAGAGCTCTAAGGGCTGCTGAGCGCAGCTCCAGATTATTCTCAATCGCAAGTGAGACTAATTCGTCCAGCGTTACATCTGAAAATGCCCACTGCCACCACAATGGGTTAACGGCTTCCAAGGTATCCAGTTTTGAGCTGGTTTGATAGATCCACTCATTTTCGACCTCTACCGGCGGGGGATGGTAATCTGGCCCCAGCATACAACTACTACCGAAGATGAGTAGCAATGCCAACAGACACCCCTGTAGGCTCCGTATTAACCCTTTCCTGAAACTATTGAGATTGCACCGGTTCATCTTGCTCGGTGCCCGCAGAATTGCTCATTACTAGCACCGAGCTGGTAAATCCAACACGAAGCTTTACAGATTCGGGAACTTCTGTCAGATGAATCCTAACGGGAATACGCTGTGCAAGGCGAATCCAATCAAATGTGGGATCTACCATTGGCAATAAGTCATTACCCGCAGTTCCATCTTTGCGAGCAATCCCCCAGCCAATACTTTCAACATACCCTTCCAGCTCTAGATGAGGATAAGCCATCAGCTTCATGAAAGCTTTGTCCCCCGGAGCAATTCGACGAACAAAAGTTTCACGAAAGAAACCATCAATGCGAAAAGTGCTTATATCAACTACCGAGAGTGCGGGTTGATTGGCGACGGCCTGATCACCGTAACGAAAATCAATATTCGTTACATAACCAGAAACCGGAGCAACAACCGTTGTATACTCCAGATTTAGCCGCGCCTGCTCTAGCAGCGCATAAGCCGCACGAACGCCCGGGTTATCGGCTCCAAGCGCACCCAGCTGTGCTCTAACCTGCTCCAGCTCCGCTTGCGACTGCTCCAACGTAGCCATAGATTCCACCAAGCTGGCTTCTGCACCCGCTCGATACTCAATTGTGGATTCATACTCAGCCTGAGCTGCTTGCAATGCCCTTACTGATGTCGCTCTCTGGGGTAGCAGTTCTCTCTGCCGATCATATTCAGCTTTGGTTCTTGCAATTTCCGCATCAAGCGCGCCAATATTACTTTTTGCCAGATCAATATTTGCTATTGATTCCCTAATCCTGGCCTCATAAGCGAGAACATTCTTATTTTGCGCTCGGTATGTATCGAGAGCTTCCTCGTACTCTGCCTTGGCCTCTTCCAAGGCTGCTTCATATATTCTCGGATCAATCTGAAACAGTAGTTCCCCTGCTTTAATAAACTGATTATTCTTAATAGGCAACTCAACTACCTGTCCAGTTACCCTGGGAGTCACTTGAATAATATCCGCCTGCACCTTTCCATCCCTGGTCCAGGGATTATTGAGATACCTCCAGAACTGGACAATAAGTAACAGCAGTGCTACAAGCACTATTGTTCCAGTAAAAATATATTTTCTATACCTAGCCACTACTATATTCCCAAGAATATCCTTCCTATAAAAATTGAATAAATTACACTGAGGGAGATAATAACAACCGGTGGATTGGCAAAATATCGGGATAAACGATACCGATCCAAAAGCCTAGCGGTTAACAAGGCTGCAACAACACCAAACAAAGCTATCACCAATATTGGTGATAGATAGAAACTGCCTATTGATATATCGTGCGGTACTCTTTCCATTTAAAACCCTACAGACATTAAAGACACCTTTCCTCACAGAAAGCCTTCCAATCCACAGATTCTGAAACGCGACGAAACTCTACCAGATAGTTATTGATGCAGTGGGTAACACCCAAGAAATAAAGAAAGTTTGTTACACCCTCTCTGGATTTTTCACTACACTCCCTCAGCTCCATCAACTCACCGACATCAATATTTGCCCTTTCAAATATCCTCCTATAACCTCTTCGCAGGGATTCAATATCAACCTTTTGGTTTCCACCAGAAAAATAGATAAGTATTTTGCTTGCAAGCCGCCTCCATATGAATGCCTCGCGAAGTAATCTTTTAGGAGCCACAAAATTGATTTTCTTTTTATCTATCTTATATAACAGCTTAACCTGGTTGGATATCAACATAGCCAAACCTATAAGGCTTTGCATCTGGCTTCTGGTCATACCCCGCATTTTTTTATCAGAAATACCCTCCACCCAATAGAACACTCTCTTCCTTGAGATCATAATAATATTCAGGTGGTACAATATATATAACCGGAAAAACAATGACTTCCTCTTCTTTTTCGGAATATCGCCCTCCACCACCAGCCATGCGGCACTATTGAGAATTCTATCAATACTTCTCTTCAGGTTTATTTCTGGGTGGGCAGTGAAGGGGATATTTCTTGAAACGGCCAAAATACAAAAAATTATTGCTAACACAAATAGATAATTTGTGTAAACCACAAAACTATACTCTTGAGAGTTGTTGAAATTGAAAATAATCTGAGGAAAGATAAGAACCAAGGTTCGAATCATCGACTGGGGCCCAAAGACCTTATTTGAGGAAAAGCTTACTACAAACGTCCATACAAAGATCACGACAGCCAACGAATAAAATCCATGCAATTTCGGCATTAAAAAGAAATATATAGGTGCCGATAATATGCATACTAAAATCGTGAAAACACAGGTTTCAAACAATTGAATTTTGGGGGTCATTGAGGCGAGAATACCTATTACTGTTATCAGTAATATAACCAGCAATCCACCAATCATATCAGGGATAAAAAGATATGCCAGATAAGCGATCCACATTCCCATCTGAACACGGACAATATTAGTCAACCTGTCTGGGTCGGGCATCAAAGCTCCAAGCCACCCTATACCATCACTACTTACCTGTCTCGAATAGGAGTCACCCCGGGTTTGTATATCATTTACTGAATCAATCAGAGATCGGGTTTCTACCTCCAAGTCATTTAAGGATTTTCTAGTAACGGCTAAAGCAGCGGTTTCAAAGGTTGACAACCTCTTTACTTCTTCAATATTTCCTCGAACCACTCTCCCATTGGCACTATCTACAGGCATTTCCTCTGAAAGGGCAGTTTCCACTTGCGCGAGACGCCCCTCAATGTCGGGCATGTATTCGTCGACACCAATAAGGAATTTTGATATACCAAGATCACCAGAGAGGGCTAAGCTTTCTTCCAACTTCAAGAGGGATTGCGTGACGGCTGTCGCAGATTGACCAAAGTGACCCCACTGCTTTCGACATTCCCACACCTCATAACTATCTGAGCTCGCATCGCCAATGGCTGTTTGTAAGCGCGTATCAAGCTCTAAAAGAGCAACACGCTTTTTACGCCTAATTTTTATTTTCTCGCCACTTCTAACCCGGGAAAAACAATTATCCGCAAACCGACGATGCTCTCTCAATAATTCCAGAGATGCTCTTCTTAACTCACCACGACTACAGTTAGGCCAGATCAAAACGGCTACCAATCCGTAGACAATTATTCCGAGCAGGGACTCCTGAATACGTAATACCCCAGCCTTGTAGGAGATAGAAAAGTCACCACCGGTCACATCCCACAATAAAAAGATGACATAACCACTTGTAAGCCAAAAGTACTGGTAGTTCGACCTCTGTAAAAAATAAACACAGATAGACACCCAAATAGATAGGGCGATCATAAACAACCAGCGATCCTGTGGAAATAACGCGACGATTATCCAGCCAGCCAGCAAGGCAAATAGCGTCCCTAAAATCCACAAAATAGCTCGATTTAGCGACTGCCCAAGATTTGCCTGGCTGCAAACAATAACAGCAAATCCACCCCAAAAAGGTTTTTCCCAATTCAGGCCCAAGGCAATGGCATAAACGATCACTAAAGCTGTTGCTAGCTTAATCGACTCTTTAACATTACGAGACAACTGCAAAGCTTTCTCCGACCATTTCTACATACTATTAATTCGTCATTTTGATCTATGACACAGCAATATATATTCACCCCGAATATATACTGGATAACCAAAAGGAAGTATGGCATACCAAGAGCTAAAGAAATTCGCTATCGGCGAGCTTCTCTAAACCAGCCCCAGATCTAAGAATCAATCCAAATAATATGAAATATAAAAGCTGACAAACAATAAAAATAAACGCCTAAACCCCCCAAACATGCAGGTACATCCTTATAGACTTTTCCTTTCTGCAAGCCTAAAGATCAAGATTATGACTAACTGAGCCACACCCAAAATACACTACTTATAAATCTTTAAGGCATGAAGGGAACGAAGTATTTGCTGTATTGCCAGACCAAATATTGGTCCCAGAACTACAATCTGAAGCCTCGTTGTCATCTAAAAGGTCATCAAAACCACTGCCTGCTACTGTATTTCCACTAACTACATTGTCCATATTCTGAATGACATATGGACCTCCAATCGCTATGCCCCAAATTTCATTATTCTGGACATTATTACTGGCAATAACACAAAAAGAAGCACCTACAGTCACACCATCAATTATTCTTGCTCCCAGGCTTATAGCAACAGCATTACCTTCTAAATAATTATTCCCAATATAAGAAAAGAAACCAAAGCCACCTATTCCATTTTCAAAAAAACCAGAGACACTATTTCCAATTGCAACATTAGCCACCCCTTCCAGCACAATACCCGATGCCTGAACATTAGTGGTGTTTGACAAGGTATTCTGTCGGATAAGGTTACTATCACTTTCTGCAAAAACGCCTGCGCCACTGGATTCCTCGACGGTTACACTGAATACTCTATGTAGGCCACTCCCCGCCAACTCCAATCCAGTTTCACAATTACTAACAACTCCACCCGTCACAACTCCTGAAGTTCCCAACATAAGTACCCCAACCCCATCGGTAGTGCATTCAATTGCGCCTTCACCAGACATTACAAGACTACCGTCAGGGCCTTCAACCGTTATTGCTGGATCTTCGCTGCAAGAAAGCTCACCAGTAAGAGTCTGCGCGTCAGTAATAGTATCGCCACATTCAACATCTGCAATGCAGACTGAAGAAAAGTATAGAGTTGACATCACCACCCCAGGAGCAAGGAGTGTTTTTGGAGAGAAGGACATTGATGGAACCTCAGCAAGTAGAGTATAGCTTCACCAAAGTGTCGCCTCTTTACGATCAACCCACTATAGGAATATTTTCTTAACTTCTAAAGATTTTTAAGGCAGGATGGAAATGATGTATCAGCAGCATTGTTAGACCACACATTTAAACCATCACTACAATCTGACTCTTCATTATCATCCAAAATATCATCATTACCACTTCCAGCTACAGTATTCCCTGTCACTAAATTATCCATGTTAGGATATGTATAGGGTGCGCCTATTCCAATCCCCGTACGTAGACTGCCTACCACTGTATTACTTTCAATTACGCAATACGAAGCACCTATACTCTCTCCATCAACTACTAATGCACCCAATATAATCCCCAACTCACTATTCTCTACATAATTATTTCCAATATATGAATAGAAACCAAAGCCAGCTATTCCATATTCTAAAAATCCGGACACATTATTACCAACGGCAACATTTCTCTCACCATCTAGCTCCAAACCAGATGCTATTACGTTAGTAGTGTTCGACACCGTGCTTTGACGAATTAGATTACCGTCACTTTGTGCAAAAATTGCTGCGCTAGAGGATTCTTCAACTGTTACACCAATCACTTTATGGGAACCATCTCCATCCAACAACAACCCTAAATCACAATTAGTGACAACCCCGCCCATGACAACCCCAGATCTCCCCAGCATATGGATTCCTATACCATTAGTTGTGCACTCAATAGAACCCTCACCTTCTATTACAAGGAAACCCTCCGGCCCCTCAATAGTTAGCGCTGGATCATCATTGCAAGATAATGCGTCAGTGAGAACTTGAGAATTGGCAATAATATCTCCGCACTGGACAGCAAAACTACCGGTAGAATAAACACATGAAAACAGCATCACTAATCCAGTCGCGTAGATATCCTTTGGGTAATTAAACATGGATTGAGCCCTAGTAAGAATGTAAAAAATATCACCTCAGTATCGCCTGTCCGTATTACCCTGCCATAGGAACATCATCTCAATCCATAGAAAATAACATGCTTGCACAGACCAATCCCCAAACACACATAAAAAGAATTCTTCCTTCTTCATCAGCCCCTCTAAGGTGCACTGCTTATTTTGCCTTGGTCACCCAACCCAATAACGAATAACAAAGATGAAAAACTCTGCAAGTTAGAGTTCCATAATTTAACTTAAGAGCCAATAGAGAAGCTACAGGATTACCCGCAGCAAAGTGGGTTAACGCGGAACAATCAAGCTCGTGCCAATTAATTAATAATCCAATGACCCCCAAAATAAAAAAGGCCCCCAATGGGGCCTTCTCGAACTCAACTAGCTCAGCAATTATGCATTTAGAGCTTTAAACTCGCGTCTACGACGGTGCAGAACCGGCTCGGTATAACCATTCGGCTGGGCACAACCTTCGAATACCAGCTCACAAGCAGCCTGGAAGGCAACGCTCTTATCAAAGTTCGGTGCCATATCGTTATAATTGGAGTCGCCGGCATTCTGGCGGTCTACCACAGCAGCCATACGCTCCATGGTTTCACGCACTTGCTTTTCGCTAACGATACCCTGCTTGAGCCAGTTGGCGATATGCTGAGAGGAAATTCTCAGGGTTGCACGGTCTTCCATCAGGCCTACATCATTGATATCCGGCACCTTGGAGCAACCCACGCCCTGCTCTACCCAGCGTACTACATAGCCGAGAATACCTTGGGCATTGTTGTCCAACTCAAGCTGGATATCTTTAGCACTCCAGTTGGTTTCAGCCGCTACCGGAACTGTCAGAATATCTTCCAGCTTGGCATGATGGCGATGTTGAATCTCTTCCTGGCGGCGATTCACATCCACTTTGTGGTAGTGCAAGGCATGCAAGGTAGCAGCCGTGGGCGACGGTACCCACGCCGTATTGGCACCGGCCATTGGGTGGGCCAACTTAGCGTGCATCATGGCTGACATCTGGTCTGGAATTGGCCACATGCCTTTACCAATTTGCGCTCTGCCTTTCAGGCCACTGTTCAGGCCAACATCCACATTCCATTCTTCGTAGGCGTTAATCCATGTGGATTGCTTCATATCACCCTTGCGAATCATGGGGCCCGCAAGCATGGAAGTATGGATCTCGTCACCGGTGCGATCGAGGAAGCCAGTATTAATAAAGACTACACGCTCTTTCGCTTCGGCAATACAAGCTTTGAGGTTCACAGTGGTGCGACGCTCTTCGTCCATAATGCCCATTTTTACTGTGTAACGGGGCAGATCGAGCGCATCTTCGATTCGGTTAAACAGAGTATTGGCGAAAGCCACTTCCTCCGGGCCGTGCATCTTTGGTTTTACGATATAGATACTGCCTTCACGGGAATTCTTGATCGGGCTCTCACCACGGAGGTCATGCAAAGCGATCAAGCTGGTGATCATGCCGTCGAGAATCCCTTCGGGGATTTCCTGGCCATCGCCGAACAGCACTGCATCGTTGGTCATCAGGTGGCCGACGTTGCGTACAAACATCAGACTGCGCCCCGGCAAGGTAACCTGGTTGCCATTCGGGGAGGTGTATTCACGATCTGCATTGAGCTTACGCTCAAAGGACTTACCGCCTTTGCTAATGATTTCCTTCAGGTCACCCTTCATCAGACCGAGCCAGTTGCGGTAAACCACTACCTTATCTTCAGCATCGACAGCCGCTACCGAATCTTCGCAATCCATAATGGTGGTCAGCGCAGATTCCATTAGCACATCTTTCACACCGGCATCATCGGTTTTGCCGATGGGGCTCTCGCGATCCACCTGGATCTCAAAGTGCAAACCGTGCTGCTTCAGCAGGATGCTGGAGGGCTCTTCACTGTCACCCAAATAACCAATAAACTGCTTGGCATCTTTTAAGGTGGCGATGTCGCCATTGGCCTGTACCACTTCTAGCAGCGAGCCATTGATGCGGTATTGCACCGCCTCAGCATGACTGCCACAGGTAAGCGGGGCCGACTGATCGAGGAAGTTGCGTGCATATTCGATCACTTTAGCGCCGCGAACCGGGTTGTATTCCGTACCTTTTTCCGCGCCACCCTCTTCACTGATCACATCAGTACCGTAAAGTGCGTCGTAAAGGCTGCCCCAGCGCGCGTTTGCCGCATTGAGCGCGTAGCGTGCATTCATTACCGGCACAACCAGCTGAGGTCCCGCCAGGATGGCGATCTCTTCATCGACATTTTCGGTAGTTGCGCTGAATTCAGCAGGCTCGTCGGCGAGGTAGCCGATCTCTCGCAGGAAAGTCTGATAGCCTTCCAGATCGCGGAAACCTTCGGGGTTGTCCGTGTGCCAGCGATCCAGGGTCTCCTGCAGTTCATCGCGTTTTTCCAGCAAGGCGCGGTTTACCGGAGCCAGATCGTGGACAATAGATTCCAATTTGGCCCAGAAAGCTTCGGCGCTAACTCCAGTTCCTGGAATCACTTCTTCGCAAACCAGGTTATATAGTTCTGGCGCGATTTGCAGATCGCCGATTTGGACTCGTTCCGTCATACCCAGGGCCTCTCATCAGATTGTTGGAATAGCGGCATTCTAAACAGCCATTTCCACATACCGCTAATTTATAGACACAATTCCCACTATTCATAGATCGAATTTTTATGAAGAAGTGGCTGATGTGCGATTGCTCGGACAAAACCACGCAGACACATCACCTTACTGCAACATCGTTACAAAGCGCGGCCAATATCGAGAATTAAACGGCGCAGCCAGCGGTGCGGGGCGCTCTGTTGCAACAGCGGGCTCCAAGCCATTTTTAACTCCAAGTTGGGAATATCCAGTGGCGGATCACGCCTCACCACGCGGGGATTATCACTGGCCAGTTGGGCCAAGCGAGTGGGCACCGTTACGATTAGATCGCTCTGTTCAGCCAGCAGCATAGCTACCTGGTAGTGACGGGTGAAAACGGAGATATCCCGCTTCTCTCCCAAACGACCTATGGCCTCATCCACCCAGCCCAAGCGCTGTACATCTTCCGGGTTAACTCCGACACCCACCCCCATACCGGTCTTGCTCACCCAGATATGCTGGGCTTCTAGGTAGCTCTGCAGATTGTAATCCCGGAGTATCGGGTTATCGGCGCGCATCACACAGGAGAAGCTGTCGCGCCATACGGTGGCCTGGTGAAAGCTCTGCGGCATGCTGTCAAAGCGGTTGATCACCATATCCACTTTGCCCTGCTCTACATCCACAAAGCTCACATCACTGGGCGTCATGATATCCAGGCTGATACCCGGAGCGTCATCCCGAAGCTGCTTCAACAGCGGCGGTATCAGGGTGGACTCGGCGTAGTCACTGGCCATAATGCGGAAGGTGCGGCGGGTATTGGCGGGGTCAAAATCCCGATTTGGCTGGATAACCCGATCAATGGAGGAGAGTGCTTCACGCACCATCGGCTGCAATTCCAAAGCCCTTTCCGTGGGCATCATGCCCTCACGGGTGCGCACCAGCAACGGATCGTCAAACAGTTCCCGCAGGCGCTTCAAGCCATTACTCATGGCCGGCTGGGACAGTCCCAGGTAATTGGCTGCACGGGTCACATTGCGTTCGCGCAGCAGCACATCGAGGTAAACCAGCAGGTTCAGGTCAGCTCTTTCCAGTTGCATACATCTATTCGCCAAATCGATAGTGAAAATAAAATCAATAAATTAGGCAAATTATGCCACTCCTCCTAAGATACTCAACACCTAATCGCAGTCA
The DNA here is from genome assembly GCF_052467305.1 of Microbulbifer maximicatervae (SeqCode). Taxonomy (NCBI): domain Bacteria; kingdom Pseudomonadati; phylum Pseudomonadota; class Gammaproteobacteria; order Cellvibrionales; family Microbulbiferaceae; genus Microbulbifer; species Microbulbifer maximicatervae (SeqCode). Next base: position 2,492,213 of record NZ_CP174306.1, read on the forward strand.
CCGTTTAAGGATTTACAGTCATGTCCACTTACACTCAAGACATCGACGCGGTAGCAAAGCTCCGTGAAAGCCATGGCAGCTCCTGGGACGCCATCGATCCCGAATCTGTTGCCCGTATGCGTGCCCAGAACAAATTCAAGCACGGCCTGGATATCGCCAAGTACACCGCTGATATCATGCGCGCCGACATGGAAAACTACGACAAGGACACGTCCAAGTACACCCAGTCCCTGGGTTGCTGGCACGGTTTCATCGGTCAGCAGAAGATGATTTCTATTAAGAAGCACTTCGAAGGCAACACTGACCGCCGCTACTTGTACCTGTCCGGCTGGATGGTTGCCGCTCTGCGCAGCGAATTCGGTCCTCTGCCCGACCAGTCCATGCACGAAAAAACTTCCGTAGCTGCTCTGATCGAAGAGCTCTACACCTTCCTGCGCCAGGCTGATGCCCGCGAACTGAACGACCTGTTCCGCGAAGTGGACGCCGCTCGCGAAGCTGGCGATAAAGAAGCTGAGAAAGCTGCACAGGACAAGATCGACAACCACAAGACTCACATTGTACCGATCATCGCCGACATCGATGCAGGTTTCGGTAACGCCGAAGCAACTTACCTGCTGGCCAAGAAAATGATCGAAGCGGGTGCTTGCTGTATCCAAATCGAAAACCAGGTTTCTGACGAGAAGCAGTGTGGTCACCAGGACGGTAAAGTAACCGTTCCTCACGAAGACTTCCTGGCCAAGATCCGCGCAGTTCGCTACGCGTTCCTGGAACTGGGCGTAGACAACGGTGTTATCGTTGCCCGTACCGACTCCCTGGGCGCTGGCCTGACCAAGCAAATCGCTGTAACCAATAAGCCGGGTGACCTGGGTGACCAGTACAACTCCTTCCTGGATTGCGAAGAAATCGATGCTTCCGAGCTGGCCAACGGCGACGTAATCATCAACCGCGAAGGCAAGCTGCTGCGTCCTAAGCGTCTGGCTTCCAACCTGTTCCAGTTCCGCAAGGGCACTGGCGAAGCGCGCTGCATCCTGGACAGCATCACCTCTTTGCAGAACGGTGCAGACCTGATCTGGATCGAAACCGAGAAGCCTCACGTTCGCCAGATCGGCGGCATGATGGACGAAATCCGCAAAGTCGTTCCCGATGCGAAGCTGGTTTACAACAACAGCCCGTCCTTCAACTGGACCCTGAACTTCCGCCAGCAGGTATTCGATGCTTGGTCCGAAGAAGGTAAAGACGTATCCGCATACGACCGCGCCAACCTGATGAGCGCCGAGTACGACGACTCTGAGCTGTCTGCAGCGGCCGACGAGAAGATCCGTACCTTCCAGGCCGACGCAGCTCGCGAAGCTGGTATCTTCCACCACCTGATCACTCTGCCGACTTACCACACTGCGGCCCTGTCTACCGACAACCTGGCCAAAGAGTACTTCGGTGAGCAAGGTATGCTGGGCTATGTGAAAGGCGTACAGCGCAAAGAGATCCGCCAGAGCATCGCCTGCGTTAAGCACCAGAACATGGCTGGTTCCGACATCGGCGACGACCACAAAGAATACTTTGCTGGTGATGCTGCCCTGAAGGCTGGTGGTAAAGACAACACCATGAACCAGTTCGGTTAATCGACCGGTACGGTTTCAGTAAATTTGAGGCGGCACTTGCCGCCTCTTTTTTTGAACCTATTGGGTTCATCTCAAAGCACCGCAAGTTTGCCTATGCTTTGATCTCTGCAATTTTTATTACTTGGGCCGCTACTGCGGCCCTTTTTTATTCCGAAACTGAACTACTCCGGTTCTTTCCCTCGCAAAGACAACTCCTCGGCTAGCCTTAAAGCACCCTCGTTGAAATTCGCGCATCATGAGCGATCAAAATTTAATTCTGATATTCAATTGCGGCAGCTCGTCAGTGAAGTTTTCCGTGCTGGACCCAGATTCGGGTGCAGAACATCTTGCTGGTATCGCGGAAGCCCTTGGCACCCCCAAAGCCAAACTGAAGTGGCACTATCAAGGAACAGAAGACTCCCATCGGCTCGCGCTGGATAGCGACCACGCGGCGGTAATTAATGAGCTGGTAACACAGTTTGACCGAGCCTGGTCAGAGTTACAGGACGGGTTAAAAGCGATAGGTCACCGAGTCGTCCATGGCGGCGAGCATTTCTCCAGCTCCGTTCTGATCAATCAGAAGGTGATGGCCTGTATCGAAGAGTGCTGTGACTTGGCCCCCTTGCATAACCCCGCTGCTCTCAAGGGGATCTACGCCGCCCTCGATGCATTCCCCCAACTCCCCCAAGTCGCCGTTTTTGATACCGCCTTTCATCAGCAAATGCCGAAGTATGCGTATCTATACGGGCTCCCCTACCCACTGTACGAAGAGCACAAGATCCGCCGCTATGGCATGCATGGCAGTAGCTATCAGTACATTGGCGAGCGGTGCGCCGAACTACTGGGAAAACAGACGGCTGAACTCAATATCATTGCTGCCCACCTCGGTGGCGGCGCCTCTATTTGCGCCATCAAACAGGGTTGCAGTGTAGATACAAGCATGGGGCTTACACCTCTTGAAGGACTGGTAATGGGGAGTCGCTGCGGCGATCTGGACCCGGGAATACTCCTCTACTTACAGCAAGCGCTGGGATATACCCAAGCCTCACTTGAGCAGCTGCTAAATAGAGAAAGCGGTATGTTGGGCATATCCACCCTGAGCAGTGATTGCCGCGCACTGGAGCAAGCTGCCGAGAAAGATCATCAGGGAGCCAAACTCGCCCTGGAAATATTCTGTTACCGCCTGGCCAAATATATTGCTGCTTACACCATCCCCTTGGGTAGCGTCGATGCTTTGGTATTCACAGGCGGTATCGGGGAGAACTCCTCCGGGGTGCGAAGCCGGACCATCGAATGGCTCAAACCCTTAGGTTACCAGCTCAACCCCGAAGCCAATCAGAAAACCAAGTCGCAAGTGGAGGGCTTAATCTCTGCGCAGGAAACTCCCAACATCCTGGTAATCCCCACTAAGGAAGACTGGATTATTGCCCGAGATACATCGCGCTTGGTGCAGTCTTAAACATGCTGCGACACAGTAACGCCAGAACCCTGATGCTGGTTCCCCTGGAAGCGGGGGCCGGCATCACCTCTGTAAGCCTGGGTTTAATTCGGGCGCTAGACCGAAAAAGTATTGAGCTTCAATTTTTTAAACCCGTCGCCGAACCCCCACCACCAGACGGCACTATAGAGCGCACCACCGAAATCTTGCGGCAAACATCCAACCTGGCCATCCCCAGCTCGCTGAGTGCCGAATATGCGGACTCGATGGTATCCACCGGAAAAATGGCGGATTTACTGGAAGAGATTCTCGCCCGCTTCAGACGAATCTCGGCGAAGGCTGAAGTTAATGTAATCGAAGGCGTGCTACCCAGCCGCGACAATCCCGTGACTAACCAGCTGAATTATCAAATTGCCAAAACCCTAGATGCGGAAGTGGTACTCGTCGCCTGTCCATCTCCCGGTGCCAGCGATTCAATCAAGCAACTTCGCGAGAGACTGGAATTTGCCGTTCGTCTTTATGGCGGCGAGGATGCAAAGCGCGTAGTGGGCTGCATCATCAATAAAGTGGGTCTGCCAGCGGAAATTATGGATACTCCCGGAGCTCATTTAATTGGACTGCATTCACAACTGGAATCTAGCAAAGAAAGCCCCCCTAGTCTGACCCCTGAGATACTTTCAAAGCAGATTCCACTGCGTATTGTCGGTTTTATTCCCTGGAATGCAGAACTGCTCTCCCCCCGTGCACTCGACCTGGCGCGGCACTTTAACGCAAAGATACTCAATAAAGGAGAGCTGGAAACACGCAGGTTGCATACCGTCACTTTCTGCTCCCGCTCACTGCCCAATATGTTGAGAAGATTTAAGCCTGGGGCCATGCTGGTAACTTCTGCCGATAGGCCCGATGTGGTTGTGGGCGCATGTTTAGCCGTGATGAATGGAGTCAAAATTGGATGCCTGCTATTAACCGGCGGCTACCATTTGGACAAAGCCATTTTGAAGCTGTGCACCCCGGCCATGGAAACAGGCCTACCCATTTTACTGGTGCCTTCCAATACCTGGCACACGGTGATGTCACTGCAGACTTTTAATTTGCGCACCCCATCAGATGACAGAAATCGCGTGGACCGGGTGCAGGAATTTTTCGCCAGTCGCCTGGATGAGGAGTGGGTGGAATCACTGAGCCAACAAAGTGAAATCCCCAAACGCCTTTCACCCCCGGCATTCCGCTACCACCTCACGGAACTGGCCCGGCGCCGCACTATGCGGATTGTCCTACCCGAAGGAACCGAACCCCGCACCATTCGCGCCGCCCAGCTCTGCCTGGAGAGAGAGATTGCACACCCGGTTTTACTGGGCGAAGAAAAAGATATTTTCAAAATTGCTGAGCAGCAGGGGTTAAAGCTCAATAAAAAGTTGGAAATTGTCGATCCCAAGGCGGTGAGGGCACACTATGTGGAGCCCATGGTTGCCCTGCGTAAAAACAAGGGACTCACTCAAGTAGTGGCACTTGAGCAGCTACAGGATAATGTGGTTCTCGGAACCATGATGTTGGCATTGGGTGAAGTGGATGGACTGGTGTCCGGCGCTATTCACACAACAGCCAATACCATTCGGCCCGCCCTGCAACTGATCAAAACCGCCCCGGATGAAGAGCTGGTTTCCTCGATATTTTTTATGCTGCTCCCTGAACAGGTACTGGTCTACGGAGATTGCGCGATCAATCCCGATCCCGATGCACAGCAACTCGCCGCTATAGCCATTCAATCAGCAGATTCTGCAGCGGCATTTGGTATAGAACCCCGAGTCGCAATGATCAGTTACTCCACCGGCACATCCGGCAGCGGCAGCGATGTCGATAAAGTCCGCGAGGCCACCCAGCTGGCCAAACAGAAGAGACCGCAGCTAATTATTGATGGCCCCCTTCAATACGATGCCGCCTTAATCCGCAATGTCGCTGCCCAAAAAGCCCCGCACAGCCCCGTGGCCGGCAGGGCCACAGTTTTTATCTTTCCCGACCTGAATACCGGCAACACTACCTACAAAGCCGTTCAACGCAGCGCTGACTTAGTGAGTATTGGGCCAATGTTGCAGGGATTGCGCAAGCCGGTTAACGACCTATCACGGGGCGCACTCGTGGATGATATTGTGTATACCATTGCCCTCACCGCCATCCAGGCCCAGGGCAAACTTCACTAATTTTATTTACTCACGGCGCAGGGGCCTTCGCTGGTCGATATACTCTTGTAACGCGGCCGCAACGGTATAGGCTTCCAGCCTGTGCTCATAGGTCTCTGTATGATCGTACCCCATTCGCTGTAAGCAGCGCTGGATATAGTCGGCACTTGAGGATTTATCGTGCCAGACCCGACGACCTTTAAAAATATTGGCCAACACTTTCCACCAACTTTTATCGGCGGAGCGCAAGTGCTGTAAGGCTACCGCTAGCAGGGCTTCCTCATCAGAGAAATCGGTACCCAGTGGATAGTGAGGCAGTTCCGCCAGGCATTTTTCGTCATTGAATACACTGGCGAGGTGTTCAGGTGTGTTTTTATTAAAACTCTCGGGAATCGAAAAGCTTTTTTCTATCTTCCCCGCGTGCTTGGCCTGCTCTAGCAATACAGCTTGAAAGCGGGTATCACAGATACTGAGCATGGCCACCATTACATCCCGGTCTGTTTTACCACGCAAATCGACTGCGCCATATTCCGTCACAACCACATCGCGCAAATGCCGGGGAATGGTCGTGTGAGGATATTCCCACACAATATTACTCTCGCAGATACCATCGCGCATTCGCACACTGGGGAGCGCAATAATGGATCGGGCCCCAGGCAAGTCCCAAGCCTGGGCGACAAAGTTATATTGCCCTCCCACCCCACTCACCACGTGGTTATCCACCAAGGCATCCGAGACAACCGCTCCCCCAAGAGTCACCATCATGGCCGAATTTACAAAGCGCGCATGCTGTCGCTGCGCCAGCTTTAGGTCTCTTTGGGATTGGAGGTCATTGGTAAAACTGATGTCAATCATATCGAGACCTGCACCCTCCTTAGGGTCTAGATCCCGCAACTCTCGATACATAAGTTCCGGCCCCAGATAGAAGCCGCCATGTAACCAGATCCCCCCAGCGATCTTTTTATTCAGGCAACTACCAATTAGACGGCGGCGCCCATGTTCGCTGTGAAGATCACACTCCTCTTCTTCACCATCAGGAGTCAGCAACTTATGGCCCCGCCAACTGTAGCTGGGGTCCACAATGCCAAGCTGCTGTAAAAAATCTGTATCTGCCACGGTTAAAGGGCAACTGATACGGCCAGCATTCTTTAATGCAAGCAGCGTTTCTTCCTGCACAGTATCAGTAATCTGATCGCTATCGAGCAGATGTTGAATTGTCACATCAGCGTAGACTCTACGGGTCAGAACCCCCGCTCTGCGCAAATGGAGAAAACCGTGGGGCACCATTTCACTGGCCCCATAAAGGCCCCGCTTAAAGGTGCCAGTACATAGAGGCAGTTCCTCTCGGTAGCGCTTAGCATCCTCTTCCACCAAGTCATCCAGAATCCGGCAAAAGAGGGCGTTTTCCTTATGCCTCAAGCGCAGTACATGGCAAACCGCATCTCCCAGGGCGCCGATACCTACTTGAAGGGTTCCTCCATCTTCAACCAGACTGGCGATATGGTAGGCGATGCTGTATTCGGTAAAGGTTACTGGCAGGGCCGGAGCCGCAAACAGCGGCGTATCAAAAGTTTCGCCTTTCAGCAAAAAGTCAAAAGCACTGGCCGGTAGCTCACTGCTTCCATGGATATAGGGCAGCTGTGTATTTACTTCACCCAATAAAAACAGGGGGTAGTCCTTGCGCTGAGCAGCCAGCTTTAGAACAGGCAGTGTCAGGTCTGGGTTGCAACTTAAACTGAACTTACCTCCACACTCTGAAGGCGCCACCATTTGCGCAATAACGTTAACCCCCCGACTGATCAGCTCACCGGGTACCTGGGTATAATTTGCACTCACGTAGTGTTGCTGCGCATAGTTGTTGCCAAGCAGCGAACCGGGCTCCATAAAGAATTCAATAACCTGGATATTACCTGGCAGGTGCCCTTTCCTCCTCGCGGGAACATAAGCAAGGTCTTGGTATTGACTGTAATGGGTATCCAGAAGTGGCTGGATAAAGCGCCGGGAAATATCACTATCCCCACGGGGGCGCTCCAGCGTCAGGGCCGTAAATATCGTCAGAGAAATCGTATGATCTTCTGCCGCTCGAGCGTATAGCGTATTAGCGAAATGGTTTGCCTTACCAAGCCCCAGCGGTAATGCCAGAACTATTTTCTTGCCGACGACTTCTAAAAGCTTATCGACACATTCCTCGGCACTGGTAAAGCTCTCTGGAGAATTCTTGTGCGCAGATTCCATCGGAGGTAGCTTTCCTCAAACCTTATTGGACTGTGCCCGCACACCCACCCAAGTGCTCAAAGTGATCCACCTGAATTGCCTTCTCCACAGCATCCGCTGCATCGTAGAGTATCTCAGCCTCTTCATCGCTGATTAGATTTTTCTTTAACCCTTCTTCCACGCTATCCCTGCTCAGGTTGCGAATACCGCCTTTTTTTAATTTTTCACGAGCCCGCTCGGAAGCGCATACCCGATCAAACGCCTGCTCAACAATATCCACTCCATCCCCGGGAGTTCCGAGAAAGACTCCACTCGTCAGCCGGTCGCGAGTCGCCGACGGCGTCAACAGTAATTCCGCACAGGCCTTGGCTTGCCGATCCGATGCGGTGTGGACACTGTGACCCCAAGGCATGGTGAGGAAGTGCATTACTTGGCCAATAAATGGCCGGGGGAAATTTTGAAACACCTCCAACAAGTTGACTTCGATCTTATGCAATCCATCTCGCATGGCAAATTCCAGCAGAGGGAGGTCATCCTTAGGGTTGCCATCATCATAAAAGCGCTTCAGGGTGCAGCTGAGCAGATACAGCTGACTCAAGACATCGCCCAATCGGGAAGAAATCAATTCTTTTCGCTTGAGTTCTCCTCCCAGGGTCATCAAGGAAAATTCGGTGACCAGAGATAGCACCGCCGAATACCGATTCAATTGCCGGTAGTACTTAGCGGCGTGCCCTACGTTGCGAGGGCTGCTGGCAAACAAGCCCACCGTCCAGCCGTGAAAAATACCCCGACACAGGGTTTTGAATTGAAACCACATATGCTTGGGCAGCAACTTATCCAGTTCGTCCAAACCCGCTTCATGATCCGGATTTTCTGCCGCCAACATTTCCTGCAAGATATAGGGGTGACAGCGAATTGCGCCCTGACCAAAGATCATCAAACTGCGAGTGAGAAGATTGGCCCCCTCTACCGTAATTGCTACCGGTATCGCTCGATAAACATTACCCAGGTAATTTAATGGACCATCCATAATGGCCTTGCCCGCATGAATATCCATTGCATCAATAATGGCCTGGCGTAGACCACAAGTAGCATTGGCTTTCATAATTGCGGTGATCACCGCTGGCTTTCGCCCCTCATCCAGGGCACGGGTAGTCGTTTTATGGGCGCTGTCCAATACAAAGGCGATAGAAGCAATTTCAGCCAAGCGGCGTTGCACGCCTTCAAAGCGGCCAACGGGCACATTAAATTGCTCTCGAACCCGGGCGTAAGCGCCGGTCATGCGCGCGGCCATTTTTGCCCCACCGGTAGACAGGGATGGCAGAGAAATTCCTCGGCCTGCGGCAAGGGCACTCATCAGCATCTCCCAACCTTTGCCGACATTCTCCTCGCCGCCAATAATCCAATCCATGGGCATAAAAACATCTTTTCCCCAGTTGGGCCCATTCTGAAATGCTTGCAGCGCTGGGAGATGCCTCTGACCAATGGAAACTCCCGGTGTATCTGTGGGCACCAGGGCAACCGTAATACCCAGCTCTTCTTCATCGCCGAGAATATGGTCCGGGTCATAGAGTTTGAAGGCCAAACCTAACACCGTAGCTATCGGGCCCAAGGTGATATAGCGCTTGTGCCAATTAACACGCATACCAAGGACCTTTTCGCCTTGATATTCGCCGTAACAGACTACGCCACGGTCAATCATAGATGCCGCATCAGATCCGGCCTCCGGACTGGTCAGCGCAAAGCAGGGAATATCAGTGCCATCTGCCAGACGTGGCAAATAGTAGTCCTTTTGCTCTTGCGTACCGTGAGCCAGTAGCAGCTCTCCCGGGCCCAATGAGTTAGGCACCATTACTGTGACACCCACACAGGTACTGCGGGTGGTAATTTTGGTCACTATCTCCGCATGAGCTGTCGGGGAAAAGCCAAGGCCGCCATATTTCTTGGGAATAATAATGCCAAAAAAGCGATTTTTCCGAAGGAAATCCCAAACATGCTCCGGAATATTGCGATCCACATAGCTAATTTGCCAATCGTTGATCATTCGGCACAGCTCTTCGACTGGTCCCTCCAGGAAAGCCTGCTCCTCTTCATTGAGCGCAGGTGGCCCCATCCCCAACAATTGATCCCAATGTGGTTTACCTGACAATAACTCAGCGTCCCACCAAACTTCACCCGCTTCCATCGCCTCCCTTTCTGTTTCAGAAATTGGCGGAAGTACCCGTTTAATAATTTTTAAAAGAGGCGCGGTAAAGAATTTTTTGCGCAATTCGCTCATTTTCACCTTCCATAGCGGCAGCCGTTGCAACAAACGCTGCCAATTCCCGCAGGGTCGAGAGAGTCATCAATGCACAATAATAGGAGACGTTTGATTGCAGGTAAGAATTCACTGAAGAAATCCATGCCCCTACCCGGATAGACATTTTATTTTTCAACAAAACCGGCGTTGTTTTTTTTAGGGCCATTGAAAAGTTATTGAGATTAGCTTTTTCTCACTCCGTCCACAGCAATTCGTATTGTGAGACTCCCTCACCCCCTTTCAATTAAATAACCATTTTTCCAGGGACTTAGCCTTATAACTTTTTGAAAGGGAAAGAAAAATAAACAAGGATTTTGACATGAAGCGATTAACGGCAATATCTCTCACCAGCATCAGCCTGATGCTCCCTTCATTAATTTACGCAGATCTTATCGGCGAAGCACCGCGCTTAGACCCTGCAGATAGGATTAGCCAGGATGAAATTTCCCAAGGACAACTTCACCTCGACGAAATACGTGAAGCGGGGCTGATTATTTTCAGCACGCCTTTCAATCGTTACGACGGCTTTGGTGATGGCCCTCACGATTTTTCTGAACCGGACAACCACTCCCCCACCGGAGGTAACAGGCCCACTCTGCAAGGTAATGGCACATTTTTGCGGGTCAATGGACTCGATGCGCAAAATTGCCTGGAGTGCCACACCGTTATCAGCAATCGAACAACGCCACCCAGATTGGGCATTGGCGGAGGTGGAGGATTCGGAACCAGCGTATTATTCCGTCCCGCCAACATCGATGTTATCGATGAAAATTTTGACGGTATCGCAGAGTTTGATGGGCGGCTGATTAATCCTGTATTTTTATTTGGCGCTGGGGGGATTGAATTGGTTGGTCGTGAGATGACCCATGAATTACAAAATCTTAAACAACACGCCCTCAACAACCCCGGCACCATCGTTGAGCTGGAAACAAAATCAGTCAGTTTTGGGAGCATCATTGCCGACGAGTACGGCAATTTGGATACAACCAATGTCGAAGGCGTCGAGCACGATTTGGTTGTCAGGCCATTTGGTCGAAAAGGTGACAACGCCTCAGTCAGGGAGTTCGATGTCTCCGCCTTGGCATTTCACATGGGGATGCAGGCCTCGGAAGCCTTTGGCGGAGCAACAGCAGATGCTGATAATGACGGAGTCGTCAACGAAATCACCGTTGGGGACTTATCCGCACTGAGTATCTTTATTACCACCCTGGAACCACCTTTCGATATCGATGACAGAGAACACCGTGACGGCCGGAGGCTTTTCTCCGATATTGGCTGCGCCGACTGCCACCGCCCAACGATGGCCACCCAGAGAAGGACCCTCCCTTATAAACTTACCGGCTCTCCAGAAACTCCCTTTGAAGACATTTTTTACGAAGTGGACCTCACCAAGCAACCGACAAATTTTCGCCAAACCCGCAATGGCGGAATAGAGGTCGCGATGTTCTCTGATCTCAAGCGCCACGACATGGGCGAGGGGCTGGCTGAGAACGCCTTCTTCCAAACAGACCAGCAAAACCGTGAGTTTATTACCGCACGCCTTTGGGGAGTGGCCGATACCGCACCCTATTTACACGACGGCAGAGCCACTACGTTGGCAGAAGCCATTTTTCTCCACGACAGCCCCGGAAGCGAGGCCAGTAATGCAGCACAGAATTTCAAGTATTTAAGTGAAAATGATCAGAATAAGATCTTGGCATTTTTGATGTCCCTGAGAATGCCGGAGAACCCCGCTGATGATCTAATTGATCCCCACTGAGTTGATTCTCAACAACTGGCAGCGCTTTTGGGCTGCCAGTTTCCAGACCCAATGGACTTACTGGCGCTTTTAAGTCAGTGCCTTACCCGCCACAATCACACCGTTGTTATCCGCGTAGAGGTACTCCCCCGGGCGGAAATCCACTCCGGCAAAGCCCACCGCCAGGTCTCTTTCACCAATTCCCTTTTTTTCTGTTTTCATTGGATGGCTACCAAGTGCCTGCACCCCCAAGTCCAGTTCCGCGATTTCATCTACATCGCGAATGCAGCCATACATCAGGATACCTTCCCAACCGTTGGCAACCGCCTTTTCTGCCAACATATCGCCAAGACAAGCCCGCCGCATAGATCCACCGGCATCTACTACCAAAACCTTGCCTTGCCCCGGTTCAGCCACCAGTTCTCGCACCAGGGAGTTATCTTCAAAACATTTGATAGTGACAATCTGCCCACCAAAACGATCTCGGCCACCGTAATTGATAAACATAGGATCAACTACTCGCACCTCATCAGGGTAGGCATCACATAAATCGGGGGTTGACTTGAGCATCAATATTCTCGCAGCAATCTATGGAAGAGAAGGATAATAGCGGGAAAAAAGTAGAAGAGCTAAGAGGCAAATAAATACCGGGTATCACCACGATGGATAATACCCGGCCAAGCCTTCGCTGCCACGAAATTGAAACTAGTGTGTTACACGAACCGGTGTGCCTACACGCACATGCTGATAGAACTTTCTCGCCATATGTGGGGGCATACGTACACAACCATGAGAAGCGGGATAGCCGGGCACGTGGCCAGAGGCATGCAGACCGATACCGCCATTAAAACGAATGTAATTATTCATTTTTGCACCGCGATACACAGTACCCGCAGGGCGACGATGCTTTCGAGTATTTACATTCGATCTCACGACTCTGCCAGTGCGTCTATCAACAAAACTGCCATAAATAGACGAGCGGTGATAAGGGTGTTTGGACAACACACGAAAATGTCCGGGGCGTGTGCTGTAACCGCGCTTCCCCGAAGAAATACGGGAGACACCAACTAATTTCCCACCTTTATACAGATATGCGCGCTGCTCACTTAAATCAATTCTAATTGATGGACTACCACCCCTGGCTGCGGCGCGATCATCAAACCAATTAGATGCGCGTGGCTTTGCATCTGCCGGTGGCGCTGCCATTAAAGCCATAAGGCACATCATCAAAAAGACATGAAGTATGGGGATTTGAAACTGTCTACTCGTTTGCATAGCTCACCTCACCGAGTCTGGGTACCCTGCCCTGAATCCAACAGATAAACAGTCTGTCGGTAATTTTCAGGTGCGCGCCAGTGGGGCCAGGGCCCACGGCGAACATTTTTACGGAGCACATTGCGCAATCTGTTTTTCGATTTACACGCAACCTTAAGACTCTTCCGATTCTATTGAGGCGAGCGGAAAGATTTAGAATGAATTCTTCTGTGTGGATCAGCTGATAGAGGTTTGTATTTTTTGGGTAATGTGTCGTTTAAATTTTTCAAACACAATTAGCAGAACAAAATCAGGTGTTTCCGGATTTAACTGCAACAACGGACTCATTTTCCACCAAGGCAAACACCGCTTCAGCAGAAAAATTACAGTTAAATATAGCGAGGGAATAATTGGGAAAGCGGCCCACAATTGGGCCGCTTTAGGAGGAAAATTAACCTTCCTCGTTGGCCAGGAATAGCCAGGTATCTACTGCGGTATCCGGGTTCAGGGACACACTGTCGATCCCCTCATCCATCAACCAGCGGGCGAAGTCTTTATGGTCAGAAGGACCCTGACCACAAATACCTACATATTTACCCGCTTTCTTACAGGCTTGGATCGCCCTGGAAAGCAGTGCCTTGACCGCTGGGTTGCGCTCATCAAACAAATCGGCAACCAGTCCGGAGTCGCGGTCCAGACCAAGCGTTAGCTGGGTCAGGTCATTGGAACCGATGGAAAAGCCATCAAAGTGCTGTAGGAAGTCTTCCGCCAGCAAAGCGTTGGACGGCAGTTCGCACATCATAATGACCTTAAGGCCACCTTCTCCACGGCGCAGGCCGTTTTCAGCCAGCAGACCGACTACTTCCTCAGCTTCTTCCGGGGTGCGAACGAAGGGCACCATGATTTCCACATTGGTCAGTCCCATTTCATCGCGGACTTTCTTCAGTGCACGGCACTCCAGGGCAAAGCACTGGCGGAAATCTTCAGAGCGGTAGCGAGCTGCACCACGGAAGCCCAGCATTGGGTTTTCTTCGCTTGGCTCGTACAACTGGCCACCCACAAGGTGCGCATACTCATTAGATTTAAAGTCGGACAAGCGTACGATGACGCGATTCGGTGCGAAGGCTGCAGCCAAGGTAGCGATGCCTTCCACCAGTTTTTCGACAATAAAGTCTTCTGGTGAATCGTATCCACCGATACGCTCGCGAATATTCTGCTGCAGGTCTTCCGGTAGGTTATCCAGTTCGAGCAGTGCTTTCGGGTGAATACCGATCATGCGGTTGAGGATAAACTCGAGGCGCGCAAGGCCAACGCCCTGGTTCGGCAGATGGCTGAAAGCGAATGCTCGATCCGGGTTGCCCACGTTCAACATAATTTTGAACGGCAGCTCCGGCATTTCCCCAACTTCAGTTTCCTCGCGCTGGAACTCCAGCTCTCCACCCATTACAAAACCGGTGTCGCCTTCCGCACAGGAAACAGTTACCGGGGTGCCGGTTTCCAGCAGCTCGGTTGCATTACCACAACCTACTACTGCGGGGATGCCCAGTTCACGGGCGATAATTGCCGCGTGACAAGTACGGCCGCCGCGATTGGTAACAATAGCACTCGCTTTTTTCAGGACCGGCTCCCAATCCGGGTCGGTCATATCGGTAACCAGGACTTCACCATCCTGCATCAGCGCCATATCTTCTACGGATTCAAGCTTGCGAACGGGGCCCGCGCCAATGCGCTGGCCGATTGCGCGGCCTTCACATAGAACGTCACTGCGTTCCTGCAAGCTGTAGCGCTCAATGCTGGTTCCCTGATCGCGGGAGCGTACAGTTTCCGGGCGTGCCTGTACGATAAACAACTTACCGCTGTCGCCGTCTTTGGCCCACTCGATATCCATCGGGCGTCCGTAGTGCTCTTCAATCTTGCGGGCCTGGATTGCCAGGTCTGTCAGCTCTGCATCGCTGAGGGCAAAGCGCTGACGGTCTTCGTCTGCCACCGGGATAGTTTTTACGGAACGACCACATTCACCGCTCTCGTCGTAAACCATCTTGATCGCTTTACTGCCGCGATTGCGGCGCAGAATCGCAGGACGGCCCGCATCCAGGGCTGGCTTGTAGAGGTAAAATTCGTCCGGGTTAACTGCACCTTGAACAACGGTTTCGCCCAAACCAAAGGCAGCGGTGATAAAGATCACATCGCGGAAGCCACTCTCTGTGTCCAGGGTAAACATCACACCCGCTGCACCAGTCTCACTGCGCACCATGTGCTGGATACCGGCAGACAGGGCAACGCCCACATCCGCATAACCGGTGTGCACGCGGTAGGCGATAGCACGATCGTTGTAGAGGGAAGCAAAAACTTCTTTTACTGCCTTCAATACAGCGTCGATACCGCGGATATTCAGGAAGGTCTCCTGCTGACCAGCGAAGGACGCATCCGGCAAGTCTTCGGCGGTTGCAGAGGAGCGAACTGCAACAGCAGTTTCCGCACCACCCAGGGCCTCATAGCCCTCGCGAATCTCTTTTTCCAGCTGCTCGGGGAACGGAGTCTGTAAAATCCAGTTGCGGATTTCATCTCCCGCCTGGGCCAGCTCGGTGACATTACCAACATCCAATCCTTGCAAACGCTCGGCTATACGCTGCTCCAGCTGTTCGTGAGCCAGGAAAGCCCTAAAGGCTTCTGCGGTGGTAGCGAAGCCACCGGGTACGCTCACGCCGGCACCGGCGAGAGAGGAGATCATCTCGCCCAGTGATGCGTTCTTGCCGCCGACTTTGTCGACATCGGCCATGCCCAGTTTTGCGAAGTCGATCGTGAAGTTCGTCAAGTGAAGGCCCTCTAAAATTCAGGTTGAGTGGCGGCAGATTATAAGGATGAGTTTTGTAAAAAATAGCCCGTAAAAATTGGCCAAAATGTTGTAAATTTTCTACAAAAATTGCAAAACGCCAGAATAAAAGACCTTTGCCCCATTCCTCCCCTACAATAGCCCCCTCACGCCGACAAACTGAGAACAAACATGGCAAAAGACAAGCGCACGGCTTTTTTTATCTCCGATGGAACCGGTCTCACCGTCGAAGCGATTGGCCACAGCCTACTCGCACAGTTCCGCGATCAACAAGTTGAGCAGGTCACGCTTCCCTATATCGACTCCGCCGAAAAAGTTAAACAGGCCCTGCAACGCATAGAAAAAGCAGCCGATGAATCCGGTTTACAGCCGATCATTATTACCAGCATTGTTTCCGACAAGATCCGGGAACAGCTGCACCAAAGCTCTGCGCTGATGCTCGATATCTTCGAGAACTACCTCACGCCACTGGCCAATCTGTTTAACCGAGATCCAGCGCAGATGGTCAACGTCTCTCACGGCATTGACGACAACCGCCGCTACACCGACCGGATTGATGCAGTGCACTTCGCCATGGACAATGACGATGGCCGCAGAGTCAGCGAATTCCAGCAAGCCGATGTGATCCTGTTGGGCGTTTCCCGCTCCGGCAAAACGCCTACCTGCTTGTACCTGGCACTCCAGTTTGGCCTGCGCGCGGCAAACTACCCCATCACAGAAGAGGATATGGACTCCACCACCCTGCCCAAGATCCTGCGCCCGTTTCGCAACAAGCTATTTGGCCTGACAATCGAGCCCGAGCGCCTGATGCAAATTAGACAGGAAAGGCGCGCCAACAGCCGCTACGCTTCTAAGGAACAATGTGAATTCGAGGTGCGCCAAGTTGAGCAAATGCTGAGGCGGGCCCAGGTGCCTTTCCTCAATGCAACCCAACTTTCGGTGGAGGAACTCGCCACCCGCCTGATGTCTCAGGCCGGTATTGAGCGCAGGATTGACTAAAGAGCCACACACCCTTTAATTGCCGCCGCAAAATGTGTAGTGTGCGCCGTCTTCCGGACTGCTGTAGCTTGATATGCAAATTGTCTCTCTGCCCTACTCATTAAACACGCCCGCTGCATTTGCGGCGATAGCGGATTTACCTATCCCCGTTTGGCTCGACAGCGGTCGACCTCTCGCGGAGGGTGGGCGCTATGACATCATTAGTGCCGACCCGATAAATACCCTCGAGTTAAGTGCCGACACGCCCGAGCCATTTGCCCGGCTGGATGACCTGGCGTGCGAACTCTGCCCTCAGGACAGGGACTCACAACTGCCTTTTTGCGGCGGGGTTATTGGTTACGCTGGCTATGAACTCGGTGTAGAGGGCAATTATCTGCCGGCAGATATGCGCCCTACGGACTTGCCCGCAGGCTTTTTCGGGCTCTACACATGGGCCTTTATTGCCGACCACCAACTGGGTAGCAATCACCTGGTTTTCCACCCCGCCTGCCCCCCACAGCAAGTTCGCGAATTGATACAGCGATTTAAAGCTATCAATTGGGAGACTCCGCTTACACCCGGAGACTTCCGGCTGCTTTCACCATTTGAGCACGAACTGAGTGCAGATGATTATCGGGCACAAATTGAGCAGATATTGGAATATATCGCCGCCGGCGATATCTATCAGGCAAACTTTACCCAGCGTTTCAGGGCCCCCTACAGCGGCGATCTGCTAACAGCTTACCTGGCATTGCGCTCTCAAGCTGCCGGTCCCTTTTCTGCTTATATGGCCCTGCCCCATGGCAGCCTGCTCAGTATGTCGCCGGAGCGATTTATCCGAGCTGATGGCGCCAGTTTACGCACGGAACCGATTAAAGGCACTGCAGCAAGACACGCTGACAAGATGGCAGATCAGCGCGCCGCCTTCTCGCTGCAGAGAAGCCCCAAGGACCGGGCGGAAAATCTGATGATCGTCGATTTACTGCGCAATGATTTGAGCAAGCTGTGTCGCAGTGGCACCGTACGTGTTCCCGAGCTATTCCAATTGGCAAGCTTTGCCAATGTCCACCACTTGGTCAGCGTAGTAACTGGTGAGCTACCCGAAGAGTCAGTTTATAGCGAATTACTCGAAGCTTGTTTCCCCGGCGGGTCTATCACAGGTGCTCCAAAGCGACGCTCAATGGAAGTGATCCGGGAGCTGGAATCCAGTCCCCGGGGGATTTATTGCGGCAGTATTGGCTACATCAGCAGCTGCGGCCGCGCTGACACCAATATCGCCATCCGGACCTTCAGTGCCAACGATGGACATCTAACCTGCGCGGCAGGTGGTGGGATCGTTGCAGATTCCGATCCCACCTCAGAGCATCAGGAGTGCTTGGCCAAGGTGCGCTTACTACTGGAAACAACTGAACAATTTTTGCAGTAGGTATCAAACTGCCGAAAAGCGACCAAAAATTAGCCTGTTTTGGCGCCTTTTGTAGCATCACTACAAATTTTAGTTATAAAGGTATCGGCGATTGATATTTCAAAGTTATTAGGGGTTCTGATAGATTCAGTCCATCTTGCCTTTAATGGCATTGCACTGGATCAAGGAAATTATCGTGAAGATCACACTGGTCAAGAAAATTCTCGCCGACGGCTCGCCCTGCGCCAAGTGTCGCGACGTTGAAGAAAAGCTGGAAGAAAATGGCCAAATGCAATTTATCGACCAGACACTTATCGCCGACCTGCGTGACCCGCAAAGCCCGGGTTTACAGCTGGCTCAGCAGTACAAGGTGGAGCGAGCGCCCTTCTTTGTCGTAGAGCGCGAAGGTAAGGAAGCAGAAATTTTTACTGTTTACTTCAAGTTCGCCAAAGAAGTGCTGCGCCCCCTGATCGAGATGGAGGCTTCATAGCCTCCATCCCTTACCTTTATTTCGGCACTCCCCCTTCAACAGCACCTCTAGTAAACCGGCAACTCCATATCGGCGAACAGCGCATCGACCTCAGAACGGGATGTCGCCTGTGCCGCTTGGTCAATCAGCTCACGGCTGAGATGGGGGGCAAATTGCTGGATAAACTCATACATAAAGCCCCGCAAGAAAATCCCCTTACGGAAGCCAATTTTCGTAACACTCGATTCAAATAGATCACTGGCATCGAGAGCCACAAGGTCCTCATCTTCGCCATCAACGGCCATATCAGCCACAATGCCAATTCCCAATCCCAGACGCACGTAAGTTTTGATTACATCAGCATCGGCGGCGGTAAAGACTACCTTAGGTGACAACCCTTTCTCCAAGAAAGCTTCATCTAACTTGGAGCGGCCGGTAAACCCAAATACATAAGTAACTATCGGGTACTTCGCCACGTCCTCAAGGGATAGCTTACTCACCTGGCAAAGCGGGTGATCTTTCGGTACCAGAATGCAGCGGTTCCAGCGGTAGACAGGCATCATCACCAAATCGCTGAAAAGCTCCAGAGCTTCGGTAGCGATAGCAAAGTCTGCAGTGCCATCTGCCGCCATCTCAGAAATTTGCATAGGGGTTCCCTGATGCATGTGCAGGGAAACCTCCGGATAACGACCTATAAACAACTTAATAATCGGGGGCAAGGCATAGCGCGCCTGGGTGTGAGTGGTAGCTACAGCGAGACTACCTTTTTTATCATTGCTGAACTCTTGCGCAACCTGTTTGATATTCTCCACTTTGCGCATAATTTCGCCGGCAGTCTTTAAGATTGCCTCCCCTGCCGGGGTCACCCTCGTGAGATGCTTGCCACTGCGCGCAAAGATTTCTACGCCAAGCTCATCCTCCAGAAGGCGAATTTGTTTACTGATTCCCGGCTGGGAGGTATAGAGGCTCTGCGCTGTAGCAGAAACATTGAGGTCGTGATGTGCCACTTCCCAGATATATCTCAACTGCTGCAGCTTCATAGATCCTCCCTTTCATTAAGTTCGCTCATGGCCGAGAGCGAGTAATACCATTTTTTGATCGATAGTTATAAAAACTATCTTGAGTTATACGAGAAAAGAATAGCAGTGAATCAAAGCCAGGGCCAATGGACGGTTGAATATCCGTGGTAGAGACGAAAGTGTCAATCAACTTTGGGGGATCCCGGACTTTCTGTCGGCTTTATTTTCTAATAATTAGAGCTAAGCCTCTCGGATGAGGACCGGGAAAAGTTCAAACATTATCGGCATAGAGAGCACTGAGTGATAACGTACACCTTTATCACTTTTGAACTTTTTATACCTCTGCATTTGCGATTCCATGAGGAACATGGCCCGTAGCCACATGCTCACCTGCAGAAACACAGTGACTAGGCTGATCATCAAAAAAGACATCGGCGCCAAAAGCCCGCAGGAACTCACCTTTAGGAAGCCCGCCGAGAAAAACTGACTCATCCACTCTAATATCCCAGGCGCGCAATGTCCTGATGACCCGCTCATGGGCCGGAGCGGAACGTGCCGTTACCAAAGCCGTTCGTATCGGGCAGGTATCCATCTCAAATTCAGCCTGCAACCTCTGCAAAGCTTCAAGGAACCCCTTAAAGGGCCCTCCCCCCAGTGGCTTCTGTGCTGAGGCACGCTCTGCCTCAGTAAAAGCAGCCAGGCCTTCCGTTTTGTAGACTCGCTCAGCCTCATCAGAGAAGATTACCGCATCACCGTCAAAGGCAAATCGCAACACATCATCACGATATTCGCGACTTCCTCCGGCAACCAAGGTTGCCGCAGCAACCCCCTGCTCCAACGCTTGGCGGACATCTACACCATCAGCAGACAAAAACAGGTTGCATCCAAATGGGCCAATATAACGGTAAGGGCTCCCACCATTACAAAAGGCCGCACGAGTAATATTGAGTCCATAGTGCTCTATCGAGTTAAATACCCTTAATCCGGTATCGGCACTATTCCTTGATAGCAGGATCACCTCCACCCGTGGCTCCCCGCCAAGAAGCTCATTGATCTTTAGAAACTTCTCAACCAGAGGGAATGCGTCCCCTTTTTCCAGAACATCGTTCTCACGCTCAACTTGATAATGAGAAAAGGCGTGCAATCCCTGCTCCTCAAAAACCTTGTGGCTATCGCTAAGGTTAAACAGAGCGCGAGAGGAAATAGCGATTACTAACTTATCTGGACGCACAGCCATTAGAGAGCCTCTACATCGTTAATCCACCGACACCGCAGCTTCACTGAGGGCAGTGAGAGTCTACGACAAATCTCAAACTTATATTCCACAAATTGAGCGATATGTACAGATAAGAATGCCAACCCTTCCCGAGATTACCTCCATAGCGCTGCACAAGTGTCCAGGGAGTCAAAGTTGCTTTGACTGCGGGATTAAGACGATGGAGCAAAACATTTCAAAACTCGAAATTGAAACAGCCCCAAACTACCGCGTGCATTTTTCTACAGTAAAGTTTTGGTAGAGTTAATATCCACCCCCGTCAAATTCAGAAAGGATTAATACTTTAATCCTTTAGTTTGACAACCCCTTAAAGAACCCAGATTAATACACCCCTTCAAACTTAACAAACATATAGCACCCTCTTCATGCAAATTGAATTAAATTGAAGAATTTCGCACCAGAAACAAACAAAAATAACAAAACCACAGAAAGATTTACCGTTTAAATACAACTCAAAAAAAGTTTGCCACTCAGAAAAAGCTATAAACTAACCAATTAAAACCCATCAAATAACCAAAGTTGCAAATATCTGAATTCGTGACATACACATCAAAAAAACAATTTGAGCTTTCAAGTTTACATCCACTACAAAAAAATTATTGTCAGGAATAACAACAAGGGATATCGTTATTTCGCCTGACAACGGCAAACAACCCCCAAGAAAATTTTGCACATAAACTCCATACAGCTCTCAGCTCATAGCGCGAGATATTCTTGGGGTGTGATTCAATTGGCCGCTTAACCAGACAGCATTAACTACTGAGCGTTTAATTTATGCTCCCGGTTAACTATGGCCATTAAATTATAATCATAAAGAGAATTACTTAATGAAATATTTGTTAGGAGCCGCTAGCACACTCGCACTCGCTATTAGCGCCCAAGCGGCGGAGCGTATTAATGTCACACCAGAGTTACTTTCCAATCAGTCCCTAGCCTCAATCGCTGGCTCAGATATGAAGCTGGAAAAGGTTCGCGAGCGCACGCTCGCCAACGGGAGAACGGTTGCCCGATATCGGCAAACTCACAAAGGCATACCCGTTTGGGGGAGAACCATAACCAGTTCCAGGCAAGGCTTAACTGAAAAAGTGAAAGGCCACGTACTCTCAGGCCTAGAGTTGGAGGTACCTACCGCCCGCGCAACGATTGATGCCGATAATGCTATTGATCGAGCCATGAACCATCAGCTGAATCTGCGCACTCAGGATGGTGACAGTAAAAAAGCTCTCTCAATGTCGTCCATGCGCTTCAACGCACAAAACCAGAAAAAAGAGCTCTATGTCTATGTCGATGAAAACGACCAGGCGCGATTAGCTTATTTGGTTAACTGGGTCGAATACGGAGATGAGCCGAGCAGACCGTTCTATTTTGTAGACGCACTTACTGGTGAAGTTATCAAACAATGGGACGGCCTTGCCTTCCAGGATGCCACAGGCCCCGGTGGCAATGAAAAAACCGGGCTTTATGAATATGGAACAGACTTCCCTGCCCTCGAAGTTGACAATAACTGCTCCATGAACACTGCTAACGTAGAAACCGTGGATTTAAATCACGGTACAAGCGGAGGTAGCGTTTTCTCCTTCACCTGTCCGGAAAATGATTACAAAGAAATCAATGGCGCTTATTCTCCATTGAATGATGCCCACTTCTTCGGCAACGTCGTCTTCAATATGTACAGTGACTGGTATGGAACATCGCCCCTCACACAAAAATTGAGAATGCGAGTTCACTACAGCAACAACTACGAGAACGCCTTCTGGGATGGCAGCCAAATGACATTTGGTGATGGCTTCACAACCTTCCACCCACTTGTCAGCTTGGATGTATCCTCTCATGAGGTGAGCCATGGCTTTACTGAGCAAAACTCCAACCTGACCTACGCCAACCAATCCGGCGGCATAAACGAAGCCTTCTCTGACATGGCCGGTGAAGCTGCCGAGTTCTACATGAAGGGCACTAACGACTGGATGGTGGGGGCCGATATATACAAGGCTGATGGCGCTCTTCGCTATATGGATGACCCCACCAAAGATGGCAGATCCATTGGCCATGCTTCCGACTACTATAGCGGCATGGACGTGCACTACAGCTCCGGCGTATTCAACCGGGCTTTCTACCTGATCGCCAACTCAAGCGGCTGGAACACCCAAACTGCTTTCGATATCTTTGTGCTTGCTAACCAAACTTATTGGAATCAAAGCACTGATTACATTGAAGGTGCTTGCGGAGCCCTGTCAGCTACTGAAGATCTCGGATACGATACTGCAACAGTAATCGCAGCGTTCGACACCGTAGGGGTATCTACCAGTAACTGTGGCGATGATGGCGGTTCAAACTCAGAAGGCTGGGAAGAAACCAACTTATCAGGCCGCCGCAACAGCTGGCAGCACTTCACCCTGGATGTACCATCAGGCTCATCATCTTTGACTGTCGAAATGCTCGGTGGCAATGGCGATGCCGATTTGTACGTTCGTTATGGTGCCACCCCAACCACCGACAACTGGGATTGTCGCCCTTACGTAAACGGCAATAATGAATTCTGTAGCTTTAGCAATCCAGCTGCAGGTACCTGGCACATCAGTGTACAGGGCTATATTTCGTACAGAGGCGTAACTCTTTCCGCCCAGAGCCAATAATATTTAAGGCCGGTGCCGACACATTAGTGTGTCGGCATTCTCTATCACATCATTCAAAGACTAGCTCCCAAACCTATCTAACAAACTGTGGTAAAGCATCCCCAACACCAACCCCGGCCACCTCAATAAAGTGCCACCTGGAAACTCTACTTTAGGAAGAGAAGAAAACTCGTTATAACCCTCACTCTCCCCATAAATTGCATCAGCCAGAAGCTTGCCGGCAAAAGTTGCCGTAGGCACTCCATGTCCAGAATACCCCTGACTGTAATATAGGCCCGACTGCAACTGTCCTATACAGGGCATCCGATTCATAGTAATGGCCAGCGTACCCCCCCAGCCGAAATCAACAGCAGTATTTCCCAGCTGCGGGTAAACCCTCAACATATACTTGCGGACGAAACTGCGAATATCTTTAGGGAAATGCCTGGTGTAATTTTCCCCTCCCCCAAAAATTAAGCGGTTATCGCCAGATAATTTCCAATAATTTATAACAAATAGAGTATCTTGCAGTGCGAAGTCATTGGCTATGATTTCCCTAGCGAGCCCCTCCGGTAAGGGCTCTGTTGCCAGCACAAAATTATTTATTGGCATTATGCGCCCCGCTAAGCGGGGCTCAAGATCTTTCAAGTAACCATTGCAAGCTAAAATCAACTTTTCGGCCTTCACCTTTCCTCGTGCAGTTTTCACCGTAAAGGGAGAAGAGCTCGAATACCCTTGCACACCACTACACTCAAAAAACCTGGCACCGGCAGAAACTGCTGCGCGGGCAAGACCTAATGCAAAATTGAGAGGATGAAGATGTAGCGAACCAAAATCCAGCTGTGCGCCGAGATATCGTTTGCTACTTACAAGCTGTCGAACTTCTTCTTTATCTATATACTCAACTTGCCTGTAATCATATTTCTCTCTGAGCTCTTCAGTTTCATCCTGCAGATATTTATCGTGACTGGATTTCGCTGCAAGATGCATGATCCCGCGTTTTAAATCACATTGAATCTGGTGCCTGACTATAAGACTTTCCACCAGTTGAACAGCGTTGATACTCAAATCCCAGAGCTGCTTAGCGGTGTCGAACCCGAACATGGCTTCCAGATCACCCTGACTTCGCCTTTGTCCAACACCGACATGTCCTCCATTCCTTCCTGATGCGCCCCAACCAATCCTATTAGCCTCCAGAAGCACCACACGGTAGCCGCGCTCTGCCAAGTGCAAAGCACTGGAGAGTCCCGTATAACCACCACCAATGATGCAGACATCTGCCTCCACGTTACCTTCCAGGCATGGATACTCCTGAAGGTCGTTAGCTGTAGCGGCATAATAGGATTCCGTGTGCTCATCCAACCTATTCATCACCTTCATATTTCTACCAGATACCCTCAATGCCATTTAAATAAACGGCCCTGTTCCAATCGGCAGTATATAGTTCCTTTACACAGGAGGAATTATTTTCAGCGCAACGCTTTCCGGCACTGATCATAGAATTTCACTCAGGAAGAAAAAGTAAGCAATGGCTATCCAATGGATAAAATTACAAACTGGCTGGCAAATCACAATATTGCAGAAGTTGAATGCCTTGTTCCCGACATGTCAGGTAACGCCAGAGGAAAGTTCACCCCCACCGATAAGTTCTTAACTCAAGACAGCCGTTTACCGGAAAGCATTTTGGTGCAAACTGTCACGGGGGATTATGTCGACGAACACAATGAGCTTGTTGATCCAGCAGACACCGACATGCTCCTAATCCCTGACCCCAACTCAGTGCGCCTAAACCCTTGGGCCAATGATCCGACAGCACAAATCATTCATGACTGCCATTCTCGAGATGGGGACCCTCACCCTATCAGCACCCGTAATATTTTAAAATTTGTCCTCGAAAAATATGCAGACAGAGGATGGAAGCCTATTGTCGCCCCTGAGGTAGAGTTTTATCTTGTAAAAAGAAACCTGGATCCGGATGAAAAGCTATCCGCGCCTGTGGGAAGATCGGGACGCACAGAAAAAACCCGACAATCCTACAGCATTGATGCAGCCAATGAATACGAGCCCATCATTGAAGACATGTATGATTTTTGTGAAGCTCAGGGGCTTGATGTCGACACACTGATCCACGAATCAGGCACTGCCCAGATGGAAATTAACTTTCTACATGGAGATCCACTTCATTTAGCTGACCAGGTCTTTACCTTTAAACGCACAGTGCGCGAAACGGCTCTGCGCCACGGTATTTATGCAACCTTCATGGCAAAACCGATGGAAGACGAACCTGGAAGCGCTCTGCACTTACACCAGAGTGTGGCGGATAGAAAAACTGGTGAAAATATTTTTGTCGATAATACAGGAAAAGAGAGCAATAATTTCTTGCATTTTATTGGCGGCATGCAGAAATACACCCCCGGTTTTATTAGTTTTTTTGCTCCAAATGTAAACTCCTATCGCCGCTTTACACCTGAAATGGCCGCACCCACCAGTCTCCACTGGGGTTACGACAACCGAACAACAGGCCTTCGGGTTCCCGACAGCTCGCCACAAAGTAAACGTCTTGAAAATCGTTTTCCCGGAGCAGACTGTAATCCCTACCTTGCCATAGCAGCTTCTCTTGCCTGCGGGTATTTAGGAATGACCAATAAAGTCGCACCGAGCGCACCTTATCAGGGCGACTGCTCCAAAGAGTCAATTACACTTCCCCGCACCCAGGAACATGCCCTGACACTCCTATCAGATTGTGATGAAGCAACAGAAATGTTTGGCAGAAAATTCGTAAAAGCCTGGAGCGCAATTAAGAGAAATGAATATGAGGAGTTTAATCGTGTGATCAGTTCGTGGGAGAGGGAATTTCTATTATTAAATGTATAAATAACCGTTCCACTAAAAGCTAACAGAAATAATAAACTGTTATCGCCAAATTTATTTTTTCGGAAAAAACAACTCATCTTTCCCTCCCCAGAGGCAGAACATCACTTCCTAATTTGTGACCATCCGAGCAAAAATATCGAAAACAATTCAAATATATTAGTTTGCCATCACCTTTTTGTTGCCTAGATGCGTATGCAGGGTAATCTCAAGTTGCCCAATTAATTAGGGCAACCGGTTTGAGAAAGCGAACGCCACTGCCGCTACCGCGGTCCCTTCCTGGCGACGGTTATCTTCTGCTGTCTTACCACATAAAAATCCAGCCTGTATTGGCCAACCAGATTTAATACGGTCCCCACAAGGGAAATACGGCTGTATACCGGCGGATTCATATATAAAAAAGCTATAAAAGGGAAAGCTAGCAATGAAGCATTTTGTAGGACTAAGCTGCACTTTAGCCTTGGCTATTAGTGCACATGCTGTTGAGCGCGTCCCCGCCACGGCGGACATGCTCTCACCACAAACTTTAGCTGCCACCGGCGGATCGGATATGGCGCTCGAAAAAGTTCGTGAGCGCACTCTCGTCAACGGCAAAACCGTAGCCCGCTACCAACAGACTCACAAAGGCATTCCTGTCTACGGCCAAACAGTAACCAGCTCCGGGCAGGGTCTGATTACTGAGGTTCGCGGCAATGTCATCACTGGGCTGGAACTGGAAGTACCCAATATCAAAGCATTTATCAATGAAGATAATGCTATTGAGCGGGCAATGGACCACCAGATCAACTGGCGCACGCAGCAGGGCGTTATCCAGGGAGCCTTGTCAGTTCAGGCTTTGAAGCTGGAAGCACATAACCCCAAAAAGAAACTCTACGTCTATATCGATGAGCAAGACAATGCCCGCTTGGCTTACCTGGTCAACTGGGTTGAGTACGGCGATGAACCCACACGCCCCTTCTACTTTATCGATGCAATGACTGGCGAAGTTCTCAAGCATTGGGACGGCTTGAACTTTGCACAAAATGCAACAGGCCCAGGGGGCAATTCAAAGACCGGGCGCTACGAGTATGGTACCGATTACCCCCACATGATTGTTGACGACAGCTGTGCCATGAATACGGACAATGTCGAAACCGTTGATATGAACCACAGCACGAGTGGCGGTAGCATCCACTCGTTCACCTGCCCGGACAATGACTATAAGTCAATCAACGGCGCTTACTCACCACTCAATGACGCACACTTCTTTGGCGGTGTGGTCTTTGATCTCTATAGCGACTGGTACAACACATCCCCTCTCACACAAAAACTGAGAATGCGGGTGCACTACAGCAACAACTACGAGAATGCCTTCTGGGATGGCAGCCAGATGACATTTGGTGATGGCCAGAGCTACTTCTATCCACTGGTTAGCCTCGATGTTTCCGCTCACGAAGTCAGCCACGGCTTTACCGAGCAAAATTCGGACTTGAATTACTACAATCAGTCCGGCGGTATCAATGAAGCCTTCTCTGATATTGCCGGTGAAGCTGCCGAGTACTATATGCGCGGCAGCAATGACTGGTTGGTAGGGGCCGAAATCTTTAAGTCCAGCGGAGCACTCCGCTACTTTGAAGATCCAACTGACGATGGCAGCTCCATCGGTCATGCCGATGATTACTACAACGGCATGGACGTGCACTACAGCTCCGGCGTCTTTAACCGGGCCTTCTACCTACTGGCGAATACCAGCGGCTGGAATACCCGCACAGCATTCGACCCCTTTGTTCTTGCCAACCAGATGTATTGGAGTGCCAATACTGATTTTGAAGATGGTGCCTGTGGTGTTTTCTCTGCAGCATCAGATTTAGGCTACGACACTGATGACGTTGTTGCCGCATTCTCCACGGTAGGCGTTTCCACCAGCAGCTGCGGTGGCGGCGGTGGTGGTGGCGGTGGTGGTAATGAAGGCGGAGAACTCGAAAACGGGGTTACCGAGACTGATATTGAGGGCAGCAGTGGTGATGAAGTTCACTTCACCCTGGATGTACCCGCAGATGCCACAGGCCTGTCTTTTGCAATGTCAGGCGGAAGCGGTGATGCCGACCTCTATGTTCGCTTCGGCAATGCTCCAACCACCAGCACTTATGATTGCCGTCCGTACACTTCAGGCAACAATGAAACTTGTGATATCGCTGACGCTGACCTACAGGGCGGAACCTATTACGTCATGGTGCGCGGCTACTCCTCCTTCTCCGATGTCACCCTGGTAGGCAGTTACACCGGTGGTGGTGGCGGTGGTGGTAGCGACAGCTGGGAAGAAACCAACCTTTCTGGTTCCCGCAACAGCTGGCAGCACTTCACCATTGAGGTTGACGCTGGAGCTTCTACCCTGAGCGCCGTAATGGAAGGTGGCAGCGGAGATGCAGATCTCTATGTCCGCCACAGCCAAGAGCCTACCCGTACAGCGTACGACTGCCGCCCCTACCAGTGGGGCAATGACGAAAGCTGCACCATCAGTAATCCAGATGCTGGAACCTGGTATATCAGTATCCGCGCTTACTCTGCCTACTCTGGCGTTACCCTGAGTGCAAGCACTGAGTAATTGAGCTGATTTCCACCCAGCAGGTCTCTGCTGGGTGGGCAAGCTCTAGATCGATCAAAGGATCGGTGGTGCACAAACAAAAAAGGCGGCCATATTGGCCGCCTTTTTTAATCAAACCCAGACAAATTATTTATGGCTTGGGTCTTTCCAGTAGTCCTTCACGGTATCTTTCATCTCCTTGGCCAACACAGTAATACCAAACAGGTTGGGCAAGGTCATTATCACAATGGCCACCGCAGAGAGGTTCCAAATAACTGTGGTGTCCTCAATCGCAGCCCAGAAGAATGCAATAACGTAAACGATTCGGTAAGGCATTACTGCCTTGGGGCCGAAAAGGTAAATCATTGAGCGGTCGCCGTAGTATGACCAGGCAATTGCTGTAGAGAAAGCAAACAGCAGAATTCCCAGAGTTACAATCAGACCACCGTATTCACCAAAGTAACCGCGCTGGAAGGCAAGATTGGTCAGGGCCACAGAGTGCACCAGGGACTTACCCCAAATATCCACATCTTCATTGGCAAACTTACCATCTTTCACATCCAGAACACCGCTGAAGCTGTCATCCCCCACACGGAAGTCCAGGTCTTCAGCAATAGAACGGGCGTGGATGAGGGTAAAGTCCTGGCTGTTCAGCGGGTGGCCGTCAGTCACAACAATGGAGCCGTTATAGGCCTTAACATCACTCTCCTGACCGCTCAAATACTTGAACAGCTGCTCAACATCCTGGGTATTCTTCTCATCGTAGCTACCCGCTACAACGTAAGTATCTGCACCTTCAAACAGGTTCTCGTGTTTCTCAGTCCAGACGCCAGAAGAAAGAATCACAAGTCCGGTTAAGGTACAAATGATAATGGTGTCGATAAAGGGTTCCAGCAGGGAAACCATACCTTCAGAAACCGGCTCGTCCGCGCGAGCAGCGGCGTGAGCAATAGGTGCAGAGCCCTGACCCGCTTCGTTCGAGAAGAGGCCGCGGTTCACACCACGGTTAAAGGCATAGGCAAAGCTCGCACCCAGGAATCCACCTACAGCCGCACTGCCGGTGAAGGCATCGCGGAAAACAGCCCCAAAGGACGGCAGAATATTTTCGTAGTTGTAGATGATAACGCCCAAGGCACCTATTACGTAGATAACTGCCATGGTGGGAACAATGGTGGAGGTCACTTTAGCGATTCGGGTAATACCGCCAATAATCACCATGCCCAGCAAAATCGCCAGGATGCCACCCGTCAGAGCCTTCTCAACACCGAAAGAATCGTGCATTGCCTGGGCAATGTTGTTGACCTGGGGCAAGCTGCCGGTACCGAATGAACAGATAACGGTCGCGATTGCAAAGAGCACCGCAAGCCATTTCATATTCAAACGGCGCTCCATGTAAAACATGGGGCCACCTGCGTAGTAACCATCCGCTGCTTTAATACGGTATTTGTGTGACAGGGTCACTTCCACAAACTTTGTGGTCATACCCAGGAATGCGGTCATCCACATCCAAAACAGCGCAGCCGGACCACCGAGGAAAATAGCCAAGCCAACGCCACCGATATTACCGGTACCTACGGTACCCGACAGTGCTGTGGCCAATGCCTGGAAGTGGGAGGTATCACCCGGGTCTCCGGGCTTGTCGTACTTACCGCGTACAATCTTGATCGCATGCCCAAAATAACGAAGCTGCGGAAAACCAAGATAAATGGTGAAAAAGAAACCGACTCCAAGTAACACCCAGGGGAACCAAGGTGCTGAGCCGAGCATGCCGTCTATTAACAACAGCAGATTGTTAAAGGAATCCAAACTAACCCCCCACTACTCTGACTTATTTCTGTTTGTTTTATATACAGATACAACTGTAATTTGTTGCGCAGGTTAGCAGCTTACGCGGCACGAGAACAGTAATGTCGTATTATTCGGCCACTGGGAAGAAGTGAGTTCGGTGGGGGAAGAGGCCAAATTGCCCTCCGGTATGAATAAAAACCAGGTTGTCTGAGCCCTGGTAATTTCCTTTTTTTAACTCCTGTAGCAGACCATGAAATGCTTTGCCGGTGTAGACAGGATCGAGAAGAATCCCCTCCAGACAAGCCAACTCTTTAATAGTCTGGTAAACCTCTGGCTCCGCCACCCCGTAAGCGGGACCTTTATAGTCGGCATTAACCAAAATCTTGAGAGACTCAAAATCAAGCGATACACCAGACTGTGCCATCCACTGCGAAATATCCTCACGCACTTTCACTTGGAAATAATTTGCACTGTCGCAAACGGCGAAACCCGTAACATTCGTACCGGCTTCCAGCAAATGGCACCCCAAGGTCAAACCCGCTTGGGTCCCACCGCTGCCAGTAGCGCATAAAATATGATCAGGCGAGAAGCCCCTATCAGCACAGTCTGCCAATAATTCCTGAGAGGCCGAGATATAACCCCAAATGCCTAAACCGTCGCTGGCACCAGTGGGGATACAGAAAGACTTCTGCCCTCTGGACAGATACTCAGCAGCCCAGCTGTCAAAGAGGCCCTGTAAATTCCGAGAGTATTCTTCCGATGAGTAAACCGCAATTTCAGCGCCTGCCAACTCATCCAGTAAAAGGTTGCCATCGGGGTTTGCAGTGCGCTCGCCACGTAAAATCAACTGAACCTTAAATCCCAATCGAGCCCCCACCAATGCAGTGGTGCGACAATGATTGGACTGCACTCCGCCACAAGTGATCAAAACCTGAGCCCCTTGGGCCCGGGCCTCAGCGGCAACAAACTCTAGCTTGCGCAGTTTATTTCCCGACATACCGGACTCGGTAAGATCATCTCTCTTTATCCAAATCCTGGGCCCTCCATAAGGAAGGGAGTAAAGATCACTGATTCGGTCTAACGACTGCAGAGGTGTGGGCAGGTTCGCCAGGCGCAACCGCTTAGGCAACTCTATTGGCAGGCTCTTAAGCACGGTGAATTAAACCTGTTATGTCTAATTATTAGTTTTATCGATGTGACTCAGTAAGAGGACACCTCTAGCAAAAAGTTTCCGCAGAGGTAGAACCAAGCTTGCTGAGTAAGCGGATAGAGGACTAGCTTTGAAAAATGAACATAAGCATGCCTTTCAGTGCTATTTATTGCTATTTGCCTAACCTGTTTTTTTATTGAAAAATTAATCAGACAAATTAGTCCAGCCTTTGATTAATTCCGCAATTTTTCTGTGGGCTTTCAAGGCACAATAAATACTGCCCGCTCAAAAATAGTAACCAAAAAAAAGCCCGGCAATTGCCAGGCTTTTTTAGTTACGACATTCAAAGATAAACCCTGAATAGGATTAGATCTTTTTAATCGTACCTTTGGGTAATACTGCGTGCACAGCTACTTTTTGGAACTTCAAAGACATGCTGTCTGCAACTTCCAATACGATGTAGTCCTCATCGACCTTGTCGACGCGGCCCAGCATCCCGCTGCTCATTACAACTTCGTCACCCTTTTTCAGAGCGCCAACCAGCTCTTGATGCTCTTTCTGGCGCTTGCGCTGTGGGCGAATAATAAAAAACCACATGAATGCAAACAAACCCGCAAACATCAGCAGGGTTATCATCGGATTACCCTGTGCTGCCGGCGCCGCTTCCTGTGCCATGGCGGAGGGGATAAAAAAGCTCATGCAAAACCTCAAAGAGTCAGCCTATTAAATTGCCGCCAACTCTAACGGGTTTGCCCCGCCGAGGCAACGGATTGGGCCGATCCCGTAGAGACCGGCCAAACCAATCCACACTCAGAACCTCTGGCGGACCTGCCGGCGGTAGCCAGTGGGAGACATCCCGGTCCAGCGTTTGAACGCGCTGGTAAAACTGGTTCGATCAGAGAAATCGAGAATTCGTGAGATACCATCAACGCTCAGCGCAGTATCTTTGAGGAAATGCACCGCGTGACGAAAACGAACATGGTCACGTAAAGATGCAAAACTGAGGTTGTGTTCCTGCAACCGGCGTTGCAGAGTCCGGGTGGACATACTTAGGTCGGACGCTACCGGGCGAATAGCGAGAGAGGCCTTACCGATACGCTGCTCCAGCACATCTATTACCCGTGCGGCAATACCAAAACTGGTTGCTTCGGGGGGGGCCAGCAGCTGGTCGAGAATATTCGGGTCTCCGGATATTCTGGCCTGCTGAAGTGATTTGTCTTCAGAGAGCGAAGTCTGGTCGGGCTGAGTATGGTTCATCGAGCTGCTCCTATTGAGTTCCGTGAGCCGCAGTTATTTTTCTATGTCCGCATCCAGCGAATCCCGGTTGCCCCTGCCCACACCAACACAACATCAACTTCGGCGGACGACTACGTGATGCGGGATGCACCAAAAAACAGACATCGAATCCTTCACAGAGATGTACAATTTTTAAACTAACCGCTCCGGCAATTCCCGCAGAGAGACTCTCTCTAGCCGGCGCACCTTTCCTTTACAACTGCCAGTATAGACCAAGAATTAAGAAAGCAAGGGGCGACAGTGCTTTTTTTCATCTTATTGTGTACCAAGGGCCAAAAATACTTACTTTCGGTACCCACGTGTCGCCTTTGAGTCCGAAAGGTAGGGGCTACAGCAGACCAAGCACCAGTCCAGCCCCGCCCCTCAGAGTCTGGCAATTAATCCAGGTTCTCGCCAATCCAATTCAAAACATCAGTGTCATGGGTCTTGGTTTTAACTTTGTCGATAATATGGCGAAGGCGCCCACTCTTATCAATAATAAAAGTTGTTCGCAGAAGCCCCATGTACTCCTTGCCCATAAATTTCTTCAAGCCCCAGCAGCCATATTTATCAGCAATCTTGTGTTCTTCATCAGATAGCAAATCAAAATTCAGTTCGTGCTTGTCGATAAAGCGCTGCAACTTTGCTTCTGGATCCGGGCTCACCCCCAACACAACAGTATTGGCTTTTTTAAATTCAGCCGCACTATCGCGAATCCCACATGCCTGAGTGGTACAACCGGGGGTAAGTGCTTTCGGGTAAAAGTAGAGGACGACATTACTTTTGTCACGAAAATCCTTAAGTGACACTTTCTCGCCACTTTGGTTGGTCAGCGTAAAAGCCGGAGCCAAATTACCGATCTTCGGAAAAGCCATCTGATATCCCCTATGGAACAGTTAAGAGTAAAGCGGGGATTATAGCGAAAAGAAACAAACGAGACGCCAGTTCTATAGAGAAATCAGAACTGCTGCAGACGAAACTCTTTCTCTTTCCTGGCACAAATGCCAAAACGACCTAACTTCTGCACCAGCTCCGCCTTTTCAGCTTCGGTGAGGAACTCCCCGACTTCAAGGCACCCCTCAGGACCACTAAAGTTTACCGAAGCCATTTCGGTAGCACTGCTCCCCATCCTTACGAGTACTGCCAACTTATCGCGGGCGAACTCCCGGTGATACACCGTTTGCTGCCTGAACCCCTTACAGCAATCCAGAATTACCAACTCCTCATTGATGCGTATTACTTCTCTGCGGGTCCCTTCGAGGTACACGTAGGTAAACAGGATGCCCAGCAGGATCATTTCAAGCCCGGCAAAGGGAAGAATCATCCAGGCTCCCGCCATCGCAAAAGCGAGGCTGATTCCAAGGGATACCCCAACCAGGGAGAAAAACACCCACAGATTGCCGGAGAGGGACAGGGACTGGTTAGGCTGCAGCAGGATACAGGCGCAACGGGCGGTGTTGCGGCCAACTTCAGTGACCATAGCAGGGACATCCGGCAGATATATAAAATCAGTGTAGTGCCGATGGCGGCAGCTCACACGAAGATACTGACCGGGAAAGTTTCCTGGTCCGGGCCGGGGTTTACAAAATTCAGGCATAAAAAAACCCACACCTCAGTGTGGGTTTTTGGGAGAGGTCTGCGGCCAAGGCCTGGGACCTGTCACTCCCTATTACGGCAGCAGGTGTGCTACTGCATCACGCTCTTCCGCCAGCTCCTGCTCGGTAGCAGACATTTTCTCGCGGGAGAAGTCGTTGATGTCAACGCCTTGAACAATTTCCCAGTCGCCGTCTTTGCAAGTGCAAGGGAAAGAGTAAATCAGGCCTTCCTGAATACCGTAAGAACCATCGCTGAATACAGCCATGCTGGTCCAGTCACCTTCAGCGGTGCCCAGAGCCCAATCGCGCATATGGTCGATGGCAGCGTTGGCAGCGGAAGCCGCAGAGGAAGCACCGCGCGCCTTGATGATAGCTGCACCGCGCTGTTGAACAGTCGGGATGAAGTCGTTTTCGTACCATTCCTGCTCCACTTTATCCATGGCTGCAGCACCGGAAACCTTCACTTGGTGCAGGTCTGGGTACTGGGTGGAAGAGTGGTTGCCCCAAATGGTCATATGGGTGATGTCGTTAACGCTGGAATCAGTTTTGTTTGCCAGCTGAGACAGAGCGCGGTTGTGATCCAGACGGGTCATCGCGGTGAAGTTACGCGGGTCCAGGTCTGGAGCATTGCGCTGAGCGATCAGGGCATTGGTGTTAGCCGGGTTGCCAACAACCAGTACTTTTACGTTACGAGAAGCAACGTCGTTCAGGGCTTTACCCTGTGCAGAGAAGATAGCAGCGTTAGCTTCCAGCAGGTCCTTACGCTCCATACCCGGTCCACGGGGACGCGCGCCTACCAGCAAAGCGTAATCTGCATCTTTGAACGCAACAGTAGCATCATCGGACTGAACGATACCCGCGAGCAGCGGGAAAGCGCAGTCTTCAAGCTCCATAGCAACGCCTTTCAGCGCTTCCAATGCCGGAGTGATTTCCAGCAATTGCAGAATAACCGGCTGATCTTTGCCCAGCATTTCGCCAGAGGCGATGCGGAACAGCAACGAATAGCTAATCTGACCGGCAGCGCCGGTAACAGCAACACGTACAGGTGCTTTCACGATAGTTCTCCCTCGTTTGTAAGCGGCCGCATTATAGGGCCTCGCGAGTAAATTTCATCTTACACAAGCGAAATAGCGGCTCAATTTGTATGACAAAACCTCTCAGACTGTATTGGACACTCTTTGCGAGTGATTATGTCAGCGCCAATTCCCGGTAACGCGTCTGCAGTGCCTTGTAAACCTGGTCACTGTAATCAGCAGCAGATGGGTCCAAAAGTCCGGCAATTTCCGCTAGATGTTCATTGTCTTCACGGCCCGCCCAGTTTTTTACATAGCTGCCATCTTTGTAACCGTTATCCTGGCGGAATCGGTTGAGTACATTTTTACCAACATATCGCTGGTACAACTCAGCAAAAGACATTTCTGCATCGGCCAATAGTTGAGCAAAGCCAGCAACATCAAACTGTTTGGTGGCCAGGGTGTTCAAGGTGAAAGACTCGAGGTTTTCACGGAAATCACCCGCCGTACGCTCGGAACCGGCAAACTCCTTCAGCATGATCCCAGCCACTTCCTGCGGAGAGCCTTTTTGCAACTCAAGGCTCAAACCGAAATGCCAGATATCCACCAATTCAAGCTTCACCTGATCCATTTCTGGAAGCTGCTTCTTCCACCACTTCCAACCGTAATGGTCTAACAACTCTGCACTTTCTACCCAAATAGCGCGGTACCAGGCAAAGTTTTGCTCACGCCAGTTTTCATTTACTACTGTATTAATCTGGTCTTGCAGAGTCAGCATGACTTGCAACTGCTGCTTCATCATAGGGGAACATCCAATAGACCCGGATCAAACTGCCCGGGGGAATAATCTGAAAAAGTTTTCTGAGGTGATTTCGGCCAGCTCTTCGTAGGGAATACCGCGTAAATCAGCGATAAATTCTGCCACTTCACGCACATAGGCCGGAATATTGGGCTTACCCCGATAGGGCACTGGAGCCAAATAAGGGGAGTCAGTCTCAACGAGCAACCGATCCAAAGGCAGCCTGCGGGCGACATCCCGCAGCTCCTCGGCATTTTTAAAGGTCACGATGCCGGACAAAGAAATATAATAATTGAGATCCAGGGCAGCCTTGGCCATATCCCAGCTCTCGGTAAAACAGTGCAGAACACCTGCGGTATTGGTATTACCGTGCTCTTTAATGAGAGCGATAGTATCTTCCCGCGCATCTCTCGTATGCACAATAACCGGAAGCTCTGCCTGCCCCGCCGCTTTCAGGTGTGCAATAAAGCTCTGCTGCTGGATTTCCTGGGTGTCAGTGCTGTAGTAGTAATCCAGGCCTGTCTCCCCCAATGCAACAACATTGGGCTGGTTAGCCATTTCTACCAGTCGCTCAACATCCGCCATGCCGGAGTCGACATCCAGCGGGTGCACACCAACGGAACAGACTACGTCCTCGTAGCGGGATGCGATTTCAACAACCGCATCGGCGTTTTCCAAACTGATACCGACACAGAGGAACTTGCCAACACCGCGACTGCGGGCCAGGTCCAATACAGCATCCAGATCGCCATCAAATTTATCGAGCTTAAGTCTGTCCAGGTGACAGTGAGAATCAACAAGCATTAGAGAGTTACAACGTATGGGTTGGGCGGCTGGATTCTAAGGTTCCCGCCAAGTGGGTTTCAATCTTGTTTTGCGCGATATTGTCCTTATCGCCAAATTGAACTCCGATTCCGGGAGTGCGGTTGCCTTGAGCACCATTGGGCGTAATCCAGATCACTTTACCGGCAACCGGAATCTTTTCCGGCTCATCCATTAAGCTCAGAAGCAGAAAAACCTCATCGCCAAGGTTGTACGATTTATCCGTACTGATAAATAAGCCACCATTCTTTACGAAGGGCATATAGGCCGCATAGAGCACAGATTTATCCTGGATTTTCAGTGACAGGATGCCGTTGCGGGCACCGCCTCCCATGGCTTTCATGGACAACCTCAATGTTTATATTTCTAAATGATGCGCTAACTTATCTAAGCCCGCTGCCTGTGTCCAGGCAACGTCAATTACCCTACCCGACTTGTGCAAGACGCCTAAGCAAAAAGCTTCGCCCAACGAATAAATAATTCTTCCAGCAGCAAACGACGATTGGGGTTAGCTGTGCCCAGTAACCCTTTCCGCGCCTGAAGCAAATGATCGTAGAACGCAAATACTGGCTGCAAGCTTTGCTCACTCGACCCCGGCAACCTCTGCAAAAGAACCATTAGCTGGGCATCTCCACTAAGATCACAACTGCGAATCTGCACCATCTGGGTTAACCAGTGCTGCCAGAAAAGCAGTAGTTGAACCAATTCAACACCCTCGGCCGGTGTTTCCCAACGGCCCGCTGTAGAGACTGAACTTGCCGTACCCTGAGCTACAGCAACCAAATCTTTAAAAAACTGCTCGCGTACTTCTCTCGACTTGGGCTCGGCCAGCTCCGCCGCCAATAATGGTGCCCCGCCTGCCAGAGTTAAGACACGCTGTGCCAGCGGCTCTTCCAGCCCATTGCTGTATAGCCACTGTAGCGCCACCTCTCCAGTTGGGGGCGGAAAAGCTATAGATTGACAGCGACTTCGAATGGTTGGCAAAAGGCCTGTGGGGGCATCGGTGATCAACACAAAGATAACGGAGGGTGCCGGCTCTTCCAGGTTTTTCAACAGGGCATTGGCTGCGTTGACATTCATCGCCTCCGCCGGCGACAAACAAACCAGACGCGCCCCGCCCCGCCCACTGGTGCGGGAAACAAAGTTGCCCAGCTGACGGATCTGTTCCACTTTCAGTGGGCCACCGGGCTTTTCGGGTTCAACTTGTAGGAAATCAGGATGCGAGCCAGCCATCCACAACCGACAATCCTTACACTCCCCACAGGCCTGACCTGCCCTCGGCTGTTCACATAGGGCCAACGCGGTAAAAGCAGCTGCGAATTGTCGCTTTCCCAACCCCTCCGGGCCAGTCAACAGCAAAGCGTGCGGGCAGCGACCCGCCTGCAACTGCAACCCCAACCGCTGCCATTGCTCGGAGTGCCAGGGAAGAGGTACCGGTATCGATTTATACTCAAAAGTTTCAGGCACAGACATCAGCCACAATTCTTATCATTTAAAAATAGATTCTGGGGCAAGATAGCTTAAAGCAACAGCTCCAATTGCTTGGCTAGATCCATCTGCACCTGTTCCAGAGATTGGCCGGCATCCACAACCGCGTAACGGGCAGGCGCAGCTTCAGCTCGATCGCGATAAGCCGCACGCACCCGCTGGAAGAACTCCAGGTGCTCACTCTCAAACCGATCCGCTTCCCCAGTGCGTGCAGCTCGCTGTAGCCCCACTTCTGGGTCGAGATCCAATAAAAGCACTTTATCTGGACGCAAATCCCCTTGAACTGTCTGCTCCAACTGCTCGATCAACTGTCGATCCAGTCTGCGACCACCGCCTTGGTAGGCATAGGTAGCATCGGTGAAGCGATCACAGATCACCCAATCCCCACGTTTTAAGGCGGGCAGTATAACCTGAGACAGATGTTGCGCGCGGGCGGCAAACACCATCAATAATTCCGCCGTGGGATCAACGGATTCATCCCGTTTGGCCAATAACAGCTCGCGCAGCTGTTCTGCCAATGGGGTGCCTCCCGGCTCCCGGGTTTGGATAAAGTTAATATTGTGCTTTTTGAGCCACTCGGTGATGAAGAGTAAATTGGTAGATTTCCCCACCCCCTCTACACCCTCGAGGGTGATGAACTTGCCGTGCGACACTAATTCTTTCCTTTTGCCGGACTCGAGCGGTAATCCGCGCGCCTTTTCAGCTGATACTCCCGCACCGCACGGTTGTGCTCTGTCAGAGTCGCTGAGAAATGATGAGATCCATCCCCTTTGCCAACAAAATACAAGCTCTTGCCGGGCTTTGGATTTAAAGCGGCCCGAATTGCCGCTCGGCCAGGTAGGGCAATCGGCGTAGGGGGAAGGCCATTGATAACATAAGTATTATAAGGTGTTGCCTGGCGCAGGTGTGTACGGGTCAGATTTCCGTCAAAGTCCTCACCCAAGCCATAAATTACGGTGGGGTCGGTCTGCAAGCGCATACCTTTATTGAGCCGGCGTACAAAAACACCGGCTATTTCACTGCGCTCAGATGGCTGCCCTGTCTCTTTCTCGATAATCGAAGCCATGATTAAGGCTTCATAGGGCGACTTGTAGGGCAGATCATCCCCTTTTGATTGCCACTCCTCATCCAGTACCTTTTGCATCCGATCATAGGCCTGACGCAGCAGTTCAATATCTGTGGTACCGGACCGGTAGACGTAAGTATCC
The DNA here is from genome assembly GCF_052467305.1 of Microbulbifer maximicatervae (SeqCode). Taxonomy (NCBI): domain Bacteria; kingdom Pseudomonadati; phylum Pseudomonadota; class Gammaproteobacteria; order Cellvibrionales; family Microbulbiferaceae; genus Microbulbifer; species Microbulbifer maximicatervae (SeqCode). The sequence goes on from NZ_CP174306.1 coordinate 2,532,095, forward strand.
GGGAAAATCCAACCCTCAACCTCATCTTCCTTTAGACCCAGGGCCCGGGCAGCGGCACTGACATTGCTCCCCTCTTCGGACTGAACGATTCTTTCACCGGAGCGGATTTGTCGCAGGGCCTGGCGAAAGGTCCAGCCCTCTAATAGCGTAATGCGATAGCGGGTAACTTCACCGCGATTCAGGCGCGCAATCAAGTCCCGCGCGTTACTGCCAAAGGGAACTAAATACTCGCCGGAATGGATTTCTGTTGTGCCCTCCCAATAGGCATAGGCGAGAAGTATTTGCGGCCACTGGATTACCCCTTCGCCCTGCAGGCTTCGCAGCGTCCGGGACAAACTTCCGCCCTTTTCCACCTGAAGCGTAAGCCCATCTTGTGCAATCGGCAGGGGGGATTCCAAGGCTTCCTTTGCCACGTATAGAGAGGCAACTGCTACCAAGCAGGCTAATACCAGCCCGCCAAATAACAGCTTCAACACTCTCCAAGCGAAACTCGCTTGCTTTTTCTTCACCACAATTTATCCAATATCAGCTTCTGTAGCTTGCGGGTCTCGACACCCACAGGCCAATTTTTGTAACCGATTACCTCTACTACCGGTAATACACCTCGAACACTGTTACAGAGAGCCAGCTCATCGGCCTCACAGAGCTCGGAAAGCTCCATGTCTTCCTCTTGCCAGTGGATATGGCTCGAGAGCCACTGCCGCATCACACCATGAACACCACACCGGTGCAGGGATGGAGTCATCCACTTCCCACCAAATCGGGCCAGGATATTACAGCGCAGGGTTTCGATGACCCTTCCCGCCGAATCCAGCATCAATCCATCGAGAAATTGACCCACCGGCAGCTCTGCTTTTGCCGCATTATATCGGTTACGGAGTAAAGTTTTGCAGCCCTGGTTCGAATTACTACCGATCGGCAAGCTCGTCGAACAAGGAAAAAGGCTAGTGCCCACCTGCCCCTCAGCAGTTTCAATCAGCGGCCGCAGCACCAAATCCCAACATTGCTGCCCGCGCACACTGCCAACACGCAGGCGCGCAATCGCCTCAGGCCAGCGACAGCCGGCTGTCAATTTTAACGTCGACTGCTCAATTTCTCCCAGACAGGCCTCATCCAACACTCCCGAACGCTCCAGGCGAGCGCGGTGGAAAGACCAAAGCGGTAGACCTTTGTTGTGACAGCGCATTGTTTCGAGGATTCCACCCGAGTAATCAGCATCATCTGGCAACTGATCAACGGCCAGCCCCCGAAAGTACATTTGAGGTAACTGGTACATGGAGCTCCCAAGGCAGGTGCGCCCACCTCGCGGTGGGCACGGGAATCAGACTCGCTTGAATATCAGTGACCCATTGGTGCCACCGAAACCAAAGGAATTGGATAGGACTGCATTGATTGCCATCGGCTGGGCCTCTTGGGGCACCAGGTTAATACCGGCACAGGCCTCATCCGGGGAGAAGAGATTGATAGTGGGGGGCGCAACCTGGTCGCGCAATGACAATACCGAGAAAACGGCTTCAATAGCACCGGCAGCCCCCAGCAGGTGACCGGTCATCGACTTGGTAGAACTCACAGCGAGGGAGTCCGTCACCCCCGCGAATACTTTTTTAACCGCCAGGATCTCAGCTGTGTCTCCCAGCAGAGTAGAAGTACCATGAGCATTGATATACTGGATATCACTTGGGCTCATACCGGAATCTCTCAAGGCATTTTCCATTGAGAGAGCAGCGCCAGCGCCATCTTCCGGAGGAGAGGTCATGTGGTGGGCATCACCACTCATACCAAAGCCGGCTACTTCTGCATAAATCTTGGCTCCGCGAGCGATTGCATTTTCGTACTCTTCCAAAACGAGTACCGCAGACCCTTCGCCCAGTACAAAACCATCACGGTCTTTATCCCAGGGGCGGCTTGCTGATTGCGGATCATCATTGCGGGTGGACAGCGCCCTTGCCGCACAGAAACCGCCGAGCCCTACCGGGGTGGTAACCATTTCTGCACCACCACATACCATCACATCGGCATCACCGTGCTGAATCGCACGCACTCCGAGACCAATCGCATGGGTTCCTGTGGTACAGGCTGTTGTCACTGCCAGATTGGGGCCTTTGAGGCCATATTTAATCGAGAGGTTACCCGCAACCATATTAATGATGGCGCCAGGTACAAAGAAAGGTGATACACGGCGAGGGCCTTTTTCGGCAATCAGCAATGAATTATCTTCGATAGCCAGGATACCGCCCATACCAGAGCCAATACAGGTACCCACGCGCGGACCCAGCTCTTCGGTTACCTCCAGGCCGCTATCTTGCATAGCCTGAATACCGGCAACCAGTCCGTACTGCAAGAAAGTATCCATCTTGCGCGCTTCTTTTGCGGGCATGTATGGCGTGGGATCAAAATCCTTTACAGTAGCGGCGAAGCGGGTTGAAAAAGCCGAGACATCAAATGTCTCAATCGGAGCAGCACCATTAGCTCCCTGTAGTACCCCAGACCAAGTATCCTCTAGGGTGTTACCTAACGGGCTAACGACTCCCATTCCGGTTACAACAACTCTTCTTTGCGACACTGCGCTCCCCCCTGAAATTTTCTGCTACCGTCCTTCACCAATGTAGTTAAAAGAACAACATCCGGCCAACAGTCACAATTCCGTAGTACCAATAACAAGAAAGCCGCGCTATGAAACATAGAACGGCTTTCAGAATCGCTCGGCTAGGTACAGCATATTGAGCTGCCCGTGCCTAAACTACCCAGCAGGAATTAACCAAGGTTATCCTTGATGTAATCCATTGCCAGCTGAACAGTAGTGATTTTTTCAGCTTCTTCATCGGGAATTTCAGTTTCGAATTCCTCTTCCAAAGCCATAACCAGCTCAACTGTGTCGAGTGAGTCAGCGCCCAGATCTTCAACAAAAGAGGCTTCAGGCTTAACGTCTTCTTCCTTAACGCCCAGTTGTTCAGCAACGATCTTTTTAACGCGCTCTTCAATGCTGCTCATGATTCAATTTAACTCCTAGTGGGTAAAAATCTGTTTTAGTCGCTATTGTTTTTCACCGTATCCAATGTTGTTGGTGATAACGACCGGCTCACACAGCTTTTGGATAATTCAGAGGCCATTGTACCCCAAGTTTTTCGGGATGTAATGTGCGGCCCCTCAACACCATCAGCAAAAACATAAATATCTCTAAAATCAATAAGTTAAAGAGACATTTTGAAACACAAACTACGCCATGTACATACCGCCATTGACATGAATTGTCTCGCCGGTGACATAGCCTCCCGCATCACTCGCCAGGAAGGAAACCACCGAAGCAATTTCTTCCGGCTTCCCGAGCCTCGCGAGAGGAATCTTACCCAGAAGCAACTCGCGTTGCGCTTCAGGCAAGACTTTTGTCATATCAGTATCAATAAAGCCGGGGGCTACGGTATTAACCGTGATTCCTCGGGAGCCCACCTCTGAAGCCAGGGAGCGGGCAAATCCTCCCACACCAGCTTTGGTCGCCGCATAATTGCTCTGACCGGCATTACCCATACTACCTACGACGGAGCTGATATTAATAATCCGCCCCCATCGCGCCTTGGTCATATCGCGCAGGCAAGCCTTACTCATGCGATAGACCGCGGTCAAATTCGTATTGACGACTGAATCCCACTCGTCATCCTTCATGCGCATCAACAAGTTGTCCTTGGTGATGCCAGCATTATTAACCAATATCGCAGGAGCACCAAACTCATTTTTTATCGCTGCATGAAGCTCGGAAATACTTTCCGCATTGCCCACATCCAGAACTTTACCAGCACCTGCGATACCGGCTTCTGCGAAGCGGGCGCTTATTTTTTCAGCACCGGATTCGCTGGTGGCAGTACCAATAACTGTGGCACCCATTCCACCGAGCATATCTGCAATTGCCGCACCAATACCGCGACTTGCACCTGTCACTAAGGCAACTTTACCCTCAAGGGACATCTGTAAGGTCATTCTCACTTATCCTTATTCGACTACTGGACTACTTTTTGAGCGATTTATACCGCTGTAGCTCGCAGAGCTTCATTAAAGTTACTGGGGCTATCGATTGCGTGACAGGAAACACTTCGGTCGACACGTTTGATCAGGCCAGATAAAACCTTACCCGGACCACACTCAACCATTTGCTCCACTCCGGAGCCAATAATTTTTTGTGCGCAGGCAGTCCAGCGAACCGGGCGATAAACCTGCTCGATCATCAGGGTCTTAATTTTTTCCGGATCCGCTTCAAGCTCAGCGTGGACATTGTGCACGATGGGTATTTCTGGCGCGTTAAATTCTGTCGCCTCTATTTGAGGGGTCAGCTTTTCCGCCGCAGGACGCATCAGCTCAGTGTGGAATGGGGCACTGACCGGAAGAGACATAGCCTTCTTTGCACCGGCAGCTTTACAGGCTTCGATGGCGCGCTGCACCGCCGCGCTACTTCCCGCAATAACAATCTGGCCGGGAGAGTTGTAATTCACCGCAGCAACTATTTCACTCTCAGCAGAAGCAGCACAAGCTTCTTCAACAGCTGCATCATCAAGACCGATGATCGCAGCCATAGCGCCCTCCCCTACGGGAACCGCCTCTTGCATCAAGCGGCCGCGCTCGCGAACTAAATGAACCGCATCTTTAAATGCCAGAACGCCAGAGCACACCAGTGCTGACCACTCGCCCAAACTGTGACCGGCCATAAATGCAGGCTGGGCACCGCCGCGAGAGCGCCACATGCGATAAAGGGCAACACTGGAAGTCAGTAAGAGAGGCTGGGTACGCTGGGTGAGATTAATGGCTTCCTGCTCGCCATTCTGGCACAGGTCCCAGAGGTCATAGCCGAGCACATTGGATGCTTCGGCAAAAGTGGCCTGAATTTCAGGCGCCTCTTGGGCAATCTCAGAGAGCATACCTATTTTCTGGGAACCCTGCCCCGGAAAGACAAATGCGAGTGCGGCATTGGTCATAAGATATCCTTAACCTAAATGTGGCTGATTTCAGTAAGGGAAAACTGCTTTTTACCCTTCATCCATGGAGCGTCTTTCGCCGGATTGTGCCATAGCGGCATCGACCCTGGCTGCCAGGTCAGCATCGGCACACTCCTTCGCCGTAACCATCGCCCGATAAAAAGCTTCGCTGCTGGCACCGCCGTGACTCTTGATCACGTTGCCCTTTACCCCTACAAAGCTGGCGCCATTATAGCGAGCAGGTTCCACCTGTGTACGCCATTTTCGCAACAGCTTTATGGCCAATTGGCCAAAAAAACGCTTGAAACACCCTCTTTTCTCGATTGTGAACGCTTTTTGACCCATTAGTCGAATCACACCCTCGGCAGATTTCATCGCGACATTACCCATCAGGCCGTCGCAAACAACCACATCTACCGAGCCGGTAAAAATATCATGCCCCTCAACAAAGCCTACATAATTGACCCCGGGGTCCGCATCGAGCAGCTCCGCTGCACGGCGTATTTCGGCGCTACCCTTATGTGCTTCCGCCCCAATATTGAGCAGTGCCACCTTTATATCCTTCACACTCTTTCGGGCAGTATGAATCCGCTGAGCCTCAATCCCCATACGGGCGAACTGAAGCAAATCCTCAGCACTGCAATCCACATTGGCACCAAGGTCCAAAAGATAGCAGGAACCCATACCCGAAGGTACAGACTTACCGAGCGCCGGCTTCCTAACACCTTGGATATTACCGAGAATACTGCGACTCAACGCCAACAAGGCGCCGGTATTGCCGGAGGTAACTGCAGCTTGCACATCTCCCGATGCAACACTCTTCAAGGCCATCGCCATGGTTGAATCGCGCTTATGGCGAACAGCCTGCAACGGATTGCACTCTTGAGTGATGACTTGCTCGCAATGGATAATTTCGAGACGGCGGGTAACGCGGCGGCGATGGCGCTGCAGCTCTTGATGAACCAGAGCTTGAAGCTCTGCGCGCGGACCAAATAGCTTTAGCTGCGCTTCAGGGAAGTTTTGAAGAAATCTAATACATGCCGGAACGACAGAGCGGGGACCTAAGTCCCCGCCCATTGCATCCACGGCCAATCGCAATTGGCTGGACAAAGCTTACTCTTCTTCAGAGCCGCCGCTAACTTCGATCACTTTGCGACCACGGTAGAAACCGTCTTTGGTCACGTGGTGACGACGGTGCTTTTCACCGGTAGTCGGATCGACGGAAAGGGTAGCACCTGCGCCCAGCGCATCGTGGGAACGGCGCATACCGCGACGGGAACGAGTCTTCTTGTTTTGTTGAACAGCCATTGCTAGCTCCTAAAATAAACAAATTTCGCTGGAACCGGGGCGCCTACCGGCGAGCCCAAACTCATCGGGAAACCTAGGATTTACCCGACGAACCCTTCAACTGCTCCAGCACTTTAAAGGGGTTTGCCTGTTGCTCATCCGCCTCGGCAACCTCATCACCAAAATGAAAGCTCTCCTTGGAGACACATTCTTCCTGGTGATAAGCCACCATTGGCAAATTGAGCAAAATTTCATCTTCAAGGATCTGGTGCAAGTCCAGCTCATCGCCGTCCTGGATCACCGGGTCCAGATCTTTGGGCAGGGCCTTACCCTGCTCCTCAGTCCATACGATACCCCAGCTAAACTGTGCCTCGATCTGCTCATGGACCGGTGACAAACAGCGCTGACACAAGAGGTCAACTGCAAGTTGAACCTTGCCGCTCACCGTTTGGTGACCTTGCAAGTCTCGCTCAAACTGCAATTCAGCAGAAATCTCTCCGTGGACAGACTCAACTGCGCTACCAACCCGAGGCAGGGACTCCAACGGCAAAACACCATCGAGCAACTGCTCTCGCTGTACCAATTTCCGAGCATCAATGCTCTTTGGCAATACTGATTTAGAGGGGGCTATCGACATAAGCGCGCAATTCTATGGACTCACCTTAGCCTTGTCAAAACAAATCAGGCATTGCAGTATCGCCCGGTCACAAACCACTATTCGACCCAGCGGAAAATCCACCAGAATGCCCCACCCTCTGATACTAGCCTCCAGCTCTCCTTACCGCAGAACCCTACTACAACAGCTTGGCATCCCCTTTCAGCAGGATTCGCCCCATATAGATGAAGCACCGCAGGCGGGGGAAGCGCCAGCCGCACTCGCCCTGCGCCTCGCCACAGAGAAAGCGCGCACCCTGGCAGGCCGCCACCCGAAATCACTGATTATCGGTTCGGACCAGGTTGCCTCTTGCGACGGCCAAATACTTGGCAAGCCAGGCAGCAGGGAGCGCGCCATCGCCCAGCTGCAAGCCTGCAACGGCAAAAAAGTGATATTCCACACCGGCTTGAGCCTGCTGAATAGCGCAAGCGGAGAGCAGTTGGGCGATACGGAAACCTTCACCGTCTACTTTCGGCAGTTGAGCACAGAGCAAATTGAACGATATGTAGAGCTGGAACAACCTTACGATTGCGCCGGCTCTTTCAAGGTGGAAGGGCTAGGTATCGCCCTGTTTGAGAGGCTTGAAGGGGCAGATCTCAACACCCTGGTTGGGCTGCCACTAATCCGCCTTACCGATATGCTGAACCACTTTGGCATAGATCCATTGGGCCCGCAGGCCACTTAAAGGAGTGGCGGCCAGCGGAGCAGCTCAGAGAAACGATCGATAACAACCTTGGGGCCACACCCCTGCAGTCGGGTTGGGCAATGAGCGCCATAGCTCACCCCAATAGAGGGCATACCGATCGCCGCCGCCATTTCCAGGTCGTATACGGTATCCCCTACCATTACCGCCTGCTCCGGACCGGTTCCGGTCTCATGTAGCAACTCATTCAGCATCAGCGGGTCAGGCTTGGAAGCGGTCTCATCCGCACAACGACTGGCGGCAAACAAGTGGCCGAGGCCGTGCTCCTCAAATTCCCGATTGAGCCCCTGCCGACTCTTCCCAGTCGCTACCGCCAACTGGTGACCACCGCACAGCAACTGGTCCAAGGTATCCAGGACCCCCTCAAATAACGGCAGGGGTTCAACCCGGGCCGCCATCCACTCATCAAAGTAAAGTTGGCGCAACGTGAGTTTTTCCTCACTGGCAGCCTCCGGAAACAGAGAGGATATCGCCTCCGGCAGACCAAGCCCGATGATGTTGCTAACCGCTTCCGGGGCAAGCACCGGCAAACCGGCTCTATCTGCTGCCCGCAACATACAATCGACGATACGCGCCTCAGAATTACAAACCGTCCCATCCCAATCGAGGATTACCAACATAACAAAAGAACGCCCTACTCTTCCCTTAACCTATTCAGCACTGCACTCAGCTCCGCAGGGAGTGGAGCCTCCACCTCAACCTTGGAACCATCTGGCAAAGAGCAGCGCACTGAAGCCGAGTGCAAAAAGAGACGCTTCAGACCGCGACCACGAAAGTCACGATTGACTTCGTCCGAGGTGTACTTGTTGTCGCCCGCCAGAGGGCAACCAACAAACTGAGCGTGAACTCGAATTTGGTGTGTTCGCCCGGTGACCGGCTCTGCGGAAAGCAGAGTCGCCGCCTTAAATCTCTCAATCAACTTAAAGCGGGTCTCTGAAGGCTTCCCCTCAGGGTGCACTGACACCATTCTCTCGCCGCTTTTCAAAGTGTTCTTGCGCAAAGGTGCCTCAACAACGCGGCGACCTCGGGGCCACTTGCCCACCGCCAATGCCTGATACGATTTACCGATCTTTCCCGCACGCAACTCCGACTGAACATGCTGCAATACCGCGCGCTTGCGGGCCACCATGATGGCGCCACTGGTATCCCGGTCAAGGCGGTGCACCAACTCAATAAACGGGCTTTGCGGAAACATCTGGCGCAAAACTTCAATCAGGCCCAATCTGACACCGCTGCCGCCATGGACCGCAAGGCCCGACGGTTTATTGATCACCATAAGCCCGTGCTTGTCGTAAAGTATGGACTCTTGGATCAGCTGGCGCAGAGATTCACCAGCGAGAGGGGCCTCAGCCTGCTCGGCAACACGAATTGGCGGCACTCGCACCACATCGCCCGCCTTTAACTTGTATTCAGCCTTTATTCGTCCTTTATTTACTCTAACCTCACCCTTACGCAGGATTCGGTATATACGTGAACGTGGCACACCCTTGAGGCGCGCCTGGAGGAAATTGTCGATCCTCTGTCCCGCCAGCTCTTCAGGTACAGTTAAAAGCTGCACGCCGCCAGATGGATTCGAGGTCTTTGATGGGGTCTCGGCCGGAGCCTTCTTAGGGTGGGGTATACTTCGCATGACGCGCATCATAGCGTTGCCAGGGATACAATTGAAGCACCTCCCTGCCCATGCTATATTCGGCCGGCCTGAATTCGGCGTATTTTCGGTCAAAGGCGACTTCCCACATGAAGAGATAGCCGTGACCCCAACGAAAATACCCCATTCGGTCGGTGCGCGGGGATGCCGCGTCATTGATAAAACTTAGCCGTTGAGATGTCCCCCAATTACCAGAACCAGAGGGGAGCTCACCGGCAACAACAGCCCGCGGTTATGCGGGTAATTATCGCGAAGGTAAGACGGGCCGTGACCCGCAGCGCTTGAAAGGACGACTCAAACTTGCGTCCGGTTTTGCAGAATACGACGAGCCAGCAACCGAACTGGCAACCAGGGCAGCACAGCTTCCGCAAGCCTGGTAAAAAAATTAAGAAGAATGGGTATCAGCCAAAAGCTGAACTGCAGAACCTCTGATGATTGACGCAAACCTTGCCGCCCAGCATGAAACAAACCAAGGGGCGGCGCCCAACCCTGCTGCAGAAGCCTGCAGCACAGGTACAGGGCAGTACTAACAAAAGGTATTAAAGGTACCAACGGATAGCACAATAACAGCGCGTATCCGGAGTTTTTGCAGAGCGAATAATAGGCAAATGCCAGTCTCAACAAGCCGCATAGATCCATGGCGCGGTAGAGCTGGCATACCTTATTTTCCCTGCCCTGCCTGGTGGTCCTCTCCACCGGACAGCCAACAAGCAAGCCTGTGAGTAGCGGTGTCACACCTTTGCGCAACGCAAGGAAAACGACACGCATGAAAAGAATGCTAATCAACGCAACCCAACCTGAAGAGTTGCGTGTTGCCCTGGTCGACGGCCAGTGGCTCTATGATTTAGATATTGAGAACCGAACCCGCCAGCAGAAAAAAGCGAACATCTACAAAGGTAAGATTACCCGTGTAGAACCCTCCCTCGAAGCTGCATTCGTCGACTACGGCGAAGAGCGCCACGGGTTCCTCCCCCTGAAAGAAATCTCTCGCGAGTACTTCCTCAAGCAGCCCAAAGACATCGAAGGCCGCATCAAAATCAAAGATGTTGTCAAAGAAGGCATGGAAGTTATTGTCCAGGTGGACAAAGAAGAGCGCGGCAACAAAGGCGCCGCCCTCACCACCTTTGTCAGCCTCGCCGGCCGCTACTTGGTGTTAATGCCCAACAACCCTCGTGCCGGTGGCATTTCCCGCCGCATTGAAGGTGATGAGCGCTCCGAGCTCCGCGACGCACTGGCCAGTGTAGACGTCCCCTCAGGCATGGGCATCATCGTGCGCACCGCCGGCGTTGGCCGCAGCGGTGACGAGCTGCAATGGGACCTCAACTACCTGCTGCAACTTTGGAACGCCATCAAAGAAGAAGCTGATACCTCCAAAGCGCCACACTTCCTGTTCCAGGAAAGCAACGTCATTATCCGCGCCATCCGCGACTACATGCGCGATGATATCGGCGAAGTTATTGTCGACGACAAAGGCGCCTTTGAGCTGGCCGCAGAGTTTGCCCGCCAGGTAATGCCCCACTACGCCAATAAGGTGAAGTACTACGAAGACGCCATCCCGCTGTTCAATCGCTATCAAATTGAAAGCCAGATTGAGACAGCGTTCGAGCGCGAAGTGAAGCTCCCCTCCGGTGGCTCCATTGTTATCGATGTGACAGAGGCTCTGGTATCTATCGATATCAACTCCTCCCGCGCAACCAAGGGCGGCGATATCGAAGAGACCGCGCGCAATATCAACCTGGAAGCCGCCGACGAAATCGCTCGCCAGCTGCGCCTGCGCGATATGGGTGGACTGGTTGTAATCGACTTTATCGACATGCAGAGCAAGTCCAACCAACGCGAAGTTGAAAAGCGCATGGAAAAGGCCCTCAGCATGGACCGCGCCCGCGTTCAGGTTGGCCGCATCTCCCGCTTCGGACTATTGGAAATGTCCCGCCAGCGCCTGCGCCCATCCCTGGGTGAAACCACCTTCCGCGTTTGCCCCCGCTGTAGCGGTCAAGGCACTATTCGCGGCACCAAGTCTCTGGCCCTCTCCATTCTCCGCCTGGTAGAAGAGGAAGCGAAGAAAGAGCGCAGCGCCGAGATCCGTGCAATTACCCCGGTGAATGTCGCAACCTACCTACTGAACGAAAAGCGTAAAACGATCTCCCAGATCGAATCCCGCAATTCCACTCGCGTAGTAGTTGTGCCCAGCGCAGAAATGGAAACGCCGCACTTTGAAGTTCAGCGCCTACGTGACGATGACACTGCAACCCTGGAAACTTCCTACAAGATTTCTGGCACTGCCGAAGAGACAGTGACCAAGAAAGAGGAAAAGCCACAGCGTCCAGCTCCAGTGCAAGCGGCCGTACAGCAAATTGCCCACACCGCTCCAGCACCCACTCCGGAGAAAAAGGAAGAGCCTGGACTCTTCAGCCGATTGATTAGCGCTATCGCCTCCTTCTTCACCGCAGAAGAGGAAGAGCCGAAGAAGCATCAAAAGTCCAAAGGCCGTGGCAAGGACTACCAGCAGCGCAACCGCAATCGCAACCAGCGCGGAAATCGCAACAACCGCAGCGGCCGCCCCGCGCGCCGCAAGGATGATCGCCGCGAAGACAATAAGCGCGACGACCAGCGCGAAGATAAGCGCAGCGCCAAGCTGGACGAGCATGACAGCGCCTCCGATCGCCAAGGTGAAGGTCAGCGCAGACGTCGCCGTCGCCGCAACGACAACCGCCGCAGCGACAACCGCACTCAAACTGCTGAAGTCCAAAATACCGTTGATACCAACGAACAGACTGGAGACACTTCCGATCAGCAGCGTCCAGCTCGCCGCCCGAGCAATGTGCGCGGCCGCCCTCAGGCGCGCCGTCGCGGCGGACGCCGCAGTGAGAACACCGCAGCAACCGCGGTAGCTCACAGCCAGGAAGAGCTGAATCGCGAAGTTCACGAAGCCATCGACGAAGCTGAAAGCGAAGCCCGCAAGACCAAGGAAGTCGTAAAAGAGGCTCGTACCGAGGCGCCCAAGCCAAAGGCGAAAGACTCTCACAAGCCTCAGAGAGCCCCCAAGCAAGCAGCTCAGCCCGCCATCACAATGCCGGTGCGAACTGCTCACGAGGAAAAATCTGAAGCACGAGAGACCCAGAAGCCTGCAGCCCAACCACAAAGCGCCCCGCAGGCAGCCAAAGCAGCCGCCTCCGAGCAGCAACAGCAGCCTACTCAGCCCAAGCCCAAAGCTACCCCGGTAGAAAAAGCAGCTGCGCCAGCTGCCGAGCCGGCCAAGCCTGTAGAGCAAGCGCCAGAACAAAAAGCCACCACGACAGAAGTTCCGGCTGCCCCCAAAGCTGAAACCACTCCTGCCAAGCCAGAAGTAGAAGCAGCAGAAGAAATCGTGCTTGAAGAAGCACAAGCTGCAGCTGAAGCTTTGCAGGAACAGGCAGGCACCAGCGAGCCGGAAGTTCAGGAAGAAATTGTTGCCGCCGAGCAGGCAGCTTCCGAAGAGGAACCGACCGCACCCAGCCAGGGACGCGCAGTAAATGATCCGCGCATCAACCCCAAACCACTGGGTGAATTCTCAATTGTTACTGAGCGCCGTGAAGTGGGCTCCCAGCAGCCTCTGGATACCGCGCAGCCGGCAGCGATTGAGCACAATCCACGCGCCCTCGCCCGCCCGACCAACGACCCGCGTATCAGCCGCAAGGCCGTGGAAGTTGATGCCAACGCAGATATCGATCGCGACTCTGCAGAAGCGAGCTAAGCGATAGCTGCCAAGCCGCCCCAGCCAATGGCCGGGGCGGCCTTATCAACCTGACAGTAAGCCTTGAGCTGGTCAATAAATCACCTAACTTATTGAACTATATAAAAAAAATCAAAATGGCGCTTGTACATCCCGAGAAGCTATGTATAATGCGCAGCACAATTTGGTGGGGTGGCTGAGTGGTCGAAAGCGGCGGTCTTGAAAACCGTTGACTGTAACAGGTCCCAGGGTTCGAATCCCTGCCCCACCGCCATTATTCATACAGAAAGCCCTGATTTTTCAGGGCTTTTTTGTTTCTGCTATTTTTATCCCCCCACTTGTTCCCCCACTTAGCTTTTGCTAGTCCGCAACGTTTCAGATGACGCAAACTCTATACGATACGCGCCAACTGCGGCAGCGCACCAACGTCTTTATCATCTACCCCTTTCCGTGAACATTAGGTCGATTTAGCTCTTTTGCAGGCTCCACGAGAGCCCGCCCATTAACTTTACAAAAACCTCATACGCTTACGCAGCAGCTAGACCGTAATCTCTGGCAGGTGGTCCCACTGAGTCGTATAGGCTGGCGATCGATGCTCCTGCCGCATCTTCCACTTCTTGTTGATACCTTCAGCCCCAAGGAACAGGGTACCCCGACCAAACCTCTGATTGATCTGATCGATGGCCTGCATGGTCTCACCTGATCGTATTGGCTGACCCGTGGTGAACATGTCGCCCTGGCCCAGTGAGCGGGGGATAAGCTCTACCAGGCCTACCCCCGCTTTCAGGAATCGGTGCCCCTGCAGGAACAGCTCTGTAATCGCTCGCTTTACCAGCTGCACTATCAGCCGTGTGTCATCCGTGGGGTATGGGGTTTGCACTACAGTGCTGCGGCTGTAGTAGTGCGGTTCATGGGGTGAGGTATGCAGGAAGACATGGATAGACTTCACCAGGGAATCCTGGGCCCGCAGCTTCTCCGCTGCCCTGCTCGTGTACAAGGTAACGGCCTGCAGTATCGGCTGCAGATCGGTGAGCTTTTCGCCGAATGAGCGTGTGCAATAGATCTGTTTCTTGACTGGTGGCTGCTCTTCCAGGCTTAAGCAACTAATGCCATTTAGCTCTTCTATCGTTCGCTCAATATTTACATTCGTATGACTGCGCAGGATTTTCGGGTTGGCTTGCGCCAGGTCATAGGCTGTCTTGATACCCATGTGCCCGAGTCGCTTTGATAGGCGCCTGCCTACGCCCCACACATCACCCACCTCAGTGCGCCGTTGCAGCCATTGCCATTTTGCGGGGGAGTCCAAGACGCAGACGCCCTCACACTTGGGGATCTTCTTGGCAGCTCTATTTGCCAGCTTAGCCAGGGTTTTACTGGGGGCGATGCCAACGCCCACCGGCATGCGAATATCCCGCCAGAGGGTTTGCCGTATCTGCTGCCCGTAATCCAGCAAGCACTCTTGCAACCCTTGCAGATCCAGAAACATCTCATCGATGCTATAGACCTCAACCTCTGGGCTGTACTGCTTTAGGGTTGTCATTACCCGGTGGGAGATATCGCCGTACAGGGCGTAGTTACTCGAAAAGATCTTTACCCCATGCTTGCGCAGTAGGTGCTCAATCTTGAAGAACGGCTGCAAGTCGGGAATTCCTAAAACCTTGGCCTCTTTCGAGCGCGCCACCACGCAGCCATCGTTGTTGGAAAGGACTACCACCGGAAGCCCACGCAGGTCGGGACGGAATATCTGTTCGCAGCTGGCATAGCAGCTGTTGCAATCAACCAGTGCCAACATCAGCAGGACCGGTGGTACCGCACGGAAGCCTTGACCACCCCCTCAACAATCAATTCCTGTCCCTCCCAAATGGGAATCGGTGCGTATTTGTCATTGGCTGATAGCAGGCGGCCCTGTTGGCGGTCGAGCACCTTGCACGTTAACTGCCCATCCAGGGCAACCACCACCACATCACCGTGTACTGGCGTTAATGATCGGTCAACTACCAACAGGTCCCGGTCAAAGATGCCGAGGTTCTGCATAGAGTCGCCGTTGGCGCGGGCGAGGAATGTCGCCGCCGGGCTGGTTATCAGGTGTTGATCCAGGCTCAGCGCTGCTTCTTTGTGGTCATCCGCTGGCGAAGGAAAGCCGCAGCTAACGCCACTGCCGTATAGAGGGGAAAGTTTCATGTGCTCTAGCAATATACTGTATTTTTATACAGTGTAGTGGCGAGCACCCAATAAAGACAAGTAGCCAGTGCGACTCCAGGGCCTCACAGGTATTTTGTACTCAAGCCATCTCGGCGCCGCCACCTCCTTTTGACTCAGCCGAATAAATCACCCCCTGGATAGTGGTGCTCACTTCCTCACCTATCAGCTTTAATACGGCATCCCTTCCCGCTAAATCGGGGCAACCTGTTACCCACTCCAGGGCCACACACAGGCCTGCGACCCGCTGCAATTGCTCCATTCGTGCTTTTATAGGCATGCTCAACCCTTTGTAACTGCTAGCCCTATCTCCACCCTGTGTCACCTAACGCCAGATATCTGCACTGCCTTATGACGACAAGTCACCAAGCGCACCTTGATAATTGAGGCCGGATCACTAGGCGATCGCCTGCGCAACGCACGGAAACGGGAGAGGATAACGATTGCACAGCTGGCAAAGTAGCTGGGGCTTGTGTCATCTCAAATTTCGACAATGGAAACAGGCGTACAAAGAATTCCGGCAGACCTGCTGCCGGTTTGGTGTGAGGCGGTTGGGATTACTTTAACGGAGGTGTATGGGGTGGAGAACCTGCACCACTTTGCACAGATTCCATTTCCGCCATTAGTTGCAAGAATGTACTTATCACTCCCGAAAGAGTGGCAGAGACATATCCAGAGAAGCATTGAAAGTATTCACCGCCTCTGGAAAATTCGGCAGATCAATAAGTAAGATTATTAACTACATCAAAGAATAGATCATGCTTTACTTTCTTCATCTTCAGGAGTTGAAGTCCAGACTGAATTCGGGAACATACGCTTCCTAACATCATCCAACTCAATAGTATCCACAATACCAAACCCCTCTCTCATCAAGGGATAAGGGTTTTTAATATCTCCATTACCCACCACATACTCTTTAAGCAAATAGAAAAGCCCCTCCTCTAGATTTGGTATCAAACCACTACTAAGCTCGAAACGACTGGAACCTTCATTTTGGAGGATCAAATATGGCCAAAACATAGCCCAGAACGTTAATATATAATTTGATCCAAAATGAGCTTTTATTATTTCTTCAGAAAAAAAGCCATACTTGATATTGACTAAAATTATTTCAAACCTACCAGCACGCTCTGATAGATACTCCTGCTCCTCAGCGCTCAAACGCTTCACTGCCTCAATAACCCCCAGAATATTATAGCCATTTTCTGGATTTTGAGGGTTTTTAAGTTTATGGCTTTGAGAAAATAATTTTTTGTATATCTCATTCTCGTTTATTTTTTCTTGATGAGGCAGATCTGAAGTTAGCCTAAAAACATAATCAATAGTTCTATTAATTTTCTCCTTCTCAGAAGCCTTTTCAAGATTTTCTACAGCTATATATATTGCAATACAGGCAGAAACAAGCACAGCAACAGGCGACAAAAATCTAGAATAATCAATAGAAAAATTTAATGTTGATGCAGACAGTAGTGGTAGGACAGCCGGTTACCCTAACTGCCCCCACGCAGATCCGGACGTGCGGAACTACCGCATCCGGCTCTTCAGTAATATATTCGCTCGTGTAAAGCACGAACCCTAATACCAGTCCACAAGTATACTGCGTTTGTATACTCGCGGTGGCTTT
Organism: Microbulbifer maximicatervae (SeqCode); assembly: GCF_052467305.1. Taxonomy (NCBI): domain Bacteria; kingdom Pseudomonadati; phylum Pseudomonadota; class Gammaproteobacteria; order Cellvibrionales; family Microbulbiferaceae; genus Microbulbifer; species Microbulbifer maximicatervae (SeqCode). Next base: position 2,548,884 of record NZ_CP174306.1, read on the forward strand.
AGCCCAAAATATCCCAGCATTTCCTTTAGACCATTCCAGTTGTAACTCTTGCGCTGACTCCGCCGGTTGAGCCATTTGTGTATGCTGTGTAAAACATAGCTGTACAAACGGGACAAGCTTCGACTGTTGCCTGGTAGACCGAAGTAGTTCTGGAACCCCTGTAGCTTGCGCTTCAGTGTGGGCAGCCATTCTCTCAGACGCTCACTGCGCTTGGCTTTGATCCAGTGGTAGAGCGCTTCCATTGCGCCCTTCTGTTTCTGTGCGGCAGTCCGGCGCCTGAGCCTGGGGCGTTTGTTGACGTCCAAGCTCCAGTAGAACTCAAAACCCAGAAACTGGAACTGCCGTTTTCGGCCCGGATGGAAGCGGCTAAAGCGCTTCAGGTGCGTTTTCTCGGGGGCTAACTGCAGGCCAAACTTGTTCAGCCGTTGCGGTAGTACCCGGTAAAAGCGCTCTGCATCCGTTTTCAATTGGAAAGCCACTACATAATCATCGGCGTACCGGATTAGCATGGCTCTGCCACGCATACGCGGCTTAACTTTCTTCTCGAACCACAAATCCAGGACGTAGTGCAGATAGATGTTCGCCAGTACCGGACTGACCACACCTCCTTGCGGGGTGCCTGCTGCCGCTTTACTGAACTTACCATCTGGAGTTTGCACGCGTACTTTCAGCCACTGCTTAATCAGTGTCAGCAGGGCTTTGTCGTCGATACGAAGGGCTAGCATCCGCAGTAACCAGTCGTGATCCAGCTGATCAAAGAAGCCTTTAATATCGGCTTCAACGATGTAGCCGTAGCCTTTGAATTGCAGATTTAAGCCAAGACTGTGTACGGCTTGGTGGGCGCTTTTCCTGGGACGGTAACCGTAGCTGAAGGGCAGAAAATCCTGCTCCCAGATACTTTGCAGTAGCTGCGCTACGCTCTGCTGCACCAGTTTGTCTTCCACCGTAGGCAGCCCCAGTGGGCGCTGCTTGCCGTTGCCTTTGGGAATCAATACCCGCTTAATCGCCTGGGTGCGGTAGCGTTTGTCACACAGCCGTTGATGTAGGCATTGAATATTTTGCGGCAGTCTTTGCCGGTAAACTTCGGTAGTTACTCCGTCGATACCGGGGCGGGCCTGCTTATTGAGCTGGCCCCAGCTTTGATACAGCAGGTTGGAATTTAGCAGTCCGTATAAATTCTGAAACCTGTGTCTGGGGTGGCTCTGTGCTTTAAATGCGATGGCGTGCAAGGCGGTTGTCATAGTGTCTCCAGCCCTACTTTGTCCGGACTATGTTTCTGTTGCACACCGATATTACTGTCAGCCCCTTCGCCATGTAAGCGGCTTTCCCGCTCTCGGACTACTATGAGCTGATCCGACTTCCGAGTGGTCTTCGTTGGTTTCGCCATTAGGCTTAATGTCTCTACCTGCTCCTTCAGGAACCTGCTCGGATCTCTCAAGTTCTCAATACTTCTCTTTCTACATGCCACGGCTTAATAACCCCGCCGATCCGCAACAACCTTACCATTACGGTTGCATTGCCTGGACTTCGATGGCGTTACACATCTCGTCAATCGGAGCTCACTTTATTATCGGAGCGATACCAGCACTTCAGGATCACGATAATCCCTATGGCCTATAGAATTCTCTGTGTACGCTTCACATAGTTTGTTCACAGTTGAAAAAAAAAGATAATTATATTTTCTTTCCCTTCTGTTCCGCCCTACGCGCAACACTCGATACAGGTGGCTGGTTAGGCCTTACCCGACAGGGACTTCCACCCTGCAAGAAGCATCAAGCTTAGCTTGACGCACTAACGTTGCCAGCAAGGGCAGCCGAAGCAAAGCGTAGGCTGTCCAGCCCAGCCACCGGCTGGGCGATCTTGCCTGGCCTGGTTATAGCTGGCGCGCTCTGAACGACCTACTTGCTCTCTGCCAGCCAACTTTGGCTGGCCACTGCCCGATAAATTTACAGGGAAAAATACCATACTTTCCCCACCAGTTAACTAGCTGATTGGCACTCCACAATGGTGCAGCTGGCTTGCAGAACTTGTTGGCTTTAAACGAAGGCACTTGAACGAAACTGCGGTACCAGTTTGAAGGAGAACTCTCTGGCGAAGCGTGTTCAGGTAGAGATTGTTACTTGCAGCAACTACAAACCATCTAAAAAATGACCGCCACAATAATGCCTCAATAACCCGCAGCTGTACGTAGCGAAGCGGAGTGTAAGCTGTCGGGCGCCGAAGGCGCGTAGTTAATTGACTTGTTAGCACTAGGATTAATCAATCGTCCAAAATACCGTTTTAGCTAATAAATAAAATGCCCCGAAATAAGCCAATGCCAGAAATCCATAAATGACTAATTGTTGCACAGAGCTTTTCATAACCGACTTCGCTAAACCGACTAAAAGTAAGCAAATTGAGCCAAACAATAGAGAATATAGGCTAGGAAGTATGAAAGCCATTTGCCATTTCCAGCGCCACGGACCATGATTGACACCTTGTGCCCACCAATCTGATTCCGCCGGTAGCAAGCCCATGGATCGTGAATAGAAATAGATTGCATAAGGCAGGAGCAGCATAACAAGTCCTACCCAGCAACTTAATTTTTGGACTTTACTCAATTTCATACTCATGAGTGCTAACGCCCGGCTCATCGGCGAGCGCAGCGAGTCCGGTGGAGGCCGAAGGCCGGAACGAAATGCAGCCGCTTGGTACGCCCAGCATGGGCGTGAACTAATGGGGTGAAAGTCCTCTGTAGGAGGATCACCGTTTAATGGATTCCATTAAATGCTAACTACTAGCGAATGGCAACTGCAACACCGTGAGGTCTTGTGGAGAGGAAGCCGCTAGCAAAGCTACGAGCTGACGGACAGAAACATCATATAAGGCTTAGCCTGGAGGCGAGGTGGCCAAGAACACCGAAGCCATGTGATCTAACGGGTAAAGTAAATGATGCAGTTGTGTAGTGAAAGTTCACGTTCTTATCTGGGGAGATCTGTTCAACCTGCTGCTGTAAAGCTGTCAGCGTGGCCGCTGACTCATAAGTAGGCCCAGCCCGCTAGCCACCATCGAGGGGGTAAACAAAATTGGTGGAACACAGCGGCGCCTCGGCCAGTAATGGCCAAGGTGATTGAACAGAAGTCAGCCGACGGCATAGTAGCCTAATGCCAAGATTAATACCTTGGATACGGTGAAGGCTTGAACCCAAAATCCACGAGTTAAAAGACAGGGCTAGCCTACCGATGTGTTGCCAGCCGGATATAAAATTGACGTAGCGCACTGCCATGACACTCAACTCAAATGAAAATCTGCTTGAAGTCATCCTCAGCAAAGAAAATCTTAATGCTGCATGGAAACACGTGCGAAGCAACAAAGGTGCAGCAGGCATTGATGGGGTCACCGTTGATGATTTTGTGCAGCACTTCAAGGTAGTTGGGAATGAAATTATCGAAGCCATTCGGCAAGGTCATTACCAGCCGTTGCCTGTTAGACGCGTCTACATTCGCAAGTCAGATGGTGGTCAGCGAGGGCTAGGGATACCTACGATTTTTGATCGTGTTATTCAGCAAGCTATCGCGCAAATCATCAACCCTATTTTCGATGTGACTTTTTCAGAGTTTAGCTATGGCTTCCGGCCAAAGCGATCACAGCATCACGCGGTGAAAAAACTACAAAAGTATATCGAGGGTGGCAAGCGAATAGCGGTGGATGTCGATCTATCCAAGTTCTTCGATCGAGTGAATCATGACTTTCTCATGAGCTTACTCGGCCAAAGAATTAACGATAAGCGTTTACTCAAACTGATCGCAAGCTACTTGCGCGTAGGCTGGGTAGAAGATGGATGTTGGCAAGCGTGTTATGAGGGGGTGCCGCAAGGTGGCCCTTTATCGCCGCTGCTATCCAATATTGTACTCGATCTGCTCGACAAAGAGCTGGAAAAACGCCGACACAATTTCGTCCGCTATGCGGACGATTTCGTGATTGTCGTTTCCTCTAAACGCTCAGGTGAACGGGTTATGGCCAGCATCAAACGCTTTGTTGAGCGCAAGCTTAAACTCAAAGTTAACGATGCTAAAAGCCAAGTAGTCCCCGTTAGCCGGTGTAAGTTTCTGGGGTTTTCTTTCCGTGGAGCAAAGCTTGTCTGGCATGATAAGTCGCTGCGCCAATTTAAATATCACGTCCGTCAGATTACAGGGCGATCCCGTGGTATTTCGATGGAGAAGAGAATGAAAGAGCTTACCGTATTCCTCCGTGGCTGGATTAATTATTTTGGTATAGCACAAGGCTACCAAAAATGTATTGATCTAGACTGCTGGATACGGCGGCGATTAAGAATGAGCTATTGGAAGAATTGGCGTAGGGTAAGAACGAAAGTTCGAAATTTGCTACGCATGGGTGTGAGTGAATCGCTGGCAGTTACCTGCGGCTCGTCTGCTAAAAGTTACTGGCGAAGCGCAAAAACTGAGGGTATTCATATTGCGCTTAATAATGAGTTCTTCGAAGAGATGGGCTTGATCTCATTGCGAGATCGTTGGGTAGAGATTCATTACGGATAGGGAACCGCCCATTGCGGACCCGCACGATGGGTGGTGTGGGGGCCGGTAGTTAGAAACTACCGGCTACCCGATTTAGGCGAACAACCCATCTTAGCTACCATAGATTTCTCTGCACTTGCTGCAGTAAAGAACCTCTTTTGTCTTTGCATCTTCAACCCAGCAAGGCCCATAAGCCACAACATTAGCATAAGGGTAGTTTTCATTAATAGTTCTTCGCTCAGCTTCTGTAGGAGATCTTCTTGTACCATAGATGATTTCAGCATGATCCAGCTCAAGCTCTACTTGATGCAAATGGCAGTATTGAAACAACGACCATATTTCTTGGTATGTTTTATAGCCTACCCCATACTCACTAACGAATTTTTCCCATTCAAGTTCTTGTTTGAATTTAAGGCGACCATTTTCTTTGTTGGAGCAACAGATAGTAGCCAAAAAGTTCAAATATCTTTCTGTACCAACGAACTCTTCAAACGTTTTTCTAATATCGCTAATTTCCATTAGGGACTCAATCCTCTTGGACGCCTAACAGTTAATTCAAAAGAAGCGTCTTTATATCACCCTTCTATATAATTCTACTCACTTCTTTCAAGATAACCTCAAAAACCCAATAATATCAAAAAGTTAAGAGCTTTGACATAATTCTCAACAGGTAGATATAAAGCAGGCGCTATATATCCACCTGCTTTTTCTGCTCTTTATAACATTATCAACCCTATAAAAATCAAAGAGATAGATCGTCACTTCCAGAAATAGGAGAAGCTTCTCTTGAATTCTGATATATAGAGCAAGCCTCAACTGTCTTAACCGCCTTTATTCCCGGGTAACTAACCGTGCGCTTAGTCTCAAATAGCTCTATCGCTCTTACCTGGCTTACGCTGCTCAATGACAGGCTCCGTCACCTATTCATCACCTGCTATCTTGCTTTAGGCAGCAAAGCTGAAGCTGGGGGAGGAAGTGGTTATGTCTGCCATGTGCCGTTTAGCCCTTTTGGCAGTAGTTTTTGTAGATCTGATGGGTCAGGGATTGCTGTTCCCGATCATCAATGAATTGGTTATGTCGACAAAATTCCAGTTCCTACCTACTGATACGCCACAATCAACTCGGCACTTGTACTATGGAGTTGTGATCAGCAGCTTCTTTCTGGCGTGGTTTATTGGGTCCGTATATATCGCCAAACTGTCTGACAGCATTGGACGCAAAACTGCCATGGTGCTGTGCTTGGTGGGGGCCATGGCCGGGTACGCGATCACTGTTCTCTCTTTGCTAAGCAATAGTCTTTGGCTTCTTATTCTCGGACAAGTGATCAGCGGCTTTACTACGGGAAACCAGCCTATTGTCCAAGTAGTAATAATAAAGGTTATCAATGGTTTTAAACGATCGAACCGAACCCTAGAAGTCCTTAATCCCCAAATTACTGTGTCACTTTTCGGATTCTCTGTACTATTGAAATCAATTATCAAACCAAAATACTATCCGTGCGCAAACGGTATCATATTCACCCTCCAAAGCCTCAAGTAACCTTATGACAACTCTAAAATCAGCCGGCAGTCTATTGAAGTGAAAACCAGTAGTTTCTACTGTCTGTAGGACTTCAGCTAAAGTTAAATAGGATGGGCTATGCCAATCGGTTTCAGATATCCATTTATTTTCCTGGCCATACAGACTTCTATAGTGCCCTCGCCCCTCTGCAATAATTTTATCTGCATCTTTCCTATCGATATAATCCAGAGTTCTTAAATTTTCATCCGGCTCTCGTACATAGTTATAGAATTCCCGGCAAATCTTATCAGACAATATATTTGGCAATCCTTTATTTGAATAAAGCAGCCCGAACAGCTCTCTATTTCTCGCAATATCAATCCTACCTCCGTCAGCTAAAGCTCGCATATATGCTACATCCGAAAAAGGCTCTTTATGACCAAAGCTTGTTTCTACATATAAATGTATATCTCGACCCATTTGCGACCTATATCTACTCTTGATAACATAAAAACGACACTTAAGTCGTCCACCAAAATCCACTATAAACAGCATTCTTTCCTGAGTAATGTTTCAACAAGCTTGCCTGGCAAGATTCTCACTACCAGTTCAATAAATGTACGGAGAAAAGCAGTGTTGAAACCACATCCCAGCCTGTTAACTAGCATTTTTCCGCAAAGTGTTACAGAAAAGAAAGTGCCCCCCATACCTATGACACCTCTCAATTATCAGCTGGAGCGTCAGAGCTATACTCCGCCCCTCAGGCTTCTCACTTGAGAATCTATCGCTTGATTTTACCCGGTCCACTCCTGCCTTTAAGGCGGAATAACACACAATCACCATTCTTGGGTATGACTGTGAATGGGGCTCAGGCATTCGGCACAATTTCTTGTGAATCTAAAGCCCTACTAAGAAAAGGAAACACTATTTAAACTTCAGGGTTATACTCCTGGCAATATAACTGAGACCGACAACAAAGAAATTACTAATGGAAAACCAAGATCTAGAATCTATCGCAAACCAGCTTTCATGCCCTGAGGGAGAGGCTGGCATTGAAATGGGCAACAAAATGAGTATGCTCAATCAGCTTATTACCAATCAAACCATTCAAAAGTTATCGCCGCAAAAAGATGAGTCAATCGTCGAAATCGGACCAGGTAATGGATCGCTGTCGCTACCGATATTGAGCGGGTTAGGCATTAATGGCCACTATTTAGGTATTGAAATGTCAGAAGTTATGGCCAGTGAACTTCAAGAAACACTAAGAGGCAGCCAGTGTGCAGCGGAAGTAATTTGTGGTGATTGCCTGGAAGTCCAGCTTAAAGATGGAAGCGTTGACGGTGTTATCGGAGTTAATATTCTGTACTTTATCGACGATTTATTAAGCTTTTTCAGTCATATTAGCAACTGGCTTTCACCTGGAGGGCGAGCAGTTTTCGGGATTCGTTCAGATAAATCGCTCAAAAAAATACCCTTCACTCAATTTAAATTTCATATACGCTCTACGGAAGAAATTAAATCTCTTATGAAAAATGCGGGCTTTGATACCGTAGAGTCCTATTACTTTGACGAAGAACAAATTCCTTTTGAAAATACAACTGTACCAGCTGATTCGGTTATCATTGTTGGGAAAAAATCCATCTACACAGCGTGAAATACAAGCTCAACTGCAAAGGCGGTATCTCGTAAAGTATCGCAAGGTAGATACCGCCTTTTGATGTTCCTATTTTCAAAATCTAGAATACTGAATAGACGGCCAATTACCCTCTGATACGCCCTATTATTTGCAACTAAAAAGCTCCCTCCGAAGTTGTCAATTGATGCCACTGCCCTCCTAGAGTATAAAGATTTACGTAAAATTTCAGCCAGCACCCCAACTATGCGATACTTTCCCCCCAAAAGAAGTGAAAAGAAAACAGGGAAGACCCATGACCAAATTCACACTAACTCTGGTAGCGATTTTATTGGTTGGCTGTAGCTCAGTCACTCAGCTCTCGGAAAAAACGGCAGGGGAAATCAGGCAGGCCGTATCTATCCAAGCTAGTGGGGAAAATTCTGGTACTCAGTTCTCAGGACCGAAATTACAGGCCACTACTGATGGCTCTGACCTGAACCTCTACTACTACAACCTCCGCGCATTTGAACCCGCTGCTAACGAGCCAACGAAGTACCATCTACAGATCCATATCACCTATCGCAAGGCGTGGCGTCACTATGAGTCTGCGGAGTTAAATGGCGGACAGCCAGTAGAGACGGCTCCTATTAACAAAAATGTCCTTCAATGCGTAAGTGGCAATGAATGTATGCTTGAAGAGATTCTGGATATTGCTCTCACTGAGGAACAAATACAGGCTTCAGTGCGCAATCGAGATAAACTCAAACTTAAACTGAGAGCAAGATCCGGGCACAGCTCTACCATTGAGGTTCCAGTAACCTACTTGCTTGGTTTTTACGCTGCGGTTGCCAATTACGAGGGGTGACTACCCCTCTCCGTAGGCAATAAATGTTGGCTAAGTGCTCTTTTGCGGGGTCTGAGAGCTTCCTGCCTGGCAATATGCCTGTGCCGTCTCCGCCAGACCTTCACCTAAGGCCACTGGGGGGGTCCAGTCAAGCAACTCTTTGGTTTTAGTGATATCCACTTGTAGTGAACCGCACAAGCGCTTGGCAACTGCCCCCTTTCCTATTAGCTTCAGCGCACTGGTGAGTGCGAATTGGGGAAGAGGCAATAGTCGAGCATCACAACCCATGGCATGGGATAAACCACGCAACAAATCTGTTACCGATACATCCATATCATCGGATACCAGAAATACCTGGTTTGCCGCATTGGGATGAGAAATACAAACGCGGATCAGGTCGATCAAATTGCCGATAGATACCAAGCTTCGGCGATTATGAATAGCCCCTAGTGGCAGCGGGATCCCCTTGGTAAGCCAACGCATCATCGCTTGGAAGTTCGCCTTGACCCCAGGCCCATAGACCAGAGGTGGTCGGATAATAACAACTTCCATCTCCGTAGACTCAGCCAGCTCAAGCAGTGCGTCTTCGGCCTCCTTCTTTGAAATCCCATAGGGATCCGTAGGATCACATTGTTCATCCGCATTAAATGGTAAGCGGTTGTCGGTTGACTCCCCGTTAACCTTAATAGAACTAAGATAAATAAAACGTCTAGCACCGGATGAAGCCGCCTGCTGTGCCAGCTTGATAGAGCCTCCAACATTCACCCGACGGAATTCCTCCAGAGGGTTTGCAGAGGTCTCCCTCATTACATGGACACGTGCTGCAGTGTGAATGACGGTATCTATATCAACAAGCGCCTGAGCCCAATCCGTATTGCTTGACAGGTCACCGATCTGAAAGCCGCCCTCAACATCGCTGCGATACACCGGCAAAACCTGGTAACCGTCTTTGCGGAGCTGCGGCAAGAGTGCGGTTCCCACAAAGCCACTAGCGCCGGTTAGTAATATACGTCCTTTCAATGGAGGCCTATTTCTCAGCTGTAGAATTCACGTTAGTTTACACGGACCACTTTTTCGACACACCTTTATCTCGTCAACTACATAGCGAACATGACAAGCTATCAAAGCATCGCTGGCTATTAGAACTCTATTCAATACCACAAAGGCGTTCTTTGTCAGTAATAGCATTTTTAAGCCGAGCCCGGACATTCTTCAGGGCTCTCCCATGTGGAGCTTGAGTATCCGGCCTGCCCCAGCGGGCCTCCCAGGCTTCCCTGGCTTGTAAACAGGCTTTCGCTTGCTTGTACTTCCAGTTCGCCTCCTCGCAAAGAGACAACCCTTTGGGTGACTGACGATCACAAATCTGGTGGTATTTTTTATGGGCTATCTTTTCCTGAAAGTTCTTGGCAGTAGCACCTTCAAAGTGGCGGATCGGTGGAGCTTGCACTTTCCTATCCAGGCCAACCTGCTTATCCGCAGCACTATCCAGATAGAGCGCGCGAAAAGATGTAAAAACCAAAAACTCTTTAATAGCAAACTGATCACGATCGGAGCTGGTTAATAGCCCTAAGGGATTGGGGGTCGCAAGAACACGGGGAGGCATTGCCAGCAGGAAAAGTAGCAAAGTCAATAGCAACCAAAATGGCCGCCCAGTCAGGGTCTGTGTTGGCATTGAAGTGTGGAGCCTCCCTAAATGATCTACCTACGGCTGTGAATTCCGTACTGTGAAGGCCAAATGAACAACACACAGAAGTTTAGTGAACCACCTTATCACTCCCAAATAGCCTGAAGCTCAGGCACTAGCTATGAACTACTGTACCCAATAAGTCAACACAACAGGCAAAATAAAAATGCTCATAATAGTTGAGAGGAAAATAATACCGGATATCTTCGGGGTATCTTGGGGGCGATAAATAGATATCCAGAGGTAAGTACTAACAGCGCATGGCATAAGGGATTGCAGAATAAGCACCCCTCGCATAGCACCCGTAAAGTTAAACAGATTTATCAAAATAAGCGCGACGGCGCCACCGAGAATTATGTGCCCAATAGCAAAGACCAATCCAATCTTAGTATCACCCAGCTTAATTTGGGCCAAGCTATGTCCGAGGGTCAACAACATTAGAGGGATTGCCATACCGCCCAAAATATTAAGAGATGACATAACGGGCTTTGGTAAACTTATATTGAAAATCAATGCGACTATAGAAAAAACCACACTGTAAATTGCTGGGCTAAGCATAATTTCCTTGGCCGACCAGCTACCCGATGTTACTCCAGGAGCAACCACAAAGAAAAAAATCATTCCTACAACAACAAAAGCAATTCCGTATAGAACTCCCGCATGTCCAAATGCTAACGCACATACTGCGAGGCCGATATTGCCTACATTGTTCATACTTAGACAAGAAAAGTAAGTACGTATATTTTGCCTAAATAAAGATAAGAATAGAAGGGCTAGCACTGACATCAACGAGTACATCAGGAAGGCGGCCAACAGCATCCATAGAAATCTACCCAATACTATCTGCTGGCCCAGCATATGATCCAATATCAGCGCCGGATAACCAATATGAGCCATTAATTTGGATACCATTTTGGAATTTAATTCTTGCTTACTTGCTGCAAACAGGTATCCAATAAGGACGCAGATAAATACGGGAATAATAACTTCAAATACGTTCTCAAATAGGGTTCTCATCGAACATCAAACTCCCTCTGCCCTACTTCTCAGCACTGCGTAACAAGCACCCCTTTAATACGCTGACAGCCCCACCAGAACACATAAAAAAATCGATAATATATTTACCTTCTAATATCCCACAGAATTAAGCAGGCAAAATTGCGATGTTCTGACAGATTTTCAAGTCAGAAACTGCAACCATAAAAAATGCCTATAAATTCAACTGCAACTCCTTAAGGTTTAAGGTCGGAGTGATCCATATTTCAGCATCAAAGGCCGCAAAAAATTTTTCATTATAGGTCATCAACTGATCTTGACAGTTCTCCTCAAAGATAAAAATTGCTGCACGCTTTCCTTGCTCCAAAAAGAAATAGGAAGCCTCAGGATTGGCTGAGGCGATAAAATCATTCATCGCTACAGACATACTATCATCAGCAATGGACTTGTTGCCGGCCTTTGCCGGTATCAGGATTTTCATTAATAGGCGCATTTTGATCCTAGCAGTTGTCGAGTTTGCAGGATCAAAACATAGCCTTTTCACTATCCAGCTGCGCTGCATTAAGTGACAATTCTCAGAGCATATCAGTGGTGATTTACAACTGATATTCAGTAAGTAGCCTTTTCCTTCCGGCCAATAGTATTACTACCTGAAGGCGCCATCGAATCTCTACAGCATGCCCCAGGGAAGAGAAAACATGACTTAGGTAGTCACCAAGTCACTGGGATCGCTCCCTTTCTTTGGCTTACGCTCAATCCACTTAATCCATTTTAAGTCCTCTACCATAGTTGTATAGATGACCGGCACCAAAAATAGTGTTCCAAAAGTGGCCAAGATAAGGCCGCCAATTTGCGCAAAACATAATGGCCGCCAGAGGGGGCCTCCGTGAATAGCTAAGGGGATCAAGGCGAAGGTCGTCGCTGCAATAGTGATTAAAATGGGGCGCAGTCTAAGAATACCTGCATCAAGTAATGCCTGACGAAGCGAATCTCCTGCAGTATGACGCATCTCAATAAAATCAAATAGGACAATAATATGACTGACAATGACGCCTATTAGGCTCACTATCCCTAAAAACGCCATAAAGCCAAATGGCTGACCAGATATAAACAACGCTACTAGTGCACCCACCATACCTAATGGAACCGTGGCGAACACTACCAGAGGCTTTATCAAACTACTAAATTGGAATACCAAAGCAAGGTATATTGCACTGGAGGAAACAGCCATGATCATTAGTAATTGCAGGAATCCATGACGAGTACTGGCTGCATCTCCAGATATCTGCAATTGATATCCAGCAGGCAAAGAATTTGAGAGTTCTTTTAACTCTTTTTGAACACCAGACATAATATCTGATGAAATAAATCCGGAATATGGAAATGCATAAACAGTAATCGTTCGAAACTTTTCCAATCTATATATTCTTTCTGTCGAAAAGAGAATGGAAGTGGTTGCCACTTGTCTCAATGGAATATGAATATCGCTATCAGATGCGAATACATATAGATTATTGACATCCTCCAACTGCCCACGCTCCGCCAATCGAAGCTGAGCAACAATAGGTATTTCCTTATCTCCCTGACGCAAGGTATCCACTGTAGATCCAGTAAAACCAGAAGACGATGCCAGAGCGATATCAGCATTGGTAACGCCCGACATCTCAGCTCGATCTTCTAACACATTCATATTCATTACTAGGCTTTTTCCAGCCCAATCAGCGCGAACCACTCGAGCATAGGGAGATTTCTCAACAATTTCTTTAACTTTTGCAGCATATTCTCGCAGAAGTGCTATATCCTTCTCCTCCTCCAAAGACCCTACTGCCACACGTCCCGAGACTCTTATCTCGACAGGATGATCAACAGTACTCGTTTGTAGCTGGCGAACATCCAACTCCGCCCCAGGAATTCGTTCAGAAAGAGCGGTCTGGATAATTGGAACCAGAATGGGAGTCAGATACTTATCACTTAATCGAACGATTATTTGTCCATAATTAGATTGCTTTTGTTGAGGATTAGATGTGTACCAAAAGCGTGGTGCCCCACCGCCTAAGGTACTGCTAATCCCCTCCAAAATGGGTCCATCACTCTTTTTTATATGCTTCCGTTGATACTCTTCAATAGTTTCTCTAATTATTTCCTCAGCGACTTTTGCCACACTATCCGTTGCATCAATACTCGCATCATTTTGCAACCAGATATCAACATAAAATAAATACTGAACATCAGCAGGAAAGAATGCATTCCTCAGCTGGCTTTTTATAACCACACCCAATACAAGAATACCCAAAGCGATTAATATAACAATTTTTCTGTTGCTAATAGCCCAGTCCGCTGCTCGATAGTAGCGTCCGGTAAGCCCTTCTCTCCTCCGCACCTCCAAACTTCGCTCTGCTTGCTCCGGAGGACGTAGTAACGTATTCCCAAGAAAAGGGATAAATGTCATGGAGACAATACGGGATGCAACCAATGCACAAACCATCACGATAGGAAGACTATGTAGAAAATCCCCCTGATTCCCCGTTAGCAATAAAAACGGTAAATACGCAACAATATTTGTCAGTGTCGCAAAAAAAATCGCCTTAGCCAGCAAAGTTGGCCCCAACCAAGCAGCAATGATAGAGGGTTTACCGGATGCCATTTGCCGCTTGATCGCATCACTCGCAACTACTGGGTCATCGACTAAAAGCCCCAGAGCTATTATTAACGCAGCAATTGACACCTGCTGAATATCTATTCCCAGCAACTGCATAAATCCAAAGGTCATCGTTAATGTTACTGGTATAGATATCATTAACAGTACAGCAGATCTCCAATCTGAAAACCCGATAAATGCAATTATCACAACTAAAATAATCGCCTCTATCAAAGCTTCTAGAAAGAGGCTTACACTCTCTCGCACTTGACGCGGCTGATCAGAAACTCTTTCAATAATAAGGTCTTTGGGTAAATCAACCTTAACCTTTTCCAAGACTGTGCTAACATTGCGACCAAGCTCGCCTATTTGTTTGCCATCCAGCATCTGCACAGAGAGGTTAATGCTGCGGCTACGCTGCCAGTCTCCATTTTCATCTTTATTTACGTAGTAATTTAACAGGGGCGGTGGCGCTTGATACCCCATAATAATATCGACAATTCCGCGCAAATATACCGGCGTTCCTGTATCGCTTAAGGCCACCGGAACATTGGCAATTTCTTCGTGATTATTAAATTCACCACTGGGCATAATAGCGATACCCAAATCATCCGAAATAATGGTACCGCCGGGAATAGTTGTATTGCGGGCATTGAGAATAGGGGCAATCATGTCAGGTCGCAACCCATAGGAGGCCAGCCTTTCCTGCGAATACAGTAATTTTACTTCCTGAGTCAGCACACCAGTTCTTAGCACTCTTTTTACTTCCGGAATGGCCCTTATATTTGCTGCAATAAGATCAGAGAAATCATCAAGTTGACGATAGCTATATTTCGCACCTGCCACTTTCATTAAATGGTCGCGAGTATTGGCCAGATTACGAACCACAAAAGGGTCCCAAGCATCGGGAAAGAATCTCTGGGCACTTAGCTTATCGGATAGGTATCTTTTTGTTGCCGCTAGTAATTCACTATTACTTTTATCAGATAAAAAATCCAATCCCAAATAACCGGCCCCATTTAAAACTTCAAATCCTGTTCCATAGCCCTGAGCTTCAAGCCAATTCGCAAAGATCCATAGGCCTGTAGCAGAGTACGTATCTGCTAAAGATAAAGGAAGGGCAACAACGATACTCACCCGTCCCTTACTATTTGACTCTTGCCCTCGAACCTCTGAAATACCCTCCCTAATATCCTCCGCACGTAGTGTAATTTCAGTAGGCCCAGCACGGGGGCTAGCAACACTGAGTAATATAGCTGCAGTATCACCAAACTCCGAGTTCAGAGAAATTTTGCTAGCTCCAGATGGCAATTGCTGCTGAGCATCAATCAGCTTCAGATTTAGATCATTAAATGCTTTTGTAACATCGGTTTTCGGTGCCAACTGCGCTTGTACGATAGAGACACCATTTAATGTAAGGGACTTTATTGCAAAGGTCCGTGAGTCTGGCTCGTGAAGATATTCACTCTGCGCTATAGCTTCCTCAACCTTTCGAGTTACCAACTCTTCAACTCTTACTGCAGATTGCCCACGCCAGTGAGTTGTTGCTACAGCAATACGCACAGGAATATCTGGATCTTTGCTTTTCGGCATAAAGAGATAAGCAACTACCCCCCATACCAGAACAGTAACCAGTAATGCAGCAGAAATACTCGGGTTGTCTACAAAAAAGCGTGCAGTATTAAAGCGATGGTGGCTCTCCGCTTCAATAATTTCCGCCTGTCTTTTTTCTTCCTGATCTGTCATTCCCTAGCCCTCAAGGCACGACAATTATAGCTTTCCCATCACTGAGCTGGGCAGCACCCGTTGATACAACCTCCTCGCCCTCAGTTAACCCCTGGATAATGACAATATTATTGCCAACTACTTGTCCCGGGAGCACTTTTCTTAGTTTTGCTCGTAAAACTTCACTATCTCGCTCCAGCACAAATACAGCGAATCCTTTGGATTTTCCAGGGTGAGCAACTAAGCAGGAAAGTGGTATGAGAACCCTATCTGGAGGTATCGGTATTTTGTCCAAGGCCAGAGACATAATCATTCCTACCCGCAATTGCGCCTTGGGATTATCAACGGTAACCGTGATTGCAAATACCCTGGTGCGGGGATCTGCCATAGGAGAAACTTCGGTGATCATGCCCTTAAATGTAAGATCCGGTAATGACTCTGTACGCAGCGACACCACGCTGCCAAGAGGGGCGTAACTCAAAACTATATCAGGTACTGAAAACACAACTTTCACTCGGCTAATATCGGCCACAACAAAGCCAACCGACTGCGAGTGGACCAATGTACCCACTTCGATATTGCGTTGCAGGATAATGCCCGTAAGTGGAGAGCGCAGCACTGTATCCCGCAACTCTTCCTCTGCCCGATCTAAATGAGCCTTGGTACCGACCACCGCAGCTTGCGCAATTTCATACTCTTCCCTGGCTGAATCATAATCAGGGGCGGTAATACTGGCCGTGGCAAAAAGCGCAGTTGCCCGTTTGTAATTGAGATCAGCTTTACGCCGTTCTGCTTCCGCTTTACTCACATTTGCAGCGGCTTCTACCACGCGATCTCTGTATTGCTCGTCATCAATCTTAGCCAATTCTTCGTGACGCTTAACGTAGTCCCCTCCTTGCAGCAAACGAGTCTGCCCCAGCGCTTTTCGCGAGGGAATTACACGTACATAGCCTTCTGTACGAAAAGCTACGTCAACTTGCGTATAAGGATTGACGACTGCAGAGTATGGGTAACCAGCTGCTGCGTCTTGCGAGCGGGCAACAAAAACCTCTACCGGCGTGGGTTTTCTCTCCGGAGGTTGGCGGTGGCAACCACTAGCGGCCACTAATATAGCGATAATACAGAGGCAGATAACGCGCATTTATCACACCTCCCCCACCGACCTTTCATATTCCGCCAGGGACCCCCATACAGACAGTATCGCGCGGTTGTAGTCGCTATTCGCCCGAAAAAGCTGTTTTTCCGCCTCCAGGACATCACTCAGAACGGCAGCTTGTTCGCGGTAACGATTTGTCATTACCCGCACTTTCTCCCGATAAGCTGCCTGTAATTCCCGCGCAACCCCCACAGACTCCTGAGAAGTACGCAAGCGACGCAAACTCTCACGAACCTCTATTTCTATTCGGTTTCGAACCTCCTCAGACTTTTTTTCCGCTTCAAGAATTTTATTGGCACGACTGGACAGTTCATCCCGTTTCCGCCCCCAATCAAAAAACTCCCAGCGCATTTCCAGGGCGATAAAAGCTTCAGCATCAGGTATCAACCTGACGTCATAGAGCTTTAGGTACTCAATATTCAAATCGATATCGGGAATGTACTCAGACTTCTTCACATCGTAACTATATTCAGCCCGCTCAATAGACAACTCTGATTCAGCGAGATCTGGACGCTGTTCAAAGGCAAGCCCTAAAGAAGTTTCGACATCGAACGCTAAATGATGTGGGTTTGGAAGGCTCTGAATATTGAAGGGGGTCTCAACATCCCGGGCCATCAACGCATTGAGACGCTCCTTCGCTGTCGCCATCTCATCGGTAAGGCGCTGGCGCTCCAGCCTGCGCTGGGCCAGGCGTGCTCGCACATCCAAAAGTTCATATTCAAGGGCAACTTGTTGTGCAACATAATTCCCTACAAGTTCACTCAAAGAAGTAAGGAAGATAATGGCTTCATCCACGGCCTGTAAATCACCAAGGATTCTGCCAATTTCAAAATACTGGATCTTGGTGAGGTAGCCTATATCCTGCTGCACCAAGCGAACCTTTTCCTCCGCCATTTCAGTGACAACATACCCCTCACAAATCTCTAGCTCTATTGTGTATAGCTGTGTGATAGGTTGGGTCGCGCTGACAGAGAAGGTCTTGGTCACACCTTCCTCTGATGTGATCTCTATATCCCTAGGGGGGATAGGGCCTATCGGAGAATTCTGCACAAAAACGCCACGATCAAAGGTGTACCTCTGGCGTGTTAAGTTATCGATTATCCCTGCATTCATTTCCAGCCGGGGATAGCGCTTTGTTTTTAATGCCTCGACGTCATCCCAAACCTCATTAACTTCCAGCGCAGCCGCCTGAACCCGTAAATTAGCTGTCACTGCCAAATCGACGGCATCTTCCAGGGTCAAAACAGGCTCGCTGGCATAGCTCCAGGCTCCGCCGCCAGTCAGCAGTATTGCGAGCGCGCACTCGAACAACGGCCACCTCTATTTCCAGCAACAATTTAAATCTGCTCACTGCGCAAATAAATTTAGGATCGAGTAAGTATATCTGTTGACAGCCACTGGCCGGACTGCTGACCCCAGACTGGCGGATTCCTATTTGTCCCCTTGGACAATATTCACATTTTTAATAACTCAATAAATTTATATTCCAACGACTCGCGACTAGAAATTCATTTTTGAAAACACCATCACCTCTTAGAGCGGACAGCCCCCCCCATCAGTTTTCCGAACAGAAACTGTGTAGACGCCATAAAGAAGCATCACCTGTCGCGATCCTTTAGCTAGGCTAGTTAATGGCGGCAATCAAAACCGTATTTCTTTGGTTCCGTGGAAAACCCTATGGCGGTGAAGTTTATTCCTCTATTGATTCTCGCGGTTTGCACTATCGCCGTGGCTGGGGTGTTGAGCTTATTGGTTTATTTTGACCTGGATGATCAGATTATTGAGCTGATGCAGTGGCTCAATGAGCAGGGCTGGCAGACAAGTTTGCTATTTATCTTAATTGTGGCCGCAGCAATCGTCTTTTTACTCCCTGGCGTCATTTTTACCATGGGGGCGGGGTTTGTATTTGGCGTTATAAAAGGAACCCTACTGGTTATTGCCGGCACCGTACTTGGAGCAACCCTCGCATTTCTTATCGCCCGCTACCTTCTCGGCGAGAAGCCCTCTCGGTGGGTTATGTCTCATATCAAGCCCGCGACTGTTGGCGAAGTGATTCGTCGCGAGGGCTGGCAAATGATTATGTTGACCCGACTGGTGCCCCTATTTCCCTTCAAGTTGTCGAACTACTTCTTTGGACTGACTCCAGTTCGACTGCGTGACTTTGTAATCGGAAATGCCCTGGGAATTATCCCCCTTACGTTGCACAACGTTTACATCGGCTCCATCGCAGCAGATCTCACCTCCCTGGGCAAGGTTGAGGAACGCACTCCAGTTCAGTGGGGATTTTATATTGCCGGATTCGCCCTGGCCGTCATCGCACTCATCGGGCTCACTCGAATGGCTCGTCGTGCATTGAAAAGAATTATTAAAGAAGAGGACCTCTGATGCCTTGGATGAAATGGCTACCTTGGCGCTTCTTCGTACGCCGCTTTGCCACCGCTCACGGTTTCCTTGATCCACTCACATTGATGGCGCATCTACAGCGCTTTGCCGAGCCTTCAGAGGTGAGTGAACCCATCGAGCTGCTACGCGCAGGGGCGGTATTTCACGCTCGAGCACTGATCAACAGTAAAGTCATACAACACAACTTGGACTGGGTGTGGCCCTACTGGATTCAGCGCCAGTTCGATCCCTATGACAAGTCGTTTATCCCCCGGGCTTTTTCCATTAGCCACTGTAATTTGAGCCACCGCAACTGGACTGCTGTAGGTATACCCGACTGCGAAGAACTGCCGATTGTCGATCCCCGAGGCCTGCTTACACCCCACTACGATGGTTGGTCTATCGATGTCTGGGTCATCGGTGATAGCGGTGAGGAGCTAATGCCCTCCACCCTAGGCTTCTGCAACCAGCACCAGGAGCTGGGAGATGATATTGCAATAGTTACCGAATCCCATCGCCGGGGTCTTAAGTTGCACAATAGGGCCTCAGCGAGCCTGCTCCAAGGCCACCCCCGCTGTGTGCTTGAACTCAATGCCCAATGCCCGGGAGGCGGCTGGCTAATGGTGGTCTTGCGACCCTGCAATCCTGAAGGCGTCAGCTTTGTTCACAAGGTTCGTCTGGGCGATAGCGGGCGCAATTGGCTTATTGAAGACAAGGCCGCCGTAGAGTTCAGTCAGCCGGTAGACAAACACCTGGCATCCAATTACAAACGTGGCGATATCTACCTCCATCTCCGGGACAAAGAAAGCAATCGCGAGGGGCTCTGCGATATTGGCATGGCCTCCGCTGCCGCTATGTTTCGCATCGAAGACCGAAAACCCCGCAAGATTGAGGTTGCTATTCCCCTGGTCACAGAGGAGAGTAAGCAGCGCTCTCCCCTTTGCTGGGAACATGTCCTGGAAGGTCACTGCGCCCTGACCGTTCCCGACGAAAAGTTTCAGTTTCTCTACGACTCGGCAATACGCACCCTTATTCTCCACTCTCCCAAAGATGTCTACCCAGGCCCTTACACCTACAAACGGTTTTGGTTTCGGGACGCGGCATTTATGATTCAATCGCTGCTATATGCCGGACTGACAGACCGCGCAGAAAGAGCTCTGGAGCAATTTCCCCACCGGCAAAAGCGGGATGGTTTTTTTCACTCCCAGGACGGCGAATGGGACTCCAATGGTGAAGCCCTGTGGATCTTCAATCTCTATTGTGAATTAACCGGCAAACCCTTAAAGCAGCCGTGGTGCGAGCCTGTCGTCAGGGGTGCCAAATGGATTATCAACAAGCGCCTGCCGAATGATGGCAGCCCCTGTGGGGGCCTGCTCCCTGCGGGATTCAGTGCAGAACACCTGGGGCCCAACGACTGCTACTACTGGGACGACTTCTGGGGCGTCGCCGGCCTGCAGAGTGCCGCCAGTATTTGCACGCGCGAAGGTATGGATGACAACGCCCATCGCTTCAATACCGCGGCCAGCGACTTCCAGAGCACTATTGATCAAAGCTTGCAGGATGCACAGGGCCGCCTGGGCCGCCCCGCGATGCCAGCCTCACCAAACCGGCGCCTGGATGCCGGTGCCGTAGGGTCGATCGCCGCAGGCTATCCCTTGCAACTCTACCCACCAGAGGACCCGAGGTTGGTAGACCTGGCGGAATACCTGATGGAAAAGTGCTTTGTAAGCGGCGGGTTTTTCCAGGACATGATCCATTCCGGCATTAACGCCTACCTCACTCTCCACATTGCCCAGGTATTGCTTCGCGCTGGAGATGCCCGTTGTATTGACCTTATGCGCAGTGTGGCAGAACTGGCATCGCCAACAGGGCAATGGCCGGAAGCCATCCACCCCCATTCTCTCGGCGGATGCATGGGGGATGGACAGCACGCCTGGGCAGCGGCTGAGTGGGTGGCGATGCAACGCAATTGCTTTGTCCGCGAAGAGCAGGACGCTCTGGTTCTCATCTCCGGGCTTCCCCCCGAGTGGCTCAAAGGTACTGACTCAGATCAGTCCATCCGCTTTGGGCCCGCGCCAACCCGGTTTGGCTTGGTTACCCTGGAGATTCAACCAGGCTCCACGCCAACGGTCTCTTGGGCTGCCGATTGGCATGGTAAGCCCCCACCTATCGCCATTAAGGCCATCGGCTTCCGGCCAGTGCTGATCACCGACGAATCGCAGAGTGCGGAGTTGAGCCCCAAGTGAATATCGTGATGCTCACCAACACCTACTTGCCTCACGTGGGCGGCGTTGCGCACTCCGTCGCCGCGTTTAGTAAGGAATATCGCAAACGTGGGCACAAAGTACTGGTGATCGCACCTGAGTTCCCGCAAAAGTCTGACGATGAAGAACATGTTCTGAGAATTCACTCAATCCAGAATTTTAATGGCACCGACTTTTCCATGGCACTGCCATTTTCAGGGGTTTTGAATGATGCCCTGGATAAATTCCGTCCGGATATCCTCCATGCCCACCACCCTTTTCTCCTGGGACTGACAGCCCTACGTCTTTCGCGGGAGCGCGAGCTACCGCTCGTTTTTACCCATCACACATTGTACGAGCACTACACCCACAATTTGATGGGAGATTCACAAGCGCTCAAACGCTTTGTAATGGAAGTTGCCACCCGCTTCGCCAATAAAGCAAATCTGGTCTTAGCCCCAAGCCTGAGTGTTGTGAGACTTCTCCGGGAGCGAGGGGTACAAACTCCAATCGCGGAAGTCCCTACGGGAGTGCACCCAGAGCAATACGCCCATGGAGAAGGCAATAAGCTCAGGAAAAAACTGAAAATACCCGCATCAGCATTCTTGTTGGGACATCTGGGCCGCTTCGGGAAGGAAAAAAACCTGGTTTTTCTTTGTCAGGCCGTCGCCAAATTTTTACAGGAATATCCATCCGCACACTTTCTTCTCGCTGGCAGCGGCCCACTGGAAGATCAGCTCCAGCAGTTTTTTACCGACAAAAAATTAATACAACGTGTACATATGCCAGGGAAAGTCATTGGTGATGCCCGCCGTGATGTCTACAGCGCGATGGACACCTTTCTATTTACTTCCACTACTGAAACCCAAGGTCTAGTGCTGTCTGAGGCAATGGCCTCTGGAGTTCCCGTGATCGCCCTGGAAGCCAATGGATCGAGAGATATATTGAAGCAAGGTATTAACGGCTGCCTGGTAACCAAAGAATCGCTGAATGATTTTGTGGCGGCGATACGTTGGTTCCACAACCTGCCTGATGACCGCCGCCAGCAGATGATCAAGGAAGCCAGAATTACGGCCCAGGATTTTTCCATGAATAGCTGTGCCCAACGTGCACTGGATCTCTATCAACCCCTCGTGCACTACAACTGGCCGCTTGATAACTCTATTTATGCGCGATGTATACGCACTGGAAAATTAATCACCATACAGTGGGAGATTTTCGAGGGCTTCACAGAAGCCGCAGGCGCAGCCTTGAATCAACCACCTAAGCGTTAGTCCAGAAACTATGTTAAGCCGTATCGGACTATCAATCAGACGCTGGCGCCGCCGACTCAGTCGCAGCGAGTGGATTACTCGCTTGCTCGGACTATCCACCAACCCAAATAGCCCCCATGCTCCGGGGCTAATTTTGATCCAGATTGACGGACTGGCCTACCCCGAACTTCTCAAAGCACTGGCCCGAGGGCGAATGCCATTTCTGAAGCGGCTAATCAGAAAAGAGCACTATCGCCTGGAGCACATGTACCCGGGAGTCCCATCGACAACTCCAGCAGTACAGGCCGAACTTTTTTATGGAGTGCGCCAGGCCGTACCTGCATTTGGCTTCCTCGTCCACGAAACGCAAAAACTCGGACGGATGTACGATCCTGAGGTTGCCGCCCTGGTCGAAAAAAGAATTAAGACTCAACACCGCGATCCACTGTTGCGTGGGGGCAGCTGTTATCTCAGCCTATTTAAAGCCGGAACAAAAACCGGTGAAGCGCACTTCTGCCCCGCCGACCAGGGATGGGGCCCAGCCCTACGCGAAGCCAGCCCCATGGCAATCGCCATTCTGATTGTCACCAATATTTGGAGTCTTGTTCGCACTACCGCGTTAATTTTGATTGAGCTGGTTTTATCTCTAGTCGACTGCGTACGCGGGATAATCGGTGGCCAAAACCTGATTAAGGAATTGATGTTTATTCCCACAAGGGTCGCCATCACCATTCTCACTAGAGAGCTGTGCACCATGGGGGTGAAAGTTGATATCACCCGCGGCCTGCCGGTTATTTATATCAACCTGCTCGGTTACGATGAACAATCCCACCGGCGCGGGCCGCAATCGGCCTTTGCCCACTGGGTATTGAAGGGGATAGACAGTGCGATAGCCAAAATCTGGAAGGCCGCTCACGGCTCTGAGCGACGGCACTACGACGTATGGATTTTTTCAGACCACGGCCAGGAACAAACAGTGGCCTATGAAGAGGTCAATGGCCGCAGTCTTGGCGATGCTCTCTCGGAAGCTCTATCTAATTTACCTTCAGCCCCGCAGATCAAATCTACCACCATCCCCAAAAAAGTCCGTTTCGAGCGAGCTCGACTGTTCGGCAGTGAGTGGATGGACAAAAGCAGCATCGAAGAGGAATCCACGCATGAGGGCGATAGAACGCCCACTGCCATAGCGGCCCTGGGCCCAATCGCGATGCTGTACAACATTGATCTGAACGGTACCAGCCGGGCAGATGCCGCCAAAAGGATGGTGGAGCAAGCCAAAGTGCCCCTAGTACTCTATCTGGAAGACCCATCCTCCCCCGCTTCCTCACCAGTGCATGGGTGGTGGAAAGATGGCGCCATCAAGCTTCCTGAAGACGGCCGCAAATTGATGGGGGACGAACACCCCTACCCGGTTGAAGCCGCAGAGGATATGGCCAGCCTGTGCCGGCACCCGGACTCTGGCGACTTTATGATGTACGGCTGGTGTGCCGGTATGCGGCAACCCATGACTTTCGCCATGGAAAATGGCAGTC
Source organism: Microbulbifer maximicatervae (SeqCode) (assembly GCF_052467305.1). Classification (NCBI taxonomy): domain Bacteria; kingdom Pseudomonadati; phylum Pseudomonadota; class Gammaproteobacteria; order Cellvibrionales; family Microbulbiferaceae; genus Microbulbifer; species Microbulbifer maximicatervae (SeqCode). The sequence goes on from NZ_CP174306.1 coordinate 2,572,966, forward strand.
ACGGCGGCTCCGGCCCCAATGAAACCCATGCCTTCGCCCTGATGCCAGAGGATATCCAGCCCCCAGACCCCAGTCGGGGCTACTGGCGCCCACAGGATCTGCGCTCCACAGCCCGCGCCTACCTCCGTGGCGCCCGCCCCATGAAGGTAGATAACCACAGGATGCCAAAAACTGTTTTGCGCATCATGACCTACAACGTGCACAGTTGCCGAGGGCTGGATGGCAAGCTCTCCCCACAGCGAATTGCCCGGGTAATTGCCCGCTATCGCCCGGATGTGGTGGCATTACAAGAACTGGATGTCATGCGCAAACGCACCGGAGGCCTCGACCAGGCCGAAAGACTTGCTCGTCTACTGGCAATGGACCTGCACTTCCAGCCCACCATAAATATGAAAGAGGAGCGCTACGGTGATGCGATCCTCACCCATCTCCCCGCCCGGCTCATCAAGAAAGGGATTTTGCCCGGCCCTCCCTCTGGCAAAGGGGGACTTTTTAACCCCGCTGCAGACGAACCGCGTGGAGCTGTTTGGGTGGAAATCGAAGCCAATGGCAAACCTATCCAGATTATCAACACCCACCTGGGGTTATCCCGTGCAGAGCGGCTGCGCCAGGTGGATGCCCTTCTCGGCCCCGAATGGCTCAGCAACCCCCGCTGCACCGGAGAGCGAGTGCTACTGGGAGACTTCAACGCGCTACCCAACTCTGCCGAGTGCAAGCGACTCGGAGGCTATCTCAGGGATGCCCAGGAACAGGCGCCCCGCCACAACCCCAAAGGGACCTTCCTAAAGGTCCGTATTGATCACATGTTCCTAAGTGCGGGGCTCAATGTGAAACGGGTACGGGTGCCCAGGACATCGCTGACCCGCCAAGCCTCAGATCACCTGCCATTGATCGTGGATATCGACCTACCCATCAAGGGTGGAAAGTAATCGATCTCGGTTTATCGAGCCCCACTCTCTTCGCACCCTCCAACCCGAGCGATAACACTTGAAAAATGCCCCACAGCCCCCACAATAAGCGGAGAATATTTGAATAAATCCTTTAAAAATATAGGGTTTTTGTGAATTCATAGAGACTGGCAGACGGACGCTAAAAGGGTTTTCCCGACTTGAAGGTCCCCACTGCGAGCTATATGATTCTTCTATCACTTAATAGCAGGAGTCGCTAAATGCAACCGCAAGCTTATACTCAAACCCGCGCACTGGATCGCTCGGAATCGGCGAAGGTGTTGCGCAATACCTATGCCCTACTGGCAATGACCGTTCTCTTCAGTGCCATTACCGCCGGCATTTCCATGTCTATTGGCATGGGTCGTGGCATGAGCCTGATCTGCTCCCTGGGAGCCCTGGCCCTCATCTGGTTCGTATTACCGCGCACAGCAAACTCCGCCGCAGGCGTTGGTGTTGTATTCGCATTTACCGGCTTGCTGGGTGCCTCCATTGGTCCAATGCTTAACCACTTCCTGGGCATGGCTGGCGGCGGCCAGATCGTTATGCAAGCCCTGGGCACCACTGCCCTGATCTTCTTTGCCCTGTCTGCCTACGTACTGACTACCCGCAAAGACTTCAGCTTTATGGGCGGCTTCCTGGCTGTTGGCCTGATCGCAGTACTGGTATGTTTCCTGGGCGTTATCATCGCTGGCTTCTTCGGCATCCACATGCCGCTGTTTAGCGTTGCCCTGAGCGGCGTTGTTGCCCTGCTGATGTCTGGCTTCATCCTGTACGATACCAGCCGCATCATCAACGGTGGCGAGACCAACTACCTGATGGCGACTGCCTCCCTGTACCTGAATATCTTCAACCTGTTCACCAGCTTGCTGCACATCTTTGGATTCGCATCTTCTGACGACTAAGCATCAGCTTTGTTGAGCAAGTCACAATGCCCCGCACTGCGGGGCATTTTACTATTTGGCCCCCTATGAAGTTTTCCCTAGCCATCTACTCAGCCCCCCACAGCACCCAGTCTTCATCCAGTGCACTCCGATTTGCCAAAGCCCTTCTAGAGCAAGGCCACGAAATTTATCGAGTGTTTTTCTACTGCGGCGGCGTGCAAAACAGCAATGCCATTGCCGCCCCTCCCCAGGACGAAACTGATCTGACTTCAGAGTGGCAGGCACTGGGCCACCAGCACCAATTGGACCTGGTAGTTTGTATTGCCGCTGCGCAACGGCGCGGTGTGCTGAATCAGAGAGAGGCCGAGCGCCTGGAAAGACCCGCCGCCAACTTGGCTGAAGGTTTTGAGCTGGCTGGACTCGGCCAACTAACCGACGCTGTCGCCAACTCCGATCGCCTGATTACCTTTGGAGGCTGAGCATGAGTACTAAATCATTGGTCCTATGCCGCACCGCCCCCTACGGCAATGCCCTGGCGCGGGAAGGTATCGAAGCCGTACTGGCAGCGGCGGCGATGGAACAGGACATGGACCTGCTATTTCTCGGCGATGGGGTATTCCAGTTGCTGGACCAGCAATCACCTGCGGATATCGGCCAGAAAAGCCTGCGACGCAATTTGCAGGCTCTGCCGATGTTTGGCATTGAGCAGTTTTTCGTTTGTGAAAAAAGCCTTGCTGAACGCAATATCACCCTGGAGCAGATCCAGGTTGCCGGCGCCGAGACTAAAGCCGTTAAAGATACCGGCTCACTGATCAGCGCCTATCCCACTGTATTGAGCTTCTGATATGACCTTGCATATTGTCAGCAAATCCCCTTATACCAGCAGTGCCCTTAAGGAATGCCTGGGTGCTTTTGCCCAGGATGACTCGCTCCTGCTTATTGAAGATGGTGTCTATGCGCTGAGGCATGAGGCTCTGGAAACAGTGCCAAGTACCCAAATTTTCTGCCTTGAAGCAGACGCCACTGCCCGAGGCCATCAGCAACTTGCAATAAACATGGATAGAGTGGAAATGATCGATGATGCGCGCTGGGTACAGCTCTGTACCGAGCATCAACCCATAGTCAGCTGGTTTCGGTAACAGAAAATGAGCAATCTAGTAGTCAATGGCCAGGAAATCCCTTTGGACAAAGAGGGTTACCTGCGCAACCTCAGCGACTGGAGCCGGAATGCCGCTCTTCAGTTAGCCAGTGCTGAGGGCATCGAGTTAACCGAGGACCACTGGCAAGTTATTGAGCTGCTGCAAGAATTTTACCGCGAATTTGAACTCTCCCCCGCTATGCGCCCGCTGGTAAAATATATTGGCCAGCATCTAGGCGCAGAAAAGGGTCGCAGTATTTACTTGATGCAACTCTTCCCCCCAAGCCCAGCGAAAGTGGCCAGTAAAATTGCCGGCTTACCTAAGCCGACCAACTGCTTATAATCCCCTCACTACACTTGGCCAGGTAAGCTAGAAACAACCTGGCCGGCAGACCACCTAAGTGAACTTAATCTAACCAACCTATAAGGCCAGCTCTCTTTCTTGAGTTATTTGCCCCTTAGGCTCAAATCCATATGTGCTGCAAACAACGCCCATGACTCAGGGTCCCAGCGGTTTGCTAAACCTTACCGGGCAGAGGGCTTCCATCTCCAATCTTTTGCCGATTTAACTAGGCGCACGGGGTGTCCAAATCGTGTATCCCTAAAGCTCCAACAAACTCTTATCATCCACGTTAACCGTTGCCCCACAAAGTACCAAAGCCTCACGAAAAACTTCAAGACCGCGGTGAAATCCGGTTGGGCCTTCAGCGTGGCAGCGTAGCCGATTACCCTGCTGTTCAAATTCATAAAAAGTAGGACGACTATAGCTACACCAGTCGTCCAGCACTTTATCCATTAAAGCCAGGGAGTCTGGGTTAAGAGCTTCCAACCGCTCTTCGAGGTAAGCGCCCAACTGTCCATCACACAAACCTTGAATTAAAACTACCCAGTCTGACAATTGGGCCTGCGGGACACTGATATCAATAGCAAATTGATTTTCACTCATACTCAGCAACCACTTCTTGCCAGATTTTTTTAATACTAGGGTCTACGGGTTTATTAGCAATATGACTGTACAGCTCATCTAAAAACTCAAGTTTTTTATCTTCTTTTTCACCCACCTTTTGGCCAAGTAATTGAACTCTAGCTTTTAATAGACGCTTTATGATTCTCCCGCACTTTGGTGCCGGCTCTTCCGCATGAGGTCCAACATCACCCACTTTATCTAAGCAGGAGAAAAAATAGGCTCTCCTATCAATTACGGGAGTGTAATAATCATCATTAACATACATAATCAAATTGGACAGCTGCCTACCCAATAAGTCACATAGATCAACTTCTAACTCTATAATTTTTTGATCTCGACCTATAGGGACACGACTTTTAACCACATGCTGATAGATTTCAGGGTGAAAGTAATCAAAGAAGCGAAGCTGAACCTCTTCACTTGGCATCCAGTTTATATAAGTATTTTCTAACGAATCATAAAAAAACTTCTTAAAGAGATCAGGCTTCAAGTATTCATTTTGAAATGCAAAATCCCAACCTTCAGCTGTCTGCAAAGGGTAATATATAACGATGGCGCCACTTCGCTCTGCATTTCTAAGCGTTGGAATGTCATCACAAGTTCCTGTCATATATAGCTGCTTAAATTGAGCAACCTTTGCACTGCGGTTATTCTCTTTTAAGTCTGTTTCAAGTGGCTTCCAATATCTTTCTCTTTGGTTATTCCACTCAGAATCTTTGGTGAATTCTAAATCAGGCTGGCTCGACATTTCTAATCCTCTGCAACGGCCACATCAGCAACTTCATCAAAGCCTAGACTGGCTAAACTACTAATCACTTCGTTCGATAAAACCTGGCATTAGTCTTCTTCACATCCCACCGAAACCTGAGTTAAAAAATACTCCCGCACGTCATTTGGCAATTCAGCTAACCATTCAGCCAAAGCGGTATTTTCATCATCACCTTCCCGACTAAACTCCCCCCAAAAGCGCAGACCATCTCGCACGGCATAGTATTCAATATTGCCGCCATCCCGCTCAATCACGCCATAAAGCTCTATACCTTTCCCCTGCTCTACAAGCTTTTTGGCAAAGTACATCCAGGCATCGGACAGGCTATAAATTGCTACGCCACCCAATACCTCCTCGGCACCCTGCGTAGGCAGTGGTTCATTAACGAGGAGGGAATAGTCTAATTCTTCTAACGGTTCTTTAAGCCCCGCTAATTGATAAAGCTCGGTCAGCGCTGACCAGCTAATACAATTGAAAGTTACCAATAGCTTGGGTAAAACCACTTTAGGATTCAGTATTAACAGCGTTCCATCAGCTTCCACAACCTAACTCCCTACTCTTCTTCCAAGGCTTCGGCGATAAAGCGCGGGAAATCTTCACCCAGCTTGTCACTATGAGCATCAAATACGTCAAAAAAGTTTTTAGCCACTGTCACTTTATAATCACGTTTTTTATCGGTCGGATCTATCAGACCATGGGCATTACGGATTAATTGTTTCATACGGGATTTAGCCGGCCCAATACGCACCGGCAACTCAGGGGATAGTGTCTGCCTGATCTTATAATTCTTGAAATCAAATAACCGGGCGTCTAATAATGGCGGCATGGCATCCATAAAGCGTGGTAGATATTCTAAATAGCTTCCAACACTGTTATTGTCCGTATCTTTTAACCAGCCCGTAAGGTTTCGCATAGCACAACTATAGGCAAAGCTTGCGTCAAGCGGGACTATCGGTTCTTTTATCGGAATCTCTATGTCTATAATTGAATCTGGGAGCCAAGTATCACCCCAAAAGTTCCAAACATAATAGGCATCATCTTGAGGGTGAGCATACTCCCCAACCCTCCCCTCCAATAAAGCTTGTTGCAAGTCAGCAACCTGATACAGCTTTAATGGGTTGTCTTTAAAATAGCTAAAGTAGTCTTTCCAGCCGGCAATCGTCTTCTTTGGATACAGCGCAAGGTTGCCAACATGATGAGGCTCAACTTTACGCCAATCAGTTTCATCAAATCCGTTATAGAAAAACGCCTTATCTTTTTGATTATAAACTTCCGCTCTTCCATCTTCCCGCTTAGAGACCTCAATTCTTTCCCACTGAGCATTTCTTTCGGTTTTAAACTGGTAATTCTCGAACATTTTAGCCTTCTAAGATAAATTCTTCAGATGCTTCTTTTATTAATTCAGAGCCTACGTCTTCGAGCGCCCCTTGAGCGGCATCAAAACTGCAGTGGCAAACAACATTTTTGGACACCCATCAAACATAAAGTATAAACCACCAACACCATTGACAAAAGAGCGCAAGTCCACAAAACACTGGATATTCCCCCCATATCAATACGTTTGCAGTCGATAACTCTACCGCGAAGCACCCAAATATCTCTTGGCGCAACGCCTTATTACCACTGCCTATCCCGCTAAGTACAGCGAGCATTCCTCTGCGGCCGGGATAGTGTATCCGGCGAGAACCGACGCAAGTGGATTGAAAATCGTATGCATAATTTGGCTGAGATTTTTGCCCTGGACCTTGCCACCTATACAGTAATGAGCAACCACTACCATGTGGCACTCTACATTGACAAAAACTCTGCCGATAAGTGGTCTCTTTTTGAGGTGATTGATCGCTAGCAAAAATATTCAAGGCCTCTAATTTGGCCCGGCGCTATCTAAACGGCCATAGTTTGAACGCTACGAGCTTAAGACACTAGATCATGTCGCTTCGATATGGCGAGAACGCTTAACAGGTGTCAGCCGGTTCATGCGCTGTTTAAACGAGCCTATCGCTTACCGAGCTAATGCTGAAGACAAGTGCACGGGTCGCTGGAGCCTTAGCCAGTAAAGCTTCCCCCAACAATCTCTCTACAGGTCGTATCGCCCAGCAACAACCGGGCACTCTTAATGTAAACAAATTATTTAATATAATATTAGTTAATTATACTTTTAAACAACAAGATAGATTAAGGCTCTATAGAGCGCACTCAAATAGGACAAATCCTCTTCAAACACACGACAACCCCACTTAAAAAGAAAATATATTTTAATATAATTTTTATATAGCAATTAGACTGCAAACTTCACATGAACTTATAGCCTTAAATGCAAAATGACATTAGACTTGAACCAATAAACCTCAGAAATTAACCATTCAAAATTGCAGTAAGCCATCATGATTGACCGACGACTATTTATTAAGATGAGTTCCCTTTTGTTCGGAGGCTCCTTACTCACAAAAAAAACAATAGCCTCGCAGAGCTTAGCCTATAGCTCGCTTCACATGCCTGATGAAAGTGGCCAACACAAAAGAACATGGATGGCTTTTGTTGCAAACAATTACATTTGGTCACACAAGCAAATTCCTGAGGTGAAAAGAAATCTGGCATTAATTGCGAATACAATTGCCAATTATGAGCCTGTATCTATCCTGGTGAGCAGAAAGGACTTACATGAAGCGAAAACACTACTGGATTTAGATGGTTCAAATTATGAAATTGAGCTACACACTTTTGAAATCGATGACTTGTGGCTCCGTGACACTGCCCCTATCTTCGTAAGATCCAACTATGGAGAAAAAATCGCTTTAAACTTCAATTTCAATGGTTGGGGCAACAAACAGGAGCACTCACTAGACAAACATGTCGCCAAGTATATCGCTAATCGATCTGGAGCAATCCATGAGAGAGCAAATATCGTACTGGAGGGTGGATGCTTTGAAGTTGACGGCAATGGCACCGCAATAATGACTGAGAGCTGCATTCTCAATGAGAATCGCAATCCAGGATGGTCAAAGTCTGATATTGAGGAGGAACTCAAGGTACTACTCGGATTACGGAAGATTATTTGGCTCAAAGGTATTAAGGGTAAGGATATCACAGATGGCCATACCGATTTTTATGCACGCTTTATTAAGCCAGGTGAAGTGATAGTTAGCCGGGATAATTATCAATCCTCCTATGACTATTGGGTTACTCGTGAAAATATCAAAACATTAAGCAATAGTGTCGACGCAGATGAAAACCCACTTAAACTACATATTTTGGATACACCAGAAATTATTAACGAAAGATTTGGCACTAGAGACTTTGCCGCAGGCTATATTGGTTACTATATTTGTAACGGTGCAATAATCTCTCAAAAATTTGGTGATAAAAACGCAGACGCGAAAGCCAGAGCTATTTTACAAGAGGCCTTTCCAAATCATAATATTGAGCAAATAGCAATTGATGGAATTGCCTCTGGTGGTGGCAGTGTTCACTGTTCTACACAACAAGAAATAATAATTTAAGCATCAAGTTATCAGGCGCTCATCAAGCATAATGTATAGATCGCTAACATTATTGATAAAGAAGCACAAATCTGCAAAACACTAATACTCGTACAGCCGATGACTCTACCGCGAAGCACCCAGATATCTCTTGACGCAAACCTTATTACCACTGCGTATCCCGCTGTGTACGGCGAGCATTTCTTTATGGTCGGAATAGTGTATCCAGGAAAGATTACGAGCATCGACGCGAGTGAATTGAAAATCGCATGCATAATTTGACTGAGGTTTTGCCCTGGATCTTGCCTCCTATGCAATAATGAGCAATCATTACCAAGTGGTACTCTACATTGATAAAAAAACTGCTGATAAGTGGTCTCTTTTCGAGGTGATTGATCGCTGGCAAAGAATATTCAAGGCCCCTAATTTGGCCCAGCGCTATCTAAACAGCGATACTCTTGATCCCTGCGAGTCTATCGCTGAAGATAAGTGCACGGAGCACATCTGAGAAGGACGCGTTAAATCCCAAGCTTTATTGAATGAAAAGGCTCTTGCCGCCTGTGTGGGCTATATCGACCTCAAACTCATCCGAGCCAATATGGCAAAAACTTCAGAAAATCCTGATCACACTCCCATTTTACAGCGTATTCGTGCAGTAATCTTAGAAGTGCAACCCAAAAAGCTACTGCCACTTGTAGGCGGTGAGCGACAGAAGAGGCCGTACGACACGCTTGCAGGTGACTCAATAAAACTAGGTACGCAGCATAGGCGATTCTCAGCTACACCTTTCTGCAACACCCTGCTAGCCCCCCCGATTCTCTCGATGCTGTTTTCCTTACTTGCCCATAAGCGCAGTTTTCCTAAGGCCAGCATTGACCTTCAGCACTTCATCTCAACTTAACTAGGGAGCCTCTGAATAACTACGTAATACCTCTGCGGGTCTTGAAGGCTGCAGATGTTAGGCGCAGCTCGCCGCGAATGGCCGTAGCCCTTTGCAAGAGCTGCAACGCAGCAGATGCGGCCTTCAAGGCCCGCCCTTCGGGGCTTGCAGAGCGATTCACACTCCGCGTTGCGACTTCTTGAAAGGCCTAGACATTCCTGCGAAGCCGCGCCTTGATTGTGAACCACTCTGCATGCCAGAGACATCACGGAGTTATTCAGAGGCTCCCTAGCAAACAGAAAGAAATAGATACTGGGGTTAGCGCTAGCAACACTGTTAACGCCTTTCTCCAATCTATGGGTGTCCAGAATAATTTCTAATTTCCGATCGCCTGATTACCTTTGGAGGCTAAGCATGAGTACTAAATCATTGGCCCTATGCCGCACCGCCCCCTACGGCAATGCCCTGGCGCGGGAAGGTATCGAAGCCGTACTGGCAGCGGCCGCGATGGAACAGGACATGGACCTGCTATTTCTCGGCGATGGGGTATTCCAGTTGCTGGACCAGCAATCACCTGCGGATATCGGCCAGAAAAGCCTGCGACGCAATTTGCAGGCTCTGCCGATGTTTGGCATTGAACAGTTTTTCGTTTGTGAGAAAAGCCTTGCTGAACGCAATATCACCCTGGAGCAGATCCAGGTTGCCGGCGCCGAGACTAAAGCCGTAAAAGATACTGGCTCACTGATCGCCGCCTACCCCACCGTATTGAGCTTCTGATATGACTTTGCATATTGTCAGTAAATCCCCCTATACCAGCAGTGCCCTTAAGGAATGCCTGGGTGCTTTTACTCAGGATGACTCGTTCCTGCTTATTGAAGATGGTGTCTATGCGCTGAGGCACAAGGCTCTGGAAACGGTGCCAAGTACTCAAATTTTCTGCCTTGAAGCAGACACCGCTGCCCGTGGCCAGCAGCAACTTGCAGCAAATATGGATAAAGTGGAAATGATCGATGATGCGCGCTGGGTACAGCTCTGTACCCAGCATCAACCCATAGTCAGCTGGTTTCGGTAACAAAAAATGAGCAACCTAGTAGTCAATGGCCAGGAAATCCCTTTGGACAAGGAGGGTTACCTGCGCAACCTCAGCGACTGGAGCCGGGACGCCGCCCTTCAGCTAGCCAATGCTGAGGGCATCGAGTTAACCGAGGAACACTGGCAAGTTATTGAGCTGTTACAAGAATTCTACCGCGAGTTTGAACTCTCCCCCGCGATGCGCCCGCTGGTGAAATATATTGGCCAGCATCTAGGCGCAGAAAAGGGCCGCAGTATCTATTTGATGCAACTTTTCCCCCCAAGCCCAGCAAGGGTGGCCAGTAAAGTTGCCGGCTTACCTAAACCAACTAATTGCCTGTAAATTTCTCCGCCGGCCAGGCGCACTTTGAAACAGCCTGGTCAATTTCCCCTCTAAATATCCGGCTGACCGCCCCCATCAATCACCTGCTCTAGACTCTGGTAGAAGCGTAATCTATCGCTCTCAATTTTAAATCTCACCAGGAGTCATCCAATGTTAAAGCTGCGCTTTGGAATAGTCGGCAGTGGCGCAATTGCCGACTTTACCTGCAAGGCAATCAGTCGTGCTAACAATGCCTGCCTCTCATCCGTTGCCAGCAGACGGTATTCGCAAGCCAAGGAGTTTGCCCATGAGCATCAAATTCCCAATACCTACGAGGATTGGAAATCCCTGCTAGAAGCGCAAGATTCGGATGCCATTTATGTGGCTAGCCCCACCACCAGCCGCGAGGAAATCTGCCTCGCGGCACTGGCCAACCATAAGCATCTTCTCTGCGAGAAACCTTTTCTCAATACTGCCTCGGTCGACAAAATTGCCGCTCGGGCTCAGTCTGAAGGGTTGGCATTTATGGATGCCACACATTTCACCCACCACCCCCGCACGGCCAAAATCATTCAGCAACAAAAAAAGAATCTGGGCCCAGTTAACAGAATTCACAGCGCCTTTTTTGTCTCGATGATGGACCACAACAATATTCGCTTCAATTCACAAAAAGAACCCACTGGCGCAATCGGGGATATCGGCTGGTACAACATGCGTGCAATCGTCGAATATATGCGCCCCACAGGAGCAATAAAGACAATTTCAGGAGCGATAAAGCGGGACCCACAAACAGGGACCATTATTAGCGGTGCGGGCCTGATTGAATTTGCCAGCGGGCAGACTTCAACTTTTGAATTCGGATATGACTCAGGCGTTTGGCAAATGGACTTGGACATCCTGGGTGAAAGCGGCCTGATCCAGCTAGACGACTTTGTACTCGACTGGAGAGACAGCGCTGCCTTTTACAATCCTGAATATACGCCAGAATTTGTGGTTCGCAGGGGTCAGGCATCGCCAGATAAGTTCGAGCACCAACAAGTCCCAATAGAGCAATCGCAGACGGTACAGATGATCGAAAACTTCTGCTGCTTATCAGGACCAGATAATCAAGTTGACCGTATCCAGGCTATCGAAAGAGCCCGCACAACCCAGTCATTGATCGACCAGTACTGCCAGGCAGTTAGCGTAGCCGTCTAGCTATCGCCACCAACGCGGTGTATTGAATCAGATATGCAGGATAACGTGCCGAGCCCCATGGTGATGGCGGTGCTCCCAAAGGTAAATCCCCTGCCAGGTACCCAGCATCAGACGCCCCTTTTGCACTGGAATGGACAAGCTGGTCGCGGTAAGGCTGCATTTGATATGGGCCGGCATATCATCTGGCCCTTCAAGGGTATGGGTATAAAGCGAGTCATTTTCCGGCACCAGTCGATTGAGCCAGTTCTCAAGGTCACGGCGCGCACTGGGGTCGGCATTTTCCTGGATCAGTAAACTTGCAGAGGTGTGCTGTATGAAAAGTGTACACAGGCCCTCATCGGGAGCCTGTTCACTGACCCAATCAACTACACTGCCGGTAAACTCGTGAAGCCCCTGCCCATGAACCGGAATTTTTATCTCACCTATTGCCATACGGTTTCCTATATAATTCGCGCCCGCTTTTTGTACTGACACCGCATTGTAATATGGCACTGTACCGCGTTAATACTGACGACTACCCACAACAGCTTCAAAGCAAGGCCGAGCGCCTGCGAGAAGCTTACAGCAAGTTCACTGACCTGGAGCCGGAACTCTTCCCCTCCCCACCCATTCACTACCGCCTGCGCGCCGAATTCAAGGTGTGGCATGAGGGAGGTGTAGCCAATTACGCCATGTACCGCCAGGGTGAGTACAAGAAGCCCTTTATCATCGATGAGTTTACCGTCGGCTCTGAGCTGATGAACCAGTTGATGCCGAAGGTGCTGGCTGCTGTCAATAATAGCGAAGTCCTGCGCAAGCGCCTGTTCTCTGCCGAGTTTCTTACCACGCTGAGTGGTGATGCGCTGATTACGCTGATATACCACAAGAAACTGGACGAAGCCTGGGAGCTGGAAGCCAAAGCACTCCAGGCTCAGCTGGGATTCCCGATTTTGGGGCGCTCGCGCAAGCAAAAAGTGGTTTTGGAGCGTGACTTCGTTACCGAAAAACTGGATATCGATGGGAAAACTTACCAGTACAAACAGGTAGAAGGCAGCTTTACCCAACCCAATGGAGAGATCTGTCGTTCCATGATCCAGTGGGCGAGAAGTGCCTGCGGAGACAGTGATAGCGATCTGCTGGAGCTCTACTGTGGCAATGGCAATTTCACCATCCCGCTCAGCGAGAAATTCCGCAAGGTCCTGGCCACTGAAATCTCCAAGGTATCGGTAAATTCGGCCCAGGAGAATATCGCCAACAACCAGATCACCAATCTGGATATCGTACGTCTATCCAGTGAAGAGTTTACCCAGGCCATCGATAAGGTACGCCCCTTTCGTCGCCTTAAGGATATAGATCTGGATAGCTACGACTTCTCCACCGTCCTGGTTGATCCCCCCCGAGCGGGCTTGGATGAAGACACCTGTGCGATGGTCGCCCGCTTCCCGAGAATCCTGTATATCTCCTGCAATCCGGAAACCCAATTGGAAAACCTGGAGTCGCTGACCAAAACCCATCGCATTGAACGATTTGCTCTGTTTGATCAGTTCCCTTATACAGATCATACGGAAACCGGGTTATTGCTAGTGAGGAAGTAGTGCCTCACTAGCTGAAGGCCTCCAGCATTCTGATCCTATTGAACGCTGGAGCCCTTCCTAAGTCCATTTATAAAATCACCATAAAGATTCAAAGCTCAGCAATACAAGTAGCTATTAAAAACTATACTCATTTCTCGATATTATCTGAGCCGAAGAGATTTCGGCTTACTTTCCAAACGATGAGCACCATTAAATAATCTACACACCCTGCTCAAGTCATTGCTGTATTAATCAATGGCCAAAACCAGCCACTCCAGTAAGCTTGGGCTTTTTACACGAAGCAGGCTCGACGTAGCGATGCTCAATGTTCGACAACCATTCATAAAAAAGTACGGCTCACCTTTCAATATACATAACACCTTCGCGTATAAAAAATTAATTATCAAGACTTAGGGAGCCTCTGAATAACTCCGTGATACCTCTGGCATGCAGAGCGGTTCACAATCAAGGCGCGGCTTCGCAGGAATGTCTAGACCTTTCAAGAAGTCGCAACGCGGAGTGTGAATCGCTCTGCAAGCCCCGAAGGGCGGGCCTTGAAGGCCACAGCTGCTGCGTTGCAGCTCTTGCAAAGGACTACGGCCATTCACGGCGAGCTGCGCCTAACATCTGCAGCCTTCAAGACCCGCAGAGGCATTACGGAGTTATTCAGAGGCTCCTTAGAGCGTGACACCTAGTGCTGGTGAGTTTGTTAATTAATAAAAACACCCAAGGGAATAAAGGTAACTGTGGGTAGAAAACTAAATACCAACCTTTAAACAACTATTTTTAGTTGTACCAAATCTTACACAAGACCTAAGATTAACTGTTTAACGCACCCAGCATCACAACTGACACACGATATCAATCTATAAGCCAGACCTATTAAATACACCGATCTAAATCACAGACATAAGGTGCGCCTTATCACATACTTCATGCGAAGTAAAACAGAAAGCTGAGAACAAGCTCATATCGCTGTCCTTTTTAACTTAAATTCATCCCTTCTGGACGCAGCATAACGATGCAAATAAAAAATATAACTATTATGTCGTCCTACAAATCAAGCTAGAAAATTCATATCCAATATTGGCCAAGAGTAATCATCACCAAAAGACAGCAGCACATACAAACAAAAGGACACACACCAAAAATAATAGTTAAATTATTTTTACCCCGAACCAAGCACCCTCAACAGGAATTTTGAAAATTCTCCTTTTAAATTACAGATAAAGTTCATTTCATCACTATTACTATAAATAGCTGTTGATAAAAAGAGAAATATATGGATCCGTATTTCAAGAAAACAATCAATCCACTGGCAAAAATCTGTTTAACAGCATTTTTCGCCTTATTCATAATGGTATTGTCCGGATGTGGTGGTGGAGGCGGGGATAATAGCTCTGATGAAGACCCCACAGAAGCTACCCCCAACTCTCAGGGCAACGGCTCCACTGATGAAACACCGACTTCAAGCGGTGACCCGGATGAGTCCGACGAAGAGACACCAAATTCAAACAGTGATCCAGCTGAGTCCGATAAAGAGGTTGGACAAAACATTGCAGGTAGTGGAACTATCTCTTCCAGTTCTGGCAACGGGGTCCTTGCCATTGATGACTTAAGAAGGACACTTTGGGAAAGTGGTGATACTGCCAGCACATCAAGCCTCACCCTTGACCTTAAATCTACACACTTGCTCAGCAAAGTGGTCATAGACTGGGGCGACCACAACGCAAAATCTTACGAGGTACTGGGCTCAAGCGACGGCACAACATGGACCACCCTGGCAACAGCTGATTCAGGAGAATATGGCCAACGCATTGATTCTCACCTAATTGGTGGAGAGTATCGCTATATCCAGCTAAACGGAACTGAACTCAGTGAGGGGAGTTCGCAATATAGTTTGTGGGAACTGATGGTTTTTGATCGTGCGGCAGAGGAAATTAATCAAACCGCGTCCATAGAATATACCCCTCTATTTGATACTGAGCAGCCAGAAGAAGAGTCTCAACACTGGTATATTCAGGAAGATGGCACCATTGTAACACTGGCAAGTGGCCGAGCACGTCTGCGACATGAATCCGAGGATAGTTTTTACGAGTTCCCGACCTTCTACTTTGAACACAGAACCTTTGGCATAGAGATTCACGACCATACGCCCGCCGGTGAGAACCTGATTGAGATCTTTTACTCTGCCGAATACGCGCTTTATCGGCCACCCGAATGCCGCTCCTCTTATTCAAATGAACACCGCGCTGACTTTAATAGCAACGCCAGATTTGATGAAACCCCTTACCGGGAAGCTGATGAAGATGGGAGTGGCCAAGTCTGGGTATGTCGTATCACCTACGATGCTCACGATGGTGATGACGGGCAGCTGGAAGTCGGCGAATGGATGGAGGTGGAGTTTCAGCAATTCATTGGCATTGAGGAGGGCGATGAGAATGTCAGTGGGCAGACAGTTTACTACACAGACACCTACCGCATTCTCCTGGGCCAACCTGGTATTCATATGGTTGCAGACCTGGAAACTGAGACCGCTGTTGAAAGTGCCGGTGAAGCAACCGCAGCATACATCAGGGCTACTGACCCGGTACCCGCTTCAGAAGTCATTTCAGTAAATACTGACGATAATACTCTTACCTACTACGCAGGCAGCGATGGTAAATGGGCAACGGCTTCCGACGCTGATGCAGTTGAAGTCACCTACCCAATACTGGATGGTATTGATGTCTATGATACTTACATCGTGGATAGCGGAATCGCCGACTGGACAGCCTACTTCAGAGAAGCCCTCAACATCCAGTGGGAGACGCACAACGAGTTTCTAGATGGTCGCAGGATATTCCACACCCGGTTTAATACCGGAGAGCACGAGGAACTCGGGAACCCAGACTTCAACCAAATGGCAAACCTATCAGCAGGCTTAACCATTGAGCAATCATGTCTGGCGTGCCATATCAATAACGGCCGGGGCCCGGCCCCCTCAGAGGCTAGTGTTCCCAATTCGATGGTCTTTAAGCTGTCGTCCGGTGCAATAACCCAAGCAGGACAACCCCTGCCAAACCACTACTTTGGCCCTGTCCTCCAAACCCATTCACTCAATAGTGACATAGCTCCAGAAGGATCTATTCAAGTCACCTATAGCCCCATTCAAGATAGCTATGCCAATGGGGATAGCTACACCCTACAGTCCCCCACTTATGTAGTAACAACCAATGAAGGTGAAAACACATCCGCTGATTACTTTTCGCCACGTATGCCACAAAACATCACTGGCTTGGGCTTACTTGAGGCGGTTGACGAAACAGAAATCCTTGAGTGGCACGACCCTAACGATTCCAATAGCGATGGTATCTCTGGGCGAGTATCACTAGTCGATACGGGCTCAACACCTCTTCCCCAGGTAGGACGCTTTGGTTGGAAAGCTACCCAACCGAGCTTGCGCAGCTTCTCAGCAGATGCGTTGAACAATGATATTGGCGTGAACACAGCACTGGAACCCAATGCAAACTGTGGTATCGAACAGCTGGAATGTAAAAAGCACAGTAATCACGACGAAGAGCTCACTGATTCTCACCTGGACGACCTAGCTACTTATCTTCAGGCACTGGGCGCACCGCCCAGAAATCCCGATTTAATCAATGAATCCATCGTGGCTCAGGGTGAAGCTCTATTTGAATCGATCAACTGCTCATCCTGTCACCGGCCAGAGATGAACACCAATCACGCTCACCCTCTTGAGGAGTTGAGAGGCAAGGTCATTCGCCCCTATACAGACTTACTCCTGCATGATATGGGCGAAGGTTTGGCAGACAACTTAACGATTAGCGCGGAGTACAACCGCGAGTGGAGAACGCCTCCCTTATGGGGATTGGGTGTTAATAGCGCAGTGAATGGTCACAGTAATTTGTTGCATGATGGTCGCGCCCGGTCTATTGAAGAAGCCATTCTCTGGCACGGGGGAGAAGCTGCTGAGAGCCAACAGAACTATATTGATCTGTCGGCTTCAGAGCGAAACTCGCTACTCAAGTTCTTACAGTCGCTGTAAACCATAACCTAACCAATCACAAGGGTATCCAGCTAAGGTCATAGCTTGCTGGATACCTTTCTGGTGGAGATATACGTTATTGTTCACTGGAAAAATTCAAAGCTTTTACAGAAACGTCCATCCGCAAATAACGTGTTCTATTTTTATCAAAACTTAAAAAATCGATTCAGTAGCAATGGTGCGGCAAGCCTGCACTCTGCCAAAAAGACCTAGGCGCGTGGCTCGCGAAATTACAGCCGGTTAATGCTCCTCCCTCTTCAACTGAGTTATAACCGATTAATCGTTATACAACGACTACCATCTCTTCTGAGTGCTCGGCACCTCCAAAATCGATTAAATATTGGAGGTAGACGTATACACTTCCCTTTTTACTTGGATGACAGTTTAGACATGGAGCCGTTGAGCTTAGTTACAAGGAAGTTAAACTAGTTTTCAACAGCCGGCATTAATAGCGCACTATTAAGACTCGCCATGATGGTTTCCCATCTCTTTTTCGCAGTTTCTTGTAATGCTTTTTTCTGAGGCCCGTCCATAAAATCCTGCTTGTGCTTACTTAGACGGGTGTAGTGCAGGGCTATTACCTCATATTTCTTATTGTCCTTGAATGCCTGGTAAACACTTTCGACATTCTCAAAACTGTCATCAATGAAGATAATGTTGGAAATTAGGTAGTGCTCACTACTATTAGCCGAAGAATTGTAGGATCGCAGCAAGCAGTCAAGCATAAAGCCTTTATCTTGCCCTGCTAAGTACATAATACCTTGCCGATAGCTTACTGGCCTTGCCTCACTTAAATCACAGGGCTTAAACGGACTTGCAAGGCTAAATTGATTATTTGGACTGAAGTTGAGAGTATTTGACCGAATAAGCTCTAATAAATTTTGGTAGGACGTATTCGGGGTTGGCAAGCGTTTGAACTGTCTCTCGGTAGCTGAAACATCTGCATCACCCCTTGCAGTTTCAACCATCAATCGCACCCCACTTTGCCTCAAACTGTCAAGTACCGGCACAATATTGTCATCTGTATAAACCATATTGCTCACAGAGAAGAGCAAACCGGATATATTAATCAACTCCTCTTTTGTTTTTGCCACAAGGAAACCTGAATTAGGATCGGTTTCCAATAAAGTTTCCTGCCATGAGTACCAAGCTGCGCCACCAAGATATTGACATTGAGACTTTTCAGCGCAAGGCATCATACTCAAGGTGTCATCATTATCCATAACCAGTAACGTATTTATTGGGGTAGCTGATTCTTCAATTATATTCTGGACGTCCTCAAAGCTGTTCACCTCTTTCTTAATAGCACCGGCAGACACACAATGAGAAGCCACAATTAAAACAATCGAATACAGTAGAGAATTAAACTTGCTCATAAAATAAATTCCTTTTTACTTACCCTGATTATTAACACAAAAAAGTGAATGGTTTTGGCGTAGCTGGAGACAGAGACTGTACTGGCATGATGCCTAGACTAGATAGTACTTAACTTGTGCCCCTGAAAAATAGCAATTTATCATTCAGAGCCAGAAAAACAGAAAATCGAATCAAGTTCTGAGGGGGGTACCAAATAGGAAGCGTAAGCCGCCAGCTCTATTAGCAAAGAAATAATACTTAATCTGTGAATAATTTGAACAGAGCTTCATATTGTTGTCGTACAATACAACCACCAGTCCCTTCATAGATATACTTTCTCCAAACCAGGATATTAGATTCTGCTATTAGCGGCATAAAGCTGCCCCGCCCCCACCCCGGCATGCTGATAATTCGGCACGCCGGGTGCTTCTAAATAAGCTGCTCCCCATTAAGCAAATCTGCGATCCAAATTCAAGGCACCACAGCCCCGACAGTGTTTTATAAACGCTTCTTCTATGCCCAGGGGCTCCTGGCAGTAAAAACAGCATCCCTCTCTCATAGTCAAATGATTAGCAAAATTTTTGCTGTAGAGCATGGGCAGCTTAAGTTCCCTTCTCAGCGCCTTTAGTAAGCTTGCAGTAATGCGCCCCTCAGGAAAATTCCGTGCTATTCCTTGAATGTTCGACAGGGTCTCAGCAGAAAACTCCCAAACTTCACCACAGTGGTCACAGGAAATTATCATTTCCCAATTTACTCCACCTTTCCAAAGATACAATTATTTTAGTCCCAAAGGCTGAAGTATTTTTTCCATCTGCTTAAAGGAAAGGCGACACAACAAAGAAGGAAACAATCTTTCCAGCCACCACAGCAACTTAAGTTTTGCTGGCACAACAATGATTTCTTTGTTCTTTGCAATTTGAGACAAAGCCTTTTCTGCAAAAGCATCAGCAGATATTGGCCCCAGAGGCTCGAACATTTCTGCCTGCTGTTGAGGAGGAATGGGAGTTGGCATCCGCCCATTGACGCCACCTCCCTGCAAAATCGGCGTTGATACTGCCCCGGGACACAAAACACTCACTCGTACACCGCAGGACTCGGCCTCAGGGCGAATAGCCTTTGATATTGCTACCACAGCACTCTTGGAAGCTGAGTAGGCAGCCATTGCTGGCGACGGAACTAAAGCCGCCATCGAGGCAGTATTGATAATATGGCCAGAGCCCTGGCGCTTCATGGCCTGGAAACCACATTGGAGCCCATGAATAACGCCAAACAAATTGATATCAATCGCCGCTTTCCAATCTTCAACATTATGATCGGAAAAATATCCTCCAACTCCTACGCCAGCATTGTTAAAAAGGAAATCTAACGGAGATACTTCACTAATGACCTGAAAAAATTGATCATAGTTACGAACATCCAAGTGAACAAACGATGCTCTCCCACCGGACTCCTGTATTTGGCTGACAACCTGCGTAGCGAGGTCCTGCTGGATATCCGCGATAATGACTTGAGCCCCAAATGCTGCCAGTCGACAGGCCAAGGCCGCACCGATTCCAGAAGCACCACCGGTAATCAGTGCCGTCTTGCCACTGAAGTAAGATACCTGATCCATAAGCGCTTTCCCTTCCTTGCTTTTACCACTTTATACCCCAGTTTCTGCTATCATCGCGCCCGCAAAACCTAAGGGGTGGCCTTGCCTGAGATGTCCGGGGATCAAATTGGTCTGTCGTGACAAACCCTTGAACCTGATCCGGTTAATACCGGCGTAGGAATAGGTAGACAAAGCAAAACCTCCCCACGTCGCACTCCGGGTCTCTTTCACTGCCGTTATTCGAGAGAGAACCATGAAAAAACAGTTTCCCACCCACCCTATTGCCTGGTCTGTCAGCCTTGCCAGCAGCCTGTTCGCCGGTATCGCCACCGCTAATACCGCAGAAACCGGGCTTGAGGAAGTGGTGGTTACGGCACAGCTACGGGAAACCAACCTTTTGGAGCTACCTTCCAGTGTTACCGTACTGGATGAAAGCGCGATCGATGCGCGGGGCGCGGCCAACCTGGACCAGCTTTTGAACATGGCGCCCAATGTGAATTTTTCGTCTGGCGCCTCCAGGGGACGATTTGTACAGATTCGCGGCATTGGTGAGCGCAGCCAGTTTATCGATCCAGTAAACCCCTCAGTTGGCCTGATCATCGACGGTATCGACTTTACTGGCCTGGGGCTCGCAGCCAGCACCCTGGATATCGATCAAGTGGAAATCCTGCGGGGCCCACAGGGCACGGTGTACGGCGCTAATGCCCTGGCCGGCCTGATCAACATGACCAGTGCAGCGCCCACCAGTGAGTCGACCACCAAGGTGTCCGCCGAGCTGAGTGAGTACAATGGACAGAGTCTGTCCGCAGCTACCAGTGGTTCTTTGAGCGATGCTCTTGGCTATCGACTGGCTGCCAGCAAACGCAAATCCGACGGCTATACCGAGAATGTGTACCTCAACCGCGATGACACCAGCAATATTGATGAGTCTGTACTGCGCGGTAAGCTGGCCTACTCCCCGTCCGACGATTTAAAGCTGGGCGTTACCCTCTTCTATATCGACGTTGATAACGGCTACGATGCTTTCTCTCTCTATAATACCCGTGAAACCCAATCTGACCAGCCCGGCTGGGATCGCCAGGAAACCTTTGCCGGCGCATTGACTGCTCAATGGTCTGGTAACGAGAACTTTACCCTTGAAGGCACCCTCAGCCTCGCCGATTCAGATACTGAATATGGCTACGATGAGGATTGGAGCTATGTCGGCTTTCATTCCTGGGAATACAGCTCAACGGATAATTACCAGCGCGATAAAGACAATATCAGTATTGACCTTCGCGTACTCTCTACCGAAGAGTCCAAGTTATTCTGGGATCGCAGCCACTGGGTTGTGGGCCTTTATGGCCGCACGGAGCGCGAGGACCTAAATCGCAACCAGAGCTTCCGCAGCACTTTTGATACTGAAAACTCTGCCATCTACGGCCAGCTCTCTACGGAAATCACCCCAGCGATCAACTTGATCACCGGCCTGAGATTGGAAAGACGCGAGGCCGATTACTCTGATTCCTATAGCATCGATGCAGATAATGGAGAAAACCTGTGGGGCGGCAATATCTCCCTGCAATACCATTACACCGACAACACCCTGCTCTACGCTACGGTTTCCCGGGGCTATAAAGCCGGCGGTGTAAACGGCAGAATCATCTCAGAATCAACAAGCAATACTGAGATCAACAGTGACATGTTCGAGTTCGATACCGAACATATGCTCAACTATGAATTAGGTATTAAGGGCAGCTGGCTGGAGAATCGTTTGCAAGCCCAGGTTGCGGCTTTCTACCAGGACCGGGATGACGTTCAGGCCAAGGTTTCTATCTTTAACCCTGCCGACTACTCGTTTAGTGACTACCTTGCCAACGCAGTCGGCGGAAGTACTACTGGTTTGGAGGTGGAACTGAACTATCAGGCTACCGAAGCCCTGCGCTTTTTCGCCTCTGCTGGCTGGCTGAATGCGGAATTTAAAGACTACGAAAGCAGTTCCCACGTCGATGCCCGCGATGACTACGCAGGAACAGTGTTGGCAGCGGTTGATCTGGATGGCCGCGATATCGCTCACGCCCCCAACTACCAGTTCTTCACCGGTACAGAAATCGATCTGCTTCCCAACCTGATCTTGCGATTGGAGCTTGAGGGTAAAGACGAATTCTACTTCTCAAACAGCCACGACGAAAAATCCACAGCCTACGAACTGGTCAATGCTCGTCTGACCTACCAGGGAGATAACTGGGATGTTGCCCTGTGGGGAAGAAACCTGACTGACGAAGATTACTATGTGCGCGGGTTTTACTTCAGTAACCAGTATGGCAACAACCCGGCTAATGGCTACGCACCCGAGCCCTACTATCAGTATGGTGAGCCCCGAATTGCCGGGGTAACAGGCACCTACACCTTCTAATCACTCAGTGACTTTGGGGCAGCGCTTCGCTGCTCCAGAACTCTCTATCAAGAGGGAAATTATGCAGCTCTCTGTCGAAATCAGTATGTATCCGTTAAAGGATGAGTACATCCCGGCTATTCAAGCGTTTATCGCACAGTTAAACAGCCACCCAGAACTCAAGGTAATCACCAATACAATGAGTACTCAGGTGTTTGGCGATTACGATCTGCTGATGGATATGCTCAAGTTGGAAATGCGCAAATCCTACGAACAGTTTGGCCGCGCCATTTTTGTATGCAAGTTTATTGACGGCGACCTGGCCCCGGGAGAAGCGCATGTTTGACCAGGATATCAGCACCGCAATCAGCGCTTCGATTGCGGCCATGTCCCTCTGGGAGGTAGCCGCTGTAATACTGGCTCTGGCTTATTTACTTCTGGCCATGAGAGAGAAAATCAGCTGCTGGTATGCCGCCTTTGTCAGTACGACGATCTACTTGTTTCTGTTTTGGGATGTCAGCCTGTTAATGGAGTCTGCACTACAGGTTTTCTATCTGCTGATGGCAGTTTATGGCTGGTGGCAATGGCGAAATCACCGAAACCAGCAGGACGATCTGAAAATCCACCGCTGGAGCGGAAAAACCCACTCGATAGTTATTGGCGCTACCCTGATACTGACTTTACTGATCGGCTACCTGCTGGATCACAACACCAGTGCCGCCCTCCCCTACCTGGATTCATTCACGACTCTGGGGGCAATCGTCACCACCTATATGGTCACCCGGAAGGTACTGGAGAACTGGCTTTACTGGATTGTCGTAGACGGAGCTTCAATCTATCTCTACCTGGACAGAGAACTCTACCTTACTGCCGTATTGTTTATGCTGTACCTGGTGCTGGTTGTGATTGGCTATTTCCAGTGGTTGGCCATTTTCCGAAAAGAGAAACAACAACCCGCTAGCGCTCCTCAAACAATGGCAGCGGCATAGTGACCAACTGATATGAGCCAGGACTTGAGCAACATCATCCCCAATGATTGGCATCATTGGAGCAAGGTCCGGCCCACGGTGGTCAGGGCCCTGGCTGGGGGGCTGACCAATAACGCCGTTCTGGTTGAGTCCGCCGATCAGCGGATGGTGCTGCGGATAAACTCCAGCATCAGCGATCAGCTCAATCTCGACAGGGCTGCTGAACAGCAGGCGCTGCAAGCTGCCACATATTCCGATAGTTGTGCCCCTTTGGTTTACTGTGACCCGCATTACCGATATTTGCTGACCCGCTATATTGAAGGCACTCCCTGGGATAAAAATGTCGCCCACAGTTTGGAAAAACTTGCCGATCTGCTGCGCCGTATACACGGCTCCCCTGCAATTGATGCCCAATTAAACATCGGTGAGAAAATCTCTAGTTACAGGCAGTTTATCGACAAGCGAGCCAGTTATTTCCACTTGCTCGACACACTGCAAGAGAAACTTCCGCAATTAATTGACGCTGCTTATCGGATGGGCGACGAATTTTGCCTGTGTCACAACGATCTAACGGTTGGCAACCTGATCTGGGCTCCCTCTGACAAGCTATACGCTATCGACTGGGAGTACGCAGCAATGGGGGATAAATTTTATGACCTCGCTGTTTTGGTAGAGGAACACAACTTGAATCAGCGAGAGCAAAATAGTTTACTGGAGTGCTATCTTAATCGCACTGTGTCACCTGAAGACAATCAGCGCTTGGGGTTATGGCAGCTGATCTACGGCTACCTTTGTATTCTCTGGCACGGGGTACAATGGAGTAACCAAAGCCTAAGGTCCCCGGAGCAAGGGAGATATATCGGGAAAAAAGCCCAACAGTTATTGAAAGGCCTATCGGCTCACAGCCTCAACTGAGTAATCCCTGCTAGAATAGTCCCAATCCCCAAGAAGCGACTTTCAGTCACTGCGGCGCAATCCAAGTTGCTTTCGAGGTTGCTGTCGAAGTAATTCAACTAGGGCCCGACTCGACTAAAAGACTCCCCTTTTTCACACCCCAAAAATAACCACAGAGGTACTCCTGTGATCAGATCATTTTTTGCAATACTACTTACCTTGATCGCAATCAACGCACAAGCGGTAGAGAAACCCGAGGGTTTTAAAACGATAGACGGGCTGTTTGCTGCGCTTTCAAACCTGGACCACCAGGCTATGCGAGACGGCGTCAGCGACGATTTTATACTCCTTGAGCACGGTGAAGTCTGGGATATTGAAGACCTTATCGCCGTAATGAAGCCCAAGCCCTCAAAGCTGGAAAGAATCAACTACTTCAGCATTATCAATTTTGAAGAGCGTGAGAACCTGCTGACCATCAACTACTGGACCAAGTCCATTTTTAAATCCGAGGATGGCAATAAAGAAGTGGTGTGGTTGGAAAGCGCCATTGTTAAGAAAATTGATGGCAAGTGGCTAGTAGCCCAATTACACTCAACCCGCCTGCCCGCAGAGAAATTCCCCAAAGACGTCCAGTTTGAGCAGCAAGTCCTATAATAAAATGCCTTACAGGCCCTGATCGCACAGGGCCTGTGTCCATTTGATCGCTCTCAGTCCCCTCCCAACTAGAACAACTACCGGATTTCAAAGCTTCCAAGTGCTAGTATGTGACTCTAAATTGCATATTAGTCTCCAGTTCTAAAGGGCCACTCAATGAAGCTTAAAGTTTACCTCTCCGGCGAAATCCACTCCGATTGGCGTGCGCAAATTATCGATGGTTGCCAAAAAGAAGGGCTGGATATCTCCTTCTCTTCCGCAGTCACCAACCACGACGCCAGCGATGCCGCTGGTGATGGCCTGGGTGAGGAGCAGAACGCTTTCTGGCGGGATCACAAATCTGCCAAAGTTAACGCAATCCGAATCAAGCACCTGATTGAAAACTGTGATTTGGCGGTGATTCGATTCGGCGAGAAATACAAACAATGGAACGCCGCATTTGATGCCGGCTTTTGCGCAGCCTTAGGCAAGTCCTATATCACACTTCACGATGAATCCTTGGTGCACGCGCTCAAGGAAGTGGACGGTGCCGCCCAGGCCTGGGCACAGACCCCAGCACAGGTTGTCGATATCCTAAAGTACTTAACCACTCAGGCCTAAAGAGCCTCTGGATAGCAAGCCGGCAGGCATCTACTAACAAAACTGCACAACCAGTAGGTGCCGCCAGCTAAAAGCCGTAATTAAGGACACCGGCATAGTTCGGCCGAGAGGCTGCCTCTGCTGATGGGTTGTGCACTAGCTCGCCGCTACGATTGATCGCATAGATTTCTGCACCGCAGTGCTTGCAGAATGCCTTCTCCCGTAAAGCCCCCTCTTTAAAGTGATATTTGCGCAGTGACTTTTCAGGATCGCTGATATGGATAGCGACTTCAGTATCAGCGTGCCCCCTTTGGCCCGCTGGTACAAACAGGGCATCTATAAGCTTGTTGAAATGAATCGCTCCACAATGACAAGTTAACGGGTTCATAGCCTTATCTCCCTGGTCGATTAGCATGGAGAAGGAGTTTACTATTTACTTTAATTTAACAAAGGGGATATATTGAAAAGATCTTTTAGCTTTAAGGAAATAGTCTGTGCGCAGAGAGTACGACAAATACCACTTGATCAACGTTTTTTGCAGTGTTGTTGATCACGGTTCCTTAAGCAAAGCTGCCAAGCACTTGGGCCTGTCTACGCCCACCGTGAGCAAGACTCTTGCCCAACTTGAACAGGCCCTTGGCCAGGTATTACTCAATCGCACCACCCGGGCAATCGCTGTCACAGACGCCGGAAGGATTGCTTACCAGAAAGGGCAAAAAATAATCAGCTCATTCACCGAGCTGGAAGACCAGGTTGCAGAGGCGGCAACGCTCACCCGAGGAAAATTAAAAATCACTTTTCCGGAAACCCTCGGCTTAAAAGTATTCAGTCATATCTGCAATGATTTTCAGAAAGCATTCCCCGATTTCAGCTTGGAGCTTATCTTCAGCCCCTATCACCTGGATTTAATCGAGGACGATATCGACATTGCTTTTCGCGTCTGGGAAACCCTGCCCGATTGCCAGTTTTACGCCCAGCCCCTATTTAGTATCCGCCCTATTTTTATTGCCGCACCGACCTATCTGGAAGAACACGGCTGCCCCAAATCCATTGCCGAGCTCAGCCAACACAACATCATGCTAACTCGCCTTGACGGCCTGGAAGATGGCTGGTCAATTGATGGGAAGTTCTATCAATTCAATGGAAATTTAATATCTAACAAAACTTTCCATACCCGAGCAGCCGCATTAAACGGGAATGGCATTGCCAAGCTTCCCTCCTATTTTTGCCAACGGGACATCAAAAAGGGGCGACTGGTAGAGGTACTCCCTGACTTGGAGCGAAAAGATAAAACTGTAGGTGCTATCTATAAAGTAAAGCGAAAAGATTCAAAGAAAATTGACGTGTTTTTGAACTTTGCACAAGAGCGCTTGCAGGAGTATGACTTTAGCCTGTTTGATGAGTGAGAATGTGCCGCTAAAGAACTCTGCAGCGATTAGAGATCCTCTGTGAAACACTCAGCTGTTTAGCACCACAATAGGTGGTACCATAGAATAATAATAAGCGGCTTGCTACTGGGGCTGAAGAGAGTGAAAACAATACTCTCGAAATACACTGTAGATACATCCCCTCTCCTTTATTGGTAAAGCCGCACAACAGTCATACATTGGAGATTGAAGTGACAATCACTAAAGAGGTCGAACAAGGCCAAGCTGTCTATTCCAAACCCATACTTTGGCTTTATGATATGTGGGTTCTGGGCATATCAAACCGCTTTATTTGGAAGTGCCCAACTCCTGGAATACTAGAGCACTTCAATCGAAATATATCTTCCAACCACTTGGATGTAGGTGTCGGAACGGGCTACTTTATGGATAAGTGCCATTTCCCCTCCGACACAGTCCGCCTCGCCCTGATGGACCTGAACCAAAACAGCCTGGATATCTCAGCGCAAAGAGTGGCTCGGTATAATCCAACACAGTTCCGCTGCAATGTCTTGGATAAAATTACTTTAGAGACTGAAGTTTTTGATTCAATTTCCTTAAATTACCTATTTCACTGCCTTCCCGGCAAGCTGTCAGAAAAACTGGTTGCGCTGGATAATGTCGCAACCCTGCTATCGGAATCAGGCACCGTATTTGGTTCCACCATCCTGTCTGAAGGCGTACCGAAAAGTGGAGCTGCCAAGAAATTAATGGCTATCTACAATAAGAAAGGGATATTTTCTAATACCCAGGATTGTGAAGAGGACCTCAATAAATTCCTTGCCAGTCGATTTAAGGAGTACAAAATAGAAGTTCTCGGGTGTGTAGCACTATTCAGTGCGCGGCATAAAATCACTGGCTAGAGTATCTACAGGGCACTTATGAGGATGAAGTTCTCGTTTAAGCTGGGGCTGAGAAACCCGCTGATATTCGTTACCTTGTCAGCTTTAGCAGTAGTTCCCAATTATTGCCTGGGCCTGCATTTCAGTGTGTTTGAAGATAAATTTGAGTGCATTGATATTCACAATTCTCTAAACTGTGCACGGTCAATCGAAAGTGGATTGAGTGATCAAGTCAACCATATCCAGCGGACGCAACCAGGGCACCTGACTATAGCCCTGAATAGCGAAAAATCACTGACGTACACAGACATCCTTCCCGCTAATAGCCCCGCAGAACATATAGCCTACTCTGCAATTGAGCAAATAACTGATAACCTGCTACTGATTCATCAACAGCTCTGGGAAGCACATTCCTATATTTTGCTCGACTTGAGAAACGGCCATGAATATTCTCTTGCCGGCTACCCTTTGCTGTCTCCACAAGGCGGCTACCTTTTTGTTGCCGAACAAGACCTGGATGCCGGTTTTAATGAAAATGCCTTACAGGTTTACAAGCTATCTGAAAATACTTTGGACTTACTATACGAGCTAAAGCCTGAAAACTGGGGACCAGAGCAAGCTTACTGGACAACAGAGAATGCGGTCTCTTTCACACAAAAGCAGCTTAACCCCAACTATTTTTCAAATGAAAATCAGCCCTTTTATATTGAGACTAAAGCTGTACTTTCTATTGCCCCTGATAGCCAACGTGTAAACATTCGATATTTTGATTAAAATACCCCTCTTTAATTTACCCGAAGTATCTTGGAGCTATTTTGACAGCCAATTCAGATCTCTCGATATTATTTGTTTGCCTCGGTAATATTTGTCGTTCTCCCTTAGCGGAAGCCGTTTTCCGCACCAAGGCACAGCAGGCGGGTATTCCTGTTTCCGTCGACTCCGCGGGTATCATCAGCTACCACGCGGGTAAGCGACCAGATCCCCGAACTTTGGCTATTGGTGAAGAAAATGGCTATTCATTTGAAAATAGCTACGCTCGCCAGGTAGCCACTACCGACTTTACAAAATATGATCATATCTTTGCGATGGACAAAGATAACCTGGAAGCACTGCAATCCTTGCAGCCTGATTCATCAGACGCCCAACTAGGGTTATTTTTATCAGTGTTGCAAGATTGTGATTTAGCTGAAGTACCCGATCCTTACTATGGTGGTATTGAAGGGTTTCAACATATTCTCCAGCTTATAGAACAAGCATCTGATGCATTTATCGAGCAGCTTAAAAGCAGAGAATAAGCAAAGCCCCCACAAATTCTACCGGGCTTGTGGGGGGAAACTTTCCTCTAAGGCAGACCTATCCCACATTCCCTTATCGGCTGCGGCTTCATAAGTACTCTGCAAAAAATCAAACAGCGCCTCATCAGGGGAGCGTGAAGCTCTCACCGCATCATAGGGCAGCAAGAACTCACCCAAATCTTTGGAATAGTAAGCTGAGGCGGGCGCCACCCTTGCTTCGGAAAATCCCTGGGGCTCTGGGTAAGTATATGAATAGAAGCAAGCGCCATCTACACCGCCGCCACCAGGCCAAAAACCGGCACTGCTAACCTCATGGGAGTAGGCTTCCCTGGCCACCCAATCGGGAAAATGTGGAACGCCTCCAGGGTGCGGAGGCGCCTCCCTGCCAGAAAAACGGGTAAGTGCTAAATCAAAACTTCCCCAAAAAAAATGAATTGGACTGCACTTGCCAATAAAGCGACTGCGAAACTCAGTGAAAACCCGATGAATTTGCACCAACGCCTGCCACAGCTGCCTAGCATATTCGGGATCATACTCGTAGTTATCCTGATCCCTCTCAAAGGGTATCGCATCCGCCACTTCGGATGGCATGGTGTTAATCTCAACCGGTATACCTAGCTGCTTGAGTGCAGCCATTACTTCCCAGTAGAAATCAGATACTGTGCGGGACTCCAAGGGTAACACCCATTCTCCCCCCTCAGTGGTCAACAGCTTCAGTACGTGATGATAGAAATCAAAGCTAATAGAAAACGACCGCCCTCCATAAGGGATAAGAGATGTCTCCAGCCCTCTGGCGGTAATATATAAAGGAACATGCCAGGAGTGATTGATCCAAGGAGTTTGTACCAGGCGAATCTTGCCAATAACCTGCATCCACATATGCAGGGTGGCAATCGTATTTACCGACTCAGCGTAGGGTAACTCTGGCCAGTCTTTACTCTCAGACCGATTCTTTAAGTTGCTCACTATACGTGCTCCATCTATCCTTTGACTCGCTCGATACCTAGTGCCTTCTGTTAACCGCCAAGCTTAGACCACTAAAAATACCCCGTCCGAAAAAAACTAAAAACAGATAAACAGCTCTCTTTTGATCATCATGAAAGACTACTTAAAACTCAGGCTCGACAGCCAAGCAACAAGCATTATCGAGACCCCATAGAGAACAATAATGATAAGGGTTCCGATAGTGTTGATTTTTGTTAGCTGTCCTGACTTGTCAGACAACCAAATATTAAAAGCTCTAGTGATCAGCGGCATCGCCACCCAAGTAAGCGACGCAACAATTAATAAGTTGATAAAGAAGTTAGTCGTCGCAAAGGGCCAACTCTCTACCAAAGGTAGCAACCACATCGTAATAACCATAACTATCGGATATAACATCAATAAAATGAGCATGGCCATTTTCCACTGCGAGGGCGCGGTGTCTTGAGCTCGGCCACGAGCCCGAGAAAACCAATCCTCAAAGCCATGCCCTATCCGCTTGATTTTTACATCTTCAAAAAACCCTTCACCACGTTTTACCAATCGCCTATGTTCATCAGAATTAAGCCAGCTGTCTAAATGCTTATTGGAGTCAAATCGAAATATTGCAACCCATTCCTCTTGAACCCCCTTTATTGGCTTAGTTAGACCAGCACCCAAGAAGCCTGGATATTTTTTAAGTGCTTTATCAATTTCTTTCTGCCACTGCATATATTCGCGAAAAAATTCAGGCTTCACTTTTTTGGATATCACAATCGTTACGGGCACTGTTAGTTGATCTGCACCAGCGATAACTTGAGATACTACTTCAACCGAGAATTTCTTCTCTAAAAAAGCAATTAGATCTTTAAGTAAGTTATTTCCAAGAAACGTTTCAAGGTGAGCAACCGTATCAAATTGAAATATTTGAACCCACTCATTTTGGATATTAGAAACGGGCTCTAACAAATTCACCTCGAGCAGCCCATCACAATCTAGCGCAACATCCACCAGCTTCTGATGCCATGCTCGATACTCATCCCCCAGGTACTTTGGCACCTCCTGAGACAATACAAGACAAGCACTGGAACCCTCTTCCATTATCTGGCAGCAGCCTCCGGCGGATGAACTAGAGATCAAAGTATTATGCAAGCAGAATGTATTTGTGTTCATTTTTGCGAACGAATGCTTTTGCTGAAAACTATCGCAACAAACAAACTTAGACGAAATGTCAGGACTGACATCAAGGGTAGCATTTGGGAAGTAACGCTCCGTACGAATGACGGAGCGGTCTGCAGAAGTGTCGCCTATTTGGGTGACACTTCCGCTAGAAAAATAAATGCGCGAGCAATCAGCTAGTCAGGCTTTCACTAACAACCAGTACTTTGCCGTCACGCCCGCCTGCCGCAGCTATTCGTACCGCTTCTTTAATTTCAGACAGAGGGTATGTGCCATGAACTGGTGCAGATAACTTACCTTCCGCTACAAGCTTTGTGATAGTGCCAAAAACTTCCTGTTGCCGCTCTGGGGATGCCGAGCCGAACCATTTGGCCAACCAGAACCCGCGCACGGTGATATCTTTAAAGATGATCATCCCCGGTGCGATAACGCAGGGTTCCCCACTAAGCGCGCCATAATTCACTAAGGTTGCGCCATTTGACAGAGCTTCGCCCATGCGAGCAGTTGCCATTCCACCAACAGCATCAATGCCTAGCTTGATCTCAGCACCACCAGTAGCCTCAGCCACTCGCTTACCCAGGTGCTCACCATCCACGAGAACCACATCAGCGCCTGCGGCCTTCATCGGCTCAATCAAAGACTCACGGCGGACAACATTGATCACTTTCAGGCCCCGCAACTTGGCCAGGGTTGTCAGATAAGACCCCACCCCGGAGTTTGCGGCATTTTGAATAACCCAATCCCCCTCCTTGAGATCTACAAATTCGCTCAACAGCAAGTAAGCCGTTGGCGGATTAATCGTTATCATGGAAAGCTGTAGGGGGTCTACATTATTCGGGAGCGGAATCAGCCCCTGAGCATTGGCCACCATATGAGTGGCCCAGGTGCCGCTTCCTACCGGCAGGAGAACGACTTGGCCAATGGCTGGCGCGGTAACATTAGGTCCATGTTTGACGACCTTAGCAACACCTTCATTGCCTCCAACCGCAGGAAGAGGAGGCAACATCCCATAATCGCCCGTCAGGGTCAGAACATCTGAAGGGTTAATTGGAGCTGCCAGCATCTCCAGCAACACCTGCCCCTCTTGAAGTTCAGGGGTATCAAAGGACACCGCCTCAATAACATCCTGCGGCACTGGTCCGCGCTCTTGATATTCCGCCTTTAACATATCGCCGTATCCTTTTTCCGATTGATTATGAACAACGACCTTCACTCTGTACAAAATGTACCATGAACACTAGAGTTTGACGCTTATTAACAGTGGGGCCATTTAGCTTCCGCCTGGTAAATCAAACCCATTTACAAATCGCCATTTGGATCTACTTATGTGTGGTTCAAGCTAGCAATTTCAAGTCAGCCACTTGAAGATATTAAAAAGGGAGAAGGGAAGAATACACCGCGCTTGGGACCCTATGAGGCATGGATGCCGATTAGGAGCTTACAGGGATGTATTCACAGCGTGTCTCGAGTGCGGTGTATTCTTTCCTTCCACCCCAGTAGTAAGTCCAATGAAGCAAATTGCAGCAGCGATAACAATAAGCAGAAAAGAAGTTAAATTAAGCAGGCCGAAGTAAATAACGGCACTTTTGTGTTCTATCCGATCAATTACCACCTTAAGCATCGGGTCCGTAACAGCAAGTGCAGGGTCAGGCTCTATCACAGAAGCTAATTCCTGCCCTTTATTGTTTCGAATACATGCGGTGTTTTTCCCATTGTTGACCCCCAAAATCCTGAGGCCTCATCACCGCTCTTACCCATTGCAACCTCGACCCCCTCCTCTAAAATTGCCCAATCGATAACCAGCGTTTCAGAATGATCTTTATACTTTTCCTTATCAAGAAATTGAATACCCAACCGACAATTTTGCTCGCGAAAATCAAGCACCCTTTCTGTCTGCAACTCCAGCTCGAATGGCACGCTTAATTGCGATCGGAAGTTAAATTCATTTCTTCCCTTTTTTGTAACATCAACAGGATACTCAACCGCTATCCATTTATATTTTTTATAGGAAGCAGTTGCATATACCAGAATCAAAACCGCAACAACAACTAACACCAGCGCTAATTTAATGGTTAATCCCACATCTCTCCCCCAAATACTTTCCTTAATACTTCACAGCTACATCCCTTGAGGCCCAATCAGAACCAAGAAAACACACAATGCAAGCCAAACTTAGCATTTCGCAGTACCCAAAAGCAGACAAGCACATACTAAAAAGGGAGAAGGAAAGAATACACCGCGCTTGGGACCCTATGAGGCATGGATGCCGATTAGGAGCTTACAGGGATGTATTCACAGCGTGTCTCGAGTGCGGTGTATTCTTTCCTTCCACCCCAGTAGTAAGTTGCCAAATAGCGCTCTCCAACACTGCTCAACGGACAATTATTTAAATTTATTAAAATAATCATCATGGAAAATAAAATATATAGCAAAACGTACCAGTTGGGAGTAGAGTCGTAGAGGCATCCCTAAAATAATCATTTAGATAGTTACAAGATGTATTTCAAAAAAATTACAAAAAAAATTTTAATTTTCCAGGAATTCATCCTGCCTCGCTTACAAAATATACAACCTGACCAAAGAGAACTTTTCAGTTCAAAAATTCTAAGCAAGTACAGAACACTATTATCAAAATCATATCGATTAATACCTTTAGCTTTATACTGCTTACGTATTAATTTCCATTTAAGAAACTTCAAAAAGTCACAGCTTTTCTCAGCCACGATAATTCGTATTGCGAGCAGGACAGGAGAATAACAATGGGACTCTGCATTGACTCCAGTAATATCACGTTTATCACACAAGTAAGGGCTGCCCTGAATACTCTTGTTGGCGGTGTCGGTACCGCGCTTACCTATACACAGGAGCGATACCGAACCGGGGGACGACATGTGCTGCGAATTACAGAGGGAGTTGGTATTTTGACTGCAGCTGGCTTGAGGGCAAACAGCACCACTCTGCTACGCCGACTAATTACCAGCCGCCACGACACCAGAATTACTGAGCACCACGCTCTCGGATTTCGTCCAGACCAGTGGCTGATGGATCAGGTATGGAGCGGCTTTAAGAGCTACCTCCCACTAGTAAGCCCGGACAGAGGCTTTATGGCCAAAGTGATGAGCAGCGGCTCCAGCGGCGTTGTAATGTGGAACAATACAGCCCTGCAAACCGCCAACCTGGCCAACAACGGCACCGTAGCAATGGGGAATTGCCCAAGCTATATCACCCTGGCCCATGAATTGGTCCACGCTGACCGCTGTAATCGCGGGCGATACCTGTCGGGCAGTGCAAATTCCACTTTCCTGGCCGATGAACGCCAGGCTCCCATGGGTAGAGTGCTCCGCCAGCAAAATGCTCCCTTAACGATGGCCCGCATTGCCAATGGCGGTCTAAATATTGTTTATAACAATATAACTATCCCAAACCGCAACAACCTGATCTCAACCAGAACTAGCGGCTGGATTTGGGTAGGTGGCTCCATGGAATTGCGTGAGGAGATCGCCACTGTCGGGCTCAGTGACGATGACGGTAATGTACCTACTGACCCGCTAGCCATTAACGAAAATATGATTCGGGCTGAACATGGCGTAGCGCAACGGATGAAGTATGGCCAGATCAGAAACCTGAACTAATCTCGCGCATATGGGCCCCGCCAGCACCAAAACCTGAGGCCGGCCCACCAAAGCAAACTGACAGATATGATCTGTGTACCTACTGCTAGCAGTATTAACTTATGAGATATCGCTAACAGTAGGTTTCTTGCCTTCCCCGCTTTGCATATTGCATCCGACCACAGCATGTCGTTATGCTTTGGCGGCTAGAATCACACCTTCCCTTTGTCTGGAAGATACACAGAACACCTTGGTCAACATACAGCCAGATCATAACCATGATTGATTATGCCCTTATAAAACACGTCCACATGACCGCCGCAGCGCTCAGTATCCTGCTGTTTACCATCAGAGTGGGATTGGAGTTCAGCCACAACACGGACTGGCGAAATGGCCCTCTGCGCTGGGTGCCACACCTCAACGACACTTTGCTGTTAGCTGCGGCTGCCGGACTGGTGGTTCTCGGCAGCTGGAACCCGGGCACATCGCCCTGGCTAGCTGCGAAAGTAGCCCTGGTATTTGGCTACATTATTGCTGGCGTCTTTGCTTTGCGCCCTAACTTTTCCAAGCCAATTAGAATCACTGCCTGTGTACTTGCCTTCCTGCAAGTAGTCGCTATTTTTTATCTGGCTATGCACAAGCCCAGCTTGTAACTGGATGGCATTGAGCACTCTTGGTATTAACCTCAAATTGATATCAACCCCAAACATCCTGCTCAATGCCTTTTATTTTAAATTTACTTCCATTGAACACCGGCTCATGCACCCCTGAAGACAACTGACTCTCGTAATCTGCCATTACCTTAAAGGCCACACCAGACAAAAGTAAGATAGCTATAAGGTTTGCCGATGCCATAAAACCCATCGAGACATCGGCCATACGCCAAAGAAAGACAAAGTTTTCCGCACTTCCCGTATCTGCCACCCAAGCCCCAAAAAGCACGAACATTAAAAACAATAGCCGATAACATAAGATGGATGTTCGGGTGTGGTAAAGGTAATAAATATTGGTTTCGCCGTAATAGTAGTTACCGATAATTGATGTAAAGGCAAAAAACATCAATGCAGTAGCAATAAAACTACTTCCCCAGGTACCCACCTCACTCGCCAGTGCGTCTTGAACCAACTCAACCCCTTCCAAATTGCCGACCATAAAGACATCTGCCACCAAGATAATTGCTGCCGTGGAAGTGCAGATAATAATGGTATCGAGAAATACCGATGCCATTTGCACGTATCCCTGCACCATTGGGTGTTTTACATCTGCAGCAGCAGCGACATTGGGCGAGGAGCCAAGTCCAGCTTCATTGGAAAACAGGCCCCGCTTGATTCCATTGGCCACCGCCGCACCAAAGGCCCCCGCCCCAGCCTCCTGAAACCCGAAGGCATTTGCCAGAATTTCCAACAGCACCCCAGGTAATTCAGCGATATTGGCGACCAAAACATAGAAAGCCACCAACAAGTAACCAATTGCCATAAAAGGGACAACAATACCGGCAAAGCGCGCAATTGAACGAATACCGCCAAAAACAATAATCCCGGCAAAGAGCGCAATAAAAAAACCCACCCATAAAGGGCTTACACCCCAAGCTCCATACAATGCGGCAGCCATCGTATTTGACTGCACAGCATTAAAGGTAAATCCGTAACAAATCATGAGAAAAACTGAAAAAGTCAGGGACAGCCATTTCCACTGTGGTCCCAGCCCCTTTTCAATGTAATAGGCAGGCCCCCCACGAAATGCCCCGGGAACATCACCACGCTCTTTGTAAGTTTGCGCGAGAGTATTCTCCACCAAACTGGTGGCCATCCCCAGCAAGGCCACCAGCCACATCCAAAACACCGCTCCGGGCCCGCCAGCGGTTATAGCCACAGCCACACCAGCAATATTTCCGGTGCCGATTCTCGCAGCTGCGCTAGTGGCAAATGCCTGAAATGCGGTTACTGAATTTTCATTTTCCTTATGGATGCCACGAATCATGACTTTGACCATATGACCAAAGTGACGAAATTGTATAAAGCGAGTCCGAATAGAGAAGTAGAGCCCCGCCGGCAGCAATCCTAAAATCAAGATTCCAAGCCACCAGATGCCACCGACGCCACCCCAGGCAAGCAGGTTTGCCCACTCGATCAGGGTAGTGAAATGATCCAGAAACCCTTGCATTGACCACTCCCAGGACAACTTATCGTTATTAAACAAGTCTGTTATTTGGCTCTAAGACTAGCAGGCCAATCTACTAGTCACCTTGGAGTTAATGCTGGAAAAACAGAGCCCATCGGCCCCATATGACAGAGCCGCATCAGTATTCTGATGCGGCCCAAAAGGAAGAAAAGTAATAGCTGACAGTCTACAGCCTCAGAAAGCAATTCCGCAGCAAGGGGCTGGACGCAATCAATGGCGCATGCTGCTTTTAGCAGAAAATCTCTCGCGCCCGGCTCGGTGACACCACCTTTCTCCCAGTCTCTTCAGCTACAGCCGCAAGAGCCTCAATCAATTGACCATTCCCCGAAGTCCGTTCTCCTCCCGGCAAGTAAAAGGTATCTTCAACTCCAGTGCGCAAATGGCCGCCCAATTCTGCAGTCTTGCGATGCACCGGCCAGATTTCCTCACGGCCGATCACTGTGCTCTGCCATAAGCTGCCGGGCTTCATATATTTTGGAATAATTTCCAGCAAATCGGGATCGGCAGGCATACCTGAAGCCACTCCCATCACCAGGTTGTAGTTGGGCTTATCCACCATCCCTACATCCGCATACATGCCTACAGAGCGAACGATACCGATATCAAAGCACTCAAACTCTGGGCGGGTACCGGTCTCCCGGCAGACCGCCAGCAGCTCCTCTACCTTATCGACCGGGTTATCAAATACCATGGGTGGCCAAGCCCAGGTGCCGTTGGATCGCGCCTTTAAATAGTTCAGGCTTCCCGCATTGCAGGCGGCAATTTCCGGCTTACCGGCACGTACACAACTCAAGGGACCTTGCTGATCTCGTCCGATAGTGCCAGTTGAAAAATTTAGAATAACGCCAGGGCATTTATCGCGAATTGCATCGGCAATTTCCAAGGCTATTTGCGGGTCCCAGGTGGGTAAATGGCCTTTGTTTTCCTCTTGCGCGCGGAAATGAACATGCATAACGGAAGCCCCCGCATCGTAGGCTTCACGGGCGGACTCCGCCATTTCCTTGGGGGTTACCGGGACCGGGTGCTGCTGGGGGTTGGTAAGCACTCCGGTTAGGGCGCAAGTAATCACCACTTCATCAGACATCGCTGGCTCTCCTGAATTATCTTTGTTAAGGCCGCTGTTTACAGGGCTATCCAGCGTGTGTGCGTCGCTCCTACAACACCAACTGATCGTAAGAGGACCAGAGCGAGTGGAAGAGCTGATTCTGGATAGTGCATCGACAAAATACAGCACCAAGCGCTTGCTTGGTTTTGCGAGACTATCATAGGGACCCCGCCAAGGCACCTTGTTTCCCCGGATTCATCTCGGCAGAATGCGAAATAACCCAATAAGGAAGTAAGTACCTCATGAGCGAGACTATCACTCCAACCATCGCCCCTTACGGCAGCTGGAAATCTGCAATCAACGCAGAACTTCTCGTGGAGGGCAGCGTTCGCCTGGCAGAAGCCAATTTAGTAGATGGCCGCTATTACTGGCTGGAGTCCCGCCCGTCTGAAAAAGGCAGGAATGTACTGGTGCAGTATTGTCCAAAGAATGGGCGCAGAGATCTCACCCCCGCCCCAATCGCCGTACGCACCAAAGCCCATGAATACGGAGGCGGCAGTTACCTTGTTCACGGTGACACCGCCTATTTCGTACTGGCAGAAGATCAGCGCATTTATCGCATGAAGCTCGACAATGCGATCCCCGAAGCAATCACCGCAGAAAATAGCTCCCGCTACGCCGATCTGATTATCGACCCTCTGAGAAATCGATTAATTTGTGTCGAGGAAGATGCCAGTGGCCACCAGCAGGGCGAGGAACCCCGTGCGCGCATTATCGCGGTAGACCTAAACAACCCACTGGCTAATTCACCGACAATCCTTCAGGAGGGGGCAGACTTTTATTCGAACCCAACCCTGAATCCGGCCGGTGATCGACTCGCATTTCTGCGCTGGCACCACCCTAACCTCCCCTGGGACGCGACAGAGCTCTGTATCGCCAAACTCGATCAGATGGGGGATATCAGTGAAGTCACCCAAGTAGCCGGCGGTGAGAATGAATCCGTCTTTCAGCCCCAGTGGTCTCCTGAGGGCGAACTCTGCTATGTCTCTGATCGCAACAACTGGTGGAACCTATATAGGCTGGGACAAAGCGAACCCTTGTGGAAAAAAGAAGCAGAATTCGCCACACCACAGTGGGTATTTGGAATGTCCACTTACGGCTTTATTAGCCCCACAGAAATCCTCTGTACTTACACCCAGAATGGCACTTGGCACCTTGGAAAGGTCGACATAAAAAGCGGAGAGTATCAAACTCTTCCCCAGCCTTATTGTGATATCGAAAGCCTGCACTGTGAAAATGGCAGCGGGGTGATGATTGCCGCAGGTGCAGAGAGCTTTCCCGCTGTTATTAGCTTTAACCAAAAGACGGGTAAAACGGAACAGATTGCCAGTAGCAATAGCAGCTCGCTGACAACTGATTTGTTCTCCATCGCTCAAGCCGTCACTTTCCAAGTGGATAATCGCGCGGTACACGGATTTTATTACCCACCCCACAACCCCAACTTCCAAGCACCCAGTGGCGACAAGCCACCGCTGATTGTATTTAGTCATGGGGGCCCCACCGGCGCTACATCAGCAGGCCTCAGCCTAAAAGTTCAATACTGGACAAGCCGGGGATTTGCCATTCTGGACGTAAACTACTCCGGCAGTACCGGCTATGGCCGCGAATATCGGGACCGCCTCGCCGATAAATGGGGCATCTACGACGTGGAAGATGTCTGCGCTGGTGCAGAATACCTAGTAGAAGATGGGCTCGCCGACCCCAATCGCCTGCTGATCAAAGGCGGTAGTGCCGGCGGTTACACAGTGCTGGCAGCGTTGACTTACCACGATACCTTTAAAGCGGGTGCCAGCCATTATGGAATTGGGGAGTTGAGCTGCCTCGCCAAAGACACCCACAAGTTTGAGTCCCGCTACCTGGATAAACTGGTAGGGCCCTGGCCTTCCGCAGAAAAAGTCTACCTTCAACGCTCCCCCATTAACGATGTCGAAAAGCTGAATTGCCCTGTGATTTTCTTCCAGGGCATGGAGGACAAGGTAGTACCACCCAACCAAGCCGAAACCATGGTGGATGCCCTGAGGGAGCGCGGTATTCCGGTGTCTTATATTACATTTGCCAATGAAGGGCATGGGTTCCGCAGTGGCGACAGTATCAAGTTGGCCCTGGAGGGAGAGCTTGAATTCTACAGCCGCATATTTAATTTCCCGCTCGCGGAACCCGGCCCGGGAATTACCATCGAAAACCTATAATTAAACAATATTGAATTAAAAAGAGTTTAAAAAAATACTATGGGAAGATGGAGACCGCCGCGTCCACGCGGCTCCCGCTACATCACCGCAGAGGGCGCGCAGCGTATGCGCGCCGAAGTTAAGCACCTCTGGGAGGAGGAACGCCCCCGGGTAACCCAGGCGGTTAGCGACGCCGCCAAGCTGGGAGATCGCTCGGAAAACGCAGACTATATCTACGGTAAAAAAAGGCTGCGGGAAATCGACAGCCGCGTGCGCTTTCTCACTAAGCGCCTGGAAGAGATTACTGTTGTAGATCGAATACCGGACGATAAGAAAAAGGTTTTTTTTGGAGCCTGGGTAACGCTTGAAGATGATGAGGGAGAGAGCGTTTGCTACCGCATTGTAGGACCCGATGAATTCGATGTAAAAGCAGGCTTGATATCTATGGACTCCCCCGTTGCCCGTGCCTTATTAGGGCGCAAGCTCGATGATGAAGTGGATATCCGTCAGGGGGAAAAGTGGCAGGCTTTCTACATTACTGACATTCGTTACGAGGAGTAGTTTCGGCCTCCAGAGCCTATGAAGAGGTCGTACTTATAGAACTAAATACGACCTCTAAACAACCAAGCTGAGATAATCATTGTCATAACTTCACCAATCCATGCCGGTACTTATACAACGCTTTCTCTTCCTCATAGTTTAATCGGCGCCTTGACACAGCCAGACAACACAAGATGTTTAATAGTGGAAGTAAAAATGTATAAATAGAAATCCCCCCTAAGCTCACCCAGATAGAGACGATCACCCCACTCAATAGCCCAGGAATCACACGGTAGGATGCTGTAACAGGCCGCCCCATAAACTTAACGAGGATACCTGCAATAAATCCTGGGATCACATAAACATACAAAGGGATAATACCGCGGGCAAATGAAAGCAAAACGAGCGTACCCAATGTACCTAACAACACCGCAAATATCGCGAGGGGCATACTCTGTTCTTTCAGTAACCTCTCAATCAAAGAGTGGTACTTACTTATATTTAATTCACTTTTAGGGGCTTTATAAATATCACTCATGGGGCTTGTACACTTTCAGAGTCTGCCGAAGTGCGACTATAGTATCTCAGGTCAGCGCTTTCAAAAACACTAGATGAATAATTTAGAATCGCTTACAAATACACGAATTGAAATGTGCCCATAAAAATAGTGTGAACTCCAGGTGAAAATCGATGGCCATTCTGTAACCACCTTAGAAAGCGAACCTGTACCCCCTATCAAAAGCCAAAAAAGGCTTACCTTTTAGGTA
This sequence comes from Microbulbifer maximicatervae (SeqCode), assembly GCF_052467305.1. Classification (NCBI taxonomy): domain Bacteria; kingdom Pseudomonadati; phylum Pseudomonadota; class Gammaproteobacteria; order Cellvibrionales; family Microbulbiferaceae; genus Microbulbifer; species Microbulbifer maximicatervae (SeqCode). Next base: position 2,614,709 of record NZ_CP174306.1, read on the forward strand.
AGCCTTCAGTAAAACTAAAAAATACTTCTTATAGAGTATTATAATACTGATTCACACCAACAGTGATTCCAGCAGAAAAATCAGATTTAACCTGTTCTGAACTCATCCCAAATTTCAAATCTGCATTGTTCACGTTGAGCTCAACAAACAGGATTCCCACTTGGGAATAAGCATATTCCACTCGGACACCGCCTCGTTGAGGCCATTAATAACTGCTGTATAGTTTGCCCCCTCTTCATCAGAGATCGCAGTTTGAATATCACTTATCGCATCGGAAACATCACTTTCAATTCTTTGCCGCTCTTGCAACACGGCCTGTAAATTATCTTCAACTTGCTGGGTTTCTTCTGTTAGCTGTCCAAAGCTCTGAGACAGTACTTGCAGAGTGGATACATCAGTAGTGATCAGGTCCATCTCTGCCTGCTGATCCTGAATACTCTTTTGATCCGCAACAATTTTTGCAGCAGCCACCGGCCCCATCACAAACCATTTCAACAAGCCCTCTGGAAAAGCCACGATAGAAGCAACCGTACCGAGAGAGATAACAGTGGCATCGGCAATATCCAGCGTAACGATGCTGGCAGTCAGGGGTTTGATATCTGCCTGTAAATTCTTGATATCCTGCCCCAGATCAGCAATTTTCTGCTCGTCAGCCTGGGAATCCTTTACAGAATTATCGAGATAGGTTGCTTCTTATAATGAATCGCAAACAAAAATACATTTATATTCACATTGCTGCTATCAAATCAAACCCTCTAGCCCAGTAAGCACTGATCAGAATCACTCAGCCTCGCAACTATCTCCGTCAAATGCTGCAATCAAATCCAAGGCACCCCCAACCTCTTTATATATGATTAGCTTCCGACTATAAGAACCCAGCAGCCATGAGCCGCAGGCCACCCAGTAAGTGGCTTCTCTTGAGGTAACACAGAAGACGCTTTGCGCATCAGATACACGCCAAAACAATCGTCCTTTGGAAAACCCCCTACTCTCGAGTCTCAAAACGCCAATATCATTCTGTTTAGCCCATTGAAGAATTTGCGCCTTGAAAAACTCGGATCTAATCGGCATTAACAAATAGGGAACCGCACCCAATAGAGCCAATAAGGCCACTATTACATTGTTCCCCAGAGAGGGGCTAAACACATAGGCCAGCTTCCCCAAAGTTACCGATATTATTAATACAATAAATGGACGCATATTCACTGCCGCCGATTTCAGTTCCCTTTAGAAAGAATGGTAGATAAATATGCAGAGACAAGATTTAGCTACAAGGGCGATCGAGTGATCCCGAGTTGGTTACCCGCGTTATAGCATATTGAGACTAACAGGTAGAGATTGGTCGCATTGAGGCCAAACTCGTTAGAGCTTGACCCGCAGAATGACTGCCTAACGATAGAGCAAATACACAATAAGGTACTGGAGCAATTTAGTTGCTCTCGATTAAACCCAGCATTTCCTTTGCAACCAGCGCAGAAGAAGGTAAAAACATTGTAGAAACAATACGCTGATCGGATATGACATCATGCTTATCTGCAACATTATCCTTATTAATAATAATGGCTCCATTCTCTCGAAGGCGTTCCTCTACCAAGAACGGTAATAAAGTACCCTGCTTAGCCCAAGACTTCTCTTTTTCTGTGGAGTCCGGGAAACCGGCAACCTTCTTGCCCCTTACCATATAATGGCCATCTTTCAGTTTCACATCAGCAAACGCACCTGCCCCATGGCCACAGCTGCCCACAACTCCCCCTTTCTGGTAAATCCCACCCATAATATTAGGGAGCCTCTGAATAACTCCGTGATACCTCTGGCATGCAGAGCGGTTCACAATCAAGGCGCGGCTTCGCAGGAATGTCTAGACCTTTCAAGAAGTCGCAACGCGGAGTGTGAATCGCTCTGCAAGCCCCGAAGGGCGGGCCTTGAAGGCCACAGCTGCTGCGTTGCAGCTCTTGCCAAGGGCTACGGCCATTCGCGGCGAGCTGCGCCTAACATCTGCAGCCTTCAAGACCCGCAGAGGCATTATGGAGTTATTCAGAGGCTCCTTAGCAGCTCACGATTAGATGCCACATCAAATAAGGTTCCATAGCCTCCACCGATATAAACAGCTGCATAATTCTCTATAACTACTTGCTCAGGCTTTAGTGAACTATTAGCCCGCTCTAAAAAACCTTCATATTTGATGGTGTAACTACTAATCCCCAGTGGATCCATCATAAACGGGACCACCCCACCTTTTGGCGAAACAAAGTCCACGTTATACCCATGGGAAACAAAAATATGGTAAGGCGGAGCGTACTCCCACAAATTATTTCTCGCATCGTGTTTCTCCGGATCACCCATATCCTGAAGATTAGAAGCAACGATTAGTATCCGCTTATTCTCAGCTGCTTGTGAAGGTGTAATAAAGCCCGTCACAAGAATTATCATAGAGCAGATAAGGCTACAGATTTTTGCCGTTTTTCTCACGTTCAACTTCCCCATTCGAATAACTTTGATACGAAATAGATAGATTACATGAGTAACGTACAACCTTGACATAAGATCGATAGTTTGCAGGAGAAAAGCGATATAGCGAGGTCAAACTGCCCCAAAAGTAACAACTGCCAAGATTTCTATAGCGCCAAGCCTACCACCACAAAGTTAACACCCTATTACCGAGCAGCCTTAATAGTTAGGGCAGTAACAACACCCCAAATCCAATTGAAAAACAATACCAGGACTGGTGTTAAGACTCCCAACTCAAATCCGGCAACACCCTTCCCTGCCATCACAGGGAAAACCACAAACAATTGAAATGCAGAGGGAAAAAAACTAAGAAGAGCTCCTTTTAAAAGTAACTTCGATGACCAGAACGGAAGAATAAATAGCAGTCCCCATAAGCCACCCCAAACAATACGAGGATAAAGCCACTCAGGAGATAGAGGAGGGGCAATTGATACGCCAAAAGCGGCATTAATCCCCAACTGGCCAAATAGCCACACCGCAATACTGTTTGCCAAAGCACCGAGGCTTCCGGCTGCGAAGAATATCAGTAGGTTTTTCATCTCCCTCTCCTAGAGTTGTAGGGCCACTGCAATATTTACTCGCGAATCAAACCACAATATAGAAGAACCATCGTCACTCAACGGAAAATAGCCTAGCGCACGAATCACAACCTCACCCGAGATGACAGAGTAACTTTTCTACTTTACCTACCCAATAATACAGAACATAAACCAAATTTATCTTGAGTACGCCTGCGTACCAATTAGACACAGCGGAAACGCCAGAAAAATTAGATAAAGCACTAGCCCCCTACTTCTCAAGAATGACTACTTAAAAAATATTTTCAATTTGAGAACCAGCAATATCCGCTGATCGTTTTTGCAACTAATCCCGAAAGAAAATAACTAGCTTCTCAAGCGTCAAATTTATGTAATAGATAAGTGGTACGCTTGTATTTATTTTATAAATCAATTAAAACCAAATAGGAACTAGTACTTATGAAAGTGCCATCAGCAGGAGTGCTGTACCCGATTTTATTAGGATTGGCGATTTCGTCAGCGACGTCTCAAGCCCAGTCCTTTGATGAGAGCGCCTATATTGACAGGCAGCTGCAATATATTGAGGAAGGAGTCACCTCTACCAACGATACTGCCGTCGTACTTCAGGCATACACCGGTGATGATCTCAACTGGGATGCGCTAAATAAGAACCTGGATGTACTCCGCAACGGCGGCAAGAAAAATTCTGACTTCACTCTCACCCGCCTAATCCGCATCTTATTCTTCCGCCCCGAAATAAAAGACGAACTCTTTGCCGCACTCGACGGCTATCACTTCTGGTTTAAAGAAGGCGGGACGGGTGACCATGTCTTTGCTTCAGAAAACCATATGATCATGTACACCTCTGCCCAATATCTCCTCCAGGAGAAATATGGGGCATTTGAGGACGACAGAACTTATAAGCGCCTAAAGCGCTATCTGGAAGTGAAGAACCAATATGGTTTCTATGAGTTCTACTCCCCTGTTTACTACCCCTATACCCTCTCGGCACTGCTAAACCTCGTAGACTTTGCAGAGGATGAGGAAATTCGTGAACTTGCAATCGGCGCTGCTCATCGCTTGCTGCAAGATATTTTATTGGTGACCAACGACCAGGGGATCAACTTCGCCGCAGCCGGGCGCAGTAATGACGGGTACCGCCGCAATGGGTCCGGAGGGAATATCAACCGGATTATCTACCTCCTGACAGGTCTGGGCAAAGAGTCAGTACGCACCCCCAGTCCCGCCGGCGTAATGCTCGCCACATCCGGGTTGGAAATCACCGATGAGGTTTTCGAATATTTCGGTAAAGATCTCAACATAAATTATTCAGTCGGCCATTCGCTGGGGGATGCCAGAAACGAGATCTATGCAGACTTTCCCCGGGAAGAGCGCGTACCCTTCTATTGGAGCCAGGGAGCCTACTTCCACCCCGATGTCGCAGCGGATACCGCCTGGTTCGCCAGCAAATACCAACTCGAAGGTTATGAGGGACTCAAAGCATTTGACCAATTCCTGGGACTATCCGAAGCAGCCGCCCCTGCGGCCGCCAAGGCCGGGGCTGTATTCAGCCGCAGCTCTGTCCTCTCCTCGGCCAACTTCTCCATGTACAAAGATGGCGGAGTCATGATGCACTCCATCCAGAATTATTGGGGAGGCCGCCAGGGCTACCAGCAAACCCCCTGGATAGCCACCACCGGTTCCCAATCTATCTGGGCAAAAGTCGGTGACGGCAATAGCACCATGCAAAATGACCACCTGCCGAAAATAAAGCAGGTAAACAATGTCGCCGTGATCCAATACAACCCCTACCCGGAAATAGAACTGTTTCACTCCGGTGGCTCCGATGTCGCACTACAGTGGCCCGAAGAGTTCGAGGAGGAGTCCCGCAGCGGTAACTGGAAGTTTGGTAGGGAAGATGATGGATACGTTGCTGTCCGCTACCCCTGTGGCAATGGTGACTCCAACACTGTGACCTGTGATTGGAACGAGCAGACCTGGGTCGTCATTATGGGAAGTGAAGAGCGCTACGGGAGCTTTGATGCTTTTAGACAGAAGGTGCTCAATGAAGTCAGTTACGATGCCGACTGGGAATGGCACGGCTCCTTCTGGAAAGGCACCTTGAAGTATGTGTACGATTCAGATGTAAAGTTTGATGGAACCGATATCAGCTTGACTTGGTAGCACCTAATTAAGCTCACGGGAAGGGGATACCCCCTTCCCAGCCTCCCTGCACCCCCAACCAAATTACCCTCCACAGACTATCAACCCAACCTCCTTCCATCTGAGCTTAGTTGACAGAGTCAACCAACATCAATAAAGTTGACACTATCAACCAGTTAGCATGGCGCCATGAAAGATACCGCAATCAATGAATCCCTCCACCAGCTTATTCACGCCTACAAACGGCGTTTGCGAGCTGGCATACAGGAGCAGCAAATTGGCTTGCCGGTGAGCCATATACGGATACTCAAAGGTGTCTTCAAATTTCCACTGAGTACTGCCCGCTCAATTGCCCAGCGGATGAATTTGGACAAAGCCCAAGTAACACGGGTGCTAAACGACCTGGTGCACTCAGGGCTAATCGCAAAGACCGACAACCCCAATGACCGGCGCAGCCAGTTTTTGACACTAACTACTGACGGAATAAGCACGCTGGAAAAAGTGAGCGGACAAGAAGCTGAAGTGGCCAGGCAAATGACTCGCAACTTGAGTACTGAAGAGCTAGAAAACTTCGCCCGCATTGCCAGCGTTATGGTCGCCAATATGAAAGAGCACTCCACCCCTGACGAAAGGAGCTAAACCCTATGGCCGAGAAAGTTACCAGAGAATTGGTCGTTATTCGCAGGACACAAGTTACTGAAAATATGCTGCGCATCACCCTCGGTGGCGATGATTTAAAAACTCTCGCCCCCAATCAGGAAAGCGCCTATATCAAATTTCTGTTTCCACAAGCTGGAAGCGAGCGCCCTCTATTGCGAAGCTACACCATCAGACACCAGCGTGAAACTGAAATTGATATCGACTTCGCCCTGCATGAACACGAAGGGCCCGCTCTAAGCTGGGCACTTAAAACGCAGCCTGGCGATACGATCTTAACCCGCGGCCCCGGCCCCAAAAAAATGACCAATCCCGAGGCAGACTGGTTTTTACTATTGGGGGACATGACTGCACTGCCAGCCATCAGCGTAAACCTTGCGGAGCTACCCAAGGATGCAAAGGGTTACGCATTAATTGAGATCTCCAGTGAAGCGGATATTCAGGAGCTGGAACACCCAGAGAACCTGCAAATCCAATGGATTATCAATCCGGCTCCATCCGGCGAGAAACTCCTGGAAAAATTACAGGCACTAACCTGGCTCGATGGGCAGGCCTCCGTATGGGCCGCCTGTGAATTCGACAGCATGCGCACCCTGCGGCAGTTCTTTAAGCAGGAAAGAGTAATCCCCAAAACCCATATTTATATCTCCAGTTACTGGAAAATTGGGCAGTCGGACGAAGGCCACAAACTCGCCAAGCGCATGGACAATGAAAAGATGGAAGGACAGGGATAACTTATAGATAGGCGGGAAGAGAAAGCCTTCTGATTGTAGGCTTTCCCTATTCAACAGAAGCAGGCTTATTTAACCGATACCAATAATTAGACAAAAAACCCCGAGCATCGGGTTTAGAAATCTGCCTGATAATTTCCGGGGCACCCGACCTACAGCGCCATTCATACATAGAGGCACGGCCAGCCACTACTGCAGGAATGGTCCCGGAACTTTGATTATCTTTGCAATATGAAAGCATGGCACTACTCGGCTTCCGACTAGTGTCAGCTTTCTCATCACAGGGAAGATTAGCCCCAACAAAGCAGGCATAGACACTTCCATCCATACATCGCCAATAAGTCCCCCTCGCGACCCAATCTTCAGGTGCTTCTGCATCGAGATTGGCCGCTCTTCTGATACCATCAACGATTTCCTCTGGCATAGCTTGGCCGGCAAAGCGCTGAACTGGGTTGTCATCATTCACTACCGCCGCGCAATATTCAAAGGGATTACTGGATAGCTTGCCTCCTCCAGCGCTACTTACTTCAGAGTTAACCGCAACGATCAATATCCATAGCAGCGCAAAAATACTCACGACTAGAGCAGCCACTTTTAACATCATCCCAGTCCGTTCCATAAAGGGTTTACCTGCCACCTACTAAAAAGGGAGAAGGAAAGAATACACCGCGCTTGGGACCCTATGAGGCATGGATGCCGATTAGGAGCTTACAGGGATGTATTCACAGCCTGTCTCGAGTGCGGTGTATTCTATCCTTCCACCCCAGTAGTAAGTTCCGCCCGCACTATTCAAGTGCCAGATCCAAGGGTGTTAACAACTTTAGTATGACGCCTCTTAACACTTTTAAAACTATCTTTTATTTTCCGCAGTCACCGAGCCTCTCAGGCGGCAGAAATCACAAACAGCAACTATACTCATCCGAAGCGATTAGGTAGTGAGCAGAAGCTTCCGAGTTAGAAAGCTGGTTTAGAAAATTCCAATAAAAACCCTGTTTTCAAAAGGAGTTATCAGTTGATCAATCACTCCCCCTCAAAAATAGACAAAGTGGCCACTCCAGAACTCCCACAGTGGATCAGTTGCCGCGAACGCCTACCCCACAAAGGGGACGCCACCAGCCGCGGCTATGTACGGGTAATCTGGAAATCAACAAGATCTATTAATGGAGACGCCAATACCACCTGGGAAGTGGGTATGGATCATTATGAAAATGCTCGCACCTATTTAGGCTGGATGCCAATAGCCAAAAAGGGGGAATAAACAGTACAAACTAATTGTGCCCACAATTAAGTACACCCTAATGATATTTTGGGTAGGTAGTATTTCAACATAAGATTTTAGGCGCTCACTTCTAGTAGCGATGCCACTGCTACCCAGCTGTGCGGGAGAGCGATTCGGTGACTATAACTTAACGCAACAGGCTATTGAGAAAAGTAGAGACTGCGGCTTAGAATACCAGCGCACCCCAAGCCAAGACTTTCCTACTACCCTTTCCCTCGTCGAAACATGTACTGATCGAATAGATAGAGAACTAATTGGGTACTTCAGAGGCAACTTAGCCATAGCGCCAGAAATACACACCTTTGAGCCCTGTAACATCCAGCTTCTACAAGCCCAAACTGATAGAGTAATCAAACCCAAATCTATTTGGTTCAGTTCGCAACCAGATATTGAGGTTGCAGACTGGAGCCGTCATTTTCTTATCGCAAAAGGCGAACTACACGGCCCCGGCAGGTATGGGCACTTTGGTACCTACAGCTATTTATTTGTAGCCACCGAAATTATTCATATAACCAATAACACCAATAGCAACTGCGAACCCCACTTCTACAATATTGACGAGCAATTGGAACATACCAAGCCTGCCGCCCCCAATCCCCTCGACAAAACCAGACCTCCAGCTGAACAATAAACAACCAACCCGATTCCCCAAAAGACACAAGCTGCCCTACAGCCCTTGACGCCATCCGGCAGCTGAATCACCATCCCCGACATTTAGCGCAATCCGGGTTTGCCCCGGCCTTGTCTGGGAAGCTGCAACACCATCGGGACCATCGGGCAACCGTTCCAGAGCCGGCCCGACCAGCGAGCCACCCAAACAGATAGCACCGGAAAACCGGGTAACAACGCCCGCGACAGCACCTGTAGAAAGGCCAGCGCCAACCGAATTCGACCGGGCCCCAGCGCCCAGCAGTACACAAAGGACAACAAACACCCCATGAGCAGCAATAGCGCCGCCGAACAGATCAGCCAGGACAGTATCAACAAAGCCCTGTGGAATGCCTGCGACACCTTTCGCGGCACCATCAGCGCCGATACCTACAAAGACTTTATCCTCACCATGCTGTTCCTCAAGTACATCTCCGATGTGTGGCAGGACCACTACGAGGAATATGTGGAAACCTACGGCGATGAGCCGGAGCTGATCGAGGAGATGATGAAGAGCGAGCGCTTTGTACTACCGCCCAGTGCCAGCTTCTACACCCTGTACGAGCACCGCCACGAGCCCGGCAATGGCGAGCGTATCGATCAGGCCCTGCACGCCATCGAAGAGGCCAACGGCACCAAGCTCAAAGATGCTGGCAAGAGCGTATTCCAGGATATCTCCTTCAATACCGACAAGCTGGGCGAGGAGAAGCAGAAGAACACCATCCTGCGCCACCTGCTGGAAGACTTTGCCAAAACCGAGCTGAACCTGCGCCCCAGCCGTGTGGGCAACCTGGATGTGATCGGCAACGGCTACGAATACCTGATCAAGAACTTCGCCGCCAGCGGCGGCCAGAAGGCCGGTGAGTTCTACACCCCGCCAGAAGTTTCTGAGCTGATCGCCGAACTGCTCGACCCCCGCCCCGGCGACCGTATCTGCGATCCTACCTGCGGCTCCGCCTCCCTGCTAATGAAATGCGGGCGCAAGGTGCGGGAACACCACGACAGCAAGCAGTACGAGCTCTACGGCCAGGAAGCTATCGGCTCCACCTGGTCCCTGGCCAAGATGAATATGTTCCTGCACGGCGAGGACAACCACAAAATCGAATGGGGCGATACCATTCGCAATCCCAAGCTGCTGGACAAAAACGGCCATCTGGACCTGTTCGATATCGTCACCGCCAACCCGCCCTTTTCCCTGGACAAGTGGGGCCACGACGAAGCCGGCAACGACCCCTTCGGCCGCTTTCATCGCGGCGTACCGCCAAAAACCAAGGGTGACTACGCCTTTATCCTGCATATGGTCGAAACCCTCAATCCCAAGAGCGGGCGCATGGGCGTGGTAGTGCCCCACGGCGTGCTGTTCCGGGGCGCCGCCGAGGGCAAGATCCGCAAGCAGCTGATCGAGGAGAACCTGCTGGACGCCGTGATCGGCCTGCCGGAAAAACTCTTCTACGGCACCGGCATCCCCGCCGCCATCCTGATCTTCGCCCGCGACAAGCAGGACGACAGCGTGATGTTTATCGACGCCTCGCGGGAGTTTAAAGCGGGCAAAAACCAGAACCTGCTCACCCAGGACAATATCGACAAGGTAGTGGCTACCTACCGCCAGGGCGCCGACCTGGACAAATACGCCTATGTGGCCAGCCACAAGGAAATTCGGGATAACGACTACAACCTGAATATCCCCCGCTATGTAGATACCTTCGAAGAGAAGGAAGAGATCGACCTGCTTGCCGTGCGTGCCGAGCGCCAGCAGCTTAAGGCTCAGTTAAGCGAGCTGGAAGGGGAAATGGAGCAATATTTGCAGGAGTTGGGTTATGGTGCCTAAGGGGTGGAAGGCTAATGAGCTACAGAATCTGTGCACGAAAATTGCTGTAGGGTTGGCTATTTCAGTTACACCTTTCATGAGAGCTAAAGGTGTCAAGTTAATTAGAAATCAAAATATTAAAAGAAACTACTTTAACTCCGACTCAATTGCTTACATTTCTCCAGAATTCGCTGAATCTAATCAAAGTAAAAAAGTGAAGCAAGGCGATATAATAGCTGTAAGAACCGGTTCAAATATCGGTGAGGCTTGTGTAGTTCCAGAAAGTTTCGACGGCGCTCTCACCTTTACAACTTTAATTGCGCGCCCTGAGGCAAAGCTAATAGATTCAATATATCTCTCCGCACATATTAACTCTGACCTGGGCATTGCAGAGGTTAATCGCCTATGTGCAGGAGGAGGAAAGCCGAATCTCAATTCAGGTGAATTGAAACGCTACCGAATACTCACCCCTCCGCTCCCCGAACAAAAAAAGATCGCCCAAGTCCTATCCACCTGGGATAAGGCCATCGACACCAGCGAAAAACTGCTCGCCAACAGCCGCCAGCAGAAAAAGGCCCTGATGCAGCAACTGCTCACCGGCAAAAAGCGCCTGCGGGATAAGAATGGGGTTCGGTTTAGTGGGGAGTGGAAATTCCAAAAACTTAGCAGTATTTCAAACCGCATCCAGCGAAAATCAGAAGGTAATGACCATCCAATCCTTACCATATCCTCCCTAAGTGGTTTTGTAAGGCAAGATGAACGTTATAACCGATACATGGCGGGGGAAAGTGTCAAGAACTATATCCTTCTTGAAAAAGGAGAATTTGCATACAACAAAGGGAACTCTAAAACGTACGAGTTTGGGTGTATTTTTGACCTAGAAGGCTACGAGGAAGGATTAGTACCCCATGTGTACGTTTGCTTTAAGCTAAATTCCAATTTAAGTCATAAATACTTCAAATTCTTATTTGAAGCAGACTATTTAAAACCTCAACTTCGAAGGCTAGTTAATACTGGAGTTAGAAATAACGGCCTACTCAATATTAAACCTTCAGAGTTTCTTGCTACAAAGGTGCCCGTACCCAGCTTGGAGGAGCAAGAAAAGATAGCTGACCTTTTATATGCAGAGTCGGAAATCATAAAAAATCTTGAAGCAAAGCTCGACTGCCTAAAGCGGGAGAAAAAAGCCCTGATGCAGCAGCTGCTCACCGGCAAGCGCCGGGTCCAAGTGGAGAATGCCCAATGACTTTTAGCGATACCGTCGATCTCGATGCGCCCATCAGTGAAGCCGATCTGGATTATATAGACGAAGTACTGCACAAATACGGCAACGACGACTCAATATTGGATATCTGCGAGCTGGACGGCTTCCTCACCGCCCTGGTGTCCGGCCCGGAGATGATTCCCCCCGGCCGCTGGTTCTCCGCCCTCTGGGGCGGCCCCGGCAATGAACCGGAGTGGGAGTCCGAGGAAGAGATGCAGCGCTTTATGGCGCTGCTATTCCAGTTGATGAACAGTAATGCCATGGTGCTAACGGAAGCCCCCGAAGAGTTCCAAGCCCTATTCAATGAGGCCAATAAAGAGGGTGAGCCCTCTTTTATCTTCCCTGGGGAATGGTGTTTCGGCTATATGCAGGGTGTGGACCTGGGCCAGTGGCCCAGCCTGCCCGCAGAACTTGACGCCCAACTGCAAGCCATCGCCCTGCACGCCCGCGAGGAACATTTCGATTACCTAGGGGGCTTGACGAAGGCCGAGTATCAGCAGACCGTCACCCAAATAGAACCCGCCGCCCGCGCCCTGCACGGCCACTGGCTGCAACAACGCGCCCCGGAACGCCCCTACCGAGCCGACCCCAAAACCGGCCGCAACGACCCCTGCCCCTGTGGCAGCGGTAAAAAGTTTAAACGCTGCTGTTTGCATTGAGCACCCCAGCAAGAAATCTGGGGCGGTCCAAACCAAGAAAATAACCAGTTACAGGGATGATATAGATGGATACGGAAACCACCAGCAAACTCTCTAACGCCGTTACTACACTTTTCGGCACTGCCGGAAACAACTTTCTCGAATCGAAAGCCCAGTGGGAAACAGATTATAAAGATCTACTTTCCCGTATTCAGGAGGCGCGAGAAACCGGTACTATTTCCGATAAACTACTGGAAGACTTATGGTGGACCCGCAGCAATGGCGTCGCCACCATAAAGACAGGGGCCCTCTCACGGAAAGCGCTCGAACAATTGCAACAAGAGTTTCGCAGCCTAACCAGGCAAATTTTTTCTGACTGCTCAGAGAAAGTCCACCGTCAGGTTATCGATAGTTTTATGGCTTTTAAAGCCCAGGGCCTGGTTGTTGGCGTGCTGCACTCAGTGATTAACCGGGTCTTTGCTGCCGCTCACCCCAGCCAGTGCACCACGGTAGTATCACCCAATATTTTTAAATTGCTTGTAAAAGATATCAATCGTCAATGGGAAATTGATCTGCCCGATGGCAAAGAAGACTGGCTGGCAAGCAATAGAGCCCTCAAAGAAATCATCAACCGGCACAGGCCGGCTACTTTTGATGATGTACAAACTAATATTCTGATCTGGCGGCTCTACGCAGAGAACGATTCGCAAGAGAATGAGCTTATGGATGAGAAACTCCCCCTCGCTAACTTATCTATCCAGCCTCTCAACCAAATCCTGTTTGGTCCTCCCGGCACCGGCAAAACCTACAACACGACTCGTCTGGCCGTACAGATCGCCGACCCACAGTGGTACGCCAATCAAGATGAGCCGGATAGTCGCTCAGTGAGAGAACGCTACGACGCTCTACAGGCAGAAAAGCGCATTGTCTTTACCACCTTTCACCAGAGTTTTGCCTACGAGGACTTTATTGAGGGTATCCGCGCGGAGAGTAGTGACAACGGGCAACTAAATTATTCCGTTCACGACGGTGTATTTAAGGAGTTATGCGAGTCCGCCGATGCCAAAGTTACCCGCCAGAGCGGCGAGCAGATTGACCTTAATGGCCGCCGTTTTTGGAAAATGTCCCTGGGCAATACCCTGGAGGACAACGACGATATTTATCAGGAGTGCCTGGAAAATAATTATGTCTTGTTGGGCTATGGCGAGAGTATCGATTTTTCTCGCTGTACTAGCCGCGATTCCGTGCGCAAGCAGTTTGAGACGGCCAATAGCCTAGAAATTCAGCAATCTGACTACCCCATCACTGCGGTACATAACTTCCGCAATACTCTTCAGGTTGGGGATTTGGTGGTTATTTCCGATGGCAACCGCAAGTTTCGCGCAATTGCGGAAATCACCGGCGACTACCAACGCCTGGAAACCGATGAGCGCACCGGTTACCAGCAGGCGCGCCCGGTAAAATGGCACCGGCAATACGAACCCAGCCTGCCCCGTGAGCAACTGTTTAAAAAAGCACTCTCACAAAAGACGCTCTACGAACTGCACCCATCGACGATTGATATAGACAAACTCGCAGAGCTGTTGGCCCCACAGGATATTAGTGAGCCACAACAAAAGCCATTGGTTTTGATTATCGACGAAATCAATCGCGGCAATATTTCGCGGATTTTTGGAGAACTGATCACCCTGCTGGAACCCGTCAAGCGCAAGGGCGCTGAAGATGCCCGTGAAGTGATACTGCCCTACTCCAAAAAAACCTTCGCTGTGCCGCCCAATGTGTATGTGATCGGCACCATGAACACCGCCGATAAATCCCTGGCGCAGCTTGACCTGGCCCTGCGCCGCCGCTTTAGCTTTGTAGAAATGCCCCCCAGTCCTGAATTATTGGCAGGTACACAGGTTTACGGTATTGATATCGGTGAGTTGCTCACAAGCCTAAACCAGCGTATCGAGGCTCTGTTAGATCGAGATCACCTGATTGGCCACAGCTACTTTTTGCCTCTGTGCGGCCTCCCTTTAGAAGAACGTGAGAGCAAGCTGGCCTCTATTTTCCAGCAGCAGATACTGCCGCTATTACAAGAGTATTTTTTTGATGACTGGCAGCGCATCGGCTGGGTACTGAATGACCCGGCGAAACATCCGCACAACCGCTTTATCATTGAGGGTGGCCAACAACCTTTAAACGAATTATTCCCTGCGGATATCGCCAGCCAAATCAATGAGCGGCGTTTTTCCCTCAATACAGAGGCCTTTATCCAAGCCGATGCCTATCGCGGCATACTGCCCCCAGCTACCGCCACTGCATCACCGAAGTCGCCAGCATTGGAAAAAGCCGAAAGCGAAGTAGCGGTATGATCCAGGTTCGCGAGTACGCCACTCTGCACAGCGACCAAACCAGCTTCGCCACCCTGGATAGTGCGCGGGTTTCGTCACAAACCCTGGCATGGCTGCGGGAACTGGGGCAGAGCCAAGGTAGTCGTTTTATTCGGGATAGCGGCGCCCACAGCATCCAACTGGGCAGCTATGTGGGGTTTCTGCAAAGCCCCACAGGGGAAGCCATCGAAATCCTGCCGAAAACCCACCGGCAACCACCCTCTGCCACTGAAGCGCAGCGGAGCCGGCAACTGTTGCAGAAAATGCTCGCCATCAGCCTGGGAATTACCCCCCGCAGTGCCGGCCCGGCCAATTTGCAGCAACAACCGCTGCCCCTGCACGAGTGGATTTTTTCACAGTTCTTACAAGCCCTGAGCCGGCTGTTAAAACGCGGGCTGCGCAGTGACTACCAGCGCCGGGCGGAGGAGAGCCGGTTTATTCGTGGCCGCCTTAACGTGGCCCGGCAGGCACAACAAACGCCGGACAGGGCCACCTGGTTCCATATTGAGCACGATATTTTCAGCCCTCAAATCCGTGAAAACCGCCTGCTCAAAAGCGCCCTGGAAATTACCCTGAAGCTCTGCGCCAATGCCGATAACTGGCGCTTGGCCAATAGCTTTAATCAACAAATGGCGGCGGTGCCGGCAAACCCGGTGCCACTAGCCGAACTGCCAAAATGGCGCTCGGACCGGTTGATGCAAAGCTATGAGGCGGTCAAACCCTGGTGCCGTTTAATTTTACAAAACCTCAACGCCAGTTTTACCCAGGGCGAGCATCGCGGTATCGCCCTGCTCTTCCCCATGGAGCGGTTATTTGAAAATTATGTGGCGCACAGCCTGCAACAGACATTGCCACCCGGCACTCGCCTGCACACCCAGGCAAGCAGCCAATACCTGTTAAAACACAAACCCGAGGGCACAGAAACGGATGGCCGCTGGTTTCAACTTCGCCCGGATTTGTTGCTGGAAAGTGACACAACCGGAGGTGGTCGCCCACAAGTAGCCGTAATGGATACCAAGTGGAAATTATTAAATGGCCATGCCAGCAATAGCAGTGCAAAGTACAAACTGAGCCAGGCCGATCTCTACCAGCTCTTTGCCTATGGCAACTATTACATGGATGGCCGCGGCCATATGGCCCTGATCTTTCCCGCCCATGGGGATTTTTACCAACCCCTGCCGCGCTTTAGTTTTTCCGACAGCCTACATCTTTGGGCGCTGCCTTTTAATCTGCATAGCCAGCAGTTAGTAGCCGGAGATTGGCAAGCGTATTTTCCCGGCTTGCTCCACAGCCCGGAAACAGAGACACTTTTATCCCAATAAAAATGGATTTCCCTTTGGAGACATGCATTACCGTGGAAATGGATTACACAGCAGTACCGAAATTCCAAGAAGAATACGCCGCAAAGATCCCCGCCCTGGCCCTGTTGTGCAATCTGGGCTGGTCGTTTTTGCCTCCCACCGAGGCCAATGCAGCCCGTAGTGGGCGCCAGGACCAAGTGGTACTCACGGAGATACTGCGCCGGGAGCTGGGCAAACGGACCTTCCATTTCGCCGGTAAAGAGCAGCCGCTCTCACAAAAATCCATCGACCACCTGATTGGCATAGTGTGCAACCCAGCGCTAAACAAAGGGCTGCTAGCAGCCAATGAAGAACTGTACAACCACCTGCTCTACGGCATTTCGGTGACCGAGTTTGTCGATGGCAAAAAAGCTACCCCCACGATTGCCCTGATCGACTGGCACACCATCGAAAACAATCACTTTGCCTTTACCGAGGAATTCAGCGTAACCCGCGCCAGCGGCGTAGAGACCCGCCGCCCGGATATGGTGTGTTTCGTCAACGGTATTCCCCTGGTAGTGATCGAAGCCAAGCGTCCGGATGGCAAGAAAGGGCCCTCTATTGACGAGGGTATCTCCCAGAGCCTGCGCAACCAGCGCCCCGATGAAATCCCGAAGCTATTCGCCTACAGCCAACTGTTGCTGTCGGTGAACGGCGACGAGGGCCGCTACGGCACCTGTAATACCCCGGCAAAATTCTGGGCGGCCTGGCGCGAGGAAGATATCGCCGATGAGGAAATGCTGGCGATCAAAAACCGCCCCCTTTCCAGCGAACAAATCCAAACTCTGTTTAAACAGCGCTCCTCATCAGATCTGGACTGGTACCAGACCCTGATCGCCGGCGGCGAGCTGGCCCTGGGCGGCCAGGATCGGTTGCTAATCAGCTTGCTATCGCCCCAGCGACTGCTGGAGATGGTCCGTTACTTCACCCTGTTCGATAAAAAGGCCGGCAAAATCGTCGCCCGCTATCAGCAGGTATTCGGTATCAAACGGCTATTGGAGCGCATTGCCCAACGCGGCAATGACGGCGCGCGGGAGGGCGGTGTGATCTGGCATACCACCGGCTCCGGCAAATCCTTCACCATGGTGTTTTTAAGCAAGGCGCTGATCTTCCAGCCGAGTCTCAAACAGAGCCGCCTGGTTATTGTCACCGACCGGGTAGATCTGGAGCGCCAGCTCAGCAATACCTTTGCCAGCGGTGGAGAACTGGCGGGCAAGAAAGACAAAGAAGCGGCCATGGCTACTTCCGGCAAGCGTTTGGCCCAGCAGATTGGCAGCGGCAATGAGCGGATTATCTTCTCGCTGGTGCAAAAATTTACCGGCGCCACTGCCCTGCCGGAGTGTCGCAACGACAGTGCCGACTTGATTGTGCTGATCGACGAGGGCCACCGCAGTCAGGGCGGCGAAAACCATATCCGTATGCGCCAGGCCCTACCCAATGCCGCCTTTGTGGCCTTTACCGGCACACCACTGCTGAAAGACGACAAAACCACCAATAAATTCGGCCCCATAGTCCATGCCTATACCATGCAGCGGGCGGTGGAGGATCGCACCGTAACCCCGCTGTTGTACGAAGAGCGTATCCCGGACTTGAATGTTAACGAGCGCGCAATTGACCGCTGGTTTGAGCGCATTACGGTGGGCTTGAGCGAGGAGCAGCAGGCAGATTTAAAGCGCAAGTTTGCCCGCAAGGGAGAGATTTACACCGCCGACGATCGCATTCGACTGATTGCTACCGATATCGCCACCCATTTTGTTAAAAATATCGATGCGGGCTTAAAAGGTCAGCTGGCCTGCGATAGCAAAGCCACTGCCATCCAATATAAAAAGTACCTGGATGAGGCCCAACAGCACTGGCCAGAAGCGCAGAAATTTGAATCGGCGGTAGTGATCAGTGCACCGGATACCCGCGAGGGCAACGAGGCGGTAGATGAATCCTCGATGCCGGAGGTGGTGAAGTGGTGGAAAGACAATGTGGGCTCGCAAAATGAACAGCGCTACACCCAGGGAGTGATTGAGCGCTTCGATAAAGACGACTCCCTGAAATTGCTGATTGTGGTGGACAAACTACTGACAGGATTCGATGAGCCCAAAAATACGGTGCTGTATATCGATAAGCCGCTCAAGGAACACAACCTGATCCAGGCGATCGCGCGGGTCAACCGCCTGCACCCGGATAAAAAATTTGGCCTGCTAATCGATTACCGGGGCATCCTGGCAGAGCTGGATACCACCATGCAGAAATACCAGGATCTGGCCGCGCGCACCCAGGGCGGTTACGATATCGACGATATCGCCGGGCTCTATAGCCCCATGAGCAGCGAGTACAAGCGCCTGCCCCTGCTGTATAAAAACCTTTGGGGCATTTTCGCCGGTGTGAAAAATAAGCAGGACACCGAGCAACTGCGTCAGGTGATAGTGCCCAAAATTGAACAGCGCAATGGTGAATTGGTCGATATAAACCTAAAAGTGCGCGAGGACTTCTACGAGGCACTCACCCACTTCACCACCTGCCTGAAAGTAGCCTTGCAATCGGCCACCTTCTTCGAAGACAAAAGCTTTAGCGACAGTGATCGCCAGCACTACAAGCAGACGGTTAAACAATTTGCCAGTTTGCGCCAATGGGCGCTACAGCAAACCGGAATCTCTGTGGACTATGACCAGTACGCGGCCCAGGTAAAAAACCTGTTGGATAAGCATGTGGTGGGCGTGGAAATCTTAGAGCCCGAGGGTAAATATGAAGTCAATAAAATGGGCAAGGCGGAGCGGCCTGAAGATTGGGGGGAGGACAAAACCCGCAACGAAACCGATATTATTAAAACCCGCGTCACCCGCATGATCGAACAGGAGTTGCGCGACGACCCCTATGCCCAGGAAGCCTTTTCCAAGTTACTGCTGCAAGCGATTGAGGAGGCGGAAAAACTGTTCGATCACCCACACAAGCAGTACTTACTGTTCGAAGCGCTGGAAGCCCAGGTAAAAGCCCGCAGCCTGGACGAAATCCCCAACGCTTTTGCCGATAATCGTCATGCCCAGGCCTATTTTGGTGTATTCAAGAAAAACCTACCGGAGGTTTTTGCGGTTGGTGATAGCCAGGTACAGGATAAGTGGATCAAGCTGGCCTTCGAGATCGATACAATGGTTGCCCAGTCCGTAATGGAGCACTCCATCAGCCCGCAAAATATTGAGAAGGATATCCATAAAAAGCTGATGCCCAAATTATTTATGGAGTGCAAATCCATCGGCAGTGGTATGGTGCAGGCCAAGAAAATGGTGGAGATGATCCTACAGATCACCCGCGTTGGTTTAAGCGGAGACTAACTTCGGCATGAATGTGCCTATTACTTCCCCCCCAACTAACCCCAACTCCCGGCAACTGAGCTTTGCCTATGGGGATGAACGCATCACGTTTGAATGCCAACCCCGCCCCCAGGCCAATGGGCGAGTGCTGATCAAAGTACACCCCGACTGCCGTGTGGTGGTCAGCGCACCCGAACCTATCGATAACAATGCGGTTTTAAAAGCGGTAAAAAAACGCGGGCGCTGGATTTACCAGCAGCTGCGGGATTTCCGCAAAGCGCTGGAATATATAACGCCACGGCAATATATCAGCGGCGAGAGCCACTACTATCTGGGCAAGCAATATCTGCTGAAAGTCATTGAGTCTGAAGACACCCAACAACAGGTGAAATTACTGCGCGGCAAGCTGGAAGTATCCGTGCGGAAAAAAGACCCCGAAAGGGTGCGCCTGCTTTTGGTCGAATGGTACAAGTCGCGCGCCAAAGAAATTTTTCACCGCCGCCTGGATACTCTGCTTGAGCAGGCCCTGTGGGTTTCCGGGCGCCCGCCCCTGCGTATCCTCAGTATGAAAACCCAGTGGGGCAGCTGCTCCCCCCAGGGGCGTATTACCCTCAATCCCCACCTGGTAAAAGCACCGCGCCAGTGCATCGACTATGTGATTTTGCACGAGCTCTGCCATATCGCCGAACACAACCACAGCGAGCGATTTTACCGTTTAATGAATCAAGTGATGCCCAGGTGGGAAGGCACGAAAAACAAACTGGATGCTATGGCGAATTTGATTCTGGGTGATACCCTGGCTTTTTCACCAACCTGCACATAAGTTATCTAAAGTAGATCGCTGTCACACTACGGAAAGCCGACATGCAAAAATCGCCATGGGTTGAAAACGCCATCGCAAAAGCGGATGCACACTGGCAGGCATCCAAGTCCACCATTGAGGGCAAAGTATTCAGTGATGTACAGGACAACCAGGGCCTTCAGTATGTCGATATCGTGATGGAAGGTGGCGGTATGCTGGGGATCGCCCTGGTGGGATATACCTATATTCTGGAAAAGGCGGGAATTCGGTTTCGCAAAATTGCAGGAACCTCAGCGGGCGCCATCAACGCACTCTTCTTGGCAGCGGCCGGTACACCGAGCACTGGCAAGAGCGAAAAGCTCTTGGGTATCCTGGCCAATGCGGACTTTGCCAGTTTTGAAGATGGCGAGCGCTATGCCCGCAAAACGGTAAAGCGCCTGCTCAAGGGCAAAGGCTTGATGAGTAGTTTGGCACTGCACCCCTTCGATTCTATCCGCACCTTGCGGCACCTGCTCAGGCATAAGGGGCTAAATCCGGGAGATACCTTTACCCAGTGGTTACAAACGGAGTTGAAACAACTGGGCATTACCAACACCGCACAGCTCAACCAGAGAATTAACCAGTTCCCACAGCTCCTGTACCGCGGCACACCAGATCACTTGATAGGTAGCGGCGAGGTTGCCCTGGTGGCAGCGGATATCACTACCGAGACTCGCGCAGTGTTTCCAGCCAAGGCGCCGCTCTACTTTGATAATCCGAGCGCCGTAAACCCCGCAGAGTTCGTGCGTGCCTCCATGTCGGTACCCGGATTCTTTAAGCCCTATACCGTAAAGGGCATCCCCCAATTAAGTGAGTGCAATACTGTCGCCGAGAATTGGCGCAGCATTAAAGGCATCGGTGATCCCAAACGTTTTTTCCGCGCTGGCTTTCCCAAAGATATTGAATTTGTTGACGGCGGCCTTGTCTCCAATTTCCCTTTCGATATCTTCCATAAACCCATAGGCACCCCCAAATTGCCAACCTTTGGGATCAAGTTGGAAGTGGACCTGTACCAGCCAAAATCAGATAAGGTAGGAAGGTTTGCGATGGGGCTGATCAGCACTTGTCGCAATATGCTCGACAACCATGTGCGCGCGAGCTTGAACGCGGAATACCATGCGCTGGTAAAAGAAATCCCCATTAACCCCACCGATACCGGAGAAAACCCGCACTGGCTGGATTTTTCCATGCCGGACCACCACTGCGAACACCTGTTCTTATCTGGCGTCAATGCAGCAATTGAGTTTTTGAATCAGGGATTCCACTGGGAGGATTACTTGGTATTGCGCCAGCCGGACTCCTTCTATACCGGGGAAAAGCTGGCTTAAATGCAGGCCCGATGCGATAGTCGCAGCGGGCCCAGCGCTCTCATTTAGAAAGAGCGACGACGATAAGAGCGGTAATCTGCACGCCAGAAGTTACGCTCTAGCAAACGCTCTAAATGCTCGCGACTCACCTTGGGCGCAACGCCATCCAATTGCGCCTGGGCAGCCACTGCCCTGGCAATATGCATGCTCACTTCGCGAATATCATTCAGGTGTGGCAATAGGGCACCCTCGCCATCCTTCACCACCGGCGCCTGCTCTGCCAGGGCGTTGGATGCTGCCATCAACATACTGTCAGTCACTTTGGATGCACCGGAAGCAATCACGCCGAGGCCAATACCTGGGAATATGTAGACATTGTTACACTGCGCTACCGCATAGTGATGACCATCGATTTCTACCGCTGCAAAGGGGCTGCCGGTAGCTACCAAAGCCTCGCCCTTGGTCCAGCTGAATATCTCAGTTGGAGTCGCTTCAGCCCGAGAAGTGGGGTTTGAAAGTGGCATCACCAAAGGTCGGCGGTGCCCCTTGTGCAAAGCTTCGATTACTGGCTGGGTAAACAGGCCACCCTGCCCCGATACACCAATCAGGATGCTGGGCTCAACATTACCGATCAATGTCTCAAGGTTCCAGCTGGACACTCCCTCGTACTTGCTCGGGTCCTGGGCCAAAGCCGCTTGGAAGTCGTGCAGACCTTTCATATCAGAAGTCACAAGCCCGTAGCGATCGAACATAAAGATCTGTTCACGAGCCTCGGCATCGGACAGACCGGCCTGCACTTTTGCACTGACGATTTGCTCGGCAATACCACACCCAGCTGAACCGGCACCCACTATTGTCACCTTCTGCGCGGCGAGGGTTTCTTGCCAGGTCTTGCAGGCAGCCAGGATAGTACCCAGTGCTACAGACGCCGTGCCTTGGATATCATCATTAAAACAGCACAGGCGATCGCGATAGCGCTCTAACAACGGCGTGGCATTGGTTTGGGCAAAGTCCTCAAACTGAACCAATACCTTGGGCCAGCGACGCTTTACCGCTTCAATAAATTGCTCCAGGAATTCATCGTACTCTTCCTGGGAAATCCGCTCATGGCGCCACCCCATATACATGGGATCATTCAGCAAAGTGCGGTTATTGGTGCCAACATCCAAGGTGACAGGCAAGGTATAAGCCGGGCTGATACCGCCACAGGCGGTATACAGAGAGAGCTTGCCAATAGGGATACCCATGCCGCCGATACCTTGATCACCCAACCCAAGTATCCGTTCGCCATCGGTCACCACAATGACTTTGACGTTCTCTTTAGTGGCGCTGCGCAGAATATCGTCGATATATTCCCGGTCCGGATAGGAGACAAATAATCCCCGGTGGTTGCGATAAATACTGGAAAACTCTTCACAAGCTGCACCTACAGTGGGGGTGTAGATAATCGGCAGCATCTCTTCCGTATGGTGTTCGATCAGATAGAAGAACAACGTCTCATTGTCGTCCTGGATTCCCCTCAGGTAGATATGTTTTTCCAGTCCAGTCTTACACTGCTGGAATTGGAGGTAAGCGCGATTGGCCTGCTCTTCAATCGTCTCAACGGTATTCGGCAGAAGACCGACCAAATTAAACTCGAGACGCTCTTCCAAGCTAAATGCGCTGCCTTTATTGAGCAGTGGTATTTCCAGTAGGGAGGGGCCTGCGTGGGGGATGTAAAGTGGACGCTTTTCGTTGTTACTCATATGCCTGCTTTTGCCTATCGCCCGAAGCGATGATTATTGCGTAGCCATATTTCAATATGACTGAATTAGCCAACCATGTTCTTGAAGTTGCATAAATGTGCTAACTCAACTGGAGCCGAAGACTATCTATTGTGCCGATAGATAACAAGGCCCCCAGTGTGGCCCAATTCGCGAATAAACAGAGTCGCTCAACTATGCTAGCTGTAATTTATCTTCTCTTCGCAACGAATTCTTTTAAGTTAAAAAGCGATCCGACACATTCAGGAAATGGAGCCGCCATCGATGCACAAGAGCAAAGCTGGATTAACCCTGCTCCTCTTTATTCTTGTACTCAGCCTTTATAGTTGCAGTAAAAAGCCCGACGGAGATAAAAATACAAATTCAAACGCCCGACAGACAGAGGACGCCACTCCAGAAAAACAACGGCCGCTCACGGCGATGGCACCGGAGATAGAAGCGGAGCTGGAAGCCCAACGGGACAGCGATAAACGCATCGCTCGCAATGTCTATTTTGGCGATACACATGTCCATACTGGCTGGTCGGTAGATGCGGGGTTGGATGGCGCAATTCTTACTCCCGATGACGCCTATCGATTTGCCCTGGGAGAAACTGTTACCTCCAACAGCGGACTGAAAGCCAAGCTCAGCCGCCCTTACGACTGGTTCATGATCACCGATCATTCAGACGGTATGGGAGTTATCAGCGAGATCGTCGATGGCAATCCGGAAATGATGTCCAATGCCACCTTGAAAAAATGGCACGAGGCATTAATTTCAGGCAGCGAAGAAGCGACCAATGAAGCAAAAAGTGAAGTCATCGTGCTTCAATCAGAAGGCAAACTGCCCGAGCAGGTAATGGACCCCAAATGGATGAAATCCGCCTGGGAAAAAACCGTTGAAGCCGCAGAGAAATATTACAAACCCGGAGAGTTTTCTACCTTTATCGCCTTTGAGTGGACGGTTAACGCCGATGGTGGCGACAACCTGCACCGCAATATTATTTTTCGTGATGGCGCAGACCGCACTAAGACCCTGCTTCCCCTAACTACCTTTGATACCGAGAACCCGGTAAAACTCTGGGAGTGGATGAAAGCCTACGAAGACAAAACCGGCGGCCGGGTACTCGCCATTCCCCACAACGGCAATATGTCTAATGGCCGTATGTTTATCGAGCGGCAGTTTGATGGCTCCGAACTCACTCCGGAGTGGGCACAAATGCGCGCCCGTTATGAACCCCTTTATGAGCTGGTACAGGTAAAGGGACAAAGTGAGTCCCACCCTGCCCTCTCCCCGGAAGATGAATTTGCCAACTGGGATCTGTGGGATAGAGGCAACCTGATCTTAAAGCCCAAGCCCCCCGGTGCCCTGCAATACGAGTACTGGAGGGAGGCACTAAAGTCTGGCCTTCGCCTGGAGGAGAAGCTGGGCACCAACCCTTTCGTGCTAGGCGCAAACGCAGCCACCGACACCCATACCGGGCTTTCGACACCTGACCAGGACAACTTCTTTGGCAAGTTCAAGACCCTGGAACCCAGTAACAAGGAGCGCTGGGCATTTCCCCTGCTCAAGGGGGTTGGTGGAGAGTACTTCGGCTGGGAACAAGCTGCCTCAGGCGTTACGGGAGTCTGGGCCAGCGAGAATACCCGGGAGGCAATATGGGATGCAATGTACCGCAAGGAGACTTTCGCCACCACGGGCCCCCGGATCTCAGTTCGCTTCTTTGGAGGCTATGACTATAACGATGGGGATATTCACGGTGATCTGGTCGCCAATGGCTATAAAAAAGGCGTGCCAATGGGCGGGACGCTACCTCACGCCAGTGAGGGACAGGCACCGACATTCCTTATCGCAGCACTGAAAGACCCTGAGGGCGCCAACCTGGACCGTATCCAAATCATCAAGGGTTGGCTGGATAGCAGCGGACTCACCCGAGAAAAGATCTTTAATGTGAAATGGTCTGGAAGCCGTAAGCTGGATACCGAGGGAAAACTACCCCCAGTTGGGACTACTGTGAATATGAAGACGGCGGAATACACCAACTCCATCGGCTCCCCTCAGCTAATCGCGGTATTCAAAGATCCCGACTTTAACCCCAAGGAAAGAGCCGTCTACTACCTGCGCGCCCTGGAGATACCCACACCCCGATGGACTCTATTTGACAAGGTACGCTTCGGTATTGAAATGGATGAAAAAGTACCCCTTACCCAGCAGGGGCGAGCATTCAGCTCGCCAATTTGGTATTCACCCTAGAGTCAAATAGCCCGTATATATACGCGATTCAATTACTTGATGGATATGGCTATCTGAACCTCATTTCCATCCACATACTGCTCAAAATCTGTGGTGAAAGCTCGCTGATGGGGGCAATCCTCCGCAGCAAAATAACTCCAAACCTCGCCCCACAAATCAATTGCGACCTGAGGCATTTCCCCTTTAGCGGAAAACATCAGGTATTTGCCGGGCAGTATTTGAATCGACTTGAAATCCTCAGACATATCCTTCGACAACATATCTGAGCATGCATAGACATCAAAAAAGCCGGTATGGTCAGATTCGTAGTTGGAGTAAACACCAAATACCTTAGGGTTGCCCCTTAATTTGGGGGCAGCCTCTGCGCCGAAGCGCTCCCACATTGGCGTTATCTTTGCTGTTTTTGGGTCAGACTCATTGGCGTTCTTAGTGCGGGTATAAAAACCCACTAATTCCAGGCCTTCTAATTCTCTAACTTCCATTTCTATGGACCAATTATTTAGTTATTCGTAGAGTGCCGAATACTATAACAGCTCTCCGGGAACTGGCCAGGCGCACACGGTCACAAGAAATCACAAGTACCTTTTCAAGCTGACTTTACGGATTTCTGCCTTACCTCTGAAGGGGGGTACCCATACATCGATTTATAGAGCTGGGTAAAATAAGATTGACTTGAGAATCCGCTCTCCAGAGCTATATCGACTAAACGCTTATTGGTAGTCTTCAACTGAATATCAGCATGTTGTAACCTACGTTCGTTAATCCAAGCCTTTGGTGACTCAGCTTTAAAGACTTGGCCAAACTTATTCTTGAATGATGTGAGACTCATCCCAATCTGTTTAGCATAATTTGCTACAGACCAGTGCTGAGTAGCGTTTTCCTCCATAAATCGACGGAAACGCTCGTTCACCGGATTAACCTGCCGAAGCAGCTCGTCAGCTAAGCGACAACCGCAAGCACCCTTCAGCTTTAAGAGAAGTAATTCTTCCAGCTTTAAATAATTCAAACTCTCATCATTTAACTTGCTAAATGCACTCAGTGAGTCCAAAGTAAAGCGCGTGAGATCACACTCTGGAAAAACAAAAGGCCCGCTTTTGGGAAGCGTTGTCACGCTGGATGCAAGAGCATTCTTTGCTTTAATCAGTACGCGAGTGTGTCGCTCATAAAATCGTGTCAGCATGACCGGGCTGATACTCGCACAGATGATTATTAGGTCTTCTCCCTCAGACAAATTATCAACTGTAACATGGCTCATTTCACTCGATAGCCAGATCTCCCCCGAAGCCATAGGGAATTCGCAAGCATCACTATTGATATCAGCAACACCTGAAATCACCATTGTCAGATTAAAATCGGAAGAAAACCCAATTGAAACATTTCCATTTGGTGAAACAAGTATCTTTTGAAACCGAAACAAGTCACCTAAATACTGACTTTCAAATAAGACATTTTGCCTTATGTGAGTCTCCAAATCCTTTTGGCGAGGGGTAATCATGGAATTCACCACTAAATTTACTTCTTCTGTATCTTTACGATTCACCTGACTCAGCTGAAGCCAAGCTCCAATCACGACACTTTTGTTTCCGCTGTGCTCAGGGAGCACTCATCAAGAGATCAAAGCCGCTTTCGAGTTCAGCCATTAAAACTCACAATCGTTGAATTGAGCGTTTGAAGAATCATTTGAAAGGCGGATACAGTGAAACTATTTGCAGGACTAAAGTGCCAACCTCTTTGGGAAGGGCAACTTTATTAGCCAGGGTAAGGGGGAGGTCTCGTAAATTAACCTATAAACAGGAGCATACAATCCTGCACTACTTAGCGGGCCCTTCCGAAAAATTCAATTATTCTTCATGCGCGACAAAGCAAGTAGACACCCCAGAGCACCCTTTACATTTATTTACACTACCTTAAACGGAACAAGAAGAGTCTCTGAGAGCGAGGGATTGTGAGGTTTAGGCATCGCCTATTCTATTAGAAATAGTGTCACCATATGAAAATTACTGACTTGAAAACTCTAAGTATTCACTAGCAGCCCGGTAATGAGAGACCTCATGTATTTGGCAAATGATATCTAAAGCAGGCCCCATAACCATCTACTGGCCTTGTAAATTATAGAAAACCCAAACAATTTGCCTGATAAAGTCCCTCACTCTGGTGTAATCACCCAAGAACCGCTAGGTAATCACAAAGATACTGCCGGGTAATGCAGCTGTTAACTTAACTATCTTTAAACTTAATAAACAATTGATTTGTACCAGGTATGATTTTTTTCTAAAATGTGAGAAGATAGCTTTTAGCAATATCCCTCGGCTCGTCATGACAGACTTTGCACCAAATAGGTGCCATGGAACCAAGCGGAATATTTATTGGCAAATTGAGAGAATTTTTATATATAAACTATGCAAACGGATAAGATCATACCCATACTTAACTTCTATATTTCAACTATAGATTAGTATTTATCAAGATCTTTTCTGTTAACTCTTTAATTTGCCAGTATTAGTAATCAGCAAAACACCCTAAACCAATAAACTCTTAAGCCTTTGAGATTTATGTCAACTAGTTACTCTAAAGAATTAAATCGGCTTGCCCAACTTATGTGGGAGCAAGAAGCGGAGTTGGAGCTTAAGCCCCAGGAAGAGAAAGAAGCAGCTCCTGAAAAACCCTCAGTCAACAACGCTCCTAATGACGTTTTTTGGGGCAAATGGAAAGGGCGATATATCGTGGTAATGCGCTATATATCTGGTAGAACAACCTCCAATGTTAAGCTCCCCAATATATATGCCGATGAGGCCGATGCCCGCTCTGCCGCCCTCGATATCATTCGAAAATTTCCAGAAGCATCTATTCGCTATCTTTCAGCTAAAGAACTGGCTGTTTACCTATAGCCAACCCTTAAGAGCTTTAGTTGTTGGTTTTTGAGCAGGGTGGCTGCACTGCAGAACCGCCCTCCCTCATATTATTTTTATAAGTCACACTATCGGCAATTAATGCTTTGATATAAATTGACGAACTTCCTCCACAAATACATTGGAGGCAGGCTCACGCCCCAGGAGTAAGTGACCGTCGCTATTGAGACCAACAAATCGAGCGCCAGGTATAGCAGAAGCAATTTCACAGCCCGTTTGAACAGGAATACGCTGGTCCCCTAGTGAATGGATCACTAAAGTGGGCACATTAATCTCTTTGAGCTTGTCCCGCACATCAATACTGCCAAAAACCGATAGGAAGCGAACAGCATTTTCCGGCGAAGTAGTCAGCCGCTGAAACTCATTAAACCACTCTAATTCGCTGGCATTCGCGCTTGGCATAAATGTCGTGGAAAAAATCTGCCGATAAGCAGGGTTATCCTGCCCCCAGCCCGTCGCTGTCAGGGTCATTACTGCTTCACGCTCTTTTATCGTGGCCTCACTGGCACCTATTCGCCAACCTGCGTGATAACCCCCAAACAAAATCAGCTGCCTAACACGCTCTGGGTGTCTTACTGCATATTCAATAGATACTGCCGCTCCTTGCGATATACCTAGCAAAGTAAAGTTATCAACTTCACAGGCATCGACAACTGTCTCAAGGTCTGTAACAAACGACTCAAAAGAGATATTTTCAACTTCCCAATCCGACAGGCCATTCCCACGCTCATCGTAACGAATAAACTGGTGGTCGACAGAAAGCTCCCGAAACAATGGACTCCATATCGGAGAGTCCCAGTCATGCTCTAAATGACTCAACCAGTTTGCGGCTTTAACTATAGGAAGCCCCTCTCCCATCTTGGCATAGGCAATACGCACACCATCGCTGGCCGTACAAAACTCAACCTTCTGTTGAGTTAGCAGTTTACGCCCCGTAGCTAAATCATCACCGGATTTCTGAACTACCGACTCACCAAGCCTGCAGGGCGACCATGTAATGCCTGCTTTGCGGAATCGGTCACCAAGCCTTGTCCGTTCAAACTCCACTTCACTACTCAATCCCAATGAGCTCAACAAATGAAGTAACTGCGTTGCAGCGTTTGGGTTAAAGGGCTCCAATGCCACCCAGCTGCGGGCCCAAGTTAACTGGTCCGGTATAGGAACGCCCGGGTGAGAGGACAAGCGGGACAGCACCCTCCCTTGCAATTGAACAATCTCTTGACGTTCAGACAGCAACCACCGTTGAAATAGCTCTTGATCGGGCAGATCGATCCCATCCAGGAAAGGCTCCTGCAGCTGTCGATGGATATCTTCCAGCTCTGCTGCCAAAACGCCGGGGGAATCAAGCTTAAGTGCTATTTCGGCAACATCAATACAAATGCCTTCCGTATCCAAGCTGACACGCTCTCTATCAGCAATGAGGCGCTCTACTTCTGGGTCGTTGACAATGGATCGAATTTTACTCAAAGACCAGCGCAGGGAGGCGCGCGGATCGTCGGGCAGCTCCCAAAATATCTCACATAAGCGATCCCTCCTGTGAGGTCTCGCAGCCAACAGTAAGAAAGCCAAAAGTGCTCGAGTTTTTCTTGAGGGTGGTAGATTAACTGGGCTGCCATCACGGGAGACAAGAAGGTCGCCCAGCATTTGGATTGAGATTCCCATTGATAAGTTATTAACCCCTGAAATGTAAAGTACTAGCAGTTCTCAGAGAAAGGCGCCGGTGATTTTCTCAAGGATAATTGTTAGCTGCAAACACCGCTCGCGAAAGATGTGAAACCCTCTGCCAAAACCCCTTATTCCGAGTCGCTTGGCAATGACAGTATAAACGCCGCTGTGAGGCTTATCCCTACCCCCAAAAGTGTAATCCACTAGGTTTCTTTGAGGACCTAGACTGAAATTGAAAGATTGGTCTAATCCGATAGCCTCTTCAAGAGGTACTGAAAACGCCAAAAATAGACCCAAGAAAAGGGCTGAATACACCTGAGCCAGGCGAACATATCATCGGCAATTATAAAAAATATAAAAAGTATTGAAAGGCCAAGTGAACATATTGAAAGTGAGCTGAAAACCTATTTTTACAAACTCAAAAACTATGTCAGCGCGAGACTTATAATTCAGGCGAATAGCCGGAGTTTTGACTCACAAAGGCCCTTCAAAGTTTATGCTAAGACACGCACGAAAAACGGAAGGTCAAAATAAAAACTGTATAAGCCTAAAGTAGAAGGGAGAGCGGCTCCTCTAGGTTTACAACCCGTAGACACCCTACCCAACTACCCAAAGTGCTCTTCAAGTGCGCAAGCGCTAACTCACAAGCCCTAATTTATCTGTCGCTATGCACAAAGATATCAAACCCCAAAGCCCTTGAAGTTCTATATAATCTCGAATCACTATGATAGTGCTCATACCACTTTCTAAATTGTGAATATTTAAGAAATTTAAACTCACCCTTATTAGGATCAAAAAAGTAACTTACTTTATCAGCAGATGGCTCAACACGAAATGCCATCGCATGTCCCCAACCAGTACCAGCCGTCCTTAAGACGCAGTGGATAGTATTGGACTGCTGCTTGAAGCAGTCTTTGGATTCAAGAACATCAAAAGATGCTGCGAACTGATCTTTCAACGAAGGACTTTTCTTTTTCTGTGCAATACCGCTACCCGCCTGCCCAATATTGCGAAATCCCTGAGACTCCAAATATTGTTTAGTCTCCTTTATCATCTCATGAGATGTGCTAGGCCTACCCTCACTTCCATTTGCAAACTTAAATCGATACATAGAGGCGAAGCGCTGGGCGACCACCGCTATTTTTGTCTCATCGATACTGTTACCAGTCGTTAGGGCATCCTGAAGCCCCGACTGAAGGGCTTTACTGATCCAACTAACTGACAAAGCCTCACAAATCCCACCCTTGGTATGTGGATGCTTTTTGGTGATTTTTGAATAGCTTCCCTGACTGAACTTCCAGGTTAACTGCCCACCGTAATTGGACGCACTTGCATCACTATTCAGTAAACTTGGCATTTTTTATCCTCACATCACAACCGAATATTCGGCTTTATTTATATTATCCGGGCTTTATGCAAACAATGTGCAAATTTAGTGATTAATTATTATTAGAAAAAATATCACCCGAATATTTCCTTTAAAAACCACGACAAAAATTCAAAGACTGCACCTCAACCGATCAACTCATCACAAGAAAGTGACAAACAAAACACTGAGGTATCACCCACCTTTAAGGGAACCTTAAAATTAAAACGCAGCTTAGCAATGACTATATTAGTTTGAATGATCGAAAATATAACGTTTTCAACATGCTATATTTTTACAGACTACAAGTCCACGACAAGCGATCAATGTCGCCATCAGGCAAAACAACCACAAAATAATTATTGTTATTTAAAATTCATCACAGGCAACAAGGTATTTCGGTTTACTTAAGGAGCCTCTGAATAACTCCGTAATGCCTCTGCGGGTCTTGAAGGCTGCAGATGTTAGGCGCAGCTCGCCGCGAATGGCCGTAGCCCTTTGCAAGAGCTGCAACACAGCAGCTGTGGCCTTCAAGGCCCGCCCTTCGGGGCTTGCAGAGCGATTCACACTCCGCGTTGCAACTTCTTGAAAGGTCTAGACATTCCTGCGAAGCCGCACCTTGATTGTGAACCGCTCTGCATGCCAGAGGTATCATGGACTTATTCAGAGGCTCCTTAAATAGAGACTGGTTTTAAATATACTTATCAGTACAGCAATTTAACTAAGCACCCAGTTAATTTTAAATCAACACATTGACTTAATTACCCTCGGTAAACAGGCAGCAATCAGCACCTTCCGCTACACCGCATAACGTACTCAAAAGAGACATAAACAAACGATCAGAAGAAAGAATCAATGAACTTGGATCAAAAAGGCTAAAGAGCCACTACATCGTGGCTCTTTTTTGTCTCGGAGGGATATTGCTATTGTTGTGCTCCATACTTGCCAGGGGAAGCTTTAACCTAGGGCGGAAGGAATAAATACTGGAAGCCCTGGAAACAACATCAGTTACACGAGAGAATCTTAAGTATCCTGGCGAACCACTAAACTGCCAAAACCAATCAATAGGCCACCACTAAAACGCTGAACCCATCTTTGCATATTCCCACCAATGGAAGCCACTTTCCACTTCGACAACATAGTCGCAATTCCCAGAAACCACAGGAATATTATTGATGCATGAAGTGAGACCAGCAGGAAAGCCTCATAGTAACTAGAGCTGCCAACTGAGATAAACTGCGGAAAGGCCGCGAGATAAAACATCGATACCTTGGGGTTAAGAATCTGGGTTAGAAAGCCCTCGCCAAAATTTCGGTATGAGTTCCCAGGAGCTGCTGTAATTGGTAACAATTCATCCCCTGTATCCTTCACCGAAGATTTTGACAGCGTGGCTAATATCGTTTTCACACCTAAATAAACCAGGTAGGCAGCCCCAAGATATTTGATAATTGTATAAACCTCAGACGACTGCAATATAATCGCCGACAAGCCCAAAATTGAGATGGCACCATGGGCAAATGTTGCTGAAACCAGCCCCAAAATATTCTCTACTCCCGGCCTCAGCCCCCTACTGGCTACTGTTTTAAGAATCAGGACGCTGTTCGGCCCTGGTGAAATAACCAACAAAAGAGAGATTGCAGCAAATGCGAGGATTTCACTCATAACAATAAACACCTTAAAGAAAGCCAGTGGATAGGGGGTACATCTAAGGGGTATATCTAAGGAGGTCGGCGAGCCAAGGGTTGGCTCGGACCAGGGTCAATACAGGTAAGTTGCCGTACCCGTAGCAATCAATTCATCCTTGTCGTTAATCAGCTCCATTCTCGTTACAACCAGCTTGTTACCGGTGCGTAGAATTGAGCCATGGCAGAGAAAGTGTTCTCCCCTTCCCGGCTTTAGGTAGTCTACACGCATGTCGACCGTACCCAGCTTTAATAGGCGATCCACTTTTTCTTTCCAGTGCACATCCCCCAGATGCTGGTAGGCGGCGACCATTGCGGTCAAACCACCAACCGTATCCAGGGCGGTGGCAATTACGCCACCGTGCAGGATGTTCTTCCACACATTGCCGATCAACTGTGGGTTCAGTTCAAAGCCTGCGGAAAGTGTGAGCGCCTCCAGGTCCAGGCCGCGCATCTCAAGTCCAATTTGTTGATTAAAAGGAATCTGTTCAAAAAATTCCTTTACCAACGCCTGAAACTCACTGGGTGAGGGTTCTGTCATAGGCGGGCAACCCGGTTGAGCCCATCCAGTGCAGCACTGCGATATGCCTCTGCCATGGTGGGGTAGTTAAAGGTGGTATTAACGAAATAATCGATTGAATTATTCGGTGCTGGCTGTTTCATAATGGCCTGGCCAATATGCACAATCTCAGCAGCCTCTGCTCCAAAGCAGTGAATGCCCAGGATTTCGTGAGTCTCGATATGGAACAAAATCTTGAGCATGCCTACGCGCTCACCAGAAATCTGCGCCCGCGCAGTGTGCTTGAACAGTGCACGGCCCACTTCGTAGGGTACTTTAGCTGCGGTGAGCTCTGATTCGGTTTTACCCACAGAGGAAATCTCTGGAAGGGTATAAATCCCGGTAGGCGCATCTTCAATTACTCGATGGCCACGGCCCGCAATCGCTGCTGCAACCGCACGCCCCTGATCATAAGAGGCACTGGCAAGGCTGGGCCAGCCAATCACATCACCTACCGCAAAAATATTTTCAATTTCGGTACAGTAGTGATCGTCAACGCTCAATTGTCCGCGATGGTTCGCTTCCAGGCCGACATTCTCCAGGCCGAGGGAGCTAGTGTTGCCAGTACGGCCGTTACACCAGAGCAGTGCATCCGCATGAATACGTTTGCCGGACTGCATCTCCATAATTACGCCCTGCTCATTGGGCAGTACCCGCGCATACTCCTCCTGGTGGCGAACAGTCACGCCCATATCGCGCAGGTGATAGCTCAGCGCATCAGAAATCTCATCATCAAGAAATTCCAGCAGGCTGTTACGGGTATTAATCAAATCCACCTTAACGCCGAGGCCAGCGAAGATAGACGCGTATTCACAGCCGATAACACCAGCACCATAGATCATAATGGAGTGAGGGGTGTGCTGCATGTCCAGGATCATATCGCTGTCGTAGACCCGTTCGTGATCAAAGTCTACATCGGCGGGGCGATAAGGGCGTGAGCCAGTAGCAATAATAAATTTCTTCGCTGTAATAGTTTCCGCCGCACCATCGGGCATAAGTACCTCGACAGTATGTTCATCGCGGAACTTGGCTTCGCCGACGATCAGCTCAACCCGGTTGCGGGCATAAAATGAAGTGTGCATTTCCACCTGATAGGAAATGACTTTATTCACCGTCTGCATTACCTGGGGGAAAGTAAGGCGGCGGGGTTCACCCAATGCGCGAAAAACGCTCTGGGTGTTATAACGCATCAACTGTTTGACAGAGTGGCGCAGCGCCTTGGAGGGAATGGTACCTTTGTGAGTACAATTACCACCAACCACTTGGCGCTTTTCAATAACCGCAACGCGCATGCCCTTTTTTGCTGCGCTCATTGCGGCGGCCTCTCCAGCCGGGCCAGAACCAATTACTACCAGGTCAAATTTTTGCTCTGCCATTAAATGCTCTAATTCTATTTTCCAAACGGAGTCCACAGCGCGCTAACGCCATTTACTCAATACTAAATATACGGTTATCGACACCACTTGTGCCAATGACATAAAACAACAAGCCCGTTGATCACGGGCTTGTTGGAGAGGGAAAGCTTACTTGCGTTTAGATGCGTCGTAAGCGAGATCTTCGGCAGTCATCTGCTGCTGTCTTTGCCTCTCCTGTTC
The DNA here is from genome assembly GCF_052467305.1 of Microbulbifer maximicatervae (SeqCode). Classification (NCBI taxonomy): domain Bacteria; kingdom Pseudomonadati; phylum Pseudomonadota; class Gammaproteobacteria; order Cellvibrionales; family Microbulbiferaceae; genus Microbulbifer; species Microbulbifer maximicatervae (SeqCode). Next base: position 2,649,855 of record NZ_CP174306.1, read on the forward strand.
CTTTTCACACTCATCGTCATCGCCACCGCAGACTGTGCAATCCTGCTTCATGCCGATATTGTTGAGCCCGCCACAAGTTCCCTTTAACGGTTTGTTCTGAACCATGGCCCCGATCGCCATACCGGCAACAACGAGCAACATGGCCACAAAGGCAAATATGAAAATTGTCACTTCTCAGACCTCTCTACATAAGGTTTAAAGCCAGAGCTAGAACGCTCTTCGAAACCTGAATCAGTTTTCACCACCATAAAGACGGCTAGATTATCTCTTTCTGCCAGCGCCATGCCGGCATCAGCACCGAGGACATTGATCGCGGTAGCCAGACCATCGGCTTCAGCACAGGTTTCCGCAATAACGGTTACCGATGCCAATTTGTGCTTGATGGACCGCCCGGAGCGTGGGTCAATGCTATGGGAGTAACGAACACCATCCCTTTCGTAGTAGTTGCGATAGTCTCCACTCGTAGCTACTGCCTTCCCACTCACCGCAATTGGCTCCTGCACCATCTGCCCTGCCACGCTGGGTACTTCAATGCCAATTACCCAGGTCTTACCCTTTGGATTCACACCCTTAGTTCGCAGTTCACCGCCAATTTCGACCAAGTAGTTTCGAATACCCAGGTCTTCCAATAGCTCGGCAACCCGATCAACTCCATGGCCCTTGGCAATCGCTGAAAGATCCACCTCAACCGGGCGGCTCTTGATAACAGTGTCTGGCTTACGGGTCAGGGTTAACGCATCGGAACCGACGACGGTTAGCAGATCGGCAATGTCTTTATCTGAGGGGATATGCTCCGGTTCGGGCTGGGGACCAAAACCCCACAAGTTGACCAGAGGGCCGACCGTCACCTCGAAAGCGCCCTCACTGCGGCGATAAATATCCAGGGACATTTCCAGTACATCTGCCAAGTGTTGGCTAACCGGGATCGCCTGCCCTACCGGGCTTTGGTTAAAGCGCATTAACTCAGAGTCGTCGATATAGGTCGACATCTCCTGGTTGACCTGCTGCAACTCATCGTCGATCAACTGCTGCAACTCACCCTGCTCCAGCCCAGAGGGCACCTGAACGACGGTGATGTGATAGCTGGTTCCCATGGTGCGGCCAGCCAACTGCCAGGACTCCGGCGAAGGAGCGCAAGCCGATAAAATTACAGCCGCCCAAAGCAAAAACAGGGCCGTAAAGACGGGCCCTGTTTTTGAGTTTGTCGGGCCTGTGATTGCTTTTAGCAAGCTAAGCCCTCCAATTATCCGCCGAAGTCATCCAGCAGGATATTTTCATCTTCTACACCCAAGTCCTTGAGCATATTGATGACTGCCGCGTTCATCATGGGCGGCCCACACATGTAGTACTCACAATCTTCCGGAGCCGGGTGGTCCTTCAGGTAGTTTTCATATACCACGTTGTGGATGAATCCGGTGTAACCGGTCCAATTGTCTTCCGGCTGCGGATCGGACAGAGCCACATGCCACTGGAAGTTATCGAACTCGGAAGCCAGACCGTTGTAGTCATCTTCGTAGAACATCTCGCGCAGGGAGCGCGCGCCGTACCAGAAGCTGATCTTACGGGTAGAGTTCAGGCGCTTGAGCTGATCAAAGATGTGTGAACGCATTGGCGCCATACCGGCACCACCACCGATAAATACCATCTCGTTGTCAGTTTCCTTGGCGAAGAACTCACCAAAGGGACCGTACACCTTAATCTTGTCACCTGCCTTCAGGCTGAAAACGTAGGAAGACATCTGACCCGGCGGAATACCCTCAGTGCGGGGCGGCGGAGTCGCGATACGGATGTTGAACTTAACAACACCTTTCTCTTCCGGGTAGTTAGCCATGGAGTAAGCACGAACCACAGGCTCGGTCACTTTGGACTCCAGCTTGAAGAAGCCAAAGTGCTCCCAGTCGCCACGGTACTGCTCTTCGACATCGAAGTCGGCAAACTTGACATGGTGAGCCGGAGCTTCCAGCTGTACGTAACCACCAGCGCGGAAGTCAACGTTTTCACCTTCGGGCAGACGCAGGGTCAGCTCTTTAATAAAGGTGGCCACGTTCGGGTTGGATTCCACAGTGCATTCCCACTGCTTAACACCAAACACCTCTTCCGGCACTTCGATTTCCATGTCTTGCTTAACCGCAACCTGACAGGAAAGACGCTTGCCTTCTTTTGCATCGCGCGGGGTAAAGTGAGCCGCTTCAGTCGGCAGCATATCGCCACCACCGGAATTCACCTTACAGATACACTGCGCACAGCTGCCGCCGCCGCCACAGGCGGAGGCCAGGAACAGGTTGTTGGCAGCCAGGGTTTGCAGCAGCTTGCCGCCGGCCGGTACGGTGAGAGTCTTCTCACCGTTAACCAGGATGTTGACGTTGCCGGTGTTTACCAGGCGCGAGCGGGCCGCAAGGATCACCGCTACCAGCGCCAATACGATGACGGTAAACATCGCTACGCCGAGGATAATTTCAATACTCATTCTATTGTTTTCCCCGCTTAGATATCGATGCCGCCGAAGGACATGAAGCCCAGGGACATCAGACCAACAGTTACGAAGGTGATACCCAGACCTTTCAGGCCATCCGGAACGTCACTGTACTTCAGCTTTTCACGAATACCGGCCAGAGCGGTAATCGCCAGTGCCCAGCCGAGGCCGGCACCGAAGCCATAGGCAACACTCTCGCCAAACGCATACTCGCGCTCAACCATGAACAAGGAAGCACCCATGATGGCGCAGTTCACGGTAATCAGCGGCAGGAATACACCCAGCGCGTTGTAGAGAGCCGGTACATATTTATCCAGGAACATCTCCAGGATCTGTACCAGTGCCGCAATTACGCCGATGTAGGACAACAGGCCGAGGAAGCTCAGGTCCACATCGGGATAACCGGCCCAGGCCAGTGCACCGTCTTTCAGCAGGTAGGTGTAGATCAGGTTGTTCACCGGTACTGTCAGAGTCAGCACCACGATAACCGCAACACCCAGGCCAATAGCGGCCTCGATCTTCTTCGATACCGCCAGGAAGGTACACATACCGAGGAAGAAGGCCAGCGCCATGTTTTCAACGAAAACGGCGCGGATAATCAAAGAAATATAATGTTCCACGGATTAGGCCTCCTGCGCTTGGGAATTAGGCGCAATCTTGAACTCATCTTCTTCCACCTGTGCCGGTTTCCAGGCACGGATCGCCCAGATGAACAGGCCGATCAGGAAGAATGCACTCGGCGGCAACAGCAGCAGGCCGTTGGGGATATACCAACCGCCGTTGCTCACGGTAGTCAGGATATCTACACCGAACAGTTTGCCGGCACCGAAGAGTTCACGAACCACCGCGAGACCGATCAGGATCACACTGTATCCCAGACCGTTACCAAGACCGTCGAAGAAGCTGGGCAGCGGCGGGTTCTTCATAGCGAAGGCTTCCGCACGGCCCATTACGATACAGTTGGTAATGATCAGACCAACGAATACAGACAGCTGCTTGGAGATGTCGTAAGCCAGGGCCTTGATCAGCTGGTCGACCAGGATTACCAAAGAGGCAATCACGGTCATCTGTACAATGATACGGATGCTGTTCGGGATCTGTTTGCGGATCAGGGATACCGCAACGTTGGAACAGGCCACAACCGAGGTCAGTGCGATACACATTACCAGGGTAACCTGCAGCGAGCTGGTAACAGCCAGTGCAGAACAGATACCCAGGATCTGCAGCGCGATCGGGTTGTTGTTAAAAATCGGCTCTAGCAGAGTATCTTTAATTTTCATGCTTATGCCTCCCCTGCTTTCAGGTTTTTCAGGAAGGGACCATAACCCTGGTTACCCAACCAGAAGTTCACCAGGTTGCTAACGCCCTTACTGGTCAGAGTTGCACCAGACAGACCATCTACTTCGTGAATCGCGTCTGGGCTGTTGGGGTTAACCTGACCCTTGATCACTGCGATATCCACGTCGCCCTGGTTGTTGAAGACTTTCTTACCAATCCACTGGGCTTTCCAGTTGGGGTTGTCAACTTCACCACCCAGTCCCGGAGTTTCCTTGTGCTCGTAGAAGCCGAGGCCCGCTACGGTGTCGAGGTTGCTCTCCAGAGCGAGGAAGCCGTACAGGGTGCCCCACAGGCCATAACCGCGAATCGGCAGAATGATCTTGTCCAGCTTGCCGTCTTTCTCTACCAGGTATACCTCTTTGGTATTTTCCCGGCGGATAATTTTGGCAGTGTCCTCGTCAGCCGGCAGTTTTTCACTGTCAGACGGGATCTTGGCAGCAGCGCGACCACTGCCACCAGCCGGAGCCTGATCGGTAAACTTACCGGTATTCAGGTCGACGTATTTGATTTTTACGTCGGCGAAGGCCTTTTCGACTTCCGCTTTATCAGCGTGAGAGTCTTTCAACAGGCCGCCAGCCATCAGTACGTTGCGCTTCATGTCCAGCTCGGCATTCGCCTGCTGGGCAGGCTTCAGCATTACCGCAGCGGTGGATACCACTACGGAGCACACCAGGCACATTACCAGCGCGACAATCAGAGTACCGGTTACGGAATCTTTATTAGCCACGTGCCAACCTCCGTTTGATATTGGACTGCACCACAAAGTGGTCAAACAGCGGAGCGAACAGGTTGGCGAACAGAATCGCCAGCATCATGCCTTCCGGGAAGGCCGGGTTCACCACACGAATCAGGACAACCATCACCCCGATCAGGATGCCGTACCACCAGCGACCGGTGTTGGTCATCGCAGCGGATACAGGGTCCGTAGTCATAAAGATCAGACCGAAGGCAAAACCGCCCACTACCAGGTGCCAGTACCAGGGAACCTGGAACATCGGGTTGGTCTCGGAGCCGATCATATTGAACATGAAAGCAGTGGCCATCATACCCAGCAGGGTGCCAGCTACGATGCGCCAGCTGGCGATCTTCATGCCCATCAGGATTACGCCGGCAATCAGGATAGCCAGGGTAGAGGTTTCACCAATGGAGCCATGGATCTGGCCGAAGAAGGCGTCGAACCAGGTTACCTGGCCAACAGCAGCATTGACGATACCGTTCTGGATGCCTTCGCTTGCCATAACAGACAGCGCGGTAGCACCGGTGTAACCGTCAACCGCAGTCCAAACCGCATCGCCGGACATCGCTGCCGGGTAGGCAAAGAATACGAAGGCGCGGCCGGTAAGTGCCGGGTTTAGGAAGTTCTTGCCGGTACCACCGAATACTTCCTTGCCGATAACCACACCGAAGCTGATGCCCATAGCCACCATCCACAAAGGCAGATCCGGCGGACAGGTCAAGGCGAACAGGATGGAGGTTACAAAGAAGCCTTCGTTGACTTCGTGACCGCGCACCGCAGCAAACAGGACTTCCCAGATACCGCCCACAATAAAAGTGACCGCATAAATAGGCAGGAAGTACATAGCGCCGTAGACAAAGTTGTCCCACAGGCTAGCTGGGTTGTAGGAAGTCAGAGCGCCGATAATGGCGTGACGCCAGCCGGACAGATCCGGGTTGGTCATACCTTCCAGAATGGTGTTGGACTGGAAACCGATATTCCACATACCGTAGAACGCCGGGATCATGGCACAAGCCCAAACGGTGATCATAATACGCTTCAGGTCGATACCGTCGCGCACGTGAGCAGTGGTTTTGGTCTTGTCTGCCGGCTGGAACAGACCGGTGTCAATCGCTTCAAACAGGGCGTAGAACTTTTCGAACTTACCGCCTTTGTGAAACTTGGGTTCGATCGAATCGAGGAATTTACGCAACATACTTACCCCTCCTTCTCAATACGGGTCAGGTTGTCCCGCAAAATGGGGCCGTACTCGTACTTGCCCGGACACACAAAGGTGCACAACGCCAGATCTTCTTCGTCCAGCTCCAGTGCGCCCAGCTTCTGAGCCATTGCAGTATCGCCAACGATCAGGGAGCGCAGCAACTGAGTGGGTAGTACATCCAGCGGCATGACTTTCTCATAACTACCGACGGGTACCATGGCACGCTCAGAACCGTTGGTGCTGGTGGTGAAGTTGAACAGCTTGTTCTTCACCAGGCGCGACAGATAAATCGGGAATACAGAGAAACGCTTATTACCCGCACGCAGATAGTGCAGGAACGGACGCTCATCGCCCTCTTCCAGTACAGAAATCTGGTTGTGGTAGCGACCCAGGTAAGCCATCGGGCCAGCAGCGGTGCGGCCACCAAATACAGAGCCGGAGATGATGCGATCGTTATCGCCTTTCAGCTCATCAGAAGTCAGGGTTTCCAGACTGGCACCGAGGCGGGTGCGCAGCAGACGCGGCTGCTTGACCTGAGGGCCTGCCAGAGAAACGACGCGATCGGTAAACAGCTTACCGGTGGTAAACAGTTTGCCTACAGCGATCACATCCTGGTAATTAATGGTAAATACACTGCGGTTGCCAGAAACTGGCTTCAAGTAGTGGATGTGGGTACCGGACAGGCCTGCCGGATGGGGGCCAGCAAAGGTTTCGCGGCGAATATTCGCTGCGCTCGGTACTGGAATATCCGCATCTGGAGCAGTACAGACGTAAGTGGTTTCTGCCAGCTTGGAAAGAATCTCAACGCCCTGGGAGAAGGCTTTGGGATTCTCAGCAATCACTACTTCTGGATTGGCTGCCAGAGGGCTGGTGTCCATCGCATTGATAAACACCGCTACCGGCTCAGCATCCAGGGCGGGAACGCGGCTGAACGGGCGGGTGCGCAGTGCGGTCCACATGCCGGACTCAACCAGGTTTTCAACGACCTGTTCGCGAGTCAGACCAGACAGTTTATCTGCGCTGTAGCTTTGGAACTGTTCCGCTGCATCGCCGTCTATGCCAATCACGACGGATTGCAGAACACGACGAGCGCCACGGTTAATCGCAACAACACGACCGGCAGCAGGCGCTGTGTAGCGCACGCCTTCAGTTTTTTTGTCGCTAAACAACAGCTGACCAAGATTGACGCGATCCCCTACAGCCACTGCCATTGTCGGCTTCATCCCGTGATAATCGGGGCCGAGAACAGCAACGGTCTTGATCGCAGGTCCTTTTTGAATGACCTGCTCGGGCGCGCCGGATATGGGTAAGTCCAATCCCCGACGGATCTTTCTCATACGCCTATGCCTAAGTTTCTAGTTTAAAAAAATTGCAATAGGACCCACCGTCCCATGCCTGGGATGACGGGTCCTATTGTGGAATTCCGTGCTGCGAGGGCTTATGCCGTATCACCCGTGAACCGGGAGGAAGGAAGCTGACTAATTGGTTGTGCGCGCTAACTTCTCGGCGCACGGCCGCCCCGCAAAATCGCGCGCATTATAAAGACGGGCCAGAGTCATTACCAGCCTGGAAAGTCGTTAAGTGGCACTAAGATCGGAAATTTCTGTTGAAAAAACAGGGATTTGGGGAGGCATGGCGCGGCGACTGGGACAGTCGCCGGAACCCCGCAGTCGGCTCTGGGTACCGACTGCGGCGAGGAGGCTTGACGCCTTAGTCTTCTTTGGGGAACTGCTTATAACGAACGCCAGCCATATCTTCCAGGCAGCGAACTACCTGACAGCTATAACCAAACTCGTTGTCATACCAGCAGTAGAGCACAGCGTTCTTGCCATCCACGATAGTCGCAGTGGAATCGAATACGCAGGCAACGCGGGAGCCAACAAAATCGCTGGACACCACTTCCGGGGAGTTGGTGAAATCGATCTGCTGACGCAGCGGCGAGTGCAGTGCCACATCGCGCATATATTCGTTCAGCTCTTCCTTGGTGGTCTCTTTACCCAGGTTCAGGTTAAGGATCGCCATGGAAACATTAGGAGTCGGAACGCGAATTGCGTTGCCGGTGAGCTTACCTTTCAGCTCGGGCAGCGCTTTGGCAACCGCCTTGGCAGCACCGGTTTCAGTCAGAACCATATTCAGCGCTGCTGCGCGACCGCGACGCTCACCTTTGTGGTAGTTGTCGATCAGGTTCTGGTCGTTGGTGTAGGCGTGTACAGTTTCTACGTGGCCGTGCTCAACGCCGTAGCCATCCATCATCGCTTTCAGGACAGGCACGATGGCGTTAGTGGTACAGGAAGCGGCGGACAGTACCTTGTCTTCCGGCTTGATGTCGCTGCTGTTGATACCGTAAACGATATTCTTGATATCGCCCTTGCCCGGTGCGGTCAGCAGCACCTTGGAAGCGCCTGGGCTCTGCAGGTGCTGGCTCAGACCTTCTTCATCGCGCCATACACCGGTGCTGTCAACGATAATCGCATCGTCGATACCGTGCTGGGTGTAATCCACTTCCTGAGGGGAGTTGGCGTAGATGATCTTGATTTCGTTACCGTTACAGATCAGGGAGTTGGTCTCCTCGTCCACACGGATAGTGCCCTGGAAGGCGCCATGTACGGAGTCGCGACGCAGCAGAGAAGCGCGCTTCACCAAGTCGTTGGGGGCCTTGCCCTTGCGCAGTACGATAGCGCGCAGACGCAGAACATCACCACTACCAGCCTTGTCGATCAGCAGGCGGGCAACCAGACGGCCGATGCGACCAAAACCGTAGATCACAACATCTTTGGATTCGGGCAGAGGCTTGCCGGCACCCGCTGCGTCGGACAGCTCTTCACGTACAAACTCGTCCACAGACAAGCCGCGATCGTCGCGCATGTACTTGTTGGTCATGGTTCCCAGGTCGATATGTACGGGACCCAGCTCCATCTTGCAGATGGCTTCCAATACAGGGAAGGTTTCAAACTCGGAGAGTTCATTTTCCTCAACCTGACGCACGAAACGGTGCGCTTTCATAATGCTCAGCACTGAGCGATTAACCAGGTTGCGGCCGTACATATAAATACCGACGTTGCTCTCACGGTTGAGCTTTCCAATCATCGGAATCATGGATTCAGCCAGTGCTTCACGCTGTTTCCAGTCCTTGAAAAAGTCCGCGGGCTTCGGTCGCTTCTGAGTCACTATCGGACACCTCTGCAATGTATTTAGTAGGCAAGAAATACGGCCTTGAAACCACTCAGGACCGCATGGCTGCGCATTATAGTGTTCGCTTTACACTGCGCAACTGAGCAAAAAAGAGCCAAAAAAATGTAGTAAAACTACCTTTTTGTAGTCCACCCGAGCGACATTGCGCAATCCATAAAAAAGCGTAGTTGTTCCCGACTGGAAACACAGGCAGGGTTAACATTCCCTGCAAGCAAAACTGTTCGCGGCTACAATAGCCGACCTCGAAGACATCTCGAATGAATGCGCGGATATATAAGGAAAGATGACAGAAATACAGCCCCTGACCCCACCGAAGTTTCGCTCCTCCAGTGACCGACAATTTTGGGGACAACTGCATGGCGCAGCTGCCGCGCTCGCCATCCTCAACGCGGCACGCAATAACAAAGCGCCCACCCTGTTAATCACAAAGGACAGTCTCGAAGCGCACCGTTTAGAGGTGCAATTGAAATTTTTTAACAAAGTGCGGCGAGATAAGGGGGAAAACGGAGAACTGGAAATTTTCCATTTTCCCGACTGGGAAATTCTCCCCTACGACACCTTCTCTCCCCACCAGGACATCATCTCGGATCGCCTCGCCACCCTCTACCAGCTGCCGAAAATGGGGACTGGGATCGTCATAATCCCAGTCAGCACCCTGATGCACCGGCTACCACCCTGCAATTATATTGCCGGCAATGCGCTGATATTGGAGGAGGGGCAGCAGTTTGATATCGATATCCAGCGGAGACTGCTGGAGCAGGCCGGCTACCACTGCGTAGACACCGTCTACGAACACGGCGAATTCGCTGTGCGCGGCTCACTGATGGATATTTTCCCAATGGGCAGCCCCCTGCCCTACCGCATCGATCTGTTCGACGATGAAATTGAATCCCTGCGCACCTTTGACCCGGAAACCCAACGCACCATCGACAAGGTGAAAACCATTCACCTTTTACCTGCACGGGAATTCCCTTTGCACAAGGCTGCCCTGTCAGGGTTTCTGCAAAATTGGCACGGTGAATTCGATAGCGATCCCAGCCAAGTGCCAATTTACCAGGATATCAGTGCAGGAATTGCCCCGGCGGGCATTGAGTACTACCTGCCCCTGTTCTTCGATGGCAACTGCTCAAGCCTGTTCGACTATCTGCCCGAGGGCAGCCAGGCATTTTTACAGGGAGATATCCAACAGCCGCTGGACAATTTCTGGCGCGAAGTCAGCAACCGCTATGAAAGTCGTCGCGGCGACCTGACCCGTCCCATATTGCCACCGCGCCAGATTTTACTGGAAATTGATGAGCTTAACGGTGCCCTGAAGTCCATGCCCCGGGCAATCTTCTCTGCGGAGAGTCTTCCGGAAGCCCAGGGCAACTGTAGTTTTGACACTTCCGTCCCCCCCTCACTGCCAGTAGATGGCAAGTCCGAACAACCCCTGGCTGCACTGGAAAGCTACCTGATGGAATACTCCGGTCGGGTGCTATTTTGTGCTGAAAGTAGCGGGCGTCGCGAAGCGCTGCTGGAGCTATTAAAGGGCATACGGCTCAGCCCTCCCAGCTTCCAAAGTTGGCAGGACTTCCTCGCAGCAAAGGACACTATCGGCATTACCGTAGCCCCCATCGATCAAGGGCTGCTGCTTAAGGACCCGCAAATCAACTTGATCGCGGAACCGCAGTTATTTGGTGAGCGGGTACTGCAGCAACGCCGCCGTAAAAAAGCCAAAGATGAAGCGGACAACGCGGTTAAAAACCTGGCTGAACTGCGCATGGGCACTCCCGTCGTTCACATTGATCACGGCGTAGGTCGTTATCGCGGCCTACAGCACCTGGAGATCGACGGGCAACCGGCAGAATTCCTGACCCTTGAATATGCCGACGATGCCAAGCTCTACGTACCGGTAGCCAGCCTGCACTTGATCAGCCGCTACTCCGGTGCCGATGAAGCCCTGGCCCCACTGCACAGAATGGGCAGTGAACAGTGGCAAAAAGCCAAACGCAAAGCCGCCGAGAAAGTCCGCGATGCAGCTGCAGAGCTGCTGGATATCTACGCCCGCCGCGAAGCCCGTATTGGCCATGCCTTCGATAACCCTCAATTGGCCTACCGAGAATTTTCCGCAGGTTTCCCCTTCGAGGAAACTCCAGATCAACAACAAGCCATCGAGGCAGTTCTGGGGGATATGCTCTCAGATAAGCCGATGGACCGACTGGTTTGCGGCGACGTGGGATTCGGCAAGACAGAAGTGGCCATGCGAGCTGCATTTGTCTCGGCCCACGCAGGTATGCAAGTGGCCATGCTGGTTCCCACCACCCTGTTGGCCCAGCAACACTATCAATCCTTCCAGGATCGCTTTGCCGATTGGCCGATCAATATCGAGGTGATCTCCCGCTTCCGGTCCGGCAAGGAAGTGGACAGCGTGAAAGAGAAGGTTGCCAGTGGCAAGGTGGACATCCTGGTTGGCACCCACAAGCTGTTGCAAAGCGATCTGGACTTTAAAAATCTCGGCCTGCTGATTATCGACGAAGAGCACCGCTTTGGCGTCCGGCAGAAGGAGCGTCTGAAGAGCCTGCGCTCCGAGGTGGATATCCTCAACCTTACCGCCACCCCTATTCCCCGCACCCTGAATATGGCCATGGCCGGTATTCGCGATCTATCGGTGATCGCCACCCCACCAGCACGACGTCTCTCCGTGAAAACCTTCGTGCGCGAGCGCGATGATGCCCTGGTAAAAGAGGCTATCCTGCGGGAGATATTGCGCGGCGGTCAGGTGTATTTCCTGCACAACGAAGTCAAAAGCATTGAGCGAATCGCGCGGGAGCTACAGGAGATGATTCCCGAGGCCCGTATCGGCATAGGCCACGGCCAGATGCGCGAACGGGAGCTGGAACAGGTAATGAGTGACTTCTATCACAAGCGCTTTAATGTCCTGGTCTGTACCACCATTATCGAAACCGGTATCGACGTCCCCACAGCCAACACGATACTGATCGAGCGCGCAGACAAGTTCGGCCTGGCCCAGCTTCACCAGTTGCGCGGTCGCGTGGGACGCTCGCACCACCAGGCCTACGCCTACCTACTGACTCCCAACAAACGCTCCATGACCAATGACGCCGTGAAGCGCCTGGAAGCGATTAGCGAGGCCCAGGATTTAGGTGCAGGCTTTACCCTGGCTACCCACGACCTGGAAATTCGCGGTGCAGGCGAACTGCTAGGTGAGGAACAAAGCGGGCAGATTCAGAGTGTCGGTTTCAACTTGTATATGGAGATGCTCGACAAGGCAGTGAAGGCCATTCGCGAGGGCCGCACACCGAATATTGACGAACCCCTCGAATCCCCTGCGGTGGACGTCAATCTGCGGGTTGCTGCGCTGATTCCCGAGGACTACCTGCCCGATGTCCACGGCCGACTGATCATGTACAAACGCATTGCCAATGCCACTGACGGGCAGCAACTGAAAGAACTTCAGGTAGAGATGATCGACCGTTTCGGGCTACTGCCGGAATCGGTAAAACACTTGTTCCGCACCACGGAGATCAAGTTAAAGGCCGAGAATATGGGCATCCGCAAACTTGAGGCCTCTGCGGCAAGAGGGCGTATCGAATTTGCGGAGAATACCCGTGTAGATCCGCTCACTTTGGTTAAGATGGTGCAAACCCAGCCGGGACGCTACCAGCTGGCCGGCGCAAACCAACTGAATTTCAGTCTCGATGAGGAGGGTACTGATCGCAAGCTCCAGGAAATTAACGAAGTTCTGGAAAAGCTTGCACAGTGATACCATCCGGCAGGCAGCAGCGGGAGCTGGCGGCAAAACTAATGAGTCTCCTACTCCCGCTTAAACGGCCTGTCGGCAATGACACCCTCTGCACCCAAATAGAATTGTTTAAGTGGTAAACCCATGAAAAGGATAATTAGCCTCTGCTCAACCCTGGCGCTCACGCTGGCAGCAACCAGTGCCCAGGCCGTCAACTACGCTGGCAATACTTTCGAAATAGAAATGATCGTATTCGAGCGCCCCCAGGGGATGGAAAGAACCGCAGAGACCTGGCCGACGGCACCCCGTCTTCAGTATCCATCAAAGTGGATCGACTTTGACACCCTGCGCACCCCAACTCAGCCAACAGAGGATGAGGTGTTATCGCTTGAAGACATCATCTCGAGCCCAGATACGAGCGGCCCAGCCGATATTGAATCATCGGAACTTGAGGGCGACGCATCTACTAGTTTGCAGAACTCTGAGCAAGCACCAAGAAACTTGCTGCTAAGACCAGTACCCAGGCTGCTGGACAACAAAGCCGCCGCAATTTCCAGGGCTGGTGACAGGGTCCTGTTTCACAAGGCCTGGCGCCAGGTTTTAAAAACCAAGAGAAACTCCCCGGCCATTCTGATTGATGGCGGCAGCCAGCTCAGCGGCCACAGCCAGCTTGAGGGATCTATCACCCTGAGTGTCGCTCGCTATTTACATATCAGTACTAATTTGTGGCTCAGCGATTTTTATACGCAACCCGGGGAACACAGCATTCTTCTTCCTCAGCGCCCACAAAATAAAATCGAAAAGCCACTACAAATCCTAACCGGCAATTACAGTGATATTGAAAATTCATATTCACAAAATAACGGGTTTGATATCGAAAATAGTCAGGGCGCAATTAACACAACTGAGCCACTCACACTGGGCGAGCCGGAATTTATAAAAGAAGAGCCATTATATGTAGCCCATGCTGCAAGACTGCAACACGAGAGACGTTTGCGTAGCGGACAACTTCATTATATCGACCACCCTGCATTTGGCATTCTTATTGAAGTGCGCACTGTAGCCAAACCCAAAGAAGACTCGCAAAATATGAATATACTTAATTCCGACCAAGAAAAAGATAACCGCACAGAAAGTTAATTTATTTAAATAATCGACTTTCGCCAATCGCCCCTGCAAATCTTGCAGGGGCGATTATTTTAAATATACCTTTAAAACTCTTCACCTCAAACGAATTAATTTCACCATCACTGCAAGCACACCCCACCCAGCCGATATTTAATCAATTTATCTTTAATCAAAATACTGCCAGCAAACAAGCAAATACCGCCACCCCACAACAACATAAAATTGCAATCAGTGGGCCAATATTCCGGAAGTATTAAAATAATAATTAGCACAGCGGTATTGAGCACAATAAACTCACTCATATACACACAATTACATTGGGGACTTTAGGTGGGGTGGGATATGACCAAATCTACAAAGAGGGACACAAATGCAACTTAAAGAAGAAAAGCCTATATCCACTGCAAAGTAGCAAACAAAAAAGCGGATCATAAAGATCCGCTTTTCAGAGGCGCTGACAGGGCCGGCGTCAATCGAGCCGCAGGACCCTACACGACAACAGTTCTTTCAACGAGTGATCTATAAATCACTCACAGGGAACAACATCTTCCGCCAGCAGTCCTTTGTCACCTTGTTGCATTTCGAACTCTACCGCCTGCCCCTCATTAAGGGTTTTGTAGCCCTCGCCGCGAATGCTGCGATAGTGAACGAAAATATCTTCAGTTCCTTCTCCACAGGTGATGAAGCCATAACCCCGTGCGTTATTAAACCACTTCACTGTACCTGTAACGCGATCACTCATTGAGAAAACCTCATTATTGTTATTGCGCCTACCTCTTTTACCTCACTGCTCAATTCGGCAAGAGGGGCAAACGCCACCCCATTGTTAACAAACTGCTCCATGCAGAATGCTATCTTGCTTAATCCGATGAGCATATACTCAAAGGACGTACCCTGATTCTTAGATAAAACAGCGCCAGTGTCTAGTTTTCTATGTGAAATAAATACTACGTTTTTCCCAATATGCGTAATTAACCGTCAAAATCTTCAATAGTGCTCAATTAGAAACTAATCATTTGTACCTTATTGCACTCCCATTCCTCAACTGTCTAACGCGGCCTCTCGCGTTAATGAAGGTATATCGGCAATATGTAATGTTGAGGTTGGGAATGCACAGGATGCCCCATATCCCTCAATTATTTTAAGAATCGTTAATAGAACATCCTGTTTTACTTCATGATAACGAACCCAATCGGTAGTGCGGGTAAACGTATATATAAAGAAATCCAAAGAGGAGGAAGCAAAACTATTAAAATTAACAATAAGCGTACGATTAGAATCAATTTCCGGATGTTCCTGTAACATATTTTTAACATCCGCCACGATGGCCGCCATATGGTGGGCATCTTCATAACGAATACCAATCGTTTCAAAAATCCTACGATTTAACATACGGGAAGGATTTTCTACCGCAATCTGGGTGAAGATACCATTGGGAACATAGACGGGTCGCATATCAAAAGTGCGGATTCTGGTCAGGCGCCAACCGATATCTTCCACGGTCCCCTCAATCTCCTTATCGGGGGAGCGAATCCAGTCGCCCACCGCAAAGGGCCGATCCAGATAGATCATCAGGCCACCGAAAAAGTTTGCCAGCAGGTCCTTGGCCGCAAAACCGACAGCCAGTCCGCCAATACCACCAAATGCCAAAACACCGCTGACGCTGTAACCCAGGAACTGCATGACCACAATTCCCGCCGTGATCACGATTGAGGCCCTGACCAGTTTGCCGATCGCACGTACCGTAGTGGCATCCATCGGCTTGCCCATATAGCGCGGATCGCACAGGTTATGTTCCACGCTGTGTGAGAATCGCCAGGCAAACCAAGCCATCACCAGGATCAAGCCTATTTCCCGCGTCGGTGCAGCCAGGGAGAATATCTCGGCACCAGTGGCGTCCCCCGCTCGCTGGGCAGCGACAGTCAAGCCCAACAGCCATACCAATACCTGCCCGGGAGGGGAGAGCGCCCCAACCAAGGCATCATCCCAGGGGTTAACCGTCTTTTCCGCCTTAATGGCCATGCGCTGCACAAACCGGCCAAATAACCAGGCCAACACCCCAGACGCAAGTACTATGAGGAAAACAGAAACTATCCAGACCCGGTTCTCACCAAGCCAGGACAACAGCACGCTCTCAACGGACTCCACTCGAACCCCTCCGCTTTAACCAACAATCAGTAATATCCGTACAACGCCTTCTCAATAGACGACGGATCTCAACAACTTATTTCAGCGCATTATGGAAGCTAACCACTCCCTGGTTCTGTGCCACCGCGCACTCTTCTCAAGCTCCTCCCAGGAGCCGATCACCGGCCTGCCACCCATAGCCGACAACCGATGAGTGGACTCCGGTTTGGGCACAAAGGTATCCAGTGCCGCCAGCGCCTCAAAAGCGCCGACACGATTGTTGCATACGATACCCATATCACAACCGGCTTCCAGGGCTGCGCGAATCCTATCGCCATAGCCTCCGGCCGCACCCGCCCCTTCCATAGACAGATCATCACTAAAAATCACTCCATTGAATCCCAGCTGTCGCCGCAATACATCCTGCAGCCAATAGCGGGAGAATCCCACCGGCTGGCTATCAATGTTGATGAAGCGGATATGGGCCGGCATCACCGCGGTAAGTTCCTGGGTTCCAATACAATCGATAAACGGAAGTGCATCGGTTGCCATGACCTGATCCAACGAGCGCTTATCCTCTGGCAACTCCACATGACTGTCTTCCAGCACGTGGCCATGCCCCGGAAAATGCTTGCCTGTCGTGGCCATTCCCGCTTCGCGCATCCCTTGGATAAAGGGGCGAGCCAGTGCGGTTAACTGGGCGGGGTCGGGGCAAAAACTCCGATCGCCGATCACCCTGCTGTGACTGTCATCCGCATCCAAAACCGGCGCAAAGCTAAAATCCACTCCTACAGCCAGCAACTCTGCGGCCAGCAGCCACCCCACATCCTGCAACTGCTCGTTACTGGCGACAGCACTGAGGGCCTGCATTGAGGGTATTCGCGTAAAGTCATCGCGAAACCGCTGAACCCTACCACCCTCCTGATCTACCGCTAGCAGGATCTCTGGTCGCACCGCACGGATGGAGTTAACCAATTGGATAAGCTGCTTGCGATCCCGATAGTTTCTCGCAAAAAAGATCAGCCCGCCCACCATCGGATGCCGAAGTAACTCACAGTCTTCCTCGGTGAGTTCAAGCCCCTCGATATCCACCATGACCGGTCCGGGTGGTAAAGACATATTAAGTTCCTTATCGATTTAAGAGTGCGCCCACTAATTATCTACCTTCAACATGGCCGAAGCAGCGGGTACCAATCGCTCAAGAGTCTGGGTCAGGGTACTGTCAGAACCGAAATCCTCCCGCAGGATAGCCTCAATCGCATCGTGGCTCGACAGTGTGAAAATGGTCGCTCCCAGCATAAAGTAGAGGCGCCAATAGAAAGTTTCTGGGTCCAAGCCCGGTAACGCTTCAGCCAGCAATCCTGCAAAACGACGGTAAGTATCCCCGTATCGAGATACGATAAATCGACGCAAATGCCCCTGGAACTGGGTATAGGCCAATCCTAAAAGACGCATAAATCGCTGTGGATCCTTTCCCTCCAACCCGAGGCTTCCCAACCCAACTCGATACAGGCATTCGATCAGCTCCTCCACCCCCAGGGGCTGCCCCAGGGCAATACGGCGATCAAGCTCTTCTTCCAGAGCGTTAGTGAAAGGCGTTAGAAAGCGTTCAAATACCGCCTGTATCAATTCTTTCTTGGAGCCGAAATGGTAGTTAACTGCCGCCAGATTAACCCCGGCCGTGCTCGTAATTGTTCTCAATGAGGTTTCAGGAAAACCCCGTTCAGCAAACAGCACTTCCGCTGCATCGAGTATCCGGCTGACCGTATCTATCTGGCTCATAAGTATCAAACCACCATTTAAAACATACGTTTAATCGACGCCAGAGTAGCATATTCTCACTGATCTAGAGCCCGCCAGCTAAGCTCTCCACTCAGCAAGGTACAAGAGTAAAAATAACAGGGAAATGTATGTCAGGCGGTAAGATCAATACTGCAGGAGTTGATCTCCCGCCAACTTGTGCAAGTACGCCACCCCACCAGCCGGCATAGCCTTTTAGTCCGGGGGGTAGCTTTAACAAAAATAACTTTGAAAATTTTTTCGGTATTTTAAGATCACCCGATTAATTATTCTTTCACCTGCATATATTTCATAATCAGGGCCGCAGCCTCCTCCACACTATCAACGATATGAAAAAGGTCTAGATCACTGGCATCGATACAATCGCGCTCTAACACTGTATCTACCAACCAATCGTACAGCCCACTCCAGTAACGCTTACCTACCAACACAATTGGGAAACGCCGCACTTTCTGCGTTTGCACCAAGGTAAGAGCTTCAAACAACTCATCCAACGTGCCGTAGCCACCGGGAAGTCCAACGAATCCAAGTGCGTGTTTTACAAACATAAATTTCCGTACAAAAAAGTATCGGAAGTTCAAACTGATGTCCTGATATGGATTTGCCGCCTGTTCAAAAGGCAGCTCTATGTTTAACCCAATTGATGCGCCGGGCTGCCCGAAAGCCCCTCGGTTACAAGCCTCCATCAGCCCCGGCCCACCACCGGTAATCACGGGGATCCCTTCAGCCGCGAGCAACTCTCCCAACTTTACCCCCTGCTGATATTCAGGACTGTCCTCTGTAAATCTCGCCCCTCCAAACACTGTCACTGCACCACCTAACGCTATCAGCCGCTCTATCCCATCTACCAATTCAGACTGAATACGAAGCACTCTCCAGGCTTCCGGCATTTTTGCATCCAACATTATTTTTCCCTCTTTGTCAGTTCCTTCAACGCTTTCTTCTCTCCTTGCTTTCTCCATCAATGTAGCAGCTCACAAAGACTAAAACCTGAGGATTGCGCGAACAATAAATCTGTATATAATTCCAGCAACTGTATATAAATACAGAAAACTAGGTAAATCTATGACCAATCTCACCGCTCGTCAGTCCCAGGTTCTCGACCTGATCAAGTCCTACCTGGATGAAACAGGCTACCCGCCAACGCGGGCAGAAATTGCCCAGGAGCTCGGCTTCCGCTCACCCAATGCCGCCGAGGAACACCTGAAAGCGCTCGCCAGAAAAGGCGCCATTGAGATGGTTGCCGGCGCTTCCCGAGGCATTCGAATTCCGGATCACCAATCCGGCTTGCCGATTGTGGGTAGAGTAGCTGCAGGGAATCCCATACTCGCCAGCGAACATATTGAAGATTATTGCGACTTGCCCGCGAGCTTCTTCCATCCTCCCGCAGATTATTTGTTGAGGGTGCATGGTATGAGTATGCGAGATGCGGGCATTCTCGATGGAGACTTGCTGGCAGTGCAAAAGACCGAGCAGGTGCGCAATGGCCAAATCGTGGTTGCCCGTATCGATGATGAAGTCACTGTGAAGCGCTTTCGCCGCAAGGGAAATCAGGCAACCGTTCAGTTGCTACCTGAAAATGATGACTTTGAGTTAATTCAAGTCGATATGAGAGATAAGAACTTTGTGATTGAGGGATTAGCCGTAGGGGTTATTCGCCAAACGCCTTAAGCCCCTAAAAACGACAACAGCGGCCATTGGCCGCTGTTGATAAGACTCGAACTAACGCTGATGTTAGTGAATAGTATGATTTACCGGCATTAAATCGTCTTCTTCCTCGAAGTAACCAGCCTCAAGATCGTCTAGATTTTGTACGGCTTCAATGCCCGCTTCCAACATAGCCCTTGCCACAGCAACCTTGTTCTTGCGCAGAAACTGAAGGCTTTCTGCAGAAAAAGAAATGCTTACCAAAGGGTCCTCTTTATGGCCAGCACGACGCAAAGCTACATCGCCATTAGCCAGCTCGATTATTTCAAAAGTTTCGGAGGACATTCGCTTTTCCTTCACGGCACAACAGTTTGCGCCCAGTGTACCACAGGCTTGCGATAAGTTTCATTCATCCAATTTGAGGGCTTCTGGCTCCTGACTTTCGAGGCAGTCTATTACCAGTACGCTATATCAAAGAATTACCTAAACCACTCAAGAGATCACAAGAGAAAAGTGAATTGCTTTGCACGTTGCACCGGTTGCGGGTTATGTCGAGTGGGCCACAACTACTCTATTGTGACTCACTCAAAGGACAGCGGACTTTCCCGCAGAGGTGCGCCTGATATCAACAACCTTCAAAATTCGCAGGAATATTACGAATCTATTCAGAAGTTCACCGAGGTCGAGTAAGCGTATTAGTTAACACTCATCCAAGTGAGCGCGCTGCCTCACCACCAACTCACTCAGAGAACGATGCCACTGAAGCAATAACTCTTTGGACAAAGGTGCAAACTCGGGCTTGGCAACTTCGTTGTGTAGCGGGATTAAATTAACCTGTTGCTGTTTTTCATCAGCACCCACAGATATTTTCTGCTGCTCTTCCCAGGCGTAAAGCATATGGGATAACCAACTCTGCGGATCGCCGACCAGGCCGGACAGCTCATTGGCCTCCGCACTAGCCCTACCCTGAACGCCCAGCGCATCAATGATCAACTGCGGAGACTCCGGTTCAAATCCCAGCTGAAGCTGGGCGGCCTGCTCTGCAAGAAAAGCCCGATAGGCCTTGCACAACTGCATCAACGCTGCCTCTTCCAGCGCATCGCGCTGGAGAGGCAAGTCCCACGGCTGTTGCAGCAACAGCTGGCTCTTGCGTAGAGCCGAAGTGACATGAATCGTGTAAGAGTTACTCATTACCTACTTCTTTGCCGCTGTCTTTTTAGCTGCCGGTTTCTTGCGCTTGGCAGCAGTGCTCTTGGTGGAGGCCTCTACTTTCCAACCACCATCGCGATAAAAAGCACGCCAACCGGTCGCCTTGCCCTCTTCCTCAGATTGAACATATTGCTCCTGGGTTTTGCGGCTAAATCGAACTACGGTATCCCGCCCACTGTCATCTTGAGTCGGTGCAGAGAATAGGAAGCTGTATTTTGGATCGATCTCACTCTGGTGAGGCAGCAGCTCTTTAACCAGGGGCGCACGGGTCTCACGGTTTTTCGGGAACTGGCTGGCAGCCAGGAATAGACCCGAGGCACCATCGCGTAGGATATAGTGATCCTCCACTTTGATACAGGCCAATTCCGGCATGGGAACCGGATCCATTTTCGGTGGCGCCGGCTGCCCATTTTTCAGCAGCTTGCGGGTGTTTTTACAGTCTTCATTGGTACAGCCGAAGTACTTGCCAAAGCGACCAGACTTCAACTGCATATCACTGCCACACTTATCGCACTCAATAATGGGGCCGTCATAGCCTTTAATTTTAAAAGTGCCCTGCTCAATCTCGTAGCCATTGCAATCCGGGTTATTGCCACAGATATGCAATTTACGCTGCTCATCTAACAGGTAGCTATCCATAGCCGTGCCGCACTTGCCGCAGCGGCGCTTCTCCCGCAGCAACCTGGATTCAGCTTCCTCGTCCTTATCCGCATCGACCGCCTCATCACCAGAAACCAGGTTCATGGTATTGGTACAACGCTCTTTTGGCGGCAGTGCATATCCAGAGCACCCCAGAAATACACCGGTGGAGCCAGTGCGGATCTGCATATGGCGGCCACATTTGGTGCACTCGATATCCGTGTCTGTCGGCGTATTGCGACGCATACCTGCATCGGCAGACTGGGCTTTTTCCAGGCGCCCGGAAAAGTCCTGATAAAACTCATCGAGCAGTTGCTTCCAACCCTTATCGCCGTCGGCAACCGCATCCAGGGATTCCTCCAGGTTTGCGGTAAATCCGTAGTCCATCAGGTTCTTGAAACTTTCGCTGAGACGGTCGGTAACAATATCCCCCATTTTCTCAGCGTAAAAACGACGGTTTTCCAAGCGGACATAACCACGATCCTGGATCGTGGAAATAATGGAAGCATAGGTGGAGGGGCGTCCGATACCGCGCTTCTCCAGTTCCTTAACCAGGGCCGCTTCACTAAACCGCGCAGGCGGCTTGGTAAAGTGCTGCTTGGGATCCAGCTGTTGCAGGGATAGCTTTTCGCCTACCTTCACATCTGGAAGCACCAGATCTTCATCTTTTTTGCCGCTCGGTGGCGCAACTTTCAGGAAACCATCGAAACGAATTACTCGACCCCGCGCACGCAATTCAAAGTCACCTGCGCTGACCACGATTGAAGAGGAGGTAAATTGGGCAGGCGTCATCTGGCAGGCCACGAACTGCTGCCAAATCAGGTTGTATAACCTCTCCGCATCCCGCTCAACACCGGACAACATATTTGGGGCGATACGAACATCGGATGGGCGAATCGCTTCGTGCGCCTCTTGAGCGCCCTCTTTACTGCTGTAGCTATTGGGGCTTTCTGGAAGATACTTATCGCCGTAATTCTCGGCAATATAATCCCGTGCAGATTCCACAGCCTCTTTACTGAGATTGGTGGAATCTGTACGCATGTAGGTGATATGACCGGCTTCATACAAGCGCTGGGCCAGGGTCATGGTCTTCTTCACACTGAAGCCGAGGCGGTTACTGGCCGCCTGCTGCAAGGTGGAAGTAATAAATGGTGCGCTGGGCTTGGAGCTGGTTGGCTTATCGTCACGGGCGGAAACAACAAACTCACTGGACTGAAGCTGCTTGGCAGCACTCATTGCCAGCTCTTCGTTGGTAGGACGGAAAGCCTCACCAGCCTGCTTTTTCACCTCGAGGCGCAGCTTGGAAGCCTTTGCCGTCGCCGTATCGGCAAACAGAGTCCAGTACTCTTCCGGGATAAACGCGCGAATCTCCCGCTCCCGCTCAACTACGAGGCGGACCGCAACAGATTGCACACGCCCCGCAGACAAGCCTCTGGCCACTTTTTCCCACAGTAGAGGGGATACCATATAGCCAACGATTCGATCGAGGAAACGGCGTGCTTGCTGGGCGTTTACCCGATTAATATTCAGACGGCCGGGATCTTTAAAGGCCTCCTGAATCGCAGACTTGGTAATTTCATTAAACACTACCCGGCGGTAGCGATCGTTATCGCCACCAATTGCTTCACGCAAATGCCAGGCAATTGCCTCTCCCTCGCGATCCAAGTCCGTTGCGAGATAGATATGATCGGCGCCTTCGGCGAGTTTTTGTAACTCACTCACCACTTTCTCTTTACCCGGCAGTATCTCGTAGTGGGCTTGCCACTCGTGATCCGGGTCGATCCCCATACGCTTAATCAGCTGATCGCGGTTTTTCTTCCGCTTGTAAGCCTCTTTCGCCTCGGGGGAAAGCTTGCGTGTTTCCGCTGCACGACGGGCGCGCTCCTTTGCGTCAACCGGTTGTTTATTGCCCCCACCTGTGGGCAAATCGCGAATATGGCCGACACTGGACTTCACAACAAAGTCCTTGCCGAGATATTTATTGATGGTTTTCGCTTTGGCCGGTGATTCGACGATGACCAGTGATTTACCCATAAGCCTTTGATTTCAAATGAAAATTTACTGCTATTGCAAGTCTTTCAAGCCCTCTTATCGGGCTTGTGCTGCGCGAATATATAAGCCTCACTTCAAGCGCGGTCAAGCAAAGCTGACAATTTTCCACTCACAGTCACCAAATTTGGCACTGGGCAGTCCGCCTAAATGCGACTCAGTAGACGCTCTTTTACACCGCTAATACGGCAATCAAGACAGCCCCTCAGTCGCCGCGCGTGAACTCACTTTTCGAATAGCTTCTTCTATTAAGGGGGTGTACTCATCGAGCGACGCCATCAGTTTCTGGAAGGCTTGATTGCCTCCTGACTCCGGCCACTGAATACCGAGCCCCACTGGTGTTGCAGTAATCGCACAGGCGTCCCGAGGGATTCTCTCCAGTAGCTCGCGCAAATATTTCCATGCCCCTTGCGGAGCTGGCTGGCCATCAGCCCAATCCCAAACACCGGAAAAATTCAGTTCGTGCTCAATCCGTTGTTTATCCAAAACCCACCCCACACTCAGGCCTTTGCGGTTCTGCCAGCGGTGATAATAGACAGCCGCAGTCCCATCACCCAAAGCCGCAGGCAGCGCTTGGATTTGTACGGTAATGCCAGCCTGGGCCGCCCGGCTACGCAAATCTGCAAGACGGCTGTCACGGGCATTGGGCTTGAGCCACATCACCGGCCCCAGCACCAAAGCGATGGCAAATCCGACGATAATCACCGGCAACCAATCAGACATAACCACTCCTCATCAGTGGAAAAAAGTGACTATTGTGCGGTGTTCCGCGTGATCTATGTCAATCGGTTTTTTTTGCGGTAGACTCAAAATAGGTGTCACAAGGGTGTTTTTCACAGTCAATAAAAGGGATAGGAGCAGGTAAATTATGGCGAAATACCGACACATCCTCGTGGGCTTGGACCTGTCAAAAGAATCTTCTCAGGTGCTTGATAGGGCCGCTGATATGGCTGAAGCATTTGGTGCAGAGCTAAGCTTACTTCACGCCATTGAGCCCCTGACTTTTGCCTATGGCGGCGACATCCCAATGGACCTCTCCGAGGTACAGGACCAACTACAATCCCAGGCCAAGGAGCAATTGCAAAAAGCCGCCGATCGGCTGGATATCCCCGCAGATCGCCAACACGTAATACTCGGCCAGCCATCTACTGAGATTCATCGCTTAGCCAAAGATATCGAAGCTGACCTAATCATTATTGGCAGCCACGGTCGTCACGGCTTAGCACTACTACTCGGCTCTACCGCCAACGGCGTTCTCCATGGCGCCAAATGCGATGTTCTGGCGATTCGGGTACATATGGAAGACGAATAATCCTTCAAAATTGGGGATGGGGAAGCAGCAATAATTGCAGCTTCCCCTTCAACTTAGTCGTCTCCCCCCTCCAGCTCTGACCAGCGTTCAAATGCCTCTTCGAGCTGGGCTTGTCTTTCCGTCAGGGTGTTCAGCTTAGCCTGCACCAACGCCTGCTCCTGCTGATAAAAACTGGGGTCGGCAACCTCTTGCTCAATAGCCCCTATCTCTTCTTCCAAAGACTCAATCAAGGCGGGCAGGCTATCCAGTTCTCTTTGAAGCTTATAGCTCAGTTTCTTTTTCTTCGCTGGAGCCGCCTCCTGGGACTGGGGCTTTTCCTTTGGTTTACTAGCAGCTGGCTTAAATTCTTTCAGCTCAGCGACAAAGCTGCCACCTTGGCGCACAAAATCTCCATAACCACCCACGTATTCACGGATGCGGCCATCCCCCTCAAATGCGAGGCATGAGCCCACCACATTATCCAGGAAAGCACGGTCATGGCTCACCAGCAGAACCGTTCCGCCAAAGTCCAGGAGTAACTGTTCAAGCAGCTCCAGGGTTTCTACATCCAGGTCATTGGTGGGCTCGTCGAGCACCAAAATATTGGCGGGCTGGCTAAACAATTTTGCCAGCAAGGCGCGATTTCGCTCTCCACCACTCAAGGCGCTGACTTTAGTACGGGCTTTAACACCACTAAAAAGAAAATCGGCCAAATAAGACATTACGTGGCGGCTTTTACCACCAATAGTCACTGAGTCGCGCCCTTCGGCGACATTATCGAGCACAGTCAAATCGGGATTCAGCTGATCCCGACGCTGATCGAAGTAGGCCACTTGCTGCTTGGTACCCAGACGCACACTCCCCCCCTGGGACTTTAGCTCTCCCAGCAGCAGTTTGATCAGGGTACTTTTGCCGACACCATTGGGGCCTATTAGGCCAACGCGGTCTCCGCGCATCAGCGTGAATGATAAATCCCTAATCAACGCTTGCTCATCGGGATAAGCAAAAGTGACGTCCTTCAACTCAGCGACCAATTTGCCGGACATCTCACCGCTATCCAGGGCCATCTTGGCTATACCCTGCTGGGACCGGCGCGCTTCCCGTTGGCGACGCAGTGCTTGAAGCGCTCTTACCCGCCCCTCATTACGGGTTCGGCGAGCCTTGATGCCCTGGCGAATCCAAGCCTCTTCCTGTGCCAACTTCTTGTCGAAAAGAGCTTCATTTTTTGCCTCTTCTTCAAGAAGCTTCTCTTTTTCTTCCTGGTAACGGTCGAACTTGCAGCGAAATGTCCGCAGGTGTCCACGATCCAAATCCCATACGCTGGTGGCCAAACGTTGTGCCAATGCACGATCATGGCTCACAAACAAAAGAGCGCCACGATAGCTGGCGAGGAAATTCTCAAGCCATTCGACTGCAGCAATATCCAGGTGGTTGGTTGGTTCATCCAGTATCAGCAGATCAGGCTCCACCACCAAAGCGCGAGCCAGAGCAGCACGGCGCTGCCAGCCACCGGAAAGGTCGGCAACCTTTTCGTCTGCATCGAGCCCCAAACGATCTAATACACTGTCCACTTTCGGCAGCAGCTCCCAACCGTGAGCCGCTTCGATTTTGGCTTGTAGCTCTGCTGTGGGGGAGTCCCTGTACCCCGACAAAACAGCGCCTATTTCGCCCAATCCCATAGCCACATACCCGTAGACAGAATCGGGGCAATCGGCAGGTAACTCCTGCTCCAACACCGCTTGAACCATACCGCTGGCACGAACAATCTCGCCGCTATCCGCGTCAACTTGCCCCGCGATCAAGCGCAACAGGCTGGATTTCCCCTCCCCATTACGCCCCACAAGGCATATACGATCTCCACGCTCAACTTTTGCGCTGACATTGTCTGCCAGTACCTGGGTCCCGTAACGAAGACTGACCCCATCCAATAGAAGCAACATAAATAGGCACTACAATTATCAAACCCGAACCTCAATCCCGCTGATGAAAGAAGCGAAGTCGGCTCTTTCGGGTTCTGTGAAAAATCAGCTATTTTACGCGTTTTTACCGTATAGTCAGTCATAGCTGGAAACACACGTCCAACTGAGGTAATTGAGATGTCAGCTGACGCAAAAGGAATCGCGCTTCTTTCTGCCCTAATCATCACCTGTCTCTGCACAGCCGTGCCCACTAATGCACAATCTGTTCAGGCAACCACTATCGCACCGGAAGTATCCGAAGATAATCGTGCGGCGCAGAGAGAAAAGCTGCGCCAGGCCCGGCAGGCGATAAAATACAAGGATCGACGGCAACTTCGAGCACTTAAAGCTGAGCTCAAAGATTATCCCCTCGCTGCTTATATTGACTATTGGGCGCTCAGTGAAAAACTGCACCAACTGCCCTTAAAAGAAGTTGATCAATTCCTGGAGAGCAACAGAGGCACGGCTATTGGCGACTGGATGATGGTCAGGTTGTTGCGCCAACTCGGTAGTCAAAAAAAGTTCTCGACTTACCTGCGCTATTATCAACCTTCGCAACACAGTCGCACCTCCCTCCGCTGCTATTACGCCGATGCCCTATCGCGCCGAGACGGCTATCAGGCAGAAACACAGCAGTTGATATCAGAACTCTGGCTTGTTGGGCGGTCCCAAGTCGAGGAGTGCGACCCCGTTTTTGCCCGCTGGATGAAAAACGGCGGCTTGACGCAGGAACTCGCCTGGAAGCGGCACCTGCTGGCAGTCGAAGAAGGCAATCTCGATTTGGCACGTTATATCGCCAAAAAAATGACGCCAGCCCAAGCAGAGAAAGCCAAACTTTTACGCTCGGTCCATCGCAACCCACAGAAGCTTCTCACTGACACCAAGTTCGCCTACAACCCACTGGAATATCGCGATATCGTGTTGCACGGATTGCACCAATTGGCGAAAAAAGACGCGATCAAAGCTGAAACTGCGTGGCACCGCTATCAGGCCAGCTACTTGTTTTCCGATGCCCAACAAGAAGCCATGTTCAAGCACTTGGCGCGTCAATTTGCTCGCCAGGATAATATGCAGCGCTTGCAACAGCTGGCTGAACATCACACAGTGACCGATAGCCGCACCATCGAGTGGCTAGCCAGACAATCCCTACGTGAATTAAATTGGCAACAGGTCGCGTTCTGGATTGACCGCCTGCCAGAGGAGAAACAACAACTCGACCGGTGGATATATTGGAAAGCCCGCTCACTGGAAGAACTTTATGGCACAGGAAGTTCCGAAGCTTCCTCCCACCTTTACCGCAAAGCCGCCCGCAATCGCAGTTACTACGGTTTCCTTGCCGCTGATACCTTGGGGCAACAGTACAGCTTTGAGCACCGGCCGGCACCAATCACCCCCATTCAAGTGCAGGAGATGGCAAAGCGCCCCGAACTGCTGAGGGCCCGAGAATTACAAGCGATAGGCGAACTCTTCCATGCCCGAAGGGAATGGAGCTATGCCACAAGAGCTATGGACCACCAGGAATTACTTGCGGCTGGCAAAGTAGCTAGCGCCTGGGGTTGGTACCATAAATCAATCCAGTCAGTGCTTGCGGCTGACTACCTCGACGACTTGGAACTGCGATTCCCACTCGCTTTTTCCGATATTGTTCACGATGTGAGCAAACAGGTCGGCGCCCAGAGCTCGGCACTAGAGCCATATCTGATTTACGCTGTGGCACGACAAGAGAGCCACTTTAGCCACGATGCAAAATCCAGCTCTGGGGCCCTGGGACTTATGCAATTGCTCCCATCCACGGCAAAAGCTACTGCACGCAGAGCGGGGGTGCGCTATCGACGCAGCTGGGACCTTTTGAGCCCCAATACTAACATTGCGCTGGGCAGCTTTTACTTAAGTAGCTTACTTAACCGCTTTGACAATAACCGCTTTCTGGCAGCCGCCGCCTATAATGCCGGGCCAACCCGCGTAGCGGGATGGCTAAAAGAGACCCGAAAACAGCTGCCCTATGATGTGTGGATTGAAACCATTCCATTCCGGGAAACGCGTAATTATGTGCAAAATGTACTCGCCTATTCGGTAATTTACGCCTACCGAAGCGGCACCAAGCTGCAACTATTAAGGGAGAGTGAAGCTGCGAGCCGGCTGTAATTTAAAGCCGCTCCTTCAGCCAATCTTGCAATTGCACCTGGTCAAACGGCCAACCGCAAACATCGTCGGGGTCTCCAAGGCCAACCACCGGAATGCGGATAGAAAAGCGCTCCATTAACGCTTCATCCTCGGCGATATCCACTTCGCGAAGACGCAAGTTGAATTTTTCCAGGGCAGGCCAAATTTCAATTTTGGCTTTTTCGCACAGGCCGCAACCCAAAGTGGTGTAGAGCAAAAGCTCTTTTATATCGCTCATCCAAAAACCCCCTGGCTGCTGCCCCAGAGATATCCCGCAACACTTAGCGCAAGCCCCACTATTAAAAGCCACGTTTTACTTTTAGCCTTTGGCTTATCGACTTCCTCAGGTACCTCCTCGGACAGACTGGGTTGCACCGCATAGGGGACTGTATCGGCTTCTCCAGAGACAGAGGGTGAACCGGGCAATTCGAACTCCGGCAAAGCCGGGCGTACAGCCGTGCGGTTGTTATCGTCAGCTGGGCCGACAATTGAAAAACTTAAAGTGTCGAGTCGGAGCTCATCGCCCCTGCGCACCCGACTCTCACTAACCTTTCTATTATTGACAAAAGTCCCATTTGCCGAACCTAAGTCAATAACGAACAGTAAGCCCTCCCTTACTTCGAGACGAGCGTGCCTACGCGAAAGATGAGAAAGCGAAAAAGTTATATCACACTCATCGGAGCGCCCAATTACCGCACTCTCTTTCACAGGGAACACCTTTCCTGCAATAGCCCGGTGATTGGCTCTTAGCGCCCAGGCAACGCCCTGATTCGAAGCAGCCTTAGGGGGGCCAGACTTGAGCTTAGTTACCTTCGGGTCGATTACCTGGAGTAAACGGCTGCCCACTTTGACCTGATCGTTTATTTTTAACTGGCACGGTGTACCAGTTGGCTGACCATTAAGCAAAACACGGGCCGCGCCCGACAAATTGTGCAAAGTCAGAACATCGCCATTAACTGCAATTTTAAGGTGCGACTTCGCTACGGAATCATCGGCAATACACAAGTCACTACTCTGCGCCCGCCCCACAGTTACTCCCGGCGATACCAGCCATACGCTCTGGCTGAGATCATTGACATCACAAAGTTTGAGCATCGAAATCGCTCCTAAAGCCAAAATGGCCGTGTGAAATTGGCCAATTATTGAAGACAGTGAGCTTAACTAATGTTAAAAAGCAGCCGAAACACTCACTTTTATTGATAAAGTTGAGTTTATCATGGGCGATATCATTAGCGTGTGATTCGGTTTGCAGCTTAAAATGGCCCAAAGGTCTAGTATTTAACAGATTCAGCGATGACCTACAAAGTGATCGGCAACTTGAATAAGCCGAGAGCACAACAGGGAAGAGGCGTGTGATTACCGGAGGGTTATCACCGTTAGAAAGATTAAATAAATTACAGGTAGTTGCACGCCAGTGAGTGAAGCCAAAGTACGCGAAGTATCACGGCACAGCGGGATAGTTCAGCATAGCAAAGACGCTACACGCAGTGCCGGCGCAACCCATACCGGCTATAAGCGTGAACAGAACGAAGATGCCTATTGGGCTGCGGAAGACAAAGGTATCTGGGTTGTAGCCGATGGCCTTGGCGGTCACCACGCTGGTGAACTCGCGAGCAAAACTGTTGTTGAAGAAATCCAAAAGTCAGCGGAAACTGACAAGCACTACGAGCGTGCCTTGCAAAAAGCGCACGCCCTTTTACTGGGCGATGAACAAACCACAGCCAATATGGGCTCTACTGCGGTCGTTGTTGCTGAAGAGGGTGACTACTTTCATATCTACTGGGTTGGAGACAGCCGCGCTTACCTCTGGGCTCCCGAAGGCACAACAGGGAAACTCACCCAACTAACCAGCGACCACTCCTACGTACAGATGCTGATGGATTCAGGCGCTATCAACTCCGAAGAAGCCGCAATTCACCCCAACCGGCATGTAATTACCCGATGTATCGGCGGTAGTACCAACCCCAAACTCGAAGTGGACCGAGTCTCCTATCGCTGGGCAGCAGGACAGAGACTACTCATCTGCAGTGATGGACTTAGTTCGGAAGTACCAGCAAATTCAATCAACCAGATATTGACGGAAAACAGTGATACCCACAGAGCAACAGAGCTTCTAATCGCTGCAGCATTGGATGCAGGAGGCAAAGATAATGTCACTGTTCAGGTCATAGATGCCCCATCCACAGCGCAACCTTCTTCTACCGCATCCCTCAACCCAATTAGCGAGCCCACCCTGCCCGGCTCCACACTCAAAAAGTATCGCCCCTTCATTCTCCTCTTCACAGTCGCCTTAGCCACCGCAGTTGCCTACGGACTTTCAACTCTGCTTTAAGATAGGGAAAGCACTTCATGGAAGTCGTCAATAGCGGCACCTCTTCACTGCAGATACCGGGCTACCGCATCCTCAAGAAGATCAATCAGGGGGGAATGTCCTCAGTCTACCTGGCTATACAGCGCAGTGTGGGCCGGCAAGTGGCACTCAAAGTTATGTCGCCAGTACTGAACGCTGATCCAATCTTCAGTGAGCGGTTCCAGCGGGAAGCAAATATCGTTGGGCAGCTGTCACACCCAAATATCGTCGGTATTCACGATATTGGCCGCTACCGCAGCCTGAACTATATCGCCATGGACTACATGCCTGGGGGCTCGGTTGCAGAGCGTTTAAGCAAAGGTGGGCTTGAGCCTCTTGAGGCGCTTAATGTTGTGCGCCAGATAGCCATGGCCCTAGACCACTCCCACAGCAAGGGCTATGTACACCGAGACCTGAAACCGGAGAATATCCTGTTTCGCGAAGACGGATCGGCCGTACTCAGTGATTTTGGGGTTGCCCGGGCTATCGCGAGAACCACCCGTATGACTAACAGCGGGATGGTTGTGGGAACCCCTCACTATATGAGCCCGGAACAAGCTCGCGGAGCAGCGGTTGACGGTCGTGCCGACCTGTATAGCCTGGGAGTTGTTTTCTATGAAATGCTCACAGGAGCCGTGCCCTATCAGGCAGACGAAGCCGTCGCCATTGCAATAAAGCACCTCACCGACCCAATTCCGCGACTGCCAGCCCGCTACGCACTTTATCAGGCTCTACTTGATCACTTCCTGGCCAAAGATCCGGATAAGCGATTTCAACGGGGCCTGGATATCGCCGATGCCGCAGATGATTTGGTTGCAGCCCTCGCCGGAAAGCCGGCCAACCAAATCAGCCAGCTCAACAATTCAACTTTAAAAACTTCCAGCTTGGCAAAAGCACTTGTACTGACCATTTACGGCAGTGTGGCAAACCAACTCGGGAGAGTTGCTTCCAGTTGGAAACGGAAGGAAACGCCCGAGAAACCAGAGCGTAAGGAGCAGGATACTGTTGTACGCCTGCGGCAGTTCCTCGCTGAGCCAACAAAACACAAACGCTCCTGGCTTATGAGCAGCTTTATCGCTGTTGGCCTTACCTCAACCTGGGGCCTGTATAGCATCGTTGATCACAAGGCCGGCTGGCAACTTGGACTACCTACATTGGACGGCGCTGCCGATTTTACAGCTGCCACCCTACTAGGTACCGCGGAGCAGCCTGCCAATATTGCTCCAAATTCAAATACAGAGTCTGCGCCAACTGAATCAGCAGCAGATGCCCTAGACACACAGGTACAAGTTACCCCGCTAAATCTACCTTCCTCGCTCAATGCAGATGCACAACTACCCCTCAGTGGTAATCAGGCACTGATTGCCAGGAGTAATATTGAGCCCCCAAAAGTACTCACGCCTGAGCCTGCAGAGCCAAGAGCAGAGAACCAACCCAAGCTGTACAGCCTAACGATTAACACAAAGCCGTCTGATGCCCGTGTGCGGATTATGAACATAGCCCCCCGCTACCAGCCGGGGCTTGAATTGAGCCCAGGCAAATATGATGTGGAAGTGAGTAAACGGGGCTTCAGTAAAGTT
The DNA here is from genome assembly GCF_052467305.1 of Microbulbifer maximicatervae (SeqCode). Classification (NCBI taxonomy): domain Bacteria; kingdom Pseudomonadati; phylum Pseudomonadota; class Gammaproteobacteria; order Cellvibrionales; family Microbulbiferaceae; genus Microbulbifer; species Microbulbifer maximicatervae (SeqCode). Next base: position 2,682,478 of record NZ_CP174306.1, read on the forward strand.
CGCCAGTGGGTCTTGCTGGAAGAACAAAACCTCGAAGTGGCGATCGAGCTGGAACCTGCCTACTTTATCGGCAAGCGATTTCAATCTGAATTATCCTCCGGTGGCTTGGGCCCGAAAATGGTCGCAGTGGGAGCAGGCAGCTTTACCATGGGCAATAACCAGCGGCGATTGGCCAGCCCTGCGCACAGGGTAAATGTAGAGCAGGACTTTGCTATATCCATCTATGAGGTCACCTTTGCCGAATACGATCGTTTCGCCGAGGCCACCGGTAGTGCTAAACCCAGCGATGCAGGCTGGGGGCGAGGCGATAGACCGGTAATTAATGTGACCTGGCGGGACGCACAAAGGTATGTGAAGTGGCTATCAAAGGAGTCTGGCAAGCAGTATCGGCTGGCCAGTGAAGCCGAGTGGGAGTACGCAGCCCGGGGAGGCAGTACCCACCAATACTGGTGGGCTTCCAGCGACGTCCGGGGAAAAGCGAATTGCCGCAGGGGTTGCTCTAGCGAATTTACAAAGCTGTTCAGCATCAGTACAGCTCCCGTAGGGCATTACCAGGCGAATCCTTTTGGCCTTTTTGACACTGCAGGGAACGTGGCTGAGTGGGTGGAAGACTGCTACCAAGCTGGATACAACCCAACAAAAACTACTTCAGCACCTATAAAGATTAACGGCTGCCAACTTCATTCTGTAAGGGGCGGCTCAATGCGTGATACCTCTAGTAAGATTTCTTCTGACTACCGAAAAGGCCTCAATGAAACCGCGCGCTCAAAGGATGTGGGGATACGGGTTGTAATGGATCTGAATGAATAGATCCGAGCTCACAGCGAATCGGGTTTCTGTGGTTGTACCGTCAACTTTCGCTATCTTTTTATTTATGCAAAGTTTTAGCTGAAAGCCGCTGACCCAAATTAACCTAGAATTGAATTACAAGTAAATTGACACTGGACGGCGATTTACCTCCAGCTTGTAAAACCCCTCAATTTCAATGGTCAAAACCTATTAGACCTTAGGTATTTTAGGCCGGCTATTAAATCAAGCCGGCCACAAATCACTAAAGCGTTAGTACCACCCTACTTCAGCCGTAGCTCCCAAACATTGTGAATTTTCGGATTGCGCTGAAAATCCTTATCCAGAAGGTTCAGCTTCTCTACTGAGTATTCACTGGAAACGTCTTCATCCATCTTAAAGCTGCGCAAGTTGTTGGAAAACACCAAGCGACCCTGAGGCGACAACAGGGACATACACTGACGAATCAATTTCCCGTGGTCCCTCTGAATATCTAATACCCCGCTCATCTTGGCGGAATTGGAGAAACTCGGGGGGTCCATGAATATCAAATCGTAATGGCCTTTCCTGTTCTGTTGAGCAGATTCAAGCCACTGCAAACAATCGGCCTCTACCAACTGATGGCGATAAGGATCCATGTTATTAGCACGGAAATTTTGTCCCGCCCAGTTTTGATAGGTTCGCGACATATCGACACTAGTGCTCTGCTTGCAACCACCCAGAGCCGCTTGGACTGTCGCACTGGCGGTATAGCAGAAAAGGTTTAGGAATGTTTTACCGGCAGAAATCTCTCGCAGGTATTTGCGCACCGGGCGATGATCCAGGAAAAGCCCTGTATCCAGGTAGCTCCACAGATCTACCGCCAACTCAGCACCATACTCCCCAACCCAGAGTTCCTTCCTGGATTCCGTCTGCTTCTGGTACTGACTTCCACCCTTACCTCCGCCCTTGTGGCTGTGGCGACGGCGTTCTTTAATACTGATATTCGCGCGAGGCAATTCGAGCACGGACTGAAGGGCCCTTAACAAATCGCGCAAGCGCCCCCGAGCTTTCTCTTCCTCGATAGTGGCCGGCGGACGATACTCCTGCAAATGCGCGTACACGGCGCCATCCAGGGTTTTATAGATATCGATCGCCGCAGCATACTCAGGCAAGTCCGCATCGTAGAGGCGGTAACAATCCACGCCACTCCTCGCGGCCCATTTACCCGTAGTGCGCAGATTTTTGCGCAAGCGATTTGCTACCATCTCCGCCTGGGGTGACAACTTCGGCCCAGTGGCTTCACTCGCCGCCGCCCCACTTTGCGCACGAACCTCAAACATCAACAACTGACTGGGGATACTGCCATTGTATAGCTGGTACTGCTTGTGAGAGCGTAAACCGGTGGCATAACCCAGTTCCGGATTGCCGGTAAACACACCGACTAACCAGCCCGGGAACTCCGCCTTTAACTGCCGCCCCAGTTCAAAATAGGTCTCCCGCAGAGCTTCCTGCTCACCCAAGCGCTCACCGTAGGGCGGGTTTGTCAAAACCAATCCCGCTTTGACTTCTCTATGGCTCGGTACCCTAAACCCTGCTACTGGGCGGCAACTCACTCGCACCTGGCGCTCCAGACCGGCCCGGGCAATATTAGCCTCAGCCGCAAACAAGACTTTCGCATCAGCATCGTAACCGCGAATCTCTGGCAGTTCGCGAGCCAGGCCAACGCCTTGACGCTGCAATGCCTCCTCGCGAAGCTCATTCCAGATATCGCTTTGATGGTTCAGCCAGCGCTCAAAACCAAAGCTATCCCGCATTAATCCCGGTGCTATATCAGCAGCGATCATCGCCGCCTCCACCAGAATAGTGCCCGAGCCACACATCGGGTCGAGCAATGCTCCACCCTGCTCGGCAATCTTTGGCCAGCCGGCTCGCAGCAACAGTGCTGCCGCAAGGTTCTCTTTCAGTGGGGCTGCACCGATATGGGTTCGGTAGCCACGGCGATGCAAGCTGTCACCGCTTAGATCGATGGCGATATCCAACTTATCCCGATGCAAGCGCAGGGCAACAGTCAAATCTGGATGATGTTTATCAATACTTGGACGGGCTCCCGACTGGCGGCGAAGGCGGTCGACAATGGCATCTTTTGCTTTTTGAGCACCGAACTGACTATTGCGGATCTCTCGATTGGTCCCAGAGAATTGCATCCACAATTTGCCCGAGGGGCGAATGTGGAGCTCCCAGGGTTGCTCAGCAACTGCTTGGTACAGGTCCTCAGCTGTGGCTACATGCACCTGCGCCAAACGCAACATAATGCGGTTTGCCAAGCGACTCCACAGACAGCAGCGGTAAGCCAACTTCAGGGAGCCGGAAAAATACACTGCCGCCGGCTGCTCCCTTACAGACCCTGCACCCAGGTCGCGTAATTCATTAGCGAGCAGCCCCTCTATTCCCTTGGGACACGTAGCCGTAAACTCAAATTCTTCGGTTTGTAAATCTGTCAAAATACTTACTCATTAAGCTCCTCCTGTGGAGGAAGTTTTGTGCGCCAATAATGACCGCCCACTTAACGTCTGCGCCGCCAGTACGCACAAATAAAACCTGGGGCAAAACCTTTACCGCCCCCAACTAGGGAAATTGAGCATTATCGCCATGCCCAAAAGAGGACGATTATCCCATTTTGTGGCAGAAGAGAATACGCCCTGCCATTAATTACTACCTGCCCCATAAGTCATACTGTCATCTAGAGATATTTTCCGATTCCTACGCAGCCACTTTACTCTTACTAATAAGGTGGATTGGGTCGGTCCGTTCAAAGACTTATTTCCTTCACTAAAATTCATTGAGAGACACCCCCAAATAGAGCCGTTTGCGAACCTGCCGACAAACTGTCCACAGACCGACAAAGTAGAGGTGCCGTATACGATGAAACGCCAAAAACGAAATCACGCCGACAGGGCATTTTACAAGGGCTATTTGGCAGCCCTGAACAACAAGTCTATGGATAGCTGCCCATTTGTCGAAGAGGATCCTCATCAGGAGTGGATCAATGGTTGGCGTGAGGGGCGGGAAGATTACTGGAATGGCTTCGACAGAGTGACCAAGGCGCAAAAACTGGAGATTTATGGCGCCGTTTCTACCGACATCCAATACCCTGACGGGTGGAGCACCATTTAGCGATGGCAAGTGGGGCTTATCGTCAAAAGCCCCCCTTTTCCTAGCAGTCAGCAACTAATACAGCTTACCCTTGCTCTGTTCGGCGGCGCTCCAAAGCAATTGCCTCTGCCGCCTCACGAATCAATTCAGGCCCCCGATAGATGAAACCGGTATACATCTGTACGGCAGTCGCCCCAGCACGAATCTTTTCAGCCGCACTGTCACCATCAAAAATACCGCCAACCCCAATAATCGGGATCTGCTTGCTCAACTCTTTCGATAACAGCTCGATGACCTTGGTGGATTGCGCTCTCAGGGGTTTTCCGCTCAAACCGCCCTCTTCGCTACCATGGGGCAGCTTGGCGACTGAAGACTTATCGATCGTCGTATTGGTAGCGATCACGCCATCGATATCGTACTCACACAGCGCCTCGGCTATCTGCGCCACCGCATCGCCTTCCATATCCGGGGCAATCTTGACGGCAACAGGGACGTAGCGATCACTCTTTTGAGCCAGCTCCATCTGCTTGTCTTTGATGCTGCCCAGCAAGCGATTGAGACTGTCACCAAACTGGAGGTCACGTAGCCCTTTGGTATTGGGAGAAGAAACGTTGGCAGTGATGTAGTCGGCGTAGCGGTACACCTTCTCCATACACAGGCAGTAGTCATCGGCGGCCTTTTCCACTGGAGTATCAAAGTTCTTACCCACATTGATCCCCAAAACACCGCTATAACGGCGCTTTTTCACTCTTTCAATCAGGTAGTCAACACCGAGGTTGTTAAAACCCATACGGTTAATAATCGCATCGGCCTCTTCCACCCTAAACAGCCTTGGCAGCGGATTGCCGGGTTGGGGACGCGGTGTCACGGTGCCCACTTCAACAAACCCAAATCCCAGGGCTCCGAAACCATTAAAGGCCTGCGCATTCTTATCCAGACCAGCGGCCAAACCAACCGGGTTGGGTAGAGTGAGCCCCATCAACTCGACCGGATCATCCGGGACCGACTTTTTGTACAGGGACATCAAGCCGAGGCGCTCTGCAGCGCCAATGGCATCAATCGACAAATGGTGGGCCCGCTCAGGGTCAAGCGCAAACAAGGCTTTACGCAGTGTTGAATACATACCTTTCCTTACGTGGGGAGGCGAACCCTTCAGAAAAACGAAGGGCTCTATCTTGTGATGACGATACTACAGGGGCCTTTGAGCGGCCCCTGGGCTCTATTCCGCTACTGTTCTGCCAGAGTTTCCCGGTCCGCAGTGGCGTGGGCGAGATACATTAGCTCGCGCAAAGCCACAGTGAACATCGCAAAGTCACCGACAGAAGTAGACTTCAACTCGGCAATCATATTGTGCCAGCGTTGAATTGCGGGCGCCATGATAGCGCTCCAGCGGGACATTGCACCCTCTACATCAAGATTTTCAGCCTTGCCTAAGCGGAGAATGTTCACCGCCAGTGTCGACAACTGGCTGTCCAGGTCATCCATACTGGTCTCCCGGGCCTGCGCCTGCCAGAAGCTGTCTACCGGCAAGTCGACGATCAGATTGCCAAACCAATGCAGGTTCAACTCATCCGACAGCCTGAAGTAAACCGTGGCAACTTCCTCTACGGGCGTATCGCTAGCTCGCGCCGACTCGGAAATACCCAGTGCCGAGTAGAGGTAGGTGGGCGACGCCGACAGCAGGGCCAGGGCCTCTGGTACCCCTGCTTCCAAGAGTTTCTGGTAGCGCTGCTCCCATTCGTTAAGGGGCTCGCCACTCAAGACCTGCGGCAACGCTGTAATAACCCGCTGTACCGGCTCCTGGAACAGCTCGCAGTTGGTAGCTGGCTCCAACTCATTGCGGCGATTGCGCAGGAACCACCGGGTTGCCCGGCGCACACGACCTATCATCGAGTTCAGCAGTTCTGTTTGCAGCTCCGCTGGCACCTTGTAGTCCAGCGCAGCCAGCTGCTCCTGGAAGTCGTGCATCTCGTACACATCACGAGCGCTGACATAAGCGGCAGTTACATCGTTCACATCGGCGCCAGTGGCTGTACCGATACGGTTGTAGAAGGTGATACCCATACTGTTAACCATCTCATTGGCGACCTGGGTAGCCACGATCTGGCGCAACAACGGATGGTCATAGACTTGGTCGCGATAACGCTCGACCAATTTTTCCGGGAATGCAGACTCAACCGCAAAACGCACCCGCTCATTGTCGGTGATTTGTGCATTTTGCAGCTCTTCTTTCAACTTGACCTTAACGTATGAAATTAGAACCGATAATTCGGGGCGGGTCAGGGACTGCCCTTTGTGCTCGCGCTCAGAAATCTGCTCGTTGTCAGGAATAAACTCCAGCGCGCGATTCAATCGGCCGTCGTCTTCCAAAGTGTTGATAGTTCTGCGGTACTCGTCCAGGCGCTTGGCAACCTGATATTCCGCCACACTGAGGGCAAAAGTCTGCTCATAGTTATTGTGCAGCACCAATTCACCGACAGCATCGGTCATCCCATCCAGTAGCTCATTGCGCTGCTTTTCAGTCAAATCACCCTGAGCAACGACTTTATCCAGAAGGATCTTGATATTTACCTCGTGGTCAGAACAATCCACACCGGCCGCATTATCGATAAAGTCGGTGTTACAACGCCCGCCATTGAGAGCAAACTCAATACGTCCACGCTGGGTCATACCCAGGTTGCCGCCCTCGCCAAAGACTTTGGCACGCAACTCCCGACCATCAACGCGCAAGTGATCATTGGACTTGTCACCAACTTCGGAGTCCGTCTCGGTAGTAGCCTTAACATAAGTGCCAATACCGCCATTCCAGATCAGATCCACCGGCGCTCTGAGCAAGGCACTAATCAGCTCGTTGGGGTTCAGTTGATCCTGTTTGATATCAAACGCTTCTTTCATTTCGGGCGTAATAGCAATGGCCTTGGCGCGACGCTCGAAGATACCACCACCTTTGGAAATTAATTTGCGCTCGTAATCTCTCCAGCTCGACCGGGGCAACGCGAACAAACGCTGGCGCTCTTTAAAGCTGGATTCTGCATCCGGATTGGGGTCCACAAAAATATGCAGGTGGTTAAAGGCCGCTTTCAGGCAGATATGCTCAGACAGCAACATGCCGTTACCAAAAACATCTCCACCCATATCGCCAATGCCGACAACAGAGAAGTTTTCTTTCTGGACATCCACCCCCATCTCACGGAAGTGGCGCTGCACCGATACCCAGGCTCCACGGGCTGTAATACCCATTTTCTTATGGTCGTATCCCTGGCTGCCACCGGAGGCGAAAGCGTCGCCCATCCAGAAGCCATACTCCCCGGCAATGCCGTTGGCAATATCTGAGAAAGTCGCCGTCCCTTTATCCGCAGCTACTACCAGGTAGGGGTCATCCTCATCCCGACGAACAACATATTTGGGCGGTACAACTTCGCCATCTTTTAGATTGTCAGTGATATCCAAAAGGCCGCGAATAAAGGTTTTGTAACAGGAGATTCCCTCTTCCATCATGGCTTCGCGGCTGCCATCGGTAGGCGGACGTCGAACGACAAATCCACCTTTTGCACCACTGGGGACAATAACTGCATTTTTCACCGCTTGGGCTTTTACCAGGCCCAGAACTTCTGTGCGGAAATCTTCCAGTCGGTCAGACCAACGCAGGCCGCCGCGAGCGACTTTACTGCCGCGCAAGTGCACACCTTCCACGCGAGGGGAGTAAACAAAAATCTCAAACTCCGGGCGGGGTTCGGGAATGCCGGGAATATCCCGGGGACTGAATTTGATCGAAATATAATCCTTGGGCTGCCCTTCATCATCCACCTGGAAGAAGTTAGTGCGCAGGGTCGCCAGGATTAATTCCAAATAACGGCGCAGAACCAAATCTTCATTCAGGTTATCAACCGTATCCAAACCATCGTGAATTTTAGCGATCAAGCGCTCGACACGGGGCTGCTCCTGCTTGCCGGTGCTTAAACGGGGATCGAACATCGCCCTAAACAAGGCTACCAGGTTGCGGGTGATATCCACGTGGCTGGCCAGGGTAGCGGCAATATAGCTCTGGCTGGCACCGGACTTGGTTTGCTTCAGGTAACGGGCGTAGGCACGAAGCATGGATACTTCGCGCCAGTTTAGGCGGGCGGCCAGCACCAGGCGATTGAAGGCATCGCTTTCCGCCGTGTGATTCCAGATCGCCGCGAACGCATCCTGGAACAGGCCACGGGATGCCTGCGCATCAATTTTGGTGGGCAGACCAAATTCCAGATGGAATTCGTGCATCCACACATCGGTATAGCCACGGGGGCGAATCGTATAGGGGAATTCACCAATAACCCGCAAGCCCAAATTTTCCAGCACGGGAATCACGTCGGAGAGCGTCAGGCCGCTGCCCCAGTTGAATACCTTGAACCGCAGACTGCCCTGAGCGGCCCCCACCGGCTGGTAGAAACTCATTGCCACCCGGTTGTCTTCACTGAGGCTCTGAACGGCTGCTACATCCTGCACCGCAATACGAGGCTCAAAGTCTTCACGGTACCCTGCCGGGAAGGCGCGGCCAAAAGTACGATAGAGACGACTGCCCTCTTCTTCCCCGCTATTTTCAATTAGTGATCTTTGGAAAACATCTTCCCAGGAGCGGGTAATATCCACAATTTGCGCCTCCAGCAGCGCGACATCAAAATCAACAGGCTCATCGGGGGACACGCGGAAAACAAAATGGACCCGCGCGAGAATGGATTCGGAGAAGAAAGTGGTGAAGTCCGAGTCCTTCGCATTAATCGCTTTGGCAATATGCGCGCAAATCACCTCGCGCACATCACTATTAAACAGCTCACGGGGAACATATACCGTGGCAGTAACGAATTTACCAAAGGGATCGCGACGCATAAACAGACGAAGGTGAGCCCGCTCATTTAACTGCAGCACACCCATTACTACGTCAAACAGCTCTTTGGTGCTGCCCTGGAAAAGTTCATCCCTTGGGAAGGTATCGAGAATCCGGCGCAGGGCTTTGCCATCGTGCCCCTGTCCGGAGAGACCGCTAGACTCGATGATCGAGGCCATCTTGCGGCGAATAATCGGGATTTTCGCCGGGCTCTCGGTGTAAACCGGCGAGGTATAAAGCCCCATAAACGCCGCTTCACCAATCACCTCACCATCGGTGTTGTAGCGCTTAATCATCACGTAGTCCGAATAGGCCGTGCGGTGCACCCGGGACTTAACGGAGGACTTGGCAAATGTCAGGTAATTGGGCCCTTGGTAGAAACGCTGCTTGCCCTCACTAAAAGAGGTTTCCAGCATCGGCGCGGCTTCTTCCAGCTTTTTGAAAATACCGAGCCTGCGGTCTTCAACTTCATTGAGGATTTTTTTATCCCCGACAACACTGAACTCGTATTCGCGATACCCCAGGAAGGTGAAGTTACCGTCGCGCATCCATTGTAAAAATGCACTGGCTTCCAATAGGTTGGTGTCTTCGTCTGGAAGTCCCGCCTGTAACTGCCCCTCCATTGCGCTGCAGGTTTCCAGCATCGGGACATAGTCGTCCACTACCAGCTCCACATCGCCGAGTACGTCTTTTAAGCCAGTCATCATGCCTGAAGCGAACTCAGATGAAGTGTCGTGATTAATCTCGACATAAATCATCGCTTCGTTCGTAATGCGCTTCCCTTTTGCCTGCGGCTTTTCACCCAGCAACTCTTCCTCTGGCGGCAACAGGCGAGTCAGTTTCCCCTTGGCATCGCGTTCGACTCGAACTACCGTACTCTTTATCGAATGAGTCACTGTATTTCGGCGATTGATCTCCATGCGAATGGAGTCCACCAGGAATGGCATATCCCGCTGCAGCACACCAATGACCGTATGCGAGCACTCCCAACCATCGTCTTCAAGGCGGGGGTTAAAAACCTTCACCTTGGGTAGGCCGCCCGGGCGCTGTTGAATAAAGTTCCACCAGGTGTATATGCAGCCATAGACGTCAACAAGGCGACGACCGGCCAGATCCTCTAAGGGGTACTGATTGAGGAACTGCTGGGCAAAAGCCACAACGGGTTCGGCTTCGCTGGTCAGCTTGTCACGAATCAGCTCGCAAATCTGCGCAACTAATTCTTCACGGCTGTCGGTAATAACCGTCGCCATATTCACGGGGAACCTCCCAATCTCATTTTTGTCACATCGAATCCAAACACTGTAGATCCGAAAAGGTCATCATCTCAGCCCATACGCAGCTGCAGGGTCGAGTCCTAAAAATTACACTTTCAGTCAGACAGTGAGGAGAAGTCCATTCCACCTCAGAATCTAGTCGGCTCGGCAGAGGCCTACATCCCAAGAGTTGCCTCTTCATTTGGTGCCGCTAAAATCATCAGTCGCCACCTTCTCGGCGGCGACTATATATAGATGGTAGAAAGCCAGCCAGGTCCGTGCGGCGGCTAAATTCTCAGAAGAAGAGATACTATGGAAGCAAACCAGACTATTAGGGATCATATCGCCGCTTTGGGCGATTGGTTGGAAGAGCAGATTATCGGTCAAGAGAGATTGGTTAACCGATTGCTGATCGCCATGCTGGCCGATGGCCACCTTTTGGTGGAGGGAGCGCCAGGCCTGGCCAAAACCAAGGCCATTAAAACACTGGGCGAAGCTATTGAGGGTGACTTCCATCGCGTTCAATTTACGCCAGATCTGCTTCCGGCGGATATTACCGGCACCGACATTTACCGGCCGGAAACCGGAGAGTTCCATTTTCAACCAGGTCCAGTGTTTCACAACCTGATACTGGCCGATGAGATTAACCGCGCGCCAGCCAAAGTTCAGTCGGCGCTGCTCGAAGCTATGGCAGAACGGCAGATCAGTGTCGGCCGAAAAACTTATCCCCTTCCCCAGTTATTTTTGGTAATGGCTACCCAAAACCCTATTGAGCAGGAAGGGACTTATCCTCTGCCAGAGGCACAATTAGATAGATTCCTAATGCAGGTAAATCTTGCCTATCCCAATGCGGAGGCGGAAGCAAAAATCCTGCGCCTGGCCAGATCCGAGGCTAGCCTTGGCGAAAATCGCCCCACTGAAATTATCAGCCAAGAAACCATTCTTCAGGCGCGCAACCAAATTCTGGAAATGCAGATGGTTGAGGCCGTGGAAACCTATACTGTCCAACTTGTCATTGCTACTCGCGAGCCGGCGAAGTATGACAGCGAGCTGGCGTCATGGCTAGATTTTGGTGCAAGTCCGAGAGCAACAATTGCATTGGATCGCTGCGCGCGCGCTCACGCCTGGCTCGCTGGGCGCGACTACGTCACCCCAGATGATGTAATGAATGTCGCTCCCGATATTTTACGCCACCGACTCCTGTTGAGTTTTGAGGCGGAAGCGGCGGGAATTACTACCGACCAGGTAATTGAGCGATTACTTCAACAGGTGCCTGCGATCTGATGTCCGCTGAAGCATCCCCAACTGAGCTCGAACTGCGCGGGGCTTATCCCGAAGTAACGCCGTTGGTACAAATGCGCTACGCCGCACGGCAGTTGCAATTATTCAAACCGCGCCTGGCCCGCAGTGATCAGGCCGGCAGCCTGCTCACTCGCTACCGCGGCCGCGGCATGAATTTTGAGGAAGTGCGGAACTACCAGGCCGGCGATGATGTACGCTCCATTGACTGGCGCGTAACAGCTCGAACCGGCCAAACCCACACCAAACTTTACCAAGAGGAGCGCGAACGCCCGGTAGTTATCCTGTTGGATTTGCGTTCGCCGATGTTTTTTGGCAGCCAAAGGGCATTTAAATCGGTGACGGCCAGCGGCATTGCGGCAGCGCTGGGTTGGGCTGGTTTACAGCACAGCGATCGGATCGGGGCATTGCTTTTCTCCGACCGGGAAATAGACACAGTGCGTCCGCGCCGCAGCCACCACGCCGTACTTTCGATGATTCACAGTACGGTTGCCCGCGCTGCGGAACTGAGCAGCCCCGTCCCCGAACAGGGCAGCCAAACACTAAAAACATTGCTGGAGGAAGCGCGAAGAATCGCACGCCCTGGAAGTGCGCTCTTTTTAATCAGTGATTGCCATGATCTCGACGAGAGCTGCTCGCAGCCACTCTACCTTTTATCCCGTCATGCCGACCTGCAGGTGCTGAGGGTATCGGACCCGCTGGAGCAACATCTGCCCGGCCAATCCCTCACTATATCTGACGGTCGCCAGCGCACATTCCTTCATGCCGGCAATCGGCCGGTTCACGAACATTTTGCCGAAAAGCAAGCCCGAGCCCGCGCCGAGGTTGAACAACTGTGCCGACGTTATCGGCTGCCGTTGCTGGACTTTGATAACACCCAACCGCTTATTCCAGCACTGATGTCCGTCTACGGCTCGCGGCAAAGAAATAATGGCTGGCAAAATACGAGAAGGCCCAAGTAGTAATGAGTTTGAAAGTGCAGAAAAAGCTAGTCGCCAATGTTTTGGCGAACCAAGGAGCGAAGGCAAAACGCACTGGCAATTTAATTGAGGGCCAGTCGTGATAAAAGGAAGTCTTCTGGCAAAACAAATGCAATCCCCAACACCGCAAGCGCCTTCGCCCGAGGCCCAGGAATTGTTATCGCAACTCCGCGATATACAAGAGCCCAATGCGGTTAATTGGTGGCCACCCGCTCCAGGCTGGTGGATGTTGGCCGTATTAATTCTTGTCTGTGTGGCCGCCGCTGCCCTATGGTGGCGGCAGCGGCGCAAAAAAATTGAACGCAATCGCTATCGTGTCGAAGCAGCTTCACTGCTCGCTGCAGTAAATACTGAGGAGGCGGATGCAGTACCAGAAATTAATGAAATACTTAAGCGAGTGGCAGTTACAACCTATAGCCGTACAGAGTGCGGCAATCTTATCGGCACAGCATGGGTCGAATTCCTGAAAAAGTCAGCCCCACTCGAGTGCCCCTCTGATGCGCAACAAGCACTCATTGAAAACCTCTATCGCGGCAGCTGTAACCCAGACAAAAACCGAGTGCTACAGGAATATGCCATTTTATGGGTGAAGCAGCACGGACAACCCACCAAAAACAGCCCACAACACCAGGGCGGGGAGGCCGCGCATGTTTGAATTCGCCTGGCCATGGGTTTTCTTTTTAGCCCCACTCCCGCTACTCGCTCGCTGGCTGCTACCCCGCTCCAAACCCATGAGCAGCGCCCTGAAGGTGCCATTTTATTCGGAGCTATCCCAACGTGGCGGCGGTGAACAAAGCAATCTGCTCAATCTCTTTTTGCTGATTCTGATCTGGCTGCTTTTAATCAGCGCCGCAGCCCGTCCCCGGTGGTATGGGGAGCCGATATCTCAACCCAGCAGCGCAAGGGATCTCCTTATTGCCGTAGATATTTCAGGCAGCATGGAAACGCCCGATATGGTAATTAATGGCCGACCGGCGATGCGTATCAATGCAGTAAAACAGGTGGTTGGTGACTTTGTTGAACGGCGTAAAGGTGACCGTTTGGGGTTGGTACTGTTTGGGACTCGCGCCTACCTGCAAGCCCCACTCACTTACGATAGGGAGACGGTAGAAACTCTACTAAAAGAGGCCCAGATCGGCTTTGCTGGACAAGGAACTGCCATCGGCGATGCCATTGGGCTATCGGTCAAACGCCTGACCCAACGCCCCGCAGAGCAACGCGTGCTGATACTCCTCACCGATGGCGCCAACACTGCGGGGGAAGTCTCCCCTCTCAAAGCTGCCGAACTGGCACAACAAGCGGGTATTACGGTTTACACCATCGGTGTAGGTGCCGACGAAATGGTTCAACCCGGTCTTCTGGGGAGCCGTTTTGGCAGCCGCAGAATTAACCCTTCGCGAGACCTCGACAGCAAGACACTCAAGGAAATCGCCGATAAAACCGGGGGCCGCTATTTCCGCGCCCACAACCCGCAGGAGCTGGCAGAAATCTATGCCGAACTGGATAAGTTAGAGCCTGTCGAACAAGAAGCGGAAAGTTACCGCCCCATGAAGTCCCTGTTCACCTGGCCCCTTAGTATCGCCCTACTACTGGCTGGAATTTGGGCCTTGATTCCCCTGGCGAGCAATTTTCAGCTCCCTGCCAGACGAGAAGAGATAAGTCGTAACAATGGAGGTCAAGCCCAGTGAATATGCTCGACCTAATCCAATCCTTCCACTTCCTGCGCCCTGGGGTTCTGTGGCTGCTAATTCCCGCAGCACTACTCTGTTGGGGATTGGCAAAGATGGTGCTCAACAGCGCTCAATTGCAAAAGGTCATAGACCCAGATCTGCTGCCCCACCTTCTACTGCGCGGTGGCAGTAAAAGACCCTGGTTATTCGCATTAATATTTGCGCTGCTGGTCGCGATGATTATCGCTCTGGCCGGCCCTGCCTGGCGCAAGCTGCCAACCCCAGTGTACAGCAACCAGGATGCCCTGGTCATACTGCTAGACTTGTCACCGTCCATGATGGCGACAGATCTATCACCCAATCGACTAACCCGCGCCCGCCTTAAAATTTTGGATATTTTGCGCCAGAGAAAAGACGGCCTCACCGCACTCGTCGCCTATGCTGGAGAAGCCCATGTCGTCACCCCTCTTACCGAGGACACGGCTACTATCGCCAATCTGGTACCCGCGTTATCGCCCTCAATCATGCCAGTCCCCGGCAGCAATATCGAAATGGCCGTCGATACCGGGATTCGCCTGTTAAAGGATGGAGCCGCAGGACGCGGACAATTACTTGCCGTTACCGACGGCATAGACTCAATGGCCGCCGATGAGGTCACCAAAGCTCTGTCCAACGCAAAAGTTGAGATGAGCATACTCGCCGTGGGCAGCGGCGAGGGCAGCCCCATCCCACGGGGGAATACCGGCGGATTTGTGACTGATAGTAAAGGGGCCATCGTCATCTCCAATTTCGATGCCAGTGAGCTTCGCCAGCTCGCCCAGTCCAGCGGAGGGCGTTTTGCCAAAATTACGGTAAATGACAGCGATATCGACTATTTACTGCCTCAAACTGACAGCCCGCAACAAGCGCAGCTCACTGAAAGAGAGTTCGACCAATGGCGGGATGAAGGGCCGCTATTACTCCTTTTAATACTACCTTTTGCAGCTCTACTCTTCCGTCGGGGAGCTCTGGCATGCGCACTGCCCTTACTACTGCTAACTGGAATTTCAAGTGAAAGCCAGGCTATTGAGTGGCAGGATTTATGGCAACGCAAAGACCAGCAGGGCCAGCGCCTACTAGAAGAGGGACAGCCGTCAGAGGCCGCGCAAGAATTTCACAACCCCGAATGGAAAGGCACTGCCAACTATCGCGCAGGCAATTACGCAGAGGCCCAGGAAAATTTCGCCCAACGTAATAATTCACAGAGCTTGTACAATCTTGGCAACAGCCTGGTGCAACAGGGGGACTACGATAAAGCTATCGAAGCTTACGATGAAGCCCTGCAAAAGCAGCCCGAGTTTGCCGATGCCGAGCACAATCGGGAAATTGCTGAAAAGCTGAAAGAGTTGCAAGAAAAACAGCAGCAATCCCAACAGCAGTCCGGTGAACAGCAGCAAAGCGAGCAGGAACAGAACCAGCAGGGCCAGCAGCAGAGCCAGGAACAACAGCAAAACCAAGAGCAGCAAGCTAAGAACAACGAACAGCAGTCCAGCGAGCAGCAACAACAGGGCAATAATCAACAGCCCTCTGGTTCACCAGAGTCCTCTGAGCAACAGCCTCAAGGTGAGGAGCAACAGGGCTCCCAAGAAAAGGGCCAGGAAGAGCAGGAGAGCGAACAACAACAGCAAGGCGAACAACAGGGTGAAGAACAGCCGCAGCAAGGGGAATCGCAACCTACTGGCGCTGAAGAAAGCCCACTCGACCAGGAAACCCAACAAGCCCTGGACCAATGGCTCCGTCAAATTCCCGATGATCCAGCCGGTCTGATGCGCGAGAAGTTCAAATACGAGAGCCTGCAAAGGCGCCGTGCCTATCGCAGCGGAGAGTGGGAGCCACCGGAAAATGGGGCGACACAAAGATGGTAAAGAACAGTAGAGCAATGTCGCTGGATTCAAGGACACTGATTTCAAAAATGCCTATGGACGCAATCATTAACAACCGAATAAAACTTTGGAGCCTCCCACTCAGCCACGCCTTCGCTTTGCTACTTATTGCAATAGCACTTTGTCTGTCGACACCGGTTTTAGCAAGCGATCTCAGCGCAACGGTCGATAGAGATAAGATTGGAATTGATGAGACAGTCAATTTACGTGTGCGCTATTCAGGAGACAAAAGTGGTGGACAACCGGACTTTGACTTGTTGGAACAGGATTTCGATATTCTCTCACGCCAACAGTCCAACCAGTATCGCGTTATCAATGGCCGTGCAGAGAGTTTTGTCGAGTGGGTACTGGCGCTAGCCCCCAAACGGGAAGGCAAACTGTTTATCCCCTCTTTTAACTATCAAGGAGAGGTTTCCGATGCGGTTCCCGTCACAGTCACCGAGGCGCAAAGTGGACCTAACGGCGGTGAAAAGCAGGCTTTTCTGGAAGTAACACTCGACAAGGAAAAGGTCTATGTCCAAGAGCAACTGCTGGTAAAAATTCGCCTGTACACCACTATCGGCTTACACGATATCGCAACAGAGCCTCTCAAGGTTGCCGGCGCTCATGCAGAAAAAGTCGATGAGCAGCGATATGAGCGCAAGCTCAATGATGTGAGCCATGCGGTTTACGAAGTTACCTACGCCGTTTTCCCAGATAGCTCAGGCAAGCTCAGCATTCCCGCACTAACCTACGTGGCCATCGCTGGGCGCAGGGACCCCTTCTCCCTGTTTAATCGCAACAGCCAAAGGCTTCGACTTCGCTCCCAAGAGAAGTCTATCGAAGTGCTGCCAAAACCCGCTGACTACTCTGGCAGCCAATGGCTGCCCGCTGCCAGTCTCGGCATTGTTCAAAGCTGGAGCCAGGACCCGGACACCTTTGCCGTAGGCGAACCTATTACCCGAATTCTTACCGTACGTGCCGAAGGGCTCAGGGCCGCACAGTTGCCCCCACTTCCCAAACTCAACGTGGATGGCCTTAAAACTTACCCCGATCAACCGCAACAAGAAGACCAGGTTGGGCCCAACGGCGTTACCGGAAGCCGCATTGAGACAACCGCGATTGTGGCTACACAACCCGGGGACTACGAGCTCCCTCCCGTCACTGTGACCTGGTGGGATACAAAAAGCCAACGACAACGCACCACTCAACTACCGGCATTCCGCTTCTCAGTTTCCGGTACTGCTGCTGCAGTAACCAGCGACAATGAAACCAGTGCTAAAGTACCTCAGTCAGCTACACCCACCGAACAAGTCGGTACTGTGAGCCATTTTTGGCGCAACCTGGCTATTATCGCGATTGCCTCTCACTTACTGTGGGTGCTGTACTTTTTCTTTCAGAGGCGCAAACCCGCCCAGCAAATACCGAGCAACCACACCCAGGCCCCCGATTTACAACGTGAAACCCGTACCCTTAAAAAAGCTCTGGAGAGTGAGAACCCCATCCATATCCAGCAAGCCACTTTAAAGTGGCTTGCTGCAAAGTGGCCGCAAGTAAATGGGAAGAGCTTGGCTGAGACCGCGAGGCAACTGAACATCCCCGAGCTGGATCAGCTCCAAGCAGTTCTGGACGCCGCTATTTACAAGTCACCGGCTAGTCCTTTGGACATCAATAAGGTGAAAGCAATAGTCGACTTACTACTGAACGCGAAACCTGAAAGTGAACCCCGTGAAACGGATAGCGCCCTGCCCTCACTGTTCTCTTAACAGGAGCCACTTCAAATCAAACAGGGAAAGGTTGGCCTTCACCGCCTATGGGTAAGGCCAATTCCTGTGTATTCGAGCAGTTTAAGAGGTACTTTAAATAGAATCAGAAAAAAGTTTGTGTAGATATGATTTTCTTTGCAGGCCCTAACAATTTCCAGATTTTGATGAATCCGCCCCCAAACGCCCTGGGAACTAACACCCCCTTCACGCATTTTCACAATACATTTTGGCAAACGCCTGAAGCTGATTTTATCCCGATGAAGAAAACGAGCTAGCAATTCAAAATCCGCTGCAACACGGTAGTTGGTTTTATATAAACCTAGCTTTTTATAACAGTCACGCCGTACAAAAAATGTAGGGTGGGGTGGCATCCAGCCCCAGCGAAATTTAGACACCCTAAATTTACTGGAGCCATAAAAACGCACTCTTTGGCTTAAGTTATTGCGAGCCACAATCTCCAGGTCTGCATAGATAGACTGGGCTCCCGAAACTAAAAATTCATTAACAACATTTGAAATTACACGACTATCAGAATAGACATCATCAGAGTTAATTGTGCCGACTATATCACCAGACGCCAGGCATATGCCTTTATTCATAGCATCATAAATACCTGAGTCCTTTTCAGACACAACTGCCGCGACTTGGTCTTTAAACTCAGATATTATCTCTAGCGTTCCATCAGTAGAGCCACCATCAATAATTATATGCTCAATATTTGTATAATCTTGAGCCAACACGGATAGTATTGTGTCGCGAATGGTGTCAGCACTATTTAGACAAACTGTTATCAGGCTTATTTTTATCACAAAAAGTCTCAAGTTGTCGTTTCGTGAAAAGTAAAACCTCTCTTGAGAACTCTAGTACAAATTACAATATCTGACATTCGATCAACGTAAAATACTTCTATACCAGTCGTATGTTTTCTTTAACCCTACCACCAAGGAAGTCTGGGAATCCCACCCCAACTTCGATAGCTTTGAGGTGTCTAGCAACTTCCGCGGCACACCATCAGGCATTGACCTGTCAAATGTAATATTTCCCTCAAACCCAATGATCTCGGCGATTAAATAAGCCAGCGCCTTAACAGTGCAATCCACCCCAGTACCCACATTTAGGTGGGAGCACATAGGCTCTGTCACGGATCGATATACTCGATCTTCCAAACCCATTACAAACACCAACGCATCAACCATATCCTCTACATACAGAAATTCTCGTCGAACATCACCACTCCCCCAAATCCTGACATTCTGCAGCCCTTCATTTTTGGCCTTATGAAAACGATATATTAATGCAGGGATAACGTGTGAATTTGCAGAGTCAAAGTTGTCATGTGGACCATAAAGGTTTGTCGGCATAACACTGCGATAGTTACGTCCATACTGCCTTGAGTACGACTCGCACAACTTAATTCCGGCAATCTTAGCAATAGCGTAAGGCTCGTTAGTCGTCTCCAACCTGCCCCCAAGCAGGTCCTGCTCCCGTATCGGTTGGGGGGAATCCCTTGGATAAATACAAGACGACCCAATAAACAGCAAATTTTGGATATCGGCCTTGTGAGCCTGATGGATTACATTGCACTGAATCATCAGATTCTGGTAAATAAAATCAGCTGGGAGCTTGCTATTCGCCAATATGCCCCCCACTTTTGCCGCAGCCAAATAAACAGTATCAATCGACTCCGAATTAAAAAAATCAGAAACAGCATCAGCATCTGTCAAGTCCAGCGAACCTCGAGGGCAAGTAATGACTTCACAGTTTTTTACCGGTCTCAACCTCTGAATTAATGCCGAACCAACCATGCCCTGATGACCTGCGACAAAAACTCTCTGGGAGTATTTCACTAACTACTCCTCAAAAATAGGCTCAGTGCGATAACCATTCCCAGCCAACAACAAATTCCGCTTCGCTTCCCTCAAATCATACTTAACCATCTCCCCAACTAAATCTTTCAAGGTTGTTTTAGGTGCCCACCCCAGCTCTTGCCGAGCCAATGAGGCATCACCTACTAGTGACACCACCTCTGTCGGGCGAAGATAACGAGAGTCCACTTTAACAATTACATCTCCACACTTAACTGCTGGAGCATCTTCTCCCACAATTGAAGTAACAACACCTACCTCTTTCTGCCCCTCTCCATAAAACTCTATCGCGATCCCCAGCTCCTGAGCACAATTACGAACAAAATCCCGAACGGAGTATTGCAGCCCTGTAGAGATGATAAAATCCCTAGGACTTTCTTGCTGCAACATCAACCATTGCATTTCAACATAGTCCCTAGCATGGCCCCAGTCCCTTAGTGCATTCAGTTCCCCCAAATACAGGCAACGCTCTAAACCTTGGGCAACATTTGCCAAACCCCGGGTTATTTTTCGGGTAACAAAAGTTTCACCACGCCGTGATGACTCGTGATTAAATAAGATCCCATTGCATGCATATAAGCCATAGGCCTCGCGGAAATTGACAACAGTCCAATAAGCAAACAATTTTGCAATTGAGTATGGAGAGCGAGGGTAAAAAGGGGTACTTTCATTCTGAGGGGAAGCTTTGGCAGCACCATAAAGCTCTGACGTTGAGGCTTGGTAAAATCTAGTTTTATCCAATCCCAGAAGGCGCATCCCCTCTAGTATTCTGAGGGTTCCAAGCCCGTTCACATTTGCAGTATATTCAGGGCATTCAAAACTGACCGCAACATGTGACTGAGCACCCAAATTATAGATTTCATCAGGCCGCACCTCCTGAAGAATTCGAGTCAAATTGCTCGTATCGGTAAGGTCTCCATAGTGAAGAAAAAACCTTCTACTATCATCTTGCGGCCCTTGGTACAAGTGATCTATGCGGCTCGTATTAAATGAAGAGGACCTTCTTTTAACTCCATGAACCTCGTACCCTTTCGCCAATAAAAATTCAGCTAAGTAAGAGCCATCCTGGCCTGTTACACCGGTTATTAATGCTTTTTTCATATCTCAGCCTGTTAGAATTATTGGTATACAAGCTCACCTCCTCACAATCAATACCGCCCAAACATTTACAAAGATCAATGTCGCTCAGGTTTCGCCCCTAACATCAAGCGAGCCATCTCCCGTATTTCAACCCCCCACAACCTTATCTGAACGAAAGTTGCCAACAATCTATAACCAATATAAATTTCCCTTTTCCGCCAAAAAAATACGACCGACCTTACCGGCGGAAGAAGGGTATATAGGATCAGTTTAAACCTCCCTGCCCCTTGAGAGAGGAAAAACTGCCCTCCCTTTATCCGCCTTGCTTTTGTCGCTACAGATTGCCAGGAGCATCTAACTCGATGATGAACAAAAGCAGATTTCAGAAATAAGACTTGGTACCCTCTCGCCCTCAATCTTCTGCAAAACTCAAAATCACCACTCGAAAAGGAATTCTCACTAAAGCCGCCAAACTTCAGGAACAAAAACCGATCAACTACCATATTTGCTGTAGCCGCAACTCCTGCTGATACGTAAACCTCTTGTGGTATCCCTCTCATAAAGTCATAGACTTCATAGATATTGGAAAATCCATATTGCTTTTGACTTCGCACATCACCGGCAAATAACTTTACACTCCCTCCCCAACACCCAACCGCCCTATCAATTCCGGCTATCCACTTTGAATCCGGCAGGCAATCAGCATCCGTAAATATAAGCCAATCTCCTTCAGCGATCTCTGCCCCTCTGTTTCTTGCCGCATAAGATCCAGGCTTTTTGCACTTTCCCCTCTTAACCTGGAAGCTTCCCCCCCCTAAAAAGGATGGAGAATTCCCGTCGTTTGATATCAGTACAAGCTCAAAAAGGTCTTTTGAAATGACCTGAGACTCCAAGCAACAAACCAACTCCTCAATGAAGTGCCACTGCTGATAGACCGGAACAATCACGGAAAATTTAGCCCGCATAGCAGCACCAATTGCAGATATTGTTAGACATTTGAATCATCACGCACTGACTAAACGATTAGCACAACACTTGGAATTAGCAACCTACAACATTGGCCAACAAACAGGATGGGCGGGGATTTCAACAACTGGATCAGGAGAGAGATAGATGAGAATTTCGACAGCAGCCAGGGTAGTTAGAACCTGACAACCTTAAGGGAAGACCGAAACAATCAATGACAAAATAAATTTGGATAAGTCTTAAAGCCCCACAACCTTGAAACCGCAGAACACAAACATACTTCAGGGAATAGCCAGAGACCCGACCGAAAAGAGAATGATGTAGAAGCTAGCGCTATAAAAAGATGAACCAAAAAGCCAGCTACCCGTTGA
Source organism: Microbulbifer maximicatervae (SeqCode) (assembly GCF_052467305.1). NCBI lineage: Bacteria > Pseudomonadati > Pseudomonadota > Gammaproteobacteria > Cellvibrionales > Microbulbiferaceae > Microbulbifer > Microbulbifer maximicatervae (SeqCode). Next base: position 2,704,417 of record NZ_CP174306.1, read on the forward strand.
TAGCAGCCTCCTCCAACACCTTCAAGGTGGCTTCCGCTGCTCGATCCCAAGAAAACTCTTTTACCCGAGCGCATGCAGATTCCTGAAGGTTATGGACCAAATCCAAATCTGAATGCAGCTGATGGATACCATTAGCCATGCTAGAAACCGAAAGAGGGTCGACTAAAATAGCTCCACCTCCAGCCACCTCCCGCATAGCTCCAGTATTAGAGGTCAAAACCGGCGTATTCTGCGAAAATGCCTCAACAATAGGCAGCCCAAACCCCTCATAAATCGAAGGGATAAGCAAAGCTCTGGCATTATGATACAAGCCACTTAACTCGTGATCAGGCACATAACCCCGCACCTTTACCATTTCTCCTAAACCCAACCCCTCAATAACTTCACTTAATCGAGGCAGCCCCCAGCCTTGCCCACCGCAAATATAAAGCGGCAATGCTCCTTGAGTAGCCATATCCAAGTAAGCTCGATATGCGGACAGCAGGCGCTCCAAATTTTTCCGGGGCTCCAGGGTACCGACGAAAAGGAAATACTCCCCATCAATGCGGTCGTCAGTATTTTCCAAGAAAGGTGCTTCAGGAATAACAACGGTCTTACCCACAGACTTTGGCATTAGTTCTGTGAGCTCATCGGCAGTAAATGCTGATACCGCTATCACCGTTTGCGCCGAACTCACAGACCGGGGCATCAACCCCCGTTCGAGATATTTACCAAATACAGACATAGTTTCAGGAAAGCGCGCCCAAACCACGTCGTGAATCGTCACAACCCGGCTTACCGAAGACGGCATCATCAGTGGTAAATGATGCCTAGGGGACCAGAATACCTGCAAATCATCATGCTTAGCCCAAGATGGGAAGCGGGCTTGAGCAAAAAGAGTACCCAATGATTTACGCCCAAACTTCCCTGTACGTACGACCACATTAGCTGCCTCACAGAACCTCTCAGGGAGCGGCGCATCACTATAAAGGAACCATTCATGCCTACTTTTTACCATACGCTCAATGAGGGCTTCCGTATAACGGCCAATACCTGTAGTGACAACTGACAATGGCCTGGCATCAACACCAATCCTAAGCACAGGAGCTCCGGTCGGAGTCAATCACCTCACCACCATCAGCCCCCAGAACTTCCCGATAAAGCTCTTGATACGATTCTCGCATCTTCTCGCCCGTGAACAGGGTTTCATAACGCTGGCGGGCTGCAGCCCCCATTATCTTGGCTCTTTCGGGGTTGGAGCTGAGGTCATTCATAGCCGCCCGGAGCGCGGAGCTATCCGCTGGAGGTATCACGTGGCCAGTTACACCATTCTCATTTACAAAGCTTGTACCGGTGCCTATATCACAACTTATTAGCGGCTTACCGGCCATAAGCCCTTCAATCAAAGTGACCCCGAAGGCTTCAGAACGGAGATGGGAAGGAAAAACTACAGCACCACACAGTCTATACAATGCGGCCTTTTCTTCATCGGATACAAACCCCAGAAATTCAACGTTATTCAGGCCTAGCTTAGAAACAAGAGCGTGCATACCCCCTTCTTCCGGTCCCGCCCCCGCAATCAATATGCGGCAGCCAGCCCCCTCAGCTGCACGAACCAGGTATTCAAGGCCTTTATAATAACGAAGAACACCAACAAAAAGCATGAAACCCTGGCCATAGGTTCCCTCAATACGCTTCAAGTCGTCTTCACACGGGGACGGCAAGGTATCCTCATCAACCCCCAAGGGAATCACAGAGACCTTATGCTTCCAACGCTGCAAAACAGGGCTCGTTGCCACATACTGCTCTGAAGTAGCTACGATACGATCCGCTTTGGCAAAGAAACGATTCATAAGAGGGGTATAAAGCTTAAGCAGCCACTTCTGTCTCACCACATCTGAATGGTAAGTCACAATTAAAGGCCGCCGCCTACCTGCAAGCAAGTAAACTAAGTCTCCGAATGGCCATGGGAAATGAAAATGTAAAGCTTCTGCCTTTTTACCCCACATATCCAGTAACAATCCAGGCCCAAAGCAAACAGACTTAAAAGTAAACCAACGGCGTCTAGTTTTAACGGCGACCCTGCCATCAAGTACATAGTTTCCAGGTTTCGATGACAGGGATAGGACTTCCCCCCCCTCTTTTGTCATTTGAAAGATAGCCTGCTCTAAGCCACCATGTGTCTCAGGAATAAAAGTTCTGTAGCAGTGAACAACTTTCAACTTACGAAGCAAAATATGAGGCCTTCACGAAAAATTTGAACCAGTGTACAACAGCTAAGCTGTTGTTTCTAAAGCTTTTGAGGTATATTGGATTCTTTAAATCACCCAGTAAAGTTGCAGCTTACCTTAACATTTTGATGCTGAAGAATCATCTGAATATTGTTTGGCTTAGGGGCGTTAACGCTCTTAAAGCTGATATTGAAAAATCTTACCTAGGAACTGTCTGGTGGTTGCTTGAGCCACTACTTTTAACGGCTCTATTTTATCTGGCTTTTTCTACAGGATTAAGGGGCCAAGGGCACGAAGGGGGTTTCCTCACATTCCTTTTATGCGCAATGCTTCCATATAAGTGGACTGCATCATGCTTAACCACATCCTCAGACTCAATAGTAAATAACAAAGGAATTCTAGGGCAGTTTTACCTACCTAAATGGATATTCCCTAGCGCTGTAAATCTCTCCATGACAATTCGATTTATCATGGTTTTACCAATATTATTTGGAGCGCTACTATGGTCAGGATACTCAGCAACATTAGTCTGGATTAATATCATTCCAATTATTTTGTCTCAGCTAATACTCAATCTAGGTATTAGCTTTTTGGCTGCCGCAACCGTACCACTCATCCCTGATTTAAGGCACTTAATTCCAATTGCCACAACCGGAATCCTCTTTACATCTGGCGTATTTTTCGATATCAATACCCGCCCTGAGAGTATCCAAACGATATTATGGCTTAACCCGTTTAGCGTTCTATTTGATAGCTATAGATCTGCATTGCTACACAGTCAATCTATATCTGCTGCAACTTTATTTTATCCATTTATGTTTGGCATATTTCTGCTGGCAATCAGCCTTTTGATTTTAAAGAAGCTTGATCGTACATACCCACGGGTACTAGTGTGAACACTCCTATTTTATCATTTAGTAATGTTGGGTTAGCTTATCGTCGCAAGCTTAACTTATTTTCAAAGCCTAACTGGGTTTTACGAGATATCTCGTTTGATCTATATCCAGGCGAAACTCTTGGCGTGATAGGTCGCAATGGCGCAGGCAAGTCGACTCTACTCAAGCTCTTAGCTGACATAATTTCTCCAACAAAAGGACAAATAACTCGGTTATCGGGCACAAAGTCACAGCTACTTTCGATAGGGTTAGGTTTCAACAAAAGCTTAAGCGGAGTGGATAACACATTAATGGCTCTTGTCACACAAGGGAAAACTATTCGTGAAGCGAAAAGTTTAGTATCGCAGGTTGCAAAGTTTGCTGAACTAGAGCATATAATTGAATACCCCGTAGGTACATATTCCGCCGGCCAAAAAGCTCGTCTTGGATTTTCAACAGCAATTCATGCTACGCCAGATGTGCTATTGCTTGATGAAATTCTTGGTGTTGGCGATAAAGAGTTTCAAAAAAAATCGTCTTATACCTTAAAGAAGAGGGTTCGGTCTGATCAAACTGTTATATTGGTTTCTCATTCATTGACAACTTTAAATGAACTTTGTGACAGAGTGCTCTGGATCAAGTCAGGATCAATCAAGGCTATCGGGGACACCAAGGATATAATTGAACGCTACAACTCAGAACCCAGTTGAGATGAGAATTTACGTGCATATTGGGTCGGATAAAGCTGGATCCACGGCGATACAATCGGCCTTAAGCGAAAACAGATCAATCCTACAAGACCAGGGTATATATTACCCAAAACTCATTAATTCAAGAATTAATCATGATATTCTTGTCAGAGAACTGAAATCTGGAAAACAGGGCCCTGCCTGGAACACTCTAAATCAACTAATTAAGGATAGCCCAAAACAAATTGTTTTAAGTGCAGAGTCTTTCTGCACCTTAAGCTCCAAACAGATTGAAACCTTTAAGCACTGGCTAAACTGCTCAAGTGTATCGATAGTGGCATATATTCGCAGAGCAGATGAGTATCTTGAGTCCGGCATGCTACAGAGACTGAAAAGTGCACCCTCTCTGAAAAAATTCGTCAGGCAATACTGCTATTTGCAATATATGCCAGCTATATTTGACACCTACGTCTTCGCCGCTGTACTAAAAGCAAGATTTATTAAAAAGTGGGAAAAGCATTATCCCGGCATGGTCTCTGCGCGAGCTTATAACCCCTCGCAGTGGGAGGGTGGAGACCTAATAATTGACGCTTTAGGAAGTTTAGGTCTCGAAAACAGACTCACGTCAATTCAACTTTCAGATTCAAAGCGCAATGTCACTCCTAACATCACAGCAATTTACGCAATATCAATTTTGAGTAGAAGCAAAACTCCCGGTTTACGAAATGCATTCTCAGAAACATTTAAATCTGAACAGCACCAGTATAAGAACGGGCCAGTTTTGCGACGCACAAAAAGAGCTTTCGCCAGATATCTCGCTCAAGTGTACAATTTATATGCTTTAAGATCTCACTCTATAACCTTTTCAAGAGAAGCTACGCCCAAGTCCGGCAAGCAGCCTAACTTGTCGACATTAATCAACGAAGCTGAAAACTTGGTTGCCAACTACTTGATTAAGAAATACAAGCCATCTCAAAGCTCTAAATAGTAACCACACATGAGCTTAATCCCATATCGGTATATGACTATCAGGAGGTGAGCGTGAAGGTATTGATTTGCACGATGCAATTTGGTCATGGTTACACTCAAGGGACTGAGCGGTATGTTCAAAACCTTAGTAGCGAACTCAGAGCCCAAGGTCACGTAGCTATTATTGCTGCTGGCGACCCAGAAAAGAAATTAACCGAGGGGCGGGCAAGCAAACCCACCACACATCAGATCATACCAACAAATGGCTGGGGTACGGTCTCAGGACATGCGATTAACTACTACCTTAATATTATCGATCGGATTCAGCCAGATCTAATCCATATGGTAAACCCCGCCCACATCGGTATTAATATATTAAAAGCAGCTAAAGTGCGCAGCATACCCTATTTTATATCTGTGACTGACTTTTGGTGGCTTTGCCCCAAGCACACACTCACGCTCCCCAACGAAGAGTTCTGCCATGGATTTCGAGACACTCAAACTTGCTTGACATGCATCGCACAAACACATCCTAACAAGCGAGTCAGATCAATAGCAAGGCTTCCTTTTATGGTCAAGCCTGTAGCAAAGGTACTAGAGGCAAAGCTCAATTTTGACAAAGCAACGAAGCAATGGGAGCATCGAAAGTCCGATTTGCAGAAGTTACTTGAAACTGCAAAACAAGTTTTTTTCTTATCCAAAACTTCACTCTATTTTTTCGAGAAATACTTCAAACTCGATAATAGTAAGTACATCCCAGCGGGCATTGCACAGCATTGGTTTGATCATCCCCCCATTAAGAAACCACTTCATAACAATTTGAGAGTTGGATTTTTAGGAGCAATTGCCCCACATAAAGGACTACATACATTAGTTGAGGCCTTAACTAAAGTCTCTGACCCTACGATTGAGTTGTTTATTGCGGGAAAAAAAGATCAGACGAAATATACAGAGGAAACCCTCACCAGATACAAACAGACAACATATCTAGGAGAGCTTGCAGAAACAGAATCTATTCACTTTATGGATTCAATTGACTTGCTAGTCATACCTAGCAACTCCCCTGAAAACCAACCTCAAGTACTTTTAGAAGCTGCCGCAAGAGGTGTTCCAGTTATAGCATCAGATACCCCTGGGTGCGCAGAACTACTCCCCGAACAATCCACTTTTCCGGTGAACAGCGCTGACAAACTCTCAGCACTGTTAAAAATAGCCAAAGTGGATATTCAAAAACTAGGAACCCCAAAGAAGGGGATATCTGCTCGAACGATGGCAAATCAAATCTGTGATGTATACATGCAGAATATTTTTTAAAGAGAAAGAAAATGCTTTTTGAATGAATTCAAACCCATTAGAGCCTGCATTAAATTCACCCCTATTTTTAGGCAGACGACGGCTTAACACTGGCAATAAGCGTTAAGCAACTGAAAGCTCTAAGCAACTTAACTTAGAAAAATGAAAATATTAGTTTATGAAGCAATGCCTGATATCGGACGGGCAGAAATCGTCTTAGGACTTGCAGGGAAATATATATCTGAAGGGCACACTGTATTTTTATTGCTTGACGAAGAGACATTCTTGTTAAATAGGAATGATATTACCGCCCCACACGTGATCAACTGCATTAATATCATACGATCAAGATTTCCAGCAACTCACATCCCTTTTTTTTCAGTACCCAGAAATAAAAAATTAAGGAAATTATTTCTAAGAAAGGCCACAAATAAAGCGCTAGCGAAGATTGAAGACTACAAATCTAAATTTTACAGAAAAATTCTAGAGGAATTCCAACCGGATGCTATTTATATCTGGAATGGCCTTATGGATTATCAGCAAGCTTTTATTCGATGCTCTCAGAAAATCAACCCACACCAAAAATATTACTTCCTTGAGGCAGGATGGTTCCCTCAAAAAGGAACTTACTATGAAGACACTTTGGGGGTAAATGCAAAAAGCCATATCGCCCAAACAACCCCGAATAGTTTAACGCCTGAAGAAACGAAAAAAATCAAAGCCTGGAAAAAAGATAAAATTAAAGCAAATGGAAATTTTCAAGCTTGCGATAAAGATTACTATTTTGTTCCGTTGCAACTTGAGAGCGACTCAAATATAAAATACTTCTCTCCATTTCCAACAATGGAGAAATTTGTGAGCTGGATCATCAAAAACACCAACAATGAAGTACAGATCGTTGTTCGCCCTCACCCTTTAGACAAAACCTGCAAGGAAAAATTAGCAGCTATGTCAAATAGAGTTGTAGTTAATACAGAGACTCCTCTAAACTCTTTAATTGCAAGCTGTAAAGCCGTCATAGGAATTAACAGCACTGTTCTCCTAGAGAGTTTAGTATACGAAAAAACAGTATTTGCCCTAGGTAAAGGGCTTTTCCAAAGTAGTGGAGCCATTTTCCTACAAAGAGAGGATGAAAAAATTCCACTCACTTCTTCAACTCCTGCTTCAATGATAGCTAGGCAGGAGGCCCTGCTCCACCTACTGATATCCAAACAACATCATATCCCTACATTTACACAAAAAAAAATAAATCAACCTCATTTAAATGTAACCAACACAAAATTCAACAAGGGCTTACAGTTATTAAGTAAAATTAAAATAAACTTGAAAAAATTGCTGTACTTTAAGTAGCTAGGAGGTACCAGTAATTTAACAGATCCTTACGGCAAAAATGTTGAAAAAGAAAATGACGCCTACTAACAGTGCAGGCAGTGGGGCACAACTGTGGGCATGCCAAGCTCAAGAAAATAGCTAATATTATACATTTCACAATTTCTTTCTAAGCTACTGGCCTCGCTATAACCCAAATTGTTTGCATTGTAAATCTGGCGTTATTTTCCTCTTTCGATTGACGCAGAAGTGATTGCTATTTGTTTAGCGCAGCAGGGAGTTAACCTGTCGCCCATCCTTGACAGTTGCATTTATCAACTGCAACAATAAACCTCTTAAACAGATTGTGGGCGGCTTGCATACATGAACCTTTGCAAGCTACCACTCTAACAAATAGAACCTCTAAACATATAGCCATAAATCAAATTAGCCCCCTGTACTTACATCACTAACAAGTACAAGTGTATGCTAGAAGACCAAATCAAAAACTTCATATAAAAATCGGCTCACTCTAGAGATCAACAGTTACTAAAATATACTTGGTTAAAATTTTCAATTTACACGACTTTGATATAATCTTCATACTGTATTAGAATTAACAACATACATCTGAAATATAATGCCGTTAACTTTAAGTAATATAAAGTAGGGGTTAGCATGAGCCAAGATATTTTCCTTGATGTAATAATTCCATTCAGATATAGCTCACTGAGAAAAGACTGCATTAACAATTTGAAGTTAGTTCTGAGTGAATTTTCCAAGCAAGATGTTCGTTTTATTCTTGTGGATTCAGGCAGCGAAAAATTCGCATCAGAAATAGTAAATAATATTTGCGACAAATACAATGCACTTTACACCCATCTAAAAACTCAGGATGAAGTTTTTTCAATTGGCAAAGCTCGGGATCATGGGGTAGCCATATCTACAGCAAAGTATATTCTTCTTCAGGACATAGATCTTCTACCCTACCAATCATTCTACATAGACATTAAAAAATTAATTAAAGATCGCTTTAAGACAGGAGCGGACGAAGTAATCAATATCCCATGTATCTACCTGTCCAATGCCGCATCTCGGGAATATAGTAGTATTGACTCTAAATTTAGGAAAGAATACCTGCTCGACTGCTTAAGGACAGGCGATGACAAAATTGAATTTTATGGTGCGAGTTCATCAGTAGCCATCTTTGATCGATACTACTATTGTACCCTTGGCGGACATGACCCAAGATTTCAGGGGCATGGATGTGAGGATTTTGAATTGTTCTACAGGGCGTACAGAAACAATACACGATTCCCAGAGCCTGCCAGCATGTATATTGATGATGGAAACTGGGAATCTCGATCTTATACCGGCTTCAGATCGTGGTATAGAAAATATGGCGATGAATCAGCATTAAATGGGATATTTATCGCTCATATATGGCATGAGCGCGAAAAAAGTTCAGACAGCTATATTAAAAAATCCATAGCAAACAAAAATCTACTAAAAGAATGCATGGTAGAATTTGACACCAACAATAATTGTTGGCTGCCCCCCATTCCCTACAGTAAGAACAGGACTCTTTTTTTGGGTGTTGAAGGTAGCAATTTTACTGAAAGTATAAGGGAGGTTATTCCTTCGCTGGGACATGTTATTTATCAGTGTGAATCTTTTTTTAAAACGGAGGAATTTATAGCAGATTACATATCAAAAAATAATATAGATCAAATATTTTTTCATAATCCATATGCAAACAAAGAAAGATTAAATATATATAAGTATTGTAGGAATCATAAGATACCCTATCTTATTTATGAAAGAGGGGCACTTCCTGGATCAGTTTTTTTTGACAGTAATGGATTCAATTCCGACAGCGCCTCATATCATGAAAGAAATTGGAATAAAGAACTAACTAATAAAGAAATCTTATCAGTATCTGAGTTTTGTGAAAATAAAATACGGGGCGGAACTTATCTTGAAAATCAACCTCAAAAAATGGGAGGAATATATATTAAAAATAAATACCGAATAAATGGAAGAAAAATATGCTTCATCCCCCTTCAAAGGCCAACAGACACAGTTTGTAAGTATTTTAAAGGGCCTTTACATGATTACACTGAATTCTATGCTTGGGTGAATTCTATTTCCAGATCGCTTAAAGATTGGGTGTTTATGGTGAAAACGCACCCACTTGAAAATAGAATAACCTATCCATTTGACAATTGTCAGAATGTTTTGAATTGCGATCAGGAAAATATCGATGATTTAATAGATGTGGCTGACTCTATTTTTTTACTCAACTCTGGGGTTGGACTATTATCCATACTAGGGTTTAAAAATGTTGTTTTAGTAGGTGACGCGTTCTACCATCACAAAGGATTATGTAACAAGGCCGAATCTCCCGAAGAGGCTAGCAAGCTTATTTCCAGAGACTGGAAACCTGATAAAGCTAAAGTTTACAAATTTCTTAACTACCTTATCAATGAATTCTATTCATTCGGACATTTTTCAACTAGTACGACCATTAGGAATGGAGCTAAACTCACTATAACTAATAAAGTTAAGTTCAAAAATATTCGCATTCTTGGTCAAAATATTAAAAAGGAGTTCAACTCTAGAAAGCACCCTTTATTTTCAGCGAAATCTTACCTGCTCGGGGTGAAATTTTCTCAGATAGATATCCCTCGAAACCCAAAAAAAATCGCAGCAACCCAAAGCTTTTACACTAAACTTAAAATTAAGAAGGCAATAAAGAGCCTAATTTGGAAAATAATAGGCCCCAAAAATGGAGTGGCGCTTATTTCCGGAGTATATCGCATGCTAGGTACAAGAAAAAATTCTTCGAAAACCATATAAAATGTTATTTAACCTTAAGAAATACTTGATGATAAATCGCTTACAGGCAGCAACTCCATTCCACTTTTGTGAGCACAGACCTCTACCCTTTTAACATATTGGGGTTTTTACATTCATAATTAGATATTAATTCATCTTGCTTTCATATGGCCTCGGCCAACATTTTTTAGTTCGTGTACTGACCATCTTGATCTAGAAAAATAAAACACTGTTAACCTTCTTTGCCCCCCGCCTAAGGTCTATTGCATTATAACAAGCGAAATACACTACACTTACCTGGAGCGAAACAATTTTCAATATATCTTGATCCACGTATTAAGCCATATGTGTTATTACGCCACAATTATTTCGTACATTTACAGTTATATGAATGCCCACTTGGCTGTGATTAAGCACGAAATTAAAAACAACCCTAAAAAGGAATCGTATTCTAGGTCCGCCATCCTCCAAATTTTGAATCTATATTTAATTGAAAACCAATTGCACACCTCCATTGACACAATTGTTTTATCAACATAATGCGATTTGTCCTACTGAAGATCCAACCTTTATTATTTTTTAGCCGTTAACTTGACCTCTGGATTCAATGCTATCAGTTATCGAGTAGTATACCCTTTATTTAAGGTGTATCTTCCACGCCCCACTACCAATTGCTTCACTCAACTGGTGACAGTCCGACACTAATAACCAATAAACAGCCTTCACAGAACATCGAATAGCTCTAATCTACTACTAGAAAGACAAAATCCGGATTAAATTAAGGTTAAAGGATAAACATGTTTATCTTAGGAATATCACTAAATTCGGTCGAAATTTATTATCAATAATGATCTCAGATATGATAGGATAACACAGAAATCGTGCCATAAATCTAAATCATCTATAGTAAACTTTGCGATTTCTTAGTTTCGGATAATAATTGCAATTGGTAAAGAGGGCTCAGCTTGTAGAGTCGGCACCTCTTCCGGCCAAGAGAAAGGCGCTTATTATCCGAAACCAAGGTCGCTTATCTTTAGATGAGCTCCAATAACCATTGAAGCTCTAACTTAGTAGGCACTTATACTCTCTCTACAAGTTTACGACTTTGATGCAAGGATTCTTAGTGAAAGAGTGTTGTCGATGGATCTTCCCCCAGCTTTACCAACTAATCCAGTTTCTATCACAGTATTGGTTTGCACGTTCACCTCTTGCTCTCAGCTCCACAAAACTATTGTGGCTTCCACACCTCTCACTTTCTTCACGGTTAAACCTAAAAATACTTACATAAGTAGCTGAAAAAAAACCTTACCAATTATACACTATTAACCCGAAGTCTTGGCCTATATTTACTCAGGTGCTCTTCTCGCTTTCTAGAAGGTCACTCTACTTTTGAGGCCTCACAACCTATTTCTTTAAATTTATTGTCTCGTTATCACCAGGTTGAGGGATAGAGCTCTGTGGTTTCAGTATGTTCTCCCTATAGTTTGGCACTTCGATAAACTCACCTTATCTACTTTCATGTCATCACCTCAAACCCATAACAGTATCTATACCCACGATTGAGGCAAAAGTAACTACATCTACTTCAAACTGCTCGGAAGGAGCAGCTACTCTGGTTTAAATTATATTGAATATTCACCAGTGTGTTTTTCAATCTTTTAGGTGTTTTTCCTATGCCATTTAAAGTAGTCGTCTAATAAATAGGGGTGAGCTTCTTCTACTCATTATTCTGATAAACGCCCCGCTCAAAACCTATGCATGAGACTTTCACGCTATTAAATTCCTGCATAAGTCAGTGGGCCAATGTAATTTGGACGGCTTTAAATATCATTAACTAATTAAGTTAATCTACAAGTCGCGCAATTTCTGAGGCCCTACAAATCTAGAATTTAGTAATTAAATCATGCTACATTGCTTACAAGGCCCCACCCTAACATCAAAGAACTCGATCATAGCATAAACATTTCCAAACGTTTTTAACTCATTACTAATGCCCAATTTTCTTAGATGAAGTCTTTCCAATATCATAGAAAAGGTTATTTATCAAAAGCATCAACAAGTTCATGCTATAGCGGCTTACATCAGCGTGAGATTTTATTTTAGGGTGGGAGTAGTTGAAAAAATTTGCTGTGCTTTTATACCTATGAAACACACTCTCCACCTCCTCAAAAATTGGCGAGTGGTCGGAATAGATAATATTTAGATTTTGACTTAGCTTACCGGCTTCTAGCTGGGATAAAAATTTATCAACTTTCTTTTCAGGAAAAACTCCAGACACAAAGTGAGAATCTCTGTGCTGATTAAAATGATATGCACCTGTAATAATTGGGTCAACAGAAACGCATTTGAACTGACCTAACATCGCGTGGTAAAGGCTACCTGTCCCCCCTTTAGAGGCCCCATACAGTACAACATCCTCTTTATAAACATTGTAATTGTCCAAAACCTCTGCAATTAAAGATTGGATATCATTTTCTACTTGATTGTTGAAGTTATTATTCAAGTAAAAACTACCCACAACCCCACCAACATCAGCAATTCTTAGTATATATGTATTTGAGGGCAGATATTTTTGAATGGACTTATAGTTTAGAAAAAAATTCCTTGTAGCAATGTCTGAATTATATGCTTTATCTGCAACAGAAGAAAAAACAATCAACATCCTTGAGCGATTGCTTTTTATTAGTGGCTCTTCCAGTGTATAAAATACGGATCTATGGTATTTAAGGTTTTCCCTATTAATAAAGGTAGAAAAAGAACTTGCATCTACAAATTTATTAAATGTGGAAACTCCATCTTTACTTCCAGTCAAATAAAATCCATTATTGGTCAAGTTAACGACAAGATTTTTTACATTCTGATTACGACGTGCAAACCCATAAAGATTGTGGAGTCTCTCAGATTCACAGCCCACCTCTGAGCGATCGATATCGATCGTTGACACTTGGGAAAAATCAATGTTTATGGGCTTGTCAATATCAGCGTTATTTAATTTGATTTTTCTTTTGGAGTTTCTAAAAATTTTAAGATTGAACATAAATTTATCAAAAAAATAGTTTTTTAATTTGAAAGATATACATTTTGAGCGCCTCCATCTATAAGACCAAATATAAATCAATTAAAATTACTAAGCTCATATACCAACTCAAATTAAGAAATTCCAAATACGCCATTTTTAAATGATTAAACTTCTTTCACAGGCCGGCCATATGAGCCGGCGCTAGATCTAAATTCAAGTCTAAATATTCTCTTCCTCAAAATTTCGCGTATCTGTATTAAGCTCTTTGCTAAAATTCTCATCACAAACGTAACGATAAAATGATCTCATTGTCGAACCCACATACCTCTCTGCGGAAAAGTTAGGAGCCCCTTTCTTTTGATTGTTAGCAAATGATAACAACGCAGAAGCAAGGGAGTTTACTGACGCTGGCGCTAAAATTCCCACACCATTTTTTAGCACGCATCTAATTCCAGGCACATCTGTACCAATGCATGGCACACCTAAGGTTAACGCTTCTAAAAGTACAAGTCCCTGGCCCTCATAGTTAGAGGACAATACCATGCAATCACTAGCTTTTACCAAAGGATAAGGGTTCTCTAATCTTCCTGTAAATACTACATACTCAGAAATTCCTAGCTGCCTTGCCTCTAACTTCAGAGACTCCCTCAGCGGACCATCGCCCACAATAAATAATATAGCCTTTTTCTTTTCCTTCCTAATTAATATGGAAAAAGCCGCAAATAAACGTTTATGATTTTTCTCCGGAGAAAGTCTACCCACGACCACAAACTTCATATGATCAGTGGAATTGATAATTGTCGCGCACTGCGCAGATATCAAGGAAAGTGGTATTTTAGATTTCCGCTTAATCTCTGAAGGAGAAATAGAGTTTTCAACTGTAACTGTCGAATATTTACTCGGATAAAATGACTGCAGTTTTCTCTCATTCTCATTCCGAACACTATCCGAAACAGATACAAAAGTATCATAGTGTTTATAACTATTAAAAACTGAGTTAAGCTGTGGAAGACTTCTATTTGGATCCGAATTATTCGCCTCAGCATGCATATCACAATGCTGATAAATCACCCTTCTGTCAGCATTAAGATGTGCAAACAATTGAGCCCAGTAGAAAGTATAGCCTGAAAAATAAATAGCTATATCAAATGAATGATCTCCAAAGACTCTCCTGGCCTCTCTTCTAAATACCGCTTTAACTGAGGACTCATCATTAATAGAGGGAACTACGTCTTTATCTCTAATTTTAGAGTATACCTTGGCTTCATTAAACGTTAAACCTATGCCTGGATACAGTAAAATTACTTGGCATTTTTTAGTAAGTTTTTCAAAATACTCTCTTCTAATAGCGGAAGAATCTGTAACTTTTGCATCGATAATAAGTGTAACTTCGTACCTACTATGATCTATGTTATCGACAAGATTGACAAAAGAATTGCTGATACCATTAGCAAGCAAGCCTCCCGGGTGTACTAGAATTCTTTTCCTATTATTTATTTTGGTTTCTCGGGCCTGAACTGAACCAAATAGAATATCTACAACTCTTTCACTTGCTTTACCGTCTTCGTTTGGAACAAATTTTTCTAACGCCTTAGAATAGTTCCGATATGAGGATGGCTTTGTCGAGCTGAGAATTGCATTAGAAAGTTCAAATAAATTGCTCGTAACTGCTGCCGGGATCTCCTCCAGATTAACATATAAACCTCTTTCACTTTCATAATGAGAGCGATCTGGAACATATAGTACTATCGGTCGGTCAAGTACGAGGAAGTCTAGTATAATACTGGAGTAGTCACTAATCAGAATGTCAGTTCCTGCAAGAACTACATTAATGTCCATGTTGTCCGGTACAAAATTATATACTCCCTCTAATGCCCCATTAAGTCTCTCTTTAACTAAGCCATGAAGGGACACAATTAAATGATACTCATCGCTCAAATGTTCCAATAGGTGATTGAGGGCCTTCGTGGCGAAACTAAAATCTGCTGATGCATTCCCGATACTACCTCGCCAAGT
The DNA here is from genome assembly GCF_052467305.1 of Microbulbifer maximicatervae (SeqCode). Taxonomy (NCBI): domain Bacteria; kingdom Pseudomonadati; phylum Pseudomonadota; class Gammaproteobacteria; order Cellvibrionales; family Microbulbiferaceae; genus Microbulbifer; species Microbulbifer maximicatervae (SeqCode). The sequence goes on from NZ_CP174306.1 coordinate 2,719,634, forward strand.
TGGAGCAAAAAGAACAACTTTTTTACTGGAATTTATCCCTAGTTGACTTAAAACACTCTCTCGGCTAGTGCTCAAAGTTAAATCAATGCGTGGCGAACCAATTTCAATCACCTTGTCTGAGTTAAGATTTCCTGCTCCATAGGAAGTGACTGTTGTCTTTCTTGCATAGGCCCCGGCTAAAGGAATGTGTGTCGCCTGAATAAAATTTCTCTGTCCATTTGCAAAAGAAATCAACTTATCCCTCGTATCAAGACCGAGGGTCTTGATTGGTATTCCGTGCCAAGTGTTTATATAGAATTGATCGGATTTTCGAATAAAGTAAGGGGGGAATGTCAAGTTATTAAACAAATACTCTGCTTTCAAAAGTGCCTTAGAGTAAGGAATTGTATCTCGAACGACGAACTTTACATTATTACTTACTGCAATATCTTTCGGGACACGTTCGGAACTATTAATAACCCAAATGATCTGAAAATCACTTAACATTTGCTGGTTAGCCAGTGCCTGATAAATAGCATATGGATGGCAACTTATATTTTTACCCCAGTGACTCTCAAAAAGGATAAGATTTTTTTCTACTCCAAGCTTATCAAAGTTCTCTAAATAGAATCTATGACTGGAGCTGAGTCGTATAGCTGCTTGGTGATATGCTTTTCTACCTAATTTTGATAACATACGGTACCCCCGTATACTATTTAACTTTGCATCCACTGGCTTGTATATTCGAAGAAAACCGTGCAATATCTTTAGCACTCTCCGCTTATCTATCTTCATAAACCACCTCACAACATCATTAAAAATAAATAGATTTAAATCTATACTAACTGGAATACAGGGATGCTTCGATCACTTGCCTACCGTTACCTAATCTGAAAACAGTACAGCTCCCTCTTTCTTCCTAAAGGATTAATTTGGTTGCAAAAAAAATTAGCGTACGGCAAAACGCAATATTAAGCTATTTAAATTAGACATTAAACAGTGGTATACCCATAAATACATTCGATCATATTGAAACCCCAAATTTTCCTGTTCACCTGGTGAGTCTTCAATAAAACAGCCTATTCTTTGGCTCTTATAGTTATTCAGAAGAAACTTCGCGCCTGACATGCTATTTAAATATTTCGCGCCAGAAGGCAGAGAGTCTTTATTCTTCACATTTTCACCCATAATAAATCACGATTGCTTTATTATTTATTGACTTTCGGCCATTTCGGAATTGTTATCTTTTTCTTCGAGAACATATTGCTTTTACCCATGAAAGTGGAAGGTTATGATGCCTAACTATTACGTAGCTTTTCTATTAACTCAATAACTCTTTGCGTAGACTTCCCATCACATGCATCTAAATATTTTTTCTTAAATCTTTCATATTTGTCTCGATTTATACTTGCGGCGCGAAGCATTTCAACTAGGATAGTTTCGTTCGCTTCCTCCAGTATGTCGAACGGTAATTCCATCTTGTAATTTAAAGAAAAGCCCCAATCTTTAGCATACGCATCTATATCTTCGGCGTAAGCAACCACCGGGATATTAAGTAATACTGAATCATATATTACAGATGAGTAGTCGGAAACAATTACGCTCGCAACACTCAGTAATAGTTCTAATTCAATGTTACTCACATTGACTATTCTTTCATCTACAAAATTAACATTATGTATCCCTCTCTCACTAAGGAGAAGTGGGTGCAGTTTCACTAATACAACTTCATCCTCCCTTAAAAGATCCGAAATTTTATTAAAATTCAGTATAGGCCTATATGAAACAGAGCTATTCGGATTCCCTCTAAAGGTCGGAGTGAATAAATATATTCTTTTTCGTCTGAGGCTCTCAAAATTAGAATAAAAACTCTCTTTATTTGCCATCATCCTTTGTTTATTCAAAAGAAGGTCAGTCTTAGGAACACCTATCGATTTTACTTGATCTCGACTAGCGCCAAAACAATAGGCATATAACTCGCACATGTATGTAGATGGACTGCAGATTACATAATTATTTTTTACGTTATTATACGACCAATTTCTAATTGACTTAATCGCACCAGTTGCATGCCACACCTCAACTCTCTTTGCCCCCCAGTTAACTTCCTTTTTTACAGCGCCACAAGCAGACACGATAACTTTCGCGCGAGCTATACGAAACTCACGACGTAGATCATATTTAACATTCTCCATAAAACATTCACTAGAGAAGCTATCTGAGAAAGTTCGCTCTAAATCATTAAATCCTGGAACGTCAATGAATACAACTTCGTTAGACCTAAGCGCCCGACCAAACAAACGCAACAACCAAGATTTAAATATAAATTTCATCCGAACCCTACAATAGAGATCGGATAACTTATGTAACATAAACATTTATAACTGAATACTTCAAAATTAATAATTTCCAACAAATCGCAACCACCAAGATACTTCGCACTTTCTACACATCAAAGACTATCTTACAGACTTTTTCCGAAGACCTTCCAACTTCCCAACCGCAAAACCTATTGTAAAACTCTTCTATTCTTTCTTTATAAATTAAATAAACATCATCTAAGCGGGACAATTTATCAGCCAGCTGATCAGTTTTAGTGACAACTGGTCCAGGAAGTTCGGTTTCGGGGTTTAGATAAAACCCTCTAAGCTCATTTCTGTATTTATCATAATCATACATATAAAAGATTATTGTTTTTTTTAGATTGATAAAATCAAAAATAACTGAAGAGTAATCGGTAACCAATACGTCAGCTGCCAAGTAAATTTCAGCTATATCATCATAAGATGATACATCAATAACAAAATCCCGATGCAATTCAAGCTTAAGCTGCTCTTTAATTAAATAATGTGTCCTTACTAATAGGACGTATTCTGAACCGAGTCGCTGCTTCAAGAGATTGATATTTAGGGGAGGATTTGTATTCCTCTCTCCTGCTGCACTAAATTCATCTTCTCTCCACGTTGGAGCATAAAGAATTATCTTTTTATCTTGCGGTAAAGCTAACTCTTTACGCACTTTATCGGCAATTTTTAACTTCTTTCCAGGTGAGTAAAGTAAGTCATTTCTTGGATAACCAGACTCGATGATATTATTACTATACCTAAATGCTCGCCTAAAGATCGCTGTCGAATATTCATTTGGCGATATTAAAAAGTCCCACTGCTGCGCCTGCCGGCAAAACTCAGCTTTGTATTCACTATTGGAATATTCGTTATCTTCTACATCGAAAACCAACTTCTTAAGAGGTGTACCATGCCAAGTTTCTAAAAATATTTGGCCATCTTTCTTGATGAACCACGAGGGCTGGCGCATATTGGTTACTATATATCGAGATTTCGCCAAATAAAATAATTGCCGCAATCCGCCTCTCTTCACCTGAATTATTCTTGCTGGCAACATTTTACCAGGCTGCGAGAAAGACCAAATATGAACGAATTTTCCCGGATACTTTGCCTCAAGGTATTCAAATATATACTTTGGATTATCTGAATATCCTCTCCCCAAGAAACTCTCATAAAGTACCCATGTGGACTCCACCTTAAAGAATGGGACCATAAGTCTTTTATAAATAACGGATGGTAAACGTTCTAGGTTATGTAAAAGCTCCCTAAGAGTAGTTAATTTATTAACCCCCCCCAAAAAAATAAGAAAGAGGCTATTGAGGTATTTTTTTATACAAGAATACACCATATAGATGTCCACTTCACATTCGCTTGCCGTCAAGCTAGCTCCCGAACCATATTAATCACTTGTGTAGTGGATATACCCTCAGTTCGAGGGAAATATTTCACCCGGCAAAGACTAGAAAAGCAGTCAAATTTTCCCTCCCAGTCATTTCCCATTACTAGTACATCTGCATTAAATTTCTTAATATATTCGCCCTTCAATTCTAATGATTCCTCAAGGAACACCTTGTCTACACAATGCAGTGAATCGACTATTTTCATTCTATCAGCTTGACTATAAATTGGCGGGCGTCCCTTCTTGCTAATATTTAACGCATCGGAAGAGACTCCGACAATTAAATATGCACCTAACTCCTTCGCTCTCTCAAGTATATTTACATGCCCGATATGAAATACATCAAATGTTCCAAACGTAATAATTCTCACTGATACCTCTCACTGTCGCATATATTTTAAAACTGAACGAGTCATTCAGCCCAACCTAGTTTCGACCTACAAATCTCGTAGAAATTGTGTTCCAAGGGGTGCACTAAGGTTAATCGGTGCGGCTTTTTGTGAATACGGATTACATCTCCAGGCTTGGTAATTATTTGCTCATGACCATCACAAGTTACATAGGGTTTGGTTGTATTATATTCACCTACAATGATTTTGAATTCACTACTCCCCTCTACAACTATTGGTCGACTACTAAGCGTATGTGGATTTAGGGGGACTAAGACAATGGCATCAAGTTTTGGATGCATAATAGGGCCACCGCCGGATAACGCATATGCTGTTGAACCCGTTGGGGTAGAAATAATGAGCCCGTCAGAACGCTGAGTATAAACAAATTGACCATCTATATAGAGATCAAATTCAATCATGCGGATAAATTCACCCGGATGTAAAACAACATCATTCAGTGCAGTCCCTTTACCGACCGGCTTTCCACTTCGTGTTACGGACATGTCAAGCAGAAAGCGGCTTTCGGCCATATACTTGCCTGCTAGCACATCACCTACTTTTTGCTCTACTTCATCAGGCGTTATATCAGTAAGAAAGCCGAGTCGGCCTCGATTAATACCAAGTAGCGGCACACTGAACTTGGCTAATGCCCGAGCAGCAGCTAGCAAACTGCCGTCACCGCCAACGACAATAACTAGATCACAAAGTTCGCCTAACTTTTCTTTTGCTGAAACCCGCGCACTATGCCTTACCGCACCCGCTATCTCCTCTTCTAAGACGACAGAATAACCCTCCCGCTCAAGAAATTTCATTAGGCGGGTAAGCGATGTAACGGCATTAACACTTTCTGTACGACCAATCAAGCCAATGTTTTTAAATTCCGACAACATTTCTCCCCTGAGAGTCCAGCTAAATCATGCATGCCAGCTGAAAATAGCTTATCTTAACGCGACATTGAATTATGCCCTAACTTGGTACATGAGTCGAATTAAGACCGAAGAGCCAGCTTTACATTGGGTATTGTCTGCTCTATCAAATTACTGGAAGCCTCGGCGCCCTTGAAGCCCACCAGAATGCAGGGCCAGTAATTTAGCATTGTCCCTGAAGCGGCCCGCATTGGCCTCCTGTGAAAGTGCATACATCAGCTTCGCCGTATAGACAGGGTCTAAGGGGATTCTGGACTGGGACTCGAAAGCCCGCTGAAAGTCTTGCAATTGACCGGGGTACTTGCTGTAACCTCCACAATGATACTGATCGGTCAAGTCAAGCTCATTCTCAGCAAACTCCTCTTTCCAACCAATTTTATTTTCTGACAACGCTGCCAGCCAATACCAGGCGTTCCGACCAATTGCCCCTCCCGCCCTCAGAACTTCTACACCGCACACAGAGAAGCTCTTTACCGATGAACTCAGGCCCGCGAACGTCAGCCCCGTACCGCAAGCCAACCAGAGCTGATCGAATTCCACAGGAGCCGTTTCCTCAATAACCTCACCAAGCAGAGCCACCCCTCTTGCCCCAGCAAGGTTTGCCCCACCTTCAGGAATATAGAGACTACTGCTTGCTTTGAACCCAGTTAGACTCAAGAAATCTGGCAGGTGGCGCCACCGGTACTCCTGTCGAGATACGAAGTTAAACTCCATTCCAAGCCGCTCCGCATCTTTGAGCATTTCACTCATTACAGGTGGGCGCTCACCACGAATGATACCTACCGTACGAAACCCAAAACGGGCCCCCGCTGCCGCCGTTGCATGTAAATGATTTGACCAGGCTCCACCACAAGTGATCAAGGTGTTGATACCCCGCTGTCTCGCCTCAACTAGGTTGTACAAGAGCTTGTAAGCCTTATTACCTGAAATTAGCGGGTCCAATAGATCGTCACGGCGAATCCATACCTCAACCCCCGGAAACTGATCACTATTAACTCTTTGGTAGGGAACTGCTCGTGCGGCATCGACAATATTTTCCAGGTTAAGACTGGTTAAGTAGCGTACTTTCACATTTTTCCTTAAGAAGTTAATTTTCAGGGATTGATCAAAGGCGGAGACTCAACGGAACTCATCATAATTAACAACAATTGGGTATTACATTCCAAGCAAAGGGGTACGGCGCAGGCAAAAGGTCAACCTTGGATTTGAAACATCTCAGTTAAGCATGATGTGTGCAATAAACCGGCAGCACGCCTTAATTAACCACTGAACCTTCAACAAATACCGAAAGGCGCCACCAAGATAAATTGCATTGCTAGGCTTGGCCTTACGCAAAACAATCATCGCAAACGCAATAGTTCTGATCAATATCCTTGCAATCGCTTCGACTAACTTTTGCAGCATCCAATTACGGGTAAACGTTTTAAAATTGGAACACACAACAGCCGAAGAGGAATTTCGCAATGCTTACTTCTTTTGAGTGCCGTATAGACTAATACTGAAAAGCTCCCAATAACTTACGCCAAACTATTAATGTTGGGATTTAGATCTGCTATGGATATTACTTCGACCGATAGTAATCAATTGCCCGAGCAGGTAATAAATCGGAACAAAATACGATAAATGCATTACACGAGGTATTATATAGTGCCCGCAATAAACCCGGCGATGCTCCCCCCGCTCACCCTAGCCAAATCTTCCAAATTCAGTGGCGCCAAACTTAAGCATCAAATTTCACTCTAAAAATAACACCTTTAAAAAAAAAGGCCCCCTCTTTCGAGGGGGCCTTTTTCGTATCTGGCGGACCGGACGGGACTCGAACCCGCGACCTCCGGCGTGACAGGCCGGCATTCTAACCAACTGAACTACCGGTCCTCGGTAGTAAACTTCCTCTATGGAAGTTGGTGGGTGGTACAGGGGTCGAACCTGTGACCTACGGCTTGTAAGGCCGTCGCTCTCCCAACTGAGCTAACCACCCGGTGCTCTTTGCTTTAGGGGCCGTGCCCCCTTGAGCGAGGCGCATATTACCCGACTGTAGATTCCTGTCAACAATTTTCACGCCAAATAATCACGTCCGATTAATTTCCATCCGATTCGTCTGGTAAAGAGACAGGAACCCCCCTCATTTCAGCCTCTTCAGTACTTGCTCCCTGCAAGACCTTACCCTGCCGATAGTCTGGGTCTAGCAGATGCCCAGCTATCTTCACAGGTATCCCCCTCGGTATCAGCTGCTCTTTTGGGCGGGCCAAGTCTTGCTCGTTGTAATTACAAACACCGGTAGGAAATATTCTCTTTAGATCTGCCACACGACTGGAAATTTCCTCGGTGAATGGACCGTAGATCCCCTTCGCCAGCGCCCGCTCAACCGGCTGCAGTGCGCACTTAAAGACATCATCAGTCACCGGCGCTCCCGCCACTTGCCTTGACGTACTATGGATCGGGTATACCCTCATACACTTCCCGGGAGCTTGGCTATTCCAGGGGCCATCCCAAACCTTATCTCCAGACGCAAGTAAATTTCCCTCCTTGTCGAAGCATCGGTCATTGGCATCATCCGGGCGGTTTTCCACGACACCTTTACCTGGGTTTTCTATGATGCTCCGCATCCAACGGTCGACTAAATCCAGCGCCTCATGCAGCGGGTTGTAGCCTTTGTCACTCATCCAAATCAGTTGATTCTCCGCATGTCCACGGGCACGCCGAATACGCTCACGTGCGGAAAAAGAGGCTGAGCTGTGGTGCATATCAGGCTCTTTATCGAGGTAGTGCCGCAAATCAATAATGGGGATCTCTACATCCCCCAGGAATACGTGCCCGGAACGATATATTCCATTAATAGCCTCCAGACTTGCGCGGCTGCGCTTCGCCGGCTTTTGGAGTGTTCCCATATTGAGGTTTTGCTCGCTCCAAAGGGACAAGCGAACCGGAAACATATTCCCATTCATAAACCACAACTGCTCTTGGCTCTGGTCTTCTGGCGCTTTCCAGCCACCTACAGCAGCATTGACACGTAAAAATGTATCTATATTGATTTCGCCGTTCACCAGGGCTTTCAGGCCGTACTGCACCCCCTCATTGTCCCAAGAACTATTTGCGTACCCTGATGCGTTTGCACCATAAAACTCGCGAAGGTCCTCCCAGTGCGTCCAATGCACTTTTGGGACAACCTCAGCAGCGAAACTCTTAGCAAAGTGAACAAAGTTAGGGTTATTAACCAACGGTACTAAGCCTCGCCACCCTTCGACGCATTCAGTGGTTCCCTGCATCCTATCTCGGTAGCGACTATCAAAAATCCCAGCAAAAAAGCTCAACACTCCAAATTTACTTGAACCATTCTCACTGGCAGCTAACCCCTGGATAACCGTGCGCTCCTCTGCTTTTTTCCAGCGTTGATTCTGCCTATCCACAATGTCAAAGAAGTACTCCAGTGGCTCACAGTCGAAGGCATAGATTGTTTGGGACACCATATCTGGGTAGGAATACAAGGGGATAGCGGCATCTAAGAGGCCCGGTGCATTCTGCGCAAATAGATACTGCTGGATCGCTCCACCTGACCCCCCAATGCCAACGGTGTACATTGGCTCCCCATATAACGATACAAATTGCTTTTTCACCCTACGAGCAGTGTCTTCTGCCAGCCACATGTTGTAGTGGTTTCTAGTCTGATTGGCGGTCGAATAGACAATCGCATAACCGCGCGCAAGCTCATCCATTCTGCGCGTGGTGATATCTCCTTTGTTGATTTTTCCCTGGCGCCCTCCAATGCCTACGCCACCACGAAACTGATAGATCAGCCGCTTATTCCAGTTACTACCACTTGGCCTACCTGCAGACTCACCCTCTCCCCTTAATACTGCTATTGCATAAAAGTGACGGTTGATTGTGCCTGTCTCTACGCGAACAATAAAATCTACCTGCTTCCCGTTTACCGTCACCTTATCGATATCATTTCTGGCCTCATGCATATAGTGAAACTGGCCATCAGTGGTGCTACGGTAAAAATAGGTAACCTCTGTAGCGTGACTGCAATCCCGGCTATACCCAATAACCTCATTTGTCTTCCTGCCCTTATCATTTAGAGCAAAGATAGGCACCCCTTCACCATCCTGGTTGTCTACCAGGGGCTGCTTATTTGTAATATTGTTTTTCCCGCAATAAAGAGGGTACCTGGCTGGGCCACTGAATAGAGTCTCTACAGGCCCTACTTCTCCCAAGCCAATAGGAAATGGGAAATATTCAGGCGGGCGGGACATCATACGGGGGTGAGGGCCGGAATAAGCTGGCGCAGGTTGATAGTCCAACACCCCTTCAGGAACCTTCAACACCGGAGCATCTACGCTCCCGTGGACTTTTGGCAGCTGGTTATACCCATACCAAGCTGCTGCCCCCAGGCCCACTAGCACCAAGAGCAAAATAGAGAGTATCCAGCCTCTCCTAACGGACATAAGCGCCTCCACAGGAAACATCACTTTCTGTACAGCTTGAGTATATGAACGGATGTCCCAGGCTACTGGCAGTTGGCGCCAAGGAAGACTTAAAGAGAGGCAGGACTTGTAGAGCGGTGCGCAGAAGCGCAAATATCTTTGGGACAAAAACAAAAAAAGGGGATCTAGTGATCCCCCTTTCGAAAGCAGTACCGCCTAGTCTTTAGCGATAATGCCTTTTTCCTGAAGAGTGGAGAGAATCACTTCTACTTCCTCTTCAAGAGTCATTTCAGCAGTATTCAGGTGCAATTCTGGTGAAACAGGTGCCTCATAGGGATCATCAATACCAGTAAAACCTTTGATCTCACCTGCGCGAGCTTTCTTATACAAGCCTTTGGGGTCGCGTGCCTCAGCCTCTTTTAGCGGGCAGTCTACGAACACTTCCATATACGGAAGATCACCTGCTTCATGCATCTTTCTTACTAAATCGCGATCTTCACGGTAGGGACTGATAAAACTGGATAAGACAACCACGCCAGTATCCGCAAACAACTTTGAAATTTCGCCTACACGTCGGATATTTTCCTGGCGGTCCTCTGCAGAGAAACCGAGGTTTGAATTGATGCCCAAACGAATGTTATCGCCATCCAGACGGTAGCTGAGCACGCCACGAGCAGCGAGAGCCTTCTCTACAGCAACAGCCACAGTACTCTTACCAGAGCCCGAAAGGCCGGTGAACCAAAGAGTCACGCCTTTGTGGCCAAGGAGGCTCGCCCGGTTTTCTCGGGTCACATCACCCTCATGCCAATGGACATTGGTCGCTTTTTGCTCAACTGTAGCTGTCACTGATTACTCCAAGTCTTGAATACAATCCTAGTGTCACAGGTATCAAGCATTTCACTGCACTCTGTGCCAATACCTGCCTGTGATATGGGCGCTAATTATCGAGTATTTGGGCGGTAAGCGTAAAGCCCTCTGTTATAACGTGTCAATTCAACTCAAAGTCTTGAGTGCATAAGCAGCAAAGTGGCATTGTTCTAATAGTGGGGCCGAATGGGCAAAATAACCCTATAGCCAGGACTTTTTTGCTTGGAATCTGCTCCAGTGGTACTACTGCAGGCAGTATCATTTAAACCATTCTGCCACTACCATCCCTTCGTTACGCGAAGGCTGAGTGGGACACCAGATTGTTACACTAATCCATCTATAACTAGGTACTACTATTAGCTATTGAGTGAGATAAAGAATGGAGTAAGAAGTATCACTAGTCACAAACGCTCGCAACCAATACCCATCTACATATTTTGTAAACCTATAAATTCTCACCGGAGATGTAAGCTCCTTTTACTCGCTCCAATGAACAATATGCCGTTGAATCATCATCAGTTGAGGAGCCAAAAACAGGTAGGAAAACTTGGCAAGGAGGCTCCTTTGCAATGCTACCCTCCTTAACCTCAAGCAAAGAAACTTAGGAGCATCACTACCCATTTGGACTAGCTAGGCAAACTAAAGTAGACCATTCAAATCCATAGACAATTGGTTATTACAGTTAACACAAAAAACTATTATTCCTTACAACCCGAATACAATAAAATTGTATGAGATTAAACTTGTCACCTGCCGATAAAAAGCATCATTTAATTTCAAGTCATCGACACCCTCAAATTTTTCACACGACGCGAATAAACCCCCGACAACTGCGCAGGTTTTCTCATTCATCATATTTGTGGCCGGCTACCGAGTGACGCGCTTTAATCTAGTTAAAAATACAAGTTCCATGGTAATCTGTGGGCCTGAATCGAGAAAAAACAGCCCTATATTTCTTAGGGTCTATAGCCAGTAAAGGAGGATGCTCAACGATGAGTAAAGGGGTTTTAAATAGATTTAAAATTCGCAAAGGAAAAATTTTTGAAGCCCCGCTAGAAGAGGCATTTGGTCGCCTGGTTACTCCTTTTGAAGAATTTATTCATCGCCAAAGCAGCAGTGGTATATTGCTAATGCTCTCTGCGCTTATCGCTCTGATTGTTGCTAACTCTCCTCTACAAGAGGCTTACAAGCATCTACTTCATATGCCTATTGCGGTAGGTGCAGGAGACTGGACATTTTCCCTTTCCCTACATCACTGGATCAATGACGGCCTAATGGCCATCTTTTTCTTTCTAGTCGGCTTGGAATTAAAACGAGAGTTTCTTGTGGGAGAACTCTCAGATCTCCGTCAGGCAGTACTACCTGTGATGGCCGCTATCGGCGGCATGGTAGTGCCAGCCCTACTATACAGCTCCCTTAATTTAGGTACCGAAGGCGGTCCAGGCTGGGGTATCCCGATGGCAACAGACATTGCCTTTGCGGTAGGCTGTATTGCACTACTAGGCAACCGTGTACCACGAGCAGTAGTGACCTTTTTGGTCGCACTGGCGATCGTAGATGACTTAGGGGCAATTCTCGTTATTGCCATCTGGTACACAGAGCAAGTAAACATGACAGCGCTCATCGCATCAGGTGGCCTGGTTGTTGTGCTCGGGCTGCTCAATGCTGCGGGTATTCGCCGATCCGCAGCCTATGTCTTTGTTGGAGGTCTATTGTGGTACGGACTTCATTCAGCCGGTGTCCACGCTACTCTCGCTGGTGTCATTACCGCTATGGCATTACCTGCCAAGCCAAAATACGATCCTGTAGCATTTAGCACCTTCGTAAAAGATATCATTCGCAGTTTTGACCGCTGCTTCCGCCCAGGTGACAAGATTATCGCTAACGACGATTTACGAGCTCGCGTAATGGGCTTGGGTAATGGCGTGAATTTGGCCCAATCTCCACTACAACGCATGGAGACTCGCCTGCATATTCCGGTCGGGTTTGTAGTGATACCTATCTTTGCACTAGCTAACGCGGGAATTCCGGTCGACAGCTTCAGCAGCTCCGAAGCGGTACTCAACCCGGTCACTCTCGGAGTAATCTTTGGCTTGGTGGTCGGTAAGTTGCTTGGGATTGTAGGGGCCACTTGGGTAGGTTGGAAGCTAGGTTGGGGCCAATTACCCAAAGCGGCGAATTTCCAACATATTGTCGGTGTAGCATTGCTCGCAGGTATTGGGTTCACCATGTCCATTTTTATTGCCGAACTAGCATTTAGCTCACAAAATGAACTGCTTATTCAGGCGAAGGCCGGCATTCTGTTAGCATCGGTTATCGCTGGGACAGCTGGCTTTTTGGTGCTGCGTAACGCTCCTGCCTCAGAAGACAATGAAGTCAAGGGCGAGGAACCAGATTACCCAGCCCAAGCTACTTCCAATTAAACAGCAACAATCAAAGTAGGCAGGGCAAACTCCGGTTGCCCGGCCTACAAAAAGCGTCATCACAAATAATGAACGAATAGAAGGCAAACTTTGAGTCGACTATGTCCCTATAACTTAGATTCGAACCAAAGTTACATCACAATGTGCATAGTTCACTATGCTATTAGCGGTAGAACCAATCAGGGAGCTCAAACCTTTCTTGGAGTGAGTTCCCAGAACTATCAGATCCACCTTCCTTTTTTCAGCTTCCTTACAGATAACCTCATAAGGCTTTCCCACTTTAAGGGCCCGATTTCTCTTGCTAACCCCAAAGTCTTCCGTAATCTCCTCAAACTTCGGAATTGCACTCTCTTTCAGCTCTTTTTGATAATCCTTGGGCAGGAAGCTATAAGGGAGTACATTCAAAACTACTAGCTTGCTATCAAATTTCTTAGATAATTCTACCGCTTTAGACAACACATACCTCCCTTCTTGAGACGCTTCTATAGCGCAAAGGATAGTATTGTACATATTCCCCTCCAGTATATTTGGCTAATAACAACTGAATTTATCGAGCACCGATTCCACCACAGCTTAAATGAAAAGAGTTCGAAGCACAAAGAGGAAAAATTAAAAAATCAACCTAATACCACCTGTCATCTATTCAACCCGAACGGACTAAAGCCTCGATTACGGCACAACTCTCAAACAACCATAGGAGGCCAGAAGTTATCATTTTCTTGACTAAACTTCCTGCAAGTTCTAAAAAAATTAAAGACCGAGAAGATATAAGCAACAAACGGATAGGACACATCTGCGTCGCAAGCAAAAATTTATTACTATACGATGGACACCTTTAGCCACGCAGATGATATCAATAGAAGAACTTTCAACTTCAGAAAAATGTATACCTAATAACATCTCATTTACAGCCCTAGCTCTCTTCTATTTTGGCACAAACCTATCTCACAAAGAATCCATTACCAGAAGACATCAATTACAGGGCTTTCTGTTATTTTCAAACTGTCAACTCATCGCTTTCAACAAGTCTCGCCCCTAGAGCTGATTGTATAACTTAAGGAAACTATGACATTACATTCCCAGCCCTGCACCCAAACAAAGCTTCATTTCAGAAGCCAATTGTTTCTCCAACAGGATTTGCATTACAAAGCGCCGTATCACTCAAAGGCCGAAAGAAACCTGATATGAAAGCCTCATGTGTAACGGCTATAACTCTTTGTAAACTGTCTCCGACTTAATTTGACATACTAGAAAGTAAAAGGGTTCTTTTAGTCTGCAGAATGGAAGTAGCAAAGATTCAACAAGGTAATTACAAATATCCCTATGGACTAGAAGATACTCCCAAATCCCCTCTTAACTGTTTATGCGCGCAGTAATATTGGCTTACTTAAGTAGCTTGGCATTGCAATAATTGGATCCATAGATACGACAAAAATGGAATTAGACCAAAAAATAGCCAGCCATATTACTGCTAGAAACAATGTTATCGTCAGTGGGCTAACTCTAGGAATTGACACAGCAGCCCGTAGGGAACGCTAGCTTCTAAAGGTGGAACAATTACAGTCTCACCTACGGATTGCATATAGAAAACCCAATACCGAATTATCGACTAGCAATGAAAGTATCAGAAAGTGGGGGCCTGTAGGTACCAGAGCACACCACCCAACAGCTCTTTTCTGTAAGCCAGAATAGATTGCAGCTAGGCCTTTCCCAACCCTCTCTAATTATTGAACCTGAAGCTTCGGAAGGCTCAATGAAGTATGTAGATTTTTGCCTCCAGGCTAAACACAAACTCTTTGTATACTACTTTTGCCCATTAAAGATCGATATCACCGTCTCCTAGAACCTTAAAAAGCCAATAAAGCACTGACTTTTTAAGGCTGAAATTATCAAGTTAACACTAACTTCATTATTCTTTTACAAGAAAATTTTTGTACTCGGCAATTCTGACCCGCATCGAGAAAAATTACCGTTCCCCAGCACTCTCAAGTAGTTGATAAACTCGCCCAGGGAAATCACCAATAATCCCATCTACGCCTAGGGATATACTGCGCTCAATGTCATCTATATCGTTAACTGTCCAGAGGTCGACGGCCACGCCTTTACTCTGAAAAAAGTGAACATAGGGCTTAGTCGTAATACTGTATGGCAGTTGGGCAACTTCAAAGTCCGGCTTGAAAGCCCATCCAAAGCCCGAACTCCAGGCTAGACTGGCCTCTATAAGTTCACCGATTGTTGCGCTTGTTCTAACCTCTCCCCCACTGATATCACGAAAATGTCCCATGGCTTTACTGTGCTGGCTCGCCACAGTAACTTGCCGCTCCATTCTGTAGTCAACAATTACTTGCCACAGTATTTCTGATAAGACCTTATCATTTGGTTTAATTTCAATGTTAAATATGGCATTAGGGTAGCTCTCAAATAGCTCATTTAATGTTAAGAGGACGAGCCCTTGGTTTCGGAATGGGTAACTGTCGCCATTATCTAGGGTAAACTCATGCCCAGCATCCAATGCTTTTATTTCCACCAAAGTCAAATCTTCTATTTTATCCGAGACACCTACATTTTTTTAAGATCTGCATCGTGATTGATAATAATGAACTGATCTTTCGACAAATGTATGTCCAACTCTAGAATATCAGCCCCCTGCTCCAATGCCATATCAAAAGCCAGGATGGTACTTTGAGGATACTCACCAGAAGCTCCTCTGTGAGCAAGGATATCAATAGCCAAAACCCTATTATAAGCCATCATTGATAAAACCAGACAAGTAACGATCTTGAGCGCGTTGTTCATTTAGAAGTTTCCTATGTTTTAAGAGAAGAACTATTGCTCAGACACAAACAAAAGCCAATCCAAAATAGATACTACAGAGAAATAGTATTAGGCATACTATTTCCCTAAGATACAAAGCACGAATTGACTCATTTAACCTATTTAAACTATATAAACTATATAAACTATATAAGAGATACAAAAGTAACTCTTACAGCCTTCAAGGCTCTTTTTGTTCACGTATACCCAACCAAAGAATCAACCATTAAAGTACTTAAATCTGATTGATAACCCACTCTAAATGCACCCATCTATTTTAAGCAATATCATACATTAAAATATTAAGTACTAATGCACAAATCTATAAAATATCGCCACCAAATTCATTAATTAAACAAAGCCTCCATTATCAATTAAGGACATATCGATCAAGCTTCTGAGTTGGAAATTCTATCCTTTAAGCTAAAAAAAACATTTAGATCAAGCCAGGAAGGTTAAGAGCGGTCGAGAGGACCTGAAAATCCTCCCCCTTCATCTATTGAGGCAAGCAAAAATAAAATTATATCGAACAATATAAAGCCTAGAGCAATTTAGACCTATTATTCTTGCGCAAACATGTTGCAGATCACGACAAAAACTCTCCTCAAAATGCAAATGCATGTACTGGTTAAGCTTCTATACATAAACAAAAGGGTTAAATTAGAGTGCATGGTTAGTATGTAGGTTTTATAAAAGATAAAACATACTTCTAGCCGGGAAATTAGCCAACCGCGCTTCGGCGTATTTAGCCGACAGCAACTGCCCAAGGCTACCGACTCGGAGCCCAGATTTATAAATTTGGAGAATCCCATGGAAAGATACGCATTATTTACCGGTACTTATAACCTACTTATGGGTGGAATAAAGGATTTCAAGCGATCATTTCACAATGAGGAGGACGCCTATAAAGAGATAGAACAAATTGCCAAAACTGACCCATTTACTCACTGGGCACAGATATTCGACAAGAGAACTAATAAGGCAAGAATTTTTAATATTATCGATGAAAATGTGGTTGAGAATAAAATCAATGACTGCCCAAAGCAATCTGCTAAATCAATGGTGAAGGCTGTAACTGAGTTTTGTTAAATAGTATTCAGCCAGCTTGTGAGCCCGCGTAAAGCAGGCTCGCAAGCCTCACACATTTATTAGCAGTACCGAATAGCAGACACCTATGTGGCTATTCAGTAAATAGAGAGATTCTTACTTTCCAACAATGCCTGGGCACTATCAACTCTACGGGTATCAATTACCAATAGCAGCAAGTATAAAGAAGAAATTACTCTATTCTTAAAGCTACTTATATGCTCCTGAAGGGTAGCTTCGACACAAGAGTATCCCAACCTACAAAATTTATAGCGCTAGTAGTAAAATTATACAGGCCATAGGTGTATCTCTGCGAAACGGAAATTCCATAAAAAAACCACTTAAATGGACTAGCTCAATCTTAATCTGAAACACCCTATGAAAAGGAGGTGTTTACCAGTTTAGCTGCAAGAACCTAGACCTAAAACCAAAGATAAGCCCGATGATCCATACTAATAATCGCATTATCAAACAAAAAATATGAAGCTCAATCCAGTAAAAGAACTGGGCAATATATCCAAAGCTGATATGATTCAGAATGTATCGAGAGACACCTTGGAGACCGTTTCAATTCGCGACGTAGACGCCCATCTTGAGAATAATCGATGGGTATCCAACCGTAAGAACCATATTGACACAGCCGTTAAAAAACAGCCTTGACTTATGCCCTCCTCTAGGAGCCTACCCATCGACAGATTCCAGTCATCAGTGAACTGCGTAAACGCTGTTCACTTGTGTGTCCTCGTGGCGTTCGAAGCATTTGGGTAAGATCAGACTAAAAGATTTCAAACTGAGATTAAAGAGCTTGGAGCTAAGATGGAGAAGGGACTCACCCTCACCGAGCCACAAGTTCAGGTCTTGGCGCGAAAGTAGTATAGGAACAGCGATTAGAAATTTCTTTCTGAAGTTGGATAACCAGCTTGCTTCCAAGCTACTCATAAAAGTCTTCATATCGTATGACAAAAGGGAGTAGGATCAGTTGAGCTTCTTCCCAGCCTCTCTCTTGACAACAAATTCTATCTGCTACTCTTCACTGCCTACCACCGTACCCAAAAGCTCTATGATCGGCTCCAGTACACCCACCTAACTAATATTTGAATCTTTTTAACGGGACACCGAGAAACAAAGCTTTAATATAGATTAAGGCCCAAATTGCCACACCGAAACAGAAACGAAAAAAATCGCATAGGTAAGTTTGTAAGCCCTTAATAAACAAGGAGGAACCTGGGGTGGCCGACGGGGATCGAACCCGCGACCTCAGGAGCCACAATCAAATGTATAACCTTATAATAATCATATAGTTACAATCATCCATGTGTAATTGGTACGGCGGCTCGCACCTCTCATAAACCCCGAAATCACTCAGCCTCTCAATTTTTGCCACACTCACAAACTGTATATTTACACAGAACCTAGACTGCAATCTCTGGCGACTGATCCCGCTGTGTTGTATAAGCTAAAGAGCAATGCTATTACCGCATCTTGTTGATACTTTCAGCACCTAGAACAAGATATCTCGACCAAATTTCTGATTAATCTTATCGATGGCCTACATGGTCTCGTCTGATCGTATTGGCTGGCCAGCGGCTAATATATCACCTTGCCCCAACGAGCGAGGGTAAGCTCTATCAGCCCTACCCCGGCTTTCAGGAATTTTCGCCCCTGCTGAAACAATTCTGAAATCACACGCCTTGCCAGCTGCACTATTAGCCGTATGTCATCCGTTGGACATGGGGCTTGTGACATCTCAAATATCGAAAATGGAAACGGATTTGCAACGAATGCCTACGGACTTACTGCCATTATGGTGTGAGCTAGTGAGGGTTACTTTGGCGGAAGTGTGTGAGATTGAGAACCTATACCACTTTGCGTAGGTTCCCTTTCCATTGCTAACAGCCCGACTATATACAAAATTGCCACAGGAGTTTCGCCGACTTATTCACCGAGTGATTGAGAGTAGCTACCAACTCCAGAAGGGCTTGCGATAACGTCCAAAGCAGCGCTGCGACACTTGCTGCCTTCGCAACCTTTGTTTAGTTAGGTATTTTCACTGCGCCCTACCTTACGATAGATAATTGCCATAGCAACAGTAACAACCAATGAAACTATCGCGCAACCTGCATAGACTCCCACCGCTTGTTCATGCCAAACAACGAACCCATCCCAATATCTACCGGTTTCGTTGTATGGCATTTGATGCCACTTCCACCAAATAACTGAGAAAAATACCGTAACCAGCAAACTCAGAGCGAAGCTGATAGCGTAAAACACCTTAGTTGCCTTTAACATAAATGCACCTAACGAGGGGGTAAAAAAGCTCATCCCTCTTTCGTATTGTGCTTCTACGTGAAAAGCAGCCCACTCATGAGTGAAAGCTAAACCAGAATTCACGTAAAATCATCATTTATGGTTGATATTCGATCTTATTTGAGAGGGCAAATACATACATTAGTTTTTCAACAGTCCGAAAGCCGTTCGCTATTGCGGTCTACCCTGTGAAGTTTTTGTGCAAAAATAGGAGCGTAACAACCACATAAAATCTGCATAGAGTAGGACGTCAGCCTGCCGCACTTTTTCATACATTTCATACCTAGTCTGCTTTACGTTCTTTTTGAAACGACTCTACTCTTTTAAGAAGATCTTGAAATTTTTTATCAATACTTGGACATAGTGATTCTATGAGTTCTTTTTTCGATACATATTTTCCGGTAGTATGTACTACTCCATCGAGGACATAGTGATGAGTTTCTGTCTCAGAATCATACTTTACGTGTTTTAGGCGCTTCATTATTTGTCTGGACTCGCGAAGACGTATCCTATTCTCTCTGGCAATAGACATTACATTGGAGTAGTCGGTTGAATTTTCTATGCCGCTTCGCTTGAAACTCTCGAATATATCTACTGACGCCCTTTTTATTCGATCACCACGTTTTATATTTAGCAATGGGTGGCCTTCACAAGTAAGCCTTATCATGTGGTACTCCTCATGATCAGAAGCTAACTGTTTATCAACAACCTCCAATACTTCTAAATCCCATCCTTCCTTGAGATTTCTTATTTTTTCATGATATGGATAGCTAGATCCTCTTCTAGCTTCCCCTTCATGCTGCATTTTTCTACGCTCAGGGTTCTCCGTTCTACCTACATAGAAATATTCAGTCTCTGAAGATGCATCAAAGTACGCTTGCTTATCAGGAAACGTTTCTGTTGTGAGTACGTAGATATAGATTTTGCTCATTACTGCTCGTATATACTTTTACGGCGCAGTAGTGGTAGGACAGCCGGTTACCCTAACTGCCCCCACGCAGATCCGGACGTGCGGAACTACCGCATCCGGCTCTTCAGTAATATATTCGCTCGTGTAAAGCACGAACCCTAATACCAGTCCACAAGTATACTGCGTTTGTATACTCGCGGTGGCTTTAGCCCAAAATATCCCAGCATTTCCTTTAGACCATTCCAGTTGTAACTCTTGCGCTGACTCCGCCGGTTGAGCCATTTGTGTATGCTGTGTAAAACATAGCTGTACAAACGGGACAAGCTTCGACTGTTGTCTGGTAGACCGAAGTAGTTCTGGAACCCCTGTAGCTTGCGCTTCAGTGTGGGCAGCCATTCTCTCAGACGCTCACTGCGCTTGGCTTTGATCCAGTGGTAGAGCGCTTCCATTGCGCCCTTCTGTTTCTGTGCGGCAGTCCGGCGCCTGAGCCTGGGGCGTTTGTTGACGTCCAAGCTCCAGTAGAACTCAAAACCCAGAAACTGGAACTGCCGTTTTCGGCCCGGATGGAAGCGGCTAAAGCGCTTCAGGTGCGTTTTCTCGGGGGCTAACTGCAGGCCAAACTTGTTCAGCCGTTGCGGTAGTACCCGGTAAAAGCGCTCTGCATCCGTTTTCAATTGGAAAGCCACTACATAATCATCGGCGTACCGGATTAGCATGGCTCTGCCACGCATACGCGGCTTAACTTTCTTCTCGAACCACAAATCCAGGACGTAGTGCAGATAGATGTTCGCCAGTACCGGACTGACCACACCTCCTTGCGGGGTGCCTGCTGCCGCTTTACTGAACTTACCATCTGGAGTTTGCACGCGTACTTTCAGCCACTGCTTAATCAGTGTCAGCAGGGCTTTGTCGTCGATACGAAGGGCTAGCATCCGCAGTAACCAGTCGTGATCCAGCTGATCAAAGAAGCCTTTAATATCGGCTTCAACGATGTAGCCGTAGCCTTTGAATTGCAGATTTAAGCCAAGACTGTGTACGGCTTGGTGGGCGCTTTTCCTGGGACGGTAACCGTAGCTGAAGGGCAGAAAATCCTGCTCCCAGATACTTTGCAGTAGCTGCGCTACGCTCTGCTGCACCAGTTTGTCTTCCACCGTAGGCAGCCCCAGTGGGCGCTGCTTGCCGTTGCCTTTGGGAATCAATACCCGCTTAATCGCCTGGGTGCGGTAGCGTTTGTCACACAGCCGTTGATGTAGGCATTGAATATTTTGCGGCAGTCTTTGCCGGTAAACTTCGGTAGTTACTCCGTCGATACCGGGGCGGGCCTGCTTATTGAGCTGGCCCCAGCTTTGATACAGCAGGTTGGAATTTAGCAGTCCGTATAAATTCTGAAACCTGTGTCTGGGGTGGCTCTGTGCTTTAAATGCGATGGCGTGCAAGGCGGTTGTCATAGTGTCTCCAGCCCTACTTTGTCCGGACTATGTTTCTGTTGCACACCGATATTACTGTCAGCCCCTTCGCCATGTAAGCGGCTTTCCCGCTCTCGGACTACTATGAGCTGATCCGACTTCCGAGTGGTCTTCGTTGGTTTCGCCATTAGGCTTAACGTCTCTACCTGCTCCTTCAGGAACCTGCTCGGATCTCTCAAGTTCTCAATACTTCTCTTTCTACATGCCACGGCTTAATAACCCCGCCGATCCGCAACAACCTTACCATTACGGTTGCATTGCCTGGACTTCGATGGCGTTACACATCTCGTCAATCGGAGCTCACTTTATTATCGGAGCGATACCAGCACTTCAGGATCACGATAATCCCTATGGCCTATAGAATTCTCTGTGTACGCTTCACATAGTTTGTTCACAGTTGAAAAAAAAAAGATAATTATATTTTCTTTCCCTTCTGTTCCGCCCTACGCGCAACACTCGATACAGGTGGCTGGTTAGGCCTTACCCGACAGGGACTTCCACCCTGCAAGAAGCATCAAGCTTAGCTTGACGCACTAACGCCTCAATAACAGGCTGAATGGACTTTGTGACTTTTGTAATAAAATGGCGCAAAGTGTAGGCAGTCCTGCGGAAGCCCGTAGGGCTGGAGCGAAGTTGATTGACTTGTTAAAGACCTACAGACCATCTAATAGACTACCTATAATTTCACCAAGAATCTCTAGGCCGCCGCCTGTATCGCAACTTGAAGTAGATTTGTTACTTGGTAAAAAGTCTATGAATCCTGAAATAGGATCAATATCCCACCACGATGATTCTTCTTTAAGTAAGTCTTTTTCATCTCTGTCTAGCCAAATGGACTTACATGAAGAACATATGTCTATCTCCATTCCTTTGTGCATAAGAATGTGTATTTGTGATTGGCATTTTAAACAGTTGAAATTTGAGAGCGGAAGCTTTGTTATTTTTTCAATTTTTGCTTCTTTAAGAGTAGGTATACTATCAATAGGTACAAATATTCCATGGCATGAATTACAACCATGAAAGCCTTGCTTTGAAGTTAGAATGTTATTATCTCTTGGACATTTCATAATGTATTTAACGGCCGGCTAAGCGGCGAGCTGCTCAACAGCGAATCCGGCAGGCGCAGCCTGCGTACTTGAACCGCTTGTTATGGTTTTGGGCCATCAGCACGCTTCTTTTTCGATTTTTTACTGAAACACAACACAGCACTTCTTAGCACTGCGTAAAAGCATATAACTGATCCGATGAAGCACGGGACAAAGAGCAATAGAATTCCACCTACATACCCCATATAAGCGAAGACTCCAAGCAGAAAACCGATGAAAATTTCGGTTACCACTGACTCCCAATCTACGGAATCATTTAACTCAACCGTCTTAGCCCCATAGTGCCTTAGTCCTATTCTCTGTATCTTTTTAGGCATAAAAAATCCTAACGCCCACAGCACACGCAGCGTAGGCTGTCCCGCGGAGGCCCGAAGGGCCATAGTAGTGAGCCTGGGATTGTTAAGAGTTATTGGCTCCATGTTCCTTATCCCAACAAAAGCAAAAAAATAAGTAGTAGCTACCAAACAAGGCGTATATCCACATAATTGTAAACCCCATGTGATCCATAGCACTATCGCCAAATCTGGAATACAACAAAAATACTAAAAGTGCAGCAAAGAACGAAGTATTTAGGATGACTGTACCAATAAAGCGCGAAACACCAAACCTGCTCCCCTGCCTCGGGCAAAGAAATGTAAATGGGAGCCACGCAAATTTCTGAGCATGAAACACATTCATTATTTTAATAAACTCACCCATAAATTGATCCTTCAATTATGACTCTTAACGCTGAGGTAAGGGGCGGCTGTCAAGCCGTCCCGCGCAGGCCCCCAGGGCCGGAGTGAAATTGACCACCTTGTTACGTTTTTAGTGAGGCCGGAGTATCTACGATATTTATCTTCTGTAAATCTAACGATTGGTCAGGTAGCTCTATAAACTGGAGGGCTCCATTAGCCATTGAAGAAATTACAGATGTCACTACGATGCCAACCACCATCCCATCCACTGTAGGGACTCCGCTTGCTCCACCAGAGGACGCAGCACCAGCACCCATACCTACAGTTACCGCATCATCCATATCAGTATAAAGCACCCAAAATATCTTAGCTTTTTCTAAAGGTCCGTTCTTTGGCACCCATAAACCGCCCTCACCACCTGCTGATGAGAATTGAGGGCCGTAGCGTTTAGCATATGAAGGCACCTCGCCTGACTCAAGATAAGCTTCTACACGCTCTTCGGAAAGAATTAATACTGTATCTCCGATGCCGATATAGTAATAGCCATCATCATCCTCAGCTACCAAAGAGTATGTCCCGGACCTAAGCCCAAAAAGCCATTTGTACTCTAGAAGGCCTCTTGTTTCAGTGTAATAGAGGTCTTCTTGCAGCGTGAAGTGACTTTGCTTTGATGATGTTTTCAAGTTCGAAAGTGTAGATGAGCACCCTGAAACTAACGTCAACAATATGTAAAATAAAACAACTCTCAAGCTAAAACTCCAAATAAGTCTATTTTTTATCTCTGAAACGTAACGCCCAGCGCAGGCGCAGCCAGCGCGGAGCGCCTTTTGTGTTAATGCTTGAGCGCCAGCGAGTAACACAAAAGGTGCGTAGCGTTGGCTGTCACTCTGCCGCTGATTGTTAGTACCTTTGACGGGCTAAGGGGCCAAATAATTTGTGATAGTAATACTTTGAATATCAACCAAATCTGAAGAACCATCATAGTCACGGAGATTATCATTCAGCTCCCCAAGTTGATCAGTAAACTCATTCACCTGTGGGTAGTAATCCCTTGATAAAACAGTTTCCTTATCGCGCCCAGAAAAAAGAACCGCCTCTACATTTGTTAAGACATTGCCGCGCACCAAGTTATCATATGTATTCTTGGTGAAACTTCCATGATAAAGCATAGTCAACTGTAAATACCCTTCCACATTGGTGAACTCATACGAAAGATCGCGTCCTTCAATAGTACAACACCAACCCACAATATCCCCATAGCTATACCTGAAGAAGTACTCTGTTTGGCCGCAAATTTCAGAGTCAATCACAAGCCGACAGCCCGTACTATAAACGAGCGAAAAGTCCTGCCCCATAACATCACCACTTCCATCTGTAGCCACTACAACATTTACTCTGATATTGTCGGCGTCTTCTCGTGACACGTTATTTGCGAATCGCACAACGACCTCAAAAGAAGGGGGGGCAATTGAAAGTATTTCGGAGGAGGTAAAGCTTTCTATTTCAGGGGGTTTCTCTACTGTATCAGGAGCGTCTTCGCCGTTACTGCTGCTACTGCCGCCGCCGTCGCATGCGAACAGTAGGCCCGTAATAGAAACGAGAGCGATCAAATTTAGGATTTTATTAATCATATGTTACATCTAAGTTTTGGTTAATATATTTGGGGCAACACTAAGTACTAACGCCCCGCGGAGGCCCTAAGGGCCGGAGCATCACTGCCCGTGATTGTTATGTGCGCCCAACGCTCGAAAGAGGACCAAGAGCTGAAGGACTGCAATTCCCACAAACACGAAACTCCAGAAATAGTAACTTGACTGAATCAACTCAGCCCCAATTGATATTTTCTTCTCAGCTTCCGCAAGCGATTTAAATTTCTCCGCAATCTGCGCGTTTGTGTATTTCCCCGACTGAATTTCGGATGCCCAAGTAACATACGAGTTCTGAATCTCACCATTAGCTGAAAATGCATTCCAATTTTCAGAGCTTTTGATACATAGAAAAAGAACTAAGATTAGCGGTAGAAGTACCACTGCTACAATTATCGATTTTTCTCGCTTCATAGCTCTATCACAGTAGTGGTAGGACAGCCGGTTACCCTAACTGCCCCCACGCAGATCCGGACGTGCGGAACTACCGCATCCGGCTCTTCAGTAATATATTCGCTCGTGTAAAGCACGAACCCTAATACCAGTCCACAAGTATACTGCGTTTGTATACTCGCGGTGGCTTTAGACCATTCCAGTTGTAACTCTTGCGCTGACTCCGCCGGTTGAGCCATTTGTGTATGCTGTGTAAAACATAGCTGTACAAACGGGACAAGCTTCGACTGTTGTCTGGTAGACCGAAGTAGTTCTGGAATCCCTGTAGCTTGCGCTTCAGTGTGGGCAGCCATTCTCTCAGACGCTCACTGCGCTTGGCTTTGATCCAGTGGTAGAGCGCTTCCATTGCGCCCTTCTGTTTCTGTGCGGCAGTCCGGCGCCTGAGCCTGGGGCGTTTGTTGACGTCCAAGCTCCAGTAGAACTCAAAACCCAGAAACTGGAACTGCCGTTTTCGGCCCGGATGGAAGCGGCTAAAGCGCTTCAGGTGCGTTTTCTCGGGGGCTAACTGCAGGCCAAACTTGTTCAGCCGTTGCGGTAGTACCCGGTAAAAGCGCTCTGCATCCGTTTTCAATTGGAAAGCCACTACATAATCATCGGCGTACCGGATTAGCATGGCTCTGCCACGCATACGCGGCTTAACTTTCTTCTCGAACCACAAATCCAGGACGTAGTGCAGATAGATGTTCGCCAGTACCGGACTGACCACACCTCCTTGCGGGGTGCCTGCTGCCGCTTTACTGAACTTACCATCTGGAGTTTGCACGCGTACTTTCAGCCACTGCTTAATCAGTGTCAGCAGGGCTTTGTCGTCGATACGAAGGGCTAGCATCCGCAGTAACCAGTCGTGATCCAGCTGATCAAAGAAGCCTTTAATATCGGCTTCAACGATGTAGCCGTAGCCTTTGAATTGCAGATTTAAGCCAAGACTGTGTACGGCTTGGTGGGCGCTTTTCCTGGGACGGTAACCGTAGCTGAAGGGCAGAAAATCCTGCTCCCAGATACTTTGCAGTAGCTGCGCTACGCTCTGCTGCACCAGTTTGTCTTCCACCGTAGGCAGCCCCAGTGGGCGCTGCTTGCCGTTGCCTTTGGGAATCAATACCCGCTTAATCGCCTGGGTGCGGTAGCGTTTGTCACACAGCCGTTGATGTAGGCATTGAATATTTTGCGGCAGTCTTTGCCGGTAAACTTCGGTAGTTACTCCGTCGATACCGGGGCGGGCCTGCTTATTGAGCTGGCCCCAGCTTTGATACAGCAGGTTGGAATTTAGCAGTCCGTATAAATTCTGAAACCTGTGTCTGGGGTGGCTCTGTGCTTTAAATGCGATGGCGTGCAAGGCGGTTGTCATAGTGTCTCCAGCCCTACTTTGTCCGGACTATGTTTCTGTTGCACACCGATATTACTGTCAGCCCCTTCGCCATGTAAGCGGCTTTCCCGCTCTCGGACTACTATGAGCTGATCCGACTTCCGAGTGGTCTTCGTTGGTTTCGCCATTAGGCTTAATGTCTCTACCTGCTCCTTCAGGAACCTGCTCGGATCTCTCAAGTTCTCAATACTTCTCTTTCTACATGCCACGGCTTAATAACCCCGCCGATCCGCAACAACCTTACCATTACGGTTGCATTGCCTGGACTTCGATGGCGTTACACATCTCGTCAATCGGAGCTCACTTTATTATCGGAGCGATACCAGCACTTCAGGATCACGATAATCCCTATGGCCTATAGAATTCTCTGTGTACGCTTCACATAGTTTGTTCACAGTTGAAAAAAAAAGATAATTATATTTTCTTTCCCTTCTGTTCCGCCCTACGCGCAACACTCGATACAGGTGGCTGGTTAGGCCTTACCCGACAGGGACTTCCACCCTGCAAGAAGCATCAAGCTTAGCTTGACGCACTAACGCCGCCAGCACAGGCCGGAGCACGCAGTGCGGAGGTCCAGCCCCGAAGGGGCGATTGTGGCTGGCCTTGTTATGGTTGGCGGCCTAGATATTAACAACTGTGTCATAGAAATAGGCCACTGGTTTATTGGAACGCATTATTACGAAGCCCTCTCTGGTTTCAGAGCCTCCGCTTTCTTTAAAGTTTAGAATTATATCTTTGGGCTTAAGCTTCTGTGCAAAGCAGGAATATACCGTATTCGTGCCTTCGAGAAGACCAATTGCATCATGAATATATGATTCTTCTTCGTTGGGAAGAGGCTTAACCCTAGACAGCAGCTCAGCTTCTCTGGACAAATTCTTTAGGGAAGACTGGAGCATTGCTTCAAAGGTAATTGGCTCACCATATTCAATGGACCCGAAGTCACCCAGCTTTCTTTCGTTAGAGCTATCACCACGACAGTTAAATACCTCTGCATAGAGCGATGAACTAAAACAATATAAAGCCATCAGGATAGCAAGTGATCTCATCTTAGTGACCATAACAGTTTATTAAAGAGCCAGTGGCTCGCTATCAATTTGGCCACTATTTCTGGGATGGAGCCTTCAAGCTCCACAAAAAAGTCTTTATTTACGGCAGGTTATAAACTGCTGTCTAAATAGCAACCAGATATAGTGAGCCACTGGCTCAAGTCGTCTGGCTCAACTTCCCGCTCTTGAATACATTTTACCTGCAATTAAATCAATAAGTTAGGGGGAAACTTTCTGCAGATGTAAGCCATGGCTCTATAATTCGGGACTTCACACCGGCGGTACGCCCATTCCAGTACTGAAAACAACGACTAGTATCAACCGCTCGGAATCGCCATCGCCGCAATCGAACTATGCACAGCCAGGCGGTTGGCCACTTCACCAATACAGTCAGAAACAAGGCCAGCTGCCTCATCAACCACATTGACCGGCTGCCCCGCATCGGTAGTGAGTGTTTTCGTTGTTACGTAGACTCTATCCATCGGATCTCCGGCGGCATCGGTCTGCACGTTGTTCTGATCATCAATCACGGCAATCACACACTTAAGCACGGCTACCGCTTGGGCTTCTGCGCTTGCGGGCTCGGTCTTTTGCGTAATTGCAGCTCGCACAATCGTACCGGCACTGTGGCCGTCGTCGATGGTATAAGCAAACTGCCAGGCCGCTAGGTCCGGTACAGTGGTCGGTGTAAAACCAGGCATTATCTATCCCCTTTATTAGTCAGACTTGTAGACGCCGTTATGCGTAATAACTCGGTGCTGAGGGTCAAGGCCTGCAGCGTAACTCTTGCCACCGACAGAAAGCTTGTGAACAGTACGCAACCCTGCACACTCCACTCGCTCAACAGTCTCCCAAGTTAAAGGCTCGTCCTCGTGTAAAACCCCCAGTTCAACACTCTGACAGTCCTGAGCCCAATACACGCGGCCCTCTCTGTCGGTGACAGGAGTTTCCCGACTGCATATAACCTGTGCACCACTTTCCAAGGTGAGCAGTACACAGAGCATGCTTGGCTCTTTTTCTATACGCACAACTTGTGATTGGTGAGTGTCGGTATTTCCAGCTTCCCAGCAGTCGATAAGCTCACCTGGCTCGCAATCATCTACAAGCAGGCCTTCGCGTAGCCATGAACCTTCAGCTACGCACCACGGGTCTGTTGGTACGGTTGACCCTCCACCATTGGCAGGGGTTTTAATAGTTCCTACGGCGCGCCGCCCAAAACCCGCAGCCAATTGCCAAACTTGCGTGGTTGCGTAGTAAGTTACCCCACCCCCGCTATAGTCGGGATCGTCTACATACACGTAGTAAGTGGTAGAAAAAGAAAGCCCTGTGATAGAGCCACTGTTGTGGGAAACAGTACCGAATGAATACTGCACAGAGTGCGCAGCAATAGTGATTTTTGCCGTGGAGCCATCATCAGAAGCAGACAACACCGTACTGCTGGTGGGCAGGCTGGCAATGCTGCCGATATTTTGCTGCAGGCTGCGTTGATCCGCTATTTGGCCATTTTCATTGAGGCCGCTCATATACTGGGCGAAACCAATTAACGGGCGCGGGTTTTGGTAAATACCACCGCCGGCTATGACTTCATTTCCGGATAGATAAATCTCTCCAATAATTAGCATTTTGTCCGAGGGCGTGAAATATTCGCGCTTAGTTGTCGACCCATCAAGGTAGTGGTAACGGTATTGCCCGCGTTCGATAGATACCGCCACTGCCGAGTGACTGGAATCCCAGGCCCCATCCGTATCGGTGACAATATAAAACTGCCCCGAAAGGCTTGGGTTTAGCTGAACAGATGCAATCGAAACCCGCTGATCACCCCAAAGAAACCAACCCGGCAGATTGCCATCGGGATTGCCATTGGCATCAAATCCGCACAGTTGCGCCTCTCCTGGGCTGGCATTATCTCCGAGTCCTGCATTGGTATTGATCTTTAGATAAAGACCATTGCCCGTGGGCTCAACCTTATCAATGCGGACGTAATCCAGCTGTGTACGCCCCACTTTATCGCCGCCATAATTGGCAACGACATACGGGGAAAAGTAGCGCACATCCGCCTGCAATTTTGCCGGCTGCGCAATAGTGTTTTCTCCAGTTGGATTAATTTCTGCGTTGGCGCTGGCATTGCCTTGGAAGTATCCCGTGTATTCCTGCCAATCCTCTCCCGCCGCGGCAACTCCCGAACAAGCCACGTAGTGCTGGCTGCTGTACTCGTCATTGCCCGAGGTATTGCACCGGGTTCCATCATCACGAAACCCACTGACCCCAACATACAATTTTCTATCGGTATCCCCCTCATTGCCTACCCAGACGCGCGCTTTAATACGGTAGAGCTCGTCGGGATCAAACGGAAAGCGCTCCTTGAATTCAATCCAAGCCTCACCGTCGTCCGCATAAGTACCACTATCGTTGCCGCCGATGCGCAATACTTTGCCACCAACTTGGGCACCGGCATAGCCAGTTTTCACGTAATAGACATTGTCTTCACTATTGCCGGCGACAATTGGCCAGTCAGCTGTGGCCAGGGTATCAGTGAATGCGTCTATAAAAACTGAAGCCGAGGCCTGCAGTGCCCGCAGCTCTGCCCGGCGGGCGCTCTGCATTGAGCCCAGCAATATGCCGTTATTGGTGAATTCTCCAGTAGATTCGCTGTAGCCGATAACAGTTTTGGTCGCATTGGCTTCCGGTTTATCAGGACCGCTGACACCGTCCCAAGTTGCGCGGGTACTTGCCGAGTCGTTAATTGCGAGCAGAAGCGTCTGACGCTTTTCGTAAACATACGCCCAGTTGGTATTCCAGATGCTGCGACTTATGGGGGTCACCTGACTGGTGTCATTCCAGGTAGGGGTCAGGCCTAGCAAATAATTGGTCAGCGCTGTGATGGCCGCGGTATAGTCGGAGCGCAGAGTATCCAGCTCGCTGTACTGGCTCGCATTTGCGGCGATGCCATTTTGCTCGTCGAGAAAGCTCTGGTACTCCAATACCGCCTGTTTTTTCTCAGTAGGATGCAGCTTGCCATCTGCGGCAATGTCATCCAGATCCTGCAAAGCCGCCGTGGCATCAGCCTGCGCACTATAAACGGCATTCTGGGCCGCCACCGCTTTACTATCCGCAGTCTCCGCAGCGCTCTGCGCGTTGTCCGCACGCGACTTTAAAAGGGCGGAAACTGCATTTAGAAGCACCTGGCGGTAGGCGTAAACGTCCTGCCATTTTCCATTCCAGGTACTGCGCACAATGCTGGTAGTGCTATTGGTGGCATTCCAGGTAGGGCTTAAGCCCTGTAGATAGCTAGTAAGCGCAGAAATTGCGCTGCTGTAGTTGATTTTCTCCGTGGATATGCCGAGCGCGCTGGCTTGGGATTCAATGCCCGCTTGCTGGCTGATGAGGTCATTATATTCCCGGTTTACTTGCACCTTTTCTGACGGGTGGAGCTTGCTGTCTGCGGCAATATTACCCAGATCAGCAAGCGCTGTCGTTGCATCGCTCTGGGCATCCTCGGCCGCTGTTTTGGCACTATCGGCCTGCTCTCTTGCCGCATGTGCATCCAGCATGGTTTCCGGATCGCCTGCGCCACCCTGGGTGACCACCACAGCACGGACACTACCACCATCACTATTTGCTGCCCAAACAGCGACCTCATTGTCTCCCGCAACAATGTCCACCGGGAAACCATACCAGCGCAGCGCGTTATTGGGTCCAACCACCGAACCCAGGCTACTGCCATTAAATGCCAGCTGTACGCCCTCTGCATCGAATAGCAGCACATGCAAGTAGCCGCTACCGGTCTCATTATTGACTGCAGAAAATTTATATTTATTGCTGCCGTCATAATCACTATTTTGCGGCCAGTCCTCTGGGCTGCTTCTTAAATCCTTCCCATAGAGAAAACGTGCCCCTTGACTGGCTTCGCGGGCAACCCCGGCAATCCTATTCAGCAATGCCTGGCGGGCGCTGTACACAGCAGTCCAGTTGGCATTCCAAATAGTGCGGCTGATCGGCGTAGCCTGGTTAGAGTCATCCCAGTTAGGGCTAAGTCCCTCCAGATAACTGTCGAGTGCTTCCAGTGCGCTATCGTAGTTGCCCCGCTCCAATAAAACTCCATATTTATCGGCCTCGGAATTGATACCGCTCTGCTCTTCAGTAAGTTGCAAATACTCCCTAATCACTTGGAGCTTTTCCGAGGGGTGCAACTTGCCATCTACGGCAATATCATCGAGATCTTCCAAGGCTGCCGTCGCGTCGGCCTGGGCATCTTCTGCGGCTTTTTGAGCTTTTGCCGCCGCATCCATTGCCGCTTGTATATCTGGGTCTAGCGTGGGGTCTTCATGGTCTGGATAAGGGGTGCGGGACTTGGGAACAAACAACAGGCGTACGGCGTTAGTCCCCAAGCAAATACTTCCCTGACCGGCATTACCCGGACTATTGGGGCTGTTACCGTAACAGGCGATTATTTTGTTATTGCTTAAGACCGGCATGGGATTTGAGGTGCCGTCGACTAACAAAACAATACCACCGGGTGCACCTCCGCCACCGCTACCTCCGGGGACCGCTATCAAATTTTCCTCACCGGTGCTGCCGGGGCTGCCATCCTCTCCAGAGTTTTCTACTCTGCCACTGACTCCAATGGCGATACCTCGCGCAATCACAACGAGTCCGGCACCCCCGTCGCCACCTACACCACCGCGGCCGCTGGGCTCGTAACTCCCATCCCAGGCATAGAAAGAAGAGTGACCACCGCGTGCGCCACCCGAGCCTCGCAGATCATCGGGAATGCCTTGAAGGTCTCCGCCATTATTCTCAATATCGAGGGGAGGCATAACTGCATTGCGGCCAATAACCGTTTGCCCCAAGGTCCCCCTAGCTGTTCCCCGACTCACTACCGTTTGAGCATCTTTTAGCTGGCCGGCACCGCCATAACAGGACCCCAAAAAGCCTACGCCGCTATTGCTTGGGAGGCCTTTGAGTTCACCATCAACTTGCAGCACACCACGAACACGCAGCTCAACATTGTCGCTCACCGATAGAGTGCAACCTGCGGGTATTGTGAGGTCACCGGGGTGGTAATAGATTGCGCGGCTGTCGGTGTTGCCGGAAAGTGCGCCATCTGCGGTTAAGAAACCGTCCGCATCAATTGCGAGGCCGGCCGCCGCCATTGCAGTGCCTTCGCTTTCATACCATTCGTCTGGCAATTCGGCACTGGTGCTTTCCGCTTGATCGACAATCATGCCGGCGGGTTGATAGCTGCCAAATAAATCAACCGTCACTGAGCCGCTAACTTGATCGACGCTAATGCGCTGCACTTCCATAGCGCGATCTAGGCTGTATTCATCTAAACCCAAAGTAGGCAATAGACGGATATAGTCCAGCTCGTAGCTATAGTCTGCTGTGTGATCATGGCCAATATCGATACGGATTAGCTCGATATCACCACCGGTCCAGTCATCCTCCTGGGTAAGATCTAATACAAATTCTTGCCACTCATCTTTAGCACTGTTCATACGCTCGATAAGGTCGAGCATTTCATCCGCGCCCGCAGAAAAATAATAGCTGCTCTCGGTGTGTTTAAAAAACAGCTTACTGCCAATGCCTGCAGCAATCGGTTCATCACTGGTACGACGAACGCGCATTTTTATATAGGGCAGATCAGCCCCAAGAAAAGTGGGTGAGAAATTACGCTTAATCCAGTGATTTTCGCCAACAACTTTAACCGACAATACTCCATTAGTCACACTGGATTCCGTTACGCCGTCAAGGGGTACCCAGCCCTCGTTATCACTAGCGAAATTAAAATCGTAGGGCCTATCACCACGAATCGAGTGATCGCGCAGCTGCGGTAAACTCACCCGCACTATATCCCCTACTTCCAGGTCGTTTTTACTGGGGAGTAATCCCAAGCGCAGACTCAGCGGCGGACCAGCAAAGCGATCCCTAAGCGCATCAAAAGTGTTTTTAATCGTAGTGTAGGTGTGGCGTGAATTATGGAGCCCGCGAAACTCCAGCGTGTGCTGTTTGGCTTCGCCGTGTACAGCGATTGAATCAGCATCAAGTACATGGTTTGTACGCAGATACTTGCCGTCAAATCCAGGCTGTTCAAACCAACTCCATTCAACGGAAAATACATTACGTATACCCGCTAAATTGTATTTCAGCTCGCCGAGGCTGCTGACATCGTCAGGACCGATAGTCGATACACTGCCAGAGTCGGCAAGTACGCCGGCCATACGACGAAATCCCAACTGGCCCGCCGCATTTACCGGCATAAACGCCCCCAACAGCAGGTTGATTTCAGTCTCGATAAACTTCTTGCCATCCGTTTCTTCGAGGCCATCGAAACGCAGAATCTTGCCTTTGCTGTGGTCGCTGGGCTTGTACCAATCTGAACCTATATTTTCGAATTGATCGAGAACCACATAATTGGGATCAATTCCTAAGTGCCAATTACTGGGCAATACATCATTAGTGCCCAAGATAGCGCCTGTAAGCAATGCATAAGCTAGCTGGGGGCCGGGGCCCTCTAGATAAACATACTCTTCAACTTCAATACCACTTTCAGCATCGCTATCTTCTGGCAGGATATGGTCGCGGGCATAGGTGCCGAATAAGCCTCGCGTACAACCGGTAAAACTACTATCGGTTTTACCGGTAGCTCGCAATATCTCAAAGCCATCCTGATACTTAATTTTAAGGTAATACACAGATTGGCTAGTTGCATCACCATAGGCAGAAGTGTGCGGATTGGCTTCAAACTGACTCGCATCATATACCTGCAAGGTGTCTGCCGTTTTCAGGAAATCTGCAGATAGTCGCGTGCTATTTAATACAAAAATATCACTGCGCATTGCCCGCTGGATATCTCGACAGCGCACACGATAGATACCGCTCGCATAGGAAATAGATTCCTCAGCAATCTGGGTTTGCTCCAGCCGGAAACCCTCCCAGTCGAGACCAGCAAAGCCTTGGTAAAGGCGAACGGTTCGCCCTTTAATACCACGTCCTTGCTCTAACTCATCGCGCAACACATAGGAAAACTGTCCGGCGATATCCACAACCTCAAATGAGATCGCTCCTATTTCTGCCAGTCCTTGCTCAGGGATAATTTTTTGGCTAGTTGCACTGCACTTTTTTAAGATTCCGAGAATCGCATTAGCAGGCAGCCCCGGAATATCATTGTGACTACTAATATAGAGCGGTAGGTCATAGTCGATTTCAATCACCAATCGCAATTGCCGTTGCGGTGCTTGGTTGTAAACATCAAAGGTTTCAGAATTGTTGCGCATAATTAAGCAATCACTTGGACTGTGGTAAATGAGAAAATAAAGCGACCATCCTTTTGGCGCTTTTCTTTGAAGGATTTAAATTTGAGTTGCACTTGTTGGGGATCATCAGCAAGCGCTGTCGTACCGTAGGCATCAAAAGTAAAGAACTCACCAAAGGCGCAGCTTCTTTTAAATTCACGCCAGCGTGCGAGCTCTGTACTGGTAAGCTTGAGCGGCACTGTCTGGCAAACGTATTCCTCTTCGAGGCGATAGACCGTGTACTCGCTTTGTCCGCTGAGCGCCTTGTGCTCTTTGCCTTCGAGCCGGTCACTGCTGTCATAGCGCTTCAACTTCGCTTCAATCTGGAAATCACTGCCATCACCGACTAGTGAGCGAATTGGGGTGTATTGAATCAGCATGAGCTACCCCTTTAACCATTAAGCTCAAGAGCTTGGCGGCTGCTCTTATCGAACAGCACCAGTTCTCCTTCGCTCATCTTGGTTTGAATTTCTTCGATAATTCGTTCACTGCTGTCGCCAACAACATCTCCCATAAACTGGAAAATCACTTGTGAGACTGGCTGCTGCGCTTCCCCTTCGACTACCTCATCAATACCAGACACGCCGGGGCTCTCCACAGCTGAACCCGTTGTGCTAATACTGGGGGCGGCTGCACCGCCTGAAACGCCGCTGGGCGCCTGCAAATCAGACAGCATCCCAGCGATTTGAATACCCTGGCCAATAGCCCCGGCGATCATAGGAATATTTTGCGGGTATCCAATTTCAGAAGCTTTTGCGATATTTTTTACAAGGGAAACCCCGGTAGAAAAAACAGCCATTGCCATCTCCGCTTTCGCAGCTTTTTGGTTATAGGCCGCTGCTGCCGATAGCACTTGGTTGGCTCCAGTAACAAACAGTTGAAGTCTGCTTTTATTGGAGGCCTGTTCGAGCTTCTCGCGTTGTTTTCGATGTTTGTTTTCTAGAAGGGTGAGCCTGCGCTCATAGGTATCGTGCGCAATTAACTTGCTGGCAAAGGCTTGATCCAGCAGGGCCATTTCTTCATCTTGTTGTACCTGCAGCTGTTCCATTTCGGTAAGCCAGGAAAGCTGCAATGTTTCCAGTCGAGCAATCAAGCGCTGACGTTCCGCTTCCGTTAGGCCATCCTCACCGATCTGGCCCTCTTCGCCTTCACCATTGGCTGTGCGTGCCTGCTCTTCAGCCAGGGCCATTTGGAAGCGCTCTTTCTCACGCTCAGCGTATTCAGTACGAAGTGCCTCAATGGATTCAAAGCCTCGCCTGGTAAGCTCTTCCTCGGCAATTTGCAGCCCAGCGATTTGCTGGAGTCGCTGTTCATGATCCAGCTTTATTTTGCCTTGTTGATTGGCTAGGAACTGATCCAGCTGTATTAATTGAGCAGTGCCCGCCTCCTCTGCTATTGCGCGTTGTTGGGCTATACGATCACGCTCAGATTGCTCCCTCGCGGCTACTGCGGCTTCTTCAGCTCTCCTCTCTTCATCCTGCCGCTTTTTTTGCGCGGCTATTTGTTCACTCTGTAGCTCAGCAAGTTGGCCGCGTATCATTTCTGATCTATTGCGATGGATTTCGACCTGAACCTGAACGCCTTCAGCTTCCGCCTTAGCCAGCATCTGCTGATGCCAAACATACTGGTTATGAAGTTCAGCAAATTGTGTGCGCTGCTTTTCTTCATCGGTAGGCGCAAGTCCACGCCGCAGGGTATCCACGGCACTGGTTAACTTATTAATACCGGATGTCGCAATACCGGTGGAGCCCGCAGTTTCACTGAGCCCCTCAAGAAACTCCTGCCAGGACTGCGCCAGGGAATCGGTTGCACCGGTGAGACCACCTGCTTCAGCAGCACCAGCACCGCCCACCTGCTGCTCAAGCTTTAACAGAATCATGCGCTGGGCTTCGGCAACACGCCCCGATTGCTCCAGAGTCTTGATCTGCTCCTTTTCTGCAGCCGTGAAACTGACACCGGCACGCTTCAGTGCGGTGATCCCGGTTGAGGGTTCCTCTAACGCTTTACCTAACTGAAGTGCCGCATTCTTTGCATCGCCTCCCATCACCGCTGCCATATCCTGGCTGAGGCGAATAGCATCATCGAATACCGGGCCTTGAACACCTTTAAAGGTGAGCAATATGCCCTGGGCTTCACGGATACCAGTAACACTAGCCAGGGTTGCGCGGGCCACTGAGCGGGCTTGTTCATCCAGCTGCTCTGCGGTTCGACCACTGGCACTACCGGTCGCCTTCAGTAGTGCCTCTATCTTGAGCTGACCCCGCTCCATTTCTTCACCAGCGCGGATACTTTTGTACATCACGGCTGTGACACCAGCGATCGCGACACCAAAGGACGCCCACGCCAAATTCCCACTAGTCAGCAACCCATTAAGCGCACCGACTCGACCGGAAACACCGCCCAAGGGACCATCGATAGCGGCGACCCCTTGAGCGGCACCACGCATGGAGCGGCCGAACATATCCCCCGCTGCACTGGTGGACTTCAGCTCTCGGGTTAACTTTTTATTGCGTGCAGTAGCTTGGTCCATCTCCCGCTTATACTGAGTGGAGCGCAGCTCCAAGTTGGCCACTATCGTGGCCATGGATGTTTGTTTAGCCATTGCTCAACTCATGGAGTTCCAGATTGCGATCTGCTGCTGTACGGTTTTTGGTTTGTGCGTTTGAGGTAGGTATTGAGAGACTTTGCCTCCCAGGGTGCCGGCAGCGATATGGGCGAGTTGCCACTGCTGGACTTCGGTCTGTAAGGGACGCTCGGAGTGGAATTCATACCAGTGGTCAAACTCGGTAGAACTCATGGAGCGCAACATGTTGAAATAGTCGGGACGATTAAAATCCCGCGCGAGCTGCCGGGCAAAGTAGAAACCCGGCACTAGCCTTTTTTTCGTTGTCCTCACCTTCCGTATCGCTACCCTCACCCTCATCGGGTATCTCTACAAAAAGGCCGGATAGCTTTGCCGCAGGCACATAGAGCACA
Source organism: Microbulbifer maximicatervae (SeqCode) (assembly GCF_052467305.1). Taxonomy (NCBI): domain Bacteria; kingdom Pseudomonadati; phylum Pseudomonadota; class Gammaproteobacteria; order Cellvibrionales; family Microbulbiferaceae; genus Microbulbifer; species Microbulbifer maximicatervae (SeqCode). Next base: position 2,757,534 of record NZ_CP174306.1, read on the forward strand.
TCGATCAATTCAGGAGTGATACTGCGGATAAGTCCCTGATGAATCTGCTCCACGGATTCCTGACAGTCCGGCTTCATCCAAATTGCGTAGGCAATCAGCAATAATTTATTGCTCACCTCCCCGGCACGAAAAGCCCAGAGCTGGCCAAAGGATTCCAGTTCAGTTTTTGGAACGTCCTCTCCTTGCGGTAGGGGGATGTCCTCGGTAGTTTTCTGCAGGTATTCACAGCGGTGATAAGCACTCAGCTCAAATAGCTCTACTTCTTGCTCACCAAAAAGCACTATTTCAGATTTTAAAATAGGGGCTGGAACTAAATTCATGATTAGCTACCTGCAGTTACAGAGGGTTTACCAGAGATCTTGAATTTAACCGTGCGAGTGATCTTGTCATCCTTGGGTACCGCCTTACCCCAGGCGGTAATATGTCCAAGAAACTCAACGGTAGTGCCCTCAGGGTATTCGACCTTGTAGTGCTTGTTGGTATCGGAGTCGTAATCTGCACGCAGAGCCTGCTGGCCACTATCAGTCTCTTTCCAGATCAAGGTAATAGAGACTTCACCGGGATCACGTAAGCCCGAAGGGTCATAGTCCATATAGCCACTGGTGCCATCAATGGGAGTCATATCAACCGAACCACGAGACTCTTCACCGGGCTCAAGATCCAACATGCCCGCCACCTGAGAATAGGAAGTGCCATCATCACTGCGATAAAACTTGGTTTTATAACCTTGTGCCATAGTTATAACCTCATCGGGTTGTTTCGTTAAAAGTCTGTGGGTTCAGTGGAATACTTAGCGCTATACGTCAGGCGTACTTCACCTAATGGGTGATCCTGGTCCAGCGCAAACTCGGTTTGGCTGAGCAGGAACAAATCACAGGCGTCCTCCAGAGAAGCATCCTGCAAGACGCTTTCAATATCTGCCGCTGCCTGGTCTAACGCGGCATATACATCACCGCTAGTTTTCACCACTGCAGCAACCGTCAGATCCAGTTGCCGCTCGGTACCGCCATGCATTTCGTGTTTAGTGTTCTCAGTTGCAAAGCCCACCACAATCGCTGGCAGTTTTTTTGATTCAATTTCTTCTGTGGTGCCAGGAGGAGGAAATGTATAGCCCGATAGAGTTTTCAGTTTGTTTAGCACGGCATCGCGAATTGTTATGCGTTGGGTCATTGGGTAGTGTTCCAGAAATTTGGGGCATAAAAAAACCCGCTGATGCGGGTTTGGGTATTCATTTACAGTTTAAATAGCACGTCAAAAAGTACAATTTTATGGATCTAACGCCCTGTTAAGCTGTGAGCAGCGCAATACAAAAGCCGCCGCATACCACCTTAAATACTAAATGCAACGCATAGTACAAATGCCACGCATTGCGAATTACTCTTAAACAGTTTGTTATACACAAACTAATTACTCGAACGCTCTAGATTAAAAGACCTGCCCGTACGAAAGTTCGTATAGGACATTTCATCAAGCGTTACCTTCTTCACACGATAAACTTCTTGATAGAGTGCTGGCTCTCCATCTATGTTGTTTATTATTGTCGAATAAAGGCAGTGGGAATATGACCATAAACCGGATTCACGCACTCGATATTCACCGGTGCTATCTACAAATTGAGCATGAATAATAAAAGTACCGTCACTAGCTCTATCTACACTCCAAATTTGATGCCTACCATTACCGAGTTCTTTTTTACCCTCCCACTTTCCGACCAAATCATTAGGGTTTGAATTCGGACACGCATCCGTATTTAGAAACGCGACTGAGTTCAAAGGAAATTCATAATTATTTTCATCATCAAAGCTAACTAAGACTGAGATTAATATTAATGCAGCCATTCCGCCCAAAATAAAAAACACAAATGAAATAAGAGCCATCCTAATCATCTAATCTCCTTGCGGTGGTGTAAAACGGTAACTCTCAAGCGTCGCTATAAGCGGTCGCTTGGATCTAGTTTGTTCACCATTCACTATAATCTTCAATTCATTAATATAGTGGCTTAACAGGGGAACCAGCAAAATGTGCCGGATACTCAAGGAACCAGGTCATGATTTGTCGCTGAGGCAAATCCCTGATCAGCTCGTCACTGGCTCGGTTATATACTTTTGCATTAAACGTCCCTTTGCTGGTCAATACACATTGCCAGATGTGTCCCCCCTCTCCAAACGTCTGTCTATCGATATAGCTATCCAGTAGAGGATGGGGGGCAATCACGGCGGAAACAAATTCCTCCTGGATAATTGTCAAAAACAGTGGCTCCGCCATATGTTCAAGTCTGATCAACGAACCCTCGACGTTCTTTTCCCAACCCCAGCCTACGCGTACTGAATACCCACTCCGTATTCCATCGATTAGTGCGTCCATACTTCCAGCGATAGGACTACCGTTTTCGTCGTGTCTGTATACAGCCTGCCAACCCTGTTTAACCGGTGTATTCGCATTAATGTTGGAGCTATTACACCCGCCAACAATAAAAAGTAAAAGGACTATAAATAAAGCTTTCATTGAAGCTCTGCCTCCTTAAGTTAAATAGCTCATAACGCCTAAGTAATGGGCCGACTGGAGCGCAGCGTAAGGAGGTCCAGCCGCAGGCGCCATTGACCGCTTTGTTATGGATTTTCGGTGCGATGCAATATGGTTGTACATATATGTCCATACGTTGCCTGCACAGTAATGCTCTGGTTGTTTTGTTCCGTTTGTATGTACGCCACAAGAAAACCTTTGTAGTCTTTAACGCTCGATTCGTGCAAAGCAAGCGGAATTGAGATGCTCCCTGGATCTCCAATTATCGTATATGCTTTCACCAACTTTTCTCCCTCATGCTTACGTGGAATCAATGCAATAATGAGCTTGTCTGGCCCACTCTGATCAATTGTTAATAGGCCAGGCTTCTCAACAAGCCTTGGAAACCCTTCTCTCGCACAAGAAATGCTTTCTGAGAAAGCTATTCCTGGCAGAAGAAACAATATTGCTAGGGCCGACTTCATCTAGTATCCATAACGCTAAGCTAACCGGCAGCCAGTGCGAAGCACGCTTTTGGCTGTCCGACGGAGGCCGCTTGCGGCCGTAGTGTAGTTGAGCGCCTTGTTAAAGGTTGAATTCACGAAAGGCATGAAGGTCTTTCTCCTTTGGTAGTAATTTCTCCTTCCTTTCTTTCGGTGTGAGATATTCCTTAATTTCATACCACACTTCTTCTTTTTCAGCTTCATTGCCAAGATGCATCATATCCATTACGCCAACGAACTCGAAATAAACCTTATTGCCGTCTGAATTTCGGTAATTGTGCTGCTCTGATTTCCCATAAGACTTCACCTTTTTGAGTGCGACCTCTGGGTCTTCAGCGCCGATATTGATAATACGCTCCTCGCAAGTGCGCCGCTTATTATCCTCGCCATCAATGTGCACACGATATTGGAAAAGCAATTTTGCAGCGTACCTTTGCATAAATCTTGTGTACCTTTAACGCCCGCAACAGGGGCGCCCAACGCCATGCACGTTTTGTGCGAAACCGGAAGCGCAGCGACCCGCACAAAATGTGCATGGCGTTGGGCGTCCCGCGGAGGCCCGAAGGGCCGTAGCAAACTGCTTGCGCTTGTTAGGCATTCGCTCGCTTCATCCGAAACAGTTGCCATAACTTTAATCCGCCCACTGCAAACATCACGTTTAAAGCGAGCGTTACTGCCAGACTAGAGACAGTTATACAACCAGACGCCCCACCTAGATACCAAAGCATTGCGATAGGCCAGGGAATAACGGCAGCGGCACCACAAATTAAAGTGCTCGGCAAAAACCAAACTGCAACTAGAAACACTCGAAGTCGGTTATGGTTTCGTCTACCTAACCCCCACCAAAATACATACCCTAAAATCAACCAAATACAGTACAAAACATACAACCCAGACTGTATTGCGTACGCACCAATAGCTACAGGATATATAAGCAGGCCAACTAAATAAACTATGAGAATTTCCGCCAAACTTCCCCCCAATGCCTAACCTTGTTAGCCATTTTCCAATTTTTCCTTCGAATGCTTATACATATAGTAAATGCTATATGCGACCATACAAAACCACATAACGATGTTATCAAAGCGATCTTCGTAGAGCGCCCTTACTGCCATGGCAGAACAAATACCGACCATGACTGCATCAATGGTGAGCGATAAGGCTGCTATAGTTTTCTTCGCTTTGTCACCATGTGCAGATTGGTATCTTTCTACCAGACGATTGATTAAAAGCGATGTTGTGTAGAAACCTAAAAATATAATGGCGATATATCCAAGGAACACCCACCCCTCTACAGAGATATTGAAAATCCCCCGCAAAAATAGAAAAGTAACGTAGGAAAAGATGGCCAGTATTATGAGCCCGCCACTTCCTCTTACAAATTCTTGTCTAGATATATTTTTCATGATCATATGGCTAACGCCCAGCACACGGGCGGCCGAAACAGAGCGAAGCGGCGTGTAGGCCGTCCAGCCCGGCCTTTTTTGCCGGGCGTTCGTGCTACTGCTTGTTATGTGTTTGATTTAGCGGCAATAACCTTACCTAAAACAACTAAGCCAGTCCCTAAAATTAATGTAGACAATACATAGTTTTGGCCACCCTCTGTAGCCACAACTTTATAGTAAGTGTGACTGTCCTCGCCGGTAAAGAAATTACTTATTGTTATCCAAAAATCTACCGGCAAGAAATTGATCATAAAAGCCAACCCTGGATATGCAATAAATATCCAACCAAACCATACACACCACTTAGAGATCTTTTTCATGGATTACACATAATGCCCATAGCACAGGCGAGCGAAACGCAGTGAAGCGAGTCCAGCCCGCGCCTTTTGCGGGCGATTGTGCCTATGCTTGTTATATTTCATGACCATACTGCTTAAAGTAGCTACGTATAAGGCGCTTAGTCTTATCACTTAACACCCAAAGGGAGTTATTGAGTGATCTTTTGCACGCTTCAATATTAGGGTCAGCCCCTAACTCTAATAGCAGAATTACCATTTCGGTGTGGCCAGCCTCCAGTGCATGAATTAAAGCGAACTCAGGTATTGGTGAACCTAAACTTCTTAAGAGCTGAACTCCCTCAGTATGATTTTCTACTGCTAGCCAATGCAATACATTTTCGCCAGAGTAATTTACAGCTCGTAAACATTCTCGATTGCCCGTAACGATATCATTTACTTTGTGCGGCTCATTCAAAACTGCGTCCAGCAGAATGTCAAAGTCTTGTGATTTTTGTCGATCTACTTCGTCATGTCTTCTCATGTATTAAGCCAGCTCATGCCGGGGAAGTATAACATTTATATAGTGATCATCATGACCACTATTATCTTGACTACTATTTCTGATACCAATTTACGCCAACACGCCATCTTCTTCCACTAAATCAATAGATTACGATCACTTGGCACTATCGGCCCACCTAGAAAAATGATCAATTTGACCACTATCCCCATTTTTAACCAATCTTTTAAGTCAATGATTTTAAAGCATTTTCCTGTATGTTTGAGCAACTCAAAAAAATAACAATCACAATGATCATAAATCCTGTGCTGACCTACCCACTAAGGCTACACATCCACCAGCACTCGCCAAACAACCCCATCATCCGACAGCCATTTGCGCACTGAATATGCCACACCATTTAGCGTAATCACCGCCTCTGAGTTGTAAGACCCAACCTCACTCACCAGCAGGCTCAACTCAACACGCGGTACCCGCACGCGCTCCTCATCATCGAAGTCATCAATCTCCTGATCTTTTATCACTCGGCAATCAATAGGCTCAGCGCCGCTACCATCGGTATAGGTAGCGGCTTTGCCCCATTTGCGAAACGCGCGCTCTGCGGCTCTTTGGTCCAGGTCCATGGATCACCTAGGCCTTAACAGTGCCCGGTACGCCGGTAAACTTCACGGCAAAACTGGTTACGCCATTCCCGGCAGCCTCTGCGGCGAAGGCGGTCGCGCCGGTGATATCGCCAGTGGCTGTGGTGGTGGCGTTATCATCGAATGAGCTGGAGGCGACCACCCAGGTGAGGGTTTCGCCCTGATTGATCTCTGCGGCGGATACCTTGGGCACGGTGAATACGCCATCAATGGCAATCACGCCGGATGCGCCCACGGCGATATCATCCATCGCCACGCCCAGGACCGCACCTGCGATTACCACCTGGCCGGAGCTAATCGCTGCGCTGGTGTTGTTGGTGAAATCGAGCATGCGCCCGGCTTGTACAAAATTCGTAGCCATATTCTTTCTCTCAGTGGATAAAGCAGTAGAAATAAAAAAGGCCGCGTAGTGCGGCCCTTTCCGGTTTAGTTTCAGTTGGGATTGGGATTAGGTTTTGGGTGTTTTCACCATGCCTTTTGCATCCCAGGCTTTGGCTGCGGCATCCAGGCGGACTTTGAATTCGACCCCATCAACACTCCAACCATTTTGCTCCTCTAACACCGGGGCCTGCTGACCATCCAGATAGAGCACTTCGATGGTGTCGTGCACTACCGGGTCGGCATTGAGGTACCAGCCATTGTGTCCGCTAAGGCGCGCATCAGAGAGCACTTCGGCAATGTTGCGCACGCTGTTCGGTGTGGTGTTGTTTTTGGTGGATTCGCCCACTTCGAATTCGGATTCCAGAGCAACCTTTGCGCTGCCCTCGTCGGCAATATCACAGAGCAGGAATTTGGGCCGGATATTAAGCACTGCGCTGCCGTCCTTTTGCTTGCCCATCTTCACCCGTGCAGCATCAATGCTGGCGGTATTGATTAGAGCGGCGCTGGCTAGGTTGCCATGATCTGCATGGAACAGGGCTTTTCCATCTGCCATTTTGGGATTGTTGAGCAGGATGCTGAATACCAGATCCCCCACGGTGCGCACGGCGGCGAGGCCCATCTTCTGCGGGATTCGGGTAAAGGCCCCCAGGTCGTCATTAATAATCGCCTGGCGGTTAATAGAGAAGAGTTCCCCGTAAGTCGCCAGTGCGGCAGTCTCGGCCCGTTCGCCGATACTCACATATTTAAATTCTGCCCCGGGTGCTACTTGGCGCAGTGAGGGGAAGCTGCCCAGATCCGTGCGGGTGGTGAGTTTAAAGTCACTGAGGTTGCCGACACTGGTAAAGCGCGGGAAGATTTCCTGCGCTTCTTCATAGCCCTTCAGCATGGATTTATTGGCGATATTGCCGAGCACCGTTGCGAAGTCACCCGAGCTATGGGTAAAGGCTGCAGCGACCACACCCATTCTGTCGAGTCCGGACAAGCTTTGGCCGTGGGCCTGCATGAGGATGCGGGCAATCTCCATCATGGTGTAGCCACTGAGTTCATTGCCCTCTGTGCGCTTTTCACCGAGGGCACGTACAGCAATCGCATTCTCGGCATCGGCTTTCATGCGCTTGATGCCTTCACCTTCCTGCACTACCACACTGTAGCTTTGCACGGGGGTTGGGGTTTGGCTGCCGAGGGCTGTGAGCAGTTTGTCTTTGGCTTTTTCGGCGCTGCAGTCCATATCATTGAGACATTCCTGCATCACAACACTGTGCGCTTCGAAGCCTTTAAATACGGCCGTGATATCGTCTTTGCGCTTTTTCTCATCGGCGGCAAATTGCGCTTTGGCATTGGCTTCAATTTGCGCTTTCATTTCTGGAGTAACCTCGGGCGCAGCGGTTGCAGCTGGCGTGGTGGAGGTAGTTTTCGGCATGGCTTGCGCCTCCTTGGTTTGGGTTGGGTTGTCTGCAACCGCAGACGGGAATCTAAATTCAGTGGGCTCCTGCATTACCAATGCACTAATAGCTTGAGGGGTGTTTTTAAATTGGTTTAAGTGATCGGCACTGAAGCTGGCAGCCATCTCGATGGCTGCGGTGGTATCGGTGGCGAAGCCGGCCTCTACCGCTTCGGTGCCGGTATACCAAGTCTCGTCATCCATCACTTGGCTGATGTCCTCATCCGACATTCCGGTGCGTGAGGAATACAGGCTTTTCATGGTGGCTTTAACTTTGGCCAGCAGGCTCTTGGTTTTTTCCAGAGCGCGCTCATCACCGCGAACACCGGCACTGGGGTTGTGCACCATGTAATAGGCGTTCTCAGCGATATGGACAGTATCCCCGGCGAGGGCGATCACGCTGCCCATACTGGCTGCGATGCCTTCAATCCAGGTTTCCACTTCGGCTTTGTGATCTTTGAGCAGGTTGTAGATGGCGGTACCGTCGAACACATCACCGCCGGGGCAATTGATATGCAGATTGATCTTGCTGACATCCCCGAGGGCTTTGAGATCGCGGGCAAAGTCTTTTGCCGTCATATCCCAGTAGCCGATGTAGTCATACAAATAAATATCAGCTTCACTGGTATTGGCGGCAGCGGTCATGCTGTACCAGGATTCATTCGGCATGGCTGCCTCCTATTCAGATTCAGTTTCAGTTTCTTGCGCGGGTACGGCTTCGCGTTTGGTTGGGGTAGTAATGTCGTTTTGTTTGAGCTTTCGCTGCCAGGCAGCAGTTTGCTTAATTACATCGTCCGGCTTTTTGCCACGGCGGCGGATGGTCTGCTGTGGGCTGGCCAGTACATTTTCCAGTAGGGTTTCATCGGCGCTGGCTTCATGGACCGGATTAATCCAGGGCATCACCGGGGTAATAAAATCGACATGCATTAATGTGGATGGATCGACATCACTCGGCACTTTGAAGGCATCCGCCAGTAAAGCCATTTGCACCCAGCGGCGGGTGGACGGCTCTACAATTTCCTCACAAAATTCCAGGCTGAGGGTTTCGTAGTTTCCCCACTGCTCCACCAGTTCCTGGCGTTGCGCGCTATAAGTACCGTTGTAGTTTTTGCTGATGCTGCTAAAGCTGGCCATGGTGCCGGCGGCAGTCATGCGGTGCATGGTTTCTAAAAATGGCGTTAGCAGGCCGCTGGGGCGATTACTTTGAATGGTTCCAACTGATTCCCCAGGGCGGAGATCGTCATAGATGGCACCGGCGCGGATATTGAGAGTGCGGTTTCCTTCATCATCCCAAGAAGAATCATGCTCATAAGTATCAGGGCTGCCCTTTTGAATAAAGCCGACCATGGCTGAGGCAATCTTGGCGGCAACACGCTCGTTTTCTTCATAGTCTTTAATATCGGTAAGGCGATTCATCACCGCTGCAAAAATGGATACCCCACGGGTTTGGTGCAGCCTGCGTACAAATTTCAGGTGCTCGATATTTTCCGCACTGTGAAGCCTGCGCTTCATGCGCCAGTTAAATGAGGCTCCGGGGTGTTCGTCGTACAACCAAAAGCCCGAAGGCTCGCCCCAGGCAGATTTTTGAATACCTTGCACAATGCGCTTGCTGGGGTCGTTGTAATCCACCGGCAGGAAATCCGGTTCCAGGCATTCGATGGTGTAAGGCACGGGGGTGCGGTGCTTTAAGCCGGGCACCGTGCCCTGCAGATGCCGCATTAAAGTTTCACCATCGCGCAGCCAGGTATTGCACAAAAGCCGCTGGGCTTTGCCCCAGCTAAATTGCCGGGTGCATTCCGGGCGCCGTGCCCATTCCTTGTGGGCGTCATTCATTTGGCTGGCGAGGCCGTCATGGATATCGCCATCCCAGGTTTTGGGCTGGAATTCCACATCGATACCGCGCGGGCCGACAATGTTATTTACCAGGGTGGTAAGAATGCCAAAGGCAAAATCGTGGTTTTGCTCCAGGTGCCGGGCTTGGCCGCGCAGGGTTTCCACACTGCCTTCCAGCACCAGGTCGCCGCTGCGGTTATCGCCGGGGTTTTTGCGCAGGCGACTGGGGCGCGCGGCTTCATAGGCGGCGGCAATCTCCAGGGCGCGCCGGGCTTGTACGCGGCGCAGGGCAGCCTCGGGTGCAAAAAAACCGATGACAGAATCCAGTTTATTCATTAGCAAAAATTCGCGTAGGCGGGCCCGGGGCGTTTGCCGGCGGCCTTTAAGGTTTCTGCGGTTGCGCGGCGCTCCCACTCCTGGCGGCCCGCGCGGATTTCCTGCAGGTTCTCGGCGGTAAATTGGCGGCCGTTAATGACCGTGGTTTTTCCGGCGAGCACGTCTATCTCGGCCTCGATATAGAGGTCGACCATCTCTTGTGCGGTTTTAGACATTTAACTATCCAGTAGAGAGCCGGCTGGCTGCGCGGGCTGCCTTGGTTTTTTCGGGGCTGGTTTGGGTTGTCTAGGTGTTTGAGGAGATTCTGATTCACTAAACAAGGTACGCTGGCCCAGGCGGGATTCGATAATGGACCATTTTTTTTCGTTGTTCTTGTACAGGTTCATCGCATAGGCTGCGTGTAGGGCATAGACTTCAGTATCCATTCCTTCGTTGGGTCTACCCGGACGCTTTTGCCAGGTTTCTCTGCCTCTATACTTTTTGCTCGGTGCTTTTACTTCAGCAGTTACCTGCTCCCAGTAATCCTGTCGCACATGCTTACAGCTGTGCATATAGGCACTGGTGCCTAGCAGTCGCCGGGCAATCAGATCCTTAGCCTTGTGGGTGCCTACCATATACACCTTCACTTCGTGGCGATCGGCTTTAGTAGTGCGCGTAGGGTTGCTAACTTCTGCTTTCCTTGGGTGCGAAAATATTTCTTTACTACCAAAGTCTCTGCTATCGCCTTTAATCGCCATCACAAGAACGCGCCGATATTTTCTTTTTCTGGTTCTTACCCACTCATACACTGCGCCGCTGGTAGTTCCATCAGAGGAATCGATGCTCACCGCAGATGCGTAAATCTCACCAAAGCGCTCGTGCTTAAAGCTTTGAAAAACTAACTTATCCAGGGCATCCCAGCAGCTATCACGCTTATCTACCGTGTCGCCATCAATTTCGCCCCAGTACATTTGCCAACTTTCTTCATTGCGACCAAATGCGCGGATGGTGATTGCGAGTCGATCGTGCTGGACATCGACACCGGCAGTCACCAGCAAACCGCCAGCAGGACAAAACAGTTCTGGGTAGTCTTCAGCAGCTTCTTCCAGTTTCTCGCGGTCCAGTAACCGATTGGCAGCATATTTATAAGGTCTGCCTAACTTGTTGTTTTGGAATACGATGCGTGCAGATTCATCGCCGCTTTTGGCTTCGTGCTCAGCCTCTAAGAAATCCCTAACGACCTCCGCCAATCCTGTGCCAGGGATACACACATAAAGCTCCGATAGCTCCATAAACGTCTCTATCGGTTCTATCTCATCCTGCTCATAGTCTTCGCCACATTGGGTTTTAACCCAGCCGGCAAATTCATCACCGTTTTCACGCGCTGTTTTACAGGTCTGCAATATGTTGGCTTGGCGGCGGTAGTCATCCCATTCACTGCCACACTTGGGGCAACCGTAAATTGCGGTTTCTGGCTGATTCAAGCCGAATACCGGGTGCGGTGTGCCTCCCTCTTTCTCTAACCAACTGACGTTTTCCCAATCCAGTACATGAGACTCTTCGCAGTCATGGCAGGTAATCGGCAGTACGCGCATAGTGCCGAGCTTGGTGTAGTGCTCTACCTGGGAAAGATCAGCAACGGCAGGGGTGCCGCCGATAATTAATTTCTTATTGCGCATCCGCTTAAGGCGTTCGCGCAGGTGGCGAATGGAATCGCCCTGATCACCAACGTCTTTATTAGTATCGTCCGGTTCCTCCACATAGCCGCGCTTGGCGGTGGTGGATTTAACATTGGAGACGGAGTTAGAACCGACTGTACGCACTTCCCCACCAGGGAATACTTTTCTGGTAGATCTGTTGCCTAGCTTGCGACTGGTGGAGACATCGATCACACGCGCTACATTCGGCGAACCCTCAACAATCTTCACGAACTTTTCGTCCATGAAGTTCTGGCCTTTTGAATCCTTAGGAAAGAGCATCAAAACCCGCGCGGGATCAGTCACCGCCACCTTACAGATATCTGCCGCTAGCAGTACCGTCCAGCCAATCTGCGCCGCTTTTTGCATTACCACCATCCAGGAGACTTGGCTATCGAGCGCGTACATTACGCCCCAGAAATAGGGCACAAAATCTACTCTGTAATATCCTGCGTTATCACTATCTTCAGAGGGCAGTTTGATATTTTCTGGCAACCACTCAATCAGCGGAATTTTAGGCTGCGGTATCCAGGTCTGGCGTACCTCCTTCACCAGCCTCTGTAAATTCAATCTCGTAACCGCCAATAGTTCTGAGGGCAGCTTCAATGTTTGGCTGTAGGGGTTCTCGGTCGACGGTAATGGCATACTGACTTTCGATAGCAATAATGATGCTCTCTACCGCTCCTATAAATTCATTCTTTCCAACGGTGGACCACTCCACCATCGCCTTGCGCGTTGACTCGACATCAAGGATTAATTGATCCTCTCGATACAGTTCGCGCATTTTTAGTTTTGCATTAACTTCAGACTCAATCGCCTGGGCCATATCGCGACGATTTCGGGCCTCATTCGCCTGGCGGCCTGCGGCCTCGGTTCGCAGTCGCTCGCAATATTCATGAAGCCAAACTTCGTAACTGGCGCCTACGGTAAAAACCTCAGCCTTGAAGTGTTTGGCAATAGCAGGTTGAGTAGCACCAACCAGGCGAGCAAAACCAGACTGAGTTGCCTGATCATCAAGTGATAGGTTGTCAGCCAAGGTATAACCCCCTAGGAAATTTCAGATATCTGTTAAAAAAACACGGTCCGAATTACCCGTGTGCTACCCCCACTCAGGAGGACCCATTCAGCGCCTCTTTGCGGTCGCAATCGCATGGTCCATGGCCTTATCGAGTTCTAACGGCAAATGCCTACGTGCTATGCCGTCAGCAATCCGAAAGAAAGGAAAGCGCTTGCGGTAGTCTGGTTTTCCCTTTAGGAAAATAAGAATGGGCTTTACTGTAGGACGTCGCTTACCCCCGGCCCTTTTCCAGACACCCAACACTCCGTTTACCTTTCCTACAAAGTGCTTGCCTGTAAGCCCTTGAGTACTATTTGCCCCGCCCTTCTTGATACCTGAACCAGCACGGAGTTCTGCCAGAATCTTTTTATAGGTAGCGACCGAGATATTCCCATGCCGGTTTAGCCTTGCCGCTTTTCCATGCACGGCATACATACCCGCAGGCAGTACACCTAAATGCCGCAGGGCACGTTCAAATCTCTTGTCGTTGCGCTTTACATCGATAATCGACGGTGCCAAATATTTACTCGGTGCTGTGCCGTTGGTTGCTTGATCACGGATAAAGATCTTCGCAACACCTGAGCGCTTAGTAGCTTTCTTCACCAGTACAGAGTTCAGTGTCAGCTTCGCTGGATTTGCAAAGATGCGCCCAATTGCTGCGCGCTCTTCTCCACGTATACGAAAAGCCACGTTATTTAGGGTAACCGAACTGGCATAAGGTAATTGCTTCTTCAGTTCAGCAGCTGCTCGATCAAACTTTGAGGTATCGAGTTTTACACTAACGTCCATCGTCCCCGCCCTGCTGCTCTTGCAGCTTCAAGCGCTTGTGGTTGTAATACCAATTAACCATCAAGCCCGCCGCAGCTATCAGCACTCCAGCAAAGCCTAACCAGTTATCCGCGAGCCAACCAGCGAGAGTTCCAGCACCAATGGCAGTCATATAGCCAGCCTTATCTGCTAATTCTCTTAGGGTATCGTGAAGTGTCATGACTGCTTCCAAGCCTTCATCGCTTTTTCAGCGCTGCGCCCCACGACGTAACCACCGAGGCCGATTTTTACTATTTCCAGCAGTGCTAGAGTTTGATCCTCGCTTAAGTTTGGAGCTGTCCATCCCAGCCAGTGAAATACAATCAGCCCGACAAATGTGAGCATTGTTACTGGCCGCCAGTTTCTCTGTAGCCATGACTCCCCCGAGGCTTCTACCGTGATTACCTTGGTTGCTGCCTTTAGCTCTTCCAAGTCCATTGAAATCAGCTGTGAATCAACCTGAGCTTTTAGGCGGTTGGCTTCCGTCTTGTCTGGGAGAGCTTTATCGATGACCTTACCAAGCAGGTTGGATATCGCTGAAATCACAAGTAGCTCCTGATTAAGGTTTTTTTAGGTACAAAAAAACCGGCTCAGCGGCCGGTTTATATGATTGAGTATCTGGCTGGCTTATTTAAGCACTACCTGCATTAATCATGATGCCATATATTTGGTACTCACTTCCCTGAATGGCAATAGTCACTTTCAGTGTCCCTGATGTACCAAACTCACTCTCTTCAGGAAACTTAACTGCATAATGCAAAACGTAGAAACTTGTATTCCCCTCTGTTCCGGCTAGTTGAGAGTGGGTGAAAGCACCACTCTCAACAGAATTGAAAATTTTGGTTAATCTCTGGAACTCAGTTTCTGCACTCTCTCTTGTAAATTGGGCTTTTGCTGCAGGGCCGAACATGTCATATAAGGCATCATTATCACCAGCATTAAATGCTTTGACGAATTCATTATATATATGCACTCGGACCTTAGAGTCTATAAACAATGGTAGCTCGTGCTCTGCTATTTTTTCTGCTTGAGTTTGTACTGGAGCCGTCCTCTCATTGAGGCCAAACCATACGGTTGCAACTAAATTTGCCACTAGGAGAAGAATTATTACTGATTGAGATGGTTGCACCTGTTGAGATCCCCAAGATTTAGACTGAAGTTTATATAGCGGCCCCATGACCACTACCAGCACACTTAACGTGCGCGAAGCTACCTAAGATTGCAAATAATATCAACGAGTTATGCGAATACTTCTAGTAATGAAAGCCGCTAAACATTATAGAGTCCGTTTTTAGTCACATTTTCTACCCAACCGTACTAATTGCCTTAGGCTTTCCTACATTGACTGCCCCCTCACGACACTCCCTCAATCTTGGCGGTTACTTTTTCACCTCCCACTTAATACCCATTTTTCGGATCTTGATCAGTTAATAGCTCCAGACGGTGGGGCGGGTGCGCTCGCCGGGTATTGACTCAAGGTCATCCAGATGAAGGAATCGCTTTCCTATTGGGCCTTTTTGCTTTACTCCTATACCAGTAAACCCTAACTCCTGAGCAACTTGGATTAACCGATAGGCTCGCCCTACAGCTACCTGAACATCAACAGCTTGTCCAGTGGCGTGGGTCATAGTGGCATTTAACTGAGTATTATGTGCTAGGCAACGATAACCGGAATTGATAATCATTGGCTTGCCAAATCGCTCTCTGACTCTAATCAAGCGCATTAGCGTTTCATCTTTAAAATGATTTTTACCACAACAACGACAGGCCAACTCCAACTCTGTGAAATAGTCGTTATGAAACATAAATCCTCAAGATTTAAGCAAAAAAATGGCGCCCACAAAAACGCCGCCAAGTACAGATAATGGAGCAATGAAAAATAGAAAGTCAGAAACGAAAAAACCCGGCTGGAGGAGCCGGGCTTATTGCAAAGCGGAAAAACCGCATGCTGGGAAATTTATACCTACTCAGGACAAAACTGTCAACAGCTCATTGGAGTCGCAAAAAAAACATATACTCAACTCAAATAGAAAATATAGACAAGCCAATCAATACAATTGAGTACTACCAAGGAAGTGGAGCAGGGCACGATTTATCTCTTATAGTGAAGTCATTCATTACCTCATAATAATCTGAACCATCATCATCCACATGGACTGTATACATTTCCACCACGCACGGTTCAACAGGCCATCCAGCAAAAGCAGCATGATAGCGCTCTCCTTCTAAGGGGGAGAACTGAACAGTAACGGTGCATCTTGTCACTGATATTCCATGATCAAGTAACTCACTGAAGGAAAAAACAAACTCTTTCCCTGCTTCAATTTTAACCTTTTCTATATCGGGACTTGTAAAAGGCCTTGCTGAAATGTTCGCAAGTAAAGAACCCCGGTCTAATTTATCACAATCAGTATTGGAAAAAGCATAAACGCCTACAGATCTTGACCCAGACATCAACTCCAAAGTAGCTATTGGAGTCCCCGGATTAGGCTTATAAGCTGGTATGGAGCAACCTGACAAAAGAACAAAATAAACCAGAATGAAGAGCTTTTCATAAATTACATTTTTCATAACAACACTTGCAAAAAATATTAATAAGCTGCTTTACATCTCATTAAACTTGTATATTGTTGACGCTTTGTATTTTCTTTATTCATAAACCAAACGTCCAGATGCCCCTCCGGACTTTGAGGGAAATTATAAGTAACACTCATAGTCACAGGAAGCATAGAAGCCCCTGATGTCGTTGTTGCAGAGCTTCCGTAAGATACCGTCTCACCAACTTTACTAACATCAGTAAATATGACGGCATATTTTGCACTCCTTGGAAAAGCTTCTATCCGACCAAAATAACCAACATCCTGTGCAGTATCTCCGCGATAAAAACAGAGAGGGATCTCTACACTACCTTCGACTGGGTTTTTATCTTTATCTAGAAATTGTATGTAAGGGACAAATACTGTAGGTATTCTGTTCCGACCCGCATTGGACATTTCTGACCGCACAATCAAACTTTCTTCTTGGGGCCTATCTGGAAGCTTTATTGGAAGAGTGTAGCTGTTTCCTGTTGGAAAACTGACAATAGGAGATAAGTTTGGAGCTAACTCAACCTTTAGTCTGCCATTAGATAGAGTTCTATACTCTAAGTCTTTAAAGGTTAACTTTGGACTTGAGGAGCTTTCCACTCTTGTTTTTGCAGATAATGCCTGCTCGAAAGCTTTCTTCTCCATTTCTCCAACAGATACACACCCCTGAATCCCAGTGAAGAATAGAATAAGAGAGAGTATTTCAATCCATTTTTTATATTTTAGATGGCGGTACATAGCTGGAATTCCATTTTATACTTCATTTGACGTTTTCAAATAAAAACGCTTACCTTTCTACGATTAAAATAACTAAATTTAGAAGAGGCAAAACCAAGCTGGCTCGTCTCGGCATAAACCTCACAGATAGAACATACGTACGCTCAGGCACAAAAAAACCGGCTCAGAGGCCGGCTTTATTCTGCAAAGCAGAAAAATTGCATGCTAGGAAATTTATACCCCCTCAGGACAAAGCTGTCAACAAGCGGCTTTAAACCGACCTCTGTACTCCTGCACAATCTCAGAAGTAGGCCCTAAAGCTCTTGCGGGTAGAGGGCCCAAACGCCGTTGCAAACGTTTCCAAATCTTCACCCACTACCTGTCCCAACGCTTTTTATCACACCCTAAAATTGTCCGCGCTTGACCCAGATCTATTAATCGACCATTCACATCGCGCAGTGCACACACATTAATACAAAATAGCGCCAGCTGGCTAACCTTTTCTCGCGGGTGCGGTTCCTGCCATTTGTCGAATTCACTCATCAAGTATTTCAGTAGTATTGCTCGCTCTTTGACTCTTGAGACTGGCAGGGCGTAGGCGGCCATGCCTCAGCAGTAAGTCAACGGATCACTTTATCTCAGCTTAGCAACTGCATCATATAAAAATTATGTTGAGCTAAAGAATTAAAGTCAGCAAGTTATAAAAAGTCCTACCACTCCGCCTAAAACCCAATATACAAATCACATTTAGAGAAGATATTTGCGGCCACAAAAATTACTTACCTATAGAACCGGGTTAAAAATATAACAACCCTCAGATGATTGGCCGGCAGGAAGGTATTGAATACCTTGAAAATTTCCTCTCGCAGTTCTAACTCCAATAAAGTGCGTTGCTACTAACTGATTTTCTACGTTGGGTATTGGAACAAGGCCATTGGAGTGCATTGCACCAAAATCATCCAAGCTTACGTACACCACTTCTTCAATACCCTCTTTGAAAAATCTTCTGAGAATACTCGCTACTCCAGGGGATTCGCCATCTCTTAATCCATAGACGAGGTCACTCATGCTCACACTATCAAGATCTACGGCAAACTTTTCCACCCTATTTACAAGCAAGCTCATACACTCTTCTAGCTCCCCATTAACTTTAGAGATATTTTCTGGAATTTCTGAGCTTTCTTCAGGGTTCTCCGAGATATCTTCTGCAATCTCTGAAACTTCTGAACTCTCTTCAGGAGCCATTGGATTACCTCTTGCAAGTCGGACCTCAACAACCACCGTCTTGGAAGGTAAAGATAATCTCGAGGAGGGTTCATCTTTTAACGACGTCTTATTATTTGATACTGTACAGCCTGCTGCCAACAAAATGGTGAACATTAAGACTATATATTTCATAATAATTTTTTATTCATCCAATAAATTATTTTTCCAATCACTTAGATGTCACTTAGCAAGCATAGTATTCATCTTAAGAATTGATTTGATCTACTTCTACAGAAATTTCTACCCAGCACTCAATAGCCTACCGACGTCCATCAAAATAAATCAAATAGAAATCATCACTCTGGCTATAGAAATAAAAAACCGGCTCAGAGACCGGTTTTATTCTGCAAAGCGGAAAAACCGCATACTGGGGAATTTATACCTACTCAGGATAAAGCTGTCAACAAGCCTTTTTAAATCTAATGCGGTACTCTTGCACCAACTCAGAAACAGGCCCTAAAGCTCTTGCGGGTAGAGGGTCCAAACGCCGTTGCAAACGTTTCCATATTTTTACCCACTCCCTATCCCACCGCTTTTTGTCACACCCTAAAATTATCCGCGCTTGGCCCAGGTCTATTAATCGGCCATTTACATCGCGCAGTGCACACGCATTAATACAAAATAGCGCCAGCTGGCTAACCTTTTCTCGCGGGTGCGGTTCCTGCCATTTGTCGAACTCTCTCATCAAGTACCGCAATAGGGCCGCTCGCTCTTTGACTCTTGAGGCTGGCGGGGCGTAGGCAGCCATGCCCCAGCAGTATGCCAACCGATCACACTCTCTCAACTTTGCGACTGCATCTTGGATTAATCCTTTTTCACAGGCATCCATGATTCGGTTGCCGCTGTCCTTGGCTCCGGGGGTTTCTTTCGCAACTAGTATTGGGGCTGCAACCCGGCAAATGACTTGGTTGGCCCTGCCCTGCACCTCTCCGCGAATTACAACTTTTCGCCCTCTCCCAGATGAGGTAACCGTACTTCTACCGCCCATGGCCTCATAATCAAATGCAGCGGTGGAGCTATCAAAGGCGTCGTGCCACGCTTGTCTAGCACTTTCGAATTTCATGTCATGCCCCCCAAGCAATTTTCAAGCAACCAAAAACCAATCACACACCCATCAAGCAGCCTTCGGCATACTCTCGTAGTAATCCTGAAAACGCCTTTCGGCCGCATGCAAATTATCGCGGTGATAGGTGCCCAGGTAATTTATGTGGCCCTGGTTTATCCAGAACTAGGTATCCACCGTATTCGCGAAAACGATTTCCACGAGGTGGGCGGACTTGGTTATGAGACTCGTAATTTGAGCGCAGAGCCTTTTGGCCGCTGTCGCTCTCTTTCCAGATCAAGGTAATAGAGACCTCTCAGGCATCACGCAAGCCCGAAGGGTCATAGTCTATATAGCCACTGGTGCCATCAATAGGAGTCATATCAACAGAACCACGAGACTCTTCACCGGGCTCAAGATCCAACATGCCCGCTACTTGAGAATAAAAACTGCCATCATCACTGCAATAAACCTTAGTTTTATAACCTTGTGCCATAGTCATAACCTCATCGGATTGTTTCGTTAAAAGTCTGTGGGTTCAGTGGAATACTCGGCGCTATACGTCAAACATACCTCACCTAATGGGTGATCCTGGTCCAGCGCAAACTCAGTTTTGCTAAGCAGGAACAAATCACAGATGCCCTCCAGAGAAGCATCCTGCAAGACGCTTTCAATATCCACCGCTGCTTGATTGGTCTAACGCCGCATACACATCGCCGCTAGTTTTCACCACCGCAGTAACCGTCAGATCAAGCTGCCGCTCGGTACCGCCATACATTTCGTGTTCGGTGTTCTCAACTGCAAAGCCCACAACAATCGCTGGCAGTTTCTTGGAGTCAATTTCTTCTGTGGTATCTGGAGGTGGGAATGTGTAGCTAGATAGGGTCTGTAGCTTACTTTGTACGGCATCGCGGATTGTGATGCGTTGGGTCATTGGGGATTGCTCCAGGAATTTTAAGCATAAAAAACCCGCTGGTGCGGGTTTTAGATATCTATCGACGGTAGCAAGTTTTGTACAAACTATGTTTTTGTTGACCTCCTGAAGTTCAAATGAGAAGTACTATTTCGCAATTTTTTTGGATACCGGCTTTACAGAGAATAAATTCTCGGATCTACAGTACATGATATCTTTTCTGCGGCCACTCCCGGAAATAGTGCCCCCTCACCAGACCTTAAAACCATTTCTTGCGGCTTCCCTGTTGCATTTTGTGTAACAAGTAATCCACAGCGATTTTGCGAATCTTGCCTAAATTCTACGGTATATTCCTCCTCTGCCTCTAATTTAACAGAGAAGAAAAGAGCGTCGCACCAAGCTACGTGCCCTCCTTTAGCGGGCAAACCCCAAGCTCCTACAGAGATAGTTACCACCTCTTCGGAAGGCAAAGCGTGCTTACGAGAATCACCCGGTTCAAAAATCTTCCCAATAGTTCTTGGGTTCTCACAGTTACTGGCATCATCGTAAGTCATAGCGTTCATATAACCTACTGAAGCGTTTCGAAAAAGCACCTGAGCCCCGCCCGGGACATTTTCCTGCAATGGCGGATGCGCACAGGAAGCTAAAAAAACTGAAAAGACAACTAATACTATATATTTCATCAAGCCCCCAAAAATAAAGTAATTAATCCAAGCTATGTTTACATAGCTCAGTATTTCCTCTAATCCTCACAACATTGAAAAGCCTTTAAAAGGCAGCAGCGACTGAACACCCAAAGAATAATGAAAAATGCAAAAATTTTAGTGTCAATTTTTTATTGACCATTAAAACAAAATCAAAATTGCACGCCATTTAAACAAACAGCTACTTTGGAAGCATCATCAAAATGATGTTTTAATATCTGCTCTTTTTGGATACAGCCTCCAAGAAATTCACCAAACTGTCTTGCCTTATCAGAAGAATCGATAATACCGACTACATTTTTTGCTTTATGAAAGCAGATCTCCTGCACAGCTTCCACTTCTCTTTTACACTCACTTGAGGTGACACCATAACAGGAGGAATACTGGCTATTCTCGCAAAGAAGAATCTTAGCATTCTGAAACATTGCGTTTCTAATAGCCTTATCACGAACCATTACACTTTCATCACTTGAGTATGAATTGAATGATAAGGATACTAATAATACTGTAAAAAATGTCTTTTTCATAAAAACTTACTTAATAATCTAGCGAGCTAACAATTAATCCAAAATAAAATTCTTTATATCACCTTATAGCCCTTTAAAAAGGCCGCAGCCACTAAACACCCAAAGGAGAGTAAGCAATAGCGAGTACTATTTCCTTACTGCGCTGTATTCAACGCTAATGACCGCCATAACTCAGCAATACTTTACTGCATACGATACTTATTTAACCTCAAGGAATAAAAAACTAAAAATACAAAGCTAGTCTTTCCAGCTAGAATCTAATAGTTTATTCACAGCTATGAACCTTTCTTCTAAGCTAGACAAGGTTTGATCAATCAATTCTTGCGTCATTTCAATCTCAGTTCCATCAGGACGACTGAGAGAACCATGATTTGCACTTGCTAGCAGCAGCTGTTTGGTACTTTCCATGCTTTGTCGTACACCACGTTCAAACCTTTCTACTGCTGAATTATAATCAGGCGATCCCTCTGGCCATTTAAGGTCACTTTTAAATCTACCTAACAATTCGCCATTTAAGATCTTCAACTCTTCAGGAACATTAGAGTCCCTATTTTTATAGGCATTTGATACCGCTTTCCAAGTGGCAATCTGAACCTCCTGGCCAAATATCATCGTTTTCTTAAGAGAATGAAGAAAAAACTCAGAATCCTTCTTTGATACCTTATTGAGTTCAGCCCAAAAAATGTCATGCTGCTCTTTGGTAACTTTACTACTACTAAACACTTGCTTGGGAATCTCAGACAACGTAGAAGCAAGTGATGCGAAGGAGAAAAATAAAAAAGACAACCCTAAAAACAATCTCTTAAAAAAACTAATCATCACAAATATAACTCCTTTTTACTTTGAAATATCACTGTACACCTCCAACAGTCTTATTGTTTTTTGTATCTACAATTCTTATGCTCGCTGAATAGCCTTCTGATCTAGCATCAATCCGGTAATGTCCGCCTTTTTCTCCTTCAAACCAGAGATGTGCAATACTATATGCCATTCCTGTTGAGTATCTTACAGTTACATTATGCTTTCCTGGTTTCAAATAAACCTTAATAGGATATGTTGTATCTACTGTCATCATAGAATTAAGATTATCAAAAGTAGACTTGCCATCAACTGATAGGATTTGTACAGACGTGGTATATTTTCGTTCTGAGTTAAAAGGCAAATACCATCCTTCAAGAACCACCTCTTCTTGTACTGGAAGCCTTTCACCTGAGTACATTTGTTTTGGTTGGACACTACAACCAATAACTGCGAATAACGAAAACATAATCATGACTGTTTTAATGAAGCGACCCACTCTCTCCTCCCCAACATAAAAATACTTAAAATTCAAAACAATAAAGTTGACTCAAAGAAGTTTCTTTATAATTCAGTATTTTCACTGTTTATTATCACTTTGGAAACCCTTTTAAATATCAATGAGCTACTAATTCTACAAAATAATAGGGGAAGCTGTTATTAGCCCCTATCATCAAATGCACAGCTGTACATTTCTCATGCACAACCAGTATTTCTTGAATGGCTCAAAACAGAAGATCTACCGGTTGTAGCTACCCATCCACCAAACCAACGCCCGCCAAACAACCCCATCATCACCCAAACGCTTGCGCACCTTATACTCGACCCCACTAAGCGTAATCACCGACTCTGAATTGTAGGCCCCCAGCTCACTCACCAGCAGACTCAACTCAATACGCGGCACCCGCACGCGTTCCTCATCATCGAAGTCATCAATCCCCTATCAAAGATCACGCGGCAATCAATAGGCTCACCCCCGCTACACTCATCGTAGGTAGCGGCTCTGCCCAATTTACGGAACGCGCGCTCTGCGACTCTCTGGTCCAGATCCATGGTCCACCTAGGATTTATCGGTGCCCGGTACGCCGGTGAATTTACCCTCAAGGTTGGCGGCGCCTGCGCCGGCAGCCTCAGCGGCAAAGGCCGTTGCGCCGGCGACATCTCCCGTGGCTGCGTTGTTATCAAACGATCTGGAAGCAACCACCCAAGTGAGAGTTTCACCCTGATTAATCTCTGCGGCAGATACGCTGGGCACAGCAAATACACCATCAACACCAACTACACCGGACTCACCCACGGCGATATCACCCATCGCCACACCCAGCACCGTACCGACTGGCACAACCTGACCAGAGGTAATCTTCGCACTGGTGCTGTTGGTGTAATCCAGCATGCGCCCGTCTCACACAAGATTAGTAGCCATTCTCTTTCCCTAGATTGGTTTTGTAACTGAAGAAAATATGACCATTGAGGCGCGCATCAGAGAGTACTTCGGCAGCATTGAGCAAAATGATTGAGGCCGTCTTTGGTCAAGCAGTTCCGGACTCCATCACATCACCTGTGATTCAAATGCATATGGATGCACGCGGGCAGCAATACCCTACCGCAGCAAACAGAGAGCGCACATTTCTCAGTATTATTTTTCGCTGGGGAAAGGCTCGCGGGTTCGTATCAATCGAAGACCCAGCCAGGGCGGTCAAGCCAATCAAGGAAAAGCAGGCCGGGCGCTATGTCGAAGATTCCGAATATTTAGCTTTCTATAACTGGCTAGAGTCCAAGGGACATACTGCCCACGCGGCCGCAATGGAGATTGCCTATCTTTGCGCCGCTCGCCAGCAAGATGTTCTCGCATTGAAGCGGCAAGATATCACCGAAGAAGGTTTATTGATTTGCCAACAAAAGACCGGCAAGAAGCAATTGAAGCTCTGGACGGACCGACTACATGACGCAGTTGAGCTGGCACTTAAAAGCAACACCACCTCCAGGTCACAAAGCATGTATCTGATTCGCGGCCGAACTGGTCAGCGCTTCACCCGAGATGGATTCAACACTACCTGGAGCAGAGAGCAAAGAGCTGCCAATGAGGCCGGTGCCCTACCCGCCCGCTTCCGGTTTCATGATTTAAAGATTAAAGGCATCTCAGATTTCGAAGGCGACAAACAGGAATTCAGCGGACACAAGACTCGCAGCATGATGGAGCGCTACAACCACACCGCTGATAAAGTTGTTTCTCTTAACAAGGCGAGGATTAAGGGCAAACAAGACTCATCAACAGACACCAGATAGAAATCTTAGCTGAAAGGTGTGTGAAGCCCTGCTCCACACAAAAGAATGGATTTGACCGTTCAAAAACTATTTTGGGTGAATTCTTGAAGACTTTTTAAGCCTTCCGGCATACTCCGAGAAAGATATTTCATCCTTTTCCAGCTCTTCGCAATAGTCAAACTCAAGCTCAAATCTTTTACTGGAAGGCAGCGCAATAAAATGTGCAATATTCCAGCCTCCCATATTTTCCTCTAGATAATATTCTTTTAGCTCATTCACGCTGCTAGTAATCTTTCTAAGCGCTTCCACCGATAAACTGAACGATCCATCAAAAGATTTCAACTCTCCAGTCCACGCAGAGATAAAGGAAGAGTTTTCAACATGCAAAGCAAGAGCATGGATTTCGCTCGAAACATCTGGCGCTTCGCAATACAGCAATTTCGCAATCTCAGAATATATTTCTTGATCTTTCATTCAGGACTCCATCACAGAGTTTTTTCAGTCGCCAGAAGCATTACTCCTAGTAACGGCGGCATTTTCTACTTACAAAGCCCCCATCACAAACAAGCGAAAAGATACACTGGAGAACAGAGTCAGACACAAAGACACTGGATATATATCCAAACAGGCAAGCTGAAAAAATCGATTGTGGTAAAAATTACCCCTTCGAATTACCCCTCAAAGGCCCAAAACTAAAAAACCCCGCACTCGGCGGGGTTTTAAGTCCTTGATAAACAAGGAAGAATCTGGGGTGGCCGACGGGGATCGAACCCGCGACCTCAGGAGCCACAATCCTGTGCTCTACCAACTGAGCTACGGCCACCATAAAAGTGATATACTTCAGCACCTTGTGGCAGTACTGATTGCCGGATACCTCTTGCAGCCAATCTGGCTTCAGACTAAGTCCTTTTTGCCAAACCAGCACCATCTTGTGAAGATGGCACGCCCGGCAGGACTCGAACCTGCGACCATCCGCTTAGAAGGCGGATGCTCTATCCAGCTGAGCTACGGGCGCAAGGTGAACCCGGAAAATTGGTCGGGGCAGAGGGATTCGAACCCCCGACATCCTGCTCCCAAAGCAGGCGCGCTACCAGACTGCGCTATGCCCCGTTTTTCCAATCATTCGCACCTCTTTGACCCTGTTAACCGCCCCGTAGGTGGTTGTGTAAGTCGCTGTAGCTGCGAAGTGCGTGCATAGTAATGATACCCCCGGCCCATGTCAACGCTTCTAAGCTATTATTTTTAAAGAAGTTTATCCTTTTGCCTATCTGGGCCCAGAAGTGGCGAAATTATTTCCAACCTGTGCGAAAATGGCGCACTTCGCGAATCCGACCGGATAAAAAGTAAGCGTTTTTAAAAATCGCCTGCTTCCGCCCTTCTATATAAAGTAGGTGCTGAAGCAGATTCCGGTCTATTAGCCATCGATTTTTTACTGTTAGAGATAGTATCTATGTCTGCACTGGTTCTGGACGGCAAGGCCCTGGCACAGAAAACTGAAGAGGAACTCTCGGCTCGGGTAGCCGTACTAAAGGAAAAGAGTGGTGGCCAAACGCCAATCCTGGCGACCATTCTGGTAGGTGATGACCCCGCCTCCGCCACTTACGTAAAGATGAAGGGCAATGCCTGCCGCCGAATTGGCATGGACTCCCTCCAGGTGGAACTGCCCTCCTCCACCACCACTGAGCAGCTGCTCGCCAAGATCGAAGAACTCAACTCCAACCCCAACGTCCACGGCATTTTACTCCAGCACCCGGTACCGGCGCAGATCGATGAGCGCGCTTGTTTTGATGCGATCAGCCTGGAAAAAGATGTAGACGGTGTAACCTGCCTGGGCTTTGGCCGTATGGCAATGGGAGAAGAGGCTTACGGCTGCGCGACTCCTAAAGGAATTATGCGCCTGTTGGAGGCCTACAATATTGAATTGGAAGGCAAGCACGCTGTGGTTGTGGGTCGCAGCCCCATTTTGGGTAAGCCGATGGCGGCCATGTTGTTGAATGCCAATGCCACCGTGACTATCTGCCACTCCCGCACCCAAGACCTGGCCGAGCATATCCGCCGCGCCGATATCGTAGTGGGCGCCGTGGGCAAGCCTGAGTTTATCAAGGCCGAGTGGATTAAGGATGGCGCTGTGGTTGTGGATGCCGGTTACCACCCCGGCGGTGTCGGCGATATCGAGCTGGGCCCACTGACCGAACGCGCTGCAGCTTACACCCCGGTACCCGGTGGCGTTGGTCCCATGACCATCAATACCCTGATCTATCAATCTGTCGATTCCGGTGAACGTAAAATTGGCTAACCTGATTCGTCTGGATAAAGCGGTCAGCCAGGTCACCGACCTCTCCCGCACTGATGTAAAGCGCGCCGCCTGGGCGGGGCGCATTACCGTCAATGGTGAGGTGGTCACCAATGCGGCCACCAAAATACAAGTCAGTGATGAGTTGTGCCTGGATGATGAGCCCCTGCACGAGCCGGGGCCCCGCTACATTATGTTGAACAAGCCCCTGGGCTATGTCAGTGCCACCAAAGATGGCGAGCACCCTACGGTGCTGGACCTGATTGATGAGCCTAACAAGGAAAAGCTGCATATTGCCGGGCGTCTGGATATTGATACCACCGGCCTGGTGCTGCTTACCGATGACGGCCAGTGGTCCCACAAGGTGACCTCCCCCAACCACCATTGCGACAAGACCTACTACGCTCTGTTGGCCGAGAAAATTGAGGAAGATGCCGTGGCCAAGCTTGCCAAGGGTGTCTGGCTCAATAATGAAAAGAAGAGAACCAAGCCTGCCAAGCTGGAGATCCTCTTTGCCAACGAAGTGCGCATCACCATCGGTGAGGGGCGCTATCATCAGGTGAAGCGTATGTTTGCGGCCCTGGGCAACAAGGTATTGGAGTTGCACCGGGAAAAGATCGGCGAAATCATCTTGGATGAAGAACTTCAGGAAGGTGATTACCGCCTCCTGACCCCTGAAGAAATTGCCTCTATCAATTAAAAAAAGATATGTCAGCCCTTCTACATCAGGAACTTATCCAGGCCCCAGAGGAAACACTGTGGATCGCCGATGAAAACAGCAAACCCCTCTTACACCAGGAGGGGTTTCATTTTGCCGGAGATTTAATCAGTAACCGCTGGGATATTGCCGAACTCGCCGAAAATACGGTGAAGCGGAGCTTCTTCAACGATTTCCACTTTGAAGAACTGGACCGCAAATACCGCCGTATTGTTTACACCGTTTCGAAAGAGAAGGCCGTAGTTCACCATATTATTGATTGTGCACCCCACTTCCTCGGTGAAGGTGGCGAGTTGGTTCTGCTGGGTGAAAAGCAAAGCGGAATCAAAAGCTACGCTGCGAAAGTAGCCGAGCGCCTGGGCACTGCCAAGCACTTGCAAAAAAACGGCAACGACTACCTGAGCAGTAATGTTGTCGCTCACGAGGACACCGGCAATCCAATCGGTGAGCTTCAGTATGCCCAGTTACAAAAGCTGCTCGAGCTTGGCGACCTCTACTCCAAGCCGGGATTGTTCGGCTGGAACAAAATCGATAAAGGCAGTGCCCTACTCGCCCAGCAATTAACGACGGAGTTGCCACAGGACGGTTCTCGTATTGTTGATCTCGGTTGTGGTTATGGCTACCTGAGTATGCAATTAGCCGCTCTGGGTAAATATCATTTTACCGCTACGGATAATAACGCCGCTGCTCTATTGGCCTGCCGCAAGAATTTTACCGAACAGGGAGTCGAAGGCATCGTTGTGCCCTCTGATGCTGGCTCTGAGCTGGAGAGTGAAATCGCCGATCTGGTGCTGTGCAACCCACCTTTCCACCAGGGCTTTCAGGTGGAGGGGGATTTGACCGATCGCTTTCTGCAACAGAGTGCACGGATTCTCCGAGATTCCGGCGCTGCGATTTTTGTGGTGAATGAATTTATTCCCCTGGCGAAAAAAGGGCCCCGCTATTTTTCCCAGGTGGATTTGATCACCAAAGAGCAAGGATTTTGCGTATACCGACTGCGCCCCTAAGAGCTGGGGGCGCAGACCGGCAGCAGTCGCCTGGAAACAGGATTAAAGGCTAGTAATCACGCAAATTAAATAAGTTCATCGACAGCGTATGCTCTTCCAACTCTTCGAGTTGTCGCAATCGTTCGAATGCATCCCGTGCCGATGGGGTTTCAGCGCCCTGGGCAAGATCCCGATATTGATCGGCCAGGTAGATCTCGATATCCATGGCCAACTTGGCAATCTGTTCCAAGTCTTCAATATCAATGCCGCGCAAGCGCTGCAAAAATTCTTTCTCTCGCCCTTCCGGGGCAAACTGCACCCAGGTATGCAGGGCTCCAGGGGGCAGGTCTGCATGGAAATTTTCCAGTGAGTGCTTCATGGAATCTTCCCGTCGTCGCAGCTGATCCAGCAGCAACTCGACCCGTTCATTGGTGGCAAGCTGCTCATACTCTTCGTACTGCAGCGCCAACTTGGCATGAAAATCCCTTCCTTCCTGAATCACTTCCTCAACAGTTTTGTACCGCATCAATCGATCCCGGCAGAACACTTCGCTCACCTTGAGTATAGTCACGAGGTGACAAAGGGCGCCAATGAATATCACTATTAAAGTGACAGGGATTTTAGGGGCCAGCCTCTGTGGGGGTTGTCGGGATCAGCGAAGCTGGCTCATGCGGAAATCCAGGCGCCGATTGGGGTTGGCGGGATTGATCTTTTCTGGGGCCCTGGCCGCCAGCTCACCTTTGCGCAGAGTTCTTCTGCTCACTGCCAGGATATGATTCTCGTACTGGGGCATATAGGCCATCCAGGCACCGCCGAGTCGATCGCGCATAGCTTTGTCGCGCCAAGCGCTGTTCTGTAGCTCGGGCCTATCCCCAAAGTTGCTGACCAGCACGCCATCTTTATGAAGCAGGCGCATCAGGCTGGAGCACCAGAATTTATCAGCGGGTACCGCTCGCTGCGCTACGCCGTCGCAGTGCCCAAATAAGTCGTCGATCACCAGGTCGAAAGTGCTGTGAGAGGGTCGCTTCAAGTGGTCGCGTACAAAGTCACAGGCATCAGCACACACCAGCTCGACATCACGCACGCCAAAGAAGCGACGGGCAATATCCAGGTGCACCGGGTCCAAATCTACGCCGACAATACGCTTAGCGGAGGTGAACGCCTGCAAAAGGCGAATCAGGGCACCACCACCGACGCCGAGTACCAATACCGAATTCAAGCGCTCTTCAGGGAGGAAAAATGCCGGTAGCAGCAATAACTCCCAAAGGGAGCCTTTGAGCGGATCGCGGGGATTCCACTGAGAGTGGAAAACCCCGTTGCTGTAGAGGCGCACACTGGCGCCATGGTTGCGCACCTGGTAACAGGTGTCGTCAACCTGCTTTTGCCAAAGCAGCGCCATCAGCTCGCCGGGAGGTCTGAGGACTTGAGCAATACCCGGGCAAATTCCTGTAGGCCCGCCAGGTCTTCCGCGCTAAAGCGCGCCACACTGGGGCTATCGATATCCAGCACTCCCAGGCAACGACCCGCGTCATCATACAGTGGCACCACCACCTCTGAGGCCGACACGGCATCGCAAGCGATGTGGCCGGGGAACTGATGCACATCGTCTACCAATTGGGATTCACCGGTCGAAACAGCAGTGCCGCAAACACCAGCGCCCACAGGAATCCGGGTACAGGCGGGCTTGCCCTGGAAGGGCCCCAAACGCAATTCATCACCGTAGAGGAAATAGAAGCCGGCCCAGTTGATATCCTCCAGCTCCATAAACAACAGCGCACTGGCATTGGCGGTGTTGGCCAGCCAGTCGCGCTCCGCAGAAAGCAATCCTTCCAACTGCCCATTTAAGGTGGTGTAAAACTTGTTCAGCGACATACCTAACGCCCCTTGCCCACTTATAATTTCAAATCGTGTCAGCTAAAACTGGCAAACCCGCAAAACAGTATCCTGCGGGAGGCAGGTATTTTGCGGGCTTTGGCGAGGGAATCAATATGCTGCGTGCAAAATTACTGGTAGGGGTCGACTACTGCAGGTTCTTCACCGGTCTCACCGCGATACTCATCGGCATCTACAGTTGGGCGAGACCACTCGCTTTCATCATTGTTGCTACGAGTGTTCGATTGGATAGCTGGCGGCGCGCTGGTAACGTCTGACTGCATCAGGTTGCGCGACTTTTCAAAGCGGTCTTCCACTTTTGGCTTGGGCGCAACTTGTGCGGAGTTGCCGCTACCTTCGCGGCGAATGCGGTTGGCCATAGCACTGAGATTAGGGCGGCGGCGCTCCGCAAGCTTCACGGCTTCCAATTCACTATTCAGGCGGTTGATCTCCGCCTGTAAATCACCCATCTGCGCTTGAAGTTCAGTAATCTGGGTCAACACGCCTTTTACTTTACGGCTTTCCTTTTCGTACATCACAGCGGCGCCGCCAAAGGCCAACGCAAAAATGACCAGGATGGAAAACTGACGCATAGCAAACTCCGGAAACTGCACTTGTTATTCTGAGGGGCATTTTTACAGCATATTTTTTCTATCTTCCGAGAAATTGCGCATAAAAAACAAGTTCAAACGCCCGCCGACGCCTTGATAGTCACCATTCCATAAAAACGAACAATTAAAATTTATCGGATAGCGACATATTCACACTAATGTCCCAGCCAGCTCCCCAATCTCAACCGCCTCCTGATCCACATAGCGATTGCTGTCTGAAATTGCTGGCAGCAGAGTGCTATCTGCATATTGGCAACCAATCGCTTGCACCAGCTTTTGCCCCACCTTTTCCGCCTGCTCTGGAGCATGGGCTTTTCCCGTGCGCAGAAAATGCAGTAACAGATCGTAGCCCGGGCGCCAGCACTGCAAGTCGGGAAAGCTCTTTCTCAGCGCTGCGGCAATCCGCAATCCTTCATAGTCCAGATCCCCCCAGAAAAATGTTGGAACCGTTCGGGACTCCCCATCGTGCCACCAGCTTAGGAATTGCTGCCGGATATTTTCACTAACCACATTAATAGTGCTGAAGCGAACCCTCTCCCCATTGCGAATCCTTTCTGCGCCTCCCTGGTAGCCCTCGCTATAAACCAGTGCTGCACGACTGGGTTGCAGCTCCGCCAGGCTAATAAAAGTGTCCTGGTTTTCGATAAAAATGACCTGCTCAAATTGCCTGGGCAGGTAGGCGTGAAGTAAAAGCTGGCGCTCCTGAATTTTACGGCTCAGGTCAGGATAGAGATTGCGCACCAGAGATTGACGGCTGGGTAATTCCAGGTATTTGGAATCCCCTTTAAAGCAGCGCGCGGCTAATTGTCGCCAGGAAATTTCATCGGCAAAGATCAGCTCTTTGCCGACGGACACCCAGCAAGCGATAATTTCTTCGACGGAATCAAACCCCGGTTGGAGCTCCAAGCCTTCGAGGGGAAAAGCAGAGGGATTTTCAAAGCGATCGACATAGGGCTCCAGCAGGCTGGTCCAGGCGGATTGGCGAACGGTGGGGGATGGGCGATTGAGCCACAGGCGCAGCTGTTCCTCGCTGGCATCCCGAAAAATCAATTGGGCCCCTTGCCACTCGGCAATACCCGGCCGCCTTTTCGGATTCGGTTTTACCGTAAAACACTGATATTCCCGCGCAAAGTGCTGCAATTCATTCCACAGCTCCTGCTCGTCTTGATCGGGGTCCCTGAGGGGCTCCAACACTTCCAGCCAGCGCTTACTGCCAGCGCGCAAATCCAGCCTGAAACTAATGCGGGCTTCCTTGCCGCGTTCCAGCTGGCTGTCCCGCCGATCCAGAATAAAATTCAGGATGCCGATTAACAGCGGGTTTTCCTCTACCCAATAGGGCAATGTCTTTTCCATCGGTTGCCTCCCTGCCAATGGAGGGGTTTCCCCCGAAAATACCTATCCCTCTACTTCTACCAGGTCCATAAAATCCAGCGATGCCTGTTGGCGAATCGTGCGGCGGTGGTTGGCCCAGAGTTCGGCGATACGCTCCTGGTTGCACACCTTGCGATCAACATACACTCGGGTATTCAGCTGGCCGATGGGCTTGGCACTGGGGCACTTGCTGAATACAAACTGATTCGAGATCAGGTCCATAAAAGGCCCGGATTTACTGCTGGGCATAATAAACAGCAGCTGTAGCCCCAGGGTTTCAGTCAGGTAACGGATCACTTCCTTGGAGCGGGACTCATCCATTTTGGAGAAGGCCTCATCCACCAGCACCATTTGCAAATGGCTTCCGCTTTCACCAAAGCGGAAGGCCGAAGTGACCGCTGCGGAGCGGATAATATAAGCCGGCGTTTCCAGCTGACCGCCGGAACCGGTGCCGTACTGGCTGAGCGCAATCGGCTCCTTGCCTTCCGGTTCCTTATAGATCTCATAGCTGCGGTAGTTGCGATAGTCGCTGATCCGATCCAGCTCGCGCCGCGCTACCTGCTCGTCTTCACTCAGCAGCATACTCAACAGGCGATCCCGCACCTTGCGGTGCTTGGGCGCCAAGTCCGTGTCGAACAGGCTCTGCTCTTCACCCAGATTCGGCAGTTCAATTACCGCCTTAAAGAAGCTCCAGTACTCCTTGAATTCCGCCACCCACTGGTAGTCAAAACGGAAGCGCTCGCGGTCGGCGCCAAAGCGGTGGTGTTCCAGCTCTTTGTTCAGATCATCCAACACGCGCTTACCATCGTTAATGGACTGGTAAATAGCGTGGCACAAGTGGGTTACAAAAGTGGTGTTAAAGGATTTTTTCAATCCCAGCAATTGATCGTGGCGCTCCACCAGCAGGTTGTTCTTCAGGCGGTTGCGCAGGGTCTCTACCTGATCGCCGAGACCGCTGATCAACTTGAACAGGTTGTCTTTATGGCCGCCACTCAAGTCTGGCTCAAATACCAGGGTATCGACGCTGGCACAGGTGGCGTTGTACTCCATCACCGCGCGATCCAACTGGCGACTGTATTTCTCCAGCTGTCCCTGCCAACTTTCGATATCCGCTGAGAAGTCGAAGTTGTCTGCTGCGCGCTCTACCTGCTCGTCGGCAGTAACCAGCACTTGCTCGGCATCAAAAGTCGGATCGATGGCGGTAATACGCCTTACCATTTCCTCGCTGTCACTGGCGGCATCGTCCAGGGATTCCAGCTCGCCAGACAGCGCGTATAAGAGTTTTTCGTTGCTTCTTAGCTTGGTCTCCAGAGAGCCATGCTTGCGCTGGAGGTCCGACAGCTGCTTTTGCTGATCTTTGAGCTGGGCCTTGAGTTCATCGACCTGCTGCTCGAACTGCTCGAAGTCCTTCAGGTCCAGGTTTTCCAGGGCGCGCTCGGCACTGCGCCATTCTCGCTGGGCCGCCAGGGCGGTATCCACAATGGACAACAGTTTGATATTCGCCAGTCCGCGCACCGCGTTGGTAACGCGACGGTAGAGCTGGTGGCGCTCGTTGACGTGGGCGGCCTCTTCCAGCAACTGCTCCATAGCGCGCTGCTGCGCCGCCAGTGCGCGAGCACGGGCGCCCTGGCCGAATACCAGCTCGGCATCGTCCATATCGCAGCGCCACATGCTGTAGTTGCCACTGGCCATACCGTCGGCAGTCAGGCCCCGGCGGGTGCCCCGCAGCTCGTGTTCATCCTCCACCTGAACCACGGCACCGTAAGAGGCGCGCAAATAGTGCTCGGCAGTTTTATGGGTGAACTCCATCAGTTCGATAATGGAGCCCGACGGCGTATCCAGGCGCTCCGCATCGCGGCGGGCTTTGTCCCCCTGGATCACACGGGCGCGGTTGTTGCGCCCGGGCAGGCCTCGCACGATACGAATCGCGCGGGCCTCGTGTTCCGGCTCCACGATAATTGAGAAGCGCGCGCCGCCCAGATAGCCTTCAATCGCCATCTGCCAGCGCTCATCCAGCACTTCCACATAATCACACAGGACGCGGGGCTCCGCCTCCGGGCACTGCTCGCGAATTGCGGCCAGGGCCACTTCTACCGATTGGGGGTAGCGCACGCGATTGGCCTGGAGATGCTGAATGCGACTCTCTTGGGTGCGCAGCTGCTTTTGCAGTTGCTGCACTTTTTGCTCCCAGCGGGAGGCCTGCTGGGCAATCTGCTCTTTGGGGGAAACCTCATCACTGGCGCCAGCTTTACCACTGCTATCCAGCAGGTCGAAGAGGCGGTTCTGTAGGGCCTCACTGCTGGCGGCACGCTCGCGCAGTGGCTCCAGTGCGGCCAGATCGATCCAGTCCTTGCCCAGCAACTTGTGCAAATCCGGCAGGTCTTCCTCGCGGGCTACCTGCTTGATCGCCTGCACCAGTGCCTTATCGGCGAAGGCGGGAATTTCCAGCTCGGCGGAGGTGGAGTTGAGCAGGTTTAATAATTCTTCGGCGGCCTCACGGTTCTCGCGCCAGCGGGCCTCTTCGGCAGACATGGGGGTGTGCTGCTGGGACAGTAGGCTCAGGGCATTGTTAATGCGCTGTTCCAGTTCGTCCTTATTGCGCAGCGCATCGATACCCAGGCGCTGGGCTTGAAGCTCTACCAGCTGACCATTGAGTTGCTCGACGCGTTCGGAGGCGACACGCACTTCGCGCTCGTTGTTATCCAGATCACTGCGCAGTTTTTTCTGGTCGTTCTTGCCGCTCAGATAACTCTTT
This sequence comes from Microbulbifer maximicatervae (SeqCode), assembly GCF_052467305.1. Taxonomy (NCBI): domain Bacteria; kingdom Pseudomonadati; phylum Pseudomonadota; class Gammaproteobacteria; order Cellvibrionales; family Microbulbiferaceae; genus Microbulbifer; species Microbulbifer maximicatervae (SeqCode). The sequence goes on from NZ_CP174306.1 coordinate 2,792,377, forward strand.
TGTACCCGCTGCTGGCGGTGGCGTGCGCACAAATATTCCTGCACCCGCAACTGCAACCACTGCTCCCGGTAGAGCCCTACCGACTGGGCGATGACCTCCAGGGAACTGACCCGCTCCACAATCTGGCGGGCTTCCTGCTCCATGCTGTGAATGGTTTTCATCAGCTCGGATACGGAGCGGATGGCATCACCCAGATCGCGTTTTTCCAACACTTCCTGGGCGACAAAATCGTTGATGCTTTTTACCGGCTTATAGGCCATAAAATTGGCAAAAGTGCGCGCTGCGTGCATGGCCTCGCGATCGGAGACCGCATCGCGGCGTCCGCGCAGGGCACCGTAAAGGCGGCGCAGGTAGGCCTTTTTCTTGTCGTATTGCTCGACTTTTTCGAACTGCTTGCTCAGGACCTGATTGAATTTATCCAGCGGCAGCAGGTGTTTGCCATCGGTGTAATCCCGGACAAAATCCCCCATCACCAACTGTTCGCCGGGGAATACGAAAAAGCGCAAATCACTTTGGCGGGCCTGGGCGGGTTTACTGCTGTTATCCAGGTGCGCGCGAATCCCCATCACTGCGGTAAAAGGCTCAGCATCGTCTTCACCGCTGGTGGGATGGAAAATACCGGCGATGTAACAGTCGGTGGGCTCGACACGGGCATAACTACCGTCGTCACAACCCAGTACATAGGAAGCTAGCGTCCGCACCTGCTTGCCACCGCGCCCGCGCTGGGTGGTTTCATCCTGCCCCGGGTTAAAAGTAAACAGGGTGTCGTGGGCGGCTGTCATCAATGTCTGGATAGCATCGGCCGCCGTGGTTTTACCGGAACCGTTGCCACCGGAAAACAGGTTGATCGGGCCGAAATCATATTCCAACTGCGGGATATTGCCCCAGTTAATCAGGATCAGTTTTTTTAGGAACATAGTCTTTTCAAAAAAACGGTCTTTTCAAAAGCAGGGTCTTTTTTGCAGGCGGGAAGCCGACACCCTTCTCCGAGGCTCCCGGGCGCGATTTACGCAAACCCGGGCGGTCGAATGTTTTCGATTTTTTATAGCCGCTAGTGCGGCCTCTATTTTCAACTAGGAAGCGGCTTCACTCTCGAACAGGCTGTTATCTTCGACTTCTGGAGTGATGCGTTCGAGCGCTTGCTCTTCTTCTGCTTCTTCAGCCTGATCAATTTCATCAGCTTGAGTGGTCCCGCTCTCCACTGCGGGCGGGACTTCGCTGTCGATCAGCTGGTGCAATACCGACTCGCTGACAAAGTGAGCGATGGTCGGGCGCACGCGCAGCCAGACTTCCGCACTGGTCTCCACTTCTTCACTGCTGAACTGCACCAAACGCAGCTGGCGCAATTTCTTCAGCAGGTTTTTACGCTCGGCGTGCTTATCTGGCAGGGACATTTTCAGCAGGTTGCGCATGCCCAGTTCCAGGGCTTCCATCGATAGCGCGGCACAGCCGCTCTCATCCACCTGCCCTTCCCGCAGCGCTTTATCGTATTCCACGCGCAGGGCGAGAATCGCTGCCACTTCCTGTTGGCTGAGGCGGGCGCGGAAGCCGCCGTGGTGCGGCTCTTCCTGATCCGGCAGACCCGGCACTTCGGCGCCGGGTGGATACACGCGAATAAACTGGAAACGGCTGTCGTGCTGCAAACGCAACCCCAGCGGGGCCAACCACTCGCGCACCAGCTGCTCACAGCGCTGAAACCGATCGTAAAGGGTGGTTTCAATTACGCTTTCATCCCGGCAGATAACGCCGTAATCCAACAGGCGCACCAGCAGCTCGGAAAATTCGCTGCGGTTCAGGCGACACTGTGCCAGGGCCTCTTCCAAAGCCTGTTCAATCACTGTTTTTCAGCTCCAGAATATATTCGTCAAATTCGGTGAAATAGTCATTGCTGGCGATTTCACCGGTAAATTTCACCTGCAGGTCGGCGGCTCCGCTCTGGTTCACCGCCGCCGCTTCGATCACATGGCTCATAGCGAGCAGGTCACGCGCATCGCGCAATGGCAGGTTGCGGCTGTTGATCTGGCGGCCGGTGCCGAGGGCATCACTCAGATAATCGCGCAGGTTACTGTTGTTGAAATTAAACGCCTGGTCGAGCAGCTGTTGCAGCTCGATCTCGCGGCGGTTCTCTTCACCGATGGGAGTTTCATCTTCGACCCGGGTATTTACCGGTTGGCGGCGATTGCGCTGCCACAGCTGGGTTTGTTTGGGGTCAAACAGGCGCAGCTGGAAGCCACCTAACTGTTCACCCAGCTGCTCGAGAATTTGTGTTTTTTGCTGGCTTTCACCGAGGCGCTGGCACAGGTCGGCAAATTCACCTTCGGCCTGGCTGTGCAGGTAGCTGAGCTGGCGGATAATAATATCCGCACGCTTGGTAAAGCCCTGTAGTGCGCGGCGCAAAGCGGGCAACTTCACCTCACAGGCGCGGCGCATGCGGTCTTCGATGGTATCGAGCATCAGCCACAGCAGGGAGTGGCCCGGTTGCATCAACTCCGGCAGCAGTTGGCGCAGGCGCTTCTCCCACTCCGCTTTCTGCATATCCTCCTTGCGGCGAATGCAGTCAATCACCCGGTTGATGGAATCGCGATGTTTTTCTACGCTGTCCGCAGACAGACGGATAGCCAGGTCCGGTTGGAAGCGGCTCTCCATAAAGGAGAAAAACTCATCGGTGGCCTGCTGCACCAACAATTGAGCCTCCACTTCCCGCACCATTTCCCGCTTGCGCTCTTCCAGCTCGGCGATCATATCAGTGAAATCCGCCACGATACGCTCGGAGTATTCCCAGGCATCGATCAAGTCGTGTATTTCACCTCGGCTGGCAAAGGCTTCCAGGGCATTTAAGGTGTTGCGGGTATTGCGGTGGCGGGTGCGCACGCGGGTGCCATTCACTTCCACTAGCGGCTGAGTGAAAAGGCGGCCCCGGCGGCTAAACGGATAGGTGGCGGTGAGCGTGGCGCTGTCTACCTGCTTCTCCAGCCAACCGAACTCCACCAGGCTGTTCAGTACCCAGACGGCCTGATCGCGCAGGTTGCGGAAGCGGCCCTCGGGGTCCTGCACTCCATCCTCGCTATCGAGCTGCGGCGCGCGGGTCAGGGCCTCGGCAAAAATTTCCAGAATCTGCTCCCGCAGCAAAGACTCACCGTAGTCAGCCTTGGCGGTGTACAGACGCTCATACAAAAGACGCAAGCACTCAACCACCTGTTCGCGGTATTTACCGGTCAGCGGGCGGAAGAAGTGTTGGTAGGAATCGACGAAGAACAACGACTATAGGCCCGCTTATTCCTCTTCCGGCTTTTGGTTGAAGACACAATATTTTGTGTAGTCGCGGGTATCGTCAAAAGTCCACTGCCCTTTGGGAATGCCATCCATTTTCTCGCACCAGGCATCGGAACCCCGTTTGGGCTCACAGCCGGTCAGTGCGATAAGGGCGATCACAGCGCTGGTCAGGACAAATACTTTTTTCATGGTTCGCTTCTACAAATGAAATTCGAATTTCACTTCCCCGGCGGCCGCAATGTGCCAAACCGGGGAAAATCTATCGGTGTCTCAAGTCTATCCGTGTCTCGGGGTGGGACCGCGCTATTCGCGGCGCCACTTGGTCCCTTCGCGGCTATCCTCAAGCACCACACCTTTGGATTTTAACTCTTCGCGAATCTCATCGGCGCGGGCAAAGTCACGGTTCTTCTTGCTTTGTGCGCGCTCTTCGATCAGTGCTTCAACTTCTTCGGCAGAAATACCTTCATCTCCACCACGGGCCTGTTTGAACCAGGCTTCCGGGTCTTGCTGGAGAATGCCCAGCATATCTGCAGCGGCCAGTAGCAAGCCTTTCAGGCGCGCTTTATCCACCTCATCGGCTTTGTTCAAATCGCGGGCAATCTGGTGCAATTCGCTGATGGCGATCGGCGTATTCAGATCGTCTTCCAACGCCCTGATAAAGGCGGTGTCATTAAGATCTGCCGCTTCAGCCTCAACCGCTTCCGTTTCACGCAGTGCGCCATAGAGAGTATCCAGGGTGCGCCATGCCTGATCCAGCAAATCAGCACTGAAATTCAGCTCAGAGCGATAGTGGGCAGACAGCAGTGCGAAACGCAGCACTTCACCGGGGTATTGGCTCAGCAGGTCTTTGACCATGCGGAAGTTGCCCAGGGATTTGGACATCTTTTCGCCATTGATATTTACATAGCCGTTGTGCATCCAGTAGCGCACAAAATCCACACCATTGGCGCAACAGCTCTGGGCGCGCTCGTTTTCGTGGTGGGGGAAGGTCAGGTCGCGACCGCCGCCATGGATATCGATAGTGTCACCCAGGTGCTTCTTGATCATGGCCGAGCACTCCAAGTGCCAACCCGGGCGCCCACGGCCCCATGGGCTGTCCCAGCCGGGCTCATCATCGGCGGACGGCTTCCACAATACGAAGTCACCGGCGTACTTTTTGTAAGGCGCCACTTCCACCCGCGCACCGGCGAGCATATCGTCGAGGGAGCGCTTGGACAGCTGGCCGTACTCCTGCATGGATTCCACGGCGAACAGCACATGGCCCTCAGCGGCGTAGGCGTGACCTTTCTCCAGCAGGCTTTCGATCATCGCGATCATTTCCGGCAAGTGCTGGGTGGCGTAGGGGACGATATCCGGCTCCAGGTTATTGAGCGCGGCCATATCCTCGTAGTAGGCCTGGGCATAGCGCGCCGACAGCACGCCGATTTCCTCTCCGTTATCCCGCGCGGTCTTCATGATTTTGTCGTCAATATCGGTGATATTGCGCGCGTAAATCACATCGCTGAAATTTCTTTTGAGTACCCGGTACAGGGTGTCAAACACCACCACAGGGCGGGCATTGCCAATATGCACGCGGTTGTACACAGTGGGGCCACACACATACATGCGCACCTGATCTTCCACCAGTGGTACGAAGGGTTCTTTCTTCCCGGAAAACGTGTTGTAGACCTGTAGAGACATCTTTTCTCTCGAATTCTTTTTGCTGTGTGGCTGGGCCAGTCATTGACCCAGCCGCGAAAACTGCCGCTCGGGCAGCTCTCCGCTTTGCTATTTGTTTTGCTCTTTGGCCCAGCTGTCGCGCAGACCAATGGTGCGGTTAAACACCGGCGCTTCTGCGCTGCCGTACTTACTGTCGCGACAGAAGTAGCCGTTGCGCTCGAACTGGTAGCCCTGCTCCGGCTCCGCCTTGGCCAGGCCAATCTCGGCCTTACAGCCTTTGAGGACTTGCAGGTTGTCCGGGTTTACGCAGTCGAGGAAGTTCTTACCGCCGGCATCCGGCGCCGCATCATTGAACAGGCGATCGTAGAGGCGCACTTCGCAATCGACATTGTTGTCCGCAGATACCCAGTGAATCACGCCCTTTGGCTTAACGCCGTCGGCCGGGTCTTTGCCCAGGGTGTCCAGATCAACCGAGCAGATCACTTCAATAATTTCACCGGCATCGTTCTTCACGACTTCTTCAGCAAAGATCACATAGGCGTTGCGCAGGCGAACTTTTTTGCCCAGCACCAGACGCTTGTACTTCTTGTTGGCCTCTTCGCGGAAATCCTCTTTCTCAATATAGAGAGTGCGGCCAAAAGGAAGTTCACGGGCCGGCAGATCATCGCGCACCGGGTGGCCGGGTGCTGACAGCATCTCTTCCTGGCCTTCCGGGTAATTTTTCAGGGTAATCTTCAAAGGCTCCATCACGCACATGGCGCGCGGTGCATTTTTATCCAGATCGTCGCGAATGCTGTATTCCAGCATGCCCACATCGACAACTGAGTCGGAGCGGGTTACACCGATCATCTCGCAGAAGTTGCGAATGGAAGCCGGGGTAAAGCCGCGACGGCGCATACCGGACAGGGTCGGCATGCGGGGATCATCCCAGCCGTCTACATGGCCTTCGTCTACCAGCTGCTTGAGCTTGCGCTTGGACACCACGGTGTAGTTGAGGTGCAGGCGTGCAAATTCGTACTGACGCGGGCGCGAAGGCACCGGCAGGTTCTCAATCAGCCAATCGTACAGCGGCTTGTGATCTTCAAACTCCAGGGTACAGATGGAGTGGCTGATACCCTCAATCGCATCACACTGTCCGTGAGCGAAATCATAGCTGGGGTAAATACACCACTTATCACCAGTCTGGTGGTGGGCCATCTTTTTGATGCGGTAGATGATCGGGTCGCGCAGGTTAATATTCGGCGCGGCCATATCGATCTTGGCGCGCAAGCTGCACTGGCCCTCTTCCATTTCACCGTTGCGCATCTTTTCAAACAGCGCCAGGTTTTCCTCGACAGAGCGATCGCGGAAGGGGCTGTTTTTGCCCGGCTCTTTCAGCGTGCCACGATAGTGACGCGCTTCTTCTGCGGACAGGTCGCAGACGTAGGCCTTGCCATCTTTAATCAGGTGCAGCGCCCACTCGTACAATTGATCAAAATTATCCGAGGAGTACTTCGCCTCGCCATTCCACTCAAAACCGAGCCAGGAGACATCGCGCTTTATCGCATCGACAAACTCTTCCTCTTCCTTGGCCGGGTTGGTGTCGTCAAAGCGTAAATTACAGGTGCCACCGAATTCCTGCGCCAGACCAAAATTCAGACAGATGGACTTGGCGTGGCCAATATGCAGGTAGCCGTTGGGCTCCGGCGGGAAGCGGGTCGCAATCTGCGTAACCCGGCCCTCAGTCAGATCTTCACGGATAAGGTTCTGTAAAAAGTGAGCTGGCTTGCTCTCGGATGTCATAGGATTCTCTTAATTTACAGCTGTGCGAACGTAAACGGCGAATTATAACCTACTTGAGAGACAGAATATCGAATTTGAAGGAACGCTTTTCATAGAAATTCACTGCAAGCGTTTGATTTTTGTGCAATTGACACAGATATTCCGACACAGCATTTTACAGCTACAGACTACAAGGTATCATGCCGCCCCAAATCAACCCTCATAGGACATTTTATGATCACCCTTCACACAACCCATGGAGATATAGCCATCGAATTGGATTTCGAAAAGGCACCCAAGACTGCTGCCAACTTTTTGCAGTACTGCCGTGACGATTTCTATACCGGCACTGTCTTCCACCGGGTGATCAACAACTTTATGATCCAAGGTGGCGGCATGACTCCGGACATGCAACAGAAGGAAACCCGCGACTCCATCGAAAACGAAGCCAACAATGGCTTGAAGAACGACACTGGCACCCTGGCCATGGCCCGCACTATGGACCCGCATTCCGCCAGCTCCCAGTTCTTTATCAATGTTAAGGACAACGATTTCCTGAACTTCCGCAGCGAAGATTCTCAGGGTTGGGGTTACTGCGTATTTGGTAAGGTTGTCGACGGCATGGACGTGGTCAACAAAATTAAAGACGTTAAAACCGGCAGCAAAGGCTTCCACCAGGACGTACCCCTGGAGACTATCGAAATCACCGGTATCAGCATCTCTGACGCCTACGCCGATAAGTAATTCCACGGGTCAGTACCGACTCTAAGGCGGGGACATTGTCTACTTATTTTATTTCTGACTTGCACCTCGACGAAAAACGCCCGGATATTACCCGGGCGTTTTTTGATTTCCTGCACGGGCGAGCTGCCGGTGCTGAGGCGCTATATATTCTCGGCGACTTTTTTGAGGCGTGGATTGGCGACGACGACGATGCCCCGCTGGTCCGCGAAGTGATTGGCGAGTTAAGCCGCTATAGCGGTACCGGCGTAGAGCTGTACCTGATGCACGGCAATCGAGATTTCCTGCTGGGTACCGACTTCGCCCAGCGCGCGGGAGCCACTTTACTTCAGGACCCAACTGCGTTGTCCCTCGGTAATGAGCGCGTGTTGCTTATGCACGGCGACAGCCTTTGCACCCTCGACAAAGAGTATATGGCGTTCCGCCGCCAGGCCCGGGACCCCAAGTGGCAACAAGAGCTATTGGCCAAGTCCCTACAGGAGCGCCGCGCTATTGCCGCGCAGATTCGTATGGCATCCAAGAGTATGAACAGCCGCAAGGCCGAAGACATAATGGATGTAACCCAGGAAGAAGTGGAGCGGGTGATGCTTGAGCACAATGTGCTTCGACTGATCCACGGCCACACCCACCGGCCCGCCCGCCACACGTTGACGATCAACGGTGAACCGGCGGAGCGTATTGTGCTGGGAGACTGGGATAAGAATGCCTGGTGCCTGAAAGCGGACAAAGACTCACTGGAGTTGATTCACTGGCCGATCGGCTAGGAGCCGGCGTTTTGGATGAGGCTCTGCTGTTGCTGCACAGCCTCTACCAATTCCCCAAGCGTCTCCCGCAGACGCTGCACACCCCCAAATTGAAAACCTTTCCCCTGTAAATAAGCGCAATCCATCACTGCCGGCGGTTTCACTTGTGGCTGGGGAGGTAGCGGTCCCTGCTGTCCGGATATCGATCTTAGAATCTTCACCAACTCGCGACTGCTAACCAGGCAATCACTACAGTTTACTGCCCGCCCCCGGGCATCTTCGTGGTCCAGTAAAAGCTCTACCGCCCGCGCCACATCTTCTCCGTGCACTTCCGTTGAAAGCCGGGAATTTAAATAGGCTTCCCCAGATATCACTGCTCGAGCGATGTCATACCACTTGCTACGACTTAACGGACTCACCAGCCCGTAAACTCCAGTTAAGCGCAATGAAACCGCATGCCAGCCACGCTGATACGCCCAAGCAGACAGCATGGCTTCCACAGCCGCTTTATAGCCGCCGTAGAAAGTATCCGGCTGAACAACCTGCTCCTCGCGTAAAGAGCCGCTCAACTTTCCAGTGGCATAAACGGCACGACTGGAAATAAACACAAATTTTTTTACCTTCGCTGCATAGGCGAATCGGATTAATGCCAGGGTTTGATTGAGGTTTACATGTAAAAAACCCTCAAGATCTTCCCCTTCCCCATTTCGATAGCGCCCGGGAAGATGCTCGAAAGCCGCATGCACCACCACATCCAGATTGCTGGCGAATGTCTGTAGTGTTGTATCAGAAGTAATATCCCCGACGCTCCACGCCAATCTGGGTGAAGCAATACTGCGAAAAAGAGCTGCACTTTCCTCCCTGCGCAGTAATGCTCGCACTTCACAGCCCTGCCGTAAAAAATGCCTGACTAGAAATTGCCCCACATAGCCACTCGCACCAGTTATCCCTATTCTCACAATTCCCTCTCTCGATTTTATTTTCTAAGCACGGGCTAACTCATCCAGATCAACGGCGATATCTCGCCCTTCGTAAACCGCCCACCACAAGTCGATCAGGGGCTTGAGCTTTTCAACTTTTGAGTGCTGTTTTTGCCAGGGTTTTTCATATTGGTAGTGAATGACATGAATACTGTCCCACTGCCACAGCTGCGGTAAATTCAGGTAGAGGTATTGCAAGGCGTTATAGATATAAGGCAGGCCGTGCCAACGAGGAAAAAAGGACTGCAAAAATGTCTGGTCTGTGCGTCGCCAGAAAACCCCTGGTCGATCCAGTTGCTCAAGCATTTTTTGGTAAGTCGCTTCACTCGGTACCGCAGTAAACAATCCCGAATTCATACGATGAAATCCATCCAAGTCTTCGTAAAGATTGGGAGCTGCGCAAAATTCCGGGTAATTCATCAAGTGGTCAATATTGCGCAATACCAGGGTGTCCGCATCCAGGAAAACAAGCTTATCGAATTGGGTCAATTGCCACAGTGCCAATTTGCAAAAGTTATTCAGTGGGTCATGGAAAGCGGGCTTACTACCCTTGTCAAAGGGCGCGCGCCGGTGCAAAGAATCGCGTTTATGGCGGCGGATAAACTCATCGGAAAAACGAGGCGTATAAACTTCTTTTATCTTGCAGCCCGCCGCTTCCAATGGCGCTGGATTACAACTGTTCGGTGGCACCATACAAATTAACGGATAGGCACTGGCCGTACGATCCAATGAGTGTTTCAGTGCCTGCGCACCTATCACATAATCAGGACTATTAACCAGGGTCACAAAGGCACATCTTGACATAACAATTGGCTCTACAGTCCCTATACAGCGTTATTTACAGCGGCGGTAGAATATCTTCAGGTCCGCACAATAATCTGTCACACCAGCGACTTACCATTGCTTCTACTTGTTTTTGTTCAAAGCAATTTTCATTGTAGATAAAGCTCGAGCGCAACTGCTTCCCAAAGACGGTAATAGATAGATAGATGCCATATGGCGTTAAGCGCGTCGCCAGAGGGACAATGCGAATCTTCAAGTGGTCATCCAATTTGACCCAGTCAGAAGTTTCACCGGTATAAACCGCAAAAAAACCTTCCCGATGCTCCTCTGTTTGCAGGAAAGTCACCAAGTAGCAATGGGATGCATCGAGGTGATGGCCAATCAGGCCGTGGGGCCCAATTGCATCAGCAGCATAAACCGTGCGCATGGCATACTTTATCTCCGCAGACAGGCGCGTGAGCTTCTCCTGCCAGGATTCATCCCTACAAACCATCAGGTTGACATACCGGCACATAGGGCCAAACACTTCCCGATACTCCCTCTTAAGCCGAAGGGATAAATTGCCATTCATCCAAAAAGAGTGAGGTATGAATTCACATAAAACCTGCTGAAATGCGGCTGTCAGATAGGCGAAGAGACTCACATTCTCCGAGCTGGCCAATGCCTTTATCTGCTCCAGCTCAATCTCATCTATGTGCTGGATTACTTCACTACAAATAACCGAGGTCTCTTCCGGTTGGGGCAACTGCTCTATCTCATCTTTTTGGGATTGCAACTTTTGCTGCCAAAGATTTCGCGCCTTATCCCCCCTCGGCGATCTCAGATAGGTATTTTCATAATTCACATAATCAGCAAAGTCTGCAGTTTCCACCCTAGGTTGATAATCCTTACCCTTCACACTATCCAAATAGTGAGTCAAGGATTCAGACCAGAGGAGTGACAAGCTAATCCCATCGGCAATTATGTGGTGACACTTGGTCAAGAAAATGTATTCATCCTCTCCACTGCGAAGAACACTGAGCCCCAACAATTGGTCCTGCGTCAAATCCATTGGCGAGCTGCCAAATTGACGCAAAAAGCTCTCGAAGTGAGCATCACTTAAGTGGCGGATGTCGATATAGTCCAGTTCAATATCTACAAAGGAGCGAACAGCCGGCTCCCCGCTATAACGACAGCGAAAAATCGGATAGGTATTTACCACCTCTGAAATAGACTTCTTAAACAGTTCAACATCGAATTCTCCTTTGAAAACCATGGCGCGGGTAATCAGGTCGACCAGATCCTTGCGGTGATGCAAATCATAAATACGCTGCTCAGTGATCGATAGGGGGACCTGAGTCGATAAACTCCAACCGGCCATTCTGGCCTCCAAAAATCATTTGCCCGACACAAGATCACTAATGAGTCTGATAAAACTGCACAAGATCATCGGGAACGTTACTTTTAGAATATACAAAACAGTGAAATGACAACGGCGGTATGCTGAAGGCGCAGACAAGATTCTCTTGATTTAAGTCGCCGGCACGATGCATGATCTCTACAAACTATAAGGGGCAGGAGTTCCACCCAGGTGATCAATAACCTGAATAAACGCGTATTGATTCTCGGCGGCTACGGCAATTTCGGTGCACGTATTGCACAAATGCTGAGTTCTGAGCCCAATATCCAGCTGATTATTGCCGGCCATAACAAGACACGGGCAGACCGCTGCGCCCAATCACTCGGTGGCCTCGCCGAGGGGTTACGATTGGAGCGGGACTCCATCAACTTGACTGCGCAACTGAAAGCCTTGCACCTGGATTTATTAATCCACTGCGCTGGCCCCTACCAGAGAGAAACCGATTACCGGGTGGCCAAAGCCTGCATTGAAGCCCGCACACCCTACATCGATATTTCAGATGCGCGCCGCTTTGTATGTGATTTTCACCGTCTCTCCCCGGCTGCCGAGGCCGCCGGTATCGCCATGGTATCCGGTGCCAGCAGCCTGCCCGGCCTCAGCTCAGCAGCCATAGCTGAGATCCAGAAAGAGCTGCCGGTCATTCGCTCCGTGCAGGCGGCAATTGCTCCGGCACACAAGGTAGAGCGCGGCCTCGCCACCGTGCGCTCTGGCTTTGAAGCGCTGGGGGAGAGCTTCCCCCAATTGCGGGATGGGCGCTGGAGAGAATCATTTGCCGGAAATCACCTGCGCTCGGTAAGTCTTGCCCACCCTGTGGGAAAACGCTGGCTGTGCGACTTTGAAGTGCCCGACCTGGAGTTGTGCCCAAGATACCTGCCAGATTTAAACACAGCACTATTTTCCACGGGGACAGAGCCCCTGATTCTCCAGGCCGGCCTGTCTTTGTGCGCCCAACTCTCGCGCCTAAATTTGCCCGCCACGAGTTCCCGCATCGCACAGATTGCCCATAAATTGAGTGCCCGCTGGCCTGGTGGCAGCTCTCACGGCGGCATGATTGTCCGCGCACTGGGTGAAGATGCTGGCGGTAGGACAGCTGGTAGGCAATGGCAAATACTTGGAATGGATGGCGATAGCGTCTGGATTCCTGCAGCACCCGCAGTGGCCTTGGCGAGAAAATTCCTTCGCGGTGAAATTTCAGATAGTGGCGCGCGCGCCTGCTGGCAACTATTGAAGCTGGATGAAATTCTGGATGAACTGAAGGATTACTCCATCGTCACTGCCATCGAGTTTTTACCTGCAGAGCAAAATTCACTGCCTGCGTTGGCGGCGAGCTAGGGGAAAAAGCCCTTTAGTTGACCTTATCAAGGCAGAACCCTTACAAATGATCTAGGTTCAGTATCGGAACTTTATGTAACGATGCTGAACCTGATTTTATGAGTAGCTCCAACCCCTGGTGCGCCTATTCCGGCCGGAATGGTATAAAGCGCGCAATTATCCCCATTACCGCTCTTATCCTGACCCCATTCTTCTTGGTGCTCACGTTTACAGACAGCGCCTGGTGGCTGGTGGCTCTACTGATTAGCGTTTCACTGGTACTACTGGGAATCTACGATATGCTCCAACCCCACTGGAGCATTACACGGAACTTCCCGGTTGCCGGCCGCATTCGCTGGATATTCCTGAATCTGCGTCCCTATTTCCGCGCCTATATGGTCGAGGGTGATGAGGAGGGGCGCCCTTACAGCATTGAAGCCCGGCGACTGGTTTATGCCCGCTCCGAAGGTTTTTCGGATATGCATCCGTTCGGCACTGAAAAAGATGTGCAGAGTGAGGAATATACCTGGCTCACTCACTCAGTGAAGCCCGAGAAAAATGCAGACACTTCCTGCCGTACTGAAGTGGGCACGGGCCGCTGCAAGCAGCCCTACTCTGCCGCCCTGTTAAATATCTCCGCCATGAGCTTTGGCGCTCTGTCCGCCGCTGCAGTAGAGGCCTTGAATAAGGGAGCCTCAATTGGCGGCTTCTATCACGATACCGGTGAGGGAGGCATCAGCCCCTATCACCGCAAGCATGGCGGCGACCTAGTGTGGGAATTGGGTACCGGTTATTTCGGTGCCCGCAACGATGACGGCAGCTTCAACCCGGATCTATTCCGCGAGGCCTGCAACGACCAGGTCAAAATGACGGAAATTAAATTGAGCCAAGGCGCCAAACCCGGGCACGGAGGGGTTTTACCCGGCGCCAAAGTTACCCAGGAGATCGCTTCCACCCGCAAGGTTACACCCGGGCAGAACTGCGTCTCCCCTCGCGCGCACTCCATGTTCTCCACCCCCATTGAAATGCTTGAATTCGCCGAGCAAATGCGCGAACTCTCCGGCGGCAAACCGGTTGGAATAAAACTCTGCGTAGGGCATATCTACGAAGTGATGGCCATTATGAAGGCCATGCACGAGACCGGGAAACTGGTGGACTTTATTGTTGTGGACGGCGCCGAAGGCGGCACAGGCGCAGCGCCGCTGGAGCTGTCCAACCACGTGGGCATGCCGCTGCTGGAAGGGTTGATTATCGTGCGCAATGCCCTGGTAGGGGCGGGCCTGAAAGACAAAGTGAAGTTGGCTGCCAGCGGCAAGGTTTATTCCGCGTCCGGCCTGGCACAATGCCTGGCCATTGGCGCTGACTGGTGCAATGCGGCGCGGGCATTTATGTTTTCCGTGGGCTGCATCCAGTCCCAGCGCTGCCATACGGATACCTGCCCAACTGGTGTTACCACCCAGGATCCTCGGCGCCAACGCGGGCTGGTGGTGGATGTGCAGAGTAAAAGGGCAGCTGCTTTCCAGGCAAAAACTCTCGAAGCACTGGGGGATATAGTGGCCGGCGCAGGGCTTACCGATCCCCGGGACCTGAAACCCTATCACCTGGTTCACCGAATTAATGGCGCAGAATCCAGGCCGATAGATCGTATCTGGCATTTTCTCGACACCAACTCCCTAATCGACGCACCGGAAGATACGCCCTACTGGCACTGGTGGCTGGCCGCACAGGCAGACAGTTTTCAGCCTGCGATCAAGCTCGAAGAAGGCAAGTACGCGTCAATCCGCCGCGCTATTAACCGCTAGCCCCACCCAATCTGTGGAGACTGCTATGCAGACTGTTTCAGAAATTATTGTCGATACACTGGTCAAGGCCGGCGCCAAACGGTGTTACGGCATTGTCGGCGATACCATCAATCACTTCACCTCAGCGGTGCGCACTTCCGATTTGGAGTGGATACATGTGCGCCATGAGGAAGTGGGCGCTTTCGCCGCTGGGGGTGAGTCTTACCTTACCGGTGAGCTGAGCGTCTGCGCCGGAACTGCTGGACCCGGCAGCCTGCACTTTATCAATGGCATTTTTGAAAGCCATCGCAATGGCGCCCCGGTGGTACTGATTGCCTCTCGAATCGACCGTGCGGAACAGGGATTCGGCTATCCACAGGAAGTGGACCAGCAAAAGCTCTACGAACAGTGTTCGGTCTTCTGTGAAACCATGACCCACCCAGAACAAGCCCGTCGAATGATTGTGCAGGCTGCACAAACTGCGCTTACTCGCGGTGGAGTCGCGGTGGTGCAAATTAGCGGCGACTTGTTCAAGGAGAAAAGCAAAGACAGTCTGCCCTGGTCGGTACATCGCCCTGAATGGCTAGCGCGTCCGTCTGACTCTGAGCTCGACGCCCTGGCAAAGAAAATCAACGCCGCAAAAAATATCACTATTTACGGCGGTATCGGCTGCCGTCACGCTCACGATGAAGTAGTAAAACTGGGACAACACCTGGCCGCTCCTATTGCCCACACCACCAAGTCGAAAGAGTTTCTCGAATACGACAACCCCTGCCATGTGGGCATGACCGGGATTCTCGGCAATCCCGCAGGCTACCGGGCCATGGAGACTTGTGACCTGTTACTGTGCCTGGGCACCGATTTTGCCTACACCCAGTTCTACCCGGAAAAAGCCACCATTATTCAAATTGATGCGGAAGCGCCGCACCTGGGGCGACGCGCTCCTGTGGATATGGGCCTGGTAGGGCATGTGGGTCCAACCATTGAAGCCCTCTTGCCCCGATTAAAGGCCCGCACCGACAGTACCTTCCTCGATGACCTTCTCGAACGATACAAAAAAGATCGGGAAGAGATGAAAAGCCGCGGCAAAGAAAAAGACCCCAGCCTGATTCATCCTCAATTTGTCGCCCAGACGCTCAACAAGCTGGCCGATGAGGATGCCGTATTCACCGCCGATGGCGGCGCTTGTATGGTATGGATGCTCCGCGACCTCACTGCCAACGGCAAACGCTCATTTCTCACCAGCCTTTCCCACGGCACCATGGCCAACGCCTACCCCCAAGCCCTGGGCATGGCCAAAGCCTATCCCGGGCGCCAGGTCATCGCTATGTGCGGCGACGGTGGTATGACCATGTTAATGGGAGACTTGCTGACACTGGTGCAAGAAAAAATCCCATTAAAAGTCCTGGTATTTAACAATAACTCCCTCGGCTTCGTAGAGATGGAACAGCGCATTGAGGGGCTACTCGACAGCTATACCGACTTACATAACCCGGACTTCGGCCGCGTTGCCGAAGCTTGTGGCATCAGCGGTGCCAGTATCGAGAGTGCGGATCAGCTTGAGGACAGCATGAAGCGCTGGCTCGCTACTGACGGGCCGGCACTACTCAGCGTACCGACGAACCGGGTGGAACTGGTGATGCCGCCGGAAGTTACAGCGCAGCAAGTCACCTCCACCGCACTGTTCGGACTCAAGGCAATACTCAACGGCCGCGCAGATGAGGTGGTAGATCTTTTGCGAGACAATTTCCTGCGCTGAGACTTTTTAGCAGGCCACAACAAAAGGTTTGTGCGGCACTCATGCATCATTTCGGACAGCAACGCCATAACAGCATGCTGGCCCTGATCGCCAGCAGTGAAGTCGACGACAACAGCGCTCCCGGCCGCGCCGCCATAAGGCTACGGGCAGAGTTATCAGAGCGAAAAATTGACGTAATAACAACCACCAGCGGTAGTGATGCCTGCGCCATACTGAGTACTAACACCGCGATCCAATGCCTGCTGATTAATTGGACCCTGCCCGGTGAAGCGAAATGCCCCGCCCTGGTTGTATTGGAAGAGCTTCGCGCCCGCAATCCCCAAATGCCGGTATTCCTTCTGGCAGATCAGCAGACTGTCAGCACCATGCCGCGACGGGCCCTGGAATTAGCCAACGATTTTATCTGGATGCTGGAAGATACTCCGACCTTTATCGGCGGTCGCATCCAGAGTGCGATTGAAAGATACCGCCACGCCATTCTTCCCCCCATGTTTCGCGCCCTGACCCACTTTGCCCGGGTCCATGAATATTCATGGCACACACCCGGCCACACTGGGGGAACAGCTTTTCTCAAATCCCCTGCCGGTCGCGCTTTTTACGATTTCTTTGGGGAAAATATGTTGCGCTCGGACCTGTCTGTTTCTGTAACAGAGCTGGGATCGCTTTTGGATCACTCGGGCCCCATTGCCAAGGGAGAGCAATATGCAGCAAAAGTATTTGGTGCGGATCGCACTTACTATGTAACCAATGGCTCTTCGACATCGAATAGAGTGATATTGATGGCATCGGTTACCCGGGGGCAACTGGCTCTGTGCGATCGAAACTGCCATAAATCCGTTGAACACGCGATCACCATGTCAGGTGCAGTTCCAACCTACCTGATTCCCCTACGCAACAACTACGGCCTTATAGGCCCTGTCCCTCCCCAACAGTTGACGGCCAGCTCTGTTGCCAATGCTATTCGGCAAAACCCTTTGTCCAAGCACGCCAAAAATTCCCGTGCCGTTCACGCAGTCATTACTAATTCCACCTACGACGGTCTCTGTTACAACGTGCGCAGAGTGGAAGAACTTCTCGGCGAGTCCGTTGATCGCCTGCACTTTGACGAAGCCTGGTACTCATACGCTCGATTTAATCCTATCTATCGAGATCGCTTCGCAATGTACGATTTGGGAGAAGCCGACGCGAAAAATGGCCCGAGTAAATTTGCCACTCAGTCAACGCATAAATTACTTGCTGCATTGTCCCAGGCATCGATGATTCACATTCGCGATGGGCGTAAACCCATTGAGCATGGGCGCTTTAATGAAGCCTTTATGATGCATGCCTCAACCTCCCCACTTTATTCCATCATGGCCTCCAATGATGTGAGCGCAGCAATGATGGATGGACCGGGTGGAAAAGCATTAACAGAGGAGTCAATTGCTGAGGCCGTAGCGTTCCGACAAGTATTGGCCCGTTTGCAACAGGAGTATCGAGATAAAGAAGAGTGGTTCTTCGGAGGTTGGCAGCCTGAGCATGTCACCGACCCCAGTAACGGGCACAACTACGCCTTTCACAGCGCCCCAGCAGAACTCCTGTGTCATGAGCCCAGCTGTTGGTTATTAGACCCCGGCGAGTCATGGCATGGATTTGGTGATATTGAGCCAGATTACTGCATGTTGGACCCGATTAAAGTATCGATTACCACCCCGGGGATAAACCCTGATGGCAAACTGTCTGCATCTGGAATACCTGCCAACATCGTCAGTAAATACCTGGACAACCTCGGCATTATCGTGGAGAAAACTACCGATTTTACGATTTTGTTCCTGTTTTCTATCGGTATTACCAAGGGTAAGTGGGGCACTCTCATAAATGCTTTACTGGCCTTTAAGCGCGACTTCGATGCCAACCGGCCCTTAAGTGAATGCCTGCCAAACCTTATAAAAAAGTCCCCAGCCTATCGCAATATCGGGCTGCGCGACCTTGCAGACAATATGTTTGCTTCCATGAAAAAATTACAGACCACAGTGCAAATGTCTGCAGGGTTTTCAGCCTTACCTAGAGCTGACTGTAGTCCGGTACAAGCTTATGAAACCCTGGTTCGCGGCGATGTGGAAATGCTTCCGCTAAGCAAGTTACCGGGACGTACCGCAGCCACAGGCGTTGTACCCTACCCTCCAGGTATTCCTCTGCTAATGCCCGGCGAAAATTTTGGCGATGAAGACAGTCCGGCATTGATTTACTTGAGAACCCTGGAAGCCTTCGACCAACAATTTCCAGGCTTTACCCACGATAACCACGGAGTAGAGGTGCGGGACGGCCACTATCATATTTACGCCCTGCGGGGAGACTCGCCATAGGCTCGCCTATCAAAGAGGAGCATAAAATAGGCCTGGTCCCCACAACCCTGATGGTTGCAGGCAATATGATGGGCTCCGGGGTTTTTATGCTCCCCGCCAATCTCGCTGCAGTCGGCAGTATTTCTTTGATCGGCTGGTTGATAACCATCGTCGGCGCTATCTCCCTGGCCCTGGTATTTGCCAAGCTCGCCGCTATCTATCCCGCGGCCGGCGGCCCCTACGCCTATGCCCGCCGCGCTTTTGGCGATTACATTGGCTACCAAACCAACCTGGTTTACTGGCTGGCCAATGTAATCGGTAATGTTGCGCTGATTACTGCAGGCCTGGGCTATCTGACCCATTTTTTTCCACCGTTAAAAGACCCACTGACTTTTGCCATGGCCCAGGTTGCTATGGTCTGGCTGCTGACTTACGCCAATGTACTGGGCCCGCGCACCGTCGGTCGCATTCAATCCCTCACCACCGGCCTGGTTTTGCTTCCAATCCTCGGCACCGCTATTTTTGGCTGGTTCTGGTTCGACCAGCAAAACTTTACCAGCAGCTGGAATGTCTCAGGCAAAAGCGACCCCAGTGCCATTATGGCCAGCCTTACCTTCACGCTCTGGGCCTTTATTGGGGTGGAAACCGCCTCTGTATCCGCCGCAGTGGTAAAAGACCCCACCAAGAACGTCCCAATCGCAACGGTTGGGGGAGTTATCCTGGCTTCTATTGCCTATGTACTCAGCTCATCGGTCATTATGGGGATGCTGCCGAACCAGGAATTAATCAGCTCCTCCGCTCCCTTTGCCGATGCTGCTCGCCTGGCACTGGGAAATACTGCGGCCAATGTCGTAGCCCTGTGTGCCGCTATTGGCTGTATCGGTTCATTGGGCGGCTGGATACTGTTGGTGGGGCAGTCTGCCAAGGCGGCGGCAGATGATGGCCTGTTTGCAGCACTATTTGCCCGCACCAATAACAAAGGCGTGCCTACCGGCGGATTAACCCTGGTAGCCGTGCTGATGTCTGTATTGATACTTACCACTATATCGCCAACGGCCAGCCAGCAGTTTGGCAAAATTGCCTCTGTCGCTGTGATTATGACGCTAATGCCCTATATCTATTCAGCGGTAGCTTTGCGGGTTTTGGCTTACGGCAAAATGCCGCCTCAGCAGTACGGACTGTTTACTGTGATTTTGCTGATTGCAGCGGTGTACTGCCTTGTGGCCCTGGTGGGATCTGACGGGCAACAAACCCGCTGGTCCCTGATCTTTGTGATTGCGACAGTCATTTTTTATGCGCTAATTTTAAATCGCCGTCGCAGCGTTGAAGAAAAGCACTTTCTACCCGGTGGGCCAGAACCAGCCTGGGTTCACTACTTCACTCTCTTTGCCACAATTGCTGCCCTGTGCCTGTTCTTCTGGTTTTCCGTAGGGCAATACCCGGACTTGGAATTGCGCCTGCGCGCACCCAACCCCTCGGGTCATCATCTTGAGAGGCACATTGAACCCTAGACTCAGCGGGTTAGCGCCCTCTCGATGGTTTCCGCGGTAATTTCTGTAATCCCTTGGGAGTTGGATTCACGGTTACCCGCCACATTGAGCGTCTGCGGACGATTCTTGAGGATAAAGTCGCGCACCAGTTGTACTCGATCGGCATCAGTCGGATTGACTACCAAGTGTGGTTTCCCCGATGCCTGGCAGAACTCAATAGTAAACAGGGTGCCATCACTACTGGGATTGGTTGTGAAGATAACAGTGGCATCAGAGTTGCGGATATTCTCACGAGTACGCTCTTCCAGATCCGGGGACGTGTTTTCAACCAGCCCAAGCCCTTTCAGGAAATCCGGCCGATCACCGATCTCAGTCCAGTAACCCTTCGGTGCTGTGCCACCGGTGGCAATTCCCAGGCGCTGCCCCGCTAGCAAGCCGCCGGTATCCGCCCCTGTCTGACCACCACTGATAATTTTCTCCGGTCGGAAGATCACTTTTCTCCCCCATATCGTTTATCGTCCTACTAGCTCGAGCTAGCAGATATCAAGGCAGCGATAATTGGCATTGAAATTAACGACCGCAGCCACTAATTTATCTCCAACTTTAGTCTGGCCGGCAGCGCTGTGAATTACTATCTGATACTGAAAACACTGCATATCCTCTGCGCCATAATCGTACTCGGCACAGGGACCGGCATCGCTTGGTACACCCTGAGGGGCTGGCTGTCCGGAAATGCCCAAGTTATGCAGTGGGTTAGCCGGGAAACGGTACAGGCAGACTGGATATTTACCGGATCGGCGGTAATTGGTCTATTCGGTAGTGCGGTGGGTATGCTACTGATTAATCCAAGCTGGATGCTACAAGCCTGGCTGCAATTAGCCGCCGGGCTCAGCGCAACCGTGTTCTTGTTGTGGCTGCCGGTTGTTTACCTTCAGTACCAGCTGCGTAAACATGCCAAAGAAGACGGTAATATAGACAAAATGCGCAAGCTAATGATGGCTTGGTGCCTGCTCGGGGCTATCGCATTTCCCATGACCGTTGCCATTGTCTATCTGATGGTATCCAAACCAGTACTATAAGGAACTTATGCCTGGCCCTTACCTCCTCGCCCCCCTAAGAGTCTTATAGCTCGCTCGATGGCCAACATCTTTCCATTGCCGCTTGAAGTCATCCAGGACTACGCCAGACACAATTTCTGCATTACCTTCCGCACTTTTATCCAAACGATGTATCGCTTCTTTCTTACATAGCGGAACAATAATCGCCGAGCGTTCATGCCGGTCCATTCTCAACAGACGGCTGCGAATATGCTCTGCCTCACCACCGGTACAACTTGCATCTGTAATCACAAATACATTGGTATCACTGTCTAGATCCGAAGCTATAGTGCCAAAACCGAGATCAAACTGCCGAAATACCACCCCTTTGAACAACCCCTCCCCCACTTCCGAACCCGTTATAAAGGGCCAGGCATGCGCCAGGGTCCACAAATAGGATTTACTTAAGACATATTGCAGGTGCTGATTGCGAACAAGCCCCAACTGGAATTGACGCTCAAAGGTTTCATCATTCAACTTGGCTTTACTGCAAATGGCCTTGGGAATGAGCTCCCCTTTGTAGCTGGTGGTCGGGATAACCACGATAAAATCATCAGCATCCCGCTTTTTCTCCAACGCCTTAAGAATGGTCGCCTGTAGATGTAAGACAAATTCCTCGGTGGTAATTACATCGTGTGGCAGCGCTGCGTTGTCCATTGCCAGGTTCATATAAAGTGTTTCCGCTCTATATGCCTGAATAATCGGCTCCAGCTCTTCTCGACTAAACAACAACTTTTCATCGAGGATTGCCTGCTCATTAATTTTTTTTGCATAGCAATCTATCAATAGTTGGTCTGCGGCATAGATACCGAAATTTCCCGAACTGACACAGCGGAAGTATTCCTCATCTTGCATCGACAAAAATCGCTCAACCACAGCCCGGCTAATGTCCCGGCCAAACAACTCATAAAGCGCGTCCTCTTGCCGAGGTAAAAAATATTCTTCCGGGTCAATCAACCGCTGAGATCGTTTAAGAACCACTTAATCACACCTAAATTCTTGATTCACTGCCATTAACCCGCATTAAAAAATACGAATTATGTTAAACACAACAATTTACAGAGTTCTGCACACTTCATCGAAATCCAACCGAGGGTTGCGCGGATATAATTTGTCGGTTTCGCCATAGCCAAGATTGCACAAGAAATTGGACTTAATATGACAATCAGGGAAGTGCTCCGGCAGAAAAGCCGGTGCTGAGCATTTGTCACTGAAGAATGCCTCATCAACCAATGCGTTATCAAACCCCGACATTGGGCCGCAATCGAGCCCCAGGGCCCTCGCCGCTAAAATAAAGTAGCCTCCTTGCAAGGAACCATTGCGAAATGCTGTAACCTCGGCGTATTCGGGGCTATCGGCAAACCATTCCCTCGCAGGAGTCTGGGGGTAGAGCCTCGGAAGGTGTTCATAAAAGTGCACATCGTAAGCAACAATGGCAGTCACCGGAGCCCGCATAGTTTTTTCAATATTTCCCTCATTAAGCGCTGGCTTGAGCCGCTCCTTAGCCTCCTTACTTACAACAAACACCAATCGCATAGGGCAACAATTAGCACTGGTGGGTCCGATTTTGACCAAGTCGTAAAGCTGTTTCAAAACCTCTTTTGAAACCGGCTTATCCTGCCAATGACTATGGGTTCGGGCCTTGTTGAATAGCTGGTCGAGCACCTCAGAGGAAACAGGTTGCATAAGAGCTACCCCAAAATAACTTCGCTGGTAACAGTTTAGTTTGCGCCAGACATTTCAAAGGAGCAGCAGAATCATAAGAAGATGGCAGGCCATCACTAGGTAGGTCACGATGCTGCGGGTACGGAAATACTGATCCCGCCCGGGCAGATTGGGATTCAACCGGGCCTCGGCCCAGACAACAAAACCGAAAGCAACTAGTAATACCGGTAGCGCCCAAGTGGTGCGAAACATCAGCAGCGCCACCCACCCCACCAACGTCACCAGGTTACTCAGTAGCGCTAAAATCATCCTGTGCGGATGCCCCACTTGATTGAGTGCAGCGCCCCACCAAACACCGCAGAGAAAACTCAGAATCACGGCGCTGTAGGCGGTGAACAGTAGGCGAGGAGTCACTCCCCAAAGAGAAAACCCTAACCACTGCATAATGATTCCTGCGACAAATGGAATCAAACCAAGGTAAGCCAGCCAGTCAAACAGTCGCGTATTTACTGGTGGGTAGTGATGGATGTCAGTGTCCATGTCGTCTAAGCTTCCAAGTCAAAGACAGTTTCGTCTCAAACAACAAGCTTAGCGGCAGGAGCAAGCAGCAATGGATGCCGAACAGAAAATTGACGTCAAACAGGCGCTGCGGGTGTTTGATAGGGCGACAAAGGAGGGGCGCAAGGAAGGTAACGAATGGCATTACCAGGGGCTGGCAGTCAGCACTGACTTTGACGGCTATACGGTTTTTATCAATTCCCCCAAAGTGAAACTCACCATATTTTTTCACAATAAATTTTCTGTGGATTCCACCAGCAGTAAAGAGCTTGAAGAGTTTATTCGGCTATTGAAAAAGCTTGATTCAGGATAAGAGAAAAGAGCCTTGGAACCTCAAGCAGAGATAAATTTTAAACACCGAAATGAGACACGTTGAGAGTAACTCTTCGATATTCACTAAAAGAACACCGCAAGCACGAATGGAGACACTATCCGCCACCAAACTTAAAAAACCAAACGCATCCGGTTTAAAATTACAGCCTAATACTACCGCAGTTATCTTCCAGATAAATTGATCATCTTATGGACTTATACAGCTGGCACAGAGTTTTGAAGCCCAGCGAAACATTACCCCATCATTTCACCCAAAGTCCGCTGGGCTAAATGTTAAACCTCTCCCAGTAGAATTTTAATTATTGCCCCAAGAATATTAGCAACATTATCTGTCACTGCACCAGACACATCACTTTCAGCCGTTAACATATCTACTGAAAAGGTTTTCCCTTCTTCAGATACCTGAGAGTGAATCACATCCTCATGTATTGACCCAGCAAAACATACGCCGACGGTTAAAACCATAAAAAACAATTTATATATAACTTTCATTAATATTCTTCCTAATTGATCAAGTTATCCATCTTCCTATCGTCCCACCCTCCAAAAACCTCCCTATTTTTGGAGTATCCACATTAATGCATATTTGAACAGCCTTCAAACCTATTAGATTAAACCTGCGGCTGCCAATATCCTCTGAATCATATTCAAACTCCCTAAAACCTAAAAGGCATCAACACCTCCAAAAGATTCAGAGCTATCACTGGGATACGCGCCTAGTACTTTTCTACCAAGTCTAAAAGCATAGGACCACCACCCGCCAACATGGTGGAATTGTGTTTAAAAAATCCAATATCTGGGTATCCATAACCAGATATTTCGTCAAACACCAGTCCCAAATAACACCATCTCCCCAGCCTCCCTTTAATATCAACCTTTACATTTCATTGCATGCAAATATTTTTTAACACCCTCAGGAGCCAATAAACAATTACAGCTTTGAAATAGCTTGCTCCTAGCAACATCATTGGTCACACAAAAGATCATCTTGAGCACCAATACTGATTCAGAGTTAGCTATATTGATGTTCAAACAGCAAAATATAACCTTTTTCGCCAGAGTAAAGTTGGAAGCTTGCCATGTCTTTTTTTCAGTCCTTCTCGAGGAAGGCCAAATAGCCTCACACCCTAACAGAACTCTTCAATGGCTTTATTGATACAACCTTCTCGCCAAGGATAAATGTAAATCATGATCATATCTACTGGAGAGCGTCCCAAGATCTTTATATTTTCTGCAAACTAAAATACTACGGCGTCTAAGTGATCAACCCCACTGTGAATACCGTTTTGCTTTATGAGATCTTGTGCAAAATTATTGAGTAAAGCACGGGACAGCCTTGCCTCTGTGCTTCTCTCAGCATCTGTATATTTCTTGGAAATGAAAGATAGTTTTTCCATTACTTACATTTTCTGGGGGAGGAGGGAAGAAATACCGGGCTACCTGGTACAAACTCACCATAACAATCATCCTGACTGATCATTACGCTCCTCAATCTTCAGTACTCCAAGATCGTCGAATGCGGCCCCTGCAGTAACACCAATATGTTTACCGCCCCAGGCTTTCCCGTTTTGGTGCATTTCTCAGGTAGCCTAAAAACTTCCTGAAATTAGCCCGTTGCCTAGTATCCCTCTCTTAATATGTCTTTAAGCAGTTTCATTAGCCCTTAATGCACTACAAAAAAGCATCCAACGAGCCACTTTCGTCTTCCTTGAATCACTCAGACAAAGATGCCCATAAACCACTTATGCTTTCTGATTACAGAATAACTGTTTGAAAATAAAAGCTAATTAAGAAACGGCACTTAAACCTTCAAAAGACGGCACTCAAAAACTGTACTTCCACACATTGGCTCTAAATTATAATTTTTACGGAAGGATGGTCAGTAGAAATCACTGTGCAGTACATATCTTTTTCAAGATTGTGGCCAACAGGGTATTGATGAACAGCCCCTAGTGTACGAGTTTGACCTTCTAGCGAGCTTACGATAATACAGCTTACAAATACCCTTTAGTATTAGTTTACTACCGCTCACCCAGCTTACTTATAGCGTTTGATCAGTTGATATCGTCTTGTACCGGCGAGATCCCAAAGAGACCTGTGCTGATTTTTAGGGCACAAACGTAGAGTCAGGTCAGGTCGGGTCGGGTCGGGTCGGGTCGGGTCGGGTCGGGTCGGGTCGGGTCGGGTCGGGTAAAGGTAACAGAACTACCAAGCAGCCCTACGATAATTCCATAACCAACGATTAGCGCTACTGCCGGTATGACCCCATATAGTGAGCTTAGGCAGCAAGAATTCTGGTGTTATCACTAAAGAATCAGGAAGCTTGTAGCTAATAAACATCAATTCGAAAGCTTCCTGAAAATCTGAGCCACCTTAGCAGGCCAAGCGAAAATTACTGCCCTGCACTCTCCGGCACACCACTGTGAAAGCGGAACTGTCCATCACTGCCTTCCACTAATTCCTTTTCTTTCTCCAGCAGTACCTGAACCCTAGATTGAATATCTTCATCGGAAGCCTTCTGGGCAAGATGTAGGTAATCGCGGAAGTGACGCGCCTCAGATTTAAGCAGGGAGAGATAAAACTTCTGCAACTCATCATCTAACTGAGGCGCAATCCGTGCAAAGCGCTCGCAGGAGCGCGCCTCGATAATAGCGCCACAAATCAGCGTGTCGATCAGTCGCCCCGGCTCTGCGCTGCGGACTTCGGCACGAAGGCCCGCCGCGTAGCGAGAGGCACTAACGTGAGGATAGGCGATACCGCGCTTCTCCATAATCGCCAGCACCTGCTCAAAGTGACGCAGCTCTTCGCGAGCCAGACGCGACATTTTGTTCAGCAGCTCAAAGTCATTCAGGTAACGAAACATCAGGTTCAGGGCAGTACCCGCCGCTTTTTTCTCGCAGTTGGCATGATCGATCAGCATCATTTCCGGCTCCTTCAATGCCGCCTCCACCCAGGCATCGGGCGTGGGACACAGCAGGAATTCATTGATAGCGGACAGATCTGGGACTTGAGCATTCATAGGACGAACAAACTTAACCGAAGCAAAATAACTTGGCGCGGGATTATAGCGGCCCCAAGCCACAAACGCCCGCTTTTAAACCACCAGCGGGCACTACTCCCCCGACTGACAAACCGGGGCTGCAATTATCCAGGAAGGTCCCTAGTGATAAATACACTCAACTTGATAACGATTTATTAAGTGCATTAATATAAAAGTCACTTTTTATCCGGCATATCTGATGAATGACTACAGAACCCAGGCAAAAGCTATCCCGCCGCTATTGGAAAACGTCCATGGCGCCGCCCAAGCCCTTAGAGAATCCCTGGAGTTGCTGCAAAATGCCGAGAAACCCTGGCAGCACTATCTACTTCAGCCCCCTTTCGCACAGGATGCCGCACTCAGTCTCAATCAGAGCTTTGAACGCCCCTATTCACTATCAGGCGCTCTATACTCTCAACTCGACTACCTGGAGCCCATTAGCGCCGGAGGAGATGCCCGCGCTACTTTACAGGTACCGGGTTTATTGGCGGTGCCGACCAAAGCCCTTGAGTTTGCTCAACAACTCAATAACCACAAAGAGATCTTTGCCAAGGCTATCGCCGAACTTCGCAGCGCCCTGGCGGAGCGGCCAGTAGCAGAGCAGGATCGCACTGTGCGGGAAACCCTTGCGGATGCCGGATACCCCCGCGCACATCTACGCCAATGCTACCGCCTGGTGTTGATGTGCCCGAAGCGGCCCGATGCCATCACCCTTTCATGGATTAAGGCGCGTAAATCTATTCGCAAGGTCACGGTGAAATGGTGTGAAAAGAAGTTGGTGCAGCTGGACCCTCAGGGGTCCGATCCCGGTATCCAATACCAGCGCCAGTTGCTCGCCGGGCTACACAAAAGCCAGCAGGAGGATTTGCGCCAGGTGCAAGTGCAGAGTCGCCCCAATCTCCAGGTAGCGGAAATCTTCTACGGGCATGAGCTAGGTGAAGAAGAGGAATATCATCAGGTCGGCTATTCCTCCATGCCGATCCTGGTAGAAGCCAACGAGGCCGGGCAGCTGCCTGAATTCACCCGAGTTGACCACCAACCGAGCTTGAGTCGACGGCGCCAGCGGCGGGATCTGGCAATCGCCAGTGAACCCTTTCTACCGGCGCTCAGAGTATTTTTGCGCCAGCAGCGCTAAATCCAAGCCCCCCAAATGAGGCTGCCATCAATTTTTGAACCTTCTTAGGTAATACCAGGCACCACATAGCGCTGGTAATAGGCGACAGACAGTGCGTAAAACTCCTCATCTATAAGGCGGCGAATTTCCACCAGAGAGACACCGCGCGCCTGCGCAGTGGTCTGCAACCCAAACGCTATCAAGTCACCTATTTGGCTGGCCCCTGCCCGCAATAGTTCGAACACCCAACAGTAGGGATTTTGACTTTCATCAAAGCGGACCCGCTGGTGATGAAGCTGCTCCAATAGCAGCTCGTGATCCACGATCTCCAACTGGCTGCGCACTGCGTTCACCAAATACCCTTCACGGCGCTCGGCAATTATCCGGCGCTGTTCTTCACTGTAGGCATTCCAATCAATCACCTCGTGTGCAAAGCGCTTGCAGCCACGGCAAACATCATCGCCAATTCCCGTGGAGCAAACGCCGATACAGGGCGTGCGAACCTTCTTATACATTAACTATCCGACCAACCTATTTATGCCGCCCGCGCGGCCTTCAAATTGCGCGTAGCCTATTTTGTTTCCGCCGCCAAGAAAAGGGGGGAAGTACCAGCTGCCAAACCACTAAAATTCACCCAGCAAATAGTCATAATTCACTTAAATTATTGATTTTTCGATAAACTTAACAGCTGTAGGGCTTTCCTGTAGTATTCGCCCCCCGCCATCAGCGGCCTCGAAAAAAAATCCCGGCTGACAGTTAATAGACCGGGAATTCCACCCGCTGTAGGTGCCACCCCACACACCAAGAGGGACTTATCAGTGCTTGAAGCCTATCGCAAACACGTCGCCGAACGCGCCGAACAAGGCATTCCACCAAAGCCATTGGATGCCGAGCAAGTCGCCGGCCTGGTTGAATTGCTGAAAAACCCGCCTAAAGGCGAAGAACAGGAACTGGTTGACCTGCTCACCCAACGCGTTCCGCCGGGCGTTGACGAAGCCGCTTATGTAAAAGCTGGTTTCCTGTCCGCCATTATTAAAGGTGAAGCAGAATCCCCCCTGATCGATCGCAAACACGCTGTAGAACTGCTGGGCCAAATGCTGGGCGGATACAATATCTCCACCCTGGTCGAGATGCTCGACGACAAAGATCTGGCCGGACTGGCTGCCGAACAGCTGAAAGGCACCCTGCTGATGTTTGACGCCTTCCACGATGTGGAAGAGAAAGCCAAAGCCGGCAATGAATTCGCCAAAGCCGTTATCCAATCCTGGGCGGATGCCGAGTGGTTCACCAAGCGCAACAAAGTACCCGAGAGCATCAAAGTTGCCGTATTCAAGGTAACTGGCGAAACCAACACTGACGACCTGTCTCCGGCACCGGATGCCTGGTCCCGTCCGGACATTCCCCTGCACGCGCTGGCCATGTACAAAATGAAGCGCGACGGCCTGGAGCCAGAAGAAGCAGGCGTTACCGGTCCGCTGAAGCAGATCGAAGAAGTTAAAGCCAAAGGCCTGCCCGTTGCTTTCGTTGGCGACGTAGTAGGTACCGGTTCTTCCCGTAAGTCCGCCACCAACTCCGTGCTGTGGTACTTCGGTGAAGAAATGCCTGGCGTACCCAACAAGAAAGGTGGCGGTATTTGTATCGGCGGTAAAGTTGCCCCGATCTTCTACAACACCATGGAAGATGCCGGCGCACTGGTATTCGAAGCCCCCGTTGACGAACTGGGCATGGGCGACGTTATCGAGATCCGCCCTTACGACGGCAAGATCCTGGCCGAAGACGGCAAAGTCCTGTCTGAATTCCAACTGAAGTCCGACGTACTGCTGGACGAAGTTCAGGCTGGCGGTCGTATCAACCTGATCATCGGTCGCGGCCTGACCGGCAAAGCCCGTGAAGCCCTGGGCCTGGCACCTTCCGAGCTGTTCCGCAAGCCTGAGCAACCTGCCGACACCGGCAAAGGTTACACTCTGGCGCAGAAGATGGTTGGTAAAGCTTGTGGCGTTGAAGGTATCCGTCCGGGCACCTACTGCGAGCCGAAAATGACCACTGTGGGCTCCCAGGACACCACTGGCCCCATGACCCGCGACGAACTGAAAGACCTGGCCTGCCTCGGCTTCTCCGCCGACCTGGTAATGCAGTCTTTCTGTCACACTGCGGCCTACCCCAAGCCCGTTGATATCAGCACCCAGCACACCCTGCCGGACTTCATCATGAACCGTGGCGGTGTTTCCCTGCGCCCGGCAGACGGCATCATCCACAGCTGGCTGAACCGCATGCTGCTGCCGGACACCGTAGGTACCGGTGGTGACTCCCACACCCGCTTCCCCATGGGTATCTCCTTCCCGGCAGGTTCTGGTCTGGTAGCTTTCGCCGCCGCTACCGGTGTTATGCCGCTGGATATGCCTGAGTCCGTACTGGTGCGCTTCAAGGGCAAAATGCAGCCCGGCATCACCCTGCGCGACCTGGTGCACTCCATTCCTCTCTACGCCATCAAGCAGGGCCTGCTGACCGTTGAGAAGAAAGGCAAGAAGAACATCTTCTCCGGCCGCATCCTCGAGATCGAAGGCCTGGAAGACCTGACTGTAGAGCAGGCATTCGAGCTGTCCGACGCCTCCGCCGAGCGCTCCGCTGCTGGCTGTACCATCAAGCTGTCCGAAGACACCATGTCTGAGTACCTGCGCTCCAACGTAACCCTGTTGCGCTGGATGATCGCTGAAGGTTACGGCTCCAAGCGTACCCTGGAGCGCCGCGCGCGCGCCATGGAAGAGTGGCTGGCCAACCCGAAACTGATGGAAGCGGACGCCGACGCTGAGTACCTGGAAGTAATCGAGATCGACCTGGCCGAGATCAAAGAGCCGATCGTATGTGCTCCGAACGATCCTGACGACGCTCGCCTGCTGTCCGACGTTGCTGGCGACAAGGTAGATGAAGTGTTTATCGGCTCCTGTATGACCAACATCGGTCACTTCCGCGCTGCCGGTAAACTGCTGCAAGAACACAAAGGTGGTATCTCCACTCGCATGTGGATCTCTCCGCCCACCAAGATGGACGAGCACCAGTTGATGGAAGAGGGTTACTACAACATCTACGGCTCTGCCGGTGCCCGCACCGAAATGCCCGGATGTTCCCTGTGTATGGGTAACCAGGCGCGTGTGGCACCGAATGCTACCGTACTGTCTACCTCTACCCGTAACTTCCCCAACCGTCTGGGCGATGGTGCCAACGTGTACCTGACCTCCGCTGAGCTGGCTTCTGTAGGCGCCATCCTGGGTAAACTGCCGACTCCGGCTGAGTACCAGGAATACGCACAGAACCTGGACTCCATGTCCAGTGAGATCTACCGCTACCTGAACTTCGATCAGATTGAAGACTTCCAGAAGTCTGCCGAAGAAGGCAAGCGCATCGCAGCGACTCAGATCCAGGAAGTTACCGTTTAAGTACGGACGAGCCTTTAAAAAACCCGCCTAAAGGCGGGTTTTTTAATTTCCGTACAATATATTAAACTTACCCTTCCATTACTTCAGACCAAGCCTTTCAAAAACTTAGCAGTACTTCATCAAATGAAAAGAATGTTAAAAAAGTTGGTTCGCCCATCACTTGCTAGACTCCCTATAAAATTAACCTCCCCACCTAAAATTTTCTTTTGTCACGTACCAAAATGTGCCGGCTCCTCCCTCAACTCTGCCATTAGCTCTCAATACTATGAGCCCAACAAACTAGACACTTTTGGTATCAAGCGAGCAGTAAGCAAACGTACAGCAGACATATTAGATATCCCAATGATGTCGGTACGAGAAATCGTAATGGTCCACAACTTATCAATAAAATCGAACTATTACGGCCGAGGTCATTCATATTGCCGCCCAAATGTCGTCAAAAGTTTCTCCGGCGAGTGGAACTTTTTGACGGTACTGAGGAATCCTGTTGATAGATGGATATCTCTCTATACCTACAATACTTACAAGAAAAGTCAGTGGGATAAAAATACACTCTCTCTAAATGAATACTTAGACTCCAAAACTGGGATTAACGCTGGACAAGAGTATCTTCAATATTTTTCTAACTTTAATAATCGAAATCCATCAGAACATATTGCAGAGGCCCTGGATAACCTCCAACAGTTTTCCATTGTAGGCACAACTGGCCACCTTGACCTACTAACACAGCAGATCGAAGAGGATTTTGATATACAGTTGAACATCCCTGAAATTAACAAGAACCCCAACAATAAACTGGCCCAAGAAATAAAATCCGACCTCAACACCATTAAAAAGATCGAAGACATCTGCAAATACGACATAGAAATATTCGAACGATTTACAGAAAAGCATGGGGCAATATTTTCAGCAAAAGAAAATCGTCAGTAGAAAACAAAAGAGCAAGAGCGGGAGTAAAATCGACTTAGTCAAAAAAATACAAATCCCGCCCACCTTGGCCTAACCCCAGTAAACCCAATCAGCTTCTCGCCTCAATTAATAAACATAAACTAACCACCCTACCCACCGCAAAGAGAATTGTACTTCACTAAAGAAGAGAAGGTTTAAGTGGAAGCCTGACTCAGGTTAGAGTTCAATACGTTAACGTCCACACCTTAGTCAATTGGAGATATCTTAATTTACGGTTTAACCGTTAATTGGCGTATTTTATAGCGCCGAAATCCCAATCAAAAATCAAACCTGCTATATTAAGCCCATAATCACACGACTAAATTGATATCAAAGACATTTATCATACCTGCCAATAACCATTAAGAGCCCTCGAACTGAACCAAAAGACATATCTATATATGCAGAAGCCCACCAAGCCTAAACAAAGGATAATAGCCGCCCACAAGGAGACCTTTTGGGTACAGTGGCAGAATCGCTGGATATTTTTCACTCGTAAACTCAAAAGAAAAACACTAAAATTCTCCAGAACTATAATCCGTATCATCATTCACAGAAATCGTTTCTTCCCAACCTTTTACTTTCCTTACAACCGCCCACCCTACCCTAAAACCACACCAATCAATACCTACCTAAACACATCAAATAATATCCAGACCTTTATCCTCTACAGAATCATCGGCAACGACTTAGCTCCCCGGCATAGTGTGGGACAGTCCCGCAAGAATCTGGAATTTATTTTGAAGCATGAGTCGGTACTCGACAACTGCAAAAAAGTATTTATCCTCAATCGAATAGTCGACCCTAATGAAGAAGCAGCCATCATTAAACTGCTCGACGACCATCAACAAACCTTCATCAGAATCCCCTTTAGTTGGGACGACTATCGAAAAATAGAGTGGAACATTCTCGAACACCCCATCATCTATGCCCCCTATAAATTAAAAGGGCTACGATTACGTCAGGACTTAGCGACTCAGGCAGAGCTGAGCCTTTACCGCCATAAAAACAATTATGTAATGAACAATAATGGGGCCAGAAATCTCGCCCTCCAGGACGGTAAATCAAAAGCCGACTGGATTTTACCTTGGGATGGCAATTGCTTCGTAACACCAAAAGCCTGGCGAGCAATAAAGCAACAAGTACTCAACAACAACGCTTACCCCTACCATGTTATTCCAATGACAAGACTGCTGGATAACCAATCCATTCTATGTGAGAACTTCAAACCAACTCCCACTGAAGAACCACAAATAGTATTTCGATCTGATAGTACAGAGGTTTTTGATAACCGCTACTGCTACGGCAGGCGCCCCAAGGTAGAACTTTTATGGCGGCTAGGCGTATCGGGGAAATGGGATGAGTGGGCGATTTTCCCATGGGATCTACCCTGCCCCGATTACTCGGAAGCCGCAGGTCACTATACCCAGGGAGGCTGGGTAGCCAGACTATTTTCCGGAAAGCCGCACCTGGAGCGAACAGATCAGCAGTCCAGCCGGGATCGAGGAACAACTCGCTCTGAAGCTATCCTTGCCATGCTGGATCAACTCGATGATTCCAGCTTTTCCGCCGATACAAGCGCCCCTGGCAGCAAGTTGGCCGCAGCAGACAGGTGCGGCCTTCCCTATCTAATGCTATTAAGAGAGGCCAGGCAAAGGTCGGTAAAAGCAAAACAGAGGTCGCGGCCCCGTTCGATTAACAGCTTGCTTCAGGATTTGACCATTGTCGCCCTTGCCCAATCCCACTGCTCGAAGCCGGAATTCATTCAATTTATCGACAATAGCCTCATCAAGCTATTCCCCAACAAACATGAAACGAAATACAGCAAACAATTACAATCTGTAAATCCCAACCTACTGGTCCACACCCTCTGCACTTTAAGAGAACTTAAACAAGAACAGCAGATTCGCCTGATAGGAGTTGAGCGATTAGACTACCATCTGGAGCAATACCTTAGCTGGTTGATAGATAGTCATCGCGGGCAATCAATGCGTCCAAAACTTGGGCATCTTGGCACACAGTATGATTTACAAGTTGTAGCTTTAGCGCTCTATCTCAATCAAATACAAACTGCCAGAAAAACTCTTAGGGACTCCCGTTTCCGAATATTAGAGCAGTTTGATCACTCAGATAACCAAGTATCGAAAACCAAGAGTAAAAATAGTGTTCATTATAAATGCCTCAATTTTCAATCATGGATTTATCTTGCCAGTCTCGCAGAAACAATTGATGAAAACCTCTGGAACTTCACAGCAAGAAATGGGGCTGGCATCCAGCAGGGAATAGATAATTTTCTACAAGCGTTCGAAAACCACAAGGGCCCCAAGCATTTCGACCGGCAGAGACTGATCCCAATAGTCTATGCCTATAGACAACATTATGGAGAGCTAAAAATAAAACTTAATGCCGTACCAATCAGCCAATGCAAACCTGTTTTCCCAATCGAAACGGGAATTTTCCCATTTTGGAACCTCGGCAAAGAAGCACAAACTTCACCTTTAAAGGCTGCCGATCAATTAACAACTGAAGCGGAAAGATAGATAATGGATAGATTATCAAAGTCAAACTTCAGGCTTTTTATCCTCGACAAATAAAATGCAAATAATAAAAGCAAACATGGCCAGATAGGCATTTACAGTAAATGCATATTCAATACCCGATGGCATATCAGTGGCCATCGCCACTATCGTAGTATTCAACCCTAATCCTACGGCACCACCCGCTATTTGAAACATAAAAATGATTGCACCCGCCAAACTCGCTCTACTATTATCAACAACCGTTATAGCCACAGTGGTAATGGTGGAATTGAACAAACCAATACCAGCACCCAATATCACCAGGCCAGGAACCAAAGACATATATTGAGTATCCTTGTGGATATGAGATAGAAGATACATTCCCAGCGTCATCAATAAAGTAGCTGCCGATACTATCTTCTTTGCTCCAATCACATCATATAGCTTCCCTGCCAGAAAGCCGAAAACGCTAAAGGAGAGCATCATAGGGATCAACCCCATCCCCGCCTTCATCGCCGAGGTACCTCGAACATGGGTTAAGAATTGGGGAATAAAAAACAATCCCGCAAAGAAAAGTGCTGAAATCAATAACGTAGCAATAGAGGCGAAAACAAACCGTTTATTCCCAGCCACATCCGGTGGAATCAACGCCTGAGCCCCAACTCGCTTCTCAACGAGACTAAACAAGCATATAAGTAAGAAAAAGGCAGCGATAAGGCCGAGGACCAATGGGCTTTTGAAACCGACATCAACCACAAGATCAAACGCCAACAGCAAGGCAAATAGAGCCATCGACAGCGAAGTGATTCCGGCATAGTCAATACGTTCATCACAAGCTTCTGGAGAGTCATCAGGAATCACTCTCCAGCAAACATATAAGGCAACTGCTGATACCGGCAGGTTAATAAAGAAAATCCATCTCCAACTGGCATAATCTGCCAGCGCACCACCCAACAGTGGTCCAACTGAATTGGCAATACCGCAAACAGTAATCACCAGCCCTCCAGCCAAACCCGCTCGCTTTTCAGTCATCAGGCCATAGGTCATACCCAGGATCGACGGCCACATCATAGCCCCTCCAATCCCCATCAGTGCCCGGGATATCAATAACATTCCCATATTAACTGCAATCCCACCGATAAGTGAGAACGCCATAAATAGCAGGGTTCCAATAAAGAATACCCTACTCCTGCCATACATATCGGCAAGGCGACCACCTGAAATAATCAGTACTCCAAAGACTAAGGCGTAACCATTAATGACCCACTGGGTCGTTGTAAGGTCAGAGTGGAACTCGTGCTCCATTGCCGGCAGCGCGGGAGAAAAGGCCGTAAAATCATTGGCGACAAGGAAAATGGCAAGAGACAGAGCCAACATTCCAAGGTATAAATTCTTATCTAAGAGACCCTCTTGTCTTTCCATTGCGTAAACCTGTACTTACATATACATAAACCAATTGACATACAAAATGACGTTAAGCTTTTTCTTCCTTAGACCCTATAAATAAAACGCAAATAATAAAAGATAACATCGCCAAGTATGCGTTTAATGTAAATGCCTGACTAATCCCATAAGATATATCACCAGCCATTGCGACTATTGTGGTATTCAGGCCCAACCCCACTGCACCACCCGCTATTTGAATCATAAAGATTATTGCTCCGGCCAAACTTGCTCGGCGCGGATCAACAACCGATATTGCAAACGTGATTATAGTAGAATTGAATAAGCCAATACCCGCCCCCAAAATTAACAACCCGGGAACCAAGCGAATATATTGACCGTCCTGATAGATATGAGACAGCATATATAAACCTAAAGCCATTAATAGTGTTGCTATGGAGACAATTAGCTTGGTTCCCAGCACCTTATAGACATTACCAGCAACAAAACCAAATACACTAAATGCCAACATAAGTGGAACCAATCCCAGACCTGCTATTGTTGCAGAAGCTCCATGGACTTTACTTAAATATTGCGGGATAAAAAAGAACCCCGCATAGAAGAACTGGGCAATTAACAAAGCGACACAGGCTGCAGTGACAAAAGACTTGTTTCCTGCTACATCTGGAGGGATTAATGCCCCCTCAGCTGCTCTCCCCTCAACCAATATAAAGAGGCAAAACAAGAGAAAAAAAGCCATAAACAGTCCAAACACCAGATAGTTTTTAAACCCCACATCGATTACAAAGTCGAAAGCAAGCAGAAGAGAGAATAGTGCCGATGACAGTAGAGCAACTCCTCGATAATCTAACTTATCTTTAGGCACATTTAACGAATCTGGTGGAATCACTCTGAAGCAAAGATAAAGAACCACTAGAGAAAGTGGTAAATTAATAAATAGAATCCATCTCCAGCTGATATAGTCAGCCAGGAAACCTCCCACTAATGGCCCTACAGAATTTGCTATACCGCATATCGTAATAATCAGTCCACCGGCCAACCCTGCATTCTTCGGTGTCATCAGACTGTACATCATCCCCAAAACAGACGGCCAAATCAGCGCACTCCCCGCCCCCATAAATGCACGGGAAACCAATAGCATTCCCATACTTCCAGCAATTCCGCCCAAAAACGAGAAAAACATGAAAATTAATAACCCGACAATAAATGTTCGCCTCCTACCATACATATCAGCCAGACGACCTCCTGAAACTATCAACACACCGCAAACCAATGCGTAAGCACTAATTACCCATTGACTCGTAGTAAGATCTGACTGGAACTCTTGTTCAACCACAGGCAATGCCGGCGAAAATGCAGTGAAATCATTGGCCACAAGAAAGATGGCCAGGGACAGCGCGCCTAGACCAAGATATAGATTACTTTTCACCGAGGCCTTTTTATCAACCATACCTAAAAACTCGGCTAGTTCTCAGTGAAAATAGCTGCCATTAACGAATCGTTTTTGTAGAAAGACCAGAAAAGAAAATCATGGAAATCAAGAACCCAAGTAGTGCCAGAAAAGCATCAACCACAAAGGCCCGCTCAATCCCAACAGCGATGTTGGGAGCCATAGCCAGTAAAGTCGCATTAACTCCCAACCCAAGGGCCCCGCCCACAAATTTAAACATATAGATAATCGACCCTGCCAAACTGGAATCACTGGGCCCAACTACGCTAATTGCCGCTGTAACAATCGTAGGACTATATATGCCAATACTGCTGCCAACTATCAAAAGCCCGGGAAGGAAGCGAATATAAGATGCCTGGGGCTCAACAGCCGACAGTAGAAACAGCCCTACACACATACCCAAAGCACCAGCACAAATCAAAATCTTGGCGCCCAACCGCTCGTATAAAGCGCCAGAAATATAGGCTACAACACCAGAGCTGACCATTAATGGTAACAACGCCAACCCAGCCCCAAAGGCAGAAAAGCCCTTCACCTTGATAAATAGCTGCGGGATATAAACCAGGGTCGCAAAAAATGCGATAGCAACAAAGAACATACTGAGTCCAGCGGCGATAAAGCCTCTGTTCTTTATCAATTCACCTGGAATTAGCGCGTTATTAGGATCAACAGTTTCAACAACAGCAAAAAATATCATGAGAAATATGGACAGTACCAATAGGCCCCACACATAGAAGTGGGACAAGCCATACTGAACCACCAGATCCATAGCAAGGAGGAAACTAAATAAAGACCCACAGAGGGTAATAACACCCCAATAGTCAATTTTCTTATTGCTTCTCTGCGTACTAGCTGGAGGATATTTGCTCCAACACAGAAGAATAACCAGCAAAGCAATGGGAATATTAATAAATAATATCCAGCGCCAGCTGGCAAAATCAGCCAACAGACCACCAATCACTGGGCCACTGGCATTGGCCAACCCCGTTGTAGTGAGAATCAATCCTCCGGCCAGCCCGGCCTTATCCCTGGGCAAGAGGGAGAAAACCATACCCAGGATGGCAACCCAGGCCAAGGCTCCCCCCAAACCCATCCATGCACGGGCGAATAATAGCGTTCCTATATTTCCCGCAAATCCACCTACAAGGGAAGATGCAGTAAAGATATAGATGCCGGTAATAAACATTCGCCGACGACCATAGATATCAGCCATCCTGCCCGTAGACACAATCAAAACACCATACACCAGGGTATAGGCGTTAACGACCCAATGAATGGTGGTGATATCGACATTGAATGTCTTTTGAATTGCCGGGAGTGCCGGCGAAAATGCCGTATAATCATTGGCAAGAAGAAATGCCGCCAGTAGCAGGGCAAAGAGCCCCCAGTAGTGAGTGGGAGTTAAAGAGCTTTCATTGGATGCCATCGATTAAATCTACAGGTACTTTATATCAAGTATGGTGTATTTGTTCCAACACCCACCCCAGCAAAGCCTCAATTCGTAATCAAAAATCAATATAATTCGAGCCACTATCACATTTACATGACAACAGCTAATGATTACCATTAATTAAGCTACATTCCACTTGAAAAAACAGATTTAAACGAGCTTCATCAATAAGTACATGCCTACAAATTATTACAAAGCGCCTAAAGCCAACCTGGAAAGTAAAACCACTTCTGCGCCCAAAACTATATCCTTCCTTATTGCCCTTAAAGCTACTGCGCTAACCTGCGTCGTATTGCCAACTATTATTGCGGTTTTTTCCTTGCCAGGTGCTTCCGGAATTCAGATTCTTAATGGCACAGTTCCGATGCTGACATTCTATCTGATGACCACCCTGATATCTTTAATCGCCACCCTAACCTACGGGAAACTTGTAGAGTATTTCCTATTAAAGATGCAGAGATATAACCGAATTTCTATGATGTTGGGTGGTGCTCTTCCAAGTATTCTCCTTTCATGTGCTGGAGTTGCGACTTCAGAATCAGGTTTCTTTGCTTCTGCACTTCTTATCGCTTTATATTCAATTCCCATTGCATTTTTATGCCATTACTTTGTTAGAAAATCTGATGAAGGCATAGAAAGCAACTAAAAATCTGCCACCTCACCCTCTCTCAAGAAAAGAAATAAAAGCCTAAGTTCACGCTTGGGAGTTTCTTCTCAGAATATTGATAGTTAATTCCCAGGGAAAACACCCGGCCCATAATCAAAAATCGGAGGGTCATCCTATAACGTCATCCAATATCATTTTAACGATAGTGCTTTGGATGTCAGTGGTAGCTTTGGGTGAAAATAATTCAAGTAATTACCCAGGGATTTGAGAGCCGTCTTTGCCTAACCAGCTATTCAGCAGAGTCCCAAATCGACAAACAGGCAGTAATCCGCTTGATAGAACTTAATATGTTGATTTGTAAGGAAATAGATATGAAAACTTACGCCTCCATTGCTGCGGCAGTCGCTATAGCCATCAGTGGGCACGCTGCCGCCAATACTACCATTGTCAATCAAAATGGCGTCGGGAATTCAGCCCTGTCCAACCAGGTTGACCCATCCACGTCAGGTAACTTTGCGATATTCACACAAATCGGTGACAACAACTCATCGACCACATCTCAGGTAGTCAACACTACGAATAGTGTTATTAACAGCACTCAACTTGGCGACAACAACACTGTTTCATCGATTGATCAAAGCGACGCTACTACATCAACTGTTACCGTACTGCAAAATGGCCAAACCAATTTGTTTAATGCGCTTCAAATTAGCACTACTTCAAGCACTTCAACAACGACACAAACTGGCACCTCCAATCAATATACCACCGTACAAACTAACTCATCTTTGGATAACACCGTAATCACCCAGAATGGTGACTCCAACATGGGTTCCATGGTTCAGTCATCCTCCTCTGGGAATGGGCTTTTTATTACCCAGCTTGGAACAACTAATACCGCAGGAGCAGCTCAATCAACTGAGACTTCCGGCACCATCACGGTACTTCAAGATGGCACATCAAATATGTCGGGAAGTACACAATCTCTCGGAACAGGGAATACTCAAAGTACAACCCAGGTGGGAACGAGTAACACCTCATTAGTTCTTCAATTTACCAGTGTCGGAGATTCTGCTGAATTAATACAGGAAGGTGATTCAAACGATGCAGATATTGAACAAGATTTAGGCGCGGGCAATAGTCTCTACGCTGAACAACTAGGCACCACCAATACGGTCATGACCTTTCAAACTGGTGCGGGTAACGATGGTGAAATTCTCCAGGATGGATTAAGTAACTCAGCAGATCTATCACAGGATGGCGACTTGCTCGTAGCCTATATAGAACAAATCCAGACTTCGAATACTGCAACAATTACCCAAACATCAACCAACAATAATGCCAGTACTATGCAGATGGGTTTCGCCAACACCCATGACACCACCCAGGCAACAAGTGGAAACTCAGCAACTGCTACCCAGCTAGGTACCAGTAATACAGGTACCATCTTGCAGTAATTTATCGGCCGGCTCCTGTGAGACTCAAGCTGGAGCCGGCCATACCTGATGATATAGTGATATTTACTTTGCTATAGTAAATCTTTCAACAATTAAAGCCCCCAGGTTTTTCCCCGCCCCTATTTTAAATGTATAAAAGAAATGACTAACGTAATTAGTCACTTCTTTTTTACACAAGACAAGCTGCAATATAGGCCTGCAACTATCTCTTTAGGGATTTCTTCTCAGTAGATTGATAGTTAAATCCCAAGGAAAATACTGCTCACCTGACCGAAAATCGTTAGGTCATCCTACACCATCACCCAATATCATTTTAACGGTAGTATCTTGGGTGTCAGCAGTAACTTTGGATGGGAACAATTCAAGTAATTACCCAGGGATTTGAGAGCCGTCTTTGCCTAACCAGATATTCCGCAGAGTCCCAAATCGACAAGCAGGCGGTAATCCGCTTGATAAAGATTAATATGTTGATTTGTAAGGAAGTAGATATGAAAACTTACACCTATATTGCTTCGGCACTTGCTTTAGCAATCAGCGCGCATGCTGTCGCCAATACCACGATTGTCAATCAAAATGGCACCGGGAATACAGCAACAGCCAACCAAGCTGACCCCACCACGTCGGGCAACTTCGCGATATTCACTCAAACCGGCGACAACAATTCATCAACCACATCACAGATAACCAACTCTACAAATAGTGTTATCAACAGTACCCAAATTGGCGACAACAATACCGTTTCGACGATTGAGCAAGATAATGCGATCACATCGACAATTACTGTACTGCAAAACGGTCAAACTAATTTATTCGATGCCACTCAAACCAATACCACATCGGTAACTTCGACAACCACACAAATTGGCACTTCCAACCAATTCACCACAACACAACTCAATTCCTCCCTCGATACTGCCACAATCACCCAGAATGGTGATTCAAACACTGGATCTATTATTCAATCAAACTCTTCGGGGAATGGACTTGTTGTCATCCAACTGGGAACGACTAATGACGTAGGCGGTACCCAGTCAAGTGAAACTTCTAGCACCGCCACCATATTTCAGGATGGCACATCAAATATGGCTACCTTTTTTCAGGTCGCCAACGGATCGGGGAATATTCAGAGTACAATCCAGTTAGGGACAGGTAATACCTCTCTCATAACACAATTTACATCTACCGGTGGTACTGCCGAGCTAATACAGGATGGCGATTCAAACGATGCTGATCTTGGACAGCAGGACGGCCTCGGTAATAACCTTTTTGCCGAACAACTGGGTACAACCAATATGGTTTTTGCCATTCAATTTGGTGACAGTAACGATGCTGAGATCGAACAGGATGGCTTAAGTAATTCCTCTACGCTATTCCAGATTGGAGATTTACTGGTTGCCGATGTGGAACAGATTGGAGATTCTAATACGGTTACGATTAACCAATCAATGACGATGAATACCGCCAACATTATGCAAATGGGCACAACAAACACCCATGATACCACCCAGGCAACATCTGGGAACTCTGCAACCGCTACGCAAGTGGGCACTAGCAACACCGGCACAATCTTACAATAATCCACAGGCCGGCCTCCAGAATCACGAGCGAGGCCGGCCATTTTGTTTGATCTATCGAGGCCTGTATCTCAAGAGAATGGCTCCCGCCACCCTGTTTAATAGCCGTCAAAATATTACATACTTAAACGGCTCAAGCATAAATCCACTCGTAGAGTTAAAGCTACATTTCAGGGTTCAACTCTAAGGCCAGGGATACTTACCAGTACCCTCTTTCTCAAACTGCTCTAACTTCTCTTTGGCTTGAGGTAAAAGGTCATAGATTGGCGGATTGTTGGATATAAAACCGATCTTGAATTGTGGGGGATACTTAATGAGTTCTTTCATGTAGTCCCCTGCTGTTGTCATCACCGGTACAAGCATTGGCAAATGACGTACACCGATACTGACATCTTCCTGAGGATTGGAATAAAGGTTAAATAATATTGCCCCACCACTCTCAACAAAAATGGGACCACTGAACCCGCCCCAGTTTCCCCTCTGTACGACACCATTTTCGATTTCTGCCGTCCATACATATTTGAACTCATCAATACGCATGGCAGAAAAATACTGATTCATCGTATAGGGCCGACTACGGCGTGCAGACTGGCCATTATCCGCCAACAGCATTCCCGTTTGATCGATACCATCGATATATCGATCTTCACTAACAAAACTTGCCACCTCCCTACCGGGCTTGCCCGCTATTGAAATTGCTGTGTTAAAGAGATCAGCCAGATCAAACAACCCTTCAGTTCGGCGCGGCTCTATCATCCCCTTCCAATAGGCAAATGTCGGCACTCTTACTCCACCCTCCCAGCTCGTACCTTTACAACCCCGGAAAGGGGTTCGGCCATAAGGGGGAACCTCGCACTCGGGGCCATTATCCGAGGTGAAGAAAATCAGAGTGTTATCCAGCTGGTTTGTTTCCTGCAAAGCACTAAATAGCTGTGCAAGTACATAATCCATATGTACCATACAGTCGCTATATACTGTACGAGCTCGCGATTTCCCTGCCCACTTATCAGATGGATAATTATCAAAGTGGCAACCTCGGGGGGCGTGATACAAAAAGAATGGCTTTTCAGAGCTTTTCATTTGCCTAATGAAATTTACACTGTAATCCATCCACTGGTCATCGAGCACCTTGATAGTGTCCAGGTCAATCAGATGGAGATCTTCACACCGTTCCGTGTCCTGCGGCGTGCAATGAACCTCACTATGACTAAATGGCTCCTTCTGCATCATGGCAAAGCGCTCTGGAGACAGCGCCACTTCTGGATTGAAATAAACGTCCCGCCATTCCGTATACATATCTGATACACCGAGAAACCCTCGGTAATCGTCATAACCAATATTCTGCGGTAGTGAGCCCTTATTCTCTCCCATATGCCATTTACCGACCCCCTGGGTCACGTAGCCTAACTTTTTGAGTACCGCCGGCATAGTTACCGCTCCGTCCAAGCCACCAGCCTCACCGTACATAGGGGGGCGTAGGATTCCATGGTGTAGCGGATTTTGGCCGGTATGAATCGTAGCCCGTGTTGGCGAGCATGAAGGTGTTGAATAGGCAGAGGTTAAGATAAGCCCCTCATTCGCCAACTTATCCATGGTGGGTGTAGCATTGCCGACAGCAATTCCTCCTCCGTTA
This sequence comes from Microbulbifer maximicatervae (SeqCode), assembly GCF_052467305.1. Lineage (NCBI taxonomy): Bacteria > Pseudomonadati > Pseudomonadota > Gammaproteobacteria > Cellvibrionales > Microbulbiferaceae > Microbulbifer > Microbulbifer maximicatervae (SeqCode). The sequence goes on from NZ_CP174306.1 coordinate 2,836,664, forward strand.
AAACCAACATCCATCCAGCCCACATCATCAAGTAAGAAAATCAATATGTTAGGCTTTTTTCCAAACTTCTCCTCCAAAAGAGCCAGCTTCTGTCTAGCTTGCTTTTCCTCTTGCGGATGCTGGATTACGGGATACATATTGTCAGCCAGCTTTACAGGCTTTAAATGCAAAAATTGATCCGGATGGCTGTATCCTGGTGCAGAAGTTGGCCCCGTAGTACTTCCCCGTAAATTCTCTGCCAGAGCAATGGGGCCTGACACCATCAAGATTACAGCAAGAGATACAACAAAAGAATTATCAGCCAAGAACCGCAACCAAGACAATTTCATATCCGAGATCCATTTCGTATAAATTTACTATTAGCAATCTCTAAGAACTCAGCCCTTCCTGAGCCGCCAATATTAAACGGCTAACAACCCATACGAGTTAACATCGCTAATACTTGTTGAAGGATAGCCCCGACCACTCGCCCTATCCCTTGCAGTCAACATTTAGAGAGAATGAAAATAGGAAACACGCTCCTAAAGACCGATAAGAAACCGTATTGCCTAAGAGGAATCTAAGCAGCGCGTTAATTACCTTCTCTGGGGCTCCTGAAAGAAGAAAATTGCAATCAAGAACCCTATAAGGACAATAAATCCATCTACCAGTAGTGCCCGGTTCACACCGGTGGCAATATCCGGCGCTGACGCCAATATGGCTGAATTGATCCCCAAACCCACAGCACCACCTAAAAAACGGAACATATAGACAACAGCACCAGATAAACTGGATTTACTGGCCTCCACAGAAGTTATTGCGGCAGTCACAGCGGCAGGGCTAAATATACCTAACCCAATGCCAATCAATAACATGCCCGGCACAAAGACTGGGTAGACAATATGATGACCGTGAACCGAAAGCATAAAAAGCCCCAGACTCATCACCAGGGCGCCTGAACAGAGCAGTAATTTGGGGCCAAACCGCTCATGAATTGCTCCAGATACAAATGCAAAAACGCCAGAAGAGACCATAGCTGGCAACAAAGCCAATCCGGCCTGAAATGCAGAATAATGATGCACGCTAATAAAAAGTAAAGGGATATAGACAAGGGTTGCAAAGAAGGCGATAGCGACAAAAAACACACTAACTCCTGATGCCATAAACACACGATTTCTCACCAAGCTCGCTGGAATAAGAGCATCATCTGCCATTCTAGCTTCAACAAAAGCAAAAGTTATCGCAGCCAATAAAGATATTGCCAGAAGACAGAAAACCAAGAGTCGAGAAATACCTGTCTGAGTCATTAAATCAAGAGCCAACAAAAACAGGAAAAGGGATACGGAGAGAGTTAACACGCCCAAGTAATCAATTCGTTCGTCTTTTTTCTCAAAGCGCTCTGACGGGTACTTCAATACGTAAAAAACGACCACAAAGATAGCAATAGGGATATTCAAAAATAAAATCCAGCGCCAGCTCAAAAAATCTGACAGCACTCCTCCAATAACAGGCCCGCAAGCAGTAGCCACACCTAATGCAGCCAAAACAAAGCCCCCAACAAATCCTGCGCGATCAGATGGCAACAGTGTGTAAGCCATTCCCAGCATTGCCGACCAGGCTAATGCACCTCCCAACCCCATCAATACCCTGGCGATTAACAGCACCCCTACCTCACTCGCAAACCCTCCCAATAGCGATGAGCAAGAAAATATACCAACACCAATTAAGAAAACAGTTTCACGCCCATAGATATCCGCCAAACGCCCACTGGTCACAATAATGACTCCATAGGCCAAGGCATAGGCATTCACTACCCAGTGCACAAATGAGATGCGGACAGAAAAGTCTTTGGCGATAGCGGGGAGAGCTGGTGAAAAGGCGGTGAAATCGCTGGCGATCAAAAATACTGATAAAAAGAGAACAAACAGTCCCCAGATTTGCCCCTCTGAGATACTCTTCATTTTTGTCATTTTTCGATACAAGCTCTCTAAGGCCCTACTTAGTGACACTCTAGTCCATGGGGTCAGAGGAAGAGTCTCATAGCTTGTATAGCTCCATATATTGCATCTGGCGACGGTTGATACGTAGACAAGTAGATTGGGAGGCTTACTGGCTGAATCCGTCTAGTGACGGCTAATAACGTCATTTACTCTTTACTTAAAAGTGGAGTTAAATAGTGGGATTAAAAAACCCGACTCTTTTGCGTTTTAATAACTCCACATTATTGTTTGAAGCTCAAACGAAAGGGATAAGAATTAAGGCCCAGCTTGTACCGGGCCCTAGAATCACAACTTGCCAATAATATTAATAAACACCCCATGACTGTCATAGTCCAGCTGGGTGAGGTCATCAGAGAAGTCGGTAAAGTTGTAGCCCACCCCCAACTTAAGGTGGTCGCCAACATGGCGATACAAGCCGATTAAGGCGCCGCTCTTGCTATCCTGGGCATCGGGTAAATCGAGCAGACGTGCTTCCAAGAGGAGGTCCCAGCGCTTGATAAAATGCCAATCGGCACGCAGTACATAGAGACTCGCACGGCTATCGAAAAACTCTGGGTCTTCCGTATCCATGCTCAACTGGCCTAGACGATAGGCGTACTTGCCACCCAAAGTCCACTGTCGATTGAGATCGTAACTGGCATCTATCGAAAAGATATGACTCTTCTGGATAAATTCAGTGGAGGTATTTTCAACAGTAACCTGATCCTGAGTCGGCACATTATAGAAATAGGTGTACTTCATCAGGGTATTCAGCCGGTCATTGTTTACCGGGCGGTAGGCATAACCCATTACCGCTTCGGTGAATTTACCATCGTAGAATTCACCTTCCGAACTTTTGCTGTCTGAATAATTGAGCTTACCTACCAAGCGCCAGTCCGGAGTGAACTGGTAGTTAAAGGTATTTTTTAATAGCCAGGTATTACGCTCAGTTTCCGATACAGTATTTTCGCCCGATACCGTTTCCGATATATCCGTACGGTATTCCAGCGCGGATGCGATGCGTATAGCATCCAAACCATAGCCCAGATTAAAGCCCATGGCATTGCGCTCGGTCTTGGCTCCTGTATCCGGGTCTTCGAGTGTGCCCGCCTCCAGGGTAGTGCCATAGGTCCAACGGTCATTGGGGGCCAGATCCATACCCAGGGCGTGGGTCAGGCCAGTGGAAACATCACCGTGACTATAGCGCTCCTCACCGTAAATATTTAGCGTATCAGAATAGCGACTGCGGAAGCCGGTACTCATATTGCCCTTGCGTGCACGCACACCGGTATCGCTGCGCTCATTATCCAGCGCATAATTCATATAGAGGCTGGTTCTGTCAGTCACCAGAAAGTCCGTACCGAGTCGGGCAGCTGTGCCAGTATCACCACCGGAAACTTCACTGTCCATTGTCAAACGGTCACTTACCCGATAAGCGCCACCAAGGCCGATGCGATTATTCTCTTCGCGGGTACCGGTCACTTCCATCGTATTCTGAACAAAACCGAAGGCGCTCCAACTCTCACCGGAATCGTAGCTCGCCTCGACAGCAACATCTGTGCGATCCCCTTCGGTCTGGGTAGCAGCGACAACTTCGGATTCATCCTCACGGCTATCATTGCGAACTGCGGAGGTGAGTCGCCAGTGATCATTGATGCGGTAGCCGAGCATCAAGTCCATGGCATTGGTTTGCAACCCCTGCTCTTCCTCTTTGGTGTCGGCTTTGATTCTTACATCAAAACTTTCGCCGATCGGCAGGTTAACGCCACCGCCATATTGAATGGTATCGCCATCCACAAATTGGCCTGGACCGGAAAAACCCGCTTCACGCTCTTGATGGTAGAAATTACCAGAGCCACGCAAACTCTCGAAGAAATCTCCCAGCTGTAAAACGCCTTCCACTTTAGTTGCACTGGCAGCAACCGTGGAATCCAGGCTTTCGTCATCAAAGGTATAGCCGCCATCGAGTGAACTGACGCTATCGAGATTACTGCCCTCGCTGTCGGCCACTTCAATTTTTACCCAACTACTGGCGCTTTTACGCAAAGTCAGGTCAATACCCTGCAAGGAACTTTCATTTTCATCTTCGTCCTGCTGAATACTGCTGAGGCCCAATTTGACGTGATCGCCCAACCAGTAGTGGGCACGCCCACCGACAGCCAGGGTGTCCATTTCTTCAAAACCTGGTGTGTATTCGTAGCGTGCTACCAGGTATTGGGGATTACCGTTGTAAGCGCCATCTTCAATGAGCAGTTCATCATTTGCCAGAGAAGATAAGGGGCTGTTAAGCAGGATACGCCCTTGGATATAGTCGATGTCGTAATCAACTACTGCGGTAAGGGTCTTAACTGCGAGCACCAGCCCGGAATCTTTATCCCGAACTTCTACTCGTAAACTTTCCGAGCCGCTGGAAATGTCCTGGTGACGGAGGTAATACAGGGAACCACCGGTTCCACGATACTCATCGCGCCCGGCAATGGTTCCCGGCTCTGCTCCAAAGGCATCTATTTGAAAGCGCTTCTCACCAAAGCTGGTCATCGCATCGGTTTCAAAGTGACCGCTACCGCCGTAGAGCGTTCGGTCAATTTGAGCGAGCTCATTATCGGCGTAGTTGGCTTTGAAATTACCCCAGAGACCGTAGTCATCGTACTTGGACAATTTCACATAAAACTTGCCTGACGTGGGGGCGTCTTCAACTACGGTGGAGTCATCGCCAAACGTCGGGTAATACAAATCACTATCCAGGCGGCGGAACAAGGCATCGGGAGACTTTTCCATAAAGTTGGAAAACAGATCCACTACCGGGCCCTCTTCTGTATCGGCACTGGCCGACAGGCGCCAGCCTTCCCCGAAACCGCCGTTGGTGTAAAACGCCAGACGGCCATCGTAGCTTACTGAATTGTCATAGTGAGTTTCATCACCGGTAACCAGGGCTGCTGGGCCATTGGTTTTATCGTAGCCCACGGTAAGGTCGGCAATACCTACAGTAAACCAGTCGTTTTTGGCAAAATCCAAATCCCGCAGGAAAAGTTCACCATTACCCTCATCATCGAGTATCGCCACTTCAACCGTATGCATGCCCGGCTCAAAAATTTGCTCGGCGATAAACTGGCCTTGACTATCGACCGGTACCGGATTGCCCGCTAACCATACGGTGTGCCCGGACGGCACCTGAGTGCCATTAACCAATACACTGTTACCATCCAGAGGGATGTTCCGCTGTGCTAAGCGGTTCTCGCCGTAGCCTACTAATAATTCCCTACCGATATCTTCATTTTCTGCAGACTCTTCAATTTGATCTACCAACCACAGGGTCTGTTCCGTAGTCTCGTCATAGCGGCCCTTGTTGTCATAGGCACGCAGTACGTAGTGTAATTTTTTTAGAGGCGCCTGGAATTCAGAAAATTCTGCATGCCATTCCCCTTTGCCAAAGTGATCCAGCGGTACAATTGCCAGAGGTGTATCGCGCAGAGACTGTCCCTCTTCAAACAATCGCACTTCGGTACTTTTAATAAAAGAGGGATAGTTGGTATAGCTACTGAAAAATACCCGGTTCTCTGCCAGGTCGGTATCCGGGTTATCTGCGTAACGGATAGTATTGGGCCACGCTGTCACATTCAGGCGCGGTTGCATTTTTTTATTGTCGAAGCGAAATTGAATATTCGCTTCTTGCAACGCCACATCAGTACAGCGCTGTAAGTCCGCCGAGTTTTTATAGGGGTCGTATTCCGGGCTGCCATCGACAGTGATACGCATTAAGTTAAGTGCGTAGGGATTATTGGCTATGGCTTCACGATTAATGCGCTCGATTTCCAAGCGATCACTTTCAGTAAGAATTGCCAGTTCATCGTACAGGATTTCGACCTCAACCCTGGCGCCATCCCGCTGCTCAAAGCCATTGCTCACTACATCCGCAGATTGGACGTAGCCGCGCCCCTCAAACTCCACCTGGGTGTCTTCGAGATTCAGTAATTCCTGTACCTGTGTCATAGCGCGCTGAGCGCGGGCACCGGACAATCCCTGGTCATCGCTGTAAACCATCGCTTCGCGGCGATCCATACGCTGGTTATCACTGTAGCCAATAAAGCTCAGACGAACATTCGCTTTATTGGAAATTTCAGCCATGGCCGCACGTATTTTTGTCAGCTGTGCCTGACTGATAATCGGATCGCCATTATCAAAACGAATCGGCGACAGTTTTCCACCGGCAGACTCGTAGGCAATGGTGAGAGTTTCCGCAGCGGCAGCTTCCGGACAGGCCTGAACAGAATCTGTAGCGACTTCCAATGGGTCGTCATACCAAAATTCCACTTCTACCCGACGGTTGAGGGCTCGGCCTTTCGACGTATCATTGGCCGCTATTGGTTGACTTGCCCCCTTGCCACTGCTGGTGACCATAGCCGCAGGCAAATTCAGTGCAGAACCCAGAGCCTGAGCGACACGGCGGGCTTCGCCATAGGATCGCTCCTGATAAGCTCTCTGTTGGGCTTCCGGATTTTCACTTACATCCAGGGGGCGGGCGTCGGTATGACCAATTAAGTGAATAACCAGATTATTTTTATCGGCAAGGTTGGATCGAACCTCGCGGATACGGCGAATGAAGGCTTCCGGTAATTCTGTTTGCCCGGACTCCATCCTAAGTGGCGCCACCAGGTTTCTGAGTCGTGCCCGCTGTTCACTTCCTGCGGCATATGTAAGTCTGCACACCGTTTCCTGGCGACATACTTTAACCCGGTTGAGCAACAATGCCTCCGCACGGGCACGGTCCGCCATGGCTTTTTCATCCAGGGCGTCGTAGGTTACTTTTACCTGTACTCGACGATTCTCTTCTCGACCTGCGGTAGTAATATTATCCGCTGTGGGTTCTATATCCCCCCGCCCTTCAACAACAATCATTTGCTCAGGTAGTTCAAGGGCCTCTTGAAGGAAGTCCGCCACGAACTGGGCCCGCGCCAAAGTAAATTCTTCTTTGCTGGCAAAGTCTGCTACCTGTTCCCCGGTAAGGGGATCGGAATCTGTATGGCCAATAAAGTGCAGCTTAAAATTGGGCGTCTCACCCAAGTCATTCAAGGTCTGGCTCAGTAACTCCACTGTCTCCAGAGGAATTTCATCCTCAACGCCATAGAACAGGATTGGATCGATAAAATCTTCCACCACAATCGGGTCCAGCGGCGCAACAAATTGAGTCGCATCCTGCAACCATTGATTTGTAGGTGCGCGCAGCAGCATACCTTCTGTATTACTGCCGATCGACTGCTCTTCGAGTTCAGATTGGGTTTCACTTTCTTCGGAACTCAGGCTCGGAATATTTTGCCAAACCTGCCACCAACTAGGCTCATCTACTTGCGCTCTCGCTTCCTGGGCCTGCGCTGGAAGTGTCAATGCTAACGCGATCGCAGTGGCGAGACGGCAGTCCCGCCGGGGGAAAAAGCGGGTCGTCTTCGCGGCAGTATTTATCGAGCAAGCTCGCCGGTCACGATTCCGTTTTGCAAAGGACATCACTTCAAACCTCCTTTACCAGGAGGCGCTCCGCGGCGCCAGAAAACTTCAGTTTCTATGGTCAAATCGTAGTCACCTTCACGGCTCTCCCAGTCCTGGGCGACCTGATCTTTAATTGCCTGCAGACGCTCGTCCACCAGATCCGGATCTTCATTCTCCCCAAGATAGGCAAGGCGTAAAACAGAGGGAGCTTCACTGAGTTTTTCCAACAATAAATCCATTCGGGAATGCCATTGCGGGCGCAATTCTGTTGTGCCCGGTTCAAATACCGCTTCGGCAATATCCAGGCGCACTACCCGGTGCAAGCTGGCTCCAAAGTTGAACTTCAGCATCTTGCCTCGGGTGGCTCGCAGCACACGCGGGTTTTCAGTGGTGAGACGATACCCGCTTGGCAAGCTGCGATCGTCGAGCTTGAGCACAAAATTGGAACCTCGATCCCCATTCGGCACCACTGCGCAGGTAATATGGAATCGACCGTGGGAATCCGCAGTAGCATTCAGGCCGGTAGCAGTCACCACTCGAGCACCCGGCAAACCACCCTCGCCTTCATCCTGGTAGCCATTCATATTTTTATCGTCAAACACTTTGCCGATAACATCGGTACAGTCGAAGGTGGGATCGGGCACCACGCGCACAGTGGCTGAGGCCTCACCAGAGGCTGCCTGTCCAGAGAGCTGATTAAACATACGGGCGCGGTTCACATATTTGCCCTCGCCCACACCGGAACCCACAACCAATAGCAATTTCAATACACGGGTTTCTTCCGCTTCCACGCGCAGGCCTGACCACCTCAATTGCAGACCTTCGCTTTCAGGCTCAACCGCTTCTCCATCAAGGCGCGCCGAGCCCGCAACATATTTGAAGCCTGCGGGGAAGTAATCTACTAGCTGTAGATCTGTCAGTGGAATTGGCAGCGTATTGCCAAAAGTAATGGTGTAAGGAACCAACTGACTGCGGGTTACGTTGAGCATGGCCGCAGTTTTGGTGATAGAAAGCGCTCCCTCCAACTCCGGGTCCATGGCGACATGGTTGTTGAACAGCTGGCTTTCCCCTGGAATCTGACCATCATCCAAAGTCATTCGCAGGTAGTAGTCCGTTGCCGCATCCCGCGCCTCGACATCAAGAGAGGGGTGAGAGAACAATTCCTGCACCTCACAGTGATTTGCGGTCGCAGGAACCATATCGGCGTTGCTGCCCAGGCAACCGGCCACATCAAAACCGGCAGTTTCGCTGTTTGTCTGAGAAGGAATTACCAGTGATTCACCACCCACATAATCCTCATCCGCGATATCCACCTGAATCAGGTAGTCCGCGTTGGATGGACAGGCTGCATCGCTGAAGTTGATATCAAACTTGTAGTAACCCCCAGACTGGGTTACCTGCCCTTGTTGTTTCTCATCATCAAAACAACGCGCAGGCAATTCCTGACCGGAACTCACCCTCAACATAGTGAGGGTGGCACCCTCAATGGCGGAGCGGGTTACTGAATCGTAAACCACGCCATTGGGTGTTAGAGGCAAATTCAAGTCCTGTGGGTTCGCTCCCGAATCTACATAAATTTCACTAATGGACTGCGGGCCGTTGGTGAAATCAGAAACAGAGTTACCCAATGAAGCTGTACTTTCAGTAGCATCTGGTGCGGTGTAACGCATTTCATAGCTAAGGCCACCATAGCTGTTCGGTACGAGCCCCTGGAACTGGAAGTAACCATTTTCATCAGACTGAACTGTTTCCATCAATTCGTCATTGAAATACAGGTCTACCGCCCAATTAAGCAGCAGGCTCTCATCCGTATCCAAGGCATCATTGAAATTCACATCGTGCCACAGATAACCAGCCAGGTTGGCAATGCCCGGGGTACCGCCAACGTCAATGGCAACACTAGCCTGAGCGCTGGAGGCCGGATCATTCCACTGTACTTCTGCGGTATTCACTACAGTAAAACCATAATCCAGGTTTTCTGACATCTGCGCCTGGAAACGCAGAGTAACCATCTCTCCCGGTTCCAAATCACCGTAAGTTGTGGCGTAGTCTGCAGTGATTAGCGTGTCGACAACCGTTATTCCGTCGGTCTGCCCGTTGAGCATGGCCGAATCAGCGATATAGGTAAGAACTCCATCTCCGGCTATCGCCAGGTCATCGGTGATCTCAATATAAGTTGCTGGGACACCGCTGATATTTTCGACGGTTACCAGGTATTCCAATACCGCACCCGCTTCTGCGGCACCGCCACCGACAACCGCAACTTCTTTCACAATGGAGAGCAACTGGGCATCACCCACGACAACGTCAGTTGGCTGTGCACCATTGGCTGGGTTGCCATCTGCATCGGTCAGGGTAAGTGCCAACTCATCTGCTTCGACACTACCCTGGTTACTGATAACTGTGCCTGTCGGAGTGCCAGCATTCACCATTACCTCAAATGTGACAGTGGCAGTTTGACCCGAGGTAATAATGCCTTCATTGGCTCCCGGTAGCGGCGGAGTCAGGTCATCGGATGAAACCGGTAGGGCAGAATCCAACTGTGAATTACCACCACCGTTATCCGCGACCACTTCACCATTTAAAGTGGTGGTGCCAGCAACATAAGTAGTGTCATTTGGTACCTGATCGGTAAGCGCTACTTCGAGAGCATCTACACCACCCATATTGGTGATTGCGATGGTATAGCGAAGTACATCACCCGGATCGACAATCCCTGCGGAAATATAGTCTTCGGCAATCTCCACAGTCTTGTGGGCAATTAACAGGGGTACATCACCAACAATATCGATCGTGGGATCATTGGGAGCATCGGTATTCGGATCATCGGAGGGCACTTCATCAAAAGTACCGCTACCCGCACCTTCACCATTTACAAACGCTTGGTTTGAAATAACGGTGCCATCATTAACGTCATTAATGGTGACATCAAAGGTGATGACCACTGCAGGTGCGCCATTGGCCGCTGCGCCGATAAAACCATCGGCTTCACCATCGGTATTAATGCTCATACCTGCAGCCAGAGGAGAGGTGCCGCTGACATCAGACACTGTGGAGCCATTGAGGGTGGTAGAACCACTGACATAGGTTGTATTTGCCGGAACCTGGTCCATTATCAGGGCGTTGATCGCATTCTCATTGCCGGCATTTTCCACGGTAATGGTATATCGCAAGGTATCCCCAACCATCAGCAGATCAGCATCATTAGTCATATCTGCCGACGTTTTTTCTACCACCAGTAATGGCTCTGACTCAATCAGTACTTCTGTAGGATCTTCATCACCCGCCGTATCCGGATCATCGGTGCCATTGATGTTGGGATCATCACTGTCTTGCAGTAATTGCCCCGGAAGCTGAGCCTGGGCCTGGTTGAAGACTTGGGTCCCACTATCAATAACTGCTGCCAGGGTAACTTCATAAACAATCTGGATAGAATCTCCCGTGGTACCGCTCGCCGTAAGATCCAGATTACTGACTTCCAGATAGCCACTATTCCAGGTACCGGCAGAAGCATCGATAGCACTGCTGTCACTGCCAGTTGGAGCACTTACCAACTGTAAAGTGCCCGATTCAAACAGTGCAGAATTATTTAATCGACCCAGGTCATCGGTAATCTCGACTCCGCTCACATCAACACCACTCGTATTGGTCAGAGTCAATGTGTAACGTAAAACTTCCGTGGGGCTGGCGGCAGTGGCCGGGTTTTCTCCACGGCTGATATTTTCCACTGCTTTGTAGAAAGTCACTGTCGGTACGGAGGCGCTAACCGAATAAGCATCCTCATGATCCAGCACACCGGGAGTGCCATCGGTGGGCGCCGCACGGGTGTACTGGCGAACTTCAGTGAGGCTGCTATCCCAGCTGTGCCACTGAGTAACACCAGCAATATTCGTCAGCGTATCCCCATCCACGGTGTCGGCATCCAAATAGGCATCGTAACCAATCAGCAGATGGTAATCCGCATCCAGCATTGCCGCTGGGCCGATGGAGGTAATTGTGAGGGTGCAGCTATCGTTATCGAATACCGCGCTAAAGTCGGAACCCTCTGTCAGGGTGGCCGTCGTGGTGCCGGCGCTGTCAGTAATTTGCGCGGTGAAATTGGCCGGGGCCGTTTCACACATTCCACCGGGATTATTATCCGGCAAAATATCGGTAACACTAATATCCCAGGCCGGGCCCGTACCGGTATTGTGCAAATCTAAAGTAAAGGTACCGCCTACACCGGACTGGACACTGGTGGGGCCAGTTTTAGTCAGGGTAATAGCCGTGGGCTCTACTACTGTCATGTCCGCCGTAGTATTGCCGCTACCCGCACCCTGCCCCGCAGAGGCATTATCATTATCGTAGTTGTAGCTGTAGCTGGCAGTGGTGGCAAAATTCAAACCGTCCACATTCGGCGGGTCCATATCCAGCAGTCGCAGGGTTACATCAATAATGACTTGCTCGCCGGCGGGCACATCAATTCCGCTAGTGCTATCTGCAATACTGAGACTGGTGGAGCTGCCGTTATTTTCCGGAGTGAAAGATGCACTGCCAGATACTTTACTGGCACTGACAAATTCCAGATCCGCAGCAGACGTAGTCAGATCCATCAGCACAGTGACATCGTGAAGCGCCGTGGTCTGCACCGTTTCCGGGATGGTAATGCGATAGTTAAACGGCTCGCCAATGGAAGCTGTTAATTGGGTAACTTCAATCAATAGTGGCGCGGCATTGGGAGTATTAAATTGGACACTCACCGGAGAAGTCGGGCCATACTCCTCACGTAAATCGTCAGTGACCGCCACGGAATTCAGAGACGGCAAATCGTTATCATCAAGCGAATAATAAACTTCAACATAGGCCGCATTTTGCAGACTAAGTCCAGCCCCCAAATTAGAATCCGCTTCAACGCGATATACCATTTCCATGGACTCACCAGCGTTGATTCCGTAACCCGTACCTGCGGCAAAATCCCAAACGGCTTCGCCATTACTACTATCGAAAGTAGGCGCAACCACTGTTGCTGCGGCACCATTTACCGTGAGGGACTGGACACTGACTCCCCCTTGGCGCAGACCTAAAGGAATCACATCGCGGAATACCGGATCATAGGCTGGTGAAGAACCGTTGTTGGTTATCGTAACGGTATATTCAATGGTATCGCCGGCGGAAAGCGTGCTGCCATCCGCAGGAGTTGAGCTTATGGCTACGGCGAGGTCCGGCTGTAACAGATCCAGTGTTTCGCTATCACTGCGGGTTTCGGCTCCTGTGGCGGCATCAAAACCAAACTCTGCGGTATTGATCAGCGCGGTGTTCATTGCCGGCCAGGGGTGGGAATCCTCATTGAGAACCCGGACAAGGTAACGCACAACAAATTCATCGTTGCTGGTATCGTTATCACCCGTGTTGACCAGGTCGGGAATGCTCCAGGTAACCGTAGTGGCACCAGTAGAAGGGTCACCAGACTGCACTGGTTCTGCGATATCGGTGTGGGTAAAGGGCGCCGCAGCAGTATATGGTGCAGAAGTCTGGCCATTAATTGAAAGTGTACTTACAAACACCATTCCCTGGGGCAAAGTATCGACAATAAGCCCATTGGAGGCCGTGCCCTCTGGTAGGGAGAGGGTAATCTGGTATTCAACCAAATCACCCACTCGCAATTGCTCGTCAGCGCTACCATAGCTGTCATCTGAACGGATTTTGCTAATTGTGCTGTCATTGGCAGCATCTAGCTGAGCAGCAATATTTTCCAGCAAGTAATCATTCAGGCCGCCGCTGCCATCAGTACCGTTACGTTCATAAATACTACTGTTATCTTCATCGAGACTGGTCCATTCCACGTTGGCAGTTGCGGACAGCGCCGCCGCCGGCTGTACACTGTCGAGTACAACCACATCGAAGACCAGTTCACTGTTATCACCAGCGGCAATATCCAGATCACTATTGGCCCGATCCCAAACCAGGTTTTGCGCAGTAATAATTCCGTCACCAGTTACGGTGGGATCTGCCTGGGACGCTCCGGCAAAAGTCACGGTGCCCGGTACAAACTCAAGCCCCAGGGATAACAACTCATTAACCGAAAGATCGTAAGCTGCAGAATTTTCCGCATCACCCGCAGCACTAAGGTCCAAGGTAAAACGCAGTACATCGCCCGCATCCGGATCGTTACCGGGATTGGTTTGATTTACGACAGAGGCAATTGCACTTATCTCTGGCTCGACGATGGTGAGTGTCGCTGCAGTGCCGGTGCCTCCGGACTGAGAAGTGCCGCCATCAGTCGCGGCATAAAAATAAGTCACCACATTTTCAAAGCTGTGACCAGCCTGGGCTGTAGCATTGTTGGCAACCCGGGCGCGAACTTCAAAAATTGCCACGGTACCGGCTGGGATAATATCGATTGCCAGATCGATATTATTGCCACTGGTATTATCGGTGTAGGTAAGCCCATTAATTTCCTGCAATTGCACCAGCTCTAAGCTGGGGTCTAATACATCGGAAATTTCAATATCGTGAATGGCCGAGGTGGTGCCGCTACCGGGGACCTGTATCTGGTATACAACCTCGTCACCAACAGCTGCAGTAGTCGCTGTTTGCAGTGTTTTTTGTGGAGCAGTCACACTGGTCGCAACAGTGCCCATCGGATAGGGAGTGCCCAAAGTAACTGCAGAGTACTGTTCGCCATTACTAGCTTCCAGCGACCAGAATTCATCGACGGTAAAAGTGTTAACCCAGCTTTCACCGCCACTAATATCTGTATAGAAACCGATCTGGTAACTGATTTCCAAACAGGTGCCCGCTTCAACCGGCACCAGGAAATCGAAGCCCATATCATCACCCCGTGTTGCCGGCGCACTATAGGTGTAGTCTGTTCCCTGTGTCAGTACAGTACCGTCGAGGCTCACCTGGAGATTGGCAATGGAACTCTCATCCATTTGCGTTGCTAAATCGTCAGTTAGCGATAGGTTGTAGGCGGGGGCAAGACCCGAGTTACAGGCCTGCAGGGTAAACTGCATAGTATCGTTGGCCGGGTCCACATTCATATGGGAGCTGGGCCAGGTAGCATCGGCCTTGGTGAGATTGTCGATCACCGGTTGCAGTACAGTAATATCGGCGCTGTCCTGCAAGGTACTGGCTGCACCGGTGTAATTTAGCTGGGCCGTATTGGTCAGGGTTGTTGTAGGCGCGGTGATTCCCGAACCCGCCACTACTTTAGCGGTGTACTCAATAACAAAGTTATTGGTATTACCGAAATTACTGGTGATATCCCCTAGATCCCAGGAAACTGTACCGGTATCGCCGGCAGTGGGAACCGAAATCGCTAAATAGGTAAAATCATTCAGGCTATCGTCGTAGGGAGCAGTGGTATCCCCATTCACGCTGACAACAGTGTCAAATTCCAAACCACTGGGCAGCGCATCATCAATAGTTACCGCTGGTGTTGTTCCCGCCTGTAAATTCAGGGTGAGCTGGTAAGTGACAGTATCGCCAACACGCAGGGTGCCCACAGCAGTAGTGGTATCTGTATCGGCAATTACTGTTTTTATAATACTGGTATTGTCTACCGTATTGATACTGGCTTCTGCAGGACCAACACAGTAATCATCAGGTGCGGAAATACTGGGGCATCCAGCACCGTCGCGCTCATAGGCCTGGTCATTGATACTGCCATCGTCCAGGGAGGTCCAGTCCAGCATCACACTGTTGCTGATAGGCGAACCAAAAACGCCTGTAACCTGGGTTCGGTAGGTGAGCACCAGAGTTTGACCCAGCGCTAAATCCAGACTGTTATCGCCATTGTCACGACCCCATACGAGTGGACCTGCTGGAGCTGCCGCTGGTGTGGCGACAAAGCCGGATACTGCGGTACCGCCTATTTCTGCGGTGGGTGTAAAGCTGCTGTCAAAGGTCAACTCTGAAGGCAGCGTATCGACTAAATTCAGCTCATAAGCTGCAGCACTGGAGCCCGCATCGTGCTCCACAGTAATAACATATTCCAGCACGTCACCACCCACCGGCAGATTGCCGGGATTGGTGGCATTAGTCACTGTCTTGCTAATCTCGAGTAACGGCTCTACTACCGTTACACTATTTGTGCTGTCGTTGATATTTTCTGTGCTGCCACTTTCCCCATTGCTGTAAGTAAGCGCGGCATTATTTTGGCGATTGTCACCATCATTAGTGGCGAGATCATTTTCGATGCGGGCAAAATAGGTAATTCGAATCAGCGGAGCAATTGTGCTTCCGGCCGTGTCATTTTCACTGCTGGTATCGACGGTGCCGATATCCCAGGTAGCATTTCCGGAAGTATTATCCCCCGGAAAACTGTTAAAGGCCGATTCAGACGGCGCGCTGCCATTAATAGTTTCAATACCGACAAAATCGTAAGTGATATCGTAGTCAGCATTGTGAGAGAGCACATAACCCTCGGGGCTACCCAGCTGATCAGTGATAACTACATTTTCACTGATACCTTCCGGTAAACTAATCTCCAGTTGGAATTGTTTATGGGCACCGATGGTGGGGACTACCGAGGTGTCCAAATCCGTTTTAGTCAACGCCAAAGACAGCACTTCGGTCTGGGCGCTGGCAGTGGTTTCATAATCGTTGATGGGATCGCCTACATTAGGCAAAACACCAATACGCATGCCGTCAGCGGCACCATCAATGCCAATAGAGTTGCTACTATTAAGGGCAACATCTATACCAGGTAGGGATTGCCAGCGGGCCTCAATGGTGTTGTCCAGGATTTCATGGGGCTCAACGCCCTGCTCTACCTGGACTTCAAAAGTGAATATTTTTGTATCGCCAACCGCAATGGTGTAATCGCTATTGCTGCGATTCCAGCTAAATATGGGGGCATTGGTGCCCACCGTAGTGACATCGACATTATTGGGGGGATCGTTGCCGCCCACATTGCCCAGGTAAATAAGATTGCTACCGGTGAGATCGTCGAGCACCTGCAAGTTGTAGGCATCGGCACTGCCAATATTTTCTGCTATAACCGTGACTGTCAAAATATCGTCAGCATCACTATTGGTAACAGCAAAGGATTTGGTCAGCTGTATTTGTGGCTCGAGTACTGTTATTTCATGGGCATCAAATGGCACCGCCACCGCCGCACCGGACTCATCCACATAGGTAACTTGCGCAGAGGTATAGCTGCCGCCATTACCCAAAACATCACCGTCATTGGTGTTACTGCTGTTTTCAATACGGGCAATAAACTCTACCGGAAAATCAAACAGGCTACCGGATACGGTGGTGAGTTCCTGATCACCAAAATCCCACTCAACGTAATCTGCGGTACCCGTGCTGGTACAGGTAGCATTAAAAGTACCTCCCGGTACAAAGCCAGCGGCATCATAAGGGGAGGCACTTAAATCGATGGTCTCCCCTTCGATACAGCGCATACCTGCCGGCAACTCATCACGAATCACAAAGTCTCGCAGTTTCGCAGCCGGAATCTGTGCTATCAGTTCGTAACGTACCTCTTCACCGACAACCGCTGTATCACTGCTGGTTCCACTAGCAGTGCCGTTGGAAAACTCAAGGGCTTTCTTCGGCTCCGCCTTCACCTCAATAATCTGCATCTGCGCTTCGGCATTGCCAGACTGGTAGTGACGCGCCCGTCCTGCTTCGGGAGCGCCATCACCGACACCATCATTGTCCGTGTCACTGTCAATGTGCGGGGAAGTCTGATTACCAAAATCGCCTTCCAAGCTGTCATAGCGAGCAAAGAAAGTATTGGTAAATAGCTGTAGTGGTGCCACTGACTGGTGTGGTTTCACACGGTAATACAGGGTTACGGAGTCACCCGGGTTAATTCGCTCAAGGGCAGTGGAATGCTCATAGGAAAAAGTAATAATAGCCGGAGTACCACTATCACTACAGTGGGTAGCTTCTGAATAGTTATTTGCACCGGAGGTAATTCCCACCAAGCCATCATCGCCACTGACAGTTTCCGAACTGCCATCAGCATCGTTATCCAGGCTATCGGAATCCATTGCCTGCACACACATCTGGCCGGAAGAATCCAGGG
This sequence comes from Microbulbifer maximicatervae (SeqCode), assembly GCF_052467305.1. Classification (NCBI taxonomy): domain Bacteria; kingdom Pseudomonadati; phylum Pseudomonadota; class Gammaproteobacteria; order Cellvibrionales; family Microbulbiferaceae; genus Microbulbifer; species Microbulbifer maximicatervae (SeqCode). The sequence goes on from NZ_CP174306.1 coordinate 2,854,124, forward strand.
TATCAGTTACTACAACATCGTATGCAGGAGCGCGATCAACACCGCTATCCGCAGCCCGGTTGGTCACCGTGAGACGGAAGATATAAGTCTGGTCCCGGTGCCCTTCGTCAGTAAAATCCACAAAATTGCTACAGCTTGTTCCAGTGCCGTAGAGATTTTCATTACAGACTTTTTTATCGACTTCTATCGAGGGTTCAGTAACAGTGACAGATTCCGACCATTCAGTAATATCTGGGAAACCGGGGACCGTGGTTGGAACACCATCAATATTGGTCAGGGTTCCACTGGTATTGTAGTTATCTACGATAATCGTTTCAGTATCAAAAACCGCAGTAAACTGGGCGCGAGCGTAATCGATACTGTCATTTGCGTGTTGATTCGGATCAGTGTTTTCTGTATCCACTGGATCATTCAACAAGCGGGTTGTCATATCCGCAAGGAACCAGCGATCTTTCGCTGTAATATTGGTAGTAATATCCCACTGTAAATCTGTCTCACTCAGAGAGTTATTTAGACCACCGCCTTCGACAATATCACTGCTCGAAATAACCACACAATTTGCCTGAGAGGTGGGATCAGGAAGGCTGACGTCTGAACAATTTAGCGGTGAGTCCGCAATATAGCCCTGGCCGTCGGGAAGGTCATCGATAACATCAATGTCCTTCACTTCAATCAAAGTAAATCCCGGTGTATCAAATCCAAACCAACCACCGGCTTGAATTTCAAAACTACACTCTTCACCAATCAATACACTGCTATTTGGGAAAGCAGTTTCACTGGTCAGCTCGGTACATTCATCGGAACGGTCCTTGACCAGGTTAAAACCCATTACCCGCGCGCGCATACCATCAAGGGTGTAGTTGTTGGCCAGCTGCAAGCTTGGTGTTGTCTCGGGAATTACGGCAGGGCTCGGAAAGTACAGAGGTGTACCATCATTCAAAGTGATCTCACCGACCACATCCGCGCGGAAAGTCAGGTCGTCATCGGTGGCCGAGTGATTCTTTTCAACCACAAAAATCACCCGCTCTGTATCACCGGGTCCAATTTCACCACCAAGATCACCACTGTCACAGCGATACACTGTTGAGGAATCTGGCAAGTAATCCGGCTGGTTCCATACAGGGTGCTGAGGTACAGTGCCTACATTCGGATTGCCCAACGCCGTACAGCTGCGGTCGTTAGACAATACCCTCATCGCCTCACCGAAGGTGACATACACTGAATAATCATTCGCATCGTGGCCACCATTATTGGTGATATCCACTGTTAGTTCTGAAGTGCCACTATCGCGAACAATATAGAGGGGGTGAACAGTACTAACATCCAGGTCTTCGGGATCGGGCGTAACCGATTCCGTATCTACCTGAGTAGCAGGGCTGGTTGAAGAACAAAAGTCCTCGTAATCAATAGTGAGAACATTGTTTGCCAGAGCGATATTACTATTAGGATCAGTACTGGTGGTGGAAGACTCTTCCTCTACATCCAGGTCCGCATCCAGGTCATAGAAGTCGGGCTCAATCGTAACGATGCGGAAACGAATTTGAATTTCATCTCCATGTCGCATCATGTGCTCTTGGTCTGAGTATACCGAGTGAACTGTACTACTCAACAAGCGGAATTCCGGTTGGTTGTTATTAAGTGGATCCGTATCCCATTGATTCCAGTTAGAGCCCACACGCCATTCCAGAGTATCAACTTTGCCGTCATAGTCTGAGCCGTAGTTAGCGCTATGGCTATCAATACCGCGGCGCTCTCGGGTAATTTCCGGTGTAAAGGTGGTATCAACCACATACTCATCGGGCAGATCGCTGACAAACTGGATATCTCTTACCGAGCCACCCGTCCGGTTATTTACGGTTAAAGTAACGTAACCGGAAGCACCGAGAGGTTGATTCAAGTTGGTACCGGTAATCTCCTGGGTAATAGTGAGATCAGTTAAAACCTCAACACGCATTTCCGAAGTATCAGAGCCTGGATCTGAGGCTTCTGCAGGGCTTGAAATACCGCCCACACCCGTATCACCATCAATCTCACAACCCCACTGTAAATCTGACACTGTATTAGTGCCATTGCTACAGGAAGTATTTACTTTACCTACTAAATAAATATCCAGGTTGCCACCAGACGGAACGTCAGTGCGCCCTGAGCCACTGGAAAAGTTACCATCCAGCTCAAAGTTATTAATAGAATTACTTGCGGAAACACAGCTACTGCCACCGGGCGCAACACCATTATTATTGGCAACAGCTTCAGCGGCACTTTCACTCGGACAAGCGTAATTGATATCCATGTTGGGGTTGGACATCAAATCATCAAAACGCGCATCCTGCATATCCGCGTCACCATCATTTGAGATACGAATACGCCAGATCACATCATCTTCAATATTGCCATAGACATTATTGGTGTAGTTCGTTTGCGCCGCATCAATATTACGGCCCCGCTTGTCCATGGAGGGTTCCGGCTCACGGATCGCCAACTCCATGCTGTGAGTATCTGTAGTGGTGGGGTAACTGCAGTAATCAAAAGTTGCGGTAGCATTTAAGGTGCGATTCTTAAGAACCAGCTCTTCCTCTTCGTCATCCTGACTGCGCACATTAAAGGTAATCGTCAAGGTAGTATTTTCGTCGCGCTCAGCGAGTGCCGACAGGTCATTTTGATCCCAAGTTATTGTGGTACCACTAATAGTGGGTTCACCCAGAACAAACCCAGAACTCACTGAAGTAGAGCCAGTCACATACTCGAGACCGGAGGACCCGAGGTTCTCCCTAATAACGATATTCTGAATGGACTGAGTACCTGATAGGCCACTGAAAATACTGGGCACATCAACTTCGATGGTTACCTGTCCATCACCACATAAAACGCACCAACTTTGGCCGGAGCGGTGACTGAGAATATTGAACCCTGCAGGATCATCGGTAATAGAAGGACAGCTAGATTGAGCAAATGCCTGCGGTGCAGCTAATAGGATCGCCGCACAGACCAATAAAAATCCAACAATCACAGACTTGCAGGATTTTTGCTCAACAAATTCCGACTTTATTATCACTTAACGGCCGCCACTTTCTAATACAGATATTTGGAGATAAATCTGGCATTTACACCAGACACTCCACGGTGGGCGAACTTTAATTACAACCCACTTAGGTAGCCGTGAAACAAGTCATAATTAGCCAGCTAGCAAGTGGAACTTTTGTAGGGATTGCCAAGTGGTTCTCAGGCGGGCCCTCTGTGAGGGAAAATTTAGTTCAGAACGGACAAATAATAACTGAATAGGTATGACGAAAATTTCATCAGTTTGAAACGACCGGAACCCACTATTCAGTGGGCTCCGGCCAATTATCAGCCTAGGTTGGTGGGAAGAAGTCAATCGGATAAAGAATGGTAATGGTCGGCACTCCGGCCTTTTCACCAAAGTTAAATCGTTTGACCCTAGCCACAATTTTTGCATTGAGCGACGGCGAATCCACATCACTAGAATCTACACTCACGGCAGAAACCGATCCGCTGGGTTCAATAGTAATCTTCAACACCATCTTACCTTGCAGCGCGGGATTATTACGAAGCTCACGATTGTAGATACGATACAAGGTGGCTTTGTAGCGATCGAAAACAATCTGGATTTCCTCATCTGTCCGCGACGGTCCAGCACCATCACTGAGAGGACGGTCCTCGCCGGCAAAGTCACCTTCAGTACCGATAGAACTTTCCACTCGTGCAAAGGCAACGCCACCCAAGTCCGAACCAGATCCACCCACATTGCGACTCAACTCTGCCGTATTGATACCACCACTTCCCGCGGTAGATGCTGCGATGATCAGTGAGCGCTGACTGCGGTTCTCTTTTTTACCGGCTGTGCTCAGCTGGGTTTGCTGGCCGAGGCGGTTATCCAGATCATCTTGTATCAGGTCCTGGAAGTTATCCTTAAAGGCGAGAACACCGGATCGCTCAGCTTTTTTACGCGCCTGCTTTTTCTCCGCCTTGGAGGGTTTCGGGTCCTGCTTGGCTACCTTCTGCTCAGGCTTCTTCTCCGGTTTTTTCTCCTCTTTCTTAGGCTTGGCTTTTTCTGGCTCCGGCGGTGGCTTGGGCTTGGTTTTCTTCTCAATAACCAGCTTGGCCAGGCGCTCGGGAATTTCCACTATTTGAGACTCGGGCTGGGGCACCGTATACAGGGGAATCAGGTAGCCCAGCAAGGCGGCGATAAACAGTGAGGCAAAGACACAGCGGCGAAAACGCTTTTCGTCCTCGCCTTGCTTGTGCCATGGCATCACCATAGGGCGGAACTTGGGCTGCTCGAATTCCCGTGTTATCTCGAACTCGAACTTTGACTCTTCCTCCTCGCGGCGCAGCTCATCCGCGCGCTCATCCAGCGTAAATACCTCTTCCTGGCACTCGCTTATGCTGTTCTGCAAAGCACTGCGCTCATCGCGCAGCTGCTCCAGGCTCTGATTGAAACTGCGCGTCGACTGCCCGATCCGCTCGATAACCTGCGCAGAAGCATTCTCCCGATAATCTTCCGCCCAGAACATTTCTCCCGCGCCCGCTTCTTCAAGCTTGCGCAGGCGTTCGGAAATTTCGTCGAGCAACTGGTACTTGGACCCCTGGTCCTGTAATTCAGCCAGCTTCTCTTCGATCTGGTGCCGCTCATCCTCGAGCAGCTGCATGCGATGGTGAACCGCCTCAAGCGCCTCACCTACCGCCCGCTGTTGTTGAAGAAAATTACTCACAAACTTCCATTAACCCTGAGATGCTTTCTGAATAACCGCCAGTGAAACTTTGGTATAGCCAGCGTCTGTACAGCTGGACATCACCTTTTTCAGCAAACTGAACGGAATGCCTCTGTCCGCGAGAATATTGACCTCCGGTGGTTCTGGATCCTGCCCCCCCTCGACATCACCCTCACCTGAATCTTCCGAGGCCTGGGCAACACCAATTGCCTTGGCCAGCTCCGCAACCATCGCTTCCTTAATGGCCGCAATAATGGTTTCCTCACTTTCCAACACTTCGGAGGTGGCAATTACCGAGTTGGACTCCACCAGGATTTCATCATTGGTCACCATCAGGGTCACCGTTTCCCGGGGCTTGGTCTCCACCACTGAGTCCGGCAAGGTAATCACCTTGGGGGGCTCCAGGGCTTCATTGCTGGAGGTATTAGTCAGCAGGAAAAACACCAGGATCGTAAAAACATCCATCAGGGAAGTCAGGTTCATGCCCGAGGTTTTCTTGCGCTTATGGCTTCGCGCCATACGCTTCATGCGTCGGCTTTCATTTCTCATGGCGCATCTCCTATGGAAATATCAGGAAATAAAACCACCTTTTCCACCGCATCCAGATCACTGGGATCACTCCCCTCAATCCGTACTTCAGCTCCGCGCACAGTATCCATAATGCCCACCAAATGCTCATAGGCGATTGTGGGCTCCATCAGGATGATGGAATCAGTTTTTTCCGGATAACTGGCCTTAACTTCCAACAAAAACTGCGTGAGCTTCTTTAGGTCATACACCTCTGCTGTGGGGAGCACAGCAAGAATCTCAGTCTGTTCAGCATCTGCTCCAACGGGAGCCTCAATAGGAGCATTTTCACCCTCGCCATCAATATTCAGGTTGGGGAAACGTGCGATAACCTTTTCACCATCACTGATTTCCAGGGCTTGCTCTCGCACAACCACCTCCACCGTAACCGTGGGATCATCCGGTGCTCCACCACCGGCACCACTCGGCATATTCAGTTCGAGAATTGTCACCCGCGAAAATACCGCCGATACCAATAGAAAAGGCACCAATACCACCATCAAATTCAAGAAAGCAGTGATATCCAGCTCAGGAGCTTCTTTATCCCGCCCGTGGCGCCGCCTTCTCATTACGCAGTTTCCGCTTGCTGTGCTACTGGATTGGTTTTAGCTGGTGTAGTTTTTTCACTAGACGGCTTGGATTTTGCGGGCTCCACTTCAAAGCGGCGACGAGTTGCACCATCAATCAGGTTGGATGCTTTTACAGAAACCATTTCCAGGCTGTCGATAATTTCACCGGTAAGTGAGTTCAGCAGTGCGTGAACGATCAACAGTGGAATACCAGTCATCAGACCGAAGGCGGTGGTGTTCATCGCCACGGAAATACTGGCGGAGAGCAGGTCCGCTTTTTCTGCCGGGTTGGCATTGGCTACCGCCGTAAAGGCTTCGATCAGACCCATAATGGTTCCCAGAAGCCCGAGCAAAGTTGCGATATTTGAAAACAAAGCTACGTAAGGGGTGCGCTTTTCCAGCTGTGGAGTGATCTCCATCATGCTCTCTTCCATCGCGATTTCGATATCTTCACGACGGCGAACGGCCCCCTGCCGGGCCAGCCCCATAGACAGTAATTTACTCACACTGGACTCGTCCTGTTTTACCAGGTTGCGAGCGCGATCGAAGTCTCCTGAAGCTAATACCGGCTGCAGCTTATCCCACATATTGCGGTTGCTGCGGCGCTCCAAATGCAGGCGGATAAAGCGCTCGATAGCCACAGCACCACCCAGTGCGGCAACCACGAGAATCGGGTACATAAAAGTACCGCCCGTCTGGAAAAACTCGATGACGTTATTGAAAAAGCCCATTACAAACCCTCTTGAGAAATACAGCTAAAACTTGGTGCTACTCCGGCGATAGCCGGAGTCTATATGGCGTTAATCGCCGGACAGGCTGAGTTGGTAGAACTCCAACTCACGCATGAAAACTTCCTTGTCGAGCGGTTTGAGTTTGTCGTCCATCAAGCTGGAGACAAGGTCGCTTTCGACACCCACTTCGGAACTTTTCCAGGGGACAATATAGAGAGACTTAGGGGCTTCCTTGTTACCGATAATAGAAATACCCGACAACTCCTTAATTTTTGAATCCACCTTTTTATCGGTGGATTCTTTTTTCTCCTCTCCCTCAGACTGAGCCAAGGCATAAGGGAAAACCATAAAGCTGGCCACGAATGGCAAAGCCCAACGAAGTTTAATCATTTACCAGCCCTCCGTTGAATATCAGCTAACCAGATAGTGACATCCCGGTCCTCTGGTTCCAATTGAACATATTGTTCGAATTGTGCCAGAGCACACTGGAGATCTTGCAGATACAGATCACACAATATGCCCAGATTTTTTATCAAAGGTAGATATTCTGGATTTTCTGCCAAAGCATTCACATATATTTTTCGCGCCTCGGCAAAGCGCCCTTGCTTTCGGTAGAGAACGGCCAGTTCATTAGTTGCCACCGGATGCTTTTCGTCCAGCGCCAATGCCTTTAAAAAAGCCTCTTCCGCTTTTGCCTCATTGCCACTTTTGTAGTGGGCAATACCCAGATTAATATAGGGTGCCGGAAGGCGCTGCTCGCGCTCCACCACTGACTGCAGAAGTTCAATAGCACTCGCATAATCCTGCTCGGCAAGATATTCCAGGGATCGCTCAAAGTCCCGACTCACACTGCCCGATACCCGCACCGAAGAATAATCAGAGATTTTTCCAGACTTGGTTTGGGTGCTGGCGCAAGCTGCTAACAACAAGGCTAAGCCCACCAGAAAAAACAAACGCATTTGTTTTTGCATAACTTTCCACTCCAAAAGGCAAATGCCTGTTATTACTGACCCGAAACTGCTGATCCCGCTGAGGGCAATTCCGGCTCTGGCGGCAGGGGTACAATAGTCTGGAGATACTCACCAGCCTCTTCCGCCCGTGCATAGCGAGCGGGCATTAAATTAGCAAGCTTGCCAATACTTTTATCAATCCAGGGGTTATAAATACCGACGCCCAGCAACTCGACATTCTTCTGGTGAACAGAAATGGCTTTTTCCTCGAAGGGATAAATCTGCTCCTCCAATGCCAACTCATACTCTTCCAGCTCCAGGGCATTCAGGTTGGTTGGACGTTCAGAGTCCTTCAGGGCCACGCTAAAGTGGAGATAAATTTCAGCCAGGTAAAAGGTTGCCGCAGCGGTCACATCGGCCACCTGATAATCAATCAGGTCAGTAAATGCACGGGTGGCTGCTTTCATACGCTTGCGCTTGAGGTTGAGGCTTTTCTCGATAGGCGCAACCAAATCCACCTGGGTGAAAGCCTCAAAACTGGGTTCAGCCAATAGCAGGGCCGCATTACCTGCGAGATAACGAGTGCGGTCGCTGCGCTGGGAACCACCGCGGGACTCAACTTTCACCAGTTCACGAAGCTCTGCCATATAAAGCTTTTGATTCCCGGACACTTTGTAGATATCGGCAATTTTCTGGCGGGTCTCCAGCGCCGGCTCCATGGGTTCGGGGAAATAATCGACGTAGCGACGCAAAACAGACAGCGCTTTAGCGCTATCTTCTGCCGCTGCGTAAAGATCTGCCGCCTGGGTTAAGGCCTCACGGCGTATTTCATCGTCCTCGGATTCCCGCTCAATACGCTCAAATTCCGCAGCTGCCAACAACAGCTCACCGCTCTCCTGGTAAACCACTGCCAACTTCTTGGTGACATCTTTTGCCAGCTCATGCTCCGGGAAGTGACTGCGGAAGTTATTTAATACCGTTGCCGCTTGTACCCAATCCTTAAGCACGATCAATGATGCGGCAGCATCGTACTCCGCCGTAGCCAAAATGGTCGCACCGGGTGCAGCGCCTCGAATACGCAGGAAATGGCTCGCTGCGGTTGCATGATCCTCCTGCTTACGGGCCATATCACCCTGCTGGTAGATAGAAGCAGCCAGGTTATCTACCAGTCCCGCCCTATCCTTTGCATCCTGGGCAGTCAGCATCAAAGTTTCACCGTAAGCGATTTCTGCATCCGCAAAGGCCGCAGTATCGAAAGAAGCGTGAGCCACCAGCAGCCAGGCAGAACGTCTAATCTCCTGCTCCGCAGTGGGGAACTGCTCCAACAGTGAACGGCCATTGGCGATCGTCGGGGCATAGTCTTTTAACCCGTAAAGATCCTCCACCGCGCCGAGCATGATCTGAGGGGCTTTGGCATGCTCAGGGAATGTGGCTGCAAATGTCAGCGATGAACGGATAATTTCCCGCAATAGTGGTGCACGCTGCTCATCCGTTGCATCTTTTAAGTTATTGGCCAGATGTTCGCGATAAGCGTAAACCGCTGCGTAGCCTGCTTCGCTGGAATCCTTGTGCGCAGGATATTCATAGGCCGTGCGCTCATACTCCAGAGCTGCACCATGAAAATCCCGGTTTTCCAACATCAATCCGGCAAGCTGATAATTGATTTCCGGTGCGCGCTCAGTTTCCCGGAAGGAATCGAGATAGCTTCGATACCAGTGAATCGCCTCGCGATAATTCTCGGCCTTCTTGTCTTTTAACTTCTTATTCTGGTAAGCCGCATGGTAGTGCCCGGCGAGGTCGACCAGGTTGGTCTGCAGGAAGGCAACCACCTCTCCGTATTCATTAATATCGAAGACAGTCCAGTAATCGGCATTAAGTGCATAAGTAGTGGCGAAATCCTTCTTCGCTTCCAGCACCAGTTTGGGGAAGCCGCCTTTACTGTAGATCTCAATAACACGAATTGAGAAATCCGCAGATACTCTGTGTAACTGGTTTCGATCAACAAACGCAATATAGGATTTTGCCGCATCCTGGTAGCGACGCTTCTCCAAATAATATTCACCCAGCTGGCTGTATACCCGGAATTCGTAATCTCTATTACCCTTGCGGGAGAAGTAATCGACAACCGAATCAGGGCCTTCCAGGTAAGAAAAGCTCAAGCTGACCACACGGAAAGTATCGTCAATATGCTTGCGCTCGCCCTTATTGTTTTGCTGGTCGAAGTCATATCCCTGGGAGACTTTGTAATCCAGCATGGCGATATAGTCATCCAGAGCCATTTCATACATATCCTGCTTAAACAGCGCCCAACCGCGTTTATACAGGGCAAGCTCGTAAAAACTGGATATCACACCAATATCGATAACTTTTCCGTAGGACTCTTCCGCATCGAGAAACTTCTTGCGGGTAAAATAGTATTCGCCCAACCGGAACCAGGATTCATCGATATGTCGCGAGTCCGGATAGTTGGCCACCAGCTGGCGCAATACATCCACCGCTGCATCAATCTCTCCCGCCTCTTCATAAGCCCGGGATAACTGATACATCACCTGGTCGTTGCGGTGATACAGGGGGTACTTTTGCAGCAATTTAATATAGAGATCGATGGCCTCGCGGGCATTGGCTGACATCATCTCTTCAGAATCAACGCCCGGCGCTTCAAGCGGGGTTTCATCTGCAGCTATTTCTATGCTGCCACTAGCCCGGGTTTCAAACTCCTCGTCGGACTCGACAACCCCAGGGGCCTGCGCCTCAGTCACTACCGGCTCTACCTTCGCCACCGGCGCTGACGTCTCTGGAGCATCCAGGGTATTTTCAGCCATAGCTTCTGACGCATCGACAGAGATCACCGCCCCGCCTCCAGCAGCTACTCCAGCAAGGTTATCGAATTCTGCATCTTCAGCGCGGTGTGCCTGCTTGATTTTCAGGTCGGCAATCCTGCGCATCGCCTCGGGAGTCAGCTTGGATTCAGGGGTTTCCTGCAAGTACTTCTGGTAGCTGGCCAGTGCCTTCTCCAGGCTCCCATCAATATGTTCTTCCTTAATTTCTACTTCGACATTTTGAAGACTGCCGATGGTCTTGCCGCTATTTCCCGCACAACCCCCTAGCACTATAAGTGCAGAGAGAAGACCGACGGCACGATTGGGAGATATACCAGCTCGAGATTTAGATTTGAGCAACTTACTCACGAATCACCTCCCTCTGCTGATTCTTCCTCCACCGGCTCCATCTCCGCTGGATTCTCCTCAGGGATTTGCTCTTCCAACAGCGCCTTGTGCTGCTCTACTTTAAATTCATCTTCACGCTGCTCCTGAAGCTCATTAGCGCGGTCGTAGCTGTCTGCCAGGGCGAAGCGGGCTTTAATTTGATAACTTTCCAACTGTGCGCGACGGCGTTCCAACTCAGCAATTGCCAAGGCCTCAAGCATGGTGCCCTGGCGCGCCATCAGGGTTTTCAGTCGCCGCTGGGTTTGCTGGATACGCACGCGCAAACGAGTAATATCGCGGTCGTAACCGGTATAGCTGTGAGTTGCCGCCTGGCGACTGCGCACAAAGGAATCGTAAACAGACTTTAGACTTTCGATCTCCTGGCTTAATTCCGCCAGGTGTTTGTAGGCCTCGGTCAAACGCTGGTCGTACTCAAAGGAAAGACGCAGGTCCAAAACACCTTTGAGCCGCTGTACCCGCTCCAAAGTAGTTCCAGTAAAGCCCTGGGGATGCTCAGCAATTTTTCCGCTAAGTTCCAGGAGCTTCAATCGCGCTTCCTGCTCTTCGGCCGTTGCCAGGTATTCTGGTCGGCGGGAGATCAGCATCTGCTCTATACGATTGGCAAACTGATCGCGCTGCTCCATCCGCAGTTGGATACGGGCATCGAGTTCACGGAATTGCCTGTCCAGCTCCGGCAACAGGGGTTCGTAATAGTTGCGGCGAATACGAATAATATCTTCGTAGGCTGTCAGGCTTTTTAGCCACTCTTCATTGCGCTCATATAAATCGTTGAGGTCGCGATAGTTGCGCAGAAACTCCTGGTAGTCATTGGATGCCATCAGGTCGAGTAAGTAATGGGTCTCGGGGGCTTCCGGTAAATTGCGCAAGGCCACTACCCAGTTCTGTACCTGGGTGGCCTCTTTACGACGCAGCGCCTCAAGGAACTTACCTTTGCGAATACTGTGAATAGACTGAGTGAGGGTATCGATCTCACGCCCGAAAGCGTCTAACGCGCGGCCGTAATTAATTGCAGCGGTACTGTGGACATCCAGTTTGCCGTAGGCATAGGGCACCGCCAACATGACCTCTTGCACTGGCTCACTGGTGCCTTTGCGGTCTTGCAACAGCTTCCAGGGCACCAGTGCCCGATCATAGCTACCCGCGCGGGCCTCTACCCAGCCAGCACCCAGCAGCGCCCTATTTGAGAAAGGGCCATCGAGGTTTACACGATCAAAATAGGGGCGCGCCATATCCAGCTTGCCCAGCTCCATTAAATGGGAGCCCAATAAGAGGTTGGTTTTATCGTAAAGGGCCTGCAGGGCCGCCTCTGAACTGCGCTTTCTTCCCAGTGCAGTCAACTCCAGAACACCGCGCTCCTCTTCTCCCGCCTTCAGTTGGGCAATACCCAAATTGAAGGAAACAAAGCCCTCTAGCGACTCTTCACCCTTCAGGTCTTGCAGCAGTTCTACGGCCTCCTCAAATCGACCGAGCTGCATATAGACTCGAGCACGCAAAAACTGCTCATCTGCACGGACCCTCTCGGGAACCCGCCCGTCAATCATTTCCAGGGCGTGTAAGGCGTTGCGTGGCTGTTGTTTGTGATAGTGAATTTTTGCCAGTCGATACGCGGCTTCATTGCGCACCGGCTGGGAAACATTTCCCTGCAGTACAGCCTCAATAGCCCGCCCGGCCTCCCTGTGCATTCGGTAGGACAACTCCAAGTCACCCACCGAAAACTCAGCTTGCCCCAAGTGCGCACTGAAAGGATCGAGTTCGGGCTGATCTAAGCGGTGATACTGAGCAAGTTCTGTGTCCAGTGCCACAATCGCATCAAAATAACTTTCCTGATGGGCATGAAACATTGCCGCACCGAAAAACAGGTCTTTAAGTTCTTCCTGCGGTTCAGTCGCCGCTGCAGCGGGGAGAGCAGCCAAAGAACAAAGGGATAGAGCACCAAGTGCCATCCTGGTTTGACAGGACAACACATTTACCAGGGACCTGAGCATGATTACCAGTCCTTGAAGTTTATCGTGGACTCGGTTCCCAGAACCTTAATCTCGACAAATTTAGGACCCACTGCTTTCTCCACGGTGTAGGAAGCTGTAGCCCGATACTCTTTTCCTGATGGGGTTTTACCGAGAAAACTAACCTCTAATGGATGCCCACCCACTTGCACATTGCCAGTGTATATTTTTTGTACCCCACCCTTTTGCAGGGACTCAATTTCCCGGTAGGTATAGAGATGATGGGCAACTAATTTGCCATTCAGTGTGACCTCAACCGACTCCAGCTCGAAGGGCTTTTCATCAGCCACCGAGACAAAAAGAGCTACCTGCGTATTAGAGGGGAATAAGAGCTTTTCCTCCAGCTGTGACAATTCAGCAGTGAGATCAATTACATCTTTCTTAACATCCTGGATCTGCTCATCCAGGCCACGGATATCATCTCTATCAATAGTCTGAGCATGCCCAGTACTGGCCAACAGAAAGAAAAGTACAATCTGAAGAATTCTGAACATGTGGCCTACCTCCGACCCAACCCTAAACTATCAATTCCTGCCAGAGAACCTGGAACAGGACCACAATAAACCCAGGCACAACAGGGCCTTGAGCTGCGGCATTGTATTGAATAGAGGGCTAATCAGATGTGAGGAAATTCAAATCTCACAAAAACTCAAAGAATGGATAAATTTTGAAAAAAGCACTTCCAGCAAATAAAAGAGATCTACAACACAAAAGAAGTGAGACACAATTCACTTTCGATTAAGAAAGCTCTCCGCTTTGGCTCTCTGGCCTACCGATCACAAAAAACATACAGACAATCAAACCAACCAAGGCTAGGTAGGCATTTACTGTAAAAGCTCTATCTATACCCGAAGGTATATCTGGAGCGAAGGCGATAATTGTAGCATTCATACCCAAACCAACCGCACCCCCACCAATTTTAAACATATAGAGGATTGCGCCTGCCAAGCTGGCACGGTGAGGTTCCACCACCGTAATACCCGCAGTCGTACTGGATGGATTGAACAGCCCAATACCGACTCCCAACACGACCAAGCCCGGACACATATCCAGAAAACCCGTGTCCGAAGTCAGGTTCGAGAGCATGAACATTCCAACACTCATCCCCAAAATACCTAATGAGACGAGTAATTTTGGCCCGGCTACCTCATAGAAACGACCGGAGATAATAGCAACCAGCCCCGATACAACCATTAAAGGGACTAAAGATAAACCGGCCTGAAATGCTGAGTAGCCACGAAAATTCGCCAAAAACTGGGGGACATAGAGAATCGCCGACAGGAATACTACGGAGATTAGGAGTGTCGTAACGCCTACCGCTAGGAACTTTCGGTTCTGTGCAATATCAGGGGGAATCAGGGCATCTTTACCAACTCGATACTCCACGATGGTAAACAGGCAGAGCAACACCAGGAACACAACGATCAGGCTGATAACCACAGGATGCTTGAAACCAATTTCTGCGGAGACATCCAGTGCAAAAAGCAAACAAAATAGCGAGGTGCACAGTAGTAGCACACCGAAGAAGTCTATTTTTTCCTCGGTGTCACGAGGTTTATCGGGGGGCACTGCCCACCAACAAGCCAGCATTGTTGCCAGAGTAAGGAGAATATTAACGAAGAAAATCCATCGCCAACTGAAAAAATCTGCGAGCACCCCACCCAAAACTGGTCCAGCTGCATTCGCTAACCCACAGGTGGCCATCAGGATACCACCCGCCAACCCTGACCTTTCATAGGTCAACAAGTTAAAAGTCATTGCCAAAGTGGACGGCCACATCAATGCCGCACCCACTCCCATCAATGCGCGGGATATCAATAACATCCACATATCCATTGCCAAGCCACCCAGCACGGCAAAGAAAACGAATATTCCCGCTCCAATCATAAATACTCTGCGGCGGCCATAGATATCCGCCAAGCGGCCACCGGTTATGATGAAAACACCAAAAACCAAGGCGTATCCGTTAATGATCCACTGGGAGCTAGTTATGTCTGCATTGAATTCTCTTTCGATGGCAGGTAGTGCGGGGGCAAAAGCGGTATAGTCATTACTAATAAGGAAGGCCGCGAGAACTAATGCAGCCAACCCCAAGTACTGATCTCGTGTAATTTTGCCGCTCTGTTTAGCCATACTGCGTAATTCACTCGACACCCGAGCCGCTCAGGTAATCCTTCAGAACCTAATTAGCTTGCGATATATTTTTAATACTCCCGCCTAGAGCCTAGACCACTCGCTCATTTACACGCCTTTTGACTAGTCAGTTTTCACTGTGGATACGGATCATCATCTGCCTTGTAACTGGCAGCTCATATCTTATGCTTAAAGGACATCCAAGCACCGGAAAATTGAATTAGTGATTGGATAGCCTACTGAGCCCCCTAAGATCACGCTAATAGATGAGATTAGTAAATGCATAAGTTCATTGTGCTTGTCTTGGTTCTGCTGACTTCTTCTACATTCGCCCAGGGATCTACGGTGAACGACCTAAAAGATTTCCAGTGGAAAAACCGCATTCTATTACTGAATATCCCGGAAGATCCCAATAGCACAATCAATGAATTACTCAAGTTAGCGCCGCAGTTTGCAGAGAGAAACTTGATATGGTTCCTATTCTCTAACGACACCCTTGAGACTAACTTTCCCGGTAAAGTCACAGACAATTTTGCTAAAAATGTACGGGAAAAATATCTGCAAGGACCAGCAATGCAAGTACTTCTTATAGGGAAGGATGGGGAAGTAAAGTATAAAGCCGATAAATTCTCAGCCGTCGAAATTTTTCAACGTATCGACAGCATGCCCATGCGACGCAATGAGATGCAGCAAGGATCTGCACAGTGAACAATTATTGAACATCCACAATCTGATAGAGAATTTTTGTATCCTCCAGTATTACTGAGGAATCCCAGAGTTAGATTTCCCTCAGTTAATTACGCTTCGGCCTTCTTTGCTCACCAGACACCCTTTCCAGCTGGCAACTTTTAACAAACATAGACATCTTTGCGCTAAAGTACGCTATTAGCCTTGCGAACATCTACCCAATGGAAATCAACCTCCAATGAGCAAAAGAGCCATTATCCTCGGAGCTACGGGCCTTATCGGTGGCCATCTCACAGAGCAACTGGCTGGTGAAGAAGTCTTTGATGAAGTACTTACCCTCACTCGACGCCCCAAAGCCACTGCAAGTCAAAGAATACATAATCATATTGTCGATTTTGATCGATTGGAGGAGGCTGCCCCTCTTTTTCAGGGAAATACTCTATTTTCCTGCCTGGGAACCACTCGCAAGCAAGCCGGCAGCCTAGCCGCCCAGTACAAGGTTGACGTTGAATATCAATACAAAGCGGCCCAATTGGCAGCGGAGGCGGGGGTCAGCCATTACGTACTGGTTTCATCCAGCGGGGCCAATGCCAATAGCGCCAGTGCTTACTTACGTATGAAGGGTGAGCTGGAAGAGAAAATCAAGAAACTTCCATTTAAGCGCATCAGTATTCTGCAACCCTCCCTACTTCTCGGAGATCGTGCAAATGCCCGCCCCGGTGAGAAAATCGGAGGCACCCTCCTACCAGTAATTTGTATGCTGCCGGGGCTGAGACGTTATAGACCCATTGAGGGGCGTGAAGTAGCCAAAAAAATGGTTTATTTAAGTCGACAAGAACGAACAGGGATTGAGACCCTGCGTTTGGATGAGCTATTCAATGCTTAAGGAGCCTCCGAGTAATTCTACAATGTCCCTGCGGGTCTGGGAGGCTCCTTAAACCCCAAAGGTTAAATTCGGGAGCTTAAAACAAGTAAATCGCTCCCGAAAATTGCGGTTATTCTTTTATCTTAATCCCTAACCAGTGCGGGTATTGAGTCAAAACAATAAGGACAATTGCATCGTAGACTGCGTGCCAAATTATTACTCCCAATAAACTTCCGGACACTTGGTAAACCACTCCTAAAACCACACCAATTCCCAAAGTCAGAAAGAAATTGGTCCACGATGAGAAATGAAGTAGCGCAAATGCAATTGCGGAAATTAGTAACCCCAACAATGGCGAACTAAGTTCTGACAACCAGGACTGTAAAAAACCCCGAAACAAAAGCTCTTCACAAATTCCGACTACAATAGAAATCAACAGCAGTTGAAAGAAAGACAATCGTGAAAATAGCGGAATCAGGGCGATCGATTGACGCCGCATTGACTTGCCAAGGGTCGTTTCTGAGCGAGTTAACGACAACATCACACCGTAGGTAGCCATAGCACCAATGATGCCAATTATTACTTGCAACCCTACACTTTCACCAATGATCACTACCTTGAGTGAAGTCAGATAAAAGCCCAGAAGGGCCAGCAACAAGCAAACAACCTGAGTGCCAATTAATAAAAGAAAAACTGGTGGATTCCCTTTTGTTTGGTCAACAGCATCCATTTGTGACCGTCCTTTTTATTAGTAGTTTATCGAGGTAGTCGAGTGGCTCAGTACCTAAATAGACTGCCTTAGGATTCCGTTCCAACTAGAAACCACATCGAAATTCAATCAGCCGAAATAAGCAAACCCGCCATCGGCAATAATCTAACAGAAAATGATGACAGGCATAATCCTCCGCCAACAGCTTATCTCTATCCGTTTAGTTTGACGCCAGACAGCTTATCCCCTTTGAAAAACTGCCTGACTTTAGCCGAAAAGCCAGTCACAGTGCTATGCTCGACAATATCTCTGGAACCGGATAGCTCGTAGAGACTACCCGGTTTCCAGCCCTCTTATCAGTAGATTGTCTTGCAAAGAAACTACACAGCAACTAATTCCAACCATGACACAAGAAATCATAGGACTGGGCCAGCTGCTGAAGGATATTGAGGAGAAAAGTCAGGGGCAGGAGAAAATCTCCATCCAGCATGTTATTGAGGCTGTGGGGCTTCGATCCTTTGCCCCATTCCTTATCCTTATCGGGTTGATCCTGTTTTCCCCTCTGAGCGGTATTCCCGGAATGTCTACCGCGATGGGCGTATTGCTACTACTGTTTGCCCTACAACTGCTGATGAAGCGCAACTATATCTGGCTTCCACAGTGGTTAATCAACCGCTCCATATCTAGCGAGAAGCTGATGGATGCCCTGCACTGGATGGAAAAGCCCGCCCGATTTGCCGACCGCTGGATTCAGCCACGGATGGATTTTATCGTGCGCCGATATGGCACCTACGCTATTGCTGGAACCTGCATTTTTATTGCATTGACCCTGCCAATAATGGAAGTAATCCCCTTCTCTGCCTCAACTGCTGGTCTCGCTCTCACCATTTTTGGGCTATCGCTGGCAGCTCGAGACGGACTCTTAGCGCTTATTGCTTTTATCCTAACGGCCTCCCTGGTACTAGTGGTGATCGTTGCCGTGATCTAGGAGCCCGCGAGTAACTCCGTAATATCTCTGCAGGTCTCCAGACCAAAGCTGGCTACTTACCCTCGCTTTAAGACTTGATTTTTTAATCCGAGCAAATGGGGAAAGTGCACTATGGCGAAAATTGCCAAAAGGTCGTATACCGCATGCCAAACAATCGCCCCCACCAAGCCCCCGGACATTTGGTAGAAAATGCCTAAAATAAGCCCAATCATAAAGGTAAGGAAGAAGTACACCCAGGAAACACAGTGCAGTAATGCGAATATCAGTGATGCACCCAATAAACCGAGGAATGGCGTACTGAGCTGGGAGAGCCAAGACTGTAGAAAACCGCGAAACAACAGCTCCTCACAAACACCCGCAGCTAAAGCAACCCATACCATCTGTGGTGGGGACAACTTGGAAAATAGCGGAGTCAATTGAGTACAGTGGAGCCGCAGCATTTTCCCAAATAGCGTCTCAGAACGAGCCAATGTCAGTACTACCGCAAATGTGACAATAGCGCCTAACAATCCCAACAGCAGTTGCAGCCAAACCGTATCACCAATAAATGAAACTTCCATTGGCACAAGGTAGAGACCCAGAGCCGCAAGCAATAGACAGCCCAGTTGAATATCCATTAAAAAAAAGAAAACCGGCAGGCTGCGCCGTGCCGGACCAATCGCTTCCATTCCTGATTTTTCCCTTTGCCTATTGATTTCCTGAGCCTCTGACAACCTTCAAGCTCGCTCGCCCATCCGCAGAAATCATCAATTCAGCCACTCCTCCGTCCCGCAGTTGTTTTTCCAGGTCCAGGGCTTTTTCCTTCGGAGCAAAGTAGGCTTCAATACCGTAGCGAATCCGGTAGCTATCTGATGAATTCCAAAAATTCTGGCCTGCTACCCGCCCTCGAACAAAGACTCCGCCCTGTGGTTTTTCAAGGCTGACAGAGGCGCGTTCATACAATCCGGATGGCCCTTTTTCTAAGCCCACATAAACCACCTCTCCCTGACGCAACCGTCCCTGCCCTTTAAACAAGGCTTTATCTAAAGTGGAAAAGGGGTAACTCAACTGGGCATAGTTACCCCGAAATAATGAGCGCGGGTCTACAGGAACAGTTTTCACTGAGACAGGCTGGCCCGTCCACAGCGGCATTTGAGCCTTAATATACATTCCTAACAGTATAAAAAACTGCACGCCAATGGCGGCAACCAGGCCAATCACAACTCTACGTTTCATCGCAAACTTCCCCCCGCCTGGTGATATTTCCAATACTTGGCTGCTGCCAGCAATAAAACTGCGAAGAGAATAAACAGGAGAGCAGCACCTATATAGTCGCCAATCAAGTCAATATAGCGCAGCAGAGCCGTCAACAGGACCGCCATAACTCCGAGGAAGAAGTAGTGTGAGATACCATCGTGAATACCCCTGAAGATCAACCAGATTCCACAGGCAATCAGGGCGAAGTTTGTAAAAATTTGTAACCAAACTGCGTAGTCACTGGAGCTGGCATTTGTTACGAACGCAAGTACTGCCGCAAAAACACCGCACAACCCCAGCCCGAATAGCAACCTCTGAGACAGCAGCGCCAACACTATCGACACAGCAGACATAGTCCCCACTACCGCCCACATAGAAGGTAGGTGACTCCAGGGGGCTTCTATCATCTCCTCCCAGGGATATTCAAAGCTAAAAATCAGTAAGCCAATTAAAGTAAACCGAAGGCACCAAATAGAGATTACTGCTGCGTAGTCCTTGGCTACCGCCGACGGGCGAGTTGCCAACCAATGGGCAAAGCAATACATCAGGATAAAGAGCGAGACTGCAACAGCAAGGTTCTCCGGATAAATATCCGCACTAAATTTCCCATCCTGCAAACGCCAAAATTCTGACAGGGAAAATTCCAGCCAAAAACCTAAGCCAAAGATAAAGGTCAGCAAGAGAATCACGCTCGCACGACCACTTAACAGGATATAGAGGGCCCCCAGCAAGAAAATTGGGAACAGGGCGGGGTAAAAGCCTAAACTCGACTCTAGGAAGAACCAAAGCAAAGCTAGGAGCAAGGACTGCTCTGCAATCCACGGGCTGCGGGTAATTAAAGCAAATGGCAAACTACCCAGTGCCCACCAGAAAATACCATCTGGCATATGCTCGCCCAAATGGTATACCTGCGCGATCAAGATAATCGCCGCACCAAAAAACAGGTTGCCCAACAAGAACAAGCCCTCTCCGGCTTTTCTGTCTCCAGATAGGTAAACCTTAAACGCCACTCCCTGGGTCACCAAGGTCAAAGTGATCAGTCCCCCCATTCGCAGCGCTCTGGGGATTTCCTCCCAATTGGCCCCAATCAGCGTAATCACCGCCAGCCCGATAAAGAGATAGGCCAGCCCGATCAAAATGCGATATCCAAGTGTTCTTTCTTGCGCCCGGTGGTAATCCACTTCATAGCGGGCACAGATCTGCTCAGCCTGAGCTTCACTGATCACACCGTCTTCAACCCAATCTCCAGCCTCGCGGGCCAGGTCATGCTTAAGCAACCGAATCAATCGCATAGATGCGCCTTGTGAAAAATTACCCATACCCGATGAATGGGTATTAATACTTTGGTCCCGAGTATCCCCGATGTAACCAGCGACCTCAAATTGGTACGGATTGCAGACTAAATTATCGCCAAGCTACCTAGATAGCAGAAAACTATCTCAGATATTTAAATTGTTAATTTCTATTATTGATGATCAGCCAATAGCATAAGCAGCATCAAAGTTAAGAGCCAGGCACCCAATAAGGAGCTAACCATGTCCCGCTATATCGAATCCGAACTCAAGCCGTTTAACGCCAAAGCCTACCAAAATGGCGAATTTCACGATGTAAGTGACTCTGACGTCAAAGGTAAATGGGCCGTATTCTTCTTTTACCCCGCCGACTTCACCTTTGTATGCCCCACTGAATTAGGCGATCTGGCAGACAACTATGAGGAGTTTAAGAAGCTGGGTGTAGAGATCTACTCAGTCTCCACAGACACTCACTTCACCCACAAGGCCTGGCACGATTCCTCTGACACCATCGGTAAGATCCAGTACCCGATGATCGGTGATCCTACCGGTACCATCACCCGCAACTTCGGTGTAATGATTGAGGAAGAAGGCATTGCCGACCGCGGTACTTTCGTAATCGACCCGGAAGGTCGTGTTCAAATTGTGGAAATTACTGCTGGCGGTATCGGCCGCGATGCCAGTGAGCTGCTGCGCAAGATCAAAGCTGCCCAGTACATCGCTGCTCACCCCGGTGAAGTTTGCCCAGCAAAATGGAAGGAAGGTGAGGAAACCCTGGCCCCCTCTCTTGATCTGGTAGGCAAAATTTAAGTCTTCCCAAGCCCTCACAGGATTGGAACTGGCCTTGCCCGCCCTTTTGGCGGGCATTGTCGTTAATCAAATATTGCTAATCCGTGTTAATGGCTTCTTTGCTTCGCAATAAGTGACAAAAGCAAGCAACATACAACTCCTCCCAAGAGGAACACAGGAACTACAAAGATTGCGGTTTGTATTCCGTAACTTTCGTCTAACCATCCCACCAAAGCATGGGCCAGAATCAAGAAAATTCCCCCCATACCTAAGGAGAATGAAACTGTAAAAGGGGGATTCTTACTACAATGTGTCAACCATTCCATGGCATAAGGAAACAAGTAGGATAGTGTCAATCCACATACTGGAAACCATAGTGGACTCACCCAGTAGCCCAGAGAAAATACGGCTGCTGTCGATAAAAAGGAGACTATTAACCAGAAAAAAGCACTTCCCTTCAGCAGGATAAAAGTGAAGGCCACTCTCCCTAAACAAAGCAATCCGAAAAAGATTGAAAGCAAAATATCCGCCTCAACGGCCCAGTGCCCTCCCCTAGCTTCAAGAAACAGCACCATCCTACTCGCCAATATATGTTCAGCGCCGTTGTAGGCAGAAACAATAAACCCACCACCAATTGCGATCCACCACTCTTTCGGTTCTTTATCTCGTTGGCTTGCCTCTTTAAAGGCGCCAGGGTTAAAAGAACTCCCATTTTTCCTCAGTTTTCCTTTTCTTCTTATTAATCCAGACAAGATAAAAAATAATATGCTTGCTGCTATCCCCCCAAACAAATAGAAACCACCCTCCCATCCAAAGTGAAATTTATACAACAATCCGGGCAACAAAGGAGACAATATAGAGGCCACCCCATAGGTACTATGTAATCCACAATAACCTTGACGAGTTAAGTTTTCAGGAACAAAAAGAGGAATTGCCACATTAATCAAAACCATGCTCCCTCCGGCACCCAAACCAAAGAGGAAGCTGCCCAGAATAAGCAGGGTAAACGAGTACAGATATCCAGAAATACCTGAAAGTACCGACCCTACCCCCATAAAAACTACGAATAATGCTAATCCAGAGATCACTCTGATTTTTTTTACCCAGAGAGCCCCTGACAAAGTCATAAGTAAGGCAGAAAAAGTGGACAGGAAGAAAAAGGTGGAGCCCTTTGTTGGGGAAACAGAAAAAAAATCTAAAATTTTTGGATAAATTGGAGCTTTATAGACCTCCACAAAGCCCAGTAAAAATAGAGCCCCATAGCATGACAGCAATCCAAACCAATAGATGTTGCGTTTCACGCAGCCCTTCTTTTGATATATTGATCACACTCTTCAATCATTCGGATTGCTTGTATAGAGTCGGCAAGAGGAAGATCCGGTGATTCAATTAAGTTTTTCTCAATACATAACTGAACAGCCTGTACCTCATAATAAAGCCCTTCAGAATTTGGATAATTAAACCTGCCTCTTATTCTCGGTAATGGGAATTCGTACAACTTAGTCTCATTATCTGTCCTTCGATCACCAGTGATCCGCGTCACTGACACCCTAGTTGGACAATGTGCCGGGGCAAACACTTTTATCCGCCCTTCTGTGCCATAGATTTCCAACTCTTCCGCACCCTCAACCAGATGACTCCAGGAAACTACAGCTGTTGATCCACTATCGAAGTGCGCATAAATGAGTCCGGCACCATCCTCCTGGAAACCGTAGTTATCCAGCACCCCAGAGAACTCCAGGTCTGATATCCCCCTACCCAATACCATCAGCGCCGTGTGGACAGGATACACACCGGCATCCATACCAGCTCCCACCTTCCATTTTGGAGACTGCAACCCTTCATCCTTACGCAGGTCAAAGCTCAAATCTGCACGAAGCTGGCTTACCTTACCTATATTTCCAAGACTAATAATATCTCTACAGTATTTAATAGCAGGGAAGAACCTCATCCACATCCCTTCCATGCAAAACAGCTGTTTTTTATTGGCAAGCTCTTTAATCCTTACAGCATCCTCAACTGTTAACGCCAGAGGTTTTTCAATAAGAACAGGCTTACCTGCCATTAATGCTAATTCAGCATGTTGTCGGTGTAGCTCAGGGATAGTTGCAATATAGACAATGTCAATATCAGGATCAGAAACAAGTTCCAGGTAACTGCCATAAGCCCTACTTGCTCCATAACTATTCGCAAACTCTCTCGCTCTATTAAAATCCCTGGAAGCTACAGCAAACACTTCTGAGGAATCCAGGTAGTTGAGGACTAATGCAAAATCATTTGCTATTCTTCCACAGCCTATAAATCCCCAGCGCAGCCTTCTCAAAGGTAGTTTTTTTGCGCCTTGATGACTGGTCAAGTCCAATTGCTTAGGTAAATATTCCTCCTCTGCTATTTCATCAGGATCCAATATGAGCTCTGGATGACGAGTAAGCCTTTCTTGCAGGTCATACCAAGCGCTTTCCAGGTGGTTCGCCTCTATCTTATTGACCCAAATACAGTTTCCTAGAGGGGCTGGGAGAGGCGCTCGCAAAGTACCGGAGCGATGAATCGAGATCTGTTTTATTGCCGTCTTGTATACATCCAGGCTCAGCCCTTTGACACTAGCTGCAAGTCCCAGCTGCACGTAAATTCCAAACAGTAACTCAATGTCTGCCTTGGATATCAATCCCATTTTTTCAGCTACCAGCGAAGTAAACAGGCAGTCAATGCCCACAGCTTCACCATGCATCAACCTAAAAGCCTCATCACGCTCCAACCAGCGGGATAACGTATGTCCAAAGTCCATTGGTCTGGATAAGTTCTCTTCTTTTAAGTCTCCCGCAATACTATCCAGCATGGCATCAATACAATTTATCAGCAGTTTATAGGATGCATCTCCCGGCAGGCCATCAGGTTCTAAAAAACTATTTTCCAACAGAGTGGCACCCTGAGCTGACAAGGTATCGAGCACATCCTTATTGAATACCACTCCAACCTTAATCATTTCACCAATCGCACTTTTTAATACCCGCTGTGGATTAGTTTTCAAGAAGGAGGGATCAATAATGGTATGCAAGGGACAATGGAAAGCACCAATCCCATTCTTAATATTGTGGTTCACACTGACTTTAATGCCGATAGAGGAGTCAATCATTCCCATTAGAGTCGTTGGAATACGTATCCAGGGTGTATTCCGTCGCCACACCGCACTGACAAACCCAATCGTATCGGTTACCGCCCCTCCACCCATAGCTAAGATTGGCTCCCTGTAACGAAGAGGATTTGCCTTCCATATTTCATCAATCATACTGATAAGACTATTAATATTTTTTGACTGTTCGCCACCCTTCATAACTATCGGGATGAACTCAACCCCCATGGACTTTTGCCACTCGGTAATACCCTTCCCATAGAGTTCCCATACCTTGTCATCAACACAACAAATAATTCTGTTCTGCGGCGGCCTTAGGATTTCTATAAGGAATTTATTACCAGGTTTAAAGAGTCCATGGTGGTACCAGATTCTTTGGTTTGTTGGAGCCTGACAAATAGTATCTGAAATTTGTACGATAGAATGATGGCTTTCATCTTCTCTTAATTGAGCCTTAATAGAGGGCTCTATCGCTGCGGCCAATTCAAGAACACCACATGCATGAAGCAGTCGCGGCAGGTTCAAGTATTTCTCATCATCGCTATCTAGAATGGATTCAATAAACAGCCTTTTCAGATTGTAATAATCTCGCTCAAACAAGTAGCAATACCACATCCCTCCCTTTTCTTTTCTAGTAAGCTCAAGTGCCCGATCAAGGACATCTTCCATGGCCTGCCGAATAAAAACAGGGTCACCGCGAAGGCCTTTTCGCATCGCTATGCAATTTTCGACACCTTCACAACGGGTAGCCAGAAAAGAGAAACTCACTCCCAGATTAGTTTTTAGCGTAAAAGACAGCTTTTTGAAGTCCTCGATATCACCGAAGCGCTTCTGCACGGTTTCATCTCGATTCACTACTACATCAGTAATGTTGTGAGGAGCAAGGTTCCACTTTGCTATACAGAGTTCAAGTTCATGGCAACACTGGTTGAGCAGCATACCTTCGGAATTTTGCCTAAAGATGCTTTCCAGGTTGGCTTCCGGATGCGGGTTGTGATGAATGAATCCGACACTCCTGGACTTCAACTTCCATTGCTCGTTAAGCCTCTCGGCTCTATCCACGTAATTTGCGATATGCTTTTGATAGCCAACAACAACATTTACATTGTTTCTGTCGGCGATCCTTTCCATTTCACGCAGCTTTTCCAGCGAGTCTGCACCAGGTTTTTCTAGGTATATATTCCTATATCCTTTACTAATTACCGATTCAAAAACCCCCTTCGCGTGTGGAGTCCTCACCGAGATAACAACCAAATTTTTTAAGGAGGGATGCGCATCAGGTATTTGCTCCACCGAGGAACAAGTTTTGAAATCGCCATACTGAGCTTTTAGCCTTGCCATCTCATTTCGGAAAACCATCCCTTTTTTAGATGACTCGGCATCCCTGGAAAGCCAATACTCTTCAACAATCGCATCTACCACTACATTTCGCATATTCATTAGCTGAGACAAATGCAGCCATCCGATTGACTCCCCAGGCAGACCGACACCAACCACCGTGACATGCACCACATTCTGATTCATAGCGGCAACATTTAACCTCACATCCGCTGGCACTACCCAGATCGTCAGAACCGGGCTCGCACTTCTAACTTATTGCTAATGTGCGCTGATTTACGACTCAACTCTTTTTTGATGCCTGAGGGTATAGACCGCGATCAACACTTCTATATGTCGTCTTTGCGGCTCAATAGACATCAGGATGCGCCGATAAGGTTTCACCTAACGGCTGTCGCTTTGCCAAAGCCATTAAATAGCGGCTAAACACCCAATCAATCAAATAGCCAACAACGATTGCCAAAAGCTATCACACACATTTACATTAATAATTTTTATCAAATAGCATAGACCGATAGTATAGATCCCACTTCCAAACAACGACCGACAAGACAGTGATGAATAAGGAGCTATCCATGTCACGTTACATCGAATCCCAGCTGAAACCCTTTAGCGCCAAGGCTTATCAAAACGGCGACTTCTTCGATATCAGCGACGCCGACGTTAAAGGCAAGTGGACCGTATTCTTCTTCTACCCCGCAGACTTCACCTTCGTCTGCCCCACTGAGCTGGGCGATCTGGCGGACAACTATGAAGAGTTCAAGAAGTTGGGCGTTGAGATCTACTCCGTATCTACCGATACCCACTTCACCCACAAAGCCTGGCACGACTCTTCCGACACCATCGGCAAAATCCAATACCCGATGATCGGCGACCCCACCGGCACCATCACCCGCAACTTCGGTGTGATGATCGAGGAAGAAGGCATCGCCGATCGCGGCACCTTTGTAATCGACCCCGAAGGCCGTATCCAAATTGTCGAGATCACTGCCGGCGGAATCGGCCGCGATGCCAGCGAGCTGTTGCGCAAGATCAAAGCTGCCCAGTACATCGCCGCTCACCCCGGTGAAGTCTGCCCGGCCAAGTGGAAAGAAGGCGAAGAGACCTTAGCCCCCTCCCTAGATCTGGTAGGAAAGATTTAACCCAAATACCTCTGACCCGGCCCATCAAAAGGTGGGCCACAACCCAGCCTTAAATTGTTAGAGAAAGGACACACCGATGTTGGACGCAAACCTGAAAAAACAACTGGACACTTACCTGCAGAATATCGTCAAGCCGATCGAGATTCGTGTGTCCACAGATAACAGTGAAAAATCCAAAGAGCTGGAAGCGCTGGTAGATGAAATCTCCGGACTCTCCAACAAAATTACTGCACAGCAGAGTCAAGCCAAGCGCACGCCGAGTATGGCCATCGCCCCTGCCGGAGAGGAACCCCGGGTTAGCTTTGCCGGTATTCCCCTGGGACATGAATTTACCTCACTCGTACTGGCACTATTGCAAGCGGGGGGCCATCCCTCAAAAGCAGACCCGGAGCTACTGGAGCAGGTACGAAACCTGAAGGGTGAATTCCACTTTGAAACCTATATCTCCCTCTCTTGCCAAAACTGCCCGGATGTCGTCCAAGCACTGAACCTGATGACAACCCTCAACCCAAACATCACCCACGAAATGATCGACGGTGGCCTGTTCCAGGAGGAAGTTGAAAAGCGCAATGTTATGGCTGTACCTGCGGTTTACCTCAATGGTGAACACTTCGGCCAAGGCAGGATGTCCCTCGAAGAGATTGTTGGAAAACTGGATACCGACGCAGCCGAGCGTAAAGCTGAAGAACTGAATGAAAAAGCACCCTACGATCTTTTAGTGGTAGGGGGTGGCCCAGCTGGCGCAGCGGCTGCTATTTATGCCGCTCGCAAAGGCATTCGCACTGGCATAGTGGCAGAACGCTTCGGCGGCCAGGTAATGGATACCGTAGGCATCGAGAACTTTATCTCTGTACCTTATACCGAGGGCCCCAAGCTCGCAGCCAGCCTTGAGCAACACGTAAAAGAGTATGGTGTCGATATCATTACCGATCAACGCGCAGCCAACTTGCGACGCAACGAAATGGTAGATATCAAACTACAAAGCGGTGCGACCCTATCCAGCCGCTCAGTAGTATTGGCTACCGGTGCCCGCTGGAGGGAACTGGGGGTTCCCGGCGAAGCCGAGTACCGCACCAAGGGTGTAGCCTACTGCCCCCATTGCGACGGCCCCTTCTTTAAAGGTAAGCGCGTAGCCGTTATCGGTGGCGGCAACTCGGGCATCGAAGCAGCGATCGACCTCGCCGGAATCGTCGAGCACGTCACCGTACTGGAGTTCGCCGACAAACTACGTGCAGACGAGGTACTGGTACGCAAGGCTCAGTTAATGGACAACATCGATATTATCGTCAATGCCCAAACCACTGAAGTCCTCGGCGATGGTAACAAAGTGAACGGCCTGGCCTATACCGATCGAGAGAGTGGTGAAAATAAGCAGGTCGACCTGGCTGGTATTTTCGTACAGATTGGCCTGGTACCCAATACGGAATTCCTTAAAGAAACCGATGTGCAGATGAATCGCATGGGCGAAATTGTGATCGACGAGCGCGGCGCAACTTCAGTCCCCGGCGTTTACGCCGCCGGCGATGCGACTACTGTCCCCTACAAACAGATAGTGATCTCTATGGGTGCAGGTGCAACTGCGGCACTGGGCGCATTTGACTACTTGATTCGATCTTCGGTTGAATAACCCTTAAGCAAACATTGGCCGGCCCTTTGCCGGCCAATGTCTAAAAAAATAAGTGCACAATAAACTTTCACAGGCCCCAATCTAGGATTCAGGGTACTTCCAAAAGTAACTCAATGTTTAAACACTGACTCTACCCCCCCCAATTAACTTCAGAGATAGGCTCTCCAACACCTGAATTGCCCTATACTTTGATTTTCAACTACTTTTCAAAGGTATACCCTCTATTCGCTGGCGACTAATCCCACTCATTAAAGAAAGCCATCTAAGTAAGATAGGTAAAGCTGGCAGATTAACTTCCATATAGATCATGTAGATGCCCAACTTAAATAGCTGTTACACCTTTCTAAAAGAGTCTTGAAGAATTAGGCGATGATTAACAGCTTCACCGTCATCTTTGGTTTTTCCGCATTCATCATTACTTTTTTTCTCATTCATAAATCTCTTCACATAGTTATTAAGAGCAGCTCAAAGGACAACATCGATAAAGTATGCCAGCTAATTTTGTACACTATTTTAGTCATATTTGGCGCTATCGCACTATATCAAGAATACGAAAGTATCGGCAAAATTGGCGCAACCAGATTTTTTCGACTTGCATTGCTGTATGGCGTATCAATGTATGCGTTTGAGATAATCTTCTTACAGATAAGTCGATTTAATCAAATACATCATATCTACTACATTATTCTTGGGATGATATTCATATACCAAGATTATTATCTTGCAATATTTCCTGCTCTCTATTTTGTCGAGCTAACTGTAATTTTTGATCTAATCAGCTTTCTCACACGGAAAAGTAAAACTATAGGGTTTAAATTTTACGCTTTTTCGCTAATGATTCACGGCTTTGTCTGGTCAATACCTTTATTCCTTTTTTATCTAATTCTTCAAGACGGATTCCCCAACGATATCTTTTTAGATTCCATTCTTCTCATTGCACTTTCTATAACCTTTCTTGCGTCAATCGGGCTCGCCAACAAAGCACCTACACTCATTGCCAAGTTTGTTAAATACCAAAGGGAAAATTCCTCCTAGAAATAAAAAAAATTTTACCCGCATCAAACCGATCTGGTTCCAAAATTCTGGCCAGCACCTATATAAGACGCCCAACTTCGCATACAGAAACAGCAATGGAAGGCGTGATTTCACATGCCACTTTAGCCCCATATTTACAACAGAAACTAAACCTCTTCCTTTGATTTATATATATTATTAACAAACAGAAAACAAAGCCGATAAATTCGATAGAATATCAACCGGAATAACTCATTCATTCCCACCCCCGAACATGTGCCCACTATGAAAATTTAGTTTATCGACCTGGGAGCCCCCATGAAGAAGCCAAATTTAGCGCTATTTCTCAGTCTATTATCTGCCCTTGGATTACCTTTAGCCTCAAACAGTTTTGCTGTGAGCTGTGGCGACACGATTACTACCCAGGAATCCCTCACAGAAGATCTCTCTTGCGAAACCAATCCAGCCCTCACAATTGATGGCCCCGGTGGCGGGCTGAACTTAAATGGGTTTACTGTTACCTGTATAGAACCATTACATGAGGGCATCTATCTAACAGGCCTAGCTGCAAGCCTATTTAATGGTGTAATAGACAATTGCAATGACTCAATAGCACTTACGGAAGATGGTGTTCATTTTGTCAGTGATATTGAGATTAATAATCTTGTAGGTGTGGGCGTACGTATTGAAAGTAACAGTAATTTTGTTACCGGCATCGTGATACCTTTTAATGGTACGCAATATGCAATAGGCATAGAAACAGCTAATCCCGCAAGCCTCAATCAGATCACTGGAAATTTTCTAGAGTTCCCGGGATTTTCAGGAATATATATAGAGGGGCGAAGCAATACAGTCACCGGAAATGAAATTCTTAACCCTGGTGATTTTGGCATAGCTCTTGATTCCGATGGAGGGAACAACTTAATCCTACTTAACACTATAACCAGTGACAGTAAAGCGAGAATATTCAACACTCTCAATGGCGATGGAGATGTGGGAATATCTGTAAGTTCAGATTCAAATCTCATTTCTCAAAATAGTATATCGAACAGCACCACTGGAATCAGAATCAACAATAGTGACAGCAATACCGTAAGCAGTAATGAAGCTGACAATAACATTGACTATGGCATAGTGATCGAGGGAACTAGCGCTGAATTCAATAACATTTTATCTAATACAGCCAATGACAATGGTATATTCGATCTTTACTCCCCTGATGATCCGAACTGCACATCTTCGAACAACTGGATTGGCAACATCTCTACAACCAACGATCCCAACTGTCTGGACTAAATATTCACTCGATTACATTCACACTCCCTAATATACAAGCAATAGCTGAGTAGTATATCGCTGGCTAACAAATAGCATAAATAACCAGGGAGCCTCTGAATAGCTCCGTGATGCCTCTGGGATACAGAGCGGTTCACAATCAAGGCGTTGTTGCGTAGGGATGTCTAGACCTTTCAAGAAGTCGCAACGCGAAGTGTGAATCGCTTTGTATGTCAAGAGATAAAAACTTCAACCATCCTGCCTGTCTATACCTAAACAACCCCAACAATAAATAGCGCCCTAGAACAGACAAACAGCCCACTTAAAGGCGTAATAATAGATTCATTATTAGAAATAGCCCTTAAGCCTTCCTCTATCATTTAAATTAAGTATTATTAAAAATCATTAAAACAACTAAATATTGCAGGGGGAACACTGATATATCCTCACGAAATTCACCCAGACTAAAAAACTGCCTATCTAAGGTATCCGCAATAATTACTGACATGGTAAAAACCCTATGAAAAAACTAACAGTAGCCCTTTGTTACATCCTTTTAACAACCGCCGCAATATCAACCTCTCTTAATAGCTATGCCGTTACCTGTGGAGGCATTATCACTACAGCGGAGACGCTAACTGAAGATTTAAATTGCACTACAAATGTTGCATTCAGTATTGTGGGTCCATCAGGCAGCCTTAATATGAATGGCTATACCGTTACATGCCCCCTCACAGCAAATAATGGTATAGCGATTAGTGGTTTTTTTGCGAGAATATCCTCAGGGACTGTCGAAAACTGTAATAATAGCATTTTATTATCAGGAGATGGCTCCCACCAGGTTATAGACATTGATATTGTTAACCCTACCTCTACTGCATTATTTGTTAGAAGCGATCACAACTTTATCTCCGGTGTTCATATACAGTCGAACGTCCCCGACTCTAACTTTGGTATACGAATTGAAGACAATGATTTCAACCAGGTTTTCGGAAATACTGTTGATGGTATGGATAACGTTGGCGTGCAAATAGAGGGGTCTTCAAATAGTGTTTCTGGCAATATAATCACCAACACCTCTGACACTAATGGCTCTGGTGTTGGTATATCTATTGAACCCC
The DNA here is from genome assembly GCF_052467305.1 of Microbulbifer maximicatervae (SeqCode). NCBI lineage: Bacteria > Pseudomonadati > Pseudomonadota > Gammaproteobacteria > Cellvibrionales > Microbulbiferaceae > Microbulbifer > Microbulbifer maximicatervae (SeqCode). The sequence continues at coordinate 2,886,247 of NZ_CP174306.1, forward strand.
CTGGCAGCTCCAACATAGTTACATCAAACATTATCGATCAGAGTGCAGGTGAAGGCATTTTAACATTTGAATCAGATTCAAACCTTATATCTCAAAATGTAGTAACAAACAGTCTAACCGGCATCGCAATTGATAATGCAGATAGCAATACAGTCACTATAAATAGCGTTAGCGATAATACGGATTATGGAATATATATTGAGGATGCAAATGCTAGTGGCAATAACATTTTATCCAACTCATCGCTAAACAATGGGAGTTTTGATCTTTACTCCCCCGATGATCCAAGCTGCACCGCCAATACTTGGTTAGGTAATACTTTTGTTACCAGCGACCCTTCATGCCTGAATTAAGCGAAAAGATTACTCAATCGAAGGTTTAGTTTGAAGACGATAATAAAGCTCCATATCGTCTTCTTACATAATTACCAACGCAACTTTAGGATTTACATTGAATTGGAATGCTACGCCTTTATCAACAGCACCACTATTTATTTATCAGTTGTTTAACAAAAATAAGTAAAACCTCCCATTAAACTAATGTCCCACTAAATCAGCACTTACCTCTCATAGCGCCTACCTGGGCCATCTATCAAACTCATACTTGTATCAACCCCATTCACAAGGAGTACGTGCCAGATTGTCGGCCAAATTCCGATGATCAGGCTAGTGAACGGTGATTGATACGACCTCAACCTTGAAAATGCAATGGAAAACGACATTGGTCGTACAGTCTCATCACTAAAGGAGTTTCTGATGAAGAATATTGCACCTCTAGCCGCCAGTATTGCCCTAGCAATCATTAGCCAGGGCGCTATCGCCGACACCAATACTGCAACGGTTTACCAAGAAGGTCTTGGGAACACTGCAACAGCAGATCAAAGTGATCCAACCGCCACAAACAATACCATCGATCAAACTCAGATCGGTGATAACAACACCAGCTATGCGGAGCAATCCGCTAACAGTGATGGTGGCACGATTATTCATAATCAAACTGGCGATATGAATACAGCCGAGTCCTATCAGGATAACTCTGTAGGCGCCTATATCGAAATCAATCAGGGAGACAACAATCAATACGTCTTCACTCTCCAGTCATTTGTTGACGGTAGCACCATGTCCATTACCCAAGATGGAGATGGTCACAGTGCAACCTTAAATCAAACTAATAGTACCGATGATGTTATTGTGGTGACTCAAGCTGGAGTAAACCAAACCGCATTTGTTACCCAGTCACTGACGTCAAACAGTGAAGTCTATGTAGATCAGCTCGGCGACTCCAACCTGGCGACCCACAATCAAGTCAATGGAGACTCCAACTACTCCTCCTCATATCAGGACGGTACTACCAATACCCTTAATGTGATTCAAACCAACGATGATCACGAGAGCAGTCTCTGGCAAATTGGCGACAACAATGTTGCCATTCATAACCAGACGGGTTCAGATCACTACGCACTGACTGAGCAGCTCGGAACTTCCAACTTTGCCAATATTACGGCAACAGGTATTGGTTCTTCCGCTCAAACTTACCAAAATGGTGTGGGTAACGCCCAGACAACAACACAAATTGGCGATGCGCAATCTGCTTTTGCCAATCAAACCGGAAACGCAAACGTAGGTGTGATTCTACAGTAAACGCTTCATCTCGCAGTGCTGCCCATAAATGGGCAGCACCCATGGACTCATTAGCACCGAAAGACCATCTTCCAAAGAGTTATTTCCGAAATAACTCTTCCCTTACATCCACATACCTAGCAATAACCCAAGTTCTTTACCAACTTATATAGGCGATTTCGTGTTCGTCATAGGTACAATCCGCACCGTTAGTTAGTCTCTCCGTCCCATCTATCAGGATAAGTCGCCTCTATCTTATAACGTACCCCCACGCCTAACTAGACAAAGGATAGCCAAGACTTCCTCGCCGTTCAGCAGCCCTATTCGCCACTTATCCTAGCCGTTCAGCAGCCCTATTCGCCACTTATCCTAATTTTTATCCAGAAGAAAAAGATAGCTCTAAGATGGCAAGCATTCAGCAGGTGAACACAGAGAGAATAGTTATGCGATATATTCAAACTAGATATTCAAAGACCAACGCAAAGTTAAAGGCGCTCTTCGTAGCCGCCGGCCTGTTTTCTACTACAGCAAGTGCTAGTGGCATCGATGGGGAATGGAAGGCCACTATTCAAACAGAGAGTGACAAGGTGCTTCCGATTGTCCTCCATATTGATCAGGACAACGGCAAATGGACGGGGGTACTGGATAGCCCCTCACAAAAGACCTATGGAATAGAGATGTCATCACTGGAAGTTATCGGCAACAATATATCCTTCGAAATTGAGGACTTAGGACTCAGTTACGAGGGGGCGTACAACCCAGTAGTTGAACTTATGTTCGGTTCATTTACTCAAGGGAAGTCACTGTCTCTTAACTTCAGAAAGATAAGTACTGTTCAGCCGGAGAATCGTCCACAGACACCAACAGGCCCCTACCCCTATACTATTGAAGAGGTAAGTTTTAAAAGTACAATCACAAATAATATAATCTCTGGGACACTAACCAAACCAAACTCAAGGATAAAAGCCACCGCGATCCTGATTAGTGGTTCGGGGCCGCAAGACCGGGATGAAACCGCATTCGGCCATAAGGCATTTGCGGTAATTGCCGACTATTTAACTCGGCAAGGGTACGCGGTATTGCGTTATGATGAACGAGGAATTGGTGACTCTACCGGGAGTTTCTCCACGGCAACTACCGAAGATTTTGCCAATGATACCAGTGCAATTGTGGATTATCTGAACAGTCGTAACGATCTCCCCAAGGGTAAAACGGGCTTGATTGGGCACAGCGAGGGGGGGATGATTGCCCCCATGGTAGCCAGCAATCGTGATGATATTGCGTTTACAATTCTTCTCGGCGGCCCAGGGGTTAAACTACAAGAGCTCTTTTTCGACCAGTGGCACAGGGATAGAAAGCACAGCGGTGTGACTGAGAAAAACCTACAAGAGTTACGCAAGCTTGATAAAATTATTTTTGAACAATTTGCTCATCTTCCCATTGGGGAAACTATCAGTGATGAGTTGCACCAATATCTCTATAAGACTGTTGAACTCGAAGGCTTGGAAGGAGGCAAACTGGAAGCTCAAGTTGAGGTACTTAAAAAACAGTATTCCACCCCTTGGTTTCGTTATGCATTGAGCTTCAACCCTGAGCCCTATTTAGAGGGTACAAAATGTCCTATTTTGGCTCTTAACGGCTCACTGGATTTTCAAGTTGATGCGGAAATGAACTTAGGCAATATAGAAAAGGTGTTGGGTAAATCCAATCATAAGGATTATGAAATTATTGAACTCGATAAAATGAATCATCTCTTTCAAACAGCCGAAACAGGTAGCTATGCTGAGTATGCGGAAATAGAGGAAACCTTTTCCCCTATTGCACTTGAGACGATGTCAATCTGGCTGAATGAGAGATTCTGATTTTAACTAAATTCTGTGGCCCCAGAACAAGGGGCCATTTTATTAACATGTATTAATTTATGAAGTTACTGAAGTCCCCCGCACCTACGACAAAGTTCTTAGCGTATCATTTTGGCGGCTGGCTAATATTCGCCCTAGTGAACTCCATTTCTCGCGGCTTACTTACCGATGAAAATTTCGAGCAGCTCGCCATACATGCACTCACTCTGATATTAACCTGCGGAGCTTTAACACTAATCATTCGGGAAATGATTTATCGCTTTGACCTCTTAGATAAAAACTGGAGGCATCAGTGGCCCTACTTCTTTCTATCCTCAATCTCACTTGCATTTACCTGTGCCTATATTTCAGTTATTTTTCTATTCTCATATTATAATTTAATGGGATATACCACTCCCGACTCAATTTGGCACAACGTGCTTGGCAACTGGCTTATCATGACTATTTTATTAGTAAGCTGGACCCTAATTTATGTTACAGCGGTTAATCAAGACCGTTTACTCAAAGCTGAACAGGAAGCCATTCAACTTAACCTACAGCTCAATGAGGTTAAAATGGCAGCACTTATGGGGCAGCTTAACCCACACTTTCTATTCAATGGACTAAACAATATTCGGGCCTTAATTCTTGAGGATGCTACTAAATCAAGAACGATGCTGACAAACCTCTCTGATCTACTGAGATATACATTGATGGCACATAAACAGAAAACCGTGCCACTTAGAGATGAGCTGGAAATTGTTTGTCAATATATCGACCTCCTCAAAATACAATATGAAGATCGTTTGACTTTCAACTTGATAACTGATCCAGAGTTGATGGGAGAACGAATCCCTCCTCTTATTATCCAACTGCTCACAGAAAATGCGATACGCCACGGAATTGAAAAGTCCAAGTATGGCGGTGAAGTAACCATAAGAGTATCCCATGAAGAGGAACACCTAGTTATCACGGTAGCTAACCCAGGGACCTTAGAACTAAACGCACCTATAGAAACAAAGCCCAGCAAAAAGAAAAATGAAAATACCGGGTTGGGACTAGCAAATATACAAAAACGATTGACTCTTCAATATGGTAACAACACATCCTTCCAGATAAAGCAACAAGGGCAGCAAGTTATTGCCCAATGCCATATTCCTACTTCATCTTTACAATTGGCGGTATAATAAGTGAAAGCCATTATTATTGAAGATTCCAGACTCGCTCGCAATGAATTGAGAGAGCTGTTAAAGCCTCACAAAAATATTAACTTAGTTGCAGAGGCAAAAGATTGTGAGCAGGCAGTTTCTCTGATTTCAAAAGAACAACCAGACTTACTTTTTTTAGACATTAATCTACCAGATGGGACAGGCTTCGATATACTAGAACAGCTTGAAACTGCACCCCAAGTTATTTTCACAACAGCTTATGACGAATACGCCATACAAGCATTCGAAGTCAACGCATTAGACTATCTCCTCAAGCCGATCAACCCGGAAAAATTAAAGCGAGCCCTTAACAAAACACTAAGTGATTCTTCCTTACAGGATGATAATCACTCATCGAACTACCTAGACACCAACAACAAGATCTTTATCAAGGACGGAGAGCGTTGCTGGCTAATAGAAATAGGGAATATCCGTTATTTTGAAAACTGCGGAAATCATGCCCAAGTATTCTTTGATAACAACAAGCCGTTTATTTATAAATCATTATCCAAAATTGAACAGCGTTTAGATCCTGAGGTTTTCTTTCGCGCTAACCGCCAGCAAATCATAAACCTGAATTTTATTCAGGATATTCAACCATGGGTCAATAGTGGACTACTAATAACAATGACCGATGGAAAAGAAATAGAGGCTGCAAGACGCCCCGCTACTCGCTTACGGGAGATGCTAAGTTTGTAGTTCAGCCGTGCAACCTGCTGCCAGGCATAATGCCGGCAGCAGCACCCCTATTACTCGCCTCGCATAAATACTAAGCCGCTAACCTGAAACATCAACTTTAGCGGCGGAATTTTAATCCAGCAAAGTCTAAAGATGGACAGCTTGCCAAACTACCTGAATATCGATTCACCTTATTGAATATGTGTCCATAATAGGAGATGACACAATTCTTTACTCATTTTCAATGTCGTTTACAAGACGTCCTGAAACACACCCTAATTTATGTAGAAAGGAATCTATCAAATGTTCAAACGAGCTTCCTGTTTGGTTTTAACAGCCCTTTTATTCAGTATCACCAATTTGGTGGCGGCACAGCCAAATAATTTAGAAGAGAATAAAAAACTCGCAATGCAAGCTGTAGGGTTGTGGCTAAGCGGAAATAAGATAGATCCTAAGACAATTTTATCTCCTAACTATATAAACAACCTGGATTCTTCGACAACGGATAGCGCAGGCCCACAAAAGCGTAACCTCAAACAATTTGAAGAAGAGGTGGCTAAGTTTCACAAAGCTTTCAAAGACATCAAGGCGGTCAGTACCAAGCAAGTAGCTGAAGGAGATTTAGTCGCAACCCATGTTACAGTCAGCGCTAATCATGTCGGCTCGTTTATGGGGGAAACTCCAACCAAAAAAACAATCACCTGGGATGCCGTGGAATTCTCCAAAATTCAGGACGGAAAAATAGTCGAAGCTTGGGTCACTTGGGACAAATATGGATTCCTAAAGCAGCTTGGTGCACTGAAGTAGTCAGTTGCGGAGTAACACTATTCTTGACAGCAATTCAGGATACATTCCAGAATACGGCATTCATGCTGCCCTGAATACAAACAATCAAGATCCTCGATATTTCGATCGGTGCCTTTTATGAGTTTAGAAACTCCATCTCGAGAACTTGGTCCCCAAGAAGCCTTGTTTATAGAGATGACAAGGCTGTCCTATGGTGGCTTACAATTTGTTTCTTTCATTAGAGTCTGCAAATCATTAAGTGTTGACACTTTACGCACAGGGTTAGAGTACCTACACAGACGCCACCCTCTTCTACGCGCTCGAATCCAAAGAGGGGAAAAACTTCGCTGGATTTGCGACGTTGACTTCAATGATATCCCGTTAAATATATGCCAAGTTGGTGATACCCTCAATTTAGAGGATGAGTTTAGAGATCACGGCATAAACTGCCTGGACAGTGAAAAATATGTATACAGCATAAAGCTCTACCTCAACAAAGGAGGTCTCGTAGAGTGGATTTCCGTCATCAATATTCATGCGGCATTTGATGGCAGATCAGTAATGACTATATTTTCAGATTTAGACAAATTTCTGCGGTCTAACGAAACACTTGAACAGACCAAGTCACTACCACTACAAGAGAGTATTGCAAGCCAGCTAGAGTCAGCTGGATACTATGGAGAAAAAGAAGTTGAACATAAGAACACTGACGATTTCACTTGGCCAGTAGAAAAGCAAGCTGCTCCCAATGAGCGCAAGTCCTGTGCTGTTTCATATGTTATGCCGCCAGAAAGAACTCAAAAACTCGTCAATTGGGGCAAGAGTAACGGCATAAAAATTACTGCAATTTACTGTGCCATTGCATCTATTGCCGCGCGAGCAGTACCGGTTGACAAAAAATTAACAGAAGTCACTTTATCGATGGATGCCAGGGGGCTATGCTCCCCTAACATTCCCTTAGGACATATTGGAGCCTTTTCCGAAACTGCTAGCTTGAAGCTTCCCCCAAATATAGAATCTGCCAATGTTGTTGATGTCGCCAAAATGCTACAAAATCAAATCATTTCGGTATTGCTCAAGCAAAGGCCTATGAGTAAAAATCTCAGCTCAGACTATAAGATGAGCGATATAACCCATATGGCTACTGAAATCACAGCACAGCAAAAATCATTTCCCGCAGGGATTATTGTTTCCAATGGAGGCAGCATACCCTTTTTAGCTGATGAAATGGAGTACTTTGAAATTCAAATGCCGATGATTACTCTAACCAACGGAATTAATCCATTAATGGCTGCAACCTTTACCACTTACCGTAATTCGGTCTTTGTTTTTGGATATTGTGAACCATTGATTAGCAGACATAGTATTGATTTATTTGTTAATGAATATATGCGTATATTAAATAGCCTTATTTCAGATTAGTATTCCATGCGATAAAATACTTTAAGCAAACAGCCCTAAAAAGGAAACCCTGAAAATAACTATCAAAAAAGCTAAACTCTCATACAACTAAGCACCTCACAAACCCGCTAAAAATCAACTTGTCTTTGAGGTGCCAAGCAACTATTTATTTTGGCAAAGCTACTTAATCTAGAACATATTGCTCATCCCATAAGCTGAATAAATTTCTTGCATCGGCTCTTCTGTGGCTTTGTTAATTCTCTCAATAGTTGGATTTAAGCCTGTGCCATCAACAGTTGTTCTAAATGAATGCTTACCAGGCTGAACAATCAGAGACTGAATGCCAAATTGAGCCAGCTCCACGCGGTAGTTTTCTCCGATTCCCTCTATTGCGTGCTTGGTAGTATTATATGAGCCAAGAAAGGGTAATACGAATTCCCCCAAAACACTTGATATCTGGACAATAGCTCCACTACCACGCTGTTTCATTTGCGGCAAGACCGCATGAATAAGTTGTTACAACCCAAACACATTAATTTCAAAAACCAAGATACATAATCTAGCTGCATTACTTCCGCTAGATATCATTGCATATGCTATATCAATAGAAAGGCGGAGCTTACCAGCGTCGGATTTCGAGACAAGTCACCACTACCATCTAGAACAATTACACTTTCTACTTAAGCTCCGCGTAAACTCCTTACTATATTGCTTATAGATTTTGATTTATTACCATTCAGTCTTTGAAGATATAAAATAAAAGTTAATATACTTTTGGGGGTTTGTCTTTTAAAAGGCAAAACCCATAAGGAATAGATGGTTTTGGGTACAACATGGCAAGTAAGTTCAACGCCTCTTTCAAAAAGACTATTATTGCACTTGTGTATATTGCTGTTGGTTATGCTTTTTTCGCCTACGTTTATAACAATTTTTTTACGCAAACAACCACATTCCCCCGAGAGTCGGTCACCTATGATCTTACTCACAATACCGATTATCTCCAGCAAAAAGACACGATTAATATCCTCGTCGTAGCAGGCGGAGGAGTCAGAGGCTTAATTCCTCTACATGTATTGCAGTACATTGAAGATAAATTGGGAAAACCCCTTGATCAGGTATTCGACGTTTTTTCAGGGGTTTCCACTGGAGCAATTATCGCAACAGGCCTCAATATTCCCGATGAAGCTATTCCCAGCAGAAACGGGCAAAAGCTATCCCATCTCGACTATCTGGTTGATATCTATGAGAACGAAGTAAACTACCTTTTCTCTCCCCCTTGGTATCACAAGCTCCTAACCGCAGGCGGTCTGTTTTCACCCTCTTATTTTGGCAGCCGATTACATGAGGTAATGGAAAAACATTATACTAAAGACCTTAACTTTACTGAACTTGAGAACTACGTAATCATTCCTTCTTTAAACTTAAAGGACGGACAGATACATCTTTTCAAGAACAAAGGTGAGACGGTTAATTATCTCCCCACCGATCGGCTTTATCAATTAATGACAGCTGCGGTAAGTGCTGAAACTGCTTTTCCGCCTGTCGTATTCAATTATTCAGAAGATGAAAGTATCCAGCATTGTGAGCCTGAATTTGCAGAGTCGGAAAACGAATCCCAATGTGTGTTTGCAGATGCAGCTATAGCTATGAACAACCCGGCCAGTATGATTCTTCGAGATGTTATCAACGAATTTCCCGATAAAAATTATTACATCCTGGTATTAGGTGCTGGCAGCCCTCGACTCCTTAGCTCAACAACAAACTACGACACATTGAAAAACTGGGGACAAATAAACTGGTTTCGAGATGCATTAACAAATATGCAGCGCTCAATGGATACACACCAGCTCCATACACTGGAAATTGCAAAGTCTTTATCTGAAGAAGGGAGGATAGAATACGACTATCTAAATATCGAAATTCGAGAGCCTTTTATCGGCATATTTGAGCATAAGAAGCTCCCAAAGTTAAAGGACTATTCAGACCAACTAATCAAAGACAATCAGGCCCAAATCGATCTAATCGTCGACCATTTAAAAAGTGAGAGCATTAAAAATTCAAGTGATAAGTCTTGACAGGTGACTCTTAAATCAACATGGGGAAACCTAGAAGGTTTCCAGGCATCTATGTGTTACCTCCTTGACTCACCTGTATATTTACAAATGCCTGGTACTGGCTTAAAAATACTTCGCCAGAGAGCTTTTGTAAAAAGCTACTTTTCTCCAAACGATCCATCACCGGACCTTTAACTTCAGAAAGATGAAGTCGAACACCTCTATTAAGTAAGATACTGTTTATACTTTCCAGTACTTCCAAGGCACTCCAATCAATTTCATTAACGGCACTACACATCAATATAATATTCTTGACCTTGGAATTACTTGCTAGACGGGTATAAATACGCTCTTCCAATGTACTTATATTAGAGAACATCAGACGGCCATCTACTCTAAAAGTAAGAATCTCAGAAGCAGTTTTAACTGGGTGTCGATCTATATTGCGGAAATGCTCAGTGCCTTCGATTAATCCTACCTCTGCAATATGAGGCTTTGATGCGCGCCAAATGAATAATAATAGCGATGCACCCACTCCACAGAGCACGCCCGACTCAACGCCAAATAATAGAGTAACGAAGATTGTCACCGCTACAGCAAGAAAATCCGCCTTTGAAAATTGCCAAGTTTTACGCAAGATAGAAAAATCTACCAGTGAAAGTACTGCAACAATAATAGTGGCAGCGAGAGTAGCTTTCGGAAGAAAATATAGTGGTGACGTTAGAAAAAGAGCCGTGAATCCAATACCTATTGCGGTAAATAGGCTGGCAAACTGTGTTTGTGCTCCCGCGTCAGCATTTACAACTGAGCGTGAGAAGCCACCACTTACCGGAAACCCACCAGAAAAACCTGCCCCAACATTCGCCAACCCCAAAGCCACCAGTTCTTGGTTGGAATCAATTCTTTGTCTACGTTTTGCGGCTAAAGTCTTTGCCACGGATATAGATTCTACATAGCCGATGATAGCAATCATTAGCGCAGGTAACGCAAGTGACTCAAATAGGGAAACCGACAGCTTTGGCAAGGTAAATTGAGGCAGCCCCGAAGGAACACTGCCAACAAGGGCTACTCCCCATGCTTCAAGGTTAAAAGTATATGAGAAGTACACGGTTATCAGCACTGCTACTGCGGGGGATGGCTTAGACAGAAGATTAGCGGTATCAGCTGTGATTCCTAATCTTTGCAATAGTTTTGCCGCACAAGCTCTAGATAGGTATAGAAATAGCACCACCCCCAAACCGACTAACAAGGTCAACTGATTATAGCCACCCAAGTTTTCAAACAAGCCAGGCAACAGCTCTAATATTGTATCTCCATGGACCGATAGCCCCAGCAATTGGGTAACCTGATTAAGTGCAATTAATAATGCAGAGGCAGTTATAAAGCCGGAGATTACCGGGTGTGATAAAAAGTTAGCGAGAAAACCTAACTTTAATATACCTAATACTGTGAGAATTCCTCCAGATAAGAGCGCCAATATCGCTGCTGCAGTGAGGTAGTCCACCTCACCGCTCGCTGTTACCTTTCCAAGAGCAGCGGCGCTCATTAAGGAGATTACCGCTACAGGTCCTACGGATAGTGTTCGACTGCTGCCTAACAGGCCATAGACTAGCAGCGGAACAATACTCGCATAGAGGCCCACCTCAGGTGGCAATCCGGCAAGCAAAGCGTAAGCAAGGGACTGGGGAATAAGGAGCACGGTAACAATTGAAGCCGCCAGTAGGTCCTGGGCTAGCAGCTGCCGATTATAGGAGTGAATAGTAGCCAGAATGGGAAACCATCTGGTGAGATGCTGCATCGCCATGATCTGTTTTCCGCTCTGGCCTTACGGCCTGAGTTCTATCGCCTTAAAAGAAGGGTTTGAATTGCAGCACCGAAAGTGCTGCACTTTAGAGCTAGGGTTCAATCGATATCAGCACAGCGCCAATATCAAATCCTGCGGCCTGGGCCTGGGAATTGAGCTGCTTTTTATCTGCCCCCATCAGGACCTTGGCACCGGCCCATACCTGGCTGGAACGATTTCCCGTCCGGCAAAACGCGTGCACTTTGTCTCCTTCCAGCAAAACATCACGAAATGCCTCGCAGTGATTTCGCATCATACGTCCGCGAGTAAAAGGTATAGCCACAAATTTAATGCCCACCGCTAATGCGGCCTGCTCCATATCCACATAGGAAGGGTGAGTTTCACTCTCACCTTCCGGGCAATTGCATACTACAACTTGTACCCCACTCTGAGCCAATGGCACCATACTTTCACAGGCTATATGCTCAGAAACGCTCACCTGTTCATCTAATTGTTTAATATTCATTGTCACCTCAGTTCTATGCATTCAACTGAATAAATATATCGATCAATAATTTCGTCTAAAGCTGATTAAGCGGTACTTTCAAATAAACCGTACCATTCGATTCTGCCGGGGGCATTTGCCCCGCACGAATATTCACCTGCACAGACGGTACTATCAGCCGCGGCACAGATAAAGTGGCATCGCGCTTGCGGCGCACCGTGACAAAATCCTCCTCGGCAACCCCATCGCGCAAATGAATATTCTCCCTGCGTTGCTCTCCCACGCTGGTCTCACACTGATAGCCCCGCTTACCTTTAGGCGGGTAGTCGTGACACATAAACATGCGGGTTTGGTCGGGAAGGGACAAGATCTTACGCACTGAGCGATACAGCTCTGACGCATCGCCGCCGGGGAAGTCACATCGCGCACTGCCAACATCCGGCATAAATAAGGTATCGCCAACAAAAAGCGCATCGCCGATTAGCCAGGCCATATCTGCGGGGGTGTGGCCGGGACTGTAAATCACTTTCGCTGTCAGCTTACCAACCTGGAAAGTTTCACCATCCTTAAAGAGATGATCAAACTGACTACCATCTGCCAGGAACTCCCGCTCAAGGTTAAATACATCGCGGAAGATTTTCTGCACCTGGCAAATGTGTTCACCGATCCCGATACGTCCACCCAATTGCTGGCGTAAAAACGGTGCCGCTGATAAGTGGTCAGCATGGGCATGAGTCTCCAGTATCCACTCCAGAGTCAGGTCTTTCTCTTGAATAAATGACACCAGCTCCTCAGCACCTCGGCTACTGGTGCGACCCGAGGCTGAATCAAAATTCAGCACAGAGTCCACAATAGCGGCGGAACCCCCTTCCCTGTCGTACACCACATAGCTCCAGGTTTCTGTATCCCGATCCAGGAACGGCTGTACCCGGGCACAGTGTTCTTCATGAGCCATCTTCTGCTCTCCCGTATTCACTACACCAACAATATACAATGTGATATTATATAAAACAATATATTGTAATTGTGTAAATTGATTTAGTTCCTATGCCTGATACTGAACATCTCGATCTCAACAAAATGCGCGATTCCGCTGGCCAGGCGGCAGCGATGCTGCGCTCCCTGGCCAATCAGGACCGCTTACTACTTCTATGTCAGCTCAGCCAGGAAGAGTTAAATGTAGGCGAATTGGAAGAGCGCCTGGGTATTCATCAGCCAAGCCTGTCCCAACAACTGGGTGTCCTCCGTCGCGAAGGCCTGGTCGAAACACGCCGCGAAGGAAAAAACGTCTTCTACCGGGTTGCAGACCCGCGAGTACTCGCCCTGCTGCAAACCCTTTACCAGCTCTACTGTGCGGAGTAATCCCATGACCATCGATTGGACCGCTTTCACCCCGGGCACTGCACTCGCCGGGGGGCTGCTGATTGGCCTCGCCAGTGCCGCTTTACTCGCCTTCAACGGTCGTATCGCAGGTATCTCCGGCATCATTGGCGGACTGCTTGACCAAATCCAAGGTTCCCTGTGGCGCCTGGCCTTTATCGGGGGGCTATTGATAAGCCCTCTTGCCTGGAAAATCTTTGCAACAGTGCCCGACATTGATATCCAGGCAGGTTATCCCACCTTAATTGCAGCGGGATTACTGGTGGGCCTGGGCACGCGGATGGCTTCCGGTTGTACCAGTGGCCATGGTGTTTGCGGCTTGTCCCGACTCTCCACTCGCTCGCTAACCGCCACCCTGATATTTATGGCTGCGGGCTTCGCAACAGTGTTTCTAATGCGACACCTCCTAATCAGCCAGCTGGGGCAATGATGATGAAAACCAATATCAGTGCACTTTTGGCCGGGCTCACTTTCGGCCTGGGACTATTGCTCTCCGATATGGCCAACCCGGAAAAAGTCCTGGGCTTTCTCGATCTAGCCGGCACCTGGGACCCCTCTCTGGGACTGGTGATGTTTGGCGCTATCGCTGTGGGCCTGCCACTATTCCATTTCATCAGGCGGCGGGGACAGTCTATCTGGAAGCAACCGCTTCACCTGCCGGCAAGTAACCGGGTTGATCGCCGATTGGTATTGGGCAGCCTTCTATTTGGCGCCGGCTGGGGATTGGCGGGATTTTGTCCCGGACCGGCGATTGTCGCTACCGGGGCGGGAGAGCTAAAAGCGGTAATTTTTACGCTCGCCATGCTCACGGGTATGGGGATATTCCAACTCTTCGGGATCAAGCGCACTGCCGCAGTGGAGTAACTTGCGCCCAAGCACAACGGTGAGGCAGCCGCCGTCTATCTTGTTTGAGCAGTTCACACAATTGCGGCAGGAAGAGAGCGGAAACAAGTGTAAGGATGCGGCTACTCCACCTAATCCCTCCATGGCTTCGACGCTACCAGCCCAAGTGGCTGGTGGGAGATAGTGTTGCCGCCCTCCTGGCCAGCATGATGCTGATCCCACAGGCCCTCGCCTATGCCGCACTTGCCGGCCTACCCCCTTATCTAGGGCTCTACGCTGGGCTGCTCCCTTTAATAGGATACGCACTGTTTGGCTCCAGCTCAGTGCTGTCCGTCGGCCCGGTGGCCGTGCTCGCCCTAATGACCGCTTCAGCTCTCACCCCCATAGCCTCACCGGGAAGTCCCGAGTACATTTCTGGCGCCATATTATTAGCACTCTTGAGTGGAGCAATCCTGCTATTAATGGGGTTTCTTGGCCTCGGCAGCCTCGCCAACCTCTTGAGCCTTCCGGTTGTCGACGGTTTTGTCTCCGGTGCGGCACTGCTGATCATTGCCGGGCAGATTGCCCCTTTGTTGGGAATATCAAGCAATGGCGATACGGTTCTCGAAATATTGATCAGCACCTTTAACCACCTGCCCGAAACCGATCGGGAAGCAGCTCTGCTGGGGCTCATTGCACTGGCCAGCTTAATTGCCGCCCGTCTAGGTTTGCCCTTCCTGCTCAGGAAAATCGGGGTCGGCCCAGCACGATCCAAATTGCTTTCTCGGTTGGCGCCCATGCTTATCGTGGTGATTGCCATTGTGCTTACCACTATTTTTCACTGGGAGAAAGAATTACCCGTTGTGGGAGTTATTCCCGCTGGCCTACCGCACCTAAGTATCCCCTCTATTAACCCGGGGCTGATTTACAAACTGCTTTTGCCCGCCCTGATTATTGCCCTGCTCGGCTTTGTCGAAAGCTTATCTATTGCCCACTCTATCGCCCAGCGGCGCGGCGAGAAGCTCAACACTAATGCGGAACTGCGGGGGCTGGGCGCCTCCAACCTACTCAGCGCATTTTCAGGAGGGTTTGCGGTAACCGGCAGCTTTGCACGAACGGCCGTTAACGATGAGAGTGGAGCAAAAACCCCTCTCAGCGGCGTGATAGCCGCAGTGCTAATAGCCCTGCTACTTCTGTATGCCACCAAAGTCTTTACCGAACTGCCAATCTGCGTGCTAGCTGCCACCATCATTGTTGCAGCCGCAAACCTGATCAACTTCCAGGGAATGGCCCACCACTGGCGCTACGATCGCACCGATGGACTGGCTATGGCCGGCACATTTCTCGGGGTAGTGTTTTTTGGCGTGGAAACCGGGATTGCCCTGGGCGTCGGGCTCTCATTCGCCACATTGATCTGGCGAGCCAGCCGGCCACATATCGCTGTCGTGGGGCGTGTACCGGGTACTGAGCAATTCCGCAATGTACTTCGCCATACGGTGAAAACCGACTCTGAGATTTTGTTCCTGCGTATTGATGAGAACCTGTTTTTTAGCAACATCAATGCGATTGAGGAGCGACTTTTTGTAGAGATAAAGCGACATCGCAATACCCGCCATATGGTGCTGATCTTATCGTCTGTTAACCGGATCGACAGCACAGCGATAGAGCGTCTGTTACAAGTAAACCGGGATTTACAGAGTCGGAATATCCAGCTGCATCTGGCTGAGGTAAAGGGGGCTGTACTGGATCGCCTGGGCCACTCCAAGCTACTGCAGGAATTGAGCGGCCGCGTATTCCTCTCCCCCTACATCGCTGAGCTTGCCCTGCGCCACCATCAAATCTCCGATAGCGGCAAACCATCCGAATAAGATAGCGCGACTTGTAAGACAGCATCAAACACTGGCAAAATATCCAGTATTTGAGCAAAGAGCGCGATGGGCGGAAATAACCTTACCTCTGAACAGCAGGCAATTGCAGATCACGCCGGTGGTCACGCTAAGATCATTGCCGTTGCCGGCTCCGGCAAAACCACCGCTCTGTTGCACTACATAAAGAACCGACTTGATGCAGGTATCGCCCCCGAACGACTGCTGGTATTAATGTACAACCGCAGTGCTCGGGAGGACTTCGACCGTCGCTTACGGCAGTTGGCTGCAGGCTCGATACCAGCGGTACATACCTTTCACAGTGTTGGATATCGTTTATACCAACGCATGATCGCCAATGACCATATCGCTGCCGCCAACCTATCCCCCCTGCCTCAATCCACAATCCAATTACAAATCTGGAAGGCTATTGAAGAGTGCGCGCCTACCCACGAACTCGAAGAGATTAGAGCACGGAAGCAATCTGAGATTGAGGCCGCTGAATTTTTTATCGACTACACCAAAACGATTCTCTCGGGAGATCTCAGCGCATTTCAGGAACTGAAGCTCGGCGATGAATATATGTATTTCTTACAGGTATTTCGCACTTTTGAAGCTTGGCGTCGCAGCCAAAATGCGGTTACCTACGCCGATCTGATTTATGACCCAGCCATGCTGCTCAGCATGGATGAGGAAATGGCCGAGCAGTACGGTAGTTATTACGAAGATATCCTGGTGGATGAATACCAGGATATCAATGAGATACAACACTTTTTATTGCGAGTTCTCTACGGAAAATCTGGCAACGTCATCGCGATTGGCGACCCAGACCAAACAATTTACGAATGGCGAGGCTCCAAACCGGATTTCCTGCTCACATTTTTCGATGGGGATTTTCCCCCCTCGAATATTTATCACCTGAGTCGCACTTTCCGTTATGGCCACCAATTATCCCTGGCCGCCAACCACTTTATTGAGAACAATCGCGATCGCGCCGATATATTCTGTGTTTCAGCCAATGAAGATCAGCAAACAGAAATCGAGTTGGTAAAAACCGATAAGGAGGGGCGCTGGCTTGTGGAGCACCTGCGCCGATGCCAAAAGCAAGGCCAGTCACTCAGGGATGTCGCCGTATTGGTGCGGCTGTGGTCTATCGCCGCTCCTATTGAACTGGCACTGCTAGCCAATAATATTCCCTACCGTTCAGCAAGCCGCAACACTGTTCTTTCGCGCCGAGAGCTCCGCCCCTTATTTTGGAGTTTAAATATTGCCTCCGGTCGATTCGCCGAACTTCCACCCAAGCGTCGCCAGCAGGGACTTTACGAATGGCTGACCTCTCCCCATGTGCGTATTCCGCGCAAAGTCCTGGAGCCCATCTGTTCTTCTCTGGCAGCGCTGGACAAAGGCTGGGGCAAGAAGCTAATTGCCCTACTACCTGAAAACCTGAGCAAGCCCCAGACCAAACGCTTGCGCCAACGGGCAGACCTGCTTACCCAGATCGAGAGCTGGCGCGGTCACGCTGGAGAGCTACTGCGTCGCCATATCGGTGAACTGGAACTTCTCAGCGGAATCGCAGATGACGCCTTCACCCGCCAACAAGGGGAGGAGAGGCAGCAAACCATCCTCGCTTTCTGCAAATACCTGGACACACTGAAGCAGCCGCCCGCTGAAGCCCTGGCACATCTACAAGAGCTTCAACGCCAGCACCGGGAGGGTGAACAAACTGAAGCGGATGCCATACAGATAACGACTATGCACCAGGCTAAAGGTTTGGAGTGGGAACAAGTGATTATCCCCACCCTCACCCAGCACAATATGCCCTATCAGCCCCAACGGGACTTCAGCACACCCGCGTCACTGGAGAGCGAACGCCGCTTAATGTACGTGGCGATGACCCGCGCCAAGTCAAGACTCTTCTTGTTAGCCCCTACAGAAGACTCCAAAAGGAATGATCCAGAGGCTTCGCAGCCTTCATTATTTATTAATGAAATGCAGCTTCCTTTAAGTAAATTGATGGCAGACTCCCTTAAGGAGCGCCCGGAAAAAATCGACACTGATGTGCCGGTTTCACGCCAAGCGCTCCACTATTTAGAAGCTTGTGATTACAACCCCAATATCAGCGCACCCAGGGCACCAATGCGAAAACCAGAACCCGGAGAGGGGCTGCGGCATCGAAAACTTGGCTATGGAAGGGTTTTGGGATGGGAGGACAAGCGTATCGAGGTTTTATTTAGCGATGGAAAAGCTCGACGGTTTGATTGGGAAATTTTGTCACAATACCTGATGTAGCAACACCTAGGAACGTGCGTACCAAAAAAATAATTCGCTCCGCTATTATCAGGTTACCTAATGCAAATATCTATCAAGAGCCTTCTTCATAATCATCTTTCCCAACTGCTTTCAATTGTGACTAAAATTCCGCATGAAATATTTCACAAGCAGCTGGCACCAGATATGTTCAGCTTAGCCGAGAATGCAAAAATTGCGGCCAATTTTTCTCTTCGTGGATACTGCCCGCTCGTTGACCAAAAAACTGTGGCATTTGAAGAAGATGGCAGTACAAAGGAGGGTATTCTGAGAACCATCCAGAAAACACTAAGCTATTTAGATTCTTTACCCGAAGTAACCGATCTGGACAGCAGTAGAAGAATCAATGATAAAGCGGGTTTTACAACCGTAGATCTCCCACAACCTCAATATATCCATCAATATATCCATCAATATATACTTCCAAACTTACTATTCCATATAAGCATGGTATATGCAATTGCACGCCACTGCGGTGTAACCCTTAGCAAGGGCGATTTTGATGGATTTCATAGTTATCCGATTGGATTTGGCTTTATTTGAAATCATCAAAATACTCCACTAAACCTTACCCCTCACAGCATTAAAAATGCACCTCAATACAAACCGCAATTATTACTATAATACTAAAGTTCAAATTTAAAAAATCTATATCACTTAAAGTCACTTGACCAGCTCTATCAGAAAAAATATAAACGCGACACAACTAAATATTCACGCGAACATTTTTCATGAAATGGAAATAACCAGTATGAAAATCTCTAAACTATTATTAGTCCCCTTAGCTCTAACAATCTCTAATGCCTCTTTAGCAGAAGAGAACCCTTTCTATATCGGGTTTGGCCTAGGCTACCATGACCTTGATGGCCAGAAGGCTCAGTCTGATCATTACCTTGATGGCCAGAAGGCTCAGTCTGATCATTACCTTGATGGCCAGCGCTTTGGCGATCAAACAAATTCTTTAAATATTTATCTCGGATATAAATTTAACCCGCACTTCTCTGTAGAAGCTGCATACAGCAATTTTGGCAGTGCCTATGACGAATATATCGCCTCGGTTAACTATTATGACGAATGGGAAGGAGAGTACAAACATGCCTACATCGCGGATGACGAAACACTTGAGATCAGCAGTTTTCAGTTGAGCGGTGTCGCTCACTACCCCGTTCTCGAAAAACTGACCTTGAGTGCGAATCTTGGTATTTCCTACACCAGGGTCGACAGTGAGTTCAGACCTGTATCCACTTGGTGGTCACTCATATCTCCAATTGAGAGGTACAGTGAAAAAGATGTGGATCTAACATACGGCCTTGGTGCTACCTATGACTTTACCGATAAGTTCTCAGGAAAGCTTCAGTGGAAGACAATCGATAACGACATTGTAGCCGTTAACGGGTTTGACCTATCACTGGAAGCCCGCTTCTAATCCACCTTGCAAACAGGAGGGGCTACAGAGAAAGCAGCTGCAGCTCCCTTCGCTCACTAAAGTTAAAAACAATCAAATGCCTCTGGGCCACCTAGAGGTAGCCGGGAGCCAATCGGCAACCAAGAAATCTCGGCTTGCACTAAATACCCCCAAAATGCCTAATCTTTAGCCAACATAATGATTTTTAAGGATTTTTTTATTCTTTAGGTTGACTTGCACCAGGGGCATCTATAATATCCGCATCCGTAACGCGCTCGTAGCTCAGCTGGATAGAGTACCTGGCTACGAACCAGGCGGTCGGAGGTTCGAATCCTCCCGAGCGCGCCATACAAACAAAGGGCTTATGCTTAACGGCGTAGGCCCTTTTTTATTATATCGCCGAAAAACCCACATGTTTAAGCCTCCGCCGGCACTACGCTCACATCTTAATCAGCCTGACTGCCATCAATTCTCCCGGAGTCGGCAAGCACCCATCATTACCATACCAGGCAACTGACATCTTCACCTTTGCCCAGCATCTTTACAGGCCACCCTCATCAACAGTCACCACACTAAATCACCATCGAATTTCTGCATAATTATCACCCCCCGCAAAGGCTATTTTCCATTAAAGTGAAAGCCAGCCAAACACAACACTTGAATTCCCACAACAACTAAAAAGAAACCTGTAATACCTTCCTCTAGTTATCGTGCCTCAGCTCTGCAACCACTAAGCAGCAACGAGACAAATTCATACAATTGATTCTCGAAATCGTTATCGAGGCGTGAAGTTTCTTGCGGCCGACTCAAAGGCAACATTGAATTAGCTACCGGCCAGAGCCCCGCAGTGAATGTAAAAATTACTCTGGCAACCCAAAATGCCCTGTCATCACTAATCCATTCCAGTGATACCTTAAGTGCATTGGCATGCCTAAGTATCGTTTTCTGCATCGACTGTTTAAATTGCCGATTACACTCAACATCAATGTTATGCTCAAGAATAGAAGCAGAAATACTGAGCAACTCGCAAAATAAAGGGCGCTCTCCATATTGAGCCGCTATTACTTTACTAACTGACTCAACATTAGATCGCCCCTCTCCCATGAGCTGCTCCAGACTACAGGTAAGACTCTCCAACTCAATAGCAAACAGGTGCATAAGCACCTCTTCGCGACTGCCAAAATAGCGGTAGAGGTTTGATTTAGTAACACTACTTCGACGCCCAAGCTCGTTAAGAGACCACTTCAAAACACCAAACTCAATACACAGTTCCCGTGCAGTTTTTAGGATATTTTGCTGTCGCTGCTCTATTTGAGCTTCACTTCTGGCTCTTTGGAATTTCATGCTTCATAACATCCGGTCTGGTCATACAGATTTTAAAACGAAACCAATCGAGCCGCCAGCAAAGAAATAATGAAATTCAATCCAAAAGGATTAGACATCTATAACCTGAGCCACCCATTTGGAGACTCAAGTAAATCGTAGTATAGGTTCACATAGCTTTTCCGATTCTGATATTATCCTATCTACACTTTCCTCATCCTGCAGATTTTTACTCGGCTGAATCGGATTTAGATGGCGATTAAATATTGCCCCAGAGTAATTTTCCAAGACAGGAGAATTCAATAATGCCAACAATTTTTCTGCATATTGGTCAGCACTAGGAAATAGCAGTCCAATTATACCCTCAACTATTTTGGAAAATATTCCACCGCCAAGAACCGGAGAGCGGATTGTTGTTTTTATAAGCCCTGGATTCAATCCATAAAATCCAGCTTGAGGATAGCTTTTTGCACTATGTAGAACCAATGCTTCATTACCAGCAACCGTGTTGGAATGAGCCTGCATCCCCTTGTAAGCCAACTCTGAGTTAAAGTCATCAACATTACCCATCATATCAGCGCCAGGAAAACCCATAATAAAAAAACGAGGTTTTATTTCCCTTTCAATAGAGGGGTACTTTTCTACCAATCTCTTGACTATCACATACCGGCAAAGGTAGCTAACAGCAAGATCAGTCTCAATTCCCTCACTAGTTTCTTGTCTAGTTTTTGCTGCCACAATACCTGTGGTCAGCAAGCAAATCTCTGGCGGCTGTTCTAGCAATTGATCAGCTACTTCAAGGGATTTCTTGAGACTCGACAAGTCTGCCGGTATGAATCTTATCTGCTTAATATCCTGGTCCGCAAAAGTCCGGCCGACGACAGTAACCTCTGCACCATAGGCCGCTAACTGTCGGGCCACTGCGCGTCCGATGCCCTTTGTACCACCGATAATCGCAATTCGCTTACCAAGAAGTGCTTCTTTTTTGCCTGGTGAAGCTTTCCAATGAAAATCTGTTCTAGGAACACCGGTTAAACCACCCATAACTACTCTCCCGCCTAGCTGGCTCAAATACAATGGACCGACCTCAAATAAGGAACCGATGGTCTTTACGGTAAGAGACTAGCGGTCTGTTGTCAATATCAGAGCTGATGTCTTCCGCCGGGCCGCGAAACAGGAACTTCTAAAAAGCATTCCTTACTCTGAGCCCATTGTTGGACGCTAGTGATGGAATTGGCAGTTCACTGCCAGAAGCATAAATTGCCGGTGATGCAGATAAGTTAATACAAGCAGGGGCTGAGCCAGTTTCTCTTTCCCAAGAAGAGAGTCAGCGATTAGGTAAGTACTAGATTTTAACTGAGTTTCCACTAGCAACAATTAAGTGGGCGAACCCCAGTGGATAAATAGCCAACGGGAAGCCATTATTAGATGCATTAACATTACGCATGGACCCTCTTCGGAAGGGCAATAATTATACCCCCTCGTGTACAGGCAGTTTTAGGTGTTAGAAAAATTGTGGGGCGAGCTTCTCGATGATATAACCCACCTCTTCCACATCAACTCATGAATGTAAATGATGCTCTCAACATCACCACCAACCGATAAGCAATACACCTTGTAGTATCGACTCAATAATTCACAACTTAGCTAACGTTACTATGCTAATAGAAACGTAAGATCAAAACAGTCACCATAATTAATACTGGCTGATTGTAAGCAGTCCCCTTTTACACTTGCAGGCGCGATCGTAATTACCCCAAAAGGAATGATGCAGGCATAAATTATATCGCTTATAGTTAATGAACACAGAACATGACACGTTTCCTATCTTTTCTGACATGGAAAAAAATACTTGTCGGCTATTTTTCAGTAATCTTCATCTTTGCTGCCATATATAGTAGATGTGACTCCTGTATAAATGAAAATCTCGACTTCACAAAAAGCATCTACTTCAGCATTGTAACAATTACAACTTTGGGCTATGGAGAAATTCACCCTATCAATGAACTCGGCTATCTACTAACCTCCATTGAAACACTGACGGGAATTGCAACATTTGGGTTACTTTTGAATGAATTTACAAAATACCAATCAAACCGACAAGAAAAATTAAGACAAGAAAAAAGAGTCGAACAATTAAAAAATGCATACCATTATTTTCGAGTTCATATGGCCGACTTTTGTGCCGCGGCTATCAGCACTATAACCCACAAAGAACAAGCCCCAGCATCCTATGACATGATGGGTTTTAGAGAATATTTGGAGAACAACAATAATAGAAATGCAAATATCCTTAAGGAAGCCCTCCCTCATGACTACAAGTTCAGAGCAATGGTCATGACGGAATACAAAATATATGCCCGACAAATAGAACTGGCTTGCTCAACGATAAACCTCCACGATACAAGGCTATTGGACTTCTTCTACACCCATATAAGCCAGTCTGTCCGACTTGAAGCTGTGAGTGAAGCATCAGAGACATTATCAGAAACTCTATTCAATCTAATCAATGACATTATGGCAGGAGTCGATGCAAATGGAGGCAGGCGTGACCGTGACATATATTTGGGTTATATCAATTCACTAGAGTCACACGTTAGCCAAGGCTAACAGACCACCAAAAGGCGATTCTAATACTACCTTGCTCACCCAAATAGATAGCACCGATAATTTCATGAATATGACTCAGGATGGCACTAACAATGTCGGAGTATCTATACAGATTGAAAGCTCACTGGGTACCGTTCAAATTTTACAAATCGGGGATCAAAATGAGAGTGGAATATCTCACAGCTTAAGCATTTCTGATTTTGCCAGCTCTACACAATTTGGCACTGGAAATATATTCAGCCTTGGTCAGAGTGCAGGCGGTAATAATTTTGCTATTGGAGATCAAGTTGGTGAGCTAAATACCGTGTCAGCCAATCAATCCAATAGTTCCTTTAGCCAATTAAATATAAGCCAGCAAGGCATGCAAAATTCACAAACACTGTTTCAGACAGGCTCACAAATTAGCTCATGGACCACCCAAAGCGGCATGGAGAACTCTGTAATGTCGACTCAGAGCGGAATGAACCACACTTTAACATCCCTTCAAAACGGGACCCTGAACAGCCTCACAGCTAACCAAAGTGGAACCTCACAACTTGCCAATGTGACCCAGCTGGAAACAAGCAATAGCGGAACGATCAGTCAGTAGTCGCCGTAGAGCCTCAAAAGCCTCTTATAACCTCTAGAAAGCCCTACCCACGGCTCCTGAGCCAAATCCCTTTGTGCGAAAGCAGAAACAGACAAACAAGTTTTACGGTCACCAAACACCAAAAAAGTGCTTCATATGAAAAAAATGCTTGACTCTACCTACGCCAATCTATATTGTGCGCCTCCTCGACGCGCTCGTAGCTCAGCTGGATAGAGTACCTGGCTACGAACCAGGCGGTCGGAGGTTCGAATCCTCCCGAGCGCGCCATTTTCAAGGGGCTTACGTTTTTTGACGTAAGCCCCTTTTTTATTGCGACAACCTCAACACCAAAGCACAGCTAGGCTTTGGATTATGGAAACAAGGAGAAGTTTTCAGGGGTTAGCGCCATGGATATCACGACTCTGAATGTACTTAAGCAGCTAGGTTTGTTAGCTGCAGTCTTTACCCTATCTACGGCTGCACTGGCCATTGAATGCGGCGACACTATATCTGAGCCCACCACTCTATCTCGGGACCTGAATTGCGAGTTGAGTATCGCCAATCCTGTAGCACTCACCATTGTAGGCCCATCAGGGAGCCTGAATATGGCGGCGTTTGAGCTTAGCTGCGTATCGTTGGACCCAACCCAAACAGATTTCTACGCAATAGACCTCCAGGGCACCGCAGCATATCTCAGCAACGGCCAACTAACCAATTGCACCAATGGTGTCATCACCTCCAGCTCAGGCTTCCACTCCATCTCCAATATGGAAATAAATAGCGCTGTAAGAAATGCAATTTTGCTATTCGGCAACGGCAATACCATCACCAACGTCGATATTACAGGTCCTGCTACTTCAACCATCTCTGATGGTATTGAGGTTTTTGGCGATTACAACACCATTAGTCGCAGTACGGTACTAGGAGGCGGAGACGAAGGCATTGAAATCCTGGGAGACTATAACAATATCTCCTTTACTACCGTTTCTGGGTTTAGCGAGGACGGCTTCGAGATTGACGGCAACTTCACATTTGTATCTAACAGCATCATTGAGAATAACGGTGAAGCTGGAATCCTGATAAACGGTAATTTCAACAACATAGCAAGTAACAATGTGGCGGATAATGGGCAGGTGGGCATTAATCTAAGTGGCGGCTCAAGCAATTCGATTGCAAGCAACACGGTATCCAATAATGGGCTCTCGGTACTACCAAGCAATGGCGGTATTATCGTTACCGACTCGAACAGCTTAAACAACCGGATTACCGGAAATACCCTAAGCGGCAATCAGCAATTTGACCTCGCAGATCCCTTTGACCCCGACTGCAATGAAAGAAATCATTGGAGTGGAAACCAGTTCACTACTTCAGACCCCACATGCTTAGACTAACTGCCCAAACTAGAGAAGTGGCTTGCGCTGCAAAGCCGGACACCTCCAGTCTCACGAAGGCTATATCCGGGATTTAAACAGAAGCAAATAAGACTCAAGTACCAAAATTACTGTTCAAAGTTAAACCAAGTTGAATCAAGAGTCTCAATAGTTAAAAATGCATGAGGAGCTGTCAAAATCAGAAGTAAGGGACTACATGACTGATATCCTCAAAGATATACTTCAGTTCGTACAGAATGTGGGGCTTAAGAATGGCCTCTTTGTCATATTTTTCATCTTTGCGCATTACCTCCTCTTCTGGATGTACAGTGGGCGCCTGAAGGACCGACAAGTTGAAATTGACCGGCTTGCAGCAGATAATAAAGAATATAGGGACAGGTTTTTAAAGTTGATGGACAACGCCTTCTCTTATTCGCCTCCCACTAGGAAAAACGCGCCCAAGAAGCCAATTAATGAAAAGGAGTTTGAGTAGTGCTCTATCTATTGCCGGCAATTGCTCTTGTCTTCATTTTCGCGAAAATGTATCAGCTTCTGGAAGTAAAGAAGCATGATCAACACTTATTTGAGTTTTGTCAGCTGCGGAGAGATACGATCAGCTATCTCTCCGATTCTTATGCCGACCTATCAAGAAATGATTACATAGCCTTACGCAAGATCAATGATGCACTCAGTACTATCATTGCCGGCTATAAAGAGCACAGAACGGTTGTGTTTAATCTCAGGTTATTTTCAGAGTATGTCAATCAGCTAAAAGCCTTTGAGAAAAAGGCCGAGAAGATATCAACTAGCAATCCAGATATACAAGAGTTACTAAACAGAGTTCATCAGTCTATATTTAATGCCTTTCTGGCATTTACCCCCTACCTAAAATCAGAACTCGCGTTCAATGTAGTGATGAAATTGATCTCTCTGGGAGTAAATGCCGGAGCCAATTCATTCAGGGCACACTTGCTAAGCCTTAAAGAAGCCAAAACCCTGCTCAATACCTTTAAAAAGCATTCCTCCCCTTGCTGAGCCCCTCTTTTCAGCCACCGAGAGCTTTTTGGCTATTTGCATGGCAAGGGCTAACTCTGATACCAACCAGTACGCCAAACGCTGATATCAATCCTGCTGGGAGTCAGCCAATAAGGCTGGACTCTGTGGACACTCAAGATTCTATGCGTAAAAAATCACTAAAGACGGAATTTTCAGTCAAGCAAAAAGTACTGAAAAATTAATGGGTTAATACAGAAATACACTTATTTTTTGGAATGTTTAATATCCCAAATTAGGACAGCACTCCATCCAGCATCAAACTATTGATATTTAACTAAATAGTCATCTTCAGCTCATATTAAACCATTCGGTCATCGTCGATATATCGATAATTTCGAAAAAATCGATATACGAAATAATCATTACCAGAAAACTGAAAATAAGACGCACAGATCTATAAATCGCACTTTTTTCTCACCGAAAGCCCTTACAACCGAGAAAAAACTACGGACCGTTCAACCCATAAAAAGTAATATCATACGTTTTTTCCGCCCCCCTTCTTACCCGACAAAACCCACTCTCTCCATTTAGTCAATATCAAAGATTCGGTGTCTATATCCTTGCGACGTAAATACCTTATAGGTGCAGAAATGGAACTCAGTTATATCCTTATTATATGTACAGTGATCATCGTGATTTTCACTGCCTGCGCCTATCTGTACAACTACATCCTTACAGCAAGCGCAACATTTTATCGCTCACCAGTGCAAGAGGATGAGACTGCGATACGCAATCATCTCAATGATAAAGATACGATCAACATACTTGTCATTGACGGTGGTGGTATCCGTGGACTCATACCACTATATGTCATTAAGCACTTGGAAAAAGCACTGGGACAACCAGTTGACGAGCTTTTCGATGTGTTTAGTGGTGTCTCGACGGGCGCTGTCATTGTTACCGGGTTGAATGTCCGCTCATCTCACCTGGCTAAAAACTATGCCAATGTCGATTCAAAAACAGACTTGCTTATTAACTTATACAAGTCGAAAAGTAATTATCTGTTTTCAACCCCTTGGTATCATAAACTGCTTACGGCATCCGGTCTTTTTTCTCCAAAATATTTGGGTCGCCGCCTTCACAAAGTGATGGAGAAGCACTATACACCAGAGCTTAACTTCACCGATTTGAAAAATTATGTGATTATCCCCTCACTCAGTGTAAATACTGGTGAACTTCACCTCTTCAAAAACCGAGGTGGAGATACCAGTGAGCTTCCTACCAACAGCCTATATCAACTGGTCACAGCTGCAGTTAGTGGGGTTTCACTGTTTCCCCCAGTTGGCTTTATGGCTGACAGCAAAGAAGTGGGCCATAAATACTTTGCCGACGCAGGTATTTCTGCCAACAACCCTGCAAGTGTTGCGCTCCTGGATATCATCAAAGAGTTCCCTCACAAGAACTACTATGTGCTGATTCTTGGGTCCGGCACCTCCCCGCTAACCAGTTCGCAGGTGAAATATAAAGACCTGAAAAACTGGGGCATACTACAGTGGGCACGAGATGCTATCTCAAGTGTTCAAAGATCAATGGATGAGCAGCAATTGCACGCCCTGGAAATTGCTTCATTACTCTCCAACAATGTAAAGATCAAATATGACTATCTCAATGTAGAGGTAACTGAACCCCATGTCGGTCTATTTGAATATGACAATATCGATTCACTCAAGATTCACTCAGATCGACTCATTAAAAATAATAAACAGAAAATACAACAGGTAATTGACCAATTGGCCACTGCCAACGGATAAAAATCTCATCACAATGTAAGGCGGCAACTCAACAAAACGGTTGCCGCCTAATCTAAGGACAGTGGCATTCACTCTATCATAAAATACACGCTTAGCACCTACCATTCTCTCACCCGCCTGCCAGCAAACCAACCAACCAACCAACAAATATTTTACTGATTTATCGCTAGTGACATTACTCTTCAGGAGAAAAATCAAACGGCGTTTAACCATGCCAAAGCTTCGCTATCTAATCACAATTCTAATTACACTAACTTCCTGCCTCTTTGTGAATGTTAAAGCTGGAGAACTTCATGATCGCGAGGCTCGAAACAGGTGCATAAAAACCTGCAAGAATAGCTACTATGACTGCATTAGAGATAATGAAAATCAAGACTGGTGCGTAGAGAAGAAAATCCACTGCGATAATATATGCTATGAATACGAAGAAGATCGCTGGCGCTGGTATCGAGATAAATCTTCCAACCATTAACCAATAAACAGATATATGTAAGCCGTCCTATAGGACATCAAGGCAACATTGGATAGCTGTGCAATAAGCGTATATTTTGCTAAGATCCAGGTCCTGCATAAATTATCTACCAATAAGCAAATATGAAACTCCTTTCTATAAATGTATCCAAAAAAGTAGATTATGAATACAAGGGTAAGACTGTAACAACGGGGATCTTCAAGAAACCAGCCCAAGGAAAAGTTTTTGTTGGAAAGAATAACTTGGAAGGAGACGAGCAGGCAGACTTAAAAAATCATGGCGGCAAAGATATGGCCATATATGCGTTTTCTAATGACCACTACCCATACTGGGAAGACCTATTAGGCAGAAAGGGACTTAAGTATGGCGCATTTGGTGAGAATCTAACGGTAGAAGGGCTTCGAGAAGAAAATATCTTTGTTGGAGACCAATTCCGCATAGACAGCTGCATCCTTGAGGTAAGTCAACCCAGAATACCCTGCTTTAAGCTAAGCATGGCCCTAGATAATGACGCTGCAGCCAAGATTCTCACTAGCAGCTTTAATTGCGGTGTATATTTTAGGGTTGTTAAGGAGGGGCATATTAAAGAAGGGGATTCGATTTGTAAGATAGCTGAAGCTCCAAACTCAATCGACATACGATCTATGTTCAGAGCTTTTTTTGATAAGCAATTTCCCAATACCAAGCAAGTACTCCAGGCTGCAAGTCAACTACAACCCTTATCCAAAGAGTGGAGAGCGAAAGCTGTAAGGCGGCTCTCTAAGCTCTGACAATTGAGCAATTTATCACATCAGCCTACTAACTATGTTCCCCCCCAAAAGTGAGTCTCCAGGAGGGCTATGTAGTAAAAGTTAAAACCCGGCACTACCCCGGACTTAAATACTTTAGTAGTAGTTTCTTGGAGAAAAGTACTAACTTATTAGACAAACAAGAATTAATAGGCTTCCTCAAGTTGATATTACTGCGCGAGCTATGCTCGAACACCCCCTATTGCCATCTACCAATATATTTGCGGATAAAATGATAGCTATTATCAGGCATTCAATAACTTAAACTGACCCTGTCAGAATTGGCCTTGGCAAAAGGGTTCACTCATGTACTTGGATCCACCCAACACCCTGGAATCTTTTACTAATATCACAGACACCAACCATTTAAAACCATACATCAAGCTACAACTTATTATATACCCTGCAAAATTTAACATAGGGCTTCGAAGATATTAACAAATAAAAAGCAACTGAAAAAACAATTACCGCCCAAGTATACTGAATAAAATATAAAATCCATAAATATATAATAAACGGCAGAACTAACACAGATAATTTCTTAACCCCAATACTGGCAATATGCAATGATGCATAAATACAGATAAGTACTGACAAAGAGGCGCACACCAACAAAAGGGATGATGAAGTTATGGTAATCATGAGCACCCCCAGTACAGCAAAAACAGCAGCGCCAAAGTATCTCGTGCCAGGTTCAAGTGCTCCCATGCTAATGGGGGCGGCCATATATCCAACTATATGATAGCCAGATACGATCACCATAAGTGCTGCCCAACTATCAGCATGAGCAAGTACAACTGCTGCTATCAACCAATTAGTAAGCATCGAGCGCCTTGATAAATTATGTACAGGATCTAAAACAGCTAACCATCGCGGCATTTGCCCTACAGAGGCCATTGCAAATAGAATTCTTGACGAGGCCCCCAAATAAGTATATCCAGATGCCGAGGGACTTATCACACTGTCTGCGAGTAGTATCATTGCAAGAAAGTGCAAGCCAAGCAGTGTCGCCAAGTCCAAAAGCGGCGAGTCAAAATTAATCCCTTGCCAACCACCATTTCCCACCAGAAGATCGTTCGGCACTGAGGCCATAAAAGCATATTGCAATGCAAGATAAACAAGCGTCATTATTGTAATTGATAAAGTAACGGCCAAAGGAATATTACGCTTGGGATGTTTTATCTCACTGGCAAAGGCAACACTGATCTGAAAGCCATTAAACGAATATATTAGACCTGCCCCAATAACAGCGGAAAAAGCGCTTCCAAACCCAAACTCCTGATTAGAGTCAATTGAAAAATTTGACCCACTTGTATCACTACTAAATACAACTATAAGCAATACAACTATTGCAAAGGTGGGAGTAAATATCTTTAGAACAGTGACAACATTATTGATCTTGGCAAGAAACCGTATTCCATAATAGTTAATCAGCAAATATACAAAAAGAATACTTAACGCGAGAACCTTCCCCCACGGAGTCAAGGTGTGGTTGTCAATTAACAAAGAGGAATCTATAGCAGATGAGAGGTATTGGGTAGTTGCCTGCGCCTCGGTCGCAACAACCATTAATGTGCCAAACCAGTTAGCAAACGCAAATGGCATTCCAAAAATACTATTGTGCGACAATGCACTGGATTGAGCGAGGGCTCCTCGGACTGGGTAGAATGCAACGACACGGCTTAGGCACAAGCCAACCATCAAGACCAAAAGCGCCGCTAATATCCAGGCTCCAAAAGCCCAATTACCTGCATAGTTTGCCGTAAGCTGCGCACTAAACAACCAGCCCGAACCTATCATACAGGTGGCACTAAGCAGCGTAGCACTCAACAGAGAAACGCGTTTTCTTCCGCCTTTGGCACAACCCATATCGACCGTTTTCTATAGTGTTATGCAGGCGTCTTCTCTATTTAATCTGATAGCTCCTGCTACTAGTATCTTTAGTTTAGCCAGCCCAGTTCATTTCAACCAAAAACAGTAAGTTATCTCTTTCTACTTCAGGTATAAGTCAAAATTAAAAATGGAGATATTGTATAGAAGCCTTTAAAGGCCTTATAGAAATTTGACATGAGCATCAACTCGCCTTTCCAAAAGCTTAGGGCTGCCTGCCGGGAGGCACGTTCAACATATGCAGCAACGAAAGTTAACGCAACTATACAGAGGGCTGAAGGAAATCCCAGCGGTTGCATCTTTCAACATCAAGGTATTCTTTCAAGATTGACGCCATACGCCCCCGCATCCGCCAGAATTTTTCTGGCACATAGTTAGTCGCAAAAGCTATAGAGGCTTTACATTCAGGAACAACTAAAAGGTAAGCCGTAGCCGCATCATCAGTCACGCCACCGTGATGCAGTACCAACCATGGCTTATCTTGCTCCCCTAGATTTATGCCACCCACCTGCAATCGAGGAAATATTTTTTCTCTTTGATTTCTTCACGATGTAATTAGGCGTAGTCAACGCAAAACTTGGATTCAATAGATCAATTATTTTTTATATCGCCACGTACTTAAATTATACAGAGGCATACTTGACTCATCTCTCATTGGGGCGATCATAAGAAATGCCCCATACAGGTTGCTAAAGTGACAACTATCGCTATATCGAAGCTATCAAAATTTGGGTAAGCTCTTTAGGCATATCTAGCATCACATCATGACCACAGGGAAGGTTTATCGTCTCCCAACCAAGTTCTCTCTGGGCTCTCTCAAAGAACGGCCTACCAATTCCTGGTGCCCAGCCCGATGCATAGATGTACCGGTGCCGAGCAACTTGCTTCCATAAGCCCTGTAGTTGAATCGGTTGCTCAAATGACCCCAGTGGATGGTCGACACAACGCCGATCCACCCACGCCTGATCTTGAAGGTTAACCCCGAAATCTATTGCAGGACTTGGCGCTACGCGAAATCCATCACCCTGAGTTCTGGCAATATCCTGAAAACTCAACCCGACCTCTACAGGCAAAAGATCTAAGACGTTTTGTCCATCCTCTGGAACTAAGGCATCAAGATAGACAAGGGATCGTATATGCTGGTGCACCTTATCAGCCACACCGGTTATTACCACTCCACCATAACTGTGGCCACACAAGACAATATCCGTTAACTCTTCACATGCGATAACACCCAGAATGTCTTGTATATGCGTATCCAGGTTGACTGTGCCATCTAAAAGGTGCGCCCTTTCTCCAAGCCCCGTCAGAGTTGGGCTATAAACCTCATGGCCGTACCGCCTAAGAAACGCTGATACCCGCCTCCAACACCAGCCTCCCTGCCAAGCACCGTGTACCAGAACAAATGTCGCCATAAAGACTTAACCCCACAACCAGGCACTCCACCTGTATGAATTATCGCCACTTTTAGCTTCCACCCCCATCCCAAATGATAAACGGTTGACAGGTATAGGACGCCTGACCTAGCATTATTGATTCTAGGTCAAGCGTCCTAGACCCTGTAATGCTAGTTAAAGAGGAAGTACAGCATGGCAAATCTATTTCAATCCTTCGATTTATCAGGTCTTCGACTTACAAACCGCATGGTTATGGCGCCGATGACGCGAAATCGAGCGGACAAAAATGGAGTCGTAACACCCATGATGGTTACGCACTACCAACAGCGGGCAAGCGCTGGCCTAATTATCGCTGAATCATCTCCTATCTCTACGCAAGGTGTGGGATACCCTTACACGCCAGGTATATACACCGCTGATCAAGTTGATGGTTGGAGGAAGTTAACCCATGCAGTACATCAAGCTGGTGGGAAAATTTTTATACAGCTGCAACATTGCGGGCGCATTTCCCATCCCGACCTACAACCAGATAAAAAGGCTCCCGTGAGCGCATCTGCAATTAAACCAATTGGGCAAGCAGTTACCTACGAGGGACATAAGGACTTTGCTCTTCCTCGTGCACTAGAAACTAGTGAGATTCCAAAAATCGTGGAGCAATTTGGCTTTGCTGCACAAATGGCTAAAGAGGCCGGCTTTGATGGAGTTGAAGTTCACGGCGCTAACGGGTA
Organism: Microbulbifer maximicatervae (SeqCode); assembly: GCF_052467305.1. Classification (NCBI taxonomy): domain Bacteria; kingdom Pseudomonadati; phylum Pseudomonadota; class Gammaproteobacteria; order Cellvibrionales; family Microbulbiferaceae; genus Microbulbifer; species Microbulbifer maximicatervae (SeqCode). Next base: position 2,919,854 of record NZ_CP174306.1, read on the forward strand.
TCTGATTGATCAATTTCTGCGTGACGGGACTAATCATCGCAACGACCTCTATGGTGGAAATATAGAGAATCGCATGCGTCTTTTAAACGAAATAATTGATTCCGTGATGGAAACTTGGCCTTCAAACCATATAGGCGTGCGTCTAACACCAGAGAATAGTTTTAACTCAATGTCTGACTCTAACCCACAAGAAAATTTCGAGTATGTTTTAGAGCAGCTAAGTAACCGGAATATTGCCTACGTTCATATTCTGGAAGGCGATATGATGAAAAAAGAGAGAACCGTAAATTATCCAGCTTTACGCGAATGCTTTAAGGGTGTGTATATCGCGAATAATGGCTATAATCTCGAACTGGCCCAAAAATCCCTGAAAAGTAATAATGCCGATCTAATTGCATTTGGAACACCATTTTTAGCCAACCCTGATTTAGTTTACCGACTAAAACAAGGCATATCACTCAATCAAGCCGATCACTCAACTTTTTACGGTGGAGATGAAAAAGGCTACACTGACTACCCATTTGCCTCTACCCAAATAGAAAATCAGTAAAGTAATCGATATGGAAAAACTAGACACCCGCGACCGAATCATCGCAATAGCAGATGACTTATTTTATCAACAGGGTTTTGAGCATACCTCATTCAAGGATATCGCTAATCTTTTAAATATTTCTCGCGGAAACTTCTACCACCATTTCAAGACTAAAGATCAAATTCTATCTGGTGTTATAGAGAGAAGATTGCAAAAAACCCAAGCAATGCTGGAAGAATGGGAAGCACAAGGGAATACATCTGAGCAACGGATAAAATGTTATATCTGTATTGTCATTACCAACTGGGATAAGATCAGAGATTTCGGCTGTCCCGTAGGTACTCTCTCCAATGAACTTGCCAAGTTGAACCATGTAGGGCGAGAGGATGCCAATAAAATTTTCAGTCTGTTTCGGGAATGGCTAAAAACACAATTTACACAACTAAATCCCAACACTGATGCCGATAAACTAGCTCTACAGGTTCTCTCTTGGAGCCAGGGTGTTGCAACCTTAGCAAATGCTTTTCAGGACAAGGACTATGTTGAGTACGAAGTCAATAAAATGTGCTCTTGGGTTGACACATACAAGGAAAAAGCTTAGCGCTATTTACAAGGAACTGTGAGTATATGTTTATTATTTTGTTAAAATTTTCAGAAAAAAAATCACAAGCAGCAAAATATATGACTGGCCATAAGGAGTGGTTACAGAAAGGCTTCGATGATGGAGTTTTTATACTGTCTGGAAGTATAAAACCTGGAATTGGTGGAGGTATCCTAGCATTTAAAACCACTTATGAAGAATTGCTAATACGCGTCGAACAAGACCCTTTCGTATCTGAAAAAGTGGTTAGTGCCGATGTCATAGAAATTGATTCATCCAAAGCTAGTCCGCAGCTTGAATTCTTATTAAGACCCGAGGCAAACGGTTAGGTAATTGGTATGGCCGCGCAACTTATTCAAAGCCATGATGGTAAATACCGTTGTAACTGGTGCGCTTCTGCACCAGATTTCCTGGAGTACCATGACAAAGAATGGGGCTTTCCAGTTAGTGACGATTTTCGCCTATTTGAAAAGCTATGCCTGGAAGGTTTTCAGTCTGGTTTAAGCTGGCGTACAATTCTTGCAAAAAGAGAAAACTTTCGGGAAGCTTTTTATGGATTTAACTTTAATAAAATAGCCCGTTTTACCAATACAAATGTGGAAAAACTGCTATCAAATGAAGGAATAGTCCGACACCGTAGTAAAATCGAAGCCGTTATTAATAATGCCAAATGTGCCAGGGAAATCGTAAAGAAAGAAGGATCTCTTGCATCATTTCTCTGGAGATACGAACCTAAAAAAGAGATGCTTGGCAAGCCTCAGTCCATGTCTACCTCAAATGAATCGATCATATTATCGAAAGATTTGAAAAAGTTAGGCTGGAAATTTGTAGGGCCTACAACTGTCTATGCCTTTATGCAAGCAATGGGATTAATTAATGACCATCTAGAGGGATGTGTCACGCGATCTAAGATAGAGAGTGCAAGAAATAAGTTTGTAAAACCCTAATGCTTAACTAGAACTAATCCGCACGATCATAGGTAATCTATAAAAGGGTAGAGCTTGATAGGGGATGCACCCAAGGTAAAAGATATTACCTCTGATACATCCCCAATCTTACTCACCAAGCTGCTCGCATATAAAATTGTATAGTAATTTTAATCGATAGGAGGACATACGGTCCCCAGGCCTAAGAGAATAGAGGTTTAATTCAGCAGTTTGAAAGCTTGTCAAAATCGGGACTAATCGCCCCTCTCTAAGATCATCTTCAATGATAAAATGGGGGATCAGTGCAATGCCCTTCCCCTCTAACAAAGCACAATGGAGTAATTTACTGTTATTAGAAGTCAACCTAGGTTCCAGATAAATATCGAGCCATTTACCTTTATCTTTAAACTGCCACACGCTGGGTTTACCCGGTAGGGTATATACCAAACAGTGATGGTCACTTAACTCACGGGGGTGGCCTGGCTCCCCATATTGTTTAAGGTACTCAGGCGCCGCACAGGCAACTCGATGATAACTGGTAATTTTTCGGCATAACAAGGCGCTATCAGCTAGCTCATTAGTTAGCCGTAGCACAAGATCAAACTTCTCTTCTAGCACATTCACATAATGATCTCCCATTTGAATATCTAGAAGGATTTCCGGGTACCGATCCATAAACATATTCAAAATGGAACCGAACTTGGATAACCCCCAAGACATCGGGACGCCAATCCGTAACTTTCCTCTAGGGCTTTCATTGGATTCACACAAGTCATCCTCTAAAGCATCCCACTTGCTGAGCACTTCAAGTGCCCGCATGTAACACCGTTCCCCGGAACTAGTCACCTGCATATGCCGAGTACTGCGGCGCAAAAGCGTGGTTCCCAGGCGAGACTCCAACCTCTCTACCGACTTAGAAACCCAAGCTGCAGATACACCTAAACGATTTGCAGCAGTAGTAAAGCTTCCACACTCCACGACCGCACTGAAAACCCTCAAGCTCTCTAATTGATTAATTCCTGCCATATTCAATAAATAGTTGAAACTGTAATTACCTAATGTCTGATTTACACAACAATTCGTTAATTGTCAAAATATTAAAAATCTTAATAGGTAAAAAATATTTATGGCTACCAAATATCACAATCTATTCAACACCGTTGAAATCGGAAACTTACGTATTCCTAACAGGCTCGCAGTCGCACCTATGACACGGGTCAGCGCCGGGCTAGATGGTCGCATTGGTCCACTGATGAAGGATTACTATGAGGGATTTGCCCACGGAGGGTTTGGGCTGATTATTACCGAGGGATTATATACAGATAGACTTTACAGTCAGGGTTACAAGTATCAACCCGGTATGGCCAATCACGATCATGCACAGAGCTGGAAGCCGATTATCTCAAGAGTTCATAAGCAAGGAGCCCGGATATATGCCCAACTGATGCATGCCGGCGCCCTTTCACAATATAACCCCTATACCAACCAAAATGCTGGCCCCTCTATGGTTCGTCCCCAGGGAAGGCAAATGCCCTTCTACTATGGAGAAGGCCCCTATCCCATGCCGGAAGCCATGACACAGCGAGATATTGCAATGGTTGTTAAGGGCTTCGCTCAGGCTGCCCGCCTGGCACAACTTGCCGGCTTTGACGGTGTTGAGATACACGGTGCCAATGGCTACTTGTTAGACCAATTTTTAACCACCTATACCAACAAACGAAAAGACTGTTATGGAGGAGTACTCACTAACCGTTTACGTATTTACAAGGAAACACTTAAATCAGTAAGGGCAGCGGTCGGAAAGGATTTTGTAGTGGGCGTTCGTTTCTCTCAGAAAAAAGTGAATGATACCAACTATATTTGGCCTGAAGGTGAAGCTGGAGCTGCCGAAGTTTTCGAGCTAATGAAGCAATGTGGTGCCGACTATATTCATACCACCGAACCAAAAATAGACACCCCCGCCTTTGAAAACAGTAACTCATTAGCATGTCTGGCAAGGAAATATAGTACTCTACCGGTTATTGCCAATGGCGGAATTACAGACCCAAAACTCGCAGCTCAGGTCCTAGAAAACAATGAAGCAGATATTATCTCGCTTGGTAAAACGGCCCTGGCCAATCAGGACTGGCCAAATACCATAAAACAAAATCAGACTCCAAAGAACTTTACTTTTGATATGCTTTCACCCCATGCGACACTGGAATGTGCTCGCGATTATTTTCGAAGAAACAGCTAAATAGTTACCTGAGGACGGCGGAGGAATTTAATTACCCTTCCCCTCCTTGTAGACCAGAAAATGGCTCTAAGCGAGTGAAGGGTAATCTTAAAATTAGCAACTTTAGCTTTCTGACACCTTAAATTAATTAGTTTTTATTATGGAAAATATCTAATGTTTTCAGAGATAGCTCTATCAAGTCAGCCGTTTGATCACTATCTACATTCTTGACAACGCTTATAGAGCGGGCATGATCAGGGCAAAGCATTAGCATGGTACTTCCGCCAACTCCTTCACCGCTCATCAATTTAATATTTGGATGCTCCTCGATAACTCTAATCAGCTCCGCATCCTCCTCCGGATCATACCAATTGCTTAAACTGATAAAGTCAACAATCCAACCAATACCGTAGCTAACTTCCTCACCACTTGTTAGAGTTCCTGGGCTAAAAAGCTCAGAAAGCGATTCATCACTCAGATAGCCACTATCAAGATGTGACATAGCAAACCTAACCAGGTCACTTGGTGTAGAGAGCATACCTCCGCCAGCATATTTATAGCTACTATTTACTTCTGGAGAGTTGATTAGACTTCCTCCCCAGTAAGAATAAGCTCTTTGCCTGTGGGAAATTATGGGAGAGTTTTCATCAAAAGTACTATTTTTGAGGTTCAAAGGATCAAATACTTCCTCTTGAACTAACTTCTTAAATTCAGTTCCTGATGCAGACTCCATTGCGGCAGCGAGCAATGTCCAGGCATAGGTCGAGTATTCAGAGTCTGTCCCAGGATAGAAAAGCAGATCGTCATTCTTAAAAAGGTCTAACGCATCTATTGTGGAACTATACTCCACATTGTAAAGAAATTCCCCCAAAGATTGGTAGTGGCGAATCCCGGAAGTATGATTTGTTATCTGTCTTAAGCTAATATCAGCGTGTGAATCAGGCCAAGCCTCTACCAGCGAAGAGACATAGGTGTCCAACTCAATAATCCCCTGTTCTTTCAACCTCATGAGAGCAGCTGCAGTGATAACTTTCGAAACACTGGCGATTCTCAATTTGGTTCTTCTAGTCATTGAAACATGAGATTCGAGGTCAGCAAAACCATAACCTCTTGCCCATCGAACATGCCCATTTTCCCCTACAGCCACGCTAATCCCAGGCACAGACTCCTCAGAAACCGCATTTACAAAAAGACTATCCAAGTCACTCGTATGCGCTACTGAATTTTCAGCCGGAAATACCAAACATAAAGAAAGTACAGCGCTTAAACTTATACGTGTGTACATATTTTTAAATCCTTTTAACCTTCACATACTAAATAAAGACATTTACTAATTGACTTTATCACTCAAATATAACCCAGACAATTAAAAAATACCCGTCAACTGCACTAGTTAGCTTTTAACACTCTACTCAATAATTGATATATAGAAGGTTTTACAAGAACACACATAAACAGACTTTTAATTTAAGGGATATCATTCTCCATCCGTAAACAAGTAGTCGTTGGCGAAAATCGAAAGTGCTACGTGACTGCAACCTGTGACAATATCTTTATCCGATCAAGATTAGAGAAACTTCAACATCCGGCACAACAATAATACCCAGAATTAAGCTGTCTTTTTAATTTATATCTAAATAACTTCAGGAATTACTTTTTCTTCAACTTCCGTGACTCTACACTTACTCAGACAATATTACCTGGAGTTAGGGCATTTAAATTCCGCTTCTCCAATACCCTAAAACAGATAAGTAATGACTAAAGTTATCGCTCCAAAACTGAAACCCAAAAAACACTCTTTATCTTTTGATAGTTTTCTGTAAGTATTCATACTAGTCCTTATCCATATAGAGAATAATAATGAAGGATTATGTGATTATTGGTGGCGGTCATAACGGCCTGGTCTGCGCTTGTTATTTAGCAAAAGCGGGGAAAAAAGTAACGATCCTTGAACGCCGATCTATAGTCGGAGGGGCAGCAGTAACTGAAGAGTTCTACCCGGGATTTAGAAATTCTGTAGCAAGCTACACAGTAAGTTTACTCAACCCGAAAATCATCGAAGATCTCAATCTCCGTGAACATGGCTTGGAAATCAAGTTACGGCCACAAGCTAACTTCTTTCCACTTTCAAATAGTGAAAGTCTCTCTTTCCATAAAAATATCTTGGATACACAAGCTGAGATTGCACGTTTCTCAGAAAAGGACGCAGCTACCTTACCTGACTTTTATGCCATGCTGGAAACCGTAGCAGATATTTTGCGCGAGGAATTACTCCGCTCTCCCCCTAATGTGGGCGGTGGCTTTGTGGATTTAGTTCGTGCTGGGGGCTTTGGCTTAAGAGCGAAAAAGTTGAGTATGTCATCTCGTCGCGATGCACTTGACCTGTTCACCAAGAGTGCTTCAAGTGTATTGGATGCCTGGTTTGAAAATGACCATGTCAAAGCTGCATTTGCTTTCGACTCTATAGTCGGAAATTATGCAGCTCCCAGCACTCCTGGCTCTGCCTACGTGCTGTTACACCATGTATTTGGCGAGGCTGCTAACGGTGAGAAAGGCGCTTGGGGACATGCTATGGGCGGTATGGGCGCTATCACTCAAGCCATGCGAAAAGAAGCTGAGCGCCTTGGGGTCAATATTCGTACAGATGCGGAAGTCAAAGAAGTTCTGGTAGACCGTAGTCGTGCCAACGGCGTACGACTTAGCAGTGGAAAAACTATTACGGCTGACAAAGTAATCGCCAATGTCGGTCCCAAGCTGCTTTACTCCCGGATGATTGACGAACAACACCTAGAGCCAGAGTTCCGCCGCCGCGTACGTGGCTTCAGGGTGGGTTCCGGTACTTTCCGTATGAATGTGGCGCTGTCTGAACTCCCAGACTTCATCTGTAAGCCTGGAACTCACCTACAGCAGCATCATCAATCTGGGATAGTCATTGGTCCAACAATGACCTACTTGGAGCAGGCCTTTGTCGATGCAACTCAATACGGCTGGTCAACACACCCCATTGTAGAAATATTGATCCCCTCCACCATCGATCCTACTCTTGCTCCAGAAGGCAAACATGTCGCCAGCCTATTTTGCCAGCAATTCGCTCCAGAACTTCCGCAAGGAAAAAGCTGGGACGACTATCGTGACCAAGCTGCAAAAACAATTATCGATACCGTCACCCACTATGCACCCAATTTTCGTGATGCGGTAATCGCCCAACAAATTCACTCACCGCTAGATTTAGAGCGCAAATTTGGCCTCATGGGAGGTGATATATTCCATGGCGCCCTAGGACTGGACCAACTGTGGAGTAATCGCCCCTTTATGGGCTTTGCAGATTACCGCACACCGATACAGGATCTGTATCTCTGTGGCTCGGGTAGCCACCCGGGAGGCGGAGTTACTGGAGTACCTGGGCATAATGCTGCTATGGAGATTCTCAGAGATAGATAAGAGTGGCCTGCAGTATGCGGGCCCTTTGTCGCTTTACTACCAATTAGTCTTGATTCCAACTAGTAGCTCTAAAGAGTCTGCTATTTTAAATAGTTGGAGCACCTATTTCGAACACTTCACAGACCCCTCTGGCGCTACAAAATATCTGAGTGCCAAACAGTTATTTCCTTTGAGGATGATTGAATATCTAGTGCCCAGCGCCACAAAAACCTTTATTTTGATTATAGCCCCCTTCCATTTATAGCCATCAAGGTTCTTCACGACTTTAATGGGAATCTGCCGCCGCAGCTGATTTAGAAAATAGCACTTCTATAACAGTTTATTTATCTTGTTGGTTCCTACACTTCCGATCTCTATATCTCTTACATAAACACTTCCTATTTAAAGATTATATGCAGCCATAAGCTGAGCAAGTGATAATCTTCAGCTGCGAGAAACATTGGATAAATGACATAGACCTCACTATGAACCAATTAATTTAATGTTCGCATACTAAAAAATCTTAGCTTATTAACTCAATACTTTAACAAATATTAGCAACCACAAAACCCTAAACACCTAAAGCAATTAATATAATCTTTTAGGCAAATATTTTCTGCTTTTTCTAGCATAAAAACTGGCGCCGGTTATTTTCTAATTAACTATCATCGAGTTGTAAACATGTACGGCGGTACTATATTATGCGCCCGCACATAAATTAAGTGCGAAAACAAAAATGGCTGTACCACTACTTAAAACCTATTAATTTAGAGGGATCAGATATGAACAGAAGTCATATTTTTCTTTCATTGGTAGTGCTCTCAGGGGCATCCCATGCAGCCCCCCTTTATAACTTTGTTGAGATAGACCAAACCGCAAGTTTTATAAGCGGTCATAATGTTGCAAAACAACCGGTAGTCAATGATGCCGCAGTAAGTAAAGAATATACGTTAATGGAACGCACCGCTTCTTTAAGTGCTGTTTCGGTTACTCCAGACGGTAGGCAATATACTGCAGAAGTAGATCAAGAATCCTTATCGCTATTGGAGCAAGCGATAGCAATTATTGAATCTCATGGTTTGGATTCAAGGATTTTTTCATCAAAAGGACAGGCGCCCACCATGATTCGTGGTGAGGAACAACTGCTCCCCACAGTTGTAATTGGTACCGACGACAGAGTTCAAATTACTAATACCGTGCAAAATCCTCACTGGTACAATGGCCGCATTGATGTAGGCTGTACCGGTACATTGATTACCGCAAAGCATGTGCTAACAGCAGGACATTGTGTTTCTGATGGCTCCGGCAACTGGTATAGTTCTCTTGATTTTACAGTGGCTCAATCTGGTAATTATGAGCCCTGGGGGAGTGAATCCTGGACAAATGCTGTGACTACCAGTGCTTGGCATAATAATTCAGATACGAACTATGACTATGCAATTATTGTGTTAGCGGAACCACCACACAATGGATATTCCGGATGGGGTGTCTATTCTGGCGGCACTCATAGTGTTACTGGATACCCAGGAGATAAGCCATTTGCTACTATGTGGACAGATTCCGGTAGCACGTCTTCAAGTACATACAGAGTGTGTTACACATTAGATACAGCTGGCGGTCAGAGTGGCAGTGGGATTAAAGACACGTCCAACAGTGTTCGCGGAATCCACACAACTGGATCATCCTCGCAAAACTGTGGAACGCGTATAACCAGCTCCGTCTATAACACTTTGCAGGATTGGATTGAGAATTACCCATAAAGTAAAATTACTTCACCCAAATTTAGGATAAGGCGCCCTTGGGCGCCTTTTTTAAAAGTATGAGAACGCTAATTTCTTTAGTATTTTTTCTAAGTGCATGTGGAATGATGGCAGATGATGAACCCGAATGGCAGCGAATAATGGTGAGAGGCAGCCTAAAAACACCTGATCCAGTTTTACAGGAAGTACAGCGTCTGGAAGAATTAGGAAAGGTAAAAGATGTGGTTATTCTTGAGTCCTATCCATTACAGATATGGTTTAGTTCCGATTTTGAGACAGCCGAGAAGCTGAAGTCCCTGTCAAATAAATATAGTTCATCTCGCTAGTTTTCTCTTTAACTACGCGCGAATGATAATTTTTTATAGGTTCGTGTTAATAGTAAAAACCCGCCACAGCAAATTATAGTTCCAAAACACCGAAATTAATCTAACGACCTTTCCTCTTTGTTATTCTAGCTCAGGTTTTTTCCGACCATAGCAGTGCTCCACCAATCAAGGAATAATGAGCTTTAAACAGAAATCTACTCCTCAGCTAGCAATAAGAGCATATGCAGCTCGAAACACTAACCCGAGATCGTCCGGTCAAGTGATAGTCCCTACTGGTTGCTATAGCTCTTTTAGGAGGGATTGTAGTGAAATCGCGCAACTGACACAGGCCCAGCCCTCTCATTTCTCTGATCTCCCTTTTTACTTCTCTAGGGCTCGTTGAATCGCAGGACCAAGTTGGCGCTTCCGTGAGATCACCCCCTCAGCAACAACCATGTCATCGACTACATGATCTCCAAATGCCGAGATAACAACAGCCTTATCTTGGTCATCACTCCAAAGCAGATAAGATCGATTTTCACGAGTGTCAACGATTGCGAAGATCAAATGATCGATACCTTTCTCTTTCTTTATCTCGCCCATAGCAGATTGCAGCTCGTATCTCCTATTAATCAACGGCTGGGCTATCAGCGTTTCAGCAACACCGATGCCAACTTCTTTTCCCCCAAATTCAAAGTCCTTATAGTCGAGTAAAATGATATCCTTAGCCGAAAAGCCACCCAAATCAGATTTTGCCATCAACATACGCTCTGCGAATTTATCGATATCATCTATACCAGCTCTCTTGGCCAGCATTTGAACATAAGCTCTGTCGTATTCAGTTGTGGTAGGTGATGTCAGGTTAACCGTATCCGAAAGAACTGCGGCCAACCCCATACACGCCAGATAAATCGGCAGTTCAATGTCAAACATGCGTGCATGGTCAGTCAAAATCGTGGCGGTCGATCCCCAGGGCTTTATCTCTATACTAATTACATTCGGAATATTAATTGGTGATCCACCAATCGCATGATGGTCGATTATTGCTACAATCGAGTCTGGGTCAATTCCAGTTGGCAATTGTGTGCTTTGATTAAAATCAACTAACCCAACAGTCTTTCCTGAAAAATCTTCGATTATTTTTGGCTCATCAGCACCACATTGATCAATTGCATAGCCAGTTTCAGGATTAACTTTACTGGGCGTCCCAGGCTTACCACCATAAATAAAGGCTGCTAGTAAGCTCCCGCTAACAGAATCAGTATCGGGGACTTTATGCCCGATCCAAACTAAATTCTGGCTGCTTTTTAACTCCTTCCTCAAATAGTCAGCAGTAGATAACTTATCGCCCTCCAGTTCTGAGGAACTGGATTCCTGCGCGTTTGATGTGACACCCACAGCTAAGCAAAGTGAAAATATGACTCTCAAAAACAGATTGGGAAAACCCTTTGGTCCGTACTTACCTAATGTCGCCAGACATAAAATCAAAAATCTCATTGGCACCCTCCACAGTCATCTACCAGCAGTGAAATAGAAACTTTGATAGATAGCCGGTGTTGCAACCAGCCTTCAGCCATACCATTTCCTCACCCGGCTACATATTAAGTGGATCGTAAAATTATTAATCCTTTCTAAATAAACAGGTAGGCAGTTCGTAATATAGACAAGGTGCAAGTATTTAACGGACGGGCCAGCTATATGCCTGCTATACCGATGCAATTTGTCGCATACGGCTACAACTAAGCATATTTCTTCGCAAGCTTTGCCTAATAATTCAACTCTACTTTTAACTAAATACGCGCTAAGGACATCAGTTACCTATGAATATAAAGTATAAGCCGTCAGTCCTATTGACAAAGGATCAGAATCTTGCTGAATGTTAGGTAATTATGCAAATAAATATGATTGACGAAAAACCTACCATGAAACACCCAGACATCTCTTGATGCAACATCTCTGAATGACCTTCTGATCAGCAAAAGATTACATATCTCGCTAACGCGCCGCCTCTATCTAAAGTCATCTATTTTAAAAGGGCAAAAATACTCTTGTTTAAAATCTGACTTATTACTACCGAAGCTCAGAGTTGTTGCGCTCTCTCAGCACATTAAGGCTTTCTCTTTCGGTGACTTTTGACTCATGCATAAGGTTCTACACAATGAATTGGGTACGCTTAAACTTATCATAACTTGGCTCTCCTTAACCCTCAGCATTACGGATGAGGCTTCAGTACCACTTCTCAAGTTTTCTCCTGCCCATCACTTTAAAACCAACATGCTCGCTTTCTTAAATGATCAAAATTTGAACACCATTGGTGCTGGTAGCTTGGACCTTAAAGTTTGAAACGAATGTGGAGCCGCTTACCGGTATTTCATGGCCCTAACAACCAAATCGGAGATGGACAGCCTTCATGACTTATGCCTGTCCAGTGCTAATACCTCACTCAAATCTTTGGATGTCCTTAATAATTCTTTCTGAAAGGCGCTTAGTGTTATAATTTTCGTATTGTGATAATAACAAGGTCTAAAAATGGCAAAGTATATTTACCTCCCCGTAAACAGTGAAGAAATGCTAGAGTTTGCGGAAAATATGGCGAGCGCATGGAGTATTCCGAAGAATCATATTCTTGCCAACAAGGTGACATCCGGTATTGGTAAGTCTATGTACCGCTGGATAGATAAGTGTCTCAGTAGCCTCAAATCTGGTGATACTCTTTATATTGTTTCTCATGGTACTGGCGCTGGTGATGGTGAGCAAATTGGTGCTCAACGCAATAACGGTAAGAATAAACAAACCAAAGTTTTCGAGAGAGGCGTAGAGTCGTGGCAGGGTGGAGAATGGAAAACCTATACCCCGACGCAACTAGCAGCTACTTTGGTTAAAGAAGGTTTACCTGGTAGTTTTGTGGACCTGCATCTCTGTGCTTGCGGGTCTGGTTATGACGGTGAGAGGCTAAGGCCCTGGGCACAGCGTTTACGTGAGGCGATGGCCACTACCCATAAAAGCCTAGAAGTTACTGGGTACCTTGGTTGGTTTGACGCTACTGGCAGCTCTGTCAAGATTAAGGTTAATACCAAGTATTATGATTTGAATGAGCGTGCAGTGACCTTTTCTTAAGAGTTATTAGCTAAAGGTTACTGTAGACATCTGCAAGGGTGTTCAAAGCTCTATCAGCCTAACACCTATAGGCTTTTGTATTTCTCCAGGCGATCTGGAACGCGGATCGCCTGCTGCCATAGTGCTAGATTCTAATTTTGAGTTGGGCTCGTCCAGCATCCGAGAATTTTAGTTCATAGACGTAAAGAAGCCTCTGTAAACTATAGTCTTGGCGAAACACTTTCGGTCTTAACAAGCTCCAAATTAGTATATTTTGGGTGTACAGCAAAGGCGACTTTCGGCGCTTCCTCTCACTAATCTAGCCCTACTCCAAGCACTTCACGCCACAATCGCCTTATTTCCATCCAACAACAAAGTTTTCCAGAATCTGAGCACAAACTCCAATTATTTTACACTCCTTGATTCCAAATTAGAGTAAAGATTCAACAGAAATGATTTTTGTCGCATAACTAACTTCTCCTTTCAGTCTTTGGCTGTTCTAAATCATCTCTGCATCTGTATTTGGTAATGAGCAGGAACTGCTTAATTAAATATTCCTTATAAAAAGTTTTCTGCACAATAGTTATTATTTGAATATTTTACGTTATCAAGAATGTGCACAAGGGCCTTAGTAGTATTTTGAGTCAAATGTGAATCGCGATGGTAGATAAAGGCTTTGTATACCCATTTTTGATTACTTTGCCGTACACCAATCACTGTAGCTCTATTTCTTTCGTAACCAAAGTAAGCGTAACCATATGAATTGTTATCATCTCCTCCTATAGATAATCTGCGTATTTTCAATTTTTTATCACTATTATTTGTTAACACAGAATTCTCTGCAACATTTCGCGTGCTAGAGGTTGGAGTTTGATACATTGACGTTCCTGCATCGAAAGCAACATGGCATACAGATTGATCAGTCATAGTGAATCGGCACCCGGAAAGCTCCATGGTTAAAAAAAGTTGACATCCGGTAAAGACTCATAAACTCTGCGATTTGTATGCGTGACTTTATTAGCTTCGTAAGGAAGCCAGTACACCCCAATTCGGTATTCATCGCACTGATCATCTTTTCCTTCTAAAGTAAATCTTTTTCCGTCATTTGTTGTTGCTTTAAAATATTTCACACCAGCTACTCGATAAGAGAACCCAGAGGTTGAGATACGAATACTTTTTATCTCACTGTTGTCTGTTTGTTTAGCTTCATTAACCCTATCCCAAAATACATCTCCAATATTGAAGAAATATCTTATTGCCTCTAGACCAGCCTTAGAATAACCTCCATGTACCTCTAAGAAAGAGGAAATTCTGTCAAGATCATAACGTGTTATATGTTTTTCCCTATTTATCCCCAAGCGAAGCGCTGCATAGTCAAGTGCGCCCTCTGGGAGTTTAAGTTGGCTGCAAATCGCATCAAGTTTCATAATCATCCTTTTTAATTGAACTTACACTTCTTTCACAGTGACTTTTAATGCTTTTAAAATCTCCCATTTAATTCTATTCAAATATCATTCAAGGTAATGCTATTTTTTAATATCGGCATAGTGGGATACGAATTCCTTTTACCCCTCAATAGGCCAGCTATAAAAGTCTAAACATTAATACAACTCTCACAAGCACAACCAGTTAAACTAACAGGAATCGCCATAACCACCTACAAGCCTCGCTCAGTAGTCGGAATACCTATCTGCGATCAATAATTTTTTTTACTTTACCAGATTTGTTACTTATTTCCCCAGGTTGCAAAATTTCTATAGTGATTCTTGAGGCCGCTTCGAGTCCAAGGAAAATCATACGAAGGGTTACATCTGAACTGGTGAGATTCTTATAACACTTTCGTGATAAATGATCTTTATCTCGATTATCGACAGATTCTCTCGCTTCAATTTCAAATGCCAAATGATCGTGTCCATCAACTTTTTCGATGATACAGTGGTAAAATGAGCTAAGACCCGTGACGGCAGTGATAGCTTTTTCTAGCGCAATTGGATAGACATTCCCACCATTGATTGTGAACATATTATCAATACGCCCCTTGATGGGGCCCAAATAGGTCCCGGGATGGCCGCATTCGCAAGGGCCTTTGTGCATCTCCACCAGATCATGAGTGTTATAGCGAATCAGTGGAAGGGCTTCACGTTGCAGAGCGGTTATAACTAATTCTCCAGTAGCACCATCTTCACATGGTTCTCCTGTATCAAGGTCAATAACTTCTGCATGAAAGAAGTCTTCCCACACATGTAAATTATGATATTGGCATTCACTTGCTATCAGTCCAAGCTCAGTGTTTGCATACATATTAATCAGCCTGGCGTTGAATAGCATCTCATAGTGGCTCCGAAATTCTTCAGAGAATAGTTCACCCACCATAAATATATTGCGTATGTTTAAGGACGCTAGAGATATATCCTTCTCCAGACAGTGGCGTTCGAGCCTAGGTAATAAGGAAGGAAGGCAGACCATATAATCCAGCTGATACCTTTGAAGGCTCTGGAGCTGATGGCCTACCCCAAGAAATGAATCTGCAGGAATAGTGAGGCCAAATATTTCAGCGGCAGCATGACAAATCATACCACTGGGCCAGGGACCATAAGTCATTGCGCACAAACACTTATGGGACGGCTCGACACCTGTAAATAGGAAACTGCGTGCTTGTGAGATTATTGCATTATTAATATCTTTGCGGGTATAAGGTACATGTTTGGGAGTACCAGTGCTACCCGATGTGTGGCAGTAGCGTATGATATCGTCAAAAGCCATACTCACTGTCGGCATAGGCTTTAAAAATATTTCTGAGCTTATAATCGGCAGTTGTTGTAAATCTTTATAGCTTTGAATTGCCTCTATATCAACTTTGTTTTGTTCAAGTAATTCACGATAGTAGTTAGACTTTGCAAAAGCCTCATTGAGCAGCCACCTGAGTTGATTATTTTTAAATGCCTGCTGTTCAGTTCTAGACTGACTATTTTGGTGCAAAAAATCTGCCAGTAGTTCACTATAGTTCATAAATACACTGGTAATCTATTTATAGATATTTAATTGGTCGTTCTGCAGAAAAATGCACACGGTGTAATTCCCGTCGTTGATTGTAGTCATTTACTGCATAGTGTAAGACTTGGTGATTATTCCAAAGCACTAGGGTGCCGGGACGCCATTGCACTCGGCAATTAAACTCAGGTTTTTCGATGTGTTTAAATAGATAATTTAGCAGCCCCGAACTTTCATCAAGTGTCATACCATCAAAATGCGAGGTGGTAGTCCGATTCAAGTAGAGGAAAGGCTTACCAGTTACAGGGTTTCTACAAACTGCCGGGTGTACTGCAGATTCCAGTGGCATTAATTTTAGTGCCCGCTCTATACCAGAGCTACTCTCACCTGAACTTTCCATTAACTTTGATAATGGTTGTTTCTTGAGCATTAGCTCTGTGGTATGTATCACATTGAGGGATTTAACTACTTGCTGCATTGCAGTTGAAAGGCTCTCGTAAGCAAGTGTTGAACTTGTAAAAAGGGTATCGCCTCCTCTGTTGGGAATATCAATACCATACAAAGCTATACCTTTTACCGGCTTGGAATAATATCCCTGATCATGATGCCAGATCCCACCAGTATTTTTCTTTTCACCGATCTCTTTGATAATCCTAGCAACTTGTGGGTACTCCTCAGAGTGACCTTGAAAGAAGAAATAATTTTTTTGAAGTTCTCCAAATAAGCCGCAGAAATTGACAAATGCTTTTGTATCCAGGTCCATATCCCTGATAACCAATAGCTCATGCTCATGCCATAGGTTTTGCAATGTTAGTCCTGTACTTTGATCCAAATCCGCCAGCTCTTTAGCTGGAATCTCAATCCCGAAATTACCAGTTAAATAGTTAAAATTCATAAAATGCTCTCGATCTCAGTTGTTGTGAATTGTGACCAGTTCGACAATTTTAATGCTTCGGGTAAACCACCCGTTGAGCGCATCATTGCGGCTCTAGCTGAACAAAAAGTTGCTGCGCGAACAATTTCTTTTAACGTATCCAGCTGATCGTTAACATTGTTAAGAGCAGCCATTCCACAGGGCACGAGGTCCTGATTATTACCTTCACATGAGAAACTCATCTGACGCACCGGTGTCGACCTGGCCTTTATTTCCTGGAACAAAGCCGACGTTAACTGGTGAATTCCTTTACAGTGATTGAAAGATTCAACACTTAAATTATCTGGCAAACCTCCGTTAAGGCGATGATCCATTAAAATCAATATTTGTCGATCAAGCATTTCAGATAGACGATGGATAATTTCCAGCATAAATTCAGCAGAAGCTGCCAGCCCAATCGCATAAAAGAGTCCGCCATGCCAGGGACCAGACTCAAGAATTAGGGGGTTGTCAGCGACGGCTAGAGCTTCGGAACGAATTTTAGCTTCGGAGTAATCCAATAAATCAAGGCAGTGTCCAAGTATCTGAGGAGCACAGCGAACAGAATAACGAGCTTGTAACAAAGTTTTCTTGCCTTCGACAATCTTCGGCGATTTTAAATAGTCACGTCGTAGTTGTGTCAGCAGGTTACCTGCCCGAGCATAGCTGGTGTGTACCTCTCCATAATGCAAACCTTCCGAGAAATGTTCATCTCCTGTGCCTATCGCCAGGGACATAAGCGCAACAGATTTAAAACAGTCCCTTAATACCTTCCTTAATTGATAATCATGTTCGATAGCCCATGAAGCCATCATGGCATTGGTATTTACTAGACCAATTACGTCGCGGGGGCCCTTTGGTCCATCCTCGAATAGAGGAGATATAGCATGGGCCATAGAAATTAAGTCACCGCTGGCTCCCAAGCTACCTTTTCGGGGAACTCTGGGAAGAGATTCACTGTTTGCCAGGTTAAGAAGTGCTTGATAAGTGGAAGGATGGATGCCAGATAAACCATGGGCCGTTTTCCGAGCTTGTAGTTTCAAAGCGCGTCTGACGACCGACTTCGGCAGAGGAGTACCGATACCAACTTGTAAATATTCCAATAGGTTGACTTGGGTATTTTTCCATTGATTTGGATCTAAAGAATTTCGCTCATTCTCACCATAGCTAGTGTGTAGGCCATAAATGGGGTTATCAGTATCGTCGATCTGATCTTGAAGTAATGCATAGGAGCGTTTAACTCTGGAAATATCTTTGTCACTCGCGAGAACTGGGTTGTGTAGATATCCCCACTCATACCAAGTCTGCAAAGGAAAAGTTAAAGCTAAACTAAAATTAGCTTCAGAGGATACTGCATTACTATTCGCTGCTACGGGATAGCTGAGAGATGGCGTAGACACTCTAACTCCAAAACTTTTTGAATAAATAGGGAGTAAAGAAATTAACATGAGTATAAAAACATGAAAAATAGAAGTCGGCGCTGGTTGCCATAGGCAATATCTATGGCAACCAAGAGTATGTCGATGTAGACTCGATAGCTGCTTTTAAATTAAGTCGCTAAATAAGTTAGGCTCTATGTTCCCACACGCTGATGAACTTAATTACTTTATTGAAGTTGCAAAAACAAAAAATATATCCAGGGCAGCAGAAAGATTGGGGATTAGGCAGCCGAGTCTGAGCGCTGCTATCAAGAGGCTAGAAAGACAGCTAGGTACTGAAATAATAATACGAGAAAAAACTGGTGTTCAGCTTTCACGTGCTGGTCTTAGGCTGCTAAAGAGCGCTCAGCAGCTATTAGATGATTGGGATGAGGTTAAGTATTCTGCGCTGCGAGAAAATAAAGAGGCCGTTGGTCATTTCACCATTGGATGTCACAGCTCGATTTCACTACATATGCTACCTGATAGCCTTCCTGCTTTTATCGCACAAAACCCAGGTATTGAATTGAGCTTCCAGCATGCACTTTCTCGCGAAATTGTAGAGGCCGTGATCAGCTGGAAAATCGATATCGGTATTGTCGTAAATCCTGTATCTCATCCTGATTTAGTAATCAAGCGCCTTTGTCACGATGTGGTTAGTTTTTGGCATAATCCTAAGAAAATTCAATCTAGAGACGTACTAATATATGATCCAGCATTGATGCAGACGAACTGGCTGCTAAAAACCATATCTGAAAGCAATAGGTATAAACAATATATAAGGTCTTCAAGTCACGAGCTAATCACAAAAATGACATTAGAGGGGTTTGGGGTTGGTATTATTCCTGGTCGAGTTGCACAGACACATGGAAGAAATCAGCTCGAATGGGTAGGTAAAGACCAACCAGGCTTTAAAGATGAAATATGTCTGGTATATCGGCGCGAGATAACTCATAGCATGGGTGCAAAGAAATTAATTGAAGAATTTAAACTTACCAACTATGAAAAAAATTTCTAATAGATGCAATTGAAATAAAACTCAGAAACCATAAAATTATCAATAATATTTTGAGCTGCAGAGCACTACTGGTTAATATCCATGCAACTTAAGCAGCCTTTCAATTGTAAAAATATCAAGAGCTTTATCCATTTAATACAAGAATAGTTTACGCTCGCGAGCGAGATATTCCCGAGATGATATTACTTATCCCAGGCCACAACACGAGCAGCCAGAGGGTAGCCTAGGCCATCCGAATGGAAGTAGCAACGTGCCTGTGATTGTGAGCTGCCTGTGCGTAATTACTCATTATATATTTCCTGTATCTCAGTATAACCAACTACTCTTGAGCCTTCTCGAACCTGTAGATTGGCACCTACCTCTAGGCATTTTGGATATGCTTCTAGTTTAATGAGGACGTTATCATTCCCCAGCCTACTAATATTGACTTACTATCTAATCTTTCAAACTTCATACATATAACGACTTAGTCAGCAGTATTTTGGTTCTATTAGAACTTTAACGTAAGGTGGCGCAGCCATGACAAAACGGAGCGTAGACCAAAACATCAGGCGCGATAACTATTATGTATTTTTAGCTCTTCCCTTAATTATCTCTTTCAAGTTCCACACATTGACATATTTTACCCCGGCAGGATCACCAGCCTTAACCCAATACCGCCCACGAGGCCATTCGAACACATCTCTGCGTTTTACAATCACTGGCTCCGTATTAGAAAATGTTAATTCACAGCTACCGGATATAATAAAGCATATGCAATTTTCAGAAGAGCCTGAAAATTTGCTACCGGCATCATACTCGTACGGACTCACGCGAAACTCACTTTTGCCTGGGTACAATGTACGAATTTCTTCAATGTTCTCTTTATAGACTTCACTTACAGGAAACTTTCGTATATTAATACTCATTCCACCCATAGCATCAGGTACAACGGCCACGAAAAGCGAAGCTTGACAGGATCCACTGGAAGCCGAAGTCCAAAACATTGTGCAACAATTTGTTATGTATTTTCAGCTATTTTCTTTATAAAAATTATTTTACTTTGCAGGGGGCTGCCTTTATTTTCATACCCACACACTTGATATTCGTGAGAGATAAGAAGATGCAGCATTGAAGGAAATCTATTCATCGATTTAACGCTAATAGACTTAAACCCTTTGTTCATCACCCACTGCTCTTGAAGCTCAAGCAGAGATTTTCCTATGCCTCGGCCTCGGTAATCTGGGAGGACTGCACCAGACCAACTATAAAACTCTGTTTCGGATACTTTATAACCAATTTTGTAGCCTACTTTCTTATTACCAACTGAAGCTACCAGTAATAGGTAAAGGCGCCCCTTTAACCTCTTCTCTATTTTATCTTTGCTATTTTTAGCGTCGAACTCTGGAATTTCAGAATTAATCTTTATGACATCTTCTATCGTGCCTTCGCTGAAGGAAATGTTCATGTCGCTACCTAGGTTTATGCATAATGTTCGGCTCTGCGTTAACCAAAAGCGAAGGCCGCTTTTGGCTGGAACTTTTACACCTGACAGCATCCGATTGTTAGGGCTGCTGATTTCTTAGCTCAATTTCACCAAATGTCATATAAACAAGAGGTCCACCCGCATCAGCTCTGTAAGCTCCATTTGCTTCAGCCAAACGACTGGCAACGGCTGAAAACTCCCATGCTTGATCTTCGGAAACATGGACCTTTTTTGAGGTAAAGAGCTTTACTCCGTGCTTTTCACCATACTCTTTAACTAAACGTGAATGTTGCTGAAGAGGTTTTAGCACTGAAGGGTGATCCCACCCCCATAGAAAGCTTCTATCTTTCGGATTGTAAGTACCTATTATTTGAACAGGAGCTACAGCGATCCGACCATCCTCAAGCGACCAAAATATAATGCCTTTGTCTTGGTCGACATTCCATGTTTTAGCAGAGCCCAGCCTCCATGTCTTATCGTGAGCATCAGTTTCAATTCTTAAACCTTCAATACTCCCTTCAATAAACTTTTCGACCTCCACAGAGTAATCTCCAGCATGCGTATTAATTGATATGAATAGTACAAATATAACTGATACTAAATTTTTCATAACTCTCTGATACTTGATAGCCTTGACGACTGGTTTTGGAGCTGAATTGGAGCAGCGAAAGGATTGTAATTGTCAAACACAGAGCTAAGCAAGAATCCCAGAACTGAAAACCCAATAGTAAATTGGAGCGCAAACAGCCCACCCTGTAACTGCAAATTTGAAAAAACTATCCCGCCTTGGCGCCCCTATACTTGCAAGGCCCGTAAGCTCTTTCTCTTGAATTGGTTTTATAAGTCTGTAGGTTTTTACCAGCAGCCATCCAACCAGAAGTGGTAGTAATGTCAACAGAATGATAGTGCCGATTGTAAGTAAAGCTTCAGGTGATGATTTTCTCATTTATCTTATCAACTATTTAGAGTATTAGGGGTAAATGTACCGAGCGCGCGCCAGTGCGTCCGGTGCTTTTACTAGTTAGGCATAGTACCGAATCGCCCACCAAAAGGCGGTAATAGCTACCATACCCATAAAACACATGAAAACAGCAGGCCTATGACATGTACATAGCTGGACAAACTTGTCCGGCCTGATTATGTGCAGCTTTGTCATCCATGAATTCTAGACTTCAGCATAGATTCAAATAAAAGTATGAAAAAAGCGCCACTTATAACTGGTAAAATTATTCCGAAAATGCAAAAAATAGCAGCCCATAAGCGACTACCTGTCTTATAGCGTCTATAGCCCTCTATGAACGGATACAAGAAGAATCCTATCAGTACGCTATATATGATGAACTCCGGAACCCTCAGTAAAGCTCCGCCCCCTAACCTTTCCAGGCCGAGGAGGTAGATTACCGGATAAAGAAGACCGGCCAGTACAAAAATAACTAAAAGATAAAGCCACTTACTCAAAATTCATATCTCTTCATTGGAACACATAACACTAAGCTTAGGGGTGGGCCACGCAGTGAGCCGCCCCAGTAGCCAAAGGCTGTGACAACAGTGCTCTATTATGTATTTATACGCGCCTTTATTGATTTGTAGGTAAATATTATTACACTGAGAGCAGCACTGTAAATAAACGAGAAAATACCAAACACTATTACCCCTGTTATTAAACCACCCTCAAATCCAACGTTTAGGGCAAATGCACTAATGACAGCCAAAACTAAACATATGAATGTGGCAAGATACGGATTGATAGAAAAGATATTTGGCCAGAACTTCTTGCATAAAGCCGAGATCAGTAATGACGGACCTAGAAACACTATCTGTAGGATGATACCAATCACTAAGAACATTAATTCTATCAACCTCTACCTAGATATATAACAACTACAACGGGGGCTGCTGCGTAGTGTAGGCAGTCCCGCGAAGGGCCAAAGCCCCTTAACAACCTGCTTGTATTTGTTAACTTTGACCATATTCCGATAACAGTTCCAGAGCTATAAAAGCAGGCGTTTTCCCAATGCCTTTAGAATGAGCAGACACTTCATGGTGAACTCTAGACCAACAATCAATTTCCAATAACTCTTTATTGGCTCGATCTGTCATTACATCAAACTCGTAGAACTCTTTTTTCTTCGTTAGCCATGTGCCCATCCATTGAGTTCCATACTGCTCAAAGATTTCGGAACAATTCAACAGAATTCCCTCATTCGCGGACATCCCCTTTTGGGACAACAGCAAGGTCAACCATGGGTACATACTTTCATCATTTATAAATTTGTCCACGCACTCTTTCATTTCAAGGAACGAGAGTTCATTTTGTTGTTCAGTATTCTTGTTCCGAATTCGGCGAAGCTTTTCGATATTCATAGTAGGGTTAACGCCCAACACAGCGGCTGCCAAGCTGGCACGTAATTGCGTAGTAATTTGAGTGACAGGTTTAACAGTCCGTTGCTGCTGCTTATTAGCACTTTTTGCTAAGATACTGTTTCCTACCTTCATAGTCACTCATATTGTTAGGAAAAGGTCTTTTACATTTGGAGCAAATAGCTCTTTGATTTTGCCCTCGACCATAAATAAGCTTGAAAAGTTGTTTGGGTATCAAAGGTTTTTCTATAACTTCGAGGCCGCTCTCTCCAATATAGCCACATTCTGGACATGAGCTTAAAAAGAAAAAACGATCAGGAAGCTCTGTATCGAGAAGTATTATAAACTGTGCAGCAACATCTTTGATGTAACTAGATTTATTTTCACTGGTTAGACCAGAATTAAAGTAACAAATCTCTCTATCATTGACCATCCAGAGATCTTCACTGAGTCCATCCCAAATACTATAGATTGCTTCGTAATCAGATGCCCTAAAAAAGCCTTCTAACATGCCTACACCTTGCTCTGGTTCTAGCTCACCAGAAATAATCAGCTCACAAAGAGCTTGTGCGTAGATTTTCAATGCATCTTTATCTAAGGGCACAGCCAACCCAAGATCCTTTAAGCACTTTTGAAAATACGTCTCTATTTCCTCTGGATCAGGATCTCGTTCATATCCCATACTCGCAAGAATGGCGACATTCTCAGAGTCGACATTTTCATACAATAAGGACTCAGCCCATTCGGTGTAATCTTTTGAATAGGCGCTTCCTATTGCTCTTTTTCCTAACAAGAATTCAAATTTCATAGTTGACGCTAACGCCCGTAAAGCCCACCGGAAGCCATGCAGTGTCTAGGGCAAAGTTACTTGTCCTGTTACAAGCCCTGCACCTTACGTGAGAGCTCAATTGTCTGTTCTCGATCCTTTGTTACGACAAGCCAATCAAAAAGGACTTCACTGTATTGGCCAGTTTTTTCGTGGAATTTGGATACTTTAGTACGCTCGCCGAAAAATTCTTCATCTTCCGCGCTCTTAACAGCCTGAATGATATTTTCCGCAAACTCCAAAAGCTCTTTCTCAGTACCGATAAGAAAGGCTTCTTCCCAACCAGTCTGGGCAGTAATCAACGGGCCAGCATTTCTTTCTTTGTTCATTTGTTCCATACACTCTGTAAATAGTTGACGGAGTCTGGTGGAGGGCGAAGGCCGGAATGTACTGCAACTTTTGTTAGGCTATTGCCCATCGTTCGCTCGCAGTTCATTGATAGTACTAATCTTTGACGCTAGAGATTTTGAGTAATCACAAGCTTCATTTTCTTCATCAATTTGACAGCTCTTCTTCAATGCTAGAATAGCTTTGCTATCATTTCGTACAATGCCAATGCCTTTATGTAGTACCATGCCGTACATCATGCAGCCCCATTCATCACTTTTGGAACAAGTAAATCTAAATGTTTCTGCATAACACCTACTATTCGACCCTTCGTCAAATCTGAGCATTCCAGCAGCATAGTTTGTGCATGAGTTAACTATACCCAATTTGCATGCTTGAGCATAAAGTCGCCTTGAGTATTGAGGACTGTTTTCCATATCTACATATACATGACCAAGGCCTATACAGTGATTCGCGCTTTTAGATAGGCATTTACTTAGGCACCACCTTTGGTCACTTCTACATTCTTCAACTAAATCCTGATACTCTATTTCTTGCCCCTCAAAAAGGTCTTTTGGGCAAAGTGACATATCTTTATTTAAATGCTTATTCTTAGTAATGGAATCTAGAACTTTTTTGTCAAAATAATCCTGAGCAAAAATTACACTACTATAAAAAATCACGAAAAATGTAGCTAATAGTTTCATCAGTTCTCTCTAAAGCCTAACGCCTTATTCAGAGGTTTGTGGAAATGGAAGTTTTTTGCAGCTTTTTTTGCAAAACAAGCGGCAGTTTTACTAATCCGTTACAGCAACTTGTTGTATTGCATTTTCTAGCCAATTCTCTGCCTCTTCCACTAAGTGCTCTCTAAACTTTATCTCAGCTTTATCTCGTGGAAGATCTGTATGATACAAGATCATAGATCCATCTTTACAATCCCAGATTTCTCTCAGCCAGCAAAAAATACGTTCTAGACCTAAATTATCTCCCATATATTCTCTGTCTGGATATTCTTCAGTTATTTCATGATGAACATGCCAATAGAGGAACGACGCGCCTTCCTCAGGATCTAAGGAATTTGAAGTAATCTCTTCTAGCCTTTTTCTTACTATTACATTTGCCGCGTCAAATTTTGAGAGATCTGGGACGTTTAGCTCTGTCATCGTTTGCTCGAAAACGGAGGCTAAATCAGCCATTACCAAGTTTTTCGCTCCACATAGCTCATTTAAACCATCGGTAAAAACTCCATCACACAGCCAAGAATCAGCCAGTGACTTTATGTCATCACTACTGAGCCTTCCGAGCTTAAACAGTGCAAATGCTTCTATGGGTTCCATATTACCTCAAACAACAGTAGTGGTAGGACAGCCGGTTACCCTAACTGCCCCCACGCAGATCCGGACGTGCGGAACTACCGCATCCGGCTCTTCAGTAATATATTCGCTCGTGTAAAGCACGAACCCTAATACCAGTCCACAAGTATACTGCGTTTGTATACTCGCGGTGGCTTTAGCCCAAAATATCCCAGCATTTCCTTTAGACCATTCCAGTTGTAACTCTTGCGCTGACTCCGCCGGTTGAGCCATTTGTGTATGCTGTGTAAAACATAGCTGTACAAACGGGACAAGCTTCGACTGTTGTCTGGTAGACCGAAGTAGTTCTGGAACCCCTGTAGCTTGCGCTTCAGTGTGGGCAGCCATTCTCTCAGACGCTCACTGCGCTTGGCTTTGATCCAGTGGTAGAGCGCTTCCATTGCGCCCTTCTGTTTCTGTGCGGCAGTCCGGCGCCTGAGCCTGGGGCGTTTGTTGACGTCCAAGCTCCAGTAGAACTCAAAACCCAGAAACTGGAACTGCCGTTTTCGGCCCGGATGGAAGCGGCTAAAGCGCTTCAGGTGCGTTTTCTCGGGGGCTAACTGCAGGCCAAACTTGTTCAGCCGTTGCGGTAGTACCCGGTAAAAGCGCTCTGCATCCGTTTTCAATTGGAAAGCCACTACATAATCATCGGCGTACCGGATTAGCATGGCTCTGCCACGCATACGCGGCTTAACTTTCTTCTCGAACCACAAATCCAGGACGTAGTGCAGATAGATGTTCGCCAGTACCGGACTGACCACACCTCCTTGCGGGGTGCCTGCTGCCGCTTTACTGAACTTACCATCTGGAGTTTGCACGCGTACTTTCAGCCACTGCTTAATCAGTGTCAGCAGGGCTTTGTCGTCGATACGAAGGGCTAGCATCCGCAGTAACCAGTCGTGATCCAGCTGATCAAAGAAGCCTTTAATATCGGCTTCAACGATGTAGCCGTAGCCTTTGAATTGCAGATTTAAGCCAAGACTGTGTACGGCTTGGTGGGCGCTTTTCCTGGGACGGTAACCGTAGCTGAAGGGCAGAAAATCCTGCTCCCAGATACTTTGCAGTAGCTGCGCTACGCTCTGCTGCACCAGTTTGTCTTCCACCGTAGGCAGCCCCAGTGGGCGCTGCTTGCCGTTGCCTTTGGGAATCAATACCCGCTTAATCGCCTGGGTGCGGTAGCGTTTGTCACACAGCCGTTGATGTAGGCATTGAATATTTTGCGGCAGTCTTTGCCGGTAAACTTCGGTAGTTACTCCGTCGATACCGGGGCGGGCCTGCTTATTGAGCTGGCCCCAGCTTTGATACAGCAGGTTGGAATTTAGCAGTCCGTATAAATTCTGAAACCTGTGTCTGGGGTGGCTCTGTGCTTTAAATGCGATGGCGTGCAAGGCGGTTGTCATAGTGTCTCCAGCCCTACTTTGTCCGGACTATGTTTCTGTTGCACACCGATATTACTGTCAGCCCCTTCGCCATGTAAGCGGCTTTCCCGCTCTCGGACTACTATGAGCTGATCCGACTTCCGAGTGGTCTTCGTTGGTTTCGCCATTAGGCTTAACGTCTCTACCTGCTCCTTCAGGAACCTGCTCGGATCTCTCAAGTTCTCAATACTTCTCTTTCTACATGCCACGGCTTAATAACCCCGCCGATCCGCAACAACCTTACCATTACGGTTGCATTGCCTGGACTTCGATGGCGTTACACATCTCGTCAATCGGAGCTCACTTTATTATCGGAGCGATACCAGCACTTCAGGATCACGATAATCCCTATGGCCTATAGAATTCTCTGTGTACGCTTCACATAGTTTGTTCACAGTTGAAAAAAAAAAGATAATTATATTTTCTTTCCCTTCTGTTCCGCCCTACGCGCAACACTCGATACAGGTGGCTGGTTAGGCCTTACCCGACAGGGACTTCCACCCTGCAAGAAGCATCAAGCTTAGCTTGACGCACTAACGCTGCCAACAGCGGCCAATCGTAGCGAGGCCCAGCCTCAGAGGGGCGATGCTCCTTGGCCTTGTTCTCTATTTACTTGAAAAATAAGTCTTAAGGTTTGCCTCTTTAAACGCCTTTAGAAGCTCTTCGGATTTCTCAAGCGACACAAGAATTAATGGCAAGGAATCAGAATCTTCATCAATAGCAAGAAGCTTAAAACCTGCTTCGTTAGCGCATTTAAACAAAGAGGGACATTCATCATCCTGTAGGATTGTTGCAATACCATAGTTACTTGATCTATAGAAATCCATGATCTCATTGTATGAGTCTGCTGTCTGTAGCTTTTCCTCAGAAAGGGTGTTTAATTGTAACAATGTATCATCTGGTTCATGAACGCCATCTACATATACGAGAAATTTATTCTTCATTAAAATTTCCACTACAATGACGGAATCAGACATGTCATCTACTGATTCGATGTCTCTTTCTCTGAGCTCGAACTCATATTCTTTCAGGAAAGATTCAGGTGAATTTAAATACAGATTTATATCGTTACTTGCCTTCTCACTAGACTTAGAAGCTAATGACACCAAGCTACTTAATGGATGTGTTGGTTTACCAGTCTTCTTCATGCTGGCATAGACAGCAAAAGATGCTAAGCACAAGCCAATGATTAGGAGTAAGTTCAAGGTTGTACCTCTTTGTAAATGTTACGCCCCAATAAGCTGTCCAGTGAGGCCCCTACAATAGTGACGGCCTCGTGCCGACCCAGTGGCGCTTACTGAGTCAGACTTCATTGGATTGTTAGGCAGGTTTAAACCAGCGTTCTGGTGCTCTTTTGTTTAGCAGATAGTATACCGCTAGAAAGCATGAAGCTTCGCCGATCCCCGTATATAGTGAGTAAGCACCCAGAGGTGTGAGAATGCTCATGCCGGCAACTACGATTGCCAAGATCAGGAAGGTACTTTTAGGATTCTCGGTCCTTTTTCTGATCATGCCAGAGACCCAGAGCAAAATGGCACCCCATATAGGGATGAATATGTAATTAAAGGGATCGAGTATTCCTGTTTCAGAGCTAAGCACGTAGATAAACTCTTCAATCAAGAAAATTAGAAAGCTTAGGGCTATGAGGAGGTACACCATCTTGATGCTTGTAGGAGTAGCTAGTTTCTCTAGCTCAATATCTGATTCAGGTGCTTTGTACGGATTCATTAATGGTATACCTAACGTTCACATAACCGGCCGTAAACGGCGCGGCAGTTTGTTGTGGTTCAGCCAACTCTGCTGGCGAGATTGATGTACTTGTTAACTGCTGATCACTGGATAGATTGCATAGAAAAACAGCCCTATCCCTGTGACGGTAAGCGCTGAGGCAACGACTTTACGTTTAGTGCTAGATAATGTTATGCCCGGATAGTTGCGAATAATATCACCCGACAACCAAAACAATGGGAAAAGACAAGCTACCCACGCGGCTTGCCTTAATAAAGTTATCGTACCGTCTCGGCCGGGAATAACTATTCCATTTGATAGTGCTCCGACAACAAAGTAGGCCAACATCAAAAATGGAATTAGACACAAAGCCAGTGCTTTACCCCTAGGTTGTGCGACTTCGTTCATGACTACCCCAGACAGTTAACGCCTGGTACAGGAGCCTCGGTAAAAGCGCGAAGCGCTGAAACGGAGGTGCAAGCCACGAAATGACCGTGACTGCTTCCAATTGTAGATTTGCCAACTATCAATGAATTAGCGAACAACATGGGCGCCAGCCATTTCTAACATTTCAATATCGATCTCAAGGCCTGATGCCGAACCTACTACAACGCTAGTCATGCCACATTTAGGACAACATGCTGTTCTTCCATTATCCCACCACTTTGTAATTTCAAACGGCGGATAAATCTCACCACACCCAATGCAGCCACAACTTTCACTTTTTAGAATTTGCTCTCTATTATTATCTGCGGCATCTTGATAACTGTATGGGTCAATTCCTGAATCCCAGTACCGCCCACTTTCTAGTTTTATTCTCATAATCTGCCTGCGCTGGCTATGTTCTTGCCCCAATATATTATTGTGACTGAACAAAGCTAGCTGAATTAAAACAACTGAAACAAACAAACACGTACACCATGCCACAATCACCAAGTGAATAATCATCACCTACTGAATCTATTTGAGCATAGAATGTCATTTTTGAATTGCAGCATTTTGGCCAATCATCTTCACCCTGAACGAAATCTGGATACCCGCCAATTTTATGAGCAACACCTGCCTCATCATTGTACTCGAAACCGATGGCCTCTTGGGCCTTTTCAGTTTCTGGACACATTACTAGTTTTATTTCAGGAATCTTCATTTCTACCCTTGAGATACATAACACCTACAGTAACCGACTGGAGCGAAGTTAATTGCCTTGTTACGCATACTCACCAGCTACTCAAGTACTGTTCCATGCGGAATATCCTGCAACATTAACATAACATTTAATATGAGTTGACAGAGAGTTGGAGACCCCATCCAAACACGCCGCCCATCTACTAAGTCTGCCACGCTCGAAAAATCATTTTTCCGATAATGATCAAGTACCTTAGCCGTTTCTGTATCTAAACGTAGGACCTCTATTTTACCGTCGTAGGCAGTAAAAAGATCGCTCACTGATAATGCCACCCAAACTGCTTCAGATTGATAGATGCCGAACAAGAATTGTTGATCTTTAAAAGATTTAAGGTGCATGATTCGCTTAACTACATTATCTGGACTTACATATGAATCGCCTGCAAACTCCGCAATTTTCTGGCGTTTTACTCTCGCATTTGCGGCACTAATTGTAATCACGACATAGTTCCTAAGATTGCATAACAGTTAATTCAAAAGAAGCTTCTTTGTAACGCCGTATTTTCTCTTCTTTACATCACCCTTGGAACCCTTAAAGTATCAATGAGTTACTGAGTTTCAACTAGAAGTAGGGGCAGCTGCTGTGGTCTTTGTTATTGAATGCACAACTGTATACTTTTCGATCAAAAACAACCAATTTACATAGCCGAAAACTGATAATCTGGGGTTATGGCTAGCCAGCCACTTGTGTCCTCTAAACAACTCGATCATTCATAGGCTTTTGCGCACGGTGTGCTCCATATCATCAGGCATAGCCTCCCATCCAAGCTGCAAATCTATACTTCACTGTCTTGTAAACACAAGTCGATATACAGCACCTTCACTCACCTCACTCCCCCAACCTTATTGATCTCCTGGATTTTTATCACCTGGCGTCAACAGGGCTTCCGTTACTACCACCCTTGTAAGTGGCAATAACGATTCTGCGGGGCTGGCTATACAGGTTCGAAAAAGTGTGTTGAATTGAAATCTAGCGTTGTGGGGTGGTACTTTGCAGGGTAGGCGAGCCGCTTGAGGCTCCATTCAGGAAAGGATGAGCTGCGAGGAGCAGAAAAGCCAAAGCATAGATTCCGTCAAAAGTGGAACCTCCATTGCTGGCAGCTTGATTGATCACTGACTCAGTACACAAGAGCTAGGGAGCATTGAGGGGAATATTCCTCCTTCATCAAAAGGCTAGGCATCTTCACTTAGCCTTGTCTCTGTCTTCAGTGCAATCCCGGAGGTTGCTTGAAGCAGCTGGTGGGCTCGACGACATTCATCTGGAGGATCTTTGTATAGCAAGCCAAGCATTGAGTACACGTCTTATGGCGCTGGCAAGGCTTGCCTACCCTCTCTTCCTGTCGGATAAGAGGGTCTGCTTGTTAAACACCTCCAAAACGTCAGCACGGCCACTCCGAGTTCGCTACCTAATCACCTTTGGCACCCTAGAGGCATTCGATTCAGAGCGCGCATATCGCCTTACGAACAGAGACGCAATGATTCTTCTTGGAATCCCGCTTTCAATTATTGGGCGCCTCAAGTCGCCCTACCCTTTTTAGAATATTCAGGTCTTTGCTCTCAGCTGCTTTTTGATCCGCACATAGATTTCTTCACGGTGGATGGGGAGTGATTTGGGTGCGCTTATGCCTATCTTCACTTGATTGCCTTTCACCTCCAGCACCGTGACTTGGACATTTGCTCCAATCCTTAGAAGTTCACCTGTCCGTCGCTTTAAGATCAACATACTTATTTCCTTCGATGGTCAAAGTTTGGGCGCTTCCGGGGTGGGGAAGCTTGGGCTTAACGTTTGGAGGAAATGTGGGGTGGTGCGCGGGGGCGGTAGGCAGAGAAGAGGAAAAGGCGGGCGCTAGGCATCCAGAGCTTGGGAACAGGCCCCAACCTGCTGAATGTACTCCACTTTATTGAAGACGAGCGGGTTTCTAGCGTATTATCCATATAGCCATTTTGATAGTGCGATTATCAATTTGGTCAGCTGGCCCCGGGTGTTCCTAGCACCTTGGGTCAGCGCCTTTTACTTACTCTTACGTCACGCTACCGTTCTCCTTTGAGGGGATGGGTCTTTTAGAAAATTCTCGGCTCTATCGAAGCTTTCAAAACTATTCAAACTTCTGAGGCGTTTTTAATTGGCTCGCTCAATTACGGCCAAAATACCCAAAATATCTATCGATTTTACGCATCTTTGAGAGCGAAACAAACTGAATAAATTCCAATAGGATTATTTTCGCGCCTATATTTTATTTGTTTTTGGCTGAAGAAATCTCAATCAACCATTGGAAAACTCAATTCACATTGAAATTCACCTCATGCTTTTCTTAAAAGATTAAAGAGCAACATTCTCAATTACATAGCTAACTAAAGGCAAAATCGGGGAGTGTGAAATTTCACTAATGATTTAATTGGTTCATTAGTTTTATACTCGTATCCGCACTCCTTTGTTAAATACTGAAAGAGCGGGATTTCTCTGTAGGGATAAATATTGAGTTTAGCATGGAGTTACCATCTTGTAAGCCACCTCCCGACATTAGTGCTATTGCTTGGTTATTTTGGGCTAAAACCAACCGTACAAGTAGCCGCTGGTAAGGTCATTTTAAATTCCAGGCTTAGCTCTCTCCTTACCAGTATTGCCAAGACATTGAAGACTCTGATTACACTTGTACTCAACAGCGCATTCGCACGGTCGTATCTAGTGAGCAACCCAAAGCTCTACTTTTTTATTGGTGGTGAGCACTTGAAGGAAGCTAAAGCACTCCCCTTTCAGTTGGAACACTATTTCGAGCCAGTAACTGGAGTGACCGGTATTTAGATCCTTAAAAACGAGGTAGGATGTGCTGTA
Source organism: Microbulbifer maximicatervae (SeqCode) (assembly GCF_052467305.1). Classification (NCBI taxonomy): domain Bacteria; kingdom Pseudomonadati; phylum Pseudomonadota; class Gammaproteobacteria; order Cellvibrionales; family Microbulbiferaceae; genus Microbulbifer; species Microbulbifer maximicatervae (SeqCode). The sequence continues at coordinate 2,952,544 of NZ_CP174306.1, forward strand.
TCAGCCCTCCTATCCGAGATACTTGATACCTCACCTATCCACTGGCTATGTAGCAACCATATTTTGAAAGCAGATTAAAGTTTGTAGGTGACTGCCAGTAGCTTCCTCTCAGCGTTCCTTACAATCTGGCCTACCCCCAAAATCAGCCTTCCCCAAAACCTGAACGTCAATTTCTGGTGCTCCACTTCCCCTGCCTCTATGTCAGAGATGGAGAGTCTGCAGAAAGCTCTCATGGCTATTTACATCAGAGCCACTGCCATCTGGGGCCATCAGGATAAAGCCTTAACCTTTGCCCTTGAATATGTGTACGGCCGGTATAAGTATCCTCGCTCCCATCGACAGTCTCTTTAACAACAGTACCGCGAAAACGTTGATACCATTTGCCTCTATAATTATGATCTTGAAAATTTTTTAAGCGCAACTTACAGGTTTTTGACGAAATCCCAAAATCCATTTCAGTTTCACTTAAGTCAACATTATTTTTTTCCAGTTCTTCTTTAAACTGCTCCATATAATCGCTAGTGGGCTGGTAGTGGCCACTGAAATTATTAATATGCTCTATTATTCCACCTACCACCGAGATATGCCCAGCCGCAGCAACTGGTCGCCCCGAGAAAAATGCTGAATGGTGCTGAATGTCACCATTTTTGTTACCACAAAAGATACGCCCATTCTTATCCATAACGAATGCCCAAGATCCGCCAGGATTGGTATTAAGTCTCTCTCCGCGCCAAAACAGAAGCCCACCTTGTATCGTAACCTGATATTCTTCTCGTTCAGCTTCACTCATATAGGGCACAACAACTCCACTATAAGTATCTTTACTTAAACCGCTATCTTTTAGCATTCCAAGTTCTTTGTATGGCATGGCAGTTATCTCCTTTATAAATGTGCTTAATAGATATCCATCAATAATAGCTAGTAATATTGACAACTATTTCAAGAGTATTTCTATCTCCATTCGTAAGTTTGACTCCAATGTAAATCATTGCGCTTCTGGTTACATACGCAGGGCCTTTCTTTGTGGGAAAGATACCCAACCCGGAGAGGATTTTGAGCATCGGCATCAGTGTATTGAGGGTAGAATGCAAAAGCTAGTCGCCATCTTTGCGCTTGATATTGCAGCCTATGCTGTAATGAGAACCCACTACTGTATTCTGCTCTATATCGGCGCAGAAGCCGTCAAAACTTGGCCTGATACCAAGAGCCTTACTCGCTGATGAGGGCTTTTAAGAACTTCCGTACTAACTCAACGCTATCTTCATGGGTACACTCTCGATTCTAGCGAAATAAAAAAGCTCCATGAGCTTAAAGAATGGCCATAATGAATGACTTTCCACTAGAGGCCCATAAAGCATGATGAATTTCAATGAATATAATCAACCAGTGAAGACTTTAGTTCTGCATTACGCGAAACAACTAAGCTCTGAAATTGCTCAATCGGTTGTTTCTGGAAACTCCAATTTAGATAGTAAAGAGGAGGCAGAATCTTTGGCTTACTTTTTCTGGGAAATGACAGATCAAGCGGTTGATGACGAAAAAGACTGCAAGATGATTGAGGGTATTTCAGATATTCAGTCTTGGCTAGAAAAAGCACTTTATATATTTAGAGGTTACTTCAAAAAGCAAGGCTATCAGCAAGAGTGGTCAGAGGGCTATGACAAATACCATAGTGAGTAGAGCTTCATAACAAACTTCCACCTAACTGCTATGAGGAGAAGTAAGGTCGCCACTTTTGGAAGGTGGGCATTAAAATCTCAAGCTTTCGTGGATAAGCGCACTCTATCAGGCTGAGTGGATTTAAATTCTATCCGAGCCAAAATAGTCAAAACTCCGGAGGAGTCGAATTTCACTTCGATCCGGCAGCGAGTTAACGCAGTGGCTTCTGGTATGCAGCCCGGCAATCTATTGCCGATGCTCGGGGGTGAACGCAAAGCATGCTGCCCTTTCTGTTGGATCACTATCTGGAGTTGGTCGACTGGAGCGGACGACATCTGGACCCGAGAAAACGCGGCGCTATTGCTGTCAATACCCCACCTGTATTGCAAAGGCTGGGCATTTCACCGAAACACTGGCTCTGCCTGAATCGCAACTTTGAAAGCCACTTCAAGCGTCTAGTCGGCGTAGCTGAAAAAGTCAGAGAAGCCTGTACCCAGCAACATAAACGTTGGGTACATGGCCTGCACGACTGTGAAATCTATCTCTCTAGCAGCACCTAAAGCAATTACAAACCGCTAACAATCGAGCTAACCGTACCGCTATCGCCTCGCATGATCAAATTATGATCAGCCAGGGAGGTGTACACCTAAACCTAATCTGATACCTACCTCTTGACTACTAGCAAGCCCAGAAAAGATGAAATACACGATTTCAAAGCTATTCTTTCAATTTATGGGTGTCCTGGATTCTGCTCCCTGGATTCTGCTCTAGATTCTGAATCTTTTACCGAATTAGCTCGGCGTACTGGGTATCCTTAACTGTCTGACTCTCCAGGCTACAAAGTAAAGTTAGGAGATGGGCGCTTATAATTGGATTTGTGCTTGTAATGACGGGTTTGGTAATGGGATAGGTGCTCAAAATATGGGGTTATATCATATTCAAGCCCCCACTCACTCGCCAATTCGTCTCGATATTCATCAGGTTCAACAAGTTGAGGGATCGAAGGTTTTAGCTTCTCTGAGAATTGTAATAGTTTTTCACGCTCCTCATGACAAAGGACATTAAAGCCAGCAAAAAACTCTGCGAGGTAACCTACAACGAGCTGGCTTTTCTGGTCTAATTTTCTAGCCCAAGCCACTTCCGGAACAAACCCCTCATGCCAAGATACAAGGGCGATCAAAACCATATCCTCAGGGCGAGAGTTGATCAAGCCACTTTTCGCCACACGATCCAAAGCTTGATAGACTTGTTGCTTATTTACCATAGTCTTAGCTGCTCAACTCGCCGATGAATATAGTCAATACTTCCTTTGATTGTTGTTGTATTGCCAACATAATAGTCAGCAGCTTCATTGGCACGCTTCAAAAATTCGTTTATTGACAGTTTTTTTAACCTAATTAATGTTAGGATGTCTTCAATATCCTGCTCCCCAAAACGCCCTAGTTTTGATACCGCTAAATCAGCGGGGGTCACAACATAAAGCCAGAGTGGTGAAGGACGCATTCTGGTTGCCAACTGTATTGCATCCTCTTGATAGTCCTCGTGCAGTGGTCCAAGAGTCGGGGTAAATGTATTATCATAAAAGAGTCGAAGTTTTGCTCCTTGAGTGCTGTAGACGACTGGAGAAATATTAAATTTCAATTCAGATTTCTTAACATGACGAGCCGCAGAAAATTCAACATCTATATCACCACTTCCTCGAGAATTAGTTAAAATGTGCATTGCGCAACCGCCAAAAACATAAGCTTTAATACTGCCTGGGGGTATATTCCCTTTGGAAAAATCATTTTCTGCTCGATTAAAAAATTCTAATACAGCCTTCGCCAATGGCGTATTCAGGTAAAGCTCAATACTCATTTTCCTTCCCTGTTCCTGAGAACATAAATTTACTAGTCTACGCTTAACACTTTATTAACCTTAAAGCGGCCTATATTTAGTCGCTAGGATATAGCTATACCCCCTAATCCTTGTCGATGTAAAGCACGCACTTTATCTTTATCTACAGCAGGCCTTCAACCAACTTTCACGTCTGTAGCCTTAGCCTCAAGTCGCCTCCCATTAGTACGCTCTAGTATTCGTTGTCGGTCTGCTTGGGCTATGTCTGATAAACCATGTGTGTCAATTTGCCCATTGTACCTTCTGTGCTGATTCCATTGAGCCAACCATACCGCTATCGCCTCGCATGATCAAATTGTGATCAGCCAGGGGGAGGGTGCGACGAAACCTAACCTGATACCTACCTCTTGACTGCTAGCAAGCCCAGAAAAGATGAAATACACGACTTCAAGGCTATTCTTTCAATTTATGGGTGTCCTGGATTCGCTCAACCAACCTGAATACCGAAGCTGCCCGCCAGCATTTATTGTTGCCGACCAGCTGGATCAGGGCCATTACCTCGCTTCTGAATCGACACTTTATCGAGTTTTACGAGAGCACGGTCAGGTTCACCGCCGAGGCCGGCAGAAGGCACCAGAGAAAAAGCGAGCAGCGACCACACACAAAGCCTCAGAACCAAATTGCCTGTGGTCTTGGGATATCTCGTGGCTGCCAGGGCCGGCATGCGGAACCTGGTACTACCTTTACCTGGCCATGGATGTTTACAGCCGGAAAATCGTCGGCCATGAAGTGTATGAGCGTGAGACAGGAGAGCTAGCTCGTGAGTTTATCGAGAAAGCCTACTGGCGGGAGCACCTGGCTACCAAGAAGAAGCCACTTGTACTGCACTCTGATAATGGCAGCCCCATGAAGGCGGCGACCTTCCTGGAGAAACTGTACGACCTTGGCATAACGCCCTCGAACAGCCGTCCCCGGGTGAGTAACGACAATGCCTACTCAGAGTCATTGTTCAAGACGCTGAAGTTTCGGCCGGGCTTCCCGGTAAATGGCTTCAAAACAATCGATGAAGCTCGGAACTGGGTACTGACGTTTGTACGGTGGTACAACACCGAACATCGCCACAGTGGCTTGAACTACGTGACACCTGAGCAGCGCCATAATGGCGAAGCTCACGAGATACTGATCCAGCGCAAAGCGGTGCTTGAGGCCGCGAAGGCCAAGAACCCTCGCCGCTGGTCAGGAGAAACCAGAAACATCAGCTTGCCGGAATCAGTAACTCTGAATCCGGAAAAGGCGGTAAATTGTTAAATAGCTGATGCCTTAAACGCGACAACTACGTTGACAGATACCGCTACTCCAAACATTCGATAGCACGATTACCGGTTTTATATCCAAAAATTGGGCTACCTACAGACTGAACACAGACCCTCTGCATTCCCCCCCTTTTTTCCTAAATTAGAGAGAAAAAGCTACCAGATCTGGTGCTTGCCACGTAAATGACACTACCCTCCAATCTTTGGGGGCCAATCTTTGGGTGTCCTGGATTACTGGCTATTTATGGGTGTCCTAGATTATTGACTAGATTATTGCCATGGGTGTCCTAGATTATTGCCACCTACAACCTGAACACAGACCCTCTGCATTCCCCCCCTTTTTTTTCCTAAATTAGAGAGAAAAAGCTACCAGAGCTGGTGCTTGCCACGTAACTGACACTACCCTCCAATCTTTGGCCAATCTTTGGGTGTCCTGGATTGCTTGGCGGGCTGATCTGTGGGTGCTCAATGGGCTACCCATCGCGCAACTGACCCCGCTCTCTAATCTTTGGATGTCCTGAATTACATAAATATATCCCTGTAGCTAACACTGCCAACAGCGCATTTAAGCCTCCGTCTGGCTGGCTGTTTTAGGTTTGCAGAAATATAAAGGGGTTTGAAGTAACGGGATATTTAAACGAGCACAGGAAGACTGAACAAACTCGCGCCAATAAGGCCAAACATGATAGCCTACATTTTCTTCCGAGAATGCCAGAACACTGGCCTTACTAAGTTTGACTTCAGATTTATATATAGCATTATATGTTGCAGTTATCTCAAAAATTGGGTCTGACTCTTTATTTTCCTTATTTTCCTTATTTTCCTTATTTTCCTTATTTTCCTTATTTTCCTCAATAGAACGAACACCAACCGAATAAAAGAAATTATATTCCCACCATGTTTTTTCGTCAGAACTAACAGAGCTCTCTTTTACCTTGTCAACCCCCCTAAAACTCTGTATCTCAGATTTTATATCTTTAACTTCTGATGGCTCTTTATTTTCATTCAAAGACACAAAAGAACTACGCTGAATCACAGCCTCTATGCGTAACGAGCTTTTAGCTATTTCAAAAGAATCTGCCATTTACGCTACCCCTTTCCAAATCCGCTCATCTGTGCAATCTATAACATTTGAACTTTCTCTTACTTCAGATTTAGGTTGAACAAAATCAATATCGCCTGTTATATACTGAATATCTGCTTTTAAGAAATCAATAAATTGGGACTCCCAGCTTTCAATATCTATACTTCCTTTAATATCATCAAAAGATTCTTCAACCGGCATTTTTATTTTAGGCTTAAAACCAAGAACATAACAGACATCAGAAAAAGAACCCAAAGTCATATTTCTTGAACCGCTTAATATCTGAGTAACATAAGAACGAGATTTTCCTAATCTTCGGGCAAGTTCTTTTTTACTTACACCCATATCTTCCATAATGACAAGGAGGTCTTCAGTTACATTGTAAATAAGCTCTTCACGACAAAATGCTCTTTCTTCCGCTTTACTTAAACTCTCATCATGATCGAAAAACATGTCCTTAGGATTCATCTTAATTGCCCTCTTTTTCCTTCCACTTATCCCCAACTATCTTAGTATCACTAGCCTTAAGTTTTTTGTAGTCCTTATATACATAATGACTAATAAAGTATGTTTGAGGATACTTTTCAGAAAGCCAACAGTATCCTCTGATCGGTATCCTCTTTAACGCATAAAACTTTTTCGAAATCTTGTGTCCAGTTTTACTGGGTAACTCACCCTCCTGCCGAAAGTTCTCCTTTGACATACGCTCACCATTTGCAAGCCTTTTAATTTGAAGAATCATCGCTCTCTCAAAAGACTTAGCTTTTGCTTTCGGGAGGTGGGCAAGGGCCGCCTTGAAGCTCTGAATGGCTCCACTACAATGGATTACCTTAAATCGTCGCCCGTTATAACTTTCTTCAATACTAGACACTGCATCCTCTCTGTTAACATATATGTTAACTTTCCGACATTATCAACATTGAGAGGGTGAAAATCAACCAAAAATATGACAATTGAGCACGGTGAGGAGTAATGTCTATTAAGTACTTATTGTGATTGCTACTTATAAAATAGGTCTAAGCTAAAGCACTAATTTCTACTATTAAATCAGCACGCTATGAACATATAGAGTCAGATAACAAACGGGAGGAGCGCTCACCCAAAATTGAAAATTTAAAGTTAACTTATTGATTTTAAAGATTTTTTCAAAAACTTAGAGATAACTGCTACAGCGCCTGAAAGCCCCTATATCTGCATCTGCACGGCCAGCTCAGTCCATCGCACCACACTACCATCATCATCCGCCTCTGACCAACACATGATACGGCGGGAAAGCTGGGGGATGAGGGGTTGCAGCTGGCGATGGAGCTACCCTGATGACAACCATGCGCCATGGCGATATATGTGGGCTTTTGCCCGATGAGCACATCATCGAGGCGGGAATTTGTAAGAGGGTAGAAAAGCCTATCAACCAGCGCAATAATGAGGAGCGCCCGGTTTATTTGCGGCTCACCTTCTCAAGGCACCCAGGGCTGCGGCAGATAATCAATCGAGCCAGGGAGTTTCCACTCAAGAATTATCTATGCCCCTTTGCAATTTCCTACACTCCAAAGAAGCGCCAGTCGAGAGCAAAGGAAGATGAACATTGGTACCAACTCTCCAACCAATTCAGAGAGATGAACGATAGGGCTGGAGTTCGCAGCGACCCGCCCAACAAAGTGCACCCAACCGTCCATGAAATCCGACCCCTACCCTCTCACCTGTTAGATAAGTCGGGCCACGGCCATGAAGATATCGCTAAAATCTGCGGCCACACTGACGTGTAAATTGCCGACAATTTCTATCTAGCTGGGCATGAGAGAAACTACGTGGAAGCACCCAAGGTAAACCCCGCTATCTTTCAACCTGTAACCCTTAATTAGCCTCTGTAACCCGCGAATATCGCTCACTCTTACTGCTAGTTGCAACACTAACCATGAGAACCTTGGATCATAATGATCCCATATGGGGCACCCACAAAAAAACCCGCTAAAAAGCGGGTTTCTTGGCCGTTGCTATGCAACGATATATATGGTCGGAGCGGCCGGATTTGAACCGACGACCACCACACCCCCAGTGTGGTGCGCTACCAGGCTGCGCTACGCTCCGATTTTGAAAAATCGCTCACTTCGCTAAGTGATTGATTTTTAAAGACATCGTGTCTCGATGTGGCGTGAATCATACCTGAGTGCGGCTGGATTGCAAGCCCAGGTTTACAGTTTTTTATAAATTATTTTTCCCTTCCAGCAGGGCCACCACGTCCTTTAGTTCTGCGATCACTTCGGGCAGTACTTGTTGAAGCTGTACCACCTCTGCCCTCTCGCTGCCAGTTTCGATCTGCTGGCGGGCTCCACCAATGGTATAGCCCTCTTCGTACAGAAGCGCACGGATCTGGCGGATCATGATGACATCTTGGTGCTGGTAGTAACGGCGGTTGCCGCGACGCTTGACGGGTTTCAGCTGGGGGAATTCCTGCTCCCAATAACGCAGGACATGGGGTTTAACGGCGCATAGTTCGCTCACTTCACCAATGGTGAAATATCGCTTACCGGGGATTGCAGGTAGCTGAGCGTTATTGCTCGGTTCCAGCATGCTCTTCTACTCGTGTCTTGAGTTTTTGCCCAGGTTTGAAGGTAACTACTCTGCGGGCCGAGATAGGGATTTCTTCGCCGGTCTTGGGGTTGCGACCGGGACGCTGGCTTTTATCGCGCAGGTCGAAATTGCCAAAGCCCGAGAGCTTGACCTGCTCGTTGGTTTCCAACGCATTGCGGATCTCCTCGAAGAAATATTCGACGATCTCTTTCGCTTCGCGCTTGTTAAAGCCCAGCTCTTCGTACAGTTTCTCGGCGAGCCCGGCCTTGGTCAGTGCCTCTGTCATTGGATCCTACCAATTGATTCAGAGGCGTCGACTCCAGATCGGAAGCGGCCCAAACCGCGGCGGCTTTCAACCCGGTAGCAGACGCTCTCGGGGTGCAATTCAGCCTGCACCCGAGAGCATCATGCTCTACTAGCGCAGACTAGCGTTATATTTTTCTTCTAGTTTTCCGACCACCGCATCTATAGCGGCATTGATTTCGTCGTCATTAAGGGTGCGTGACGAATGCTGAAACGTCAACCCCAAAGCGACACTTTTTCTATTTAAATCAATACCTTTGCCTTGGTAGACATCAAATATCTTGAGGTCCGTCAAGGTTTCACCTGCAACTTCGACAGCAGTTTCCACCAGACTGGCGGCAGGAACCTCTGCATCAATCAACAGGGCCAGATCGCGGCGTACTTCCGGGAATTTGGACAGCGGACGGAAAGCGGGGGTTTTACCCTCGCCGATCGCTTCCAGGCTCAGTTCAAATACGAACGCGGGCTTGGACAGGTCCAACTTCTTCTGCAACTGCGGGTGCAGGGCTCCAATAACCCCTACTTCGCGGTCGCCGCGCATAATCTTGGCGGTTTGCCCGGGGTGCAGCGCGGGGTGTTGGCCAGCAACAAAGCGGAACTCATCGGCTACACCGGTGCGAGCCAACAGGGCTTCTACATCGGCTTTCACATCGAAGAAGTCCACGGCGTCTTTGCTGCCAGTCCAGTTTTCTGCGTAACGGCTGCCGTAAGCGAGACCGGCAATCATTTGCTCCTGGTGCAATTCTGCACCCGGCACAAAGCGCAGCCCAGTTTCAAACAGGCGCACGCGGTTTTGCTGGCGATTCAGGTTGTACTGCAACGCTTTGCACAGGCCCGGCAATAAGGTGGTGCGCATAACCGCCAGCTCGGCGCTGATCGGGTTTTGCAGGGCCACCGGATCGGCTTCCGGATCAAACAGCGCGGCGCTGTCGCTATCGATAAAGCTGAAGGTAATCGCTTCGTAGTAACCACGGCTCAGCAGGGTTTGCTCCAGGTTGTCCTGGGCAATGGTGCTCTCCGGGCGCGGGGCAATTTTCAGCTCGGCGGTAAAGCTTTCGCTGGGGATACGGTTGTAGCCGTATACACGGGCCAGCTCTTCCAGCAGGTCTGCTTCGATGGCGATATCGAAACGGAAGCTGGGGGCGAGGAAGGTCCAGCCTTCGTCGTTCTGGTCGATTTTTTCCAGGCCCAGACGGGTGAGAATATCGACGATTTCGTCATCGGCCAGTTTGATGCCCAGGCCTAACTCTACTTTCGCACGGCGCAGGGTAATGTGGCGCTCGGCGGGCATAATTTCAGTCAGCTCACGCACGTGTACCGGGCCGGGTTCACCGCCAACGATATCCAGCAGCAGCTGGGTAGCGCGCTCCACTGCTTTCTCTTGCAGGTGGTAGTCCACGCCGCGTTCGAAACGGTGGGAGGAGTCGGTGTGCAGGCCGTAAGAGCGAGCCTTGCCGGCAATGGCCAGCGGGCTAAAGAAGGCGCTCTCCAGGAAGATATGCTGGGTGCCCGCTGTCACGGAGGAATCCAGGCCACCCATAATACCGGCCATCGCCAGAGGTTTTTCCTCATCGGCAATTACCAGGGTGCCCTCTTTCAGTTTGACTTCCTGGCCGTCCAGCAGGGTCAGCTCTTCACCGGCTTCTGCCATACGCACTTTGATGCCGCCGGAGAGTTTCTCCAGGTCGAAGGCGTGCATGGGTTGGCCCAGTTCCAGTAGTACGTAGTTGGTAACGTCCACTACCGGATCGATACTGCGCAGGCCGCTGCGACGCAGGCGCTCTTGCATCCACAGAGGCGTTACCGCTTTGATATCGATATTGCGAATCACACGACCTACGTAGCGCGGGCAGGCGGCTTCGGCCAGCAGGGATACGGGCATGCTCTCGTCGATCTGCTGGGGTACCGGAGCAACTTCCGGGCCCTGAACGGCGCAGCGGTTCAATACACCCACTTCGCGAGCAATACCGGCAACACCGAGGCAGTCGGAACGGTTCGGGGTGAGATCCACTTCGATGGTCTCATCATCCAGCTGCAAGTATTCGCGCAGATCGGTACCGGTGGGTGCGTCTTCTGGCAGCTCCCAAATACCGTCATTGTCTTCGCCCAGTTCCAGTTCGGTCTGTGCGCAGAGCATACCGAAGCTCTCTACACCACGGAGCTTGGCTTTCTTGATTTTAAAATCGCCCGGCAGCTTGGCGCCTACCAGGGCAAAAGGAATTTTGATTCCGGTGCGCGCATTGGGAGCACCGCATACAACCTGCATTTCACCGTCGGGGTGGCCTGCCACTTTACACACGCGCAGCTTGTCCGCATCCGGGTGCTGTTCACAGGCGACAATCTCACCGACAACCACTCCGGAGAAATCGCCCGCAACTTTTTCTATACCGTCCACTTCCAGGCCGGCCATGGTGATTTGGTCGGCCAGTTCCTGCGTGGTGAGTTCCGGGTTTACCCATTCCCGCAACCAGGAGTTGCTGATTTTCATAGTTGATCTCTTTCTGTATTCCGTCAGCGCAACTTGGTGCGCATTTCGCCTGGGGCTATTTCGCCTCCCAGGCCTCCACAATTCGACTGCTGTTGCGAAGGGCCATTGCCATTCGCGCTGCCACTTGGCTTAGAACTGTTTCAAGAAGCGCAGATCGTTATCGAAGAACAAGCGCAGGTCGTTGACGCCGTAGCGCAGCATGGCGAGGCGCTCGATACCGATACCGAAGGCAAAGCCGGAGTATTTTTCGCTGTCGATATCGCAGGCGGCGAAGACGTTCGGGTGCACCATGCCGCAGCCGAGAATCTCCAGCCAGCCGGTGCCGGAACATACGCGGCAGCCTTCACCGGAACAGGCGGTACACTGGATGTCCGCTTCTGCGGAAGGCTCGGTGAACGGGAAGTAAGACGGACGGAAACGCACCGGTACTTCCGCTTCGAAGAAGGCGCGCAGGAATTGGTCGATGGTGCCTTTCAGGTGGGCGAAGCTGATGTTCTCGCCGATTACCAGGCCTTCTACCTGGTGGAACATGGGCGAGTGGGTGACATCGGAGTCGCAGCGGTATACGCGGCCCGGGCAGATAATGCGCAGCGGTGGAGATTTTTTCTCCATGGTGCGGATCTGCACTGAGGAGGTGTGGGTTCTCAGTACGGTGGTGGGGTCCACGTAGAAGGTGTCATGCATCGCGCGCGCGGGGTGGTGCGCGGGAATATTCAACGCTTCGAAGTTGTAGTAGTCCTGTTCGACTTCCGGGCCGTTTTCAACGGAGAAGCCAATGCTCGCAAAGAATTCTTCCACGCGCTTTAAGGTGCGCGTAATGGGGTGGGCATTGCCCTGCTCTTCGCCGCGCCCCGGCAGAGTGACATCAATGGTCTCTTCGGCCAACTTCGCGTTGATGGCGGCCTGCTCCAGCATATTGCGGCGCGCGTTAATTTTTTCCTGAACCTGCTGCTTGGCTTCGTTGATCTTGGCACCCGCCGCCGGACGCTCCTCAGCCGACAGCTTGCCAAGGCCTTTCAGCAGTGCCGTCAGCTGGCCCTTTTTGCCCAGGTAATCAACACGCACCTGATCCAGTGCGGCGAGGCCATCGGCCTTCTCCACCAGCTCCATAGCCTGCTCGGTGAGGGACTGCAAATCTTGCATCGAACTGTTCCCGTTTGAATCCAACTTCGATTAATTTTTTCTGCTTTGTTCGGCCGGTACTTTCTGTACCGGAGGGAATTTCCCCAGGCACCGCCACCGGTAAAAAATAGCGGAAACTCCATAAAAAAATAGGGAAGGGCCACTACAGCCCTTCCCTATTTTGAGTATTCAGTTTTACAACTGAAATGACAGCTTACGCTGCCAGGGCTGCCTTAGCTTTTTCAACTACGGCAGCAAAAGCGACTTTATCGTAAACAGCCAGATCAGCCAGTACACGGCGATCCAGTGCGATGTCCGCTTTTTTCAGACCTGCGATCAGGCGGCTGTAGCTCAGGCCTTCAGCACGGGACTGGGCGTTAATACGAGTAATCCACAGAGCGCGGAAGTTACGCTTTTTAACGCGACGGTCACGGTATGCGTACTGACCAGCTTTAATTACTGCCTGCTTGGCAACGCGGAATACGCGTGAACGCGCACCGTAGTAACCTTTAGCCTGCTTCAGAATCTTCTTGTGACGACGACGCGCCTCTACACCACGTTTTACACGGGCCATACTTCTATCCTCTTAAACCTTTGCGATTTGGGCCAATTACTTGGCGCGCAGCATACGATCGACCAGTCCAGCATCAGACTTGTTCATAGTCTGGGTGCCACGCAGCTGACGCTTGCGCTTGGTGGTCATCTTGGTGAGGATGTGGCTCTTGTTAGCGTGCTTGTGCTTGTAGCCCGCAGCCGTCTTCTTGAAGCGCTTGGCAGCGCCACTGTGAGTCTTTGCTTTCGGCATTTTGTACTCCAAAGTTAATATTCGCCTGTAAAACAGGCACCTTTAGTAACTGCCGACAACCGAAGTTACCGGCACTGCGAGAGTGGGGAGGCAGCCGTCGCCCAACCACTTCTCAAAGGAGGTCCCGGGAATGACTTCCCCAGACCTCACTTTTTCTTTTTGAGCGGAGCAATCACCATCAGCATTTGACGACCTTCCATTTTCGGTCGCTGCTCTACGGTGCCCAGCTCTTCAAGGTCCTTTTCGATGCGCTGCATCATTTCCATGCCCAGCTCTTGGTGAGCCATTTCGCGGCCACGGAAACGCAGGGATACTTTGGCCTTGTCACCCGCTTCCAGGAAGCGGGCCAGGTTGCGCAGCTTGATCTGGTAGTCACCGACATCGGTGCCCGGGCGGAATTTCATTTCCTTGATCTGCTGCTGCTTCTGCTTCTTCTTGGCGGCATTCTTAGCTTTTTTAGCTTCGAATACGTGCTTGCCGTAGTCCATGATCTTACAGACTATCGGCGTGGAGTCCGAGGCAATTTCAACGAGATCCAAGCTAGCTTTCTGTGCAGCTTCCAGCGCTTCATCCAGGGAGACAATGCCTACCTGTTCGCCATCAGCGCCTATCAGGCGGATTTCTGACGCTTCAATCTGATCGTTTATGCGGGCCTTTTTGGACCGTCCCTTAGTGTCTCGTTTAATAGCTATGGTCTCCCAGTTGCCAAGTTGTTATGCATTATCTTCTGTCAAACGACCGCGACGATTCACGTCTTGCTCGAGGATCTCGAGGAATGACTCATACGTCATTGTACCAAGATCTTCACCGCTACGGGTACGTACTGCCACGGTTTGACTTTCTACTTCCTTATCGCCAATTACCAATAGATAAGGAACACGCTGAAGCGTGTGCTCGCGGATTTTAAAGCCGATCTTCTCGTTTCTCAAGTCAGCTGTGGCGCGGTATTGCAGCTCACCCAAACGATCTTGCAAATTGCGACAATATTCGGCCTGGCGATCGGTGATATTCATGATCGCCACCTGCTGCGGCGCGAGCCAGGTGGGGAACGCACCTTCGTAGTGCTCGATCAGGATTCCGATAAAGCGCTCGAAGGAACCCAGGGCTGCGCGGTGCAGCATTACCGGGGACTGGCGCGAGCCATCTTCCGCTACAAACTGGGCATCCAGGCGGCCCGGCATGGAGAAATCCACCTGAATAGTACCGCACTGCCATACGCGGCCGAGACAGTCTTTCAGGGAGAATTCGATCTTCGGTCCGTAGAAGGCGCCTTCGCCCGGCAGCTCTTCCCACGGCAGGCCAGCGGCATCCAGTGCGTCGGCCAGGGCTTTCTCAGCCTTATCCCAGCTCTCATCGGAACCTACGCGCTTCTCCGGGCGAGTGGAGAGACGGTAGATAACGTCCTGGAAGCCGAAATCCTTATAAACGGAGTGCAGCAGATCCATAAAGTCAGAAACTTCTGACTGGATCTGATCTTCGCTACAGAAGATATGGCCATCATCCTGCACAAAGCCGCGCACGCGCATCAGGCCGTGCAGGGAACCGGAGGGCTCGCTGCGGTGACAGGAGCCAAACTCAGCCAGACGCAACGGCAGGTCGCGGTAGCTGCGCAGGCCCTGGTTGAATACCTGTACGTGACAAGGGCAGTTCATCGGTTTAATGGCGAACTGACGCTCTTCACTGGTCAGGGTGAACATGTCATCGCCAAACTTATCGGCGTGACCGGACTTGCGCCACAGGCTGAAATCTACCAGCTGCGGAGTCTTGATTTCTTTGTAGCCGAATTCGCGCTGGCGGCGACGCATGTACTGCTCGATAGTGCTGTAAATGGTCCAGCCGTTCGGGTGCCAGAACACCATGCCGGGCGCCTCTTCCTGGATATGGAAAAGGTCAAATTTCTTCGCCAACTTGCGGTGATCGCGCTTTTCTGCCTCTTCGATACGACGCAGGTAAGCTTTCAATTCTTTTTTGTTGGCCCAGGCAGTGCCGTAAACACGGGTCAACATTTCATTGTTGGAATCGCCACGCCAGTAGGCACCGGCCACTTTGGTCAGTTTGAACGCTTTCAACCTGCCAGTGGAAGGTACGTGGGGACCGCGACACAAGTCTTCAAAGTCGCCCTGGCGGTAGAGAGAAATATCTTCATCACTGGGGATGCTGTCGATAATCTCAGCCTTGTACTCTTCGCCCATCTCGCGGAAATATTTCACCGCTTCTTTGCGCGGCATCAGGCGGCGGCTGACAGTGATGTCTTCTTTGGCCAGCACTTCCATACGCTCTTCGATCTTCTCGAGATCTTCTGGCGTAAACTGACGTTCGTAGGCGAAATCGTAGTAGAAGCCATCATCGATAACCGGGCCAATGGTGACCTGGGCTGTCGGGTACAGCTGTTTAACTGCTTGTGCCAGCAAGTGCGCTGCGGAGTGACGGATCACTTCCAGGCCTTCAGGCTGACGATCAGTAATAATTGCCAGATTTACGTCGGTATCAATAACGTAACTGGTATCGACTTCCTTGCCGTCTACAACGCCAGCAAGTGCGGCTTTTGCCAAACCTGGGCCGATATCAGCGGCTACATCGTGTACGGAAACCGGAGCAGAAAATTCTCGACGGGAACCATCGGGGAGAGTAACAACGGGCATTGTTTATCCTTTGTTCTCAGTGGCGATCCCTACCAAAGACCGCATGAAACTATCCATGAATTTATTCATGGAACTCTTGATCGGGATGGGCAATCCATCCTTTTGAAAGGTGGTAGACCCGGGCGGATTTGAACCGCCGACCTCTGCCATGTCAAGGCAGCGCTCTAACCAACTGAGCTACGGGTCTAAAGCTCTACAGCGGGGGAACCCTGTGCTGTGAAGAGCGCGAACTTTAGCACCGCTTTTCAGTGTTTTCAACAACTTACTGAACTTTTGTGTGAAATTTTTTAAGAGCGACCAAGCACCAACAAGGCAGTGCGGGACTATCAAAATGTAGATCCAAGTCCCGCCCTTCAGCAAGGATTATTCCACACCTTTTAAGTGGGTAATCTCATCACGCAATTTTGCCGCTGCTTCAAATTCCAGGTTCTTCGCATGCTGGTACATTTGCTCTTCCAGTTCGGCAATTCGGGCCCAGCGCTGCTTATCGGTAAGGGCCTCAACATCTACCTTGTATTCGCCTTTACCCTCGGCAACTTTGCGACGCCCTTTCTTGGGCACACCGGGGGCCACCGCCCCCTCCAGAATATCCGCCACACTCTTGCGGATACCTTTGGGGGTAATGCCGTGCTCCTCGTTAAAGGCCAACTGCTTCTCGCGGCGACGACGAGTCTCTTCGAGTGCTCGCTCCATAGAACCGGTGACTTTGTCCGCGTAGAGAATCGCCCTCCCCTCCAGGTTTCGCGCAGCCCGCCCAATGGTCTGGATCAGCGAGCGATCGGAACGGAGGAAGCCCTCTTTATCGGCATCAAAAATTGCCACCAGGGCAACTTCCGGCATATCCAGGCCTTCTCGCAGCAAGTTAATGCCAACTAGCACGTCAAACTCGCCAATACGCAGGTCCCGAATAATCTCCACCCTCTCGACAGTATCAATATCGGAGTGTAAGTAGCGGACACGAACACCGCTTTCTGAGAGATATTCAGTCAAGTCCTCCGCCATCCGCTTGGTCAATACGGTAATCAGCACTCGCTGATCGGCATCCACACAACGGTGAATTTCAGACAGGGCATCATCTACCTGGGTCAATGCTGGGCGAACTTCGACTTCCGGGTCCACCAATCCTGTCGGGCGAACTACCTGCTCGACCACCTGCCCCGCATTCTCTTGCTCATAGGCCCCTGGGGTTGCGGACACAAAAACCGTCTGGGGTGCCAACCCCTCCCACTCTTCAAACTTGAGAGGACGATTGTCCAGGGCCGATGGCAGACGAAAGCCATACTCCACCAAAGTTTCCTTGCGTGACCGGTCTCCACGATACATACCGCCGATTTGCGGCACTGTCACGTGACTCTCATCGATAAATAACAGTGCATCATTGGGCAGATAATCAAAAAGCGTGGGCGGTGGCTGACCAATACCGCGACCGGAGAGGTAGCGGGAATAGTTCTCTACGCCATTGCAGTAGCCAAGCTCCTGCATCATCTCCACATCGTAGCGGGTACGCTGATCTAGCCGCTGCGCTTCGACCAGCTTGTTGTTGCCACGCAGTTGCTCGAGGCGCCCTCGCAGCTCATCTTTGATTTCATCGATAGCGCTGACGATCGTCTCTCGCGGCGTCACATAGTGACTCTTGGGGAAAATAGTAACCCTAGGCACCTTCTTGAGCTGCTCTCCAGTGAGCGGGTCAAATATAGTGATCTCTTCGATCTCCTCATCAAAAAGAGACAGGCGCACCGCTTCCAAATCAGAGTCTGCCGGGTAAATATCGATAATATCGCCGCGCACCCGGTAAGTGGCGCGACGGAAATCTGCATCGTTGCGAGTGTATTGCAGCTCTGCCAGGCGCCTGAGGATAGTGCGCTGATCAACGAGATCACCACGATCCAAATGCAGCACCATCTTCAAATATTTGTCGGGGTCACCCAAACCGTAAATTGCCGAAACTGTGGCGACCACAATCACATCGCGCCGCTCAATAAGTGCCTTGGTGGCCGAGAGACGCATCTGCTCGATATGCTCGTTTACGGATGCATCCTTTTCGATAAAGGTGTCCGAAGAGGGAACGTAAGCTTCCGGCTGGTAGTAGTCGTAGTAAGAGACAAAATACTCCACGGCATTCTTGGGGAAAAACTCTTTAAACTCCCCGTAGAGCTGAGCCGCCAGCGTCTTATTGTGGGCCATCACAATGGCGGGCCGCTGCAGGCGCTCAATAATATTCGCCATAGTGAAGGTCTTACCCGAACCGGTAACACCCAGCAGCGTTTGATGGCTCAGACCATCATCAATCCCTTCTGACAACTGCTCTATCGCCAGAGGCTGATCGCCCGCTGGCTGATACTTGGATTCCACCTTAAAAGGTCGCGACTCCATACACTTCCCCCAACCGCTTAATCATTCATGCAACACAGGATTGTAGGCTGTCGTCATACGACCCACAATTACAAGAGAATAGCGTCCTACCCTTCCTAACTCTGACCTGCGGCATTTTGCGCATGACCCCAAAAAATAATTTCCTGACAAATCAATTAGTTAAAGATGAAAAAAGGGGTTGACCTGTTCGGAAGTGCTCTATAATATACGCGCCATCTCAACGGCACAGCCGAAAAGATATTCCGCCTTAGCTCAGTTGGTAGAGCAAATGACTGTTAATCATTGGGTCGCTGGTTCGAGCCCAGCAGGCGGAGCCAAATTTCAAAGCGCAGCTTAATTTGCGCTCTATAAATTAGATTAAATTCCGCCTTAGCTCAGTTGGTAGAGCAAATGACTGTTAATCATTGGGTCGCTGGTTCGAGCCCAGCAGGCGGAGCCAAACAAAAGCCCGGATAGATTCCATCTATCCGGGCTTTTTTCTTTTCTGCTCAAATGTTTTTTAATCTGCATAGAGCTAGCGGCCAGCCGTACTGGTTAGCCGCTCAAAATAACCAGCTAGCGGGAGCCAGCCTCTCCAGCTAACGGCAACCTCTCTACCGTCGCTCCTCCACTTGGTTTTCGCACCTGCCCCTGCCTCGACCAGACAACATCGACCAGCCCCTGCTTGGGTGAATAGCCTTTTACCGCCCGACATAGAATCCTGCGGACCTGCTCGCAATCATGAGAGCCGCACGCATCCCTAAGATCCGAAACCAGGAGCTGCAAAGCCTCGCTATCGAGACGCTCCTCTTCGGCGCGCATAATCATTGGATGGTCCGTGCCCAGCACGTTATCCCCCAACAACAGCTCTTCGTACAATTTCTCCCCAGGGCGCAGTCCAGTGAGCTGAATTTCAATATCACCATCAGGGTTTTCTTCATCCCTTACCGTGTGCCCCATCAAACGAATCAAGCGCTCAGCCAGATCGTAGATGCGAACCGGTTCACCCATATCGAGAACAAATACATCCCCGTTGCGCCCCATACTCCCAGCCTGCAATACCAGCTGAGCCGCTTCGGGAATTGTCATAAAGTAACGGGTTACTTTTGAGTGGGTCACAGTTACCGGGCCACCGGCATTGATCTGATCCGTGAACAAGGGAATTACCGAGCCGGAAGAGCCGATAACATTACCAAACCTGACCATACACACGCGCATCTTGTTGAAGCGGCGACCAAAATCCTGGCAAATCAGCTCAGCAAATCTTTTAGTGGCCCCCATAACATTGGTTGGCCGGACAGCCTTATCAGTAGAGATAAGCACAAACTGCTCAACCCCACACTGCTCCGCAGCCTCAAGTACAGAGAGAGTGCCCAGAACATTATTGTCGGCACCAATAACAACGTTCTGCTCAACCAAGGGCACATGCTTGTATGCGGCCGCATGGTAAATTGTATGCACGGAGAAGCCCTGAATGATTTCCGCCATACGCTCAGTGTTACGCACATCGCCAAGCAGCGCGGTTACTTCAAACTGGACCCCGTCATCCTGATGCTGCTGTCGCAGCTCGCGCTCTATCTGATAGAGAGCATATTCAGAGGACTCAACAACAACCAGCCTGGCAGGCTTCCATTGCGATATCTGCCTGCACAATTCTGACCCGATGGACCCACCAGCACCAGTAACCAAAACCACCTTGCCACTGATGGAGCCAGAAACTAGCTCCTTTTGCGGCTCAACAGGAGCGCGCCCCAGGATATTTTCATAGGTCTGCGAAACATCCTCTGCCCGCCCCACACCGTCGAGCAGCTCCTCCACTCCAGGAATCGCCTTTACCACCAGGCCTCGCTCTCTGAGCGCCTTGGTTATCTCCCTGCGCCGCCGCCGCGGCACTCCTGGCATCGCAAGGACCACCTCAGCAATATCCTTATCTGCGACAACTTCAAGCATATCTGCGGGGTTATACACCAACAGACCATCGATGAAGGTCTTTTGCTTAGAGGCGTTATCATCAAAAAAAGCAACGGGCTTATAGAGCTGCCCATGAACTAGCGCCTTATACATTTGCAAACCCGCAGTACCAGCACCATAAATAGCCACCCGGGTTTTATGAATTTCCAATGCAGTCTGATAGTAAAGGCGAACCAACCAGCGGGATCCGCCCACCGCAACAAATGCAAAGCACCAGTAGATAACAGGGACAGAGCGAGGAACCCCTGCCGTAGTCAGATAAGAAAAGAGCGCCAACATCACTGCAGAAAGAGTGACCCCCTGCAGAACCGCAATGATAGCTTTTTGTCCCATGTACCGAATAATCGTCCGGTACAAGCCGAGCCGGAGAAAAATAAAGCTAGTAGCAACTAGTGTTAATATCAGGCAGGCCACCATTCGCCACTCAAAAAATTGAGCGACGCTATTAAGCCTAATCATCATTGCCAGCAAAAAGGCCATGCTTAGCATCAGCATATCAAAGGCCAACATCAATACTGGCTTATGGGCTTTCTTTACGTTGCGCCAAACTCTTGTCACGAGACTCCCCGAAATCTATTTACCTTTAAACCGACATCCAGCATGAGAGACATTCACCTCCCCTCAAGTACAACAGCTGCCAGCGCCACTAAAGAAAAAGATATCATTGCGCCCAGCTGCAAAATGAGCGCCCTTTTAACGCCAATCTTAATTGCGCACCTCTGGTAGAAATGCTCACGATGAGCTTCCCACCAACGCTGACCACTCAACGCCCTTTTTAGCAGTGTATATGTAGCATCCAACCAAAATGGTATAAATATGACCACGGGTATCCAAAGCTCAAACGCTCCCCGCTGCCAGCCAAATAAGCTGACAGCAACCACCCCCAAACCTACGCCCGTAGAGCCAGCATCACCCAAAAAAATCTTCGCCGCAGGCCAGTTGAAGACCAGAAAAACGAGCGCACAAACAGCCACCAGGGCACAGAGCCAGGCTAACTCCAAGTCCCCATTTAAAGTGCAAATAATCCCCAAGGAGGAAAAGCCAACAAGCGTCATTGACCCCGCTAGACCATCCATTCCATCCATAAAGTTGTAGAGGTTGACAACCCAGGCCCCCGCCAAAATAAGGACCGGGTACAACCACCACTCCAAACTTTCTGGCAGTGCAAACAGAAGAAAGACCACAGCTAGAAGATGAGCTGAAAAGCGAAGATGTATGGCTACATCCCCAAGATCATCCAGTGCGGATACCACTAACAACAGTGTAAATGCAACCAACACCAACGGAGACAGGTCAAGTGGGCTAGCGACTACCGCAACCAGACAACCGAGTAAAAAGGCCCAACCACCTGTGCGAGGTACCGGCACCGAGTGCATTGAACGATTATTGGGCACATCGAGCGCAAAATTGCGCATCCTCACGATAAACAACGATGTAGCGCCATAGCTTGCTGCTAAAGCCAGCAATAGCGGTATTACCCACTCCCAAGCGATACTAATCAACTAACCAACCCTTATCACTTCCAAGCAAGCCAATCCTTCCGACCACATTCAACAAACAGGACAGGGAAGCACCATGCCCAGCAAAGGAATTAAAAATGTTTTCACAACTCGACAGAAAAACCTAAAGGTCATCCAGGCGGGGAACATTTACCAACAATGAAAGGGGGACGAGAACAGGAGGTAGAACACAACGAATGGTGTAGCTCTGCGGCAGACGCAACATAAATGCTACATTTTATCGACAGTAACAACTGAAATTCATCTGGGGGAGTCATCTATTAAGGCTCTCTTGCTCACCAACTCAAAACCCCAACTGGAGACCACAAAAAACCACCAGTCGGGACCCATAAACCTTTAGAGCCGAATCAAATCCCTGTTTTTATTCAGGGTTGCCGCGCCGATTCCCTTAACATTCAACAGCTGCTCCACAGAGGTAAACGGGCCATGCACCTCGCGATACTCAACGATTAATTGTGCCCGTGCTTCGCCAATGCCATTCAACCTCTCAGCAAGTTCAACAGCTGAAGCACTGTTGACATTGACAGACAGCACAACCTCTTTGGCTTCAACGCTGCCCATCTCTCCCGCAAATGCAGATGGACTCAAAAAAAGCGAAAAAGCTAGCGCAAAAACAACAGAAAACAATTGGTAGGT
This sequence comes from Microbulbifer maximicatervae (SeqCode), assembly GCF_052467305.1. Lineage (NCBI taxonomy): Bacteria > Pseudomonadati > Pseudomonadota > Gammaproteobacteria > Cellvibrionales > Microbulbiferaceae > Microbulbifer > Microbulbifer maximicatervae (SeqCode). The sequence continues at coordinate 2,974,846 of NZ_CP174306.1, forward strand.
CAATTTCATGGTCAACTCCCAGTGAATTATCGGTTTCACTTTGGGACTGCTATTACCTCCCCCAAGCCACACCATGATATCAACGGGCAACTTTCTGTCGGCTCAGGCCTAATTACACATCATTACAAGTTGCGAAGCAAGACAACCATGCTAACCTGCCAGTTCGGCCAGAATTGACTTCAAGGCCACTAAAGGCTCAGATGCGGCAGTGATGGGACGACCTACAACCAAATAGTCAGAACCTTGCGCCAAAGCTTCAGCAGGCGTCAAAGTACGCCGCTGATCCCCGGCATCAGAGCCCGCAGGACGAATTCCCGGCGTCACTAGTGAAAAATCGGCCCCACATTCACTGCGCAGCAGTTGAGCCTCCCGTGCGGAGCAGACTACACCGTCGAGACCGCAGGATTTAGCTTGAGAGGCCAGGTGCAACACCTGCTTTTCCAGCGGAGCAGCCACACCAACTGCAGCCAGTTCCTCTGCAGTTGTGCTGGTAAGTACGGTAACCGCAATTAATAGAGGCTTATCTTCGCCAAATTCCCGCAGGGTCTCGGCGGCAGCCAACATCATCCGCTCACCACCACTTGCGTGAACATTAACCATCCATACCCCCAATTTCGCGGCAGCTTTAACGGCCTTCGCAACAGTATTGGGGATATCGTGAAATTTAAGATCCAGAAATACCTGGAAGCCCCGGTCAACCAGAGTTTTCACCAAGTCTGGACCAGCGGCAGTAAACAGCTCCTTACCAACCTTGACCCGACACAGCGACGGATCGAGCTGATCTGCCATTGCCAGTGCAGACTCAGCATTGTCGTAATCCAGAGCAACGATAACCGGAGAAGAAACTTTAGACTGCAAGAAAAACCTCATTTATTTCAAAAGCCGTCCCGACCAGGCCGTCAGCCCAATGTACAGGACAGTCATTACTTTACTCGCCCTCAATCCCCTTAACGGAGCGTACTGAATCCCAGTGCTTGCAGCTCGGACACAACCAGTGCAACTGATTGCCCGAAAACCCGCAATTGCTACACCGGTAGTGAGGGCGGCTCGCTATAAGCTGGTCGATTAATGTCTTGAGTAGGGAAAGATTCTCTCTCGCCCTACCCTCTGTACTATCTATATGCAGATCGAGAAAGCGTCCCAACCCCCTCAAAGACGGGCGCAGCGCCAGCTGCTTCCCCATAAATGCAGCCGCTGCAGCCTCACTATCCTGCAGCTGAATACGCTCAGTCAGGGCAATCAATACGCTATTAGAGGGGTGCTCTTTCAATAGGGATTCAAGATATCGATCCAACCCCTTGCCATCCCCTAAATCCCCATAACAAGTAATCAACAACTCAAGGATTTCAGGAATATAGTCCGGGCTCTGCTTGGGGATCCGCTGTAAAACCTTAATGGCCTCTCTCGGCTTGCCAAGCAGATATTCGAGGCGACCCCACAGCAAATTTGCCCGCACTGAGCTGCGCTCATAACTCAGGGCAGAATCGATATGCTTCCTTGCACTTAGGTAATCCTTTGTCGCTATTGACTCCTCTGCCAATTCGCAGCAAAAATGAGCCTGAACCGGGGCCCAGTCAGCCGAGAGGCGCTTGAACCGCCGGCCATGCAACAGGTTTACAGCATGGATCGCTTTAGCCCATTCCCTTTCATCCCGGTAGACTTCAATCAGACGCTCCAGGCTAACAGCCTTTAACTCCTGAGAGGTCTCAACCAGCTCTTGTAGCAGACGTTCAGCTCTATCCAGCCAGCCAGCAGAAATATAGTCACAGGCAAGTTCAAGTTGAGCCTTATTTTGACTCACCCTGGACAAGCTCGGGCGCCCGAGTAAATTTTGATGGACTCGAATCGCCTGATCGTACTCCCCTCTTCGGCGCAACAGACTTCCAAGAGCCAGGTGGGTGTCAAAAGTAGCCTGACTTACTTCCAGAGAGTCAATAAATTTATCGATGGTATCGTCGTGGCGCTCACTCAATAAATAGTTTAAGCCCTGGGCGTAAGACCTCACCAGCGCATGCTCTTGCTCACTATAATCCGCCACTTTCTTTTTGGCGCTACCTCGCCCCAGCACCCAGCCGATCGCGATTGCCGCAAGCAGGAAAAAGAAATAGGTAAAATCGAGCAAATCAGTCTCCAGAAGCCTTGCGGTGGGCGGTGTGTAATTCCCGCTCCATTTTCTTCAATTGCTTCTCGAGCGACCGCACTTGGCGACGCTTGGCATAAACAGGCTGCAGACTAACGACAAAACCCAGCAACAATCCCAGCAACAAGAAACCAATCAACCAAAAGCCTACACTTCCTGCCGGCAGTTGATAGCCCACAATATTTGGCTTGATAGTCTCCGGATTGGCAACTGCGAAATAAATCCCCAAAGCGATGCAAAGCAGGGCGACGACCCCATAGACGATGCGTGTCAGCCAACGCAAAAATGACAAGGGAACCTCCACGTTCCACAAAAAACTTTATCGATTAACGACGAAGCTCACCCCGATTAATGGCAGTATTCACACTGCTGCCAGGGAGTCTAATCATACTTCGATACTCGCCTCATCGTGCATACTTCGATTCACTCTGTCGCGCAACTCTTTGCCAGGCTTGAAATGCGGGACATATTTCCCGGCGAGATCAACCGCGTCCCCAGTTTTGGGATTCCGGCCCGTACGCGGGGCTCGATAGTGAAGAGAAAAGCTACCAAAGCCACGTATCTCTATACGCTCACCCTGGGACAGGGCATCTGACATGGTGTCGAGCACCACTTTTACCGCCAGCTCTACATCCTTAACTGGCAGCTGATCCAACCTCAACGCAATCCTTTCGATCAGTTCGGACTTGGTCATGCGCTCCGCAACCTTTGTAAGTCATTGATTATTCTGGAGTAGAGCACCAATCATCTAATAGAAAGCCGGACTGGGCAACCCCAGTCCGGCTTTCGGGTCGCTCCAAATGATCCATTTGGAGCTATGAACACTCAAAGACGATTAGTCTTTGTTATTCATTTGAGCCTTGATCAGGTCACCAATAGTAGCGGGCTGAACTTGTTCAGACTGCTTCTTGCTGTGATCCTTGATAGCTTGCTTCTCGTCGTCCTGGTCTTTGGCTTTGATAGACAGGCTGATCACGCGGTTCTTGCGATCCACGCTGGTGATCTTAGCTTCTACTTCTTCGCCTTCTTTCAAGACGTTGCGAGCATCTTCAACCTTGTCGCGGCTGATTTCAGAAGCGCGCAGTACGCCTTCTACTTCGCCCGCCAGGGTGATTACTGCTTGCTTAGCGTCAACTTCCTTAACAGTACCTACAACGATGCTGCCGCGATCGCTGGTGGTAACGTAGTCGGAGAACGGATCGGACTCCAACTGCTTGATGCCCAGGGAGATACGCTCACGCTCGGAATCGATGCCCAGGATAACAGTTTCGATTTCGTCGCCTTTCTTGAACTTGCGAACAGCTTCTTCGCCAGCTTCGTTCCAGGAGATGTCGGACAGGTGGACCAGACCGTCGATGCTGCCGTCGAGACCAATGAAGATACCGAAGTCAGTGATGGACTTGATCTTACCGGAGATCTTGTCGCCCTTAGCGAATTTACGCGCGAAGGCATCCCACGGATTTTCCTGGCACTGCTTGATACCCAGGGAGATACGACGACGCTCTTCGTCGATATCCAGGATCATCACCTCTACCTCGTCGCCAACCTGGACAACTTTGGACGGGTGAATGTTCTTGTTGGTCCAATCCATTTCGGAAACGTGTACCAGACCTTCCACACCTTCTTCCAGCTCGGCAAAGCAGCCGTAGTCGGTCAGGTTGGTTACAACCGCCTTCACGCGGCTGTTCTCTGGGTAACGCTGCTTGATGGATACCCAAGGATCTTCGCCCAACTGCTTCAGGCCAAGGGATACACGGCTGCGCTCGCGGTCGAACTTCAGTACTTTTACTTCGATCTCGTCGCCAACGTTCACGATCTCGCTCGGGTGCTTGATGCGCTTCCAAGCCATATCGGTGATGTGCAGCAGGCCGTCGATACCGCCCAGGTCTACGAAAGCACCGTAGTCGGTCAGGTTCTTCACGATACCCTTGACGCTCATGCCTTCCTGCAGGCTTTCCAGCAGAGCTTCACGCTCTTCGGAGGTGGCAGCTTCCATAACGGCGCGGCGGGAAACAACTACGTTGTTGCGCTTGGAGTCCAGCTTGATAACTTTGAACTCGAGCTCTTTACCTTCCAGGTGCGCAGTGTCGCGAACCGGACGAACGTCAACCAGAGAGCCGGGCAGGAACGCACGGATATTGGCAACATCAACAGTAAAGCCACCTTTAACCTTACCGCTGATAACACCTTTAACCACTTCGTCAGCTGCGTGAGCTGCGTCGAGGATTTTCCAGGCTTCAGCGCGCTTGGCTTTTTCGCGGGACAGACGGGTTTCACCGAAACCGTCTTCTACAGCTTCCAGGGCAACCTGTACTTCGTCGCCCACCTGCAGCTCAACTTCACCTTTATCGTTGGCGAATTGTGCAGCAGGGATAACGCCTTCAGACTTCAGGCCCGCGTGAACGGTAACCCAGTCTTTATCTACGTCGATTACAACACCAGTAACAATTGCGCCCGGTGCCATTTCAACGCTTTTCAGGCTCTCTTCAAATAGATCAGCAAAGCTCTCGCTCATTACATTACCTATAGTGCTGGGTCCAGCCGTTGGTAACTGTTAAGTCTAGTCAACCGCCAGCCGCGACCCCAACCGCGCTGCCAGCACGCGGGTCGGATTACGATAACGGCCGGGCGATTCTGGCTGATCCCGGCCGCTGTCGTTAGAAAACTATTTACTGCCCGAACTTCAGGGTGAAATACGGTCCTGAACCAAATCGAGCACTTTTCGGAGGACTTCATCGATACTCACCCCCGTACTATCCAGCTCAACCGCATCCTCAGCGGGAGCCAGGGGGGAGGCTTTTCTGTTCATATCCTGTGCATCTCGGGCACGGATGTCCTCCAGCAGGTCGCGGAGGCTAACAGAAACCCCCTTCTCATGCAACTGAGCGAAACGCCTGTTAGCACGCTCCTCAGCGCTGGCGGTTAGGTAAACCTTGACCGGCGCGTCGGGAAACACGGTAGTGCCCATATCCCGACCATCGGCAACCAAGCCGGGGGGCTGGCGGAAGTCCCGCTGGCGCTGCAGTAGCGCTGCCCGCACACCGGGAATTGCCGCGACCTTGGAAGCAGCCATGCTTACCCGCTCCATACGGATATCTGCGGTGACGTCACTCTCTTCCAGCCACACCTGCAACTGACCGGCACTCACGGTAAAGCGCACATCGAGGTCTTTCGCCAATTCGGTCAGCAGCTTGTCATTGGAGAGATCAACTTCCTTATTAAGTGCGGCCAAAGCGGCAGCCCGATAAAGGGCCCCGGAGTCCAACAAGGAAAAGCTCAGGCGATCAGCCAAAAGCTTTGCAATGGTCCCCTTGCCCGAACCACTGGGACCATCAATGGTAACTACTGGTGGCAACCCGTTTGTATCACTCATATTTTCTTTACAACTCAACATCTCTGGCGGATGCACTCAAGCGAACCACAATCGCCCAAACCTGAATACCCGTGTCACGCCAACTGCAACTTGAGACCCGCGCCCGTTGCCAGTTCGGCAAAGTTCGGGAATGAGGTCGCCACATTGGCGCAGTGAAGGATGCGGATTGTATCCTTTGCGCGCAGCGATGACACTGCAAACGCCATAGCAATACGGTGATCCCCCAAGCTATCGACGGTGCCTCCAGAAAATACCGCACCCTCTTTGCAGCCCTGGATCATGATACCGTCCGGTGTTGGCTCAGCTTTTACCCCAAGTGCAATCAAGCCATTTGCCATCGCCTGAATCCGGTCACTTTCCTTGACCCGCAACTCCTCCGCACCAGTCAGGACGGTCTCACCTTCTGCACAAGCTGCCGCAACAAACAATGCGGGAAACTCATCAATCGCCAGGGGCACCTGATCCTCAGGGATGCGAATTCCCTTCAAGGGCGCATAGCGAACACGAATATCCGCCACCGGCTCACCGCCCACTTCGCGCATATTCAGCAATTCAACATTGCCACCCATTGCACGGAGGATATTGATAACCCCATCGCGGGTGGGATTGATCCCCACATGCTCCAGCACAATATCGGAACCGGGAGAGATAGCGGCAGCAACCATAAAGAATGCGGCTGAAGAAATATCGGCAGGCACATCGATGCGACAGGATTTCAGTGAGCCGCCGCCCGCCAACTTAGCCTGAGCACCATCCCGCTCCACCTTATAACCAAAGCCCTGCAACATACGCTCGGTATGGTCTCTAGTGGGCGCCGGCTCAACGGTAGACGTTTGACCCTCACTATAGAGCCCAGCCAGCAATACCGCTGATTTCACCTGGGCACTGGCCATCGGCAGCGGGTAATCGATCCCTTTCAACGCACTACCACCTTTAATTAAAAGCGGCGGACGGCCTTCCGGGCCAGTCTCAATATTTGCACCCATCTCACGCAGGGGGTTAGCCACGCGATTCATCGGGCGCTTTGACAGGGACTCATCGCCAGTGAGTGTTACGTCGAAATCCTGCCCGGCAAGCAATCCAGCCAACAGGCGCATGGAGGTCCCGGAGTTACCGAGATATAGCGGTCCGGGCGGTGCCTGCAAGCCATTAAGTCCTACGCCATGAATTACAACCCGACCATTGTCCGGCCCCTCAATTACGACCCCCATATCGCGGAAAGCCTGCAGGGTCGCCAGTGCATCCTCACCCTCCAAGAAGCCCTCAACTTCTGTAACTCCCTCGGCCAGGGAGCCCAGCATAATTGAGCGGTGCGACATCGATTTGTCCCCCGGCACCCTGAGCTTGCCATTTACAGCCTCGCCCGGCTGCACGATAAAAGTAATCTCTTGTTCTTGCATAGGTTCCGAATACGCTTGTTTTGCCAACATTTTGGTAAAGTGATCCCGTGCCGCTTTGGCGCGGGTAAAAACCCCCATCAGGGCAGCGCTATCACCGGAGGCAATAGCGTCGCGCAGGGAAGAAAGGTTGAGACTGTATAGGTCGATGGCCTTTAAGATGGCGTCCCGATTGGCGAGCATAATATCTCGCCACATAACCGGGTCACTGGAAGCGATACGAGTGAAATCACGGAAGCCACCCGCCGCATAGCGGAAGATATTTTCGTTTTCCGCATCGTGGGCCAAAGTGTCCACAAGGCTAAAAGCGATGACGTGGGGAAGATGGCTCGTAGCAGCCAGAACCTCGTCGTGCTCCTCCACTGACATTGTCAGGGGCTCTGCTCCCACGGCCTGCCATGCTCGCTCCACAAGCTGCAAATGAGCAGCCCCTGTATTCGCAAGCGGCGTCAGGATAATGCGGTGATCCCTATAGAGGTCATCTCTCACCGCGGTAACACCACTTTTTTCAGAACCAGCAATTGGGTGTCCTGGCACCAGAAAATCTGGAGCACTCCCCCACACTTTTTCTGCCGCTGCCACCACGCTACCTTTTACGCTGGCACCATCTGTCACGGTGACTCCCGCCGGCAGGTGTTCTTTCAGCTGCGCGAATACAGACTCAATCGCCAGTGTCGGCACAGCCACAAACACCAAATCGCCCGGCTCCAGCTGCGGCAATACCAGCTCGAGACTGGTGCTGGCCCGATCAACAATACCAAGCGCCCTGGCTTCATCGCAGACACTCTCTTCCAGAGCGACCCCGATAACCTCTCGGCAAGCCCTGGCAGCTTTCAGTGCAAGGGCAAAACTCCCCCCAATTAAACCGATCCCAACAACCAGCAGTCGGCCAATTTGAGCTTGCGCCATCACAGCACTCCGCGAGGGTAGGAACCCAGCACTTTCAGATCTGAGGCACAGCCTCCAACCTCTTTTAGCGCCTCGGCAATTCCCTGGGTATCGCGGTGGCCGCTAAAATCGATAAAGAACACATAGGTCCAATTGCCAGACTGCGATGGCCGGGTCTCTACCCGAGTCAAATCGACACTGTAGCGACGAAACGGCTCCAGGAGATCGTGCAGAGCACCTGGCTCATTGCGCATTGATACCATCAATGAGGTCTTATCATCCCCACTCGCAGGCACTTGCTGGGTACCAATAATCAAGAAGCGGGTGGAATTATCCGGGCGATCTTCTATTTTCTCCGACAGCACCTTCAACCCGTAGAGTTCCGCTGCCATATCGCCAGCTATCGCCGCAGCATTCCACTCACCCTTAACGCGCTTGGCCGCATCCGCATTGCTGGCAACTGCAACACGCTCCACATTGGGATAATGAGCATCAAGCCATTTGCGGCACTGCGCCAGACTCTGCGCATGGGAATAAATACGAGTGATTGACTCTGGGCGCGTTACATCTGAGATCATCAAGTGATGATGGATACGCAGCTCCACCTCACCGCAGATACTCAGGTTAGAGTGCATAAAGTTATCCAGGGTGTGATTGATCACCCCTTCGGTAGAGTTTTCTACCGGCACTACACCGTAACTGACGGCACCTGCTTCTACCTCACGGAAAACTTCATCAATTGCCGCCAGCGGCCGGCTCTGGGCAGAGTTGCCGAAGTGCTTTAATGCCGCCTGCTGGGTAAAGGTACCCTCAGGGCCCAGGTAGGCCACCTTGACAGGCTCTTCCAAGGCCAGGCAGGCCGACATAATTTCGCGAAACAGTCGCGCCATCTCTTCATCAGTCAGCGGACCATTATTGCGCTCCATAGCCTTGCGCAGCACTTGTGCTTCACGCTCCGGCCGATAATAGAGAGCATCCTCGCCAGTAGCTTTCTTAACCTCTGCAACCTCCAGGGCGCAGCGAGCCCGCTCACTAATTAAGCGAGCAATCTCTCCATCAATACTGTCGATCTGATTGCGCAGCTCCAGCAGTCGCTGGTCGCCACTCACAGTTTCCTCTGCCATTCGTTTATCTACTTTCTCTAGAAATCATCAAGATTAAATTAACCACCTAAGCCTTACGCGCTTCAAAATCCGCCATAAATGCCACAAGCGCTTCCACTGCCTCCATGGGAACGGCGTTATATAGCGACGCCCGCATACCACCCACAGAGCGGTGCCCCTTTAAGCTCAACAAACCCGCTTCTTCTGACTCAATCAAAAACTGCTTATCCAAGCGGTCGTCAGCCAACACAAAGGGCACATTCATGCGGGAGCGACTTCCCTCCTCAACCGGACTGGAGAAAAAGTCACTGCTGTCGAGGAAGTCGTACAGCATTTTAGATTTAGCATCGGCCTGCTCAGCCATCGCATCAACACCCCCCTGATCTTTCAACCACTGGAAGACAAGACCAGATAAGTACCAAGCGAAAGTAGGTGGCGTGTTATCCATAGAGCCCGCTTCTGCCGCCACCTTCCAGCTCAAACTGCGAGGAACATTTTCCAGTGAGCGATCGAGTAAATCATCTCGAATCAAAGCTACAGCGATACCTGAGGGGCCAATATTTTTCTGCGCACCGGCATAGATAACGCCGAACTTTTCCACCTCAATCGGTTGAGACAAAATAGTTGAGGACATATCCGCCACTAGCGGGCACTCCACTTCCGGCACATAGCCAAACTCAACACCGCCAATCGTCTCGTTAGGGGTATAGTGGAAATAAGCCGCATCCCCACTCGACTGCCAGCTGTCTGCTGCAGGTGCATAGCTGAAGTTTCGATCCTCACTGGATGCGACCACATTTACTTCACCGTAACGACGAGCTTCTTTGATCGCCTTGGCCGCCCAACTACCGGAATGAATGAATTCAGCTTTGGTAGAGCCAGCACCGAGAAGATTCCAGGGCACAGCACTGAACTGCCCAGTTGCCCCGCCCTGAAGAAACAACACTTTGTAGTTGCTCGGCACACTGAGCAGATCGCGGAGGTCCTGTTCGGCCCGCTCAGCTACCTCAACAAACTCTGGAGAGCGGTGGCTGACCTCCATTACAGAGCAACCGAGCCCTTGCCAATCGAGCAACTCCCTTTGCGCCTGCTCCAGTACGGGCTGCGGTAAAGCGGCAGGGCCTGCACAGAAATTAAACTTCCTCATGAGCTGATTTCCACAATACAAAAAAGGTTTCAAATACAACTAGATGTGTCTACGCACAAATTGCCATTCATAGGGATAGATATCGCGCCTTTAGCGTTTTTCGTGGGAGCCAAAGGCAAGAAAGGCCGCGATAAACGCAGCCTTTCTTAGTCGTCTGGAGCGGTGGGTCACTCTTCCCCACCGTTTTCTTCACCGTCATCCTCGGTCTCTTCAATGCGACCGAGACCAACCAACTTCTCGCCAGTCTTCAGGCGAATCACTCGCACCCCCTGCGTGTTGCGCCCAAGTACAGACACTTCATCAACACGGGTACGCACCAGAGTGCCCTGGTCGGAGATCAACATCATCTCCTCACCTGGGTGCACCTGACAGGCCCCAACCAAAGCACCGTTACGTTCACTTTCCGCGATCGCAATAACACCCTGGGTACCGCGTCCCTTGGTGGGGAATTCGCTGATAGCTGTGCGCTTACCGTAACCATTCTCAGTAGCCATCATCACAGAGCCACCCTCTTCAGGGATAACCATAGCGATAACCTGCTGACCTTCCTGCATACGAATACCGCGAACACCACGGGAAACACGGCCCATAGAGCGCACATTGGACTCGGAGAAGCGCGCTGCCTTACCGGCGCTGGTAAACAGCGCTACATCGCGCTCACCATCGGTAATCGCAGTGGCTACCAGGCGATCGCCCTCCTCCAGCTCAATTGCACGCAAACCAACACTGCGGGGGCGGGCAAAAGCGGTGAGGGGGGTTTTCTTCACGGTGCCATTGGCAGTGGTGAAGAAGATAAAGTGATTTTCGTCGTACTCGGACACCGGCATCATGCTACTGATACGCTCGCCCTCTTCCAGGGGCAGCATATTAACCATTGGGCGACCACGGGAGGCTCGGCCAGCGGTGGGCACTTCGTAGACTTTCAGCCAGTACACCTTGCCCTTATTGGAGAAGCACAGAAGGGTGTCATGGGAGTTGGCGATCAATAGATGCTCGACGAAGTCCTCGTCTTTTACCTGGGTCGCGGATTTACCCATACCGCCACGGCGCTGGGCCTGGTAATCGGTCAGAGGCTGGCTCTTGGCGTAACCGCCGTGGGAGATAGTTACTACCTTGTCTTCCGGGGTAATCAGGTCTTCAACAGTCAGATCCTGGCGAGACGCAACGATATCGGTACGACGCTCATCGTTAAAGTCCTTTGACAGCTGCTCTAACTCTTCACGGATCACTTCCATCAGACGCTCGAAGCTGCCGAGGATATGCAGATATTCAGCAATCTGCTCCAGTCGATCCTGGTATTCTGCCAGCAGCTTGTCGTGCTCCATGCCCGTCAGGCGGTGCAGGCGCAATTCGAGAATTGCCTGAGCCTGGGCCGGGGACAAGTAGTAAGAATCGTCGCGCAAACCAAATTCTTGCGGCAGATCATCTGGACGGCAGGCATCAGCACCAGCCCGCTCCAGGAACTGCTGTACATTGCCCACAGGCCAGCCTTTAGCCAGCAACGCCTCGCGGGCATCTGCCGGTGTGGCGGAAGATTTGATCAGCTCGATTACCGGATCGATATTGGCGATGGCAATCGCCAGACCTTCCAGAATATGACCGCGCTCGCGGGCTTTGCGCAACAGGTAGACCGTACGGCGGGTAACGACTTCCTGGCGGTGGCGAATAAAGTGCTCGAGCAGCTCTTTGAGGTTCAATACCTTGGGCTGGCCATCGACCAGGGCCACCATATTGATACCGAAGACGCTTTCCAGCTGGGTCTGGGAATAGAGGTTATTCAGAACCACATCACCCAGCTCTCCCCGCTTAAGCTCAATCACTACGCGCAAGCCGTCTTTGTCGGACTCGTCGCGCAGCTCAGAGATACCCTCGATCTTTTTCTCTTTCACCAGTTCGGCAATACGCTCGATCAAGCGCGCTTTATTCAACTGGAAGGGGATCTCAGTAATGATGATGGTTTCGCGATTGGTCTTGTCATCGCGGATCACATCTGCTTTGGCACGGACATAAATGCGCCCACGGCCAGTGCGGTAAGCAAGGAGAATACCGGCGCGGCCATTGATGATGGCGCCCGTGGGGAAGTCCGGCCCGGGGATGTACTCCATCAGGTCGTCGACGGTCAACTCGGAATTATTGATCAGAGCCAGACAAGCCTTGATCACCTCACCCAGGTTATGGGGAGGGATATTGGTGGCCATGCCCACCGCAATACCGGAGGAACCATTGACCAAGAGGTTCGGCACACGCGAAGGCAACACCTCCGGCATTTGCTCGGAACCATCGTAGTTATCGACAAAATTAACAGTTTCTTTATCGAGATCGGACAGCAGCTCGTGGGCCAACTTATCCATACGAATTTCGGTGTATCGCATGGCAGCTGGACTGTCACCATCGATAGAACCGAAGTTACCCTGGCCATCTACCAAGGTGTAACGCATAGAAAACGGCTGCGCCATACGCACAATAGTGTCGTAGACCGCAGTGTCTCCGTGCGGGTGATACTTACCGATTACATCACCAACGACACGCGCTGATTTCTTGTAAGGTTTATTCCAGTCGTTTTTAAGCTCGCTCATCGCGTAAAGCACGCGGCGGTGTACCGGCTTGAGGCCATCGCGTACATCCGGCAGTGCGCGCCCGACAATCACGCTCATGGCATAGTCGAGATAAGACTGCTTGAGTTCTTCTTCGATATTAATCGGAGAGATTTCTTTGGCTAATTCGCCCATGGCTTACGGCGTTCCTTTTATAGCGCGGGCGTACGTACTGTGCCCGGGATAAGCGGGCGATTCTACCATAGTTTGAGATGTTTGGAGCCGCAGGACTCGGAGATATCCAACTGCGGCACAAACCACAGTTGTCGCCCCCATTGACTGCGGCTACAGTAAAACACCCCCACAGCAGCCACCAGATAAGTCCTCATGCAACAAGCTGTCGATACCCTGATCCACGCACGCTGGATCATACCCGTCGTACCCGAGAAAAAAGTGTACGAAAATTGTTCGCTCGCAATAGAAAAGGGCAAAATCTCTGCCCTGGTACCCACAGCTGAGGCCTCAATTCGTTTTCAGGCAACAGATGAAGTCGACCTGGGGCAACACGCACTAATTCCAGGGTTAATTAATACTCACAACCATGCGCCCATGACGCTATTACGCGGCTACGCTGATGACCGCCCCCTTAAAGAATGGCTGGAGCAGCACATCTGGCCGACAGAGCAACGCTGGGTCGGTCCGCAATTTGTAGCTGACGGCAGCCGGCAAGCGATTGCCGAGATGCTGCGCTCAGGTACTACTACTTTTTCTGATCAGTACTTCTTCCCGGAAGCCGTCGCCATTGCTGCGCGGGAGAGCGGAATCAGGGCCCATATCGCCTTCCCCGTGCTGGATGCCCCAACCCCCTGGAGCCGCAATAGCGACGAGGCCCTACACAAAGGATTGGCGTTACGCGATGATTACCGTGCGCACGATCGAATTGAGGTGGTATTTGCACCCCACGCCCCCTACACCGTGGGGGATAAAACACTGGAGAAAATTGCAGTCTGCTCTGCCGAAGCGCAGATCCCCATGCAGATGCACCTCCACGAGACCCACGCTGAAGTTGAAAGCGCCCTGAACGCTAATGGAGAGCGGCCCACCGAACGGCTATTCCGCCTTGGGCTGCTGGGGCCGCAGACACTTTGTGTACATATGGTGGCCACTAATCAACGAGACATTGAGCTAGTGAGTTCAAGTGGCGCCCATGTTTCTCACTGCCCATCATCTAATCTCAAGCTCGCCTCAGGCTTTTGCCCAGCCTATGACATGCTGGAAGCCGGCATCAACGTATCCCTTGGCACCGATGGCGCTGCGAGCAATAACACCCAAGACCTGTTCTCCGAAGCCAACACAGCCGCACTACTGGCAAAAGCTGTTAGCGGGAACGCAACAGCCCTACCCGCGCATCAGACACTGAGCATGGCGACCATCAACGGAGCCAAAGCACTGGGAATTGAAGATATAACCGGAAGCCTGGAGGTAGGTAAAAGCGCAGACATTGCAGCTATCAATCTCGGCGGTCTAGAACAGCAGCCTTTGCATGACCCAGTGTCCCAGTTGATTTATGCCAACGGAGGACACAATGTCAGCGATGTCTGGGTCGCCGGGCGACAACTTTTAAAGGAGCGCCAGCTACAAACCTTAAACGAAACTGAGGTTATCCAGCGGGCGCAAATATGGCGTGATAGAATCAGCGGAAATTTACGCTAGATAACTGATTCCGGCCCAATCACTGAAAAATGCCGGTTACGAGCGACGGAGTTTGCAGAGAAGTTCATGAGCAATGTAGATCCCTCAGAAATCGCCAAATTTGAGCAACTTGCCAGCCGCTGGTGGGACAAGGAAGGCGAGTTCAAACCACTACACGAAATCAATCCACTGCGTGCAAATTACATTGACGGGTATGCTCCGGTTGCCGGTAAGAAGCTCCTCGATGTGGGCTGCGGTGGCGGCATCCTGGCTGAAGCCATGGCGCAGAGGGGAGCCGATGTCACTGGTATCGATCTAGGGGAAGCCCCACTCAATGTCGCCAAACTCCACGCCCTAGAAAGTGGCGTCAGCGTCAATTATCGCAAAGTGGCAGTAGAGGAACTGGCAGAAGAAGCGCCCGAGAGCTTTGATATTGTTACCTGCCTGGAGATGCTTGAGCATGTACCAGACCCGTCCTCTGTCATTCGCGCCTGCGCGAAACTTGTAAAACCTGGCGGCAAGCTATTTTTCTCTACGATCAACCGCACCCCCAAAGGGTGGCTGTTTGCCGTAGTCGGAGCAGAATATGTCCTACGCTTACTGCCCAAGGGCACTCATGAATACAGTAAGTTTATCCGCCCCTCAGAAATGGGCGCCTGGCTGCGCGATGAGTCCCTGGAAGCGCACGATATAACCGGTATGACTTATAACCCGGTTACCCGAAGCTACAAATTGACCCCCCGGGATGTCGACGTCAATTATTTGATGTATGCCAGCAAACCAGAATAAGTGAACTGCAAAATGAAAGCCGTTTTATTTGACCTGGATGGTACCCTGCTTGATACAGCGCCAGATTTTATTGTTGTATTAAATCAACTGCGCCAACAGGAACAGTTACCTCCACTGCCTGACGAGACGATCCGGGGAACTGTATCCAATGGTTCCAGGGCGCTGGTCACATTGGGGTTTAACAAAGAAGAAGGTGACCCCGCCTTCCCAGGATTACTGCAAAGGTTACTGGACCTCTACCTGGCACATCTTGCAGAGAAGACGACCACTTTCCCCGGTATCGACAACCTGCTCGACAACCTGGTTGAAAAAAACCTTCCCTGGGGGATTGTCACCAATAAACCGGAGGCCTACACCACTCCTCTGATGGAAGCCTTTACCCATCTACCGCCAGCCTCTGCAATTGTTTGCCCTGACCACGTCAGCAAATCCAAGCCGGACCCCGAGCCCCTATTTTTAGCCTGCAGCCAGATTGGTTGCGCGCCCGCTGAAGCAATTTATATCGGCGACCACAAGCGCGATATCATCGCCGGACAAAAGGCTGGTATGCCGACTATCGCTTGCGGGTATGGTTATATTGACTCTACAGATAACCCCGCCAATTGGGGGGCAGACCACCTGGTAAATTCCGCCAATGAAATTTGGCCCCTTCTAGAACAACACTATTTTTGAAACTTGAAGTAATACCGGGCACCCAAGCCCGGTGACAGTATCGGGATATTTCATGTCAGACTTTGTTGGCGACTATCAAGCGCCCTCCGACCTATTAAAGAGCAAAATTATTCTTATCACCGGTGCCGGAGATG
Organism: Microbulbifer maximicatervae (SeqCode); assembly: GCF_052467305.1. Taxonomy (NCBI): domain Bacteria; kingdom Pseudomonadati; phylum Pseudomonadota; class Gammaproteobacteria; order Cellvibrionales; family Microbulbiferaceae; genus Microbulbifer; species Microbulbifer maximicatervae (SeqCode). Next base: position 2,990,715 of record NZ_CP174306.1, read on the forward strand.
GCATAGGTAAAACTGCAGCAAAGACTTTTGCTGCTCACGGGGCGACAGTAATTTTGCTAGGCCGTACAACCCCCAAGCTAGAAGCGGTCTATGACGAAATCGAGACTGCCGGCGGACCACAGCCGGCTATTTTCCCCATGGACCTGGGTGCGGCAAAAATAGAGGATTTCGAGAGCCTCGCAGAAGCTATTCGCAACGAGTTTGGCCGCCTGGATGGACTCCTGCACAATGCCGGCCTACTCGGGCAACGCACCCCTATAGGCAATTACAATTTCAACACTTGGCAACAAGTAATGCAGGTGAATGTTAATGCAGCGTTTGGGCTAACAAAAGCAATGCTGCCTCTGCTAGAGGAATCAGAAGCAGGCTCTGTTGTCTTTACAAGCTCCAGCGTTGGGGTTAAAGGGAGAGCCTATTGGGGGGCCTATTCAGTATCGAAGTTTGCCACTGAAGGATTGATGCAGGTACTCGCCGATGAACTGGAAGGGGTTTCCAATACCCGGGTCAACTCCCTAAACCCAGGGGCAACCCGTACCACAATGCGAGCAACTGCCTACCCAGCAGAAAACCCTCAGTCGGTAACCTCTGCAGAGGATATTATGCCCACCTACCTCTATTTAATGGGCAGAGATAGTAACGGAGTTAGTGGGAAGCGTTTTAGCGCCCAGAAAAAATAGAAAGTTTGGCCTATGGACAAGAATCTGAGTCTCAAGCTCGAGGCTTGTCCATAACAGCTATTCACCAAAGCCTTTGTTATCACCTTCCTTAGCACCTGAGCCCTCTCCCGCTGGGGGCATATGCTCTGGAGCATCGGCAAATACATCACCTTCAAATTCCAGCATGCTGGAGTCATCAAACAACTCTATATCTTGAGCATCTCCCGAATATTGACTGTAATCAACAGACTGGTCATCACGCTCACTAAGAGTAACAACTCCAGCTAAGGCCACAGATCGATCAGACACCGTGAGATTTACTCCCTCAAAAGACACACACCCAATTACAACAGCGAATAGTGCTGTAGGTGTTAACAACCCTTTCATTATTTCGCCCCTCGCAGATAGTAAAGTTTTATCATTTTTTCTTAAGATATAGCTCTTGAAGCCTGCAGCTTGATAGCTCACCTCCCAAACATCACTCCTTTCGCACCCCCTAAATAATTTGACCGCTCAGCGTGACTCTCAAGCTAGCTGCACTACCTTTCAAATTCTTTCATGTTGGCAAGTTGAAAAGTGTGAACTTATTCACAAATCAGTTTGTTCATACTGCCTATGTCAGGCAGAATAAAAGTCATAATTAGCAAATAAGTCGATACTCTGAATCATGAAAACTCCTACCATTTTTGCCCTGCTAGTACTTTCACCTTCGCTAGTAATCGCTGCCCCCCTAAAGAGCCAAGTCAAATCTTGTTCTGAGATAAAATCTCAGGAGAATCGACTTATATGCTATGACCAGATAGCCAACTCTCTCGATGACTATGCGGTTAAGGAGTTTGGTCAAGAAAAAAGGGGAGTAGATGATGATGCTCCCAAGCAAATTGAGGCAAAGATAATTGCCATCCAAATGTCAGCCCACGAGAAGCGTCTTATTTCCCTAGATAATGGCCAAATGTGGAAACAAAATGACTCAAAAGGAGTGAGCTGGAAGGTCGGCGATCAAGTCATAGTTGAGAGGGCCCTTCTCGGCTCCTTTTTTATGAAACCTGTCGATGGCGGGCGAAAACTACGCGTCAAACGTGTCAAATAACATTTTGAGCACCTCACTGTGGGTATCTTCACTCACCGCCAAGAGTTTATTTACAACCATCCTAGGCACTTTCATAGACACTCTTCTATAGTGAGAAAGGAATAGGCGCCAAAAGCGCCTTGAGAGACTAAACAGCGTGTAGTACTTACACAGCCAACAAAGGTTTAAGCACTTGTCCCGAGAACATTTTTACTCAAGGGATGAAGAATGGCTGAAGGATACAGGCGAACCACTCTCTGACTCCTGTCAGGGTGCCAGCGAGCCCGACCCTCAAGTCGAGCGAGACCCTGACGCGGAAGAGATTCATGCAGCGGGTGATACCCTCTCCGAGAGCGGCACCACCCCAATGCAAAGCTATCTCAAGCACCTCTACAGGCTTGAGCTATTAACTCCGGAGGAAGAGCACAGTACCACCTGTCTATTACGCGACCTGGAAGAAAAGCTCATTTCCAACCTCCAGGAAAGTGGCACCCAATTGGTCCAACTGCGTAGCGAGGGAGTCGAGCAACGAGGAAGCACAGGAGCCTATGATCACGGATTGATAATTGCCCACACCGAAATCCTTCTCGCCAGCGAGTACTTGGACAGGCGCGGCCGCAGCAAACTGAACGGGCTACTACAGCGCTTTCAAAAACAACGGAAAAAACTAATCCAATGTAATCTGCGCCTAGTTATTGCCATTGCAAAACGCTTTCGCAATCCATCAGTTCCCTTTATCGATTTAATTCAAGAAGGCAATGTTGGATTAATGAAAGCTATTGAGCGGTTCAAGCCGCAAATGGGATACCGCTTTTCCACCTATGCCTATTGGTGGATCCAGCAGGAAATTCAGCTGGCCTTGAGGCGCAATGAAGATCTCGTCCGGCAGCCTGCCAACGTGCAAGACGATTTAAGGGCAATTTACAGGGCCATTGGTGAAGTCCGCGCCCAAGGACAACCCGCATCCGATGAAAATCTAGCCCGCCATACAGGACTGGATATTGAGCGAATTCAGAGTTTGTTAAAACTACCGGGACCGACTGGATCTCTAGATGACCCAGTAGCTGACGATCAGAGCAGTACAAGACTAGACTATGCGCCTGCTGACGAACTTTACAATACAGATGAGCTAGTAACCAGTCAGGAGTTGGCTCAACGTCTCCGCGAAGCTGTTGCCCGCCTTCCTGCTCGACAAAGGACAGTTCTCAACCTGAGGTATGGATTAATTTCTGACAAAGACTGCTCTTTTCGAGTGATTGGCGAACAATTGGGGCTTAGCCAAGAGCGTGCCCGGCAACTGCACTCCGACGCACTTCGACAATTAAAGCGGCAATGGCGCTAGGAAAGGAAGAAGTCGATGGCAAGCCTCCCGAGAGAGCTTGCCATCGACTTCTTTCCCACTAGTCTTTAAAACAGCTCTATCAGTTAGTACCGCGAAGCTATGCGTAAACCAGTAGTTTTTAACGATAAGTGCAGTGTTTTTAAATACTGTGCCTATTTTTTTGCCGGCGGACTCTTCCTTACTCCGCCCACCCATGCAGAATCCGAATTCATTGCAAGTGCAGGTAAAGGACTTGGGAATGAGTTGATGCAGTATCGCTCTATCTCAGCCTCAGAAATGGCTGGATTTAGCTACTCCCATTTACTGCTTTCATTTAGTCTCGGCAATAATTCACTTCAATGGTGGGGACAAGGCAGTTACTCCCATATGCGAATTGAGCATCAAAGTGAGAAACAGCAGCAAAATATTTTCGAAATTAAACCTATTTTGCGCTGGTACCCCCGGAGTGATTTGCAGGGTGGATTTGCTGAGGCAGGTGCAGGGGCATCCTACTTAAGCCAAAAGAACTTCGGTGATATCGGATTGAGCACCAAACTAAATTTTGCCCTGCACTTTGCTCTTGGGTACCGTTTTTCCAGAGGCCATGTCCTATCTTTAAGGTACAGTCATTTTTCGAACGCTAGAACCAATACACCCAACCCCGGTTTTGATTTCGCCTCTTTGAACGGGCACCTTAACTTTTAGAGGTGTAATCTTTCAATACTTTCCAGATTGCTAACGAGTAAGATTGCTTTAAATTTAATTAAGCAGGCCCTGAAAAAAGTCTATGGTTTTTCCTGCTGAAGCTGCATAACTAAACTCTTGAGGGTTCGAGTTGTTTGGCTTGTTCGCCAAATTCAAACTTGTTTCTATTAAAGATTTAATATCACCTCGCTCCACCAATCCTTCAGGAAAATAATTCTGCAAAACCTCACCCGTGCAGCCTCCAGAATAAGCGACTACCGGGCGCCCCATCGCCATTGCTTCCTTGGAATACTTTGCATTCTCATCCTTCTCGCTGGCGAGCTGAAAAACTAACTGGGAAGTTGCATATAACTCACGCATATCGCGGCGTTCACCGAGAAAAGTTACCTTGCCACCGAGATCCAATTCTTGCGCGAGCCCTTCCAGCTTTTTCAGATAGCGCAAATCATTTTCGACTAAAGTTCCTACAATCACTCCGTGAATATCATCTCTTTGTACCGCAGCCTGGGCCAACATATGTAGAAATTCTTCCTGCCCGCCATTTGCAGAGATTTCGCTAGGCATTAACCACCAGTTTTTCCCTTCCAGCTGGGGATAGCTATTTAAAAGCTTCAGTTGCCACTGGCTCGCTACCGGTTTTTCACGATCAAACTCGCGAATATTGATACCGTGATAAATAACCTCTATCGAGTCTTCTGCAATTTTGGGGGAGGACTTCTTAAGTTTCTCTGCAACCCCTCGGGAGCTTGCGATAATTCCATCTCCTGACAGCATACCTTTATTAAAATAACTGTCGGGGAAATCTTGATCCACGAGGGGCACCAGCTTAGGGCGACTTGTAGCTGACTCACTCTTTAAGGCGCGCCAAGCTAGAAAAGCCGTTGAGCGACCATAGGTATGGACAATATCCGGTTGCAACCTTGCGAGAATCTTACGCAGGCGGGATTTGTGCCGCAAAGACCAAATTGACTCACTGATTTTTGGAAAGCTAATAAAGTCACTACCGTGCAAACGAAACCGCGCCTCCAATGGTCCACCAGTAGAAATTACCAGGGATTCGTGGCCTTTTTTGACCAGTTCATTTGCAAACTCAAGCGCAAGAGTTGCTGTGATCCCAGGCTCTAGACTGGGCAAAAACTGTACAACTTTCAATTTGACTTCCGTGAAACAGACCAAAAGGTCTATTTTGACTTCCAATAAGATAATTTCCCAGTAAATCATCACTAATTTACAAGTCAGTGACTTGATGCCAAAAAGCCCCTCTGGTACCTGAAGGTGTTAGTGATAGTATTTGCAAAGGCAAATTACTCAGGGACCCGACAATGCTTCAGCGACAAATAAGTTACTTTCTCGCCTTTACACTGCTTCTACTAACAATAGGAGCTTCAGCCGCTGAGAGCGATAAAGGCATCTTCTGGAAAGCAACTAAAAATGATAAAACCGTTTACTTATTAGGCTCGGTTCACTTGGCAACTGAGGACTTTTACCCTCTTAGACCAAAAATTGAACAGGCCTACTCCAATAGTGATGCCATTGCCGTCGAGGCTGACATTCTCGCTGCAGAAGGCGACAGCCTGTTACAGCAGCGAATCATGATGGAGTCTATCTACCAAGGTGAACGAACTTTAAAAGACGAACTTCCACCCGCGATATACAGCCAACTGAAGTCGTGGATGCGAAAACGTAGTATGCCCGAGGCTATGTTTATCCGGCAGCGTCCCGCCATAGCCATGATCTCTATGAGTATGATTGAGATGCAGGCCCACGGCCTCAACCCAGAACTAGGCATTGATAGGCACTTTTTACAAAAAGCAAAAAAGGATGGGAAATCCGTTCTGGAGCTAGAAGGTGTCTTGCAACAATTCAAGATGTTAAATGACCTGGACAACCCTGCGCTCCTCTTCCAGCAAACCCTTGAGCAAATTGGGGATATTTCAACCTTTTTACCCAAACTTACCAGCGCATGGAAGCGAGGAGATGAAGAAGCTTTGAATCGCCTTATTATCCTCGACGGCCTAACTGAAAACCCTGAATATAAGCCGCTCTATGACACACTTTTTTTTAATCGCAATGAAAGGATGGCTGAGAAAATTGCCCTTAAAGGGCCAAATTACCAGTCTCTGTTTGTCATTGTCGGCGCTGGCCACTTGGTGGGCGAACGCAGTGTTATCGAGTTTCTAGGCGACACTGGTTACAAATTAGAACGCCTTTAATCAACTGTCCAGTAACCCTCGGCGCAGATTTTCTGCGCCGTCCCATCCCCCCTCCCCGTCCAAAGTCTTTTCTATTGCTAAACTCGAATAGCACTTTTCCCGTGACCAATGACAACTCTCAACTAGAGGCGTCCGATGAAATGCTGGGGAGCATACTGTGCCATATCAATTCTTTTATTTAGCTTCCCGGCTATTGCTGATGAAGCCGAGACAAAAGGCGGACTGAAAATTGTCTCTGACGATGGGGATTTCTCCGCACAACTCGGCGGAAGGATTCACTTCGATACATACACTTTTGACAAAGACCTAGAAGATCCGGTCAATACAACAGACTTCCGTCGGGTTAGGTTGACAATGAGGGGCAAAATCTGGGAATGGGAATACAAACTTCAGAGAGACTTTGCCACCAGTGGAACCGCTGGGTTGCGTGACGTTTATTTAAGTACAAAGTTCTATACAGGAAAGTTGACTATTGGCAATTTCAAACCCAGTCGATCAATGAGTCAACTAACCAGCTCAAACGACCTCGTACTTATGGAGCGAGCATTTACCAGCTCTGCAGGTATTTACGACGGACGAGGCTACTTACAGGGGATCAAGTGGGATAAACAATGGTGCTGCCATACCTTCGGCTTTACCCTGTTCAACTTGCGAAACCCCGGTGACCCTCGTAATTCGGGGTTTGGCGCCGCAACTCGATTAACCTGGGCTCCAATCAGCGACTCCATATCAACCGTTCACCTGGGCGTATCCCGTAGTTACGAAAAAGCTAACCAAGATACACCTGATATTATTGCTGAGGTCGCCTATGCGGGCCGGCGGGGGCCAGAGCAACTTATAGCCATCTCACCTGGTGGATCAGTTAATTTTTTTGGCGATTTTGGTGACGATGAATTTTTTCTCGGCGACGGTGGGGGGCGGGTCAATATTACCGGTTTCGAGCTGGCTGCAACCTACGGTCCCTTATTTGGTCAGGCGGAATACGCCTACGGGCACTTTTCAGGAAAAATATATCTCTCAGAATTGGTCTATGAAGACTTTTTCGGTTTGCCTCCGAATTTTTTCTGTGACCCTATAACCGGGTGCTTTATTGGCGGGCAGGATGTCCACTCCTGGTACATTTTGGGAAGCTGGGCAATTACCGGGCAGCACAAGCCATATGACGACAAGAAAGGGGTTTTTAAGTCAATTAAACCATCCCCCCCAGAAGGCGCATGGGAAGTTGCCGCAAGATACCAAACTATAGAAAACCGCAATTTCCACCAGCTGCGAGCAAGTAATCTCACGTTAGGGGTAAACTATTACTTCAACCCCAAAGTTCGGGTAATGATGAACATCACCCTAGGCGACAACGATTTTACTGGAGACAAAACCAACCAATTCGCCATACGACTACAAGGGGTTTGGTAGGGGATTATAAAGTGGCTCAAGACAGTCCTAGAGCCACTTTATCAAACGGGCAATTAACCTACTTGCTGTGCCTTAGCTGGGTCAAAAACCTCAACCTCCGCTGATAGTTTTATATCCCGAACCGGGTTTTCAAATCGATTTAATGCGATATTTCGCTGTTCTTTCGCTTTCTCAATATTGGCCTCCTTCACCGGGCCGTAGCCCCGGATAATATCCGGATATTGAAGTAGCTCAACTGCAGCGGCGTGATTCTGCGAATTTAATTGGCCCAGAACTTTCTTAACCAATTCTTCATATTCGCTAATCAGTGCCCTCTCCATTTTTCGCTCAGCTGTATAGCCAAAAATATCAAGCGCCGATCCGCGCAGGAATTTCAGCTTCGCCAAAACACCAAATGCCTTGTACATCCAACCGCCAAATTTCATTTTGCGGGGACGCCCCAAGCCTTTATCGAAGCGCGCCAGTAATGGGGGAGCCAAATTGAACTCCAGGGTAAAGTCACCACTGAAGTTTTCTTTTAGCGATTCGGTAAAGCGGCTATCGGTGTATAGGCGGGCCACCTCGTACTCATCCTTATAGGCAAGCAATTTTGCGTAATTGCGCGCAACCACCTCGGCCAACTGGACATTCCCGGGCACTTTTAAAATCTCAGCAGATTTCACCGTATCGACCAAACTGCGGTAACGCTCGGCGAGGTCTGCATTTTGATAACCGGTGAGGTGCTCCACCCGGTGAGCTACAATCGCCTCAAGAGTTTGTGGTACCTCTACTGCAACTTTTTCGTGGGTTAACAGTTTGTCCAGAGCGTTGCGATTTTCTGCCGCCAACCGCCCTGCAGCAAATCCCTGCAGATTTCCTTCCACAGCTACACCGTTTAAGCGGATCGCTTCCAGCAGGGAGGCTTCAGTTAGCGGAATCAACCCTTTCTGCCAGGCGTAGCCGAGCATGAAAATGTTGGCGGCGAGCGTATCACCCAGAGCTGCTTTGGTCAGGCGATGCGCTTCCACAGAGCTGAGCTCATTAACCGCGCCACTCACCGTATCCAATACCGCTTGCGGTGAGTGGACATCCTCACGCCCGAGAACCGTTGCCGCTGTAGGGCTCAAGTGGGTATTCACTACCGCGCGACTGTGCGATTTATCCAGTTTAACCAAACAAGCTGCCACATTGCCGGCTGCAATCAGGTCACAGGCCATCAGGGCATCGGCACGACCGTCAGAAATACGTACCGCCTGCAAAGCCTCAGGCGCAGCCGCAAAGCGAATATGGGAGTAAACCGCTCCGCCCTTCTGAGCCAATCCCGTCTGATCAAGGGTGCTGCACGCTTTGTCCTCGATATGTGCCGCCATCGCTAGCAAGGCACCAATAGTCACCACACCCGTACCACCAACGCCGGTAACCAGGAAGTTATAGGGCTGCTGTAAGCCCGGAAGCTGCGGCGAGGGCAACTTGGCCGCTTCAGTTCGCAAAACGTCGCCTACCCCGGCGCCCTTGGCAATATTGCCTCCTTTCACCGTGACAAATGAGGGGCAAAAGCCGTTAACGCAGGACATATCCTGGTTGCAGCCGGTTTGGTTCACCCTGCGTTTATCACCCAGCGCCGTTTCCACTTTCTCAACAGCGATACAGCTCGACTGCTGGACGCAGTCCCCACAGCCTTCACACACCAGCTCGTTGATGAAGGGGCGCCCCTCGGCTTTAGGAAGTAGCCCGCGCTTGCGCTTGCGGCGCAGTTCGGTGGCACAGGTCTGGTCGTAAATAATAACAGTACAACCTTCAACCTCACGCAGCTCATCCATTACAACGGGCAAGTAATCCCGGTGATGAATTTCAACTTCACTGGGGAAGGACAGCGCACCCTTATATTTATCCGGGTTATCCATCACAAGAACAACTTTCTGCACCCCTTCCGCCAAGACTTGGCGACAGATCATATCCGGAGCCAACTCACCATCGTGGGGCTGGCCGCCTGTCATGGCGACTGCATCGTTAAACAGGATCTTGTAAGTGATATTGACCTTGGCAGCCACGGCAGCGCGAATCGCCAAAATACCGGAGTGGAAATAGGTACCATCACCCAGGTTTACAAAGACATGCTTTTCAGTAGTAAACGGCGCCTGCCCTACCCAGTTGACCCCTTCGGCACCCATTTGGGTGAAGGTATAAGTCTCCCTATCCAACCACTGGGCCATATAGTGACAACCAATACCTGCTAAGGCTCGGCTTCCTTCTGGCACCTTGGTGGAACGGTTGTGGGGGCAGCCGGCACAGAACATAGGCAAGCGAGACACGCTTGAGCCCGTCTGCTGGGAAATACGTTCAGCCAGGGCATTGAGGCGCATCAAGCGGTGCTTGCCGCTTTCATCCAACTTGTCCTCACCCAAAACAAAACCCAATACCTGGGCAATAATCGCTGGCGACAGCTCGCCATAAGCGGGCATCAGCGGCTGATCACTATCGTCCACTTTACCGAGAATACGCGGGAAATTCGGGTCCTTCACGTGGACGTTGTACAGCTCCTCTTTCAGCTGTACTTCCATTAAACTGCGTTTTTCCTCAAGCACCAGCAGCGTATCCAAGCCACGGGCAAACTCTTGGATGCCCGGCACATCCAACGGGTAGGTCATACCCACTTTAAGGATTCGAATACCGAGCTGCTTGGCCTTCTGCTCATCGATACCCATGTCTTCGAAGGCCTGCATCAAGTCCAGATGGGCCTTACCGGTGGTGACGATGCCGAGGCTCGCCTCTGGGTTTTCCAATACAACCTTGTTGAGTTTATTGGCGCGAGCAAAAGCCAGCGCAGCAGGGCGCTTGTAGCGCCACAGGCGCTCTTCCTGCTCGAGAGGGTTATCCTGCTTGCGAATATTCAGGCCGCCCTCGGGACGTTCAATATCCGGGTAGTGGAATTTAACCCGCTCAGGGTCCACTTCCACAGTCGCAGAGCTATCCATATTTTCTGCCAGGGTTATCATTGCCACCCAGCAGCCGCTAAAGCGAGACAGCTCCAGCCCGTAGTGACCATAATCCAACACTTCCTGCACGGTGGCGGGGTTAAGTACTGGAATATGCATATCCACAAAGGCAAATTCAGACTGCCCTGGATAGGAGGATGACTTACAGCCGTGGTCATCGCCGGCAACGATCAGTGCGCCACCTTTGGGAGAGGAGCCAGCGGCGTTGGCATGGCGAAATGCATCGCAGGAGCGGTCAACACCCGGTGTCTTGCCATACCAAATCCCGCAGACGCCATCCACTTCTGCACCCTGGAACAAGCCCACCTGCTGGGAACCCCAAACTGCCGTAGCCGCCAACTCTTCATTGACGCCAGGCTGGAAACGGATGTTGTACTCTCCCAGCAGTTTTTTCGCCCTGGATAACTGCAGGTCGTAGCCACCTAAGGGCGACCCCCGATAACCGGAGATAAAAGTCGCGGTATTGAGGTCGCGATCCCGGTCCATTCGCATCTGGTCTATGGGTAAGCGCACAAGGGCCTGAATACCTGAAAGGAGCACACGGCCCTTGAGCATGGTGTAGCGGTCGTCCAATGAAACCTGTTTTTTTACTTGGGAATCCGCCGTACTTTGAGGACTGGTTACTTTATCAGTCATACACCTACTTCCGGTTAATTATTCTTCTCGAAACCCGGTTCGAGTTATTAGTCATTATTCTTCCGAATAGTCCGTTTTCTGTGGTTAGATGCGCCTGTTTTTATATTTGCCGCAAAGTCCCAGAGCGGCTGAGGGCACACTGCACCTATCCCGAAACGGTTTAGTCAGGTCATACTAGTTCGTTAAGCGCAATAGAGCATTGCTTTATTCACGCAAATATGCGTAAATTTGTGATAGAAGTTTCGATTTAGATAATTTTTATAGGATAGGAGTCTTTATGAAGCGTTCGACAGACCTGGATGATTTTGACCGTAAGATTCTGCGAGCGCTGCAGGAGAACGCAGATTACTCCATGGCAGAGCTGGGCGATAAAGTCGGCCTTTCGCACACCCCCTGCTGGCGCAGAATCAAGCGATTGGAAGCCGAAGGCATTATCCGTGGCCGTGTTACCCTGCTGGACCCACGCAAACTGGATCTGGGTGTCACCGTATACTGCTACGTTACCATCCACAATCACGATGAGGAATCCCTGAACAACTTTGAATCAGCAGTTCAGGATGTCCAGGAGGTGGTCGAGTGCTACTCCACCAGCGGAGACAAAGACTATGTCCTGCGTGTTGTAGTAGATAGCGTGGAGCACTATGAGCAATTACTGAAGCGCTCCCTGGTACACCTGCCAAACGTGGCCTCAGTCAACTCCACCTTTGCCCTAAAGCAGGTGAAGTACACTACCCAGCTGCCACTTTAAGCCAAAAGTGTGAAAAGTAAAGCCCCTTGTTTTAACGCATGGGGCTTACTGAGAAAATTTCGGTTACTCTGCCATCTCCCGCAGCGCATTAAGTAAATGATCAAGCGTTTCCTGCAGTGACTTTCTGTCACAATCCACCGTTATTTCTGCATATTGCCGGTAAAGGGCCTGTCGCTCTTCAAATAAGTCCGCAAAAGACTGCCCTGGCGCCTTCGCAATGCCACGGCTTTCATAATTATGGATACGCCGGCGTAACTCCTTAGCTGAACACTGAAGAAACACTACCACACCCTGACTGCGTAGATTCGCCATGCCCTCTTCGCTGTAGACGGCGCTTCCTCCAGTGGCAATAACATCACTGGGGAGGGTGGCCTCAGCTAATACCTCCCCTTCAATGGCACGGAGATTAAGATAGTCACTTTCAGCCATAATTTGCTGCAAAGTCTTGCCCTCTCTGGACTGGATCAGAACATCAGTATCTGTAAACCCCAGTGCTAACTCCTTTGCCAACAACACCCCCAGCGTACTTTTACCGGCGCCGGGCATTCCAATCAGGACAATACTCTTTCTTTTTTTCATTTTATTAATACTTGCACATTCAATCGCTACGGCGGGGAAAGAATACCGAGCGCAACCAGCCCAATAAGGTGTTCCCACCCAACATCATCTTATCCAATTCATCCAGATTATGCGCTTGGCGAAAGGCATCGGCAAATAATGCCTCGCGGGTAATCATTCGCCGCCTGGGATTAATTGATTTAATGGGTTTTGCCGGATTGCCTGCAACAACCGTATTTGCGGGGACATCCTTGGTGACGATACTGCCGGCTCCCACTACAGAATTATCACCGATGGTGACACCTTTGCAGATGGTTGCACTATCTCCAATCCAAACATTGTTACCCAGGCGCACCGGGGAGGTACAACGGAAGGGCCGCGTGCGATTGTAGAGCCCATGCCAATCAGAATCGGAAATATACACATTGGCTGCGATCATACAGGCATCGCCAATCTCAATAGATTGAGCCGCAGAAATACGTACCCCTGGAGAGATCAATACGAAATCCCCAATAGTAATAAATGCCTCTCCCCCCTTGTGCCCAAAAGTGGTAAAGCGAATACACTTCTCGTTGTTGGAGATTAAGTGAGGATAATTTCCGAGCCGAACATTTCCGCCAAAAACATGGACAGAACCCGGGTCCATTACTTCCGGCTCAACCCCAACCGCATCGAATTGTGGCAGAAGGAAATACTCTGTTCGCCATTTTCGCCAACGCAGCTGCAGTCGCTTGAGCCAATAGGGCCTGTGATCCTTACGCATATTTTAATTTCTACTTATATTTTATGGGATTTACGGAGCCCTGAGTAAAAACCCAATTGCTTTTGTATTAGTGGCAGTTTAGTGTTTCGGCCACGAAAAATAGCAAGCGTTTACCCATGTCCCTAAATCTACCTATTGATATTCGAGCAATTAAAGGTTTCCTTGCCGCCCATGAAGGGGAAGCTCTCTACCACCTGGCAGCTGAAGTCAGCTCACTGGGTCCCTGTCTTGAAGTGGGCAGCTACTGCGGCAAATCATCAATTTACCTGGCCAGTGCCTGTAAGCTGACCGATAACGTCCTGTTCGCCGTGGACCACCATCGAGGATCTGAAGAGCACCAGCCCGGAGAGGAGTATCACGATCCCGAACTGTTTGATGGCCAGGCCAATTTAATGGACAGTTTTCGCACTTTCCGCGCGAATATTCGCACGGCTGAATTGGATGACTGGGTTGTTCCCGTCGTCGCCCCCTCCGCAACAGCTGCACGCTGCTGGAATACCCCTTTGGGTCTCGTATTTATTGACGGCGGCCACTCCCTGGAAGCGGCCATGACCGACTATCGCAGCTGGTCCCGCCATATCGTGCCCGGCGGCTACCTGGCTATCCACGACATTTTCCCGGACCCCGCCGATGGCGGCCAGGCGCCCTACGATATTTATAAGCTAGCCCTGGCTTCCGCTCAATTCGAGCTCGTCGAAACTGTCGACACCCTGGGAATCCTGCGCCGCATTTAGGGGCAGGCGCACCGATGTAAACAGCTCGCTCGCTGGCGTTAATCCGGCGAGCGCATCGGCAGCCAGAAGCATGGCCCCTACAGTCCAGGTGGTTTTTTCCTCCGGCCAGATGGCCTCATCCCGGTAGACATAACCGGTCCAGTAGCCCCCATCTTTATCCTGCCAACGGTGCAAACCGCGATACAAAATTTCCGCCCGCGAACGCTGGCCAGCAGCGATTAGGGACATGGTGAGTTCGCAAGATTCAGCCACCGTCACCCAGGGCTCATCGCTGACGCAACGACAACCCAAACCAGCCACGACAAATTCATCCCAGCGCTGCTGAAGACGCAACTGCGCTGCCTCACCAGAAAAGGCACCGGTTAATACGGGATAAAACCAGTCCATTGAAAAGCGCGCCTTGCTTTCCCAGGTGCGATCAAAGCGCTCCGGTTTATTGCGCAGCGCATCGCCCAAAGCTTCCCGGGCAAGTAACCATTGGGGGCGAGCTACCCCTAGCTGGTGGGCAATATTAATTGCGCATTCCAGACTTTTATAAATGGAGGAGCAACCAGTGATCAGGGCATCTTCCATAGGGGCGCCCTCTGAATCTACCGCCCAATGAATTTCGCCAAATTCCGTTTGCAAGCGCAATACAAACTCGATTGCACGCTCCACCATCGGCCAATAGCGCTGTAAAAACAGTGCGTCTCTACTAATCAGAAAGTATTGCCAAATTCCTGTTGCCACATACGCAACAAAATTGGTTTCACGGCGCTCACGGTTGTCAATATCGCCATCTTTATAAGCGGCCCACCAGCTGCCGTCTTCCAGCTGAATCTCAGCCAACCAGCAATAGGCGTTTTCAGCAGCACTGAACTCTCCGGCAATGGCGAGCCCCATAGCGGCCTCAACATGATCCCAGGGGTCGGCATAGCCCCCTTTAAACCAGGGAATTGAACCATCGGGGAGCTGCTGGGAGAGAATATAGGCGGCGCTATCCTGGATAAATCCTTCAGGGAAAAGACCAGAAGCTTTTGCCGGCACAGAAACTTTACTCATGCTTCAGCTCCCTCAGGCAGGGAGAGAGGCGTATCTACTCGTTGTGTCGAACCAGCAGGTTTCACAAAATAGAGAGCGATACTTTTCCCCAACAGCGGGTTCAATAGTTTTTCGAGAATCCGGGTAAAGGCTGGTTTCTTCATCAGATCCCACACCAACAGGCGGTGATAGGCAGAGACCAAACGGGAATCGGGCTTGTCCCAAAACAAACACTTTAACCACCAATAAGGTGCATGTAACGCATGGGCCTTATGCCGGGCAAAATAGTGGTGTCCCAGTTTTTCAATATCCTCTCGCAGCTCGCGCTCGCGGAATATTCGGATATGCCCACCCTCAACCTGGTGGTATTCATCGCTGAGTTTCCAACACACCCACTCAGGAAAAAATGCCGGTACTGTCGCGGCAAAAATACCAGAGGGTTTTAATACCCGGTTAATCTCAGCCAGGACAGACTTGTAATCGGGGATATGCTCAAGTACCTCTGAGCAGATAACCACATCAAAACTCCCATCGGCAAATGGTAGTTGCAAGCCATTGGCAACTCCGAGCTGCAAGCGACCCTTTGAATGCTCGGGAGAGCGAAAAGGTTCCGCTCGCTCACTGGCAGTGCGCACATCATCAAAACACAGGTCAATGCCGTAAACATCAACCTCATCGGTGATCATCAAGTGAATGGAATGGCGCCCTTCACCGCACCCCAAGTCGAGGACTTTTTGGCCAGGGCGAAGATTTAAATGCTGGGGATCTACAGTAATCATCAAGCCGCCTCCGCACTGCGCATATTCGGAGTTTCTATTTCATGACTACTGGGTTGTTCCGCCAATGTATGTCCGAGAATTTCCCGGTAATATTTCACCAAACTCTCTGCAGCGATTTTCCAGGAAAATTTATTTTCAATGCGCTGGCAACCTTTCTCACTGAGTTCTTTTTGCAGCGCTTCGCTGGATAAAACCTGGCGCAGGGCATTGGCCAAAGCTTCGTGATTTCCTGCAGGGACCACGATTCCTGCACCCCCAACCACCTCAGGCAAAGCACCCCCGTCACTGGATACTACCGGAGCACCACATGCCATTGCCTCTCCGGCAGGTAAACCAAATCCTTCGTAGAGCGATGGGCAAACTACCGCTGTAGCCTTACGGTAATTATCGACCAGTTCTTCGTTAGAAATACCGGAGACAAACTGAACCCTATCCTGAAGGTCCAGATCGTGAAGCAAGTGTTCCGTGGCGCCACCTTCGCGTAATTTGCCAACCACCAACAACTCTATGTTTTCATATTCCTGGCGCAATTCCGCCAACGCCTGTAATAAAAAGCGCAGACCTTTAAGCGGCTGGTCTGCTGATGCGGTGGTCATAATTCGTAGGGGCAGGCGCTTATTTTCTGCCCCTGGGCTGAATAATTCGGTATCAATGCCGTTGTAAATCAGGTGAATCTGTTCGGGAGCTACACCAAACTGCTCGATAATATCCCGCTCAGATTGCTTGGAAACTGTCACGATATGGCGAAGCTTCCGCGATACCTTAATCTGCATATTCAAAAAATTATGCCAGCGACGTACCAGCAAACGAAAACGCCAATCGGGGGCGGCATCTAATGCCAGTTGACGATCCCGGGTAATGGGGTGATGAATTGTCGCGACAACAGGCAATCCATTTTTCTCGATATCCAGCAAGCCGTAACACAGTGATTGGTTATCGTGAACAATGTCGTATTGTTTGCCGTGCTTGCGCAGGTATTTATTTACCCGACGGCCAAAGGTATAAGGCTCGGCAAAACCGCCGGTAAGCTTACTCCACCATTCAAAAAAATCCGCCCACGAGAGCAGGTGGCGAGGTTTCAAGGCCCGCGCTGGACGCTCAACTTCATAGAGGTTCAACCCTGGCATTTTGATGAGTTTTACACGCTCATCGAGTTCTGGGTAGGGCTGGCCAGAAATAACATCCACGGAGTGACCAGCATCAACCAGTGCTTTACTCAGGTAGCGCAGGTAGATGCCCTGACCACCACTGTGTGGATTGCTGCGATACCCCAAAAGGCATATTTTTAGTGGCTGCGTCTCGCTAGCCGTTGGACCGTCTGCACAATTTCCCAAGGCGGTCATAGTTTCCCCATCTGCAATATTCTTATACCCCATAACATTATCCGCTCTCGCACAGACATTCTGCGAATGCCAACGTCTAAGAGCCGACCGTCTGGGGTGTCTCGCTGGTAAAGCGGAAGAATACACTGGCGGAGAAATGACTGCTAGGCGGAAGCGGTCCACACTCTTGGTATCCTGGCCCAAGGATGTGTGCTCGCAAGCCAAAATAGCAACAAAAGCCCAGCAACCGCACACCGTGTCATTCGATACACTCAAGCCATGGCGACTTTAAAAGAAGGGATTAATACGAACAGGAAGTGGAAATAAGTCAATCGAGAATAAAAAAAATGCCCGCCAAAAGGCGGGCCAGATTTCTCGAACACACTTTCAGGAGGAGAGTTTCAAGCACATTACGCACTTAAATTTAGGTATAGCAGAGGAAATACCCCCACTAACTCTCCTGTCGTGAAAGCCGTTCACTAAAACGGCAATCGGCGCTAAAGCACACCGCCAATGTTTATACCCGATGCAGATAACTCTGGTATTCAACATCGGTAACGCGGGCAGCTATCTCTGCTTGCTCCTGTCTTTTCAACAGAGAGAACAATTCCACAAAGCGCGGATCAAGATACTCGCGCCACAAAGGGCTCTGCTCAAAGCGCTCCAGTGCACCACTCCAGGTATTGATCAACTTCTCACTCTCCACCTGATAGGCATCGCCTTCCACGGGTGCAGGCGCTTCCATCTGGTTCTCAATGCCATGACACACACCAGTGAGAATCGCAGCTAACACCAGATAGGGGTTTACATCCGCCCCGGCAATACGGTGCTCGATACGCCGCGCCACAGGATCACTGGCGGGCACACGCAAAGTTGTAGTGCGATTATCGTAGCCCCAGCAGAGATTCAGCGGTGCGTGAGAGCTCTCTTGGAAGCGACGATAGGAGTTGCTGTGAGGTGCGAAAAACGCCATCGCATCGTTGGCAGTCGCCAGCATTCCTGCTGCGGCATAACGCAGTAAATCAGAGCCAGTGTCAGAACCGTCATCAAAAACGTTCTTTCCATTGGCGTCGATCAAACTCATATGCACGTGCATTCCGTTACCCGCCTGATCCCCGAAAGGCTTGGCCATGGTACTCACGCGGAAGCCGTGACTGCGCGCCACCCCTTTTAACAAGCGCTTAAACAGTAATGTTTGGTCTGCTACTTTAACGGGATCGGCACTGTGCAACAGGTTGATTTCAAACTGTCCCGGCGCACACTCCGACAATACTGAATCTGCGGGAATACCCTGCGCCTCGCAAGCAGCTCGCACATCGGCAAAGAAGTGTCGCTGTGCATTGAGCTCGGACAGATCGTAAACGTCGGTGGAAGGCACCAGCTCGGCGTCGTTATCGCTAACCGGGCGCGGACGCGCCAGATGATCCACCTCATCGCGGAGCAGATAGAATTCCAGCTCGGTCGCACACACGGCGGTATAACCCAGTTTGCCGAGACGCTCTACCACGCGTTGCAACTGGCTGCGGGGATCGGCATAGAGAGAGGAGCCATCTGCCTCATGCAACTGCATATGCAGCTGGGCAGTGGACTCGCGATGCCAGGGCGCCAGGCTAATAGGCGAAACCGGCAGACAAACGCCATCGCTGTCTCCACTGGCAAATACCAGCGGGCTGTCTTCGATATCCCGCCCCCAGATATCGAGACTGACCGCGCTACGCGGCATTTGCAGACTGCCCTTGAGCAATTTCTCCGCAGCTTCTGCCGGCAACCACTTCCCTCGCGGCACGCCATTGATATCGAACATAAAGCCTTCGATCCACTTTAGGTCCGAGTGCTCTGCCAGGAATTTTTGCGACTGCTCCAGCAGATCGGGCTGGGCAGTGAATTCTTTTTCTTGAGACATAAGGTGCCTGGGGTGATCCAATCTAAACGCAGAGGCGGCCCAACACCGCTTTTCCATTCAAACTATGGAAAACGGGGTATCAGACCGCCTCTGCAACAGAGTATCTTGCCGCTATGTTACGCCAGTGCTTTAGCAGTGTCGTCCAGGGCGCGGTGCGCTTTTTCTACCAGCTCATCGACCTGTTCAGTGGTCATAATCAGCGGTGGTGCGATAACCATGGCATCGCCAACGGCGCGCATCACCAAACCGTGCTTGATACTCAGGTCACGACATACCGCACCAGCGGTGCAGTCATCATCAAAACGAGCGCGGCTGGCCTTATCTTTTACCAGCTCCAAGGCACCGACCATACCCAAACTGCGGGTTTCGCCAACGATCGGATGCTCCGCCAGTTCAGCCCAACGCTTGGACAGGTAGGGGCCGGTTACATCGCGGACATTCTCGATAATCTTCTCGTTGCGCAGAATATTGATAGTTGCCAAACCTGCCATACAGGCAGCCGGATGCGCGGAGTAGGTGTAACCGTGGGTAAACTCGCCACCTTTGGTTTTGATCACCTCAGCGACACGATCACTCACCATGGTACCGCCCAGGGGGAAGTAACCATTGGTTACTGCTTTGGCGAAAGTCATCAGGTCGGGCTTCATGCCGTAATAGTCGGCACCGAACCACTCACCGGTACGACCGAAACCAAAAATCACTTCATCCATCACCAGTAGGATGTCGTACTGGTCCAGCACCTTCTTGACTTCCGGCCAGTAGGTTTCCGGCGGGATAATTACGCCGCCAGCACCCTGGATTGGCTCAGCGATAAACGCCGCAACATTATCCGGGCCCAACTCCTGGATTTTCTCATCCAAGCTGCGAGCCGCTTGGATACCAAACTCCTCTGGAGACATATCGCCGCCCTCACCAAACCAGTAGGGCTGCTGTACGTACTCAATGTAGTCGAGCGGCTGGAATTGCTTGTGCATACCACTCATACCACCCAGGCTGGCACCGGCAATGGTAGAGCCGTGATAGCCATTCTTACGGGAAATAACGATGCGCTTCTCCGGCTTTTCCTGGATATCCCAGAAACGGCGGATCAGGCGCAGGTTAGTATCATTTGCCTCGGAACCGGAACCCGTGAAGAACACATTGTTCATATGCGCCGGGGTCACTTCAGCCAGGGCGTCGGCCAGTTCAATCGAGGGCACCGTAGTGCACTGGAAGAAGCTGTTATAGAAAGGCAGGGTATTCAGCTGCTCGTAGATCGCATTGCTGATTTCTTTGCGGCTGTAGCCGAGGTTGCAACACCAGAGGCCTGACATGCCATCAAGCATTTTGTTGCCATCAATATCGGTGATGTAAGCGCCCTCGGCGCTGGTAATCACACGGGTCCCCTGCTGGCCCAAGTCATGGAAGTCAGTAAATGGGTGTAGCAGGTGCTCACGGTCGTGTTGCTGCAGCTCAGTCTTGTTCATATTTCTCTCCTGGCTTTCACAGGCCTTGCTCAGCGCCCACCAATCGGGCTCAAAAGGCCAAATCGTTACCACTAATTTGTGATCACATTCTAGTGGGGCCATCGACAGAAGCGCAAGGTCTATCTGCCCTTACCGAAAACATAAGGTCGAATCGCGCCAGTGCGAGGAGAAAAAAGGGAACTAAATAGTCAACTGGGGGGGGGAAGGAGCCGCTACAGCAGCTCCTCTGCAGAGATAGAGCCGAGCCCCTCTTCAATATCCTGCTGAATGGCTTTGCGCACCTTCAACTCATCTTTACTGGCAATAGCTTCGAGCAGATCTTGATGCCGGTCTGGCAACTCCTGCACGCCAAAGCGCTGGAAAACCAAGTGCTGGAGGGGAGCTGTCTGTAGCCACAGGCTCTCGATAAGGGATAGGATGATATGGGGCTGCCCCAGGCGATAAAGGGTAAAGTGAAATTCCAGATTAGTGGTTACATAGCGCTCGATGTCTTTCTGAGCGAGAGCTTCTGTTACACGCTCATCCAGCTCCCGAAGTTGCGCTAATTCTGCATCCCCGACCAATGGCAGGGCCTGTTCAGCGGCCTGACACTCCAGGGCCACACGAGCGGCACAAATCTCTGCCAGTTTTTCCGGGGTCATTGTCGGCACCCTGACCCGGCGGGTATCTGACAGCTCCAAGGCCCGCTCCGAGGTCAGGCGACGCAACGCTTCGCGAACCGGCATTGGACTGCAATTAAGCTCCGAGGCCAGACCCCGGATAGTAATCGCCCTACCCGGCAAAAACTTTCCCCGCAGAATGGCATCCCGCACCTGAAAATAAACCCTCTCCTGGGTTGTGCGGTACTCTTCCTGGGGACTGTTAAATTCCTGCACCATACCTATGCTGCCCTGACCTGCTCCAACATATGAGGGACATCCTCCGCACCCACCTCAATTAAATGTTCAGCCGCCCGGCCACTTTGCCAAATTTCATAAAAATCATCTGCCACCCGGCGACTGAGATCAACCACCCGCCCCCAGTACTTCAAACGGTCTTCACGGTCGAGCTTGTAGAAATCATTGCGGTCTGGAATTTTTCCATAGGGCAAGGAGGCAACAAATTTGGACGAAGGAGCCACAACCAGAGTGGATTGCATGGCATCTCCGCGAACCCGTCGCCAAGAGAGCCCTTTATCAAACCAGCCGGGCACCATATAGGGGAAAAAGTGCGGGTAGAGCACTAGGCCCTGGGGGTGGCGGAAGCGCAGATCAAAGTGGTAATCGGTGATACCGCCATCGCGATAATTACCCTGTGGAGCTCCCTCCGGTGTCTGCACCCCTGTCATTACCAAAGGGATACAGCCACTGGCCAGTACAGCAGCACAGGTATTCTGCTCAGTCAGCGGAATATTTTCGGTGCTCAGGTTCTGGAAGTGGATGCCTGCCGACTCTTGCGAATGAAAAACCACCCGCTCCCAAAAAGCGCTCAGGCTGTTGCGAGATACAGCATTTGCCAGTGCCGAGGCGAGTAATGCCGGCGCCAACAGCGCCTTGTTTTCACTGGCCAGTGGCCCCCTGCCCCTGACCGCCACAAAGTGGCTGTGCCAAATGGGATTTTCCACTACCTCGCGCGCACCTTCAGCACCCAACACTGCCTGCAGCATCTTGCGACCGCCGGCAGTAATCTCTTCAGGGGAGGGCTTGTCAGAATAGGCTTGGTAGATGTAGTGATGCTCTAATCGTTCAAGTGCTGATAGCGGCTCTGCCATTGCGTAACACATGTTGCGAAAACTACCGATAGATGATCCCAAGGTGACAATTGGCTCGCTCCGCTCCTTGAAGAACTCCCCCATCAATACCCGATCCAACTGGCTAATCACCAGCCACTTGGGACCGCCGGAAGCGCCGACCAGCGTCGAAAATTGCCTCTGGGACAATCCCTCTTCACATATGCGCCGCGCAGCCGTCTCTCCGGCCAGTAGAATACAACTGGTATTTTTCACTCACTTTCTCTTTTTCTTGGCCGTCAGAATTTATCTCAGGTTTCAACTATCCCGGACTACCACTCACCCTGATTTTCCATAGACATCCAGGGCTCCTGGGGTGGGAGGGGCTCTCCACTTTGCAGCAACTCAATGGAAATCCCATCTGGGGAGCGAAGAAATGCCATATGGCCGTCTCTCGGAGGCCTATTGATGACCACCCCCTGATCCATCATGCGTTGGCACACCCCGTAAATATCATTTACCCGATATGCCAGGTGTCCGAAATTCCGCCCGCCAGTGTAGCTTTCCGGGTCCCAATTGTAAGTGAGTTCCAATGTCGGGGCCTTATTCTCCCTGGCCGCTTCAAGATCCTCGGGAGCTGCGAGATACACTAGCGTGAAACGCCCTTTATCATAATCATTTCGACTAACGACCTGCAGGCCCAGCTTTTCACAGTAAAACGCCAGAGATTCATCCAGATTGGTTACGCGAACCATGGTGTGTAAGTACTTCACCCTCTACTCCTTCTTGTTGCCAAGCTCTACAATCAGCCCATAACAAATAAATCGGCTTTTTAAAGCTAAACGCATATGTATAAAAAATTCTATCGCGAGTTCCTTCAGGCGCCCAGTGGCAGCCCCTCTTCCATGCTGCACATGGCTTGCCACTCCCACCACTACTGGCCCGATGTTACCCTTGATGCAGTACAGCAGTACTGGCGCGATTCAGCACTTCTGGCCGATGAAAAATGGGGGCCAATTTTTGAGGAGAAGATACCCTCATGGCAAGCGGCGATCGCAAAATCCCTCAACCTACCCAGGGCAGACTTGATCGCTATAGCTCCAAATACCCATGAACTAGTGTATCGGCTACTGAGTTCATTCGATCCCAGTAAACCATTGCGCATTCTCACTACAGACGGAGAGTTCTACAGTTTTACTCGCCAATTACAACGTCTGGAAGAGCTTCCTCAAGTAGAGGTAACGAGAGTTGCCAAAGAACCCTACGCCACCCTGGCGGAAAGATTTGAAACCGAACTACATAAAAATGAATACCATCTGGCCTATGCCAGCCTGGTATTTTTTGACTCCGGTGTGGTGTTTCCCCGGCTGCTGGAGGTTGCGGCACAGAAACCGCATGACACACAATTCGTTATCGATGGATATCACGGTTTTTTTGCTCGCCCAATCGATCTTTCAACCGTTGCAGACAAGGTTTTCTTTACGGCAGGATCATATAAGTACCTAGGCGCCGGTGAAGGCCTGTGTTTTATGACAACTCCTGCGAACTGTACACTGCGCCCTGTAAATACCGGCTGGTTCGCAGAAATGGCTGAGCTGGAGAATCGCTCGGGAGAAGTCGGATATAGCGACAATTGGCTGCGCTTTGCCGGGGCGACCATGGACTATTCAACACTCTACAAAGCCCTGGCTATTTTCGATTTATTCCATCGCGAAGGCATTACCATCGAGAAAATACACAGCTATGTTCTCAATGCGCAAACCCGATTCCTGAATAGCATGGATAACTCAGACCATCCCATCTTGAATCGCAACAACTTGATTTGTCATGATCTGGAAGAAGGTCACGGCCACTTTTTCACATTTAACTGCTCACAACCAGAAATTTCACAGAGAGTTCAGGAAGAACTCAAGGCTCGAGCAGTTCTGTGTGATCGCCGACAACAGTTTCTCAGGCTGGGATTCGCCATCTATCACGATAAGGATGAAACTTACCAGCAGGTTTTTAACTCTTAAAGCTTCAGAGCTAAGAGGACAGAGTGATTTTTACCACCGCCGCTAGAGCATATTTAACACCTAAAAGGCACACCCGCTCAGCTGCGGTTCAGGATTCAATCTATAAAATAATGGCGCCATTTTCGTCGCAACAATCAGCACTCAATGGATAAGGAAGCGTTATGAAAGCAGTAAAAATTTCAGTAATTTCCCTTCTCGCCCTGCTCGCCACCGCCTGTGGTAACGAGCGGGCTCCAGAAGACCGGGGGACCATGGTATCCATCGCTGCACGGGGGGAGGCAAGTCAGGTTCCCGATATCGCAAAAATTTCTGTCGGAGTGGTAACCGAGTCAGAGGACAGCAAACAGGCAATGCGCGATAACGCCAATCAGATGGAGTCTTTAATGGCCGCCATCAAAAAGTCGGGTATCAACAAGAAAGATATTCAAACCACAGGCGTTAACCTGTCTCCGCGCTACCAGTACCAGCAAAACAAAAAACCCCGAATCACTGGTTACACCGCGCGAAATACCGTCAGCGTGAAGGTTCGCAAATTGGATGAACTCGGCAAGGTCTTGGACAATCTTACTGCCGCTGGCGCCAACCAGATCAACGGTCCGAGCTTCGAAATTGGTGAACCTGCTCCAGTTCAAGCCAAAGCCCGGGAAAAAGCCCTTGAAGACGCCCAGGAACGTGCAGAAATGTACGCCAAAGCGCTGGGTACAAAAGTACGTCGCATTGTCAGTATTTCAGAAAATGGCAACGGCGGTATGCCACGCCCCATGTACCGCACTGAAATGGCGGCCATGAAAGACAGTGCTTCCACCCCCATTTCACCGGGAGAAACCACACTTACCGTCAATCTGGATCTGGTATACGAACTCGAGGACTAATACGGAGCAATAGCTACTCACATACGAAGGCAGGAAGGATACACGGCGCTTGGGGCCATTCGGAACTTGAATATATTCATATTGCATTTCGATTCTTCCCTGCTGCCCCGTAATAGCTAATGTCTTGTCAGCAGTGAAACAGCACCAACGCCTTGCTGTTTCACTGCCGTTCTTCCCTACCGGCTAACCGCTGATATCTTGCTCAAGAAACACATCGCTTGGCAGCTCGCTGGATTCTTTGTAAATAACGCCTTCTTTCATCACAAACAGAACCCGTTGCATTTCCGAAATATCTTCCAGGGGATTTCCAGCCACAGCGATAATATCGGCTATCTTGCCCTCGCTAATGCTGCCCAGTTCATCCTGTACTTGCAGTAGTTGGGCCGCGTTCCAAGTCGCTGAACGCAGTGCATCGGCCGGGCTCATTCCACCCTGCACCATCAGTAAAAATTCACGAGCATTATCGCCGTGACGGGTAACACCGGTATCGGTTCCAAATGCAATTTTTACTCCACGCTTGTGAGCGCGGCTAAAAGTATCCTGCATTAAAGGCCCCATAGTCGCGGCTTTCGGGCGCACCAGGTCCGGCAGGAAACCTTCAATCGCCGATTTTTCTGTCACCCACTCGCCAGCCATTAGAGTCGGCACAAACCAGGTGTTGTTACGGCGCATCAGGTCCATCACTTCATTATCCATATAGGTGCCGTGCTCAATGGAGTCCACCCCAGCACGAATTGCGCGAATCATTCCCTCCTTACCGTGGGCATGTACTGCAACTGTGAAACCATAGTCCTTAGCAGCCTCAACAATTGCCTCCAACTCATCCTGCATAAATTGAGGGTTCTGGCCGCTCTTTGCCACACTCAAGACTCCACCAGTCGCGGTGATCTTGATCAGGTCAGCGCCGTCCTTATAGCGTTGACGAATCGCTTTGCGCGCGCTGATAGGCCCATCAATAACACCATCCACCGGGCCAGGGTTCCCCATCAAGTCCTGCCTGAGCCCATTGGTGGGGTCAGCGTGCCCACCGGTAGTTGCGATTGTCTTTGCCGCCGTATAAATACGCGGACCTTCCACCAGGCCTTTGTTGATTGCATTACGTAAACTCACAGTCACATTGTCGTGATCACCAAGATTTCGAATCGTGGTAAATCCAGCCTGTAGAGTGCGATGAGCAGCATCCACGCCGCGCAAGGTAAAATCGGCAGTATTCCAGCTGAAAGACTCCATATAAGCACGCGGCCCAAACTCGTAAGTGAGATGGCTGTGCATATCCATCAAACCTGGCAATACCGTATATTCTCTCAAGTCGACCAAGCGCTCTCGATCGCGCTTGGCAAACCCCTTCTGTACTGACTCAACTCGCCCATCGACAATATGAATGGTGCGGTCTTCCAATAATTTTCCATTACTGCTATCAAATAATTTGCCAGCGTAAATTGCGATGCTCTCGGCCCCAGCCTGTAAACTAAAAAGCCCAGCAAATACCGACAAAGCCACGGCGGCTGCGCGGTTGACAAAGTAGCTTCGGTTGGTCTTTGTTGTCATTGTCGTCCCCAGTAGATCTCTTTTAGATTCTTAACGTCCTTTACCAAGATCGCACAATCTACGCAATTACCCAGGCGAGAGGAAGCCTCTATGAAAATCTATGAGTTCGCAGCAGCACCAAACTGTCGACGTGTTCGCATGTTTATGGCAGAAAAGGGGTTAGATGCAGAATATGTCGGAATAGATATTACAAAAGGGGAAAATCTTAGCTCAGAGTTTCGAAGCAAAGATATCAATAAAAAAGTACCCGTAATGGAGCTGGATGACGGCACTTACATTGCGGAATCAGTGGCCATTCAGCGTTATTTTGAGGAGCTACACCCAGAGCCACCACTCTTCGGCCGCACCCCCAAGGAAAAAGCACTGGTGGAAATGTGGAATCGCCGTGCCGACTTTAACCTTATGTTTCCTGTCGGGATGTGTTTCCAGCACGTTTCCGGTTTCTTTAAGGACCGGATGAATGTTTACCCCGATTTTGGTGAGGATTCAGGCAAGCGAGCCTTGAAGTTTATGGATACCCTCGACAACCACTTTTCAGACCATGAATACCTGGTTGGTGACTATTTTTCAGTGGCCGATATCAGCATGGTTTGCGGACTGGATTTTGGCAAAGTGCAAAACCTTCGACCCGATCCGTCCAAGCACTCTCACCTAATCAGGTGGCGTGAACAACTTAAAGAGCGCCCCAGTTTTAAAGCTTAAACCCTATTTCCCCGCCCAATCAGGGCGGGGAAATAATTCCAATCAGTCCTTTGCAGGAAGCACCTCAACGGGGCCAATATCCAAGGCTTCAACCTCGCCTTTAATCTTACTCAGATCCCCAACAATCACCCAGGTGAATTGATCTGGCGCAAGATACTCCTTCGCGGAGGCCTCCACTTTTTCCTTATTCAGTGCTGAAACCCGCTGTGGATATTCGGCAATATATTCCTCTGGAAGCCCCTTCTCCACCTGCCAATTAATACTGGAAAGTAATTGCCCTTTGGTCTGGAATCGAGCACTTTGCTTCAGGACTTCGTCATTTTGGTAGTCCTCAAGCTCTTTTGCAGTAATAGGACGCTCTCCTAAGTATTCCTCATACTCTTTTACTAATTCCTTAATCGCTGGAGCTGTTTTATCAGTTTGCACAGGAGCAAAGAGGATATAAGGACGCTGACCTTCTGTATCGAGGGAAACCGCGCGGGCACCATAGGACCAATGCTTGTTCTCACGAAGATTCATATTGACCCGGGAAGTGAACTTTCCGGCAATAATATTCGTCATCGCATCAAAAGCTTCAGCTCCCTGCGGCTGCCAAGGCGGCATCAGCAAACCCGCCATGATATAACTCTGTTGTGCGCCGGGGCGGTCAAGCAAATAAACTCGAGCCTTTTCCGGACGGGGCACCTTGGCAACTTCAATTTTGGGAAGCTCTGATTTAGGAGCAGTCCACTTTCCGAGTGTTTCATTCAGCAGAGGCTCTATTTCTTTTTCAGTAACATCCCCCACGATCGTCAGGGTTGCATTATCCGGACGCACCCAGGTCTTTTGGAAATTAACCAGATCCTCACGGGTTATGGACTTAATTCCCTCGGGAGTACCCGATCCCGTCAAGGGAGAGCCATAAGGGTGGTTTTCTCCAAATAGCAGCGGCGGCAGTTCACGCATAGCCAAGCCCTGAGGCTGGGCTTTTTCCTGGGCTATTGCATCCAGGCGATTGGACTTAACCCGCTCCAGGTCGGACTCGGGGAAACGAGGTTCAGTAACCACCTTTTCAAATAGCTCAAGCGATGGCTCCAGCTGCGTCTTAAGGGCACTCATGCTGATATTGTTATAATCAAGGCCGCTACCACCACCAATATTTACACCAAGCTCTTCTGAGCGAGAGCTAAATTCCAGGCTATCCAGATCACCCGCACCTTCGTTCAGCATTTGCGCCGCAACTGAAGCCAGACCCGGCTTATTTTTATCTGCGGAGGCGCCACTGCGAAATTGCAGATTCATCAGTACCACGGGAGTGTCATGGCGTTCAGCCAGAACAACTTTTAATCCATTTTTGAGAGTAAATTCTTTTTGTTTTGGCAGTTCCAGCTCTACATTTTTATCCACCTCGGGGAGTTTGCTGCGGTCAGCACCTTCCGCCGCTGCCGTATACTTCTGCTTCGGCTCCATTATTAATGTGTAGGAGTCCTCTTTCAACCACTGCTCAGCCACTTCCTGAACTTCGAGAGCGGATACTTTTGCATAATCCTCCACGCCTTCTATCAAGGCTCCGGGATCACCAAAATAAAATTCCGACTGGGCAAGGATGTCACTCTTACCACCAAAACCACCGGTTTTTTCCAACCCCTTTACCAGCCCGGCAAACTCACTCTGTTTAACCCGGCGCAGCTCATCCGCATTCACACCATTTTTTGCGAATTGCTTTAACTCTTTATTCAGTAAGTCTTCAACTTTTTCTACAGACTGCCCCGGTTTCACGTCGACGATAATCATCAACTGCCCTGCAAGCTGACGACCGTAATAAAAAGCGCTGACGCTGGTAGCCACTTGCTCATCACGAACCAAACGACGATAGAGAAGAGAGTTTTTTCTATTGGCGAGAAGGGAAGTCATTAATTCCAGCGCGTCTTCCACTTCGCTTCCCACTGCGGGCACATTCCAAACCTTGTAAATTCGCGTTTGGGGCACCTGGTCGTAAACCACCTCCCTCTTTTTCACCTGGGTAGGTAGTTCCCAATTCTTAATGCGCGGTTGCACCCCTGTGCTCGGGATATCACCAAAATATTTGCGCACCTTGGCCATCGCATCTTTGACCGTAACATCACCCGCAATTACCAAAACTGCATTAGCGGGCTGATAATGGTCCTCAAACCATTTTTTGACATCTTCAAGACTGGCGTTGTCCAGGTCCTCCATCGAGCCAATTGGCGTCCACGAATAGGGGTGTCCTTTGGGGAAGGTGCTCTTGGCAATAATATCGAACGCTTTGCCATAAGGTGCATTCTCCCCCTGGCGCTTTTCATTTTTTACAACACCGCGCTGCTCATCCAAAACCTCCTGGGTAATTGCACCTTTAAAATGCCCCATTCGGTCGGACTCCATCCACAGCGCCATATCCAGGGCGCCTTTGGGCACGGTGACAAAATAATTGGTGCGGTCATTGCTGGTGGTGCCATTCATATCGGTGGCCCCAGAGCGCTGGAAGGGTTCGAAATATTCCCCTGGGAAGTTTTCGCTACCGTTAAACATCAAGTGCTCAAATAAATGAGCAAATCCGGTTTTACCTGGCGGCTCGTCCTTAGAGCCTACTTTGTACCAAAGATTGGTAGATACAACGGGGGCTTTGTGGTCTTCATGCACAATCACCGTCAGGCCATTGGGCAATACTTCCTTATGGAAAGGAATCTCCAACTTGGGTGGCGGGACATACGCCTCTTTATCGGATGCAGCAGCCTTACTACTGGCTGCTGCTTCCTTATCCACCGAAAGCGCATGAGGCGTATCATCGGTAGACTTTCCGCAAGCGGTAAGGCCAGTAATAGCGATGGCAACGCTGATAAGTAGCGGACGCAAGTCCATATTGTCACTCCCTTTTAAAAAACCGCAATTTCAGGATGGCAAGTTTAGGCCAGCTTTCCTCCAGAGTGTCAGCAAAACCTTTTACCAACCGCAATTTAGCAAATATTCCAGGCAAAAAAATGGGCACCGAAGTGCCCAAATCAATACATCACAGAGAGAAGCGAGATGACAATCGCCCAAGGAATCAGGTCACCAGCTCTACTCCTGCGCTGAAAACATTACGCTGCCACAGTACCAGACTTGTCTTCGGCCTCGCCTACAACCGTATGGTGACCAAAGCGCTCCTCGGCAACCCGGTCCGCTACGTGAGCGGTGGTCTGGCCGGTTTCATCGGCACGCTCGAACACTTCTTTCATAGTGTTGCCAATCTCTTCGATATGAGCGCGCACTTCTGCAGCGTCGTAATCGCCTTTCTGCTGGTAATAAACATCGATAATACCGCCAGCATTAATGACATAGTCCGGTGCGTACAAAATACCTTTCTCGCGAAGCACTTCAGCATGGCGCTCTTCCGCCAACTGGTTATTGGCCGCGCCAGCGATCGCCTGAACCTTCAAACGGCTGATGGTGTCATCGTTGAGAATTGCACCCATCGCACAGGGGGCAAACAGATCTACGTCCAGGTCAAAGATTTCGTCGGCAGTTACGGCTATGGCACCAAGCTCTGTAACTGCACGATCGATATTGTCTTGGAAAATATCGGTGACAAACAGTTCCGCACCGGCATCCTTCAATAGTTTACCCAGGCGGAAACCGACGTTGCCCACGCCTTGAATAGAGACTTTTAAGCCGGTCAGGTCAGTCTTGCCCCAGCGGTGTTCTACCGCAGCTTTCAGGCCAACAAACACACCGTAAGCAGTCGAAGGGGAAGGATCACCACCATACTCGGAGCCCGCGAACAGGCCGGAGACAAACTCGGTTGTCTCACCGATAACACTCATATCCGCCACGCTAGTGCCAGAATCTTCAGCAGTGATATAACGGCCGCCCAAGGTATTAATAAATTCACCCATAGCGCGCAGTAACTCAGGAGTCTTTTCCTTGCGCGGGTCACCAATAATTACGGACTTGCCACCGCCCAGCTTGAGGCCGGCCATTGCGGACTTGTAAGTCATACCCCGGGAAAGACGGAGAACATCATTCAGGGCCTCGCCATCGTCGGCGTAGGGCCACATACGGCAGCCACCCAGTGAGGGACCCAAATTCGTATTGTGTACCGCGATAATGGCCTTCAAGCCACTCTTTGCATCTTGGTAAAACGCCACTTGTTCGTGTTTATCGTAGGCGGAATGGGAAAAAATACTCATTAACTGTTCCTCTCCGGAAGGCCGGTTCTACAGCTGGGGAACAACCACAGCCCTTATCTGTTTTTATCTGGAATAAGATTATATCCAGCTCCCACAGACAAAGTTTGCATATTTTGCACACATGAGCATTAGAATAGCTAAAACATCACACCAAAATATCATTTTTAGGATATTCGTTTGCCCCAGAATAACTTGGGCCGCCCAGTCATTAATCTAGGCGGCTAGCTCTACGCTCTTATTTCTCCATTAATTGGCATTGAATACCGGGCCCTCTCCTACCGCTGGCGGCTCTCTTATAAATTTCCTATAACTGCCCCTCAAGAGAACACGATTCCTGTATAAATCTTCTGGCAAAGAACCTCCTTTTGAAGCCTTCCTTAATATGCCCACTTTTTCAAAAATTTTTGAAAACCTCACAACACTGACAACTAAGATCATTTCCACCGCCTAAGCGCGTTACATCCTCTGCGCATGGTCTGGTAGAATCCGCGCCCAAATCGACCCATAGAGATAAACTCGATGCTGAATGCCGACGCTCTAAAACAACTTTCGCAACTGAAAACAGATATTCGCTCCAGTAAGGAGTTTGCCGAAGGCCGGGTTCGCGGCAGTAACGGCAAGTTTGGCTTCGTTGAGTTGGATGACGGGAGGGAAGCCTTCCTGCCTCCCAATGAAATGGAGCGTGTATTTCCCGGTGACCGGGTTCGAGTAAGTCTCTCCGAAGAGAACAAGGGTAAACTCGCAGCAGAACTCGATGCATTGATCGACAGCCAGCTCGACTACCTTGTTGGCCAGTATGTACAGCGCGGCCAGGGCCACTTTATCCAGCCCACGCAAAATGGCCTGTCCCGCTGGATTTTTCTCCCTCCCAAGGCTCGCGGCAAGGCCCAGCCGGGAGAGTTTATTGCCTGCAAAGTAAACCGCCATCCATTTAAAGACGGCAGAGCCCAGGCCAAGGTGGAGACCGTTATCGGCAAGCCCGATATGCCCGGTATCGAACACGCCTATGTTGTCGCCCAATTCAAGCTGCCTGAGCAATTTGGTGCCGCTGCACAAAAGCAGGCGGACACAATTGCGGAGAAACTGACAACAGTTACCGGTGAGCGCACCGAACTTTCCGAGCTGGGCTTCGCAACTATCGATGCAGAAACCACTCGCGATATGGACGACGCTCTGGCCGTAAGCAGCCGTGACGGGGGCTGGACCCTGCACATTGCTATAGCAGACCCATCATCCCTAATTGATGAGAACAGCCCCCTGGATAAAGAGGCGTTTAATCGGGCCCACAGCCAGTATTTACCGGGCGAAACCCTACCCATGTTGCCGCGCAACCTGTGTGAGAACCTGTTCTCCCTGGTTCCCGGCGAGCTGCGCCCCGCCCTGGTTATCCATGTCGATATCGATAGCGATGGCACCATTGGCAATAGCCGCTATGAATTTGCCGCTATTCGCTCCCAGCACAAACTGAGCTATGAACAAGTCAGCCGCTTTATTGAGGGTGACGACTCCGCCGTGCCCCAGGAGCAACAGGACAGTCTGCGTAATTTGGCGACGATCTACGAAGCGCGGGCCGCATACCGTGCCAGCCACTCACTGGCAATGGAAGATCGCCCGGACTATGAAATCCGCTTGAACGATCAGCGCAAGATCGAGCGTATCGAAAAACAGGAACGCAATATCGCTCAGCGAATGGTCGAGGAAGCCATGCTCGCTACCAATATCAGCATGGGTGGCAAACTCGCCGAGATTGAGCAGGGCTGCTTCTCTGTTCACTTGGGCTTCCGCGAAGAGCGCATGGGGGAAGTTCGCAGCCTGCTGAAAGAACTGCTGCCTGAGCATGCAGAGGCCGATCTGGGGCAACTGGAGCATTACCTTGCACTGGTTAAGTACCTGGAAAACCATGAAGAGCCGCAGATGAACAACCTGCTCGCCGTGCTCAAGCGTATGCTGCGCCCGGGCCAGCTCGATAACAAGGTAGGGGCTCACCTGGGACTGGGCCTCGAGGCCTACGCCACCGTCACCTCTCCAATTCGCAAGTACAACGACCTGCACAACCACCGCGTTCTGCGCGCTGCTGCGCAGGGAGAGAAAGCCTCCACACTGGCCGATGATAAAATTGAATCCCTGCAGGAAAGCCTGATTCGCGGTCGCCAGGCCAACCGAGCCCTGGAGCAATGGCTCTACGCTCAATTTATCGAGAAGAAAGTTGGCCAGGAATTTACAGGGAAAATTACCCTGGTAAACGGCGCAGGCATCGGCGTGCGACTCGACGACTTTGGTATTGACGGCTTTGTGCGCATGAATGGCGATAAGAAGAATCTGCCCGCCTTCGATGGCAAGCACCTGGTTCTTACGCACAATGAAAAACGCTTCCACCTAGAACAGGAAGTTTCAGTTAAAGTAGCGTCTGTCGATGTAGACAAACGACGCATCGCCTTTGAACTGAACGCTGAAAAATCTGAGGCTGCCGACGCGGCTCAAAAATAAACTCCTGCACATTTACCCAAGCCCGGCGCTCGCCGGGCTTTCCTGCCGGGGGCCAAAGCCCACCGCCTTTGATCGGCCAGCTAGCTTATAGCTCCGGCAACAATAGAATAAATCGAGGCCACTCATGAGCAATATTGCTGAATTGAACCCAACTCCACTGTGGGCACACTTTTCCAAGCTCTGTGAAATTCCACGCCCATCCAAGCATGAAGACCGCGTAGTGGAGCATATCGTTAACTTCGCTAAAGCACGCGGCCTAGGCGTTCAGCTGGATGAAATCGGCAATATTGTTATCAAGAAGCCGGCCACTCCAGGTATGGAAAACCGTAAGACACTGGCCCTGCAGAGCCATGTGGATATGGTGCCGCAGAAGAATGCCGACACTGAGCATGACTTTCTCACCGACTCAATCAAACCCTACGTGGATGGTGACTGGGTAACTGCGGAAGGCACCACGCTCGGCGCAGACAATGGTATTGGTGTTGCCGCAATCCTGGCCCTGATGGAATCTACTGATATCCCCCACCCCGCCTTGGAAGCTCTGCTGACAATTGACGAAGAAGCGGGCATGACCGGCGCCAAGAATCTTAAGCCTGGCTATTTTGAAGCTGACCTGCTCCTCAACCTGGATACTGAAGATGAAGGCGAGCTGTATATCGGCTGTGCCGGCGGTGTCGACGTCAATGTCAGCCTGCCCTATACGCCAGAAGCGGTCCTGCCCGGTGCCGAAGCAGTAAAACTCTCTGTTCGCGGCCTCCGTGGCGGGCATTCAGGCTTGGATATCGACAAAGGCCGAGGCAATGCCAACAAGATCACAAACCGCATTATCCACGCCGTTCTAGCCCAGGTCCCCGAGCTGCGTATTGCCAACCTGGATGGCGGCAGCCTGCGCAATGCGATTCCCCGCGAATCCTTCACAACCCTGGTCGTGCCTTCAGTAGCGGTCGATAAAGTACAGGAAATTGTAAAAAGCGAAAGCGCTCAAATTGCCCGTGAACTGGACAATGAAGCGGCACTGGACATCACCCTGGAAGCTACCGAAACTCCAGCCAACACCCTAGACGCAGATAGCCAATTGACCCTTATTCGCGCAATCCGCTGCTGTCCCAATGGTGTTGAGCGAATGAGCACTGCTCTCGAAGGCATTGCTGAATCATCCAACAATCTGGCCCGTGTTGTAACAATGGAGGAAAACGGTGAGCATCGAGTAAAAATCCAATGTCTTGTACGCAGCCTCTCTGATACTGCCCGCGACCAACACGGCCTCAATGTCGCCGCCACCTTCCAGCTGGCAGGTGCAGAAACAACACTGGACAACGACTACCCTGGCTGGACACCAAATCCCGATTCGCCGCTGCTGGCGATGATGAAGGATGTCTATAAAGATATGACTGGCGAGGAAGCTGAAGTAAAAGTCATTCACGCCGGCCTGGAATGCGGATTGCTGGCCAAACCCTACCCCAACTGGGATATGGTTTCCTTTGGCCCAACCATTCGCCGCGCTCACTCTCCTGAAGAGAAGGTTCATATCCAGAGTGTCGCCAATTTCTGGGATTACTTTATTAAAGTGGTCCAGGCAATTCCCACTCGCGACTAACCGCCCGACCGGGCCTCGGGTTGCTCCAAGGCCCCACACTTTGCCTTCCCTCTCCACCCTCCAATTACTACACCCAACGTATCAATCACACTAAAAACTGCTTTCTAGCTATTGTTAGAAAGCCACTGGGCTATTTTAATATTTCTTAACTCCGCAGGTGGTCGGGGGAAGT
This sequence comes from Microbulbifer maximicatervae (SeqCode), assembly GCF_052467305.1. Classification (NCBI taxonomy): domain Bacteria; kingdom Pseudomonadati; phylum Pseudomonadota; class Gammaproteobacteria; order Cellvibrionales; family Microbulbiferaceae; genus Microbulbifer; species Microbulbifer maximicatervae (SeqCode). Next base: position 3,026,260 of record NZ_CP174306.1, read on the forward strand.
TGCAAAAACCTCAGAGCAGAAACGGCTGCTATAAAAGAAGAAAACTTACGGGGATACAGAAGGCCTAAATTTTCCGCACACAAGCAATCTGGAAAGGTACCGCCCAAGTTATCTAGCGATAGAGAAATTGGAGATCCAATGCTGTGCTACCTCATTGCGGCGACAAAGCCAAATGGGTTCAAATCGCTGGATATATTTTAAGAAACGATAAACTCCAGCTGCCCTGGCAGGGTGGCCGCTGACTCGCCCATGCAGTCCGACACTCATCAACTTAGGACTCACGCTCCCTTCCCGCCAAAGCTGATCGAAAGCACCTTTTAGCAATAAAAAGAAATCATCGGCAGTCGTGCACCCGCTGGGCAGCAGGTACTGAATATCGTTATTCACCAAGGTGTAGGGAATCACCAACAATGAATCTGATTTCTGTTCCCAAAATGGTAAATCATCACTGTAGGAATCTGACGTATACAGTAATCCATCAATTTCCCGTACCAATGATCTAGTATGGGAGCTTACCCGACCTGTATACCACCCAAACGGAGGCCTAGCAGTTAACTGCTCGATTATCTTAACAGTGAGCTGAATATCATGTTTTTCTCGACTCTTAGGAGTATCTTTATAATCAATCCACCGGTATCCATGGCCAGCAATCTCATGCCCCAGTTCGACCAGGGCCAGCGCTAAATTCGGATTAAGCTCTAACGCCTGACCGGTAGCAAAAACTGTTAAAGGCACGCTGCAAGTATTAAAGATATCGAGAAGCCGCCAGACACCAGCGCGCGAACCATACTCATACATACTCTCTACACTGAAATCCCGCCCCCCAACCCGTGTGGGCCTGCCAGGAAGTTCATGCAGGTATGATTCAGATTGGGTATCGCCGTTTAGCTTGGTAGATTCTGACCCCTCCTCTAAATTCAAGACAAACTGAATTGCAATGCGGGCCTGATCAGGCCAGCGGGGATGAGGCGGACGCCCAGCGTAACCCTCCAGATTTCTCTTGTGCATCAACCCAGCTCAAATGTCGTTACACCAAAAATTCGATCCCGCGCAATATCCGGCATTGGTCCCAGGTACATTCTTGCGCAGCCAAAAACCTCCTCCATTCCATAGTGCTTGGCCAGCGACATAGCCGCAGGATTATTTTCCGGCACATCCAGAAAGATAGGTCCATCATCTGCAAATGAGACCAATCGCTTCAGCAACGTATCTGCCACTTTATAGCTATTTGCAAACAGAGGACCGACTTTACATCCATTGCGGCAACGCCTGATTACACCATAGCCACAAAGACTTCCAAATTGGACATAGCCCAAACTCAGAGCCTCTGGCTGGGAAATCCATGCTTTCAGAAATACCCGTCTACTTGCGGGAAAGCAGGTCCTGTCGTAAGCAATTATTTGATCCAAAGAAACTTCACTAAGCGGGATAATTTCATCAGGACATTGAGCACTCACACCCTCAAAAGCAGAAAGTTCGACTCGATAACGGAGATTCCGATGGGAGAAGTTAAAACCGCCGCGGGCATAGTAATCCTGCATCGCAAATACTCCATCCATACCGATGCTTGCATCAGGCCTCAACCGGGTTTTTAAGCGGTCCCGTCGGATATACCAAAGCCTGTTACCAAACCCATGACCTCTGAATTCAGGCCTAACGATAAAGAATCCCATAAAACCGAAATCATCACCGTACGCAGTAATTGCCCCTCCTCCGATCAAGTCACCCCGAACTTCCGCCGCAATGTAAGCTTCTGGATCTGTTTTCCAGAAAATTTCTGCATCGTGCAACCCCGGATTCCAGCCTTCAAGTGCAGCCCAGTCAACCAGTAAATCCACTTCTTTACGTGTCATCTCCCGAACAGTAAATGATTCATGCATTGACTTAGACTCTTCTCGTTATCGTATTTATTCAGCTACCTGGAGCGAGGAACTTAAAGGGTTCTGAAGGACTCAACTTAGATGCCACTTCCCCACCAGTATCCATTGGAGTATCTAATTTCATTGTCATTACTTTAGATCCCGGCTCAATAGCAACACTATCCATATCCAGCCAAATTACTGATGGATTAATAACAGAGTCGAAATAGTAGCGGCTACTTTTTTGATCAATAACCGACCGCCACAATGTTGAGGCTATATTGGGTTTATCTGGATCATCCATTCCCAGCGGCACGCTGACAGCACGAATTTGGGAGAATGCGGATGCTAATGCATCGCGATACTTTTTATATTCTGGTGATGTTTTTAAAGCATAACTCGCCCGTACAAACCTGTCCGCCGCACTAATTGTACCCGGTAGAAAGTTTTGGCCTCCAATTGAATTCCAATAGGAATTGATTGCCAGTTGCTGATCATAAGGAGGAGAATTAGTCATTACCGTAAACTGCTTACCGTGATGGATCTTTAGCACACCATCAAGATATTCAAAAATAGCGGAATCACCACTGGGGTCTGAAATTGCAATATGTGTACTTGCCGGTCTCCCATTGGGAAGATCTGCGCCAACCACAGTGAATGGGTCACTCTTTAACCCCTTTACCGCAGCATCAACCGTTGCGTAGTTATCCAAGATGTATTGCAACCAGGCCCCAACAGAGATAGTCGGCTTATCCCTATCGGCAGCACTCCCATAATCTGCCTCAGCCAAGTATAAAAGGTTGCCTACGAGGCCCTTTTCATTGAGCCCATCAGTTGTAGCCGCATCGTAAATACTGATAACAATTGAGCCAAACTTCGAAGTCCAAGTAATAGATTTTGGGCCCAAGCCACCATTGCGCTCCATCCCCTGAGGGAAAACCCAAAATGCCATAGCTGCATCGGTATCACTCCAGTCCATGCTACGGGCAGTAATATAGGTCTTATCACCAGTTTCATAGAGTATTCGGGTACAAGCAATCGAAGACCTGGGCTCGAGTAGGCACAGCACTACAACAACAAAAACCATAACGGAGTTTATAGCTTTAGAAAAAAATGAAATCCTTTTCACTTTGCCAACCATCCCTCGAAATCATTAATTAATATACTGATCGTTTACAGTCACTATAATCGGCTATAAACAATAGAAAGTCCGGTTTCCATCATAGATGGCCAACAATGGTGAGACTGTCTTTCATTCCAATACTTGGCAACCTTGGCGTAAAGGTCCAGAAACTGACACCGCTTTCAACAAGTACAGTTCAAATATCTTGTAACTTCAGTAAACTTTTACAGCTAACCAACTTCACGCTAAAAGTATTCATTTTGGTATAGGCTACTCAAATAAAAACTATTTGAAAACTGTACACCTATTAACCAAAAAGAAATAATCCCTCTTATCGAAGTAGCAATAAGGCCAATCACGGAGCCCCTAATGAACTCAATTGGCAGACTGGTAATCCTAGTCAACAACTATGAAGAAGCTATTGCCTTTTATCGTGACAAATTGGGGTTTGAAGTATTTATTGACTCTCAAGCAGCACCGCATCGATTTGTTCATATTCGACTTCCGGCACAAAAAGATATGGGTATATGGCTTCTTCAGGCAACTTCTGAAAACCAGCAAAAGAAAGTGGGAGCACAAACTGCAGGGCAGCCTTGTGCCGTTATTTATACAGATAATTTTGACAGAGAGTATAAAAAACTTGCAAAAAATGGCGTTCACTTCAGCAAGCCACCTACTTCTGAAGGGGGTGCAGAGTTTGCCCACTTTGAAGATCTCTACGGCAACGAATTTATTTTAGTTGAACTACAAAAAGAAACCGTAGAGTAAATTTTAACCTGTCGCTTCTGATACTCCCATAGAGTGCGGTGTAAGCAGCAACAGATCTTCACCTTCGCTAGTCTACCCCCTTAACCACGATGAAATAACTTCCGACAAGTAATTTAAGAAAAGAACCACGAAGCGGCTTTTGCTCTCCCAATCAATAAATCTTTTTCTTTTCTATATTTACATCTCGTTTTGTATCACATATAAATCGAGTAACATTCAGTTGACATGCACCTATATCCAATGTCCTTCGGTTAGTATAGAGCTGGCCATCGCACAAAATTTCACCACTGAGATACACCGCAGCTAGCTACTGGCTAGCGTACTTATATATGGAAATACTCACTTACTGAAACGATTTTCACACAGAAAAAACAAAGGCAGGAGCAAACCTTGGCAGAAGGTTATATCTCCAGAATAGAGCCAATTGGAATAACAATGAGAAGAAGCTTAATTATGCTGGTGCCTGGATTGACACGAGTCACCAGCACCGCCCAACTGTCAGAGTTCACCGAGGGAATGATCGCAGCCAGTGAGCGTATGCCTCTCACTCAGATTTCTGATCCTACCGTCCCTGCCGGCATCAACCGCCTGAGGGTCAACGATAAACAGGAGCTTGACCTGGTTGAAGCTTACTGGAACGACTTGGTTCCCAGTATCACGCAGCAGAGCCTGAAAGTCCGCTTAGCCCGAGGCTTCTCCCTAATCTGGTTCTGGCTGGCCAACCTCCATATTTGGAAAGGAGTGCTTAAACGAAAGTACCTGACATTTGGTCTAACCCTTTCAGCATTAGCCTTTATTGTTTGGTACATAGGTACCATTATCTTATTTGTCGAAGCTGTTGAGCCCTCCAGCGACAGTCCGTTTTATCCCGCAGTACAACAGCTCAAGCAAGGTGTTGAGTATATAGGAGGCTGGCGGATCTGGCTGATTGCTACTGCCGTTGTTGCCGTTATGCCGGTTGCCTTACTAGTAGATATTTCTGACTTTTGTAAGCGCTATCTCACCAATGAGCCGGCGGCCAAGGGCAAGCCTGCAGTCCGCTTTGAGATTATCCGACGGGTCAGAGAACAGCTCGAAAACAGTATTAAACTATACGACTACGATTCCGTAACTATTGTCGGACATAGTTTTGGCAGTGTCGTTACTGTAGACCTTTTTGCCGATCTTCCGCCAATCGGTAAACCAATCCGTATCCTAACAATGGGGTCCCTAATCGAAGTTCTGGGTAAGCAAGCTCCTTGGCTGCAGAATGAAGTAGAGCAACTGTCACAAAGAAAAGATCTAATCGAGTGGATTGATATCAAGTCTCACTCAGACTGGTTTGCCAGTGGTTCTGCGGTCCCAGCACGTCACCACTGTTATGAGAGAATTATCGGGTCTTACGGTACTTTTCCGGACAAACTGGCAGCTCGAGTTCACTCCCGATATTTCGATAATCAGGAGGCTGTTCGCTTACTGCTGACTTACTTTGAAAAGGAAAATGATCCCAGTATTTCGCCGACCTCGCATGAGATTTTGGAACCGGTATAAATGGGTACCCAGACGAAAAAATTGGAAAGAACTGTATATCTCTCAGCCACCCTTTAGGCGGCTGAAAAGAGCCGAATTGAACTATTAAAATGAAAATTAAAGGGGGAGTTGTCATGATAAGGCAGCCAATAGCAATCTTTGCAGTTTTAGCCTTTCTTACCATTCTAGTTAGCGGATGCTCACAAATGGCGCCGCGCTATGATGCCGCGCTATACTCAGATTTAACCACTGTCAATGTAGAGATAATGGAATTTTTCTCTTCAGTTTCCAGTGGAACTAACAAAGATTCTTACTCAAAAAGAGATGAGAGATACCATGCATTGATCGGCAAAGTAGATGCGCTGGCTATGCAATCGAAAACCCGCCCTGCGCCTGAAAGTAAACTACTCAAAAAGATTAACAACTATTTGGAATCTTCTGGCAGGAATATTAGCTTTGAGCGGGAACCCCCCAGTGTTGCGTCACTGGAGAAAATTTCAGAGAGTTTGAACATGATGCGCACGGTAGATGAAGATAAGGGCCTAAACGCAACCGCTGTTTCTCTATTCAAAAATGAAATTGTTGTTTCCATGGACCAAGCACTCACCTATGAGTCTTTTCTGAATCGCTGAGGAAATTACTATGTCTATTGACGTTAACCAACTCGTTGCCGATATCAAAGGGGCAGCTTCTGCGGTAATCAACAGTGATATTTCTGAACTCAGGGGATTTTCCGAGCGCCAGTTATCCGCAATGGCTCAGCAAACAAAAATGATTGCTAAAGCAATTGCATCTGATGAAATATCTGGCGACCTGCAAGATTACTTTCTCGACTCCCTGGAGGATATGGCCAAGAACTTCGCCAACACTTTACGTGGACTCCTGTTAGTCACCATTGAGAAAGTCTGGAATGCAGTTCTGGGAGTTCTTTGGGGAACAATTGAAGCTTGCACCGGCATTTCCTTGAAAGCTGCTATCTGATTTCTGTTTAAATTGGGCTGGGGTAACTCAGCCCTCCCCCCTACACTCAATCAAGATTACTCACCGGATCACCCCCACTACTAAGGACACTATTCAGTCAGTCTGAAACAGCTCATGTTTCTGGCTCTCAGGATTTATTGAGCATTCACCAACGGGTAAAAAGAGTTTAACCCCCCTGTAAAGAATTATTCATCAAGACGCGTCAATGTACGCGCGCAAATAACCCAAGCCACTAACCAGGCTGGTTAACACTTGCTGAATCACTACAAACTGGGGTATCCCGATGAATACTAAAAAGACCTACCTGGCAGCCGCCATTTCAGTGGCCACAATAATGAGTGCCAGTCCCGTGACCGCTGAAGACCTCAGCAACGCACAAATTGAAGAAGTAATGGTTCTGGGCTCCGGTAGCACTTTTAACAGCAGCGAAGTATCTGAGGCAATGCGCAAGCAACAGTCCTCTATCACCAGCGTTAATGCATTGATCGATAACCTCCCCGGTGTCTCAGTCAATGAAGGAGATACTTACGGCTTTGACGACTGGTCAACCAATATCAGTATTCGCGGATTTACTAACAGCTTAGATGAACAGCAAATTGGCACCACCATCGATGGTATTCCCAATGGCGGTTCGAATTACGGTGGAGGCTCAAAAGCAAACCGCTTTGTTGATCCGGGTAATATCGGTTCAATAGAAGTATCACAGGGTACTTCAGATATCGCTTCACGTTCCCACGAAGCCCTGGGAGGCACTATTGATTATCGCACTGATGATCCTTTGGACACACAGCGCAGTCGAATAGAACTGTCCGCAGGCGAGTTTGATGCACAGAGAGTTTATTTTCGCTATGACACTGGTATTTTTGCCGGGAACAGCAAAGCCTGGATCTCATACTCTAACCAGGAAGCGACCGACTGGATTACTGAAACCGCTGAGAATGAACGAGAGCACATCGCAGCAAAACTAGTGACCAACCTGGAAGCTGGTACCATCAAGGCCTACATATCTTACGACAATATCCACGAAGATAACTATCAACGAGTCTATTCGGACGCCCAATTTGAAGAGTACCCTGAAAACGATTTCCTTACCGGCAACTGGTCCGGTATTCCTTATATCGATCAACTTTATCGCCGTGGCTGGTCTACCTTGCGTGAGAACCTGCTGGCCTACACCCAGTTCGATTTTGACCTGACAGATTCATTCAATCTACAGGCCGGACTCTATTACCACAGCAACGAAGGCCGCGGGGACTGGGTGCCCCCTTACCTGGTTGATATTACAGATGACAGCGAACAAGGCGAGTCCGAGTTCCTCGGCAGCTCAACTGCCTATGGCGGTAGCCAGTCGGGCATCATTTATTTTGTTGACGCCAATGGCAATGCCCTTACTTACGATGAAACATGTACAGCGTCAGTCACCAATATCTATGGCGATTCAGGACCGGCCTACAATCCAGATTGCTATGCAGAGGGCGCCATACCCGCGATGTCTTATCGGCACACTCATTATGAGAAAGAGCGTGCCGGACTGACTCTAGACTTTACATACGCTACCACCATCGCCGGGTTGGACAATGAGCTACGAGGCGGCCTCTGGTATGAAGACTCCACCCGTGACGAACACCGCGATTGGCACAAAATCACTGATGCAGCTCAGGGTGCCAGTTTCAATTCAACACCCTACTGGGTGCAATACGACCGCAGTTATCCTTCAACCAGCACAAAGTGGTATTTACAGAACTCCCTGACCATCGACACTCTCACTTTGACACTGGGCGCCAAGCAGTTCTTTGTCGATGTTGAAAGGGAAGATCTGTTTCAGGAGTCTTCCGATGCAAGTGTTGACTCTGATTCAGATACCCTGCTCTCCGCCGGTTTGATTTGGGAAACACCCCTGGAAGGTGCAGAGCTGTTCGCAGGCTACGCTGAAAACTTTAAGGCGATTGGAGACAGCGTATTAGAGCGGCCCGATTCAGATCTCGACAATATCGAACCGGAAACCTCAGAGACCAAAGAGCTAGGGCTTCGCTATACCGCCGATAATTTCTCGGCAACTGCCACCTACTTTCAAAATGATTTTGAAAACCGGATCATTTTCCTGGATAACAATACTTCCGCAGGTAATAGCTATTTGATAGGTACCAATGGGACCTATTTTAATGCCGGCGGAATCGAATCTGATGGTCTGGAACTTTTCCTGGACTACGATTTATCAGAAACTCTAAATCTCTATACATCCTATACCCTGCTGGACACTACTTATATTGGCTCAGGAAACTCAGCAGTAGATGAAACTCAAGGAATAACGCCAGGGAATGACGTAGTCGGAATAGCTGATCAATTCTATGTGATTGGCCTGGATTGGAATTCTGAAATATTTTACGGTGGCATCTCCAGTAAGTTTACCGGAGATCGCTTTGTCGACTTAGACAATAGCTGGACAGCTGACTCCTATGTAGTTGTCGATGCCTACCTGGGCATGAATCTGGGAGAATTTAGCCCGGCACTACGGGGAGCCAACCTAAATTTAGTGATAAATAATTTACTGGATGAGGATTACTTAGGAACTGTCGTTTCTGGCGGTGCCTGGATAGGTGCTCCACGGACAGCCTCACTCTCTGCAACTATTGATTTCTAAGATTTTTTTGGCAGCCGCACAATCGGCTGGAAATGCCAGCCGATTGTGCGTATGTTTAGTCAAGCAGTAGATTCAAAAATAAAGTGCAATAAATAATAAATATAGTCGAAAAATAATTTTGATTATTTGCGACAAATATAAATAATCCAAAAATATGCAAAGAGCTCTTTCAATGAACAGATTGACTACAGCAATCCTGACCCTGTTTCTTTCTACTCAATCCCTTGCCGCAGACAACCTCGTATTAGTTACTATCGACGGCTTGCGCTGGCAGGAAGTGTTCTCCGGTTATGACCCTGAACTTCTCAACCACACAGAGTTCACTGAAAATAAACAAGACCTTATCAATCACTTTCACGGCGATTCACTCATCGAAAAACGTCAAAAATTATTGCCTTTTATCTGGCAAACAGTGGCTAAAGAAGGGGTTTTAATTGGCAATCGCGACAAGGGGTCTAAAGCACAAGTTACCAATAGCTGGTGGTTTTCCTATCCCGGTTACAATGAGATTTTAACCGGCTCCGCCGACCCCAAAATCAATAGTAATGACCCAACTCCCAATGCCAATACTACCTTTCTCGAGTGGCTAAACAGCAAATCTGAGTACAAAGGCCAAATCGCTGCATTCGGTAGCTGGGGGGTATTCTCCTCGATACTTAATCGTGATCGCAGTGGTATTTACATTAACGCGGGCCTGGAAGCTGCCGATTGGCCAGAATTGAGCCAAAGAGCAGGGTTTCTCAATGAGTTGCAGGGGCAACTGCCGGTTTTCTGGGAAAACGTGCGACCCGATGCATTTACCTATGGATTTGCAAAAGAGTACTTAATTAGCAAAAAGCCCAAGGTAATGTACATTGCCCTGGGTGAAACTGACGATTTTGCCCACGATGAGGAATATCACCAGTATCTCCACTCCGCACATCGGAGCGACATGATACTCGCCAAACTCTGGCAGACACTGCAATCTCTTGATCAATACCGAGACAATACCAACCTACTCATTACCGTTGACCACGGGCGTGGCAACACCGCTGAATCCTGGCCCCACCACGCCAGTGGCCCTGCACTGACCCAATACTTCGGTAAAGAAGACCACCCCCACAAAGCGGGTATACCCGGCTCCAATGAAATCTGGATTGCCGCACTGGGCCCAGACATTAAGGCCTTGGGAGAAGTATCCAGGGGAGAAGCCATTTTTCAGGATCAGATAGCCGCAACCGCACTACAACTGCTCGGCCATAAGTCAGAAGAGTTCTCGCAGGATAGTGGCAAAGCAATAGACAGTATTCTCAAATAAACCTTTGTTCAGCCAGGCCTGACAAGTTCGACTGAACAAATTTTCACCGCCTTGGACCAGTATTATTCTGGAGCTTGATAACAACTTAAAGAACCCATCAATTTAGTGTTAACAGGCTCTGATATATTCTGGACACCCATAAAAGCCGTAGTAATAAACGCCAAGGATATTGACACAATTAAGATACCGATATCAAATACTGTATATAAATACAGACAACAACCAGCAATGACCATACCGCGTAAAGCCCAGGTTTCTCTGGATGCCACACCCTATAACCATTGTGTCACCCGCTGTGTACGCAGGGCATTTCTGTGCGGTAGAGATATAAAATCTGGTATTGACTATGAGTATCGCCGCGAGTGGATTAAGTCTCGGATGCATAAGCTGGTTGGAATATTTGCGCGGGATATCGCTGCCTATGCAGTAATGAGCAATCACTACCACATCGTACTCTTTATCGATAAAGAGGCGGCTTTGAGTTGGCCGGATTCCGAGGTCATTTTCCGCTGGAAAGAGCTATTTAGAATCCCTATTCTCGCTCAGCGTTTCATTCTGGGCCTCTCGCTTGACCACAGTGAAAAGGAAAAACTAAGAGAATTGCTCAGCCTATGGCGAGAACGATTAACGGATATCAGCTGGTTTATGCGCTGCTTAAATGAATCTATTGCTCGTCAGGCTAATGCGGAAGACAATTGTACAGACCGCTTCTGGGAAGGCCGCTTTAAATCCCAAGCTTTATTGGATGAAAAGGCCCTAGCTGCCTGTATGGCCTATGTCGATCTCAACCCCATCCGCTCCAATATGGCAAAAACCCCAGAAGACTCTGATCACACCTCCATTCAACAGCGTATTTATGCTGCAATCTCAGGCGAGCAGCCCAAAGAGCTACTGCCACTTGTAGGCGGTGAGCGACTGAATATGCCTAAAGGTCTTCCCTTTCGGCTGGATCACTATTTAGAATTAGTGGACTGGAGTGGTCGACATTTAGATCCTAAAAAGTGCGGTGCCATTCCTGACAACATTCCTCCTATTCTCGAGCGACTGGGAATCTCACCAAAGCACTGGCTCTATTTCAGCCGAAATTTTGAAAGCCGGCTTAAAGGGTTAGTAGGGTCTGCAGAGGCCGTACGACACGCTTGCAGCCAGCTAGGTAAACACTGGGTACACGGCATAAGCGACTGTCAACGCTACCTTTCTGTAACACCCTACTAATTCCATCCCTCAGCACCATCATTCCTCCCAGCTTTCCCTAAAATCACAATTTTTGAATCCAAAGCTGAATTCTTGACTCATTCATTACTGTCTAGCATCAAGTCAAGAAAAATAGCCGCCAGGGAAAACATCTGCGTTATTGCTTGCGCTTCTACCCAATCTTTGGGTGTCCTGAGTTACTCATCCACAGCATTTTCCTTTCCTTAAGATGACAAACATACTTAGCGCTCACCGGATTGGTTGTCACGTTAACTCTCACCTTACATAAAACTCAAAACCCACCAAAAAATTCAAAAAGGGCAGCACACATTAAATGCAGAACCCCGACAAATACTTTACCGGAATTATTTAACAGCTGCCCCCATCAAATATAAAGGTTTATTTAGCGCCGAGCACTTAATCTACTCCACCCTTTCATCCCTTATAACTAGGATACCTCTCCCCCAACTCAAAAATTATTAGGAAGTAATAGTTTTTAAGGGGCATGATTTCACCTTTTTGCTTGTAGGGTTCAAACTTCGAGCCTCTTAGATAATTTATTGCAGCTGAACTAAATGCAGCGTTCGGACTAAAATCTATCACTTTGAGATTACTCGTATCTCCCTGCTTACTTATATCCCCTCGGACAAGCACCCAACCTTCTTGGCCTTTATCAAACTCACTTTTAGGGTAAAGCATTTTCGGTGAAATAGTTCTTCGAACACTCCACTCAACTCCCCCATTCAGAATTTGTACATTCGGCCTTTCACCGACTGGCATTACATCTCGTGAAGCACAAGAGGCTAGCAATAAATAGCAAAAGTGAATTAACTTACTCCTCATGGTGACACAACCTTAATCTTCCAAGGGATACATCTTATCAATTCGATCATATTCTGACTGTCGATAAAGATCCCATATGGATTCCACATTTTGCGCTTCAAATAAGGCGTTTAATATGGTATCTCCATGCTCGGCAATGATTTCTGAAGTGTACCTCATACGAATTAACGAGGCCTCGTTAGTTTTATACTTGGCATTTGTTTTTTGAGTGGCAATTTCTAACAATTCTTGTTTTTTACGTGCAATATCTTTCTCAACTTGAGCTCTCGCATCATTTCTTTTCTGGAAATTTGTTCTGCAATCTATTTTTGTACAGTCATGAGCAAGAGCTTCTGCTAATGCCTTTTCTAATTCTCTCGCTTCTTTGACCGCATCACGTTCAGCCCAAAACCTCCCCGATATTTCGCTATCATTAATTTCCCCATCTATTCGTGTCTTGCACACACCTGGTTCACAATCAACAAATTCCGAGTCCATAAAACTTAAATCCTTCCGGGAATAAGTAAGAAAATGAATGAAAGCAGCAGTCGCGGCTCCGTTAATAAACTTACCACCAGTGGCTTCAGAAACCAGTCCTGAAACCACCATCTTAACAGCTACATGGGTGCCTTTACCAAAACCACCACCAACTCCCGCCGAGACAAAACCGTGGGCAAATTTTCCACCACCCAGTTTTGATAATATACCTCCGGTTACCCCACGGATTGCAATATTGGTCGGACTCCACCCACGAGGCATGGCGGAAAAGGCTGACGCAGAAGCAGCAGCGAGTACACCATTTCGGAAAGCTAACCCTATATCTCCTGTTAGTTGATAGGTTTGATTTGCGTTGTACATGGCTAATGCCGCCGGACAACCAGCATTAGAGGCTACACAAATGGCAACTTGTGCAATTGCATTCAAAAATGGCTTACCTCCCATATAGCGATGAATATCGCGGCTATTAATGAAAGCATCTCTAAACTTATTCCAGGAACTGTACCCAGATGGATCCGTATAAGTCAGCGGATTATTGTGCACATAGGCGTAGCGGTTGTAGCCCTGGACCGAGGTGATCCCATCAATCATTGGATCCGCAGAGACAAAACGGGCCAGGGTCGGATCGTAGACCCGTCCATTCATATGGATCAGGCCCACTTCATCCAGCATTTCATGGCCGGTATAACCGCGGTTACTACTCAGGTGATTAAAGGCTCCCACATTGAGGGCGCTAACCGTATTCGCAGGCGCGCCGGCAATCTTTTCCCAGCTTAGGGCGTTGCGGCGCTTGCCCCAAGCGTCAAAACTGTAAACCAGCTTGTTGCCAGCAGTATCTTTGGCAACCTGACCCTTGCTATCGGTAATAACATCCAGGGAACCCTGTAAGTCTTTATGTAAATACTGGGTGTTGGTACTGACGATTTCATCCGATGCCTTCAGCTCGACACGCTCAATAGCAACGCCTGCGATATTGCGGCGATAGAAGCTCTTGATATGAGCACCGGAGGCACTGCGCTCAATCACTTTCTCAACGCTGCCGATCTGCAAGGTGGTCACTGTGCCTTTGCCATTATCGTCCACGCGCTTGAAGCGGCCGCGGTCCGGGCCGTAGGTGAAGCGCGTATCATGGCTGCCCTTAGTGACCAGGCTGGGTTTATCAAAGACGGTGTAGTCCAGCGTACGGCTGCCCGAATCGCTACTCATGTTGCCGTTGTTGTCGTAGTGATAGCTGGTATTACCGGCTTTGGTTACCGCATGAGGGCGTGGGCCATTGTACTCATAACTACCAACACCTGTTTTATAGGTGATATTACCAGCATCATCGTAGCGAACCTCCTGGGTAGCAGTTTGGCTGCCGGCCTGATAGAGCCGTGCATAGCGCAGGCGGTTCAGGCCATCGTACTCAAAGCTTTCCTGTAGATCCTTGCTGTAACTACCATCGCCACTGAGATCGGTTTTAGACAAAAGGTTGCCAATAGCATTCCAGTCGTAATGCAGATTCTGCACTTGACCTATCCCAGGATTAATATCTGTGAGGATACTGGTGAGGCGATAGTGCTGTGGGTGATACTCATAAGTGGTTGTGAGGCCATTACCCAATAATACTTCTTCTACCTGTCCGCGCAGGTTCATGCGCTTCACACGGTAGTAGTAACCCTGCCCGGCAGGAGCCTTCACATCCCGCACACCCACCTTATACCCATAGCTGTTATAAACAGTTTCCATGCCATATAGGTAATTTTGTTGGCGAGCTACCTGCTGATTACTGGCGTCAAAGCTACGCTTGACACGGCTGTATTTGTCATAGGTGACCTTCTCATAAAAATCTCCTTCGCCATCAAGTACACCCAGCACCGTCGTAGTTTCACCCAGGCGACCGTAGATATCGTAGTGCATTAACTTAAGGAAGCTAATGTCCTCCATATTTGTATTGCAGCTACCGTTAATAACTACGGAAGCTTGGGCCACGGCCACCAGTTTGCCATCGAATCGGTATTTGGAATTACAGCCGGGATCCTGGTCGTAGTACCAACGGCTAAAGTTCTGTAGCTTGCCTGTTTGGCTACTGGAATTGAAACTAGTGTAATCGGCTCGAGTCACCATACGGCCAAGGGCATCATAGGTCATGGTGGTACCCTGCCCCTTGGCATCCTTCTGCCAAGCCAACTCGCCAAAACCGTTATAGCCGTAAGTCCATGTGCCCTTATCCGGATCTACCAAGCGTTTCTTACGACCCAAATTATCGTATTCAATACTGGTTACTGAAGTTTCGCCGCCTCCGCTATTCAATACACGAACATGTCGGAGGTTGCCATCAGCAAAATATTCATACTTAAGTTTTCCTCCGATGTTATCAGTGACTTGGGCCAGTTCACCGAGCACATTTTTCTGGGTAACCTTAGTTTGCTGTGCACAATTTTTAGTAGTTTCTCTCAGACCAATGTAGGTAATGGTGCTATCACATTGGCCACTGGGTGCATCCACTTTGGTGGTGCGTCCTAGAATATCGTAGGAGTAAGAGGTCCAACGCGGAGAACTCCCGCTTTTATAGGGATCGGAAATCTTTTTAACACGGGACTGCACATCGTACTGGGTATCTACAAATACAGATTTACCATGAAAGTCCTGAGTTTGTTTGCGGATCTCCCGGCCCAGACGATCGTGGTACATTACCGTTTTTGTTTTATCGATACCGGTAGTAGTCACCTTAAAATGCGCCGGTACACCAGCGACCGTAGGGCAGCCACCACTGTCAGCGCAGAATGTACTCAGGGTCGTGCTATGACTACCTGTCTCATGATGCTCAAAGTAGCGAGTACCAAATTGAGAGTAGGCATAATTGGTGGCCACCCCACTAATATCAAATACTTTACCTGGTTGGCCAAAGGCATCCATTCCCAAATACTGCTCTACCGTTTGACTAAGCGCATTAGTCTTACTGGTCGGAAAGCGCCCATAGCTGTCATAACCCGTATGACTAGTACGGCTTTCACCAAGCGCATCGGTCACAGTAGCTGCAATACGATTACCAAAGCGATCGTGTTCGTAACGGGTGTGCAATTCTTCTACGCTACCTTTGGCTACCCATTCATCAGTTAAAAGGCCGGTCTGGCCGTCATAACCAAAATGTACAGTGCGCTTGATCTGTGGTGCAGCCAAGCTACCTTGCCTCTGAGTAGTGACGCTGCTCTCACTCAGTCGCGCCAAATGCCAGCGGCTGCTGCTAACCACATTATTATATTTGTTACTTGTGGTTTTGCTCTGAACAAGGTTATTTGAAGCATCATAATTTTTAACCACCACAGAGCTGACATTGCCATACTTGATATCATCAGCAGCCGTGTAATTAGTGGTAGTCACCACTTTACCCAGATAATGTCCATTCAAGCTATAAGACTTATCCTGCGCTTGACTGATATAGGGCATTACTGTTTTACCGGATACCGGCTCAACTGATTTAAGCGTATTAATAGAACAGCTAATCAGCTTAAGGCTGGATTCACTACAGGAAGCCGGAGTTTTGATATTGCTGACATTGGGCTCTATTACCTTAGCCGTTTGTGAAGGCATCCCTATGTAAGGGTAGTCTTGGCGATACCGGGTTGTTATCTTCACCTTGTTTTGAGGGTCATAAGTGGTAACCGACTCAAAACCGAGGAAACCGCGCCCACCACTCTGCATACGCGCACCTGCATAGTGGTAATGAGCCTCTACAGTATTGTTATTGTCATTCGCCGCCGGCGCATCAGAAATCACTTTCTTCACCACGTACATCGGTGAATACAAGTCAAACACGGGTGAGCCGCGCCCATAATTTAGCTTGAAGGAGCCCTTCTTGCGATTATAAATATTAGCACTGTCGTCATTTAGGCGTGCATATTGAATTTCTGTTCTAACGCCGAAACCATTCTCAACAGATTCAAGAATGTCAACTGGTTTATTACCATGCTTAGGTTTGAGGATACGCACATACTTATCTGTAAAACCAGAACCACTAAAGAACCCTGAGCGGGTGCGCATATCATCGCAGTGGTTTTCTTTTTCATCACGGTTAGCGCACTTTTCAACGATTTCAGGGCGACCATCCCCAGTCACATCCATGATATAGTGACTGTGGTCACTCTTATCTACGCCAAGTATTAACCCAGTCTTGACTCCTGTACCAAAGCCATTTGATTTATTGGGGAGCACATATAAATACTGGTATTCGTTATTTATTTTATCGTTAGCGTTCGGGTAAAGAATGTCGACCAGACCATCCATATCCCAGTCATATAACTGAATATTGTCATCTACAATGGCTGGTAGAGCTTTTGAGGTTATAAATTTAACCCCATTAAAGTGATAAATACTCCAGGCACTTTTATTGCTGACCCTAAAGAGTAAATCAGGTAAGCCATCACCATTGAGATCACTCACCATGTGCTCAGTGGACCCGCCACTGTTAAATAATTGACGTGAAAAGACAGTAGAATGCCCACCATTAACATTGGACATCAACACAACAAAATGATAATCGGTTTTTGAAGTAATATCATTATAACAATCGATAGATGGCTCGGTACAACGCCAGTTAGTTGACACAATCGCAGTTAAGTCTGCAATTCCGTCACCATTGAAATCAGCCACGATATCTTTATCGCGCACATTCACATTAGTTCGATTTATATATAAGCCAGTTCTTCCCCCAGGCGGGGTAGAACTGGGAAGAGACAAACTTCTTACTACTTCACTATTTTTGAATGATAACTTACCCGAGCTGCTGCGCTGCAGCTCCCTGATTTTAAGGTTAGGTGATTGACTCCTGAAATGATCAGCGTTACCCCCAGTAAAATAGATATAGTCGGGCAAACCATCTGCATTAAAATCATGCATTTTACCCAACTGACCTTTTTGGAAAGTAATTGCTGTAGGAGTATCAGTTACACTAAACCCAGATCCATTAGAGTAATTGACTTCCCAATATGTAGAACTGTCAGAAATTGGCGCATGCAGTAAATCATCTTTACCATCGTTGTTGTAGTCTAAGAGGTGCCATTCCTCACGCTCATTGGAACGAATTCGCATTTGCCCGGGCTGAATGGCAAGCGACCCTTGCTTCGTACCTAAAGCAACTCGAATATAGCGTTTTCCATGACTACCGTCGTAGCGAATAAATACAAAGTCTGTAAGTCCATCACCATTTACATCGCCATATTTACCCCCTTCAAAGCCAGAGTGAAAAATATTGGGATTAGCAAGCCCTTTAACCAGGCCAGCACCATCAGACTTTGAATAGGTAAATACCGTTGGTTTACGACAATTACTCTTTACACATTCCTCTACTTCTTCGAGCAATAATCGACCTGTCCCACTCTTTTTATAGGAAAACTTATAGCGCCGTATTTCCTCGGACTCCGCCGTAGAGATAATTGAGGTCAATCGTCTCGTCGAAGCGGACTTTTGTCCAAAACGATAGCCATAGCGTTTATCTGAACGATTAGTATCGTAGTTAAACTCTATTCGATTAACGAGAATATCATTACTTCCACCCGAATAATCTATGTACTCAATGAGGTGTTCGCCAACATTACTATCTTTAAGATAGGAGTATTCAATTCGATTGCCGACACTGTCTGCTTGCTTGTTGATATACCAGGCATTGGTACTCTGAGAATCATCTGTTAGGCCATAGTAAGAAATGGACCCATCCTTACGATAGACCTCAAAGCCTTTTTTACTACCGACGCCGGTCGATACCACCTTGACCCTGAGAAAAGAATCCAGGGATGTTCTATATTGGGTGCCAATACCACCGTATTGGCCAGATGAGACTAATTTTAGGCGCAGACCATCGAGACAGAATCGATCAAACTGGCTGCCATTCACTCCATCTTCTTCAAAAGATTTTCGACAGGCGGTTATTGCTGAGAGCCCACTAATGCCCCAACCAACACCCAATGGACCATGCCCCCCAGAACTACTATAGCTAACACTAACACTGGGCACACTACTGCCCGATGAGGGGCCAACTGGAATCGGTAGGCTATAGGTGGCCGCACCAGACTCACTGACACGAAACTCTCCAGGCAATATACCTACACGATCTGAGGCCAATACTGCGGGATCAGTATTCGCTAGGGCAGTAGCCTTGTGTGGTGGTATATCTACGGAAACAGGAGGAGATGAAAGCTCTACCTGCACAACTTCTGTTACTGCTGTAGCAGAGCAACTAGAAAAACTGGAAACCTGATTACAAGCACGGATTTTATAAGCAAAGAATCCACCATCAAGACTAAAAGACTTAGACAGATTATCCAGGTTTGTATGTTTGATTACTGTAGAGTTATTCCAAGAAACAGTTCCATCCACAGAAGTGGCTGTACCTGAAAAGATTTCATAACGAACCAAGTTGCCACTGCTACTTCCCCAATTCAGGTCAACACTTCCGGTTCGGGAGAAAAGCGGAGATAAATTTAAACCACTAGGCTTACCCGGCTTTTTAGCCACAATAACAGACTTAGAGTTACCCGTTCCCGAACACCCCCTCAAGTTACAAGCTACAAGATGATATTTATAAACACCATCATTCCGCTTCAATTGTGTACCTGTAACCTTGGATGGAGAAGTGGAACTAGTAGAAACAGTTTTTAAAAATTTACCGCCTTCATAAATTTTGTACTGATATACAAACTCATTGGAGCGATCACTCCAATTCAAGCTTATACTACCGCTAGAGCTATTGACTATAGAGTCCAAAACGGGGGCAGACGGAAGAGGCTGATTCCAAACAGTAATGCCTGCTGTTGCGCTCCAACTAGCGCTGCAACCTGAAGAGTTACAGTTTTTACTACGGAACTCCCAGCTTCCATCTGTTAAACCTGTAGCAGTAAAATCTACTGCTCCAGCTGTGCTGTAAGAGCTATCAGAGGGCCAAGCAGTGCCTTTTTTTCGCTTCTGCCAACGTACGGAGCTGATCGGCCCAGTACTATGGGATTTTAAACTGGCATTACCATTGTAAGATTTATTATTTTTTATCGAGAGAGTAGCCTTATTGGGAACAATGACTACCGTAGCAGAAACGGATGCATAGCCTGCAAAATCAGGCTCCGGGCAGTTAGGAAAGCTACCTAATAAACACGTTTGGCATGAATATCGATAGCTGTAGGTCCCACTAGCACTCAAAATCTCAGAAAATATTGACCCAGAACTAAATTTAGCACTACTTACAGTAACATTATCACGCTTTAACTCACAACGCTCGGCACTTGGCCAATTAGTGTTAAAAACTAAAGTTACCTTTCCAGACTTGGATACTGATTGCAATGCAATGTTGGGTAACTTTAGATTAATTGTCTTTTTGCTTGTCCATCCACTACAGGACTCAACCTTATTATATGTTTTACATGCCCTCACACGATAGGAATAACTACCGTTTTTTGTTTTAGTGAATGTTTTACTTAATCCTGTTTGGCTCCAGTTCCCTGTAGCATCACCCGTCTGTTCAACTTTATACCTAGAGGCGCCAGACACCGAGTCCCAGCTGATCTTGTAAACTCCATTAGAATCATTACCGGGAACAACAAGGTTCTTCGGAATACCTGGAGCCCGGGAAACAGTGACATTTGATGAAGTTTTATACGAGCTTGTCAAACTCCCTTGAATCACGGCAACCCGATAGCTATAGATACCGGTTCCCCTACCTGTCAGCGTCTTTTTAGTGAGATTTCCCTTATATACTTCGACCCATGAGCCGCTGTTTTTCTTCTCTTGCAGTATATATTTTGACGCACCAGAACCCGCATTCCATGAGATTGCAACACTCCCATTTGTACTTTTAGAGGGGACAGTAACCGAGGTCGGTGTTTTAGCAACGGTTATTGCCTGTGAGTACACATAGCTGCTACACGCAGTAAAGCATGCTTGCACTCTATATTCATATTTACCCGTTGATCGACCAGCCAATGTCTTTGTAAGCCCCCCACCGGAGTAAATATCACTCCAGGCTCCTCCGTTCTTTCGCTCCCACAATATGTACTTACCTGGAGTTTTTGATGCTTTACCCCAACTAACCTTAAACCCGCCAGTTTTGCTAGTTTTAGGTAAAGTAACAGCGCCTGGTCCAGCAATACTAACCTTGACCGTATGGCTACCTCTTTTAAAGAAAAAACCCGGTTCATAGCAGTGCCCATTGCGACCCCATTGTAGACATTCATTCCCAGCCCACAAATCAAAACGATAAGTTCCAGTCCCTAAGTTATAAGTCTTTGTTCCTCCGCTAGGACTTACGCTATAGGTTCGATAGAGCGAACCACTCTTATAAATTCTAAACTCAGCCTTTGAGGCAGGAGAAATCTTAGAGTAAGTAAGCTTGACAGTTCCCGTGGAACTATTGGTTGTTCCGGATATGACTCCGGCCAAGGCAAGACCAGAGAAAGAAAAGTAAAAAAATACAAATGTAAAAATGCTAAAAATAGCCTTCCAATCCCTGGACACACTGAACTCCGATGTAATTAACCACGAGGTTTCCACCTCAAAAACAGGTCGCGGAGTCTATCGCATAAGCTTTTCAAAGGGAAATTATGCGCCTTACTAAAATGCACAAACTGTCTTTATACTCCAATTGAAACCATCGTTCAGATTGAGAAGCTCTATTTAGCCACCCAAAACATTCATAAAAATCAACGAAAAAACTCGTTAATTAAACACCCTGATCCTCATCAATTAAATTTCAGATCATACAAATCATGCTTACGCAGAAAATTAATTACCACTCTAAAAGAGTGTAATTAGCCTTCATTCCTGAGCCAAAGCCTTTACCGGCATTAACCCCACCACTCAAGATATGTTTCAGTGAAGCATTTAAAAACTGACAAATAGAAATGCCCCTCAAATTAAACATGTAAAATCAACCTTCTCAAGTACAGAAGCCATAAAGGTTTCCGACATTACATTCACAAAAACTCTTAACCCAGGAATACCAAAGTGAAGCTCACGTTTACTTCCGCTCCCACACAACAAAAAGTCTAACCTTCATAAATTAGCCACTAAAAAGTTCTTGGTTTCAGATAATAAGTGCAACTGATAAGGGAGTGTAGTGGCACACTGAATTTGGCCACCTGACTTTGAGTGATATTATCACGCTCAATGAGATCAGGTGAAACAATAACCAAGCCATCAAAGTTACATTTTGACCCCAAGTTCCTGTTTGAGGTGGCGCAACTTGTAGTTGATCAGAATTACAAGCTGAAAGAGGCTTGTAAAGCCTTGGGGGGGGATAGTAAATCCACCTTGGAGTCATGGGCTCGAATGCTGCGAGTGGGTAAAGCTCCAGAGGGCGTTGCTATCACGCCCAATCAATTGCGTATCCAGGAACCTCAAAGATAATAACCCAGGGCGGTACACAACTTAGTCGATACCTCGCTGCACGGCGAATGAAACTGCTCGGACTTGAGAGTACCCAGCTTCGGAGTCATCAATACAAGAGGGCCGAAGAGATGCACATTAATGTACCAAATTACTTAGACCGAGAGTTCGATCTAGCAACACCAAACAAGGCTTGGGCCGGTGATGTAATGTACATCTGGACGGGAGCCCGATGGGCGTATCTTGTACTAGTTATCGACCTTTTTGCACGTAAACCTGCTGGATGGGCATTATCGTTATCTCCAAACACGGTGCTGCTCAAAAAGGCACTTTTGATAGCTTACGAATCGCGAGGCCAACCAGAGGGGGCATGTTCCACTCCGACCATGGATGCCAGTGCACAAGCCTCGGGTTCCGGCTGTTACTGTGGCGCCATCGAATGACACAGAGCTTGTGTCGTCGCGGAAATTGCTGGGACAACGCACCGACTGAGTGCTTCTTCAGAAGTTTAAAAACAGAATGGATGCCGGAAACCGGCTACAAACCATTCCCCTTGGCACAACAGGGAATCACCAGCTACATCATCAGCTATTACAGCCAAATACGCCTTCACCAAAACAATGATGGATTGCCAGCAAATGTAGCTAAAGAAAAATATTGGAATGCTCGGAGTTCAGCGGTCAAAAGAGTTGACCACTACACCCATCAATTAAGTGTTAACAGGCTCTAGCTGCCCCGCGCCGGTTTCCGCATAATGCAGGCCGCACTCGCAACTGAAAACAGATGGCCTGATGTATGTGGTTTAAAAACCTCCGTATTTATCGTTTGACGAAAGAATTTTCCCTGGATGCTGAAAAATTGAACGAATTGCTGGAGCCCCATGCATTTGTTCCCTGTGGCAGTCAGGACAGCACTCGCTATGGGTGGGTGCCTCCACTAGGGCGCCACGGCAGCCAGTTGGTGCACGCAACTAATGGCTACCTAATGGTCTGTGCTAAGAAGCAAGAAAAAGTGATTCCCGCTGCGGTAGTCAATGAGAAAGTTGAAGAGCTGGCACAAGCTATTTCTGAAAAAGAAGCCAGGCAGGTAGGTCGCAAGGAGCGGCAAAACCTTAAAGACGAGATTCTCCTTGAAATGCGTCCCAAGGCATTCGCTCGGTCCCGTCTGCAATATGCCTACATTGCACCTCAGGATGGCTGGGTAGTGGTTGACGCCTCTTCTGCCTCCGCCGCCGAGGAACTGCTGGAGAACCTCCGCGAGGCTATCAGTAGCCTTGCCGTGGTACCACTCTCCGCTAAGAACCTGCCACAGCAAACGATGACCCATTGGCTCAGTGCCCCTGAAGCACCGCTTCAATTCGATTTTGGCCACGAATGCGAGTTGCGCGATCCCAAAGACAGCGGCAGTGTTATCCGCTGTAAAAACCAGGACCTTTGTGCCGAGGAAATTCACAATCACTTGGTGGCCGGACTACAAGTGCACAAACTGGGGCTGACCTGGCGTGGGGGCGTTGAATTCCTGGTAGATGATCAGCTGTCCCTAAAGCGTATCAAGTTCAGTGACGAGCTTCTGGAGAAAGCCGATAGCGCCGATGCAGAAAGTGCAGCCCAGCGATTTGATGCAGATTTTGCGGTGATGACTCTGGAGATCTCAGCCCTGACCAAAGACTTGCTCTCCGCCTTCGGTGGCGTCAACACCGAGTCGGCTAGCGTTGAGGAACTGGTGGCCAAAGCCAGCCGCCAAGAGGCGGAGGCCCTGGCCAAAGAGGTAGAAGAGGTCGTTCTTTAGGGAGCTCAGATAGTGATACGTACCTGAAAAGCACGTATCACCTCCCCCCTACCCCATTAATCAGATCTCAACCATTGGGCGGCCAGGTTCGGTCCACTGAACGTGGTACTTGCGCTGCTCAGGCTGGTCCACACGCGCAAAGGTATGGGCTCCAAAGAAATCACGCTGTCCTTGTAGCAGGTTCGCCGGCAGCGACTCAGTGCGGAAGGCATCGTAGTAATTGAGCGCCGATGACAGAGCCGGTACCGGAATACCATTCAGAGTGGCGCTCGCCACCGCTTGGCGCCAGTTGGCCTGGTGATCGGCAATCTGCTGAGTGAAGAAATCATCCAGTAGCAAGTTGGAAAGCTTGGAATCTCGATCGTAAGCATCGCTGATAGATTGCAGGAACACTGCTCGAATGATGCAACCTGCACGCCAAATTCTGGCAATTTCAGAGAAGTTCAACTGCCATCCCTGCTCCCGCGCAGCCAGCTTCATCAAATCGAAGCCCTGAGCGTAAACACAGATCTTTGCGCAGTAGAGAGCGTCGTGCAGCTGTGCAATCACTTCTTCCCGTTGCTCTGGAGCCACTGGTGTCAACTCAGGCCCTTGCAGTTTCTTCGCTGCGCGGGTACGCAATACCTTCCGGGTAGATAATGAACGGGCGTAAACCGCTTCGGCAATACTCGGGGCCGGACAGCCCACTTCCAGGCTGCTCATGGCTGTCCAGAGACCAGTGCCTTTTTGCCCTGCTCGGTCGAGGATAACGTCTACCAGCGGTTGTTCTGTCACGGAGTCCAAGGTAGAGAGCACTTCCGCACTGATATTGATCAGATAGCTGTTCAGCGGGCCTCGGTTCCACTCGCGGAATACTTCTGCAATTTCCTCTGGGGCCATACCCAGCGCCGTGCGCATCACATGGTAGGCCTCACAGATCATCTGCATATCGGCATATTCAATACCGTTATGCACCATCTTCACATAGTGGCCTGAGCCTATCGGGCCGATATAAGCCGCACAGGGCTCACCTTCGCGAACCGGGTTGCCAGGCTCAAAGCGCTCAATCGGCTGGCCGCTGGCTTTATCCACTTTGGCGGCAATAGCATGCCAAACTGGCTCAATACGACTCCAGGCATAACGGTCGCCGCTGGGCATGAGGGATGGCCCAAAACGAGCACCCACTTCGCCACCGGATACTGCGGTGGTGAAGAAAATCAATTTGCCTTCATACCGTTTAGCCCGCTCTACAGAGTCGGTCCACAGGCTGTTACCAGTATCAACAACGATGTCGTCAGCCTTCAAGCCCGCATCGAGCAGCTTGCTGCATACGTCATCAACGGGGGCTCCAGCCGGAACCGAGAGAATAATCAAGTGCGGGGCTTTAACCTTCGCCAACAGCTCTGTGTAAGAGTTGCAGGCTTCAACACGCGCAGGCAGGTCTCCACGCTCTTTCTTGTCCTGCTCCAGCAGCGCATTCAGCCGGTTGTGATCCAAATCAAAGGCACAGACCCTATAGCCATTGTCGGCCAGGTTCAGGATCAGGTTCTTACCCATCACACCGGCGCCGATAAAGCCAATATCGCACTGTGAATCAGACATCAAGTTCTCCATATAAAGACAGGGGGCTTTCAAGGGCGCGGAGTATAGCAATATGAATCTGGAGCAGGGAGAGCAAAAACCAAACAAAATTGCTCAGAGGGCAGCAAATACAGCCTACAAGGTGTAGAAGCCGATAGCAGGTGGTCCGCTATGGGCAAATACTCCCGACCTGGCGCATCTTATCTTTTGGTGCCAACCGGCAATTCAATTGCCCCGACACCAGAGCTCCATAAGTTATTTCAAGTCTATGATGCTTTATAAGAAAAGCTGATAACGAACTGTAAGAGCAAGGACATATCCGCCCAATACGCTAATTGGGGAAATCGCTTCCGATGAGGCTGAGTTTCCTAACGATAATGCAGCCGGTTTCCCCATGTACCGTAAGTGGCACTATCATTACTAACCCATAATCCTCCATCACAACTACTTAATCTGCCTATAAATTCATTTTATCGATTAAATTGAATTTTTAACTAAATCAAGGCATGTGAATTTTAATAAAGTAAAACTCATATTCTTTGGAAATTTGACTGAGAGGGATGACCTTGGACACCCTACTTAACTGAGCTTACTAACAAATGAAAGCCAACAATAAAATAAACCATAAAATACAATCAATCCATTATTTGGCCTTCCAGGATTTATCGCAGATACCTCGATACTGGAATTTCAACATTCGCTTCACTACAGCAAAGCGCAAAATAAAAGCTCTTAACCTTACTGAAAGCAAGAAGTAAATGATGAAAATAAATTGTTTTTTTTCAGCAAGATGGAACCTCACGATTTATCCTATAAGTGCATGAGCAATACCATGTTCATTAAAAATAGACTTATTAAGACGATAGCCGGTGAATATGCTGGAGACCTCATAAGATTATTGAATCAGCCAAATGGAAAAACTACCTTCAACAGCGCCAAAACTCCCAGCGCAGGTTCAGACAGCTAGAGGAAAATTAATAGTGTAATTTCAACAAGCTCTCATTTCACCTATACAGCCTCTAAGTCTATCCCGCCTTAATTAATAGCCCTAGATGCTAACAACACTAGCATTACGGAAACAGTTAATTTATATACCTGCCAACAATAATCAATGACTATTTTTTTAACCCAAAACTCATATGCAGTACGAAAACTGGCAGCGCCCCTAAAGCCAAGACCGCTAGACTTCAGAAGGCATCTATAAAAATGCAAAAACAGGTTGGCAAGAAATCCTCTCACCAACCTACATATTCATTCAATCAAATCTAAACAATGAATCACAGATTTCGCCGGATTAATCAAAACCCTTTACTAACACTTAAGCCAACAATACGAGGCTCTAATGTAAACACATTAGTAGTAAGACCTGAATCATCACTATTAGTGAACATATCAGTGATAGGCGCATCATCAAAAATATTCTTCACGTAGAGCTGCATATATAGATCAGAGTCAGGATTGCTGAGGCTAACTGAAGCATTGAGATTACTCCAAGCCTTCAAACGATCATACTCAGTATTATATACACGAGCATAACTTTCCGACTGACGGTAGTAATCTGCTCGTAGAGTTAAATCCCAATTCTCAATAGGAATCGTATGTTCCACTCCGAAATTAACGGTGAAACGTGGTGCGTTGGGTAACTCATTTCCACTTAAATCAGCAGCAAAACCACGCCCCCCATTAGGTGCATCGGTTAGCGGGTTGTAGGAATCAACTCCATAATTGATATCATGGCGCAATGCATCCGAGACCTCGATTTCTGGAGAGAATGAACCATACTGGGCGGAACCCGCACAAAGCGACCAAATAGCGAAAATATTAGGCGCTGCCATAACCGTTTCAACTAAATCCACAGGTGCAATACAGTTAGACGGCACCTGGATGCTAGGACGAACCAGTACCCAATCTTCATTGCCCTGAGTACGATCCATCACGTCAACAGATTCCTCTCCGTCTGCAATTCGGGTTTTTAGGTACCCTAAATTCATATCTATTCGTGTTGCATCTGTAAGCTGCCAAGCCAGCTCAAGCTCAAGCCCCATAGTTTCCGCATCAAAATTCTCATTGAGAGAAATTCTGTCAACAATTTGAGAGACTTGATAGTCGGTATAATCGTAGTAAAAGGCACTAGCATTAAGCGATAAGCTACCATCGAAAAGAATGTTCTTACTACCAAACTCAATTGCGTTGACAAACTCCGGCTCAAAAGAATCTTCCAGGGGCTGAAACTGTACTATTGCTGGATCAACCTCGGCTCGGGGAGGGTTAGTACCACCACCTTTATAGCCGTGCGCAAAGGACATATAGAGCATAGTTTCATCCGTAAAGGGCAGATCCGTTCTCCAGTCCAAAACTGCACGCCCGGTGTACTCCTTCCAGTTCTGAGTAGCCGGATCACCTTCCGGATAGCCTCGATGGATAAGCCCCCCGGAGACTTCACCGGAGGAGACTTCCCCCGTTACCGGATCATAAAAAGTACCTAACAACAGCTGACTGGGTACTGGAGTAGAGCGCTTGCGATCATTTGTATAGCGAAGGCCGGTAGTTAGCTTTACATCATCATTAATTTGCCAATAAGTTTCACCAAATAATGCCCAAGAATTAACTTCCACCAAATTTCGACTCAAGAAATAGTTATGTCCTTCCTCATCAATGTTTTCTATCGAATTAGGGTCAACATAAATACAATCTGAACCAACATTTACTTCTGGATCAGTACAGTTTTGAAATACTAAGTTGAAATTTTCATCGCGGTCGGCATTATATAGATATTGCGCCACCATACTAAATATATTATTGAATACAAAATAGTCATCTTGGGTTTTAAAGTCTAAATAGTTTGTGCCCACTGAAAAATTCCAAGGGCCATCGAAAGATGTCTGCAATCGGAATTCCTGGCTCCACTGTTTATTATCTGATCGACTAATATCAACCGCCAACAGTCCTTCAGAGGGTCCCAACTGTGGATCAGTAAAAACTCCCCCCGGTGTAGGTTCTAAATTACCCCCATCATTAAAGATGGGATCTGAAACATAACGATTATAATCTTGGGATGAATAGTAATCGTCCTTAGCATAAGTCGACTGAGAGTAAAATGTAAGAGAGTCTGTCAGGCCCCATTCGAAGTTCAGTTGCACTAAGTCATTCTCTGCGCGAAATACCGGATCATAACTGGTTTCAATTTTACGAAGATCACGTGACTGCGTTGAATTCGCATAAGGGTCAGTAAACCAGTCAATAACCTGGCCATAGCTCGTGACAATTAACCCGGTAGCCAAAACGCTCGCAAAACCCTGAGCATTGGGTGCGCTGTAAGCGTCATCACTATAAATCGAGCTAGGCAGACAACCCTGACTAAAAAACACTGGCGTAAAGCCTGTTAGTTCAGTATCACCAATATGTGTTCGGCCTGGATCTTTTGTACAAAGTTGCTTGCCCGTGCGTGAGCGCCGATCATCTTCTTCAAAGTGCTGCCATATTAAATTGGCACTAAAGGATTCACTGGGTTCCCACTCAAAAATTGCACGAGTAGAATATAGATCGCGGTCATTAACATCGTTACCGGTATAAGTGTTGTAATCAAAACCATCACGCTTAGTCATGGCCCCGGAGAAACGCAACGCCATGGTCTCCCCCAATGGCATATTAAACATTCCGCTGGCGCGCTTGGTATTATAACTGCCCACCTCCGCCTTGATCTCAGAGGCAAACTCATCTCCAGGCATAATTGGCAACATATTAACTACGCCAGCTGTCGCGTTGCGGCCATAAAGTGTACCTTGGGGGCCACGCAAGACTTCAACCCGTTGCACATCAAAGAATTCTTGCTCAAATAATCGATTGCGAATTAAAGGAGTATTGTTGAAGCTCACAGCAACCGCCGGGTCCGAAGCAGCAGAAACAGCTTTAGTGCCTATACCGCGAATAGAGAAGTTATAGGTGCTGAAGTTGGATTTAGAAAAATTGGCATTTGGGACAGCTCGTAGCAACTCTTCCCCCCGCTCAATTTTAAGGTCATCCATACTGTCACCACTGAGTGCAGATACTGCAATGGGCACATCTTGAATACTCTCTTCAATCTTCTGCGCAGTAACCGTGATCTCCTCAATCACCTGTCTTGGGTGTTTACCTTCTTCACTCTCCTGGGCACTGGAAATGGTAGGAACAACTGCAAATGCCAAAGAGGCAACAATGGAGCTGTACCAGGGAGTAATTTGGCATGAATGTCCAGATTGATAAATCGCTTGTGCAATCAATGTTTTCTTTTTGACAGGTTTCATCATCACACTACGTCTCTCTTTATTGTCGGTATTATTGGGTTATTTACCTGATATAAACCTATTTCAGGTTCAACAACATTTAAGACGCGAGAGCTAAAAAAAAGGGGGGATAAAAAATAAACTTGATTTTCTGGGGGCTAAAGCAGAATTATTAACTAAATATTTCGAAAGCTGCGACAGTTAGAACTAAAAAGCCAAACCTCTGGCGTAGCGTCAGCAGAATCACTCACCAAAAAATTTCTAGTTGAGCTTATTGTTCCGTTAGACATCTACTCGAAAAAAGGTCACAACCTACAGTACAATATGATCTATTTTGCGCCATCAAGGAGCTTCCTCTGCCACCTGCCTAACCTTGGTCAAAGCACGCTGTATTAACTCTTTAACCGAATCCTTAGAGATTCCCATTTGCTCCGCAATTGCTTGATAAGTCATTCCCTCAAAGCGATGATAGCGAAAAGCTGTACCAGCTCTTGGCGGCAACCCTAAAATAGCTTCCAGCACTCGGGTATAAGCCTGTATTCCCATCACCGTCCGTTCCGGACTAATCATGTAAGGGATGTCGACTTTGTGATCAATAGAGTCATGTAACCCTCCACACCTAGACTTTTGACGCCTACCATGACTAATCAAAAGATTTCTTGCCATGGCATAGATGTAAATTCTTGGGTTTTCGATTTGCCCTCCATACTTTTTGATACGAATATATAACTGAATAAAAACCTCCTGGACTAGATCATCAACATCAGATAGATTAACTCGGGAAGAAAAGTAACGTTTCAAATCCAATCCATACTCACCAACCCACTGCGTCACATCATCCTGATAAAAGTTTTCCATTTTTCTAGTAAACCATCTCGTGTGACCGATCGGTTTCCCTGAGCTTCTGGAGAATTTTGCAATAATTAGTACAACTTACAGAGGCTCTCTAGAGACAATGAACAAAACAAACCATCGATCAATTATTTTTTGGTCAAATTATTTTTGTAGTACAAAACCAGCCTTCTTTTCAAAATCGAGTATCAACTAGCTAAATCGATATAAATCTTTAGCTTTACTAAAGTTACCCCCCTAAAAACATAGAGAGTAGACAAAAAACATACGATAAACGACCACCTCCAGTGACTGGAAAAAAGTAACGCCTAAATTAGAAGCATAGAGAGAAATTACTATGAACTTCAGCGCCTAAAGGCTAATCAAATCGTAGACTATTAACCTTCAAAAGGAGGGAAAATAAAAGAGGGGAAAATGGAACAAGTACTTGAATAATTGCAAATATTAAAAAGCTACATTACGAAATATAAAAATAGAATTACTTACTTCTTCCATTTTTGTAGTAGTAAAGTAGATTTTTACACTTCCACAGAAACATTGAGAGCTTCATACTCTTTATCTTATTGCAAAAAAAATTGCTATCTTTTGAATAAAACTTATACAAGCCGTTTTCAACATGCCACCCTTTCTATATGATAGAGTACTTTCCTGACTTTTTGTTCGCGCCAATATGGTCGTAACTGAGAAAGAAAATGGCACTTTCGTTTATGGCGCCTGTCAAGCCACTATACAAAAAGTACAAGCGTTTTATCCGTGCTAAAGCCCTGATAGGGTCCTAAGCAACCTTGTTTTGCACCCTCAGCCTTTGTTCAGCCCCTCCACTTTCAGTGAACGCAGACATCTCACCGTTCCAAATTCCTCGAAGCAGCAGCCTGGAGTTAAAGATCCTATCAGTACTAGGTCCTATTCACTTTACGTTAAGTTACCTAAGAGTTACGAAAGTACCCTCGACTAACGATATCCTTTAGTGCTTATGACAGATGCAGACTCAGCCTTTCAGGCCACTTCAGGTACAACTCAAGTGCCGATGGATTTTGGCAAACTGCAGGAAGTCATTTTAGTTGGACTATCTTACTCAAAAGGGTCAAAAATCATGCCAGCCGTATTCGGGACTTTACCCCCATCAGCGATAAAAACTGGAAATATTTAACTGGCAAGGCCTATGAGCATGCCACTTTTATTCATGACGTCATTTTGCCCCTCCTAGCAAGATCACATCGCCTATCTGACATTGGACACACCTTCATAGAGCACTCTCTAGGCGGGCTATTTGGCACATATATGTTGCTTACCAGGCTAAGCGGCTTTGATAACTATATCCTCAGCAGGATATCAGTGCGGTACGATCGTGCAAGAATCCTTAATGTGAAAGCTACTCCCAGCTTTAATCACCGAAAGGTGTTTATTGGAGTTGGTGCCATAGAATCTCCAGAAAAAAGCCAAACTCGCAACGACATGGTAAGGGGAGCGAGGCAGCCCTAAAGAAAATTAATCATTGAAGAAGGCTAGAGGTAAGCTCCCGACTGCTCATTATTCCAGAAGCAAATCATGGCACTTCATTCCCAACTACTGCCATTTAGGACTTGGCTTGCTATACATAACGAGAATGTAAGAGCAATAAAAATATGAGCTACTAGATGACAGTTTTATCAATACAAAGGTCTTTTATATCAACGATATACAACCACTAAAATTTATAAAAATCTCATAGGCGTGATGAACAAACCAAAGATAAAAAGGCTATCTTTATTGTTATAGCTGGCATTTTTTCATTGACACTATAACCTCACTTTACCAAAGCTATTATCTAGGGATGATGAATTTCAAATCGCCATACGATTCGCTCTCAGACCCCCTACTTCAGGTAAAATATCTACATCAGAGGCGCCCCATGAATCTGAGCATAATGATTTTATATAACAACCCATAATACCTGAACACTTGCCACCCCAGGCGTAGAACCATTTTTTAGTTATTTTAGAGCAAGAGCTTAATTGCTATATAGTGAATTTAAGGAAAGCTAGCTTTCATAGAGTAGCAATGTTGCCTATCAATAATTATAACCTTGCACGGGCCCCATAAACCCATTAGTACTGGGGTTTAAACATCCACCTACTATTTTTCGGACTTCTGTCTGACAGCCTAATTAAACCGAAATCCCTAGTGAGAGGTTAATAGCTTATATTACCGATATTCACGGGGTATCTATATCGAGAAAAGCCCCATGAGCTCTCGAATAAACTTTTTATCCACTTGAAAATAAGAGCCCAATCTAAAACAATAACATTCGCCTAAGTTCGACAATAAGGAAGTATCGAAACAATGAAAAATAATGCCAAAAAAGCACATCTTTTCGCTCCGCTAATAATAATGCTATCACTGAGCCCTGTCAGCGGATCAGCAAAGTCCATTAACAATGAAAAACCGCACACCTTTACTACATGGAGCAAACAAACTGCAGAGGGCTATCAAGGCTTTATTGAGGTACCAGAAGATCGCACTAAGAAAGATAGCCGTAATATCACCCTCCAATATGTAAGGTTTCCTGCAACAGGAAAGAAAGTGGGCCCACCAATAATCTACCTGGCAGGTGGCCCTGGTGGCTCAGGAATTACGGCCGTTAACTATCGCTTTGATATGTTTATGGCGTTGCGACAATTTGGTGATGTTATCGCATTAGATCAACGTGGTAGCGGCCGCTCCAATGACCTTCCCAATTGTGAATCCAAGCAAATTGTACCTTCCCTTGAACCAATCACCGATACCCAGTATATCAACTACCACCGCAAAGCCCTAAAAGAGTGCTTACATTTTTGGGAGCTTACTGGTGTAAACCTAAATGCCTATAATACTCTCGAAAATGCCCGAGATCTTGATGCCATACGGAGCCATTTGGGTGCAGAGAAAATAGTATTGTGGGGAACATCTTATGGAAGCCATCTCTCTTTGGCAGCGGTAAAGGAGATCGAAGGTTCTATTGATAAGCTAATTTTATCCAGTGCAGAGGGTTTGGACCAAACCATCAAGCTGCCCGCCCGAACAGATTACTATCTAAACCGTCTACAACAGGCAATCAATCAGCAACCCGCAGCAAAAAAAGCCTATCCAGATATTAAAGCACTTATAAGCCGAGTCCATAAAAAACTTGAGTCACAACCATTGAAAATTAAAATCCCTCAACGGGATGGCAGGGAAGTCGAATCCCTCCTACAGCGTAGGGATATGCAACAACTAGCCTCGGCATTCATTGCGGACCCTAAAAGTGTCAGCCATCTACTCAGGTTTTATCGCGATTTGGACCAAGGAGCTACATTTAGTTTCGACAAGGTGCCCAGACGTTACTTCCCCGATGAATTTCTGCAACCAGGCATACCCATATCCCTGCGCCCGATGCCTACGGCGATGGATATAGCCTCTGGAATTGATATGAAGCGTAAAGCACAGGTTGTAGAGCAGGCACAAAAATCTCTACTGAAAGACTACCTAAATTTCTCTCTGCACTACGATAATTTAGCGCCAGAGTTGGATCTTGGGGATAAATTTCGGGAAAAGCCAGTCAGCAATATTCCGGTATTACTATTTAGCGGGACCTTGGACGGAAGAACTTACCTGGAAGGTCAATATGAAGCCATTTCAGGGTTCAAAAACGCCACTAAAATAACAGTCGAAAATGCAGGGCATAATTTATTAATGGCTTCCCCTGAAGTCCAGGATGCGATAAACCTATTTATGGAAGGGCAGCCTATCCCGAATACCCATATCGTAGCCAAACTACCCAACTTAGCTCCATAACCAGTATCCGCCGATCGATAGCTGCGCTGTTAGGGTAAAAGACTCTTCCGCAGCTTTCTCCCTTTTTCGCATCCAACAAACCCTCACATTACCCTTGTCCTAGAAGCAACTGGAGGCTGGGGGATGACCAATATCACCGACGAAGTCCATCGTGGTGCCATCTGTGACCTCAGGGCGTTGCAGCAACCTGGTCTCGACACCTTTAAACGTTACATTCGCGGCAGCTTACCCGGGCCCCCTTTTTGGCGACTAACGGGTATGACTCCCACCGAGGCCGGCCTTGGTAAGGCCACCTATTCTATGCCTATTACGCCGTGGCTAGCTGATGGGACCGGGATCTATTGGGGGGGGATCTATGCCATGTTTGCAGACGCCCCCTTGGCCTCCGCAATATGGACAACCTTACCCGCTGGTAAAGTCTTGAGCACATCAGAATTAAATATGTGCTTTATTCGACCCATCACTAGCAGTACACAAAATATTGTTGGTAGAGCTACGACCGTTCATTCAGGCAACCAGGTGGGGCTCTCAAGTATTCAGATTAACGATCAGGAGGGGAGAACCCTCGCTTTCGGTAGCACTCGCTGTCTTATTGCCGACTTTCCAGTCAACCCAGATCAGGAGCTTCCAATTCCCGACCTAGGACCAACAGATACACCTGACCCTTATCTTCGCCCTCCTCCAAAAACGTTCTTTTGCGACATGGCACACTTACCGGAGCAAGTCCCTATCGAATTGCAGAGAACCACGATTAGTGAGGGGCGAACTCACCCTATCTGGATGCTCACAGGTTACCGCGCAATAGAGGTTGAAAATGGTCGCTGTATCTCGACTATGCCCTCCTCTCCCTGGTTCTCCAATGGGACCCTTTCTATATATGGTGGACTTTTGGCATGGGCCGCAGATTTCACCATGGGAGGCGCGGTCTACTCCACACTGCCTGCAGGATCTATATTCGCTACTCTGGACATGCATATCCGCTTTGCTCGCCCAGCCAAGCTCAACAGTGGCGACTTGATTCTGGAGGCGCAGGTACTCCACCGCGGCCGGCAGCTGAGGGTATCCTCTTGCAACATTGATACTCCCAGTGGCAAGCGGGTGGCTATTGCTACTGGCTCAGCCCTGGTAATTCCAGGGGGCGCTCAAATGCTGAGTGACGGCAAGGAACCCGATGAAATCATCGCAACTGCTACCTCCGGTAAGCCTTGGACACCATAAAAATCTTTAGCGGTAGTTGGACCATCTTCAGGTAAAATACCCTCACAAACTATCAACCCATATGGTTGGTGAAAATTTGATCAGGCATACCTGTAAAGGCTGCCGAAACTTTAGACTTTCACGGGGAAGAGACTATGGCCTCATTGCAAGACCAACTACTCCAAGCAGGACTTGTCGATAAAAAGAAAGCCAAACAAATCAGCAAAGATAAACGGAAGCAACAGAAAGTTGCGAAGAAGTCTTCACAACCCCAGATTGATGAAACAAAGCTAGCAGCACAAAAGGCTCAAGCAGAGAAAGCCGCTCGTGATCGCGCCCTCAATGCTGAGCGCGATGCGGCTGCACAGCAGAAAGCTATTGCCGCGCAAATCAAGCAATTGGTGGAAAAAAATCGCCAACCTTATTCTGGTGAAATTACTTATAACTTCACTTTCGACAAAAAAATCAAAACCATCTATGTCAGCGAAGAATTAAGGGATCACTTGATTGCGGGGCGCCTGATGATTGTTGCCCAGGGAGAACAATTTGAGTTGGTTCCACGGGTTATTGCCGAGAAAATTGCGGAGCGCAATAGCGATATCGTAATCAGGCCTGCTGAAAGTTCAGCAGTGGTAGATGAAGATGATCCCTATGCAGACTTTCAGATCCCCGATGATCTTATGTGGTAAGCAGTCAAATGGAAAAAGCTGTTACTCAGGCGGTAGAACAATGGCTTACTGATGTGGTTGTCGGTCTCAACCTCTGCCCTTTCGCACGCAAACCTCTGCGTGCAGGGCAAATTCGACTCAAGGTGAGTCCTGCCACAGGAGACGAGGCGCTACTCAGTGATCTATTGTCGGAATTACGTCGGCTCGATACCACTTCGGAATCTGAATTGCTTACCACCTTATTGATTATCCCTAATCACCTAGGGAAATTCAGCGACTACAACCAGTTCCTGGATTTAGCAGAGTGGTTACTGGAACGCAACGACTATGTAGGCACCTATCAATTAGCCAGCTTCCACCCAGATTATCAATTTGCTGGCACTGCAGCCGCCGATGCAGAAAACCTAACTAATCGCGCACCCTATCCTATCTTACACCTGCTGAGAGAAGAAAACCTGGAAAAAATGATTGATCTATATCCAGATCCAGAGAGTATTCCAGAAAATAATATCCGTCGTATGGAATCATTAAGCCATGAGGAAAAACTAAAGTTATTTCCCTACTTATTTCTTCAGGGCAACAAGAAATAATGAAGCCTCTGGCAGAATTATTACGATTAAGGAAGCAGATCCGAGTTATCGGTTTTGATGACGCCCCTTTTGAAAAACGAAGGGGCGCGCCGGTAAAAGTAAGCGGTATTGTCTGCACCAAAACTCGCTTTGAGGGAATGCTTTGGGGGCAGGTAAGCAAAGATGGGATGGAAGCTACAGAAACACTTGCCACACTGCTGAAAGAAAGTAAATTCTACAGCCAGGTAAATGCCGTATTGACCGATGGAGTAGCAGTAGGTGGTTTCAATATTATTGATCTACCCAAGCTGGCCGATATCTTACAGCGCCCTTGTATCGCGTTAATGCGAAAACCACCAGACATTCAAGCCATTGATAAAGCGCTGCAAAATTTTCCTGACTATCTACTGCGTAAAGAAACCCTGATGAAAGCTGGGAGTATCCATAACTACAATAACTTCCATTTTCAAGTGCAGGGATGTAAACCGGAGATTGCCGCCCAGGTGTTAGAGCAAACCACTGACACTGGGTATGTCCCTGAAGCTCTACGTTTAGCCCATATGATTGGCGCGGCAGTAATGACCGGACAAAGTGGCAAACGCGCATAATTCCAATAGCATAACAGATCTACCATTTGTCACGGGCAGCTATAGCTCTTCTTTTACCGCGAGAATTATTATATTGCCCACAAATCCTGATATACCCACCTTAAACCTTTTGCCAACCCCACCGGGAAAGTGGAATAGTGGTCCGTACCGCTCACCACCTCTCCACTAAGCTTTAATCCACGATAATTACGCGACTGTAATTTAGCAAGAAATCTCTTATGCCCATCTACCATATCATTACGCATGTGGCTCTTTTGTATTGTCTCCAAAGCGCCAGTGGCAATATAGACGTTTACAGGCAGTGTGTTGTTATGGCTTGCATATTTATTCTCCAAATCAAAGATCATTTCACCCTTAAACCAAAGAGAAGGACTTGTCAGGATATAAGTGGAAAACAACTGTGGATTGGTAAGTAATACCCAAGCACCAAAAGATCCACCCAGTGAATGACCTGAAAGAATCCTACGTGTGGGATCCCCCCTAAAGCTCCCCTCAATAAAGGGC
This sequence comes from Microbulbifer maximicatervae (SeqCode), assembly GCF_052467305.1. Taxonomy (NCBI): domain Bacteria; kingdom Pseudomonadati; phylum Pseudomonadota; class Gammaproteobacteria; order Cellvibrionales; family Microbulbiferaceae; genus Microbulbifer; species Microbulbifer maximicatervae (SeqCode). Next base: position 3,064,100 of record NZ_CP174306.1, read on the forward strand.
ATTACTTCTTTTTCAATAAACTGTAAGTACTTACTGGCTCCACCAGTTGTATAACGCTTCCACCCACTATCGACTACGGGCGTGAGATCTCGAACTCGACTATACTGCCCGTTTTCTCCGTGAGCGAATGAAATAGCAACTACGATGGCTTTATCCATATCCTTAAAGTGTGTAACACCCGAGGCAACCTTAAATGTATGAGGCCCATCATTAAGGTAAATTATCGGGTAGGTCTTATTTTTATTGTCATCGTTCGAGTAACCTGATGGTAACTTCACGTACAAGTCGTATTTGCGTTTGAGAATATCAGAGTCAACTGTGTATATTTTAGATCCACTTAACTCAAAAGATTCAGAAACCTTGGTAATAAGGGGCTTTGCAATTAGTGAATTAGACAGCACCAGAATGGCTATCAGCAGAATAGCTCTAATCATATTTAACCTAGTTTAATTTTATACTCAATATTGCTTTAAGAAAAAATTTGCCACCAACAAAATGTAAGTCAGTTAAACCCTGAATATAATAAGGTGAGAGAGAAATAAAAAAGATAAAGAAAAGCTTAATTATGAATCAAACTGATTTGGTTGAGCGTACTTTATCAATTCATCTTGAATCTTTTGAACCTGTTGAGAAAATTGATTTAAAGAATCTCCTACCAGCCCCTTACTAATAGGGAGGTCAAGCTTTAATGGATCAACAGCCGTACCATTTTTATGAATCTCATAGTGCAAGTGACGCCCCTGCACACGACCTGTAGCGCCAAGGTAACCGATTACCTGCCCCTGTTTTACTCTTCCCCCTTTAATAATTCCTTTCGCGTACCCCTTAAGGTGCGCATAAATAGTCTTTATCCCGGAGCCATGGCGAATACGAATATAGTTGCCGAAGCTACCAAAATAAGAAGCTCGCTCAATAATACCATCACCTGCAGCCAATATCGGCGTGCCCAAAGGGGCTCCAAAGTCCAAACCTTTATGTACTCGGGTATACCCTAGGACTGGGTGCTTGCGGCGCCCAAAATAAGATGACAACCTTGCATTCTCTAACGGAGTACGCATTAGAAACCCTCTAGAGCCTTGGCCATCAGGGTAAAAATAATCCACCCCCTGAGGTCCCTCAGTAGAAAACCGATATAAACTTATCTTTTCTCCACTAAGAATAAGCTCAGCAAATAAAATTCTATTTAGTTTTTCCTTTCCAGTTTGGCTATTGAACAAGGTATCATAGAAAACAGAGAATTGATCACCTGCTCGAATCTGCCGTTGAAAATCTACGGAATAACTAAATATTTCATTTAGTTTTGTGAGCACAGAATTAGATAGGCCAGACTCTTTTCCACTTTGGTATAAACTGCCCGAAATTTCACCTTTAACGTAGTATTTCCTGGCATCGACAGGAGATTCAAATTGATTAGCTCTATAATAGTCTCCATGTCTAACCAACTCCAAACTCTCTGCAAAGCCAATAACCAAGGTAAGCTTATTAAGCTTTCCAGTGGTATCTATTGTTAAGTTAAATTCCTTACCAACTGGTAGGATGCTGACATTGACATGTTCCGACAAAGCCTGAATTATTTTATACGCTTCTGCACGATCGACTCCACTATCCACCAATAGTGATAAAACCCCTTGGTTTTTAGCTAGTTGAACTTTTTTTATGCGCTCTAGATATTCTTCCTCAATTCTATATGGAGGGGCCACCTCCCTACGCTGCATCCCTTCATCTTGATGTACCAAGGATAGATCATTGAGTAGGGGCAATGTAAAAGATAAATCATATTGCACCGATTTAACATTGGAATGGTTTTCCAATAACGGCCCTGCTATCGCCAGTGATTGAATCGACAAAAGAACCAGCAACAAAGCCATCCTCCAGATATCGATCAGAAAGAAAATAGTTAATCGCCTCACAGGTAACCCTACTTTTCTTAAGTAATAAATCACACTCCCCCCTTACTTCGCAAGCAAAGTGTCTGGGTTGATTCGCTTGCCTTCTTTGATAAGTTCAAAGTGAAGATGTGGCCCTGTTACACGCCCTGATATACCCACAGTTCCTATCGCCTGGCCGGCACGTACTGACTGCCCTGCCTCAACCTCCCGCTCATTTAAATGGGAGTACAGAGTTTTCGTATTATTACCATGATCAATAATTATGATTTTCCCATAATTTTTATGCTTATAATCATCAGTAGAGACTATTACAACACCACTTTCAGCTGAAACCACCGGAGTACCAATCGGTGCCGCAAAGTCAGTACCTTCATGGGGTTTTTTGCGAATTTTACTGAAATCACCAAAAGGGCTACTAATACGGGCACTCTCAACCGGGACTGTCAATTTGGTAATCTCCACTGAAGCCATTGTTAATCCCGGTTTTAACAGTAGCCCTCCGAGTATTAAAATGGTTGAAAAACTGCAGAACAACATAGCGCGTAAATAGACACCTAATTCGCCATTATTAGCCCCCGCCCTTGAGGCTTCCATAATATTCAAAAGTCTGCGTCGGAAAAAAGGAGCCTGACTCGTACCACCAGAGAAAGAGAAAGCTACAACCCAGTCACTTGTTCTTTTTGAAGAGTTCCGTCGAAGAGTGTCAATCATTGCTTGTGCATAAACACGGTGCAATTCTCGCTTACATGACTTTAGAACTTCGCGATCGCACCCCAACTCTATCGCCCAGCTGAATCGAGACTTCATCCAACCTAAGAAGGGATTGAACCATAGGATGCAAGTAAATATATGCACAATCAGAATCAACAAGGGGTCAAGCCTTTTCAAGTGCATAATCTCATGCTCAATGATTAGATGACGCTCCGTTTCATTCATTGATAAAATATAGGAGGGAAGCACCAATTTACGACTGAATAGCTGCATCACAAATGGTGTAATCGTTGAGTGCGTTATAAACACCTGAGTTTTACTTCTGATTAGAAAATCACTTTGAGATGAAGTAAAGAACTGGTCAAATTTAACAACAGAAAGCTTATTATTTGCTATTAAGCTCAATTTCTTTCCATAGAAAAACTGACTCACTACCACTTTAGATAAGGTAAAAAACACCCCGCACAGATATATAAGCAACCAAAGAAAAGCCAGTAATTCAACAGAACTCAAAGAGGTAGACACATACTCATGCAGAACTACGTTAATTGGTGGTATAGAGGTAGCCTCATAAGCTGGCGGTAATTCAAAATTCAGATCCGGAGCAATACCCAACGTTAACTGGTCGCTCAATTGTGCAAGAAAAAATGGGGAACCGGCAGCGACCATTGAACACAACCAGAAACTTCGCCAATGGTATATCGCATTAAAGCTGTCTTTATTTCTAGCTGTTGCCAGCCAAATAACAATAAAAACCAACCCCGCCCACAATATTGAGAAGAAAGAAGTAGCTAGAAAATCCAGTGCAAATGGTAGAACTGTAGAGACTATCTCGGCCATAGCCTATTCACCATCCTTGTTGACCAGCTCAGAGTCAGGCCAGGAATCGAGCACTGCCTGAAGCTCCTCGATATCCTTATCACTCATTAACTTACTGCCGGCAAACATCGACACAGGAAGGGGGCCATCAAGCTCTAATACTCTTTCAGCGAAATCTTTTGCATATGACGCCAGAGTTTCCACCTTTTCAATCGCAGGGCTATAAACATGGATTCCATGGATCTCAGATTGAGTCACAAATGATTTATCCCGCATCCGGTCTAGTGTCTTTCGAGTAGAGGAGTATGACCAACCCAATTCAGGTCCCACCCGGTCATGCAACTCTCTGGCACTCAGCGGTTCTCGCCTCCAAAGGGCTTTCAACAGCGCAAGTTCTGATGGGGACGGTTTTACCTTTTTCATTTTATCTTCCCATGTGACAGTCAGGGCTAGTGTGCGACAAGTGTCGCATTCGGTCAACCGCCCTACAGGGAAACTTGTTAGGTTATTTTTTATACAGCCAGGACCGTAAGCAGCTTTTGCCGACTGGCAAAAAGTTGAAAGCTATCGATAGACCAATCGATTTTGATCAGTTTAAGCACCAACCAATATAAGGTTTGATAGCGCTTGTAACCAACTCAAAACCTCAGGGCTTGCTGCACCAGTGCCAAGCAAAGCCCCAATCCAAAGATATAAGTGCCTACAGCACCCAAGAAGCGCATTGGGTTAGGCTTTGCCATAGTGGAGGGAAATAAGATGCCTGCAACAAAAAGAAATCGACAGGCGGTCAGCAGAATAACAAACCACCAAACCCAGGTAGAAGACTACCCTAAGCTCACTAAGTAAATAAGTACCATCAAAAGGGGAGCATATTCTGCTGTATTTGCATGGGCCCTTACCCATTTGTGTAGGGTATTATCGGGGTCGAAAGAATGCCCAACTAAAACCTCATACTTACCCCGCCCAACAGTAACCAAGGCGCCGAGCAAAAGGGATAATGCCGCTAAGAGCCCAATACACAAATAGTAAACATTCATAGAAATCTCCATTTCCTATGTTATTTGTACAGGGAGGGCATTTTAAGCCTCGTCTCCCCGCCCTAGTTGCTCACACTATATAAGCATCGTTTTCAGCTACATTTTAAAGAATCACAGCAGTATCTCTGGAGCCTGCCGCGAACAATGCAACCAGAGAAAACTGTGAAAAACCTTGATCAGTAGATAGATACTCTTTACACCAAAACCTAAGTTCATCCGACCATTTAACCAAAGCCTCCTGCCTCTTCGGCCCAGCATCATATTGGGAAGCCAGTCCAGCAAAGTGACAGTGCACAACTACTTTAGAGTCATTGCTTCGGCTATCATCAACTACAGATACCGTCATAGAAGCAGATACAGACTCCCAACTAATCAGGAAGTACAGAGAAGTATCACTTACATTTTCATCAAGCTTGGAAATTGCGAGCTGTAATACCTCGGAAAGGTCCTGATAAATATCATCAGTAGCCAAGACAGTACTTTCCGATCGGTGTAACTCATGCTCCGTAGCAGCTTTATTTTCACCACCAAAGAGGCATGTCGACTTTTCTATCTGCCAAGCCAATCTCATAAACCCTCCAAATACATCAAGACTGAACAAAGAAATATTCTACGAGATTTATGAGTAGAGCACACTTCATCCCCTCCCAGCCTGCATACTCTTCTCCATATTCAAGCTCAAAGTAAAGCAATTCCCCTTGAAAATACACCAAGAGTTGACCTCAAATGACAACTCTACTACTTCGCGTTGGGGCGCTCTGATACACGCATGGTAATATCGGCATGAAATACTTCCTCTCCATTAGTATCAATAACGCTCACAGGCATAACAACATCGCCAGCCTCAATGGTTTTAAACCCTGGATATTCACAAACGGCTCGCAGATTAGTCTTCGCCATCTTTAAGTACTTGACTTCCATCCCTACTGGTATCCAGCGAAAGCGTCGATCCAAAGACACATCCAAACAAACACCGCCAGCTAATTCAGCGGCGTTACACATAGCGATAGCATGTACAGTACCGATATGATTTGTCACGCTCCAACGCTTATTCAGTAAAACCTCCACCTTACCCGGTGATAATTCCAGGAAACGTGGCTTGATTGAACGAAAATACGGCGCCTTAAGTGCCACTAATTTAGACACCAGCCAGCGGCCCAATGCCGAGCCGCCAAATCGCCCCCAAAGATTAAGTACTGGGCTTTTAGAAGATTGATAGTCCATCTTACCTCTCCATCCTATACATCGAACCGCCACTCTATATGGGCGGTCTTAAGCTATTTAGGCCACTATATATCAACTTCCGGTAGTCCAGGATACTCAGATCTATCAGTTTTATTGACATGGGCTATTCCAAGCGCAGAAATATCCCAGAGAAAGTTTGGCTCATAAGCGACAGTGACTCATAGGGCTAGAACTAATAACTAGTATTCCTTAAGAGCATATCCATTAACAGTCAAAGTAACTATATCTGCAAGCTGAAAGACATACTTAATGAAAATCGCCACTAGCACCCTGAAAGATTGTTTTTGATGTTCAAAAAATTTACCCATGCAATCTTTCACAAAAAAATTTAGATTGAGTACTTAGTTATATGTCAATTAATATTGGAGAATAGATATCGAAAATTATCAGACCAGAAAATCTTAGATTGTATTCTGACCATATTTCTCACTGCGGCACTTACTTTACCCATTACTAATACATATAATTATCACAATAAGTCCACCATAATTAAAGGAGTATTAAACATTTTTCAGAAATTTAATACTACAAAGGGTATCGTGGCAAGTCCACAGCGCACCAACAATATTGGACTCCCAGAATATCTACACCACTAAAGGACTCCTTTTCATGAGTCTAATTTTATTTAGCCACAAATCTATCACTATTTTTTCGTCACACCTATATAGATATCGGGATATAATTTTATGGCTATATCACTTACCAATTGCTACCGGCCTGGTCCTAATAGAGATCGAGAAGCTCAAACTCTACCCGCGAAGATTAGAGCTTCTAGTTAACACAAAAATTTAGGGAACCTCTGAATAATTCTGAGCCAATTTGGTAATATTCACCTACCCATCAAGACTACGATGAATCATGCACCAAGTCACCTTTGCCGAAGCAGAATATAAGCTAAAGCGCCGTATAACTCGCCGAGAGAAGTTTCTTTCTCAAATGGAAGCCCTTATCCCATGGCAGCGACTAGAAGCTCAGATCACTCCTTGCTATCCACAAGGCAAACGTGGCCGACAGCCATATCCATTGAGTGTCATGCTCCGTATTCATTGCATGCAGCTATTTTACAATCTCAGTGATCCCGCTATGGAGGATGCACTGTATGAAATTGAATCCATGCGTAGTTTTGCTGGATTGACTTTGAGTAGCCCAATTCCCGATGAAACAACGATTCTTAACTTTCGCCACTTACTGGAGCTCAATCAGCTAGGTGCAGCTCTTTTTGATGAAATCAACAAGCATCTTGCTGAGAATGGCATGGTACTGCGTGAAGGCACGATTGTAGATGCCACTATTATCTCTGCGCCAACTTCAACTAAGAATAAAAAGAAAGAACGTGATCCAGAAATGCATCAAACAAAGAAAGGCAATCAGTGGCACTTTGGAATGAAGATGCATATCGGGGTTGATGATGTGCTCGGAGTAATACATAGCGTAGATACAACAGCAGCCAATTCGCATGATGTCACAGCCACAGAGCGAGTCCTCCATGGGGAGGAAGGAAGAGTCTGGGGTGACTCTGGGTACATTGGTGCGGAGAAGCGTGAAGAGTTGAAGGAGCGGGAGGTGGATTGGTACATAGCAATGAAGCCGAGCAAGCTAAAAACTCTTCCAGGGCGTGATGCACTCCGTAAGGCGGAAAAGATCAAGGCACAGATAAGAGCGAAGGTTGAACACCCCTTTCACTACATTAAACGGGTATTTGGTTATGACAAGGTCCGCTATCGGGGACTGTTAAAAAATACTGAGCGGCTGTGCTTGATAGCAGGCTTTACCAACTTACTAATAGGGAGAAAATATTTGGCCACCTAGGGGTGGTTCGCCTGAAACCCGCCTATTTAGGGTTTCAGATGAAAAATTAGCGGACTATTACGCGAAAATTACGCGCTTGAGCGTAATAAAGTGAATTTTTCAAGCAGTTCAGCTTAATTCTAGAAAAATGCTTCGTTGATCAGAGGGTCCTTAATTCCTATTCATGGGACCGACTCGGTCAGCCCTAGTAAGGATATATAATGGAGAGAACCAAGCTGTGTAAATTATCATGTAAGAATAAAAGCCAGCTAAAAATTTTTTACTCAGATGCAAATCTAGTGGAGGCACCTGCACAAGGCAAGGCAAGGCAAGGCAAGGCAAGGCAAGGCAAGGCAAGGCAAGGCAAGGCAAGGCAAGGCAAGGCAAGGCAAGGCAAGGCAAGGCAAGGCAAGGCAAGAAGAACAGAAGTTTCTAATAAAAATGTTATCTATATATTGTAACTAAGGATAAAAATATCTTTTCTGAAAATGAGACAGCCCCACCGAATAGACTGTCCCATAAATTATCTCACGACAACTTTCGACGGTATTCCCTCGGCAACATACCCTTATTTCGGCGAAATGCCCTTCTAAGCTGCTCTTGAGACTTAAAACCACAGATAGTAGCAATACGCTCCTGAGTTAACGCTTGAGTTGCTAAAAGCTGGCAAACCTTTTCAATGCGAATTTTCTCAACGAATCGACCTGGAGTTACTCCCATATCCCGAGTAAAGCAGCGAGCAAAGTTTCTCGGACTCATAGATGTCTTTTCCGCGAGACTATTAACGCATAAAGTTTTATCCAAGTTACTATGAATCCATTGCACCAGCTCTAAAAAACGATCACTCTTTAACTGGCTCATAAGATAAGTGCTACTCTGTTTATGATCTCCATCTCTCTTGAGATATAAGACCATTAATTGAGCAACAGCTAAAGCAATACCCCGACCAAAATCATCCTCTAGCATTGCCAAAGCCATATCAACCCCCGCACTAACACCTGCAGAAGTATATATATGATCATCTTTGACAAATACAGATTCTGAATCGACATCCACTTCTGGGAATCTCTTCAGCTGATCAATATATCTCCAATGGGTAGTGGCACGCCGACCATTTAGCAAGCCTACTTTTGCGAGAATCAGAGCTCCATTGCCAATAGAGCCTATACGCTTAACTAAACCAGTCTGAAGAGAAAGCCATCTACTCAAACATTCACTGATATTCAAATCATCAGCAGCATTAAGGTTACCGCTCACAAGGAGAGTATGAATTCCTCTTGAATCAGTAAAACATCTATCTGAGCATATCCTTAAACCTGATGAGACTTCCTTGGTATCTCCATCTTCGGCTAAGAATTCAACCTCATACTGATCATCACAACTAAAGCCCCTATCCTTTAGCTGCTGATTTGCCAGTGAAAACACTTCTGCGGGCCCCATTACATCTAATGAGTGTGCCCCAGGGTAAAATACGATAGATACTTTCTTTTTACAGTTCATTTTAAATTGCAGAAAAAGCGTAAAACTATATACCAAACTAAAAAATCACTGTGCGGATTACTAACTTATTAAAAGAAACTTCAGGAATACTATCTTGGGTAGCCCAACCACCTCAGAGGAAGGTGAAAAAACGCCATAGCGGAAGCTGAATAAAACTAAATAAAATCCAGATTAACTGGAAACACTACTAATAAGTTAATTCTTCACTTGATCTGAGTAATATACCAGGTGGCTACTACCCAATAGTGAGAATTGATCACACGATGATTCTTACCCCAATTAGAGACTACAGGCAAACACACTATCCATCATCCATACTCTCATCATCCATACTCTCATCATCCATACTCTCATCATCCATATACATAAAAATGCTATTTAATAAGGCACCTTCAGAACCAATATCACAAACTGTTAATCCTGTATAATTAAGCAATCCTGACCCTAAGGTACCAGCTTTTTCTATTCTGTAAAGTAATAACGATATTTTTTTTCGGAATATATAGTCGTATATGAAACAGCCCTGCATCCTGCCAAATAAACTTTGATTGCAGCCAATAATTACAACAAAGAAACACTACCCAGCCATATCAACAGAAGAGCACCTCAAAGACCTGACGCCATTAAAGGAAAAAGATAATCATTCCTAATAAAAGGAGCTGTAAATATCTAAAGTCCTATTCATCTCAGCTAATATGAATTGATTCAAGGCAAGAAACAAAAGAAACTCACATTTATCGTCTAAAGCCTTCGCTCTATCGTATAACGACCTAAAACTCCACAAGAAGCGCACCGCCGTACCACTTGCTTATTCGCTCATATGAGCATCAAAATATTGCTGATCTCCTAACAATTCAAGTTATATGTACTTTTTGTTAAAGCATACTCCTGCCGCCCAATTATAACTACCATAAAGGGAGCGAGATTTTTATATCCAATAAATAGAATCTCATAGAAATTTAAGTAACTTATTGACTCAAAAAACCTCAGGCTTAGTAAGCTCTCTAACATATTGTTACAGTCGGTTGGGTACTGAACTCCATAGATAGGATTTTCGAGAGTTATTAAATATAGATAGGTTTCAGGCTATGCATGGTAATCTGCTACTTCCAGGGTGGTTAAGCAATGACTACCGACAACCTTGGCAGGATAGCCAAGACTTCAGAAAGTGAGCTTTCATTAATTATAAAAAATAACACACTAAAGCTATTGCCCTTTATATTGCCAAAAGCCCTATCTAGCAATTTAACCCGCATAGAATTATATAAGCTAAAAAGGACAGCAACTTGTCTTCATGTAAAGAAGCACTGAATATGATTTATCTCAAAATGCAATACTGCTGTAAAAACTTACGCAAATCAACATATTCAAGCTTTCGAGTTAACCCCCTATATCACAGACAACTTATAAGCCTTTACGAAATAATACTTCATTTGCTTGGATCGTCATTCTTAAGCTGTTGAATAAGCGTTTCACCAGACCAAAAGAATCTGACACAGCCGTCATAATTTTCCTTTCTTACACATCGCCCCAAGGGATCGTATTGATACCGAATCACATCCTGAAATTTCTCTACACCTTTTTCTACTTTTAGATTTTCTATTTTTATCAACTTTTGCTGACTATTATAATGGTATCGAATCCTCTGTGACCCCTCCCCTCCAACTTCTTCAACACGACCTGTAGAAGAGGTATAACCACGGGATATATTGCCATTATCAACGATTCTATTCTCAATAACTTCATTGCCAGGAATCTGACTATCAAGCTTACTCGTCGAGTTAAGCTTACCTAGGAGACTATCAGCGGGGTCATAAATTAAGAAGGCAAGAAACTGATCTGAATCACTTTTACAAAAGTTATGAACATTAAAGATATTTTTATTAACCTTGCCGGAATGATTAACTCTGGTAAGTGAACAGCTACTATTCGGCAATAAATTCAAAATATTTGTAACTGTATCAATTGGCCTTTCAAACTTACTGACAATAAAGCCTTGCACATAAACCTGAGGATCATAATTGTCCAGAGGCTTCAACCCTTCGGTTGTTTTTATCAACAAAGAATTGAAATTTCCGTTAACTGAGGAGAAGGGTGAATTCTCAGATTCCACAGAATGATCAAAGATAAATTTAACATCTTCTTTTCTGGATAGTGAAGTTGCCGTAAGATTACCTAAAATATCATACTTATAACTGAGCTTACTATCATCTTGCCATTCCGCTACAATACGACCACTAGCATCATATTCCCACTTCAGACTACAGTAATTATTTTTAGCTTCGATCAGTTGCCCTAGGCAATTATATCTAAAGTTATTAACGCCCTCTAGCGTAGTTTCTTTTATTAACTGGCCCAGCAAATCACGTTCAAAGTAGATATCGGTACCAATGCCTGATTGAGAAGCAATTACTTCCGTAGAATTTACTAAGTGGCCAGCGACATTATATGCATAGTGGGTAACATGACCATAGAAATCCTCCTCTTCTATTAATCGGTTATTGAGATCATATTTCAGCCGATAACACTCACCCTTTTCATTTATAAGGCAAATTAGATTGCCCCCTCCATCATAATGATATTCTAATTGACTGCCACTGGAACTAGTCCTGCTCTTTATTTGATGGAGTGCGTTATAAGAATAACGCGTATAATTCCCATCCTTATCTAATATTTCTGAAACTAATCCATGCTGGTTAAATCTGCACTGAATATCTGTATCTTTTTGAGCAACCTTAACATTGATCCGACCCTGATCCTCATTCTTGTAAGAACCCTCTTTCGTCTCAGCAGGCTTTAACAATTCCGTGTGACTATCAACATCATATCTACAATTAATAGATCGTCCGAAGGGGCAACTTATTCTTAATAGCTTATTGTTGCTTCCCCATAGATAGCTAGTAACATTACCTAATGAGTCACTAATAGAATTAATCATGCCAGCAGTGGTATAGTCATATTTCAATTGGTTGCCGAGCGGGTCTTCAGCTACCACCAGCTGTCTTTTTTTATTGTAACTATACTGCCAACTGCTATCTGATGGGTCAGTGTACTTTGTGGCGAGACCTTCATTGTTATATTCAATTTGATAATTATTTCCGGCCACATCTATCTTCCCGGTTAAGCGACCCTGATTGTCATATCGGAATAACTCCTCACGTATAGTGCCATCAGTACTGGGTAGCCGTACTTTAGTAACGTGACCTAGATCGCTGTATTCATACCACGTTTCTCCACCCTCGGCATCTTGATGGAACATGAGTAATCCGCGATTATTGAAGTGAAAACGTTGCCGCCCCCCTCTCGTGTCACACATCGTTGCTCCGTGACCACTTTCCTCCCAGATAAATTGATAACTGTAAGCAGCTTTTTCGCCAATAGGGTCCCCCCACTGCCGTATACAGTGCGCTGAACTACCCTCAGCATCCCACTGAAAATAGAAACTATAACCAGTTTTTAAAGTTCTTTGTTTAATAAGGCCTTTGTGATAAACATACTTTTCATTATTGCCAACGCTGTCTACAGCTTCAGTCAGATTATTTTCACTATCAAAGACATATTGAGCTACTACTTCAGAACTTCCCGAATTATTTTCTTTTGTCAAAGTATTTATAAGGTGACTTTCAGGAGATTCATCAAGCGAGCTAATGTATAAAATTTCACCGGAACTACTCTCGACCGATCTTAAATACTCCCCTGAGTAGTTGAATAAATAAAAATTATCGTTATCATCCCGAATCTCAGCGAGCTTTAACGCACCAGTTTCACCAGTAGCTTTAAAATGTCTTTGTACTCCGTTGGAAATTCCATATGTCGTAATGATCCAATGCTCATCGTTTACTCGCGTGAGAGTTAATCTCTCATAAATATTATGACTGCGCGAGCTATTTCCGGGAACTGGCAAGCTAATTATTCTACCTTCAGAATCAAAGAAGAGTATGGGTTTGCCTGGACGCCAAACCAAGCGCTCGCTAAATGTATGAGTCCAGCCACAACCCAATCCAAAATTTCTTGAATTACTACTGCGATAGGTACGAGTTACCGATAAGGGTAGTGCCCCCTCCAATACCAAATCTTCTAAAGTAAACTGAACCTCTCCAGTTTTTAGATTTACAGACCTAGTTACTTCACCAGTAACATTATCGCTCTGACATATATCGGAGTTATAATTTTCACCTACTTCGCTAATGTGGTTATCAGTATCATATGAATAATCCCTGACACAATTTATCTTAGAAAATTCAGACTTTACATCATGGGGCACTGTGAGAACTTGTTCACTACCCCTTTTATTTTCTCGCAACTCGTTACCCACTTTGATTTGCACTAAATTTCGACTATTTTTTCTGGGTGCAGCTATTTTGGGGATTTTCTTTCCGGATACAGCAGTGCTTTTGCCTACTGTCCGATATCCTGAATTTTTAGCAAGTATTTTCCTTTGCTTTTTTGTCCTAGCAAAATCAAACATTAAATCGCCAATATTACGTAAAGCTTTCACTAAGCGCTTATTCTTAGTTAAGGATGTTGTAGCTACATCTCCCTCAGTCAATGCCGCAAGTGCTATAGTCAAAATGATCTCAAAAGTACCACTTGCAGCTATGTTTGTGTGCTGCAAGCTATGTTGTGTTTTGATGTAGTCCTGGGCAAAATGAAAAACTGCCCCCCGAAGAGTTGGGTCACTATAAATAACCTCAGCTATGTTGAAACTCAAGCGGAGCTGCTTTTTTGAAACAGAACTGGGATTAAAGCCTAGTACATCAATCACACCTCGATACAGGGAGGTTACACATTCATCAGCTTCTTCTTCTGGAGTTTCTTCATATAAGACATAATTGATTGCTGCAGAGCTAAACTCAAATGATTGACGTGCTGGACTTACTATCTTCTCAACATCAACAGCACTCTTTGACCAAATCGATAAGCGCCACACAGAGCTGTCAGTTTCTTTTACTTTCTTTTTTACAGTTGTTACACGCTTCACCCAACTCCAATCAGTTTGCTGGCTAATAAAAGCCTTATCTGCAACTTCCTGCGTAATAATTTGCTGCAAGCCCATACGAATCTTAGCAACCAACTCTGTTTGTAGATCCCCCAATGCCGAATATGGCAGTGGGGCCTCTTCAATAATCAGTTGATCCTGAGTCAATGCCAGATAAATGGCTTTATCCCGCTCATTAAGATAGCCAGGCACATTACTTAATCGCGATTGAGATGGGGGACGCTCTTGCTCAGGGTCTATACCTGGCGCAAAGGTTGTGTATAAGCCAAGGTACTGGTCATATACTAACTGAAGAGTGTTAGTATCGAACATCCTCAATAATTCAGCAGCATCAATCTTTCTAGAGGGACCTGTTTGGCATATCCATCCAGGCCTCACCGCATAACGAGAGCCCTGAGAGTTTTCGATATAGAGCTGTATCAAAAGTTAAATCCTGTCAACCGCTGACCGACAATTCTACGGTCATCAAAAAACGAATCCATTCGAGGCACCTAAACCAGGTGCCCATCTTCGACATAACCATTTCTACTGGGACGATTTTTCTTTCAAAAGACAAAGAAACACATTTCAGCCTTCTTACATCGGTATTTAAAAAATCGGCTGAACTAAGAACAGTTTCTATGTCTAAAATTTTGACAATGAGTGCGAAGTTTAGTGATGCGTGTTTCAAGGCCGGGAACAATAAGCTCTCGATTCACATTCAAGTCTTCACTATCACAAGCAAAATACTAAAAGTCAAAATAGCAACATCAAAAGCTATACCAATAGGAATACCATAATTCATTCACATTTAAAGACGTCTCAAATGATCCAAACTAAATAGTTATAATCCCTATCTAATAGTTACTAAGCCAATCCTCCAAGATACCTAACATACCACCATCTTCTGGAGTAGCTAGAAATTAGGTGAAAGCTAACTTAATTTTTATTGTTGCGAAAGGAGAAAACGATTACAGGAGAGTACACCGCATATAGCGCAAGTAAATTTGACTAGGGTCAAAGAAAGAAAAACGTAGCTAAGCGATATATAGCAGCATATTCTGACAAAAAAGTACCATTTAGCGGCACTAAATATAGTTCGAAGTTATGGATGGTAAACTAATCTCAAATAGAACACTTGAATTCTATTAAATTGTTGCCGTAATTTATAGTATTCGCTCAAATGTATAATTAACACCCAATAACTATCCAGCAGTAGAACATATCACGTCTATTACAAGAATCGACATACAAATCGGCTAGATTACCCAGCCGATTTGTGATGAGCACTAATTGCTAACAGTAAAACTGCTCGACTTACCTGAATAGCTGGAAATTTTCCCAGTCCAACCACTCTTCCAGTTGCCAAAGTGCTTTATTCGGTAGGTGCCTGATGGCGCATCCTCTCCGATGATCCACTGTCCTTCAGCAAATGAACAGGCCATACAATCAATAGCCGTATCTCGTGTCCAAATAAAGCGTGTATCCAAATCATCATCGGTAAGATAAGTTTCCCAACTACCGTTAACTTTACGCTGTACCTCAATGAATGTACTCTCAGTCTTCAGGTCATTTCGGGGATGGCCAGAACGGAAAGTGACTGATACAGTATCGCCAGCACTGTAGCTGGTACCTACATCACCCCAGACTTGACCAAAAGACTCCCACAGGCGTTTATCATCATAAACAACTCCAATTACATTAATGATTTGGTCATCAGACAGATCTTTCGGAGTAGGCCCTGCAGTAATATCTACGCCATTGACCATAGCGTGTGTCATTTCGGTATAAATCTGTCTATAGGCTGCAAGGGTATTGGGGCCGTATATGGTATGTGCTCCCTCATAGTGCTGCCTATCAAACTCTTCAGGGGTAGTTATGTAACCGGAATAAGCATTTGCCAAGCCGGCAATCACCACAGTGTTTACACCGCTTCCTTCAAAAGCTGACAAGACTTCAGCTTCAAGACGTCGGCCTGCCATGGTCGTCATTTCACCCGGCGCGGCGACCAAAGCAAGTGAGCCTATGCGAAACATTTGGAAAGGTAGGTAAGGGGTATAAAGTGCTTGGCCTATTACCTCACGCTCTACAAATGTAGGTTTGGGGTACTGGCAGGGGTCATCCTGAGTATCCTCATATACAGCGGCTGCAGAGAATGCACTCATCAGGCCAAAAAGTGGATAACCATTAATCGCCGATTCGAATAGTCCCACATCTCTATCCCAATCCACCCCCTCATTTTCAACAGACATTCCCTCAAAAATACCATCAATGTTGCTGGGACCGTCCCAACTTGATCCTGCAGTAAATGACCAGCCGACAGCACCTTCACAAATATCTATTTGCCCCTCACCGGTAAATTCACCTGCTACGGTATAGCCAGGGAAATAGATATGTTGATGTCGATAATCTAATCCACCTTCAAGTTTCACAGTAGATGATTGGTAAAGAGACTGGGCTTTTGCAACTTGCTTTTCAGCAGCTAAAAGTAAACTTTCATACTCAGAATTTCCGCATCCATCCCTAGGGCCACAAATATTCGGAGACGCATCACCTAAATTACTATTAGCAAATGCCGCAATAAATTGACTTGCAGCACCCTGCTCGGCAGCCCAAGACTCGAGCAACTGACTCGCCGCCCCCTTATTATCCCCGCTAAGTTGCCGCTGCCCTGTTCCTAAAGAGACATTGTGTACTGCAAACCAATTAATAACTCCCAGTGCTTTGTTGTTGGCATCGACCAACTTGAGTTGGGTCATGGTTTTATTGGTATCGTATTGATAGTCGCTTGCATCAGTATTTTCTGAATAAGGGTCTGGGTTTCGATTGATACTGGTATCAAGCAAGATCCCCTGCTCAATAAAGATGTCACCTGTAGTTAGTCCACTGTCCGCCTCAACGATTGACTGAAAAATACCATCAACAATAGCGTCATAGTTATCTTCCGCATACCCGAGAGCACTCATATTCAACATGACATAATGATCATACCCCCCGGGACCTACATGGGTATGTGTAGCAGTCAGCATTACATTCTTTTCGGTGTACTTACTATTACCATAGAGATTTTTTAATTTATCTACGACACCCTGCTTCACGCCCTGCGGAATACCTTGCAAATCTGCTGATACGAATACCAAACGCTCATTTTCAGAGCTATCAGAAATTATGAATGCGCGGGACCATAAACGGGTATGAATTCCCTTGGTTGTCTGCCCCGTTTCTCCATATCCTACCATTCCAACATCTGCTGCCGGGCCAGTTATATCATACTTACCAACACCAACACGCCAGTCAGATGCTTTAACAGTGGAAGAAGCTCCAATAAATACTATTAAAGCAATGACGTAACCATTAATTATTTTCATTTTTTCTCCAGAATCTATACACGCAGGAGTATATTCGCCAGTTCACAGAAGTGAAGGCGTATCCTTTTCGTTGAAAGTTGATATCTGAATAAGCTACTTCCGATCAACTCGAACGCGGCTCTCTAGATAGTTAGCCAATGTAATCTTGACTTTTATTATCTCATCCTGAAAAGCGGCTTTATTATTTTAAAAATACACATAGTAGCCATAACCTCCCTGCTGTCAGCACACTGGAACTGAGAGTACAGCTCTAGTACGCATGTTCAGAATACCCTAACTGGCTGTATTTGGTAGTACCCGCAGAGTAATTACCCGCCATAAATCCGTTAATTTAGAGTCGAAAGTAAAATAATTTTAAATATGCGAAGGTTTTCTGAACTACAGCAAACCTAAATATTTACAAATCAAGCAAGTACAATCTAAAAATGAGTGTAAAGAAAGGATAGATTAGGGGATTTGAATTACGTTTAGAGAGGAAATGTAAAAAACTTTCGCCATTCAAAATTAGCACTCAATCAGTTTCCAATTATATTCCATGGTTTGACCTCTTGTTCACAAAACAATTAAATTAGCAATTAATTAGGCAAATACCTGTACTTAACATTCAAAGTTGTCTTGACAGGAAATAAGGTGGAAGTTGAATAACATTGATAATCGGCCCTTTTAGCATTTGACGCCCCTGACTATAAATATGTGAACTTTATGTAGCTATCAATATCTGACTCCTCTGCAGTAATCCATATAGATACATAAATAATGCACGCTAAACTTCTCACCCTCTCAGTTTTTTCTATATTGACCTTCTTATCCCTACCATCCCTGGCCGGTCAAAAGTGCGATGTACAAATGACGATACAGAGCGAATGGGAAGGCGGATATATGGCTTCAGTGGTTGTACGTAATACAGGTACCGAGCCAATAAGTGATTGGGAACTTTCATGGCAATGGCCCTCAGACCAAGAAGTCACACATATATGGAATGCTACTTCAGCCCAGGATGAAAACCTGATCTCTGTAGTTGGAAAACAAGGCTATGTAAGAGTACCCGTTGGCCAAGCCCAATCTTTTGGTTTTAATATTCGCTACTCGGGTGGTGAAAAGACGCCTGCTCATATTAACGCTAGTTGCAACAACACCATCAATAAACCAGATCCGACCCCACCTTCACGAGACCTGTTAGACCCCCTTTCACAATACAATTTAATTTTAGGCACTCAAACGATAAACCCTAGGTATACATTTACAGATAAGGGATCACTTGTTGAAAGTGCTGAAGCCATTTACTCAATGGGCTCTAACTTACTCAAGATTGCCCTTTCTCCGAGCCTATATAGCGAGCTAAGTAACTCTGGACTCGACTATCAATTCAAGCGAATGCTGGAAGAAATACCAGAATTTCAGCAAGTCTTGGGGATGGATTTCTCCATCTACATGTTTTGGGTCGAGGACTCCGGTTCCTGGATGGATAACAAAGGAATGAGTGAAGAAGAGCTAAAGTGGCAATATGACAAAATTTATTCGTTGGCTGAATATTTACTAACTGAATATAACGGCTCCGGTAAGACATTTATGATTGGGCACTGGGAAGGCGATTGGAACCTGGTTCAAAAAACTGATGGTACTAGAGATGACAGTCAGGAAACTATCCCTCCTAAGCGTTTACAGGGTCTAATTGACTGGGTCAATATTCGACAAGAAGCCATTGACGATGCCAAAGCAAATATCACCCACTCTGACGTTAACTTATATCACTATATTGAGGTCAATAGGGTTGAATCTGCAATGCAGGGCAAAGAACGAATAACCAATGCCATACTTCCCCATACTAATGTAGATTTGGTGTCTTATTCAGCTTACGATCTCACTACCAAAGAAAAGCATTCAGATTTTGCCACTCTACATAGTGAGTTGACCTCAGCTCTGGAATTTATCAACTCAAATCTTCCCAAAAAATCTGGGCTGCCATTTGAAAAGCGGGTTTTCATTGGCGAATATGGTTACGGAGAGTCCTGGTTTAAGGATTGGGGAGCCCGCTCTGGCGAAGCCCAGGATATGCTATCACGCAATGTAATAAAAACGGCTCTCCAATGGGGTGCTCCATTTATTTTGTACTGGCAAATGTATGACAATGAGTATGATAGCTGGATCAATGAATTCGCTGGCTACTGGCTGATTGACAAGGATGGTAATAAAAAGGAGATTTATAAGACTCACCAAGAGTACTATAAGGACGCGAGAGCATTCTTAGATAACTATTATATGGAAAACTCCTCCCTTCCGTCAGAAAGTGAATTTCGAACCTATGCCTTAAAATGGTTTGAATCATCGAAAATCCCACCACAACAGCCCAAACCTGACACTCCCCCTACTATACCGGAAGAACCCAGTGAACCTTCAGGCCAGTGTAATGTGGAATATGCAGTGCAAAACGATTGGGGAAGTGGCTTTATGGCAAATGTGGTTATTTATAATAAAGGAAAGACTTCTCTCGATAAATGGCAGCTACAGTGGAACTGGCAAGGTAACCAATCAATCACACACTTCTGGAATGCACAAGTCGCAGAAAGTAACGGAACTATAACTGTTACTAGTGAATCATCTATTCCGGCAGGAGAGGCCCGAGCTTTTGGGTTTAATGCAAATTACTCTGGAGAAAACACCCCACCAATTATAATTGGCAACTGCACGGGTACACTCACAACAGAACCTTCACAACCTAATCAGCCCCCCAATCAGCCCAATGAACATTCAGATAGTAGCAGTATTAAGCTATGGTTTATTGGTGATTCGATTACTTACGGCATGACAACACTCCCTTATAATTCAAACGGATTTCGTAGCCAGATCTGGGACTATCTTGCCAAAGCAGCCGATGGCAACTCAATCTTTCCTATAGATCAAGAATCTACCAGTGAGCAGCTAATTCTAAAATACAATGGAAAACAACTAGAAACGATTGGCACTATCACTGGACCAACAGGCCCTGATGATATGTCTCAACAGACCAAGAATTACTGGCACTCTGGGATACCTGGAGCTACAACCAGCGATTTACTTTGCTACCTTGATCCGATAGGCCATCAAATCACCCCTGGCTACAATTTCACCAACTGCCTCAATTCCATCAAGAACTTCAATCAATTTCTCAGCGAAATGTGCAGGGAGGGCGAAACTAGTGCTGGCTGGCTCACTAATCAAGCCTGCAATTTAACGCGGGATATAACCTCTGAGGATAGCGTTGTCATACCTATACAGCTCGGGACTAACGACATCACCTTCCTTAGCATGAATAATGCGATTGATTGTAGCCTTCCTATAGAAGAAAATAGTGAATCCGCCCAGAAGCTAAATATGATCGTTAGTAAGATAATATCATCACCCAATAATATTCAAGGCATATCAATAACAGATAGAATACAAAATTACTTTGAGAGCATAGATATTCCAAGTGAGAAAATTGCATTCGTAATTTCAACTATCCCTCGTCGAAGTGATTTAGACGGACAAGATCCGAAAAATTACTGTACGGACTTTTATAATCAAAAAATCAGGAAGTCACTATCAGAGGCCTCCAATACCAAAAATATTTTCTTAGCAGACCAAGGAAATATTGTCCCAACTGGAGACCCGGTACACCCTACAACCGAGGGCCACAAGATTATGGCTTGCAACTTACTTTATGGTAAAAATCTTAGCCATTCAGATATTCCTTCTTGTATTCTTCCCAGTAACATCCCAGATAAAGGGCTATTGAAAGCAATAGATCATGTATCCAATTAGCTAGGATTTCGCTTAACAGGCCCTGATTAGAAATTTTCAGGGCGCTGCTTTTACTCACCAATAACTTTGGGAGCCTTTATAAACCCGACTTCTATAGAAGCCGGCCTAACTCTGAACCAGATTTAAGAACTGCTTCCTATATTCTGCCCAAATCACTTTCCCTGAGAAATTACTTAAATCAATTTTTTTTAATTTTGAACCCGATAGAATTGACAAAAACATTGATTCCAGCTTTTTTACTGCATCATTACAGTCTGAATAACAGAAGTTTTCGGAATAGAACTCTGGGTAGCACTGTTCATCTGGCACCAGTGGAGTCGCACCGAGAATAGCTGCTTCCATCACCGCCAACCCTTGGAATTCATGGTAAGCCGTAGAAAGGAATATATGGCTATGTCGCAGTACTTGACGATAGTCTTTAGCGCTTTCGAGATACCCGAGTACCAATAAATGGTCGGCAAACTCTTCTTGTATTTGAGCAAACTCAGCAGGGCTATTACGAAATGACTGCCCCATTAGATTAACAAGAAACTTAACATTTCTGGCTTTCAAGCCCCGAAGGATATCCAGCAATCGGTCCGCGCCTTTGTCATATTCCCAACGGGCCGCCCAACTGATAATCAAAGTATCTTGACCTATCTCGCCCCCATAAATGCTCTCTGCGCAGGAGTTCCAGGAAAAGGCCTCTTCAGTTTTCGCACTATCAAAAACGATGTCTTCTATTGGCACAGGAAGAACTCTCGACTTTTCCTCAATCTCCTCACAAATTCCGGGAGGAACACAATCAGGAAAGCGCTTGAGTAATTTCTTTACTCCTCCTAACAAGGTACTGCGGTTGTATTCAGAGTTGAACAAGACCAGATCACCGGACAAGGCAGTGTAAATATTCAACAACTGGGGTTCTACCGATCGAAACGCATCAGAGCTCACTGGGTAAGCAAATTGATTCTCATGAAAATATACAACTGTAGGCACCCTAACGATTTCAGGAGCTAAACCGCGCAAGGCACTTAGATCGGTCATTGAGGTTGTAACAATAAGGTCCCAACGCTGCTTCAATATTTGCGCGGTTTCCCCTCGGCCCCAGGAAAGGCTATTACCGCGGATTCGCCAACTAAAGTATCGCGGTGGTAAGGTTAGTACGGTCCATTGCCAATCAGAAAATGCCGCTACCAGCCCTTTACGCCAACGCTTGTGACTGTCCGCATCATAAGCGGAGAGTAATAAAACTTTCATTAAATAGTAACAAGAAGAAGCGGCACCGGGATCAAACTCAACCCCGGTAGCTATTAATCGGAGGGATTAATCGAAAGAGCGCACATTCATTAATCGTGCAAACAAGCTGGAAGTATCCCAGCGAGCACCACCAATAGCTTGTACCTCACTATAAAACTGGTCTACCAGGGCAGTTACGGGCAGTAAAGCTCCGTTATGTTGTGCCTCTTGAAGGACTATAGCCAAATCCTTACGCATCCAATCCACAGCAAAACCGTGGTCATACTCCCCTGCTAACATAGTTTTTGAGCGGTTTTCCATTTGCCAGCTCTGTGCCGCCCCCTTGGATATCACATCAACAACCTGCTCTCCATCGAGGCCAGCTGCCTTGGCAAAATGTAAACCTTCAGCAAGCCCCTGAACGACAC
This sequence comes from Microbulbifer maximicatervae (SeqCode), assembly GCF_052467305.1. Classification (NCBI taxonomy): domain Bacteria; kingdom Pseudomonadati; phylum Pseudomonadota; class Gammaproteobacteria; order Cellvibrionales; family Microbulbiferaceae; genus Microbulbifer; species Microbulbifer maximicatervae (SeqCode). The sequence goes on from NZ_CP174306.1 coordinate 3,086,858, forward strand.
CCGCGATACAAATTTGATTGACCATTTTACACAGCTGGCCGCTACCTACTGGCCCCATCAGGTTGCTCGCCCGCGCATAACAGTCGATAAGAGGTTGCACCTTATCAAAGTCTGCCTTATCTCCCCCAAACATAACCGTTAAAGCACCATTCTCAGCACCGGCCTGGCCTCCAGAGACAGGTGCATCCAGAAAACCAATTCCCTTTTCGCCAGCTGCAGCTGCCAATTCTCGAGCAACATCGGCAGAGGCTGTTGTATGATCTACAAACAAAGCCCCGTCATCCATACTCGTGAATGCCCCCTGCTCTCCTGTCACCACTTGGCGGAGATCGTTATCATTGCCTACACAGGCAAAAACAACCTCCGCGCCCTTTGCGGCTTCAGCGGGCGTTGCAAAGCTCTCTCCATCATATTCTTGTAGCCATTGATCCGCACGACTAACAGTGCGATTGTAAATTCGCACCATGTGACCAGCATTAGAAAGATGCCCCGCCATGGGATATCCCATCACCCCCAAGCCAATAAATGCAACTGTTGCCATTTCCTCTACCCCCATACCATCCAAATAAGTATTACACCGAGAACCAAGCGATAAATCGCGAATGGAGCCATCCCAATGCGGCTAATAAATTGAAGGAAAAAATGAATACACAAATAAGCACTAATACAAGATAAAACGGTACCAAGCAGCAAGTCATTCCATGGAACACTTTCCAGCGCAAGTAGTTCAATCGTTAGCAAAATAGCGCTGAGGGCAATAACAGGAATAGACATCAGGAACGAAAAGCGCGCTGCAGCCTCTCTCTTCATGCCAAGCATCAAACCAGCAGTCATTGTGATACCAGAGCGGGAGGTGCCAGGGATTAGGGCCAACACCTGTGATAAGCCAATCAGAAGTGCTTTTTTCCAATTTAACTGGGCTAGAGATTCGACCCTGCGCCCCTTTGCATCAGCCCACCAGAGTAAAATACCAAAGCCAATAGTCGTAGCAGCGATAACACCGGCTGAACGCAGGTGAGTTTCTATGAACCCTTTGAATACCAGGCCTATCAGTCCCACAGGTATAGTAGCGAGAACAATTAACCAGGCCAGCCGCCCCTCATCGGAAAATTGTTTATCCGTAAATCCTCCTAAACCATCCCTAATCAGCACCCAAATATCTTTGCGGAAATAGAAAACTACTGCCAGTAAAGAGCCAAAATGAACAGCGACATCGAAGGCCAGCCCCTGGTCCTGCCAACCCAATACCTCAGAAGGTAAAATCAAGTGCGCAGAACTGGAGATGGGCAGAAACTCTGTCAGCCCCTGTATCAGGGCCAAAATTACAATCTGAAATGTTTCCATGTGTTATTAAGATCGGATTTTTTGTCTTTTCTTCCAAGTCACTTCATTGCGCAAATAAACAGGCTCAAGCTCTTCAGCGGTCACTGTATGACCCTGCTCCCATAGTGGTACTGCCAGCTGCGCTATATCCCGAGCGTGAATGAGACTGGCTTGATCAACGGCAGCCAATAACGCCCCTTCAAAAGCCTCATAATGTAATCCCGGGCCCGCCCCATAGATCGGAGTACAAATCTCCGATTTCTCTAAAGACAGCAGAACCTCCTCCGGGTTCTGTACCGCCTCCGGGATCAAGCTATCGCAGGGAGAGTCACTGGAGTAAACCCCCCAATATACTTGTTGCATGCGAGCATCCAGCATTGCCACGACCGGTGACTGTCCCCAGTCCGGGTGCGATCGCCGAGCTCCAAGTGCTAGGGCTGCGAGGCTGGAAACCGGAACCACTGGTAGATCTGCAGCATAAGCCAACCCCTGCACACTACTAATTGCTATACGGAGACCGGTAAATGACCCCGGCCCGCGGCTGACAGCAAGAGCATCCAGGCCTGCCAGCTTTATGCCGGCTTCTGCGAGAACGTCATCCACCATTGGCAAAAGGCGACGAGTGTGATCGCGCTCTGCCTGTACAAAACGCTCAATCAGCTGGCCATCAGATATGAGAGCAACAGAACAGGCGCCCGACGTTGTATCCAGGGCAAGTATTTTCACAGCGTTCTTAATCCTGGTCATAAAAAAGGGAGGGAATTGTGGCACGGGAGCGGAGGGGAGTCATGCCCAATATCGCAACCCGCAACTAAAAAACCCCGGACTAACCGGGGTTTATGAGGAGCCTGCCAAAGTTCACATCGTTGAGCCCATATATATGACCCTAGGCGGCCTTTTTCGGTGGCCGGCCTCGACGGGCAGCACCAGCCTTCGGTGGACGGCCGCGACGGGCTGGAGCCTTCTTAGCAGCTGCTGTCGCAGTCGCTTTCTTGGGTCGTCCGACTCTTTTTGCTGGCTTAGCCGCTGAAGTTGCCTTCTTTGGACGGCCGGCTTTTTTCGCCGTCGCTGTAGCGGCCTTCTTGGGGCGTCCGGGCTTTTTCGCTGCTGTGGCCTTGGCTGCAGGTTTCTTCTTGGCCTTTTGAGTTTCGGCTTTTAATTTGGCTTTAGCCTTCTTCTCTAACTCTTTAACTTTAGCGGCAGCTTTCTTTGCAGCTGCTTTAACCTTAGCTTCAGCCTTCTTCTCAGCAGCCTTCAATTTCTTGGCATGAGCCTTTTCTTTGGTTTTTACCCAGCGTGTTTCAAATGCCTTGAGTGCGGCAGCTAACTCTTTATCTGCTTTGCTGGAGAGGCTCTTAGAGAGACTTTCCACCTTTTCTTTTGCAGCAGCTTCAGCCATATGTACGGCATCCATAGCCTTAGCTTTGGCAAGATCCATCTTTGCCGCTGCCAGCTTGGCGCGCAAATCCTTTGCCTTACTATTGGCACTGGCCAGCGAAGTTTTCGCTGTTGCCGCATTACTTTTCTGCGCTCGAGCCTTAGCCTTAGCAACACGGTCCATTTGCGCATCCAGCGATTTGGTCGCTGAATCTACCGCCTTCTGCGCTTTCACGACCGCTGGCGACGCTGCGGTCGCACTAGTTGCTCGTTTCGCGCGTGTACCTTTTTTTACTACTCTTGCCATCCCTTGTCTCCTCACTGAAAGAAGAAGTACATCCAAAAGTGTGCCGGCAGCATTGCCTTTTAGCTATCGAATAAAAACTGGAATCGGCCGTTTTTATTACTTATGCAGAGCGCCGCACCGCCTATTTCGATACAACTTTATCAAAGTTAATAAAAATACCCGGCATTGCAAGTAAAAAAGCGAAAAATGAGAAACTTTTTATAAAAAAAGTATATTTTTCTTATCAATTTTCACTTTTGGGTCCCGTTTTAGCACTTTGGTAGAAATTATTTTGTCCCATTGAGCTTAGTTTGCACAATTCCCGCAAGCGCCTCTATATGATCCTCACGCAAATTTAATGCAGGAATATATCGGTAGTCACTGCCCCCAGCATCAATAAAATTAGCGCGATTCTCTACCGAAATTTCTTCCAATGTTTCCAGGCAATCCGCAGAAAAAGCCGGGCAAATTACATCGACACTACTAACTCCTGCTTTACCCCATTCAATAAGGGTCTTATCGGTGTATGGCTGTAGCCACTCTGCCTTACCAAAGCGCGATTGAAATGTGACTTGCCACTTATCCTCACTGATTTCTAGTTCATCCGCTAATAACCGTGCGGTTTCCATGCAATGGCGATAATAGGGGTCCCCCTTATCAACATTGGCTTTTGGGATACCGTGAAATGAAAGTAACAATTTTTCCGCTGGCCCTGCTTTTTCCCAGTGTTCTTTTACTGAATTGGCCAGGGATTTTATGTAGAGCGGATTTTGGTAATAATCTCGAATCAGAGAAATATCCGGAATATCGCGACTATTGCGAAAAATTTGCGCCACCTGATCATAAATTGCTGCAGTTGTGGTAGCCGAATATTGGGGATATAGGGGAAGCACTATAAAAGACTCAAAACCTTTCTCGCGCAGAGTTTCTATGGTGTTGTCGAGGCGGGGCTCACCATAAGTCATGGCATATTCAACAGCGACATCGCAACCTTTTGCTTTTAAACGCTGCTGCAACAGCTCTGCTTGCTTCTGCGTATAGTAGAGAAGCGGCGATCCTTCCACTTTTGTTTCATCTGCACTGCTATTCCATATTTCCGCATAGGCAGGAGCAATACGTTGTGGACGAAAAGGCAGTACCAAGCAGTTCAATATGGTCAGCCAGATTGGCCGCGGTATCTCGACAACCCTCGGATCTGAAAGGAATTCCCGCAAAAAACTTCTTACTGCTGTAGGTGTGGGCTCAGCTGGAGTACCCAAATTCATCAAAATTATTGCCGTAGACATAAACCGCCCCGTTAGAAATCTTATCCCTTCAAGAAATCCTGCCAGTTATCAGGCAGGGAAGAGCGCATACTGCCAGGCCAATACCGCCGTGATCAACTCGCTCAATATCACTTCTGGAGATACAAAAAAGCCCCCAAGTGGGGGCTTTTAAAAAATGTTAGCGATGATCTCAGCTGAGCGCTTCCAACACTTTCTCGCGAATCTCATCCATACCGCCAACACCCATTACCTTGCTGTACTTGGGAGCCGCTTCAGGAGAGCGTGCTTCCAGCTCGCGGTAGAAGCCTACCAGTGGTGCCGTCTGCTCGTGATAAACCGCCAAACGGTTGCGAACAGTTTCTTCAGTATCATCTGTACGCTGGATCAGTGCCTCGCCAGTCACATCATCGACACCCTCAGCCTTGGGCGGGTTGTATACGATGTGATAGACGCGACCAGAGTTTTCATGAACCCGGCGGCCCGAGAGACGCTTTACGATTTCTTCATCGTCAACAGCGATCTCCAGAACATGATCGATATGTACATCGGCTTCCAGAAGGGCTTCAGCCTGGGGAATGGTGCGAGGGAAACCATCGAACAGGAACCCTTTAGCGCAGTCTTCCTGGGCAATGCGCTCTTTAACTAACGCAATGATCAGGTCGTCAGAAACCAATTTTCCCGCGTCCATAACATCCTTGGCCTGTAGGCCAAGAGGGGTACCCGCCTTCACCGCAGCGCGAAGCATATCGCCGGTGGAGATCTGCGGAATGCCGAACTTCTCTGTTATGAATTGAGCCTGAGTGCCCTTGCCGGCTCCCGGCGCGCCCAAGAGAATAATTCGCATGTTCAGTAAGCCTCCAATACTATCGACGAACCAAAAGCCGCCGCGCTAAAAGAGCGCTACCTTACACTCACACCTCAGATTGGGCAAGATTGCTACCGATACCCCCACAATCCATACAAACCACAGAGTACTAAAAGGGGCTTAAAGCTCCGCTCTATGTAAGCCTGTTAAGATCCCTAGCTATCAGCACCGGGCTCCCGCTGAACTTTGGCCTTGTCCCAAAGTCTGTCCAGTTCCTCCAGCGTTGCCTCTGATACTTGCCGACCTTCACTGTGTAAACTGGACTCAACATAACCAAAACGCCGCTCAAATTTCCTACTACACCCCCGCAAAGCTGCCTCAGGATCAACCTTCAGGTGGCGGGATGCATTCACACAAGAGAAAAGCAGATCCCCCAGCTCCTCCTTTGCATGCTCCATATCCCCATTTGTCACAGCCTCTCGCAGCTCTGCAACTTCTTCCTCAATCTTATCAAGGACACCATCAATATTGGGCCAGTCAAAACCGACACGGGAGGCGCGCTTCTGTAATTTGGCCGCACGCGTCAAAGCCGGCAGCCCCACAGCCACTCCTGCCAGGGTTCCTGCATCCCCTTTAGCAGTGCGTTCGGCCTCTTTAATCGCCTCCCAATTCCTCTTTACTTCAGCTTCATCAAGAGCTTCGGCAGAGCGGTCGCCGTAGAGGGTTCCACTTGGAAAGACATGGGGATGCCTGCGCACTAGTTTGCTTACCAAAGTGTCAACAATCTGGGGGAAATCAAAGTGGTCTTTCTCACGCCCTAACTGGGCATAAAAAATGACTTGGAAGAGCAGATCTCCGAGCTCTTCGTGCAGGTGCTCAAAGTCTTCCTGCTCAATAGCCTCTGCTACCTCATAGGCCTCTTCAATGGTAGAGGGGACAATACTGGCAAAGTCCTGTTTCAGGTCCCAAGGGCAACCGCCCTCAGGGCTGCGAAGCTGAGCCATCAAGTGGAGGAGGTCCTCCACAGAATAATTATTTTCCACGTTATTCCTTACTCAGCGTTCAGCGCAGAATTCGTCGCTTTGCCGCTGCCACATTGGGCAGTTGATTGATCCGATGTAAAACCTGGCTCAACTCTTCAAAGTTGTGGATCTCAGCAGTCACGATCATTTCTACCGTATGCTTGTTCTTATTAGAGCGGGTTTGCATAGCGGTAATATTAATTTTCTGACTGTCCAGCATCACTGTGACATCCCGCAACAGGCCCTGGCGATCGTAGGCTTCGATCATAATTTCAACGGCGTAAAGTTCGCGGGGTTTTTCCGCCCAACTTACCTGGAGTACCCTTTCAGACTCCTCAACCTGCATACGCAGCATATTTGCGCAGTCTTTACGATGTATTGAAACCCCGCGCCCAAGGGTGATATATCCCATAATTTCATCGCCTGGAACGGGGTTACAACAGCCGGCAATGTGGGTGAGCAAATTACCCACTCCGTCGATATAAACATCTGCCTTGCCTTCTCCCCGGGCAACTGGAGCCGTCAGCGATGGTACCCGAGGCACATTGTCGACCTTCACCATTCGCTGGGCTGCGTTGAGAACCTGACCCACGCCTATATCACCGGCACCCACTGCCGCATAGAGGTCCTCTAGGGAATGCATGTTGAGCTTGGCTGCCAACTTATCGAAATCGAAATCACTCAGCGCCAGCTGCTTAAATTCCCGGTCGAGAATACTGCGGCCATCGGCGATATTCTGATCCCGAGCCTGCTGCTTAAACCAGTGAATAATCTTGGCTCGCGCACGGGAGGTAGTGATATAGGCCATGCCCGAAGAGAGCCAATCGCGACTCGGAGCTTCGAGTTTTCCTGTGAGGATTTCAACCTGATTGGCTGTCTCCAACCGGTGGTTGAGCGGCACGATTCGGCCATCTACTTTAGCCCCGCGGCAACGATGACCAATTTCTGTATGGATCTTGTAGGCAAAATCTAATGGTGTTGCACCCCGAGGCAGGTCTACAACATGACCGCCGGGGGTAAATACATAAATACGTGAATCTGCCTCACTGGAGCGCAAATCATCTTGTAGTGGGTTACCTCCCACCTCTTCATGCCAGTCGAGCACCTGACGCAACCAGGATATTTTTTGCTCGTAGCTATCTTTACTCTCGCTCTTAAGATCAGTGCCCTTGTAACGCCAGTGAGCACAAACACCGTATTCCGCCTCTTCATGCATAGCAAAAGTTCGGATCTGAACCTCGAGCACCTTTCGCTCGGGGCCAATTACAGCCGTGTGCAGAGAGCGATAACCGTTTTCTTTGGGGGAGGCGATATAATCATCGAATTCATTCGGTATGTTGCGCCAGAGGTTGTGCACTATACCCAGAACCGCATAGCAATCCCTTACAGTTGGGACAAGAATACGCACTGCGCGAATATCATAAACCTGGGAGAAGCCGATATTTTTCCGGCGCATTTTCCGCCAGATACTATAGATATGCTTTGCCCGCCCGTAGACATCACCTTCAATATGGGCGCGCTCGAGTTCAGAGCGCAATAGCTCCAATACCTCATCGATATACTGCTGCCGAGCCAGTCTTTTCTCATCCAGCAAGCGAGCAATCTGCTTGTAATCTTCCGGCTCAAGATAGCGAAAAGATAGATCTTCTAATTCCCATTTGATATGACCAATTCCCAGGCGGTGGGCAAGGGGTGCATAAACATCGGCCACTTCACGAGCAACTCTTTGGCGTTTAGCCGGCTCTGAGTTTTTTGCAGCACGAATAGCACAGGTACGCTCAGCGAGTTTGATCAAAGCAACTCGCACGTCGTCGACCAATGCTACCAGCATACGACGGATATTCTCTGAATGTTCCTCTACCGCACCACTCGGGCTTTCTTCTCCGGTATCTGCGCTGCGACTGCGAATCGCAGCCATACGCAAAACACCACGAATCAACTTGGCAACTCGCTCACCAAATTCTTTTTCCACAGCTTGCAGTGGCAGGCGTTTTTCACGTACGGCACGGTACAGCACCGCCGCGACAAGTGCTTCTGAGTCTATTTGTAAGTCGGCGAGAATCTCAGCCATCTCAAGGCCTGTGGCAAAACTGCTAGCGCCCTCAGCCCAGATATTTTCCGCCTCAATTGCTCGCTGTTCTGCTTCGGCACTCACCTCAGCTGCGCGCCGCAAAGTTACTATCGCAGAACCATCCAGGCCCGCGAGCTTCTGTACATGGCGCAACCAGGATTCAAGGTCGAGTTCACCTTCTCCACCAAAGGAATGATGCTTTCTTACTTGAACCATCTTTTAACAAGAGTCATTTGTGTTATTGGCATAATTTTGTCGTTACCTGGCTTAGCAGCACATTTACTCAGTGCTCATGCTGGATTAAGCGCTTCTCTATCATAGGTTTGAACTCACCAAAGTCCATGATTTTCTGTATACATTTCAATAAGCTGCGCGAAATTCAGCAGTTTTTCGTACCAATTTGAGTGGGAGGGTATAAGTCTTGTCCAGCTTGTTGACCTTTTAACCAACAGCAAACCTGCAAAACCAATGCCTATAGAAAACTAAAATTGTGATATTGGGGAATATCGAGAGAAGTGAACAGGTTGCATTTGTTACTTAAAAGTGAATTTCTCCACCTCTACATGAACACAAAACAAGGCTTTACCGAACTTTACAAACTATCAGTTTTTTGTATTTATCGGCTTAGTTATTGCTTTTTTTAACTGGCAATGCACATATAGCAGGAGGATTAGAGGCTCCCCCCAAAAAAAGGGGCAAAAGAGATGATTGTAAATTGATTGGCGAATCACTTTACAAAGCTGCGAATCTCACAAAATTTTTGCTAGTAGATATCAGGCACAATGCTGGAGTTAAAGCACTTTATTTCCAGCATTGATCAATAAAATAAGATAAATTAGAGAATAAAAGTAAGAACTATTTTGGGGAGGCAAAAAGTCCTGAAGATAAATAACGATCTCCACGATCACAGACAATTGCAACAATCGTCGCATTTTCTAGCTGCGCAGACAGCCTTAAAGCACCGGCTACCGCCCCTCCAGAGGAAACGCCACAAAAAATACCCTCTTCTTTCGCTAGCCTGCGAGTCATATCCTCAGCTTCTCGCTGGTCCATATCCATGACCATATCCACTTGCTCAGGAACAAAAATCTTAGGTAAGTATGCCTCCGGCCAACGGCGAATCCCCGGAATACTGGAGCCTTCAGTTGGCTGCAATCCAACGATTTGAATATCGGGGTTTTGCTCCTTCAAGTAACGCCCGCATCCCATAATGGTACCGGTTGTACCCATTGAGGAGACAAAGTGAGTCACCGTTCCAGAGGTCTGCTGCCAAATCTCCGGACCGGTTCCCTCATAGTGAGCCAGGGGATTATCGCTATTGGCAAACTGGTTCAGTACCAATCCTTTTTTATCCTCTTGCATTTGCAAAGCTAAGTCCCGCGCACCCTCCATACCTTCTTCAGCGCTAACCAATATCAACTCAGCGCCATAAGCTGTCATTGAAGCCTTGCGCTCCTCGGTAGCACTGTCGGGCATAATCAATATCATTTGATAGCCCTTAATCGCTGCAGCCATTGCCAGGGCAATTCCCGTATTACCGCTGGTCGCTTCAATCAGGGTATCTCCTGGAGAAATATATCCTGCAGCTTCCGCATGGTTGATCATTGAAAGTGCCGGGCGGTCTTTTACCGAACCCGCAGGGTTATTGCCTTCCAGCTTGAGCAAAACAGTATTACTGGTATCACCTGGCAGGCGCTGTAGTTTAACCAGCGGGGTATTGCCTACGCAGTCAGCAATTGTTGGATAATCCATAATGCAATAAATTCCAGAAAAATCTCGCGGAGTCCAAGTGTACAGTAAGCGGTACTATGCACTAAATACCGTCTATTTTGGTCTACTCCCTACCCAGGTTATTAAGGGAGATATACCTGAAGCGGTATTATTCTGATCCTACCCACCAAAGACGGACACTCTCTTAAGCGATAAACTACGCAGCAGAGGTGCCCTATGACACGATCAAGTAAATCAACCAAAACCACTCGTAAAAAATACTCAGAGGAATATAGAAAAGATGCCCTAGCACTGGCGGTCAAGGTAGGGGTAAGCGTTGCCGCTAAACAGCTTGGGTTACATCCTTCCCAGATTTACGGATGGCGAAGCAAGGCTAAGTTACATCAGAGCCGAGGGGATGCCGAGAGAGAGCTGGCCACAGAGAATGCTCGCCTTAAGCGGCAGCTGGCTGAGCAGGCAGAGGAGCTGGCGATCTTAAAAAAGGCCGCAGCGTACTTTGCAAAGAGCCTGAAATGAGGTACGCCTTCATGCTAAAGCACAGGCATAAGTTCAGCATCAAAGCGATGGCTAAGGTATTGAGCGTATCTCGCAGTGGGTTTTACGATTGGGTGTCAAGATCGGCCGATCAATCCAAGCGCCAGCAGTACCAAATGGAGCTTGATGGTTTGGTACAGCAGCGCTTTATAGCCAGTAAAGAACGTAGTGGCGCCCCTCGCCTGACGAGGGAATTGGCCAGTGAGGGGAGTAAATATAATCAAAAAACAGTTGCTGCCAGCATGCGTCGACAGGGCCTACGGGCTAAAGCCGCCAAGAGATATAAAGCCACAACCTACTCAAAACATGGTCTGCCAGTGGCCCCAAATCTGCTCGAGCAGAACTTCAATACTGAAGCGCCGAATCAGAAATGGGTCGGGGATATTACCTACCTACGAACAGAAGAGGGTTGGTTATATCTGGCTGTAGTGATAGACCTATATAGTCGGCTGGTTATTGGTTGGGCGATGTCAGAAACGATGACAGCTACATTGGTCTGTGACGCCCTTCAAATGGCTTTATGGCGACGTAAGAAACCTACAAATGTTATCGTGCATACTGACAGGGGAAGCCAATATTGCTCTACAGATTATCAATCTTTAATTACAGCTTATGATCTGCGGTGCAGCATGAGCGCCAAAGGTAACTGCTATGATAACGCCTGCGCAGAAACGTTCTTCCACTCACTTAAGGTAGAAGTAATCCATGGTAACCGCTTTCCTACAAGGTGCCTCATGCGGGAAACCGTATTTGAGTATATAGAAATAGACTACAATCGAAATCGCTTACACAGCGCCAATGGCTATCTCAGCCCTGAGGCGTTTGAGGAACAACTAGTCGCTTAGTGGTGTGTCCGTTGTTGGTGGGTAGGATCATTCAGATGGCTATGCCGCGCTATCTAATCTTGGCAAAGTGAATCTTTAAGCCTCTAAAACGCGCATGTTGTGACAAAAAAGAAGCATTTTCTGATAAGTGAATGAGTGCGCTCAGATGTACATAACGGTAAAATAAGGGAAAAATAATCGTACAAGGCCCCTCTTAACATGGCCCCAGGCAACCCTATTCTCTCAATCGAGGAACCAGAGCAACCTCGATCCTTACGAACCCTGGTATTTCGCCTTACTGTAGCACCCGCACTAATACTGTCCTTGCTCCTCGCTCTCGTTTTCACCCTGCAGCAAATGCACGATCGTCGCCAATTACTATTAAGCCACGGTCGAGCCAGCGCCGAACAGCTAGCTGAACTAATTGAGATGAGCGGGGGCCATCCAGCTGAACTTAGAATGGAATGGCTGCGTAAAAGTTTGCTGGCGCTTATGCTAGAAAAGGATATGGTCAGATCTGTTCATGTCTACTCCACCGAACCCAGCCCTAAGCTAGCCCTCAACCCCAGCACCGGACTCAGCTTGCTGGCCAGTGTCGGGCCGCGTCCACGCACCCCCATTAGCAGGGACACCCTTAACAAGCGCGAACCCTTTATTTTTGAAGATGATGAGACCCTTCAGGTTTTACAACCATTGAAAGGCGATATCACCACCTGCTGGATAAGTATTGAGCTACATCGCCCCTATTTCCTGGTGGGAACTTACCAAGTTTTACTCGTAGGCTTGGTAGGGTTGATTCTCTGTACCCTAGCCGCGCTGGCCTGGTCGGTCATCATGTCTGAGCGCTTTGCTCACAGCCTGATTAGAATGGGGCATACTCTGGAGGCGATTGGCAGAGGTGAGTTTGATCGACGCACCCATGAAACGGAGAATCGAGAACTCGCTCAACTGGGAAACCAAATTAACGAGATGGCTGAAAACCTGTCCAGTTACCAACAGGAATACAAAGCCAACTTGCTCCAGTCTATGGATGACCTGCGCCAATCCCTGGACAGTATGGAAGAACAAAATATTGAGCTGGACTTAGCACGTAAAAGGGCGCAGGAAGCAAGCAGGATTAAATCGACGTTCCTAGCCAATACCAGTCACGAGATTCGCACACCTTTAAATGGCATTATCGGTTTTACCAACCTGTTATTAAAAACTGGAATTGATGAGCTACAGCAGGATTACCTGCAAACTATTTTACGTTCATCGGAAAACCTGTTGACTACCATCAACGACATCCTGGACTTTTCCCGCATTGAGTCCGGCAACCTGGTCCTTGACCATATCCCTATGGACCTTGGCTTACTACTTGAAGAGACCCTGCAAATACTGGCCCCAAACGCCTATGAGCACCATCTGGAACTGGTGCCCTTGATCGATTCTCAACTCCCTCCCACTTTAATCGGAGACCCGTTGCGAATAAAGCAAATACTTACAAACTTGGTGGGTAACGCGGTGCGCAGCTCGGCAAATGGCAATATCCCCGTGCGCTTGTCAGTACATAGCATTAATAACTCAGAACTTGTACTCCGTATTTCGGTTACCGGCCTGGGTAACCGTCTTGACGAGGCTGGTCGCCGTGAAATTGAAAACATCCTCACCAGCAAGTCCCCACAGCTCACCCAACAAATCAGCGCAAATGGTTTAGGGATGTCTATAGCCCGCAGCCTAGTTGAGAGGATGAGCGGCTGCACAGGTATTGAAGAAACAGCCAATGACGGCAGCACCTGTTGGGTGCAAATTTCCCTCCAGGCTGAACGCAATCGAGGCATGTATCCGCGTATTCAATATCCTGGCTGCCGAATTTTACTTGCAGACCCCAACCCAGTTACACGGACCCAGGTAGCTCAGCTACTCAGCCAATGGCAAGTGGAGCCCATAGAACTCGGCGATACCGATACTCTGCAACCGGCAATCGAGCAAATGTGGCGGCACGATGCCTTACCGGATGCGGTTATTATCGATACAGCTACTGCCAAAGGTGATTTTGATAATTTCAGTAGCAAAGTGCAGTCGCTGGTTGATACCTATCAGTGCCGCGTGATCGTACTGGGCCCACCCGCTGAATTGCGTCGCTGCTACGACCAACTGCGCACCCGCACTCTCACTTTCCTTAGCAAACCCGTCACCAGAGACAATTTGCTGCGATCCCTGAAACGAGCAGTACCACAGCAAGGGCAACAGCGGGTTAGTGGCGGGGTACAGGCGCTACCGTGGCCTGCACCTCCGCGTGTGCTGGCAGTGGATGACCACGCGGCAAACCGCCGACTGGTCGGCGAACTTCTGCGAGCACAAGATGTAGAAGTCGTTATTGCAGCAAGCGGCGAAGAAGCTCTACAACTCTGGCAGCAGGGAGCTTTCGACCTGGTGTTTATGGATATTCAAATGCCCGAAATGGATGGTATCGAAGCTACACGCCTGATTCGTGAGCAGGAGACCGGCCGCCGTACTCCAATCATTGCCCTCACCGCCCACGCCGGCGCCGAAGAAAAAGCACGCCTGCTGTCTGCGGGACTGGACGACTACTTAAGCAAGCCTGTTAGCGAGGCCCAGCTCTCCCATATGATCAAGCGCTGGCTTAAGATCATCACTCCCCAGGCCGCAGAAAAAGTGAAGATTGAGGAGATGCGCCTGGTAGACATTGGCGAATGCCTGACCCTCGCCAACGGCGATGCCAAGCTGGCCAGGGACATGCTGCGCATGTTGATCGACGGCCTCAGTTCAGATGAGAGAGAACTGGAAAGGTTGTACAACCTTGGGGATTACAAGGGCATGTTCGAACTCACTCATCGCATGCATGGTGGCTGCTGCTATTGCGGAGTTTCACGCTTGAGAGAATCAACATGCGTGTTACAAGAGGCATTGCGCACTATCCAAGGCTCCGATGCCCAAGCCTTTGACCAGCGCAAACTCAATGCTGTTCTCAGGGAGATCCGGGCCCTGCGCGAGTGGGCTTCTGAACAAGACTTGGATGCACTCTTTGGCCTGGAGGTAGTTGCCTAGCAGGATTCAAATACGACAAATGCCAGGGCCGAGTCTTTTTCATCAGACAGGCTGAGGTGGATTCTGTCCACACCAAGTTTTTCGGCCCTCTCCTCAGCTGCGCCCGCCAGTACCACCTGCGGTGCAGCGCCCTTGCGGCGACGGACATCGATGTCTTGCCAGGAAACCCCTTCACCAATCCCTGTGCCCAAGGCCTTGGCTACAGCCTCCTTCGCCGCAAATCGCTTGCACAGATATGCAGCGCGGATGGGCTCAGCCATAGCATAAAAGTCCTTCCTTTCCGCACTGCTAAGAACACGCTCAACAAAGCGATCACCAAAGCGCTGCCACGCCACCTCGATACGGCCGTAGTTACAAATATCAGTGCCAATACTAACAATCATTTTTTTCCGTAAACCTGTCGAAAAAGCTCTCTGCTCTGCAAAGGCTTATCCCCCAATACTTTCCTCAACAATAATCGTGTAAGGCGCTTTGCAGGTGCTAAAGCCTCACCTGACCAGCCACCCCCATTCATAGCGCTGTCCATCCCCGATAGTTCGGCGCCTGAAAAAAAACACTCTCCCAGACTCTCATCATTGGAGCGGTGTACAGGAATTAGACCCCACTCATCATCCAGGCGATAAACCCCATCTTCACTTACAGGGTCTCCTTGCGGGCCGCAAATATTGAGGGACGGGCAGGTACCGAGCTCCAGGAGCAGCTGTAACTCAAAGCGACGAAGCGGACCTTCCAGCTCAGGGTTGGAGAGCCCCTCCAGCTGAGACAGAGATTCCAGCAGGCTCTGATAAGCTGCAAACAGCGTGTAATGCGCCTCGCCCTCGGGAAGGAGCCTTACCATCAGTTCATTGGCATAAAGGCCCGCATAAACCGCTCGGCTCTTGAGCCATAGTGGTACACCAACATTTTCGACCGGACCGAGCGTTTTAAGTGAACCCGCTCCCATCAATGTGACAAGCAACGGGGTGAAAGGCTGCAACGCTTGTTGGCGGCGCTGCTTGTCACGGCGGGCCCCACGGGCGACACAGCCCAGCCGGCCGTAATCGGGAGTGAAAAGCTCCAGGATCAAACTGGAGTCTTTATAGGGCCGCGAATGGAGGATATATGCGGGTTGAGGCGGTTGAGGCGTTTTCATAGGTCCAGGGGAAATTGCCCTGATGATTACTCGTCTCTGTAACCGAGACTGCGCAGAGCCCGCTCATCATCAGACCAGCCAGATTTCACCTTCACCCACAAATTGAGCATTATCTTGCTATCAAACAAGCGCTCCATATCTTCTCTAGCCTGGCTGCCAATCTGTTTGATTCGCTCGCCCTTATTTCCAATGATGATACGTTTTTGGCCCGCCCGCTCAACCAAAATAGCAGCGCTGATATGCAAGACCTTACCCTCTTGGGCAAACTCCTCTACCTCCACAGTAACTTGGTAGGGAACCTCGGCACCCAATTGACGCATAATCTTTTCGCGAACAATTTCTGCTGCGAGAAAGCGCGAGCTGCGGTCAGTCACTTGATCTTCGGGGAAGAAATGCTGCCCCTCAGGCAAGTGCTTCAGAATAACCTCTTCCAAAGTATCCAGATTTACGTTGCGCAAGGCTGATATGGGAACAATTTCAGCTTTTGGATGCTCCTCAGCCAGGGCTTGTAGCTGGGGCAGTAGATCAGCTTTATCCTCGAGCTGATCCACCTTGTTCACGGCGATAATTAATGGGCATTTAATACCGCGCAGCTTATCTGCCACCAACTGGTCTGCCTCACTCCAACGAGTGCGCTCTACAACAAACACCACTACATCCACATCCCGCGCAGCACTGGCGGCAGCTCGATTCATATAGCGGTTAATCGCTTTTTCTTGATCGGAGTGCAGACCCGGTGTATCGACAAAAATAATCTGGTTTGGACCTTCGGTTTTAATACCGAGCATATTGTGGCGGGTGGTCTGCGGCTTGCGCGAAGTAATCGCGAGTTTCTGCCCCAGCAGGTGGTTCAACAGTGTGGATTTTCCCACATTGGGGCGGCCGACAATCGCGACATAGCCACAGCGAGAAGGTTGTTCGCTCAAGAAATTTCTCCGAAAGAGTTTGAGGTCTCCGGGAAGCCCCGGAGCCAGAAGCGCCCCCAGTGATAAAAGGGGCTATCATTACGATGCAGGAAATGGATCCGGCGCGTCATTTCTATTGTAAGGTTAGTCCTGCCCAGTGAGGAGCTTATAAGCTTCCACCGCCGCAGTCTTTTCAGCATTACGGCGACTGCTGGCTTCGCCTTTTACGGGCTGCGTAAGGCCACTGACACGGCACTCCACTACAAAATGCTGTGCGTGTTCAGCGCCAGAAACATCTACGACTTTATATTCCGGCAGAGGTTTTTTTCGAGCCTGCAGCCACTCCTGCAAGCGAGTTTTGGGATCCTTCACAGTCTCCAATGATAGGCCCTGCAAGCGCAATGCAAACCACTCAAGTACCCGGGCGCGCGCAGCCTCCAAACCGGCATCCAGATAGATGGCCCCAATAAGAGCCTCTACGGCATCGGCCAGAATCGATGCCCGACGAAAGCCGCCACTTTTCATTTCACCTTCACCGAGGCGCAGGCAATCGCCAATTTCCAACTCCCGCGCAAGTTTTGCCAGGGTTTCACCGCTAACCAATTGTGCCCTCAAGCGGCTCAACTGCCCCTCGCGCCCGTTGGGGAACTGCTCGTAAAGTGCCGCGCCGATAGTGAACCCGAGTATCGAGTCGCCGAGAAACTCCAGGCGCTCATTATTACGACTCCCGTGGGATCGGTGAGTAAGAGCCAACTCAAGCAGCTCGGCTTGATCAAAATCATGGCCGAGGCGCTTGCAAAGGCGTTCCAATAAAAGATCAGTCACGTTTGCGGAATTGCTCCAGATCGATTAGCGGATCACAGCAAAGCTCAGGTTTCGCAGTATCCAACTGTTTATTAAACTTCATTACAACATCAACGTTGTATATCAATGGCTGGCGCAGTTCGTAGTTGATACTCACCACAGAACCTTTTGTCCCTCGAACCACCTTTACCGACTTGGTAGGCTCTCCACGTACATTGTTGACTATAAAAAAACGGTCCAGCTCTTTTTTGATTTGGCCAGCAGTCATAGTTTCCAGGTTTGGATTATCACCAAGGGATTTTAATCCCTCGCTAACGTACCGAGCATCCATATAAGCCGGTGCCATCTTGGAAATGCAGGTTAAGACAAAACCACCCATCGCAATAACCAATAATAATCCCCAGTAACTCATACCACGCTGTTGATGCAGGGAAGAATCGTACTGATTATTCATTATTTAGCCCTCTATCCTTTATAAATAACCGGGCTAACGCCCGGCTGGTTTCTTTATTGGATTGAGCCTACACGCTTAAAGCTGGGCAAACTGAGCAATTTGTCCCAGTGCATCCAAATGGCGAAAGCTTTGCCGACGATATCCTTCTCTGGGACAAAGCCCCACTCCCGGCTATCGAGGCTGTTATCGCGGTTATCGCCCATCATAAAGTAATGCCCTTCCGGCACTACGCCACTAAAGTTACTGTACTGCCGAGGGCGGACACTTTTTTGCATTTCGTGGCGATAGCCATCGAGATCTTCCCACATAACTTCTGTTTGCGGGTTACTCGGCGGGATAGCCCGGATCAGTTCTTGGCGAGCCATCTCACCGTTGACATAAAGCACATTGTTCTTCAGCTCTATCTTGTCACCGGGTAATCCAATCACCCGTTTGATGTAGTAAGTATCGTTTTTGTGGGGCGGAAAGAACACCATGACATCGCCGCGCTTGGGCTCACCCACATCCATTACCTTGGTTCGGGACACTGGCAAGCGCACACCGTAGGCATACTTGTTGACCAGAATAAAATCCCCGACTTCCAATGTTGGAATCATTGAACCTGAAGGAATCTGGAAGGGCTCGACAATAAAAGAGCGCAGAACAAATACGATCGCCAGAATCGGGAAGAAAGACTTCGCGTACTCGACAACGATCGGATCTTCTTGCTGGTCCCCGACATTCTTCTTGCGTTGACGGGCGAAAAACAGACTGTCAACTAACCAGATTCCGCCACTAATCACAACCAACCACAGCAGAATCAGAGGTAAATTTATATCCATTACTTTTCTCTACTATCCCTTATTTTTCGTCGTGGCGCAGGGCCGAAGCCCTACTGATCCACCTTCAATACCGCCAGGAATGCCTCCTGCGGCACTTCAACACGGCCCAACTGCTTCATTCTGCGCTTACCCGCTTTCTGCTTCTCCAGCAGCTTTTTCTTACGAGTAACATCACCACCGTAACATTTGGCCGTCACGTTTTTGCGCAGCGCCTTCACCGTGGTTCTCGAAACTACCTGACCACCAATAGCCGCCTGGATTGCCACATCAAACATCTGACGGGGAATCAGCTCTTTCATCTTTTCCGCCATTGCGCGGCCTTTCTGCTGCGCATTATCGCGGTGGACAATCAGCGCCAGAGCATCCACTCGGTCACCATTAATCAGGATATCCAGCCGCACCAACTTAGCCGCTTCAAAACGGACAAAGCTGTAATCCAAAGAGGCAAAGCCGCGGCTTACGGATTTGAGGCGGTCGAAGAAGTCCATAACCACTTCGCTCATCGGCAGTTCATAGCGCAGGGACACTTGTGAACCTACGTATTGCATGTCCTTTTGAATACCGCGTTTTTCCACACACAAAGTGATGACGTTGCCCAAATACTCCTGAGGTACAAGAATATTTACCTCGGCAATCGGCTCCCTCATCTCTTCGATGGAGCCTACATCGGGTAAGCGCGATGGATTATCTACCATCACTATCTCACCGTCTGACTGCTCTACTTCATAAACCACGGTCGGCGCTGTGGTAATCAGATCCAGGTCGTATTCCCGCTCCAGACGCTCCTGGATAATTTCCATATGCAGCATGCCGAGGAAGCCACAACGGAAACCAAAGCCCAGCGCATCGGATGTTTCTGGCTCGTAGAACAGGGAGGCATCGTTCAGCGACAGCTTCTCCAGCGCATCCCGGAAAGCCTCATAATCATCTGAACTAACCGGGAACAAGCCTGCATAAACCTGGGGCTTAACCTTCTGGAAGCCCGGCAGCATATCAATGTCATCGGCGCCCTTAGCATGGGTCAGTGTATCGCCCACAGGAGCGCCATGAATATCCTTGATCCCTGCCACCACAAAGCCCACTTCACCTGCGCGAAGTACACCGGTTTCGTGGCGCTTGGGTGTAAAGATTCCCACGCTGTCCACAACATGGGCACGACCGATAGATTTGGTGACAATCTTTTCTTTGGTTTTCAGGGTGCCCTGGACAACACGCACCAAGGAAACAACGCCCAGGTAGCTGTCAAACCATGAGTCGATAATCAGCGCCTGTAGAGGAGCATCGACATCGCCTTCCGGCGGTGGTACCAAGCGCACCAGATCTTCCAGTACATCCTCAACACCGAGGCCAGACTTAGCACTGCAACGAGTCGCTTCGGCGGCATCGATACCGATAATATCTTCAATTTCTTCGGCAACCTTTTCAGGGTCTGCCTGGGGCAAGTCCATCTTGTTCAAGACAGGGATAACTTCCAACCCCTGCTCAATGGCTGTATAGCAGTTGGCAACCGACTGGGCCTCAACGCCCTGGGCGGCATCTACCACCAGTAGCGCGCCTTCACAAGCTGCCAGAGAACGGGACACCTCATAGGAGAAATCCACGTGCCCGGGGGTATCAATAAAGTTCAGTTGATAGGTCTTACCATCGCGCGCTTCATAGTCGAGCGTCACACTCTGCGCCTTGATGGTAATCCCACGCTCGCGCTCGAGCTCCATGCTGTCCAGCACCTGTTCAGCCATCTCCCGATCGGAGAGGCCACCACAGTCCTGGATAAAGCGGTCAGCCAGGGTAGATTTCCCGTGGTCGATATGGGCAATAATGGAGAAATTGCGGATATGAGAGAGATCTGTGGCCACTGCGGAATAAAAACCCTTGCAAAATCAAATGATTAGCTGGCTATAGTGCCAACTGTGTGGCGCAAGTCTAACAGAACTCATGGACAGAGGTGAGAGCTAGGTGGCCCAATGGGCCACCAATCGCTGGAAAGCGGCTAGCTTTCGATCTTAATTGTACGGAAAGTGGACTGCCCGGCCCGGAAGAAGCGAATCGGCAATAGCTCATCCTCCGGCAGATCCTTGACGACAGTTTTGTAGTCACTAATGTCGCCAACTTCTTCAAAACCAAGTTGCGCGATGATATCGCCACTGCGCAAACCTGCTTTGGCACCGGGCTTGCCTGGAATCACTTGTTTCACCAGCACCCCAGTTTCCACATTCCAGCGCTGCTTCAGGATATCGGGAATTTCCTCAACCACGACACCCAGGCGCCCACCCACTCCAGAGCTGGGATTGGCTGCCACTTGCCTCGCTTCATCTTCAGAACCCGGCAGGGTGCCGACAGTAACACTCAGACGCTCGGGTTTACGATTGCGGATCAACTCCACCTGGGCCTGTGTACCCGGTCGAATCTGCCCTACAACGTGCGGCAGGTCGCCAAAAACCCCTATCTTCTGACCATGGAATCGCAAAATGATATCACCGGGCATAATTCCCGCTTGAGCTGCGGGCGACCCAGGGCTCACCTGATCGATCAGGGCGCCGGCGGGCTTACCAAGGCCCATGGCTTCCGCCATATTGCGGTCGACATTACTGATTCCTACTCCGAGCCATCCTCGATCCACCCGCCCTTTTTCCTTTAACTGGGCAACCACATCCTGGGCAAGGCTTGCGGGAATAGCGAAAGAGAGTCCGATAGAACCGCCACTGCGGGTATAGATCTGAGAGTTGATACCCACTACTTCGCCATCCAGGTTAAACAGCGGGCCTCCGGAATTTCCGGGGTTAATTGCGACATCTGTCTGGATAAAAGGAACGTAATTCTCGCGGCTCTCATTGGGGATACTGCGCCCCATCGCACTGACGATCCCGGCGCTTGCGGAGTAGTCCAAGCCGAAGGGAGAGCCAATAGCGACAACCCATTCTCCCACCTGCAGTTCTTCGGAATCCCCCCAGCGTACTGACGACAGGTCTTCCGCGTCGATCTTTAACAGGGCCAGGTCGGAGCGCACATCCTTGCCAATAACCTGCGCCTCGTACTCGCGACGATCAGTCAATGTAACGGTTACCTGGTCTGCACCATCGACCACGTGATTATTGGTTACGATATAACCATCTTCAGAGATGATAAAGCCGGACCCCATACTCGCTACCGGGCGCTGCTGGCGCTGGCGCGGCTCGAAAAGGTGGCGGAAGATATCGGGAATTTCCTGTTGAAGCTGCGGCTGGCTGCTGCGACTAGTGCGGTTGCGATCAACCGTGTTGATTTTGACGACTGCCGGAGAGTTATCTTCGATTAACTCCGTAAGCTCGGGTAGTCCGCGGGCACTGGCAGCCCCGGAAACCAACAGACAAAGAACCAGTAGATATTGTGTACAACGTTTAACCATAGGTTTGTTACCCCTAGTGATCCCTTCTAATATGAAACCATTGGATTTTCGAGTCCTTTCAAGGGCGAGCCTTGGCTTGTCCAGCCCCTTAGGGACTCTCAGTAACGACTTAGTGGCGATCTAGTCACCAAAGTTCTACAACAGACTGTAAAACTGTGTAAAGAGTTAACGATGTCCGAAATGCGCCCGCGCCCAGAACGCGGTCAGTTTCACCTGCCCACCGAGCTCTACGGCCAAAGTGTTTTGGGCGCCCCTCTACTCTATTTTCCCGCGCAAACCGGCACCCACCACGGCCTCATAATGGCCGGCACCCACGGAGATGAAGTCGCC
Organism: Microbulbifer maximicatervae (SeqCode); assembly: GCF_052467305.1. Taxonomy (NCBI): domain Bacteria; kingdom Pseudomonadati; phylum Pseudomonadota; class Gammaproteobacteria; order Cellvibrionales; family Microbulbiferaceae; genus Microbulbifer; species Microbulbifer maximicatervae (SeqCode). The sequence continues at coordinate 3,108,978 of NZ_CP174306.1, forward strand.
GCAGTCGTCGCTCTATCCTGCGCGTTGCGGGCCCTCGCCGCCAATTCATTGAGACACCACGTAATCCTCGCTGTCAATCCGGATGGCTGCCAGCTGGGCACCAGGGCCAACGCACGCGGCGTGGATCTCAACCGCAACTTTGCCACTGCAAATTGGGATGGCAGTGGCAATGTCTACCGGTGGAACAGTGCTGCGGAAAAACGCGATGTTCGGTTAAGTACAGGTGATAGCGCCGCCTCTGAACCCGAGACCTCTGCACTTTGCCAGCTGTTTGCAAAGCTGGGACCGACCTGGACCGTTTCCATTCACGAGCCCCTTGCCTGTGTCGAGGACCCCAGCAACAGCCCTCTGGGCATGCAGCTTGCCAGTGATTTCAAGCTGCCTCTGGTTGGAGATGTGGGTTACCAGACCCCAGGATCATTCGGCACCTGGTGCGCAGAACAAACACTGCCCTGCATTACCCTTGAATTCCCCCCAATATCAGCTGATGCGGCAAGTGAAGACTATCTGCAAGCGCTAATCGATCTGCTGACTTACGACCAATAAACTCTACCCGCCTTGAAAAGCAGAGGGGGCTCCACATCGCTGGCCAGCCAGGTGGGCCCATCCAGGTCCAGAAAGCTCGCTCGACTTCCCAAGGTCCAGGCTGCTCGGATAGCCCGAGAGGTACAAAGCATACATCCCAACATAATTTCCAGGCCGAGATCAGTCGCTTCATCTGCCAGTGCCAGGGCCTCGGTAATCCCGCCAGTTTTGTCCAACTTGATATTGACCATCTCATAGCGTTTGAGCAACTTCGGCAGATCTTCCCGAGTATGGCAACTCTCGTCCGCACAAATCGTCAGCGGGTGCTCAAAGCTCTCCAAAAATTCATCTTCACTCGCAGGAAGTGGCTGCTCAAGCATCGCCACCCCCAGCTCGCTTAAATCATGACATCTCTGTAACAAGGTCTCTTTTCGCCATGCCTCATTGGCATCAATCACCAACCTGGCATCCGGTGCTGCAGAGCGTACTGCCGACACCCTTTCTTGCACATATTGGTCATCAAGTTTCAACTTGAGAACATCAGCTCCCGCCGTCACAGCAATTTTCGCAGCACTTGCCATTGCCTCGGGACTATCAACAACTAATGTCTGTACGGTAGGGAGAAAATCCGGAGCCGGGTGTGGACGCCCCGCTTTTCTAGCCTCCCAATCTGCCAGCGCACAATCCAATGCATTTCGCGCCGCTCCGGCAGGCATACGCAGCTGTAACTGCTCTCGGGTCAACCCATCGCTCACCTCTTTGAGCATTGGCTGCAGCTGGTGCAAAACAGAGGCAGCACTTTCTCCATAGCGAGCATAAGGCGTGCACTCACCGACGCCAGAGACTTCACCATCACTAAGCTCCACCACCACAACCTGAGCCTCAGTGCGCGCGCCACGAGAGATGACAAATGCAGTACGTAGAGGCCAGCGCTCATCAAAACAGCGAGCCCTCATTGGCAGAGCCTCCAGGCAATAAATGGAACTCTCAGTTTAGGTCAGGGAGACTAGGGCTAACTGGCGAAGGCGGAGGCGGCGGGCTATTTCTTTTGGGAGGGCTCAATCTGCAGAAGTACTGGGGTGTAGGTGGGGTTTTGCGACTGGGACCTACTGTACCAGCGAACTCCCAAAGCACCTAAGACCAGACCGATCAAGGCCCCGATTACAGCACCGGGCTCAGCGAAGAGCGAATCCCCAATCAGTGCAACTAGCACCAGGGACATCAAGGGGACGAGGTAAACCAGCAAAGCACTACTGGTCAGGGCATTCTCGGTAATACCAATTACCGCCACATCATCGAGGTGGATTTTATCAGCAGAAAAACCGTTGAGAGCTACTTTAACGCGGGTCGAAGAAGAAAACAGATCGCCCAGCAATCCGGTCCCACAGCTGGACTTGGTAGAACAGCCATTACAGGCGCTACTCTGGGTGGTCTCCACCCAGATAGCATCGGACTCTATGGCCACCACCCGACCACGCTCTTGAAGCACCTATATGCTCACTTAGCTCTTTGCGGTAATTGAGCTGGCGACACGGCGCGCTGTAGTTTCGGGGATTTCACCCACCACTGTTACAGTGTAAGCAACACCTTCAATTTCCAAGCGGTCCATATAGGCTGTTGTGGCTCCGCGGATTGCGCGGCCTTTAAAACCCTCAAGTTCTGGACCGAGGCGCTGGACAAATACAGAGAACACTCCCAGCCCGTCGCTAAACACCATCATATCGCCATCAGATAAGGGCTTGACGGACACTACCCGGAAACCATCGGGCAACCAGCCCACCTGCCAGCGGCTCTGTGAAGCCGTACACTCATTCCGATTATCGATGCGCCGGGCATTATTGGAGACCGCCTGTAGTGCGGCATCCTCTACAGGGGAGAGATCCAGTTGTACAAACTGGTAACGCTCCAGTACGCGGCCCTGGGTGCTAACCAGCATGGTCTTCAACGGCAGCCCAGTCTGTTTATCGAGACTCACTACCAAGCCCAGGCGATAGCGATCCCTCGGTCGCGCCTCAATCACAACAGCATCGCGATCCGCGATTCGCTCCTCACCCCGCAAGATAAATTGGTAGGCGCGCTGAGCCTGTTGTTGGCCCGCCGAGTTCCATGCTGTAGCACGATTTCTTGGCGAAGCACTGACATCGCAATTTCCGGCACTGCCGTGGCTGATCAACTCTCTAGGCTCACCACTGAGGTAGCGCACGCGCTCTACCTGCTCACCTTCTCGAACCGCGTGAACCACCTGCAAGGTCTCCAGGAGGCCCGCATGCTCAAAGGTCACCAGACCACTGTATTCAAGCTCAGTTACTGCTTTTGCCAGCTTGGCTAGCCAATGCTCAACCTCGTTGCTACTCACTACACCCGGGCTTACCAGGCCGCTCTGCGCTGCAGGGTTGAGATTAACTACACCAGATGTCACCGCCTCTTGCGCCGGCACGGAACCAACAGCGCCTTCCGGGGCTGCAGTTGCTGGATCAGCCGGTACTGCGGCAGGACTTTCCATCTCAGCCGAGCCCCCGTCTGTCATAGCAACTTCCACTACAGCTGGGGCTGCTGCGGGAGCAGTACTCATATCGAGATTGATGGTGGTGGGGGCACTGGGTTCAACCCCAGTGTCAACCTGGGCAAATGACATGGGTGCCAACAACGAGGAGGCCAACAGTAGACCGTTGGCCTTGAGAATCCCGCTGAAAATTCGGCGCCCCCTGGTTTCGACTTTCGTCACACTACATTCCAACCTGTTCGCCGTAAGTGGCGCGAGCAAAGGGAACCATGCCCTGACTGCCCACATGAGCGGCTTGTTCTGAGTGCTGAATCATTACGCGATTCAGATGGCGCATCAACTCGGGAGTCGGGGCCTGCTGAATTACGGCCTGCCCCACAACACCGGTGCGTTGTTCCGGCACAAAGCGGGGAGTCGCAGTACTCACTGAGCGCGTGGAAGGGGCGGGCACATAGAAACCGGAAGGCTGTGGTGCAGACTGAACGACCGGCTGAGCCTCCCGTTCTACCGAAGCTACCGGCTGGTTTGCCCCCTGAATAGCGCTCTGTGGAGAATCTGTCATTTGCTGCACACCCAAAATGGCAGCAAAGGCCACCGTCGCAGCAACAGCACCACGGGACAGCGGACGCCACCAGCGATTGTTGACCAAATTGCCAGCAACCGCAGATCCCCCATTGCCGTTTTGCGACAGAGGCTCTTCCTCATCGATGGCGGCAGAAATACTCGCTGCAAGGCCGATGTCGACCGGCGCGACCTGTTCGCGGCGCATAACACTCGCCGCAAGTTGGTAACGCGACCAGCGCTCACCGAACTCTTCAGAGGCCGCGCTGGCCTTCAGAAGCCGTTGCAGCTCCAGTTCGCTGACTTCGCCATCCATGAGCGCCGAGAGCGACTCGTTAAGACGTTCCTGATGATTCCCGTGGGACATAGGGGTTAACCCTCTTGTGCAATCATTTATTCGGTGCCCACAAGCACCATATTTGGTTACATGTTATGACCGGAGTCTGAGCGGTTGGTTTCCCCGACTGGGAAAATTTTCCGCAATTTTAACCCCTGTCACCCAGTGTTTCCGGCTCGCCGGCCATCACGGCCTGGACTGTCCGGTCTATCGCCTCCCGTGCGCGAAATATTCTAGAGCGCACAGTTCCCACCGGGCATCCCATAACCTCGGCGATTTCCTCGTAGCTCAGTCCCTCAAGCTCTCTCAGCGTTACCGCTGAGCGCAGATCCTCTGGCAGTGCGCGAATAGCGCGATGCACCGCCGCTTCCAACTGGTCGCGAAACATCTGACTTTCAGGTGTCTCGTTGTCACGCAGCAGGTCAGCGCCCGAGTAAAACTCAGCATCTTCCAGTTCAACATCGGAAGATGGCGGCCGACGACTGCGGGAAACCAGGTGATTCTTGGCGGTATTGATCGCAATCCGATACATCCAGGTGTAAAAAGCACTCTCGCCGCGAAAATTGGCAAGAGCACGATAAGCCTTAATAAAAGCTTCTTGGGTTACATCCTGTACTTCACTGTGGTCCTTAATGAACCGACTCACTACAGCAACAATTTTGTGCTGGTACTTGAGTACAAGAAGATCAAAAGCGCGTTTGTCCCCTTTTTGTACCCGTTCTACCAGCTCACGGTCACTCGTTGACGCCTGATGCGCTGTCATCCCCAACTCCCATATCCAGCCACACTGCGGGCGCCACAAAATTTAACTGCGGGGCCACCGGCGCAGGCGTTTCTTTTACTGTGTTGATGACAATGACAATAGGACATAAGTTCCACGTCAAATCGACGAATAATCAGGAGGCGCTATACTACGCGACCCTTAAACATAATTGAAATCTATGAATGCCCAGGCAAACTACGACGTTCTCGTAATTGGAAGCGGTGCAGCAGGCCTTACACTGGCCCTGCATCTCGCCTCCCAGTATCGCGTGGCCCTGCTCTCCAAACAGAGATTGCAAGATGGCTCTACCTGGTTCGCCCAGGGAGGCATCGCTGCAGTGCTGGATGAGATGGATTCGGTTGAGTCGCATATTGCAGACACATTAGACGCGGGTGCAGGACTCTGCCACCCCGCTTCAGTGCGCTTTACCGTAGAGGAGAGCACTGCTGCGATCAGCTGGTTAATCGATCAGGGTGTGGACTTCACCCGCGAGGAGCAGGGCTACCACCTCACTAAAGAGGGGGGGCACAGTCACAGGCGCATTATTCATAGCGCTGATGCCACCGGCCAAGCGGTACACAGCACCCTGATCACCAAGGTGCTAAACAGCCCCAATATCGACTGTTTCGAACACCACGTTGCCATCGATCTAATCCGCCAGCCGGATCCAGATAAAGGCCGATTTCGCTGTGCCGGCGCCTATGTACTCAACAAGAGCAACGATGAGGTCGAGCTGATCCAGGCTAAAGCCGTCGTCCTGGCCACCGGGGGGGCCAGCAAGGCCTACCTTTATACCAGTAACCCGGACGGTGCCAGCGGCGATGGAATCGCAATGGCTTGGCGCTCCGGGTGCCGCGTGGCCAATATGGAGTTCAATCAATTTCACCCCACTTGCCTTTACCATCCCAAGGCCAAAGCCCTGCTGGTAACAGAGGCTTTGCGCGGTGAAGGCGCTGTACTCAAGCTTCCCGACGGCAGCCGGTTTATGGACCGCTTCGACAAGCGAGGAGAGTTGGCGCCACGGGATATCGTCGCCCGCGCTATCGACCACGAGATGAAGCGGCTGGGGGCAGATTGCCTCTATCTGGACATTTCCCATAAAGATCCTCAGTTTGTACGCGATCACTTCCCAACGGTTTATAACAATTGCCTTCGATATGGCATTGATATCACCCGAGAGCCTATTCCAGTGGTGCCTGCAGCTCACTATACCTGTGGCGGCATTATGGTCGATCGCCATGGGCGTACAGATCTGGACCAGCTCTACGCCATTGGCGAAACGACATTTACCGGCTTACACGGCGCCAACCGCCTTGCCAGTAACTCGCTGTTAGAGTGTCTGGTTTACGCTCGCTCAGCAGCCCTGCATATCGATGAGCACCTGGGTATGGTACAGGCGCCCCGCCCATCTCCAGACTGGGATGCATCGCGAGTCACCGATTCTGATGAAGATGTAGTGATTTCCCATAACTGGGATGAGCTGCGCCGGTTTATGTGGGACTACGTAGGCATTGTGCGCACCCGCAAGCGACTCTTGCGCGCGCAACACCGAGTAACGTTGCTGCAGAAAGAAATTCGCGAGTTCTACGCCAATTACCGCATCAGCAGTGACCTGGTTGAACTGCGCAATCTCTCCCTGGTATCGGAACTAATTATTCGTTCGGCCCTGGATCGCCGCGAGAGCCGGGGGCTGCACTACTCCCTCGACTACCCCCAACTGCGTGAACTTGCTATGGACACGATTTTGGTGCCAGAGAACTTTGCCGGCCAACGCCAATTTATTTAACCGACCAGTTTTTAGCCAACTGGGCCCGCCACGGCAACCCAGCTAACTAGCGGGAATAGCGCAGTGCCACCTGTAGCCTGCGCCAATCCTGCGGCGCCAGCATATCCTTGGCCAACACCAAACGGAGCCGGCGCCCAGCCCTGTCCCGACCATTAATCACCACCAACCAAGACCACAACACCAGCTCATTTACAAACTGAAATTCGCGACGATCTGCGCCATCAGGGTGCCAAAACCACCTTCGCTCGCGGGTCGATAAATGGCCTCTCACAGCTTTTACCTTGCGCCACTCTATTCTGGCGTAAACCACAACAAAAAGGCTCGCCAGCCCAGATAATACTGAAGGCAAGTTACACAACCAGACGAGTAAGATCGCCAGAAGGGTGATCAGTAAAAGGAGCAAATGCAAAAGCAAGGAAGGCGCAACGACGCAACTTAAGCGGGCGCTGCGCTCATAAAGCGGGGGTGTCGAGCTATTCCTGGAGTCCGGTGTTGTCACGGATGATCTGCACTATACGCTTCAAGTCCGAGTCAGCCGGATCTTCTCGACGCAAGAACCAGGCGAACAGATCCTGATCCTGCTCATCGAGCAGGCGGATATAGCGCTGCTGATCCTCTGGCTCCAGGGTCTCGTAAACATTATCCAGAAACGGCAGCAAAACCAGATCCAATTCCAACATGCCACGGCGACTGGCCCAAAACAGGCGGTTGCGATCCATACTTCTTTCCAACCAGATAAAAAGCGCAGTATACCCCCTGCCCCACCAAACTTGAAAAGGGCGCGAATGACCCCCAAATTATGCCCCGAATACAAATGCAGGTGGCAGGATTATGGATCAGCAACAGTGGCAGGATTTTCTCAGCAACGAGGGCGCCATTTGGGAGGGCAGCAAAGCTCACTTCCCCCTCACCAGTCGCGAAGACCCTCAGAGTTTGCACCTGCTGGACCTGGGCCCAATCGGAGCTATTTCCATTACCGGACCCGACAGCCAGAAGTTCTTACAGGGGCAGCTCACCTGTGACTTGATCAACCTTCCCGATGAACACAGCACCCTGGGAGCTCACTGCAACCCTAAGGGGCGTATGATCAGTGCTTTTAGTGCACTGAAGCTTTCGCAAAGTGAGTTCATCTTCCGGTTGCCAAAGGATTTGGCCCCCATCGCCCAGCAAGCGCTGGCCAAGTACGCCGTCTTTTTCAAAACAGAGCTGCGCGACATCAGTGATGAAACCCACTGGTTAGGCCTGCAGGGGCGCAATGTGGCAGAGCGCACCTCCAAATTGCTGGGCTTCGAGCAACCCTCTGTCGGCGAGGTGAAGCTATTTGACTTCGAAGGGGAGCGCTGCATTGCCCAATGTATTACCGACCTGCAACTAGCCATCCTGGTACCCACCAGCAAGGTCCAGCAACTGTGGCAAAAGCTATCACCAGAGTGTGAAGCTACCGGCTATGACTGCTGGCAAATGCGTCAAATTGAAGCCGGTATCCCCCAGGTGGACGCCGCCACGACAGAGATGTTTATCCCGCAGATGACCAACCTGCACCTGCTCGGTGGCGTGAGCTTTAAAAAAGGCTGCTATACCGGCCAGGAAGTAATTGCCCGAATGCAATTCCGCGGCGCTGCCAAACGTCGCCTTTACCGGGCCAGCTGCGCTTCGGGGGATCTCCCTGAATCGGGCATGGAGATCTTTGGAGATGGAAAGCAAAGTATTGGTAATCTGGTGGAAGCCTGCCATAGCAAAGAAGGCATTCAGCTACTCGCCGTACTCACCATATCCAAAGTGGCCGCAGGTGAAACCTTACACCTGAAAGATGGCCGCACTTTGGATATCGAGGAACTCCCCTACGATGCAGACGCCGATCCGCTAGCCTAAACAGGAAAATTACTTTTAATCAAAAAGGCGGCTTTTTAGTCGCCTTTTTTGTTTATGAGTTAACAACCAGAAAAAACCCCTGGAAAGCAAAAAGGTTTGCACCACTCAAAACGCAGCTTACTACCGCTACTATATTTATGGATATTTCCCTGGGCTTCAAAATTCCAGCTAAATAAAGCAGTAGAGGGAGGCAATATTGAAGGAGTTAGACCAACTAATTGTCGTTCTTGAATGCTGTATTATTCTGGCAGGCTTTGCTGCAATAGTTGGCACGCTCCAACCCAGAAAAGGCAGAAATCTTGGCAAAGGAAGAATTGTATCCCTCGCGATGATTATTTATATCAGTTTGATCAACGCATTACTGGCTGCCTTCACCCTGACTCTATCCAATTTTGATCTCGCTGATCGCACCCTGTGGTCAGTAAGCAGTTTTGCCATGAGTGTGGCTACGTCGTTTTCTATCGGCTACCTATGGATAAAGAAACGACTCAAATCTGTTTCAATTGTTGCCAAGGTTACCTATTTCCTTCTTTTCGGCATTGCCGGCTCAGTAGTTATTATCAATATCATGAATGCGCTAGGGATCGTTTTCAACAGGGAGTATGGACCGTATTTTTTATCCTTTGTTTGCAACCTATTTGTCGTCGGTTATGCATTTTCAAGACTGCTTATGCGCCCATTATGGGTAGCTGTTAAAGAAAATGAACTAGGCCGAACCGACAAGGAGAAAACGGCGGCGTCCGGTTGATTTTCAGCTAAAAGTGTGGCGTCAACCATTGGACACCTACACCTAACAACAATTATTAACCATATAGCAAGCGGGTTAAAATAAAGCTAATTGTGAGACGGGAAACAACTTACCAGCTCTCCATTTCACTCATATACTGTTATCAGCTTTCCTATTTAACCTTTCTGCTTGGGACAATAGCGGAAGATGGAAAAACTGTCGGTACAAATCGATCAATTACTTGTCATTATTGAAATATCCATAGTGCTGGCAGGGTTTGCGGCAATGGTTGCCACTTTTCAGTCAAGGAGAATAGAGAGTATATCTAGAGGGCATGTGGTGTCCCTGGCCATGATTGTCTATATCAGCCTATTCAGCGCACTGCTCGCCGCCTTTTCTTTGGCACTTTTGAACTTCCGTATCGATGCTGGCTATGTTTGGTCTACAAGCAGCTCCTTGATGGGAATAGCCACCACAGGCTTTATTGTCTATCTGTGGAAAAAAAGACACTTCAAATTTGTGTCTATTGTAATGAAAGTTACCTACTATGGGCTTTTCAGTATCGCTTCATCGGTAGTTATCGTCAGCACCCTCAACGCTACTGGCATATTTTTCGAAAGAGAGTTTGGCCCTTATTTTTTAGCCTATATCTGTAACTTATTTTTTGTCGGCTTCGCGTTTGCCCGGTTGTTAATGCGGCCTCTTTGGAAGGCCGTTGAAACCAAAAAGAGGCACCCTGTGAAGGGCCGCCAATCTTAATTAGATAGGATTATTAGCCAAGCAATATATACCACCCAAGTGGAAACCCTTTTCGAATTACTCAATCCATATATTATTAATCAAACTTTAGCCACCAAGCTTATTAGGCCAAATCAATCTCCACCCATAAAATACTAATTTTTCTATTTACAATCCGGGAGAGCTGAAAATTCCGCCTTCTTTGACTCATACCACTTCTGCATTGATTCAGGATCTTTCATCAAATCCTGCATTTTTTTCATAGCTTGCAAGTGCTGTGCATCATTTTTTCGATACATCTCGATTCCGTGCATCTTGCTAAGCTCCGCCACCTCTTCAAAGTTATTCCCACGAAACTCCACATCGCAGGCGCCCCCCAACTCCTTGCAGGTCATCATTTTCATAGCAATTCCACCTTAGATTTCACAAGTGATACTTTATCGGACAGATAAATAACTTCAAAAGAGCCAAAAATAGATAATAGCTCTGATTGGCTTTCAAGCCTCGATAGATTTCCATCGCAAAACACTGCCAAAGCAGAGAATTGACGCATATAACCACTAAAAAATAGAAAGATTCTTTATCTGGAAGCCAAGAGAAGGATAACAGGAATAGAATTTTTGGCTCTCTGGATAAATACAAACCCGGATAGATAATACCTATCCGGGGCAAGCCACTAAATCTCCACAGCAATCCGCTTCAATTGATCCGCCTCTGGCAAAGCCCACTCAATAGGCTTTTCTCCACGCTGTTGCAACCAGTGATTTGCCTGGGAAAAAGGACGGGTTCCAAAGAAACCCCGGTGCGCAGATAGAGGAGAGGGATGTGGAGCACGCAACACTAAATGCTTATTGCGGTCGATAAAGCCTCCCTTCTTTTGGGCATAGCTCCCCCAAAGAACAAAGACTAGCCCCTCACGCTGTTCCGCTAGCTTGTGAATCGCCGCATCCGTAAATTGCTCCCAACCCTGCCCCTGGTGGGCGCCGGCCTTGCTGTCCTCGACAGTAAGGGTGGCATTTAGCAAAAGCACGCCCTGCTCTGCCCATGGTTGCAGGCAACCGTGGTGTGCAGGAGGAATACCTATATCGGAGTGCAACTCTTTAAAAATATTTTGCAGCGATGGGGGAATGCGTACTCCGGGCATCACAGAAAAACACAGGCCATGGGCTTGGCCAACGCCATGGTATGGGTCCTGACCCAGGATAACGACTTTTACCTGATCAAAAGGTGTGGAGTTAAAGGCATTAAAGATCTGGCCACCAGCTGGGTAGATCTTCTTGCCGGCAGCCTTCTCCCCCTTTAAAAACTGACGCAATTGGGCCATATAGGGTTGGTCAAACTCCCCGCCCAAAACATCGTACCAAGAGGGGTTGATCTTTATTTTGTCCGGAACCGGCATTTTTAAACCTTCAATATCTTTTTAACATGGTGTTGCAACTCGGGCACAACTTCCTCCTCAAACCAGGGCCTGCGACGCAACCACAAGGTATTGCGCGGGCTGGGATGCGGCAAGGGAAAGTATCCCGCTGGCAGAGCATCGCGGTAATGGCGAACATTCTCGGTAATACTGCCATACCAGTGCGGGAGGTAATGGCGCTGGGCGTATTGTCCCACCAACAGCGACAGTTGCAAGTTGGGTAGTTGTGCCATTAGGCGCTGGTGCCAAGTGGCGGCACACTCGGGTCGCGGCGGCAGGTCACCGCCCTTGCCGCGCCCAGGGTAACAGAAGCCCATGGGAATAATGGCAATCTGGGATTCGTCGTAAAAGGTGTCCCGATCAATCGCCAGCCAATCTCTCAGGCGATCTCCTGAGGGATCATTCCAGGGGATACTGGTAGCGTGGACCCTGGTGCCCGGGGCCTGGCCTACGATCAGTAAGCGTGCAGACGCTGCAGCCCTCAAGACTGGATTCGGCCCTAGAGGAAGCTGTTCTTCACAGAGGCGACAAGCCCGTATTTCCTCCAGCAGTGCCGGTAACTTCTCAACTACCACCTACTATATGTCCCTATTGTTTACCGTCGGGGAAAGCTAAATGTAACAACCGCGCGCGGCGATCCTGGGGATCACGGACACGACTGATATTATTGTTATTGAAAACCACAAATACCCCCTGGTTATTTACAGCAACTCCAGACCCCATCCCCCCCAACCGCGACACTTCATAAGCGTGCTCCGGGGATTCTTCAATCTCACGGTAAACCAAGCACCATTCAGCTTGCAAGCTCGGCAGAGCTCTTCTACATACCGCATATGCGTTGCTTTCAAGAGTAAAAAGAGCGCCGTCATGATAATCAAGTCCTCTCAGATTCTCCGGGTGGTTTCCAAAATCCAGCCCCACTACAGAAGGCAAGGAGAAAACTTGAAACTCTCCTTTATTTCCCACCTTTAACAATCCCCTGGGTTCCCGCTCTAAAGCTACCCACAAGTCATCGCCAACCTCAACTATTCCCTCCCCGCCATTATTGTATCTCAGCGAATAACCCAGGTGTTCTATTGCTGATGACCACTTGTTATTAATCCAGCGTGAACTCCCATCTGTGTCCACTTCTGCTATTCGATTGTGGCGTTCACTCAATAAAAATGTACCGTCGTCTCTACAACATATTCCACCAAAACGCATTGCGGTTTTAGGCCGCAATAAATCCATAACAAAGTGAGAAACATTATCGGCTACTCCCCTTTTGGGCGGAGGCAGGCCGCTAACTTTCAGGTATTTTTCTAATGTCGCACTCTGACCGTGTAAATTGATTCTATATATTTTTTCCGATTCTTTAGGAGAGATCGTTATTAATTGACCACAAAAACTCAAACCAGATAGACCTACACCCGAGCTATTATCTATCCAGTAATCAGCAATATCTTTAGCAAAAAAAATCTCAGCAACCATTCCCACGGATGCTAAAAATATGAAATTAATTGCGAGGAAAACTGTCTTGATCATTACATTCCCCATTAAACACAACCCAACTATTCGAACCCCAATAACAGAAAGTCTCTATTGGTATTTAGTCAGATTGATCTGGCAGAGCCAGATGTAATAAGAGTGCTCTGCGATCCTGAGGGTCGTGAATACGGCTGATATTATCATTGTCAAACACAATAAAAACGCCCCGCTCTCCAATAGCCAAACCATCTCCCTTGCCACCGGTCCGCGATACCTCGTAGCCGAGTTCAGAGGAGTTTTCATGTTCCCAGTAATCCAGGCACCACTCAGCTTTCAAGCTGGGTAATTCCCTGCGACAAACTGCATAGGCATTAGGTTCCAGGGTCCACAAAGCCCCATCATAGTAATAGAGGCCTGCCATATTTTCCGACTCATCACGAAAATCCAGCCCTTTTACTGGCGGCGGTGTAAAAATCTGTACACTTCCCTTGGGGCCGAGTTTTACCAGGGCACGGGGATCCCGCTCTATAGCCATCCAAAAGTCATCGCCCACCTTCTGCAGCCCTACACCGGAGAGATTGTACCCGTGCATATAGCCTTGGGCTTTAGCCGTGGCCGACCACATATTTTCTAACCAATGCCCCTTTCCCTCCATATTTATTTCGGCTATGCGGTTGTAACGTTCACTCAACAAATAGAATTTATCATCGGCACAGGTGATGGCTTCAAAATCCATCGCTGCAGCTGGGCGAGTAAGTTCCAGTAGAAAATACCATAAATTAGTAGGCCTATCTTTTTTCGGAACCCGGAGCCCAGCCAGCTTGATATAAGGCTCCAAGGTTGCACTCCTATCTCCCAATACTATCTGGTAGATCTCCCTGGATTGCTTATCCGACACCGTAACCATTTTTCCATCGCAAAAACTCAGTCCAGATATGCTTAACCCGGCACTATCATCCACCCAATAATGAGCTATTTTTTTGGCGGGAATAATTTCAGCTGCCAGCCCCAAGGATGACAAGAGCGCACATACGATAGTTAAAAAAATACGCTTAATCACGATCCTTCCAATTTATCGCCAAAGTGATTTAAGAACCGGGAGATTCCCTGCGGCCAACAGACACTACCAAGCTGTAAGGTCCCAATAGCTATTGGTACACAGCATAGTTACCCCAATTGCTCTAAACAATTTTAGCGCTAGTGACTAGAAGATATTTTAAAAATGGAGGGACTTGTTGAACGGGAAAGAACTAAAGGGATGGGATTAGCGCCGACTCCCGGAAAGTACGGCGCCAGACAGAGTCAATTATTGCAGCCTACTGACCTCATCTGGCATTGCCAGATGCAACAGCAGCGCGCGCTTGTCGTCAGGCGCCTGGGCACGGCCAACATTATTGTTGTCGAGGATAACGAAAATACCCTGCTCTCCGACTGCCAGCCCCTCGCCCTTTCCATAGCGGGTTTCTTCATAAACCCGCTCGGGAGATTCTTCAAGGGCGCGATAATCCAGGCACCACTCTGCTTCCAGGCTAGGAAGTGCCCTGCGGCACACGGCGTGGGCGTTGCGCTCCAAGGTAAAGAGTGCGCCGTCGTGGTAATCCAATCCCGCCAAGTCCTCTGAACGGCCAGCAAAGTCCAGACCATCTACTTGAGGCAGAGTCAGTGTGCTGGCCTCGCCATCTGCATTAAGCCTCAACAAACCACGGGGTTCGCGCTCCATGGCTACCCAGAAAGTATCGTCGGCTTTCACCAACCCCTCGCTGGAAGCATTGGTCTTCTGTAGAAACCCCTGGGACCTGGCTAATGCCGACCAACTATGCTCCTGCCAGCGTGCATTTCCCTCGATATCTACGATGGCAATACGGTTGTAATGCTCACTGACCAGATAGACCTGGCCATCGCTACAGGTAACACCTTCAAAGTCCAGATCTTCTGCCGGGCGGAACAACTCCTTGAAGCCTTCCCAAGCGCTGACAGGCTCATCCTGCTCCGGTATCCCAAGGCCGATTAAGCGAAGATGTGATACCAGGTCGGCACTGCCATCGCGAAGTTCAAGCGTGTAGATCTCTTCAGAATTCTTATCGGAGACTGCCAGCAGGTATCCAGAACAAAAACTTAAGCCGGAAATATCCAGGCCTGCACTACTATCAACCCAATAGCTGGCCAGCAACCTAGCCGGGGTAATTTCTGCGGCTATCGCCAGTGGCGACAACAGCACGGATAGAACACTGAAGAGAGTACGCTTGATCACTGCAAAACCAATTAATCGCGGAAGTTATTAAACTGCAATGGCTGTTCCAGCTCCTTACCGCGTAACAAGGCGATCACCTGCTGCAAGTCATCGCGCTTCTTGCCAGTAACACGCACCTGCTCACCCTGAATGGCAGCCTGCACCTTGAGCTTTTCATCTTTGATCAGCTTAACAATCTTTTTTGACAGTTCTTTGTCAAGGCCATTTTTCAGGGTCACGTCCAATTTGACCTGCTTGCCGGACTGCTCTTTATCACCTACATCCATCGCCAGTGGATCGATATCGCATTTGATCAGTGCGCCGCGCAGCATATCCACCATCTGGTCTACCTGCATGTCCACTTCAGCGCGAACTACCAGGGAGAACTCACTCATCTCCACTTCCGCATCCACACCTTTAAAGTCGAAGCGGTTGGTAATAGTGCGATTCACCTGATCCACAGCGTTGGTGAGTTGGTGCTTATCCACTTCAGATACAATGTCAAAAGAAGGCATTAAGTTGTCTGCTCCTATTTCCAGGTTTCCGGAGTAATCTCCGCGTTGTTGTCACTATCAGCGAGCCAGATATGGCCATCCTGAATGGTTGCACTCAGGTCCATATTGCGCTCAGCCATAGCCGCCAATTGCTCAGTGGCATCAGCGGCTAAATGGTAGACGGTAAGGTTATCAAAGCGCTCCAATTGGCTGGCCTGTTTTTGCCACCAGATTGGTGCTGCACGGCGCCCGTAACTGTATACGATAACGCGCTTCGAGCGGTTGCAGGCTTTGCGAATTCGTTCCTCAGTGGGCAGCCCCACCTCGATCCAGAGATCGATTTCCCCGCTCAGGTTTTTTTGCCAGAGATCCGCTTCCTCATCGGAGGACAATCCCCGGGTAAACTCCAGCGTTTCCGCCGCATTGTGAGCAAAAGCCAGTAGGCGCACCATCATACGCTCATCTGTTTCCGAGGGATGTCGCGCCAAAGTGAGCGGATGTTCGGCGTAATAATCCCTGTCCATATCGGATATCTGGACTTTGGCCTTAAATATTGTTGCTTTTAACGCCATTTTGGCTCCATGGTGATGCCTTCTCCAGCGCCGGGAGTCAGGCGGACTATTCTTGATGGGTTCACGTGAGAATAAGGATATTCCGCATGACCTCTGCGCTCCCCTGCGGCTGGCCCTTTTGGCAGAGCTCACTGCTACTGCTGCTGGCAACCACCCTCAGCGGCTGTGGTGTCAACAATATCCCAACCTATGACGAGCAGGTTAAAGCCACCTGGGCCCAGGTTCAAAACCAATACCAGCGCCGTGCCGATCTGGTTCCCAATCTGGTGCAAACCGTAAAAGCTTACGCATCCCACGAGCGGGAAACCCTACAAGCCGTCACTGAGGCCAGGGCCAAAGTCAGCTCTCTCCAGGTTGACGGCAACCTTCTCAATGACCCAGCCAAGCTGCAACAGTTCGAAGCAGCACAAGGCCAGTTAACCAGCGCGCTATCCCGCCTTATGTTGGTGGTAGAGCGATACCCCGACCTCAAAGCCAACCAGAACTTCCTCACACTGCAATCTCAGTTAGAGGGCACCGAAAACCGCATCAGTGTCGCGCGCCGGGATTATATCCAGGCTGTAGAGCGCTACAACCGCGAGATTCGCACTTTTCCAGGAAGAATCTGGCATGCCGTGCTCTACAGGGATATGCCGCTTCGAGAAACTTTCGAAGCCACCAGTGAAGATGCCGATAAGGCACCTGAGGTTAAGGAGTCTCTGAATAACTCCATGATACCTCTGGCATGCAGAGCGGTTCACAATCAAGGCGCGGCTTCGCAGGAATGTCTAGACCTTTCAAGAAGTCGCAACGCGGAGTGTGAATCGCTCTGCAAGCCCCGAAGGGCGGGCCTTGAAGGCCACAGCTGCTGCGTTGCAGCTCTTGCAAAGGGCTACGGCCATTCGCGGCGAGCTGCGCCTAACATCTGCAGCCTTCAAGACCCGCAGAGGTATTACGGAGTTATTTAGAGGCTCCTCAACTTCCAATAGACAGGCGCCATCGACCCCAAAATGAACCGCCCCAGTCTTACCATAACCACCCTGATCGCTCTGGTCTGTGCCTTAACAGCCTGGGCCGATGTACACTTTCCAGCGCTGTCCGGCCGGGTAGTAGATCAGGGAGAGTTGTTAAAGGCCGATGAGAGATACCAACTTACTGAGTTGATACAGCAGTATGAGCGCGACAGCGACAATCAGCTGGTTGTCGCCACCATCCCCGAGCTTCAGGGCATCACTATAGAGGAGTATGCCAACCAACTGGCACGCAAGTGGAAGCTAGGAAAAAAAGACAAAGACAATGGAGTGCTTTTCCTGATTGCGCCCAATGATAGAAAGGTCCGTATCGAAGTAGGCTACGGCCTGGAAGGAGCCCTAACCGATGCACTGGCGGCAAATATTATCCAAACCAAAGTACTGCCAGAGTTTCGCAATGGCGATTTTAGCGGCGGAATCAATGCAGGGGTTCGATCAATTATCGCCGCGACGAAAAATGAATATGTCGCTGAACCCGTAGAAACCAAAGAGGGGCGTCGAATTGCTGTACTGGTCGGCCTGTTCCTTCTGCTGGTCATGCTACACCTCTTCGGCAGTGCCGCACTGGGTTCACCTGCACAGAGCCGCATTTTTAAGCGGGGGCGCTACGGCGGCTACTATGGTGGAGGTGGATTTGGCGGAGGTCTATCCGGCGGCAGCTCTGGGGGCGGGTTTAGCGGGGGCGGCGGAGGTTTTGGCGGAGGGGGCGCATCGGGAGGATGGTAATGCTCACCAATACTTATCAACGCCAGGTAGCAGAGGCAATCAAGGAAGTAGAGTCCCGCACCGACGCTGAAGTCATGGCTGTGGTCGCTAAGGAAGCCGACAACTACCTTTATATCTCTACCCTATGGGCCGCATTCCTAACACTGTTAGTCTCCCCTCTGATCGAATTCCTGCCGTTCTGGATCAACCTCCAACAGGCGGTGACGCTTCAGTGGATTTTATTTATTGTCCTGGCAGTAATATTCCGCTGGCGCCCCATCACCATGCGCCTGGTACCAAAGAAAATAAAATTCTGGCGAGCTTCAAATTTAGCCCGCAGGCAATTTCTGGAGCAGGATTTACACGCAACCAAGGACCGACTCGGGCTACTGATATTTGTTTCAGAAGCCGAACACTATGTAGAAATACTGGCCGACAGAGGCATTGCCCAACACATCACCAATGACAACTGGCAGAGAGTAGTTGAAAATTTTGTGCAACAAATCAAGCGGGGAAAAGCTGGAGAGGCATTACTGGCATGTATTGAGCAATGCGGAGATCTACTTCACGAAGCGATACCCACCAGCACCATTAAAGATGAACTGCCGAATCATCTAGTCGTCATCAATTAAATCCCCGTATCCCCCAAAACTGGCAACACCAACTTACTCAAGTTTCCAAACGAAACTCCACGCCATACCAATCTACCCTCCTATTGTGACCTGAATCATCAACTAAGCTGCCTAAAGACATAAAACCCATAAGTAAACTCTATACAAGAAGATGATTCCGACTAAAACCCTATTGCAGCTTTTCAGTATTACTCTTCTGTTACTGGCATCCGGATTCAGTGCCGCTCTCTGGTCTCAAGAACTACAAAAGAAAAATACGACTTCGGCAATCGGGGACGCTTACTTGCGCGGCACTCGTATAGCCTCCCCTCGCCAAAAGCAAGCCACCACCTACTTCCTGCCAGCATTGAGTAACAGCGACAAATTAACTTTTCATGTCGAGCATTTGCGGAGCAACCACATTGGCGATCTCGACGCCCTCAGAATGGAATGGGCCATCAGTAACCGGCAAGTGAAATTTCCGACCTGGGACCCCAGCAGTACAAAGGCGGAGTCCGAAAAGTTACCAGCTGCCCCTACTGAGGTTGTATTCATACCTACCATTTATGGCGGAAAAGTAATTTATAAAAAGCTGATTAAGAACATCTACGGGGAAGTCAATGCAGCCTTCGGTACTGATCTTGAAGCACCAGACTAAATTAACCCCTCTTCAAAAATGAATAAGGTGCAACTGATAAACTCTGCCCAAACAACACATGACTCCCAAAACGAAATTTTATTTATCATTCAACAAGATACTTATCAGCCTGGCCTTGATATTATTCATCTGTGTATTATCAACAACCAGCAAGGCTGATTTCATCAGTTTAAGTGGCGCTGAGACCGCCAACAATATTGCGGAAATTGATATACAAAAAAATATCCTAAACATTAGATTCGAGATATCAGCAAGCGATGCCAAACTATTTTGGCCAGGAATTGAAGATACACCAGACATTTATCGACTGGCCCAATCGGCAAAAACCCAACAATCTTTCGATTTTCAAGTACTCTCTGGAAATAAGAGCATTAAGCCCAAAGTCATCTCAATTCGAGTAGCCCAGAGGAAACCTAGAATTTCCCCTTTTGCTGGGCAAACCGATCCCCGCACCGGCATAAAAATGCCGGATTTCCCGGCAGATAAAAAGATTCTTTTAACTCAGCTGAAATATCCAATCGGTGGACTTTCAGACCTGCAACTAAAACCACCCATGGGTAGTGATGAGCTGGCATCCGTGACAATTGGCTTTACCAGTCGCCACGGGCAAACACCTATCAGCGGCTTTCACTACCTATCCCAACCTGAACCACTCATTATCGACTGGAAAGACCCATGGAATACACATTTTAAGAACACCGATATTAGTCGGCATAATCGCTACCCTCTAATGTCTTTCCTCTACGTAGAGCCCCGCCAGATACGCCATGAGATACTCGTGCGCACCAAGGACTTACTGGAGTGGACTAATCACCCTTTTGATGCCTGGCAACCATTAACACCAGAAAGTAAGGCCTTCCTGCACCACACAGTACGCAGCTATCTAAATAATAAAAATCCAACTTCTATTGATCAGTCGCCCTCACAGCCGAATAGCATTGAGACTGTTTTTCTTCGCGCAAATAACAGCGGGTACTCACAGATTTCGGAGAATGACACTATTGAAATGGGCTCAGTGATGATTGGCTACCGGGAAAAATTTTCCATTGATGCACTGCCCCAGAGTGTTACCGTAGACTGGAATCTATTCACCGATACGATCAACTCCGTTCCCACCCTTATTCAGGACCCCACAGGTCCATTCCCCACCCATGTAATTCCTTCATTTCCTGATATTCAGTGGCACAACTACCTATACGATTACCGCCCTCCAAATAGCGATCCACTCGTAATAGAAACCCCTAGCCTAGCGGTCCCTATGGCCATCCTATTTTCATTTCTTATTATTACGATAATTGTATTGACGCTATCCACCAAACACTCAATTTTAGGCCGCAAGGGTTCAACTATTATCTATACCGCCATAATAATCTCAGCTGTCGCTTTGTACCTCAATCTTCCAGAAGAATACCGGGTAAACCTCCCTGGAACCGCTAAAAAGCGAGACTTGGGCCAAGTAACAGAACAGCTACTGTTAAAAGTTGCTGCCGCATTTAAAGAGCCTCTACCGATCAATCTGGAATTAAAGCTAAAAAACCTGATTACCAAGGATGGATTCGAAAGTACCTATTCAAATCTGGCACAAATTTATCGCCCCCAAACAACGAGTGGTGGCTTGGGATCAATCAGTACTATTACAAATCTTAAAGTCGAGTACTCCAGCCAAATTAACCTGAATGGCAACAAAGGATTCCGGTTGATTACAAGTTGGCAGGCGGTAGTAGAGGACCGAAGCTGGGGACACTTTGAACAAAGACCGCAAGAGACCCGGGCCAATATCGCAATTATCCAGTCTGATAACCACTGGAAAATCGCTGGATTTACTCCCCTATCCGTACGGTAAGAATAAAATAGAGAAATAGCTAGAGCCATGAAAAACAGCACACTCAAGTTGCCCGCGATGATTGTTCTATATCTCCTCATATCCAGCATCAGCGGGCAAGCACAAGCGCATTTCCTTCTCAACCTCAATGTACGGATTTTCCATATAGAGCACACAGCCAGTGGTGCCAACCTATATATGAGAGTGCCTATGCCCTATTTACTGGCAGATAAAACAGCACTGGGGCGCGACCCCTATACAGGCAAACTCCCACAACCCGCCCCATATACCAAAAACTCCTTGAATCAAGGTGACTTGGTCCACTATGTTGACTTTCAACAGCTGGAGCTAGCGCCTCTAGGACTCGGTAATATTGCAGAGAGCGCCATTTTTCTCCGCAATACTGACATGCAAATAAAAGGCGATGTAAAAGCCGTGCGCTTGTATCGGATAGGAAGTGAACCGGACTTTGCAACGCTGGAGGAGGCACAGCAGGCATTTTTAAAGCAATATTTACCTGAAGATACCAATCAAAGGTTGTATGTGGGTGACACCTTGGTTGATATTCAGATCTACTACCCTCTGGAAGCTCCCCTTGGGGAATATCAACTATCCAGCTCTCTTAACCCAGGCCTCCCCAACCAGGAAGACACCGCCAACCTGGTACTGGATTACAATCCAGGTAGGACCCAGGTCTTTCGCTCACGCGGTCTTATGCAAGATCCACTACTGATTACCCACTCCTCAATAGACGCTGTGAAGACTTTTCTGGCGGAGGGCATCGCCCATATCCTGAAGGGGTTGGACCACGTGTTGTTTGTACTCTGCCTAAGCCTCGGTGCACTCAGCCTACCGCTACTCTTATGGCGCGCTACCGGCTTTACCATCGGTCACAGTATCACCCTCTCAGCCGGATTCTTTGGCTTTGTTCCCACAGTCAGCTGGTTCGTACCTATGGTAGAAACCGGTATCGCCCTATCCATAATCTATATGGCCTGGATATCACTACACAGGGAAGACACTAAGATCACAGGCAGCGAAAGTACAATTTTTATCGGCACCTGTATGCTCGGCCTACTCCACGGCCTGGGTTTTTCATTTGTATTACATGAAATACTCCAAGTTGATTCCCCGAATATCTGGCAAAGCCTCTTGGCCTTCAACCTGGGGGTAGAAGCCGGGCAAGTACTCATAATTCTTGCCATATGGCCCCTTGCCTATTTAGCCAGGCTGTGGAAAAAGGAATGGGAAATCCGGATACGTTATTCTGTTGCTGGACTCTGCAGCGCAATTGCTTTTATTTGGACATTAGATAGAGGATATGAGCTTGTTTCGGCAATTTTCTGAACAGGAGAATGAGTTATCTCTCTGGCTATTACAGCCGAGATAATACACCTAAAAATGCCTTGTATTCTCAAGCTCCAGAGACAAAACTCACTCCAAAATTAACCTCCCTGTCACTACACACGTAATAGTGAGTAAAAATACAAAGCGCAATAAATCAGGACGTTAAATAATTTAAGATCCAAACCCCTTGGGATGCTGCTTCCCGGCGTCACCTATTACTTCCCAAGAAGCCTTTGAGTCAACCCATAAATGATGAACCACTTTTAGGTTTTCGTTACCATCCACCAAGCTTCCCGCAGGAATGTAAGTATTTAAAGAATCATTCTCTCCGGGCAGAGTCGAACCGCAAGTAGCGCAAAAATTTGTATGCCAATCATGCCCAGGCTTAGACCAATACTTAAGGTTCTCCTTACCTTTAATCCAACTAAACTTCTCGGTAGGCACGATAGCTACAGTAATAGCGCCACTCCCTGTGGAGCGACGGCAGATTGAGCAGTGGCACATATATAAATCTGTGAGGGATTCTTGTATCTCATAAGCTATCTCTCCACAATTGCATTCACCTTTAGTCAAAAAGACACTCCTTTTTTAATAATATAAAGATACAAAGCCCACATATCTGAGACATCTATATCACCTTGTATAGATTTTAACCGATCATAGAGTCCCAAAAGAGCATCTACTCGCACTGAACAATCTCCCCAGCTAATTTTAAGTCCGGCAATAGCTATATGTTCTACAACAAATGTCTCAGGCTGAACTTCCGCTCCAAAGAGATAAAAGGTTATCAGAAAGAACTGGCTTTTGTGGTGCGCATATCTATTTGCACAAACCTTTATCTAACCTGATTTCTCTCATCATTGATTCAAGTTTTCGGTAGCAAGTGGCTAATAGAGGCTGAGTTGAGCAATATATAAAAGTGAGCACCCGCACACTTAGTGTGGTGCTCACTTTCTCACTTGGTGAAAGGATTCTATACAACTTAACAGGTTACTGCGGGATCAACCGGGGCTTCATGTATCGTGAAGACCGGAAATATCATTAAAGAATTTAAATTTAGCAACATGATGATAGATACAGAGAACTAGGCGTAGCTTAGTGTAAATTTTATTTAGGCCTAAGGGCCTCAATAAACTCCGCATCTACCCACATAATTTCAAAATTCGGTGGAGTACAACGCCGACAGTAGAAAAGGTATTTCCTATCGGGCGTTACATATCCACCACCATCTTCCCCTTCTGTATTGATATTATCACCGAAGTTAATAGCCGCGCCCCATGAGCCATCTTGTTGGCGAAAACTGATGTACATATCGCTATCACCATATCCACCCTCTCTTTCACTATCCCAGATAATGTAGGACTCATCAGGAGCAATAAACGGATGAGCAGTCCACTTGCCTGTATTTATCTGCTCTCCAAAAGGTTTTGGCGCTTCACGCTTACCATCTAACAGACGCGAATATCGAAGAATACCATCTCCATTTGAACCTACTTCATCAAATACAAACGTTCCTTTTGCAGAAGCCGTAAGGCGCATGATACGAAAGTCTTCAAATAGTGGCCCCAGGCTTTTAGGTTCAGACCAACCATTATCAGTGCGCTCTCTATATCGATTTCTAGAATACATTGTTTGACCATCAGGTGAGATAGAGCCACCCCAGGCCACTTCCGATTCATACCAACGATTACCCTCAAGCTTGAATGCAACTTTCGAAGACTCGCCACTTTGGTGATATCTTCTTGTAACGTAGTACTCCTTCATATCAGGCGTGAAGTAACCACCCCAATCCCGATACTCTTTCGAGGGATTAGGAGCGAATAACTTTGGAGTTAACCCAGGAGGTTTCTGTCCAAGATAGGGCCCTTCAAGAGCTGTCAGTGTATCCTGACTATAACTGTTAACACTCAAAGTTAGGAGTGAGAGTAGAGCAATTGAAATACAAAGGTGCCTCATGACATATCCTTGCTTAAACATGAAGTAATAAGCAACCAATGTATCTATTCAGGCTTTATAACACCTGACGTCCATATGAATTTTGTCTGATTCTTGTGAGAAGAGGTGTGATCCGCCGACTATTTGTATGAAATATACACAAAAGCGACTCTATAGCGAAGGTTCGGACCTCCCTTTTGCCCTCCATATATACTGACCTTGCGGCTCATTTAGTATTGCCAATCCACACTGAGTACTCAGTTACAGAGAGAGTTATCGGGACACGACGATCTTAAATTTATAGATACACCCTCAGATATCCACCTATTCGCTGTAAGTAAATCCACAAGTCTGTCCAAAAGAATAGATGATGATGGAAACTATGGAGTAACGAGCACTATTTTCTAATATCAATCGAATGATCAATTTTTATTCTGCAGGATTAAGATTGAGCGATACTATAGCCCCAATAGCTACTGCACTTTCTACCAGATAGACATAAACCTGGTAGAAAATACACTCAATTAGATACATTGCATGAAACACACTTTCTTAGATCTCTACCTATTGAAGTGAGAGCGCTTTCCTTGGTGGGAGGCTTGGTAAGTGATGTCTAGAGGTTGGATTGGGAGAAAGAACCCTGGGCGTTAGGTTCCTAGAACTAGATAAGCTATTGAATTTACAACATTTTATCAGCTCCGGTGTCAATACTCTATTTGCTGGGTTTCCAGAACTGCTCCTGGGGTTGTAACTTACCCAAATAACAGAGATGCAATGCCAAACAAACTACCTGCCTTTAGCTGACGCAAGTTGAACTGGGTGTTTAACTAGGCCTGTTGAGTTAATGGAATAGCTTCTAGCTTTGCTATTACGTAGCTTGACAGAATCTTCACAACCCCATTGTTAAGCTGCTCATTTCAAACTTGAGTTTTCGAAATGAAAAGGTTATATCAAATTTGTTTTTTTCTGGTAAGTTCAGTATTGGTTATTGCTTGTAGGTCATCACATCTAGAGATTTTTCCTGAGTTAACAGACAGCTCTTTGTTGGAAAAAAAATTAACTGTTGCTGAAATGCGAGAAGATGTGGAGGCATTCTACTTGGGGGCTTTAGAAAGACATCCGGCACTAGATCATTATACCGATTTACAGGAGCTGGAAGAAGCGGTGAGAGAATTACAGCTACAAATCTCTGATTCTATGAATCGACTCCATTTCTATCGAATTGTAGGGCAACTGGCGCACAAGTTTAATGATGGTCATTCTTTTCTGATATGGCCTTATCAGGAGTATGAAAAACTTATAGCCAGTGGCAAAAAGCCCTTTCCATTGGCTGTTACTTTAACTCCTGATGGTAGTATCGTAACAAAGAATACGTATATAAATGGTAGGCAATCAGTGCCGGCAGGGGCAAGAATTACAGGGATTAATGGTCAAAGTATTCAAACCTTGATGGATCATATGCAGAAGTTTGCAGGTGGGGAGTCTCGCTTTCTAAGAGAGCAAATTATTACTAAACGGTTTGGTGTAATGTTATGGGCTGTCTTTGGGTTTATTGACGATTTTGAATTGAAATGGCAGGAGCCTGTGAGCCGATCCAATCATACTACCCAGTTACTTTCTAAACAAAACTGGCACCTTCAAGATGAAATTATCAATGGCAGGCAGGACTTCTATTTTAAAGTCATATCAGATGACACTGCTTATCTTCATATAGGCAGCTTTGATGTAGGATTGGACTGGTTTAGCGAGTTTATCGATCAAGCTTTTACTGATATCAAAAATAGAAAAATTACATGCTTGATTATCGATTTGCGCGAAAACTTAGGGGGTAATACTGATAGTGCCACCTATTTATTAAGCTATATTGCCCACAAAGAGTTTCGTATGATTTCTTATATGACAGAAAAATTGAACCAACAAAATCGAGGGCTTTTTAACTATAAGGGAAAAGCTGGAGAATTGATTCAATACGACTGGGATGAATGGCACCGCCCCATAGATAATAATAACTTATTTGAAGGAGAAGTTTATATACTGATTAGCCCGGTTACTTATTCTGCTGCTATCGTATTTTCTAGTGCGGCTCAAGATCATCGATTTGCTACATTGATTGGTCAGAAAACGGAAGGCTACTCTAACCAAACTGCGCAAGGTAACTTGTTTAATTTGCCACATTCACAATTGAGGGCTTATATCACTACACGCAAGCTGGTAAGGCCCAATGGGGACAATAAAGTTAGCGGTGTAATACCAGATATCCCAGTAACTCCGAATGCAGAAGCTATCGCTGCCGGATATGACTTGGCCATCAACAAAGTGTTATCTTTACGAAATAGTGCTGACTAAGAGGTAATCATGAACCTGACAGCTTTATTAATTGAAGACAATACAGACATCGCTTGCCAGGTGTGCGACTTTTTAGAGCAACAACTGTTCCAGGTAGACTATGCCAGTAGTGGCAAGATGGGGTATAGCCTGTTTCAACAACATCAATATGATGTAGTATTGCTGGACTTAATGTTGCCTGATATTGATGGTATTAAGTTATGCCGACAGATCAAAACTAATTATGAAGTGAATACCCCGGTGTTGATGCTCACCGCTAGAGATAGTATTTATGACAAAGGGATTGGTTTTGAAGCTGGTGCTGATGATTATCTAACCAAGCCATTTTCATTGGAAGAGGTGGCTATGCGGTGTAAGGCCTTATATCGTCGACATAACCTTTATCGATCTCAAATCCTTAATATTGGAGAATTGTGTATTGATATACGCCAGCATAAAGCTACCCGCCGAGGGCAGACTCTAAAGCTCAGTCGTACAGACTTCAAACTACTACTGTTACTCGCCAAGGCGTTCCCTCAAGCTATGACCCGCTCTGAACTATTAAGTAAAATTTGGGGAGACAATTTTCCTGATAGTGATGTATTACGATCACATATCTATATATTGAGAAGTATATTGGATAAGCCTTTTTCATATAACATGCTAAAAAATATTCATGGGGTTGGATATAAATTAGATGTGCCATATGAATAACCCAGCTCAGTGGCCAAAGAAAGGCATACAGCAGCGCACCTTGTATTTAATTGCAATTTACTCAATTTTTTTGGGTTTGCTTTATAGTCTTGTAATAGTGGCTTATGCTTGGGTAGTAGAAGATAATATTTTTAATAGATTAGTCAATAATGAGGCCGTATATCTCAAGGAAGTCTATAAATCATCGGGAGAAATTACAACTCCAAGATTGCAGTTTATTCAGTTGTATGGAAGTAGAAGTGCTTTGCCAGGTAATATTCCTGTTTTGCTAGAGCAAGATCCAGAAAGAGTTGAATTTGTATTAGATCGAGGCCCAACTCTCCATATCAAACCAGTAATTCTGGGGGAGCTGGAAATGGTATTAGTTGCAGACATTTCCGCTTACGAAGTTAGTACTGATTTTCTACCAGAAGTAACGATATGGCTATCATTGATGCTTGTGTTACTCGTAGTTTTAGGTTTATTGCTGGCCTTCTGGGTATCAAGTTATACTTTAAAGCCTCTACAATCTCTTGCTTATGCAATCTCAAGAAGTAAGCAGCAGCCCATTTCGCCGGGCTTCGCCAGAGCTTACCCTAAAGATGAAATAGGTTATTTGGCAAAGACTTTTGAAGATACCTTATTGTATAAACAAGTCATCTTAAAGCGTGAGTCCGACTTTACTCGGGACATTAGTCATGAACTCAGAACTCCATTGAGTGTATTACGTAATATTATTAGCAAGGTAGCTGGTACTGGCAGAATATCTTTAATGGAGATTGAGAGGCTACAAAAATCTTCATCAGAGATGCAAAGAACTATATCAACTCTGCTGGCTCTGGCAAGGCAGGAGTCACTGGAACGCCAGGAGGTAAGCTTATTGTTTGTACTTGAAAAATCGATATTAAATCATGTACAAGCAAGCCCTGATAGCCTTTTAACTTTTGAACTTCAGGTTTCTGCTGAAGAAAAGGTGCGAGCTAATGAAAATTTGTTGCTGCACCTTTTTACTAACCTCATAGAAAATGCAGATCATTACGCCAGCGACCATAAATTGAGCATTAAATTTTCACAAGGAAATTTACATTTTTCGAATAATATTGATGAGATTCAGCAGAAGTTGATAAAAGATCCTTTTACTGAAAGTGCAAAAAACAAACATAGTTCCGGCTTGGGGCAAGGGCTGTATTTAGTAAAGCGTATTTGTGAAATGTGTTCTTGGCAAGCACGGTATCAATGCGCTCAAAGCAGATTTGAAATAATTATCAGAACTTAAAGGCGTTAACTATTAATGGCCACTCCACTCTCTCAAGTTGGATACCCCAAGGTAGCAGTGGCTCATAACCCTCAACGGATTGACAGTGAGGAATCTGCTCAAGCAACTTGACGTAATACATTTAGGGGGCAAGGCTGTGCATCTTGGCAGTGCGAATCAATCTGAAGTGCAGGCATAGTGCTTTAGCGCCATTGACCAAAGATACAAACAGGAAGGTCTTACGAGCCATCACAAAACTGCTTATCTAATCAATCCTCTTCAGGCGTCTTTCCACTTTTTCTCGCCACTCTTGGGAGAGGGGCCGCAATTGATGGACGGCCTCAAGTACTTGTTTGCTAAAAGCATACTGCTTATCAAATAAGGCTCTAAACATGGCATTTACACTGACAGAACCAGGTGCAGCAACTTTACTTAGTTTTTTCTTGTCCTATATAACCTTCCTCAAGCACCCTAAAATACACACCAGTGTTGAAGTAATCTTTAAATAATTTAACGGTATTATCATTATCTAAAGCCATATTGAGTTTAAAACATGGAATTCTTGGCTGACTTACCTCGAGGAGACAATCGCCTATGCTAAATTGGTCGCCGATAAAGACTTCATCTTCGATAAGCCCAGAGACTGTCAAATTTTCCCCGAAAGTTCCATAGGGTAAATGGCTTTTATACAGGATTTGTTGCCAATAATCCTAACTATTGAAGTTAAGGTATCGTCAAGTTTATTGGTTGTCGTTAGGAAGTCATAACTAGCATAGATTGATTTGTTCTAGGCTAGATACATCTAGCACCAAGTGCTTTAACAGTTTTCAACCAGGAGCCCTGTTGATTCTTATCAGACAAAATCATTGAACCAAATAAATTAACCTCTGCTTTTGAAAAACCACAGTATTGAAGAGTAAATCGATCAAGCTGCTCTAATACTGGCTTTGCTTGTTCTTCAAAATATTCCGTAGGCGCATCCATTGTCAAAATTATTCTTGATGTTTTGCCTTTAAGAAGCTTTATGGGCTCTGCACTACCACTCTCAAATTTAAAGGTAATTCCGGGAAGAAAAGATCGATCAATCAAGCCTTTGAGCTTTCCTGGCAGTCCGCCCCACCAAATAGGCGACACCACAACAATATGCTGTGCCCATTTAAGAGCCTCTTGAAATTCAGATAGACAATCCTCCAATACTTGATGGTCATCGTACCCAAACTCTAAATTCGAATTGAAGTCCATTTCCGACAGGTTATATCGCCGAACATTTGCCTGTTTCTTTGCTTCAGACTCATAGACATCGCTCAACTGCTTAACAAAACTGTTCTTCTTTGGATTGCCATTTAAAAGTAGGATATTTTTCATCACTTCATACTATTGCTTAAAGACATGATGAAAAGTCTACCGTCTCCCCTTAAGGGGAGAGTCAAGGCTTTTATGACAGGAATCTATAGACGCAATACATTGATCAACCTTTTCAGCTTTATTAGAAAGTGATTTCAATTCAGCCTCAATTTTTCTTTTTACTTTCTTCAGGAAAACTCTGATTCGAGCCCAATCAACCTCTCCATTATGGTACCGAATAACATCCTTCAACTCAGCCAAAGTCACCCCAAGTACTTTGGCTTCTGAGATCAAAGTAAGAATTTCAACATCTTCTGCCGTATAGACTCTATATCTGCCCTGCCTTTTAGGAACGGCAATGAGGCCTTTTTCCTCATAAAATCTTATCGCTTTTACAGTGAGATTCGTCCTTCTTGACACCTCTCCTATAAACATACAGACCTCCTACCTATGCTCAATTTCCCATTGAGATTACAGCCTATGAAAAATATTCATCACATGAAAGGAGCCTTCCATGAGTTTGGGACCTTCGCAGCTCTTACGGGTACTAGTAGAAACCCATAAGAGCCGGGACTCACTTCTTACATTCTCATGCTTTCGGCACAAACATTACGTTGAAGAACGTAAATACGCAATACCGCAAATTAAGAAGAAAAGGCCCTCTAATTTCCTGTAATAAATTCAGACGGGGAACCTAACTACGTAAATAAAATACAATCAATGGCAGTGATGCCGCCTATGCCCCCTCACACGCATCTGGCAGGTATGGCTGTTATCTGGACTACCTCTTACTTAATTTTCAATGGCCAGTGAGAATGTCTACTCAGAGGAACCTTAGAGACTGGTAGATTTTAATTAGAGGTACTCTACTGTATACCAAAAAGCTCTAGCTAAGTAAGTCTGGGGTTGTACCGCTCGCTTTAAGCATATGGCCTATCCCCATGTCTTTTTGTTTCAGGTTAACAAATAGCTTTGAGGTAAATACACCAAAGGGCATTTGAGCTACACCTGTCTCTGTACCGGTCGGCGTAACAATGGCATAACTAGGTGTTTTATAAGGCTTAACCTTTTTACCTTTGGCTTGATTAATGATAACGCTCGCTAAGATGCCTCCTTGAACGTTTGCTATATAGCCGTGCTTATTTTCATCCAGAGTAGAGCAATCACCTATCGCATAAAGGTTAGAATAACCCCTAACCCGCATATATTCGTCCACTTTAATTAATCCCATCTTATCTAACACACCGGGTAATTCTGTTTTTAGAAACTCGGTATTTGGCGACATACCTACACATTCATAAACCAAGTCTGCCTTGAAAGTTTCTTGAGTATTCATAGAACGGTAAATTGCACCTTCTTTAACTAACCGGGTATTGAGATGTACGCTAACACCCTTAGCCGTAAGCTGTTCTAGCGCCTTGTTCTGAGCTTTAGGCTTAAGATGGCCAAGTAGTACATCTTTAGAATGGACTAACGTCACGGTTTTATTGGGAAAAGCGCTGCTAATTTCCCCGGCCAGCTCCACGCCAACGGTACCGCCTCCTACAATCAAAACTGACTGAGATTTCGCCAGTATTTTTTGCTCATTCCGCATTTCTTGCTCACGCTCGGAAATTGTATAAGCTGATGTAGATTTAGCTATCGGCAAGGTTGGGTAGCGACTGCCTGTCGCGATAACTGCCTGCTTAAAGTGGATCTCTAATCCATTCGATGACTTTGCTATCCGGTCATCCATGGAAACCACATCTGCTTGAACAAAATCGCTCTGAATAAAGTCACGATAATATTTACGTGGATTAGCAGTCAGTAAGTTAGGCGCTATCGCATTACGTAATGTGGCAAAGGTCACTTCAAAATGGTCCTTTCGGTCAACCAATACCACCTGCATACCCTGCTTAGCTAACTTTTGGGCCACAGAAACACCAGCAAAGCCTCCACCAACGATTAACACGTCTGTCCGCTTGATCATAACTCGCCTCAATATCGTTCAACTGTTCGGATAAAGCGCGGCCGTTCGCAATGCCTCACGAACAGGTCACTTCTTGATAGGGAGACAAGGATAAAGTTAGACTTAAGCTAATGATATTAACTATAATCTAACCTCTTGTTAGCTTTTGACTAACATGTTGATTCAGCTAATATCGGGTGATGATACCGCGCAGGTATGAAGTGAAAAGGTGCACGCAGACTCCCAGCTTCTGCTGGCAGAAGAAAAACAAATAGCTGGTTTACGTAAAAAGCTACTCAATCAAAATGATCAGCGGTGTTGATGCTGTCCAGTTTGCAAGCTCTGGCAAATGGTATCGAGTGCAGATTACTCATGTTGTCAGCACAACAGAAAAGATACTTCATAAAAGTAAGCCAGTTAATGGCTATTTTCAGTTTAAGATCCTCAAATATGCTGCATCAGAAACTTACCTATATTTTCTCTAAGCTCACGCCACTATGACTTTGGAACAATTACGATATTTTAAGGCGATAGTTGAAGGTGGCTCGCTAAAAGCTGCTGCCCAGACACTTCACCGAACACAGCCCACTATAAGCGCCGCCATCAAGAAATTAGAGGCGGACCTCAATCTACAACTATTTGATCGGGACCAATACAGGAGCACACTCACAGCTGACGGCAAAGCCCTGTATGAACAATCCAAACATGTACTAGCTGAAGCCCACTCGTTTGAGAGCTTAGCTAAACAGCTAGTCGCAGGAGAAGAACTGGAAGTAGGTATTGCGTTTACTTCCGCCATACCAGTCGGCCCAATACTCAGCGCAATCCGTCAGTGCAAAATTGAGTACCCAAAAACACGCTTGGAGGTCTATTCCGAAAATGGCCTTGGGCCACTGGACTTATTGAAGGGAGGCCAGGTTTCCATAGCTATTATTCCGTGGACTGAAACTTACGACCAGCTTGAATCCATTCATCTAATGAATATGAAATTCATTTCTGTGATCGCTGGCGACTCTCCCCTGCTTACCCAATACGATGAAGTCCCAAGGCAGATTATGCTACACCATCCCCAGGTGATCATCAGTGGTAGGAAGTCATCCACTAAAACCTACGGGGTGCTTCAAGGGGGCGATCAATGGAGAGTCAACGATTTTCCGACTAAAAAAGAAATTATTCTTCAAGGTATGGGTTGGGGTACGCTACCAGAACATATGATAGAAGCGGAGCTTAAACAGGGCTTATTATCTCCCATTGCAGTGGAAGGGATCCCAAAACCGCAAGAACTGGAAGTACGCGTGGCAAGACAAGCTTCTAATCCAATGGGCCCCGTAGCAAGTTACCTTTGGCAATTATTCCTAAACCTTCAGGGTTTTCATTAGAAAACACTTACGATATTTCTACCAAAATTTTTCAGATTCTTTATGTTTAATACATAGATTCTAAGAGTTTGAAGCTGGCCCACCAGGTGTTTGTATTTTACGAGAGAAACTCTTTGGTTGAGCTTCATCACACTAGCGCATAGGTAAATAAAAGGCGCTTAAATTATCCTGTTAGAAACAATTAAGTTTGTTTCCATATCAAAGATGCGTAAAATCGATAGATCTCTATTAGTATTTTGTTATTTTTAGTTGGGCTTGTTTCGGCTCTCTCCTAAAGAGAAGTACCAGAATTTCCTAAACGATCTATTCCTTCAAGAGGAGAACGGTAGCGAGATATAAGAATAAGTAAAAGGCGCTGACCCAAGGTGCTACCAACACCCGGGGCCAGCTAACCAAATTGATACCTTCATTATCAAAATGGCTATATGCATCATACGCTAGATACCCGCTCGTCTTCAATAAAGTGGTGTACATTCAGCAGCTTGAGGCGTGTCCCCAAGCTCTGGGAGCGTTGCGCTCGCCTTTTCTTCTTCTATGCTTATCGTTCTCGTGCTCCCCCTCTTCTAGCCGCTTCTTTCAATACTCACCCAAGAGAACGCTCTTTCTTGTAGCCTATATCAGTAGGAAATGAATATGTTGATATTGAAACGCCGAATAGGTGAAAACCTACGAATCGGCACCAAAGTTTCGGTTAAGGTATTAGAGGTTAAAGGCAATCAAGTGAAGATGGGGATACATGCCCCCAAGTCCGTACCCGTTCATCGAGAAGAAATATATAGGCGCATCCAAAAGGAATAGATGGTGAACTGCCGAAGCCGTTGAGAAGCAAGTGTTCGGTCTTCCCAGCGGCTTTCCAATTAGTTTATGACCTTTGGAAAGGCCTCGGTTAGCTAAATACTTGCACAAACTAACCAATAACAACTGTCTCTATGTGATATTTGTCAAACTCCAATACGAACTACACTCAACTGAAACCTTTACAGATGGGGTCATTGAAGGGCGTATTACATACTATCTGCTTGTATTTAGCATAAGCTTCTGCATTATATTTTCTGGAATGGGGATTCATAAAGCCATGAAGGTAAGTGGAATGATGAACCTCCACTTGCTCTTTCTGCTTCAAAGTCTGTATGACCTCTGATACAGAAAAGTGAGGCTCCATCGCCGGGAATATCAAGCGCGTAGGAAATATAGGATCAATTTTGACGTAATGGCGAACTTGTGAACTATAAAATAAAATTGCCCCTGAAATATTACTCAAAGCTTGATGATCAGATAATCTCCATATGGCCGATGCACCAATACTAAAACCTACTAAACTCACATGACCAAATGATGCGCTGATTCTCTCTGATAATTTTTCAACGTATTTATCGAGCCCAACCTTTGATGTAAAGTGTGAATACGCCTCAACTTCACAATCGAAATTCATCAATTCTGAATTATACGGGTCAACTATCTCTACACTACCAGGAAGATCAGCTGCAAATCGCTCTAACGCTTTTGTACGACCAAAAATATCTGAAACCAAAATCCAAGCCATAGTTTATTTTTTTCATATAACAAGAAAGAAACGATACACCGACCAGTTATAGTTTAATCTATGCATATTTATCGAGCTCGATACAGTATGTCGTAAAACATCGACCCAACAGCTCGGTTTTATGTACTGTTTTGGATATTCTTTTCAAAGCTCTGTATTCTGGCCTACTGTCAAGCAAATGACACACTATTTCCTTATGCCCTAACTCCTTAGCCCAACCGATCATTGTTTTGAATACTGAGAGTCCAGAACCCCAAAACTGTTGAGATATGACAACAGCCATCTCAAAGCCGCTATCGTCAGGTTGAATACCACACCACCCAGCTAATACTCCACCGATATAAATTAGTCGAACACGGCACCCAGGCAGGGAGTCTACTTCTAACTTAAACTTGATCCACTCATTAATACTCTGGACATCAAAGTATTCATGTTTAATTAAGTGCTCCCTAAGTGAATCCTCATTGAGTACAGCTAACAGCTTATTTCGCTTCACTTGGGTTAGCTCCTTAAACTCGATTCTGCTCATATTAAAGTAATTTTGACCTTCTCGTTTTGGGGTGGCTTTAAAGACGAAATAGTTTTTGCCTGCTTTATAAGTTACCCAAGAGTAATTGCGACCGAAAGGTAGGCGCCTATTCAATGGGGAAAGTTTCTTTGTTTATTTGAGGAAAAGAATACAGCCACAGTGTAAAAAACACAAAAATAGGACATCAACTCCATCATTCTATTAGTCGCTACGATTTGCTCTCTTGTACTTTTCCTGATACTCACGGCGCTGTTTAGTAACTTCATACAATACAATTCCAGACGTTGTGCCGAGATTCAGGCTTTCAATCATGCCAAACATTGGAATGGATACGCAGAAGGCGCTATGTTCGACTGCGAGATCACTTATACCTCTAGATTCATTACCAAACCAAACAGCCAGCTTTGGCTGAGTGTAATCTGCCTCATGCAATATAAAGTTATCTTTTCCTTTTACATGGGGAGAGGTGACAATCGAGATAAATCTGTTTTTCGTCAAATGATCCAGGCATTCCTCAGTACTACCAAAACGCTTTACAAAACTCCATTTGATCGCAGAGACAGACAATTTTGAGAGTGACCTCCTTTCTCTCATTTCCTGCCAATCATCGGGTAAAGAGTTACGCGGATCAACAATATACGTTTTTTCAACGCCTAACGCATTAACGTTTCTAATAACTGCTCCAATATTCTTCATATCCATTGGGTATTCGAGAACAGCTATCAGATTTTTGCAGCGATACGGCTTTATTTCATCGGCTCTTTTCCGAACGTCACTTTTATCAACTTCCATAGCCCCAAAGATCTCAGATAATTGATTTACTGCTAACACTGTAGTCAGATACGGACCAGACTATATAAATTCGATACGATAATGAGAGTAGTGACAGCATAAAAGACACACGAAATTGTACCGTCAGTTTCATCTCTTAGTTAGCTACTTAGCTACACCGACGCCCATAAATTACCCATATAGAGAAAAGATATCAAAGGCCACAACAAAGAACATATGGAAACCTCATGGACAGTTTTACCAAATACTTCCTGCCACTCAATGCTTTGCAATAAAAAAATCATAAAACTCCGACAACAATCAACGGGCCAACAGCTCCCAGAAAATCCATATGGCTAATTTAGGAATGAACCGTACATAGATAGAAAATACGTTCAGCGCTGCGTATAAAATTTTTATTAGTATTAATTCAGCTAAACAGCTAAAGGGTACTTAATTGCTCATACGCCCTATCAAAGCATTTAGCGCCTTAATAACCGGCAGGTGGGGCGAGGCGCGGAGTTAATTGACGCATTAATTATCGTATGAAAATTACGACTGGTCTCTAGAAATTAATTCTATACAACAATCTACATGGATTGACATATAAGCACCTCGTTTTGGTTTGCCATCCTTGAGCCACTCTACGAGTATCGATGTAGGCTCCAAGCCCTCGCCACTATACCAGTCCAGATCCTCTGCGGTCATATTTAGGTGCTCTCTCGTACTACCAAGCATTACTACGCGAGCCTCAGCCCAGCCGTTTGGCATAGCCAGAGAGACTGTATCTCCCAGTTCTATCTCGCACCCATCTGGATATTGCACGATGTATACACTCACATTTTAACGCCCCGATAACCCGCAGTCGAAATGTTGCGAAGCGGAGTGCAAACTGCCGAGCGCCAAAGAAACTTAGTTAATTGGGTATTTAAGTGTGTTCACTGGGGAGCACCAAATATGGCCAACCCCATGACCGTTACAATAAAGCTGGATAAGCTGGCAAATAGCACCACCACTAATAGAACTGAAATCATACGAGCGAAATACCCCAGAACTTGAAATGGTGA
Source organism: Microbulbifer maximicatervae (SeqCode) (assembly GCF_052467305.1). Lineage (NCBI taxonomy): Bacteria > Pseudomonadati > Pseudomonadota > Gammaproteobacteria > Cellvibrionales > Microbulbiferaceae > Microbulbifer > Microbulbifer maximicatervae (SeqCode). The sequence goes on from NZ_CP174306.1 coordinate 3,145,912, forward strand.
ATTGAATGCACAGCGCCATATTGCGACCGCTCCTGCAACACACCAAATAGCAACAGTTGAGTCCAGCATCAGCTCTGAATACGGTGAAACAGGAATACTTAAATAAAGTAAGCACAACGTAAATAATGGCAACAAAAGGTAACCCAGAAAAACCGTCGATAACTTCGCTTGCCCGTAAAATCCTTTCATACTTTGATTCCAATTCAATACTTCACGCCTTTGGCTGTGGCAACCGGAGCCACGTACAGAGTGTCCTGCGAGCATTTATTGCGGGCGAGGCTACCCAATTTTGTTATTCAATTTCACTGCCACACTTTGGGCAAAAGCCTTGATTTGAATTTTTACCCAATTGCATTAACGCTGCCCCAAGTTCACAGTTACAAAAATCGCATTCTATAGCCCTAGTGAATGATCGGGCCAATAACCAAGCAATATAAAGAGTTACAATTACAACAAAAACAATCCAGCTCTTTGGAAAACCCATCTCACTAATTAGAAACAGTGAGCCAAGTATAATCGCGAGTGATGAGTAAACCACATATAGGCTTTTTAATTCACCTCTCAATTGATGGCTTTGTTGAATATATCATACACTTAACAGCCTCCACCATCGCCACCACAACCTCCGTCACCGCCACCAAAGAAGCCACCTCCACGACCCCCACCGCTACCACCAGAACTAAGTGTACACACCACATCCGTAAGTAGACAAATTGCAAATATAACCAATAGTGTTGGGCAAACTTCGCTTTTAAAGGAAGAATCAGAATTGAGGTCCATAAAGTGCCACGAAGTGAGCAACCCTACAATATTTATTATCCACAACATATATTTGTAATTCCCCGCAACATTTAAGACTTTAATAAAGACAGCCAAAATGGAATCTAGGCTGCCCCATGGAGGTCCAACGGACCAGAATGCACTTGGGCAACTTGTTAAGTGCGTCGACAAACTGAAAATACCGAACCAAAACATACAATCAATATAGCACTCGAAGCTAAAGCATATTTAAGCCAAAAATGTTCATCGGTTAGTACATCCAAAAACCATATAAGCGAGAAGACCAATACAGGAAAGACTACCAATAGGCTTAGCTTTCTTTGCAAATACACTCCACCCGCCACTATAGCAAATACTATTCCAGCGCCCAGATAGAGATAACCGGCGGGGCTTGTTTTATCAGCCCCACTTGCCGATATAGTTGACCCACCGAAAGTTAATGAATACCAAATAACTACGCACAATAACGACAGAAGAAACCAAGCTAAACCAAATATTATTCGAACCTTACTCATGACAACTTCCTACTTATACTTAACGCCACCAATAACGGTCGGGCGCTGCGAGATCCTACACAAGCGGCGTACAAAACCACCTGGTTCCATTAAATTTTTTATGGCACAAAAGCTACTACCTCACCAGCGTTGAATTTGCTTTTTTGATTACCATTTTCAAAACAAAGGCAACAAATACTAAGGTCAGGACTACTACCCTCCTTTAATATCCTCGACTGAGTGACCAATCGCTTGATTAAACAACCGGCTAAATTCGGGTAGTCACCGAGTTCAAACTTAACATCATTGAGTATTCGTATAAATATACCAACTGGTTTTCCATCAACGATATACTCTACTTTCACTTCCTGACTCATGTATCAGTGAAATTTAGCTATGTATATGATCACCCGCAGGCCACTATTAACTTGACGACTATTTCAAATGTAAATTCGCTCTTCACATTTACTTTTCAGTATCAAATCAATTAGATACATATAAACTAGACCATAGAACCAAGTATAAAATGATCCATATAACCACTATTGCAAATCCAAGATAAACAACCAACTCTGTGATATTAAAATTATTACGCCAAAAATCTTAGTTTCTTCAAAAATAACAGTCACCAACAAGATCTGTGAGCAGAACCACACACCCTGATCACCAATATAACTAGCTCAGCTACCACCGCCAAGTCGCCGCTATATACGGCCCATGCTGAGTAATATCATAAGCAAAACGCCCATCAGAAAGTCGATCGGAATAATCAATACTGTAATACTGATACCCAAAACGCAGTGAAGTGGTTTTCCAGGCACGCCAGTCGAATCCGGCTAATAGATTCCACTGTAAGTCATCACCCCCAGCGCCAAAGCCTCCCAGTTCCGTGCGTACAGCAATGGTTAGGCATTCAGTAATTCCGATTGCACCTCGCGCAGATAGTGTAGGTTCCCACCAACTCTGTTTGCCTCCGAGGCGATTCCTGAACTCGGGTCTGGGGCCTATATTAATTCCCGCTCGTGCTTTCACTTCCTGCTTTAATCGGTTCCAGCGCAAACCCGCTCCCACATCTACAAAGTACTTTCGCCCACTATCAGCCAGATTCCCTTCTAAAATCCGGTAACCGGCTAGGGCATTTATCCAGCCCTGGCGAGCATCCACCTCAACATCAATATCTACATCGATATCCAGCTGTGGGTTTCGCGGCGGGGTTATGGTTGCTCCCTTATCCAATCTGAGGTGCACATAGTAGAGATCCGCCACTACCCCAAAGCGCCCTTTCCAGGCTTCCAGGCGCACAGAAAATGCAGCGTTGAGGAGCTCCAGGGTTTTACTTAAATCCAGATCAATATCGACACTGGTGTCAGCGACAGTAGAAGTCCCTTTAGTGCGAAGCGGGAGGAAAAGATAAGGAGTGGCGAGGAAGCGCCAGTCATCGGGCTCTTTGGAAGTTAGGCTGGCAGCTGTTGCAGGCTCCGAACTTTGCGCAGCGGCGGTACAGGAGATAAAGCTACAGAGCGTTAGCGCCAATATTTGCCTTGCGCTTTTCTCTTTCGCCTGTCCCTGTTTCATAGCAGCAACCGCTCCAAATCATTCGAGGCCCGATAGAGCACCAATGAATAAGGATAGATAGAGCTGAGGGAAGTTTCAGAGTGAGGAAATCTGCGGCATAGGGGGAGGAAATACTGCCGGGCAGGTAAAACTACCCGGCAGTGAGAAGCGATTAGTCGTTCGCTTCAGGGCGCATATGCGGGAACAGCAGTACGTCGCGAATCGACGGAGAGTTGGTAAACAGCATTACCAGACGGTCGATACCGATGCCCTCACCAGCGGTGGGCGGCAGGCCGTATTCCAGCGCGCGGATATAGTCGGCGTCGTAGTGCATGGCTTCGTCGTCACCGGCATCTTTCTCCGCAACCTGGGCTTTGAAGCGTTCAGCCTGATCTTCCGCGTCGTTCAACTCGGAGAAACCATTGGCAATCTCGCGGCCGCCTACGAAGAATTCAAAGCGGTCGGTGACAAACGGATTGTCATCGTTACGGCGAGCCAACGGAGACACTTCGGTTGGGTACTCAGTGATAAAGGTCGGCTGGTCGAGACGATGCTCTACAGTCTTTTCGAAAATCTCGATCTGTACCTTACCCAGGCCCCAGCTGTCTTTCAGCGGGATTTCCAGCTTCTCAGCTACCGCGCGGGCGGATTCGATATTGTCGATATCGGCCGCAGTCAGTTCCGGGTTGTAGTGCAGGATGGAGTCGAACACAGACAAACGCGCGAACGGCTTGGAGAAGTCGTAGCTGCTGTCCTGGTATTCCACAGTGGTGGAGCCCAGTACATCTTCACAGATACCGCGCAGCATCTTCTCGGTGAGGTCCATCAGGTCGTTGTAGTCCGCGTACGCCTGGTAGAACTCAAGCATGGTGAATTCGGGGTTGTGGCGCGTGGATAGGCCCTCGTTGCGGAAGTTGCGGTTGATCTCGTAAACCCGCTCAAAACCACCCACGACCAGACGCTTCAGGTACAGCTCCGGGGCAATACGCAGGTACATATCGATATCCAGCGCATTGTGGTGGGTAACGAACGGACGCGCGCTGGCACCGCCAGGAATAACTTGCAGCATGGGCGTTTCCACTTCCATAAACTGCTGGGCGTTGAGGAAATCGCGGATGTACTCGATCACCTTGGAGCGCACGCGGAACACTTCGCGGGCTTCCGGCGTGGCGATCAGGTCCACGTAGCGCTGGCGATAACGCATTTCCTGATCGGCGATGCCGTGGAATTTTTCCGGCAGTGGGCGCAGTGCTTTGGTTAGCAGGCTGTACTCTTCACAGTTGACGTAGAGGTCGCCCTTGCCGGATTTGTGCAGTGTGCCTTTTACGCCGACAATATCGCCGATATCCCAGGCACCGAAGCGCTCTTTAATATCTTTCTGTGCCGCTTTATCGGCGTATAGCTGGATGCGGTCAGACACATCCTGGATCACCATAAAGGGTCCGCGTTTAGCCAGGATTCGCCCTGCTACGCACGCCCGTTTACCCAGTTCTTCCAGCTCCTCTTTCTGTTTATCGCCGAACTCAGCTTGCAGGTCGGCAGCGAGGTTCTCGCGGCGAAAACTGTTGGGGAAAGCATTGCCCTTCTCGCGCAGAGCGGAAAGCTTGGTGCGGCGCTCGGCGATCAGTTTGTTTTCGTCTTGCTGGATATCAGTCATGGTGATCTATCAGTTTTGTGATTGATATTGCCCCTCATCGACGAGGGGCGCGGTGAGAGTGGAGACTTTAAATCAGAGGCCGGCTTTTAGGCTGGCTTCGATAAATTGGTCCAGGTCTCCGTCCAGTACTGCCTGGCAGTTGCTGGTCTGGACATTGGTGCGCAGGTCCTTGATACGCTGGTCGTCCAACACGTAAGAGCGGATCTGGCTGCCCCAACCGATGTCGGCCTTGCTGTCTTCCATGGCCTGCTTCTCTGCGTTGCGCTTGAGCATTTCCTGCTCGTACATTTTTGCGCGCAGCATTTTCCAGGCTTTATCGCGGTTCTGGTGCTGGGAGCGCTCGCTCTGGCACTGCACGACAATACCGGATTCTGTGTGGGTCAAACGCACCGCAGAATCAGTTTTGTTCACGTGCTGACCACCGGCGCCGGACGCGCGGTAGGTGTCTTCACGCACCTGGGACTTGTCGATTTCAATCTCGATATTGTCATCGATTTCCGGTGACACAAATACCGAGCTAAAAGAAGTGTGACGGCGGTTGCCGGAATCAAACGGCGATTTGCGCACCAGGCGGTGTACACCGGTTTCTGTGCGCAGCCATCCGAACGCGTGGTCGCCGGCGAAATGCACAGTGGCACTTTTGATACCGGCCACTTCCCCCGCAGAGACCTCTTCCAGGGTGGTCTTGAAGCCGTGGGCCTCACCCCAGCGCAGGTACATACGCAGGATCATTTCCGCCCAGTCCTGGGCCTCGGTACCACCGGAGCCGGCCTGGATATCCAGGTAGGCGTTGTTCTCATCGTTCTCGCCAGAGAACATACGGCGGAATTCCAGAATCCCCAGCTGCTGCTGGAGGCCTTCGATCTCAGTGGAGACCTCCCCTACGGAGTCCTCATCATTTTCCTCGACTGCCATTTCCAGCAGCTCGCGGCAATCGGCGATGCCGGAGTCGAGGTTTTCGATGGTATTAACCACCGTTTCCAGGGAGGAGCGCTCGCGCCCCAGTTCCTGTGCGCGGCTGGGGTCGTCCCAAACGCTCGGCTCAGCCAGCTCCAGCTCTACTTCGGTAAGGCGTTCTTTCTTGCTGGCGTAGTCAAAGATACCCCCTAAGAACGTCGGTGCGCTCTTCGAGGTCTTTCAATTGATTGATGAGGGGATTGATTTCCATGAACTTTCGGTGTCCGGACAAAATAAAAAGCGGCGCGCATTCTACCGCAGCGCGCGGGGGTCCTTCCAGTCAGATAGGGGCTGATATGGCGGCAAATCCTCTACTAGGCGGTCTGTCCCGAGAGCTTTTCCAGAATTGCGCAGTCTGGGGACTCATTGCCGGCGCAGCTATCGGCAAAGGCCCGCAAGGTTGCGCGCATCCCCAGCAGGGTCTGCAACTGCTCTTCGAGCTGCCCGAGCTTGTGATTGACCAGGTCTTTGGTCTCACGGCTGTGACGCTCCGGGTTATCCCGCAACCCCAGCAGCGCCCGGACCTCCTCAGTGGTAAAGCCACAGGCCCGCGCGCGGCGCACGAAGCAGAGGGTTTCAACATCGGCAGTGGAGTAATCCCGATAGCCATTAGCAGAGCGGCCGGGCACCACCAGGCCAATATTTTCGTAATGCCGCAGGGCTTTTGCACTGAGGCCCGAATTCTCTGCGGCCTGGGAAATGTTCACGATTACCCCACTTAAGGTTTCAACTCAGGCACTGTTGTCCCGACAGGCAGCAAACTGATACTGCACTTTCTCGGCGGGGCTATATCCCAGCTCAATTGAGGCATCCAGGGCATCCATACCGATCAGGTGCATCAGGATATCTCCTGTGGGTGCGCCACATACGGCGGGGAACATCCTATCGGTGCGGACTCCACAGCGGGACTCCTGCACCTTCACCCCATTGTCACTCAACTTCGCCTGACTCTGCTGAAGGGTCATACCACCCCCTTCGCACTGCTTGCTGCCACTGCCGCGGTAAATCCACACCATTTCCCCTGGCCTCATAGTCGCTGCAGGAGGCGTGGGTGCAACTTCGGGTTCCGCCGCGCCGGGTGTGTTCTCAACCTCGTTCTCCATCGCTTTCTCCTCCCTCGACTGGCCGCAAGCCGCCACCGAGATAATCAGGGCCCATACCCATAAGAATGACAACCATTTTTTCAGCACAGAACATCCTCCATAAAGCGATAAATAGCCGTGTCAGGATAACGCCAACCAGACTCCCACCGATAGCATCAAAGTACCAGAAATCCGATTAACCAAACGCACATTTTCAGACCGCTCCAGTAAACGACTCAGGGCCTGGCCGCCACTGGCATAAATCAGCAGGCACAACGCCTCCAAAAGCAGCAATATCGCCAGCAAGACTGAGAGCTGGGGTACCAGGGGTTTGGTATCGTTAATAAATGGCGGTAATAACGCAATAAAAAACGCCCAACCCTTGGGATTGGCCACAGCTGTAACAAAACCCTGTAGTGCCAGCGCTCTTCGCGATGGTCGGCTAGCATCGACCGTATCACCCTGATCCATCAGAGCCAGCTGCCCCCGGGAGCGCCACATCTGCACGCCTATCCAGGCCAAATAGGCGGCCCCGCAGTATTTAAACAGCTGAAATAAAGTCGGATACTGAACCATCAATACCGCAGCACCGAGTGCAGAGGTAATCGCCACCGACGCAACACCGATCAACTCTCCCACCATCATCCACAGAGTCTGGCGCACGCCCAGGGTAATTCCCAGGCTGAGCGATAGCATCATGCAGAGCCCCGGTGTGACCGAGGCAAAGAAGCTTGCGGGAACAAAGAGTGCCAGTGTCGATAATTCCATTGATATTCCTAGTGGTGAGTACCGCTGTGGTTGCCGTAATGACTGACCAGCATCCCCGCCAGCATCAAACCACAACCAATTAACTCCGTGGTATTGAGCATTTCATTGAGGAATAGCCAGCCCGCCGCCAGGGCAAAAACTGCCTCCAGGCTCATAATTACGGTAGCGTGAGAAGGCGCGGCGTAGCGTTGGGCCAAGAGCTGGAAAGTAAACGCCAGTGCCGTGGAGAAAATCATCATATAGGCGATAGGCCAAGCCGCATCGATCGCCGATTGCAGTGTCGCCTCTTCGGTAAATAGCGAAGCTACGGCGGACAAAAGGCCACACACCAGGAACTGGATACAGGCGAGTCGCAAAGCGTCGTAGCGTTTTACCAGTCGATCTGCCGTCAATACCTGGATGGCAAAAACAAAGGCACTGGCAAATACCATTAAGTCGCCCACCAGCTGGGATTCTTCACTGAAGTCCGCCAACCAATAGAGACCGAACAAAGCGAGACCAATTCCCATCCAGGTCCAGCGATTGGTTTTATGCCCCAGGGACAAACCGATTACAGGCACCAGCAGTAAATAAAAACCGGTAATAAATCCGGCGCGGCCGGCAGTGGTATACAGCAGGCTCACCTGTTGCAGTGCCGCGCCTAGAAACAGCCAAAAACCCAACAGTGCGCCACCGGGCAGGCAGGCCCGCCAGGTGTGATTCACCGATTGCCCTTCGGCTTCACCGGGCTGGGCATCGCGACGGGAGGACAACCAGTAAACGATGGGGATCAGGATTAAACCGCCGAGAATAAAACGCCATGCGTTAAATGCCAGCGGCTCAATATCCGCCATGGCAATCTTTTGTGGCACAAAGGCAACGCCCCAGAAGAGAGCGGCTAATAACAGTAGGACTTCGGCCTGGACTTGTTTACGTTTCACTACTTTTTACTTCCAAACAACTTAGGAGCTGTTGCAAAAAACTCCGTGTTTTTCCCAACAGCCAAATACAAAGTGCGCCCTATACCGCTTCTAACAGGCTCACCATTAATTGCAGGGATTCCCGCCCGCGAAATTCATTAACATCGAGCTTAAAAGCCAAGCGCACTCTTTCCGTGGGCTGCGGCCACTGCTCGGTGTCCACATTAAAAGCAATAGCATCCAGCGCCAGTTGCGGCGCCTGGGGCGGCGCCACCACCATTTTTAAATGGCGCTCGCCGACGATGCGCTGTTGCAGCAACAGGAATTCACCGTCGAATACCGGCTCTGGAAACGCCTGTCCCCAGGGCGCACAAGCGCGCAACATGGCTGCCGTGTGCAAAGTGTAATCCCCAGATTCCAACTCACCGTCAGAGTCGATAACCGCGTGCAGCTGGTTTTCATTCAGGCGGTTGCGCACCACCTGCTCAAAAGCCTTACGGAAAGCCTCCAGGTTTTCCTGGGGTAAGCTCAGCCCCGCCGCCATGGCGTGGCCACCGAACTTGCTGATCAGGTCCGGGTGAGAGGCGGCTACGTCACTCAGGGCATCGCGAATATGCAGCCCGGGAATCGAACGCGCAGAGCCCTTCACCAGGCCGTTATCACCCTCAGCAAATGCGATCACCGGGCGGTGGAATTTCTCTTTGATGCGGCTGGCCAAAATACCCACCACACCTTGATGCCAGTTGGCATCGTACAGACACAAACTCCAGGGAATTTCGCCCTCCAGGCGCAACTCATCCAGGACCGCCATTGCCTCCCGCTGCATCCCCTGCTCGATCGCTTTGCGATCCCGGTTCAGGGCATCCAGCTCGCCGGCCAGCTCCCGCGCTTCACTGGGATCGCGGGTGAGCAGGCAGCAGATACCGGTGCCGATATCGTCGAGACGACCAGCCGCATTAATTCGCGGCCCCAAAATAAAACCAATATCTGTGGTAGAGAGCCTGCGCTGGTCGCGCCCGGCAACCTCCATCAGGGCGGCAATACCGGGCCGGCAGCGGCCAGCACGGATACGGGCGATGCCCTGGTGAACCAGAATCCGGTTGTTGTGATCCAGCGGGACCAGGTCGGCCACAGTACCCAAGGCGACCAAATCCAGGTATTCGGCCATATTGGGCGGGGCGATACCGCTCTGCTCAAACCACCCACTCTGCTGTAGGGCTGTGCGCAAACGGCTGAGCAGATAAAAGATCACCCCCACCCCAGCGAGGTTCTTGCTGGGAAAGTCACAGTCCGGCTGGTTCGGGTTTACGATGGCATCCGCCTGCGGCAGCTCACTGCCGGGCAGGTGGTGATCCGTCACAATCACTTTCATACCAGCAGCTTTTGCCGCTGCCACGCCCTCGATACTGCTAATACCGTTATCTACGGTGATCAGCAGATCGGGCTGATAATCTTTGGCTACCTCGACAATTTCTGGAGTCAGCCCGTAGCCGAAGTCAAAGCGGTTCGGCACCAGGTACTCCACTCCCGGCGCGCCCATTGCACCCAGGGCCAACACCCCCAAGGTGCTGCTGGTGGCTCCATCCGCATCGAAATCCCCCACGATAAGGATTTTCTTTTGCCCGTGGATAGCATCCACCAGCAAGGCAACGGCAGCCTCCAGCCCTCGCATACTCTGCGGGCTCTGTAATTGAGAGAGACTGTGATCCAGCGCTTCTTCGCTGACAATCCCCCGCCCCAACAGGACACGCTGCAATATTTTTGGTGTTTCAGAAGCAAAACGGCCAGTAGACATATCCACTGGCCGTCGCTGAATTTTTGTACTCAATGTATTTCTCAGCAAACTAATAGCTAATCGGTTGCCGCTTATTGCACGACAGTGTGCCAATTAACTGCCTTCTGACAGCATCGTCGCCATATAGTCGTGTACTTGGGACAAGTTATTGGGCAATACCTTGAAGCGCTCCTCCCGCTGCCAGAGATCCTGCATATGACTCGGCAGGGGAATCTCTTTTTCTGGCAGGGCCTGGGCCACGGCATCGGGGAATTTTGCCGGGTGTGCGGTAGATAAGCAAACCATGGGCTGTTCGGTAGAGTGACGTACCTGTCGTGCGGCTTCAACCCCGATAGCTGTATGCGGATCAAGTAGATATTCGCAGGAGCTGAAGGTCTCACCAATCACTTCAACCGTGCGCTTGTCATCCACCCGACTGGAGGAGAAAACTTCTCTCGCTTTGCCCAGGGCCGATTCACTCAAATGCATGGGCTGACTGCGATCCGCGAGCAATTCAGCAACCGTCGCACCATCGCGACCGTAGAGATCAAACAGCAATCGCTCAAAGTTGCTCGACACCATAATATCCATACTGGGAGACAAGCTGTGCACCAGTGGTTTGGGAGTGTGGTCATTGCCGCTGATGCAGCGATGCAGAATATCGTTGGCATTGGTCGCAATTACCAATTGGTCGATAGGCAATCCCATCTGCCTCGCCAGGTAACCGGCAAAAATATCGCCAAAATTACCGGTGGGTACGGAGAAATTAACTGTTTTATCCGGCGCCCCCAGGCGCAGGGCGGCATAAAAGTAATAGACGATCTGCGCCATAATCCGCGCCCAGTTAATGGAATTAACCGCTACCAGGCGGCGTCCATCGGGCAGGAATGATTGATCGGCAAAACTCGCTTTCACCATATTCTGGCAATCGTCGAAATTACCTTCGAGTGCGATATTAAATACGTTGCCCGACTGCACCGAGGTCATCTGGCGTCGCTGGACTTCAGACACACGGTTATGGGGGTGCAGAATAAAAATATCGATATTGTCGCAATGGCGGCAACCTTCGATCGCGGCCGAACCGGTATCACCAGAAGTTGCCCCCATAACCACCACTCTCTCACCGCGCTTTTTCAGCAGGTGATCAAAGAGCTGGCCGAGGAACTGCAAGGCAAAATCTTTAAATGCCAGGGTGGGCCCGTGAAACAACTCGAGCACCCACTCATTGGTGTCTGTCTGCACCAGCGGGGCAATAGCCTTGTGGCGGAAGTGCTTGTAGGAACGCCCGATAATACCGCTCAGCTCTTCATCACTGAGATCATCCCCCACAAACGGCTGGATAATGCGAAAGGCCAGCTGCTCGTAATCGAGCCCCGCCATAGAGGCAATTTCCTCGCGAGAAAACTTCGGCAAAGTCTCGGGAACATAGAGGCCTCCATCGCTGGCAAGGCCTGTTAGTACGGTATCGGCGAAGGAGAGAGACGGCGCGCTGCCGCGTGTGCTGACAAATTTCACAGTATTTCTTGGCTCTTATCGCTGGCTGGGGAGTTAATTGATTGGGGCACCGAGCCCGGGGTTATGTCACTCGGCGCCCGCGGGGTTTATCCGAGGCTCTCGACACGAATCCTGACGACTTCACCTTCGACCGTTTCCAAAGCCTCTATTTGTGCAACCGCTTGGCGGAGGCTGGCTTCATCGGCTCGGCTGGTCAAAATCACCACCGGGACAAGTGCTTCACCTTCAACCGGTTCGTGCTGGATCAGAGCCTCGATGCTGATGCCCTGATCACTGCAAATGGTGGCCACCTGAGACATAACACCGGGCTTGTCGTGGGCGGCGATACGCAGGTAATAACTGGTAATAACATCTTCTTCCGGCAGAACCTGGGTTCCCCCTTGATCCGCAAGGGCGACACCCGCTGCCGGCACTCTGTGCTCCGGCTTGGCCTCAAGAGTGCGGGCCACGTCAACAAGATCGGCGATCACTGCCGATGCCGTGGCTTCATCGCCCGCACCAGCGCCGTAATACAGGGTTGGTCCCACAGCATCGCCGCTGACCAACACCGCATTCATAACGCCGTTTACGTTGGCGATCAGGCGGCGCTGGGGGATTAAAGTCGGGTGCACCCGCAACTCCACACCCTTGTCGGTGCGACGCGCAATCCCCAGGTGCTTGATACGGTATCCCAGCTCATCAGCGTAGCGAATATCTTCACTACAGATCCGGCTGATGCCTTCGGTGTACACCTTGTCAAAAGCAAGGGGCATAGCAAATGCCAGGGAAGCCATAATCACCAGCTTGTGAGCAGCATCGATACCTTCCACATCAAAAGTGGGGTCCGCTTCCGCATATCCTAAAGCTTGGGCTTGGGCCAGGGCTTCATCGAAACTCCGCCCTTTTTCCCGCATCTCAGTGAGAATGTAATTGCCGGTGCCATTAATAATCCCGGCGAGCCACTGCACCTGATTGCCCACCAATCCTTCGCGCAGGGATTTAATAATAGGAATACCGCCAGCTACTGCCGCCTCATAGGCAATGGTGACATTGTGCTTTGCGGCCAGCTCAAACAGCTCGTTGCCGTGTTCGGCAATCAACGCCTTGTTAGCGGTGACAACATGCTTGCCATTTTCAATCGCTGTGCGCACCAGCTCCTTCGCTACTGTAGTACCACCGATAAGCTCCACCAAAATATCCACGTTGGGATTATTGGCGACATCGAAAATTTCCCGGGTAACGTTTATCTGGCTGGTATCACAGTGTGCGTTATCGCGGCGCGCACCTATTTGCTCAATGACCAGGGCGCGACCGCAACGGGCTGCAATTTCCCGCCCATTGCGCGCCAATACATTCACCGTTCCACTGCCGACAGTACCCAGGCCACAGATACCGATCCGCACGGCACGGGGTGCCTTTTTTACAACCACCTGAGCCTCCGCCTCCGCAGTCTCTTCCACTGTTGCGCTCACAATGTTCCTCCGCGCAACTATAGGGGCAGCGAACCAGACCGGGATCTACCCCCGATTACATAGAAAGTGCCACCACAGGAAGCCGCGCAATAAATGCAAATAAAATTGACAAAAGATCATCAACCTTACCGAGCGGAACGTAAAAAAGTCAATATAATTGCGCCATAAAGGCACCGCTTCCGGCTAGAGTAGAGTCGAAACTTCTGTCACCCAAAATCACCTCTTGAAACCAACAGCGTCCTCAGTAGATGCTATAGAAGCATCTACTAGCATCAGGTAACAGCAACCTGCGAAATTGCATCCACCGCGCCTTTGCACAAAATAGGGGCGTACTGAATCCGGACTCAGATAGTGGTCGAGTAATGAAGAAAACCCTAATCCTTTATACAGGCGGAACCCTGGGAATGCGCCGAAGCGAATCGGGCTATGTGCCTGACGCCGACCTGGAAGGCGCTCTGGGCCGCCTCTTACAAGATGTTATCGGCCAGCTTCCACAATACGATTTCCAAGCACTCGACCCACTGCTGGATAGCGCCAATATGCGACCAAAGGACTGGTATCACATTGCCAGCCTGATACGCGACAACTATAGCCAGTACTCAGGCTTTTTGGTGTTGCACGGCACCGACACCATGGCCTACACCGCCTCAGCACTGTCCTTTGCCCTACAAGGCATTGAAAAGCCCGTGGTCGTCACCGGTTCCCAGATTCCCTTGCGGGAGATGCGTAGCGACGCCTATAACAACTTAATTGCGGCGCTATTATTAAGCGGCTCCGACGATATCAGGGAGGTTTGCCTCTACTTCAACGGCAAGCTTCTACGCGGCAACCGTGCAGTGAAGGTCAGTTCTGGCTCACTGGATGCTTTTAGCAGCCCCAATTACCCCTGTCTCGGGGAAGTGGGTATCCAGGTCAATATCGACCACAACGCCCTGCTGGTGCCCACCGGTGAACCGCAGTTTCAGATTCCCACCAATGCCAATGGCGGAGTGATTTTACTGAAACTATTTCCCGGTATATCTCCCTCACTGATTGAGAAAATTTTAGAGAGCCGCCCCAAGGGCCTGATTATTGAAACATACGGCACCGGCAATGCGCCGACTGACGACAGCGCATTTACCGAGCAGCTTGAGAAGGCCTCAAAGCTCGGCACTATTTGTGTAGCAGTGTCCCAGTGTTTGGAGCACCAGGTGGATCTGGGTAAATACGCTGCGGGCTCCGCACTGCTTGATGCCGGCGTTATAGGTGGTCTGGATATGACCAGCGAAGCCTGTTTTGTAAAGCTCAACCACCTGTTGGCAATGGGCCATTCCGATACGGAAATTAAAACCCTATTACAGCGCCCGCTGTGCGGTGAGTGCAATCACCCCAACTGATAAAAACTGAAACTATTGGCGAGGCTATATGGCTTCGCCTTTAAAAAGGGATCGAGTGATTAACAGGGATTGAAGGGATAACCTCTATCCAGAAGCAAAATACCGATGAGCAACGATTTTTCGCAAAACCTCCGCCTTCTGTGCAGCTTCTACCCATCCATAGCCGAGGTGTGCCGGCGAATTGGGGTGAACCGTGCCCAGTTCAATAAATATCTCAACGGTAACACTCAACCCTCCCAGTATACCCTGGGAAAGATATGTCATTTTTTTGGCGTAGAGCCCCATGAAATCGTGATGCCCCACGAGCAATTCAGCCAAATTGTTCGCGTGCGCAGCGCACCCGTCTCCGACAGCCTCCCCGCCAGGCCCTACAATCGCGATATTGATATTCTGATGCGGGAGTCCCAGGGGCGGGCCGATAAATATTTAGGCTTCTATTTCGAGTACCACTACTCCATGACCTTCTCCGACCATATTATTCGCAGCCTGCTGCATATTGAGTCGGATGGTGATGGATATTATTTTCAGCGCTTCGAACGAATGCGCTACCCAGACAGGGATGAGTGGTATAAATCCCGCTATAAAGGCATGCTGCTCTTTCTTGCCGATCGTATTTTTTTGGTTGGCTATGAATCCTTGACTCACAATGAAATCGCACAAACTATTTTATACCCCACCTATAAAAGCCGGGTCAGCTATCTATCCGGATTAAAGCTGGGAGCATCCGCCAGTGACAGGCGTGAGCCAGTCTGCACAAAAGTAGTTCTCGAATCTCTCGGTCGCAACATCAGCATTAAAAATGCACTGAAATTATGTGGTGTTTTTGGTCCTGAGTCCGAAGAGATCAACAAAAATATTCGCGAGAATATTCGCGCAACCTCTACAGAGGGGCCGCAGAGTTTCTTTGCGACACCACTCTAAAAATACTCTCCAATTAATTACTAAATTACCCCAACACGAGGCTTGCGGGAGGTGGGGATATTACCCCACCCCACACAGGCCCATACGATGAAGAGAAGAGAAACTGATGACCAACGATTTCCACACACTCAAACCAATGCCGGTTTTTAGTGCAGGTGCTGAAACCCGCTTGGAGAAAGATCTATTGGGTGAGCGCGAAGTACCGGCCGATGTCTATTTTGGCATTCAAACTTTGCGCGCTTTGGAAAACTTCCAGATTACCGGAATTACCCTGAATCACTTCCCCAATCTGGTAAAAGCACTGGCGATGGTAAAAAAAGCTGCAGCCAGCGCCAATGGACAGCTCGGCTACCTGGAGCCCAAACTGCAAGATGCCATTGCCACTGCTTGTGACGAGATTATCGATGGCAAACTGCACGACCAATTTTTGGTAGATATGATTCAGGGCGGCGCCGGCACTTCTACCAATATGAATGCCAATGAGGTGATTGCCAACCGCGCGCTGGAATTACTCGGTCACAACAAAGCCGAGTACAAAAAAGTACACCCCAACAACCATGTAAACCTCTCGCAATCTACCAATGATGTTTATCCAACCTCGATAAACCTGGCCATTCTGCTCAGCTACAGCGACCTGGTTCAATCCATGGAGAGCTTGTGCGTTGAGTTCGACAAGAAGGCCAAAGAGTTTGCCTCAGTAATTAAAATGGGGCGCACCCAGCTGCAAGATGCGGTACCTATGACCCTGGGCCAGGAGTTTGCCGCCTTCGCCGCCACTGTGCGCGAAGATGTCGACAGAGTTAAGGAGCTGGTCGCTCTATTCAAAGAGATCAACATGGGTGGTACCGCAATCGGCACCGGCATTAATACGGACCCGGAATATCGCCAGCTGGTTGTTAACGCGCTGTCAGAAATTTCCGGCATCGATTTTGTCTGCGCAGAAAACCTGGTGGAAGCCACTTCCGACATGGGCGCCTTCGTGATGTTCTCCGGTGTCATGAAACGCATCGCCGTTAAGATCTCGAAAATTTGCAGCGATTTACGCCTGATTTCCAGCGGCCCTCGCGCTGGCCTCAATGAAATTAACCTGCCGCCGATGCAACCCGGCTCATCCATTATGCCCGGCAAGGTCAACCCGGTTATTCCCGAAGTCGTTAACCAGGTTGCCTACCAGGTGATCGGCAACGACCTCACGATTACCCTGGCTGCTGAATCCGGCCAGTTGCAGCTCAATGTAATGGAGCCAGTGATCGCCTTTAACCTGCTACAGTCCATGCGCCTGATGACCCAAGCCATGACCACGCTTGCGGATCGTTGTGTGAGCGGCATCACTGCCAACGAAGAGCACTGCCTGCAACTGGTTGAGAACAGCATCGGCCTGATTACTGCGGTAAACCCGTTTATTGGCTATGAAAATGCCACCCGCATCGCCAAGCAGGCACTAATTACCGGTGCCAGTGTGAAGCAGTTAATCCTTGATGAGGGGTTACTGAGTGAGGAGGAACTGAACGATATCCTCGCGCCGGAGAATATGACCCAGCCGAGAAAAGTAGAAATTAAAAATCCTGCTTAAAAACAAAAACCGGCGGCCTCTCGGCTGCCGGTTTTTTTAGCTATCAGCCGGGCTTAGATTCCCAGCTCTTTAAGCAGGCGATCCGGTGGTAAGTAACCGGGAACAACCCGGCCATCTTCCATCACGATAGTCGGCGTACCGCGCACATCGATAGCCTCGTTGCCCAACTTGTATTGAGCTGCCACCGGGTTTGTCTTACAGACATCCAAAGGCACGTTTTCACGGTTCTTAAGTGCAGTCAGCGTCTTGTTGCTATCTTCCGCACACCATGCAGTTGCCAGTTTGCGATATCCCAGGGAGTTAAGACCACCGCGCGGGAACGCCAGGTAGCGCACTTCGATACCGCGCTTGTTCAACTCGGGCACATCCTGGTGCAGCTTACGGCAATAACCGCAGTCCACATCGGTAAATACATAAACGCTTGCCTTGGTTTCACCTTTCGGGGAGAAGACAATCATATCTTCTGTATCAAGGGCGCCCATGACCGCAGCGCGGCGCGTCGCTCTACGCTGCTCGGAAAGGTTGGCAACACCGCCAGCCTTCACCTGGTAGAGATCGCCGTAAACAAAGTGATTGCCATCAGCAGAGACGAACAGGGTCGTGTTGCCGTCATCGACATCCACTTCGTAAAGCCCTTCAATTGGACTCTCCCGTACCTCTCCATAGGTTGCTTTGGGATTACTCGCCTCAAGGCGTGTCTTGATGGTTTTAACAACGTCAGTATCGACTTCTGCCAACGCTGCAGAGCCCACCAGACTGAGTAGCGCGCCAGCGATTGCCAGCGGCTTCTTGATAAGCGTCATTACCAATTGCTCCTTAAATTCTCATTGGGCTTCGACTTAATCATCGGCCTTCAGTTCCAGCCAGTATGGCAGCTCTTTGCCGCTGCGAACCTAATTGGCACGTTTTAACATATCCAGTCACCTTGGACTACGCAAAACACCGCAAGACGTGAGCGCTTTAGCGAAATTGACTGTATCCCCGCGCCAGGGCAAGCCCGTGTCCATTTATATCAGTTAAGGCAAGCAGACCCCATCTGGGACACCAAACAAGCTGCTCGTAACCCACATACAAAAAAGGCCGAAGCGTACGCTTCGGCCTTTTTCTGCGATCAAGGAGAGCTTAGTTGAGCTTCTCTTTGATACGTGCAGCTTTACCAGTCAGGCTGCGGAGGTAGTACAGCTTGGCCTGACGCACGTCACCGCGACGCTTAACCTTGAGGCTGTCAACCATCGGGCTGTGAGTCTGGAAAGTACGCTCAACGCCAACACCGTGGGAAATTTTACGCACGGTGAAGGAGGAGTTCAGACCACGGTTGCGCTTACCGATAACCACGCCTTCGAACGCCTGCAGACGCTCACGGTTGCCCTCTTTTACTTTTACCTGAACGATTACAGTGTCGCCCGGTGCGAAGGGAGGTACTTCGCTCTTCAGCTGTTCCTGCTCCAGCTGCTGGATAATTTTGTTAGTCATTTGGATCGCTCCCAAATACAGATTGTGTAGCTTCTCAGCTAGTTCACCGAACTACTCGCGCCTCCCGGCGAATTCGGCCTCAATTTTCTTCGAGCTTCTGTTCCCGCTGGATCTCATCCAGCAACAACTTCTGCTCATCGCTCAGCTCCAACCCATGCAATAAGTCTGGGCGTCGCTGTTGCGTGCGCGCCAATGCCTGCTTCAGGCGCCAGCGGCGTATTCTTTCATGGTTGCCGGAAAGCAAAACTTCCGGTACCGCTACTCCCCGATATTGTTCCGGTCGGGTGTAGTGTGGGCAGTCCAGCAGGCCAGAGGAGAAAGAGTCCTCAACCGCCGATTGGTTGTGTCCAAGTGCGCCGGGAATCAAGCGGGTAATAGCATCCACCATCACCATAGCAGCCAGTTCGCCACCGCTGAGGACATAGTCACCAATGGACCACTCCTCGTCGATCATAGATTCGACGATACGCTCATCCACACCTTCGTAGCGCCCCGCCAACAACACCAGGTTGCCAGCTGCAGACAGCTGCTCCACTCCACCCTGATCGAGCTGTCGACCCTGGGGAGACATGTAGATACTGCGTACAGATTCACCATCTTCACCAGCCCAAGCTCGAGCAGCCTCGAGAGCCTGGTAAAGAGGCTCAGCTAACATCACCATTCCCGGTCCGCCGCCGTAAGGGCGATCGTCCACAGTCCGGTGCCTGTCACTGGTAAAGTCCCGAGGATTCCAACAGCGAACTTCTAAAAGGCCATCTTTCACAGCCCGTCCACTGACGCCATACTCGGTCAATGCGGCAAACATTTCCGGAAAAATGCTTACCAGAGCGATTCGTTTTGTCATCGCTCCTACGCCTTAAAAAGCCGGGTCCCAGTCGACGGTTATTACACCGACTTCCAGGTCAATATTGGTAATAAACTGATCAGGTAGATAGGGAATCAAGCGCTCGCGCTTATCCGCTCCACCGCGCACCACCATTACATCGTTGGCGCCAGTTTCCATCATGCGAGCGACGGTACCAAAGTCGTGATCTTCGCCATCGAAATGGCTGACAACCTTTAACCCTTCGAGCTGGTGCCAGTAATACTCACCATTCTCAAGCTCAGGCATCAGTTCACGAGCTACAGCAATATCGCGCTGGCAAAGTCGAGCCGCCAAATCGCGGTCATCAATGCCTTTCACATGTACGATCAAGCCCTTGCCGTGACGCTTACCAGCGTCAATTTCGAGAGCTTCCCAACCTTTCGGCCCCTGCAAGCGCCAATTAGGGAACTGCAGGATGTTGTCCATCGGCTCGGTATAGGAGTGAACCTTGACCCAGCCGCGCACACCATAAACGGTAGTAACGCGCCCAACCGTGACCAACTCTTCGGAAGGTTTTCCGTTATCTGTCACAGGAGCACCACTTACGCGCAAATTAAGCAGATTCTTTCAGAAGCTTGCCGACGCGGTCAGAAACCTGAGCGCCACGACCCAGCCAGAAATCAACACGCTCGCGATCAACACGCAGACGCTCTTCCTGACCACGGGCAACCGGGTTGAAGAAACCAACACGCTCAATAAAACGACCGTCGCGAGATTTGCGGCTGTCGGTAACGGTCAGATGATAAAATGGGCGCTTTTTAGCACCACCACGGGCCAAACGAATGGTTACCATGTAACTTTCCTATAGGTTCAACACTAGGCAACCGCACTAAGCAGTCACCACAACAACTTTTTACCGGCAGCAGGGCCGGCAGAAAGGCGGCGTATTCTAATGTACCACCCCAGATTTGTATAGGGTCGCCAAGCCGCCCGGAGAACCGCGGTTCTCTACTTCTTTTTGAGGCCCGGTGGCAGGCCTCCAGGCATACCACCCATGCCGCCCATACCACCGCCCATACCGGGCAGGCCGCCGAGTCCGCGCATCATTTTGCCCATGCCGCCGCCTTTGAGCTTCTTCATCATCTTGCCCATCTGCTTGTGCTGCTTGAGCAGGCGATTCAAGTCCTGCAGCTGGGTGCCGGAACCGGCAACGATACGGCGCTTGCGCGAACCGTTAAGAAGGTCAGGATTGCGGCGCTCGGCCGGCGTCATGGAGGAAATCAGGGCATCCATACGCTTAAATTCTTTGCCCATATCGGCCTGTTGTGCAGCCTGCGCTACACCGCCCATGCCGGGCATTTTCTCCAACAGGGAGCCAAAGCCACCCATGTTTTGCATTTGCTGCAACTGATCGCGCAGGTCTTCCAGGTCAAAGCCTTTACCCTTCTGGACCTTCTTAACCAGCTTTTCGGCTTTCTCTTTATCAATCTTCTGCTCTGCTTCTTCAATCAGAGACAGAATGTCACCCATACCCAGGATACGGGAGGCGATACGATCCGGGTGGAAGGTTTCCAGAGCGTCGGTCTTTTCACCAACACCGATAAACTTGATTGGCTTACCGGTGACGTGACGCACGGAGAGAGCGGCACCACCACGGGCATCGCCATCGGCCTTGGTGAGAATCACACCGGTCAGCGGCAGTGCATCATTAAAGGCACTTGCGGTATTTACCGCATCCTGACCGATCATTGCGTCGATCACGAACAGGGTTTCCGCCGGGTCCAACTCGCTGTGCAGCTCACGGATTTCATCCATCAACTCGGAGTCCACATGCAGTCGACCAGCAGTATCCACAATCAGCACATCGGCAAATTGTTTGCGGGCAGCGTCCACAGCACCCTTGGCAATATCCAGCGGTTTCTGCTCAGCTGTAGAGGGGTAAAACTGTGCCCCCACTTCACCGGCCAAGGTCTCCAGCTGTTTAATAGCGGCAGGGCGGTAGACGTCCGCACTCACCACCATGACTTTTTTCTTTTCACGCTCCTGCAGGTATTTGGCCAGCTTGGCCACACTGGTGGTTTTACCAGCACCCTGGAGGCCCGCCATCAGGATTACCGCCGGAGGTTGCACGGCGAGGTTGAGAGGCTCTGCAGCCGCACCCATCACCTTAACCAGCTCATCCTGAACAATCTTGACGAACTGCTGGCCCGGGTTGAGAGCCTTGCTAACCTTCTGTCCTACCGCAGCGGTGCGCACTTGCTGAACAAATGCCTTAACCACTGGCAGAGCGACATCCGCCTCCAACAGCGCCTTGCGCACTTCGCGCAAAGTATCGCGGATATTGTCATCCGTAAGGCGCGCTTTACCGGTAACTTTCTTTAAGGCCGCCGATAAGCGGTCACTCAGGTTATCGAACATAAATTCGTCTCGATCTCTCCGTTTACGGACTCAACCCCAGTGCGGAGGGGCGCGAAATTAGGGGGGAGCAAACTGCAACTCCCTCTCTGAGGCGCGGCAGTATAGCCCAGGTCTCGCCACAGCCGAAATATCGCAAGTCTTCCTTGTTTCAACTGGCTATGACACACTCCTGCCCTAACGCAATAATGAAGACACGGATTTACCCATGGCGGCTTTCGCCCACTGGACAGCTATCGCTCTCTACCTGGCCACAACCATAGTTGCAGGTGCGGCTCTGGCCCGAAAACAACAGCCGAATTCCAAACTGCTTCTCAGCCTTTTGGCGGGTGCACTTGTCACCCACGGAATATCCCTGGGACACGTTCTCTTTTCACCCGAAGGCTATCGCTTTGACCTGCTGGCAATGCTCTCGCTGATTGCCTGGGTAGTTAACTTTCTATTATTGATCCTGGCCGTTGGCCGGCCACTTACGCTACTTATTCTTATTTTCGCACCAGTGGGAGCCGCCACTGAATTTGCCGCATCCCATATTTGGGGCACCGTAACGCCACATCAACAGATCTCTGCCGGCATTGCGGTACACGCTCTACTGTCTATTTCTGCCTATTCGCTGCTGACCCTGGCTACCCTTCAGGCGATCTATCTCTATTACCTTAACCAGCAACTGCACAACCACAGGCCGGTAGGCGCCACCCGTCTTCTGCCACCATTGCAGAGCATGGAGTCACTGCTGTTTGGCCTGATCACTTTCGGGCAACTACTGCTCACCGCCTCCCTGCTGACCGGTTTCGTCTTTGTTGGCAATTTGTTTGAAGAGGGGCCAATACACAAAACCATCCTCTCTATGGTCGCCTGGGTTCTCTACACCATACTCCTATGGGGACACTGGAGGTTGGGCTGGAGAGGCAATACCGCTGTGCGTTGGACCTTAAGCGCTTTCGCCGCCCTACTACTTGCCTATTTTGGTAGTAAGCTGGTTATGGAAGTCATTCTCCAGCGCGGGTAATCGAATATACGACTGCAAAGCTTGCGGAGGTCGGCAATATGTTCCAATATCTCCGCTTGGAAATAAAAAGAGTTCTCCCTTGAACGAGATGCCCACGGGCCTGCTATTCGGTTTGCTGGCCCTATTGATACTGATATCCGCCTTCTTCTCCAGCTCCGAAACCAGCATGATGGCGCTTAACCGCTATCGTCTGCGGCACCAAGCCAAAAGCGGGCACCGCGGGGCAAAGCGCGCCACCGAGCTACTCGCACGCCCGGACAAGCTGATCGGCTCAATTCTAATCGGCAACAATCTCGTTAACGTTCTTGTATCCGTAATCGCCGGCTCGGTATTCGCGCAAATTTACGGAGAAATACTCACCACCATAGTCTTGACTCTTGCCCTACTGATTTTTGCTGAGGTCACACCAAAGACTATTGCCGCTCTACACCCGGAAAAAATTGCTTTCCCCGCCTCATTTATTTTGCGCCCACTGCAATGGCTGCTCACTCCCCTGGTGCTGTTGATTGGTGGCATATCCAACGGCCTGGCGCGTATGTTGGGAGTCGAAACAAAAGCGAATAGCGAAGCGGAACACCTGGCCCCCGAAGAACTCCGAACCGTTGTATTCGAATCAGGCGCCCTGCTTCCCAGCAAGCACAAAGGCATGTTGCTCAACGTGCTGGACCTGGACCAGGCAACCGTTGAAGACATCATGATTCCGCGCAATGAAGTCATGGGCGTTGACCTGGAAAACAGCGCCGAAGAGATCCTGCAGCAGCTAGCGGAAAGTTCCTACACTCGCCTCCCCGTATATCGCGGTGACATCAATCGAGTAGTAGGCATACTTCACCTGCGAAAAGCGGCGCAAATACTGCGCGACGGACCGGAAAATTTAACGGCAGAGCGACTCAACTCCTTCACCGATGAGCCTTACTTCGTACCCGAGGCAACACCACTCCCCACACTGCTGATGAACTTCCAGAAAACCAAGCGCCGTATGGGGCTGGTAGTTGATGAGTACGGAGAGGTAATGGGTATCGTTACCCTGGAAGATCTGCTGGAGGAAATTGTCGGCGACTTCACTGCAAGTCCAGTACCCAGCGATGACGAGGAGATAGTCGCCATAGAAGATGGCTGGTACATGATCGAGGGCGGCACTTCTATTCGCGATATTAATCGTACCCTGGGCTGGGAGCTGCCCACTGACGGGCCAAAAACTTTTAACGGCCTGGCAATGGAACACCTGGAGAGCATCCCCGACGGCAATATCAGCCTGTACATCCTCAATTACCTGGTGGAAATTGAGGAGGTCTCAGACAAGATGATTACCCGGGCCAGAATCAAGCGAATCGATAAATAGCGCTACAACCGTTTATCACTCAACCTCTTCTAGCAAGCGCCTTACCGGTGCAAAGCTGGTGCGGTGTATTGGAGTGGGACCCTGCAACTGTAAAGCTTCCATATGCGCCTTGGTGGGATACCCTTTATGACCTGCAAGGCCGTAACCGGGATATTCAGAGTCCAGCACCACCATTTCCCTATCACGGGTCACCTTAGCCAAAATAGATGCCGCCCCAATTGCAGCGACACGACCATCGCCCTTTACTACGGTATCGCAAGGGTAATCCCAGTTCGGTTTTTTATTGCCATCCACCAACACAAATTCAGGCTGCACGGGTAGCTGTGCAACTGCACGATGCATCGCCAGTAAACTTGCCTGCAAAATGTTTAGCTGGTCAATTTCCTCAACTGTTGCACGAGCTATGGAGTAACTGAGTGCTTGCTCACAAATCTCATCAAATAACTGCTCGCGCTTTTTTTCAGTCAGCTTTTTAGAGTCGGCAAGCCCGGCAATTGGCTTGTTAGGATCAAGAATCACGGCTGCGGCAACCACATCACCAGCTAAGGGGCCGCGCCCAACCTCATCGACACCTGCAATCAAATCACCCTTGAAAGGGCAAACATAGGGGGGCAATTCTGTTTTACTACTCATAACTTACTACTCGGCAGATTCAGGCTTAGCTTCCAGCAGCCCCACCACGGCATCGGCAGCCCGCTCAGAAGCATTGCGTCTCAACTGTTGATGCATTTCGAAAAACTCGCGCTCTAAATGATCCCCAAGAAGCGGATCTTCAAAGTACTGCATCACCGCCGCACCAAGATTCTCCGGAATAGCATCATTCTGCAAAATTTCCGGCACCAGTTCTTTTTGGGCTAGTAAATTTGGTAGCGAAACCCATGGGGTATGCAACATCCGCGAGACGATCATAGACGTCAATCTGCCCAGCTTGTAGGTAACGACCATGGGCTTTTTAAGGAGCATTGTTTCAAGGGTTGCTGTACCCGATGCAATAAGCACACAGTCTGCCGCTGAAACGGCCCGTCTCGATTGCCCCTCAAGTAAAGTAATAGGGAGCTCCGGGTAATCTTTTAGCTGCTCTTGAATCTCACCCATACGCTGCTTGTTGGCAGCGGGAATAACAAATTTAACATCCGAGTGACGCTGGTGGCACCATCGGGCCGTCTGCAGAAACAACGGCCCCAACATGCGAACTTCGCCCCCACGGCTGCCCGGCAAAAGCGCAATTACCCGCTCGTCTTTCTCAAAGCCCAATGCTTTGCGCTCGCCGGCGACATCCACTTGCAGGGGAATTTCATCAGCCAAAGGATGGCCAACAAAGGTCACCGGTACTTGGTTATCTCGGTAGAAATTCGCTTCAAATGGAAGCAGGGTCAACATGTGGTCGACAGCCCGCGCAATCTTTTTAATTCGACCCTGCCGCCAGGCCCAAACCGAAGGACTGACATAATGGACGGTGGGGATACCCTCAGCCTTGAGCGCAGCCTCAAGAGTCAATGTAAAGTCCGGGGAATCTATACCAATAAATAGATCGGGCGGGTTATCAGTAAAGTGGCGACGGAGAGATCTGCGGATTTTCAACAGTTCTGGAAGGCGCTTCAAAGGCTCTACCAGCCCCATTACCGACAGCCGCTCCATAGGAAATAAACTTTTAGCACCCAGTTCCAGCATGCGCGGCCCGGCAATCCCCTCAAACTCTACATTGGGAAGCCGAGTTTTTAATGCGGCCATTAAACCAGAACCGAGGATATCTCCTGACGCCTCACCGACAACGATACCAATTCGTATCGGCTTATTTTTTTCTGACACGCCTATATCCCTCCTCTTGGGGAGCTGTTTATGTTGGAATTAAATGGGAGTTGCATAAAGTGCAATCGGAGCTGCACAAAACAGCTCCAAAGAGAAGTGAATTAGCGAACAATGCCGCGGGTGGAAGATTGCAAAGACTCTATCCACGGCTGAATAACTGGAGATTGTTCGCGCAACTCCATCAAGGCCTGCAGCGCTTCTTGCATAGTAAGACCGCGACGATAAACGGTCTTGTAAGCTTTATTGATCAGGGCAATATCTTCTCTAGAAAAGCCCCGTCTGCGCAGCCCTTCTGAGTTAATGGTCTTTGCTTCGGCAGGGTTTCCGGCAACCATAACATAAGCAGGGACGTCTTTACCGATAGCAGCACCCATTCCCAGGAAAGCATGCTCTCCCACAGTACAGTTCTGGTGAACCAAACTATAACCACTCAGAATCGCCCAGTCCTTAACAACAACATGACCGGCCAAACCACAGTTATTCACCATAATAGTGTGATTACCAACAACACTATCGTGGCCAATATGGGCATAGGCCATGATCAGGTTTTCGTCACCAATAGTGGTCTCACCTCGGTCCTGAACGGTACCACGGTGGATCGTAACCCCCTCGCGAATCACGTTATTGTCGCCAATAACGAGTGTCGTCTCTTCACCACGATACTTTTTGTCCGGGGTATCCTGCCCTACGGAAGCAAACTGGTAGATTCGGTTGTTCTTCCCCAGTTTGGTCGGCCCACTAAGCACCACATGAGAGGCAATATCACAGCCATCACCTATCTCTACGCCGGCTCCAACAATGGTGTAAGCACCAATACTCACCCCGGAACCAATTACTGCCGTAGAGTCGACAATAGCTGTAGGGTGGATACTTGTCTGCATTCTGGGATCTACTCCTCGGCATTAATCGTACTGGGTAACCTGTACCCTTAAAAACAAAGGCTACCCGGAAAATCCTGAATCTAACTCTCCAGCGAGCTTTACAGAATTACTGAACCTTTTTGACGGCACATAGGATATCAACAGAAGCTGCCAGCTCGCCATCAACACTGGCTTTACAAGCGAATTTCCAGATATTTCTGCGAACAGATACCGCTTCAGACTCGAGCTCAAGGCGATCACCTGGGATCACCTGACGCTTAAAGCGCGCCTTATCAACCCCACCGAACAGATACAGATATCCATCTTCCGGTTTTTTGCCAAACGTTTTAAAGCCGAGGATTCCCGAGACCTGAGCCAGGGCTTCAACAATCATCACTCCCGGGAAAATAGGCATTTCCGGAAAGTGGCCATTAAAAACTTCCTCATTTCCAGAAATGTTTTTATAGCCTTTTATATACTTCCCTTCTTCGAGTTCTACTACACGATCCACCAACAAAAAAGGATAACGGTGCGGCAGATACTCGCGAATTTCACGTACATCCATCATTCCAAATGCCCCCAGAAACCACTTCGGGGCGTAAAACGCCCCGAAAACAACAAAGCCAAATTAATTAATAACTAAAGTTCAATCGTCTGTCCCACTCTTTTGGGACAGTGCCTGAACCTGTTTTTCCAAATCTTTCAATCTGCGCGCCATTTGATCCAACTGACCAAAACGCACAGCATTACGACGCCAGGTAGAACTATCGGCAAAGGATAGCGCTCCAGAGTAGCTACCAGTATCCTTTATCGACTTAGTAACAAACGTGTTACCCGACACCTGACTGCCATCTGCAATCGTTATGTGCCCGTTAATACGGCTACAGCCACCGAGAAGACAATGCTTCCCTATCTCAGCACTACCGGCAATTACGGCACACCCGGCTATGGCCGCGTAGTCACCAATCTTCACATTGTGCGCGATTTGGACCAGATTGTCGATCTTGACTCCTCGCCCAATCACCGTATCACCCAAAGCTCCACGGTCTATACAGGTATTGGCTCCAATTTCCACATCTTCGCCAATTTGCACTCCACCAAGCTGGTGAATTTTCACCCAGCTGCCTTTATTAGGCGCAAACCCGAAGCCATCGGCTCCAATAACCGTCTGGCTGTGAATAATACCGTGTGCACCGATAGAGCAGTTATGATGAAAAACAACGCCGGCATACAGGCGTGTTCCTGCACCGACTAAACTGCCCTCGCCAACATAGCAGTTAGCACCAACAATCGCTCCAGGCTCCAATTTTGCGTAGGCCTCGACCACAGAGCCGGGCCCCACACTGACACCAGCACCAATCTCTGCCGTGGGGTGAACCACTGCAGAGGGGTGAATACCAATAGGTGCTTCAGGAGTTGTATCGAACAGGGCTGTTGCTTGAGCAAAGGCCAAGTAGGGGTCCGCAACACATAAGGCCGTTACCGGGCACTCTTCAACAAACTCTTCCGATACCAGCACTGCGGCAGCTTTGGTCGTTTTCAGAAAGCGTCGATAATTAGGGCTTGCGAGGAAAGCCAAGTGCTCTGCACCGGCATCCTGCAGTGTATTTAAACCCTGAACTTTTTGATTGGAATCTGAACCGGGCGCCAACCGCAAGTCGGCCCCCAGCTCTTGCGCCAACTGGGCAAGAGAAAAGCTATCTTTCATAGAAGACTATCGACTTACTTGGCTGCGTTCATACGCTTAACAACAGCCTCTGTCAGGTCGACACTAGGACTTACATAGTAGGCAGTATTGGAATCCAGCACTACGTCAAGCTTCTGCTCTTTAATCAGTGCGTCCAGGGCATCCCTAGCCTTTGGTCCCATAGAAGCCTGGATCTCTTGACCCACTTGAGCTTCCATTGCACGCAATTTTTTCACCGTTGTCTCAAAATCTGAGCGCTGGAAATTCATTTTGCGCTGGTACTCAGTCTTTTGCTCATCGGACCAGGTCACACTGTTTTTCTTGGCATCTTCAGCCATTTTTTGCAGTTCAGAACGAATTGACTCGGCACTGCTCTGCAGCTTCGAATATTCAGAGCTGGTCTTCAAGGAGTTAACCTTGGTTTTAGCTGCATCTGTGCTCATGATCGCAGCTTGTAGGTTAAGTACCGCAACCTTGGTTTGCGCCAGCGCTGCGCCGGACAAGGTCATACCTGCAAGTAATACTGCAACAATTTTTACATTCTTAAGCACGTCGGTCTCTCCAATAGATTTTATTTTAATTGCGCTGATATACGCCTAATTCATTTTATCTGACAAATTTAGAAGCTGTTACCCAGAGTGAACTGGAATACTTCCACATCGTCATCTTCATTTTTCTTAAGGGCTTTCGCCAAGCTGAATGTCAGCGGGCCAAAGCCGGTGATCCAGGTCAAGCCTATCCCCGCAGAGACATTCATCTTACCAAAGTCCACATCGTAACAGTTGATTTGAGTATCACCACAGCTGGTATCAAACACATTACCCGCATCAACAAAGAAAGCAGTTTGTAAGGAGCGTTGATCTTTAACGAATGGCAATGGGAAAATAACTTCTGCGCTGCCTTCAATCAGGATATTACCGCCAAAGGGATCAGCGTCAGTATAGCCATCAATCGTCAAGTTACCCTCACTGTCAACTTCGTAGCAGTATTGTGTATACTCTTCACCATTTGTTGCACACGGCAAGCGCGTATAAAATTCTGCCGGTGTAGATCTGGGCCCTAAAGTATTGCGCTCAAACCCTCGTACAGACCCAAAACCACCAGCATAAAAATTCTTAAAGAAAGGCAACTCATCTAGCTCTCCAAAACCATCCCCATACCCCAACCGAGTACGTAAACGCAAGGTCAAGCTCCTTGTCAAGGGCCTGAAATATTGCCCAGTGTACACAAGCTTGTAGTACTCCAAATCACTACCCGGCACAGTAAACTCAGCAGAAAAATTTTGCGATGCTCCGCGGGTTGCCAAAACACCTCGATTGAGCGTAGATCGAGCATATGAAGCAGTTAAACTCAGATTGTTAAATGCATCACCATAGCGATCAATAAAGCCATCAGCCGAAGTATTAAACTGGCTTGTATCTATTGTCATAGCTAGATCTTCAGCTACCCCATCATTTAAGGCTTCTACTATCTCGACCGCCTCTGCCTCAGTAATACCATCCAGAGAAGTATCATCGAAGAGGCTTGGACTGGACTGAATTTCCTGCACTGAACTTCTTGAAGCAGAAAGCTCCAAATGGTTAAAGCTAACATTCAGACCCACCCGGGAAATCTCCGACATCGGATAACCGAAGCTAACACCACCGCCATAAGAAGTAGTGTTGTAGTCAGAAAGGTTAACCTCGGAATAATCATTCTCTGTATAGGAAATATTAAATCCACGACTCACACCATCCGGTGTGAAGTAAGGATCGAGGTAAGAGAAGTTCACAGAAGTCTGGTAGGTTGAGGCATTTAACCCAATACCTACGGATTTACCTGTACCTAACCAGTTATTCTCTTGGATATTGGCTCCCAACACCAAGCCACTGCTCTGGGCCCAACCAATTGTGCCGCCGATAGAGCCTGAGGGCTGCTCTTCAACCGTGTATTCAACATCAATTTGATCAGATGTGCCCGGTACTTCTGAGGTTTCCACCTCTACTTCCTTGAAGTAGCCCAGGCGCTCAAGGCGGACTTTTGACTGCTCTATACGGGCAGAGGAAGCAGAAGCTGACTCCATCTGACGCATCTCGCGGCGCAAAACCTCATCTGTAGTGCGAGTATTACCCCGGAAATTAATTCGGCGGACATAAGCCCGCTTGCCGGGGTTGATAAAGAAGGTAATTTTTACCGTTTTCTCTTCTTTATTGGGCTCGGGGATACCATTAACCTCAGCAAAGGTATAGCCCTCATTCCCCAGGCGCTTGGTAATATAATCCGAGGTTGTTGTCATGCGAACCTGGGAGAAGGTCTGCCCTTCCCGCACCAGTAGCAAGCGCTTAACTTCTTCCTCTGGTACTACAGGATCACCCGCCAGGTCCACTTCACTAATGGTGTAAACATCGCCTTCATATACATTGACGGTGATAAATACACTCTCTTTATCCGGACTCAGGGAAACCTGGGTGGAATCAATTTTAAAGTCCAGGTACCCACGATCCAGGTAATAGGATTCGAGACGCTCCAGGTCGCCGGTCAATTTCTCTCGGGAATACTTGTCATCACTGCGCAACCACGACAACCAGCCGGTGGTTTGCAGCTCAAAAATCTCTCCAAGCTCTTCATCGGAGAACGCTTTATTGCCGACAATATTGATGTGCTTAATTGCGGCTACTGAGCCTTCATCAACAATTACGCGAAGCTCAACCTGGTTGCGCGGCAACTCTTTTACTTCAGTTTTAACACTGGCGTCATAGCGTCCCTGGCCAACATATTGACGCTGCAGCTCCTGGGCCAACCCCTCAAGGGTTGCACGCTTGAAGATCTGCCCCTCTGAAAGGCCATTCTCCTGCATGCCTTTCAACAAGTCTTCTGTTGCAATCGCCTTGTTGCCCGTAATCTCGATCTTGGAAATTGCAGGTCGCTCGCGCACAGTAATGACCAGGACACCATTTTCCTGGCCGATTTGAATATCCTCAAAGTAACCTGTGCGAAACAGTGCCCGAGTGGCACTCTGGATTTCCAAAGTCTCCACCTCATCCCCTACTCGCACAGGGAGAGCTGAGAATACGGTACCGGCAGAGACGCGCTGCAGCCCTTCCACACGGATGTCATCAACTACAAATGACTGTGCTAAAGCACTGAGAGGCAGTGCCAGGCTAAGAGAAGCCGCTTTCAGGAAATGTTTCATCTACTAATTCCAGGTGTTTTTATTCGCAATCCAGGAGTTACAGCGCCAACTAGCGCCCCGCTCCCCCAGAATCAGAGGGTTGCCCCTCTACCATGTAATCAACAACGGGCCGGTCTGAGGTGCCGGACACCTTAGTTGTTTCAACTTTCACTACCTTCAAGTATCCAAGGCGCTCAAGACGCACTTTGGATTGTTCTATACGCGCAGAGGAAGCCAAAGCTGACTCCATCTGGCGCAGTTCACGCCGCAAGACTTCATCTGCGGTGCGAGTGTTCCCGCGAAAACTAATACGTCGCACATAAGTACGCTTTCCCGGGTCAATAAAGAAGGTGATTTTTACTGTACTCTCGCCTTCATTGGCCTCAGGAACACCATTCACTTCGGCAAAAGCGTAACCTTTGTTGCCCAAGCGTTTAGCAATATAGTCTGAAGTGGTCGTCACCCTCGCTTGGGAGAACCGCTGACCTTCTCGCACCAATAGCAGGCGGTTGATTTCCTCCTCCGCTACTATCGGGTTTCCAGCAATTTCCACCTCACTAACCGTGTAAACACCACCCTCAACCACGTTAATGGTAATGAATACACTCTTCTTGTCCGGCCCTAGAGATACCTGAGCCGAATCAATCTGGAAATCAAGATATCCACGATCCAGGTAAAAGGACTTTAAGCGCTCCAAATCACCAGTGAGTTTCTCACTAGAATACTTATCATCACTGCGCAACCAAGAGAGCCAGCCAGTAGTTTTAAGCTCAAAAATCTCTTCCAGCTCTTTATCAGAAAAGGCACGATTTCCTACGACATTAATATGTTTAATCGCAGCAACAACCGCTTCATCGACAGCAACCCGCAGTTCAACCTGGTTGCGCGGCAGCTCCTTGAGCTCCGCTTTAACACTGGCGCCATATCGACCCTGCGCCACGTACTGGCGTTCAAACTCCTGGGTCAACCCCCTGAGGGTCGAACGCTTTAGGATCTGGCCTTCGGCAAGACCGTATTCCTTCATCGCCTTCAGTAGATCCTCAGTGGCAATCGCCTTGTTCCCGGATATATCTATCTTTGATATAGCCGGTCGTTCTCTCACGGTAATAACAAGAACGCTGTTTTCGTGGCCAATCTGAATATCTTCAAAAAAACCAGTGCGAAACAATACTCGGGTTGCATCCTGAATCTCGCCAGGCTCAACTTCGTCGCCTACCCGAATCGGAAGCGCTGAAAAAACTGTACCTGCAGAAACCCGCTGTAACCCGTCTACTCGGATATCGCTGAGAACGAACGACTGTGCCAAAGCGCTGAGAGGCAGCACCAGGCCCAGAAAGATCGCTTTCAGCAAATACTTCATACCGCTTCCGAGTCGCTTTTTCTCACAACAAAATCGTGCTAAGACAAAACGTCTCACACGTATAAAAATCTCACTCACATTATCAGCCCGGAAAAAAGCCAATCCAGGGCACTACAAACGTAAAATATCGTTGTACAGAGCCAACCCCATAATGCAGAGCACCAGGGCCATGCCCACTTGTAAACCAATCACCTGCACCCTCTCTGACACAGGGGACCCCTTGATCGCCTCAATACCGTAGTAAAGGAGGTGACCACCATCGAGTACCGGGATAGGCAACAGATTGAGTACACCAAGACTAATACTGAGCAACGCCAGCAATGACAGGAAAGACTGCCATCCCGCTTCCGCGGAAGTACCCGCCACTTTAGCAATGGTAATGGGGCCACTCAAGTTTTTGGTCGAAAGTTGACCAAATAATAGTTTCTTCAAACTATTCAGGGTAAAGACTGTTTTATCCCAGGTCTCCTGCAAGCCCTTAACTAAAGCGCCACCCACCCCATAGTGGTAAATCCGTACTCGATCATCCGGCCAAGTCTCTGATACCGGCTGCACTCCGACCTGCCCTATGGTTTCACCGCTGTCCAGCTTGATCTCCGCCGGTGTTACAGACACCGTCAGCGGTTCGCCTCCACGCTCGACAGTGATATCCATTGGAACACCAGCGCGGGCTCTCACATAATCGGTCCAGCTTTGAAAAGATGAAAAGTCACGGCCATCGGTCGAGACAATCTTGTCTCCAGCCTTGAGCCCAGCTGAGGCTGCCGGGCTTCCCTCCACCACATTATGAAGAGTCATACTCACCGGTGGAGTCCAGAGCTGCAGACCAATCTCCCCGAGCGGATCGGGAACTTCTCGGCCGGCAAGCCAGCGATTGATATCCGCCACCATATGGTATTCGAGGTTGGAATCCGGATAGCGCACAGAGAATTCTATGGTGCCACTATCACCCAGGCGGTTTGCCAGGCGCCAATTGAGGGCCTGCCAAGTAGGGGTAGCCTCACCATCAACAGCAACAATTTCCTGCCCGGACTCAAGGCCTGCCGACGCAGCAATACTCCCGGGCTCAACGGATTTCACAATAGGAACTGGGCCCGCTGTTCCACCGAGGAACACAGCCCAGAAAAAGACTACCGCCAAAAGAAAGTTAGCGGCAGGGCCGGCAGCGGCAATCGCCATCCTCGCCCATACGCTCTTGCGGTTAAACGCCTGATCCAGCTCTTCAGCCGCTACAGGCCCTTCGCGCTCATCGAGCATTTTTACGTAACCGCCGAGGGGGATAGCGGAAATAGTGAATTCGGTACCGTGGCGATCATAGCGGGAGATCAACCGGCGGCCGAACCCCACAGAAAACCGCAGCACCTTAACACCACACAGACGTGCTACAAGAAAATGCCCAAACTCGTGGAAAGATACCAGTACACCGAGAGCCACCAAGGCCCAGATTACCGTCTGAATTAGATCCATACTCAGCTACAACTTCTTGTCATACGCAATTTAGCGGCCATTATACGCCGGGCAATGTGTTTATAGGGCGGCAAGCGCCTGCTTGGCCAGTTCTCGCGCATTGAAATCAATGGCTTCGACTGCCTCGAGCCCCGACAGTTCAACAACGGGAGCCCTATTCATCACTTTTTCTATCACCAATGCAATATCAGTAAATGCTAAACGCCCCTCCAGGAAGGCTTCTACTGCAATTTCATTCGCTGCATTTAAGACTGTTGGAGCACTTTTTCCCTCATTTACAGCCTCTCGCGCCAAACGCAGACAAGGAAAACGATTAAAATCCGGGGCCTCAAAATCCAGCCTGCCTTGCGCAATCAGATCCAAAGCTGGTACCCCTGCATCAATGCGCAGGGGAAAAGCCAGGGCATGGGCGATAGGCGTGCGCATATCCGGATTACCCATCTGCGCCAGTAAAGAGCCATCCCGGTACTGTACCATCGAGTGAATAATACTCTGGGGGTGCACGACTATCTCAATCTGCTCAGGGCGCGCATTAAACAAATAGCACGCTTCTATAAATTCGAGCCCTTTATTCATCATTGTGGCGGAGTCAACAGAGATCTTCCGGCCCATCGACCAATTGGGGTGTGCACAAGCTTCATCCGGCGTCACCGCCCCCAACTCATTCGCAGCCCGTGTGCGAAATGGCCCGCCCGAACCCGTAAGCAGTATTTTTTCCACGCCCGCAGCTTCGAGATCCTCACAGGGGAATGGCAAACATTGAAAGATTGCATTGTGCTCACTATCAATCGGCAACAGTTGCGCGCCACTCTTATTCAAGGCCCTCTGAAATATTGGGCCCGCCATAACAAGCGCTTCCTTGTTCGCCAGTAACACTTTCTTGCCCGCATCTACTGCCGCCAAGGTTGGGCGCAATCCCGCAGCTCCTACGATCGCCGCCATGACTGTATCGACCAGAGTATCGGAGGCAACACGACACAAACCCTCCACCCCACTTAGAACTTCCGTATCCACTTCATCGCCAAGCAGTACTCGCAACTCTTCAGCTCGCGCCTCATCGACAACAACAGCATATTGAGGCTTAAACCGCCGACACTGCTGAGCAAGGTCGGCAACCCTTTCACGGGCGGTAAGAGCAAAAACAGCATATTTTTCCGGGTGTCGCGTCAACACATCCAGGGTGCTCACGCCGATAGAACCAGTGGAGCCGAGAACGGTAATTTGTTGCGGGAGAATTACTTGCATAGGCCCTTTTCGTACCTCTGATAGCAATATTGCTGCCACCAAACAGTTGCACGCCCAGCATTAAACTGGGCGCTATCGAATTAAATACAGAAGCTGGAGTGGAAAAGCCTTTATAGGTATTTCGGCAATTCGCTGGCCAGTGCAGCCATTGCGAACACCGGCAGAGCAGCGGAAAGGCTATCTACCCTGTCAAGAATACCGCCATGACCAGGCAACATATGGCTACTGTCCTTGATCCCCCGATGCCTCTTGAACATGCTTTCCACTAGGTCACCAATAACCGAGGCCAACGCAGTAACAAGAACACCAAAAGTAAATAGAACAGTATTTTTCACTGGAAGCTCAAAAAGATAAGAGGTGACCAGAGCCAAAATTAAGCAGGCACCCAAGCCACCGAAAAAGCCCTCCCACGACTTACCAGGGCTAACCTCTCGAGCCAACTTGTGCTTACCAAATTTACGACCAACGAAGTAAGCACCAACATCCGCCGCCGCAACGATCGCTACTACATAAAGGACTAGCCAAGCGCCGTGATCCAAACCACGCAAAATCACTAGT
This sequence comes from Microbulbifer maximicatervae (SeqCode), assembly GCF_052467305.1. Classification (NCBI taxonomy): domain Bacteria; kingdom Pseudomonadati; phylum Pseudomonadota; class Gammaproteobacteria; order Cellvibrionales; family Microbulbiferaceae; genus Microbulbifer; species Microbulbifer maximicatervae (SeqCode). Next base: position 3,181,894 of record NZ_CP174306.1, read on the forward strand.
GACAACCAGGTTGGAACTAACACAACAAGGCCTATCAGGCCTCGTACCCAACGGTTACCCCACAGAGCAGCACTGGACGGGTAGCTCTGCACCCACAAGAAAGCGAGCGCCCACCAACCACAGGCTACAGCCAGAATCTGGCGACCGCGATCGATATCCGGATCATCAAAATTCATTGAAAAGACGTACTGAGCCGTGACCATTAGGGTTAACCCCAGTGCGGCCAAAAAAACGAAGCGCAAGGCTCGATTCAAATTCGAGAGGTTGGCCCACTCCCAGCCCGCCAGCAAGATAACCGCCACAAATATCAGCGAAAACCACTGCATTGGAAGTAAAAACAATACCCCCATAAACAGTGCCAATAGCACCAAAGCAGTAATTATTCTTTGTTTTAGCACCGCAAACCCCTTTGTAAGTAGCTAGACAACTCTGTCTGGATAAACTGCACAGATCAAGAGCTTGTCGGCAAAGATTTCCAACCAATTTGTATCGCAAGCCCGGCGTTGCAGACTTGCCCGGATTACGCTTGAGCGATCGCGTCATCCCCCACGGCGCGACCGCCGAAGCGGCGATCACGTAATTCATATTCTGCGATAGCCTCATCCAGTTCGGCTTCGTCAAAGTCAGGCCAAAGCGTATCAGTAAAATAAAATTCACTGTAAGCGGCCTGCCAGAGGATAAAGTTACTAATACGCTGCTCACCGCTGGAGCGGATCAAAAGATCTACCGGTGGCAGATCTTGAAGTTGTACGTATTTGCCAAGCGCATCCTCAGTAATCGACTCTGGGGAACGCGCGCCATCGGCAACCTCTTGAGCCAATCTACTGGCCGCCTGGGCAATATCCCAGCGCCCTCCATAATCAGCGGCAATTATCAGGTCGCCCTCAGTCCCAGCACGGGTGATATCTTCCGCTTCGGCTATAGCGCGCTGCAAGCGCGGAGAGAATCGGTCCCGTCGACCTATAACTCTCAGGCGAACCCCCTCCTCCCGCATCCGTCGGGCCTCTTTGCGCAAATAGGAATTAAACAGGCTCATCAGCAGCTCGACCTCCTTTGGGGGACGCTGCCAATTCTCGCTGGAGAAGGCGAACAGAGTAAGCGCTTTGACTCCGCGAGCTTTACAAGCTGAAAGCAGGTCGCGGATACGCTCGACGCCGGCCTTGTGGCCGGCTGAAGGGGAAAGGCCCTTGCGGGCGGCCCAGCGCCCATTGCCATCCATAATAATGGCGATGTGACGTGGGCCGGGAGCATTTAGCTCGGTACCACCGATGCTCATTAAATTTCCATCAGGTCTTTTTCTTTCGCTGCCAATGCTTTGTCCACATCAGCGACAAACTGATCGGTAATTTTCTGAATGTCGTCACTTGCGCGACGCTCATCGTCCTCAGAAATTTCCTTGTCCTTGACCAGTGATTTCACGTCCGCCAGCGCATCGCGACGAATATTGCGAATGGAAACCCGCGCTGTCTCTGCCTCACTTTTTGCCTGGCGAGTGAAGTTCTTGCGGGTCTCTTCGGTAAGCATAGGCATTGGAATACGGATAACCGCACCAGCTGTGCTGGGGTTGAGGCCCAAATCGGACTTCATAATGGCCTTTTCAATATCCGGGACCAGGTTTTTCTCCCAGGGAGTTACGGAGAGAGTGCGCGCATCCTCAACAGTAACATTGGCAACCTGAGATAACGGAGTATCAGAACCGTAATAGGAGACGTGGATGCCATCGAGAATACTCGGGTGTGCACGGCCGGTGCGAATCTTATTGAAATTTCCAGCCAGGGCATCAAGTGCCTTACCCATACGAGCTTTCGCGTCTGTTTTTATATCTTCAATCACGATTTCACTTCCTCTTCAATTAAGGTGCCTTCCACGCCGCCAACCACAATATTCAACAGCGCCCCGCTCTTATCCATGCGGAATACACGTACAGGCATATTGTGCTCGCGACACAGGCAGATAGCTGTCAAATCCATCACGCCGAGCTTCTTGTCGAGAACCTCATCGTAAGTCAACTGGTCATAGCGAGTTGCTGTCGGGTCGAGTTTGGGATCAGCAGAGTAGACGCCATCGACCTTGGTCGCCTTCAAAACCAATTCGGCTTCAATTTCGATACCGCGCAGACAAGCTGCAGAATCAGTGGTAAAGAAAGGGTTGCCGGTACCGGCAGCAAAAATCAGAACTTCGCCACGCTCCAGGTAGCGAATAGCCGCGCGGCGATCGTAGTGATCGACAATACCGCTCATTTGAATCGAGGACATCACTCTCGAGGAGATGTCAGATCTTTCCAGGGCATCGCGCAGTGCCAGGGCGTTCATTACCGTGGCCAGCATTCCCATGTGATCACCGGTCACACGGTCGAGGCCTGCAGCGCTCAGCGCAGCCCCACGGAACAGGTTGCCGCCGCCAACAACCAGGCCCACCTGGACCCCGATACCAACCAGCTGCCCAATTTCCAGGGCCATTTTGTCCAGCACCTTGGGACTGATACCGAAACCCTGATCACCCATCAGCTCTTCGCCGCTGAGCTTTAACAAAATTCTCTTATACTTGCGGTCTTTAATACCGGGCATTCGTTAGTCCCCTTCAATGTACCTGTTAGTGGCCAGGCCTTGCCGCTGAACATTACAACAATTTCAGTCATTTACACAGAGGGGTGCTCCACTGTGGGCAAGAAACCCCAGCAGAAGCACCCCACTGCGATTGAGTGCCCGAGGGCACCCAATAATATGCGATTAAGAAGAGGACTTAACCTGGGCCGCAACTTCCGCTGCGAAATCCACCTCTTCCTTCTCGATACCTTCACCCACTTCGAAGCGAACAAAGGAAACCACATCGGCACCGGCATCTTTTACCAGTTTGCCAATGCTTACGTCCGGGTTCTTAACAAAAGGCTGCTCTACCAAGCTGTTCTCTTTCAGGAACTTCTTGATGCGGCCACCCATCATTTTCTCTACGATTTCAGCCGGCTTGCCTTCCATATCCGGCTGAGCCTTGATGATGTCCTTTTCTTTTTCCAGGACGTCAGCAGGCATATCTTCCGGCTTGTTCACCTGCGGGTTAACCGCAGTCACGTGCATGGCAACATCTTTAGCCAGCTCGATCTCTCCACCGCTCAGAGCTACCAGGGCAGCGATGCGGTTGTTGGAGTGAACGTAAGCACCTACAACTGGGGCTTCAACCAGCTCGATACGACGCACGCCGATGTTCTCACCGATTTTCTGAACCAGTGCTTCACGAGCAGTTTCCAGCTCGCCTTCCATCAGGGCAGCTACGTCTTGCTGGCGATCGGCAAATGCCTTCTCCACAACCTTGGCAACAAACGCCTGGAAGTTTTCATCGCGAGCAACGAAGTCAGTCTCGGAGTTCACTTCAACCAGTACGCCGTAGCTGCCGTCTTCTGCAACTTTAGCGGCAACAACGCCGTCAGCAGCGGTGCGGCCAGCTTTCTTAGCGGCCTTCAGGCCGGAGGCTTTGCGCAGGTCTTCAATCGCCTTTTCGATGTCGCCATCAGCAGCCGTCAGAGCTTTCTTACACTCCATCATCGGCAGGCCGGTACGCTCGCGCAGTTCTTTTACCATAGACGCGGTAATCGCCATGATTCAATCCTCGGGGTTCTGTCACTAAAAATTAGAAAAAAGGGGCCGTAATTCGGGCCCCTTTTTGAGTTCGCAGTGTAAAACGACTGTGTTACACCACTTAGCCCTGCAAATTACTCTGCAGCGGCTTCGTCATCGTTAGCTTCGACGTACTCGTCCTTCGCAACGGTGTTACCAGCCTCTGCAGCGCCGGCAAGTACTGCGTCGGCTACAGCTGTGGTGTACAGCTTGATTGCGCGGATAGCGTCGTCGTTACCGGGGATCACGTAATCAACACCAGCGGGATCGCTGTTGGTGTCGACAACACCGATTACGGGGATACCCAGCTTGTTAGCTTCCTGGATAGCGATGCGCTCGTGCTCAACGTCGATTACGAAGATCGCGTCAGGCAGGCCACCCATATCCTTGATACCACCGATGGAGCGCTCAAGCTTATCCATGGCACGGGTACGCATCAGAGCTTCTTTCTTGGTCAGCTTCTCGAAAGTACCGTCCTGAGACTGGGCTTCCAGCTCACGGAAACGCTTGATGGAAGCGCGGATGGTTTTGTAGTTGGTGAGCATACCACCCAGCCAGCGGTTGCTGACGTAAGGCTGGCCACAACGCTCTGCCTGCTCTTTGATAGACTTCTGTGCAGCACGCTTGGTGCCAACAAACATAATCTTTTTCTTTTGAGCAGTCATGCCCTTGATGATCTGTAGGGCTTCGTTGAAAGCCGGTACAGTGTGCTCAAGGTTGATGATGTGAATCTTGTTGCGGGCACCAAAGATGAATTGACCCATCTTCGGGTTCCAGTAGCGGGTCTGGTGACCAAAGTGAACACCAGCCTGCAGCATATCGCGCATACTTACTTGCGGCATAATAAACCTCTATATATACGGGTTAGTCCTCCACGTATCCCATGCGTCAACCCCTTTCAGGGCACCCAGACACATGTGTCGATGCGTGTGCGGCTTTTACTCGCCCAGGGAGTATCCCCAGGCGGCGCGCTTTATACCACAAGTGCACCCCATAGTGAAGAATTGGCGCCGATTTCGCGCAAATGATCACGCCTCAATGCTATTGGCGGGACGCCTGAGCCATCCTTGCGCCAATAGCGGCAAAATGTGTCCTACAGCCAGCAATCCGCTACAATAGCCCGCCTCTTGGGCGCTACCCGCCCCAACCCAGAAACAAAGGATACGCATGACCTCAGCCATTAAGACCCCAGAACAAATCGCCAAGATGCGCACCGCAGGCCGCCTCGCCGCAGAGGTGCTGGAAATGATTGGCGAGTATGTCGTTCCAGGAGTCACTACCGAAGAACTGGATCGACGCTGCCACGAACACATCGTGAAGGTACAGAAAGCGATCCCAGCCTGCCTCGGTTATCGCGGCTTCCCAAAATCTATATGCACTTCCGTCAACGAAGTGGTGTGTCACGGTATCCCCTCCGAGAGCAAAATTCTCAAGAAGGGCGACATCATTAATATCGATGTGACCGTTATCAAAGATGGCTGGTACGGTGACACCAGCAAGATGTTCTTTGCCGGCAAGCCCGCCGCCCACGCTGAACGCCTGGTACAAATCACCCAGGAGTGCATGTACAAAGCCATCGAAATTGTCCGCCCCGGCACTACCCTCGGCGATATTGGCCACGTCATCCAGCAGCACGCTGAGAAAAACTATTACTCAGTGGTACGCGACTTCTGCGGACACGGCATCGGCGACGTCTTCCATGAAGACCCACAAATTCTTCACTACGGTCAGCCGGGAGCTGGTGAAGAGCTTAAAGAGGGCATGACCTTCACCATTGAACCCATGATTAACGCAGGCAAAGCGGCCACGCGAGTGTTGGGAGATGGCTGGACTGCGGTAACCAAGGACCGCCGTCTCTCCGCTCAATGGGAACACACCATGGCAGTGACTAGCGACGGTGTAGAAGTACTCACAGCGCGCAGCGAGGAGAACTTCTAAAGCCGTACTGACAGTGCCGCGAGGAATAAGTGCATTACTCGCGGCACTACAGTAGCGGATCTCCGCAAACCGAACCCAAGCCGCTCCCCACCTGCGGCAGCCCAAGAGCCAAACGGACTTCCCATGCAGCCGGTCAGCCCTCCCTATTTTGAACGCCCCCTGTTTTTCTTTGATCAGTCCCGTTTTCGCAGGGATTTAAGCTCCGGCGACAAACCCACTCTGGAGATATTCAAAGATGCTGTCGGCGCAGCCGAACGGCAAATGGCAGAGCGTTTTCGCGAGGGAGAGGACGTTGTCACGCTGGTACACGAGCGAGCCTTGTTTATAGACTGCCTTCTGCATTACGCCTGGCACCAGTTCGAGTGGAGAGACGATATAGGGCTTCTCGCTGTGGGCGGCTACGGGCGCGGAGAGCTACACCCCCACTCCGATATCGATTTACTCATCCTCTCCAGCGATCACCCAACCCCGGATACCATCGACAACATAGAGCGCCTGGTAGCCTTTTTATGGGACCTGGGCTTGGATATCGGCCACTCTGTACGAAATATCGAGGAGTGCCTGGAGTTGGCCGCGAAGGACATCACCGTGGCCACCAACCTCACCGAATCCCGCACAGTTGTCGGCGACAGCACTGTTGGCGAGCAACTAACTGCACAAATGGAACACAAAAGGCTATGGCCCACCGAAGAATTCTTCAAAGCCAAGCTCGCCGAACAGAAAAAGCGGCACAGCAATCAGCAGGCTGCTGAATATATTCTTGAGCCCAATATTAAGAACTCTCCCGGGGGCCTGCGGGATATCCAGACAATTGCCTGGGTTGCCAAATATTTTTTCCAAGTGCGCACCCTAAAGCAACTGCAGGGCAAGGCATTTTTTACCGAGGAAGAGTTCGCCATATTACAGTCCGGGGAAACCTTCCTCTGGCGTGTGCGCTACGGCTTGCACCTACTCGCCGGCCGCGCGGAAGAGCGACTGCTGTTTGACTACCAAAGAGAACTGGCGAAGCAATTCGGTTATGTGGATAGCGACACCCAGCTCGCCGTTGAGCAGTTTATGCACAACTACTACCGCATCGTGATGGCACTGCAGGAATTGAACGATGTACTTCTCCAATATCTCGGCGAAGCCATCCTTCAGCGCAAAGGCAGCCAACTGGTCATTCCGCTAAATGAGCGATTCCAGCTGCGCGACGGCAATATTGAGGTTACCCACTCCCAGGTATTTAACCAGGAGCCCTCGGCCCTGCTAGAGATCTTCGTGCTGATGGCCAACAACCCGGATATTAGCGGAGTACGGGCCTCCACCATCCGCCTGATTCGCGAGCACCGACACCTGATCGACGACCAGTTCCGCGCAGATCCGAAAAATACCCAGTTGTTTATGCAGCTGCTTCGCTCACCCCGGGGCTTGTCAACCCAGCTATCCCGAATGACCCGCTACCGCATTCTCGGGCGATACCTACCAGAATTTGGGCAGGTAACCGGGCAAATGCAGCACGACTTATTCCATATCTACACCGTGGATGCCCACACCTTGCAAGTTGTGCGCAATATGCGCAGCTTCCGGAGCCCCGAGGCGCGGGAAAAATTCCCGATTGCAGCGGAAATTCTCGAGCGCATGCGCCAACCGGAACTGCTGTATATTGCCGGTCTCTACCACGATATCGCCAAAGGACGCGGTGGCGACCACTCCAAACTGGGCGTTGTGGATGCAGCGGAATTCTGCCAGCGCCACCACCTGCCCGCCCGCGACCGGCGTCTGGTTTGCTGGCTTGTAGAAAAGCATCTATTGATGAGCCAGGTTTCACAGAAGCAGGACATCAGTGATCCCGAAGTCGTGCACGCTTTCGCCCGTGAAATGGGTGACCGCGAACATCTGGACTACCTGTACGCCCTCACAGTCGCAGATATCAATGCCACCAACCCGGAACTCTGGAACAGCTGGCGGGCCAGTTTGATGCGCCAGCTCTACCAGGCCACCCGGCACGCCCTGCGCCGAGGCCTGGAAAACCCCATCGACCGGGAAGAAATCATCGAGGAAACCCGCTGCCAGGCAATGGAAAAACTGGACGCTATGGGACTTCCGCAAGCCTCTGTGGAAAATATCTGGGCACAAATGGGGGATGACTATTTTGTTCGCGAAACCGCTGACAATATCACCTGGCACACTTCAGCCATCCACGAACTGCACAGCAGCCCGGACACCAGCCAAAAAGACACTCTGGTTTTAACGCGAAACTCAGGGCCTGGCGAGCACGACGGCGCTACCCAGGTTTTTGTCTACACACCTGATAGAGCCAACGTATTTGCCGCAGCGGTTACCGGGCTGGATATGCTCAACCTGAACGTCCACGATGCGCGCCTGTACAACTCTGCCTCCGGTTATACGCTGGATACTTTTTACGTGCTGGATGAAGCGGGCCAACCGCTACTGGACGAACCCCAGCGCCTAGCGCAGATTCGCGACACACTACAGCAGGAATTAGCCCTGGTTGAGGACTACTCAAAGATCATTCAGCGACGTACGCCCCGCCGCCTTAAAATGTTTGAATTGAAGAGCCAGGCTCACCTTTCCACTGAGCCCGGCGATCATTACAGCACCCTGGAAATTACCAGTGCCGACAGACCCGGCTTGCTGGCCCGCATCGCGCGAATTTTTATTTCCCACGATCTGCGCCTGCACAATGCAAAAATTTCGACACTCGGTGAACGAGTCGAAGATATTTTTCATATTACCGACGCCGAGGGATCACCACTTACCGACATCGAGGCCAACGGCGCACTGGAAAAAGCCATTTGCCTGGAACTGAACAACCAAGACGCCTAACCGAAAAAACGCCCGAGGCCCGCTCACGACCATGAACCCAAATCTGGAACAGCTGCAGCCCTACCCATTCACCAAGCTGCAAGCCCTGAAAGAGGGCCTCCAAGCGGCGGACAAACCGCATATTGCACTGTCCATCGGTGAGCCCAAGCATGCCCCACCAGAGTTTGTCAGTGCAGAGCTTGTTCGGCACCTGGACAAGCTTGCCGCCTACCCACTGACCAAGGGAATAGAGCCCCTGCGGCAGGCGATCGCCGATTGGCTGAGCCAGCGCTTTCAGCTCGCCAGTGTGAGCGCAGATAGCCAGGTGCTGCCGGTGAACGGGACCCGGGAAGCACTTTTTGCATTCGCCCAGGCGACCGTTTCCGCAGGCAGCAAAGTCCTGATGCCCAATCCCTTCTACCAGATCTATGAGGGCGCGGCCCTTCTCGCCGGGGCGCAGCCGCACTTTATTAACTGTGCGGCAGAAAACCAATTCAAACCAGATTTCACCTCGGTGCCGGAATCGGTTTGGCAGCAATGCGAATTGCTTTACCTCTGCTCTCCCGGCAACCCCACCGGCGCTCTTCTCGAAGCTGAAGATTTTAAACAGCTGATAGAGAAGGCAGACCGCTACGATTTCACCATCGCCTCCGATGAATGTTATTCGGAGCTGTATTTTGACGAGTCATCACCGCCGGTAGGACTATTACAGGCCTGCGAGGAAATGGGACGAACAGACTTTCGCCGCTGTGTAGTATTCCACAGCCTATCAAAGCGCTCGAACTTACCCGGGCTTCGCTCGGGCTTCGTCGCCGGTGATGCCGATCTACTGCAAAAGTTTTTGCTCTATCGAACTTACCACGGCTGCGCCATGCCGCTGCCCAATCAACATGCTTCGATCGCAGCCTGGCAGGATGAGGAACACGTCCGCCAGAATCGCTCGCTTTACAGTAAAAAGTTTTCTTCAGTTCTCGAAATTCTCGACGGCTGCCTCGAGGTACAACAGCCACAGGCAAGCTTTTACCTATGGCCCAAGGTCGGGGATGGTGAGCGTTTTGCCAGGGAACTCTATGAGGCGCAAAATATCACGGTACTTCCCGGTGCATTTCTCGCCCGCGATAGCATCGGCTTGAACCCTGGTCGCGAGTATGTGCGTCTGGCACTGGTAGCGACACTGCAAGAGTGCATCGACGCAGCGCACCGTATAAAGGCATTTTGCAGGTAAGGCCAACTCACTTTTCAAGAACAACTGACAACTCGAGCACATACAGGAACTCCACGCCCAGGCATATCTTAACAATGGCAGTAAAAAATCTACTCAAGCAAGAGCGCGTTACTTATATTTTACAGCGCCTGGAGGAACTCTACCCGGAAACTCCCGTTCCTCTCGATCACAAAGACTCCTATACCCTGTTGGTTGCGGTACTCCTATCCGCGCAATGCACCGATGAGCGTGTCAACCAGATAACCCCTGCGCTCTGGCAGCTGGCAGACAACCCTAGCGATATGGCGCAGGTCCCGGTAGAGGAGATCCAAAAAGTCATTCGCCCCTGTGGCCTCTCACCGCAAAAATCCAAAGCCATCAGCAAGCTCTCGCAGATCCTGATCAACGAATACCACGGCGAAGTGCCCGAGAATATGGCCGCGCTGGAGACCCTACCCGGGGTCGGACACAAGACGGCGAGCGTGGTTATGTCACAGGCTTTTGGGCACCCGGCGTTTCCCGTCGATACTCACATTCACAGATTGGCCCAACGCTGGGGCCTGACGAATGGCAAAAATGTCACCCAGACGGAAAAAGACCTGAAGCGGCTGTTCCCAAGAGACAAGTGGAATAAATTGCACCTGCAGATTATTTTCTACGGTCGCGAGTTCTGCTCTGCACGGGGCTGCGACGGCACCGTCTGTGAAATCTGCACAACCTGCTACCCCAACCGTAAAAACCCCAAGAAAACCAAAAAGGCGTAACCGTGATTACTCTGTACGGCATTAAAAACTGTGACACCGTAAAAAAAGCCCGCAAATGGCTGGAGAAAAATGGAGTCGATTATCGCTTTCACGATTTTCGCGTAGACGGCATGGAAGATGTCCCCCTTCAAGCATGGCTGGATAAATTTGGCTGGCAAGAGGTCCTGAATCGCCGCTCAACGAGCTGGCGTGAACTGAGCGATGAACAGAAAAACGAAATGGACAATGCACTCGCCTTAGATCTGGCCAGTGCGACCCCTACCTTAATCAAACGCCCGGTCACCACCACCTCAAAGGAAACCCTTTTCGGTTTTAAAGAGGCGACCTTCGAACAACTGCAAAGCTAGTCGAATTAGGAGAAAACCACCATGAGCAATATTTACAGCATCGGTTTTGGTGTCGGCACCTGTAACAGCAAGGGCGACTGGCTCGAAGTTTACTACCCCAAACCCCTGTTTAAACCTAGCGCAGAAATCGCTAACGCGGTTACTGAAACTCTCGGCGTGGCAGAGGGAAATCACAGTCTGCCTCTGGACTCCACCCAGCTACAGAAATTAGCCGATGCTCTCCACAGTGCAGGCGCCGCTGACCAGGCGGAAATCCTGCAGCAATTCGCCAATTCCCAAAGACCACTCGCAGTAGTTATTTTGGCTACTGACGAAGCCCCGCAGTCCGTGCCGGAGGCCTACCTAAAGCTACATCTTCTCTCCCACCGCCTGGTAAAACCCCACGAGACCAAACTCGACGGTATTTTTGGCAAGCTGGTTAATGTCGCTTGGACCAACCAGGGAGCCATTGATCTCGAGGAATTACCGCAGCGACAACTGGATGCAAGACTCAAAGGTGAATACCTGGATGTCTCCTGCGTGGATAAATTCCCCAAAATGACCAACTACGTAGTACCGGCTGGGGTTCGTATCGCACACACCGCTCGAGTGCGCCTGGGCGCATACCTTGGGGAAGGCACCACAATCATGCACGAGGGCTTTGTTAACTTTAATGCTGGCACCGAAGGGCCCGGTATGATTGAAGGCCGTATTTCCGCCGGGGTATTTGTCGGCGCCGGTTCCGATCTCGGTGGCAGCAGCTCCACCATGGGCACGCTTTCCGGCGGCGGGAATATCGTTATCTCGGTAGGCGATAACTGCCTACTCGGCGCTAATGCCGGCATCGGCATTCCCCTTGGCGACCGCTGCACAGTAGAAGCGGGGCTCTACATTACCGCTGGAACTAAAATCGCCCTGCTCGATGACAGCGGCAAGCTGGTAGAGCACATCAAGGCCAGAGACCTGGCCGGAAAATCCGATTTACTATTCCGCCGCAACTCCACTAATGGTGCAGTGGAATGTCTCACCAACAAGAGTGCTATCGAGCTCAATGAAACTCTACACAGCAATTAAAATTGCACGGTGCGGAACTTCAGTTCCGCACCGATGCACCCCACCCCTCTAGCCGCTTCTTTGCGGCCCATCTCCCTATACAAGGAAAGCCCAAGTGACTCCCACCCTCCAACTCGCTTTCGACCTGATTCGCCGCCGCTCTGTTACCCCAGAAGATGCGGGGTGTATGGACCTTATGATCCAGCGCCTGGAAAAAATAGGATTCCAGGTAACAAAATTGCGCAGAGGTGACACCGATAATTTTTGGGCTGTACGCGATGGCTCTAGTGAAGGCTCCCTACTCGCCTTTGCCGGACACACCGATGTGGTACCCACAGGCCCAGAAGAAAACTGGAGCTGCCCCCCCTTCGAGCCTGAAATTCGCGACGGTTTTCTATATGGCCGCGGTGCGGCGGACATGAAGGGTTCCCTGGCAGCCATGGTGGTTGCCTGTGAGGAGTTCGTTGCGGCACACCCAGACCACAGTGGTCGCATAGCATTTCTGATCACCAGCGACGAAGAGGGCCCCGCAACAAACGGCACCGTTAAGGTTGTCGAGTGGCTCGAGGAGCAGAGAGAAAAGATTGACTGCTGTATCGTCGGCGAGCCATCCAGTAGTGAACGGGTTGGCGATATTATAAAAAATGGGCGCAGGGGCTCACTCGGCCTGGAACTAAAAGTTCTCGGCACCCAAGGCCATGTAGCCTACCCTCACTTGGCCGAGAATCCGATACATACCCTGGCCCCTGCTCTCGCTGAACTCGCTGCCGAAGAGTGGGACCAGGGGAATGAATTCTTCCCCGCAACCAGCTTCCAGGTTTCCAATATCAATGGCGGCACCGGCGCAACCAATGTTATTCCCGGCGAAGTGGATTTACTCTGCAACTGGCGTTTTTCCACTGAATTAACCGCCGAAGACCTTGAGACTCGGGCCCGCGCAATCCTGGATAAGCACAACCTCAAGTACGAGGCGAATTTTAAATTATCCGGATTGCCTTTTCTCACTGCCGCAGGCCCACTGGTTCAGGCAACTCAGCAGGCAATTCTCACCATCACCGGGGAAAAAACGGAGCTATCGACCGCCGGCGGCACTTCCGATGGCCGCTTTATTGCCCCTACCGGAGCCCAGGTCGTAGAACTGGGACCGGTAAATGCCACTATTCATAAAGTGGACGAAAGGGTTGAGGCCGACCACCTGAATATCCTCAAAGATATTTATCGGGAAGTCTTAAAAGAGCTACTCACTTAAATTAATCCGACTCAACCTAGAGGCTCGAAAAGGGCGAAAAATCAAAATATTCTTTTGAGAGGCCCCAGTTTTCATGGCTGGGGCAGTAAAACTCCAACAGGTTTATCTTGCCAAAAACTGGCTACCTCTTGAATATTACTATTCAGCGTATTTGCCAACTCTGCCAATACAACACCCCATTGCTCCAGACCGTGCAGGGTGGCTCGGGCCGACACAATTTATCGAGAGCAACAGCTGTCGCCAAGTTGGATTAGACTACTAAATGAGTTGCGGCGGGGATACTTAGTGAATCGCGCCGACGACCACCAACCGCTCACTGATTCTCGAGTCGCGCGGCTCCTGCCACCAACTCGAGCCCTCGAGAAAGACGCCATGAAAAGCGTAATCAAGTTGGACCCGCACAACCCAAGTGGCGAAGGCCTTGAGTCCTGGGCTGTCATCCCTCCCTCTTTTCTTACCGGCCCGACACCTATCCAGCGAGGGTATAAAGCCTTTGAGCGCAACGGCCTCTGCACTGGGACCTGGGATTGCTCTGGCGGAAGCAGCACAGGGCTCAATCCCTATCCGCTCTTTGAGTTCATGCTTCTGATCGAGGGCCACGTCGGCATTATCGACGAAACAGGACACAAAGAAGTTATCTCTGCTGGAGAGCCATTTTTCCTCCCGCAAGGCCTTAATTGCGCATGGGACATGCCGGTATACTACCGCAAGTACTTTATCAATTTATTCAATGATGAGTATCCTGCAGAGACTGATCCGTCTAAGCTGAGAGTCGTGCGCCCGCTTCCAAATATTTCAGAAGACAACTACAGAGAGACCAGTCTCAGCGCTCTAGAGCCACACTAGGCCCGGCATCTGGCATACGAGTCTGGTGATGGCAGGATCCAGGTCGGCACATTAATATCCGGCCCTTGTCGTTGCGATATCACAGATTTCAGTCGGAGCGAGCTGATATGTATGCTGGAGGGGTCGGTACGGGTCACAACGTCAAACAGCGAAGAGACCTTCCACGCCGGCGACAGCTTCTTCGTACCATTGAATGCCCCGGTAGGGTGGCACGCCGACAAACCTTTTCGCGCATTCTTTTGCGCAGTCTGGCCCTGAGCATCAATGGATTACATCGATGACTGTCCTTATCTTTGGCGGCTCAGGAAACGTCGGCCGGGCCCTCATTCCGATCTTGTATGCGAGTGGGGCAAAGATCCGGGTCGCCACACGATCGACTGCCTATGCCGCAAGTCTCCCCGATGATATTGATACAGTCATTGCCGATATGGACGCCCCTCCCACCCTGAGGTCCGCATTTAAGGGAGTTGAGAGTGTCTTTCTACTCATCGCAAATAGTCCCAAGGAGACCCATCAAGGCCTCTCCACACTGGCGATCGCCGCTGAATCACCCCCCAGGCACATCGTTTATCTATCGAGCGATCTTGCAGTTCGCGCACCGATGATTCCCCATGCGGGTGGAAAATTCGCTATTGAAACAGCGTTGCGAGCAAGTGGGATCGCGCACACGATACTACGGCCCACCTACTTCGCTCAGAATGATCTTGTTCAGAAGGATGTGATCACTGCAGGTGCTTATGCAACGCCGTTGGGGCCCCACCCGGTTGCACGTATTGATATCCGTGATGTTGCGCTCGCAGCAGCGTCAGCACTCTTAGACATAAGGGCGAAGAACTAAGTATTTCTTTTGTCGAGTTTGGATGCCCTAACGGCAATGAAACCGCCGCACTCTGGTCTATAGCACTTGGGCACACCGTCATCTACCCTGACCTAACGCCGGAAGAATTTGCCAACAGCATCGAAACCATGGTGCCTCCGTGGCTGAATTTCGATCTTCTGGTCATGCATCGCTGGTTCAAAACAAACGGCCATCCAATCCATCAGAAAGATCTCGAGGCTCAGGCCGCACTTTTGCCGCAGGGCCCGCGAAGCTATCAAAGTTTCGTAGAGGAGACGGCTAACACATGGCAGAGTGAAACCTAAAGCCACCAAGTACCGTAGCTCACCACTTTTTCAATACAGCCGCAATCATCGTAGTGGTAGGTCGCCCTTTGTGCCGTTAGCCCAATACACACCCTGCCCCCAGCTCTCATTAATACTGTGCCCACCAGAATTGTGGTTACTGAACTAGAACCCAAAAAACTGCTATTCACACAGTGTGACGAAATGGTTGAGGCCTACCAGTTTGATACCCTCAAAGATATTTATCGGAAAGTATTAATAGAGCTACCATTTCGATTAACCTGGCTTAGTTTGTGGGCTCAAAAAAGGCGAAAGTATCAAGTTTACTTTTGACTTGCCCCGGCTTTCCTCGCTGGGAAAGTAAAACTCCAAAAGGTTTATACGCCAAATAAACTGACTATCCCCTCAATACTGCATTTCAGCGTATTTATCCCCTCTGACACAATCCCTTCGGTATGCTGAATCCAACAAAAAAAAGGAGCTCACAGACCATGGATAGGTTTAAAACGTTTATCGCTGCGGCAGTTATTGCAAGCCTGGCATTTTCCACCCACGCAAATACAAATGAACATTCACCCAATTTTAGCTACGAGGATATCTTCGACCTGGAGTACGCCAGCGACCCACAGTTTGGCACTAACGATAAAAATATTTATTACGTGCGCAACTCCCTGAACAAAATGGCAGATACCACAAGGGCAAACCTCTGGTATGTCAGCGATGATGGCAAAGATCATCGCCCCCTAACTTCGGGAGATTTTCACGACCACTCCCCACTTCTATCTCCAGATGGAAAAACCATTGCCTTCATCAGCGACAGGAGTGGAAAGCCCCAGATACATTTGTTGTGGCTGGACAATGGTAAAAGCGAGCAAATTTCCCATCTACCAAAAGCCCCATCAAATATCCAGTGGTCCCACGATGGTCAGCATATCGCCTTCACCATGTTCGTGCCCGAGAGCAAACCGCTGCCAGTGGAGCTTCCCACACCACCAGAAGGGGGCGAGTGGGAGGAAACACCTCAGTTTATCGACAAGAGCTTATATCGCATTGAGGGCCAGGGATACTTAGAGCAGGGCAATTCACAGGTTTTCATGATTTCCCGTGAAGGAGGCACCCCCCGTCAGCTCACCAGTGGGAACTACGAGCACAACAGCCAACTCAGCTGGGGCAAAAATAATAAGACCATTTACTTTTCAGCAAATCGCCACCCAAATCATGAAATTGAACTGCTGGATTCAGAAATTTACAAGGTAAATATCAACGATGGAAATATTGAGCAAGTAACCGAAAGATTTGGCCCCGATTTTCAACCTCAAATCTCACCTGACGGAAGAAAGCTGGCATATTTAGGCTATGAAGATCAGCGGCTTCCCTACCACCAAAACACTTTGCGAGTGATCGACCTCGCTAGTGGAAAAAACCAGCTAATAAAAACTGCCAGCGATCGTAGCGTTTCCGATTTTCAGTGGCTCGCTGACAGTAAGCGTATTGCTTACAGCTATGACGATCATGGCTCAACCAAAATTGCCATTAAGAAAATTGGCGGAAAGGAAACCTTGATAGCGGATGACGCCGGTGGACTGACATTAGGCGCTCCCTATAGTTTTTCAGATTTTGCTGTCTCCAAACGTGGAAACGTAGTTTATACACAAACCACACCTCAAATTCCCGCAGAACTTGCAATTTCTCGTGGCGGCAAGATAAAAACACTCACGGAGATCAACAGTGATTTGATACCGTTACGCAATATGGCCCATGTGGAAGAGATCAACTATAAATCCAGCTTCGATGGTCGCAATATCCAGGGCTGGATAGCCTACCCTCCAAATTTCGACTCCCAAAATAAATACCCCCTGTTACTTGAGATTCACGGTGGCCCACTATCTAACTACGGCCCGCGCTTTTCTGCCGAAATGCAACTATTTGCCGCCGCAGGCTATGTCGTGCTCTACACGAACCCTCGTGGCTCTACCAGCTACGGCAATGAGTTTGCCAACCTGATCCATCACAACTTCCCTAGCCAGGATTACGATGACCTAATGGCAGGTGTCGATGCAGTTATCGCCCAAGGCTATATCGATGAGGATCAATTATTTGTCACAGGTGCGAGTGCCGGCGGCACACTGACGGCCTGGATTATTGGTAAAACTGAACGATTCAGGGCTGCGGTAGTTGTCGCACCGGTAATCAATTGGGAGAGCTTTGTTCTAACTGCCGATTACTCCAAAATATTTACTCGCTACTGGTTTTCCGGGATGCCTTGGGAGACCCCCGAGGAGTATCGACGCCGCTCTCCACTCACCTATATTGGCAATGTCACTACACCGACCATGCTATTGACAGGAGAAAACGATTATCGCACCCCGATATCCGAGACCGAACAGTTTTACCAAGCACTAAAGTTAAATGATGTAGAGGCGGCTATGGTGCGCGTTCCAAACACATCCCATAACTTTTCCGATAGACCCAGTAAGAGAATCTCTAAAGTAGCTTCGACCCTCTACTGGTTTGATCAACACAAATCCGATAGAGAAAATGAAAGCGAGGACTTGGCAACCAACTAATTCAAAATTTTACAGGCATATTCGGCCAAAAAACGGAGTAGCAGGTCAGCCACCCTGCTGCTCCAGCACGGATTATCCCATCGAGCACACCAGTCAACGGATCATTCCCTTTGCCCCCCCTTCCTCATGTATCCTCTAGGAAACAAAAAGGAGGAGCCTAAAGATCATGAACCGGCTAATAAAAATTGTCGCAGCGATGTTTATCGCCAGCCCTGCGCTCGCTGATAACCAACTACCCAATTTTAGTTACGAGGATGTATTTAACCTCGAATACGCGAGTAGCCCTCAGTTCAGCAGTGACGGAAAAAGTATTTATTACGTCCGCAACTCAATGAACAAAATGAAAGACGGCAAGCGCGCGAACCTTTGGCGTATCGGTACCGATGGCAAAGATCACCGCCCTCTGACCTCTGGAGACCACTCCGATTACTCCCCACAGCTATCCCCAGACGGGAAGACTATCGCTTTTATCAGCACCCGCAGTGGCAGCCCACAGATCCACCTGCTGTGGTTAGATAATGGCCAGAACCTGCAGATTACTCACCTGCCAAAATCCCCCTCCAATATCCAGTGGTCACGGGATGGTAAGCAAATAGCTTTCACTATGTTCGTACCGGAAAGCAAACCTCTGCCAGTAAAGCTCCCCAGTGCCCCGGAAGGCGCAGAGTGGGCTAAGCCACCACAGTTTATCGACAGCAGCATTTATCGTTCAGATGGCATGGGCTATTTAAAGCAGGGGCATGTACAGGTTTTTGTGATCCCTCGAGAGGGCGGTACCCCTCGCCAGCTTACCGAAGGCGAGTACGATCATCACAGCAGTCTCGCCTGGAGTAAAAATAACGATGCAATTTACTTCTCAGCCAATCGTCATCCCGATCACGAAATCGAGCTGATGAACTCGGAAATTTACAAGGTAAGCCTAAAAACCGGCAGTATCGAGCAGATTACCGAACGTTATGGTCCCGACCATCACCCGCAGATCTCTCCAGATGGTACGAAGCTGGCCTATTTAGGCTTTGAGGATCAAAAGCTCGGATACCAACAACATACTCTGCGCGTCCTGGATCTCAATAGCGGAGAGTCCCGTAAAATAAAAACTACCAAGGATCGCAGCATCTCCAACTTCCACTGGCTGGGCGATAGCAAGCGAATTGCCTATAGCTACGACGATCACGGCTCCACCAAAATAGCCATCAAGAAAATTGGTTCCAGCGAAACCCTGATGGCCAACGACGCTGGAGGCCTTTCGCTGGGACGCCCATACTCCGGTGCCAATTTTGCAGTCTCCAAACGCGGAGACATCGCCTATACACAAACGACCCCTCAGAATCCGGCCGAACTGGCTCTAGCGCGCAACGGCAAAACCCAGGCACTCACCGAGCTCAATGGCGACCTGATGCCACTGCGCGAGATGGCAAATATTGAGGAGATTAACTACAAATCGAGCTTTGATGGCCGAGATGTTCAGGGCTGGGTCGCTTACCCACCCAATTTCGACCCCGAGAAGAAGTATCCCCTTCTATTGGAAATTCACGGTGGTCCCTTCTCTAATTACGGCCCCAGATTTGCCGCCGAAGTCCAGTTATTTGCCGCTGCTGGTTATGTTGTTCTGTACACTAACCCCCGAGGCTCCACCAGCTACGGCCATGAATTTGCCAACTTAATTCACCATAATTACCCGAGCCAGGATTACGACGACCTGATCTCTGGCGTCGACGCTGTAATTTCTCAAGGTTATATTGATGAAGAGCAGTTGTTTGTTACTGGTGGCAGTGGCGGAGGCACATTGACAGCCTGGATCATTGGTAAAACTGACCGTTTTAGGGCCGCTGTTGTTGCCAAGCCTGTTATCAACTGGGAAAGCTTTGTCTTAACTGCCGATTATTCCAGGTTCTTTACCAACTATTGGTTCTCAGGGATGCCCTGGGAGAAACCTGAGGAATACCGCCGTCGCTCACCGCTCACCTATGTCGGAAATGTTACCACTCCCACTATGCTCTTAACCGGGGAAGAGGACTACCGCACACCGATGTCAGAAACAGAACAGTTTTATCAAGCACTAAAACTTAATGACGTTGACGCTGCCATGGTTCGCATACCAGGGGCATCCCACAGTATCGCTGCCAGGCCAAGTCAGTTAGTTGCAAAAGTTGCATCGATTCTATATTGGTTTGACCAGCACAAGCCTGATAGGAAAAGCGAAGATCTAGCAAGAAATTAACTATCGGCACTAGTTAATTTTAGCTAATCGTCTAGGCGGGCCTTCAAAGCCCGCTCTTTTTAGCATTTGCCTCCTACTTCCTACCTAACGCATAATTAGCTTTAAAATTACCTGACAAACTTCCTACATCTAAACCGGCCAAACCTCTAATCTTAATTTACCCTAAAACTCCACAATCAATATGATAAAACCCTTTTTCGCTGCTTTCGCAATAGTTTTACCTTTGCTCATCGCATGTAGCAGGAGTGAAACTAATATTGAATCGACAAACTCTATGCCTAATCAACCTCAAACGTTAATTTAAGTTTTAAGTCAATTAAACTCTTCGAGTTCAACTGGGATCATGTTGAAGGAGCGATCTACTACCGACTTCAAGAGAATCCTGATGGAGCTTCAGGGTTTAGTCAGATTGGAAGTGATATCCAGTACGAGGCAGAAAGTTATATCTTAGAAGTGCCGTTACACTCCAGAGTAAACACTCAGTATATCTTACAGTCCTGCAATAACCACGGGTGTTCCAACTCAGATATTCTTGCTGCTAATGACCCTCTTATTGATAGTATTGGTTACTTAAAATCAAGCGACTCTACCGAGGGTGAATATTTTGGAGGATCAATAGCTCTTAGTGGCGATGGCAATACTCTCGCTGTCGGAGCGCCAGGTGAATTACTCCGAACTGAAAATTCCAACCCTCCCGGAACAGTTTATATCTTTACGCGCAACAACCTTAACTGGACTGAACAGGCTTCGCTCCAAGCCAGTAATGCTGATAAGGGAGATTATTTTGGCCATTCTATTAGCTTAAGTAATGACGGCAATAAACTCGCAATTGGTGCTCATCGTGAAAATAGTAGTGCCATCGGAATCAATGGTGATCAAGGTAATAGTAGCTTTAACTCATTCGGATTTGGTGCCGTATATTTATTTAGCCGCACAAGCAACACTTGGACCCAGCAAGTTTATATAAAGCCCAGCAACAGTGATCTTGACGATGCATTTGGTTACTCCGTCAGCCTTAGTGGCGATGGCAAAACTCTTGCAGTCGGCGCTCGCGGTGAAGATAGTAGTAGTTCAGGCATAAACGGCGACCAAACTAGCAATGACCACTCTAACTCTGGCGCTGTATATATTTTCAATCACAACAAGACCAACTGAAAACAACAAGCCTATATAAAAGCTAGTAACGCAGGGCAAAACAGCCAATTTGGAAGAAGTGTAAGCCTTAGCAATGACGGAAACACCCTGGCAGTTAGCGCCCCCTTTGAAAGTAGCGGAGCTAAGGGTATAAATAGTTTTCCACCCAGTTATAGCGTAGCCAGCTCTGGCGCCGTTTATATATTCACCCGATCCGAAACCACCTGGACCCAACAATCTCATATTAAAGCCAGCAACAGTGATAAATACGATTTGTTTGGCTCTGCCATTCACCTAAGCAGTGATGCCTCTACTCTCGCAGTAGGAGCTATTGGTGAGCGTAGCTTTGCTACAGGTATTAATGGCAACCAGGAAAACAATGATGCCCTTGACTACACTGGAGCAGCATACATATTTGCACAAACCAATGATGATTGGGTCCAGCAATCCTACCTCAATGCCCACAATATCGAACTCAACTGTGCAAACGGAGGCGACATGTTTGGTTTCTCCGTTAGCCTCAGTGAAAATGGGGACACTCTTGCAGTCGGAGCTCTCGGCGAAGACAGCCATGCCAGTGGTATTAATGGTGATGAGCAAGATAATAATGCCCAGGACTCTGGAGCAATTTATATATACACGTTCAAATACTATCTGGAGCAAAGGAGCTTATATCAAGTCAAGTACAACGGAAAAAAATGATGAGTTCAGCCATTCTGTAAGTCTCAGCGCAGATGGAAATACCCTTGTAGTGGGCGCCCCTGGTGAAGATAGCAATGCCATTGGTATTGGTGGCGATAAGAAAAACAACGGTACCCCTAATTCAGGTGCTGTATTTATCTACTAATTTGTAGTTATTAAAGATTGATCCGAAAGGATTTTCACCATTAGCTGGTTTAGATCCAATGAAATTTTGAATCTTACTATCACAGGCTTAAACTACAACTCTCTCGGTCAAGAGTAATCCATGCATCCGCGCGGTGCATTCCTGGCTGAGAAGATTGTAGTTTAATTCATTAGTCATTGATTTAAAGAGCGACTCTAATTCAAAGCCGCGTTATGAACTACGACCAGCTGCTGTAGATGCAGCTGGACCTGCTACACCTCAAATTACCTGGTGCAACATTAAAGCAGTTAAACTATGCCCACTCTTAACCATGATCGCGATACGCCTTCCACTTCTTCATATGACGATCCTTTTTTTCAGCCTTCAGGGTTTCCAGCTTGGCGAGCTGCTCATCTGTTAATACAGACTCAAATTGAGTACGCATCTGGTTGCGGCTCTGCATTTTAGCGACTTCCAGCTTGCCAATCTCCGCCCCCAGGCTTGCCAGTGTTTGCTGATCGGCACCGGAACGAATTGCTTCACGCAACTCTTCATACGCTTTGTGCATTTCTTCGCGCTTAGCTATTTTTCCTTCGCGGTTGGACTCGCGAAGCTCCTTCAGTTGATCCTTTTGAGCTTCCGTCAGGTCCAGCTCTTTAGCAATTTTTTCTGGTCCATGGCCGCGACCTTCCATACGTCCTTTACCATCACATGCCATACCAACGGCTGGTACTGCTACAACGCCAGCCAAAGCCAAACTACCTACTACAGTTTTCCAGTTTTTCATCGTTCAACCCTCTCGTTTGCATTCAGTAAGTACATAGTAAGTGGGCGCCGTGTAAACGGGGGATAACTGTGGTAAACCTTTGTTAAGAACTCACAACAAGCGCTTTTTATAATAAATACAGTTTACAAAATGCACCGACTGTAAAAAAATTTTCAAATTAATGGTTGTGAAGGGAAATAAAAGAGAGGGATAGAATTTAAGTTAGAAATTTAATCCGGAAGTTATACAGGCCTGACTAGCATAACTTCCACAACATCAAAATGTTTTTAATGGAGAGCGGCTGAGGAGGGATTTTGTTTCGTATCCACATCTTCCAGTGAGTGAGTCAGAACAAAGTAATAAACAACCTGTTCGCGCCCCTGGACTTCTGCTACCAGGTCAAAGTTGTACTCTCCCCGCTCCCCGGGAGAAATACGCACAGCGGCTATATGTTCAGGCTCAATAAACAGCTCGGCGACGGGTCGTTTACCGCGCATTACCTGAACCAACTTGGTACGGGCATCTTCAGCGGTGAAGCGCCAGTGGTAGTCATCATCATCGTATACTACCGAATCACTACTTCCGGCCCTGACGATGCAATTTGTATGCTCTGCCAGCCAGGGCCAAAACTCGCTGAACAACAGGGAGTTTTTCATAACGAATCAGTCATCCAGCTCAAGAACATCACTGTCAAGCGCAAGCTCTTCAGCTATTTGCTGACACCAGCGATTCAGCCGCTCTGTGGTCAGCTCTTCCTGCTGGTCTTCATCAATAGCCAGACCGACAAACTTTGCTCCACTTTCGACTTCAGCTTTTGAGGCTTCATACTCATAGCCTTCAGTGGACCAGTGACCGACTATAGTGGCTCCTTTTTCCACAATAACATCGTGGAGCATGCCCATCGCATCCAGGAAATAGTCGCCGTACCCAAATTGGTCTCCCAGGCCAAATAAAGCGACGGTCTTTCCACTAAAATCGATTTCCTGGACATCCTCCCAGAACTCTTCCCAGTCAGATTGAATCTGACCGAAGTCCCAGGTAGGGATTCCAAAGATAAGATACTGATAATTAGCAATATCCAACTGGGTGACATCGGCAATATCAAACAGGTCTACATTATCTTCGCCAAGGCGGGCGCGGATGCGCAAAGCTACAGACTCGGTATTACCCTCATCACTGCCATAGAACAAGCCGATTTTACTCACAGTCAACCCTCTCCGCCCAATCCGGGCCGCTACATACTAAATTACAAGGCGGCGTATTCTCCCAGCAATAACCGGGCTCAGCAAGTTACCTATCTGATCAGGTTTCGGCAGGAATAAAGAAAAATGCCCCCGGGGCAGCGGGGGCTAAGGGTTATGAACCTGCTGGGCCTTGGGGAAGGGTGCACCCAGCGGATCGCACAAGGAGTCTTTGGTTGGGGGGCCTAGGACTCTGAATCCTGGCTTGCAGAGCTTTCATCGCGCCGTTTCATTTGGCGCGCTTTGCGCTCACTCTTTAGCTGCTCTAGCTTGGCCTTCTGCTCATCAGTCAGAATGGCCTTAAACTGTTCTTTCATTTCGTTGCGGTTCTGCATCTCCAGAAGCTTTAGCTTGCCTAGCTCTTCGCCCAATTGATCCAGTGTCGCCTGGTCAGCGCCCGACTCAATCGCCGCATTTAATTCCTTGCGCAGCTCGATCATTTGCTCGCGCTGTGCCATTCTCGCCTCTCGGTTGCTCTCCCGGTTGGCCTTTAACTGTGCCTGCTGGCCTTCGGTCAACTCAAGCTGGCGGACCATATATTCAAATCCACGCCCCTGACCACCTTCACCACCGCCGAAAGCAAGTGCCGCAGGGGCAACCAGAACACCTACCAAGGCCAAGCTTCCTATTGCTTGTTTCCAGTGTTTCATTCCTTCGTCCTCATGTTCGCGTTCAGTGACTTCATAGTAAGCGCAGCTTATGTAAACGGGGGAAAACGCCGGTAAACATTTGTTAAGAACGGTAAAAAGCTCCATCGCCGGCGGTAACCAGCGCCAGCGCTTTGCATATAATGGCCACACAGAAACTGAGAGAACGCCATGAGCCGCATCCTTTTAATCGACGATGACACCGAACTCACCGACTTACTAAGGGAGTACCTTACCGGAGAGGGTTTTCAAGTAACTGCTGCCAATGATGGTGGCCGGGGATTAGAGCTCGCTCAGAGCGAGAGCTTTGACGCTCTGGTTCTGGACGTCATGCTGCCCGTTCACAATGGCTTTGAAGTACTGCGCAAACTCAGGGAGGAGGCATCAGCAGCAAGCCGCTCCCTGCCGGTTTTGATGCTTACTGCAAAAGGGGACACTGTGGATCGTATCGTCGGCCTGGAAATGGGTGCCGACGACTACCTGCCCAAACCCTGCAATCCCAGGGAGTTGGCGGCCCGACTGCGCGCAGTGCTCCGCCGCGGCCGAGTCGAAACTGAAGAGAGCGACGACAGTCTTAGCAGTGGCCAGATTCGACTACTGCCTGCAGAGCATCAGGGTTATTGGAACGACCAGGCTTTGGCTCTGACCGGCGCAGAGTTCGCCGTGCTCAAGGTACTGGTTCAGCATGCCGGCGAAGTGGTTGGCAAAGAGGTTCTCACTGAAAGTGCCCTTGGCCGTAAGCTGATGCCCTACGACCGCTCCATTGATGTCCATGTCAGTAACATTCGCAAGAAGCTCGCGGATAAAGGTGCCAGCCGCGACCTGATTATCAATATCCGAGGTGCCGGATACATGCTCACCCAGAGCAAGCAGTAGGTTTTCCACGATGCGCAGTCTCTTCTGGAAAATGTTCTTTGGGGCCTGGATCACCGCCATGGTGATGGTTGTAGCCGCCATTTACATTACCCACTTCGGTGAATTCGGCGATCCCCGACAAGAGGAACGCTGGGAGGGCCCCGCCCTATTTCGCGAGGTGATGCGAAATATGCGAATCGCCCGCCGTCACGGTCCCGAACAATTCCAGCACTGGCTCGAGAAAGCCCCCAAAAAAGTCAAACGGCGGGTTTATGCGGTTGATCAACAAGGCAACGACATCCTCGGTCGCGAAGTGCCATCAAATATGGGCTCGTTGATCGACAGTCTTGATTACCGCAATCGCGAAGCTCACAAACTGGTAAATAACAAGCCCACTGTAGGCTTCTTCCTACCGCTGCGCACCGGAGACCCCCTGCGGATCGTCGTCGTTGCTGGAGATAGCAAAGAAGGCCTATTACTGCGCTTCCTGTGGCGCAATTTCTGGCCGATGTTGCTGCTCTCCATGATTGCCTCGGGTCTAGCCTGCTACTGGTTGGCCCGCTACCTGAGCCGTCCACTGGAACAGCTGAGCGCCGCCACCAAGCGCGTCGCTGCCGGCGAACTGGACTACCGCGTGACCCCCTCCCTAAAGTCTCGGAATGATGAACTGACTGACCTGGCCCTGGACTTCGACTCCATGACCGCCCAGCTTCAAGAATCGATGTCCGAGCAGCGCCGCCTGATCAAGGATGTCTCCCACGAACTGCGCTCGCCATTAGCGCGCCTGCAAGTGGCACTGGCCATCGCCCGCCAAAAGCAAATTAACGGGCTCGATACAGAACTGGATAAAATCGGCAAGGCAGCGGACTACCTGGAAGATATTATTGCCGACGTGCTATCACTTCCTATTAGCAACCAGGAGCAGCGCCCCCTGGATGACGTAGTGGAAGTAAATGCCCTGATAAGCGCCCTGGCGGAAGACCTCCACAGCGAAGCTGCTGACAAAGACCTATCCTTTGAAATTCTCTCCGAAGGGGAAGAGCTCCTTGTCGCAACCCGGGGCAGCTCCCTGACCGCTGCCCTGGAGAACATCCTGCGCAACGCAATCAAGTACAGTCCCGAGCACGGCCGGGTCAAGGTGTCGATTAAAGAATCCTCAGAATCCTGCACCATCTCAGTCATCGACTCAGGTTCCGGCGTGGCAGATGAGGAATTGGAGGCTATTTTCCGCCCCTTCTATCGCACAGATAGTGCACGCACCCGGGAAAGTGGTGGCTTTGGACTGGGACTCGCTATCGCCCAGCGCACCATCCTGCATCACCTGGGAAGCATCAGCGCCAAAAACAGCCGGGATGCGGGCCTGTGTGTTGAGATTAAGCTCCCCCTGCTACATATTGCCGACGATTAAGCATCGCAGCAGCTAATATAAGCATCTCTACCGCCAGAGTTTTCTGGCGGTTGCTTCCTTGCACCCGCAAATAGCAAAGGAACCCGCTATGCGCTGGATTATTTATATTCTTATTGCCCTGGTAATTCTCGTGCTCGCGGGATACTTATTCCCACGCGAAGTCACTGTTCATCGCAGCGTATTTATCAACAAACCGCCACAAGTGGTTTTCCCCTACGTTAATAATTTCCACAAATTCAACGAGTGGTCCCCATGGCGCCACATCGACCCCTCGGTACTCTATGAGTACAGCGGTCCCCAGGAAGGCGTCGGCGCCAAAATGAGTTGGCGCGGCGAAAACTCCAAAGCCGGAAGCGGCAGTCAAACTATCTTCGCCAGCAAGAGAGATTCTGTAGTCGCCACCAAACTGGATTTTGGTGATGGCAGCCAGGCCACGGCAGAATTCCAACTGGAACCAAAGGATGGCGGCACCCTTCTTACCTGGAACTTCCACAGCGATACCGGCGGTGGCCCCAGAGAACGCTGGATGGGCCTGGCAGTGAAAAAAATGGTGGGAGAGTCTTATGAACAAGGATTGGAAAAACTAAAAAACCTGGTTGAAACAGCACCTGAAAATAGCACCTCCGACGGAACCTCCACCGATTCAGTTTCAGATATTCCGTCCGATGTGGATGATGCAATGGGTGACGGCCCTCAGGGTGTCCCCAGTGAGCTGCGAGACCAGAATGAAGAGGAAGCTGGAGAAACACCGGAGAACCAGCAGTAACACTCAGCAATTAACAGTAGCGATTACTGAAATACAAAAAAGCCCGCAATTTGCGGGCTTTTTCTGTTTAAACCGACTTCGGTCGATTGCGTCGCGCGGCTGGCGCCGGTGACTTGCGCAGCTTCCTACGCTGGCGCTCCAGATTTTGTTTCTCACCCTGGGTCAATGGGCGCTGGCCCAGTTTCGGCATTCCCGCCGTTACGCAGAGGTCATCGATCTCGCGGGGCTCCATCTCAATCCACTGCCCGACGCGCACATGGGAGGGAATAAAGACGCTGCCGTAGCGCACACGCTTCAAGCGGCTAACTCTAACTCCCTGGGACTCCCACAGACGACGCACCTCGCGGTTGCGGCCCTCCATCACTACGCAGTAGAACCAGCGGTTTTTACCTTCACCACCACTCTCTACGATGTCGGTAAAGCGCGCCGACCCATCATCCAACAACACGCCCTTGAGCAGACGCCGCCTCATTTCCTCATCCACATCACCTTGGATTCGAACCAAGTATTCGCGGTCGATTACCGAGGAGGGATGCATTAATTTATTGGCCAGCTCTCCGCTATTGGTAAACAGCAGCAAACCACTGGTATTGAAATCCAGGCGCCCAACAGAAATCCAGCGGCCGGTTTTCAGTCTCGGCAGGCGATCGTAGACCGTCGGGCGGCCTTCCGGGTCGTGGCGGGAGCATATTTCTCCAACCGGTTTGTTGTAGAGTATTACCCGGCAGCGATTCTGCTCTGCCGAAGGCAGCCGGCTACCATCAAACTCGATATGATCCGCGTCAGTTACGCGCTCGCCAAGCTCCGCCACTTTTCCATTTACGGTTACGCGGCCCGCATCAATTGCGCGCTCCATTTCACGGCGCGAACCGAGGCCGGTGCGCGCTAATACTTTCTGTAATTTCTCGCCTGCTGGCGGGGTACCATCACTCATGGGGTGGTGCTTTCCACTTGTACTACTTCTTTGGAATCTTCATCGACATCAGCATTTGCCTCCACCGACTCCTCGGCGACCTCTTCAACTGTGTCGTCTTCGGCAAACATACTGCTGGGTGGTAACGTTGCCGTTAGAGAGTTCTCGCTCTCTTCTTCTACTTGCAGCGATTCAACGCTGCTTCCCTCATCACTGTGAAGTTCACTCTCTTCACTTAGATCAACATTTACATCCAACTCCGAATTACCTTCAGAGTCTTCCTGCTCCATTTCCCACTGGATCTCTGCTGCCGCAGTTTCCACTGGATCTTCCTCTGCATCCGTCTCGGCGGGCACTGCTTCGGCGACTACTCCGGGCTCAGACTCGGTCTCGGCGCCTGATGCTTCAGCAGCAACTTCCTCAGCCAAAGCCTCCACCAGGGCATCGTCTATATCTTCGTGTTCAGCCGCAGGGGCTTCAGTAGAGGGTTCTGCCTCGGAGTCTTGCCCTGACTCAGAATCTTCCGAAGCACTATTGTCCACCTCGGACTCCCCCTCCTCTGGAACCGGCTCTGGAGGCAAACCTTCCTGTTCCAGAATCTGGTTCAGACTCTCGATATCGCGGATCTCCGCCAGAGTCGGCAAATCATCCAGGGTGCTCAAATTAAAATAATCGAGAAACTCCCGGGTTGTTGCGTAGAGAGACGGCTTACCGGGCACATCCCGCTGCCCCACAACTTTAATCCAACCGCGCTCCAGCAGGGTTTTAACAATATGCGAACTCACCGCAACGCCGCGGATATCCTCGATATCACCACGGGTTACCGGCTGTCGATAAGCGATAATGGCCAGGGTCTCCAAGGTTGCACGGGAATACCGTTGCGCCTTTTCCTCCCACAGCCGATTCACCCATGGGGCCAGGTCTTCCGGCACTTGAAAACGCCAACCACTCGCGACTTTCTTCAGTTCAAACCCTCGGTCAGCACAACTCTGGGCGATTTCTTCAAGCACATCTCTCAGGGTAGTCTTGGAGGGTTGCTCTTCCTCGTCCAGCAAAGACAACAGTTTTTCTTCACTGAGAGGCTGGCCAGCAGCCAACAGGGCGCCTTCGACGATTTTGCGCAGTAATTCGGGGGCGATTGTCATCTTCTATTTTCTAACTCGAATACATTTCTGACGCTTTATCCGAGGCCTCTGCAGCGTCCTCTGGATCTTCAACCTCTTCGAGAGTCTGATCCTCAAGCTCGCTGCCAGCACCGTCTTCGCTTTCACTGCTGTGGGTAGCAGCGCGAGCGCGCACGTGGATCGGGCCAAAAGCTTCATTCTGCACCAGCTCCACCAGTGACTCTTTTACCAGCTCCATCACTGCCAGGAAGGTCACTACGACACCGAGGCGACCCTCCTCAACGGTAAACAGGCTTACAAAGGGCACAAACTGGCCGTGGCGGATCTTATCCAGCACCTGGGTCATACGCTCGCGGGTGGACAACTTCTCCCGCTCAACCTGGTGGCTCTCAAACATATCCGCACGCCGCAGCACTTCAGCCAGGGCGACCAGGACTTCTTTCAAGTCAATTTCAGGGTCGGGGCGTGTGATACTGCGATCGGGAGCCTCTGCATTGGCCTGATGGACATCCCGGCCAACACGGGGGATCTCATCGAGATCCTCAGCCGCAGTTTTGAAACGCTCATACTCCTGCAAACGGCGAATCAGAGCCGCGCGGGGGTCCTCGCCTTCTTCCTCCTCCGCTTCAGGCGGTCGCGGCAACAGCATCCGCGACTTTATTTCCGCCAACATAGCGGCCATTACCAGATACTCGGCGGCCAAGTCAAAGCGAATTGCCGTCATCATCTCCACATACGCCATATATTGATGGGTAATGTCGGAGACGTTGATCTCGAGAATATCCAGGTTTTGGCGGCGAATCAGGTATAGCAGGAGATCCAGAGGCCCCTCGAAAGCCTCCAGAACAACTTCCAAAGCATCTGGTGGAATAAAGAGATCCTGCGGGAGGTCGTTAAAGATTTCGCCCTGCACCAAAGCCAGGGGGGAATCCTCATCCGAGTCCTGGCCCTGCGATTCCGCATCGCCAGCCTGGGCAGGAGCTTCATCATCGCTCGCCGCAACCTCGGCCAGCACTTGCTCCCCGACCTCTGCTAGTAACTCATCACTGGACACCCTGCCCCACCCTCAATCGTGCAAACGCGCGATTATACACGGCGCCGCAGCTTTCAGCCGAGTATTTCGTCAGTTGCCCCACATCCCTGACGAATCAGTTGGGGCTCATCACCTGTCAGGTCGATCACGGTGGTGGGCTCCAACCCGCAGAAACCGCCATCGATAACCAATTCCACCTGGTGCTCCAGGGTATCGCGGATATCGTAAGGTTCGGTTAGGGGCTGTTCTTCGCCGGGCATAATCAGGCTACAGCTCATCAACGGCTCGCCCAATTCTTCAATCAGGGCCAGGGCGATGGGATTATCCGGCACACGAATACCGATGGTCTTGCGCTTCGGATGAATTAACCTGCGCGGCACCTCGGCGGTCGCCGGCATAATAAAGGTATAGGAACCCGGCGTATGATTCTTTAACAACCTAAACATCTGGTTGTCGACCTTGGCATAGGTCGCCAGCTCCGATAGGTCTCGGCACATCAATGTGAAGTTGTGCTGCTTGTCCAGCTGGCGCACTCCTCGAATGCGCTCAACCGCCAGCTTCTCTCCCAGTCGACAGCCTATGGCGTAAGCTGAATCGGTGGGAAAAACAATAACGCCCCCTTGGGCGACGATCTCTGCTGCCTGAGTGATCAGGCGGCCTTGAGGATTATCCGGATGAATCTGAAAAAACTGCGCCACAAAGCCCCCCAAAAGCCTTACCGATTGAAAATACCTCACTGCCATCCACCAGGCTTAAAGCCGGACGATGGCCCCCAATTCACAAGCCGGAATTAGGGCAGCGAAACGTGACCCCGCTGTTCCCGGTGCAGAGTGTGCCACAGATTCCACACCGGCTCGACGTCTGCGGGCAACCTGACACAACCCAATTCACGCCAGGGCTGCTCCGGCTGGTGAAAATCGCTGCCAAGAGAGCAATATGGCATTGATTTGCCCGCCGCTTCCGCAGCTGAGAATAGTAGTTTCCTCAACTCCCTCGTCTGTGTCGGGTTCTGCCGACCGCACAACAATTCGACAGCATCTCCTTTTTCTTCCAGAAATGCCCCCAACAATCGCAATAACTGGGTGCGGGTCAATCCATACTTGAGGGGATGAGCCAATACCGCACAGCCACCGGCCTGGTGAATAGTGGCGATAGTCTCTCCCAGCTGGGGCCACTCGACCCGCACATCCCCCACCTTGCCGGCACCCAAGTAACGCTTAAATGCCTTACCGGTATCATCTATATGCCCAGCTTCCACTAGCCATCGTGCGAAATGGGGCCTACCCAGTACCGAGTCGCCCGCCAGGGCACGTCCACCCTCCAAGGCACCGCTAAAGCCGCGTTTTTCCAGCTTCTCCGCAATACGCTCTGCCCGCTCCTCGCGCAACTGCTCACGCAGCTGAATGGCTTCTTGCAGAGGCCCCGATTCGGGATTGATGTTCAGACCTACAATATGTACGGGTCTACGCCCCCAAAGACTGGAGAACTCAATCCCCGCCACCACATCTACGCCCAAACAGTCACCTTCCTGTTGAGCCTCAGGCACACCATCCACCGTATCGTGGTCGGTCAGGGCGAGCATCGTCACACCTTGGGATTTCGCTCTCGACACCAGCTGCGCAGGACTTAAAATACCGTCAGACGCGGTACTGTGGCAGTGCAGATCTACCAGGTCTGTATTCAAATCGGCTGAAAGGGTCTTCAACAACAGGCTCTCACTCAGTTCGACGATGAAAAAGATCGCCATATCCGTCTTTTCAGGAACAATCGCCCTATTGCGCTGTCTATGCGGCACTCGGCGTTTTCAGGGATAAGGCCCGGACTAGCAGTCACTCACAGGTGACTCGCCAGGGCCGAAGTCTGACAGTAGTTTTGTCAGCGGGGAAATTGAACGGGCAATCAGCCCCACCAGTTTCCAGCGGGCATTATCACCGGAATTGAGTATGACCGAAACGAATTCGACCACGACATCTCCCGAGAAGCCTAAAAAAGAAGGGTTTCTCAGCAATATTGCCTTCAATGTCATTATTCCGACATTGATACTGACCAAGCTTTCCGGGGATGACTGGTTGGGCCCAACCTGGGCATTGATAGTGGCCCTGGCCTTCCCGCTGGGCTATGGCCTTCGCGACCTGCTGCGCCTGGGCAAGGTCAATTTCTTCTCAGCCCTCGGGTTTATTGGCATCCTGCTCACTGGCGGCATCAGCTTGCTCAAGCTGGACCCGCAGTATATTGCGATTAAGGAAGCTGCAATCCCTGGCCTACTGGGTGTTGCCACGGCACTATCCGTTTACACCCGCTGGCCGCTGGTCAAAACCCTGCTGTACAACGATCAAATTCTGAATACGACAAAGATCGCCGAGTCATTACAGGCCAATGGTAACCAGCCAGCCTTCGACCGCACCTTGCGCCAGACTTCATGGATCGTTGCCGGGTCATTCTTTTTCTCCTCGGCGCTGAATTACATTCTCGCCAAAATGATCGTTACCAGCCCGCCGGGCACAGAGGCCTATAACACCGAACTTGGCGAAATGACCGCCTATGGATATCTGGTTATTGCGATCCCATCAACCCTGATTCTGATGGGTGCACTCTTTTTCCTATTCTCCCGTATCGGCAAGCTGACCGGGTTGAAACTGGAAGAAGTGATGGTTGCGCAATAACACCTAAAAAAACTAACAAGAGCATTAAAAACAATGTGGTACGCAATCATCAGTGAAGATGTTAGCGATAGTCTCCCTTTACGCAAAAAAGCCCGCGCCGGTCATTTGGCCCGACTCAACCTTCTCAAAGATGAAGGCCGTCTCCTGGCCGCCGGCCCAAACCCCAGCATCGACAGCGAAGAGCCCGGTGAAGCTGGCTTTACCGGCAGCCTGGTAATTGCTGAGTTCCCCTCTTTGGAAGAGGCCAAAGCCTGGGCTGACAGTGACCCCTATATCGAAGCTGGCGTCTATGCATCGGTTACAGTCAAGCCCTACAAGCTTGTACTGCCCTGATAAAAACTCTAACTAACAAGCTGCATCACAATGAAGAAATTACTGTCCGGTGTGCTCGCTGTAGCGCTGTTGAACTCAGCGCCAGCAGCACTTGCAGCGGAGACCCGCTATATTACCGACCAACTTCACGTGCCCATGCGCTCTGGCAAAGGCAATGAATTCCGGATTCTGCACCGCGGCCTGGCCAGTGGTACCGAGCTGGCTCTGCTCGAAGATGCCGCCTCGGACGGCTGGGCAAAAGTGCGCACCCCCAACGGCACTGAGGGCTGGATCAGACGCCAATACCTTGTCAGTGAGCCCGTGGCAAAACTAAAGCTGGCAACCGCAGAAGCCAACCTGGCCCGCTTTGAAAAAATGGAAGGTAATCTGGGGGGAGAAGTTCGCCGGTTGGAGACAGAAAACGGCGAACTGAATAGCGCCCTGACCTCTGCCCAGCAGCAGAGCCAGGAATTGGCCGCCGAACTCAAAAGCCTGAAGTCCCTTTCTGCCGACGCAATTTCGCTCAACGATCGCCATCAAAAGCTTCTGCATCAGTACGAGTTGCTGAAACAGGAAAAAAGCATGGCGGAAGCGGAAATTCAGCGCCTGTCCGGTAGCGATGCCCGCAAATGGCAATTGTATGGTGCCCTATCCGTTGCATTAGGCGCTATTCTGGCGATGATTGCCCCCCATGTGCGCCCGCGCAAACGCAATTCCGAGTGGGCCAACTGATCTCCCTCGCTACAACCAAAATCGCTTACTATACGACTGCGGGAGTGCTGAGAAGCACCCCGCAGGCAGCGATACCCAAATATTTATCCTTTCTCTTTAGCCATACGCTGACACAGTAGTAAACCGATTGACCCCGGACATTCAAAGGACACGGATGATGCGTAAGTTACTCACTTTTCTTTTTTGTACTCTGTTCAGTCTTCCAATATTTGCTCAAAACCCTCAGGTGGAGCTTAAGACCGACTTGGGCATTATTCGCGTCGAGCTGTTCCCCAAGAAAGCTCCTGTCACAGTAGAGAATTTCCTCACCTATACCGATAGCAGCTTCTACGATGGCATTATTTTTCACCGCGTTGTGCCAGGATTTGTCGTCCAGGCAGGGGGCTTCACTTTCGACTTCCAGAAGAAAGAAACTCGCGACGCTATCGCTAATGAATCAGCTAACGGACTGCAAAACCTGCGCGGCACTCTCTCCATGGCACGGACCAACAACCCCGATAGCGCCACGTCTCAGTTTTTTATAAACCTGGTCGATAACACCCGCCTGGATGCCAGCGAGAACAAGCCTGGCTACGCGGTTTTTGGCAAGGTTATCGAGGGTATGGATATCGTAGAAAAAATCGAACAGGAACCCCGCGGCCTCTATCGCCAACACCCAGAGGCCCCCAACATTCCAATCCGCATACTTTCAGCAAAACGAGTTACCTCCAGCGACAACAGTGTCGCTGAACACAGCAAGGGAGAATAAGCAGTGATAGCTCTCAGTGTAAACCTCAATAAAATCGCCTTAATTCGCAATTCCCGCGAAGGCAACTTTCCCGATGTGGTCGCCCACGGGCGCATTTGCCTCGACGCCGGAGCCCAGGGGCTGACCGTACACCCCCGTCCAGACCAACGACATATTCGCCCCGGCGACGTGCGCGACCTGGCAGAACTCTGCGCCAGCCGCAAAAACATAGAATTCAACGTTGAAGGCAACCCCTTCGCCGCTCCCCTGGGGGACTACCCCGGCCTCATACCGCTGGTTTTGGAAACCAAACCAGACCAATGCACTTTGGTTCCCGACACTAATGATCAGCTCACGTCTGATCACGGCTTTGACCTCAAGCAAGATGGAGATCGATTAGTTCCGATAATTGATCAACTTAAAAATGCCGGGATACGTGTCAGCCTGTTTATGGATCCAGACCTGGACCAAATCAGCCTGGCCAAACAGGTCGGTGCTGACCGTATTGAGCTCTACACAGGCCCCTACGCCGAAGCCGTAACCAAACAGAGCCCAGAGCTGGAAACAATTTTTTCTGCCCACTGTGCCGCCGCTGAGCACGCACATCAGTTGGGGCTGGGGATTAATGCCGGCCATGACCTCAACCTGGTTAACCTACCGCGCTATCGCACATTACCGGGCTTGCAGGAAGTCTCCATAGGCCACGCCTTTACTGTCGATGCTATCAGCATGGGCCTGGAGAATGCCGTTAACGCCTACGTCGACTGCCTCGCTGGTAGCTGATGCAAAGCCTCAATATTATTGGCGCAGGTCGCCTTGGTAAAACCCTGGGGCGGCTGTGGCAGGAGAGCGGTGTATTTGGGGTGCAGTCAATTTATAACCGCAGTCTCGAGAGTGGACAAAGTGCCTGTCGATTTATCGGTGCAGGCAATGCTGTTGATTCCCTCTCAGCAATGCCGTCAGCAGACCTATGGCTGATTGGTTGTATCGATAGTGAAATCGCTATATTTGCGCAGAGGCTTGCCGATAGCGGGCTGGTCGATGAGCGCACTATTATATTCCACTGCAGTGGCGCTCTCAGCTCTAAAGAACTAGCCCCCTTGGGACCCGCCCTGGTTGCCAGTGCCCACCCGGTCCACAGTTTTGCCGAACCGGAAACCTCGCTGCAAACATTTGCCAAAACCAGCGTCGCTGTCGAAGGGGATAGTCATGCGGTAGAGGTTATTTCTGCGGCTTTTGCAGCCATTGGCTGTGAAACACTGGCTATTGATCCCCTTAACAAGTCTCTGTACCACGCTGGGTCAGTGATCGCCTCCAACTACCTCACCACCCTAATGGACCTGAGTTTACAGAGCTTTGCAGCCGCCGGCATAGAGCGGGACAGCGCTCTTCGCCTGCTGGCGCCGATTGTTTCACAGACTCTGCAAAACAATTTGACGTTGGGACCAGAGAGGTCGCTGACAGGCCCCATTGCCAGGGGGGATGTGGAAACCGTTGGTGCCCAGGTGGAAAGCCTTGCCTCAGTAGATAGCCAACTGGCACTTTGCTATCGCCATCTGGGCCTCGCCTGTGTAGAGTTGGCGCGGCGCGGCTCGCTCTCACCTGAGAGCGCAGCCAGATTGATCGAACTGCTGAGTGAGCCAACGCGGTGAAAGACTCCTCCGAATACCTGGAAAAAAAAGCCTTCTTCGATAGCCTCCTGACAATTTATGGGCGCAAGCCTGTACTCGAGGCTCTCGAGGATTTATCTGTACCCGTCCATAAATTACATCTGGCCAGCAGCAACCGGCGCGACCAGCTAATCCAGCGAATGGAAACCCTGGCGGAAGAGCGTCAGATTGAAATTGCTTACTGGGATCGCAAGGGCCTGTCCCGGATTTCGAAGAATTCCCGTCAGGACCAAGGTGTAGCCCTCGACCTGGCCCTACCGCACTACGGCAGAGCGGAGGACTTTTTACAGAAGGTTGCAGCCCCAGAGCACAAAAACACCTATGAACTTCTGGCCCTGGATGGCATAACCAACCCTCAAAACCTGGGCATGATTATTCGCTCAGCCTGTGCCGGCGGCATCGATGGAATCATCCTGCCAAAGAAAGGCTGTGCACAAATAGACCCCCTCGTTATCAAAGCCAGCACAGGCACCCTGTTTAAAACCCGGATTTTGCGCTGTGACAAATTGGCAGCCACCCTGGGGGAGTTCCGCAAAGCGAGGGCTCAGGTTTGTGGGCTGTCATCCCACGCCCGAACCAC
Source organism: Microbulbifer maximicatervae (SeqCode) (assembly GCF_052467305.1). Classification (NCBI taxonomy): domain Bacteria; kingdom Pseudomonadati; phylum Pseudomonadota; class Gammaproteobacteria; order Cellvibrionales; family Microbulbiferaceae; genus Microbulbifer; species Microbulbifer maximicatervae (SeqCode). The sequence goes on from NZ_CP174306.1 coordinate 3,219,000, forward strand.
CTTGAAAGAGGTCTCCAGTAAAGTCTCCACAATTTTTGTGCTGGGCAATGAAACCCACGGTGTTAGCGATGCCGTCGCAGCTCAGTGCAATGAACTGGTGCGTATCCCCATGCAAAACGGTGTGGAAAGCTTGAATGTGGCGGTCACGGCCGCACTAATTAGCTTCCGTCGAGAAATCTAACTCTGCCCCTGTGGGAGGTGCCCGCCTCCCACTCCCTCAACTTATCCCACGAGTTCAATCCCAATCTAACCAGGATTATCCACTACCCACAGATTCTGTGGATATCTCTGTGACTAACTTAGAGTAGTAGGCCGCAAAGGCCCGCCATTTGGTCTTTGTGACAATATGAAGAAAAAATAAACAACCTGGGAAACGCTCAAAAAATCAACGAGTTAGAGAAAACTTAGCTAAGCGTTTAGCGACAATCCGTACCAATTAAAGATCGAATAGAGAGAAGGGGCCGCTGTGGAAAATGAGACGCGAAGCCCAAAACAAAAAAAGAAAGGGGTGCTAAGCACCCCCTCTCGATTCTGCAGTTACTCCCACTCAATTGTCGCGGGAGGCTTGCTGGAAACGTCGTAGACCACACGAGAGATGTGCTCTATCTCATTGATAATGCGGTTCGAGACCTTCTCAATCAGCTCATAGGGGAGATGCGCCCAGCGCGCTGTCATAAAGTCCACAGTCTCTACCGCGCGAAGAGCTACCACGTATTCATATCGGCGGCCATCGCCGACAACACCCACAGATTTTACCGGAAGGAATACGGCAAAGGCCTGGCTGGTTTTGTGATACCAATCGGCGTTGTGCAGCTCCTCGATAAAGATCGCATCCGCCTCTCGCAGAATATCGGCATATTCCCGCTTTACCTCACCGAGAATCCGCACGCCCAGACCCGGTCCCGGGAAGGGGTGACGGTAAACCATGTCGTAAGGCAAGCCCAGCTCCAGGCCGATCTTACGAACCTCGTCTTTGAACAGTTCACGCAGAGGCTCTATCAGCTCAAACTGCATATCCTCCGGCAGGCCGCCCACATTGTGATGAGACTTAATCACATGTGCCTTGCCGGTTTTTGCGGCGGCAGACTCAATAACGTCTGGGTAGATAGTGCCCTGAGCCAGGAATTTCACCTCCTGTAACTTGGAAGCTTCGCGATCAAAAATCTCAATAAAGGTATTACCAATGATTTTGCGCTTGGCTTCAGGGTCTTTTTCACCTTGGAGGCGCCCAAGGAAATCCTCTTCCGCATCAGAACGGATAACCCGGACGCCCATATTGTCGGCGAACATCTGCATTACCTGGTCGCCTTCGTTTTTACGCAGAAGGCCATTATCTACAAATACGCAGGTCAGCTGATCGCCAATAGCCTTGTGCAGCAAAGCGGCTACCACAGAGCTGTCGACACCACCGGATAAACCGAGCAGCACCTTGCCCTCGCCCACCTGATCGCGGACTTTAGCAATAGAGTCTTCAATAATGTTCGCGGGAGTCCAGAGTTTCTCACACCCGCAAATATCAATCACAAAGTGCTCATAAATACGCATGCCTTGCAAGGTATGAGTCACTTCCGGATGGAACTGTACACCGAAGAAATTCTTCTCAGCGTGGTACATACCGGCAATTGGACAGGAATCGGTGGAAGCCAGCAGCTCAAAGCCCTCCGGCATCGCCACTACCTTGTCGCCGTGGCTCATCCAAACATCCAGTAGGGCACTGCCATCATCAGCGATATGATCTTTGATATCGCTCAACAGGCTGGATTGGCCTTCAGCTTTTACCTGGGCATAGCCAAATTCACGAATATCGCTGCCCTGTACAGTGCCCCCAAGCTGATGGGCCATGGTCTGCATGCCATAGCAAATGCCCAGCACCGGCACGCCCAGGTTATAAACCACTTCCGGCGCGCGCGGGGAGCCCTCTTCCGGTACCGACTCGGGGCCACCGGCGAGAATAATGCCCTTGGGCTGATACTCACGAATTTCCTCTTCGGTCATATCGAAAGCGCGAATTTCAGAAAATACGCCCAGCTCGCGGACACGGCGGGCAATCAATTGTGTGTACTGGGACCCGAAGTCGAGAATGAGTATTCGGCTGGAATGGATATCTTGGCTCATGACTTACTCGATAACTGGATTAAATAACGGCAAACGGACCTTAAAGGTCCGTTTGCTGCTTGTTCCGTCTGAATTTTTTCACCTGGAGAAGGTCGAAGGCTTAGCGTCGGCCCACCGGGTAGTTGGGGGCTTCTTTAGTAATTTGAACATCGTGGACATGGGACTCACCCATACCGGCTGCCGTGACCCGCACAAACTCAGGACGAGTGCGCATGGTCTCGATATCGACACTGCCGGTGTAACCCATGGCTGAACGCAAACCACCCATCATCTGATGAACAATGGCTGACAGCGGGCCTTTATAAGGCACTCGACCTTCGATACCTTCCGGTACCAGTTTTTCAGCGCCCTTGCTCGCATCCTGGAAATAGCGATCGGAAGAACCCTGGGTGCGAGACATAGCACCGAGAGAACCCATCCCACGATAGGACTTGTAAGTACGGCCCTGATAGAGCTCAACTTCGCCCGGCGCCTCTTCGGTACCGGCGAACATGGAACCCATCATAACTGATGAGGCGCCGGCAACAATTGCCTTGGAGATATCGCCGGAGTAACGGATACCACCGTCGGCGATCATGGGCACACCAAATTCTTTAAGGGCTGTGGCAACCTCTGCAATTGCCGTCACCTGGGGTACGCCGATACCCGTTACGATGCGGGTGGTACAGATAGAACCGGGGCCGATACCCACTTTAACCGCATCCGCACCGGCCTCAACCAGTGCACGCGCTGCGTCAGCCGTAGCGATGTTGCCACCGATCACGTCCACCTGGGGGTGCATTTCCTTAATGCGGCGCACGCGCTCAATCACATTGCGGGAGTGACCGTGAGCGGTATCTACTACCAGCACATCAACGCCGGCTTCTACCAATGCAGCTACGCGATCATCGGTGTCCGGGCTGGTGCCCACAGACGCGCCCACGCGCAGGCGACCGTCGGAATCCTTACAGGAGTTCGGGTACTGCTCTGCTTTGTTAAAGTCTTTAACAGTAATCAGGCCACGTAACTCAAAGTTGTCGTTAACCACCAGTACCTTTTCGATACGGTGTTTATGCAGCAGTTCGCGTACTTCGTCGGGGCTCGCATCTTCGTGGGCCGTCACCAGACGCTCTCTCGGCGTCATGATGCTGGCGACACTGACATCGAGATCAGTTAAGAAGCGAACGTCGCGGCTGGTAACGATACCTACCAAATCGCCACGATCCATTACCGGCACACCGGAAATATTGTGGTGACTGGTCAGCGCGATCAACTCGCGCACAGTGGCATCGGACTCAATAGTAATAGGGTCTTTTACAACACCGGCTTCAAACTTCTTCACCGCGCGAACGGCAAGAGCTTGCTCTTCTATCGACATACTCTTGTGAATAATGCCGATACCCCCTTCCTGGGCCAACGCAATGGCCAGGCGAGCTTCCGTCACCGTATCCATAGCAGCGGACACAATGGGGATGTTCAGGGTAATGTTGCGGGAGAGTTGGGTTTTTAAACTCACATCCTTGGCCGTGACCTCGGAATATCCGGGCACAAGTAGGACGTCGTCAAAAGTGAGGGCTTCGCGCGCGATGCGCAGATTGGATTCAGACATTGTTGACACTCAAACCTCGAATAGGCGGGATTGGGTATCGGCGCGATTATACCCCTACGCGCCCAAAGCGCAAACATCAATTTGCAGAAAAACGGATTTGTACAGTAAAGCTCTTTACCTATAAGGGCGATACTGCAATATTGCTCCACCCAATACGCCCGACGAGATTCACCGATGCAGACAATTCCCCCTAGTCAAAATGCCAAGCGCAGCGTGCTGTCGGTCAGTGACCTGAATCGGGAAGTTAAACATCTTCTGGAAAACAGTGTGCCCCTTCTATGGATCAGTGGGGAGATTTCCAATTTTTCCATGCCCAGCTCCGGGCACTGGTATTTTAGCCTTAAAGATGCGCGGGCCCAGGTGCGCTGCGCCATGTTTCGCGGTCGCAATCGCAGTGTCGCCTTTCGGCCGCAAAATGGTCGCGAGGTTTTAATCAGGGCCAGGGTGAGCCTCTACGAAGGGCGCGGAGAATTCCAGTTAATCGTTGAGCATATGGAGGAGGCCGGCTTTGGCGCCCTGATGCGCCAGCTGGAACAGCTCAAAGCAAAACTGCATGCTGAGGGCCTGTTCGACACAAGCAGAGAACGCTCTCTTCCGTTTTTGCCAACCAATATCGGCATTGTCACTTCGCCGACAGGCGCGGCAATACGGGATATGATTCACGTATTGGGCAGGAGACACCCTTCTGCCCAAATTGAAATCTGGCCGGTAGCCGTTCAAGGTCAGGGTGCCGCTCAGCAAATCGCGGCAGCGATTGAAAAAGCGGGCCGCAGTGGTCGCCACGATTTATTAATTGTCGGTCGCGGCGGAGGCTCCCTGGAAGACCTGTGGTCTTTTAATGAAGAAATTGTCGCCCGCGCACTGGCCGCAAGTCCTATTCCCACTATTTCTGCAGTCGGCCACGAAACCGATACGACTATTGCAGATTTAGCCGCAGACCTGCGCGCACCCACCCCTTCTGCTGCGGCGGAAATAGCCAGCGCCAATGCTGCAGAAATTTTACAGCGGCTTGACCAGGTCCAGCGCAGATTGCACCGCGCCATGGACAACCAACTAAAGCATTTATCTCAACAGGTTCAATTGCGACGCAACCGTTTGCGCCACCCCAAGGAGCAGCTCCTCAACCAGGCCCAACGGCTGGATCATTTGGAGATGCGCCTGGTAGCAGCTTGCCAACAGCAAATCCAAAGTCGCAAATCCCAATTGGATTCCGCCTCCAGAGCTTTTGCCCACAACCTACCGACACGCCGACTCGACAATAGTCGAAAGCAGTTAATCCAACTCAAGGGAAACCTGGAGCGTGCGATGCAACTGATATTACAGCGCGGCAGTGACAAACTCTCCCACGGGGCCCAATTACTACAAAACATCAGTCCCCTGGCAGTATTGCAGCGAGGCTACGCCATTGTTCTGGATTCAGAAAATCGCGCAATTCGCGATAGTGCAGAATTGGATACCGACCAGCAAGTCCATATTAAGCTGGCCAAAGGGAACTTCACTGCAAAAGTTAAAACCATCGAAAACTGATTTCTTTAACAATTCAAGAGCCCAAATCAAGCGACACTATAATGGTTGAGGTAGAGTGCCTTCGGAGCAATATATGGATAGTGAATCTACTGCTATCCACCTCAACCAGTGGACTTTAATACTACTTTCAGTACTACTGCTTGCCCTTGCAGCCTGCACGGAACCAGAGCGTGATTCTGGAGTAGCCGAATCAGTCACCATGTCAGCTGCCGAAGCGCAGGATGCCGACAAGCGATCAGGGCAACTGCCTGAAGTAACCCCCGCTAAAGAACAGCAAGTCAACTACATCGAAGCCGGTGACCTTAGGGACATAAGAAAACACGGCACAATTCGGTTCGTTAATTTAACCGGTGCTTCCGAGGACCTGTTACCTCGTGACGATGTAGTGAGTCTCCGTCACTTCGAACTTGCCAACAAACTGGCCAAACAGTTAAAGCTGGAACCCAAGTGGATAAAAGCTGAAACACCCGATGACGCGGTGCAAATGCTGATCGATGGCCAGGCAGATGTAATCGCCTATAACCTGACTGTCACTGACGCCCGTGAAGAAATTATTGACTTCACAGTTCCTCTTCGCCATTCGCGGTTAGTACTCGTCACTGGTCCTGAGGGTCCAGATATTTCAGATGCGAGCAAATTAAAGGACCTGGAATTTATTATCCCCGCCGGCTCCTCTATTAAAGAAACTGCAGAGCAACTTGTTGCCGAAAATCCAAACTCAAACCTAACTATTCGAGAAATTGATATTAATGGTAACCGAGATACCCTGCTGGATATCATCAATGGCCAGAAGAACCGGGTTGCTATTTTGGAGGATTTTTCAGCCCAGGATTTGCGCAATTACCGCGATGACATGCGGATTGGTGCAGATGTATCTGAAGTGCAAAATATTGCCTGGGGCGTACGCAAAGACTCCAAACGCCTACATACCACTCTCGATAATTTTTTGACCCGTAACCTGGTTAAGTCCCAGGAAGAACGCATTACCGATTGGAAGGGTATTAAAAAATCGGGGGTAATCAGGCTACTCACTTACAATGGGCCGACAACCTATTTCTTATGGAAAGGGGTATTAATGGGGTTTGACTACGACCTGGCCCAGGCTTTTGCCAATAAGCACAAACTCCAACTCCAGGTTATTGTTGTCCCCTACGAAGAAGACCTTGCCGACTGGTTGAGGGCGGGTCGCGGTGACTTTGCCGGGGCTGAACTCAATATTACCAGTGCCCGTGAAGACCAGGGCATGGTCTTCACCAAGCCCTATGTCGAATCCACAGACCAGATTGTCAGTGGTAAAGGCAGCCCTCCCATCACCCAGATTCAGGACCTGAATGGTCGCAAGTTAACCCTGCGCGCCTACTCGTCATTTATTGAAACCGCTGAAACACTGAAAGAAGCAGGTATTGATGTCGATATTCGTGTGGCGCCGCCAGATATTTCCCAGTCACAAATCTTCTCACTAATCGCCGACGGACTGGTAGATGCGACCATATCCCACTCCGGTCGAGCAAAGATTGAGGCATCCGTTCAGCCACAACTGGTACTCGGAACCCTTATCGGTGACCCGCGCCCACAGGGCTGGATGGTATTAAGACAAAATTGGCACCTGTTACAGAACTTGAATAAGTTTTTGAAAAATTACAGAAAAACGAGCCAATACCAGAAGCAATACCAGGCTTATTTTGAGCCGAACAAACGATTTACCCAGCGAGTAAGTTCCCGGGTAATACCGGGAGAAAACCTCTCTCCTTACGATGAGTTGGTGAAGGAATCCGCCTTTAAATACGATTTTGATTGGCGCATGATCGTCGCGCAAATGTGGCAGGAGAGCAATTTCAACCCTAAAGCCGTATCTCCAGTTGGCGCGCAGGGATTGATGCAGGTAATGCCTGCCACAGCCGAGGAAATGGGATTTCCTCCCCCGCTATTCGAGCCTGAAAGAGGTATTAAGGCAGGGGTAAAATATATGGATTGGGTGCGAGATCGCTTTAATCCCGCTTTGCCAACCGTAAATAAACTCTGGTTTACTCTCGCTTCCTACAATGCAGGATACGGCCACTTACTCGATGCCCAACGGCTGGCTAAAGAACTGGGACTGGATCCCAATGTGTGGTTCGACAATGTGGAAGTCGCCATGCTGAAACTGGCCCAGCCCCAGTACTTTAAACGGGCTAGATACGGCTATGTGAGAGGCTCTGAGCCCGTGCAGTATGTACGCAATATCAGCAACCTCTACAAAGCCTATGTGGAAATGATGAGCGATGATGTGACAGTCCGCCCACCTCTACAGCGCCTGCCCGGCAAAATCTATTGTGAACCCGGGGATGTGCCTGAGGGTGTCATTCAGCGGATGCCCACTTACTCCTCGCCCTAGGCAGCCACAAGCCCTCACAAGGTTAAAACGATTTTTCCGGTGATAGTGCCGGACTCCAGTAATTTATGGGCCTCAACCGCCTGCTGCAGCGGAAATTCAGCGGCTAGTTGCGGCCGCACTTTACCCGCTTCAATCAGCGGCCAAACCTTCTGTTCCAGCGATTTCGCAATACCGGCTTTCGCTTCTGGCGAGCGTGCCCTCAGAGTTGAGCCGGTCAATGTAAGTCGTTTCAACATCACCGGCATCATATTTACTTCTACTTTAGCGCCAGCCAGGTAGGCAATATTTACGATTCTGCCGTCGTTTGCGGCCACACGAATATTGCTATTGATATAGCTACCGCCCACCATATCCAAGATAACATCAGCTCCGTGATCATCAGTCATCTCGCGCACAACGGAGACAAAATCTTCATCCCGATAGTTAATCGCCTTCTCCGCTCCCAAAGCCACACAGGCTGCGCATTTATCTTCTGTTCCCGCAGTAGTGAAAACCCGGGCTCCCAATTGATGGGCCAGCTGGATCGCCGTGGTACCAATACCAGAGGAACCACCATGGATTAAAATCACCTCGCCCGGTTTTAAACCGGCGCGGTCAAATACATTAGTCCATACGGTGTAAAAAGTTTCCGGCAATGCAGCGGCCTCAATAAGACTAAGGCCTGCGGGGACCGGGAGGCATTGCCCCTCTGGAGCCACTGCAAACTCTGCGTAACCTCCACCATTGGTCAGGGCGCAAACTTTATCTCCCACCTGCCAGCGCACAACTTTTTCCCCAACTTCAACAACCTCACCAGCCACTTCCAATCCCAATACCGGCGATGACCCGGGAGGTGCCGGATAATGCCCTTGGCGCTGCACAATATCAGGGCGATTAACCCCAGCTGCGGCTACACGGATAAGGACTTCGTCTGCGCCGGGAGCAGGCTTATCCATCTCCTGCAATTGCATGACTTCAGGCCCACCAAATGTAGGCAGATCAATAAACCGCATATTTTTCCCCTTTATAGGTTCACTTTTATTGCCACACTATCGACACAAGAGTACCAAAAATCATCAAGCAATTTTTACTCAACACGCAACCCAATAAAAAACGGCCAGCCCCATCACAACATTTAATTGCGAAAAGGAACTAGCCGTTTCGAAGTCTGCTGACTTAAAAAATATTTTCTCTAAGCAGCAAATTCTCAGCCGAGATTAGAGTTCGTAAATAAACTCAACCCCCATAACACGACCTTTATTCAGCGGGGTAAAGCTGGCACCGATACCACCAAGGTTAACTGGTAGCTGGGTATCATTAGCCTCATTCACTTCATCCAACATGTTCTTGCCGAATACAGAAACTGTATATTGGCCGCTATCCGCAGTATAACCAATACTGAAGTCGAGCATTTCCACTTCAGACAGCATACCCTTGTTATCATCCGTATATGGCGCTTCATCGCGATGATTGTAGTTAATGCGGGAAGTCAGGGTTCCGAGGGAGCCCAGGGACAGGTCATGCACTAACCCTATACCATAAGTCCATGGCGCCAGGCGTGGGATCTCAAGACCCAGGTCTTTATCATCCACAAGGCCGTCACCATTCAGGTCACCGAGTACCTTATCGTAATCGCCATCTACATAGCCCACGTTGAAGGTAAGCAGCAGGTTTTCACTGAGCGCAGCCATGGTCTCCAGTTCAGCACCACGAATTGTCGCATCTGCCGTGTTGCGGATAACCTGTACCACTCCAGCCTCTGGGGAGGAGAAATTCTCCTCCCGCTGCATATTGTCAATACTATTGTGGAACACCGCCATATTGGTACGCAGGCGGCCATCGAGCCAGTCTACCTTGGCACCAATTTCGAAGCTGCTCTGCTCTTCCTGATCTGTTGCCTCGGGCTTGAAGTTCCGACTTGTATTGCGGAAGTTGTAGCCACCACTGCGGAAGCCTTTGGTCCAGAAAGTGTAGAGCTGAGTTTCATCGGAAACCGTCCACTGCAGGCCCAGTTTAGGAGTGAACGCACTCCAACTTTCACTATCATCAAGATCGTAGTTAGAGCAGCCACTTAGGGTGCAGTAGTTCAGCGGGATCGAGGCAATCTTCGCATCTTTCTCCTCACTCGAGTAGCGTCCACCCAGGGTCAACACCCAGGCTTCGTCCAAGTCGATATCAGCCTGGGTAAAGAATCCATAAGTACTGTGATCCTGCACACCACCACCGGTCCAATCGATAATGCCACCATAACCATCGGCTAATAAACGATTTTCCAGGTAGGTTACATCCTGAGAGAACCAATAGGCGCCGGCAGTGATGGCCGTGCGACCGAAGCGGCCGGCATAGCGCAACTCGTTACTTAACTGGCTCTGGTCCACGCTTGAGTCCGCATGGAAACCAACAAAAGGCAGGGAGTCAATATCCCCTAAGCCCCGCGCCTCATATTCACGCCAAGCCAGAATATTTGTGATGGTGCCATCACCAAATTCAACATCTTTATTAAGCTCAGTAATGATCTGGGTCCACTCATCTTTTTGATAACCCTCTTCGTCCTGGGCTACCTCAAAAGAGTCTTCACTATTGTCCCAATCAGGAATACCGTAAGCCTCAGCAATCTGGGTTGCACTGGGATAGGCAATAATACCGTTACCAGTATCAACTACATAAGCTTCATTACCACGGTTTTGCGCAACCACTCCATCGGAGTCCATGCGCCCATGCTCCATTCGCACAAGCAGCTCTGCGGTTTCATTGAGCTGAATACTAAAGCTTGGGCGAATAAACCAGCTGTCAGAGGCACCGGCATTATCATTGCCGGTGGCAACATTTTCGAACCAGCCGCGGTCATCGTTGTAGTAAACGGTCAGGCGGCCGTTAACATCTTCAGAGATGGCACCATTAATTGAACCCGCAGTCACCACATCCAGATTATCCGTTGTGGACACCTTGACGCGAGCAGAGAATTCATCAGTTGGGCGCGCTGTTTTAACTACGACAGCACCACCGGTAACATTACGACCAAAGAGCAGGCCCTGCGGACCACGGAGAACTTCGATACCCTCCAGGTCAAACACATCGGTAACAACACCCGCATTCACACCGAGGTACATACCATCGACAAAGACCCCTACTGTGGGATCAATTGACGGAATAGAGCTATTCACTCCAAGACCGCGCACAGTGAAGTTTGCCGTATTTTTTACGGTACCCACATCCTCCAGCTGGACATTGGGCATTTTGAAAGAAAGGCTTTGTAAATCCCTAGTTTGTAGAGCCTCCAGTTGGTCACCGGAATAGGCGGTTGCCGCTACCGGAACATCCTGAAGTAATTCTGCGTCTGCACGCTTACGGGCTGTTACCTGCACTTCTTCCATAAGGGTGCCGACTGCTCCCTCTGCGGCATAACTGGGGCTAATACCACTGGCTAACCAAAGAGTTGCTACGGAACAGGCGGAAAGCAGAGCAGAGTGCTGCTTGGGTTTTGACGGACTTCCCATGTTTTCTCTCCATTGTTTTATTTTTTTTATGTACAACAACGGACTTATCGCAATCGGTACTGCCTGGCTCCACCGCTCTACCTCTATTAAGAGGCTCCGACTAAGTGAAGCTCCGATTCAAGACCGCGCTGATAAAGAGGCACAGATTTCGTAGTGAATCTGTGACATGGACAGGTTACAGGCTCACAACCGTGTGTGGAAGTCTATTTAACGTAAATGTCTGTAAAAATAACTCAATTAGTCTGGAAAGTTCTTTCAACTTGAAGAAAAAAATTAAAGGGAATGGAAAAAATAAAATTATGCACTGTTTAAGGGCGATACCCTAAGTTGCCCTATTACATAGAAAATTGATTATTTTCAAAAAAGCCAATGACAATATGTATCTAAACCACCCCAAAAACACAAAACTTTTTGTCTATTTTAAATTATTACACTCTCAGCTCTTTTAGTTCAGCCTGAAAATGCCCTTCGATATTTCAGGTTACCGGCAATTCAAAACTAATAAACTCAACTAACCTGGTACATTCAAACACATTAAATTTGACCAATGGGTCCGCCTGAAAAATAAATTTCCATTAAAGCTAGGAGCTATTTCGGCGCAATAGATGTGTCATCACCACCTGCAGCCACATGGGAAAGTATTTCATTTATTTCGGCTGCATCGAGGGTTTCTTTTTCCAAAAGAGCCCCAGCCAATGCATCTAATTTTTTGCGATTTTTTGTCAGCAACTGATCTACTTTCATCTCAATACCGCTGATCAAAGCAATAATTTCGTCATCAATAATCTCTGAGGTGTGTTCGCTGAAGTCCTTCTGCTGGGCCATCTCGCGCCCCAGGAATATATGCTCCTCTCCCCGGCGGAAAGCAACGGGGCCTAATTTTTCACTCATCCCCCAATGCGTCACCATGTGACGGGCCAGTCGCGTCGCCTGCTTTAAATCTGCCTCTGCACCAGTGCTCACCTCCTTGAATACCACCCGCTCAGCGACCCTCCCTCCAAGCATTACGCCGATACGATCGCGGAGATAACTGACCTGCATACTGTGATGCTCTTCGGTGGGAATCTGCTCGGTAGCGCCGAGACTGTGCCCCCTGGGGATAATAGTCGCCTTCTCCAAGGGGTCTGCATTGGGTAATAGCGTTGCTACCAACGCGTGTCCCGCTTCGTGGTAGGCGATAATCCGCTTGTCCTCTTCACTGATAACCATTTCGCGCTCGCCACCGAGAACCACTTTATCCCTCGCCCTCAATAAACAATCCATATCCACTGCGGACTTATCTTCTCGCCCCGCCAACAATGCGGCCTCATTAATCAGGTTTTCCAGATCCGCTCCGGCAAAACCTGCAGTAAGAGCCGCGAGCCGCTCCAGATCCACCTTGCCGTGCAATGGGACATCGCGGGAATGAATCTCAAGAATTTCCTTGCGTGCGGCCTTGTCTGGAAGGTCCAGAGTAATTTTTCGGTCAAAGCGCCCCGGTCTTAGCAGCGCCGCATCGAGAACGTCGGGCCTGTTGGTTGCCGCAACTACCACCACCGCCTCCTGGGGGTCAAAGCCGTCCATCTCACCAAGGATCTGATTGAGCGTCTGCTCCCGCTCATCGTGTCCGCCACCAACACCCGTCCCCCTCGCCCGACCGACGGAGTCAATCTCATCGATAAAAATAATTGAAGGGGCATCTTTCTTGGCTTCGGCAAACATATCCCGCACACGGGAAGCCCCCACTCCTACAAACATCTCAATAAACTCAGAGCCACTAATACTGAAAAATGGCGCTTCACTCTCACCGGCCAGCGCTTTCGCCATCAGGGTTTTACCCGTACCGGGGGGCCCCATTAGCAAAATTCCCCGGGGGATCTTCGCTCCGAGCTTGCGATAGTGCTCCGGGTTCTTGAGGTACCCCGCCACTTCTTGCAGGTCTTTCTTCGCATTTGCCAACCCGGCCACATCATCGAAAGTCACTTGAGACTCACTGCGCTCAAACCGCTTTGCTGGTGATCGAGCAAAACCGAAGGGACTGCCGGGAGCCCCACTGGCCATCTTTTCCTGCATTCGCCGCCCCATCCAAACCAGGAGCCCAATAATCAGTATCCAGGGCAGAAGCAGAATCAACATTCGCTGCATAAAGCCCCCTCCCGGGGACTCCGCCAGGATTTCCACCTTCTCCTTTTCCAGAAGGGGCAGCAGTTCGGGGTCTTGAACGGAAGGTAAAATGGTTGTGAAGTGCTCCGGCGGTGGAGCCTTTTTTTCTTTCTCGCCAGTGTTTGACGCCGGCAGCTTGCCCGCCTCCGGCTTAAAAGTGCCGCTGACTCTATCCCCCTCGATAACCACGCTGGCAACTTTGCCTTCGGCGACTTCTTTCTTGAAGTCACTGTAAGCTAACTCAGTCCGCTTACCGGAAAGCTGCCCGTTAGTGCAGTACTGTACAGTCAGTATTAAAAGGAAAATCCACAGGAAGTACTGGAGCCAATTCAGCGGCCCTTGCGGAACCGGCTTTCCCGATGGCGGTGAAGGAGACTCCCCCTGCGGCAGCTTTCGCTCTTGGTCCTGCTCGTCCGCCATATATTCTCACTATATCTCTGGAGAAGCCTGCCGCCGGAAGATAGGCCGGACCTGGCAATGGGCAATGGAAAAGGTGCGAATCATCGGAATCCCGGTAGAGTAATGAGTATAGTTCGCCGCCAATCACACCGAGGAATTTAATGCCTCGCCCCTGGATAACTGGCGCAATCGGTACTCAAGGCAGTATTTTTCAAAGTAAGGCTTGCAAATTGAGGAGAGGCACGGCAGAATTCGCGCCCTGTCGAGACTGGTCGACCGCTCCCAGAGGGGCCCAGAAACTCGATAAGTTGCGGATTTTTAAGGATTTTTTCCAAAAAGAGGTTGACGGCAACGAATCAACTCTCTATAGTTCGCACCCATAACGACGCGCTCGTAGCTCAGCTGGATAGAGTACCTGGCTACGAACCAGGCGGTCGGAGGTTCGAATCCTCCCGAGCGCGCCATACAAAGAAAAGGGCTTACGTCTCACGACGTAAGCCCTTTTTTGTTGCAGAGTAGCTAATGCCAAACTGCTCTTTGCACAATTTATTCTTCGCGGCCTCGCCCCCCCAGCAACTCCTATTCACTTTAAGCAATCACAAACAGCTTGAATGACCCAACAGGGTTAGAAGCAATCTCTTCATTCGTTTCATACAGCGGATAGATATACGCACATCAGTCAGCGGGAGCAATTGCACCAACTGTGCAACCTCCAGATACGTTAATCCATTTTCATCTCACTAGGGTCCTGTGCTCGACCAGAGATTTCGACACACAAAAGAAAGTTAGGAGTTAATACTCTTCACTTGGGCCCGATCGCACTTGGAAAAGGATTGAAGCCCCCTTCCACTTTTGCAGCTGCACCTATACCGAGATAACAATCGATAGACTGCAATTCATTGATGCCTCAGAGAAGAAAACTTCCACCCACGCAGAGCAACAGCAGGGCAAACAAACGCTTGAGCAATCGCGGAGATAACTTGTGGGCCAGTCGCGCTCCAAAACGGGCGAAAAACATGCTGGTGATGGCGATACCGACCATGGCTGGCAGGTAGATAAAACCAAAACTCCACTGGGGCAGTTCAGGTTGCTGCCAACCAATAACCATAAAGCTCAGAGCGCCGACGGCAGCAATCGGCAAACCACAGGCTGAGGAAGTTGCCACTGCTTGCTGCATCGGCACGCTGCGCCAGGTCAGAAAGGGAACCGTCAGTGTGCCACCGCCGATGCCAAAGATGGCAGAGGCCCAGCCTGTTACCCCGCCGGCCGCTGTCAGCCCCAACTTGCCGGGAACAGCGCGGCTGGCCTTGGGCTTGAGTTCCAGTGCCATTTGAATGGCAATGGTGATAGCAAATACACCAATAACCTTTTGTAGCATCGGCCCCTGGATAGCTGCCGCTGTGAAGGAGCCAAGACTTGCACCGAGAAGAATACCCAGGCTCATCCAGGCAAAAGTCGGCCATAGCACCGCGCCTTTGCGCTGATGCTCCAGAACCGAGTTAATCGAAGTAAAGACAATAGTCGCTAGCGAAGTGCCCACCGCCAAGTGGGTCAGCACATGCGGATCGATACCCTGGGCAGTAAAACTGAATACCAGCACGGGTACGATAATGATGCCACCACCAACGCCAAACAAGCCGGCCAGCACCCCAGCCACAGCTCCTAGCAGCAGGTAGAGTAGAAATTCCATAAATCCCTCGAACTAATTCATGCGGGTTTCTTCTAGAAGCAGGCGATGGGGCTGCAAGTCCGCAACCCGTTGCTCACATGTATTACCCGGCTGGGGACACCGCAGTAAGGTTGCGATATTGGCCTTTGAAATACAGAAGTGGCTGCCTTGCAGCAGCTTTTTGTAGGTTTAACGCCTTTACCTCACCAATCACGATCAGGTGATCTCCGGCGGCGTGTTCAGCATGAATTTCACAATCAAGCCAGTGTAAGCTGCCGGCGATAATGGGATTCCCCAGCGGCGATTCCTGCCATTCGACTTCGCTCCATTTGTCCGCGCCTTGACGAGCAAACTGGTTGGAAATCGTAACCTGATCATCCGACAGGATATTGACCGAAAATCGACCTGCCTGACGAATTTTGGGATAGCTATACGAACTCGACATAACGCTGAACGACACTAATGGCGGGCTCGTCGATACGCTATAAAACGACTGGCAGGTAAAGCCTATCGGCTCACCCTCACGGCGCGATGCGATCACGGTAATACCGGAAGCGTAATGCCCCAGTGCCTCGCGAAAGCGCAACGGTTCTATGGCTGTACTGGAAAGTGACATGGGAGCACCTAAATATTGTAGACAGCTAAACCGAGAGCTCTCTTCGAACAATTTCTGCACCTGCACTTAACGCATTGAGCTTACGGTTCGCAACTTGACGGGATAGAGGCGCCATACCACAGTTCGTACAGGGATAGAGATCCTTAGCATCCACATACTTGAGTGTTTTTCGCAAGGTATCGGCGACTTCCTCCGGTGTTTCAATCGTGTTGCTTGCCACATCAATAGCGCCCACCATCACTTTTTTACCACGAATAAGCTCAAGGAGATCCATTGGAACATGGGAGTTGTGGCATTCGAGCGAAATTAGATCAATATTGGATTTTTGCAGTTTTGGAAACGCTTCTTCATATTGTCTCCATTCTGACCCCAGAGTTTTCTTCCAGTCTGTATTGGCTTTGATACCGTAGCCATAGCAAATATGTACGGCAGTTTGGCATTTCAGCCCCTCGATGGCTTTTTCTAAAGTGGCAATCCCCCAGTCATTCACCTCATCAAAAAAAACATTAAATGCAGGCTCATCAAATTGAATAATATCAACACCCGCAGCCTCTAACTCACGCGCTTCCTGATTGAGAATTTTGGCAAATTCCCAGGCGAGCTTTTCGCGGCTTTTGTAGTGGCTATCGTAGAGAGTATCAATCATTGTCATGGGGCCAGGTAATGCCCACTTAATAGCTTGACTGGTTTGCTTGCGCAAAAACCTGGCATCTTGAACAAATACTGGTTGTTGCCTAGATACTTCGCCAACAACTGACGGCACGCTCGCTTCATAGCGATTGCGGATTTTAACGGTTTCCCGCTTCTCGAAGTCAACGCCGTTGAGGTGCTCAATAAATGTAGTCACAAAATGTTGGCGGGTCTGTTCCCCGTCACTAACGATATCGATACCGGCTTGTTGTTGCTCTTGTAATGTCAGGCGCAAGGCATCCTGTTTACCTTCTTGTAATTGATCCCCCTGTAATTTCCAGGGAGACCAAAGTTTTTCGGACTCTGCGAGCCAGGATGGTTTAGGCAAGCTTCCAGCGCTTGAAGTTGGCAATAGGCGATTCATGAAAAATAATCTTATCTGTATTTGTTAATTAAAGCGCGTAATTAGCGGCCCACTGATCAAGGATGCTTCTGTATGGCTTGATAAATTGTTCTTCAGTAAATTTTCCTTGCTTTATAGCCAGCTGGCTACGCTCTTCCCGGTCATAAACAATTTTAGTCAGTGAATAATCTTGGTGCTTCAAACTGGGCTGATAGCAGGTCCCCGCTACAGAATTTGCATTGTATATTTCAGGCCGATATATCTTTTGGAAGGTCTCCATCGTGCTGATAGTGCCGATAAGCTCAAGATTCGTATAATCACCAAGCAAATCACCTTGAAAGTAAAAAGCCAAAGGGGCAACACTATCCGGCGGCATAAAATAGCGAACCTGCAAACCCATTTTCTCAAAATACTCGTCAGTTAAAGAGTATTCGTCCTGCCGATACTCAACACCCAGCACGGGGTGCTGATTTTCAGTTCGATGATAAGTCTTACTGCTCGATACACTCAGACAAATAACAGGGGGCTTGCTGAAGTTATCCTTGTAGGCACTTGAATTCAGGAACGATTGAAAAATTTTCCCGTGAAGATCACCATAACCTTCAGGAAGGCTAAACTTGTCTTGCTTCTTGTTATGCTCCAACAACAACACGCTGAAATCATAATCCCGCACATATGAAGAAAAGTTGTTTCCTACTATGCCCTCAATCCGTTGATTGTTTTTATGATCAACAATATTCGTCTTCAATACTTCAATGGTAGGAAAGGCTTCTCCGTTGCCTTCAATATCAATATCAACGGAAATAATATCCAGCTCTACAGAGTAACGATCTGCACTAGGGTTGTCCCAATGCGCCAAGGCATTGAAACGACGATCAATCATTCTCAAGGTGTTGAGCAAGTTATCCCGACGGCTCTCCCCTCTCGCCAAGTTCGCAAAATTGGTGGTGATCCGCGTGCTATCCGCTGGACGATAGTTTTCATCAAAGCGTAAGTTCTTGATGCTGAATGCAAACTCTTTATTCATTGCGGCCTGGTATCCTGATTCCTAAGGCAAAAACTGAGTTCTTTGCTTGGTGATTGACATTGCCAGGCAGGATAAGCTTCTTTATAAATGAACAAAAATGGTATATTTTCAACTATCCATTAAATTTATTCATGGATTGCTCGGTTACAGCTATGCTAGAGCGCACGCACTTAACAATAATCCAGGCCGTAGACCATCACGGTTCGCTAACCGCAGCGGCCAAGCACCTTTGCCTAACCCAGTCGGCGCTGAGCCATACTGTGCGCAAGTTGGAACAGAACCTCGGGGCCCCTATCTGGTTGCGTGAGGGCCGCAGCTTGCGCTTGACCCAGACCGGTGAGTATCTGCTTGGATTGGCCAACCGTGTCCTGCCACAACTGGAACATGCTGAGAGCAAGCTAAAGCAAATGGCTCAAGGTGAGCGCGGTACCCTGCGTATCGGTATGGAATGCCACCCCTGCTATCAGTGGTTACTGAAAGTAGTGTCGCCATTTCTGGAAGATTGGCCGGACGTGGATGTGGATGTTAAGCAGAAATTTCAGTTTGGAGGTCTCGGCGCTTTACTGGGTTACGAGATCGACCTGCTAGTTACCCCTGACCCTTTCTATAAAGCCGGACTGCGCTTCGATCCCGTATTTGATTACGAGCAGGTGCTGGTAGTCCCTCGAGATCACCCGATGGCAAAGCGAAAGTACCTGACAGCAGAAGACCTACGGGATCAGGTGTTGTTAACTTACCCCGTGCCGCCGGACCGCCTGGATATCTATACCCAGTTTCTCAACCCTGCGGGCGTGGTGCCACTGCGCCACAAGACCAGTGAAACTACCGATATCATGCTACAGATGGTGGCCAGCGGCCGCGGGGTCGCAGCCCTGCCTCGCTGGCTTGCAGAGGAGTACTCCACCAAGCTGGCACTATCGGTGGTGCGCCTCGGGCGACAAGGTATTGCCAAACAGATTTTCTTAGGGACTCGTGAAGACGATAGCGAAGTTGAATACCTGAGCGCTTTTATCAAACTGGCCAGAGGTTATGAGCACTCAGAAACTAAAGCCTAATGCTGGTGAGATTTACCGTTTACTCAGGTAGCAGTTTGAACAGTCACCATAGAGTGAAAAATATTTACGAAGTACGGACCTTTCCACTACCCGCAAACACGCCCGCACAGAAAAACTTGCCAACCCTAAGTAATCCATTTGCGTTTTTCACTGCTAAACAGCGCGCCCAGGTAGTGACAAATACAGCGAGTTACGCCACTGAAATTTAATAAACAATAAATTTCAATTTGCTGGCAACGGGCCAGGCAATTGGAGGTTCGAACTTTCCCGGGCAATCCACATAAGAAGGCCTTATATCACAGGAAATAGTCTCTTCTATTTTTCTGGAGCCCTATCCAAGCCCGAATGGAGCCAGTTCAAAACGGTTTAAGATTGAACTGGAAAGGGGTTTTCAAATAAAGCTCGCTTTTCTTCCAATCTTTCCCGCAGGAATTCTTTTAACTTATTTGCTCTCACCATATGCCGTGAGTCAGTGCGACTTAATAACCACAAAGCCCAAGAGGAGGGAGTTTGACGTAGGGGAAGCTGAATCACCGAAGGGTGCCCTATCGCATTGACAAACCAGCAGGGCATTCGAGCCACCCCAAATCCATTCTTTACCGCCAGAAACATGGCATGCAGGTCATCCACTCTTAATCCCGCACTGCACTTGGGAAGATCATCACACCACCTTGGCAACTGCTCTTCCGCCGACCAAAGTACTGCTTTAACTTTGTTGCTGATGACCAGTGAACGATGAGCGTAAACTCCCATTTCCAGCTGGGCAAACTGAATACCAGTAAGAAGGTCAGGTGGCTCAGGCGTAAATCTTAGAGCGACGTCTGCCTCGATATTTGCCAGGTCCTTCAAGCTACTGGAAGCCAAAACCCTCAGGGATATGTCTGGATGATCAGCCTGGAACTGGCACAGATCCTCTAGCAGTAACTGGTTGAGTAAATCATGGGGTAACGTAAGAACAAGGGGACCTGCCATGCGGCTATCCGCCCCACTGATCCGCTCTTCCAGCATTAAGTTTTGAACCTCCAATTTCTCGGCTATCGGCAAAATTGCCTCTGCCGCCTCTGTAAGGGCATAGCCCCTCGGCGTGCGATGAAATAAAAGCACACCATGAGACTGCTCCAGAGATTGAATACGCCGGGAAACCGTAGCGTGATTAACATCTAACACCTTGGCAGCCGCAGACACCGTGCCATTGCGCGCAAGTGCAAGGAAGTAGCGGATATCATCCCAATTAGTCATTTTGCCTCTTCTCTCGTCCACTCTTTCTTATTTCTGTGCATATTTGCACAAAGGCTGTTAAGAATCGATTATTTATTATCAGACTTGAGCTGGATAACCTCTGCGCTGTACCAAATACAACACGGCGAGGAGACTCCCATGCCCGACCTGTTTACCCCTTTATCCTTGGGTGATTACACCCTTAAAAACCGAGTAGTCATGGCTCCACTGAGCCGCAGCCGCGCCAACAGTAATGGCGTCCCCCAACCCATATCTGCTCAGTATTATCGGCAGAGAGCGAGTGCGGGGCTGATCATCGCTGAGGCTACAGCAACATCCCCAACTGGACGCGGCTGGATCAACGGGCCTGGTATCTACACTCGAGAACAAATAGCAGGCTGGCAGCAAATCAGTGAAGAAGTCCACAGAGATGAAGGAGTTATCTTTGTACAGCTATGGCATATGGGTGCCGCTGTGCACCCAGATTTTCTTGGCGGGAACAAACCGGTTTCAGCCTCACAGATTACCCTTGAAGGCACACTTCCGACCCCCATTGGGCGCGACCGCCCTTTCAAGCAAGCACGTTCCCTCAGCAAAACAGAAATTCGAAAAATAATTGCTGAATTTGCCCAGGCAGCAAAGAACGCCATTGCTGCAGGGCTCGACGGCATCGAACTACATGCCGCAAACAGCTTCCTGATCGATCAATTCACGCGAGATGGCAGCAATCTGCGTACTGATGAATACGGTGGATCTATCGACAAACGCCTACGGTTTCTTAGCGAAGTTACTGACGCTGTTTGCGATGCTATCGGAAGTGGCAAGGTCGGTATTCGGCTATCTCCGAGCAATGAGATCTGGCAAGTGAAAGACAGCCAGTACCGGGACACCTACGCGCGAGCAGTAGAGCTACTTAATCCTCTCGACCTAGCCTATCTGCACTTACTCGAACCTCGTCCTGACTCAGGTCATGATATTCAAACTATCGATTACCAAACCCCAAATCTACGTCAGATATATAACGGCATTCTAATTTCAAACGGCGGTCACAGTGCCGCCTCAGCCAAGCAAATGATTCTCAATGATGGCTCTGATGCTGTTTCTTTCGGAAAACCCTTTATCGCCAACCCGGATCTGGTTGAGCGATTTCGCCATGGCTGGCCAATCAACACCGGGAACAGATCCACTTACTACACCAATGGCCCTGAAGGCTATATCGACTATCCCACATTCACTGCGGAAGCCTCCTCACCAGTATAAACCGCAAGAAAAAAGAAATTCACATTAGGAGTTTTACTATGTTCCAGAAAAAAAATGCCCTTATAGTTACCGGTGCAAGTCGTGGGCTGGGAGTGGATATCGCTGCAGAGGCTTACCGACAAGGCTTCCCCGTTGCCCTATTGGCCCGCAATTCACAGGACCTTCAGAAAGTTTCCGAGCAATTTGACGATCCCTCAAGAGTGCTAGCTTTGCAAGTTGATATCACTAACCCCAAAGCCACAAAGGAAGCGGTCGCAGCTATTCGCAGCAAATTCGGTGGCATCTCTGCACTGGTAAATAATGCCGGAACCTGGACAGGTGGAGATACAGTAACCAATATCAGCGAGCAGGACTTCGACCGATCGATTACCCTAAATTTTAAAACCGCTTTCCATATCACCCAAGAAGTTCTCTCGATATGGAAGCTGGATGGACAGCCACCCTTAGCCATTATGAATATTGGCGCTTCAGCTTCGGTAGATAGCTTTGCTCATGTTTTTTCCTTCGCTGCTGCCAAGGGAGCTCTACGAATGATGTCCCAGTCCCTGGCTGCAGAACTTGGGGCAAAGGGAGTACATGTATCTCACTTATTAATTGAAGGTATCCTTGATAATACTCGAAGTCGTAATTTTCCGGGGAATGAAGACCTGGGAAATGAGCACTTTATCGATCAAGCGGCCTTATCCAGACAAATCCTTCATGTACTTCAGCAGGAAAAATCCTGCTGGACCTTTGAGTGGAATGTAAAGCCAAGCGTGGCAACCTGACACTGAACTCTTCAAGTAAAAAAGAGCCGAGGGAAACTCGGCTCTCCTAATGCAGTACAGTCTTATCGGTAATCAGTAACAGGGGGTCATTTACAAATATCCTGCTTCTGCACCACATCATATTTCTGCAGTAGGGCTTTGTAGCGGCCACTGCTGCACAGCTCTGCCAGCCCGCGATTAAAGTCATCCCGCACTTTTTCATCGCGGAAACCGACTCGAAAGTCTGTCATCATCGGGAATATCTGGAATAGGTCAACCTGAGCCATGGTATGGCCCATTTTATTGCTGTAGTACTTAAATAGCTCCATATCCACCACGGCGACCACATCTGGCATTTTCCAGAATTGGGCAACCAAGTCACGAGCTGTTGGCGCCTGCATAACATTTTGTTTCTGGGTGCCATTGGGCCCAAACATTTTTTCAAATTCGGGCCCAAGATCCATAGGAGCTCCCTGCCAAGTGATCACTTTCTTACCCGCGAGATCTGCAATACTGCCAATCTTCATTTCTGCGCTGGCTTTAGCAATAGCGTAATTGGCGAAGCTGATCATATTGTTCGAGTAAAATAGGCCATCACTCTTCTTGAGTACATTCACCGCTGCCTGAACCATACCCTGCTCAAGTGCCGGGGCCGTCTCCGCAAACCCCATCTGTACGAACTCCAACTTATAGCCAGGGAGAGCTTGCCGAACGATATCTATTTCCAAACCACTGGTCGCACCGTCAATCACATAGGGTGGTGCATCCCCTGCGATCGCTACTTTTAACGGGGTTTCACCCGACTGGGCCAGCACCTGGGTGCAGACTCCAAACATCAAGACAAGAAAGGCCAATAGCGAACGCATAAGCTTCTCCACAGTGACAGGAAAATCACCCAGACGCTCTAAGTGTTGGCAGACATCCCCCATTTATCAAGCTTCGCTTCCGCATAACTGTATCCATCCGAAACCTTGAATTCGGCAGTAAACTCCCCATTCTAAAATCAGGCAAATAGTAATTTGTCGCAACTGGGCCATACCGGGTAAAACAGTGATACATGAGATTGCCGATATTCTGATTGAGAATGAAACAAAGCTGCATCAGTTCGAGATGCGCAAAGACCCTGAAGTCATTAGCAAGCTACTAAGCCCTGATTTTATAGAGGTAGGGAAATCCGGGCGGACCTTTGATTTCAAGGCAATAGTGCGATCAATGCAACAGGAGGAAAATACGGGCTGGGAAATTCACAGCCAAAACTATGAATGCATTCCTCTCTCTGACACAGTCATTATGCTGTTGTATAAATCTGCACGGCGAAGCCAGCAAGGGGAGTACAAGGGGTTTTGTAAGCGATCATCTATTTGGGTTAGAAGTAAAGGGCAGTGGCAAATGAAATTTCACCAGGGGACTCCCTGCCAAGAATTTAAGCTGGAAGATAATATCTCACGCAAACAACCGGCGTTTAAGCTGTGAGTGCTTTTATCGCAATTATCCTGCTGGCCCTGGCGATATGGCTGGTTCCCCACTTCTACCGACAGTGGCGCATTTTTTACCTCCGCTCACAACCCTTAACACGGGAACAGCTACAACTCATTAGGGAAAATCTTCCTCTCTATCACTACCTTAACTCCAATCAACAGAAAGAGTTATGCAGTAATATCGCCCTATTTCTCCACGGCAAAGAGTTTGTCGGTTGCGAGGGGCTTCAGGTCAATGAACGCATGAAGGTGGCCATCGCTGCCCATGCCTGCCTACTCCTATTGGGCCGCAAGAATGAATGCTACCCCAACCTTTACAGCCTGTTGCTCTACCCGGACACCTATGTCGCTCACGAAACACGTCGGGAAGGCTATATAGAAACAGCCAGGCACAGTGCCCGTGAAGGGGAGGCACATTATCGTGGACCCGTAGTCCTCTCCTGGGGTGACCTGGAGAAAGATTTACAATCGCCTGAACGGGGCCACAATGTCGCCCTGCACGAGTTCGCCCACAAAGTCGATGAAGAGGATGGTTACTTTGATGGCCGCCCTCTATTTGAAAGCAGTGATGAAGGGGCCACCTGGGCTGAGGTTATGAGCCGGGAATTCCACCGTTTGAGACAAAGAGCTGAATTCGGTGAGTTTCCTGGTGATACACCCTCTGTGCTCGATTTATACGGCGCCCAGTCTCCCGCTGAGTTCTTTGCTGTAGCAACAGAAAGTTTCTATACGATCCCAACGGCTATGCACGCCTTACACCCGGAACTCTATAAGGAGTTAAGTCATTTCTATCGAATTGATCCCGCCGAATTAATACGCGGAAAAAGTACTGTGGCCTGACAAATACGCTACCAGTCCGGTTTCTGTCTTCCTGCTATGCTTATTTCGTGCACCAGCGGAGTTGGAATAGTGGCCAATACGCATTGTTTAAGATTCGCTCTTGTGGGACTGGTTGTTCTTTTGGCCATGACTCAACCGGCCACAGCAGATATCGCCACAAACCAACAGGATGCAAAGGCTCTGATAGAGCGCCTTGAAAAACTGTATCTCAAGGGCCCTACTCCTGTCTTTGTTCTACAGCTGGAAAAAAATACTCTTCCGGACGCTAAGTTACAGGCTTTTGCAATGGAGCAACGCCTTATTAACTTATCGGACTTGAGAAGTAATGCGCTATCTCTGCATCGTTTTGGTGGCTTACCGGGACATAGTACGAGAGCATTTTTTACTCGAATTACGACAGCAGAAATTCAAGCTAATACCCTGTTACCTAACCTGATTCAAGCATTGGGTATCTCACCCGAGCAGATCGCACAATACCAACCACTCGCAGGTGCCCAAGCCTACCCAGCCTACACTACCTGGCTAGCCAACTACGCTACACCCGCCGAAATTGCCGCTGCCCTGTTAATCAACTTTCAGAGCTTTGGCAAAAATGCTGAGCGCGTTGCAAAAGCTCTCAAACAAAATAAACGCTTTACCAATGAACAGCTCAGTTTCTTAATGACTTTTAGCCAACTTCCAGAAGGATTCAGGGAACAGGCTATCGATATAATTGCAAGAGGACTAGCTTCAGGTGTTCGAGAAAATGATATTGCCATTCGCGTGCGGTTAATCCAAGCCTATGAACGGGAGTTTTGGCGGGCATTTGAAACAAGCAATATTCGCAATTAGTACGATAACTCAAATTCTCTAACTTATCGGCATTACTTAACCGCCAAAGATATACCTAAAATTCTTGATTGACCTAGTAAAAACTACTTTTATTCTCTCAAGCCGAAAGAACTTCCCCTATTGCGAAATATATTGTAGACAATGAAAAAAATGGATCTCACAATACTTATATGGAAAGTAAAGGTAGACTTAAAAATGAGTGAATATGCGGAATTCAAGGATGAAAACTTCAGGTTATTAGTCTTGGATAAGTTAATGTACCATTATAAGGTAATACAGCCTGAATTCGATATTTTTCAGTTTGCCGATAGTTACACCAAAAGAAATATAGATATAGAAGAAGAAGGGTACGAGCCTATCCCCGAAGCTCTCGACCACTTCCGGTCCATTCCAATTAAGAAAGAATGGCTAAACGATATTACTGACCTTCATCAGGATGGGGGTGGCCATATCTGGTTACAAATCATTCCCTTCTGGTGTGGAACTACTGACGACTTTGATATCCATTCCACCGAAGACACAAACCTCCTACCAAACCTGAAAAAGCTCATACTTTTCTACAATGAAGAAAATCCAGAAGTTTTAGAAGATTTCAAAAGAAAAGGCATAGAGGCCAAATGGGTATAACTCTAAAAAATTACCATCAGGTAAAAAATATTTAAATTCCAACCAATATCGTATATCAGCCTGCCCATTACTTGAAACTAATGTTCTAAATTTGAGATACCGCCAAACAGCGACAAAGTAAACCTCAGATGTGAAAATTTTGACTTTCTTCACTTCCAATTGAGTACAGATAATACTTATAGTACACACAAAATCTGGAACCAATTTAGAAAACACTACTCTATAGCCCCGCAAAAGATCACATCAGCAAGGATTAGTTTGTGAAACGTATTATTTCTTTAGTATCAGCCTCTCTAGTTTGTGTCTCATGCGCCACAGTGAAGACAGTTAACCCTAAGAATAATCAGGTAGATATTACTCATAGAGGCCACAAAAGCTATTGCGAAAGTATTCCAAGAGTTTATAGCGGAACCTCTTACTCCTTTTGCTTGCTAAATAGCGAACCCAGTCAGACTGTAAATACTGGATCAACTATCAACCGTGTTCCACTGGTAGCTATAGATGCTGTTTTTTCTGTAGCCGCTGATACCGTTGTTTTACCGTATACCGTAGTGACTCAGGCGAAGCACGGTAATATCGAAGTAAACTGATATGCTCCACCTGTAGCTTAATAATTTTGAAGCCGTTATTGATAAAACCCCTCTTTTAACCACAGGAAAATATATTCACTGGGAACAGGCCGCGATCACTGATTTTGCTTTACTTTCAAATCCATAATCCGGCCTCTAGCTGCCCCTAGGCTAAAAGCAAAACCAAACAAATTAAATAATATTGATTATTAGATAGGCAAAATTTCTTGGCCTTGCCAGAACCAAAAATTCCTACACTATCGTCCCTCCACCTACATATCACACAATTAAAAAGCAATTGGTTGCTTGAAGAATATATGTACAATATGAAAGGCAGACAGCTCCCACCTGCCTCCAAACAACAACAAACAAAGACCAAGAGACATCATTTATAGCTCTCTTTAACCGCCTCTACATTCCAACCTCATGGTAACAAGAACCCTTAGAGAGAAAACGCTATAGAACTCACTAACTTTGGAGATAACAAATTGCGATATCCAGCAATAGACATCACTAGAGGTATATTAGTAATTATTATGGCCCTCGATCATACTCGAGATTATTGGACTTCGACCCAGTTTGACCCATTGGACCTATCCCAATCCTCCATCGCTTTGTTTTTAACTCGTTGGATCACGCATATATGTGCCCCTGGATTTATATTTCTTACAGGATTGAGTGCCTACTTTCACGGTAAAAAACTTAACTCCAAGCCGGAGTTGGCAAAATTCTTAATACTTCGAGGGTTAGTACTAGTTATCCTCGAACTAACTTTGGTAAACCTCTCTTGGCAGTTTGCTTATAATTACGCTTTTGTACAGGTAATTTGGGCACTGGGCGTATCCATGATCATACTGGCGGGCTTAATCTATTTGCCAATGATATGGACCACTATCGTTTGCCTGGCCGTAATATCCTTACATGGATACCTGAATGATGACTTCATGCGCCAGCTATTAGGTGGCTATGAATGGCTTTGGATTCTTGCGCATGTACGCACTAGTTTTAGACTTTTCGAGTTTAACACCGGGATTTTTGCTGCTTACAATATTATTCCCCTCTTTGCTCTTATGTACCTTGGTTATGTATTTGGGCCTCTTTACGAGATGGCAAACAAGCAACGAGTGCGTCTACTAATAACAACAGCAACTGCACTATCGATTATATTTATTGCGGTTAGACTAATAGGCTTTGGCGATCCCAATGATTGGAATTCACAGCAGGGGCTTCTGGGCTTTATCAACACCGCCAAATACCCAATGTCGTTCAGCTATATCCTTATGACAATGAGTATAGTTTTCTTGATCATGGCTATCGTTGAAAATCGGCAAAACCGAATACTGGATGTATTGCTCTTCTTTGGGCAGGCCTCATTGTTCTTCTATTTACTCCATGTCCCAGTGATCAATCTGTCCGCACATCTATGGAGCTACTTAGAGTTTGGAGTAGCAACCAACTTCTTCAACGGCTCCAAAGTATGGCCTGAGGGCTACACACCTAATTTACTGAGAACCTATGCCTACTGGATTGCTCTGATTGCGATACTTTACTATCCCTGCAAGAAATATCTTCAAAAGAAAAAAGAAAGTGGATCGGTGATATACTCCTACGTATAACTCTCAGCACAACTTTATTTCGCATATTAAAAATTCTGTTCTGGGGTGAGCAAAGCCCCAGAGTTGCCTCCCAATCAGGACGATATAGATGTTGCAAAAAATAGACCATTGGATTGATCAAACACTGATAGACTTCAAAGAAGAGAGACAATCTTGCGCGAGGTTCACAGAGAAGTTTTCAGGGTATTATACGGAAGAATTTCTTAGCAAAAGCTACTTTGTAGTGGTTGATAATATTCCAAAACCGAGGTTTCCCGAGCTCTACCAGGCTGGTCTGGGTGGCTTTGTCGACATGGAAGTAGCCGGTATCACTTACAAAGATACCTACTTTGTCAAAACACCTTTTGCTGCGGACATTTCCCTCCATTTCCATGAGTTAGTCCATGTCCACCAATGGTCTCTCTTGGGAGCAGAGTCATTTATCAAACGTTATATCAGTGAAATTCAGACCTACGGCTACAACGGTGCACCTCTGGAAAAAATGGCCTACAGCCTGCAAGATAGATTTATGGACAATTGCACTCCAACAGATGTTTTAAGTTACGTTCAGAATCATTTGTAAGCACTCAATGATCATTGGATTTCATCTATAAAAAGGTTACCTTCTAGATAAGTGAAAGTGACCTTTGTGCTACCAGCCAAAATTGATCTTATTGACAGGCTAAACATTTCTACTAAAGCCTGATCATCAAGACACAAACTATAATTTATTGAGTTTTATAGTTTGCAAGCTCCACACCATGCTACAAGCAACCCGACTCTTCCTGATCTTTGCTGCCCTATCCTCCTTAAATCTGGCATCAGCAACAACATGTAAGCCCATATTCAATCATCAAGATGACAAAGTGGCCAAGAACAATCGCTGCACTAAAATCAGCTTTCAACCAAGCAATACGGAAGGATCTGCTGTTATTATTATGGATGGCGATACCAAAGGCTCCTGCGCTTATACATCTGCGGTTAAGTGCGGGAATACCGAGATTAGAATGAAAGATATTTCTGCAATTGACTTTAAGGTTGACGTGCCTCCAGGTAAGTGTGGTGCTAAAGAGTGGATTGCCGTTTATATGTTTCCCTGGTGTGAACAACCCGGTGGATGTTGGGCCGGGGGGCAGCGGGAAGTCGATTTTGTAGAAACAATAGGCTCCAATGGTCCGGGAGGTTTCGCTTCCAATTGGGGAGGGCTTCCCAAACAGGCGGCGTGGACAAGCCAAACAGGTCCCCTACAGGTGAAGAGTGGTGCCCAACAGCATATAACTTTTACATCCCGGAAAATCATTTCGGGTGAAGCTAGTGGAACCTATCAATGGGATATAAGAGTGTGTGGAGCATCTGCGTCTAAGTGCGATGATTCAAATCAGCTTTGGCATGCCTACCGGGAAAAGGGGCCTGCAATTTTTGATGAATCCATGATGATCGTGATCGACAACTGGGGCGTCAACAATCCACCCCAGCCAGGTTGCACGTTAAAAATAACGGATATGCTGATCAGCAAATATTAGCGATGCTTCTTACAACGATAGGGGGTTAGTGGCGAAAACCCTAATAATCTTTTTTCCACTGTAACTCTACACTACCGGAACCGCTGTCACCGTCATCGGCACTTTTAAACTCCAGGTTGAGGTTATCCCTAAGTTCTATTTGCATCTCTGCCTGCCATGGACTGAGAGGATCGGTACTTCTCTGTAATTCCACATAAATTCGATTGGTAATATATTTGCCCAAGCTCAATGCGTACTCATCACCTTCATCTCCCTCCTCCTGCTCAATATTGAGTGTATCCAGGTGCAACAGCTCGCGTGTCTTGGCGATAGGATCCAATACCGCTCGACCCGACTGCAAACTGCGTACGACACTAACCAAACGAACAGCTTGTAAAGGTGAAATATCTGATAATGACTTCCCAAAAAGCAACTGCGCCAGAATTTCATCCTGAGAGGCCGAGGGGTCAGAGGTAAATGTAATATCCAAGTCCGCAGCAGTGCCTGATATCTGCGCGGTTATTTCTCCATCGCTATATTCATAGACACCTTCAACCAGGATAGCGACCTCATTATTCTCGAAGCGAATTTCGCCATCTTCCAGATCAAATTTCTTACCGAATAAATCAAAGCTGCCGCGAACAATTGTTAATTCGCCGGAGGCTTTTGGCTTATCTGCGGTGCCTCGAATATCCACCACGCCGCGCAATTGAGAATTTAAGCCAAGTCCGCGCACATAGGATTGCTGATCCAAAACAATCTCTACATCCAATCCGATTTTGCTAAACAGGGGAGAAGATCGCTGCACCTGTGGGCCATCAACCTGAACTTCCACCACCTGGATTTCCGGAACACTGCTGCCAATCCATTGCTCAATCTGTAAGGCCAGCGGCTTCAAAGTGAATCGCCCGGTAATTTCTGCATCCTGGGTTGAGCCCGACAAACGGGCATCACCGGATATTGCACCGCGTACTCCCGGTGAGTTCAGCAAGTGGGCCCGACTGAGGCTTAATACGATGTCAAAACTGGGCGAGCTATCCGGAGGTAAAAAGACCGCCCCTCCCAGGTTTATCCGCCCACCATCACCATCGGTAGCGCTTCCTCGTACAATCCGCCACTCCTCAGGAGACAGCTGTGCGTAGAAGTTAATATCCGCAATGCGAGTATGGCTCGGTCGGTGCTCATAGCGGCCATTACTCAATTCGATATCACCGGTTAATAGAGGACGCTGCCAATTCCCGGTACCGTCAACGTTGAAACTGAGCAAGCCGCGCATACGGTGGACACGGGGATCAATATATTCGGCAATCACTGACAAATCGGCCGTACCGCGCCCCTGCAATTGAAAGGGCACATTTCGCAGGCCACCAGTTTGATTATTATCAGCAAATAATTGTTCGAAGATCGGCGCAATCAATACACTTACTTGGCTATTTACTGCGTTGCTACCGCCGTGTTGGGCAATCAGGGATGCATCCAGCTCTCCATTCTCTGTCTGCCAATCCAACACTATCGAAAGCGGTTGAACCTGGATTCCGCGCTGCCCTCGCCCCAGGGCTTCTCCAGTAGCGCGCAACTCCCCTTGGAATTCAGGCTGCCTGGGGCTTCCACCAATACTGGCATAAAGGCTGACATCACCATTACCCGCCCTACCGCTGGAAAAACTATTCGCCAAATCCGATAGATCACCTTGGCCGCGCAACTCTAAATCCAGTCGCTCTGCATTCAAGCTACCCAGTATTGATAATTGGTTGCGACCCGCCCAGAGCAGCTCGATACCATCAGTTACCAGACTCCTGTCTGCATAGTCCAAAGTACCCTGTAAATGCCAGGGCTCCAGATGAAACTCTCCCTGGGCGATCAGGTTGGTTTTAATCTGCGGGTTTGAAATAGCCCCATCAACCCTGCCATCCAAGCTCAACTCCCCTTCAAGGGAGTTAGGGAGAGAGAGACCGACGAGATCTACCAGGAACAGCGGTAGATTGCGCGCGCCCATATCAATTTGTAATCGGTCTTGCCTAGGTTCGATAGAGCCATCGGCCTGCAACAATGCCACCCCCACCCGACCCAACTGCTGGGCATCTTCAGCGAGGGCTGTCAGGCGGCTTTGGCTCTGTAGGGGCTCCGGATCCCCTTTATCAAAACCTGAGGCAACCACGGGGGACTGAGGGCCTCTGCTTGAGGATGAACCAAACTGGTTGCCATTACCGTTGGTAAATAACTCCAATCGCAGGTCACTGACCTCTATCAGGTCCATATCGCCACTGGCTTCCCCTTTTAAGTTAAAGGGGTAATCCTGCGCGACGCCATTGGAATCCAGTAAAATACTTACCTGGGGATTACTCCACTCTCCCCGGACTGTTACTTCGGAAGTCCCCCCTAGACTTACCCCCTCTGCCTCGGTAACTCCAAGGTCATCGCGCAAGCTAATATTTTTGCCATCGATCTGCCCGTGTAAATCCAACTGCTTCTGTTCAATATCAAGCTGACCGATTACTTCCAGATTGAGCTTCTCACCGGTAAATACCAATTCATCAATAGTCAGCGCGTGCAGGTTTCCACTTATCGCCGCCGTCAACTCACCCTGTAAGTCGTGGTAAGTACTCACTGCACTCAGAGACAAATTGAGGTTTGGGTTTTTCCATGAGCCGATGGCCTCCACACGCAACTGGTGCAAGGTGCCGGATAAAGCAGTGGGGATATCTACCCTATCAGCCTGGGGTAGCGAAGCTGCAAGCCGGCGAATTTCTTCAACACCCAACTCATCAATCTCTCCCACCAAATCCAGTGCTTTCAAATTCGTATCTACAGTACCGAGCACCTCGATCCGTGCACCGGCAAAGTGCAAAGATAAGGCTTGCAAGTCAATCACACCTGCCTGGGTATCGACCCGGCCCTCCAATTGCAGGGGCTGCTGCCGATAGCTGCTTTCCACTTGTAAGCTGCCATTAATATTCGGCTGTTGCAGGGAGCCCTGCACCGAAAAATCTGCGCTGAGCCAACCACTGTCCAGGATATCCTGCCAAGGGCGGGAAAGCGTTAGCGGGATTTGATTGAGGTTAACTGTCCCATTGACACCGTCCGCGCTAATGTTGCCTTTAATCGTACTGCGCCGCTCATCCACTCGCAGCCAAATCCCCGTTGAAGATAAGCGCCAGGGGTTAATATCGGCTTCGATACTCCCTGTCAGATCCAGCTGATGTTCTGCTAGAGGAGCTGCGATCGAATTAATATCCAGCAGCAGTTTTTCACCCTGTTTGCGCAGGGATAGTTCGCCGCGAGCATCCAATACCTGATTTTCCGGCAGATGCAGCTGTCGGCTGACAAACCCCTGGCCCATCTCACTGGTAGTGAAATCGATTACAAAGCGCTCGCCCTGCATACGGCCATTTACAGTGAGATTAAACTCGGAACCACTCAGCTCACTCACTTCGATAAATAGCTGCGCCGGTTTATCCTGCCAGCGGTATTGGGCGTTAGCCTGAATAGCAACAGGGGGAATCCCCGTCAACCGGCTGTCCACCAATTGCAGGCGAGCTATATCCAGTTGCGCCAAGCGAAACCCGGGAACTAGCAACTCCCAAGTAGTCGACGGCTGCTCTTCACTGACAACTTCAACCTCCTCTTCGCCAGAATCTGCCAGCGCAGAGAGAAGTTCATTGAGGATATTTAGGTTGAGCAGTAAATCTTTGGCCCCCACTCGCTCGATATCGATGGGATCTCGGGACAAGCTGTTGAGATTAACCGCCAAGTCCTGGGCTTCGGCAAGCGTACTAGCTCGATAGTCAATTCTCAGCTGCTCGAAAAACCAAAATCCTAATTTTTCACTGCGAATTCCTTCTGCCTCAATTTCGAGGTCGTCCACCAATTGCTCGGCAGCGTAAAAAGCCCCACGAGTAAGGCCGACGCGCCCCGGTTCCGTGCAGAGGAAATAGATAGCGGACATCAGGAGGAACAGACAAATGCCTGTTACCAGGGAACCCCCAGCACCCAGAGAGCGCCAGAGCCCACGCAGGAAAGCACCCACCCAGTGGGCAACGCCCAGCGCAAACAGGCCCAACCAGCGCATCAGAATGCCTGCCCCAAGCTCACATACACCTGATAGCGATCATCGATGCCCTCACGGCGATCGAGGGGAAAGGCGATGTCCATGCGGATGGGGGCAAAGGAGGTGATATAGCGCACGCCAAAACCCGTTCCCCAAAACAGGTCGGAAAACTTGGGCGCTGCGTCCTCATAGGCATTGCCGCCATCGAGAAAAATCACACCTCCCCAGGTATCCGTAAAACGAAAACGGCCCTCAAAAGAAATCTCGCTGAGTCCCCGACCACCGATAGCATCGGAGAGGGTTTCCTCACCCTCATCATTAATCTCAATAAGTCGCGGACCCAACTCCTGGTAACCATAACCCCGCACGGAGCCACCACCACCGGCATAAAAGCGCTCATCCGCAGGCAGCTCAAGGTTCGACTCTCCTGTAATTGCCCCGGCTTTCAACCTTATTGCCAAGGTGGGCTTATAACGCCAGTCATCGGCTGTTTTATACGCAGTGAGCTGTAGGGTATTTTTAACAAAGGTCGTATTGGTATTTCTAAGATCAATATAGGGTTTTACTTCCAACGCAGAAGTGGCGCCACGACGGGCATCCAGGGGTTTGTCTGTCGTGTTTAATTTAAAGCCCAGGGGGAAAGCTAACAGTGTGTAGTTTTCATCGGGATCATCTGCTTCAACTGCCCCTTCCACCTTCTCGTCCACTTCACTGAATTTCAGCTCGGCGCCACCACTCAGCGTGCGATGCTTACTGATTTTTCTCGATACCAGTGCACTGAATGTCAGGGACTCTGAACGGTAGGAATCAACATCCTCTCCTTCCAAAGCAATACTGGCGGTCAAGCGTTGCTTGTCATGGAAGAAACGGGGAATAGTGAGCTTGCCTTCCAGGGTTTGCTTTACCTCGTTCAGCTTACTTTCGACTTCAATTTTTTCCCCACGATGGAAAACATTGCGATGTTCCCAGGCTGCTGAAATACCGGCTCCCTCATCGGAGGTGTACCCTACCCCCAAGGTTATGGTGCGGTGATTGCGCTCCTGAATAACAAAAGTAACATCCACCAACCCATCATAGGGTTCAGAAACTTCAGTGTTTACATTGGCAATTAAGTTGGTGCGCAGTAGACGCAACTGCGCAGCATCCAGTTTACTGCGACTGAAGCAATCTCCGGATTTAATCTTGACCTTATCCAACAGGTAGTCCTCTTCGATAGAGGTGACTCCTTCAATGCGGACTTGGCCAACATGGACTTCGGGACTGGGGGCCACCCGATATTCCAGTCTCGCAGCAGCTTCCCGGTGAATCACCGTTGCCTGGTAGCTGACATCCACATTCAGCAGACAGGCATTTTCATTGAGGTACTTGGTAATTTTTTCTACGCCCTCAAGTACCTTGCTGGCAATCAGGGGATCTCCAACATGGATAGGTAAGCCGCTAAAGCCTGCCCGCAAACCGGCCGGCATATTAATATCCAGGCTCTTGATATGGTACTGGGGGCCGGGAGTGACACTATAGAAAATTTGGTTGCCAGAAACAGACTCATACACAGTGGCATCATAATATCCCTGCGCACGCAGTAATTTTTCCAGGTTACCCCGCTCATAGTGCGCAATATCCGCCGGATCATCGTAGTTTTCCAGCGCACTACTGTTCTTGCGCAACTCGTTGAGTTCGGAGGTCAATTTTTCCTGCAGCTGGGGATCGCCCTGCACCAGCAGGGTAAAACCCGGCAAGCGATCAAAAAATGGGATGGCTGCTGCCAGCTGCATTGGCAGCGCTAGAAGGACAATAAGTAGGGTGACAAAGAGAATTCGCAAGATCTTTATCCAATGTCAGTAGCGGCTACTCCGCAAAAAATCCGGGTATCCGTTCCCTCCGTAGGCTGGAATATCCAGCTGATGACAACAGCTGGGATAATTAAATCGACTTATTGAGCAGCCAATAAGCCGATTCGGCGTTTGGGACTTCTATGGCTGTGTGCCTTGGCTGGGCATTAAGGGATTACAATCCTGGATAATCACCCGCCCTTCCAGAATATTTCCTTTGGAATACTCCGTGAAAATACACTGGTTAGTCTTGGGGTTATAATTCTCGATCCACAAATTATCTTCTTTCCAGGTGGCGCCGATATGGCGGTACCCATCGGGCACAGAGATACGCATGACCCCGCCAAAACGCTTCACGAAAACCTGCTCATAGTGAAAGTAGTAGGCAAGCCAGCCGCCAACAAAGAAAACCGCAGCCACGATTGCGCCGATCTTAAGGCTGCCCAGGCGGCTGCCGATAAAAAGAGAAGCAATAACAAGGGCAATCACCGCTGCCCAGTACAAATAAGTAACCATGACTGTTTTTCTACCCTAAATTATTGGTGTTTATAAAGTGAAGGGTAGCGCAGAACCGCAGCAAACTAAATGGCGCCGGGTTACGCTCCCTTACTCCTAAGGAGCCTCTGAATAACTCCGTAATGCCTCTGCGGGCCTTGAAGATTGCAGATGTTAGGCGCAGCTCGCCGCGAATGGCCGTAGCCCTTTGCAAGAGCTGCAACGCAGCAGCTGTGGCCTTCAAGGCCCGCCCTTCGGGGCATGCAGAGCGATCCACACTCCGCGTTGCGACCTCTTGAAAGGTCTAGACATTCCTGCGAAGCCGCGCCTTGATTGTGAACCGCTCTGCATGCCAGAGGTATCACGGAGTTGTTCAGAGGCTCCCTAACTTACTCCTCTGCCAACTCCGGCAGCTTTTCAAATAGCGATAAGGCTTCAGGGTTGGCCAGGGCCTCCTTATTTTTAACCGGTTTACCCTCCACCACATTGCGCACAGCCAGTTCCACAATCTTACCGCTGATAGTTTTAGGAATATCCGCCACCTGGATCACCTTCGCCGGGACATGGCGAGGCGTGGTATTGGCGCGAATCGTGGAGCGGATTTTCTGGGTCAAATCCTCATCCAGCACAATACCCTCTCGCAAAACCACAAACAGCACTACCCGTACATCGTCGTGCCAGGGCTGCCCAATACAGATACTATCGAGCACCTCCTCGACTTTCTCCACCTGGCGGTAAATCTCTGCGGTTCCGATACGCACACCGCCGGGATTAAGTACTGCATCGGAGCGGCCATAGATCACAACACCACCGTGTGCCGTAATCTCGGCATAGTCCCCATGCGCCCACACACCAGGCCAATTTTCAAAGTAAGCACCGCGGTACTTGGCTCCATCTGGATCGTTCCAGAAGCCAATCGGCATACAAGGGAAGGATTTGGAGCAAACCAGCTCCCCTTTCTCTTCAACCACTGCACTGCCTGTATCATTCCAGACTTCCACCTCCATACCCAAGCCGCGACACTGCAATTCACCGGCATAGACCGGTAAAGTTGGGTTGCCAAGGGCAAAGCAAGACACAATATCGGTGCCGCCGGAAATAGAGGATAAGCAGAGATCTGCTTTTATATCTCTGTAGACATAGCGGAAGCCTTCGTGGGCCAGCGGAGAGCCTGTGGAGAGCACCGCACGCAATTTCTCCAGCTTGTGGGTCTCCCGGGGTTTGCAGCCACTCTTCTCCAGCGCAGCAATATATTTGGCACTGGTGCCAAACACACTGATTCCCTCTTCATCGGTCATATCCCATAGACTTTGGGATGAAGGGTAGAAAGGTGAGCCATCAAACAGCACCAGAGTCGCCCCACAAGCCAGGCCACTCACCAGCCAGTTCCACATCATCCAGCCACAGGTGGTGAAGTAGAAAAGTGCATCCTCACGGCGCAGATCGCCATGCAAGCAATGCTCCTTCAGGTGCTGGAGCAAAGTGCCCCCCACTCCGTGGACGATGCACTTGGGTACACCAGTAGTACCTGAGGAGTACATGATGTACAGGGGGTGATTAAATTCTGTTTGTACAAAGGAGAGTTCGCGAGCGGGCGCCGCAGCTTCAAAAGCTTGCAGTAGTACCGCCTTACCCAGCGGCTCTGCCGCTAGTACCTGAGCAGTTTCCTCTTCTGAGCGCGCAACCGGTACCACTACCAAAGTTTCTATGGATTCGATTCGCTGCATGATCTCGCGCAGACGCGGCAATGAATCAATAACCTTACCGTTATAGAAGTATCCTTCACAGGCAAATAGCACTTTCGGCTGCACCTGGCCAAAGCGGTCAAATACTCCATTGATACCAAAGTCTGGTGAGCAGGAGGTCCAGATAGCACCGAGGCTCGTGGTGGCCAACATGGCTACTACGGTATCGATCACATTGGGCATAAAGCCCGCTACCCGATCTCCCTCAACAACGCCTTGGGCAACGAGGGCCGCTGACAGGCGCTCCACCCGATCGTACAGCTCCTTGTAGCTCAGCTCGCGGCGGCTACCGTTCTCCAGGCGCTCGACCAGGGCAGCCTTGTCATCGCGATATCGCAGCAGGTTCTCAGCAAAGTTCAGGCGTGCCTGTGGAAACCACTGCGCACCGGGCATGGAATCGTTACCGAGTGTCTCATCACCCTTATCTGCAGCAATAACTCCGGTGTAATCCCACAACTCCCGCCAGAAAGCTTCGCGATTATCTACTGACCACTGGTATAAAGCCGCATAATCATTGAGATCCAGCTGGTATTGCTGGTTGACCCTGCGACGAAATTCATCCATCTGAGTGGCGGCAATAGCCTCTGCGCTGGGTTGCCAGAGCGGTTGGGAGTTGTCCTTCATTTCAACAGACCTTGTGGCTCATTATTGTGTTTTCAAATCGCCCTCTCGGGCACAAGGGGAGCAATCATGCCCTGCCCCACCACTTAAAACTATTTTAATCTTTTTTAGATTTGTTAAATAAAAGTTAACATAGCCAAATCTATCAATTCCCCAGGAACCTGCCGCTGTGAGTGCCACGATCAAACAACTACGCGCCTTTGTCACAGTGGCCCGCAGCCGCAGCCTGGCCCAGGCCAGCGCTCAGTTGCACACTTCCCAGCCAGCCCTGTCCATTGCCATCCGCAACCTGGAGGATGCGACTGGCGGCCCGCTTTTCAGTCGAGAAGCCCGCCAACTCACTCTCACCCCGGAGGGCGAAGAATTTCTCTCCCGCGCCGAACAACTACTGCACAACTGGGATCAATCCCTGGATGCGGTACAGCAGGCCTTTCGCCTGGAGCGTGGGCAGTTGCGCCTGGCAGTAATTCCCGCCTATGCACTAAACCAACTCCCCCAATTATTAGCCAATTTTCACCGCCAACACCCACAAATCAATATCCTGTTGGAAGATGTGGTGATGGAACGAGTAACCCAAGCGGTGCAGGATGGCCGGGCGGAGCTGGGCATCAGTTTTCGCCCCGAGGATTTAGGCGGGCTTGAGTTTGTGCCCCTACACAGGGATCGTTTTATCGCAGTCATACCATCCCAGCACCCCCTCAGCGAAAAAGGAAAAGTGCGCTGGAGTGACCTGGCCAGTTTTCCTTTTATTGCTATGAACCGCGGCTCAGCGGTGAGGCGCTGGACCGATGAGGCCTTCGGGCAAAGTGGCAAAGGCGTTCACTATATCTGCGAAGCTAATCAATTAAGCACAATCGGCCAGTTAGTACGTGCGGGAATGGGGATTAGTGCAGTGCCGAGCTTGTGCGAAACACAGGTTCGGGAATATGGGCTGGAATGCCTGCCACTATCGGCACCAGTAGTGAGCCAGGAGGTGGGGATATTATTAAAGAGCCGAGGCACCTTGTCGGCACCAGCAACCGCGTTTTTATCCGCGATTACTGGTTGAGGTCTATAAAAGTGCCTCTACTTATTTGAGCGACTAGTGACTGCTAGTTGCGCGCAGCATCCAAGCCGTTTTCTCGTGAACTCTCATACGATCAGATACCAGGGCAACTGTGGATTCATCTTCTCCCGCCTGGGCATCTTTTAAAACTTCACGACAGGTTTTGATCACCTGTTCATGCCCTTTAGTGAGAATTTTTACCATTTCTTCCGCCGGTGGTACCTCAACAACTTCTTTGATGGAGCTGAGTTGAGCAAAAGCCTGGTAAGTACCGGGAGCGGAAACCCCGAGGGTGCGAATGCGCTCGGCAATATCATCCACCGCAGTGGCCAGCTCGGTGTAATGCTCTTCAAACATCAGGTGTAATTCGCGGAACAGAGGCCCAGTAACATTCCAGTGGAAGTTGTGGGTTTGCAGGTAAAGGGTGTAGCTATCTGCCAACAAATGTTTCAAACCGGCAGCAATCTTTTCCCGATCCTTTTCACTGATACCAATATCGATTTTTTTCATAATACAAATCCCTCTTCCAAAAACTGTTGTCACCGAAATGGTTATAAGGCCATTTTGGTACCTTTATTCACTTCTCACAAGCTATCGAGCCAATAGCTTATTTATATAGACAAGTAAGATTTATAAGGTACAAAAATGGCGTGAATTTTAACCCGGCTATTGAAAGAAAATTTTGCGACAAGACATTGCCAATAAGGGACTCTCCAAATAAAACTATTTATCGAGACCCCCGCTGAAAACACAAGAAGTCAGGCACTACAAACCGGGCAATTACTATGGCTCGGCAGCTGCAAAGTTTGCAGAGCTAAGGTTTCCGTCTCGATTAAGTGCAATTTATTCAAGCTCGATACCGGCAAATCCATCAGGTATTTCATGGCCTCCAGAGCCTGCATGCTGCCAACCACACCCAGCGCCGGACCGATCACACCTACTGTAGAGCAGTTCTGGACTTCAGCCTGCTCCTGGGGCGGAAACAGGCAGGCATAACAGGGACCTTTACCTTCAGAAAAATCAAAACTAATCAGCTGGCCGGAAAACCCCTGCACCGATGCCATTACCACCGGACACCCTACCTGATAACAAACCCGGTTGATCGTATGGCGGATTTCCAGGTTATCGGTGCAGTCCAACACCAGATCCACCTGTTTTACCTGCTCACGCAGCCAGGATTCATTCGCCATTTGGCTGTGGGGGTGAATGCGAATAGTTGGATTGGCCGCAGCCAATTGTTGTGCAGCCACCATGGCTTTGGATTTTCCCTGGTGATTGGTTTTGTACAAAACCTGGCGCTGTAAATTGGAGAGATCGATATGATCACCATCCACCAGATGCAACTCTCCAATACCGGCTGCGGCCAGATACATCGCTGCCGGGCTGCCGAGCCCACCTAAGCCAACAATCAGAATTCGCGCAGAAGACAGTTTTTTCTGCCCCTCTTCACCCACCTGGGGCAACATTATCTGGCGACTGTAACGCTGTAATTCCTTACTACTTAACATGGCTCTACTTCCGCACGCTTACCTTTCAACAGGACATTAAAATCGGCAACCACCTGCTTGTAATCTTCCGCTTTAGTAATAGCGCTGACCACGGCGATACTGCCAACGCCGCTAGCGATAACCTCACTGGCTCGCTGCATATTAATACCACCAATTGCCACGAGTGGATAATCGGGCAATAGTGCTGCCATTCGCGCAAGTTTATGCACACCCTGCAACTGATCCGACATATCCTTGGTGTTGGTCGCATAAATTGCACCAATGGCCAAGTAGCTGGGGCGATAACGGTAGGCCAACAGTAATTCATAGAAGCCGTGGGTACTGATACCCAGCTTCAATCCTGCCGCTTGAATTGCCCTCAGATCAGCAGACTGCAAATCCTCCTGGCCCAAATGCACGCCGTAGGCGCCGCACTCAATCGCCAACTGCCAGTAATCATTGATAAACAGGCGCAGGTTATACGTCCTGCCAATAGCCACTGCGCGCTCAATCTGTGCGCGCAGGTCCTCACCCGGATTCTTTATTCGCAGCTGTAAAGTACGCACCCCCAGCTCAGCCAGGCGCTGCAACCACTCCACTGTATCCACAACCGGATATAAACCCAATGCTTGAGAGTCTGTTTGGGCAAACCCATGAACAAGAGGTTGGGCCACACCAAAACCATAATCCAGCGCACGCTCTTCTCCCGACACTAAAATCTCCGGGAAGTCGATTAAATCCAGGGGCCAGCCACAGTGGCCTACAGGTCCAGCACCAGCGCCGATGTGTGCATTATTTCCCCGGCGCAAGCCCCGCTGTACATAGGCTTTACCCACAACGCAGGCATCTCGCAACGGGTAGCCCAAAGCGCGGCAAGCGGCAATAGCGGAGGACAGGGTGCAGCCAGTGCCATGTGTGCCTGTACTGGACACTTCCCGTCCAATAAACCAATCGGCTTTTTCACCATCCCACAGTAAGTCGGCAACTTCTCCCGCACGCAATTGCGTATGGCCGCCGGTAACTAAAATTGCGGTACCGCCGTGGGCGTGCAACTGACGCGCAGCTTGCACAATAGATTCCGCACCCGTGACACTGGCTCCGGTAAGCCATTCCAATTCATGTAAATTGGGAGTGACCAGATCACACTGTGGCATCAACTTAGCCAACACCGTTGCGGTAATATTCCCTTCGGTGAGCCCGGCTCCGTTGGTAGCAACAGCAACCGGGTCGTAAATAACCGGAACCGGCTGCACCGCTTGCAGCTGGCGCAGGAAATCTGCCACCGCAACAACTTGTTCAGCATTCGCTAGCAGACCGATTTTAATTGCGGCAGGAAATAGATCCCGCTGTAAGGCCTGTAATTGTGAAGCCAAGACCTCTAGGGAAACTGCATTAATTGCAGTAACTTCCACCGTATTCTGTGCAGTATTGGCCGTGATAGCACTGCAACCATGGCAGCCGAGGTCGGCAAAAGTCAGCAGGTCCGCCTGAATGCCGGCACTACCGCCGGAGTCACTGCCGGCAATGGTCCAGACAATTGGCTTTTTCAATTGGAGTTGATCGCGCATAAAAATACTAATCCTGCAATATGCTCTCTGCCTGCTGCCAGAAAGGCATATCCAGGGTGGGGGTGCTGGGGCTGGCAGTTTGACGCCTGAGCATCAAGCCGGCATTAAAGGCGGCGCGCCCGGATTCCACAGCCAGTTTAAAAGCATTAGCCATCAGTACCGGATCCTGGGCTTTTGCAATCGCGGTATTCAATAACACCGCATCAAAGCCC
This sequence comes from Microbulbifer maximicatervae (SeqCode), assembly GCF_052467305.1. Lineage (NCBI taxonomy): Bacteria > Pseudomonadati > Pseudomonadota > Gammaproteobacteria > Cellvibrionales > Microbulbiferaceae > Microbulbifer > Microbulbifer maximicatervae (SeqCode). Next base: position 3,261,737 of record NZ_CP174306.1, read on the forward strand.
ATCTCCAGTGCTTCTGCCGCCTGTGATGGCGCACCGATTCCGGCGTCAATAATAAGCGGTACATCACTCAGGCGCTCGCGCAGTGTTTGCAGGTTATATTTATTGAGCAGTCCCTGCCCGGTACCGATGGGAGCCCCCCAGGGCATTAATACCTCGCAACCCACATCCAAAAGTTTTCGACACAGAACCAGGTCATCAGTGCAATAAGGCAATACCTTGAAGCCTAACTGAATTAATTCCCGCGCAGCTTCTACCAGACCAAAGGGGTCTGGCTGCAAATTGTAATCATCGCCAATCACTTCCAGCTTGAGCCAATCGGTCTGGAAAATTTCCTGGGACATTTTTGCCAGCTCCACCGCTTCTTGCGGCGATTTACAACCGGCGGTATTGGGCAACAACTGACAACCGGACTCGCGAATATAATCCCAAAATCGATTGTCCTGCTGCTGTGCCGGATTTTGCCGGCGAAGAGACAAAGTAATAATTTCTGAAGCTGAGGCTTGCACGGATTCGCGCATAATCGCTGGGGAGGGATACAGGGCGGTGCCCACCAAAAGCCGGCTGTTAAATGTTTTTCCGTAAAGTGTTAATAGATCGCTCACCTTTACCCCCCCACTACCGGAGCAACAATATCCAGGCTATCGCCGTTATTTATCTGTGTATTGCTATATTCCGTACGGGGAATAAATCCACCGTTGATCGCAACGGCAAATGTTTCTCCGCGATAGCCGAGCTGCTGTAAAAGCGCAGAGAGTTTTAGCGGGGATTCAAGGCTCTGTGTTTCCCCATTAATTAGTACCTGCATCAAACCACCTGTAACAGTTGTTGTGCCACTTGATTCTCCACTTGCTCCACTACTGCCGGCGCTAAAAGATAACCGTGACGGTAAAGGCCATTCACCCTAATCAGCCCATCCTCGCTGTGGATATAAGGCATATTATCCATAGTGGCGGGGCGACAATTTACGCGGGTCTCAACAATACGAGCCTCGGCAAAAGCCGGGTTGAGGGAGTAAAGCGCGGAAGACAATTCCATACTGGAGCGCACGGAAATGGGCGACTGGTCTTCGCTCTCAATTTCCGTAGCACCAATTACTGTGCGCCCATCGCTGCGTGGTACAGCGTAGAGCTTATAGCGCGGGTGGAGCAGTCGCACTGGACGCTGCAAAACCACTTCCCGGGATTCCACCACCATCACCTCACCACGGACACCGCGTAAGCCTTCAATCTGCCCCTTGGCACCGAGACCACGGCAGTCGATCACGCAATCAAATTGTTCGCACTCCGAGTTCACAGAGATATACCCGGCTTCGCAATTTACCTTGCTTTGCTCTCGCAGAGTGACTGCACCTCGGCGCAATACGCTGAGTAACGCGGGCAGTAGGCGGTGATTATTGATATCCGCCTCACCTCGTAAGTAAAGCCCCTGTTCAAAGCCGTGTAAGGAGGGCTCTAATTTCGCTAAAGTATTGCAATCGAGGGGCTGCACCTGCCCCCTGGCAGACTCGCCCAACTTGCCCTGCAGCTCCCGCAGGAATTGCAGCAGCTCACTTTTATCCTTGCCGTGAGCAACCAGGACTGAGCCCGCTCGGCGGTATTCCACGTTCCGCCCGCTCTGCTCCTCCAGCTGCCGAGCCCACTCAGACCAAATCTCAAGGCTTTTCAGCCCCAGGTTGTAAACCTGTTTATCGCTGTGCACCAATTCCGATAGTGGTGAGATCATTCCCGCTGCCGTCCAGCAAGCTCCCCCGACTGGTGCCGACAGATCACCCGCTTCAAACAGGGTAATATCCAGTTCCCGTTGGCAGAGCCGCCAGGCGAGCAAGCGACCTAACAGGCCGCCACCGGCAATAGCTACTTTGGCTTTGGTTTCGCTTGTCACAGACCACCTATCTTCGCAAATCCAAATCGACACCCAGCGATATGCGCTATGCACTCGCCGTACTTTTGCTATCCGATTCTTGGGGGAGAGGACTCTCCCCCAAAATACTCATCAGCCCTTGTGATAAATCTCGCTACCCATGTCCTTAAATTTAATCGACATTTCCTCCATGCCCTGTGCCGCTTCCTGCTTGGCCGCATAATCGCGCACATCCTGGGTGATTTTCATGGAGCAGAATTTCGGGCCGCACATGGAGCAGAAGTGAGCTACCTTGCCGGATTCCTTTGGCAAGGTTTCATCGTGATAGGTGCGTGCCCGCTCCGGATCCAAGCCGAGGTTGAACTGATCTTCCCAACGGAATTCAAAGCGGGCTTTTGACAGGGCGTCATCGCGCTTCTGTGCCCGCGGATGCCCTTTGGCCAAGTCTGCGGCATGAGCCGCAATCTTATATGCCATAAGGCCCTCTTTAACATCCTCTTTATTGGGTAGACCCAGGTGCTCTTTGGGGGTCACATAGCAGAGCATGGCGCAACCGTAGGTGCCGATAAGTGCAGCGCCGATGCCGGAAGTAATGTGGTCGTAGCCGGGAGCAATATCCGTGGTCAATGGACCTAGAGTGTAGAAAGGTGCGCCGTGGCAGCGCTTCAGCTGCTCATCCATATTTTCTTTAATCTTATGGATAGCCACATGGCCGGGGCCTTCGATCATCGTCTGAACATCGTGCTTCCAGGCAATTTCAGTCAGCTCGCCAAGCGTGTGCAGCTCGCCAAACTGGGCTTCATCGTTAGCATCCGCAATGGAGCCCGGGCGCAGGCCATCACCGAGACTAAAGCTCACATCGTAAGCCTTCATAATCTCGCAGATTTCCTCAAAGTGGGTGTAGAGGAAATTCTCTTGGTGATGGGCGAGGCACCACTTGGCCATAATGGAACCACCACGGGAAACAATCCCGGTCATCCGTTTGGCAGTGAGCGGCACATAGCGCAAAAGCACGCCAGCATGAATCGTGAAGTAATCCACCCCCTGTTCCGCCTGCTCAATCAAGGTATCGCGGAACACATCCCAGTTAAGGTCCTCAGCAATTCCGTTTACTTTCTCCAGCGCCTGGTAAATCGGCACAGTACCAATGGGCACTGGCGAGTTGCGCAGAATCCACTCGCGGGTTTCGTGGATATTGGCACCGGTAGACAGATCCATCACCGTGTCCGCGCCCCACTTGGTAGACCAAACCAGTTTCTCCACTTCCTCTTCAATGGAAGAAGTCACAGCCGAATTACCAATATTTGCATTCACCTTGCACAGGAAGTTGCGCCCGATAATCATCGGCTCCACTTCCGGGTGATTAATATTCGCCGGGATAATTGCCCGCCCTTCTGCAACTTCCCGGCGCACAAATTCCGGCGTAATTTGCTCGGGGATGTAAATACCATCACGTGCCTTCTGGTATTCACTTTCACTCATTTCCGCTGCCAACTTGGCTCGCCCCATATTTTCGCGTACTGCGATAAATTCCATCTCTGGGGTAATAATGCCGCAGCGGGCATAGTGCATCTGCGATACATTCTGTCCCGGTTTGGCCCGGCGAGGGCTGGGAAGGTTTTCAAAGCGGATATGATCCAACCCCTGGTCCGCCATACGCTTCTGGCTGTAGGCCGCTTGGCGGGAGTCCAGCAGTTCAGTATCTCTGCGGGCCTCTATCCAGCCCTGGCGCAATTTGGGCAGCCCTTCCCGTACGTCCACTTTAAAATTGGGCTCGGAATAGGGGCCCGAAGTGTCGTAAATGGTGAGGGGCTCATTGGGTTCAAACACCGGGTTCTCTGCATCCCCCCCTACCAAACTATCTCCCAGACAGATCTGACGAGCACCAACCTGGATGTCGGGAGTTTCACCGGGCAAATACACCTTGCTCGAGTTGGGAAAAGACTGAACCGTGAGATTCTCAAGAAATTCTTTAGCGGAATCGCGACTGGTAGCGCGGGAGGACTTTCCGGCTTTACCGGATTGTTCAATGATCTCAGACATGCGTAACCTTAAAACTTGGAAATTTAAAGGTCGCAGCATCCAGGGCACATACAAAGAGAAAAGACGCCAAACTGTAACAAAACAGGCGACTTCAGATCTTGTTCCCTACGCGGGGGTTACCCCGATCAGGTTCAACGGATCTCGCAACAGCGATCTCAGCCCACAGGCACTCCGACAAGTAGAGCGCAGTATAGTGGAAGCATCAGAAGAAGAACAGATGGCATAAAACTGTTCCAGAAAAAGTAAAGCTTTGAAACGCCAATAATGTAATCAATGCTCTTGGCGACAAAACTCCAACAGACTTCAATTTATTGATAACTGACCAAAGGGTCTCAAGCATTCATCACTCACAATATCTGAGTGCGTCCTACACTCCTTCTCGTTTACCGGAGCAGTGAAAAAAATGATAACAACTTACGGCGAAAGTCGGTGTGGGAGAAAATATAATGTTGAATAAATATGGAGTTCTAGTAACGCTCTGTTTGAGCATCTTGTCGATACAGCCAGCAATGGCAGCCCCCTCCAAGTCTGTTGCTGCGGGTGACAGTATTACCATGGCATTCGGTGCAGACTGTACCCGCAATAAGTATTTCTGGGACCTGTTTTGTCTTCTCGGCGGGGACCAACCCGAGCATTCCTGGTTTGACGGCGACGACAATTCAGTGGAGAGTGTTCACGATAAATATAAAGTTAACTACCCCAATATGGCTGCCAATAAAAGCGCAGCGGAATCCGGTGCTGAGATGCGTAGTGGAGGCGACAATTTCTCCACTCAAGCCGATCGGATTCTATCCCAAAGTAATTTACCTGATCATGTCGAGGTTGTATTGGGTGGCAATGACATCTGTAACCGGGAATGCGTCGATCCAGCCAACTGTAACGATCCACTCTACACCGATAGCGAGTGGCGCTCGGCAGTTCAAGCTGGACTGGACAAATTAGTCGATGGTCTCCCTAACGGTTCAACGATAGTACTCGGCTCAGTACCACGAGTACACGATCTCCGGGCAGCGGGTCTGGATAAGCAAAGCGGTAATTCCCGCGTAGATTGCGAGAGTGTCTGGTCGACTTTCGGAATCTGCCGAATTGCAACAAATGGCGGCTCGATGAATGGAGAGAGCTTTGCTACTCGATATAACGGAATAGCCGCAGCCCAACAACGTTATAACGAAATCCTTGTTGAGGAAGCAGAAAGTTACAACGGTATGAATGGGGTAGAAGTTGTTGCTGAATATACCGGTGAGGATCAGTTAAATGCCGGGACTTTTCAGTTTAATAAAGATGATATTGATGGTGGAGACTGTTTCCACCCAAGCATTCAAGGACAAAATATTGTCGCTGACCTGCTGTGGCAAGGAAATCCAGATAAATAAGTAACTTTTACTGCTCGGTAAATTCAGGGCCCGCAATAAAGTAGCGCGGGCCCTAATCAATTCACTTACCTAAATCCTCATCAAAGTAACCACTCTCTTCAACCACATACTGCAATCTATGCGGCAAACCCTTTCTCATAAAGGCGACATCAATTACTTTTCCACTGGTAAGAGCACTCCAAAGCTCATTCCAGTCACAAGAGAAAATAGTCCCTTAGGCTAATTGAGAGCGATCTCGTAAAACCAGTTTATTCAAATTTTACTAGCTCGCACATACTATAACCTCGACAAATCACTCAGGCCATCATGAGCCTAGAAGATTATTTATCCGAATTAATCAAGTATGAAAATTGGTTTAGCGAAAGTTTCTTTTACAATAAACACCAAGCCTTCCATAAGCAATTGGGACAAGAAGTTAATGCACTCAAGGCTCAAGGAGAAGTACCTGAATTATTCTTGATCTCGACTGCTGAGACAAATGGATATGCAGTCAACATATGAACGATCTACTCAAATCTACTACAATTATTCAACGATACCCAACTGAAACTCCATAGTTGGAGTTAGTGGTACAACTATCACGATGGACAATCACGTTGTGCTGTATCTACCGCTCAATACTACTTTCTAATTTTACCTACAGCCTATTAACCTCTGAAACCGAATGAACAATTTCGCTACTTCAGCAACAGGCGTCCTTGTGAAAAAATCTGCTTTAGTACATTTTTTGTATTTTTTTATGAAAAAAGCAGCAACCAAAAATAATTTAATGGAAGAGCAATACTACTTAGCCTATAGAAAAATCCTACTTCAACCTCATGACTGATTCGCATAATTTAATAAATCAAGATCAATATTTTTTGAAACAATTTTCTAAAATAATAGAATTAAAAAGAATACAGCTCATTGTCGGCGGCTTTGGCTTTATAGGCCAATACTTGACGTGGGGATTATTAAGAAAAGGCTTCAATGTAGTTTTGATTGCTCGAAGTGATATCCACAATCGACTCGAACAACTCAAGCAAAAAAATAGCGCTGTCAATCCTATTTATAAGCTCACAGAGAATGACTTCAATCGGCTTACAATCATATCAGGTGACTTGAACAAACCCAGCTTGGGGCTGTCTTCTACATCTTACAGCCAGTTATGCTCCTTACACATTGACTCCATATGGAATTGTGCAGCAGATATGCGTTACAGCTTTAGCAATCTGCAGCAAAGTATGAATACTAACGTCAATGGTGTAAAGCGACTCATTGACATCGCGGTAACAACCAGATGTCGACTCAATCAAATATCGACTAGCTTTATTGGTGGTAAAGACTACGCCAACGGGGAGAGAATCGAGGAGACCCTCTATCAGCCAAAAGAGTTTTTTAACGCCTATGATTACACTAAAAATATGGCAGAGAACTTAATCGCGGCATCCAAAAACCTACAGTATACGATTTACAGGCCTACGATTGTTTTAGGTGACTCAGTGACCGGTTATACAAATTCCCAGTCCGGCTACTATGAATATGTGAAGCTGCTAAATCGATTAAAAGAAAAAAATGTAAAACTACCCATTCATTTAAAATATCTTTCAGGTCGACCCATTAACATTATCCCTGTAGATGTTTGTTGCGATGCGATATTAAACATCTCAGACAACCATGAAACCACAGCAAGTCAATATTTTAACATTGCAGATTCCAAGCCAATGACAATCGATGATTTTGTTCAATTTAATCGGATTTACTTTAATCTAGACCTAAGACAGCTCCAAGATGATCACACAGCATTAAATAACTTGTCTGAATTGGAAAAGCGCCTACTTAAGATCATTAATAGAATGCAAAACGGTCCCTTTTTGAACAGTGACTTTAGATTTTGTAGTAAAAATAGCCAAAGAGTATTAGGCCACCCGGTACAAAACCAATGGTGCAATAGCAATAGCTACCTAACCAAGATTGTGGACTACTTTTTAAACCAAACAAGTTATTGAAACAACCCCCCAATCAAACATATCATGAATAGCCCCAATGACATATTACAATCCACTTACGCAAACAGAATCAGTTACTCCGGCCCAAATGAAGACTCCAGATCCGAATTAAAAGCCTTAAATATAAATGAAAACGACAATATTTTATGTGTTACTGGCGGCGGAGATCGCGTATTAAGCCTCTTGTTAGACAAACCTAAAAAAATAACCGCAATCGATCTAAACCCTTGCCAAAACCACCTCTTAGAACTTAAAAAAGCCGGAATACAGGAGTTAAATTATGAGAATTTCCTGAAATTTATAGGGATTCTTCCATGCAATAAAAGATTGCATACTTACAACAAAGTAAAACATCACCTCTCAAAAGAAGCAGAATCATTTTGGACAGAAAATACAAAAACAATCAAGAGGGGAGCTATCTTCGAAGGAGCCTTTGAGAAACACTTTAAATTGATTAGTGCCATCATTAAAACTATTCGCCCAAGCAAGATAAGAACGTTAGTCACATTCAAGAACATTGAAGAGCAACGTAAATTTGTTGAGCAAAAATGGAATACCCCAGCCTGGAAACACTTTTTGCACTTTCTAACCAGCGAGTCTATCTTCAGGCTTTTCCTGAAAGACCCCGGATTCTACCAGCATATCCCTCAACAAGTATCGATTCCCAAGTATTTGATAAGCAGGATGGATCACTCCCTAATGAACCACCTGATCCTTGAAAATTTCTTTATGACTTTCTTATTAACAGGAAAATATAACCCAGAACATGGACTACCTTTATATTTAGAGAAAAAAAATTATCCGGCAATAAAGGATGCATTAAATAACTCCATCATAGAAACAGTAACATCACCACTAGAAACATATTTAGATCGACTAGAAACCAAGATTGACAAATTTTCGATTTCTGACGTTTCCGCTTATCTCAACGAAGAAAACTTCATTTCCCTACTAAACTCAATACACTCAGCTGGCAATGAAAACTGTATATTATGTATGCGCCACTTTATTACAAAGAGAAGAATTCCCGATCTTTTTAAAAGTAAGTTTATATTTGATCCGGCCTTAGAAGAAGAGCTGGGCAATAGTGATATGTCTTTTGTTTACAGCTTTAACGTTGGCGTAAAATGCACCAACTAGCTTTTCTCACTATTTCAACCATCATCACCAATGTTTCACTATTACACAAATTGAGTTAGCAACTGCTTTTAGACTACCCTCCTGAAATTTAAGCCTGCAACATTGATAAACTAGGCAGCTTTTTAATTGAATGGTTCTTTTAACATCAAAGCCCCCAAAATAAACACTCCAACTTGCCGGACAAGGGGGTATTGGCCTTGCGGAACTGCTTTTAACAACTGTCCTGCTAGCTACGTTATCACCATTTATACAACCCTAGTGATGACCAACGCCCCCTCGTACAACTGGCTATTTTGACTTTTCTTCAAAGTAGCCAAGCTCTTCAACCACATACTGTAATCGGTGTGGCAGACCTTTCCTCATAAAAGCTACATCTATTACCTTTCCACTGGCAAGGGCACTCCACAACCCATTTTGACCACTGTGAACCCAACTATCGTTGACTCTCAATAGCACATCATTATCCTCAAACCCCAACGCAGTAAAAAATTCATTGCCAGCCACACCCTCCAGACGTATCAAATGGTGCCCTTCAACTTCTAATTCCGCCTTGGTAAACTTGGCCTCTAAGGATTCGCGCTGCTCAAGCTGTTTCGATAGCCACTCTTGTCCAAGAGTCAACACTCCCGCAGGCTCAATTAATTTTTTTCCTTTCTCACCATGAGGCTGTTCAATGCGCTGGCGCAGTTCCTCAGTGTGCTGATGAGAATAAGTTAAAGACACCGTATTACCTTCCTCACCTTGAAGCAATAAACGCTCCAGTGTGCCCTGATTGTTAATAACAGCATAGTTACCCTCCAAACGCCTCAAGGAAACATCTTTGAGAAGAGGCTGTCCCAAGGAATAATATCGAGCCTTCTGTCCCTCTACTTCTACTAGAGCTCTAGACTTATTTTCTATGCTCGATTCACTAATACCCACTAGAGCAAGAGGAAGATTCGTTACGGGAAGTCTATTTTTACTATTTCTCTGTTGCTCCCAGGTATGCTTTTGTTTTTGATCTATATTAAGTTTCGCCAACTCCCTTTCTACCCAATAAGAATACTGCTCAAAGGATCGCTTCCCCTTTAAGTAGAGTCCATTGATAAAAACCACCGGTACGTTTTTGAGCCCCAGCTGTAAAGCTGTTTCTTGATCCTTGAGGACTAGCGCCCTATAACTTTCATCCTCTACACAACTTGCAAAGTAAGCGCTATCAACTGACAAGTGCTTGGCCGTCTGAATGTATGCGCTATCTCCTAAATTTGGGGTTCTTGCATAAAGGGCATCGTGGTACTCCCAGAAAGTATCTTGATCCCCAGCACATCGAGCGGAAACAGCCGCCCTAACGCCCTCGCGGTGAAACTTTAAGGGGAAATCAAAATTAACCTGTCGCACCCAACCAGGATATTCACTTAGTAGCTGCCTCAGTACAGGCTGGAAAGACTTACAGTGAGGGGACTGAAAAGAACAAAAAACGGCTACTGTTACAGGCGCTTCAGGATTACCACGTACAGCCCTGTTCCCATAGGAGAGCTCGATGCGCGGCGGCTTAGGAACAGGCAGAAGAATTTCAACATCTGTACCAGCCCCTGAGGTTTCAGAAATAAATTCATGAAGCTTATTCAGGCGCAGCTTGTGTTCCATCTCCGCGATATCGTACAAAACAAACTGAAGATCTCTGTCCAGTTCTTGTACAGTAACTTCCCTCCCTCCTATTCTCGCAGCGACAGCATGCTGATCAGCTACCCTACCCTCTGCAATCGCTTTCGTGTCCTCGGCGCAACCATTAATTACACCCAAACTCCCGGAAACCATTAAAATTATTAAAATGCGTCCTAGCCCATTCACTGGCAATTCTCCTTTTACCGGTTTTGACCAATCTTACCGCCCAATTCTCATTTCAGCCTCTTACATCGAGGCTTGTCGCTGCTGCAATCACAAAATGGGAACTAGACATGCTTTTTGGCACCAGAGGCAACAATCTAGAGGCAGGAGAAGCAATTATTTCCTGTAAATGCGGGCGAGGGGGGGATTTGGGTGGTTGGTGATTCTCTAGGAATGGGGCTCGCTAGTCCATAAAGAAGGGCTAGCTACCAGTTTGGCCTTCTGGATAAACCAGAAATAGATCAACGAGACCTCACTTGAGCTAGTTACGGCAATCACTATCAAACTAAACACGCAACAAAAGTTATAGCCAACTAATTTAGGTGTTTGCCTCTTTAAAATATACCGGGCCGTAACTACGGCCCGGTAAGTATCAAATTCGCTACCAGAATCCTGACTCTCACCAGGTTAAGATACGTTATTTAACGGTACACTTAATCTGCCAGGCCTTAGTAACGCCACTACCCGAATCGCCACCTGGAGCAGGGACGTTGACCTCAACTGTCACGTACTCTGAACCATAATCAGCATCACTGGGAGCAGTGATAGTAAATGCAACCAATTCTGGGCCAAACGGAATCTCAGCAGAACCGTAACTAACCTGACAATTCTCTGAAATAGTCTTCACTGTCGTACCTTCAGGCAAATGCCCGTTGTATTTGTCAGAAAGATAAAAGTCAAAATGGGTCGCCCCCCCTAATGCAATTTCAACTTCAGGTCTAGTAGTATAATTACCATCCAAAGTTTGAAATATTCCGTGGGGGGCCTCTCCTGCCACAAGAATTACGAGCTCCTCTCTTACATGAACAAGCTCTTTAGAGCAAGCGCCATCCGCTTCAGCTGCTTCCGAACAGCTAAGACCGTTATAAATACCATTACCGCTGTCGTATTTTCCATTGTCATTTAATGGAATAAACACCTCTTCATCACCGGCCTCTTCTGGGCAACCGGGGTAGCAACTACCGGAACTTTTGGAATTCCCAAAGGCACCATCTTCATTGTGATCCAAAAATGCTTCCGGTAAATCTACAAACGTTTCTCCAGTGTCATATTGTCCATTACTGTTCGCATCAGTAAAACTTTCCTGCCCTAGTGCATAGGCGAGAATAGTAGAGCGACCGCCATAAGGCTGGCCCAGCGGCTGTGGACACGGGTAGCCCATTAGGCCAGTCACTGGACATTTCGTATTATTAATAGTCCGAAGCGAATGCATCTCACCGTCATCACCAAGGAATTTATACTCCAGAGGTGCTCGGGGGTTCTGGCTATTCCAATCTACTGAACAGTCCCCACCTTCAGTAGTGCAGTAGCCGGCAATACGCCCATACTCAGTTTTAAAAGAGATAGCCGTACCATCAGGAATCGTATTGTCATCGTCACCGACCCTAATAGTGATTTCAGACTTAACACCGTCATAGGCATCACCATTCACTCTAAGAACGCTAGCGGACAAAGAAAAAGAGTCTTGATCAAGAATGCCTGCCGAGACGACTAAATCACTAGATACAGTACTATAAGAAGTCCCATTTTCATCAGTGACTGTGGCTTTTACCCGAATTGGTAGCGATACGCTTCCTGCAGAAACTAAAGCTATTACTTCACCTTCAGCATCAGTCGTTCCGGAGTTGCTAGCAAGGCTTACGTTTCCATCCCCATCTTCCAAAGTGAAGCCAACTTCTACTCCACTCATTGGCAGGTCATCTTTACTGAAAACCTGAAAACGCACTTCTGATGTTTCCTTACCACCAGAACCTTGAATATTGATGATTTCAGGCTCTGCACTCACAAACTCTATAGAACCTATTTCTGGAGGCATTACGGTAAGCTGGCCAGTGGCTGATATACTCGGGTAATCAGATAGGACCGCCGAAATGCTATCCTCACCTACACAGCCCAGTGCTGTATAGGTGGATGTCGCTTTTCCCTCTGTTGTCGTAACCGGGGAATCAAGGGTAGCAACGGCTGGCTCGCTCAAGCTGCAATTACTGGAAAACTCCACTTGCATCCGCTTGGCATAGAGATCTCCATCAGGGCCTTGTACGTAGACACTAATAGGCGTAGTGCCTCTAGAGGACAAATCTTGGGCAGTAATTTCCAGCTCACCAGGTACGAACTGTTGATTACCATCTAAATAACCTAACTGCAAAGAGGGCTCTCCAACAGTAAATACTAGAGGTGAGTAAGGATCCTGGTCAGTACTGATGTCGTCATAAGCTACAATAATTTCACCAGCATTCCCGACCTCTTCTCCCTCAAGGTCCAACTCTAGAGATGCAACGCCACTGTCATCAGTCGTCACAACTCCACTGCCAGGCACCAACTCACCCAAAGTCGTTGTAACCAAAATATTGCTAGAGGCAACAGGATCTCCGTCAAGCTTAATAGTTACCTGAACACGTACAGGCTCCTCGGGGTTTGGGGTTTGCACCACCTCACCCGTCTCAAGATCTTGCAGCTCTACATCAATACTATAAGTGGCTTCACCACCACCACCACCACCACCACCACCACCACCATCATCATCATCACCGCCGGCACTACCACCGCCACCACAAGCGGTCAGTGAAACAGCAACGGTCATCAATAAAAACCATCGCAAAATTGATTGGTACAGCGTAAGAATGTGCATCTAAATTTCCTTCAATATTTTTAGCGCCCAGCGGCAGTAGCCATCATCTCCTAATCGGGTGTTTATAGTTTTCCCGATACGGCTTAATGCGTCTTTAGCTATCGTCGACTACTCACCCAAGCCAGAAGTCAACTATCGCATCTATGGTGTCTAGCGTAAGAGCTGCTCAAAAAAAGCATCATCTCAGTGGACAAGAAGAGGCAACGGGCGACTATCCAGAATCAATGGAATAAAATCAAGTTTTTTACATCCATCCTGCACCATTGTTCTATAAAAAATTGACCGCTAAGAAATCAATATGATTTATAAATTTTTCCCCTGACTTTTCTTGATACAGGTCAGAGTTTTTTAGTTTTTAATAAGTTATGGATGTACCGTGATCTACGTTGTATAGCGAGTAAAACTCAGCACGTTGTGGGCGGGGATTTTCTATTTTCTTTGTTTTTTAAACATAAAAAAAAGGCCACCCTATTGGGTGGCCCTTTTCGGATTAGAAGCCTGACGATGACCTACTCTCACATGGGGAAGCCCCACACTACCATCGGCGATGTTGCGTTTCACTTCTGAGTTCGGCAAGGGATCAGGTGGTTCCACAACTCTATTGTCGTCAGGCAAACTGGCTTGGGTTGGCGTTGGTCTTATAAGCAAAGTGCTTGGCCTGCCGTGTTATCGCTGTTTGCCTCGGTCATGTTGGTGACCGGCGATAACCCCAAATAAGTCGGTAAAACAATCTGTAGTAATACACCGCAAGCGATCGTATGTCTCTAACTCACAATCCGCTAGCTTAGCTAGTCGTTAGTAACCATCTCTGTTGTATGGTCAAGCCGCACGGGCAATTAGTACTGGTTAGCTCAACGCCTCACAACGCTTCCACACCCAGCCTATCAACGTGGTAGTCTTCCACGGCCCTTCAGGAGGCTCAAGGCCTCAGGGAGATCTTATCTTGAAGGAGGCTTCCCGCTTAGATGCTTTCAGCGGTTATCCCGTCCGAACATAGCTACCCGGCAATGCCACTGGCGTGACAACCGGAACACCAGAGGTTCGTTCACTCCGGTCCTCTCGTACTAGGAGCAACTCTTCTCAAATCTCCAACGCCCACGGCAGATAGGGACCGAACTGTCTCACGACGTTCTAAACCCAGCTCGCGTACCACTTTAAATGGCGAACAGCCATACCCTTGGGACCGGCTTCAGCCCCAGGATGTGATGAGCCGACATCGAGGTGCCAAACACCGCCGTCGATGTGAACTCTTGGGCGGTATCAGCCTGTTATCCCCGGAGTACCTTTTATCCGTTGAGCGATGGCCCTTCCATACAGAACCACCGGATCACTATGACCTACTTTCGTACCTGCTCGACATGTCTGTCTCGCAGTCAAGCGCACTTATACCATTATGCTCATTGCATGATTTCCGACCATGCTGAGTGCACCTTCGTACTCCTCCGTTACTCTTTGGGAGGAGACCGCCCCAGTCAAACTACCCACCATACACTGTCCTCGATCCGGATAACGGACCAGAGTTAGAACCTCAAACATACCAGGGTGGTATTTCAAGGACGGCTCCACAACAACTAGCGTCGCTGCTTCAAAGCCTCCCACCTATCCTACACAAATAGGCTCAAAGTTCAGTGCAAAGCTGTAGTAAAGGTTCACGGGGTCTTTCCGTCTAGCCGCGGGTACACTGCATCTTAACAGCGATTTCAATTTCACTGAGTCTCTGGTGGAGACAGCGTGGCCATCGTTACGCCATTCGTGCAGGTCGGAACTTACCCGACAAGGAATTTCGCTACCTTAGGACCGTTATAGTTACGGCCGCCGTTTACCGGGGCTTCGATCAAGAGCTTCGCCGAAGCTAACCCCATCAATTAACCTTCCGGCACCGGGCAGGCGTCACACCCTATACGTCCTCTTACGAGTTTGCAGAGTGCTATGTTTTTAATAAACAGTCGCAGCCACCTGGTCACTTCGACCGGCCTCAGCTTAGGGAGCAAGTCCCATCACCAAAACCGGCGTACCTTCTCCCGAAGTTACGGTACCATTTTGCCTAGTTCCTTCACCAGAGTTCTCTCAAGCGCCTTGGTATTCTCTACCTGACCACCTGTGTCGGTTTAGAGTACGATTCACTATTACCTGAAGCTTAGAAGTTTTTCCTGGAAGCAGGGCATCAACCACTTCACCCACTAAGTGGGCTTCGTCATCAGTTCTCAGCCTTAGGGACCCGGATTTGCCTAAGTCCCCAGCCTACAACCTTAAACATGGACAACCAATCGCCATGCTGGCCTAGCCTTCTCCGTCACTCCGTCGCAGTAATAGCGAGTACAGGAATATTAACCTGTTTCCCATCGACTACGGCTTTCGCCCTCGCCTTAGGGGTCGACTAACCCTGTCCCGATTAGCGTTGGACAGGAACCCTTGGTCTTCCGGCGGGGAGGTTTTTCACCTCCCTTATCGTTACTCATGTCAGCATTCGCACTTGTGATACCTCCAGCAGACCTCCCGATCCACCTTCAACGGCTTACACAACGCTCCTCTACCATGCTCCTAAGAGCATCCGCAGCTTCGGTTATCAGTTTGAGCCCCGGTATATCTTCCGCGCAGGCCGACTCGACTAGTGAGCTATTACGCTTTCTTTAAAGGATGGCTGCTTCTAAGCCAACCTCCTAGCTGTCTGGGCCTTCCCACATCGTTTCCCACTTAACTGATATTTGGGACCTTAGCTGGCGGTCTGGGTTGTTTCCCTTTCCACGACGGACGTTAGCACCCGCCGTGTGTCTCCCGCGATTGCACTCCTCGGTATTCGGAGTTTGCATGGGGTTGGTAAGTCGGGATGACCCCCTAGCCCAAACAGTGCTCTACCCCCGAGGG
>NZ_CP174306.1:3282500-4505000 GCF_052467305.1 Microbulbifer maximicatervae (SeqCode)
AACGCCGCAGCTAACGCCACACCCGTCGTGTCAGACCCGCCGCGCCCAAGTGTGGTGATATTGCCGTCGTCATCCACCCCCTGAAAACCAGCCACAACTATGACTTTGCCTTCATCGAGATCGGTGCGCATTCGCTCCACATCGATACTTTGAATGCGAGCTTTGGTATGAGCATTATCCGTAAGAATTTTTACCTGCCCCCCCGTGTAGGAACAGGCGTCATAACCACGCTTCTTCAGAGCCATGCTCAAAAGGGCAATTGTGACCTGCTCTCCTGTGGAAACCAGAACATCCAATTCTCTGGGGTCTGGTTTTTCCTGGATTTGATAAGCGAGATCAATCAGGCGATTAGTTTCACCACTCATGGCAGACAAAACGACAACCATGTCATGTCCCTGAGCGCGAAACGCGGCGACTTTATCGGCCACTGCTTCAATTCGCTCAATTGAGCCAACTGAAGTCCCGCCATACTTCTGCACGAACAAACTCATAACTTACTGTGTTTCCTTAGCTCCACAATAAGCACGCTTCCTGCCCAACTCGTGCAGGCGCGCACTTAATCACCAAACCTCTGCGAAATCAACTCAACTACGAATTCAGACCACCAATTTGACAAAACTTAACTAGTTTAAGGATTGCTCAATCCAATTTGGCACTTCTTTCAGCATATTAGGGAGCGCGGACACATCGGTTCCACCACCCTGGGCCATGTCTTTTCGACCGCCACCCTTGCCGCCCAGCTTCCCGGCAGCAAAGCGCATAAGGTCACCAGCAGAAAGCCGATCTGTCAGGTCTTGGGTAACTGCGGCAACCAAGGCCACCTTTTCATCGCCCGGAGCCGCCAGCAGCACCACGCCGCTGCCCAGCTTGTTCTTCATTTGATCCGCCAAATCTCTCAGTGATTTGGGGTCAGCTCCGTCAATAGAGGTTGCCAGCAACTTAAAGCCCGCCAATTCAATAGCCTGAGTGGAAAGGTCTCCGCCAGCACCGCTGGCCAACTTGGTTTTTAACTGGGCAATCTCTTTTTCCAGTTTTCGATTGTTAAGCAGCAACTGTTCAACTTTGTCAGCCAAGGAGTCCGGACGCGCCTTAAGCAGAGTCGCTACATGCTCCAGACGCTGCTGCGCCTGATCAAACAAAGACATTGCGTGAGCGCCAGTAACCGCTTCGATTCGGCGCTGGCCGGAAGCAATACCGCTTTCCCCAACAATGCGAATCAAGCCAATATCACCGGTGCGCTTCACGTGAGTACCGCCACACAACTCAACGGAAAAAGCCTTGTCATCGGTTTTGCCCATGGAAAGTACACGCACAGTATCGCCGTACTTTTCGCCAAACAGAGCCATAGCGCCCATCGCTTTTGCAGACTCAATATCGGTTTCGTGAGTTTCAACTGGGGTATTTGCGCGAATTTGACTATTAACCAGGGATTCAATCGCGTGCAGCTGCTTTGCCGTTACAGCTTCGGGGTGGGAGAAGTCAAAGCGCAGGCGCTCCGAGTCCACCAGGGAGCCCTTCTGGGTGACATGCTCGCCCAGCACTTTGCGCAAGGCGGCATGTAATAGATGGGTTGCAGAGTGATTCAGGGCGGTGGATTGACGAACATCTGCAGATACGACTGCCTCAAGGGTTTCGCCCACAGCGATGCCCCCCTTCAACACCTTACCAGTATGCAAATGGTGCGCGCTCTGCTTGGTGCAATCACGCACTTCAAAGCGGGCATCACCGGAACTCAAATAGCCACTATCACCTACTTGACCACCGGACTCTGCGTAGAAGGGGGTCCTATCCAGAACAATTGCACCCTCTTCACCGTCTTCCAGGCGCTCAACCTGCTCACCACCTTTGACGATGGCCAACACTTTGCCTGTTGCCTCGGTCGCGTTGTAACCGAGAAACTCTGTAGCCCCTTCCAGTTCGAGGACGTCGGTATAGTCCTGTTTAAATTTACCGGCAGCGCGAGCTCTCTGGCGCTGGGCTTCCATAGCAGCTTCATACCCATCCATATCCAGGGATAGATCGCGCTCACGGGCAATATCCTGGGTTAAGTCTGTCGGGAAGCCGTAAGTATCATGCAGAGTAAATACCAACTCACCGGGGATCTCACTGCTTTCGAGGGAAGCCAGGGCATCCTCTAGCAGCGCCATTCCCTTATCCAGAGTCTTCGCAAACTGCTCTTCCTCTTTGCGCAGCGCATTCTCAATCAGCTGCTGCTTTTCACGCAGCTCCGGGTATGCGTCACCCATCTGCTCGGCAAGCGCTTCTACCAGCTTGTAGAAGAAGATATCTTTGTGCCCAAGTTTGTGGCCATGGCGCACTGCGCGGCGAATAATGCGGCGAAGTACAAATCCACGGCCTTCGTTGGAAGGCATTACGCCATCGGCAATCAGGAATGAACAAGAGCGAATATGGTCGGCGATCACTCGCAGGGATTTCTCTTCCAGGTCGCTGCAGCCAACCACTTCTCCCGCCGCTTTCAGCAGCGCTTGGAACAAGTCAATTTCATAATTGGAGTGTACTCCCTGCATTACGGCGGCAATACGCTCCAGCCCCATGCCGGTATCCACTGAGGGCTTGGGCAGTGGGTGCAGTTCACCATCAGCGGTGCGCTCATACTGCATAAATACCAGGTTCCAGATCTCGATATAGCGATCGAGGTCGTCATTATCGGAACCGGGAGGGCCGCCGGGCACATCGGCACCGTGATCGTAGAAAATCTCAGAACTTGGACCGCAGGGACCAGTGTCACCCATCTGCCAGAAGTTATCCTCGTCGAGACGGGAGAAGCGCTCGGCACTCACTCCCATTTCCTTCAGCCAAATATCAGCGGCTTCATCATCGCTGATATGTACGGTTACCCAGAGACGCTCTTCCGGCAAGTTCAATACTTTGGTCAGGAACTCCCAGGCAAAGCGAATCGCTTCGCGCTTGAAGTAGTCGCCGAAGCTAAAGTTACCGAGCATTTCAAAAAACGTGTGGTGCCGTGCGGTGTAACCGACATTTTCAAGGTCGTTATGCTTGCCTCCTGCACGTACACAGCGCTGTGAACTGGTGGCGCGATTGTAGGAACGCTTTTCCTGCCCCAGGAAGGTGTCCTTAAACTGCACCATGCCGGCATTGGTGAATAACAGCGTCGGGTCATTGCCCGGAACCAGGGAGCTGGAGGGCACAATGGCATGGCCCTGCTCAGCAAAATAATTCAGAAAGGCGTCGCGAATCTGTGCGCTTTTCATCCGGCGTAATTCCACTTCGTTAGTTGAGTTTTATTTGATTGGCGTCAGTGACACGGTGTCACTTCTGTTCCACTACTGTGCCAGCCCCTGTTCGGGCATTCTTTTTTGGGCAAGCAGGTGAACATGCAGGTGAAAAACGGTTTGACCTGCGCTTCGACCGTTATTAACTACCAGTCGATAGCCCTCGAGCCCCAGCTTGCGCCCCAATTCTGCCGCCAGCCACATAAGGTGGCCGAGCAGGGATTTATCCTCAGCCTGAGCCGCGGATAAATTCACTAGGGGTTTGCGTGGGATAATGAGGAGATGGGTCGGCGCTTGTGGCGCGCGATCCTCAATAACGACACACTGGTCGTCCTCGTAGATCATCTCAGCAGGGATATCTCCCGAGATAATTTGACTGAAAACGCTGGGTTCACCCATTGGTTTACTTTTCCAGCTTTTCCTCGGCTGTCAGCTGCCGCGCTTCAGATTCCAGCATTACCGGTATACCGTCTCGCACCGGATAGGCTAGACCACTGGCCTTGCAAACCAGCTCCTGTGTGTCCTCCCGGTATTCAAGCGGCGCTTTACTCACCGGACATACCAACAGGCTCAGCAACTTTTTATCCATGTTCCACCCCACTATTTTCCCTCGGTAATACTTCCGATGGGCAAAAATGACCGCGTATCATACAATGCTTCATACGCTTTTACACGGTATTCGCCATAGCTTCTGCTGCGCCACCTGCTGGCTTTGCGCTTTTTTACCCTTATATGACAGAAGCAGTCTCTACTGAAACAGAATTGAGATGGCTAAGTAACAGCTCCCGGACTAAACGCCCCTCCTCTATTTCATTAAATACCTCGTGGTAAGACCTTGAGAAACAGTGCAACTGCTTGTTTTTTGACCCCACCTGTCCAAACCACTTGCGGCTGAGTTCCACATCGACAATATGGTCTGATTCCGGCAATAACAGAAGGCAAGGCATGGATATCCCATTCAACCGGCCAGATAAAAACTCCCGCTCCTGCAAAAAAGTCTTAAACCAGCGTAGAGAGATACTGTGATGCACAAGTTCATCACTGACATACCGCTTGACCACATCCGGACTACGAGATATCCACTGACTATTTATCTGGCTGGAAAGAGCCAACCCCGGAAACCAGCGAGCCAAAAATAGCGCGAGCCATAACAGAAGGCCTTTTGGCTCACTTTTGCCGCGAAAGCCCGGCGCGGAAAGATTTAAACTGTCGACAGACTTATATCGAATAGCACAGCCACAGGCGATAACAGCTCCCATACTGTGGCCAAGAAGATGCATCCCAAGCCCGGGGTTTCCACTTTTTACCAAGGAGATAAATTCATTTAGATCCTCACTATAAAGTGCAAAGTCCTCAATATCCCCGCGCTTCCCATCCGACAATCCATGGCCATAATGATCTAGGGCATAGACACTGTACCCTGCTCGATTGAGGTCCTCCGCCAGCTCACTGTAACGCCCACTGTGCTCTCCCAACCCGTGGGATATAACTACTACACCCACAGCTTCTTCTACCCACCAGCGCCGGTAATACAGCGTCACTCCCCTGGTGACAAACTCCATTGCAATCTCCTTATTGATTATTATTTTGCTAGCTATTTGCTATTCCAGGGTTTCGCGGTACCTGCCCAGCATGGCCAAATGATTCATGCGGGACCGTTTAAGTAGCGCTTCCTGGGCTGCTTCAACATTCTCCGGGCGCCCTTGCCAAGCAGCGAGTGCTGGCTCTTGTAGTGCGCGCCCATAGGAAAAGCTCAACTGCCAGGGGCCACCACCTTGCTGATTCATTGCATTGAGATTGGCCGTGGCCTCTTCTGGCCCCTGCCCCCCGGAAAGAAAGTTAATTCCCGGCACTGCTGCGGGGACCGTTCGCCGCAAGCTGCGCAGGGTATATTCGGCCACCTGCTCAGGATCAGCCGTTTCCGCCTCCGCACCTGGGGTTACCATACTGGGCTTGAGCAACATCAGTTCCAGTATTACCCCGTGCTGGTGGAGGGCGTGGAACACAGAGTGCCAAACCCGCTCATTTACCGCCGCACTGCGCTCTATATCGTGCTCACCGTCCATCAGAACCTCTGGCTCGACAATAGGAACCACCCCTTCGGCCTGGCATACCGCTGCATAGCGGGCCAACATCTCAGCATTTGCGGTAAGCCCCAGGCGCGTGGGGTTGTGATGGCCAATAGGATAGACTTCGCGCCACTTGGCGAAGCGAGCTCCTTGCTTTTTATATTGCTGCAAGCGCTCAGACAACCCGTCCAGCCCGTAGGTGATCATATCCCCAGGCGCTCCAGGCAGAGGGCCCTTGCCCTTATCCACCTTAATGCCCGGCACTATCCCCTGTGACGCAGCCACCTCCGGCAAAGGCTGACCCTCAACATCTTTTTGCCCAAGGGTTTCCTCGAACAAAATAACGCCACTGATACATTCACCCAACCCCTTACAAGACAGCAGCGCGGCACGGTAGTCGCGCCGGTTTTTCTCGGTGGAATCCACTCCAATCGTGGCAAAGCGCTTGGCAATAGTGCCGCCACTCTCATCGGCAGCCAGGATGCCTCTTTGACCATCGACCAAAGTTGCTACAGTTTCCTCCAGCATATCGATATGTGACATCTCTACCCCTCCCTTAGGTTATTACGCTAAGAGGATAGGCGGTCCAGCCTAAAAAGCTTTACAGGCTTTTACCGCCCTCCGCCAACCAGCCAACAACTGCTCCCTCTCCGCCTGAGTCATTGCCGGCATAAAGTCCCGTTCAATTTCCTGCAAACACTCCGGTAATTCCCTTGGTCGCCAGGTTCCACTGCCAATACCAGCCAGCAACGCAGCACCAATAGCCGTCGATTCAATCTGCTGGGGCCGTTCAACACGCAAAGAGGAAATGTCCGCCTGGAATTGCATCAGGAAATTATTCGCGCAAGCACCCCCATCCACACGCATATGGGTAATCGGCAAGCCCAGGGCCTGCTCCATCAAGCGGGCCAGCTCATCACTCTGGTAAGCTATAGATTCCAAAGTGGCACGCACCACCTCAGCTCGACCAGCCCCCCGACTCAAGCCGCAAATAGTCCCCCGTGCCGATGGGTCCCAGTGCGGCGCACCCAGCCCACTAAATGCAGGCACAAGATAAACGCCGCGGGTATGAGGAATACTCTGGGCGATAATTTCGGTATCCACCGCCTGCTGGATCATTCCCATCTCGTCCCGCAACCACTGTATAGCGGAGCCCGCTGTGAAAACTGAACCCTCTACGGCATAGGCCGGATTACCCTGGGCATCACAGGCCACTGTAGCCAGCAAGCCCTGGGGAAGCTCCGGGGGATCCTCGCCGGCAAAAGCCAACATAAAGCAGCCGGTTCCATAGGTGTTTTTTATACTACCGGGCTCGGTACAACCCTGGCCAAACAGTGCTGCCTGCTGATCCCCGGCAACACCACAAATCGGAGCCGATGTGCCGAGAAAAGCGTGGGGGTCTGTATCGGTAAAGTGGCCAGCCGACGGTAGAATTCTTGGAAGAATGGATTCAGGGCACTGGAAAAAATCCAGCAGCTCACTATCCCAGGCTTTATCTTTTATGTTGTACAGGAGGGTACGACTGGCATTGGTGTGATCGGTGAGATGGGCTTTGCCACCGCTCATTTTCCAGATCAACCAGCTATCTACGGTGCCGAAACACAGGTCGCCATTTTGAGCTCGGGTTAGTAAATCCGGGTTACGGCGGAACAGCCAAGTCAACTTACTTGCGGAAAAGTAAGCATCCAGCAATAGGCCACTGCGCTCTCGCAACCAATCAGACCTGCCGAGTTCCCCCAGCTCCCGGCATACCTCTGCCGAGCGCCGGCACTGCCACACAATCGCAGGAAAAACCGGCTCACCGGTATACCTATCCCAGACGATCGTGGTCTCGCGCTGGTTAGTAATTCCCACTGCGGTGATATCCGACGCGCGAACACCAGCGCGCTGGAGTGCTGCGGCACAGACTCGGAGAGTTACCGACCAAATCTCTTCCGCATCCTGCTCAACCCAGCCTGGCTGGGGATAACGATTGGGAATTTCCGAGTAACTGCGACCAATCAGGTGGCCCTTACTATCGAAGATAAAAGCTGTGGTACCAGTGGTGCCCTGGTCAATAGACAGGATCATAGGGTTCTCGCGCTTATTCTTTTAGTCTCTTTCTGTACCTGAAAAATGGCCGAAACCTATCGACCAGTCATTCAGGCAGTAGTCAGAGTATAAGCCCGATTAATTGCCGTCCAGCGCCCAGCTAATCGCACCTGTGGGGAAGCCCCTGTAAGCCAGGTATCGCTGGCGTCGCGCTCGCTCCTTCATCCACTGATCCCGTGGAAGCTCTGCGCTCATAGGGGCCCGGTATTTTCTCTGAAGCATTTCCGCAGCTAACTCAAACCAATCCACTTCCAACTGATCCAGCGCCTGGGCAATTAGTTCACCGCGCACGCCGCGCTGCTGTAGCTCCTGGCGAATACGCATCGGCCCCTGACCGCGCTGGACACGGGAGCGGGCAAAAACTTCGGCAAAGCGTTGATCGGATTGATAGTTGAGTTCGTGTAGGCGCTCAAAAAGCGTGTCGAAATCGGCGCTGGGGAATTTTGCCGCGAGCTTTTGCCTCAATTCATGGCGGGAGTGCTCGCGGCGGGTCAACAGCTCAAGCGCCGCGCTGAAAAGCGCTTGAGCTGGATCAACGGAAAAATCCGCTTTTGAGTACGGCATTTACTCTTCCGGTAATTCCGCAGCCTCTTCAGGGGTCGCAGGCACTAAATCACCGAGCAGCTGCGCACGCAACTGACCTTCAATCTCGTTGCGAATGTCGGGGTTATCGCGCAGGAACTTGGTAGCGTTCGCCTTGCCCTGGCCAATCTTGTCGCCCTTGTAGCTGTACCAAGCCCCAGCTTTATCCACCAGCCCCATCTTCACGCCGTAATCGACGATTTCACCAATCATGTTAATGCCTTCGCCATACATGATCTGGAACTCGGTCTGCTTAAACGGAGGAGCTACCTTGTTCTTAACCACTTTCACTCGGGTTTCGTTACCCACCACCTCATCGCCATCTTTAACGGAGCCGATACGACGGATATCCAAGCGTACAGAAGAGTAGAACTTGAGGGCATTACCACCAGTGGTGGTTTCAGGGCTGCCGAACATAACACCGATCTTCATGCGGATCTGGTTGATAAAGATCGCCAGGGTGTTGGTGTTCTTGATATTACCAGTGAGCTTACGCAGAGCCTGGGACATCAAACGAGCCTGCAAGCCCACGTGGGAATCACCCATCTCACCTTCGATCTCAGCGCGCGGGGTCAGGGCCGCAACGGAGTCAACTACCAGCACATCAACGGCACCGGAGCGCACTAGCATATCGGCAACTTCCAGAGCCTGCTCACCGGTATCCGGCTGGGATACGATCAACTCATCGACGTTGACACCCAGTTTTTCAGCATAGATAGGGTCGAGGGCGTGCTCAGCATCCACGAAAGCACAAGTACCACCATTGCGCTGGGCCTCGGCAATCACCTGCAAGGTGAGGGTGGTTTTACCGGAGGATTCTGGTCCATAGATTTCAACGATACGGCCACGCGGCAAGCCGCCTATACCCAGGGCCACATCCAAGCCGAGGGAGCCGGTGGAGATCGCAGGAATACGCTCGCGCTCCTTGTCTCCCATACGCATCACAGTGCCTTTACCGAACTGACGTTCAATCTGAGATAGCGCCGCTTTTAATGCCTTGTCTTTATTGGAATCCATGACCATTCCCGTATTTCTGAGCTGAATTGAGTGGTGGCAAGCTTAACGAAGGATTACTGTATAGGCAACCAGTAATTCCTCATACTGAGTACCAGCTTCAGGCTGAGCGAGCCACGCCTCAAAAAGAAGTCTGAAGCTGGGGCAAACGAACAAAGATTGACCCGGCGGACAAGTTCAAACCGGGTGCTCACGGACAACCTTTAACATTCCCTTCAGCGCCTCAACGACCGTCTGCGATTGCACCTCTGCCCGGTTACCACTGAACAGAAAACACTTCGCATCAATCTGCACTGGCTCTTGCCCCTCCGCATGGGCCCAGGCGATCCAAACTGTACCTACCGGCTTCTCGGCAGTGCCACCATCAGGCCCCGCGATACCACTGACCGCAACGGCGAGGTTGGCATCCATCATCGCCAGAGCCCCACAAGCCATCTGTCGAGCGACCGGCTCACTCACTGCCCCAAACTGCTTGAGATCATTGCTGTCGACACCCAGAACACCGTTCTTGATACGATTCGCATAGCTCACGATCGATCCATCAAACCAATTCGAAGCACCCGCTATAGAGGTAATAGCCGCCGCAATCGCACCACCGGTGCAAGATTCTGCCGACGTCACACGCCAATCTCTCTTTTCCAGCTCCCCGCCCAACTCTCTGGCAAGCTCAGTTATCTCTCTGTATTCCACCGTTTCTTCCTATTCAACCGCTCCTGGGCCACAACCAAATATTACAGCACAGAAGTGGGCTCTTATTCTGGGTGCCGACCTGCAGCAAGCTTACAAATTCCATTTTAAGTAAGCTGCCCCATACCGAATATACAACCGCCCCTCAGTGGTGAAGCCGCAACCCCTTTAAAAACTCAATCCACGCCGGCTGTACACCGGCGCCGACACCAAAAGATAAATCTCACGCTGTCGAAGCGCTCGCAAGCGGCGGCAGCACTCTAGAAAATAAAACTACCTATGGGAGCCAAATTGCCAATTCTAATTTCCGCCGCCGGCCCACCTTCAAATTAGAATTTAAATTTTAAAAGGGGTCTTAAATCAGCAAATAATTTCAAGCGGGCAACCCAATAAGCAACAACAAATTTAAAAATAAAAACGTAAACAATGTAAAAACACATTAATACGCACTGGCTGATTCTAATTTTAAAGCAGAAAAATTTTGTATATGCGATAAGTTGGACCAGTCTCACGATAAAGGGCCCGGGCTTTCCCTATGCAACAATCGGCTTTTTGTTAGTCTGTTACTGCTGTACTGAATATATAAATATCACAATAAAAAAGCAGATAAATCCCCAAGCCCAACAAGCATTAATCATCGTGGCAGATCACCGCCATTATAAAAATACAATGAAGTTGGCACCCCCATAGATAATTAAAGAAAGACAAAATCATGAATTTAAAAAAATCAGCGATCGCGGCTGCTATTGTAGGCGCCTGTGTGTCCTCACTTGCCAATTCAAAAACTTTGGTCTGGGAAGATAATTTCGACGGCGACAGTATTGATAAGTCCGTTTGGACTTACGATGTGGGCAACTCAGGCTGGGGTAACAATGAGCTTCAAACCTACACCGATGATAGCGCCAATGCCTATGTTGAAGATGGCAACCTTATTATTCAAGCACTGCAAAACGACGACGGCAGTTTTACTTCCGCCCGCCTGAAATCCCTGGGTCGTATGACTTATAAATATGGCACCATTGAAGCCCGCATTAAATTACCTGACCTGGATGCCGGATTGTGGCCTGCCTTCTGGCAGCTGGGCGGCGACTACGGCCAAGTGGGCTGGCCCGCTTGCGGAGAACTGGATATTCTCGAGGCGGGCATGGCCGACGCTCTCAGTGCAGGCACGGTCAACTCAGAAGTTTCCGGCGCTTTCCATTGGTGGCATGAATCCGATGACTACACAGGCCAGGCGGACTACGGTCAATCGAAAAACCTTATTGATGACTTCGGCTCCAGCACTGACCTCACTGAGGACTACCATATTTTCGGTATGACCTGGACACCGGATAGCATCGTCATGTGGGTCGACGACGAAGCCAATGAAATTATTAGCATCGGCAGTGAAGACCCCGCATTTGACGAGTTCCGTCAACACCACTTCCTGATCCTGAACTTAGCGGTAGGTGGCGTCTTCCCAGAGATTTACGCTAACAGTGAAATCACCGCACCGATGCCCGCCAGAATGTATGTGGACTATGTTCGCATCTACGATAACGACGACAGCAGCTACAGCACAGAAATCTCCCTGGCTGAAGACACCGCCAAAACAGGTGATATCGGCGTATTTTCCGAGGGCAGCAACCTCTCCGAATCCTTGGAGCTTGGCACCGATACCGAGCTGTATGTCTGGAACCAAAACAGCATGTCAGCTACTGTCAGCGCCGAAGCTGCCGAGGGTGATGAAGCCCTGGAGTTTGATATTACCGCTGGTGAATGGTTCGGCATGGGCTTCTGGATGCACTATGACCTAAACCTAATGAACTACGAAAACGGTCATCTCAATTTCAAAATGAAAACCACCAGCAGCCAGACTATCGGCATTGGTATTTCCAGTACTGGTGGCGGAGATGCCTGGGTAGATCTGGTGGATGGTGATGATACCTACGGCCTGGAGCGCGATGGCGAATGGCATCAGGTCAGTATCCCCCTGAGCAAACTGGGAGTGGACTTCAACACTATCAGTCAGGCGTTTATGATTCGAGGTGATGCCGCCTCTGAAGATTTTGTTCTGTCCATTGACGATATCTACTTTAGCGAAAGTGTTGAGAAAACAGCCCCGACCGGTGTCTTTTCTCTCTACACCGAAACTACAGAGGCCAATTCAACTTTCACACTGGGAACTGATGGCAACCTGTATATTTGGGGCGATACCCTGCTGGAGGCCACTCAAACCCCATTCGAAGGTGAAGAATCCCTCTCCTATTACTCCTCCGGGGCCGGCTGGTTTGGAATGGCATTTACTGCCGACAGCTACTACGATCTATCCGCTTTCGATAATGATACTGCAACGCTGAATTTCGCCCTGAAAACCAGCTCAGAAACCACCTTTAAGATTGGCATGAAGAGCGGTAGCGTCAGCGATATTGGCCAGCAGTGGATTGAATTTGCCAGCGGCTCCGATCCTTATGAATTCGCACGGGATGGCGAGTGGCACCAGATATCAATCCCCGTTACTGATTTCAGTAGTGAAGTAGATATGTCAAATGTTATCCAACTATTTGAGCTACTAGGCGTTGATGGAGATATCAGCGATATTGAAATTGACGATATCTATTTCTCCGGCGGAAGCTCAGACAGCGATAGTAATGACAACTGTCGTCCACACTCCCACAAGTGCCACCCTCATCATAAAAGGCACAAGCATCGCCATGGAAACTGCACCCCACCTGCACGATGCGCACAGGGACCCCGTAGACATTAAAAATACAAGGGCGCCGCTAAATAGCAGCGCCCTTTTCTTTTTTACGCCACCCAATTTTTTCACCAGCATCAAAACCCGCCCTGTCTGCCGTCAGATATTATCTTTTAAAGATATGATCCTGTGTGATGGAAAGCGCAACAACAATAAATCCAGATTAAATTTGCTCGCACTTTTGCCCAACACAGAAAGACCAAAAACAGAATTCCCGCACAAAACACTTGCAAACAAAAACACAAAAAGGAATTTATTTTCTTGTAAAAAAATTACAAGAAAATAATTTTTCAAGTGTATGCGATAAGCAGGACTACAACTGCGACAAGGGGTCCAGATTCGCTTTCCTGTGGAACAATCGTTTTGCTAGGCTTTGCCCGTGACCAGCGCCTGTTTTTCGCGTGAATTTTAGGCAATTACAATTTAAGTAATCTGCATTCATTAAATCCACAAGTAACATTTGACTGAGTCACACCATTCCTATCAGGCATTTTATTCTTATAAATAATTAACAACGAAAGAAAATTATGATTATTAAAAAATCAGCGATAGCCGCAGCTATTGTCGGCACCTTTGTGTCCTCAATAGCCAATGCAAAAACTTTGGTCTGGGAAGATAATTTTGACGGAGACACTATCGACACCTCCGTCTGGACCTACGATGTTGGCAACTCCGGCTGGGGTAACAACGAGTTACAAAATTATACCGATGACAGCGACAACGCTTATGTCGAAGACGGCAACCTGATTATTCAGGCCGTACAGGAAAGTGACGGCAGTTTTACTTCTGCTCGCCTAAAGTCTCTCGGGCGTCTGTCCTACAAATACGGAACCATTGAAGCTCGAATTAAATTGCCGGATTTGGATGCGGGACTATGGCCAGCATTCTGGCAACTGGGCAGCGACTACGGTCAAGCCGGCTGGCCAGCCTGTGGCGAACTGGATATTCTCGAAGCGGGTATGGCCGAGGCGCTAGAAGCCGGCGTCGTAAATTCTGAAATTTCCGGAGCCTTCCACTGGTGGCACGAGTCCGACGACTACACCGGGCAAGCAGATTATGGTGTATCGCAAAACCTGGTTGAGGACTTCGGTTCCAGCTCCGACCTCACTGAGGATTACCATATCTTTGGCATGACCTGGACGCCCGATAGCATCGTTATGTGGGTGGATGACGAATCCAACCAAATCGCAGCTTTGACGGATACCAGTGATTCCGCATTCGATGAATTTCGCCAGCATAACTTTTTAATTCTCAATCTGGCAGTAGGTGGCATCTTCCCGCAGATCTATGACAACAGCGAGATCACTGCCCCAATGCCCGCCAAGATGTATATTGACTACGTGCGTATCTACGACAACGATGACAGCAGCTACAGCACCGAGCTCTCACTGACTGCCGATACCGCAAAAAGCGGCAATCTGGGCGTGTTCGGGGACAGCAGCGATATTTCCGAATCCCTGACGTTTGGCACTGATATCGAGCTCTACGTCTGGAACAATATGGAAAGCCAATCCAGCGTCGACGAGAGTGATGCCCTGGAGTTCCAAATCGATACCGGCGAATGGTATGGCATGGGTGTATGGATGCACTACGACCTGAATTTGATGAACTATCAAAATGGTCACCTGAACTTCCGCATGAAAACCACTAGCGAAGAGACTATCGGCATCGGTATTAACAGTACCAGCGGTGGTGAGTCCTGGGTGGACCTGAGCGTAGATGGCGATACTTTTGGCCTGGAGCGCGATGGGCAATGGCACGAGGTGAGTATCCCCCTGAGCAAATTTGGGGTGGACTACAACACCATTAGCCAGGCATTTATGGTGCGCGGCGATGGACCGTCAGAAGCCTTTACCCTGTCCATTGACGATATTTACTTTAGTGAGAGCGTCGAAAAAACCACGCCAAGCTGTACCTTCTCCCTATACAGTGAAAACACCGAGGCCGACTCCAGTTTCGAACTGGGCACTGATGGCAATCTGTATATCTGGGGCGAAACCCTGATCGAAACTTCTCCTTCCCCTTACGAAGGATCTGAGTCCCTGTCCTACACCTCCGCAGGTGCTGGCTGGTTTGGCATGGCTTTCACTGCTGACTATTACTACGACATGTCAGCCTTCGACAACGATACCGCCACGCTCAATTTTGCTTTGAAAAGCAGCTCCACCACGACCTTTAAGATCGGCATGAAGAGCGGCAGCATTGACGATGTAGAACAAAAGTGGATTGACTTTGCCAATGGCGCCGATCCCTACGGTTTCGCACGGGATGGCCAGTGGCACCAGATCTCTATCCCCGTAAGCGACTTCAGTGACGAAGTAGACATGTCTAACGTGGTTCAACTATTCGAGCTTCTAGGCGTAGATGGAGAAATCAGCGATATCGAGATCGACAATATCTACTTCTCCGGTGGTATTGGCGGCAACGATGACTCCGGTGACGATTCCGATAGTGGAGGCGACGAGGGCGACAGCGAAGACTCTGGCGATAGCGGTGAAGCTGGCAGCCAGGACCTGATTGCACAGGCTACCGTCACCGCCAGCAACGAAATCCAGCCCATCGCAAATGCAGTTGATGGCAACAGCAGCACCCGCTGGGAAAGCGCCCATGGCGGTGACTCAGTATGGGTACTACTGGACCTGGGTGAGGCAGAAGCTCTGAACACCCTGACAATCGACTGGGAAACCGCCAACGCTGCGACCTATGCGGTACAAGGCAGTAACGACACTATTTCCTGGACCACACTGGCCAACTTTAGTGGTGGTAGCGCCGGAGAGAGAACCGATGAGCACTCCCTGAGTGGAAGCTATCGATATGTGCGCCTGTACTTCACTGAGCGCAGCACAAGCTATGGCTACTCCATCTGGGAGCTGGGCTTAACTGGTGGCGACGGTCAGGCTTCAAGTATCTCTGCAACCTCTGAACTGCAAAGTGCTGAACTGGCAATCGACGGAGATAGCAATACCCGCTGGGAGAGCGCCCACGGTGTGGACAATGTCAGCCTGACTTATGACTTGGGCTCTGTACAGTCCATTGGCACCCTCAATATCGACTGGGAAACTGCCAATGCGGCTGCCTACACTCTGCTCGGCAGTACCGATGGTAGCAACTGGACAACTGTTGAATCATTTTCTGGAATGGGAACCGGTGAACGCACCGACGCAATCACCGTAGAGGGAAACTACCGTTACCTGAAGATTGACTGCACCGAACGCAATACCGTGTACGGCTACTCCATTTGGGAAATTAGCACTTACTAATTGCAGCTGGTAGTAGCAACTTGGGCAGCACTTTTACAGTGCTGCCCTACCTATAAACTGCCACCGAAGGAACTAAAATTCCAAAGCTAGAGGTGCTCCACACCTTTGCACAGTAATTCTTTCTAATTCAAATCCAGCCTGAAAATAATAACCTTCCCAAGGCTAACGGTAGACCATCGCCAGAATCGAGCGCCCCTGCTTCACGTAACCGCGGAATAAATCCCCAACAGGACCACTTAACTCATTCACTTCAACCCTCTCAAACCCCAAAGAGGAGTAAAAAGGCTCTAGGTGGTCGTAGGGAAATGTATAGGTGTCACTATCAAAACGTTCAGCAAGGAACGTCAGCAGCTGTCTTGCAACACCCTGCCCTTGATAATCTGGTGCAACAGCAACTCCTGCCAGGAGCTTAAAGGTCTCATAGCGCCGCAAATAACCGCAGGCAATCACCTCCCCCCATTCGCCGCGCACTATCCCGCAGTCCTCATGGCGTTTGGCTTTGCCACGAAATCCATACATGCGATAAAATTTGTTCGCTAGCGGAATCTCTATATCTGCCAGCCACTGAACACTATTAGAAGGCTGCGTTTTCGCCATAAACCTGCCCCTGTACCCCTGAAGTAGAAAAATGCCCAGAGAGACCTGTAGCACCTGCCTGCGCCCGCCCAATGTCTGCTACTGCAGTGCGTTGGTGAGCTTGGCTAATACCATAAAAGTGGTGATCATACAGCACCCACAAGAAGAGAAGCACCCGTTCAATACCGGGCGTATGGCGAACCTGTGTTTAAATAACAGTGAATTGCTTATTTCTGAAACTCTTCCTAATCAACAGTTGGAAAGGCTGCTCGATACACCCAGCGCTCTACTCTATCCATCACTATCATGGCTACCCCAAACACCCCAATTAGCTGAAGAGAATAATACCCCTAGCCACCAGAATCAGCTGGAAACGATTGAACAGCTAATTGTTATTGATGCGACTTGGAAAAAATCTAAAAAGATTCTTCACCTGAACCCCAAGCTACAACAGCTTCCAAGAGTCAATCTCAGTGGGGACTTGAAATCCAACTACGCAATTCGGAAAACCACCGTTGCGGATGGTCTGTCAACCATTGAAAGTATTGCCTTGGCTATGGCTCAACTTGAAGATAAAAATGAGTATTCCAAGCTTCTGCAACCATTTGAAAAGATGATTAGCCTACAACAGCAGAGCTATTCAGTAGAGCCAGCTTAGGGCATTTGGCTATCACAGTCAGCGAGGCCTCAAGCAGAGAACCTAAACAATCACACCACCAGAAAATATCAAATTAGAAATCCCCTGATAGGTCAGCACACACATAAAAATTGATAAGGCATATCGAATAATTGATCGATATCGCTCTTCATCAATCCTCGATTGAAGCTTAAATCCGATTATTAGTCCAAAATATGCAAATAGGGTAATTGCAGATAGCGACATCAACTCCAAATCATCAAAACTCAAGTAAACTGAAAGCACAGAAAGCTGTATCAGCTTACCAATCAAGAAACAAATATTGGAAATAAGGATTACTTCCTTTGAAGACTTGGCAGCTTCCAATAAGTAAATCATCAGTAGAGGCGCAATCGCATTAGTCGCGCCACCAATCACCCCAGCCAAGCCGCCCATAATAACAGGAAAAAGTACTGGCCGACTGGAGAATTTGGACAGATAACCCCTTAAACGATTGGAAAAAAGGTAAATTAAGATTGATACCGCCAGTAACAACTTGAGAATATCCGGATTTGCCCAGGTTAACAGCCATGTTCCGGTAAGGCTTCCAAGAGACACCAATAATATTACTAAACTATATTTAGAAAAATTAATCCTATAATCTCGGCACTTATAAAGACTGGATATAATTACCAAAAGCGACGGCAGGATGGTTAACACCACTGCCGTTTTCAAATCATAAGCAAGTGCCAGAATAGGCGTCGCAAGCATTGGGAAACCAAACCCCAATGCTCCGTGAGCCATACCTGCTACCAGAATAAGCAACAACCCAACTATAACTATCTCTATGACCACCCGTTAAGCAACCCTCGATATAGCAGGCATATTAAAACGTATTCGTTTAAGGTGCCTTTTCCTATCCTTTATTCCAGTTCTTGCGTGAAGGTATCGTCGATTATCCAACAACAATATCTGATTATTATTCAACCTAACCTTAAACATATTATGTGGCAACGATATTTTTAGCTCCAGCTCACGTAAAGCATCAAGCTCATCTGAAGAGCAATACTCACGCTCGATAATATCATACCTGTATCTGAAACCATGGCTCTCATCAATTAAGGATGCCTCTATAAACTCAGACGACTTGCGAAACTCTTCAGGAACACGCAGTTTAAACTTACTACTTGAAAGCACCTGGAAAGTTTTATCGGAGAGGCTCTCGATTATCCTGTCGGCACAGACAAGAATATTTTCTCCGCCTCCATGCATATCAGCGTGCACAACGAACAGACCAAAGTAGCCAGGCATCTCCGATTCAAAAGCACCGTCATTGTGCAAGAAGAATTCTCTATCACTATGAGATATAGCCAATGCCTCATCGCCTGTCTCACCACCAATTCTCACATCCCAAACCGTTCGCCCCATAGAATCATGCTCATGTACCAACCCAATGGTATTGACAATATCCTCCATCACTTCAGCAGAATCATCAGAAAATTTGAGATGGATAAGCGCAATCCCCTTTTTAAACAGGGCTATCTTATAACTTTCATACTCTATGTCCGAACAGGACCCAAGTTCAAAGCAGCAGTAACTTGGGACTCTAAGTGGCATGGCATGCGATGAAAAATAGAGTGACGACATTTTCAGCTCCCTTGATGAACAATTCCTTTACGATTCCCACAATATGAACTTCTACCCACAAGATAAAAGGAGCAATCTTTATGCCAAATATCACATATGTACCAAACTCATACGTCTCCAACTTTAGTCCCTGATGGCGTTTAAAGCTCTTTTACATCGAGAAAGTAAGTGTCCCCGTGGAAACTCTCTGAATCGTCTATCACAAAGTAACCCAGGCCACCCTAATTAGCCCCCTGTTTTCACAAAACAGCAACAATCGCCGGTTCAGGCCAAGATAACCTACCTCCAAGCAGATAAAATTTATCGTAGTACGGTAAAACACAGCGAAATAGCTCTCTAGTCATGACCATTTAATAAAACCACAACAAATACCCCTTAAAAAAGAAAAGAAAGAATCGCAAGATAAGAGCCAATATCGGGGACAAGCATGCCCTATTAACTCCCCAATCAGGTGGAATAATAAAAAGTCAGGCACTAACAATAAAATATATAAAGTGGATAAAGGTACCACCTATCAGGACCAATTCTGCTTTCGAGCCAAGCCGAGGGGAAAAGTATGGAAGATTTAAAGACACGGGAGCCATTTAAATGCCGTTACCAAACAGCCCCCAAAGAAATATCTAAACAAACCCTACCTGATGGCAGCCATATAAAGTTGAGTGCCACAACTAAAGTACTCGTCAATTATTCAGAGACACGCAGACGCATACGTCTATTAAATGGGGAGGCCCAAATAAGCATTTGTAAAGAGGTAACCTGGCCATTTATAGTAGAATCACGACAAGCATTGATCCGTACACATAAAGCCACTTTCAATATTGACCAGCGATATGGAGTAACAGAAGTCACTGTTCTCAAAGGGAATATCACTGTCAGCCCAATAAAACAAAATAAAAATCGCGCCGAAATAAAGAAAGGGGAGATGCTCAAAGTAACTGAGCACAACACCGGTGCAATCAAAGATTTTGAGGTTTCCAGCTATAAGGATTGGGGAAGTGGATTTACAAAGGCTGATAACATCAGATTAACAGAACTCCTAATATCGCTAAATCGCTTTACAAATACCCCACTTGTGACGAGAGACCAGAACACTAGTAGACTACTTGTTAGTGGGTTTTATGACCTGAATCATATAGAAGATACCGTCCTCTGTCTGAGCAAATCTTATAACCTGAAAGTCACAAAAGAAGAGTCTCACACAGTGCTAGAGCTGCTTCCAGAATAATAACCTAGCTTGTTAAATGCCAACAAAAGTGGGCTTGTGTACCTAACAATAAAGATAAAACAGTACTTTTCTGTAATTCTACCAGCAAATACGGTCAATCTTAGGGGCTCAGTATTACTAAAAATACGTAATTTGCTAGCCTAGTACCCTCAGCTGGCAAGGGGTACCAGGAATTCTCTTTCTGGTCCAGAGACTCCGAACCTTGCCAGCCTTTTTTATCACTTTGACTCAAAGTAAGTGACAGTAGAACCTGTGAAGAGGCTGTAAATCCTACTCAACCGTGTCCTTATCTTCTTGCCTCAAATAACCAGCCGCATTTCCATCTTGAGCTAATTGTCCCTGTTCTGTCATTGGCAGAGCACGACTTTGCTGATTAATAGCATGAATATTCGAAGTGTTTTCCAAGTCTCTGCTACTTGTAATGGAGGCAATAGACTCTCTATCTTTCAAGAAACTAATTACGTCATCCCTGATTTCAGATAGGTCGCGTTCAGACTTATGCATTTCAAGTATATGCCTTGGATACTCCAAGTTTCTCATGCCAGATGCGGCAAATGTACTTGAAACAATCCTGGTTACTATCACCCAAGGCGTAATCGAACTTCTGACTAGTACATTTTCAGAACGAGTACTGTCATGTATTCCAGTGCCCGTTGAGATCTTAGATTCAGTGAATGTCCCTTCGCATTTAAAATACACCAATAGTGATTCAAACTGCATCTCAGCAAAGAAGATATGTGCCGCATTGACCAACAAGCGAGCAAATGCATTAAGAATAAATCCTATCAATAGCAGGTGAATTAGCGTCATACAGAGAGCGCCGCCTGCTGAAATATACTGTTCTAGCAGAGCTAAGCGGCGAGCTTCCTCGTCTAAGGCGCCAAACTCCTGTTTAATGGCTGTAAAAGATTCCGGCTGAAAGAAGTGAATAACATCAATCAAAGAGTATGCCAGCCAAATAGCTAGCGCCGTAACAACGATATAAAGCGCATTACCTGTGAAAAGACTAATATCGCGAATCAGCCTGAATCTATCACCCAAATCAACAGGACGAACCGTAGGTTGTACTTCCTGGATCATTTCCCCATTGAATGAACCTTTACCATCCACTTGCTCTTCAAGTTTTGGATCAAGCTCTCTGTAAATACGATTGGGCACTTCCTTATAACGACAATTTGCCATCACAAGGTTATCCAAGTTTATAAAGATTTCCTTCGGGTGAACCGATTCCTGCCAGTTATCCCTTAACTCGGAAACCTCAGTGACCGGGTTTGCAATTTCGCTTCTAAAGCGCAGCATATAGACAACAGCGAAACTACAAGCAGCGCCTACAAATATAACCCCAAGAATATACAAGAACGGGCTAAAGCTCGGTAAAGCCTCAGTCAATACACCGGACACACTGATTATTTCATCTAGGGAAGTACTACCTTCCCCCTTAAAAGCCTCAACGCCTAAACTTAACCCCAATCTTAGCAACAGAGGCACCACAATCGAGAATAATATCGTTTTTGCAATACTTCCCCCCGTAAGGCTCGCTACACTTTTCTGGGCTTCCCGTGAAATACCTTTACTCGCAGAGTGCCATACAATCAATGTATAAAGTAAAGCGATGGCAGAGTACATCGGGAATAGCTTTTCTCCCATATCACCAGCAAAACCACTGAGACAAATAAAAGCGACAATGACATAAGAGAGCAAGACCGTTAATGTACTTACCCATGCGCCAAACTGTGCCTGAGCCATATTTCGAATGGGGTATGGCATATAAAGCAATTTAGGGAAGATACTGTGTAATACCCGAGCCAAGAAGCCCTTAGGCTCTAGAAAGGTTGGATTCTTACGGCCAACTAACATCTCTTCTAAGCCGGAAGCGGTATAAGCCACTTCATTCTTCTCTTCTGATGCCGTACTCGTTTCAGATTTAGAATGGTTGAAAGCTAATGATACCGGATGATTTCGACCGACAAAGAAGCGCAATAAAGCCAAAATACCGCCTGATAGAGCCCTTATACCGCTGACCAGCAGGATTGCCCCCACTACGACAAGCACCCAACCACTTACGGGTCCGACTTCACTTGGCCAGCAGCGATAAACATCAAGATAAGGGCAACAATGAACTGAACTCCCCCCCTAATTGCAGTAACCCGGCCTTCTTTCTTAAAAGGGTTCTTCAGGCCCAAATCAATCGAGCCGTAATCAAACGCCATAGAGTATCCCCTTAGTACTGGTACTTATGCCTAAAGCCTTAATCTGCTAAAAGAAGATGTACTTCTCAACTCAATGCAGCTTAAGGCTTTCCTGACTATTTTTATTCACTCTCTATAAAGATACTTACTATGCACTGGCAAGCTAATTGCAGCCCTCTATATGTTGCATGTATTTCTGTATAACTGGGTATTCTTGAAGGCTTGGAAAAAGAGATAAAGGCGGCACGCATATGGCCTGCACAACGCCTAGCCGATAAGTTACCTATACCTGTTCCCAGGCCAGGACATAGAATCGAGTTAATTCTCTCCGGAGAGTTTGATCGGTTAAATAGCTGCAAAGAGTTTAAGATTGCTCGAAAAGCGTAATATGCATTTAGCGTATTGGAAACATCTTCCGGCACGCGCATAGTTGGAGATGATATTAAATATGGCCAATTTTCATGGGAGGTAGGTACTACTACTGCTGATCCTACCGGAAGTTCGCGATGAAAGTCAGATTTAATCCGTTCTTGCACCCGATCCTCTACTTTAAACCAAGCCTATCCCTAATTGGCAGACCCAACCCACCATCCATAATTCCGAAGCTATTGGCAGGGCTAACCATTGCGTCAGCTGGCTTGGAAAAGACATCACCCTCGAAAACGCCTACAATTTCAATATCTTCAAATACTTGACTCCAAGCTTTCACAAGCTGCTTGGATTTATCAATAAAATAGATTTTTTTCTGGCAGCATAGGTATCTCGACCTTCAAAAGAAAAGAAACTTGTAGCAATATATAATCAACAGTATCTACAAATTCACAATTCCCTCACCTGATAATCAACTGTAAAATCCTTTACCCATGTAATTCCAGAGCCACTCATAACTTCATTCCCAAGCTCTATATCGGCAATAAATAGACCTTGGGGGATTAAACCATTTCGAACTGCGTAATTCAGTAATTCCAAACCAGGAATAGTGGCAATCATGGAAGGTTGCTTGACCCTAAATGATACATACACCCAATTATTATCATTTACTCCTGACATATCCTTCCAATTCTTATGGTACCAAACCTCCCATACTGCATCATTAATCGATACCTCACTATGTTTTATCCCCGCAGGATTAAAATGTCCGTCAGTAAAATATGTCCAAATCATAATTTCAGCAGCTATTACTGACCGATTTGGTTCACGCCCCCTATAAGCTTCAGAAGTTAACCACATCGTCGTAGCCGTATTATAATTTCCACTCGACTTACTTTCTGTATGATGTGAAATATCAAGATTCGCCAGACTGGATATCTTTAAGGGGAATGTATCATCAAACTTAGGTTCCGGCGCCCAGGGGGAAGATCCTATTTTTATTTGTGGCTGGGAGTAAATTACCCGTCGACCCAAAGGCCAAGACCATGACCAACCAAATTGTAACTTCCCCTCTACCAGTCGTTTCTCCAAGCATTGGGACCAAGGGTCATCTTCTGCAGCATATTTATTCCAGACGTTATTAGTCAAGATACCCAGCTTGGTAGGTACATTGTGAAAATCTTCACAGCTGATAGTTGTAGTTTCTGGCTTTACCCAACCAGAATCATTATCAACTTTAGTAACACAAGAAGCAGTCATAACAATAAAAAAGCACAATAAAAATCTCAAAACTCCACTTCCCAGTAAGTTACAAAATAGCATTATAACTCTTAAACTACTCAACTCTTAATTCTTGATAAAAAAACAAGATATTTATCATCCAATATTAGCTCCAACATTCATATTTGCGGCAACTGGTACATAACGTATATTGTCCAGCTATAATAGAGAAAAACAGTATACGTTTATATACTTATTCTTGCCTAACTCCAATTTTGAAAACCCGTTCCACTCATGAAGAAATTGATTCTCATCTTCGGCGGCCACCGAAGGCCTTGTTTGCCACATCTCGCTGCTGAGCCGGTTTATAAAGACCGTAAACAAGTAGGAATTTGACAGACACTCACTAGGCATAACCCGAATAGCAAAGCGCAGAAGCTGGCAACCGCTCCCGCTATCGATAATAACCCGATCTTGAGACTTCTAAACACCGACACATCAAGCTAACCGGGAATGACCCTACATGCTCTTGTATCAATGCGTACTTTACTCTTGGTGGTTCGCAAAGTACGCAGCTATAGATTCAATTGATCATTGCAACACCCCTGTAGGAATATGGCCTATCGGGGGATCATTGAATGAAGTGCATATTTACAGCAGAAGAAAAAGAGTGGATTTTCAACGCTTGGAAAAAGGGCATTGGCTTTAGTGAAATTGCCAATGCCATAGATTCTAAGCCAGGAACCATTTTTACTGTTTTGAGAGATACTGGCGGAATTAAACCAATACCCAGAAAGCCATCTCCTCAACACCTCACATTAGCCGAACGCGAGGAAATACGTGCAGGTCTTTCTGCAAAACAAAGTATTCGATCAATCGCTCGCTCCTTGAATCGGAATCCATCTACAATCTCGCGTGAGATTCAGAGAAATCGGGGGCGACGATACTATAAAGCTGTAGATGCAAACAACCGTGCAAAACGGATGGCAAGGCGCCCCAAGCCGTATTTGCTTGAGCAAAACCCGGGGCTAAAGAAGCTTGTTTTGGAAAAATTAGAGTTGAAGTGGTCTCCAGAGCAGATATCGGGCTGGTTATGGAAGACACATCAGGCTGATGAATCAATACAGATATCAGCAGAGACTATCTATAAAACACTGTACTTCCGTGAGCGTTCAGCACTTCATCATAAGCTAGTAGAGCATTTGCGTCGATCTCACAGTCTTCGTCACAGCAAACAACATTCACGTAAAGGCGAGCGCGGTACTATCAACATCGTCAACGGTACATCGATAAGGGAGCGTCTTTAGGAGATACAAGAACGATGTGTTTTAGGTCATTGGGAGGGTGACTTAGTGTCAGGTTTAAATAACACTCATATCGCCACGCTTGTGGATCGAAAATCAAGGTATACGATCATTCTTAAATTGAAAGGGAAAGATGCGATTTCTGTGAACCAGGCGCTTGTTGCTAGGTTTAAAAAACTGCCAAAAGAGCTTCGCCAATCACTGACATGGGACCGAGGAATGGAGCTGGCAAAGCACGCTGAATTTACGGAAAAGACAGGTGTTCCTGTCTTCTTCTGCGATCCTCAGAGCCCTTGGCAAAGGGGAACGAATGAAAATACCAACAGCTTAATCAGTCAGTACTCTCGAAAAAAGACATGCTTGGCACAGCATACTCAGAGGAAACTCAATCAAGTTGCTAACGAGCTTAATAGCAGGCCAAGAAAAACACTGAACTTTGCGACACCAAAGCAGGTTATTAAAAAGGGTGTTGCCTTGACAGGTTGAACCTAAAGCTGCCTTTTTTAGAAACTCAACCTCCTGACGAGCTTCATGCAGTCCCTTCTTGAGCTTTCGAACTTCAGCGCTTTCCTGTTTGGAATAGTCGACACCGTCTAAACTATTGAACTGCTTATCAGACAGTCGATTAAATTGGCGACGCCAGTTGTAGATCTACTGTGCGCTGACGCCTAGCTCTCGCGCCACAGAAGCCGTTGTTACTCCAGGCTTTTCCGCTCCCTTAACTGCTTCTCTACGGAACTCCTCCGTATACGCCTGAGTTCTTTTCTTACCCATGATACACCTCCGTGTTAGGCCTAAACCTAGCTATGCAGGGTGTCTACTAAATGCGGGTAAGTCTTACACATAACGCCCACAGCGTAGGCTGTCCCCCGGAGGTCCGAAGGGCCAAAGTAGCGTGCCTGTGATTGTTAAGAATTATTGGTACCATGTTCCTGATTCCAACAAAAGCACACAAATAAGTAGTTACCAAATAGGATGTATATTCTCATAATTGTAAACCCCACGTGATCTATAGCGCTACCACCAAATTTGGAATACACCAAAAATACCAAAAATGAAGCTAAGAACGAGGTGTTCAGAATGACAGTACAAATAAAGCGCGCAGCACCAAACCTACTCCCTTGCCTTGGGCAGAGAAATGCAAATGGAAACCATGCAAATTTCTTAGCATGAAATACATTCATTATTTTAATAAACTCACTCAAAACTCGCTCTTTCGATTATGGCTCTTAACGTTTTTAGCAACGGCCGAAATGTAGCGGCGTAGCTGCGAAATGGAGGTCCAGCCCAGGTAGTGGGCGTTGTTGCCTTGCTTTGTTATGTGATTGCTTAGTCAGTGGCGTCATAACTTTCATCGTGATTATCTGATGAACCTTCGCGGCTAGAGCTGCTTAGGAAGCCGGGAGAGTCTTGATACGCCTTAGATAGATCCTCTTCATCGTAGTCTAACTCGTTAGACTTCTCCGGTGCGGGCTCATAGAATGGAAAGATTATGGTAGGTAGGACTACCCCAACCCCAATTAGTATTAATTGAATTCTCCAACGGATTTCCTCTCCGTCTAGGAACTGAATGAGAATATCAGACAAACCACCAATTAAGGAAAGGCTTGATATCAGGAAACAGAGTATTTGGACTTGCCTCTTCATTCGATATCTCTACTCACATAACGCCCCGTCTGTGTTTTATACACATCATTTAAGCCCATTTAAAGCCTCTGCTGCTTCAATATAATGGAGCAGTTTGGTATATCCCTGCCAAACAGTTTTAACCCCTGGTTCGCCATCACCTTTACGTCCTAGAAATCCCCCTAGGCCTGCCAACATACGCGTTATATCTCTCATGCTTGGAGGTATATTCGGTGGGGAACTTTTATCTCGCATCATCCATACCATGCGCCATTCTTTTTCAGAGTAAGCACTCGTACATGGTTCATCAGGAAGACTTCTTGCTTGTGTAGTTATCGAATGTAGTCGCCATCCAATAATCATATAGATCGCAATACAGTTCAACATTCGCTGCTCTGTTCTAAAACGATTACTTTCTATCTGGCATCCGCCTTTTACCACCCGAAAATAGGTTTCAATTTCCCACCGGCTTCGATACCACTCAATGATAACTCTCGCCTGCTTAAAGTCTTCAACTGGAAGATCAGTTAACAGCATCCACTCAATGCCTTTTTCACCCTCTGGTGGGGTTAATTCTTTAGCCAATACAGCATAGAGAGAAAGTGGTCGTTTAGATCTTCCTTTTCCTAGCAACCGTATCTCAGTAGTGGATACGTTGACCTTGGCTTTTCTTCCAGGCTCTCCATTCCGTTTGGGAATATCTACCGTGTATAGACCGACAGATTTCTGCTCATTCATATGATCCCAAAGCAAAACCGTTTCTTCTCCATCGAGCTCTAAAGTGCGATTGGCCTTAGCTCGAACGATATAGCTCGCCCGCCGCTGTTCACTTTGCTCTTCAGCCAGCTGAAACCACTCATGAATATCACCCTCTCTATCAGCAATACTCACAATTGTGCTTTCAGGGCAGTGCTCTTGTATCTGACAAGCCGTTTCGTAATGGTCTAGCCAGCGTCGACTCTCCTTATCCTTTATCGACTTGGTATAGCGGGAATTAGAACTTGATTCCTTATCTCTCTGCCACATACTACCTTCAACAACACCCAAATTAACTCTGGATGGTGTTATCGCGATGGAGGTGTGCAAGAGTTGTTGGTTGGTCTCTTTACGCCTAAGTGTTCCCATCTCTTTACTTTCTAGGTCAGTGGCAAAATTTAGAAAGGTAGTATCTTGTGGGATAAGAACAACAGGCTGCACTTTGATTCTCTCAAGAGTTGCCGATTTATGACCGCTCATAATAGAGTCAAAGTTGACTTTATCATTTTCTATAAAGCGATAAGCTGCAAACGTTTCTGCCCAAGTTTTGTTTGCACAAGGAATGCTATTGTTTGGGTCTGAACTTAAATTACTGAGAATATTAGACAAGCGCTTATTCAAGCGTGTATCACCCATAACCTGATTTTTTACTTCGTCCATGACCCAGTCCTGCATAATTATCCAGCCAAATCTGTAGTTCTTACTGGGCTAAACTGTAACTTATTGATTTACATAATAAAACTTAAAAAACTTGTGTATAAAACTTAGCGCCCCGTTAAGCGGCAGACCCGAGCTATGCTTTTGAGCACAGCTCGGGTCTGTCCGACTTCAACGGTTTGTTATGTATTATTTCCCA
Organism: Microbulbifer maximicatervae (SeqCode); assembly: GCF_052467305.1. Lineage (NCBI taxonomy): Bacteria > Pseudomonadati > Pseudomonadota > Gammaproteobacteria > Cellvibrionales > Microbulbiferaceae > Microbulbifer > Microbulbifer maximicatervae (SeqCode). The sequence goes on from NZ_CP174306.1 coordinate 3,310,580, forward strand.
AAAATATATGCCTGCCTATCTCCACCACCAATAGATATTAGTTCCCATTCATTACTGATAACTTCAGCAAATGTAAAATTCTTAACATTTGTGGGATCGCTTATTTGAACACATTCTTCCGCATCCCCAGAATAAATCCACGTGTGCCAGACTGCACATACCATTTTATCTTCATAATCCAATGCAACTAGTGATTCCAGCGTGTTAAGTCTTATGTTTTGATCATTACTTTCAGCTACTAAATAAGAAAAATTTTCATTTACTTCAGCAGCAATCGCCTTTTCTCCTGATACAAATATATTAGGAACCTCTATTATTTCTGCAGCAGACAAATGTGTAGAAATAATAGAGAGAACCAAACCAATACATTTACTATATTTCATTGCACTATTCCCATTCATTGTTATCCCAATCTCCTTCACCCCAAACAACAGCTTGAGGACCACTTTCATTATCATCTTTATCGTTGCCGTTTGACCCGCCACAAGAACATAAAAAAGTGAGCATTAATAAAATATATAATTGTTTCAAGTTTCCTCCTTAATGCTGGTCTTGCCCACAAAAAAGTAGACACTCTAATTATGCGTATTTTCGCTCATACTCTGCTGGGCTTACATAGCCCAATGCAGAGTGCCGACGAACCCTATTGTAGAAAATCTCAATGTATTCAAACACCCCAGATTTTGCTTGCTCTTCACTTTCGAATGTTCCGGCATAGACCAGCTCGACTTTTAACTTGCTAATGAATGATTCCATTGCCGCATTATCCCAACAGTTAGCCTGGTGACTCATACTCGGCTTGCACTTACTTTCGGACAAGAGATCCTGGTATTTCTGCGATCGATATTGCACCCCCCTGTCAGAGTGAACTATCAGTTCGGGCTTTATTGCTCGTCGCTCCAGACCCATTTTCAGTGCTCCACGTGTCAATTCATTGGTCATCTGGGAATCGAATGTCCAACCTACAATACGTCGAGAGTACAGATCCTTAACTACCGCGATGCACAACCACCGCTCCAGAACCCAAATATACGTAATGTCACTTGTCCAGCGGCAATTTGGTCGATCCACATCAAAGCAACGCTTAAGTAAGCTGGCGAAGACATTAATGCTCCCCTCTACGGGCTGACTATATCGAAAGCCATTGCCGTTTCTCGCTTTAATATGCTCCTGTTGTATAAGCGTAGCGACGTAGTTCCGCAAGACTTTTGATGGCTTTGTTATGCATTTTTTTGCAAGCACGAGTGTGCTTTTGATAATTTTGAGTTTCTTTGTAGAGTGCCAGTTATCAATAGTCCAAACAAAGAAGAATACCCCTAGCATTGTATATAAAGTATTTGGATCTTCTGCTCGCACCCAATTTAAGTACGGAAATTTATCTAGCAATAGAGGCAATGAAAACAACCAAATACCTAGTAGCAATGCTACCCATCTCGATATTTGATGTTTCCTGTCCATTTTCTTAACCAATTCTTCTGTCTCTTCAATACCTATAATTATCTAGTATGCAGTAGTGGTAGGACAGCCGGTTACCCTAACTGCCCCCACGCAGATCCGGACGTGCGGAACTACCGCATCCGGCTCTTCAGTAATATATTCGCTCGTGTAAAGCACGAACCCTAATACCAGTCCACAAGTATACTGCGTTTGTATACTCGCGGTGGCTTTAGCCCAAAATATCCCAGCATTTCCTTTAGACCATTCCAGTTGTAACTCTTGCGCTGACTCCGCCGGTTGAGCCATTTGTGTATGCTGTGTAAAACATAGCTGTACAAACGGGACAAGCTTCGACTGTTGTCTGGTAGACCGAAGTAGTTCTGGAACCCCTGTAGCTTGCGCTTCAGTGTGGGCAGCCATTCTCTCAGACGCTCACTGCGCTTGGCTTTGATCCAGTGGTAGAGCGCTTCCATTGCGCCCTTCTGTTTCTGTGCGGCAGTCCGGCGCCTGAGCCTGGGGCGTTTGTTGACGTCCAAGCTCCAGTAGAACTCAAAACCCAGAAACTGGAACTGCCGTTTTCGGCCCGGATGGAAGCGGCTAAAGCGCTTCAGGTGCGTTTTCTCGGGGGCTAACTGCAGGCCAAACTTGTTCAGCCGTTGCGGTAGTACCCGGTAAAAGCGCTCTGCATCCGTTTTCAATTGGAAAGCCACTACATAATCATCGGCGTACCGGATTAGCATGGCTCTGCCACGCATACGCGGCTTAACTTTCTTCTCGAACCACAAATCCAGGACGTAGTGCAGATAGATGTTCGCCAGTACCGGACTGACCACACCTCCTTGCGGGGTGCCTGCTGCCGCTTTACTGAACTTACCATCTGGAGTTTGCACGCGTACTTTCAGCCACTGCTTAATCAGTGTCAGCAGGGCTTTGTCGTCGATACGAAGGGCTAGCATCCGCAGTAACCAGTCGTGATCCAGCTGATCAAAGAAGCCTTTAATATCGGCTTCAACGATGTAGCCGTAGCCTTTGAATTGCAGATTTAAGCCAAGACTGTGTACGGCTTGGTGGGCGCTTTTCCTGGGACGGTAACCGTAGCTGAAGGGCAGAAAATCCTGCTCCCAGATACTTTGCAGTAGCTGCGCTACGCTCTGCTGCACCAGTTTGTCTTCCACCGTAGGCAGCCCCAGTGGGCGCTGCTTGCCGTTGCCTTTGGGAATCAATACCCGCTTAATCGCCTGGGTGCGGTAGCGTTTGTCACACAGCCGTTGATGTAGGCATTGAATATTTTGCGGCAGTCTTTGCCGGTAAACTTCGGTAGTTACTCCGTCGATACCGGGGCGGGCCTGCTTATTGAGCTGGCCCCAGCTTTGATACAGCAGGTTGGAATTTAGCAGTCCGTATAAATTCTGAAACCTGTGTCTGGGGTGGCTCTGTGCTTTAAATGCGATGGCGTGCAAGGCGGTTGTCATAGTGTCTCCAGCCCTACTTTGTCCGGACTATGTTTCTGTTGCACACCGATATTACTGTCAGCCCCTTCGCCATGTAAGCGGCTTTCCCGCTCTCGGACTACTATGAGCTGATCCGACTTCCGAGTGGTCTTCATTGGTTTCGCCATTAGGCTTAACGTCTCTACCTGCTCCTTCAGGAACCTGCTCGGATCTCTCAAGTTCTCAATACTTCTCTTTCTACATGCCACGGCTTAATAACCCCGCCGATCCGCAACAACCTTACCATTACGGTTGCATTGCCTGGACTTCGATGGCGTTACACATCTCGTCAATCGGAGCTCACTTTATTATCGGAGCGATACCAGCACTTCAGGATCACGATAATCCCTATGGCCTATAGAATTCTCTGTGTACGCTTCACATAGTTTGTTCACAGTTGAAAAAAAAGATAATTATATTTTCTTTCCCTTCTGTTCCGCCCTACGCGCAACACTCGATACAGGTGGCTGGTTAGGCCTTACCCGACAGGGACTTCCACCCTGCAAGAAGCATCAAGCTTAGCTTGACGCACTAACGCCGCCAACACAGGCAGCTGAAGCGTAGCGTAAGCTGTCCAGTGCAATCGCTTTTTTGCATTGCACGATTGTGCTTGGCTTTGTTATGTTTTTATTTGATCGAAGTACCATTTTGCCTGCTTCCACTCCATATCTTGCTCCATGTGATAATCAAACTGACGAGGATAGTACTTATGTTCAAGAATAAACTGAAGATGCTCATGTGCAATATCTGGATTATATACTCGCCAGACATACCTACGAGTACCATTCCAGGTTTCGCGAACTAGAAATAGAGCATTGCCTCCTGCTTTTATCTCTTCATCTAATTTGTCGCAAAAAGGATCGACAATATCTCTTTCCTGTTGCGATGGCATACCTTTTTCAATTAGATCTTCGAAATCGATAATTAACGATAGGTGCCAACTAAAAATCTTCTTGGGTTCAAATTCCTTTAATGCCGAATTAAGCATAGCTATGCAAGGAAGCTCATCCTGAGTCCATTCTAGTAGGCCAAACTCCTCTTCGGGAATTATGCCCCTTACTTCTTCTGGCTCTTTTTCCTTCTTGCCAAAGAATGATTTAAGCATCCGATCTCTCTTTAAACATAACAGTTAATTCAAAAGAAGCGTCTTTATATCACCCTTCTATATAATTCTACTCACTTCTTTCAAGACAACCTCAAAAATCCAATAATATCAAAAAGTTAAGAAATTTGGCATATTTCTCTACAGGTAGATATATAGCAGGCGCTATATATCTACCTGCTTTTTCTGCTCTTTATAACATTACCAACCCTATTAAAATCAAAGAGATAGATCGTCACCTCCAGAAATAGGAGAAGCTTCTCTTGAATTCTGATATTGACAGCAGGACAAAAGAGCAAATACTGTATATAAAAACAGTCTAAGGGCAATATCATGGACGACATTCGCCACAAAATCCCAGGTAAGCCTGAACGATTTATGGACAATCTGCGATTTCATATTCGAAAGCAGGGACTATCGTACCGAACAGAGCAAACTTACACCCATTGGGTTAAACGTTTCATTCATTTCAATAAAAAGAAGCACTCTGCCGATATGGGATCTGTTGAGATTGAGACGTTTCTCTCTCACCTTGCAGTTCAGGGCCTTTGCTCAGCAAATACACAGCGAATAGCTCTGAACGCTTTGATATATCTGTACAAGAGATTCTTAGGTAGGGATATTCAGGCTCTGGACTTTAAACTGGCAAAACAACAGAAGTACTTGCCTGTGGTTTATAGCCGTAGAGAAATATCAGCAATTTTGGATCACCTTGAAGGCACCTACAGATTACAGGTTGAGCTAATGTACGGTAGCGGCCTTCGCAGCGCCGAACTGCTTTCTTTGCGTATAAAGGATATAGACTTCGACAGCAATAATATTTTTGTTCGAGGTGGTAAGGGGGATAAGGATCGCACTACGATATTACCTAACGGGTTAATTGTGCAGTTACATAGGCAGGTGGAGACTGTTTCCCTATTACACCAACAAGATCTTTTGGCTGGTTTTGGTTCGGTTTATTTACCTAACGCTTTGGAAAGAAAGTATCCAAGTGCAAGCCGACAACTCGCTTGACAATACCTTTTCCCTTCCAGCACCATCGGCCAATGTCCTCGCTCCGGTGAAAACAGAAGGCACCATATGCACGCAACAACTTTAGCGCGCCAGGTTCGTATAGCTGTCAAGCTAGCAGGAGTCAACAAACCGGCTCGCTGCCACGCATTTCGCCATAGCTTTGCGACTCACTTGCTCGAAGCGGGTTATGACTTGCGTACGATTCAGGAACTGCTAGGGCATTCAGATGTTAGTACTACTGAAATTTATACCCATGTCGTAAACCGGGGAAATAAAGGCGTTTTAAGCCCCTCAGATCGACTGCGCAACATTAATAAAATTGAGGAGGATGGAGCTAACTATTTTGTTGGGAGTAAAGTTGGGGAAGTACAGGGGCTTAGCTTATTGGCTGCATCTTAGTAGTGCGGAGACCGGATACCGGCTTTCGCCGGTATCTAATAGAAAAAAGCCGATCGAATTATCCCGGTGTTACATCGCCATTCTGCGCACGGTGGCGCAGTGCGTGATCGATCAGAACCAGGGCCATCATGGCCTCGGCGATAGGCGTTGCTCGAATACCAACACAGGGGTCGTGGCGGCCTTTGGTAACGACTTCAATGGGATTGCCGGAGCGGTCAACGCTGCGGCCGGGAATACGCAAACTGGAAGTCGGCTTCAGGGCGATATGGGCAATGATATCCTGGCCACTAGAAATACCACCCAACACACCACCGGCATTATTCGACAGGAACCCTTCTTCCGGAGTGATTTCATCTCGGTGCTCAGTGCCCTTCTGCTCCACGCTGTCAAAGCCAGCTCCAACTTCCACGCCTTTTACCGCGTTAATACTCATTAAGCCGTGGGCCAGATCTGCATCCAGGCGATCAAAAATAGGTTCACCCAGTCCGGCTGGGACGCCGCTGGCGTGTACTGAGATACGCGCACCAATGGAGTTCCCCTCTTTGATCAGCTCCTGCATATAGGTCTCCATTTCGGGGACCCGATCGGCATCCGGGCTAAAGAAGGGGTTTTGTTCTACCTGGTCCCAATCCAGTTTTTGTACTTTTATCGGGCCCAATTGTGAGAGATAACCGCGCACTTCAATGCCGTATTTTTGTTTTAGCCATTTTTTGGCGATGGCCCCGGCGGCAACCCGCATGGCAGTTTCACGGGCGGAGGATCGGCCACCCCCACGGTAGTCGCGGATGCCGTATTTTTGCCAATAGGTGAAATCGGCATGGGCTGGCCTTACCTGTTCAGCGATATTGCTGTAGTCCTTGGAGCGCTGGTCAGTATTTTCAATTAACAAACCAATAGGCGTGCCGGTGGTTTTTCCCTCGAAAACACCGGAAAGGATTTTTACCTGGTCGGGCTCGCGGCGCTGGGTGGTATAGCGGGAAGTGCCCGGCTTGCGGCGGTCCAGCTCTCGCTGAATTTCTTCTTCACTAATCTCCAGACCCGGAGGGCATCCATCGACGATACAGCCGAGCGCGGGGCCGTGGCTTTCGCCAAAGGTGGTGACACAAAACAGCTTGCCAAAGGTATTGCCCGACATAGACGACTTTTCCAGCTAGTAGGTGGTAAAACAGGATGGCCCACAATAGGGGCGCGCATTATAAATGATCTGCCCGCCCCAGTGCGCAGACTGGGGCAAAAAGCACAAGTGTCCGCAGAACCGGGCTTGTACCCATAACCCGGCAACCGAGATTGCCGGGGAGGCAAAAGGAATTATTCCTTTTCGAAGTAGGGTTGGTAGGCGAGCAGTTCTTCCCGGCTGATGGCAAAAACACCGTGGCCACCATCCTCAAACTCGGGCCACATAAACGGCACCTCCGGGAAGGCTTTTTCCAGGGCTTCCCAGCTATTGCCCACTTCGCAGATCAACAGGCCGTCGGGCTGTAAGTGGTTGGCAGCCTCGCGCAGCAGGCGGCGGGTAAAATCGAGACCGTCATCGCCAGAGCCCAGGGCTATATCCGGCTCAGCGTGGTATTCCTTGGGCATTTCGGCCAGATCGCGGGCATCGACATAGGGCGGGTTGCACACGATCAACTCGTAACTCATTCCGTGCAGGCCGGAAAATAGATCCGACTGCACTGCGCGCACGCGTTCGTTTAACTCGTGACGATTGATATTGATCTGTGCAACTTCGATCGCGTCCTCGGAAATATCGCTCACATCGACACGCGCTTCCGGGAAGGCCTCGGCACAGGCGATACCGATACAACCGCTACCACAACAGAGGTCCAGAATCGCTAGGGGCTCAACATTGAGCCAGGGCTGGAAGTTGTGGCGAATCATCTCGCCAATCGGTGAACGGGGTACCAGTACCCGCTCGTCCACATAAAATGTCATATCGCAGAAGTGCGCTTCCTTGGTCAGGTAGGCCGCCGGTACCCGCTCGCTAAAGCGCCGCTCCAGGATAGTGAGTACGTCGCGGCGCTCCTCCATGGTCAAACGGGCCTGGAGTATCTCCGGCTTACTGTAAGGGGGGAGATGCAGGGCGTGGGTTACCAGTAAAACGGCCTCGTCCCAGGCGTTGTCGGTGCCATGGCCGTAGTAGAGGTCGGCCTCATTGAATCGGCTGGTCCCCCAGCGGATATAGTCCAAAACCGTGGTCAGTTCGTGGAGGCTTGTTTCACGCCTTTCTATCATCAATCTATCCTTAAGTGCTTTGTATCTCGTCGGGGCCCACTATCACTAGCAGGTGCCCTCTGTTGTTGCTGCAGAGGGGCCAATCAATGCCCGGGGAGTGTAGTTTGCTCACACCAAATAAGCGACGAGTAAGGTTAAGTGGCCATTTTACAGCTGCTACCTAATGGCCCTAAGCCATTTTTCCGCCCAACTTCCTCTGCCCTGCTAACAAAACAGCCTTCGCCAGTGGTCGTCAAATAACAGCTAACAGGCTCCTGGGGCCGCGTGGATCTTTACTCTCGGGTTACAAACGCTTAGGGTAGCGCACCCGCCCTTCGGGCTGAGATGTTGGAAAGAGCAGCATGAACGAACATTACGCGCGAATTATTGAAGCAATCGGCGAAGATCCGCAACGCCCTGGGCTCAAAGACACCCCGGAGCGCGCCGCCAAAGCCATGGAATACCTGACACGCGGCTATAAACAGACCGTGGAAGATGTAGTCAACGACGCGCTCTTCCCGTCCGACTGCAGCGAAATGGTGCTAGTTAAGGATATCGAACTCTACTCCCTGTGTGAGCACCACCTGCTGCCGTTTATCGGCCGCGCCCACGTAGCCTATATTCCCAATGGCAAGGTCGTTGGCCTGTCCAAGGTAGCACGCATTGTGGATATGTTTGCGCGCCGCCTGCAGATCCAGGAGCAGCTGACCGTAGAGATCGCCGAGACCCTGCAAAACGTTACCGGTGCTGCCGGTGTCGGCGTGATCATCGAAGCCAAGCATATGTGCATGATGATGCGCGGTGTGGAAAAACAGAACTCTGTGATGAAGACTTCGGCTATGCTCGGTACTTTCCGCAGCAACCAGGCCACCCGCAACGAGTTCCTCTCCCTGCTGCGCCAGTAAACGCCACAGGTACCCAGCGGCCGCCAGGGCCGCTTTGACCGAGGAGTGACCGCTATGCCTCACCTGATCATAGAGTATGCGAAAAATCTGGAAGAGAAGATTTCTGTCGCTGCACTGGTCAGCTCGGCTCAGGAGGCGATGCACCGTTCCGGTTTGTTCGCCTCCCACAATATCAAGACCCGCGCCAAGTCCTACGATCAGTTTATTGCTGGGGACAATGGCAACAGCTTTATCCACGCAGAGATCCGCTTGCTTGAAGGGCGCTCTACGCGGGAAAGGGAGGCATTAAGCTCGGCGGTTTTTAACAGCCTGTGCCAATTTGCCGAGGGAGTTCCCGCAGTCTCGGTAGAGGTGCGGGAGATGGATGCCAGCTGCTATTCCAAGCGGGTTCCCTTCTAAGCGGTCTCACCGCGCAAAAAAGGCCCAAACCACTCTGCAATCGCCCGGGCACCACTCTCCTCCAGATGTAAGTGGTGGCTTCCTGGAATCTCACGTGCCTCAATACCCGGAAACTCTTGCAGTACAGGGCGCAGGCGCTTGAGCATATCTGCAATACCATCTTCAGCGAGAACCAGCTGCACCGGCATCTTCAATCGGGATAAGTAAGCTTTAATCTGTGGCTCATTGAGCTTGGCTGTGGAAGCCGCCATCAGCCGGGGGTCATTACTCCACATATAACCTCCCTCCACTTCCCGGGTGCCTCGCTCGGTCAATACCTGCGCAGCCCACTCAGTTAGCGGAAACATACCATTCTTGCGCGCTTCGACAGCCTCTTCGAAGGTACCGTAAACCCGCAGCTTGCGCGTGCCATAACGGGCTCTCTGGGCAATGGCCTTGGCCAGGTTCTCCGGAGCTTTTTCATCTTCGGTGGAGGGGGGCACAAGGCCATCGATCAGTGCTAGGCGCTTTACCCGATCGGGAAAAGCACCAGCGGTTATCACCCCGGCGATAGCACCTCGGGAGTGCGCCACAATGGAGAACTTGCGCCAGCCGAGCGCGTGCACCGCCCCCAAAATATCTTCCGCCTCTTCCCAGATGTTGTAGTTGGCATCGAGTGAGCGGTGATAGCTGCGTCCGTGGCCCGGCATATCTATCGCTACCAGATTAATTCCGCTCAGCAGGGGAGCCAGCCGACTGAAGGTGGCACAGTTATCCAACCAGCCGTGAAGAGCAATTACCGGCTCTCCCTCCGGATCGCCCCACTGGCGTGCAGCAATCGACTTGTGATCAAACTCAAGGGTGATTTCACGGGGAGTGATTTGATTTATCGCCAAAGTGATATCCACCGGATAGTGACTAAAACAGGTGGTGAAATGGTGCGGCCCACCAACAACATCCGCAATGACAGTTGTGATCAGCGCAATAGGGATTTACTGGCAGACACGACCGGAAAAATTACTCTGCGTGCTGCAACCACTCCAGGTCAGCGCAGCCATTAGCCCATACATCCGCACTGACACAGGCGAGGCTGGAAGTGCCCATCGGGTGTTCGTTACCGCTGCCACAGAGGCCATTGAGCAGGCTGCCCACCAGAGGCTGGTGACTAACCAGGAGAAGCGGGAAGGTATCCTGGGTTTGCAAATGGTCGAGCAGTTGCTGTGGGTAGGTATTGCCGATCAGCAGCGGTTCGGTAATAACAGGCAATCCCAGTTGAGCGGCAGCAATTTCAGCGGTTTCCTGGGTGCGTACAAATGGACTGGCCCAAATAGCCTTTACCGCCGCCAGTTCCTCGGCGCGCTTTTTACAAACCTGTGCAACCTGCCTGCGCCCGCGCTCTGTCAGGGCTCTCTCTGCATCATTGGCGAGCATGGGCTCGGCTTTACCGTGACGCAAAATAAACAGCTGCATGGGGCTTCCTCAAGGGTAGGTTGTTACTTTGTTGATATCTGCGGGAATATTCGTAGGGAGGGCAGCAGATATTTATCCGGTGCCCACGGATAAGGCACCGGATAAATTAGCGATAGGAAAAGCAATCAGTTCTTGTCGACAGGTTTGTCGGCGTCGTCGGCACTTTCCTCAACCAGCTCTGGCTTTTCACTGCTCTCGGGCTCGGAGCTACCCAGGATAATGGCATCCTCGGCTTCGTCTTCAGCCTTGTCCTTTTCACGCTTTACTTCTGTAGAAACCACTTCTGCAGAAACATCTTCGGCGCCCTCGTAACCGGACAAATCCTCTACTTCAGATTCAGGCCACTCGGCAAACGGGAAAGGTTTTTCGTCGGAGTTGTAGATCAGGAACTGGATCGCCTGGTAAACATAGGAGGCGAGCTGATCGCCAAAGCGACGCAGATTATCGTTGGATTTCCCGCTGATAATCGAAAACAGGAATTGCAGTATCACTACCGCCATCAGTAACCACGCGGCAACCTGAAGGCACACTGCAAACAGCACCATATAGATAAGGCGCACCCACTGGTTGCCGGAAGTAAGATTGCGCTTTAGATCGTCATTTTTCATATGAGGCTTCCATTTAAGGCTTGGCCGAGTAGGCCACATCAAAAGTTTGCGCGCCCGACATCAAATTGCGAATCACCTCAGGAATCGGCCGCTGTTCAAATAATATGGCGTGAATCGCGGAAACCAAGGGCATGTAGACACCCATTTCGTCAGCTTTCTGTTTAATCAGACGAACCGTATTCACACCTTCGGCCACCTGACCGATTTCTGCGACAGCCTGATCGAGCGGCTTGCCTTTACCGACCATATACCCCACCCGATAATTTCGGCTGAGATCTGAGGAACAGGTCAGAATCAAGTCGCCGACACCGGCGAGGCCGATAAACGTCATGGGATCGGCACCCATCGCTTCGGCAAAACGCATCATTTCTGCCAGGGAGCGGGTGATCAATAAACTGATGGTATTTTGCCCGCGCTCCAGTGCCGCAGCCATACCAGTGATGATCGCGTAGATATTTTTTAGCGCACCGGCAAGCTCTACTCCAAACACATCGCTACTGGAATAAACCCGGAAAGTCTCCGAGTGCAGTGCCGATTGAATCGCTTTGCAAAGTGCCTCGTCTTCACTGGCCACCACCGTTGCAGTGTAGTGCCCCGCAACAATTTCTTTTGCAAAATTTGGTCCGCTCAAGACCCCGACACGCATGTCGGTGGTTTCCTCGCGCAGGATATCGCTCATTAAGTGGAAGTTGTCATGCTCGATTCCCTTAGTGGTGGAGATCAGCATGGTGCCCGGCGCCAACAACGGGGCTACTTTTTTTACCACCTCGCGAAAGGATTTACTGGGTATCGCGACAAAAACGATACTGCAACCATCGACCGCTTGCTCCAGGTCGCTGGTAAGTTGTAATTCCGGGTGCAGCGGCACGCCGGGCAGGTATTTATGGTTTTCTCGAGTGTCGCGACACTCAGCCGCCGTCTCCGCGTTGCGCATCCACTGGCGGGTGTCGTGGCCGTTGCCCGCCACAATGTTGGCAATCGCGGTTCCGAAACTGCCGCCGCCCAATACGGCAATAGCGAGGGGGTTGGAAGTTTCTTTTTGCATTGTCACACCGATAAAGCTTCTTATAAGACTTGCGGATTATAGAGGCATGACCCGCTGAGCCCAATGGGGTCAATTTGTTTTAAACTTCTGCCAATTGTGCGAAACGGCACAGTAAATAGCAAAAACGGCCCTCTGCCTTGACCAACCGATAAAACACCGCTCGATCCGGCAGGGGCCGCTTCTGGGACCAGCAAAGTCTAAAACAACTCCGCTGGCCATCGCTTAGCACCAATCAGTTGTGCTGACTTAGCCGTGCATTTCCAGCAGCAGCGTGTTCAGACGGCGCACATAATCCGCCGGGTCTGCCAACTGGTTACCGGCAGCCAGATTAGCCTGGTCCATCAGGATATTGGTGAGATCCGCAAAGCGATCTTCATCCGCCTCCTGGTCCAGACGCTGTACCAGTGGGTGGGACGGATTGATTTCAAAGATCGGCTTGGCATCTGGCAGGGCCTGGCCGGCCTGCTCCAGGATGCGGCGCATTTGCGGGCCCATATCCTGTTCGCTCACTACCAGACACGCTGGGGAGTCCACCAGGCGAGTGGTTGCGCGTACGGATTCAACGCGACCTTCCAGAACTACCTGTACCCGCTCAACCAGGGCACCGGACTCCTGCTCAACTTTTTCGCGCTCAGCTTTGTCCTCATCGCTCTCGGCTTCACCCAGGTCCAGAGCACCTTTGGCCACGTCCTGGAACTGCTTGCCGTCGAACTCGTTCATATGGCCCACGAACCACTCGTCCACCTGATCGGTGAGCAGCAGCACTTCGATGCCCTTCTTGCGGAATACTTCCAGGTAGGGGCTGGACTTGGCCGTAGCGAAGTTATCGGCACACACGTAGTAGATCGCCTTTTGGCCATCCTTCATGCGACCCACATAGTCTTCCAGGGATTGATCCTGCTTCTCGGTATCGGTATGGGTGCTGGCGAAGCGCAGCAGCTTGGCAATTTTCTCTTTGTTGGAGAAATCTTCAGCCGGGCCTTCTTTCAATACATTGCCGAACAGATCCCAGAACTTCTGGTACTCATCGCCATCTTTCTTCGCCAATTTATCCAGCATATCCAGAACACGCTTGGTCAGCGCACTCTTGATCGCATCGGTATTGCGATCTTTTTGCAGGATTTCACGGGATACGTTCAGCGGCAGGTCGTTGGAGTCCAGAACACCCTTCACGAAACGCAGGTACAGCGGCAGGAACTGCTCCGCATCGTCCATGATAAAAGTGCGCTGTACATACAGCTTGAGGCCGCGAGCGGCATCACGCTGGTACAGATCAAACGGTGCGCGCGCAGGGATGTATAGCAGGCTGGTGTAATCCTGTTTACCCTCTACGCGGTTGTGGCTCCAGGTTAAGGGATCGTCGAAATCGTGGGAGATATGCTTGTAGAACTCCTTGTACTCCTCAGATTTCACATCGGAGCGGGGACGAGTCCACAGGGCCTGGGCAGCGTTTACTGCTTCAAACTCAGGCGCCTTTTCTTCTTTCGGCTCTTCGCCCTCTTCCGCCGCCGGCATTTCCTCTTTCAGCATTTCCACCGGAATGGCGATGTGATCGGAGTACTTTTTAATGATGGAGCGCAGGCGCCAGCTATCGGCAAACTCTTTCGCTTCTTCTTTCAGGTGCAGAACCACCCGGGTACCGCGCTGGGGCCATTCAATAGTCTCTACGGAGTATTCCGCTTCACCGTGACACTCCCAGTGCACACCCTGATCGGAATTCAAACCGGCGCGACGGGTGAATACGTCCACTTTGTCAGCGACGATAAAGGCGGAGTAAAAGCCCACACCGAACTGGCCGATCAGGTGCGCATCTTTCTTCTGGTCTCCGGTCAGCTGCTGCATAAATGCAGAGGTGCCGGAGCGAGCGATAGTACCGAGGTTTTCGATAACTTCATCGCGGCTCATACCAATACCGTTATCGGTAATGGTGAGCGTGCCCTCTTCCTTGTCAAACTCGATGCGAATACGCAGGTCTGCATCTTCGCCAAGTAACTCAGGCTTGGACAGCGATTCAAAACGCAGCTTGTCGGCGGCATCAGAAGCGTTGGATACCAGCTCGCGCAGGAAAATCTCCTTGTTGGAGTAAAGCGAGTGGATCATCAGGTGCAGTAGCTGCTTGGCTTCCGTCTGGAATCCATGGCTCTCTTTTTGGGCCTCAACGGTCATCTATTCGGTCTCCCCGTACACGTCAATCGGAACAGGGAGCAAATATTGGGATCAGCCAGCAGGTTTCAAGGGGGGAAGGACAATCACTTACCAGTGGAGATCAGCGATCTCCACTGGTTTGAGCGGTAGCAAGGTTACCTTTACCGGTAATATCGATTACGAAATTGGCAGTGAGATCTGAGATCACACGGGACTCCGCATTCATCAGAATAGCGATACCCACTTTCAACTTTTCCGAGTAGGCAACCGCCGCACGGAAGCCCGCAACCCAACCGCCGTGGTAAATAATACGATCGTCACCAATGGTATAGAGGCGCCAGCCCAGACCATAGCCCGCGTGAGACAGGTAATCTCTCCAGATACGATGGCGCATATGGCGCTGGGTAGCGACTCGCTCAGTAGTCATATCGGCGATCACTTCCGGTGACAGTACCTTCGGGTAGTAGCCCATCTGCGCTTTCAGCCACTGGGCCATATCGGAGATACTGGCATTCACTCCCGCCGCCGGTGCAGCAAAGTAGTATTCCTTCTCCACTTTTACCGGGCGCCAGCCGCTGCCTGTCTGAATGTGGGGTGCCGCACGGTTGTCGGAGGCCATAAAGCTCTCCCAGCCGACCGATGCGTTCTGCATTTTCAGCGGGACAAAAATTCGCTTTTTCAGCTGGCTGGCAAAGGAGACCCCCGTCGCCTCAAAAATCACATCCTCAATCAGGCTGAACAACACATTCTGGTAGCCGTAGCATTTTCCCGGCGTGCAGCGCGGATCGATATTGGCAAACTTGGGCAATATCTTGCTGAGAGGCTTGTTGTCCTCAAGGTAGTTGTCGTAGGCGTTTGGGGTCAGGCCCGAGGAATGGCTGAGCAAGTGTTCCACCTGAAGCTGGCGAGACAGCGAGGGCGTCTTAAAGCTCAGGTCCGGCACATAGTTGACCACCTTGTCATCCCATTTGAAGCGATCTTCATGCTCCAACATAGTGGCCATACTGGCAGCGAAGGTCTTGGATACCGAGGCCAGACGGAACACCGTATCCTGATCCACCTTGCCGGATTTACCCCTGACCCTGACGCCATAGGTGTCCATCGCGACCACCCGGTTGCCATCCACGATGACATAGGCGCCGCCGGGTATAGATTTACCCGCCATCATCTGTTTGAAGTATCGGCCAAACTGTTTGGCCCTGTCGTCTATATCAGCCGCTTGCGCAGGCAGGGACAGACTCCCCAGAATCACCAGGAAGAGGAAAAAACGTGCCATAGAGGCGCGCATGCCGTAGACGATATTTGAAAGAATTGCAGGTCTCATAAGCAAATCGAGCCGCCAAAGCAATCCGGTAGTTGCAGATAAGACTAGCAGCCAGCGGGCAAAAACTCTATTTAGGCGCCACGCAGGACTGACCGCTGAATTCTAGTCTGCACTTTTCTCGAGCGCGGGGACGGCCATGCCAATCAGCGCAGATCAGCGCAACAAGGCTTGTACAAACAAAAAAACCGCCTTGCGGCGGTTCTTCTTTTGGGGCCCGGAGACCCCAGCGCAAAAAGCGTCTTACAGCTTCTCAGCGTTCTCGCTCAGGTAAGCCGCTACGCCTTCCGGAGAAGCGTTCATACCTTTGTCGCCTTCCTGCCAGCCGGCGGGGCAAACTTCACCGTGCTCCTGGTGGAACGCCAGAGCGTCAACCATGCGCAGCATTTCGTCAACGTTACGGCCCAGCGGCAGATCGTTAACTACTTGGTGACGCACAGTGCCTTCTTCGTCGATCAGGAAGGAACCGCGGAAAGCAACACCAGCGTCAGCTTCTACGTCGTACGCCTGGCAGATTTCGTGCTTAACGTCTGCAACCAGAGTGTACTTAACCGGGCCGATACCACCGTCGTTGACGGAGGTATTACGCCATGCGTTGTGAGAGAACTGGGAATCGATGGATACACCGATTACCTCAACACCGCGCTTTTCAAACTCAGCGAAACGGTGGTCGAAAGCGATCAGCTCAGAAGGACATACGAAGGTGAAGTCCAGCGGGTAGAAGAAAACTACAGCCTTCTTACCTTTGATTGCTTCTTTCAGGTTAAAAGTATCGACGATCTCGCCGTTACCCAATACCGCTGCAGCGGTGAAATCCGGAGCCGGCTTGCCTACCAGAACTGCCATGAAAACCTCCTCAATCCAATGATGGGTTGTTGATGATACGTAGAGTGTTCAATTTATGAGCAACAGCTATAAATCGAATGGGAATTAATAGTGGGCCGCTATGATACACACCCACTTATTTCAGGCCCATAAATTTTTTAAATCAGGCTGATAGCAGAACGGCTATGCGTGAACTAACACCCAAAATAGGATGACCTACCCGCAAAAATGTACAAATAGCAAACAAAGAGGGTGAAATGCGACCACTTCGAAATCTTATTGACACTCATTCTCAATTGCAATAGGATTCCTACCTGACTACTATTGAGTAAGAGTTGAACAGAGCCACCGCCATGTATGTATGTATTTGTAAGGGCATAACTGACCGCCAGATTAAAGAGGCGATCTATGATGGCTCCACTTCGGTGAAGGCGTTAAGACGCCAGCTGGGCGTTTCTTCTCAATGTGGACGCTGTGCCGAGCAGACCAAGGAGATCATTGATGAGACCATGAGCGGTGGGATGGTATCCTCTGCCAACAACGGCCTCTTCTACTCCGCCAGCTGACCGTCCAATATGGCCACCCTCCTCTGGTGGCCTCTTTACCACTTTTATCTACCCAGTCCTCCAGCTCTTCGTAAAACCTTAAAAACCTGTATAAGACTCCCATCCAAGTCGAACTAGCGTGCCTCCACTGTCTTTATCTCCGTTCTCAACCTGAACACATATCCGCCAACCTTGGGCAGCTATAAATCTCAACCTGTAAACGCGTCTCCCGGCTTTACATAACGGCCAAACTCTAGCCCTCCGATTTACTTACCTCTCCAATCTCACTGCAATACCCCTTGGGTCGGAAAAGTTGGATATTGAGAAAATCTGTTTTAGAAAGCCTCAAAACAACTCCGTGATGTTTTTGGTTTTTACAGCGCAGAGCGTGAATCTGCCATGAAAGCCTGTAGGGTCGGCCCTGTTAGACAAGGCACTCGCAGCGACGTACCTAAAACCTGCTGACTTCAGGAGCCCGAAAATATTACGGATTTATTCAGACACCGCTTTGTTAACCCCTTCGTAATCCACGTGACATTCGACAGTGGTCAACATCAATTCAGGGCATGAGTCCATCAACAAAATATCAACTCAATCGCTTTTATATTCCAGGTAACCATTCAATAAGTCGCTCAGATGGCAAACTATCAAAAGTTGGGATCATTTAATTTAGAAAAAAATTAATTATTCAAGCGCCATTCGAATACTAGAAAAGGTTTTGGCTCAACTTATAACTGCAAGCGTTTCACCCGTATATATAAATAAGAAGCATTATTAATACCAAACATGAAAACATTAACCTCAACTGAAATGCACAACCCACCAATAACAAGGGTTAATATTCGAAATAAATGACTTATTGTTGTATTGCTCACACAACCTAAATGATAATTATTTTCGTTGCCATTTTCGGCTAAATTTGCGTTAAAACCCTTGTTTTTCCTGTATTCCGCAAGAAAAATTATTTCTTGACTTGCCGCAAATCGCAACGCAAACTCAGCCCCGATTGCAGCTTAAACCCTAAAATAAAATTAGGTAAATCAGGCAGCCGCAGACTTTAGTGACTAATAAACTTTAGTAACTAAAAATATCAACTAATCTCTAGCGACTAACAAATAGGAACTCTCTGCAAACCTTATTGAGTTGGCAGGGCTTCAGGAGCACAGGCTATGAAAGGCGACCCCAAGGTAATTGAGCATTTAAATAAAGTACTGGGTAATGAACTGGTAGCTATTAACCAGTATTTCCTACACGCCCGCATGTACGACAATTGGGGTTTAAAAGAGCTGGGCAAACAGGAATATCACGAATCCATTGATGAAATGAAGCACGCCGATTGGCTGATCGAGCGCATTCTTTTCCTCGAAGGTATTCCCAACCTGCAGCACCTGGGCAAACTTCTGATCGGCGAAAATACCGAAGAGATGCTCAAGTGCGACCTGAAAATTGAATCCAAGGCCATTCCCGACTTGCGTGAAGCCATCGCCTATTGCGAGTCCGTTCGGGATTACGGCAGTCGTGAATTGCTGGAGAAAATCCTCGAGTCTGAGGAAGAGCATGTAGATTGGCTGGAAACCCAGCTGGAGCTGATCGACAAAGTTGGCATTCAAAACTACCTGCAAACTCAAATGGAAACTGCAGCCGGCCACTCTGGCAAGTAGTTTAAGTCCTCTCACAGGCATAAAAAAACCGCAGCTTCCGCTGCGGTTTTTTTGTTTCTACAGTATGCCTACCATCTATAGCAGCAGACATATTGGAGCAAAAGCGGAAATTAATCCTCGCCTTCGCTCTCCGCTGATGCCTCATCAATCAAGGTTTTCAGCTCACCGTTCTCATGCATTTCCATAATGATGTCACAGCCACCGATCAGCTCGCCCTTAACCCACAGCTGGGGGAAGGTCGGCCAGTTCGCATACTTAGGCAGCTCAGCGCGGATGTCCGGGTTAGCCAGAATATCAACGTAGGCAAAGCGCTTACCGCAAGCCATCATCGCCTGGGAGGCCCGCATGGAAAAGCCGCACTGGGGGGCATTAGGGCTACCTTTCATATAAAGCAGAATGGTGTTATCAGCGATCTGCTGCTTGATGTTCTCCAGTGTATCCATAAGCGTGAAAAACCTCAGGTGGTCGAAGCAAAAAGTAAGTGTACAGGCACCATACCATCATCTGGTATAGCGCGCCGGCATCCATTGTACCCCAGTGGGGCCGGCAATAAGTACACCATCCCCTCGATGAAAGCAAAAACCGCAGATCTGCAACACCGGATACCATGTTGAAAATTCAGCCAGCCAGATAGCACACAGCTTATAAAGGCTGTGATACCATTGCCCCAATCGATATAAAGTGCAGATTAGAAAGCTTAAACAGAACTTTCTGCGGAAAATAGATAGTTCAAATAGTCAATATTTAAGGAGATGCCCCGGTGGCCACCCCGACACTCATGCAAAACTATGGCGATCGAACCCTCACACTGGTGCGGGGTGAAGGCAATTATGTATGGGATGATCAGGGCCGACGATACCTGGATGCAATCTCTGGAATCGCCGTCTGCGGCCTTGGCCACTGCCACCCCAAAGTGACCCTGGCCCTGCACGAGCAGATTCGGACCCTGTTACATGTATCCAATCTCTACAATATCCCTGCGCAGGAGAAACTGGCAGACAAGCTGGTACAGCTATCCGGTATGGACAATGTGTTTTTCTCCAATTCTGGAGCTGAGGCCAATGAAGCAGCGATTAAATTAGCGCGGCGGCTAGGCAATAGCCGCAACATTGAGACCCCTCAAATCCTGGTAATGGAAAGCGCTTTCCACGGCCGCACCCTGGCCACCCTGACAGCAACCGGCAATGAAAAAATCCAAGAGGGCTTCGGTCCTCTGCCCGAGGGTTTTTTGCGTGTGCCGTTTAACGATACTGCAGCCATCGAAAAGCTCGCAGGTGAGCGCAACGATATTGTCGCAGTGCTGGTTGAGCCGGTTCAGGGAGAGGGCGGTGTACGCGTGCCCACTTCCAACTACCTGGGGCAATTGCGCGAAATCTGCGATCAACATAACTGGCTCCTGATGCTGGATGAAGTGCAAACCGGAAACGGCCGCAGCGGCAAAATGTTTGCCTACCAGCATGCGGACATATTGCCCGACGTAGTGACCACTGCCAAAGGGCTGGGTAACGGTGTCCCTATCGGAGCCTGCCTGGCCAGGGGAGTTGCCGCACAATTATTTTCTGCGGGCACCCACGGCTCCACTTTCGGCGGCAACCCTCTAGCCTGCAGTGCCGCACTGGCAGTGATCGATACGCTGGAAAGTGAATGGTTGTTAGAGCGCGCCGAGGCATTGGGGCAACGCCTGCAGCACCAACTCAAACAGCAGTTATCCGATTGCGACCAGGTCAAAGAGGTGCGGGGCTTGGGGCTGATGATCGGAATAGAATTGCAGCAGCCCTGTGCCAAACTGGTGGACATAGCCCGCGAGCGCGGATTGCTGATCAATGTTACAGCCGGCAATGTAGTGCGCCTGCTCCCCCCACTCACACTCAGCGACGACGAGTGCCATCAATTGGCAAACGATGTCAGCTCACTGATTCACCAGTTTGCACTGCAAGCGGTCTGATGCAAAAAAAGGAGAACAGCTTATGGCGATCAGACATTTTCTCACCCTGACAGACTTGTCTTCGGAAGAGCTCAAGCAAATTATTGAGCGCGCGATCGAACTCAAAACACTGCACACTCAAGGAATAAATACTGACCTTTTTCGCGGCAAAGTGCTGGGGATGATTTTTGAAAAATCCTCTACTCGTACCCGCGTTTCATTTGAGGCCGGTATGGCACAGATGGGAGGCAGCGCCCTCTTCCTATCTCCCCGCGATACTCAGTTAGGCCGCGGGGAACCCGTTGAAGACAGCGCCCGAGTAATTTCCAGCATGGTGGATATGGTGATGATTCGCACCTTTGGCCACCAGGTACTGGAGCGCTTCTCAGAATATTCAAAGGTACCGGTGATTAATGCCCTCTCCGACAGCTACCACCCCTGCCAGCTGCTCGCAGATATCCAAACCTTTGTGGAGCACCGCGGCAGTCCAGAGGGCAAGGTGGTCGCCTGGGTCGGCGATGGCAACAATATGTGCCACTCCTATATTAATGCTGCCCGCCTGTGCAATTTTGAGCTTCGCATAGCCTGCCCGCCCGGCTACGAGCCCAACGCCAATATCCTCGCTTCGGCAAGTGATCGGGTCACCGTAGTACACGATCCGGTGGAGGCTGTTAAAGGGGCCGATTGGGTGGCCACCGATGTGTGGGCTTCCATGGGACAGGAAACTGAACAACAGATCCGCCTGAAAGCCTTCGAGAGCTTCCTGGTGGACCACGAGCTGATGAGCCACGCCAATAGCGATGCCATCTTTATGCACTGCTTGCCCGCCCACCGTGGAGAGGAGGTGAGTGCCGAACTTTTAGAGGATGGCAACATCTCGGTGGTATGGGATGAGGCTGAAAACCGCCTTCATGCGCAAAAAGCCCTGATGGAATTCCTCCAAGACCACGGTCGATAAACCCTAAAAGGGTACAGCCACTCCTGCGGTTGTACCCTGTTACCTGTACTCACTCCCCTGCGCCTCTCCTCCCGACAATATATAAAAGATGCGATTGGCGACAAAAAATCCAAGAGATCGCTAAATTTAGCAATCGGCGCCAACGACTAATTTACAGCCAGCCAAGATGTCAGAATTAAATAAGCGTCAGTAAATTGAGCAATTGAGTACCACTTTGCTCAAAGAGCAGCCATTTGCAAATGGTTATTGCCGTTGTTAATTTACAGCGCTCTAGCTATTAAAAAAAATTGTAAGACACTGTACCCAGCGTTCTTTCCCGGCACCCACTCCTTTGCAGCCCAGGGCTGGCGGGCTCTGCCGCGAAAGTGGCTACTGACTCAGCACCTCTACCCACAATTTATCCACAAACAACTACATAGTTATTCGCCTTGAACTGACCCGCCTACCGCATTATCTTGTAGCGCACTCGAGGCCGACCCCCTATATATTGGGGTAGAGGCTCAAGAGCACCCCCATTATGTGGGGCAAATTCCGGCGCACCACCACACTTTTTGGCGGTGGGCGTCAGGCGCTGCTTTTTTCAAAGCAGAATCAGAGGTAAGCGGGCGGAATGGAATTTCCGCCACAGGCAGCAGCTGGCAAACCTTTTCAGCTAGCCGGTGACAAGCCGCCTGTTTCCAGTGTCCACAGCTGTGGATAAACACTGGCAAAGCGAAGGACACGCTCCGCCATGCCACACAGTCATGTGGCCGCCGTTCTTTTGAACGCACGCGGACAGACAACAGAACAAACCTTTCGGAGATTTACATGCACACAGAGACAGGGCGCTCTCAAGCCGTGCCTGCGGAAAAATCAGGCACCTCCAGCGACCAGGCGACTGGCGGCACGACTCTGGCCGCTACTGCACCGGGCCAGATCCGCGTAATCAAGCGCAATGGCACCGTTGTACCCTACGACGACAGCAAAATTGCCGTCGCCGTCACTAAAGCCTTCCTCGCTGTTGAAGGCGGCACCGCCGCTGCTTCCAGCCGTGTCCACGAGCAAGTTGAAGAACTGGTCGGCCAGATCAGTGCCACTTTCAAACGCCGCATGCCCTCTGGCGGCACTATCCACATTGAAGAGATCCAGGACCAGGTAGAGCTGGCCCTGATGCGCGCCGGTGAACAAAAGGTTGCCCGCGACTACGTACTCTACCGTGAAGAACACGCCCGCCTGCGCGCAGAGAAAGAAAAAACCGCTCAAATTGCCGAGCAAGCTGTCGATGCCCACCCCAGCATCCGTGTAAAGCAGGACGATGACAGCCTTGCCCCCCTGGATATGGAACGCCTGCGCACCGTTGTCAAAGAAGCCTGTGAAGGCCTGAAAGATGTCGACAGCGCGGCAATTCTTAACGAAGCCCTGAAAAACCTGTACGACGGTGTTTCCGAAAACGATATCAATACCGCGCTGGTAATCACTGCGCGCACCTTGGTTGAGCAGGAGCCCAATTACACCTTCGCTACCGCCAGCCTGCTGCTGGACAAGCTGCGCTCCGAAGCACTGCGCTTCCTCGGTGTTGCCGAGCGCGCCACTCAGCACGAGATGGAAAAGCTGTACGCCTCTACCCTGCCCACTTACGTGAAAAAGGGTATCGAGCTGGACCTGCTGGACCCTGCACTGGCCACCTTCGACCTGGAAAAACTCGGCAAAGCTCTAAAAGGCGAGCGCGATCACCAGTTCACTTATCTGGGCCTACAGACTCTGTACGACCGCTACTTCCTGCACAGCGACGATATTCGTTTCGAGCTGCCGCAGATCTTCTTTATGCGTGTCGCCATGGGCCTCAGCATTAATGAAGAGAACAAAAACGAGCGCGCGGTAGAGTTCTACAACCTGTTGAGCTCTTTCGACTACATGAGTTCCACCCCGACCCTGTTCAACGCCGGCACCCTGCGCCCGCAGCTGTCCTCCTGCTACCTGACCACGGTACCGGACGACCTGCACGGCATTTACGGCGCGATCCGCGATAACGCCATGCTGTCCAAGTGGGCAGGCGGTCTCGGCAATGACTGGACGCCGGTGCGCTCCCTGGGTTCCTATATCAAAGGCACCAACGGCAAGTCCCAAGGTGTTGTGCCCTTCCTGAAAGTGGCCAACGACACCGCAGTAGCCGTCAACCAGGGCGGTAAGCGCAAAGGTGCTGTCTGTGCCTACCTGGAAACCTGGCACCTGGATATCGAGGAATTCCTCGAGCTGCGCAAAAACACTGGTGACGACCGCCGCCGCACCCACGATATGAACACCGCCAATTGGGTCCCCGACCTGTTTATGAAGCGCGTGTTCGAAGACAAAGAGTGGACCCTGTTCTCCCCGGCCGATTGCCCGGACCTGCACGACCTGTTCGGCACCGCATTCGAAGAGCGCTACAACCACTACGAGCAACTGGCTGCCGAAGGCAAGCTGCGTCTGTTCAAGAAGATCCGCGCACTAGACCTTTGGCGCAAGATGCTGGGCATGCTGTTCGAAACCGGCCACCCCTGGATCACCTTTAAAGACAGCTGCAACCTGCGCAGCCCGCAGCAACACGCCGGTGTGGTTCACAGCTCCAACCTGTGCACCGAGATCACTCTCAACACCAAGGCCGACGACGAAATCGCCGTGTGTAACCTGGGCTCCGTCAACCTGGCTCAACACATTGGTGAGAACGGTGAACTCGACCGCACCAAGCTGGCCAATACCGTAAAAACTGCGGTGCGTATGCTCGATAACGTTATCGACATCAACTACTACGCAGTTGAAAGTGCGCGTCAGTCCAACATGCGTCACCGCCCTGTTGGCATGGGCCTGATGGGCTTCCAGGATGCGCTGTACAAGGCCGGTATCGCCTACGCCAGCGACGAAGCCGTCGCCTTTGCCGACAACACCATGGAAGCGATCAGCTTCGAAGCCATCTCCGCTTCCAGCGACCTGGCTGCCGAGCGCGGCAAGTACCAGACCTACGAAGGCTCCCTGTGGAGCAAAGGTGTCCTGCCACTGGATTCCATCCAGATCCTCGCTGAGCAGCGCGGCCAGCAGTTTATCGAACAGGACACCAGCTCCACTCTGGACTGGGACGGCCTGCGCGAGAAAGTAAAAGCCCAAGGTATGCGCAACTCCAACGTAATGGCGATCGCTCCTACTGCGACCATTGCCAATATCACCGGGGTTTCCCAGTCGATCGAACCGACTTATCAAAACCTGTATGTGAAGTCGAACCTGTCCGGCGAATTCACCGTAGTAAACCCCTACCTGGTACACGATCTGAAAGATCGCGGCCTATGGGATCAAGTCATGGTTAACGACCTGAAATACTATGAAGGTTCTGTACAGAAAATCGATCGCGTACCGGAAGACCTGAAAGCGAAATACTGCACCGCGTTTGAAGTGGAGCCGCGCTGGATTGTGGACGCCGCCAGCCGTCGCCAAAAGTGGATCGACCAGGCCCAGTCCCTGAACCTGTATATTGCCGGCGCCGACGGAAAGAAGCTGGACCTAACCTATCGCATGGCTTGGTTCCGCGGCCTGAAAACCACTTACTACCTGCGCGCACTGGCTGCCACTACCACAGAGAAATCTACGGTAAATAGCGGCACCCTGAACGCGGTAAGTGCACACGGCGGTAGCAACGGAGTGGCTGCGGCAGCACCTGCTGAGCAAGCTGCACCTGCACCGGCCGCAGTGCCTCAGGCCTGCTCACTGGACGACCCGGATTGCGAGGCCTGCCAGTAAAATTTAAGCCCCTTTTTTTATAGGGGCTGCACTGACTCTCGGGGGAGAGCGTCGTAACCGCAAGTGCGGGCATGACCATGCGCAGCGACCCCGGTCCACCCATTATTTTAATAGTGGGTAATACCATAGGGACCGGGGATCGGCTGCGGCTTATTTTCCCGGGAAAACCCAGTGCAATTGCCAGCGAAAATTCAGTGCAAATAAATGCACAAAAGCGCAGCAAAAATTGATCTGGCACAGGATTTTCTGTGCCCAGGCGAGTTAAAAATACGAACCTGTAATGAATTATTGCCGGTAAAAAAAATCACCGGTATGTCATCCCTGGTTGCACACAATTAGTGAGTAATACACCAGGAAGATTTAAGAATTTTTTATCGAACTTTCGATAGTGAGACCGATCAAAAGGGCCAACTATGCTGAGCTGGGACGACATCGACACCAAGCCCCAACAACCTGAAAAAGCAACCGAACCGCGACCGACGCCGGAGGCCCAGGCAAAATCCGTGCAGGAGCCCAGCGCTTCCTACACAGCCGCTCCGGCGTCGCCTGCGGCCCAAAGCGGCTCCACTGCCGTTGATGCCGCCCGTGCCGCAGTTGCTAATATGGACCCGGCTCCCGGCCTGGAAGAACTGGAAATGGGTGCGGCCCGTATCCAGGTAGATGAAAAGCGCATTATTAATTGCCGCGCTGACCTCAACCAGTTGGTTCCCTTTAAATACGACTGGGCCTGGCAAAAATACCTGGACGGCTGCGCCAACCACTGGATGCCCCAGGAAATCAACATGAACAAAGACGTGTCCATGTGGAAAGACCCCAACGGTCTGACCGAGGACGAGCGTCGCATCGTGGAATACTCCCTGGGCTATTTCTCCACCGCAGACTCCCTGGTTGCTAACAACCTGGTATTGGCGATCTACCGTCATATCACCAACCCTGAGTGCCGCCAGTATCTGCTGCGTCAGTCTTTTGAAGAAGCCATTCACACCCACGCCTACCAGTACTGTGTAGAGTCCCTGGGTATGGACGAAGGTGAAGTCTTCAATATGTACCGCGAAGTGCCTGCGGTTGCCAAAAAAGCGGCCTGGAGCCTATCCCACACCCAGGCCATCGGTGACCCCAACTTCAAAACCGGCACCATTGAATCCGACCAGGAGCTGCTGCGCAACCTGATCGCCTTCTACGCTGTCACTGAAGGTATCTTCTTCTACTGTGGCTTCAGCCAGATCCTGTCCATGGGTCGCCGCAACAAAATGACCGGTGTTGCCGAGCAGTTCCAGTACATCCTGCGCGACGAGTCTATGCACCTGAACTTTGGCATCGACGTCATCAACCAGATTAAGCTGGAAAACCCACACCTGTGGACAGCGGAATTCCAGCAGGAAGTCACCCAGATGATTCTCGAGGGTATGGAGCTTGAAGTAGCCTATGCCCGCGACACCATGCCCCGCGGCGTACTCGGCATGAATGCGAACATGATGGAGGAGTACCTCCAGTTTATCGCCAACCGCCGCCTTAGCCAGTTGGGCCTGAAAGAGCAGTTCCCTGGCGCTCAGAACCCATTCCCGTGGATGTCTGAAATTATGGACCTGCGCAAAGAGAAAAACTTCTTTGAAACCCGCGTTATCGAATACCAAACCGGCGGCGCACTGCAGTGGTAAGCGCTTCCTGGTTAGCGAATTACTAAAAAGGAGAAAGTAGTCGCTCACAGGAAGAGAAGTATTGAAAACGGGCTTAATGCCCGTTTTTTTTATTCTAATAATAGCTTGCTGAAGGTCTTCCTTAGTATTCACCTCACAAATACTACTGCCTAACTTTAACTATCAAGCCAGCGCCGAAAAGCAGAACTTCTTGTCTTACTAGTTATGAGAGGTTCGTCCAAACCTGAGAGATGAATGGCGAGAGTGTCTTTACCATAAGCCTCAAAGCGCTGAACATACTGGATATTGACAATATCGCTACGATTGATTCGAATAAATTTTTGAGGGTTCAGCTGGGACTCAAGATCAGTCACCGACTGTTGCACTAACGAGTGAGTCATCCCTTTTTTATCGTGAGCAACAATAATTCCTTGCCCAGCTCTTAGGCAAATAATATCTTCTACCCATAAAACCTCTACACCTCCTCCTTTTCTCAACAGAAATCTATATCTAAATCCAGCGCCACCAGCCGGTTCTTCCTTCGCATAAGTTATATTCGAAAAACTACTCTTTAACTGCTCGAAAGACAGCATAGCACCGGTAAAACGCTTGTAAGAATATGGCTTAAGTAAATATTCAATTCCCATATTTTGAAAAGCATTCATCCAATAGGAGTCATGGGCGGTGGTATATATAATCGGGCAGGGTAAATCAATCTCATTCAACACATGAAACACCGGCCCATCGAGCAGCTCTATATCTGAGAATATGAGATCTAACTCGATTTTCTCCAGGAAAAATCGCCTAACCTTTTCAACTTTATCCAACGGACCCAAAATTTTGGCTTGAGAGTTATACTTCAGTATATAGTTCTTTAGCTTCTCGGCCGTTAACGGCTCATCCTCAATCAATAGAATATTCATCGAATGATTACATTAGTTACAGGTTAGTGGAAGGCGCAACATGAATTCACCATCCTTTTGCGTGACTTCTATTGACCTACCTAAGATCATCTCCGATCTCTCCCTCAGGTTTATTAGCCCTAATTTCCCCGAAGGAACCGTTGTAACTTTTGGCCTTATTTTATTTCTCACCTCAAGCCAGTGATCAGTAACTGTTACTTTAACCCATAAAGGATTCTCCCTATCCCCCTGGTTATGTTTGATTACATTTTCCAACGCCAACTGAAGAGAACAAGGTAAAGTTACCTGTTGAGATAAAGTATTTCTTCTACATTCAACGTCTAATTTGTAAGCATGAGAAAACCTTTGCTCCACCAATGACATATAATCCATTGCAAAAGTAATTTCACGATCAAGACTTATCGTTTTGAAATCTTGACATTCTAAGACATAGCGATAGATATTTGTAAATTTATCTAGAAACTCATCAGCCACCTCAGGATTGGAACCAATAAGTGCCGACAGAACATTTAGATTATTAAATAAGAAATGAGGATCCAGCTTCTGCTGCATAGCTTCAAGCTGCTTCTCCAAAAGTAACTTTTGTACTCTCTCCAAATCAAGACGCTGCTCATTAACCCCTTTAATTAGCTTGATGGAAATAACTGCACCACAGTTTAAAACATGCAAAAAAATCAAACTTAACGCAAGTAGGGACACATGTCTTCTATCTATCTCCTGAACACCAAAGAACAGCTCCAAAGACAAAGTAAGAAATATTGCCAGGAAAAGGTATATAAAGCCGCTAATTACAAAAACTGCAAGGAAGGATTGGATGGATATATTATCCTCTTTTTTGCTTGGTATTAACGTGCCACATACTTTCAACGATAACCATTGAGAGAGAAAGCACTGTAATACAATCCAAATTGGTGCATCATAATGTATAACGATGGCACTTCCCGGAGTAGCTTTTATTGTAGCAGAGTACAAGACAACCAAAATTGAGAAACACGTCGTTAAAAAAATAATGGCTGCCTTGCTCATCTTTTTACTTTATTTATTGCGGAAGGCGCATAATAACCTGACCATTGATATCGAGAAACTCTAATTTTGCCTCACCATCTTTGGTAACCATTAGCTGAATACGTTTGTTTCCATCAATATCATTTAGCTGAAGCTTCGAATCCCCATTTAGGGTACCGTAAAAAGCCCTTCTAGTCCCACCAAGCTTTTCTTCTTTATACAGTTTTGCTAGCCGTTCTATTCGCTCTTTATCGCCAAGCCTTTTAGCCTCACTAAACTCCTTAGACAGATCAAAATCCATATCCTGATCAGGACGGTCCATTACTGTAAGGCCCGTCACCATATAATCAGAACTTTCAATGTGTTGCACCATTAGAGTTTGATCTTGATTATATCTATCAAAAGATAGGTGTAACCCATGGTTAGTTATACCATCGTCCTGACTTCCTCGAAATATAAATCCCCCATTTTCAGTCCCTTCATCATTGTAAAAAATCATCCCAGGCCTAGACGACTCTGATCGAAATACCTCTCGCCCATACCTTTCGACCCCTGGCGCCTTATCTGAGTTAGCTAGAACCATACGATTCAAGCCGTTCTTTTCTACAATATTGATTCGCTCGACAAAAATTTCTTCAAACTCAACGGTGTCTCTCTTAAACCCCGTTAAGCCGCCCAAAAAAATTACGCTCAATGCTAGTAGTACATTAATTTTGCTTTGATGACTTGATACTTGTCTTTGATTTTCCATGTTAACCACCTCACTCAAATAGAACCTCAAAGTTAGGGGGTAGAAGGAAAGTGTTCTAGAGAAAAGTTGTAAACAGGGGGAGAACCCAAATAAACAGGGGGAAAAGCCAAATAAGATATGCGCACGAGATCCTTATGCAACATCGAGAGGATTGTTTTTGAGATATGTACAGTCAGATAACAATAGCAATTATCGTTTTAGATAGTGACTTTGGGAGTACTGCATTTAATGAGCCCCTATTCTTGCTACCTCCCTCAAACTAGACTTATGTTCCACTAAAGCCCTTATAGATCACCATTGACGCCTATCAATAAGTCAAACAGTTTGGACAAGATTCAGAATTGGCGCATAATAACTCATATTAGCTACACTCGCCCCCAAGAAGGCGTTGCCTGTTGTAGCCGCCCGTCTTAAATTTATGATTGTGAATTCTCTATGAGTACCCTTGATTTGAATGATATTGCCACCTTGAGCTGTGAAGATCGCTACGAGTATTTTCTGAGCATAGCCGGAGAAGAGCGGGAGATCTGGATACTGATCGATAGCCAAAATTGCTTTCTTAAAATACACACCGATGAAGACGGTGGCTTTGAATATCTGCCAGTATGGCCAAGCGCTGAATTTGCCCAAGCCTATGCTGAGAATGAAACGGGCCTCACCCCTAAAAGCATTCCCTTACCACAGTTTTTAAAGAAGTGGCTTTCTGGCTTAAAAGGTGACGGCATTGAAATAGGTGTGTTTCCTGCGCCGGATAAAAGCGTATGGATTACTAGCTCAGAGGAACTAGAGATCGATCTACGGGAAGAGCTGAACAACTTCTAAATAGGCTATTCACGTTGACGCTACCGCTTCAAAAATCCGACAAAGAAAGTTCAGCTCTATTGAATAAAAGTGAGATAACAGGGTAAACACCTGTTATCTTACTTGGGTAATATACAATTACAGATTCGCCGCCTGATATTTATATATACTATTCACTTGAGGCGTTGCAATGAAAACCAGGAATAAAATAAGTTTCGACGCCACCAAAAGCTATAAGAAGAGAAAGATATAAAGCCGGCCTTGCCCGCTTATAGCAGCGCAGTCGCCAGTGCAAAGCATTCGGAAAAGAAAAGCAAATAGTATCCGGTTGGATAACTTTCACGTCATCTAAATCTCCCCATAAGTCGATATCCGAACTCAAAGCAAAATCCAAAACTCTTCCTCTAGAGAGTAGGTAGATATTAACTCCCTGATCCAGAGACCACCAATCATGTAGGATAACTAACACTTTATCGAGAAATTGGTATTGAGCAACAATCTCTCTACCATAAACGGGTATAGTTCTTTGGTTGGGGCCATCAATTAATACGACTTTACTATTATCAATTAGATTAAGCTTGAAGTTATTCACCTCAGAGAGAAAAGCGTTCGTCACTACCCTACCCCCTTAAATTCCAGACCTCTAACTTTACTACAAACTTTTAATCCAAAATATGGCTCTCTGAATTAACAGGGTATTTAAAAAATCTTAATATGTTCCCCTAATTGGGTAATGGTTATCAGGATTTCGGATAAACTCGATACCCACCAATAGTGTTTGCAAGTCAGGCCTCGCAAAAGGTGCATTGGAAATGTCGACTATTTGCAGCCTTCCAGATTCGTTGATAACAAAAACACCCGGTTCAGTAAAGGGCCTATCTGTTTCTTCAGGGGAGCGGGGTTTTGAAATATAGAGCCCAAGCTGCTGCATTTGGGGTATTGATAAACCGTAACCGACAGTAAATCCCGGCTGAATTGTTTCCATATGCAGAGAAGCTTTTTCCTCTGTATCGGCAGAGACAGCGACCACATCAATACCCTCCGCGCGATAGCGGGGTAGTAGCACACTCAATACACGCAAATACTTGGTACAAAGAGGGCAGTGCTTACCTCGGTAAACGACTACCATCTGCCAAAGGAAACTACCTTCGGGCTTCCCCAGTACCAACTCACCTCCACCAAGTCGCTTTACTTCTATTGCAGGAAAATTGATACCAGCAGCAAGCTTTATATTGCTCATTAGCACCCCACTTGAGAATATAAGAAGGGACTTAGTCAACCAATGAATCCCACCGTTAGTATAGGAGACTCGATGAAAAAGCCCCTTATTCGTTTTCTATCAACGCTATTAGCAGCCGGACTGCTAAGTGGCTGCCCTGCTAACCACCAAAGTAACTCTTCTCCTGAAAGTCATTCCCAGCCTCTTGAGTTTTTGCCTGCCCTGAAAGGGGGCTACTTTAAGCTGGATTCAGCGATTATTGGGCGCCCCTACCATATCTATACTCGCCTGCCTGAGGGCTATAATCCAAACGAGGATACAACTTACCCGGTCATCTATCTCCTCGATGGGGATTCCCTGTTCCCAATTTTGGCTACTAATCACCTGTTTATGCATTACGATGATTACGCCCCCGAGGCGATTATCGTTGGTATTGCTTACGGCTCATTTAAACCTGAGATCAATCATCGCAGTTTTGACTTTTCACTACCCAGTGACACTGACACTGACACTGACACTGACACTGACACTGACACACTTAAGTATGGCGGTGCACCGCAGTTTCTCAACTTTCTAGAGCAGGAGCTCTTGCCAGCAGTTGAAAGCCGCTACGCGGTAAACCCTCGACAACGGGTTCTCTTCGGCCAAAGTCGAGGGGGATATTTTGTGCTGTACACGGCCTTTACTAAGCCCGACTTATTTCGAGGCTTGATAGCTAGTAACGCCACCTTTCTTCCACAACAGGAGTTTTTCCATAGGGAACCTGTACAAGCAACAAGAGAAGATCTGACTCTGGCAGTAACCAGTGGCTCTAAAGACATGCCAAACCTACGCAATGATGCACTCTCCTGGCATAAGCACTGGAAAGAACGAGGAAACACTCCCTGGCACATTGCATTTACAACGATTCCAGGCGGTACGCATGCGGCAAATAGTACTGACAGTTACCGTTTCGGAATCCATGAGATTTTTGCGGAAGAGATCGAAATATCTCGTATGAAGGCAGAGAACAATTTGCAAGAGGTAGAGGATCACTAGAGCTAAAAATTAATAGAAGTAAATATATGATTCCCGCAAACTAAAAAGCCCGCTTTTAAGCGGGCTTTTTTAAAACGATGAATTAATTACTCTGTACAGGCAGCAATACGACCAGCCGTATTTTTACCGGCACCACAGTTCAGGCCATCGGGGATACCGGTGTAGTCTGGGGCCATAATACCGCCGTTACGCTGAGCGTCATGATCGGTATAAATGCTCGCCAGGTTATAGGAACGCGCTGTCCCCTTATTGTCATTATCACAGGAGAAGATAGCGCTTCCGTAAGCAATACCCAAGAAGGTCTTGTATTCCTTCAGATTTGACCACAAGTTGCGCTTAGCAGAACCAGAGCAGTTCATCTGGGAGGCCAGATTGATATAACCATCGTCCTCACCGCCCAACAGCAAAGAGCTAGCACTCTCAATACCTGGGAAACCGGCGTAGCCTCCAATGGTATAAACCGGTGCAGCCAGGTTGGTGCCGACATAGTTGCGTACAGCATAGACATCATTGGTTTGCAGGTAACGTACTGCTGCGCACTCACGACCGATAAACCAATCGTTGATCAAATCTTCGATCCAGCTACCGTTACACAGTCGATCAACCCCTTCTGTACCGGTGATTGCACCACCAGTAGTAAAGATTGCCGCGATACCGCTAATGGCAGTATCAAAGTCCACTTCAACTGCGTAGCTATCATTCAGACCTGCGACATTAACGGTTTCGGTTTTCGTCTTACAGCTTTTCCAGAACCAGGAGCCAGTACAAACCTTCGAGGTTTCGGTCACAGTATTGGAATCCAGCTGGTTGTAAGCACGGTTATAGTAAGGGGACCCCGGTACGGCATTGCCCGCGAGGTACATCATCTGGGTAGCGCCCTGACTGTGGGCAATCACGTAGAAAGTATCATCGGCAGCACACTGGTTTTCATGCTCATAATCATCGCCTTCGCCATTGCGAATAGCGATTATCTGCCGAGCGATTTCACCTGCTGTGCCGTCATGCCAGTAGGGCATCTCGCCCTCATCGGTGGAGTTGTAACCAACCACACCGTAATTGCCGCCATTTACACGCAACTGTTCAATAAAGTCACTACCCGCGTATTCATCGAAGTAGGCCTCACTCCAATAATCTAAAGCCGGCTGCTCAAGATTACCCTGGGAGTTAGTACGCTGCTTGATATGGCCCTCAGTACCATGGCCATGAACCAGGATGTAGCAGTTATCCGCACTTGCAGAGGCTGATCCCAAAAGCCCCGCTAATAGTAAGGAGAAGCTCGCACCCAATCGTTGATAAAGTGTCATTGTGATGTCCTTTTATTTTTGCTCGGGCTTGGTCCCAATTTTTTAAATTGTCTTTTTATGTTGCCGAGACTGTTTTATGGCTTGCGAAAGGTATCCGGTTAATAAGTGCCAAGAATATGACTAATAGCGCCAAACAGAATCTTAGGGCGACAAGCAGTATGACCTTATAGTCATAAAGAGAAGGAGGTTTAGCTGAATGTGACAAAGTTCGCAAAAACTAAGAACCGCGACTTCGCTCTAGGTCACAGTATTGATAAAGCTAAAGGTGAGTGAGCACTTCCAAAAAAACTTTTGGCGCAAGCTATCTTTTCGAAGAAATAACTTACGTAAAGAAAAGGTTGAAATCGTTTAAATTTTGATCAGCCCCTATCGTAGCACACAAGTATCGTAGCCACTTTTCTATCGATATACCTATGACACGTTATGCACCCTTTCCATAAAAAATTGTGGCACTAAATTAAAACATGCAGCAAGAATTACAAGGTATAAATATATGAGCACCTCTACGGAGATAATTTTTAGGGGCTAACGACTCGGGAAATATACTACATATACTTAAAATCAAAAGGTAATCATCTAGTAGTAGGTTATCCACCGACCGAATGCATACTTATTGAACATCTACAGTAGGAAGGAAAAAATGATAGAGCCAAAAAAGTTTTGGGATAAAACTGCAGCGCGCTATGCCAAAAGCCCTATAAAAGATTTAAAAAGTTACAAGAGAAAACTGGCTATAACACAAGAATATTTTCAGGCAGACTGGTCCGTACTGGAATTTGGATGCGGCACCGGCAGCACCGCTATTCATCATTCTCCCTATGTAAACAGTATAACTGCTATTGATATTTCCGAGAAGATGCTGGATATTGCTAAGCAAAAAGTAAAAAGTGCCGCTATTAAAAATATAAGTTTTCAACAAGGCACCTTAGGTTCACTAAAATTCGAACCAGATAGTTTTAACGCTATCTTAGGGCTAAATATATTACATCTTCTGGAGGATATAGATGGTGCTATCGCGCGGGTTTACAATTTATTAAAACCGGGGGGCATATTTGTATCAAGTACTGCATTAATTAAGAAAAGCAATTGGCGATTCCTGATCCCAGTGATGCAACGCATAAACCTGGCCCCTTATGTCCACAAAATTGACAGACAGGAGCTTTTAGACAAGCTTACACGAGTTGGTTTTCTTATCAATAAGGAGTGGCAGCCTAGTAAGGAATCAATTTTTTTGATAGCAAAAAAGTAAGTTCTTCATTCCCCATATACGCGGCCACATTTCAGAAACCAGGACGAATTCCATTAAAAAAAAGCAGGAGAGCGGTAAGGGGGAGCCCCCTTACCAAATTTATCTCCCAGTATCATTACAACAGTTCAGGAGAAAAAATTAATTAACGCTATTTGAGTGGTAAATCATCGCCTGCCAAACATTTTGCTGACCACTCACATAGTTATCGTAGGTGGGGTTTTTAATATAAGTCCAAGCTACTTTTCCATCACCTAAGTACATAGGCTCATCCAAACCACCCCATCCATAATTAGGTAACTCGATTGGCCCTTCAAGTACGTTTAGATCTGCATCGACTTCCATTACATAATAGGCTTTTGGCACTAATAATCTTTTAGAGCCGCTGTCGGCATAAATACGGTTATAGGCCAGGTTATCAGAAATACACTGGAACTTTGCATACCCAAATAAGTAACGTCCATTTTTTAAATCAATAAGTTGTGGATCACTAATTTGGCAATCATCATCCTCAACCAACCAATTAAAACCCTGGCCTTCCATACTACCGGTAGAGCTGACTTTGGCGATGCCAATACGGGTTAAAGAGCTGGAATCTAGTGCATCACCGGAATAAAGTCCCTGCCTTGTTATTGTGGAGAAACTATCATCATCTTCCCAATAGTTATAACTCATATAGGACAGGAAACAGTTTGTGGTGTCGTAATCTGCACAATCTTCATCAAACGGACCTTCCCCAGATAGATCAACCCCAACTTCATCCTGGAGAAAGCGATCCATATTCGCATCTTCAATATATTTAGGCGAGACGATCAAAGAAAGGTTCGTATTGGCATCCACTGGTACAACAGTATGACCGCCACCATTAGATACCATCGCAGACGTTGATGGTACGAAGTGATTAAAGCGCCCTTCTGTAGACGAACTGGAAGTTTCCATTTTCACTGCAATAGTACCTAGTTGCCCATGAGTGCTACCTATCCAGTCGTTCCAATCACTGGTGCAAATTGCACCAAACATCTCATTGTCTGGATTATAGAATGAGCGAATATTTACTACGTGACCGTCGCCGCAGGCCCAATACCAACCGCGATTATCTGAGCTGCTCATATCCAGGGACCAATTATTACGGTCAATAACCGTTAAGCCTGCCGAATAGTGAGAACTCCCATTTCCATCAAATACCCGTGCAGAAACTGAGAAACCATAGCTACTACGACCCTGGCTGTCATCCTCAACATAAATCAGCTCTTGTGCGCCAAGATGAGTTCCACCGTGCATTTTATTTACTACGTAAGCATCAGGAACTTCACTTAAAGGCTGATTTTCCCACTCTAGCAGCCAAATTTGCTCGTTATAGCTGTAACTGGCATCTCGAATGTGCTGCAGTAAATCGTCATAGTCGCCAGAGGAAAGACTGGAAATAATATACTCCATCTCCTCTTGCATATCGGACCCTTTAATAGTGGTAAAGGATGGCGAATCCCCAAAATCAGTATCCGGGAAGTTTGCCTCCAAACCGGCAAGGAAATCGTCAAACGTCAGCGTAGGGTGTTCAGTAAAGAAGTCGATATATTTACCGTGATTGGTCGCAACCAGAAGACCAATTTCATTCGCAATACGGGATTCAATAGTGTCAATGTTATCTTCCATTTTCATCCACGTTGAACCGTATTGCTCAACAAGGTCAGCTTCAACCTCATAACGCTCATTGGCTTGATAATCTGTATTGCATAGAACTGCTACTGTGGAGCAATCAGAGCTTACAGCCACACCGTGGGATT
Source organism: Microbulbifer maximicatervae (SeqCode) (assembly GCF_052467305.1). Lineage (NCBI taxonomy): Bacteria > Pseudomonadati > Pseudomonadota > Gammaproteobacteria > Cellvibrionales > Microbulbiferaceae > Microbulbifer > Microbulbifer maximicatervae (SeqCode). The sequence goes on from NZ_CP174306.1 coordinate 3,347,473, forward strand.
CATAACACTGATTTAACAGCGTTGCATTACCTGTTGGCTCAAAACTGGAAGTATCCGGATCATACTGTAGCTCATAAATAGAACCGTGAGTTGTATCCGCAGCAGTGTCCCCCTCTGACAAAGTAGTGGAAACAAACATTCTCGGAGTATCGGTATCTGTTGCACAGGTCGCAGTATAACTACGAATCGGGATATCAATATCCTCTTCATCCTGCTCCCCGTCAGTGCGCGCTATATAGTGCGCCATTTGGTAAACCTCACGGGCACTGTTCATACCTTCTGGCAACGTTACGTCAATGGCAGTCAAAGAGGCGAAGCCTAAATCTGTATGCTCTACGTCCCCCACTACAACTGTAGTGCCCACATTATCCGAGATCGGATTATCATCGCTGCCGGACGAACCCTGATCGCTACCGCTACCGCCACTATTATTACCACTACCGTTACTATCTGAAGAGGGGTTATCCGAATCCGAAGAGGAGCTCCCTCCACCACCTCCACACGCGGCCAGCAATGCCGTCAAAGAAAGCGCTATTAACTTCTTATTTACCAGTAAACCCATCAGCTCTGCCCAACTCGTATGTCACTAAGATAATTTGTTATTGCTTGCTGTCATCCATTGAATTTTTATCCTCAATTGATGACCAAGTGCGCACTTTAAAGTGATGCAATCGATTGTCTGTGAACTGGTTTTAGAACCTGGCTGAGACCGATAAGTGGTAATTTTGCAGCGATAAACGGTACTAAAATACCAAAGCAGTAGTAGTCGTATCATGAATGGTAATTGGGCGATACTTTGCGAATATACAACTACAACGAACGGTTTCAGCTGCAACAATTGGATAGAAACTAGGAAAGCCGATATAGTGCTATTGATCGGCAATAAGCCTGTTTCCTGATAGATTGTCATTTATTCACAGTTTGGAAGTGTCAATATGAAAAGACTTGCTCTTTTAGCTTCGCTACTCATTCCCAGCCTTTCAATGGCAACCCCAGAGATTAAAGGCTCCCCCCAGGACTTACGCGACCTAATTTACCCAACATCAAGAGTTGTGACTCTCCACGGCAGTGCAAAAGAAACGGCTTATTCAGACCAGGCTATAGTCAATATTATTGTCACCACTGAAGAGCCCCTCCTATCAGACGCCATTGCTAACAATAGTTCTTTGCGTGAACAATTAACCGAGAGCTTAATAAAGGCTGGCATAGACCGAGCTAAGATTAAAAATTCAAAATTTTCATCTTCCCCACAATTTGGTTGGCTAGGCAAAAATCCTTCCAGCTATAAAGTTATTAACAGGGTTGCAATAACTATTAACAAGGAGGGACATTTACAGTCTATCGCAAGGCTAACCGATGAAAATAAAGAAATAGAAATAGTGAGTACTTCTTTTGAGCATTCAGAAGTATCTGAATATACAAAAAAGGTCCGATCTAAGGCACTAGCCAAAATCATGGAACAAAAAGCTGACTATGAGAGAACCCTGAGCATTCAGTTAACACCAGTTAATGTCCGTACAAATAATATCGGCTATCATGGGACAGCGGGAGCTGGAGCAATAGAAGAGGTTATCGTTACTGCTTCCAGAGCTAGAAACAGTAAACTTAAAGATAGCTTTTCAGAAGCATATATAGAAACAGAGGTTAGTTCCTTCGACGAAGTTCAGTATGAAGCTTCGTTGTCCGTGGACTTTCAGGTTGTGCCGTCAGCTACAACCGATTAACTTTCGATTAAGCATTCAGGTTGGCAGGAGTGAAATAGATACTTCTACCAACTAAATACCCCAGTTGTTTAACCTACCGAAAGTGATAATATCTGACTAATCTCATTCAAACTACGATTTGACTGGGACTGCCAAGTTTCGATGGCTGCTTTTAGTGCAGCCCAGTCTTTCTTGGAGGAGGGAGACTTGTCGACAACCCCTTCTCGGATTAAGGCTCGAATGGTATCACTTGCAAAAACCAAAGTATCAACTCCCATTCGTCTTAGAAATACTTGGGCAGTCTTACCGCCGAGTCGATCACCACCTTTACGCAAGTACAGAAGATTCTCGATATAGTTGCCTGTATTCCAGCTAGAGAAATACGCTCCCAAACTTCCATGCTCATTAGATAAATGCCAAAAGAAGTCTGCATTTCTCTGAATGGAGCGAGTTTTAGTCCAGTGCTTGATCATACCTTCCTGCCGCATTAGGTCATCTAACGCCTCTTCCGGTAAGTAACGACAGAACGAAACATCAAAGCCATAAAAGATCTTCTCTATATCCGGCCACTTTTTTTCAACAACCTTCCAACTAAAACCGGCTTGAAAAACAGCCCGAGATGCCGATGACAACCACTGACTATCATGTATCTCTCTCAAGAGCTGCGCAGGCTTTGGCTTCACCAGCTTCGACTGAAGTCCATCTACCCCTCCAAATCGATCAATCACAGGTGCCTCAATGGCAGCGAACTCACGCATAATTCAGACCTTCCAGTAAATCTACCTCCATTCTACGCCTATAAGTAGAAATTCAAAGCATTTGGAGTTTTAGCGGAATACTAAAAAGGTGGTGCGCGTTTATCCTGCCCAAACAACACGAAAAGCCAGCTGGCTCTAGAAGTTAATATTTCAGGAGGCTGAAAAAGAAAAGGACACTTCAATTTCCCCAATAAATAAAGGGGAGCTAGCTCCCCTTTATTTACATGATACTTAAGCAGAGGTATAAAGAATAATTAACCACCCATAATCAGACCCATATCTCTAAAATAAGCATAACCTATTTATTACTTAACCTTCTTATCAGTCTCTCCATTTTTGTACCCGAGCAAATCGAGGTAAAATGCATACTGTAAAGCGGTCTCCTTATAGCGACGGAAACGACCCGAAGAGCCACCGTGACCTGCTTCCATATTGGTATTAAATAACAACTGATTTTCATCAGTCTTCAACTCGCGTAACTTTGCCACCCATTTCATTGGCTCAAAGTATTGCACCTGGGAATCATGTAGCCCAGTGGTTATCAACATATTGGGGTAATCCTGAGCTTTCACCTGGTCATAGGGAGAATAGGAAAGCATATATTCATAACTATCCTTATTATTAGGGTTGCCCCACTCGTCATACTCATTAACGGTCAGGGGAATTGACTCATCCAGCATGGTAGTTACCACATCAACAAATGGCACCGCCGCAGTAACTCCCCGGTACAAATCCGGCTCCATATTGACTACCGCCCCCATCAACAGCCCCCCGGCACTGCCACCTGAAGCAAAGATCTTATCAGGGGCGCCATATTTTAATTTCCCCAACGCCTTGGTAACGTCGATAAAATCAGTGAAAGTATTCTTTTTATTGAACATCTTTCCATCTTCGTACCAGCCACGCCCCAACTTTTGGCCGCCACGAATATGGGCAATAGCAAATACAAAACCTCGATCAAGCAAGGATACCACTGAAGAGCGGAACCAGGGGTCAACGGTACTACCGTATGAGCCATAGGCATATTGCAGTAATGGATTAGAGCCATCTTTCTTAAACTTATCTTTACGATAAACCAAAGATACCGGCACCTTAACACCATCTCGTGCCGCTACCAGGATACCCTCGCTCTGATAGTGCTCTGGGTCAAAACCACCCAGAACCTTGTCTTGCTTAAGCAATTCCAAATCGCCACTATCCAGCTTGGCTTCATAAACACTATTTGGTGTCGTTAAACTCGAATAAGATACTCGAACACTCTCTGAATCCAAGTTTGGGTTTGAACTCAAGCCCAGTCTGTATACTGGATCATTAAACCCGACTTGAAGGTCCTTATTATTCTCTAAATTGATAATTCGGAGACCTGTTTGCCCCGCTTTTCGTTCTATTACTGCCAGATGATGATCAAATAAAGTGAAATCTTCCAACAAAACCTTACTACTATGAGGTATGACTTCCTGCCAATTAGACTTATCTGCTGCATCCCCGATGGCAACCTTCATAAGGCGGAAGTTTTCAGCTTGCCAGTTAGTCATGATATAAAAATCATTCCCTAACTTTAGCGCTGAATACTCATGGTCCTCTTCCCGGGGATATAAGGGAGTAAAATCAGCAAGAGGGGTGTTCGCATCCAGGATTGACTGGCCACTGCTAGTTGTAGAACTGTGGTGAATGCGTATCAGCTCTCCATCCCGGGATTTGGAAATCCACGTATAGAAAGCCTTATCCATTTCTTCGTAAACAACAACATCTTCACTTGGCGGCGTGCCCAACTTATGGCGCATTACCTGATAGCCGAGCAGAGTTTGATGGTCTTTATTGATATAGAAGACAGTTTGGTTATCGTTTGCCCAAACCGCAACTGGTGAAGCATTCTCCAATTTATCTGGCAGCATTTCACCAGTCTTTAAGTCCTTGAAGCGAATCGTGTAAACACGGCGCCCAACACTATCTTCAGGATATGCTACCAATTGATTATTGGGAGAAACCGCCAAGCGCCCTACACTAAAGTAGCCGTGGCCTTCAGCCAGCACATTCACATCCAGCATAACCTCTTCAGGTGCTTCCTGGGTCCCTTTACGTCGCGCGTGGATCGCGTATTCTTTCTCGGGAAGATAGCGGCTGTAATACCAATAACCATTATAGTAAACGGGGACCGTTGATTTATCTTTCTCCAGACGACCAGTCATTTCCTCAAAGAGTAATTCCTGTAACTCTTTGGTGTGGTGCATTACCGAATCGGTATAAGCATTTTCTGCTTCCAGATGAGCAATAACATCTGGCGCCTTACGTTCATCGTCGCGCATCCAGTAGTAATTATCGATGCGCTCGTGGCCATGCATAACCATTTTATGGGGCACCTTCTTGGCTACAGGAGCGGAAGCCTGTTCGCTAAACAAGGTTTTGTCTTCTGCTACTTGGTTATTTTCTGTCTCGCCACACCCTACTAAACCAAGGGTGAGCAACAGTGTTGCTGTGGTTTTATTCATCGAACTCTATCTCCCCTATCTATTTTTCTTTTATCCATTCGCCTGCTTATGCACATCTCACGCTGGCTATGATATAGACAAACACTAACCAGCCAGGATCAACCAGCTCATCCCCGCTATTATCAGCGATGCCGTCACACTAAGTATCGCGCCCTCTCGAACCATATCCTGTATACGTACTTTACCGGTTCCATAAGCAATCGCATTAGGCGCTGTAGCTACAGGCAGCATAAATGCGCAGCTGGCACTCATCGCCGCAGGTATCATCAGCACCATGGGCTCAAAACCCGCTGAAGTGGCGGCTACAGCTAAAATTGGCATAAGTAGAGTTGCCGTAGCTGTATTGCTGGTTATCTCTGTCAAGAAGGTCACACTAAGGCATAGAATGACCAACAACAACCACAGTGGCATCGCCGTCAGGAAAGAAAGACCGTTGCCGAGCATATCGCTCAGGCCGGAACTGGAGAAACCTTTTGCTAGCGCTATACCACCGGCAAACAGTAATAGCATTCCCCAGGGGATCGTCTCTGCCGTCTGCCAATCGAGCAGGCGCCCTCCCTTACCGTTAGGCACTAGAAACATAGCGACAACGGCTGCTAGAGCCACGGTTCCATCACCGGCAGCATCAATACCTATCAATTCGCTCCAACCACCAAACGGTGCATTGCGAGTAACCCATAGGAGAATTGCCACACCGAAAACCATTAAGGTTCGCTTTTCCTCTTGCCTCCACTCTCCCACTTGAGGGGGCTCAATGTCATTTTTCAGATGCACATGACGAGTCAGCCAGAGGGCCATTATAGGCAGCGTCACCAAAGCAACTGGGACTCCTATTTTCATCCAACCCAGGAAGCTAAACTCTCGTCCGGTTACTTCTTCGTATATTCCCATAAAAATAACATTGGGCGGCGTGCCCAGAGGAGTACCTACCCCACCCAGACTTGCGGCATAGGCAATACCCAGGATCAGGGCAATACTTAAGCGTTCGTTGTCGATCTTACTGAGAATTGCCAGGGCTATAGGCAGCATCATCAATGTGGTAGCAGTGTTGGAAATCCACATGCTCAGGAAGCCTGCTGCCAGCATAAATCCGAGCACCAGCCTGCGGCCGCTGGAGACCCCCACAATACGCAACATATACAGGGCAAGGCGCTCGTGAGCCCCACTTTTCTCCAGGGCCTTGGACAAAATAAAGGCCCCCATCAGTAACAGAATGACATGACTTCCCAAGGAAGCTGCCACCTCCCGATGATCCGCCACTCCAAATAGAGGCAAGAGGACAAAAGGCACCAGTGACGTTGCGGGGATTGGCAGTGCCTCCGTTATCCACCAGATCACTGTTAACAAGGTAATTGCAGCAGTTACTGCCGGTAGATATTGCATCCCCAACGCTGATAAAAAGAAATAGAAGGCCACAGCAAAAAGAGGCCCCAAAACTATAAAGCGCTGCCGCGCAATCGACATACCTGCCCCCAACAACTCAAGGGTTGATTTTTATAAGTTTATATTTCCTGAGATTCTGGATTCAGGCCAGTAAAGGCATCTGTTAGCATATCTCAGGCAGGCATACAAAATACAATAAAGTAGGTGGTCTGCGCAGTACCTCAGAGGAAGAAGTTCTACAAGCGTTTAAGAGCAGCATGGAGTGTACACAACTGCTTGACTTTCACTCGCAGTACTAACCTTCACTTTGTGATGTAAGCAAGTAGCCACTAATTGAGTTGAGCCCATCAAGTAAGAAAATCCTTTTAAGGGCACTTTTAGGAGAACAGGGAAAAATATATAGTAGTAACATTCCATTATTTTTAGCCCACACTAAATAGGTGCCTCGCCACCCTAAAGTGAGGTGCTAATATAAAAAACGACCAGTTAGTATATGAGGCCCCCTTGAAGCACACCACTCTCGCCGCTGTTATCGCACTATTCAGCTCTAGTATTTACGCAGAAGAGCAGCCTTTCTACCTAAAGGCTTCTCTGGGTTTCACACAGTTTGACACCTCCTACCTGAAGGCTTCTCTAGGTTACACAAACCTTGACACCTCCGATAGCGCCTATGTGACCAAGGAAGACTTAGACTCTACTGGTTATGGATTTACTCTTGGTTATCGCATCAATAAGTATATTGCTATTGAAGCAGGGATGACTGATCTGGGTAGGAAAGAGCAATCTGCATATAAACTGATCGATGAAGACCATTCTGACAATGATGGCTATAGACATACCGAATATAGTCTTTCTACTGGCTATGATAAAACCAAGTATAAATCGTACAGTCTCGGCACAGCCTTTACTGCACAATTGCACAGGCACTTAAGCGCAAGCGCCAGAATTGGAGTTCACCAATGGCGTAAAACCTCTAGCGGCACAGCTAGTTACGTCTGGGTCTCTCGCGGGTACAACCCAAGTGGAGAACTCGAGGGGGCAGATGACTTCTGGTCGTCTGTAGATTGGGATGCTGAGAAAGAGAGCAGCAGTAATCCCTACTATGGTGCAGAAATATCCTGGTCTATTGGCACTTGGGATATTGGCCTTGAACACACCATCTTTGAAATAGAAGATGAAAAAGCTAACTTCACTGCACTGGGAATCATTTACAGCTTCTAATCTATGTAAAGCAATTCTCCCCGGGAGGAAGTAAGTGCCCACTTACCTTCTCCTAGAGCTTAAAACGGAACATCTAGAACCACCCCGTAGTCCAAACTTTCGAATCTGGTCATCTCCCCTGTACATCTCGCTGACATCCGTCAAACTATCGCCCACAATAGCTAGAAGTAGAATGAGGGCGGAAAGGAATCATGAGCACTATACCCAATACCGTGGAAGTCCTGGAGAAGCTCCGCTGGAATGCTCACCTGTGCAAACACAGCCACTTTCGAGCCTCTATGAAGGGGCGCAATTTGCATGTGCTTTGCGGGGTGCCCATCGTTGTCGTCAACTTATTCCTCGGTTCGCTTTTCTTCTCCTTGATCAATGCTGAGCTGCCTGATTGGACCAAGTGGAGTGGTGCGGCGCTGGCCCTGCTGGCCGCGCTATTGGGCGGTGTGCAAACTTTCTTCAATTTTAAAAAGAACTATGAGGGACACCGGCAGGTAGGCAACGAGTACCTGGCAATCGCCAGGGAGTGCGAGCGGCTGATCGCCCTTTACTTCGACAATATCCTGGATCTTGAACATCTATCCAAGAAGATCTCAGAACTGAATACACGCTACAGCGAAATCAACCAGCGAGCGGAAGAGTTTATTGTGTCAGATAAGGTATACAGGCAAGCGGTACATATCCAGAATCAAAAGGCCAACCGGGAGCCCTCCCTGGTAGAACAGATGCGTAATCGCCAGGCCGCTGCACAAAGAGTCGCCGAGGAGGCTCTCGAAATCGCAGAGAGCAGCCGCTAACTCCCCCATCAATACCGCAGTACTTTCCTGGGGAAGTGGTAACTTCCCCACTTCCTATAGTAACAAACCGAAAAATGCAGACAGATCACAGTAGTCATCAACCCAGCACAGACACTTACCCATTATGCTATTTAGCCACCGATATCGGCACACCGAGTAATATCGGCGGCCTATTTCGTATCGCCGATGCACTCGGCGTAGAGAAAATTTATTTAACTGGTGAAAGCCTGGTTCCACCTAATTCCAAAATTCGGAAAGTTTCCCGGTCTACAGAAAAGTACGTTCCCTACGAATATCACTCATCTGCAGTCAATATCGCGCAAACCTTAAAAAATAAGGGCTATCGATTAATTTGCCTGGAGATTGCCTCAAATAGCGTCGAACTCAAAGATACCCCCGTTTCCAAAGGGAATAAAATATGTTTGGTATTGGGTTCTGAAAAGGATGGGGTTAACCCTGAACTCCTTGAACTGGCAGATGCTGTGGTACACATACCTATGCAGGGTATCAATTCCTCAATGAATGTTACTTCTGCCTGCGCTATAGCGACCTATGCTTTACTGGAAAAAATTTAATCGGGCACTTTGACCATTATGTTTTTCTGATTAACATAATCGGGATCACCGCCCAACCTTTTATTGCAGTTCAATCCATTAATTGCCTGAATCTCTGCATTGCTTAAATTAAAATCAGACAATAAGAAGTTATTGCGTATGTGATCCAGGCTTTCCGCCTTGGGAATAACTATGCGATGCTGCTGGATATTCCACTTAAGGATAACCTGCCCCGAAGTCACCCCATGATTTTGCGCAATATCCACAATTACTGGATCTATGAGAGGTTTTTCATGAGCCTCAACACCGCTCCATGTAGATCCCGACCCCAAAGGAGACCAGCTACAAATCGCAATTTTATGGAACTGACAATAATCGACTAAAGGCTGCTGTGTGAAGTAGGGATGCAGTTCAATTTGATTACAAACAGGGCGCACTTCCGAGAAAGTCGCCAGTTGTTCAATATCAGATTTACGAAAGTTTGACACCCCCAGGGCCCGCACTTTTTTCTGCTGGTAAAGCGCCTCCATTGCTCCCCAGGTTTCCCGGGTATAGGCCGGCATAGGCCAGTGGATCAGATATAGATCCAAGTATTCCAGCTGCAATCGCTCCAGGCTACGGGCAAATGCATCGTGAGTTTTATTAGTTCCCTGCTCCGTATCCCAAACTTTACTGGTAATAAAAAGCTCTTCCCTCGCTAGGCCGGATTCTTTGATCGCTCTTCCCAGAGCTCGCTCATTTCCGTAGACCGATCCTGTGTCAAAATGACGATATCCCACAGACATGGCTTTCAAAATAACTTCTGTTACATACTCATCATCCTGCTGCCAGCTGCCAATCGCAGCCATTCCCATGCCGAGCTGAGGTATCTCTACACCGTTATTCAATTCGAGAAAATACATAATCAATATCCTTTCAGACTACTGAGCGGTAAATCAGCAAGGACCAAGAGGGAATATAACCGGGGTCACATTTATTTCGCTGAGTGTAGGCCGAACAGAAGTCAACGCGTAGAAAACAGCGAACACACGCCAACTCCTGACTGCTAATCACTCACCACGCAATAAAAAGAAACTAATTTTCTAAGTTCAGTGAATATAAGCGATTATTTTGGAGGAAGTGAACCCGCAAATACCGCTCCACGACTGACCCAGTTATCCAAATCCTCTGCGACAGCATCTTCTTCCACATATACCATGCCTTTTAAGGGGCGCCCAGTGTAATCCATAGGCCGTGTATAGCGTTCGGCCAACGCAGTTTGATACTCATCAGGCCCAACCCGGACCATCAACTCCTCTCCAACAACCCCACAGGCCATATTGCCATTCAACATAAAAGCGAGACCTCCAAACATCTGCTTTTCACTGAGGCCTTCATTTCCCTGAAGTAATTTGCGCACTTTTTCAGCCAGAGTTTCGCTGTACGCCATAGTTTTCTCCTTAATCACTTTTACCAGGCAGGAATACCCCCTCAGAAACCGCTTTTTTCTGAAAAGGTTAAAAACGATGAAATTTGAAAAGAATCGAGCGGAATTAAATGTGAACCCTAATCCCAGCAAGACATTGGATGGAGCAATGAGCAAGTAAACTGCAAATACAACAGATAACTGCACCATAGCAAAAACGTTATTTCGAATAATCGTTTAAGTATAGCAGTAGCTGAAGTTTCTACTTTAAGGAAGGGAAAAAATACGCCAGGAAATGAAAGGGCTGAAAAATATTACAGAAATATTTCTATTTTTACTAAAGATTGTGGTGACCTGAAACGGCCACCACAGTCTTTACGCGTACCTCGGCAGGCAAAAACCGAGGGAATGACTTGTCTTAGTCGACAAACACCCGCGCGTTGCGGAACAAGCGCATCCAGCCGGAATCTTCTTTCCACTCATCTGGATGCCAGCTATTGCTGACAGCTCGAGCAACACGCTCAGGATGCGGCATCATAATAGTCACGCGGCCATCCTCAGAACTCAGGGAGGTAATACCATTTACCGAGCCGTTGGGGTTGGCCGGATAAGTTTGGGTAATTTCCCCTTTGTTATTCAGGTAGCGCATCGCGATAGTGCCGGAAGCTTCACACTTCTTCAGCGCCTGCTGGTCAGCAAACTCCACTCGCCCCTCACCGTGAGCAACGGCAACCGGCATGTAAGTACCCGCCATACCTTTAAACAACACGGAAGGTGAGTCTTCAATGCCTACCAGTGCGAAGCGCGCTTCATACTGCTCAGAGAGGTTGCGCACAAAGCGCGGCCAGTGATCCGCACCTGGAATCAGCTCTTTGATCACTGAGAACATCTGGCAACCGTTACACACCCCCAAGCCGAAGGTATCGTTGCGATTGAAGAAGCCCTCAAACTGATCGCGGGCACGATCGTTAAACAGGATGGTTTTAGCCCACCCCTCACCGGCACCCAGTACGTCGCCGTAAGAGAAGCCACCACAGCCCACCAAGCCTTTGAACTCATCCAACGCTACACGGCCAGACAGAATGTCACTCATATGTACGTCGACAGCGTTAAAGCCAGCGCGGTGGAAAGAGTGCGCCATTTCCACTTGGCTATTCACACCCTGCTCTCGCAGTACAGCAACTTTCGGGCGAACACCTTTAGCGATATAGGGTGCGCTGATATCGTCGTTGATATCGAAAGTGAGGTTTACTGTCAGGCCCGGGTCTTCTTTGGCAATTACAGCGAATTCCTGCTCGGCGCACTCGGCGTTATCACGCAGGGACTGGATACGGTAGCTGGTTTCTGACCAGATCTGCTGCAATTCAGCACGGGAGCGCTTGAAGATTTCAACACCGTTATTGGTGATGCACAGGTGTTCGTTATTGTTCAGGTAACCGATCTTGTGGGTGGGTACACCCACAGCGGCAAAGCGCTGTACCAGCATATCCGCTTCACAGGCGGGAACCTGCAATACCGCACCCAGCTCTTCACTGAACAGCGCCGCAATCGGGTCTTCACCCAATTCGTAGATTTCCACATCCATACCCACGCGGCCGGCAAAGCCCATTTCCGCCAGGGTTGTAAACAGACCGCCGTCAGCGCGGTCGTGGTAGGCCATGATCAGGTCTTCATTCAGAGCCTGCTGTACCACCTCGAAGAAACCTTTCAGCTTCTTGGCATCGTCCAGGTCTGCGGGCTTGTCACCCAGCTCGTTGTAGACCTGCGCCAGACAGGAGCCGCCCAAGCGATTTTTGCCGGCACCCAGATCGATAAACAGTAACTCACTCTCACCTTTATCGGTGCGCAGCTGCGGTGTCACTGTCTTGCGGACATCAGTTACCGGAGTAAAGGCAGAAATTACCAGAGACAGCGGTGCAGTAACCGATTTCTGCTCGCCCTCTTCCTCCCAGGCAGTGCGCATAGACATGGAGTCTTTGCCCACCGGGATGGTAATGCCCAATTCAGGACACAACTCCATACCCACCGCTTCTACGGTTCGATAAAGTTTTTCCTCTTCACCCGGATGGCCCGCTGCACACATCCAGTTGGCGGAGAGTTTGATATCGGACAGTTGCTTCACTGGGGTACAGGCGATATTGGTAATTGCCTCACCCACTGCCAGGCGGCCCGAGGCCGGTGCATCCAGCAATGCCACCGGGGTGCGCTCACCCATAGACATGGCTTCGCCGGCGTAGCTGTCATAGGCAACGGTAGTTACCGCGCAATCGGCCACCGGCACCTGCCAGGGACCGACCATCTGATCGCGGGAAACCTGACCGGTTACAGTGCGGTCACCGATGGTGATCAGGAAGCTCTTGCTAGCAACTGTGGGCAGGCGCAGCACCCGCTCAGCCGCTTCATTCAGGTCGATATCTACTGTGGAAAATACCTTACTTTCCACCTGGCGAGTTTCTGCTTCACGGTGCATGCGCGGCGGCTTGCCGAACAACACCGACATCGGCAGGTCTACAGGCTTGGATTCAAACTTCTTGTCATTTAACAGCAAGTGCTTGTCTTCGGTAGCTTCACCCACAACGGCGTAAGGCGCGCGCTCACGCTCACAGATTTGCTCGAAGCGCTCCAGGTCTTCCGGCATAACCGCCAGTACATAGCGCTCCTGGGATTCGTTACACCAGATTTCCAGCGGGCTCATACCCGGCTCATCACAGGGCACATTGCGCAGTTCAAAATTACCGCCGGTACCGCCATCTTTTACCAGCTCGGGGAAAGCATTGGACAAACCGCCCGCACCCACATCGTGGATAAAGGCAATGGGATTGCTCTCACCCAGCTGCCAGCACTGGTCGATCACCTCTTGGCAGCGACGCTCGATTTCCGGATTCTGGCGCTGTACTGAAGCGAAATCCAGATCTTCAGAACTGGAGCCGCTGGCCATACTGGAGGCTGCACCGCCACCGAGGCCAATCAACATGGCCGGGCCACCCAGCACTACCAGTTTGGCGCCAGGGGAAAACTCGGGCTTGTCTACATGCTCTTCGCGGATATTGCCGTAACCACCAGCCAACATGATCGGCTTGTGATAGCCACGACGCTCGCCATCGAAATTTTCTTCAAAGGTACGGAAGTAACCGCAGATATTCGGGCGGCCAAACTCATTGTTAAATGCTGCACCACCGATCGGGCCTTCGATCATAATATCCAGAGCGGTAACAATACGCTCAGGCTTGCCATAGTTGGCTTCCCAAGGCTGCTCCCAGCCGGGAATGCGCAAATTGGAAACCGTAAAACCGGTCAGGCCCACTTTCGGTTTGGAGCCACGGCCAACTGCACCTTCGTCACGAATTTCACCACCGGCCCCGGTACCAGCACCGGAGAAAGGAGCAATCGCGGTAGGATGATTGTGGGTTTCCACTTTCATCAGCAGATGAATGGCTTCAGTGCTGAAACCGTATTCCTTGCTGTCAGGATCCGGGTAGAAACGCCCCGCTTCGCTACCAGTAACGACGGCTGCATTATCCGCATAGGCGGACAACACATTGTCCCCCCCCTTCTGGTACGTATTCTTAATCATGCCGAACAGGGAGTGCGGCATTTCTTCGCCGTCGATGGTCCAGGAGGCATTGAAGATCTTGTGGCGGCAGTGCTCGGAGTTTGCCTGGGCAAACATCATTAGCTCTACATCTGTGGGATTGCGCTCCAGCTCTTGGAAGCTGGTGAGCAGGTAATCAATCTCATCTTCGGCCAAGGCCAAGCCCAAGGTAACATTGGCATCTTCCAGAGCTTCGCGACCGCCCTCGAGAATATCCACACCGCGCAACGGGCGCGGCGCTTCTTCCACAAATAATTGCTCAGCTTGAGCAAAATCGGTGAATACCGCTTCAACCATACGATCGTGTAAGCGGGAGGCCAGCACAAGGCGTTCAGCTTCAGTTAACTCGACACCGGTAACGTAGTAGGCGATGCCACGCTCCAAGCGATGAACTTTGTTCAGGCCAGTGTTATGAGCAATGTCAGTAGCCTTGGAAGACCAGGGAGAAATTGTGCCCGGACGCGGCACTACCAGGATCAACTCGCCTTTCGGCTCGTGCTTTTCCTCGGTTGGGCCGTATTGGAGCAGTCGCTCCAGCAGGGCCATCTCCTGGTTATCCAGTGAGTCGCTGTCTGCAAAGTGAACGAACTCAGCGTAGAGATCGTCGATGGTCGGTTGCAGCGCGCGCAGTTGATTGAGCAGGTTTTTATGGCGGAATTTCGACAGTGCAGGAGCACCACGCAGAACTAACATTGCGGGAGATAGCCTCTTGTCTAAATGAGAAAGATTGCGCGAATGGGATTTCGCACAAGGCCCCGGAAATTTGAGAGGCGCAATTGTACCTGAAGCATCGCTACTCCAACACACCCGCCCGACACTTGGGTACACATGAACTAATTAGTAACCTGAATGTTCAAAAGACCAGCAAGCTTGGCTGTAAATAAACCAACTTTGTATCAAAGCCAGGCTCGCTTACCTAAGTCTGTAATGCTTTGCAAGCGCGCAGATCACAGTGTTCAAAAGACAAACTGGGCAGATTGTCGTCAAATAATGTAAAATTGGCGGACTGCGTCAAATTTTGCCTTCGTATTTGAGAGCGAAATCGACATACAGGGCCTTAGGCACAACAGCAAATAAACCAACGGACTAGCTAGAGAGGACAGCCTATGATGATGAAAAGCCGTATGCTGCGCTACGTCCGCCGTGTGTGCAAAGGGATCGCCTTGTCCTGCTGCGCCTCCCTGCTGGTTGCCAGTAAAGCACCAAATACGCTCGAGCGTGTCAAAGCCACCGGTGAATTGGTTGTCCTGTCACAAAACGGCCCCACCACTTATTACGAAGACGCCTCCGGCAACCCGACCGGCTTTGAATACGGCATGCTGCGTGCATTTGCTGAAGAGCTGGGGGTGAAATTGGTAATTCGCGACGTGCACGATCTGGACGAAATGTTCGATCAGCTGCGCGACCCGGAGGGTGGCGCGCACTTCGCAGCTGCCGGCCTCACGGTAACTCCAGAGCGTCGCGAACAAGTCCGCTTTACCCCATCCTATTTTGAGATTCGCCAACAGGTTATCTACCGAGTTGGCGAACAGCGGCCGCGCAAAACTAGCGATCTCGAAGGAAAAAAGGTCGCCGTCATTGCCGGCAGTGCTCACGCAGAAGAAATGAAGAAACTCTCCGCCCGCTATACCGAGTTGGATTGGGAGGAAGTTTCCGACGTGGACGCCATGGAATTGGTAGAGATGGTGCAGGAAGGAAAATACAATTATGCAATTGTCGATTCCAACGCCTATGCAGTTCACCGCGGCCTTTACCCAAACACTGCGGTTGCGTTCAACCTCACCCAGTTTCAGCCGGTTTCCTGGGCCTTCCCACAAAGTGATGACGACAGCCTCTATCGCAGTGCACGCCGCTTTATGTTGCGCGCCAATACCAATGGCATGATTGCCCAGTTGCGGGAAGAATTTTTCGGCCACGTCAGCGACCTAAATGTGGGCGGCGCCAAGGCCTTTGCCAAGCGCAGCCGCGAGCGCCTGCCCCAGTGGCGCGGCACCATGCAAAAGGTTGCCGACCAATATGACCTCGACTGGCACTTACTCGCGGCCCTCAGCTACCAGGAATCCTATTGGAATCCGCGTGCCCGCTCTCGCACCGGTGTACGCGGCCTGATGATGCTGACTCTGAACACCGCAAAAGATCTCGGTGTAAACCGCCTAAACCCCGAAGAGAGCATTGAGGGTGGTGCCCGCTATATCGTACAAATCCGCAACAAACTGCCGGATCGCATTCGCGAGCCCGACAGAACCTGGATGGCCCTGGCTGCCTACAACGTAGGCTATGGCCACCTTGAGGATGCCCGGGTACTGACAGAACGAATGGGCGGCAATCCAGATCTTTGGCCCGATGTGCGCGAACACCTGCCCCTTCTGGCCAAGCGTCAGTATTACAAGACCACCAAACACGGCTATGCCCGAGGCTGGGAGCCGGTGACTTATGTACAGAATATTCGCCACTATCAAGCCCTTCTGAGCTGGAGTAGCCGCATCGAGGAACAACGACTGGCCGCAGCCAATGATGAAAACGGTGGGATCCTTGCTGAGAACAGTGCAGTGAATTCCGAAGCCAGCGCCGCCCCCGCTCTCTAATCCCCCTCTAGGCCAGCTTAACCTGGCCGAAGAAAGCCCCTAATATCTCCACCTTAATCTATATTCATCTGGTCCCGATTGGAGTGCCTGAGCGATGGATAATCCAGATACGGTAAGAGAGATCGAGCAGTTTATTGACTACCTCGTGCAGGCCGGGGTGTACTGCAGAGAAGACGAACTGGAAAGTGTCTACCATCGGGAAATGCAGGTCTTCATACTAGACCCTTCGGACCGGGTCACAGTGGCAGACAAAACGGCCTTCATCAATATGTTTAAAGCCAAGCGTGACGCGGGTGAACTACCTCTCAACGACTGGAAAAAAATTCACCACATAGTGGCAAATGAAAACAGTGCTTTAGTAATCTTCTCGCGGAAAAATAATTTGGCTGGCCAGGAGCAACTGTTAAAACTGGCGATAGATTTGGTGTATGAAAATGGGCGCTGGCAGGTCACGCGGGAAGTTATATTCCTAAAGCCAGCACTTCCTGGTTCAAGCTAGAAATACTTCTTACTCTCGATTACCTTTAATCTGCTTCCCGAAAATCTGCCAGACGCCTCGAAAGATTTCTAGGTAAAAACTGCAAATCCTCAGGATCATCAATATCCGCAAGCACATCCAATTGCTGACACTGCATATCACATTCCTGTAATCGCTCCAGGGTTTGCTGGGCAACGACTTCAGTACTCCAACATATATCTTCAAACAAGCGAGAATGCAGATACTTCAATCCCAACAGGGTGTAGCCACCATCTTTTGCGGGATACATAACGGAGTCCGTATGCACTAGCGCCACAGCCGCGGCTCGGAGTCTTTCTGCATTTAATGCCGGGCAATCTGTCCCCATCAAAAAGAACCCCTGGCCAGCGGCGTAAGAACTTTTCGCAGCCTGCCACAAGCGCCGACCGAGATCACCTTCTGACTGGCTGTAAAGCTTTACTCCCCGAGGCAATTTGAACTCCTGCCAAAAAAGGTGCCGGGAGTTGGGCGCAGCATGCAGCTCGACAGGGCCCAGATCCGCCTTCACCGCTTCTGCCAATGTATCCTGTAATAACTGTAATGCGAGAGCGGCTGCGCCCTTCTCTCCCAAAGTAGGAATTAGCCGAGTTTTTGCATACCCTGGCAACGGAGCCTTAGCCATCACTACAAGACGCATGGGCGGCAATAGAAAACTACTCATAGCGCTTTGCCAAACTCTCTGCTGATACGCCCCGCCAGTAATCAAAACGCAATCGCCACATCAATAAAATAGTTCTCAATACGCCGTACTTTTCCCAGCGACGCCCTGAGGTTTCTACTTTTTCCCGAGAACAATAGGGCCAGTAATAACTGCGCAAACGACGACTCAGCTCAATATCTTCCATCAACGGCTGCGCAGGGAATCCACCGATAGCTTCGAACAAACCACGGCGCACAAAAATGGCCTGATCCCCTGTAGCAATACCACTAAAACGAGAGCGTAAATTAACTAGAGTCGCAATCAAAGGAAACCAAAAACTGTGTCCGACAATTTGAATATTAAAACGCCCCCAGTGGGCATTCTCCTTTTCGAGGTTTGCGATGGACTTGAGGGCATCTGCGGGTAGACGGCTATCGGCATGCAAAAACACTAACCACTGACCTTTAGCCATTAACGCACCGGCATTCATCTGAACCGCCCTACCCCGAGTGGCGTGGACCAGCCGCAAACCAGACTGCTCTAGAATCTCAACACTACCATCGGTACTACCGCCGTCTACGACAATAACTTCACAACCTTCCTGCACTTTCAAATGCTGCAAGTGCTCCAGTAAAGAGGATATTTGCTCCTTTTCATTTAATAGAGGGACTATCACACTGAATTGCATTAGTTGCGCCTCCAGCGGTTAAAAACCTCTAAGAAACGTAAAATAGCTGTTGGTGCGTGAGCACGTTTCCAATTGCCCGCAACAAATTTATTGGCTTCACTCATAGTGGGATAGATATGAATCGTTGAGAGAATCTTATTCAATCCCAGCCCATATTTCATAGCCAAAATAAACTCCGTAATTAATTCCGCTGCATTCTCACCGACAATGGAAACACCGAGTATTTTATCTTTCCCCGGCACCGTAAGTACTTTCACAAAACCTCGACGCGCGCCATCGACAATCGCTCGATCTAAATGTTCGAGATCGTAGCGGGTTATCTCGTACTTAACATTCTGTTTACGAGCAGCCTCCCCAGAAAGGCCAACACTGGCCACCTCAGGATCAACAAATACAGCACTGGGAACTAATGAATAATCTACGGCAAATTTTTTGAGATCACCAAAAAGTGCATTCACCGCCGCATACCAGGCCTGGTGGGAGGCCATATGGGTAAATTGATAAGGTCCAGCAACATCTCCAGCAGCAAGAATATGGGGATAGGTTGTACGCAGGCATCCATCCAATTGAAGCCTGCCACTTTCCTGCAAGCCCAAGTTTTCAAGCCCAAGACCTGCCAATTTCGCTTTTCTACCCAGCGCCAGAATTACTTCATCAAACTCCAACCTAACCTTATTGCCCTTATTCTGAACAATTAGGGTTCCACCGTTTCGTTCAGGACTACCCTCAAATTCAACGGCTTCATGATCTGTTAATATTTCTACACCATCGCGGGTGAGCGCCTCAGTTACGGCTGCGGTTACTTCCGTATCAAGCTCCGGTAATATAGTATCGGATCTCTCTACCAAGACGACTTGCGAACCGAGCCGGACCAATGCTTGTGCCAGCTCACAACCTATTGCCCCGCCACCTAATAACACCAGTCGGCGGGGCGGAGCTTGTAGCTGGGTAAAGCGATCCCACAAGGTATCGCTTGTGAGGTAATTCACTTGATCGAGCCCGGGAAACGGCGGGGCACTCGGCTCAGCGCCGGTAGCCAATACAATAGCTCTCGCCGTCAGTATTTGCTCTCCCCCATCGTTTAGACAGGTCTTCACCGTCCAGGGGTCTACCAACTCTGCGGTTCCCTGTAGTACTTCAACCCCAAGCTCGGTATAGCGCTCAACACTGTCGTTGGGTTCGATTGCTTGAATAGATTCTCTGACATGCTGCATAACCCGGGGAAAATCAATTACGGGCTCTTGAAGAATAACGCCAAACTCACTTGCACATCGCGCCCTATGGGCCTGCCGCGCGCACATAATCAATGCTTTGCTGGGTACACAACCGGT
Organism: Microbulbifer maximicatervae (SeqCode); assembly: GCF_052467305.1. NCBI lineage: Bacteria > Pseudomonadati > Pseudomonadota > Gammaproteobacteria > Cellvibrionales > Microbulbiferaceae > Microbulbifer > Microbulbifer maximicatervae (SeqCode). The sequence continues at coordinate 3,367,127 of NZ_CP174306.1, forward strand.
ATTGAGACAATCACCACCCATTTTACCCGCTTCGATCAGAGTAACTTTTGCTTTGACCGCCGCAGAGATATAAGCCGTGACCAAGCCCGCCGCACCACCACCAATAACAATTAAGTTACGATCAAATTTCTTAGGTTTCTGCATAAATCGATCACCCGGCCTGACGCCTGCGCTTAAGCCAGTTGAGCGCATATTTTGCAATTAAGGGAAACACACCCAATAGAACAAAAGACAATAATAGTGGCAAAGATAAAATATCCTTGAGATTTTCCACTCTCATCAACTGGGTGCCGGCATTTACGTAAACTATCGTACCCGCCAACATTCCGAGCTGACTAACCCAGTAGAAAGTCCAGGCTTTAATATGGGTGAGCCCCATCAGGATATTAATTAGAAAAAAAGGGAAAGCCGGCACCAATCGCAGCGCAAAAAGGTAAAATGCCCCCTCCCGCTCAATCCCCTTATTGACGACTTGAAGCCGCTCTGAGAAACGCCCCTGAATATAGTCCCGGAATAAATATCGAGCCATTAAAAAGGCCAGGGTAGCACCGATACTGGAAGCAAAAGAAACGATTACAGTACCCCAGAAAAGACCGAACAATGCGCCGGCTGCAATAGTTAGAATTGCTGCCCCGGGAAGTGATAAGCCAGTCACCAAAATATAGAAGACCAGAAACAAAAACCCGACTAAAAGCGGCGACGACATCTGCCAGCGTTTAAAGTCCTCCGCTCCATCCTTTAACTTTTCCAGGCTCAACCAATGGTGTAGGTCAAGCAAGTAGAAAGCCACCACCAATACGACAATAGCGGCTACCAGCAGGATTTTTTTACTCATCGTTTTCAGGTTCCATCTGCCTTAACAGAAAGCTAGAGAGCCCCACCACAACTACTTCCCTGCCCGGCTGTACAACCGTAACAGTGATCTGCAACGCAAATTGCCGCCCCCTTCAGATCTATCTCGATTAAATCTCGCAAATGTAATCGACCGGGAATAGGCATGTTGAGTTGTTGGTTAAAATCGCAATCAAATAGATTTCCCTGCCAATCGACGCTAACCAAGCTACGACACATAACATCAGCGAGATTATCCGCACTGTAACTGTCTTTGAGTAGCGCCATATAATCGTGAAACTGCCCCTTAGAAATCAGCATCGAACCAAAACGCTTGATTGGCATATTGGTGAGAGCGAACAAATGATTAAATTTAATGGAGAAGTGGTTCGCCAACTCTCTTCGGTAGTCCGCCTCCAAAGCACTTTGCTCCGGGGGTAAAAAGGGTCCCTGGGGGTTATAGACCAAGTTGAGCTCTAAGCCACTGCCGGGCTTGCCATAGCCCAATGCATTTAATTTTTGTAACGCCGCAATGCTCTTATCGAATACCCCTTTACCTCGTTGCTTATCGACATTATCGATTGAGTAACACGGCAGGGAGGCAACGACCTCAACCTGGTTTTCAGCGAGGAATTCAGCAGTATCTTCCTGGCCCGGCTCAAAAAGAACTGTCAGGTTACAGCGATCTATTACATGTACTCCGCGCTCTCGCGCCCCTCTTACAAGGGATCGAAAACCCCAGTGCAATTCCGGGGCCCCACCAGTCACATCCAGCATACGGGGTTTACGGACCGTAAGAACTTCCAATAACAGCGCCAAATTGTCGTCCGACATCATCTCGGTTCGATTAGGCCCAGCATTGACGTGGCAGTGTAAACAGCGCTGATTACAACGGTAGCCAATATTGACCTGCAAGGTCTCAATGGCCCCTCGGTGCAGGGAGGGGAAATCCGATAGCTCCAGCAGGGGTAAGGTCTCACGCATCGATATCACTGCTCCATTTCTTCAAGCTCTGGTTCTGTCGGAGCAAGCAGTGGTTTTATTACAGCTTGTGTTTCCTCAGGCATAGCTTCGAGGGGAGTCACCAGACCGCTCAACAGTGCTGTATGAGCGGAGGACTCCGGTTGCTCAGCGCCTAAAATACGTATGGCTTCCATCGCAATCTGCTGCGCGCGCGTAGCATTTTGTTGAAGATTCGCAATTGCTACCTCTGCGGTTACCGCCTCCTCACGAGGGTGCCAACAATCATAGTCAGTAGCCATAGCCAGCGTGGCGTAGGCAATTTGTGCCTCCCGGGCCAACTTGGCCTCAGGCATATTGGTCATGCCGATAACCGACGCCCCCATACTGCGATACCAGTGGGACTCGGCACGGGTGGAAAACTGTGGGCCCTCGATACAGATATAACTGCCGCCTCGGTGTAACTCAATTGGCTGCTCTGCCTGGGTCAGCGTGAAAGCACGCGCCAAACTATCAGCGACAGCAGAGCATACTGGATCGGCCATGGACACATGGGCAACCGCGCCATCTCCAAAAAAGGTACTCTGCCGCCGGCGAGTCATATCAATGAACTGATCGGGGATTAACATATCCAGCGGCCGTACCTCTTCCTGTAGGGAGCCCACAGCCGAGAGAGACAGGATGTAGCGCACGCCGAGCTGGCGCAGGGCATGGATATTTGCCCGATAAGGCACTTGGGAGGGGATCAGGTGATGATTGCGACCATGACGGGCCAGGAAAGCTACTGGTACACCTGCGAGCTTACCGCAGACAATGGCGTCCGAAGTCCTGCCAAAGGGAGTGTCGATATGGACCTCCTCCACCTCAGTCAGCCCCGGCATATCGTAAAGGCCACTTCCTCCAATCACCCCAATCAATGCCCTGGTCATATTCGCTCCTAAACAATTGGTTTTCGGCAGTATAGGAGTGGGGGCAAGTCGTGTATATCACCAGCTACGAGAAAGGAAAATTAGAAAAGCAGTGGCATCTATATTACCTATACCCCTGGCCGCTAAAATTTGACAGGTAAGCTAGAGTTACTCTTCAGAATTTAGATCAATAGGACGCCACGATTTACAGCTTACGATAATGAATTTTTATTCGCCACATTAAGAGCTGACAGTTAATAATCATCGACACAGAAAAGGCAATATTCTCCTAGCAAAACCCAGAAAATCCTTTTCTTAATTGATAGATATGAAATTGAATTTTAAAGAGGCCACTACAGCTCAGCCCGACACTATGTAGCAACATAAATAAGGGAGTAAAAAACTCCCTTATTTTTACTCCAATAAAAATAACCGCATCGCACCCTAGTTCTTTTGGCTACATCAAAGGCCCAGCAAAAGATCTCGGCAGCGTCTGACGATTGCCATCATAGAGATATGAAAGCATATCCAGATCCCCAGCACTGGGATTCCAGGTAGAACTATTCACCTGATTGGCCGATATTTTACAGCCTCCCTCACGAGTGTTTTTAACAATCCCCAGTGCCCTTGCCTGGTCGTCATACATCATGATGGAGTTTCCATCAAAAGCAGAATTGTGTGTTAAAAACCTGGTGAGGGTTTGCACCCGAGTTTGCTGCTGCAGGGAGTCCAGTGTGTTCTTCACTGACAGAGGGGCGTCGGCACGCATGTGTTCGTGGGCCAAACCCAGTGTATGACCGATTTCATGGGGAAGGGAGGCAATCGCTGCTCTATTAGTTTTCCAATCTACACCACAATATTGATCGGTTTTATTGGTAAACCCTACCGTCGCACTACTGCGGTCGTCCTTAATTGTAACCACTCCACGGCCTGCCGCTCCAACCTGCAGGAACTTAATCGCTGCAAATCTGAACTTTCGATAAATGCAAATTTCCCAATGAGACATAGCCTTTTTTACCGAATTAACATAACCGGAATCTAAATTGGAGGGCACATAATATTTCACCACACCATTCGGCCAAACCCCACCTACCTCTTCATTCCTATCCAAAGAAAATCCACCAAAGTCTATCTTATAGGATATTTTTCGAATATTTTTATCTATAGCTAGCCCCATGCTGACGCACCTCCTGAAAAGTTATTTTCGCTGCCATAACGAGAACCAACACTGCCGCACCAAATTCGGCAAGTCAAAATTCACCCGACAGAAATAGAAAACAAAAAGAGGGAAGAGATCACAAAAAACCTTTCCCAAACACCAAAACCAAAATCGATTCCTGTAATAAAAAATATTCAAATATTTTCAGCAAGCAACCAAAAGAACTAGGAACCACAAGAAAAGCCTTACAAAACGCAGACTTACGTGACCTATAGATAGAAGTACAAAAATGAAGAGAGAATGAAAATCAACTTTCAGCGATAAAAAGAAAACTTAACAACAGATAAAACTGTAAACACCATGAAAATGTAAAGATAGGTAAAACTATTTACTGGGGGAGCCCAGCGCAACTCTGCCTAATCTGACCCGACTTTATACAACCATAAAAAAAGCCACCCAATGGGTGGCTTTTTTGAAAACTAAAAGTTGGCAATTACTTACCAGCCAGTAATTTCCTTCAGAGCGTCGCCGATCTGAGCCAGGGAGCGCACGGTTTTAACACCAGCGTCTTCCAGAGCAGCAAATTTCTCATCGGCGGTGCCTTTACCACCAGAGATGATCGCGCCCGCGTGACCCATACGCTTGCCGGGAGGAGCAGTTACACCAGCGATGTAGGAAACTACAGGCTTGGTAACATTTTCCTTGATGTAAGCAGCTGCTTCTTCTTCAGCAGTGCCACCGATCTCACCGATCATAACGATTGCTTCGGTCTGCGGATCGTTCTGGAACATTTCCAGGATATCGATGAAGTTGGAACCCGGGATGGGGTCGCCACCGATGCCCACACAGGTGGACTGGCCGAAGCCGTAGTCGGTGGTTTGCTTAACCGCTTCATAGGTCAGGGTACCGGAACGGGAAACGATGCCCACTTTACCCGGCTTGTGGATGTGACCTGGCATAATACCGATCTTGCACTCACCCGGAGTGATAACACCCGGGCAGTTCGGGCCGATCAGGCGCACGCCCAGCTCGTCGCACTTCACTTTAGCGTCGAGCATATCCAGAGTCGGAATACCTTCGGTGATACAAACAATCAGCTTGATACCAGCGTTGGCCGCTTCCAGGATGGAATCCTTACAGAAAGGCGCAGGTACGTAGATTACGGAAGCTTCAGCGCCGGTCTTCTCTACCGCTTCTTTAACGGTGTCGAATACTGGCAGGCCCAGGTGAGTCTGGCCGCCTTTACCCGGAGTTACACCACCAACCATCTTGGTGCCGTAAGCAATCGCTTGCTCGGAGTGGAAAGTACCCTGGGAGCCGGTGAAGCCCTGGCAGATTACTTTAGTGTCTTTGTTAATCAATACTGACATGATTATTTACCCTCCGCAGCTTTAACCACTTGCTGAGCCGCATCGGTCAGACTGGTAGCCGCGATAATGTTCAGGCCACTGTCGCTCAGAACCTTGGCGCCCAGATCTGCGTTGTTACCTTCCAGGCGTACAACAACCGGTACTTTAACGCCAACTTCTTTTACTGCGCCCACAACGCCTTCGGCGATCATGTCACAGCGAACGATACCACCGAAGATGTTGATCAGTACGGCTTTTACGTTCTCGTCAGACAGGATGATCTTGAACGCTTCAACAACGCGCTCTTTGGTCGCGCCGCCGCCAACGTCCAGGAAGTTAGCTGGCTTGCCGCCGTGCAGGTTTACGATGTCCATGGTACCCATGGCCAGACCAGCACCGTTTACCATGCAGCCGATGTTGCCGTCGAGAGCTACGTAGTTCAGGTCGAACTTGGCAGCGTGCGCTTCACGGGAATCTTCCTGGGAAGGATCGTGCATTTCGCGCAGGTCAGCGTGGCGGTACAGCGCGTTGCTGTCGATTACCACTTTGGCGTCCAGGCAGTGCAGGTTGCCTTCGGTGGTGATTACCAGCGGGTTGATTTCCAGCAGGGCCAGATCTTTTTCCTGGAACATTTTTGCCAGGCCGAGGAAGATCTTGGTGAACTGCTTAACCTGAGTCGGGTTCAGGCCCAGTTTGAAAGCCAGCTCGCGCGCTTGGTAAGGCTGAGCGCCTACCAGTGGATCGATGGTGGCTTTCAGGATTTTTTCTGGGGTCTCTTCCGCTACTTTCTCGATCTCAACGCCGCCTTCGGTGGAAGCCATGAAAACGATACGACGGGTGGAGCGGTCAACAACGGCGCCAAGGTACAGTTCTTGGTCGATGTCAGTGCAGCTTTCAACCAGGATACGGGAAACCGGCTGGCCATTTTCGTCTGTTTGATAAGTTACCAGACGCTCGCCCAGCCACTTCTTGGCAAACTCTTCAATCTCTGCCTTGGAATCTACCAGCTTTACACCGCCAGCCTTACCGCGGCCACCAGCGTGTACCTGGGCCTTTACTACCCACTTATCACCGCCAATTTCGTCAGCCGCTGCTGCTGCCGCTGCCGGGGTTTCCGCTGCAATGCCTTTGGAAACCGGCAATCCGTATTCCGCAAACAGTTGTTTGCCCTGATACTCATGCAAGTTCATAGTCAATACCAATTCACATATAAAATGTGTTTACTAATTGCAGATCACTCTGCACCTGAAAGAGAAATTTAAAATTTCCGTCGTTGCAAATTTCAAATTCCACAAATGAAACCGGGGCGCTAATTAATCAATAATTAGTGCCCCGAAATCGAAAAATATTCTTACTTGCGCTTCTTGCGATTTACGGTGTGAATCGCATGGCCGTTCACGCCCAGCGCCGCTTCTTTCACAGTTTCGGAAAGAGTCGGGTGCGCAAATACCGTCATACCGATGTCTTCAGCACTGGAGCCGAATTCCATCGCGATCGCCACTTGCTGAACCAAGTCTGCGGCAGACGGGCCAACAATATGGGCACCCAGTACGCGGTCAGTTTCCGCGTGAGCAATGATTTTCACAAAGCCCTGGGTATCGTTGGCGGCCATAGCGCGGCCGTTGATAGCAAACGGGAAGCTGCCTACGTTGTAGGGCTCGCCATCGGCCTTCACCTGCTCTTCGGTGCGACCAACCGCAGCGATTTCCGGGTGAGTGTAAATAACGTTGGGGATCACGTCGTAGTTCATCATCGGCTTCTGGCCAGCAATGCGCTCGGCAACCACAACACCTTCTTCTGAGGCCTTGTGTGCCAGCATTGGGCCGCGTACCACGTCACCAATCGCCCATACGCCCGGTGCAGAAGTCATGCACAGGTCGTTGACATAGATGAATCCACGCTCGTCCATCTTCACACCGGCATCTTCAGACAGAAGGCCTTCGGTGTAAGGGCGACGACCAACGCAAACGATCAGCTTGTCGAAAGTTTCCTGGTGCTCTTTACCATCTTTGTCCTGGTAAGTAACAACCACTTCTTCGCCTTTCACTTCGGAGCCGGTTACGCGGCAAGCGAGGCGGATATCCAGGCCCTGCTTCTTGAAGATCTTCTGGGACTCTTTGGCAGCCTGTTGGTCCATGATCGCCAGGAACTTGTCCATCGCTTCAAGAACAACCACTTCGGAGCCCAGGCGGTTCCATACAGAACCCAGCTCCAGACCGATAACACCGGCACCGATAACACCCAAACGCTTTGGAGTTTCAGTGAATTCCAGAGCACCAGTGGAATCGACAATAATTTTGTTGTCTACCGGAGCGGGCGGAATATTTACCGGTACAGAACCGGAAGCCAGAATGACGTTTTCAGCTTCGTAGACGGTGCTGTTGCCTTCGTCGTCGGTTACTTCCACTTTCTTGTTCGCCAGCAATTTGCCGGTGCCGAAAATGGAGGTTACTTTATTGGCGGTGAACAGACCTGCTACACCACCGGTCAGCTTCTTAACGATCTCGCCTTTGCGCTCGATCATCTTGCTCACATCCATTTTGACCTTGCCGACTTCAATGCCGTGCACGTCGAGAGCATCTTTGGCTTCGTGGTATTTCCAGGAGCTGTCCAGCAGTGCCTTGGAAGGAATACAGCCAACGTTCAGGCAGGTACCGCCATTTACGTATTTACCTTCCTTGTTTTTCCACTTTTCGATACAAGCCGTTTTCAAGCCCAACTGAGCGGCACGGATGGCAGCGACATAACCACCAGGACCGGAGCCAATTACGATTACGTCAAATTTTTCGGACATGATCAGTTCCAGATATTTCTAATGCAGTGTGATCGAGGGGGCCCGCAGGCCCCAAGATTTATTGTTTAAACTTCGAGCAAGATACGCGCTGGATCTTCGATCATTTCCTTGATCGCTACCAGGAAGCCAACTGCTTCCTTACCGTCGATCAGACGGTGGTCATAGGACAGCGCCAGGTACATCATCGGCAGGATTTCCACCTTGCCATTTACCGCCATCGGGCGCTCCTGGATTTTGTGCATACCCAGAATTGCAGTTTGCGGTGGGTTCAAAATCGGAGTGGACAGCAGGGAACCGAATACACCACCGTTGGTGATGGTGAAGGTACCGCCAGTCATCTCTTCGATAGACAGTTTGCCATCGCGGGCGCGAACACCCAGATCGCGGATATTGTTTTCCATATCCGCCAGGCCCATGTTCTCCGCATTGCGCAGAATCGGCACAACCAGGCCTTTCGGCGAGGAAACCGCTACACCGATATCCTGGTAACCGTGGTAAACGATATCGTTGCCGTCGATAGACGCATTCACTGCGGTGTAGCGCTTCAGCGCTTCTACTGCAGCTTTTACGAAGAAGCCCATAAAGCCCAGGCGAGTGCCGTTGTGGGTCTTCTCGAACAGGTCTTTATAGTTCTTGCGCAGGTCCATAATCGGCTTCATGTTCACCTCGTTAAAGGTGGTGAGCATGGCGGTGGACTGGGAAGCATCCAGCAGGCGCTCAGCGATACGCTTGCGCATACGGGTCATGGGAACACGCTTCTCTACGCGCTCACCCGGAGCAACCGCAACTTCAGCAACAGCGGCGGCAGGTGCAGCAGCGGCAGCCGGCGCAGTGCCCGCTTTCATTACGTCTTCCTTAAGAACGCGGCCACCCTTGCCAGTGCCTTCAACACCGGCCAGGTCTACGCCCTTCTCAGCAGCCATTTTCTTGGCAGATGGCATAGCAATTTTGTCGCCAGCCGCAGGAGCTGCGGCTTCGGCAGCCGGAGCTTCTGCTTTTTCTTCCGCCGGGGCAGCAGCTGCGCCAGCGCCCGCTTCAAACTTGGCAATCACTTCATTGGAGAGAACGGTATCGCCCTCACCCTTGATGATTTCAGTCAGGGCACCATCGGCAGGTGCAACAACTTCCAGCACAACTTTATCGGTTTCGATATCCACGATCAGTTCATCGCGGGACACAGCTTCACCAGGTTGTTTATGCCAGGTGGCGACAGTTCCGTCCTGAACTGATTCAGGGAAAGTTGGCGCTTTAATCTCGATCGTCATTTTTTCTGTTTCCTGAGATTGACTCTTCACTTATTACTGCCGCCGGTTATTTGACGGTCAGCGCCTCGTTGATGAACTTATTCTGTTCTTCAAGGTGCGTGGACATATAGCCCGCCGCAGGTGCTGCGGATGGGGCGCGGCCCACATATTCCAGATCCAGCTTCGGATGGGTTTCCGACAACAGGCGACGCAAGTGGTGCTGGCTGGAGTACCAGGCGCCCTGGTTCATGGGCTCCTCCTGACACCAGGCAACACTCTTGATCTTCTTGAATGCGGAAACCGCTTCCACAAACTCTTCGTCCGGGAATGGGTACAGCTGCTCGATTCGCACGAACGCCACATCTTCCTGTTCGCGCTCCATACGGGCTTCCAGCAGGTGGTAGTAAACCTTGCCGGAACACAGAACCACACGCTTCACTTTGTCTGGATCTACGCCCTGGTCCTGGATCACGTTGTGGAAGCGACCTTCTGCCAGCTCTTCCAGGCTGGAAGTGGCCAGCTTGTGACGCAGAATCCACTTTGGACTCATAATCACCAGAGGACGGCGCATGGGGCGCACCGCCTGGCGACGCAGCAGATGGAAGATCTGTGCCGGGGTAGTGGCGTTACACACCTGGATATTGTGCTCCGCACACAGCTGCATAAAGCGCTCAAGGCGTGCAGAGGAGTGCTCTGGGCCCTGGCCTTCATAGCCGTGCGGCAACAGCATTACCAGGCCGCACATACGGCCCCACTTATGCTCACCGGAAGTGATGAACTGGTCGATCACAACCTGGGCACCGTTGGCGAAGTCACCAAACTGGGCTTCCCACACCACCAGGGACTTTGGTGTTGTGGTGGCGTAGCCGTATTCAAACGCCAACACCGCCTCTTCGGACAGCAGCGAGTCGTAGATATAGAAAGGCGGCTGGTCTTCAAACATATGCTGCAAAGGCACATAGCTCTGACCGTCTTTCTGGCTGTGAACCACCGCGTGACGGTGGGAGAAGGTACCGCGACCCACGTCTTCACCGGTAAAGCGGACCATAAAGCCCTCTTCCAGCAGAGTGCCGTAAGCCAAAGTTTCCGCCATGCCCCAGTTCAGAGGCAGGGCGCCACCGGCCATTTTGCGGCGGTCTTCATAAATTTTGGAGACCTGGCGCTGCATTACCACGCCATCGGGCACGTTGGTCATGCGAGTAGCGACATCCTGCAGCTTCGGCAGCGCATAGCCGGTATCTGCAGGCACCTGCCAGTCGTGGCCCAGGTAGGGGCTCCAGTCAACAAACATGGAGGAGTCCGGCTTCTTCACAAGACCGGTAGCAACGTCTTCACCGGCATCCAGTTTGTCGCGGTAGTCGTTGGCCAGCTTGTCTGCGGCAACCTTGTCCAGGATGCCCTCGCCCACCAGCTTCTCGGAATAGAGCGTGCGGGTAGTCTTGTGCTTGCGGATAGTCTGGTACATCAGCGGCTGGGTACCAGAGGGGTCATCGGTCTCGTTATGGCCGCGACGACGGTAGCAGACCAGGTCGATAACGATATCTTTCTTAAATTCGTAGCGGTAGTCCACCGCCAGCAGCGCGGCCAATACGACCATTTCCGGATCGTCGCCATTCACGTGCAGCACCGGCGCATCGATCATCTTAGCGGGATCGGTGGAGTACTCGGTGGAGCGGGCATCTTCACGCTTGCTGGTGGTAAAGCCCACCTGGTTGTTCAGTACGATGTGCACAGTACCGCCGGTGTAGTAACCGCGGGTCTGGGACATCTGCAGGGTTTCCTGCACCACACCCTGGCCGGCAAAAGCCGCGTCACCATGGATGTTGATCGGCATTACTTTCTCACCGGTCGCATCTTTGCGGCGATCCTGGCGGGCGCGCACGGAACCCACTACCACGGGCGCACTGATTTCCAGGTGCGACGGGTTAAAGGCCAGGGCCAGATGCACTTCACCACCGGGAGTCATCACGTTAGAGGAGAAGCCCTGGTGGTATTTCACGTCACCGGAAGTATCGAGGGTCTTCTTGCCTTCAAACTCCTGGAACAGATCCGCAGGGTTTTTACCGAGGATATTGACCAGGGTATTCAGGCGGCCGCGGTGGGCCATACCGATCACCACTTCCTTCACCCCGTAGGTGCCGGAGCGACGGATCAGAGCGTCCATCATCGGGATCAGGCTCTCACCACCCTCTACACCGAAGCGCTTGGTGCCGGGGTACTTGGAGTCCAGGTGGCGCTCCAGGCCTTCAGCGGCGGAAAGGCGCTGCAGGATTTCAATCTGGATGTCGGTGCCGAAGTTGGCTTTAGACTGGCTGCGCTCAAGGCGCTGCTGGAACCACTGCTGCTCTTCCAGGTTGGAGAGATGCATGATCTCCGCACCCAGATTGCCACAGTAGGTATTCTCCAAACCCTCGACGATTTCACGCAGGGTCGCCTCTTCTTTACCGAGGAACAGGCTACCGGTATTGAAGGTGGTATCGAAATCACCCTCAGTCAGGCCGTGGTAGCTCAGTTGCAGGTCGGGCACTTGTTCGCGAGCCATCAAGCCCAGGGGGTCGAGGGTCGCTTTTTTATGGCCGCGATGGCGGTAGGAATCGATCAGTTGCAGAACTTTAATCTGCTTGCGCTCGTGCTCAATATTGGCAGAGCCGGCCGCACCGGGAGCGGCCACCGGACGCGCGCGGTGTTTGCTGAGCAGCTCAAAGTGCTGGCGAACAGCGGCGTGGGAAACATCGCTGCTGCCCTCAACGCGGGGGAGGCTATCGAAATAATTGCGCCACTCCTCGGGGACACCGTTGGGGTCGTGCAGATAGGTCTCGTAAAGCTCCTCCACGTAGGCAGCATTGCCCCCGGAGATATGGGAGCTACGCCACAGCTGCTCCATGGTACTTTCGTGCATGTTGATGCCTACCTCAATTGCAGTGTGCTTATCTTCTCTTGAGCCACTGCGCTTTCCTTTCACTCACAAAAGGGGAGGCGCACAAAGCCACCTCCCCTTTTCAGTTTTTTACCGGTTAGAACCGGCTTTTTGTCGTTTGCTTGGCGCCCTACCTGGCACCGGGTTCGCAGAGCGCGAACCCCAGCGGGCCGATAACCGGCCGCAGCATCCCCTACACGGCGCGGGTCAGCAGCATATTGCGGATATGGCCGATCGCGCGCGTCGGATTCAGTCCTTTCGGGCAAACATTGACACAGTTTTGAATACCGTGACAACGGAATACGCTGAAGGGGTCATCCAGATTTGACAGGCGCTCATCAGTAGCCAGGTCGCGGCTATCTGCCAGGAAGCGGTAAGCCTGCAACAAACCAGCTGGGCCGATAAACTTGTCCGGATTCCACCAGAAAGACGGACAGGAAGTGGAACAGCAGGCGCACAGGATACACTCATACAGACCGTCGAGCTTTTCGCGATCTTCCGGAGACTGCAGACGCTCGATGGCCGGAGCCGGGGTATCGTTTTGCAGGTACGGTTCAATCTTCTTGTACTGCTCGTAGAACTGCTCCATATCCACAACCAGGTCGCGGATAACAGGCAGGCCCGGCAGCGGACGCAGAACCAGTTTACCCTTGGGGGCAGCTTCAGACAGTGGCGTAGTGCACGCCAGACCATTGCGACCGGAAATGTTCATACCGTCGGAGCCACAAACGCCCTCACGGCAGGAACGACGGAAAGACAAGGTCTGGTCTTCGGCTTTCAGCAGTTCCAGAACGTCCAACACCATCAGGTCCTTGCCCTTGGTGTCCAGTTCATAGTCCTGCATATAAGGCGCTTTGTCGGTTTCCGGGTTGTAACGGTAAATGCTTACTTTCAACATACTCTATTCCGCTCCCGAATCAGTAAGTCCGAGCTTTCGGTTCAAAGGCTTCCATAGTGTTAGGCGCGAAGTTTACTGCACGCTTGCCAACACGTTTTTCCGCGGGGAAATACATAGAGTGGCACAGCCAGTTTTCATCATCGCGCTCCTGGAAGTCCTCACGGGCGTGAGCACCGCGGCTCTCAGTACGGGTCTCTGCAGCAACTGCAGTGGCCTCGGCAACTTCCAGTAAGTTTTGCAGCTCCAGCGCTTCAACACGGGCGGTGTTAAACGCGCGGCTCTTGTCTTCGAGGCGCACATTTTCAATACGCTCGCGCAGATCTGCAAGCTTCTTCACACCTTCGGCCATAAAGTCGCCGCGACGGAATACGCCGAAGTGGTTCTGCATCACGCCCTGCAGCTCTTTGCGCAGGTCGGCAGCCTTCTCACCCTTCTCATTGGTTTCCAGGTGATTCAAGCGAGCCATAGCGGCTTCGAGATCAGACTCGGAAGCTTCGCGGTGCTCGATACCTTCGCGCAGGGACTTCTCAATAAACAGGCCGGAAGCGCGACCGAATACCACCAGGTCCAGCAGGGAGTTACCGCCTAAGCGGTTGGCTCCGTGTACGGACACACAGGCAACTTCGCCACAGGCGTAGAAGCCATCAACAATCTGATCGTTACCCGCAGCGTCCTGGGTCAGAGCCTGACCGTGAACGTTGGTGGGAATACCACCCATCATATAGTGACAGGTAGGTACTACCGGGATCGGCACCTTAACCGGGTCGGCGTGGGCGAAGGTCTTGGACAGCTCACAGATACCGGGCAGACGGCTGTTGAGCAGCTCTTCACCCAGGTGATCAAGCTTCAGAAATACGTGATCGCCTTCCGGGCCACAGCCGCGGCCGTCGAGAATCTCGAGAACCATAGAGCGAGCCACAACGTCGCGGGAAGCGAGGTCTTTGGCGTTGGGCGCATAGCGCTCCATAAAACGCTCACCATCTTTATTGATCAGGTAGCCACCCTCACCGCGACAACCTTCGGTCACGAGTACACCGGCACCGTAAATACCAGTGGGGTGGAACTGCCACATCTCAATATCCTGGACCGGCATACCGGCACGCAGGGCCATACCGACACCGTCACCGGTATTGATGTGTGCGTTGGTGGTGGAAGCGAAAATACGACCGGCACCGCCGGTTGCGAATACAGTCGCTTTGGATTTGATATAAACCACTTCGCCATCTTCGATGCACATGGCGATCACACCCACAACAGCACCGTCCTGGTTCTTCACCAGGTCAATCGCAAACCATTCATTCAGGAATTCGGTTTTGTGCTTAACGTTGTTTTGATAGAGGGTGTGCAGCAGTGCATGGCCGGTACGGTCAGCAGCAGCACAAGTACGTGCAGCCTGGCCACCGCGGCCGAAATCTTTAGACTGACCGCCGAAGGGGCGCTGATAAATACGACCTTCCTCAGTACGGGAGAAAGGCAGGCCCATGTGCTCCAGCTCAAATACCGCTTCTGGACCTACGGAACACATATATTCAATAGCGTCCTGGTCACCGATATAGTCGGAACCCTTAACGGTATCGTACATATGCCAGCGCCAATCATCGTTGGGATCTGAACTGGCAATTGCACAGGTAATGCCACCCTGGGCAGATACTGTGTGAGAACGAGTCGGGAATACCTTGGTAATAACCGCAGTTTTATAGCCGGACTGGGCCATCTGCAGGGCAGCGCGCATACCGGCACCGCCTCCACCAATTACAATCCCGTCAAATGAAATAGTACGCATGTTCGCCATTGCTTATACACCCCAAAGAATTTCAATGCCCCACACCGCGTACAACACGGCAACGGCAGCCAGAATCACTTCTACGAACAAGCGCAGAACAGTGGCTTTACCGCCCATCATCCGGTTGGTGATGTAGTCAGTTACCACGGACCAGAGGCCAATCCAGGCGTGAATAATGGTGGACAGCAAGGCAACCAGGCTGAAAACACGCATCCAGCGCTGGGCGAACAGTTCGGACCAGGCTTGGTAGCCGAAGTCTTTACTAAAAAAGATAAAACCCACTATAAAGAGGGTATAGGCGAGCAATATTACCGCAGTGACTCTCTGGTAGAGCCAATCGAAAGTACCGCTACGGCCAAAGCTTGTTACTGTTTTTACCACAACCATACTCCCGCCAGAAGAATAAGGATTACAGCCAGCACCAGCACTGACACAGCGCTGCGACGGCCGCCTTCGAGACTTTCACCTACTCCCATATCCATAAACAGATGACGAACACCTGCCAGAATGTGGTAAATAAGTGCCGCCAGCGATGCCCAGAGAATGAGCTTGGCAGGGATACTGTTAAATACCGCTGCAATTTCGGCGAATCCCTGCTCGGATTCCAAACTGACATCGAGCATCCACAGTAGTAGTGCAACAACAACGAAGAGCACTACACCGGAAATACGATGCAAAATGGAAACCACAGCGGTAGCGGGAAGCTTTATAGTGGAAATGTCTAAATTGACAGGTCTGTTTTTGTTCACAGGAAAAACACCTTGTTGCCCTGAACGACCGGGCGCCCGTTAGCTTTTCAATGGAGGGACGAGCTGCTTGCTGATTACTTTGCACTCGACCTGATGAAGCCTTATACAAAGTAGCCGTACCATGGCGCAAGCCGCGCGGATTATAGGCATTCACTAGTCAAAACACAACGAACGCCTGCGATTACGCCGGGTTCCCACCAGTATCGCGTAGTAAATCGGGAATCGCGGGATTTCCTCAGACTTTCCTGTGCATTATCTAGACAAATACTCTACGAGTATGGAGCGGAACCGGATATCCTGTCGCCAATAGACTGGTCGTCCATTCCTTTTGGTTTGACAATTTGCGGCGCGGCACTTAAGTTTGGCCCCGCTCAAAAGGCCGCTAGCTCCCGAAAACAGCGGGAAAAGGCCGGCATAAGAACATTTTTAGGAGTCCGCAATGTCCGATAAAAAAGCGCACCTCACAGTCGATGGTATCGACGGCGCCCTTGAGATGCCAGTTCGCTCCGGCACCCTCGGCCCCGATGTTATTGATGTCGGCGGTCTGACCAGTAAAGGCTTATTTACTTACGACCCGGGCTTCGTATCTACCGCCTCATGTGATTCCAAGATCACCTTTATTGATGGCGGCAAGGGCCAACTGCTGCACCGCGGCTACCCCATCGAGCAACTGGCAGAAAAATCCGATTACCTGGAAACCTGCTACCTGCTGATGAATGGCGAACTGCCCAACGCAGAAGAAAAAAAGAAGTATGTAGACACCATTATGTCTCACACCATGGTTCACGAATCCCTGGTGAGCTTCTTTAAAGGCTTCCGTTACGATGCCCACCCAATGGCGATGATGTGTGGCGTAGTTGGTGCCCTCGCTTCCTTCTATCACGACTCCCTGGATATCACCAATCCGGAGCACCGCGAGATTTCCGCCCACCGCCTGATTGCCAAGATGCCAACCCTGGCAGCCATGTGCTACAAGCACTCCCAGGGCATGCCCTTCATGTACCCGGACAATAGCCGCAGCTATTCCGAGAACTTCTTGCACATGATGTTTGGCAACCCCTGCGAGCCCAGCAAGATAGACCCGGTTGTCGCCAAGGCAATGGACATCATCTTCCTGCTGCACGCAGACCACGAGCAGAATGCATCCACCTCCACTGTTCGCCTGGCCGGCTCTTCTGGTGCCAATCCGTTCGCCTGTATTTCTTCCGGCATTGCCACTTTGTGGGGCCCCGCTCACGGCGGCGCCAACGAAGCGGTATTGAACATGCTGCAGGAAATTGGCGACGAAAGCCGTATCGACGAATTCGTGAAGCGCGCCAAAGATAAGAATGACCCCTTCCGCCTGATGGGCTTTGGTCACCGCGTCTACAAGAACTTCGATCCACGCTCCCGCGTAATGCAAGGCATCTGTGATGAAGTTCTGGGTGCCATGGGTGCAGAAAATGATCCTCTGCTGAAGATCGCCAAGAAGCTGGAGAAAATCGCCCTTGAGGACGATTACTTCGTAGAGAAGAAACTCTACCCGAACGTAGATTTCTACTCCGGCATTATTATGAAAGCTATCGGTATCCCCACCGATATGTTCACCGTAATTTTTGCCACAGGCCGTACTTCAGGCTGGATTGCACACTGGAATGAAATGATTTCCAATCCGTACAAAATTGGTCGTCCTCGCCAGCTGTATACCGGCTACCCACAGCGCGATTATGTACCGCTCGAGCAGCGCTAAGCTCAAGCAATCAAAAAAACCCGGCTATGCCGGGTTTTTTATTAATTAGATATTTGAATTTATTTTGATTCTACCGGCGATAATCAACTACATTTCGATAAAAATTAAAAAGCAAACACCTGAAGTGTGACACAAGTCCCAATTTGGAAATTTTGCTTTACTCGCCCCTTCCATAACAGTTAAACCAACTGTCATCCAATGTAAAATCCGCCACGCCCGCCGGGACCCAAGCAGCTTTGCTTTCTTTAAGTTACCCCCAACTTCGCGGCGCTATCAGACCTAATAACAAACCTTTAAATTTACTGAGACTAAATTCATGCTTAGTTTTATTTCTGGAATGTTCCGAAGTAACAAAACAGAAGACGCGGCGGACCTTGAGGAAAAATATACTCGCAGCTCTTATGCAGGAGCTAAAGGTGCCCGCACAATCTCTTACGACCCCACTCTAATCAAAGCCCTTGAAGACGATCACCGCACCCTGATCAGTATTTTTCAGCGCATGTGGTCAGAGGGTTATGAGAAGCAGAACTACCGCCAGCTATCGCAGCTACTGACCCAATTTAAATCTGGCTTCCAGGCCCATCTAATCAAAGAAAATGTACGTTTTTACGTATACCTAGAGCAAGCACTGGCTGGCGATACCCACACACTGCAAGTAGTTAAAGATTTCCGCACCGATATGAATGAAATTGCAAATGCCGTTGTGCAATTTTGCAAACGCTACAACCACGAAGCCTTTACCCCTGAAATGGTTCGCGATTTCAAAATGGATTATCAGAAAATCGGTGAAGCGCTAACTCGCCGTACTGCCCTAGAAGAAAAAGAACTCTACGTCCTTTATCAGCCCTCCTAAAAGCAACGTTTAGTTTTTTTATCAGGAGTAGTGAGATATTTAACCTAGGAATGCCGATAAAAAACAAATCTTTACAATAGGCATACTATTTTACAGTCCGCAGCCCACAAGGACGGGGCCGCATATTTTTTGGCCGCTCAGCTGTCACAAAGTAACTGGAAAGCACTCCCCTCTCCCCGCCAATTTTCACAGTCAAATTAAATATAAGCACCGAATTTGGGCAAGTTACATTTAGCTCTCCAAAAAACTGTGCGCATCAGTTAAATCCAGTCTTATTTTCCGACCTGACCTTACTTTACACCCAATTCTCTATCGTCATCGTTTATTTGGTACTAGACCTTTATTTAATTTTGTTTAAACATATAGGGACTAGAATTCAAAAAAACACTAAAGAGTGGGATATTAGTCTAAGAAAATTAGCAGGCCATCTGGCAGACAAATTAAAAATACAAAGACTAATAGAAAATCAAAGCAGTCGGGGGGAGGTATGACTGAGCTAGACGACACACTTGTCGAGCAATTACCAAGCGGCATCCATACTAATGATAACAGTTACCCAATTTATGTAATTATCGGTACTGGTCCGGTGGGTGTGCGTTGCGCACAAAAATTATTAGAATTCTGTGATGAAGCTCAAATTGTTATCTATGGAGCAGAAACAGAGTCTCCCTACAACCGGGTTAAACTTTCTCAATATCTATCAAGCCATGTAGAGTTGGAGGAGCTTGATAACCCTATTCTCAGTCAAAGTGACCACCGCCTGGCAGAATATATTGACCGTAAAATAGTCTCTATTGATCGCTCCAAAAAAACAGTCACCGATGCTGCAGGGAATATACAACCTTATTCCAAGCTAATAATAGCGACTGGATCAAATCCTATTATTCCGAAGATTCCGGGTGCGGATCTGCCTGGTGTTTACCCTTTTCGAAGTCTGCGTAACACCAATGATTTACTTGAGTTAAGGGAGCAGAATGCAGACATCTGTGTTATCGGTGCTGGTGCTCTGGGCCTTGAAGCTGCAACCGCGTTAAAAACACCTAAAAACAACATCACTTTACAATCCAGAGGACACTTACTCAGCGGGCTCCTGGGTGAAGAAGGAGAGGAGTTCCTAAAGTCCGCACTCACTGCACTGGGGGTAGAGTTAAAAATTTCGGACTCCCTAACATCCATTGAAGAGAGCGATAGCAAGCGCCTACTCACTTTTGAAAGTGGCGAAAAAATTCCCGTCGACGCTATCGTGTTGTGCACAGGAATTAAGCCGGAAATTAGCCTGGCCGAACAGAGCGGACTTTCAACTAAACGCGGAATCGTAGTCAATGAATGGATGCAAACTTCCGACCCGGATATTTACGCCGTAGGCGAGTGCGCTGAGTTTGACAAGAAAGTCTACCAATTGGTCCGACCGGGCTACGAACAAGCTGAAAGCTGCTGCTCACATATTCGTCGCAACCATAGCGCTAAATCTCTCTCGCAGCCCTACTCCGGCACTTATACCGATATTCAGCTGAAAATTGCCCATATTCCCTGCGGAATAATGGGAGAGGTAACCCCGGAAAACCTCAATCAGCAAGAGGGCGTTGAGAGCCATGTCTATCGCAATCGTTTTAAGGGGATCTATAGACGCTTATTTATCAAAGGTGAATACATCGTTGGGGCCATTTATATTGGCAGCTGGGATGAAGCCAATGAATTGCGCCAGACCGTAGCACAGGAGCAAAAAATCTCTCTGCGCACACTGAAAGACTTTGAAAGCGAAGGGCGAGTGTTTGCCAAAAAAAGCGGCAATAGCATTAAAGATTTTCCCGATAGTTATCTGGTCTGCCAGTGCAACTCTGTCACCAAAGGGGAATTATGCAGGGCTATTTCCGCTGGGAAGCGCAATTTAAACGAATTGCAACAAGCGACAACAGCCGGGTCTGTTTGCGGTAGTTGCCGCCCGCTAATGGCTGAGCTTCTGGATGTGCCAGCTCCCAACTTGGTAATGCGACACTCCAAGGGGATATTGATAACTTCTGTTCTGTCATTAATCCTGATAGCCCTGGCTTTCCTGATGCCGCCAGCTCCAGTTTCCCCCTCAGTACAGACTGCACTTTTTTGGGAAAAGCTCTGGTACGACAATTTTTGGAAGCAGGTTACGGGCTATACCATTCTCGCTATGTGCCTGTTTACTGCCGCTCTCAGTATCAGGAAACGTTGGAATAAACTTAGCCTTGGGCATGTCGATCACTGGCGCTATGCACACAGCGTTACAGGTTTAATCGCTCTACTTGCACTCGCTATACATTCAGGCTTCCGCCTTGGTGAAAACCTGAATTTAGCATTGATGCTGGTATTTCTAACTGCAACCGCAACTGGTTCTCTCGTCGGCGTTTTTATGGCGCGCAACCACCATTGGACTGACCTGAAACTTCGCGAACACCGAAAATGGTGGTCCCGAGTTCACTATGCCCTGCTCTGGGCCTTACCGGTCCTTCTCGCCTACCATATTTTTGCGGTTTATTACTTCTAGATGAAATCATATCAATTTAAATTCTGGCATTACGGTGTATTGCTAACGCTGGCTATCGGCTCTGCGGTGGCATACAACCTTAACGTTGACGATAAATCTCTATTTATCAGTGGAGATGCCACGCACGGTCACCATCAAATTGAGCTGGCTTGTACTTCCTGCCATACCGATGGCTTTGCCGGTGAGGATGCTGTTCAGCAAGCTTGCCTGAATTGCCATGCGGAAGAACTGGAGCTTGTAGACGACTCACACCCCCGGCAGAAATTTTTAGATCCGCGCAATGCTGTACTTCTGGAAACTCTTGACGCACGGCTATGTGTAAGTTGTCACACTGAACACAAACCACAGATCACAGGAGAGATGGGCGTAACCCTGGCGGGCGACTTTTGCTTTCACTGCCATAGCGATATTGCCGAAGAGCGCAGTAGTCACAAAGACCTGGGATTTGAAACCTGCGCGAGTGCGGGCTGCCACAACTATCACGATAATGGCTCCCTCTATGAAGACTTCCTTATCGCCCATGTTGATCAACCTGATCTATTGGAAACTGCCAAGCTACCTACTCGTACAGCAGTTCAGTCCTGGCTAAATGAGCATTCAGATCAAGCTCCTTTAAAAGTTAGCGAAGCAGACATTAGCAGCTCTAGCCAGACTGCAGAAATCGCAACGGTCTGGGCACAGAGTATTCACGCACAAACAGAGGTGAACTGCAGCAGCTGTCACGTCGATGGGCAAATGCAATTCAGTAGTGTTGAGATTGTCGAGCAATGTGCTAGTTGCCACAGCGATCAAAAAGAATCCTTCACTCAAGGAAAACATGGAATGCGCATGTCCAACAAGCTGGAAGAGGGCTTTATCCAGCAGGTCGGCGCCATCTCCCCGCAACAGGCCCGCCTTCCCATGAATACCAGCGCAACGGATGAATTGAGCTGTGTCAGTTGTCACGGGCCCCATGAAGTAAATCTGCAATTTGCTGCTGTAGAGGCTTGCCTGGGTTGCCACAGTGATGAGCACAGCCTCTCTTACAAAGAGTCCCCTCACTTCGATACCTGGAATTCAAACCCAGAAGGTGGCGTAAGCTGTGCCAGCTGCCATTTGCCACGGGAAACCCATGGCGAACAGGTTGTAGTTAACCATAATCAAAATCATAACCTTCGCCCCAATGAAAAAATGATGCCCGTTTGCCTGAGCTGTCATGGAGCCGAATTCTCCCTTGCTGCCCTGGCTGACAAAACTCTGATTAACAATAATTTCAAGCATAAACCCGCAGAGAAGCATGAAACATTCGAGCTGATCCGCGAGCGTATTGCAAGGATTACCAAAAGCAAAAACAAGCAAAATCAATCCCAATAGGAGGGGAAAATATGCGTATTGCCGCTTGTATTATCGCTGGACTGGCACTGCTCACCGGCTGTGAGAAAAACCAGGGAGTTGCTCCGGAGCGAATGGCGGATGCCATCTTTGCCGTTATCGAGGCAGACAGGGCCAACTACACCAACAAGGTTGTAAACCGCCTGCAGAACGAGGAGAAAATCCTTGACGCTGATGAGCACTGGCAAGATAAGAAATTGCTACCACTCCCCGCGCAGATGATGCGTATGGGAGCTGAGCGTGTTGCCGAAAATGAGTCTGGCTTTAACTATGCCCTGCTCTCTCTGTGGCCAATCAACAAGCAAAACAAACCGCGCACTGAGATGGAAAAAGAGGGCTTGCAGTACGTAATCGACAACCCAGGGAAAAACTTTTACGGCCGCGAAAAACTAGGTGATACCGAGTACTTCACTGCAGTATATGCGGATGTAGGTGTTTCACCTGCTTGTGTGAGCTGTCACAACGATCACGTAGACAGCCCGCGCACTGACTTTGAGCTGGGCCACACTATGGGTGGTGTTGTTATCCGAATCCCACTCTGATCAGTTAGTTAGTAGATAGCTGCGCCCGACTTTCGAGTCGGGCAACTCTCTCACAAAATATTGCCGGCGGATATTAGTCGGTGAGAACTGAGTTTAGAATAATTTAAAAGAGTGGCGGCCGAATTCGTTTCGACCGCTCCCTCTTTTAAGCTGACTGGCTCTACTCCCGCTACTACCTCGCTGAAATCATTCAGACCAGTGGTTACCCGCTGTGGGCCTATTTCCGGGTCAGTCCAGTCTCCATTACGGCCCGCTTTTTCTTGGGCTTCGCTCCGCAAAGCACACCTAGGCATTACTATATTAATGTCAAAGTCCCGCAGAGCAAACCGACCAAGGTGATTGCAATACTGGGAAAACCTGCTAAAAGGTCAGCGCAGAGGATCAATAAGCCCCTGCAATCCCTCTACTTTTATCTCCAAGGCTAATGCCATTAACTGTCCTAGACGCCCCTCTGGAAACCCCTTTTTTGCGAACCAAAGCAGGTACTCCTCAGGCAAATCTATTAAAACCCGGCCCGAGTATTTTCCAAATGGCATTTTGAGTCGAGCCAGTTCTACCAAGTCTTGTTTTTCGAACACCTTAACAACCACCTAAATATCGACAAAAAAAGGGAATGAAACTCCCAATTTGGATTTGTTGCCAGTGCATGCGGACTCTACACTGGCTCCGAAATAGTCGGCCTGCGCCGATTCTTTATACCTCAACCTTCCAGTAACAGAGGTGTCTATGCGTATCAAAGCTATCAAATATCTCAGCTTGGCCGCAGTATTGACTGCAAGCCTTGGAGGTACGGGCTGCGCCAATATGAGTGATACCGACCGCCGAATCGGCACCGGTGTCGGTATAGGCGCAGTAACAGGTGCCTTGATCAGTGGCGGGCGCCCCGGTGGCACTGCCGCAGGTGCGGTTATTGGTGCCGGTGCAGGCTACCTTTATGATAGGGAGAGAAAACGTAGAGACTACTATCGCTACCGAGGCCGTTACTATCGTTACTAAATCAATTTACGGGGCCAGCATAAAGGAAAGACACAGGTGAAGACATAAGTCACACCTGTGTCACTAGAATCGATATAATATTGGTGGAAATTTAAATAACCTTGTTCCAACACGTTTGCTTGTTAACATGCTCTCTAATCGATGCTAGAAGATCACTATGAAGTTGCGCCACTCTAGATTTACTAAGCTTCATTGCTTTAGCTATATCCGAATAACTCTTGTCCTCAATATACCTCATCCTAATTAGATTCTGGTTAATTGTTGGTAGTTTTTCTATGTAATCCAATATTTGCTGAAAGAATGCTTGTCCCTCCAATGAATCATAAGGGAAATCCGATAATGAGGTTTCGCTATTGAGCCAACTTGACTCTAAAAGGTAGGAGTAGCCAAAGTCTAAAGTCGCACCTACAATTGAGTCAAACAGACTGTCGCTGCTTCTTGTGGAAAAATCGATGTTAAATTCCATCATATTTTCTCCTGAGAAGTAGCTATGTAAGCTTGCTCTTTCGGAGTAGGAGCTTACACCATTCATAACGCTGCCTTTTATTCTGAAAGAAGCATACGTTTTAAAAAATACTTTTTTCTTCCTATCATATTTGCTTATCGCATCCAATAGGCCCAGCTCAGCTAGCTGTAGTAGATCTTGTAAATCTACCCCCAGATGTTGACACTTCCTATAAATCAAGCCTGCAATAGTATGGCTATAACTTCGATAATATTCGAATAAATAATTTCGTGCAGACATTAACCCTGATGTTTCTAGAGAAACCCACTTCTCTGTAAGATCTTCTTCCATACTTTTAATGAAAATTTAAATTCTAAGAAAAACTTCCAAGCAGCGAATACGCCAATAGAGACCATCCATCGATCAACACAAAAACAAGCACTTTAATGGGCAATGATACTGTAGTTGGTGGCAACATGATCATTCCCATAGACATTAAAACGCTTGCTACAATTAAATCTATCATTAAAAATGGCAGAAAAATCATAAACCCTATTAAAAATGCAGATTGTAATTCGCTAATTAGAAATGCAGGGACAAGTGTGAAGAGCCCTACTTCATCAATACTCTCTGGCACACTCTTACCAGACATCTCATATACAAGAGATATATCCTTCTCGCGAGTTTGTTCGACCATGAATTCTTTTAGTGGCGGCTGTGCACCTACTAATGCCGCCTCAAAACTAAGATCTTTATTAAGGTATGGCTGTATCGCATCCTCATTAACTTTCTCAAAAACCGGAGTCATTACGAATATGGTCAGCAAAAATGCAAAACTAATTAATACACTATTAGGGGGAGTACTAGGCATAGCCAATGCCTGGCGAAGCATAGACAAAACTATAACTATCCGGGTGAAAGCCGTCATTAGCATCAGCAATGCAGGCGCAACACTTAACAGTGTAAGAGTTAGTAAAATTTGAAAAGGTGCTGACAAACCAACTCCAGTGGAATTCTCATCAGCTAGGGAAAGTTGCTCAGCAGCAATATTTGGAAGTAATGATTGAGAGTAACCATTTAATGGAAAATTAAAAATAAATACTAAAAAAGCAACAACAAATAAAGTATTTTTATTTTTAAGCTTTAGAGACATTAGATATACTCAATCCACCAGGGCCACAAACAAGCAAGATATTTTCATCATCAACTTCAAGCAAATAAACAGTTAAAGTTTGAGACAAAGGCAACTTTTCTTTAAGAGAAACCCTAGAACTAACACCCTGCGACGATTTTTTTTGCTTAGCACGTATAAAAAAAACAACAATCACGAAAACCACAAGTACCACTAACCAGTACAGCCCTAAATCACCACCCCAAATAAAGTACTCCTCTTTAAAACCAATCTGAGCAGACGCAAGATAACTTCTCATGGCATCAAAAACCTAAAATCACATAAAACATGAATCAATGAATAATTCCAGAATAGAAAAACACAAAGCAGAAAAAAATACCTGCATCACTAAATTTAACATGTCGACGCTAATATTTTTACGAAATCGAAAATTTCTCCTCAACTTCTACACCGTAAAACCCATCCACTACAACAAGCCTACCTTTTGCAAAAATTTCCTCTCCAACTTTCAAGCATACATTTTGGTTAGAAGGAGTGTCTAATTCTAAAACACTACCAACAGTCAACGACATTAACCTATCAAGGGCGATGATTGTACTACCTAATTCAACCTTTACCTCTAGAGTGATTCCCTTAAAGAAGCGGGGACTTATTGTTTCAAATATTTTCTCTCCAGAGAATTCTTTAACTTCCGGCAACTCAACGATCTCAACAGTTCTATCAGTCATAATATTCCTTAAATAATTAATTAGAGGCAAGGCGCACAGCGCTATTGGTTTTTTTCGAGCACATCTCACCTACAATATCAATCTCATCGTTCTCAGATTTAAGAGTTATTTTACTTTCTATTTTTTTATCAAGTAGTACGATATCTCCGACCTCAATCTCCAATAGGTCTTCAATGGACAATTTCAAGTTTGACACATTTGCAATAAACTTGACTGATTGATCTTTTAAAATCGAATCCATTGAGCAAATCGAAATGTCATCTGAGATAGAGCTATGATCAATATCCAGCAAAGAAAATACAATTTCTTGACCCAAATAAATTTTAGTATAAAGTTCTTCAGATATTTGTATCTCTACGACACACCATCCACTGCCATAGCAAAAAACACTCTCCTTCAAGCAGGAAGGCTCACTATCGAAGGTTACATTAGGAAACTGGCAAGCTAAATCTGAAAACAACTTATTAAGAAGCTCTATACATATATTGTGCTCAGTATCTTTCAATGAAACTTGTCTACCTAATAATGCACCAACAATCTGGCTTGATTGTAACTCCCATGCTTCAATATGTAAGCAGCCACCAAAATATTTCCTAGTTTTTATCGCCTTCGTATCAAGACTTAGATTAGATAAGTTTTTGACGGTTGGCTTAATATCTTCTTTTTTGAACCAACGTAGCCCCCACTCTTTACACTTATCTATAATAAAATTTTCTACTCGCTGAATCTGTTTCGGTGAATAAGTATAGAAATAGTTAGCTCGCATTTAGCCACCTTTTGCACTATTATATAGCTCTTCAATCATCTGATTAGATATGGTTAGAACTTGTGAGCAGGCTTGATAACCTCTCTGTATAATAACAATTTCTGAAAACTCATCAGTAACATCAACATTTGAGCGCTCCAAAGATTGAGCCTTTATATACCCGACCATTTTCTCATCTGCAGATGCTATGGCGCTAGGATCTGAATCACTATAAAAATGACTGTTATTAATACTGCTCAATACACTCTTATCTACAAACAATGCAAGTCCAAGCGAGTAAGGTTTTTTAATATCTCCATTTGTATAGGTGAGTATTATAGAACCAGAGCTATCGAAGCTAATATCCTGCAAAGTTCCAAAACTTCTACCGTCTATAGATTGTAACTGTAAAGCATTTGTTTGGGATGGGAAACTAGTGAGACCTGTGAATTCCCCGGCTTTGCCAGCAGAAAACACAATATTTTGTGTTTTACCATTATCCAATTCAAGTGCCACATTTATTGTATTAAATCCAGAGACCGGAGATCCGGCAGCGGTGAATTTTAATGTGTCCGATCCGACAATTTCACCGGATTCGTTCGTTACCTCAGCCAACCAATCATCGGTCGACTGCTTTGTATAGGTTATAGATAATTTCTGATTTCGCCCCGAAAAATCTACAACATCTACTGATATTGGACTTTCATCTTCTGATGGAAATTCTATGTCATCTGCCGACAACGAACTTAAATTACCTGTCAGGCTAACTTCTGATGTTGGCTCATATGAAGAAAACTGCATATCAGAGATATCTATATTTACTAACTCGCCACTATCAGTAATGCTTAGTACCTCTCCACCTGTATTTGAGTCCACAAGCACTCCGGAGTCAAATACAAACTGACCCGCTCTAGTATAAGATGTTCCAGTCTCGCTCCTAACAATAAAAAACCCCTCTCCCTCTATGGCCAGATCAGTATTCTCTCCAGTTGAGTAAATATCTCCATTAGAGAATGAAACCCTCTCATTGGAGAGGTGTACTCCATTCCCACCATTGTCATTAACTTCCTGAAAGAATGTCTCCTTTTTCTTAAACCCTACGGAGTTCATATTTGCAACGTTATGGCTTAAATCATCCAATTTTCTTGTAAATGCACTAAATCCAGAAAGACTATTTGATACAACATTAGAAAGACTCATAAAACTATTCCTTTACAATACGGATATCATTAAGGGATAAATCAGGTATCAAGATTCCGTCGGAGGTTGATAATGAAATATAGGGTACCCCCTGTTCGAATCGAATAGATTCAACATTTCCAATAGTAGTTCCATTTTCACCATTTACTTCTACTAACTTTCCAAGCAAACTTAAAGATTGACTTACTGCATTAACTTCTAGCAATTCAGTAATTCCGGCCTCTGTTGCACGCGCCAACTCTAGGTTAGAAAATTCCGCTAGCTGCGTCAGAAACTCTCTATTATCAACCGGATCGAGCGGGTCTTGGTAATTTAGCTGGGTGATAAATATCTCCATGAATTCATCAAGTTCTACAGAGGCCTGTTGATCTGCCCCCTGAGATTCCATTACTCGCCCTACAGATTCAATTGCCATAAGTCATCGCCTATTTTTAGTAATATATGAACCATTAATTAAATACTTATCTACTCTAATGCCGTACTTGTCTAGAATTTTATCAACAACTTCAAGTAGCTCGTTAAGATCTGCAAAATAATTACGAAGCCTTAGTTCAACAAAATCACCTTTAAAACAAAAATTTAACAGGCTTTTCTCTGGCAAAACCCTTAACAATTGCTGCGTGACAGCTTTTTCAACTCTACTTTGGGGTTTTGTAATAATATCTTTTAACTTACCATCTAAGAATTGTAATTCATTGATTCTATCCCTAGATGGTAAAACGGTAGACTCTGAAAGTTTAGCTAACGTGTTACTTTTCTTTTGGATTGAATGACTGGAGACCAAACAATGTTCTAGTGTAAAGATCGATTTTTGGTACTCATTCTCTTGGACTGCACTATTCAGAAAGCTATTTTTTGGTTCAGAATTGGAAGCACTACCTACCTCCCTAGGCACCTTGTCTAGTTGCCGGCTTGGATCTGATGCAGAAATAACAGCCTTTTCCCATTCAACTAGCCTAGACGTTTCTGCTGAAAAGCCTTGGGTTGAAGAGTCTCTAGTTACACTTACGTTATAGTCGGGAAAGTCTTTAGACAGGTGCATGCTATTTTTCCTGTATGCAAGAAAGAGACGAAATATTATTTAAATAATTAATAGATTCAGCCTCCTCTTTAAGTTTTAAAGCTATTTTTTTTCCCTTGCATATAAAGCCAAGTTCATCAAGAGCTATACTTTTATCAAAAATATCATTTTTAAGTGATTTTAGTTTTCTCTCTTTATCCACCAGTTCTTCATTATTCACCTTGATGCGTTTTCCAAGTATAGAAATGTATCCATGAAGAACTCCTATCTCGTGTGGGCTAGCGCCTCTACTTTCCAACAAAGCTAAATATTGGACTTCAAGTTCAGCTAAAGACGCTGTGTCAACCTGGATTTTATTAGAGAGACTGTGAATTTTTTGCTTAATTTCTTTTTTGGTTCTACTCAGTTCAAAAATCTTATATTCAATCATCTTAGCGTAAACACTTAGTGATTGAACTTCTTCCCTTAAATATTTTATATTTTTAAGCACTTGCAATACTCTACTGAGATCAAGCCTAAAGGGATAGCTCTAGAATTAATTTCTCGAACTCTTTTAGAATTACATCCCGATAATTTCTCTCTCCGGAATATAAAAGTTGATCAACTTTAGAGCTTACCACAATTGATTTATCCAAGTCCGGCTCATCACCCTTTTTATAAGCTCCTATTTTTATCATAGTTTTAGCCTCATCAAACAAGGAAAGACTATTCTTTATTTTTCTAATTACATTAAGCTCTTCTTTGGTGGCCAAAACAGTAAGTAAACGACTTACACTATTTAGCAGGTCTATGGCTGGGTACTTGCCTTGTGCGGCAATTTCTCTATTCAATATGAAGTGACCGTCTAAGATTCCACGCATATAGTCAGCTATTGGATCACTCATATCATCCCCTTCCACAAGAACCGTGTAATAAGCAGTTATCGATCCACGCTCTTTAAAATTTCCAGCCCTCTCAATAAGATCGGGAAGCATTGAATAGCAGGATGGCGTATATCCCTTAAATGATGGCGGCTCTCCTCGAGATAGACCAATTTCTCTTTGCGCCATGGCTAGACGTGTTATTGAGTCCATAGTTAGCAGAACATTATTCCCTTGCTTGCAGTAAAATTCTGCAATTTTTGAAGCAGTAATTGCTGCATAAACTCTTACCAGTGGCGATTGATCAGGTGTTGCAACAACAATAATTGACTTTGAAAGTCCTTCACTTCCGAGAACGTCTTCAACAAACTCTGTAACTTCCCTACCTCGCTCCCCTATTAGGGCTATAACATTAATCTCAAAATTATCCCCTTTTAGTAAAGCTCCCAGTAATGTAGTTTTCCCAACTCCGCTGCCTGAAAATATACCTATTCTCTGTCCAAATCCTACTGTCAACAGGGAGTCAATTACTGGTACTTGCGTATGCACAATCTCAGAGGTTTTCTCTCTAGAAAATGGGTTTACCGGAGTAGCAAAGTTAGCAATATTTATTGCCGAGCCTCTAACCTCCCCTCGGCCATCCAAAGGAGAACCGAAAGGATCTATCACACGCCCTATGAGATGCTCACCACAATTAACCGTGCTTACCCTATCTCCCTTTTCTATTTTATCCCCAGCTCTAAGTCCTACAATTGAACCTAGAGGCATCAACAATAATCTATCATCTTCGAAACCAATGACTTCTGCTTGAACTTTCTCACCTCCAGTAGCTTTGCTGACTAAGCAAATATCCCCAACACAAGAATCCAATCCCACAGCAGAAAATGTGCTCCCATGGAAGCCAACAATTTTTCCGTATTTTGATATTGTTAATGACGATTGAATAGATTGTATCAGGAGATCTGTGCAAATCATCAGTAGCTCAACTCATTATTTATAGCTTCGGATATTAGTTTATTAATCTCCGACATCTGTATCCCTAAGCCAATGTCCCATAAGCCTTGATCATGTTCTACCTGAATCCCCCCTACTGGGAGGCTATTTTTCATCATGAGCTTTACTTGGCTTCCAGCAATCTCCCGTACAAGATCCAAATTCTCCGACAATCTTAGATAATCTGCTTCATGAAGATAAATTCTCACCTCGTTTGAGGCTCTAAGGTTATCTAAAGCTGAATTAATGACAGCTATAATTCCTTCGTTTTTGCAATATTCTCTTCCTAAAATTTTACAGCACGATTCAAAGGCTAGAAGTACGAACAGCTTGTCCACATCTGAATGAATTTCAGTCGATAATTTCTTAATAAAGTCAATTTCTTCTTCAACCTTTTGACCGTACTTCTTTTCTAACGCAAGCTTTTCTGCGTTTACTTCTAGTTGTGCCTTCTGATACCCGTCTCTATACCCTGAGGACTGTTGCAAAGCTACATTTTTATCACAGTACGACAAGATTCCTTGCGTCTCTATTCTTATTGTAGTCAGCTGAGACTCCAACTCCTGAATTTTGGCTTCTTTTCTAGAGATATCTGAAGTTAACTCGCCTATTTCTGTTTCCAGGATTTCAATTTTTTTTGTAAAATCAGGATAAATTTCAGTGGTTCTTTCTGTAACAGAATACTCCTCAATCTCCAGTGTGTTACTCACATCCGTAGTTGGCCTATATACGCCTGATACTGATATTGCAGATCCACGCATTACCTTAGGCATTAGTGGTCCCCTTTAATTCCTGGCGAACGAGCTCTTCCAAAACCACCTTTAGGTGACTAGAAAGTTCATCATCGACAATTGCAATATCGTTACCATTACCGACAATAATTTTCGAAACACAAGCAGGGAGTCTATTATCAAAATATTTTTTTTTAGAAAAATGCGTATTGGTTGGTTTCATAACTTCATCAACCAATCCTTGCATTTCTTTATAACTGATATTCTTAATATTATCGCCATCAACAGTCTTCAAACTCCTGGCAAATAACTTTCTCTCCTCCATGCTTAACTTAAACTGAATCCATAGCTTATCAAAATTGGAGAGTGATAAATATTTAAGTAAAAGTATCTTTCCTCCACTACATAACATTTTTTCTTCCCTCTTTAATATCACCAACCAGAAACAATCTGATGTCTTCTAACAGCGCTTCCCTTTCAGGCTTTGATATTCTATTTTTCCTATAATTTAAAAACCAAACAGAAAAAACTATTACAATCAGCAAAATATACAACCAGTACTGCTGTAATAATCTCAATATTTCTTCCTGAGACAGTTTGAAGTAAGCTTTGTCTGTAACATCAGGCTGTTTAAGCTTGACTTGATTGCGCAAATGTACATTGTTAACCTGTGTTATCTCTGTATGCAGTGGAGCCACAATCTCGACCGGTATAATTTTCTCAACTGAAACTCTGTCTCCACGTTTCAAGTCCAGTCCAGCGCTATTTATAATTAGATTTTCTAGCTTACCTACTATTGAGTCCTCAATATCCTTAGATAGAATTACTGAAATGCTAATTTTTTGTATCGCCCCAGGTACTTCTTTGGTTTTTACCAGCTCGGTTGTATATTGATAACTATTTTCAATACTTTCTGAAAGAATAGAATCGTCCTGTCCATCCAGGGACCCTATTGTTGAAGGCGTAGCTTTCTTTTCTCTGAACTTTCTATCCGATTTACTGTTAATTAACAAACCTGCTTCAGAATCCGATAACGGAACAACTCCATTCTTTGTGCTTTCTCTTTTTGTATTGTCAAGCGTAACATCAACTACAATTTCAAATTTATTAGGTTTCATGATTCCAGAAAACAATCTAGAAATCTTTTCGTGATAGTGGCGCTCCACTTCCAGTTTCAGATCCATGTATTGCGATCCCCCAAACATCCCATCATCCTGACCCGATAAGAGGCGCCCCATTACATCCATAATGGTTACATTTTCTGAGTTTAAATTGGGAACTGCGGAAGACAATAGAAACTGTATTCCTATAATTTCTTTAGCTTCTAGTGTATTTCCATCTTTTAAGTCAAGTATTACTGAAGCTTTCGCATCTTCGCTATTTTTACGAAAAGCCTTATATTCAGGTATTACAAGGTGTACTCTAGCACTACGAACGATTGCCAGTGTCTTAATTGATTTCTCTAACTCACCCTGGAGAGCTCTTTGATAAAAAACCCGTTGGGAGAAATTAGTAAGGCCGTAGGTCGAACTGTCAAAAATTTCAAACCCTATATTTTGCTGTCCTAACGCTCCACTTCCAGCAACAATCATCCTTGACTTGGATAGATCATTTTGATCAACATAGATTGAACCAGTACCTCGCTCTATATCAAAAGCAATATTCTCCCTAGCTAACTCATCAGCCACCCTGACAAGTTCGTCATTTGTGAGGTCGTATGCTAAAGCGGGTTTTCCTTTATTAAAAAGAAAAATTAAGATTAAGGCAATCAACACAGAAACAATAATGAAAAATAAAATAATTCTCATCTGGTTGCTTTTAAAATCAAAAGGCATGAGATGAATCCCTTATATCTGCATTTTCATTACTTCTTGATATCCTTCAAGAAGTTTATTTCTTACTTGGGCAACCAAGTCAAAATTTAGCTTTGCTTTACTTATACTTGCAATAACTTCATGTACGTTATCTAAGTTTCCCGCAGCTAGATCAAGAGACAACTCTTCTGCCTTACGATATTTGTCATCAGCAGTTCGCACAATAGCGCTCATAACATCAATAAAACTTTCCTTATTGTCATCGTTATTATTTATTTTTTGTGGACCTAAATATCCCAAATAGGATATTGAATCAATTTCGTTTACGCTCATTATCGTTTACCCATATCTATAGACAGCTGTATAAGTTTCTTCGAAGCTTCCAAAGCTTGAATATTGGCCTGATATGAGCGGATAGAAGTCATAAGTTCAACCATCTCTTCTGCAATATCTACATTGGCCCGATAAATATAGCCATCAGCGTCTGCAAATGGATGAGAGGGCGAGTAAACCTTGCCAGCTTCCAAATTCTTCTCGATAACTGATATATTTTCTACACCTTTTGTTATACTTTCTGGAGAGGAATAGGCTACAACATCTATCGCTTTGTAGGCTTCGGATTTATTCTTTGCAACGACATTTGCATTAGCTATGTTACTCGCTACTGAGTCGATTTTTTGTCTGTGGTAATTTAGACCACTTAAATTAATTGAAAAGCTATCTAAACTCATCAGCGCCCCTCTCTAACTGCTGCTTTTAGTATTTCTGACAATTTTGATTTCGCGGTGATTAATGACTCAAATAAAAGAGTATTCTCAGCCAATCTTGTCATCTGTCGCTCTAAAGTTACAACCTCTAGTGAGCTTATTTCACTTCTTGGCTCCCAATTAGTCGCCAACCACTCAAGTTCATCGGTACTTTGATTTTCAATGAGCTCTGCTAGTTCACGATAAAGTACTCCTTTGGATGTAGTTTTTCCTACATAACCGACTGTATCAATATTTGCTATATCATTTCCGATTAACTTATTCTCCATGACTGTTCTATTTATAGACTTTGTCAAGATCTCTGAAGTTACACTTCCTATTAGATCTGCCATATTATTTACCTTTATTGAATCTCAAGTTTTGCATGCAGTGCACCAGCTGCTTTTATGCCTTGCAATATAGCAATCATATCCCTCGTACTAACGTTAATTTGTTTCAGTGCTCTAACTAAATCATTAACGGTACTACCTCGAGGTAATGAAACTGCCGACAATCCCTGTTCTCGAACTTGTAAGTTTGTTTTTGGAGCAACTACTGTGGATATGGGCGAAGAATTATCACCATTAAAAGAGGTATTTTTTGTTGATAAAGCCAGTATATTCGGTTGTGAAACCGTATATTCTGTAGCGATACTTAATTCCAAGTTACCATGCGATATTGATACTGCTTCTATAGTTACAAAACCGCCAGATACAACAGTTCCTGTTCTTTCATTTATAATAATTTTTGCCGTAATATCTGGATTAATTGATATATTCTCTATCTTCGACAAAAGTTCAACTAGATTACTGTTATCGGGTACTGAAACATCTATTTTTCCGGCATGGCGAGTTACGGTATGTAAACTTGGAAAATTTAATTGTATCGCTTTCGTAACTCTATCTGCTGTGGTGAAATCAGGCTGTGATAAAACTACACTTAAGTACCCATCTTTAACTAATCTAGTGGTAACTTCCCTCTCAACGGTAGCCCCGTTTGCGATAATACCTACCGTTGGATGATTCTTTTGAACGACATTACCGTTTAATCCATACGAGTATCCACCCACTGAAATTGGCCCTTGAGCCAGTGCATAAATTTCGCCATTCGCTCCAGTAAGAGGTGTCATTAAAAGTGTTCCACCAATTAAGCTCCGTGAATCACCTATAGATGATATATTGACATCTATCGTATCGCCCGGCTGATTAAATGGAGGTAGCGTTGCGGTCACTATAACCGCAGCAACATTTCGACTGCTGATATCGTCCTCATTAACAGATATTCCAAATCTAGCTAAAGTATTTGTTATTGACTGTATTGTAGAACTGGACCTCCTTGTATCTCCTGTACCTGCTAAGCCAGCTATCAATCCATAACCAACCAACGCATTTTCTCGAACCCCCTCTATTCGAGCAATTTCTTTAAGCCTGACAGAGGCAAACAAGGGTTGTGATAGTAAAGCTATAAATATAAATAATAACGTTCTTGGATATATATACTTATATCTGAACATAGCTAAAAATCTCTAAAATTCTTACTTACTTTTCTCATAGAGGGCATTATCAAACTGATGATTTGCTTGATATTTATCCTCTGCACTACCTAAAAGGGACCCAGAAGAACAACAGAAAATACGGGTAAATTTTTGCCAAACAGTGATAGCCTGTGGGTCCTCACCAGAGTAAATTATTCTAGCTCTACTAATTCTATTTGAACTGACCGTATTATCTGCATCTATATATAAAGGGCTAACAATGCCGGATATTGATATATATTGGTCCTCTCCATTAACCACGAGGTGCTGTCTTCCTTCAATAACTAAGTT
The DNA here is from genome assembly GCF_052467305.1 of Microbulbifer maximicatervae (SeqCode). Lineage (NCBI taxonomy): Bacteria > Pseudomonadati > Pseudomonadota > Gammaproteobacteria > Cellvibrionales > Microbulbiferaceae > Microbulbifer > Microbulbifer maximicatervae (SeqCode). The sequence continues at coordinate 3,402,965 of NZ_CP174306.1, forward strand.
ACCGGTAGGCAGGATTTCTACAATTTCTGCAGTAATAACCGCTTGAAGTAAACCGTCTTTATTATTACTTGATCCTTTATTGGCTCCATAGCCTAAAGCAACATCTGCTTCAGCATCAAATACTTTATTCTTAATTTTGAAGTTATAACCACTATTAATGGCACCAAATAATCCTGCATCTGCACTCGTGCTGTTTGCTTCGCTAGAAGCTGCAAGGGAAGACTCCACAACAACCACTGTCACGGTGTCTCCAATATTTACACTTCTATAATCGGACATCAAAGGTTCAAATGTAACCTCATTAAACAGTGATTCGCTGTTTGCAAAATCAGCTATTAACGCTAAGTAAGTCACACACAAAATTGATATTTTCTTCAAAAACTTCATGTCTCTTCCATAATTATTACAGTTTTATTATTTTCAACCTTTCCTTCTAAGTAACTTTGCCCATAATCAACTTTAATTGATACATATTCACCCAGGTTTGCATCAGACATAGCCGTTCCGGTAGTGAATACCTTGACTTGGTTGACAATTGAAATTACTCGAACTGTGTCGCCGGATTCTATGTCCGGTATGGATTCAAAATTATCCTTCACAAGCACTTGACCAATGCCGATATTTCTTTGCAAACGTGTATCCGCGGGAACTTCTTTTATAGTTACGCCCTTAACTTTTGTGACATCTACCAGACTATTTTTTACTCTAATACTTGAAGAGTGAGTTCCCTGTTCTATATTTTCTGCTGCTGTTAATACATCTCGGTAATCTTCTACTTCAACCCAAACTGTCGTGATACTTGGTTGCTTAAGATGTCCTAAAGAAGAAATTGTTATTGCTTCTATCTTTCGTAATTCGCCCTTGACTGATCTACTCAGATGGTACTTGTCAAAGGAATTACAAACATTTAAATTTTCAGCTCTTTGTAAGATCTTTACAGAAAATTCTTTTGATTCTAAGAGCTCTTCTTTATAAACACTCTTTATTTTTTCCTGTAGTTCTTTTTCGTTAAAAACAGTCATTTGGCATTTAACTTTAATTACGTCAGGACCCAATATCGAAAATGAATGTTCGGGATATTGTTGTACAAGGAGCTCGGAAATATCACTCTTTCTTAACCAAAAGCCACTAATTGACTGATTTAGTTTCAGATACTGTGGAATAAATAGCACTTGATTCTTAAGCAAACTCGTGTTGGTCTTCCCTAAATCTTCTAAAGCTATACCATTTTTTCCAAGTACGGCAGACGGATACAACCTTAAGTATTTCTGTTCACTGTGCGCAGAGTGCACAAATAAAAGAACTATAAAAATAGGTATGTAAACTGTCCAAGCTCTCACTTTTTACACTCTCAATGAATTGTTTATTTTCATGATTTCATCAGCTGCTCGTATAATTTGTGAGCCTCCTTCATATGCACGTTGGGCCATAGTTAGGCTCAGCATTTCCTCAACTAAATCTACATTTGACTTTTCTATAGCATTCTGCCGAACTACACCCAATCCATCCTCTCCTGGAGATGAATAATATGCATTTCCTGACTTATCTGTTGATACGTATAGGCCTCCGGTAATTGCATCTAAATCTTGTTCAGCTGAAAAACCAGCCAAGGTGATCTGTCCAATGTAGTCGGTTGAGGAATCAGAATAGGTAACTGTCACTTCACCAGAGATATCAATAGAAATATCAGATGCATCGAGCGGGACTTGAATTCTATCAGCTAGGCGATAACCATCTGAGGTTGTTATATACCCATGTTCATCCAGTTGGAATTGTCCATTTCTGGTATATGCAAAAGTTCCATTCGGAAGCTCTACCTCATAGAACCCCTTACCCGATATAGCGATGTCCAGATTGCTTTGGGATGGCTGGATATTGCCAGGTTCATAAGAGGTAATAACTCTATCTGCCACTGATCCCATGCCTTTCGAACGTAGGATGTTTGACTGTAGACTTGCTGTTTGCTGCACTAAAGTTTCGAAACTAACACTTTGGCGCTTATACGCCGGTGTATTCAAATTCGCCATATTATTAGAGATGACATCAATTTGAGATGCTTCCGCTCTCATTCCTGTTGCCGCAATATATAGAGCATCTATCATGTGCTTCTCCCAGGTTTTTCTTACTGACTACACTTTTCCTATTTTAGATATAGCTTCATCCATGATCGTGCTATAGCTCTGTATCACTTGGTACCCTCCCTCATAATGTCTAACTAACTCCATTAATTTAACCATTTCTTGTAATTGATCTACATTTGATGTTTCTAGGAATCCTTGCCGAACATGAATTTGGTCAGTGGATGCCATTAACGAACTTTTATACATTCCGGGTTTACCCTCTACTAAGCTATTTAAAGGTGCGTTGAACATAGAAAGTTGCTCCACGAACTCTTTTTCTCCTTGGTAGATATTACCGGTCTCATCGATATCAAACTCACCTGGCTCCAACGCAATATCACCTTGTAAGCCTTGAAGGCGAGCTCCACTCAAAAGGGTTAAATATCCCTGGTTATCGATACTTAGCTCCCCTTTTCTCGTCAACCAGTAATCGGTTCCATCGTTTACTAAAAAAAAACCACTACCTTCGATTGCCAAATGTAAATTTCTTCCGGTACTTTTCAATACTCCTTGTGAGAAATCACTCTCTCTGATCGTAGTAGTCAAATCTTGGTTGACTGCTTGAGCCCTATCCTCGCTCATGGCAACTGAGGTTACTGCAAATCCTTTTTTGTAAGCATTCGTGCTAACATTGGCTAGGTTTTGACTAACATTACTCAATTGATTTATGTCACCGTGTAGGCTCGCTAATATTTGTGAGATACCATCAATTTTCATGCTATTTTATCCTTTGCCGAGAAGCCATTGCCTTTTAAACTAACTATTTCTTGAGATCTAACATTTGTATTGCTGGGAATTTCATTTAAAGAAATAACGACTAAATGCGGAAGGTATCTCTCCGTTAGCTTCTTTATATGCATTCGTAAATTTCCTGTGCACAGTAGTACAGGCTTATTCCCACCCTTTATCATTTGCTCTACTGATTTTGATATATTCTTTATGAATTTCTCTACTATGGCTGGATCAAGCCTTATGCTAGCTGGTGTTTCATCATAATTAATTGATTCAAACAATTTCCGCTCTAGACTCGGATCTATCGTTATAACTTCCAAGGTATTATCTTTATTTAATAAGGGCTCGCAGATAACTCTTGACAGTTGTTGCCTTATTGATTCGACTAAAGTTGCTGGATCTTTAGTGATTCTCGCTTTATCGACTAGAGATTCTGCAATTAGCTCTATATTTGAAATGGGTATTTTTTCTTTTACTAGTAATTTCAAAACTTTTTGTACATCACTTAATGAGAGCTGTTCTGGAATCAACTCATCATAAAGAGTTGGTTGTGTCTCCTTTACTCTTCCAAGCAGTAGCTCAGTTTCTTTTCTAGTTAAAAGTTCTTCTGAGTTTCTTTTGATAATTTCACTGAAATGAGTAAATAACACAGTAACTGGATCAACTACAGTTAGCCCTTGCTGTACGGCTAACTCTTTTTGTGAATTATCTATCCAAACAGCAGGCAATCCATAAGACGGGTCTTTGGTTTCCAGACCTAAAATCGATATTTTACTTCCTGTTGAAATCGCAAGAGTCTTGTCTGGAAAACAACTAGAACTTGCCACCACAGAGTTAAACAATTTTAAATCGTAACTATTTTTTTCCTTATTAATCGAGGTGGACAGCTTCAAGTTAGGTATAACAATACCCATTTCTTCAACAAACTGGCGCCTAAAAGCTTTAACTTTTTCTACAAAAATCGTATCTTTCGAAACAAATTCCCCCAGCTCTTCACCAAATACGATCTCAATAGGTTCTACAGTGATATCATTATAATTGGCAACTTGAACTGCTACATCTGTTGACTCTGCCAGAGGAATTGCTGCTTCTTCTCCCTCACTAGTATCGCTGGATTTCGCTATCAAAATTATGATTGGAATGAAAATACACAACAGTACTGCTACTGGCCAAATTGGAATTCCAGGCAATATTGAAAAGAAAATTAACGCCAGGCTCACTAACACTAAACTTTTTGGGTGCTTACCTAGCTGACTTCCAATTTCTTTTCCTAAGAAAGAATCACTTGAAGCTCTTGTAATGATAATACCTGTTGCTGTGGATATTATTAGAGCGGGAATTTGGGTGACAATACCATCACCTACAGTCATAAGGGTGTAGGTATGAAGAGCATCTCCCCAGTTCATACCTAGTTGCGCAATTCCAACCGCTAATCCGCCTACAATATCAATGAGAATAATAATGATTCCGGCAATAGCATCACCCTTTACAAATTTACTAGCGCCATCCATAGATCCATAAAAATTCGCTTCTTTTTCTATTTCTTTTCTTCTTTTTTGAGCTTCAGTCTCATCGATCAGTCCCATATTTAGATCAGCATCAATGCTCATTTGCTTGCCAGGCATACTGTCAAGAGTAAATCGTGCCGCAACTTCTGCCACACGTTGAGCACCGCTGGTTACAACTATGAACTGAACGATAATTAGGATAAAGAAAATAACAAGACCTACGATGTAGTTTCCCGCAACCACATAGTCGCCTACTGCTTCAATAACTTGTCCTGCATCAGCATTACTCAGAATTAGCCTTGTCGCTGCTATATTTAACGACAACCTTAAGAGTGTTGCGATAAGAAGAATGGCTGGAAATGTTGAAAATTCAACAGGTTTGTCCATATAAAATGTTAATAGCAAAATAAGAATTGCCATAGACAAGTTGAAAAGGAGTAAGAAATCTAGAACTGCTGAGGGGACTGGCGTAAACAATACAACCAGAATTCCAAAGACCCCCAGCACCAGCGCCAGTTCACTTTTTGAACCAAGCAATCTTTCAAATGAAAATTTCAATCTATTATTTTCCACTATCTTACAACCGACTTGCTTTGCTCTAGCTTGCTAAGCAGTTTTGCAACAGCTAAATATGTGTCTGATGGAATGTAATCATCAATATTGGATTGTTTGTATATACTTCGTGTTAGCGCAGGGCTTTGTATGATTTTTACTCTTTTTGATCGCGCTATATCACGTATCTTTAACGCCAAGTTTCCTCGGCCCTTGGCAACAACTTTTGGCGCCATCATTACTTGGGCATCATATTTTAATGCCACAGAAAAATGTGTTGGATTTGTAATAACTACAGTTGCAGTAGGTACATTATTTAAACCCGACTGCTTATCTCTAAGCTCTTTCTGTAGTTCTTTCCTCTTACGCTTTAGGGTTGGGTCTCCATCTCTTCTCTTGTGTTCTTCTTTTACCTCATGCTTAGTCATTCTCATATCTTTTAGAAACTTTTTCTTCGAAAAAAGAAAATCAATTAGTGCAAACAATGCAACGATTGGAGCTGTCATGAAAAATATTTCTACGACAAAATCAATAAAGATATCAGCCGTACTCGCTGGGTTTCTACCTAAAAGCCCGACCCAAGACTCCATAGCTCCAGCCACATACCAGGTCAGGAAAGCGATTAAAATGGAAATCTTTAAAACTGACTTAAATAAGTCAAATATACTCTTTATCGAGAAAATTTTTTTAAACCCTGATATAGGGTTTAGCTTCTTAAAATCTGGCTTTAATGTAGCTGTCGAAAAAATCAGTCCCGTTTGTAGAACATTTCCAAGAATTGCAAAAATTGCTGCAGCAAGCATTATTGGTGCGAGTATTGATACCCAATCACTAATTGAACTTGAGATCCACGCTAATACATTCTGAGTGCTGCTATTTACATCATTTATAGAACCCATCATAGATGATGTATTGTGTAAAACCCTATTGATTAGCTTCTTCCCGAAAGCTAATAACATCATTAGAAAACCTAACAAAGTTATTAAGGATACAACTTCAATACTCTTCGCTGCCTGCCCTTTTTTTCGGGCTTCTTGCAGTTTAAACTGGGATGCTGGCTCCGTTTTTTCTGAACTTTCGTTAGATGACATCAGACTGCTACCTTTTGCCAGCTATCCGTAATTCCTTGGAAGATTGCACTTATAGGTTCTGGCATGTAGTGTACTGACACTATTAGCAAAATAATTCCTATAAGAATTTTGGCCGGCATTCCAACGAAGTAAGGGTTCATTTGTGGCATTGTTCTTGCGAATATAACGACCACGAGATCAGCCATCATCAGGCCAAATATAACTGGCGCAGCTATTACCGCTCCATACAGGAACATTTTCCCCATAGATACAGCTGAGTTTAAAATTCCAACTTTATCAATACCTGTTCCAATTGGGACGACTATAAATGACTGGTAAATCCCCTTAAGAAGAATATGGTGTGTATCACTAGCAAATAGAATCGCGGTTCCAGCTAGAGCCAACATTGTTCCAACTAATGAATTTTGGGAACTTGTACTCGCATTAAACTGCGTCGCAGCTCCAACTCCCATCTGAAAGTCAATTAACCTACCGGCTATCAGAAAAGTGGCTGTGGCGGCTGTAATCGCTGCTGAAAATGCAACACCAATAACAATTTCTTTTATCAGCATAAGCGCTAGATTGAAATCGTTAGCTAAGCCAATAGAGGACAAATCCAGGGCACTGGAAATCACTAAAGAAAAAGAAATGGTCAAAAAAAATCGTATGCGTAGCGGTATATTAATTATGGCTTGCAGCGGAAAACTAAAAAAAATTGGAGCCAACCTGGCTGCAACAAGCAAAACTACAATAGCAAAATCACTTCCAGCCTTAACTAACATTACATGAACTCAGCTATTTTTCTAAAAATATCCTCCGTGTAGATTACAATTGTTCCGAGCATCCATGCTCCAAAAGCAAATATTACCGCGACTATACTCAACATTTTGGGGACAAAAGTTAATGTCATCTCCTGTATTTGAGTCACAACCTGAAAAATGCTAACTATTAAGCCTACAAATAAAGCAACGCCTAAAATTGGTGAGGATACCATTGCAGCAGTTTTTAGCATTTCCCGAACAAGGTCTAAAGCTACCTCTGGATTCATACTAAAGTCACACGCACAAACCTATACAACTTTATACTTTAACTTAAACTAACTATTTAATTAGGTAGGTTAAATCGCTTTAAGGCATCAGACAACGAACCTCCATCTTTTTTCATATTGGTATCCAGTAAGTTTCTAACAATTTTCTTTGAAGTCTCTTCATCACCAGCATCGTGAGCCAAAAGAGAGGCTGCAAACTGTCCAGAAAATGAGGCAGGGTTTAATCGATTTGCCAATTTTGTAAATCTTTTGGCTTCCTGCTTATCCCCCTGTAAAACACTAATAATTGCGAGAGTCCCTTGACTCTCCGCAAACTTAGGGTTTAAGTTTTTCACTTCCAAGGCTATTGTCTTTGCCTGTTTCAAATCTTGTTGAAATATGTAGCACCAAGAAAGAGCATTATAAGTACCTAGGTGGCTTGGCATCTCACTAACGGCTTTCTTGAGGTGATAAATTGCTTTATTCAAATCCTGCCGCAACATTGCAGCAAGACCACAACCTAAATGGGCCCTACCACTATCAGGCTTTGTTGAAAGTGCAACCTCAAAGTAACTGTCGGCCTTGCTTAATTTGCCTGTTTCTAACTCTACAACACCTAATGTGACGTTTGCTTCAAGATTATCTGGGCACCTTTCAATCAGCTTCTCTGCTCTCTCCTGTGCTAACTCTGTATTCTCAGAATCTAAGGCGATCGTTATTAACATTGATTCCACTTCAACTGAGAGCTCATCCTCATTCAACAGTGGAAGGACAAGTGCTTCAGCTTCAGAGAATCGTCCAAGAGAGTGTAGAGCTCGCCCTTTTAGTAATTGCGCCCTAGAGGTAAGTCCGCTCATTTCCTCTAAGGTACCTAGAGCTTCATCTGCTTGACCTAACCCCATTTGAGCCCAAGCTACATTGTACCTAACCACATCCTGCGGAATACTCGCACTATACAATTGAGAGAAACTATCAATCGCAGCTAAATACTGATTCAAATACAAACACAACATTCCCTGCTGAAATATAAATTCACTCTCCTCGGGCCAATGCTCTACGGCACTCTCCAATTGGGATTTGGCCTTATCTAACTGACCCGCCCTCATATATAAATCTATAAGGTTAGCGGCTAATTTTTTATTGGCAGAATCAGCTGCAAAGAAGGCTTCATACCTTTCTATTTTATTCAATAAATTTTCCATAAACCTTCAATGCCAAATCTGTCAGATCAAAAACTTAATTTATTATTTGTAACTTCAGAATTCCGTACTAAGTCACCACCCCTAATAACTTATAATTTTATAAATTTTCAATTTATTTGGGCATTTAAGATTTTTATAAATGTACCACTCCTAATCTCCGTGTAAAGTAAAAAGAAAATATTTTTTTAAAAATACTTAACCCGTCCTCAAAATAGAGCAATGACCGACTATTAGGGCGCAAATGAAGACAGTCCTTAATTGCTGACACCCGCCGATTCTTAAATGTAATTACCACACAACATGCCTTCGGCAGAGATTTTCAACCCCAACCTAACACACAAAAATAATCCACCCTCTATTCAAGGGCTCTTATTTAATAGCTAATACCGTGCACCAAACTACGCTTCTTACACACCAGCCATATATTTATCTTGCTCAGCACGCACTCTATAGCAACCCGTCGTCAACTAACAAAACGATTCAACCTCCTTCTTTATAGTCATTAGTACTGCCCATTTGGTAAGCGAGCCCCCTATCCGATCTCGCCTACCAAATTTGGATCGGCCATTTACTTTACTGACTTTCTATCTGTTATTTTTAGGGTTTTTACTTTCAACTATGTCGTCACTGTTACACTCACCTCTTATCTACCTACTGTCGATTATAGTTTTGCAACATTAATTCATATTTTTTCCACTGTTCGCCCCACAAAGTTTTCATCTTTATCATCATATCTTTTGCGGAGTGAATACCAGCTTTGCCGATTGAAATTTGATCCCCAAATACATCCACTGGTATAAGGAATTTATTAACTGGTTGTAAAACATCCCAAGAGCTTGTGAAGTGGGTGATCTGCCCTTCGCGAGGAGTGCGTCGATCAACTGTATTTGGGTGTACCCCAGCAGCGTTAAACATAATTCCTTTATTTTTACTTTGATTAGCTATTAACCCCGATGTTATTAGGCCGCCCCCCAGTGAATGTCCTATATAAATAATTTCGCCATCAATGCCCTTATCCAGCAGGCCTACTAAATTCATTGCCGTTTCGTACTGCGGGCTCTTAAACCCGAAGCCTTGCAATGGATTATCAATAAGCCAGTCTACAAAGTCATTTGACCCTTGATAGTTGACATAGTATTGATTTCGTTCTTTGTGGTAATAGACATCGACTGCCAGTTGAGGCGTTTTTTCACTGGTTAAAGTGGGACCAAGGGTATTGGGTCCACCCGTTCCTGCAACAATCCCATCCAGCTCTTCTTCACTAAACTTAGCAAGGAATTCTTTTTGTTCTTTTTCGCCCCATACCTCTGCTCCTCGCGCACCAGTAAATGGTTTATCATTATCCTCATAGGAGCCTGCAGCCAATTCCACAGCTATCATATGTTCTTCCATTAGCTGCAGGTTTTCTACCTCTCTACTAGGTTCACCTTGAGTGGTGAATGCCGTCTGAACATGCGTCATTAGGGCCTTAGTGGCAACATTGGCAAACTCAAAATCCCTCTCCCAGATCAGGCTCTCGATTGCTTCGTTGATGGTTGCATCATATGTCTTATTAAAAATTTGCTTGAGATTAAATAAGCGCTTACCGGTATTGCCGTCACTACTCGATTTTGGAAGTGAGTATGTACGCTGCTCATATGTCTCTTGATATGTATATCGCTGTGTAAGCCCGGCAGTTAGGTAGTTCTTGGCCAGTAATCCCCAGTCAAATGTATTTTGGTTTCCAAAAGTGATGTTTATGCCTTGCTCAATGGTGTTGATTGTTAATGTTTCTCCTGCAGGGTTATTGTTTAGATATGCTGCCGTTTTTCCAATTGTTTGGCTGTTTTTTGCTAATGTTTCCAGCCCTTTCATCGCTCCATATGTAGCCATTTCTGTGACGCCGGCCTGAGCAACCCCACTCCAATCGAAGCCACTCTGTAAACCAACAGCCATGTTGGCCAATTGGTTGGTAGTGGCAACGGCGGCTCCAGCGGCAAAGGCACCCGCCGCACCGGCAGCGACAGCACCTGCACCGGCAAGTGCGCCCGATACCGCACCATACACCCAAGGCCCCAAATACATCGAGGCCACCACAGCAACCGCCAGCACAATCACCTGGGCCAAGCCACAGCCATCGGAATCAACCGGTGGTGGTGGCGGTACATCGGGCAGGGTTGGACTGATATCGCCCAGCTGTAGGCTGCCGTCTACAGGACGGAAGGTGTCGGCATTGTTATGGATATTGGTGACTACATTGGGCAGTTCCAGGCGCTGCCCTCGGGTCAGAACCTCATCTCCGCGCAGACCGTTGGCATCGGCAAGCAGGTACCACAGGCTGGAGTCTCCCCAGATCGTGGCCGCAATGGTTTGCAGGCTTTCACCGCCCTGGGCCTCGTAACTGGTATAGCTGGCAGCCGGGTAGCTGGGGTTGATCGGCTGGAAGTTCTGGTCAAAGTCTGCCGATTGCACCGCCTGTACATGATCGCCGTTGTCGTTTAGGTGGCGGTTGCCGCTACCGTCAGTTTCCGCCAGCGCTTTCACATAGTCATAGCGGCTCGGTACCCGGTCATTACCCACATCCCCCACGGCGTGGCCATTGAAGTAATAGAAGTGACGCATCTCGCGACCGAGTGTAGTTTCCCCGCTATCGCGAATCTCTTCGCGCACCAGAGTGCGGCCCTCTTTATCGGTTACGTAAGCCCTGGCACTTTCATTGGCCACATCGTAGACCCGGCGTATATGGCCGTTGCTGTCATAGGTATAGTAGGCCTCACCGCTCTCCCACTGGGCGCGCTGCTCCGGGGTGAGATCAGCGTTATCGGCGTTGATCACTACCGACTTAGTTTTGTAGGTATCCCACTTCTCGTAACTGTTGTGCAAGGTGGTGACCGTGGGCGCCGCACCGCCTTCGGGATATGCCCTGGTAATCGAGGTATCCACTGTTGCGCCATCACCGAGGAAGGTGTTGCGCATCCGCGTAACCTCATCGGTCGCCCGACCGCTGTCGTCATAGCGGGTTGTCTGGTAACCCAGCAGGGTGCCATCGGCATTGTGATGATTCTCGGTCACACTAAACAGGGTGCCATCCGAGTCGTACTCGTAAGAGGCGGTCACCTGCCCTGCATGGTTATTGACTCGTTGGGCGCGCAAGACAAAGCCGCTGCCCTGGTCGATATGTACGGTGGTGACACGGCCATTGGCATCGTAGGCGTACTGCTCGCGAATGCTGCCATCACTGGCGCGCACAGCTTGATAACGCTGATCCAGGCCGTTGTAACTGATCGCGGTTCCACTCTCTCCCATCACTATCTGGCCGTCCTGGAATTCGCCCAGGGTCAGGGTAAAGCGGTTGTTCTTGTCGTAGGTGTAGTAGAACGATTGGGTTTCCCCTTCGATAGTGCCGTCTAAGTTATCCACATAGCGGCCGTTGTAAACACTGCTGACACTGCGGCGGTTACTGAAGGCATCGAAGGTGTAGTCGATCTGGTAGGCATTACCGTATTCGTCGTAGCCTTCAATGCTGACAATACGGCCCTGCTCATCGTATTCAGCATTGCTGTGCTGATATACCACGCGCCCGTTGTTGTTATACAAGTCGTTAGAGCGGTAATAGAGCTCACCGGTGCGGTTGCCCGCCTTGTCATAGCGGTATTCGGTCACCGCCGGCGCCACCGTATCCCCGACTGCGGCCTGGTCCCCATCGGCCAGACCGTTGTTGCCATAATCGAAGGTGCGGAACAGATTGCCGTTATGGTAATAGGTGTAGCGAATATCCTGGTTGTTGCGGTCCTCCCACAGGGCATCGCCGCTCATACCGGTATTGCCACTCTGGCGCGACAACCAGCCGGCATAGTTATAGGAGTATTCAATGCGGTGGCCACCTAAGTCGTCGTGCCAGACCGCTTTACCAAAGTAGTCGCTGACATCGGTAATCACGTCTTCGCGGGATGCCTGTGTCAGGTCGACCTCAACACTGCCCCCCATAGCCGATTTGGCCACCGAGGTGATATAGCCTCCCAGCAGGACATGCTCAGCCAGCCCCTGCTCGTGATCGCTGGTAGCGGCGAGCACACTGCGCGTGACATAGTCACTCCAGGCGTAGGCGTAATCGGTGATCTGGCCGTTATAGCTTTTGTACTCCAACACCCGGCCGAGGCCATCGTAGCGATAGGTTTCCTGTCCAACTGTGCCGCTGGCACTGGCATCGCCCGTATTGTCAAAGCTGGAACTGAGCACATAGCGGGTATCGCCGTAGAGCGCATTGCGGTGACGGATCCGGTTGCCGAACTCGTCGTAGTCCCACTCATCGTAGTAGGCGGAGGCGCCGTAGTTGTAGTCGATCGCCCGGCTGCTGTCCTGGAAGCGGTTCATCCGCACCAGCTGGTTATTGGCGTCGTAGTGGTAGGCCACCTGATAGTAGAGCGCACCGGTACCGCTGCCGCGCTCGCCGGCCCGGTAGGCCAGTTGGCTGGTCCCCTTGAGATTGCCGGCCTGGTCGAAGGCCTGGGTATCGTAGTCTCCCACCGCGTCCTGGCTGGCAACCAACAAGCCCGCAGCATAGTCCTGCAAGCTCACCTGCTCGTGCTTGATGTTGTAGTTGTCGACAGCGGTGCGAGTGGCGCTGCTGGCGCCTGCGGCGGCTTGCGCGGCCACTTTTTCCATCACCGTCTCGCCGTAAGCGTTAACGCCGTACACAGTGGCGGTGTGGGCGCGGAAATGGGTCATCTGCTCCGTGTAGACATCCGCCTCTGGTTTCAACTCCTGCACCACATTGCCGCGCTTGTCGTACTGGTACAGGGTGGCATTGCCATTGTTGTCGATAGAGGCCACGGTTTCGCCAAAGGCGTTATAACTGGCGTGGTGGGCAATCAGTGTCTCGTCATTGGCGGCACCAGTCAGTTGCAAGGCAATATTGCGGACTGCCTGGCGGTTATACATGCCCACCTGGGAGTAGAACACCGAGCTATTCGCGTCACCATCGGAACTGGCACTGCGGGTATAAGTATTCGTGTCAACAGTTTTCAGCACCTCGTTGGTGATATTGCTCACCGAGCCGCCACTGTCGTTATTAAATTGGCCTTTGGCATGATTGAGCAAGGCCCCGGTCTGGTTGTTGCCGCTGTAGGCCCAGAGCTCGAAATCGAGAGCGGTGGCACTGTTGTCCATATCTGAAGTGTCGACATAAACCCAATCCTGCCCGGTAGGCACATCGACCTTCTTCGTCTCACCATCGGCCGCAAACGTGATGGACTCAGTGCCCGGCGGTAAAGCGTAGACCTTGACGCGCTCAGGCGAGGTATAAGTCGCACCACCGCCGCCGGCGTAATGCCCCCAGCTCTGGCCGTTAGTCTTCATAGACACGGAGATGGCAGGATTTGGCCGGCTCTCTGAAACTACGTGATAGAAACCAGCAGTGATCGTAAAAGTGCCATTGCCGGTGACGATAACCGTTGCCGAATTGCCACCTATGGATAGATTCAGCTCAGCGCCTGTCGCATCCCGCAACCCCGAGACCGTAAAAGTGATCCTGGCCTGCATTTCGTACATCTGATCACCGTTGCCAGTCGGCTCAGCACTCAGAACAACACTTTGCACCGAGTCATAGGTAACCGATACATCCCCGTAGGCTTCCACTTGCCCTGGGTAGCTGGCAGCGACGCTGCCCGGAGGCAGTCCATAGGTTGTCTCATTGGTAGCTAACGAATCGGAATAACTCAAATCGATACTCTGACCGCTGCCCTGCTTGGACGCTTTATAACCCGCTGAAAGCCAGAAGGTATTCACCTCCGGCAGGTGCTCCAGGCCTACCCCTTCGCCCGGCAGGCCGACACTGCCGTCCTGGGTGGTCGCGCTGCTGTTGTAGAGGTCAACGGCATGCAGCACCAGGCCATCTGGGGACAGGAAGGTCAGCGACAGCGAGTGCACCCCGGGCGCGAGGGCAATTTCCATGCCGTCGCTCCAGTCGTACTGGGTGTTGTCCATTACCACTGCGCCCTCGGCATTCTTTGCCAGCACCTGCACCTTGGCGGTGCTGCCAAAAACATCGGCCACATCCGCACTGGTGAGACTGAGGATGTTATCTGCCAGGGCCCAATCCAGGCTGGGCATCAGCGCCAGGGGGTTATTCTGGGCGTCATCCAGGATATCAGCGGCCTCATCATCGCCGGCCTGAAGGAAATTACTGGTGACGTCGTAGTTATAACTCTGGGTGGTCACTACTACTTCGCGCCAGCCGTACTCAACGCCGTCGTGGGACAAGGGTACAAAAACATGTAACTGTTCAATAACCGCTATATGGTCCGTTTCCACGGTGATCGTACGGCCGCTATCCAGGGTCACCTGGCGGCTGGTAACGTACTCCAGAGTATCCCGCTCGATATAACCGCGGCGGGACTGTGTACTACTGCCCTCTAAAAGCCACTCATCGTTACCGAGTAACTCATCAAGTCCCTGCCGCTGCTCGGCAGTAAGGCCCAGCTCCTCAAAACGAAGCCTGTCATCATTTTCATCCAGGTAAAGAAGCTCATCACTGTTGTCCAACCAGGAGTTGGCACTGTCCACCGCCTCGGCATCGCCGGGGTTGCTGGTATAACCGCGCCCCTCATCGTCGACAAAGTAAATACTGCTGCGCTCGGTTGTTTTACTGCGCGCCGCAGGTAAAGTGAGTACATGACTGGCAGCCACACTAGTGCTTGCCGGCATGTCCCCGCTGCCCAGGTCCACCCACACGGAGCTACTACTGGAGTGGGTGGTCTCCCGATTGCGGGCACCTACGGTCGGTACACTGCCACTGCTCTCGCCATAGCTAACCTCGTTTTGGGTTTCGCTGTCGTCGTTGTCGACATTCCACCCCACATCCAAATCTGGATTGTCATCCGGTGTCGCCAGTGGGGCTTCCACCACGGTGATCAGTTGATCTTCCTGGTCGTAAAGGCTGTATTTCCACTGGGTCTCACTCTGGGTGGTCTCGTTCAGCGCCTGCTGCACGGTGGTGACATCTTCCAGGCCATCGTTATTGATGGCGGAGATTTCCAGCGTGGTGTTGCCGTTTTGGTCATACAAGTAGATGCGCGGGGTGCCATTGCCGCTGTTGGTTTTAAACAGGCGACCCAGCTCGTCGTAGACAAAGTACTCCTGGTACTGGTGCTCTGCGAGGCCCGTGCGGCTGGCGGTGTTGATGCCCTTGCCAACAATCTGCCCGTGGGTGTTGTAGGCGATATCGTGCTGCACCCGGTCACCACTATCGGTCTGATCGGCACTGCTGACGCGGGCGGTCTCGCGGCCCTGGGCGTCGTATTGCAGCCAGGTCACCACCTGGGTCTGCTGGTTGTCGATATCGGTTTGGTAGCTGGTCTGGTAGACCGCATTGCCGAAGGCATCGAAGACAAATTCCGTGGTGCCTTGGTAGTTGGCATCGCCGCGATTCTCCCGCGCATCGCGAGTCTCGGTGCGCACGCCCAGGGCGTTGTAGCGGTGGCTGGTCACCTGGTCGCTGTCGTTGTGCACTGTCTCTGCGGTGCGGTTGCCATACAGGTCGTAGTGATAACTCACCGTGGCGCGCACGCGGTCGCCGCTGTAGTCGGTGTACTCCGCGCCCTGGGTTTGTGCCTGCTGGCCGAGGGCGTTGTAAGACACGCTCTCCGTGCGGCTGTCGCTGGCATTTTCATCCCCGTCGTAGCGCACCGCGGTGTCTTGCAGGCCGGTTTCGCTATAGCCGTAGCGGGTCACCAAATCGCTGCTTACCTGGCTGCGACTCAGGGCGGTGCCCGAGTTGCTGATACGGGAGAAGGATTCGCCTTTGAGGCGCTCCTCCAATAGCAAGCCGCGGCCGCTGTAGACATACTCGGTGGTGCGCAGCTCTTCGTCATATTCCTCAGAAGTGAGGTTGGCAATCAAACCATCGCGATTGTCATTGTAAAGAGACTCCAGCCAGGCGTGGCGCGCCTCATTGTCGGCGGGGGCCCCGAGGCCATCAAAGTTGAGGGCCATGGCATAGCGGGTTTGCGCGATTACTTGGCCGAGACCATCGTAAACAGATTCAGTGACATAGCCGAGGCGGTCTACCATCAGCACTTGGTTGCCGGCGGCATCAAAGAGGGCAAAGCTGGGTTGGTCTTTGCCGTCGATCTGGATAATGCTGTTGCCATTGGCATCGTAACTTACCTGATACCCCTGGGTGCTGCCGTGGCTGAAGCCCTCTTGCAGCTCGCCCTGGTCGCCGCTGGTGGAATCCGGGTCGACCAGGTTGTTGAGGTCAAAGAAGATGCCCTCGTCGCTTTCCGTTCTCACCAACAGGTTGTTGGCGTTGTAGTAGAAGTGCGTGCTGCGCCCGGTGGTAAGTTCGCGATCCTGTAGCGCCAGGGCATCGTGGCGCCAGTGCCCGGAGGCACTGTCGAGATCCAGTGCGGCTGCGCTGCCGTCCCAGGTGCTGCCGTCGATGTGCAGGCGCTGGTCGTAGCGGACTTCCGTGGTGAGGTTCCCGGCGGCGGTATACACGTTAAACGTGAGGCCGCCATCGGCATCCAAAACCAGTACCTGCTGATCCAGGCGATTGTAAACCGAGGCGACAGCTTGGATCTGGCCGTGCTGGGTGCCGGAGACACTGCCGTCGCTGTTGAGTGCGGCTCCACTCAGGC
Organism: Microbulbifer maximicatervae (SeqCode); assembly: GCF_052467305.1. Classification (NCBI taxonomy): domain Bacteria; kingdom Pseudomonadati; phylum Pseudomonadota; class Gammaproteobacteria; order Cellvibrionales; family Microbulbiferaceae; genus Microbulbifer; species Microbulbifer maximicatervae (SeqCode). The sequence goes on from NZ_CP174306.1 coordinate 3,419,794, forward strand.
CGCGCTGGCCTTCGTAGACCTGGCGGCCCAGGGCGTCGTAGCGCACTTCGGTAACCTGGCGCAGGGTGACCTGGCCGATCGCGCCATCAAAGTCCGGCGTGTTCAATGCACTGTTGCTGGCGGCGGCAAACTCCGGTCCGATAGAGGTGATCATCCGGCCGCGGTGGTCGTAAGCCATCTCGGTGGTGCGCAGGCCCTGGGAATCGGTTTTCTCACTGGCGGCACTCACATCCCAGTAGCGCCCCTGAGTCATCTCCACCCGGTCAAAGGCGTTGTAGACATATTCGGTAATGGCGCGCACTTCTCTTGTCGCGGTGCTGTGGGCGCTCAGCGCTGCGGCAAACTGCGGTCCAGTTTCCTGGGTAATGCGCCCCTGGGCATCAAACTGGTAGTCGGTGCGGGCGCCGAGGGCGTCGATGGCCGCAGTGCGGTTGCCGGCGGCGTCGTATTCATAGCGGGTCTCACTGGCGATTGCCTGGGACGCAATCAAGTCGTAACCGTATTGCGTCGTCGAGAGTAGCTGACCCCGGTTGTCATAACTGTTGGTGGTGTAGCGGTCGCGCACCACATCCTGTTTGCCACTGAGCAGTGCGTCGAGTGCGGCGGCATCCAGTGCGGCAATATCCACATCGTCAGCAAGCTTCTCGGCGTAGCTGCGCACCGCCGCGGCCTGGCCAAAGGCGTCGTATTCATAGGTCGTTACAGCGCCATTGGGCAATACCTGGTGGGTGAGACGATTGTTGGCATCGTAGATAAAGATGCCGGTATTGCCGTTGGGGTCGGTGGTGGCGACGATATTGCCAAAGGCATCGAGCACCGAGTGGGTGCTGCCACCGCGGGCATCCACCTCAGCCACTTTGCGCCCCAGTTGGTCGTGCTCCTGGGCGCTGACATAGATCTCACCTCTCGGGCTGACCAGGGTCGCCAGCTCATCGAAGTGGTTGTAGCTGAAGTAGGTCGTGGCGATGCGCTCGTGCCGACCGAGGTCAGCTTCACCGAGGGCGGCGCGATTGGCAATGGTGTCACTCTCGGCGTCTGGCAGACCCGCAGTCTCCTCTACCAACCGCCCCAGGGCGTCGAAGCCACGGTAGGTCACCCGCTGCTCGGGCAGCCCCTTGGCCTCGATCGTGAGCCAGGTTTCACCGAAGGCGGTGTAGCGCTGTTCAGTAATCACTCCGGCGCTGTCAATGGTGAGGACCACTTCACCACGGGCCGAATAGGTGTAGCGGGTCGAGCGATCCTGGGCGTGTGCCAGGGCACCGGTATCGATACTACTGGGTTCGCTATTCAGCGGGATCGCCTGGCTGTAATGGGTCTCGGTCAGCACCTGGCCCAGGGCGTCGTAGTTCCAGGTGGACAGGTAGCCCTGAGAGCTATTGCGCGGTACCAGCTGATGGGTCAGTCGACCGGCGGCATCGTAGCTGAGATAGGACTTGTAGCCGAGCTGATCGGTGATCTCAGTGCGGTTGCCCAGAGCGTCGTAGCCGTAGTACTCGGTAAAGCTGCTGAGTCCGCTGCCATTCCAAACTTGCTCAGTGATGCTGGTTTTGCGTCCAGCGCTGTCGTACTGGGTAACGAACACTTGGTCGGTGGCGCTGCTGCTGCCAATAGACAGGTCTCCAGCGCGCAAGCTACCCCAATCGGCGACAGCGGGTACGCTAATTCGGTTGGCATAGCGGATAACCGTCTCGCGGTTATCGCTGTCGCTATAGCGAGTCTCGGTCACATAACCGAGGCTGTCGACACTGTGGGTGCGGCGCCCGCTGGCATCGTAAATAAAGAGGCTGCGGCGATTGTTGGCGGCATTGGGGTCCAGGTCTGCGGTGGTCTCACTGGCCAGGGCAATGGCCCGGGCGTAGGTGATCTCTCCGGCCACTTCGCCACGGGCGGTGTACAGGGTCTCGGTCACATAAGCGTACTGGGCCCCATCCCGCTCAAAGACCTGCAAGCGGTGGGTCTGGCGACCGGCGGCGTCGTATTGGTAGCGGGTCTCCCGATCCAGGCTGGTATCGCGCACCAGGTCGTCGACACTCTCGGTAGACGGATTGATTTTGTGCGCATAGCGGATCTCCGCACTGACGCGCCCGGCAACATCGTAACGGGTCTCGCTCACCTGACCCAGTGAGTCAATGGTGTAGGTGAGCTGGCCGTCGCCATTGTAGATATAGCGGGTGCTGCGCTGGGCCACGCCACTGTCGAGCAGTGCGGCAATCGCCTCGGGGGCGGCGCCACTGGCGATGTTCGCCGGCAGGTCTGCGCTGTCTAGGAACGCACCGTACTGCACCTTGCCAACCAATTCGCTGGCCGCGTTGTACTGGCTCTGCACCAGGGTGTACTGCGGGTTGTCTGGGTTGCCACTGGCGGAGAGGGTGTATACCGCGCGGCCTTCGGCGTCGTATACCGTATAGCTGGTATGGCCGAGGGCATTGGTCACGGCGGTGCGATTGCCATCCCGGTCGTACTGGTAGTGAGTTGCGATGGCCAGCCCATCCGGGTCGACCGTTTCACTTTGCACCCGTCCCAGTTCGTCGTAACTGTACACTCGGGTGCGGGTGTAACTGGCGGTGCCCGCCACGCCGCCACTGAGATAACCCTCGCGCATCTGCAGCAGGTTGCCCTGGCCGTCGTAGTCAAACTCAGTGAGCAGGTTGAGGCCCGAGTTATCGCTGCTGGCATCCACGATCACCCGCACCACGCGGCCGTTGTGATCGAATTCCGTGCGAGTCACGCTGCCACTGGCATCCACCGTCTCTTCAAAGCGGTGGCCGTAGCGTTGGGTCGTGGTGAGGTTGAGTCCACCCACATCCTCGGTGCGGGTCAATACCCGCCCCTGGGGGTCGTAACGCATCTCGGTGCGCACACCGCGCTCATCCAAAGTGGCGGTGAGCTGACCTGCGGCGTTGTATTCACTGCGACGCATCTCACCCAGTCCATCCTCGGTACTGACCAGGTTGCCCTGGGTGTCGTACTCATAGCGCGCCTGGCGGTGCCAGCTGCCATTGGCGTAAAGGGAGACCTCGAAGGTCTCACCGTGAATGGTAAACAGGGTTTCGGTGTGCACCCCCTGTGGGGTGGTCATTTTCTGTGAACGACGCACATCGTCATAGCTATAGATAGTGGTGCGATTGAGCGCGTCGGTGCGGGTCAGGACGCGGCCGTAGGCGTCATAGCTCAGCTGGATGCTCTGCCCCAGCGCATCGCGCTCCTCGACCACCTGCCCCAGGCGATCATAGAAATACGCGCGCTGGTTGCCCCGCGCATCCGCAGTCGCCTGTACTTGGCCGAAGGCGTTGTACTCACTGCTCGTGGTCACCGCTGTATAGGCGCCGTAACTCAGGTGCGTACTACTGGTCAGCACTTCACCGCGGCGGCTATAACTGAAGTCCGTCTGCGCAAAGCGGCTGTTGGCCCGGTCGATGGCCTGGCTGAGGTGGGTGCGCTCGCCGAAGGCGTTGTAGGTAGAGGTGCTGGTAAAACCCTCGCCGTCTGTGCTGCTCATCAGCAGACCGCGCTGGTTGTACTCGCTGCTGGTGACGGTGTCCCCATCGCTGGCGATACCCTCGACCAAGCTGTCCAACTGCGCCGCATTGCCATTCAGGTTCAAGCTGTGCAGCAGGCTGTCGCTGAGGCGATTGGCGTACTGGCGGCTGCGGATCAGTTCGCCGAACACGCTGTAGGCCAGCTGGCTGACCTGCCACTCCAGGGTCTCCGAGCCCGGTTTGAACACCGGCGCAATGGTATATTTCAGTTGCCCGTCTTCGGTGTAGGCATAATAGGTGGTGTAACCGTTGGCATCGGTGCTGGACAAACGCCGCCCGGCGGCATCGTAGCGGTACCCTTTGACCTGCCGCCCCAGGTGATCCCACTCACCGGTCACCCGCCCGTGTACATCGTACTCCCAGTGGGCGTCGCGAGTGGCGCTGTCATTGGCGCTAAAGGTCGCATCGCCCTGGTAGTTGTCCAGGTAATTATCCAGGATCGAGCCGGAAGTTATCGCGAGACCACTGCGGCTGCTCTGCAGCTGGCCGTCGGCGGTATAGGTGAAGTGACTGGTATTGCCGTAGGCATCGGTGCTGTAGGTCACCTGGTTGCGGCTGTCGTAGCGCCACTCAGTCACCTGATCATCATCACTGCTCAGCAACTGCCCGGTGGTCTCTGTAGTGACCTCCAGGGTGCCGATACGACCGCTGCCGCGTACCAGGAACATGCCGATATTGAGCAGTTCCACATCCGGGTCCAGGGAGGCCAGGTCCGCCTGTAAGTCCCGCTCGAAGGCGTGCCAGTTACCATCCAGATAACTGGCATCCAGGGGGAACTTGTAGTAGGTGGTCCCACCAGAAGAAGTATATTTTCTTGGACTGGGCTCTGTAGAGCTGTATTCGATATAGGCTCTGCCCTCAGTAGTCTCCACCCAGAAGAAAATCCGGCTGGGGGCACTGAGGTTCATTTCAACGCGAACTTCAGCCGTGTCCTCAATTCCCCACCAGCTCTGGCCCGCACTCTTTTTCAGCTTGAAGCCGTCTCTGGTGCCCGAGCCGGAAAGCTCAACCACTTCCCGCTGCATACGAACATCGTATACCTTCTCTATCGTGGCACTGCCGGAGATCTGGGCGTAGATACTCCAGCTGTCCAGTCCCTGATCTTCTTCGTTAAAGCGGTGCTGGATAAAATTGAGGCCCTTGAGGGTGAGGCGCGAAGCGTCGCCGTTCACCACATCGAGTGCGTTGTCGAGGCCGTTGAGTGCGCTGGCGTAACGAATGGTTTTCACCCGGTTGCCGGCGACATCGTACTGGTGCTCGGAGAGGTAACCCTCTGCATCAATCTCGGCGACTTCGCGACCCTGGGCGTCGTAAATCCAGTAACTGGTGCGGTCGTTCTGCGCGTCCACCACCGGGCGCAGGGTCTTCAGGGTACCGCTGTTCAGCCTGTGTGCGCTCTCGCTATAGCTGGCCACCCGGTTGGCATAGCGGGTGGTTGCCACCAGTTGGCCGGCGCGATTGTAGCGATACTCAGTGAGATAACCCTCCTGGTCCAGTGTGCCGCTGACCCGTCCCGCCTCATCGTAAAAAGTGCGGCTGATACGGGCATCGGCCAGGTCCACTCCGCTGGCCGTGGCGCTGAGATATTGGGTATAGCTGTCGCCGGGGGCGAGGGTAAAGCGGCCCTCGCCGCTCTTGCTCACAGCGACACCATCCACATCCAGGGTATAAGACAGGCGGTATTCATAGACACCGCTGCCATAGAAGTCCTTGTCCAGCTCCACCGTGCCATTTTCTGCATCCACCGGCAGAGTAACCCACTCACCCTCGGGCAGTGAGCGAATGGATAGCTCCACCCCACTGGCGCTGTAGGACGGGTCCAGGGCCAGGGTTAAACGGGGGTTTTCCACCATTTGCAGCTGCCGCCCCACCTGATGTTGGAAGGGGTCATCCACCAGACTGGTGCCATCGTTGTAGTGGCGGGTCACCTGCACGGTGTAATCGCCGTCGGGCAGCGTGGCGCCCATCAGCAGGTTGAGGCGGCCGGCAAAGGAGCCATCGCGCAGGGTGGCGGGATCGATCCAGGTCTGCACGGGGGCGCCGATGGCCGTGCCGGTGGCATTGTCGATCACCACCGCCTCCATATAGGCGATCGCCGCCGCCTCCTCGGCACTCAGGTAGCCCTCAACGGCATAGCCCTCCGCAGTGCTGCGGTGATAGGTGGGCATTTCCCAGGTGGCCGGGGTAATACCGCTGTCGTTGGCGGCGAAAGCCCCAGACAAACTGCGCAGCAGGCGATCGTTGTCTCCGTAGCGATTGCTGTCCAGGCGATGGGTGCCAATCTCAATGGTGCCGATACGGCCGCTGCCGCGCACCAGGAATCCATGTATTTTTTCTACCTGAACATCGGAATCCAGCAGGGCTACATCGGCAAGAATGTTCCGCTCGAAAGTATGCCAGTTACCGTCTAGATACTTTGCTTCTAGAGGAAACTTGTAATAGCGAGTGACACCATCAGGGGCAAGGTAAACTCCCGGAGCGGAAATCTCTGAACCATACTCCACATAAGCCCACCCAATAGAGGTCTCTATGTGGTAATAGAGTTTAATAGGGCCGGTTAGATTAATCTGCGCGCGCGCGACCACCCCATCACCGATATTCAAGTAATCATGGTCACTGTCGTTATAGATTCTAACGCCGGCATCAATCCCCTCCCCGGAAAACTCGATGACTTCCCTCTGCAAAATGGTGTCATAGACTTTCCCTAAAGACGCATTATCAGAATCGTCTTTATAAATTTTCCAGTGATCCAGATTGAAGTTGTCGGCGCTGTTATAGGTATAACCGGCATAGTCGGTAACACCGTCCCGGTAAGTGACAACCCGATATTCGTAATCGCCGTTGAGGTCATTCCCCAAATTAGCGCTGAAGTGGTCGCCGTTTTGCTGCACCGCAACCCGCTGCCAGGGATTCTCGCCACTGACAGGGGTATCGGTCGTAATTTCTACGGTGCCGATACGGCCGCTGCCACGCAGAATAAATTTGCGGAAAGCCTGTATTTCTTCAGTGGGGTCCAAATAGGCAATATCGGCGAGGATATCCCGCTCGAAGGTATGCCAGTTGCCATCCAGGTATTTATCATCAAGGGGGAAGGTATAATAAATATGGCCGGAAGCCACTAGAATATAGGGCTCTGTGGCCTCTGAATCGTACTTGGCATAGGCGATACCGCTGGCGGCCTTACTGCTGTCCAACTGGTAGTAAATTCGATATTCACCTTCACCAGCATATTGCATCTCAACGCTGGCCTTGACCCCATCGGCAATATCCCAAGAATCCCTATCGGCATTTTTACTGAGCGTAAAGGCATTATTGGCACTATCACCGGAAGTCTCCACCACCTTGCGCTGTAACTGGGTGTCGTACACCTCCGTCACGGTGGCTCCCGCCGGGCTAGAGTCAGAAACCCGCCACTGCTTCATATCTAGGTTATCGCCGTTGTTATAAGAGTGACGTACAACATCACTCCCCCCAACCCGGCGGTACTCCAGATAGGTGACTTCATCGGCTTCACCGAGGGTAATCGCACCGATACGGCCACTGCCGCGCACCAGGAAACGATCGATCTCTAACAACTCAACATCCGGGGCCAGAGTAGCGAGATCCTGGCGCAAGTCACGCTCGAAAGCATGCCAGTTGCCATCCAGGTATTGGCTGTCTAGAGGGAGGTTATAATAAATAGTCCCCGATTCAGAAACTTCAATAAAAGGACTGGAGATAAAGGGGTTATATTTTAAGTAGGCGCCCCCCTCCGAAGTCTCAACCCAAAAATATAAGTAAGTATCCCCCTGCAAGTTAACTTCAATACGGGCCTGAGCGCTGTCACTAATATTCCATGCTTCATGCGCGGCATTTTTATGTAACTTAAACCCATTACTTGTCCCCGTACCGGAGAAAGCGACGACATCCCGCTGCAAGAACTCATCGTAAACCCGATCAATGGTTGCACCGGCTGGAGTGCTGTCGTAAATCTCCCAGCTATTAACATCCAGGTTTTCACCGCTATTCAATACATGGCGAGGAATATTGAGCCCACCTGACTGAGCGGAAAAAACCGAGTCAATTTCTACAGTGCCGATACGGCCACTGCCGCGCACAACCAGCTCTCTAATGCTCTGTATTTTTTCACTGGGGTCAAGGGAGGCGACATCTGCAAGAATATCCCGCTCAAAGGTATGCCAGTTACCGTCCCGATAGCGAGACTCCATAGGGAAGGTGTAATAAATATTGCCACTGGACAAAACCTGAATATAAGGCTCTGTAACTGACGGACTGGAGCTGTATTTAACATAAGCTGTCCCCGTAGATGCATTGCTACTGGCCAGCTTGTAATACAAGTTAACCGGATCATCAGCGGAAAACTGAACCTGAACTCGGGCAATACTGCCATCAGTAATATTCCAGGAGGCAAAACCTTCCTGCCTCAGGGTAAAAGCATTATCCGTGCCGCTACCCGAGACTTCTATTACAGCGCGCTGTAGTTGAGGGTCATAGACTTCCGCAAGCGTTGCCCCGGCAGGACCGGAGCTGGAAATTTTCCAGTGCTCAGAATCCAAATTATCAGCCGTGTTATAACGATAGCGGGAAAAATCCTGTGCACTCAGGCCCGCATCGGACCAGTTGACAATATCCACCCGGCCGATGCGACCACTACCGCGCACAAGAAGATTATTAATACTCTGTATTTGTTCATCGGGGTCCAGAGAGGCCACATCCGCAATAATATCCCGCTCAAAGACATGCCAGTTGCCATCCCGGTACTGGGCCTCCAAAGGGAATTTATAATAGATCGAGCCGCTGGTAGCGCTTATGGATATAGAGGGACTGCTAACGCTTGAGGAATAGGAGACATAGGCAACCCCGTTACTTGCCTTACTACTGGTCACTGTATAATAGAGCCGCGTATGCTCTTCACTGGAAAATTGAATTTCAGTGCGAACCACGCGACCGTCAGTGATATTCCAGGAATCCCCGGCTTCATTTATTCCCAGTTTAAATCCATTATCTGTACCAGTGCCGGATGCCTCCACCACCGAACGCTGTAACTGCGAATCATAAACTTGTGTAACAGTCGCCCCTGCGGGAATAGTGTCATAGACACTCCAGTGATTGATATTAAAACTATCTTCACTGTTAAAGGTATGACGGGAGTAACTGTGGGAACTCAGGTTGGGATCAGACCAGTGTATCACCCGGTCTTCGGCTGGTTGCTCACCGATCTCGACGGTAAAGGGCTCTTTGTCGACGGTGCTGTCATCGTCGTAATACAGAGTTAAGGTAACACGATAAGCCTGGCCCGGGGGCAAGTCACTGCCGACCGATAAATTTACTTCGCCATTATAACTGCCGTATAACTGCGGCCAGGTCTCTGCGCTGGAGATCAACTGGTTATTTTGATCGCGCACTTCGGCCACAATTTTTTGCAGGGCCGGGCTGGAACCGATTGTCACCGGGTAACCAATAATCCCCACTCCAGTGTCTTCCTGTAGAGAGACGGTGCTGTACTGGAAATCAAAATTACTGGTTTTCGCGACCCCTTTATCTACGGTGAGTGTCGGATCGCCAATCGTTTGCTTTACTGTTTGCCCATCTTTCTCGTAGCGAATTCGGAAATGGTAGCTCCCCTCAGTGATACTGCCCTCATCCACATCGCCGAGTACGACTTTTAAATCGCTCCCTTCGTCATTGACCAAGACACTGCGCCAGTCGCCGGGGCTATGTTCATACTCAAAAATAACACTGGTACCCGCGGGGCGCGAGCTGGCAGGCCAGCGGAATTCGGTGGGGTGATACTCGGTTTGGTTACCTACTTCATAGTCAAAGCGATTGGTACCCGAGGAGCGGCCACTCAAATCATAGGTAGTCACCTCCACTTCATAGCGGCCATTGGCCAGTTCACCTCCATCGGCTAAATTAAGATTACCGCTATAACTGCTGCCGTTTTCATCCAAGTATTTCAGGTAGCCAGCGGGATCAATCATGCTTGTTGCCACAAGACTGCCGGTGACTTTATCCAGTACTTTAACATCAGCACGGGAAACTGCGGCAGCCTGGGTACGACTAAAATAACCAGTAATACTTGAGGAATTCGCTACGCTTATATAGCGAACGGCATCAGATTCAAACGAGGTACTAAAGCTAGTATTATCATCGGAGGTACCACTCTTATTAACTCTGAAAGTGCCATCGGTAGATTTAATGACCTGCCCGTTATTGCGATACTCAATAATAAAGTCATAGTAACCATTTACCAGCGCACCCAGAGTCGCTTTATGATATCCATCACTACCAACTGGAGATTCATCTGTCCAGTCTACGTCTTCACTGCTTCCTTTAGGGCGGTACTTAAACAATACTGCGGCGCCTTCGGGCTGAGTATCCTGACTCCATTTTATAGTTGTGGGGTCATAAGAGTGTTGTGTGCCCTGTTCGTAGGTAAATATATAAGGGTCATCATCAGGTGTATTATCTGTTTTAGTAATTGTTAACGTCACCGTATAAACCCCATCGGGGAGTTTATTACCAATACGCAAATTTACCCTGCCGTTCCACGACGACATATCCTGTGGGTAGGTATAGGTCGTATACTCAACACCCGTTACATCGTTCACAGACACTGCTTTTATTTGCTTAATGTCTGTCCTGGTCGAATAGCCCGTTAACGCTGAAGAATTGGATACAGATTCCGTCTTCGCCTTAAAATTGGTCGATATTTCCTGACTGGTGCCACCGATCGCAGTAAAGGTATTAGTCCCTTCCTGTTTAAGTGTACTCTCCGAGAAATACTGTACTTTATATGTGAGACTGCTACTGGGGGGATTATCAATTGCAACGGTATTGCTGTTGCCACTCATGGAGATATTTTGGCTTACCCAGGAGCCACTGCCGTTCCGATAATAGAATTTAGTAGTTGCCTCTATTCCTGTATCGGGGTCATCCCATTTGATGCGGGTGCCGATATCAAATGTGTTAGTACCAGCACTATGTAGTATTCCATCTTCTGGGCCAACAGGCTCCAGCCCTCCTCCTGGAGTCTCAAAATACAGATACCGTTTTTCTTGAGCAGTAACTGTAACCTTGTAGCTACCTGCAGGTAGATCGCCGCCCCCTTTGGTAAGATCGACACTACCATCCCAGCGAGCATAAGTACTGTCAGAATAAAAATAGTTAAAAGTACTGCTGTAGCCTGAGGGTAGGCTACTACCGGAGAGAGGTGTCACAGTTACCGTGAGAGACCAGCCAGAGTGTTTGGACTTTAATCCGTTAGACTTAGTTGTCCACCAGCTCGCAGTTGGAGATCTAGTGAAAGCATCTTCGCTCAGCTTAGGACTGCCCGATGTAGAGTCAACTGCACTGCTCTGAGGATAGACCGTCACATTTTTGCTTTGAGTCACTGCGCCGTCGACATTGCGCACCGCAGTGCTGGAAAAAGCCATCCCGGTCGGGGGTTCAGCCGCGCGGCTTGTATGGTTATTTCCCACATAAATAGTGCGATTTTCAGTAGCCGTATATTCCTCGGCAACAATGGTACTGCTGGCATAGGTATAGGGCTGTACCGGTGCACGGGTATAGGCGGTGGTAATTGCGCTGCCACTGACCGATTCTGTCTGGGTATTTTCCACTCGCTGGTAAACAGTGCCGTACAACGTGTAATCGTTACGGGCCGTGCGTGTGCTGGGACTGCTATCCAGATCGACACTGCCTATATAACTGGCGGTGTCGCGCTGGTTAAACCCTGGGCTATCTGCCTGGGCATAGCTCTGCACCGGCTCCACCCAGTGAGTGGCACTGCGGCTGGCAACCGTGAGACTGGCATCGTTGGAGGCATATTTTGCCTCTAACGAATCCGTCGTTTCTGCGGCGGGATCTTCAATATAAAGATTATATCGGGTGCTGCTCAGCACCTCGCCCTGGGCGGTGTACAGGGTTTCACTCAGGTAGCCCTCTGCATCGACAAAGAAGCGCACCCGGTCGGCATCATCATAGTATTGATAAGTGGCGCGGTCGGCGCTGCTATTGGCCGCCGGACGCAAATCCTCCAGGCTGACACTCTCCTCAATACCGACCAGGGCATCGCCGTCTTTAATCAGCAGGCTCTGCAACTGGGTGCCACTCACCGGGGTGCTATAGTGCGTGGTTTGTATTTGCCGCCCCTCGGCATCGTAGTGGAATTCCGTAATTGCGCCCGAGGCACTGATCACCGCCACCATCTGTCCTTTATCATCGTAAAGGCTGTGGCTGACGGCTCCGGCGGCATCCTGAGTGGCCCGAATGCGCCCGAGGTGATCGTAGAAATACTGGACCTGCCCGCGAGCACTGAGGCCGTCGCGGGTATCGTGATAGACCTCACTAATCAGACTGCCGTTGGTGGCGTAGGTGCGGGTTACCTGTAAACCATTGGCATCGGTACTGATAATCTGCGACTGAGCGTCATTGTAAATACTGGTGCTGGTGTAACCCTTGGCATCGGTACTACTGAGCAAACGACCGAGCCCGTCATAGACATAGCTGGTTTTATAACTGGAGGAATCTGCACCTGTGCCGCGGGGGTCCACGGTGTGCAGCAGTTGGCCACGGGCATCATAAACGGTATAGCTGGTGGATTCAGTACCATCGAGAACGCCGTCCCCATTCACATCCACGGTACTGTAATCAGTAACGCTATAGACCTGACCGCGGAAGTCCAAACGGGTATCACTTCTGCGCGTGGCATTTTCTAGTTCGCTACTGAGTATGTCCGCCTGGGTTTCCTGCGCCCAGGTATTCAGGGCACTGAGACTAAAATCAATATCGTAACTGACGCTTGCCTGGGTGTAGGTATCCACCAAGAACTGATCAAAGTAGCCGTGGTGCAAGTAGGTGATACTGCTGATAGTGCGCGCGGTAGCGGTTGCGTCGTCGTAGCGGGTCTCTTGTACCGTGCCGTCGTGGCCTACCACATAGCGCAGGCGCTGCATGTCGTCGTAAACATAGTGGGTTACCCGGGGGTCTGCTGGCATTTCCTCGCCATCGCCATCGGGGTCCGGTTGCAAGTAGACCGTTTCCTTAATCAGCTGGTTATAACTGTCGTATTCCCGCTCGAGCGTATTGCCCTGCCCGTCGCGCAGCAGGATTTGATTGCCGCGACTGTCATATTCGTAAACCGTGGTATTGCCGCTGTGATCAGTTTTTGAGGTTAAATTACCTTCATCGTCATAACTGTACTGGGTACTCTCGCGCACGCCATTTTGGTCTGCGGGGGCTTTTAATTCGATAACCCGTCCGGCGCCATCAAAAACCAATTCCGTTTGCGGCCCGATCCAGCTGCTGGCATCGGATTCGGGGTTAACCACTTGAGTAATTTTGGTGGTGTTATTTTCCAGGTCATAGCTATAGGTGGTGATACGCCGATCGCTGCCATCCAACTCTTCTGCAAGACCGGAATTAGAGTGGCGACCACTGCGCACTTCACTGACCCGATAATCTCCCAGGCCGTCGACATCGACGTACATAAACACCATGTAGTTGCCATCGCTTTGCTCAATCGTGTGAACGCGATTACTGCTGCCGTCATAGGTGTATTCGGTACGGTATACATTGCCATCGGCAATGCTGTTATCTTGTGGGGTTAAGTCAACGGTTACTGAGTCCAGCCGCCCCTGACTGTCGTAGCTGTAATACAGCCGCTGCTGAGCAGCGCCATCGGTGCTAACACTAACACCGGTAACTTTACTGCCGCTGTAGCTAATGGTGAAACTCTGCCCAGCCGCATCGGTGATGCTATCGACCAAGCCGCTGCTGTTATGACCAAAAACCAGTTGCCGGCCCTCGGCATCCACGCGGGCCACCATTTTCCATTCGCCATTAACCTGACCGTATACTTCTTCACTGCGACTTGAGCCCTCACGCCAGACCCATTGATTGCTGCCACTGTCATAAATGATTTGGTCGTGGGCACCGGCGCCGTCACTTGAAACATAGGCCTGTTGATGGGCATCAAACTGGTAAATTGTTTCTGAGCCATCACCACCGATACGGGTAACCTGGCTGCCCGTCTGCCCGGGACTGCCAATCAGGTTGATCAGCTGGTTGGAAAAATTGAAGCGAAAACCGTCGTTGTTATCACCATCCATCTGCCCTTGGCTGTTGTAGGTGCGCAACATGGACAAGTCGAGGCCAGCTGCCGCTACAAATTCATCCTGTTGGCGCAAAACCAGGTTACCGGTTGAGGCGTTCACATAAACAGACTCACGCCCTTGACCAAAACTCGCTGAACCGATACCGGTCTTTGTGCTATTGAAAAGACCCAGCGTATCTCCACTTATAATGGCGACCATGCATTTCCCCGAAAAAATTTCATTATTCTGCTTATATAGCGCGCAGTGTATTAGCCCCATACAAATGCCAATAAACACCAACGCTTTAAATATATATCCAACGTTTTACCCAAAACGTGCAGAAAAAATTTCATTTTTTATCTAAAAAAGGGAATTGACCCACAAGCCACTACTGAGAAAAAGAACTGCCATAAAAATTTAAAGTAACAACCAAGCAAACATTCAACATCGCTTGGCAAAGTTGCAACCTATTCCTAATAGTTAGAATTGTTATAGATAGAGTATAAGTAGGTATGTACAATGAGAATAAGCACAAAGGAGATTGATGATGTCACAAGAAAATTCCAACCTGGACCCCGAAGAACTACTTCATTGCGCAATGGCAGCAAGCGCTGCAATGCAACATGACAGGGCAATTGACTTATTTAAGCGCAGTATCGAAGGTGAAGCACATCCTGCAAAACACTTAATGCTTGCTGCGGAGTATGCACAAGTTAAGCTGTTTGACCGTGCCATACAGGGAATGAAAAAGGCAATAGAAATGGAACCCCTTTTATGGGTAGCTCATTTTCAGCTAAGCCAAGTTTACTTAGTAAGTCAAAAAATCGCAGAGGCCAGAGAGGTTTGGCAATATTTAGCTAGCAGCCCGGAAGCTCCAGATTATTTTCAACTATTCTCCAGCGGCCTTCTATTAATAACAGAGGAAAAATATCCAGAGGGAATACAGTTACTCGAAAAGGGAAAAGAAAAGAATAATGAAAACCCAGCTTTAAACTCTGATATAGACAAGATAATTCAACTAACCTCCCCATCCGATACAGAGGGCAATACGACTGAAGCCTCAAGCAATATAGTCATGAATGAAATGTTACTTTCCAAATACGGATCAAACTAGCCACCATGAAAATAGAAAATCAACCCATCCCCTTCGCAGCCCCCCCTTCAAAATCAACTGCGACAGAGACAGAGACAGAGACAGCCAAAAAGGAAGCCCCCCCCCTCTCTACCGGCAGAGCCTCCGATCTCAAGTCATTAGTGACCGAAAGAATCCAAGAACTTCAAAGAGAAGGGGCCGACATCAAAAGACAACGCGAGGAATTAATCAGGATCATTTTAAATGAAGAGTTTTCACATAGAGTTCCAGGAGGCATGTTAAAAACTATAATTGAATCCGCATTAGAAAACGCAGAAACAAATAACGCTTATAAACAGAAGGTAGAACAGCTATTAAACGAAATAAATCAACAGAAATGCTAACAGAAAAACAAAATAACAAAGCCCCACGTTTCAACCTTTATCAAAACCATCATTTATTTTATCTACGCAAAAATAAAAAAGATTGTAAGCTGAACCCCACAGGAAAAACAAAAATTCACCTACTCTGAATTAGACTACACACCTCACATTTATACCCTTCGCAGCCTAACAGCCAATAAAGTAATAAATGCCTCGCAATAAAAATGAGAACCATCTCAATTAAAGACCCGCAGCTCTTTCAAGGTGGGAATTATAGAGCCTGGGCGCCACATTAAAAACGCAGAACACCAATTACGGCAAACGGTCACGTAGGAAGACTACTTAAAGAAGTTTGGTTTTGGTTTTACCACAGCGCTCACAGCGATATTCAGTAACCAACTTTCCCAGCTTTACATCAAACTTGCGTTCGGTAACCACTTTCCATTTATGAAAACCTTCCCTGCATAGGGTGCTGCCCTTGTGCTTTTGCCAAGCGGTTTTTCTTTTGAAAGGAATAACATCTCCCATTTGTTCTCGCACAATAAAGTTTGAACACTAATTTTATTTTGGAACAATAAAGTTTGAACACTAATCACTTCAAGAGCCTAACTGTACCTTTGGGGTATCAAACAGGTGAGATAAATGAAGAGGTAAGTTGCTTCAAATTACACATACATACCGACAATTTTATCCTAAAAAAAGAAAAAATTAGATATAGCATACCAAAAAAAATCTTTATTCAAAAAATTTTTTCTAGTTATTTGCTTATTGGTTGGTTACACATCTAGCGCTCATACCTCATCATTACAAGTGAACCACTCGATCTTTGATGGAATCCATCTAGATTTGTAGCAACGCAGCCACTAATCCTCGGCAATGGAGCGCTCAGTCAGAAAGGTCAGAAATAGAAGAGTTATCTAGGTGGTAAAGACACGTCTAACGCCGCCCCCAGCTGTATTTCCCTACTTAACCAGGGAAATTAATAAACCCCAGCCCCCATAGCCTCTGAAATTCCCTATCAGATAGCAGGAATACACCTTTCGATAATCACAGATACTCAAGGTTCATATCTCTATCCAGAGATGGCTAATTCTGCGCTCTTGCAAGAGCGATCAATCGAGAATTACTCTCCTCCCAGTTTGCCTATGATAATTATAAGTGCCGGGAGGGTGCGCGTGCATTTTGAATTCAGAAGTAAAGTTTCAGCACACTATCCGCAACACAAACCATGCGACCTGAACCTTCAACCTCTACCTCAATATGATTGATCATTTCCACACTACGCTTCGATGGCACCAGGGACTTTAAAGTCGTACGAGCTCGGATACGATTGCCAGTCTTAACTGGATAAGGAAAACGCACCTGTTCAAGGCCGCAGTTTATAATCATTCTAGCTTCAGGGTAAGGCGGTTTTTCCGGATTGACAGTATCGGTGAGCTCGGGAATTAGCGATAGGACCAAAAAGCCGTGGGCAATTGTGCCTCCAAACGGCGATTCAGCCCTTGCTCGTTCTGGATCAATATGAATCCACTGGCGGTCCCCAGTTACTTCGGCAAAACTGTCAATGCGCGACTGGTCAACTACAATCCAGCGCCCAATATATATCTGCTGACCAATACGTGCTTGCCAGTCTTGGTAGAAAGCGATGGCCTTAGGGTTCTTAATGACTTGTAATTCACGATTGCTAGCAGGATCAACAACCGGCCCAGCTTTCGAAGTCCAGGAATTTTTAAGCAAGTTACTGATGTAATAGGACAACTGATGCAGGTGATTATCATGGGTGCTTTTGAGGTCCAAATTGTTAATCCGAGCCCTAAGCAACCTTTCCTTTTCCCTGATGTACTCAAGCACGTCCATCATCTCATCCTGTATTAATGACATTGAAGCAGCGTAACTGGACCTAAAATTAATTTTGTGCGGCAGCTACTTCCAACTCCACGTCTTGTTTCTAAAACGCCTTGCGGCTGAGTAGGTTAAAATGGTTTGGTTCCAATCGACCCAAAGGCGACAACGCCGGCGACTCCATCGCTACACAAAGCCAATAACGTTGCGCCAACGTGCAAAGGTTAAACCAAAAGCTCCCCCTTTCTCTTACCTTACACTCAAGCCACGTGGCTGGTTGCGAGTTAAGCAAAGATACAAGATCAAACTCGATCGTAGAAAAAGGCAGTCGAAGCCCCAAACCACACGCTTTGGACACAGACTCTTTAATGCACCAAACCCTTGTTAACAATTCACAGTGAGCAGCGCTTGGGATAGTCATTACCTGGTCATATTGCTCTGGACTAAGTAAATGCCTGAAATTTAGACCTGAGCCCAGTTCACGAGCAAGGGGCTCCAGATCTATACCTGGATCAACGGTAGAGCTAAGCGCAATCGCGACCACACCACTAGCATGAGAAATACTAAATTTTATTGGGGCCACACTTTGGTTTAAAACTCTAGGCCTGCCTTGCTCATCAGGGAAAATTTCCCAATCTGCCGGCAAAATACTTACGCCTCTTTTAGTGGATAAAACATAACGCAATAGGTAACGACCAAGCAGAAAATGTAGGCCCGCCGCTCGATTAACAATCCCACTATATCTTTTCTGCTCAGCCTCGCTAACTGTGGTGAAGACAGTTTGCGGATCATGCTTAATTAGAGTTTCAAACTCCTTCACGGTAGCAATCCAAAGACCTATATCCCTGTTAACTCCGGTCTTCATAGGGTCCGCTCAAAAAGAATAATGCAACTTAAACTCGATAAAATCCTCATCCCGTACTGGATACAGCCAAGTATCACTGCGGCCCACATTGAGGAATAAAAACGCCCGAGTTTCGATTCTAAAATAATCACTCAGACGGTGTTCTAAGCCTAAGTCGAGGTAGTTGCCATGACTATCGAAGTCATAACTTATGACTCCTCGAAATTCGCTGTCACCGGTATCACCGAAGCTAGCTCTAAGGCCGACAAAGAGATCGTTCTGACCTAATGTTTCAGCTTGCTCATCCCTATCGTCGATTAGATATTCGGCGATCAAGGACAGATCTTGCATACTATCCGGTAGCGAATAAATCGGGTGCTCAAGGCCAACGTTTGCAGCAAAGAAACCTTGCTCCAGTTCGCGACCAGTTTTCGCTTCCAACTTAAAGGTCGTGTCGCCGAGGAGATAAAGTGTGTCCAGTAAAAAATTCTCGGTTTCGATGTAAAAGGGAGTCAACATCGTCGCTGAAGGGCTAGGCCTTACCAGTAGTGGCGCCCGCCTAGTGCCTCTGAAGTAACCGATCCCTGTTTCTAAATCACCAGCGTAAAAATGGCCTCGCAGAGCAACATCTCCACCTCTATTCGAGCTTTCAAAAAGTGCCCGGTCCGAAATCGGTAGTCCGAATGACGGGCGCTCTGGAAATTCTCGCTCACGAAAAGTTGGCAGATAGAATATCGATAGTTCGCCGTTATCAAAACGCAGACCTAAAGATGCGAAGGTCTGCCCCATCTTTTCCTTTCCGTCGATAGCTTGGCGCAAGTCAGCCTGATTAAGTACATTGACTATATTCAGAGATTCAGAAACGCCCCAAAAGAAAGTACTAACACCGAGATTCAGCGATAACTGATCACGGCGCCAGTGAAGGCTGGCTTGGCGGATATCGGCATAACGACGCTCCCCATCCTGCTCATCCCAGCTACCAAACAACCGCAACTTATAGCCAGTATCACCAATATCCCCCTCAGCATTTGCTTCAATTTCAAGCCCCGGTCCGAAGCGGTAGCTATCATCAATGGCCAGCGACTCCTCTTCTGCAAATATACGAGCCGTGGCCGCGATATCAACAGAATACTTGTCAACCTTGACCTCTGCGAGGACCGGCATAATGGTAAGGCTTAGACACAGCTGCACCCAAAACGCTAAACGCAAGACCCCCATACCCTTAATCCCGGAGTGTATTGCGATGGAAATTCGCAACTGAGAGACCGGTACCAAACTCGATGCGGCTATAGCTTAAGATCGTTACGTTTCCACTCTGCTGATTATGCATAACCACCTCCATGGGCCTCCAATAACGATCGTCGTAGAGGCGAAAATCCCTTGCGGAAAAAGTCTTGAGCAGCGTTTCCTTACGGTCGAAATAGTCTATACGGAAGATACGTCGAGCACTCTGATCAACCCAGACCCGCTGCCGGCTATATGCAGAGTGAGAGTCTTCTGGCACTCGGTCAATTACGTCACAAACCAGGGCACCATCTTCGCATGATTCCTCTCTCACGTAGGTATAGCGGAAATCGTCGACCGCCTTATCAGACAAGTCCTCGAACGAAAACTCACTACCGACGAACGCACCACTCTTATTGCGAGATGAGATCCTCTTAATACGGGAATAGGCAGGCAAATATAACCACTGCTTATCGGTATCCTCTAACTGCGGATGCGTTAGAAGCGCCGTGCCCCGGATATCGGCAGGAAAATTGAAGCGGATTAACGATTTGTCTCCACCCTCGTGACTCTCAAGTGAGCTGATCTGCAGTTCACGTCGAGTTTCATCTCCGGCCCTGTTGCGTAGAATCATCGTCAATTCGGCAACACTGTCGCCGTAACCAAGGTCACGGTTATCCACTGCCACTGCGACCTCCCGCCCCTTTCTAACATCGCTAGCAGCGCCTTGAACCGGCAAACCGATTAGGCCACAAAGTATTGTCACTGGAAGGAGGAGACGGTAATCAGTTCGCATTATTTAGTTCCTTGTCGGTACGAAATTGCAGGTTCGACGTACGTGTCCTGCGCATAAAGGTTAGAACCAAGGCCGGTAGTAATATCAAGTCAAACACCAATGCCAACACAATAGACATCCCCGTGAGCATACCCATCTGGGCATTTTTCTCGAACGCCGAGGTCGACAATAGAAGGAAGCCTATCACTAGCAGCATTGAGCTAATCACGATCCCACCCATAGTCTTACTAATGGTTTCGCTTACGCTATCTTCAGGACTGAGCCCCCGCTTTAGACCGTTGACATACTGATAGAGGAAGTGAACTGTATCATCGACGATTATGCCGATCGCCATTGCCGACACCCCAGCCAGCCCCATTGAGATTTGACCATTAACGAGATACCAAAATCCAAATGCTGCCGCGACTGGAAGCAGGTTTGGAACCAAGCTCAATAGACCAATATCGAGTGAGCGGAATACCAGCATCAACGTCAATGAAATCACCACAAACGCTAGCGAGGCACCTTCAAGGAGACTTACAATATTTGATTGACCAATGTGGGAAAAAATCACTGCGGGACTGCTGTGATAGATATCAATGGAGCGAGGTTGGTTTTGCAATAACCACTCTTCGACCCGTTTTTCAAAAGCAATTAAGCCCACCGAGCTTAGATTCTTTAATCGTGCAGTCAGTTTCACCGAGGATTTATTCAAATTCACCTGATGGGTCACATCACGACCAAACGGCAACGACATCTCGTATAGCAGGAACTGCTGTGCAGCGGTAATTGTATCGCCAGGTAACCGGTAAGAGTCCTCATCACCACCATTCATCAAACGGTTAAGATCCTTGATTCGGTGCAGGGGGCTTGCAGTTGTAAAAACTTCTGGCTGCTCATGTAGCCAGTCATCGAATGTATCAAGAAACTGTAAAAACTCTGGCTGAAACATACCGTTCTGCTCTGGTACCGAGAGCGAGTAATCGATTGTATAAATACCAGAAAAGTGGCGATCGATACGTTCAGAATCAGCACGGAAGGGCTGCGACTCATCAAAATAGCGGATTAAATCATCGTTTAATTGATTCAATGGACTGAGTGCAGCGACGCATAGGGACAAAGGTAGCATTAGCCACAATATCCGCTGGCGGTAAGCGATAACCCAGCCTGACAACAAAGCCATGCGATTAATCAGTCGGTTGGCACCTGTTTCCCGCGTTGAAAAACGAATACGCAGCAGAAGCTGTGGTAGAACCGTCAACGACAAAAGTAGCGAGAAGAGCACACCTAAGGCAACTATATTGCCAAGATCTCGAAACGGCGGTGAGTCACTGAAATTCATCGCCAGAAAACCGATAATAGTAGTGACATGGCTCACCGCAATCGGCTTGAGATTGCGCCGGTAGGATTGCAAGACTGCTTCTTCACGAGAAACACCACTGCGTATCTGGCGCTGAATATAGCTGAGGATGTGGATGGCCGACGCTACTATCACCGTGAACATGATGATTGGAGCCGATACTGATGGCGCAGACAATTGAATACCGAGCCAACCAGCTAGACCCAAAGACCCTAGCAGTGCCAACACTACTACCGTCAAAATAGCGCCACCTGCAGCAGGTGATCCGAGAATTAGAGCAGCGCTGACCAGCACAAAAAGGATCATCAACGGTATCAGCGTGATGAAGTCTTTTTTTGCCGCCTGGAAAAAGGCACCGTTCATCTCCACCACACCGGTGACAAAAAAACGATGATCCGGATATTCCATCTTGAATGACTTAATCAATTCATCGACAGCACCGGTAACGGCTAGCACTTCGGCCTTATGGTCTAACCCTGGCAACCGAATGGTCGCATTGATCGCGGTAAATCGTCCGTTCTTACTAACCAAATTGCCAACCAAGTCCCTCTCACTACTAGCGGCAGTTTCAATAAAGGCGATCCTTTGCGGCGTCAATTCGTCAAGCTCGTAGACGAACTCCTCAATCAAAATATCATCGTCTTCAGCAGAGCTATAGGGGAAGTTCGTTAGCGAATCTACTCGAGAGACATGGGCCGTCCGCCACAACGCGCGTGTCATTTCATGTATAAGGCTCAGAGTACGCTGGTTGTAGATGCTGTCATCCACCGGTTCAATCATGATGAACACGTTATCAGTCGTGCTATAAGTATCTTGCATCTGCTCCAAGCGCAGTAGGTCACGATCGTTATCATCGAAGAAAACGCGATAATCACTGGCCAGCCCCATCCGTTTTAGGCCAACAGCCGACATCAATGTGAGCAACAGCACCAGCGCTAATAGCCACTTACTGGCGCCAGAGCGAATGATCCAATCGGTCTTTATATTTTTGTTCAAGGTATTTCTTTCCTTTCGGATAAAAAGGCTCGCAGCGGCACCATTACTCGCTCTACATCCTTCTCAACCCCCATTACCAGCTCCGACGCTCGACAACTAAGCCATTTACGTCCCACTAAGAAAAGCCCAGGCTCTGGAGTCCTTCCATAGTTTTCAATGAAGCCCCTCTCATCGACACAGTGCGGCAACTTTAGCCAGCTCGTTCGGTCGCAATAGCCTGTTGCCCAAATCACTGTATCTATGTCATGCCAACCGACGGAGTCGAAACGGATTTGACGGCCAGAGCACTCCAAAGCACGGCCAACAATCTTTACGCCTTTAGCCTTCAGCCGTCTATTGTTGTATTCACCACAGGGGACAGGGTTACGCTTTTTTAATATCTTCGCGATGAGGCTGTTCTTATCGGCGGAAAGGATACGCAAGCGATCAAGCCACCAAAAAATATCACGTCCGAACAAACGGTTGGGAGGCAGGCCACGTGGGGAACCCGTGGCCAAAAACACATTGCAACGTCCCGCTAGCCGGTCCACGATCTGACGCCCAGTAGCACCATCCCCAATAACGGCAACAGTGTGGCCATCAGAAATGACATCGGTTGAGGCGAGACTACCGTCTAGTTGCTGCACCTCTCCAGCAAGTTGGGAACTTATCGCCGGCACCTGGGGTATCTGATTAGCACCAGTTGCATTGACGATACTGGTGGCGAGCAGAGACGTGCCGTCGGCAAGGTCGACCTGAAAACTGCCGTTCGAAAGGCGATCGAGACCAACAACTTCACAGCCTTCTCGAACCTGAAGATCAAAGTGGCCTGCATAGCTGACCAAATAATCAGCTATTTCTACTGTAGTCGGGAAGCCCTCAGGATCGCCCGGAAAGGCTAGTCCTGGCAGGGCACAGAATTGACGTGAAGTGAATAGCTTCATACCTTCGAGCCGGTTACGCCAAACGTCGCCAATACTATCCCGTTCAAGCAGAAGGTAGTTGAGATCAGCCTGCTGCAGCATTCGTGCGGTGTGAAGACCGAACTGGCCTCCACCGATAACTATGCAATCAAGTCGCGACATCAACTGCGCTCCAAAGCTGTTCTTGAAAAATTCTTTTCGAGATGTGCCACAAGAGCGTTAATCGTTGGGTAGTCGAAGGCTAGCGTCGGATCGATGTCAACAGAGAGGTGGTCCTCCACCATAGTCGATAGCTGGACATGGTCTGCCGAGTCTAGACCTAGACTTGAGAAAGAGGTGTCACTGTGCTTATCAATCGAAAATTCTGGTGTCTTAGCAGCGATAAAATCTGTGATCTGTTCCACCAGGTTTTTCATTCTAAATTCATTCGTCATCTTATATTTCCTATCAACGGTTCATGCGAGCTGCGCCTCTTCGGCTGCAATCAGATCCCTGCAGGCAGTCCTACGAACTTTGCCGCTGGTGGTTTTCGGAATACCGCCAGGCTTGACCAGCAAAAGCTGGTCGAGGGCGACATCATGTGCCAACATCACTGCCTCACGCAGCTCCTGTCGGAGTTCATCGTGGTTTCGGTTAAGAAAGGCGTGGCGGCGAATCTCAACAATGGCTGCCAGTCGGTTTTGGCCATTGCTATCCACAGTGAAAACCGAGGCTCCGTTATTGCCTGCCGCATCAGGATGGTCACTACAGGTACGTTCAATATCGTATGGATAAAGGTTGCGGCCGCGCAGGATTAACATTTCCTTAATCCGCCCGGTGATATACAACTTATTGTCACGGACGAAGCCCATGTCCCCGGTTTTGAGGTAATAATGACCGTCGCAGGGCGATATACGAGCACCGAATTGCTGCTTACTAATCTCAAGGTTGTTAAGATAACCTTGTGCTATTGAGGCACCACTAATCCATATCTCACCAATACAACCCTCATCTGCTAGCCGGCCACTCTCCGGATCAACAACCTTCAAAATCATCCTTGGCGTGATACGACCGCAGCTAACCACTTGACGCCCCTCACCAGTAGATTGCAGTCGACCAGAGTCAAATGCTGCGGGATCGAAAGCCAGGGTTTCAATGCCTACGCCTTTCGGTCCTCCAGAGACAAACAAAGTGGTTTCAGCCATGCCGTAGCAGGGAAAGAAAGCAGTAGAGGAAAAACCGTAAGGCTGGAAACGTTCAGCAAATATCCTCATAGTGTCGGCGCTGACAGGCTCAGAGCCATTCAAAGCCACCTTCCAGCAACTCAGGTCTAATCCCGATAAGTCCTCTCGCTCACCTATGAACTTGATGCAGTGCTCATAGCCAAAATTAGGTGCAGCAGAGCTATGAATTCGATAGTGAGATATCAATTCTAACCACCGGCGTGGACGCTGAACGAACTTCATCGGTGGCATGAAGACGTAGGTACCACCAAGGAACAATGGCTGCAGCATATGGCCTATCAGTCCCATATCGTGGAACTGTGGCAGCCAGCCGCCAGCAATTACACCTTCGCTGTGGCCACACGCCTGCTGGATAGCCAATTGGTTATCGATAATGTTGGCGTGACTTACCATTACACCTTTGGGTAGATCAGTAGAGCCTGAGGTGTACTGAACAAACGCCAACTCATCTGGAGCCGGAAGAGGTAACTCTACATCTTTAGCAGCACCAACCTGCTGCTCATCAATCCAGGCCTGGTCGCCCAAATTAATCGCCGGTAATTCTGCTAATTGCTCAAATAGCTGTTCACGAGTCTCAGCGGTCGTCAGAATGGCTTTGGTCTTTGCATCACCAAGAATACGAACAGTGCGCTCTAATTGCTGAGCATTGCGACTCAGGTTCAGGGGTACAGCAATGACGCCAGCCGCGAGGCAGGCGAGGAAGTTGACCACAAAATCAAGACCAGCAGGGAAAAGCAGAGCAAGCGGCTGGCCTCTATATCCGCGCTCGACTAACAGTCGGGCCCGTTCCAGTACCTGCTGATTCAGTTCACCGTAACTCAGCGATAGAGCACTATCAGGCCCATGAGGCTGGAATACGCAGGCGGTACGGCTAGGCTCATTAACCACGTGTCGGGCGAACTGATCCATGAAGCGCTGAGCTGGAAAAATCTTATCCGTCATGAGCCCAACTCCTCACCCTTTAAAGCTCATGCTTTTGAGCTGTGCCACGCACCGCTGCAATGAATCAACAAAACGATCTATATCATCAAGGCTGGTAAAGCGGCCGAAGCTAATCCTGATCGCACTTTGTATTTCTTCATCACTTAGCCCCATTCCTTGTAATACAGGCGATAGTTGACGGGTCTTGTTGTTACTGCATGCAGAGCCAATCGACACCACAATCCCATCTTTCTTTTCCATTAACAGAGCAAGCGCCTCACCCCGAATGCCTGGAATCGATAGGTTTAAGGTATTGGAAATCGCCCCCTCATAATGACTAGCACCATTGATATGTGTTTCGATAGAGGATTTGCCAAGCTGTTCGATCAAGTGCTGTTTGCACTTCAGACAGTGATGGTCCCAGTACTCAAGCTCCCTGCGACATTCGTCAGCAGCCTCACCGAGTCCGGCGATAGCGACCAAATTCTCGGTACCAGAGCGCATTGCCATCTCTTGTCCACCACCATGAATCAAGGGAGATATGCGATCTATATTCTGGATATATAGGCCGCCAATACCCTTGGGACCATAGAATTTGTGTGCGGAAAAAGAAACAAAATCAGCACCTAATGCCTCGACATCAAGAGGCCGCTTACCTACTGCTTGCACTGCGTCGACATGGAACGGAATGCCTCGGGAGCGGGTCAGCCTTGCCACCTGATCCACAGGTTGAATAACGCCGGTTTCATTGTTCGCATACA
The DNA here is from genome assembly GCF_052467305.1 of Microbulbifer maximicatervae (SeqCode). Lineage (NCBI taxonomy): Bacteria > Pseudomonadati > Pseudomonadota > Gammaproteobacteria > Cellvibrionales > Microbulbiferaceae > Microbulbifer > Microbulbifer maximicatervae (SeqCode). The sequence continues at coordinate 3,445,733 of NZ_CP174306.1, forward strand.
TCATGGAAATCAACCTGGTGTCAGGCCGGATAGCTTCAGCGACAGCCTCAAAACTGACGGCGCCGCTCGGTCCCGGCTTCAAGCAGGTGACTTCGAATCCGAATTGGTGGGCGCAGTATCGGATAGTTTCTAGAACTGAAGGGTGCTCAATCGCCGTGGTTAGGATATGGCCGGCCCTACCCAGGTCGTTCATCAGGCTTCCTTTAATAGCCCAGTTATTGGCTTCAGAACCGCCGGAGGTAAAGAAAACTTTTTCCGGCGCGGTACCCAGTAGGCTAGCGACATGGGTCTTTGCTCGCTGGATTAGCTCACGATTACTGGTCGAAGGAAGCGTACGCCCAGATGGATTAGCAAAGAGCCGAAGCGCAGAGGACATAGCCGTAGCTACAGCCTCCGACACCGGGGTTGTGGCGTTGTAGTCGAAGTAACCCTCAATCGAGTGAGCATTTGTCATGGCATCACCTCCCGACAATCTTTGCCAACTAAGCTCAGCAACCTATGATGAAGCTGCTGCAAAATCTCAACACAATGGTGTTGTGATGGCTCTAGTTCACCAAGCATGCCTTCTATTTCGCTACTTGTTCTCCCGGCAAGCTGTTCCGGTGCCAACCCCTCAAGCGAGGCACAGAAAATGTTGGCCGTCGCCACCGAAGTAGCGCAACCCCAAGCTCTAAAGCGAGCACTGTCAATCAGTCCATTGGTGATGTTGATCTGAACGCGAATCCGATCTCCACATACTGGATTGCCAATTTCATATTCGTAATTGGGTTCGTTGATATCACCGACATGAGCCGGGTCGGAAAAGTTGTCAATGATGATGTCGTTGTACATGTTGTAGCTCCATCTTGGACAGCTGTAATTAGGCGACGACTGGACAACTGCCGCTAGCAGCCTGCTCTGCGTCCAAATCTTCAAGCCGCTTATCTAAATTAACCGCACAGCAACCAAATTCTTTTGACTCAGGTAGGCGCATTACATACTGCATGCGTTGACCACTTCTTCCCGAACGACTCGCTTCAGGCAACAGTCGCACCAAGTCCTCAGTAAGCATGAAACCAGGCGTCGAACGTGCGAGAGGGTCAAGAATTGCCAATTGGCCGGTCTGGCCCGGTTCGACCTCTCGATCTAGTTGTTTGGGGTCTCTTACCGAGAAATGAACGAAGGGGGAGACATGCTTGATTCCATACTCATCGTCAATAGCAATGACATTGGATTCAACCAAGGCGTAGATATCACGGATCTGGCTCTCTTCAACGCCCAAGTACTCGATACATTCACTGTTGAATTCTGCACGTGACAACATCTGGCCTGAGAAGCGCTTCCACCCCCCAAGAGTGATGATGTAACTACTCTTATCGAGTTTAATTCGGGTGTTGGTAGCTTTGAGGTAGCTGATAAAACGATTGATCAGGAATGGAGGACCAATCAAATGGCGACTGAATTTATCATTCCAATCCTCAAGCTGTTCTAAGGCCTCTTCGGGCTTAAAAGATTCTTGCCGAACCATGAATCTATGAGTGTCCAGCAGACCTGCGAGCATATTGAGCGCCTTGATCATGCCCATTTCAGGAATTTCCTCGGTTGAGGGGCAAAGATAAAGGCCGGCACCTTTGGAGATCTTTAGGAATTCGCGATACATCGAGTAAATCCCCAGCACCGCATTGTCAACGGTGTCTGCGCAGCGGCGCGAAACGCTGGGAATACCAGAGGTACCTGTGCTTCGCATTTCTAGCTCTACATCACGTAGGCTGACTGAAAGTAACTTATGGCTATCGTTTGATTTAAAAAGCTCAATGGGAATCAGAGGTATTTTGATCAGGTCAGCTGGAGTTGAGATCATATCCGGTGTCACTCCTTTGCTATCGCAAGCGGAGCGGAAAAAAGCATTGTTCTCATAGTGATAAGCGAATGCCTCATGGATCAAGCCTGTCTTGAAATCCAGTAAGTTATCCTCTGTCATCGAATAGAGTTCCGCCACAGATGACAGTGCCACCTTTAAAGGGTCTAACCCGTTTTCCTTGAGTATGTTTTGTAACTGTATCGACATTTCAATCTCCGTTTTTAAAGTCAAATAAGACACGGCCTCAATCGTCTATGCGGAGGCATTTAGGCTATTTTTTTACTGTTTTAATCAAGCTGATATATATCAAAAAACTTAACAAAAACCTCAAAGCTTGAATTAAGAATGGTTTAAACATCAGAGAATTTAGAACTCGACTGAAAGACCACCCGTCCGGGAATCATGCCGGGTAAACCTGCCGGGTAAACCTGCCGGGTAAACCTGCCGGGTAAACCTGCCGGGTAAACCTGCCGAGTAAACCTGCCGGGTAAATCTGCCGGGTAAATCTGCCGGGTAAATCTTTGACCACCATCAAGAGTCTCTACTCATCGATTCTATTTATTATTTTCCGAGAGAAATATTAAACACATTAGAAATTTTAACAATCACTTCAAAGTAATTTTCTTTATTTTTTTATTTTTCTTGCCGCGCAGTATGGTTTTTTTTTGCTACATGACCAGCCCATCTCACTTACACCCGCTTACAATCTTACCCCTTCAAATTACCTCTAAAAATTAGCCAGAACAATCGGTCCGCCAATCACATGAAAATCATCCTGCGATCATGAGCTCACAACAAAACGAACAGGTTTTATGCGTATTTTTTTTACTATTGAAGCTTGCACTCACACCTAACTCCGACTCCCAACGGGAAACCCAAGAAAGCTCCTTGCCGCCAATTACAGCAAATCACAGCTTATATTTTGGTAACATATTGTGACCAGTCAATTAACAAATATAAACTATTTGATGACAAGCTTACTGGAATTAATTCCATCTTAGGGGTAGCGTAAATTCGCACAAACATTCAAGCGTACACTGTCGTTTTTCCTCAATCTTTAATCTCCCTGCTATTTTTCAGCAGAAAATTCGTATTTTTAAGTAAAGATTGACACATCACATTCACATAAACCACACCACAATTAACAATACGCCCCGCAACCCAAAGTAATTTATTGGATATTTTTTTATTACAACAATCCACTTTAAGGAGAATAGTACCAAGTAAGGCGCAACTGTACTTCCACCTCCTTTTCTTTTACCTGCACCAACTAAACGCCATTAATTCTCATGACTAAAATACAAAACTCAGTCTAATTTATGAAATTCGTCCATGATAATCTATTTATTACTCTTTATTTTTTAACTATTAACAAAAAATCATCCGCATTATCATTGCGAGATTCCCTATTGCACAATTAAAACCACAGAAGCAATGGCCATTTTCAACACACAAAAAACCAGAATACCGCTTTAGACATCCCTCAGAAATACCCAATCGTGCTTACACATTTTATTACCGTAGGGAAATAGCTATTTAGCTGGCACTTTAGAAGCATCCACCAAACTAAAAATGCTGAAAGCTGAGCACCGGGGATAGATTTATCTACATTCGTAGATGAACTGAAAAGCATTATCTTTGCTGGCCAGTTTACAGAAGCACTACAAAATCGGCTTCACATATAAAGCGCATACCAAATCTCGCAGATATGACTGAGGATAAGAGCTGATTTCTAGCTAACTTTAGGAGCACTTTGCAAAATGAGAGAGCATACGGCACACGCAACCTACGTAACATTCTCTTATTTCATCTAACAATGGCGATATTTAGTATCTATAGAAACAGAGCACCTTTCTAGCAGCTCCGAGCCCCCCATTTAAGCCCCATACTTCGCCCTAACTTAGGGTTAAATTATTAAACTCAACTTTCCCACCAAAAGTATCCACTAGGCCGGAAGTTATGAAGAGTATAAATTTTTACAGGCACAGAACCACACACTTAATTGAAAATCGTTATCATTACCAATATTACCTATAGAATATGAGCGACAGAGAACTTTCTGAAACATCTAACTCGATGAAACAGCTGCTCGACAACTATTTGTCATACTGCTTTAAGACTGAAGAGATATAGATCAAATCACCGATCTAAAGCATTGCACCATACTTTGCGAGGAAGCTCACTTAGTAGACATTAATGCCGCGGCTCAATATTCTTTTCAACAGAAGGTACGTATCAATTTTTAGTTATAGTCGACTAAAGATTTAGAGCTATGAAAAAACACTTGAGGATTTCTTAGGCTTCTATACCCAAATGAAAGATATTCAACACCAACAATACTTTGACTAGGTCCTTTGGAGGCTGTAAGGGAATATTCGGCAGTATATAATAATAAAATTTCTGCCTAGACCATCTAGGTCAAAAGTGAAAAAAGTGCGTCATGTCATAACGCACTAAAATGGATACACAAAACTGCTCTATGAGAGAAAAGCACTCATAAGTTCGCCAACTCAAGCCTTAAGGGATCACTGCATCTTTTGCTCTCATAAATTAGTGACAAGCATCTTCAGGTAAGACTTCCATTGATCTACAAACTATTTTAGACAAGCCACTAAGAAGCTGATATCACTCATTACTATTAAAACCTTAAGGTCACTTAGGATATTTTGGCTTTTCGAGTGGACTCTCTCGCCTCTTTAAGAATCAAAAAACCACCTCGAATAACAACAGCTGAAATTATTAAGCCTATAGCAAGATCAGGGAAACGACTATCGATTACCGCGACTAGTAGACCTGACATAATCACTCCTAAATTTGCTACAACATCATTGGCTGAAAAAATCCAAGCAGCTCTCATATGTACCCCTCCTTCCCTATACTTAGATATTATTAGGAGGCAAACAACATTTGCTAACAAGGCAGAGGCCCCTATTGATATCATCAGTATACTTTCTGGCTCACTGCCAAAAAGCGATCTCCTACAAATCTCATACAACACCCACAACCCCAATATAATTTGAATTATTCCACTGACATTAGCTGCCTTTGCTTGATATATAACCCCTCTACCTACAACAAATAAAGAAATCCCATACACAGCAGCATCAGCTAACATATCCAGAGAGTCTGCAATCAATCCTGTTGACTGAGCAAACCATCCAAGAGTTAATTCAAGCACAAACATAATTGCGTTGATCACTAGCAGCACCATTAAAGTGCTTCTCTCTAATTTATCTGCTTGCTCTAAACCGCAACCACATTCAGACATATTCACGCCCTCTCTAAACAGAACTCCACTTAGGGATATTTATGCTTTAAATATCAACAATTACTTACTTCAAAGTCTCGCTCAAGGCTAGTTCCTGTCTTTTTTAAAAAACTCAGATCATATTTATAAGTCAACTTCATGAGAAGTAAAATTATAATTCACTAAAATCAGAAATCAAGGGCACCAGCACTTCTGTCCACTCTATTTAGGATCTATAAAGGCTGCCTTTGAACCAGAATAAAAATCTGCAAGCAGTAAACCCATACTAAACCTACACACTAAAACCCCGTCACTCTATTGAGACAATAGAAACATCTATTATTTTCTACTTATCTAATGTAAATATCAAACGTATCCATCTCTTTCATACTCAAAAATGAACCAGCGCACACTTAAATATTTTTATTAAAATTTTGCCCACCCCTACCTAAATATAGGCAAAGGTGAGCATCGTAAATTATGTTTTTATTTTTGATATACCCTCTCTTCCATGCACTATCCGATAAAGCAATGGCAGTACAAACAAGGTTAGGAGAGTAGAAGAAATTATGCCTCCAATCACCACCGTAGCTAGTGGTCTTTGAACCTCTGCTCCAGTGCCTACATTCAAAGCCATAGGAACAAAACCGAGACTCGCAACCAACGCAGTCATCAATACTGGACGCAGGCGGATCATAGCGCCATCGATAATAGATGTGAGCAACTCACCACCTTGCTGTCGAAGTTGTCGAATGAAGGAGAGCATTACCAAACCGTTTAACACCGCCACACCAGATAGTGCAATAAATCCTACTCCGGCAGAAATAGATAAAGGCATATCGCGCAACCATAGGAACAAGACACCTCCAGTAAGCGCGAGGGGTACTCCACTGAAAATAATTAAGGCATCCTTGAATGAACCAAAGGCCATCACCAGAAGCCCCAGAATTACCAATAGTGTCAGTGGAACCACTATCGAGAGGCGAGTACTGGCGGACTCCAATTGCTCGAAAGTGCCGCCGTATACTAGCCAATAACCTGCAGGCAAAGAGACCTGCTGATCAATACGACCCTTCGCCTCTTCAACAAAGGAACCCAAATCACGGTCACGGACGTTGGCCGTTACCACAACACGGCGCTTACCATTTTCCCGGCTAATCTGGTTGGGGGCAGGGGTCATTTCCAAGTTAGCAACTTCTGACAAGGGCACATAGCTACCTAATTGGCTATCAGTGGGTAACGGAACAGGTAAATCCCCAAGGTTCTCATAGTCTCGTCGTAAGCCTTCCGGCAGACGCACTACCAGATGAAAACGGCGATCGCCTTCGTAAATCAGTCCAGCCTCTTCCCCTCCAATAGCCGTTGAAACCAAATTTTGCAAGGTTTGCAGATCTATTCCATAGCGGGCGAGTGCGACTCTCTTTGGCACTATTGATAGAATCGGTAGACCTTCCACTTGTTCTACACGAGCATCAGCAACACCCTCAATTCCATTTAACACACCGAGAATTTCATTTGAAGAAGCCACCAGCTGATCCAGATCATCACCGAATACTTTAATACCTAGGTCTGCACGTACACCGGAAATTAGTTCATTAAAACGCATTTGGATTGGTTGGGTGAACTCGTAGTTATTTCCCGGTAACTGACGCACAGCTTTTTCGATTTCAGCAACCAATTGTTCCTGGGGCAATTTCGGATCAGGCCATTGGTCACGTGGTTTCAGAATCACAAAGTTGTCGGCTACATTTGGCGGCATTGGGTCTGTTGCTACTTCTGGTGTACCAATTTTTGCGAATACTTTATCTACCTGGGGAAACTCCTTAATACGCTGCTCCAACAAGCTTTGCATTTCTACAGATTGCTCTAAACCAGTACCAGGAATACGCAGGGCGTGTAGTGCGATATCACCCTCATTGAGCTGAGGAATAAATTCAGAGCCCAGTGTTGTTGCAAGCCAGCTGCAGAACAGTACTAATGCAAGAGCCCCAGAAAGTACTAACCACCGCACTTTCATTGCAGCAATCAACAATGGTTTATATAAAGATTTGGTCGCAACAATAACTTTGTTTTCTTTTTCACTGATTTTACCTGTCAGGAAAACGGCAACTGCTGCAGGCACAACGGTTAAAGAAAGCACCAATGCAGCGAGTAATGCCATCACTACAGTGGCAGCCATGGGGTGGAACATCTTCCCTTCCACACCTGTAAGCGAAAATAGGGGGATATACACCACGGTAATGATCAAAACACCAAACAAACTTGGGCGAATCACTTCGTTGGTAGCTTGGAATACTAGCTCCAAACGCTCTTGTAGGGGCAGCTTGCCTCCCTTGCGATGCTGGGCTTCTGCAAGTCGGCGAATCGCGTTCTCCACAATTATCACGGCCCCATCGACAATCAGGCCAAAGTCAAGAGCTCCGAGACTCATCAGGTTGGCGGAAACACCCGTTTGCACCATGCCGAAAATGGTCGCAAGCATGGAAAGCGGGATTACTGCTGCAGTAATAAAGGCAGCTCGAATATTTCCCAGCAACAAGAACAATACCACGATAACCAGCAGCGCACCCTCAACAAGGTTTTTTTGCACTGTAGCGATAGCTTTATCTACCAGAGTGGTCCGATCGTAAACCGCCTCTACCTTAATACCTTCTGGCACGGTTGATTTTATTCGCTCTAAGGCTTCCGCCACACTTCGAGCTACCTCCCGGGAGTTTTCCCCGACCAGCATCATGGCTGTACCCAATACGGTCTCTTCACCATCGCGAGTGGCTGCACCGGTGCGAAGCTCTTTTCCAATAGCCACTTCGGCCACATCCGAAATTTTAACCGGCACCCCGGCGCGACTGGTAATTACCACATCCTCAATTTCGGCAATATTTCGCAACTGCCCAGGTGAGCGCACTAGAAGTTGCCGTCCATTCTCCTCCAAATAACCAGCGCCGCGACTTTCGTTATTGCGACGCAGCGCTAGGGCGATATCTTCCATGGATACGCCAAAGTTAAGCATCTGCCGGGGTTCAGGTGTTACGTGATACTGCTTGTTATAGCCACCGATGGTATTAACTTCAGTAACTCCGGGGACTAAGGATAATTGCGGTTTTATAATCCAATCTTGAATTTCCCTCAGTGAAGTAGCGTCGTAAGGCTGCCCATTGGGCTGGGTGGCGCCAGGCAGAGCCTCCACGGTATACATAAAAATCTCACCGAGTCCGGTAGCAATAGGACCCATTTCAGGCTCTAACTCCGGAGGCAAATGACTTTTAATACTACTGAGACGGCTATTAATTAAGTTCCGAGCAAAATAGAGATCTGTACCCTCTTTAAAAACAACAGTGACTTGGGACAAACCGTAGCGAGAGAGCGAACGGGTATATTCTAAATTAGGCAAGCCCGCGAGTGCCGCCTCCACAATGTAAGTAATCCGCTGCTCCGCCTCTAAAGGTGAATAACCAGGAGCCTCGGTATTAATCTGTACCTGAACATTGGTGATATCTGGAACCGCATCAATTGGAAGTCTCTGATAACTCCAAACCCCCAGGCCCACCAATACAAAGATCAGGGACAGTACAAAGTAGCGCCGCTCAATTGAAAAGCGCAGTATACTTTCAATCATCTTCTGGCCTCATTTAATGGCTATGTTCAGCGCCGGACTTTTCAATATCCGCTTTGATCAGGTAGCTGTTCTCGGTGACATAGCGATCACCCACATTGAGACCACTCAACACTTCGGTAACAGTGCCGTCGCTACGGCCCAGTTTAAGTGGACGAATTTCATAGGTTTCTCCCACTTTGATAAATACCACCGTCCAATCGCGGAAAGGTTGTAGCGCACGATTCTCGACCACTAAAGGCACAGATTTTTCATTGGTTACTACTTGGCCTTGGACCATTAGATCGGTAGTCCAGAGTTCATTGGGGTTTTCAATCACCGCTCTTGCAATCGCGAAGGGCTGACCATTACTGCTCGGAGCAAGGCTGGTGATAGTTGAGTCAAAAGAACGGTCACCAGCTGTAATTGAAACCTGTTGGCCTAATTTGATCTGATCGCGACGCATCGGAAATACTTGCAACTCAGCCCACAGCTGGTCGTAGTTAGCTATGGTAAACAGTACCCGTTCGCCACTGAATTCACCTTGGCTGGCTTGCTTATCAATTATCTGACCGCTAATAGGAGCGACCAGTGGATAAATTTGCAAGCTGTCATTGGATTCGATAGTAGCAAGCTCTTCCCCTTTCGCTACCAAATCGCCAAGCGTTTTATTAACAGTGATTACGGTTCCTGGGTAACGTGCACGCACATGACTGAGGTTACGATGATCTATCGCAGTTTTACCATATAAGGTAACGCTTTCTTTAATTATACCTGGAGCAGCAATTGCAGTTTTAATGCCTGCCTTTTTTGCCATTTGTTCAGAGATCTGCACTCGACCTTCATGGGACTCATAATCCCAACTTGTGCGCTCCCCGTTGTAAAAAACAGAAACGGCAACATCAAAGGAGTGAGGTTCCTTTACTACGCCTTCACCGCGGTAATACCCAACACTATCCTCCCAGGCAAAGGGTATTTGATCCACTTTTCCGCCAAGTCTTTCAAGCTCTACGGAAACACGAGCATTCTCTAAAGGTTTACCATTCAGAGAAATCCAGGCTCGAAACTCTGGCTTTACACCACTTTCATAAATAAGCAACTCAGCCGTTAGATCCCCCTCAGTCAGTAAACGGCCACCATTGGGGCCCTTTTCCTCCCGATGGTCTTCATGTCCGCCATGGTTATCATTATGTCCATGACTAGAGAATTTCTTCTCTTCCCGTTCATCATGCTCATCATGGCTATTATTGGAGCCCGGCTCCTCAACTTGCTTAACATGTTCATCATAACCACCATTTGCATGACCCAGGCTTGCAATCCAAAATCCAGAGAAAATGAGGAATATGGATAATATTGCCAGGCGAATTACTTTACTTAATCTGCTCATATCTAAATCCAAAATTATTTTCCGTTTCCTACACTCTCGGAACCTAAAGGCCCTGCTGTAAGCTGCTCAATCTCAGCGCCGAAAAGAAGTACAGACCGCGCTGCTTCGATTCGTGCACGTTCAGCATCAAGTAACTCTTCCCGAGCAACAATTAAGTCAAGATAAGAACTCCGGCCACGACGATAGGCACGATCTACTTCAGCCAATGCCTCGCGAAGCTTAGGGATTACAGAATCCTGCAAACTGGAGACAGTAGCCAAGGCCAGTTCGCGACTGGTAACGGCAAGAAATAGCTGAGGATAAAGTTTTAGTAATGCCGCCTCGCGACGGAGCATAACCTCATCCAACTCAGTCATTGCTGTTAGCTCGGTACCACGATTGCGTTTTGCAGTAAAGAGTGGAACTTCGAAACCAGCTAAAGCAGTAGTTTCGTCAACAGCCCGATTCACGAGAAGACCTGCAAACCACCCGACATCAGGCTTAGAGTTGGACTGGGTGAGGCGAAGCTGTGAGGCTCTAAGACGGTCTTCGGAAGCAAAGCGCGCTATAGCTGGGTTTTCCTGTGCACGCGCATAAAGTTCGTCAAAACTAGCTCCGGGCTCAAAACGATAGAGCTCACTGGAGTCTACTCGATAATCTATACTCGGCTGTCCCCACAGAGCCGATAAGGCATGCCTGTAGTACACTAGCATGCTCTCATCCGTCTGCTTAGCGAGGTTTGCTTTTTCCAGGGCGGACTCCGCTCGTAGGCGTTCAGAAACCGGGCTAGCAGCAGCGCTGACTCTGGCGCTAACAGCGCTTAGCGTTTCACGTGCGAGTAATACCTTCTCTCCAGCCAATACGACTAATTCCTGGGCAGCAAGAACCTGAGCATAGCGACGGATAACTTCTGCCAGAAGATCTAGCGCCTTAGCTTGCTCATCCGCGATCAGTAAATTACGCTGGGCATTGACTACATCTATTCGAGCTCTACGTTTATCCCCTAGCTCAATTACGGACGATAAAGTTACCGTCAATTCAAGCTCATTGTCGGCATCATCCTCGGGATCTGGCGCATTATTGGAGCCACCATCACCAAAGTTCTTGTATTGAGCCTCACCTCCTAGGCTTAACGCAGGCCTAAGTGCTGCTGTCTCTTCAGCACCATCTAGACCTCTTCTCTGTAATGGGAATACCGCAAGCTCCGGATTCTGTGCGAGCGTCAGCTCAATCGCATCCGGTAATGTCAGTAAATCCCCCTCCTGCGCGGATACTGATTGCGCAGCTAAATACATTATCGCCACCATCAACTGGAATATGGCACGACGACGAATCACACTCTCAGTGAGCGTGCAGTAAAAATCCATGGGTATCTCCCAAGTCAGTTTTTATTCGCGCAAGGGGCCTAGTAGCTCTCCTTACTCGCGCGGTATTGGAGCAATCAGACTTGGGTTATAGGTGGGCGGAGTAGAGGCGTAAAATAACCACTGGGAACACGTGTATTGCCGAATTCTCGATAATTCACGATTCCGTTCAGAGTAGAGTGTAGTGATTGACCTACCAGAACGGTACACGTACTTCCATGGCAATGACAGCAGTGATTACATAAATCCAGAAGAAGTGAAGATTGGTCAGTCTCATCCCCACTGGAGGGGGCCTGTAAACTTAAATCAGAAAAGGAACTGTCCGGTTGAAACGGTAAATTTCCGAGCAGATCTTCATCATGATGTAGAGACAGGTGATTCGTTACCTCCTGAACTTCTTCATGGCTATCATAGAATGCACCTGCGGTCTGAAAGACCATAAGTACAATCAACAAAAATGATAGTCGAACTACATTCATAAAGGTTACAGGGAGACCAGAATCTACTGACTGCGATTTTAGCAAGTAAATCCAAATGCCTCAACTAAGCTCACTGCCTTAAAGTTATCATTAATCCTAAAGTATCTATTTGGTCACACCTTCTATCCAAGTGAGGAGTCAGCCTCTAGAAGGCTCGACTTACAGATAGTGACACTTACACTAGTAAGGGGTCTATCAGCCCCATAGTCTACGGAATTTTAGTTGGTAAGGTAGAGCTTTAGAAGGGCTATATTCTTCAATTAATCAGGATGCGAGACCATAATACTAATGTTAAAGTCATTGGATAAATTCGATTTCTTTTAGCTACCGTTAACCTTGCGTGAAAGTGGGGGGTTAACTTTGAATAAGCGACCCAAATAAAAGTCTATGCGACATTCATTTAGGAATGATTTTGATAAGAGAGCTTTCGTGAAGTCTTAGGAAGTTTATTCAATTATACGAGAGGGCAGAGTTTAAATATGCCCACATTATAACTTACCTTGGAGAACAAATGAATGAAGACACTTACTCGTGAATACTTATCAGAAACCCCTATGCTTGACTTTGAGAATAAAACCATTCAGATGTTAATTGAAAATAAGAAATGGCGTAAGCTATCTCAGTATGACGCCATTGGTGCCATCTATAAGTTTGTTCGTGATGATATTTTATTTGGTTACAATAGTGATGATCGTATTCCAGCTAGCAGGGTACTGAAAGACGGGTACGGACAATGTAACACTAAAGGAACATTGCTAATGGCTTTGCTTCGCGCTGTTGGCATTCCTACACGCATTCATGGATTTACTATTTTTAAAGACCTTCAGAAAGGTGCTATACCTAGTTATCTATTCTATATCGTACCTGAACGAATTATCCACAGCTGGGTGGAAGTATATTCAAATGATAGGTGGATCAACCTTGAAGGATATATTATCGACCGCCCATACCTGAACAAAGTCCAAGAAGGGTTTCGTAACCAATGCTCTGAGTTTAAAGGCTATGGTATTGCCACAAAATGCCTACAAAACCCACCCATTGACTGGGAGGATAAAGATACATTTATACAGAAAGAAGGTATCGCAGACGATTTCGGAGTTTATACGCAACCTGATGATTTTTATCTGCTCTATGGAAGTAATTTAACTGGCATTAAGAAATTACTATTTCGCTTCGTGATCCGTCATTTAATAAATATCAATGTTAAACGGATTCGAGCAAAGGGCTTAGGTAAATGTAATACCTTAGAATTAAGCTGATAAAGTATACCAACTCTAGCTCTAGTTTGAGATCTAAATATGTAACTTAACTGCCACTATAGGAGATATGGTGGGCATCATTTCCTTTAGATACGATATCCCTAATGAATCCCAGAAAATATAAAACAATCTTTTTAAACAAACCCAGGGTTACATAATCATATAAACTAATTTAACTTTCATATCAACAACCAATCAAAGTGGAGTATCTAAATAATATTAAATCGAGTACTCTTGATCTTCCCGCAATAAAAGATTAAGAGTCATAAAATACAATAGCCATCTATGAATAGATGACACAAATTTCTATGACATGAAAGGCAGAGGTTAAGCCTCTTATACAATCAAAATTATATTTATAATAAGTACATCACCTATTCGAATCAAACCAACGATACATTTTTTAAATAGTCAAGTAAGGAAGTATTCTCGAAATATTACGTGCATCATCCACACCGCGATGCTGCTGACCTTCAAAGACAATACCGAGAGACTGTAGAGCAGATCCAAGTCCTGAACGACGCTTCTTACCTGTCTTTTCTTGCCATACTGCTTTCAGGTTGATATGCGGTTTAGCAAAAAAATCTGGCGCGCAACCGTGCCGTGTCAGCTCTACTTTGATCTGCTTCCAATCGTATTCCCCCCAGCTAGCCCAGGCTTGATACTCATAATGAGATAACCATAGGTTAAGGAGACTCGTGCTTTCTCTAAAATCAGGCGCACTAGCCACCATGCTATTTTTGATACCTGTAAGCTCACTGCAAAACTTACTAAGTTTCGGATTAATCACTGGTCTAACAAATTGACTATGACTAGCTAAGATGTCACCATCCAAAGTAGTCAGTACAAGTCCGAATTCAATGACCTCCATTACCCCAACAGATAGTGGGCGATCATTCCAACAAGTTGCCTCAAGATCTACAATCAGCAGGCGCTTAATACCATTGAAGCAATTCTGAAAAACCATGCTAAACCCTATAGTATTTTTTAAAAATGAAAAAAATCATTAGCATACAAAAATTATAATATACATATAAACAGAGTGAAATATTGAGAATGAGCCCGACATCAATTGACGTGGCTCAATAGAGTATTGGAAATTTTTCAAGGGATATACTATATGGAAACAATAACATGTCCTTTAAGTACTTTTAATTATTAAATATTAGATTTCTTGGTATGTCAGTAGGTATTCATAAAAAATAATAGGCATTTCAAAATATATGTGTGTATATTTATGAAACTCTATAGCTCTCAGAAAAAACTTATCAGCAAGCTAGATAGAGAAACTACAATCCACACAATATTTCTATATTGACAATATGGTATAACCATGCTTAGAGCATTGCAACAGCCGGATGAATCCATCCATTCCTTTATATTAAGAGTTTTTATAAAAGCTGGGTTTCGGAATATAAATAGCTTAATAGCTGGCGGGGGTGGATGGAGAGAGTACCCTTCAATTCCGGATACAGCCAAAAAATATTTCACTTTTTATCCCGAGAAAGTACTGATTGATATTTTTGACTCTACTTACTCTATCGGAACAGAGGACACTTTTAGCAGAAATAGATTTACACATTTTAAAGGCTTCCCACAAATTCTTAACTACTCTCATGGGCAATTTACTGGAAAACGAATACCTATTAAGTTTTGTAAAAAGTGTATTGAAGAAAAACTTGCAAATCAGGGTCATGCGTTTTTCGAAAGCAAGTGGTTATATATATCATATTGCGAAAAGCATAACTGTCCGTTATGGCAAATCAAAAGAACTCCTTCAGTAAAAAACAAAATTAAAAACGTGATTTTAAGTGTTTTATCGGCTAACTGGGAGAAAGTATCCAACTCAATAAAACACTTAACTTCAGAAGTAGACAGCAATAAATATTATCTGGACCCCATAAAGAAGTGGAAACTTTATTTTTCTCCCTGTGCAAAATTAAGCTACATAAAATATTTTGTTCAGACTTTATCCTATCAGAAAGATTACATTGAAAGGTTTTCTGATAGGAGACTAGCAGAACCCACGGGCGACCTAAACCTCTTAAGAGCAAGATTAAAGAGGTATTGTCTATTGAGCTTTTATGATGTGTACAGCAAAGAATTAAAATCAAACTACAAAAACATTAAAAACTTCGAAAAAGAAGATCTTGAAATTATAAAAGTTAGACAATGGGGAATGGAGTTCCCTGTACTTAAAGATAAAAAAGAAACCTGCGCATCTTGTGCCCGATGGAATATAGATTCTTTCACTGATTGTTCAATTTCAGGCGTTATAGCTAGTTCTCGTGAAAGCGATCATTCAAGAATGGTAATTAACAGCAATAACTATATTGATTTTACAAAAAGGTGCACCATTACTTGGCTAAATATACAAAGGTATGAGTTCCGCAAGAAGTATGGTTATAAACATCCCTTAGGCCTCCCTGCACCTCTCAATGAATAAATATTTCCTCTATTTTTTAGGATACCTCCCTTTAGCCTTTAGAGGTTTAGGTAGAGCAACCTCTAGCCACTCACGATCATATAAATACAACCAATAAAAGGCTTTATTACAGTGAAACTTAATATCTTTACGAATTGCTTTAGGGTGTAATTTGTAATATTTAAGAATTTTTAGTCTATAGCGACGTCGCATTGACTCCATATGGCATCGTTTACGATAAGTTACTAGTTCAGGGTGAGTTGAGATAACTTGCTCTACTGATCCTACACCAATTTTGCAGATTGTAGCTATTCGATGCCGGTTCATCCTTGTATACCCTAGGCGAATAATTTCATCTATACAGGCCTTAGATATTTTTCGCGGCTTAAGATTCAAGGGGATATTGTGGAGCGCTGCAAGTCTTTTCAGATAAGTTCTACTTCTTCCTGTAATTTTAGAAGTTTCGTTAAGCGACCTGCTTCGTAGAAGCTCAACACATTTCCTCTCCCTCCTTTTCGTCCTCTTAGCAAATTCCTTTTTACGGGTCTTAAACTCAAACTCTACACTATTATGACCCTCTAATAATTGCTGGAAGGTAGAAAAAAGCCAGCTTGAGAAAAAAATATGCTGGAAGGGATTATGGTTTTCTCCTGGGACTAAAAGTTGAGAAATATATCTGAAGTCTTCAGACGATTTGGGGAGCGAGCTATTATAAAATGGTCGATAGTTTTGTGAAAATACATAAAAATTTTGCATTAATTTTAGACGCCTAATACGGCCACTATTCGTTACCAGGCCCATACTTTGCAATTTATAGCGATATTTTGAAGAAATATCTATTAACGGAATAGGCCATTTGATCTTTCTTAAAAGATCATATCCAAACTTACCTACTTTATATTCAACACTAGATGCTTCTTTAGCACGGCAGGTTACTGATGGTAACATCCCAAGGCTAATTCGTTGACGATTATGTAAGTCAATTCTCTCTAAGAGAACTGGATGTATACCACAAGAAGAGACTCCAGGGATTTGATGCGATCTATGCCAATAAGCAACTCCATATTGATTTATATCGCTACAGGCGCACTCTTGACACCATTTCAAGCATAGCGAAGAACCTGCACCAAATGATGGGAGCTGACTTTCCCTTATTGATCTCGCGCTATCATTACTCAACATAAATTTTATTATGTTATTTGAGTACTTAGGCAAATAAAATATATATATTGGAGCCAATGTCTGACCAAATAAAATTTCGTACGGTTCATCATCTGTAAGGGCTGAAAGTTTTTTTAGATTCGATGTCAAAAAGGGGTGTATGGAGGCCCTCTCCTCAGCAAGATATATTTTATTAAACTCTTTACCCTTTAATCCAGAAATAGTAGCAAAGCGAATAACTCGACTAAAGAAAAGTTCATCAGGAAAAGCTTTGGGCAGGAGCATATTGCCACATATGGGGTGAAACTTACTTTGAGGATAGATGCTTGATCGGATTTTTAAATAAAACTCCCATTTTTTTTAACTCAGCTTCAGGATTCTCTGAAATAGATGCTCGCCTTATCAAGTCTGGATCTTTAATAAGTTCATTTAAGTCACCAATAGATTGTAAGTAAGATAGCTTCTGATGAAACTCATGGTGCTGGGGGCGATTTAAATCTCCAGGGATAATCATAACTTCTGATGTCGAAGTATCTATAGATTTAAATGAAATTTCACTAGTTTCGACCTTAGACCTATTATTACTCTTTTCCCTTCTGATACGCCGAAATTTTTCAAGCCTATTTATCCTTGCTTCATCTACAGATTTTTTGGAGAAATTTATAGCTTTCTTTGCTGCATACTCCAGGACATATTCCGTTATAGACTCGTTATCTGAACCAATTACTAAACGCTGAGATTCCCTATAAATTCTTACAGCCAGATCCATATTACCAATAGATAGATCATATAATTTGTCACTAAGAGATTTAGTTAAAGGAGTTTTTTCCTTTGTCCATTGCAACACCCAAAGTTCTTCAATAAACATGCTCCACTCCTCATCATTCTTCATCAAGTCCATAGTAAAAGAAGCTTGACTTTCTGCACGCCTTGCTGTCTTTAGAGTTTTCCCTAATAACTTGTCAAAGGGAGGGTTTGCACACAGAAGAATGGGAACTCCCAATTCATTCATAAGATTATGAAGAAACCCCAGAAATTTATCTTCGCCTCCAGCTTTTGCCAAATTTAAATGCTGCATTTCATCTATTATTATGACACCTAAAAAGCTAGACTTTATTTTAGCTTCAATTTGCTTAACAAGTAGATCACTCGTTTTTTCTGGCTTAGTCTCTTCTCCTCCAAGCTTTCTATCAATTTCCGATAAAATCTTAAGACAAAGGGCTCTGATACTCGAATTTTCTGGGCAATCTACTTTAGCCCATACTACTTGCTTAATATATAAAGGCTCACCTTGGTATTTACGATGCTCAATAACTTCTGGAAAACAATTTAAAATCTGCTCTAGCATACAACTTTTTCCGACACCGCTTTCCCCAAGTAAAGTTATACCACTCCCGTTAGATTTGAAATAACCTGTTCTAGGAGCAACTTTAGATCGTTGGTCTATAGGGTAGTGTAAATAGTTCATGGTTGTCGGCGACAGGGGATTCTTGCTTGAATAACCTTTCTTAATCGCAATTTCAATTGCTCTAAAGCATTCTAGATATACTGGAAGAGGCTGCCTTAACTCATCGATTCTTGTAAGGTATTCAATACGCTCGAAAGCACTCAATTTTCTCTCGCTTTCAGAAAATGAAGGATAGCTACTTAATTTTTCTACCAAATCCTCATCTTTCAATTTTTTTGGTAATGCTTCGATCAAGGGGTTCCCCCGATGCTCCGGGAGTATTGCAATGTTATACTCTGCATCATTTACACCCCTCACTGGTTCCGCCTCTTCCTTTTTATTAATGAGACAGCTTCATTTTTCCTTTTTGACTCTAGGTTCTGATCATCGGGATATACTTCTGATTTCTCTTCTCTAATGGATTCACCGTGTTCAATTCGTCTATCAAGAACCGCCTCTTTTCTTCGTGTTCTCATTCCCTTTATTCGCTCAGTCTTACTCTTATCTTGTATATCTTTTTTTGTTTCACTTTTTGCTACTTGGCTAACTAATTTACGTCTATTATGTCTTTCTATAGACTTTTTACCTGGTTTATTTTTACTTTTTTCTTTCTTTTTCCAATCTTTAAAATACAATATATCAGCTTGATGTTTATCACTAAGGCTTGCAGAAAACTTCATCAAGTTGCATTTAGTGAACCCTTCGCGCTCCTTAAGGCGAACATATATGAATGAAGAGTTATCTTGATCGATACGAGCTTCCATTTTCCAGCACTTGGTAGACCGGGCAAGCACTTTCCATTCTTGAAATTCTTCCCGGTCACATTCATAGTACATATCCTCATTTAAGCGGATACCTTTACTCGTCATAGATACTTCTACCGCAGGTAGAAGTTTAGCCCTTACTTCGGACTCCTCTGATCTACTTAAAGCATGTCGATGCTTTTTTAGATGGATATTCCAATAATTAAGCGGTGTAGGGGCCAATCCATTTTGCACTAACAAGACGGATTGTGCAGCTAAGCCGTCAAATAGAGAATTATTATGCTCCATAACTTCATCAATAAGTAATTTTGTCACTTCATCTAATGTATATGTTGCATCGAGACGTGGATCACGATCACCTCGAATATAATGATGTCCTCTAGTTGTTCCTAATAATTCATGGACTAGATTTTTATTCAAAATTTCGAATCTTCGTTCCACAATGCCTTTAAGATCGGCGCGATAAGGTGGAGCTATACTCAGGTGACCGATTAATGGAACGGCTAATTTTTCAGCGCTCTTACATATAAACTCCCCTCGATCGCAAAGCAAACGCTGGGGGATATGATGGCAAGGCCATTCATGATCTTCGATTTCGATACCGAACCTAGAGCAATAACTTTTCTTATCCGTAAAGCTATTGACAAGAGCTTGACGGCCTGCACGCCAAGAAGCATATTCCATAGAAACGTGAAGCCCAACAATCATCCTGCTTTCTTTATCTACCACACAATAAACAGTAGGCCTACCTAGAACATGAGAGCGCCTAAATTCAGAGACAATATGAACATCCAGTACCGTTGAATCCAATTCAAAGCAACTTCCAGGAACTTCGGTATGATCTGTCGCAGCTCCTCTTAATCCACGCTTGTTTCTTTCAAAGTCACCCGCTGTAGTTTGCTTTCGGATTATTTCATTTTTTGGAATTAATTTTTTAATCCAATATATAAAAGTACGATATGATGGAACATTCGGCGACCTAAATTCACTCTCTGCCAGTATTAGTTCTTGTGAGTATAACTCCTTCAACATTTTTTCATAAACTTGACTAAATGGAACTCGACGCCCTTTCAAGCCATACTTCTTCATCGCGAAAATAAAATTATTCTTATCATTTTCCGTAGTGTTAACCCCTTGATATATTTCCATGCTCGGTGTAAGCATTCTTACTGGAGCTCCACGTTTAAGACATCCTGAAACCCTAACTCTTCCAGCTCCTCCTGAATTCTTGTAAGCAGGCAGGAGGGCATTTCTTTCTTGCCCACCCCTCCAATATTGATTTAATAACCTATATATTCTCTGAGCCCTTACCCCTTTACTTTTCGCCTGATTTACCAGAACTTTGCTTCTTTCTTCAGTAGAAATCTCAAGGAGAAAATCTGGATTTTCTATTAGCTCACTTATCAGCTCAATATTTCTATCACGTTTTTTAATATGAGCTTCAGGTATCAACCCCTCATCAGCTAGCTGATAGTAGGGAAGAGGACTAAAGTTTCTTTTCACAGCTCCTCCTTTAATCGCACACAAAAATCTGGAGCTATCAATCTTAATAGGCCTTCTTAAACCTCCAGATTCTTCAAGATTAAAAAGAACCAGAATATTTATATCATAAAAAAGTTCAAGAACACGATACACACCACTATCAACCCCATCAATATCAGTTACACTCCAAACACTGTTTCGTTCAACTCGCATTTTTACCTACCGATTGATGAAAGAATATTTGTTATATCTATAACTCCAGACTCTACTATCGGTTTACTTAAGTCTACCTCAACTTTCTTAATAGCGATTAAATGCTTCAAAAGTACTAAAGCTTCATCGTTCTCAACATCTAAATTTTTACAGAATCCATTGCATATATCTTCGATTAAATTGATCCCAACATGTAATGTCTCTATGGCTTGCTTTTCTATATTTTCCTTAAATCTACGTCCTTGTCTATATGCAGAGGTAAACCACTGAATATTTTTAGATTGAATAACCGATATTTCATTTATAGTATATATATGGAAATTTACCCCCAGAAGCTCCCACCAAATACGTTCAATTTCTAATTTTTCAGCTGTACGCTTTATTGATAGTTCTTGGGCTGATTTAACAGAGATAGCCTCATACCAAAAGTCGTGTTTATCTGTGCAAGTCAAAACAAAGTCTGTAGTCATGACATTGTATGATCCAGAACCAGGCACTTTTGGATGATTTATATCTAGATTCTTTGCAATCTTGATAGAAAAGTCTAAGGGGAGAAGGGGAAACTGTTCCCTTATATCGATTACTGAATCACAATTTTCAACCAGATAGAAGAGACAGCTTTCGTTTTCTGAGAGGGTATGATGCTCTCTATTAACTTTAATGCCCTGAATTTTTCCACTATTTCCCTTAGATTTAACATCCTGAACTCTCAGCCAGGGTTTGTATTCTTCTCCAGCTCCCAGCCCATACTTGTTTTTCAGAGCTCTTTGAAAATCAGTTAGCCTCTCTAACCTTCTGTGTCGCGCCAAAACTTTTCACCCCAATCTGATTTATGACTAAAGCATTAACATCTTAGGTCTGTAAGATTTATTAATCCGATATCTATAGTATACATACTGAGGTCATATTTAAGTGGTTGTGTTCATCCTTATTCAAACATTATGAAATTTAGCAAATCTTACAAATTCGTAGGACCGCTATGCCTAAACCGTAGAGTGTTTCTACCTATTATAAATCTGATTTTTTTATGTTATATGATTTAAGGATTGTCTTGATAATTTCTTATAAAAAGAAAATATCTCATAAAATTTTCAGCCAAAGTAAATCTACTATGAGTCATAGAAATAGGCTCTATGGCTCATTTAATGGGTATTTTGTGAGTCATAGAAATAGGCTCTATGACTCATTTAATGAGTATTTTATGAGCCATATAAAGCCTTACACAACTTCTGAGCTTGGCTTAAAATACGGATGGCCTTAAAAGGTGGCATTCAAGTCAACAGTTTGCACTTAAAATCTATATATAAGATTTGGTTTGTTATCGATTTTGAACTAGTAACGAAGGATATATTGTTATATTCATCCTCATTTATTCCAGCTGCATAGGCTGCACGACTACCTCTCCCGCTGAGTACACTCGCAGATGTGGCAATATTCAAACTTTATAATTAGTGTTCAAACTTTATTATTCAGTGTTCAAACTTTTTCTACAGTGTTCAAACTTTATTGTACCGGCACACCATTAAGCCACCTCTCCTGCAGCATGACCTGAAGCCCAAGCCCATTGGAAATTGAACCCGCCGAGCCAGCCGGTTACGTCGAGAACCTCGCCAATAAAATAAAGCCCCTGCCGGGTTTTACATTCCATAGTACGGGAAGAGACTTGTGCAGTATCGACTCCACCTAATGTTACCTCAGCAGTGCGATAACCCTCAGTGCCCGCCGGTACCAATTTCCAGCTTTGTAACTTTTCCCCAGCTTGCTGTAATTCCCCCTCCCCAAACTGTTTTAGGGGGCGGCTGGTAATTTGCGCTCGCTGCAGGAAAAACTGTACTAACTTTTTGCTCCAAACCTCAGCCAAAACGCTGTGCAAGTGGCTATCCGGGCTCTGATGCCGGCGCAGCGGTAACCACTCTGCCAGATTTTTCTCTGGAGCCAAGTCAAATATTACCGTTTGACCTTCTCGCCAGTGGCTGGAAACTTGCAAAACCGCTGGCCCACTCAGCCCCCTGTGAGTGAACAGCATCTGCTCCTGGAAACTACCTTCAGCGCAAGAAGCGGTCACTGATAGAGAGGTGCCGGGCAGGGTACCCTGACGCTCTAATTGCCGTTTATGCTGGGTGAATGGCACTAGCGCTGCTCGAGTTGGGACTACATCAAGCCCAAACTGCTTAGCGATCTCATATCCAAACCCGCTCGCCCCCATGGTGGGAATAGAAAGGCCTCCAGTAGCCACGACCAAGGATTCACAGGTAACCGTTCCCATACTGGTTTCGACCTTATACCCCTGCCCCAGAGCTTGAATTTGAGTAATGCTACAGCGCGTGCGGATCTGTGCCTTGGCCGCACGGCATTCCGCCAGTAACAAGTCGACAATATCCCTTGATTTATTGTCGCAAAAGAGCTGACCGAGAGTTTTCTCGTGATAGGCAACCCCGTGCTTTTCCACCAATGCAATAAAGTCCCACTGGCTATAG
The DNA here is from genome assembly GCF_052467305.1 of Microbulbifer maximicatervae (SeqCode). Lineage (NCBI taxonomy): Bacteria > Pseudomonadati > Pseudomonadota > Gammaproteobacteria > Cellvibrionales > Microbulbiferaceae > Microbulbifer > Microbulbifer maximicatervae (SeqCode). The sequence goes on from NZ_CP174306.1 coordinate 3,468,849, forward strand.
CGAGCCAAGGCGGACTTACAGAAATGGGGGTTGTTACTGTAGAAGTTCTCTGCACTGGTGTAGAGATTGGTAAAGTTGCAGCGGCCACCACCAGACATCAGGATTTTCTTTCCGACTTTGTTGGCGTGGTCCAGGACCAACACGTTGCGCCCGCGCTGACCCGCTGTAGCCGCGCACATTAGTCCAGCTGCCCCAGCGCCAATGACTAATACATCGACGCTTTCTGGTAGCTGGCTAGTAGAAACCTCTGTCATAGGTAGGAAATAGTACTGCAGTAAGACCGGTGATCAGGTGCGAGGCAGGGTAACGCCGCGCTGACCCTGGTATTTGCCGCCACGATCGGCATAGGACACATCACAAACTTCATCGGATTCGAAGAACAGCATCTGTGCCACACCCTCGTTGGCATAGATCTTTGCGGGCAAGTTAGTGGTGTTGGAGAACTCCAAAGTCACATGACCTTCCCACTCCGGCTCCAGTGGGGTCACATTGACGATAATACCGCAACGGGCATAAGTGGATTTACCCAGGCAAACCGTCAATACAGAGCGCGGGATACGGAAATACTCCACTGTACGCGCCAGGGCAAAGGAGTTTGGCGGAATAATGCAGTGGTCGCCTTCAACATCCACAAAGCTGTTTTCATCGAAGGTCTTGGGGTCAACTGTCGCTGAGTGAACATTGGTGAAAATCTTAAATTCACGAGCACAGCGAACATCGTAGCCATAGCTGGAGGTGCCATAGGAGATGAGTCGATCGCCATTATCGTTATGACGCACCTGACCGGCCTCAAAAGGCTCAATCATACCGTGCTGCTCTGCCATGCGGCGAATCCACTTGTCGGACTTGATACTCACTCCGTCCCCCCTGAATAGAATAATTAGTGCTCAATTAAAGAGGCGGAATCATAGCCGGTTTAGGCTGTGCAAAAAAGTGCCTATCCAATGAATTCTCACTTGTTGCCACTGGATAGATACTGTATAAATTAACAGTATCACTGTATACACATACAGATTAAGACGAAGACAGTGGCCAGATCGGACTAAAATTCAGTGGTGGAATCGTGGGCAGCGCAGAAAACTTCATAGAAAACAATCAGTTAGAAAGCCAGGCAAAACACCAGAAACTGGCACAGTTACTCACCAGAGCCGACATCTGGCAAGCAGCGAATGAACCCCGACGACAGCGAAACGGCATCGCCAGTGGTTATCCAAGCCTCGATGCCCTCCTAGCGAACCACGGCTGGCCAAGAGGGGCCACTACTGAGCTACTCATGGACCAGATGGGTATCGGTGAACTCACCTTAATACTACCGGCCCTGGCAGGCCTCACTCAGAGGGGGCAAATGGTCATACTGATCAATCCACCCCATATCCCCTATGCGCCCTCATTGGCCAACAGTGGTATCCGCCTTGAGAACCTGCTGATCCTGCACCCCCGAGGCCCCAAGGATACTCTCTGGGCGATCGAGCAGTCCCTACAGTCCGGAAGCTGTGGTGCCTTACTCAGCTGGCAGGGGCGGCAATCCCTGAACCATAAAGATCTTCGTCGCCTGCAGCTCGCTGCCCGCAATGGGGACTGTCTGCACTTCCACTTTCGCCCTCAGTGTGAAACAGCAAACCCCTCACCCGCGAGCTTACGCCTACAGCTCACACCCAGGGAAGGAGAGCTGGTGCTAAGGCTTTTAAAACAATTGGGTGGAAACTCTGGCCAAAACCTCTATTTGGCAAGAGCAGCAAAACTGGTGCGACGGGACCAACCTATGCACTGAACGGTTTCAAGGGGTAGCTCCATGCTATGGCTTTGTATTCAATTCCCCAGGCTTCCGTTAGAAGTTCTGACCCGCGCTCAGCAACAAGGAGAAGAGGCTCTACCCCAAGTTGTGGTTGAAAAACAGTTGGTGATTGATAGAAACCCAGCGGCATCCCAATGCGGCGTTGAGACCGGACTCAGTATTGCCACTGCGTCTGCTCTCTGTGCAGATTTACAGCTGCTACAACGCGATTCCCAGCGGGAACAACAAGAGTTACAGCAACTGGCCCAGTGGGCATACAGCTTTACACCACTTGTATCACCTCAGTCCGCAGGGCCTATGAGCAATGGTGAGAGCACTCCCGCCCACCTCTACCTGGAGCTGAGCGGCTGCCTAAAGGCCAGCGGTGGCTTCAAGGCATTGATACAGCAGCTGAGCGATGAGCTTGAGCAGATGGGAATCCACAGCCTGATGGGCCTCGGCCACAGCCCCAGTGCAGCTCATATGCTAAGCCAACTGACCGAACACCGGCACTGGCTTGCGCAATCAGATTCTCCGCCCAGCCCTCAGCAGTGGAGACAGTGGATTAGCTTTGCCCCATCCAAGCTCCTTAGTTGCGACAACAAAACTATTTCCAAGCTCTACGCATGTGGTATCAAGCGAGTAAGCCAGCTGCTCGCTATTCCACTCTCTGAGGTAGGCTCTCGTTTTGGTCGCCCATTTGTGGACTACCTGGCACGCCTGAACGGAACTCGCCAAGATCCAGTCTGTAGTTATCAGCCCCCTGCACAATTCCGCAGCGAGTTATTTTTCCCCAGCCCCTTGGATAATAGCGAACAACTGCTATTTCCTATCGGTCGCCTACTAAGGGAATTATGCTCCCAGTTGCAGCGACGCCAGCTCTACACACAACAGTTAAATTGGCATATGGATTTCGGCCAAAATAAATCTCAGGAAATAACCGTAGAACTCTCCACTCCGCAGTTGGATCCTCAACGCCTAATAGCACTAACCAAGCTGCAAATGGAAAGAGTAACTCTTGATCATCCAGTGCAGTCCATTAGCTTAAATTGCAAGCATTTAATCCCCTTGGAGCAGGGATCACTGGATGAAGATTTATTTGCTGAAGGCAGCCAACATAAACGCAATCAACAGCTATTAGACAAATTAAAAGCCCGCCTCGGTCATCAAGCACTCTCGGGAATTGCCCTAAAAGAAAGCTACCTACCAGAGCAGGCCTGGCAAAATACAGATACCCTGATAATTAAAAGTAACGCTAAGGGACAGCAAATTAAGCCCATCCAAGCACCGCGCCCCAACTGGCTATTAGCTCATCCAACCAAACTGGAAAGTAGCGAACACAAATTATTTTATCAGGGAGAGCTACACCTATTACAGGGGCCAGAGCGAATTGATGGCTATTGGTGGCAGCACGGGCGTCACGGGCGGGATTACTATATCGCAAAAAATAAAAGAGATGAGTTCTACTGGGTCTTTCAGGATCTTACAACCGAAGAGTGGTTTTTACATGGCGTTTATAGCTAAACCCCCTTCTTAATACTGATCTTCACCAAAATCCCAACCCCATCACAACCAACAGATAGACGCCGAGAGAATCAGCATGAGGTACGCCGAACTCTTTTGTCAAAGCAACTTTTCTTTTCTGCAGGGGGCATCGCATCCGCAGGAATTAGTCCAAACTGCTTACAACCTGCAATATACAGCCCTTGCTATCACCGATGAATGCTCCCTTTCCGGAGCCGTTAGAGCCTATAAAGAACTTGAAACCATCAAGTCTACAGACTCTAAAAACCCCGAGTTTAAACTAATTTTTGGCAGTTATTTCCGGCTCCATAACAACATAGAAATAGTTCTACTGGCTCCGGACAAAACTGCCTACAGCGAGCTTTGCCAGTTAATTTCAAAATCACGCTTACGGGCAAAAAAAGGAACCTACATTACTTATCAAAGTGACCTGGTAGAGTTATGCAAAAACCTAATTGCCATCTGGATTCCAAATTTTAATAAGATAGAAATACCTGAAGAAATCAAGAAAACCTTCAGCGAACGGCTTTACATTGCCATCAACAATCACCTACACGCAGAGGAAAGCCTTAAGTCCAATAGAATTAGTGAGCTTGCAAGAAGAGAGAATATTTCCTTGGTTGCAACCAATCATGTCTTGATGCACTGCTATAGCCGAAAGCCACTACAAGATGTACTCAACGCAAATTACCATAACTGTACCCTGGATAATCTAGGGTATCGTATTGAGCAAAATGCTGAACGTTATCTTCGCAACTTAGGTGATATCCAGTCGTTACACTCCAAAGAGTCTATAGACAATACCAACCTCATTGCCAAACAGTGTACTTTTTGCTTGAGCGAACTCAGTTACGAATACCCATCAGAAGTTATCCCTCAAGAAAGTAATGCGAGCAGCTATTTAAAAAAGCTAGTACAAATAGGAAGGGCTGCTCGCTGGCCACAGGGTCCTGAAAAGAGAATTGATGAGATTATCAATAAAGAACTCGCAATAATAGCAGAACTGCAATATGAGCATTACTTTCTAACCATTTACGATATAGTCCAGTTTGCCCGCGAAAATCATATCTTGTACCAGGGCCGTGGCTCCGCAGCCAATTCAGTAGTTTGCTACTGCCTATTCATCACAGAGATAGATCCTCATAAAATTGGATTGCTATTTGAACGGTTTATCTCACGGGAACGTAATGAACCCCCAGATATTGATGTAGACTTTGAACACGAACGACGTGAAGAAGTTATTCAGTATATTTACACAAAATATAGCCGCGAAAGAGCTGGACTTACCGCTAGTAAGATCACCTACCGCTTTAAAAGCGCCGTAAGGGATATCGGCAAAGCCCTTGGTATCAACGCTGCCACAATAGAACAACTTATTGCTGAACGCGCCTGGTGGGACACTCTAGATAGTTTCCCCCAGCAGATGCAAAAAGTGGGAATAGATCCGAGCAGCGCAGTAGGAAAAATGTTCCCACAGTTACTGCAGCAAATATATGGTTTTCCAAGACATCTATCGCAACATGTAGGCGGTTTTGTTATTACAGAACAACCATTACACCAGCTGGTTCCAATTGAAAATGCCGCTATGGAGGATCGCACTCTAATCCAATGGGACAAAGAGGATATCGAAGATTTAAAACTAATGAAGGTCGATGTACTCGCGCTGGGTATGCTAACTGCACTGCGTAAATCCCTGAATTATATTGCTCTATACGGCCCCAAATTGCGATTGCAGGATATTCCCGCCGAAGATCCACAGGTCTACGAAATGATGTGCAGGGCCGATACCGTTGGAGTCTTTCAAATTGAATCTCGCGCTCAAATGAGCATGTTGCCAAGATTACAACCTCGAAATTTTTATGAGCTTACTATAGAAATCGCCATTGTCCGCCCTGGACCAATTCAAGGCGGCATGGTACACCCTTATTTGAAACGCAAGCAGGGGTTGGAGACCGTGCGCTACCCTCATAACAGTTTACGCCCAGTGCTTGAGCGCACTCTCGGTGTTCCTATATTTCAAGAACAAGTTATTCAACTATCGATGGTTGCAGCAGGGTTTAGCGGCGGTGAAGCGGATGAGCTTCGCCGAGCCATGGCCAGCTGGGGAAAAAATGGGGACTTGTATAAATTCAGGGATAAGCTTGTGCGGGGAATGCAAAGTAATGGCTATAGGGAAAGTTTTGCTGAGCAGCTCTTCAACCAGATGAAGGGGTTCGGATCCTACGGTTTCCCCGAATCTCACTCCGCAAGCTTTGCGCTTTTGGCCTATTTTTCCGCCTGGATTAAATACCATCATCCAGCGGCCTTTTACTGTGGGCTGCTCAACAGCCAACCGATGGGGTTCTATGCGCCGGCACAGCTAGTTTATGATGCTCAACGCCACGGAGTTAAGGTTTTGCCTATTGATGTACTTTATAGCTATTGGGATCACAGTTTGGAGATACAAGAGCTCTCTTCACCTCAACAAAGAGCCTCCTCAAAAAATTACGATACTAAAGGAAAAACAGAAGTTAATACGCCGGCAATGCCGTCCAAGGAAAATTCAGCATTCAGCAATAAAACTCCCGCTTTACGTCTGGGCATGCGTCTAATTAAAGGGCTAAAAGAAACCACAGAGAAAGCTATCCTAAAGCTTAGAGCGGATGCAAAAGTCCAATCTATAAAACAATTTCAAGAACTTTTAAAGCTAAACCATGAGCAGCTTTCCTGCCTTACTAAGGCTAATGCATTTATCAGCTTGACTCGAAATCGCCATAACGACAGTTGGACTTCTATAGAAACCGATTGCAGCAAGCCACAGACAAAATTTTTACCGCGAAATTATATAAAAGACAGTAGCGATGTTGACTATAGCAGTACAGGCTTAACTCTAGGCGAACATCCTGTCGCACTACTAAGAAGGCAAAAGAAATTTCAGAAATATACTAAGGCAAAGGATCTTACCTACCGTCTTGATCAAGAAAAGATTGACATCATTGGACTGGTAACTTGCCGACAACGGCCCGGAAGCGCATCTGGAGTGATGTTTTTAACCCTGGAAGATGAAACAGGCTGCATAAATGTAGTGATTTATGAGGCCTATCAAACCTTATATAAAGCAGAGATTATCCATGGAGGCATATTGATTGTTCATGGGGAGCTACAAATCTCTAAAGAGGCCAATAACAACAGCTATAAGACCACCCATGTCATCGCCAGAAGAATATTAAGTATCAATGAAAAAAATTACCAGAAGACAAGAAATTTTCATTAAAAAACTTCATCTAGACGCACTCCAGAGATTTCATCGAGCAACTCCCACTCAAACGGCTCCACTTCAGCTGGTGATGAGAAAAAGAACAACTGCTTGAAGTACTCCAACTCTAAGCTAAACTGAAAAACTTCGTACAGATTTGACCCTATATAGGAATATTCTACGGTAAGATCAATGATACTAAAAAGGCTATTCTGGAGACATTAAAAAACCTGGCAAACCTCAAGAAATGAAGTGGACATGGCATAAACTTCTACTATTGCTACCACACACTCCCCTAAGCGTCACAGGTCGTCCAAAATATTTCCAATGACGGGGCCTGAGATTAGGCGAGCAGAAGGGCAATAAAGTCACTTATTGGAGAAGTAGTTATTGTCAGCAGCTAAAGGGGAAAGAAATGCTAAATCTGTGGAAATAGTTTTACCTAGGCCGCCCTAAAAAGGGATAAATTCTATATGCTGAAATCACAAAATTACCGACACAGGAAATCGATTAGGCTACCACTAAGAAAATCTTCCAAAAGACATAGAGGGGTGCAATAAATTGCCACATAGCCCCGTAATATTTTAATTTTAGTAAGTCTTAGCTTCAGGTAATAAGTGCAATTGGTAAGGGAGGGCTCAGCTGGCAGAGTCTGTAACTCTCCCGACCAAGAGAAAGGTACCTATACGCTACTACCAACTGAGCGAAAACGAACGATACCAAATTTACAGATTAAGAAAAGCAGGACACTCTTAGGGAGCAACAGCGAAATTGTTAGACAGACATCGACAATCAGTCGAGAGCTTCGACGTAATATAGGCTTACTAGGATAGCGCTCGGGACAAGCACATAAGCTTGCAGAACTAAGACGCTAGTAAGCGTATAAGGCACAGAAAGTGACTAATAACGTGTAACAACAAATAGGCACCTTAACTCGGAGAGAATTGAGTCCTCAGCAGACTGCAAGTTATTTAAGGAGACATACCGGTGTATTGTTACATCGTGAGACGATCTACAAACTAATTTATTTAGATCAAAAAAATAGTGGAGACTTATATAAACATCTTAGGTTTGCATAAAGGTCCTATCGTAAGCGCTACAGTAAGTATGATCGATCGGAAAAATTAAAAACAGGGTGAGTATAGATGATCGGCCAGCCATTGCTGACCGAATGAATTGGTTAGGACTGGGAAGGTGATACCGTTATAATCAAGGGACGTGATAGTGCTTTGCTGACTATGATTGAGCGCAAGATGTTATTTACTATTACTGCTAGGCTAACGGGTAAATGATCAGACTTACCGGCTGAAGCGGCGGTTAGCCATATGTTGAGCTTCAAAGATAAAATCAAAACAATTGCCTTCGACATTTTTCTTAAATTCGATGGTCATGAAACGATTACGGAAGGCTTAGAGGCTAATACTTCTTTTCCTCACCTATATTTATCTTGGAAGAGAGGGATCAATGAGAATACAAACCGCCTCATTCGACAGTATTTCCCAAAAGATACCAGCTTTAATAAAGTGACAGACGAGTAGACTCAATTTGTAATGGATCGCCTGAATAGTGGACCAAGAGCGAGCCAAGGTGGAAGCTTTCCAAATGAGCTATTTATGGGGCTCAAGAGGATTTTCTTGTAGTATAAAGGGGCTGCAGATATTACTTGAAACCAAGTTACCTCATAGCATAAGAAAATTTAATTTTTATTTAAACCGAGAGTTATTTTAAGCTCATCGAAAAAACATCTTACCTAAACTATAAAATGAATAATTTTCACATACCAATAAAACATTTTATGGTAAAGCAGACTTTTAAAGGGTAAAATATAAATATGAGAAAGAAGAAAGTTATCCAATTATCGGCGTAGCAATAAGGAACTAGAAATATACAAATCTAGAACAAGCAACTATTAAACTTTAAGCGTCAAGAAAGAGGTTTTACAACTATATGAGAACACATAAAATAAAAGCGTACATAAGAAGGAAGCCACTTATTAATTCTTTCGCCCAAAAGGCATATAATATATTTATATCTCCATTCATATCATTTCCAGGATCAGAACGATACTGGAAGAAAAGATATGAAACAGGAGGAAACTCTGGAGCAGGATCATTTAAAAATCTTGCAGAGTACAAAGCTAAAGTTTTAAATAATTTTGTAGCTATCCATAAAATTAAGAATGTTATTGAGCATGGATGTGGTGATGGAAATCAACTTAAACTACTAAATTTTCCTTCCTATATTGGTTTTGACATAAGTGTAAATGCCTTAAATAAATGTAGAGAAATTTTCCCCCAGGACAAAACAAAAACTTTCAAGCTAACCAATGAGTATGAAGATCAAATAGCTGATTTGGCAATATCTTTAGATGTCATCTACCATCTTACTGAAGATGATAAATTTTATAATTACATGGAGCTGTTGTTTAATTCAGCAAAAAAATTTGTGATAATATATTCATCCAACTTTAATAAAAAATCAATATTTCAAGCGCCTCACGTTAGGCACCGTCAATTTTCAACCTGGATCGAAGAAAGTAAGCCACAATGGAAATTAGTAATGCATATTCCAAATGAATACCCCCACAATGGGAATGAAGAAAATAGCTCCTTCGCTGACTTCTACATTTATCAATTAATATAATTAAACAAGAAGCTTTAAGCATATAATTCAAATAGCTGCTTAACACTCTCGGATATATCGGCGAAAACTTTCTATTGATCTACCCCCCAAGCCATCAGAGCTATGGAAAAAAGTGAGATTTACTCACTCTTTTTCCATAATACAGTCTATTAACCAGAAATAACCTCAAAAATAGCCAAGGTTTTTAGCGAATCTTTAAAGTATAGTCACCAACATATGCCAACATCCCCAAAGTTCTGACCAAAGACCTAAAAAAATAAAATGGAATAAAAAAATAAAATTTCTTTTTTTTGAGTGACCTATATATTCTGTAAGAAATATAAGCACCAGACAAGTTCAAAAAAATTAAACCTACCCAAAAAAAAATAAATAAAGGCTTAAAGAGCACCCCGAATAGGGACAGGAAAATAAAAACGCTAAATATTGGTTGAAATAGATCACTTAAGCTACTGTAAGAATCTCCCTTAATCTTTCTTGGATACTCGTTGTACAATTTAATCCGATAAAAGCCTTGAGAAAACTGGACTTTTAGGTAGTCAATTAAGTTTTCTTCATGAAAATGATACACCTTCGACTTCGGCTCAAACTTTAAGCGAGCACCATTTTGTACCAACCTAAAAGAAAGCTCAACATCTTGAGCTTTTCTAAAACTAGGATTGAAGCCGCCATTAGTAAGAAAAATATCTTTTCGATACAAAACACTAAAAGATGCTAAAAAATCTACATCTTCACCCATTAAAGAATGTTTTAACTCAATTTCATCATGAATCAAACTTGGCAAATATTTTCCTGGCAATTGATTTGCATAGCTGCCTCCAACACCGACACTCTTAGTTTCTGTGATTTGTGCAAGTAAATAATCAAGTGTATCTTCCTTTATAATACAATCTGCATCAACAAACCATAGGAGGTTACCTTGGGCATTTTTTGCCCCAATATTTCTAGCTCCTCCAGCGCCAAGATTAGGAGAAGAGAGCAACCTAACACCAAAAGACCTTGCTACTTCTACAGTACGGTCTGAAGAGCCATCATCTACAACGATAACTTCAAGAACATCATCACGTGTACTAAGAATGTGCATAGACTCAAGGCAGAAGCCTATATGTAATTCCTCATTATAGGCAGGAATTATAACTGAGATAGTTTGCATTTAATCTACCACTGATAGAAATTGTTTATTTTTTGCTTTTATAAAAAACATAAATACAAAATAGAAAGAAGCAAAACTGGATATAGCTAGGCCAAGACTATATGCCAAGGAAGTTCTCAGACCATTTAAATTTGAAAGGTTAAATAAGACAAAAAGCAGCATAAATGAGACAGAGAGAAGAGAAACAATCGTAACAGCTCTGTAGCTTCCAAGCATAGTAAGAAGTCCAAATGAAGAGCTGCCAATGATATTTAGAACCTGACCAAAAACTAAAACCCTTACCATCATTGCTGCGTCTGAGTAGCCTGCCCCAAAAATCATCAATACAAACTCTGGAAAGACTAGTATAAAAACTGCTATAGGCAAAGTACAAATTACTGAAACCAGAACGGCAGAAAAAAAGAAATTTTGTAAACCTAAATAGCTACCTTCATTTAAATATTTTAGATAATTGGGCATGACATAAGCATTAACAGCCATGGGAATCAAGTAGACCAACAAAGAAACCTGAAGAGATATAGAATAAAAAGCCACTTCAGTTTTACTTGAAAAAAACCCTAACATGATCTGCCCAAACCAACTAAATATTATAAACATTAGCATCGGAGACAGCCATAAAATCATACCTTTCAATATGGAAAAAATTTGAGAAAAGCTAAAGGTACAAATTTTTATTCCATACCCGGTCCTTGACCAAATTATGAACGCGGATATTAAAATGCTGATATACGAAGCTATGTAAACCTGCAAAAAAGATACAAAGTCAATATTACCAATAGTTAAGTGTAGAGCAACACTAATAACTAGAAATAGAAGTGTAGCCCCTACCCCCTGAAATATCTGATGCCAAACGAGCCTCCCAATAGCTTGAAAGAAAACTGAATGAAAATACACTAAAGCGTATAATGAAATTAACAAAGCAAGTATAGAGTTAGATGTATAGGCAATTTCTTTACTATAAAAGTATGAAATTAGCATGACAGGGGAAAATAGAAAAAACAAAACAACTAAGCCATTTGTATAAATACTAGATATACCATCTCTATTTTCATCATGAAATAAAGAGTTAACCGTTCTGACGATGTAATGATCCAACCCTAGCCTAATAACCGTCCCCAAGAAACACACAATAGCGACAAGATAAAAAAACTTTCCTGAATCTGATATATTTCCCAGTCTAGCAATACTCAACCCAAATAAAAACGTCGCAATGGCCGACAACCCCTTTAAAAAAATTGGCTTGATTATTTCCTTTGGCGATAAATACAAAATTATTTTTTTAAATGTCGCTATTGTATCTATAAGAAAATTCACCCTAAACTTTCACCCCGCATTCTGAGTAGATCTTCAATCTAAGGACTGGAAACCAATATTTTTTAACTAGCGGTCTAACATACTTAATTTTCTCCATAAGCAATATAAATTGCTCTACACTCAGCCATTTAGAATGAAATATAACAAGCTAAAAACAAATCAAACTATGGTTAAGCATAACATTTAAGCTTTTTGGATAATTTATTTAGAACATTTTCACAATCAAATTTTTTAATATGATCAGTCAACATCAACGATATATGCTTTCTTTCTGAAAATGAGAGTTTTTGAGCTGCCAGACTCTTTTCAATAAACTCCTGTTCATCTTTAGCAATTAGCTCATTTTGCAGCCCAAATGGTATAATCTCATCAACTGCACCATTACTCATGGTAATTGGTATGCAACCAGCATCAATAGCTTCAATTAATGTCAACCCCAAAGATTCTGACATGTTCGTTGAAGGAAACAAAAAGACTTTTGCCGACCTAAGTAGATAAGCCAACTCTCTTTGATGGACAAAGCTCTTAAGTTTAACGTACTTCGTAAGTTTAAAGTGTTGACAAAACTCTAATAATAGTTTTTTTTCTTTTCCCTCACCCACAAACAAGGCTTGTGTCTCTACATTACTGTTAACCGCCCCGTGTATTGTCTTAATCGCTGTAATAACACCTTTACCCGGGATCATTCTGCCAGCAAAAATAAAATCTATCTGTCGATTACTTGATTCACATAAAAAGCCACTCAATGAGACTCCTCCAGAAGAGGAGATCAAGAAATCTCTCCCCCGTAAATCCGAATATAAATCAAGCATTTTCATGTAGAAGTATTCAGAGGGATAAATTGTTAGCCTTGAATTTCTGATTGCGATCCTAGAGAGATTTTTTTTTATGGCGGCCACCAATTTGTTATCTGACTCCGATACCACTCCATCACTACCATGAAAATTACTAACAATTTGTAAGTTTGAATTGATTAATGACAGTAGTATGACAGGTAGGGCTGATATACCCACATACTGAACAAAAATAATCCCTTTATAATTTCTTACCCTTATCCAAGTTTTAACACAATAAGAGAGGTAACCAAAAGGATTCTTAATTGTACACGTCAATATATTCTTATTAACATCCCACCCTCTACCTTCCAATCCATCGCAGATGTTTTTAACAAACACCCCTAATGCTGGACTCTTTTTATTAGGATATAAATTTGTAACAATTAGTAAATTACACTCTTTCATCTATTAATTCATGTATTAAAATTAAAAATCTAATTATTAAAAATGTTTACGAGGAAAGCTCCAAAAAAGTGTTGGATGCCAACAAGTAGACATGTCACTGCCAAAGATAAAGGTCGTAAAGCCTCTAAGTTTTGAAATGATTGCCCCATCCACTGAAAAAAAACAACAGCAACAATAATGGCTGATGAAATTAGTAAGGCTATGCTTTGGAGGAGCATATACTCTATTGAAAGCCTTCTCTTTAACTTACACCAGAAATCTCCAACAGTTCTATATCCTTGAAAAACGGAATAACTATAGGATGTAACTCCAAACAATAAAAGAGTATGGGATAAGACCATTGATAATGCTCCTAACAAAATCCAATGATCCCCAAAAGCAGATCCGCTTATTAGCCCAAGGAAATTATGGTCCTTAAGCATAAGTCCAAGATACACGAATATACCGAGAGAGAAAAAAATTAAAGATGGTACAATAAAAATACTAATAGGTGCCAATAGCAACATATATCGCAAATGGCGCCAACCATCTCGGAAAGGCCTAAGATGAGGCGCGCGCCCCCGGCCATCTTTATGTTGAGAAACAGGAACTTCACTTCGCTTTAATTTTAATAAAGATGCTTTAATTAGCATCTCACTAGCAAACTCCATTCCTGAAGAGGTAGCCTTTATACGAGAAAATGCCGCCCGAGTAATTGCTCTCAACCCACAATGAGCATCCGACAAGCCGCTACGAAATAATAGGTTTAATAAACCCGTTAAGAGGGGGTTGCCTATATATCGATTTAGAAAAGGTAAGCTGCCAGGTTCAATATAGCCCTTGAAGCGCGATCCGACACAAAGATCATTGCCCGCCATCAAGCTTTTAATCATAGGAAGAGTTTCTAAAAAATCATGTGAACCATCAGCATCACCAATAATGATATAGCGCCCAGTAGAGCCCGCAATCCCCCCCCTTATTGCAGAACCATAACCTTGCACAAATACGTTTTCAATTCGCGCACCCGCCATTCGAGCCATATCTATGCTACCATCCGAACTGCCATTATCAGCAACTACTACCTCGCCTGTCAGATCATACTCCTCACTCATTTTCTCAATGGCGAGAACTGCATTTTTGACAACTTCCCCTATAGTTTTAACTTCGTTTAAGCAAGGAATTACAATCGAGATATCTATCGAGTCTGGCAATACTACATCTACAGCACTGTCTTCTATTGAAATCGCTAAGCTCAAAATCCATACTCCAAGATAACCATGTGTCGGCCCGAAGAAATATCAACCATTTCCTGCACAGTTGATAATCAATTTGTCATTCCAGACTGATATTTAAGAGCACTCTTCAAGGCGCTCAAATGTTCTATACTCAATCTATCAAGGACAAGAGAGTCTAAGGTTTCCCTCTCAATGCGCTGTATGATATTTAACGCTTTATTAAATTCACCTCCAAGGATATATAACTTTGCCAGTTCTATGCCGGTATTTACATTTGGTGAGATTTCCCAAGCAGCTTCTCTTGATCTGAGAGCCAAAAGGTTTTCCCCCATCAGCAAATAGGCATTGGCGGAAAAGTCCAAATAAGAAGCATAGAGAAGTGGACTGCTATTTAATGCTGGTATTTTTTCAATATCATGAAGAAGTTTAATCATCCCCCCCTCGGGTAAGTATTTATTTACACACTCCATTTTTTCAGGGCTTAACATTTTCTTGAGCTGTAGTTCAACGGCTACTGAATAGTGTTGTTTTTGAAAAAGTGAAGTGTATACAGGCTGTACGTTATCAAGTTTTTCATGTTCACACTGGATATTTAAACGCAACAACTCTAGTGAAGGATCCGAAAATCGTCGGCCAATTATATCAATCTTATGTAACGCTTCCTGTGGATTGCCCGCCTCTGCAAGAAGCATCACCATCGACAACTGCGCTCTTAGGGAATAAGGATGTCTCTCTGACCACTTAATAGCCAAGTACCGGTAATCCGACCAAGTCTCAGCCCGGTTTATAAGTAAAAGTATAGAAACAACTAAAGGCAGCGCTACCAACACCTGTGCCCGTTTACTATATTTTAGTTTTAATCGATTCCCTAAAGTCACCATCAAGTAGGCAAGCCCAACCGAAAGCCCTACGTAAGGTAAATAGTTCCTATGTTCATATTTTAACTCCATCGGAACTATAGTTGATTCAATAATATGTGCTAAATAGAACCAAAAAATTGAGAAAGAAACTAACGGATACTTCTTTCTTTGATAAAAAGAAAAAGCCAGAAGGCCTATATGTAAAATCCACCAAAATGACGAAAGTTGAGTGCCATTTAAATTTAGAAGCCATTCCTTGTCATCATGGTAAAGCCCCCAATTCCCAGACCCTAAAAAAAAGAAACTCCCCCAATATTCAGCTAATACCTGTCCCTGAATAGACAATCTTTCTATAGCAGAAAATAACACTCGCTCGTCCCATCTGGACCAGCTGTTATATGCAGCCCACGAAAACAAAATAAAAAATACTGCCACTCCTACACATAATGCCACCCGCAACCATACATCATAGAACCTCCTATCCTCCCTTAAAAAGATATATTCAATTAAAGGGACTAACAGTAAAATAACAGCTCCATTTTCTTTTGAAAAAACCGATAGCATAGCTGCGATAAAAAATCCGACTAAACAGAAACAGGCCCTAAAAGGAGATTTCTCTAGCCGAAAGCATACATAGAAAAAAAGTGCCAATACTAAAAATAGTGCCATAAGCTGTGTCATTCTTTGTACAACATACAATGTCGTTGACACATGAAGCGGATGGAGTAACCACACGGCTGTAGCAAGCAGAGCTACAGAGTAAGCTAAGCGCTTATGAAAATTTATAGGCAGGAGTTTAACTAGAAACCAAAATATTAACAGTCCTGTTAACAAGTGTATCGCTATATTTGTTCGTTTAAATTTTTCCGCTTTTGCCGGCCAATATTGGTCATCAAGCAAGAAAGTCAATCGTGCAACCGACCTTATCCAATCGGAGCCAATTGGATCAACTACATAACGATATAGAGTACTAAAATCTGTTACACCCCCACCAGCCGCTATAGGGGATAAATTTGGGAAATCATCAAGTAAGAAAGGGCCTTTTACACCAAAAGAATAGGCTGCTGCTGTGATGAATAATAGCCCCCAAAGGTAGACCCCATATTTTAGTTTTTCACCCTTAAACAACACCTGTGCTCCACTAAATTTGGTCACTATCAAAAATATTTCAAGATTAATCAGCTAGACAATTTTCACCTTCAATATCTTACTGTCTACATTGCCTAATCGACCAATATGAAACATGCAAGATACACTTGGGTAGAGCGAGCCTTTCATTTTTTAGAAAAAAAAGGGCCTCCTTACTAGGAGGCCCTTTTACCACTAAAATAAAAACTTAGCGGCAATTCGCTGGCAAATATTTTTTAGAGATAGTGGTCGCGCTACATACCCAGGTAAGGCTGCCGTCCTTAATGGTTGGAGCTAATTGTAACTTTCCAGATTGACCGTCAATAGTAAGATCATATATCAGCTCACTATTAGCTCCTAAGGATACATTGGTGATATAGGGACTAGGAACAGAGGCTGCAACTCCAGCCGCATCCATAGTGGTAGGCAATGTATTCATAGACTGGTAATACTCTGTCACGGAGTTTCTGTGAGCACCGGCCTGAAGCATAACTTCAGACATCTTAGAGCGGATAGTGTAGTCCTGGTAAGCGGGCAAAGCGACCGCTGCGAGAATACCGATAATTGCCACAACAATCATCAATTCAATAAGAGTAAAACCCTGTTGCTTTTTCATTGTAACCGTCTCCATACAGACTTATAACGTTAAGTGAATCCCGTGAGGATGTCGTAGAACAAGATACAAGGATTGTGCCAAAGTTGGCAAGTGGTAGGGAGGCTGGGGGTAACCAGTGAGTAATTGATCAACTTTTCATTTGTGTAACTTTCAAAATGACTCCGAGCCTGACGCAGACGTCATGGTTGTGACGAATTTTGTCACTTTCTATCGGAAAGTCTCTGCTGCTTGCCGAGAAATTTACAGCCCTACCTCCGTTTGGCTCATGCCAATTAATTCGCTATATTTCACATTTCAAATAGCGTGTACTTATTTCTTTAGAACATTGAACAATGTTATACGGGCACGCATACGTCAGTGACGGTGTGATAAATGACAACAAACTCCCTTAGTGGATTGGCCAAACATCTAGTTGCAGATCAAATTCTCGATGAATCCACTGCGATCTCAGCACTCAAGGCCGCACGAAGAGAAGGACAGACTTTTGCCCAACATGCCGTAGAGGCAAAATTAGTTAAGGGCCGTGAACTTGCCCGTATAGCCTCCCAAGCATTTGGTACCCCCCTCTTTGAACTCAGTAGCTATAATTTTGACCTCATTCCTAGAGGCATTATTGATGAAAAATTAATCAAGAAACACTTCGCTCTTCCCCTTTACCAACGAGGCAATCGCTTATTTGTGGCCGTGGCAGATCCTGCCAACCTGTCTGGGCTGGACGAAATCAACTTTAATACTGGCCTGAATACTGATGCTGTCCTGGTTGAAGCTGATAAATTGACAAAGGCAATTGAGAGCTACTTATCTGATACCGATGATATGGGAGCAGGTCTTGATGGTATTGACGATGAAGCCCTTGAAGCGTTGGATGTTGACGATGGGGAGTCTGATAGCTCTAAAGACGATGAACCTGGCGGAGATGAGGCTCCAGTAGTTCGTTTTGTAAACAAGGTGCTGCTGGATGCGATACGCACTGGCGCCTCCGATATCCATTTTGAACCCTATGAAAAATCCTATCGGGTACGTTTTCGGACAGATGGTGTTTTACACGAAATTGCTAAACCCCCCATTCAACTCGCAACCAGGCTTTCCGCCCGCTTAAAGGTAATGTCCAAGATGGATATTTCCGAGAAGCGTGTCCCTCAGGATGGCCGCATCAAGATGAAGCTATCCAAAACCAAGGCAATTGATTTCCGGGTAAACAGTCTACCGACACTCTGGGGAGAAAAAATTGTGCTGCGGATCCTCGACCCCTCTTCCGCAAAACTTGGAATCGATGCCTTGGGTTATGAGGACGAACAAAAGAAAATCTATATGGATGCCTTAGCGCAACCGCAAGGGATGATTCTGGTAACAGGCCCTACTGGATCTGGGAAAACAGTCTCATTGTATACAGGGCTCAACATCCTCAACACCCCGGAGCGCAATATTTCTACCGCAGAAGACCCGGTGGAAATCAACCTAGAGGGAATTAACCAAGTCAACGTTTCCACGAAGGTTGGCCTTAACTTTGCTGAAGCCTTACGCTCGTTTCTACGGCAAGACCCCGATATTGTAATGGTGGGGGAAATTCGGGATCTAGAAACTGCCGAAATCGCCATTAAGGCAGCACAAACCGGACACTTGGTACTTTCAACACTACATACCAATTCCGCTCCAGAAACCCTAACTCGCCTGATGAATATGGGCGTCCCCACTTTTAATATTGCCACCTCAGTGAGCGTAATTATTGCCCAACGCCTGGCCCGAAGGTTGTGTAGTGAGTGCAAGAAACCAGTCACCCTTCCCAATGAGGTGCTAGAAGCAGAAGGCTTTGATACGGTTACCATCCCTCAAAGTGCATGGACTCTTTTTCAACCCATAGGCTGTGAGCACTGCTCGAAAGGCTATAAAGGACGTGTAGGTGTGTATGAAGTGGTTCGCATTACTGATGGTATCTCCAGAATTATAATGGAGGGCGGCAACTCAATTCAGATTGCCGATCAAGCACGTAAAGAAGGGTTTAATAACCTAAGGATCTCCGCTCTGCGAAAAGTAGCCATGGGGATCACCAGCTTAGAAGAGGCAAACCGGGTAACCAAAGATTAACATCGGCTTGTGCATCAAGTAGCCAATGGAATGATAATGAACCCATGAATAACCCACCAGTGATTGTCTGAGACGGCAAGTTTTGCACTCTAGCATATTGCCTAAAAGCAACTGACAGAATAAAGAGTTGACTCTTACAGAGATAACATTCTCATGTAAGAATTAGAGAGCAGGAAGAGCATTTATGGCCAATGCCACGGCGGTTGAATATATCTATAAAGGTGTCGACAGTAAAGGAACTAAAGTTCAGGGTGAAGTCACCGGTACTAGCCCCGCTCTAGTTAAAGCCCAACTCCGCAAGCGGGGTATTATTGCTAATCGAGTTCAGAAGAAACCCAAACCGCTATTTGGTGGTGGAAAAAAGAAAGTTAGACCTGCAGATATTGCGCTATTTACTCGCCAAATGGCCACCATGATGAAGGCTGGTGTACCTTTGGTGCAGAGTTTTGATATTGTAGCTGACGGCTTAGATAATCTCGGTCTGAAAGAGTTGATATTTAAGATTCGGGACGATGTTGCCTCAGGCACAACATTTGCCGATGCCTTACGCAAGCACCACCTTTACTTTGATGATCTCTTTTGCAATCTGGTAGCTTCTGGTGAACAGTCTGGAGCATTGGAGACCATGTTGGATAGGATTGCCACTTATAAAGAAAAGACGGAATCCCTAAAAGCAAAAATTAAAAAGGCAATGACCTATCCTATAGCTGTTGTAGTTGTAGCCATTGTTGTCACGTCCATCCTACTAGTAAAAGTTGTTCCACAATTTGCTGAAACTTTCTCCAATTTTGGAGCTGAACTGCCAGCTTTCACCCAGCTCGTAGTCGGCATGTCGGAGTGGATGCAAGCAAATTGGTTTATTGCTCTGATCATCTCCGTAGTAGCAATTGGAGGGATAATAGAAGCAAAAAAAAGAAACCGAAATGTAGCTGACTTTTTTGATCGCCTTATCCTTAAGATGCCTATTATTGGACTGATTACTTATAATTCTATTTCCGCTCGCTTTGCTAGGACACTCTCTACAACCTTCGCCGCTGGTGTCCCACTAATAGATGCCCTAAAATCTGTCTCTGGAGCCACTGGAAATACCATTTATAAAGAGGCAACCCTAAAAATCAGAGATGCTGTCGCAACGGGTATTCCGCTAAATACAGCACTTCGTTCATCAGGGTTATTTCCCACTATGCTCGTGCAGATGACAGCAATTGGTGAAGAGTCCGGCGCTTTAGATGAAATGCTAGGAAAAGCTGCAGACTTTTATGAAGAAGCTGTAGATAATATGGTAGACAACCTTACAACCTTACTAGAACCCATGATCATGGCCGTGCTTGGCATTTTGGTCGGCGGACTCATGATTGCAATGTACCTTCCTATCTTCCAGCTTGGGCAAGTTATTTAATCGATGTTAGATCTACTGCTTTCTTATCCAGCACTGCTTTTGGGCGGCGCTTTAGTTTTAGGCCTAATCGTAGGCAGCTTCCTTAACGTCGTAATTCTGCGCCTTCCAGTCATAATGGAGCGGGAGTTCAAGCTGGGTTTCTATGACCACTTCGGTATTGAACCCTCTGCCGCAGAACAGCAAGAACTCGACAAGCCCTTTAACCTGCTGCTACCGCATTCCCATTGCCCCAAGTGTCAAACTGAGATCAAGGCCTGGCAAAATATCCCGATCATTAGCTACTTGCTGCTTCACGGCAAATGCGGATCCTGTGGTACCCCGATATCCAAACGCTATCCAATGGTGGAGCTGATTACCGGTATCCTGACTGCTGTCGTCGTCTGGCAACTGGGTTTCACCTGGCAGGCGCTGGCCGGATGCTTTTTTACCTGGGCCCTAATTGCCCTAACCGGCATTGATTTTGACAAAAAATTACTACCTGACGATATCACCCTGCCCCTACTCTGGGCTGGTTTACTGATCAATATTTGGGGGGTATTTGCCCCATTGCAGGACGCAGTTGTCGGTGCGATCGCCGGTTATCTGTCACTCTGGCTGGTGTTTCACATCTTTAAGATTGTTACCGGCAAAGAAGGTATGGGGGCTGGTGACTTTAAAATCCTGGCAGCTATCGGAGCTTGGTTTGGCTGGCAGGTGCTACCAATGGTCATCCTACTTTCTGCCGTCGTAGGGGCTATCGCGGGAATTTCCTGGAGCATTGCGGTTGGGCGGGATCGAAACCTACCCATCGCTTTTGGTCCCTATCTGGCTGGTGCCGGCTGGATCGCTATGCTTTGGGGGAGCCACATTATGAGCTGGTACTTCAATATCTCTGGACTTACCGGTTAAGCCGCCAGCTACCTACCCTCCATCTAATTGCATTACTATGACCCCGGCCAGCTATCTGGCCGGGGTTTTTATTTCTAGTGCAACCTATTTATTCTTGGGGAGGGCAGCCATTGTTTACCGTAGGTTTAACCGGCGGGATCGGTAGCGGAAAGTCAGCAGCCGCTGGGTATTTCCGTGGCCTGGGCATTAATGTAGTAGATGCAGACTGGGCGGCAAGAGTTGTGGTACAACCTGGAAAGCCCGCTCTGGAACAGATAGCCCGACACTTCGGGGCCGATGTCTTACTGGAAAGTGGCGAATTAAACCGGAGCAAATTGCGCACACTGATATTTGACGACCCAAGCGAACGGCAATGGCTGGAAAGTCTATTACACCCACTGATTAGAGAAGAAATAACTTCCTCACTGAACGCAAGTCAGGGGCCCTACGCAATATTGGAATCCCCCCTCCTGATTGAGTCAGGCCAATATGAGCTCGTTAACAGGATTTGTGTAGTCGATCTACCCGAGGCTT
Source organism: Microbulbifer maximicatervae (SeqCode) (assembly GCF_052467305.1). Classification (NCBI taxonomy): domain Bacteria; kingdom Pseudomonadati; phylum Pseudomonadota; class Gammaproteobacteria; order Cellvibrionales; family Microbulbiferaceae; genus Microbulbifer; species Microbulbifer maximicatervae (SeqCode). The sequence goes on from NZ_CP174306.1 coordinate 3,490,433, forward strand.
TGCAGCTTGAGCGCGCCAGCGCGCGTGATAACAGCCAGCAGGAACAGATTCGCAAAATCATGACGGCCCAACTGACAAGGGAGCAAAGACTAGAGAAGGCGGATGATGTACTGGATAACGCTAGTGACTTAGCCTCACTCAAAGCTCAAATAGAGCAGCTCCACCGGGAATACTTACGGATTGCTCGGCCGGAACAATCGAGCTAAGGAGCCTCTGAATAACTCCGTAATACCTCTGCGGGCCTTGAAGGTTGCAGATGTTAGGCACAGCTCGCCGCGAATGGCCGTAGCCCTTTGCAAGAGCTGCAACGCAGCAGCTGTGGCCTTCAGGGCCCGCCCTTCGGGGCTTGCAGAGCTATTCACGCTCCGCGTTGCGACCTCTTGAAAGGTCTAGACATTCCTGCGAAGCCGCGCCTTGATTGTGAACCGCTCTGCATGCCAGAGGTATCACGGAGTTATTCAGAGGCTCCCTAAGTTAATTAGAGTACAATTCCGATTCAGATCACTTTAGAGCCCAAGCTATCTTATGCCTAAATCCAGCGTAACGCCGACACTCAACTGCCCTACCTGCAAAAAGCCCATTGAATGGAGCGATAAGTTTCCCTTCAAACCTTTTTGTAGCGAACGTTGCAAGCTGATTGATCTCGGCGAATGGGCTAGTGAGGGACACAAGATTCCCGGGGAGTCAGTGTATGACGATGTGCTGAGTGATGACCTGGACCCGAACAAGCCCCGCCATTAAGGCCATCCAACCCACTTGAACAGCTGCCTGCAAGCAGCTGTTCAAGATGAAGCTTAGGAGAAACTCCCTTTTACCGCTTCAATAATTGCTTGGTTGGCATCGGGGAAGTGGAAGTTATCCAGCTCCCCAGCAGACACCCACTTGATTTCCTGCTGCTCTCGTCCTAGGGCCTCACCCGTGAACTGCGTTACCTGCCAAGTATCCAGCAGCACGGTTTTTTCAGGGTAATCGTGACGAATTTCTACCAGAGGTTGCAACTCCTGTACTTCAATGGCCACTTCTTCAAGTAGCTCCCTATAGAGCGCCTCCTGCACAGACTCATCAGCTTCCACCTTGCCACCAGGAAATTCCCAGCGCCCCCCCATATGCAAATGGTCGGGACGGCGGGCAATCAGGATCTTGCCGTCCCCCCGGGTTACTACACCGACAGCAACATGGACAACCTTACTCACTCTACTACCTCAAGTCCGATATTCTGCGTTGATGGTGACATACTCGTGAGAGAAGTCACAGGTCCAGATGTGCTCACTGCTGGCACCTCGACCCAGCTCAATACGGATTGTAAATTCAGCTTTTGAAAATACCTGCTCTCCAGCCTGCTCTTGATATCCAGATGCGCGCCCACCGGCACTTACCACCTGTACATCATCGAGGAAAATCTCCACCTTTTCGGTGTCTAACTCGCCTTGGATAGCATTGCCGATCGCCATCACCAGCCGACCCCAGTTAGGGTCTGAGGCATAAAGTGCAGTTTTCACCAGCGGAGAATCACCGACTTCAAAAGCTACTGCCAAGGCCTCTTCACTGCTGAGCGCGCCATCCACTTGTACGGTAACAAACTTGGTCGCTCCCTCACCGTCCCTGACAATGGCCTGGGCCAGCTCTATATGAATTTCCGAAATTGCTTTATACAGCTCCAGATAGCCAGTGTTCTCAGAGCTGCTGATCATCTCCCCCCGAGCACCTGTAGCCATCAAAACACAAGCATCATTCGTCGAGGTATCTCCATCTACGCTAATCCGATTAAATGAGGCCCCGACAACTTCGCGCACCATTTGATCTAGCAGGGGCTGCGTCACACCGGCATCAGTGGCGACATAGGCGAGCATGGTAGCCATATTCGGCTGGATCATGCCGGAACCTTTGGCAATACCGACAATGGCAATCTCTTCACCATTAATCATTAACTTGCGGCTCGCAATCTTTGGCCGGGTGTCCGTAGTCATAATGGACTCGGCCGCCAATTCCCATCCGGCGGGATCAAGCTGTCCAGCAGACCCCGGGATAGCAGTGAGTAACCTCTCCATCGGCAAGTGCTCACCAATGACACCAGTACTAAAAGGCAATACTTGTTCAGCAGAAATCTTCAGTGCATCTGCCACCGCCTCGCAAGTAGCCCGGGCATCCGCCAGCCCCCTTACCCCAGTAGCGGCATTAGCATTGCCGGCATTAACCACCAGGGCTCGCACTTCTCCTTTGGCGATATGCTCTTTGGCCACCGTTACTGGAGCCGCACAAAAAGTATTCTGGGTAAAAGTGGCTGCAACTGAAGTTCCTTCAGCAAGCTCAACCAACAACAGGTCATTGCGTTCCCAGTCTTTGATCCTGGCAGGCACACTGACGAGGCGAACCCCTTCGACAGCGGGTATGGATAATTCAGGCATAAGAATAACGACTTTGGGCTATCACAGCTGCAGGTAAACCTAGACCCCAGTTCACCCAAACGGAATAGCGGAAATAAATGAGCGGCCGACATTATCAAAGCCGAACCTCAGTAAGGCAAGCCAAAAATAAACTTATCTGCGGGATTGGGATTCTTTTCCGCAGATAATTCTTTTTCCAGTTAAAAAAATACCCCACTAAGCGGGGCATTTTCTGAATTCAAGCAGTAGAGAATTAGCTCTGGGTAGAGGAAGCCAGCTTGCCGTGACACTGCTTGTACTTTTTCCCGGAACCACAGGGGCAGGGATCATTGCGCCCGACTTTAGGACCGCGACGCTCCGGTGCCGGGGTAGCCGGCTGCTGCTCCTTGGGCTCACTTTCTGGAAGCGCCGAAGCTTGAGCGTGTTGCAGCTCAAGCTGCTGCCTGCGCTGCTCTTCCAGGCGACGCTGCTCCATCTCTTCCGCTTGCTCACGAGTCATCGGCTCTACGTGGGCAAGAATACGCACCACTTCATGCTTGAGGTTCTCCAGCATGCTCTGGAACAGGTGGAAAGACTCGCGCTTGAATTCCTGCTTGGGGTTTTTGTTGGCGTAAGCCCGCAAACCAATACCCGCACGCAAGTGGTCCATGCTGGAAAGGTGCTCCTTCCACAACTGATCCAATACTTGCAGCATAATCTGACGCTCGATAGTCGGCATCAGATTGGCATCACCGGAAGATTCACCAATGCGGGAGACTTTTGCAGCATAGGCTTCCTGCGCGGCGACAGTAATCTTTTTCCGCAGGCTCTCTTCGTGCAGAGTGCGATCTTCATCGAGCCACTGCTGAACCGGCAACTGGATACCCAATTCGCCAGAGAGCTGCTGCTCCAGGGCTGGAATATCCCACTGCTCTTCCACGCTCTGGGGGGGAATAGAACCGGAGACAATGCCGTCAACCACATCTTCACGAATGGCAGAGATCGTATCACTGATAACCTCAGCTTCCAGCAGCTCATTGCGCTGGCCGTAAATCACCTGACGCTGGTCATTGGCCACGTCATCGTATTCCAGCAACTGTTTGCGAATATCAAAGTTGCGGCCTTCAACACGGCGCTGGGCTTTTTCGATAGCGTTGGAAACCATGCGGTGCTCAATCGCCTCACCGCGCTCCATACCCAGCATCTGCATAAAATTCTTCACCCGGTCGGAGGCGAAGATGCGCATAAGGTTATCTTCCAGGGATAAGTAAAAACGAGTAACACCCGGGTCACCCTGACGACCTGCACGGCCTCGCAGCTGGTTATCAATACGGCGGGACTCATGGCGCTCAGTACCGATAATATGCAGACCGCCCGCAGCGATCACCTGCTCGTGGCGCTTATTCCAATCTTCCTTGACTTGTGCGAGCTCCGCTTCGGTCAGCTCACTACCCTTCTCCTGGGCCAGGGCTGCCGCTTCAGCCTCCCAGTTACCACCGAGAACAATGTCGGTACCGCGACCAGCCATATTGGTAGCGATAGTCACTGCACCCGGGCGACCCGCCTGAGCGATGATCTGTGCTTCGCGCTCGTGGTATTTCGCGTTGAGAACCTGGTGCTTAATTCCCGCCTTTTGCAACTTGCGGGACATTTCTTCAGAGGTTTCGATAGAAGCGGTACCTACAAGGATTGGAGCCTGCTTTTCACGACAGTGCTTCACATCCTCAATAATCGCTTCCATCTTCTCTTCCTGGCTCAGGTAAACCAGGTCATTGAGATCTTCACGTTGAATTTGCTTATTGGTGGGGATCACCACCACGTCCAGGCCATAAATTTGCTGGAATTCAAAAGCTTCTGTATCCGCAGTACCGGTCATTCCCGCAAGTTTGGGGTAGAAGCGGAACAGGTTCTGGAATGTTGTAGAAGCGAGGGTCTGGCTCTCACTCTGAATCTGCACACTCTCTTTTGCTTCCAGCGCCTGGTGCAGGCCTTCGGAGAGACGGCGACCCGGCATGGTCCGACCTGTGTGCTCATCAATTAACACCACCTGGCCATTCTGCACGATGTAATCCACATCGCGGTTAAACAGCACATGCGCGCGCAGGGCGGCGTGCACGTGGTGCAACAGGCCCAGGTTCCCAGGGGCGTAAAGGGACTGATCTTCCTTCATCAACCCACTGCGTGACAGCAGGTCTTCGATCAACAAGTGGCCTTGCTCGGTCAGCTCAACCTGGCGAGTCTTTTCATCAACGGTGTAGTGCCCCTCCCCACCTTCTTCGGCACGCTCCAGCTGGGGAACCAACTTATTCATTGCCGTATAAAGGTGAGAAGAGTCTTCGGCGGCTCCAGAAATGATTAGCGGAGTACGCGCCTCATCGATCAGGATGGAATCCACCTCATCGACAATAGCGAAGTTCTGAGGGCGCTGGGTGCGGTCCTCTTTGCGCAACACCATGTTGTCACGCAGGTAATCAAAACCGAATTCGTTATTAGTGCCGTAAGTAATATCAGCCTCATAGGCCGCTTTCTTTTCTTCCGGTGGCTGCTGGGAAACAATAACTCCCACCGTCATGCCCAGGAATTCATATACCGGGCGCATCCAATTGGCATCCCGCGAAGCGAGGTAATCGTTCACCGTAACAATATGAACGCCCTTACCTTCAAGCGCATTCAGATAGGCCGGCAGGGTTGCAACCAGGGTTTTACCTTCACCGGTACGCATTTCTGCAATACGCCCTTCATGCAGGGTCATCCCGCCGATCAGCTGAACATCGAAGTGGCGCATGCCCATGGCCCGACGACCCGCTTCACGCACTGCAGCAAACGCCTCAGGCAGAATTTGATCGAGCTTTTCCCCGTCAGCGAGTCGCTGCCTAAACTCATCCGTTTTAGCCCGCAGGCCTGCATCGTCAAGCTTCTGGAAATCCTCTTCCAAAGCGTTGATCTTTCCCACGACGCGTCGCATGCGCTTCAGCTCGCGATCATTTTTTGAACCAAAGACCGATTTAATCAGTTTGCCAATCATTATCTAGAAACCACTTATCTTATTTGCGCTGTCGGCGCTAATATCGGGCAGATCGATGCACCGACGCTCCTTTATGCGAGGGGTGCAAGTAAACAGGAAGGCGCAAGCGCTGGCAACTCTTATGCCAAGCTACCAACAATTACGCGTAAAGGAAGGATAGTTCTTATCTGCCTGTGCGGCGGATATAGCTAGCTGGATCAACCGTGCGGTTGTTCTTGTATATCTCAAAGTGAACATGGGGCCCGGTAGAGCGACCACTGGAACCCATCAGGGCAATAGTCTGCCCCCTCTTGACCACGTCACCCAATCCCACTTTCAGCTCACTATTGTGCCCATAGCGGGTTGAATAACCATTGCCGTGATTAATTTCTACCAACTGACCATAGCCATGGCGCTCATCAGCCCAGGTGACAACACCTGCGGCTACCGAAACAACATCGGAGCCCATCTTGCCAGCAAAATCCACCCCCTTGTGCCAGGTCCTACGGCCAGTGAATGGATCGGTGCGATAACCATAACGGGAAGACATCCACCCCTTGCTGATCGGGCGGCCTGCCAAAAACTGTTCATCCTCAAGTTTGAGGTTCGCCATCAGGGATTCGAGAGTGTTCAGCTGCATTTGGCGATCTTCAATCTGATGAGAGAGATCTCCAATAACATCCAGGAATTCCGGTGGCTGATACGGCAACTCCGATGCACCTGCGATTCCGGGGTCTTCCGGCCCACCGATAGCAGGTGCACTGCCAAACTCAAACTCTCCTTCATCGAGATTGGCAACAGAGGTTAAACGCTCACCTAGCGCATCAAGGCGAGTTAAACGCGCCTGCAACTCTGCAAGCTTAACGGTAAGAGCTGCCAGCTGCTCCCGCGCCTCTCTATCTGCTTCAGCAATTTCTTCCTGCTGTTTGCGCAGTGCGCGGCTCCAGGCCTTGGCCGTTCGGGAATCAAATAAGTCAGTTTTAGTAACCGGTAAATTCGCCCCCAGCAGAAATGCACCCACAGGGAGGCTCAGCAAGCACAACCCCAACAGGGCTTTGCTCAAACTGCCAAAATTAAAGCTGCGAGTCGCACCGCGCTCATTAACCAGGATTACTTTCATAGGAACTGTGAGGAGTTCGACATTTTTAATTTTCGTTAGTCCCCAGCTCACAAGCCGAGGTGCCAAACCAATAAGGATACCAAAAATCTATAGGCTTTCTCTGTGAAACAATCATACAAAAAGCCGGCACTATAATGCCGGCTTCTTGCGAAAGTATCAAACTGCCAAAATAGGCTTAATATAAGAGATCGGTGCTTCTTCCTGCTCACCTTCAAAGGTGACCATTTCCCAAGCATCCTCCTGAGCCATCAGGTTGCGAAGGGATTTATTGTTCAGCGCATGGCCAGACTTAAAGGCCTTGAACTCACCAATCAGGCTGGTCCCCAGAAGATAGAGATCGCCAATCGCATCCAGAATTTTATGTTTCACAAATTCGTCTTCATAACGCAACCCGCCTTCATTCAGAATGCGGTACTGATCAATCACAATTGCGTTATCAACGGAACCGCCCTGAACCAGGCCCTTGGAGCGCAGGTACTCGATTTCGTGCATAAAGCCAAAGGTACGGGCGCGACTCACTTCCTTCACAAAGGAGGTACTGGAGAAATCCACGGATGAACTCAGGTTACGCCCCTGGAAAACCGGGTGGTCAAAGTCGATTGTGAAGGATACTTTAAAGCCATTAAAAGGCAGGAAGCTGGCAACCTTATCGCCATCCTCTACAGTTACTGGCTTCTTGATTCGCAGGAATTTCTTCGGAGCTGCTTGCTCTTGGATACCTGCAGATTGAATTAGAAATACAAATGGGCCGGCACTGCCATCCATAATGGGCACTTCTTGCGCGGATAACTCGACAACCGCATTATCAATGCCAAGGCCCGCCATTGCCGAGAGCAGGTGCTCTACCGTAGCAATGCGAACATCACCCTTTTCCAGGGTGGTTGAAAGGAGAGTGTCGCCGACATTTTCCGCACGAGCCTCGATTTCAACTACCGGGTCCAAATCGGTTCTACGGAACACGATACCGGTGTCTACGGGCGCTGGTTTAAGGGTAAGTACAACTTTCTTGCCAGTGTGCAGACCTACGCCAGTGGCGCGAATAGCATTCTTAAGCGTGCGCTGTTTGATCATGAAACTATCTTTTCCCCGTCGGTGGACTACGCCCCTAAGGCGCAGCAAGCCATCGATACTAGCACAATTGCGACGCCAATACCAATTCTGGGCGAGTGGTCACCACAACTGTGCACCACCTACCTATATGAGGATAGATCAAGCAAAGATTGCAGCGCCAACGCATGTCGCTATGACAGCATTCTAAGATCCTAAGCTCCGCAAGCGCTGTTAATAATTGTTAATTATTTTAGATAGTTATTGCGACTCACCAGTTCTGATCAAAATCTACACAAACGGGGCAAGGGCCCACCCATTCGACAAGGTAGACCCGAGCAAAAGCCGCACCGCAGCGGCAATACCCAGCCGGAGCCGGGCAGACATGAGCGGTGTTCTGCCTCTGCGGTACCGTTTTCTAGTCTGCCTGACGGCGCAGGAAGGCTGGAATATCCAGGTACTCCATATCCGCATCAGCGGGATTCAGGGCAGGAGCCGGGCGCTTGGGGCGCTCCGCTTCAGCACGGGGGCGCGGATCAATAGCCTCGCGGCTTGCCAGTCCCGCAGAGCTGTGGCCAGCGTGAGCGCTGTGACTATCGCGAACCTCACGGGTTTCACGAACTGGCTCGCGAGGCTCTGGGCGGCGGGTGTTATCCACCACCTTCGCCGGACGCGCTGCCGGAGTACCCTCGCCAAGACCTGCGGCCACAACGGTAACCCGCATCTCATCACCGAGCTTATCGTCTACCGCTGTACCGATAACCACAGTAGCTTCATCGGAGGCGATTTCCTGGACAATCTCACCTACTTCAGAGTACTCACCCAGGGTCAGTTCCTGACAGCCCGCCTCTTCGCTACCGGTGATGATATTCACCAGGATACCGCGAGCACCTGCCAGGTTGACGTTATCCAGTAGCGGGCTTCGCACGGCTTTCTCAGCCGCTTCGCGCGCACGGTTTTCACCGACGGCAGAACCGGACCCCATCATCGCCATGCCCATTTCAGACATTACGGTGCGCACATCGGCGAAGTCCACGTTCATAATGCCCGGACGAATCATCAGGTCGGCAATGCCTTGTACAGCACCCAATAAAACGTTATCTGCCTCTTTGTAAGCAGATTTCATTGTGATCTTGCTACCGAGTACTTCCAGCAAACGATCGTTGGGGATAGTAATCAGAGAATCAACTTTATCGCGCAGCTCGAGAATACCCTCTTCAGCTACAACAGTGCGTTTGCGCCCTTCGATCTTAAATGGGCGAGTAACTACCGCAACGGTAAGGATGCCCAGTTCTTTTGCAATCTCAGCGACAATCGGCGCACCACCGGTACCGGTACCACCGCCCATACCGGCAGTGATGAATACCATATCCGCACCGGTTAATACCTCAGCAATGCGATCGCGATCTTCAAGTGCGGACTGACGGCCAATATCCGGGTTTGCCCCTGCGCCCAAACCGCGTGTAATTGTGTTACCCAGTTGCAGGATAGTGCGGGCCTCAACATCTTTGAGGGCCTGTGCATCTGTATTTGCACAGATAAAATCTACACCCTCAACATCATTGGCGATCATATGCTTAACAGCATTACCACCACCGCCGCCGACACCAATCACCTTGATGACAGGCTTATCCTGTACGCTATCAACTAGTTCGAACATTGCTGTTCCCCTTTCTTGCTCATGTCGAATTTTACAGCCATGCCTAAAAAAAATCCTTCACCGGATGGCTAAATCTGGTTGCACTCTATTACAAATTTCCGCGAAACCAGTGCTTTACCTTGTCCCACCACTGATTATCGTTGCGCACAGGCTGTATTTTGCCCTCTCGAGCCTCTTCCTGCTGCATCGCATACATCAATAATCCAACTCCAGTGGAATAAATTGGGTTGCTGACGATATCCGTCAAACCTGCAATACCCTGAGGCACTGCTAGGCGAACCGGCATATGAAAAATTTCCTCAGCCAGTTCAACCGCGCCCTCCATTTTTGAAGAGCCGCCGGTAAGTACTACACCCGCCGCACACAAATCTTCGAAGCCGCTGCGACGTAACTCCGCCTGTACTAATGTAAACAATTCGTCGTAGCGCGGCTCAACGACCTCGGCCAATGCCTGTCGGGATAAATCCCTAGGCGCGCGATCACCAACGCTCGGTACCTTAATGGTCTCACCTTCGCGAGCGAGCTTTGCCAACGCGCACGCATATTTGATTTTCAAGTCTTCTGCGTGCGGTGTCGGTGTGCGCAAAGCCATGGCAATATCATTGGTAACCTGGTCTCCAGCAATCGGTATCACACCCGTATGCCGAATAGATCCACCAGTAAACACAGCAATATCGGTAGTTCCCCCACCAATATCTACCATGCACACTCCCAACTCTTTTTCATCTTCGGTCAGGACTGCGTAACTTGAAGCCAATTGTTCAAGAATGACATCTTCTACTTCCAGACCACATCGACGAATACACTTTTCAATATTCTGTGCAGCATTCACTGCACCGCTGACCAAATGGACCTTTGCTTCGAGGCGAACACCAGACATTCCGAGAGGTTCTTTTACCCCTTCCTGATTATCAATCAGGTATTCCTGCGGAAGCGTGTGCAAAATCTTCTGGTCCGCAGGAATAGCGACAGCCCTGGCAGCATCAATAACACGATCGAGATCCTGCTGGGTAACCTCTCGATCCTTAATCGCAACTATACCGTGAGAGTTCAAGCTGCGAATGTGACTTCCCGCAATCCCTGCGTACACAGAGTGAATTTCACAACCCGCCATCAACTCAGCTTCTTCCACAGCGCGCTGTATAGATTGCACGGTTGATTCAATATTAACCACTACGCCCTTTTTCATTCCAGTGGAACGATGAGAGCCGATACCGACAATATTAAGTTCCCCATCACCGGAAGCTTCACCGACAATAGCGACTACTTTAGAGGTGCCTATATCCAGTCCAACAATCATGCGCTGATCGGATACCTGTGTCATTTTCGTGCCAACCTCGCTGAGCTGCATTCTGTTTCAGGTTCTGCTATCGGACCAGAACACAGCATTCGCTTTTAAACTTTTATCTATAAAACAGCCACCCGGGCTGCCTCGATGTTTACTTTTCTTCGTTTTTCCACTGAACCGCTACCGCATTGCTATAGCGCGTATCGACGCTGACAACTTTTTGCAAGTGCGGCGCCAGTACACCCCGACTCAAATACAGAAAACGGTGTACCCGCTCCAATAAAGCATCATGGCCAAGTTTTAATTCAATTCCCGACACTAACTCCAGATGCCAACCGCTTAGGTCGTCAAATGACAACCGTTTAACCTCCATATCCCGCGTGGTCAGTAACCCCGCAAGCGCGCGGTATTGCAGCATAATCCGCTCTACCAATTCTTCATCCCCGGCAAGCTCGGGCAGGGACTGAACCCCCATATGTGACGGACGCGGCAGCAGATCCCCACTCGCTACCAACAATTTATCTTTACCCCAGGTCGCGAGAGGTTGCGCTTCAGTGATATCAACCTCAACACCCTTCGGCCAACGCCTGCTCACCGAGGCGGAAGTAATCCAGGGGTTAGACAGTAATGTCTGCTGCATCGCCTGAATGTCCGCTGAAAAAAAGCCCGCTTTCAAGTGAGGAAGAAGCACCTCTCTTAACTCTTCTTCAGTTACCGCATTAAAAGCCCCGCGTACTTCAACTTGCTCTAGGGCATCAACATTACTCAACTCAACCGATGGCACCCATCGCCATAACCAAACTGCACCATAGAGCAAAGCACTAAAGCCTGCGAACATCACCAATAAAAAAAAACACCGCTTCCAGTTCAGACGAAGCTTCTCAGGATCATCGGTTCCAAGAGGGCTCGCTCCGCGAGCTGTCTTTTTTTTTCTCCCGGCTAATTTCGTTCCAGCTCCTTTCACTAGCTACTTAGCCCTCGCCGCTGCGCTCGCCCAAGCGCCAATCAGCCAACCTTTGCGAAAGTGCTCCGACGTTGCCAGCTCCCTGGGTCAGGACAATATCACCTGGCTCCAACAGATCAGCTAATACAGGGGGAACCTGATCGATAGTTTCCATAAAAATCGGATCTACCTGTCCCCTGTTGCGTAAACTTCGCGCAAGCGTTCTGCCATCGGCACCAGCAATTGGCGCTTCACCCGCACTGTATACATCCAGCAAAATTAACTTATCCACCTCAGAGAGGACCTGGACAAAGTCTTCAAACAAGTCCCGCGTACGGGTATAACGGTGGGGCTGATAAATCATTACCAAGCGACGATCCGGCCAGCCATCTCGAACTGTCTTTACGGTAGCGGCTACCTCACGTGGGTGGTGACCGTAGTCATCTACCAACATCACCTTATCAGCTTCGGTATCATCGCTAACGGCATAATCACCGTAGATCTGGAATCGACGACCAACGCCCTGGAAGCCTATCAGGCCTTGGCGAATTGCTTCATCACTAACGCCTTCATCACTAGCTACAGCAATTGCTGCAGTCGCATTGAGAACATTGTGAACACCCGGTGTATTCACAGAAACCTGCAAAAGATCACCCTTGGGTCTCTGTACCGTGAAATGGCTGCGCAGTGGCTCTTGCTTTACTTCAACGATGCGGTAGTCATTACCCTCATCAAATCCATAGGTCAGAACCGGGCGGGAAAACTTGGGGATGACTTCCTGAACATTGGCATCATCCCCGCAAACTACCGCCAGACCGTAAAATGGCAGGTTGTGTACAAAGTCGATAAAGATCTGTTTCACCTTTTCGAAGTCGCCACCATAAGTTTCCATATGGTCCGCATCGATATTGGTAATCACCGTCACCATCGGCTGTAAGTGAATAAAAGATGCATCGCTCTCATCAGCTTCAGCCACTAGATAGCGACTTTCGCCCAAGGCGGCATTGGCACCGGCAGCGTTGACCAGGCCACCGATAACAAAGGTCGGGTCTTTTTTATCTGCCGCAAAAATTGAGGCGATTAAGCTGGTCGTGGTGGTCTTTCCGTGGGTTCCCGCCACAGCAATGCCATAGCGATAGCGCATTAGTTCACCGAGCATTTCGGCACGGCGTACAATAGGGATTCTCTTTTCTCTCGCTTCAATCAGCTCCGGGTTATCGCCATGTACGGCAGAGGAATTAACCACAACATCAACGCCGCGAACATTTTCCTCGCTGTGTCCGATTTGGACCTTAACCCCTAATTTGCGCAATCTATCAGTAACCGCAGATTCACGCAGGTCAGAACCTGAGACTTCGTAGCCCTGGTTCTGCAATACCTCTGCAATGCCGCTCATACCGGCACCACCGATCCCAATAAAGTGGATACGGCGGATACGACGCATGGCCGGTACCGCATAACTTTTATCTTCGTTTGTCCGCACTGAAGACATTACTTTAACCTTCGTCCACTTATTCTGTGTTACCTGACCGAGGCCAGCTCTTCCCTGCAAGCATTTACTACTTGCTCGGTCGCATCAGTTTTTGCCGCGCGCCGCGCGGAGGTCGCCATTTGCAATAGTTTCTGGCGATCCTCTAACAGACTTTGTAATAAGTCGGATAACTTCTGCTCGTCCATTTCCCGCTGCTGCATAACAATCGCTCCGCCAGCATTTTGCAACCACTCGCCATTACGCGTTTGATGATCATCAATTGCAAAGGGGAAAGGCACCATGATTGCACCGACTCCCGCAGCTGAAATTTCAGAAACAGTCAAAGCCCCGGAACGGCAAATAATCAGGTCCGCAGAGCGGTAGGCCTCAGCCATATTCGCAATAAAAGGGACCACCTCAGCTTCTACTGCCGCCTCTTTATAGGCGTCTTTGGCAGCCTGAAGGTGGCGCTCTCCAGCCTGGTGGACCACTACCGGGCGCAGGGAGGGTTTCAGCAATGCGATTGCCTTAGGAACCAGTTCATTAATTGCTACAGCACCGAGACTACCGCCCAATACCAAAAGGCGCAGAGATGACTGGCTACCAATTCGTGTTTCTGGCTCAGGCAATTCTGCAATTTCTTTGCGCACTGGATTACCCACCTGCCTGGCACCGGGTAACCCACTGGGAAATGCTTCAAGCACCTGGCTGGAAATCCGCGCTAACAAGCGGTTTGTCGTTCCGGCAACAGCATTTTGCTCGTGAATTATCAACGGTATCCCCCCGAGACGGGCTGCAACGCCCCCTGGGCCGGTCGCAAAGCCACCAAAGCCGAGTACTGCATCAGGTTGTACCTGCTTAACAACTGTCCTGGCCTGAGCAATTGCCCGCAAAATTTGCAACGGGGCTTTAAGTAAGGCCAACTTTCCCTTCCCCCGAATACCCTCCACTTTAATGCAGTGCAAAGGAATATTCGCCGCAGGTATTAATCGGGATTCAATCCCACGGGCAGTGCCTAACCACTCGACAACAGCTCCCTGCTCTTGCAACGCTTTAGCCACAGCCAACGCTGGGAACACATGACCGCCGGTACCACCGGCCATCAGCAAAAACTTCTTTCCAGAAAAACGCTTATTTACTTCAGACATCAAACCGTTTCTCCGTTGCTGCCCTTCACACTGGACTTGGGTGAATGGAATATTGGCAGCTGACGCAAAAGCTCAAGCCCCCCGCTTCCGTTTTCAACAGGCTTTTTTAGTTCAGCCCGAATCCGCATCGCCAAGCCAAGTAATGCACAACATACAATCAGGCTGCTGCCACCAGAGCTGACAAATGGCAGCGTTAGCCCTTTAGTCGGCAACAGGCCTGACGCAACGCCCATATTCACGAAAGCTTGTCCTGCCAATAGCACTGCCATACCAAAAGCCAGAAGTGCAGCGAAAAATTTCTCCTGCACCAGGGCCTCTTTTACCAGGCGGAGCAGTGAGTAGGTGAGAACAACAAAAAGCCCTACCAGCACTACGCCACCCAACATTCCCCATTCCTCTGCCAGAATGGCGAAAATAAAATCCGTATGGGCCTCAGGCAGGTAAAACAGCTTCTGCACACTATTGCCCAAACCAACTCCAAACCACTCTCCGCGACCAAATGCAATCAGGGACTGGGTAAGTTGGTAGCCACTGGCAAACTGATCCCCCCAAGGATCCAGAAACGTCAGCAATCGTTGTAAGCGATAGGGGCTCATCAGTGCCATTAGCGCCAGTCCACTCGCAGCCGCAGCTACCAATAAAAAAGTATGGGGAAGACGCGCTCCCGCCAAAAAAACCATTGCCAACACGGTGCCTGAAATTACAACCACAGAACCGAAGTCCGGCTGTAAAAGCAATAACAGAGCAACCGTTGCGAGAATCACCACTGGCACCATAAAGCTGGTCCAGTGGCGTAGTTGCTTATTTCGACGAGTTAAAAAACTGGCAAAAAAAACTAACAGACAGAACTTAGCCACTTCCGCGGGTTGCACAGTTATGCCTGCAAATACCAGCCAACGCCGGCTACCGTTCACCTCCCGTCCAATCCCCGGCACAAGCACTGCAATCAATAACAGGCAAGCAAACAGTAATAATGGCCAGGACAGTCGCGACCAAATTGACAGGGGAATCTGACTAACGACAAATCCAGCTAATCCGCCAACCATCAAAAAAGCCAAATGACGCCTGAGGAAATACCAGGGGTCACCATAAATATCCGTAGCAAAGGCGATAGATGCTGAAGCAACCATCACCACACCAATGCTAGCCAGAACCAGAACACTGAGTAGCAGCAGCCCATCCTGCCATTCACTACCTTGAGCCTTGATTACCTGAGCACTCACTGGAAGTCACCAGCGGTATCGCATAATTCCAGAACGGCCTGGCGAAAATCATCACCGCGGGCTTCAAAGTTCTGATACATATCAAAGCTGGCACATGCCGGTGATAACAATACATAGTCACCGCCATTGGCTAATTGTCTAGCCTCAGCGACGGCCTCTGCCATTGTGCTAGCCCTGCGAATCTCGCACAGGCCATCAAAGACACCGGCTATTTTGTCTCCATCTACACCAATACAAACCAGGGCCCGGAGTGCTCTTGAACTTTTTCGTAAGGGAGCAAAGTCAGCACCCTTGCCATCCCCTCCAGCAATAAGCACTATTTTTCTGCTTGCCGTAGCCAAGCCATCCAATGCCGCCTGGGTTGCTCCTACATTGGTGCCTTTTGAATCGTTAACATAAACAACGTCTTCAAAATCAGCCACGCGCTCACAGCGATGTTTCAACCCGCGAAAGCTACGTAAAATTTTTAACATCGCCTCTGTGGGCAGGCCCAGTGCATAGCCCATTGCCAGGGCTGCCAAACCATTGGCAATATTATGCTTACCCACCATAGCCAAATCGGCCATAGGCATTAAAACTTCTGTGCCTCGAGCCAACCAGTTCTGCCCCTCATGCAAGCGAAGGCCAAACTGATTGAGATCCGGCTGATCAAGCCCAAAACTCCACTCCCGTCTCTCTCGGGAAAGAGGCCCCTGGGATAAAGGGTCCGCGCGATTTATCACGAACTGATCCGCTCCGCGATAAATGCGCTGCTTGGCCCGGTGGTACTCCACCATACTGGGGTAGCGGTCCATATGGTCCGCACTCATGTTTAAAATGGTGGCTACGGTAGGCGCCAGCGAGTAGGTGGTTTCCAATTGAAAACTGGAAAGCTCCAAAACAAAGATGTCCGGCAGAGGTTTCTCAAGTAAATCCAGCACCGGCACACCGATATTGCCACCCACACCAACTGTCAGCCCTGCCTCTTCAACCATCTCCCCCAGGAGTGTGGTCACTGTACTCTTTCCGTTGGAGCCTGTGATCGCGGCGAGCTTTGCTGTCGACTGCATCCGAGTCAGGGCCTGGGCAAATAACTCAATATCCCCAACCACAGGAATCCCATCCGCAATCGCCTGCTGCAATACGGGTTTAGCAAGCGCAACTCCCGGGCTGGCAATAACCAAGCTCGCAGCGAGTATTGTCCCCGGGCGCAGTGGACCTGTTTCCACCGCAACCTCAGGGAACTCCTGACGGAAAGCTTCGAGCCCCGGCGGGTTATCGCGACTGTCTGCCACGACCGGCGTATGGCCGTGACGCAGCAGGTAGCGCACCACCGACTTTCCGGTAGCGCCAAGACCTATTACCACTTTCTGCTGTGAAGAAGTCGCGATCAGGCTCATTTATCTATTTATCGAATTTTCAGTGTTGCCAAACCAGCCAAGACCAGAATGACGGTAATAATCCAAAAGCGCACAATGACTCGAGGCTCCGGCCACCCTTTTAATTCAAAGTGGTGGTGCAGAGGCGCCATGCGAAAAATTCTCTTCCCCGTTAATTTAAAGGATGCCACCTGCAAAATTACGGAAACCGTTTCCATCACAAACACACCGCCCATGATGAACAGAATAATTTCATGACGGGTAATTACCGCAATAATTCCCAGCGCCGCCCCCAGTGCCAGAGCGCCCACGTCCCCCATAAACACCTGGGCCGGATAAGTGTTAAACCATAAGAACCCAAGTCCGGCACCACCGAGGGCAGCGCAGAACACCGCCAACTCCCCAGCTCCTGGAATTGCGGGAATATGCAGGTAGTCAGCAAATTCCATATGGCCGGATAAATAAGCAATCACCCCAAGTGCTCCACCCACCATCACAGTAGGCATAATCGCCAAGCCATCGAGGCCATCAGTCAGGTTAACCGCGTTACTGGAGCCAACAACGACAAAGTAGGTCAGCAATATAAAAGATATCGGTCCCAGGTTTATCGCAACATCTTTAAAAAAGGGAACAAAAAACTGGGTCTCTGCCGGGCTTGAAGCACTCATATACAGATAAATAGCTGCACCCAACCCGGCAACGGATTGCCAGAAATATTTCCAGCGAGCAATAAGGCCACGGGGGTTTTTATAAACGACTTTTTTATAGTCATCCACGAAGCCCACAGCACCGAAAACAAAGGTAACTAATAAAGTAACCCACACGTAACGATTGCTGAGATCAGACCAGAGTAGGGCTGAGGCAAAAATTGAGGCGAGAATCAAGGTGCCGCCCATAGTCGGAGTGCCAGATTTACTCAAATGGCTTTGCGGACCATCATCGCGAACAGCCTGCCCCACCTGTAAATGATTCAACCAATGAATCATGCGCGGACCCACAAGTAGTGAAATACCCAGAGCCGTCAACGCAGCAAGAATTGCGCGCACTGTCAGGTAGTTAAATACCGAAAAACCGCTGACATGTTGTTGTAATAGCTCCGCTAGCCAAAGCAGCATTACTTCTCCCCTCTGCTATTGCCAAGCAGTGCCTGCGCTACCAATTCCATACGGGCGCTGCGTGATCCTTTAACCAAAACTGTGGTTTGTTCATCCAATTGTTGAGTGAGAGCAGTAACCAGGGGTTCTCTCTCGCGATAATTGCGCAGCAACTCTTGCCTCCCCGCAGAAAAGGCCATGCTGGCGGCAGTACCCAGCGGCCCCAAGGTAAACAGCGCATCTAAGCCCCGCTCTCGAGCCAAAGCTCCAACGCTTCTATGCATTTCCTCCGCGTCCGGCCCCAACTCGGCCATATCCCCCAGCACCAGAATTTTTTTACCTGAACGCTGTGACAGCAATTCGATGGCCGCACCTACTGAGCCCGGGTTCGCGTTGTAACTATCATCGATAACCGTTGCACCGGCTATACCTGCCTGCTCCTGCAAGCGCCCAGCAACCCCCGTCACCGTGTTAAGTCCGCTGATTATTTCCACCGCAGGTATTCCCGCAGCAAAAGCACATCCAGCAGCAACGAGAGCGTTGTGAACGTTGTGCTCACCAAGCAATTTCAGGCTAACAGAGTGGGCAACGCCTTCAATTACCAAGTCAAATGAAGGGCAACCGTTAGGGTTCAATACAATATTATCCGCATGGATAGCACACTCATTAGACAAGCCAACAGCCAGAGTCTTTACCCCTTCGGGCATATTCTCCAACCAGTAATTCGCATAGCCATCATCGGTATTGATCACCGCCGTCGCCGATACATCCAAACTGGTATAAATTTGGCCCTTGGCTTTTGCGATAGCATCAACAGAACCAAAGCCCTCGACATGCGCTGGCATTACGTTATTTACCGCCGTCACCTGCGGCTTGCCGATACTACACAGGTAGCCGATATCGTCAGGGCCGTTAGCTCCCATTTCGAGAATCAACACATCGTGTTGCACTGTCAGCCCAAACAAAGTCATAGGTAAACCGAACTGGTTGTTCAGGTTTCCCTCGGTTACGCAGGGTGTATGACTCTGGGAAAAAATTGCAGACAGCATCTCCTTAACGGTGGTTTTTCCGCAGGACCCTGTGATCGCCACAACTGGACCGTCAAACTGCTCACGGCACAGTAAGCCAATTTGTCCTAATGCGACCGTCGTATCTTCAACGCGCCACTGCGGTAAACTGCAACTGGGCACTTCACGATCGACGACCAACCCCAATACCTGGCCATCCAGCTCACCGACAAAGTCGTGAGCATCAAAATTTTCGCCAACCAGAGCAACAAATAAAGATTTGGGGTCCAGCTTGCGGGTATCCGTACAAACCAGTTCAAACTCCACAGAGCCATTGATTAACTCACCGCCAAAACGGCTTTGCAGTTGCTGCAACGTAAGGGAATTAATCACCTTGGCTCTCCTTGCCTTCACTTGACTGGCCCGATTCATCCACGCGGGCTTTGAGAGCTGCAGCAGCTTGCTCACGATCACAGAATTGAATTTTTTCACTGCCGATAATTTGGTAATTCTCGTGCCCTTTACCGGCGATCAATACAATATCCCCCGGTTGGGCTGCAGATACCGCCTGAGATATCGCTATCGCGCGATCAATTTCAACTTCGATATTACTGGCAGCCCCTTCGAGAATATCGTCGATAATTTTTTGTGGTTCCTCGCTACGCGGATTATCGCTAGTCACAATGGCACGGTCCGCCATCTCGGAGGCAATACGCCCCATCGCCGCGCGCTTACCCGTATCCCGGTCACCGCCACAACCAAAAACACACCACAAATTACCGCGACAGTAAGGGCGCGCTGCTGCTAAAGCCGCGCGAAGAGCATCTGGTGTATGGGCATAATCCACCAATACACCCACATCATCGGAACCCTCAACCAGGACACGCTCCATACGCCCCGGCACCGCTTTAATAGTGGGGAAAGCGGCAAGAATATCTTCAAAAGGCATGCCCTCTGCCGCTGCAGCAGCTACCACAGCCAGAGCATTGTGAATATTGAAATCGCCGATTAAGGGTGCGTGCAGCTCACCGCTGCCCCAGGGGGAATTAAGCTTTACAGAAAAACCGCGCTCATGGCGACGCAGGTCAGCAACATATAAATCACCCGCCTGCAGCCCATAAGTAATAACGCGCAGGCCACGCAATTTGCAGCGCTCTGCCAACTGGGCGCCAAACGGATCATCCAGGTTAATGACTCCTCGCTTCAATTTTGGCAGTCCGAAAAGTTTCTCTTTGGCTGCGCCGTAAGCGGCCATATTGCCGTGATAATCCAAATGATCGCGGCTCAAATTGGTAAAAATTGCCGTATCAAAAATCAGCCCATGCACACGTCCCTGAGAAAGGGAATGCGAAGAAACTTCCATTGCGGCAGCGGCAACGCCACTATCGCGATAATTTGCAAAGTCCGCTTGTAAACTCACCGGGTCAGGCGTTGTTAAACCCGTTTCCTGCAATTCGATTTGGTTATCTTTCCAGACACCATTACCAATGGTGCCTATCAATGCTGCACTGCCAAAGTGGCGAGCCAGTAATTGGGAAGTCAAATAGGCGCAAGTGGTTTTACCGTTGGTGCCAGTCACTCCAACCAAGTGCATTTCACCACTGGGATTACCGTGGAAGCGCGCGGCAATTTCCCCTACCCGCTTTGCCAGACCGGGAACACTGACCACCTGGATATCACCACGGCTTTTACATTCCAACTTGTCGCCGTCGGCAAGCACTACCGCAGCACCTGCAGTAATTGCCGCATCGATATATTCCCGACCATCGACCACAGAACCGCGCAAGGCCATAAATGCATCGCCCGCTTTTATCTTGCGGCTATCCAGGGCAATACCAGTGACAGAAATATCGGGAATACCGGCGTAACCCGGCACTAATTCTTTGATAGAAACAGAATGTTGTTCGCGCTGACTCACGATTTTGAACCCCTCTCGCTTAACTGCGCGGCCAATTGCCCCTCCGCCGATTTAATTTTTTCCGGCGGAACCTGCAACAGGCGCATAGCACCAGTCATCACCGCACCGAATACCGGTGCAGCAACTTCACCACCGTAATATTTGGCATGACTGGGATCATCAATAACAACTACCGCGGCAAGGCGCGGATTATCAGCGGGGATAAAGCCCGCAAATACTGAGCGATAGCGATTATCCGCATAACCACTATTGCCAACTTTGTGCACAGTACCGGTCTTGCCGGCGACACGATAACCTTCTACAGCGGCAAGGCGTCCGGTACCCCGGGAAATCACCGTCTCCAACATCGCTGTGACCTGCCCAACCAAGGATTGCTCAATAACCTGCTCAGGCTCGCCCGGTACTTTGTCACCGGATAAAACCAGGGAAACAGGACGCTTAACCCCTTCATTCGCCAGTACGCTGTAGGCTTGTGCCAGCTGCACGGCGTTAACTGTTAAACCGTAGCCGAAGGCGAAATTAGCTCGCTCGATTGGGTGCCAGCGGCTGCGACTGGGCAAGATCCCCTGTGCTTCACCGGGGAAGCCACTGCCCACAGCCTCGCCCAGACCCAAGCGATAAAAGAGTCCCCGCAGAGAATTTGGTTCCAAATCGAGAGCAATTTTTGTAATTCCCACCTGGCTCGACTTGGTAATAATCTTGGTGAGATCTATTTTTCCGTAATTAACCGGGTCCACCAGGGTTTTTCCCGGCACGCGAATATATCCAGGGCTGGTGTTTATTTCTGTTCTTGGGGTGTAGCGCCCGGTTTCCAAAGCCGCCAATACCGTTAAGGGTTTCACTGTAGAACCCGGCTCAAACTGGTCGATCAGCGCACGGTTGCGCATAGCCGCCGATTTAACCCCTTTGCGATCATTGGGATTAAATGAAGGCTGGTTGGCCATGGCCAACACATCGCCACTGTGAGTATCGAGAATCACCATAAAGCCGGAGGCGGCGCCGTTTTCCGACACCGCCCGCTTTAATTCCCGGTAAGCCAAATATTGCAGGCGCATATCGATAGACAAACGCAGATCCCTGCCCGGTTGCGCTTCCTGACGAATTGCCAAATCCCTTACCGTGCGCCCTTTCAGATCTTTAATTACCTGACGTGATCCCGGCTGTCCGGACAGCCAATCGTCGTAGGCCAATTCCATTCCTTCCTGGCCGCGATCATCGATATTGGTAAAACCGAGAAGTTGGGCTACGACCTCCCCAGCAGGATAGAAGCGCCGATACTCTTTTTTACTGAAAACACCTGTAATACCCAGGTCCAGCACTTTCTCAGCCTCTTCTGGAGACAGGTGCCGGCGCAGGTACATAAATTCTTTGTTTCGGTATTTCTTCAGGCGAGAGCCCAGTTTGGAAGACGGTAAATCCAGCGCGCGAGCCAGGCGCACTAAATTCGCATCGCTTATTTCACTCAACAGCTTGGGATTGGCCCACAGGCTGTGTACCGGTGTACTGACAGCGAGAAGCTCACCGTTTCGATCGACTATTGAGCCCCGATAGGCAGCAATTTCTTCGGTGCGTAAGGTGCGGGCCCGGCCCTGGTCTTGCAGGAAACGATATCCGCGCTCAGCAGCAGGCACTACCTGCAGTTTGGCCAAGTGGAACACAAGGGTAAGAGCGAGCAGGCACAGCAGGACCGCCACCAGCGCAAAGCGCCAGCGGGCTATACCCGGCTGAATATCCTTTTTTTTGACTGCGCCCATGTTTTCCCAGTTGGCGTTATCTATTTATTTTGCATCCCGGCTGAGCATGCCACTCTCCAGGGCCTGAACTCCAAAACTCAATTAACGCAAAATTCTTTATAATTATTTAAAGGCCAAAGCCCCCAAACGCAGAAACCCCACCGGGCAAGCAGTGGGGTACTTACGTCTTCATCCAAGGCGGTTAAAACTTAATCCGCCACTACCAATACCTGTTCCGAAGGTGCTGGCATATGCATTTTTAATTTTTCTCGAGCGACCTGTTCGACCCGGCTATAGGCAGACCAGGCACTTTTCTCCAAAAGGAGACGCTCCTGCTCATAGCGCAATTCATCGTGGGCTTTTTGTGCCTTACCGAGCTCAGCAGTTAACTCTCGGCTTTGTTGGGTGGTATGAATAACAGATAGCGACGACAGTATTACCGCTATCCACATTACCCCCACTCCAAGTAGAGCCTTGCCAGACATAAACTCAGCTTCCCGCCAGCTTTTCTGCCACCCGCATTACTGCACTGCGGGACCGCTGATTTTCATCCACTTCAACCGTGTTGGCTTTCACTGCCTTGCCCACCGAACGCAGTGACTTGGCTATCTGACTATCCATAACCGGAAGGCCACGAGGCAACTGGGGACCGCGCTCTTTTTCCCGAATAAAACGCTTCACCATTCGGTCTTCAAGAGAGTGGAAACTGATAATCACCAGGCGCCCACCCGGTGCCAGCAACTGCAGGGATTTATCCAACGCACTCTGCAGATCATCCAACTCGCCATTAATATGAATACGAATAGCCTGAAAGACTCGAGTAGCGGGATGTTTACCTTTTTCCCAAGCCGGATTCGCCTCTTTCACAACCTCGGCAAAATCGAGGGTGCGCTCAAATGGTTTTTCCAGCCGGCGCTTTACAATGGCAGCGGCCATTCGACGGGCAAAACGCTCCTCGCCGTACTCTTTAAACACCCGGGCCATTTCGGCCTCAACCTCAGTGTTGACCCACTCCGCTGCACTGATACCCCGACTGGTATCCATACGCATATCCAGGGGGCCATCCTGCATAAAACTGAAACCGCGCTCGGCCTGATCCAGTTGCGGCGAAGACACCCCCAGATCGAGCAATATTCCACTGACCTTACCGGCAGCTTGCCCGGCAGCCTTATCCATATCGGCAAAAGACCCATGCCAAATGGAAAAACGGGATTCACCGGCAAACCGCTGCTCTGCAAATTCAACAGCCTGGGGATCTTTATCCACCCCTACCAACTGGCCATTGGGCCCCAAGTGCTCAAGGATTGAGGCGCTGTGCCCTCCCCGGCCAAAGGTGCCATCGATATAAAACCCATCCGGCTCAGTCACCAGAGCGTCTACGGCCTCGCGTAACAACACACTGCGATGCAATTCTTGAGACACCCGGTACTCCCCTTATAAAGAGAGGGATGCCATTTCCTCAGGCATACCCTCTTCGTCTTCACTATCATCGAGCCAGGACATCCAGCGCTCCTCACTCCAGAGCTCCAGCTTTTTCCCCTGGCCCACTAACATCAATTTCTTTTCCAGCCCCGCGTACTCACGCAGAGTTGGCGGAATCAATACCCTGCCATTGCCATCCACCTGCAGCTCACAGGCATACCCGATCAGCAGGCGCTGAGCGCGCCGAGCCACTTTGTTAAAGCTGGGCAATGCTTCAATCTTCGGGAGAATTTGCTGCCACTGGGGCGACGGATACACCAACAAACAGCGTTCCTCTGTATGGGCAGTCACCACCAAGCACCCCTCACACTCATCCAACAGCCTATCGCGGACGCGTGCCGGTATTGCCAGACGCCCCTTGGCGTCCATATTGATTGCGTGGCTGCCCAAATACACGTTTAGTGGTTCTCGCTTTGGAGATCGCGCCTCTCGCGACTCACTCCCATATGGCAGGTCAATGGAGAAAGATGTTCGACTTTAATCTGGCGGTGTGAACACCCACTTACTTATCGCGAATAAACCACAAATTTCCACGATTTTCCACTTTTTCCCACTCTCGACACTATAAAACTGGTCGACACAAAGTCAAGGAATTCGACCCCAAAGTCCCCATAACCCCTTGTAAAATCGCGGCCTCCAGAGAAGTGGCGCATATTGGCACATTGAAACTAGTCGGAACAGCCCTATCTGGCACGATCGCCCCCTTAACAGTTAATCAATTTTTTTGCGCCAAGAAGAGGCTTTAGCCGAAATTAAACGAGAAGAAATAGGCGAACACAAAGAGGGCTACCGGAGCCAGGACCACCACATCAGGCAAACAAAAAAGCCCGGCGAATGCCGGGCTTTTGAAATTGTTGAGCTGGCCTGTAAGCCGGGTTCTGTCGAGGACAATCATTCATCTGGGATGCCTGTCACCAGACACCTCAAGCGACCTACCCGCCCTCAGTGCGGGTCACACCTATAGAGGGCCTATTTGGTCTTGCTCCGAACGGGGTTTACCATGCCGCGGACTGTTACCAGCCGCGCGGTGCGCTCTTACCGCACCCTTTCACCCTTACCTGTACTCCCAAAAAAGGAGCCATCGGCGGTCTACTCTCTGCTGCACTTTCCGTAGGCTCGCACCCCCCAGGCGTTACCTGGCGTTCCACCCTATGGAGCCCGGACTTTCCTCCATCGCACAAGACGACAGCGATTGCCCGGCCAGCTCGCGGCGAAGAGTAAAGAGGCGACAGACGGATTGCAACAGGCAATTGCAGCAATCAGTGCCTTATTTTTGCTCCAGGCTCCAGTTGTACAGGGCTTTCTTTTTCACTCCAGTAATTTCGGCAGCGATCGCCGCCGCTTTTTTCGGCGGTAACTCTGCCAGCAACAGTGACATCACACGCTGCGCCTCCCCATCCAGCTCACTGTCACGAGAGCGCTCCGCACCACGTACCATCAAAACAATCTCACCGCGCTGCTGATTGCTGTCAGCGCGGACCCACTCAACCAACTCTGCCAGAGGCATCAACTGAAAAGTTTCAAAGGCCTTGCTGACCTCGCGGGCTATCACCGCTTCGCGATTGCCGCCGAACACGGCCGCCATTGCCTCCAAAGTGTCGGCAACCCGGTGAGGGGCCTCGTAGAACACCAGGGTACGGGTATCACTGGCCAACTCCTGTAGGGCTCGCTCACGGGCACCGGACTTAGCCGGCAGGAATCCCTCGAAACTAAACTTGTCACTGGGGAGCCCGGCGGCGCTCAGTGCGGAGATAAAAGCACAAGCCCCCGGTATCGGGGAGACTTTGATTCCACGCTCCCGGGCTTCACGTACCAGGCGATAGCCGGGATCTGAGATCAGTGGGGTGCCCGCATCGGAAATCAGGGCAATGGTCTGGCCCTGCTCCAAACGCTGCAAAATCTGCTCTGTGCGCTTGTCATCCGAGTGATCGTGATATGCCATCAATGGCGTATCGATATTAAAATGGGAAAATAATCGCTGACTGTGACGTGTGTCCTCCGCCGCAACCAGATCGGCACATTGTAGAACTTCGATCGCTCGCGGTACCATATCGGCCAAATTACCAATGGGCGTAGCGACAATATAAAGCAGCGCCTGATCCGGCCCCATAGCTGTTCACTCCAAATATAAATATTGCGGGAGAAGATTATGTCCGCCTCTTCCCGGCGCACCTCTACTGTAATCACCAGAATGGCAGCTGCCTCACTGGCAGTCGCACTGGCTGCTTGCCAGACACCGGCTTCCCGGCCAAACGTTTACCAGCCGGATTATTCGGCCGGCCACACCGCAAGCCGCAGTGAAGCTGTACGTATGCTGCGCAGTGCCGACACCCTGCCGGCACCGGCGCGGGATCAACAGCGCCTGCAAGCGGCCGCTATTCTATACGAGCTGGGAGATAAAGAGACGGCAAAAGAGGCGGTAATCAAAATTACGCCCGAACAGCTGGACGACAACCTCTTCGCCAGCTATGCACAGGTCTATGGCAGCCTACTTGCCGCAGACGACGACTTCTTCGAGGCCCTCGACCTGGCAGCCTCTCCACGCCTGGAAAATGTGTGGCCGGAGTTACCACAGAAGACTGCCTTACCTCTACGCAGCCTGCGCGCTGACCTATGGGGACTTCTGGGAAATCTCGACAGCGCAATTAGTGAGCGGCGCGAAATCTCCTATATCGCCCAGTCCGACGAAGCGATCACAGAGAATAACAACGGCTTTTGGCATCTCTTGACCCAGCTGCCCTCCAGTGAATTGCAGGCTCGCGCCACCCAAAGCAATGACACCCAGATGCGCGCCTGGTATCAACTCGCCCTGCTGGGCCGCGACACCCAGACGGATATCAGCTCACAGCTGACCGCCCTCAGCCGCTGGCGCGAGCGCTGGCCCGCCCATAGTGCCAATTCCCATCCGCCACAGGCATTGCAGCTGTTAGAGCGCTTGGCCGCCCAGCGGGCAGACCGCGTGGCGCTGCTCCTGCCACTGTCCGGCCCCCTGGGCAACGCCGGCAGGGCAATCCGGGATGGCTTTATGGCCGCCCACTACACCGCTCTGAATGCTGGCGGCGCAACTCCGAAAGTGATGGTTTACGACACCGGTTCCGGTCAGCCATTTGAGGAAATTTACCAGAGCGCCGTAGATGCCGGTGCGCAGATGATTGTTGGCCCACTGGATAAGAGCAAGGTAGCCAACCTGCTTGCCACAGAAAAGCTGCCAGTGCCTACTCTCGCCCTCAACTACGGCGATGAGGGGCGCCTGACCACAGACCTGGTCCAGTTTGGCCTGGCAATTGAAGATGAAGCGCGGCAAATTGCCCAGCACGCTTACCGGCAAGGCAAGCGACAGGCAATGGTCCTCACCGCTGACAATAGCTGGGGGCAGCGCGGCGCTGAAGCATTTGAAGAAGAGTGGCTGCGCCTCGGTGGCTCAGTTAGCATTCGCCGGACGTTTAAGGACAACAGCAAGTTCTCAGCCCTGGTCAGCGATGCCCTGTTAATTCCCGCCAGCAACGCGCGCAAGAAGGAATTGCAGAGTCACCTGGCGGCAAAGCTGGAATTTACCCCCAGACGCCGTGACGATGTCGATATGGTATTCCTGGCAGCACAACCCCAGCAGGCGCGCCAGCTCAACCCCATGCTGACCTACTACTACGCCAGTGACCTGCCCGTATACGCTACCTCTCATGTCTTTGGTGGCAGCATCAACCGCAATCGCGACAGGGATATGAACGGTATTCGCTTTACCGCCCTGCCCTGGCTATTTGAAAGCAATCAAACCAAGCAGGATATCGAGGAGCAGGCGTCGCCCGCACCGGCTTTTGCCAGACTGTATGCCCTAGGTGCCGATGCCTTCCGCCTCTACCCGCGCTTGCCGATGTTGCGCCAATTCCCGGAACAGAAAGTACACGGTCTCACCGGCGCATTGAGCCTGAGCGCTGATGGCCGCATAGTGCGCGAACAAATGTGGGCGCGAATCGACAAAGGGGTGCCGGTGCCCATCACTACCGTCGAGCCCCAGTTGCCGCAGCGGGAGCCGATCGAATTAAGTGGGAATCGTGAGGCTTTTTAAGGGCTCAAGCGGCACTGTCGGCAGCCAAATGGAGGCTGCCGCGGCCCGCTATTTGCAGCGCGCGGGGCTCACCTTATTGGAGCGCAATTATCGCAGTTCACACGGAGAGATAGACCTTATCGCCCGTGAAAGCGATACTGTCGTGTTCGTGGAGGTGCGCTTCCGCCGCAAGAGCCAGTTCGGCGGGGCCGCAGCCAGCGTGGATTCACGCAAGCAAGCTAAGCTATTGGCCACTGCCAGCCGCTATTTGCAGCAACATAAACTGGACTGTCCGTGCCGCTTCGATGTCCTTGCCATAGATGGCGATGCACAAAACATCCAGTGGATTAAAAGCGCCTTCGAAGCCTGAGGCAAAACCGAGATTTACCCTGTCAAGTTATGGTGAGTTCGAGCTCACCTGAATTAAGGACACAATGGAACAGCGAGTCGTAACCCTTTTTCACCACAGTCTTGAAGCCACAATGAACGCTGGCGAGATACTGGCCCCGCTGATTGCAGAAGCCAGCGAAATGGTGGTGCATACACTCTTGGCAGAGAGCAAAGTCCTGCTCTGTGGCAATGGTGTCAGTGGCGCATTGGCGCAAAGTTTTAGCTCGCAACTGACCGGCGGCTTCCAGCGCGAACGCCCCGGCCTACCGGCTATGGCCCTCAACAGCGACGGCGTCTCCATGGGCACCGTTGCCTCGAACCACGGCGGTGCAGACACCTTCGCACACCCGGTTCGCGCCCTGGGGCAACCCGGTGACCTCCTCGTAATTATCAGCAGCGATGGGCGCGACTCAAACCTGGTTCAGGCCATGCGTGCGGCTCGGGACCGGGATATGGGCATACTCGCACTGACCGGCGGTGATGGCGGCGACTGCGCCGCCCTGCTCGATACCCATGATATTGAACTACGGGTGCCATCCGATGTCGCAGCAGAGGTACACCAAGTACATCTTCTGACAATTTTTTGCCTGTGCGACCTAATCGACAGTAGTTTGTTTGGTGGCTACGAGGAATAAACGATGAACAACAAAAAGTTGACCCTGGGGAAATATCTCCTGGCTGCCCTCGCGGCAACCACCTTGTTAGCGGGATGCAGCACTGTATTGGAGGCCACCCATGACGGCCCCATACAACAGGACCCCGGCGAGCGATCTTTTGGCACCTATATTGATGACCAACGTATCGAGACGGTGACCACAGTCAATATCAACAAAGCTCACCCGGACCTGAAAACCTCGAATATCAATATCAATTCTTTTAATGGTGTTGTACTGCTCACTGGCCAGGTACCCAGCCAGGAACTGCGCCTGCTTGCCGGACGCACGGCGGAACAAGTACAGAATGTTCGCCAGGTCTACAACGAAATTCAGGTGCGCGGTAAAGTCACTTTACTGGCTAGCACCAGCGATACCTGGCTAACCACCAAGGTGAAAAGCAACTTGTTTGCCAATAAAGAAGTAGACAGTGGTCGCATCAAAATCGTGACCGAGAATGGAGTTGTTTATTTGATGGGACTGCTAACTCCTGCCGAAGCGGAACGGGCAGCCGAAGTAACCCGCTCGGTAGGCGGGGTACAGAAGGTTGTAAAAGCAGTGGAATACATCAACTAATACTTCCCGCACTACACAAACAAAAACGGAGGCAACTGCCTCCGTTTTTGTTAGCGCTCAAGTCTGTAACTTATACGCGCTCTATAGCAACCGCTGTAGCCTCACCGCCACCAATACACAGGCTTGCCACGCCCTTCTTGGCATCGCGCTTTTCCATCGCTGCCAACAGGGTAACCAGGATACGGGCACCGCTAGCACCTAACGGGTGGCCGAGGGCACAGGCACCACCGTTAACATTGACCTTTTCCCAGGGCAAATCGAGCTCACGCATTGCAGCCATAGTCACTACCGCAAATGCTTCATTAATCTCGAATAGGTCCACATCCGCCGCAGACCAACCGGCATTCTCCAGCAGCTTGTGCATAGCGCCGACCGGAGCCGTAGTGAACCACTCGGGCTCACGGGCAAACTGGGATTGCCCCTTGAGAACAGCCAGAATTTTCAAGCCGCGCTTCTCGGCTTCACTTTTGCGCATCAACACCAGCGCCGCAGCACCGTCAGAAATAGAGCTTGAGTTCGCAGCGGTTACAGTGCCGTCTTTACGGAACGCCGGTTTTAGCTGAGGGATTTTGTCTGGACGGGCATTACCTGGGGCCTCATCGACACTCACCTCAATCTCACCTTTGCGAGAGGCAATCGTGACCGGGGAGATTTCACGAGTAAAATCACCACCTTCAATCGCGGCCTGGGCACGCGCTAGAGATTCCAGGGCAAAAGCGTCCTGCTCTTCGCGGGTGAAATCGTACTTATCGGCAGTAGATTCGGCGAAAGTACCCATCAGCTTGCCATCTGCAGCATTTTCCAGGCCATCCAGGAACATGGAATCTTTGACCTCTCCATGACCGAGGCGCATACCAGAGCGGGCCTTGGCCAGCAGGTAGGGGGCATTGCTCATGCTTTCCATACCACCAGCAACGATAACCTTACCCTCACCCATCAGCAGGGCATCGCGGGCCATCATCACAGTCTTCATTCCGGAGCCACACACCTTGTTAACAGTGGTGCAAGGAGTGCCGACAGGGATGCCAGCACCCAGTGATGCCTGGCGTGCCGGAGCCTGACCGACACCTGCCGGGAGCACACAACCCATCAGCACTTCATCCACATCGGCAGGTGCCACACCCGCGCCCTCAAGGGCTGCGCGAATCGCCGCAGCACCCAACTGCGGGGCAGTGAGGGCTGAAAGGCTGCCCTGCATAGCGCCCATTGGCGTACGCGACATTCCGACAATCACTACAGGGTCCGAAGTTACATCACTCATTCTGGCTGCTCCAAGTTCTGTGCCGCCATCACTGTGGTGGCGGCAATTGTTTTAATGTCGCCGCATTATAGCCGAAGCCCCACCCCGCTCCGCCAGGGGTGCGGCCGGTGCGTATCAGTATCAGCCCATCGTGTTACTATTTACGCCACCAACAGGGATAAATAGGGGAGCGTTATGGGGTCTACGGGACTTATTGTGCTGGCGGTGGTCATCGCACTGTTCTTTTTCATCATCAGTATCTTTAACAAACTGGTTTCACTGAAAAACCACAGTGAAAATGCTTTTGCGCAGATCGACATACAATTAAAACGGCGCCACGATCTGGTGCCAAATCTGGTGGAGAGCGCCAGGGCCTACCTGAACCATGAGAGAGACACCCTGGAAGCGGTTATCAGCGCGCGCAATGGTGCAATGTCAGATCTCAAAACCGCCGCTAAAAACCCCACTAATGCCGCCGCAATCGATAAGCTCGGTCGCGCTGAAGGTCTTCTCAACAGCGCTCTCGGCCGCCTGAATATGGTGATTGAGGCCTACCCGGAACTGAAAGCCGACCAGACCCTCCGCGAACTCAACGAGGAGTTAAACAGCACCGAAAACCGCGTGGCATTTGCACGCCAAGCTTTTAACGACTGCGTCACCAGCTACAACATCTACAAGCAGAGCTTCCCCCCAGTATTTCTGGCCGGCCTTTTTGGCCACAGAGCCAACGCCCAACTGCTTGAGTTCGCAGACTCAGAAACCTTTCAAGTCGCGCCACGTATCGAGTTTTAAATATGAACTTTTACGTTCACCAGGGCAAAGCCAAGCACAGCAGTCGTTTGCTGGTTTTCCTGTTCAGCCTGGCCCTCATTGCCCTAATCAGTTTGAGTACCCTGGCTACCGCAGCCATGGTGTCACTGTCTCGCGGCCAACCATTTACTCCCTTTGAAGTTGTGCAACTTCTGGGCTGGGAGACCCTTGGCTCAATAGCCTTTGTCATCGGTACCGTCGTTATCCTGGGCAGTCTGTACAAGTTCCATCAATTATCCCCTGGGGGAAAGGCTGTGGCGGAATCCCTAGGAGGGCACAAGCTTAATACTTCCGCGCAAACTGAGCGGGAAAAGAGAGCACTCAATGTTGTGGAAGAGGTCGCTATTGCAACAGGTATTCCGGTACCCGATGTCTACATCATTGAGGACAGCAGCATCAATGCCTTTGCCGCTGGCCAAAACCCTACCGACGCCATTATTGGCCTGACGCGGGGCTCCTTGGAAAAGCTTACCCGGGAGGAACTACAGGGCGTTGTTGCCCACGAGTTCAGTCATATTCTCAATGGAGACATTCGTCTAAACACCCAGATCACCGGGCTGTTACATGGAATCTTAATTATTGGACTTTTGGGACAGCTCCTTGTCAGAAGCCCGGCACCCCACAGGCGCATAACCCCCATAAGATATCCTCTACTAGGCCTGGGAATAACTCTGATTATCCTCGGCTACACCGGTACGCTAATCGGCAACCTGATCAAGGCCGCAGTCAGTCGGCAGCGGGAGTTTCTTGCCGATGCCTCCGCAGTACAATTTACTCGCAACAACCTCGGTATTGCCAACGCACTGAAAAAGATCGGTGGCCACGATTTAGGCTCAGAACTCAGCAGCCCCAACGCAGCAGAGTTTAACCATATGTTGTTCGCGGTTGGGGTAAAACACTCTCTGCTCAGCCTTTTTGCCACTCACCCTCCACTACCGGTGCGCATAAAGAGGCTAGAACCCGCCTGGAATGGCCTATTCGCCAATACGGAAGAGCAGGTAAAAAGTGAGGCCCAGACTTTAAAACCCAGTGAATTGCAAAATCCTCAGTTCGCCATGGCCGCTCCTACAACGCCTTTCCAGGCTGCTCTGGATGCGGTGGACAACAGCATTGCCAAGCCAGATACACATCAAGTCGAGCTTGGACATCAACTACTGAGCTCTATTCCACCCCTTATCCAGCAGGCTGCACACGAACCCTTTACCGCCCGGGCACTGGTTTACTACCTTCTTCTGCACAAGGATAAAACCGAGCGAGACAAACAGCTAAACCTCTTGGAGAAAATTGCCCACCCCGCTGTTATCCGCGAGATGAAAAAACTCACACCACATATGGAATCACTGCCGAGCAACGCTCGCCTCGCATTGATAGACCTATGTATCCCGGCCTTGCGTGCCCTAGTCCCCCAGCAGTACCAGATCTTTAAACGAAACCTTATCAAGCTTCTACACAGCGATGGGAAAGTTGAAGTTTGGGAGTGGGCCCTGTACCGGGTATTAATGCACGCGCTCGACGGCGCTCCAGATCGACAGCGCCTCTCCCACAGAAAACATGCCAACAAAGATGCTTCACAATTTATCATTGCAGCCATCGCCCATGCGGGAAACAGCCAATACCTTCCAGCAAAACGTGCTTATGAGAAGGGACTCAGTGCTCTCAGCCTTGAAATAACCCCGCTACCTGGCATCGCTGATATCACCCTACCACGACTGGACAAGGCCATTGCAATCGCCAGCCTTATACCGCCCCTGGAGAAACCCGACTTACTGAAAGCGATTGTGATCACCTTGAATCACAATGGGGTAATTAAAGCGGAGGAGATCGAACTGTTAAGGGCCGTCGCTGACAGCCTGGACTGCCCTATGCCACCGATTATCGATAAGTCTAGGTAGCCGCACAACGCCAGCACAAATGCTGGCGTTGTGAAACCTTAATGGGCGTGGTGCTGATAAACCGGCCCGATGCCCACACTCCATAAAATGACGGAGCCAATAAGCACCGTAACCATCATTACCAAGGCAACGGTTAATACTGCACAGGCATACAGAAATGCTCGATCCTTATTCATATTCATCAGGATCGGAATGCCGGCAAAGACCAGGTAAATAGAATACATCCCGGCAATGCCTACCGACGCCATCGTGAGCCAGGGGTGTGGATAAAGGACGACGATACTCGCCAGGAAGATTGGCGTAGTAATAAACACCGCAAGTGCCGTGCCTTCATAATGGCGCGTGGGCTCATCTCCCTCAACTCCGTAGGATCGTGCCATCCAGTTAATAAACTCTCCGAGGCAATAGACGCCAACCAGCAATGCAAAATAAGTAACAACCGACAGAACAGCCGCACTTTCAGGTGTCAGCTTTGCCAGATGCCCCCCAACCTGGAAGCCTACCCGGGTAACCCCAAAGTAACCGGCCACGGTAGGAATCAACGCCAGAAGCGGCACATGAGTTACAAACACCTCAAAAAAAGAATGTCGATCAGCGCGTATCGCTTTCCACTCTTTTTCCGGGTTGGTAAGAATACCTATTGTATGACTGAGTATCCGCACACCAAATCTCCCTTCCAATACCCTGCTTTGCAGTATCGGTGGCGCACAACGGATTGACCAATGCCAAAAGGGAATTAAGCGTCACTTTCAAATTTACTTGATTTATATCAGCTGTGGACAGACAGGCAATTTCGCCCGCTGCGCTTTGCTTTATAAAGCGCTTGATCAGCCGCTTTAAGGATACTCTCGGGTTTCTTTAGTTTTTTATTGCGGTGGGCAACGCCAATACTCACAGTAACTTTTACTGGCTTCCCTCCGCCCTTTCCCCTGAGCGAAGCTCCTGCGGCAAGGCGCCCCGATGACCTCAGGCGCAGTGGGTAGCTTGAGATTTTCTCCCTGATTTTTTCCAATAAAGCTTCTTTCGCCTCGCGACTGCGGCCCGGAAGATAAATAACAAACTCCTCGCCGCCATAGCGAAACACGGTACCGTGAGAGTGGCGCGCGAGTTGAGCCGCAACCATTTGCAAAGCCTGATCACCCACTTGGTGCCCATAGCGATCATTCAACTTCTTAAAATGATCGATATCAACCATGGCAAGACTGTAATTCCATGCTGGCGTCAGCATCTGATAGCGGAAGGCCCGCCTGGAATGAAGCCCAGTCAGTTCATCGCGAAACGCCAATTCATAACTGGCCCCAAGCAGCGAAGCGACCAACAATATTCCCGCTACAGACCCGGTAAACTCGAGAGGAAGGCTCAACCAAACACTGCACAGCAGCAAAATAGAACAACTAAACAGACCCATAGCGGTGGGGCCAGGGTAGAGAAAAAGTAAGGCAAAAGCACCGAGAGCGGAGACACTGCCAATCAATTGTGGTAACGAAAATGCGTCGGGTAAAAACCCGGACAACCCCCTGGGCAAATTCTCGACCGGAAATGCCAGCTTCAGCGGCGCGCAGCAATCGTAGAGCAAGACAAAACCCACCCCCTCAGCCAGCAAAAACAGGCCCCACAGCAGCCCAAAAATACTGAAGACACTGCGATCACGACTGCAAGTGAACAGAACAAGATTTACCGCAACCAGTGAGAGATAAAGTGGGAGATCCCTGTGCAAGCTGGGGAGCAACTGGGAGTGAGCCGCGATGTATAGGGCCATGATAAGCAGCGCTGCAAGCGCAACCCGGCTTGAGCGAAAACCAAAACTGAGCAATGCCGCCATAGCCAATAGCAACACAGGCAGCTGCGGACTGTATAAGTGGGTCAGATCGATCCAGGGGAGATACTGCGCAACGAGAAGCACCAGAAGCATCCCTGGCAGCCAAATAAAGCGCAGCCATTGAAGGTACGGCGGCATGACATTCGCGGCAATAAAAGATAACGCGACATTATACGGACTTGGGACAAGCGTATACCCGGAACCAGGTCACAAAAGTGGAGGAAGGGAACTGGCAGGGCTTCAGAAATCTGCCCTACCAGCAAAAAGGAGCACTATTTAACGACACGCAGAGCCGGCTTTTTCACCGATTTTTTACCCAAACTGGTGGGTGGCGTCGGTTCGGGCGGCTCTGGAGTTTCCTCGGCCTCAAATACCATCCCCTGCCCGTTTTCCCGCGCGTAGATTCCGACCACAGACCCCACTGGAACTTGGATATCTGTCGGAACCCCGCCAAAACGGGCGTTAAACCTGATGGCGTAATTATCCATAGTCAGACTGGCAACCGCTGATTCCGAGATGTTCAGCACTATCTGACCATCGTCGTTCACATGTTGTTGCGGCACCAAAACACCGGGGAGGTGCGTATCAACCAGAATATAAGGAGTGCACCGGTTATCGGTTATCCACTCGTAAAACGCCCGCAGAATGTAGGGACGATTGGATGTCATGGCCGGCTTGCTCACCAGTATCCCCTCAACGCATTTCCCGTTCGTATTCGGTCAGACTCTGCTGGAATGCCTCGCGGGCAAACAGGCGGTCCATATAGTCCAGCAACGGCTTAACCTGCTTTGTTTTCGGGAGGCTGATTTCAAACTGCTCGAGGCGCCACAACAGCGGAGCCATGCAGCAATCTACCAGAGAAAACTCTTCATTAAAGAAGTACGGCAGGTCGGTAAACATCGGAGCGATGCCAACCAGGTTGTCGCGCAGTTCTTTGCGAGCGGAGGCCGCGTCCTTACCACCGGCAAGGATCTTGTCCACCAGAGGACACCAGTCGCGCTCGATACGATGCATGATCTGGCGGCTCTGCGCGCGGGCAACCGGGTAAACCGGCAGCAGCGGCGGATGCGGGAAACGCTCGTCCAGATACTCCATCATCACTTTGGTCTCGAACAGAACCAAGTCGCGATCTACCAGGGTTGGCAGGGAGTTGTAAGGATTGAGGTCAGCGAGTTCAGCTGGTTTATCATCGGCGTCCACATCGGTGATATCGACGGAAACCCCTTTCTCTGCAAGTACGATACGTACTCGGTGGCTATAGTGGCTGCGACCATCGGAGAAGAAGGTCATCGAGGAGCGCTTGTTGGTAGGCACACCCATGTTCAAACTACCTCAAACTTTAAGCCGGCTAGAGCCGACCTTTTATTCAAAATATAAAAGGGCAGTGAGTAAACCCACCACCCATTAGAGACAAACTAGCGACGGCTTTAGTGGTGCACGTCTTTCCAGTATTCGCGGTTCAGCAACCAGGCGAAGATAAAGAACACAAAAATAAACGCCAGCACATAGAAGCCAACACGCTTGCGATCTTCAGCCATCGGCTCAGCAATGTACTCCATAAAGTTGACGAGGTCATACATTGCCCCATCAAACTCTTCAGGTGTCATAGAGCCCTTCACCTTACCGACTTCCAGGCTACCACAGGCAGCATCCATAATCGGGTTACCGAGCTCATCGCGGACAACTTTACCGTGGTCGCGCTTGGGACCAGGGGCACACTCCTGCAAGCCTTGCAGCTCCATCAGAACGTGAGGCATGGCCACACTCGGGAAGACCTTGTTATTTACCCCGGTAGCACGACTGTCGTCCTTATAGAAGCTGCGGAGGTAAGTGTAGAGCCATTCCGGTGAGCGAGAACGAGCAACCAGCGTCAGGTCCGGCGGCGCGGCGCCGAACCATACTTTGGAATCATCTGGACGCATGGAGATTGTCATCAGGCTGCCGATCTTGTCGTCACCCAAAACCAGGTTCTCCATCATCAACTCAACCGGGATATCCAGGTCAGTGGCCACACGCTCCCAACGGGAGTAATTGGCACTATGACAACCCATACAGTAGTTGACGAAGTACTTGGCACCGCGCTGCAGGGACGGTTTGTTCCGCAGGTCGATGTTGATGTGATCCAGCTCCACCTCAGATTCTGCACCTACCGCTTTAATCGGGATAAAGGTCAGCAGGCCAACAACGATAATACCGATAAACAGGATGCCGAAAGTTTTACCGCCAGACGGGCTGGTTACACGCTCGGGCTCTGGGTAAACCTCATCGCGGCTAGTCAACCAAGGCAGTATTGCAAAGAAGCCAGCCAGCAACAGGGCTGCAATACCCACAAAGGTATTCACAAAACCGTTCTTACTCGCATCTTCATTGCCAAAAGTAAAGTTTGCGAATGCCATCCACAGGAACAGTACTGCAAAAGCCCCACTAACAATCCACGATCCCAGCCCTTTGCGTGCCTTCGGATTAGACCAAATAGGCATGGTCATGAAGAAAGCAAAGTAGAACAGGGTTCCCACCTGAGACAGGAAGTTACGTCCCGGAGTTGGAGATTTAACACCCAGGTAACCGAGGATAATAAACACTGCGGCAAACAGGAGCAGCAAGCCCTTGGGCAACCATCCTTTGTAGCGGATCGAGCGAACCGGGCTCTTATCCAACCAAGGCAGTACAAACAGAATTGCAATAGCAGCACCCATTGCAACAGTACCCAGGAACTTAGCCGGCAGAGGACCAATATCGATAGTTACAGCACGCAAGATTGCGTAGAACGGCGTAAAGTACCAAACCGGTGCGATATGCGGTGGCGTCTTCAGCGGGTTCGCCTCTTCGAAGTTAGCGTGCTCCAGGAAGAAACCGCCCATTTCTGGGAAGAAGAACACAACCGTCGCGAAGATGAACAGGAATACCGCAATACCTACCAAATCGTGAACAGAGTAGTAAGGATGGAAAGCAATACCGTCTTTAGGAATGCCGTTCTCGTCCTTGTTCTTCTTGATCTCGATACCGTCTGGGTTGTTGGAGCCAACCTCATGCAACGCCAGGATATGCAGAACTACCAGCAATACCAATACCAGCGGCAGTGCAATAACGTGCAGGGAGAAGAAGCGGGTCAGGGTAATACCAGAAATCAGGTAGTCTCCGCGAATCCACTCAACCAGGCTATCGCCAATACCGGGAATTGCTCCAAACAGGGAAACAATTACCTGGGCACCCCAGTAGGACATCTGGCCCCAAGGCAGTACGTAACCCATAAAGGCTTCTGCCATCAGCACCAGGTAGA
The DNA here is from genome assembly GCF_052467305.1 of Microbulbifer maximicatervae (SeqCode). NCBI lineage: Bacteria > Pseudomonadati > Pseudomonadota > Gammaproteobacteria > Cellvibrionales > Microbulbiferaceae > Microbulbifer > Microbulbifer maximicatervae (SeqCode). Next base: position 3,528,994 of record NZ_CP174306.1, read on the forward strand.
TACACATACCGAAAATCCACACCAGCTCGCGGGGCGGCTTATAAGAGCCGTACATCAAACCGCGGAACATATGCAGGTACACCACCACGAAGAAGGCAGACGCACCTGTGGAGTGAAGATATCGTATCAACCAACCCCACTCCACATCGCGCATGATGTACTCAACCGAGGCAAATGCCTCCTCGGCGGAGGGGTTGTAGCTCATAACGAGCCAAATACCGGTCAACAGCTGGTTGACCAGGACCAATAGGGAGAAAACGCCGAAGAAATACCACAGGTTAAAGTTTTTGGGCGCGTAGTACTTGCCCATGTGCTTATCCCAGGCCTGGTAAATGGGCAGTCTCTGATCTACCCAATCACCGAAATCTGCGAGCCATTTCATGCGGTGCCCTCCTGGTCTACGCCAATCACGATTACATCGTCGTTTTCATAGGAATAAGGCGGCACCTCCAGGTTGGTAGGCGCGGGAACACCGGTATAAACACGGCCAGCCATATCGTATTTGGAACCGTGACAGGGACAGAAGAAGCCACCCATCCACTCATCACCACCCAGATCGGCAGCACCCACTTCCGGGCGGTACATAGGTGCGCAACCAAGGTGCGTACACAGACCAACCAACACCAACAGCTTTGGCTTGATAGAGCGGTTTTCCGGATCTACATAAGCTGGCTGGATAGACTCCTCGGAGTTAGGGTCGCGCAGTAGAGGCTCCACTTTCTCCAGGTCTTGCAGTATTTCATCGGTACGGCGCACAACATAGACCGGCTTACCTCGCCACTCTACAGTGACCATTTGGCCCGGTTCAACTTTGCTAATGTTGTATTTAACCGGAGCGCCCGCGGCTTTCGCCTTGGCACTCGGCTTCCAGGAAGCGACGAAGGGAACGGCAACCCCCACCGCACCCGCGCCACCAACAACTGAGGTGGCAGCGGTTAGAAAACGGCGCCGTCCTACATTTACACCGTCATCACTCATGACGTAGTTCTCCCATCACAGCGACCCCGATAGCCCGGAGATTCGCTGGCCCAAACCCAAAAAGTCTTGAAAGAAGTCCCGCCCCGGCAGATTGCCCGCGCGAATAAACCCCACAAATCAAGCGGATACAAATCGGCGCAATGTTAAAGAAAATGCCAATTTGATACAAGGCAATGCTATGGGGAACGTCGGGAATCACGCGGCGAAACCGCGATAAATCCAGCAAAAGTCATAAGAGCGCTGGATAACCACAGATACGGGAATATAAAAAAGCCCGGCAAAAGCCGGGCCAAAAAGAAAGCTTAACGCTTGGAGAACTGCGGCTTCTTACGCGCTTTGCGCAGACCCACTTTCTTACGCTCAACCTCACGGGCGTCGCGGGTAACATAACCAGCGGCGCGCAGCGGTTGACGCAGCGCTTCGTCGTACTGCATCAGGGCACGGGTCAGGCCGTGACGGATAGCACCCGCCTGACCAAAGGAACCGCCACCTTTAACAGTAACAGTGATGTCGAATTTCTCGACCATTTCAACCTTTTCCAGCGGCTGACGCACGATCATGCGAGCCACTTCACGGCCGAAGTATTCGTCCAGAGTGCGACCGTTTACGGTGATCTTACCTTCGCCTGCTGTGAGGAATACACGAGCAGTAGAGGTCTTGCGGCGGCCGGTACCGTAGTATTGAGTAGTTGCCATCAGATTTATTCCCGTTTAGATCGCCAGTTCAATCGGCTGTTGAGCCACATGAGGATGTTCACTGCCGCTGTATACTTTCAGCTTCTTGAACATGGCACGACCCAAAGGACCTTTCGGCAGCATGCCTTTAACGGCGCTTTGAACGGTGCGCTCGGGCGCTTTTTCGATCAGCTTTTCGAAGCTGATGGATTTAAGACCACCAGGGTAGCCGGAGTGGCTGTGGTAGATCTTGTCTTTGGCCTTGTTACCGGTCACGCGAACCTTTTCTGCGTTGATTACAATGATGTAATCGCCAGTGTCCACGTGGGGCGTGTATTCAGGCTTGTGCTTGCCGCGCAGGCGGGTTGCGATCTCGGCAGCAATACGGCCGAGGGTCTTGTCCGCAGCGTCAACAATGTACCAGTCGCGTTTTACCGCCTCTGGCTTGGCACTGTAAGTCTTCATGTTATAAACACCTGTAATATGACCCCCAGAATTAGGGGCCGTCCCACAAAAGAGCGCGGATAGTACAAAAGGAGTGTATGCTTTTCAAGCGGAATTTACCCCGACTCGACAGACTTATTCGGGGCGATGGGGCCGCTCCAGATATTCGCGGGACTGCATCTCCAAAAGCCGACTCACCGTGCGCTCAAACTCAAACTTAAGATTCCGGCCGACGTACAACTCCTCAGCTGGAACCTCCGCAGAAATTACCAACTTCACGCACCGGTCGTAAAATTCATCCACTAGATTAATGAAGCGACGCGCCTGGGCATCCATACGCTCATCAAACTTGACTACCGACCCCAGAAGCACCGTGTGGAACTCCCTGGCCAATTCGATATAGTCATTTTGCGATCGCGGCCCATCGCATAGATCCACAAAATCAAACCACGCAACATCATCCGCTACTTTCAAGGCTCGAATTGGACGCCCCTCCACTTGCAGCTGAACCTGGCTACGGGCTTCGCAGCCGCTGACACTCAGCTGTGAAAAACTCTGCTCCAGACTGCTATCCGCCTCAGGTCCCAGCGGAGAATGATATAGCTCCAATATCTCCAGGGTGCGCAGCCGGTAATCGGTACCGCTATCGACATTAACCACCTTGGTGTACTTCTCCAGCAGATCGATGGCCGGAAGGAATCGTACCCTCTGCAACCCATCTTTATATAAGCCTTTGGGCACAATATTCGAGGTCGCCACTAGGGCCACCCCCCGGCGGAACAGCGCATCCAACAGACCGGCCAATATCATGGCATCGGCAATATCTGAGACAAAAAACTCATCAAAGCAGAGCACCCGAGCGCGGCGGGCAATCTTATCCGCCACCTTCTCCAGCGGATTCTTCTCCCCTGCGTACTCCTTTAGATCCTGGTGAACTCGACGCATAAAGCGATGAAAATGGGTGCGCTGTTTTTCCGCGAACGGCAGGGACTCAAAAAACGCATCCATTAGGTAGGTTTTTCCGCGGCCTACCCCACCCCAAAAGTAAAGACCCTTCTCGGGCTCATTAGCGCCACTGCGAATGCGGGACAAAAAACTAATAATCGCACCACGCTCAGATCGAGCCACCAGGCGCCGATGAAGATCCTGCAGCTCCTCAACTGCCTGACGCTGGGATTGATCCTCAACAAAGTCAGGGCGCTGAAGATCACTCTCATAACGCTCAAGAGGGGAAGAAAATAGTGGTTTGGCGGGCAACATAGAGGAAAATTTCTTCGACTACTGAATAACTGGCGCGCACTCTATCAAATTCAACCATTCAGCGCACAGATCACAGGACAAAACGGTCGACACCTCAATTACCAGTGCAACCATCCGAAATAGCCAGCCCTCCCTGCAAACTGGAACCAGGCGCCAAGCATTCTGTCGCAATTAGCCGACAACATTGAATTGTCAGCGTAATAATCGCGTATACTGGCCACTCTATTATGAGGGGCTACAGCCACGTAACAGCGGCTGCCCACAGTGCAGACACCGGCAAAGCCGAACACAGGCAGCCTCACCTCTTCGCGAGGTGATCTGTACAATAAAAAGCAAGTTGAGGAGGTAGTAAGTGCACTCTACATCGGTATTAATTCTAGTCGGCGTCCTCGGTATGACCCTGGGTGCATTCCTGGCATTCCTGGCTGTGCGCGGGCGTACCAGTGTCGAGCGCTCAGAGGAGCTGGAGCAGAGACTCCGTGAGGCCAACAACAAGCTCGAAGATTTCCAGCTACAGGTCAACGATCACTTTGACCAGACGTCACAACTCGTCCACAACCTCACCGAAAGCTACAAAGAGGTTCACGAATACCTTTCTAACAGCGCATTGCGCCTATCCAGCCAGGATATTGGTCGCCAAATGCTGAAAGCTGGTAGTGGGAAATTAAATGACAACGATGAAAAGCTGCAGGATATAGAGCCACCTCGTGACTGGGCCCCTAAAGAACCTGGCGCCAAAGGTACTCTTGCCGAAGACTATGGACTCGAAAAAGAGGCTCACGAAAGCAGTTAGGACAGACTGAGCCCACCAGACAGACAGGGGGCTAACACAGTTTTTCCAGATATAAAAAAGGCGGGTAACTACCCGCCTTTTTTATTTGGCACCTACAGACTCTGGTAATAGTCCATCAAAATCTGCGCCACTTCAGGACGGGAAAACTCCGGGGGCGGCGCAATACCATCACCCAACATTTCACGCACTTTAGTACCTGAAAGCAGAATAAAGTCTTCTTTCGTGTGATCAGGAACATCACGCATCATCACCACCTTATTCAACTTTTTGGAATAAGCGGTGTGGTCGGCACGGAAAATCTCAATCTCAAGAGCGCCTTCGGGCACCTTTTCATCGAAGATTGTCTGAGCATCGAAAGCGCCGTAGTAATCGCCAACGCCGGCGTGATCGCGACCAACAATCAGGTGGCTACAGCCACAGTTCTGGCGGAACACCGCATGCAATACCGCTTCGCGCGGGCCAGCATACAACATATCGAAGCCATAGCCGGTCACCATCACAGTATTCGCCGGGAAGTACAACTCTACCATCTTGCGAATGGAGGCATCGCGCACCGGAGCGGGGATATCACCAGGCTTCAGCTGGCCAAGCAGCATATGAATCAGCACACCATCGGCTTCCACTCCGTCGAGGGCCATCTTGCACAGCTCTTCGTGTGCGCGGTGCATCGGGTTGCGAGTCTGGAAGGCTACAACCTTATTCCAGCCACGCTCCTTGAATTCATTGCGAATCTCAACCGCAGTTCGGAAAGTATCCGGGAAGTCATTCTGGAAGTAGCTAAAGTTCAGCACTTCGATCGGGCCCGATATCAGAGTTCGACCCGCAGACTTAAAGGTTGCGACACCAGGGTGTTTCTCATCCAGAGTGCCAAACACCTGCTCAGCCATGGTGTCCATTTGCTCTTCTGAAATGGTTTCGATCGCCTCAACATCCATTACAGCGAGAACCGGGTTTCCCTCGACATTTGGGTCACGCAGGGCTATACGGGAGGCACCCTCAATTTCACTAGCGTCTTTAACAACATTAACAACCGGCACCGGCCAGAACAGGCCGTCTACTGTGCGCAAGGTTTCAGCAACACTCATGGCATCTGCCAGATTCATATAGCCGTGCAACGGATTGAAGTATCCTGCCCCAAGCATTACCGCATTAGCGGCGGCTGCCGAACTGACCACGATTGACGGCAGGGACTCCGCTTCATGCATCAACTGGTGATGCCTCTCACTGTCATATACAAAGCGTGGCTGAAGTTCAACGCTGCCATGGGGGCGAACTAGGGACATTTAGGTCTCCAAAAACAGTAGTTACCGGTTAGTCTTAAAATTTCGATTGGCCATTATACGCATCTATCGCAAGCGACCAATTTCAAGAGGATACATGGGCCATATTATACGCACAGATAGGGAAGCTTTAGACCCCAGCACCCAAGAGCAGGGCAAAGCGCCCACTAAGCACTAGAAAATCCCACCTACTTAGTAAGCCCCCAATTTTGACGTGTAATGATCAGTAATCCAGCACTACTCCAAATTCACTAATCAAATTATTACTATTTATTTATCAATTAGCGACACCCATAAGTGCCAATAATTGATGCAAGAGGTAATCAGCTATCACGGTAAATCCCCCTAGCACCCAGAGGCGATTAGCCAACTTATAAGGGGGCCACCTAGATCTTGAGATAACACTCAATATGGAGATCACCAACTTGAATCCAATGAATGTAAAAGTGCTGCCTATAAGACATAAAACAATCGCAACTATAGGGATGGCACTACTAGCCTCACTCACCTTTAGCGGTAATGCTATTGCCACAACTGAATCACCTCCTCTTCCCAGTAAGATTAATATTGAAGTAGCTTTGCCTGACCAACGCTTAGGGGGGGCTGATAACAACTTTTCAGAGATACTCGGCTTTGGCATCCCATTTAGAAAAGGTGTCATGAGTCAATCCGACCTACTCAATACTCAGGTAACTTGTACTCAGGCGGAACAGGAAGAAGATACTCCCTCTCACCAAGAGGTAAAAAATGTTTGGAGCGATGGAAGTGTTCGTTGGGCCTGGGTTGAATACCAGTGGTCTCCTGAATATTCTGGGTGCGAACTCAATCTCGCCCCCCAGCAAAACCCAAGAGAAAATACCTTACAAGGTGGGATCACCATTGAAAATATGGAAGATAATTCCATAACTATTAACACAGGAAAAATTCGACTAGCATTTAACAATACCTCTCTATTCCCTCAGAACATCGAACAGTCCAGCAGTCAAATTCCCGAGCCCATTTTAAACACTTCAATACTTCCTCACTTTTATTTGAAAGATAGCTCGAACTGCGGCTCAAGTGAATGCACCACAACATCCAAGTTAATCGACAACATTCACTGGAAGGTTGAACGTGATAGCCCTCTACGAATAATCATCACCGGAAGAGCGAATTACGTAACAGAGAGCGATGCAATATTAGCCGAGGCTCAAGTCAGATTTACACTAAAACACAACTCTGACATCATCGATATTGAACACACTTTATTTAACATCAAGGAGAAAGTTCAATATAGAGAGCTAGGAATAATGTTAGAGCCTACTGATCAGTTTGAGCTCTTTGCATCTAGCCAGGAGCGGGCTGAAAACACGTTAACCACCGAAAACAGCAGCCTAACTACACCCCCATCCCCATTCATATTTTGGTCCGCTGAAGATGAAGAGTACATTCAACACGTTGACTACAAACTAAGATCCATTCTTGATAGCTTCCCTAAGGCATATGTTCAAACAATCTCGGAGATGGAAGACTTCAACAGCCCTGAGGATGTGGTCAATCACTATGAAGAAAAACCCTTTCATTTAGGCACTGCCCGCACTCACAAATTACGGATATCCTTCCTCCCCCAAGGTTCCGACAACACCACCATAGAAAACTATCTCCTTCAAACCCTAATTTCACCACACTTGGCTTACATTGCCCCCGAATACATTACGCATGTTGATAACGCTGTATTTCCAGTAATGGCTACCTACCTCCAAGGGGTCAATTACAACAAAAATCTCGAGAATTTGCGTTCACAATGGTTTGATCATTATTTAGCACAAAGTGAATGGTATCCACTTAGCGGCTGGTACGATTATGGGAGAGTACCTTACAACCGGTTTATGAAAAATCCATCACAAAATTCTGAGGGCAACTTTGATATTTACCCAAACTGGTATCGGCAAACCATTTCTCACTACCACATTGTTCGCAATAGTATCTTCAGCTGGGCCCGCTCTGGAGACCGAAAATATATAGATTTTGCCCGCAAAGCGAATCGACACACCCGGGACTTCCACTTTTCTCACAAACTCGAAACAAATATATCCAACGCCCCCCACTTTACAGGTCAATACCTGGGCGGTAAGGACTCACGCTTTCCTTTTTATTGGACAAAACCTGCACTAGACGTTATGCAACAGATAAGTGATGGGGAGGACCTTTCCTCAATTATGTATGAGTATTTTCTTTTTGATGACCTTGCCAGTTTCGACACATTGAAAGGTTATCAGGATTTCATCTACTACCATATGAATAGATACCCATACCCCACAAACGCCTCACCAGTAGAACAGCGGGATCACATAAAGAAATATTACTTTACCAGTACACCTTTTCCTTCAATGTCTGCGATGCTTAGTACCCACAAAGCCCTCACAGGCAGAATAGAGAATGGGCAAGTAGTTCACGAAACCAAGATAAGGGATGCTTTAGAGGAGTTTCTGCCTCACTTTTACAGTCAGCATGAAGCCTTTGCTTTATCACCCGATTACTGGCAAGAAAACTATCCAGGCCACAACAACCTAAAGGTACACTACAAACTTGACCGCAAGCTGTCTGCCCTTCTCGATGCACACTACTACTTTCATACTGAACCTGCATCGAGCGATAACCTTAACTTGTCATTACTGCCTCAACAATTAGCCAATGTATATCTAACCCCCGAGTCAGATGCCACCTTTGCCAAAGGCGTTTTCGTCTCGCAAAGTTTGGCCCCCATGTTTAATGGCATCGGCTACCAAGCTACTTGCAATCAGGAAAGTAAAGCTGCTTTAGAGTGGAACTTAAGTGTGGCAGACGCGCTCTTTCAGGAAATGAAGGATCATAATGTCGACTTCAAAAGCAGAATTGATGATATGCCGACCGAGAACAACACATCAGGATGGTTTGCCTTTAAATCACAATACTTACAAGACAACCACGATATAGGCACGGACACGGCACGTGAAGCCGAATATCATATAGAGCCTTCTCGCAACGCCTACATGCTTTACGCCTTACCTATCGCTGTTGAATACGCTAGAAATATGACCGTCCAGTGCCTTGACACCTCGCATAGCCACTAGAAACAGATATAACGACAACCGCCACCAATTTGCATGAGGCGCTAGTGGCGGTTCCTCCAACACAAAAGCTTCAAACGAGATACCAACTAGAGGAGGCTTATTCCTTGAAACATAGCAATTGGAAACCTGTAAGCAATACAGAGCTCTAGATTGCCCATTACATCGTGACATCAGCTCTACAAGAGAGGACAAGATTTTCCCTCTCTTCATGCTGTCCACAGCGATTCTCCCTAAGGACGTGTGTATAATCAGGGCAAAGAGGAGTCACGAGTGTCCCAGAACCGATTTCTACAAGATTGGGCCCTACCTGCCCTGATAGGCCTTGCCATGGCCGCCCTGCTCTTGGTTATATTCCCTCAACTGCGTGGTGTCGCCCCCAAGACAGATGTAAGCAGTATCCAAGGCCCGGTTTCCTATGCCCATGCCGTCAATGTGGCAGGTCCCGCTGTTGTGAATATCTATACCCGCATGGCCATGCCTAAACGCCAGCACCCTCTATTTAACGACCCCCTTTTTAGGCGTTTATTCGACAATATGGACGTGCCACAAAGGCAGAGGATGCAGTCCAACCTTGGATCAGGTGTCATTGCCAGCGACAACGGTTACATTTTAACCAATCATCACGTCGTCGATCAGGCTGATGCCATTGTTATTCTTTTAGCTGATGGACGGGAAGCACAAGCAAGACTCGTCGGAAGCGATACCGATTTTGACTTAGCCGTCCTCAAGATTGATCTAGACGGGCTGACTTCTATTTCTGTTGGTGAGCCCGACAGGGCGCAAGTGGGCGACGTCGTCCTCGCAATCGGCAACCCTTTTGGTGTTGGACAAACTGTGACCCAAGGTATTATCAGTGCGAAAGGCCGTCACCTTGAAAACTCAGGTACCGGCAGCTACTTACAGAACTTTTTGCAGACAGATGCTGCAGTCAATCCGGGGAACTCAGGAGGCGCCCTGGTTGATTCCCGTGGACGCCTGCTCGGCATCAATACCTCAATACTCAATCAATCCGGTTATTCCGGCGGTATTAGCTTCGCCATTCCAGCCAATATTGCCTTTAAAGTAATGCAGGATATTATCGCTTACGGTCGCGTCGTGCCCGGCTGGCTGGGTATTGAAGCCACCGGCATTAGCCCCCAAATGGCCAAAGAGTTCAATTTAAATTCCATGGGTGGTGTATTGGTGACAGCCATCTACAATGAAGGCCCCGCACATATTGCTGGCCTTCAACCAGGGGATGTCATCACGCACCTGGATGGCTTGCCCATCGGCGATGGCAAGCAAGGAGAAGCAACTATGGCCACCCTGCGTCCCGGCGACACCATCTCCATCACCTTTATTCGTGATGGGGCATCCCACACAGTTGAAGCAACTGTTTCAGAAGAACCCCAAACAAAAACGACGATAGAGTAAATTCATAAGGAAGTGTCTCTATGCGCTCACTGGTATTAGCCTTGCTCTTTATTACCTCTACTGCGACCGCAATGGCTGGGGATAGAGAGGACTTACACCAATTGCTGACAAACTTTATCGGCAAGGCCGCCACTGATTCCCAGGCCCATCAACGTTTCTGGGCCGAGGATCTGGTATATACCAGCTCCGGAGGAAAACGCTTTGGAAAAAGCGAGATTATGCAAGGAATGCAAACATCTCCCACCAAGCCTGTAACTACGAGCTATGCCGCCGAGGAGATCGACATTCGGTTGCTAGGGAATATCGCTATCATTGCATTCAAGTTATCTGCAAATGACAGCGGCAAGGGTGAACAAAGCTACTACTTTAATACCGGCACATTTATTAAACGGGACGGTGAGTGGCGCGCGCTAGCCTGGCAGGCTACCCGCATCCCCCCTATAGAATAAGTGCATTATGTACACCCCGCATAGAGGAACCTGTCGGGGTGTATTACTCAGAGATCCTTGACCCGAAAACCCGCAGAGCGGGCATGAGCTTCTAACCCCTCCCCGAGCGCAAGAGTATGCGCTACACGCCCCAAGGTATCAGCACCTTTTTCAGAACAGTGGATCACCGAACTTCGCTTCTGGAAATCGTAAACTCCCAGCGGTGAGGAAAAACGGGCAGTGCCACTGGTAGGAAGGACATGATTGGGGCCAGCACAGTAATCTCCCAATGCCTCTGCCGTATAGCGCCCTAGGAAAATGGCTCCGGCATTCCGGATCTCAGGAAGGTAAGCCTCAGGATTATCTACTGAAACTTCCAGATGCTCCGGTGCAATCCGATTAGAGATTTCGATCGCCTGCTGTATGGACTCCACTTGGATCAACGCTCCACGATCAGCAAGGGAACGGGAAGCAATCTCAGCCCGAGGTAACTCGACCAAAAGCCTTTGCAGCGAACTCTCAACCCGATCTAAGTACTTGGAGTCAGGACACAACAGAATTGACTGCGCCTGTTCATCGTGCTCAGCCTGTGACAACAGATCCATGGCAATCCAGTCAGGATTTGTTTGCCCATCACAAATCACCAGAATTTCAGAGGGGCCAGCAATCATGTCGATAGCAACATGACCAAAAACAGCTCGCTTGGCACTGGCCACAAAGATATTCCCCGGGCCAACTATTTTATCCACCGCGGGAATAGACTCAGTACCATAGGCTAGCGCCGCTACTGCCTGGGCACCACCAATCGTAAACACCTGGTCCACTCCAGCTATTGCCGCTGCCGCCAACACCAGGTCGTTCAGCTCCCCCTTCGGAGCCGGCACCACCATATAAACAGTATCTACGCCAGCTACTTTTGCTGGAATTGCATTCATAAGCACGGAGGAAGGGTAACTAGCCTTCCCGCCGGGAACATAAATGCCAACACTTTGCATAGGGGTAATCTGCTGCCCCAAGACAGTCCCATCGGCTTCCGTATAGCGCCAGGACTCCTGCCTTTGATGCTCGTGATAGCGCCTCACCCTATCAGCGGCTGCCTCCAGGGCCTCGCGCTCCTCGATACCAATACGACCTAGAGCTGCGGTAAGCTCAGCGGCCGATAGAGCAAAGTCTTTCGCGCTTTCCAGATGCCGATGATCAAAGCGGTTGGTGAACTCGATAACAGCCTTATCACCAAGGGAGCGAACACGCCGCAATATTTCTGCAACGATACTTTCGACCTCTTGATTCGCCACTGCCTCCCAAGCCAATAGCTGCTTCAATTGGCCATCGAAATCTCTATCGACCGTATTTAGCCGATGAATTACTTTGCTCGTCATAATGCTTCGGGTATCTATTTGGTTTGTGCCACAGCCGATGCCAGCCTCTCAATCAAACTATTGATTGGCGAATATTTCATCTTCATGGCTGCTTTATTGACGATCAATCGACTGCTGATTTGCGCGATGGTTTCTCGGGCCTCAAGGCCATTGGCCTTTAGCGTATTGCCACTATCTACAATATCGACAATCTCGTCAGCCAAATTCATTAGTGGAGCAAGCTCCATAGCTCCATACAGCTTAATGATGTCAACCTGACGACCAATAGAGGCATAGTGCTTTTTGGCACTTTGTACAAACTTGGTAGCGACCTTAATTCGACCGCTGGGCAGTTGCCCGCCCTTGACACCAGCTGTCATCAGGCGGCAGCGGGCAATGCCCAAATCGAGAGGCTCGTAAATACCATCAGAACTATGCTCGAGAAGAGTGTCTTTCCCCGCCACGCCAATATCTGCGGCTCCATGCTGCACATAAGTTGGTACATCCACTCCCCTCAGGAGGAGGAGATGTACCCCTTCGCGATTCGTCGGAAATATCAACTTTCGGCTTTTAGTTAGGTCTTCAGTAGGCTCCAACCCCGCCGCCTTAAGAAGCGGTAGAGTCTCCTGAAGAATCCGCCCTTTTGTCAGTGCGATTGTAATTTGTGCAGTCATTTTGATTTATGCCAGTCCGTCATTGGCTCTTAAGGTTAACTTGGCAGCAATCAGCCAGGGACACGCCGAATATTCGCGCCGAGCTGTCGTAGCTTTTCCTCAATACACTCGTAGCCGCGGTCAATATGATAAATACGATCTACCATAGTAGTACCCTCCGCCACCATACCAGCTATAACCAAGCTAGCTGACGCGCGCAGATCTGAAGCCATTACTGGAGCGCCCTTAAGCTTCTCCACCCCGGTAACAATTGCTGTATTGCCCTCCAGAGTGATATCCGCCCCCATTCGATTCAGCTCATGAACCTGGATTAAGCGGTTTTCAAAGATTGTCTCAACTACAGTTCCCTTCCCTTCGGCAACAGCATTCATTGCTGTGAACTGGGATTGCATATCTGTAGGGAAGGCTGGGTAAGGCGCGGTACGGAAGCTCACCGCTTTAGGGCGATTGCCTTTCATATCCAGCTCAATCCAATCGTCGCCACAACTGATATGAGCTCCGGCCTCTTCGAACTTAACCATAACCGCATCGAGGATATCGGCACGAGTATTGAGCAGGCGCACTTTGCCCCTCGCCGCAGCAGCTGCCGCAAGGAAGGTTCCGGTTTCAATACGGTCCGGCATAACAGTGAACTTGCAGGGGGTAAGCTTAGGTACACCGTGAACACGCAGGGTGTCAGTGCCAACCCCTTCAATCTGAGCCCCCATAGCAATAAGGAACTCTGCCAAATCGACGATTTCGGGCTCGCGAGCGGCGTTGTGCAAAGTCGTAGTTCCCTCTGCCAGTGCCGCTGCCATCAACAGGTTTTCAGTGCCGCCAACTGTCACTTTCTCCATTACAATATTGGCTCCCTTAAGACGACCATTGGAGCGCGCCCGAATGAAACCACCATCGATGGTTATCTCAGCACCCATTGCCTCAAGGCCCTTTAGGTGAATATCGACCGGGCGACTGCCAATTGCACAACCACCAGGGAAGGAGACATTCGCAACCCCATGCCTAGCCAACAGGGGCCCAAGAACCAAGATTGAGGCCCGCATCGTCTTAACCAGCTCATAGGGAGCGGTCAGGTCATTGACTGAGCGAGGGTCAATCTCAACACCCAGCTTTTCATCAATAGTGACGTCACACCCCATACACCGGAGCAAGGTGATCATGGTGGTAATATCGTTGAGATGCGGCAAATTATCGATTTGCACAGGCCCGTCAGCCAATAAAGCAGCAGCCAATATCGGCAAGGCTGAATTCTTAGCTCCAGAAATCCGCAGAGTCCCGGAAATTGGGCTGCCGCCCTCTATTATCAACTTATCCATTCAATCTCTTTCTAGATAGCCAACACCTCAGTGGCAATGGCAAGTTAACGACTGGCTTCTTCTGGGGTCAGAGTCTGCATTTGCACGGCATGCAAGGTGCCATCGGCGATCTTTTCACCAAGAGCGGCATAGACAAGCTGTTGCTTTTTTAAACGACTCAGACCTTCAAAGGAACTGCTCACTACAGTGACCATCAGGTGACTACCTTCAAAAGCCACTTCAACAGTGCTGTCGGGAATTTGCCCTTCGATCAGGGCCTTGATTTCGTCTGGTTGCATAGGAGGGACTTGCGATTGGTTAAAAACAGCACGCAAGTGTACTTGAATCAAGCGGAGTGCGCAGCTACGCACCCCAAAGTTCGCGGATCAACTCACTTTATTTGCGGCATCGTCTGCCGCTGACCAATTAGAAATCACCTTGTCGATGTCCCCATAAGTCTGCATTGACTGTGAGAACTGACTGCGGAAAGTCTTACCCAGGTTGACCCCATTCAGAATCACATTGATCAACTTCCACTGGCCTGCCCGATTGCGCACCAAGGTATACGAAACTTTTGTTATACCCTCTTTACTGCGAACTTCTTGCAGCACATTTACACGATTACCTTGAGGTGTGGTGCCGGGATTGACCACTTTTACATCCAGGTCGCCAAAATTTGCCACACCGCGAGCAAATGTCGCCACAAGATCGCGACGAAAAGCATCCGTAAAGCGAGAGCGTTGGTCGGCAGTCGCCTGCTTGGCATAGCGCCCCATTACACCGCGAGCGATAAAGTCAAAATCAACAACCGGGGTCAAAACCCCCTCAACAGCACTGTAGTATCTTTGTGGGTCTGAATTTGCATACTGGGCATTGGATCGGATCACCCCCAGCAACTCATCAGAAACCCCTTTAATCATTACATAAGGGTTTTGGGCAGCATTAGCTACAGGCACTATTGCAGATGCAAAAACAGCACAAAGCGCAAACCTAATCCATCGCGACAAACCGTACCGGCCAATCCAAAATGATACGTTCACAAATTATCTCCAATTAGCAAATCATTCCTTGGACGCATATGGCGCAATTTAGTGCCATAGCAATACCACATACCAACCTTCCCGCAGTCCAACTGAGAGTGTGTCGATCATCCATTGAGTGACATAGCTGACAGCGGTGACGGCAAACTATACCATGGCCGCACACGGTAATGTGGTGGTGTACGAGCGTGTCATTTGACACCCAGGAAAAGCACACTGGCTTTTTCAGCCACCAGCAGCCCGCTAATATAGATTAGCACGACAGCAAAAAACTGAGCTTTCCTCAAACTACTGGAATCTTATGACAAAAATTATTCACGCTGTCGCATAAGTAAATATTGAAGCTGTCGCATAATAAGACGGCTTGATTACCACCTATTAAGCACTAGTAAGCGATTTGAGGCAGTTGATGACACAGGATCTGATCTTGGAAGCCGGGCGCCGCACCGTCCGCATGGAGACCGAAGCGGTAGCAGCACTGGAAAACAGAGTTAATGGCGAATTCCAGCGTGCTTGTGAAATGATCATGCAATGCCGCGGCCGTACGATAGTTACCGGCATGGGGAAATCTGGGCATATTGGCCGCAAGATCGCTGCTACGCTTGCCAGTACTGGCACACCAAGCTTTTTTGTTCACCCCGGCGAGGCGAGCCACGGTGATCTCGGTATGATCACCCGAGATGATGTAGTCATAGCCATATCCAACTCTGGCTCCTCCGCTGAAGTCCTCACCCTACTGCCTCTGCTAAAACGCCTGGGCATTCCACTGATTAGCATGGCAGGAAAAACTGACTCCCCTCTGGCTCAAGCTGCGGAAGTCAATTTGGATATCTCAGTAGCCACAGAGGCTTGCCCGCTCAATTTGGCCCCCACCTCATCGACAACAGTTACTCTGGTGATGGGAGACGCACTTGCAGTCGCCCTGCTCGAGGCCAGGGGTTTTACTGCCGAAGATTTTGCCTTCTCCCACCCCGGCGGAGCCCTCGGACGCCGACTTCTTCTAAAGGTTGAGGATGTGATGCATGCGGGCGATGAACTCCCCCAGGTAACTCCAGAGACGCTGCTATCAAAAGCCCTGCTAGAGATGACCAGCAAAGGGTTCGGTATGACAACTATTGTAAATAGCGACGGTGAATTACTCGGCGTTTTCACCGACGGCGATTTGCGCCGAGTAATAGATCAAAAAATCGCACTCGACAAAGCTGTAATGGAAGAGGTGATGAGCCGCCGCCCTAAAACGGTTTCTGCTGACACTCTCGCTGCAGAGTCCCTGAGAATTATGGAGGACTACAAAATCACTGCATTAGTAGTAGAAGATGAAGCCCACCACCCTGTCGGCGTACTCCATATGCACGATATTCTGCGCGCCGGAGTTATCTGAGATAATACCGGACAATTAATACGCAGGTTTTGCCCTCACAATCAAAGGCGAAGAGAGATTACTCCGGTGATACCCGAACAAAAATTAAATGATTCCCTGAATAATATCCGCTGGCTTGTTCTGGATGTGGACGGTGTTCTGACAGATGGCAAGCTTTATTTTGACAATAGCGGCAACGAACTCAAAACCTTTCACACTCTGGATGGGCACGGCATTAAAATGCTGCAAGACTCTGGTGTACGTGTAGCAATCATTACCGGCCGGCGCAGTAATGTTGTAGAGCGCCGAGCACACGACCTGGGTATCAATAAATTGATTCAGGGCCGGGAGGACAAGTTTGCCGCACTACAGGAGTTACTTTCTGAAGAGTCATGCCGCCTGGAAGATATCGCCTATGTCGGGGATGATTATCCCGATCTACTGGTAATGACCAAAATCGGATGTCCCATCGCACCACCTAATGCAGCCCCCCCCGTACGGGAGCGAGCCCTGTGGATCACAAAGGCCCGTGGCGGCGAGGGTGCTGTACGCGAAGTCTGCGACCGCATTATGATTGCACAAGGGACCTTTGACGCGGCGCTCGCCCCCTATATCGGAGAAAAATGATGCGCTCGTGGTTGCCTCTCATACTGGTCATTCTACTTATAAGTGCCGGGCTCTGGTTTTCCGAGAGTCCGCCAGAGCAGTTCTTAGGCAAAAGGCCCACTCCTCAGCAACAAAATCGGGCTGCGGACCTTGTTATCAAAGGGGCTGAAACTCGCCATTTTGACCAGGCAGGCAACCTAGCTTATCGAGTGGATGCAGAGCAAATCACCTATTTTCAATTTAAACGTCGGGATCGAGCCAACCTTAAAGAGCCGCGGATGCTGTTCTATACGGACGACCAGCCCAAGTGGGCAACTCGCTCCCAAAGGGGTGTGGCCTTCAATCGAGGAGAACGTATCGTACTTAGTGGCGACGTTCAAATTGATGAACTCCCTGGCCCGAATGGCATCCAATTGGAGACACCGCGAATCACAATCTTCCCTGACAGGGAATTCGCCGAGACCGACAAAGTTGTTACTATTAGCTCCGGCCCCAACCGCACTGAAGGAACGGGGATGCGCGCTTACCTGAAAGAAAACCGGATGGAAATTCTATCCGACGTGAAGAGCAGCTATGACACCCAATAACCGCTATCCCTCTATGCTTAAGACCTTCACTGCGATTACGCTGGCAGCTATTACCACCGTAGCACAGGCTTTACCTGATGATAGAACCCAGAGAATCTCTGTGGGCTCGGAATCTATGTCAGCCGACCGCGCCAATAATTTAGTGGTTTATAGTGACAATGTGGTCATCACACAGGGCTCCCTCCAAATTAGGGCAGATCGCGTGGAAGTGTACTTTACGGCCAGCGATGAAATCAGCCGGGTCATTGCTGTGGGTCGCCCCGCGCACTTCCAGCAAAAAATACTGGAGAGCGAAGAACCAGTTAAAGCCCGTGCTGAGCGCATAGAGTATGTCATCAGCTCTGAAGAACTGCAGCTCACAGGGCAAGCTTATATCGATCGCGATGGCAACACCCTGACTGCGGAGAAAATCGATTATGATCTCGCCACTGAGCAAATGAGCGCTCGCAGCCAGCCTGGCCAAGGCAGAGTTGAGATGATCTGGAAACCTGAGAGCACCGAAGCCAGCGAGCCTGCTGAAGCTAATACCGACAAAAACCAGTAGTTCATCCAAATTTCAATGCCTGTAAAACAGCGCTATTTACAATGATGTAATCCGCAGCCCCTCTCGGCAGCGGTTAGATTTCAGGACTCATTATGCCAACGCTACAAGCGTTACACCTCGCCAAACAATATAAGAAAAGAAAAGTTGTCCAAGATGTCTCTGTCAGCGTCTCAAGTGGACAGGTCGTTGGCTTACTTGGCCCCAATGGAGCCGGGAAAACCACCTGCTTCTATATGATCGCAGGGCTGGTGCAGGCCGATGCCGGGCAAGTCCTAATCGACAACGAAGATATTACCCGTCTATCAATGCACGGGCGCGCCCGCAAGGGAATCGGCTACCTGCCCCAGGAAGCCTCTGTTTTTCGACGCCTGTCAGTGCGTGACAATATTCTCGCAATCCTCGAAACCCGAAAAGAGCTCAATCGTGCAAAGCGCGAAGAGCAGGCCCAGGAGTTGCTCGAAGAGTTCAATATCATACACATTGAAAACAGCCTAGGAATGGCCCTATCCGGCGGAGAGCGGCGCAGAGTGGAGATTGCACGAGCCCTGGCTACAGACCCAAGCTTTGTCTTGCTCGATGAACCCTTTGCTGGCGTAGATCCTATTTCAGTTAACGATATCAAACACATTATTCGCCACTTGCGGGACAGGGGTATCGGCGTATTGATCACAGATCACAATGTAAGGGAAACCCTGGATATCTGTGAAACTGCTTATATCGTCAGCGAGGGGCATATTATTGCCTCAGGCACCCCCGATGATGTCCTCGCTAACCAACAGGTACGCGAAGTCTATTTGGGACATGAGTTCGCGATTTAATGGCAAATGATGACAGGTGTAACTCAATAGGCAAAATTTCGAAAAACATATCATATCCCTCATAGAAGTCGACCTCCTGGCAGGCAATAGTCGGCATGCTTATTGCTTGTAATAGTTTGAGGGCCAAGGTAGTCTGCGCCATCTCGGGTTAATTTTGACGAACCCTTTGTCGCACTGGCCTGCAACTTTAAATTATGAAGCAGTCTCTCCAGCTCAAACTCGGCGCACAGCTAACTATGACCCCCCAGTTGCAGCAGGCAATACGCCTCCTGCAGCTCTCCACACTAGATTTACAGCAAGAAGTCCAGGCAGCCCTCGACAGCAACCCAATGCTGGAAGCTGAGGGTGAAGATCTGGCTCAACAAGCAACAGCCAATACCGAGAGCAACGCACAACAAGAGCCACCAGCCACTGTAGGGGAGGATTTAAACCACGCAGCCGCTGAGGAAAAAGAGCTTGGTGATTCCGACTGGAACCAGGATATTCCAACAGAGCTGCCCGTTGATTCTCAGTGGGACGACATTTACAGCAGCTACAGTGGCCCCGCCGAGGGCGACGACCCCAATTTTGAGCGCAACTCTTCCACCGACACACTTCAAGACCACTTGCGCTGGCAATTAAACCTGACAGCACTTTCCAGTCACGATAAATGGATCGGCGAGCACCTTATTGACGCCATCGACCCAAACGGTCTTCTCAATACCACCGTTGATGAAGTAGCCACCTCCCTTCAGCTCGAAGAAGATGAGGTAGTTGCAGTCCTTAAAGCTGTACAACAATTCGAACCAGCTGGCTGTGGGGCCAGAAACCTCCAAGAGTGCCTTCTACTCCAGCTCAAGCAGCTACCAGCGGAAACTCTGTGGCTAAAGGAGGCGCAGACCATTATTGAGCGCCACCTGGAATTACTTGGTAAAAGGGATTTCAGGCAACTCACCCGACGCACACGCCTCAACGAAGCTCAGCTCGGCGAAGTGATCCGCCTTATCCAGACACTAACCCCCAACCCAGGTGAGGAGTTCAGCGGGGAACAGCCCGCTTATGTCATTCCCGACATTATTGTGTCCCGTAAGGATCACCGCTGGCTGGTCGAACTTAATCCAGAAATCACTCCAAAGATCCGGATTAATGGCCACTACGCCTCCTTGGTAAAACGGGCGGATAACTCCCGGGAAAACAATTTCATGCGGGATCACTTGCAGGAGGCCCGCTGGTTCTTGAAGAGCCTACAGAGCCGCCACGACACCCTGCTAAAGGTCGCCACGTCCATTGTGAATAAGCAGCAAGGCTTTTTTGAGGAAGGCCCAGAGGCAATGCGACCAATGGTTCTGGCAGATATTGCTGAAACCATTGGCATGCATGAATCCACCATATCCCGAGTGACCACCCAAAAATATATGCTGACTCCACGGGGAGTTTTCGAACTCAAATATTTCTTCTCAAGCCACGTCAGTACAGATTCCGGTGAGGATGCGTCATCCACCGCCATTCGAGCCCTAATTCGCAAGCTGATTGACACAGAAGTACCTCGAAAGCCGCTATCAGATAACAAGATCACTCAGGAGCTGGACAAGCAAGGCATCAAGGTTGCGCGCCGAACGGTAGCGAAATACCGCGAATCTATGGGTATCCCCTCCTCAAGTGAGAGAAAGAGGCTCATTTAAGTCACACCCCAAACACAGCCAATTAAACTGACCCCTAACCCACCTCCAGTCATACGCTACTGGCGCCTTCCGCCCCCAACCTGCAACCAAAATCCAAAATTTGAGTGTATCCTTCCATTCTGGCCCACTTCCTAGTAGGGTTGCGACCCGATAGGGGGTGAGCGCCGGCTTGTGATGCACCTTTAAGGAGAAATCCATGCAGATCAATATTAGTGGCCACCACGTCGACGTTACCTCACCTATGCGCAGCTACTGCGAAAGCAAAATGGAGAAGCTGTCCAGACATTACGACAACATCACCAACGCGCAAGTAATTTTATCCGTCGAAAAACTGATCCAAAAAGCTGAGGCGACGGTACATATAAACGGTCACGACCTCTGTGCTGGATCCGAAGACAGAGATATGTACGCGGCAATTGATGCGCTCACCGATAAGCTGGACCGCCAACTGAAAAAACACAAAGAGAAGTTGCAGAACCATCGCTGAACTATGACACTGGAAGCATTACTCTCTCCCCGCCTTAGCCTTTGCCATCTGGCGGGGAGCAGCAAAAAAAAGCTACTGCTCAATATTGCCCAGGCCATCGCCGAACAATATCCCCAACACGACTCCGATACAGTTTTTAATCAACTGATCGCCCGTGAGCGCCTTGGTTCCACCGGTATCGGCGATGGAGTTGCCATTCCCCATTGCAGGCTGCCCGGTTGTGATAGCCCCATTGGGGTTCTCTGTACCACCCAGCCCGCCATTGATTTTGACTCTGCCGACCGTCAGCCTGTCGATTTGCTATTTACTCTTCTGGTCCCCGAAGATGCTGAGCAGGAACATCTGGATACACTAGCCGAAATTGCCGCTCTGTTTTCCAACAGCCAGGTTAGAGATAAGCTAAGGCAAGCACAAAGTAGTGATGAGCTATATGCCCTCGCTATTGATAGTACCGCAGCCGCCTAGAGGAGGTTTTGTTAGTAACTGAGTCTCAGAGCTGACATTCGCCTCATTGTTCAGGTAGTGCAACAAGCGAAATAATAAAGACTTGATCAAAGAAAAGGGCTCTCCATGCGCTTGGTGATAATTAGTGGACGCTCCGGCTCCGGAAAAAGTTCTGCACTGCAATTACTGGAAGATGTCGGTTTCAATTGTATCGACAACCTTCCCACCAGCCTGCTCCCGGAGCTGGTTAAGAGGGTCAAGGCACAACCGCCAAAAGAAAACACACCCCTGGCCCTGGGCGTCGATGCCCGCAACCTCTGGCAAGACATAAGACAGGCTCCCAGTGTTATTGAGTCCTTGCGCGAGGCAGGAGTTCAATGTGATGTTATCTATCTCGATGCCCGCGAGCCGGTTTTAGTACAGCGATTCAGTGAGACCAGACGGAAGCACCCTCTCAGCAATGATTGCACCCACTTGCTAGAAGCTCTCAATCAGGAAAAAGAGCTGCTCACCCCTATCTCAACCATTGCGGATATGGTTATTGATACCAGCACCCTGAGTTTGCACCAACTGCGCGAAATGATTAAAAATCGTGTTGTTGGTGAACAATCAAACAGCATGGCGATTCTCTTCCAGTCCTTCGGGTTCAAGTATGGCGTGCCTGTGGATTCAGACTTGATTTTTGACTTGCGCTGTCTACCCAATCCCTACTGGGAACCAGCTCTAAGAGAAAAAACCGGTAAGGATATCGAGGTCGCTGAATTCTTGCGCTCTCACCCAGAGACCGCAAAGATGGAGGCTGACATCACCAACTTTTTGGAAAACTGGCTGCCCTCCTACCAGAAAAGTAATCGCAGCTACACCTGTGTCTCTATCGGCTGCACTGGGGGCCGACATCGATCAGTTTATATGGTTGAACAGCTGGTAAAGAAATTTTCCAAAGAGTTTGATAACGTCCAGATACGCCACAGGGAGCAACAAAAATAGATTTTTGTCGAGCAGCGCAATGCAGAAACACCAACTGACCATCATCAATAAACTCGGCTTGCACGCCCGCGCTGCAAGCAAGTTCGCGCAGACTTCCTCCAAGTTCTGCTCCAATATTAAAGTGCATTGCCAGGGTAAAGCCGTAGATGGAAAAAGTGTGATGGCCCTAATGTTACTAGCTGCAGGCAAAGGCACGGAGCTGGAACTGGAAATAGAAGGGACAGATGAAAGTGCCGCCCTAGAAGCTATCAGCACACTGATCTCCAATCGATTCGGCGAAGCTGAATAGAGGCCAGTATACTATTGCCACGAAAAGCTCACTCTAAACATTAAATCGCTAAGCTTTTACATCGCCTCCCAAATCCACCACTAGCAGTAAGGACTTGTTGTGCCCAGCTCTCCCCAAGCCGAAATCAAATTCCGCGCACAGAATCAGCTGGGTGAGCTGTATGCCGCGCTGGATAGCGGTACGGGACAAGAAGTCCGGCGCATGCTTAAGACCCTGACTCCCCAGAGTGTTGCGCAATTGCTGGAGAGCTCTCCACCCCGTATCCGCCAGGTACTTTGGAATTTGGTGGATAGGGAAATAGAGGGTGAGGTCCTGCAGGAACTCACCGACGATGTGCGCAGCCAGATCCTCGCCACTATGGATACCGAGGAGATGGTGGAGGTAATGGAAGGCCTGGATGCCGACGACATCGCCGATATACTTCAGCAGCTGCCGGAGCGAGTTGTTGCCGAAGTGCTCTCATCGATGACGGAAACCGACCGTCTCCGGGTTGAAAGTGTTCTCGCCTATGATGAGAACACTGCTGGCGGTTTAATGGATACGGACACCATCTCTGTCCGCCCCAACCTGACTCTCGATGTGGTACTTCGCTACCTTAGGCGCCATGAACAACTACCGGAATCTACCGACAGCCTTTTTGTGATTAACCGGAGGGGCCAATATATCGGTCTCTTGCCACTATCCAAACTTCTCACCACAGATCCATCGGTGACAGTTCGCGAAGTGGTCAATACCGATGTGGAACCAATACCCGCAGATATGCCCGACACAGAAGTCGCGCGCTTGTTTGAGAAATATGATTGGATCACCGCACCGGTAGTCGATGAGGATAACCGCCTGCTGGGGCGAATCACCATTGACGATGTAGTAGATGTTATCCGAGAGGATGCAGATCACTCCCTGATGAGCCTTGCCGGCCTCGATGAGGAGGAAGACACCTTTGCCCCAGTAGGACGCACTGCTCGGCGCCGGGCCGTTTGGCTGGGTATTAATCTACTCACAGCTCTGCTTGCCTCCTGGGTGATCAGTTTGTTCCAAAATACCCTGGACAAGGTGGTAGCCCTAGCAGTCCTAATGCCCATCGTCGCCAGCATGGGGGGCGTGGCCGGTAGCCAAACGCTGACAGTGGTCATTCGCGGTATGGCCTTAGGCCAGATAGGACGCAGTAATTTAAGCTGGCTACTTTCCCGTGAGCTGGGTTCGGCGGCACTCAATGCTCTTTTGTGGGCGCTTGTGATGGGCTTGATAACCGCCATGTGGTTTGGCGATATATGGATTGCGGTAATCATCCTTGCCGCCATGATAATCAACCTATTAACCGCCGCACTCGCCGGAGCGATATTACCAGTAGCATTGCGTGCCATGAATATAGACCCGGCACTGGCCGGCGGGGTAGCGCTTACTACAGTCACCGATGTAGTAGGCTTTATGTCTTTTCTGGGCTTGGCCACTTGGTACTTTAGCTAAATCACCTCTGGACCAAGCCCCCTTATTTACCGAAAGCGAATCAAAGATGTACGAATACGACGATTACGATGACGACCTGCCGAAAAGTAAAACTCAGGTCAAAAAAGAAATGCACGAGCTGCAAGATCTCGGCAAGCAACTAACCGAGCTCTCCAAGGCCCAACTGGCTGAAGTCCCCATAGATGAGGACTTGCAGGAGGCTATTGCTACGCTACATCGGATCAAATCCAATGAAGCTCGCCGGCGCCAGATGCAGTACATCGGCAAGTTGATGCGCAGTGCCGACCAAGAAGCGATAGAAACAGTGCTGAGCCGCTTTAAAGAGCGAGACCAACAACACCTGCGTTTCGATAAAATGGCTGAAGACTGGCGCAAACGACTACTGGAGGAAGGCAATAGTGCCCAGGGTGAGTTCTTTGACCAGCATCCCGGTGTCGATCACCAACAGCTGCGCCAACTGATTAGGGACTCCCATCGAGAAATCAAAAACAATAAGCCACCAACCAATCAACGAAAATTATTCCGCTATCTTCGCGACTTCTTTATCCAGGAAGCAGAATAAGGGCTCCGGGCGCTCCAGAGTTAACTGGCTGGCAGCGCCCGCAATCTAGTCATCAGAAGTTATTGCGCTTTCTTATCCCCAGAAGCCGGCACAAAGTCCAGGGCGAGAGAATTTAGGCAGTAGCGCAAACCAGTGGGCTCCGGGCCATCTTTAAAAACATGCCCCAAGTGTTCCCCGCACTTTGATAACACCTCAGTCCGCTTCAAGCCCCAGCTGTAATCGTCCTTTAAAACAATATTTTGTGGGTAGGCAACATCCCAAAAACTGGGCCATCCAGTACCCGATTCAAACTTCTGCTCAGAGCTGAAAACCGGTAAACGGCAACCCGCAGTGACATAAACCCCTTTCTCTTTGTTATTCAGAAGCTTGCCACTAAAAGCGGGCTCGGTACCTTTTTTCCAGAGAACCTTATAGCGATCCTCTGGCAGGATCTGCTTCCAGACAGACTTAGGGATCTGATCGAGATCAGTCCCCTCTGCAATATGCTTTTCAGCTTGAGCGACCGTCATATTTTGGTCGCGCTGGTGGTCATCTGCCTCAGAACACGCCGAAAGGGTGACGGCTGTAAAAAGAAGGAGGGGCAATAATGAATGCAACGCCATCTAGAGTGCTCCTTTTACAGGGGATCATCACTAAGATTAGATGGCTATTGCACGCTGCCTCTGGATATTAAAAGTCAAGCTGCAGGTGGGGACTTCTCTTCAGAACCGACCCCAACCTGTGTCTTGTTCCCCTCATGGTCCAGAACCGCGCCCTCACGTTTGGCGCCATCTCCATCAAACAATTTCTCAAATCGCATTTGCGGGTCTGACCAACCGCCACTAATTCGGTAACTGACACTAGCGACCTTTTTAACCTGCTTTTTAAATGCCTTACTGATCAGGTAGACACCCGCAGCTGCAGGCAAGCCACCGGCTAGGGCTGCAACCAAAGCCAAGTTATTCCCAACTGGCAAAGTAGCCACCAACGTTAAATCCAGATCTTCGCGGACTAAATTAACCCGCCCCGCCATCTGCAGTTCACTGGTGGGTCCCTCTACCTGGATGGGTACTGCGATTAAAAGCTGACCATCGCCTTCAAAGACTACTTCACCACGCACCCTATCAAAAGCCATACCACTCTTGTAAAGGTCAGTGAAATCAAGACGCAAGCGTCGCGCCCAGGTATCAAAATTAAACAGTGACAATAGACGCAACACGGTAGAGCCTGTCGCACCGGTTGATCGCAGGAATCGGCCATCGCGAATATCAACCTTAAGCTCTCCGGAGAGAAGGCTTCCTTTCACCTGAGTCGGGGCCCCCTCCCACTTCAAAGCAGTTTCAAAGATCGCCGACTTACTCTCAATCAATGGCTCATGGCCCATCTTGCGCTGGATATCTGCAAGATCATCAGCCACCAGTCGGCCGATAAATTGTGATGACTGCTGCCCCTCGGCATCCCTCATCCACACCAATTCTGCACCTAGCTCACCACTGTGTTTGCCCTGCCCCTCGATGCGGAACCCTCTCACCGTGCCGTGGATATCACTCACCACCAAACGATCTGCAGATGTCCTCAACTTAAATGACCAGGGACCCAAGGCCTCTTCACCTATTTGAAGGTTATCAGTACTAAAATCGATTTGTGGCAAACTAGTAAAATCAAACTGCGCCAAAGGATCCGCTACTACCTCCTCCGCAAAGGGGTCTGAGGGAAAAGCTTCATCACTAACTTCCGCCGGTTTCTCTGGCTGAGGCAGACGCAAATGAGCCAGTTTGAGGCGTAACGGTGTACTGCCATCCAATAAGCCTGTTAGATTTCCTGCAATCATTTCACTGTCAAATTTGAGCTTCCAATCCGTCCCCATTCCCTCACCGGTAACATGGATATGCTCAATTTCTGCAGAGCCCAACCGAAGCTGATCTGTACTGAGATCCAGGCGTATCGGAAGTGGCTCACTGGCACTACCCGCAGCCTCTCCTGGATTTTCTGCATTACTTGCAACAGAACTGGCAGCGCTTGGCTTCGCTGGTTCAGACAACTGGTAAATATCCAGCAGAGACTGCCAGCGAGACAGATCAACAGTGGAAATATCTCCAGTGACCGTCAACTCCCGTTTGGAGGGCAAATTTGCCTCAGCATTCAAGGCGATTGCAGCCCGATCTAACTCTCCATCAATCAGCCAGAATTGTCCCTGTAAATGTTCTCCATAGTCCAAGTGGAACAAGCTGCCCTGCTCTCCAATCGGCACTCGCAATACAAAATTGGTTTCTGTTTCCGCCGTCTTACCAAGTGGGTCAGGCAGATTTACAGCCACACCGGCCAGGTTGGAAGTAAGCTCAAATACTGCGGCGTAAGGGGTTTCCGTTGATTTTGCAGGAATGGTCACCAGGGCTTGATAATCCATTTCTCCTTCCAGCCACTGCAGTTCTGGCCGCGAACTCCAAGCGTGTACCGACTCAACCAATGCATTGCCGTCGATAACCACCTGGGTACCCCGTGCATCCCCCTCGCCAATATGTTGGATACGAGCAGTCAGCGGGCGGCCCCACAATTTGCCATTCAGCTGGGTCCCTTCAAGGCCTGTCGCACTATCGTATTTCACCAAACCATTCAACGCAGTCGCATCGAGGCGGAGCCCTTTCAGTTGAAGGTCACCGTGCTTCAGGTTGACTTCAACCTGTTGCTCGGGAACTACGGATGACTGTCCCAAGGGTAGAGTTAAGGATACAACGCCATCCAAATTCCCCGTCAGGCTCCAATCATCAAAGGCACTTCCAAGGTGATCTCTGAGTGGTGATTCACGCAATAGTCGCAACCCATCGGCAGCGGGTCCAACCACCTCAGTTTGTACATCAAGGCGTGAGCCTCCACCCTTCTGAGGGGTTACCGCAACCAGAATATTTCCAGCATCCATATTCCAGAGCTTGGCTTTATCGGCATTGACCCGCACAATTTCATCATCGAGCAACAAACGGCCATCCACATCCCTGACCTCAGGCCACTCACTGGCGTAGTCCAGGCTCGCATTTGAAAAGTCGAGCGCCAACTGAATCGTTCTGCGCTTCTGGTGAGTCGCGAATGCTCTAAGGGATTCTTCTTTACCCTCTTTGCTATAACTACTGCCGCGATAGATAAAGGCCGCACTCTCAACGCGCCCTTGATTGTTCTTACCCAGGCCAGTTTTCAACCAGCTGCGCAAATCATCGCTAACCACAAATGGCACCAGCTCTTCCTGGGTAATAACCCCCGCATCTTTTATCGATAGGGAAAGCACCAGATCCACAGGTCGTGTTTGGGTGTGGAAGGGTAGTGACAGCATAAACTGACCACCGACCTGACCAAGTTCACCGCCAAGCATCAGCGGGCCCGACAATACATTGACTTCGTTCAATGCCTTATCGACATCCCAGGCTATGGTGCCGCTGGCTTGCTCAAACCCAAAAGCATTCTTATACAGACTGGGAAAGTGCGCCCCGAGGGAGGTACCGTCGAGTTCAACCCGGCCACTGGCGCCCTCAACCTGAAGATATCCACTCAACTGGGTAATTGCCGGGGCTCCTCGAAACGCCTCGACCGCAATATCTTCCAAGTTTGCGCTGATCTCTAACTGCCGGTCTGCACCAGCTCGCAGACGCAGGCTGCGCAACTGACCTTGGGGTTTTAGTGCACGCAACCATTCATCTGCAGCTCCCTCTAGTAACGACAAGCGATTTAAGATACTGCTCCAACCAGCGAGATCGACCAGATCTGCCATCAGGGCTATACCCTCTTGGCCACTGTTAACCTGCAGGTTCAGCGACGGCATTTTCAAGCCCTGCCAATCGATTTCAATATCCTGCAGCGCTAATCGCCAGTGCTCTCCCGGCAACCAGCGGCCCGACAAGTTGCCAGAAAAAGCGCGCAACGGAGCCAGTGTATGCTCTTCTATATCATCTCCTGCCCTTTGCATATCGGTCAGGCTTTCTACTTGGGCCAAGTCCACCTGGCCCACTATGCGATACCCACTTACGGCATCACTATGCAGCCACAAGCGGCCGTCTGCCCACTTCTTCCCCTGCCAGTGAAACCGGTCAGGTAACGGGGTGAGTTCGTGAAGCAAACTGACAATGTCTTCATCCAGTAGCAACTCATTAAGCTGCATATAGCCACGCAGTGAGAAGTGCTCTTTATCTTTGGGATTGCCCCGCCCCTCTAACACAACACGAAGGGTCTCTTCATCAACCTGGCTGCTCTCCCCTTCGCGGGAAATAAAAGCCCTTGCAGTCAGTCGGTGAAAATCTCCGCTATTTTCCAGCTGGATTTCAGGCAAGTTGATTTCTGCCAGCTGCTCATCGGGAAGGCGCACAGTGATCGCTGCATCACTGATTTGAATTTTGGGGCTCAACTGGAACAAGCGGGCCGGATCTGCCGCTTCGGGGTCGGGTGCAGTGCTGCCTTCAAGCTTAAGCGGGGCATCGGGAAACCCCTGTAGATACCAGAGGCCATTTTCATCGCGGCTGAGCCCGGCCGAAAACTGATTCATTTGCAGGTCTTTCCAAACCAACTCCCGGTTCCAGAGACTGGAAAGTAGATCCAGCTGGAACAGGCCGTGCCCCATTCTCAGCTCGCCGTGTTCCCCAAGGCGCAGTCCATCCAGCTGCAATGCAACTTCAAGGGCCTCCCAACGCAGGGAAATACGATCCATCTGCACAGGAACACCAAGCTGCTCACTAAGCCAATGACTAATCTGCGGACGATAGTTCTCTACCTGCGGGGACAGCAGTCGGCCTGTTTGCACGATGATTGCCAGCGCAATCACCAAACTTACCGACAGTAACCAGAACTTTCTTGCAATCCAGCGTATTACAACCATCGCTATACCCTCACCACCAAACAGGCACGGACCGAGCGCTGACAATAAGCTCTCTTAGCTTGCTGGCGAGTGAATAATGGATTACACAAGAACAATGTCATATTGCTCCTGGTTGTAAATGGGCTCTACCTGGAACTGAATCGGCCGACCAATAAATTCTTCAAGATCGGCGACATTAGCCGACTCTTCATCCAGTAAAAGATCTATTACCACCTGACTGGCCAGTACCATAATTTTTTCACTATCGTAAGAGCGCGCCTCTCGAATAATCTCGCGGAAAATCTCGAAGCAAACTGTCTCCGCACTCTTTAAGGTGCCCCTCCCACTGCAAACAGAGCAAGGCTCACATAAAATCTGCCCCAGTGACTCACGGGTGCGTTTGCGAGTCATTTCCACCAACCCCAGTTCGGAGACCCCGGTGATACTGGACTTGGCATGATCGCGCTCCAGGGTCTTTTCCAGGGTGCGCAAGACTTGTCGCTGGTGCTCGGGGTCTTTCATATCGATAAAATCAATAATGATAATCCCACCCAGATTCCTCAAACGCAGCTGGCGGGCAATCGCTGTAGCGGCCTCCAGGTTGGTCTTGAAGATAGTCTCTTCAAGGTTTCGATGCCCAACAAAAGCACCCGTATTGACATCAATTGTACTCATCGCCTCTGTCTGCTCTACGATCAAGTAGCCGCCAGACTTCAAGGTGACTTTGTTGTGTAGTGCCCTTCTTATTTCCTCTTCAACACCGTATAAGTCAAACAGTGGGCGCTCACCGGGATAGTGTTCCAGGCGACCGGCAATTTCCGGCGCATATTTACCGGCAAATTCTGCCGCACGGCCGTGGGCCTCTCGGGAGTCTATACGAATCTTTTCGGTATAAGGGCGCGCAAGGTCACGCAATGCGCGCATAAATAGTGGAAGGTCCTCATAGATAACCGAAGGCACTGGACGCTCCTTAATGCGCTCATCCAGCTCCCCCCATAATTTGTACAGAAAGGGGATATCTCTCAGCAGCTCTTCCTCACTCACTCCCTCGGCAACGGTACGCAAAATAAAGCCCCCATCGGCCGACAAACCATCTTTCGCGAGGCGTAGAGAAGCTGCTTCAACCAACTGGCGCAATCGCTCGCGTTCGTTCTCGTCTTCAATTCGATTAGAGATACCGATATGGCGCGTCTGCGGCATATACACCAGGTAACGTGCAGAAACCGACAGATGGGTAGTCAGCCGGGCACCTTTACTGCTGATAGGGTCCTTCACTACTTGCACGATCATTGACTGCCCCTCTCTGACTAGCGCGCGGATATCCGCCACCTCGGCATCCCGTGCCTCCATACCTTCTTCGTCGAGAGGTGCAATATCCGAGGCATGGATAAAGCCCGCACGCTCGAGGCCTATGTCGACAAAAGCGGCCTGCATTCCGGGCAGTACGCGAATCACCTTTCCCTTATAGATATTTCCTACAATCCCTCGCCGCGCACTCCGCTCCAGGTAGACCTCCTGGAGCACACCATTTTCTACCAGCGCAACCCGGGTCTCAGTCGGCGCAACGTTAATTAACAGCTCTTCACTCAAGATTGGCCCTCCTGCCAATAGGGAATGCCCGCATGATCCAGCATGGGGACTACAGCTTCCAATGGGAACCCTACAACATTGCTGTAACTGCCACTAAAAGCTTCTACCAAGGCGGCACCAAAACCCTGAATACCGTAACCGCCAGCTTTATCGACAGGCTCTCCGGTACTCCAGTAATCCGCTATTTGAGCCCTGGACAAGTGGCGGAACCTGACTCGAGTTTCCACTACACGGCTAAACTGTCGATCCTGTGAACGCAAGCACACTGCCGTGAAAACAGAGTGCTCTACTCCCGATAGCGCCAGCATCATGGACTCAAAGTCAGCAAAATCTTGGGGTTTTTCCAGCAGCCTCTCACCTGCCATAACCACCGTATCCGCTCCCAAAGACCAGAGTCCCTGCGGGCTGTCAGCGGCTTGAAACCCGGCGACAGCCTTGTCGTGGGCCAAGCGTTCTATGTACTCAAGAGGGCTTTCAGCAGGTTGGCGTTGTTCTACAACAGCGGGGGACAATTGGGAGAAAGGCACCCCAATCTGGGCCAACAGTTCGGCGCGGCGCGGCGAACCAGAGGCCAAAAGAAGTCGATTTTCTGAAGCGCTTGTTGTCACTCTATTACATATTCCCTGTGGGTCAGCGGCTGATTATAGCGGCACTGTTCGAAAAATGATCGATTTTTTACACTGATTTACAGTGCCGACGAGACGGTCAACGAACGTGTAAACGCCCGGAAAGCCCCCTGAGCCACGGGGTCACCCAGGGCCAGAGCAGGGCTGTAGTCAAGGCGGGCCACAGGAAGGTCAGCCCGGGTACCGATTTCCCCTCAAGGCCGTGCACCCAGTTGCCCACCACTTGATGAATGCCCACCAGAACAAATACCCACAACAATTGCTGGGCCGGATTAAATGCCCGGGTGCGCTGGTAAGTCAGTAAGCTGAAATAGGCGAGTACCGATAGGGCCAGGGCATGGGTTCCCAAGCTCGCCCCCGTAGCCAAATCCTGGACAATACCGATCATCCAAGCGAACCCCACCCCGAAGGTCTGGGGCATTCGGGTAATCCAGAATATCACCAGCAAAGCCGGAAATGCCGGCCGAAACCAAAGCCACTGCTGTGGCAGGGGCATAACCGAGAGAAGCAGTGACAGCAGAATAGTGACCGCGATAAACCAGCGGTTATTCGCTTGCAACAGAATGTCCTCCACTGCCAATGACCGCCAATACAAAGCGGCTGCGATTCATCCGCCCCCTCGGCAACACTTCAGCCTCCGCAAAAGGTTTACCCGGATCTCTCTGCACCGAGATGACCTCCCCAACCGGATAACCTGCGGGAAAGCGGCTACCCAAGCCGGAGCTGAGCAGCAAATCGCCTTCACGAATATCACTGGTATTAGCAAGATGGCGTAACTTCAGGCGATACAGATCACCTGTACCCTCGGCGACGGTGCGCATACTGTTGCGCAGAACCTGGACGGGAATGGCATGACTGGAATCAGTTATCAGCAGGATACGACTATAGGAGTCGCCAGCTTCAATCACCTGCCCCAGCAATCCACTGGCATCCATTACCGGGGTACCGATATCAATGCCGTCATCGCGGCCTTTGTCAATCAGCAGCACATGCTCCAATGGGTCCGGGGTAACGCCAATTACCTGAGCCACCAATACTCGGTCATCGACCATTTCTGCTGAGTTCATCAGTTCTTTGAGCTGAGTGTTTTCCGCTTTTACGGCCGCCAATAGTTGGCTGCGCTGCTCCAGCAGTAAAACCTGGCGCTTGAGGCGGCTATTTTCCTCTTGCAGTTCTTCGCGCGAGCGAAACTGCTCATCGGCCCAATCGCCCACACGCTCGGGGGCTCCTGTAACCCAGTACAGTGGAGCAATAACTCCTGATAAGCGTTCTCTGACAGGCTGAAACCAATTGGTGTAATGATCGGAAACGATCAGCGAGATCGCGAGTATGATGAGAAAGCCCAGGCGGTATTCGGCAGAGGGACCGCGGGTAAATAGCGGTTTCACAGGCAATCCCCTCTTAACAGGTCAATCAAAGATGGTGAGAACAGTACAAGCCACAAAAGATGACTCGCATTTTTTTATTACAAGGAGCTTGCGGATATAGCCACAAGCTCCCTAGCAGGTTTCATAATACCGATGTCTACTAGTTAGACATCAGATAGAGACGGCTGCGATCCAACATATCCAGCGCTTTGCCGCCACCCCGCGCCACACAGGTCAGCGGGTCATCGGCGACAATCACCGGTAAACCCGATTCTTCCATCAACAGACGGTCCAGATCGCGTAACAGAGCACCACCACCAGTCAGCACCATACCGCGCTCAGCGATATCAGAAGCCAATTCGGGAGGGGATTGTTCCAGCGCACTTTTAACAGCCTGCACAATACCAGTCAGAGGCTCTTGCAGGGCTTCGAGAATTTCGTCGGAGTTCAAGGTAAAGCTGCGAGGCACGCCCTCGGCCAGATTGCGTCCGCGCACATCGATTTCGCGAACTTCACTGCCTGCATAAGCACAGCCAATTTCCTCTTTGATCCGTTCAGCAGTTGCATCACCAATTACGCTGCCGTAGTTGCGACGCACGTAGTTGACGATAGCTTCATCAAAACGGTCACCGCCGATACGCACCGAATCGGAATAAACCACACCATTCAGGGAGATAATGGCGATCTCAGTGGTGCCCCCACCGATATCCACCACCATGGAGCCGCTCGCTTCCTCGACATTCAAGCCTGCGCCTATGGCAGCGGCCATGGGCTCTTCGATCAGTGACACTTCGCGAGCACCTGCACCCAGGGCCGACTCGCGAATCGCGCGGCGCTCCACTTCTGTGGACTGGCAGGGAACACACACCAGCACTCTCGGACTCGGGCGCATCCAGCTATTTTCATGCACTTTCTTGATAAAGTGCTGCAACATTTTCTCGGTCACTTGGAAGTCGGCGATAACACCGTCCTTCAGCGGGCGAATAGCGGTAATATTGCCAGGAGTCCGGCCGAGCATGCGTTTGGCTTCTACTCCGACAGCCTCAACGATTTTCTGGCCATTGTAGTGACGGATTGCGACGACAGAGGGTTCGTCGAGTACTACGCCGCGATCGCGAACGTAAATCAGCGTGTTGGCAGTTCCCAGGTCGATGGAGAGATCACTGGAAAACATACCCCGCAAACGTTTAAACATGGAATTCGATTACCTTGTACTAATTATCAGCCCCCAGGTCGGGCACTGCGGGCGCGGCTTCTTTTATGGATACAAATCCTAATTAGTCCGCAAAAATAATTCTGAGTTCCGAGCCGCATTTCGAATCGGATTCTACGCAAAACACCGGAGTCTCTCATCACTCGGCAGGATTCGGCAAACTCTAACAACCGCTAGGCATCAGGGCAAGGCTGAAGGGAGTTCATTTGAGGCCCACTATCCATTACTGCCGGAGCCGGTGAGAATATAACCCCAATGTGCTAAATTTGCCGGTTCTGCCCGCCGCAAATAATCCGGGCAGTTTTCGACTCGCAACTCAAGCTGGAGGAGTCCATCACCATGGCAGTGGATACGCAAACTGTAGAAAAACTCGCGGAACTGGCCCGTATCGCCATATCCAAAGAAACCATCGAAGAAGTCAGCAACCGCCTCGGCGATGTATTGCAACTGGTCGACCAGCTGCAATCCACCAATACCGATGGTATCGCCCCGATGGCGCACCCATTGGACGAAGTCCAGGAGCTGCGTACCGACGCAGTGACAGAGGCTGACAAGCGCAAAGACTTCCTAGAACTGGCTCCCCAAACCGAAGAAGGCCTCTACCTGGTTCCCAAAGTGATTGATTAACCGGTCCAACACTAACGAAGTCCACCTAAATACCCAGCCCTCAGCCCGTCTAGAGCCTTTAAGGGAATAACATGCATCAGCTTACTATCGCCGAGATCATCCGTGGATTGCGGAGCAAAGAGTTCTCAAGTACAGAGCTTACCCACCATTTACTCGGCCGCATCCAGCAACTGGACAGCAACTACAACAGTTTTATTACCGTCACCGAAGAAAGCGCTCTGGCACAGGCCGCAGCTGCCGACCAGCGCCTCGCTAATGGTCAGGCACCGGCACTGTGCGGTGTGCCCATCGCCCACAAAGATATTATTTGCACTAACGGCGTGCGCACCAGCTGTGCCTCAAAAATGCTGGATAATTTTATCCCTCCCTACGATGCCACGGTGGCAGCGAACCTCAACGCTGTCGGTACCGTATCCCTAGGCAAGACCAATATGGATGAATTCGCCATGGGCTCATCCAACGAAAGCAGCTTTTACGGCCCGGTAAAAAACCCCTGGAATACTCGCCGTGTGCCCGGCGGCTCCTCCGGCGGCTCAGCTGCGGCAGTTGCTGCACAACTGATACCCGGCGCCACAGCTACCGATACCGGCGGCTCTATTCGCCAGCCGGCGGCGTTGACAAATACCACCGGGCTGAAGCCCACCTACGGGCGTATTTCCCGCTATGGCATCGTGGCCTACGCCTCCAGCCTGGACCAGGCTGGCCCCATCGCCCGCAACGCCGAAGATGCGGCTTACCTGCTGTCCGCTATGGCCAGCCACGACCCGAAAGATTCCACCAGCCTGAAGCAGCAGCCCTCTGATTACACCGCCGAACTGAATAACCCGATTGCTGGGCTGCGGATCGGAGTACCCCGGGAGTATTTTGGTGAGGGGCTTAACCCAGACACCGCAAGCCGGGCTCAACAGGCTTTGAAAGAGTTCGAGAAGCTGGGGGCAAAATTGGTAGATATCAGCCTGCCACACACCGAGTTAGCGATACCTGCTTACTACGTGATTGCCCCCGCTGAAGCCTCAGCCAACCTTTCTCGATTCGATGGGGTGCGCTATGGCTACCGCTGTGAAGAACCCAAGGACCTGCGCGATCTCTATATGCGCTCCCGTGGTGAAGGCTTTGGCGAAGAAGTGCAGCGTCGCATCCTGGTAGGCACCTACGCCCTGTCCGCCGGTTATTACGATGCTTATTACAACAAAGCCCAACAGGCCCGACGCCTGATCAAGCAGGACTTTGTCGAAGCATTCGCAAAAGTGGATGTGATTATGGGCCCCACGACCCCCTCCCCCGCTTTCGAGCTTGGCGCAAAGAGCGCTGACCCAGTAGCTATGTACCTGGAGGATATCTACACCATCGCCACCAACCTGGCGGGGCTGCCGGGTATGTCTGTACCCTGTGGCCTGGTGGACAATATGCCAGTGGGCCTGCAAATAACCGGTAATTACCTGGAAGAGGCGCGCATGCTCAATATCGCCCACCAATACCAACAGGTAACCGACTGGCACAAAGCCAGCGCCGTATAAGGAGATAAATTGTGGAATGGGAAATCGTTATCGGGTTGGAAATTCACGTCCAGCTCTCCACCCAGTCAAAACTCTTTTCCGGCGCTAGCATCCGCTTTGGCGCCGAGCCGAATACCCAGGCTTGCGCTGTGGACCTGGCTATGCCGGGCACCTTGCCGGTACCGAATGAAGAAGCATTTCGCTTTGCGGTAATGTTCGGCCTGGCGATGAACGCAGAGATCGGCAAGCGCTCTGTTTTTGAACGCAAGAATTACTTCTATCCAGACTTGCCCAAGGGCTATCAAACCACTCAATTGGAACAGCCTATTGTCGGCCCCGGCGAAGTGGAAATTCACCTGGAAGATGGCAGCAGTAAGAAAGTGCGTTTGCACCACGCTCACCTGGAGGAGGATGCTGGTAAATCCCTGCACGAAGACTTCCACGGAATGTCCGGTATCGACCTGAACCGCGCAGGTACGCCGCTGATTGAGATTGTCTCTGAACCGGATATGCGCAGTGCCGCCGAGGCTGTGGCCTACCTGAAAAAAATTCACAGTATCGTAACCTACCTGGGCATTTCCGATGGTGATATGTCCCAGGGCTCACTGCGCTGCGATGCCAATGTATCCGTGCGTTTGAAAGGCGAAGCAAAACTCGGCACCCGCACAGAATTAAAAAACATCAACTCTTTCCGTTTTGTCGAGCGCGCAATTAAAGTCGAAGCTGAACGTCAGATCGATATCCTGGAAGACGGCGGCACCATTACCCAGGAAACCCGCCTCTACGACGCGGACAAAAATGAAACCCGCTCTATGCGCAGTAAAGAAGTGGCCAATGATTACCGCTACTTCCCCTGCCCGGATCTTCTGCCAGTTGTACTCACTGATGAATATGTCGAGCAACTGCGCAACATCCTGCCAGAACTGCCTGATGCAAAAGCAGCCCGCTTCCAAGCGGAATACCAGCTATCCGCTTATGATGCAGACCAGCTGACACAGGAGCGTGCCAGTGCAGACTATTTTGAAACTGTGAGTAAATCCTGTGGCGAATCCAAGCTTGCCGCCAACTGGATTAACGGTGAACTGGCAGCGCTGCTCAACCGTCGTGAACTAACTATTTCACAATCGCCGGTTTCTGCCGACCAGCTGGCTGGACTAATCTCGCGCATCAAAGACAACACCATTTCCAGCAAAATCGCCAAACAGGTATTCGAGGCTATTGCCGACGGAGAGGGCAGTGCCGACGAAGTTATCGAAAAGCGTGGGCTGAAACAAGTTTCCGATACCGGCGCTATCGAAAAAATGGTGGATGAGGTGATCGCTGCAAGCGATGCCCAGGTAGAAAACTACCGCAAGGCCGATGAATCAAAGCGCCCCAAAATGATGGGGTATTTCGTCGGGCAAATCATGAAAGCGTCCAAAGGGCAGGCAAACCCACAGATGATTAATAAAATCCTCAAACAAAAATTGGACGCACTGCTTTAACCCTCAACATTTCAAGACCTGGGTCGGGCTTCGCCCGCCCCCTATTTATGTAGCAAGGATATAGTTTTGAGCCTGAAAAAAGACAAACAGAAAGTACTCGGAGAAGTTTTTGACGAGGAGCGTATTGCTGGATTCTTGATTGGCGAAGCTCCCGCAGGCGTAAACCGGGATTTTCATCTTCTCGAGCGCGCCTACCGAAGTATGAAAGCAGAGAGCTTTGCCACATTTATAAAATTATTTCTTGCTGAAGGCCTGGATCTGAACAGTCCTGGTCCCGATGGAAAAACTCTGCTGGCACGTATTGCTGAACACCGCCAGGGCGCAGAATATAGCGAGATTTTAAAAGCCGCTGGCGCCAACTGAGAACTCTGGAAATTTAGGCATCGTACCAGCGAAAGGTGAGAGTATGACTTCAAATCCCGTTCACGGTATCGACGCATTAGTGCGCGGTATCCACTTGATTACCCGGCGTGAGTTACGCCCATTTATCCTGGTGCCATTACTAATAAATCTGGTGCTGTTTATTATTATTAGTAGCATAATGATTTCACAGCTCGGAGGGCTTACCGATTATATAAGTAGCCTGCTTTCCCACACGCCGGTAAATACGGAGAATATGTCCTGGTGGGAAGCCATTATGGCCAAGGGTGCAGCATGGACCGCCAGTGTTTTTCGCTGGCTGGCCTGGATTATTGCACTAATAGTGCTTTTCCTATTTTTCCTTGCTTACGGCTATTTATTTAGCGTCATCACCAACATTATTGCCGCCCCCTTTAACGGTTTGCTCGCTGAGAAAGTAGAGGAACTGCTAACCGGTAAAGCTCCTCCTGCAGAGCCGATAATGCAAATGGTATGGCGTACCCTGGGCCGGGAATTGCGTAAGCTGGGTTACTTTATATTTTGGGGTTTGATCGTATTTATAATTGCCACCATCACCAGCTGGACCATTATTATCCCCGCAGTGCTCACCGCAGTTTGGGGCGCTTGGTGTATGGCTATTCAATACGTTGACTACCCACTGGATAACCACCAGCGGCCATTCGATGAATTAAAAACGGTACTGCGCCGCCGTAAACTCACTAGCCTTACCTTTGGTGGGACCGTGATGCTTGCCAAAATGGTGCCGATTTTAAATATCTTTATTATGCCTGCGGCAGTTGCTGGCGGTACGGCTCTGTGGATTGAGCGACTTCGTATTGAAGGGGATCCGGGGACTGGAACTCCTATTCTTCAGTAATCTAACTTCAAATACCCCCCAAAAAAAGCCCTCACGAATAGAGGGCTTTTTATATTAGCGGCCTGTAGCTTTTTTCTTTTTTAGCCGGCGATACCAAGGTTGCATACCCTTAGAAACACAAGCTGTAGCCGACAAACATTTCCCCAAGTACTCCAGCTCACTGTTAAGCACCTCGCCCGAGAGACTCTTGCTCCGCATTTGTCGAATCCTGTCAGCCAGTAATGCATCGCGTAAACCCTCTGGTTTTTGAATTCCAGACGCCAAGATTTGCGGGCTCCAATTGAACAAATCCTGCGCTGTAATCCGGTCATTTCCCCACTCAGGATACTCTGAAAAATCACTATCAAATGCCAAGCCAGATTGATTCTTCAAAAAGTGATCATTCAATTGGCGATTTGAATCGCTAAAGTGCATAAAGAAACTTTTGGCATCCACTACTGAGGGTACCAACCGAGTATTTTCTTCCAGCATCATTGGTTTCAGCTTAAGCAGCTCCGACTCAGCCACTCCCAATTCCAATAACTTATGAGTCAATAGGAATTCCTTTCTTCCCACCCCCTCATTGACCCGCCTTCCTGAAATGTCTATGTCACCTCCCAGCAATGCGAGAAAGTCACTGACAATATCTCCCCCCTGAAGGGCCTCACGGGTAAAACAGCGAACGCTTAAAGCAGCCTTGCCGAATATAGACTCCCACAGAATTAACTTGGAGAAATAATCATAGTAAGTCTCGATATCCTTAGTGAAAGCTGGGAAAGCACCTTCACTATGACCTAATAATTTACTGGAAGAACTCCGATTAGCAGCTACACCTCTCGCCCCTTGTTTTTTAAAAGAAATCGCCTGCAAATCCTGTCTGCGTAAATATACAATCACGTTAACTTTATCGAAATATTTCGCACAGACACGCTGAACTAATTCAATACTTTCGCGTTGATCTAAAAAACAAAGATGCTCCGCCGACACTATCGCTTTTTCACCGCTACTTGATGCCAGTAATGCATCCAGTCTCATATTAAGCTGAAAATTGAGCTGATCTCTACAACGTGAGACTTCCACACATCCCGAGGAGTTACCCTTTTTTCCCAAGGACAAAAACTCAAATCCGGCGTCATTCAAAGCCTGGGTTTGCTCTTTCATCGCTAGCTGGAGGGAACTAGAGCCAGTTTTATGAAATCCAATATGCAAGTAAAGGGTGCGCATCTCAATGATTACTGTCGTTATTACATATGCAATGAATCGTTTAAAGGAAGCTAAGGATACAGTTCCTTACTCCATCGCTGAATTAGCAAGCAAGATTCGATTCATCAGTTCGGGAACAAGCTTTTCAGAGCCGAAAGTGCTCAAATGATCACCATCCCGATATAGAGATTTCCCCTTCAGCTGTATTTGGCACTCAGCGGGGCAAAGCTGGGACACCAAAGATCCTCTCTGAATCTCAAACTCCTGGGACAAAACCTCAAATATTATTCCAGCTCGACGGTTACGCTCCTCAACCTCTTTTAGTGTTGGCGCCGATTGGACTTTAGCCCCGATAAACTCTGCACTGGCAATGGCTAGAGGTACTGAAAAAGGAATTTCAGGTACACCTTCAACAATCACAACTTTTCGACCCGTTTCACGGATTCTTGCTACTGTCTCCCTAAGCCCATAACTAACCAAATCAAAGTTACGTCTAGATGGATCACTGCTTTTGGGTGAATCAACTGCTCCCTTCGCTATTCCGAGTACAGCGGGGGAACCACCTTCTCCCAACGGGCGATTACCTTCGACAAGCAGCGCCCAACGCGCCACCAAAACGACTGTCTCGATATCCTTGCGCCGCTCCAGGATTTCAATAACTTCATTATTGAAACGATCGCAGCCATGACTTGCCCCCATCTCCAGCCGGACTACCCCCAGTAATGGTGCGCAGGCAGATTTAGCAGCCACAATACCACTCTGTCCGACAGCTTCGAGCCAGCGCTCAAAGCCTGGGATAAAGGCACCAGCATGGGAGTCTCCCCAAAGCAGATAATTTGCCGTGGGCTCATCCTCCAACTTCCCCAGCTCACAAAGCCCTTCAGAGGGCGCAAGTTTCATGCAGCGACGCTCTTTAGATGTGCGCTTTTTAGCGCTTTCATAGGCTGCATATATCGGCTCAGGTAAGCGTGAAGGTACTCCTTTTTTAACATTGATAACCAGAGAGACACTCATGATAAGAGTTCCCACAATACCCAATGTCAAAGCAAGATTTCGACGGGAAAATCCCCTCTCAGATGCACGGCGAAATGGCGCCTCTACGAATCGCCAGCTGAACCAAGCGAGAATGAGAGAGAGCGCAATCGCGACCAATGCCATTGCCAGGGGGAGCTCAGCTGATCCATTGAGAAGGCGGAGTAAAACCAGGACTGGCCAGTGCCATAGATACAAAGAGTAGGAAATCAAGCCTATTGCTACGATGATCCGCAGCCGCAACAACCGAGCAATAATTGTTTCCCGATTCCCTCCAGTCCAAATGAGCACCGCAGCTCCGATACAAGGTAATAGTGCGGCAATTCCAGGGAAGGGCGTGGAGGAGTCATAAACAAAGACGCTATAAAGAATCATTGTGATTCCAGCAGCCGCCACCAACTCCAGCAACCAAGCTTTGCGCACTTGTGGAAAAACTCCTAAGGCCAGTAGAGCCCCAA
Organism: Microbulbifer maximicatervae (SeqCode); assembly: GCF_052467305.1. Classification (NCBI taxonomy): domain Bacteria; kingdom Pseudomonadati; phylum Pseudomonadota; class Gammaproteobacteria; order Cellvibrionales; family Microbulbiferaceae; genus Microbulbifer; species Microbulbifer maximicatervae (SeqCode). The sequence goes on from NZ_CP174306.1 coordinate 3,570,657, forward strand.
GCCCCAACTCCCAAACCCGCGAAGGCGTCAGGAAATAATTGGCGAAAGGCTGAGCTTTAGTTGCCCAAACTGAGTAAACGAGAGAGAGTATCGATAACCCAGCCACAACCAGCAATTTCGAGCGCCGGCTACGAGAAGCTAGCAGGCAAAGCAACAGCGGGAAAAACAGATAAAACTGCTCTTCAACAGATAACGACCAAGTGTGTAGCAGAGGTTGCCAGTCTGCTCCCGAGCCAAAATAGTCCTCGGTACTTTGCCAAAACCAGAAGTTAGATGCGAACAATAGCGTCGCCAATGCGGACTGCCCCAGTTCTTTAAAGGGGTCTGGTGGTAATACAAACCACCCTGCAACAATCGAAGTCGCCAGAACAAAGAATAATGCTGGCAAGATACGGCGAGCTCGACGCTCATAAAAATTAGCCAGGGAGAAGCGATGTTCACCAATTTCCTTCACCAGGATACTGGTAATCAGGTAACCGGAAATAACAAAAAAAATATCGACCCCAACAAAGCCGCCGGAGAAGCCCGGCAACCCTGCATGGGCCAAAACAACAGGAAGAACTGCTAATGCACGCAACCCGTCAATATCTCGACGGTACCCAATACTGCTCATAGTGTGTAACCGTAACCCCAAACTTAATGTCTGCGGGGACGACGGTGGTGGCCTCCAGAGCCACCGCGACGCCCATCGCGATCACCGTGACTGCGCTGAACTTTCACCTTGGGCGGTTCAACCAAAAGCTCTTCTGGCGGCACTTCGCACTTGAGCTTGCCCCCGAGCAGCTGCTCAATGGGCTCCAGACGCATGGCATCATCTTCACAGGCGAAACTGATAGAGGTGCCCGTTTTACCCGCCCGACCAGTTCGGCCAATGCGGTGAACGTAATCCTCCGGCTCTTCAGGCAAGGTAAAATTCACCACATGGCTAATACCGTCGATATGAATACCACGCCCGGCGACATCAGTAGCTACCAGTACTTTGGTTTTGCCAGACTTAAAGTCATCAAGGGTGCGAACCCGCTTGTTTTGTGCCACTTCACCGGACAGCAGGCCCGCAGAAATGCCGTGAGCAAGAAGCTGCTCGTGTAAGCGGCGGCATTGGTCGCGGCGGTTGGCAAAAACAATCAGGCTATCCACCTCTTCCCGCTGCACAATGTTGTAAAGCAAGGTGTACTTTTCTTCGCTGGCGGACAGGTAGACATGCTGCTCTACAGTATCCGTGGCAACCCTCTCCGGCTCAATCTCCACAACTACCGGATCATCCGTCCACTGCTCCACCAGATCATCCACTTCGGGAGTAAATGTGGCGGAGAAGAACATAGTTTGGCGATGAGTTTTACGCGGCGTCTGACGAACAATGCGGCGCACTTGGGGGATAAAGCCCATGTCTAACATGCGATCCGCCTCATCGATCACCAGGACTTCCACCTGATCCAGGAAGCAATCCCGATTGCTGACAAAGTCCAGCAGGCGACCCGGCGTCGCCACCAGGATATCCACCAGCCGCTCATTCAGGTTTCTCTGCTGCTTGTCATAATCCATACCGCCCACCAGGGTATGAATTTCCAGCTCGGTGTGTTTACACAGTGCCTTGGCATCATCGGCAATCTGCATTACTAGCTCACGGGTCGGAGCGATAATCAGGGAGCGGGCTTCGCCGGCATAGCGCTCACCTTCAAACGGGTGCTTGAGCAGATCGTCAATCACTGTGATCAGGAAGGCCGCTGTCTTACCGGTACCGGTTTGTGCCTTACCCACCAGGTCGTGGCCATTGAGGGTGTGGGGAAGGGAGCGACCCTGAATTGGCGAGCAATACTGGAAACCCAGGTCGTGGATAGCGTGCATCAGCTCATTGGGCAGTCCCAGGTCGTGGAAGCGGACCTTGCCCTCCTGTTCTGGAACCTGGAATTCATCCAGGGACCAGGGCGCTGCGGGTGCCGCTGGCTTTCTGCTGCGCTGGCGCCCTTTTTGAGCGTTTCTGCTACCGCCCCGGCGCGACTTCCCCTCCGCTTGTGCGGATTTTGTACGCCCCTTGGCAGCCTTATCAGACGGCTTTTGCCCTTCTTTTCGGCGTCCGGAGCTGTCTTCTCCCCGGCGGGAGCCCTTATCCTCTTTGGAGGAGGATCGGCGGAACAACTTTCCTATCAAGTGAAATACTCGCTCAAATGTTCAAATAATCGGCGAGTATAACATCTCTACGGGGCTCCCTGCCCGCTATAGTGACGGCACAGCCAGTAATCCACACTGAAAAACCGCCCAGCCCCACTACAAAATAGCGCCAGCAGCATAATGAAGTAGGTAGCTGCAAATTCAATACCATTTTTCAGGATGGTCACTCCTCCAGTTTCCACCAGCCACTCATAATTTCCGTGCTCCTTGAGTAAACCGACAATTTTCTCTTTACGCACTGAGGCTTCATCAATCAGATCCTTGCGCCACTCCCAGGGCACACTCAAGGTTTTATCAGGCAACGCAGACCAACCGTTCTCCCAGTGGGCCGTATAGGCTGCCACTGCCATCACAAACATCAGGGGAATCGCCACCAGCCGAGTTGCTACGCCCAGCAAGATGGCGATGCCACCTAAGAATTCCACCAATGCAGCTATCCACGCCATCAACATCGGCGCTGGAAGCCCCAACCCCCAATCGGGATTGCCAAACCAGGCAGCAACATCTTCGATATTATTCATCTTATTCATGCCGGCCAGGATAAAAATTGGCGCCAAATAAATCCGTAGTAATAATGGCCCCAGCCAGTCTATTTTGCGTACATAATGTACAAAGCAGTTGTACCAACCGCTCAGACTATTCATAGCTCCACTCATTTAGCTCACTCTCTTATCGGTGTCTTTGTTCACTTTAGTCGAGTGATATCGCCAACTCTTACACTGCACTATCTCAGCGCCCCAGAAAGCACATCTATGCTTGCAGAACCCAAGTAACTTGAGGGCAACCTAGTGGGGAAAACTTACGTACTGGTCCACGGGCTATTTCATGGAGGCTGGTGCTGGAGCAGAGTCGCCCACCTCTTGCAGCGTAATGGGCATCGAGTACTCACCCCCACCCATAGTGGCCTGGGGGAACGCAAACACCTACTCTCCCCCTCCGTTGGCCTGGATACCTTTATCCAGGACCTAGTCAATACAATCCTCTGGGAGGAGTTGCAGCAAGTCACCCTTGTGGGCCACAGCTTTGGGGGAATGGCTGCAACCGGTGCCGCCGACGCTCTACCCGAGCGGGTGCACCGCTTGATCTACCTGGATGGCGCTGTTCCAGAGCCCGGGCGCCCATTCAGCAGCCAACTCCCCAGCGGTATAGAGGAGCAGCGATTAAGGCAGGCGCAAAATATCGACGGCACTCTGTGCATTATGCCGCCAACACCAGAAGACCTGGGGATAACCCACCCCGATGATATCCGCTGGCTAAACCGCCGTATGACCCCACATCCCATCAAAACACTACTGGACCCGATCTATTTACAACGCCCTCCAGAACAGGGCCCTCCTTGTACTTTCATTCACTGCACCCAACCCGAGTACCCTCCAGCCATCTACAGTAGCCGCAAAGCAAAGCGGATAAGCGGGTGGCTTTATCGGGAGGTAGCAATAAACCACGACTGCATCATTAATAAGGCAGAAATTGTGGCCAAACTACTTGAGGAAAGTCCGTAATCAGCACTGGGCGCAGGCGCCGTTTGTACCGTAGAATGTCGAACCTTTTTGCAGTACTACCCCGCCTTCTCCCGGCAGACTGAAAGCCTCTCAGAACTTTGGCCCGCCGCCCGTTTTCAGCTGTATTTGCGAAGGCCAGGGCCTGTTAATAACCCCCCGCAGGATTAATTTTTTGTCAAAATTAGCCCAGACCCCAGAACCCTCTATCGAGACCAGTAACAAGAGCTCAGGTTTTTCTTTGTTCAAGCTTTACCGAAATGCCACTAAAACCGAACTGTCGCACCTAACCACCTTGGGAGGCCCCCTGGTGGTCAGTAACCTGGCTGTGGTGAGCATGGGAGTTGTCGATACTCTGGTAGCAGGACGCGCTGGAGAAGTAAGTCTCGCTGGGCTCGCCCTAGGGGCCAGTATTTGGGCTGTTTGCGCAGTGACACTAATCGGCCTGCTCGCTGCTATCTCCCCGGTTGTTGCACACTTGCGCGGTGGCCGCGATGAAGCTGGCTGCGCCAGGCAACTGCACCAGGCGCTGTGGATCGCACTGATCGGTGGCATCCTGGTGTTTTCCGCCCTGCTTGCGGTTCCTATCTGGAGCCACTGGATAGACACGGAAGAGCCTGTCCGCAAGGTGATGGAGGGCTATGTACTGGCCCTGACTGTCGGCACCCTGCCTTTTGCACTCGGCACGGCGTTGCGCGGTTACTGTGAGGGTATGGGACAAGTGCGCCCGGTAATGCGCATCTATATCACTGCCGCAATTTTAAATATTCCCCTGGATATTCTTTTGGTGTTTGGTGCCGGCCCCATACCGGCAATGGGAGGGGCAGGATGTGGGTGGGCTACCGCAGCGGTCAGCTGCCTGATCGCACTGGCACTCTTCTGGCACGCAAATACCGACCCGGTTTATCACAAGCTAAAACTTAGGCTGTTACCGCCTCGCCCCCACTGGCCAACCCTGCGCCACTTGCTCGCAGTTGGCCTGCCAATTTGTGTGGGTGCAGCCAGTGAAGTTACTTTTTTTGCCAGCCTTACTATTTTGCTTGCCCCTTATGGCGCAGCCATTGTCGCCGCCCATCAGATCAGCATGAATGTGGGCTCGATTTTTTACTTGGTCGCACTAGCACTGGCCCAGGCCCTGAGTATCCGCACCGCCCAACTACTCGGTCAGGGACGGCCAAAGCGCGCGCGCTTCTGTGGCAAAGTGGGCATCAGTAGCGGGCTAATCTACGCACTGGGCACCGGTGTACTTTTGATTACCCTGCGCACCCTATTTGTTCAGGCCTACACCAGCAATGAAGAAATTATCGCGGTGGCCACCAACCTGCTATTGCTGTGTGCCGCATTCCAGCTGGTGGATGTCACCCAGGCAATGACCTGGGGCGCACTGCGCGGATATAAGGACACCAGTGCGCCCATGTTTATACAGCTATTTTCCTACTGGCTGGTGGGGCTTTCTACCGCCTACTGGCTGGGAGAGAGCTTCTGGGGGGTATACGGTTATTGGACCGGTGTCTGTATCGGCTTGGGAACGGCTTCAATCCTGCTGGGAATTCGCTTTTGGCGAACCAGCCGCAAAGCCATCGAGCGAACCTACGGATACGCGTAATTCGGCGCGTATCACATTCCTCGGGAACGTATTGACTATACTGGCGCTCCAAAGTCCCAATCTGTGCCGGACACAAGGCTCTCCGGCACACCCAGATATACGAAGTTGACCGGAGTGCCGAATGATCCCGCGCCAATCCTCCCGAAGGACCCGACACCTGCTAAGCCTGGCTTTACTGCTTTCATCCACCCAGGCCCTGAGCGCCGATGACAGCACTGGCGAAGAGACAGAAGCGGTCCCCCAGGCTGCCAATATGCAGCTGGACCAACCGGTGATCACAGAGCTGGGGCCACCCACCAACGTTGCCCCTACTGAAGATCAATCCCAGTCGACAGATGCTGGTTCTGAAGAAATTTCCCTGCCCCAAGCGGAAAATCTGGAGCTGGACCAACCTATTCAGGAACTGGATAAACCGGCAGCTCCCACCGAGACTGCTCCCACTGCCGATAAAGAAACTGAAACAGTTAAACCTCAACCCGAATTACCGGAGCCCGGCACCATTTCCCTGGTTCCGGGCGAGACGGCCAAGCCGCTGCGATTATTAGGCTCAGAGGTTCCCCCTGCGACCTCTACGCGCCTAGCCTGGTCTCCCAGCCAACACTTTGAAGGGGTCTATAGCCCCACCGCTGTATTGGTGGTTAACGGCGCCAAGCCAGGGCCGGTTCTCTGCCTTACTGCGGCGGTGCACGGTGATGAGTTGAACGGTGTGGAAACTGTGCGGCGGGTTATGTACGACCTGGATGCAGACCATTTGAGCGGTGCGGTAATTGGCGTACCCATCGTCAATCTGCAAGGCTTCCATCGAGGCTCCCGCTACCTGACTGATCGACGCGACCTGAACCGGCACTTCCCCGGCGATCCCAATGGCTCTTCGGCTTCGCGAATTGCCAATTCATTTTTCCACGAAGTGATCAGCCACTGTAACGCCGTGGTGGACTTACATACGGGTTCTTTTTATCGCACCAACTTGCCACAGTTGCGCGGCGACTTAACCAATCCCAAGGTAGTGAAAATGACCCAGGGTTTTGGCTCCACTGTGGTGCTGCACAGCGCCGGAGCCAAGGGTACCCTGCGCCGCGCCGCTGTGGAGGCAGGTATCCCCACCGTCACTCTGGAAGCCGGAGCACCCATGGTGCTGGATGAGCTATCGGTAAGTCACAGTGTGAAAGGTATACGCACTCTGCTCAACCAGCTGGGTATGGTGAGTAAATTCCGCCTCTGGGGCGATCCCGAACCGGTTTACTACACCTCCACCTGGCAGCGGACATCGACTGGCGGGGTTATCTTTAGTGAAGTCCAGCTCGGCGAGTTTGTGCGTAAAGGCGACTTACTGGGAACAGTAACCAACCCTATTACCAATGTACGCACAGAAATTCGCTCCGAGCACAACGGCCGCATTCTCGGCATGGCATTAAACCAGGTCGTGCAACCGGGGTTTGCCGCCTACCATATCGGTATCCAGGCTCCCCAGGAACAAATCAGCCAGCCCCAGGAAGTAGTAGCGGAAGAATCGGTCGCTGACAAATCAGAGAGTAAAGTACCGGCCACTCCAGAAAACCGCCAGCCGCCGACAGAAGGTGAGGAGTAAATCCTCACCTATTAATCACTGACCTTATCGATCACCGTCACTTCGGGCATTGCCAAAGGTTCCGGTTGAAGGGTTATATGGTCGATATCGAAGCGCTTGACCAGGGTTTCCCGCAAGCGCTCCAGTACGCTGGGCCAAGCCTGTAAGTCATCCACCACAATATGGGCCGATAGGGAAATAGTGCTGGAATCCAAGCGCCAAATATGGAGATCGTGCACAGAGCGTACCCCGGTTACCGCCGCCAGTGTCTCGCCCACAACCGGAAGGCTCAATTCCCTGGGTACCCGCTCCATCAATACATCGATTGCATCCCTGAGCAGTCGCACGCAGGAAACCAGGATTAACAGGCAAATAAGCAATGAAAGCAGGGGGTCGATGGGTACCCAGCCGGTAAAATAAATCACAGCTCCGGAAGCCAGTGCTGCGACAGAGCCCAGCATATCGCCCATCACATGCAAAAGCGCACCGCGAATATTGAGCGTGCGCTCGCCTTTTAATAAAACCCAGGCCGCCAGAATATTAATCAGCAACCCCATGGCTGCAATCAACATCACCGTACTGCCATGCACCGGCTGGGGATTGCGCAACCTATCAATGGCCATAAAAGAAATACCGACCACGATCAGAAGCATAATCAGGCCGTTGGTTACCGCAGCTAAGACCTCCGCTCGCCCCCAGCCAAACGACAATTCCCGATCAGCGGGTTTTTTCGCCAGTACTGCGGCAATAGCCCCCAGTGCCAAGGCAAAAGTATCGGTAAGCATATGGGCAGCATCGCCGAGCAATGCCAGGGAGCCAGATAGCCAACCACCTATGGCTTCAACTATGGAAAAACTGAGAGTGAGAACCAGTGCAATAATTAATGGGCGCAAAGCCCCATTGCCGGTTCGGTGGTGGACATGATCATGCATAGGCTCCCTCCTCAAATCCCTGTGGCAGCTCCGCAGGTATCACTATTTTTGCCCTAAGGTAATTCGCTCCCAACCGGAATAATCCCTGCGACTTGAAACTATATTCAATCCCGCCGCAGAAAAAATATCCCGCACGCTCTCGGCTTGCTGCCAACCGTGCTCCACCATTAGCCAGCCATCGTTTTCCAGGTAATCACTAGCGGTTGTGGCGATATGCTCAATATCTGCCAAACCCTGTCGCTCTGCCACCAACGCAGTGCGGGGCTCAAAGCGCACATCGCCCTGCACCAAGTGCGGGTCAGATGCATCGATATAGGGAGGGTTGCTAACGATCAGGGAAAACGGCTGTGGCTCCAAACTAGAAAACCAATCGCTCTGGATAACTTGCACATTTTGCAACTTGAGGGAGCGCCGGTTTTCCTCTGCCAGTGCTACCGCAGCGGGTGATTTCTCCGCTGCAATAATTTCCCATCCCGGTCGCTCCGACGCCAGAGCCAGTGCAATAGCACCAGTGCCAGTGCCCAGGTCCAGTGCTCGCAACCTGCCCTGGGGGAAAAACTCCAGCGCGGTCTCCACCAACAATTCAGTGTCCGGGCGGGGGATCAGAGTGGAGGAATCCACCTTTAGCGATAGGGACCAAAATTCGCGCTCACCGATAAGGTGTGCCACCGGCTCTCCCGCTTGCCGGCGCTGGAGCAACTGCTCATAGCGCACTTGCTCAGCTTCACTCAATTCGTATTCCGGCCAGGTATAGAGCCAGGTGCGCTCGCGCCCCAACACACTGCCGAGCAGAAGCTCTGCATCCAGGCGCGCGCTGTCGCTATCGGTTAATTGGGCGCAGCGTGCGATATTTTCCTTGACGCTGGTCATGGAGAAAAACCTATAAAAACGCCGCTCGAGGCGGCGTAAAAAATCTGGATTTATTGGGCCAGGGCTGCCAACTGATCGGCCTGGTATTCCGTGCGCAATGGCCCGATCACCTCCCCCAGAGACCCCTGCATAATCTCATCGAGTTTATAGAGAGTGAGGCCGATACGGTGATCGGTAACCCGGCCCTGGGGATAGTTGTAGGTACGGATTCGCTCAGAGCGATCACCGCTGCCCACCAGGCTGCGGCGGGCATCGGAAATTTCCTGGGCCGCCGCCGTTTCCTGCGCAGTATTGAGCTTCGCTTGCAACAGTGCCATCGCCTTGGCTTTGTTTTTGTGCTGGGAGCGCTCGTCCTGACACTCCACCACAATCCCCGTGGGAATATGGGTTAAGCGCACAGCGGAATCGGTTTTGTTAACGTGCTGACCACCGGCACCGGATGCACGGTAGGTATCCACACGCAAATCCGCTTTATTAATTTCAATCGCATCGCGCTCATCCGGCTCCGGCATCACCGCGACCGTACAAGCCGAAGTGTGAATACGACCCTGGGATTCTGTTTCAGGAACCCGTTGTACCCGGTGCGCACCGGACTCAAATTTTAATTTTGCGTAGACATCTTCACCGGCGACGCGAGTGATAATTTCCTTGTAACCGCCGTGCTCACCGAGATTTTCGCTGACAATTTCTATTCGCCATCCCTGCTTCTCCGCATAGCGAGAGTACATGCGGAACAGATCACCGGAGAAAATAGCTGCTTCATCACCACCGGTTCCTGCGCGAATTTCCAGAAAGACATTTTTTCTGTCGTTAGGATCGCGCGGCAACAGCAAAGTCTGTAGCTCTCGCTCCAGCGGCTCCACTTGACCTTCAGCCTCGCGCAGCTCTTCCTGAGCCATTTCGCGCATTTCCGGGTCATCTTCCCCCAGCATCTCCCGAGCCGCGACCATATCTTCCTGCAACTGTTTGTAAGCGCCGTAGCATTTAACCACTTCTTCCAGCTCAGAATACTCGCGGGAAAGATCGCGGAATTGATCCTGATCAGCAATTACGTCGGCGTCGCCCAACAGCGCAGATACTTCCTCATGGCGCTCAAGCAGGGTTTCCAGTTTATTCAGTAACGATTCTTTCATTGATGCTTTTTCTCTAAATCGATATCGGTGAGATCATCCAACCCAACGACCTCGCGAGCGATACGCAAACGCTCAATATCACCCTCCGCCGTAGCTTTTTTCAGACTGACGGTGGGTGCATGAATTAATTTATTGGTGAGAGAGCGAGCGAGCTGCTCCATCAGTCGACGAGGGTCCTCGCCTTTTTCCAGCTGCAAAAGTACCCGTTCAAGTTCGGAAGCGCTCACTTCCTGGGCTCGCTGCCGGTAGCTGCGAATACTATCCACAGCCTCCAAAGAGCGGCTCTCTTTGGTAAATTCAGCCGCTGCAGCATTTACGATTTCTTGAGCGGCCTCCGCCGCTTTCTCACGGGAGCGCTTGCCCTCATCGATAACCCCACGCAGATCGTCCACCGTATACAGATAAACATCATCCAGCTCGCCAACTTCCGATTCGATATCGCGGGGTACCGCAATATCCACCATAAACATGGGGCTGTGCCGACGCTTGCGCAGCGCCGATTCGACCGCTCCCTTACCCAGAATCGGCAGCTGGCTCGCGGTGGAACTGATAACGATATCCGCGCGTGCCAGATGCTCGGGGATATCCGCAAGCAGGATTGCCTCGGCACCAAAGCTCTCTGCGAGCAACTGGGCCCGGCTCAATGTGCGATTGGCAACAATGACCTGCTTGATTCCCTGATCGAGCAAATGGCGGGCAACCAGCTCCACGGTCTCTCCCGCACCGATCAACAGGGCAGTCTGCTTTTTCAGGTCGGTGAAGATACGCGAAGCCAGAGAAACAGCAGCGTAGGCAACAGAAACCGGGTTTTCACCGATTGCAGTTTCGGTGCGAACCTTCTTGGCGACGGTAAACACCCGCTGGAAAACCCGGTGCAGTTCACTGCCAACACTGCCGGATTCCCGCGCCACCGCATAGGCGGACTTGATCTGGCCGAGGATTTGCGGCTCACCCAACACCAGGGAATCGAGACCACAGGCAACGCGCATCATATGGCGTACCGCTTCTTCATCGCTGTACACATAGGCACAGCCCTTGAGCTGCTCCAGGGGCACCTGGTGGTATTCAGACAGCCATTGCAACAGGGCTTCTGACTCCACATTTCCGTATATTTCGGTGCGATTGCAGGTAGACAGGATGGCCAGCTCGCGGCACCCCAGTGCTTTTCGCGCATCTCCCAGTGCGCCGGGCATCACCTCGGGGGCAAAGGCCACCCGCTCGCGCACTTCGACCGACGCGCTATCGTGGTTGATACCCAGGGTAAGAATTGGCATAGACTTCCGTTAGCATTAAATCTTAAAAGGCGGAAACCGCACTGGGAGCGCATTTTCATAGGCAGCCGTCTCCCTTGCAAGCGTAAGAGGCAGTAAAATTGCCCGCCGATTTGGCAAGAGCCCCTGCCCACTACCGTTCCAAACCCGATTCACGACTAGAATTATATGGCGATAATCGTTTAAAACACGCCAGTAATACCCAGCTTTCAGCGACAACGTAACGTATGGACACGATCTATGCTCCCACCTCGCGCACATCAGCTTCCGGCCCGAATTTCCAGCCACTTGCTCAAGCTTGCCGCATTCCTTGTAGCATCCGTAATGCTTGCTTCTTGTACCCAGTACCAGACGCCGGCAGCCCCCTCTACAGAAACCGTGAACACAGCACTGGAGCCTAGCAACCTTAAGGGTAAGGAAACCACTGAGTCAGACGGGCCGGAAGCTAAAACTTTCCCTATTGATACCTTTTACACCCTTCTGGTGGCCGAAGTCGCCGGTATCCGCGAGCAGTACGACGTTGCACTAGCCAATTACTACCACCAGGCGGAGGTCACCAAAGATCCCGGGGTTGCCGCCCGCGCTACACGCATTGCCCGCTTTTTAAATGCCCGCCAGGCCGCCTTGGATTCAGCCAGGCTATGGGTAGAGCTTGAGCCACAAAACGCCGATGCACAGCTGGCCCTCACAGCCGAGCTGACTTTGTCCGGCGACTTACACACAGCCCTGATTCACGCCAGTAAAACCCTGGAACTCGGCGGCAACCCACCCATGCAATCTCTCGCAGCAACCGCTATTGGGCACGAGCAACTCACGGAACAAGCCAAGCGGGAGTTTGCTCGGCTGGCAAAAGTCTATCCCCTCGATGACGAGGTCGTGCTCGCCTATGCCATGGTACTGCGCACCGAAAGGGAATTCACCCGCGCCCTGTCCCTGGTGCGCCGCGTTCAGGAGCACCATCCAGACCAACTGGATGCACCACTGCTGGAAAGTCATCTATTGGTTGATCAGGGCAAGCGCAAGGAAGCCATTTCCCTTCTCGAGCGACTCGTCGGCATCCATCCTTCCGAGAGCCGCCTGCGCCTTCAGTACGCCCGCCTGTTAATTCGGGAGGACCTGGCCCTGGCACGCAAGCAGTTTGCCGAACTGGTTAAGCAGCGCCCTGACGATGGCAATCTGATTTTATCGTTGGCCCTAATTCAGTACGAGACAGAGCAAACTGACGAAGCCAAAGTCCTCTTTACCCAACTACTTGAATTACAGCAGCACGAATCCGCTGCTTATTTTTACCTGGGCAGCATCGCAGAAAAATCTGGAGATTTTTCCCATGCAATTAAATATTTCCGCGAAGTGGGGCCCGGTAGTGATTACGTAGAAGCCATTACTCGCGGTACGGAATTACTGGCGAGCCTCGGACAGTACAGCACTAACCGGGAATGGTTTGCTGAACTGAGAAAAAAACACCCCACTCAGGAAGAACATTTTTACCTGATGGAGGTCGAATTACTTCGCAAAAGTGGTGAAGCCAGTATGGCTTTGCAGCGAGTGGACGAGGCATTACAAACCAACAGCACCAGCGGTCGCTTGATGTACACCCGCGCGCTGTTGCATGACCAACTCGGCAACGCACAACAATTCGAAAAGGACTTGAGAAACCTGCTGGAAAGAAATCCCGATAACGCCACAGTTCTCAACGCGCTCGGCTATAAACTGATTGAAGATAAATCCCGGCACACAGAAGCCTACCAATTGATTAGCCGCGCTTTGGAACTCGAGCCTGAGGACCCGGCAATAATCGACAGCATGGGGTGGATAGAGTACCGTCTCGGCAATCACGCAGCTGCGGAAAAGTATCTGCGGCAGGCGATGGAAAAGTTGCCCGACCACGAAATTGCCGCACACCTCGGTGAAGTACTCTGGGTTCAGGGAAACAGAGAAGCCGCCATGAACATGTGGAGAAAAGGCCTTCTGCTGAATCCCCACAGCAAAATTATTCCGGCTGCCATGAAGCGCCTACAAATCAAAGAGTCACTGGAACAACATGCATCAGATAGCTGACAAGACAACCGCGCGAAGATTCTATCTGTTACTGCTGGCATGTCTGGCAATAATGGTTTCCGCTTGTGCCGGTCAAAAAACCAAACAGGAACCGGAGCCAGGCTCCCCCACTGAAAATCAAAATCCAACGCCGCAAACAGTAGCTGAATTTACCCAGTGGAATCTCAAGGGCAAGCTGGGTGTTCGCTCCCCAAAAGAAAACGGCAGCGCTAACCTGGCTTGGCTTCAGGGCGGCGCGGAGAATTTTCGCCTGCATCTCAGCGGTCCGCTCGGAGCAGGTACCACCGTCATCACCGGCTCAGCCGGTGGCGTCAGTTTGGTGCGCGGTAGCGAGCCGCCAGTTTATGCGCGCAACCCGGCACAGCTAACCCAGGAAGCACTGGGCTGGCCCCTGCCCGCCCGGGAGATGTTCTACTGGGTACGCGGTCTTCCCGCGCCCGGCGCCAAAAGTGGCGAGCAGCGCAACGCCCAGGGCCAGCTGCAAAGCCTGCAACAATCCGGCTGGGCCTTGAGTTTTAGTGAATATCGCAGCGAAGGCCCCTTTATGCTGCCAACCCGGATCAAAGCACAAACCAACAGTCCTACTGGCCCGGTATCCGTCACCCTGGTGATTAAAGACTGGGGTTTGTAGAGAGTTTCACATAACTCTGCCAATGCCCAAATCGCAGCATGCAGGTATTATGGTGACCCTGTAATTGATTGACGTCTTTTTGCCTCATGCTGCTAACCCTGCCCGCCCCAGCAAAACTCAACCTGATTCTGCGCATTCTCGGCCGTCGCCCGGATGGCTATCACGAGTTACAAACCCTGTTCCAACTTCTCGATTTCGGCGACTTATTGGAATTCAGTGAGCGCAGCGATGGCATTGTCAGTGTCGATGCAGGCCAGCTGGATGTGGCTGAAGAGGACAACCTGGTTTATCGCGCAGCTCAATTACTGCGCAAACAAGCTGAGCCGGACCGACAAAATTCTCTCGGCGCCTCTATTCGGTTGATAAAGAAGTTGCCTCACGGCGGCGGCATCGGTGGAGGCAGTAGCGATGCCGCCACCACTTTGCTCGGGCTCAACCACTTATGGCAGTGCAATTTATCGATCGATAAACTGGCGGAGCTGGGGCGGCAATTGGGCGCGGATATTCCAGTTTTTGTGCGGGGGCGCACCGCTTGGGCGGAAGGGGTTGGTGAAAAATTAACCCCAATAACCACCGAGCAACGCCACTACCTGGTTGTCTCAACTGGTTGCGAAGTGAGCACTGCAAAAATTTTTCGCGATTCACGTTTGACAAGAGATTCAGTCGCAATTACATTAGCGGCCCTTCGCGAGGAGCAGGCCAACGAGATGCGACTCGGCAGCGAAAAACTGGAAACATTTTCCGGCAATGACTGCCAGCCATTAGTTGAGAGGCTCTACCCTGAAATACGCGATGCCAGAGAATGGCTCGAGCAATTTGCTCCAGCACAACTCACCGGCACCGGGGGCTGCGTTTTTGCAGCATTCCCTACGGCAGAGGCGGCCACTGAGGCACACGCCAAACTGCCCGAAGCGTGGCAGGGTTTTACAGCAGCGGGTGTATTGGTTTCACCGACACATCAAGCGCTAGCGAAAATCTCCTCAGATTTTTGAGGAAACATTACTGGGGCGTAGCCAAGCGGTAAGGCAGCGGGTTTTGATCCCGTCATGCGAAGGTTCGAATCCTTCCGCCCCAGCCACTTTCTTTATATGCAATGGCACAGTCAAAAACCGGTTCCGACATGATTCAGTCTACGCTGATCCAGCCGGCCCAGGCCATTCGCACAGGGCTTTACAGAGCCACCCCCCAATTTTTAAAGAATCCTGAAGGCAGACTTGAGTGCAAGCGCCCGATGGTTGTGCGAGCACGCACCCAGAGCAACCCGTTGAGCAAGGAAAAAAACTGTGGCCAAAACCCTGTTTTTATCCGCGCAACAGTGCGCCGCTCAACGCAAAAGTGTTGCAGCAAAAACCCTGACTGCTAGCAAATATGCAGGCATCTACACTTCAATTCACTTCAAGACAGAATTAAAGGAACTCGCAGTGGCTGACTTAATGGTCTTTACCGGCAACGCAAACCCGGAACTGGCACAGAAGGTTGTCGACCATATGGCGATCCCCCTGGGTGAAGCCACGGTCAAGCGCTTCTCCGACGGCGAGATTGCAGTAGAAATTACCGATAACGTACGCGGCCGCGACGTTTTCGTGGTGCAATCCACCTGCCAACCTACCAACCGCAACCTGATGGAACTGATCCTGCTGGTAGACGCCCTGCGCCGCGCCTCCGCCGGCCGCGTTACCGCTGTAGTCCCCTACTTTGGCTACGCCCGCCAGGATCGCCGCGTAAGATCCCAGCGCGTGCCGATTTCCGCAAAAGTGGTTGCCGATATGATGGTGAGCGTCGGTATCGACCGCGTATTAACCGTCGACCTGCACGCGGAACAGATCCAGGGCTTCTTCGACGTTCCTGTGGATAACGTTTACGGCTCCTCTGTCCTGCTCGACGATATCGAGCGCCAAAAATACCAGAACCTGGTGGTGGTATCCCCGGACATCGGCGGTGTTGTACGCGCCCGGGCTGTGGCCAAGAGCCTCGACTGCGACCTGGCAATTATCGACAAGCGCCGCCCGGCCGCCAATGTTGCCGAAGTCATGAATATTATCGGTGAAGTCAGCGGCCGCACCTGCCTGCTGGTAGACGATATGGTCGACACCGCCGGCACCCTGTGTAACGCCGCCAACGCCCTGAAAGAGCACGGCGCCGAGAAAGTTGTCGCCTACTGTACCCACCCGGTACTGTCTGGCAACGCCATCACCAACCTGAACAACTCCGTTCTGGATGAGCTGGTGGTTACCGACTCCATCCCCCTGGGTGACAAAATGGAGAAGGCACCAAAAATTCGCCAGCTGACCCTGTCTGCAATGCTGGCCGAGTCCATGCGCCGTATCAGCAATGAGGAATCCCTGTCCGCAATGTTCCGCTAGGAACTTGCCGATCAAGGTATCCCCGCGCCCCGCATGCCGGGGCACTTTGCCTTTAGCGCTGATTCCCGTAGAATACGCGCCCGCCCGGCACTGCCGGGCGATTACTTTTGGGCCCAGTGCCCATTTAACATCCATGCCAGAGCGGTCCGGTCGCAGGTCACTCTGGACAGACAACCCGAGGTTTATCCCATGTCTGATATTAAATTGAACGCCATTGCCCGCAGCGATGAAGGGAAAGGTGCGAGCCGCCGCCTGCGTCGCCTGGAAGGCCGTGTACCCGGCATCATCTACGGCGGTGAAGCAGAGCCTGCTTCTATCTCCGTGCTGCACAAAGACCTGACCAAAGCTCTGGAAAACGAAGCTTTCTTCTCCTCCATGCTGACTGTTGACGTAGACGGCAAAGAAGAGAAAGTTATCCTGCGCGACCTGCAGCGTCACCCGGCTAAAGCCCTGCTGCTGCACATCGACTTCCAGCGCGTATCTGCCAACACCAAAGTACACGTTAAAGTACCTCTGCACTTCCTGAACGAAGAGAGCAGCAAAGGTGTTAAGGCTGGCGGTATCGTTTCCCACACCCTGACCGAGCTGGAAGTTAACGCTCCTGCCGGCAAGCTGCCTGAGTTCATCGAAGTGGACCTGGCCGACCTGGAAATGGACGGCGTACTGCACATCTCCGACCTGAAACTGCCGGAAGGTGTTGAGTCTGTGGCACTGAGCCACGGTGCAGACCACGATCTGGTTGTAGCTTCTATCCACAAGCCTCGCGGCGCTGTGGAAGCTGAAGCCGAAACTGGCGAAGGCGAAGAGTAATCGCCTTGGCTGCGGCACCGGATACTCCGATCCAGTTGATTGTCGGCCTGGGAAACCCCGGACCGGAATACGATCGGACGCGACACAACGCCGGTGCCGACTTTGTTGTCGAGCTGGCCCGCCAACAAGGCACCCAGCTCAGCCTCGACAGCAAGTACCACGGCCTCACTGGCCGTATGCGGGTCGGCAGCCAGGATATCCGGCTGCTGATTCCCACCACCTATATGAATCGCAGTGGCCAATCTGTCGGCCCACTGGCGAACTTCTTCAAGATTCCCCCGGAAGCCATTCTGGTCGCTCACGATGAGCTGGACCTGGCCCCCGGTATCGCGCGCCTGAAAGCCGGCGGCGGTCACGGTGGACACAACGGCCTGCGGGATATCATTGCCGCACTGGGCAACAACCGAAACTTTATGCGCCTGCGACTCGGCATTGGCCACCCCGGCAGCTCGAGCGAAGTGGCCCGGTTTGTGCTCCAGCGAGCCCCCAGGGCGGAACAGGAAACACTGGCTGATGCGATCGATCGCTCGATCGACGTTCTGCCCACCGCCGCTTCCGGCGATTGGGGCGCAGCCATGAAAACGCTGCACACCAACAAATAGATCCCACCCGCCGGCTTGCCTTTTGCCGCGGAAATCTCGATAGTGTGCTGCGCTAAATTGCCGGTATTTTCCCGGCTGGCCCGGACCCTGTGGTGGCCGAGACATCCCGCCCATCCAAAATCCCGCCAGCGCAACCACTACCGGACCTCAAACGCAATTAGCAGAGCGCGCTGTATGCGCCTCGGGCAAACGGAAAAAATATCACCATGGGTTTTACTTGCGGTATTGTCGGCCTACCTAATGTGGGCAAATCCACCCTATTCAACGCATTGACCAAAGCGGGTATCGATGCGGAAAACTTCCCCTTCTGCACCATCGAGCCCAATGCTGGGGTCGTGCCGGTACCAGATCCCCGCATCGACAAGCTGGCTGAGATCGTCAAGCCGGAAAAGGTCATTCCCACCACCATGGAATTTACCGATATCGCCGGTCTGGTTGCGGGCGCCTCCAAGGGGGAAGGTCTGGGTAACAAGTTCCTCGCCAATATCCGCGAGACCGACGCTATCGCCCACGTTGTGCGCTGCTTCGAAGACGATAACGTTATCCACGTCGCCAACCAGGTACACCCGGTAGCGGATATCGAGGTGATCAACACCGAGCTGGCCCTGGCCGATCTGGACACTGTGGAAAAGGCCTTACAGCGCTTTACCCGCGCCGCTAAGGGACAGGACAAGCACGCGATCAAGATGAAAGCGCTGCTGGAAAAAATCCAGCCACACCTGGATGAAGCCAAACCGCTGCGCTCTTTCGAGCTTTCAGAAGACGAACTGGCGGACCTGCGCGAACTGAGCCTGCTCACTATCAAGCCCACCATGTATATCGCCAACGTGGACGAAGATGGCTTCGAGAACAATCCGCACCTGGATGCTGTAGCTGCCATCGCCGCTGAAGAAAACGCGGTACTGGTACCTATCTGCAACAAGCTCGAAGCGGAAATTGCCGAGCTGGACGACGAAGAGAAGCAGGAGTTCCTGGAAGAACTGGGTATGGAAGAGCCGGGGTTGAACCGCGTGATCCGCGCCGGCTACCAACTGCTGGGCCTGCACACCTACTTCACCGCTGGCGTGAAGGAAGTGCGCGCCTGGACCATCCCACTGGGCGCTACCGCTCCCAACGCTGCCGGCAAAATCCACACCGATTTTGAAAAGGGTTTTATTCGCGCAGAAGTGATCAGCTACAGCGATTACATTGATAACAATGGTGAGGCCGGCGCTAAAGACGCGGGTAAGTGGCGCCTGGAAGGCAAGGACTACATTGTCGCCGACGGCGACGTAATCCACTTCCGTTTTAACGTCTAACCACCTCTCCTTTTTTGCCTCCCCACCCCGGGAGGCGCGCCCACCCGTGTAAATTCCATGGCTCAATCAAACTGGAAAGTCGGCCTGCCCCTGGCACTGATTACCGTATTTATGTGGGCAACCCTGCCCATCGCTCTCAAAGGGCTTCTCGAATACATCAGTCCCGGTACCGCCACCTGGTATCGCTTTGCCGGTGCAGCACTGTTAGCGGGCGTCTACTACGGACAGGCGCGTAAACTACAGCTCAAGCCACTATTCAGTCGCGGCTTGCTGCTTTTCACCTTCCTCGCCGTTGCCGGCCTCCTGGTGAACTACCTCGCCTACGCCAGTGGACTCAATTACATCACCCCTGGTGCCGCCCAGGTTGTGATCCAGCTGGCTCCCCTGCTTCTACTGATATCCAGCGTACTTTGGCTGGGAGAGCGCTTCTCGCCGCGCCAGTGGAGCGGCGTAGTACTGGTAGTAATTGGGCTGCTGTTATTTTTTAACCAGCGCCTGGAAGAGCTGACCAGTGGCGCCGGCGGCGAATACCTGCTGGGGCTCGGCTATATCCTGATCGCCGCTGTCACCTGGGCGATTTACGGTTTTTTCCAGAAGAAAATATTGAGCCGCGCAACACCCCAGGATTTACTGGTAGTGATTTATATCGCAGGGACCCTGTTCTTCCTGCCCATGGCGGAGCCAATGAAGGTTTCCCACCTGGGCTGGCTCGAGTGGGCGCTTTTAGCGTTTCTCACCGCCAATACGCTGATCGCCTATGGGGCTTTTAGCAAGGCACTAGCGCACTGGGAGGCATCCAGTGTCAGCGCAACCCTGTCATTAGTGCCAGTCATCACCCTATTGTTCAGTACGCTGATCAGCTCTATCTGGCCCGACTATATTGCAGTTGAGCCGCTCAACTGGATCAGCTGGGCCGGCGCCGGCGCCGTGGTACTCGGTTCCGCCCTCGCCGCAATCAGTTCCAGGCGCGGTTCTGAGCAGCCCCGGGCATCAGATGAAAAAAATCGCTAACTATCTGAAAAGAATACAAAAAAAGTGTTGACACCCCCGGCCCATCGTTTAATAATGCGCGCCCTCGGGACAGCCGAGACAACAAAAGAAATGGCAAGGTAGCTCAGCCGGTTAGAGCGCAGCACTCATAATGCTGAGGTCGGGAGTTCGAGTCTCCCCCTTGCTACCATTTCAAATCACAGAGACTATTCTTTGTGAACCTTGAAACTGGGGCGTAGCCAAGCGGTAAGGCAGCGGGTTTTGATCCCGTCATGCGAAGGTTCGAATCCTTCCGCCCCAGCCATCTTCCCAAATTATCTAGCAGGCCCAAGTCTGGGCAGCAATCAAAACCCCAACCGTTTTTTATCTGATTCTGCGAATAGTTCGCCAGAGTTCGTCCGGCGAACGCAATCCAAAAATCAACTACTCCGGCAGCACCACACCATTAGCTTCCATAACTGTCACTTCGGCGCTATCGGGCTCCAGGTCAGCAGTTCCTGAAGTTGCTACAGGCGTTCGCACTTGCTCCCTGCGCAAACCCAGGGCTCGCAGCCACTCGAACCCCGCCAGGCAGCACAGCAATGCCAGCAGCACTAGCAGACCGCCATATCCCTTCATAGCCTCACTCTCGGACATACAAGTCCACACAAGCTGCACAACGCACAGGAAGGCCACAATCAACAGGGTCGGTTTGCGTCCCAGCAAGCTAACAACAAAAACGCCCAGAGGCGCCCCCAGGGACACTACCGGTGCTGCCGCCAGCCAATTCCCGAACACCCCAGGCTGCCAATCTCCCGCCAGCGACTTCACTATTACTCCGAGTACCGAACAAAATGCCATGATCACCACGGATGTAGGGATCGCCACCTTGAGATCCACCCTGCTCAACAGCACAAGAGCCGCATACACCAGCATGTCCACACCCACACCGGTAACTGCCACAACGCAAAAGCCGGCAAAAGCACCCAATAGCAAGCCGACACGAAAATCAGTCGGGCACCGGGGGTCCCCCGCGTGCTCACAATCAGTAATTTCGCTGAGGCGATACAGATGGAAAATGCCAAAACTGCCCCAGAGAACGGCAAAGGAGAGTTTCACCCAGAGTTCGGGTATCAGAGGGGCAAACAGCAGGATACCGGCGGGAGTCGCCAATAGGGAGCCAAGCAGCGCCCCCCGCAACATCGACCAAGCCAGCTGCTGGCGTCGGCAGAGAATAAACAAACTGGCGCTGACCATCCCTATCGACTGAACCGCAAAACTAAAGTCGCGACCCAGGCTTGCCGGCATATCAAAAAACAGCACCAGCACGGGAAACCCAACTGTCCCGCCGCCCATCGGCGTAGAACCTGCGGCATAGCTACCCAGCGCCATCGCCAGCGCCATGGACCAATGCTCGAGCGCCAGGGCCAGGTTCTCGCCCTGTAAAATCAGGAACAACCAAACACCGTAAAACAGAACCAACCAAGCGAACCAATAGCGAAGAGAGAATCGCGCCACATTTTTCATTTTATTATTTGTGAGCTAAAGCGTCAGAGGGAGACAATAGTGGTACGAGTGTGAGGTGGGATCAAGACAAGATTTGGCGAACTCGCCTATTCCAGTCAGGAGGGTCGCCCGACAGCCGCAGCTGCCGGGCAAAGCGCGATTAGTTCAAGCGCTTCTTGCGAATCAGGTTTTGAACCTGCATAGAGGACATCATAGAGGCGTAGATTGCCGGCAGCGCGCCACGTTTACGCAGTTCCAGGAAGTCTTCATCAGACAGCTTGTTAAGCTTCTCTTCATCGATAACAAAGAAACCTGTCAGATCGTAAGGCTTGTCATCTTCGCTAACACGGAGAGTCAGCTTCTTCTGGGTCAGCAAGTCCTTGGAGACCAGGAACTCGATAAAAGACTCAGTCACTGCAACACGCTGTGCAGTTTCAACCACTGCCTGAGCACGATTCTTCAGGAAGTCAGTTTGCTCGCCTTCCCCATCAAACAGCGCTTCACCTTCAGAGTCGCTCAGCATCTTGGAGTCTTCGTCGATGCACAGAACAGCCTGATCAGCGTTGTCTGGATTCTTCACCAAAACAAACGGGTAAGTGCGCACTTGCACTGGAATGTAGCTGCCATTCCAGCCATCAGCGCCAGAGAACAGGTTTTCACCGGGGCGCAGACCAGTAAGCGCCACAACTTTAAACTGGTCAGTATTCTGGTCTTTAACGAACAGGATCGGGTAGCTCTGGGCTGCCTGTACGATTTCCTGAACCACCAGCGGCAAAATGTGATTACCGCTTACATGGTCAAAAGTAATGTCCTGGGTGAGTTTCAGGTTGGCATGTGCCTTTTTATCCAAAGCTTTGATCTGTGCCATAAGTACAACTCCTAGCTACTTTTATAGTTACTAAATTTTCAGAGATACCCTAACGTACCACTCTTCTACGCATCTACGATGACAAGTGCTTCCCGACAGTCGCCGGAAACCAAAGCCAGCATTAAACAGGGAAGAAGCCCAACTGGCAAACAAAGTCCACCAACAACAACCTAAAGACAAATTTATTTGGTTAAATTCACACAATTCAAGACTGTCGAACCAATTAAATTCACTGCTCCCCCCTTAAAATGACCCGGCAACCTTCAAAATCAACGAATCGAGTATTAGTTAGCCTACCCTGACAGGTAGCGCATTACCTGTATCAGCCCTCCCTCACCTCTACAGCTATCGTAACAAGTGGTGCTTTTTTATACGATTGAAGAAGTGGTTGGAGTGAGTTTGATGTCAAAACCGAGGGGCGCCTCACTATGATGAGCCTATTATTCATTTTTTACCTCCTAGCAATGTCTCTAGCCGTGAAGAATTACCACACCCTAGCAACCGCAACATTCATTTTTGCCTTGATATCAAGCATCGCCTGGCTGGGCTATCACACCGGCGACAATCTCAACTTAGCCTTGTAGAGGAGGGTGAATGGGGCAAATATTTCGAGAGCTTAATGCACTGGGCATACTCGCCGTATGTGCCGTACTCGTCGCCGCAGAGTACTTTCAATTAGTGAATGGAGAATTGCCCTGCCCTCTCTGTTTACTTCAACGAATTGGGCTCACAGGAGTCTTATTTGGCCTGATGCTAAATGTACTCTATGGCAACCGCCCTCTACACTACAGCCTGGCTACACTGTCAGCGCTATTTGGCGCCGCTACCGCGCTGCGCCAAGTCAGCCTACATGTTATTCCCGGAACGCCAGGTTATGGCAATCCATTAATGGGGTATCACTATTACACCTGGGCTCTGATTATCTTCTACATGACAATTATTGGCATCGCGATTGTCAGTGCATTTAATAAGCAATATGGGAACCCCATATTTATTAGCTTTCGAGATCAGAGAGCTCTCGGAAAAACGGCCATAGTGGCTGCATTTTCAATTACCACACTTAATATATTTATAACCTTCGCAGAGTGTGGACCTACTGTTTGCCCGGATAATCCAGACAACTATTGGCTCTTTGGCGCTATCGACGGAATTTAAAAGCAAGCTGAGAAAAGAAAAGGGGGATAGCTATACAAAAGACAGCTTGCAAAGCATATATCCATAGATCAACAGAATAAATAGAGGCCAGGACCGGATTCGAACCGGTGAAAAACGGTGTTGCAGACCGTCGCATTTCCTCTCTGCCACCTGGCCATAAAAAAACCCGGCGCTTCCGCTCCGGGTTCTTTGACTCTACGGAAGCAAAAACGCTTCCGAATAAATTTACAGAAGCACGCAGGTTGCCTGGCAGCAACATATAGAAAGAAGTTCTTGCGCGTATTTCATAGTAAACAGTCTTGTTTAAGTTGCCGCCAAGGATAATGGAACAAAAACTCCATCAACTCTTTCTAGGTAGCCTCAGAATACTGCCCAACCCTAACCTCATTACCGGGCAACGGCTGCTCTGGAACCAGCTGTGCCAACCCAAGAGAAATTAAGGCCATTAAAGACCCGGCAAAGAATACCATTGGCGGAGAGACAAGCCACAGCAAGCCAAATACTACAGGGATAACTACTGCGGCAATATGATTAATAGTAAAGCTGACTCCAGCCGAAGCCGCGATATCCCGCTCGTCGACTATCTTCTGGAAGTAGGTTTTAATCGCAATTGCCATAGAAAAGAATAAATGGTCAACAATATATAATGCCGCTGCCAGCGCAGCACTTTCTACCAGCGCATAACCCGCAAATACCAGTATCAGGCCAATATATTCCAAAGTGAGGATACGGCGCTCGCCAAACCGAACGATAAACTGTCCGATCTTCGGTGCGATATACAAATTAAGCAAATGGTTTACCGTATAGAGAGCAGCAACCTCCCCCACGCTGTATCCAAATTTCTCCACCATCAAAAAACCAGCGAATACTATAAAGATCTGCCTGCGAGCCCCACTCATCATCGTGAGCGCATAATAGAGCCAATAGCGTTTTCGCAGAATAAGCTTCTTATGCTGGCTGTGGGGCTGAGCAAACTGAGGAAAAAGGACCCAGGCACCTAAAGCAATGACAATGGTCGCGCCACCACCAATTAGATAAACCCAGGAATAATCCAAACCTGCGAAGTTCATTAAACCCCATACCAAACCATAAGCCAGAAGCGCAGCAAAGGAGCCTGCGGCAGCCATACGTCCCATCCAAACTGCTGCTGTTTGTTTGGGGAACCACTGGAGTGCCAGGGAGGTCTGCAAGGTCTCATAAAAATGAAATCCCGTAGACATTAAAAGCGTAGTGAGTAACAACCCGGTCAATGACGGATACAGTCCCGTTAGCATCACTCCAAGGCCAGTTGCTACCAGGGAGATTATCGCCAGCCTCTGCTCCCTGACAAAAAGCAATACAAAGACTACTAGGAAGGCTAAAAAGCCAGGTATCTCACGCACACTTTGCAACAAACCAATATCTGCACCGGTAAATGCTGCCTTTTCAATGACAAAGTTATTAAGTAGCGTATTCCAAACAGCAAACGAGAGCGGCATTGAAGCTGCCAGAATAAGCAAAAGAATTTCAGGCCGGCGAAGACGCTGTAGCATAAATGACCTCCTATAGCTAAGGCCCGCAATATACGCCCTCAATATCCAGCTGTAAAACCATATAAATAGTACCGATAAATATCTCTTTTCATCGGGAATATTACGGCTCATGTAAATAAATACTGATTATGTCATTAAATAGTGACAACACTTTCCAATAGCTTGCTCAACCGCCTGAAAATCGGTGCATAAGAAGTACCAATTGGCAAAGTAGTAAGCAATCTATTTATGTATTAATTCCCGCTAACCATGTATTTTAAATGAGATGAGGGAGCTTAGCTCACTATATATAATGACTAGAGTCAGACAACTCTAACCAAAACTCACCTATGCTTTAACTGCTGCATGTCTAGGCACCTTACTCCACAGCTTGACTGATTACCGACATAGATAACTCTTGGAGAGAAAAATGCGTATTCATTCCTGGCGAATTTATCATCTTACCTTAGTCATGCTATTTACCACACTCCCTTTCCTACTGGCGAACGCCGTTGCTCAAGAAGATAACTTACCTGACAAACTTAAATTAAACGAATGGAAGGTGCCCTGGGAGGGACTCCCCAGAGACCCGCATGTAGACAGTAAAGGTAATGTCTGGTTCTGTGGACAAGCGGGTAACTACATCGGAAAGTTTACACCGACCTCTGAAGAGTTTAAGCAGTATGAAATACCTGAAGGCACTCACCCTCATAACCTGATTGTGGATTCAAACGATATTGTTTGGTATGCAGGTAATCGCAATGCGCATATTGGGCGATTAGACACCAAGAATGGGCAAATTAAACAGTATCCAATGCCTGAAGGTATCAAAGACCCACATACGTTAATCTTCAATCGAGAGGGAAATATCTGGTTCACAGCCCAGCAAAGTAACCGCATAGGCCTGCTAAATATACAGAGTGGCAAAGTTCTAAGTGCCACCCCAACAACCGCTAATGCCCGCCCCTACGGTATTAAGATTGATGCTAAGGGAAACCCTTGGGTAGCTCTATTCGGCACCAATAAGTTAGCTCGTGTAGACGCAAAAACCATGACCATAAATGAGGTTAACCTGCCGCGCCCAAATGCTCGCCCTCGCAGACTGGAAATCGACCCTACCGGCAATATTTGGTACGTAGATTATCCAGAAGGCTATTTGGGGCGCTATACTCCGACGACCAAGGAGTTTAAAGAGTGGAAGCTACCCAGTAAGAATCCACGCCCCTACGGAACAGCACTGGACAACAATAACCAACTTTGGCTCGCTGATACTGGAGAGATTCCAAATATCATTTTTTCCTTTAACACAGAAAAAGAGAAATTTACAAGCAAGACCCCAGTTCCAAGTGGTGGAAATATAAGATATATGTATTTTAACAATATGGATGGAAGCTTTTGGTTTGGTGTTGATTCTGGATTTATCGACCAGGGAATACCAAAATAGAAGTATATATAGCTCTATTGATATCAATCGATGTATGGCGTCACTGCAATAGCTCTATATATCCTGATACAGGACAAACTATTCAAATACAGACTTCCATTTAGAGTTCTAATTTTTTCAGCGCTACTAACAGCCATTCACGGCGCCCTAATGAGGCAACCATTGATGGATTACCTTATTGGCAACCCACTACAAGTCACACTAGCTTAAAATGGCATAAAGTGGCTCGTGTGGATACTCGTGGCGACCGTTATAATTATAGGTGTTGAAGTATTCGCCTCAAATAAATCAAACTCTAACGAATCTACAAAACAAAAAGCGTGCAGCAATCATTAAATAAAACTCATAAACAGAATTTACAATTATGGAACCGAAACAAACCGGGATAGCATACGATACCATCATACATCTATGGGAACGTAAAGAGTTCAACAGGAACAACGGTATTAGCCAGTATAAGCGGGCACTTGGCTTTGTAAAAAATAGAGGCTCCGCACTAGATGTAGGGTGTGGCTGCACAGGAAGGCATATCGAGCTTCTACTAACTGAAGGATTTTCTCCCGAGGGAATTGATGTTTCTGAGAAAATGATAGAGATCGCCAGGGATAAGCACCCTAATGTCAACTTCTATCTAGAAGATATATGTAAGTGGAAAGCCACAAGAAAATATGACTTTATAAGTGCGTGGGATAGCATCTGGCATATACCAATTGAAAAACAAGAGGAAACAATAAGGAATCTAGCGTCTTACTTAAACAAGGAAGGCGTTCTAATATTTTCCTTTGGTGGAACAGATAAAGAGGACTATCATACGAATGATGCGATGGGACCGGAATTATATTACTCCACCTTAGGCACAAATAAATTTGTACAACTCCTTATTTCATCTGGTTGTATTTGTAGACATCTGGAGTACGATCAACCGTCAGAATTACACGCCTACTTGATTGCTCAGAAGATATAATTATTTTATATACACGGACCCCGCCCCCTCAATCATGGGTAGCCTATATGTTAACCGGAGCAATGTTTGTTTGGTTTATTCTTACCGGTCTCAGCCTAGTTTTTGTTATTTGGGACTCAATCACTAATGCGCCAACCAGCTGGGTTCAGCGCCTGGCTTGGATATTAGTGATTCTTTATACCGGTGTCATCGGCTTAATCTTCTACCTGCTCACCTGTCGCCGCCCCTTTCCTGGCGGCCATGATCAATTCACTCGGGCGACATGGAAGCAAAGTGTAAATAGCGAAATGCACTGTCTAGCAGGTGATGCAACCGGGATCCTTATCGCAGCATCTATTGTACCCACACTGGGCCTCACCAATGGATGGGACTCCATAATTGAGTACTTGGCTGGCTTTATTTGTGGTTTGTTTATTTTCCAGGCATTGATGATGCGAAGTATGTATCAGGGAAACTACTTAAAAGCAGTGGGTAAAACTTTCTTTGCTGAAACTGTATCTATGAATATGGTTATGGCTGGCATGATACCTGCTATGGTAATACTGACTTCCATATGGCCAAATTCTGAAGACCCAACAAATGCTACCTTTTGGTTTCGTATGAGCTTGGCAACCATTGTTGGAGGTATTATTGCTTACCCTATTAACTATTGGCTGGTAAAAAATCATTTAAAACACGGATGTATGACTCTTCCAGGAAAAGATGGAGCCGCGCCCAATCTTGGTCATTGCTCTCATGAATGCGCCCCAAATTCAGCATCGCACACCTATGGTACCTCACAAGCAGAAACGCATAAAATGGAAATGCATTCTCTATCTATAATGGAATCAAGTATATGGATAACGGGCACTTTTATAGTTCTTTTTCTTGCAATTTATGTCACAGATAAAATCACACCAATATACTTTTGATCTAAGAACCTTATGCACTCAAAATAATCGCTTAAGCATAAGATTCAAAAATTTTCTTTATCCGCCTGTAGTAAGGTTTCACTCTGAGGGTGGCTGCCAATTGATTACCGGACTTATACCTTCAGTATTACATAACCAAACAGTCGCTTTTATGCCAGCCTTAAGCTTCCCCTTAATATCAATGAGTTTCTCCCAATCGCTGGAATGAAAAGAGCGGCCATAGATACGAAACTGCCCGAGAACCTCTTGCCAATTTTGCATAGTCAAATTTAGAACCTCATTTGTTCCATGGTCAGTAGCAATCCAAAGTTTGACTCCATCTTTCACTCGCACAAGTTTTGTGATCTCTCCCTGCCATGAAGTTAATTGGTTTCGACCACAGGTCAGGTACTCTGGAACAGCTAACCTTTGAGCCAAAAGATTCGGGCTAGCAAAAACAAATAAGCTCAGCACTAAAAATAAATAATGTTCTTTATTCATAATTAAAGAAGGGGGGCAAGCCCCCCTTAACCATTAAAGACCACGATAAGTCGCGCTTTGTTCATCCGCACGAGTGGCTTGACCTTCAGTGAACTCGTACATACAGCTGTCGTCAGTGTAATCCATAAAGTTAGTTACCGGATCTTCCCCTTCAGCATTTCTTCCCCTGGTACAGGTATCCCGACCAACAGGGCAGCCATAAGCAGCCGATCTCTCCGCAGGGGTATCTGAGACGTAGTCCCCCCGGCCAAAACATCCTCCTTGGAATGTGTGATAAAGACCCAACCAGTGGCCAACCTCGTGAGTTAAGGTGTCCCCCTCATTGTAGGGCGCAGCATCACCTCCAGGCACAGAACCAGTTAAAATTACTACACCATCATCAAGTGGATCAGAGGAATAACTGCTTGGGAATGTAGCCCACCCAAGTAGGCCATCACTAATTTCAGCTACATAGATATTCAAATCCCCTGCATCGCCAACTCGCAAGGAAGATTTCATTGACTGCTCAGCCGAAGAATTGTAACCAACGTTATACCAAGAATTATTTGCTGTAACAGTGGCTGAAACTAAATTAAAGGTAAATGGAGTATTTGCGTAAGCATCATTCAATACATCCATTTGCGCATTAATCTCACTATTAGAAAGCGCTCCATTATTAGCAGTGTCAGTAATTACATGAAAGTAAACATCAACTTCTACAGAACCTGCGGGGCGTAATGTGTGCGCCACACTTCTATCACTTGATATACCACGCAGAGTAGAAAAATGCTGCTCTTTTAATGCAGCTTCCTGAACTGATGGATGGTCTGTACCGCAGCGCTTTAGCCCAACGCTATTGTTGGCAGCCTCAACCGAAGAAACACTTTGAGCAAAACCTATAGTTGATGACGCAAGCATGCACAATGATAGAGCAGTTTTTATCGAGATATTGGAAACAGTCTTTCTCATAACCTAAGCCTTAATTTTATTATTTATTTACACTCCCATAAGAGCCCGCCAACTTTCCACGCTTCCATAAACTTTTGTCAATAGCACCAATTCTTAAATTGATGATAATGACATCAAACTCTTTAATAAGGCGTAACGTTCAACAAGAAAAATTTAAATCCAAAAAAATAAAAACTCAAAAAAACAAAATGTAGATACATTTCTCCATGAAATTAGTTACATATGAAATTTTTTCACAAAAAAAACAGGGTGCAACTCACTTAAAAATACGAATGAAAATTCGCGAAACCTGAAATTACTGATAGGTAAAATTCAAACAAAAAAATACCGAATTTTATTTCAATAAAGCGGACAATTATATTTTTTATGATACATCATCGCAAAAAAAAGCTCGCACCAGCTGGAGCTAATAATTAAAAGACATTCCAATCAATAGACAATCTAAACCAAAACGCCAATCACAACCAACAAAGGCCACTTACCCCCTATGACCAAGGAGTTAAGCGGCCTTTAAATTCTGGAATTTTTAAACTAGAGTGAACACTCTAATCTCAATTAGCCCCACTGTTCTTGAGAGCTAAGATCATTCCCGCTACTCGGCGAGCGGCAAGCAGTAAAGTGAAGCTTGTTATAACCTAACTTATTTTCAGTAATGACTTTTAGAACATCATCCAAATGAATATGAGCCCCATCTTCAACCAAAATCAAATCATGATCATGAAGGCCACTCTGCCAAGCCTTTTTGATATTATCCAGATGACCAGGGCTTTTTTCATTATATGAGAGATTATAATTATAAACACTCGCACCACCACCAGCTATAGAGTGGACTTTTCCTGACCCCATGTTTAGGAACTCAAAAGTTCCAAATTTTTCTTTACTATTTTCCTCATTGGCAGGCTTACCTGTTTTTGTCAAACTCCTGACTGCATGATCAGAGGATGCCGAACCATGAAATGAGTAGAAGTATAGGGCCAAACCCTCTGGCAATTCAGCCTTACCAAAAGAGCCGTTATCAAATGAACCATGTGCGTAAAGGATCGCCTCATTACCACTAGCTTGTTCCTTTTTATGAATTATTACTTTTCCAAACTGAACAGTTTTCATTACATTCCCTATCGATCAAAGGTTGGAGAATCTATTTTTTGACTACACCAGCAAGGTGCGGTCACAAATTTAAGATTATTCTTTTCAAACAAAACCCAACTGTTTTCAATGGTTACAGATAAATAAAACTAGATCAACGAAAATAAAATCTATCTAAGCGACTGAAATCCAATCTTCATTACCACACTCTCATTCAAGCAAAACCGTAATCATGACAAGTGAAAAAACTATGAGCTGAGAAACAAACGTCATACAAAACCCAAAAAAAACCACAGGATCCCAATTAAGGAATTTTTCTTCCACATTTCAAACTAGGAGTAAAAGGGTTTAAGGCCTGATGAACAACCTCACAAAAAAAATGGTTATGC
Organism: Microbulbifer maximicatervae (SeqCode); assembly: GCF_052467305.1. Lineage (NCBI taxonomy): Bacteria > Pseudomonadati > Pseudomonadota > Gammaproteobacteria > Cellvibrionales > Microbulbiferaceae > Microbulbifer > Microbulbifer maximicatervae (SeqCode). Next base: position 3,601,697 of record NZ_CP174306.1, read on the forward strand.
AGCCTTAGAGAAGCTGAGACTCAATTTCGTATGACAAAAAGTTCTATTACACATAAAAGACAATATGCTTGCCAATTACAACCATCATACAGTCAAGTACGCCTAGCAAACTCTTTTTTTCAAATTTATTTGATTAAAATCAGAAGCGGGAGGCATTCCATCTCTCATCATTGCTCTAGGAAGAGAGGTTAATAGGCCACAAAAACCTAGATTACCAACATATGAAATACAGAGTTATTTTCTTACAAAAATATTGTCGAGAAATCTCTCACAAGCGATTAAGGCTTAAATATATTGACGGCCTACTCTTTCAGCTGGATTACTTTTTTAAGCTGATAAGAATGAATTGATGAGCTATGGACGAATGCCTACGCTGAAAAAGAGTGGCGTATGGTATGGATAAAACAAGATAAAACTTTCCCACCAAATTAACCTCTAAATGTGATAGATATAAATCGTATGCTGACAGGCATTGGAGACTTTCTTGGACGAAGCAGCGCTGGTGAGCCTGGCGTCAAAACTGTTTGGCAGGAAAAAACTAAACTGCTTCACTATTTGAAGGCAGCGGAGACTTTAAATCGGCTTAAAGGATGTGTATTAAATGTAGTGGTTCAGACTCGATCTAACAGTTATCAGCTTTTATAAAGGTACCCCGTCAGGTCAAATCCAGTTTACGAGTTTATCCTTCCTGATATTTTTCTATCTTTAAGTGTTGCCATCAGTGTGCGGCGTGCATTTATTTGTGGCAGAGATACCGAATCCGGAAAGGATTACGAGCATCGCCGCGAATGAATTCAAAGCCGTATGCATAAGTTGGCCAAGGTGTTTACGCTAGTTATTGCTGCCTATGCGGTAATGAGTAATCACTACCATATAGAGCTATACATCGACACAGAATCTGCTAATAAGTGGTCGCAGAGATAATTACTCGCTGACAAAAGCTCTTCAAAGCCTCTAGCTTGGCCCAGCGCTATCTTCAAGGAGATGCCCTCGGTCACGCTGAAGTAAACAGGCTAAAAGAATTCTTGTCCCAATGGCGGGAGCGCCTAATGAATATCAGCTGGTTTATGCGCTGCCTAAACGAGTCCATCGCCCGCCAGGCCAATGTCGAGGACAACTGCACCGGTCGTTTCTGGGAAGGGCGTTTCAAATCTCAGGCCTTGCTGGATGAAAGAGCCCTTGCCGCCTGCCTGGCTTACGTGGACCTCAACCCTATCCGTGCTGGTATCGCTAAAACTCCAGAAGAATCCAATTACACTTCGATCCAGCAACGCATCCACACAGCCATCTCAGGCCAGCAGCCCAAAAGCCTACTGCCACTGGTGGGCGGGGAGCGCTGGGATATGCCTAAAGGCTTGCCTTTTCAGCTGGATCACTATTTAGAGCTGGTAGACTGGAGTGGCCGGCAGCTGCACCCTGAAAAGCGCGGCGCTATTCCCGAAAACATCCCACCTATTTTAAATCGGCTGGGTATTTCGCCAAAACACTGGCTCTATCTAAACCGCAATTTTGAAAACCGCTTTAAACGCTTGATGGGCTCGGCGGAAGCAGTACGCCAGATCTGTGCGCAGTAAAATAAACGCTGGGTACACGGGCTGCGCGACTGCCAGCACTTTCTTAGCCCCCCTTGCTAAATTACAGAAATCCGCTTATCAGCTGCCCCTAGATTCCATCGCTCCCGACTCTACATCCCGCCTGATTCCCTATGGACTCTCCAAATGATCTTTTAACGCCAAATTGCCATCTATTTTGAGACAGATATACCGGCTACCAAGTGGTGGCGTAAAAATTCTTGTCTAGCTTCCGACTCTCCATTCTATGGATGTCCTAATCCGTATTCATGACTCGGGCCCCAGTGTTTTACTAAACCTTTTCAGGCAGTGGGCTTTCACCTCCAAACTTTTGCCGATTTAGCTCGGCGCACTGAGTGTCCAGGACTGCTTTGAAATATAGAAAATCACTTTGGGAAACCCTCGAAGATTAGTAAATAATTTTCTGACTTGTATTAAATTTTTTCCCTAACACTTTCTTCTCAATGGAACACCAACATTTCGAACAAACTATCCGATTTTTTTGTTCATTTATCATAATAAAATTAGGCAATTCAAAATAAGCTTCTAGTAGATTGAAGTCGATATCTTTCTCGACCAATAGAATATTGCCATCTCCTTTATCACAAATAATCCCTGTTAATCTATCAGCAACATTACCATTAGCTTCTAGCACCTTTAAAATGGGCTGAAGATGAGTACAGACATCAAATTTCGTCGCCGTTTTATAGGGCGATTCCTTAATTTTTTGCTTCATTTTTTCTCATCCATTCCAGCTCTATAATCATGGACAGAATCATTTGGGACATTATTGGGTAAATCTTTAACTTCAACCTCTTCTAAAACGTCCCAGTGATCCTTCATATACAACTGAGTGCCTCCACCGTCTCCCCACTGGTCATTAGCTTTGACTATGCCAACCGGAACATCTGTATCTTGAGTAACTTTATACGTAGCCAAAGCAGGCCTATAACGATATACGCCTTCAGGCTGACCATAGTCACTCGGCCAAACCTGCAATGCTTCATTCATAGACTGCGATGAGTCTCCAAACCGCTCAACAGTATTACTTGTCGTATAGTACTCTCCTCGACCTGGAGACAAACCATGAACGACATCTCCTTTTCTAAGTGTCATAACACCTGCATAAGTATCTTTGTAGGGGTACCCTTTATTATCAGGACCTTGCCACGCGACCGCGCCCTCTATTAAAGCTTGATCATTGCCGGTTAACTCATCACCCATTCTAAGTGAATTAGACTTTGAAAATTGCGCCGCCTCTTTGGCGGAAAAACCTTGTTGTCTTAATTCTTTATACCGATCAAAGCGCTCTTTACAAACCAATCCCAAAGGATCAACCCACCCAACCGGATTAGGCGCATACCGGTAATTATTCGATCCCCCCAACAACCCAATCGGGTCCTGCTGAGTAAACTCCCCAACCTCTGGATCATAATACCTAAACCGATTGTAATGCAGCCCAGTCTCTTCATCGAAATACTGTCCCTGGAAACGAATCGGCTGTTCTACCTGATTCTCATGAGCTAATGCAATATTGCCATAGCTCTTATAGGCAACACTCCAAACCACCTCACCTTCCTGATTTGTAAGAGTATCAGGCGTTCCCAGGTGATCCAGATGGTAGTGATAGACCTGCTCATCTTCTTTCAGTGCAACCGGTTTGAAAGTCCCCGGTTCAAAATAGTAAGTCCGAGTATTAAGATCTTGTTGGGTGTGGATATCGGATTTGTTTTCACGAAGCAGGACATCCTCATCCCAGAGGAAGCAGGTTTGTTCGCTATTAGTAGATTTACCAATACGGCGACCCAGTGGGTCATATTGGTAGTGAATCTCTTGTTGAAGCTGTTCGCTCCCCTCTTCCACTTTGAGCTTTTCAACCCGCACCAACTGCTGGCGACTGTTGTACTGATAGCGGGTCTGCAGTTTCTGCCCTTTACCACGCAGCTCGGCGATACGGTTGCCATGGATATCGTAGCGATAGTGAGTATCGCCACGGAAAGCCAAACGATTGCCCTTGACTTGAGTGGCACTGGCCTGCTGTTTGGCTTCATCTTCTGATCTAGCGGTGGCCAGAATATTGTGTGCGAGGTCGTGCACAAAATATTCTGGGTTGGGGCCATCAACCTGGGTGAGGCGATCCAGAGCATCGTAGTGATAGATGCGAGTACCACGCAAACTGTCCTCAATCTTGGCGATCTGACCAGCTTTGTTGTACTGGTAGCTGCGCTCCAGAATTGAGTGAGAATTTTGAGTTGGGTCGGAGACTGGGCCGCTAGCTTTATTTAGACACAGCTTTTGCAGTCGCCCCTGAGGGTCATAATCCCGCTGGCTTTCCAGTCCATTGCCGTGCTGTCGCTGACTCTCTCTGCCCTGTTCATCGTGACTGATACTGGTAATCAGCTGATCAATATCAGTGTCTGAGGGGCGACGGTGCAGGCTTTGGAATTGGCCGGCGGGGTTGAAGGCAAAGTTGAGCACTTCGCCATCGGGCAAGGTGGTGGCGATACGGTTGCCGGCGGCATCGTAGTTATGGCTGAGTTTATCTTTGCCCTGCCAATCCGCAGTCACGCGGCCGTTGGCATCATATTCCCAGCGCAGTTTACGATGGGTATTTTCCGCTTCGATTAACTGACCGCTGCGGTTATAGCGGAAGTTGGTTACACCATCCGGGGTGACTTCTTCCAACAGGCGGCCAAAGGGGTCACGCTCGAAAATAGTGTCGACACCTTTGCCACTATCAGCATCAGTGACTGCCCTGGAACTGATCAGATGACCGGCGCTGTTATACGCATAGCGAGTCATGCGTCCGTCGAAGCCCACTTCTTCAATCAGGCGTTCATTGAGGTCGTATTTGAGCTTGTACCGCTCACCATTTTCGTTAGTGAGGCCAACTAAGTTACGCTCGCCGTCGTAATGGTATTCCAGGCGGCTACCATCCGGGTTGGTGCGTGTCTTAACCTGGCTCAGGCCGTCGTAGGCGTAGCAGGTGCTGCGGCCCTCGGAGTCCATAACTTCCGCAAGCAGCCCTTGGGGGTTATAGCTGTACTGAGTCCTAGATCCATCCGGGGTAATAACTGCGTGGATACGATCCTGGGCATCGTATTCATAGCGGGTTATCTGGCCAGGAGCATGCTGTACTTCCTCCAGGCGGCGGGCACCGTCATAGCGATAGTGCTGGGTACGGCCCATGGGGTCTTTGACCGCTGCCAACTTGCCCTCAGGATTCCACAGATAGCGGGTGGCGTTGCCCAGAGGATCGGTAACACTGCCGATCAGGCCGACCGGGTTATAGCTATATCGGGTGCTACTACCAAGGGGGTCTTTGGTGGTGACGATCTGGCCTTTCTGGTTGTATTCACGCTGCCAGGTGTTACCACTGGGGTCTGTGACTTTGGCTGGTAGGCCTTCACTATTGTATTCGATACGGTGGCTATTGCCGGCGGCATCGGTCTTTAGTATCAAGCGACCCTGGTCATCATACTTATAGAGTTCTTCTCGCCGACTGCCATCATCGCTGGGCAATTGTACTTTGGTAACTTGGCCCAGATCGTTGTAGCTGTAGAGGGTCTCTGCACCTTCAGGGTCGCGGTGATAAATCGGTAGGGCGCGATCATTAAAGCGGTAACGTTCCTGTCCCCCGCGAGTATCCGTTACGGTAACTCCGTGGCCATCCTCATCCCAGGCAAATTTGTAGTTGTAGGTAGCCTGCCCGTCAATAGCATCACCCCATTGGCGTACGCAACGGGCAGATGGGCCTTCTTTATCCCATTCAAAGTAAAAGCGGTAACCGGTTTTTAGGATGCGCTTGGAAATAACATGCTGGTGATATTCATATTGCTCACTGTAGCCATCCGCATCGGTGGCTTTTATCAGATCACCTTCATCACTGTATTCGTACTGAGCCAGTATTTTAATGCGACCATCGCGAGTTTCTTTCTTTAACTCGCCAATACGCAGGCTATTGGGCTGCCCTTCGGGCGGGCTGATATGCAGAGCTTCACCGAGGCTGCTCTCGATACAAATCAGGCGCTCATCAATATAGTGGAAGAGGTAATAGTTACCGTAGCCATCGCGGATTTCAGAGAGTTTTAGAGCCCCTTTAGTACCTGTCGCCTTGAAGTGTTTTTGCACACCATTTTGGGCTCCGTAGGGAGTTACAACCCAATGCTCATCGTTAACGCGAGTTAACGATAAATTTTCCACCACATTGTGGCTGCGGCCGCTATTACCCGGTGCAGGTAAGCTGATTACCCGGCCCTCGGCATCATGAAACTGTACCGCTTTGCCTGGACGCCATACCAGGCGCTCATTCAACGTGTGGGTCCAGCCGTGGCCCAAACCGAAATCCCTGGCGTTACTGCTGCGGTAAGTTCGCGCCAGAGTTAGTGGCAGCGGGCCATCCAGCACCGTATCCACCAAAGTCAGACGCTCTTCACCTGTTTTTAAGTTGATCGGTTCACCACCTTCACAGGCATTGGCATTGCACTGGGAGGTATCACCGTTCTGGTTTTCCCCGGTGTCGCTATTGGTATTGTCCGGCTCGTTGCTATTATTCGCTTGGCTACCTTGCGACTCACTTGAATTATTATTGGAGCCACTATTGCTTTGATTGGAATTTGAGGCAGTGCTGCTGGCCCCTGAGCCACCAGAACTGCCGGAGCTGGAGCTACTTGAAGAGGGCCCACTGGAGCTGGCTGGTGGGGCTGCCGCTTCAGAGGAACTCAAATCGGAGAAGTTAGCGCCTTCCCCTCCCTTAGCGTTGCCACCCTTTTTCTTGGAAACCAGCTGTTGCTGCTTCTTCAGTTTGGCCAAGTCCAACATCAGCTCGCCGACATTTTTAAAGGACTTCAGCAAGCGCGCATTTTTGGCCATAGCTACAGCGGCGCCGACGCCTCCAGTAATCGCCGCTAGGACGATAGTGAGGATAATTTCAAAGGCGCCACCGCCGGCTATTTCGGTAATTTCCAGGCTGTGTTGTGCTTTTACATAATCCTGGGCAAAGCGAAAAATAATCTCGCGTAGGGCCGGATCATCATAAATAATTTGAGCAACGTCGAATGCCAAATCCAGTTGCTGTTTAGTGATCTTTGAAGGGTCAAAACCGAGTACATCCACCACTTCCTTTTGTAAGTCAGTGACATATTCCTGGCCAGACTCTGCGAAGCTCTTGTCATTCCAGAAGTAATTTGCTGTGGCAACACCCAGCCGCTGGGATTGGCGCATGGGATTCAGCATTTGCGCCACTTCAAGCACATCTTTTGTCCATACCGCCAAGCCCCAGGCGGCATTGCCAAAACCGGTCGCGCCACTTTCAATATAGGCACCCACTTTTTCCAGCGTTGAGCGCTTCTCATGCTGCTGCTGGATTTGGGCCGCCTCTGCCCTCTCCTGGGCAATAATTTGCTGTAGGCCGATACGAATCTTGGCAATCAACTCAGCCTGTTTCTCAGCAATTACGGTAGCTGCTGTTGGCGCTTCTTCAATAATCAGTCGATTCTGGATTAAAGCGCGATAAATCTCTCGTTCAGAAGAGGACAAATGGCCGGGCGGCTCAGATAGGGGCCCCAGGAAGATTGTGCCCGAGGTACCTGCTTGAATACTGGTACTGAGCAAATTGCAGGAGCTACCTCCCAGGCTGAAAAAATGTTGGTAAATTTTCTCAATAACCGCATCGTCGAACATTGAAAGCAAGTGGCCGGCATCGACCTGCATAGGAATCCCCAGCGGGTACGTCCACCCTACTCTCACTTCGTACTGGATGCCTTGCTTATTTTCAACACGTAGCTGCATGATAATCCTTTAAACACTTACGCCTATCTGGACCTAGTGGGGACTTAATTCAGTTAATTCTCACCCGCGAACATTAGGGAACCCCCAAAGAACTCCGGTAAGCTTTCGATTCCGTCTATTTTTCGAGCAAAATACCTTTAAGCTGAAGTCAACCAAACTTGAACTGGTGATTCCTCCGAGCTTTGCCGGCGTCGATTAAAATCGAAATCGCAAGATCAGCCAATACCACGCCATTACACAACGAAGCCGCTGAGAAGAACATTCTCTATCCAAAAAAGGGAGCTTAAGGGCTGCTGTGCTAGAAGAATACTAACGACTAGATTCTTATCTTCCTTTTCACTCTTAAGAAATTAAGAATCTAGGTGGCGCCAAATAAAACATAGGACTGAGATCTACTTCGCGAGGTTACCGCAAATTAGGTAAATACGGTAGATAGCAAGTGTTAAGCTGAGTAGCGAAGCTTTCGGGTGCAGAAATTAAAACTTCGATAACACAAAACCGAGCCAAAGTTATCGTCGATTAATTTTTAATAAACCAATAAAAATAGTACCCGTGTATTAAAAAAATATCCCGTAATACAAACCCTATGAACAATTATTATTCATTTGTTTACCGTAATTGGATAATTTCTCTACAGCGAGTATCAATATTCCGTTATTGATAAAAGTAACTAATTGGATAGCTTTTGGCAGGCTGCGAAATTGGATCTTTAAATTTGTGACACTCATCACAGGGGTATCCCAGTTACAAGCAGGGTGAACGGGGAAATCAGCGGACGGGATTGCCTGGAACTGTAATAAAGCGCGGTATGGGTTGAAGTAGGCCCAGTAACCTCATGATCAGGTGCCTGAGCCTTTTTTCAGAAAGCCTATTCGATCTCTTTGATCCGCATGGAGTTGGTATGCCCACCCATATTGAGGCGTTCCCCCTGGGTAATCAGTACCCGCTGCCCTTTCTGCAAATCGATTCTAGAGCTTAATACCTCGATAACCGCTTCGGTTAAATGTCCCAGGGGAACCGAAGCCGGATCAAAGCTCACTGTCTCTACTCCCCGTAACAGCATCAGCTGGCGAGCGATCTTAGGATGCCGGGTTAGTGCATAGATCGGCAAGCGAGTATTTGCACGGGACATCATTCTCGGTGTGCGGCCAGACTCGGTCAATGCGGCTACAGCACAGAGGTTCTCCACTCGCGTTGCAACATCAATCGCCGCCTGGGCAATCACAGTATCGATTAAAGCTGAAGAACCGTGGTCCTCTGCAGTGTAGGGAACACTACCCAAATACTGTTCAGCGCCGATAATCACTTCACTCATAGATTCCACAGCGGCAACCGGGTAATCGCCCGCTGCTGTTTCCGCCGATAGCATAACTGCATCGGTACCGTCCAGCACCGCATTGGCAACATCCATCACCTCGGCACGGGTGGGAGTCGGGCTGGTAATCATCGACTCCATCATTTGTGTTGCAGTGATTACGGCGCGATTGAGAGCATTTGCGCGGTTGATCAGTTTTTTCTGCACCCCGACCAAAGCAGGATCTCCGATCTCTACCCCCAAATCACCGCGAGCTACCATAATCGCATCGGAAGCCAGGATTAGGCTGTCCATTTGCTCATCATCGGCAACAGCTTCGGCCCTTTCAACTTTGGCGACGATCGCCGCTTGGCTACCAGCCTCTGCCATGGCTTTGCGAGCAGTATCCAGATCTTCTGCACAGCGCGGAAAACTGACCGCGAGGAAATCCACTTCGAGATCTGCTGCCAGCTTGATATCCCGGTAGTCTTTTTCTGTCAGAGCCGGTGCAGACAGGCCGCCGCCCAACAAGTTGATGCCCTTGTTATTCGACAGCTTACCGCCCTGTAAAACCCGGCAATAGAGCTTGCTTGGGGTAGTGCCGGTTACTTCGAGACGAATCTTGCCGTCATCCAACAGCAGGATATTGCCGGACTGGCAGTCGCTGATCAGGCTTGGATAATCCACTCCAACGCGGTGCTCATCTCCCCCTTCAACCGGGCAATCCAGGTCGAGGGTAAATTCGTCATTGTTTTCAAGCTGTACACTGCCCTTGGCAAAACGGGCAATGCGGATTTTGGGACCCTGCAAGTCCCCCAAAACCGCAACAATTTTTCCCTGCGCTTCGGCGGCGTTGCGCACCTCTGTAACGCGGCGTCGGTGATCCTCTGCCGATCCGTGAGAAAAGTTCAGACGTACAACGTTCACCCCTGCGCGAATCATTTCATCAATTACGCGAGGCTTGTCCGTACCCGGGCCTAAGGTTGCTACGATTTTTGTATGGCGAATCATAAGATCCCGTCATCTAATAATTTGAGAAGGAGGTTCAGAGGGCTATCAAACAGGAATTCTATGTCCATTTAATGGCCCTCAGTAATTGAATTACCAAAATATGGTAAATGAGGGGAATCAGGCGGATTCAGCAACAGGCTGGTTCAACTGAAGCGTTTCAGCCATCGCCAAACTGGTATCCAACATGCGGTGGGAGAAGCCCCACTCGTTGTCATACCAAGCCATGACCTTCACCAAGTTACCATTCACACGGGTGTGGTTGGCATCAAAGTGACTGGAGGCACTGGTGTGATTGAAGTCCACGGATACCAAGGGCTGATCGCAGTAGGTCAGTACACCGCCACTGGCCTTAGCAGCTTCCTGCATAATGCGGTTAACTTCTTCGGCGGTGGTGTCACGGCCGGAAATAAACTGACAGTCCACCAGAGACACATTACTTATCGGTACACGGACGGCCATACCATCGAGGCGACCTTTTAACTCAGGCAATACCAAACCTACCGCTGCAGCCGCACCTGTTTTGGTAGGGATCATATTATCCGCCGCCGCACGGGCACGATAAATATCTGCGTGCACTGCATCTTGGGTATTCTGGTCATTGGTATAGGCATGCACGGTGGTCATAAAGCCGCGCTCAATACCCAATTCACGATGCAGTGCTTGAGCTACAGGTGCCAGACAGTTGGTGGTGCAGGATGCATTGGACACCACACGGTGATCCGCAGTGAGATTGCTGTCGTTTACACCGTAAACAACTGTGAGATCCGCATCTTTTGAGGGTGCAGAAATCAGCACTGCAGCGGCACCGGCTTCAATATGGGCAGAAGCGGAAGCGCGATCGGTAAAGCGGCCAGTACACTCCAGGACTAAATCCACACCCAATTGCTTCCAAGGCAATTTGGAAGGATCGCGCTCCTGGCAAACCTGAACTCGATCACCACCAATAACCAGAGCATCACCATCGACTTTGACGTCTGTACCAAAGCGACCGTGAATAGTATCGAAGCGAGTCAGGTGAGCATTAGAAGCTACCGGAGCGAGATCATTAATCGCGACCAATTGAACACGATCGCTGTAGCCTGATTCGTAGATAGCTCGGGTGACATTTCTACCGATACGACCGTAACCATTAATGGCAATTTTAATTTTCATCTCGCTTTACCCTCTTTATATGCTTCTGGTTTTTCAAGTGGCACCCGCTTGCGAGTGCACCATACCGAGTGTGTGTTATTTCAATTCCGCAGCTTGTTTTGCCAGACGAGTAATCTCTGCCCAGTTCTTTTCACGAACCAGAGTGCTGCTCGCCATCCAGGAACCACCGACACAAACCACATTGTTCAGAGCCAGAAAGTCCGGGGCATTTTGAGGCCCTATACCACCGGTGGGACAAAAGCGAACGTCCTGTAGCGGACCGCCAATGGATTTCAGCATTGGCACTCCCCCTGCCGCCTGGGCTGGGAAAAATTTCTGGTAGCGATAACCACGCTCGTAGAGGCGCATCACTTCTGAAACACTGGCAGCACCGGGCAGCAACGGTACTTCACTGCCTTCAGCAGCATTCAGTAGGCGGTCGGTTGCGCCGGGGCTCACCATAAAGCTGGCGCCGGCTTCGATAGAGCGACGCAGATCATCACCATTTAGCACCGTGCCAGTTCCCACATGGGCTTCCGGCAGGTGTTTTGCAATTTGTTCAACAACTTCCAGGGCTGCCTCAGTGCGCAGGGTTACCTCAAGTACTTTCAGGCCACCTTCAATCAAAGCGCCGGCAAGAGGGAGGGCATCTTCAACTTTATCTACAACCAGTACTGGGACAACGCCAGCTACCTGCAAAATCTCGGCGATATTTTTCTGCATCAGATAATTCCAAATCTTTCGTTAAGGCGCCCAGTAAACAGTGACTGGTTTCAGCCCCTGCTTAAGAATACTGCGCACCGGCATTTCTAACTCATCACTGCCGAGCAACGCCTCGCGATAAACTTTTAGCTTCTCTTCGCCAGTGATCAATAACTTGATATTGCGCGCTTGCAAAATTGCACTCAGGGTCAAAGTCATACGCTCGGTATTGGAGCCGGTAACTTCACTTTGATTAGCAGTAATTGCCTTGCACAACTTTTGTGATTCAGGATTTAGTGCATCCTGTAAGCCCTGTGCATGGGGGAATAGTGATGCGGTGTGGCCGTCACTGCCCATACCCAGCAAACAAACATCAAATGGTTTCTGCAACTCGCCATATGCGCGCTCACAGGCCTCTTCACCTTCAGCGGCTGATGCATGTGAATTTTTCATACCCAGAAAATTGGCTTCGGCTCCAAAATTCTGTAAAAGCGACTTTTCAATAAAAGCTGCGTTACTACCGCTTTCGGTTTTTTCTACCCAGCGCTCATCAACGAGAGCAGCTGTAATTTGCGACCACGGAAGCGGGCGTTTGGATAGCTCGCGATATACTGGTTCCGGCGTACTGCCGCCAGATACCAGGAAACTTGCGTGATTATTTTCTTTAATACCTTTTTGCAGTTCGCAAGCACAATCGTGGGCTAGAGCCTGCACCAGGCGCTCGCGATCTTGGAAAAATTTTTCTTCAGCCATGGATTCTTCCATTTCTCTTAGTGGAAACCGGCGCGGTAAAATTAATAGCTGCGCCGGCTTTCCAAATTATTACTGCGCGTTAAACCAATGACGATCAGTGCGTGACAGCAGTTTTTCTGCCTCTTCTGGCCCCCAGCTACCTGCAGGATAGGGCTGCGGCTGATTAGCCGTTTCGCGCCAATGCTCAATAATTGGATCCACCCACGCCCAGGCAGCAGCAACTTCGTCACGGTGGATAAAAAGCGCGGGATTATTTGCTGCAGCATCCAACATCAGGCGCTTATAAGCGTCGCTGCGGAAGCTGTCGTAAGTATCAGAAAGGGTTAAATTCAATTCAGCCGGTTGCAACTCGGTGGTGAGACTGTCCATTTTCTTCGCCATCAAAACCAGTTTGATACTTTCTTCTGGCTGTAAGCGAATAACCAAACGGTTGGGAACAATCTTTCCGGCTGACTCATCGTATACATGATGAGAAACATTTTTGTACTGCACTACAATTTCGGCACAGCGCTTTTCCATGCGTTTACCAGTACGCAAGTAAAACGGCACCCCTGCCCAACGCCAACTATCGATATGCGCTCGAATGGCAACGAAGGTTTCGGTTGAACTGGTTCCACCGTCGAGCTCATCGAGGTAACCAGGAACATCATTGCCATTGATTTGCCCAGCTATATACTGGCCACGCACAACGTTTTTATCGACCAAGTTTCCGGTAAGCGGGCGCAAAGCCTCAAGCACCTTAATTTTTTCTGCACGGATATTCTTCGCCGACATACTGTTGGGAGATTCCATGGCGATAAGGCACAGCAGTTGCAGCAGATGGTTTTGCACCATATCCCGCATAGCACCAGTTTCATCATAAAAACCCGCACGCCCTTCCAGGCCTACGGTTTCTGAAATACTGATCTGGATATGATCAATGGTTTTTGCATCCCAAAGATGCTCAAACAATACATTGCTAAAACGCAGTGCAAGAAGGTTTTGGACAGTTTCTTTACCCAGGTAGTGATCGATACGGAAGATACTATCTTCCGGGAAGTAACTGGCAATTTTACTGTTAATTTCATCAGAGGTTTGGGCGTTATAGCCCAGTGGCTTTTCCACTACGACTCTAGAATTTCCAGTAATCAGGCCTTTTACGGAGAGGTTTTCACAACAGGGGCCGAATACCGCGGGCGGTATTGCCAAATAGAAAATACGAACCCGCTCTGAGTCGGAACCGAGAATTTCTGCCAGGTGATCCCACTGGCTATCCGGTACGGCAATGTCCAGTGCGATCGGACAAAGTAATTGGCTAAATTGGTCCCAGCTCGAAGCACTGTACTCACCCTCACGGAGATATTTTTGCAGTGCCTGGTGGGCTGTATCGATATATTGATCAACATCTGACTGGCGGCGACACACCGGAAGGATGCGACAGCCCTCAACCAAGCTGCCCTCTCTAAATGCTCGGTAAAGTGCCGGTAGTAACTTGCGCAGTGCAAGGTCTCCGCCTCCACCAAATAACACCATATCAAAAGGGTTAATCATAAATTTTGCTCTGAGATCGTTCTTGTCTCGGAGCCTGTTTGGCTCCGTAATAATCAATAAAGAATACTTGCACCGGTCTCTGCACCACTGGCAAGCCCGCGCATATTAGCGAATAGTTCACGGCCGGTACCACGGGCACTTTTAGACAGGTCACACTGGGCCGGTTGGCGGGCATTAAATTCAGCTTCATCTACCAGTACGCGTAAAACACCAGCCTCTGAGTCGAGTTCAATCATGTCACCCTCTTGTACCTTGGCAATCGCACCGCCCTCTACGGCTTCCGGTGACATATGAATGGCAGCTGGGACTTTCCCGGAAGCGCCGGACATACGCCCATCGGTGACTAATGCCACTTTAAAGCCACGGTCCTGTAGCACCCCCAACGTCGGTGTTAGCTTGTGCAGTTCCGGCATACCGTTGGCGCGAGGTCCCTGGAATCTCACTACAGCGACAAAGTCACGCTCTAGCTCACCGGCTTTGAATCGCTTGAGCAGGTCGTCCTGGTTATCTAGAACAATGGCCGGAGCCTTCACTTTGAGGTGCTCAGGTTTAACCGCAGAGACTTTGATTACACTGCGCCCAAGGTTTCCTTCGAGCAACTGCAAGCCACCATGCTGGGAGAAAGGGTCAGTGGCTGGACGAATGACCGTCGTATCACCGCTCTCTTCTGGAGTGGGTTTCCAAACCACTCCACCTGTATCACTGTTGAGGAAGGGGTCTTCACAGTAAGGTTCGAGACCGGAATTACCGAGTACTGTGTGCACATCATCGTGTAAAAGGCCAGCGGAGCGGAGTTCGCGAATCAGGAACTGCATACCGCCGGCTGCGGCAAAGTGGTTGATATCCGCAGTGCCGTTCGGGTACACATGACAAAGCAACGGCACCACTTCAGAGAGGTCTGCCATATCCTGCCAAGTCAACTGAATACCTGCTGCACGCGCCATCGCAATAAGGTGCAATGTGTGGTTTGTAGATCCGCCGGTAGCGAGCAATCCCACCACTCCGTTGACGAATGCTTTTTCGGTGAGAATTTTAGCTACCGAAGTATGCTGGCTCGGTTCAGTAATTTTTACCAATTGCGCCACAGCAGCTTCATTTAATGCCGAGCGCAAATCAGTACCGGGGTTTACGAAGGAACTGCCGGGCAATTGCAGCCCCATAATTTCTACCAACATCTGGTTACTGTTGGCAGTGCCGTAAAAGGTGCAAGTGCCGGCACTGTGGTAGGAAGCACTCTCGGCTTCCAATAGTTCAGAGCGCCCTACTTTACCTTCAGCATACAGCTGGCGAACCCGGACTTTTTCCGCATTGGACAGACCTGTGGGCATTGGACCCGCAGGTACAAAAATTGAAGGTAAGTGGCCAAAAGAGAGAGCACCAATAACCAGGCCGGGGACAATTTTGTCGCAGATACCCAGGAATATGGCTCCTTCGAAAACATCATGCGAAAGCGCGATTGCTGTGGACATGGCAATCACATCTCGCGAAAACAGGCTGAGTTCCATCCCTGCACGCCCTTGAGTCACCCCATCGCACATTGCCGGTACGCCACCGGCAACCTGAGCCGTTGCGCCATTGCGCGCAGCTGCCTCTTTCAATTGAGCAGGGTAGGCACCATAAGGCTGATGAGCGGACAACATATCGTTGTATGCGTTGACGATACCCAGGTTCGGCCCCCGCCCAGAGGCGATCAACTGCTTATCACCTTCCGGAGATGCAGCTATTGCGTGGGCCAAGTTTCCGCAAGACACATGTGCCGCTGCCCGCCCTTCAATATGCGCTTTCTCAACCTGCGCCAGATACTCTGCACGAGTTTCTTCGCTGCGCTTAATGATGCGTTCGGTAACGGTCTGAAGCTTGCTGTGAACCATGACTATTCCGTAATAACTCTGTTGAGGTGGTCTCTAGTTACAAAAACCACCAGGGTCACATTTCAGTGGCATCAGCCACCTGTGATTATCTTTCCGTGGAGCGCCTTTCGGCGGAATGGCTCCCACTGCAACCCTTTGGTTGTAGTGCCACCAATGTCCTATTGCCCAATCGTAAATCTGAAGCAGAAGGAACAAAGTTGCCTTTATCAGATCGCTGGAAACCCAATCATTCCAGCGGAAAACCTTTCAGCCCACGGCAAGACTGCTTATGGAGACTTATGGGAAATCCTGTTATCGGGTAGAAATCTCACTTCCGAACCTCTTCCCGCTCTTAGAGCTGAATGTTAGTGATCCAACAATGCCGGAACCTCCTCCCCACTGAGGTGGTAGAGACTTTGGACGCCCGGCTTGAGTAATTCACCCAATCTGTAGCCACTCAATCTTATTGATGCGCATTATGTAGTAAAACTACAAAAATTTTCAAGAGGCTTCAAATAGTGATTGAAGATGTTGACCAGGGGAGACAGGCATATAGGAGGCATTTGGCGTAAAAGCCATCATTTTCTTTAATACTGGGAAACTTAATGCCTTCATTCAGTCACAAAGTGAAAGATTGGCCTTACTTAGGTGTAGGATTTTTACAGACAAATGATAAGGTCTAGAAATCTCAACGCATTGGGATAAAAAACTACAAATTACCCACAAATTAAGAAAGGAAGCGCACTCCATAAACTAATTGCAGACTCATAACTGTTAAAATCCCACCTTCCAGCAATACTTACTTGTCGATGCCAGCAAGGCCAAGGCTCAGATAGAACTAGTTGATGCATGAAAGTCACAATTAACGATGTTGCCGAGCGCGCCGGCGTATCTATCAAAACAGTGTCCAGGGTGATCAATAATGAGCCCTCTGTACGCGCAGCCACTCGGCAAAAAGTGCTCGACGCAGTCAAAAGCCTGAACTACACACCCAATCTGGCCGCGCGGAATCTGGCGGGGACACATTCCTACTCCATCGCATTTATTTATGACAACCCTAATGCCTACTACGTTATCGATATGCAAAACGGCATATTGGAAGCCTGCAGAGCAAAAGGGTATGAACTACTTATCCATCCATGCAGTTCGAAATCTCCAGTTATCCACAGCGACCTAAATAAACTGGTCGAGCACGGCAAAGTAGCCGGATTGGTCCTGACCCCCCCTTTTTCAGAGTCACCTTCTTTTATCGATACGCTCCAATCCATGAATGTGGAATTTGTGCGAATTATTTCCTCCACCAGTACAGAGGAAGCAAAGGGAAAATCTATACAGATTGACGACCGCCAAGCCGCCTACAATATTACCCAGCACCTACTTTCACTCGGGCACAAACGTATCGCTTATCTAAGCGGAGGCGAGGAGCACCTTTCTACATTGGGGCGCCAAAATGGATACAGCCAGGCACTCAAAGATGCAGGAATAGCAGTAGACCGACATTTGATTGTTGAAGGGAAATATTCATTTGAATCGGGCGAGATTAATGCGAGAAAGATCCTCGACAGCGACAAACCTCCCTCAGCAATATTTGCCGCTAATGACGAAATCGCAGCGGGCGCTCTATTTGCTGCTCGTATGTTAAAGATTGATGTTCCCGGGCAAGTCTCTATCGCAGGATTTGAAGACAGCCCATTTTCTCGACAAACCTGGCCCAAACTTACAACCGCACACCAACCCAACCAGGAAATCGCCCGTTCGGCAGCAGAATTACTGCTTGAGAAAATTCAGTGTAAAAGTTCAAAAGAACTCAATGGTTCCGGGCAAGAGGGTGAAACATACCGTAGCTTCACCCCCGAGTTAATTATTCGACAATCCACTGGCCCCGCGCCCAAATAACCCCTTCAGCTTAAGAGAGACCTGGAAAGTTAATTTCGTCGATAAATTTCACGCCCCAGGCTCCAGGTCCTATTCACTTGCAGATCCTCACCTAATAAAACCATATCCGCTCGGGCCCCTTCAGTGATTACACCTGCCCCCAGACCAAGGAACTGCGCCGGATACAAACTTGCCATGCGCAGCGCTTCCAGCAATTCAATCCCACACCAGTCGCTGATATTTTTAACCGCGCCGATCATATCCAAGTGAGAACCCGCTAATTCTCCGGTACTGGAGGTCAGTTTATCCCCTTCTCGTGTAACCACTCGATTAAATAGGGGAAAACTGGTGGCATCACTGCCCACTAGCGACATTGCATCGGTTACCAGTAACAACTTACCGCGAGGTTTTGCTTTCAAAGCTAACGCCATAGCGCCGGTACTGACATGGTGGCCATCGGCAATTAATCCACACCAGGCATCATCCCGGATCAGGGCTGCCCCCACCATACCCGGCTCACGCGAATGAAGCGGGGACATTGCATTGTATAAGTGGGTAAATCCTGTCGCTCCAGCATCCAACGCAGCTTCAACAACTTCAGCACTCGCATTCGAATGGCCGAGACAAACATGAACCCCCAGGGAAACCAACTTTCGGATATCGGATACCGATACACACTCTGGCGCCAGAGTGACCAAGCGGATTCCCAGGTCTTCCCGGGCGTAGAGGGAGAGCTCCTCATGACTCAAAGAGCGGATAAACCCTCCTTCATGGGTACCCTTTTTGGCCTCACTTAAATGCGGCCCCTCAAAATGTACTCCAATCACACCCGGAACACCGCTGGACAAGGCCCCACTTACCGCATCGGCTGCCTGCTGCATCACTGGAAAGCTATCCGTAATCAAGGTGGGCAGGAAAGCACTGGTACCAAACTGACTATGGGCTTCGCTTATTTTCTGAAGCGCATTAACTGAGGGCTCCTGATTAAACAGTACACCACCTCCACCATTGACCTGGATATCAATAAAGCCCGGCACCAACAAACCCGGTAAGCGCTCAGCATCGGAACTCACTCCCCCACCCACTGCGGAAATCAGTCCGCTATCTCCAATGGTGATAGCAACATCTGCAAGTATGCGCTCGCCATCAAATAGCTTTTCAGCAATCAGGATAACCCCCACTTCCCCCTCCCAAATATTATTTTCTGTTTTATTCAGACTGTCTGAGTAACTTTCTTTAAACCCGCCGGCTCATCGGGATTAATCCCCCGACTTACCGCCACGTGGGCCACATCGATATAAAAACGCTGCAACAGCGCCAGTGGAGCCACCCTCGGGTGAACCCCCTTACTCGGCACATGCAAATTAATCAGAGCCGCCCCACGCCGTCGAATTTCATCGATCTGCTGGCTGTGTGTGGGGAATGACTCATCCTCGATTGGAACATTCACCACTGTCAATTTCCCTTCCACCAGCGTAACGGGGCCATGCAAGAATTCCGCACTGGAATAGGACTCCGCATGGATATTGCAGACTTCTTTTAACTTCAGCGCCAGTTCCCGGGTAATCCCATAACCGGGACCCCGCCCCAAAACTACCAGATTTTGTACCGAGGCCAGGTTTTCCGGACGCAATTGAATTTCTGCCCGCACCGCAGATCTCAAAGTTTCCGGCAACTTTTCCAGAGCATTACAAAGAGCGGGATTCTGCGTCCAACTGGCGACCATCTGCAGTATCGCAGATAGGGTCGCTAGATAACTTTTTGTAGCTGCAACCGCTTTTTCCGGGCCAGCCTTTAGGGGAATTACCAAGTCAACCACATCTTTAATCGGCGCATCTTCATCGTTAAGCAAAGCGACTGTATAAGCCCCCTGCTCTCTCGCCATGCGGGCCTGGGTCAGAATATCTGGGCTTCTCCCAGACTGGGAAATGACGATAACCAGGGCCTCATCGAGCTTTAATTTGCGACCATAAACACTGGAGACCGACGGTGCGGCAGCAAAAGTAGGGGTACCAGTTTCAATCTCTATCAGATACTTGGCAAAGACGCCCGCATGATCAGAAGAACCCCTCCCCACAATCATCACAAAACGAGGAGGCTTCTGGCGCAGCCGCTCTCCCAGATGAGACATTATATTGGCATTGGAATGCAGCTGTTCAGCAATCCTATCCGGCGCCTCACGAGCCTCAGCCTCCATGACCGTGGTAACCATAATACTTCCTACCTGACTCACTCAAAATATGAACCCAGTTCTCACATTAATACCGAGCTCCATCAAACAGTCTATGCCCAGCAGTACTTCACCTCGGTTAATTGACGCCATTAATCGTCCTGCTTTGTTTTCAAACGCCCACTAGCTCGACAACCCGATACCCCATTACTGTCACAACAAAACTGGAATTGGGTATACCTTTTTAATCTATGCTTAAGGCACCCCTATCAGTCGCTGCCGATCATATCTACAGGAAGGATCAATGCCCCAAACCCCGGGCAGTTGCACCACACAAAAATGGCGTTTAATCATTCTCCTTGTAGTTGCGAGCTTACTGAGCAGCTGCTCCAGCATTCAATTCGCCTATAACAACATTGACTATTGGATTCGCTGGAAGCTTCGTGACTATGTCGACTTAAATTCCCAGCAAGAGCTGGAGTTTCAAGGGGCTCTAAACAGCTTCTTTCACTGGCACCGCCAAACACAGCTACCAAAATATGCCGATTTCCTGAGCCAACTGGCAGATAAAGTAGATCAAGGCCAACTTGAGAATCCTCAGCTGGCCCCAGTTGAAAAAGAGGTGTACCACTTCATCGAAAGCGCCAGTAACAACGCCTTCAACTTAATGCTTCCTATTGTGGCGCAGTTAACACCACAACAGATTGATCGCCTGCAACACAACCTGGCCAAAAAGCAGCAGAAAACACTGGAAAAATGGCAGCGCTCGCCGTGGAAAATACAACGACACCGCGATCGGCAAATTCGCCGGGAGAGCAGGCGATGGCTGGGAAGTTTAACCGAGCAACAAAAGCAGCTGATCGCAGCCTGGGTAAAGCAGGTAGAGTACAACCCTGTTTTACGTAACGAACAACATATGATTTGGCAGCAACATGCCATTGAGCTTCTCCGACAGAAGCCTGATGGATACAAACAACAGTTGCGCGGTCTATTGGAAAACCCAGACCAACTTTGGTCCGAAGAATATCGCAAGGCGCAAGAGCAGCGCAAAACCCAAGCTCGCGAACTGGGAGAACAAATTCTATCCAGTACCAGCCCCACACAACGTCGTCATCTAAGCAAAACTCTGCGCGACTATGCCCAGGACTTCCGCTCTCTAGCCAGCCAATAATCAGACGCCCAGATCCCAACACCACCGCCGAACTGATGAACGACATGAGAGCTCAAAAGCTAGCGTATCCAGGATAAATTCCACTCAATAGATTCAAGAGAAACTAATAATCATGTGTGATTTCCTGCTGACGAAAGCGACCTAAGGCTGATAAGCTCGCCAACTCACATTACCAGCCAGGGGAATTCAAGTGCATATCGAATCCGCCACACAGGAACAATTGATCGAGTGGGAAAAAGAATTAAGCGCTCACTACAACAAGATCTGTCAACACGAGTTAAGCCTGGATATCACACGTGGAAAGCCCTCGGCGGAGCAATTAAAACTTTCCGATAAACTTGATGGAATTCTCTCCGGTGACTATCGAGCGGCAGACGGTACCGACACTCGCAACTACGGTGGCTTAATCGGTCTGACCTGCGCAAGGGAGCTGGGAGCCGAAATGCTTCAAGTGCCGGTCAACGAAGTGATTGCCGGAGGCAACAGCTCTCTTACACTGATGTATCACGCCCTAGTCACCGGTTACCTGTTCGGCTTTGCGGGCACTACCCCCTGGCGCGAATTAAAAGCTCCCAAATTTCTCTGCCCTGTTCCCGGCTATGATCGCCATTTTACGATCTGTGAGCAGCTGGGTATCGAGATGATTAACGTGCCCATGGGAGAGCAGGGGCCCGACATGGAGCTTGTGGAAAAGCTCGTGCGTGAAGACGCAGAGATTGTTGGTATTTGGTGTGTGCCCAAGTTTTCAAATCCAACAGGAGCCACTTACAGCAAGGAAACTGTAGAAAGATTGGCGCAACTGGGACAATTTGCCGGCGCTAGCTTCCGGATATTTTGGGACAATGCCTATTCGGTGCACGACATTGGCAACTATGTAAATCTGCCAAATATTCGCACAGCAACCCTGGAAAATGATACTGCAGACTCCGTAATACAGTTTGCCTCAACTTCAAAAGTCACCCACGCTGGCGCAGGCGTTGCGTTTGTGAGCGCCAGCCAGGCAAATCTCGATTCCCTCAAAGGCCAAATGCAGGCAATGACCATTGGTCCTGACAAAGTCAACCAGTTGCGTCACTCGAGATTTTTTACCGAATACACCAGCCTGACAGAACACATGCATAAACATGCAGATATTCTTCGCCCGAAGTTCGAGTGTGTTCTGGAGCATTTACATAATGCCCTCACCGATGCAGATATGGGTACTTGGGAAAAACCTGAAGGGGGTTATTTTGTTTCCTTTAATACCCTTCCCGGTTGCGCAAAAGCAGTGGTTAAAATGGCTGCGGATGCCGGAGTAAAATTAACACCTGCCGGCGCTACCTTCCCTTATGGTGAGGACCCTGAGGACAGCAATATTCGTATTG
Organism: Microbulbifer maximicatervae (SeqCode); assembly: GCF_052467305.1. Lineage (NCBI taxonomy): Bacteria > Pseudomonadati > Pseudomonadota > Gammaproteobacteria > Cellvibrionales > Microbulbiferaceae > Microbulbifer > Microbulbifer maximicatervae (SeqCode). The sequence goes on from NZ_CP174306.1 coordinate 3,623,909, forward strand.
CACCCAGTTTCCCACCGCTGGAAGAACTGGATACCGCAATGTCTGTTTTCGTCCTCTGTGTCAAACTGGTGAGTCTACGTAAAAAGCTTGGCAAAATTTAACCATCCAAAATGCCAGGTGAGATTTCCTGAATCTTCAAAAAAGGCAGCTTTACGCTGCCTTTTTCATAAAGAGCCACTTCTAAGTCAGCTGGATAAATAACGTTTAGCAAACTTCTCGTCCACTTTTGATAAATCAACAACGACCAGCCCATCCACAGCATCACAAAAATCCGGGTCAATATTAAAGGCGTGGAAACTGGTTCCTCCCGTTTTAGTAACAGAGGCATACTTTTTAAATAGGGGAGGTAGCATAACGCCCTCCTCACGCAAAATATGCTTCAATTGACGCATATCTGACACCGAATCCCCAAGTAATTCAGGCAGTTCAGATTGTGCTTCCGGAAATGGCAGTCGAGCATCCCCCAAGGAGTTTTCAGGAGCAAAATAATGGGAAAAATAGCGCACAATAACGGACTTCGCTCTCACGGAAAATGTACCGGGCATAGACACCGGGCCAAATAGGTAGCGTACCTTATTGCGCAATACCCACTGCCCAATAGCACACCAGAGCAGGTCTAACCCGCGCCCTCTCCAATATTCCGGCAGTAGGAAGCTACGCCCTAGCTCAGCAGAATCTGGCAGGCACTGCCGAGGAGGCTGCGGGTAATTAAATAGCGTACTGCTGTATATCTGATCATCCGAGAGCGCCTCGGTCGCTGCTATGCGGTAAGCTCCTGCAATCTGTCGATTTTCTGCATCCCACAACAATAGATGGTCGTAATGAGCATCAAACGCATCCCAATCCCGGCTCTGGCCGGTCCCTTCCCCCACTGAGCGAAAGGCTATCTCCCTCACTCTGGCCAATTCCCGCATGACGGGGCAATCTGCTTTTTGCCGATACAAACGCACAGAAAAATTACCCAGTTCAGAGAGTGATACACAGGACTCAACCACTCGCGCCACATCGGCTTTTGGCTCAGCTTCAACAATTAATTCCGGCCCCAGAGGGGCGGGCGAACGATGTAACTGGTAGACATGTTTACGCCACAGAGCAGCCTTGGCGCGGGGTGTTAGCGGCCAGCTACGAAAGTGTTCCGCTTCCAAGGGACGTCCTATACGAATATCGATACTGCGGCTGGCCTGTTTAAACATCTCCCTAATCAACCATAAAGTCGAGAGGGGCTTGTTCAACATGGAGAGGCCATAGAACCACCAGGAATTCCTCCCTAAAACCTGCACCGGCAATATCGGCGCATTGGTTTTTTCCGCAAAACGGGCAAAGCCTGAATTCCAGCGTCCATCCCGAACCCCATGGGGGGTGAGCCTGGATACTTCTCCCGCCGGGAAAATAATAATCGCTCCCCCGTCACCTAAATGGCTATAGATACCTTCAATATCGGCTCGACGGGTACGCCCATTAAAGTTATCTACGGGCAATAAACAGGGGCGCAGGGATTTTATGTTCCATAATAATTGGCTTGCGACAGCTCGAACATCTTTCCGTACCCGCGCTACCATATCGATCAGAGCGAGACCATCCAGGCTTCCTAAGGGGTGATTAGACACAATCACCAGCGGCCCACTAGTGGGAACCCGAGCCAACTCTGATGGATTTAATTCGTAGCGAAAATTCAAGTCATCGAATACTTGGCGAATAAAATCCAGGCCGCCAAGGTGGGGGTAACTGCTGGTAAATTCCTGTAGCTGCTCCTCACAACAGATTTTCTTTACTGTGGCAGAAACCAATTTTCGCGTGGTTTTTTGTGGTGCCGCGCTGTACCAGGCGTTTTTCTGCAAAAGAGTCTCAAGATGAATCATGCCGCAACCACCTCTGTCATTATGCTGGCAATTTTTGGAGTCCGATACCAATGTAAAAGATCTAAATTGCCATCCTGTTGTTCTACAACCGCACTCATAGAGTCGACCCAATCACCACAATTCGCATAGGTCACAGCATCCCCACACACTGTTTTATTTCTAAGGGCAGGCCTATGGATATGGCCACAAATAACACCATCGAACCCCCGCGATATCGCTTCACGGGTGGCGACATCCTCAAAATCACTCATCATTTGTCGAGCGGCACCCACACGATTTTTTATTTGGCTGGCCAGCGACCACCAAGGCTTGTTAAACCGATTGCGCCAATAATTGATCCAGCGATTAAAGCGCAGCATCAGGTAATAACTGCGATCGCCGATATGGTAACTGATTGGATTTATTTTAATTCGGTGTTCAAACTGATCGCCGTGGGTTACCCAAAAGCGGCGCCCATTAGAAGCAGTGTGGATATAGTCTTTTTCAATTCGGATATTGCCGAGCCGCTTTCCGGCCCAGCTGCGCATTGGCGCGTCGTGATTTCCAGGAATATAAATGACTTCAGGCGTCAGGCTACTTAATTCGGAAAGCATTTCCAGTAGCAGCGAAGAGGCCTGACACCATGTACCTCGTCCTTGAGCGAGTGCCTGCATATCAAAAATATCCCCAACCAGATAGACCGTATCGGCGCGATTCTGAGCCAGAAAATCTGCAAGTCGATGGGGCTCACTGTCTCTGCTGCCCAAATGGACATCGGAAATCCACAGTGCGCGATAGCGATTGCTCATAGCAAAGTTCCAGTCTGTACCAGTTATCAGCCCATAAAAATCAGGGCAGATACGCGGCAAAAATATAGGTCGTCGCTTGAGCTAACTTGAGAAAAATCGATAAATCCGTATTTGCTCTCTTGCTAGCAAATTGAGATCAACTAAATACAGAACGGCGTTGATCGTCAGCGCAACCACTTTGCAGCGATTTGATGACAGTCAGGAGGATTTTTATTGAAGCTTATATTGCAGAGGAAAAAAAGGTGCAGCGGATGATTTTGGCGCTAAAAACCGGGCATAGAGCCCGGCCTGATTCAGAGTAAAAATAAAGCTCACTCTGTGTCCTGGGGATGACGGATAGGCGGGGCAAAAGGAAACTTGGCAACTTTGTCACCCTTTACTTCAACAATCTTGCCGGTGCCCTCTTTTTCCACTTCATCGATACGCACGATGCTGTGCATCGGAATATAGGAACGGGTTACCGAAGCAAATTCGGTTTTCAGCTTTTCCTCACTGGGATCGACCACAAGCTGAGCCTTTTCCCCAAATACAAACTCCTCCACCTCGATAAAGCCGTACATATCACTTTGATAGATGGCCCGAGCGTAGAGTTCGTACACTTGGTTTTGATTGTGGAAAATAACTTTATAAATCGGGTTGGCCATAAGTCTCTCAGGATGGGGATGACCCCGAAGCTCAAATTGATCAAAGAACGGGCAAAGCCCGAAAAAGCGCGCAAGAATAGCACAGGTTCGCAACAGCTAATATAGCCATCTATGCAGTGCCGGGTCGTATCGCTATAATGCCCCACCCTAATTGTTGACCAGTTTTTAACCAGGCGCGATATGTCCGAAACATCGGTGAAAAAGCTATATATTAAGACCCACGGCTGCCAAATGAATGAGTACGATTCCGCGAGGATGCGCGATCTGCTCGGCGAGTCCCACGACATGGTACCTACCGACGATCCCGACGAGGCGGATGTACTATTGGTCAACACCTGTTCTATCCGCGAGAAAGCCCAGGAAAAGCTGTTCCACCAGCTGGGCCGTTGGAAGCACCTGAAGGAAAAAAATCCCGACCTGGTGATTGGTGTTGGCGGCTGTGTAGCCAGTCAGGAAGGCGAGGCGATTGCCAAGCGCGCACCCCATGTAGACTTGATCTTTGGTCCCCAGACCCTGCATCGCCTGCCGGAGATGATGGAGACCAAAGAGCAAAAAAGCGGCGCAGTTATCGTCGATGTGAGCTTCCCAGAGATCGAGAAGTTTGATCGCCTGCCCCAGCCAGAGGCCGACGGCGCCACCGCATTTGTCTCTATTATGGAAGGCTGCTCCAAGTACTGTACTTTCTGCGTGGTTCCCTACACCCGTGGCGAAGAAGTCAGCCGCCCTGTGGCCGATGTACTCGAAGAGATCGCCCATCTGGCAGACCAGGGTGTCCGCGAGGTGAACCTGCTTGGGCAAAACGTAAACGCCTACCGCGCTACGGGAGAAGATGGCCACGAAGTAGATTTCGCCGAGCTGATCACTTATGTGGCAGCGATCGATGGCATCGACCGTATCCGCTATACCACCTCTCACCCGGTAGAGTTCTCCGATGCGCTGATCGATGTCTACGGACAGGTGCCAGAACTGGTTAGTCACCTTCACCTGCCCGTACAGAGTGGCTCCGACCGCATTCTGATGGCAATGAAACGCGGCCACACCGCCCTGGAGTACAAATCCAAGATCCGCCGCTTGAAGAAAATTCGCCCGGATATCTGCCTGTCTTCAGACTTTATTATCGGCTTCCCCGGCGAAACTGACAGGGACTTTGAAGCGACCATGAACCTGATCCAGGACGTGGGCTTCGATATCTCCTTCAGCTTTATATACTCCCCTCGCCCAGGCACTCCGGCTGCCGACTTGGCCGATGACACCCCGGAAGAGGTGAAAAAGCAGCGCCTACAGCTGCTGCAAGCGCGGATTAACCAGCAGGCTGCAGCTATTGCCCGCCGCATGGTTGGCAACACTGAGCGTGTGCTGGTAACCGGCGTTTCCAAAAAGGACCCCGGACAGCTGCAAGGCCGCACCGAGAACAACCGGGTAGTCAACTTCCGTGCGGACGATCTCGCCCTGATCGGCAAATTTGCCGATGTTGTGATTGAAGAGGCCCTGCCAAACTCCCTGCGCGGTACTTTAGTCACATCTGAGCTGGAAGAAGATCTGTTCTAAGACTTTGTGATTACCTCAAATAGCGGCAAGATGTACTTCGAAAGCACATCCTGCCGCCAAATTAGGCTCAACTTACCCCCCAAATTACGCCCCGTAATTAAAATCAGGTAAAGTTAGAACCTATTTGTAGGAATCACCTCTTTCCCCTTTAGGGAAAATGGGTATACCCTAGCAATATAACCCCTGGATTAAAGGTGCCGGAAACCAATTTGGAAACACAAACCCTCGCTCACAGCATCACTCTCGAGCCCAACGACGCACGCCGTCTCGCCAATCTCTGCGGTCAGTTCGACCAACACCTACGCCAAATAGAACAGCGCCTGGATATCGAAATTCGAAATCGTGGCAACCAGTTTTCATTTTTCGGCGATGCCAAATCGGCGCGTGCCGCTGGCGAACTACTCAGTAGGCTCTACAAGGAAACCGGTACCAAGGACTATCTCACTCCAGATGAGATTCACCTGGCTCTGCAGCAAGCGGGAGTTGAAGAACTCACCGGCCAGGATGGTAGCGGTGACTCCAGCGAAGCTGACCAAGTAGTACTGATTCGCACGAAGAAGTGCTCGGTACGCCCCAGAGGGCTCAATCAGCGTAAATACGTTCGCGCTGTGCAGACCAATGATATCAATTTCGGTATCGGACCCGCCGGTACCGGTAAAACCTACCTGGCAGTAGCCTGTGCTGTGGAGTCTCTGCTCAAGGATGAAGTTGAGCGAATCCTCCTGGTCCGCCCCGCCGTTGAAGCCGGCGAGAAATTGGGCTTCCTGCCCGGTGACTTGAGCCAAAAGGTAGACCCTTACCTCCGCCCACTCTACGACGCCCTCTACGAAATGCTCGGTTTTGAAACTGTTGGCAAGCTGATCGAGCGCAACGTTATCGAAGTGGCTCCCCTTGCCTATATGCGCGGGCGCACCCTGAATAACGCCTTTGTTATTCTCGATGAGAGCCAAAATACCACCCGCGAGCAGATGAAAATGTTCCTCACGCGGATTGGCTTTGGCTCAACCGCCGTAATTACCGGTGACCCCAGCCAGGTCGACCTGCCCCGTGGCCAAGCTTCCGGTTTGCGCCATGCTGTTGGAGTACTGGGGCGGGTTAACGGAATCAGCTTTACCCACTTTGGAGCCAAGGATGTGGTTCGCCACCCCCTCGTGCAGCGCATTGTGGAGGCCTACGATATTCATGAAGCTGAGCTGGAAATGGCCTCGGCAGATCGAATTTCCAATAAAGCCGATGAGAATGCCGCTTAGAGTCCGCACCTGAGTTATGACTGATTTAATACTCGATGTGCAGCGGGTCAGCCGCTGCCACGACATCCCTTCCGATGAGGCTATCAGCAACTGGGTATCCAAGGCTTTGACCGGCCACCGCAACGAAGCGGAACTGTCGGTGCGAATCGTGGACGAAAGTGAGAGCCAGGAACTTAATCACCAGTACCGAGGCAAGGATAAACCCACTAATGTTTTATCCTTCCCTACCGATTTCCCTGCGGAGCTGGATCTCCCAATGCTTGGAGATCTTGTGATCTGTGCCCCAGTAGTTGAACTGGAAGCGGAGCAACAGAGCAAATCACTATCGGCGCACTGGGCACATATGGTGGTCCATGGCACACTGCACCTTCTAGGTTATGACCATATCGAAGATGCAGACGCTCAGGTTATGGAAAGCCTGGAAACGAAGTTGCTCGCCAACCTCGGCATTGCAGACCCCTACGCCCCACAGGATGAAGTGGGATGATAGCCGCTGTACCACCGAAGTAATGGCAAACTGCTACTGAATTTTATCTACCAACGAGAGAACCCCGGAGCATGGCCACTTCCATGACCACAGACGAGCCCCCAAGTAGTCACTCAGCGAGCAAATCCCGCGCGAGTGAAAAAAGTTGGCTGGAAAAGCTGTTCAGCGCCTTTTCAGCTGAACCCAAGTCTCGCGACGAATTATTGGACATCATTAAGGACGCCGCTGAAAATCAGCTGGTAGATGCTGAAGCGCTCTCTATTATCGAAGGCGCACTGGACGTTTCCAGCCAGCAAGTCCGCGAGATTATGATTCCACGCTCGCAAATGGTTGTGGTAGGCCTTCAAGATAAGCCGGAAGAGTTCCTCCCCAAAATTATTGATTCGGGGCACTCCCGATTCCCTGTCGTCGGCGAAAGTGTTGATGATATACGCGGGATATTGCTCGCCAAAGACCTGCTCCCTCTCCTGTTGAAAGGTTTCGACGGATTTCAGCTCGAAGACCTGATCCGCCCAGCCAATATTATTCCCGAGAGCAAGCGCCTCAATATCCTGCTGCGCGAGTTCCGTGAGAACCGCTACCATATGGCGGTCGTGATAGACGAATACGGCGGTGTATCCGGTGTTGTGACTATCGAAGATATTCTCGAGGAAATTGTCGGTGAAATCGAAGACGAGACCGACGAGGAAGAAGCGGATAGTTATATCCGTAAAGTTGGGGAAAACGATTTTATCGTTAAAGCTCTGACTCCCATTGAAGAGTTCAATGAATTTTTCGAGAGCGCCTTTAGTGATGAAGAATTCGACACTGTCGGCGGTCTTATTATGCAATCATTCGGCCATTTGCCGGGCCGTGACGAAGTCACCCGACTGGGTGACTTTATGTTCCGGGTACTCTATGCAGACAGCCGCCAGATACACCTTTTGCGGGTTGCCCATATGCGCAAACCGCCAGAAGAAGACAGCTGAGTACCGCTCATTACTGCAAGCCTTAATACACTGATACCCTGAGCGAACGGGGTATCCTGACAACAACTTTATGCGCAGATTATTTTCTCCTCTCGCCAGCGTTGTAGCTGGCGGGTTGATGACACTTTCATTTGCCCCATTTAACTATTGGGTATGTGGCCTGCTGTCCCTGACACTATTCGCCTGGATTCTGCTCTCTGCAGCCAAAGGGCAGGTGCTACCAGGTCGCAAAAGCTTCTGGCTCGCCCTCTGCTATGGATTGGGCCTCTTCGCCAGCGGGGCTTCCTGGGTCTACGTTTCGATTACAAATTTTGGCAACTCATCGGTGCCATTAGGACTGGCCCTCACCGGAAGCTTCGTCGCTATTATGGCGCTGCTGTTAGCCGCGCCCTTCTACATTCTGGGCCGCTTCACAGATAATAAATTCAGCTTCGCTCTGGCTTTTGCCGCATTGTGGTTTATCAGTGAATGGCTGCGCAGCTGGGCCTTTACCGGTTTCCCCTGGCTCTTCGCCGGCTATGGCCATACAGAAACCTGGCTAGCGGGCTGGGCGCCGATTTTGAGTGTCTACGGCATAGGCCTGCTATTGGCATTTACCGGCGCAGTGCTGGCCCTGGTTGTCAGTGGCCGCCTATCCCCGCTCAAGCGACACAGCCATATCATTCTACTCACTGCGGCACTGGCCTCCTGGCCAATAGGAGCTGCCCTCTCCCAAGTGGAGTGGACCTCCGCAAAAGGTCCTCTTATCAGCGTTGGGCTGGTGCAGGCTAATATTCCTCAGGAAAAGAAGTGGTTGCCAGAGTTTCGCGGGGAAACTATCAGTCGTTATCAGGAGGGTACTCGCGCCCTTAGCGATCAGGATGTAGACGTTATTATCTGGCCCGAAGCCGCCCTGCCCATGCTCTACGGGCAAGCCCCCAACCTTATGCAGGCGCTGCAACGCAATGCTGAGACTACCAACATCGATTTGATCACCGGTATTCTCTATGACACCCGGGGTTCGGCACAGGAGCGGCCGAGTATTCACAACTCCGCCGCAGTTTTTGGCCAGAGCCCCAGCGTGTATCACAAGCGCCACCTGGTCCCCTTTGGTGAGTATGTACCTCTGGAGGATTTTATTCGGGGCACTATCGAGTTTTTTAATCTCCCCACTTCCTTTATCCGCTCAGGCCCGGACGAACAATCACCACTCAATGCTGCTGGTGCAAGCTGGGCGCCGCTTATCTGCTATGAGATTGTCTATCCCAGGCTGGTTGCCGACTCAGCACTGTCTTCCCAGGTTTTGCTGACCATTAGCAATGATGCATGGTTCGGGACCTCTATTGGCCCCTTACAACATATGCAAATGGCGCAGATGCGCGCTTTGGAAACTGGTCGCTACCTGGTGAGAGGGACAAATACTGGTGTGACGGCAATTGTGGACCCCAAGGGGAGGATTATTAAAAAACTCCCCCAATTCGAGCGCGCGAATATGACCGGGGATATCAGAGCGATGAGTGGCGCCACTCCGTTTATGCTAGCCGGCATCTCATTGGTATTTGCCTTGGCGCTCCCAATGCTGGCCCTGGCCCTGTTTTTACGCCGTAGGGTGGAACCCCAATCCAACTCCCCTCTCAGTGGCGAGCTACCCGATTAAAACAAGCCCTGTGGCCACTCCCTGCCGGGGTGGCCATCGGTAAGCTACCGCCACTGAATATCACTGCTATGCTCCATTCAATTTTCTAGCGAATATAAGGCAAGGTGATTCCCCATGCATTGCTTGATTAGCGGTGGCACCGGGCTTATAGGCAGACTCTTTTGTCGGCGCTGGCTGGAGCGAGGCAATACTATTACGGTATTAAGCCGACATCCGGACAGGGTTCGAAACTTATGTGGCGAATCAGCCAACGCCTGCCGCGATCCCGCAGAGGTAAACCAGCCCGTAGATGTTATTGTGAACCTTGCCGGGGCCCCCATCTCCCGTCGCTGGACAGAAAAATATCGCACTGAGATTCGCAGTTCACGCCTGGACACAACAGAGAAGCTGGTTCACTGGACCCTGGGCCAAAGAGACAAGCCATCCTACTTCTTGTCCGGCTCCGCAATCGGCTATTACGGCAATCGCGGAGGGGAGTTACTGAAAGAAGACAGCGCTCCAGGAGGGGGCTTTGCCGCACAGCTGTGTCGGGACTGGGAGGCCGCCACGCTCCCGCTGCAGCACTCTGGCGTTAAGGTAGGCATTATCCGCACAGCTATCGTTCTCTCCATGCGCGGTGGCGCCCTTCCCCAAATGCTGCCACCATTTCGTCTCGGGCTTGGCGGCCCCATGGGCTCGGGCGAGCACTGGATGAGCTGGATTCACGAAGAAGACGAAGTCGGGCTGATATTACACGCCATCGACAATCAACTTTGCCGTCCATTTAACGGAAGTGCACCAGAACCTGTCACCAACAACAGCTTTGCCCGGATCCTGGCCAAAGAGCTGCATCGCCCGGCGTTTTTACGCTTACCGACCTGGGCTTTAAAGATAGCTTTTGGAGAGATGGCTGATGAATTACTGCTAGCCAGTGATAGGGTCGAGCCCTGTACAGCATTGGAAACCGGCTATACCTTCCAATTTCCAACTCTGGAGCAGGCCCTCTCAGACCTGCTCAAGGGTGACGGCGCTGCCACTAAAGCCAGCGCCTGAACAAATGAATTTAAGCGGCGGCCATATCGCTTTCGAGTGCCTGGGCTAAGTAGCGTCGGCTAGATTCACTGGTCACCAGGTCGCCATGGCACTCCATTGGCGCAGACCCCACCCATTGGGCATGCCAGCGATACCAATGGGACTCCTCGGCTTTTGAACGCAGCTCGATAAACTCCACTTCGGCGGGAGCAAAACCGAACTCCCGGACTATCTGCCCGGCAAAGGTCTCAAAATTTTTACTGAGTTGGGCGCCGCTATCGCCACCGGCACACAGAAAAACCAGTGTGCGGCCATCTTGCTCAACCCGCTTGAAGCCAATCCAAACAGCCCGGTTCAACCGGTTATGTAACTGTATCGGAGAGAAAGAAAGTGGGATGCCCTTCATCATAAGGTTATCTCGATTATTGTTATGTTTCTTATCCACAGCCGCTACTCCATATTAAAAGGTAATCAATGGGTATGTCCTGTGGCGCCAGTCATCCTAAGCCCGGTACAACTAGCAATCAAGAGCTCTCAAACATTTGGGCTCGACGCCTGATCCCTCAAATCCTGTAGCCCTCTGAGATTACATTTATCAAAAAGTTCCTTATGGATCCTCAACATTTCCTGATGGACGGTAGCGAACTCCACCGATACCAGATCCGTGCCAGTATTTCCCGCCAGTAGACCTGGGTCCTTAGCAGGGAGACAGCATTGGGCAGCCAGCGCCCCACACCTGTTTGAGCGCGGGGCATCAATTCTCCGGCACTCCCAACCGGCAGGGGTTGTACCTCTAAGCCAGCGCGGGAAAAAATTTCCGCTGCGCGAGGCATATGCCACCAGTGAGTGGCCAAAAAAACCGACCTCACATTAGCACTGTGCAAAATATCAGCACTATTTACTGCATTCTCTGCAGTAGTACGACTGCAATCTTCACGCCAAGTGACCGGAGTGGAAAACTCTTCCTCCAACAACGCAGCCATTAAATCAGACTCTGCCAGCCGCTCTCCGCTGTGAACCCGACCGCCAGATACCAGAATCGGTAACTCTTTTGGTGCTTGCTCGACAGCACCGGCAACTCTTTCAAGACTCGCCGCAGAGAGTCTCTCCCTATTCGAATACCTGTCGCGATAACGCCCTGCACCAAGGATCACAACAGCCTCAGGCCTTATATGGGGTTGATAAGGTACTTTGCCCAATCGATCCCCAAGCCAGGATGAGAATGCCGGGGTCGCCCCTAACCAAAGCACACAAAAGGAAATCACAGCCAAGGGTAGAGAGCATCTCTCAAGCAAGGACCCGGATGAAGAGAATCGCAAAAGGAATGCAACCAGCAGCCCCAACAATGGGGCTGCTGGAGGCATCAGAAGCGTGGCCGCCGCCGTATAGAGCCCATTCAATACTCGAGACCACCCTCAATCTGACGAAAGCATCCATAACCACACCGGTGGCAGGGAGTGATCTGGGTATTTGCCGGCGGCATAGCTCGGTATCCACAGCCCAAACACTGCAACTCCTCATCCGGCCCTACAAACTCGCCGGCCAAAGCCCAGGGCTTGCCCTCTTTGATGCATCGCATTAAGTTTGGCCAGGCAGTTTCTGTGGGGTCCGCCGCATCCAGCAGCCAATCACCGCTGCGCTCCTCTAGGGTCTTCAATTCCCCACCTAGTCCCCGGATATAGTCAGCAGCCCGATGCAGGTCATCTTTCAGCCAAGCGCGCAAAAATGCCATCTTATTGGCGGTGAGATTCTCAACAGCCAGCTCACCTTCGACCAAATCTTCAAAGTCTTCGCGAAACTCATTAATCAGATCGTCCTTCGGCGGCAACTTTGGTTCCTTCGTCACGGTATCCCTCCTATAATCCCGCGTTTACGCATCGTAAAAGATGCACTGGGAGCGAAACTTGATCGCGATCAATCTTTACCGATTGACAAGCGTTCACATCCCCCAATAAACACTGAACAGTTTCCCGCAAATTTTGATCACAGAGTATAGGTCCCGAATCGATGGAAGAGCAGTACAACCCCTCCGCAGTCGAAGCTTCCGCCCAGGAATTCTGGGAGGCCGAGAAGAGCTTTGAAGTAAAGGAAGACGCCGGCAGGGAAAAGTTCTACTGCCTATCCATGTTCCCCTACCCCAGCGGCAAGCTACACATGGGGCATGTGCGCAATTACACCATTACCGATGTAATTACTCGCTATCAGCGCATGCAGGGCAAGAACGTGTTGCACCCGATGGGCTGGGATGCTTTCGGTCTGCCTGCAGAGAATGCGGCCATCCAGAACAAGACCGCTCCAGCCAAATGGACCTATGCCAATATCGAGTACATGAAAGGCCAGCTCAAGGCCCTGGGTTTTGGCTTTGACTGGTCCCGCGAACTGGCCACCTGCCAGCCCACCTACTACCGCTGGGAGCAGTGGTTCTTCACCCGCCTCTACGAAAAAGGCCTGGTCTACAAGAAGAACTCTGCAGTGAACTGGTGCCCCCACGACCAGACCGTACTGGCCAATGAGCAGGTCGAAGATGGCGCCTGCTGGCGCTGTGGCACCACCGTTGAGCGCCGCGAGCTGGCCCAGTGGTTTATCAAGATCACCGATTATGCCGAAGAGCTGCTCGAAGACCTGGACAAACTGCCCGAGTGGCCCGAGCAGGTGCGCACCATGCAGCGCAACTGGATCGGCAAGAGCCGGGGAGTAGAGCTGAGCTTTGCCCTGCCCAAGCCTATTGCGGGCATGGACCACTTCGATGTGTATACCACCCGTCCGGATACACTGATGGGCGTTACCTATGTTTCCCTCGCCGCCGAGCACCCCATCGCTCTGGAGCTTGCCGAGTCCAACCCCGAACTCAAAGCCTTTATCGCCGAGTGCAAAAAGCAGTCCCTGTCCGAAGCCGATATGGCCACGATGGACAAGAAAGGCATGGATACCGGGCTCAAGGCAATTCACCCCATCAGCGGTGAAGAAGTCTCCGTATGGGTGGCCAACTATGTTCTGATGGATTACGGCTCAGGCGCAGTGATGGCAGTACCGGCACACGACCAGCGCGATTGGGAATTTGCACAAAAATACCAGCTGCCCGTTATCCAGGTTATCGAGGCTGCCGACGGCGAGTCTATCGATTTGGAGAAAGAGGCCTATACAGAGAAAGGCAAACTGGTGAATTCCGGCAGTTTTGACGGCCTGGATTTTGATGGCGCCTTTACTGCGATCTCCGAAGCGCTGATTGCTGCAGGTAAGGGTCGGGTTAAGACCAACTACCGCCTGCGCGACTGGGGTGTATCCCGCCAACGCTACTGGGGTGCGCCCATCCCCATGTTCAACCTGGCCGACGGCGGAGAAATACCAGTACCCGCAGACAAGCTGCCGATCCTGTTGCCGGAAGATGTCGAGCTCGACGGCGTTCAATCACCTATTAAAGCCGATCCCGAATGGCGTAAAGACGAACTCAACGGCACTCCCGTAGAACGTGAAACCGATACCTTCGACACCTTTATGGAGTCCAGCTGGTACTACGCCCGTTATACCTGTCCCGATTTTGAAGAGGGCATGCTGGACCCGGACCGCGCCAACTACTGGCTGCCAGTGGACCAGTATGTCGGCGGTATTGAACATGCCATCTTGCACCTTCTCTACGCGCGCTTCTTCCACAAGCTGATGCGGGATGAGGGCCTGGTCAATAGCGATGAACCCTTCAAGCAGCTGCTGTGTCAGGGCATGGTGTTAGCCGAATCCTTCTACAAGGAGGAACACGGCCACAAGACCTGGATCAACCCCGCCGATGTGGACGTCGAGCGCGATGACAAGGGCAAGCCGACCAAAGCGATTGAGCGAGCCACCGGCGAAGAGATTATTGCCGGCGGCGTGGTAAAGATGTCCAAGTCCAAGAACAATGGCATAGACCCTCACGCTGCGGTTGAGGAGTACGGTGCCGATACCGTTCGCCTGTTCACCATGTTTGCCGCCCCTCCGGAGCAGACTCTGGAGTGGCACGATGCCGGTGTGGAAGGTGCCAGCCGCTTCCTGCGCAAACTCTGGAAGACCGTTCACGCCCATATTGCAGCGGGCTCCAGTGAAGCACAGATCGACCAGCAGTCCCTCAATGACAAGCAACAGCAGCTACGCCGCAAAACCCACGAGACCATCCAAAAAGTGGGGGATGACTATGGCCGCCGCCAGACCTTTAATACCGCTATCGCAGCAGTAATGGAATTGCTCAATGAAGTGGGCAAGCTGGCAGATCGCAACAGTGATCAAGGACTGGCTGTAGAGAGAGAAGCCCTACAGACCGCCGTCTTGCTGTTGGCTCCGGTTACTCCTCATATCTGTCACCAACTGTGGCAGGTGCTGGGGAATACCAGTGCCCTAATCGATTCTCCTTGGCCAATGGCAGATGAAAAAGCACTGGTGCGCACCTCGATTACTTTGGTCGTCCAGGTCAATGGCAAGGTACGGGCAAAACTGGATGCGCCTGCTGATGCAGACAAAGAGAGCCTGGAAAAACTCGCCCTCGCCGATGAGAACGTTCAGAAATTTATCGGTGAAGCTACGGTGCGCAAAGTAATCGTCGTTCCTGGCAAACTGGTTAATATTGTCGCCAAGTAGAGACCCGCAATATGATGCCGGGAGTTTCACTCCCGGCTCACTTAAGTCAGCTCGCTGTAGCCGACAAGATCAAGGCAAGTAGTTTATGAAAACAATCGCAATTCGAGCCTTTATTTTTCTTCTCGCTATCACTATTGCCGGTTGCGGCTGGCATCTAAGAGGCGCCCCTAAGAATTTTCCTCCCGGTAGTACACTCTATATATCCACAGTAGACCCTCGCAGTGATATCGCAGATCAATTAACGCGACTGCTCAATAATGCGGGTGTGCCTATGGCGGAATCACCTGCAGAAGCTGACTATACACTCATCATTCACCAGGAAACCGAGAGAAAACTAACCGTAGCTGTAGACTCTGAAGGGCGAGCATCTGAATACGAATTAATTACCAGTGCAATCTATAGCGTACGCACAGCTTCAGGCCAAGTCCTCCTAAATAAAGCACAGGCAGACGTTTACCGCACCTTGGAGTGGGATGTCGATGAAATTGTCAGTAAAAGTGAAGAGGAAAATACCTTACGCGCGGAGATGCAGCGGGAGCTTATTGGGCGCATTATCGACCGCTTACGGCGTATCGATGTGAATGCTTCATTAGAAGAAAAGAGCTACTAGGTTAGTTTTATTAATGCGCGTTAACCCCCATCAATTATCGCAAAATCTAAAAAAGGGCCTATCGCCAATTTTTGTTATCACTGGTGATGAGCCCTTAATAGTACAAGAGTGCTGCGATTTAGTCCGCTCAACAGCGAAAAAGCACGGTTTCACCGAGAGAGAACTTATTCACGCAGAGCATAATTTTGACTGGAGCACGCTGGTTGCTTCAGCCGGAAATATGTCTCTTTTCGCAGAAAAAAAACTCGTCGAGCTGCGTTTACCCGGAGGTAAACCGGGGGATAAGGGCAGTAAAGCCCTGCAAGAGTTTGCCTCACTGGCGAGTGAAGATCTTTTGCTTTTACTGGTATTACCGAAACTTGATAAATCGCAACTCAACAGCAAATGGGTCAAAGTCCTAGAACAATCAGGAGTATTGGTTCAGGTATGGCCTGTGACGATTCAGGAAATGCCCCGCTGGATCAACCAGCGCCTTGCATCTGCAGGCCTCTCAGCCGAACCAGAAGCAGTACAAATCCTGGCAGAAAGAGTAGAAGGCAACTTGCTTGCCGCAAGCCAGGAGATAGAAAAACTTAAGCTTTCCTGCCCCGGGCAAGAAATCACCCGGGAAATGATGGAACATAGTGTTACCAGCTCCGCCCGTTACAGTGTTTTTGACCTAATTGACACAGCACTCTCTGGCAACTCAGCCAAAGCAGTCAAAACACTCGACGGATTGAGGGTCGAAGGTATTGAACCACCCATTGTACTTTGGGCAATAGCAAGAGAAATTCGCACTCTTCTCGACATCATGGAAAAACTGGATCAAGGCCAACCTCTAGCGAGATTGGTTCGGCTGCAAAAGCGACAGCCATTGGTCCAAGGAGCCCTACATAGACTTAATAGGAAGCAACTAGAAAGCTTATTAATTCGCGCTCGGGCTATAGATGTCTCTATCAAAGGTGGTAGTGGGCAGCAATCTCCATGGACAGGGCTATTAGAGCTGATCCTCAACTTTTCTGGTCAACGGATAATCTAGTCACTTTTTGTTTACCTAAAACCACATTGGCCTCATGAAAAACCGCCCCAAAAGGGCGGTTTTTTCTCATACCTGAAACTTTTCAAGATCAGTTTTGAGTGATGGTAGCCATATTGTTGGCGCCAACTTGCTCAATGCTAGCCATATTTAAGGTACTTGTCTGGTTAACAGTGGCAATGTTTTCATAGCCAGACTGACCAACGTGAGCGAAGTGCTCGGCGCCTGATTGAGCTACGGTTACCAGGTTATCAGCACCAAAATCTTGATGCACTTCAGCCAAGTTCAGCTCCCCAAACTGATCTACATCTACAATATTTGATACACCGGCACTATAACCGTATGTCTCATTACTAATACCAGCCTGGTCAATGTTAACAAGATTCAAATCGCCATACTGACCGAAGTCGGCCACATTAGCGTCACCAGTTTGAACAAGATTAGCGCTATTATCATTACCCACTTGATTCATAACACCATAATTGAAGGTTTCGTTCTGGCTGATATTAACAACGTTATTATCTCCAGATTGATAGCCCATTCCCGCATTTCCCAGGCCTTCTTGTAAGACATTAGCCGTATTATTAGCTCCGGCCTGTCCAACGTCTAATAGGTTGAAGTCGCCTCTTTGCATCAAATTAGCATTGTTGGCAGAACCATATTGATAGACTGACCCCACGTTGAAGTCACCTAGCTGACCGCCATAAAACCCATCGGTAGAAGAAAGAACTGCGCTGTTCCAAACACCGTTACTATCGCCTTCTTGGGTGCTGACAAAGTAGTTACCATCACCTTCTTGCTGTAAGAGTCCGGCGTTATCGCTACCCACTTGATACATGTCAGAGTAATTGAAATTAGACCCAAAGAACTGATCTACATGCAGCTGGTTTTCACTACCGATTTGAGCAATATGAGTCGTGTTATACGAACCTTCCCACTGATGAATTACACCGTTGTTTCCCTCACCATCTTGATAAGTAGTTGCCTCACTACCTACTTGGCCATATTCTTGGGTTGTTCTAGCTGAATTACGGTTGCCAATTTGTGTTTGGTCAATGTAGTTGTCATCAGCATTAGATTGAATGGCTCTGGCGTAGTTTGACTCGCCTTCCTGCCACTGGTACGCCGCATTATTGGTAGCTGCTGTCACCTGGATAACATTGGCATCATTGTCATTTCCAAGCTGCACCTGATCACCAAAGTTGTTATCAGCTAGTGCCTGGCTAGAGCCAACAACCAAAGCAATAGCAGCAGCAAGTGTAACCTTTTTCATCTATCAATCTCCCTCGGAATAAAATTATAAATACAAGTAAAAGAGTGCAGTGCTTTAATCGTACTGCACTAGTTGCACCGCATGGTCGTCACCGAACTGAGCGACATAACCAAACAATCCATCACCGTTTTGAATAATGTTTGCGGAATTTCCGTAGCCAACCTGACTGATCAATGCCACGTTACCCACACCACTCTGTATCGCTGTAGCTTGGTTGTAGGCCCCAGACTGCGATATCGCAGCATAATTAGAATCGCCTGTTTGCTGCACTAATGCAGCATTGGATTCACCTCCTTGTATCAGGACGGCCTGGTTATAAAAACCAGACTGGGTAATCTCTGCAACGTTATAATCACCCGTTTGTGAAACCTGAGCCAAGTTGCCCGCAATTGAATCTTTTCTTAGTAAAAGAAGATCCAGGGCCCCCTGCCCCGCAGACAGTTCATCGTGGTTATCCAGATCAGAAGCCCAACACACCGAAAGCGGTAAAACCAGGAACAGAAGTGTAATTACCGTTACTCGTTTCGCTGTAGCAATCACCAACCACCTCTCAATAAAGAACGGTTAACAACTAAAAAAACAACGAGAACAACTATAGGTAAAAAAGAGAAATATTGAATCAGAAGAAAGATTATATTTAATAAAAAAGAATAAGAAGAATATAAGACTTTGGTATTAACTTAGACCACAAGCCCAAAACACACAAAATGCCAACGTAAACCCATTCCATCTAATTACACGCAAAAACATTAAAGCTCACAAATAAAATTTGACAATTAACAAACAAAACCACTCCAGGCCAACCAAACAAATAGAAACATGTATTGCAAAATTTAATATTCTTTAAAAATTTATAATATTTTAACTGGAGTTGCTGCGTATTCGCTAAGTACAGACATAGGGTATTGGCTATTATCTTCTAGCGCCCACAGGTTAGCATTGACCCCCTGTGAAATAAGGTGAATTACCGCTGACTCTATGGCCGAAAGAACACATAACTGAGTAGGATCATTAGTTGTCATACCTGCTTCTATTTCAAGCAATCGCTTATACTCAACAAAAGTGTAAACGTCTCCCTGAACCTGCCTCGACAAAATTTTCTTGCTAGTCAAAACACTACTCAACACCCGACCACTTCGCACATCTACTGCACGTAAATTAACGGTCACTTCATCGACACGATACTGCTCGGAAATACCAATACCAAAGTAACGGGCACCTGCTCCTCCAGTCTTAATATTGGTATCATAACCAACAATCCCACCTTCAAGCATAATGTTTGCTGACATTAGTGAAGGTAAATCGAACACAGGACTTGCAGGGCTATCCTGTTCTTTTATTGCGGCCCTAATTATTTTCCTTTCCGTCAATAGGTTCTGAAGACCCTCTCGCTCAAGCGTTACAAACCACCCAGATTCATTCAGAACCTGAACAAGCATGGCAGCAGCTCCCTGAGTAACCGCTGTCGAAAATGAACTGGAAGGCGCAGGCCGATACTGCCCAGTCTGATCACTAAAACCATAAACAGCTGCGACTATTTTTCCCCTGGGAGCTGGCAAGCTAACCAAATCAGAATAAGTGCTCATTCGGTCTGTCAGCGTTGCCTTTTGTTGACCGGGACCAAATAAAGCTTCTTTTACAGAGCTACACGCACTCAACCCAAAAATAACAGTAAACAACAATATTCTTAACAACATTGCACCACCCCACAAAAACCTAAGCCTATCGATAAAATTTTATTAATTGGTAGGATTGAGACCCACTACCACAATCTCAGATATTTCACCTGTAACAGCATCGGTTATCGTTATTGTTAGCTCACCATCAATATCAACAATATTTACAATGTAGTCATCAGTCACCAAAGTCCCGTCATTACCGTTCCCGACATCTGTCAACAACTGTGAAAGCAAGCGAGATTCTAGAGTGTCTGTAAATCTATCCAGGGAAGAAGAATCAGAATAGGGGGAATTCTTAGCATCAGGATCTTTCTTACTGTTCTGCGCGCTAGCATTATTCAACAAATAATTACCATTTAAAGGATTACCCCCGAATGATGGGTTAACTGGCGTATACACCAACTCCGTTGCAAACACTGAACAAGAAAAAATACAAATAGCTACCGCGCAAATATATTTCATTATATTTCATCCCCCGCCAAATCAATATTTTGAGATAACAGCTCCTGTAACCGCTGCTGACGTACATTATTATTTATTTGCGATGCTGCCTGCTCAACAACTGCACCGAACTTTCTTCGCCCAGGGTAAATAACTGTCTTAAAAACCTGCTTGCTATCGAAGGTCACCCAAACAACACTACCCCATCTAGCCGACGGCCTTTCATGCACTGTCAGATTGTAATCAAACCCAGTGAAATTAGTCGTGATATAAATAGAAAGAGATCTCGCAAACTCATGGCCGATACCACTTACCGTATTATCAATAACCAGTCCAGTAAGCAGAGACTCCTCTGAGATTTGCTCACCTGTTTCTTGGGCATAACTTTTGTATACGATACATGAAAGTGCAACTGTAAACACAGCTGCACTTATTAATAGTGATTTCATAATATTACAAGTTTTGACTGGCCCAGCTACTTGCTTCTAGGCGATTCTTACAGCCTATTTTTCTATAGATCTTATATAGATGGCTCTTAACAGTATGTTCACTGACACACAAGGCTTCAGCTATATTAGCGTTAGTATTACAGTCACAAATCAACTGCAAAATTTGCCGTTCCCGCTGAGTAAGATTTGATACTTTATCGCACCATTTTTTTGGCTTTCTATGCTGCCTAAGGAAGTTATGAAGCACATCTCTTGGGAACCAGTATTCCCCTGAGAATATCCTCCCTAACCTCTCCATAATGACTTTTGCTTCGCACTCAGAGGGTATTAATCCCAAGACTTTTTCCCAGTGAAGAACAAAATCAATATCCGATTTCTGACCTACATTGATCAATACGATATTTGGTGGACTGGGCAGGGAGTGTATTTCCCTTAAGAGTAATTCAAGCTCTGAAGCAGAGACATCGGCACAATCAAGAAGGAGGTATTCAGCCTTAATGCCACTCAGCGAAGAAAGTGTCGAGCGCTGCAAAATAGCGCAAGTAGTCTTAAACTCATCTTCAATTCGCCCGGCAAATATTGAGGATTGTAGATTGACGCATGCGGTTAAAAAGGCAACTGTAATCCCTGTCTTTTCTGACTTAGGGCTAACAACCTTTAGCGGTGCATAATCCTTATGCAAATTCATCTGGGTTCCCCCAATGTGCAGTCCTTTTATGTTTAAGCCTGTTGCCAGGCTAACTATTTTTTAAGTTTCCGCGCTCATCTTATGCTGTGAGCTAAATCTATTCGATCAACCCAATGACTTCAACCGGTAGTGATCTAGATATCAAAAATTCAATCTTAAGTGTGCCAACTTGGTTCCCTCATACCATTTAGTAATACTAAGGTATCATAGAAAGGTGAACCGAAAAGAAAAATTCACATGCTTTGGTATAGATTCTCCCAGCAAACAAGAACTCATAAATATCAATTTTTTTATACTGGTCCACAGTATTATTAAATTTATTTTGATCAATTTGAGATAAAAAAAAACCTTAGCTAAAATGAGGTGACAAACATCAAACTATTCAAGAGCTACAGTAGATAAACTGAAAAAATAGTATTCGATAGCAATTAAATATAAATTTCATTTCATTACTTTAAAACCATATTTGATCGAGTAAACATTACCCTCAAATCAAAACATACAGCCCTGTAAATAAAAGCAACAAAATAACTGACCACAATCAAACAGCTTAAATAGTAATCAAGGAAAGCTTGTTTTATGCTCATATTCAGCTATTTCTTGAATTATTACCTTCAATTAATTGGTAAAATTGTACAAAGTAAGTCGCTACACCAATTGAAATCTCAAGTCCTTTAGGTGAAGTTATGAACAGTCAAAACTATGTGCCAGATTACAAATCCACATATCAAGTTAGCAATCAGCCTCGCCCACTTACTGGTCATAACCTCTATATTACTGATCAGGCGTTAAAGGAAGCCGTACATATTAATGGGGCCCATTGGGCTGAAGATGACCTGGAGCGGTATGGGGAGGTGTGTGGCAGGCCAGAAATGATTGAGCGGGGTTATGCCGCCAATGAATTTAAACCTATCTTCGAAAGTCACGATCGTTCCGGCCACCGCATTGATTTGGTTCGATACCATCCCTCTTATCACCAGCTAATGCAGCTGGCACTTTCAGAAGGTTTACACAGCTCTCCCTGGACCGACCCACGCGCAGGTGCCCACGTGGCCAGAGCTGCAAAAAATTACTTGCACACTCAGCTTGAAGCCGGTCACGGGTGTCCTATCACTATGACCTTCGCCTCAGTGCCCACTATCGAGCTAAACTCTGAAATCGCCATCGAATGGATACCCAAAATAACCAGCCGCACTTACGATGGAAGTAATCGCCCATATTTTGAGAAAAACTCATTGACGATCGGTATGGGCATGACCGAAAAACAAGGGGGCTCAGATGTCAGGGCAAATACCACCGCTGCAATTCCCCTCGCCGATGGAACCTATGAATTATTAGGGCACAAATGGTTTATGTCCGCCCCTATGTGCGATGCCTTTTTAATTCTTGCCCAGGCGCCCGGCGGCTTATCCTGCTTCTTGGTTCCAAGATGGAGGCCGAATGGTTCGAAGAACCAGCTGGAGATTCAACGCCTGAAGACAAAGTGTGGCAATGTTTCCAATGCTTCTTCAGAAGTTGAGATACGCGGCGCATTGGGCTGGCTAATCGGCGAAGAAGGGCGTGGGGTCAGCGCCATCATCAAGATGGTAGCGATTACGCGGTTTGATTGCATGATGGGCTCATCTGCAGGGCAGCGGCAAGCTGTTATCCAGGCAATTTACAACGCTAGTGAGCGCAAAGCATTTGGCAAAAAGCTGATTGATCAACCACTGATGCAAAATGTGCTTACCGACCTTCAATTGGAGGTGGAAGGCTCAATTGCCTTTACCATGCGCATAGCCAGAGCAATGGATCAAGAGGGCAGCGAACACGAGAAGATGCTACTCAGGCTCGGGGCCGCGGTGGGAAAATACTGGATATGCAAACGCAGTCCCCATCACGCCTATGAGGCTATGGAGTGCCTGGGAGGCAATGGAGCTATTGAAAACTTTATTACGGCACGGCTGTACCGAGATGCTCCGATAAATGCAATCTGGGAGGGCTCAGGGAACATTCAAGCGATGGACGTGTTACGTGCCATCACTAAAACCCCTGCAGTAATTAGCCACTGGTTTGATGAGTTAAACATTAGTCGAGGCATAAACACACAATTTGATACGGCAGTCGACAAGTTAAGAAACGATCTTTCCGACCTAAATCAATTTGAATACCGTGCCCGTCATATTATTGACCAAATGGCCCTGACCATGCAGGCGCACCTTCTGCTACAGGGGAGTAACCCTTGTGTAACTGACGCCTTTATCAAATCAAGAATAGGGATTAACGGCACACACAATACTGGAAGCCTACCCACTGGGATTGATATCGCCACTATTCTGGAGCGGGGAAACCCTCTTATAACTTAAGATACGATAACAGCTACTATCGCGCCTATTTCACGCTGATCGCTACCAGGGTATAAAACTTCCATCCCATGACAGTAATTTTCCGGTGTCTGCCGATGCCAGTTGACTCAAGACATCTACAATACGATTCGCGCTTAATTCAGGGGTGTAGAGTTTATCTGGGGGCAAATTAGACTGAAAAGGTTTGGATAGTGAAGTATCTGTCGTACCTGGGTGAATCGCTACCACACAACTTTCCTCCAGTTTCCGCGCCCACTCAATAGACAGATTCTTAACCAGCATATTTAATGCGGCCTTACTACACCGGTAGCTGTACCAGCCACCGAGCTGGTTATCCGTGATACTTCCCACCTTTGCCGAAAGCGATGCCCACAACAAAGGGCGTCTACGCTTCAAGAATCCATCCAGTGCGCGCGCTAAATGTAAATGGGAAAGTACGTTGACCTGAATCGACTGCAATAACCAGTGATCATCACATTGCGATAGGGACTTCTCCGGTCCGTGGAACTCATCATGTAAAATGCCACAACAGTTGATTACCCAACTTGGTGGCTCAGAGTGTTCGGCCAAAAAATTTTCAACAATATCGATGGACTCGGCTTGCTCTAAACAAACGGATAAATGGTGTCGCTCACCGACATGGCCAGGAATCATATCAACTGTGATTCGACTCAAGGTCAATAATGTAACTTGAGGATAGCGCCGAATAATTTCGGCGCCAATAGCCTGCGCTATGCCACCGGAAGCACCGGCTATCAACACAGATTGTGGACTTTCGAGCATACCGGCCTCCATGCCGGATTATGGAGTTTTACTATTTTCCTTTCTTTTTCTCTCCAGAAGACTGCACTTTCTCAGCTTTGCCCTTGGAGGCTTCCTTAACGACCCTTAGCATCGGCTCATCAGAGCGGAAAATAAGACCGTGAATTTCTGTCGTATTCTGCCCCTGAAGTAGCTGCTGTAAAAACTGCACTATCTGGGCTGAAATTTCCTGTCCCGGCACAAGGACCGGAATACCTGGCGGATAGGGAACAATTTCATCTGCACTGGTCCGACCAACCAGGTTCTCAATAGCTTCTGTGCCATTATCCATCAGCGGCAATTCTTCTGCTTCCGAAAAATAAGCATCTGCCGGTAGACATGTAAAACGGGTAAATTCTGGCAAACGCCTCGGCGACCCGATATGAATACGCTTGTGAGTATTTCCTGCCAATTGCTTAAGAGCATGAATCAAGCGAAGTAATTTGCTCTCTGTACTACCGAGGGTTACAAGTACAGTAATGGTATTGTAGGTGGTCTTTTCCACCTGGATGCCATACTGATCAAACAATTTAATCTGCATTTCATTGCCAGAGTAACCACTCTTGGAAATATCAATAGTCACCTTGGTGGGATCAAGGCGAATGTTATCACTGGCAAGTGGGTCAGCAATTAAGTCATCACGTGTTAGCGCGCGGAACACACCTGTCTCATTGACGGCATTACGTAAAACTTCCACCATCTTTAGACATTGCTTCAAACGACCATACCCCTCCATCGCCATTTGTTTACGCGCCACATCTAGGCTCGCAATCATTGCGTACTGAGGACTGGTAGAGGCGTGCATATTCAGGTTTTCGCGAAAACGGAATTCATCAAAGTCCTGGTCTTGCACGTGGATCATACTGGCCTGGGAAAAGGCCGACAGCATTTTGTGGGTGCTTTGGGTCACATAATCTGCCCCACATTCCAGTGCTGTAGGCCGCAACTCGGGATGGAAGAAACCATGGGCAAACCAGGCTTCATCCACCAGCACTTTCACTCCACGCTCATGGGCGTAGTCGATAATTGGCTTAAGGTCGTAACGCAATCCATCATAGGTGCAGGAGGTAATTACCAATAGGCGCGCATCACTGTGCTCATCCAGGGCAGCTTCAATATCCGAACGCTTTACCGGCCCGTAAATTCCAAATTCTGGATGCAATACAGACTTCAGGTAAACCGGCTCACAGCGATTCATCACAATCGCATGGTGAACTGATTTGTGACACGCTTGGTCAACGATAATTTTTCCGCCACCGCCAAGAATTTGCTGAATAACCACTTTATTCGCGGTAGAGGTGCCGTTGGTCAGGAAAAAGGTATGGCGAGCCCCAAAAGCCTGAGCCGCTAGATCCTGAGCCTCCTGAATAACCGAGTGGGGCTCGAGTAAACTATCTAAAACTTGAACAGATACAGACAAGTCTGTATTGAAGATATGTTCACCCATAAAGCGATAAAAATCCCCCACCCAGGGACTATTGCGCAAACTGTCACCACCAGAATGACCAGGTGTATGCCACGCATCCCGAGCTGAGAATACGTATTCTTTCAGGGTGTCGGCAAAAGGAGTCGAAGCTCGTCGAGCAATAAACGCCTGCACCAAGCGGAACATATGGTTGAAATTGCCCTCACGGCGGTCGAACAACTCATCGAAGCGGCGACGCAAATTTGCCAGGGATTTTGAACCGGATTTGCCCGGCTTGGAGGTTGTTCCAGCAAAACCACTGTGAGCTACGAGGAAGATATTAAGCTGGGAACGCAAAGCGTGAATTCGGTCAGCGAGGTCATCTGCAGCATCCAGCCCCTGCCCGTCACTGCCACCATCGACAATGACCGCTTGCAGGGAATCCTCTTCTTTTGCCAACCTTTCAGCATCTGCGGGCGTTACGGCTTCAAAATGAAGACCAAAAGGATTGTCGTGTACTGCTGCCGTATTATTGAGAGCGGTAATCCACTCATTGGCCAATTTGCTATCAGAACTGACCAGAGCGACCCGGCACTCTAATTCAAGGCTGTTTTCGTTTAGGTTGCCCAACTCAGGCATCTTCAATTCCAAACCCATAATTCTTATCCATCAGCATAGCTTGCAGGTGAGTACAACTTGCTGTATCAATTATTCAACTATTTGATTTTATTAACTTTTATAAGGCCTCCGCGAGTTGCGGTGGCTCTGGAATTCCAGGGCAATAAACACCAGGGGGCAAATACTAATGTAGGAGGGAGGGGAATTCTGCGACTACATTGCATTTGGCGATTTTCGCCAAATGTACCCAGGCATACCAGATCTATTGCCAAGGAAGATAATAAAGTTAGAACTTTGCGCTACGCACAATACCATTAAACGTGAGGCAATCCTCGACCCTGTGACGTTGTACCTGGGATAATTGGTGAAGCGGAAAGTAAGCCCATTGGGAATGTTCATCAGAGAGAATATAGTCACCCTCTTTAATGAAATGGGCTCGAAAAATAAAAACATGTGAATTGAAAGCGTTGTGGTAATAGATGCCACTGAGATACTCTATTCGAACTTCTCGTCCAAGTTCCTCATGGCACTCCCGCACCAATGCCTCATGGGCAGTTTCACCCGGGTCTAATGCTCCGCCTGGCAAGCCCCAGCTACGCTCAGCATAAGTCGCTTTCAGCTGCAGTACTTCTCCGCCAGTATTCGTGATTACCGCATGGGCACTCAAGCGGTAACTATCATCAAAGGCCATGAACAAACCCTGATAACAAGTGAGGTTAAGAAGGGAAAAACGAGAGCCTATTCATTGCGAGTACGCCCTCGTCGTTAAGGTTAAAATCCCTGGGCTAACACAAATCCAAACCCTAAAGTTTGCACCGATTCATCATAATCAAGGAGGCTCTCGCCGTAACCATTGAAATAGCGAACATACCCATCGACGCGTTTCCCGAGAGGGAAGCCCCAGGTCAGCTCCACTGCACCACGATTATCTGAGCGCAAATTGTTACGTAGCATCATTGAAATCGTGTGATCCCCATCGCGGTATCGCCCACCCAATTCAAAATGCCCCAAGTAGTGCTCAATATCCGGATTATCATCATCATCCTTATCTTCAGGGACCCTGTACCAGGGCTTTAGGCTGATTGAATAATTATCCCGCTCAAAAATGAAATTCGCATATATTCTATTCCAGCTGCGGGAATAGGGTTCACTGCGCCCATTTGACTGGTGGTTAATCGCTACCTGGTTAGCCACATTATTCCAACCAAATAGGCTCCAGTCATTGAGCCAACTCAGAATCAATTCCGGCTCGTGGTTTGTCTCACGGAAGGGAGCGGAGTCATCGGAGTTGTACGCCTGCCAAAAGCTGCGATTTGTATAGGCGACACTCAGTACAGAAGCCTGCCCCAAAAAACCCCGCCAAATAGGAACCTGCACAGAAAGCTGGAATTGAACTTCGACGTTATCCAACTCTTCTGCCTCAGCTAGGCCTTCAATGTCTGCCAGCCCTCCCTCTTCAGGGGCTGGATTGTAGACCATTGGCAGCACGTAGTTAGTTTTATGGGAAGCTAAAGTAAAAGGGTTATTGGCAGCATCCCTGATAGCCTGAGCCCTCCCCCCTAACAATACTTCATCTGTAGGAAGGTCTTCCTCATACTCGTCGACAATAAAGTCCGCTATCACCGGATCCTCTTCAAGAGTCAGTTCAGCTCTAACTCTTTCAGCGCAGATACGTCGGATTTCCCTTATCGTGACATCGGCATCCGAAACAAGAATTTGCTCGTTCAAGCAGCGCTTATGGTGGGTCTGCAGGTTTTCTCCTGCATCCATAGAAAAAGTTGATTCTGGCACCTCTTCAGCTAAAGCTGTTGGCAACTGTGCAACTAACCCAACAGAAGAAAGTAATGTGAGCCCGGCAAAAACCCTTCTTCGATAGTAGGACAAAACGCTTTCCCCCAGTCATTTATTGCAATCATGATGCAAGCTTACACTGGAGAGGATTACAAGTCCCACTACATAATTTTGCGATTATCGTGACAAGACAGCCAATCAGGCTAGAGAAGCCCTTATTTCAGCTTAGCTAGAACAAAAAACTAAATAATGACAGGTATAGAAACAGCAATCTCCATTTAAGCCTATTTGTGTGACCAATAGTGGTTATAAAGTTTCCTCAAGCTGGGCTAAAGTAGTCCTTTTAAGCTCGACGACCACTCCAAGTCCCTCAGCCGAACCTGCCACAGGCGGCCAGTACTAGATGGCCAATCGTACCCCACTAACAGGCTCCGACTATCAACATAGCAATGGGCATCTCTTTCAGCTTCATCGCCCTGGTAAATGTAAGCAATAATATCAGAACCCAGTTCCTGAGCCTTCTGGCTCGAAACATCCCCCGCCATTGATCTTGCCGTGCGATGGCTCACCCTAGGAGAGAGCAACTTACCCCGCTGAGATGGATCGACAATATCAGGGGACACAACTTCCAGGCCATTTTCATGTTGTACCAACCTCGACAAGACAGGCCCCATAAAAACCCGCATCAGTGGAAACAATAGCCGCTCTTCCCCTTCGATATTGAGTTGCTGAGGGCCATTGGGGCCTGTCCAGCTGGCTTGAATATCATCACCTATCGCAGGACTCTTTCCCTCTTCTGGAATTAACTTGTAGTGGGCGCTAACCTCATCAACTTCATCTCGCCAATGCACAACACACTCACTCACTAGCCCCCCTTCCAAAAGAGCAAATACTTCGATACCAAACCCCTGGTCCCCGACTAAGCGCCGACTGACAAGCGAGCGTCGCCCCTGCTCATCATTCCCTAACTGCCAACTATCTTGCACAGGCATTTCCCTGCCATCACAACTGTAGTGATAGCGACCCTGAGCCAAAGTTGAATTTAAACGCATCGCAGGTTCCCTCCTTGCTCGCTGTACATCAGACCGGCGGTCCAGTACCCAAAAAGTATTGCACATGGAGGGAGGCTAACCTCGTTTTTTACGCCTCCTTTAGCCAAACACTATGGAGACAGTGACTAACACAAGGATTTAAAAATAAGGGAAAACTATGAAACAGCTGAAATACCTCCAAAGTGAATGACTTAACCTGAAGTAGTTGAAGAATTTTCCAGCTGGATGCACCAAAAGAGTGAACGTTTTATATAAAGCTCTAGTGAGGTTTATTTAAGGTATCCCCAAAATAGGCTCATCAAAAATTCCAGGTAACTCCTGACCTAGAACCAACTATCAATCATTGGAAAACCTATATCTTCAAAAGTACTTAAAGCCTCTTCTTTTATTCTCATTCACCCAAAAGAAACTTAAACTATTTAAGCGGAATAACGTCAAGCTGACGCAATAAACATCAAATAATTTTTCCCACGTCACATAAGCATAAAACTCCAGCTATCAGCACAGGATTTCCGGGGGAATGAGCCAAATATATTTGGTAGCCTTTAATTCTTGAGCATGACCAAAGAGTAAACTCTCGAATTTTATCATTATCCATATCACTCATCGAAACCAGTAACTTGCTGGTACAGCAAAGTGAATGGCTTTCATGGCGAGTAAAATTCGACGCAACAGCATGTCAGAAATTTGTTTGAATAGAGGATCGCTAATTCAACTACTAATTATCTTAGAAGAGCTACGGAGACAATATCTTTAGGTATCCATGATGTTGCTGGAATACAACCATTAGATCCCTATAAATATCGCTTTCTCCTACCAGCTTTCACGCACTAGCGTCACCAAAGTCAAGAAATATGATATTGGTATTTAGGACTCTTAAAACACCCAAAACCTCAAGAAACATTCCCTTCCATAAAGCTTCTGTGTATCTACTGCTACCACCGTTTGTATGGACATTATTTTTAATATTATCAATCAGTAAAATCTCAGGGCTACAGACCCAATCTATGGAACTAATAATTGGGGTACATCGCACTTCAGCAGCTACCAATAAAATATCTAACAGTATTGGTCAGCCGTAGCTGTCAGATCACAGCCACGGCTTATCGGAAGATAGCTCCATACAATGACTACAAATTTTAAAAGGTGAACATTAAAGATATCGCTGCCAAAATTCGGCTTGACCGAACTCCTCATCCATGGCGTACGGTTTAAAGCCAGTCTTACGGTAAGCAGCCTGCGCAGTGTAATTTTTTTGTAGAACTTCCAAGGTTAACTTACAACATCCCCTATCTTTTGCTTCTTTCTCAAGAAAACCCAGCATAGCCGTACAAACGCCCAAACCTCGTGCAGATTCACTAACAACAACATCGTGAATATTAATAAGAGGCTTACATAAAAAAGTGGAAAAACCAGTAAAACAATTAATTAGACCAACAGCTCTACTATCTCGGTATGCTAAAATACTAAAAGCTCCAGGAAATTCATTTAGTGCCGGCACCAACCCTGTTCGACAATGATCAGAAAGAGCTTCACCGCCACCAAATGGATGAAGTGCATACTCTTCCATTAAAGCAATTATGCTTTTTGCATCATGCAAGTCATCATAATTCGCCAAACTAATTTTTAAGTCAATATCTACATTACAACCTGACAACACCATATGATTCTCTTTTTACTTTTCCATTAGCTCAACGGTTTTATTGAATGTAATTTAATAACCACTTATACAGCCAACTTATCCACCACACTTATAGATCTCTGATACAGCGTGGACAACAGAGGGTACAATATCGGATTTACTCCGTAACTTCAGCACCCTTCTTTTCCGGTACCGCCTCGATATTGGCTTTTTCATCCATTGGGAAATGCTGTAAATAGCTACGCAAACGCGTCCTTCTTGCAAGCAATTGACGCACTCTCAAGCGATGCCGCCCCACTGAATTCGAGTGCCTGGAAACCCTCTGCCGCCTTCTGGGAATGGCGCTTTTCTTTCTTCCCATGATCTTAGATTCCTTTTTAGACCAGGTTTTAGGCAATAGTCATCTTTTTAGATTAGACCAGATACACTTGGCGCGCACGAACAAAGTCGCTATCCTGCTGACTAATTGTCCAAACGGTCACATCAGGATAGATTCATTGCACCCGCTTAATCATTTAATAGAGAACAACCAACATTGGTCAGAGGCAACTCGCGAAGATAAGCCTGACTTTTTCCTTAAACTGTCTGAGCAGCAGAGCCCTGAATACCTCTGGATTGGCTGCGCTGATAGTCGCGTTCCCGCGAATGAAATTGTCGGCCTATTACCCGGGGAGCTTTTTGTCCACAGAAATGTTGCCAATGTAGTAGTCCACTCAGACCTGAACTGCCTTTCAGTACTGCAGTACGCTGTAGAAATCCTAAAAGTAAAACATATTATTGTCTGTGGTCATTACGGCTGCGGCGGTGTCCAGGCTGCACTTAATAACGAGCAACTTGGCCTGATCGATAACTGGCTGAGACACATTCAGGATGTCAGGGATAAGCATCACACCTTGATAGATCTTTTCCAGCAACAGCAACGCACAGACTTACTGTGCGAACTCAATGTTCTGGAACAGGTAATACACGTTTGCCAGACCACCATTGTCCGCGATGCCTGGCGTAGGGGCCAGGAACTGACCGTCAATGGGTGGGTATATGGACTCAAGGATGGCCTGCTGCACGATTTGGGTATTTCAATCAAGCACCCTGGGGAAATTGCTGATATTTATCAAAGTGCTCTCAGTAAAATCGCCCAGCGCAGCACGGAATAATACCGCCCAACCACAACTCCTTTCGTTTTTACCGCTATAAATGGGAAAGCCCCGGTATTTATTTATCGGGCTCGACCCTGCTTGGTGGAGAAACATGTCGGCATACAGAAAGTGGCAGTGCCAGAACTGCGGCTGGATATACGATGAGTCCAAAGGTTGGCCCGAGGATGGAATTCTTCCCGGTACTCGCTGGGAAGATATACCTGAAGACTGGTACTGCCCGGAGTGTGGTGCAGCCAAACAAGATTTCTCCATGCTGGAGATTGGCGCCGATACCACTCAAGCCAGCTTAGCTAGCAATGATGGCTTCCGGATCTGGGAGTGTATGGTATGTGGCTGGACATACAATGAGGCCGAGGGATGTCCACAAGATGGCATTGCTCCTGGTACTCGGTGGGAGGATATTCCCGACGAATGGAATTGCCCTCAATGCGGCGTTAGTAAACAAGAATTTGATATGGTCCTCGTGGGCCAAGCCCCCATAGCCCCGTCCCCTTCAGCCAACCAAAACGCATCCACTACAACCTCAGCACCTTTAATTATTATTGGCACAGGGCTGGCCGGGTATAATCTGGCGCGAGAATTTCGCAAGCTTACCCCCCGGTCTTCTCTCCTGTTAATCACCGCCGATGATGGGGCTTTTTACTCCAAGCCTTTGCTGTCAGCCTCTTTCTCTCACGGCAAGACTGCACAGCAACTCAGCACTTCCAGTGCTGAAGATATGGCTCGCGAACTCAATGCACAAATTCTGGTTCACACGCGGGTAATACATATAGATCGCCAAAACAGAACTCTGACGATTCAGCAGGATGGTGCAGAGCATGTATCCAAGATTCCCTATGGAAAGCTAGTTCTGGCAACCGGGGCCAAGTGCCGCAAACTTCCCCACTATGAGGGGGATGCCCAATCACATATCTTTCGCATAAATAATCTCAGAGACTACCACCGTTTTCGAACTGCCGTGGTGGGGCGCAAGCGCATACTACTCCTGGGCGCTGGTTTGATTGGCTGTGAATTTGCCAACGATCTGGTACAGACCGGCTTCGCAGTGGATCTGGTTGATATAGAGCAATGGCCACTGGCGACACTGCTGCCGGAAGTCGCCGGACGCGATCTGCAGAGAGCCCTGGAAGACTATGGCGTTCGCTTCCATGGGGGCTCATCATTAAAGCGTATCGAGAAATTGAGCACCGGTTTCCGGGCCCAGCTGAGTAATGGAGAGCAAATAGAAGCGGATGTCGTTCTCGCCGCACTTGGACTTGAGGCTAACACCGGCTTAGCCTCCATGGCCGGTATAGCCGTGCAAAGAGGTATTGCTGTAGATCGATATCTGCAAACAAGCGATCTCGATATCTACGCCCTGGGGGATTGCGCAGAAATAGACGGCCATCAGTTACTCTTTGTCGCCCCCCTAATCAGCTGTGTGAAGAGTCTCTCACAAACTCTGTCAGGAAATCTGACTCCCGTTTGCTTTGGCGTTATTCCTGTGGCCGTAAAGACAACCCTGCACCCAACTACCGTTTGCCCGCCAAGCCCTGATACCAAGGGGACTTGGCAAATCAACATAGAAGATTCAGGGGTTTGCGCCGAATTTCGCGACGAAAAGGGCAATCTACTCGGTTTTGCCCTTACCGGTGGTGCGATCGCCCTCCGGGAAAAGCTCAGCCAAGAGTGCCAGCCAATTATGAACGACCAGTCAAAAAATAACTGATAATCGTACTTATTTTAATAGCTATTCGAGGTAAAGCGCGCAAACCGTTAACTTTTGCCTTAAAATGGCGGCCCTTCAAAGTTTTGGTACAAGTAGCCTTAGTATGACGACAGAGAAAAGCCGTACGATTTCCCCGTCACCCGAGCAAAGCCGGCTACTGCGGGACACCCTCGGCCACTTTGCTACCGGTGTAACCGTCATTACCACTCAGGATACCAATGGCCAACCTGCCGGCATGACGGCTAACAGCTTTAATTCCGTTTCCCTCGACCCCGCCCTGGTTCTATGGAGTATCGATAAGCAGTCCATGGGCTATAAAGCATTTACCACCCGGGAGCACTTTGCCGTGCATATCCTGCGAGCAGACCAACAACATGTCTCAAACCTATTTGCTGGTCGAGGAGCAGACAAGTTTGGACAGGTCAACTGGTATGAAGGCCCCAATGGTATACCTCGCCTAGAGGAATGTGCAGCCTATTTCCATTGCCGCCGCGCGCAGTGCATTGATGGTGGAGATCACACAATATTGCTTGGAGAGGTGCTGGAATTTGCCGCTTTTGGTGGTGAACCCCTGGTCTTTCATCAAGGCTGTTATCGTGCATTGGCTGGAGAGTAGCAGCTCACTTTTTGGAGCCTAATCACTACCCAAAGGCTATAAAAATAATTTTTTAATGCCAATTAACCAGTATTTGGCAGAAACTTTGGTGTTGCATTAGTGACCTCGTAATAATTCAAGGGCAGTCTGAAGCAAACCATGAAAATGGACTGATAAGCCATGACTTCAACTACGCTCTTCTGTTTCGCCCACCGGGGCTATCAACAGCGAGCCAGTGAAAACACTCTCCAAGCAATCGGGCATGCGTTGGAACTCAACGTCGGGGGTATCGAAATTGATGTGTGGAATATTGGTGGGCAGCTTCTGGTCAAGCATGACCGGCGACTCGGACGCCTAATTGCGGGCTCCGAACTCATCACTGAAATGCATCCCGATGCCCTGAAAGAGAGACCTCTCCCTTGCGGGAATAAGGTCCCTACATTACGGGAAGTCCTGGAACTTGTGGGAAATAGTGCCCAACTCAATATCGAGCTGAAAGGGCCTAACTGTGCAGCCCTTTTCGCGGATGAAATCCACACCTTTACGCAGGATACAGGTGCGAGCTATGAGCAATACATCGTTTCCTCTTTCGATCACCGCCAGTTGTACCAGTGCCTCCAATTAGCTCCTGAGGTTCGGCGGGGAGTGCTGGTTTCCGGTGTTCCCCTCGATCTTGCAGCCTGCTCTGCTCCATTAAAGGCCTATTCATTACATACGAACGTAGATTTTATAAATGCAGATTTAATAGCCGATGCAAAACAGCGCGGGCTTAAGAACTACGTATTTACCGTCAACGACCCCAACGATTTGATACTGTTGGCAGCTCAAGGTATCGATGGGGTTTTCACTGATGAACCTCAAATCGTATCCGATTTTAATGCCCGTGTTGAATTCACAAAAACTGGCACTTAGACGTTGGAGAAGATCCCCTTCACCAACTAAGAGAACAGACAGTAACCCGGGACAATTACCGGGGTACTGCTGTGAGTTAATGCAAGAAAAGACTCCAGGCTAAATAGTCTCCCCTATTTATACTGCTTAAAACTCTGCGCTAGCACGTAAATACCAATAGCCACCATTAAAGCCAAATGGTGATGTGAGGGCATGACGTACTCCGAGATATCGCAACGTGGGCTCCTGCTCATCATCAGGCATTACGTCAAAGATATTCTCGCCCCCCAATGACAATTTATAATTTTCATACAGCGTAAACGTCGCTTCGATATCAACGAGAATTTCACTGCCATAACTATAGGTATCACTGGCATCCCCAGCACCAAACAACCCGCCTGTTGATTCCCAACTGCCATAGCGATTAAAACGCAGGTACCCTGCAAATAAATCACCCGTATCGAGATCAAAAGTTAAAGTCGTTCGATCACTGGGAACTTGGTTTTCCAGGTCAAATACCCGTGAGGCATTGATGGTATTTGGCGTAACACTGGTAACTTCCTGGCGATTGTGATTGTGGCGTAAATCCACCACCAATAAACTTTCAAAAATCTCGAAATCACTGGTAACTGCCAGATCTATACCAGACACTTCCGAGTCATAAGCATTGACGAAATAGTTTGCATTGCTGCCGTTGAGTAGTGCTGCATTTTCTATACCGGCATTTTGCAACAGAATCACTTCGTCATCTCCGATGGCATTGTTGCGCAGAGCCAGGCGATCCTCGATGTCGATGTTGTAGTAATCTATTGTCACACTGGTATTGTCCAGTGGAGCAAAAACTGCACCCAGGGTAAAACTGGTGGATTCCTCCGGCTCCAGCTCAACGGCTCCGAGCGCTGACGCTACCGGATGAGCCACAGGATAGGTTCCATTGGGTATCAGGTTGCCACTGGAGTCCGTCGTAGTAGTAACATTTAAGGTATTCACCTGTCCGGGTGTTGGCGCCCTGAAACCAGTATTTACCGTCGCTCGAAATGCCAGTTGTTCATTCACATCATACCGTGCTGACAATTTCCAATCCGATGTCGAGCCAAACTCATCATATTCCTCTAACCGTAAAGCCGCTCCCAAAGTCAGAGCCTCAGTCACATCGGCTTCAAGGTCAATGTAAGCTGCAATACTCTCACTACTGAAACTACCCAGCGCTTCAATCGGGAACCCCTGAAAACCATCTGAACCCACACCAAAATACGCAGCAGTTGGACCTACCTCAGTGGACGCTGCATCCCCCCTACCAATTGAGTAAGTCTCTTCACGCCACTCAGCGCCGAATGCAAGGTTCAATGGCGAAGCAAAAGCCATGACATCAATAGGGTAGACAAAATCCGCATTGAGGCTGGACTCTTCCTGCGTGAGGGTTCCCGGCTTGAAGGAAGTAGGAGACAAAATACCCAAGCTTGGATTGATGGAATTTTTCAGGACATAGTCCACTTCATTTTCAGCCAAACGTCCGCGTAGATCCCAGGAGAGACCATTGGCAAGCTCTCCACGAGCCCCGAATACAGCAGCGATATCATAAATATCTGCACCGAATTCAGGGTTGTAGCCGCCGGGGAACTGAGTATAAATTGGGTTCCGCAACACGTACCCACTGTCGCTGGAAGTATCTGCTACCAGGTAATCCGAGGGGTTTAGGCCTTGCGCCAAAATAGAATCCACTAAAGACTGGGGAGCTGGATCGGGCATGTAGTCGATACTATTCGGATCAAGGGGGTCATTGGGGCTGTCTACTTGCAGGGTACCTCTCGCAGTAAACTGGTGTTCTGGATCGAGCACCGGTCCACGATAGAAAAAGTCAGAAATTGTTTCATTTTGTGAATAACCGAAATTTCCATAGAGCTCTACCGAATCAGAGATCTCCAGGCCGCTGTTAATAAAAAACTTCAGGGACTCAACATCGGGATCACCCCATCTCTGACCCAAGCCATCCAGTGGTACTAAATTATTTCCCACAACTGATCCTACCTGCTGCGCATCTGGCCGCGCTTCGCTACGCCAGGTTTTATCTGCGCGGGAAAATTCAACGGTGCCATTAATAAATCCTGCATTACCCAGCGCAAATCCCGTATTTGCGGCAATACTCATCCGGGTTCCATCCCCCTCAAAATATTCTCCTGTCTGAGCTGATAAGCTGAATCCCTCTGCATCATCCTTCAGGATAATGTTAACAACACCGGCAATTGCATCGGAGCCATATTGTGCTGAAGCGCCATCACGCAAAACCTCAACTCGCTCTATAGCCATAGAGGGTAGCGCCGAAAAGTCGACGGCTTGGGCACCCTGGTTAACTGTGCCCAGGGGGGCAAGCTGCAAATTAACCAGCGCAGAGCGATGGCGGCGAGTTCCATTGACCAGTACCAAAGTTTGATCTGGGGATAAATTACGTAAAGTTACCGGGCGGATAAAAGCGGTACCATCAGCAATTGGAAATCTCTGCGTATTAAATGAAGGGGCAATTTTTGCCAGGGACTCAGTAAGATCAAAGCTCGCTTGATCCGCAATGTCCTCTCCGCCAACCACATCTACCGGAGAAAGAGTCTCGGTGGGAGATACACCCTCTTTGCGCGTACCTGTGGTTATCACTTCCTCCATTGCCCGATCAGCAGTATTAGAGGCACCCTCTTCCTTTTCCTCAGCAATCGCATACCCACCAGAGTTAAAAATCGCAACTGCCACCGCCAATGACAAAGGTCTCAACAAGTAACGCTTCATAATCACCACCCTCTCTTCTCATTATTAACATCAAACAGAACATCACCGGATAATTCATCAAAGTAATGCACATCAAATTAGATCTGTGCAGGGGTTAAACAAAAAAAGCGGCATACTGACGTTCCGTTAAATTGCATCCATGCCAGAAATTAGTGCACGCCTGGGGTAGATCTTTTACGCGATTAAATGTCAACTTCCAACAAATCAAAAAATTAATGTCGCGATATTTATTTTAAAAGGAGGGGGTACACGTTTAGCAAATGCCAAAAACTGCCAAACGTGACTTTTAGAAAGGCTGAAGCAAAAGTGACAGCAATGAGTTCACTTAAAAAAAATAAATAGGTGAAATCAGCACCGTCTATTGAGGTGTATAAGTAACGTCAACCTCATAATCCGATCCCAGGCGACTGTAGCCCCGCACCATAAAATAGACTTCACTCTCACCACTTGGCACGGTTAAGGAACAGTTCTCAGAGCTATCTCCCTCATAGGGACGGCAATCGTAATAGCGCCAAGTAGGTGCCGCACCAAAACGGACATATAGATCGGCATCATTAGTACCGGTCATATCCGCGATAAAATCTGTACCGGGCGTTACACTGAGAGGTCCATAGTGATCCTCCGAACCTCGACCCACATCACCACTAAAGGTTTCTGTTTGTTCCTC
This sequence comes from Microbulbifer maximicatervae (SeqCode), assembly GCF_052467305.1. Lineage (NCBI taxonomy): Bacteria > Pseudomonadati > Pseudomonadota > Gammaproteobacteria > Cellvibrionales > Microbulbiferaceae > Microbulbifer > Microbulbifer maximicatervae (SeqCode). Next base: position 3,662,307 of record NZ_CP174306.1, read on the forward strand.
ACCGGGGTCGGGATCGGGGTCCGGATCGGGGTCTGGGCCCGGATCATCCCCTATATAACCCTTGGCCAATTCAGCGACATAGGCAGCAGCAAGCTTTCCAAACTTCACCGCATGACTGGCATCTCCACCACTATTAGCGAGGGTATCACTTGAAGTGTGGATATAAGGATTTGAGCCATTAAAAGTCGCCTCAAAAGGAAAGGAAACCGGATAACCCTGGTTATACCAAGATGCGTGATCAGAACACGCATAACCACAATAAGTTGTTCCAACAGTAAGGCCGCTCAGGTAGGTCTGGGCCAGATCCTCAAGAAAGCTATTCTGGGCACTATTGGTGTAATCTCCAATAATATAGATATCACTATTTGAGCCATAGTAATTAGTCATATCCAATTGCAAAGCACCTATCACATTTTTATTCTGTGATTTGTAATCGCTGGCAATATCATCTGACCCCCGCAGCCCCACTTCCTCAGCAGCGTACCCCATAAAAGCCAGCGTTTTATCCGGCTTATAGTCTGTAGCGACAATTGCATGAATGACGTCAGTCAATGTTGCTATGCCAGACGCATCATCGTCAGCCCCCGGCGCTCTCGTACCTTCACCAGTGCCAAAACCGACCGTAGAATCCAGGTGCGCCCCCAGCACGATAATTTCATCCGGGTCAGTTTGCCCCTGAATCGTCAAAATTACGGAGGGTTGCGCCCAACTATGGCTATAAAGTTCGACAGAGGCATCACTTCGTGAATTCGTTAATGCCTGCCACTCATCCCTTATCCACTCAGCACCATCCACGCCGGTTGAAGTGGTGTAATAGCGATTAGTAAAATTCGACAAACTTTGAATAGTCGACCGTATATTAGACTCTGAGATCTCTGCTTGCAGGGCGTTAACCACATCTGCATTATCAATAGAGTAAGCGATCACGTTATTCACTGTTGTCGTCAGCGATGAAATCTGGGCAGCTTCTGCTTCCTCCAATGAGTCATGTACCATAAAGCCGCCACAACGGTTATGGTTGATGTGCATCAGAGTCGATATTTCGGAAAGATTCTTTTCATTAACTTTTAGAATAGTGACTCCGTTACGTTCCTCACCTTGAATCGCGAGTGGTTGCTTAGCAACCAGGCTACTGTTTTGCTTTAAGGTTTTATAACCATCACTACCTATAGTTATCCACAGCTCTTCTGCCATAACAGCGCCGGGGAGTGCAAGAACCCCAACTAAAGACCTACTAATAATTTTTTTCATTATCTTCTCCACATTAAGTTAGCCCCCTGCGAATCCCTGATATTTCAAAAACACAGGCAGGCAATAAACACACATGCAAGAAGCCTGCACAAACAGCAGTTTTGAATCTCAATAATATTCAAATAATACAAAAATCAATAAGGATGGAACTACAGGCCACACCTATAAACAATCGCGGACAATCCAGAAATATTTTTATTATTCGAATTTCGAAAAGCGCAGAGAGAACAAACAAAACCGGATTGACCAATCCGGCAAGGAAAAGCTAGCACATTCAAATAAATACTAAAACAATTTGGCATCTTTCAGCGTAAGAGCCGCAATAAACTTTAAGCGGATCACAAATACACAAAAAACATAGAATATAAAAACACTATTAATAGCAAATAGAACTAGGAATAATTTCTGAACTAAAGGGTTTTTCAGCCCTTTATTTTAATTAGATCTACAAGAAGAATTTTAAGATTGCAACTCACACAGAATCTACCCAATCAGGAATCCTCCTTTTTAATCCCTGCTGGTTTTGTAAAGCAGCGGCTGCACATAAAACGGTCTCATCAGCATATTTTCTGCCTACTATTTGCAGACCTACTGGCAGACCATTCCCTGAAAAACCGCAATTGATTGATATTGCCGGATGGCCTGATAAATTGAAGGGGTAGGTATAAGGTGTCCAGGAATACCATAGAGAGCCTGGATTATTATCCGGCACATTGGCCCCAGCACTAAATGCGGTAATGGGTAAAGTTGGGGTCACTAACAGATCATATTTCAGAAAAAATTCCTGTAATCGCTCGACAAAGTTATCTCGCCACTTCAGCGCATCGAGATAATCAGGTAAGGATAATTTGTCCGCTTGTTCTGCGACCTCTAACAATTGGGGCTCCACCAGTTGGCGCCTGGTACTATCCATCGCCCTAAAGATACTCGCTATTCCCGCGCAAAATAGACAGCCAAAAGCTGCACTAGCATCATCAATACCTGGGTCAACCTCTACAACTTCAGCACCCAATTCCTGGAAGTGCATTACACTAGCAGAAACGTTGCTCACCACCATGGGATCAGGTTCTACGTAACCAAGACTGGGGCTGTAAGCAATACGCAACTTTCCTGTTCTTTCAATCAACCTTCCCTCTATAGCTGCAAGGAAATCAATGTTCCGACGTGGTATTGCGCGGATATCCCGGTGATCCGGTTCACTGATTACATTCATCATCAGTGCACAGTCTTCCACCGTCGATGCTAAGGGCCCCACATGCACCAGGGAGGAGAAGGTACCTAATGGCCAATGGGGAACCTGCCCATAACTCGGTTTGAACCCAACCGTGCCACAAAAGCTGGCAGGAATCCGGATAGATCCACCACCATCAGCCCCCACAGCTAGAGGGCTCAATCCCAGTGATACTGCAACCGCGGCCCCGCCACTCGAACCACCTGATGTCTTATCCCTATCCCAGGGGTTTCTCGTAATACCGTCTATGGCATTATCCGTCACCGCCTTCCAACCAAACTCCGGTGTCGTGGTTTTCCCTATTGGTATGTACCCATGGCGCTGCAAAGCCGCGATGCAAGGGGCCGCACAACCCAATGTTGTCTCTGGGTCAATAATTTGGGAACCGAAAACTGTCGGCCACATCGGCGTGTAAAAAACGTCTTTTATTGCCACCGGCACTCCGTCAAGCAACCCTTTGACAGTACGAGACATATAGCGGCGCTCAGAGTCCCGTGCGTAGGCAATGCTGGTCTTCCTGTCTATCAGACAAAAAGCACTGACATGCCTATTTAGCTTCTCAATTTGATTGAGTAGCCCCTCGACAACCTCAACCGGTGAAAAACACTTCGCCCTGTATCCGCGTAACAACTCGAGAGCAGTCATCCCAACGAAATCGCTCATTGACCCAAACTCACAATTACCGGCCCCTTAACACCATCAGACTAGTCGTCAGCGGAAACTTATCGGCGCCACGGTTGGTAGCAATTTGTTAACATAATGGCCATATGAAACTAGCGCTTCAGCTGCCAGTCAGGATCAATTGAGTAGGCTGTAGCAAAACTAATGAGATGGAAAAACACCGTGAAGTCTACTCCTACAATTGCCCTCCTCTTATTTTTAGCAACCTCAATCTCAGGGTGTGCCACCATGAGTGAAGATGAATGCTATGTCGCAGATTGGCAGGCAATCGGGTATGAGGATGGCGCAGCGGGCAGGGACTTATCCTACCTGGGGAGACGCCGCGAATCCTGTGCAAAATATGGCGTAACGGTCAATACTAATGCTTACCGGGGTGGGCGAGGTGAAGGGCTGGAGCTTTTTTGTACCGAGCTGCGCGGATTTGACCAAGGGCGCTCCGGTAACCACTATAACGGTGTCTGCCCCGCGGACCTCGAAGGATTATTCCTGCGGGGGTACAATTCAGGCCAGGATATTTTTCTTGCCAAGTCAGCCGTTGAGGAAATTGTGTCGGCAATTCACAACCTGGAGTTGGAGAGAGAACACATTCTCGATGACATGACAGAAATTGGTGCAATGTTGGTCGATGAAGCAATCGACAATTCCGAACGAGTAACACTTATCGCTGACGTCGCTCGCCTAAAGGTTAGGCACTCTGAGCTAGGAATGGAAATAGCGGACTTACAATACGAACTAATGCAACGGGAGGCAGAGTACCAGCAAGCCCTAGCCCGCTCTCCTTACCTATAGGTCTCTACCCCATCGAGGATACCTCTGCGGTCACTCTAGTCCGCAGGGGTTAACACCTATATAGCTTATTCCAATCAGCACACATCCTTCCCAGATTTACGCCACCCTCTGTGAGTAGCTAAGGAATTCATATTAGAAAAGAAAAATAGGTCGGCTCTACAAATAATTCGATTGCACTAGAGCTGAGTTATCACCCTACCCGCCAACTAGAACATCCGTACTAAGGGCCAAGTGGTAGTAAAGCTTTGTGAAAATTTTTCCCTTTTCTAGGGAACTGTATTAGTGCTGATCTTTTACCTTACCCCTCATTGATTTCACCTGAGAACGACGATTTTTTGCTTGTAAACGGCGCTCCTTGGCACCTCGACTGGGCTTGGTAGCCACACGAAACTTTGGCCTGAATGCGGCTTTATCCACCAGCTCCTGTAATCGCTCTAGGGCATCTGCACGGTTTTTTTCCTGGGTCCTAAACCTCTGGGCCTTGATAATCACCACTCCATCTGAAGAAATACGCCGATCTTTGAGCTTCAAAAGGCCATCTTTAATTAGCTGAGGAAGTGAAGAAGCCTGAATATCAAAGCGCAGGTGAATTGCACTGGAAACTTTATTTACATTTTGGCCACCGGCGCCTTGAGCGCGTATCGCACTCATTTCAATCTCATCTTGAGAAACCAATATCCTGCCTTTTCCATAAACCATAAATATCCAAAGCCTGAGCTACATCGTTTTACTAAAAATACAAAACTCTATGACTATTTTGCCCAAATAGTGCAGCTATTAACCAGTCCCGCCACACAGATACAATTCGCCATTGACAGAAATCAATATACCGAAAAATGCTTTCTATAAAGTGAGGATATCAGGGGGTAAACCTCATTTACCGGGAAACCCTCATTAAGTAATATTGCGCCAGCCAAATAAAAGCTAGTGAAGCGGCCTGAGAGCCGACCAGAATACGCGGGATGATTAGTGACTTATTTTCAAGTCTCAGTCAAATCCGCTAACATTGCCCAGCTTCCTCGAAGTACTGGAGCAAAGAACAATAAAGACTCGCGCCCTGTAGTTTCCTCTGGACTGCTCCCGATGTCTCCGCGGGTGTGAGATTACCGCGACAAGGAGAAAACCATGCACAACGCCAAGCGTAGCCTCGCAGCGGCCATTGCACTCGCAACAATGACAAGCTCTGCAGCTTTTGCTAAAGACACCGCCTTTTCCCAAGTTATCGCCTTTGGTGACAGTCTGACTGATGTTGGCAACTACGATGTGTTCACTAATGGTGGCGACGATCGTGAAGTAGCCATTAGTCTTTTATCCCAGAATCTCGGCTTGGGTGCAGTTACACCGTCTTGTGCAGGTATGCAATCTTCCTTTTGCCTACCCACCGTAGACCCCTCGTTGAGTGCAGAGGATCTTGAAGATTCAGTTACTGCTCAGATTGCTGCTGGCTTGAGCAATGCTGGTACAGGCTGGGCCGTAGGTGGACATAAAGCTGCTGATGTTCTGATGAATATCATCGGCCCCGACAACTATGCGGCCTACCTGCAAGCATATGGCCTAGAAGCTGACCCGAGCCGTCATAACTTGTTAAGCGCCCTGATGCCAACCACTGGTGACGAGGGCTTAACGCCCAACTATCCAGACTCCCAACTATTGGGTCAATTGCTAGTACAACAGGCCACAGCAGCCCAACTAGTAGCTGAAGCCGAAGCAGCTAAGGCTGAGGGAGATATGGCTACTTATGCTAACTTGATGACTCAAGCTGCCGCTATGGGCAACGCAATTAAAGACACCTTTGCTGGTCTTATTGGTACCACCGGAATCTCTGGCAATCCACACCCTCTAGGCATGGGCTACTTAGAAAGTACTCTCGGTAGCGTTGACCACAACGCACTTTACTGGGTGAATGGCGGGGGCAACGACCTGCTCAGCGGCTTCAAAAGTGTCAGTGCAGGTAGCGCAACCATCGAAGCCGTCACAGCAGAACTGGAAATAGCATCGACAATGCTGGCCAGCGCCGCTGGCGCACTATCCGACGCTGGCGCCAACTACATTCTACTGTCTAACGTACCAGACATTAGCAAGACCCCAGGTGTTTATGCCGAAATCCAAGGCACTGACAGCGCCACCGCCCTCCAAACAGCCATTGACGCCGGCCTAATGAGCCAGGAAGATGCCAACTCTCTCCAAGCAGCCGTTGACGCTGGCCTGATGAGCCAAGAAGATGCCGATGCTCAGGTAAAGTCTGCCTTCTTCCTAGCAGCTAGCGCCGCTTCTGAGTCCTTCAACGCTGATTTATTAAGCAAAGCAAAGAATATCGACGGCGTATTGATGGTCGACCAGGCCGGTATCCTGAAAGTCGCTCTAAACAACCCTACAGTATTTGGATTAGCTTCTTCTGAGGACCAACAGTTTTGTTACGACGATAGTGGTAACGACTGCGTAGAGCATGAAGTATACGGTATTGATGGCTCGGCCCCCGATGCGAACAAGCTGATCTTTAACGATACGGTTCATCCTACCCAAATTGGTCAGGAAATCCTCGGTGACTACTACACCGCCGTCGTCAATGCGGCTCAAGTTGCCGGGCAACTGCCAGATATTGCCATCCAATCTGCTCGCACCCACACCAACAGCTTGGACGAGAGCCTCGCTAGCATGCGCTATCGCACTGCGCAAACTGGCGTTTTCGCCGGTAGCTCCCTGGGTAACGTCGACTACGATACAGATTACACCGCCAATGTCAGGGGAGATGGCTATTCCAATATTCTCGGCATGACTTTCGCCGTGCGCGACAATGCGGAAATCGGTTTTGCAGTAAGCCGCTCCAATATTGATGTGGATAATTCACAGCTTGCTATTGATTCCACCTCAACCAACTACAGCGTTTTTGGCCGCATGCACTACGACATTTTCTTTGTCGAAAGTAACGCGACCCTGACCGATGTAGATTACGATGACGTCAGCCGTTCTGTCTCTTTGGGCGACACTTATAACGGCAACCTGACCGGGAATACCTCTGGCGAGAACTTGTCCTTGGGTATTACTGCCGGTGCCAACCTGCTCAATAGCGAAACCTTCCAGTTCGGTCCATTTGTAAGCTTTACCAAGGTAACTACGGATGTAGATGGCTACACCGAAGATGCCATCGAAGGCTTTACCTATACCGACCTGAGTGGTAATGAGCTCGACCCTCTGGGTATGCACTACGGTGATCAGGAGCGCCGCCTGAGAAATATGCGTTTTGGTGCCTTCGCCAATAAGAGCTGGGACACCATTAATGCCTATGCAGAAATTTGGTACGAAGACACCAACGGTACTGAAGAAGACACTATTGAAGTGGGTGTAAAATCCATGGAAGGCAATATGAATGCCATGCCTAGCTATGCCAGTGTCGACGAAGGTATCTTCAACGGTGGTATGGGTATGATTGCCGGTATTCGCTGGCAAGCAGCTGACGCTATCGCAGTCAGCGCAACTGTCGCTTCCCGCCCAACGACTGAATCTGCTTCCGTCAATTTAACTTACCGCTTCTAAGTGGTAACTGTGCCCCCCTACCAGGGGGCACAGCCTCCCCTTCTATTTAACTACGATTCTTCTCACCTCAGAGCCTTCCCTCATCAGTGAAACTGAAAAAACAGGGTCCGTCCAAATGCTCCGATTAGAAACTGACAACCTGGTTATTCAAGAGCTTAATGAAGACCGGGATAACGGTTTAATGCTGGCACTACTCAATGATGCCGATTTTCTAAAGAATATTGGCGATCGCGGAGTTCGCACAAAAAGTGAGGCTCGCAACTATATCCTAAATGGTCCCATTGCCATGTATCGTGAGCACGGCTTTGGTATGTACAAAGTGTCCTTGAACAATGGCACTGCAATAGGCATCTGCGGACTGGTTAAGCGAGAGGGGCTCAATGGAGCCGATATTGGTTTTGCCTTTTTACCCGATTATCGTGGCCAGGGTTTTGCTTTAGAAGCTGCCAAAGCTGTAATGATGTACGCCAGGGATATACTGGGATTAACGCGAATCCTTGCGATTGCACAACCAGAAAATAAACCCTCTATCCGATTACTGGAAAAACTCGGCCTAGCCCACGAGAAGCAAATTGTATTGCCAGGCGAGACTGAGAAACTGGCTTTAATGGCCTGGGACAAAGACGCAGCTGAAATAACAAACTAGAATAAAAACTATTTCTTAAGAAAGTAATTCTGATATACAGCGTCACTGCACCTTGATAATAAAAATACCACACAGACCCTGTGGTTTTTCATTGACATGCAACCATGCTGGTCTAGTCTCCAACTTACTATTAAGGAGAGGACTGCCATGATTATCGCAACCGATATGCCAGAAGTCAGTCGATGTGCCGCCAGCCAATGTGCTTATAACGCCAATGATGCTTGCCACGCCAGAGCAATTACCATTGGTGACGGTGCCGATCCCGACTGTGATACTTTCTTCACCAACTCCCGTCATACAAGCAGCTCCCGTACCGCCGGCGTTGGTGCCTGCAAAATGGAAGACTGTAAATTTAATGATGACTTCGAGTGCTCAGCAGAAAGTATTCAAATTGGGCTGACAGGAAAATCCCAGCACTGTCAGAGCTACACTCACTGACTAGGCAACCAACAACCCAATAAAAAAGCCCGGATCAATACTCACCGGGCTTTTCTATTAATCGGGGGCGATTAACTCACAGGTTCAAGTGAAGCCTCTTTTGAGCCCTCACTCACCGCAGTGCGAGACTCCCATACAATCCCCTTGGTATCCACGTGTTGTTTAAATAAAGGCTGATAATGAGCTTCAAGTACCTTTCGCTTAATCTTTAGTGTCGGCGTTAGGAATTCATTGAGGGGAGTCCACTCTTCTTTGGTAATAAAGATGGTCTTAATCCGCTCATGTTGCGGTAACTTATCATTTACCGAAGTCAGTAGCTTCTGCAAATGCTCATTAACTTCTCCCCGTGGTAATTTCTCAGCGGACTCGGAGATAGTCACCAGCATTACCGGCTGATCCATACCGTGCCCCAGAACACAGAGCTGGGCCAGCATTGTCTCATTACCAAAAAATCCTTCGAGTCGGCTGGGCTGAATAAACTTGCCTTTACTGGTTTTGAAGGTTTCTGAAATACGCCCAGTGATATGTACCAGACCGTCCTTATCAATAAATCCAGAATCACCCGTGTGGTAATAACCGTCCCGTATTACCTCCGCAGTTTTTTCCGGTTCAAGATAGTATCCCTTCATCAAGGAACCGCTCTTAAAGAGTATCTCCCCTTCCTCAGAAATCTTAACTTCACAGCCGTGATAAGGCTTACCAACCGTCCCCGGCACAGGATCTTCCCCCGGCGGAGCAAAGCAACCATAAATAAAATTCTCGGTCATACCGTAGCCATCGGCCACCTTCATTCCCATGCGGTGGTACCACCGCAGTAGTTCAATGGAAATAGGGGATGCGCCGCTAACCAATATTTCTGCATCATCCAACCCCAGACCATTGCGAACTTTCTTTCTCAACCAGGTATTGATTCCAGGAATACGTAGCAGTACTTCTTGCAGTGACGGCGGGATTTTTTCATCAATTCCCTCTTTAAACTTGGTCCAAAGACGAGGAACCGAGAAGAACATCGTCGGGCGCGTGCGCTTTAAATCTTCCAGGAAAGTATCCAGAGATTCGGGGAAATGAATTGGGGTACCAGAATACAAACAATGGAATTCAACCAATATCCGCTCTGCAGCATGAGCTAAGGGCAAATAGGAAAGAACACGGTCATTCTCATCCATTCCATAACCGCGAATCATATTTGGGGAGACAAAAACCACCGAAGACCAGCTATGCATAACCCCTTTTGGATTACCTGTAGTTCCAGAGGTGTACATGATCGTAAAGATATCATCCAGATCAAAAGTCGGCTTCTCCTCAAAGCGCTCACTCTCTTTGATTAGGGTTTCCAGATCCTGGTCACAACGGATCTCACAGCGCTGGATAGCGACCGAGGGCAGCTTATCAGCAACTTCCTGTAGAGCCGCATTATTGTCGGTGGCCCCACAGAAAAGCATCTTCGATTCAGAGTGCTGTAAGACATAAGTCATTGAGGAGACAGATTGACCTGGGTAAAGCGGCACGCTGATCATTCCCGCCAGCATGATACCCACATCCACAATAATCCAGTCCGCACAATTTTTGCCGTGAATAGCGATGCGATCACCGGGCTCGTACTGAGCGCGCAGGTAGCCAGCAATCCTGCGAGCCCGATCCATTACCTCACCCCAGGTATAGTCTCTCCATTGCCGCTGCTGCATTTGGCGAAGAAAGACTGTATCAGCCTGCTGCGCCTCCCTCTGATAAAGAAGCTCTAAAGGTTGCAGGCCCTTCACCTTCTCGTACTTTTCTTCCGGGGTCATCGCTAGTCCTCTCTGATTATTGTGTTTTTTTTAATTATGAGCAGTATCATTTGTCCGGGCAGATTGCACCAATATGCAGCACACCCTGAGCGGAGTTACCAAGATAACTAAGCAGCAAAGCCATTAAATAACGACTTTTAGCCAGCTTGGCTAGATCCGCCGAATGAATATGGCAGATGAAACACCTAAAAAGGCAGAATCTCTGACAGTTATTGTTTTACCTTAAGTTACTGAAGATCAGCTGTTAGTGCAATTATTGTTATCAACCATAAAATGCGAATGACTGGTCACAAAGAAGCAGGCTCTTTGCTGCTTAATTGGGACATCAGGTCTAACAAAAGTATCCCTTTTATCAGGCAGGGCGCTACTTACTAATAGGACTAAAAACTAGAGCATTGTGGTACACAGTGTCACATGAGTGTAATTCAAAATTACTTTTGATTTCTTAAAAATTTAATCCGCACCAATTTCTAATTTGATATCACGGTTACAGAGAAACAACCTGAGACAACAAGCAAAAACAAATAGCAAAACCCGACTTAAAAAGTCCGAAAACCACAAAACTTTCCTTTTAGCAAGTGCGAGCACCCAGGTAAAACTAAAAACGACAAAAGCCACGGAGACTTAAAATCCATTTAAGGCAATTAATACATTAACCTTAATTTAATTAAGAACATTAACAGCTCTTAAATATTGAAAATAGCCGCCTCAATACTTCAGAGAAAATAACTTTAATTTCTCATTCAAGAATATACTTTCAGAGCTCGCAACACAGAAAGCATTGTCAGTTTTGTATAAAAATAGATGTGTTTAACTGGGCGTTAAAAGCGAGATTGAGGAGGGAGAAATGGGGAGAGGGATGTGAAAAACACCCCCCTCTCCTACAAATTGTATTAACCTACCTTTTCTCCGTGAGCCTGCTTATCAGCATGGTAAGAAGAGCGTACCAAGGGACCACAGGCCGCGTGCTTAAAGCCGATTTGCTCGGCGTAGCGGCGATACTCTTCAAACTCATCCGGGTGGACGTAGCGCTGTACCGGCAAGTGTTCTTTACTCGGTTGCAGATACTGGCCGATCGTAAGCATATCGATATCATGCTCGCGCATATCGTCCATTACCTGGAAAATTTCCTCTTTCTCCTCACCCAGGCCAACCATCAACCCGGACTTGGTCAGTACGTCAGGGCGACGCTTTTTGTATTCCTGCAGCAGCTTTAAAGACCACTTGTAATTGGCACCGGGACGAGACTCTTTATACAGGCGTGGCACAGTTTCCAAATTGTGGTTAAACACATCCGGAGCTTCTTTCTCCAGAATGTCCAGCGCTACATCCATACGGCCGCGGAAATCCGGAGTGAGAATTTCCACTTGCAGGTTCGGGGATTGCGCTCTCGATTCACGAATACAATTGGCAAAATGCTCGGCGCCACCATCGCGCAAGTCATCCCGGTCAACAGAGGTGATTACCACATAGCGCAAACTCATTGCAGCAATGGCATCCGCCAGGTTCTTAGGCTCTTCCGGGTCCAGTGGATTGGGCTTACCGTGGCCTACGTCGCAGAAAGGACAGCGACGGGTACAGATTTCACCCATGATCATAAATGTCGCGGTACCGCCACTAAAGCACTCTCCCAAATTAGGGCAGCTCGCCTCTTCACAAACCGTTGACAGTTTTTGTGAGCGGAGAATATTTTTGATGCGATCCACTTCTTTTGAAGCGGGAACCTTTACGCGAATCCAGTCAGGCTTACGCAGCAGGTTATCGCTGGCAATTACCTTCACCGGGATACGCTCTACCTTATCGCCATCGCGAAGTTTCTCCCCCTGCTGGAGGCGGCGAGTGCGCTTAACGGGCACCAGGTCGGGTTTATCAGCCATTACTTAATTCCTGCTGTTCTGCGCTCAGCTGCGCAAATACTTTTTCATCAATGGGTTGCCACTGGGCGTCGGGCAACTGAAGAGTGTGGAGCAGCTCGCGTACAAAAATCTCGGCGACCTGGCTCCAACTCGGGGTTGGTTCCAATATTTCTGCCATCTGCACCATCTGCATCCCCGCATAGCCACAGGGGTTGATCCGCAGGAATGGAGCCAGATCCATATCGATATTGATGGCGATACCGTGGAAACTGCACCCCCGCCGAACTCGCAATCCGATAGAGGCAATCTTACTTCCCGCACGTGGGCCTTCAGTGAGGTAGACCCCAGGCGCATCGGCCCTGGGTGCCGCTGCAACACCAAAAGTTTCCAGCATTGCCACCGTGGCAGTCTCCAGGGCAGTGACCAGATCACGCACGCCGATTTTTGCTCTGCGTAGGTCCAACAATGGGTACACCACCAACTGGCCGGGGCCGTGATAAGTCACCTGTCCCCCACGATCCACCTGAACCACGGGTATATCACCGGTATTCAGCAGGTGCTCGGCTTTGCCTGCCTGCCCCTGGGTGAAAACCGGCTCGTGCTCTACACACCAGATCTCGTCGGCAGTTTCGCCATCGCGACTATCGGTATAGCGCGACATGGCCTGCCAGACACTCTTGTAATCTCGCCGCGCAAGATCGCGAACAATGGTCATCAGAGCACCATATGCACAGCGGGGTGCTGTTTCAGTTCTTCAAATAATGCTTTGAGCTGCTCCTCACCAGTGGCGAGGATAAAGAAAGTCATTGAGGTGAATTTACCAGTACTACTGTCACGCAAGGTAACGCGCTCTTCATCCAGGCCGGGGGCATGGCGACGCATCACATCCAGTACAAATTCGTGCGCCTCATCATTGGCATCACGCACGACCTTGACCATGTAGTCTTCGCAGGGAAATTCAATTTTCGGGGCTTTTTGATTGGGATCTTGACTCATACCACTCTCCGGGGCCGGGCTGTTAGATATTGAGAAAAGCTTAGGCACAGCCGGGCGGCGATTATACAGCGGCTAAACAGCAGTGGACAGTGAGCAAAAGGGGAAGTGGACAGAGAGTGGGGAGGGATGGACAGGGATGGGAATCATTCCCATCCCTAAATCAGCAATTAGCTAAAAAAGCCCATTACAAAGCGCTTGATGGAGTCCCACATGCGCTTGAAGAAACCGGCACGCTCCACATCTTCGGCAGCAACGGCTTTAACATCGGCGACAGTCTCACCATCCAGGGTCACAACAACTTTACCCACTGGCTGGCCCTTCTGTACAGGCGCTTCCAGCTCGCCATCCACAATCAGGTCGGCCTTAATGCCTTCCTCACCGCCACGGGGGATGGTAACGAATACATCTTTAGCTACGGCAATACCCACGCTGGGCTCTTTACCACCCCAGACACGCTCCGTCTGCAACTCTTCACCCTGACCATAGACCTTATGGGTTTGGTAGTAGCGGAAGCCGTAGGCGAGCAGTTTTTGGGTCTCAGAGGCGCGCTTCTCATCACTGTCGGTGCCGACAACAATAGCAACCAGGCGCATGCCGCGCTTCATTGCAGAAGCTACCAGGCAGTACCCTGCTTCTTCCGTATGGCCGGTCTTAATTCCGTCTACAGAGGAATCGCGCCACAGCAAACGATTGCGGTTGGGCTGGTTAATGCCGGAGTAGCTGAAATACTTCTCGGAATAAATATCGTAATGCTCTGGGTGGTCCATTATCAGCGCGCGCGCCAGTACACCCAGGTCATGGGCAGTCGTTACATGCCCCTCTGCAGGCCAGCCGGTGGCGTTGACGAAGTTAGTATCTTCCATTCCCAGCAGCTCTGCCTGCTGGTTCATAACTTCGGCAAAGACCTCTTCACTACCAGAGACGTGTTCTGCCAGGGCGATACTCGCATCGTTACCGGACTGAATAATCACACCGCGCATCAAGTCGATAACCGGCACCTGGTCACCCACTTTGACAAACATCTTGGAGCCACCCTTGCGCCAGGCCTTTTCAGAGATACGAACCATATCGTTTTCTTTGATGCTCCCCTTAAGGATCTCCTCAGAAACGATATAGGCCGTCATCATCTTGGTAAGGCTTGCCGGCGGTACCGGAGTATCCGCCTCGTGCTCAACCAGGACCTGACCGGTATTGGCATCTAAGAGCAGGTAAGACTTCGCCGCCAATTGAGGCGGTGCAGGGATAAGAGATTGCGCCTGGGCCAGGCCCGCACATAACAACAGGAAAGAACAGGCGATAATCCGTGTGATCATAGGTATATGTCTCGTCATTCCTCGTTTTCGTTGGCTTAACCTGCAACGAAATCTACAAGGTTAATCAGCGGCACTAGAGCTTGTCACCAAACGCCGCCTATCATTACAAAATTACAAAATACAAGAAAAAACGCGTCAATGCGCACTATTTTGTGAACGGGTATTCAAATGACTGCCACCGATAGCATCAGTCACAATCATTTAAGGCAGATATCACCCTTCCCTATTGATACCCAAGAGCCCACAACACTATTCGTAAACTACTTGTGGCTGTCCAAATTGCTTTTGCTCAACAGTTTCCCGCGCTGTTGCCAAAGCTCTCTGCTGGGTGAGTGGGCCAATTCGCACTCGATAATAAGTCTTGCCGCCACTCTGAACAGAACTAACAGCAACAGGATAGTCAATGGCCGCTGCCAATTGGGTGCGAATTTCCTGGGCCTGCGCGGAACTGCTATAAGCACCAACTTGCAGATAGGTATTGTCGGGCAACTTGATAGTCGTATCTTCCGCCAAACCAGCGGTGCCATCACTATTGGCCAGCACTTCATTGGCCGCCGGCAACGCGGCCGGGTCCAGAGCCTCTACCTCAACCCGAGCAATGCCTTTATCAATGTATCCAAGCTTTTGCGCAGCAGTATAACTGAGGTCGATGATGCGCCCGTGCACAAAGGGCCCCCGATCGTTTACCCGCACGATAATACTGCGGCCATTGTCGAGATTGGTGACCTTGGCATAGCTGGGCAGTGGTAGCGTTTTATGGGCAGCAGACATGGCATACATATTGTAGACCTCGCCATTTGCAGTGCGTCGGCCGTGGAATTTTGTTCCATACCAGGAAGCCTGCCCCACCTCTTTATAGCCCTTGACGTCATTGCGTACACGATACGTGACACCGTTGACCTTATAAGGGGATTTATTGCCGGCGTCGCCGATCGGCTCGCGGACAGGGATCGGCTCAGGGGCTGCTTGCATATTTACCGGAGCAGCAGGGCCACTATCCTTGATACTATTAAAGTCAGGTTGCTTGGTGTTTTCGGTTTTCTGTGGTTTTGGCTGCGGGCCACTACAGGCCGCTAATATCAGGACCGCCAGGGCCACTCCCCAACGCGCTTTGCACTGAAACATAATCCCCCCGGCGCGCGACAACTTATTGCTGCCGTCTCCAAGCCGCTATTATCTGGAACTGCTAAATAAAATAGAAAAATATGAACACTAAAAACCCAAATGGTTCCCTCCATTTGGGTTAAATTTAGCTGCGGGACTGAAGCCGCCTTAAGACTTGCCGCCTCTCGCTTTAACGATCTCTTGGGCCAGGTCATTGACGGCCATAGCGTAGAGACGACTGCGGTTATAGCGGGTGATAGTCGCGAAATTATTCAAACCGAGCCAATACTGTTTTCCCTGCTCAGTTTGCAGGGAGAATACGTTGGCCGGCATTTCCGGAGCCACCTGGCTAGTAGCGTTAAAGCCTTTGTCCGCCAATTCTCCAACGGTCCACTGCGGCTGCAGAGTATCGTTGACGATTGTCATATCCGCATTCGGGCGGGGGCTGGCCAGTACCGCGACCGGTTCACCGGGCTTCCATCCATGTTTAACGAAATAGTTAGCCACACTGCCGATCGCATCGGTAGGGTTGTTCCATATATCCGCCTTGCCATCGTCGCTGAAGTCCACCGCATAAGAGCGGTAGCTTGAAGGCATGAATTGACCGTAGCCCATAGCCCCAGCATAAGAGCCCTTGAGGGCCAGGGGGTCCATATCCTGCTCACGAGTCAGCAGAAGGTAGTTTTCTAACTCTTTGGTAAAAAACGCAGAGCGACGGGGGTAGTTAAATGCCAGCGTGGAAAGTGCATCCAGAACCCGGTAGCCGCCCATATTACCGCCGTATCGGGTTTCGATACCGATAATGGCAACAATCATCTCTGCCGG
Organism: Microbulbifer maximicatervae (SeqCode); assembly: GCF_052467305.1. Classification (NCBI taxonomy): domain Bacteria; kingdom Pseudomonadati; phylum Pseudomonadota; class Gammaproteobacteria; order Cellvibrionales; family Microbulbiferaceae; genus Microbulbifer; species Microbulbifer maximicatervae (SeqCode). Next base: position 3,678,758 of record NZ_CP174306.1, read on the forward strand.
TACACCGTATTTCTTTTCAGCCTCAGCCAGGGCCTCGGCATTTTGATCCCAAAAGTCTACCCCACCGGCAATGCTCTGCGGGGTGAGAAACATTTTGCGATATTCGTGCCAGGGCTTGGCTTTCTCAGCTGGCCGTTTGATCGCCTTTAGGATGGAATCTTTGCGCTTGGCCTCACGCATCAGAGTCTGCATTTCTTCGCGATTAAACTCGTGCTCTTCCACCATATAATCTACGAATTCTTGCGCTTGTTTATTATTTCCGTGACCCGGTTCCTGCGCACAGGCGGCGAGGGCCAGTCCCATCCCGATTAATAATCCCGAGGTCCACTTCAAAACGACCGCTCCTGTCTTCATCTCGCGTCTCTAAATCCGGTTATTGTCCCTATGCAGTGTTCCTCAAAAGTGAACTCTGCGCCGCTCAGTGCCAACAGCCATCAACAAGCCAAATCCGGCCATCAATGTAATCAAGGATGTCCCGCCGTAACTAATCACTGGCAAAGGCACCCCAACTACCGGCAACAATCCTGTAACCATACCAATGTTTACAAATACATAGACAAAAAAAGTGAGGGTAATACTCCCCGCCAACAATCGGCCAAATACGTGCTGGGCCATAAAGCTGATGTAAATGCCACGGGCGATAATCAGTACATATAGCAAAAGCAGCAACAGGGCGCCGCGCATACCCCACTCCTCCGACAGTACCGCGATAATAAAATCGGTATGGCTCTCCGGCAGGAAATCGAGCTGTGACTGGGTTCCCTGCAGGTAGCCTTTGCCGTAAACACCACCGGAGCCGATAGCCGCTTTGGAGTTAAATATATTCCAACCAGCACCAAAACGGTCATCATCTGGGTTGAGTAGGGTCAAAATTCGCTGCCGCTGGTAATCGTGGAGCCCCCAGTGCCAAATTGGATAGGCAGCAACCAACAGCGCCATTGCTGCCGCACTGATCATCTTCCAACTCAACCCCGCTAGATACAGGGCAAAAAGACCGGACGCCGCAATCAGGATCGAAGTCCCCAAATCCGGTTGCCGTACGATAAGAGCTGCGGGAATCGCCACAATTGCCAAAGCTCCAATCACTGTGGTCAGTGATGGCGGCAAACGGCGTTGATGCAGGTAAGCTGCCACTGCCATGGGGACACCGAGCTTCATCACTTCCGATGGCTGGAAGCGAAACCCGCCTATCTCCAGCCAGCGCTGTGCCCCCATCGCCTTGGTACCAAAGAACAATACCCCAACCAATAGCGCACAACCGGCCAAATAGGCCCAGGGGGACCAGCGCCGATAAAAATCCAGGGGGATTTGCGCAACGATAAACATGCCCACAAAGGCCACGCACATAAAAATTGACTGGCGCCGCACATAGTTCATATCACCGCCAGAAGCGCTGTACAGCACCCCAAGTCCTACAGCGGCCAACACCAACAACAGCACCAGTAGCGGTATATCAATATGCAGGCGGCGTGAGAGACTGACCGGCTTGCGCAGACTGCCGTGGGCATCTGACAAACGGTGGGAGAAATCGCGACTAGCCATTGCCAGCCCCCTCGCTCAAATAAGTGGTATCCGCCGTCTTTTGCGGTTCCAACTGCGGGCGTGACATCCACTCCGCAAATAGCTCTCTTGCCACCGGAGCAGCAACCTTGCCGCCGCCCTCGCCATTCTCGACCAGTACCGAAACAGCGATACGGGGGTTATCCACAGGCGCGAAAGCCACAAACAGGGCGTGGTCTCGGTGGCGCTCTTGCAGGGCCTCTGAGTCATAGCGCTCCCCCTGGGCAATGCCGACCACCTGAGCGGTACCGGACTTACCCGCCACGCGGAAATCCAGATCTTTACCTGCCCGTTTCCCCGTACCGGTACTGTGGTTGACTACAGCCTCCATTCCCTCGAATACCAAATCCCAGTGATCAGGGCGGGCCTCGAGGTTGTGCAGTATCTCGGGAGGTTGCTCCACCCCGTTGATCGACTTGACCATCTGCGGGCGGTAGTGGGTGCCGCGATTGGCAATCGTGGCAGTCATTACTGCAAGCTGCAGTGGCGTCGCCAACACAAAACCTTGCCCCAGCACCGCATTCAAACTGTCACCGGGGAACCAGGGCATTCCGCGGGCGCCGCGCTTCCAATCTCTAGAGGGAAACAACCCGGAGCGTTCCATGGGCAGATCAATTCCGGTCTTGCTGCCCAAGCCAAAATGAGAGGCGATGCTGTGCATATCATCGATATCCCAGCGGTGCGCCATATCCCAAAAGTAGACGTCACAGCTCTGCGCCATGGCCTGTATCAGATCCACTTTCTCACCGTGCCCCCAGCGCACGTGGTCGCGGTAGATGCGCGGATCGTTCGGCAGCTTGTAAAAGCCGGGGTCCTTGACTGTACTCTCTCGGGTAATAATGCCCGCCTGGAGTCCACCCAGCCCCATCAACGGCTTTAAAGTGGAACCCGGTGGATACTGACCCTGCACCGCCCGATTAAACAGGGGCACATCGAGGGAATCGCTGAGGGCGCGATAGTCGGCAAAGCTGATGCCGGTCACAAACAAGTTGGGGTCGAAGGACGGCTTGCTGACAAACGCCAACACGCCACCGCTATTTACATCGATCGCAACTACTGCACCGCGGCGATCTCCCAGGGCATCAGAGGCGACTTGTTGCAGTTGAGCATCCAGGTTGAGCACCAGATCCGAGCCCGGTTTGGGGTCCTGGCGCTCCAGTACTCGTAAAACCCGGCCACGAGCATTAATTTCAACATTTTCATAGCCGACCTCTCCGAGCAGGAGGTCCTCGTAGGAGCGTTCCAACCCAACCTTACCGATGCTGCGGGTACCGCGATAGCGGCGCACATCACCCTCGGTAAAGTTACTCAGGTCCCGGTCACTGATTCGCCCCACATAGCCCACACTGTGGGCAAATAAATCCCCAAGGGAGTAGTAGCGCACCAACTCCGCCTCCACTGACACCCCAGGCATACGGAATTGATTAACACTGATCCGTGCGATTTCATCTTCGTTCAATCGAAACCGGAGAGGCACTGGCTCATAGGGGCGCCGGCGCTTGAGGCGTTTTTGGAACTTGGTGACATCATTTTCATCGAGTCGCACCAGGTTACCGATCAGCTCTAAAGTGGCATCCATATCGCGCACGCGCTCGCGAACAATCGACAAGTTATAACTGGCGCGGTTATCGGCTAGCAAAATGCCGTTGCGGTCGTAGATCAATCCACGGGTCGGCGCGACCGGGCGCACCTGGATACGGTTCTCATCAGATTGAGTGCGGTAGTCTTCGTAATTAACCACCTGGAGGTTGTATAAACGCGCTACGAGAACACCCAGTAAAAAGATAACCCCCACAAGCGCTACCAACATACGATTGCGAAACAATCGCTGCTCGGTATGGGGGTCCTTGAGATGGTAATCGTGCGGCATCAGAATTTATTCGATGGTTTTTGACTGGCGTGCAAAAAATCTAATTCCCTACATTAACACAGGGCGAGTCTGGAGAGAGAACCGAGTCGGCAAATCTCTCCGCGACTTATCGCAAATATTTTATTTGTGGTAGGGATGGCCGGCCAATAATGTCCAGGCGCGATAAACTTGTTCAGCCAGAACCACTCTCACCAGCGGGTGCGGCAAGGTCAGAGGGGACAGAGACCAGCGCTGGCGCGCACGGGCGAGGCAGTCTTCGGATAAACCGTCGGGCCCACCAATTAAAAGGCTGATATTTTCCCCGAGCATTTGCCAATCACTTAATTGTGCCGACAACTGCTCGGTACTCCAGGGCTTGCCTTTCACATCGAGCGCTACCACGTGATCCCGCGGTCCCAAAGCGGCGAGCATCGCCTCGCCCTCTTTTTTTCGCGCTTTTTCAATCAGGGCTGCAGAGCTCTTTTGGCCTCGTTGGCCGAGTGGAATTTCCACCATTTCCAGAGCAATTTCCCGGGGCAGGCGCTTAGCGTACTCGGCGTAGCCCTCCTGCACCCAAGCCGGCATTTTTCCACCGGCGGCAAGAATGCGGATTTTCACAGCAATTAACCCTGGTGCGGATCACTGCCATCGGCATCGTCACGGGTATTCGGAGTCATAGACCAGAGTTTTTCCAGATCGTAGAAACCGCGAACATCTGCGAGCATCACGTGAACAACCAAGTCACCGTAGTCGACTAATACCCACTCACCTTGGTCGACACCTTCAACACCAATGGGGCGAATACCTTCTTTTTTCAGCTCGTCTACAACGTTCTCTGCCAGGGACTTAACCTGGCGACTGGAAGTACCAGTACAGATCAGCAGATTGTCCATTACATCTGAATGTCCGGAAACATCCAGGGAAACAATATCCTTACCTTTCAAATCTTCCAGCGCATTGAGAGCGATATCTTTAATATTTGTCATAACACCTTGATTCATTGCGGGTCGCCTGAAGCAACCTCTGTATAAAGTCGATGATCTTCTATGTACTGCAACACAGTTGCGGGCAGTAAATAGCGTGGCGACTGGCCACTTTTAATTAATTCGCGAATTTGCGTCGCGGAAATTGGCAACATGGTCTGCTCCCGCAACAGCAGGCAACCACATGCTCGTGTATGCAAGTCTGCAACCGTGCCCCGATGATTCTCCAGCAGTTCTGCCAGAGGGCCATGCTCTTCGCTATCGCGATCTGGCAGGTGCCAGCCCGGCCTTGTTACCACCACCAGATGTGCCAACTCCAAGAGGCGCTCCCAGCGGTGCCAGCGGTGCAGACTCAATAGGGAGTCCAATCCCATGCAGAAACTGATGGAGGTTTCACCTCCCAGTTCACTGCGCAGCTCCTCCAGGGTATCTACCGTATAAGTAGCTCCGCCACGATGGAGTTCTCGCTCATCCAGGGTGAGTTCCTCACACCCCTCCAGCGCCAGAGCCAGCATTTCGCTACGCTGGCGGGACGATACACCTGGCGTCTGCCGGTGGGCGGGCTGGTGGCTGGGTAGCAGGCGCATTTCATCAAATTCGAGCACCTGGCGCAGCTCCAGCGCCATGCGCAAATGACCGAGATGAATCGGATCAAAGGTTCCGCCAAACAGGGCCAACGTATGCCTTTTGCTCGCCACAATTATTTCTCGTACCTCTCGCACTCGCTGCCCCAAAGGGAAAAATGCTTATTGCCGGATATGGCCATCTCCGAACACAATCCATTTTTGCGAAGTGAGCCCTTCCAGGCCAACCGGGCCGCGGGCGTGGATTTTATCAGTACTGATACCAATTTCCGCCCCCAAGCCGTACTCGAAACCGTCAGCAAAACGGGTTGAGGCATTAATCATCACTGAGCTGGCATCCACAGCACTCATAAAGCGGCGGCTGCGACTGTAATCCTGAGTGACAATTGCCTCGGTGTGGCCGGATCCATAACAGGCAATATGCTCCATAGCCGCTTCCATATCCGCAACAACACGCACAGCCAGAACCGGGGCAAGGTATTCCTCACTCCAGTCATCTTCTGTCGCCGCTACACAGTGAGGAATGATTTCACGGGTCCGGTCACAACCGCGCAATTCAACCCCTTTTTCTTCGTAGGCACTAGCCAAGCGCGGCAGTATATCCGCCGCAACCATCTCGGCAACTAAAAGTGTCTCCATGGCGTTACAAACACCATAGCGATGGGTCTTGGCATTGAGGGCGATATCGAAAGCTTTGGCCAGGTCAGCCCGATCATCGATATACACATGACAAACACCGTGCAGGTGTTTGATCACCGGCACTCGGGCTTCGCGACTGACCCTTTCAATCAGGCCGGTTCCGCCCCTGGGTACAATTACATCCACATACTCCGGCATGGTGATCAGGGCACCCACCGCCGCTCGATCGGTGGTATCGACAACCTGCACCGCTGTTTCCGGTAAACCCGCTTCTCGCAAGCCAGCGGTAATACAGGTGGCAATTGCCTTGTTCGAGTGCAGCGCTTCACTGCCTCCACGCAAAATTGTGGCGTTGCCGGATTTTAAGCACAGGCTTGCTGCATCAATGGTCACATTGGGCCTGGACTCATAAATAATGCCCACCACCCCTAGGGGCACACGCATTTTGCCCACTTGAATGCCGCTGGGGCGATAGCGTAAATCTTCAACTTCTCCCACCGGGTCGGGCAGCTCTGCCACCTGTACCAGGCCCTCGATCATGCCATCGATGCGGGCATCATTAAGCTCCAGGCGATCCAGAAGAGCCGCATCCAGGCCGCGCTCGCGACCCGCCTGCATATCCAATGCATTGGCCTTCAGTAAAGACACCCGCTGTGTCTCCAGTTGGGCAGCGATGGCTTTGAGAGCATTATTCTTGGTGGAGGTATCCGCGGCAGCTATCTGTTTGGCGGCGGTACGGGCAGCGCGCCCCATCTGTTCGAGCTTGGCGCGAGTGGATTGCTGATCAGCGGTGTCTGTGGCGGTCACTTGGCTCTCCGTGCAAAATCCGGTCGGCCGCGCAGTATAACCCAGCGAGACCCGGTTGAAAGTGCCGATTACCGGGCCGCACAGCTTTGTATCTAGCTATTCCCGCGTCCAACGGTCCAGGTTCTCGGCGATGGTGGCAAGCCGCATAAGAGGATCTTCTACCGCCAGCAGATCTGTACGAACCTTATCCTCCAGTGGCAGAAGCTGAGCCAATTGCCAGGAAAGTGAGTCCGCAGACTCCACCGGCTCAAATTTAAGTGATAGCGACTGCGCCCGCTCCTTCAACTCCTCCAACACCGACAGAAGACCATCGCAATCCGCCGGAATCGGCTTTTCATCTTCATCTGGTATCCATTCCACGTCCCCCAGAAGCAGGTCATCTTCTGCGCGACGGGTGTGGACAATGCGAAAGCGACGCCGACCTTTCACCTCCACGTTTAGCAGCCCTCCCTCGCCCTGTCCCCAATCCACGATGTCGACATAAACACCGAGAGGCCATACTGAAGCGCGCCCCACTTCACCCCCGGAGCGAATCAATACAATGCCGAAGCCGCTATTGGTTTTCATGGACTCACTGACAAGGTGAATATAGCGCTGCTCAAAAATCCGCAGGGGCAAAGTCACGCCGGGGTATAGAGGGACACTCAGGGGAAAAAGGGGTATCTGTTGCAAAGTCATCACTCATTATTTTTTGTGTGCCCTAAAGATAACATCGCCCTAGGGAACTCTGCGGCAGGTTAAGAGACTTTTTACCGCCAACCGGTTGGATTGGGAGCAAGTTTTTCCACTTTGCGGTAATTGTCGCTGGCAAGCCCAACACCCAGCCTTTAAGCTGCTGCGGTAAATTGACCAAACGGAGATTTTTCATGCCTACAGCAACCGCTCGCCATATCCTGGTTGAAAATGAACAGCAGTGCCAGGACCTGAAACAGCAAATCGAGAACGGCGCTGACTTCGGTAAAATTGCCGAGCAGTACTCCCAGTGCCCCTCTAGCCGTTCCGGCGGTGACCTGGGCTCTTTCAGCAAGGGAATGATGGTTCCCGAGTTTGACAAGGTCGTATTTTCCGAAGAGCTGCACAAGGTACATGGCCCAGTCAAAACCCAGTTTGGCTACCACTTGCTGGAAATCACCAGCCGCCAGGACTGAGCCCTCGCTGTTAAGCAGCCATAAAAAAAGCCGGGGTTATCCCGGCTTTTTTTATATTTCCAATTCCTTCGATTCAGGCGCTGGGCGCCTCCTGCATCGGTGCCTCGGGCTCAACTTTATCAGCTTGCCTCTGGCGGCCGAGCGGCTTGAACATCACCAGCAACAAGGGCAGAAGTGTCAGGGAACCCAACAGTGCGGCGGACATCGCCAGCGCGGTGAGGAGGCCGAAATAGATCGACGGAACAAACTTCGACAGCGCCAAAATTGAGAAACCGACAATAATCGTGATCGCTGTGTAGAACATGGCACGGCCAATCGTCGCATGGCTGCGGTGCATGGTCGCCAGGTAATTGCCATCTTTGGCAAACTCAGCGCGGAAGCGATACAGGTAGTGAATCGCGTGGTCCACTCCGATACCCACGGTAATCGCGGCGATAGTGATGGTCATCATATCCAGCGGAATACCCGCGAGCCCCATACCACCAAGTACCACACAGGCCGCCAGCATATTTGGCACCAGTGCAATCAGAGCAATCCACAGAGAGCGGAATAGCACCAGGAACATCAGCAGGATTCCGACAAAAACAGCACCCAGGGTCAGGATCTGGGACTTAAACAGGCTCTGTAACATATTGTTGTACAGCACCAACAGGCCGGTCTGATGGACATTCTCTGGAGCAATACCCATCTCATTGTGAGCGTAGTTGTAGATGCGCTGGATCAGCTCATCGCGACGCAGGGTGGGGTCTGTCTCCATCACTCGCAGGGTGATACGAGCCTGGTTATTCTCCACGGATAAATAGGGGTCTACCAGAACGGAGCGAATTTCGGCCGGCAGGCTGGTATTGGCCACCGCCAGCTCAAAGTCATTGAGGGGGCCGCCATTCAGATCCACGGCAACTTTATACAGGGTCGCCAGAGATTGAACCTTGCCTATCTCCGGCTGCTCCTCCAGGTAATCATGCAGCTGCTCCAGCTTTGCCAAACCGGCAACCGTAAACCAGTAGCTCTGCTCCACTGACTCCTCTTCACCGCCAAATGGATCATCGGAGGCAAAGGGGTCCTCTTCTACAGCGAAGGGATCTTCCTCTGCTTCCATCGCAAAGGGATCTTCTTCTCCCTCGAAAGCTGCCTCCTGCTCCTCGGGCTGATCCAGGATAATATCCAAGGTCACAGTGCCACCCAGGCGGCGGTCAATCACCAGCATGCCCTGATAAATTTCCGTGGAATCATCGAAGTAATCGATAAAGCGGTTTTCCACTTTCAGCTGGGATATGCCCACTACACTCACGACGGCTGCCAGCAGTGAAATACCTAGCACCACAAACTTGTGGCGCTCGGCAAAGCGTGAAAACTGCAGGGTAAATGCGTGGGAGTTATCTGCACTCACACTGCCCACACGCTTCGGCAGCACCATCAGGAAACTGGGAATAATCAGGAACGACAGCAGCAGAGCCACAGTCACACCCATCGTCATCATCCAGCCAAAATCGATAACCGGGCGAATGCCGCTCACCACCAGGGACACAAAAGCCACGATGGTGGTCAGTGCGGTATACAGGCAGGGCTTGGCCATAAAGCGCACTGTCTGCAATACCAGCTTTTCAAGATTCCAATCCGGGTTCTGGGCAATATATTCCCGGTAGCGCACCGCCAGGTGGATGGTAATTGCCAAGGTAATAATTAACAGCAGTGCGACAAAGTTGGCCGAGATCACTGTCAGTCGCCAATCCAGCCAGCCGAGTAGCCCCAGCATCACCACCGCAGTGGTAACACAAGTCATCAGCGGCAACAGCACCCAGCGCGGCTGGCGGAAAATCAGCAACAGGGTAATCACGATAAAAGCGAGGATCCCCACACCGAATACCAGCAGGTCGCTTTTAATAAACGAGATCATATCGGCGGTAATCATGGTGACACCACCGAGGAACAGCTCCGCTTCGCCGTTGTAGCCAGCCAGAATTGCACGCACGGTATCGACGCGCTGGTGGGCAACTTTCTCTTGCTCGGTACGGTGGGCCAGATAGACCGCGCTGATCTCCTCCAGGCGAACGGCCTCTTCCGGGGTCAGTCCCTCTGTATTGCGCTTGCTGCGCAAAGCATCCCGCTCGCGCACCATCTCGATGCCGCGGCTATCCAGTTTCAGGTTCGCCAGAATGGCTGTCGTCTGCCCGTCCGGGCTCAGGATCAACTCCCGATAAATCGGACTGGAGAGGAACTCTTGCCGGGCCATATCCCGATCGACATCGGGCCTGGCGAGCGTGCGCACCTCATCGCTGATATCGGTGAGAACCAGCTTGGGGCTGTACAGCAGTGGGACATCGAGAATGCTCTGCACACTGGACACACCATCTACCTTGGCCAATTCATCTCGCAACTTGCCCAGGGTTTCCAGGGACTCATCACTGAACAGGTCCCCAGTCTTGGAGCGGTAAGTGACAACCAGGAAGTCGCCACTGGCATAGCGCTCGGAAATCTCGCGGAAATAATCCAGCGATTTATCAGCTTCCAGAGTGAGGGAATCGGCAGAGGCGTCGATCTTCAGGCGGGACAATCCGAGGGCTGCCAGCAGGGTTAACAGGCCGATAACCACCAACACCGCAGCGGGCCGCTTGGTCACCAAGTATTCATAAGACTTCTGTAAAGCTGACAGCATAAATTTCCGCTTCTTTCCAAACTAAAAACTGGCCGCATTGCGGCGCGCATATTGTTCGCCTATGCGATGAATTAGCAAACCCAAAATTTGCCACCGCACCGTTTTATTGGAACTTTTTTCAGGGATTGTCGATATGCCCCAGGTCGCGTTCGGGAAACAGGGTGTCCCTGACGCGACGTTTGAGCTCCTTGGCACCGGGAAAGCCGCCGTCACGCTTGCGCTCCCAGATCAAAATTTCGCCAATCCGAATCTCGAATACTCCCCCAGTACCCGGTTGCAATGCAACCTGATTGAGGTCATCGGCGAAAGTGTGCAGCAATTCCTGGGCCATCCAGGTGGCTCGCAACATCCAGTTGCACTGCACACAGTAGTGAATCGTAATACTCGGTTTTATCTCATTGCCCATCCTGCTCTCCCCAGCTGGGCAACAGCTTCTGCTCGATGGCCAACTGGTCGAGCAGTCGAGCCACCACGAAGTCCACAATATCTTCCACCGAACTGGGCCTCTGGTAAAAGCCAGGGCTGGCCGGCAGGATCATGGCCCCCATGCGGGTGAGTTTCAGCATATTTTCCAGGTGAATCTCGGAGTAAGGTGCCTCGCGGGGAACCAGAATGAGCTGGCGGCGCTCTTTCAGGGCTACATCCGCAGCCCGCTCAATCAGGTTGTTCGATGCTCCACAGGCCACCGCAGACAAGGTGCCACCACTTGCCGGGCAGATCACCATACTGGCTGGCGCCCCGGTTCCAGAAGCCACCGGGGAAAACCAATCGCGCTTGCTGAACAGAGTTAGCTGACCTTCCTGCGCGGCAAAACGATCGGCGAGGAAATTCTGCAACTCGCGTTCATCGCCCTCCGGCAACTGCATATCAGTTTCGGTGTTGATGACCACCTGAGCCGCCTCAGACAACAGCAACCACACGCGCACATTCGATGCCAGCAGGCATTGCAACAGGCGCAAACCATACTGAGCGCCGGAGGCCCCGGTCATAGCCAGGGTCACGGTCTTTTCGAAAGAGGATTGATGCAAAGTCGATACCTTATTCAGCCCTGCGAGCATAGGGCTGCGCAGGAAACATTAGTCTTCTGACTTAGAGATCGTATTTCTGTTCCAGGGCACCGATAAGCCGCTGGTGGATACCGCCAAAGCCGCCGTTGCTCATCACTACGATATGGCTACCGGAATCGGCTAGCTGCAACACAGATTCCACACCATCTTCAATCGAATCAAAAGTTTTGGCCGGCACCGATGAGTGGTGGGCGACGTCTTCCAGGGACCAGTTAACTCCCTCAGGCTGATACCAGAGCACCATATCGGCCCCGGAGCAGGAGTCGGCCAGCTTGCCCTGGTGCACTCCCATACGCATGGTATTGGAACGCGGTTCAATCAGGGCAATGATTTTATCCTCCCCAACCTTCGCCCGCAGGCCATTGAGGGTGGATTCAATCGCGGTGGGGTGATGGGCAAAATCATCGTAAACACGGATGCCGGCCACTTCTCCCAGGCACTCCATACGGCGTTTAACCCCCTGGAAGCGTGCCAGAGCTGCCGCACTCAAATCTGGGGTGACACCCACATGCCGCGCCGCAGCCATAGCCGCGAGGCCATTTTGCACATTGTGCTGCCCGGTCAGGTCCCACTCGACCCGCGCCACAGCTTCGCCTTTGAACTGAACCGTAAAACTGCTGCCATCGGCGGCAATATCCACTGCGCACCAATCACCCACTCGCACACCTTCGGCAGACTCGCTGCCAACCCGCTGCACTTCACTCCAGCAGCCTTTATCAAGCACCTGCTCTACATTCTCTTCGGCAGAGGCCACTATCAAGCCGCTAGCGGGCACAGTTCGTACCAGGTGATGGAATTGTTTCTGGATTGCCGCCAGGTCCTCAAAGATATCTGCGTGGTCAAATTCGAGATTGTTGATAATCACCGTGCGCGGGCGGTAGTGCACAAACTTGGAACGCTTGTCGAAAAAGGCAGTGTCATACTCATCCGCCTCAACAATAAAGAAGGGAGACTCTCCCAAACGAGCAGAGACACCAAAATTAGCCGGGACCCCACCAATCAGGAAGCCGGGCTGCATATCTGCCGCTTCCAAAATCCAGGCCAGCATACTGGCGGTGGTGGTTTTACCGTGAGTTCCGGAAACCGCCAATACCCAGCGGCCACCCAGGAAGTGATCGCACAACCACTGGGCGCCAGAGGTGTAAGCCAACCCCTTTTCCAACACCGCCTCTACTGCCGGATTTCCCCGGGACATGGCATTGCCAATAATCACCAGGTCCGGGGCGGGCTCCAGCTGTGCGGGATCATAGCCCTCGGTAATTTGGATACCCGCCTGTTGCAACTGGGTGCTCATAGGTGGATAAACATTGGCGTCACTGCCGGTTACGCGGTGCCCTTCCGCCACCGCCAGTTGGGCCAAACTGCCCATAAATGTGCCGCAAATACCTAGAATATGAATATGCATAGCGGAAAAATGTACTCCTACGGGTTGCGGCGCAAGCTTAACACGGCAAATCGGGCCAGTAATTGCCAAATACCCCAGTTACCATGCAATTTACTCGCTATTCCATTAGACTCCGCCCCCGCATTGGTCGGCCTCATCCCCGGTACGGTGGTAGGAATTTTCCCGAAAGGGTCGACACCCGATACGAGCTCCCGGTTATCCCCACTGGCACAAATGTTTAAAACTAGATGCGAGGCGGATTACCGGATCGGGATACTTCTCTATATCTCTATAAGCACAGGATAACCATGTCGAAAAAGAACGCCTTTTATGCGCAGTCCGGTGGCGTTACCGCCGTGATCAACGCATCCGCCTGCGGCGTAATTGAAGCTGCGCGTGAAAACCCGGACCAGATTGGCAATGTCTACGCAGGGCTAAACGGTATTCTCGGCGCGCTGCGCGAGGAGCTGATCGACGTGAACCAAGAGAGCGCAGAGGATATTGCTGCACTGCGCCACACCCCCTCCGGTGCCTTTGGTTCCTGCCGCTATAAACTGAAGAGCCTGGAAGAGAACCGCGCAGAATACGAGCGCCTGATCGAAGTCTTCAAAGCGCACAATATTGGCTACTTCTTTTACAACGGTGGTGGCGACTCCGCAGACACCTGCCTGAAAGTATCCCAACTGTCCGAGACCATGGGTTATCCAATCCAGGCCATCCATATTCCCAAAACTGTGGATAACGACCTGCCCCTGACCGACAACTGCCCGGGCTTTGGCTCCGTTGCCAAATATGTTGCCGTTTCCACCAAGGAAGCGGCCATGGACGTAGCCTCCATGTGCGCCACTTCTACCAAAGTATTTATTCTCGAGGTGATGGGCCGTCACGCGGGCTGGATTGCCGCTGCCGGCGCTCTAGCCCAAGAACAGGAAGGCGATGCACCCCACATTATCCTGTTCCCGGAAATCGCTTTCGATAAAGAGAAGTTCCTCGCCAAGGTACAAAAGACCGTAGACGAGAAAGGCTACTGCGTTATCGTCGCCTCCGAAGGCGCCCAGTACGGCGACGGCACCTTCCTTGCCGATGCCGGCACCACCGACGCCTTTGGTCACAAGCAGCTGGGCGGTGTTGCACCGACCCTGGCCAACATGGTCAAAAGCGAACTCGGCCTGAAGTACCACTGGGCCCTGGCAGATTACCTCCAGCGCGCCGCCCGCCATATCGCTTCTGCTACTGACGTTGAGCAAGCCTACGCCGTAGGTCGCGCCGCAGTGGAAATGGCTGTAGCAGGCAAAAATGCCATTATGCCAGCCATTATTCGCGCAGAAGGTGAAGAGTACAGCTGGTCCATCGCAGAGGCGCCGCTGTCTGAAGTCGCCAACGTAGAAAAATTTATGCCGCGCGAATATATCAGCGAAGACGGCTTTGGAATTACTGAAGAGGGACGCAAGTACCTGCTGCCATTGATTCAAGGTGAGGACTACCCTCCCTACAAAAATGGCATTCCCCAGTACGCCACCCTGAAAAAGCAGCTGGTGGAAAAGAAGCTGGGTACCGATTTCGAAGCTTAATAGAAACGGTTGCCAGTCTTCCAAAAGCCTCCGAGTAAAATCGGGGGCTTTTTTCTGTAAACGCCTCTACGCAGACTCCACATCAGACCAAACCGCAAATTCATTGCCGCAAGGTTCCCTAAAATGGAAGCGCCTGCCACCGGGAAACGGGAAAATTGGCTTGGCTATTTCGGCTCCGCATCGCGTGACCTTCTCCAGGGTACCCTCCAGGTCGCGGCTGTATAACACCACTAATGCAGATCCATTTTCAGTAGTGCTCTGCAACTCTGCCTTGAAAAAGCCACCGTCCAATCCCGCATTTGAAAAAGCGGTGTACTCCGGACCGTAATCGGTAAAAGTCCAATTAAAAGCCTCGGTAAAGAATGCTTTTGTCTTACCCAAATCCCTGGAGGGCAACTCAATATAATTAATTTTCTCGCACTCTCTCATAAGCTCACCATTTTCCTTATTTTTCAATTTTCAGGCTGTAGGTCGCACAGGGGTATTCACCACCTGAAAACTGCCATTTGCCAACGCTAGTGGCCGATCCTGATAGAGAATAATGGCGCGATCCATCATCTGTACAAAATCGAGCATCGCATAAAGCACCACACCTTTTTGCCCCTGATATATATCAGGCCGATAAATCAACGCCGCCATCCTATCGTCCATGGCTTCATAGGTATATGAAGCTTCCCCAACTAACTTCCCCGACGCCGTAACGTAACAATGTGTCGCGGTTTCATAGGTTACCGTGTGGGTAGAAAGGTCGGGGAAATCACCTTGTTTTGAATAGTGTGTGCCGGTCCATTCCAGGCTTAAACCTTCCAATGTCTTAAATGCCTGCAAACTATGTCTCCCCCAGTGGTTTAATAGCTTCGCTGATCACTAGTAACTGATTTACCTGAAGCAATAAACCACACGCTGACTGAAAACGACACTCCTTGCATTAAATATTTATCTATTTTGATACGTCTCCGATAGGCCCCAATGATACCTCAATACTCCAGAAAGACATCTTAGGCATTTTACTCAAGTCTTTTTCCAATTCAGGGATCGGGCACGCACAAACACTTTCCCCTCCAATGGTCCATACAAGAAAGATTTTAATGACTCGCAATGGAGCCTTGCCGGGCTACCAATATGAAAACGATGAAGTGAAACACTCGGGCATATACCCACGAAGGTAAAGAAGAAAAATACGCAATTAACGCAGGGAGGAAAGAAAACGGCCGAATATCTCTTGCCTTAATATCCGACCGTTCAATATGTGGAGTTAATTATTTATTGTTGTTGATATCCATCTCAGTGCCAAAACGGCTTGCGAATCTCAATTTCACGGTAGGCTTTATCTTCATTACCGAAATCGTCTTTCACAGTCAGGGTAATTTCATAACTACCACCGGTGGCATAGCGATGCAGTGCCATGGGACCAGTGCGGCTGGTGCCATCTCCAAAGTCCCACTCATAGCTCAGGTTACCGTCGCCATCGTAACTACTGCGCTCTTCGACCCACACCCAGCGCAGGAATGTGTGGACTTTAAAATCAGCCCGAAGATCAACAACCTCCTCAACTGGTACAAGCTGCTCAACGGTGGAGATCGCTCCCCGGTCGTCCTCAACCTGGAGGATTACTGAATAAGTGCCTGCTGCATCGTAGCTATGACTGGGGTTTTGCTCAGTACTGGTAGTGCCATCACCAAAATCCCAGGCCCAGCTAACGATAGTGCCATCGGTATCGACGCTGCTGTCGAAGTAGTTCACTTCGAAGCCTTCAACACCCCACTCAAACCCAGCAACCGGCTCCTGGTTATCAGCCCCCAGATCCAGCTCAACCACAAGCGGATCGTGATCTGAAGCGCGGAATGCATCAGTCGAGTAGAAACTCTCCACCTGCTCATCGGTTTTATTCTCGATGTTGTAATCCAGCACCCGAGGCTCGTCGGCATTGATATGCCAATCGGCCGCACCTGTTACCAAAGGAGCCAGCGATTCACTGGCGAGGGCGTGATCCAAGTAACCGGACTCACCGCTGTAGACATAGGAGTAGGCTTCTCCTTCACCGAAAACCTCCAACAAATCAGCGTAGCCAGCGTCCTTTAGAGTGCTAATTGGGTTTTCACGGGCGTAGCTATTGAGGTCACCGATCACCAGAACACGATCGGTGCCGCTACCTGTCGGGTCAGAATCAATCCATGAAACCAGGGCATCTGCGGCTTCCGTGCGCAGCGAGTTCCAGCAGCCCTGTCCATCACCCAGATCATCGTTCAAACTGCCATCGTCAGGACAACTTCCCTTTGATTTAAAGTGATTGACCACCACAGCCAGCTCTTCACCACTTGATAGTTCGGCAAAAGCCTGTAGCAGTGGTTGGCGGTTACCGTCATCAAAGGGATAGCTATCAGTTGTCGCAGCAGCGCCCACAGGCATTATCCGATCACTGCGATAAATCAGCCCCACAGAAATTTCATCGGTGCCCAGTTGAGTCAGGTCTGGATTAATAAATTGATAGTTTTCACTGCCAGTAGCCGTGTTAAGGCCATTAATTAAATCCTGAATAGCACTTTCTGAACCGTAGCCATCGTTCTCAATTTCCATTAAGCCAACTACATCGGCATCCAGGTCTAAAATAGCGGAGATAATTTTATTTTTCTGGCGCAGGAATTCTTCTTCAGTATCAGCCCCACGGGAAGTAGGGAAACCGCCACCATAACCATCGCCATTAAAATAATTCAGAACATTAAAGCTGGCGATCTTTAAACTGCCCTTACCCGGTAATTGTGGAGCGCTTTCACGCAGGTTGGCAGCAACAAATTCTGGCGCCTCCACCGGATGTACTCGGTAGGCGCTGTAGCTATACCCCATTACACCGCGCAATCCCTCTACCGTGTCGCCATTGCGTAAGGTATTACTGGCACTGAGACCGGAGACCGGGTACGGCACCGCTTCCGGGTTCTGCACGCTGGAACCATCGTCCAACACAATCCTGTTCAGATCATTAGCGCTTTCCTGTGCTACAGCTGCAACCCCAGGCTCATTGTTGTGGGTGGGGATATAGAGGCGGCCATTGGCCAGGGTGACTTCACCATATCGCCCCAGGTTATAGTGATCATTCACCATGAGGGCTTGCGGGAACTCAACCAACATCCCCTCGTATTGCTCCTGCTCTTCGGCAGAACTAAACGGCAGGGAGACTTCCTCGGCAGTCACACTGAAGCCGCTACCACAAACCGTAACGCCATCAACCCCGTCTAATTCGGTAAAGTCATAGTATTCAGTAACCACACCACCGACGCGAACCAAGTCCCCGACTTGCACATCTACACCGAAGCCTTTGTCGTGTACAAACAGCCCCTCAGAGGTATTTATCTGGCCATCCTGGTCACTGTCTTCCTCTTGCAGGAAGAAGCCGGAAAGGCCAGTGCTGGTATCTTGGAAATCACCAACAACAACCGCTTCAATTTCGTGGCGCTCATTCTCCAGAGCGCTTTCAAACTCATCACCCTGAACCTGGCTGATTAACGTAGAAATATCTCCGCAATCGCCGAGAACCACATCGTCATCCCCGCCGTCATCTCCGCCACCAGTGCCGTCTTCGCTGTGCCAACCGAGGTTGGAAAAGTCGTCCTGGCCCAAGCTGGACCACTGCGCAGCAGGGTCAAAATCCGTGCTGCCATCAACACGACCTTCACTCACACTCCAGTTGCGAGTTAAGGTTTGGTTCTGGGTACCCAGACTGCTATCGCCCCATTGGCTACCGGGATCAACACCGATCTGGCCGATAACATCCACATATCCATTGGGGCCACTCAGGGCAACCGCATCATCCCCATTAAACAGGCCGCTGGTATAAACCTGATCGGCTACTGACAGGATTGAGGAGTCAGCACTGGCGTGGGCGAATACGTAAACATCGCCGTCTGCCAAGCTGCCACTTAGGGCGATGATTGAAGCCGCCGCAGAGGAGCCATTGAAGTAAAGTTCAATGCTGTAGCTACTGAGGTCAACCGCTGCACCCGTGCCATTGTAAATTTCAAGGGCCTTATTGTTGCTACTGCCCTCGATATATTCAGAAATAATGAGGTCGCTGGCTTGGACCTCTTCAGCCAAAAATGGTAACCCCAGGGCTGCAAGGGCAGCCAAGCCAATCTCTTTCATAATGTTCTCTTCACTCGTACCTGACACAGATCACGCGGCGCAAAGATTGGCGGTTAATTCCTAAAGTTCGATGAATGAAATATGAAATTTAAATTTCAGCTCTTTGTTCAAAAATCCATTTCACACAGAACCCGCCAAACTCGCCACACAATGCAAAAAAAGCGCCAAAGAATTTGTACGGGGTGATGAATAGCGGCAAAGAAGCTTGAAAAGTTCGCCAAAAATTATATAGTCACTTATATAAGTGCTTATGGAACAGCTTTTATGAAATACAGCCAACTGGGGACTCAGCTTCGTCACATTCTGGAATTACTGGATGGCGATGTAGCAGAGAGCTATAGGGCCTGTGGCCTGGAGAATTACAAACCCCGCTACACCCCGATAATGCGTGCACTTATCCACAAGAGAGATATCACCATTAGTGAGGTGGTAGCGAGCACCCACATTTCCCAGCCCGCAGTGAGTCAAACTGTAAAAGACATGATTAAGCAAGGGCTGGTACAGACCTCTTCTGGAGAGGATGCTCGCCAGCGCAAAATACGCTTGACCCGCAAAGGCAGTGCGTTGATACCCAAGTTAAAACAGCAGTGGATAGCAACTCTGGAAGCTGAGCAGTCCCTCAATAGCGAATTACCGACAGAACTCTCAGAGCTGCTCAATCAAGCAATTCAAGCTTTAGAGAAACGTCCTTATTTAGAGCGGATACAAGAAAATCTATCAATAGAGGCTACATAAATATGAAACGCCAACTCAAGATGAGTTTAGCGGTATTAATCAGTTTTTTTTCCATGTCTCTCGCGGCAAGTTCCGGCGCAATGAGTTCCTGCCAGTTTGAGACAGGCCCGGTTATTAAAGCTGCTGCAGTAGCTATTCAGAAGCACTATATATTGGAGGAAAAAGGACAGGCGCTATCTACTCAACTCAATAGCCTGGCTGAATCCAAACACTTTAATCATCTTTGTAGTGACTACCAACAATTAGCCAGCGCACTTACCAAAGAAATTCGCACCCTTTCCGGTGATAAGCATTTCTATATAGAGCATATAGATAACCAAAAAGAAGCCCACAATTGGATTGAACAGTGGCAGGCTGAAGCGCCCAGCAATAACTACGGCGTTAAGAAAATTGAGATTCTTCCCGGTAACATTGGCTACCTTTCCCTCTCTTCTTTCCACACCTATAAAAATGCCCACCAAACCCTCGCTGCGGCTTTCACCCTGCTTCGCCACAGCCAGGGCCTAATACTCGATTTACGCAGTAATGGCGGCGGAGACGAAGAAACCGCCAATGCTGTTCTGCAGTCATTTATTGACCCCCATTCTCCCTTTCCCTTTGTTATTGAAAGCCGCAAGGGGAGAGAAATACCGAAACGTATTTCACCTCAACCCTGGCCCACCTATGGGAGTGACAGACCAATGGTCATTCTGATTGATGGAAGATCCTTCTCTGCATCCGAGAGTACCGCCTTCGCACTACAACAGCTGGGCCGAGCCACGATTGTCGGTAATGCCAGCGCCGGTGGGGCACATATCATGGAGTCTCCCCAATCCCTCCCCTATGGCTTTGAAATCGGTATCCCAGATAAACGCCCGGTTTCTACGATTGCCGGCAGCCGCCCCAATTGGGAAGGACAGGGTGTTATCCCCGATATTGAAGCCGGCCAGCAGGAGATCATTCAAATCGCATTAAAAGTAGTGGCAGAGGCCCTATAAGGCTCCCTTTACTTTGCTAAATTGAGCACTAGCGAAACGGGCACACAGGCTTGACCCCGCTCCACACAGGCAGAGCCAAATCCTCTTTATTATCGGATGGCGCGCCAGTTCGGCTTTTGAAAGCCCCCTCCTCTATAGTCAGGCGCATCAAAGCTGTTCCCTTGCGCTCCTGTAGGCTGGGGAGGCGCACCTGATCCCAGCGCTCCGGCTCTATATCATCAATAATCGCTTTAAAAACCGCATCAAATTCCCGCTGCTCTTTGACCCTCTCACCTCGGCAAAACAATACCGCAGAGCGATAATTAGCACTGTGATGAAAGGCTGACTTGGCCAGTACCCACTCATCATAACGGGCAAATGAAATACAGACCTGCTCTCCTGCCTCCAATAGTTTTTGTAGCCGACTCTTGTTAGCCAGGTGAAAATACAAAAACTCCCCCAGGCGCCAAACGGTTAAAGGAATAATGATGACTTCACCGTCTTCAATAAATCCGACATGGCCCAGTTTTAGCTCGTCGACAAGCTTATAAACATCCTCTCGCCGATAACTGGCACGCTTGGGAGCACGACGTACACGACTCTTCGCTGAGGTTGGCAATTCATCAGAGATTGGCGAATGTAAATTCATAAAACCTCCTTTAATTCACTCTGGTATGAAATAGATATCGCCAATGTAGGATCTTACTGGTACGCTGATAAGCGCCAGTTTTAACTATTTTATGGTGCCAGTTTTGAGTACCGCCGAGCTTACAGACCTAACTCTCGAATCAGGCCAGCCGCTACAGGAACAGTTGTATCGACAATTGGTAGATTGGATCTGCAACGGCCGGCTGGCTGCTGGTACCAAGCTCCCCTCCTCGCGCCGATTGGCAGAATCCCTCTCTATCAGCCGCAATACAGTGACATTAGTTCTGGACCAGCTGAAAGCGGAGGGCTTCCTTACCAGCCATCCAGGGAAAGGCGTATTTGTATCTCCCGAATTGCCGGCCTACACAAAGAAAACACACAGGCAAGGTTGGCAAGCACAGAGGAATAGGTACTTACCATCACTTTCTCACTATGGTGATTTTGCACAGACTTTATCTTGGGGTAAGAAAAGTGAAGATCAATCTCTTCCCTTCACCCCCGGCCTACCGGATCTAAACACATTTCCATTCACTATTTGGAACAAATTATACCGCCGTCACCAATCCAGGTTAGCTCTCGCAGGTTACGGGCAAAGCCAAGGTTATTTACCTTTGCGTATGGCACTTACGGAATACTTGCGCAACTCCCGGGGAGTTCGCTGTAACGCTGAACAAATTATTATTACCAATGGAACTCAGGAGGCCCTGAATTTATGTGCACTAGTCGCGATTAACCAGGGAGACAAGGTTTATATAGAAAATCCGGGATATCGCCGTGCTCGAGCAGCTTTCCAATCTGTTGGAGCAAAGCTCGTACCAGCGAACCTGAAAGATAAGCACTTGGATGTGGATAAGCTGGTCAGTAGTGCAACCGAAGCCAAGTTACTTTTTACCACGCCAACACATCAGTACCCAATGGGTGGTGTTATGCCTGCTGGTGAACGAATCAAATTATTGGATTGGGCGACACAGGCAAGCTGCTGGATAATTGAAGATGATTACGACAGTGAATTTTCATTCCAACACAAACCCATCGCAGCACTCCAGGGGATGGGAGAAAATACACCTGTACTCTACATGGGGAGCTTTAGTAAGACCTTGCTACCCAGCCTACGATTGGGCTATTTAGTGGTGCCTAAATCTACAGTAGCGGCATTTACCCAAGCCAAAGAAATGTTATCTGGCCACTCCCCCTTAGTCACACAAGCTGTCGTGGCAGACTTTCTCGATGAGGGGCATTTTGTGCGACATCTTCGCAAAATGCGTGCTAGTTATATGAAGAAATGGGAACATTTCTGCCAGCTTATTCGAGAAGAAATACCACCTCCAGCCGGACTAATTGCCAGTAGTGCCGGTATGCACTTGGTAATATCTACACCGGGACACGACGACATCACCCTTTCAAAAAAAATACGCGAATACGGATTTGGCAGCACACCACTATCGCTCTTCTATTCCAATAAAACTGAAGATCCAGGATTGGTGCTCGGGTTTGCCAACACAACTTTCGAACAGAGGGCAGATTGCGCAAAGATTCTCGCAAAAACCCTGAAAAAGTAGCCATAACAAACCCAAACGAAACTTATTTTTATAATGCAGGTTTCTTCATTTTTCGCACCAGCATTAAGCGCCTCCACCTAAAATAAAAAAGTAAATATTTTAATAGAATAAAAACAATCTATTATCACCAAAATATCAAATAAAACCCAATAAATTAGGAAAAATTTCCTATGGCTCTTTCTCAAACCTAGGTCACAATCTCCATGGCTTTGGGTGTTCACTCTCTTTTTTAATTACTCAGATAATTAGGGAAATTTGATATGAAAAATAGAAATATGAATTCTATAAAAGCATCATTACTCGCTGTATCCGGTATTGCCGCACTATCGCTCTCCGCCGTCGCTTCAGCTGTCAGCTGTGGAGATACCATTACAACAGCAGAAGTACTCACCGGCGATATTCTTGGCTGCGCAAGCCATCCTGCACTCGTGATAGATGCTGGCGGATCACTCGATATGGCGGGTTACCACCTCAGTTGCGATGGCAGCGGAATTGGCATTCAATTGAAAGACAGTGATAGAGTCCTTGAGGATACTGTTGGTGGAAGCACTATCACAAACTGTAACAATGGCGTATCAGCCGAAGGTGATGGCAGCCATCAAATCTTTGATATCACTGCTTCATCAAACTCTATTGCAGGAATCGCACTTTGGAGTTCAGGTAATACAGTTGAAGCCACCGATGCTAGCGGCAATGGGGGAATGGGTATACGCGTTATGGGTGACGGTAATCGTGTGAGATACTCTTATGCATCAAGTAACGGTCTCCAAGGAATAAAGATCGTTGGTGACAATACTCTCATCAGATTCAATGAGACGATTCTCAATACATCGAGTGGGATTGTAATTGATAGTGGGGATGGCGGCATTGTTGCCAATAATCTATCAGATAATAACGGCGTTAACGGCATTATGATGTTGGGATTGGGTCAAGTCGGATACTTGATCATTGGCAATACCGCAGAAAATAATGCCGGTGCAGATCTTGCTGACCACAACCACCCTGCTTGCACTGGCAATGTATGGATTAGAAATACTTTTGGAAGTGCTAACGATGCCTGTATTAATTAAATAATATAGCGACTTTAGCGGCGAGCCGATTAGTTTTAAATATCGGCTCGCTCTCACCTAAAACAAAACCCTTCCCCTCGCGGGCCATTAACTACCAACAAGTGTTTTCTAGAATAAAATTGTTACTTATAATAGCAATTAATAGTGGTCCTTATAGCTAGTAGCGACTTCCCCTGAGAATAAGGTATAAAAATCAATAAATGATAAAGCTCAATAAATACAGAGGTTGCTTTAAAGGAATAGCCATCGGCGATTCATTTGGCGCCCCGTACGAGGGCGGCATTCTAGAAAGACAACTCTGGAAAATTATCGGGAAAACCGAACAGGGTAAAAAGCGTTACACCGATGACACGCAAATGTCTATTGATATTGCGACCTCCTTTCTTGAGCATAATTACCTTGATCAGGACCACATAGCCAAAAAGTTTGCCCAAAGTTATCGCTGGAGTAGAGGGTATGGCCCCAGTGCAGCGAAACTACTCAAAGGCGTCAGGGATGGTAAACGCTGGCAAGATTTAAACCGAAAAAAATTTAAGCACGGTTCTATGGGCAATGGGGCCGCCATGAGAGCACCTATTATTGCCCTCTGCCACCCCCAAAATGACTATCGCCTCAAGCAATATGTACAATCGGTGTCTGAAATCACCCACGCCCACTCAGTTGCTGTCGAGGGCGCATACTTGATCGCTATCGCCATCTGTGAATCCCTGCAAGATCGTTCAAACAGAGAGATATTGAACAAACTGGAAGTAAGTTGTAAGTCCGAAATATATCGCTACAAACTGGAAAAGTGTGCGACTCTACTGTTTAACCAGAAAATCCCACATCCGCAGCAAATCAAGCAATGGCTAGGTAATGGCATTACCGCGCCAGAGTCCTGTATCACCGCCATTTACTTTGGACTTAAGTATCGAAACTCTCCTTTAACGTCTGTATTAGCTAATATTTTTTCTCTAGGTGGTGACACAGATACCTTGGGTGCTATGGCTGCTAGCATCTAGGGGGCATTAAATGGAGAAGACCGAATGGAAAGCATGGCCGACAAGGTCGAAAACATCGATTTTATTACTGAGCTTTCTGAGAAACTCTATTTCACCCAATATCAGCATGAACAAGCCTTACAACCCGCATAGCCTACTAAAAAGGGAAAAGGGAAGAATACACCGCGCTTGGACCCTATGAGGCATGGATGCCGATTAGAAGCTTACAGGGATGTATTCGCAGTGAGTCTCGAGTGCGGTGTATTCTTTCCTTTCACCCCAGTAGTAAGCCTTAAAAAAGTAGAGCGGATCGTAAAATAACCAAAATGTTAATTTAAAAATCTCTGACAGCTTAACCAGAGCACCATGAGGCTATTAAGAAGTGCTTTATTAGGACTGAATACTTCTCACCCTGGCCAAAAGCTTTTCGATACTATCAACAGTAGTGCGCGCCCCAATAGCGCCAACAAAGAAGAAATGGTTACCTGTAACGGTCTGTGAAAAATAAGCGGAAGACGAGCGGATTATAAGCTGTACTAGCTCCCACCTTTCCCTTGGAATCTGCTCTGGAGATGCACCTCCTAAAAGTTTACTGGCAAGAACTCGATTGCGAATAAATGCCCAATCATCAATATTGCACAGCACATTTTCCAAATCCCCCATTGAATCACTCTGAATAACAACGGGAATTGGATAGTCCAAGAAGTCAAAGGTGTTTGCCGTTTTCAATGCCCTGGAAAGATCTTCCTTAAACCCTTGCCCATCATACATTAATCCAGTGCCAATAAGCGCGATGGGAATTGCTCCAAGGAACGCCTCCCGATAGATATCTTTGGGAATAATTGTGTGTTGGTTTAAGGAATTCTGCTCATCAAGCGCGGCCAAAAAGGCAGGATATATGCCCTTTCGACTGGCCATCCCATCAACTGTCATTTCGATGGCCTTGGCATTAGCTTCGGGAAGAAAGCCCGGCAATGCGGGTTCTGCGGCCATAGCCACAAAGCATTCAATCGAAAAATTCAAGGCTTTCGCCGCCCTCCCTAGAGCCCCAGCGATTTTCCCTCCCATACTCCAGCCGCACACCACTACCGAATTTGGAAGGTTATATTCAGACAAAATCTTGGCAATAATTTCTGCAGCCTGATCTCCCCAATCTTGAATTGTAAACTCCGGGTGAGTACTACAAAAAACGGCATTTTCCACAGGGTAAGAAATAGCAAGGAAGGGAAAACCCGCTCGATTAACCCAGTGACTTATAAAATCATCTGAGCGGCCACCGGGATAGCCGTAGAAAATACGCGCTAGATGTGCTGTGCCTGGAATAAATACCATTAGCGGATTGGTACTAACCGCCGGAATATAACGGTAAAGCACTGGAAAATCATTGATTGTTTCCAGGACTTCCCCGTCAAACAAAGTGGGACTCGGTGCCATATTCACCCTGCGGAGAGGCAATCCGTTAACTTGGCGCTTTCCCCCAGACCTCCTCTAAGCGCTTATCACGCCCACAGCGGTAGCGATAATACTTGTAACGCAGAGGATTACGTTGGTAATAGTCCTGATGGTAGGCCTCTGCGGGATAAAAGGTTGCAGCGGGTTTTATTTGTGTCACCACCTTTTTACCCAACTCCGCTTCTACCTTTTTCTTGCTCTCCTCTGCTAACACCTTTTCTTCTTGACTGCCGTAAAAAATCTCGGCTCGGTACTGGTCACCGCGATCGCAAAATTGACCACCGGAATCAAAAGGGTCAACGTTGTGCCAAAAAATATTCAGTAAGTCGGAATAGCTGACTTTATTCGCATCGTACTTTACCTGAACAACTTCCGCATGCCCCGTACCACCGGAAGATACCTGTTCATAGGTCGGGTTTTTGACATGGCCACCGCTGTATCCTGAGGTGGTTTCCAGGACGCCATCGACCTTGTCAAATGGCGGCTCCATGCACCAGAAACACCCTCCTGCAAAAATAGCCGTGCGAATATTCGATGAATCCTGAGCCAGGGAAATGCTGGCCAATGAGAGGAACAAGAGAGCAATAATACTGCGCATCATTCAGTCCTTTACCGATTGTCGATGGAACACATTCTCTTCTGTCGTCTATTCGCAGGAATTTATTACAGGGTGACGGTACCTTCACAGGCGCGCAAGAAAATATCCCGATACTCTATCCCGTTAAAACGCATCGGGTTAGTACTAGCGGAAGGCTCCACCGATGCCATTTTCCCAACTCTGTCGGCATCAGTGTCATCAATTCCAATCTCCGACAGGCTGTGGGGAATCCCCAGCTGTTTGCGCAATCCGAGCAACCAGTTGAGTACCGCATCAAATCCGCTATCAAACATCTCATTACCGGCCAGTTGTAGATAAAGTGCCAGATGCCCCATAGGCACCTGGATGGCTGGACGGTTGGCGATCAGAACGTAGGGCATCAATATCGCATTTAACAAACCATGGTGCTTGTCGTACAGGGCCCCCAATGGATGTGCCAGGGCGTGGATAGCGCCCAAGCCCCGCTGGAAAGCTGTAGCCCCCATACAGGAAGCTACCAACATTTGCTGACGCGCCTCGAGTTCTGCGCCTATAGCATAAGCTCGAGGCAAATACTCCTTGATCAGGCGCATCCCCTCCAGGGCGATTCCCTCGGCCATAGGATGGTATTGAGGGGAGTAAAAAGACTCGAGATTGTGTGACAGCGCATCCATTCCCGTCGCTGCGGTGAGGTCTGGCGGCAACCCCATTGTCAATTGAGCATCGAGAATAACAATGTCCGGCATCATGCGCGGATGGAAAATCAGCCTCTTAACCTGTGCTTTCTCATCGGTAATTACCGCAACCCGGCCAACTTCAGAACCTGTGCCAGCCGTCGTGGGAATGGCAATCAGCGGTAAAATACCCTCTGGGTCCACACGCCTGTAGTTATCGCCAATATCCTCAAAATCCCAAATACTGTGCTGCTGTCCCGCCATAAGGGCAATGGCTTTGCCCGCATCCAGGGCCGAGCCCCCGCCCAAGGCAATGACCCCATCGCACTTCTGCTCACGCAGCTTGGCTACCCCATCGGCGATATTTATCTCATTGGGATTACCTTTGATTTTGGAAAAAACGCTAACTTCCAGACCCACCTGTTGGCATGGGTTAATCGCACTATCGACCAGTGGCAATGCGGCGACTGTAGGATCAGTAACTAATAGAGGCTTGTGAATATTCAGCTCCAGGCAAGCTTCAGCCAATTCAGTAATGCGACCGGGGCCAACCCAAACGGTCGTGGGATAATTCCAATTGACATGGTATTTATCCACAATTTCCTCTCTGACGTTCTGTCACTTTTGCATATTCAAAATAGGCTGTGACCTTTCGTAAAACAGGCAGACAATTTCACTTTCTGCATCCGGCAACCGTTCCCGCTAACCATCATGTTTAAAATGAAATGACTTGGGGCGGGTTAAATTCTCAAATCCAATTTTAGAAAGCGTACATCCACGACCAGATTGCTTAACACCCGTCCAGGCCAATTCCGGATCCAGGTAATCACAACGATTTAAAAAAACAGTGCCGGCCTCTAAATACCCTCCCATCTCCATTGCTACATCTTCATCGCGGGTAAAAATAGCCGCAGTAAGACCAAATGGGCTGTTATTCATAAATTCTAGAGCTTCGCCATCATCATGCACTTTCTGCACCCCCAGCACCGGCCCAAAAGTCTCCTCGCGCATCACTCGCATATGGTGTCGCACCCGGGTTAACAGTTGCGGTGCCATATATTGGGTGCCCCGCTTGTCCATTGGGAATTCACTCACATCCAAGTGGACCTTCGCGCCCTCCGCTATCGCTTCATCCACCTGCGCGCGAACCCGATCGGCAGCTTCCGCACGCACCAAAGGCCCCAAAGTGGTCTCCACTTGATCCGGGCGCCCCAGTCGATAGTCACGCAGTAAGTCGACCGTTTGGGAAATAAACTCAGAAAAAATATCTTCATGCACATAGGCCCGCTCAATACCGCAACAGGACTGCCCGGAATTAAAATAGGCGCCGTCGACTACCGCTGCCACAGCTTGGCTAATATCGGCGTCGGCGCGAACATAGGCTGGATCTTTTCCCCCCAGTTCAAGTCCCACTTGAATAAATCGACCGGCAACTGTGCGTTCTAGATTCGCGCCAGCGCCAACCGAGCCGGTGAAGGCAACATGCTGGATTTCCCCTGCACAGGCTAATCGCTGGGTATAAGCATGATTTAAATGAAGAAACTGAAAAACACCGTAGGGCAGTCCCGCCTCGCGAAAAATCTCCACCATTCGCTCAGCACACAGCGGTGTCTGCGCCGAGTGTTTTAAAATCACTGCATTGCCCGATAGCAGTGCCGGTACCACTGCATTAACCGCCGTCAGATAAGGGTAATTCCACGGGGCAATTACCAGGGAGACCCCTAAGGGCTCGCGGCGGATAAACCGGGTAAAACCCGGCTTCTCAGGTAACTGAATGTCAGCGAGGGCTTCAGTAGCAAGCTGTGCCATGGTCTGCGCACGATCCATAAACCCGTTAATTTCTCCTCCTGCATAACGGATTGGACGCCCCATCATCCAACACAGCTCCCGCCCCAAACGCTCTTTTTTAACGGCAAATATTTCCACAGCCCGCTCGACAATGGCGATGCGCTCATTGAGGGGAGTTCGCCTCCATGCTTTTTGTGCTTTACTGGCCCGATCCAGCACTACACGGATTTCCACCTCTCCCGCCAGAGCGCGCTCTACATAAACACTGTTATCAATAGGGGAAATACACTGAAGGTGGTGCATGATTTTTGTAGTCTTCATCGGCATCGATACTCCCAATTAAATAATTTCGAAGTACCGCTCCAACTCCCAGTCACTCACATGGCGGCGATATTCCCGCTCCTCCCATTCGCGACTGGCAGAAAAGTGTTCAACAAAGTCGCTGCCAAATAATTCCTGTGCCGCTTCTGACGCCTTAAATTGCTGAGTGGATTCCCACAGTGTACCCGGCAACACTTGTTCGTTTTCCAATTCCAGCGAGTAAGCATTACCGGCGACAGGCTCACTGGGCTGCCACTGCTGCATAACACCGTAAAGACCCGAGCCCAAAGCTGCTGCCAGTGCTAAATAGGGGTTGGCATCGGCGGCCCCCAAGCGGTATTCGACGCGCTGGGAAGTGTCGCCGCCGGGGATAGCACGCAGTGCCGTTGTGCGGTTTTCCACCCCCCAATTGGCTCCCGTCGGCGCCCAAAAACCGGGTACCAGGCGGCGATAACTGTTAACGGTCGGTGCCATCAGGGCAAGGAATTGCGGCATCAGCCTTTGCTGCCCAGCTATGAACTGACGCATTATCTGGCTGATACCATCTGGCTGGCTCGAATCGAGAAAGGCGGAATCACCGCTGCCACTATTGCGCAGTGACAAATGAATATGCCCGCTTTGCCCCGGGTACTCACTGGACCAGCGGGACATAAAAGTAGCCATCAAACCCATCCGCTGTGCCAACACTTTTATAAAGGTTTTAAACAGGGCAGCTTTGTCTCCAGCGGCCTCAGCACCATCCACTGCAATAGCCGCCTCTAAAACTCCCGGGCCTGTTTCCGTGTGTAAGCCCTCCAAGGGGAAATCCATGCGCTCGCTCAGCTCCAGGATTTCCCGATACAGCTCTCCGTGTACGGAATTTCGCAGTATGGAATAGCCAAACACATCGGGGGTAAAAGGCTTTAAATTGCGGAAACCCTTGTTCCGCACTGAATCGGGCGTTTCGTCAAACAGGAAAAATTCGTACTCCAGGGCGGCACAGGGATCAAATCCCAATGCG
Organism: Microbulbifer maximicatervae (SeqCode); assembly: GCF_052467305.1. Classification (NCBI taxonomy): domain Bacteria; kingdom Pseudomonadati; phylum Pseudomonadota; class Gammaproteobacteria; order Cellvibrionales; family Microbulbiferaceae; genus Microbulbifer; species Microbulbifer maximicatervae (SeqCode). The sequence continues at coordinate 3,708,903 of NZ_CP174306.1, forward strand.
CGACAGCGTTCAATCACCCTGCGCAGAACTGCGCGGGGGCACAGCGCCTGGGCTCGACCATCAAACTCCGCGAGAAACAACAACATATCGCCTTCAAAAGGCACATCACGGCAGCTATCGGGGAGTATGCGTACCGGGGCGTCTGGATATCCGGTATGCCAACCGGTATAACGAGTGTTGTCGTAGAGCTGATCCTTAACATCCCAGCCCAGGACCACATCACAAAACGAGAAGCCCTTTTCCAGGGATGAGAGGAACTTGGCGCGGCTCATATATTTACCACGCATTACACCATCAGTATCGAATAAGCCCACTTTGACATGACTGAGGCCTCGTTCTTCGACAATTGCGCGGGCCTCCTGAGCGGTTTTTACCTCCCGTGCCTTTACCATGACTGGTCCTGCCCCGTTGTTGTTATCTCCGAGTTACAGGATAGACCCGCCAGACGAGCTTCGACGCCATAAACCCGGCGCAGGCGTGACTTTCAGCCGAGCCCCTCAGCATATATAATCCGCGCTCCAGATTTTCAGTTATCTATTCATTCAGGACCAGCAATGAGCTTCGAAAAGATCCCGGCAGGTAAAGAACTGCCCAACGATATCAACGTAATCATCGAGATCCCTGCCAACCACGACCCGATCAAGTACGAAGTGGACAAGGACTCTGACGCAGTATTTGTGGATCGCTTCGTTGCCACTCCGATGTTCTACCCAGCAAACTACGGCTACGTGCCCCAGACTCTGTCTGAAGACGGTGACCCCCTGGACGTGCTGGTTGTAGCGCCTTACCCGGTAATGGTTGGCTCTGTAGTCCGCTCCCGCGTTGTGGGCGTTCTGAACATGACCGACGAATCTGGTGTTGATGCCAAACTGCTGGCCGTACCGCACACCAAGCTGACCAAGCTGTACGATCACGTTGAAGAAATCAGTGACCTGCCCGAGCTACTGATCAAGCAGATCGAGCACTACTTCGAAAACTACAAAGCCCTGGAAGCGGGCAAGTGGGTTAAAGTAGAAGGCTGGGCTGACGCCGAAGCTGCACGCAAAGAAGTTATGGCTTCCCGCGAGCGCTACCTGAAAGAAGAAGGCTAATCCCCTTTTCTTTCGGGAGACTCTGAGCAATAAAAAACCGGCCAATTGCCGGTTTTTTATTATCTGTTAGGAGAAGTCCTGTCAGTTAACTTCCCAATTGGGAACAGGGACAGGAGACAGTTCCTCCCCCTTGCGTTCACTCTCATCCAGAAGCTGGCCTTCCGCTGCACGCAAACTGAGGTGCTCTACCTCAACGCTGACCGGTTCCACCGACTTGCGTTCGTGCTCCTTTACGAGGTTTCCCTCCATGGGTGCCAAGGTCCATTGCGGGCTAGCCGCAGTTTCCGCCTTCGGCTTGGTTTGCTCGGCAACAGCTGCTCCGCTTCTCTCTTCCTTAATACTGACCTGTGCGCCTATTTTGGCCAGGTTTGCACGAAACTGCTGTGCCTGGGGCAGAGATAACCCTTTCTTCAGTACCAGCGGGCGCCCACTGAATAGTTTCTCTATCGCCTGGGGATTACTTTTAAACAGGCGCACCATACTGGCTTTTACATCACCAGCGGTAAAACCCGCCACCAAATCACCGCGAAAAACCAAACTGTAGGTAGATTGCGACATCAATAATATTTCCCTGAGTTACTCTTCCGAATCCAGAGTCTGGTCCATGGTATAAGCCGGAGCCCCTTCAACACGCCCTCCTACCTGGCGGGCGGGAACACCGGCGACGGTTGTATGAGCGGGCACATCGTGCAAGACCAGGCTACCGGCGGCAATTTTGACGTCCTCTCCCACCTTAACCGGACCCAGTACTTTAGCACCGGCGCCAATCATCACTCCGGGGCCAATTTTCGGATGGCGATCGCCGCTGCCGCTGCCACTGCCGCCCAATGTCACCGAGTGGAGAATCGAGACATTGTCCTCTACCACACAGGTCTCCCCCACCACCAATCCAGTAGCGTGGTCAATCATAATGCCGCAGCCAAATCGCGCTGCTGGGTGAATATCCACCGAAAACTGCTCCGATACCTGGCTCTGGAAATAGAGCGCCAGGGTATGGCGGCCTTGATTCCACAACCAGTGCGCTATCCGGTGGGATTGCAGAGCGTGAAAACCCTTAAAATACAGGAAAGGCGTCAGGTACTGGTCACATGCCGGGTCACGGTCATACCAAGCGCAAATATCCTCGCCCATACAGCGGGAAATACTCGGGTCATTGGCCAGAGCCAGGGCAATCACTTCCTGAAGCGCGGTTGCCGTGAGGGCATTGTGCTCAAGCACCGAAGCCAGGTGATCAGCTATAGCATCATCCAAGGACTTGTGGCGCAAAATGGTATTGTGGAAATAACTTGCCAGGATAGGCTCACCGGCAGCTGCCTCTGAGGCTTCAGCCCGCATCGCCTGCCAGATATCCCGCTGGCCTTGAACGGCCGCTTCCTCACCCATAATTCATCTCCCTTATATTCCCCAGGGCACTCACTGCGGCGCAGCTTGGCAGGATCACTAGCCCCTTTCAAGAGGAAGCCTCCATCGCAAAGTAGATTTCTTGCCACCCCCAATGAGGTGGTAATGAACTGTAACCAACCTATCTCAACAGGCCGCTATAGTTGCCCATTAAATGGGGGATAGCAGTGATCCGGAACCCAGATATAGCGCGTATAAATGTCCTGAAGGTGCTCGCAAATCGCAGTGCCCAGGGATAGTTCTGACTCTTGTAGCAACTCGGACAGGCGCTCCACACTGAGAAGTTCCTGAAGCTCTCGGGCCCTGGGGGCATAGCTCAGGTGCCAGCGTTCCGGTGCGACTCCGCCGCGATCCTCTGCATAGGGTCGGAACAGCCCATAACTATTACCCGTGCTGATTTGGTTATCCAGCCAGCGGTGGAAGGCGCCAAAAACTCCGTCGTCCGCCACCTCCTGGGGGGTAAGCTGGACTGCATAGTCAGCGGGGACCGCGGCCGCATCAATAATATCGAAATCGGTACCCCAGTGGTGACGGGATGCTCCCGGCAATGCGGACCAGCGCAGAATGGCGAAGATCAGCTCCCGCTCGCTTAACTGTTCAATATCCAGGGGAGTACCGTGACTATCGAGAACCGGGCGGTGACCCTGCGCTTTGGCATTCCAAATCAACAGTTGTCGATCAAAGGCGCGAAAACCGGAAACGATTTTGGGGGCAAACCCCTCTTCACGGGCATCCCGACTCAAGCGCTGGAAGGCAATCAGTGCTTCGGGATGTAAAAGCTGGTCAGAAGCTGGGTCGACAATGACATGCTCATCGCCGAGTCCAAATAACATACGCTTCAGCGGTGTCGATAACATTTGCATCTCATTATTAGGCGAACTCCAAAGGGCAGGCTAAATTATTCAACAGGCTATGCCTACTTTAACAGAGCGCAGACAATCGCCCTTAACTATGGCACCAAAGCAGGGGCACCAAAAGCAGGCGCGCCGCACAATAATCTGGCGGTAATGTTTGTTAGCCACCTGTTAATTTATGTTAAGTTCAAAGCCGCAGTCGAGGGGTTGGCTGCGACAACGGACGCTCAAACTGGTAGGGAAAACCGAATGCACCCGAGTCAATCAGAACTATTAAAACTAAAAAACCTGGGCCTGGCCTCGGTCAATATTCTCCACTCTATTGGCATTCGCTCCCACGATGACCTGCGCAGGGTTGGGCCTGTCGAGGCCTTTATCAGTATTCGCAACCGGGGGATTAACGCCTCCAAAGTAATGCTCTACGCTCTTCAGGGCGCGCTGATGGATGTGCACTGGAACGACCTGGAGCCGGAGCTGAAACAACACCTCACCAGCGAGGTCGACCGCCTCCTTGCCACCCAAAACTCTAACTAGCAATTCCCCTCAAACACCACGGAAAGCGTCGCAGACACGCGCACTCGACGGACTCGGCACAGCAGGCCAAGCTGTGCCGATCTACAGTAAGGCAAGTTGCGCCAACCCTATCTAAACTTACCGGTGGAGCCGCGGAATAATTCCGTAAAGACACTCACTCAAAGGAGAGATCCGATGTTGCGCATTGGGCTATTCCTGCTGACCAACCTTGCTGTCCTTGTACTGGTTGGCATTATTTTCAACATTTTTGGAATTGGGGGAATTCTTCAGGCAAACGGTGTCGATCTCAACCTCGGCGCCTTGTTGCTGATGTGCGCGATTTTTGGTTTTGGCGGATCTTTTATTTCCCTGCTCTTATCGAAAACCATCGCACGGGTCAGTACCCGCACACAAATTATCGAGCAACCCCGCAGTGCTGATGAACAGTGGCTGGTAGAAACCGTACGAGAACTTTCCCGCAAGGCGGGCATCGGTATGCCAGATGTGGGGATATTTCCAATGCCCCAGGCGAATGCCTTCGCCACCGGCTGGAATCGCAACAGCGCTCTGGTCTCTGTCAGTGCCGGTCTGTTGCAGCGCTTCAGCCGAGAGGAAGCCCGCGCCGTTATTGGCCATGAAATTGGTCACGTGGCCAATGGCGATATGGTGACGCTGGCACTGATCCAGGGCGTGGTAAATACCTTTGTGATGTTCCTCGCCCGCTTGGTTGGGTTCTTCGTAGACCGGGTTATCTTGCGCAACGAAGAGGGATTGGGCATCGGCTATTTTGTCACATCCATTGTTATGGATATCATATTCGGCTTCTTCGCCATGATGATTGTCGCCTGGTTCAGTCGCCGCCGTGAATATCGGGCCGACCATGCCGGCGCCACACTGGCTAGCCCCCAATCCATGATTGCCGCACTGCAACGACTCAAGGTGGAGTCCGATCGCGGTCACGAGGAACCCCTACCCGGCAATATGAAAGCCTTCGGTATATTCGGTAGCATGGGAGCACTTATGGCCACGCACCCACCACTGGATGATCGTATTCTCGCCCTGCAAAACTTCCGTAATTAGTGTCTAATTGGATAGATAAGTGATCAGAGCTGTAGTTTCAATTTCTCACAGAGCTGCCACTAAAACGTAGTTACTTTCTATGTGGACAGATGCAAAGTAAAAGCATTTATGCAAAGAAGTGTCCTGAAGTACATCCCACTACTCATCGCCATATTTTTAATTGGGTGTTCTCCTTCATGGAGTGATGGCCCTTACGAGATTTATTGGATAGATGGCGAAAAAGCCCTTGGTTTTAATTTGGGGGACGATGCCTACATCCGCCGTATCGATGAACCACATCATATCAGTGCAAACGAGATGTTCGTCTCAGTCTACGCTTGCCCTGAGGGTGCCTGCGCTTACTATTACATAGATCGACTTAAAGACCACAAATTCGCAGATTCTTCCAAGTTTATTTTTGGCCCCTACACAGAAAAAACCTTTGCCAAATTGCAACAAAAGCTACAACTACCAAAACTGGAGCAATAATAAAAACATGAGAAAAGCATCAAGATTTATGCCTAAATACAAGCCTGAAAGGGCAAGTAAATTTACACTATTTACTTTTCTAACAGCAGTGTTAGCTCTCCTTATTTACCATCCAATATACCTTTTAGCTTTAGTTGGCTTAGTATTATTGGCCATAATTTGGGGCTATCTCGAACAACCCAAAATTGATAGGCATTTCCAACATCTACGTGACAACCGCAAAGGTTTATCCATTTGTGAATTTGCCCGGGAGTTTGATTGCAAAATTGTAGATACATGGATTATTAGAGCGGTGTATGAGCAACTACAAGCGACACTTCCCACCAAACAACTGGTCCCAATTCAAACATCAGATGATTTCTTTAATACCCTAAAACTGGATGAAGATGATCTCTATCTGGACTTATTTGAAGAGATCGCACAAAGAACCGGGCGAACCCTTGAGGACTATCAAAGCAATCCCTATTTTGGCAAGGTAACAACGGTCCGGAACCTGGTACTGTTTTTTAATCACCAGGCCCGTGGCGAGTCAACCTGACAGGCCGTAACAGGTTTTGTACTGTTCGACAAAACTAGCGCATATGTCACCATTAATCCCACCGCAGAAATTTCATTGCTCCAGCAGCAGTCGGCGACGCTCAGCCAAAGTGAGTTCCGATCCATAGCCCCCAACTTTAAATCTCGCCAGCAGCCCCCAATAAACAGCCAACACCGCATAACGATTGCAAACAAGATACACTTTCAAAACAGCAACAAACAAAAAGGGAGACGACAGTTACAGACGTCTCTTCCAATCCGGTAGTTCAAAGGGAGGATTGTATTAATGACTCTACTTAAAACTCTACGCGCCAGCTTAATCTCAGTCTTTTTACTGCTTACGCCAGCAATATCTGCACAGGCAGAAACCTTTGCCACCGACGACGAACGCAACACCATGCAGGTGTTCAATTTTGCCAGTCCGTCGGTGGTCTATGTCACCAATGAAACCCTGGTGCGGGATCGCAGGACCCTGCGCCTCCACTCAGTGCCCAAAGGCGCCGGCAGCGGATTTATCTGGGACACTCAGGGCCATATTGTCACCAATTTTCACGTCATTGAGGGTGCGCGGCAAATCACTATTACTTTGCAGGATCGCAGCGAGTGGCCGGCCGAACTGGTGGGATCTGCGCCGGAAAAAGATCTGGCAGTTCTGAAAATTAACGCTCCCAGGGAGTTGCTAAAACCGCTGGTTGTGGGCACCTCCAGCAATCTCGCGGTAGGCCGCAAAGTACTGGCTATCGGCAACCCGTTCGGCCTGGACACCACTCTCACCACCGGGGTGGTCAGCGCCCTGGGGCGGGAAATTGAAGCCGCCAACAACCGCACCATTCGTAATGTTATCCAAACTGATGCTGCTATTAATCCAGGTAACTCCGGCGGCCCATTGCTGGATTCCCAAGCGCGTTTAATCGGGGTCAACACCGCAATTTACAGCCCCAGTGGCGCCAGTGTCGGTATTGGCTTTGCGATTCCAGTGGATACGGTCAAAAAAATTGTGCCGGAACTGATCAATCACGGCCGCCTGGTGCGCCCGATTATTGGTATCGAATCCGCCCCGGACCAGTGGAGTAGCCGCTACGGCTTTGAAGGGGTCGCCGTATTGCGTACCGCTCCCGGGCTTCCCGCAGAGAAAGCCGGCTTGCGCGGTATCCACCGCACCCGGGGTGGAGGCTGGGAATTAGGCGATGTGATTGTAGAAATAGAACAGCAGCCGATTCGCAGCTACGACGATCTGCTCAATGCCCTGGAAAAGCACAGTGCCGGTGACGAAATCACTATCGGCATATTGCGTGACGGGACAATTCGCTATACGTCCATTAGACTCGCGGCACCCGAATAAGCAGGCGCTTGCGCCCTGAACAAGAATTAGGCCGGGAGCCGATAATCTATGCAGAAGTACTTCCTGTGTCGCTATGACGAAATAAGCGAAGGTCAATCTAAAGGGTTCTCCCTCGGAGACACTGCCGCCGGCACTGACAATGTGTTTGCTGTGATGAAAGATGGCGAGGTCTACGCCTACAAAAATACCTGCCCTCACCGGGGCATCAATCTGGACTGGCAGGAAGACCAGTTCCTCGATCCCGATGGCGCACTTATTCAGTGCGCCTCCCACGGCGCGCTATTCCTGATTGAATCCGGGGAGTGTATCGCCGGGCCCTGTACTGGTGATGCCCTGACCCCAGTACCCGTGGAATATGCACAGGATGGTCTCTACGCATTACTGGCCGACTGACAGCCCCCTGCCTTTCCCTCACGAGAGAAAAGGCAGGGCCTCCGCCAGCTCGACGCCTTCAGCATCGAGCTTCGCGCGGTATGCAAGCACTTGCACACCAGCATCGACAGCGGAATCCAGGGCATCAGCATAAGCGGGATCAATTTCCCGCGCCGCCTGCACCGTCTCGATACCGCTGTGTTGGACGCAGTAAAAAAGTACCGCTCGCACTCCGCTCTCAGCCAACTTTTGCAGTTCGCGCAGGTGCTTGGCGCCCCGAGTACTTACCGCATCGGGGAAGTAACCCTGCACCCCATCTGCCAGGGTCACATTTTTCACTTCCACGTAGCAGTCCCCATCGGCGCCGGACAACAACAGATCGATACGGCTGTTTTCCTCGCCGTAACGCACTTCCCTGCGCAGGGATTCATAGCCCTGTAACTCGCTGACTACGCCAGACAGAATGGCCTCTTCAACCAGAGCATTGGCGCGGCCTGTGTTCACCCCCGCCAGGGCTCCATCCGGGGTCGTACAGATTTCCAGAGTGTGGCGATACTTGCGCTTGGGGTTGCCAGAATCGGAGTACCAGCAGTCTCCCCCCTCCACCCAACAATTCTTCATAGACCCCGTATTTGGGCAGTGGATGGTAAACACGTCACCACTGGCAGATTCCACATCGGCGAGAAAGCGCTTGTATCGGCGCAAAAGTGTTGCCTTTTGCAACGGGGGGGTAAATTTCACGGGCTGGACCACTTGGCTGTAATTTCAGGCGCCACAAAATAGCAGACAACTATTTGTGGCGCGAATCGCGCAGATTTGATAGCTTCCTCGCTCTCGGTCGCCAGGGGTATCGGTACCGAGAACAGGATTAGCCTGACACCGCAGCGAATTTGATAGGTGAAAAAAGCATCACTTAGAAAGATTCCGGTCTAGGCTAGATTGAATTTGGTGGTATCGCCCCCATAAAGGGGGGCCCGTATAGAAAGAGAGGCAACGACTATGCCCAAAACTGCTGCGAGCACCGAATCTCTGCACGGCTTTGAGCCCTACAAGGAGACGCAGGGCGAAGAGTACATGAATGAGAAGCAGCAGGAGCATTTCCGCAACTTGCTGTTGGCCTGGAAGGCCGAGCTGATGGCGGAAGTGGACCGCACCGTTTCCCACATGAAAGACGAGGCCGCAAACTTCCCCGATCCCGCAGACCGCGCCAGCCAGGAAGAAGAATTTAGCCTGGAATTGCGCACCCGCGATCGCGAGCGCAAGCTGATCAAGAAGATCGATGCCACCCTGGAGCTTATCGACCAGGATGACTACGGTTTCTGCGAAGCCTGTGGTGTTGATATCGGCATTCGCCGCCTGGAGGCCCGTCCAACCGCCACTCTGTGCGTGGACTGCAAAACCCTCGCGGAAATCAAGGAACGGCAGATCTCCGGCTGATCCACAACCGATAGCGGCACGGCGTTCGCTTGCGATCGCCCTGCTCGGAGGGGGCGATCAATGTATCGCCCCTATTCATTTTGAACAGCACAACTCCCTATATTGGTCGCTTCGCACCCTCCCCGAGTGGACCGCTCCACTTCGGCTCACTGGTGTGCGCCGTCGGCAGCTACCTTGACGCCCTCGCCCATGGCGGACACTGGCTCCTGCGCATGGAAGACCTCGACCCTCCCCGGGAAGAGCCCGGCGCGGCAACCCGCATTCTGAAATCCCTGGAAGCCCACGGACTGCACTGGCACGGCCCCGTCGAATGGCAGAGCAAGCGCTACGCACTCTACGAGGAAACCCTGTCCACACTGCGCCAACGGCAACTGATTTACCCCTGCGACTGCTCACGCAGCCAGATTAAGAAAAATGGTGGACATGCGAACGACTTCTGTCGCCTTAAATACGATGTGAGCGAACCCTCAGCGCTGCGATTGCAATGCGCAGGCGGCGAGGAAAGCTTTGTGGATATTTGGCACGGAGAGCAACGGCAGCTCATCCGCGAAGACACCATTCTCAAGCGCCGCGACGGCCTCTATGCCTACCAACTGGCAGTCGTTGTCGACGATATCGACCAACAAATCAACCAGGTGGTGCGCGGCTCAGATCTATTGGATACCACCGGTGCACAACAGCGCCTGTTTAAAATCCTCGGCGCTACTCCCCCCCAGTTCGGCCATCTGCCGCTGGTGATGGGCCCTGACGACAGGCAAAAACTCAGCAAACAAAATCACGCGCCGGCTATCGACGACAACATGGCTTCCGGTAACCTGTGTAAGGCTTTACAGTTCCTCGGCTTCAAACTGCCAAACACTGCCCTAACGGAATCCCCCGAGCATATTCTCAAGTGGGCTACCGCACGCTGGCGCCGCCACCAGGTAGATATGCGCAACCGCCAATTGCACTGATTCCAAGCTGCACTTACCATTTCCGCGCCAGCCGCCCTTAGGGGTCCGGCTGATAACCCGCGTTGACGATTACACAGGGATGACTTCTCACCGGTACAGTGCGCGGGCAACAAATTTCTCTAGCGGGTTTTCAAGGCGATCTATGAGTAACCGCACACTATTAATTCTGCTGGTACTGGTGGGTTATGTATTCTCCCCCACCATCTTTACCTGGATGATCAATCCCGTCGGCGCCTGGTACCGGCCTTTTATCCTCTGGTTCGTGCTGATCCTACTGGCGATTTTTATCCAGTGGAGGCGCAAATCGAATGAGCTTTGATATTGCCCACATTGCCCTGGTGGGAGTGGCCTATATCGCCACCCTGTTTTTTGTCGCCTTCGCCACCTCCAAGGGCTGGCTGCCTTCCCGCTGGGTGCGCCATCCGCTGGTTTATGTGCTCTCCCTGGGCGTATCATTATCGGCCTGGACCTTCTACGGTATCGTCGACCTGGCCTGGCAATATGGTTACGGGGTACTCGCCTACTATCTGGGCACCGGCGCCATGTTCCTGTTTGCGCCAGTAGCCCTGGAGCCACTGGCGCGCCTGGCACAGCGCTACCAGCTGTACTCCCCGGCAGATCTTCTGGTGTTCCGCTATCACAGCCGCCAGGCGGGGACTCTCGCCACCCTGTTTATGCTGTTGGCGCTGCTCCCCCTGATCGCCCTGCAAATCCAGGCGGTATCTGAGACCCTGGCGCTGCTGTCGCGGGATAGTGTGGCAGCCCTGGCGCTGCCGGACAGCGGTGTATCGAGCAAAAATTTAATCGCATTTTTCTACTGCGTGCTGCTGGCGGTATTCACCAGTATGTACGGCGCTACCCGCGAGCGTGGCGAGGGCCTGGCCAGTGCCATGGCCCTGGAGTCCCTGGTAAAACTGGTGGCTCTCACCGCTGTGGGCGGCTATGCCATTTACGGCGTCTTCAGAGGGTTTTCCGGCCTGGATGAGTGGCTGCTGGAGAACCCCGATATGCACCAGCTGCTCTACACCCCCATCAAGCAGGGCTCATCCCATACCCTACTGTTGGTGTTTATCGCCACTGCCGTGGCTATGCCACATATTTTTTACCTGAGTATTGCCGAGCGCCCCACCGGACAGGCAATGCGCACCGCCAGCTGGGGCTTCCCCCTGTTCCTGCTGCTGATGGCCCTGCCCATCTTCCCCATCATGTGGGCGGGCTTTGCCCTGGATGTGGCCGGCCCGGTGCAGTACTTCTCCCTGGCGGTTCCCCGCGCCAGTGGCTCGGCACTGCTCACCACCCTGGCCTTTATCGGCGGCCTGTCAGCAGCCACTGGCGCGCTGATTATGATCACCCTGGCCCTCGCCACCATGGTGATGAACCACTGGCTGCTACCCGGCACCCGCTGGCACTCTGAGGACAATATGTACCGGCAGCTGGTGTGGTTGCGCCGCGCTCTGATCGCCGCTCTATTTATTGCCGGCTTTGCCTTTTACCTGTTACTCAACAACCGACTCTCCCTGTCGGATCTGGCCCTGCTGGCATTTATCGGATCACTCCAATTTCTGCCTGGGATTTTTGCTGTAATCCACTGGCCGCGAGGCAATCGACGCGGATTTGTCGGTGGCCTGCTGGCGGGCATGTTGCTTTGGGGGGGCGGCCTGCTAATTCCGTCAATTTTTGGGATTACCGGCATCACCCTGCCCGGCACCTCCCTCCAGATCCCCCTGGGGATGTCTATCTGGACACAGATCACCACCCTGTCACTGGGGGTCAATGTCCTGTTATTTGTCGGCCTATCTCTGTTCACCCGCACCAGCAGCCTGGAGCAGTACGCCGCTGACCTGTGTAGCGACGACACCATCGCCCAGGCTCTGCGCCTGGGACTGGATGTGGAATCTGCCGCAGATTTTCGCCTGCGCTTGGCTGAAAGCCTCGGAGCCGCTACTGCGAATAAAGAAGTTAAACGCGCTCTCGCCGCCCTCAATCTGCCGGACAACGAGCGCCGCCCCTACGCCCTGCGTCAACTGCGCAACAAGCTGGAGTCCAATCTCTCCGGCCTGCTGGGGCGTGTTCTGGCGGTGCAAATTATTGATCGACACTTCCCGTTCCAGAACAGCGATCAGCCGGCAAACAAGGACATTCACCTGATCGAGACCCGGTTGGGCCGTTATAAGCACCAGCTCACTGGCCTGGCCGCAGAACTCAATAACCTGCGTCTGTATCACCGCCAAATGCTGGAAGAGCTGCCAATGGCCGCTTGCTCCCTGGGGCGCGACGGAGAAGTCCTGCTGTGGAACTACGCCATGCAGGACCTCACCGGTATCAGTGCCAGCGAGGTAATCGGCTCGAAACTGGAATACTTGGCGGAACCCTGGCGCAGCCTGCTGGGGGAATTCGCCCTATCCACTGATGCCAGCCGCTTTAAGCAACAGGTGAGCCTCGACGGCAACAGCCACTGGCTCAACCTACATAAGGCACGGCAAAAACGCAGCCGCAGCGACCGCTCCCGCGACGAGCGCGGCGATGCACAAATGTTGTTGCTGGAGGACATTACCGAAACACAGGTCTTGGAGCAGGAACTTATCCACAGCGAGCGCCTGGCCTCTGTGGGCCGTTTGGCCGCAGGCGTGGCCCACGAAGTGGGTAACCCGGTCACGGGGATCGCCTGTCTGGCGCAAAATCTCCAGTACGACTGTGACAATCCGGAAGTCCTGGATACCGCCGACCAGATCCTGAGCCAGACCCAGCGCATCAGCCGTATCGTCCATTCGTTGGTCAACTTCTCTCACAGCGGCAACCAGGAAGACAGTGAGCGGGCCCCAGTGGACCTCTATGCCTGTGTACAGGAGGCGGTCAACCTGCTGTCCCTGCAACGGGATAAGACCGAGGTCCAGTTTGAGAATCGGGTACCCGAAGACCTGATCGCCCCGGGAGATAACCAGCGCCTAATCCAGGTGTTTATCAACCTGCTCAGTAATGCCCGCGATGCCAGCCCCGATGGCGGCCAGATTGTAATTGAGGGCTATCGCAAGAGCGGCAGCGCCTGTGTCTCTGTCACCGACAGCGGACCGGGAATTTCGGCTCAACATCGTGAACGGATTCTGGAGCCCTTCTTCACAACGAAAGAGCCCGGGGAAGGCACAGGACTGGGGCTGGCAATGGTTTACAGCATTATCGAGGAGCACGGCGGCCAGCTGGAATTGGTCAGTCCCGCAAATCCTGAAACCGGGACTGGCGCCCGCTTTATTGTGCAACTCCCCCTGGGAGACTGAGATGGCTGGACACCCAAATCGATCATTATTTGTGCAAAAATAACCCGATTAACCGTTTTTGAGTTGCATCGAAACGGCGCCCGGGTAAAACTAGGCGCTTACTGAGCATTTTGTAACCAGGCGTAACATATGAGCCACATCCTCATCGTCGAAGATGAAGCCATTATCCGAACGGCGCTGCGCAAGCTTTTAGAGCGGCACCGCTACAAAATCAGTGAAGCGGGTTCGGTAAAGGAGGCGCTCACCAAGTACCGCCTCAATGAAGTTGACCTGGTTATTTCCGATTTGCGCCTGCCCGGCGCACCGGGCACCGACCTGCTCAAGCACGCCGGTGATATTCCGGTACTGATCATGACCAGTTACGCCAGCCTGCGCTCTGCGGTGGACTCCATGCGTATGGGCGCCGCAGACTATATCGCCAAGCCCTTTGACCACGACGAAATGCTCGCAACCGTCCGCCGAGTCATAGGCAAAGCGGAGCAGAATCGCGCCCAGCCCGTCAACGAGAAAGAGAATACCGGCACTATCGCCGGCATGATTGGCAGCAGCCCTGTGATGAGGGAGCTCTACGGTCGCATCCATAAAGTTGCCCCCACAGACGCCACCGTCCTGGTGCACGGTGAAACCGGTACCGGTAAGGAACTGGTCGCCCGAGCTATTCACGAGGAGAGCCGCCGGGCCAACAAACCCCTGATCTCCGTCAACTGTGCCGCGATTCCCGACACTCTGATTGAATCTGAGCTGTTCGGCTACGAGAAAGGCGCATTTACAGGTGCCCAGAGTTCCCGGGAGGGACTGGTAGCGGCAGCCGATGGAGGAACCCTGTTCCTCGACGAGATCGGTGAGCTGCCCCTGGAGGCACAGGCCCGCCTGCTGCGTGTATTGCAAGAGGGCGAAGTGCGGCCAATTGGCTCGATCGAATCCCGCAAAGTGGATGTGCGCCTGGTAACAGCCACCCACCGCAACCTGCGCCAGCTATCAGCGGAGCGTAAATTCCGAGAAGACCTCTACTACCGCATCAATGTGGTGCAAATGACGCTTGCCCCCTTGCGCGAGCGAGGCAGAGACGTCCTAGCACTGGCAGAGCACCTGTTGGAAAAGTTCTGCACCAAGATCGAGCGTCCTTTATTGCGCTTGTCACCGGAAGCCATCCAGGCTGTTACCACCTACACCTGGCCCGGTAACGTGCGCGAACTCGAAAACGCCATTCAGCGCGCTGTGATCCTGACGGATAAGAACAGCCGTGAGATCGACCACAAAACCCTGGACATCGATCTGGACCTGGTACCGATCGAAGAAGCCGATGGCATCCCTCGCCCACGCAGCCTGCACACAGACCCCCGCGAGGACCTGTCCCTGGAGGACTACTTCGCCCGCTTTGTTATTGAACACCAGGACACCATGAGTGAGACGGACCTGGCCAAGAAGCTCGGCGTCAGCCGCAAGTGCCTGTGGGAACGCCGCCAAAAGCTGGGTATCCCCCGCAAGAAGAGTCGCCGCAGCGCTGCCGCAGAAGTGTAAAAACTAACCCTATCCCCCTGGGGGCTTCCGCCCCCTGCTCCCATTCCTCCCCCACCTGCCAGTCTCCTCCATCACTTTGTTACCCCACCCCCACAGGGGTTACCAACCAGAGTGTTACCCACACCCACCCAGAAGTAACAACTCTCGCACCTTCCGTAACGCAATAGCTCCAGGAAAAGTTCCGTCAAATTTCGTAAAGATCGCAACCTATTGATTTATAAGGATTTTTAAAAGTTGGCATACTAAGTGCTTTACTCTTAGTACAAAAATTGAAAACAGCCAACAATAAAAATAAATGACTGTTAAAAGCCCTATAACAACTAACAATAAGTGGGGCGAAACATAATAAAAATAATGGGGCGGCCGACAATAAAAGCAATGAGTGGCCAAAACCGCAAGAACAACAATAAACAATAACAATAAAACTCAAGAAGAATAAGAATAACAACAAGCGCGTTGCAAACTGACTGAACTGTACCTGGGAGAGGGTGTTTGCTTGAAAGCAAATTGAGAGCGCAAGGAAGCCGCTGCCTTCATACTGGTAATAATAATTCCCATATTTCTTTTCCCCCGAACTTACAGGCACCCGCATATTGCGGGCGCATTCCTTTGCGTGTGTTAGAATCGCGCCCGCGAGTTCCGATCTCTGAGGGTAAACAGCCACTGAGGCTCCTTTCCGGACTCGCTCCTGGGGTAGCCCAGGTATAGAGGCTCCAGCAGTGCCATCGTGAATCTCCCCAGAGGGACCACCACTTATACAGGCCGCCAACCAATGCGTGGCCAAGCACAGCGGGGCTTTCCCGGCCATCCCTAAATGGCAGCAGTCAACATAGACAGCCGTATGCTCAACAACCTGATTAGTAGTATCAAACGCTGGCGCAAGCCGGCCAGTAAAGGCCCCAGGGTTATCGCCCGCAACGACCACAGCATCTCGCGCCGAGAAATTAGCCGCGCGGCCTTAACAGTTATGAAGCGCCTTCAGGATGCCGGATACCAGGCGTATATCGTAGGTGGAGGTGTACGCGACCTGATGCTCGGCGGTCACCCCAAGGATTTTGATGTGGCCACCGACGCCACTCCAGAGCAGGCCAAGGTGCTTTTTCGCGGCGCACGCATTGTCGGTCGTCGCTTTCGCATCCTGCACGCCCGTATAGGCCGTGAAGTTATCGAAGTGACTACCTTCCGCGGTCACCACAGCGATGGCGAGACCCACGAGGCCAAGCAGTCCGAACACGGTATGCTGCTGCGTGACAATGTCTATGGCGACCTGGAAAGTGATGCCATGCGTCGGGATTTCACGGTCAATGCGCTCTACTACACCACCAAAGGGTTCGAAATCCACGACTACACCGGCGGTGTCGAGGATATTGAAAAGCGCCTGATTAGAATGATCGGCTCCCCAGAGGTCCGCTACAAGGAAGACCCGGTGCGCATGCTGCGCGCAGTGCGCTTCGCCGCCAAGTTAGATTTCACTATTGAAGGCAAGACCGAAGCTCCCCTGCACGAGCTGGCGCCACTGTTACGCAATATTGCCCCGGCCCGCCTGTTCGATGAGATTCTCAAGCTGCTAATGAGTGGCCACGGAGAGCGCACCTTTGAGCTGCTGCGCCAGTACCAGCTCTGGCAACACCTGTTCCCGGATAACGCTGCACAAATTGAGGCCAACAACGCGGCCCTGAAACTATCCCAGCAAGCCCTGCGCAACACGGACCAACGTATCCGCGCCGATATGCGTGTTACACCAGCGTTCCTCTACGCCGCCCTACTCTGGCCTGCGGTGAGCACCGAGCAACAAAAGCTGATTGCCAAGGGCACCCCGCCAGCGCCGGCGCTGGCCCAAGCGGCACAAAAAGTTACCAGTTCACAGCTGGCCCACACCGCTATTCCCAAGCGCTTCTCAATCCCCATGCGGGAAATCTGGGACCTGCAACAGCGCCTGCCCCAGCGCGGTGGCAGCCGGGCCCAGCGCTTGCTGGAACACCCCCGTTTCCGCGCCGCCTATGACTTCCTGTTGCTGCGGGAAGAAAGTGGCGAGATTGAAGCGGGCCTGGGCAAATGGTGGACCGACTTCCAACAGGCCGACGATGAGCAGCGCCAGCAAATGGTCCGCAAGCTACAGCGCACAGGCAGCGGTGGGCGCCGCAACCGCAACTCTCGCGGCCGCCGTCGCAAGCCGAGAGCAGAACAGTAATGGAAACGGTATACATCGGCCTGGGCAGTAACCTGGCAGAGCCCGGCAAACAACTGCGCAGCGCCCTATCGGCCATGGAGCAAATCCCCAGTACAGAATTATTGGGGCGCTCGAGCTTTTACCGAAGCGCCCCGGTCGGCCCCGGCGACCAACCCGATTACATCAATGCCGTCGCAGCATTGAAAACAGCACTGTCCCCGCTAGCACTACTGGACCAGCTCCAATCTATCGAGCTGTCCCACGGGCGCGAGCGCTCCATCCGCTGGGGCGCCCGCACCCTGGACCTGGATATCCTGTTGTTTGGGGAATCTCAAATCGATGAGCCCCGCCTACAGATCCCACACCCGCGCATGGCCGAGCGCAACTTCGTACTGCTACCCCTTTCTGAGCTGGCTCCCGCGATGGAGCTGCCCGGATTGGGAGCCCTTCCAGCACTCTTACAGGGCTGCCCGGAAAACCGCCTGGAAAAGGTTTGATCGACTGAGGCTCCCCAACTACTCGACGGGCGGCCCTCTCAATAGTACTTTTGCGTTTGCAACTCATCAGGGAAGACCCCAGACAAAGAGGAGTCGCTCAAGTGGTTATCGAAAAACCCGAGACCAGCACAGCTGAACTCAACCTGTCTAATAAAACACCGCCTAAATTTATCGCGGTGGAAGGCAATATTGGTGTGGGAAAAACCACACTGGCAAAGAAGCTGGCCTCCACATTCAATTACGACACGCTGTTGGAATTACCCGAGGAGAACCCCTTTTTGGAGCGTTTCTACCGGGACCCCCAAAATGCCGCACTGCCCACCCAGCTGCACTTTCTCCTCCAGCGATCACAGCAAATCCAGGCACTGCGGCAGGACGATATCTTTGAGCCGGTGCGGGTGTCGGACTTTTTGATCGAAAAGGACCAGCTGTTTGCTGAAGTCACCCTGGATAAGGATGAGCTGCACCTGTACCAACAGGTGTACAAACACCTCACCCTGGAAGCACCCAAGCCGGACCTGGTGATCTATTTGCAAGCCCCCCTCGATGTGCTGCAAGCCCGAATCCGCAATCGGGGAATCCCGGCTGAGCAGGCGATAAGCAATGAGTACCTCGCCACCCTCAACAACGCCTACACCCGCTTTTTCCATTTTTACGATGAGGCGCCTCTACTTATCGTCAATACCGAGGAGATCGACATTGTCGATAGCCCAGAGGACTACCAACAGCTGGTCGAATATCTGTTCACGATCACCAGTGGCCGGCACTATTACAACCCAGGAAGTTAATCGTTATGTATGCACCCTCTGAATTAGAAAAGCTCGTAACCGTTCAAACCCTGCGAAAAATGAAAGCGAATGGTGAGAAGTTTATTACCGTTGCTCTCTACGATGCCCCTATGGCTGCGATGGCACAAAAGTCCGGGGTTGAGACACTGCTCGTCGGAGATTCCCTGGGCATGACCGTGCTGGGTTACGACAGCACCGTGCCAGTGACGATGGAGCAAATGATTTACCACGTCGAGGCGGTCGCGCGCGGCAATAAGAAGTCCCTGATTATGGGGGATATGCCGTTTATGACTTACGCCACCCCAGAGCAGGCACTCCAGAATGCAACCCGGATCATGCAGGCCGGTGCACATATGGTGAAGATCGAGGGAGGCGCCTGGCTCGCTGATACCGTAAAAATCCTTACTGATCGCGGTATTCCCGTTTGCGCCCACCTGGGCCTCACCCCTCAATCAGTACACAAACTGGGAGGCTATCGCGTTCAGGGGCGCGACGAAGAACACGCCAAGCAAATCCTCGAAGACGCCTTGCAACTCGACGAAGCCGGAGCTGACCTGCTGGTGTTGGAATGTGTTCCCGCCGACCTGGCAAAGCGTATTACCGAAGCCGTATCCATGCCCACCATCGGCATAGGCGCGGGCCGCGACTGCGATGCCCAGGTACTGGTAATCAATGACATCCTGGGCCTCACCCAACAGCCCCCCAAGTTTTCCAAAAACTTCCTGGTAGAGGCCGAGGATATTCCCGGGGCCCTGCGCAAATACGCCGAGGACGTCAAACAAGGCGTTTTCCCCGGCGAGGAACACATATTTAAATAATACTCCCCTCATCCGGGTGCTTCTCACCTGGTATTTTTCTGCGGCAGGTCCCACCTGCCGCTATCAAGCGGTAACACTATGACTTTCGACCAACTAATCCAGGATTGGCTCTCGACCAATGGCGCCACTTCTGTGCCCGAAGGCTGGACCCAGGGGCGGGCTACATTTGGCGGCCTTGTAGCCGCAATGCTGTATGAGCAGATGGCTTCAGACCTGCCTTCTGACAGCAGCTTGCGCTCTTTTACCACCTCATTCGTAGGCCCGGTTGCCCCGGGGGCGATTAACACCCGTGCGGATGTCCTTCGCGCAGGTCGCTCTGTCACCCAGGTGCAGGGGCACCTCGATCAGGAAGGTGCCGTTATGCTGGCGGGCCTCGCCAGTTTTGGCCGCGGCAGGGAGTCATCCGTTCTCGCCAAAGGTCCCTCAGCACCGGAGTACCCCACCCCGGATAAATGCCTGCCCCTGCCCTATATCGAAGGTGTAGTGCCGGAGTTCACACAGAAGTTCGATTACCGCATCGCTTGTGGGGGCCTCCCTTTCAGCGGCGCGACAGAGAGAGTTTTAGGTGGCTGGGTACGATTTAAGGATGGCAGTGAGAGCCGTACTGGGATCAGCCACTTACTCGCACTGATCGATGCCTGGCCACCGGCGACACTCCCCATGATGAAAGAGCCGGCTCCCGCCAGCTCATTAACATGGACAATAGAGTTTATGGAGCCACTCCCAGAGCGCACTGCTTCTGACTGGTGGCAATACGAGGCCGAAGTGGAACAGGCCGAGGGTGGCTACGCAGTGATCCAGGCCCGCTTGTGGGATGCCGATGGACGTTTAACCGCCCTCTCCCGCCAAATGGTCACTATCTTTGGTTAACCGGCACTCGTCGATCAACTACCCCTTTACCGGCGCTCATTGAATGCCTTGGCTCCACGGATGGAACCAATTAAGCGGCCCTAAAGAATTTTGTGATTTTTCTGCGATCTTCAGACCACTCTGAATAATATTTCCCAAGCCTGCTTAACCCGCCTAACGAACCAATTATTACCCGCGTAAAAATATACAATTTTCATGATTTTTATTATTTTTTTATGAAAAAAATAATTCGCGCCGCCCTTACAGAAAAATAAAATAAAAAAAACCTCCTTTACTCCAATTTGTAATCTACGCTATCCATCATCCCCTCCATCGAAAACAAAGGGGCCGCCAGAGAAACGCCTCAATTTTCGACCCCACTACAAAACCGTCGGTAATAACAAAGTTGGAGAGCAATAATGATAAAAAGAATATTTTTTTCACTCACACTTCTATTCAGCCATTCCGCCGCAGCAGTAGATTTTGAAGACGTTTGGGATGCAATTACTTCTTGTAACTGGTTTGAATTTATTGATGATGTCGACGATACCGGCTCAAAAGACCTGGACGGCTATGAATACGGTGACACTGAATTTGCCGATGCCAATTCAGGCAGCTTTGACATGATCGTCTACAACATGGATGGATTTTTGGAGTGTATAGGCGGCAACAGTAAATCTGACTTCAAACAGATTATTAACACTTTTGAGAATAACCCCAAAGACCTCTGGTTGATGCAGGAGGCTTGGAGCAAAACCAAAGCCAATTATCTGGACGACGACGACAAGCTCGATAACGATACAGTCCCCTATCGCTCAAAACACTGGAAAGGCACTGGTACCAGCTTTGGCAATGGCCTGCTGACCTTCTCCAAGTTTCCGTTTGACCGAGATAATCGCGATGACGACGACTACACCTTCGCCACTTATGAGGAGGAAACTTTTGATAAGTGCGCAGGTAATGACTGTGATACCGAAAAAGGCTTTACCGTAGCAAAAGTTGAAGTGACCAAAAACTTCCATGTCCATGTGTACAACACCCATATGGATGCAGGACACCAAGACGATGACCTAAATGCCAAAGCCAAGCAACTCGACCAGATTGCCGATATGATCGTCGCCCACTCAAGTAATGCCACAGTCATATTGGCTGGCGACTTCAATATGGCGTTTGATGAAAATGACGACGGCTGGCGCGGTACAAACTACCAAACCTGGAAAGCATTTTTTGCCAAAACCGGCGGCAAGCATGCGTGCCAATATATGCTATCTGGCAGCGACACCAGCTTGGAAGCCTGTACTGATGAACTTCAGGACGATACCGATCATGTCGTCGTTATTAATAACAACCCCAATTACACGCTGGACGTAACCAATTACTACATTGGCTCCGCGGAGTACACAGGGCTGAGCGACCACGACCCAGTATTTGTAGACTTCTCATGGGTTAAACACTAAACGAGCGGCACACAGCCTCTTCCGCAGGGGATCGGAAGGGGCTTAACCAATTTACCGACAAAGTGAACGACACCGGACTGAAAACCCAATCCAGCTACAATTTTACTTATTGAGGAGAACTTTAACCCACGCATAAACCGCATGCTTGGCGGGAAGGGCTTTCAGTGGACAGGATTAAGAACCTAGTTGTCGGAAGTGGTCCTGCGAGTATCGCTACAGTCAAGGCATTGCAAGATATTGGGCAAGAAGTCGAAGTCATTGACGTCTCATATGATCTTGAACATCACATTAAGCACCAGGTTCACACCTTATCGCAAAAACATGTGGACAGCTGGAAAGATGAAGAAAAAAAACGGATTTTCCCTCCCCCCAAAGTCTCCAGCAGCGGCGTCGAAAGAAGGTATATCTTTGGGTCTGACTTTCCTTATAGAACCCCAGAACATTTTCAAGTCAACACAACCAACTGCAACACAGAGTTTTCCCACGGCTTTGGTGGCCTTGGAAATGTGTGGGGTGCAGCGATCCTTCCCTACAGCGAGCGCCAATTAAGAAACTGGCCACTCTCCCTAAGTGAACTGGCCCCATCTTACAAAAATGTTCTCCGATTTATGCCAATAAGTGCGGAGCCAGACAACCTCCAGACAAAATTCCCACTATTTTCGGAAAATTTTGAAACCCTGAAAAGAAATCCAGCAACAGATTTTATATTGCAAAAACTCACCAATGTCGAAGACAACCTCCGGGGCAATGGCATTGAGTTTGGTCGGGCTCGGTTAGCCGTGGATGCAAGCTCTGGCAAACGTGGATGTCGATATTGCGGGCACTGTCTTTACGGCTGCGCATATCAATCCATCTTCAACCCCAAAACATTATTTGAAGATTTGCAAAAGGATGGTTTGACCATACACCAGGGATTTGTTGTATTGGAGCTGAAAGAGAATAAAGAGGGAGTCGAAGTTATTGCGGTTAGCATAGACGATGGAAAGGTATACAATTTTTTTGCAGAGAAAGTCTTCTTGGCTGCGGGGCACTTCGCCACAACTACTATCGTAGCAAGATCCCTTAACCTGCTAAATACACCCATCGAGATTCAAAGCAGTCAATATTTCTTTTTTCCTTTTCTCACCTATAAAAGACACCACTATGAAATTGAATTCACATTAGCAGAAATTTTCTTGGAAATAGAGAACGCGAACATAAGCCCAGAACAGATTCACCTTCAGTTATATGGCCGCAGCCAAATCATTGAAGACCAGGTTGCGGCTTTATTGCCATCATTTATCTCAAAAGATCTTGCTTTGGACCGTTTATATATCATTCAAGGTTTCTTATCTTCGGAAGATTCGGATACTCTGGAATTGACTTTAACTAACAAACGTCCAGAT
This sequence comes from Microbulbifer maximicatervae (SeqCode), assembly GCF_052467305.1. Taxonomy (NCBI): domain Bacteria; kingdom Pseudomonadati; phylum Pseudomonadota; class Gammaproteobacteria; order Cellvibrionales; family Microbulbiferaceae; genus Microbulbifer; species Microbulbifer maximicatervae (SeqCode). The sequence goes on from NZ_CP174306.1 coordinate 3,731,708, forward strand.
AGCTCTACAGTAGAAATAAAAGGGATTGAAAACCCGAGGGCCCGCTGGGTTATAGCAAGAACTCAATCATTGATAAGGCGCAGTTTAATTAAGTTGGGTTTAGTACCTCCCTTTTACTTGAAAGTACTTCCTCCGGGGAAAAGTTACCATAGCGGTGGAAGCTTTCCAATGAAGGGGGAACACGAAACCTTTTCCTCTGACCTGTTAGGACGGCCTGCAAACTTCAAGAACGTCCATATTGTGGATTCCGCTAACTTCCCCAATATTGCAGGTTCAACCATTGCTTATACAATAATGGCAAATGCAGATCGAATTGTAAGATCTATAAAATTTTCGTAATTAACTGCTATATCGCCAAAATTACAAGTATCCCTGAGCGACTATTGGATTCAAAAACAGCGAAAGAGCGCTACAGCCACTTTTTCCAATAGAATAAAGCGACTTGTCCAGCCAATGCCACCACCAGCAAGATACAAAAAGCAATAAAGCCCAAGGACGACTGCCCCCAGGGAATACCGCCGACATTAATCCCAAACAATCCAGTGAGAAAGCTCAGCGGCAGAAAAACTGCTGCCACCACTGATAGTACATACATACGACTATTCAACTGATCCGAAGTGCGACTCAACAATTCCTCCTGAGCGATTGCCGCGCGCTCCCTTACCGCATCGATATCATCGATATGGCGCTGTAATCGATCATTTACCTCTCCCAATAGGGCGTGGCTGTGCTCATCAAACCAGGATAGGGATTCCTGCTGCAAACGCCCGAGCACCTCCCGCTGCAGGCATAAGTAGCGTCGCAATACGATAGTTCTCTTGCGCAGACGAACCAGTAGGGAAGAAAGCTCCGAACCTCCCTTATCTAATAACAGGTTTTCCAGGTCATCAATTTTTTCTTCAAAGTCTTCGGCCCGATCACACATACGCAAGACCAACAGATCTGCCAGGGACATCAAAAGAGCCGCAGTTCCACGGGGACCAAAGCCACTGCGCAAGCGAGAAAGCAAGTCATCCTCTGAAAGCAGCTTCCGTCGGCCGGTACTGATAATACGGTTTTCCTCGGCCCAAATGCGAATGGCGATCATATCCTTTGCGCGCGGTTTGGATTTTCGCTCAATGCCGTACATAGCCAACATCAGCCCCTGATCCACAGTCATTACACAGGGGCGCGTTGTCTTCGCAGACAGGGTCTCTATCGCCGTAGCTGTAAGTCCACTATCTTGTTGCAGCCACTCGACGGTGTTGGTGCTGTCGTAGTCAAAATGCAACCAGAGAATTCCCTGATCAGGTTGCCAGGATTTCACCTCTGCCCAGGAAAGCTCTCGGCCCGAGCCTTTGCGATCGAGTAAGACAGCGTAGACCAGACCAGTTTCCATAGGCTCTCATATCACCTGATATTGATTGGAGCATCACTTTCTTTGCGCGACTTATTTACTGAGATGGGCCAGCTCTGCGGCGTTCTGTTCCCAGTTTTGACCATCGAAAGGTTCGACCTCCAAGTCTCCGGGTCTCTCATCAAAACAGCGCGCATTAAGACTATAGCCATCCGGGTTGGAGCGCGGCACATAAAAAGACTTAACGCCGCAATGGCGACAAAACAGGTGCTTGGCCACCCCCGTATTAAACGTATAACAATCCAGGTCTTTTTCCCCAGACTCCAGCTTAAAGTTTTCAGCGGGAATAATGACGTGCAGAAAACCCACTTTCTCACACATCGAGCAATTGCACGCATGGGCTACCAGTTTCTCCTCTGAGTCGCGCTCGTGCCGCGCCCGATAGCGAATAGCGCCACAGTGGCAACCTCCGCGAAGTTCAGTAGTAACTTTACTCATTTGAATTATTGTCCTTTTCAAATAACGGGCGGGCAGCCAACAGTGAAAACAGCGAAAGGCCCAGCAGCAGGTGGAACCAGTTTGTACGCGCCAAGCCCAGCACTCGCGGAGCGCCGGTACCCACAAACAATCCATCCATTGCAATGACTACTGCCCCTGCCCCCAGTAACAAAGGACCCGGTGGCGATAGTCGTCGCGGTGACATCAATTCCATCATTGCAACCCACAACCACAACAAAAGCCCCAGGGCGGAAAATACCTCTGTCACTTCCTGCGGCGATAACCTGCCACTTTCCGAGACGCCAATAGACGAGGCCAATACCAGCACCAGCACTACATAAGCGGGTCCCCGGGTATTCTGTCCAATACCTATCTCGAAACGTGCCCAAACCAACCCTATTCCAATTAGCAACAGCGAACTAAACCCGGATAGTTGCAGTAAAGCCCGGTGTAATTGGGTTGCCCCGGGATCAATACCGTAGCGATAGGCACCGACAATCGCGGAGACAGCGATAAATAGAAGACCCGCCATCACCAAGAGTGCAGCTGATTGAAAGCGAGCATTGGTAAGACGCCAGTACTGATTGGCAATCAGCAGTGCGGCGAGGGTGAGGAGAATGTCGATCAGCCAGAAGTTGTCCAATGTTTTGCCCTTTTTTTCCAGAATTCTAATAGAAAACCGGTAATAAGCGACAATTCCGCTTCGGCAGATACAAAAAAACCCGGCTTAAAAGCCGGGTTTTTTCAGTCCGTAGACTTAAGCTTCGTCGGAAGCTTGCTTGGCTTCTTCAGCGGCAGCTGCATCGGCCTTGGCTTCCTTGATAGAAAGCTTGATACGTCCACGCTGGTCAACGTCGAGTACCTTAACCTTAATCTTCTCACCTTCACTCAGGTAATCAGTTACGGCATTTACGCGCTCTTCAGCGATCTGGGAGATATGCACCAGACCGTCTTTGCCCGGCAGGAAGTTAACGAACGCACCGAAGTCTACGATACGTACCACGGTACCTTCGTAGATAGCGCCAATCTCAGCTTCCGCAGTGATCTCCTCGATGCGGGTTACCGCCGCTTCCAGGCTCTCACCGTCTTCACCGAAGACTTTGATAGTGCCGTCATCTTCGATATCGATGGAGGCGCCAGTCTCTTCAGTGATGGAACGGATAGTCGCACCGCCCTTACCGATCACGTCGCGGATCTTGTCCGGATGGATCTTCAGGGTCGCGTAGCGCGGTGCGTTCTCATTCACGGTGGTACGGGAAGAGTCGATCACCTTGTTCATTTCCGCGAGGATGTGCAGACGCGCGTGCAGAGCCTGCTCCAGAGCGGTTTCCATGATCTCTTCGGTAATACCTTCGATCTTGATGTCCATCTGCAGCGCGGTCACACCAGAGGCGGTACCCGCTACTTTGAAGTCCATATCGCCGAGGTGGTCCTCGTCACCGAGGATATCGGTCAGAACCGCGTAGCCTTCGTCTTCCTTCACCAGACCCATAGCGATACCGGCTACCGGTGCCTTCAGCGGAACACCCGCATCCATCAGCGCCAGACTGGAACCACAGACGGAAGCCATGGAGCTGGAACCGTTGGATTCAGTGATCTCGGAAACCACACGCACGGTGTAGGGGAAGCTGTCCGGGCTCGGCAGAACTGCAGCGATACCGCGACGAGCGAGACGGCCGTGACCGATTTCGCGACGACCGGTAGCACCTACACGACCCGCTTCACCTACAGAGTAGGGAGGGAAGTTGTAGTGCAGCATAAAGTAGTCTTTGCGCTCACCTTCCAGGGCGTCGATGATCTGTGCATCGCCAGTGGAACCGAGGGTAGCCACTACCAGAGCCTGGGTCTCACCACGAGTGAACAGCGCAGAGCCGTGGGACTTGGGCAGAGCGCCAACTTCCACAGCAATCGAACGTACAGTTTTGCTGTCGCGACCGTCGATACGGGGCTCGCCACGCACTACAGCGCCGCGCACCAGCTTCTTCTCCAGCTTGCCGAAGTAGCTTTTTACCAGATCGGCGCTAATTTCTTCAGTAGCCAGGGCTTCAGCGGCTTCGCTGCGCAGTTCCGCCAGGCGGGTGCTGCGCTCTTGCTTGTTGGTGATGCGGTAGGCTTCGGCAACCTTCTCGCCAAACTGAGCGTCCAGGGCAGCTTTCAGCTCGGTGTTTTCCGCCGGAGCCTGCCAGTCCCACTGGGGCTTGCCCGCTTCCGCTTTCAGCTCTTCACAAACCTTGATAATGGCCTGCATTTCCTGGTGTGCGTAGAGTACGGCACCCAGCATGATGTCTTCCGGCAGCTCCTGGGCTTCGGACTCCACCATCAGTACGGCGTCTTTGGTACCGGCAACGACCATGTCCAACTCAGAGGTCTTCAGAGCTTCGTAGCCCGGGTTCAGCAGGTAGCCGTCTTGCTGGGTGTAACCCACGCGCGCAGCACCGATTGGGCCAGCGAAAGGAATACCGGAAACAGACAGCGCTGCGGAAGTGCCGATCATGGCAGCGATATCCGGGTCCATGTCCTTCTCAGCGGAGAGAACAGTACACATCACCTGAACTTCGTTCATAAAGCCGTTCGGGAACAGCGGGCGGATCGGGCGATCGATCAGACGGGAAGTCAGGGTTTCTTTTTCAGACGGGCGGCCTTCACGCTTGAAGAAACCACCGGGAATTTTGCCAGCCGCGTAGGCTTTTTCTTGATAGTGCACGGACAACGGGAAGAAGCCCTGATCAGGCTTGGCTTCTTTAGCGCCGACAACAGTACACAGGACAACAGTCTCTCCCATGCTAACCAGGGCAGCACCGGTAGCCTGGCGCGCGATACGGCCGGTCTCGATGGTGACTTGGTGTTGTCCGTATTGGAAAGTTTTGCTTACTGGATTCACTAGTTTTTTTCCTATTTCCTTACGGTTACTGGCCCATTCCAGTAACCCCTACAGTGGTTGCCTGGATAGAAGTTCCAAACCTTCAATCCAGAGCGATACGGGGATGTACCGCTACCGACCCGGGTGGCCGGTGCAAACGCAGCACATCCGCCGGGATATTTGCCCCTGGGGTTGTGTTGCGAAACTGCCGAAAAGTGACAACAGCGCCACTTTTCAGCAAGCATTAAAGAAGAAAGCCCGCCAGAGGCGGGCATTCCAGGGTCTTAGCGACGCAGGCCGAGCTTAGCGATCAGCTGTGCGTAACGGTTCAGATCCTTGCGCTTCAGGTAGTCCAGCAGCTTGCGACGCTGGTTTACCATGCGGATCAGACCACGGCGAGAGTGGTGATCCTGCTTGTGCGCAGAGAAGTGACCCTGCAGTTTGTTGATGTTGGCAGTCAGCAGGGCTACCTGGACTTCCGGAGAACCGGTGTCGCCTTCAGATTGGCCGTGCTCTTTCAGGATTGCTGCTTTTTCTACTGCAGACAGTGCCATAACGATTAACCTCGTCGTAATATGCTTTAAAAGATTCGGCTGGCCCGTGCATATTTACAGACCAGCTACTCACTGTTGTGGACTTAAGGAGCCTCTAAACAACTCCGTGATACCTCTGGCATGCAGAGCGGTTCACAATCAAGGCGCGGCTTCGCAGGAATGTCTAGACCTTTCAAGAAGTCGCAACGCAGAGTGTGAATCGCTCTGCAAGCCCCGAAGGGCGGGCCTTGAAGGCCACAGCTGCTGCGTTACAGCTCTTGCAAAGGGCTAAGGCCATTCACGGCGAGCTGCGCCTAACATCTGCAGCCTTCAAGGCCCGCAGAGGCATTACGGAGTTATTCAGAGGCTCCTTTGCCCACTGCAATACTCTCACATCAACCGCTATCGGCTCTCACCAATATAGCGTTTTCTGCTTAAGTACTACTTACCAGACGCCGAGGCGCTACACACCCGTCGTCAGTAATTTCTCCTACGCCCAGAAAATCGCCATTTTCCAGGAAGAGGCGCACCATATCACCTTCTTCACCGATACGGTAGACCTGCAAATCCATTACCGGCTGCCCCTGACGCACATAGTAACCAGACTCGTCCGGAAGGGTGAGTTTGGGCAGCGAAGAGGCGGGAGAATCCACCGATAACAGGTGGTGATCCAACTCCTCCGCCATTCCCTCACCGCGCTCCTCTGTGAGCTCATCCAGGGTCACTGAATCGGCCTCGACGTAGGGACCGGCGGCGCTGCGGTGCAACTCTTCCACATAGGCACCGACACCCAGGGCCTGGCCCAGGTCTTCGGCAATACTGCGAATATAAGTGCCCTTGGAGCAGTGAACCTCAACTTCTGCACGGGGCTGGGCGCCCGGTGTAAAGCTCAGCAGTTCAAATTCAAAAATCTCTACTTCCCGCGCCTCGCGCTCCACTTCCAAGCCCTGGCGCGCCAACTTATACAGCGGCTGCCCCTTGTGCTTGAGGGCCGAGTACATGGACGGCACTTGCTTGATGCGACCGCGAAAGGCTTCCATCGCTTTCAGCACGGCTTCTTCAGTCAAACCGGAAGCATCTTTAGTTTCCAGTACATCGCCATCGGCATCGCCACTAGCAGTGGTCATACCGAAAACAAAAGTACTGCGATAGCGCTTGTCCGCATCGAGCAGGTACTGGGAAAACTTGGTCGCTTCGCCGAAACAGATCGGCAACACACCGGTTGCCAGGGGGTCCAGCGCTCCGGTGTGACCGGCGCGATTGGCGAAAAAGAGTCGTTTGGCTTTTTGCAGGGCGTCGTTGGCGGTAATCCCGGCGGGCTTGTTCAATAACAGCACGCCGTGAACCGGCCGGCCCCATTTTGGTCTGCGGCCCATGGATTAATCTTCGTTGGAGTCGCTATCGTCGTCTTGGTGTTTGCGATCTTCTTTAACCGCCTTGTCGATCAGGGCAGACAGCGCCTGGCCGCGCACCGAGGTCTCGTCGTAGCGGAAGTGCAAACGGGGAATAGTGCGAATCTGGATCGCGCGCGCGAGCTGCGTACGCAAAAAGCCGGCGGCTTTGTTCAGCACTTCGATAGAGGTATTAATTTTGCTGCGATCATCCTCACCCACCAGGGTGACAAAAACTTTAGCAACGGTTAAGTCGCGGCTGACTTCAACATCATTGACGTTGATCATACCCAGGCGAGGATCGCGAATCTCGTGTTGGATCAGCTGGGCCAGCTCGCGGCGCATGGCGTCGGCGACGCGGTCTGCGCGATGAAATTCTCTTGCCATTGTTTACCTATTGAGAATGGCGGTTTAAAGACAGGAAAACCCGCACGGCTAGCGCCGCGCGGGTTTATCCTCGATCCGCTGCGGAACTCCTTAGAGTTCGCGAGCAACCTTAACGATATCGTAAACTTCGATCTGGTCACCGGACTTAACGTCGTTGTAGTCCTTAACCCCGATACCACACTCCATGCCGTTGCGCACATCCTGCACATCGTCTTTGAAGCGACGCAGGGATTCCAGTTCGCCCTGGTAGATCACAACGTTGTCGCGCAGTACGCGGATCGGCTTGTTGCGGTAGACGGTACCTTCGGTAACCATACAACCGGCAATGGCGCCAAATTTCGGTGAGCGGAATACATCGCGAACCTGGGCAATACCCACGATTTCTTCGCGTATTTCCGGATCAAGCATACCGGACAGCGCCTGCTTCACTTCGTCCAGCAGGTTGTAGATCACGCTGTAGTAACGAATCTCTACGCCTTCTGTCTCAGCAACCTTTCGGGCAGCCACATCAGCACGGGTGTTGAAGCCCAGTACGATAGCGCCGGAGGTCAGGGCCAGGTTGATATCGTTCTCGGCGATACCACCTACACCGCTGGACACGACGTTGACAGAAACTTCTTCGTTGCCGATATCCGCCAGTGCGCCCAGGATAGCTTCCAGGGAGCCGCGAACGTCCGCTTTGATAACAACCGGCAGTACTTTGCGCTCGCCGGCTTCCATGTTCGCAAACATGTTTTCCAGCTTGGCCGCCTGCTGGCGTTGCATGCGCTCGCGACGCTCTTTGTCACCGCGCTGTTCGGCTACTTCACGAGCTCTGCGCTCATCCGCAACCACCATGAACTCGTCACCGGCGTTGGGTGTGGTGTCCAGACCCAGGAGCTCAACCGGGGTTGAGGGGCCAGCTTCTTTAACCTGCTTGCCCAGCTCGTTGGTCATGGCGCGAACACGGCCGTAGCTCTGACCTGCCAGTATGATATCGCCGCGCTTCAGCTCGCCGTTCTGTACCAACAGGGTGGCCACAACACCGCGACCTTTTTCCAGGCGGGATTCGATTACAACACCCGTTGCCGGTACCTTGACCTTGGCCTTCAGCTCCAGCATCTCTGCTTGCAGGGAAATCGCTTCCAGCAGGTCATCGATGCCTTCACCGGTGTGTGCAGACACATTGATAAACTGGGTATCACCGCCCCAGTCTTCAGGAATTACATCTTTCGCAGCCAGCTCGTTTTTAACACGATCGGGATCGGCAGCTTCTTTGTCGCACTTGTTGATTGCAACAACCAGCGGTACACCGGCAGCGCGAGCGTGGTTCACAGCTTCTTCAGTCTGCGGCATCACACCGTCGTCAGCAGCCACTACCAGGATAACTACGTCAGTTGCCTGGGCGCCACGGGCGCGCATTGCGGTAAAGGCGGCGTGTCCCGGGGTATCCAGGAAAGCGATCTCGCCCTGGCTGGTTTTCACACGGTATGCACCGATGTGCTGGGTAATACCACCGGCCTCACCGGAAGCCACCTTGGTCTTACGGATGTAGTCCAGCAGGGAGGTTTTACCGTGGTCAACGTGACCCATAACGGTAACTACCGGTGCGCGGGACACCTCAGTGCCTTCACTGGCCTGGGTCTCGGCAACCAGCGCTTCCTCCAGCTCGCTCTCAGAGCGGAATACCACCTTGTGGCCCATCTCTTCGATGATCAGCTGTGCAGTTTCACGGTCCAGGCTCTGGTTGATAGTAACCATCTCGCCCATTTTCATCAGGCGCTTGATCAGGTCACCGGCTTTCACATTCATCTGTTTGGCCAGCTCGCCAACAGTGATGGTTTCGCCCAACTGTACTTCGTACACCTGTTTCTCCGTGGGCCTTTTAAAGCCGTGCGTAGGTTTAACCTTCAAGGTCGGACGAGACAGGGAGCGCGTGCTGCGCTTGGATGCTTCGTCTTCCTCAAATACTTCCAGCGCCTGTTCGTACAGAGCGGTTTTGCTGGATTTTTTCGGGCCGGACTTGGAGCGGCGACCGCGACGCTTGCGCGGCTCGTCCTCAGAGCGATCAGCTTCAGCGGGAGCAGTGGATGCTGCCTCCAGCTTGCGACGCAGAGCTGGCTTGACCTCAGAGGTCTTCTCAGCACTTTTTGCCGGTGCGGGCTTAGCCTTGGCTGCTTGTGCAGCCTGTGCAGCTTTCTCTTTCTTTTCCTGGGCTGCGCGTCGGTCAGCTTCTACTTTAGCTTTCTTCTCTTCAAGTTCACGCTTTTCCTGCTCAGCCTGCTGCTTGCGACGCTCCATCGCGGCAATTCGCATTGCCTCGATATCGTCGGAGTAGCTTGAGCGGATTGGTGCGGCGGGCTCTGCCTTTTTCACTACGTTTTCCGCGGTCTTATCCTCTGATTTAGCCGCATCTTGATCGGCTTTTACTTCATTTTTTGCTTTCGCTTCGGCTTCAGCCTTGGCTTTCGCTTCTGCTTCGGCCTTGGCTTTCGCTTCTGCTTCAGCCTTGGCTTTCGCCTCGGCTTCGGCTTTGGCTAGCGCCTCTTCTTCCGCCGCTAGGCGTGCAGCTTCTGCCTCAGCTTCTGCGCGTGCGCGCTCGGCTTCGGCCTCCAGTCTTTTCTGCTCATTTTGCAGGGCATCGACTGCCGCTTCCTGCTCGGGGCTGCTCGATTCTTCGCCTGCTGCTACGGTTTCAAGCTCAGCTTGAGGGCGCTTCACATAAGTGCGCTTCTTGCGCACTTCCACATTCACAGTCTTGCGGCCGGTGCCAGAGCCAGTCTTCAGCGTGCTTGTGGTTTTGCGCTTCAAGGTGATCTTGCGCGGCGCGGCGCCCTGCTCCCCATGACTGCTTTTCAGGAAACTGAGCAAGACCTGCTTTTCTTCGTCTGACACGACTGCGTTTGCAGAAGTGTGAGGCAAACCCGCTTCTTTCATCTGCTTGAGCAGACGGTCTTCGGTGGCACCAACCGATTTGGCGAGTTCACTAACTGTTACTTCGGCCATTCTCTCTCCTAAAAGTCACTTGGTCGGAGGGGGTTACTTATACGTAAGTTATTTTTCGCTGCATTTAAGCTTCTTCGCCGCTGTCATCGGCAAACCAGGGCTCACGCGCCTTCATAATCAGCGCTGCAGCGCGCTCCTGGTCGAGACCTTCGATATCCAGCAGGTCATCGACAGCCTGCTCTGCCAGGTCTTCCATTGTGGAAATACCACGGCTGGCCAGTTGGAATGCCAGCTGGCGCTCCATACCGTCCATATTCAAAAGGTCTTCCTGGGGCTCAGATGCATCCAGCTTCTCTTCAGATGCCAGCGCTTGGGTCAACAGGGTGTCCTTGGCGCGGGCGCGCAGCTCCTCAGCGATATCCTCATCGAAGCCCTCAATTGCGAGCATCTCTTCGATGGGTACATAAGCTACTTCTTCCAGAGAGGCAAAGCCCTCTTCAACCAGTACACCAGCAACGTCTTCATCGATATCCAGGCGGTCCATAAACACCTGCATGATGGAGCTGGACTCGGCTTCCTGCTTGCTCTGCCACTCGTCACTGCTCATGACATTGATCTGCCACTGGGTCAGCTCGGAGGCCAAGCGCACATTCTGGCCGCTGCGGCCGATAGCCATTGCGAGGTTTTCCTCTGCTACGGCCACGTCCATAGAACCGGTGTCTTCGTCTACAACGATGGATTCAATTTCTGCTGGCGCCATCGCGTTGATAACGAACTGAGCGGGGTTTTCGTCCCACAGAACGATATCTACGCGCTCGCCAGACAGCTCGTTGGATACCGCCTGAACACGCGCGCCGCGCATGCCCACACAGGCACCCACCGGGTCGATGCGACCGTCGTTGGTGTTTACAGCGATTTTTGCACGCAGGCCGGGATCGCGGGCCGCGCCTTTAATTTCGATTACCTGCTCGGAGATTTCCGGCACTTCAATGCGGAACAACTCGATAATCATTTCCGGGCAGGAGCGGCTCAGCATCAGCTGGGGGCCACGGGCTTCCGGCTGGATTTCCAACAGGATTGCGCGCACGCGATCGCCGAGTCGGAAAATTTCGCGACCAACCAGCTGATCGCGGGGCAGGCGCGCTTCGGCGTTATTACCCAGGTCTACAGCGATAAAGTCGCGGGTCACCTTCTTCACAGTGCCGCTAACCATTTCGCCGACGCGATCGCGGTACTCGTCTACAACCTTGGCGCGCTCGGCTTCACGTACCTTTTGTACGATGACCTGCTTTGCGGTCTGTGCGGCGATACGGCCAAATTCTACATTTTCCACCTGCTCGCGGAAAACATCACCTGCTTTCAGGTCAGCATCTTTTTCGTGAGCTTCTTCCAGGGTGAACTGGGTACCCAACTCAGCCAAGACTTCATCACCGACCACTTCCCAGCTGCGGAAAGTCTCGTAATCGCCTGAACGACGATCAATGATAACCTCAATGGTTGAATCTTCGTCGTAGCGCTTCTTCGTGGCCGTTGCCAATGCCGCTTCGATGGCCTGGAAAATAATCTCCTGGTCAACGCCCTTCTCGTTGGATACCGCCTCGGCTACCAGCAAGATCTCTTTGTTCATGCAACTGTGCCTCAAAATCGCCTGAGCTCAGGCTCCTACAGGTTATTTGGTAAATTGGGGAATGATATTTGCTTTTTCGATACTGTCGATCGGCAAAAGGTATTCGTTTTCACTATCTACACGCAGAACCACTTCATCACCCTCTACACCGGCCAGCAGTCCGCGCCACTTACGCTGCCCATCCAGAGGCATACGCAGGCGAACTTCAATCTGGGCGCCGATAAAGCGCTCGTACTGGGCCAGCTTATAAAGAGGGCGGTCGAGCCCTGGGGAAGAGACTTCAAGTGTGTACTTACTACTGATGGGATCTTCCACATCCAGTACAGCACTGGATTGGCGGCTCACTTTCTCGCAATCCTCAACGGAAATACCGTTTTCGGAGTCGATATAAATGCGCAGCAGCGCGTTGCGACCGTGGGTTTGGTACTCAATACCCCACAACTCACACCCCAGCGATGCCACCACCGGCGCCAGAAGCTCTTCCAGCAATTCGCGTTTGCTCGCCATTCTCGTCACCACATACAAAAAATGGGCCTACGGCCCACTTCGAAAAATATCTGCAACTTTTCTTGCAGATACGAAAAAGCCCCTGACGGGGCTTTGACCGCACATTCGTGCAGTCAGTGTGCACGAATGCAAAATTTGGTAGCGGGGGCAGATATAATCTGGGACCTTCGCCCGGCCATGCCGCCAGAGGTAAAAGGGGAGCCCGATTCGTCGGGCATCGACCTAAGTACCACTGGTACCCGAATTTGGTAGCGGGGGCAGGATTTGAACCTACGACCTTCGGGTTATGAGCCCGACGAGCTACCAGGCTGCTCCACCCCGCAACAACGAAAGCGCAATCAAAGTTTCCCAAAGGAAAGTTGGTAGCGGGGGCAGGATTTGAACCTACGACCTTCGGGTTATGAGCCCGACGAGCTACCAGGCTGCTCCACCCCGCAACAACAAATGCGCAATCAAATATTTTACCCGAAGGTAAAATTGGTAGCGGGGGCAGGATTTGAACCTACGACCTTCGGGTTATGAGCCCGACGAGCTACCAGGCTGCTCCACCCCGCAACAACTCCAAGAAACAAAGCCTGGTTGATCTTTGTTTCCCTGCGGTGGGACCTGCCCAACCACTCAAGAGGCTGCGCATTCTATTGGTGCTGACCCGGTGAGTCAAGCCGTAATTGGCATTTGTTTTCACCGAGGGGTTAAAGCCGTCTCTACCATCTCGCAAATCAGTATAGAAAAGGAAGAAAATCCCGCAAGCAGGCCACCTTCATATACCGTCTTCTTTCTTGCACATGTACTTTTTATAAAAAGAACGAAGAGTAAAACTCTCTTAAGGGGCCTCTAAATAAGCTAGCGAGTTAACTGGTGCACTATTGCTTTTCGAATAGGGGGGAAGCGATCACTGACTCGCAACACCATTTTACGCAGCAATTTGGCCGGCAGGCGATCGTCGGTAAACAAATCCACCACCCTATTAGTTCCAGAGTAAATCGGCTTGGATTCAACCCGGTGCAGCATCTGGTAACGGGCCAGGGCCCGAGTCAGCTTGGCCGGGTTATATAGACGACTAACACTATCCAGTTGACGGGCCAAAGTATCCACACCGGCCAAACCCAAATTAAATCCATGTGCAGTCACTGGATGCATCCCCACAGCAGCATCTCCCACCAAGGCAAAGCGCTCAGTGAAAAAGTGATGTGCGTATACCGCAACCAATGGATAACAGTGGCGCTCACCAAAAGCTTCGACACCGCCGAGCTGGGACGCGCTTTCGCGGGATACGTGCCCGGCAAACTCTTCATTACCCATCGCCATAATCTGGGCAGAGAGACTGGCGGGAACAGTAACCACGGCCGATGAAATATTTGCCTTGGGCAAAGGCAACAGCGCCAGTGTCGAGCCGTAGCGGAAACACTCCCGGGCAATACCATCGTGGGGTAATTCGGTGCGTACAGGGCCGACAATCGCCACTCGGCCAAAGTCGCGCATATCGGCGCCAATTCCCGCCATGCGTCGCACTTCAGAAAAACGGCTGTCGGCTGCAACCACCAGGGAAGCGCGCACGCCCTCCCCCTCTGCCAGTTCAAGATGACGCATGGCGCCACTCAATGTCATCCCGGTAACGGTCGAGTTATCGAGCAGCGTTATATTCTCAGTCTCCAAAACTGTCTCATATAAGATTCGCCGGATTGCAGAGTTGGAGACAATAAAACCCAGAGGCCCCCTCTCTCCCGGGCTAAAGTGGAGTGTCGAAGGGGAATTGCCGTCGACTACTTCGGCAGCATTTAGCGGGCTAATCTCTTCCGGGGATAATCTCTGCCAAGCCCCCAGTTCTTGCAGCAGCTTGTAGGATTTATGTGTCAGAGCAATCTCGCGGCCATCATCAACGGGAGCGGACAGCGCCGACTTATCCTGGCGCTCAATAATTGCCACCTGACACCCTTTGCGGGCGAGCATCACCGCCAAGGAAAGTCCCGCCGGTCCAGCACCTACGATAGCTACATCGGACTCCGTCATTTTCACACCCCTGATTTGCACGCAACAAATACAAGTCACTCTAGTGACTCACATCCGGGATAAACTGATCCAGATCAGGTTAAAGCCAATCCCAAGCCGCTCTACAGAGGTATAAATTGGTGAACTTTAGGGGTATAAAATATCACGCCCGCCACCAGCGCTTCTGAAAAACTGGAGCACCATGGAGTTCAAATATGGAACTTGAAATTCATTTCATTAACGCCTTTACCGACAAAGTCTTTCACGGAAATTCAGCCGGAGTTGTTGTTACTGAGGATTGGCTGGATGAAAATTTAATGCAGTCCATCGCTGCAGAAAATAATCTTTCCGAAACCGCGTTTCTGGTAAAACGCCCGGATACCAGTTATGGAATTCGCTGGTTTTCACCGTTAACGGAAATTGATTTTTGTGGTCATGCCACCCTGGCGTCAGCCCATGTTCTTTTTTCTCAAGACCCTCAATGCGAGCAACTCCAGCTCCATGCTGCCCCTGTGGGCAAAATGACAATAAGCCGAGGGGAAAATGGAATTATTTCCATGGACTTCCCACGAAGGGAGCCACAACCCATAGATCGCATACCGCCGGAATTACTGAAGGGGCTTTCAATAACACCAAGCCAGGTGTTACTTAACAACCAAGCTTACTTTGCCATCTACGATAGTGAGCGAGACGTTTTGGATGTGCAGCAGGATGCGAGCAGCCTGCGAAAGCTCGCCCCCTACGATGTGGTCGTTACGGCAAAATCCGATAGGTACGATTTTATCTCCCGATACTTCTGGCCATCCAATGGTGGTGCCGAAGATCCGGTGACCGGTTCTATTCACACAGGGCTCGCCCCTTACTGGTCACAAATTCTGGATAAGAAAGAGCTGATCGCCTATCAAGCCTCCAAGCGCGGCGGCCTGCTGAATTGCACCATCGCCGGGGACAGGGTCATTATCTCAGGCAAAGCAGTACCCTATTTGAGCGGGACCATACGGGTTTGATACCCCAACGCCGGGATTTCCAAAATAAATCACAGTTTCCCCTAATTACGATAAGTACAACTAAACAGAGGAGCATTGAGCAATGGAACAAAAAGGATCGTGCCTATGTGGCACTATTAACTTCGAAATTGAAGGTGACTTTGGCGGCTTCTTTCTCTGCCACTGTAGTTACTGCCGCAAAGATACCGGTTCAGCCCATGCAGCAAACCTATTCTTCGCATCAGCGAAACTTGAATGGCTATCCGGTGCAGAACAAGTCAAAACCTTTAAGCTGGCAGGGACGAGGCACAGCAAAAGCTTTTGCAATCAATGCGGTTCCGCAGTGCCACGAGAAGATCCTGAAATTGGCCTCTTAGCGGTTCCCGCTGGCAGCCTGGATCGCCCAATAGATGTAAGGCCTAATGCCCATATCTTTATGGCCAGTAAAGCCGAGTGGGACCGGGAACTGGAAACAGTACCTAAAGTAGACAAACTACCCCAGGTAGCTAGTGCGGACTCTGAATAGACCAGTTAATGATGGCTTTACTCGACCACAGTTGCTGCGATGATAAGGTTTCTCGCAGCAACTGAAGATCACATAGAGAGAATTAGCCGGGATGACCGTCAACGCGCGGCTGGAAAAGCACCGGGGTGTAATACAGTAAGAAAAGCGTGTAACCGACTACCCAGGCAATAATTGCTGCGAGCAAACCACTCGGGGCGGGTGCCCAAAACACACGTGCGAGAGCAGATAACGCCAGGGCCATAAAAGCCAGGGGCATCAAGCGCGGCGCCTTCAATATCCGACCTGTGTGGCCGAGACTGACGCGACTGGTCATAGACAAGATCAATCCGCCGATACCACCAACGGCAAATGCGTGCAAGGCGGGACTCTGCCAGGAAGGGGCAATTTGGCTCCAGGCCAGAGCCGCGAGAAAACACCCCAAAATAACCAACCAGTAGCTCACATGCAGAGACCAAACCATCGGTTCTGCCCATATTTTTGTAGGGTGCCAGCGCACTACCCGGATCACCTGCAAAATACCCAGAGAGACCGCAAAAAAGGCCCAAACCATTTGCGGCAAACCAACAGCCACCGACAGTAACAAGCCCACCGCAGCAATATGGGTACCCCACTCTACAGCCGGTATCTTATCTCTTGGGCTCAAGTGAAAGCGGCGCGCCGTAAAGAAGGGTATAACCCGCCCGCCGATTATCAGAATAATCGCCGTCACCAACAGCAAAGCCAGCAAGGCGATTCGGCTCTGTGCCCCTGGCAGCAACCAGTGACTAGCGGACAATGCGGCAAACATCAGCATCGCAGGCAATACAAACATATTTCGCCACTGCTTGGTTCGCAACACCCTGGCTCCGAGCAAAAACGCTGAGAACAGGAAGAAGGAGACTTCAGCAATTACCGGCATCCAAATAGGAACCGCCGCCAACAGGTAGCCCAAACGGGCCAAGAGCCACAGGCCGACCAAAGCAATAAGCTGGGTTCCCTTTGGCGAGGGGATACCAGTCCAGGTTTGCATGGCCGTGCCGAGAAAACCCACAACAACGGTAGCCGCGAACCCAAACAGCATCTCATGGGAGTGCCAGACTACCCCCATTCGAAAAGCCGGCATCTGCCAACCGAATAACTGCCCCTGCCAGATAACCAGGGCAACCATACTCCACAGAGCAGCTCCCCAGAAAAAAGGGCGAAACGGCATACGCCAAATAGGTGCAATAGACTCCGCGCGCGCGCGGTCAACGATAGGTATCAAAATCCATTCTCCTTACCAACTACGGGAACACCAGGCTCCCTACACAAATAATTCGCAGTACAAGACCACCCCGACAGGCCTGCTTTGCTTGGAGAATCAAAGGCGTCCTAAAAAAAGCAGGACACAGGGGTTTATCTGTCCGGCGGCGCCGCAACCTAGGCAAAAGCGCCGACTTTTCAGTCATCCGCATCAGTGCGGGATATCGCCCGAGATTCCATTTCCAGGGATTGGGAAAGAGCCCTATTCTCACTCAATTAACAAAAATAGTTAACAAAAAAATGAGTAGTCTGTGAATTATTCTAACTGGGGTGAAGAATTTTTTTCTGTGTAGATAACCTGAAAAAAACCACACGTTTTATAGGGTTATTTCTATTTTCAGAAAAAACTGGGCAAAGGTGAAGTGGACTTGAAGTATCTCACAAGTTTACTCAAATTGGGAAGCACTTCCATTTACAGAAACATACACGGAGCCACCAATAAACAAACACTCAACCAGGAATAAAGCTTGAACCTATTTCCCTAGTAATTCAGTACTTATCTCTCATATACAAACCATTATATTTTCACCATAATTTTATATGGCAATCATTACACGGTGCCCAGTACCGGCAAGATACAGCCTAAGTTAAAGATTTACGCCAGCCTGTGCAGTGGAGGAATTATGCTCATACCAGGCTATCTTATCGCGGCATCAACCTTACTATTCTGCTGCCAGGCCCTCGCAACCAACACTTATATCCTGTCACAACAGGGTATTGGCAATCGGGCTATAGGGGACCAAAGCGACCCAACCATCATTAACAATCTCATCATGCAAACACAAGATGGTGAATTTAATAATGTGGTGGCTCAGCAATCCAACGGCAATACTGAAGGATCTATTATCCAGTTGCAGAGAGGCGCATCAAACGAGCTAATGTCAGTCCAATCCAGCAGCCTGGGTAGCACGACATCAGTCTCCCAGCTTAATGTTCTCAACAAGGCCGAAACCTCACAGACAAGTACACTGTTTAGCACTATAAGCATCAGTCAGGAACAATCCCTAAATCAAATTACGAGCATACAAAACCTTTCCACTGGTACAACTGCTAACATCTCGCAGATAGGAACCCTAAATTTTTCGGAATCTATCCAAGATGATGTTGCTCTTAGTGATGTCTCTATTAGCCAGTTAGGTAATTTTAATAGAGCTGAGATTATCGATAAAGAAAGTGGCATAGCAAATTCTGCCAGTATTATCCAAAGTGGAAGCCAGAATATTGATACTAGAATTACCCTGATACAGTCTCTGGGAACCAATAATCAAATTCAACAATTTGGCAATAACAACACTGCCCGGATAACAAATACTAACGGCGCCTTTAATACCAACTCAATAGTACAACTGACAGATTCCAGTGCTACTAGCATCCAAACAAGCAACTCTATTCAGGGATTTAACAGTTCCATCCAGCAAGGACAGAGTAATCGCGCTTCTATAATTGTTAATCTTGCTCAAAACAACCAGGCCTTTACATCTCAAAGTGGAACAAACAACGGGTCCACAATCAACCAGATAAACATCAATAATTTTTCCGAGATAACACAAACAGGAACAAGCAATAGCGCCACGTCAATACAACTCGCTATTGAAGGCGTTAGTAGTGTTGTCACACAAAGTGGATCGGATAATAGCGCTGATATTAGCCAAAGTGGATCCGCCTCAGAAACAGCTATAGACCAGGAATTTGATCAAAATACAGTAATCGCTATACAAGATGGTTTTAGTGCAAGACTACAGTTACTACAACAAGGCACACAGAATCAAGTAAGTTCAACGCAGTCTGGTAATTTTGATGATACAGATATCATTCAACTGGGTGAGCTAAACACTATCAATCTCATTCAAACCGGCAGCTTTAATAGTGCTGAGTTACTACAACTAGGTACAGATAACTTTCTCCAGGTAATTCAATTAAGTTTTGGTGCTACAATCTCCATTTCACAGATTGGCAGTAACAATTCTGCGATATACATTCAGTAGAGAAAGAAGCTAAGAAAACTATATTATTTATTGCTCAGATTCATTCCTTCTGGAAAACATCCCCTTTCACAAATAGCAAACTTACAATCAGTGCTGCAGCAGCCAAACACGCATTAACAGTAAATGCCCGATCAATACCCTCAGATAATTCCGGAGCCATCGCAACAACCGTTGTATTCATCGCCAGACCAATAGCACCGCCGATAATTTGGAACATATAAATTAAGGCCGCCGCCAAGCTTGCCCTGGCAGGCCCCAATACCGTAACCGCAGTAGTCGTTATCGTAGGAAAATATAAGCCTAATCCTATACCGAGAGTGAGCATTCCCGGTACCAGGTGCAGATAGTGATCGCGAACCACTAGGCCAGAAAGTAAAAACATTCCCAAACCTAAAAAGAGTGCCGCTCCCGCTAAAATTAGGCGAGCCCCCAAAAATTCATATAGCCACCCTGCTATATATGAGACTACCGCATAGGTAATCATCACCGGCAATAAACCCGCACCAGACCAAACTGCAGAATAACTCAACTCCTTAATTAAAAATTGAGGAATATAAAGCAACATAGATACAAAAGTGACCGATAGAAGCAAAGTCACCACACAGATAGAAAAAAAGCGCCAATTAGTAGCTACATCCGGGGGAATAAGTGGGTCAGAGCGAGTATGAGGCTCAACCCAGGCAAATACCAAAAAGAAAATCACCGATGTTACTAAAAGTCCAATCACTAAAGGACTTCTAAATCCTACATCGATAACAAAATCCAGAGATAACATTAAAGCCAAAAGGCTAATTGATAATGAGGCCATCCCCCAATAGTCAACCTTTTCATTGCTCTCATCGGGCTTATCATCTTCAATTACTTTCCAACCCACCAACATTGCCGCCAAAGCGATGGGTAAGTTAATAAAAAAAATCCAGCGCCAGCTAAGAAAATCTGTAAAGAAACCACCCAACAGTGGCCCTACAGAGTTCGCAAAGCCACACACCGTCATTATCAAACCGCCTGCCTGACCGGCGCGGTCATCAGGCATGATCTGATAGGTCATGCCGAGCACAGCGGGCCACATCAGAGCACCACCAACACCCATTAATGCCCGGCTTCCCAGTAGCATCCATTCGTTGACGGCCAGACCACCCAAAACTGAGAAAAAGATGAAGATTGAGGTTCCTACAAAAAACAGCCGGCGCCGACCAAACATATCCGCCAAGCGCCCGCCAGTAACTATAAAAATCCCGAACACCAATGCATAACCGTTAATCACCCACTGAAGGGTGGAGATATCTGCGTTAAAATGTTTTTCCATTGCAGGGATAGCGACGGAGAAGGCCGTAAAATCATTGGCCACCAAAAAGACTGCCAACGACAATGCTGTTAAGCCAATAATCTGTGATCGCGATAGCGGGGTCTTTGAGGCTGCCATAAATGCCAAACTTCACACTTTGCAAGTTATGCAATGGATATATAAGCTTGGACCAATGAAGGACCAACTGCAGCGCAAATTATCAGGCAACACCAAGTAACAGCCTAGAACCAATGGGGTTCTCATAAACTTTATTACTAGAATCTCGGTGCTTTTCTCCTATATCCAGAATTACTTTCTTCCGCAATACTCTGATTAGGTCCCAGCTCAGGCATAGACAAGCATTAATGCCAACAACAATGGCTTGATGTCAGTGTAAGTCCGCAGTCTCACTAATCCTCATTCCATGTTTAGCAGATCGAATCAGTCCAAAAGCAGTATCCGGTAGCAGAAGTATTTAAAGCTATCAGCCGATGATCAATCAGGATTGATCGACAGGCTTGAGCGGGGCCCCTTCTCCAATTCTTATAAATCAAAAATCAAAGACTGACAAGATTTTCCCATCAAGGTACTATCTTTAGCCATTACCATTCTCTCGATCAATCATGGCCATCAGGCCCTGGCGAACAATACTTACTCATCAACCAAGTAAGAACTGGCAACACTGCTACTGAAGATCAAATTGAAAAAACAACCACTAACAACTTAATAAATCAAGCTCAGATTGGTGACAATAATAACGTTGAAGCAACACAATTTAACGGCAACAACAATTAAATAATGCCCACGCAGGCAGGAATTAACGATAGCATCACCACTACTTAATTTGGTAATAATACCGCGATTTCTCTGCAGTAAAGCCATGTGCCAATCTCTAGGAACTTGTATGTTCAGACAGCTATCTCCCAGAATCTATCATCCAACTCTCCTCCCAGCAGCCACATCCTAACACACTGAAAATATCAGATATTTTCCGACTTTAGTCCCAGTATCTCAGTGCTTTTATCTCATTCCCCTGAGGAGTCTCATTGTCAATACTTTTTCCAAGGCTCCAATATCTGAAACGAGCTGGATTTCGACTTTTGGAGAGCCCAATCAAACGGATTACAGAGGAGAAATATCTATGACAAACGGTGAGCACTTATGCCCACCAGAATTTGGAATCATTGAGTCTTTTTTAGAAAGCCGCCAATGATCTTAGCCCCGGCATATCCAAGTACTAATGCCAATGACAATGGCTTGGAGCCAGTGCAAGTAAGCAGTCTCACTACTTCTCTCACCATTTAGGGCCGATCAAATCACCCCCCAGTACCCGGCGGACGGTAGAGGCGGAATGTAGTCTCCGTTCGTCTACACCGGGATTGGATATGGATTTCACCTGTGTTGTACAGGAAGTACTGTGGACGCCATCAAAGCGCCATAGCGAGTTGAAGTAAAGGAGTTACTTGTGAAGATCTTACCTATTGCCGTTACCGCTCTATCCCTTTCCATCAGTGGTCTGGTTCATGCAGATGACAATGAATATATCCTCTATCAAGAAGGTACAGGAAACACTGCCATGGGAGACCAAAGTGATCCCACGATTACCAATAACCTGATTGAACAAACCCAGATCGGCGATAATAATATTGCTGAAGCGTCACAATCCAACGGCAACACCAACGGAGTAATCATTCAGTATGAGGAGGGCGATACTAATGATGCTTTTGCCTTCCAGAATGGAACAACTGATTCCACCGGAATCATGACCATTTTTGGAAATAACAATCAGGGAGCAACCCAGCAAACCTCTACCAGTAACACCACAATGGAATTTACCATTACAGGTTCGGGCAATATTGGTGCCTCCTCTCAAACAAATACTTCAAATAGCTTAATGGAGTTCACCATCACTGGTGATGACAATATTGGTAGCTCCTTCCAGCAAAACTCTGACTCTGTATCTTTGATAGTTGATACCAACGGTAACGATAATATTGCATCTACTTTTCAAGAAGACAGCTCTAATACCAGTATTGTAATACAGCAAACCGGTGACTCGAATGTCGTTAGCGGCTTTGATGATGATGGCAGTGCTGATAACAGCGTTGTGAATATCCAGCAAGGCAACTCAAATATTATCAACTTTGTTCACAATGCAAGCTTTAACCAAAATGATACAATTGAACAATATGGAGACGACAACTTTTCTGGGTCATCTTCAAACAACACCAGCGGTAGCACAAGCTATTTGTTACAGGTAGGCGATCAAAATGACTCCTTTATCCTATATAATGATTCAGCAAATATAACTGCCTCAATCATTCAAGAAGGCTCAAGTAATAATGCTAATACATTATTAAATCAAGCCTTTGATAGCGATTCCTCAGTGACCCAAACAGGAGATAGCAACGACTCATTTCTTGTTCAGAGTGGATCTTCTCACTATGCAGAAATCATACAAATCGATGATTTGAATACTATAGACGCTGAACAAAGCAGTTTTGATGCAAACCTTTACGCTTTGCAAGATGGTGAAGACAACTTAATTAACTCCCTGCAAGATGGAGATTCCGAATCAGCTACTCTGAACCAGGCAGGAAGCTTAAATGAAATAGATTTAACTCAGAGTGGACAGCAGGATACTGCTATTTTATCTCAGAATGGCAATAACAATTTCTTGATGGTCACGCAAACAGGCTTCAACGACAGTATCAATGTTACACAGCTTGGTGACAATAACAGCGCAACTTATATGCAGTAAGCTAAATTAGAAGGCCTACATAAGTCATGTAGGCCCTTGTAAGACTGCCCCATTCTTAACCGCAACCTAAGTCATAGCGAATATACTCATTCAAGGCGTACCTTACCCTTCAGTCTTTATTACTAGTATCTCAGTACTTTTGTTCTATACACACAATGACGAATACTGCCAATACTGGGTAAGGACATTAACAGGCACGACCATTGAGAAATGAATGTTTGGTGATTTTTTACAAATCACATTACGAAGGAGGTAAATTCTCACCTATTAGGTGAATAAATAACCAGATAGAGAATCATTGAGTCTTTTTAGAGAAAGCCGCCAATGATCAAAGCCCCGGCATATCCAAGTACTAATGCCAATGACAATGGCTTGGAGCCAGTGTAAGTAAGCAGTCTCACTACTTCTCTCACCATTTAGGGCCGATCAAATCACCCCCCAATGCCCAGCGGACGGTAGAGGCGGAATGTAGTCGCCGTTCGTTTACACCGGGATTGGATACAGATTTCACCTGTGTTGTACAGGAAGTACTGTGGGCGCAGTCAATGCCCCATAACGAGTTGAAGTAAAGGAGTTACTTGTGAAGATTTTACCTATAGCCGTTACCGCTCTATCCCTTGCCATCAGTGGTCTGGTTCATGCAGATGACAATGAATATATCCTCTACCAGGATGGTACCGGCAATACCGCCAGCGGGGATCAAAGCGACCCCACCATTTTTAACAACCTGATCGAGCAGACCCAAATTGGTGACAACAACGATGCGGATGCCACCCAGTCTAACGGCAATACCAACGGTGTGATAATTCAGTACCAGCAAGGTGACAACAACACCTCGACCAGCGATCAGAATGGCACCACTGATTCAACCGCAGAAGCCTATCTGACCGGTGATAGTAATGATTCAGATACATCGCAGACGGCTACCAGCAATAGCACCATGGGCGTATATATAACGGGTAATAGTAATACCGGGGGCGGCACCCAAGATACGACATCCGATACATCGCAGCTATATACCATGGATGGGGATAACAACTTCGGGATCTCGCTCCAGGAGAACTTATCGAATAGCTTGATGGATTTCACCTTTGTTGGTGATGGCAATATCGCATCGTCCCTGCAAGTAGATTCCGACTCAGCGATACTGATTTCAGAAAGCTACGGCGATAGTAATATTATCTCCACCACCCAAAGTAACAGCTCCAACACCAGCGTTATGATTTTCCAAACCGGAAATGGCAATACGGGAACCACGGGGGATCAAACTGGCAGCGCCAATAATACCGGCACCATCGTCCAGGTTGGCGACTCCAATATTGGCAGCTTTGCCAACTTCAACAGCTTCTCGCAAAACAACTATTTCGAACAAATTGGCGATAGCAATGTGGTGTCCACCTCGGTAACAGACTCCAGTGACGGTACCGGGATTGTTTTGCAGCAGGGGGACAACAACTCCATAGGCGCTATAATACAGACGGTTTCCAATAACAGTTTTGACCTCAGCCAATTTGGCGATAGCAACTCTGTTTTTCTGGAACAGACCGGCTCTGATCATACGATAGAAACGATTCAAATGAGCGATATGAACGAAATCAATGCGGATCAACAAAGCTTTGATAACGATCTGTACGCTCTGCAAAACGGTGAGGAAAACCTGATCAATTCTCTGCAGGACGGCGATAGTGAGACAGGAACACTGAACCAGACCGGCACCTTAAATGAGATAGACCTCACCCAGAGCGGCCAGCAGGATATCGCCACCCTTTCGCAAGACGGTAACAGTAATTTCCTTATGGTTACTCAAACCGGCTTTAGCGATACCATTAGTGTCACCCAGCTAGGTGATAACAACAGCGCTACTTTTACACAATGAATTGACCAAGGGAGTCTGTATACGTCGCATATAGACTCCCCCCCTACTGTCAACTAGCTCTGATCCTAGAAAATCACTATAGAATAGACACACTTACGAAAACGTCCAGACCTACTTTATTACTAGTTTTTCAGTGCTTTTATCCCATTTCCTTTCCTACGCCTTCTTTTAATACTTCTACCAATAATTCGGGATTCAAATAGCGCGGATTTATTCGGTCCAGAGACTGTAGAGAAGGAAGTCAAAGGTCAATATCCCAGCATAACCAAGTATTCATGCTAACAATAATGGCTTGAAATCAGTGCCAGTCAGCAGTCTCACTACTTCTCTCCATTAAGGCAATAAAATTCCCCGATATTGGGCGAATTACAACGGCAGACTAATTTGTTGTTAACCAACACCGGAATTGGATATCGATGCCGCCTGTGTGATGCAGGAAGCGCTGCGACTGCAATTAATATGTCATAGCCAATTAACATAAAGGACTTATTTGTGAAAATCTTACCCATCGCCGCGACTGTACTACCCCTAACCGCACTGGCCCTCGCCATCAGTGGCCCCACCTATGCTGACAACAATGAATATATTCTTTTTCAAGATGGTAGCGGCAATACCGCTAACGCGGATCAGAGCGACCCCACGATTAGCGACAACCTGATTGAACAAGTCCAGATCGGAACAACCAACTCCGTCGATGCATCGCAGACCAATGGCAATAACAGTAGCACCATTAGCCAGTATCAGGAGGGCAGCAATAATGTATCGCTTAGCACCCAAGACGGCAACACTAACTCAACGGTAGAAACCAGTGCTATCGGTGACAACAACGACTTAGAAACCACTCAGACTTCCAACGCCACTAGCTTTATCGGCGTTTATGTAACAGGAAACGGCAATGAAATAGAAAATATGCAAACAGGAAATTCAGATACAACGGTGATCTATGCCATTGAAGGAAATAATAACGACGGGGAATCATTTCAAGCGAATAACAGCAATGTCAGTGCTAGTTTTACCGTTGTTGGTGAGGGTAACCGCCCCGATTTAAATCAGCAGAATTCGGATTCCTCAACAGCAATTTCGGAAACTTATGGCGATAGCAACGATCCCACTCCAATCCAAACTGATGTTTCAAATTCTACCATTACGATTTTTCAAACGGGCAACACCCATGTTGGCACTGTACAAGATCGCACTGGCGGCGCCAACAATATCAGCAGCCTTACCCAGACTGGAAATTCCCACCTTACCAACTCCACCATTGCCTCGAGCTTTAATCAGACCAACAACTTAGTACAAAATGGGAATGGCAACTCTATCAATGCAGAAATAAACAATGCAAACAATAGTACAGCGGTTGCCCTTCAGAGTGGGCGCTTCCATAATCTTACAATCTTTCAAACTAACGTTTCAGATAGTTATGTATCGGTTACCCAAAGCGATATTATAAATGTTGCCGTAGTTAATCAATCGGGTTCCGGTCATATGGCGGAAGTTATCCAAATGGATGACTCCAGTAACATAAATGTCGACCAAGATAACGCCGACAACAGCCTGTACGCTCTACAAAATGGTGTAGATAATCTGATCGATGCGGTGCAGAATGGCGTTAGTGAAATAGCTATGTTGAGCCAGACCGGCACGGTCAATGAGATAGATCTGACCCAAAGCGGCACGCTGAATACCGCCATCCTCACCCAAAACGGCAATGACAATACTTTAACCGTTGCTCAAACTGGCACCAGCGATACTATCACCGCGATCCAGTTGGGGGATAACAATAGCGGCACCATTTCCCAGTAATTGAATTTAGGGGCAATCAACAAACAGCAAGCACCCTACCGATAACCTGATTTTATTTAAGCCCGCATCAAATACTCACACCTGGAGAGATGTCGCAACATCTCTCCAGGAATTTTTTCCTAACAAATCCATACTTTTCCAACTTGCTAAGAATTCTTTACTGCACAATAACTTTTTAGAGCGTCATTATTTTCAACATCCCAGAGATTCTGATCAGCAATTTACTATCCGCACAAATTAAAGGTACAGCCAGGCCTGACAACACTCGATGCGACTGGCTCATTGACCACAGGAGGTGACCCATATAGAAATATCGATTTAGGGATATATTAGTAGCGCTCTTGAGATTATCGATTCACATCTAAACAGCCAGTATGCGAGTAATACCAAGGCAGATTAAGACATCAATAGCAATTAGATGGATTCGAAGTTTGCAGTGCAAAGCCATATCGACCTTTATCGCCATTTATCGCCATTTATCGCCATTTATCGCCATTTATCGCCATTTATCGCCATTTATCGCCATTTAGAGTGACAATTTAATACCTCAAGTTCAGTAGGTATTATATTTTAATTTAATCGATTGTTCGCGAAACTATGACTTGAAAATATATTCCCACCCGGGAACCTCTAAGTAGCTCAGAAAGCTATACGGCCACAATGCACACACCAGAGCCAACTATTAGTAATAACCTTATAGACCAGACACAAACTGGAAATCACAATGATATAGATGCACGTCAGATAAATGGAAATACTGGAGGAGGTATTATCCAGACCCGGGAGGGAAATAATAACTTTATTGTTTCTGTTCAAGATAGCACCTCAAATATGTCTGTAGTAATTTTTCAAATCGGTAATAGCAATTCAGTTCTGGTCTTGACCTTTTGGCCGAACAACATAGAGAATAGAATCTTATCAATTTACTCCAAGATAGTGTTAATGAAATAGCAACACTAATTTTGACCGCAATGATGAACGAGTTAGATCTCATGCAGATTGGCCAACAAAATACCGCCACCTGAACTCAGGATCGCAACAATAATTTTCTAATGCTTACCCAAATGGGTGCGAACGAGAGTATACACATTGCTCAGCAGGGAGATAACAATAGCGCTATTTTTACTAAAAAATGGATTAAATGGCTTTCCTAAATAAAGTGGGGAGCCATCTCCAGATACAACGTTTAAAAATAAATAAGAAAAAATAGGCCATGAAATTCTAGATATCTCCATATAAACTGTATTTATGATAGAAGTACTCACTTCAAGAAACTGCTATTTGCTGTTCAGTCATAGAAAGGAGTTATCATGCACACCAAGGTTGGTATTTGCGCCGCTCTAGTTTCATTCTCTGCCATATTTTCACTGGCTGAAAACAATAATACTTTTCTCTATCAGGAAGGAAGTGATAATAGTGCCACTGCCGACCAAAGCGACATTACCAGTATTGGCAACCAGATTACGCAAATACAAATTGGTAACGATAACTCACTAGAGGCAACACAGAGCGACAGCAATTTGCGTGGCTCCATATTACAGACGCAGATCGGTGATAGTAACAACGCCTTTGCTTCACAAGAAGGCACAAGAGATACAAGTTCCAGTGGTTACCAGATTGGTAATAACAACCAGGGAAGCTCATTACAAGGCTCAGTTACCAACAGTCAGTTCAACTATACCCAGTTGGGCAGTCAAAATAGCGCTCAAGGCGTCCAAACGAATTCCGACAATGCTTCTATTTCTATCGCGCAAGAGGGCACAGGAAATACAGTTACTAGTTCACAGGACACTATTACCAGGGGAGAAATGCAGTTTTACCAAACCGGTATTAGCAATAAATCTACAGTAGCGGATTCCAATAACGGCTCTGATAACAGATTAACTTCTACCCAGAGCGGGGACAGCAATCAAAACAATGTGTTTCTTAACGCGACAAACTCCGCAACAGATCATCTCCAGCAAACCGGTTCAGACAACCAGATTTTCCTGGTCCACAGTATCAGTGACAATGATACAGTAGAGATTCTGCAAGCTGGGACGCAACAAACACTCAATATTAGTCTTATCTCTACGGCTGATAATGAAGTCACTATTAATCAATTAGGTAGTAGTAATATTGGTACCTTAAATTTGAGCGGCACAAGTAACGGAACGCAACTGCAACAGGATGGATATCTTAATAGTGTCAATCTTACTCAGGGTGGAGAGGGAGTTAACCTATACGCCCATCAAATAGGTAGTAATAATGAGCTGGATCTAACCCAGGGTGGGCGACAAAATACTGCCACACTCTCCCAATTTGGTAACAGCAACTATATCTATTTGATGCAAACAGGAATTAATAGCAGCATTAACATATTGCAACTTGGCAGTAACAATAGCGCAAGCTATCAACAGCAGTAGGCTGCGCCTTAGGAGTCACCAACTACAAGAAGTCAGGAGAGAAAGAAAAACTGTATTTAAGGCTGTATGAGCTGTGGATGCCAAATACGAGCTTACCGATGTGCATTCACAGCAGCCCTCAGAAACAGTGTATTCCTTCTGGATCAGTAGTACACGTAAACATCAGCTTCCTCTTTTGAACCAAAGAACATTGTATGTCGAAACGAACAAAAACCTACTGATCTTGCCCCTTTTAACGGACACCTCGTCTGTTTGACTTTGGTGCCCGTTAAAACGGGGCAAGATCATAGGCCGACGAAGAAAGTGAATTGTTTACACAATGACTGATAAGTTAGTCACATAAACTATATTTTATTTTATTTTCTATTTATTGAGATCGATTCTCAAGTTTGTTTATACTGCGTGCGCTCTGGAATGATTCCGGGATGGCAGATGGTATAGCAGGGCTTTTGCTTGCTATAAAGTTGTATTTAACATGGATGTTGCGGCGTAGTAGTAAGATGGAGGCAGTTTCAGGGATCGACACAGGATTGCATGCGCTGGTTGCCATAGCGCGTTTCCATCAATTGCCTGCTGAGCCTGATCAACTTTCCCACCAGTTTGGTCATGAAGGACAATCCTTTTCTGATACCCAGCTCCTACAAGCAGCCAAGGTTCTTACGTTAAAGGCCAAGCAGCTAGCGTCTGATGTCAGCGATCTGAGTAATGTCATGCTGCCCGCTATCGCTAAGGCACACGATGGCAGTTATTTTATTGTGGCATGCCTATCCGATGGTGAGGCATCTGCTGATTTCCAATAATGTCCAAGTGGATATTATTGATGTAAGAAAACCACCCACTTCCGCTAAGAAAGAAAAACGTCGAACTACCGTAAAGCTATGGATGAAATCAGAATCTATAGTACTAATTACAAGGACATTGGATGTTTACAGCCGAGCCGTACAAAACTGGAATATTGCTTACAATATCGGGCAGTTTCAAGGCATTAACCACTAAAAAATGCAGCTATCCGGAAGAGATGAACCATAGGCTTTAATATTAAGGAAAAAGTATAATTTGATTTATACAACAACATCTAATGAAAGAAAATGCTACCAGCCACGTACTCGAGAGCCTTATATAAGCTACTGATCTTGAACGCTTTTTACTTTATGTGAAAGTACAGTAGAACTCTACCAGAATCTAATCACAAAAAAGGAAGCTCATATATTTAACATACAAGCTCCCAATAGACAACTGATTGATAAATTTTATAGACAAGTTAAATAAAGCCCGCTATGAAATCCTACAAGATGTAGCCACCAGTTTAAGAGACTTTGAAAAAAGACTCGCTCGAAAAAAATTTTCAATCCAGGCAATCTGGATCTTTAGTGAGATATTCATTGTTTACCCAAATATTAGTACCACTGCAATCAGGGTCAACTGTATCCCTCAGATCAAAAGGATCATTACCAAGAGAAGAGTTCGCAGAAATAATATTGAAGTTGGAATTAGTAAAAATAAGAACTATACCACCATCTTGGCTATCACCGTTGCCATTATCGGTAGTTGTGTTCTGTGATATCACATTATTTGACGATCCTTCTATCAGAATACCAGCTCCTCCATTTCCACTTGAAGTGTTGTTAAAAACTCGTGAAAAACTATCATCCACCTGGATTCCGTCGGCAACACTACCTGTTACGGTACAGCCAGAAAAAGTATTGTAGTCATCATCCATATCGACTCCGACTCTACCACTATCAGTAATAACGCAGTCATTTATAGTATTGTAAATACTATCTATATCTATCCCATCATTAACACTATTAACAACTTCGGTACCAAGTACTTTGTGATACCCCTCTCCCTCTAAGAAAATTCCATCAAAACAGCCATCTATAACGCCTCCAGTGAGGGTGGCGCCATTGCCTTCGATTCGAATTCCTGCACCACCTAGGTCTCCTCCTGTAGTACAGGTCAGGGAATAGTCGCCCATATTTAAGCTGCCACTTGGGCCGACAATAGTAAGTGCATCAGGTTCATCGGTAGTTAGATCACAAGATAAGTCCTCAGTGAGCACTTCTGCAGTTGTAATTACATCGCCACAAGCCACTTCAGCCAAGGCAATTGATGAATATGAAGACGCCGAAAAAGCCATTATCGCTAATAGTGCCACCTTATCTACAGACTGCTTAATTTTCACATCCAACTCCTATCAGTTCAGAATAAAGAATACATCTCAGCACAGAGATACTGAGTCCCCTAAGTTTGGATGCAATAATAGCTTCCACCATAAGAAAAATTGCCTAAAATAATTGACGTTCGAACGAATAAAAAACTACGTCATTCTTTTGAAGAAGCTAGCGCAGCCATATCGATAGCAACGATTAAAAATAGAATCTTAAGCTGGCGCAATTACTTTTTAATGATTACTAGCATTTAATCCAGAACACCATACTCTGATCCAATTTTGAAAAGTACGATTTTATTCGCCAGCTAGTGCTTGCAGCTTATTATGAAAAACTTAGGTTATTTATATAAAATTTACTCATGATAGAAGTACTAACTTCGGGAAACTGTTACTTAATGTTCGGTCATAGAAAGGAATTATCATGTACACCAAGGCTGGTATTTACGTCGCTCTATCTTCATTTATTGCCACAAATTCTTTGGCTGAAGCAAATAGTACATCACTGTATCAGTAGGGTAGCGCTAACAGTGCCACTACTGACCAAAGCGATATTACTAGTATTGGCTACCAGATTGGCGATAGCAACCAGGGAAGTTCACTACAAGACTCCATTACTAACAGCCATTTTAACTATATCCAGTTAGACCATCAAAATAACGCCCAAGGTGTTCAAACCTACTCTAAAAATGCTTCTATTTCTATCTATCAAAAAAACACAGAAAATTCTGCCACTAGTTCACAAGGTAATATTATTAATGGAGAAATGCAATTTCATCAGATAGGACTTAGTAACAAACCAACAATACTAGATTCAAACAATGGCTCTAATAATAGTACACTTTCCGCTCAAATCGGTGATACCAATCAAAACTAGGTATTTATTAGCACGACAAACTCGGCCATAGACTATATCAAGAAAGTTGGTGCGGACAACCAGGTTTTTCTAATTCACAGTGTTAGTGATAATGACAAAGTAGAGATTATACAAGCTGGGGCCAGGCACACTATCGATATTAGTCTTATCTCTACAGCTAATAATGAGGTCATTATTAATCAACTCGGCAGTAGTAATATTAAAACAGTGAATTTGGGCGGCACAAGTAGCGAACTGCAACTACTGCAGGAGGGATATATTAATAGTTTAAACGTCACTTAGAGTGGAGAAGAGACTCACCTCTACACTCACCAAATAGGTAGCGATCATAGGCTCAGTCTAACCCAGAGTGGGAGACAAAATACTGTCGAACTCTCCCCAATTGGTAGCAATAACTTTATACAAATGATGCAAACTGGGGGTTAATAGCAGTGCTGACATACTACGAATAGGTGGTGACAACAGCGCAAACTACCAGCAGCAATAACCTAGCCCTTTCAAGGTTGTCTCGAAAGCTGTGCTGATCGGTGAGCTGATGTGATCATCAGGGCGCAACCTCCCTATATTCTTGTCAATCTATAAAATATAGATCAGCCCAGTACGTAGTCAGTCAAAACATAAACTCGACTTTATTCCTAACTTTGCCAAACTAAATTCTCATAGCTACATACCAATTCATCGACAAAAATTAAAGTAGCCTTTGATTGATCTGACGCTATAAATCAAATGGCTAACAACCCAAACTATGGCTTTAAACCATATCATCGTGTAGTAGAGTGATATTTTTTATGTACTAGCCTCCACTTTAGATTCCCAATCATTATTGACCGCACATAATTTTTCGTAGAAACACGAAAAACACTCTGCCTTTATATGGATGTTAAAGGCAGAGTATATGCTTACCACCCAAAGTCCAAATTGGTAAAGGAGTTATCCAATGAAGACCTATTCCCTTATAGCCACGGCCTTATCCTTTATGATCAGTGGGATTTCCTATGCGGAAAATACTGTCATCCAGAACCAGATGGGTACAGATAATAACGCGACAGCTGATCAAAGTGATCCGACCGTATTTGATAACCTTATTGTGCAAACACAAATTGGTGATAACAACGACGCTGATGCCAGTCAAACTAATGGCAATGTCAGCGGCGCCATTTATCAAACACAGCAGGGGGATAATAATAGTGTCACCTCGACACAAGATGCCACAACCAGCACTACGGCATCAGCACTCCAGGTCGGGGATAACAATATCGTTTTAACCAGTCAGGAAACCGCTTCAAACGGTAGCAGTGAAATCCTCCAGAATGGTGACACTAACTTTGCCAGCTCTGAACAAACCTCCTCAGATTCTGATTCTATTTCAATCAGCCAGTATGGCGATCAAAACCTGGCTACTAGTACTCAGGACACGAGTTCCAGCAATATTGTAGTCATTACCCAATCCGGTGACTTAAATATTTCAACTACATTGCAAAACACAGCAAGCTCTGGTAACAGCGCTACCACAATTCAATTCGGGCAACAAAATGCTGCTGGGATATCTCACCTTAACTCCTTTACCAATTCAGACTTGATAAGTCAGGTTGGTGATTTCAACAATGCCTCAATTAACAGAAACACCTCAAGTTCCGATAGTGCTATCGTAGTACAGTCCGGAGACTCCAATTTTGCCAGTGCTACTAGTTTTGATACTGCAGACAATACATTATCCATCTACCAATATGGGGATAATCAATTAGCGGTTGCCACACAAAGTAGTGCTTTTGAAAGTAACATTTATATTAGCCAAAGTGATGACAATAATATGGCTTTGGCAACACAATCAGGAGCCAGTGACAACATTGAAATTTATCAGTCAGGCTCATCCAATATGGCTACAGCCTTACAGGCGTCGACTGACAATAGCTCCAATATTATTTCCCAGGACGGTACACAAAACGATGCTACTGTCACACAAAGCGGTTCATCGGATACATCCTCTGTTGAACAAATTGGAAATATGAATATGGTTTCAGCTAGCCAATCAGCATTCAGTGGCTCACTGGATATCACCCAGGAAGGTGATGAGAACGAAATTACCTCAACACAGGATGGAGATATGGAGACAGCAACCATGCTGCAGGCAGGTAACTTGAATTTGATTGAGTTGGCCCAGAGCGGCATGCAAAACACTGCAACATTATCTCAAGACGGTAGCAGTAACTACATATCGGTTACGCAAACTGGCTTTAATGATGCTATCAGTGTTACCCAACTTGGAGACGGCAATAGCGCTACATTTATACAGTAGACTGATAGAGACTTTCGTTAAGGTGCCCTTTGGGCATCTTAACCTACTCAATATGCAAAAGTTAATGAGCACATCGCCTAAACATCACCATATGCTGTCATAGAGATTTTGTAGTCAAGGAGTATCTTATGAAAATCTCTTCCTTCCTTACCGATTCCCTGGCGCTGACCATCAGCAGTGCTGCTATCGCCGAGAATAATTTTGTTACTTCACAGCAAGGTAGGGCCTTTCTGAGCACCGCTGTAACACAAAATGGCAGTACCATGAGGCAGACAATACCCATACGGATCTGAGAAATTTGATGATATTAATCCAGATTGGCTGCTGTCATTCTGAAGAAATTTCACAAAGTGTATGTAAACCAAACTTCATTTACGTTACAAATTGGTAATGCCAACTTTGCCAGTGTGCAGCAATAGTTATATCCAAAACTCACAGGATTAGGCTCTGTATGCAGTATCGTTCATCGGCAGAGCCTCTAGTGGATATCAGTGGTCAATTCGATTTACAAGGAGGAAGCAGTAACTGAACGGACAATGATTTAGGGATTTTTAGTTTAAAGGAGTAACTTATGAAAATCTCACCACTTATCTTTAGCTCACTTGCGTTGGCAATCAGCAGTGTGGTTTTTGCCGAAAACAATTTTGTAATCCAAAACCAAACTGGCATAGGTAATACCGCCACAGCCAATAATGCAGACTCTGATGTTAACAACAGCTTAATAGTACAAACTCAAATTGGAGTCAATAACAGCGAGGATGCCCTCCAAATTGATGGAACCAGTGAAAGCACCATCGTGCAAAGCCAGATCGGTGTCGCCAATGACAGTGAGACTGCCCAGGAAAATACCAGTAATGGGCATATCAACACTTCTCAGACAGGGGATAGTAACAGCGCTAATGCTGGCCAGGGAAGCTCATCAGACGGATCGATTATCGTCAATCAAATCGGCGTATCGAATACCGCTACCTCCCAACAGGTTGTGACCTCTTCAATCTCATCACTCACCACTCAAGTGGGAGAACAAAACTCTGCGGAAATTTACCAGGAGAATATAAGTTCTGCTAGTGGCACACTTCAACAATTTGGAGTATCAAATACGGGGAATATTCTGCAACTGCTAAGGTCTGGTAGCACTGGAACTCTGCTTCAGGTCGGATCATTAAATACAGGCCGTATTGATCAAATTGACAGCGACACCGCTCAAGGGTCTATTACCCAAATTGGAGGTAATAACTATGCGAAGATTTCTCAGCTGGATGCCACTTCTGATAGTGCAGAAGTATTACAAAATGGCACTCAGAACTCCGCTGAAACTACCCAGACTATTAGTAACTCTAATAGTGTATTTATTGCCCAGCTAGGAACCTTAAATACAGCAACTACTAACCAGAATCTATCTGAAGATGGCTCCCTAATCATTACCCAAGGCGGTTCAGGAAATAGTGTTGAGGCCGACCAAAATACACTGATAAGTAGTGGTGAGATTGCTCAGCTCGGAAGCCAAAATGCAGTGGATACTGATCAGTTAGGGCTTGATGTACACTTGCTGGTTGCACAGATCGGAACAGCTAATACCGTCAGCCTACAGCAGGATGGCACTATTCTCAGTGCAGATGTTGCCCAAATTGGCAATTCCAATGAAGCAGTGATCTCACAAAGTGGCCTGAATAATTCCCTCACACTCCTACAAATTGGCGAAGGGCATTACAAGGAGATATCACAATCTGGTGAAGGTCATTCCTCTTTCACGATCCAAATCGGCAGCGCCAACTTTGCCCAGGTCACACAGTAGGAGTAAACCGGCACCCCTATTTTTAAGTAGCTCTTAAATATGTTGTAACACCATGCCGCCAATATCCTTTGTGATATCCGGCGGCATTATAGTTTATTAGCCCTATCGTATATTTCCGCCTTATACACAAGGCGCAAGCACAATACCACAGAATAAAAAGAGTAATCTGTACGTATAAAAACAGCCGATCCAGGAAGTTCTTAGCCGCTAATTATTCCTCCCTGTTTGGCTGGAATCTATGCAAACATCAATAACATGCACCCATTTCCCACGCCTGATCTCCGTCACCTATTACCTCACACACCAATCAATCATATCTATATTTTTCTCAGAAGATCCGCTCAAAGGATCTCTTTTAAGCGCTTCCTTAAAGCAACTGACAGAGAAGAAACCCTATGCAGGCAGGAAAATATTTCCCATTCATTTTTGCACCCGTGCTTTTACCAGCCCTATCTTTTGCCGACGTTCAGTGCGGCGATACCATTACCACCGCTGAAATAATGACTGAAGACATATTATTCTGCACTGCCACACCGCCAATCACCATATCCGGTCCCAGCGGCAATCTGGATATGAACGGGTTTACCGTGCACTGTGCCGAACTTCCCGTGCTGAATACTGGCATTATTTTGTCTGGTCAGGGGGCTTTTCTCTCAAACGGGACTATTGAAAATTGTTATACCGGCGTCAGCGCAGAGGACTCGGGATTTCATGGAATTTACAATATCCTAGCGCAAACTAACGAAATAGGTATTTCCCTAACCAGCAATAACAACTTTGTTAGCAGTTCTACAATTTCTTTAAATACCGAAATGGGTATCTCTTCCGATGGGGATTTTAACAGCATACTTTCAAATGAAATTGTAGGTAACTGGAGGGACTCTATTGTTATCCAAGGGGACTATGCTCTCGTTTCACAAAACACCATAGAGCCTGTAGCTGAAGGGGTAAACACAGGAGAGAATGGTATCGTTATCGGCAGTTCGTCCGGGGGTATTATTACGCAAAATACCGTTTTAAATATTATTTTTAGCGGCATATTGATGCAGGAATTTGCGCAAACCAATTACCTTATTACTGGCAACAGAGTTGATGCGGGCGGCTTTGGCCTTGGCTTCGACCTTAATGATGCCAATGCCGATGCCTGTACATCTTCCAATACATGGATCTCCAACACTTTTACAACGGCTAACCCCAACTGCCTGGATTAAAATTTTGTCTAACAGGAATGTATATGCCTGTAGATAGGTTTAGAGAAAGATAACACCGAAGGAAAGGTAATAAAAAAGTGACCTGGCTGCGGGGGGGAACCAGGTCACTGAAAGGGTTTGAGTGGGGGCTATTTAGCCCCGTGGTTTTTAGTCTTGGTAATCGACGGTCATATCAAAGTTTCCTTCAACACACTTGGCATAATCGCCCTCATTCAGTGCTGAGTAGGCAGTCTGGTAATTCACCAACTGACATGCGTAGCTCTCATTATTTGGGGTATCCGCAGACCATCCCCAATCTTTATCCCAGTAAATATCCAGGGAGGCTGCACCGCCAGTCTGGAATTGCCCCATATTGGCACAACCGAGTTCTTCATCTGCAGGAATTTCTACACCGAAGTATTCCGCTGTGCTCTGGTAGTACTCGATCCGATACTGTGAGCGGTAGTCTTCAGTACCTGAACTACATTCGATCGCACCGTTAATAATATTGGTGGTAACACCGAATCCTGCAGTCAGGTTATTGGCCAGATCCACACTATTCGGTTCCCAGGTGCCATCAATTACATGCAATATGCTTGGCTTGGGTGGCTGTGGGTAGACGAAGAAGAAGATGGAACTGGCCAGGTTCAACCAGGTATCCGCGACTAACTCCGGCGCTTCCAGCAGGGTGTAAATATCGCCATACATCGCCTGGGAGAAAGGGCCGTAGTTATAGTTCCAGCTCAATTGCTTGGCACCGCGACCGAAGTAGCTCTTATAGCCACCGTCATCATTGATCGCACAGGGCCATGCTTCTGCTGCCCAGCTGCTGCTAGCATCACAGGCGCCGTAGCCGCCGGAAGTATCTTCTGTCCAGCCAATTTCCCGCAACCAGTACAGGCCCTGGCGCCATTCCGGCACTTCCCAACCTGTTGCGTGGGCACCGGTTTCCTGGGCGTAGTGTGCAAACATTACCGCCATCGACTTGCGACAGATCGCCTCGGCATCACGGCCATCGGTATAGTCACCACAGAAAGCTGGGAACTTGGCTACGGCACGGAGGAAATTGGTGTAGGTGTACTCTTCCGCTCTGAGGGCAAAAAGGTAATCCCAGTCTTCTTCAGACAGGATACTCTCAACGCGGAGGACATTTTCGGGGTTTGCACTGCGGCCAGGTTGTACCGCCTCAACCACAGCGTTGTCTCGGGTTTCAACAGTATCCTTTACTTCCTGAAGCAGGGAATCACTGCTGGTAATCGACTCTTCCGCAGCTTCCAGTTCGCTGATGCCCATCACATAGCCATCGGCTGCGGCACAGCCATCCTGGCTAATGGAGACCTCGTCCACATCACTGGCTTGAGTGGAGTCAGAAGCTGTCAGCTGGAAGGTGTAGGTTACATCGCTGTATACCTCAGACAGGGTCACTGAGGTAGCGCTGCCGGTATAGTTGGTCATCTTTACAACCGGGCCACTGGTTTGGCTCCAAATGTAAGAGATATCGCTGCCGCCGGTACTGCCTGAGCCATCCAGATTAACCGTTCCACTACAGCCTACATTGATACTTGAGGCCGAGATATTTGCGGTTACTGAGCTTTCAGAACCATCGGTATTATCATCATCGTCGTCTTCATCGGTATCGTCCACCGCGAGGTTTTGCACGGTTACCTGTGCTTCTTCAGTAGTGTCACCATCACTGACGATCAAGCTAAAGACATAGCTCACATCAAAGGTGCTTGAAGGTAGGGTAACAGTGGTGGATGCGCTGGTCGCAGAGGCAATATCTGCTTCAGGAGAGGCCGGGGATAATTGGGCCCAGCTGTAAGATAAATTGCCGTCCCCACCGGAGGCACTGGCATCAAGTGTTACAGTTCCACCACCGGTAATTTGTGACTGCGACACTGAAGCACTGACCGTAATCGGAGTGCTATCGGAATTATCGCTGCCATCGTCACTGTTGTCGTTATCGTCGTTATCACTGCCGCCATCGTTGCCACCGGTGCCGGTGTCGTCATCTGAGCCGCCATCACTGGAGCAACCATCCGCTTCCTTAAGAAGCCAAGGGGAACCCCAGGTATTTTCAGCCGTTAATGCATCGGTGGGGTGGTCGTCACCATTAGCCCACCACTGGGCAACAAATAAGTCGCCGTCGTAACAAACTTCTTCGCCTTTGCGATAGTTTTGACCGGAAATATAAGTATCGGAGTCATCGGAGCCACCAGTGCCACCACCACTGCCGGAACCTGCATCATCATTATTACCAGAATCCGTATCTCCGTTATTACCGGTATCAGTATCATCATCAGAGTCGTTGTTATCACCATCACCAGAATTGGAGTCATCGCCACCACTGGTATCGCACGCACCTGACTCCTCCAAAATCCAGGGGGAGTCCCAGCGGTTTTCTGCTGTCAGGGCATCCGAGGGAATTTGAGAAGCTGTTGCCCACCATTGAGCTTTATATAAGTTTCCCCCGTAGCAAACCTGGCTGCCACCGGAATAACTCTGCCCCGCAACGTAGTCGTCGGCGGGTTGTGCCGCACTCAAACCTTGAGCGCCCAGCATCAGCGCCGATGCTATGGCTGTGCGAATAAAAATATGGCTCATAGAATCTCCAATTGTCGTTTTTAGGGTTCTATTTAAAAACGCAGTTTTATGCGATGAGGCAACCACCGAACTGCTAGGTATTACTTGTAAAAATAGAGATTAAGAGCTCGTGTGAATGATCTGTAACGGATAGCGTTTGCGATTTGAGCAGTAGACAATTATGAAATTGTTTTATGCGATCAAAGTCATTGAACTCAGCGAAGGGCAACATCCCCTCTCCCGTTATTATTCACTCGATTAAATGCAGCTGCCTTTGCGCCCCTTAAAAACCTTTACAAATACTTACTTTATTTTTGTACGCTGTTCATATAACCCCATACGTACACAGCAAATTCGATAAACCCCAGGGGGAATGGTTCCAGACATACAGAAAATATTTCGTGACCACCTAGACATAGATGATGTGCGCAAGTGGGCAAATATTATTAAACGAGGAATTAATTGCAAAAAAATACAGCACAAGGGATTTGTAAGCCTAAAATGTATCTTTAATTGGCAAATTATCCTAACCGATCGACCGGGAAGTATATGAACAGGGAAGAGATAGTTGCGACCCAATGTTACTTTGAGAACTTCTGTAGCCGCATCCGTCATTATTACTGAAACAATGTACTTATTTTATGGGTAAATGAGAATAATCTCCCAATATCACTGTGACCCACAGTCAGCAA
The DNA here is from genome assembly GCF_052467305.1 of Microbulbifer maximicatervae (SeqCode). Taxonomy (NCBI): domain Bacteria; kingdom Pseudomonadati; phylum Pseudomonadota; class Gammaproteobacteria; order Cellvibrionales; family Microbulbiferaceae; genus Microbulbifer; species Microbulbifer maximicatervae (SeqCode). The sequence continues at coordinate 3,772,272 of NZ_CP174306.1, forward strand.
ATAATAAACTCAATAAGTACCAACCTTCTAAAAAGTGACTTTATTCTCAAGTTTAAAGTACTTATATCCCATGGCATTCCCCCCACTTCATACGACACTTAAGTCGGCAATATCAGTAGTAATAAGCCGAAACTAGCAACCCTTCACCTTATCAACATTATTAAATCATCGCCATAAGCCTCAAACAAATATGCATTTTAGTCAATTCAACATTGGGAGTTTTCTGTGAAGCAACACCATATCCTTTTTGCGGTCATACTTCTTTTGCCAAGTATGGCTATTCGCGCCGACAGCAATACTTCCAATGTGGAACAGACGGGCGATGGAAATCTGGCAGTCGCAGATCAAACCGATCCCTCCGTTGAAAACAACCTGATAGATCAGTCGCAGACAGGTAATACCAATTCAGCTGAAGCCATACAAACTGTAAACTCTTCATTTAGCTCGATAATTCAAACACAAACCGGCAACAGCAATGATGCCTCTTCCAGTCAGGAAGAAAGCAACTCAACAATGATATTGATACAACAGGTTGGCGATAACCAAATTGCATTGAGCACCCATTTTCTCACAGAAAATACTGTCGGGGAGATTTACCAGGAAGGGCAGCTGAACGATGCTGAGATGCTCCAAACTGACTCACTCAATGATACTGGCTACCTATTTCAATCAGGACAGAGCAATATAGGCTTTGTTCGCGCCACGAGTGGTGAATTCCATACCGGGTCATTATTCCAAACAGGAACTTCAAATGACGGTGCCCTTATTCAACTACGAGGTGCCTTCTACACGGCAACAGTTACACAAAATGGAATAGGAAACGATGCGACAAGCGCACAGAATTTTGGCGAATCCATTATGAATGAGATAACCCAGAGCGGCGATAGTAATAATGCGAGTGTGTTGCAAATATTCATTGAAAATAGCTACGCCCAATCAAGTCAAATTGGATCAGACAATATTTTATTTACCCGACAAGAGGGAGAATTTATGAATATAAGCACGACACAGGTCGGTATGACTAATGAGATTACAGCAAATCAGGGTGGCTCTTTGAGTTTTACTACAGCTCAGCAAAATGGGCTGGATAATTTTATGGAAATTTCACAAGATGAGATGAATGGAAATATCACCGCTAATCAGGCGGGTAACGGGAATACCGGAATGATATTTCAGTAGTAATAGTAGGAGTAAACCGGGGGAACACTCACTTTCCGTTGACTTACAGAGAGCTTAATGTGCCCCCCAAACACAAAGGGAAATACTTTAAGGGCTTTTGTGCCTGAGATTATTTTCTTTACACTTCCTCTCTGGCACACCTGCTACCTAATGGCCAACAAAAATTATACGCTGATAGGTTCAAAACTTGGTGAAAACACTCTAAGTCGACCCTCACGCTTCTCCTCGCTAAAGTCACAGCTGGTCAATCTAAACATCAACACATAGTCGGAAAGGCAACGAGTATCGTGAATATCCCCTGGTAAGAACGCACTACAGTCACCGGGCTTCATTTGATAGCAGCCCCGGCTCACCAGTTGTTCACCATCGTCTTGATTGAGCAAACCATAGGTAGACATCTCCACTTCACCATGTTGCACTGCGTAAAATACCCAGCCATTGCCATGATTATGTGGTGGGCGATAGAGCCCATGAGGCTCCACATGAACCAGTAAGATAAAACCCTTATCTTCATCCCGGTATAACTCTACACTGGGTTCTTGGCGACTGTGTAGATCAGCCAACCATGCTTCATCAGGATTTGATGCCGCCAATTTTCCCAGGGCTTCTCGACATCTCACAATTGATGAAGTATCAAGTCCCTGCCAATTCGCTTTAAGTGCTTCAACACACTGTCTCAAAGAATTCGTCACTGATTGGTCCTCCTAAAGCTCTCTCGATATCTTGTTGAAAATTACTGCGAATCCACAAATTCAAGATACAACTTGAAGCCAGCTTTAAGTCAACCAGATCTGTGCCTGTATTTTTAGCTATTTAAGTCGTGGGTGAAGTGTAAAAGCGTTGGCCTGGAAAATAGGAATAAATCAGGAAATAGAGATGGGTATTAATAGCTCCAGCAGCTATTAATACCCGCGAGTGCTCACTAAAACGAAGCACTCGCTAATGGGTTTACTTTATAGCTCTGGAGGTAATCGTTAATTTTGCGTTTTGGAAGCAAGCTTGCTGGCAAGAATAGACACGATCTGTATTGTTAATGCGGTTAACAAGAACACTGATGCCAGGCGATAAACGGCATTGAGGCCGTCCGCTATCTGTGACGGGCTCATGTCTTGCAGGGGCTGGCTGGGTACAAGCCCTACAAAAATCACACTCATCACTGAAGCTCCGGTCAATAAACCCAAACCTCGTGAAAGGCTGAGAAACCCGGAAATACGCCCACGAACTTCGGCCCGGGCGCTATTCATGGTCATGGTATTAACTGTCGAAAGGTAGGTTCCGTAACCCATTGCCATAGTGACGGAAAAAACCAGATAGCCTACCAAGCCCTGCTCCACCCTGAGCAGCCCCATTCCCAAGGCTCCACAAAGCAAAATTACCAGACCCAGTAATACGATACCTCGACTATTGAATCGATCCACGGCTCGACCGGCAAGATTTGAACAAGCAGCCACCATAAATGATCCGGTTGTCATCACCAGCCCTGCGATAAAAAGGTCCAGATCCAGTGCCAGAGTCAAATAAAAAGGCCCTACAATCAGGCTGCTCATTACCGATGAAGCCACCAAAAAGTTTCCAGCCACATTCGCCAAGAATGTCTGCTTTCCAGAAGATTCCGTAAATCCTTCACGCAGGGGTTGTACTTTCTGCCTGACATAAAACAACCCCACACCAAATATCACCGATAGAGCGATAGCAATGCCATTAACTGCGGAATATCCCTCTCCCAATGGTTTAATCGCCAGGGTATAAAAAACAATGCTAAAGAACAGGAATGCTGCGGCCAGGTAGCGTTTGAATCGACTTCTGCCATCAACAACTTCGCTGACTATGTTTTCCGGCAGAGTTCGATATGCGAGAAAGAACACCCCCAATCCCACCGGCACTACCAACCAAAAGATAGCCTGCCAATTCAGGTTTTCGACAATCAAGCCGCCCACAATAGGGCCCATGCCAGTCCCAACCGCAGACAGGCTGCCCAGTAATCCAATTATCTTTCCCGTTTCACTTTTATCGAAAACGTCGCTGGCAATAGCCATAGACACAGCCACGAACATCGCGGCACCGACCCCTTGTATTGCGCGGAAAAAAACCAGAGTCCAAACATTGAAAGACAGCGCGCAAAGTAATGTCGATAAGGTGAATATCAATCCGCCACTTAGAAACAATTTCCTGCGACCCAGCTTGTCACTGAGGCTTCCGGCAATAGGCAGGGTCGCAGTCATACACATCATGTAGGCCACGGTAATCCACTGAGTATTACTGAAGGAAGCCCCCAAGCTTTCGATTAGTACAGGCAGCGCCATATTAATTGCGCTGACTCCCAAGGCTGCGAGCAAGGTCGCCAAACACAAGGTGACCAGGACTCCTCTTTTGGAAACCTGAGCAGCCTCTTGGGAAATTGGGTCTTCGGAATAACTTTTCGCGGTGTGCATAAGCTGAACTTTGACTTGCCAGTAATGACGCGTGAAACTAGCATACAACTTCAAGTGAGCTTGAGGTCAATAAGCGATGAATAACAGGGAAGAACTGGATATACGCGAAGTCTCCAAACTGTCGGGACTCCCCTCTTCCACACTTCGGTATTATGAGGAAAAAGGCCTGATAAAGTCATGTGGTCGTCGGGGAATTACCCGAATTTTTAAAGCCACAGTGATAGAACAGTTGTCCCTTATCTCCCTTGGCCGCTACGCCGGTTTTTCCCTGGATGAAATTGGCGAGATGTTTTCCTCTAATGGCAACCCCGCTATCGACAGGGAGCAGCTCCTCGCCAGGGCCGACGATCTGGAAAAGAATATCCGCCGACTCGAAGCTATGCGCGATGGGCTACGCCATGTGGCCAACTGTCCCGAGGTCAATCAGCTGGAGTGCCCCAACTTCCAAAACCTGATCAGGAAAGCTACCAAGTTACAGCATAAGGAAGACAGGAAACAGAAGCGACGCTGACAGAATAGCAGCGAATAAAGTCAGGAGACACTAAACTCTGTCATCATTCCCGAGTCCTCGTGCTCCAAAACATGGCAGTGCGCCATATAGGGCATATCCGGCATCGCCGGCAGCGGGAAACGAACAAATATTTCCGCTTTGCCGCCATCGGATATAGGCATCGTATCTTTCCAGCCGCGCATATAGAGTGGCGGTTCTGCATTATTGTATTTTGTGACTCGAAACTGGCAGCCGTGGATATGTACCGGGTGTAGCATTTGGTCCTGTCCCTCTGAGATCTCCCAGCGCAGATCCTTATTCCTCGCAACCTTAAATCCTGGCTCGGTAAATGCAAAGGAAACCCCATTAATCGCATTCGCAGTTAGCTGCTCTTTTAACGGCAATGCCGGCCCCTCAGTAATCAGCTTCAATACTTTGGCCACCACATCGGGGTTGGTCGTACCGGCGGCAACCATCTGTGGTAGCCCCGTTGCACCAATCACTGCTTGCGCCTGCCTCTGTCGGTTCATTTGCATCACCAGCTTCTGACTGATTGGTGGCAGGTTTTGGGGAATTGTCGGCAGGGATACCAGGCTCTCCGGCAACTGTCCTTTTCCCTCAGATGTTCCAGGCACCACACTGAGAAAACTGTGGGCCTGATCAAATGGTGGCAGGCGCATTATTGGCTGGGGCACTGGCAGTGTTTGGAAGTCGAAAGGCTTGCCATCGCGGGTGTCGATCATGACTTCATAGCGCTCTCCTGCAGCAATAGGCAGTACATCTACTTTCACTGGTTCCGAGAGAAAACCGCCATCGCTGGCGATCACGTAGAGTGGTCGCTTGTCACTGGTGGCAAGCCGATAGTTGCGTCCGTTGGAGCCATCCAAAATACGAAAGCGCACCCAGCCTTTAGGTGGCCTGACCACCGGATTAATAACGCCATTAACCAGAAGTCGATCCCCACAATAGCCCGCCGCAACCGTCACTTCGTTAAAGCGATGGAAGAACTGACCATCATCGGTAAAGCGGCGATCCTGAATCACTAACGGAATGTCATCCACACCCCACCGCGAAGGTATCGGCAGTGCATCGCCTTCTTCATCATCGATAATAATCAATCCCGCCAAGCCTTTGAGTACCAACTCGGCGGTTGTCGGGTAGAGGTGGGGATGAAACCACAAGGTGGCGGCGGGCTGAATTATGTTCCAATCTACGGTCCAGGTTTCTCCAGGTTTCAATGGCATATAGGGACCACCGTCGGCATTGCCGGGTACGATTAGTCCATGCCAATGCGCAGTTACATTTTGCGGCAGATGATTGACCACGCTGACGGTTACTTTCTCGCCCTTGCGCACCCGTATCGCCGGACCTAAAAACGGACCATTGAACCCATAAGTACGCGTAGTCACCCCCGGTAGGAAAGACTGCTTGCCCGGGCGCGCTGCCAATTTAATCCGGCCTTGCCCATCTGCACGCAACTCCGGGGGAATTGGTAGAGCCTGACGGCGCCCCTTCTGTGCCTGGGCAGCTTTGGAAGTCGACACCCCTGTTAGCAAGGCCGCCCCCAATGCCCCAGTGGCAAAACAAAATTCCCGTCGCGACAATTGAGCCATTGGCTCACCTCCCTATGCGCCATAGTTTCAAGTGTCTAGGGCACTGGTCACTTTTATCCCCAGAAATCTTAGACGGCTTATTCCAGTGGCCCAGTAGTATATTGCGACAACTGTGCACTCAATACAGAGTGGTACCCCGGTGCACAACTCCGTGATCCACAGCTCTTGTGCTCTAAGCGAACTCGGTTAACCTTGCCCACGAAAAGTTAGTAGCGAAAATAAGAAGAGTAATCCCTATGCCGTTTCTTATTCTATCCATCCTTATTCAGGCAGCTTTTGTAATTCACGTGCTCAAAACCGGGCGCAACACCACTTGGATTTGGGTTCTGGTGATGCTGCCCATGGCCGGAGTTATTGCTTACCTGGTCCTGGAAATCCTGCCGGAATTAAACCAGTCACGCAGTGCCAAAAATGCGCGCAGGACGGTGCGGGAAACTCTAAATCCCAATCGGGATATCCATCAGGCTGCACAAGAGTTGTCCCGTTCCAATAATGTGGAAAACTCTATGCGCATGGCCGATGAATGCGTGAAACGCGGCCTTTATCACGAGGCAAAAACTCTCTATGAAAAGTGCCTCCAGGGGGTTCATCAGGATGACCCTGAGCTGATGTTTGGGTTGGCACGCTGTCAGTTTGCTCTCAATCTGTTTGAACTGACCAAGGAAACACTGGACCAATTAATCGAAAAGAACCCCGATTTTAAAAATCAGGATGCTCACTTACTTTACGCTCGTACACTAGCGGCATTGAAGCAAGTAAAAGAGGCCCACCACGAGTATGAAACGCTGTACCAATACTATAGCGGACCAGAAGCAACTTTTTACTTTGCCTTATTCTTGAAAGATCAATCCCAGGTGGAAAAGGCCAATGTCTTGTTCAATGAAATCCTTGAGAAATCCAAAACACTGGGCAAGCACTACAAAGCGACTCATAAGCAGCTGTTAAAGCAGGCAAAACTGGAAGTATCCTGAACCAACTGCAACATTCGACTCAATGGTAAAAAGGCTCCCAATATGATTTTGGCGGTAGATGTAGATTACCGGGACCCCGGAGCAATGGTAGCCGGGGTCGGCTTTGAGAATTGGTCAGCTCCTGAGCCCGAGCAACTCTATCTCAGTAAAATAGAGAGTACCTTGGCCTATGAGCCCGGTGCTTTCTACAAGAGAGAACTCCCCTGTATCCTCACCCTAATCGAGGAGCACAAGATAGAAGCAGAACTGATTGTTATCGATGGTTATGTATTTCTCGGAGGGGAACAAAAACCGGGTCTGGGTGCCCATCTCTACTCCGCTCTCCAGCAGGAAGTTCCCATCATCGGTGTCGCCAAGAAACCGTTTAAGGACACCCCTGTTGAGGCGGAGCTGCTGCGGGGAAAAAGTGTAAAACCGCTGTATATCAGCAGCCTCGGTCTCCCTTTGCCGGAAGCCAAAAAATTGGTGAAAAAGATGCATGGAGACCACCGTATCCCCACTTTATTAAAACGCGTGGACCGCGAGTGTCGAAAGTCCCCACGATAATTCCCGAGAGAATGAAAGGCAGTTATCGCCGCCATTTCCCAGTCACATCCCTGGGACTTTCTTCCTACATTTTCAATACTTATTTCTCATATCCTACCCCTTCGATGCCAGCAATAATTTTTCTATTCGGCGGGAAATAGCTACTGAAAGTAAAAGCTACCTGGCATCCGTTTATCCCATAGGGATAATTTGGCGCTTAGATAGACGGCTAGCAGTAGCTAAGATCCCATACTGATGTATTCGGCTCGTAGTTTTTGATGTCTACTTGTGAAGTGCGAGTGGACGATGTTCATTAGCAGCCCCGAATGGGCTCCTTGGAAGTTTTGTAGTAAAGGAGTTACTCATGAAGTTATGCGCCAGTATTGCGACACTCGCACTGGTTGCCTTTAGCGGCAATGCGCTGGGCACCAACTCTACTGACTTGGAACAAATCGGTTCAGGTAACTCAGCAAATTCCGACCAAACTGAAGCGGGTTTCGGCAATACTATTATCAAACGCCAAATAGGTGATACTAATACCGCTACCGCCACTCAAAGTGGCGGTGTTATTAACAGTAGTATTCAGAGTTCCCAGATCGGCAGTCAAAACGAGACCACGATATCTCAATCCGGTGGTGCTTCTCTAAGCGCAACCAATACACAAATCGGATCGCAAAATACTTCCGAGATCACCCAAGAACTCTCTCTCGACAGCCAGGTCTCTATTCTGCAACTTGGTACCTCCAATGCTTCCACTATCGAACAGCGCTTTGGCAGCGGTAATACCATTACCAATATCCAGGATGGAGACAGTCACTTTTTTATTGGTCGCCAGGAAGCCAGTGCTAACGGCAGCATTTTTGTATTCCAGGATGGCGAAAGGCAAAGTGCCGTGGTAGAGGAAACTGCAGGCAATATAGGCAGTTCCGTTTTAATCTTTCAGTTTGATCGGGACGACTTTGCCACCGCCAGCCTGGTTGCCACAATCGATGGCACCTTGGACATACTGCAGGATGGCAGCGATATCTATGGCGGGCTCGCACAATTTGCCAGTGTCAGCAGCAGTATGACCTTACGGCAAACAAACAATCGCCACTTCGCCTTTGCAACCCAAGTAGACAGTCTGTTCAATGACCTTCTGATTATCCAAAGACTCGGCGATGCCAATATCACCTCGATTACCCAAACCGGTGCCTTTAATACCCTTGAGTTACGCCAAAATGGTGGGGGCAACAACGCGGCTTTAGAACAATCTGCACTGAGTAGCAGTATCGATGTACGCCAGACCGGTACCACCAACCAGATTACGGGTTCCCAGCTGGGTGCCGAATTCAACTCCATGAACAGCGAACAGTTCCTGATTGATAATGTGGTTGTTATTAATCAAGGCGGCTTACTGATCAGCGCGACCAATGAACAAACCGGGTTGCAGAATGTTGCCAATATCGAGCAGGCTGGAACAGAGGTAGATATATTCACCCGTCAATTGGGTTTCGATAACCGGGCAACGTTCGAACAGGCTGGTGAGTCTCTTTCAATAAGCTCCCGCCAGTTTGGCGATAGTAATAACATCACCATCACCCAGAGCGGTGACTCCAACTCAGCCTTTAGCCTGCAAATTGGTAACAATCACACCAAGGAAATTACTCAGACAGGTTCTAATGGCCGCGCTTTTAATTTCCAGATCGGCGGCGAGAGTAATACCGGCGTAATCATCCAATAATTTCAGCCAAAATTCAGAAGCCCCCGGTAATACACTGCGGGGCTTTCGATTGCGAAATCTACAGGAAAAAGAAGAAGGGAAAAGTCGTTGTGCAGCCCCGCGAAAGCGGGGAACAACTAGGATGCACTCCGACAACTTCTCCATCGTCGGTTTATCCCCGAGTATTCAGGGAACACCTTGCGCAGAGCACAAAGGCCATGCCTTATCCGGTTTACCCCTGTACAAACAGGGAACAGTCGCGCAAATGGAGCGCGATCATAGCACACCCTAATTACATCCCCGAGCCTTCGGGGAAACATTTTCAGAACTAATGTCCGTGCGCTATCGGCTACGGTCCAACCCCGCCCAGCGGGGGAACAAACTCAGGTGTCGGCACAACCCAACCCCACACTCGGTTTACCCCCGCAGCAGCGGGGAATAGCCCGAATCATTACCGTGCAGCTTTGACGATTTTCCACGGTTTAACCCCGCCTGGGCGGGGAACAGCCTCGGTTAAGATCGCCTTATTGCGCAATTACCGGTGCAACTCCGCTTATGCGGAGAACCTATTCGGAAAGGAGTGTATAACGGGATACCCTCCGGTTTAGCCCCGTATATACGGGGAACAGTATGAAGCTGGTTTGACCATCATCTCACCGGTCGATTTATCTCCGCTGATGCGGGGAACTCTCTAAATATGCCTATTTGCTATCCTCTAAAGTCTCAGTATCGTTGCCGTTACTTTTGAATCCCAGCCCTCGCTCTCAAACACTTCCAGTTGTATAACAACTCTATTTATCCCAATCAGATTCGGCGGATTAACATCAATCCACAACCAAATGCTTTGGCCGGCCCCATACCCGCAAAAATATTTTTTATAAATAATTCGGGTTCAGTAACCAAAAGCTCTCCCCGGTAATCCACAGAACTGAAACCAGCACCGCGCTGCTTTTTATGTAACAAATTCCAACGATACCCATTGCAGTGAAGTTTTGGTGGGTAAATATCAAAGCCGAGGCGCGTCCCCCGGTGAATTAACCAGCTGCGGGCGGCAGTTTGGCTGACATCCTGTAACCGGGTTTCAATCTGCCCCTGGTCAAACTGCTCCGGCTTTTCCTGCACCAAGCTCTGCTTCAGCTGCCCTTTGCCACCTTCAACAGGTAAACCATGCAATTCGCACTGCTCCCTCAACCAATGGTATTGGGCATCCATCAGCACATCGTGCCGCTTGCCGCGCTTTTGCCCTTCAGTTTTACGAGCAACTGTAGGGTTCGCCCGCAGGCGGAAGGCCAGCCGATCGCCGGGGTTTAAGCGGGGCTCGAAGATTTTAGTCTCTACCAAAAATATCGGATTGTCCTGCGCAGGCCGGACTTTAGACAGCAGGTAATACACCGGTAGATTGCGTTTGCTAAGCAGCTGTTCCCGCGAGGATTCCTCACGAAATAAAAAACGCTCATCACCATCAAAAAGATCCCACAAGATTTGATGGATACCGTAGCTGTTTTCGCTGAGCAACCGTGCCAGCTGCTTCTGCACCGCCAGCGAGGGAGATAGTTGAACTCTGGATAAATACATAACCGCTCCCTTATGACTGCCAGAGATTTTCAATACGCGGCTGGAACTGCCAGCGCTTGCGAGATAGGGGCTGATCGAGACGGCTAAGCCGCTGTACAGATCCTGCTGAAAACACTCCATCTTCCGCAGAGAAATCATCCAAGCTACCCTCCCAGTAGTAACGACAACTCTCTTCTGTAGGCAACCAGCGCTCCTGCCGGGCCCATTCCGGTTGGTAATCCAGCAACTCCGGGGATTCATAATGATCCAGGGCGCTGCGGAAATTGTCCGCACCGATCACCCGTGCGGCAGTGGGGGCTGAAAGGGGAAATGCTTTTCGCCCCAGATAGAGGTGATACTTTGGCCGGGCCAGGGCTTCACACAGCTCCGCCAGAGACCAGTTAGCCTCTTCACAGGATCTCAGGGCCACTATCGCCTGCGCATCCACCAGATACTCCCTGCGGGATAACAGGGTTCCCAGACGCGCTTTCCCTACAACCAGCTCATCCCGGCGCGTATGGTAGCGGCGCTTGCCAGTGGAATCTGGGACCTGCACCGTGTGGAAATCCTTTAGCAAAGTACCGACATTCAGCACCTTTACCGCCTGGCGATATTGCCGGGCCAGGCTCTGGTGTAAGTCCTCTCGCTCCCGAGGTATCCCCAGTGCCGCACCAAATAGTCCCGCGATAGCGGATTTACTCGGGTAGTGTGCGCTGTGGCGGGATTCCCCCACAGCCACTTCCCCCCAGGAAGCCATGGCACCGTAAAGACGAAATACTAGGTATTCCATAGCGCCACCTATTCGCTGACAAAGGCCAAAAGTTCCTCGATATTACCTTCGCCAGTTACGGCATTGAGAACATAGCGGCTATCGGCACAATCCCCGTACACCTTATCGAAACTCTGCAATTGCTTTTGCAGTGCATCAATAGCGTCATGGGCGTAATCCTCGCTATAGCGATCAACCGGCTTCAGGTAGGCCGCAGAGAGAGAGCGCGGTTGCTGGTCACCGGCTTCGGCCACGACATATGAGGCATAGGCACGGCTGGCATAGCTGTTTTGTTTACCGCTGGGAGAAACTTTAAGGATTGTCTCAGTCAGCGCAGCTACAGCTCGATCGGCCAGGGGTTTATTCCCGCCCAGGTTTTCAATGAGCAGCTCTTTGTTAATGCAGATATAAGAATAAAATAATCCCGCAGCAAAACCCGCCTCCCCCAAGTGAGCAGCACCGGCATCCTCGCTGCGATCATTCAGGTCGTCTACCGCAGTAAAATAATCATCTTCAATCACTACAGAGTGAGCCGAGAGTGCATGGGCCACCTGGCACGCCGCTTCAACGTTATAGGTGGGCTTGGAAGCGAGCATACGGCCAAACAAGGCGATATCCACTGCCATGTTTTCCTTGCGCAATAAATCCAACTCTGTCTTCTCCGGCTCCCGCCCCTCTTCTGCCAAGGTTTTCAGTAGTGCATTGATCCCGTTTTGCTCGGCACTACTGAGGTGAACCAACTGCTCGATTTCCAAATCGGCCAGAGGGTTATCTTTTTCCGGCTTTTTTAACTTACCGAATTGCTCGGCAATTTTCTGCGCCCACAATTTGGCCTTTTTCTCAGAGACGCCCAGTTCCAATAAAGTCTCATAGGCCAGTACCCCCTGACGCTTGGTTCTGGTGCCAATGAGGCTATCCCCCTGCTCCGTTGCCAATACCTGTTGGAACAACTCCGACGTTCGCCAGTGACGCTTAAGGCTCTGGGAGGAAATTCGCAGGCGATCACAACCTCCCATCTTCGCTGTTTTTGGCCGCCCCAAGTCATCCCGGTTCAGGTTCGCAGGGGGATAGGCGGTCAATACATGCAATTGAATAAAGCGGCTCATAAATCTCTCCTTGTTGCGACCGTCAGGCCATCACATTACTTCGATTCATTTCTCAGGTATCTGATCAACAGTCACTGTCAATCGGTCAGGCTTTGCTCTGTGCTTAGTGTTGTTATGGGAATAGCATTTAAAAATTCTTTAGGCCCCTAAGACCCCTTTAATTTGGAAACTTTTGAATTTTTCTCAATCTGGTAATACGGCGTAGTAATCAGTTGCCCAACGCACAGCCAGGCGTTCCTGTGGATGCCGTGCCGGAATCGTGCGCATCTCTCTTTGCCAGTGCAGCAAATCATTGGCAAGAGAAGCTATATTGGCTCTGCCATCCAGCAGGGCCAGGGCCCGTACTATGCGGCGGTAAAACTCAGCCGTATCGCGACTTTTTTGCAACTGAAAAAAACGTAGCTCACTTAAAGGGGGGCGCCCGCCTCTCTCCCGGGGCATAGCCAGGGACCGGGCAAAACTGATATCCATAGCCTCGCTGCTATCAACATCAATTGTTTTGCTGGTGTTATCAGTTTTTACGTGTGCAATTACGGTGGCTACCAGAGCCGCATCTTCGATACGAATTTGCTCATCTTTCTGCCAGCGCTCAGGCATATCCTTTAAAAAACGGATAAAGGCTGGAGTAGGCATTACATCCATAGGCTCCACCGCACGGCGCAAACGCGCTCGATCGGCCCTGCCAGCTTTGTCATTGAGCCAGCGGTGCCACTCGCGCAGTCGGCTCACATCTGTATCGCTAAGATATTGATATCCGGCCATCACAATTCCTCCTGTTGTTGCTCAACTTTGGCTGTATTATCCAGAGCCTTTAAACTTGCCAGACTGGCGAGCTTATTTCTTAAAAAACGTCGCGCCCGGGTCACTCGCTGCAATTTCAGGTCTTCCGCAGAGCCCTCCATTGACCAATGATCAAACTGCGCCAAGGCCGTTTTTTTCAATATGTGTGCCCAGGCAATAGCCACCGGTGCAGGTGTAAATTGGGATTTCTTGGATTCGAGGGATAATTGCTTGAGCGAGTGATAAAACTGGCTTTCCGTCGCCTGCCAAAACGCCTGATCGACAAATGAAAAATCCCCCTTAGCCTCATTAGGGTTATTAAACCAGGCAGCCTTTACCCTAAATCGCAGCTCTTTCAAAGTATCTTTTGCAGCCGTTAAAAGCTGCCCTGCCAGCTGAATAAATAGCGACTGATGCTCAGGGGAAATAGGCAGTACTGGCATTTCCTGTTCATACCAGCAACGCGCTTTCATATTGTCCATGTCATAGCCAAATCCCCACAGGCGTACATCGACATTCAAATCAAGTTCTTCGAGAATTTCTGCATATTCCTCATGGAATAAGCGCACCGCCCGGCTCGCTGCATCGCCATTTGAATGGTCATTCCACATAAGCCCCAACCAATGCCGATAACCGAGGCCACTCTGTTGACCTTTCAAACTCAAGGGTGGGGCTTTTTTCTTGGGATCACGTCGATAGGGCGTAAGGGGATGAATCCAGGGACCCTCGTAATTAATACCATAATTCTTAGTGGTATATTCCCGAATTAATTGACTCGTCTGCTCTCCACAAAGATCGCAGTAACCCTTGCTTTCTCTCGGGATATGGAAACGTATCCTGCGCGGCATACCCCAGTACATTTGCAGGGGATGGGTATCATTGGGAGACGTAGAGGAACCTTGTTTGTCAGAGAGGCGGGAGGGAGCGAGCCAGGGGAAGATGCAACTATCAGAGCTTTCAGACCTTGACCCAAATTCCTCTTGTGGCAGGATATTGAGCCACAATTTCTGCCAAAGGTTGGCATCATCTGCCTCTGGTATTATCAATGTGGTCAGAGGACCACCACCACGCAAACTGGTTCTATGCCCCACTCCTCCGGAGGGGGCGTTAATTTGCAAGGTAAACAATGCACTAGCGGCACAGCTGGGACATACACCCTGCACCCTACCGCCCTTAATAAATAGATCCTGATTATCTCTACAGGTTTTACTGCCCGGCGCCTCAATCAGTAGGGCAGCAATCGACTTTGATTCCCCCACACTCAATTCCAAGTCCTGCATAAATGCAGGCCCGGACTCTTGAAACAATTCAAAATTGGGAGCGTAGTTTTGCAACCGTGATTTCAGTGTTTCCTCAGTAGGCGCCTTTTTCCAGTAGACTCCCCAATCATCGACACTTTCAGGTGCAAAAGCTGTTTGCAACAGGCCAATTAAAAACTGGAACAGCGCCCCGCGAAAATCCGGTCGTACCGTGCAAATGTCTACGACAGGATTATCCACCTCGGCAATTTGCCAAGGAGCAATTCTTTCCTGCATACCGCATCGCCGGATAATTGGCAGCCAGGAATCTTCAACCAAATTCACCACGATCCTCCCTGATCCAGTCTCCGCCCTCTTACTCCGTTATAGCCATGCTTTTTTCAAGAGCTAGAGGGAACAGTTACACTCAGAGCAGTGCGAGCGCCTCTGCCTCATTTTTGAGTGCTCAATCTCTCAGCGTCACTGCCGGGACACTAATTCCGTTACCTTATGCCACTCTGACTGGGGAAAAATGATCTGGCTCAAGTCTGGGCATCTTTCTCACTTTCCGCACCGGAAATCAGGGTAGCGCCTACTACCTCACACAAAGAAAAGTGCTCAGTTATCCCATAGACCACACACAAGATAAGGGTATTAATCCCATTCGCCTCTCTATATGAGAGTATTCCTGTACAGACAATTCCCCCACCCTTTAGCCTGCATCAGCTATTGACCTCAATTGTTAATCAACAGATACAAAAAAGCCCCTTGATGGGGCTCAAAACTAGCGACAGACTCTATTGTGAAGGAAATTTAACGAATCGGTATCCAGCTCAATATAAGTTCATCACTTTTAACCGGCCGGTAGCTATCGGCACTGAATCGCCACTACTAAGCCGTTCAACCCTTACCGACTTCAGATAAAAGAAAAGTCTTTATTAACTGCTTCTGACTCTGCTACAGAGCTGACATCATTTCTATTAGGTGTGCGGTGATCCACTACTTTTGATTGTATGGATATACTAGATTGGAGTTCGACTGTGAAAGTGCCGGCAATTATTACCGACACTTTCATACTATTAACTAGAAAATTTCGTAGGTGAAAACTTTTAAATTTACATCTTCAATAGCCTCTAAATCACCCTGAATATCAACCGTCAAGGTATCGCACATATCCGCGGCAATTGAACCATTATCTATCGTTAAGACTACTTCATTGCGAAAATCTGAAATGGGCACATTCGTATAAATATTTTTATCGTCCCTATCAACCCCTATTGCAGTTTGAGTACCATCTTTGGCAACACAACTTGCCGTGATCGAAACGTCATACACATAGTCAAAAATTCTAGAATGATTTCTAGTGTAGCAATGATCCTACCCACCAACAACGGACACACCACTAAGCGACTAGTTGTTCCTCAAACGCCTCAGGGCTGAGATAGCCATTGGCGCTGTGTAAGCGATTTCGATTGTAGTCTATTTCTATATACTCAAATACGGTTTCCCGCATGAGGCACCTTGTAGGAAAGCGGTTACCATGGATTACTTCTACCTTAAGTGAGTGGAAGAACGTTTCTGCGCAGGCGTTATCATAGCAGTTACCTTTGGCGCTCATGCTGCACCGCAGATCATAAGCTGTAATTAAAGATTGATAATCTGTAGAGCAATATTGGCTTCCCCTGTCAGTATGCACGATAACATTTGTAGGTTTCTTACGTCGCCATAAAGCCATTTGAAGGGCGTCACAGACCAATGTAGCTGTCATCGTTTCTGACATCGCCCAACCAATAACCAGCCGACTATATAGGTCTATCACTACAGCCAGATATAACCAACCCTCTTCTGTTCGTAGGTAGGTAATATCCCCGACCCATTTCTGATTCGGCGCTTCAGTATTGAAGTTCTGCTCGAGCAGATTTGGGGCCACTGGCAGACCATGTTTTGAGTAGGTTGTGGCTTTATATCTCTTGGCGGCTTTAGCCCGTAGGCCCTGTCGACGCATGCTGGCAGCAACTGTTTTTTGATTATATTTACTCCCCTCACTGGCCAATTCCCTCGTCAGGCGAGGGGCGCCACTACGTTCTTTACTGGCTATAAAGCGCTGCTGTACCAAACCATCAAGCTCCATTTGGTACTGCTGGCGCTTGGATTGATCGGCCGATCTTGACACCCAATCGTAAAACCCACTGCGAGATACGCTCAATACCTTAGCCATCGCTTTGATGCTGAACTTATGCCTGTGCTTTAGCATGAAGGCGTACCTCATTTCAGGCTCTTTGCAAAGTACGCTGCGGCCTTTTTTAAGATCGCCAGCTCCTCTGCCTGCTCAGCCAGCTGCCGCTTAAGGCGAGCATTCTCTGTGGCCAGCTCTCTCTCGGCATCCCCTCGGCTCTGATGTAACTTAGCCTTGCTTCGCCATCCGTAAATCTGGGAAGGATGTAACCCAAGCTGTTTAGCGGCAACGCTTACCCCTACCTTGACCGCCAGTGCTAGGGCATCTTTTCTATATTCCTCTGAGTATTTTTTACGAGTGGTTTTGGTTGATTTACTTGATCGTGTCATAGGGCACCTCTGCTGCGTAGTTTATCGCTTAAGAGAGTGTCCGTCTTTGGTGGGTAGGATCACAACGCTCTCCCCTATGGGAATAACGACAAACTACATCTGACCTCAACCCTCCCAAACCAGATACAATCGCAGTAATATCGAAACTGATTTCTTGCGCACCATCACTCAAGACATCAATCTCAGCAATTCGCCGAGTATCCGAAGTATAAGAGTACTCAGTAACATTGTGTTTAACGCCGCTAATAAAATTCATTTCTGCAAAAGACTGACTCGCTAACAACAAGACAAACACCGGTAACAACAAGACAAACACCGGTAACATAGACTTCAAAAACTTCATTTTTCATCCTTAAAAAAATAATCATGCAAGCAGTATAAATATCCAATTATTAAGTAGCAAGATAATTCACCAATATAATTAACACTTAAAATATTTCAGGAAAAATTCTGATAAATTTAAAACATTCAGGCTACATTCAGATTAGTCATACCCCACATATCACACCATTTAAAAATATATATTTAAACTTAAATTAACTGCTCATTTAAAACTCCAGCTTCTCTTACCTCACCACAAACCTGCAAAACACAACAATCCCTTCAAACAACAGAAAGCCATTTTCATAAGAACTTAACTTTTATTTTGACCTACACCCATGTTTGAAAAGCAACAATTAATGAAGCAAAGGTAGTATTCATCCGTATCACACATATCGATGACACTTGTATAGACATTCTGATAGATACAAGCCATAAAAAATAGAGTAGCAAACATTCAATTCAGCCAACATATAATTTTCCTGTCTGGCATGGAAACTTCAGTTACTCTTTTAGCTTCCTTGAAGTAATAAGCACTGCAATATCGACTTTGACCTAACTACCTACATATCACAAACCGATTAATCTCAACCCCTCTCGCATCTGCCATTTTTCTTTTGCACCTATTCCAACATCGTTATCCTTCGATCATTTTTCCATAAGCTTCCATACTTACTTAATCTACAGTTGACAAAAAATGGAAAATATCAGCTCTAACTAATCCCTATTTTACAAATGATTAGATGATACGCTTCAGAATTAAATTCGGGTGAACCACCAACTGAAGGAAGTGTAGCTTCCTGAAAGGTGCGGCACTGCCGCCCTACACTATAAAGTCCAAAGAAAACTCATAAAGACAATTATCCATTACTGTCTCAATCATGAGAAAGCGAAAAGGAGAAAAGGAGAAAAGGAGAAAAGGAGAAAAGGAGAAAAGGAGAAAAGGAGAAAAGGAGAAAAGGAGAAAAGGAGAAAAGGAGAAAAGGAGAAAAGGGAATGAAATATAATTGTCGAGCTTGATTATTCTTTTTAAGAAAAATTTGAACAAAAACACTCATAGAGTTAATTTCATATAGCGCATCAGTCATAGCAAGGTCGTAGAGACTGTAATACAAACATATGCACCGAATACGTAACACTCTAAACTACACAACAATCAATTCCCCTGGTGATTAAGAGGAAAGTTAACTGTCTATAGACCAATTAACTTTTAAGGATAAATAAATCAGGAACCTATGGAAACCTACATCATCTAGCTCCATTTGAAAGAAAAATAGCAGAGCCGCATCACTTTCAAAGACAGGTAAAAACCAACAAAGTACTGAAAATCAAACTTCCAATGGACTATTCCGCATTAATTCCAGCCAAAAAAATTTTATATTATTAAATCTCCGCCTGATTTTTTATCGTACAAGAACATTTTATTTATCTTCATAACTCTCACTGGGTAAAATCTGACTGTCGCCCGCTCAAAGCTTCTCACTTCAGACAAACACAGTGAGATAAACAAACAGCCAATCACCCAAGATTATCATTCATATTAGAAAGTTTACGCCCAGCCTGCCTATCCTGACTTTAGCTACTATAACCCTATAACTGTACTGAATAGGTACTCTCCCCATAAGCACCAACTGACGCTTGCAGACCGTGTATAGAACCAACAGTCGTTCATAAAGACCTCTTTAATTCTGTCCGCACTTGACAGTCACACCAAGTCAATAGACCAGATACCAAATCTAAAAACACCACTAAAAGTCAAGTGAGCAAATTTATTTGACCAGGTGCCAACGAGCTGACTTATAATCGCCTTGCTCAATAAGTATTAAAATATAGGGAATTTAAATGAATAAAAAAATATTTCAATTTTCTGCTATTCATGCAGCCATTTTATTAACTTTGTCGGGTTGCGGTAGTGATAGTAGTTCTTCTGGGGCCACTCCAACGCCTGAACCGGCCGACATCCCACCAACTGCTAGCACAGTTACTATAGAGGGTGTAAAACAGTCTGTTCCTGTATCAGGGATACTATTGGGCAATGATGAGGATGGAGACACCCTGACATATAGCTTTTCTGGTGATGATGGGACTATTGACCCAGTTGATGGTGTTTATACGTTCTCCCACGGTCAGCTAACGTTAAGCGGTGATCAGTTCGAATATACATCAGCTTCTGGAGAAGATGCCTCCATCACCTATACCGTAACCGCTAACGGTGCTTCAGCATCTTCAACTATTGAAATCATTGCAGATATACCCCCAACTGCTGTCGATGTAACTGTAGATGGAGCCAAACAATGGATTCCAATATCTGGAGAATTGCAGGGCAACGACCAGGATGGCGACGCTTTAACGTATAGTTTTTCTGAAAATGAAGCAGCTGTAAATCCAGTAGATGATATATATACATTTAGTCACGGTGAACTAACCTTAAATGAAAATCAGTTCGAGTACACCTCATTCTCAGGGGAAAACGCTTCCATTTCTTATACAGTAACAGCGAATGATTCATCTGCATCTGCAGTAATCGAAATTATCAATGTTGCAAGTGATCCTTTAGCTTATCAGCAATGGCACTTACGCAATACTGGTCAAAGAGCTTTCGCACTGAGTGATTCGGTACCACAAGGGATGGTTGATATAGGTTTCTATACATCCGAATATGCCAGCGAAAAATATGAAACCCATTTAGCAGAAGAGCTTATTGCTGGCGAAGATATGAATGTAGCCGCTTCTTTTGCTCAAGGCGTGACTGGTACGGGTGTTACAGCAGTTGTTGTAGATTCAGGCTTAGAAATTCGTCATGAAGACTTGATAGACAATGTACTAGTAAATCGTTCCCTCAACTTATCCGAATTAGCATCTGACAGAACAGATCCAACAAGCCTTTCTAATAGTGGCGATCATGGAACTAGTGTCGCAGGGTTAATTGCAGCTAAAGGCTGGAACAATATTGGTACCCGTGGTGTAGCCCCAGATACAGGGCTCATCGGTATGAATTATTTAGGTGATGAGACAATAGAACAAACAGAGCTATTAATTCATGGCTTTCCTGGAAGTGGTATTTCTACCGATGAAGAAATTTCAGCATTCAACCGCAGTTACGGCATTACATGGCCCGGCTCTATAGGTTACTCATATTTGGATGAAGCTATTGAATCTTACCCCAACCTTGTGCTTCGAAATGGTAAAGGCGCCTTAAATATAAAATCTAACGGTAATGGTTTTGAGGGCGGTAGTCGTGATGGTTATTTATGTGAAGTTAATGGTGCTGTTGCATTAGGCCTAACTTGTCATAACGCAGCGTTTGAATCCAGTCAGGCACACCCATATTACCTGGGTATTGCAGCAGTGAATGCTAATGGCAAACATACCAGCTACTCAACGGCCGGTGCAAGCACTATGGTCTCAGCCCCAGCGGGAGAGTATGGGCGATGGGCTCCAGCGATGGTAACCACAGACCAAATGACCTGCATTAATGGGTACTCTGGTTTTAATGGCGAAACAATAAGTATTTGGGGAGAAGCGTATGGCCTAGACTTTGTGGCTAGCCAGTTCCCATTCAACTATCCTGGCCATCCGGAGAATACTAGCTGTAACTATACCTCCACCTTTAATGGAACATCTTCTGCAGCACCTAATACATCAGGTGTTGTCTCTCTCATCTTATCTGCAAACCCCGAGTTAACTTGGCGTGATGTTCGGCATATTTTGGCTTCAACAAGCACTTTAATTGATGCTGATAATGAAGCGGTTAAGATAACAATTGGTGAAGACTCCTTTATTGCTCATGACGGCTGGGTTGAAAATGCGGCTGGCTATCAATTTAATAACTTATATGGATTTGGTCGGGTAGATGCCGGTGCTGCAGTAAACATGGCCCTTAATTACTCGGAGGATCTCGGAGAGCAAGTGATCACTGAGTGGCGAGGCCTGGGGTCGACAGCTGGTGAAGCTGCACTTGAAGAAACCATCCCGGATAACAGCGCAAATGGTGTCAGCCTGCAAATTGAAGTAGCTGAAGATATTATTATTGAAGCTATGCAGTTTGAATTCGACATCCGTAATGATGATATGGGCTACCTGTTAAATGAAACCTCATTAAGCTCTGCAGGAAATGACTTGGCACTTGAAGTAATCTCTCCCTCCGGCACCAGAAGTGTCTTATTGTCTTCCAAGCAGGCATTATTGAATCCATCCTGGAGTTCTGCTGATGGTTTTAGCATGGGTTATATCTTAAATGGTGCTGTGTTCCTCTCTAATGCATTTTATGGTGAAAATGCTAAGGGAACCTGGACTTTTAAAGCGCTAGACACTGGTGAAACTAATTTAGAGTTCATAGACACGGAATACCTCTCTACAATTGTTATCAATGAAGAGACTGAGGAGCTACCGACGGGGCTGATAAATAACCCTGTAGAAAGCGTTCTCGAGGGGGTTTCATTAAGAACATTCGGCCGTGCTGCTCAAGCCGCTCAATAAGAAGGATAGTACTATGAAGATTAATAAATTAATTATCTTGACTGCTACAATGTGTATATCTGGTATAGCACAGGCAAATGATATTAAGCAAGGAGCTATCACTGAGAGCAAACAGGTTAAAGCGACACAAGCAAAGGAGAATGCTGAATTTGGTATCTTTAAGATTGAACACTCACTAACAAGGGTTCCTTTATCTCTTGCTGCACCAGAACAAATCATTGCAACCAAAGGTGAAAGCGCCATCGTAGATATTGACACTGATTCCGCAACAGACATTGTCGGAAAAGGTACAATAGTACGGAACATAATAACCAATAAACTAACAACGTTAACCGGCAATGTAACTATTTTATTAAGTAAAAATGTTACTGCATCTGAAGTAGCGGAAGCCACAGGAATGGAAGTAGTATCGGTATTTCCTGGCACTGACATTGCCATATTAAAAGTTAAAGAAGGCAACGATTTGCTGGAAGCATTCAATGCCATGAAGCAGTCGGGCTTAACAATTGAAAGTCGAGTCGAAGTCACTGAAAGCATGCACGAGGCACAATAAATACAACCTATTTCGGTTGCGTTTTATGCCTTAATAAGCAAGAAGCACTACTTATAAAGTAGTGCTTCTTTATTTTTTGCAGCTTAAATACCCTAACGACAAAATAAAAACTCAGGTTTCCAACATTGAACTTTAACGCAGAAAACATACTTTTAAGGTATGAAATCATTGAGTGAAGCCAAGAGATCTATCCCCACTTAAAAGCAAAAAAGCAAACCGTGGTTTTCTTGGGTACTTACTTTGGTATTGCTAATATCGGCTCCCGTACCCGCATCCCAGCGAAGTAAACTTGCCCATCACTGTATCATCTCTTTTCCCTCATCTATTGAACGAATAGGAGTGAGATTCGCTGCTAATTCCTTTCCGTTACCTTTCAATGACATCAGAATCAAAGCAGACCTGATTCAAGGCTGAGGTAGCAGCAATATGGAAATCATAGGGGTTTGCTTTAGTCCCCCCTCTCTTGGGAGCCATCCCAGCCCATTTTAAAATTTGCCCTACGCATAGTGTAATCGGACAACGGCCGAGCCCTTTCCCGCTTAGAGGGGAAAAGCAGAGGATATTGGCCAGTTAAAGACTTCAACTCTTCAAGTGCAGCAAGAGCTTGTGAAGACCGCGGGACACCCATCTTCATTCGCTCAACGGGGATTCGCCAAAGAGAGGATTCAAAGTCGAACTCTTCCCAACGTGCGCAACGCAATTCGCCAGGTCGAACAAAGGTGAATATCAATAACTGAATAGCGAGCTTGGTTAATATCCGCCCTCGCTCCTGATAAAGATCTAACTCTTTCAGAAAGCAGGGCAACTCTTCTCGCGGGAGGGAAGCCCGATGGCTACTTTTCGGCCACGCAAAAAACCCGTTAATTCAATCGCGGAATTATGCGTAAGCTTGCCAACTTGAACCGCATAGCGACAAACGCGGCGAATATCTTGCAAAACCCGTTGCACAACATCCATCGCATCCCGCTCCTCAATATCGCAGACAATGGCTATTACATCTTGGGACTGAAGATCAGCTATGGGCCTTTGGCCAATTCGAGGGAAGGTATTATCTCGTAGCCTAGTCCATACACGGTTGGCATGGTTCTCTGTCCAGGTTCCTTTCTGCTGGTTCCACCACTCTTCAGCAACAACAGCAAAACTCCGGTCAATATTGGATCTGGCTTGGTACTTCTCAACTCTTTTCTGTGCTGAAGGGTCACGATCCTCTGCTAGCAGCTATTTTGCTTCAGCTACTTTTTGCCTCGCCTGTTTGAGACTTACAGAGGGGTAAACGCCCAAGGCCAACGTCTTTTGCTTTCCTTGGAATCGATATTTAAGCCGCCAATACTTGGAGCCAGTAGGTTTGATCAACAGGCGCAGCCCCTGTCCATCCGTAAGCCACTGATCCTTGTCGCTTGGTTTGGCCTGCTTGATTTGAGTATCTGTCAGAGCCATGGTGGTGCTACCAGTTTCTAAATTGAACCGAGGTAGCACCAAATGTAGCACCAGATGGCAATGAACTAGAGCGGAGGGCTGTGTAACCTCCAGATAGCAAAAAGCCCCGATTTACGGGGCTTTCTGGATGATTCCGAACTTCTTCGGATCTTGATGTGGTGCCCAGGGCGGGACTTGAACCCGCACGAGCATAGCTCACTACCCCCTCAAGATAGCGTGTCTACCAATTCCACCACCTGGGCAAAAATCTTTTACTGCTGTTCCTCACTTTCCTGGTTAGCAGCTGGCTCTTCTGAACCGGTGCTGTCTGCAGGAATCTGCGGGATATCGCCAGTTTCCAAATCTGTTTCGAGCTGCGGGATATCGCTGTCGATAGCCGGCAGTTCTTCGGCTGGGCCAATTTGCTGTACCGCTGCTGGAATTTGCGGAAGGTCCGCATCAACATTGGTGCCTGCACCTTGCTTAGCCAGGATGGCCAGGCCGAAACTGGTGACGAAGAATACCGTCGCAAAAATTGCTGTCAAGCGGGAAAAGAAATTTCCGCTACCTTGACTGCCAAAAACTGTCTGAGACGCGCCCGCACCAAAGGAAGCACCGGCTTCGGCACCTTTACCTTGCTGCAACAAAATCAGGCCAATAATGCCTAATGCGGTCAAAACGTGTACAACTAATACCAATTTTTCCATTTTCTGGAAACTCTCTACCGGGGTCTAAACAACCCGTTATTCAGTATTCGCCAACCCGCGTGCTGTCAATTTAAACAGCAGCGCGACAAATCTCAGCAAACTCGCCGGCATCCAGCGAGGCTCCACCCACCAGGGCACCATCAATATCTGCCTGGGCAAAAAGCTCCCTGGCATTTGCGGATTTTACACTACCGCCATATAAAATCTGTACTTCAGCGCCCAAATCTCCCAACTGCGAGCGAATAAATGCATGTACAGCTTGGGCTTCATCAGGAGTAGCAGTTTTTCCGGTGCCAATGGCCCATACCGGCTCATAGGCAATCACGGACTGCTTCCAGCCAGCCGAATCAATGATATCGGCAACCGCTTGAAGTTGTTTTGCAACCACTTCGAGAGTGCGCTCCTGCTCGCGTTCTTCAAGGGTTTCCCCGACGCAAAGTATTGGAGTCAATCCCGCCTCTTGGGCCGCAACAAATTTTTTCGCCACTAACTCACTGGTTTCTCCGTAGAGACTACGGCGCTCAGAATGCCCGACAATAACGTAACGGGTATTCCAATCCAGTAACATGCTAGCGGAAACCTCACCAGTAAACGCCCCTTTGGGCTCCTGGCTAAGGTCCTGGGCACCCAGGCTAAAACCTCCGCTCTTTTCCGCCGCATCAGCCACTAGGCCGAGATATGGAAAAGATGGGCAAACAACAACACCGGACTTCACACCTTCGAGGTTGAGTTCGGTAAAAAAACGTTCGGCAAACTCGCGGCTGCCGTTCATTTTCCAGTTTGCTGCTACTAGCGGTGTTCGCATGTGTGCTCCTTCAAGGGGCGCAAATCTTAGCGACATTGACGCCAACATACAACCAAAATTATACGAGTTTCTTCTACGCCCCAAGAGGACCGATTTACTACGGGTTAAATCGCAGCAGATCAGTTATTTCCAATTCGCTCCACCACGGAGGAAATATCTTTGGCCAGCTGTTCCACCAGGGCGCTGTCGCGGCCTTCAACCATTACCCGGATCAGAGGCTCTGTGCCAGATGGCCGCAGCAGCACACGTCCGCTGTCTGCGAGCTGACGTTCTGCATCGACAACAATGGCCTTAACGTCTGTGTGATCGAGAACACCATCGCGATGAGCCAGTTGCACATTAATCATGTGCTGGGGGAACATTGTCATACGGGATTTAAGCTGATGCAAGGGCTCATCAAATTCACACAGGCTACGCAGTACCTGCAGTGCGGCAATGATACCGTCGCCGGTGGTAGAAGCATCGGCACAGATAATGTGGCCTGACGACTCGCCTCCCAGCTTCCACTGATTAGCTGACATTTTCTCAAGCACATGGCGGTCGCCCACTTTGGCTCTCTCAAACGGAATTTTATTTTCGCGCAGTGCGAGCTCAAAACCGTAATTGCTCATCAAAGTGCCGACAACACCACTGCAACCGCCCAGGAATTTATGCTGGTGCATAGCGATGATATACAGCAGCTGATCGCCATCGACCAATTCCCCATTGGCATCGACGAACAACACCCGATCCCCGTCACCATCAAAGGCTATTCCCAGGTCCGCACCGCGCTTAACCACGGCTCGTTGTAATTGCTGCGGTTTAGTGGAGCCGCAATCAAGATTGATATTGAGTCCATCGGGCCCAGCCCCTATTACGCTGACTTCTGCTCCCAGTTCACGAAATACCATTGGCGCTACGTGATAAGTGGCACCATTTGCGCAGTCGAGAACAATTTTCAGCCCCTCCAAGGAGAAACCCCAGGGCGTGGAAGCCTTGCAGAACTCAATGTAACGCGCGGCTGCATCATCAACACGATAGGCGCGACCGAGATCGTCAGAAGTTTCCATTGGCAGCTCGAGAGCGGCTTCGATCTCCAGCTCAACCTCATCCGGCAACTTGGTACCTTCAGCACTGAAAAACTTGATGCCATTGTCATGGTAAGGGTTATGGGAAGCGCTGATAACAATGCCTGCACCGGCATGGAAAGTCCGGGTCAGGTAGGCAATCGCCGGAGTCGGCATTGGCCCCAACAGGGCGACATCAACACCGGCATTAATCAGACCTGCTTCGAGAGCCGCCTCGAACATATAGCCGGAAACCCTGGTGTCTTTACCAATAAGAATGCGAGGTCGACGGTGATGTTTCTCTTTGAAAGTTCTCCCTAATACCTTGCCCGCAGCGTATCCGAGGCGCAGCATAAAATCGGGAGTAATTGCTCCCGTACCAACGCGACCACGAATACCATCAGTACCAAAATACTTTCTTTCCATAACGCTTCTCAATTGTGTACTTCGCCGCTTTTCTATTCTGTCGGAAAACCACAACAGGACCCTGCGGCTTAAGGTCTCTGTAAGACATCACTCATCAAATTTCGCTGCAAACCAATTGCTGCATGCGCAACACATCCACGGTTTCCGCAACATCGTGGACACGTAAAATTCTTGCGCCCTTTTGCGCAGCCAACATGGCCAGGGCCAGGCTACCGGGGAGTCGGCCATCTACATCTCGATCGAGCAGGCGGCCGATCATCGACTTGCGCGACAAGCCTGCCAGTATGGGCATATCCGCCGGCGCCAGCTGCGACAAATTACGCAACAACGTCAAATTGTGCTCATCGGTTTTGCCAAAGCCAAAACCTGGGTCGAGAATGAGCCGATCCCGTGCCACCCCCAGTTCGATACAGAGATCGACCCGTTTCTGCAGGTACCTGGCGACATCCTCTACAACATCAGTGTAAGACGGATCATCCTGCATAGTGCCGGGCTGACCCTGCATATGCATCAGGCAGATCGCCAAGCCACTCTCGACGGCTGCTTCCAGTGCACCCGGGCGCTCCAGGGCACGAACATCATTGATCAGTCCCGCCCCTACCGCAGCTGACTCACGCATCACTGCCGGAGTACTGGTATCGACAGAGATAATCGCGTCAAAGTTAGCTTTGATTGCCTCCACCACCGGCACTACCCGATCCAGCTCCTGCTGCTCGGTGACCGGCGATGCGCCAGGGCGTGTCGATTCTCCGCCAATATCCAGGACTTTCGCTCCCTCAGAGAGCATCTGTTCTGCTCTTTGCAGAGCCAGGGTCAAGTCCAGGCTACCGGAGGCATAGTAATTACCACCGTCGGAAAAGGAGTCTGGCGTTGTATTCAGAACCCCCATAACCACCGGTTGGGAGAGGTCTAAGGTGTGGTTACCACAGATAATTTTCATTGGCTGAAATAAAAAAATGCCGGATCGGAACAGGCTATCGCCCTATCCCCAACCCGGCATTTGGTTTTGTCCAGTTAGTCGCTTCGGAGAATCAGTGGCCGTTTAATGGGCCGCCGACGGTATTGCTCTTATCCGCCTCAGTTGAGGCCTCTGTGGTTTCAGTATCCTGGGTCGGGCTGTTTCCACCAGAACCGAAGTTATTGTCTTCCCAGTCCCTTGGTGCGCGAACTTTGCGGCGAGCCATAAGATCGTCCACCTGCTCCGCATCCAGGGTTTCATATTCCATCAGCGCATCTTTCATCGCTTCAAGAATATCGCGGTTATCTTCCAGCAGCTTTTGTGCTCGCTCGTAGCAGACATCGATAATACGGCGCACCTCCACATCAATTTCATTGGAAGTCTTGCCGGAAACTGGATTGCCCTGACCGGGCTGGCCACTTTCATCTTCGCCGTAATGCAATGGGCCGAGCTTTTCGGACAAGCCCCACTTGGTCACCATACTGCGCGCCAAGTCAGTGGCCCGTTCAATGTCGTTGGAAGCGCCGGTAGTAACACCGTCGATACCCAGGGTCATTTCCTCGGCAATACGGCCGCCAAACAGGGAGCACAGTTGCGATTCAATCGCGCGCTTGGACAGGCTGTACTTGTCTTCCTCAGGCAGGAACTGGGTGACGCCCAGAGCGCGGCCACGGGGAATAATAGTTACTTTGTGTACCGGGTCATGCTCGGGTACCAGTCGACCAATAATGGCGTGACCGGCCTCGTGGTAAGCGGTATTCACCTTTTCCTTTTCATTCATCACCATGGACTTGCGCTCGGCACCCATCATGATCTTGTCACGGGCGCGCTCAAACTCTTCCATGGTTACGGTGCGTCTATTGGCCCGCGCAGCAAATAGGGCGGCTTCGTTGACCAGGTTAGCCAGATCGGCACCGGAGAAACCAGGGGTTCCACGGGCAATAGTTTGCGGATTCACCTTGTCGTCCATAGGCACTTTACGCATATGAACCTTGAGGATTTGTTCGCGGCCACGAATATCCGGCAGCCCAACAAATACCTGGCGGTCAAAGCGACCCGGGCGCAACAGGGCGTGGTCCAGTACATCCGGGCGGTTGGTCGCTGCAATTACGATCACACCCTCATTACCTTCGAAACCATCCATCTCAACCAGCAACTGGTTCAGGGTCTGCTCGCGCTCATCGTGACCGCCGCCAACGCCGGCTCCACGGTGACGGCCAACAGCGTCAATCTCGTCGATAAAGATGATGCAGGGAGCCTGCTTCTTGGCTTGGTCAAACATATCCCGCACCCGGGAAGCGCCCACACCAACGAACATCTCAACAAAGTCAGAACCGGAGATGGAGAAGAAAGGTACTTTTGCTTCGCCGGCAATTGCTTTGGCAAGCAGGGTCTTACCGGTACCGGGAGGGCCACACATCAGTACGCCACGGGGGATATTGCCACCCAGTCGCTGGAACTTGGTGGGATCGCGCAGGAACTCGACCAGCTCCTGTACCTCTTCCTTAGCTTCATCTACTCCGGCAACGTCGGAAAAAGTTGTCTTGATCTGGTCTTCGCCCAGCAGGCGCGCCTTACTCTTACCAAATGCCATAGGACCTGAGCGACCGCCGGCTCCGCCCTGCATTTGGCGCATAAAGAACATAAACACAGCGATAATAATCAGGATCGGGAAGCTGGCTACCAGAAGCTGCTGCCAGATACTCGGTGACTCAGGCTCGCGACCAACGAATTGCACATTGCTGCGAACCAGCTCATTGGTGAGTTCATCGTCGATAATCTGTGGCTGGATAGTCTTGAAGCGGCTGCCATCGGCTTTTTCGCCGGTGATCACCAGACCGTCTACGATCACGTTCTTAACTTGGCCCGACTGCACATCCTGAACAAAGTCGGAGTAACTGAGAGCCTCATCCCGTGACTGCGGTTTAAAGTTTTGAAAAACCATCAGCAGTACCGCTGCGATGATCAACCACAGTACCAGGTTCTTTGCCATATCATTCAAAGGGATAGCCCTCTCGCTTTCGCAATCAAAATCCGTTCATTCCGGCAATGCCGGCCACATCAATACCGGATAAAACCAGTATAGGTGCGGGGGGTCAACAGCCTTCGCCCCCGATACAGGTATCGCTTATACCATATGGGGAGTCAGACTAGAAATACGCCGATGTTCTCAGTCGCTCTCAGCCCTTAAATCCTCGCGCCACCACGTATACTTCACGTGAACGGGGGCGGGAAGCACCAGGTTTGCGAGTTACGACACTGTTGTAGCTCCCACGCAAGTCGCGGATCAACTCGTCGAAACCCTCTCCCTGGAATACCTTTGCAACAAATGCACCACCGGGCTTAAGTACCTGCCGGGCCATATCGACCGCCAGTTCCACCAAATACATGGAGGCGGGCTGATCAACATCGCGTATCCCACTCATATTGGGGGCCATATCGGAAATCACAAGGTCTGCCAGTTCATCGCCCATGCGCTGTAACAGTTCACTGAGCACCGACTCCTCGGTAAAGTCCCCCTGGACAAAGTCCACACCGGCCAGCGGGTCCATCGGCAATATATCTGACGCCAAAACCTTGCCTTTGTGCCCTACCAACTCCATCGCTACCTGGGACCAGCCCCCTGGAGCCGCACCCAGGTCGACAACAGTCATTCCCGGCTTGAATAAGCGGTCCTTATTTTGCAGCTCCTGCAGCTTGTAGCTGGCACGGGAGCGGTAGCCCTCTTTTTGGGACTGTTTGACGTAATGGTCATTAAAATGTTCACGCAGCCAACGGTGGCTGCTCTTAGATCGGCCCATCGGGTACAATGCCTACAATCACTACAGCTTAATTGTAAGAGCGGCCACTGGCCGCGATCGGGTCCGCCGAACAAACGCTGGCGACGATCGCGGTCTGTGGCCGCTCCCACATCGAATTCCACAAAGTGGTAATGGAGTATTGTATGCCTTTAACCGCCGACCGCAAAAAAGCTCTTCGCTCTCTGGGTCACAATCTGAAACCTGTCGTGACCGTAGCCGGCAATGGGCTGAGCGAGGGGGTGATGGAAGAACTGAACCGGGCACTCGAAGACCACGAGCTGATCAAGGTCAAACTGATGATCGCCGACCGGGAAGTACGCCACCAAATCGTTGGTGAGCTTTGCGAAAAATCCTCATCCGAGTTGGTACAGGAAATTGGCAAGATTGCCCTGATTTTCCGCGCAGCGCAGAAGCCGGATATTCGCAAGTCCAACCTGCTGCGTTAAACAAAAAGGGGAGCTAATGCTCCCCTTTCTTTTCTCAACCAGTGGAAACTGGCTTACACATCACAGGCAACTCCCAGGATTCTCCATTGGACAGTCGCCTCAACCAGCATTTCTCACCATTGCCGACTAATTGAAACTTGATCGGCCGCCCCATATCCCGGCCAATCAGAGCCATCTTTTTGGGATCATTCTCAATCACCAAAATAGTATCGTCCACAAACACCCTCGGGCCCAGGGTCACATTAACCCCGCCCAGCGCTTGCGAAACTGCCACCTGCAACTTGCCCTGAATCTCCGGGCTCGTTTCCTGTAACAGTGCCGGTTGTGCAGTTTCAATATTTTGCTGGGAGGAGCAGCCAAGACACACTAATGCAAAACCACAAAGTTTAGTCAAAGCTGCCTTTTTCATTTTATTTCACCATTATGCGGTTACTGCGAGAGACTTCCTTGGTCACTCGTGCATTGAAAGCGGGGGCACCCTCGCTTTCATCGGAAATGGAGAATGCGCTAACGGCAATATCTCCACATTCGCCAGTCTCAATGTAATTCAATGCAGTGGCAAAGCGCGCCTCATTCACATCGCCCAGGGAATTATCAAAGTCGTCACCGATCACACACCCAGGCAAATCAGCATCAGTACCGTAATTACCATTGGGCACAAAGCCGTCGGAGTAATCACCAAAGCCTTTTGCATTTGCACCGGAGAATTGGATAGTAAAATAGGTGGTGCCGCAGTTATCCAGCGGATAAAAACCATAGGGCTTGCCGCAGGTGGTCTCACCAATCTGAATAACCTCGATATCAATGCCGCGCAAACCATTGATAATGGCCTCACTGGCGGAGCAGGTATTTTCACTGGTTAGGACAAACAGTCGCGATAAGTTCAAAGTCGGCAATTCTTTACCGAATAAAGATTCATCAATAATACCCAGTCCAGTTGAGTAAAATGGAGTCCCATCCAGCGGCGCCCCGGTAACAGGGTTTGTTTCCGGGTGTTGATCATTAAATTGGGACATTTCAAATATTTGTCCCGCAGTAATATCACCGGCAACCATATAGGCTAATTCCGCAGCGATACTGAGATAACCTCCACCGTTATAGCGCAGATCCAGAATCAAATCGTCAACAGACTCAGATTCGAGCTGAGTAACTGCATTAATCAACTCCGCTTCCGCTGTTGCAATATGATCATTAAACAACATATAACCAACTTTGCGCCCCGAATCCGTCACTTCAGTTTTGACATATTGAACAGGATCAGATTGCACCGGCGATGCTACCAAAGTGACAGTCTCAATCGCCGAGGAACCCAAAGGTCTTATTTCAAATACGTGGGACTCTCCAGCACTCTCCGGCCACATACCGTAATTTAAGGTATCAACATCATCGCCGTAAGCCAGATCAACGCCGTCCACGCTGATAACTTCTGCACCGCGGGTGATAATATCCGGCAGATTACCACCGTTTTCCTCATCCAGATAAGCGACTACCGCTTTACGTGGCGGCTGATCGGAAAGTAGGGCCCACTGGACACCATAACCTACATACACACCAGATTCAGTTTGTGAATACCACTCATCTGACGGAACCGTATAATGGAAGCGGTCCTTCTCTCGACCGGAGGGAGTTAGAGCGAAAGTTCTTAGCTCTTCGAAATAAGCTAAAGAATCATCAAAGTCGGCTGGATTTTGGTCATCAATCTCGTCGTACCACAAGTAGAGATCATTGCTCATTGAGCGCAGCCAATTATTCTCATCTTCGCGAGTACCCGCTACTTCTGTATATTTAGAGCCCGTAGCAGGGTTAGTACCACTGCGAGGAGCAACACATCGGCTCGCATAAGTTGAGGCGGGCAGGAAATTACCTTCTTCCCAAGTACCACCAACGGCTGTCGGCACCTCAGAGCCACCACCACTAACAGAGTCAGAGGCACCTCCGCCTCCCCCGCAGGCTGCCAAGCCTAAAGCTCCCAGAGTAACAACCCCTGCTAAAGCTAGCTTACGTAGACGGATTTCCATCCCCAAACTCCTATTAACCTTTTTATTAGTAAAGATATGTAAAGCGGTGGAGCCTACCACTATTTGAAAAAGGGTTCGATAACCAAGTTTTTCATCAAAAGAAATTGCTAAACCAAAATACAGAAAGGCCTGAAGCGGCACATCACAATTTGTACCCCACCAGGCCTTTCAGTACAAAATAGGTTAATTACTATTATTAACCCGAGTCAGCAACTAATTGCCGACTTTACCCAAAACCCCCTGCAAACTATCTTTTGCATCACCGAACAGCATACGTGAGTTTTCTTTGTAAAACAGCGGGTTAGCAACTCCCGCATACCCGGAAGCCATAGAGCGTTTGAGGATAACAACCTTACCCGCCTTCCAAACTTCCAAAACCGGCATACCCGCAATAGGCGAGCCCGGTTTTTCCACAGCATCCGGGTTTACTGTGTCGTTTGCACCGATCACCAAAACCAAGTCCGTTGTGGGGAAATCCGGATTAATCTCATCCATCTCCAGGACAATATCGTAGGGGACATTGGCCTCGGCCAAGAGAACATTCATATGTCCGGGGAGACGCCCCGCTACCGGGTGAATACCAAAGCGCACTGTTTTACCTGCCTTTCTCAAGCGATCGGTCAAGTCACTAACAGCCTGCTGGGCATGGGCTACCGCCATTCCGAATCCGGGAACAATAATGATACTGTCCGCCGCATCCAGTTCATCCGCAAGCTCCTGCTGATCAATGGCAATTACTTCACCATCGACTTCCTCATCGGAAACTTCACCACCATCAGAGCCAAATCCACCGAGAATAACGCTGATAAAAGAGCGATTCATTCCCCGGCACATGATGTAACTCAGGATGGCACCGGAAGAACCCACCAGGGCGCCCACTACAATTAACAGGTCATTGCCCAGCATAAATCCGGTAGCGGCAGCGGCCCAACCGGAGTAGCTGTTCAACATGGATATAACCACCGGCATATCAGCGCCGCCAATAGCCGCCACAAGGTGAATACCTAACAGCAATGCAATTGAGGTCATTATCAGCAAGTTAATAACCGTACCCGCATGCACATCTGCCGGTACAAACAACACACCCAGAACAATACAGGCCAAAATGGCAATCAAGTTAAGCCAGTGCCGGGCCGGTAGCATTAATGGTTTCCCGGAAACCAATCCCTGCAACTTACAAAAAGCAACCAAAGAACCGGTCAGGGTAATTGCCCCAATAAATACACCCAGGTATATCTCAGTGCTGTGGACAACATGAGCAGCCCCGTGTAACTCCACAACCGGATCGAGGAAACCGCCCCAACCAATTAATACCGCAGCCAAGCCGACGAAGCTATGTAGCAAAGCCACCATTTGTGGCATTTGAGTCATAGCCACACGCTTGGCCAGAGCCAAACCAATCACCGCACCGACGATCATGGCGATAGCGACCATCCAGTAAGCCCCGGCGGCCACTCCAGCAATAGTGGCGATAATGGCAACTGCCATTCCCACCATGCCGTAAATATTTCCCCTGCGCGCAGTTTCGTGACTGGATAAACCTCCCAGGCTCAAGATAAACATCACTGCGGAGAAGAGATAAGCCATTGCAATCATACCGTTCATCACTCTCTCCCCCCCTTACCGGCGAAACATTTTCAGCATACGGTAGGTCACAAAGAAACCACCGAATATATTAATACTGGCCACCAATACGCCAATGAAAGCAAGCAGGCTCACCAAACCCGAATTGGCAATCCCAAGCTGTACTAATGCACCAACAACCACAATGCCGGAAATTGCATTAGTAACACTCATTAGCGGAGTGTGTAGCGCATGGGTAACATTCCAAATCACTTGCCAGCCAACAAATATTGCCAGGACAAATACGGTAAAGTGCGAGACGAAATCAGGAGGTGCCACACGCCCCAACCACAACAATAAGATTGCCGCAATCGCCCAAAATGCAAAAATAGATACGGGAGATTTTCGTTTCTCAGCTTTCTCCTCAACAATTTTCACTTCTTCAGTAGCTTTCGCCGATGGCTTGGGTTGAGCAGAAATTTTTGGTGCGGGTGGAGGCCAGGTAATCTCACCGGATTTAACTACTGTGGCTCCACGAATCACTTCATCATCAAAATTGAGATTAATCTCACCATCTTTCTCTGGAGTCAGCTCCCCAAGCAGGTGAGCAAGGTTGGTTGAATACAGGCGCGAGGATTGTGCCGCTGCTCGACTGGGAAGATTGGTATAACCAAGAATAGTGACGCCGTTCTGCTCCACTTTTTCATGGGGCACTGTATAGTCACAGTTACCGCCCATTTCTGCCGCTAAATCCACAACGACAGAACCCTTAGGCATACTGTCAACCATATCAGCAAGCCATAATTTCGGAGCGGGTTTTCCCGGAATTAGGGCAGTAGTGATCACAATATCCACTTCTTTGGCCTGCTCGCGGAACAGCGCCATTTCAGCTTCGATAAATTCCTTGGACATCTCCTTGGCATAACCACCGGAGCCCGAGCCTTCTTCTTCAATTTCTACGGTAAGGAATTCAGCTCCCATGGATTCCACTTGCTCTCGCACTTCAGCACGGGTATCAAAGGCCCGCACTATGGCGCCCATACTTTTTGCCGTCCCTATCGCTGAGAGCCCCGCTACACCAGCGCCAATAACGAGTACTTTTGCCGGGGGAATTTTTCCTGCAGCTGTGATCTGCCCGGTAAAGAAGCGACCGAAATTATGGGCAGCCTCCACAACCGCACGATAGCCGGCAATGTTTGCCATGGAGCTGAGCGCATCCATTTTTTGCGCGCGGGAAATTCTTGGAATCGACTCGACCGCTAGCGCATTGATATCGCGTTCGGCGAGCTTCTGTAGGAATTCGGCATTTTGTGCCGGCTTCAGAAAGGCGATCAGCGTAGCCCCTTTGGGAATCAGGGCCAACTCTTGATCAGTTGGTGCTTGTACTTTTAATACTATGCTCGCATCAGCCAGGCACTGTTGCATATCCTCACGGATTTCTGCACCGGCTTCAGCATAAGCTTCATCAGTAAAACTGGCCCTATTACCAGCCCCCTTCTCCACCGCAACGGAAAAACCCAAATCGCGTAATCGTCTTACGCTATCGGGAGTTGCTGCAACACGTGCTTCTCCCTCTGCGGTCTCTCTAGGTATGGCTATAATCACCGCCGTGCCCCTCTTAGTTGATTTTATGAACTTACAGCTACATCTACCTCAAAAAGTATTGGATTGCCCAATTTATAAACAGATCGAGTGTAAACGTCGTCAAAGGGGATGAAAAGAGGGATAACCTGATAGCCGTAATTGGTGAAATTTATAAGACTATATATCCTGAAATGGCTATATAGACCTGAGAGAAATAAGTAAGAATCAGTCTCGCTCGAAACCTTTTTCCCTGAAGCCAAATTGCTACTTGCTCGTCCAAAATATATAAACTTCCCTTTTTGAATGGCCTTACCGCTCAATTCACTATGAATTTTCAATCCAAAAAAATCCCCACAGCGGAGCGAGCACCTACAAACAAACAGAAAGCTACAAAAATTTAGGTATTACCGACTATTTTTAATACCCACAAATAGATCACCAAACACATCATGCTAGCGGAATATTATCGACAAAGACAGTTATCACATTACATCTATAATAAAAAATAACGCGCCATATGACAGTCTATTCACGCAAACCATAATTGTGCAGATGATTTTGCCTTCATAGTACCAAGTCACACTTTTCCGCCTTAAAAATATGCACTGGCCCCCTACTTGTGCAAAAAAAACAATATCCGCAGAATGTCGCACCAGGAAAAAGCAATAACACCAGATTTATCTCATGGAATTAGAGACATACACCCACTCCCCCACTCCTGCGTATTTGGCACAACTATTGATTAAAAGTTGGTAAAGCCCAATAAAAATTATTAGATGAGTGCCGCAGTAAATTGTGACTAATCCAAGCCCTGGAATCATGCTGGTCGATGACAATCCCGAGCGAGCTCACTTGGTTTGTGAGCGATTACGTGCTGCTGGCTACAGTATTCTTGCCCAGATCAACAGTGCTGAGGGACTTCTTTTCCAGGTGGAAAAATACCGTCCGGATATTGTGTTGATAGATATCGAATCCCCAGACAGGGATATCCTGGAAAGCCTGGCCATAGTTAATCGTGAGGCGCCGACTCCGGTGGCCATGTTTTCAAGTAGCGGCAACGCAGACTTCATTAGCCGCGCAGTCGACTCCGGGGTAAGCGCTTATATGGCCGAGGGAATGACCCCTGAGCGCGTGGCACCAGCGATAGAAATCGCTATGGCACAATTTAAACATTTCCAGCAATTGCGTCAGTCTCTCGAGCGTACCCAGCAGCAACTCACAGAGCGAAAAGCTATCGAGCGGGCCAAAGGGCTATTAATGGCCAAGAAGAACCTCAGTGAAGAGGATGCCCATAAGACCTTGCGCAATCTCGCGATGAACAGCAACTCAACCATCCATACAGTTGCCGAGCAAGTTATCCAATATTTTCAGAAAGAGCATTAGAGTACCGATGTCAGCCCTTCTGTGCCCGGAAAAAAAGACCATCAAACTGCTTTACCTGCGCCTGACCGACAGCGCACCGCTGATTGTCGCCAAGGAACTAGGCTACTTCCAAGAATATGGATTAAAAGTACAGCTGCAAAAAGAAACAAGCTGGGCCACCCTGCGAGACAAGTTAATTGCGCGCAAGGCAGATGCTGCAGCAATGCTCGCTCCTATGCCCCTGACACTGGAACAAGCTTTGCCCAATTGCCGCGAACGGTTATTGAGTGGGTTAATTCTCAGCTGCAACGGTAACGCTATTACCCTTTCCGCAGAATTATTTGAACGCCTGCAAAATTACTGCGAAGGTGACTCTCAAAGTGATATCGCCTTGGCACTTAAGCGCTATCTGCACGGCAATAAACACCCTCCTACTGTCAGACTCGCCACAGTTTATCCATTTTCAAGCCATAGCTTGCAATTAAGGTACTGGTTGCGCTCCGTCGATATCGACCCGGATCGGGATATAAAACTGGTGGTATTACCGCCTGAACAAATGCTGGAAAACCTCCACAGTGGCGTTATCGATGGCTATTGTGTAGGCGAACCCTGGAACTCCCTGGCCGCCCACAAAGGGTCCGGAGTGGTCATTGCAGCCTGTAATACACTGCTGCCAGCTATGCCGGAAAAAGTGCTGACAGTCACTGAAAGCTGGCACCAAGCCAACCCTGCAACCCACTTGGCCCTAAGGGCCGCTCTTCTCAAAGCCTGCACTTGGCTTGCCGCACGCGCAAACAGAGCCGAAGCTGCCAAGCTCTTGTCCCTGGGGCAATACCTCAACCTGCCTGAGGATCTGATTCAACGCTCTCTCAATGACCAGATTCTCTACCACCGAGACCGGGAAATCCTCGCCAATCCCGGCTGGCACCTCTTTGCCCATATTGATAACGACTGTGGGCGTCCAACTCAGGAAAAAGCACGGCAGCTACTGGAGATGTATTCAGATCTGGGGAGCTCGACACTTCGTGCAGCAGAAGCCTATCGTCCAGACCTCTACCGGCAAACGGTGGATTTCCTGCTCGCAAAAAAATAGTGGCACATTAATTGAATGGAAATAATTCGATGATGCAATTGCCTTCCCTCAGGCGCATCAGCGCGGTGAAGCGGTTGTTCGCCGAATATAACGGGCAACGAAGTCCATCGTCTGCAGTCAAGCGGCTGCAGCTTTGGGCTTTTTTTGTGCCTGCGGAATTAGCAAACAAAGGAAATGCGCATGTCCAGTGACTCACTCAATCTATTCTCGTTCCGCGGGAAGATAAAAGTGCTCCACCTAACCTGGGTGGCTTTCTTTATCACTTTCTTTGCCTGGTTTAACCACGCACCATTGTTAATGGCAATTGCGAAAAGCCTTTCATTAACACCAGACCAGGTCAAAACCCTACTTATTTTAAATGTGGCCCTGACAATTCCCGCGCGTATTGTGATAGGGATGCTCACTGATAAATATGGCCCCAGACTCACCTATTCGCTATTACTGGCAATCGGCAGTGTGCCTTGCTTTATTTTTGCCCTGGCAGACAATTTTGTGCAGGCAGCCATTGGCCGATTCCTTTTGGGCTTTATTGGTGCAGGTTTTGTCGTAGGTATCCGCATGGTATCCGAATGGTTCCCGGCTCGACAGCTGGGTACCGCAGAGGGTATTTACGGGGGATGGGGAAATTTTGGCTCAGCTGCAGCAGCCATGTCCCTGCCCACTATCGCCCTGTTTTTTGGCGGTGACGACGGCTGGCGCTATGCCATTGGCCTCACCGGCGCAATCGCACTGGTTTACAGCGTAGTTTATTACTTCTCTGTGACTGATACGCCCAAGGGATCAACCTATTTCAAACCCAAAAAAATTGGCGCTATGGAAGTCACCAGCCCCGGGGATTTTATCCTGCTTCTAGTGATGAAAGTGCCCATGTATGCGGCACTGGCTCTGCTAACCTGGAAATTATCCAGCGGCGTTGCATTAATATCCAACCTTACCGCCAACCTGATCTATGCAGGCCTGGTACTACTGTACCTTCTGGACGCGTATAAAACCTACAGTATTAACCGCGAAGTGCTCAGCAACCCACCCGCACCGGTACACCGCTATAAGTTTAAGCAAGTAGCTGTTTTGAACCTGCTCTACTTCGCGACTTTCGGTTCCGAATTGGCTGTGGTTTCTATGCTGCCCTTATTCTTCTCCGAGACCTTTACACTAGACCCGGTAAAAGCTGGCTTGCTGGCCTCCGCCTATGCCTTTATGAACCTCATGTCACGCCCTGCCGGCGGATTGATTAGCGACCGCTGGGGCCGCAAACCTACCCTGCTGATCCTCACCGCTGGCCTGGCTCTGGGTTACTTCACTATGAGCATGATCGATGCCGAGTGGCCCCTGTACCTGGCGGTCGCCGCTGCCATGGCCTGTTCCTTCTTTGTGCAAGCTGGTGAAGGCGCTGTATTCGCAGTGGTGCCCTTGATCAAACGCCGCCTAACCGGGCAGATTGCCGGCATGACTGGCGCCTACGGCAATGTCGGAGCCGTTTTCTATCTCACCGTTCTCAGCATGGTGTCTTACCAGACCTTTTTCCTGGTAATCTGCGCTACCGCATTGCTCGGCTTTGCCGCCCTGCTTCTACTGGAAGAACCGGAGGGACAAATGGCAGAAGTACACCCCGATGGCAGCGTATCCATGATCGATGTTGCCTAATAACGATCTACCCACTGCAGCGAGCACCAAAGAATCCGGGCTCGCTGCCAGTGACAGTTCGCAGGGCAATAAAGAAGATGCCCTGCAACTGTTCACTGCCTCCTGCACCGGACTTCGCCAACACAATGACGACGCCTGCGCAGTGCGGCTTCCCGAAGGCGCTGAATTACAGCGCCACGGCAGCCTTGCCGCAGTAGCCGACGGTGTTGCCAATGCAGAAGCCGGCGGTGAAGCAGCCCGCGCTGCCATCAATGGATTCTTTTCCGATTATTACAGCACCCCGCAAACCTGGTCGACAAAGCACGCTGTTGCGCGGGTTTTGCACTCGCTCAATAGCTGGCTGTTTCGACAAAGTGGTGGAAGTGCCGAAATTAAACGAGGTTGGTTGACCACTTTTTCTGCCGTTATTTTCAAAGGCACCAGCGCACATCTGGTCCACATCGGCGATTCCCGGATCTACCGGCTCCGCGACAGGAAATTAGAGTGCCTGAGTAGCGATCACAGCCACAGCCTTGGACCTGGACGCACGTTTTTGAGTCGCGCCCTGGGAATGGATGCCCATATTGAGGTGGACTACCGCTGTGAGGAATTACAGCCCGGGGATATATTCCTGGTGAGTAGCGATGGTATTCACGATTTTCTGCCTGAGACGGAGATGATTGAGCGATTGCTTAACTTTTCCAGCTCAACACCACAAGGGCTTATTGATGCTGCTCTGAAAGCGGGCTCCACCGATAACCTGACTGCTGTCACTTGCCGAGTAAATTATGTAGGGCTGCCCCAGTGCGATGAATTGGCCATGCGCAATCGCGAACTCCCGTTCGCACCTGATCTGTGCCCAGGCCAAAAGCTCGACAACTTCCTTGTTTTACAGGAATTACATGCCAGCAGTCGCAGCCATCTCTATCTTGCCCGGGACCTCAATACCGAAGCATTGCGAGTGATAAAAACTCCCTCGGTTAATTTCTGTGATGACCCCCACTACATCGAACGATTTGTTGCTGAGGAGTGGACCGGGCGACGAATCTCCCACCCAGGAATTATTAGGGTTTTCGCTCCGACCTCTGAAAGGCACTGCCTCTATCATATTCTCGAATACATCGAAGGACAGACTTTACGTCAGTGGATGCAATTACATCCACAACCTCAAATTCCCCAAGTGCGGGAGCTAATGGGACAACTGGTTAGTGCGTTGCGAAGTTTACAGCGGTTGGAGATCGTTCACGGCGATCTCAAGCCGGAGAATATTATGATGCGCAATGACGGGCGCTTGGTAATCATTGATCTCGGTGGTGCCGATGGCCCAGGGCTCCGAGAGCAATTACATCTCTCTGGTGAAACTGCACCCGGTAGTAAAAATTACGCAGCCCCGGAATTCTTTTTTGGGGATAGCGCCAGCCATCGATCAGACATCTTTTCCCTGGGAGTCATTGCTTATGAGTTGCTCACGGGCAAATATCCCTATCCCGAGCGCTTTGGCAGCTACCACTACCGTTTAAAGAGCTATAGCCAAATGCGCTTTACTCGCGCATCCGCACACCGCAAAGATATTCCCTACTGGATTGATAGCGCCCTACAAAAGGCTTGTGCTCCTGATCCTAAAAAGCGCTACAACGCATTGTCAGAATTTATCCAGGATCTGCAATCTCCCAGCCCAGATTTTAAAGCCCCCCAAAGCCGCCCCCTGCTAGAAAGAAATCCGGTTCTTGTCTGGCAGCTACTAACTTTAATTCTACTGCTCTCTCATCTGCTCTACTTCTTTTGGCGCTAATACATAAGATTTGAATAAGCACATTTACAGCGCAGAAAATTAATTAAATGCACCACTTTGTCGCAAAAATTGTGGACAATCAGGCCAAACCCCCTTTATTACTAAAAATAAAATTGGCATAGAGATTGAATGTATTTAATTACCAACAATTTATCCCCCCATTACGAGGCAACGGCGCCTGTACTCTTCGGCAGAAGAGGAGACGCCCTTGCCATTTCAGATGGGCCCTCTTCCTGCCGAGTAAAACGAATTGAGACGGCAGGATTGTAAATGAAGGCAAATGTTAAACCTCAAAAGCTGATTGTGATTGGCAACGGTATGGTCGGGCACCATTTCCTGGAACAGCTCGCCAACCATCAACATGCCAACCAGTTTGATATCACCATATTCTGTGCAGAGCCCCGTCCCGCTTATGACCGGGTCCACCTTTCCGAATACTTTGCCGGGCGCACAGCTGAAGACCTGTCCATGGGAGACCTGGAGCAGTATCAGCAGTGGGGTTTTAATATCCTGCTCAATGACAAGGTGGTGCAAATTGATCGAGACAATAAAACAATTACTGCGGCAAGTGGAGCCTGCCACTCTTACGATCAATTAATACTCGCCACTGGCTCCTACCCATTTGTCCCACCAATACCCGGACACCAACACCCGAGCTGCTTTGTATATCGAACCCTGGAAGATCTCGACTCCATTCGCTCGATTGCCGCCAACGCAAAAAGTGGTGTAGTTGTCGGTGGTGGCCTACTGGGCCTGGAAGCCGCCAATGCCCTGAGAGCCCTGGGACTTGAAGCCCACGTTGTCGAGTTCGCCCCAGGCCTTATGGCCACTCAACTGGATGAAGGTGGTTCAGCCCTATTAAGAACAAAAATTGAAGCACTCGGGGTTCAGGTACACACCAGTACCGCCACGGAATTGATTGAAGAAGTAGACGGCCGCCTGCGTATGCAGTTCAAGGGAGATAAAGAACTGCTTACCGATATGATTGTTTTCTCCGCAGGCATTCGCCCCCAGGATGAACTGGCAAAATCCAGCGGGCTGGAAGTTGGCGAACGCGGCGGGATCATAATTGACAGCAACTGCCGTACTTCAGACCCGAATATTTTCGCTATCGGCGAATGCGCGCTTTACGATCAGAAAATTTTTGGCCTGGTCGCTCCCGGTTACAGCATGGCGCGTACTGCTGTCGCTCAACTGACCGGTGGAGAGGAAAGCTTTAACGGTGCTGACATGAGCACCAAACTGAAACTCCTGGGCGTACAGGTCGGTTCTATTGGCGACGCCCATGGTCGCACCGACGGCGCTGCCGCTATTACTTTTGTAGACGAGCAGAGCGGCGTTTACAAACGTATGATCACCGATAGCGAGGGAAAAAAGCTCCTGGGCGCGGTAATGGTAGGAGATACGGATGACTACGATACCCTGCTGCAATATCACCTCAACGATATTGATCTGCCCGAACACCCGGAACAATTAATTTTACCGGCAACCGATGGCGCCGCTCCCGGGCTGGGTGCTGCTGCACTTCCCGCTTCGGCTACCGTGTGTTCCTGCCACAATGTAAGCAAAGGCCAAATTATCGACGCCGTTGCCGGAGGCTGCCACTCACTGGCTGATGTTAAGGATGCAACAAAAGCATCTACAGGTTGCGGTGGTTGCGCTGGGCTACTGAAAAATATTGTCGATGAAGAGCTAGCGGCGCTCGGCATGGAAGTGAACAATCACTTATGTGTGCACTTCCCCTTTTCCCGCCAGGAGTTATTCCACATTATCCAGGTGGAAGAAATTAAAACCTTTAGTGAATTATTAAGCAAACACGGTTCAGGGCGCGGCTGTGAAATTTGTAAACCTGCGGCCGCATCCATATTTGCCTCCCTGTGGAATGAACATATTCTGGAGCAGACTCACGTCGGCTTACAGGACACCAACGATACTTTTATGGCGAATATGCAGAAAAACGGTAGCTATTCTGTAGTTCCGCGTATTCCCGGCGGCGAGATCACACCGGAAAAATTAATAGTGATCGGTGAAGTGGCCAAACGCTACAATCTCTATACCAAAATTACCGGTGGCCAGCGTATCGACTTGTTTGGCGCGCGCCTGGAACAGCTACCGGAAATTTGGCGAGAGCTGATTGATGCCGGATTTGAAACCGGCCATGCCTACGGCAAATCCCTGCGCACAGTTAAGTCTTGTGTTGGCAGCACCTGGTGCCGCTTTGGGGTTCAGGACAGTGTTTCAATGGCCCTTCACGTAGAAAACCGTTACAAGGGACTGCGCTCTCCACACAAAATAAAAATGGCTGTTTCCGGCTGTACCCGTGAATGCGCTGAGGCTCAAAGCAAAGATGTCGGGGTTATCGCCACTGAAAAAGGTTGGAATCTATTTGTTTGTGGCAACGGCGGCATGCGCCCCCGCCATGCAGATTTGTTCGCCACCGACCTGGATGACGAAACTCTTATCCGTTATATCGACCGTTTCCTGATGTTCTATGTGCGCACCGCCGATAAATTACAGCGTACATCTGTGTGGCTGGAAAATCTTGACGGCGGCCTGGATTACCTGCGCGAAGTCATTATCGATGACAAGCTGGGGATTTGTGCTGAGCTTGAAGCCCAGATGGCCCGAGTAGTAGACACCTACCAGTGCGAATGGAAAACAGCCATTAACGATCCGGAAAAACTCAAGCGCTTCCGTCAATTCGTCAATAGCAACGAAACCGATGAAAAGATTGTTTTCGTTAAGGAGCGTGGACAACCGCGTCCGGCAACCACTGGCGAGCTAATGGAAACAGCCGAATCCGCCTAACGCTTCACCCGGCGGCGCAAGCC
The DNA here is from genome assembly GCF_052467305.1 of Microbulbifer maximicatervae (SeqCode). Lineage (NCBI taxonomy): Bacteria > Pseudomonadati > Pseudomonadota > Gammaproteobacteria > Cellvibrionales > Microbulbiferaceae > Microbulbifer > Microbulbifer maximicatervae (SeqCode). The sequence continues at coordinate 3,817,020 of NZ_CP174306.1, forward strand.
GTCGGTTATACCTTTATTAATAAATTGCTTTTGAATCCTTTCCATCCATTGTGAGGAAATTATTATGAGCCTGTCTGCCCTGCAAGAAACTCCCTCAAATTCAGTTGCCATAACCCACCCCCAATGGTCTCCAATCTGTCAGCGATCAGATTTGGTCACCAACTCTGGGGTATGTGCGCTTTGGGGCGATACCTCCATATACCCAATGGAGGCTTTGAATACAGTGACTAAAACTGTCTATCAAAGAAGCATCGCCCTGTTTTTTTTACCCGACCAGGAACAACAGCTTTATGCCGTTGACAACTGGGACCCAATCGCACAAGCTGGTGTGATTGCAAGAGGAATTATTGCGGAACTGGAAGGGGAATTAACCATTGCTTCCCCTCTGTATAAAAACCATTTCCGCCTTAGCGATGGAGTCTGCATGGAAGACAGCGATATCAAGCTTGCCACCTACCCACTGGCATTTAGTGGGGACACGGTTTACATCGGCAACAATAAGCTACAGTAATGGCAGTACAGGAATTTCTGAGCGCGCACCGCTCCTGCACTACCTGCCCCTATTGTGGTGTCGGTTGTGGGGTTTCGGTTAACAGGGAAGAGCGCGCAAATACTACAGCGATTACTGTTAGTGGCGATTCCCAGCACCCTTCAAATTTCGGCAAATTGTGCGTTAAAGGTTCTGCGCTCGGCGAAACGCTGGGCGAACACGGCCGTCTCCTGCACCCTCGCCTACACGGAAAAGGTTGTGACTGGGATACCGCACTGTCTTATATGGCCGATGCCTTTAAGCAGACAATTCACGACCATGGCCCTGACTCGGTAGCTTTTTATCTGTCCGGTCAGCTTCTCACCGAAGACTACTATGTAGCCAACAAGTTAATGAAGGGATTTATTGGCTCTGCCAATATTGATACCAATTCCCGACTTTGTATGGCCTCTGCGGTGGTGGGATATAAACGCGCATTTGGTGCCGATGCGGTACCCTGTTCCTATGAGGATCTGGAACAGGCTGAACTTATCGTGCTTATCGGTTCCAATGCAGCCTGGACACATCCGATCTTATTCCAGCGAATGCAGGCAGGTGCTGCAAAGCTTGTCGTTATCGACCCCCGTGGCAGCGCTACCAGTGAAATGGCAGATCTGCACCTGGCAATTAAACCCGGCACTGATGCGGCACTATTCAATGGACTTCTGCGTTTTCTCAGCCGGCACTATTATCTAGATACCGACTACATAAAAAATCATACACAGGGATTTGCCGATACCTTAGCTGCGGCTCAAGACTGGTCACCAGAATTAACTGCGGCCACCTGTGGCATATCTATCGAAAAACTATTGGAATTTTTTCAGGCATTTGCAGCAACAGAAAAGACCATTAGTTTTTATTCCATGGGAATCAATCAGTCCAGCAGCGGCACTGATAAAAACAACGCAATCATAAACTGCCATTTAGCCACCGGACGCGTGGGCAAAATTGGTGCAGGACCATTTTCTATTACCGGCCAACCCAACGCGATGGGTGGACGCGAGGTAGGCGGACTTGCCAATACCCTCGCCGCGCATATGGAGTTTAACGAGCAGGATATTGACCGGGTATCACGATTCTGGAATTCCGATCAAATTGCTACCAAGCCGGGAATGAAGGCTGTGGATATGTTCCGCGCGGTAGAAAGCGGAAAAATTAAAGCCATTTGGATTATGGCTACCAACCCCGCCGTCAGTATGCCCGAAGCCGATAGAGTCAAAGCCGCACTACAGAAATGCCCGTTGGTTATTGTCTCCGACTGCATTGCCAATACCGATACCGCTCGCTGTGCCGATTTGCTACTTCCCGCAACGGGCTGGGGAGAAAAAAACGGCACTGTCACCAATGCAGAACGACGTATCTCTCGGCAACGTGGATTTTTATCCCCAGCGGGAGAAGCTCGCCACGACTGGCAAGCCCTGTGCGGACTGGCCCAGCATCTGGGTTATGGAGATCAGTTTAATTATTCACACCCCGCCGATATTTTTCGTGAGCACGCCCAGCTTTCCGGCTTCGAAAACCACGGCTCCAGGGCTTTTGATATCTCCGCACTCGCCAATATCAATCGCAGTGAATACGATGCACTGGCCCCGGTACAGTGGCCGGTCAACCAGGAGCATCCAGCCGGGTGCAAACGCTTATTCACCAGTGGACAGTTTTTTACCCCGGACAAGCGTGCTCGCTTTATCCCCATAGCGCCGCAGCCTCCGGAACAGCAGATCAGTGGCGAGTATCCTATATGGCTCAATACCGGCCGTATGCGCGACCAGTGGCATACCATGACCCGAACCGGGCGGGTAAGAAAATTACTCGATCACAGCGAACTGCCGGAAATACAAATAAACCCCAAGGATGCCGCTCGCTTCCAGGTTAAAGATGGGGAATTAGTTCGGTTAAACAGCGCCTCATCTAAAATGGTCGGCCGCGCCGCTCTCAACGGCGGGCAAAAAAGAGGGGAGATCTTTGCCCCCATTCACTGGAGTGAAACCTTCTCACAGGATTCCAAGCCCAGTGCCCTGGCGGACTCCAGTATTGATCCCTATTCCGGTCAACCTGAATTCAAACAGGTTCCCGTCAATGTCAGTCCCCTGGCAGCTGAATACTTTGCCACAATGATCTGTGCCGAAGAGACTGCCGATAGAGTATGGGATTGGTTACAGCAGTCCAACGACAGCAGTATCCTGCACTGGTATCGAGTCCCCTTGGAAAATGGCTTTCGCTATGAAATTGCCGCGAACCAACTTATCCACGGGCGGGATCTGGCATCCAAGATAATGAACGACCAGCCCCAATTGTTCTGGCAGGAATTGGTTACCCCTAAAAGTCAGCGCTGGATCGCCTACGATAATAGCTTAAAGCTGCTGATTTTCTCTGGTAGAAACTGGCACCAATTACCCAGCCGACAGCACCTGGAAAACTACCTGGCCACTCCCCTGCCTGAATCACCGGGGCAACTGCTTCATCCCATAAAGCCCGGTGTGAAGATGATTTGTACCTGCCTCCAGGTTTCCCGGCCACAGATAGAGGAGGCCATCGCCCAAGGCATTAACACCGTCGAAGCACTGGGAGAAACCCTTGGCTGCGGTACCAGCTGCGGTTCCTGCAAACCAGAAATTTCCAGCATTATTCGCACAGTTAACGCCTCTGAAGACACATCCATGGAGTCAACTCCGGTAAAGCAAGATCCGGTAGAAATAAGCAGTAATGCCCGAATAAATATGGTTCAGGAATTTATTCCGCAGTAAGGTTTTAAATTCCCCCATGAATAAAAGAACCTCTGCCCGCAAGTGACCAACCTTGACGGCAGAGGCCTCTACCGAGCTATTGAGAACCTTCCGGGACAATCAACCGCTTCTGCAGCTAGCTTTTGCGTTAAATCGCGAGGATGGCAGGCAGCAAGCTGGGTATCACTATCGGCCAAATAATCAATCAGTTTCTGTATAGGACCTTCGGAGACTCCGTTTGAAGGTCTAACTGCATAGGCGGGTAAATTCGGAAGCTGCCAGTCTGGCAATAATTCTTGTACATCATCCTGTGCACTTATTAGAAATCTAGGTGGCGCCGATAGTCCCAGGCCGCAGCTCGTTAATCGATAAGCCGCTTCAACACTGTCGACAGTCGCTACCGGAGCGTAGCTAACTTCATATTCGCCCTGCTGCCGATGCAGAAATCGCCGGTGATTGGGCCGCATTTTCAGCCCAATCCAGGGCCAAACTGCAAGGTCGCGAGGATGACTCGGAAAACCATAACGATCCAGCATATCGCCACTGGCAATTAACACCCGCTCTAGTTCAAATATCTTACGCGCTTTCAAATTGCTGTCAGGCATATTACCCAGACGAATTGCCAAGTCGAAACCACCGCCAATTACATCCTCGTGCTGGTCGCTGCATTGAATTTGTAAATGAATACCCAGATCCCGCCGGACAAAGCCCACTATTTTGCTCAGCAAGCGGCTGTGGATCAAAACGGCGGGGATTGCAATTTTAAGCCGACTGATACTGCGTTCCTCTCGCGCTTTGTATTCTCCGAGACCATCGGCGTACAAATCCAATATCTTCTGTGCCGTTTTATAAATCTTTTCCCCATCTTCGGTCAGGGGCAACTTGCGGGTATTGCGATACAAGAGTGCAACGCCAAGACTTTCCTCCAACCTCGCCACATAGGAACTAACGCTGGCGACAGAAATATCCAGTTCCGAAGAAGCGCCTCTAAAAGAGCCGCTTTCCACAACCTTGGCAAACACCAGTAAATAGCGAATATCCTTTAGCACAATAGCAACTCCCTATGAATTCTCTAAAGGTACTTCTGGGTCAACAGGAAAGGATACACCGCTCTCGCGAAGATCTGTGAATATATTGTTGTTAGCGCCTAATCGGCATCCAGTCTCATGCAGCACACTCGTCCATACTTACTATTGGGGTGGAAGGAAAGAATACACCGCACTCGAGACACGCAGTAAATACATCCCTGTAAGCTCCTAATCGGCATCCATGCCTCATAGGGTCCCGAGCGCAGTGTATTCTTTCCTTCTCCCTTTTTAGTAAGTAAATTTTTATAAACAATATATTTCAGTTTTAAGTATCTAATCATTTTCCTACCAGGCCATTAAAGTCTCCAAACAATTGATAACTGCCAGGAGCAGCGAATGTCACTACTTCTTGCTATGTTTGGGTTTTCCCTGGCTATGTCCATTACACCGGGGCCGGTGAATATGGTTATCATTTCCTCTGGGGTGAATTATGGATTTATCCGCACTTTGCCCTTTGTATCAGGAGCCACAATAGGCTTTACACTGTTACTTGCAGCTATAGGCCTTGGGCTCTATCAGGTAATAGAAATTTATCCCCAGTTACTACGATATGTTGCGATACCAGGATCAATTTTTGTGGCCTATATCGGCTACCAAACAGCGGTTGCACCTACTGATCATGCGGGTATTGAGCGGATTCAGGAGCCACGTTTCTATCAAGGATTTTTATTGCAATGGCTTAACCCAAAGGCCTGGATCGCCTGCCTTTCTGGAGTGGCTATTTTCTCCAGCAGCGATAACCACAGCAATTTACTCTCATTCACCCTGATTTACTTTCTGGTTTGCTACATCTCATTAAGTATTTGGGCTATTGCCGGGGATCGGGCTCGCTTACTATTAGAGAGTCAATACCGGCGCAAAATATTTAACAGATCCATGGGGAGCCTTCTGATTATTTGCGCTACCTACCTTCTCTACAGCCAGGCTTTTACAGATTAACTAAAAAATCTCTAACATTTAATTCACTCGACAACTACCTTGGGGTCCACCTAGTCTTAGTAAAAACTAAGCTTGGGCCGCCTATGATTAAGCTCCACCATATTGACCATATTGTATTGCGTGTCCAATCTCTAAAACCCATGCTCGACTTTTACCAAAATATTCTTGGATGCAGCATTGTGCGCCAACGGGACGATATTGGCCTCTACCAACTCCGCGCAGGCACTTGCATGATAGATTTAGTGCCAGTTGATAAACCTATAGGCCAGAGAGGGGGAGCAGCACCAGGAAAGGAAGGGCGGAACCTGGATCATTTTTGCTTCCGGGTTGAACCCTTTAATCCGGAGAGTATTCAAGCCTTTTTAGCGCAGGAACAGGTAAAGTTTTCGCCAGCAGAAGAGCGCTTTGGTGCCGATGGAATTGGCCTGTCAATTTACATCTCAGATCCCGAGGACAATGTGATTGAGCTGAAAGGACCACCCACTGGCAACAACTGAAGTTTGTGCCACGCTTGCGGAGTAGCCGGGCCCTTACCGGTTTCCCAACGACTCTTTCTCGATCAGCCAGGCGACTCACTATGGAAGCGGAAGTAATTGACTACACCGTAAACGGGGATACTTTTTGCGGATATCTCGCATGGGATGAAAATATCAGTGACAAACGGCCGGGGGTTTTACTGGTACACGAATGGTGGGGGCACAATGCCTTTGTTCGCGAGCAGGCGGAGAAACTGGCCAACTGCGGCTACCTCGCTTTTGCAGTGGATATGTTTGGCGCAGGCAAACAGACCGATGATCCACAAGAGGCACAACAGTTCAGGGATGAAGCCCTGAAGGACCCGGTGGCCCTTGAAGCGCGCTTCCGCACAGCATTATCACTGCTCCAGCAGCGGCCCCAGGCAGACCCGGACCAGGTCGCAGCGCAGGGCTATTGTTTTGGCGGCGGAGTCGTACTCGCTATGGCTCGAGTCGGCGTGGACTTGCGCGGCGTAGTCAGTTACCACGGGGCACTGGCAAGAAGTACCCCCGCACAAAACAAACCTATTAATGCTGAAATACAGGTCTACACCGGCGGCGCCGATGTGATGGTTCCACCGGACCAGGTCGGCCAGTTTGTTACTGAGATGCAGGAATCCAAAGCCAAATTAACTCTGGTCAGTTACCCGGGGGTTCTACATGGATTTACCAACCCCTGTGCAACAGACCGGGGAGAAAAGTTCGGCCTGCCGCTGGCCTATAACCGTGAAGCCGCTGAGGACGCTTGGCGGGGAACACTGGCATTTTACGAGAAGATTTTCTCCTGAAGTGAACGCCGGAAAACTGCTAGCAACCTTTTAGCGCGATAAAAGTACGCCTTGGGAGTTGGTAGCAGTACTCGTGTATTGCTACCACTTTCCTACTCGGTCAAATCCAAATAGCGAGCTCCCCCTCCCTGCTCCGCAGCTTCATCCCCGGGATTCCGTAAAGGGCATTTCTGCATAGACAAACAACCACAGCCAATACATCCCTCAAGGTCATCGCGCAACTTGGTTAACTGCTGGATACGCTGATCCAACTCTTCACGCCAGTGAGAAGAGAGTGATGACCAATCCCCCGCATTGGGAGTGCGCTTATTAGGAAGTTCCCCGAAGGCCTCGCGTATTTCTGACAGGGGAATACCGGTGCTCTGTGCCACCTTGATAATGGCCACTCGGCGCAACACATCCCGCGAGTAACGCCTTTGATTTCCCGAGGTCCGCCAGCTGGCAATCAGGCCTTTGCTTTCATAGAAATGCAGGGCGCTGACTGCCACGCCGCTGCGCTCGGCCACTTCGCCAACAGTCAGCTCCCGCTTGATTTGCTTTGACTTAACCGCTCCTTTTTCGGCCGATTCTTCAGCTGCCATAAAAACGCCCACCAACCATTGACCTAAACATTGGTTGAGGTTTTACACTGCTGCGCAACCTAATGCAAGCGAGGGAGAAAAGTGATGGAAAAGCACCAAGCAAACGGCGTTGCGCAACCAGCCGGTCAAGCCAACCCCAACCTGTTCTTACTACTAGTGGCAGCTGCAAGCCTGAACCCCAAATTTGCTACTGAGATACGCGAGTCTGGACATACCGCGAAGAGAAACCCTGGGACCTAGAAGCAGCGACTAATAATCATGAAGCACACGACCAGCGGGATACCGTCTCAGAGCCGTATCACATTACTGTGCCTGGCAGCACTCACTATCATGTCGGGGGCCACTGTAGCCCCGTCACTACCTGCACTGCAGCAGTATTTCTCAGGGACACCCAATAGTGATTTGTGGAGCCGACTGGTAGTGACCCTGCCCGCTTTGAGCATCGCCCTCTGCGCTCCATTAGCAGGCTGGATTGCTGATCGCCATGGCCGCCTGCAATTATTGAAAGCAGCCCTGGTACTCTATGGACTATCCGGTCTACTAGCCCTATTTCAGGATAGTCTCGCAGGTATCCTGACTAGCCGCTTACTATTGGGAGTTGCCGTGGCCGGAACAATGACCTCGGTAACAGCCCTGGTGGGGGATTATTTCAGCCGGGAGCAACGCCTAACTTATTTGAGCCAGCAGAGTACTTTTATCAGTATCGGTGGGGTCGTATTTCTAACCCTGGGCGGACTACTGGCCAGCTTACATTGGCGCGCCCCCTTCGCAATTTACTTGTTGGCCTTACTACTAGTTCCAGCAGTTAAAATTTTCCTTTGGGAGCCCATGCGAGTAAGGCCTTTCAAGCACAGAGACCCCAAAAAAGAAAAGCAGGATAACCCGCTTGCATTTTATGCACTACTGGCGGCCGCAACTTTAAATAGCCTGGCTTTTACCCTGATTCCAACTCAGATCCCTTTTTACTTGCGCGAGATAGAAATCTCCTCACCCAGCCTTATTGCTATGGCTATCGCCTCCAGTAATGTTATGGGAGCCATCGCCTCATTATTGATTTACCGGCGAGCCCGGAATCGACTGGGAGTGCTCGGCGTTTTTATCGCAAGCTTCACTATTATGGCCGCCAGCTTTGGGCTGCTCGCCGGCGCTCAAAACCTGACAGAAATAGTTGCTTTTATTGCCCTCTACGGACTTGGAATGGGTACCCTGATACCACATATCTTTTCTACGGCTCTCGAGTCTGCTCCGGAGTCAAAAAGAGGGAAAACTGCGGGATTTCTGACGACTGGAATTTTTCTTGGGCAATTTATTTCGCCTTTCATCAGCCAGCCCTGGATTGATAAAATGGGATATTCCAGTGCATTCTCATCCATGGCTTTAATTTTGATGTTCGCCGCCTCCAGCGCAGCTTTGATATACATCATTAAAATTAAAAAAGAATTCTCATTGGCATATACTTCCGGGCTGGGATCGGGAAACTGATCCGACAGGAAAGGTATTCCTCCTTTCTGCCCGATAAATCCACCTGACAACACACAGCCAAAGCCGTACGGTAATTTTGGCAAGGAGAAAAAGTGGAATCGATTATTTCCATAAAAGGCTTGGGAAAAACCTATGCCGAGGGGTTTACCGCCCTGAAGAATATCGACCTGGAAATTCAGCGGGGAGAACTCTTTGCCTTGCTCGGCCCCAATGGCGCGGGCAAGACAACCATGATCAGCATTATCTGCGGCATCGTAAATCCGAGCTGCGGTGAGGTCACTGTCAATGGTTACAATATTCAGCGGGACTATCGCAATGCCCGCAATGAGATTGGTCTGGTGCCCCAGGAGATATCCACCGATGCCTTTGAAACCGTTTGGGCGGCAGTGAAATTCAGCCGCGGTCTATTCGGCAAGGCTCCCAATCCCGCCTATCTGGAGAAAATTCTACGGCAGCTCTCCCTATGGGAGAAAAAAGATAACAAAATTATTACGCTTTCAGGAGGAATGAAACGCCGCCTGATGATCGCCAAAGCGCTATCCCACGAGCCCAATGTGCTCTTCCTCGACGAACCCACCGCCGGAGTCGATGTGGAGCTGCGCCAGGATATGTGGCAAATGGTGCGCGAACTGAAAGAGTCGGGGGTAACCGTTATCCTCACCACCCACTATATCGAAGAGGCCGAGGAAATGGCCGATCGTGTCGGTGTTATCAATCACGGCCAACTGGTTCTGGTTGAGGAGAAAAATGCACTGATGAAGAAAATGGGGGAGAAAGAACTCAGCCTGCAATTGCCCACACCACTGCAACAAATTCCAGAGAGTCTTGCTGACCTACCACTCAGTCTCAGCAGCGATGGCAGCCAGCTGGTTTATCGCTTTGATATCAAAAGCGAAGACACTGGTCTTGCGGAATTTCTGCGCCGTTTAAATGCCGCCGATATTGAATTCCGCGATTTACACACCCGGGAAAGCTCCCTGGAGGAAATTTTCGTCAACTTGGTTCACGGTGCCCGCCTTGAACGGGAAGAGCAGCTCAGTAAGGAGGCACAGGCATGAATTGGTATGGAATTGGCGCCATCTATAAGTTTGAGATGGCCCGCACCTGGCGCACCCTGATGCAGAGCATCGCCTCACCGGTGCTCTCCACATCTCTCTATTTTATTGTCTTTGGTGCGGCGATTGGATCGCGTATGGGGGATATCGACGGGGTCAGTTACGGGGCCTTTATTATTCCAGGATTGGTTATGCTGGCACTGCTCAGCGAGAGTATATCCAACGCCTCTTTCGGAATATTTTTCCCTAAGTTTTCCGGCACCATTTATGAAGTACTGTCCGCTCCCATATCCTCCTTCGAAATCGTCACAGGATATGTGGGTGCCGCAGCGACAAAGTCCATTTTATTGGGGCTGTTGATATTACTGACCGCTCGCTTTTTTGTGGATTACGAAATTGTACACCCCTGGTGGATGCTGACATTCCTCGCGCTGACTGCCGTCACTTTTAGCCTGTTCGGATTTATTATCGGAGTTTGGGCCGATGACTTTCAGAAGCTGCAAGTTATTCCGCTGATGATTATTACGCCGCTCACTTTTCTCGGCGGTGCATTTTATTCGATCAGTATGCTGCCAGAAATGTGGCAAAAAATTACCTTGTTCAACCCAGTAGTTTATTTGATCAGCGGCTTCCGCTGGGCTTTTTACGGCGTAGCCGATGTTAACCTGGGGCTGAGTATCGGCATGACTTTGCTCTTTCTGGTGCTGTGTCTCACCACCGTCTGGTGGATTTTCCGCACCGGATACCGCATCAAAACCTGATTCCTCCCCCACGCCGCTGTGCCAACCTTAGTAAAGGCGGTACAGCGGTGGACTTAGCATGGTGGAGGAATATCACGAAGGGGGCTGCGTTTGCGGGCAACTGCGCTTTCGCGCCCTCGGCTCCCCTAGCCGGGTCAGCCTGTGCTCTTGTCAGTGGTGTAGAAAGCGCAGCGGTAGTCCCATCGGCTTATCGGTCTACTTCAAAAAGAAACAAATAGCCTTTCTTCAGGGCCATTTGCAAACCTACACTCTTTACTCCGATGCCGGTCGCTGGATAAAGAGCCAGTTCTGCCCCGATTGCGGCAGCACGCTCACCTGGACACTGGAATTCCTACCCGAATATCGGGGCTTTGGTGGCGGCGCCTTTGATGCACCGGAATTTATTTATCCCGAGCGCTATGTTTACAGCCGCAACAAACCTGAGTGGCTCCAGGTCGCCAGTGATATTGTCCTATGCCCCGCGATGGCGGAGCAGCCCAAGAATACAGGCAATAATCCCAGCACTAGTGGTGGGCACACATAAAGGTTCTCACCGCCTTTTGTACGCGCTCACGACGCTCTTCCTGTGTCGACATTTGTCGGCAGCCGATCAAGACCTGCATATGGTGGCAACCCAGCAACAAACCGATAAAATCTTCCGCCGCTACGGCGGGATTATCCACCTTCAACATCTGTAACTGATTGGCTCTGCGCAATAGCTGCTCTATCTCCCCCAAAATCCGCTGGGGACCTGCATCAAAAAATAGCTGGGCCATTTCCGACTCCTGGGATGCCAGGGCACACAAAAGACGTAACAGACGCACGCTATCCTCGCTCTCCACCATCCCCATAAAAGCGTCGCCAATACGCTCCAGGACCTGCTCTACCGATTCCCCCTCTTCTAAAGCAAAGATGGGCAGGGGCATCATCATTTCGCAGCGAGAGGCAATAGCGGCGCTAAAGAGCGTCTCCTTATCGGAGAAGTGGCTGTAGACCGTAAGTTTGGATACTCCCGCGGCCGAGGCCACCGCATCCACGCTGGTAGCGGCAAAACCGTGGGATAAAAACAGGTCCCGGGCGGCATCCAGAATGGCTTGGCGTTTCACCGGATCCTTGGGGCGACCGCGCTGGGCGGCCGTCTGGGTCTGCTCAGACATAGCTCTCCATATACTAGACTCGTTAGTTCATTAAATATACTATACTCGCCAGTATAACATTGATGGCCGCCCGGCCATGCTTGACCCAGTCACGGATCTGCCTCGACGCGCCAGCGCCGGGGAAGGAAGCCAATATGTACCGAATGCTAATCCTCGCTGCGCTCTCACTCAGCCTTTTGCTGAGCGCTTGTGCCCCCTCTGAATCCCAGGAACAAGAAACCAAACCGCGCCCCGCTGTTATGGTGCGCCCCACCCTGGCCAGCGCCCAAACCGATGTGTATCCCGGTGAGGTAAGAGCCCGCTTCGAGCCGGCACTGGCCTTCCGTATCGGCGGGAAAATCCAGCGGCGCCTGGTAAATGTCGGCGACCGTGTGGAACAGGGCCAGCCCCTGGCGGAACTGGACACTGAAGACCTGCTGCTACAACTGGATTCAGCCCGCGCCAGCCATACTTCCGCCGAGGCAGACCAACGCCTGGCTAGCAGTGAACTCTCGCGCCACCGCAAGCTATTGGAAAAGCAGCTGGTGAGCCTCTCCCAATTCGATACCGTAGAAACCCAATTCGAAGCCAGTGAAGCGCGACTACAGCAGGCCAAAGCACAGCTGGATGTTGCTCGCAACCAGGCTGCCTACGCCGTACTTAAGGCGCCGGAAAGTGGCGTGATTGCCCGCCGCATGGCCGAGGCTGGGCAGGTCGTTGCCGCAGGTCAAGGCATTTTTGAGCTGGCAGCCGATGGCGAGCGAGAAGTGCGTATCGACCTGCCGGAGCAGTCCATCAGCCGCTTTAAAGTGGGCCAACCGCTAACTGTCGAGCTGTGGTCCCAACCGGGCCAATCTTTCCCCGCGCGCATCCGCGAACTATCGCCGGCAGCCGATCCCATATCCCGCACCTTTGAAGCCAGGGTCGCTTTCGAAAATAAAGTGAGCGGTGTAGAAATCGGCCAGAGTGCACGGGCATTTGTCCCCAGGGCGGAAACAACTGATGTACTGCAAGTTCCGATGTCAGCAGTCAGTGCCGACGATGGCGCCGCATTTGTATGGGTATTAAATCCAGAGACAAAAACGCTGCATAAAACCCCGGTCAGCCTGGGCCCCTACGGTGAGGAATTTGTCTCGGTATTTTCCGGGTTGGAACGCAATGACTGGGTCGTGGCCGCAGGTACCCATTTGTTGCAGGAAGGTATGGTGGTGCGCCCTGTGGACCGTATGAACCGCCCCATCGAACAGGGGCCGTCTCTCGCCCATCAGGAATAAATTAAAGACGCGGGAACAATAACGCCTGCCCGCGAAAATTAATTCCCAATAAAGCCTCGATAACAATTTCCAAAGTGCGGCCGCGAAAAGCAGAGCCGCCCTTGAAACAGAGAAACTGCCATGGGTTTTAACCTCTCCGAGTGGGCCTTAAAAAACCGCCCGCTGGTGCTTTACGCAATGATCGTCCTGGGACTGCTGGGAACCTTTTCCTATACCCAATTGGGGCAAAGTGAAGATCCACCCTTTACTTTTAAGGTGATGGTGATCAACACCGTCTGGCCCGGCGCCAGTGCCGAAGATGTGTCCCGCCAGATTACCGAACGGGTAGAAAAGAAATTACTGGAGACCGGCGATTACCAGCGTATCTCCTCTTTTTCGCGTCCGGGGCAATCCCAGGTATTGTTTGTTGCCCGGGACGATATGCACTCCCGTGACATTCCCGATCTCTGGTATGAAGTGCGCAAAAAGGTGGTGGATATTCGCCACACCCTGCCGCCGGATATCCAGGGCCCATTTTTTAACGACGAGTTTGGCACCACCTTCGGCAATATTTATGCCCTCACCGGCAGTGGCTTCGATTACGCACTGATGAAGGACTACGCTGAGCGACTGCAACTGGCCCTTCAGCGAGTTAAGGATGTAGGCAAGGTCGAGTTACTGGGATTGCAGGACGAAAAAATTTGGGTGGAGATATCCAATACCAAATTAGCTTCCATGGGCATTCCACTGTCTGCGGTTCAAAACGCCCTGCAAGCGCAAAACCAGGTCACCGATGGCGGCTTTGTGGATACCGTCAGCGACCGGGTGCGCATCCGTGTGAGCGGACAATTCACCTCCGTCAATGAAATACGCCAGTTTCCTATTACCGCAGATGGCCGCACCCAGCGCCTGGGAGATATCGCCCAGGTCCACCGCGGCTTTAGCGATCCGGCCCAGCCCCGCATGCGCTTTATGGGAGAGGATGCCATCGGCCTCGCCGTGTCCATGAAGGAAGGGGGAGATATTTTAAAGTTGGGTAAAGCCCTCGACGAAACCTTTGCCCGACTACAGGAAGATCTGCCCATAGGTATGGAACTGCGCAAGGTCTCCGACCAACCGGCGGCAGTAAAACGCGGCGTCGGCGAATTCCTGCAAGTGCTGGCCGAAGCCCTGGGTATCGTACTGCTGGTGAGTTTTTTCTCCCTCGGCAGCCGCCCGGGATTAATTGTGGCGCTGTCTATCCCATTGGTATTGGCGATGACCTTCGCGCTGATGCACTACTTCAATATCGGACTGCACAAGATCTCGCTGGGGGCACTGGTACTCGCCCTGGGCTTGATGGTGGACGATGCCATTATCGCGGTGGAGATGATGGCGATAAAAATGGAGCAGGGGCTCAGCCGGCTAAAAGCCGCCGGCTTCGCCTGGACCAGCACCGCTTTTCCCATGCTCACCGGTACACTGATTACCGCCGCCGGTTTTTTACCGATTGCCACCGCCCAGTCCGGTACCGGTGAATACACCCGATCTATTTTCCAGGTGGTCACCCTGTCGCTAATCGTTTCCTGGATTGCCGCCGTGGTCTTCGTACCCTATCTGGGCCACTACCTGCTGCCAAACCTGGCGCGACATGGCCACGGCGGTGAAGTCAAAGACCCCTACCAGAAACCCTTTTACCAGCGCTTCCGCCGCTTTATTACCTGGTGCCTGCGCAATCGCAAAACAGTGATCGCGGCCACCCTGGCAATTTTCGTCGGCTCGCTCGCTCTGTTCAAACTGGTTCCGCAACAGTTCTTCCCCTCTTCCGGACGCCTCGAATTGATGGTGGACCTGAAGCTGGCCGAAGGTGCCTCGCTGAAATCCACCGAGCACCAGGCCAAAAGATTGGAAACCCTGCTGGCACAAAACGATCAGGTGGAAAATTACGTGGCTTATGTGGGCACCGGCTCCCCGCGCTTCTACCTGCCTTTGGACCAGCAACTGCCCGCTGCCAGCTTCGCCCAGTTTGTTGTGATGACCCGCAGTGTCGAAGAACGCGAGCAAGTGCGCAGCTGGTTGATCAATACGATGAATGAGGAGTTCCCCACCCTGCGCAGCCGTGTGTCCCGCCTCGAGAACGGCCCGCCCGTGGGTTACCCGGTGCAATTCCGCTTGTCCGGCGAACATATTCGCGAAGTGCGCGGATTGGCCCGGGAAGTGGCCGAGCGCCTGCGGGACAATCCACAAGTGACCAACGTGCACCTGGATTGGGAAGAACCCAGTAAATCTATCAACCTCAATATCGACCAGGACCGCGCTCGCGCCATGGGCGTCAACAGTGCAACCTTGTCCCAGGCTCTGCAAAGCTCCTTGACCGGTATCACTGTGAGCCAATACCGGGAGGATAACGAGCTGATCGACGTGCGTGTGCGCGGTAATGAAGACGATCGCTATGCCCTGCGCCAGTTGGGTAACCTCGCGGTACAAACCGACAGCGGCCGCAGTGTACCGTTGAACCAGATTGCCACCCTGGAATACGGTTTTGAGGAAGGTATTATCTGGCACCGGGACCGCCTGCCCACCGTTACCGTGCGCGCTGATATTTATGGGGAAGAGTTACCGGCGACCGTCGTCAATGCCGTGTGGCCTCAGCTTCAATCCATTCGCGATAAATTACCGCCGGGCTACTTGCTGGAAGTGGGTGGTACCGTGGAAGAATCTGCACGGGGGCAAAAATCGGTCAATGCCGGTATGCCGCTATTTGTGCTGGTGGTCTTTACCCTACTAATGCTGCAATTGCGCAGTATGTCCCTATCCACCATGGTATTCCTCACGGCTCCCCTGGGCCTGATCGGCGTTACCCTGTTCCTGCTGTTGTTTGGCAAGCCCTTTGGTTTTGTCGCCATGCTGGGCACCATCGCCCTGGCGGGAATGATTATGCGTAACTCGGTGATTTTGGTGGACCAGATACAGCAGGATATCAGCCAGGGCCTCAGCCCCTGGGATGCAATTGTCGAGTCGACGGTAAGACGCTTCAGGCCGATTGTTTTGACAGCGCTGACTGCGGTATTGGCGATGATTCCACTGTCCCGCAGTGACTTCTTTGGCCCTATGGCGGTCGCCATTATGGGCGGATTGATTGTCGCAACCGGACTCACCCTACTGTTCCTGCCAGCACTCTATGCCGCTTGGTTCCGAGTGCGAGAAGAACACAATGAAGAGGCGGTGGAAAATAGCCCTGAATTTGGCGGGCCCATGACCCCGAACGCCACTACAGAATAAAATCACTGGGTAATCCAACAAAAAAGGCGGCGCAGGTTTTCACTGCGCCGCCTTTTTTTATTTTCTAAGATTGTGTCAGGGAGTCGTAAACAATCCCGGTCCAAATATCCGGTGTCATAAAACCCTGGCCATACTGCGCATCAAATTCCGCTGTGGGCTTTGCAGAAATCACTTCCTGCCGGGTTTTACCCTCATCCACCATCGCTTTCACTTTGTCCCTAAGCCCTGCCAATATATTGCGCTGCTGTTGCAGTTCTGCCCGATTACTGAGAGGACCGTGACCGGGAATAATTTTGGTCTCTTCCCCCGCCATCGCCAAAGCGGTGTCCATAGCTGCGATCATGCCATCCACCGAGCCGCCGGAAGAGAGATCGATAAAGGGATAGTTGCCGTTAAAATAAATATCCCCCATATGAATCACATCGGCTTCGGCAAAATGCACGATGGAGTCACCATCCGTGTGCGCCGGCCCCACATGTTGGACCTTTACCCTATCGCCATTCCAGTAAAAGGTAGTGGCATCGGTAAAGGTTATCACCGGTAATGCTTCTGGGGGAGACGGCTCAACCTTGCGCTTAAATGCCTCAATAAACTGCTCGGTACTTACCCGTTTGCGTACATTCTCGTGAGCCACAATCAGGGCGCCGCTTTTACCCAGATTTTCGTTACCGCCGGTATGATCTCCATGCCAGTGGGTATTAATGACAAAACGCAAAGGTTGCTTGGCTAACTCAGCTACTGCCTGTTGAATTTTTGCGGTCAAAGGCGCGTATTGGTCATCCACCATAAAGGTGCCGTCCTCTCCCACCAGTACTGCAATATTGCCCCCAGCTCCTTTGAGCATATAAACATTGCCAGACACGGCTTCACTACTAATTTCCACATTGGCAAACCGATCCTGCGCAGAGGTAAAAGATGCAGTCAATACAGAAACCGCCAGGGCGACGGAACCTACTACGTTCTTCATAAAAACTCCCAGTTGTTATTATTTCTTTCCGAAAATTATCAGAAGTTGATCTGACAACATAAAATGCGCCTGTTGCTTTTAGTATGCCAAATATTTTGGTCAGCCCTCCAATCAAACTGAAAGGCTAGACGTTCTTGCCTACTCCTATAAATTACTGTGGCTACCAATGGATTTAAAAACCAGATCTCTCATCTCTGGAATACAGATAATTAGCACCAAAAACGCAAGCAAGATACAAGCCACGCAAATAACCTCTAGAGCGAGAGTCACTTTTCTCTGTTTATTGTGGTTTGGATAGTACTTTTTAAAGAGTAACGAAACCCCTGACAACTTAAGAAGTCGTGGCGCGCCAACAGCATACTTGCTCAAAACAGAGATACTAATGGCAGCAGTAAGACCTGAAATGAAGCCAATAATACAAATAGTCGTAAATAGAAAAACTACGATCTCCATCAGTTGACTTATTCCTTATATCAATCGAGTCAGGCTGCCTGCTTCAATAAAGTTTCTCGCTGCTGCGCCAACATCTCCAACAGCAGATCCGGTCGGTCAGTCACAATGCCGTGTACGCCCAGATCAATATAGCGCCGGTAGTTTTCCGTGCCATTCACGGTCCATACCGCCAAGTGGACTTTCTTTTTATTAGCAGCGCGCACCATACTTTCAGTAACTACGGGAATACCTTTTTGTTCCATCGGTAGCTGCATCGCGCTATAGCTTGGACGCAGCAGTTTCTCTGCTCGGAGTAACTGTGCAATATAAAATACTACCGCCTCTACGGTAGGCGTACCCGTCGCCACTTGCGGACAGAGTCGACGAAACTCATTAATCACCCCTTGGTGAAAAGAGGAAACAACGACCTGCTCGCCTTTTCCACACTTTGCCAGCACATCCTTCAACACTTTTGCAGCGCGATACTGACGGCTTTTGATCTCCAGTATCATTGGCATATCCCCCACCATTGCCAGCGCCTCTTCCAGAGTCAACACTCGCAGGGGCTTTTCTCTATAGGGGTAATGCTCTCCATCCCGAGTCCAGAGATAGGCAACATTTAACTGACGCAGCTGCTCTAAGGTTTTATCCTCTACAAACCCCGCTCCATCAGAGAACATTTCCAGCTCCCTGTCGTGAATCAACACTAAATGGCCATCGGCGGTGAGCCACAGATCCACTTCAATAGCATCCACGCCCAGTTGCACCATTTTTTCAAGGTAAATCGCCGTGTTTCCTGGGTAGAGGCCATTGCCGCAGTCATTACCATGTGCGATCACCATCGGCCCCTCCCCCTGAGGAAACCACAGGGGGCAAGGTTTGCCCGGTGCAGACCGGGCATAAAGAAATAGAACGACTAGGGCAATTAAAAAGAACGACAACCAAAACATGCTTCACCACACTTATTATTTTGTCAGTTTTCAAGCTGGATAGTGTTAGCTTCGATCACGCCTCTTCCGCTAATTTGGCAACAGAATCAGTGTCAGCAAGCACGGCACTCTTTTTGGATTCTTCTTTCCCCGCCGGTTCTTTATCCTCACTTCCAGTTCCTTGTTTCTGACGCACATACAAAGCCTGTAACCAGAGGGGAACAAAAATAACGATGTCGTAAAAACGATTAACCAAAACACCTAAGTGCAGTGAAGCCATCGCCAAAAACCGCAGTATTAAGGTCATTCCCCGCAGGGATAAGCCCACCCCAATACCAATCACCGTTCGCGCTGAACGGATAAACTGCTCCAAAGGAATTGCCAGAAAAGCCAGAATTAAGGGAAGCACAAACCCAAGTCCCATCTGTGCCAGAGGAATTGGCCAAAGCTGCTCAGAACCTAATAACTGCTGTTGCAGAATCAACTCACGGGAGAAAGCCAGGTTTCCACCGACTACAGCCAAAACCAATAAGAGTGCCAAAGCCACTCCCAGCAATAACCTGCGCGTACTCTCACCTAGGGAACCTACCGCAGGAAACATTCGAGTAACCTGCAAGCATTCCATAATCAACAATCCGACAGTAATCTGCAAAAAGATTACCACTGCGGCTGAAATACTGGCGAGGCTATAACTGCCAAGTGAAGCTTCAGCGCCCAGTACTGCCGCCATAGGTTGTGCCAGTAACTGAAAATTCACCATGGCCCCAGCCAAGGCAACCATTAACACCAAAGAAGCCGTCAGAAAACGGCTGAAAGAGGAAGAAGATAGCAAATGAAGACTCTTATCCGATTCCTGAAGAATCTCTTCATAGCGCTCCATATGGCCATCCAGCGCTTTGGCCCGCCGAATAACCGACTCTACATTTTTGTTAATGCGCCCCAAAGTTGAAAGCATTGCACGCCAACTAGGCAGCATACGTTTTAGTAATTGATGCCTTTCCCGCGTCGACTCGCGATAAGACTCCAGAGCTTTGGACTCAGCTTTACGCATTGACTGGTTAATAGTGTCGAGAACATCAGCTACCACCGGGTCTTCTTTGCCGGGAATTTCCGAAACGGCGCGAATCGCCCGGGCCCAGTTTGATGGTTCCGGAGCTATTTCAGCACTGCGTACATAGTCTTCATCCAGGCTGCTGAGCTGCTCACAGAGCTTTCGGTGCAATGTTGGATACAACGCCAAGTCCCGCTGTACTGTTTGCTCAATACGTTCAAACTCTCTTTCAATATGGCGCTCGGCTGTGTCTCTACCCTCGGCAAAAAGCACTTCCCGATTGCGCTCGACCAACCTCTGTTCCACAACACCGATATTACTGGCGATAAACCGCAAAGCCCGATGTCCCAGGCGCGCCAGAGCATATACCGTGCGGTGTACAGGCTCTCGGGCCAGGAACAAAACAATCAAGCCCAGGATACCCCAAAGCCAAAGTGGTAAACTTTGCATTAGTTGACTCATATCTACCCCCTCTTACCAGACCCAATTGGTCTCTATCCTAACAGCTGCCGACAGCACATTCGCCCAAAAGTTCACAATTTGTACAGGAGTGTGACGACAGTTTCACCATTGTAATCGGCTCCAATCATAGGAAAAACAGGGAAAACTGACGTAGGCATCAGGCGGTTAGGACAACCCAACAAAAAAACGGTATAAGAGGTGACATTAGTAATGGGCAGCTGAAAACCTATTTCCCTGCTCCAAATTAATTTCTCCCCAGCGAAAGAGAGAAACCAATAAACGCCTTTACCGAATACAGCCAAGTAGCAATTAAATGCAATACTTGCCAGGTGAAAAAACAACACAAAATATAAGATAGAAAATGCCAAAAAAATAAATTGTACGCTTATTTTTAAATATTCCGTCCGAACAAAACAAACCATTTATCACTCTAAAACCACAACCAAAAAACGCTAAAAATATCCGCAAAAAATAAATAAGGCACATTTTTTCCTAAGCCTCCCCCATCCTACGTCTACACTCCAAACTAAATTCTCATTGAGTGAGTGTTTTTCCCTAACATGGCAGAAACGATTTTACGCTGACTCCCACGTCGTCATGGCAGATAACGTGGGGTAATTTTGGGAACCTAAACGACAGGAGTCGATGGAAGGTCAAACTCTTATTTCGAGAGAGATCTATCTGTATCAAGGAGAGGTACGAGGTATATGCCGGTTCTTTTTTTTAGCAACTCCGGCCTTCAAGGCGATCTATTATTTTCACTGTTTTCACAAGCTATTCCCATACCCTGGGAAAAATCCAGCATTGGAAAACAAAAAAACTGCCTGCAGCATTATCAGGCTATCGTGATAGATTGCTGGCAAATTGGTGTGAGCTCTGACTCAAAACAGTTTCTTTCAGATCTAAAGAAGATTAGTCATGCAAAAGCTTTACTGATTAATCTCCCAGCCAACCTACCCATTCATATATCGGAAAAATTACGCCAGAAAGGTTTTCACCTACTTTGTGACAGCAATACCAGTCAGGAAAACCTTATTCACAAATTGGATACCGCGATTCACAGTGCCGAGGGGCGACAACATATCAGCCCACAAAACTCCCTCCCTCTTACCCGCAGGGAACAGGAAATACTCGGACAACTCACTACCGGTGAACCCAACAGTGTGATCGCAACAAAATTGCACCTTAGCGAACACACTGTGAAAAATCACATGTACAACATTTTCCGAAAAATTGGAGTTAAAAACCGGCTGCAGGCCAGTAATTGGGCCAAGCTCAATCTCCAGGAAGAGAGGATATGAGACTAACCCTGTTGATGTTGACACTGTGTGCATCCCTGGCCTTTGGCCAGGATGACACAGAGGTTCCTCCAGCAGATACCGATTCTGGAAAACTCGAAGATGAAATCAGCGGATTTAATATAGATCGAACAATAACTCGCACCGGGCATGATTTTGCTCGCTTCATGAGCGAATACAGAAACCTCAATTACCCAGATGCTACGTACAACTTAACAATTTATGAAAGGCCGTCGGCCCGATGGGGAAATCTAATTTGGGTTACCTATAACGACAAAATTGTTTTCAGGCGTTTTATCAGCCCAAGCACCAACAATATACATCGCTTGGCCGATGAGGCCGCTCAGTATATTCACCAGGAAGTACTGCAATCGCGTGTTCGCAGCTCACTCACAGACACCTTTGATTTGGGTAAGGATGAATTCTAATGAAAATCAAGTCATTACTAGGAACCGCCGTCTTTTCTCTGGCAGCGGTCTCCTACCACCATATCTCCGCCACCGAATTAATCTATGAACCGGTAAACCCTAACTTTGGTGGCAACCCACTCAACGGCACCTACTTACTGCAAAATGCACAGTCCCAAGATACCCACGAAGACCCTGACAAGGTTGACAGCCTCTATGAGCAGCCCAGTGCCCTGGATAGATTCAGCGATTCACTGGAAACCCGTCTACTAAACCAACTCCTTACCGATGTTGGTGACGGCAATAGTGGAGAGCTGATTACCGACGACTTTATCGTACAAATTGTTGATAACGATGGTGTCCTAACAGTACTTATCACCGATCGAAGTACCGGAGATAAAAGCGAAATCGTTGTAAGCGGATTAAACCCGACAAACTAATGAACCTTTAAATTTCAAAGGATTCTTTGGCAATGCGTAATGCAATAAGAAAAGTGATAGCTTTGCCCATCGTAACAACATTAATGACGCTAAGCAGCTGCTCTGCAGTCAAAGATGTGGGCGATGCACTTTTTGGTCCGGGCATCACAGATGCAATGCTCACCCCTAGGAAAAATACCTACCGGGACCTAATCAATCTTCCTGAACCAAAAGGTAAAATATTGGTAGCGGTTTATGGCTTCCGCGACCAAACCGGTCAGTATAAGCCCGCACCGAATAGTAGTTTCTCGACTGCGGTTACTCAGGGTGGCGCGGCTATGCTGATGGACGTGCTCAATGAATCTGGCTGGTTTATCCCGCTAGAGCGTGAGGGCTTACAAAATCTGTTAACTGAACGGAAAATTATCCGTGCAGGATTAACCAAGCCGGATATTCCCGTCAATAACAGTGTGCCACTTCCCACTCTCGTAGCTGCAAACGTCTTATTGGAAGGTGGCATTGTTGCCTACGACCAAAATATTCAAACCGGTGGCGCAGGCGCTCGATACTTTGGTATTGGCGCTGATGAGCAATACCGTGTGGACCAGGTAACAGTTAACTTGAGAGCCATTGATATTCGCTCCGGGCGGGTATTACACTCAGTATTAACCTCCAAAACGGTCTATTCAAAAGCAATTAGTGCCGATGTATTCCGCTATGTTAAATATCGACGCCTATTGGAATTGGAAGCAGGTACTACCTATAACGAACCGGCACAGCTTGCTATGCTTTCAGCGATGGAATCCGCTGTAATTCACTTGATCAGTGAAGGCATTGTCCACAACTCCTGGGCACTCGCCAACCCGGATGAAATTGAGAATCCAATATTGCAGTACTACTTAAATGACAGCACCGTCATTATGTAGAAATTAAAGCCTTCAAAATTTACTTTGTGCCTATCCTGAAATTCGAAAGGTTGAAAAGATGTACCATAAAATCAGTAGCACTTACCCTGCCACCTTTTTGCTGGCAGTAGCAATCTTCCCAGGCACAGGATTTTGTTCAGACTTGGATAGCAGTAGTGAATTGGCTGTCGCCAGCGAATTGAGCGCAGCCAATCTTTATTCGATCTCAAATTTAAGCGTCATAAATCAGGAGGGCGGGGGAAATAGAGTCCACACCTACCAAACAGGTAGCAGCAACTACACTTCTGCCCATCAGGACGGCAATAGAAATAACTTAGCTGTCACCCAATCCGGCAAAGACAATATAGTCTCATCCAGCCAAGTCGGAGATTACAACTTTGCATTATTAATACAGGTGGGCTTTGAGAATTTTATAGATATCGATCAGTATGGAGTTGGAAACACAGCAGGCATATCTCAAATTGGAATACAAAATAGTGCACAAGTGGAAGAAATCGGCAGCTTTCATAACGTAAATATTTACCAAAGTGGGAACGGCTTACATACTTCAGTCACCGTTGTCGGAACTGCCATAACAACACAAATAAGTCAGTATGACTAATATTTAAAGCATATATCAATTCTCCAAAAACCGATTACCTCGACTTATTCAGTCCTACATTTTTACTGATTAATTTATCAACAGTCACAACTACAAAAGTTAAATTATCCATTTGAGTAGCCGGATCGCCTGCAGCAACAATTCCTCAAATTTTGTGTCATTTCAAAAAACCAGCTGCTCACATTTGTCATCAAAGGCTTAAAAAAGAACTTTATTCCTAAAATTTCGACACTTCCGTCCTATAGCCGCAACTCCCGAAGCCGACAAAACTCTAGTCAGCATCAAGCTGCTGTTAAAAATGATATTGCTAGATGTTTCACAAGGAATGTGAAGGTTAGAAGCAGTCGGTTTCACTCCAGATAACTCACATACGCCTGGCACAGCCGTATCGTGTCCTGAGACAAAACACTCCCAATATCTAATGGTGCTGAATTCTTTTTATTTGTAAAAAGCTGTACAGCTATATTTGACATCCCTATGGAGTTACTGATGACTAAGTACACACCTATTGCCGCCAGTGTTCTTCTGGCGATCGCCAGTACCGGAGCCTTAGCTACCAACAATACCGCCATTCTCAACCAAAATGGCACTGGCAACATGGCCACGGCTGATCAGAGTGATGCCACTGTATCCAACAACCTGATCACACAAAACCAAACCGGTGACAACAACGTAGTTTATGCAGAGCAAACCAGCTTTAATGATTCCGGTGTAATTACCCAAACTCAAGTCGGGGATATGAATGACGCAGAGTCCTTCCAGAATGATTCCAGCACTGCGATTGTTACTATCACCCAAATCAACGACGGTCACTTTGCAACAACTACACAAAGTTTTGTAGATACCAGCGTTGCAACTGTCACCCAAAGTGGTAGTCCGCAAGTAGCAGCAGTAACCCAAGTTTCCAGTACAAATGATAATGCTGTAGTGACTCAGTCCGGCGACGGTAATGTAGGTAATGTTATCCAAACTAATGGTTCATTTAACACCGCAATCTTAACCCAAACAGGAACCACCAATACTGCAACTTCTACTCAA
The DNA here is from genome assembly GCF_052467305.1 of Microbulbifer maximicatervae (SeqCode). Taxonomy (NCBI): domain Bacteria; kingdom Pseudomonadati; phylum Pseudomonadota; class Gammaproteobacteria; order Cellvibrionales; family Microbulbiferaceae; genus Microbulbifer; species Microbulbifer maximicatervae (SeqCode). Next base: position 3,841,640 of record NZ_CP174306.1, read on the forward strand.
ACTTCCAGTACCTCGAGCACTGTTAACGCTATCCAGGCAGGTACCACAAACTCTGTAATACACATTCAAACTATGGCCACTAACAGTACCTCTGTTTCCTTCCAGGATGGCACTTCCAATACATTCACCACATCACAGACAGCAGGTGATGGGAACTACAGCGAGGGCTTCCAAAATGGTACTACTCAGGGCCTGACTCACATTCAAGTTGGAGATGATCACTGGGCTTATACTGAGCAAGTGGGCACCACCAATATTGGCGTGATCTCCCAGACAGGCTTTGATAACTATTCTGAAGGCTACCAGGTTGGGACATTCAATAGCTTGACCGTTACCCAGCCTGGCGATTTCAATACCACTGTCGCCTCGCAGACCGGTAATAACAACGTTATTGCCGTAACCCAATCAACCGATCTCAATACGGCCACACCTACTCAAGTAGGTGATTTCAACAATGCAATTATTATTCAGTAATTAAGGGAATAGGCCGGCTTAACATGCCGGCCTATTTTCAACTTGGTGGGCTAAGTGCAAGCTTCAATTATTATTACTAGCCCTAAATTCTCATGAAACAATCATTTCATGTATTTAATGCCACCCTCTAAATCAGCTGACATTATTTGCCATAGCTAGTTCAAAAAAGAACTTTATTCCTAAGGTTTCGGCACTTCCGTCCTATGGCTGTAACCCCAGAAGACGACAAAACTCTAATCAGCATCAAGCTGCTGTTTAAATGATATTGCTAGGTTTTCACAAGGAATGTGAAGGTTATTAAGCAGTCGGGTTCATCCCAGTTTCCTCACATACTTCAGACACAGTTGTAATTTGCCTGAGGATGAGACTCTTCCAATATCAAATGATGCTGTTTTCCTTTGTTTGTAAAAGCTGTACAGCGATATTTGACATCTATATGGAGTTACAGATGACCAAGTACACACCTATTGCCGCCAGTGTTCTTCTGGCGATCGCCAGCACCGGAGCCCTCGCCACGAACAATACCGCCATTCTCAATCAGAACGGTACTGGTAACATGGCAACCGCTGATCAGAGTGATCCAACGGTAACCAACAACGTTATCACCCAGACTCAAACTGGTGATACGAATGAAGTTTATGCTGAGCAATCCAGCAATAACGATTCAGGCGTAATTACTCAAACTCAAGTAGGAGATATGAATTACGCGGAATCATTCCAAAACGATTCCAATGTGCCAGTGGCTACTATCACCCAGATAAATGACGGCCAGTTTGCATCGACTACTCAGAGCTTTGTAGATACCAGTGTTGCCGTGATAAATCAAAGCGGTGGCCCGCAAGATGCAACTATTGCCCAGACTACCAGTGCAAATGACACCGCTGTAGTTAATCAATCCGGTGACGGTAATGTGGCAGTCGCCATTCAAACCCTGACCTCATTGAATAGCGCAATTATTACTCAAACCGGCACCAATGGTACCGCTTCTGCAACGCAAAGTAATAGCACGCAGAACACCATGAATATGATCCAGGCGGGTGATACTAACACTGTCGCTCACCAGCAAATATCTGCGAGCAACAGCTCAACCTTCTCCTTCCAGGATGGTTCTTTCAACACCATCTTCTTCAGCCAGACTGATGACGGAAACTACAGTGAAGGTTTCCAAGACGGTACTACCCAGACTTTGGTCCACAATCAAAGTGGCGGTGACCACTGGGCATACACAGAACAAGTGGGACTCACTAATGTTGCTGTCGTTACCCAAAGTGGTTTCGATAACTTCTCCCAGGCGGCTCAGGATGGTACTTTCAATAACCTGACCGTGACACAACCTGGCGATTTCAATAGCGCTACATCATCACAAGTTGGCAACTTCAACACCATAACTGTGACCCAAGTAGGTGACTTCAACGCAGCCGCACCCGCCCAGGTGGGCGATGGCAATGTGGCAGTAATTATTCAGTAATCAAGATAAAGGCCGACTGTTAAAGTCGGCCTTTTTTTAACGAAAAAATTATCTCACAAACTTTAATCTCAATTTATCCATACTAAGTTCTCATAGCTACCATAAGAGAACACTCTACAATAGTTCTGCATATATAGTGTTTAAGAAGTAAAAATCACTATATCTACCAGATAATCAGCTTCCTCATTTAATTCAAGCTGTTCAAAATATTTTATATTCAAAATTAAAATTCCACGGAGATAAAATGATACGTTACCAAACGTTAGCCATTGGATTCTTACTGTGTTTCCCAAGCTACAGTGCTATCGCATCCAATAATACCGCTACCATTTCACAAAGTGGATTAACCAATAGTGCCACTGTGGATCAGGGCGATCCTACTGCTATTGGAAATTTAGTTACTCAAATTCAGACCGGGAATCTAAATACTGCTAATGCTACGCAGATAACAAACAGCACCTCTAATGAAATTGATCAGGAACAACTCGGAGACAGCAACTCCATTTTTTCAACTCAAACGGCAGCTACTGATACAACAGCGACTGTCTACCAAGACGGCGTTAGTCACAGCGTAACTACAAGCCAAACTAATACAACAACCAGCAGCGGTAGTGTTGAGCAATTCGGAACCCTTCAATCTGCCACCATCAGCCAGGTTAATAGTGTTTCTGACAATGCCGACTTTGAGCAATTTGGCACTCAAAACCTAGCTACAGTTACCCAAGCAAATAGCGACTCAAGTACCACCATATCTTCACAATCTGGAGATTCAAATGGTGCTGGATATACGCAGACAGGCCTGGCCCACTTGATTGATGCCACTCAGATTGGTACCTCCAATACAATCAGTGCTGTACAAAGTAGTCAGCAGGGCTCAATCACCATTATGCAGGATGGTGATAACAACACCTCTTTTCATGGACAATTTGGGACATTCGCAACTGGATTATCGACTCAAATAGGCTCTATGAATATGATTAATATGAATCAAGGAGGTAGTAATAATTTGGCAACCACTTTGCAAATAGGTACAAACAACTCGCACCAGACCGGCCAGAACGGCATCAGCCAAACAGCCAATGCCACTCAAAATGGCAGTAATAATATGGGCTTTATTTTTCAATAACATCTGTTTAGTTGTTTATTAACGGGCTACTCTAACAGGTAGCCCAATCTAAACCTCACTATAGCTCTACAAACCTATCGCTTAAATCCGTTTATCGTATCCCTTTACAGGCACATCCAGGTAACGCAAAAAACAACAACAAAGAAGTTTTTCCTATTTTTTAGGCACTAACTTCCCATAGCAATACTTGAGGCTTACGATAAAACTCATACCAGCATCAGGGTATTATCAGGTACTCCAGTGATGATACCTATTAGGGATAGCAATAAAACAAGGTGTGCCAAACTCCTTGCGCAATAAATGCCATACCCTATCTATGGAGTCTTTTGTCCTTCCTAGGCTTGATGCTTCACCGCAACTGAAATCATGGGGATAAGAAAAATCCACCTTACCTTCAATCGGAGATATCGATGCGAATCCATACACCAATTTCCGTGGGCATCAGTTTATGCCTTGTCGGGTCAATTGCTTATGCGGATGGAAATACAACTACCGTGGAACAAACGGGTAACAATCACCAGGTGACTGCAAACCAAGTAGACCCAACAGCAACTAACAACTTTATTGAGGTTATTCAGGCAGATGAAGCACAGGTTAGCAATAGCCTGCAAGACACTTCAACCAACTTGAGTATCATCAGGCATGAACAGGTAACGCTGGGGAATGAAGCTGACTCGACTCAAACTAATTTTTCAGATGATGCAGAGGTAAATATCTATCAGGAGGGCACTGGAAATTTCGCCTCTACTTTACAGGACAGTACTTCTTCCAGCTTTGTTGACATTTCTCAGTTCGGCTCTGCAAATGACGTCATTTTCTCTCAAACAGACAGTAGTTTCGATACAGTCAACCTCTATCAGTCTGGCTTTGATAACCAGATGTTAGTGACTCAAACTACCACCACGTTTAACAGCCTAAATGTGTCTCAAACGGGTGATCAAAATAGCGCAGATGCCGAACAAACAGGGTTTGATAATCTGTTGACCACCTCGCAAACGGGCAATCTGAATACTTACTTTTCTATACAAACGGGTGACATCCTAGTAGCAACAAGTACCCAGATAGGAGATAGTAACATTAGTACCCAGACCCAGACGGGAGATATTTTGTTGGTTTCTACGCTACAAGATGGTACTGGCAATATGTCCATCGTGGATCAAGCTGGAGCAATGCAAACTGCAAGTAGCACCCAAATAGGAACAACTAACCTTCATACTATTACCCAAAGCGTCGACAATCAAACGGCTATTGGCATTCAGAATGGCGTGTTAAACCAAGGATTTATTATGCAGTAGCGGCATATTCGTTCCGGTTGAAAGTTTTTATATTTCCAATATAGATAGAGGAAAGAATGCATTTTTCAATGCCAACTTTAATTTATGAGTCACTCACAAAGATACCCAAAGAATGGCATTCTTTCCTTACCTGATAAAAATACTGCATCAATATTTTCTTACGTAGCAGTGGTTTCAAAATTCTTCGTCTACAGTTTTCCATGTAAACGATTTCTCACATTTTGACGTTACTCAGTTCACAGGTAACACAGGCAAAAGTTTTAACGACCGGATTTACCACTAGACGGTAATACACAGGAGTTAACCGTGCAGAAGATTACCGTAATTCCACTGGTATTGGCGATATCTGCCACCAGCTTGGGTTATGCTGCAGAAAATACTACATTAATCACCCAAAGTGGCTCCAGTAACTCAGCTGTAGCGGATCAAACTGACCCAAGCGCTATCGATAATCACCTGGAGATCAGTCAGGACGGCTCTGCTCATATTGCAGAGGCCGTACAGCAAAACGAAATTGAAAGCTCAATTATCCAAATACAAGAAGGCAGTCTTAACGACGCCTATAGCCTGCAAATGGATGGGATCGCAAATAGCGTAGAAATATTCCAGTCGGGCTCTAATAATCGTGCCAATAGTTACCAATTGGCCACACAGCATGGGCAATCAACAATACGGCAGGTGGGATCGGGTAATGAAGCAGAAATCCAACAACATCTCGGTAGCGATAATGTCTCTGTTATAGAGCAAATGGGTGAGTTGCATGGCGCCTTGATTGGTCAATACGCGAGTTTTAATTCCGATGCGTTGATATTCCAGCAAGGCTCAAGCCATGAGGCCATAATCAGCCAGGAAGGCACCGGGCACTACGCCAGTATCCAACAGATCGGCGCCGCCAACAGCGCAGATGTCGCCCAGTCCGATATGTATAACGAATTGGACCTCTATCAGGATGGCGAGGGCAACATAGCCACCATCGTGCAAGTGTCCTGGTATAACAGTGCCTACGTCACTCAAGATGGCTACTTAAATTCCGCCAATATTATGCAGGCCGGCAATGGTGGATTAGGCGGTGGCCATATGGTGATCGTTAATCAGTCTGGCAGTATGAATGACGCAACTGTGATTCAAAACGGTTTCTCCCAATCCGCCAATATTACCCAAACCGGTACCGGTAATACAGCAGTGGTTTTACAGTAACGGAGTTATTACCAGTCGGAGTAAGATCAACTTATTCCGACTGGAACCCTGAAGTAAAAGCACTCATTTCTTGATACTTATTTCTCATTAAATTGAGAATAAAGCCCTATAGAAACTTACTATACCGCCATCAACAATGAAAATAGCGGTAATTGGGTCAATTCGCTTTTAGCACTCTTAAAAATTACTGTCCTGGATTTAATTTCCGATTGTAATTTCCCTATGCTTGCTTGCCGATACCGCACTTAAAAGCCGTAATTTTCATGCTCCTTGTTATGTAGTCGTGGAGGTATTCGTGAAAAAAGTTATTTATTCGCCGGTAGTCACATTTGTCGCATTTCTTTCTGCCAATTCCGTTTTTGGGAATGACCAAACCGTAGAGCAGATACAAATTGGTATTGGCAACAATGCCGTTGCCAACCAGAGGTTTCCATTTAATGAGGGCAACTTAATCCTGCAAGAGCAAATTGGCTTTTTTAATGACGCCACCGGCATTCAATCCATAGAAATCAACAGCACAATTTCCCAATTTCAAACTGGCCGCAATCATTTTTCCAGAGTCTCCCAATCTACAGGAAGCGACAATGCAGGACAGAGCGTACAAATTGGCTCTAATAGCAGATCACTCACCCGGCAAGTTAACCAAATAAACGGTTTCTCCCTGCATACTCAGGATGGCCAGGGACAGGTTGCCACTACGATACAAATTTCCGGGGCCAATAACAGCGTCAATATTGAGCAGACAGATAGAGCCAATGCCGCCGCCGTGGCACAAGTATTCAGTTTTACGGGTAATGCCTCAATCTCACAGGCGGGTTTGCTTAATTTAGGTGTCAGTGAGCAAACCGGCATCGCTCATGAATCTTCAATTACCCAGGCAGGCGCACTTAACTTTTCCGAAATGGAGCAGCTGGGCACGGGGAATTCATCGTCAGCTTCACAGGAAGGGTTGTTAAATTCAGCAAATTCTTTACAAGCTGGTATTGGCAATATCAACCAATCAAACCAAATTGGGCTGGAAAATAACGTTTCATTTTCTCAACTAGGTCTGAATCAAATGGCCAGTAGCACCCAGATTGGCTTATTTAACCAGGTCCAAACCAGTCAGGTGAGAGCGGGAGCATCCAGCAACACCCTACAGGTCGGCATTTCCAACAGCGGCCATATTTCCCAGTAAATAGGCTCGCAGCAAAATTGCCAATCAAAAAATCCGACTTAAATCCCCGCGCTATTCATAGCAACAGGCAAAAGCTATAGAGAGAGAAAAGTGAAATTAGAACTCTGCAATAGAACTTTCTTCTCAAGGATTTACAACTTCTCTCCTATAGCGACTGCCTCAATTCCCAGCAAGAATATTGAGGACGGAACGAAATTTTGGACTCCTAAGCAGTATCAGGGAAGCCATCAAAATGTATCAGTCCTACTCTCCCACTTACCGGTTTGACTGGCGGCAATGCCTTTGCGGCAACGCTGCTCCCCCTCTTTACAGTGATACCTACCCCCCAGGCTAGGTGCACCTGCTGTAAAACCCTCGGCGCAGGATGACGTGCCACCCCCTTTCAGCCATTTAGGCTGGTATTTCACCATGTGATGCTCATTGAAGTTTGTAGTAATGGAGACACTCATGAAGACTTTGACCCCTATCGCTGTAGCCCTAACCCTGGCCATCAGTGGAACCGCTTATGCGGGCGGCAACACTGCCACTCAGGACCAGAATGGCGGCCACAACAATGCCACTATCGATCAGACCGGGCCGCTGACCTGGGATAACAACGCTATGCAGGAACAGCATGGCCATAGCAATGATGCGGAGATCACTCATAGCATTGAACTCGGCAGCTATGGGTACCAGTATCAGGAAGGTGATCACCATTCAGCGGAGTTGCTGCAAAGCGGTGGTGCCGGCAACGAGTCGTTCAGCTTCCAGTCCGGCAGCACCAACGTGTCTGAGACCTACCAGATTGGACAGCTGGGCAGCTACTCCGCCCATCAGCAATCTGGCGACAACCACTACGCTCTCACCTATCAATTTGCAGGTGCTGGCAACATGGTGATGATTAGCCAGATGGACAGCCACAACACGGCAACCGCCACCCAGGTTCTGAGCGTTGGTTCTGAAACCGTTATCCGTCAGAGAGGAGAACTGCACAACGCAGATACCTTCCAGAGCGGCTTTGGCCACGATGCCAGCATGCGCCAGTCCGGTGAATCCAATGATGGTGATATTCGTCAGGTGGGTGGTGATCACTACGCCCGTATGCGTCAGCGTGGCCACAACCAGGAAGCGGATATTTCCCAGGCTGGGTATGACCACAGTGCACGCGCCCGCCAGAGAGGCCACCACAATGATGTGTACCTGGGACAGATCGGTTCTGGACACACCGCTTCGGCACGCCAATCAGGGCACAACAACAATAGCCTGGTGGGGCAGTTCGGCCTTTATGAAACTGCCACGGTGATGCAGTCTGGCCACGCTAACCAAAGTTACGTTTGGCAATAACAAGAAAAAAAAGGGCGGCCCATGGCCGCCCTTTTTTTATCGCCTGTAATTTACAGGTGTTCAACCGCATCGATTTCGTACTCCACCGCACCGGAAGGTGTTTGGACCACCACCACATCACCCACTTCCTTGCCGATCAGCGCACGGGCAATCGGGGAGTTCACCGAGATCTTGTGCTTTTTCACATCGGCTTCGTCGTCACCCACAATTTTGTATGTGACTTCCTTCTCATCATCCAGGTGAATAATCGTTACCGTAGTGCCGAAAATTACCTTGTCACTGGGCTCAATGCTTTTCACATCAATGACCAGAGAGTGGGAAAGCTTGCTTTCAATTTCCTGGATACGGCCTTCGATAAAGCCCTGCTTTTCCCGCGCCGCGTGGTATTCGGCATTTTCCTTCAAATCACCGTGTTCGCGCGCTTCAGCAATCGCCTGTACAACGGTAGGGCGTTCAACTTTTTTCAGATTGTCCAGCTCTGAGCGCAGCGCTTCTGCGCCTTCAACGGTCATTGGTACCCGGTTCAATGTGGGACCTCCATTATTGTTACGACGAAACCGGGCCCAGTGAGATCACGGGGCCCGGTTGGATTTCACAAGTTGGTTTTAAAGCTATTAAGACAGCTTTACGACACGCTGGTGAAGGTCTTGCAGGCGGCGAACCTGTAGCGGCTGCTCCTGACGCATGGCCATCGCCATGGCCTGGGCCGCCGCCAGGGTGGTGGTGTAACACACCTGGTGGTTCTCGGCACTGCGACGGATATCCGCAGAGTCGCGAATCGCCTGGCGCCCTTCGGTAGTGTTCACTACCAGTGCAATCTCGTCGTTCTTAATCATATCGACGATATGCGGGCGACCTTCACTCATCTTGTTGACGGTTGTAACGGGAATATTGTTTTCTTGCAAGACCTTGGCGGTGCCGCGGCTGGCAATTACTTCGAAGCCAAGCTCTACCAGATCGCGAGCTACGCCCACTGCGTCGGCCTTGTCGAAGTCACGCACAGAGATAAATGCGCGTCCGGACTCCGGCAGGCGGTCGCCAGCGGCAACCAGACCTTTGTCGAAGGCCTCTGCGAAGGTAGCGCCTACGCCCATCACTTCACCGGTGGATTTCATCTCGGGGCCGAGGATCGGGTCCACTTTCGGGAACTTGTTGAAGGGGAATACTGACTCTTTAACGGAGTAGTAGTCCGGTACGATCTCTTCGGTAAAGCCCTGTTCCTGCAGGCTGATGCCGGCCTGACAGCGCGCAGCCACTTTCGCCAGTGAAGTGCCGATGCATTTGGAGACGAAAGGCACAGTACGGGAAGCGCGCGGGTTCACCTCGATCACGTAGATCTCGCCGTCCTGGTAGGCCAGCTGGGTATTCATCAGACCAACTACGCCCAGCTCGCGGGCCATGGCTTTCACTTCTTCGCGCATACGGTCCTGCACATCCGCCGGAAGGCTGTAAGGCGGCAGGGAGCAGGCGGAGTCACCGGAGTGAACACCACACTGTTCAATGTGCTGCATGATGGCGCCGATCACAACGTCCTGGCCATCGGATACCGCATCGATATCCACCTCAATGGCGGCGTTGAGGAAGTGATCCAGCAGTACCGGTGCTTCGTCAGAAACCTGTACCGCTTCTTTCATGTAGGTGAGTAGCTCGTCCTCTTTGTAGACGATCTCCATGGCGCGGCCGCCCAGTACGTATGACGGGCGCACAACCAGCGGGTAGCCCACGTCTTTCGCCGCCTGGATGGCTTCGGAGACAGAGCGCACGATGGCATTCTTCGGCTGCTTGAGGCCGAGACGCATGATCATCTGCTGGAAGCGCTCGCGGTCTTCCGCGCGGTCGATCTGCTCTGGGGTGGTACCAATAATCGGCACACCTTCGTTGGCCAGGTAGCGCGCCAGGTTCAGAGGAGTCTGGCCGCCGAACTGTACGATCACGCCTTCCGGCTTCTCTTTGGCAACAATTTCCAGCACGTCTTCCAGGGTTACCGGCTCGAAGTAGAGGCGGTCGGAAGTGTCGTAGTCGGTGGAAACTGTCTCGGGGTTACAGTTGACCATGATGGTCTCGTAACCGTCTTCGCGCATCGCCAGAGCGGCGTGTACACAGCAGTAATCGAATTCGATGCCCTGGCCGATACGGTTGGGGCCACCGCCGAGTACCATGATTTTCTTCTTGTCGGACGGCTGCGCTTCGCACTCCTCATCGTAGGTGGAGTACATGTAAGCAGTGGAGGTGCTGAACTCAGCAGCACAGGTGTCCACGCGCTTGTAAGACGGGAATACGCCCAGCTTGTGGCGGAATTCGCGCACAGTCTTCTGGCTCACCCCCAGCAGGTCCGCCAAGCGGCGATCGGAGAAGCCTTTGCGCTTGAGGAAGCGCATTTGCTCAGTAGTCAGCGCCGAAGTAGGCAGTGACTTGAGCGGCTCTTCGATTTTGATCAGCTCTTCGATCTGTACCAGGAACCAGGGATCGATACCGGACAGGTCGTAAACTTCGCCGACGCTCATGCCCATACGGAAGGCGTCGCCCACATACCAGATGCGCTCGGCACCCGGAACGGAGAGTTCGCTGCGCAGACGGGTCTCAGCGCCGTCTTTGCTCGGGTCAATCTTGCTTTCCAGGCCGAAGCTGCCCACTTCCAGACCACGCAGGGCTTTCTGCATGGACTCCTGGAATGTGCGGCCGATCGCCATCACTTCACCCACAGACTTCATTTGGGTGGTCAGGCGCGCATCGGCTTCACCGAATTTCTCAAAGGTGAAGCGCGGGATCTTAGTGACAACGTAATCGATAGACGGCTCGAAGGACGCCGGGGTAGCACCACCAGTGATATCGTTCTGCAGCTCATCCAGGGTGTAACCCACTGCCAGCTTGGCCGCGACCTTGGCGATCGGGAAGCCAGTGGCCTTGGAGGCCAGTGCGGAGGAGCGGGATACGCGGGGGTTCATCTCGATCACAACTACGCGGCCAGTCTTCGGGCAAACGCCGAACTGTACGTTGGAGCCGCCGGTTTCAACGCCGATCTCGCGCAATACCGCGATAGAGGCGTTACGCATCAGCTGGTATTCCTTGTCGGTCAGCGTCTGCGCCGGGGCAACGGTGATGGAGTCACCGGTGTGTACGCCCATCGGGTCGAAGTTCTCGATGGAACATACGATGATGCAGTTGTCGTTCTTATCGCGAACCACTTCCATCTCGTACTCTTTCCAGCCGAGCAGGGATTCGTCGATCAGCAATTCGTTGGTGGGGGAGAGGTCGAGACCGCGCTTACAGATCTCTTCAAACTCCGGCCAGTTGTAGGCCACACCGCCACCGGAACCACCCATGGTGAAGGACGGACGGATAATCACCGGGAAGCCGAACTCTTCCGGCACTTTCTTCGCCTCTTCCATGGAGTGGACGATCTTGGCGCGCGGAGTTTCCAGGCCGATGGCCTTCATCGCCTTGTCGAACAGGTCGCGGTCTTCCGCTTTCTCGATAGCGTCTTTGTCCGCACCGATCAGCTCGACATTGAACTCCTTCAGGACACCGTGCTTATCCAGGTCCAGGGCGCAGTTCAGTGCTGTCTGGCCACCCATGGTGGGCAGGATAGCGTCGGGGCGCTCCTGCTCAATAATCTTGGCAACGGTGCGCCACTCCACCGGCTCGATGTAGGTGGCATCGGCCATGGCCGGGTCGGTCATGATAGTGGCCGGGTTGGAGTTCACCAGGATCACCCGGTAACCCTCTTCGCGCAGCGCCTTACAGGCCTGGGCGCCGGAGTAGTCAAATTCGCACGCCTGGCCGATCACGATGGGGCCTGCGCCGATAATCAGAATGCTTTGGATATCTGTGCGTTTTGGCATCTTTCTTCCGTTCTACTACCGGCAAAGGCCGGCTGCGCTAAATTTCATTCGTTTCTTGTTAAAACCGCCGCAAAAGCGGCGGTTAATTGCCCTACCCTGGGCGGCTACGCCCTTAGGCGCGCTCTTTCATCAAATCGATAAAGTGGTCGAACAACGGCGCCACATCGTGTGGGCCCGGGCTCGCTTCCGGGTGCCCCTGGAAGCTGAAGGCCGGCTTGTCCTTCAGGTGAATACCCTGCAAGGTACCGTCGAACAGGGACTTGTGGGTAACTTCCACATTGTCCGGCAGGCTGTCGGCATCCACTTCGAAACCGTGGTTCTGCGCGGTGATCATCACCTTGGTGCTGTTCAGGTCTTGTACCGGGTGGTTACCACCGTGGTGACCGAACTTCATCTTGGCAGTTTTACCGCCCACCGCCAGGCCCAACAACTGGTGGCCCAGGCAGATGCCGTAGGTGGGGATGCCAGCGTCCAGGATTTCGCGAATAGCGGCGATCGCGTATTCACAGGGCTCGGGGTCGCCGGGGCCATTGGACAGGAATACACCGTTGGGATTCATCGCCAGTACTTCGGAAGCCGGAGTCTCTGCCGGTACTACCGTGATGTCACAGCCGCGATCCACCAGCATGCGCAGGATATTGCGCTTCACACCGAAGTCGTAAGCTACCACTTTGAAGGGCTGTTCCGGCGCGGCCTTATGGCCTTCGCCCAGTTCCCAGGTACCTTCGCTAAAGGGGTAGGCTTCCTTGGTGCTCACTACCTTGGCCAGGTCCATCCCTTTTAGACCGGCAAATTCCTTGGCCTTGGCCAGGGCTTCTTCGCGGTCGATATTATCACCGGCAACGATGCAACCGCTCTGTGCACCTTTGTCGCGCAGCAGGCGGGTCAGGCGACGAGTATCGATATCGGCGATACCAACGATATTGCGCTCGCGCAGGTAGTCCTCCAGGGACTGCTCGTTGCGGAAGCTGCTGGCCAGCAGCGGCAGGTCGCGGATTACCAGGCCGGCGGCCCAGATATCAGCGCACTCTTCGTCTTCCTGGTTGGTGCCAGTATTGCCGATGTGCGGGTAGGTCAGAGTCACAATCTGGCGGGCGTAGGAGGGATCGGTGAGGATCTCCTGGTAGCCGGTCATGGATGTGTTGAACACGACCTCGCCAACAGAACTGCCATGGGCACCGATTGCGCGTCCTTCAAAGACACTACCATCTGCGAGCACCAGCAGCGCGGGAGTTGTACTCTGCATAAAGTTGTGGGGCATGAAAGCCTCCGACGTAGGGACAGCTTTAGTCAAATTGAACTCCAATCTTCAGAACTGCTTCCGGGCGGGGTTTGCGGGCTTCGGAGCACGCGGGCTCCTGACTGGTGCGCGCATAAAAAAGCGAGATGAAACATCGCAGCTTCATCTCGCTTTAAAAATCTGTTCACGCGTGATTCTCACAAAGTGGCCGACGGTTGCCGCCAGCTTTTTAGTAGGCTCACGCTGCGCGATTCAGCTTCGCGGCACCGGCCCAAATCGGGCGCAGATTCTACGCGAATTCACCTCTGGACGCTAGTGCAAAAATACGCCAGGCTACTTTCCCTGAAAATCTCACTCCGGCTTGCGTCCCAACCGGAAAAGACTGCTGCCCATTTTCAGCTCCGCCTTCTCCAGCATGGTCTTATTCATACGCAGGGCCACCTCCCGGCCGCTGTCGGCAAACTCGATCATACCGCCAGTGGCGGCAAAGCGCTCGGCATCGCTAACCGTCAGTACCGGGAAAAACTCCAGTGCCACCAACGCCTTTAGCAGTGTGGGGCGATCCAGGGTACTCAGCACCACAATCTGGCACTTGCGCGCCCGCAGCATCTCCTTGACCTCGATCTTCTCAAGCTCCACATCCCGCCCATCAATACGCTGATTCTTGAACCGGGCCGCCAGTGGCTCACCGAGAGAGTCCCCACCCATCAGGCACACCTTGAACGGGGCGCTGCTGTTGGCAAAGGCATTGACCGGCCACTGTAGGTGGTAGGCGAAGTGCACTATGTAATCCACCATTACCCGCCGCCCCAAAGGCGTATCGGACAGCTGCACCGCAGCCTGGGCACCCACACCGGTGAAAAGTACTAACAGGAAAAGTAAAAGGGCGGGGAAAATGCGAAATGAACCTGGGCTGGATATCGTCATAGAAGCTCAAACCCTGCGGTTTGCATCTCCCGAAAGGAAGCTGCGGTGGGCTGTTACCCGCAGCGGCCAAAGCTCGCTGCGGCTCTATTTGCGCGCCAGCGAAAAGCCCGGCCACCTACTCAGGTTAGCCCAACGCAAAGGCCCCCGCCGGGACCAGAGTTACAGCGCCTAAAGATCCTCCCCCGGCAATATCGGGCGCCACTTCAACGCCTTTTCGATAGATATGATCATGGCCCCAGCCACATCCTTGCGCGTAGCGCTCTCGATGCCTTCAAGCCCCGGCGAGGAATTGACCTCCAATAACAGCGGCCCCTTGCGGGAGCGAATAATATCCACACCCGCCACTTTGAGCCCCAACACCTTGGCAGCCTTGACCGCCAGGCGCTTCTCCTCGGCGGTGACCTTCACTACTGAAGCCGTACCGCCCTGGTGAATATTGGCACGAAATTCCCCCGGTGCCGCCTCACGCTGGATCGAGGCCACCACACGACCGTCGATAACAAATAGGCGAAGATCCTTACCCTCCGCCTCGCGAATAAACTCCTGCACCAGAAGATTGGCCTTGAGGGACTTAAACGCATTAATCACCGATTCCCCAGCCTTACGGGTTTCCGCCAGAACGACACCGCGCCCCTGGGTTCCCTCCAGCAACTTCACCACCAGTGGCGCACCGCCCACCATTTCGATCAGCTCATTGGTATCCACTGGGGAATTGGCAAACCCAGAGGTTGGGATATTTAGTCCACTTTGTTGCAGCAACTGCAGGGAAAATAATTTATCCCGCGACTGACTGATAGCGGCAGAGCCATTCAGGGCAAAAATATCCAGGCTCTCAAAGTGCCGCGTCAGCGCACAACCGTAAAAAGTCTGGCTGGGGCGAATACGGGGAATCACCGCATCCAGGCTATTGAGTATGCGGCCATCCCGGTAGTGTACTTCCGGCTCATCAGGGTCGAGCTTCATGTAGCACTGGCGGATATCGAGAAAACTCATGCGATGTCCGCGCTCGGCCCCCGCTTCCATAATGCGCCGGTTGCTATAGAGATCCGGGTTCGATGCCAGCAGCCCGATGCGCAGACCGGTACCGGCAATATGGTGCTCATCCCGATAATATTCATCCAACTGGCTTTTCGGGATATCGCCAATACAGAAGCTCTCAGCCGGATCCACCAGCATTCGCCCAATCATGGCTTCGCGCCCCAACAACATGCGATAGCCCATGCTGTCCCGATTGGTCAGGGTCAGTTCGATATCCCAGACACTGCCACCAATGGAAATAGAGGTACGAATTACCGGGCGTTTTTCGCTTTCTCCGGAGGAGCTACGCACCAGCCTTTTATCCAAAAGCCGCGCCTCACAGCGCACTGAAGGGCGGCGCTGGTGCTGCAATGGATGCGCCTCAAAACTCACCCAGGGTTCGCCATCGCGCTTGAAGGTATGGATGTTGTAAGCGTGCAAACAGGAAGTTTTAGCCCCGGAGTCCACACGCACCTTAATCGCCGGGACGCCGAGTGCGGGAAGTCCGCACCACTCTTCGCTGCCGACAATCAACTTTCTTTCCAATCGAGATTCCTCAAAGGAAGGTTACAGGGTGACCGGTCGAACGAATGTTGCCGGCCTTTTAGTTTTACCCGCAAAAATGGCGGGCAAATGAAAATCGAAAATTTCTTTCACAGCGCCCCTGCAGGCGCTGAATTTATTTACTCTAAGTAAGATTAGTTAAGGCCGAGCACATCGCGCATATCGTAGTGCCCCGGTGCCCGCGCACTCCCTTCCTCTCCCATCATCCACAGTGCCGCGCGCACAGCACCGCGAGCAAAAGAGAGCCTGCTGCTGGCTCGATGACTAATTTCGACCCGCTCACCTTCCGCCAGGAACATCACCGAATGTTCACCTACCACATCACCACCGCGCACTGTGGCAAAACCGATAGTATCCCGATCGCGGGCACCGGTTTGACCTTCGCGGCCGTAAACTGCCACTTTATCCAGGTCGCGCCCCAGAGTTTCCGCGATCACTTCTCCCATACTCAGTGCCGTGCCGGAAGGTGCATCCACTTTGTGGCGATGATGGGCTTCGACAATCTCGATATCAGCCTCTTCCGCCATTACCCGCGCAGCAGTTTCCAACAATTTAAAGCACAGGTTTACCCCGGTGGAAAAATTACTGGCGAGGCACAGCGGCACCTGATCCGCATAAGCCAATACTTTATTTTTTTGCTCGCTATCGAAGCCCGTGGTGCCGATTACAATGGGGAGGTTTTTCTCCGCACAATAGGCAGTATTTTCCACGGTCGCTTTAGGAGCAGTGAAATCAATAAGTACATCAAAGTCTGCCTTATCGAGGCTGTCCACAATAGCGAGGCCGCTGCGGCCCAGACCGGCAACTTCGCCGGCATCGGCGCCGACCAAGCTGGAGCCAGGCCGCACTATAGCCGCTGACAGTTCGGCCTTATCAGACAGGGACAAAGCCTCCGCCAACGCTCGCCCCATTCGACCACCAAATCCCGTCACCGCCACTTTTACCGCCATCACAGTACTCCAGTCCAAATCTATAAGGTTCTGGATTCTACAACGCACCCGGTAGAGCGCATAGATACCAGTAAGCCAGTATTAGCGTGTCTAAAAATCGCTAGTCACTCCGCAAAAGTAAAACAAAAAGAAATATCCACATATTTTTAAATTGCCAAGAGGATACTTGCGCAAAACGCGATATCAGCGGCCACTGCTACGCTTTACTGTGAGGGGTAAATGGAGCGCCAATATGCGACTGATGATCCTGTCCAACCATCTACCACACATCATGGTGGTAGTGATCTCTCTGAGCCTGGCTTTTGGCAGCACGCCGGCATCTGCCCAGCAGCAAAATGCCAATCCAGACTTTTGGGAGAAATATGATGATATTACCGATTGGGTGACGCTGCGTTTGCAGCTCACCCCGGGACAGGAAAAAACCGTATTACCCATTATGCAAAAAAGCTTCGCAGAGAAAAAAGCGGTGCTGGAAAAATACGGTTTACTCAGTGGTGAAAAGGTCGCCCTAACCCCCAAGCAACGCGGCGAAATTGGCGCTCAATTCGCAGCTATCAGTCTGGAAACACACAAAGAATTGGAAGGTATTTTAAATAAGGAGCAACTGCGCAAAGCGCAAAAAATCCAACAGGAATTCCTGAGTGAATTCGCAGCCCGCTTGAGAACCAAAACTTCCCAATAGAAGGCGTTCTATTGAAGGAATAATACTCGCCTGGAAATAAAAAAGGCTCGAAAGCTAATGCTCCCGAGCCTTTTTAAATAGGCAACCCGCAAAACAATTTAAAGTTTTGCCGGTGCTAACAGCGATTAAAGCTTCATATCACCAAAGAAGTTTTTCACCCCTTCAAACCAACCGGTCTGACGCGGTGAATTTTTCTTTTCGCTGAGGGTATTAGAGAACTCTTGCAGCAAGTCTTTTTGCTTGCCGGACAGGTTCACTGGAGTTTCTACCACAACGCGACACAGCAGGTCGCCGGTTGCTCCACCGCGAACCGGGGAAACACCTTTGCCGCGCAGGCGGAACAGTTTGCCGGTCTGGCTTTCCGCAGGAATCTTCAGCTTCACTTTACCGTCGAGAGTCGGCACTTCCAGCTCGCCACCGAGGGCAGCGGAAACAAAGCTGATCGGCACTTCGCAGTAAAGGTTCTTGCCATCGCGCTGGAACAGGTCGTGCTCTTTCACCACTACCTGTACATAGAGGTCACCAGCGGGGCCGCCGTCGGGCCCGGCTTCACCTTCACCGGACAGACGAATGCGATCGCCGGTATCCACACCGGGCGGTACCTTAACGGACAGAGTTTTGGTTTCCTCTACGCGACCGCGACCGTGACAGCTGCCACAGGGATCGGAGATAGTGGTACCGCGACCGCGACAGTTGGGGCAGGTTTGCTGAACAGAGAAGAAACCCTGCTGCATACGCACCTGGCCAGCACCACCACAGGTGCCACAGGTTTGCGGAGAGGAACCGGGCTTGGCACCGGAACCGCTACAGGTACCACAGGCTGCCAGAGTCGGAACGCGAATCTTGACCGTGGTGCCGCGCACTGCGTCTTCCAGGTCCAATTCCAGGTCATAGCGCAGATCGGAACCGCGAGCAGGGCCGCCGCGACGGCCACCGCCGCCACCACCGAAGATATCACCGAACACATCGCCGAAAATATCGGAGAAGCCACCGAATCCACCGGCGCCGCCACCGCCCATCTGGCCTTCCACACCGGCGTGGCCAAACTGGTCATAAGCTGCGCGCTTCTCGGAATCCGACAAAACCTCGTAGGCCTCATTGGCCTCCTTGAATTTGTTCTCAGATTCCTTGTCATCGGGGTTACGGTCCGGGTGAAACTTCATTGCCACCCGGCGGTAAGCTTTTTTCAGCTCTGCATCCGAAGCGCCGCGCTCGACGCCGAGGACTTCGTAATAATCGCGTTTCGACATAAAACTATGTTCTCTGGTCCGGCATCAAGAACGGCCAAACTCTCTTTCTACTTCTCGGTTTCTAACTAAGCCCCGCGAACGGAGCACCACCAAAACTGCGAAAACTCGGCAAATATTGGCAGATACCTGAAACAACACAGGGCGCGGGCCTCTGAAAGTAAGGCGCCGCGCCCCTGAAGTTCTCCGGCGGCCACTTTAAAAGCTGCCGCCGGAATTGCAAGCGAACGCTTACTTACCTTCTTTTTTGTCGTCCTTAACTTCTTCGAACTCTGCGTCTACTGCGTCGTCGCCAGCGGAGGACTGCTGCTCGCCCTGGGCACCAGCGCCAGCGGCACCTTCAGCACCAGCGGCTTGAGCCTGCTCGGCGTACATCTTCTGGGCAACCGGACCAGAAGCTTCTGTCAGCTTGGTAGTTGCAGCTTCCATAGCGGCCTTGTCATTGCCTTTAACCGCTTCTTCCGCTTCGGTAACAGCCGCTTCAATAGCTGCCTTCTCTTCAGCGGTGGCTTTGTCGCCAGCTTCTTCCAGAGTTTTCTTGGTCGCAGAAATCAGGCCGTCGAGCGTGTTGCGAGTCTGCACCAGCTCTTCGAACTGCTTGTCCGCTTCGGCATTGGCCTCAGCGTCCTGAACCATCTTATCGATCTCGTCCTCGGACAGACCGGAGGAAGCCTGGATCACGATGGACTGCTCTTTACCAGTGGCCTTGTCCTTCGCGTGTACGTGCAGGATACCGTTGGCATCGATGTCGAAGGTTACTTCGATCTGCGGCATGCCGCGCGGTGCCGGTGGGATATCGGCCAGGTCGAAACGACCCAGGGATTTGTTCTGTGCAGCCTGCTTGCGCTCACCCTGAACCACGTGAATGGTTACCGCTGTCTGGTTGTCATCCGCAGTGGAGAAAACCTGGGACTTCTTGGTGGGGATAGTGGTGTTCTTGTCGATCAGCGGAGTCGCAACGCCACCCATGGTTTCGATACCCAGGGTCAGAGGAGTTACGTCCAGCAGCAGTACGTCTTTAACGTCACCGGACAGTACGGCGCCCTGGATAGCAGCACCCATGGCAACGGCTTCGTCGGGGTTAACGTCTTTGCGCGGCTCTTTGCCGAAGAACTCGGTGACTTTCTGTTGAACCATTGGCATACGGGTCTGACCGCCTACCAGGATCACTTCGTCTACACCGGAAGCGGACAGGTCAGCGTCTTGCAGAGCGATTTTTACCGGCTCCAGGGAACGGGTAACCAGCTCTTCTACCAGGCTTTCCAGCTTGGCGCGGGTCAGTTTAACCACTAAGTGCTTGGGACCTGTAGCGTCTGCAGTGATGTACGGCAGGTTGACTTCGGTCTGCTGGCTGGAGGACAGCTCGATCTTGGCTTTTTCTGCAGCTTCTTTCAGGCGCTGCATTGCCAGGGGGTCACCTTTCAGGTCGATGCCCTGGTCTTTCTTGAACTCGTCTGCGAGGTATTCGATCAGGCGCAGGTCGAAGTCTTCACCACCGAGGAAAGTGTCACCGTTGGTGGACAGTACTTCGAACTGCTTCTCGCCATCGACGTCGGCAATTTCGATGATGGAGATATCGAAGGTACCACCACCCAGGTCGTATACCGCTACAGTGCGGTCACCGCCCTGCTTGTCCAGGCCGTATGCCAGTGCAGCGGCAGTCGGCTCGTTGATAATACGCTTAACGTCCAGGCCCGCGATGCGGCCGGCGTCTTTAGTGGCCTGACGCTGGGAGTCGTTGAAGTAAGCCGGTACGGTAATTACTGCAGCTTCTACTTTCTCGCCGAGGAAGTCTTCCGCAGTCTTTTTCATTTTCTTCAGGACTTCGGCAGAGATCTGCGGCGGAGCTTTTTTATCGCCTTTCACTTCTACCCAAGCGTCGCCGTTGTCAGCTTCAGTGATGGTGTAAGGAACCATCTTGATATCTTTCTGGACAACGTCGTCTTTGAATTTACGGCCGATCAAACGCTTAACCGCAAACAGAGTATTTTGGGGATTGGTCACCGCCTGACGCTTGGCAGACTGACCTACCAGAATTTCGTTGTCGTCAGTGAAGGCAACAATAGAAGGTGTAGTGCGATCGCCTTCGGCGTTTTCGATTACACGCGCTTTGTCACCATCCAGTACCGCTACACAGCTGTTAGTGGTACCCAGGTCGATGCCGATAATTTTTCCCATCTGTAAAATCCTCTTTTGATGCGCGCTGCCAGCTATGTTCTGTTTACACCGCGCGAATAATTCTTGATGTCAGCTATATTGGTGCCGGCCGCTAAATTTCAAGGCCGCTTTACACTTCTGCCGTTACGGCGCTTTGCTGACCACCACCATGGCCGGGCGAACCAGGCGGCCATTGAGGCGATAACCTTTTTGAAACACATCCAGAACCGTGTTCGGCTCCACCTCGCCGTTGGGCACCTGGGTCATAGCCTGGTGCAGCTCAGGGTCGAAGGGCTCACCGGCCGGATCGACAACTTCCACAGCATTTTTCGTCAGGGTTTCAACGAAAGATTTGTGGGTCAGCTCGATACCTTCTACCAAGGCCTTGTTGGCTTCGTCGGCCGTATCGATCGTCGCCAGTGCACGCTCGAGGTTGTCCACTACAGGTAGCAAATCCTGCAGCAACTTCTCTACCGCAAATTTGCGCGCGCGCTCGATATCCTGTTGCGCGCGGCGGCGGGCATTCTGCTCTTCCGCCTGGGCGCGCAGGGCCATATCCTTGTGCGCTGCCAGCTGCTCCTGCAACTTGATAATTTCCTCGTGCAGGGCATCGGCACCTTCGGCCTCTTCCCGCAGGGCTTCCTCGGCAAGTTCGCTTTCTATAGAGGAAGGGTCTTCAATCTCTGCTGAAACGCCCTCGTCTGTAGCTGGTGCGTGCTCCGCCCCCTCTTTAATCTGATCTTCTTCGCTGCGCTCTCTGGCCACTGCTTTCTCCGTCGCGTCGACTCTGTCAGTAATGTGAGTTGAGCCCGTCTCTCGGGCACTGGAGCCTATATGGGGACATCCCCGCACAGTTCAAGTGGTTTTTCGCGCTAGCGCACATCCTCAGAGTAATGTGGCCCCGCCCCTATAGCTAACCGGGAACGAATACTGTATAAATAACCACTAATTGGGCCGGGCGCCCGCCGATTAGCAAGGACACAAGCGATCTCTATGCTGCTGCATCTGTCTATCAGCCAATTCACCCTGGTGGACCAACTGGAGTTGGAGTTTGGTCCCGGTACCAGCACCCTGACCGGCGAGACCGGCGCGGGTAAGTCAATCACCTTGGATGCCCTCGGCCTGGCGCTGGGCGGTCGCGGCAGCGCTGAGCTTGTGCGCACCGGCGCCAATCGCGCCGACATCAGCGCCACATTTGATATCGCCGAGCACCCCAGCGCCGCCAGCTGGCTCGAGTCCCAGGAGCTGGACGCCGGGCAGGAAGTCATTCTGCGCCGCACTATTGGCGCCGATGGCCGCTCCCGCGCCTATATCAACGGCCAACCGGTCACGCTATTGCAGCTACGCGCCCTCGGCGAGCAGCTAATTGATATCCACAGCCAGCACGAACACCAATCCCTGCTGAAGAAAGAAACACACCTGCGCCTGCTGGATGAATACGCCCAGGCCCAGGAACTCGCCGCAGAGACCCGCAGCCGCTTCAAAACCTGGCGGGATCACTATCGCCGCTATCGCACCCTGGCTGACAGCGCCGAGGAAGCCGAAGCCCGCCGCCATTTGCTGGAATACCAGCTTAAGGAGCTGGATCAACTTGGCTTGAGCGAAGGGGAAATAGAGTCCCTCGAGAGCGAACAGCAACAGCTGGCCAATGCCGGGGAAATCCTCAGTGGCAGCTACCAGTTGGCCGCTTTCTTGTCCGGCGGTGAAGGCGATATCGCCGAACAACTGCACCGCGCCCTGCAACTGCTGTCCTCCATGCCCGGACAGGCTCCGGCCTTAGTGGAAGTGGCACAGATGCTCGACAGCGCGCGCATCCAGGTAGATGAGGCCGCAGCCACCCTCTCCCGACATATCGATCGCTTCGAGATGGACCCGGAGCGACTCTCCGAGGTTGAAGACAGGCTCAGCGCCATCTACCAGGCGGCGCGCAAACACCGAGTCCAACCGCAGGAGCTGCCGGCTCTGCAGCAACAGTTACAGGCAGAGCTGGACGATATCGGCAGCCCAGATGCCCTGGATCGCCTTGCCGCAGATTGTGAACAACTGGAGAAGCAGTACAGAAAAGTTGCCGGCAAGCTCAGCAAACTGCGCAGTAAAGCGGCAGCTTCGCTGGCGGAGGCCGTGAACGGCCAGCTGGCCGACCTGGCCATGCCTCACGCTCGAGTAGAGCTATCACTACAAGAGCTGGATACGCCCAATAGCCAGGGACTTGAAGAAGCGGAGATATTAATTTCCACCAACCCGGGCCAACCGCCTCGCCCCCTGGGCAAGATTGCCTCCGGCGGTGAACTCTCCCGGGTCAGTCTGGCAATCCAGGTGGTAACTGCGCAAACCTCCCGCACCCCCACCCTGGTATTCGACGAGGTGGATGTGGGTATCGGCGGTGCCACCGGTGATGTGGTGGGCCGCCTGCTGCGTCAACTGGGGGAAACCCGCAATGGCCGCAGCGGCCAGGTGATCTGTGTGACCCACTTGGCCCAGGTAGCGGCGCGAGCCCACCGCCAATACCTGGTGGAGAAGCACAGCGATGGCGAAAGTGTTTTTGTGGCACTGCGCGAACTCACCAACGGCGAGCGCCGCGAAGAAGTGGCGCGCATGCTCGGCGGCGCCCCCACCGCCCAATCCCTGGCTCATGCCGAGGAAATGCTGGAGAGAAATTAACTCTCCAACCCCTCTCTCGGGCTGGCTATGGAGTCAGCCCCACCTCCTTCATACGATTCCAGCGCCAAATGTCACCAAAGGGCAAAAATGGTGCATTTTGGTAAGCAATCTTATACCGTAGATCAATAAATGACCGCCACACAATCCGGTATACCACCCCTTTCGTCGGATATATGTGCCGATTTAGGACAAACGCACAAATATGACTGGGAGCGGCGGCTAAAGTCACCATATACTTGGCGGCTTATTTTTCGATGTATGAGTAGTCCCGGCCGAGGTTATGCAGAGAACGATTTTCAACACCCCTATTGTCACCCCAATCCTCCGCTTGGTTGCACGGGTGCTACTGAAGTTGCACGGCTGGCGTGTCAAAGCTGACGAGCAGTCTCTCAAACTAAAGCAGTACGTATTGATCGGCGCCCCCCATACCACTAACTGGGATGGCTATTACTTTATTCTCGCCGCACTCAAACTGAAGATGACCCCGCAGTGGATGGGCAAAGACAAGCTATTTACCTTCCCGCTGGGTGGCCCCATGCGCTGGTTCGGCGGTATCGCCGTAGACCGCAGCAAAGCCAACAACCTGGTGGATGCCACCGCCA
Source organism: Microbulbifer maximicatervae (SeqCode) (assembly GCF_052467305.1). Classification (NCBI taxonomy): domain Bacteria; kingdom Pseudomonadati; phylum Pseudomonadota; class Gammaproteobacteria; order Cellvibrionales; family Microbulbiferaceae; genus Microbulbifer; species Microbulbifer maximicatervae (SeqCode). Next base: position 3,865,589 of record NZ_CP174306.1, read on the forward strand.
GGCAGTTCAAACTGCGCAAAGAACTGGTTATCGCTATTCCCCCCGAGGGCACTCGCGGTTTGGCGGAACGTTGGAAGACCGGCTTTTACCATATCGCCCGCAACGCCAGGGTGCCGGTAGTGCTGGGCTATATCAGCTTCCCCAAAAAAGAAGTGGGCATAGGCCCGATAGCGCAATTCAGTGAAAACCTGGAAGCCGAGCTGTTGAAGCTCAAGGAATTTTACGCTGATAAAATTGGCAAGTTCCCAGAGCTTTACACCCCACCCTGCCAGTCGTAACACTCAGCGTAAGCATTTGAAGGGTGCGGTGAATACCGCACCCGGAAGAATCACTTCTCTTTTTCTGTCACATACAGAACCAGGCTGTGGCCAGTCAGCTCATAGCCGTGCTCTTCAGCGATCTGGCGCTGTAGCTCCTCAATCTCTTCATTGTGGAACTCGATAACCTTACCGGTATCGGTGCAGACCATATGGTCGTGGTGATCGCCTCGATCCAACTCAAATACAGAGTGGCCGCCATCGAAGTTGTGGCGCACAACCAGGCCCGCGCTCTCAAACTGGGTCAATACCCGGTACACAGTAGCTAGGCCGACATCCTCTCCCGCCTCCAGCAACAGCTTATAGACATCCTCAGCACTCAAATGCTGCTCACTAGTGCTTTCGAGCAATTGCAGAATCTTCACCCGCGGCAGAGTGACCTTGAGGCCAGCCTTGCGCAATTCCTGGTTTTCGTTCGACATGTATCAATATTTCCCGGCAGGATTTTAAAAGTTATCCGAAGTTGCCCAAACCCACAGCGGCCATTTATAAAGGATTCCGACCCTGGAGTCCCGTCTGTCAGCGAGCCAACTCTTCAGGTATTATCCCATGCCCTACGGAGTCAGAGAAACCCCGTACTGCTCACTTAGGGCAGAACTGGTAAGTGGAGGAACTTTTTTTCTCCACTTGAGACTAAACTGACTGTTTGTAAGAAATCAGCGTGAGCGCTGCCGTTTGAAACCGAATAATGGAGCAATGAATGCCGCCTAGTCTGAGATTTCTCACTATCGCCTTCCTGTGCAGCTTGCTGGGAGCTTGCACACTCGTAAAATTCCCCGGTGTACACCGTATTGAGGTGCAGCAGGGCAATATCATTACCCAGGAGATGGTGGATCAGCTAAAGCCAGGGATGACGCGACGCCAGGTACAGTTTGTTCTGGGCACTCCGCTGCTGGAAGATACTTACAACCCCAACCGCTGGGATTACGTCAATCGCCTTCGCGACAAGAAAGGCAATATCACCCAAAAGACCTTTAGCGTTTACTTTGATGAAGACTCCCTGGTAGCCACCAGCGGCGACTGGCAGCCCACAGGCTGGCCCTAAGCGGAAGTCCCCTCGGCGCCCTTCTTCTTCTCAGCCATACGCTTGGCTTTCTCGGCGCGCTGCTTGCGCGCCTCTTTGGGATCGGCGATCAAGGGGCGATATACCTCAACCCGGTCCCCGGGTTGCAGGACATAACTTTCCGCCGGCGGCAGCCCCTTACTCCCCAGCACCTGGGCAAAAATACCCATCTTTGCCGTATCCGGATCGACTTCAGGATACTCCTTGGGAATTCCCGAGCGAATTAGCGCCTCCCGCGCAGTAGTACCCTCAGATACCAACAAACGCATTAATCGCTGTTCGTGGGGCAGCGCGTACACCACCTCCACCGAGATTGTTTTCTCTTCTGTCATTGGGGTTTCCCGTAAACTTCTTCCGCGCGCTCACACATAACCGCGACCATCTGGTTGGCCAGGTCACTGAAAATTTTTCCCGCAGCCGCCGCGATCAATCGATTTTTCATCGAAAACGAAAGGGTAAAACTCACTTTACAGGCATTTTCAGCCAGTGGAGTAAATTCCCACAGTCCCTCGAACTGCTCGAAGGGACCATCCGCCAGCTTGAGTGTCATCGACTTGGGACGCACCAACTGATTTCGAGTCACAAAGCTCTGCTTTATACCCGCGCGCGACAAATCCAGGCGCGCCTCTAAAGTCGTGTCATCGCTGTGGATAATCTCCGCAGCGCGACAGCCGGGTAAAAATTGTGGGTAACTGGCCACATCGTTGACCAGATCAAACATTTGTTCCGCGCTGTACATCACCAGCGCACTGCGTTCTATTTCAGTCATTCCTACTGTCTAACCCAGTCCATCAGGCAAAATTGCCTGGGATTACCGTTGAACGGCTAATTTTGCCAGTCGGCGCTACTCAAGCAAGACAATTCCTGCAACAATCGCATTTTTTACCGGTGGGCCACACTTAGCCCCAGCCGCAGTAACAAAAACTACAAGCATTCAAAAAATAATAGCGAGAGTACTTATGACCGCAGTGAGAGAGCATTTTGGGTCAAGGCTGGGCTTTATCCTGGCCGCAGCAGGTTCCGCCGTCGGTATTGGCAACCTGGTCGCATTTCCTGTAGCAGCCACCAAGAGCGGGGGCGGCGCCTTCTTACTGGTCTACGCTCTCTTCGTATTTCTGATCTGCCTGCCGGTGATGATGGCCGAACTCGCTATGGGACGCCGTTCAGATAAAGACCCCGTCGGGGCCTATCGGCAGATATCCAAGGGCTCCACGCTGTGGAGTATTCCCGGCTGGCTGGCCCTGATCACGCCATTTATGATCGCGGTTTTTTATCTGGTGGTCACCGTATGGGTAATGGGGTACCTGGTAGAGATCTTCTCCGGCAATCTGGATAAGCTCGCCACCCCGGATTTCTTTATCCACTTTATCAATACACCCACGGTATTTATTTACCTGGTTGTCCTGATGCTGATCATCAATGCCATTCTCGCTATGGGCGTTAAAGACGGTATCGAGCGGGCCGCAAAAACCCTGATGCCCATGCTGTTTGTAATGTTACTGGGACTGGTGTTCTTTGTACTGACCCTGGATAACGCCGCCCTCGGTTTGCAGTACTACCTAGTACCCGACTTCAGCAAAATTGACGGCAACGTAATCAGTAAAGCCATGGCCCAGGCCTTCTTCTCCCTGTCTCTGGGAATGGGCATCATGATTACCTACGGCTCCTATATGAAGAAGAAGGACTCCATTCCCGGCTCTTCCCGCGCCGTAGCGATTACTGACACTTTGGTAGCCTTCACTGCTGGCCTGCTGATTTTGCCGAGTATTTTCCACTTTAACCCACAGATTGATCCGACAGAGCTGAGCGACTCGTCCGCCGGTATGATCTTCCTGTTCCTGCCGAAGATTTTCCTCGCTTTGCAAGACGGAATCGGCTACATGGGTGCCAGCGCCGTAGCGGCCATCTTCTTCTTCCTGGTCCTGGTTGCCGCCATTACTTCCCTGGTTTCCATTATTGAGGTGCCCATCGCCACCCTGCGCGACGAGCGCAACATGGAGCGTAAGAAGGCCATCTACATCGTTGCGGCAGTTCAATTTGTACTGGCCATCGCTTGCGCCGTATCATTCGGTATGGCCACTTGGTTTACAGAGTTTGTACAACTGGCCGGCGCAAACAAGTCGTTCTTCGATTTGGTGGAGATCATCTTCTACGACACCATCCTGCCTTTAAACGGCTTGCTGGTATGTCTGTTCGTGATCTACAAATGGAAGAAATCCAATTTTGATAAAGAGCTGCAAGAAGGTGACAGCAACTTTGCAGGCTCGTTTTCGCAAAAATACGTTAACTTCTCCCTGGGCACTTTTATCCCATTGATACTGCTGCTTATCTTTATCAATACCGTGGCCCTGAAGTTTTTTGGACACAGTTTTATATAGTCACTCGTAGTTTTCATGGCCAAGAAAAAGAAAGCACAAACATCCAATACCATCGCCCTCAACAAGAAGGCCCGCCACGACTATTTCATTGAAGAAAAGTTTGAGGCGGGCGTTGAGATGAAAGGCTGGGAAGTCAAAAGCTGTCGGGAGGGCAAAGCCCAGCTGACCGACAGCTATGTCATTTTCAAAAACGGTGAAGCCTGGCTGCTGGGTGCCAACATCCAGCCGCTACCCAGTGCCTCCACCCACTTTGTCACCGAGCCCGACCGCACCCGTCGCCTGCTGCTAACCAAGCGCGAGCTTTCCAAGCTGATCGCCGCTGTTGAGCAGAAGGGTCACACCGTGGTTGCCACAGCCATGTACTGGAAAGGGCATCTGGTGAAGTGCGAAGTCTGCCTTGCCAAAGGTAAGGCGAGCCATGACAAACGCGAGACTGAGAAGAAGCGCGATTGGAACCGCGAAAAGCAGCGCCTAATGCGCTCGGCGCACAAATAGTGCACAGTGAACTATTAGAAGAATAATTACGGGATTTACCATGAGTGCACCGCGAGGACAGTTCAGCTCGAATATTGGCTTTTTGATGGCCGCGGCGGGTTCCGCCGTTGGTCTCGGCAATATTTGGGGCTTTCCAACCAAGGCTGCCAGCAACGGCGGCGCCGCCTTTGTAGTCGCCTACTTATTTCTAGCCTTTGCGCTCGCCTATCCGGCCCTGATGGCCGAACTCACCATCGGCCGCCACGCGCGCCGCAATATGGTGCAGGCGCTGCGCTCCATTTCCAACGGGCCCATCAGCCGCTTTTTCGGAGGCCTGACCGGTTTCGGCGGTATCCTGGTGGCCTCACTTATCCTGAGCTTCTACGCCATTGTGGCGGGCTGGATGGTGGCGCACCTGGCCGAACCTTTCGCCGGCCTGTTCGGCGCCCAAGAAGCAGCCCAGTGGTTGGCCGGCAACAGCACCGATCGCAATATGATCATGACCGCTATCTTTAGTGGTCTTACCATGCTGATTATCGCCAGTGGTGTTGAGAAAGGGATCGAGCGCTGGTCCACCCTGTTGATGCCATCGCTGATCATCCTGTTATTGCTGTTGATCTGCTACGTACTCACCCAGCCCGGCGCCCTGACCGGCCTGGAAGTGTACCTGATGCCCAACTTCGACCACTTCACCCCGGATCTGCTGATCTCCGCCATGGGCCAGGCCTTTTTCTCCCTATCCCTGGGTGTAGGCACCATGCTGATTTACGGCTCCTACCTGAGCCAGCAGGAAAGCCTGCCGCGCCTCGGCGCCCTGGTAACCCTGATTGATGTGGGCATCGCCTTCACAGCGGGCTTGCTAATCCTGCCCGCCATGTACGTAGCCCAGGAAGCCGGTACCCAGATCTTCTCTGCCGACGGTTCCCTGATCGCCGGCCCGAGCCTGATTCTGCAAGTGCTGCCCGCGCTGTTCGACACCATGGGTGAAGCCGGGATATTCGTCGCCATCGCCTTCTTCGCGCTGATGGTTATCGCCTCCCTCACTTCCTCCATTTCCATGCTGGAAGTGCCGGTGGCATTCTCTATCGAGAACCTGAATATCCCCCGCCGCATCGCCACCCCGATCGTTGGCCTGATCATCTTCGGCGTGAGCTGCGGCATCATCTACAACTTCGACGCCCTCTTCGGACTGGCAGTCAGTATCAGTACTGAATACGGCCAGCCCCTGCTCGGTATTGCACTTTGTATCTTTGCCGGCTGGATCTGGCGCCGCGACCAGCTGCTGAGTGAGCTCAAGAAAGGCCATGAAGATATTGAACACACCCTGTTCTGGAAGATCTGGCCCTGGTACGTGCGCATCGTCTGCCCACTGCTAATCCTGACCGCTTTCGTGCAGTCCATTCGCTAAGCTGATCTCCCCCCCGGCGGTACCTCACCGCCGGGAACTCCCTTCCCACCTAAGCCCTCCCTCAAAGCGCCTGACTAAAGCGACTCTGATCGCTCAAATGCCAATTACATAAAATTTATTGCTAACGTGAATTTTGAGGTATACTTAGGTGACACACATGAGTGTTTCTTATCGGGGATGACTTGGATTCGACGCCGGTTACGAAACCTTGGGTGCATGCCGAGATGGCAGCGAATCTCGTAAATCCAAAGCTGTATTTTATTAGTTGCCAACGACGACAACTACGGTGCCCAACTCGCTGCGTAAGCAGCTTGTGAAGCACTAACTAAGGGTTCGCCCCTTAGCAGTCTTCAGCAAGGTTCCAGTATCGCGCTGTAGACTGTTATACAGAACTGGATCGCCGCAAGCCATACCCGTGGGTAAGCGGTTAAACAAATTTCGGGATCGCCCTATACGTCCTGACCGCCGGGCTGTAATGGGTTAAATCAATAGACGGAGCTAAGCATGTAGAGCCTCTGGCAGAGTGCTGACGGACGCGGGTTCGACTCCCGCCATCTCCACCAAATTGCTGTCTCAGACAGCCCACGAAAGCCCCGCAAACCTAGTGTTTCCGGGGTTTTTGCTTATTTGGACTATCCCAGTTAATCTAAGCTGACCCGTCCAAATCCAGCCTCAAGCGGACGGGTTATTGGACGGGGTGAGCCCTCAGCCACACGCCAACCCGTCCAATTGCCGAAGGTGCATACAGCAAAGTCATGACACCGACCAAGCATCAGGCTTTACTAGGGAGGGTTGTATGAGGTTTTGGTGGGTAAATCACAAGCTTATGCACTCTGAAGAGATTGAGGGTGGTTTCATCTGGTCGCCCAAAAAGTCAAAAGATGGCCGACACCAAGAAACATATGAAAACCTCACACGCACATCACCTGAGGACGTAGTCTTTTCATATGCCAATATGAAAATTGGCTATATAGGTCTGGTGGTCGATGGATGTGAGGAGAAATCTCGACCTCCTTCACTCGACAAAAAAGGGAGCACTTGGTCGAGCTCTGGCTGGTACGTTCCTATAAACTGGCTAAAAATTGATACCCCCTTAAAGCCGAAAGAGCACATCGGCAGAATAGCACCGCATCTACCAAAGAAGCACTCGCCGCTACGCAGTAACGGGAACGGCCTACAGAATTGCTACCTAACAGAAATTTCCTCAGAGCTCGCTCAGATTCTTTGTCAGCTATGTTATGCACCGTCTAAAAACTCAGATACAACACAAAGAGAACTTGCGAATATTGTGCAAGCCACAATTCTAAACAGGCACGGCCCTTGCAATTTAGAAAGCAAAACATTAATAAAAGCACGAAGAGGGCAAGGAAAATTCAAAGAAAATTTAAAGCTTGTAGAAAAATCATGCCGACTGTCAAATACAAAAGACCCTCGCTTTTTAATAGCTAGCCACATAAAGCCATGGGTAATTAGCAACGACAAGGAAAAGCTAGACGGCAATAATGGGCTTTTGCTTGCTCCACACATTGATAAGCTATTCGATACTGGGTTTATTACCTTTTCAAGTGAGGGAACACTACTGTATTCGGATGACACAATCCGAAGCCAACTCAAAGCCTGGGGAGTAAACCCGCTTAAAAATGTAGGCTCTTTCAATCCCAGCCAGTCCATCTACCTCGAATATCACAGGAATGAAATATTTAGGGGCAAGCTCAAGGAGGGAGTTAAAGCTCGAAAGAAGAATATGCCTGAAAATAATTTGGAAGTAGTCGGCACTTAACTCTCTTCAAAGTTGCAACTGTCAGAACCCAAAATGGACGAGGGAATAGTAAAATGGCTTTATCTGACACCAAGGTCCGCGCCCTCAAGCCACGCGACAAGAAGTACATCGAGTCCGATGAGAAAGGGTTGGCAATCGAAGTGACCCCGACCGGAGCCAAGCGCTGGGTATTCCGTTTCCGCCTGCATGGCAAACGCCCAGAAATGGCAATTGGGCTCTACCCAGATGTAAGCCTGAAGCGCGCCCGCGAACTCCGTGATGAAGCCCGCCAGCATGTTGCCGAAGGTGTCGACCCTCGCGATATAAAACGCGCCCGCAAAGAATCCACCCTGGAGGCCAATCGCAACAGCTTCGCCGCCGTTAGTGATGAGTGGTTTGCCGCCAAGATGGCGCACCTATCCAGCTCATCAAAGGACCGCGCCACCCTCGCTTTAGAGCGTGACCTAAAGCCCTATTTGGGTAAGCGTCCTATATCCGAGATAAGCCCGCCGGAAGTGCTGCGGTGCCTGCGCCGTATTGAGAGCCGGGGCACCCTGGAGACTGCCCACCGAGTAAAGCGAGTAGCTAGCCAAGTTTTCCGTTTTGCCGTGGCCACCGGGAGAGCTGACCGCGACCCCACCACAGACCTGACCGGCGCACTCACCCCCACCAAGAAGAAACATCTGGCAGCTATTACCGACCCTGCTGAAGTTGGGCGCCTGCTAACTGCCATAAACGAATACCAAGGCACTCCAGTAGTAAGAGCGGCCCTGAAGCTGTCGCCGCTCCTATTCTGCCGCCCTGGAGAGTTGCGCAAACTGGAGTGGGCCGAAATTAATTGGGAGGCCAAGCAAATAGAGCTGCCCAACGAAAAAATGAAAATGGGCCAGCCGCACATTATCCCGCTAGCAGAACAGTCGCTGGCACTACTGCAGGAGCTAGAGCCGCTAACAGGCCGTGGCAAATATGTTTTTCCATCAGCTCGAGGCCAGAGCCGTCCACTGTCTGACAACGGCGTAAGGACTGCGCTCAGGTCGCTGGGCTATGACAACGAAACCATGACTGCCCACGGCTTCCGCGCTATGGCCCGCACTCTGCTGGATGAGGTCCTGGGCTTCCGTGTGGAATACATAGAGCACCAGCTGGCCCATGAAGTGAAAGATACGCTGGGACGAGCTTACAACCGTACAAAACACCTAGAGCAGCGAGCTGCAATGATGCAGACGTGGGCAGATTATTTGGACAACTTAAAAGCTCAAGCCGAGGCTAATAATGTAATAACCGCTAATTTTAGATTGAGTAATTCAAGCGCCTAATCACCAACAGCAATATCTAGAAAATCAAATACTTATGTGGTTTTCCTGGCTCCTGAGAGCTAGTTGCCGATTTCTGTAAAACCCTCACTGGACACTCTTACAGTCTCTATCAATCTAACAAAGCCCACAAACCCTTGACTTTCCCTGTGCCAGAACTGTATAAAAATCCCATGCTGAGGAAAGTACGCAAATTTACTGCCCAATCTCCCAAAGCCCGCCGATTGCGGGTTTTTTTGTGCCCGAAAAATAGAATGTCATAAGTAAATTTCGCACCCATAGCCTGGTGTCTTCAGCTTTAAAAATTAACAACTTAAACCACTAAACCCGCCTAGAGCGGGTTTTTTTATGCCTGAAATTTGAGTTCAAAGGAGGACCACACTCACCACTTAAAGAGAAGTCACACAGCGGTACCATTATTTTCACATCTGATTTTTTAATCGAACCCGCCTAGTGCGGGTTTTTGCGTTTTTAAAGAGAGGAAATCTCATGGTTGGAACTGCCGAGTACACAAGCACCATTAACCGAGACGCTCTTTATCGAGCAAAGGACTGCGCGAATTTATATAGCGTTGGGCTTTCGACGTGGTGGAAGTGGGTTTCAGATGGACGTGTCAAACCTGGCATTAAGCTAGGGCCAAAAACAACCGTATGGGAAGGAGAGTATTTGCTGGACCTTCGCCAAAAATTTATTAGAGAAGCTCAGGGCTAACGGGAGGAGCTATGGAAACAATCAGAACCACCCCAGAACAGAGCGGCCCCGACCAAGTAACTAAGCCATTAAATAATACCAGTGAATCACTATTTGAAGCAGCTGAAGGCATCCATCCTGGTATCAAGGTAGTGGGTGCGAACGAGCAACAGCTGGCACTTTTACCACCGGGAAAACATCGCCGCCTTACAGCTAGGCAGAGACGAGCTCTTAAAACTCTTGTTAAGCGGTCATGTTGCCGTGAGGAGTTGGATAAAGTCACGGGGGCAAGCAATAGCCCCGAAATCGTATCGCAACTTAGAAAGCGGGGAATAGCCGTCAAATGCCGTATGGAGGGGCATATTGACCGAGACGGTATAGCAGGAAGCCATGGCGTTTACTGGTTACCAGACAGCGAGCGCCAACTTGTTGAGTCCTTAAATCTACTGGAGGACTAATGGGCGAGCCAGCTAGAGAGCTTTTACAGCGACTTCTAGCGCGTGGTGACGGTATAGCGGTCGATAGTGGCCGCCTTACCTTAACCCCTGCCAGTGGCCACCCTGTGCCTGCTGAGTGGCTTTCCGAACATGAGCGGCCCCTTATCACCGAAGCATCACGTTTAGCTAGTGTGGAGCCGCTGGAGTATGTCGGCTATTCAGTGGGGAACTATGGCCCCAGCAAGCGCGGTGGTGTATCCCTCCAGTTCCGCAGCCTGGTTGATGGTAGTGAGCGCTATTCCGTATTCAACGCCGAGACACGGCGCAACAGAACCACTAAGCACGGCAAGAAAGGTTCACCCCTGCCCTCTGGGCAATTCCGGATAACAACTCGCTTCAAGTTCTATGGGTTTTGGGTGTCAACGGGTTTACCTGTGCCTCGGCGCCTAAGTGCCTTTCACGACTACATGGGAAAGCTTGCCGGTTTAGTTTTCACCGGTGAAGCGCCAGATGGTGAGCGCCTGAGTGATGCCCGCCCCCTTTCAATCAGCAATACTGATCCTACCCACCAACAACGGACACACCACTAAGCGACTAGTTGTTCCTCAAACGCCTCAGGGCTGAGATAGCCATTGGCGCTGTGTAAGCGATTTCGATTGTAGTCTATTTCTATATACTCAAATACGGTTTCCCGCATGAGGCACCTTGTAGGAAAGCGGTTACCATGGATTACTTCTACCTTAAGTGAGTGGAAGAACGTTTCTGCGCAGGCGTTATCATAGCAGTTACCTTTGGCGCTCATGCTGCACCGCAGATCATAAGCTGTAATTAAAGATTGATAATCTGTAGAGCAATATTGGCTTCCCCTGTCAGTATGCACGATAACATTTGTAGGTTTCTTACGTCGCCATAAAGCCATTTGAAGGGCGTCACAGACCAATGTAGCTGTCATCGTTTCTGACATCGCCCAACCAATAACCAGCCGACTATATAGGTCTATCACTACAGCCAGATATAACCAACCCTCTTCTGTTCGTAGGTAGGTAATATCCCCGACCCATTTCTGATTCGGCGCTTCAGTATTGAAGTTCTGCTCGAGCAGATTTGGGGCCACTGACAGACCATGTTTTGAGTAGGTTGTGGCTTTATATCTCTTGGCGGCTTTAGCCCGTAGGCCCTGTCGACGCATGCTGGCAGCAACTGTTTTTTGATTATATTTACTCCCCTCACTGGCCAATTCCCTCGTCAGGCGAGGGGCGCCACTACGTTCTTTACTGGCTATAAAGCGCTGCTGTACCAAACCATCAAGCTCCATTTGGTACTGCTGGCGCTTGGATTGATCGGCCGATCTTGACACCCAATCGTAAAACCCACTGCGAGATACGCTCAATACCTTAGCCATCGCTTTGATGCTGAACTTATGCCTGTGCTTTAGCATGAAGGCGTACCTCATTTCAGGCTCTTTGCAAAGTACGCTGCGGCCTTTTTTAAGATCGCCAGCTCCTCTGCCTGCTCAGCCAGCTGCCGCTTAAGGCGAGCATTCTCTGTGGCCAGCTCTCTCTCGGCATCCCCTCGGCTCTGATGTAACTTAGCCTTGCTTCGCCATCCGTAAATCTGGGAAGGATGTAACCCAAGCTGTTTAGCGGCAACGCTTACCCCTACCTTGACCGCCAGTGCTAGGGCATCTTTTCTATATTCCTCTGAGTATTTTTTACGAGTGGTTTTGGTTGATTTACTTGATCGTGTCATAGGGCACCTCTGCTGCGTAGTTTATCGCTTAAGAGAGTGTCCGTCTTTGGTGGGTAGGATCAATATCATTGACGATGTCATTGTGCAGCTTGATTAGCTGAAAAAAGGTATTTTCGAAATTTTGTTTTTTTAGAGATTCACTTTGCTCTTTAAGAGACTTCGCAGAGTTACTCAACTCCGCCCTTGTATGCCCGAGTTCTTCAGTAGAATTTCTTAGCTCTTTAATTTGTAAGCGAATTGTTGATAGAAGAACTATAAGCCCAACATATGCAAATAAGGGGTTGAGAAGACCTCCCATGTAGTCTCCAAATGTTCCCCAGTCACCATTGTTACCGGAAAACCCTCCATCGAACCTATCTATATACACCCCACCCACAATGAGAACTAAAATTACAGGTACTGCTATTAACAATAGGACGCCCCGCCAATCCTCTACCCAGGAGCCTTGTTTTTCCACTTCACTCGGTGCTTTACTCATTATCTCTACATCCTTGATGCTGAATTTCTTGTAATACTATTTTCCCACAAGGATTCCCATCATAGACAGCTTCTTCATGTCTTACTGGGCTTTGTCCTTGGTAGCCTCTCATTCCAATGCCTCGATGGGGTATTGCGACCAATACGCGCGGGAGAGCTAATGAAAATAGACAAGCAGGGCATCTCGAGATACGTAGTCCAAAATACCTACGCTTTGGCGAGAATGAAGGTTTCCAGTGGGCCGACCGGGAGTCAGCTTTATACATTGCACTGTCGTGCAGAGTGCCCTCTGAGAATAACTAAGGTCTCCCGCTAGCTGCGGCGTGAAATCTCAGCCCTTTTTTAGGACTAAAAAAATAGGTGGATGCAAAAGCATTGCTCACCCTTCAAAATTTGCTCAGTCCGACTGCCCTGCCTTTCCATCAGAATTCTAGGGAGTATAACCAAGCTCCCCCCACTAACACCAAAATGTCTAAGCCCTAGTATTTGACAAATGTTAAATCCCCTACTCTAAAAGTATGTATCACATAACGAATATTATTAGGGTCATAAACCATTCTTTTTGCAACATAATCAGCATATGCATACTCACCCTTTTGACATATGCTATCTAAAGCATTCAAACTTTCCCTTGAATAAGTAAACTTGGAAATACTCATTTGAAGCCTTTTATTTTTAGCTTTATGAAAGTAAACATCAAGGTGAACACCTGAGCTCTTTCTATTGAAGTTGAAATCGCATTTAGCAATTACCCCATCAATTTTTTTCATTCCCCGTTCACTTTCAGGCAATTCAAGCTCAATTGAATTAAGTATAAGAAACAACAGAATGCTTAAAATGATACCTGCAATGACAGGTAACGGTACGTTTTTTTTTGAGTCATCTATATTCCGAATCATTCAGTTCCTCTGAGAGCTTTTCCATTCCAAACGATATGTAATTCTTTCAATAGCAATGTAACCACCAATTAAACATGTGGCGCCTGGATTAATTCTAACAAGGATAAATCAAGAAACAATCAAACTTACCAGGAGACTCTGAGCGATTAAAACCAGAGTGATGAGCTCCCCTTAGTGGCTACAAGCTTTTGCGTGCAGGGCTCTCAAGTCCTTAGGATTTTTGCGATCAGTGCGCACGGGAAAGCCATTGAAGGTATTTGTGAGGTGAGCAGGCCAGCAAATACCCCTCTTTTGGCGAAATTGGTGGATATATGTGAGTCGGCGGGGGATACCGCTATATGTGGCACTAATGTACAGGTTACCCCCCTAAAAATTCATGAGGCACCGTACCAGCTCGGAGTCTCAGTCCTTTTTAGGTCTGAAAAAATAAATATCCTAGAAATATCTACCTCCCATCCTCGGTCTACTTATCGGCAGGCACCTAATCACTAAGCCCCAACGCAGTTTTGCGACCAGTACGCGCGTGAGAGCTGCTGAGAGCGGATATGCAATGTTTCTAGGGATACGTAGACCAAAATGCCTACGCTTTGGCGAAAATAAAGGTTTTCTGTAGGTCGATAAAGCAGCTTTAAACGACAGACAAATAAATAATTCTATTCAAAAAAAATCGCACAGAACAAAGTCTAAAAAAACGAAGCTCCAAGTAGGCACGCTCTTCCCGAGAGGTTCTATATTCCATCTACAAGGTTTTGCACTCCTTCCCCAAACGCTACCCAAGAGGAAAAGGCAGTGGGACACTACGAGCAGCCGAAGCCGTTCTACCTGAAAGACCGCCGCGAGGTGGCTATCGACAGGTTTATATCAAAGAAAAATCTTTCTAAATCCGACTACCTGGCGCTGAAAGTTGTTGACCAAGTAGAGGCAACACTAGACAAGTACCGCCAAGAGTCGGTCCCTATGACGAGGAAAAAACTTAGAGGCGAGGAACATGACTCTACCCGGCTTGGGCAATTTATGGATAAGAATGGGAAGCCTCACCCCGGTGGGAACTGCGATGCACATGCCATCGTCTCAGGGGCCCACTCAATGGCTACACCACTAAGAGCCATCCTGGCCAGAGTGAAAATTAGGATAGATGACATAAGAAATGGGACATGACTACCCAGAAGCACTGCCGATACTCCTCACCCCAAAATGCCCTCCGCAGTCCCCCACTCCCGTATTCATAGAGTGGGTTATTACACATGGCTGGAACTAGAATTCGCTGCACTAGATATTCAGGACTTGAATGAAACTGAGGTTGAAAAGGTTCTCAAGGCAATTGAGTACGACCTGAAATTCTCCAGTTTTCCCCACTATGTTATGTTGCCTGCCGATGAAGCTCGCGAACAAGCCGGAGTCTAATGTGGAATTTTACCGACTATCTCCGAATTACAGTGATTACATGAGTCCAAACTTCGATATCGATGAGGTCGAAGATAAGCGCGGGGATGATGATTTTGTAATCGATACCAGACCCATCAAATACGCTGACGACTGGGTGCCCCTGGAGATTCAATTCAGCATTGATGATGCCGTTCCTGCTATTCCTACACTGTCAAAGTGGCGGAACTACCTTGTGCTGCATGAATCGGCTTACCAGTCCTTAGAGGGCGTTCTCGGCCCGTTTGGCGAGTTCCTCCCTTGCACCCATCAGAAAGCCAAGTTTTACCTGTTCAACCCCCTAACAATTGCTGAAGACCTCAGCGCAGTAGTGCCCGGCTCAGTCAGCAAGAATGGGAACCTGTTATCAGGTATTGAGTTCGATAAAGACAAGCTGAAGAATGTTCCGGTATTCAGGAGTAAGGAATCCTATATAACTATCTACTGCACCGACGCATTCAAAGACGTGGTTGAGGCTGAGAAGCTTGACGGCCTACTGTTCAGCACCAACCTGACACACTACTAGTCAGCCTGACGACCACTAAGCGGGCCCAATCGGTGAAGGCTGCAACAGCCGCCAGATATGGGCCTTAGCCTGAGAAAACCTGAGATTCATTTTTTAGCTGAGACTCCACAGTTCGGGCATTTTTTTACAGTACATGTCCCATCACAGTGTTGGCACGAAGTCCTGGTATATTCGTTTGGAGAACAAGAAGAGCACTTTTGGGCAACAAGTTTATGCTTACAAACTGGACAGTAGCTTTGAGTGTTAGGCCATTCACCTTCTAATAACCGTCTTCTAGATTCTTTTTCTTTTCTTTCTTCTTCTTGAACCCTTCTCCTCATTGCTTCATGAGTATACTTATCACTAGGAACTTTAGGGGGGGTAACTCTCTGATGCCCGCGTGCCCCAATATAATTATTTACGCGCTTTGATGTTCGGCTTCGTTCGCGGAACATATTTTTCAAATAAGCTATCTCATTATCAAGTCTTACATTTAGGGTCTCTCTTAGCTCATCAAGCTTCCTCTCTTTTCTTTTGTGATTGAGCCATCCTTTAGCTACAGTCTCTTCAGTTACCCATCTCCACATAGCAGCCTTATAGGTAATTCCGCTAAATTCTTTACTTTTTAGTGAAGATAGATAGCTTGACACGTCAAGCTCCAAGTGGCCTGACACTTTATCAGGATAATCATCAAGGCTTATTGCCACACGCTCTCTGTGTGTGATATCGAGAAGCAGCTTATGATTTTGTATCGTTGCTATGAGCGTATACGGAATCGAAAACTCTTTGTACTCAGTCACTGAATTGGTTGAGGCTTCAGTTACTTCGATTAAATCACTACAAGTAACTCCATCTTTATTCAGGCTCAAAAGCTCCTTATATGCTGGAAGCGCTAGAGGTTCATTCTTCGCGCCAAGAAGCATCTGCCTTAGCATTTGCGCACAAACCAATTCGAAAGATAGCTCGCATTCCTTTTCAGCCACCACTTCAGCGCGGCTATCATGGGCAAAGTGCCACTCCACCTTTTCACCACGTCTAGCGATAACGCTCTGCCCACAAGAGGGACAGACACAGTTACAGCTGCGTCCACGCGGCACATCTTCAACACCACAAAGTTCTCCACTTTTCCTATTTATCGCAAATGGTATTAGTGTACTCATAACCCTATGACTCATAATCCCTTATCTGTCGCCAATTATTACAAATAAGCTCATCTTGAAACTACAGCTGGGAAACCAGAGTCTTGGCTCTTTTTATGGACTAAAAAAACTAGGCACCATCAAGGGGAAGATTTTTCCACAATCAGTTGCATCGCCTTACCTGAGGGCTATCTCGCTACCAGGAAGGTTTATGCGGGGTCGGACCGGGACAGGACACCAGCACAAAGAGGAGCGGCGCTCTCCTGTTGACATATGTTGACATCAACGAAGGTTTTATTCGCGTCAGTACAGGGCTCCGGGAAGCTTGCCAGTGCATGCCACATTGGGCCAACCAGGGGCACAGCAGAGCTAGGTAACTTACTCGCCAAACAGGGGTTACTTTGCTCTAGTGGACGGGTTTATTGACGGGTTTTGGAAAAAAGAAAATATTTAATCTTTATTTATCAATGGGTTATAGCTATTTTTCGACTCCCGCCATCTCCACCAGATTGCTGTCTCAGACAGCCCACGAAAGCCCCGCAAACCTAGTGTTTCCGGGGTTTTTGCTTATCTGGACCATCCCAGTTAATCTAACCCGAGCCACCAAATCCAGCTATTTTGGGTGGGGTTAAAGCAGTTTTGCGCCACTGCCCCCATCAAATTGCCTGAAGTACGCAGGGGTGATCCGGCGCACTTACCCTCACCAAGCAAAAACACCTGGCAGCAATTGCAGACCCTACTGAAATCGGGCGCCTACTAACTGCCATAGACGACCCCAATAGTAAGAGCAGTCCTAAAACTCCTACTCTGCCCGATAGAGAATTGGGAAAACTTGAGTGGACGGGAATCAATTGGGATACCAAGCACATAAAACTGCCCGCGAAAAATGAAAATGGGCCAGCCACACATTATCCCTCTTGCTGAGCAGGCTCTAGCCCTGGCCACTGGGCTATACCATGACCGCCCCCGGCTTCCGTGCAATGGCCCGTACTCTATTAGACCGCGACACTCGGCAGATTTAATTTAGAATTCGCGTTTTCATCAAGCAAAAACCTGAATGTGGCACATTCATCTCAAATCAGAGAGGTGAAACACATTCTTCAATGGATTTACGAGGATAAAGGGATATGTCCATCAACGAACATGCAACCAAGATACAGGTGAGTCGACTGGTTAACACCGCTCTGACAGCGATTAAGGATAAAGATCCGAGATTTGATCAGACTCTGGTTCGCACTCTGGATCAACTCAACTTAATCAGCCGGAACCTGAATACCGCCAAACATAACGTACAGCACTTTGCAGGAATGATGGCGAGCGGCGCTCATGGACAAAACGCCTACCGAGTCAATCAATCCATGAACTCGAAGCTGAGAACCCTTTCATCACTTGAAGCCTTCCTCGCAGAAGAGTGGAAAAAGCTTGGTAAAGCAGTTGACGCATATAGGACACAGCTACCATGGGAAGGCAAGACCGAATTGGAACTCCTGGATATGCTTGCGGGAGAAATCGAGTCGTTCGATAAATTACTTAAAAAAAACGTCATCAAAGTTCCAAAGCACCAGACCAATACACACCAAACGATGACCCTTCAAAGAGAAATCACGCAATTAAAGGCAATACCCGCTCAAACAGCGCCAAGTATGCTTGTCTTAATTTCCATCGGCCTTCGTTTATTTGCAATGTACGTCGGCTCTAAAAGAGTGAATAGCAATAGATAATCTCGATTTCCCTTTTGGCAGATCACTAGACGCTGGAACTTTTAATCCGGCAGGCTCAATGCCTGTCGGAGCCTTCTAAATAAGCGGGGCAAATCAATATTGTGTTAGGAATACCCATATTTCTACCCATTAACCTGCTTAAAACAATACTTTAAAGAACCCACTTCGCCACTCAATTCAAAAAGAACAAAGCCTCATCCATCGATCATGTGATGCTCTCCTTACAATACTCAGGAGATGCACTTATACGCGAGAGAAAAGCCTACCCACAATTAAGGAGGCCGCTCACTTGTAGACGTCGATAAAGGTTTTTTCCACATAAGTAAGAGCCACCACCAGTGGAAAAATACAAATCTATTGGCAATAGTCTTCGCCGTTACCTTAGCTGTCATTAATGCATCAATAAAGCTCTACATTCTATACTTCAAGCACCCTTAAAAACTTAAATAAAGGACTGCCATGAGCAAGTCTGAGCACGAAGCGTTTATGCAAGCAGCCATTGAGGAAGCGCGCAAGGGCTTGGCCGCAGGAGGTGTTCCCACCGGCTGTGTAGTAGTTCGTGATGGAGAAATTATCGGCAGAGGCCACAATCAGCGTATCCAGCAGGATAGTGTTATCAAGCATGCTGAAATGGACGCATTGGAAAAGACTGGAAGGTTACGAGCAATCGAATATCAAAAGTGCACGCTTTATACGACACTTTCGCCCTGTCCAATGTGCAGCGGAGCCATACGTTTATACGGTATTAGGAATATTGTTATCGGTGAAAACAAAACCTTTCAGGGAGATGAACTGTTACTCAGATCTGAAGGCATAAGCCTAACCATCCTAAATAATTCTGATTGCATTAGTCTTATGAATGAATTTATCCAGCAGCACCCTGAGATCCGGCATGAAGATATTGGCGAGTAAAAACATTGAATTAAAGTGGGGTTAACTAAAAAACAATAAAAGAATTATTACTGTACCTAGAGAATGAGCATTCAATACCTCGGTTTTGTGGATGCCCTGCCGTCAAAGCCTCACTACAGAGTAAGCTAGAAATACTTAGTGAAAAGATACCCCGGCTAACACAGAGCCGGAATTCGCTAGCTCAGTTTATGGGCGAACTCCTACCAGATAGAGTTGAGATTTTTTCTTTTATCATTTAGACCAGAGTCATGCAGGTTTCCCACCATGAATATCGTGCCGCATCGCATTTTCACCCCCACTAAAAAGCCCAGTCTTATCCGTCTCTTCAAAATCTGATAACAGCTTTTTGGCACGTTACTTAGCCCTCTCCTTCCTCCGCTTTTCATATCCAAGGGAACGTTTTTGATCTGTCACACAATACTCATCCAGTAGCAAAAACCTCAAGAGCTATTGATAAAGCCTTTGCTGCTGCAATAGTCCCGTAACTTTTCACCGAAAGGCTTCATTTAGAAAACCCCAATAACGGCGCAAAAAATGTTATCAAACAAAAGACATCAACATTTTTCCTGATAATGCCTTCGACCTTGTTGGCTGGTGCCCTTTTGAAGAGTAACTTAGGGCGGGTGGCAATTTTCTAGTAGGCCTGATGTTCGATTGCCGCATCAAAGAGGGCTCGTGGTGTTACCCGGCCACTCGCCTTTTCAAAAAAATCAAACTAATGAAGATTACGGAGCATCATCATGGAAGAGACTCTCACACTCTCTCCCGACAGCCTGCAGCGCCAACTCAAAAAGCAAACCGCGTCCCTCACACTCTCTCCTGACGACCTGCAGCGCCTGCTAGGCAAGCAAGCCACACAATTAGATAGTTCGACCTCTCTCTCTTTCGAATTCACACCAACATCTCAAACAGACCCACTGCGACGCGATCCCACCCTGAGCAACCTTTTGCAACATGAAGCTCGCATGCTCGAGTGGCTCGGTGAATCTGAAGGCAATGCACGCCAGTTCGCGCTCGACCCAATTTCGACCTTTCAGCGGGTATGCGACCCGAGCCCCGAGCTGGTCGAGGAGCTGCGCGGCCTGTTTGATCGAGAAGAGCCAAGCGACTTAATTGAAGAAGAAATTGAAGAGCAGCAAGATCTTCAAGAAGTTGAATCCTCGCCAGACCCGGACCTTTCGCAAGGCTGGGACTTGATCAGTGCCTCGACCCAAGGAGCGGTCAACAATTGGATTAGCGAGCTCTTCGAAGGCGACTCAGGCCAATGGTCCTTCAGCGGAAGTGTCGGCAAGGGCCCCGCCAAGGTTCGCTACGAATTCGCATTTGATTGTCCCGCCTTCATCGCTCCCGAAGACCAAAAGGCGACGCTCGACCTGCCCATCACAGGGTTCATCAAATTCCCAGGTATCACAAGCAACATCGAAGATGCGCAGGGCCAAAGCCCCGGTCACGCCCGGCTCGTTCTTGACCTCGACAAAATGCAAGCCAGCGCCAGCATCAACCACTATGGGCAAGTCACCGTGACCATCCAGAAGCCCAACTGGGACATGATGGAACTTGACCTCAGCGATATTCAACTCTCAAAGTCGATCAAGGGCCTCGACATTACCGACGCGATGAAAGGAGCAGTCGACCAACTCATCTCAAGTTTTGATTGGCCGATCAAATACACGGTTGCTCAACACACTCCCCTGCCCGCCGGGAACCTGGACATCGGAGTGATGTATACAGCCTTTGATGGCGACTCCGACTCAAACCTGTTCGGACTTGGGATATGCCGTGGGAATCGCCAGCCAATAGACGCGCTTCTACCACAGACTGTCCCTAGCAACTGTACATCCGCACTCATCGTATCCAACGACATCATTTTGACTTCGGTGGCTACGGCGATTGCTGAAGCAACGCCACTGACCTCATCGCAGCTGACGGTGACCGATACCTACCCCGAAAAAATGTACCTCAACACAGACGTCGAGGATGTGATTGAGGGTGCGCATATCAAAATCAAAGAAAACAACCTCCAAGCGGCGTTCAACAACGACGGCGATCTTGTTATCAGTGCCGACATCAGAGTGAAGCGTGGGGCCATGACCCTGTGGGTCTACCAAACCCTAAAGCTCTCTGCGACGATAAGCTTCAACGCCTACGACGATGTGCTCAACATTCAGGTGAAAACAAAAGCGAAGCTCCCCTTCTGGTGGGCATTCGTTCCGCTTGGCTGGGTCATTCAATTGATCATCTCAATTTTGAGTTCGAAGAAAGGGAGTGTCGACATCGCGATTCCCGGCTTCCAGGTCAAGAAGACGAATTCGCCCGCCTATCTCCAGGTTGGCGGTGACTGGGCCTATATGCCAATCAAGCTTCATTCCACCCCAATCGCGCCTCCGAATATTCAGATGATGCACATCAATCAGCAGCTGGATGAAAACGGCGGAAGGTTCCGGTTTGACTTCAGCAGATACGGCTCAGAAGTGACGAGCTTTATCGTTGCCGCCACCTACTGGTTCTTCAAGTACGAAGGAAGCACGGACCACCAGACGCAAACGCTGGGCCTGTCACTCACCCAGGTTCACAACAAGAATGCCGTCCTAACCGTCACTCCTGACGCCACTTTGTACGGCCAGAAGAAAGGTTTAAGCCCCTCAGCCTCCCAATTGACATTGTCCTGCATCGCAGTGGTCGACGGCCCCAAAGACGGTGTGATCTTACCGAGAACCATCACCGGTATCCCCGATGAATCAACCAGCCCATACATCCCCCTCGATGAGCCAGAAGCTTATGCTGCCCTTGGAGGCTGGGCGTGCGAGTACCACAAGGACAACGACCCGAGCGAACCCCCAAAAGCACACCATGTTCGCACCATTGAGCTCGATGCAACCACCGCGGTTCCGAACAACTACGAAGTGGGTATCCAATCGACTGCACAGATGCACGATGACTCGGGCAACAATGCCATCGCATCGATTGATGGCAATCTCATTGAGCTGAGCAAGAGCCCCCCTCTGATCGCAAAGTACGTGACAAACCTCCAAAAAACGAGTGATGACGTGTATGTCGAGATGGGCCAACCCATAAGCGACGCAGCAGTGTTCCTCTCTGGCTATCGCGTCCACTATGACAGCAGTGACCACGATATCCGGCAAGTCGGCGGAGGTTCGGAAACCTACTCCACATCAGGCTCGCAGGTCATACTGCACAATCCACACGCACTGATCGGCGACGGCGACTCGGGGAACAGCAAGCACACTCAAGAAAACAGCGAATCGCACGTGTCGTTTCTAATTATCGCAGTACCGGAGTAAATCGCGCGGTTGCTCGGGTGGCCATTGCACGCCCGGGCAACCCATGCGATACCTGGCGACTAACTATAACTGGGAATCTTCCTACCAACACAATGACGGAGGCCGCCAGTGAAAGTGAAAGTAAACTTACCGTCCGGACATAACCGATTACCACACCGCTAGGCTGGAATTTGGTGGCATTCGACTGCTAGGGAGCCTCTGAATAACTCCGTAATGCCTCTGCGAGTCTTCAGGGCCCGCCCTTCGGGGCTTGCAGAGCGATTCACACTCCGCGTTGCGACTTCTTGAAAGGTCTAGACATTCCTGAGAAGCCGCGCCTTGATTGTGAACCGTTCTAAAAACCAGAGGTATCACGGAGTTATTCAGAGGCTCCCTAGACATTCTCAAGAGGAAGGTTTACTCGTATCAGTAGCAGCTATCTATTCAGGTTGGAGTATCAGCCTAAATTTACACAATAATTTACCACTTTCTACCGGATAACTGATTAGGCTCCCCCGCATAATAAAGTTTTTGATCATCGCTATCCTCAGTGACATTGCGGAAGCAATCCACATTTATCTATAGCTTCTTTATTAATCATTCTAATTTTAAGGATGGTAAATAATTGATAATGCTTTTACATTTATATGCGAACTGCTAAAGGACTTCTGGTCGACTATAAGATCGAATTAAAATCAGCAACTTTTAATTTGATACTTTTTTACCATATCGAACAAAATTTTTGAAAATTGCTTGACTGAATTATTCTGTGCTTTATTACCTACAGTTAAATAAAGAGACACTGTATAGGAAAATCCATGAATCATATCAATTTTACATAGCTCATTTGACTGAACATCCTCGGCAACCATATGCACCGGCAACCTGCCATAACCTAGTCCTCCCTTTACAAGGCGATAGGCCTCGTTCAAGTTGGAAACGGAGCATTTCACATTTGGTGAAAGCCAACCGAAAGAAACATCCATCGAGCCGGAGTCTGCTACTAGAACTTGAGTCTCTCTCTTCAGTTCATAATAAGAAACATTTTTTTGGTTAGATAAGCTATGTTCTGGGCTACACACTAAGATAAATTCAACATCTAGCAATTTATCGCTTAAGAAACCGGGGGGTGGAGTCATACCGATACATAAATCCACCGCATTATTAAGAAGTAACGCATTAGTTCCAGACATCGCTTGCTCCTTTATAGACAAGCGGACATTTTTTTGCTGACTGTGAAACAATTTCAAAGTAGCATCGAGAATACTCTTTGGAAATGAAGTATCTACTGCAATACTCAACGTAGCTGCCGCCCCCTGTTTTAGCTGGCCAGCTAGATTCTCAATGTCATAATGTTGTCTCAGTAACACCTCAACTTGCTCACTCAAAAGCAAACCGGCATGATTTAATTTGGTTTTCCTTCCATCTTTTTCAACCAGAGTTAAATCTAGGGTATCTTGAAGTTCTTGTAGCGTATAACTAATTGTGGATTGACTCTTGCCAAGTTGATCAGCAGCTTTTGATACTGAGCCTTCCTTCCTTAAAGCATCCAAAGCTTCTAACTGTTCGAGCGTGGTTTTCACGGAAGTACACCATATATCGATAGATTCGATCCATATTATCTTTGCCGTAACTACTAATCAAACATGATGTAGGATTTCTCGCGTTTTAATAATTACCGGAAATGTCTACAATGCTTAAATCCATTACTACACTACTGGCTGGTGTAGCTTTTACTGTGAACGCGATTGCCCAAGAGCCCGTGTGGGATGGCAATACAGTCATCCTTGAATCTCAAAAGGTTTCAGATGGCATATATGCTGTAATACCTTCAGACGCCTCTGAAAAAGCTGGCAATGGCTATCCTATTGCAACAAGTGGCGGATTTGTTATCGGCGAAAACTCTGTTCTGGTGATAGAGTCAATGATAAATGAGCGCCTTGCCGAACAAATGATATCGCTGGTCAAGGCTGAAACAGATAAACCCATCAAGTATTTAGTTAATACAAGTTATCACGGTGATCACTCATATGGAAACTATGTTTTTCCAAGCAGTGTATCTATTATCCAGCATGAAGGTGCAAAGGATTATGTAGATAACTATTTCGAGCAAGATACTGCGTTCATGATTAGTAACTTCGGTGAAGGCAGGGGAATTGAGGATGTAATACCCAAAACCGGCGACATTTTAGTCCCCAAAAACGGAAGTATTTCTGTTGATTTAGGAGGCAAAACTGTAGACATAGATGACTTTGGTTTTGCTCAAACTGGCGGCGATCTATTCGTCTCCGTTAAAGGAGAGAACATACTTTGGACAGGTAATCCCGTAGTCTCTACCAAACCTGCCTTACCTTGGCTGCTTGATGGCCATCTATTAGAAACATTAGCGACCATGAAATATGTATATGGCGCAATAAATGAATCTACACTAGTTATCCCTGGTCATGGCCCAATTACAAACCGTTCAGCAATAAAATGGCATATTGATTACTTGACTGCACTTAAAAATAAAGTGGAAAAGGCAATTGCAAGAGGACTATCCCTTGAGGAGACGGTTGAGAAAGTTCAACTGCCAAAATACCAAGGGTATGCCCTTCACGGGTGGGTTCACTCTGGATTGAATGTCCCCGCAGCATATAAAGAGCTTTCCTCTTCTAAAGTTAAATAACCCTCTGATCTCATTCCTCCATAAGCGCTTACTATACCTCCTGAGTAGGTAGGTAAGCGCTTTCAAATCTAAGAAATCTAGTATGTCATATTCAAAATATGTATGGCGAAAACGCCTAATCTTAATGGGTGCCGCCACGGTTTTGGCTGCATGCAAAAATGCAACCATCGCAAATGAGGGGGTGATAGAAAATTTCGACAGTGCCGTTTATGCGGATATGATCATTATTAATGCAAAGGTAACGACCCAAGATAAGAATAAGCCAGTTGCCCAGGCCATAGCGGTTAGAGACGGAAAGATTCTGGATGTAGACACCGATGAAATAATACATCAGTACAGAGGTGAAACGACTGAAGTTATTGATGCGAAGAATAGACGAGTTATACCGGGCTTGATCGACTCTCATTCACACTTCTTGCGTAGCGGATTAGCTTATACGAGCGAGTTACGCTGGGACGGTGTGCCCGATCTAAAGACAGCTTTAAACATGTTGTCTGAGCAAGCAAGTAGAACACCAAAAGGTGAATGGGTAAGAATTATAGGTGGCTGGTCTCCATGGCAATTCAAGGAAAAACGGTTGCCAACTATTACTGAAATTAACAAGGCAGCTCCCGACACCCCAGTATATATCCAATATTTCTATAGTGTTGGAATGCTTAACCAAATGGGCATGGATAAACTTGGAATCAACAGTAATACGGAAGATCCAAAGGGCGGAAAATTCGTACGTGACTCACATGGAACACCCACAGGGTTAATGCTAGCACAGCCACATCCTGGAATTTTTTACGGCAAGATCGCAGCTCTGCCAGACACTTCAGAAGAAGTAAAAGTAAATTCAACAATTCACTTATTTCACGAACTGGCAAAATTTGGTTTAACGTCTGTTATTGACGCTGGAGGTGGCGGGTTCGGTTATCCCGATGGATATAGTGTCGCAGAAAAACTGGCCACAGAAGGAAAACTACCACTGAGAACATCCTTCTATTTATTTGCACAGAATCCAGGGAAAGAACTGGAAGACTACCACAATTGGACAAGGGGAAATAAAGCGGGGACAAACACTGACAGTACTAAAGAGCACGGCTTTGAAATTGATGGAGGAGGTGAGTATCTACTATGGAAAGCTGGAGACTTTGAAAATTTTAGATCCGACAGACCAGTGTTGGATGCCGATATGGAAAAAGATCTAACACCAATTATTGAGTTACTGGTAGAGCGTAGATGGCCATTTAGGATTCATGCAACCTATGATGAATCAATTACCAGGATTTTAGACGTTATTGAAGACGTAAATAGCTATAAACCGCTACGCGGACTTCGATGGTCGATTGAACATGCCGAAACAATAGGCCTGAATAATATCGAACGTATAAAGTCACTTGGTGGCGGCGTTGCCATTCAAAGTCGTATGGTATTCCTTGGTGATGACTTTTCTGAACGGTATGGAGCTGAAAAGGCAAAAGCTACACCTCCATTGAGAATGCTTGTCGATAAAGGTATCCCTATTGGTATGGGTACTGATGCCACACGGGGCTCAACCTTTAACCCTTGGGTAGGCCTACATTATTTAGTCACCGGTGAAACCGTCAGTGGCCGCAAGCTCTATGAGTCATCAAATCTTTTAACGCGAGAAGAAGCGCTCAGACTTTATACAGTTGGCAGTGCCTGGTTCTCAGGAGAAGAGCATATCAAAGGAAGGTTGTCTAAAGGTCAATTAGCAGATTTTGCAATTTTATCGAAAGATTACATGGAAGTCCCCCTGGAAGAAATCAAGTCAATCAGATCTGTACTAACTGTTGTAGATGGAGAGGTTGTATATGGAGATGGGGATTATCAGTCTTTATCACCAAAACTAGAGCCCCTTCTGCCTAGTTGGTCACCTGTAAAATTCTATGGCAGCTACTGGCCATAAATAGCTTCCACAGAAAGGCCACTTTAAGTAGTGGCCTTTATAAAGAGAGTTAAGCCTTGACTTCCCTTGCCCCATTCAAAAATAAACTGTTTTGATCATTTGGACTGCAACATTAATCTCAAATACAGGAACATGGATTCATGAGATTGGTGCAAATTGGCTAATGATTTCACTAACCTCATCACCATTTTGGATCGCTATGGTTCAATCTGCAGCATCCTTACCCACACTATTTCTTGCGATTCCAGCTGGTGCCTTCGCAGATATTGTCGACAAGAAAAGATATTTAATAATATTACAAATATGGATATTCCTGCTTACCTCCATATTATGCCTTCTTACAGCAACCGGATCGACATCTATTTTATCGTTACTGACGTTAACCTTTTTAATTGGTATCGGAACTGCATTAATGGTCCCAGTCTGGTCTTCTATAACACCACTAATAGTAACCAAAGCAGACTTCCCCCAATCCATAGCCCTAAATAGCATGGGAATTAATCTGGCAAGAGTAATTGGTCCAATACTCGGCGGAGTACTTTTGATCTATTTTAACCTGGAGGTACTTTTCGCTTTAAACGCTATTTCTTTCTTATGTGTAATAATGGCTCTTAGCTATTGGACACCGAATAGAAACGGCGCAACAAATCAACATAGTGAGAATTTCGTATCAGCAATAAAAAATAGCCTGAAATACATAAAGCGAGAATCAAAACTTCAACACGCACTGGTTCGAGCACTGACGTTTTTTATTTTTGCTAGCGCTCTATGGGCGTTACTTCCCACTTTTTCATCTCAATTATATACAGACGATCCAAAAGCATACAGTTTATTAATGTCATTTTTAGGGCTCGGTGCGGTAGGTGCTGTGTTTTTCACCAATAAGCTCCGCACAATCTTTAACGTAGATAATTTACTGTGTATCGCTTCTATTGGCTATGCTACATCCATGTTATTACTGTCATTTCTAACCAGCTATATCCATGTGTCAGTAGGAATGTTCACTGCGGGATTTTGCTGGTTACTCTTTTTATCTCCGCTAATTCTGGCTACTCAGGAAATGCTACCAAATTGGATAAGGGCAAGAGGAATGTCATTTTTTATGGCAACATATATGGGCGCTATGGCTATAGGAGGTATGCTCTGGGGAAAAATAGCTTCCTACGCAGGAATATCAAATACGCTGCTAATTGCTTCATGTTTTTTGCTTGTCGCAACAGTATTTGTAAGAAATCAGCTTGTAGGCTCTGCAGACCAGGAGGCCTTGAATATCCCCTAGCAGAGTAGACCTAAAACTCTTATTTTAATAACTTATGATACCAATAAGGAGCTCCCACTATAGCCTTGAAAAATCAACTGTCATTAAGCTTGAAAAAAGTAAATCCATAATAGCTATTCTCAAAGGCACAGAAAGCACCCATGGAAGGGATACAAGCTTTTAACCCCGATTAAGACAAAATACTCATAAATACCATAAAACTCTAATCCACAACCGCAAAAAAACCTAAAGACAAGCAACTCGCTATAGTATTTATCACAAGAATAGTTGAGTCCAATACATATTAGTATCCTAACTGTTATCTAATTTAGCCCTCCCGGAAAGACAACTAAAAACTAATATAAGCCCACTTATTGGAACAATAAAACATATACGACACTGTAAACCGGCACCTCATTTTAACACCATCTCAAAATATAATGTTCCAATTTATTATTTCTGTATCAGAATATCTAACAATGACTGTAATCCACCTAACTTAATCAGCTTTCTCTGACAATTCTAATAAATCGAACGAATACATCTATATATTTATATTTTACTACTGTCGATATGGCTTTAAACTTCCCCACATGGGTCTTTATTTGAACTATGTTCGTCAATAGTCTTCCTTTGAAATTTAAAAGTGGAACATGAATAGACACAATCAATCTGATGAAGCCTTTGATCCTACCCACCAACAACGAAACCGACTAATTCAAGGAATATACTATGTCAAACGGTATTAGAGAATTAAAGTTCTCAACATCTGGTGAACAGGGTTCTGATGGAGCCGGAGTAAAGTTAACTCGCTTGATTGGGACACAAAACCTGGAAATGCTGGACCCCTTTCTTCTATTGGATTCATTCGAAAGCGACAACCCCAATGAATATATTGGAGGCTTTCCCAACCATCCGCATAGAGGTTTTGAAACTGTAACTTACATGATAAATGGAAAAATTAGACATAAAGACAATATGGGAAATGAAGGCGTTATAGAGCCAAATGGCGTGCAATGGATGACTGCAGGTAAAGGTGTCATACATTCGGAAATGCCTGAGCAAAAAGATGGATTGTTAAGGGGCCTTCAACTATGGGTTAATTTGCCTAAAGATAAGAAAATGATTGATCCTGACTACCAGGAGTTTGAAGAAAGTCAAATTTCGTCTGAAGCAACTACAAAAGGCCAAAACATCAAAGTCATTGCAGGGACAACTAATTTTGGCACAAAAGGTGTTGTGGAAAATAGATACGTTTACCCCACCTATATTGATGTAACCTTGGCGCAAGACCATAAATTTGTACAGAATCTAGAAGAAACACATAATGCATTTATTTATGTAATTGAAGGTTCTCTAAATACGGGATCAAAGAAGTCAAAGCTGGTTGAGCGTCAACTAGGCATTTTAACAAAAGGAAGTAAAGTTTTAATCGAAGCCGGTGATAAAGGTAGCCGCTTCATACTGGTTGCGGGGAAACCTCTAAATGAGCCGGTAGTTAGGGGCGGCCCTTTCGTAATGAATACAAAGGAAGAGCTTTTTCAAGCATTTTATGATTTTAATAATAACAAATTTTAGAATTATCAATTAGTTTTGCTGGTAAAGGGGGTAATATCCTAGATATATAAGAATAAAAAGGGTACTTTTTAGAGGTCTGAAAAATCTGAAGTTGATTCTCTAAAGCTGACCAATATATCACTAGAGGTGTTCTGTTAGATTTGAGCACAACATTTAAAGCTATCGATAGAGTTCGGAATCCAGCATTCAAGGATTTCATGCAATATTTTTATAGGCCGTAAAATAGCACAAGTACATGCCACTATATTTGGAGCTGACGAAATCAGAACATAAGGCCTACCTCAAGAAAAATCGCACCCACTATGAAGTACAGAGGTGCCAATATATCAGTACTACGCACAAACCTTCCCTGCAGGATTACTGTGTTTTGAAATTAAGGTAAATTTTTGAACGACCGGATAACAAAAGCGCTTAAGGATGCTGAAAAACGACTGGATGAGCTATTGCCTGATATAGAAAAGCGCCACAACGAAGCAACCCAGAACAGTCCAGATGAACCAGACAACCTGAAAGAAGATGTCGTAGATGATCTGGAAATCCCAAGAGCTATAAAGCACCCTCCCTAAATAGATAACAACAAACGAAAACAATTTTAGTCGTAATAGTCATTCAAGAATCGTAATGGGCCCCCATGGCCCAGCTGTAGGCCTGCATCATATGGACAAGAAGCAGCTTTTCCGAAGCGGATATCATCACAAAATGTATCCTCCCCTATTAAGTAAGCTGACTTGAACCAGCACAACCAGCTGATACCCTCTGCACCAAGCCAAATTTTCCTCTACTCAAGAGGTAGCCGACCAGAGAAATACAGATCAATCATAAATGACACATATTTCTACCAGTATATTAGTTCCTGATTGACCGATATCGTGGAATTTTGTACGCTCCGGCAAAATTCTCTCGGAGAGTCGGATGTCGGAATCTTTACAGGAGTTGCTTCCACTTGAAATATCCGCACCTTCTCCAAACAATAAAGACCAACAAATATCACTTAGAATTGATCGAGAATTAGTTCAAAACTATGCTGATATTGGCGCCAAGACTGAGCTTTATCAGCTTTTCTATAATGTTTGTGGCTTAATACCGCCGGTCAACAATATCGGCTACCATGAAGAACTGAACATTCAGGGTACACTTATCTTTCCCGATGCCTCAAAAGGGCTGGAAAGCAGTTCCGCGCTATTTCGGGGCTTAAGACGTCCATGCTTTGGTCAAGAGGGCGAGAAAGATGTCTTCATTTACATAGTGAACCCCACTTATGTTTATGAGTATGTTCCACATATGGTATGTATGGCAAAACGTGAACTTGCACCGGAAAATGCTGTCCTTGCAGTGTATGTTGTTTTTGATGATGATCAACTCATTAAAGGGAAGGTGGTACAGTTTGAGCTAGTTAGGGCAGATCAGAACAGGCCCCACCTACCTAAAGATTATATAAATCGATATGATAAACAAATCTGGTAATTCAAAATGGAAAGACTAAACGAATTTCTAGCTAATCATTTTGATACGCAAGCTTCTGATAACTTTGTTAAGAAAGCTTGTTATTACTCAAGCATGGATCATATTGAGTACTTGTCCAGAGACACAATTACAATCTCTGATCGAATAGATGAATTTTTAACTGTGATCTGGGATAGACGATACGAACATATTATTGGGTTCAAACTGAAAGGCTTTAAAGCAGCATTTGAGAAAGTAAAACTTTTAAAAAAATTTAAGGGTGATGAATTCAATCCCCTCATCCAAATATTAGAGCTTTTTATAACTGAGACCGCTGAAGACATACTATGTAATTTATCTGAAGCCAATGAACGCATGAATACTTATATAGACGTAAAAGAATTTATAATTAAAGAAAATATAAGCCTAGATGAAAGCTTTGCCAAAGCAGCATAATATAACAACACTCATCAACACAAAAAATGGCTCGTAGCGAGCCATTTTTATTAGATAACTTTTACCAGAAACCCCTTCTCAGCCCCGAAAACAAAGTCTTTTTTGGTCCCTAATCTCGCACAGAGAAACTTCGATTTTTTGATGTCATGTACATCGTAGTTGGTATAGCAGACCTGACCAAATCAAGGTACCGTTATTCGTTATTGCTAGAGTACTACTAATCCACCAACTCCACCTGATACTTCTTAAAGTTCTCCGCCTGTTCCAGAATCTCTTTAAACACATCATCATTGGCAATCGGTGGATAGCCGAACTCCGCTAACAGCAGAATCAGCTTCACTTGCAACTCAGCCTTAATATCATCCCGCTGATTCCAGGCGGGGAAGCTGGCGACGCTGTCGACTTCTTGTTTGGCTCGTTTAGCCAATTCGACCAGCTTGTCTTCCGGGTAAGAAAAGTCGTACTTTACCGAGAGGGATTTGAGGATATCGTAGAAGGCTTTTTCCTCGTAATTGATCCCCATATCCGCGAATGAGGTCATTTCCGTTTTTAGGTCTTGGTAGAGGTCGATAATCTCGTTGGAGAAGTCCTCCAATACGCTGATGAACCAAACAACCCGAAAGAAGGTATCGTAGATGATTTGGAAATTCCAATAGCTATAAAGCAACAACCCTAAATAGATAACAACAAACGAAAACAATTATGGAAACCCTAAACCTAAAACTCCCCTATTCCGACATAACCCTAATCCTCGACTCAATACGCCACTACCTAAATCACATTGAAACCCTTGATAAAAATTCAATTGATGAAGACAGCCTGGCTGATTTACTCGACGATGCAGAGAATCTAAAGGGTGTTGAAGCAAACTTGGCGGAAGTATTCAGTAAAAAATTTGGTCCTTACTAACGTCAAACCCAAAGATATTTGGATAGTTACAGATGCCCGCCACACTTATCCACCTGATACACACCTATTTCTGCTGCTAAACAACCATCCCCCAAACTAACTCCCCCACCACATCCCCCTAAAGCCCATCCTGTGATAGATTTAGTCGTAATAATCATTCAAAAATCGTAATGGGCCCCCATGGCCCACCTGTAGGCCTGCATCACATGGACAAGAAGCAGTTTTCCGAAGCGTATATCATCAGTAAATTTATCCTCCCCACCATCGAACAAGCCGGCTGGGACCGGCTCAACCAGCTGCGCCAAGAGGTAAAGCTGTGGGATGGCAAGGTGATAGTGCGCGGGCAAGTAGGTGCGCGTAAAACCGTTAAATCCGCCGATATCGTCCTCTACCTCAAACCCGGTATGCCGTTGGCCGTGATTGAGGCTAAAGCCAATCAGCGGTCTATTTGGCTATTTTGAGGGCACGGTCCGCATCTGGGCTCTCATCACGTATAGAACACTTACCACCACTAAGAAGCCCTACTTGGCCAAAATCACAATCAGCGGAAAGTAGTTCTTCACTCCGCTTCTTCGACCGCTCCTTTCTCCATTTCTCGTATCCTGGAGTCCCATTTTGGGGATGCATTTCACAGACCATACTGCGTTACACAAGCAGTCTGCTACTTGTTCCGAGTATTGTGCTTTACCTTAACCATATGCTGAAAGGCAACAATCCGCGCTCTCATTGCCACATCTTTAGGGTCCACCTCTTCCGGTAGCGGGACTATCTGCTTCTCAGCTGGGCTTAAGCGCCTGGGGTCCTTAGTCTTCTCCGTCATTATCATCCATCCTCATTCGACCATCTGAGTCAGCCTTGCCAGAAGCTAAGCCCTTCGGCTCTTCCTCGACAGGGGTATTACGGAAGCGTTCACGGTAGGCCCGCTTTGCAGCCTCCTCAACCGTCACCGGCTTTCTAATCTTCTTGTCTCGAATGTCAGTAACTTTTTTGCTCACGGTTAAATCCTCAAATAGAGATAGTCACCACGGCTCACATAGGTAAATCCATGTGAAGCATAATAGGACTTAACGGCCTCATTAATGGGGTGCATTATGCGTAGCTCCTTGGCCCCCAAGACATCCGCATAGGTTTGCATTGCCACAACCACTACGTCCAAAACAGGAATATCTTTGTCTTCAGGAGTAGCCTCGATGAAGTCAAGCCTCAAGCTTCCTCCACAGTATGTAGGCCGACCAAGGGATGAGCCATTGAGCTGCCCCCGATGCCAAATAGCGCACTCAAAACGCTTAGGATGCCTATAACTTAACTCTGGATAACTACCAGCCCAATCCCAATTAACACGCCTACCAGGGTGCCTATCCCAAGCCATGACAGCTTTTAGGGCCTC
Organism: Microbulbifer maximicatervae (SeqCode); assembly: GCF_052467305.1. Taxonomy (NCBI): domain Bacteria; kingdom Pseudomonadati; phylum Pseudomonadota; class Gammaproteobacteria; order Cellvibrionales; family Microbulbiferaceae; genus Microbulbifer; species Microbulbifer maximicatervae (SeqCode). Next base: position 3,899,147 of record NZ_CP174306.1, read on the forward strand.
GCTATCAATAGTCTTCAATCGAAGTGCCGGAAAACTCTCTCGGAGCATACTTTCGGCGACATTCAAAACCTGAGCCCTAATGGCCCCATAACGCCTTTCAGCGTCTTGATGTGTTGCAAGCATCGAATCCTTTCCCCTGCTTAACGAAGCAAGGGGATATTACGATACACATGTTTATGCGGCAATGTGCTGGACTTGTAAGACCTACCTATATTTACCACACGGTAGTACCAATAAAAATATTTAGGAAAATAATCCACTTTCTTGATTCAACACTGCACATTCAGCACCTCATTTTCATATGGGCCCAGCTAGCGATGGAAGACATTGAGTGGATGAGTATTTACCATCAAAAGTAACAGCCCTATCTGTGAAGACAGAGTAGCAATACATTTTTGGTGAGCAACTACGGTGTATAGTTTTACTTTCTGATATCGAAAGGAAACCGATATGAATCAAGAGATAACAACTAAGTTCAATGGACATGAAATATCAGCGGAATATAGAGTTGATGATGACATATTGCATGTATACCTGCCTGATGGAGATGTTCGAACAACTGAACTACGCGGATTGAATCCTAAGTCTGCTGCAATGATGCACCTCAAAAGCTACGCAAATAGAAAGTACAAATCATCACGATAAGTTAAACTCTCTATTAGCTGGAATTATGACTCCGTAAGTTTAAAGTGCAGTAGGCGGGTCCAATCGATGAAGGCTACAGCGCCGCCAGATATGGGCCTTAGCCTGAGAATACCTGAGGCCCACTCTTATCTAAAGCTTCGCATCTCGGGCAAGAATTTCCAGCATAATGATTTCTACAGCGCGCACAAAATATCCGTGTATTCTCATCAGGAAGGCATAAAGGACATTCCTTTGTGACAAACTGTAGTCTGCAAGATAGGCAACACTTTTTGATATTCAATTCTTTATCTTCTGGGTTTAGCCTGAATCTACTGCCCCTTTCTTTAGCTCCTATTCTCATTGTCTCATGGATATTCTTAGAGGTAGGGCCCATTGAATAACCACTTTTCTGACGCTTAAAAATTTCATTATTAGCATTCATGGATTCATTTACCCCACCCCCTGAATCAGAGAGTTCATTCTCGATTTTTGCCTTGAGCGTTGCGGTATAGTTCTCAAGTTTTTTCTCTTCATTGGCATGATAGAGCCATTTTTTTGCTATATGCTCCTCTATTATCCATCCCCTCAGAGCAGCCTTATAAGTGGTTGCCCTTGCGCCTTTACGCTCGATTAGAGATGCATATTGCGACACATCCAACTCAAGGTGGCCCGCTACTTTCTCGGGGTAGTCTTCCAAGGTTATCCCAGCACGCTCTCTATAAATAACATCGATGAGTAGTTCATGGTTTTGTATGGCTGCCACAAGCGTATAAGGAATAGAAAACTCTTTGTACTCACTGACAACAGGATTCGAAGCCTTAGTTATCGGAATCGATTCTTCGAATGACTTCCCATCTCTAACTAGTTCCACAATTCCAATGTAGTCAGGAAGGGATAAGGGCTCATTCTTTAAACTAAGTAACATTTGCCTAAGCATTTGAGCACAAACCGACTCAAAAGATAGGTCACACTCTTTTTCAGCTACTACCTCGGCACGACTGTCGTGAGCAAAGTGCCATTCCACCTTCTCACCACGCCTAGCGACAACGCTCTGCCCACAAGAGGGACAGACACAATTACAGCTACGCCCACGCGGCACATCTTCAACACCACAAAGTTCGCCACTTTCCCTATTTATCGCAAATGGTATTAGTGTACTCATAACCCTATGACTCATAATCCCTTATCTGTCACCAATTATTACAAATAAGCTCATCTTGAAACTACAGCTGGGAAACTAGAATCTTGTCTCTTTTTATGGACTAAAAAAACTAGGCACCATCAAGGGGAAGGTTTTTCCACAATCAGTTGCCTCGCCTTATCTGAGGGCTGTCTCACTACCAGAAAGTTTATGCGGGGTCAGACCGGGACAGAACATCGGCACAAAGAGGAGCAACGCTCTCCTGTTTACATCAGCGAAGGTTTTGCTCGGGGCTCCGGGAAGCCTGCCGGTGCATTCCACATTGGGCCAACTAGGGGCAGAGAAGAGCTAGGTAACTAAAGCGGCAAACTGGGGATTACTTTGTTCCAACGGTGGGGTAATTTGTGGGGTTCCCCGGCTTACCAAATCAAAAACCAAGTAAATACGGGGCCTACAGCCAATTATTCAACTCCCGCCATCTACACCAAATTGCTGTACCAGGCAGCCCACGAAAGCCTCGCAAACCTTGTGTTTCCGAGGCTATTGTTTATCTGGACCATCCCAATTAATCTAAGCTAACCCGTCCAAATCAGCCAAGAAACCGCAGCCATACCAGCCTATTACGAGTGCAGGGGATGAATACGGTTCCTGAACTAGCGGCGGCACCTGGAGCCAGGCAGTCACTATGACAGAGGATGCCCCCTGTCAGTAAAAGTAAGCGCCCGACAACTGCCAGGCAGCCCGCGCCGCCAATGGGGCAGCGCGGGTCCTTCTCTGGAATTTACTTTCACTGGCCCGCAGAACGCTCCGCTGTGCAGTTGTGGAGCAATTTCAATGACCAAGCTAGCCTCTTGGGGTGGCTGGCTATTGCGCGCATCGGTGCCACTCAGATAACGTACCCGGCGTTACCAACAGCACTGTTCAGTAAGAAAGTACAGGCTGAATGGATATACAGGACTAAGCCCCCCCCCTCTAGCGAGCAACACTTGACGAGGTTAATTTTTGACACCACAATTGAGGCTTAAAAAATTAACCTAGGCTTCGCTATGCACTCGTCACGAATCTATCGAGAACCTCATGAGGTTCCGGGAGAGCTTTCCCAGTTTAATGTCTCTATCTCAGAACTTCAGAAGGTCGCGCTGGAGGCGATTTCGGCCCGCAATGAGGCCACTTCACTGCATCCCCAGAACGCACCCGGAATGTACTCTTATATGGCTGGAGTGGCCGCATTAAGAGCGCTTTTTATCCAGAAACAGGGCTGGGAAATGGCCCGGCCAAACGGCGTTGAAGCGGTTAAGAACGAGCAGCAGGGAAAGCTGATCCTGTTTCAGAATGTGGATGTTGCTTGCGGCCGGCACGACCCGAACCCTTTAAGTAGCAAGGGAAAAGGGGTGGCAGCTCTGGTGGACAATCCCTCTGGCTATCTCTGGGACTACATGGCGGATGACGCCCAGCAAAACGAGAACCTGCACACATGGTTCTTTTGTGTGTCCTGTAAAGAAGAGGAAGTGAGAGCAGAGTTATCGCGTCCGAGAGCCGTTAAAAATGGAAATTTTGGCACCTTTGCGGAACGCATCTTCATCATCCAGGATGAGGATTGGAACCCGGTAAGGAATCACCGTGACGCAGATAATCAGGTCGAAGAATTCGATATTACGATTACAAAGAAGAGGTAGTCATGTTCAATCCTTCAAGGTTGACTATTGCCAGAAAGCGCAGGCGGCTTACTGGCAGGGAGTTAGCTGGCTTTGCGGGTATCACGCCTGAACATTTATCGCGGATCGAAAAGGGCAAGGTCGACAATCTCGAGAATGCGACGATCACAGCGCTCGCCAAAGCCTTGAATTATCCGGTCGCCTTTTTTGTGGGCGACGATATAGACCTACCCACAAAGGATACGACGGCCTTCCGCAGTCTGTCAGCTATGTCAGCCAAGGAGCGAGAGGCAGCCCTATCCGCCGGCTCCCTGGCGCATTTGCTTTCGGACTGGGCCTCTGAGCGCTTCAATCTGCCAGAATTGGACTTGATCGATACGCAGCATGGTATGAGTCCCGAGGCCGCCGCGAAAGCTCTGCGTTCCTATTGGGGCCTCGGAGAGCGGCCAGTATCCAATGTAGTAAAGTTACTGGAGTCCAAAGGGATCAGAGTCTTTTCACTGGCTGAAGACACCAAGAATGTTGACGCCTTCTCCTGCTGGCGAAACGGTGTCCCCTACATTTTCCTGAATACGTTTAAGACCTCAGAGCGCAGTCGGTTTGACGCTCTGCATGAACTGGGACACCTGGTTCTGCACCGCCACGGTAAGCCGCAGGGGCGCCAGGCGGAAAGCGAGGCGGACAGTTTCGCTTCCCATTTTCTGATGCCTTCTATGGATCTAGTTGCGAACATTCCGTTTGTCACTTCACTTAAGCAACTGGTTCAGGCCAAGAAGCGCTGGGGGGTTTCCGTCGCTGCTCTGGCTTACCGGCTACATAAGGCCGGCAAACTAAGCGACTGGCAGTATCGGAACTTTTGTGTGCTCATCAACAAGCAGTTTGGCAAATCCGAACCCGATGGGCTGCCCAGAGAGCGTTCCATCGTCTGGGAAAAGATATTCCAGGAACTCTGGAAGGAGCGAATCACCAGAGAGCAGGTTGCCGATGAGTTGTCCCTCCCTCTTGAGGAGGTGGACGGACTGGTATTCAACTTCGCAAAGACTAGCCCATCAACCGGCACAGGTACCCCACAACTCAGATTGGCCTAATCAGGCCCGTTTCTGACCTGGCGCGGAGGCTGCCAGAAAGGTCGTTAGCGCCTTCTCCGCCGCTACAGGCTCACAGCAGTGGGCGCCCCCGCCATACGCGGCTTTATCGGCGCCCTGCGGGAAGGCAATTCCGGTCTTTTTGTCAGCACTGGCGGCTTCACCCGCGAAGCCCGCTACGAAGCCGACCGCTCTACCTTTCCCCTCACCCTGGTAGACCTGGATGACTTGGCAGATCTTATCGTCAGCCACTATGAGAGCTTCGATTTGGAAGGCCGTGCACTAATGCCTCTGGTGCGTATTTACTGGCCGGTGGATTAAGACGGGCGGGCTAGTACCGTGATCGAATATCGCTATCAAGAAGAGAAAACCATTGCCCTGTTTTTTGCTGAAATACTGCAAGATACAGTGGCAATGGACATTTTAGAGCGTGGATATGTAACCTCTTCAGAAGAAGCGACTCATCTCAGCAAGTTCTTCTGGGCCATGGTTGATAAATCCGCTCAAGAGCCAGAATTACCTTGCGAGGTCAGCTCTGAATACTGGCTAGAAAAGCTGTACAACAGCTTTGGCGGATACCTTTTCGAAAAGGGTTATGAGCAGCAGTGGGATAATGAAATTGATAATGCCTAAACTTCAACATTAGAACCATATAATAATGAAAAGCTGCTTTTAAAACTTTTATGGTCTCTGAAAATACTAGCATCACCCTACCTAAGCCTTCTGACATAATGCCTGGCGAAAATTCTCAACTTCCTCTACACCTCGAAAACTTTTTAAAAAGTAGAATATATATTGAGGCTTACACATAGTGATGAAATTTAACGAACATGAACTTGCCATCAAAGATATAGCAATTCACTACTCCCACAAGCTAAAAAACCAACTGGCCGAAGACATTCTACTTGGCAAGAGAGATATCACTTCAGCTGAAGAAACTAAACTACTGACTCAGTTTTTCTGGAAAATGGCAGATCAGGCAGCTAAAGATTATCAAAACGATGGACAACCAGATATTGATGTCGACCTTGAGAATTGCATGGAAAAGCTAATGAATATTTTCATCGGCTATACCAAAAGAGTAGGCTTTAACCAACAATGGGTTGAAGAATCCAATAGGATTAACGGCGCATAGAATTCATTGTGCCCATTAAAAATGGCTACTATTTTGGTTTCTATTTTTTAATGAGCAATTGCCATTCGGCAAAGTGAACCCGCAAAAATATAGGCGCCCAAATAATCTTATTGGATTTTATTAAGTTTTCTTCAGCGTCAAAGCTGCGTAGAATCGATAGATATTTAGCAATATTTTGGGCCGTGATCAAATCGGCTTCGACAAGCCAGCAGCCCAAGATAAAACAAGAACATCAAGAGTTGTATAAAAGACCCATTCTCAAAGGAGAACGGTAGCGTGACGTAAGAGTAAGTAAAAGGCGCTGACCCAAGGTGCGGCAACACCCGGGGCCAGCTAACCAAATTGATAGCATAATTATCAAAGTGGCTCCATGAATGGTACGCTAGAAACCCACTCGTCTTCAATAAAAGGTTGCAAATTCAGTAGCCTGAGGCGATTCCCTAAGCATTGGGAGTCTAGCGCCCGCCTTTTCTTTTTTTACGCCTACCGTTCTCGCGCCCCTCCTAATGCCTGCAACCGATATTACTTTCCTGGCCTTCCCCTTGCGGGAGGTTTGCCAATGCTTTGCGTCTCATTAGGAAACCAATATGTTGATTTTAAACCGCCGTACTGGCGAGAACCTCAGGATTGGGGAAAACGTCTCAATCACAATATTAGAAGTTAAAGGTAATCAGGTGCGCGTAGGTATAATCGCTCCCAAGACCTTACCGGTTCACCGTGAAGAGATTTATAGAAGAATCAAAAGACAGCAGGGGCAAGACAACGGGGGGATAAAAAAACAGATTCTCCCAGTAGAATGAACCCTAACAATCCTGCTTAGGCCCTACTGCTCCAAGGACGATAACAACCGCAACCCTTGTATAATCGAACAATCTGTCCAGCATTTAGGGTTTCCCTATTCCAAAGGTCCTAAATGCTGAACAGAAAACTTTAACAACGCCTAGGCAATGTTAATTAATGTAACAATTTAGCCGGCTGTACCACTTAATGCAGAAGATACAAAAACCGGCAAAATACGTTGTTCAATCAAGCCCAGGGTTTTGTCATCATCGCCGCGGCCGGTGATCGCAATCACCAAATCAAGTTCTTCAATAGAGATAACATACTGGCCACCACCGCTCCAGCCAAATTTCGCTAGGTATTTCTTGTCGCCAACCTTCAGAGGGGTTCGCCAGAAGAAATAACCGTAGGAGAAATTGGTGTAGTCAAACTCATCATCTGTGGGAACAGCTACCTTACCAGTGGCCTTGGCAATATACGCTTCCGGAATTAATTGCTGACCATTCCATTTGCCTTTATTGAGCACTAAAGTGCCCCACTTAACCATACTGCGCGATGTCATCATGGCTCTTGATCCTGCCTGGGGCACGCCGCTTACAGCCTCCTTCCAGTGATAGATATCGATCCCCATCTTTTCCAGCAGCTCTTCTTAAATAAAGTCGCTGGCGGAACCGGGAACCACGGCATCCAGAACCAGCATTGCAATCATTGGGTCTGAGCCTTGGTATAAATAGGTTTGCGATTCTGAGGTTATCGGTTTGCTATGGCTTAAATAGATTTGAGCCAGCTTTTTCCCTGTTAACTGCTCTTTGTTTTCCAGTATGGCACTCAGTTTTTCCTCTTTAATACGAATTCCTGACTGCATGCTCATGGCATGATTCAATGTGACAAGGTCTGCGCCTTTAACAAGTTGCTTCTTATCCAACCCCTTTAGGAAGGAAATGACAGGCTTGTCCAAGTCTGCCATGGTCAAATAACCTAACTGTATCGCCCGCCCAATTGCCAGGGCTGTATAGGCCTTGGTGGCAGATGCTTGTGGGTGAGGCAAGTTGACACGGCCAAGGGAATAGTAGGATTCAAAAACCAGTTTGTTGTTTTGAGCAATTAGCAGGCTATCGTAGGGTGTGTGTTGGTTATCCGCTATTTCCTGAGCCAGCTGTTGCAAGCTCTCTTTGATTTTATCTATCTCCCCAACAGGAATACCGTCTTTTCTATCCGTTGGAGCTGTATCAATAAATGCTTTTTTTAGCTTTGGAGTGGATCTCTCCAGGCTTGGGAGGTCACTACGATAGTCGGCCATATTTATTTCTGGTGCCTGTAAGGCTCCCGCGCCTACAGTCGCGCTTATGCCGTACAATAGGCCGATTGTGATTAGCTTCTTAAAAATCATCTTATATCCTCAATTTAACTTTGAAGTTTTTATTAATATGTCTCGATATACCATTGATTAGTGTTTCAGCTTATCGGCAAGCCAATAAATACTGCGCACTGAAGTCTTCGGGAAAGCTGTAGTGTGATTCGCGGATTCGATAACCGCAGGCTCCAGAGTTAAGTTAGCTAATTCTTGCTCCTTTAACTCACTAACGAACCTTTCTACCGTAGCGCCCAGCTCCTTCTCTAATTCTCCGTAAGCAATAAATACGTTTGTTTGCTTGGGTAGTTCCATCAATGGTTTGTTAGGCTCTGATTCAAGCCGAGAATCCATATAAGTGCCTATCAATCTTGATGGACTACCGATAATGTAGTTTTGAAAAGTATCCGGTTGGCTCATTAAGGCATAAACACCAAAGAGCCCCCCGAATGAGTAACCGAAATAAGTACGGTTATCTGGATTCGCGCGGTAATTGCTTTCGATATACTTAATAACGTCATTTCTTATAAAGGCGAGATGCTGATGGGCTTCTCCTTTATAGTTTTTTTTATCTTTATTATCTGAGGGTAGGGCTGGCTTAAAGTCCCGATATCGGCTCGACCATTCTTTTTCAGCACCGGCCATATCCTTCTGCCAACTAATACCCACCAAAATGGCATCTTCCAGTGCGTATTCAGTAGTGGCAGATAGCATTTCAACCGCCCATAAAGCGTCTGTATAGTAAATAACCGGATGCTTTTTAGTATCACTCTCCTTATATTTCTCAGGCAGCTTAATAAACAGCTCGTATTCTCTGTTATTGCTGGAATCCTGAATGGGTATTACTTGGATTGTGGATAACTCCAGGGCCTTATGCTCACCTGCTTCAAGGGCAGCGATAGGTAGCAACAGGAGAAAGGCGACTAGTAAACGCTTTTTCATATCAGTATTTATACCGTTACATGTGATCGGAGAAGCGCTCAATCTAAACAAGGAGCCAGTGAAACACCTGAAGTGCTCCTGATTTTTCGATGACTTTCTACTGCTGGCATAAAATGCTTATTTATCAATAGGTTACAAGGCGCGCTTTAGCTGTAATCAGGGTTTATGCTAGTATCGATGGCAAAAATGTAGCTCAAATTTTGCTCAGGTAGATACATCAATGGCTTCACAATATTGGGTGGGTGACTTCTTTATTGATTTATCCAGAAACCAGATCACCCGACATGAGCAATCGCAAACTATCCCCCCAAAAGCTCTTGCCGTCTTAACCCACTTGGCAAAGCATCAGCGAAAGGTGGTGAGCCAGGATGAGCTACTGTCTGAAGTCTGGCCAGATACAATAGTCACACCAAATACGCTGCAAAGAAGTATTGCGCAACTTAGAAAAGCCTTTGGGGAGAATCGCAAGCAGCAGTCTTATATTAGAACCCATGCCAAACAAGGTTATAGCCTGGAATGTGATATTGTTTGGCAAGATGGTGATTCTATTCCACAAGATAAAACAGCACCGGAAGAGGAAGCTCCCTCCCCTACTCCCCCTGAGCATGAAATAGATATAACACCGGTTAATCCAAGCCACCAAACCCAGGCTATCAAACCAAAGCGATTTCCAATTTTTGCACTTGTCGGGTTGGTATTATTAGTATTTGTTATATTTAAACACTCTCCGCCCGAGCAAAGCTCTCAGCTTGTATTTGATCGATTACAGGCGGTAACTGCAACTGACCATAAAGAGTTTAGCCCCTCTTATTCGCCTGACGGTGAATATATTATATTTAATCGTTACTTAGATAAGCTCTGCATTAATAAAATCTGGGCCAGGAATATACATACCCAGCAGGAAACGGAATTAACTCCCGAATGGGGTACTTATGGACGCCATACACTATCACCAGATGGCAAGAAACTGGTATTTATTTCTGAAGAAGACTGCACCATACCGCTAACGCAGAATACTTGTTACAACCTAGTAAGTCTGGATTTTCAAAAAGCATTAGTCAGCCCACAACAACCAAATGTATTAATGCGCTGTAAGAACTCGGCCATTAAGAACCCCGTATGGTTAAATAACAATAATCTCGCTATTTTGCATAAAGAGACTAACCGTTGGCGGTTGATCAACTATTCAGTCAGGGATAATACCAGTCGAGTCCTTTATGATCTGGAGAATGGAAACCTGGCCTACTTTGATTACTCAATCACTGATGGGTTAATAGCTGTAACCAGCCATCACCAAGATGGCCAGCTTTATATCGATATGCTGGATTCCAAAGGAGCGCTTTTATCCAGCCACCCGGTAGACTATCCAGATGAAATCCCCCAGCGCAGGACCATATCCCCTAACTTTTCACCGCTTACAGATGAGTTAATCTTTAGCACAGGGCGGCAACTCTTCTCTCTCACTTACGATGGAAAGGTCAGTAAGCTTGATTTACCCCTGGATCAGTCTGCCAGCTCGCCGGAATTCCACCCAAATGGGCAGAGGGCACTCCTCATTAAAGGGCGTTACGATAGTGATATTGCATCAATACCGCTTAACCAATCTGATTCAATCGATACACCTTCGGAGGAAGATGTCAGCGAACTCTACCCAAGCACAACACGGTCGATTTTGGGAGAAGATGATGGCATTTTCCAACCCAATGGCAACTTGATTGCGTTTACATCCAGGCGCTCCGGTGAAGACCAGGTGTGGATAACTGATGGCAGCGATTTACGGCAAGTCAGCCAGTTTCCAATGGATACCAATATCTACGGCATTAACTGGTCTGCCGACGGCCAAAGCATACTGGCGAGTGCCAATCAGATACTGACTAAAATCTCCCTGAACGGTAGCAGAGAAGCCTTCTCACTAGCGCATCCAGTTGACCGACTATTTCAGTGGGATAGTGTGAGTAACCTCGCACTGTTAACTCTAACGGTGAAAGGTGTTACAAAGTTTGCAGAAGTAAACCTTGATAATCTCGAAGTAAGTATTATCAACGATACCCAAGTTAACTGGGCCCAAAGAAGCGAGGATGGCCGGCTGATCTATATGGATCATATGAACCGCTTCTGGCAGCCCGGTCCTGCGGAAGATCAACTAATCGAAGAGCTGGTTCATCAGGGCAGTGAGAAAAGGTTTGTACTCAAAGAGAATGTGATTTACTCAATCAATCGAGATGATCAGCTATGGTCATTCGATCTCAGCACTGGTGACTTTTCCATTTTGAGAGCAGTACATAGAGATATCGATTACTTGACTGATATTAATCAGGAAAACCTAATGATTACCTATGTTGTTGCCGCTAAAAAGGAAGTGGCTGAGTTATTCTTACGGGAATAGAAATATAGCCTATTTTAGTTTTCAAAAATAAGATGGTTAGCTATAAACCATCTTATTTCCCAACCGCGATTTAATTCAAGATATTACTCTTATTTTCTATCAACTAAATTGCATGGTTACTTAAAAAGTTTCATAAGCTGTTCAACCATCCACATATGAAGCCGGCTATGGTTAGATCGACTATGCCATGCTGCTATAACTTCAAATTTTGGTGTTTGCGTGTCCAACTTAAGAGGAATAACTTTTTTGTTGGGTAGTAGTCTTGAGGGGTAGAACGCAATAGTATCTGTCGCAGCAATAATATCTGGGGCGGCAGAAAAGCTGGGTATCGACATAACAATATTGCGTTTTAGCCCCTGCATCGCAAACCATTCATCGTGTGATCCTTTGAGGTTTGCCCGTGATGGTGAAATGATCAGTTGCGGAAGCTCGGCTACATCTGCCAATGTTAATGACTTACCCTTCAGTGGAGACTTTTTTCCCGCTATACAGACATGCTGCTCCTCAAATAATTGTTTGTAGGGCAGGTCATCCGGGATGAAATCGGGGAAGGTGAGCGCTAAGTCGATCTCACCAGCCACCATTAACTGATTGAGATTATCTGTTTCAAAGTCCCTGACGATAACTTTAAGTTCCGGGGCAGATTTACGGACAACCTCTAATAGCTGGGGCAGTACCGATTGAATCGCGTAATCCGTGGCACTAATACTAAAAATCCCTCTATAAGTTGCCGGATCAAACGCTATTGGGGTTAGCAGTGACTCTACATCCTTCAAAATGCTGCTGACCCTGCCTCCCAGCTGCTCAGCAACAGGCGTAGGGACCATACCGTTGCCTTGCCGGATAAACAGCCGGTCATCAAACACTTCTCTCAGCTTACGCAACTGTTCGCTTATCGCTTGCTGGGTTAACCCCACCTTTTCGGCTACCCGGGATAGATTTCTCTCTTGAAGCAGTGCTTCCAGTATACGTAGCTGTTTTAGGTCCAGGCGGCTTATACCATTCATATTTGTAACCAAGACAAAGAGTAGTTGTTTCAAATTGTATCCTTGCCTACCTATCATTCCCACCATCCTAAGTCAGAGCTAAATCTGGCTGGGGCCGGACAGCTGCCTCCGCCAGTACGCTTCTTATTGTTTGGAGATGGATATGAAACAAGCTACTAAGGCCTTTGCTCCACAAGAGTCTTATCAACTGTTTATCGGTGGTAAGTGGATTGACAGTGCCTCGGGCCGTTCGATGGATAGCCTCAACCCCGCTACAGGCGATCTATTGACCCGCATCCCACTGGCCGATTCTCAGGATATTGATGCAGCAGTAAACGCAGCAGAAAAAGCCTTTCTCAGCTGGAAACAGACATCTGCTGTTGAGAGGCAAGATGCCCTGCTCAAAATTGCCGATATGCTCGAGGAAAAAAAGGAGTTCTTCGCTTACTTGGAGGCGTTAGAAACCGGCAAGCCAATCCGCGAAACCTCCAATATTGATATCCCTTTAGCAATTGATCATTTTCGTTATTTCGCGGGTGTAATCCGCTCCCATAGCGATGAAGCGGTAATGATCGATGATCAAACCATGAGTTTGGTTTTTAGCGAGCCAATGGGCGTAGTTGGCCAGGTAATTCCATGGAACTACCCTCTTTTGATGGCTGCCTGGAAGATTGCACCAGCACTTGCAACCGGAAACACAGTGGTTATTAAGCCATCTGAAATGACCTCATCCAGTTTGTTGGAGCTGACTAAGACTTTCAAAGCGATATTGCCCGATGGTGTAGTGAATGTAGTTACCGGCATAGGTCCAGAGGCAGGCCAGGCTTTACTCGATCACCCTAAAATCGCAAAGCTGGCTTTCACGGGATCAACCGGTATCGGCTATAACGTGGCCAAGGCTGCCGCTGATAAATTAGTACCGGCGACATTGGAACTGGGTGGCAAATCAGCGAATATCGTTTTCCCTGATGCGAACTGGAAAAAAGCACTTGAGGGCGGAGCCCTTTCTATTCTGCTTAACCAGGGACAAGTCTGTGAATCTGGTGCCCGCCTTTTTGTCCACGAAACTATCTTCGACCGTTTTACCACTGAATTAAAAGCCAAATTTGAATCTGTAAATGTCGGCGATCCCATGGACCCCAACACGCAGATGGGTAGTCAGATCAGTGAAGCTCAAATGAACCGCATTCTTGGTTACATCGATATCGCCAAAGAAGAAGGTGCAAAAATCCTGACTGGTGGTAAGCGATTGCAAAAACCGGGATTGGAACAGGGTTTTTATATTGAGCCGACAATCATTACCCATGCCGACAACGCAATGAAAGTGGCTCAGGAGGAAATCTTTGGCCCTGTTGTGGTGGTGATTCCTTTCTCCTCTGAGGAGGAAGTTATAGCGATGGCTAACCAATCCGATTACGGCCTGGCAGGTGCTGTTTGGACCCAGGATATCAACCGTGCACTGCGTGTTGCACGAGCTGTGGAAACCGGCCGCATGTGGGTAAATACCTATCACGATCTTCCAGCCCATGCACCGTTTGGCGGTTACAAGAAATCAGGTATCGGACGTGAAACTCACAAATCGATGATTGATGCCTACACCCAAAAGAAAAATATCCTAATCAGCCTTAATGAAGAACCACTGGGTCTTTTTTGAGTCGCTCAGTTTGGTTAGCTTTTAGCAGGAAAGTAAGTATGAAAAACGAAGCTCTATTTAGTGAAGTCAATCTGGGCCCTTACACCCTGAAAAACCGTATTGTTCTGCCACCCCTGACCCGATCACGCAGTAGTCAGCCTGGTAATATTGCCAATGACTTGATGGCTAACTATTACTCACAGCGTGCTGGTGCTGGGTTTATGGTTACAGAAGGCACACAAATCGAACCAAGAGGCCAAGGCTACGCTTGGACACCTGGAATCTATTCAAAGGAACAGATCGAAGGCTGGAAAAAAGTGACCAAAGCCGTACACGATCAAGGCGGTATCATCTTTGCCCAGCTCTGGCATGTTGGGCGTGTATCCCACACTTCACTACAGCCTGGTAATGCAGCACCCATCGCGCCATCTGCTATCCGCGCAGACGCTGTTAAGGTATTTATCGAGACAGGTCCAGGACAAGGTGCCCTGGCTGAACCCAGTGAGCCTCGTGCGCTGACAACAGAGGAGGTTAAAGAACTGGTTCAACTCTATGCCCAAGCCGCGCGCAATGCGATGGAAGCCGGTTTTGATGGTGTTGAGCTACACTGTGCCAACGGTTACCTTGTGAACCAGTTTATTTCAGAACATACCAATCATCGCGATGATGAGTATGGTGGTAGTTTAGAAAATCGTCTGCGTTTCCTTAAAGAAATTGTTGCAGCGGTATCAAAAGAAGTTGGCAGCGAACGACTCGGTGTTCGGTTTGCACCGCTTTTCGAAAGTACCGATGAGGACAGAGTCTACCTTGGGCTGGTAGAGAGTGATCCCCACAAGACCTATATCGAAGCTATTAAGCTGCTAAATGAAGCCAGAATTGCCTATCTGTCACTGGCCGAGGCGGATTGGGATAATGCACCGGATTTGCCTGAGAATTTCTATCGAGAAGTACGTGAAATCTTTGGCGGGCGCATCATGTATGCAGGAAAGTATTCCCCCGAAAAAGCCTTGCGGGTGCTTGACGCAGGTAATGGAGATATCTTTGGCTTCGGCCGACCTTTTATTGCCAACCCGGATCTTCCCACACGTATTCGCAATGAATGGCCACTCAATCAGGTTGATCCAGACACTATGTATGGCGGCACCGAAGTGGGATATACGGACTACCCTCTCTACCAGCCGTGATCTGGCGTAGGTTGGGCTCGTTCATCATGAATTGCTAGCTGTAAGTTGTATTTTTATAAATATATCTAAAGTCTATCAGCGCTAGCCAAAAGGCATAAGCGCTTATTGATTAGAAATAGATAGCCTCAGAGAATTCTATTTTCTGGGGCTTTTTTTCAGACTACTCATAAGAAGTAATATTTTTAAGCTTTAAAGCTATACCTTTATCTTATGCAAACACTCATCACTCTGGTAAAAAAATATATTTATATCATCAGGTCGATGAGTAGACCGAACTAGACTTAGGTAAAATGTAAAACCCGAGAATTTAATAAGCCTCAAGTTTACAAGTATCTTAAGGCACCGTAAAACCATCAATATTACTAATTAGTTATATTAGTATAAGATCAAGCAGCCTTCTTTGATAAAGCTACCGCAATATTACTTATCGCAACTTCCATAGAAACTTTTCCATCCAAGTAAGGCTTCCAATACTTATCAAGAAGTACTTTGTAGTCCCAATGCCCGCTATACAGGCCACGTATTTCGGCATAAGGTACATACTCAGAGTCATCCTCGAATATCACTTTCTTAACTATTTCTCCAACGGTATAGAACTGTATCGGATGCCAAATTCCTTTATGACTGTCCAGCCCCAACCGACTAAACTCTGTATTAATAACCCGCTGCAACTTACTATTTCGACCTACTCCATTAGCATGAGAGATTTCATGGAAAAACATCTCAAGCGCATACCAATCACTATAATCTGAATAGGTACTATTAATAATCGTTTGAAAGCTTCTCCCAGAAGTAGTAGCGCCCTGGCGCATTCCAGGTTTGTAAACAATATTTATCGTATGCTCATCAAGAACCAGCTTTTCATCAAATAGCTTTTCCAAGCTGCTAGAAACCCTATCTCCATAAATATCAAGTTTACTTTTCAAATTCAGGTACCAATTAAGATTTCTCGCTTGATGGACCGGCCACAACTTGGCTTTATAAATAGTTGAGAGGTTATTTATATGTGTATATAGAACATTTTCCACAGAACCTTGTTTAACAGCGTGATGTGATAACAAGAGGGCAGTCAAATCTGAAATCTCAGAATTAGATCTGATAATATGTATGTTTTTGCCAGCGCCATATTTCCTATACTCGCCAATTACAAGGTCAAAAATCTCTTGCTCCTCAACAGAAAGAGTTCGCCCCTCTTTTAAATCATTATGTAAATCTTTATCTCTAGCTAATTCATATAAATAGAGGTGTAAATTTAGTAACAGCTCATTTTTAAATTTAACCGAATGCCAATTTTTCACTCCATTGACAACTGGCATCTCAGCAAGAACAGAACAAGACAGAGCGAAAATTACTAAAGCTAAGAATAAAAGTCGAAACATAACAATAGTACCATTTATTTTTAGTATATTTATATTTCAGAGATCATCAGATACTAATAAAAATACATAGTTCAATGTATTAGCCAATATATCAATACACTAGAACTTAATCTGTGTGGATATTCAAAAACCAGCTTAAGCGAAAATAGCTTATATCCTGCGGTTAACACTTTTTAAAGCTATCTATCTCAGCCAGAGGGATACTTTCACAAGTAATACTTTAACTGGCAGGATGGTTTTTAACCAAAAAGATGATTAAATAGGCAGCCAATCGCTTACTCCTATTGTTATAAAGACCACTTGCAGGACTCGTTGTTATTCTTCATGTAAAATACTTTAACCAAGTAGACTGTACTGTCTTATAGAAAACTACAATTTCCAGAGCCCAAAAAGAAATGAAGAACCTCTTGAGCATTATTACACTAGCCGTTGCTACTACTTCTTGTATGAAACTCGAGGTGCAGCCCGGCAACGTGATCGGGGACACGGTAGATGCGGGTAAAGAGGCGTTCCAAAGCATCAAGAGAAGCCGTAATGGTGAAGAAGAGAGAGACTTCTCTCATAAAATCAGCTACGACCCAGCTGTTTCTAATGCCTTCAACATTACCAACTGTAAGAAGGAAATGATGGAGGTGATCTCTGTCTCTGAACTTACCGTTTCACAAATTTTGACTGAATCCTCTGAAGTTGTTGGGGAGGAAGGTAGCAAGAGCGTACAATGCGCTGCAAAAGTGGTAGTAACTAAGAACAGCTAATGCACCGAACTCCAAGTCCAGAGTGCTGTGATTTTAGCTTCTTGTAGAGCCTCTCCAGGCTCTACATCACTTCTCTCATGCCCTCTATCGGGCTATCTGAATATCCCACAGCCAAAAAATAAAATAATGATTAAAAATCTCTCAACTATAGTTACTATTATCTCGCTAAGTATGTTCTCTACCCTGGCACAAGCAGATACAGCTATCAAGGAAATAAATCACCTAATAGAGTTTGTCTCTACCTCAGAGTGTACCTTTATCCGCAATGATAGCGAGCATACCAGCCAGGAAGCAGTGGAGCATATGGAGAAAAAATATAAGTATTTCTCCAACAAAATTGATAGCGCGGAGGATTTTATTAGGCTAAGTGCCACCAAAAGCACCTTTAGTGGCAAACCCTATCATATTCAGTGTACCGATAAGCCTAAAGAAGTATCCCAGCAGTGGCTTTTAGATGAGCTGGCGCGCTATCGTGACTCAGTTAAGTTAACGCCTGATAATACTTAGACCATTAATAGCAAGAAGAACAAATTTATTTAAACTGACACCTTAATTTGCCATCAAAAATTGGCCTAACCTAACTTCAGCCTAATAAACTTTCTGCCGAGTAGCTTTCGCTCTAAACAGTTAAAGCTCTTTCAGCTAAAAAAGAACTTCATCACTGAAAATGCAAATATACTAAGAAGGACAACGGCAAGGGTATTCTTAATCACGCAGCTAACTGAAATAGTAAAGAGACCTGCCACAAGGAAGGGGTTAGCCAGATCGGAATTTGAAAGCTCAACCTCTCCAAATACGATTGGAGCAGCCATTGAGGTCAATATACAGGGTGCAGTAAATCTTAAAAAACGTTGAGTATTATTGTTTAGCTTTATTGGAAGATTCTTTACAAAAAAAGCATAACGCATGTAAAAAGTAATGGTAGACATTGCTAAGATTGTATAAATACTCATACCTCTTCCTCCTCGGCCTTGTCTTCCAATAGATAACCTATGCACATACCCATCAATCCTGAAAAGAGTAACCCATTGGATACTGCATAAATATGAAACATTACAGAACTTACTGCCGAAATCAAAACAGCTATAAGAGTAGTCCTAGATTTAATATTTGGAACTACCATAGCAATAAAAGTTGCAGCAATTGCAAATTCCAATCCAAGCGCTTCTAGGTTTGGAATACTCTTTCCTGCAATAACGCCTGCAAAGGTGGATAAATTCCATATTAAGTAGAAGGTAAATCCGGACATTAACGCATATTCAAATGAAAAATATCCAAGTACTCTCTTTTTATTCTCTGCAACTGCAAACATTTCATCCGTAAGAAGAAAGGCAAATACAATTCGCTTGTATATAGGCAGCTTTAAAGCTTCATTTCTAAAAGTTGCTGAGTAGAGTAAATGGCGAGAACTTACAACTGCTGTACTACCAAGAATAGACGAAAGTCCACCGCCCACACCAATAATGGAAAGAGCCGACAACTGGGCTGCCCCGGCAAATACCAGCAAGGACATTAGCTGTGATTCTAGTGGACTCAAGCCCATTTTAATCCCTAAAGAGCCACAAAGAATCCCCCAGGGGATTACAGCTATTGCTAATGGCAAAGTATCAAGTATTGCTGCCATTACAAGTGAATGCGGTCTTTCTGTGGGAATGGCTCTTTGAACATCCATAATAATTACTGACAACTTTTACAATTTGGGAATATCTACTGTTCTACCTGATACAAAATCACAAAGTTACTTGAGGGATACACAATCGAGCATATGAAATTGACAACAACAAATGATTAACAACATGCGATATCTAGATCTTTGCAACCTAGCTTCCATATTTTTCGTGAAATATTTAAAGATGTTTAATCTTTTTTCTGGGGGAACTTATATATTTTGAATTACAGGGGGTCAAATGATTTTTCCACATTGAAATATTAAGTGCAAAAAAGTAAAAATATAGAAAAAGTAGTTTTGGTAAGCGCTATACAGTGAAAGAACTATCTTATCGAGACCTATCAAGTTTCTTGGTTGAGTGACAACAAACGATCTCCCCTGCCCCAATCACCGTAAAACAGACAGAACAAAAACAGCAATCTTCATTGTACTAAATCTTCCTACGATTTTATTAGTTGCCAACGAGGCAGTTGGCGAACACTTACCTGACAAACAGTGATACATTTATCAAAACTAATTGAATAGGTAGCCATAACCCTATAAATACTTGTTCCCTCAGTCAGGCCCAGGTAGCCTCGGAAAAAAGCATTTAGAGCAAGTTATGGAAAGTGAACTGCAATCACTTCGCGCGGAACTAGCCCTGCTGGAGAGAGACAATCGCCGTCGCATTGAGATATTCGAACAGCGGTTATCGGCTCTAGAAGCGCAGATACAGCAAGATACTGGGGATCAGTTGGCAAGTCAGCTCCCGACAGTGGATGAGCCTGAAGATGAGCTATCCCAATTAATGGGTACTCATCCCTCCAGATCCCCGTCGACAGAGCAGGCTACTCCCCCTCTTCCTGAAATTCCAACCCAGCCGGTAAGCACTATCACCACTGCTCCTAATATAGCCAGAAAGCCTAGTAGACAGGCCAAATGGCTATCTGAAGAGCTACCGAGCCTATTGGAACCTGCTCTGGAACCCATTAGCCGAGTATGGGGCTCCCTGATGAGTTTCTACCGGCACTACCAAAGCCAAGGGAAGGCTCCTGTCTTCTTTATGACCGCTGCCGGCATCCTGGCGCTGGTGTTTGGCTTTGCTTACCTGTTGCAGTTTTCCTTCAATGCCTATTTGGGGCCTGTAGGTAAAGTGACTTTGGGCTTCCTGATAGCAGCGGCGACTACTACTGGTGGGGTAATGTTCAGGCGGCGCATGCCCAACATGGCGGACTACGGCTCAGGACTAATCGCTCTCGGGGTCATACTGCTTTACTTATGTGGTTACTTTACTGGGCCTTACTATCAGCTGGTTCCGATTCCTATCGGTGTGGGGCTGCTTGTAGTAACTACCGGAGTTGCTTATTTACTCGCCCTACTATTCGAGACCCGAGTTGTTGCCATGGTGACTCTACTGGGTGGAGCCACGATGCCCTTGGTGGCCAATCATTTTGATCCATCCGCAGTTATTTATCTCAGCTACTTGTTGGTACTCGCGCTCGCAATGCTGCGTTTGTCCAAGTTGATTCAATGGCCTCAGCTGGCAGTGGTCACCATGGTGCTCAGCGCAGGGATGTTCGAGTTTTCAGTCGCAAACTTGGGCGAGTCTAGCTCAAACTGGGGTCTGTTACTGATACTGCATGGTTTCTTCTACGGGTTTGCCCATTACATACTGGGTGGGCTTAGTGGCAAAGAAATGGATAGGAGGCGCCTCGGTTTGCTGGTAGCAAACCTAGTACTATTTATTCATATTAGTTGGTCTCTAGCACCCACTGCTAATGCACTAGGTGTGGTTTGGTTACTCAACCTAACACCCTGGGCCGCGCTCGCCATCTACTCACGCCACCTGTTCGGCTACGATGTAAATAGTGCCTCGGCCCGCAGTATCCTCGCAATGGCTTTACTCCATGGGGGCTTGTTAACAGGCCTGGCAATTCTGGCACTCTGCAGCCCTGAATTTTTGGGCATTGTGTGGTGCCTAGAAGGCCTCCTGCTGATTTACCTTGGAATACATTTTGGTTTTGTCAGCGTGCGAACTGAGGGCTATATCGCTCTAGCCCTCGCCGGCGTAACCATATTCTTGCAAGCTCTCATATGGGTGGCTGAGAGCTTGGTTCCTGCTCCACTACTATTATCCTTAGAGGTGAGTGCAGGCTGGACTAACTGGCTGACCCTCAGTGCTGGGGCCTTTGCGCTCACCCAGCTATTACGCCGTAGTGCCGGTAAAATCACTCCAGCAGAACAACGTTTCACTTATATCGCAGATAATGCTTTCGGACTGCTTTTATCTGCGAGCTTCCTGCTATCGGTGGGTATTATCTGGCCGCAAGGGATATGGTTGCTAGCACCACTGCCAATGACTTTCCTGATCTGGCGTAGCCAGCGCATGAATTCAGCATTTAGCGAGTGGCTCGGTCTCTGGCATTACCTTCTATTGTTTGTCCCACTGTTAGCCAGTGCATCGGTTGTAGGCAACCTTCATTTCTACGATCAAATCCCCTACGGAAAAATCGCCAGTATTGAAGCTTTCCTGGGACTTTGGTTGCTTGCGGAGCTTTATCACCAGCTGAATATACAATCACCAGGGCAGAAGCTGGCATTGGCACTGCGTAAACTCTTTTACGCTTTACTGCCCATTATTGCCTTAC
The DNA here is from genome assembly GCF_052467305.1 of Microbulbifer maximicatervae (SeqCode). NCBI lineage: Bacteria > Pseudomonadati > Pseudomonadota > Gammaproteobacteria > Cellvibrionales > Microbulbiferaceae > Microbulbifer > Microbulbifer maximicatervae (SeqCode). The sequence goes on from NZ_CP174306.1 coordinate 3,920,479, forward strand.
CTACCATACTGTATAAGGCCAGTGACTACTTCACTGTTGCTATGTGGTTCTCGTGTGGTATTGCCCTATTCCTCTATAAATGGCTGCGGATGGAACATCTAAAACAAGAAGTTCGCATTTTGATTTCTGCTGCAAGCCTTATCACTATCGGCGGTTGTCTCCTACAGGAGTTTGTCGGCTGGCAGGGCAAGGCGATGGAGGGGCTATTGCTGGGAGTCGCCAGCTTCATAGGGCTCATATGGCTTGGCCAGGGCTTAAAGCGATACCCCGCAGGTAGGGAGTGGCAGCATGCTATTCACTGGGCGCTGAAGCCTGTATTCCCGATGGCCTTCTACTATTTTGCGGCAGTACTGATAGCTGTCAGTTACACTTTAACTCATGACTTTGTCCTGTCATTACTACTCACCCAGCTCTATTTTGGAAGCCTCTTTTTCAGCCAACCCAAGCTGGCACCAGTACGCAACCAGCTTACGCCCTTCTACATGCTGACACTGGGTATTTTTGAATTAATCACACTGATTCAAGTCGGAGCTGTCATTGTGAAATCGCACAATGCAGAGTGGATTGGAGCCTATAACCTAGTCTCTCTTGGCATCGCTGTCCTGCTGGTTTACCACAAAACCTTGCCTACGAGAGCCGTTTGGTCTGGTCATCGAATGGCAAATATGTGGCTGGTGCATGTTACCGCGATTTTTGTTTACGTAGCTCTATTAGCACAGCTATTTGATGCCATGTGGCTACCAGCAGTTTCCTTCGCTCTCGTTGTCCATGCAACCCTACTATTGTTCCAGACATTAAAGCCCGAAACCCAGAAGTTACTTAAGTTGTCACTAATTATCTACGGCATAGCTGCACTGAAGATTGTGCTCTGGGATATGCAGGACTTCTCACTAATACAGAAGATAGTCGTTTGTATGTTAGTGGGGCTGTGTATGCTGGGGGCGGCCTATCAGTACCAGAGATTCCTACCAAATAAAAGGCTGCCTGAATAGGCAGCCTTTTTTCCTTATCGACATAAATTTATTCAGAAATCCCTTAGCTATTAGTAAATTAAGCTCCTTAAAAGAGGGTATTATTAGAGCAAAGAATATTCTTCAAACCTCAACCGCCAGCCAGTAGTCATTACACAACCCAAAAATGAACAACCCTATCGATTTCAGTAGTATTTCCAATCAACTTCCCACTAATAGCCTGTCTAGAGGGAAAAATTACTTCCGGAATGGTTTTGTCGAAAGATTCAATATTTCTCAGGATGGCAAAACGATCACCGGGAAAGTGAAAGGCTCCTACTCTAGTCACTACCATCAGTATATATCGCTAACTGAAAATCCAATTTCGGGAACCTTTGAAATTGATGGAGAATGCTCCTGTCCAGTAGGGTACAACTGTAAACATGTAGCTGCAGTGCTAATAGCGGTAATTGCTGAGCATAAACGTCCATTAGGGCAACCATCAGTCAGTCGTACTTGGGACAACTGGCAACAAGGTGTAAAAGAAAAATATCGTGACTCCGAGCAGGACACATCATATAATCGCGACCTGCTATACACCTTGGACTGGAGTGATCAATATACCCCAGCTCATGCCCGAATTAGCGTATATTCAGCTCGACGCCTCAAGAAAGGCGGCTATGGAGCGCCTCAGCGCGAATACTTCCATATCAACAGTAGCCTCGCCACTTCAAAAGTCGACCAAAAAATATTCGGCCTTCAACAACTGCTTTCCCAGTCCTCGTTCAAAAAGAGCATTTCAGGAGAAGAAGGAGCAATGCTGTTGAGAAACCTACTAGCCAGTCAGCGTTTCTTCAGCGATATCGATTCCCTAACCCCGATTCATTGGGGAGAGGCAGTTAAATTGGAACTAAGTTGGAAGGAAAGTAAGAGTAGTGCACAGTTGCAATTAGATGTACCTGACCTCCCCGATGATTGGAAGCTCATACCTACCGAACCACCTTGCTATTATTCACCACAGGAAGACATCATTGGTCCCATCATCAGCCCGGTGGATGGGGAAGCGCTTAATGACTTTACAACCATGCCAGCCATTTCTAAAGATGAAATAGGCAATGCTATTACTTTCCTCAATAAACAATATGGCAGTGAACAATTACCCACGCCAAAGTCGGTGCCCATCATACCTGTGGATGATTTGTTACGGCCGGTATTAACCCTTAACTCAATTTCTATTCGAGAAGGAGCTGAAAGTCTCCATACAGCAAGTTTTCTTATTAAATATGGTCCGGTAGTAATCCGCGCGGAAGAAATTCTTACAGAGAATCGTCCTGAGACTAATATCTACCCCCAAAAAGATAAACTATATAAAGTAGAGCGAGACTTCAAACATGAAGCCGCCGTACTGAAGGATCTCTTGCAGTGGCAATTTAGCTTGGGGGCGGACGAAACTGGTGAACCCGTTTTATTCTTCTCCGATAGTGGGCCAGGCCAAACTCCTATTGAGCGCTGGCATGAATTTCTCAATGAGGGTATCCCAAGACTTGAGGAATCTGGCTGGATAGTTGAATTCGAGGATAACTTTTCTTTAAAAGTACACGAGATTGAAGATTGGGAATGGCAAACAGAGCAATCTTCCAACGACTGGTTTTCCCTTAGTGCAACTGTAGATATTGAAGGGCAGTCTATTCATTTAGCACCATTATTATTGCAATATTTGGAATCGGGGTATGTGGCTACAGACGAAGAAGACATATTGGTTCCCCTCGGCTCAGACCAGTATATCCGTCTACCCAGTGCACTATTTCACAACTTATTCGCAGTTTTAGAGGAGTGGTATGACAGCGAGTCCCAAAGCCTCAAAGTGCCCAGATTTGCTGTTCCGGAACTGCCTAATGCAACTTCAGCCTGGCAGGGCAATAAAGACTTAAAATCGCTCGCTAAAAACCTGCAAAAAGGCCCGCAAAGCGTAAAGCCACCCAGGGCCCTAAAGGCACAATTACGCCCCTATCAACAAACGGGTTTTGAGTGGCTGCAATACCTGCGTAAACTCAATATGAATGGCATCCTGGCCGATGACATGGGCCTGGGAAAAACTTTGCAGGGACTGGCCCATATCCTCAAAGAGAAAGAAAGCCGGCGCCTGGCCAAGCCTGCCCTGGTGGTTGTACCCACCAGCTTGGTAGGTAACTGGCTTAACGAGGCCCATCGCTTTGCCCCAACCTTAAAGCCACTACTACTTCACGGCAGTAACCGGCATGAGGATTTCCCCCTCATTCCCGAATCAGATCTGGTTATAACCACCTACCCCCTTATTGTGCGGGATAGCGAAATATTAAAAGAACATGACTTTCATTTATTGATCCTTGATGAAGCTCAGGTTATTAAAAACCCCAAATCGAAAGCGGCACAATTACTCCGCACTCTGAGTGCAAACCACAAAATGTGCCTAACGGGAACACCGCTGGAGAATCACTTGGGTGAGCTGTGGGCACTATTTGATTACCTGATGCCCGGCTTTCTACACAGCCAGAAAAGGTTCAATAGCCTTTATCGGAACCCCATTGAGAAGCAGGCTAATGAGCACAAGCAACAGACTCTGAACCAGAGAATCTCCCCATTTATTTTACGCCGCACCAAACAAGAAGTGGCCACAGAACTTCCCCCAAAAACAGAAATTATCCAACGGGTGACTTTCGATACCGCCCAAGCCGCGCTTTACGAAACCGTACGCTCGGTGATGGAGAAGCGGGTTAGGGACCTGATGAAGAAGAAAGGTCTAAATCGCTCTCATATTGAAATCTTGGATGCCCTATTAAAGCTGCGACAAATCTGCTGCGACCCCGCACTGGTCAAACTGGACAAGGCAAAAAAGGTTAAGCAATCGGCCAAGCTGGAAGCGCTGATGGATATGCTCCCGGAGATGGTGGAGGAAGGCCGCAAGATACTTTTATTCTCCCAATTTACCGAAATGCTCGGCAAGATTGAAACCGCCCTTGAAGAACAGGCAATACCCTATGTAAAACTCACCGGGCGCACGCGTAAACGCCAGGAAGCGATTGACGCTTTCCAGAAGGGTGATATTCCCGTATTCCTGATCAGCCTGAAAGCCGGAGGCGTCGGCCTAAACCTTACCGCTGCAGATACGGTCATTCACTACGATCCCTGGTGGAATCCGGCAGTAGAAAACCAGGCAACCGACCGCGCATATCGCATCGGCCAAGACAAGCCTGTCTTTGTATATAAATTTATCTGTGAGAATACCGTAGAAGAAAAAATAGTCGATATGCAGGCGCACAAGCAAGCCCTGGCTGATGCGATTTACAGTAAAGGTGGGAAAGATATAACTATGGATTCAGAGCAATGGTTATCATTGTTTGAGGGCTGATTTACGCGATAAAAAAATGAGTGGCAAGGTATGTCGTAGATAGAACCCCATCAGTCATATAATTTCGGTTTTATTGTCGGCTTCCATAAGCTTATTTATAACCAGCCCTCACAATAGGACAGCCTACGGCAGCTTTGAAGAAAATAATCAAGCGGAATTAGGGCAACCTAATTCCGCTATGCCTACTAATTTACAGTAAATTCGCTAGCTTACAAGTTTGGCCAAACCAGCTTCTTTTGTGCTTTCTTTACTCTTCTCGTAGTCCAAAAAATTCGTCACAGACTCTACTACCGAGGTATCCCAAACTATTTTCCGGTGTCCCACACCACTAATTTTGATCATCTCCGCTGCTGGCCAGGTTTTGTGAATTCTCTCTCCGTGAAAGATCGGCACTTCATCATCTTCAGTATCGTAAATCATCAGAAGCGGAGTCTCTTCCGGGGTATACATTTTACACTGTAACAATTCCTGCCAAGAGTATCCTATCTGGTCGGCAATCTTGTCTTGGCATATCTCGATAGTTTCAGGGCTTACCTTCAACAAATTTTTCATAATTTCAAGAATCGGCAGAGGTGCACTCGGTGAGCCAAGTACAGCATAACATTGAGCTTTAAGCCCAAATTCCCGTGCTCTCATCGTCATCATTCCACCCATCGAGTGGCCGACGACGGCAAATATTTCCGAAAACTGACTGGCCAGAGAATAAATATCTTTCGCCATAATATCGAAATTACAAACCTTTCCCTCGGAGTGACCATGAGCAGTAGCATCTATGGCTACCGCTTGGAAACCCTGATCGGCAATTGCCATTGCTAGGGTTGCCATTTTTGCGGCTTTGGCCTCCCAGCCGTGGCATAGAATCACTACGGGGCCCTCACCCCAGGACCAAGCTGTGTTTTCTGTACCTAAAGCACCCTGGTAGATAATCTTCCTGGCTTGGGCTAACTGCGCTTTCTCGCGTTCTGAATCTGGATAGTGCCTGGGCCGGGAGGCCATATACATCGCTATATTTGCTGATAATTTGGGGGATAGTCGCCCTGTGAGTTGCATTATTCCCTGTATTATCTTAAGCATATTATTAAATCTCTGATATCCCGTTTTATATGATCATTGATGGTGTTTAATACGCAATAGGAAAATTACACTGATCAATGGTCTCTGATGAGATTTCAACCTAAAAACATTCAATAATACAGGGCAATTTCATCCAACAGATTAACCGATTCGATGATTACTCTTCTTCTGAAATATTTTCCTAACGAAATAGGAAGTTTTTCCCAGAAGAGATCTTTATAGTTATATCAATAAAATACTGCGCCACCGCTTTTGTTATCTACATGCCCAGTCCCCCAAGACATCTACACTAATAATCTGGCAGTAGATTAGGGTTCTCCTACCCCTATCAGTTCTCCTACTTATACTCCACCGAATCTCTGGAAAGTTGGACATGAAAGGAATCAATCTGACAATAGTTTTTTGCATGGCACTATTGCTCACCGGCCATTCCGTGGCGGACTATCAAAAGGGAGATTTTATCGTTCGCGTTGGCGCAGCGGCCGTCGATCCAAACGACGATTCAGGCAGGCTTCGCCTCAATGGCACCCCCTTGGACTACACCCGGGTCTACGTGGATACCGGCTACTCCGCTAGCATCACTGGTACCTGGTTATTTGCAGACCACTGGGGACTGGAATTACTGGCAGCTATACCTTTCCGGCACGATCTTGATGTTCGCGGTTTACCGGACCCGGATACCGGTGATCCACTGGGTCGGGTATCCCTGGGTGACATCAAGCACCTTCCCCCAACCCTCAGCGTACAGTGGTATCCGGTATGCACCGAGTCCTGGGTACAGCCATATATTGGTGTGGGAATTAACTACACCCATTTCTTCGATGAAGATATCAGCCGCACGGCACAAAACTACTTCGATACGGCCCTGGGTGCAGACTCAAGAGCATCCCTGAGCCTGAGCAATTCCTGGGGCCTGGCAGGGGAAGTGGGCATAGATATTGCCTTTGGACGAGAGAGCAACTGGCTGTTTAATGCGGCCATCTGGTACTTGAGCATCGATACCAAGGCCAAAATTCGCTTCCGCACAGAAGATAACGACTACGACCGCATCAATGTCGATGTGGATATCGACCCTTGGGTTTACTCGGTGGGCATCGGTTACCATTTCTGAACTAAGGCCCTATTGCACCTAATGATAAGATAGGCTCAATAATTATTCTATTTTTTCGAATGGTTTGGTCGAATTTAACCAATTTTCATTCTATCGATCCTCTGTAAACTGCCTCTTACTCACAGCAGCGACTACTGAGTAGCGCAAAATTCACAGTTTTAGGAGCGATACCATGAGCACATCCACTTTATCCACAAGCGCCAATATCGACGGCAGCTCCCTGTTTTCCGCAAGTGCTGACTTGGCTGGCCGTATCAGCTTGGCGGCGATCTTCCTGTTGGCGGGAATGAACAAGATCCAAAATTATGAAGGCAGTGCACAGTACCTAGCCTATGGCGGTCTGCCAGAATTTCTGCTGCCCCTTGTTATTCTATTTGAAATAGGTGGTGCGCTCGCACTAGTCGCCGGCTTCCAGGTTCGCCTGACCGCCTTGGCGTTTGCTGGCTTTAGCTTAGTTACTGCTGTCTTGTTCCATAACAATCTGGGCGATCAGATGCAGTTTTTGATGTTCTTCAAAAACCTGGCGATTGCCGGCGGCTTTTTGGTAGTGGCAGCCCATGGCGCCGGGCGTTTCAGCTTGGATCACCGCAAAAGCACCAAGCAATAAATTCCTCTGGACCAGAAAATACCGATTGTGGAGTAAAAAATGGGACTGTTAGTCAATGGCCAGTGGCACGACCAGTGGTACGACACCGAGAATTCCGGTGGGAGCTTTAAGCGCGAAGCGGCGCAACTGCGCAATTGGGTGACTGCTGATGGCAGTGCAGGTCCCAGTGGTGACAGCGGCTTTAAGGCGGAGTCCGGCCGCTATCACCTGTATGTTTCACTGGCCTGCCCTTGGGCCCATCGCACCCTTATTTTCCGCAAGCTGAAGAAACTGGAAGAGCATATCGATGTTTCGGTAGTAAGCCCCGATATGCTCGATCAGGGATGGAGCTTTAACGTCGACGAAGGTAGCAGCGGGGACACTCTGTTTAGCTATCAGTTTATGCACCAAGTATACACTCGTAACAAGTCTGACTACTCGGGCCGGGTGACGGTACCAGTACTTTGGGATAAACAAAAAAACTGTATCGTTAGCAATGAGTCCTCTGAAATTATCCGCATGTTCAACAGCGCGTTTAATACCATTACCGGCGATACACAGGACTTTTTCCCCGAAGAGAAGCAGCAGGATATAGATACCATTAATCAACTGGTCTATGAAAATATAAACAACGGAGTTTATCGCTGCGGCTTTGCCACCACCCAGGAAGCCTACGAGAGTGCTTACTATAATTTATTCTCTGCTTTAGACCAGGTTGAGAAAATTTTAGGGGAACAGCGCTATCTGGTCGGAACAGAAATTACCGAGGCAGATTGGCGACTGTTCACTACCCTTATTCGCTTTGATGCTGTCTATCATGGACACTTCAAGTGCAACCGCCAGCGACTGGAGGACTTTCCTAACCTGCGTAACTATGTACGCGAGCTATATCAGTGGCCGAAAGTTGCTGAAACAGTAAATTTCCACCATATTAAACGTCATTACTACTTTAGCCATACATCGATCAACCCAACCCAGGTTGTACCTGTAGGGCCGGAAATCGATTACAACAGCTCTCACAACCGCAGCTAAAAACCCTTGCCTATTCAGCCTGGGCCAGTCAGGATATTCAGGGCTGCCCCAGGCTCCTTAAACCTTGGAACAGCCCTTCGCAGCCTTCAAAGAGTACCCAGATGCAAAAAACCACTCTGGAACAGTGGCGAATGTTTAAAGCTGTCGCAGATGCCGGCGGCTTTAATCAAGCCTCTTCCCACGTTCACAAAAGCCAGTCCAGTATTCACAATGCAGTTAGCAATCTGGAAGCTGCACTCGGCGTAAAATTGTTTGAAGTCTCGGGTAGAAAAGTGGTAATTACTGAAGCCGGTAATTTAATGCTACGCCGGGGCCAATACCTACTGGATGAAGTCTCACGTATTGAGGATATTGCCGGCTCCCTTAACCGGGGAGTGGAATCCGAGCTGCGTATTGCCGTAGATGGCGCCTTTCCCCAAAGTGTCGTTTTTCAGGCTCTGGAGAGAGTTTCCGCAATTTATCCACAAGTGAATATTGATATCGTTGATACAGTACTATCCGGCACTAATGAGTTGATCCAGGAGGGGCTGGTAGATCTGGGACTTTCCGCCTTCCGCATGAAGAATGCCCTCAACGATGAGATTTGTCGTATCGAATTTGTGGCTATAGCCCATAAGAACCATCCACTACATCAGCTGGGATACGAGCTGAGTTATGAAGACTTGAAGTCTTATCGCCAGATTATTGTGCGGGACTCCGCACTACAGACCAATAGGGATTCCGGCTGGCTGGGGGCAGAGCAACGCTGGAAAGTGGGCAGTTTACGGGCATCCGTGGATTTAATTGTACAGGGGCTGGGGTTCGCCTGGCTGCCTTTGCCAATGGTCTCAACACTACTCGAGAATGGCACTTTAAATCGACTCCCCTTGAAAAATGGCGGAGTGCGGTCCAGCAGTTTTTACCTGAACTTTAAAGACCAGGATAAATTAGGCCCCGTGGCGAGGGAGTTTATTGGCGAGCTTCGATTACTCACTTTAGATATGCCCACCTCTGAGGAAGGCTGATTATTCTATTGATACGAATAATAAGCTTCTTTTTATCCAATGTTTCTTTATATCGCAGAAGACTAACATAGCCCTAACATTCTATTTACTGCACTAATAGGAGTAGGAGCTGGCTATGTATTATTTCAGACCGTCACAGGAACGCGGTCAAGCCCGCTTTGGCTGGCTGGACAGCAAACATACCTTTTCATTCGGACACTATTACGACCCAAACCATATGGGTTTTTCTGCACTGCGCGTTATCAACGATGACACAGTAAAAGCAGGGGCCGGGTTTGACTCCCATGGACATCGGGATATGGAAATTATTTCCTATATTCTTGAAGGTGCTATCGAACATCGGGATAGTGAAGGTAATCACTTTGTCGTTCCTGCTGGTGAAGTTCAAAGAATGAGTGCGGGTAAAGGTATTACTCATTCAGAGTACAATCACTCAAAATCAGAAAACCTGAGGTTCTTACAAATCTGGGTTCATCCAAATCAGAGGGGTATTCAACCTGCCTACGAGCAAAGGACAATAAACCAAACGAGCATGCTGACCCCATTGGTAACACCCAGTGGTCGAGATAATTCGCTAAAGATCCATCAGGATACCAGCCTATATCGTCTTCAAATAGAGCCTGGAGAGATTCTACAACTGGATACATGGCAGCGCCCTGGCTACCTACATATCATAGATGGAGACATCATTATTATAAATTATCGCCGGTTAAGTGCCGGGGATGGTCTAGGCATATTTAAAGAAATAATAAGGCTAAAAGCAGCAACAGATGGAGCAACGGCATTATGGTTTGATTTGCCTATAGTCTAATATTCATAACCTCACTAGGCCTGCTGGCCCATAGAGCAGGGCCACCCCCCCTGATAATACTAACTAATTAATACAAGTATCATTTGCATCTTCAAAAACATTTGAAATCCAAATGCTGCCAGAACACGGAGGCACGTTTTGATCGTTTAAATCATTCCCAGTATTGCCTTTCGCGGTATTACCAACAACCAATACATTCATTTGATTGTAAGCTTCCAGCAAGATGCCATTAGTACCGTTATCATTTGCTGTATTTCCGGAGATAGTCGTGTTATTTGATCCGAAAACTACGATACCACTCACAACATTAGAGCTTACTGTATTTCCATTTACGACACTTCCACTTCCAACAATTTCTATACCAGGAAGTGCATTTGAGTTCATTTGCGAATTAATCACTTGATTATAATCACCCAACATTCTGAGGCCTATACCGGAATTGATGTCTGAGGTAGAGTCCAAGATAAGGTTAGCAGCACTCGTAAGTGTTATTCCCGAAAGCGTATTATTAGTGGAATTGATTCCCTGTATGAAGTGTGATCCGGTTCCCTGAGCATTAACACCCGTTTCACAATTTTCAATGGACCCTGTGCCTGTTGTGTCACTTAGAATTCTTCCAATTCCAGTTAAGCTCACCCCAGTTCCGGTCCCATCGCAGCTAATCGAGAAGCCATTTAAATCCAAAGATCCTGCATCAGTGATAGTAACAGCGGGACTTATAGCACATGCAACAATAGATGCATCCAGAGTCTCTGGAGTAGTAACCGTGTCACCGCAGCTTACCGCGAAGGCGGCACCCGCCAGTGAAAAAGCTGAAACACCAGATATCGTTAAAAGCGTCAATCTTGCGAGGTTAGCACATTCAGTTTTCATATCATCTCATCCATTCATAATTAATTACTACAAAGCCTGTAATTTTCGAGGCTATTGATAGTGTGATAGAGAGCTAGGATTTATCTATGGGGTCTCTTTCCCAATTAAACGTGAATTAAATGTCTCGGAAAGCGAATGAAAAATACGCCCCACACAAGATGATCATTCCTAGTGGTAGTATTCGGAATTCTGAATACTACCACTAGGAGACCTGCCAATATTTGAAGAGTTGATCTATTATGATATGCCATTTCCAGATCTCGGAATCGATTACTTTAAAAATGGCCAACTTATTATCCAATACCTAGATCCCCCCCTAACTGCAACCTTTAACGCCTACCCTTAAAAAGGCGGCGTTCGGACCTACAGCTTTTACCCGAACTTTAAAGATCTCGATAAACAGGAGTCTTTGAAATATAGATTTTGGCGAGTTAAGCTTGCCAACAAGTTATATAGATACTGCTGTCCCAATGTGACATAGAAATTAGCTTATTTTTATGTCTTGCAATAACACCTAAACTTGCGTCAACCAAACCAAATACATCTGCAAAGAATATCACCCCCATAACCCTCCTATTGGATACATGAATCATTAGAGCTACCAAAGGTATTTGAAATCCATACATTATTCACACAGGCAGGATTATTTTGGTCCCTAAGGTCCGTATTACCACTATCATTCACTTCATTTCCTGTAATAACATTACCATGCTGATTATCTGCCTCTAATAGAATTCCATTTGTTCCATTTTCATCCAATAAATTCCCAACAATTAGGTTATTATCTGCATCTAAAATAACAATTCCGTTATCATCATTGAGTTGATATTCATTTGAATTTATTACATTGCCATCTCCAGAAACCTCCATACCAGAAGAATTATTAGCGCTTATTTCTGCATTTATTACCTGGTTAAAGTCACCCAATACCCGAACACCTACACCGGAATTAAAACTTGAGAATAAATCCAAAACAACATTATTGTTACTTGTAAGTGCAACACCATAATTAGAATTACTCATGACACTTACATTTTGAATAAAATGCGCTCCAACCCCTTCAACGGAAACACCTGTTGCACAGTTCTCTATAAACCCTCCCCCCTCTGAATTACTCAGAATCCTTCCAGCACCTTGCAGATTTACGCCCACCCCAGAACCATTACAGCTAATTGAGTAACCATTTAAATCCAATGATCCAGCATCAGTAATGGTGACCGCAGGGCTGACGGCGCATGACTCTATCGCCCCTTCCAAAATTTCCGGTACAGTTACAACATCCCCACAGCTCACAGCAGAAACACCACTGGACAGAAAAACAGCAGAAGCTCCCACTGCAGCTAAGCATGCCAATTTCAACATATCTATTCTCCTATGCTATATTCCACGATTCTTCATTGTGCATAAATACTTGCGATTCAATAACAGGAACAGTGTGAGGGGAATAGGGTATTTATCTATAGGATATTTTTCTTAATTATTAATCCAAGTGACTGGATAAAACTATAAGAATACAAATCCACTGCCGCCTTTAGCATTAATCATCATACTCTTTCGAGATCCCGGTTTGACCTCTCAGGTTATTCACCTGATACGGACAATCAAGAGTAATTTGATCCTAAGCACTCTACCTCAGGAATAACACCTAAACTATTACCCTGGCAGTGAATCACTGCTGTATACAGGCATCGAGTCACCAGGGATAAAATAATGGGATCAGCAGGCGACATGGAAAGTCGCAGTGGCGATAAAAAAACGCCGGGAAGATGGATCTCCCTGCTTTCTCCGATTCCTCCGGCCATTATCGCCTTGTCATTGCTTTTTCATCTGCCCGATATTTCCGCTGGTAGAGAGTTTTCTTTTGGCATTAGCTGGGTTCCAGAACTTGGCGTATCCCTACGCTTCTATATTGATGGCCTCAGCTTTTTATTTGCCTTATTAATCAGCGGTATCGGTTTTTTTATCACCATTTACGCCGCTGAGTATTTACGCGGCAATCCACTATTGCGGCGTTTCTTCCTCTATCTCTATCTCTTTATGGTCGGAATGCTGGGTTTGGTATTGGCATCCGATCTCATTACTTTATTTGTGTTTTGGGAAGTGACGACGGTCGCAAGTTACCTCCTGATTGGCTTTAACCACTCCAGTGCTGTTGCACGACGCTCAGCTTTACAGGCTTTACTAGTGACCGCCTTAGGGGGGCTTTGCTTACTAACCGCTTTCCTATTAATGGGAGAGATTGTCGATAGCTATGATCTTGAAGAGTTGTTAATAAAAGGAGAACAGATTAAATCCAGTTCACTGTATCTTCCTATCTTGATACTGGTGCTTATCGGAGCATTTTCAAAGTCGGCACAATTGCCCTTCCATTTTTGGTTGCCCAATGCCATGGCGGCGCCAACACCGGTGAGCGCATATCTACATTCCGCCACTATGGTCAAAGCCGGTATTTACCTTCTTGCGCGCCTACATCCGGTACTGGCTCACACTGAATACTGGGAGTGGATTTTAACCTGCACCGGTATTGCCACTGCCGCAGTAGCGGCATTGGCCGCCCTGCGTCAAACAGACCTGAAACTGGCCCTCGCTTATACCACCGTTATTGCCCTCGGCACTATCACCATGTTTCTGGGTTCTGATGCTTCAGCTGCCGTCGCCGCTGCAATTACTTTCTTGCTGGTTCACTCTTTTTATAAAGCCGCACTGTTTATGGTGGTGGGCATTATCGATCGGCAAACAGGTACCCGGGATTTAACCAGGCTGCACGGTCTGGCGAAATTATTGCCCTTTGCTTTTATAGCTGCACTGGCTTCAGCCCTATCCATGGCAGGATTCCCGCCGTTCCTTGGATTTATTGGTAAAGAGCTTAAATATGAAGGTGCACTGGCGGTAGCTTCAGAGCCCGCACTGGTGGGCACAGCAGCAATTTTTGCCAATGCGGTAACGGTGACAGTAGCCGGCATGGTGGCCATCAAACCCTTCTTTGGCCCTCCCCCCAAAGATGCCAGTCGTATTCGCTGGGCACCTCCTGGTTTGTGGATAAGCCCACTGGTTTTAAGCGCCTTCGGCCTCACATTTGGTTTGGCCCCGGACTTAGTCGGTGGCGGACTGGTGGAACCGGCACTGACAGCGATACTTGGCCTTCCGGAAACCATCGACCTGAAACTCTGGCACGGTATTAACATTCCGCTCCTGATGAGCATTCTTACTTTTGTGCTCGGGGTGATTATGTATGTCAATTTAAAACGTATGCGTGCCTGGCTAAACTGGGACTTTACCCATGCGCCAACTAGCGCCGATCTACTGTGGGATAAATCCTTAGAACTATTAAAAGCTTTTGCCGCACTGCAAACACGCATATTGCAAAATGGAATTATGCGTCGTTATCTCACGGTCATTTTTGTTACGCTCTCGATGGCCCTTTTTTATGCCTTTGTTCATACCGGCCACTTCTCACTGGAATACACTGCGCCACGACTTAATTTAAAAGAGTGGGCAGCCATACTGCTGACGGTAGGAGGTACATTTACTGCGGGTTTTGCGCGTAAACCTCTGACTGCCATTTGCGCTCTCGGCGCTCTCGGTGTGGGTATCGCTCTAATTTACCTCTTCTTTGGTGCACCGGATGTGGCCATTACACAGATTCTGGTGGAAACACTCTATTTAGTATTAATTGCTGCGATTCTTCCACGTCTGCCCGTATTTACCCCCGGAAAGAAGGAAGGCTTTCGTCCCAGGGATGCACTGCTCGGTGCCACAGTTGGCCTTTTATTTACCATTAGCATTCTGGTGGTTCTGCAAACCCCATTCGAGAGCCCTGTGAGTGAATTTTACAAGGAAGCTGCTGTACCCGAGGCCCATGGGCGCAATATCGTCAATGTCATTCTGGTGGACTTCCGGGCCCTGGATACTTTCGGGGAGATTATTGTGGTGTTTACCGCGGCTGTCGCTGCGGTGACCTTACTCGGTCATCATTTAAGACGGGGCAAGCAGTGAATTCTATTATCCTACAGACAGCGACCCGTGTGTTGGTAGCCCTGATCTTGGTCTTCTCCATTTATATGCTGTTGCGTGGACACAATTATCCCGGAGGCGGATTTATTGCTGGATTAATTGCCGCTTCTGCTTTTGCCTTATTTGCCATGGCTTGGGGTATGGAGGCGGCACAAAGTGCTCTGCGCATACCTCCAGGGACCCTCGCTGCCTGGGGAGTTGTCATCGCCGGATTATCTGGATTGATGGCTCTATTTTGGGGAGACGGTCCCTTTTCCGGACAGTGGTTTGCCATAGTAGGCAGCAAGGAAGATGGCGGAATCATTATCAGCAATCTTTTGTTTTTTGATATTGGGGTTTACCTGACAGTACTTGGAGCCGTTCTCACACTCATTTTTGCCTTGGAAGAGGCCAGTTGATATGGAGTCTCCCCTCGCCGTTGTCGTCGGTATTCTGATTGCTACCGGCGTATATTTAATGCTTGCCCGCCATCTCTTGCACTATCTATTTGGCTTGGTACTAATTAGCAATGCCGCCAACCTGGCAATTTTTATCGCCGGGCGGTTGACTCGCGCCTCACCACCCCTGGTACCCGAGGGCCAGGAAGCCCCGCAAATTATCGTTGCCAACCCCCTACCCCAGGCCCTGATCCTAACTGCGATCGTAATTGGCTTTGGCCTGCTGGCCTTTGCCCTGGCCCTAATCGCCCAGGCTTACCGTGAGCTGGGCACATTGGATGTGGATAGCATGCGTATTGCCGAGCCTGTCAAACCCAAGAGGAAGAAGACTACTTGAGTTGGTTATTGGCCCTGCCATTCCTAATCCCTATCGCCACGGCGTTAATCACATTTCCCGCTCGAGGCCGTAGATACCTTTGCTCTGGTATTTCGATATTGGGGTGCCTTACCGCCCTTTGCATTAACCTTTATATTCTTGTCCTGGTAGAAAGCCAGGGCCCTCAAGCTGGGCAAATGGGAGACTGGCAGGCTCCCTTCGGCATCACATTGGTCGCCGATCGGCTCAGTGCGGTAATGCTGTTGATCAGTGCCATCGTGGGTTTGTGTGTCTCTCTATTTGCCATTTCAGATATCAGTGAGAAACGGGTGAAACTTGGCTTTCACAGTTTCTTTCAACTGCTATTGGCCGGTGTTAGCGGTAGCTTTATCACCGGCGACCTATTTAATTTGTATGTGTGGTTTGAGGTGATGCTGATTGCCTCTTTCGCACTGCTGGTACTGGGGGGGGAAAAAATACAGCTGGACGGTGGCATCAAGTATGTAGCATTAAACCTTGTATCCACGCTGTTGATGCTGACCTCTATCGGGTTGCTTTATGGACTCACCGGCACCCTTAATATGGCGCAGCTGCATATTTCTTTGGCCGAGGTACAAAACCCCGTCGCGATTTCGACATTGGCAGTTATTTTTATCTGCGCTTTTGGAATTAAGGCGGCAATATTTCCACTCTTTTTCTGGTTGCCCGCGTCATACCATGTTCCACCGGTCGCTGTAACCGCTGTATTTGCCGGTCTTCTGACCAAAGTCGGCGTCTATGCGCTAATTCGCACCTTTACTTTAATATTTCCCAATGATTTGGAGTTCACCCGGGATATTTTATTGGGAGCTGCATTACTCACCATGCTGACGGGTGTTTTGGGCGCAGCAGCACAGTACGAATTCCGCAAGATACTCGCATTCCATATCATCAGCCAGATTGGATTCCTGGTATTGGGATTAGCACTGAACAGCCCTTTAGCATTGGCCGGATCTGTGTTCTACATGGTCCACAATATTGTAGCAAAGACAAATTTATTCCTGATTAGCGGTACTGCCCAGCGCCTTACTGGCAGTTATGAACTCAATGAAATTGGTGGTTTATATCGCGCCAGCCCACTTCTCTCTACTTTCTTTTTTATCGCCGCATTTAGCTTAGCGGGGTTCCCACCATTATCTGGATTCTGGGCGAAACTGCTATTAGTTAAAGCAAGTCTCGACCAGGCCGCCTATATCGTCGCTGCAGTCGCATTGATTACCGGGGCGCTTACCCTGTTTTCAATGAGTAAAATATGGGCAGAGGCATTCTGGAAGCCACACCCCCAGGAGCACTGCAAAAATTTATATAGCCTCAGCGGCGCAGAACGCTTCCAGCGGCTGTTACCAGTCGCGTTATTGGCATTAATCACTTTGGCTTTGGGATTGGTTCCCGAGCCTTTTATCGAATACTCCCTGGGGGCTGCCGGAGAGTTATTGGAGCCTGATGATTACCTGAACGCCGTGTTACCAGGTACCACTCATTAACTTTGGGATGGATAAATAGAAATGCGTATTTTTCTATTAAATTTATTGCTCGCGATCAGTTGGTCGGCCCTGACCGGCAATGCTTCCATGGCAAATTTCTTCTTTGGTTTTCTGATCGGATTTCTGGCACTGCGAGTCTCACCTATATTACCCGGGGCACAGACTTACTTTACCCGCTTGCCCCGTTTGGCTCATTTATTCTTTTTCTTTATCGAGGAGCTTGTTTTATCCAGCCTGCGTGCAGCCTATGAAGTCTTTTCGCCCCGCTTGCAAAGCCGGCCCCTGGTAGTACGGCTACCCATGGAGAGGCTCGATAGAAACCAGATTTTTATTCTCACTAACTTAATTTCGCTGACACCGGGCACTATGGTATTGGATGTCACACCCAACAATGATGCCTTAATCGTACATACTATGTTTGTCAGTGATCCAGAAACCTTTCGCGAGGAGATTAGGGAGGGATTTGAGAAACGGGTTAAGGAGGCCGTTTCCTGATGTTTCTCACAATTATCGATATTCATTCGCCACTGGTCACAGTAGCAATCAATATTGCTTCCTTTCTATTGTTACTCGCCCTGGTGATGTGCTTCCTACGTATCGCTTTGGGCCCCACCCTAGCAGACAGGGTTGTCGCCCTGGATGTTCTCAATATTTTGGCGGTAGCCTACTGTGCACTACTGGCAATCGCCTCGGGACAACCCGTGTATCTGGACGCTGCCATCGCCCTGGCCCTGGTCGCATTTTTAGTGAGTGTGGCCTTTGCCCGTTTTATTGAAAAAAGCGGCTCGCGCACAGTCACCCACAGCCATAGGGATCGTGATGACATTTGATGAAATTTTTATCGCTTTGATAATTCTGGTGGGCAGTTTTTTTGGGTTCAGTGCCGCTTTGGGCTTGTTGCGAATGCCGGACTTTTACACTCGAATGAGTACATCGGGAAAAGGGGCTACGGTGTGTTGCGGATTATTGCTGGCGGGCGTAGCAATTCTTTTTAGTGACGCTCAGGTAACAGCCAGGGCCATAGCCGCTATTTTATTCTTATTACTTACAGTGCCAATTGGTGTCCATATGATTGCCCGGGCGGCTTATCGAGCCGGCACTCCCATGTGGCGGGGTACCGGCTACAAACTCAAGTTCAAGAACCCGATGCGCAATATTCAGTAAGCACTAAATCTTTTCGCCGTAAAGTTCTTCAATCATACTTTCGCTGCGCTGACGCAGGTGCTCCATATCCGGGTCCTGTAAAATGACATGACCCATTTTGCGCCCAGGGCGAAGTGCTTTGCCGTACAGCCAAACACCATCGTTATCCTGCTTCGGAGCTACATCAACCCCCAACATATTGACCATCGCAACCGGCACCGGGCAGGCAGTATCGCCCAGGGGCATATCCAGTATCGCGCGGATATGATTGGCAAATTGGCTGGCCTCAGGGCCGACAAAGGTCCAATGACCGCTGTTGTGAACTCGCGGTGCCACTTCGTTGACAATCAGGCCGCTCTCACTGACAAAACACTCAACGGCCAATACACCCACATAGTCCCAGTCCTTCAGCAGGGTCGCCAGGTAACCCTCTGCGGCCTTGAGCAACTCCGGGCTGTCGTAGGGAGCAGTGGACAGCAGTAAGGTGCCGTTGCGGTGGCGGTTTTCCGTCAGCGGATAGGCTTTAATTTCACCAGATGCCGAGCGAGCACCGATAATGGAAACTTCACAGGCGAAATTCACCCCAGCCTCAACCACACACTCCTGATCTCCAGCTTGGGGAATGGCAGCATCCAAGTCTGCAGCACTCTTCACACACCATTGGTTCTTGCCGTCGTAGCCATTTTCACAGCTCTTAATAAACGCCGGATATCCCAGTTGATCGACCGCTTCCCGCAGCTCTTTTTCACCCTGTGCTGCTGCGAAAGGTGCAACAGGCAGTCCAGAGTCTGTGAGTGCTCGCTTCTCACGCAAGCGGTGCTGGGCCTTCTCTGTAATATGCGGGTCCGGATATACCGGACAGAAGGGCTGAAAAGAGCGCAGCAAGTCCACACTCACTTGCTCCCTCTCACTGGTGATCACTTCCGGGCGTCCCAGTGCCTGATACAAGGCCTCAGGGTCCTGTCCCGGTTCCATCTCCACGATAGTCCCCAGTCCCTTCACACAGTCGGTATTTTCACCGGTCTCAGCCAGGAAACTGAACTCCACTCCGAGGGGCTGCCCCTCTTGAGCCATCATCTGTGCCAACTGCCCACAGCCAATAATGGCAACTCGTCTCTTACTCACAACGATCTCCTATCACTCAACCGTGATCGGGACTTGCTCGGTCTGACGCTCACGCCAGGCGATCAGGCGCTTCTGCAATTCCGCATCAGCCAAAGACAACATCTGCGCAGCCATCAAACCTGCATTGTAGGCACCGGAAGCGCCAACCGCCTGGGTTGCTACCGCCACACCGCGAGGCATCTGCACAATGGATAACAAGCTGTCCATACCCGTCATAAAACGGCTCTCAACCGGCACTGCGATCACAGGCAGGGGAGTCAAAGCAGCGATCATACCCGGCAGGTGGGCGGAGCCGCCGGCGCCGGCAATAATCACTTCGGTACCGGATTCGTGGGCACGGCTGGCAAATTCAACCATACGCTGGGGAGTTCTGTGGGCCGAAACCACAGCAGTAGCAAAGGGAACTTCGAGCTCTTCCAGAGGCTTAGTCGCGTTGCTCATGGTGGCCCAATCTGAGCGGGAACCCATTACGATAGTGACTTTTTCAAAGGGAATCGGCTTCACTTGCGATTAACTCCAATATTGAACGAGCGCCAGATAGACGGGAATCGCCACCAGCACATTGAAAGGAAAGGTAACTGCCAGGGACAAAGTGATGGACACACTAGCATTGGCCTGCGGCAGGGCAACGGACATAGTCGCAGGCACAGCGATATAAGAGGCACTGCTACCGAGCACCGCGAGCAGAAAGATACCACCAGGCGACAACCCCAACAAACTCCCCAAGATACCGCCAGCGGCACCGCCAATCAGCGGCATAAAAATGCCGAAGCTGAGCAGGAAAGCACCCTGCCCTCTAACATCGGCCAACCGCGCCGCAGCGACACGCCCCATTTCCAGCAGAAAGAGCGCCAATATGCCATGAAACAGGGTCCCAAACAAAGGCATTACTGAAGCGGTGCGCTCTCCAGCCCAGGCTCCGATAACGATTCCCCCCAGGAGCAACAGTACTCCCTGGTTGCAGGTGACCTCGTGAAACACCCGGCGCTTGCTCGAACTGCCCATCGATTGCCGTGCCAACAACATGCCGACAATGATTGCCGGGACTTCAAGAAGCGCTACAAACAGAGGGAAATACGCTTCGTATTCAATATTCTGTGACTGTAGCAGGGCTACAGCCACCGCGTAGGTGGCAACACTGACAGACCCATAGTGCGCCGCCGTTGCCGCCGCATCCACACGTGACCACTTGCCAATCCAGCGCAAGATAGGGAAAGCCACCAGGGGTAACAGGGCACCAAAAGCCACCACCGCCAGGGACTGGGGAACCAGGGTGGCAGCGGAATACGCACTTAAAGCAGCACCACCTTTCAGGCCGATGGCGATTAGCAGGAAGATAACGCAGCTCTGGTAAAGACCTTTGGGTAAACGCAGGTCACTGCGAACCAGCTGGGCAAAGGCGCCCAGCAGAAAGAAACCAACAACAATATCCAACTGCATCTCTATCGCTGTCCCCGGCGCTGTCTGGAGCGATTATTGGAGATACGTATGCGTTTCGGGGTTTGCTGCGCCATCAGCCAGTAAGCAGCATTCGCAAGAACCACCACTAGGCCTACAGCCATCAAGGGAACCCCGTTCATACCGGCAAGATTTACTGATAAGCCTGTGCTTAAAACTAACAAGCCGACAACCACGCCAAAGAAGAGTTGTGATCTCTGCATTGATAATGCCCCCACTGGTTATTGAAATTGACGCATTATCGGAATTGCTATTGATAGATAAAAATAGATATTTATTATGTAAACTATAAACCAAAACCTATATAGGTGATTTTGTGCCCTTAACTCGTGCCCATGCCCGCATTGGAACCGTTCGACAACTGGAGATCCTGCTCTGTGTCTATGAGTTGGGCAATATCAGCGCCGCAGCCAGAAAACTGCACCTGACCCAGCCGAGCGTATCGATGCAGCTGGCCAAACTCTCCGATGCGGTGGGTTTACCTCTGTATTACTCGGTGGGCAGGCAACTGCAATTTACGGAGGCCGGGCAAACCCTGGTAGAAAGTGCCCGGGAAATCCTGAAGAGTTACGAGTACCTGGACCTGAAACTGGCCCAATTGCGAGGGTTGGATACCGGCAGCTTACAACTGGCAGTAGTGACCACCGCCAAATACTTTATCCCCCACCTGATCGGGGAGTTTTATCAGCAGCATCCGCGACTGGATATCCACTTCAGGGTGGGCAACCGCCAACAGATCATTGATTACACCGGTGAGGATGAAGATGACTTCTACGTATTCAGCCATCCTCCAAAGAGCCAGGACCTGGAGCTGGTGGAGTTTCTACCCAACCGATTACTGGCGATAGCGCCTGAGAACCACCCACTGGCCTCCCGCAAGAAAATCTCCATGCAAGAATTTGCAGGATGTCAGTTCCTACATCGGGAAGAGGGCTCCGGTACACGCCATGCCATTGAACAGTTCCTGCGCAAACGTAATGTAGACCTCAAGCTCCGTATGACCATTGAGAGCAATGAAGCCATTAAGCACGCGGTTATGTCCGGTCTGGGGGTCTCTATATTGTCGGAGCATACCCTGGCATTTGGCGGGCGTGCAGGCTTGTCAATTCTCGATGTCGAAGAGCTTCCCATTGTCACCCACTGGTATTTAGCTCGACGCAAATCACGTCCACTATCACCAGCAGCACAGAAGTTCCTGGAATACGCCCGCAATCTGGAAAAAGTGCCCCTGGGTAATCTCCCGTAGCCCAGCCTTATCACTGGAAAAGAGGGAAAGAATACACTGCACCCAAGACTCGCAGTGGAAATTTCCCTGTAAACTCGAATAGACACTTATACCCCCAAAGGCACCAAGCGCATTATTCTTTCTCTCCTTATAAATTCCCTTCTCCCTGTAAACCTGGCTAGATAATTTAGGCCTCAAATTTTGAAAAATTCCCTGCGACCTTTTTCATTCCTGCTACTTTTTGGGGTACTTGGCCCATGCACTGCCAATAATTATCAACCAAAGCCACCTATGGCAGATAAGCTGTTTTGCCTGTGTCCGGATTTTCAAAGATGGGTATCGAGATGACCGCAAAAGGAATTAATAAAGGAATTATTACTCTACTTTTCACTCTCTCAGCACTATCGACCCATGCCCAGGATGATTGGCGTGATATCGAATGGGGTGAATTTATTGTTCGTTTTGGCCTGACTTATGTCCAGCCAAACGATGAGGGCACAGCGCTTAAATATAGAGTTTTACAGCAATGGGATTTATACAACAGCAGCTGGCAAATCGACACGACTCATGCATGGCAAATTTCGGGAGTGTGGCGACCCAGCGATCGCTGGGGCATTGAATTAATGCATATTAATGGCGCCAACTATGGTACGAAGCTGGATAATTTCACCGGCAATTCCGGGCGAAACCAAATCCAGCTCGGCGACTTCAGTACTACAACAACAATGGTTTTCGGTAACTGGTACTTCTTAGATCCATCCTATCGCGCTCGCCCCTATATCGGTGCAGGAATCAATTACACCAATTTCCACACCGTTGAAATCAGCCGCCAGTTTAACGAATACCTTTTAGACTCTGGACTGTCAGTTGCACCAGGATCATTAAACATGGGGCACTCCTGGGATTGGGGGTTACAAGCCGGCCTGGATTATATCTTTGATTTCCGCGACTGGAGGTATCCTCTAGTGCTTAACTTGTCCACGGTTTACTACTTGGCAGACACCGATGCCACCGTCGACTTCCCCACTGAATTGGGCAGGGATCGCCTCTATGCCCATTTTGACTACAACCCCTGGATCATAAATTTTGGGGTAGGTATTAAATTTTAGTTCCCGGAGTGATTTCATACAGTTGGGCGACAGCGAATACTCTTAAAATTTTAAGTCAAGTCATACTAGAGCTGCGTTGTCCCCAACTATAACTTCGCCGCTAAAAACCTAATCGGTATTACAACTGTCTGGCACAATAAAAGGAATAACTGTGTCTCCCCAAAAAACTGGTTTCCAGCTTTCTTCTGTAGGATTCGTAAAAATATTCCTACTCATTATGACGGTTTCTGCACTGCTTATTTTTAGCCGCCACTCTCTAGCACAATGTACCCCCGGCAATAGTGGCACCGCTGCCACAGATGAAATTACCTGTGACGAAGACAATGACCCCGATGGTGCGGACATAGAAACTTATGCCGGCAACGATACCATCATCCTTAACGGTGGGACGGCGGAAAATGTACTTGCGGGAGAGGGTGATGACGAAATTACTATCACGGGAGGAATTGTTACCTTATTTGCCGACGGCGGTGCTGGCAACGATACGATAACTCTCGACGAGCGATCCAGTGATGTAGGGAATTATCTCGGGGGGGGAGGCATTCATGGAGGCGATGGAGATGACACCCTGATTCTACTCGATGGGCTGTCCTTTCACGTCTGGGGAGGAGAAGGAAACGATACCATCACCTTGGATGGAGGATTCATTTTTAACTACCTGGATGGCGGAAACGGCGATGACTACATCTATTGGGATGAGGGCATCAGTAACGAAATTCGAGGCGGCTCCGGATCAGACACCCTACTGATAGATTCACACTCTTTCGATGGAGACGTCATACTGGATGGTGGTGATGATCTCAGTGCAAATGATGGTGAAGTCGACAATTTAATATTTAAATTGGATTACTCCGTTGATGGGACTCTTCTAAACAACTGGGAAAGAGTCGTTATCTGGGGTAGCTCCAAAATGACATTCACTGGGAGTTTAGCTGTCGGAGGAGGCCTCGATTCGGAAGGGAATTCCCTCGGCCTGGATATTCGCTGGGGTGGACAGGCATTTTTTGATAGCGACAGTTATGTAATTTCAGGAGATGTATCCAATAGTGGAACCATTGATCTATCCAACAATAGGTTCAACACCCTCACCATAGCCAAAGACGATAATGGAAACTATGGGCAGTACCGCTCTGACAATGGGCGCCTATGGGTAGACGCCGTCCTTGAAGATGATTTTTCACAGAGCGATCAACTAATTGTGGAAGGAGACAGCTCTGGCACTACCACTATCTCTGTCTTTAACCGCTCAGGTAAAGGAAAGAGGACAAAAGGCAATGGCATTAAGGTGGTTTCCGTTAAAGGCGAATCAAATGCACAATTCACCCTGGCAGGGGACTTTGTCAGTAAAGATGATCAGCAGGCAGTGATAGGTGGAGCCTATGCTTACACATTGCACCAGAACGGCGCAGGAGGAAGTGATGATGGCAGCTGGTATTTGCGTTCAACTGTGGATAACTCTTCAGTATTTCCTGAAGGCGGAATGATCCGATGGCAACCTACTGCAGTACTCTACGAAGCCCTCCCGCAAATTCTCAGAACACTCAATATTCCCTCTTCACTACGCAGCCGCCTAGGAAATCGCTATTGGGTAGGTACAAGCTATTTGGACTTGACCAGCAGCGAGTATAGCGATGCCCAAGAGCAGGCAATTGATAATCGTGGACTTTGGATCAGGAACTCTGCCCGACATATTACCCTTGATCCCAATGAGTCCAGTACCCGTGCAAACTGGAAACAAACTTACTATCAAGTACAAGTGGGCTTTGATTTACCAATACAAGTCTCCGTATTTGGAAGCCAACTTATTGGCAGCGCCGCTCTGCACTACGGCGATTCAAATAACGATGTGAGTTCATTTTTTGGTGATGGCTCAATCGATGCGAGTAACTACGGCGTCAGCGCATTTGTCACCTGGTATGGATTGGATGGCATTTTTATTGATAGTCAACTTAAGCTAAATTGGTTTGACTTTGAAATGGATGCCAAATCACTGCGCGAACTCAATAATAGCGATGAAGCATTTGGTTACGCCTTGTCTATCGAGGGCGGCAAGAGTTTTAAACTGCATGATTACTATTCCTGGACACCCCATGCGCAATTGATTTACACCTCGGAGGAAGCAAATAACTTGCAGGATATCTATGCCGTACAAGCTACAGATATCAATAACAATGGCTTCCTCTTACGTTTGGGAACCATCTTTGAAAAGCGCAAGAGCCAGCGTAAGAGCAGTCGCAATATGTATGGCTCAATTCCCCTGGAAAGGTTCTCTCTGTTCGCAACTCCGAGCCTTATTTACAATATCGACCAGAGGACTAATTTACTCGTATCGGAAACCCGACTCAGTCAAAAACCTGATACCTGGTACGGTGAATTGCGCTTAGGCGCGAGCTACGATGAGTGCGGTGATCACTGTTCTATCTATTCAGAAATTTATTACAGTAGCAGTTTGGAAAACCTGGGGAATAGTTTTTCCGGAGGTTTGGAATTAGGATTTCGTTATAAGTGGTAGCAATTTGAGATTAAACTGAAAGCCAAACATCAACCTTAGAGAACGACAGCTACATTACCTATAGATTAAGCAGCGCCTATTCACTCTAAGAGTAACTGAGTTAAATTATATTCAGAGAATACTCTGCGTATTTTCTTATCGTTACTACACTTTCCCTTTAAATTCTGTTTCTTCAAGCCGCTAGCCTGACACCCAGGGATTGTTAAAAACCTATCCCTCCAGAAACGAACATCTGGCACTCTTGCACAACTGACTCCTTGCCTCATACTCATGGCTTTAAGCCAGATATCATCCGCACTAGGACATAACTCCAAAAACTTATCTTTATTCAGAACATCGGGATGTAAAGAGCCGGGATAATATAAAACACCACCAACTCCAGTAGGAAAAACGCGATAAGAAGGTTTGATATTCATATTGCACTTCCAAGTTTCCCGCGTTGTCCTCCATTTATTGTAAGGCAATATATTGCCTTTTTTATCAACACCTATCCTGTGAGCTCGATGACAGAAAATATGTGACGGGAACTTTAAATATGACTGATACAGCATATCGATGGTATCCATCGGGTAGAGGATATCGTCATCCACCGTGACTATCAGGCTATCAGGAAATTTTTGAAGCGCGTAATAATACTTTGTGTAAGGTCCTAAATCTTCATCAACAAATTCAACTCTCAACCCACGATCCACCTGCCTCATTAAAATATTGGGCAACATATAAGCTGGAAATTCTTTGGTCGACAGCCAAAGTACAATTAAATCCGCTTTTAGCGACTGCTGAAATAAACTCTCGATACACAAATGGATATCATGGATTCGCTTTCCATAGCTAGTCAGAGAAACAACAATACTGTGTTTAGCCGCATTACCTACCCCAGAATCATTACCACTGAGGGCCGACTGCTCCAATATTCTCTTCCAGACCAGAGCATCTAATTTTAGGTTGTTGTTGATTGTATTTTTCTTGCTGCGCTTCGCCGTAAAACCCTTGAACATATTGACTTTACAATCTGGGGTTGAGACAACTCAATGCCTGGTTTTAGACATATACCTAAAAAGGACATCCAGTAATCCGTGGCCGCACATTAGAATTATTGAAATTCATAGTGCAGTAACAGAAATTGGTATAGGCGAGCTCAATTTTCCAAGATCGACCACACCCTCAATAGTAAAGGTATGGTCTAGTTTTCGGTAAATGCAACATTTACTACCCTACTTCACCTGCTCCTTCCGTCTCAGAGGCCAGTTTTTTCGTTGCACCACGGCGACCATATAACGCCAAAAGAACGCCAGATGGGAACATCAATACACCGTAAACTGCTGAGGGCACGGACATCTCGCTCGAGTGTAAGAGCGTGAGGGTTACCATCATTCCGATGGTACTGTTCTTAATACCGAGTTCCGTTGCAACCGCAACCCCTTCCCGCTTTGGCAGGCCAGCAACCCGGCTGATAAGAAGTCCCAATAGCACACCACAGAGATTCAATAGAATGACCGAGGGTCCAGCTTGAACCATCAAGTCTGCAAGGCGATCGCGAATTCCCCAGATAAGGCCTGCTACCAGTGCAAGCAATACAACCCCGCCAAAAATACTGACTATTCCCTCTGCGCGGCGAGCCAGGTGCGGTCTCCAGGCACGAAATAGCATCCCTATCACAACAGGCAAGAGGACAATACTGGATAACATCACCACTGTACTGGCGAATGGCAGAGTTATAGTCTGGTCAGCGCCGAAATAAGTTCGAAGCGCATAATTTGCGAAAAGCGGTAAACTGGCAATAGTAATCAGGCTGGCAGAAACTGTTAATACAATAGAAAGCGCCACGTTGCCGCGAGCCATCAAGGTAAACAGGTTCGATGTTGTGCCTCCCGGACAGGCGGCAATAATGACTAGGCCAACAGCAATGGCCGGTGGTAGATTTAATCCCCAGCAGAGGCCAATTGCTATAGCTGGCATCAGGAGAATTTGGGTAAAAGTTCCGATAATAAGGCCAATGGGCTTTACCGTTACCTGATGGAAATCCCTGGCAGTTAGGGTCATCCCTATTCCCACCATGATGATAAACAGCGAGATAGGCAAGCCGATCGAAATAAGGGGACCTGATTCCATGATTTTCTCCAGTATCAGTCACTGTAAGAAAAATACCCGACCAAAATCAACTTCCAGAATACAGCTGGCACTGGAGATGGATAACGAAATCAAGGCAGAAACTTCACTGCCAGAGGACTTATTTCGACATCGGTAATTCGCTGATTTTCTTGGTGCTCGGATCGATTCTTATAAGTGTAATTATTATTTTTAGTTCAGATGGTAAAGCAATCATAGATGACTGCACCAATCTGTCTTGTATTTTAGCAATATACAGAAGTTTAATGACTCAGGAAACGATACAGAAGGCCATGATTTCCTCCCTAAAAAGCGGACAGGTAGATAATTGGGACAACTTAATGTGGTCCGTGGGAAGTTCGGATATTCCCACTAGCGAGGACTCCGTTACAGCTTTTAGTGCGGCTAACCAACTCCCCTGGCTTCTACCCACGCGACGAAAGTCCCTATTGGAATACTTCTCCTGCCCGAAAGTAAAAAATACACTTTCCCCTGAACTGGATAATTACCTGCACGAACTCAACCTCAACAAACCCAACAACCGCTTGGGCACTTACTTTGAAAGGCTCTGGTCATTTGCCTTTGACAAACATCCCGACTACCAGCTGCTCTACCAAAACCTCCCTCTAAGGTCCGGCGGCAAGACACTGGGGGAACTCGACTTCGTCGTGCAACACCTGCCCAGCAACCAGTGTGAACACTGGGAAATTGCCGTAAAATTTTATCTCCAGGTTACCGATATCCATTGGGTAGGGCCTGGAATCAAGGACCGACTGAATATCAAACTGGCAAGAATGGCAGATCATCAACTGCCACTGATTGAAATGCCGGCAGTTCAATCAATGCTGAAAGAGCACGGCCTAGAGATAGATCGCCAGTGGGCGCTAATGCCCGGGAGACTATTCAAACCCCTGGATACACTTCACCGGCCCTCCAGTCATGATCTTTGGTGGGTATCGTTATCCGAGTTTCGATCACTCTCCCTGAGCCAGGCAAACCGCGGTGCTCTCGAGTGGCTGGCACTCCCCAAGCAAGCCTGGCTGGCGCCTCAGAGCGGCACCACCGGCATGACTGCCGATCAATTGCTAGAGGCGCTGCTGTCCGAAAGCTTTACCCACCCCCTGTGCATCGCCGCCGTCGATAAAAATGGCGAAGCCTGCAGAGGCTTTATCGTGCCCGACAACTGGTACCAAAGAGCCAAAAGTAGCTTGAGCATATAACCAGCCTCTCCCCAGATCAGAATCAGGGAGCCTCTGCTGGCCTCACATTATTTTCTAAATTGGTGATTGACATAGATCAATTTACATTTACAATTTTCAGAAATTTCTGAAACTTAAGAAGTAAATGAAACTATCGAGTCAAGCCCAGGCATTCGTACTGCACTTTGGTGAAATGGGTAG
Source organism: Microbulbifer maximicatervae (SeqCode) (assembly GCF_052467305.1). Lineage (NCBI taxonomy): Bacteria > Pseudomonadati > Pseudomonadota > Gammaproteobacteria > Cellvibrionales > Microbulbiferaceae > Microbulbifer > Microbulbifer maximicatervae (SeqCode). The sequence goes on from NZ_CP174306.1 coordinate 3,949,679, forward strand.
CCGCTGGGGATTCAATCGCACGGTGGGACAAATGTTTGCCCTACTCACCATTCATCCCACGCCACTCAATGCCGAGCAATTGGCCCAGGCACTGAAGATCAGTCGTGGCAATGTCAGTATGGGGCTCAAAGAGCTACAGGCCTGGCGCTTGGTTGAGCTGCACCATCAACCGGGCGATCGCAAAGATTATTTCACTGCAGCTGGGTCAATCTGGGACCTCGCTCGCACTGTCTTCGAAGAGCGCCGCAAGCGAGAGCTCGACCCTACATTAAGTCTGCTTCGCCAGCTGCTGCTCAATGAGCCCCAAGATGAGCTGGATGCCCAGGCACAGGAAAAAATCCAGGAAGTTTACAGCTTGCTGGAGCTACTCGAAGAATTTGCCAACACACTCAGCAAGCTAGAACACCAGGACCTGCTTAAATTGATGAAGCTAGGCTCCGGTATCGTCAAGCTACTGGAGCTCAAAAGTAAGATGACAGGTGGACAGAACACCTCAAACTAGCGAAAAAAACGCTAGCACGAGGAATATACCGCTGCACTCAAAGCGAAATAACACCTTCATCTGAAGCACTTATTCCGGGGAGAAACCCATAGGGCCAAATCCATGGCTAAAAGCCCCGGCATATTTTTAATCCAGCAGCCCATAGTGCTGGATTAAAAACGGCACAAGGCCGTGCCGCTGCCGATCCAAAGTCGGCTCCTGCAGGATTGTATACGCGGGAACACACACCTGCCTCTATATTTTCTTGCAGTGCCGATTAGCACAGGAGGTGCTAATCGGCTCACTGGTTCAAAGATCTCAGACCAGCAGAGGCTCTCATGCTAGATACCCTGATCCTTTCCAGGATACAGTTTGCCGCAAATATCAGCTTTCATATTCTATTTCCAACAATCACCATTGCACTCGCGTGGATCGTTTTCTTTTTTAAATTACGCTACGACCAAACTAATAATCCGGTCTGGATGCGCGCATATCGTTTTTGGGTAAAAGTCTTTGCCCTGACATTTGCTCTCGGCGTAGTGAGTGGCATCACCATGTCATTCCAGTTCGGAACAAACTGGCCCGGCTTTATGGCCCAGGTCGGCAATATCGCCGGCCCGCTTCTCGGATACGAAGTACTTACTGCATTCTTTCTCGAAGCAACCTTTCTCGGCATTATGTTGTTTGGCATTAATAAGGTGCCAAGCAAAATACATACTTTATCTGCCTTTATTGTGGCAACAGGAACCACTCTATCCGCTTTTTGGATTATTGCTCTCAACTCCTGGATGCAAACACCTGCCGGATTCGATTTACGGGATGGAGTCGCCTACCCGGCAAGCTGGATGGAAATTATCTTTAACGCCTCTTTCCCCTACCGACTTACACATATGCTGCTGGCTTCGGGTTTGACGGCATCTTTCTTTGTTGCGGGGATTTCCGCTTATCGGATTCTTAAAGGAGACCCCAAACGCGCGCCCCGGCTCGCCCTTAAAACAGGACTGATTCTCGCTGCCATCTTTATTCCGATTCAAATCTATGTGGGTGACTTACACGGACTCAACACTTTTGAGCACCAACCGCAAAAAGTCGCCGCAATGGAGGGAGTCTGGGAAACAGAGCGCGGTGCGCCCCTGCTGTTATTTGCGATACCCGATGGAGAAGAAAAAACCAACCATTTGGCGATCGGCATTCCCAAGATGGCCAGCCTTATCCTAACCCATGAGTGGGATGGTGAGATCAAGGGAATAAATGAATTCCCCGATAATCACCCACCGGTAGCCCCCGTATTTTTCGCCTTCCGCATTATGGTCGGCATAGGAATATTGATGCTGCTAACCGCTTGGGGAGGGGTCTATCTATTGCGTAAAGGTGAGCTGCCTCGCTGGATGCTCAAAACCCTGGTCGCGATGACATTCTCCGGCTGGATAGCCACTTTGGCCGGTTGGTATGTCACAGAAATTGGACGCCAACCCTGGCTCGTAACAGGAGTACTGAAAACCGCCGACGCTGTTACTCCAGTACCACCTTCTCATGTCGGTTTTTCCCTAACCCTTTATCTGGTTGTCTACGTGATATTGCTCTATGCGTACATAAGAACCCTGAAAGTGATGGCCCTGAAGTCTGTAAAAGTCGAGGAGTTTGAAACTCAGGAACTATTCGCCGGCACTAGCTTAACCAACCGCCCAAAAGATACCGAGAAAAATGACAAGGGAGAAGGCAAATGACCGGTAGCGCTTCTGCAGCGGCCTATTGGCTGCCTGTCGCCTTTGTCGCCCTTATGGGCCTGGCGGTAATAGTCTACGCAATTCTGGATGGCTACGATCTTGGTGTGGGCATTTTGCTCCCCATGGGAGAAGAGGAGGAATCGCAGCGGGATACCATGATCGCATCCATTGGCCCCTTTTGGGATGCCAACGAAACCTGGCTGGTACTAGCAATCGGTTTGCTCCTGATTGCATTCCCAATCGCACACAACCTGGTGCTAATGCACCTATATATACCAGCTGCGATTATGCTGGTCGGGCTAATCATGCGAGGAGTGGCATTCGACTTTCGTGCCAAGGCTGCCATCGACAAAAAGCTAACCTGGGATCGAACCTTTAAAGCCGGGTCTATTATTACCAGCCTTGCGCAGGGGTACATGCTAGGACAGTACGTGATTGGCTTTAAGCCCGACTGGTCTGCACAGCTTTTTTCAGCACTCAGCGCTCTGGGAGTTACCGCCGCATACGCCTATATTGGCGGCGCCTGGCTGGTTCTTAAAACCGAGTCGGAGCTGCAAAAACGAGCGACCACATGGACCCGTTACGCAGGGCGGGCCACCCTGCTTGGGGTGGTTGCAGTATCGGCCATCAATCCACTGGTAAACCCAACAGTATTCGACCGATGGTTTACCTACCCTCTGGTTATGTTTGTACTACTCGTCCCCACCCTGTGCTTTATTGCCTTTGTCTCCAATGATGTTCTATTGGCGAGAATGCCTAAGCCTGCAGATAGACATAAAGCGGTTCCTTTTTTTACGGTCGTCGTTATTTTCCTGATGTGCTTTATCGGCCTGGCCTTCAGCTTTTTCCCTGATATTGTTCCCGGCGAACTAAATATTTGGCAGGCAGCCAGTGCCACCGCCTCATTAAAATTTATTCTTGTGGGTGCGGTAATAGTGGTTCCCGTCATCCTCGCCTATACCGTTTTCTCTTATTACGTCTTCCGAGGAAAGGCGACAGAGCTACATTATCACTAGCTGCATTTCCATTCGGCTGGCAGAAATACCTGTTAGCCGAATTTAATTAATTAAGATGGAACTACCCCACAAATCAAACAAGTTCTTCTTGCTCGCCCGAATTTGGTACGATTATAATAATCAATTCCAAAAGACAATTTTTTACATGGAAGTAAAGCGTATGCTAGCCCATGGCCAGTACCGCTTGTCTAAAGGGGGAGGTAGTTTGAACCAAATCGATCGACGAGCAATCAGCCGGCGCGACACCGCCAGTCCGCGCAAACCACAACGCAAAAATGGTCGGGAGAAGTATGAAAAGCTTCTTGACGCCCTTGAAGTATTAATTACTGAACAAGACTCTACGGATATTAGCCTCGCAAACCTTAGTCAGGTTGCAGGTGTTCCAGCAGCGTCTGTTTATCATTTCTTCCCAAGTGTAGATGCCAGCTTAACCGCCCTGGCCGAGCGTCACTATAAGTCTTTCGGTGACGTAGTATTGGGCCATTCGGATTTTTCTCCGTCAGAAAGCTGGCAGGATATGCTTAATCAGCTGTGCGACCTTGTGCGCGGCTACTATGAAGAGAATCTCGCGGCACTAAAAGTACATTTTGGACCTCAGTCCAGTTGGGCATTACGCCAACTACAAATGGAAAACAATTGGCGCCTGGCAGATACTCTGATCAAGAACCTGTCTCGGGAGTTTGAGTTACCACCCTCTCAGGATTGGCGAGACCGGTTTATGTGTGCCATCAACATTAACGACTCTTTCTGCTCCCAGTCTTATTCCCGCTTTGGGAAAATAACAGAAGACTCCGCAGCAGAGGGGAAGCGGGCCGCTGCAGCCTACTTAAAACTCTACCTCGGTGAGCTTTTGCAGAGGCGCCAATTGCGCTTTGCCCCACTGGAGGCTTCGGCCTAAGCCCAGTAGCAGAACCGCTAACAAAAAAGCCCGACAAGTAATTGTCGGGCTTTTTTGTGCCCGTCATTTCCACCCAGCCCTCTGTTTAAGCCTCACCTGACTAACAATTACCAATAATCAAAAAAAAGAGGGTAAAAAATATTTGCTAATAAAATAGCTTCAACTTTTATATATATCAAATGGCTATATACAGACTTATATTAACTTCACTTTATAACTATGTTGATTAAGGGAAGCAGCGCTAGAATTGCATTTTTGTGACTGGCAAGACTGAACCTACACTTCATTAACTAATATCGATTGTGGAGGTCCCTTATGCCCATTGCTTCACACGAGCTCTCGGTGGATTTCCCAGAATATGCAGACACAATCAAGCAGCTCATCGAAGACGATATTCAATTCAAACTTGAAAACGACATCTACAGCAAACTGGATAAACAAATAAGAGGCCTTCAGGATAGTGGTATTGGCACCGACGACGATCACTATTCCAGCCTCAAAAAACAGAGAGCCTACTTAAAACAGCACCTCTATAACCGCATTACTTCAGTGATTACACATCACTAAAGTACGCGTTAACAGTTGCTCGTAGCAGCACTGGCGGTCACTGCAGTTGCTGAAAGGGCACGCAGCCTAAAAGAGCTTGGCCTATGCAACTGTACTTGACCTTTTCCTCCCCCTTTGCGCGCAAGGCGCGCATTGTTGTGCAAGAACAGCGCCTGCACTCTGTGGTAACAGAGCATTTCTCTCACCCCTTTCACAATGACGACGAACTTATTTCCAGCAACCCCTTGGGAAAAGTCCCCTGTCTAACCCTGGATAATGGCTCCTCGATCATTGACAGCGAAGTCATCTGTGCATTTCTTGATAAAAGCTTAGGGGATGGTCACTTATCTGCACCACTGGACAACAATTGGGATCTGTATACTTTTCACAGTATCAGCTCTGGATTAATGGACGCAGCAGTGCATCTGCAAATGGAAAAGCTGCGCGCACGGGAAGAACTCAGGTCTGATTTTTGGTGGCAGCGCTACTTCAGTGCTATTGAGAGATCTCTAGATTACCTGGAAAAGCACCTGGATCGATTACCCGCCAGTCTTAGCTTGCCACATATTAACTTGTGCTCAGCACTATCCTATCTTGATTTTCGCCATGAAGATTTTGACTGGAGAAGTGACCACCCGAAACTTATGGCCATATCGGAAGATTTGGAGAAAAGTGAAAGCCTGAATAAGTGTCAGCTGCATGAGTAGTTACAGAATGCCGAATACCAACAAGAATAAGTTATCCCGCTATTTTTTCTGAACAGGTCAAAATACTGAGTAGTACACTATTGGGTCAGGCGGAAAGGAGACTCTACAACTGAGACTCGCTGTGATTATATCTCGGTAAGCTCGGAATCGGCATTCATCCTTTATGCGTTACTACAGCGCAGCGCATTCCTCATTTTTTAGGCGCCGTGACTCCATCAGCAGAATGTAGTCTATTTTAATTAATATAAATGCCACACTTTTTTACTAGCCTAAACCCTTTTGGAATACTCCCATGGCCAAACAACCGAAGAGTACTCTTTGGATAATTCTGCACAGCGTGGCCATTGTTGCAGTTTTATGTAGTCTGCTAACGGGGCTCCGTATCTCCACCTTGACTAAGCCAAGTATTGGAAATATCGAAGAACTTTTACCCCAGGGACAGATTCATGATATTCACTTCTTTGTCGCAATTGTTACTTCAACCATCCTTCTCTGTTACTTATTCTATAAAGTAACAATTAAATTAAAAAATACAAACTCATCCAGCGAAGCTAATAAAACATCAATTAGCTACCATAGAGTAGTAACACGCATTGGCTCATTTTTTTTAACACTCATGATCTTAAGTGGCTGGATTTTATTTATTGGTTCCGGTAATCCTTCTATCTTTCGCCAGGCACACTTTTATAGTGCTTTTGCGATCTTACTCTATATATTCCTTCACGCTGGCGTTTACCTAACAACCTATGGCCTGAAGACTTTGAGTTATTTACTTCCCAATGCTCGATCGGGCTATCGAACTTCAATTTTTACCTACTTATCTACCGGCTGTATCACTTTATTACTTTGGATTATTGTTACAAATAACAGTTACCACGATCTTACAGTTGAGAAAATAAGTCCGGAAACCTTTATAAACATAGATGGCATCCCCCAAGAATCCGCATGGTCCTCAGCCATATCACTTAAAATCCATACTGACGGAGGTGCTAACTTTATTGATGGTAGCTCAACCGTCAACTTGAGAGCCTTGCATAACCAACAGGAAATATTTTTTCATATCACTTGGGAAGATCCCACTGAAAGCCTGAAACACCTACCACTGAAAAAAATTGGTTCTGGCTGGGAAATACAACAGCAAGGTTTTCAAAATTTTAATGAAACCCGTCACTATGAAGATAAGTTTGCCATCCTGCTTTCCAATTCCTGTGATTTCGGTGCTTCGGGAACCTCTCACCTGGGCCGCAAACCATCAGCACAGTTGCCCGCAAATTGGCATGGCAAGGGCTACCACTACAGCTCATCCGATGAAATACACGATCTCTGGCACTGGAAAGCAGTAAGAACCAATAAAATGCACTTGGCAGATGACAATTATATTGGCAAGCCTGATATTGTAAGGCCAGGAGCTCGCCGCTATACCGCAGGATATCTCCAGGATGGCAAAGAGTCCGGGGCATACTTAATGAACTGGAAGTGGTACTCCTCAAAAAACGTTACACCAAAACGACTACCCAAAAGTCCCTCCAGCCTGACGCCATATCAAAACGAGGATACAAAGAGCGATTGGACTATTTCCTGGTTTGATTACCAGCCATACACGGCTGAAGATGACAATTATCCTATCAATACGATTATGCCTTCAGTCCTCTATACCTCAAATCGCTTTGAGGGAGATCGTGCCGATGTCAGGGCCTATGCTGTTTGGCAGGACGGCTACTGGTCTATGGAGATGGTGCGAAAATTAGATACTGGATCAGCATTAGATGTAGCAATAAATGACGGTATTTGCCTCTGGGTTTCTGCCTTTGATCACTCGCAAATCGCCCACACTCGCCACGCCCTCCCCGTCAAAATCAAGTTGCCAGATCAATAATGTTTGTGCGCATATTTTGGGTATTCATTTTTCCTGCAATCACGGTCTGTGCAGTCATACTGCACCAACCATCACAACCTCTGCCAAGGGAATACCACTTAGTTAAAATTGATAAAAATGGGGAGCCTATCGAGGCTTGGGCAGGCCCCTGGTCCTGTATCTGCGACACCGATACAGGGCTTCTTTGGGAAGTAAAAACCGACGACGAAGGAATTCACGATGGAAGGTGGACCTACTCGTGGTATCAATATGAAGAAGGTATAGAAAATAATGGAGATTGTTATTTTGAAGAAGAGCGGTGTGATACCGAGGATCTGATTCGCAATACCAATCAACAGAAATTGTGTGCAACGCAAAATTGGAGGCTCCCCGATATTACAGAGTTACGATCCATTATCCTGCAGGAGAGTAAATCTGGCAGGCCTCTAATTGCGACTGAATATTTCCCGAAAACTCAAAGGGGAGATTACTGGACCCGTAATTTTGACAGGCCTTTATACGATGTTTACCAGTACCTGAAAACAGGGGCGGGGGCAGTTAATTTCATGAACGCAGAAACTATCACAATTCCTTATAGAAACGCCGCTTTTGTACGCTTAGTCTCCAACCATTCAACCGCCTGTAATAATAATCCCGAATAATTCCGGCGCGCTGCATCCAGCTTTCACAACTAACCTTTCAAATTGCAGCGCCTTCAGATAATAACCACTACTTACAGGAATCCCCCATGAGACGGTTCTTAAGCACTGCTTTTGCTTTCTCGACTCTATGTTTGGCAATTGATGCCAACTCAGCGACCAAATATCACAGATTGGCCTGGGATGGCGATGCCTCTACCAGTGCTGTCATTGGATTTTCACCGGACGGTAATAGTAATAACCCTTATATCAATTTTGGCTACTCAACCAATGAAAATAGTTGGAGCAGTCGATCAGTTGATACCGCAGCTACGTTCGACGGTAGCTTAAATAGCTACTTTGTAAGACTGGAAAACCTGACACCGAATTCAGAGGTTTATTACCGGATCTGTGACCAGGATGGCTGTGGCGATCGTTTCTGGTTTAAAACTGCACCTGACGATGAGTCCCCATTTGTGATTATTGCTGGAGGCGATACCCGCACCGGACACACAACCCGGCGCGAGGGGAATGCACTGCTGGCTAAGATCCGTCCGCTGGCTGTTATGCACGGCGGCGATTTTACTAACGCCAACAGCGCATCAGAGATGGATGAGTTTTTACAAGACTGGACCCTGACTTATTCCAGCGATGAAATTGATGGGTATAGCTACCAACGCATTTACCCCTTAATTCCCACCCATGGAAATCATGAAGATGACAACTACTCCACTATTTGCCAGGTATTTGGAGTCGACTTCAATGCAGATAGTAGCTGTAGCCCCAGCGATACTTACGGCGCCGTACAGATTTCCCCCCTCTTACGCGTCTACACCCTAAACAGCCAATTTCAGGAAAGTGGCTGGTCATCTTATGCAACGGCTATGAACAACTGGCTGGAAGATGATTTAGCTACAAGTGGCGCCTACAGCAATTGGCGTTTTGCCCAATACCACAAGCCCATGTTCCCCCATTACAGTGGCAAGTCCGATAACCCCACATTATTCAATTGGTGGGCAGAGCCATTTTATGACTACGCCATGAACCTAGTGGTCGAATCAGATACCCACCTGACCAAGCTCACTGAAGTCGTCGCCCCGGGCAATAGTGATTTTTCTACCAGTGATACCGGAGGCACTGTCTATGTGGGTGAAGGCAGTTGGGGGGCTCCGGCCCGTTCCGCCAATGATGCCAAGTTTTGGACCATCGATATGGCCAGCATCCAGCAGTTTAAAGTGATACAAGTTAGTCCTGATGAGCTGAGCGTCCGCACGGCCCAATTTGACGACAGCGCCAGTATCCTGACCCGTGAAGATCGCGCCAATGACCCCCTTGCTTTACCAGAGGACATTAACTGGTGGAGTGCCAACCGAATTGGCAAATCTATGGTTCTTGCACAAAATAGTGTTGGCAGGAGTGTCATTGTCGAGGATAGCAGTGACAACGGCGAGGTAACCCTACCCGTAGCAGATGATGCCTTTATCTCTTCCCGCTATTCATCCAGTAATTTCGACAGTGACTCAGACGGGCTACTGGCAGATGGTAGCGATAGTACCTACGGAACTCTCTACTCATTAATCAAATTTGACCTCTCCAATATCGCCAATTGTTCAGCAATAAATTCAGTTAAGCTTGAATTAAATATTAGCAACCGCTCCACCAACGATTATGGAATTTACCTGGCCGAATCTGACTGGGACGAAGAATCAGTCACTTGGGATTCAGTCGGCGGATCGGGAGTGCTTTCACAATTGGCAGCCAGCTTTATTCCTTCATCCACTGGAACCCTAACCCTGGATTTAAGCTCTTCTGGTATTCTGGAAGACTGGCTAAACGCTGAAAATACCGGGATGGTCATCGCCGCGCAAAATGGAAGCAATGGCGTAGATATCTCATCAAAGGAAACCGGTATTGCACCAGCCCTCAAGGTGGTTGCAGACTGCAGTGACACTGTCAGCGAAAAGATATCCCAAGTTGCCTCAGATGATGTCTTTATCTCCTCCAGAAAGGAAGATGACAATTTCGATGGTGACAGCGATGGACTTCTCGCCGATGGTAGCGATTTGATCTACGGCACAATGTATAGCCTGATTCGCTTCGATTTATCCGATTTAAGTTGTCAGCAATATATTGATGCGACACTCGAACTGAATGTCATCAATACATCCAGCAACAGCTATGGCATATATATGGCGACACAAAGCTGGCAAGAGGAATCCGCTACATGGGACTCTGTTGGCGGCAGCTCGATTCTTGGGCTTCAGGTGGGTAGCTTTACGCCCTCTTCTACTGGTCGACACCTCATTGACCTGGGAGCCTCCGGTATAGTGGACCGCTGGCTCAACGCTAGTAATCACGGCCTGGTGATCGCTTCAGAGGGAGGCATTAATGGCCTCGATATAAGCTCCAAAGAGAGTGGACAGAGCCCTCTCCTGACAATGCAGACACTCTGTAATTAATACTTTTTGGGCTCTCCCCAGGGAGAGCCCAGTTTCAATAACAACTAACTTACTGATTTCTTCATGCACTACTTTTGAGAAGGCAATAGCTATTCACCTTGAAGCTAATAAACCCTCACATCAGGAACTGCCCGGCTCAGTTACTCACAAATTTTAGCTAGATTGCCATCGACAGCCTTTATCAGGTCATCTGGACTTAATTCTATTTCCAGTCCCCTACGGCCAGCACTCACAAAAATGGTTGAGTGATTTTGAATCGATAGATCAAGGATAGTCTTCAAGCGCTTTTTTTGCCCAAGCGGGCTAACGCCCCCCAAAACATAACCTGTTGATCTCTCTACATCAGCTGGAGCGGCCATTATCGCCTTCTTTGCCCCGGCAGCTCTTGCAATAAGTTTCAGGTTAAGCATCGTCGAAACCGGAACAACACCAACAACTAACTTTTTATTGCCCAGCGCAACTACCAACGTTTTAAACACTCTCTCCTCAGCAACTCCCAATTTTTGTGATGCTTCCAAACCGTAAGAATCACTTGAAGAGTCGTGTCTATACTCATGAACCTTGTGACTGATATTATTCTTTTTTAATAAGGCAATTCCCGGAGTCATATAACCCACAACCTATATATTCCACCAAACGACACCCACATAATAATGCAATAGGCCCCAGACAAAACACCCTATAAATAAAACTACACCAGCCCATATCGCCACTCAACAAATAGGCTTGGTTATTAAGTTTTTAATTTACCTTATTGATTACTTTTAATCCTTATACCGGTAAATTCTTATACTATTTACCCGCTATACTATCTGCTGGATAGATGAATCAGGTGCTATCGTAAACCGAAAGTAACCTTACTAAATCGCAGCAAGTCGCCTATATCATTACGATGAGTAATAGTGAAACGAAGGATGTATCAACGATCGTACGGAGACACTTTCGATGCTAATAAAATATAATCGTAGTTGTGCCGCTTTAATAGTCTCATTGTTTATAACCGCGCCACTCTATGCCGCAGACACCAATGAGGAAGTGGTGACTGATCCCGTCATTCTTGAGGGCGCAGTTGAAGGGCAACCAAAGTCCAATAGGTTCTGGTGGCCAGACCAACTCGACCTACGCCCGCTCAGACAGCACTCCCCCAGATCCAATCCAATGGGTGACGACTTTGATTACGCTACCGAATTCCAAACCCTGGACCTTAAAGCGGTAAAACAGGACATCGAAACTCAGCTCAAAACTTCACAGGACTGGTGGCCCGCAGACTACGGTCATTACGGCCCATTTATGATCCGAATGGCCTGGCACAGCGCAGGCACCTACCGGATCGGTGATGGTCGCGGTGGTGCCCGTGGTGGTCAACAGCGTTTCGATCCCCTCAACAGCTGGCCTGATAATGCCAACCTGGATAAAGCCCGCCGTCTACTCTGGCCCATCAAACAAAAATATGGGCGCAAATTGTCCTGGGCTGATCTTATGGTGCTAACCGGCAATGTAGCTCTGGAGTCCATGGGATTCCCTACGTACGGATTTGCCGGGGGGCGACAGGATGACTGGGAGCCCGACCTGGTTTATTGGGGGCCCGAAACCAAGATGCTGGCGGATGAGCGTTACACCGGCAACCGGGAGTTGGACAAACCTCTTGGCGCAGTGCAAATGGGGCTTATTTATGTCAACCCTGAGGGACCCAATGGCAATCCCGATCCGGTGGCTGCCGCCACAGATATCCGCGAAACTTTTGCCCGCATGGCGATGAATGACGAAGAGACAGTAGCCTTGATTGCCGGAGGCCATACCTTTGGTAAGGCTCACGGTGCAGTGAAAGCTGATTGCCTCGGCCCAGAGCCCGCCGCCGCCCCGATAGAGCAACAGGGGCTTGGCTGGAAAAATAAGTGTGGGAAAGGAAATGCCGACGACACAATGACATCCGGCCTGGAAGGGGCCTGGTCTGCCGCCCCAATCAATTGGAGCCAGCAGTATCTGGACAACCTGTTTAAATTCAATTGGGTCAAAACAAAAAGTCCAGCTGGTGCCGTTCAGTGGATTCCCGATGATCAGAGCGCGGCAAATCTGGTGCCCGATGCATTCGACAAGAACAAGCGCCATGCCCCCATCATGTTTACCACGGATTTATCCCTTAAGTTCGATCCCAGCTACAAAGAAATTGCCAGGCGGTTTCAGGAAAATCCGGAAGAGTTTCAACGCGCCTTTGCCAAAGCCTGGTTCAAGTTGACTCATCGGGATATGGGCCCTCGTGCGCGCTATTTGGGAGCGGAGGTGCCTGAAGAAGATTTAATTTGGCAAGACCCTATCCCCAAAGTTGATCACCCTCTAATTGACAGCCGGGATATAGATTCTCTCAAAGCAAAAATACTGGCGGCGGGCATTAGCGTTCCCGATCTGGTGAGGACTGCCTGGGCCTCAGCTTCTACCTTCCGTGGTTCAGATTTTCGCGGTGGCGCCAATGGTGGCCGTCTTCGCCTGAAACCCCAAAAAGACTGGTCGGTAAATGATCCCACTGAACTATCACAAGTCCTGGCATCGCTGGAAAAAGTCCAGCAGGAATTTAACAGTTCCCAATCCGGGGGCAAAAAAATCTCAATGGCAGATATCATTGTACTTGGGGGCGCAGCAGCCATTGAAAAAGCTGCAGAGCAAGGCGGACATAAAATTCAGGTCCCTTTCAAGCCTGGACGCACCGATGCTTCCCAGGAACAAACAGATGTTAATTCTTTTGCGGTACTACAACCTCTGGCCGATGGCTTCCGCAACTACTTTGGCGATGGTTATGGAAGAACCCCTACAGAGTTATTAGTTGATAAAGCCAGTCTGTTAACCCTAAGTGTGCCTGAAATGACTGTTCTGGTTGGAGGAATGCGGGCACTTAATGCAAATACCGACTCCTCACAGAATGGTGTACTTACTCAGCACCCCGGCACACTGACGAATGATTTCTTTGTGAACCTGCTCGATATGTCTACTGTCTGGTCCAAGTCGGCAAAATCAGAGGGTATCTATGAAGGAAAAGATCGCAAAAGTGGCCAGGCAAAGTGGACAGCCACACCTGTAGATCTGATTTTTGGTTCAAACTCTGAATTAAGGGCAGTCGCAGAGGTTTATGCTTCCAGTGATAGCGCTGACAAGTTTGTAAATGATTTTGTGCTGGCCTGGACCAAAGTAATGAATTTGGATCGGGTTGATCAGCCTCAGTCTTAGGGGTCATATACCTCAATAAAGAAAAAAACCGAGGCTAGCCTCGGTTTTTTTCTTCTGGGAGATTATTTAATTTTTAATCCTGCCCCTTTAAATACCGATCAAAAAAGCGCTTGATCATGCTGTATTGGTGGATGCGAGTCTGCTTACCGCGCAAGCTATGCTTCTTGCCTGGATAAGTCATCAGTTCAAATTGTTGGCCGTTATCCTGCAACTGTTTTATGAGTTTGGTGGTATTGGTAAACAACACATTGTCATCCGCCATACCATGATAAATCAGCAGATCACCTTGTAAGCCCTTCGCATAGGGAAACACAGAAGATGCCTCATAGGCATCCATATCCTTGGTTGGATTGCCCATATAACGCTCAGTATAATGAGTATCATACAGCGTCCAGTCCGTAACCGGCGCACCCGATACCCCCGCCTTAAAGTAGTCTCCGGCTTTGAACATACTCATCAGTGCCATGTAACCACCGTAGCTGTGGCCGAAGATGCCTACTTTATTTTTATCAACGTAAGGCAGGGTGCGCAGGAATTCAACGCCGGTAATTTGATCTTCCACTTCAGGAGATCCCATATTCTTAAAGATAGGATTCTCAAAAGCGGTACCGCGGTTTGCTGAACCACGATTATCTAGGGAAAAAACAATATAACCCTGTTGGGCCATATACTGGTTGAATAGTTTATCCCAGCTATTGGTAACCACCTGAGCGTGTGGACCACCATAGACAAACACCATTACCGGGTAACTTTTCTTCGCATCAAAATTAGCAGGTTTGTACAAGCGGTAGAAAAGCTCCTGGCCATGGGGCGCCTCAATACTGCCAAATTCCGGAGTGATCCATTGATCTTTAAAAGGATAGAGAGGGTGATCACGATTTACAGCATTCTGCTCAAGCCAGGTAACTCTGGTCCCTGGGCTGCTGTGCAGGCTCACCTGAGGGGGCGTGGTAACGCTGGAAAATTTATCAATATATCCAGAGGCATCCTCAGAAAATTCGATAGAGTGCATACCACTACGCTGTGAAATTCTCTTAATGTCGCTCTCCCCCTGCAGGGAGACTGCATAGAGATGCCTCTCGATTGGAGTATCTTTCCGTGCGGTAAAATACAAACGGTTAGCCTGCTCATCAACAGCCTCTAACTCGTCAACCACCCAATCTCCCTTAGTCAATTGTGCCTGTAATCCGCCGCCAAAATCATATTTATACAGGTGTTTGAAGCCATCCCTCTCCGATGACCAAATAAAAGCATCGCTATTTTCCAAAAAGTGGAGATCATGGCTCAGGTTAACCCAGGTATCGCTGGACTCGGTAAGGAGCGTTCGGGTTTTTCCCGTATTGAGATTGTAAGCACGAAGCTCTAACTTTTGCTGGTCTCGAGATTGCCACTGGAAAGTTAACAGGTGATCACGGGCCCATTTTACTCGGGGAATATAAATATCCTGATTATCTCCCAGGTTGACCCAACGGATATCCCCCGAATCAATATCTATAAGGCCAAGTCGGATTTTTGCGTTCGCACGCCCAGCAGCGGGGTAACGTTGCTGTATCATTTCGATACGATCCGCATAGATTTCGCTACGGGTTACCTGATCAACTGGCGACTCATCAACTTGCAGGAAAGCAATATGCCGATCATCAGGAGACCACCAATAACCGGTCATCCGGTCCATTTCCTCCTGGGCAACAAACTCAGCCATTCCATTTTTAATATGATCTTTTCCGTCGCTGGTTAGCTGCTTTTCCCTACCGGTTTTCAGATCGACAATATAGATATTTTGGTTGCGAATAAACGAAACAAAGTGCCCCTCGGGAGAGACCTTTACATCGGTTTCAAAGGTTTCCGTTTCAGTCAGTCGACGCGAAGAACGGTCTTTGAGATCGTAATAGTAAATATCGCCGGCCAAAGGGAACAACAGAGACCGACCATCCTCGGACCAGCTGTACTCCATTATTCCACTACCATAAATTCGCTGGCGCTCCCGTCTTGCCTTTTCCTCATCCGAAAGAGTTTCACTACCGCTGTGCAAGCTATCGGAATTGACCAAAATTCGGGACTGACCGTCTTTCAGGTTGTACTCCCAAAGATCGTAACGGTTGTAATCTTCAGCTCTACCTTTGAGGAAAGTTACGCGCTGCCCATCAGGTGAATATTCCAGCGCACGGGGAGCAGTACCACCCAGAGCCGGGTCGGAGAATAACCGTTCAATGCTGAGTGACTCTGCAGAACATATTCCTGCAAAAGTGCATCCAAGTAATGCAAGCAGTGCTTGTTTCATAGGAAAACTCTTTATATTAAGTATTGTTGGCAATTCACGTACCACTTTGCTACCAAGGGTATTATTTAGAAAACTCTGATTAATTCCATATTATCTCCGGCTTCCTTAAGAGTCGGCCTAAATGGCATCCAGATAAACCATAGCTTTTCTTTGGGACTTGTTCTGATCACCAGAAGTATCTCAAATTTATCGGAAACCCTCTAAAAAATGCAGCTATATTGTGGATAGAGCAAACTATTGAGGATTCTACAACGGAACCTTCCGGGACATGCAGTACCTTACAGTTTTGGGTTTGAGCACAAACAATCCTGCTGCTATTGCCCCCCTTTACAAATGTTTACTCTGCTTAACCAACATTTGTGGTTAGCTAATGTCTGACTAAAGCTTTTATCAAAATACGGGGTAACAATAATGAAGGTTCATCTCTTTGCATCTGCAGCTGTGATTTTGATCGCTGCTGGCTGTAGCTCTACACCAGAGATCCCCACCACTGAATCATTTGTCACTGACATCACTGAACTGGGCCATCGTCGCTTTACCTACAAGGCAACCATTGGGGCTGGTCCCAAGGGCCAAGACAGTAGGCGTGGAGGTCCGGGTGGCGGTGGTCCCGGTGGTGGTCCCGGCGGCGGTAAGGGTAGTGGTGGTCCCAGCGGCAGTGGCGGTCCCGGCGGCGCCAATTCTGGAGATGTGAAGAAAGTTGCCCGGCAGAGAATGGAACTCTTGCTAGCCGAAAGTGGCTTCTGTCCCAATGGCTGGTTCCTGATCGAACAAACTTTTGACCAGAACAGAGCTGAAATTATTGGCGAGTGTCGGGCGGTTGCACGATAAGCTTACGCCTCTCACTTTGGCTCTATGTATTCTGCTCGTATCGCTTTATACATAGCAACTTGCCAGGGCGCAAAGCCCTTTGCCCAAACAGCCCCTCAACTGAGGGGCTAACTTCACTAGTCCGTAATTTATCCAGCCTAATATATATGTCTGCTCAACAATGAGTCTGCATGGAACCTTAAGTGCTCCTCAATAAATGAAGCGATGAAATAGTAACTGTGATCGTAGCCTGCATGGTGCTCTATCCGAAGAGGATAATCACTGGCTTCGGCAGCTGTTTGCAGGGAATGTGGTCTCAGCTGCTCCTCAAGAAACTCATCCTGTTCTCCCTGAGAAACCAAAATCGGCGTTTTCTCTACAGCGCGCCCCATTAGCACTGTTGCGTCATATGGCTCCCAGCTCTTGGGATCAGCTCCCAAGTAAGTTCCCAGCGCCTTTTCTCCCCAAGGGCAAGCAATAGGATTACAAATTGGACTAAAAGCAGAAATTGATTGATATCGCTTGGGGTTTCGCAGACCGATGACCAGGGCACCGTGCCCGCCCATAGAATGTCCGCAAATCCCGCGTCGATCATTGGTGGGGAAATGAAGTTCTACCAGGCTTGGAAGTTCATCCACGATGTAGTCATACATTTGATAATGCTGCTTCCAGGGTTCTTGAGTCGCATTTACATAAAAACCAGCCCCCTGCCCCAGATCATAACCCGGGTCATCCGCCACATCGTCTCCTCTGGGGCTCGTATCGGGTATCACTAAGATAATCCCTAACTCTGCAGCGACTCTCTGAGCACCAGCCTTTTGACTGAAGTTTTCATCCGTGCACGTCAAGCCCGATAGCCAATAAACAACAGGATATTTCCTCTGTGTATTCCCCTCTGCATCCTGTGGTAAAAAAATGGAGAAGACCATAGAACAGTTGAGCGTGCTGGATTTATGTCGGTAACGCTGCTGCAAACCGTCAAAAGATTTAGTACTGCCAACCAATTCAATCGACATTTTAAGTGTTCCTATCAAGCCTGCTGGAAATGAATAACACTGCGAATACTTTTACCTTCGTGCATTAAATCGAAGGCATCATTTATTTGCTCAAGGGGCATTGAGTGAGTAATAAAGTCATTCAATTTAAATTCTCCAGCCAGGTAACGCTCTACGAAAGAAGGCAATTCAGAGCGCCCCTTTACACCGCCGAATGCTGATCCCTTCCAAACCCGCCCTGTAACCAACTGGAATGGGCGTGTACTGATTTCCTGTCCCGCACCTGCCACTCCAATAATAATGGATTCCCCCCATCCTTTGTGGCAAGACTCCAAGGCAGCTCTCATCAGGTTAACATTACCCACACACTCAAAAGAATAATCCACTCCGCCATCGGTAAGCTCTACGATAACCTCTTGGATAGGCTTATCGTAAGCCTTGGGGTTAATACACTCAGTGGCCCCCAGTTTCTTCGCCAGCGCAAATTTGTCCTCATTAATATCGACACCAATAATTCGTGAGGCGCCAGCCATCTTGGCTCCGATCACTGCGGATAAACCAATTCCACCCAAACCAAAAATTGCCACACAGGAACCCGGCTCAACCTTGGCTGTATTGGTAACGGCTCCCATTCCCGTAGTAACACCACAGCCCAGCAAACAAACCTCATTTGAGGGGGCTTCGGGATTAATTTTGGCCACAGATATCTCAGGAAGGACTGTGTACTCAGAAAAAGTAGAGCATCCCATATAATGGAAAATGGGTTTCCCATTCACCGAAAAACGTGTCGAACCGTCAGGCATTAATCCTTTGCCCTGGGTGCTCCTGATTTTTTGGCACAAATTAGTCTTTCCAGAGAGACAAAACTTACATTCGCCACATTCAGGGGTATACAAAGGAATTACATGATCCCCGACAGAGACACTGGTCACCCCCTCACCAACGGATTCAACAACACCCGCACCTTCGTGACCGAGGATTGCCGGGAATACCCCTTCAGGATCATCTCCTGACAAAGTGAACGCATCTGTGTGACAAACGCCGGTGGCGTGTAATTTCACGCGAACTTCACCCCGTTGGGGAGGCATAACATCGACATCCTCAATAACCAAACGCTCCCCAGGCCCCCAAGCTACAGCTGCTTTACAACGGATTGTCTCTGCACTCATTTTCAATTCTGCCTTTCATCATTCGTTCCAGTGGCGCCCAGCATAGTCCCCTAAGATTATTGGTGCAAAGCCAAGCGCCGCTGCTGAAGTAAAATCAGGAAAAATCTAAAAGCTCACCCTTATAGTAATAATTGGTAGCGCTGAACAATTATTCAAAATAATTCCTTTAATTGATTAACAATTAATAGCTTGTCGCTTCCTCCACTGCAGTGGGGAGCTTCCATGAATGGCTCGAAATGCTTTTGAGAAAGCACTGATATCGGTGTAGCCCAAACTTGCTGATAGTAATCCCACATCAATACTTGAGGCCCGTAGATGCCAGCGAGCAGTCTTCATTCGCGCCCCCTGTACCAACTGCTTAAAGGAGGTTCCCGCTTCATTTAAACGGCGCTGAAGCGTTCTCATTGGCATACCGAGTAAGCGAGAAATTTGCTCCAGGGAGTGCTGCTGGGCCCCGAGAGTTTGAAGGATTAAGACTTGAACCTGTCGGCTGATATCACCCTTGTGCTCTGCCAATAAGCACTTGGAAAACTCCTCAAAATATCTCATAAGACCGCTGCTGGGTTTAGCGAGGGGATAGTTCATCAATGATCCATCAAAAACCAAGCGATCTCGATCTTGCTCAAAACTAGCCTCAATGCCAAAAAAATTTTGGTAACTACTCAGCGAAGATTGGGGCTTATGCCGAAATGAAACAGAGCGGGGAGATACTTTAGAGCCAACCATCTCCTGTATCAGGCGATAGGCGGCGCCTACTGAAAGTTCAGTATACTGTTGCGCGGGAATTGCGTCGGGGAAGTGATTAACTCTCTCTGCAATCAAGCAGTCATCGGTTTGGTAAATTTTCCAGTGGTCCGCCTGGTTGTGTAACACCATATACCGATGAGTTACTGTCAAAGCACTGGATAGATTCTCACTTTCCAGTATCAGCTTACCAAGGACGCCCAGCATACGCAGCCCTTGCTTCCCCGCCAATCGCAAGCCAAAGTCACTACAGGACAAGTCCCGTGAACACAAATTAAGGAGGTCTACCAGCGTTGCAATGGGGATCAAGATATTTGGACGACGTGTACAATCCGCAGGAAGCCCCACTTGCGCTAAAAAATCTGATGACTGACCACCGAGCTGTGGCACCAATAGATTAAACCCAGCCAGCGCACCACTGCGAATTTCATAGATAGGCTTCATGTTTTATAGCTACCATATTGCCAACCTCTCATTTGCACTATCACACAGTGTCTAGGAATAATGAGCATCGGACAATAGCTATATCATATAACATAGCTCTTCAACTAACTGGGACTACCCCTATCCACAAACGCAACTTATTTGAAGGCTAGTGCCTGACTATTGTGGCACTTTCCACTATCTACTCATAAAACTATCGGTTTATACGAGAAAGAACTGCAAGGAAATTTCACATGGAAACTGAAAATCTAACACTATTTTTAGGCTGGGCTTCGATTATAAACATATTGATACTACTGCTATCAACTATTGGACTTGTCTGCCTGAGGAAGTCGATCACCAGGATTCACGCACGAATATTTGAGCTTAATGAACAAGATTTAGGCCGTGCATATTTTCAATATCTAGCACAATACAAAATTGCTATTATCGTCTTCAATATTACACCGTATTTTGCTCTAAAAATTATCAGTTAATCGATAAAAGCGGAAATATTTTGCAAAAAAATAAGAAAGGTAAACTATACCTTTCTTATTTTCATAATTAAGACGGACAGGGGAGTATTTCGGGTCCGCCGGCAGATACCCTTTTCAGAAAATGAAGTTATTTCTGAAATATTTATCAGCCACTCTTTTTCACAAACTTTGTCAGAATAACAATTCTCTGACCCTCGACCCGTCCTTCGATATGCTCAGGATTATCGCTTAAGCTGATACCGCGAACTGCCGTTCCCCGTTTTGCAACCAAACTGCTTCCTTTTACATCCAAGTCTTTGATAATAACTACATTATCTCCAGCTTGTAACTGGGCACCATTACTATCCCGATGAATCACCAACTCACCAGCCTCTGGTATTGCCCCGGCCTCTGCCCAGGCCAGCAAATCGCCATCCAAATACAACATGTCAAACAAGTCTTGGGCCCAGGTCTCGCCAGATAAGCGCTTTAGAATACGCCATGCCAACACTTGAATTGCCGGCTCGGTACTCCACATAGACTCCGACAAACACTGCCAGTGCGCACTTTCCAGCTGTGCAGGATTTTCCAGCTGGTCCCTACAGGTTTGACACAATAATACTGCCGCATCTGGATAGCCCTCTGACTGGGGTACGTCATAAACCGCCAAGCCATTTTCTGCTTTACAGAGCTCGCACTGATTTCCACTGCGTTGTGCCAACTGCTCCTGAGTCACAGCCATAAGTAACCTCAAAAAAAGTAGGGATTATACGACTGATTCTTCCTTCACGCCTCCCAAATAATCACATTTAACGGACATCGGGGTCGACCGTGAACATGATCAAGCTCAGACAGGAAGTAAATAAGACTATCAACAGCCCAGTAGTAGATGGAGCCATTAGGTTGCCGAGGGATTCACAGGCTTCGGACAAGACACTCTAGAGCACTCAAACTTCCAACAGCCGCCAATATAGATTGACGACTGTAAAGAGCATTATGCGTTAAGTCCCACACTCAGTGGTGCGAGGAGACCGCTGCTGCGAACTGCCCACCCTGCTTGCTGGCGATGGCACTGGTAATATCCCCTAAACTGAGAATACCGACCATACGCTTTTCACTATTGAGTACCGGCATTCGCCGTAACAACTGTTGCTCCATTTTGTGGACAGCAGACAGCAGATCATCCTCTTCCCAGCACCATTCAATCCCCTCTGTCATAACATCTCGGGCGGACAAAGAGCTGAGATTACCCCCCTGAACCACACCGCGACATACAATATCTCTATCAGTCACTATTCCTACAAGCCTGTCATTTTCTCCGATCGGCACTGCACCAATATCTTCATCTCGTAAAATTTTTGCCAACTCCTGTAATGGAGTATCCGGGGTGCACCAGGTAGCCCCCTCATGCATTGCGTGTTTAACTTTCATAGGTACCTCAAAGCTCTTTAGACAAATGCCAAAGAGAGTGACGGGTAAAACCCATCACCCTTACCCCCTATAGATCAGTGCACTTCAATCCGCTTTCTTTGCGGGGGATGCCCCTCATGTTTTGGTACCGTGAGCGTGAGAATCCCATCTTTGAAATTTGCATCAATCTCACTTTCGCGAACATCTTCACCAAGATTGAAACTTCGCAAGAACTTGCCGTAACGCCGCTCCTGACGAAGCACGCGGCCATCCTTCTTCTCCTTAACCTCGCGGTGCACCTCAGCTTCAAGGGTCAAAACCCCATTTTCTAGGGTTACACTGATATCGTCCTTACCCACTCCCGGCAGCTCAGCGCTAATTTCATACATATTCTTGCGCTCACTCACATCAATACGCGGAGAAAAAAATCCCTCGCGTTCAGATCCGATTGCACGGGTCGGTGAGAGCATTTGTTCAAACATATTATCAAGGTCCAATAGGGACCCTCTGGGAATCAGACTCATATCTACAACCTCTTTTTACGCTAAGCCGCAAAAGGCGCCAGAAAACTCAAGGGTCCGTCTTGCGCCTGTTACATCTTGAGTACAGTCTAGGAAATACTGCGACAAACGAAGGGATTAAGTGCCGATAAAAGCCATTACAAATTGAATATGAGAGCTGTCGTATATTTCTTTTGTACATATAAATATTAAAAACTTCCTTTCCAAGTGCACCTAAAGAGAATTTCCACCTCCATATCCATCAATAAGCAACCAGGGCTCGTGGCCAATATGGCTATTTACTAGGATTAAATAAGGCAGTTAAACGAGGATATGTTCATGGCCTTAGCATGGGTCCTTGTGGCTAACCAGTCCCAAGCGCGAATTTTTGAAGCCAACAAACGCGCGGGAAATCTCAATGAAATCCAGGCACTTCTCCATCCAGAATCACGGCTCTCTGGAAGAGACCAAGAGAGTGATGCGCCCGGACGCACTTTCGACAGCTATGGTCAAGGAAGGCACTCAGTAGGTAATTCTGCAGGATTACATCGCCGTGAAGGTGAGAATTTTGCCAGAGAAATTGCACATACCCTGGAGAGGGGAAGACAGGAGGGCCAGTACGAAAAACTGTATATTGTCGCAGAACCCTATATGGTTGGCAGCTTGAGGGATGCCTTGAAATCTCCAACCCGCGCAACAATAGCAGGAGAAACAGGAAAAAATCTGGTGGCTTGTGAACCCGAGGAGATCCGGGCTCAGCTCCCTATTTGGCTATAGTAACGTTCGGCCAGTAGAGAGGCTCACGAGTGAACCTCTCTACGAACCCCACTTAAGCCCTGCTTTCTGTTAAAAGTTTATCAATCAGGGCATCCTTTTCAGTCCATAACTCATTTACCCACTGATTAAACTCCACCCGAAACTCCTGATCGGTTGCGTAGTCTCTCTCAAAAAACCGGCTGGGCAACTGGACTTTCTCAATACGAACAATCACTTTCTTTAACTTACCAGAAAGGAAATCTTTAAAAGTAGGTATACCATCAGGGTAAACAATGGTGACATTCAGTAGCTGGTTCAACTGCTCACCCATACAGTGCATTGCAAAAGCAATCCCTCCGGACTTGGGCTTTAGAAGATGTTTGAAAGGCGATTGCTGTCTTTGATGCTTCTCTTTGCTAAACCTTGTTCCTTCAAGGAAGTTCATAATACTGGTGGGCATTAGTTTAAACTTTTCGCAAGATTTTTTCGTCGCTTCAAGATCCTTACCGCGCATCTCTGGATGTTTTTTCAAAAATTCTTTGCTGTAACGCTTCATAAATGGAAAGTCGAGTGCCCACCAGCACATTCCAATCACAGGAACTTTGATCAACTCTTGCTTCACAAAAAATTTCAGGAATGGAATTCTTCGATTAAAAATCGACTGCATAATAAAGATATCAACCCAGCTTTGATGGTTCGCTGTGACCAGATACCATCCATGTTGATCGAGATGCTCTATCCCCTGTACATCCACCTGGACTCTTTGGGTTAGCTTCATCCAGCCTTTATTTAGGGTTATCCACATTTCTGCCCAAGAAATAAAAAAACCCATGAAAAGTTTTTGCAGAAAGGCAAAAGGGAGAATAAACCTAAAAACTGAAAACAAGAGTATGGGGGCTGCACAAACCAATGTGCTAATGGCCAGCAACACCGAAGATATGACCAACAGTAAAAACGAGGGGAGAAAGTTAAACATCTAAAGGCTCTTTTAATTTTCCGGGCTTACAGGTCAGGCTGTCACGCCATATTCACAGGTTACCCGTTTCTTTTTTAATATCTTGAAATCCACTTATCAAAAACTAAGCGGACTCTGCTCTCATCAGTGTATTTACATAATCCGGGCTACAGGCTGCCTATCGCAATTAACATGGCTGTGTATATTTATGGCTCATGGGAAACTGCTCCACTACAATAAATTCATGCGCCGAGCGCCTAGGCTTTAGCCGCGCCAGAGGCAATATCAAACCGCTGCAACTCTGGGAGAGTAACACGCATTTCAACCCCATATTTTCTGACTGAATAGTCTGAATCTATTGGCGATACATCAGCGCAAACTGCACGGATAAAACCAGTGACAGCAGCCCGGTGAGCGGCCTCATTTTTTCAGTATGTCCTGGATATGAAAAGGCGCCATTGTACCTTTTCTATAACCATGAATTAGTAACTTTTATCTTCCCACGCCGCAAAGGCACGATAGTAACTGGAGCAGCATTGCATCCTGCTAAACTTGGGGCTCCAGGTCGTAGAATTGCGCCGGGAGAATAGAATGGGAATTACAGGTAATAAGCAACACTTCCACCGCAAGCAATGGCTCAGCGTACAGCAGGCCGTTGACCACCTGAGTGCATTGTCTGAAGAGCCACTAACCAGTGCACATCTTGCAGACCTGGCCGATGAGCAGCTTCTTAACCTGTACTGGTACCGTCCAGGCCAAAAACTGTCCTTGGAAGATCACAAGGGGACCCGTGAACTGGTAGAGCCCGTCCGGCTCTGTTACGAAAATGCCAGTGACTGGCACGCCATCGTGGATATCTTGCGGAACAATCCAGCGCTGCCCGCCTACGAACATGACACCCCGCTTCTGGAAGATGCCGACGGAAACCGGCTGCGAATCACCTTCGACTACCACCAGCGGCCAGAACCGTTTAGCAGCCGCTGGTACCCTACCTATGCGGAGTTAGTGCTCAAGCGCAACGATTTGGAACAACTGGAACCCCATCTGTTTACCAGCCAGGCGGTTGAGACCGGGTTTGAGCGTGAGACCCTACTGAATGTTATCTGGCAGCTAGAACAACTAGCCCTTGGGGATGAAGAGCACTCCACCAGCTGGCTGGCGGACCAACTGGCACAGCGCTCTTCCGCGCTTGATCGGCTATCTTGTGAGCGCATCCTTCAGGCGGCCGAGCGCGAAAGCTCTCCGGGGCGCTCGATATAGCGCGGCATTACCTACTAACACCTTTGACTCCTTTCCCAT
This sequence comes from Microbulbifer maximicatervae (SeqCode), assembly GCF_052467305.1. Classification (NCBI taxonomy): domain Bacteria; kingdom Pseudomonadati; phylum Pseudomonadota; class Gammaproteobacteria; order Cellvibrionales; family Microbulbiferaceae; genus Microbulbifer; species Microbulbifer maximicatervae (SeqCode). The sequence goes on from NZ_CP174306.1 coordinate 3,975,043, forward strand.
ACTCATGAACTCCCCATTGGTGGTAGAGCCCAAAGGCTGTACCCTAGTGGCACTTAGCAAATCTAAGTGTGACGTACTACCAATAGGAGAGAGAAGTGCAGGCCAAAAACAGCTCCTCCAGCTACGGCTGGGTAGCCATCGTCCTCCATTGGATAATGGCCCTTGCGATCATAGGGACTTTTATTCTCGGTTGGTGGATGCGCCAGCTATCCTACTACGATCCATGGTATCAACGAGCCCCTGAAATTCACAAAGGGGTAGGCATCATCCTGCTTGTGTTTCTACTCTTCAGGCTGGCTTGGCGCTTTGCCAACCCATCTCCGGCGAGCAACCCCCAAACTCCCAACTGGCAGAAATTTGCCGCCACCGCCACTCATGGACTGATTTACCTGTTACTACTGGCAATCATGGTTTCCGGCTATCTGATTTCTACCGCCGATGGCCGCCCTATCGATGTCTTCGGCATAGTGAGCATCCCTGCAACCTTACAAGGAATTCCCAATCAGGAAGACATTGCGGGATCTATCCACGAAATCCTTGCCTGGGGCCTGATTGGACTCGTAGCAGCACATGTCTTGGCAGCCCTCAAGCACCACTTTATTGACCGTGACGGCACACTGCGCAGAATCATCGGCATCCGTGTAAAAAGTTCTACAGACAATCACTCACACGTACAAACAACACTCTCAACCACCAAATAAGGAAAAAATGACATGAAGAAGCTCTCTGTATTTCTTATTGCAGCTCTGATGGGGACTGTAGCTCAAGCAGCGGAATACAAAATCGACACCAAAGGGGCTCACGCTTTTGTGCAGTTTCGTATCAAGCACCTTGGATACAGCTGGCTATACGGCCGTTTCGATGACTTCAACGGCTCCTTCTTTTACGATGAAAAGCAGCCGGAAAAATCTTCTATCAATGTCGACATCGATGTAACCAGCCTCAATAGCAATCACGCTGAGCGCGACAAGCACCTGCGCAGCGATGACTTCCTCGACGCTGCCAAATTCCCCACTGCTACTTTTAAGAGCACTAGCTTTGAACCTTTGGAAGACGGCAAAGCCCGTCTAAATGGCGAACTGACCCTGCGCGGTATCACTAAGCCAATCACAATTGACGTTACCAATATCGGTGGCGGTAAAGACCCTTGGGGCGGCTACCGCCAGGGCTTCAGTGGAACAACTGAGTTCGAGCTGAAAGAATTCGGTATCAAATCCCTAGGCCCAGCCTCCCAGAAAGTTGAGATGATCCTGGATATCGAAGGTATCCGTATCTAACAACAAAAAAGTACGCCCCCTGAGCCCGGAAATACCTCCGGGCTCCCCCCCTAATTGCGCTGCGCAACACTCCAATAAACAATGGAAGCAGCAGCCGCAGCCAATAGCCAGTCGACACCTGCCATCAACCCTCTCGGTAAGAAAAAAGCTAGCATTGTGATGACAATACATGTCGCCAATAAAGTCAGCAGTGCTCGCGGGTTCCAGCCACAGAAATAGTAATAACGCCCATCACTACCGCTGTAATACAACTGCTCTACCTCCATCTGGCGCTTCTCTATTAAGTAGTAGTGAGATAATATGACACCGTAGGCAGGCGCCAGGAAAACCCCCATCCAGTTTACGAACGCCACTAAACCGATTTGTTTGATAACAGCGGGCCACAACGCACTAATCAGAAAGGCCAGAAACAGCGTTATCAATGCCGCCCTGCGAAACCCCAGGTACTTTGGCAGAAGATTTGAAATATCGTTAACTGGAGCCACAAAGTTCGCCACCACATTGATGCCGGCCGTTGCTGTAAAAAAAACAACCGCGGCGATCAATGACAGTTCCAGATTCCCAAGCTTCTGCACGATATTAGTGGGATTTGCCAAGTTCTGGTGGAAAACTGACTGGGCGGCGATAGTGGTGAACAGAACAATTATCGCAAAGCCAGTCATATTTATAGTGATTCCCAGCCAATTTCCCCTTCGCATAACAGACTCGTTCTTACAGAAACGAGCAAAATCTCCGTAACTTAGGATTATCGGCGCATAGAGAGCCAACATAGTACCTGTGACTTTGATGAGCTGGACCAAGCCATCGCCCCAGGATGCTATAGACCGATCAAAGAAAGTAGCAACTGCAAATGCAAACTGTCCCTCACTGCGAACCACTAGCATCCACAACAGAGCCAGCATCACCCCATAGACACATGGCGCAGCCAGGTTGATAAACCAACGGATCGTATTGATACCTTTGAAAAATAGAAGAGCCTGAAATAATGAGACAAGTACGAGTGAAGCCCAATCGATCCGGTCCATTGCCAGCCACTGCCCTCCGACAGCTTGTGGCCACCACTCTCTCAGTAACAAAGACATGGCATGGGCAGCAAACCAAGCCTGCGCACCGTACCAAAATATTGCCACACTCCCCCGAAGCAACGCAGGAACGTTAGCACCTCGGATCCCCATACTCGCCCTGGCCAATACGGGAAACGGTATACCGCATTTAACGCTCGGTTCACCGATTAAATTTAACAGGATGATAATTAAAATTGCTGCAATAGCGATCCCAGCGAGAACCAGCCAAGCATTCGTATTGGGACCGAGGAATAGGGTTGCCGCCAGGGTATAGCCAGCGAGACTTTGTGCAGCATTGGCCCAAAGGTTAAATATCGTCAGAGTGCCCCAGCGTTTTGCTGCGGGCTTCACCACCGCTAAATTTTCATTCTTTAGCTGCAAAGTGTCACCTAAGTGCATCTGATAAATAACGCGCCAAAGCATCTACTTCAAATCAGCCTTTTCAACAATGACATACAAGCCGTCAAAAGTGCCAAATTTAACGGTTAATAATATATATTCTCTTTTACAATTGAGACTTATTTTCAATAACAACAAAAGTGGTATCCATTTACCAAATTAGCAGTAATGCCGCTAGCACTGGCGTACAACTGTGAAATATATTGTGTAGCCATCGATTAAAGAAGATGCGATCGACAAAGATACAAGCAAGTATCCATTAAACTAGTGTGCAGCCGTGTATTTGGAGAACATTAACCAAGTCACAAGTAAAAGTACGAAAAGGTCTTTAAGATTTTTGACGGCGGCACAACTTTTCAGCGAAAATGGAAGCAATTACTGACAATTATTGCACTCCCTCTAGAGACAGTTATCAAGGGAGCGCAAAAATAGAACAATTTCCAAAAATCGTAGTGACTAAATCATTCAGAACTGGGGCAATCCTCTCCGAGACTAGCAGTGAGACAGCGGCGCAGAGCAGCGCCCATCACAACACGTAGTGTCTCAGCTCAAGGGAAATAATCGCCGCAGATGGTAAGCCAAGACTCCGTACTGCTGAGGTATTCGCAGGACAAGCACAGCGGGCATCCACCAGTATGAATGAACTTTGTCGCAATCAGGCCACAGATTGAGTTGGCCACGGCAGAAGGGTAGGAATATGGCTTGCTTACAGCATCCAGATAGGGAACAACCAGTTTACTTAATGGCACACCACACCATTGGGCGCCGGCAGGGTGCAGTAGACACAAGAATCACAAGTGCCGAGATATCGGGCATCCATGCCGCAGTGCAGTGGACCGGTACACATTGGAATATCCGCGACCTAAGTCGCAATGGCACTTGGCTAAATGGCCAGCAGCTGGTGCCAGCTAAGAGCTACCCACTCCAGACCGGTGATAAGATCGCTTTTGGTCGGGCTAATAACCCAGCCTGGATCGTCGAAAACCTCGACGCTCCCGAGAATTTGTTGATCGATATTCACTCCGGCGAAGCACAACTGCTGGAACAATACCACCTGCTGCCCGACGAAAATGAGCCCCTCGCCAGCCTTCAGTACAGCCCCCTAACAGGGCAGTGGTTGTACGAGTTCACGGGCCCATCCGCTGAAGACGGCGATAAGATCCTGGTAAATCATGGCGATCGTATCGATTGCGGCCTGCATAGCTGGCAGCTATTCCTGGCGGACAACCAAGGGGCAACGAAAGAGTTGTCACTGCAGCAGCTGTCTATTGTCGACTTTGAGCTGAAGTTCTCTGTGAGTTCCCACGAAGAGCATGTGCAGTTACAACTTCAGCGGGAAGGCATGAAGCAATCCTTACCAGCAAGAATCCACAATTATCTCTTGTTGTACCTTGCTCGTGCCCGCCACAAAGATATGCAAAGCGGCATGGACACTGACTCCCAGGGCTGGGTCTCTATTCAGGTAGCCACTCACGAGCTGGGTATCACTGTTAACCACTTAAACACCCAAATTTTCCGCGCCCGCAAACAAATCTCTGAATCACTACCTGATGCAGTGGATACTTCGAGTCTGGTAGAGCGTCGATCCTGGGAAATCCGTATTGGTTGCTTACAATTCGAAATATATAAAGGCAGCCAGCTCGAGGTAAAAACAGAGCCGGAAGCGGTATAGCTTAATCTCCAGAAAGGGGGCTTAAGGCTAGGCCCCTTCATTACCTATTCAGTAATTATTTGCCAGGGTGGCGGAGCTGAATCTCTTATCCCTCGGCAAGAATTACGATGTCAGCACAACCACTCTCTTATATCGGCCGGTACAAGATCATCAGGCAGCTTGGAGCCGGGGGAATGGGAGTTGTGTACCTTGCCCAAGATAAGCGACTTAATCGAGAGGTCGCTATAAAACGATTGCTCAACAACTCAGAAGACGAATCTGCCTCACAGCGAATTCGCCAGGAAGCATTACTACTCGCACAACTAAACCACAACCATATCGTACAAATTTATGATGTTGTAGAGGAGCAGAACGATGTAGCCCTGGTTATGGAGTATGTTGATGGCCGCCCACTCACTTATTGGGCACGGGAGTTTAACCCCAGCCTCCGCCAGAAAATCCAGCTACTCAAGCAAATCACTATCGGTCTTACGCGGGCGCATGCTGCTGGAATTATTCACCGCGATTTGAAAGCTGACAACATCCTTATTGACAGTAATAACATCGCAAAAATCGCTGATTTTGGTATTGCTCGGAACTGGCAGGATACGAACGAAATTACCCGCGAGCAGCATATAGCCGGCAGCTGGTATGCAATGTCCCCCGAGCAGGCCCTCGGTGAGAAACTGGATAACCGCTGTGACTTATTTGCCCTGGGAATGCTCGCCTATCAGCTACTTTGTGATCAGCCTCCCTTCGGCAAGCATGGAAGCCCATACGTTATTATCGATCGGATCATCAACAACCCGCACCCGCCCGCAGGGGTCATAAACCCCGGACTTCCTACGTCGTTGTGTAAATTACTGGATAAGCTGCTGGCCAAAAACCCGGACAAACGCCCCGTCAGTGCTGCCGTTGTAGCCACCGATTTGGATGTGATACTGAGTCAATTAGCATCGGATCAGGAAACCGCCGATGACCATGACATCACGATCACCACGGAAGACTTTCATGTACAACATCGACGCAAAAACAAAGGACGTAAACTTCTAGCCGGCATACTTCTGACATCCGGTGCGATGTTACTCGGCTTAACCGCCGCTGTTTTTCCTAAGCTTTCTCTATGGGGAAGTAAAGAACCCTCGGCAAAGTACATTGCGATTATTGAGCCAGACTTATCTAACCTGCGCAGCCGAGAGGAAAAACTGCTGGCTAATAACCTTCTCAGCTCCATCAAGCAGGGGCTTTCCGATCAACCAGCGCTACTACTTGTACCCTATTCGGAGTCCCAGCAACTAAAAGGCAAGCCTTTGCGCGAGCAAGCAAAAGCGCTCAACGCACAACTGCTGCTGCAATTTACCCTAAACTGTGAGGCCACCGCCTGTGAAGCTTCATTTGCCCTGATAGAAACCGAGGGGTTTGCTGAAGTCGCCAACCGCAGTGCCATGCTGAACCTGGATGCACCGCTGGAGAGCCGCGCACGTGTTTTGCAGCAACTGCACTATCTACTTCCCAACTACCCAGCAGGAAGCCTAGAAGTTCAGTTCAGCCTTAGCCCTGAAGATTACCAGCAATACCTCGAGATATTCGAACAGCGCAATAATGAAGCTAATGTTGCCGGGGCAATTACCAAAGTTGAGGCTCTGCTAAAAAGGAACCCCTACTTCCCCTCCTACTATGAACTGTTAGCGGATCTATTAGCCACCCACCTATATCACTCGCGGGATACCAAAATACGCGGCCGACTCACAGGGCTTCTCAACAACATACCAACTAAGATTTCCAACCACCCAACGGTGTTGATCACTAAGTTGCGTATTGCCATCTTCCTGGCAGATACAGAGCTTACAGAGTCCTTACTTGCAAAACTAAAGCTGCAACTACCTGATCAGGCTCTCTACTACTTCCTGCGTGCGAAAGCCCACCAGCGAGGGGGGAATTACAACCGTGCGCTGGAAGTCATTAACCAAGCACTCAACATTCGTACCAGCCCTCTTTATCTTCGCCAAAAGGCTTTGACCCTGACCCTGATGGGGCAAATGGAAAAAGCGAGGCCTTACCTTTTACATGCTATCCATCTCAACAATCAATATATTGATGCTATTTCCTTGCTTGCAGCCAATGAATTGGATTCAGGCCGCCCCAAAGAGTCTATCCGGCTCCTTAGTGAGGTGGGCTTAAAGCATTTAGGGGACCGGGATACCTTCAACCTTTGCTTGTCCTATTACATCGAACAGCAGCTGCAGGATACAAAAAACTGCCTGAGTCATGTTGCTGAACGAGCCCCTAACGATCCCCATGTATATCTGCTGCTGGCAGAGATTGCCCGTCTGGAAAATAGACAGCCGCAATCACGGGAGTTTGCCCAGCGCGCTCTGACCTTGGCACAAGAGCAGGAGGACTGGCTTGGATTGTTACTACGGGCAAGGGCCTATTCTGAACTGGGCCAGGGAGAGCAAGCTATTGAGACACTATTAAAGATGGATAACACCGCTCCAGACGGCCTATTTGTCAATTACAGCCGCGCCCAGGTTTATATGGCCAGCGGCGATATGCTTTCCGCCAAAGCTTATATACGAAAAACTTTGGAGCTAGGCATGGCACCAGTATGGTTCACAACAATTGGCTTTCAACCTATTTGCACTTTGGCAAATTTTGAGGATTTACGTGCCAATTACCCAGCGTTATGTCCAGACATAATTAACACCTAAACAATCAAAAAAAGTTCAACAGAATGGAATAACGTGAACCATTTCCTCTTAAGAGGCGACAGATGCCTTCACGAAACTGTACTATCAGGTAAAATCCCCCATCCATCCGAGAAGAATACAATACAATGGACGTAGTTGCGTTGGAGAAAACCGAGGAATATCAAGGCCGTTACAGGGTTGAACGCACCCTGGGGGCCGGGGGTATGGGAGTTGTTTATCTCGCTGAGGACATTAAACTCAATCGTAAAGTTGCGATCAAGCAACTTCGATCGGACATGACCGGTAACTCTGCTGAGGCACGTTTTCGTAGTGAAGCACAACTCTTAGCAAGACTTAACCACCCTAATATTGTACGGCTGTACGATGTTATCGAAAAAGAACACAGCATTGCTCTAGTTATGGAGTTGGTTGAAGGGGTTACTCTAAAAGAGTGGATGCGGGAGCAAAGCCCTACTTTGGCCGAAAAGCTCGACTTGCTAACGCAGATTTGCCAGGGACTTGGCAAAGCTCACTGCCTTGGCATTATTCATCGTGACCTTAAACCTGAGAATATCCTGGTCACCGTCGACGGTATTGCCAAAATTACTGATTTCGGTATAGCCAAGGCCCTGGACTGCGATCAGCAACTCACCCGTGAAGACCATATCGCCGGAAGCGTGCAATCCATGTCCCCGGAGCAACTCCAAGGCGGAAAATTAGATAGCCGTAGCGATTTATTTAGCCTTGGGGGCATTGCCTACGAACTGTTATGTGAGTCAAAACCTTTTGAGCGGGAGGATATGGGCGCGTTGGCTTTTGCCCAACAAATCACAAACAAGCCCCATATTCCTCCCCAACAAGCTTGGCCAGATATCCCCAAGCCACTAATAGCTCTTTTGGACCGCTTACTAGCTAAGCAACCCGAGCAACGCCCGGATTCCGCCCAGCAAGTTTTTGAAGCATTAGATCTATTGCGAAAACATGGGATTGACGCAGATACTCAGCAATATTCAGAAACTGTAACTCAGTTGCTTGTCAAACCCCGTAAAAAGCGTAATCAAACAGTTCTAGCCCTGACAGCAGCAGTGCTTTGTTGTGCAGTAGCATTCTGGGGCTGGAATGTATTCACCCAACTGCCACCTCAATACATTGCGATCTTACCCGTGGAGCTTAAAGGCACGGTCAAAGGTGAACAAAATGCCGAGATGCTTGTGGAAACCATGGTACGACAGGCATTAATGAGCGCTCCAGGCCAACTGAAATCAAGTGCACTAGTAAGCTATAGCCCCAAAGAGGGAGCAAACTTTGAGGACCACTTGAAGGAACTTCAAGAAAGCGGAGTTACTGACGCGCTTCTTGCTCGTCTACGCTGCCTCCAACTCCGCTGCAACATTGAGCTACAGCGTATTAACCCCAAAGATAGCCAGGTTCGCCAGCAGGCTAACTTTGTATTTCTGAGCGATAAACGCCAAGAGGCGCAGTACACAATTAGCAATAGTACCTTGGAACTTTTCCCAAGCAATTACCGCAAGGTATCAAGTAATGAAATTCGAATGGATGCTTCAGATTACAATCGCTATCTAGCAATCCTCTCTATACCGGCTAGTGACAAGGCAATAAAGCTAGAAGATTTGGAAAATCTTGAAACACTGATTGATAAATACCCAAGGAATACAAATTTATATTCATCTTACGCCTATGCAACAGCGATACTTCACTCCACAACTAATGATGAAAGATTAATATCAAGAAGTTTAGGAATCTTGGCAAGTGCCGAGGGGTTTGGGGCTGATAAGACAGCAATATTGGAAGCTCAGCTCCAGATAAAATCATTAGGCTCAGACCGCGAAGGCTTTTTGACGGTACTTAAAAAGCTACAAACGAAGGGGCACCCTTCTGCCCACCACCTGGCCCAATTTTCTAGATTTCAATATATAAATGGAAGTTATAAAGAAAGCCTGAAGCATGCAAAAGAGGCAGCTGCACTTAGCCCTTCCTTTAATAACTACTACTACATAGCAATAAACCAATTAGCGTTAGGTAACTATCCTGAGGTTAGATCGACATTAGACTTAATGATCGACTCATACCCTGAAAACAACTGGAGATCTTACTTTTTACTTGGAACAATGGAACTGGAAATTGGCAATTTAGAGCAAGCGGAAGCCGCACTAGGCTCTATTCCTGAGGAAATGCGAGACTGGAGAGCCAAGTCAAATCTCGCAACAATATTCTTCTTGCAGAAAAAGTACCAGAAAGCCCTAAACCTATACCTTGAGCTGCTTAAAAACTCCCCTGGAAATCATCGAGCTGTATCAAATATTGCAGTAACTTATCTCTCTTTGGGAAATAAAGAAAAAGCTCATGAGTACTTCATGCAGGCACTTTCTATAACCGAAGGGTTGACCAGCCTAAAAGCAAGACAAACACGCGCAGAATCTTTAGCTTACACTGGGCAAATAGCCAAAGCCATTTTCCTGATTACCGAACTACTGAGAGATTCACCTGAAGATACTTACGTTAGATATACTGCCGCCCAAGTATATGCCCTTGCTAGTGAATGGCAATCAGCAAGTTATTATACAGAACTGTTGATTGATCAGGGAATGAGCACAGAGTGGTTCCAAATGCCGGCTTTTAACTTGCTCTGCACCCACTCCCAGACATCTCAGAAAATTTTATCGACAGTGTGCCTTACCCCCCTGGAACAGGGTTGACTTCCGCATGGGGATCACCTGAAACAAAGTGCATCCCCGTCTCTACATCGACACACATCCACAGGAAAGAGAAAACATCAGGGATTTCTTGTTTATCCTTAATTTTAATTACTAATGAAGTGTAATCGCCATCTTCATTCTTAGCGCGTGCACGAAACTGATGACGAAAATCAGGGCTCAGTGCGATAATTCCATCCAGTTTATAGTTTTGGCGATAACGGACAAATTCAAGCTCTCTGCCAGGCACTTCAGATGAGTCCAAAGTAACATTTAACGTGAGTACACCACCTTGAGCAATTGTAAAACTCATGTTACCAAAATGCTCTTCTGGATTATCAGCATTGAATAGCGGCCAGTATTGAGTTTCTCCGCCTGCCTGCTCTTTAGGCTGTAAAACCAAATCAAGTGTCATGCCTTCTTTTGGCACCTCACACTCAAGTTTTGGTAAGTCTGCGCAATTGACCATTCTTTCATCCCCTTCCAAAAATTTGTTATATGGTGTCATAAAAGGACGCTTTATCTTTTGTAAACTACGTCCGTGACTGAGTCATCATAACCAGCCTCAACTAAAGAAAAAGCCAGCAAAACTTAAACTAACTGTTCGAAATGATGGCTCCAACTATCGACGGTTACAACAATACTCTCAAGAGCAAAATTCAGCATCCTTGTCTGGGCAAGTGTATCCAATTGAGTCGGCTAAGAGTTTGTACCTGTCGGCTCCAGCTTGACCACTCAACTTGCACTGAACGCCTTCACTCCCTAGCACCACATCAGGGGCTACAGGGAAAATCTACCCGGATTTTGTTAAGGAGGCCGCCTTTCCATGGCAAGGTCATCGTTGCCACAACAACCTATGCCCCCTCAACTGGAGCTCAATGTACATACTTAAGAATTACAGGTCGATCACACGCCATTACAGATGACTTCATACTAAATATTATAAGCGAGCCATAAAGTCACCATTAGCCAAAATACCACAGGCCAAGTTCATAATTTAAGCAAAATTGAGAGTTGAAAGTGAGCTTTCCTCTCCACCGCAAAAACATCGAGGCAAAAGTAAGGCGCTATATTTTTAAATAAATATGGAGATGCTCTGAATACTTATTGAAGGGGACTAGCCTTCCTTTATATAACTTATTCTTATTGAAGTCGTATTATAGAAACTCATTCGATGCTATTTAGCAGGATCGGTGGCAGGCACACTTTTCACCAAAGCAATAACCCTAACAAAAAACCAGAGAATAAAAAAAGCCGGCAGTAATAAAACTGCCGGCCCGAAATGATGGTCCCAACCATCGACGGTTACAACAACACTATCAAGAGCAAAATTTGGCATCCATGCCCGGACAAGCTCATCCAAGAGAATCGACTAAGACTCTGCACCTGCCAATTCCAGCTTGACCGTTCAGCTTGCGCTGAATCCCTTTATTTCCTCGCGCCACTTAAGGGAACCAGGAAATCAAATCCTTTCGAAAAATTGTGGGGGCTGCCTTTCCATGGCGAGGCAACCATTACTACAGCCACCTACCCCCTCAACTGGAAGCTACTGTACAGATTTCCAAATTACAGATCGATCACGCCAAAACACAGCAAATTACATACTAATTGCCCACCAAGTGTTTTATACGCCGCACAGGACTGTTAGAGTCGCCATATAACAAAAAGCATCTCGTAGTGAGGACACAATGGAAGCGAACCTAGAAGATGTAAAAATTCTCTCTCCCCGCCGCAACAGCACCGAGGCAAAAAATATTGATGAACTGGCAAAAGAGCAATTGCAGCACTTTTGTATTGATAGTGAATCAGAACATGGAAAACTGTTAGAACAGACCGCAACCCTGCTCTACCAGGCACAGGGTAATCTAAGCCAGCTGTGGAGCCAGGTAACGGACACACTCCAACACTTGGACAAGTCTGACAAGATTGCCTATTTCAATGCCAAGCGCTTTATGAGTTTTCAGCTGGCAAAATTATTGGACACCTTACAAAACCCATTGCGAGCTAGCTTTCAAAGCCTGCAGGGGGACGACTTTAATATCACCACACGGGGCGGTTACCCCCTATTCGATAATATTCCCGCTATTTTTTCTGCAACCCCGGTAATTGCTCGCACAGCAACTTACATTTATGCCTGCACCGAGTGGGTGGACGATGCTTTCCGTGGGCGCGAGCCGAGCCACGACATTTATTCACGTTTACTCAACCCCACTTCCATTTCCTTGGCTAATGCTATTGTGGATTTGGAATGCGGACCTGAAGCCAGTGAATATATGGCCTGGAATTTTAATTCCGGTATGGCTGCAATCGATGCACTCCTGTCAAATCAATTACGCCACGGGGATATCTTAATTGTTTCCAGGAATATCTATGGCGGCACTCACCAGCTGTTACAGGATTTCTACGCCCGCAAAGATAAACTTTCTATCAATTTGGCCTGGTTTGATGGCACTACCGGTGAAGAATTCGAAAAGCTACTGGCCGATACCCAGCAAGCACACGCAGACGCAATCAGTGCCGGAGCAAAAATACATGTCTATATTGAGTCTCCATGCAATCCCCACGGGATCATGCTGGATGTACCGGCTATCTGTAAAACCGCTCACCGGGAAAATATCCTGGTAAGCCTGGATGCCACCCTGGCAACCCCTTTCCTATATCAGCCACTGCGCCGCAAAGATAGGGAAGAGAGACCGGATTTTGTTGTTCACTCCTACACCAAGGATATCGGCGGCACCGGTGCCGCCACTGCCGGTGTGGTTATCGGCGAAAACCACCGCATGTTTATCCCTAAAGGTGACAGCGCAAAAGGCCTTAATTGGGATCAGTGCATGTTCTGGGATGTTTATTACATCAAGGGGGCTTTCCTGGATGCAGACAAGGCCTGGGAAGTGCATTGCGGTATGCGCACCCTGGAAATGCGCATGCTCACCAAGTGTATTAATACTTTGAGCCTCAGCCATTTCTTCGCCAGTCACAGCAAGATTCGTGTCAACAGCCATGCAGTGGAAACCCATCCCAATTCCGGGCTGCGAGAATCGCTGATGCGCTACCAGTTCCCCACACCACTATTCAGCATTGACATGGAAGCTGCGCAAATTCCCACCGAAGCCTTTAAAAGTTTCTTTGACGCGCTGGAGCCCGCTTTCGGGCAGATGGTGAGCTTGGGCCAGACAAATACTATGGTGCTGTGCCCCGCCCTGACATCTCACTCAGAGCTATCACCTGAAGCGATGGAAGCGGCGGGTATATTCCCAACCACTATCCGAATTTCTGTTGGGGATGAAAATATGGCGCAGATGGCCGCCCATGTGATCAACTGCGCACGCCTGCATCTCGATCCAGTTAGCCCAGGATTTAGCGAGGGCTTTATCGCTCCGGAAGAAGCCGACAAACTCTTCAGCCGCTTTTATCTCGAGTCGCACCAAAAAGTGATAGAGACACAGCCAAAAATTGTGGACTATCTCTAACCATCCAAAACAAAACCATCACCGGTAGATAGCGCCGGTGATGGGCGCTTGTTGCACTATCCTATATCCCGTAGTATCACGCTTCCTGTCCACAATTTAATCAATTCAAAATGCCGAAACTTTCCACGTGGCTCTTCGCCTGGATTCTGTGCTGCTTATCCACTGTTGCAATGGCGCAAGGCTATGAAAAGCTCTACAGTGATTATCGCGGCAGCCTCTATCAAATTCGACTTATCGAAAAATCCTCCAATTCAAAAGCCGGCCTGGGGTCAGGCTTTCAAATCTCCCCCGATGGATTGATCGCCACCAATTACCACGTAGTGGCTCAAGCGGTTAGCGAGCCGGACGAGTACTCCCTGGAATATCTTGCAGTTAATGGCACCCGGGGAAAATTAACTCTACTGGATATTGATGTGGTCAATGACCTGGCGCTGCTGCGCCAGGAGAAACCGGGAGACGAATACCTGGAGTTGGCGACAGACACCCCCAAAAAAGGGGAAACCATTGTATCCCTGGGCAACCCATTGGACCTGGGCATGACCTTGATTCCCGGGACCTATAACGGTATTGCCGGCGGTAGCTTCTACGACCGTATTCACTTTGCCGGATCTATTAATCCGGGAATGAGCGGCGGGCCAGCGATCAATACCCAAGGGCAGGTAGTGGGCATTAATGTGGCGACTGCAGGCAACCAGGTTAGCTTCCTGGTACCAGTGGATAAGCTGTCGTCACTTTTAAAACACTACCGCGCTGAAGGCGGCACTCTCAACCTGAAGCAAGTAACTTATCAACAGCTTTTGGATAACCAGCAAAAAATTATCGACTCAATACTTAGGGCCGACTGGCAGCGTCGCGCCCTCGGTGAGGCCCAGGTTGTCGGTGAAATAATTCCAGCCATTAAATGCTGGGGAAACACCCAAGAGAGCGAAACCAATCCGATCAAGCGAATTGATAAAGGCTGCACCGGACAAGATGTTATTTTCCTGTCCGACGACTTCAACACCGGGCGGGTAGAGTACGAATTTTTCTGGCTGCAAGCCGAGGATCTTCTGCCCGCGCGCTTTTATGCCGAGTACGAAGGGCAGATGGACTCCTTTTACCCAGGCAATAGCGCTGGAGAAGAAGATGTAACCAATTTCCGCTGCCAGCAAGGATTTACCTCTCAGGAGCGCGGCAATGAAACCTCGGTGTCCAAGCCGGATCGCAATCGCGAGCCCCTGATCGCGCGCACCAGCTACTGCGTCAGGCGCTACAAGGACTTCCCAGACCTCTACGATATTTTCTTCCTGAGCCTAAGTGTGGATCAGAAAAATCGCGCACTGGTCAGCCACTTTACCTTGTCCGGCTTTACCCAGGAGTCCGCCGACGCCTTTACCCAGAAGTTTACGAGCGAGATCCAATGGCCCTGATTATTGAAGAACTCAATCGCGCCCACCGGGTGCAGCTGCGCTACCGAATGGACGGGGATAAATTTACCCTGGGCCGCGCTTACGACAATGATGCAATTCTGGAGGACATCCACTCCGATGCCCACCATGCCGAAATCAAGCGGGGAGAGGACGGCCAGTACGTCTTACACGACCTCAATTCGATCAACGGCTGCCAGCTTTTGGGAAACCTGAAAGACAAGTCCGTTAAACCCGATACCATCGCTCAACACAGGATCTCCTCCGGTGACTTGCTGCAGTGTGGGAAGTCACGCTTCCGGGTTTTCCATACGGATGACCCGGTACCTGAAGCTACCCCTCTCCATTCACTGGAAAACCTGTTTTCCAGCTTGTCCCACCCCCTGGGAGCAATACTGCTGCTGTTGTGTTTTGGCTTCGCCAGCGTACTGATGAGCTACCTCGGTTACGCCCGTAACTATCAATGGACTATTGCCGTCAACATTCTTGCTACGGCCATAATTGGCATGGTGATTTACGCCGGAGTCTGGGCGTTTATCGGCAGGGTAGTCAGGCATGAAACGCACTTTTTCACCCATCTATCCATCGCCGCCATAGGTGCACTTACTTACACCTTTTGGGAATGGCTGAGGGGGCTAATCAATTTCAATTTTGCCATCGGCACTACTATTCAGGTCCTGGACTTCCTGGTACTTGCCATCATATTACCGGCAATGCTCTGGTCCGCCTGCTACCTGGCCACCAACCTCGCCAGAGGCTGGCGCTGGACAGTGGCACTGACACTGCCACTGGCATTCCTCGGCCTGGGCTTAGCTGAAAGCGTTAACAACATGGAC
Source organism: Microbulbifer maximicatervae (SeqCode) (assembly GCF_052467305.1). Taxonomy (NCBI): domain Bacteria; kingdom Pseudomonadati; phylum Pseudomonadota; class Gammaproteobacteria; order Cellvibrionales; family Microbulbiferaceae; genus Microbulbifer; species Microbulbifer maximicatervae (SeqCode). The sequence goes on from NZ_CP174306.1 coordinate 3,990,550, forward strand.
GAATTCAGCGAGGTTCCGCCGATATCCACAGAGCTGAAATACGATAATATGCTATTCCGCAACCCTGTTCCCATGCAGGAATTTATTGGAAATTCGGCCGACCTGTTTGATATCCCCATTAAGAAAAAAGAAACTAAAGAAGGCGCTGAAGGCTCCTCCAGCGACAATCAAAGTAGTACCGCAGAGGTAGAATCATGAGCAAGATTTATTGGAGCCCAGGGCTCGACCAGCTGGAACCCTATACCCCCGGGGAGCAGCCCAAGAGTGAAACCCTGATAAAGCTCAATACCAATGAGAACCCCTACCCTGCCTCCCCCGAAGCTTTAAGGCTCTTGGAGCAGCACGACTTTGCCGATGCATTGCGCCGCTATCCCGACCCGGAGTCCTGTGAATTGCGCCGCGCTATTGCCGATAAGCACAATCTCTCTGCCGAACAAGTATTTGTGGGCAATGGCTCCGATGAAGTGCTGGCGCTGAGCTTTTACAGTTTTTTCCGCCGCAGCGAGCCCCTGCTATTTCCGGATATCACCTACAGTTTTTACCCGGTTTATTGCCAGCTCTTCAATATCAAAAGCCGCACTGTTCCCCTGCACGGCGATTTCTCTATCCAGCTTGAGGACTATGCCGCTCCCGCAGCCGGTGTAATTATTCCCAACCCCAACGCACCCACGGGACGGTACCTGCCGCTAGAGCAGATTGAGCAGCTATTGCGCTCACAGCCTGAGAGAGTGGTGGTTATTGATGAGGCCTATATCGATTTTGGCGGACAAAGTGCAGCAACACTCATCGATCGCTACCCCAACCTGTTGGTGATACACACACTGTCAAAGTCCTATGCCCTCGCAGGGCTTCGCCTCGGCTTTGCCATGGGGCAAAAGCACTTGATTGAAGGGTTGCTGAGAGCCAAGAACTCCTTTAACTCCTACCCCATTGATGCCATTGCCCAGCGTGTGGCCACCGCAGCGATCCGCGATACCGCCTGGCACAGCGACAATTGCGGCAAGGTCATCGCCACCCGCGAGCGCTGTGAGCGGGCGCTTACAGACCTGGGGTTCGAAGTGATTCCCTCCCAAGCCAATTTCCTCCTCGCCAAACCACCGGAGCCCGGCGCAGAAGCCCTGTACTTGGCACTGCGGGAGCGTAATATTCTCGTACGTTACTTCAACAAGCCCCGGATCAGTGAGTACTTGCGTATCTCTATTGGCACCGATGAGGAAATGGAGCAGCTGATACGGAACTGCAAAGAGATACTTGCGTCACAGAGCTAGCACTCTGTCTGTCTATACTCGTCGGGCGCCACTTGAGGTGGCCCGACAACTGTGACTTATTGGTATCCAGGGACCTATGCACCCGAAAGCTCAAAATTCAGTATCCACTACCGAGGCCGTTAGCCCCTTTAAAGCGGGATTTTTACGGCAATTAACCCACACCCTGATTCTCGCCTCGGCCCTGGCGAGCGGCGCCGCAAGTGCCAACGACTGGGATAAGGTCGAAGGGCCCAGTGCACAGACACCATCGAGTATTGGCACCTACACCAATGGCTGCCTGAGTGGAGGGGAGACCCTGCCATTGAGGGGAGAGGGCTATCAGCTGGTGAGGACTGGCCGCGATCGACATTTTGCCCACCCCCAGACCATCAACTTCCTGAAGGAGTTTTCCCAGAGCGTGGCGCAGAAAGATCTGGGCAGAATCCAGATCGGTGACATGTCTATGGCTCGAGGGGGCCCTTTCGGCAGTGGTGGGCACAACAGCCACCAAACTGGCCTGGACGTAGACATCTGGTATTCCCAGGATCGGCGAGCCGCAGAGCGTCCCCTCACCCCGTGGGAGCGTGATAATATTTCTGCTGTTGCCTTGGCTGATGAGCGCAAACACCGCCTAATCCCTGAAAACTGGGACGACCGGGTTCCCAAAATCCTGCGCTTGGCCTCAGAGGACCAGCGGGTCGAACGAATTTTTGTACACCCGACCATCAAGCGCCACCTGTGCGAAATATCCGGCGAAGATAACGAGTGGCTGCGCAAAGTGCGCCCCTGGTGGGGGCACAATTACCATTTTCATGTGCGCCTGGCCTGCCCAGAGGGAAGCACCAACTGTAAGCCCCAGGCTCCGGTGACCACTGCAGCCTGTGGCAGTGACTTGGATTGGTGGTTTAGCGATGACTTCTATGCAATTCTCAATGGCACTAAACCCCAGCCGAAACAGAAAAAGCCGAAACCAAAGACCTTGCCCCAACAGTGCGAACAGGTATTAACCGCACCTTCGGCAGGCACTACGACGGAATAATTTTATGATTAACACCTTGCTTATCTGCGGCGGTGGCGGCAGCGAGCACGACGTATCCCTCAGAACTGCTGATTTTATCGAGGACAAGTTGTCAGCGGCAGAGGACATCGCCCTATTGCGGGTGGAAATGGATAACAGTGGCTGCCTTACCGACAGCCAGGGCCGGGTTTACCATATCTTTTACGATCGCAAAATTCGCGATGAAGAAGGTAACTCCTGGGATGTGGACTACGTAATTCCTGCAATTCATGGCTACCCGGGAGAGACCGGCGATTTGCAGTCGCAACTGGATATGTTCGGCATCCCCTATTTCGGCTCTGCACCTGAGCCCAGCAAAATCTGCTTTAACAAAATTAAAACCAAGATGTGGCTCAGCGCTCTGGGTATTGAAAACACACCTTACGAGTTTTTGCACAGCACTGAAGTCGAGGAACTACAAAAAGCTCACGATGCCCTGGAGAACTGGGGTGAGGTATTTGTTAAAGCCTCCAACCAGGGATCTTCCGTAGGTTGCTTTAAGGTCCGTGACAAGGAGGGCTTAGAGGCCGCGATCGAAGACGCCTTTAAACTCTCCCCTTATGTGCTGATAGAAAAAGCATTGAAAGCCAGAGAGCTGGAAGTTGCGGTTTACCACTACAACGATGATGTGATCGCAACCCGCCCGGGAGAAGTACGCGCCCCAACAGATACTTTTTACACTTATAAGGAAAAGTATGCCGAGGGCAGCCGCGCGGTCACCTTTATCGAAGCTGCTGATCTTCACGAAGAACAGCTTCAATGGATAGCCGAAGTATCCCTGCGCACTTTTAAAGCCCTAAAACTGAAGGATTTGTCCCGCATAGACTTTTTCCTGACAGAGACCGGCGAACTCTATCTCAATGAGGTCAATACTTTTCCCGGTATGACGCCAAACTCCATGTTCCCCAAAATGATGGAAAACCACGGGCACAATTTCACCGAATACCTGGCCGGCCTGATCCGCTCTGCGGTATCTTCACCTAACGACAAGTCATAATTAAAAGGGGCCTGTTGGCCCCTTTTCTTTTTTGCTCATTTTGATCCGATGGGCTAGTGCAACAACCACCCCTGTTGACGCCGCCGTGAAAACTGGCCGCGCAGAAACTCCATCTGATCGCCGCGAATCCGCTCACTGTTAATCAAGGCTAGGTATTCGGCTGCATTGGGGCAGAAGGGCAAGGCCAACAACTCCATGTCGATATTTTCCAATAGTTGATTGCCCTTATGCTGGTTACAACGCCTGCAGGCCGCGACCACATTTTCCCAGGAATCAACTCCGCCTTTGGAAACAGGAATAACATGGTCCCGTGTCAAATCCACACTTTTAAAGAAATTACCGCAATAAAGACAAGTATGGGAATCGCGAAAAAACAGTGCTCGATTTGTTAGGGGTGGGCGCCGGCGCGGACGGGCCATACGTGCACCGCCACAGGCGATAATAGCGGCCAGATCGAGACTGGAACGATCGCCATTGCGATTAAAGCCTCCTCTCACCCGCTGGACAACACCTCCCAGCGACCATGTAACCAGCTCCCGCACGTACAAACAGGATGCCTCTTGCCAACTCAGCCACTCCAGCGGTTGTCCCGCCAGATTTAAACGCAATATTCTCGCGTGCATAACCTCGCCTCCCCACAGTCGAATAGAACAAGGCAGCCCCGGAACTGTTTCCGTGTAATCACAACAGTTTTTATAAAGAAGAAAAAAGAAGTTTTGGAGTGACAGATCGAAGGGACTGGATGACGATGACAGAGGCTGGCGCAATTCGCAGCATTAGAAAAAACTGCCACCTTCGAAAGTAAAATCTTGCTCCCAGACAGAATAGAAAAGCCTGAAAGTTTTTTTACCAACGAAAATACAGATGCCCACAGGCGTAGTTTTGCCTTGGGTAATACGGGCACTTCTGCTGGTAGATTACTGAATGCGCCACCCTCCGCCGGCCCATGGGTAATTTGGCCGGCCTATCAACATTAAAGCGGATAACTATTACAAATTCCAGACAGCGACATGCCGCTGATGGAATAACAGCAAATTACAAAAGAAAGGTGTAAATTGTGGAAAGCGTTGCAGGCAGCAACAGGCAGGTTAAAGCAGAATGTAAAACACCGCCCAGGCAATCCGGCCCGGGCGGTGCGTCTCACAGGATGGTGCCCATATCCCTAGGGCGAGCGGCGCAATCCATTTATCCATTGCCGCAGTAGTGCAGTCCCTTTCGCGTCCTTGCAAGTTAATTATGGACATCAAGGGAGAAAAAAGTAGGGGAAATCTGCTGAATTTTGTGTAAGAGATATCTCACAAACTGAGTTACCTGTTACAAAAGGGAGGGAAGACAGGAAATTAATCCCGTGTTAACTATAGGGGTAAATAGATAAGCGCGGCAACTATAAACATCTTTATTTCAAGTTCAATCGATACCATGAAGAAAACGTTGAAATATACGCTAATATTTTTTATCGCCCTCGGCGCGGTGCTTTCTACCGCCTTAGCCACCTTTAAATCCAGCGTCAGCGTGCCTTGGCGCCAACTGGTCGGTGGTGTCAAAACAACAGAAAAAGAAGTGACAGGCCGGCTGACCGCAGCAGATGGATACTCGGTCCAGTTATTTGCAGGGGATGTTCCCGGCGCACGCTGGCTCACAGTGACCCGCAATGGAGACATCATCGTCTCTCAGCCTAAACATGGCAAAGTTTCACTTTTATTACAAGATAAAGACGGCGACGGCCGCAGTGACGGGCAAAAGACCCTAATTGATAATCTTCAACGGCCCCACGGATTATTGCTACACGACGGCTGGTTATATATTGCCGAAAGCGACGCAGTTGGACGGGTTCCCTTTGATCATTCCGATGGGCGACTGGCTGGGCGCTACCAGAGAATTATTGAAAATCTTGAGGACGATGGACACTGGACAAAAACTATTGATATGAGTCCCGATGGATGGCTTTTTCTCAGCAGTGGTTCCAGCTGCAACGTTTGTATTGAAAAGGATCCTCGCCGCGCAACCATCATGAAAATGAAACCAAACGGAGATAATTTTGAAATATACGCCACCGGCCTGCGTAATAGTGTGGGGTTCGATTGGTCTCCAAAAGATGGCGGACTTTACGCAACAGATAATGGCCGCGATTGGCTCGGCGACAACCTGCCGCCAGATGAGCTCAACCTGATTCGCAAAGACCAATTCTACGGATGGCCCTACGCCTACGGTGACCGGGTTCCCGATCCGGATCTTGGGGTGGATGCAAGCCCTGAAATCCAGCAAAAGATTGCTGACTCAATTCCTCCTGTGTACGAATTTCGCGCTCACAACGCGCCACTCGGGATTAAATTTTTGCGCAGTGTGGAACAGCCTAAGGATTATCGCCATGCAGCGCTGGTCGCCCTGCACGGCTCGTGGAATCGCAGCGTGAAAGATGGCTATAAAGTTGTCTCCCTACACTGGAGTGACGACGGGGAAATTCAACAGAGGGATTTCCTGTGGGGATTTCTCAGTAATGACCGCCAAACGGTTTACGGCCGCCCTGTCGCCATCGCCGAGGATAAACTGGGCAATATCTATATTTCCGATGACTACGCCGGTGCAGTTTATCGTGTGAGCCAAGGGGCCCCTCGCCAAGCTGTATTGACAACACAGCAGCCACAACTGCAAAAAACATCCACGGCCAACGCGCCTTCAATAGATGCCGAGGTGGTTCAACTGGGCGCGCAGCTCTATCGGTCTAACGATTGTGCCCACTGCCATCAGGCCCAGTTTCCCCTGCGCAACCTGTCCGCTAAATACACAGCGCAGACTCTGGCTGACTACTTCGATGCCCCAACACCACCAATGCCTAACTACAACTTTACGGCGGTGCAGAAAAAAGCCCTGGCGCACTATCTTTTATCCCGGGAGTCGAGCCTCTAGGAATTGCACGCCTAAACGACACTGAGAAGAGGCTCCCGGATGAGGGGGCCATGGAATTGACCCCCGCAGCGCCAGCCGCTAAGGTTGCCCCGCAATTAAGAGGCGATGCTATGGCGGCAAAGAAAAAAACAGCAACTTTTGAAGAGAGTCTCGAGGCGTTGGAACAGCTGGTTGAGCGACTCGAAGGCGGAGATCTCCCATTGGAGGAGGCTCTCGCTGATTTCGAAAAGGGAGTGAAACTCACCCGGGAGTGCCAACAGAAGCTCGCCAAAGCCGAGCAGAAAGTGAAGCTGTTAATTGAAGAGAGCGGCAATATCCGCGAGCTCCCCTTTGATGCCGACGACAACTCCGGGGACCCAGTTTAAGTGAGTTCCGCAAACCTGCCAGAGGAGCTGAAAGCCTTTCTACAGGCCTCCTCCACACGCGTCGAAAGCAGAATCCAGCAGGCGCTCAACACCCCGATCGACGGCTCAGAAAAGCTGTTCGAAGCAATGCGCTATGCCGCACTGGGCCCCGGCAAACGCCTGCGCCCCGCTCTCGTCTACGCTTGTGCCCAGGTTTTTCGGGGTGTCGATTTTGACCTGGCCTATTGCGATAGCACAGCAGCGGCCCTGGAGTGCATTCACGCCTACTCCCTGGTCCATGACGACCTGCCGGCAATGGATGACGACGACCTTCGTCGAGGTCGCCCCACCTGTCATATCGCCTATGACGAAGCCACAGCCATTCTCGCCGGCGACGCACTGCAAACCCAAGCTTTCGAGTTACTTCTCGCAGAACCGCTTGCCCCTCAATTGCAGTTAAAGCTTATGCGTGAACTCGCCACTGCGGCGGGGGCCCGAGGTATGGTCGCCGGCCAGGCTATCGACCTGGACTCCGTTGACCAAACCCTCACCCTGGATCAGCTGGAGCCCATGCACCGCCTCAAGACCGGGGCTCTGATTTGTGCCAGCGCACGTATGGGCGCACTGCTGGGGGGTGCCAGCGAGAGGGGGCTGGAGATTATTACCCGCTACGCCCAAGCTATTGGCCTGGCATTCCAGGTTCAGGACGATATTCTCGATATCACTGCTGAAACCGCGGTTCTGGGCAAAACCCAGGGCGCCGATGCCCTGCGCAACAAACCCACTTATGTCTCTCTGCTCGGCGTCGACGGCGCCCGGGACAAGCTGGCAAAACTGCACGCCCAGGCCTCCCAGGCACTGCAAAGTCTCGATGGCGATACCCTGCTACTGCAGCAGCTCGCAGACTATATCGTGCAGCGCGGACACTAAGTCACAGCCTTGCCTGTGGGGTTTGGGATGCAATATGCCCGCCACGGGCATACAATCCCCCTCAATATCACCATCTGTTGCAACTGATACATTTGATGCTCGAAGAAATTCCACGCACACGCCCGCAGACACCGCTTCTCGACTCGATCGACGACCCGGCGCAGCTGCGCGCCCTCGATGAACGCCAATTGCCGGAACTCGCCAGCCAATTGCGCGAGTACCTGCTGTATTGTGTCGGCCAGACCGGCGGGCACTTTGGTGCCGGTCTCGGTGTGGTGGAACTGACCATCGCCCTGCATTACATATTCAATACCCCGGAGGACCGGCTGGTTTGGGATGTGGGCCACCAGACCTACCCCCATAAAATCCTCACCGGTCGCCGCGAGCAGATGCTGTCCATGCGCCAGCAAGGGGGCCTGTCCGGCTTCCCCAAACGCAGCGAGAGCCCCTACGATACCTTTGGTGTCGGTCACTCCAGCACTTCGATCAGCGCCGCCCTGGGTATGGCCCTGGGCTCCCCTGACGATCGCAAGGTAGTGGCGGTGATTGGCGATGGCGCCATGACGGCGGGAATGGCTTTCGAAGCCCTGAACCACGCCTCACATACCGGCAAGGACATGTTGGTTGTTCTCAATGACAACAGTATGTCTATCTCAAAAAATGTCGGCGGCCTGGCTACCTATTTCGCCAAAATCCTGGCCAGTAAAACCTACCTGAATATGCGCGAGGGCAGCCGTAAGATACTGTCTGCCATCCCCAAAGCCTGGCAATTGGCGCGACGTACCGAAGAGCACGTCAAAGGCATGATCACGCCGGGCACCCTGTTCGAAGAGTTGGGCTTCAACTACGTGGGTCCCCTGGATGGCCACAATATGCACGACCTGGTCCACACCCTGCGCAACTTGCGCAGCCAGCCGGGCCCGCAACTCCTGCATATTGCCACCACCAAGGGCAAAGGCTTCGGCCCCGCTGAAGAGGATCCGGTGGGCTACCACGCGCTGAACAAGCTGGAGCCGGAAGCCAAGGTGCAAGTGGCCGTACCCGGCAAGAAGAAACTGCCCAAGTACCAGGATATTTTTGGCCAGTGGCTGTGCGATGCCGCAGAACAGGACGAGCGCCTGGTCGCTATTACCCCGGCCATGTGTGAGGGCTCCGGTATGGTGGAGTTCTCCAAGCGCTTCCCGGACCGCTTCCACGACGTAGCCATTGCCGAACAGCACGCCGTCACTCTCGCTGCGGGCCTCGCCTGTGAAGACCAGAAGCCGGTAGTTGCTATTTATTCGACATTTTTACAGCGCGGCTACGACCAAATGGTGCACGATGTGGCAATCCAAAACCTGGATGTCACTTTCGCCATCGACCGCGCCGGCCTGGTGGGCGAAGACGGCCCCACGCACGCGGGTAGTTTTGACCTCACATTTATGCGCTGCCTGCCCTACCTGGCTATCGCCGCGCCCAGTGACGAAAACGAATGCCGCCAGCTGCTCTATACCGCCTACCAACACAACGGCCCCACTGCTGTGCGCTATCCACGCGGAACCGGTATGGGTACCGCCATCAACAAGGAAATGACAGAGCTACCGATCGGCAAGGGGCGCCTGTTGCGCCAGGGCAGTGGTGTAGCCATCCTCAGCTTCGGAACCTTACTCGGCCCCGCTATGGCCGCTGCAGAGCAGCTGGGGGCCTCCGTAGCCGATATGCGCTGGGTAAAACCCCTGGACGAGACACTGATCGATGAACTTGCCGAGAGTCACCAACTCTTAGTTACCATCGAAGAGAACACCATTGCTGGTGGTGCTGGCAGTGCCGTACTCGAATACCTCAATAGCACTGCGCGGTCGGTACCGGTTCTGCAACTGGGGCTTCCAGATCAAATTATTGAGCACGGCAAGCACAAAGACCTGCTGGCGGCCATCGGCCTCAATGCCTCCGGTATTGAGGAACAAATTCGCAGGCGCTTGCAACTGATCAATCACCAGGAGTTTAGCAGTCGCACAGCGGCAGCCAACTGATCCAGCCCGCCTTTGGCAGCCAGCTGATTCTGCTGGCTGCTCTTCGAATACCCGGCAATAAATTGCCGGCAGTGGTAACAAACCACCCATTGACTAAATCCGGCCACTATTTGGGCCACACGTTTTCACTTGAGGGGATTATGTCGTTTATCAGAAAAGCCCTATTTTCATCCCTGGGACTTGTTGTGAGCCTCAATACCTCGGCGATGGACCAGGACACCTTCCGAAAAGCCTACAAATCCCTTCCGGAGAGCAGCGCCTCAGAGCGGCTCACTGCCCTGCAGGATTTGCGCTATCGCTGGATAATGGAGAGTTACCCCAGCCTAGCAACCTACGAAGGCTACCCAGGGCAAAATCATCGCTGGGTGGATAACTCTCTTAAGTCTGTGGAACTGCGTCAAAAGCAGACCAGGATCCTTTTAGGGGCTGCACGTAATATCGATCAAAGCGATCTGCCAACCGAACAGCAATTGGATTACCAACTGCTTTACCAGGACTTGTTGGGAGAAGTGAAAGGCTTCCAGTTCCCGGATCATCTGCAACCGCTTACCCATATGAGCGGCATCCAACGCAGCATACCGGAAGTGATCAATAGCATGCCCAAGCGCACTGCAGCCGATTACGAAACAATAATCAGCCGTCTGGAAAGGTTGCCAATCCTGATTGAACAAACCCAGGGGCTGATGCGCCGGGGTCTGCGCAAAGGAGTCACACCACCACAAATCACCCTGCGCGACCTGCCGCGTCAAATACGCGCACTGGTACCTACCGCGCCGGAGCACAGCCCATTGCTGACAGCATTTAATCAAATGCCTGAGGCCATTCCAGCAACTAAGCGGAAAAGTCTGCAGCAACGCGCCTATGCCATTTACAGCAAACAACTGGTACCGGCCTGGCAGGGTATGGCTGAATTTGTTGAGCGCAAATATATTCCCGAGGCCCAGGTAGATACCGCTTTAACCAGCCGCCCTGACGGTCTGCGCTGGTACGCCCATAAAGTGGAAGAGAATACCACCACCGACCTCAGCCCCGAGGAGATCCACCGCATTGGGCTTTCGGAAGTGAAGCGAATTCGCGGGGAGATGGATAGAGTTATCCAGAAGACAGGCTTCCAGGGAGACTTCAAAGCATTCACCGAGTTTCTGCGTACCGACCCGCGCTTTTACCACACCAGCCGGGAGGGGTTACTGCGGGATTACCGCGATATTGCCAAGCGCATTGATGCAGAGCTGCCTGCCCTGTTCGGCACCTTGCCGCGCCTGCCCTATGGTGTGAAACCGATACCCAGCTATTCAGAACAATCCCAAACAACGGCTTATTATCTGCCCGGCTCCAACGAAGCTGGCCGTGCAGGTATCTTCTTTGCCAATACCTACAACCTGCCCAGCCGCCCGAAATGGGAAATGGAGGCGCTCACAGTGCACGAGGCAATGCCGGGTCACCACCTGCAAATTGCCCTAGCACAAGAGCAAACTGATATTCACCCGCTGCGCCGTATGACTTTCTACACTGCATTTGTAGAGGGGTGGGGCCTTTACTCCGAGAGTCTCGGCTACGACCTGGGCCTGTATAAAAATCCCTACAGCGAGTTCGGTGCACTCTCTTACGATATGTGGCGTGCAGTGCGTTTGGTAGTGGACACCGGTATGCATCAGCTGGGCTGGAGCCGCGAGGAAGCGATCGAATACTTTATGGAGAACAGCGCCAAACCGCTCCACGATGTGACCGTCGAGATAGACCGCTACTTAATTTGGCCCGGTCAGGCCCTGGCCTACAAGCTTGGGCAGCTCAAAATTAAAGAGCTGCGTGCGGAAGCGGAGGAAACCCTGGATAGCAATTTCGACATTCGCAGTTTCCATGACGCTCTGTTGGGATCTGGGGCACTGCCATTGAATATTCTTGAAGAGCGCATGGACAACTGGCTGGAAAGCCAGGCCTCTGTATCTGTTCACATCGACATGCAGCAAGCTGAACAACCCGCCACCAGCTGACGATTTTTTGCGGCAGGAATTGCCTGCCCGCCTATTTATTCTCAATTTTCACCTACCTTTTGCAATGGAACACTGATCCATTGCAAAAGGGTTTTCTATCGGTGAACACTCACTACGACCTCGCCGTAATTGGGGGTGGCAATGCCGCTCTGTGCGCAGCTATAACTGCTGCCGAACTCGGGGCCAAGGTGATTATCCTGGAAACTGCCCCCAAGCCCTATCGAGGCGGCAATTCCCGCCACACCAGGGATATACGCTGTATGCACCGAGGCCCCCTGGGTCCATTGGAAGGTGATTACAGTGAAGACGAGTACTATGAAGACCTGCTAAAAGTTACCGGGGGTAAAACCAATGAGCAGTTAGCTCGGCTGGTTATACGCTCATCAGAAAAAGCGCTTCCCTGGATGCAAAAGCACGGCATTCATTTCCAGCCGCCTCTGTCCGGCACTCTATCCCTCACACGTACTAATGCCTTTTTCCTCGGCGGCGGTAAGTCCCTGGTTAACGCCTATTACCGAACTGCAGACAAATTAGGCATTGATGTGCTGTATCGGGCACACGTTAAGCACCTGCAGCTGAAAGGCAATCTTATTGCTCGTGTCGACTATGTTTACGAGGGACAGCAATACCAAATTGAACCCAGGTCAGTTGTAGCAGCCTCCGGCGGATTCGAAGCCAATCTTGAGTGGTTGGAAAAAGCCTGGGGCCCAGCTGCCGAAAATTTCCTGATACGCGGAACACCTTATAACCGGGGTGTGGTCTTGGAAGATTTACTGGAGCAAGGCGTGCAGTCCGTCGGAGATCCCACCCAGTGCCATGCAGTGGCAATTGACGGGCGAGCGCCGAAGTTTGATGGGGGCATAGTAACCCGCCTGGATTGTGTCCCCTTTTCCATCGTCGTTAACAAGGATGCCCAGCGCTTTTATGACGAGGGAGAAGATATTTGGCCCAAACGCTATGCCATCTGGGGCCGCCTTGTCGCACAACAGCCAGACCAAGTGGCTTTTGCAATTATCGACTCCAAGTCTTTAAAAATGTTTATGCCGTCAGCATTCCCTCCTACCGAGGCGAATACCTTGGAGGAACTCGCGGAAAAAACCGGTTTACCCTCTGAAAAACTGATCGATACCATAGCAACCTTCAATGCTGCTTGTGGCAGTAGTGACGCTTTTCACCCCACCGAGCTGGATAGTGTCGCCACTACCGGCCTGACACCAGAAAAAACTAATTGGGCCCGCCCCATCAGCGAGCCACCATTTTACTGCTATAGCTTGCGCACCGGGGTTACCTTCACTTATCTGGCGCTCAAGATTGATGAGAATGCCCAGTGCAGCACTGCCACAGGGCCGGTAAAAAACTTGTGGGCTGCAGGGGAAACCATGGCCGGGTCAATCCTTAGTCAGGGATATTTGGCTGGGTTGGGTATGATGATCGGCACCGTTTTTGGGCGTATTGCTGGAAGGGAAGCCGCTAACTATGCAAATGGATAATTTGGAAGAGGCACGGCGGCAAGCAGAAATCTGTAATGCCTGTCGCTATTGCGAGGGCTACTGCGCCGTTTTTCCAGCACTTCAACTACACCGCTCTTTCTCAGAGGGAACCATCACCCAGTTGGCCAATCTCTGCCACAACTGCCGAGGTTGTTACTACGCCTGCCAGTATACCGATCCCCACGAATTCAATATTAATATTCCCCAAGTCATGGCCGAAGCGCGACAGAAAAGCTGGGAAACTTTTGCCTGGCCGGGAGGTATTGCTAGAATGTTCCAAAAACGCGGCAGTCTGATCGCCCTGGCTACTATCATCGGATTTGCCATCATCTTTTATGTAATAAGAGTATTGAAACCCAGTGGTGGTGAGGGCTTCTACGCAATTGTTTCTCACGCCACTATGACCAGTATTTTTTTACCGGCCTTTCTTTATCCGCTGTTTAGCCTGGGGATAAGTTTACGTCGCTACTGGAGGAAAGTCGGCGGGGAAAAAATTACCTGGGGTCAATTTAGAAGTGCATTAATTTCAGCAGGAAAACTAAAGAATCTATCCGGGGGCCACGGAGATGGATGTAACTTCGAAGAGGAAGACCGATTCAGCAACCAGCGACGATACGCACACCAAGCTGTTCTATACGGCTTTTTATTGTGCTTTGCAGCCACCTGTTCGGGCACAGTAATGTATTACTTTCTGAACATGCCAGGGCCATACTCGATTTTTTCTGTACCCAAATTACTTGGTATCCCCGGTGGATTACTCATATTAGTGGGGTGTAGCAAGCTTATTCAGCTAAAGCTCAAGGCTGATCCAGAACTTGGCTCAGCAAGGGTTTGGAGCGGGGAGATGGGGTTTGTTGGCCTACTGTTATTTATCGCTCTCAGCGGTCTATTACTATTTGCCCTGGGGGGAACAGCTGCACTACCCCTACTATTGGATTTACACTTGGGTGCAGTTCTCGCATTTTTTTTACTTACGCCCTACACCAAAATGGCTCATGGTTTTTATCGGATGGCAGCTTTGATTCGTGATGCTCAAATGAAACCTGAAAATTAAAAGCAAGCCCTTTCTACATTACCAATCAAAATTAATTCCGAAGTAAATTGAGCGAGGCTCTCCGGGGAAATAGCGGCTACCACTAAAACTACTGTAATCCGCGCGCTCAGCATAGGCTTTATCGGTAATATTCAGTATTCGAGTAGAAATTTCATATTGTTTCCACTGCCAGGCCAAATGGAGGTTCAGTAAGTCATGTCCTGGATACCGATAAGCATTTTGAGGATCTGTAAAATAGCTACCCTGATGTAACCATTCAAGCTCCGCTGATACCAAAGAATTCGGGGACCAGTGAAGTCGATAACTACCAAAGGTCTTTGGCGCAGAATCTACAAGATTTCCATCCAGTTCTACACCTTGCAACTCCCTTTGATCTGCATAGCGATGTTCTGCATAGCTGGTACTCACCTCTAGCCGTAAGCTTTCAGTGAATTCATAATCTACAGCCAACTCAACTCCCCAGTGCCGGGTTTTGCCATTGGACTGGTTAAAATAGTCAGCATCACGAAATATTACATTCTCCTTTTTCATCGTATAAGCCACCCACTCATATGACAAAGAGTCGCCTATTTTCCTCAGCCCTACTTCAAAGCTATTAATTTCCTCTGGATCCAGCTCTGCTACCGTCTGCTCTCGCTGTAATCGATATAACTCTGTCGCTTGGGGTACACGATAACCCTGGGCCAATTGAGTAAAGAGTTGTAGTTCATTACTTAACCATAATAGCGCTCCCAACTTGGGGGATATATTGTTAAAGCTATCTTTTCGGTCATTTGGCCGGCTAAACCGACAGCCTCCAAAGTCACAGGGTAATCCATTTTCACCTGTGCGCCCGGGAAGCATTTGATTGTCGTAGTCATAGTGTGCAGATTCAATCCTGACTCCACCAGTGACTTCTAATTGATCATTAACCTTCCAGGTTGCCGATGCATAGGGGGCGATATTCCAGGCTACGACTTCATAATCGTAGTGCTTTCCCTCTGGTATGGTTGCCTGCAGAAATTCAGAGCCCTCGGTAACACTCTCTTGGGCTTCCAGGAGATATCCTTTACTTAATTCAGTATCTATACCGGTTAGCAGATTAAGCTTTTCACCCAGTTCCAGATAATAACCGCTTCTTATCCCAACACTCTCCTGGCCATTTTCCTCCATTGGTTGCCCCGGTAAATAATGCTGCAGAAAACGCATGTCAGTTTTACGGAGGTAAGGAGCCAAATGTAATTGACTAGTTTGATTCACAGGTATATCAATCAGAGAGTAAAATCTGAGAGAATTGGCATCTCGAAACGCCTCTGGATTAGGGTTGGTACGACTCAATCGACGATTGCGGTAAACTCCGTCACCCTCGAGGTAACCAGCCGTCTCCTGATTTAAGCTTGTCGCTACTAGACGAGTTCGAACTCTGCTATCACCGACCTGGTGGGTATACTGGATGCTAGCCTTTTGCTGGTCCAATCCTGACTGATCCCTATATCCTCCATCAGTCATCAAATACAAATCTGCACTGATCACATCACCTTCACGACTGAGGCGATGATCTGCTGATACACCCAATCGATAGTAATCGTGGGGCCCCCCTTCAGTGTTGAGAGATCCATTCTTTCCTTCTACAGGATCGCGGCTGATAACATTGATCAATCCATGCATTGCATTAGAGCCATAGAGGGTACCAGCAGGCCCTCTAACAACTTCGACATGCCGAGCTGTCTCGCTGAAGGATTCAAATAACTCATTGATATTACAAAATCCATTTGCTCTCAGTGGAATCCCATCCTCTGCTGTCAACAAACCACCACAGGCTCCCGCACCAGTCAGTACCGGGGAACGTAGGGCTGGCAGGTATTCCTGTCCATTCCCTCTTGCTAGGTTTGCTCCAGGTACACTCACCAGGCTTTGTTGAATATGGGTATTACCACTTTTTCTGAGCACATCATTATTTACAACAGAAATACTCTCCACCCGCTGTGAAATATCCTGTTCATATCTACCCGCAGTCACAACGATAGTTTCAATCTGAGTTTCACTGCTATGTGAAAAACTGATCGGAAGCAGAGCCAGTGCAATATAACCCAAAGTGATCTTATTTATGATCCTCAAGTCCACATCCCTATTCTTTAAAAGATAGAATATCTTATGTTGTGACCAGATAATATCAGAAAATCATATTCATGATCCTTATAAATATTAGCTAACCCTAGTTTCCTTACTAAATGGCGTAAAATTTAATATTTTAATTCTCGTTACTTTTTACGCAATAAAAAATGCAAGTAACAATCAGACAAAGAAATAAGAAAGATCAAAACTCTTAACAATTTTTACAGAGAGATTATCTTTCGAGCTCAAGCACACTAAAGTATAAAAGTAAGTATATTCAGAGTTCTGCACTGGTCATAAAGAAGAATAGATTCTGTATAATTGTATATACTATCACTTTAGAAAATTATCTGGCGCTAAAGTAACCAATATAAACCTAAAACACTAAATCAGGATAGGTGCTAACAGCATAACTATATAAAAACAAAGAATTTATTAACGTGGTCAGGAGCTAGCTTCACAGAGTAGGGCTTAAATATTTTAGCCAGATCGAAGATCTGGCATCGTCGACATACTTAGATTTAAGCCTTCATATATACAGATAAAGATTTAAACAGGTCATGTCTCTCACTGGTTTCTAATCTCTTTCATAATAGGTATAACCTTGCATACTTGCATTGAAGGTCTTAATTATTTGCTGGCGTTCACGAGCACTAATACGCCCACTGCGAACAGCCGCTTCAACCTTATTACGAAAACGCGTCTTTACTTCATGCGGCTGATACTCGACATAGCTTAAAACATCCTCAATAGTATCCCCATGAACCTCTTTCACAAACTCAAAGCTGGCATCTGAATTCAGTCTCACACTGACAACATTCGTATCACCAAATAAATTATGCAGATCACCCAGAGTTTCCTGATAAGCGCCCACTAGGAAAACACCGAGATAATACTCCTCACCGTGCTTTATTGAATGCAGAGGTAAGGTTTTTTCGACTACCTGGTTGACTACGAATCGCTCAATTTTTCCATCACAATCACAGGTAATGTCGGCCAAGATAGCACGCCGACTTGGAGCCTCATTTAGTCGATGAATAGGCATAACAGGAAATAACTGATCAATAGCCCAGCTATCAGGTAAGGACTGAAATAAACTAAAATTACCATAATAGATATCAGCTAATGAATCTGCCAAGCCTTCCAGATCTTCAGGTATTCGCTCCATTTCTGAAAGAGTCTCTTTTATACGATGCAAAACATTGTAATAAATTGTCTCTGATACAGAACGAACACGAAGATCTATTTGGCCACGCTTGAATAATTCGCGAACTTCGTCCCGATAAAACTGCGCATCATTGAAGCACTCTTGCAATCTTTGAGGCTTCAAATAAGTCAGAATTTCACGCATATTTTGAAGCAATTGATGCTCATCTTCCTCAGCTTCTTTTAGCTCTTCTGAGTCGAAACTTACAACATCAAGGATATTAAAGAGCAAAATTGATGTGTAGGCTACAGTAGCACGACCAGACTCCGTAACAATTATCGGGTGGGGTAAGTTCTTGCTATCTAATGTACTCTTAATTGTATCAATAATATCTTCGCAGTATTCCTCAAGTGAATAATTGCGGCTTTGCCCGGTACTTGATTGTCTACCGGTGTAGTCAACTGCTAAACCACCACCTAAATCAATATACTTTAATGCCGCGCCCTCTTTACATAAATCGGAGTAATAGCGACAGGCTTCTAATACACCACCGCGGATATCACGGATATTAGGAATCTGAGAGCCCAAATGGCAATGTAGTAACTCAAGGCAATTGAGCATTTGATGCTCTTTTAAGTAATCAACCACATGTATAAGTTGACTTGATGACAGTCCGAATACACTTCTCTCACCACTGGTAGCACTCCAATGTCCACTCACTTGAGTCGTCATTTTAACGCGCACTCCAATATGAGGAAAAATATCTAACGCTTGACTTCGCTCTACAATAATCGGCAATTCGGTTAAGGTTTCAATAACAAAGATACATTTCAATCCAAGTTTTGTTGCCTCTAACCCCAATTCTATAAATTCTTGGTCCTTATAGCCATTACAAATAATTAGGCTATCAAGTTCTTCGATGGTGGATAAAGCTGCAATCATTTCAGCTTTACTACCAACTTCAAATCCATGTTGATAGCGAGAACCAAATTGAGCTACTTCATCGACAATTTGGGCCTGCTGGTTTACTTTAATTGGATAAACACCTTGGTATTTATTCTGGTAATCCAGTTTTTCGATTATCTGACGGAAAGTTTCATTAAGTGAGCTAATACTTTTATCAAGAATATTCTCGACACGCAGTAAAACAGGCATGTGTAAATCGCGGTCCCGCATACCCTCTACAATTTGCATCAAGGGAACAGCATCTGCCTCTTCATCACTAGGATTTTTTACGACAACATTACCCTGTGAATCTATATCGAAATAACCATTGCCCCACTGGTTAACACCATAAATATTCCCTGCCTCAGCTATATTCCACTGAGTATTAACTTCACTCTCGAGTTTATCTTTCTCTAACATCTTTTTACCATTAAGAATTCATTAGATTCCACTGAAGTGAACATTCCACACCTTTCGCAAATCGTAAGAAGTGGGAATCAATGCAATCTATGATCTCTTTTAACTCCGCATCAGAGTTAGCACCACAACACAAATCCAATTGATCTCCACTTCCGTTCATATCACAGAAACCCATATCAAACTCAATATGGCCGCACTCGCTGCTCCAGTGGGCATTAACTTTGTGAGCGAAGTGCTTACATAAACGCCTAATCATCCTCTCGCTGTCAATGTGAATTACCGTTGAAAAAGCTAAAAATTGCCTATCATGCTCAGCCTCAACTTTATTAATAGTGCTCATATCCCCACTTCTTAATTAATTCACTTTATGCCGAGCCAACTTTTAAACGAAAAGATGTATTCAGCAATTAACACCTTTGGTAATGATAATCATTATCAAAGATGTTAATTGCTTTCATGGCCGAAAAAAACCACTTTTACAATTGTTACGGGAGCATAATAGCTAATAAAAACCGTCGACAATTAAAACGTTTTGAACTCAAAGACAGCTTTAAGCTTGCTGATGTTAAACAAGCCTGATTAGAATTTTAGAAAGGAAAAAATACTTGAATAATGCCTAAACCGATACTTAGTACACCTAAATTTACCGTTTAACTTAAGCTAGTCTTTTATTATGAAAATCTATAACCTTTGCCATGAATCGTAGCAAAGCGGTCAGCCGATATACCAACTTCAATAAACTTTTTCCTGATACGACTAAGATGCATCTCAAGGCTTCGATCATAACGGGAAAATTGCCTGTTGAGTACCGCACGATATAAAAATTGCTTACTAACTACCTTGAATCGGTTCTCAGCGAGTATCCAAAGTAATCGAAACTGAATAGGTGTAAACGCTAAATTATCTCCCCTATAAAAAACCTGCTGCCTTGATTTTAATAACCTTAAATGATCGATATCAATCTCACCCTCAATGTTACTTTCCCCCTTGTGAGTCCTACGCAGTATTGCGTTTACACGCAGCACTATCTCAGTGGAATCAATCGGTTTGGATATAAAATCATCAGCCCCCTGCCGAAAGCTCTCTATCCTTTTTGCCGTTGTATTAACTGAAGAGAGAACAATTACAGGCGTTTGGCCCCAGCTACGTATAGCCTGTAAAGGTGATAAATCATCATTGGTGGGCAAAAACGCATTAACTAAAATAAGATCAAAATAGCCTGCGGGCATCACCATCAACCCATCACTAACATCTTGACATTGAGTGACATCAAATCCTTGCTTTTGCAAAGTGCCGCTCAATTGTCTGCTTATTTTAGTATCACTTTCCAATATTAAAATATGCGCACTTGCCACAACAGCCTCTTATCCACAACCAAATTAAAACTTGAATTTTTTGAATCCAAAATTATTCATAGCGCAAAAATACTCTCGCCCACGGACGACCTTAATATGGGGGAACCCGACTGGAACCTACACATAGCTCTTACTTTTGACGTCTGACAGTAATTTTAATAGTACATTTTCTAAACTATTTTCAATGGATACACATATGACTTACCAGGACATTTAGCACTGCAAAACATCAATACTGCTGCGCACTTCCTGTACAACCATTGCCCGGGACACGCCACCAGCATGCTTAGTGCCCAACACAATATTGCATTGGCTATAACACAAATCTGTTCACATTTAGAACATCAAAACTTCACGATGCAGCTTTATGTATCAACCTAAATTCACCGATATTAATGATAATCACTATCATTTGCAACAAGTGGAATATATAATACTGCCTCAGAACCTATTTTCTCATGATTTGAGACACTTTAATGTCAGCCCAAAATCCAGCGCTTTCCGGTCGTATCGTCAAGACTTTTTTTTACTATGTACTACCTTCAATAGTCGGCTTAGTTGCAATAACAAGCGCCAACCTGATTGATGGCTTTTTTGTCGGCAACACCATAGGTACAGACGCTCTCGCTGCAATCACTCTAATGATCCCGTACTTCACCTTGTTGATAGCTATTGCCATCATGCTGGCAATAGGCGGGGCTGTGAGCGTAGGTAAAGCCATAGGTGAGAAAGATCCGAAAACAGCAAACGCCATCTTCAGCCAATCCCTTATTGCCGCTGTGGTTATTAACACTCTGTTAGCGCTGGGCAGCTTAGCCTTCAACGATTTACTTTTTGAAATACTCAATATTTCAGCCCAGGTTGCTGTATTAGCAAGGGAATATTTCGACGTCATTCGCTGGGTGTTCATTTTACAGTTAACCACAATGGTGCTGTATTATTTTGTACGTGCTGATGGCCATCCGATATTAGCCACATGTGCATTAGTAATCGGCGCTGTTCTCAATATTATTCTCGATGCCTGGTTTATCGTGTACTTGGAATTCGGATTAGCTGGGGCTGCTTATGCAACTGCAATAGCACAAGTTATACAATTTTTAGTATTGAGCCGTTATTTTTTTAGCAAGAAAAGAACACTTAAGTTCGAATTACAACAAAGAAACTGGAAACTACTTCTTAACTCAGCTTATAACGGTATATCAGAGTTTATAAACGAGATATCTGTTGGTATTATTTTTTTCATTCTAAATACTTTAATGATAATGCGGCTAGGCGTAGATGGTGTAGCGGCATTTACTCTGGTCAATTACTTCATTTTCTTAAGTGTCATGCTTAGTTATGGTTTAGCTGATGCACTTCATATCGTTGTCAGTCAAAATTTTGGCGCTCGGCACTTAACTAGAGTGAAATCTTTTTTGTCAATTGCAATATTAAGTACCATCTGCCTGGGTATCATAATCGTTGCGCTGCTCGTTTTTTGGCCAGAAACTGTTCTGAGTTGGTTTACCAATGAACAAGATCAGGAAATATCCCGAGTCAGCATGCAATTGCTGCCATTGTTGCTTCCACTATTTTTAATTAATGGGACTAACATCGTCTTAACCTGTTACTTAACAGCAATACACAAACCAAAACCTTCAGCTTTAGTTGCTATTAACCGCAGCTTATTATTCCCCGCCGTATTTTTGATTGCCTTTTATTATATGTTGCCCAGCTGGCACTTATTACCAGCAGCAATAAGTGATTTATCATTTATTGTTGCACTGCCATTAGCAGAATGGTGCACCTTTTTGTTGGCCGCCTATTTTTGCTACCAATACAGGCCTACGAAGCTGAAAGTAAATCAAACTTCAGTCTAAGTAACGCCAAGTGAGATACAGCTCTAAAACAATAGTAACAATTGTAAACTTACTTGCTGGTGAGAATGTGTATCATTATCATCTGGGTAAGTTCTTTTACTTAGTATCTCCAGGAGAATATCGTCATGCCATTCACCGCAAAAGAGCTGGCGGAAAAGGCTTCTTTTCAAGCATTTGCTAATGCATATATAAGAGAAGTTGACCCCGGTGTTTGGCATACAAGCTCTGATTGGCAATTACAAACTGGTGTGGCCCTTGAAGAAGAAAATGGTTATGCACTAGAACTTTATTTGAACGGAACTGGAGTTACACTTGCTTTAGAGGCTTCTTATCGTTCAATTGTCGGCCGACATGTATTTACTAAAAGCTATCGCAAATTAGCAAATCAATGGAATTGGCAACCCATAGATTTTACTTCTGCGATTATGATGTTAATAGATAACATTTATGCAAAAGATAATAACCAAAACAATAAGCCAAATACTCCAGCCAACAAAATAGAACTATTAAATCGCACTTTAGAAAGTCTTCAAATCATGCAGGATTATCTTACTAAGCGACTAGATGATCCTACACTTAATAGCTCCGATTATATTTGTTCTGAACAGTCTCTGTTATTTGGACATTGGCTTCATCCAACACCCAAGTCACGCCAAGGCATTCACTCTTGGCAACATGAAAAGTATACGCCGGAATTGAAATCTAAATTTCAATTACACTTTTTTGCCGTGTCAAAAGATCTTCTGGAGCAAGATTCTTTACTCGACGAGAGCGTTGAGGAAATTATCAATAATATATTAGGGGCCGATATCGATATTGATATTGATATCGATAAACAACTAATACCTGTACATCCCCTACAAGCACAGTGGCTGTTACACCAGGACTATGTTCAGCATTTACAACGTGACGGATTAATTGTCGACTTAGGTCTTATGGGTAAGATGTTTACGCCCACTTCTTCTGTCCGCACTTTGTACTGCAGTGAGCTGAATTATATGATTAAGCTCTCGATCCCTGTAAAAATAACTAATTCGCTAAGAAAAAATATGGCTCACGAATTAGATCCGGGATTAAATGTTGGAAAGTTGTTCTCATTAAGCAACTTCAAGCAAAAATTTCCACAGTTTGTTTTAATTGAAGATCCTGCCTTTATTACTGTTAAATTACCTAATATGCAGGAAACAGGCTTTGAAACTATTATACGGCAAAATCCATTCAGTAGAGATACAAACAGTCTAGAACTACCCACAGTTTCAATCGCTGCATTGGTACAAGACCCTATCTT
Source organism: Microbulbifer maximicatervae (SeqCode) (assembly GCF_052467305.1). Taxonomy (NCBI): domain Bacteria; kingdom Pseudomonadati; phylum Pseudomonadota; class Gammaproteobacteria; order Cellvibrionales; family Microbulbiferaceae; genus Microbulbifer; species Microbulbifer maximicatervae (SeqCode). Next base: position 4,013,687 of record NZ_CP174306.1, read on the forward strand.
ATCCGGAACTCAGTCTAAATTAGCGCAGCAAGTTTTAAGCTTGGCTTCCAAGCAGGGCATTAGCGTAGAGGAAGCAGCGTTAAAATGGTTTAATTGTTATTGGCAATGTGCAATTGAACCAACAATTAGACTTTACGATAGTCAGGGTATTGGTTTAGAAGCTCATCAACAAAATTCTCTATTAACTATTTATGATGACTGTCCAATTAGATACTACTACCGAGACAATCAAGGTTTCTACTTGTCAGAAAAAATGCAGGATAAGTTGCTCGAAGCTGTACCTGAGTTGAGGAATAATCCTGACTTATTTTATCCTGACAATATGATTGCAGACCGGTTTGGATACTATCTTTTTGTCAATCAGTTATTCTCAATTATTGGCCGTATGGGACAAGATGACCTTATTGATGAGAATAAACTATTACAATTAAGTTACAGCAAGCTTAATTTTCTAAATTCTAGGGTACTGACAAGCGTCGGCAAAAACTTTACAGATAGATTATTTAATAATTCTAGTATTCCCTGCAAGGGAAACCTTCTAACTCGCGTTGAAGATGTTGATGAGCTGGAAGCGGAAAAAGAATTAGCTGTTTACACTAATATACGAAATCCTTTCTTCGACCTGCATCAAGAAAGCTTGACTACCCATAAGCAAGTTAACGAGGTGACTCTTGCTCACAGTTAACCCACAGCAGCATTTATCTCAACAAGACTTAGAAATCTCTCCTTATAAAAATTCTGACAGCCACTTAGCTGAAGAAAAAAGAGTGATTCGCCAGCTCTTGGAAGCATTGTTGTTCGAGCATCTTTGTGATTACTCTTATCACGATGGTTTTTTCTATTTTACATTAGGAAGATCTTTTTATCGTGCTTCAGGAAGAATTTCTGGTTTTAGTCGAATTAGAATCAATACAGAAGAAATGTTTTTTTCTCAAAGAGATGAAAAGCATGTAGATACAAAACTTCAGGCACAATGGATAAAAAATATATCTCAAAGCATTGATTGGCAACCAATAACACTAAATGCCCTTGTTGAAGACTTGCCTACTTCAGTAGTAGTAAAGAAAAAGCTGGCAATTGAGCTCGAACAAACTGTTAAACTTTGCCAGTGGAACAATAAGCATTTAAACCGCCATATAAGCCGTCGTGAATTAACATATACCCAGTTAGAGTCTGCAATTGATGAAGGGCACCCTTATCATCCATGCTTCAAGGCACGAACTGGGTTTAGTGAGCTTGATCATAAACTTTATGGTCCAGAGTTTGGCAATAATTTTCAACTACATTGGTTGGCGATTAGACGATGCTATTTGAAGCGTCGATTTAACTCTGTAACTGAAAAAATATTTTGGGAAACTGAGCTTGGTGAACAATGTTACCAGCAGTTAAATACACAAATTAAAAATCTAACTTCCGATAGTACTGCATTTTCATTGATGCCCATCCATCCATGGCAGTGGAAGTTTTTAAAAGATAAACTTGAGCCCGCTATTGCTGATGGACAAGTATTTTACCTTGGAGAGGCTGGCGATCAATATCAAGCCAGCATTTCTATTCGTACATTATTAAATATTAGCCATCCTGAAAAAGCTAATATAAAACTACCTCTGAATATAATTAATACTTCTTCACTACGCACTATAGAAAGTCACACCATTTGTACTGCACCTGCTATATCAAACTGGTTAATACAAATTCTGGAGTCGGATAACTACCTGAAGCAAAATATGATTTTGCTGGCGGAGTACGCCGGAATAAGGCCTACAAATGATGGCACTGAACATCAGGAATGGATTGAGAATCTCGATGGTCAATTGGGTGTAATTTTTCGACAGAGCCTGCACTCATACTGTGATGAGAAAACTGTAATACCTTTTGTAGCCCTAAGTATAATAGAACAAGATGGCAGCCCTTTTATCGAGCCCTGGATTGCCGAATATGGTTGTCATAGTTGGCTGGAGAACCTGCTCGAAAAGGTGATTATTCCCATATGGCACTTACTAGTTCATCACGGTATTGCAATTGAGGCGCACGGGCAAAATATCTTATTGCAACATAAAGATGGTTGGCCTGAAAAAGTTATAGTGCGCGATTTTCATGAAAGCATGGAGTACGTTCACAATTACTTAGCACAACCGGAATTAGCGCCTACTTTTACTGACTTCGAGGAAGAATATAGTTTTGGCGGGCCAAACCAATATTATTGGATGGAAAGTGTCGAAGCTTTGCGCGAACTTTTAGTAGATACCTTATTGGTTTTTAATTTATCTGACTTGGCCGTATTACTTGAAGATTACTACCAATTTCCAGAAAGTGAATTCTGGAAATCAGTTTATCACAGCTTTAGAAAATATCAGCAATCAAACTTAACTGATCAAAAGCGCATAGCCCAAATCGATTTATTCCAACCGGAAATTAAAACCGAATCACTATTGGATAAGAAATTTCGCGGGAATCGTGAAACAGAATTTCATCATCACATAAGAAATCCGTTAGCAGACGCTGCTTTACATGATACCCAAAAGGAAACCTCCAAGACATCAATATCAGTGCCAGCAGTACCAGGAAAATCCTATGCTTACAATAAATGATAAGTTTTATAGTAAAGAAGACTTTAACGAGCAACAGCAGTCCTATGTCTCAATAAATACTATTAATGAGAGTAACGCTGTTGCGGTATGTGTTGAAGATAATTTTATTTGGTTGACTCTATGTTATTACTTAAAGTCAAAGAAAATATCTGCCATGCCTATCCACCCCAGTGTTCCAAAGGATACTGCAAAGCGTATGGCAGAAAAAGCTGGCTGCGAATTGCTGATTTATGGTGACTTAGCAGGATTAATTGAGCTACCGGCAACTAATTTGAATAAATCTGAAGCAGGTATTATTCAAATGAGCTCCGGCACCACAGGTGAACCAAAATGCATATTGCGAAGCTGGGCGGATATTGATATTGAGGTAAAGAGTTATTGCCAGGCTTTCAGCGACCCGGACAGCATGACTCCAGTTGTCGCTTGTCCCGTTACCCATTCATATGGATTAATTTGTGGCGTAATGGTTGCTCTGAATCGGGGTCAGTCACCACTGATAATTAGCAATATCAATCCTAAATACCTTATCAAGAAGCTGCAGAGTTGTCAGCGTCCGCTTTTGTATTCTTCTCCGGTAATGTTGCAGGGATTACTACGTTTATGGCCGGCCAATAGCAAACTATTTGCTGCTATGACTTCAGGTTCCACTATGCCACAACAGGTATTTGAGCAGATTCAGGCACGTGTAGAAAACTTATATCAACAGTATGGATGCTCTGAAGCGGGCTGTATTAGTATAGGACAGGATTTATCTGCTGCTAACGATCAAGGAAAGCCATTACCTCATGTCGAAATTACCTGTGGTAATCTCGACAATAAACAGCAAGAGATAGTTGCTTATGTAAAAACTGCATCAGGAATTAAAACTGTTAAAACACAGGATATCGGATATTTGAGTGAAAATGGTCGACTGCATTTTCTTGCACGAATGGATGACACAATCATCGTATCAGGGCTAAATGTATATCCTGCAGAAGTAGAAGATATCATACTTGAACACCCGCAAGTTAATGATGTAGTGGTATTTAAGATAGATGATCAATTTGCGGGCCAACGAGTTTGCCTACAGTATGTCGCTTCCCCAGCAATAGACCCCTCCGAACTACGCCAATGGTGCAGTCAACACTTAGCACTATTTCAAGTACCGCAAATATTACAGCCGGTCGATGAGATAATGCGAATGGCTAACAGTAAAGTGAACCGTAAGCAGATTGCGCTGAACTATCAACAGAACATACTAACCAGAACAAATAAAAGTAGTGAAGGAAAACAAGCTGAAAGAGCCAACTAGTAAGTAGGGGCTATCTATTGAGCAAACAAACAATATATTAATTATGCAAAAGACTGAAATAGTAGATTCGATTCAGAGCATACTTACTAATGAGTTGAATCTAACACATATAGAAGATGTTCAGCTTCACTCCAAGCTAAATGAAGATTTATACCTTGATTCCGTACTGATCCTGCAAGTACTTATTAGCTTGGAATTAAAGCTGGGAATTGATATACCCGATGAAGCCTTGAACTTGAAGGATTTTGATACAGTCGATAGCTTTAGTGAGTTTATATTAGGCCGGGTTAACTATAAGAGCGAGAATGGCGCTTCTCCCAAACATACCGATCCTCAAGAGAAATCAGGAGTCGAAATAGCTCCAACAGAACAAGCTGAAGAGCAGACAGAAGAGTTTGAGGATATTAAAGTACATTGTTTTGTGAGTTGTCTATGCGAGTGTATCAAAGCAAATGATCATGTTGACCATAGACCATTTTACTTTGGTGTATGGGACGCCGATGTTGTAGTTGATAATGATTATTGTATCAACTATCACGCTGAGAATTTGAACCATGACTTCTTTCGAAACTGGTTCGAGAAAATTTATGGTGTCGAGGTAAAGTCCTGGTACAACCAAGGCTTATCCAAAAGCGACAATATTAACACTTTACTAACATTACTAGACAATAAATCTGCCAGTCAGAACATAATGGTAATGCTAGATATGTATAGGTTGCCAGAACGCGAAAATAAGTTTAACCAGAATCCATTCCCTCACTACGTAATGCTGGAAAATAGTCAAAATCCAGAAATGTTATTTATGTGGGATCCTGATTTTCGCTGGGAAGGAGAGCAAAATAAAAAACAAGTATTACACGCAATTGAGTCGGATGCTGTTGCTGGCGGTTATATCTTTGATAGCAGCCAAATTAAACCAAGCTCCAATCAGGCAATCCATGACTATTTTACTACCTGTTTGAACTTAAACAATAATCCGATGACGGATGCTGTGCGAAAAATTGTCAAGGCACATTTGGCTCCTGAAAGTCAGCTATGCCCCTCTAATTTGAGCCATGCTCTCACTCAGCTTCCCGTATTGGCTATTCGAAAGTATGCCTACGAACATGGCTTAGCATATTTTATGTTGCAACTGAATTTGGATTTTGATGAATTTGAAACATGGTGCGACATTATTGAAGAGTTAGTTTCCACTTATAAGCAGATTCAATTTCGTTCTATGAAAATCGCGAATTACGCTACTGAAGGAAACTATCCATCCGAATCATCGACAGATATTAAAACAGAAATCATGCAGCTACTGGATCAACAAGATCAGCGAGAATTTAAAATCAAACGTCAGCTACATACATTATTTCAACAATGGCAAAACCATGTAGCTATTACTAACAAAGAACGTTCCAATGAGGTGTGCATATGATTTTATCTATCTGTACAATCTCTTTTCGCCATCAACTGGTTTCAATTGATCATTTAGCAAAGTGGGCGAAGCATAATCATTTTCAGGGTATTGAATTGTGGGGAACTCACGCAAAAAATCTCGCCTCTCAACCAGAATATAATAAAAATTGGTTGGCGGACTACGGCCTAAAAATCACGATGTTAAGTGATTATTTAGCGCTATATGCCACTGAAGCAGAGTTACATAAACAAGTAGAACATTTATGTTACTTAGCAAAACATTGGGGCGCTAAGAAAATTAGGACTTTTGCCGGCTCCGAGGCAAGCGCAAACACATCTGAGCATGGCTTTGCACGATTAACAAAGACGTTGCGCAAGGTCTGTCAATGGATGTCCCGACATGATCTCAACTTAATTATTGAAACACATCCCAATACATATGCGGATTCCGTCCCAGCAACAAAAAATTTATTACAGAGCGTTGCTTGTGACAATCTTCAAATCAATTTTGACGTACTCCATGTCTGGGAATCAAAAACTGAAGTGATCCCAGCTTTTGAGGCTTTAAAAGATAATATTAATCATATCCACTTAAAAAATGTAAGTTCTGCAGAATTCCTGAATGTGTTCTCGCCTGCTAATGTATATTCTGCTTCTGGCTCGCGGGAAGGTATTGTCCCGCTGTTTGATGGCGCTGTTAACTATCAGGAATTCGTAAGTCATATTAGTCAGCATCCAGACAAGAGAGTCCGCAACATTGAAGCTTCACTGGAATGGTTTGGTGATGACTGTAAAGAAACACTAGCTAGAGATAGATACCTAATTCAACAACTTCAGCAGTGTCGCGAACCACTAGCCATTTAGTAAATTGGGTCTGCTAATTTCTAGGAAATCTGGCAGACCCAAACTATCAACTCTTAATCACGGTAAATTTTCGTTAAGTCTTGGTAATGATCGACACGTCTATCTCGCAAGTATGGCCAAATACGACGTACTTGTTCACTTTTCTCCATATCTATATTCGCAATTAGTATCTCACCATCACTTTCACTTGCACAGGCAAGTAGCTCGCCCTGTGGACCACAGATAAAGCTATTACCCCAGAAATCAATGCCGGCAGAACTTCCACTGGAATCACTTTCATGGCCCACACGATTACAACTAATAACTGGTACGCCATTCGCTACCGCGTGGGACCTTTGTAAAATTTTCCAGGCTTCAAGTTGCCGTTGCTGCTCAGCCGCATCATCGCGCGGGTCCCATCCAATTGCGGTTGGGTAAATCAGTAATTCTGCTCCAGCCATTGCCATCAGTCGGGCAGCTTCAGGAAACCATTGATCCCAACAAACCAATATGCCCAACTTGCCAATACTCGTATCTATAACTTCAAAGCCCAAATCACCAGGCGTGAAATAAAATTTTTCGTAAAATCCCGGATCGTCCGGAATATGCATTTTTCGATACTTTCCGGCAATAGAGCCATTTTTATCCAATACCACTGCAGTATTGTGATAAATACCTGCAGCACGCTTTTCAAACAGAGAGGTCACTATGACCACGCCGAGTTCTTTTGCAAGCCTTCCAAAATAATCCGTACTGGGTCCGGGGATCGTCTCAGCTAAATCGAATAAACTCACATCTTCTGACTGACAAAAATATAGGCTACGATGCAACTCCTGCAGCACTACTAAATCAGCGCCTTCACTCGCTGCGGCACGTATTCCCTGAGTTGATCTATCAATATTTTGTTGGCAATCAACAGTGTTATCTTGCTGAACAAGTGCCACTTTAACTATGTTACTCATTAATAAATTCGCTAGATTGTTTAATTTTAGATTAGATGCAAAAAATTATTTTTAACGCCTAATTAGCCATGAGGTTTTTCGGCAGCTGCATAGTTAAACAATGCAAACTACCGAACTGTTCGATAATGGGCCGGCAATTAACTGCAACTATCTGATGCTCCGGAAATGCCATCTGGAGAGTTTGTAACGCCTCAGTATCTTCTTCAATATCATATACAGGAGCTAGTACCGCATCATTGATAATTAGAAAGTTGGCATAAGTGGCAGGTAAACGCTCGCCACTTGCATTTACTTGTCCGCTAGGCCATGGTAATTCCAGCAAATTAAATGGTTTCCCATCAAGTGAGCGCATTTGTAATAAACTCTGCTTCATTTTCTCAAGTTCATCAAAAAAACGATAACCACTTTCATTACAGCCCTGATAGACAATAGTTTGGCTAGGTGCGAACCGTGCAAGAGTGTCGATATGACTATCTGTATCATCGCCCTCTAATGCGCCATGATCCAGCCATAGAATATTCTTTGCACCTAACTCAGTTTTTAGCAGTCCCTCGATATCCGCTCTTGTCATGCGGTGGTTACGATTTTTATTTAGCAGACAGCGCTCAGTCGTTAAAAGGTTGCCCTTTTCATCAATATCTATTGCTCCACCTTCAAGAACGACGTCAATTTTTCGCCAATTACAGATACCCAATTGCTTAAACATTTCCTGGTTAATCTGATTGTCTAAATCAGCCGGGTATTTGCTTCCCCATCCATTAAACGTAAAATCGAGAGCAACAACTTCTCCTTGGCTGTTCACTACTGAAATTGGGCCATGATCTCTCGTCCAACTATCATTTGTAGCAACAACAACAAACTGAATGTTCTGAATTATTACATTAGCCCCATGTAATAACTGGCTAATATGTATTTTTAAAACCTCATCATGACAAACGACTACCAGTTTTTGCCGAGCAGTTATAGCTTCGCAAATAGAAATATAAACCGCTTCTACTTCGTTTAGTATCGGTTTCCAATCAGTATCCGCATGGGGCCAAGTGAGCATTATTGCATCTTGCTTGGCCCATTCAGGTGGCAATCTATTTGACATAAGTTTTAATTACTTTATCTGATAGTTATTTTAAATTTACAAGGGTATTGAACCAGTACCAAATGATAATAATTATCATTACAATGATATAGAAAAATTCATTTCGCGCAAGTTTGGGCTCTGATTTAAATAGACTTTCGCACAGTTTTATCGTTTTCCAGATTTCATCTGGAAAACAATGCAAAGCCCTCTCAGTAAAGATTTTATTTATCATGCTCCACAACTTCCTCCGAAACAATGCACTTGGCAATGTAACTAATAGATAGCGTATTAAGAGCTCAAACGGGTCCGGCTGCACTTTGAGATTAATTACTGAATGGGAGCGAGGCACAGCTATCCACCTGACTTTCAATAAAGCCATCTCAGCTATTCTCAACTATATCTGTTCTAATACGGGAAAGACTTGTTTACTGACATGTCAACATTGATTTCTCCGCTAGAAGCAAATCGCCGAGTCTCTTTAAAGGAATATCATGGCCTGGTTCTACTTAATACTCGCCGGACTATGCGAAATTGGTTGGGTGCTTGGACTGAAAATTTCACAGGGCAGTAACACCCGCCTTCTGGGTGTGGTTATGGCTGTGGTATTTATTGGGGTCAGTGGATTTCTTTTGTGGCTGGCGCAACGGGAGATACCTATTGGTACTTCCTATGCGGTCTGGACGGGAATTGGTGCCGCCGGAGCCTTTGCGGTAGGGGTGCTGTTCTTTGGAGACTCCACCAGCCTTGGACGCTACCTGGGGGTTTTGCTCATTATCTTAGGCGTTGTCACGTTAAAACTCTCTCATTAATTGAGAAGCACCCGGGAAAATTCCCGGGCGCCAGTTCTATTAATCCTCTGAATATTTGTGTTTACGCGCCTGGTTTTGTACAGATCGATACATTTGGGATAGCGCTCTCTCCCCTGCCCGTTTCTGCGCGAGAGTTTGACCGTTACGGCTTAGTTCCTGTTGCAGTTTTTGCCAATTGCGCAAGCGCCGATCATCCAGCGAACCGCCCGTTATTGCCTCTTGTACCGCACAGCCTGGCTCTGACTGGTGCTGGCAGTCAGAAAAGCGACACTCTCTGGACAAGGCCTCGATATCAGAAAAAGTCTCCGCCACGCCATCTTCAACATGCACCAATCCTAGCTCCCGCATTCCAGGGCTATCGAGTAACAGCGCTCCCCAACTCAGGGAGTGAAGAGAGCGTTTCCGTGTAGTGTGACGCCCTTTACTATCGGCTTCGCGAATGGTCCCAGTCTCAGCCAGGGGTTCGCCATACAGCGCATTTAGCAAAGCGGATTTACCCACTCCAGAAGAACCTAACAGCGCGATAGTTTCCCCAGGTAAGCACCACTGGCGCAGCTGTGCCACGCTTTCTCGATCCAGGCTATTTACCATTGCAGCGGGTAATTCGCCGAATGGACGCAATGCCTGAAGAAAAGGGGCTGTATCTTCACACAGATCGGTCTTAGTCAGTATCAGGTGTGGGCTGCAACCAGACTCCCGAGCCAGAGCCAAATAGCGCTCAATACGTGAGAGGTTAAAGTCATCATTCAGAGACGAAACAATAAAAACACTATCGACATTGGCGGCAATCATCTGCACCTGATGCCCCCCAGGTGCCATGCGCTCAAACTGGCTGCTGCGGCTCAACAAACGCACGAAATATCCACTGCTCTTCTCTAACAACAGCCAATCCCCCACCGCGGGTAAATTAGCCACAAGACTCCCGGTTAGCGGAAGGGACACAGCCCCCTGCTCGCCGGCCAATTCCAGGCGACTGCGGTGTACAGCCATAACCCGCAGCGGCAAACACTGTTCGAGTTCTTCGAGCGTCAGCTGCTGCTGGAAAAAAGACTTCCAACCGAGTTTTTGCAGCGGAGAAGCTTCCCGCTCAATTTTGATAGATGGGGATTTAGTGCCGAATCTATTAACAGACCGGCGGGTAAAGTGAGATTTACTCAAGATTGAAACCCTCTGGGCGCAACAAAGCACCAAGCGACCGCAGATACGCGGCCAACAGAGCTTTCTCAGGGAAAGCCCGACGTCTAGGAATCTATCGCCGGGCGTGGGCAGCTGGAGGCTGCTACTGGACCCGACGGAGGGTTGCAACAATCATCAATCATCCTCCGCAGTCATTGAGTTCTGGATTCCGCCAAAATACCTGGCGGGCTATGGGCAAATTAGCACTACCCGGGGATAGGAGCAAGGATAATCCCGGGAAGCCTCTTAGTAATTGCCCCGCCACAAAAAGCAAAGCCGGCAAAAGCCGGCCTTCGAATCCGATTACAGCGAGTGCATCACCTTTCTCGACTCACCATAACCCGATCAGTTGAGTATAGATCCGGCTTTTTCTTTCGCCATCGCGTTTACTCGAGAAGCATCTTCTCCTGCGGGTGTTTCCACCAAGTGACGAATTTATAAAGGTTTTATGACACCCCCAACCACCTCCCCCAGACCTCCACCTCCTCGGGGTGGGAGGCCGTCAATGCGTGACTGCGATTCAATACCAACTGAGAGAACCGCAACAAGTACAACAAAAAATGGGAAGCGCTATGCCAACAACAAAATTTACAGGGCCCGGCACAAGGGCCGGGCTGATTCTGGGGGCAGTCTTCTGCTCCATCCAAATACCGGTTTGGGCATCTGACACACCAGATCCCACAGAGGTCAATATTCCCGGAAACCTACAAAGCCAACTGGGCTGCGATGGCGACTGGCAACCAGGTTGTGTCGCCACCCTGCTCAGCTATGACAGCGAAGACGACAAATGGCAGGGCAACTTTTGGATACCCGGTGGCAACTGGGAGTACAAAGCCGCTCTCAACAACAGCTGGGATGAAAATTATGGCTCGGGCGGCCAGCGGGACGGCGGTAATATTTCCCTTAGCCTGGATGAGGCCCGCGAAGTTAAATTTATCTACGACCACGAGAGTCACTGGATCACCGACAACCACAATAGCGTGGTCGCCACTGTAGCCGGCAACTTCCAATCCCTGCTGGGGTGCCCGGGAGACTGGCAACCCGGTTGCCTGCGCAGCTGGATGCAGGATGCCGATGGAGATGGCACCTACACCTTTATCACCTCAGCGCTTCCTGCCGGCTCCTATGAATTCAAGGTAGCCCTGCACGAAGGCTGGGAGGAGAGCTACGGCAACAATGGAGCTAACGTCAGCTTTACCGTGGCTGCCGATTACGACGAAATCTACTTTGCTTTTGACTCGAATAGTAAAGAAGTCACCGTCAGCAGTGACGGCTTCGCCAAGGGTGACCTGAGCAGCGATAAAGCTCACTGGGTGGATACCATCAGCTTTGCCTGGGATATCCAGGTGCAGGAAGGTATCGAGGTTAAATTGCACTACAGCAACAGCGCCGAGCTAAAACTGGAGGACGGTGATATCCGTTCCGATGGCACCATCGACCTCACCCCTATCACCACCCTGCCCGACAGCGCCCTACAAAAATTCCCGCACCTGGCCAGTTTCAGTGCCTGGCAATTGCCAGGGCAGGCCTCCATCAGCGATCTGATCACCCAGCAGCTGGCCCTCGCCGCTTACGATGCGGAAGGCAACTTACTGGATGCGACTGGTGTGCAGATGGCAGGCGCGCTCGATGATCGCTTCTACTACGACGGTGAACTCGGTGCCCGTGTCGGCGAGGAGAATATCCAGCTCGATCTTTGGGCTCCCACCGCACGGGCAGTAAAGCTGCACCTGTTTACAGACTCCAGCAGCGATAGCGCCGATCAGGTGGTATCCATGCTGCGCGATGAATCTACCGGGGTTTGGAGTGCCGATATCGATAAGCAGTGGGACCGCAGCTTTTACCTCTACGAGGTCGAGGTGTATTCCTACTTCAGCCGCCAGATTGAAACCAACCTGGTCACCGACCCCTACTCCCTGAGTCTCTCCATCAATAGCGGCAAAAGCCAGATCATTAACCTGAATGACCGGGACCTGATGCCGCGCGGTTGGGACCGCCTGCGCAAGCCCAAGTTAACCCAGCCAGAAGATATCAGTGTCTACGAGCTGCACGTACGCGATTTCAGTATTGCGGATCAAACTGTCCCCGAAGCAGAGCGCGGCACCTTCAAGGCTTTCACCCGCAAGCACAGCGACGGCATGCGCCACCTCAATAAACTGGCCCGCGCCGGCCTCACCCATATCCACCTGCTGCCGGCCTTTGACTTTGCCACAGTCAATGAGGATCGCATGCAGCAGCAGCAAACACCGGACCTCTCAGACTACGCATCGGACAGCAGCGAGCAGCAGGCCCAGGTAGATGCAATTCGCGATACCGATGGCTTTAACTGGGGCTACGATCCATTGCACTACACGGTCCCCGAAGGCAGCTATAGCAGCGCTCCCGATGGACCTGCACGCATTCGCGAATTCCGTCAAATGGTGCAGGGGCTATCCCGCTCCGGCCTGCGACTGGTAATGGATGTGGTTTACAACCACACCAGCTCCTATGGCCAATACGACAACTCCGTACTCGATAAAATCGTCCCCGGCTATTATCACCGCCGCAATCTGGAAGGCGGTGTGGAAATGAGTAGCTGCTGCGCCAATACCGCCAGTGAGCACGCCATGATGGAAAAGCTGATGATCGATTCCCTGGTCACCTGGGCCCGGGCCTACAAGGTGGACAGCTTCCGTTTCGATCTGATGGGACATCACAGCCTCGACAATATTCTCAAGGCGCAAGCGGCACTGCAATCACTGACCCCCGCAGCCGATGGTGTCGATGGCAGCGCTATCTATCTGTACGGCGAGGGCTGGAATTTTGGCGAGGTGGCTGACGATGCTCGCTTTGTACAGGCCCGCCAGGGCAATATGGCCGGCAGCGGTATCGGCACCTTTAACGATCGCCTGCGCGATTCCGTGCGTGGTGGCAACCCCTTCGGAGGCTTTGAGGAGCAGGGCTTTGGTACCGGTCTGTTCACCGACAGCAACGGTAAGTTTGAGGGAGAAGATGAGCGTGCCACACTGCTAACCCTGGCAGATAAAGTCCGCGTTTCCCTAGCCGGCAACCTGGCGGATTATCCTTTTGAAGATGCCAACGGCAATATCATTACCGGCAGCGAGCTGGTCTATAACGGCCAGCCCACCGGCTATACCGCCGACCCGCAGGAATCCATTAATTATATTGCCGCCCACGACAACGAGACGCTGTTCGACGGAGTACAGATCAAAGCCAGTGACAGCGCCGACTTGGCTGAACGAGTGCGTATCCAGGCATTCAGTAATTCCCTGGTTCTGTTCGCCCAGGGAGTGCCGTTTATCCACGCAGGCCAGGATTTCCTGCGCTCAAAGTCGATGGATCGGGACAGTTACAACTCCGGTGACTGGTTTAATGCGCTGGACTTCAGCCTCGCCACCGATAATTGGGCTGCGGGTTTACCTATCGCAGATAAAAACGAAGATAACTGGTCCCTGATGCAACCTTTACTGGCAAACCCGGAATTGGCTCCCGAGCGCCGGCACCGCTTGTGGAGCTCTGCTCTATTCCGCGAGCAGCTGGCGATTCGCAACAGCTCTCCCCTGTTCCGCTTGTCTGATGCAGAGTCCGTAGAGGCACACCTCAATTTCCTCAACACCGGACCCGACCAGGTTCCTGGGCTGATTGTGATGGAGTTATCCGAATCCAGTGGCAACATCGATCGCCGCTTTGAACGTATTGTGGTGCTGTTTAATGGCGATGACGAATCATTGGAATTTACCAGCGAAAACCTTATTGGTGAGTACCTGTTCAAGCACCCACGTCAGCGCCGATCAGTAGACTTACGCCTGCACAAAGTAAAATTTGATAGGAGCAGCGGCACCTTTACTCTGCCCGGCCGAACTACCGCAGTATTTGTGCAGCCACGCCGTAGATATTAATTCTTTATAAATTTTAAAAGGCCGGATTTTCCGGCCTTTTTTTCATTTTTTAGAAACTATTTCCCGGCTCTCACCAAGTAATCAGCTCGCAATTGTCATATTCCGCAGATTGATTTAGCGTGTACCTAAATAATAAATAGGTGTACAAATCATGAAGCGTCTCCTTCTCTGCGGCATCGCAACTCTTCTCTCATCCGCGACACTGGCAAAAACTACTGTTATCCATGCAGGCACACTACTCGCCGTTCCCGGTGAGAAACCTTTACAAGAGCAAAGTGTAATTATCGAGGACGGCAAGATCAGTGCTGTCAGATCCGGTTATGTAAGCCCGGATAACGCTGAAGTCATTGATCTTAAAAATAGTTTCGTAATGCCGGGCTTAATGGATATGCACGTGCATTTACAAGGTGAGCTGGGACCTAAAAATGATACCGAGGCTCTCAAGATGTCCATGCCGCTGACCCAGATGCGCTCGCAAATGTTTGCCATGCGAACCCTGGAGTCTGGTTTTACCACTGTGCGCGACGCTGGTAACAGTGGTGAAGAAATGTATGCGATGCGCGATGCGATCAATAAAGGTTGGGTAGATGGCCCGCGAATTGTTGCAGCCGGCAGGGTGGGAATAACTGGTGGCCACGCAGATATCAGCGGGGTCAGTCCAGAGCTAATGGAGCTGCATGATGACAAGACCAAAACTGTATGCGACGGCCCCTACGAGTGCCGACGCGCGACCCGCCATGCGATCAAATATGGTGCTGACTTTATCAAGATTACCTCTACCGGTGGTGTGCTCACCGATCGCGCTACCGGAACTGGTCAGCAGATGGAAATGGATGAGTTAAAAGAGGTGGTCCTTGCAGCCAAACGTATGGGTCGCAAGGTGGCCAGTCATGCGCACCAGGAAGAAGGCATTATCGCCGCACTGGAAGCTGGTGTAGACAGCATTGAGCACGGCACCTACGCAGGTCCCCGCGCCCATAAGTTATTTAAAGAAACCGGCGCTTACTTGGTTCCGACACTTCTCGCCGGCGATACTGTGGTACAGCTGGCAAAAAATACCGATGTCTTATCTGAAGCTCAGAAGGAAAAAGCCATTCGTGTTGGCACAGACATGCGCGGCAATTTCCGTAAAGCAGTCAATGCCGGAGTAAAAATTGCTTTCGGTACCGACTCAGGTGTATCCAAGCACGGCATCAATGCTCGCGAGGCGGTACTGATGAGTGAAGCCGGTATGGACAATATGACCATCCTGCAATCCGCTACCGTTAACGCCGCCGACCTGATCGATATGAGCGATTCACTGGGCACCATTGAGTCCGGTAAGTACGCCGATATTATCGCCACCGATAGCTCGCCACTGGATAATATCGATGAGCTTTTAGATGTGGATTTTGTGATGAAAGGGGGCAAGGTCTTTAAGAATTAAAAGCCTCTGAATAGTTTAAAATCGAGCTTGAAATATCCGAATTCAGTTTAAATAATTTCTTCAAAATAAAAAAGGCCGGATAACTCCGGCCTTTTTTATTGGGGTGCTTAAAGAAAAGTGAAAGTTAGTTTTCCTCTTTTCCTTCTTCATCCTCATTTTCAATCAGGTGACCAAGTTTGCCTTTTTTAGTGGACAAATACTTGGCATTGTGGGGATTGCGCCCAGACTGGTGCGGCAGGCGCTCAGTCACATTGATGCCCAAGTCCTCCAGCGCTTTTACCTTACGCGGGTTATTGGTCATCAAGCGAATGGCATGAATACCCAGGTGTTCGATCATTGCTTTCAGAATTGAGTAATCCCGCATATCCGCGCCAAAGCCCAACTGCTCATTGGCTTCCACCGTATCCGCACCACAATCCTGCAAGTGGTAAGCGCGAATCTTATTTAACAGACCGATACCGCGGCCCTCCTGGCGGAGATAGAAAATAGCTCCACGCCCCTCCATCGCTATGCGATGCATCGCATGTTGTAGCTGGGCACCACAATCACAGCGCAGGGAGAATAGTGCATCTCCGGTCAGGCACTCAGAATGAATACGGGCCAACAGAGGCTCTTCGGTATCGAAGTCACCCATGGTGAGTACCACGTGCTCTTTTCCGGTTTCCACTTCCTCGAAACCGTGCATCTCAAACATACCCCAAGAGGTGGGCAGTTTTGAGGATTCCACAAAACGAATGGTCAACTTAATACCTCTTTAAATCAGTGTCGAGCGCGCAGTAGCAGCACGCCGCCCTGCTGTTCCATATCAACCCGACTGAGAAAACTATTGCCGAGAAGCACTACGCTGGGAAAATCATCGGAGTGTACAGTCGCATCAACATTGTGAAGCTTGATTCCGCCAATGGTTACACTGTTCAAGCTCACTTTGTAAGCCCTGGTAACTCCATTGGCAGTGGAAACCCGTATTTCTTGTGCAGTATCCAAATTCAAACCGAGACGGCGAGCGGTGGGATAATTGAAGGCAATGCTGGTAGCACCGGTATCCACCATCATCGGCACTCTCATGCCATTAACCCAGGCATCCGTCATGTAATGACCCCGGCTATCAGCGGAAAGCCGTACTTCAGCCTTTGCCGCCTTGGCAAAACTGGTTGCGATAGGAGCCGCCAAAGTCAGCTTTTGCTCCTGCCCAGCAACACTGATCCGTGCATAACGAGTAGTCGCTTCCAACAGGGTGACGCCCTCTGGGGATTTTTGTCCCGCCTTAAGGATTTTCTGGCGGCCATCAATCTCCAGCATGGCGCTATCGCCAAACAGACCTTTTAGCTGCACCTGCTGAGCATTGACATTCAGTGCAAGTAAAAAGCTAACTACAAATGCAAAATAGCTGCGCATTGATCTTCCCTATCCAACCTAGACACCCAGTACCCATGCGGTTAATTGCAGCACCAGTGACGCGTAAACGGCGGCCAGTATATCGTCGAGCATAATTCCAACGCCACCTTGCACCTTGCGATCAGCCCAACCAATGGGCGGGGGCTTGGCAATATCAAATATCCGGAAGAGGACAAAACCGTATAGCGCCCAAGCCCAACCTGCAGGAGCCATAAACATGGTGAGCCAGTAGCCCACCATTTCATCCCAAACAATACCGCCGTGATCGTGAACTCCCATTTTCTTGGCAGCTGCACCACATAGATAGCAACCTACCACACCGGTAACAAACACAATGGCCAGATACCAGAATGGAGGCAAATCCTTCATCAACCACCAAAAAGGAATCGCTGCCAGGGTACCAAACGTACCCGGCGCTTTGGGTGCCAGCCCGGAGCCGAACCCAAATGCCAACAGAAGAGTGGGATCGCGCAACAGCTGAGAAAATGTCGGGTTGTTAATGCTCATGTTATTGAATTCTCACAAAGGCACTATGGTCTACACAATGACTTAAAAGTGCCTATAGCCTGGCGATTGAGCAACCCAGGGGTTCCCGTGATAGGAGCAGCGTACCTGCGCCCCCCCCTCAACGAGTTTCCCTATGGGTGTGAAACCCAGCTGACGAACTTGATCAACAGCGGCTGCCGGTGCAGTAAAACAGAGCTGATAGTCATCCCCTCCACAGGCCGCCAGCTCTACGGCAGTATCAGCTGCCAATCGATTGGCCAGGGGTGCTATGGGCAGAGATTCCAGGTTTATTTCTGCTGCCACACCGCTCGCTTTGCAGATATGTCCCAGATCCCCCAATAATCCGTCGGAAATATCCAACGCACTGGTAGCAATGCCTGCAATCGCGCTGGCGGTTTCTAATTGCGGCTCGGGAAAATAGAAAGCCTGCTCCGCCTCCCGCCGCACTGACTCAGTCACATTCCGCTCTGCCAAAATAACGGGCAGGGCTGCTGCGGCAGCGCCCAGTGGGCCGCTCACATAAATATTGTCGCCGACAGAAGCGCCGTCCCGCCGGAGGGGCTTTTCGGTATGGCCGATCACCTGAATCGTAATGGACAAGGGGCCAGCGGTAGTGTCGCCACCCACAAGGGAAACCCCAAACTTGCCGGCAGTTTCCAGCAGGCCACTGGCGAATTTCTCCAGCCAAACGGAGTCGCTATCGGGTAAGGTCAGGGCAAGGGTAAACCAGAGGGGGCGGGCATTCATTGCCGCCAGATCACTGATATTCACACGCAGTGCACGGCACGCAAGCATGAATGGGTCAGCACCTGCGGGGAAGTGACGGCCTGCTACCAGGGTGTCCATAGAAGTGGCCAACTGCCCGCTGACAGGTGCTTGCAATAGCGCGCAGTCATCGCCAATCCCCAGGGCTACACCTTCGCCCTGGGGAGCGCGGGCGAAGTAATCGCGGATGATCTCAAACTCCCCCGGCGCTTTAGACATAATTGCTGGCTCAGCCCTTCTTGTCTGCGGCTACCTCTGCCGAGCGCAGGTCCGCAGCGGTCTTATCCAAAATGCCGTTGATAAACTTGAAGGCATCGGTGGGACCAAATTTTTTCGCCAGGGCCACCGCCTCATTAATGACAACCTTGTAAGGTACATCGATACGGTTTTTCAGCTCGTAAGTGGCCATGCGCAACAGCGCGCGGGATACAGGGTCCAGGTCTTCCACTTTGCGATCCAGGTGCGACGTGTAAGCGCCCTCTACCTCATCGAGGTTTTTCGCTACACCGTGGAAAATATCACGAAAATATTCCACGTCGGTTTTGCTCATATCATTATCGGCGTGAAACTCGGCCTCAATGGAATTAAGGCTGGCGCCGGCCATCTGCCACTGATAGAGCGCCTGCATGGCGTAGTGACGTGCCTTACGGCGGGCGGATGCAGTTACGGTCATTGTCTTTTCCGGTAGATACTTCACAGAATGGGCTGCACCGACACACCTTTTGTGCCGGCGCGCCGGCAATTAAATCTTGCCGAGTAGGGAAACCATTTCCAGGGCGGTTTCGGCAGCTTCACAACCTTTGTTGCCAGCCTTGGTGCCTGAGCGCTCGATAGCCTGCTCAATGGAGTCCACAGTCAGCACGCCAAAGGTGACGGGAATACCAGTATTCATGGATACCTGAGCCAGGCCTTTGGTGCACTCGCCAGCCACATACTCAAAGTGGGGGGTGCCACCACGGATAACCGCGCCCAGGGCAATAATGGCGTCAAACTTTTTAGTCTCAGCCAGCTTCTGTGCCGCCAGGGGAAATTCGAATGCGCCCGGGGCGTAGTAGATAGTGATATCTTCATCCTTGATACCCTTGCGGCGCAGGGTGTCCAGTGCACCATCCTTTAGGCTTTCAACCACAAAGCTGTTCCAGCGGCTCACCAACAGTGCGTATTTGCCCGTACTGCCGACAAAGTCCCCTTCGATCACTTGAATATTGCTCATAATTTTCAATCCGTATTTCTTGTCCATCGCCGCCGCTATCAGGACAGTAGCGGCGCTTCAGTATTGTTACTCTTTTACTAGGGTTGCGGCGCTTCCACGTTCAGGTATTCCTCTACTTCGAGATCAAACCCGGAAATAGCACTGAATTTGAACGGTGCGCTCATCAGGCGCATTTTGCGCACCTTGAGATCCCGCAGAATTTGCGAACCGGTACCTACCTGTTTGTACACCAGGTCCTGGCTGGGGCGCTGTTGCTTGCCGCTGATCAGCCAATCAATACTCTCTTCGATTTCTTCGGTGGTTTCGTTGTGGCAGATCAGTACCACAACACCCTTGCCCTCTTCTTCAATACGCTGCATCGCGCGGCGGAAGGTCCACGGGGTGAATTTTTCATCGCCGCGCTGAATCGTAAGCACATCGCGCAGAGTATTTCCCACATGCACACGAACCAGGGTCGGTTCTTCTGGGGTGGGGTCGCCTTTAACAAAGGCAAAGTGGCGTTCGCGGCGGGCCTTATCGAGATAAGTGCGCAGTTTGAACTCACCGAACTCGGTGCGCACCTTGCGCTCATTAACGCACTCAACGGTTTTCTCATTCAGGGCGCGATAGGTAATCAGGTCGGCGATTGTGCCGATCTTCAGGTTGTGCTCTTTCGCGAACTTTTCCAGGTCCGGGCGGCGGGACATGGTGCCGTCTTCATTCATGATCTCAACAATCACCGCAGCCGCCTCAAAACCCGCCAGGCGGGCCAGGTCGCAACCGGCTTCGGTGTGGCCTGCGCGGCTTAATACACCTCCGGGCTGGGCCATAATGGGGAAGATATGGCCGGGCTGTACAATATCGCTGGGCTTGGCATTTCTGGCCACAGCGGCGCGAACCGTGCGCGCGCGATCGGCGGCGGAAATACCGGTGGTGACACCCTCTGCCGCCTCAATGGATACGGTGAAGTTGGTGCTGAACTGGGCTCCGTTGTCCCGCGACATCAGCGGCAGGTCCAACTGCTCACAGCGCTCTTTGGACATGGGCATACAAATCAGGCCACGGGCATGAGTGGCCATAAAGTTGATGTCTTCAGCGCGAATCTGCTCCGCAGCCATCACCAGGTCGCCCTCGTTCTCGCGATCTTCATCATCCATCAGGATTACCATTTTGCCCTGGCGGATATCGTCGATCAGTTCTTCAACCGTATTTAGTTCCATGGTTAACTCTGGATAAATTTATCAATTGCAAATAGAGCGGCTATCGCTGCTGTTTTCGCCGTGGTGCACGGCCCATCTTTAGCGCTTGTAAAACCCGTTCTGGGCCAAAAATTCGAGGGTCATGCCCCCACCACTAGGCTTGGCTGCCTCATCACCGAGGAGTAGCCGCTCCAAGTAGCGCGCAATCAGGTCCACTTCCAGGTTGACCCGAGTACCGGCGGTATAGCCGGCCATAATCGTTTCCTGCAACGTGTGTGGCACTATGGTGAGTTCAAACTCAGCCCCATCCACGGCATTGACCGTGAGGCTGGTGCCGTCGACGGTGATAGACCCTTTATGGGCAATATAGCGAGCCAGATTTTCCGGTGCGCGCAGGCGGAACCGCTCGGCGCGAGCCTCGGACTTGCGCCATACCACCTCGCCAATACCATCCACATGGCCGCTGACAATGTGTCCACCCAGGCGGGTCTGGGGTGTCAGTGCTTTTTCCAGATTGACCCGGTCGCCTTTTTTCCAGCGGCCCACCGTTGTCACATCCAGGGTTTCCGCAGAGACATCCGCCCAGTAACCATCACCGGGCAGGTCAACAACCGTGAGGCAAACACCATTGGTGGCGATACTGTCCCCCAGTTGCACATCACCCAGATCCAGCTTACCGCTGCGCACACGCACACGCAGGTCGCCGCCCTGGGGTTTTAACTCTGCAATCTCGCCTAAGGCTTCAATAATTCCGGTAAACATCAGCGCTCGATATCGGTTGTTGCAGTAATGCGCCAGTCGTGACCAACTGCGCGCATATCGGTAATCGTAATCGGCAGCATCGAGCCCATACGCTCGATAGGCAGTTCAAACAGCGGCCGCCCGGTGCTACCCAGCAGTTTTGGCGCCATATAAACAATTATTTCGTCGACATGGCCCCGGTAGAGAAACTCACCAGAGAGGGTCGCACCGCTCTCTACCAAAACTTCATTGCACTGGCGTCGCGCCAACTCCTTGAGCAGGGCGAGCAGGTCTACGCGGCCCTCTTTGTCGTGGGGTAAAACCACGACTTCCGCACCCGTTTTCTCAATACGCTCGCGGCGCTCGGCCTCCGCGCGCTCTGTCGTGCACACCAATGTGGGGGCATCCCCCTGCAAAATAAAGGCTCTCGCTGGGGTGCGCAGCTGGCTGTCAACAATTACCCGCAGCGGCTGCACTTCGGCGGCTCGCTCTGCGGCCAGCATTTCCAGTGCCATTTCATCGGCGCGCACATTGAGATTGGGATTGTCGAAACGCACCGTCTCAACCCCTGTGATCACTGCACAACTGCGAGCGCGCAGGCGCTGTACATCGGCGCGAGCCGCAGGGCCCGATACCCACTTTGACTCCCCACTGGCCATAGCGGTGCGCCCATCCAGGCTCATGGCGGATTTGCTTCGCACCAGGGGCAGTCCCAGGGTCATACGCTTGATAAAGCCGGGGTTTAGAGCGCGACACCTCTCTTCCAGGATGGGGCCTTCCACTTCGATCCCAGCATCGCGCAATATTTGCAATCCGGCACTGCTGACATTCGGATTCGGATCCTGCATTCCGTAAATAACCCGGGCCACGCCGGCCTTTACCAACGCCTCGGCACAGGGACCTGTTCGGCCGGTATGGCTGCAGGGCTCAAGAGTGACATAAACCGTAGCCCCCTGAGCCAGGTCGCCGGCATCACTCAAGGCTTCGATCTCAGCGTGGGGTTCGCCGGCCCGCTTGTGCCAGCCTTCGCCGACAACATTGCCATCCCCGTCAGTAATCACACAGCCCACTCGCGGATTTGGCATAGTGGTGTAGAGACCGCGCTCTGCCAACTGAATAGCGCGGGCCATCAGCGCTTCCGCACTGTGTACAACCGTTTGACTCATTCTGTCTTCGATCCCTTACTAGTCAGTCGCTCAATCTCTTCTCTAAACTCGCTAACATCCTCAAAACGGCGATAGACAGAAGCAAAGCGCACATAGGCCACCTGGTCCAGCTCACGCAGCTGCTCCATCACCAATTCACCAATAGCACGCGCCGGCAACTCCCGTTCTCCGGTCGCCTGCAGGGCGTGTTTTATTTGAGATACCGCCGACTCCACCCGCTCGATACTCACCGGGCGCTTTTCCACAGCGCGCTGAATACCCGCGCGCAACTTGTCTTCATTAAACGGCTCGCGCTGGCCGTTTTGCTTGATCACTCGCGGCAGCAGCAGCTCCGCAGTTTCAAATGTGGTAAACCTCTCGTGGCACTCCAGGCACTCGCGCCGGCGGCGTACTTGGTCGCCCTCAGCCACCAATCGGGAATCGACTACTTTTGTTTCTTCTGCGCTGCAGAACGGACAGTGCATGTGGGATTATCCCCGGAATGGAAAATGGGCCGCAGTTTACCACAGCCGTTGCACTGTGTGACCGCGGCACGCACAGACACAGTGCATCGCAAATTCAACAGGGACACATAAAAAAAGCGGCTCTATGAGCCGCTTTTTTGTCAGCAATGCTGATCAGCCTTTTTTATACACAGGAAACTCTGCGCAAATACCCAGAACCTTCTGCTTCACATCGGCGATAGTGGCTTCAACATCACCTTTCTCCAGTGCGTCCAGCACGTCGCAGATCCAGTGAGTAAGCTGCTGGGTTTCCTTTACACCAAAGCCGCGAGTGGTAATTGCCGGGGTACCAACACGCAGGCCGCTGGTAATGAAAGGAGAGCGCGGGTCGTTAGGTACCGCGTTCTTATTAACGGTGATGTTGGCATTACCCAGGGCTTCATCCGCATCTTTACCGGTGTACTCTTTACCAATCAGGTCAACCAGCATCAGGTGATCATCGGTCCCACCGGATACAATGTTGATACCGCGATCGAGGAAGGTCTCCGCCATTGCGCGGGCATTTTCCACAACCTTCTTCTGGTAGGCCTTGTATTCGGGGGTCATGGCCTCTTTGAAAGAAACCGCTTTCGCCGCGATCACATGCATCAGCGGGCCACCCTGGCCACCGGGGAATACGGCGGAGTTGAGCTTCTTCTCAATTTCTTCGTTGGCGCGCGCCAGGATGATACCGCCGCGGGGGCCGCGCAGGGTTTTGTGAGTAGTAGATGTCACAACATCGGCGTGGGAGATTGGGGAGGGATACTCACCAGCGGCAACCAGGCCCGCAATGTGAGCCATATCCACAAACAGGTAAGCACCCACTTTGTCAGCGATCTCGCGGAAACGCGCCCAATCCATCACTCGGCTATAGGCAGAGAAACCAGCCACGATCATTTTCGGCTTGTGCTCAAGCGCCAGGCGCTCAACTTCCTCGTAATCCACTTCGCCAGTTTCCGGGTTCAGACCGTACTGTACTGCATTGTAGATCTTGCCGGAAAAGTTAACGCGGGCACCGTGGGTAAGGTGGCCACCGTGGGCCAGACTCATGCCCAGTACAGTGTCACCTGGGGCACAGAGCGCCTGGTAAACAGCCGCATTAGCCTGTGATCCAGAGTGCGGCTGCACATTCGCGTAGTCAGCACCAAACAGCTCCTTGGCGCGCTCAATGGCCAGGGTTTCCACTTTGTCCACGTACTCACAACCGCCGTAATAACGCTTGCCTGGGTAGCCCTCGGCATACTTGTTAGTCAGGCTGCTGCCCTGAGCTTCCATTACCATTGGGCTGGTGTAGTTCTCAGAGGCAATTAACTCGATATGGTCTTCCTGACGAGAGTCTTCCTCCTGGATGGCTTCCCAAATTTCCGGGTCGTAAGAAGCTAAAGTGACAGATGAATCAAACATGGTGTTCCCTCGGTAAAGCGGGCTTGAGTAGAGGCTTGTAAAACTCGATACCACAGCGCCCAGACTTATGAGTAGGACCAAAGGCTCCCAGCGTGGGATGGCCCTACTGCTCAATGCATTCTGGGCATTTTAGAAAGGCGCGCATTGTACACCAAGGGCAGCATGAATGCGCAAATGCAGAGACGTGGCGGGACCAGCCCGTCCACCCAAAAAAGACGGTCAGAATTTGTACACCACAGAGCCAGACCAGTAATTCACATCTGACTCAATAATGGTGTAATCCAGTTCCAGGGTCGCCTCGTCGGTCAGTTTGAAACCAGCCCCGAGCCCGGCAGATGCCCCGTTATCCGAGTACTCTTTCTCCCAATTATCTATCTCCAATTCCTCATGGAGGTAGCCGATACGACCTTTCAGATAAATATTGCCCGGGCTGCGATAGGTGGCATAAACAGCTTGTGTTGCCAGGGAGTAGTTGTAATCGTACCAGTAGTAGTCGAACTCACCATCAATCACAGAGTCGGTGACTTCTGCCTCGAATCCCCAGCCAGAACCCCAGGTATAACCGGCTCGAATCCCCCCATTTAAAGGACTCTCCCCCTTGGCATCAACATCCAAAACACCGAAAACGCCACCGATATACGCACCCTGCCCATAAGCGGTAGCGGAACACAACAGAGCGGTAACTGCAGCTATTGCCTTGAGATTAAAGCCCACCATCTTCCCCTTAAATCTCGAAGTCTGATCAAAAGGCAGGGATTATAGGGGCACAATCAATTGGCACAAGCGTTCACTTAGACAGGTCAGTATGTAACCTAGGAGCTTTTGAAAAGAGATGTCATCATTAGTCAAACTTAAGAAAGGGGCAATTAAAATCTCAGGCTAAACCCGCCTGACCAATAACTGACATCCTTCTCTAGTACGGTGTACTCAAGCTCCAGATGATAAATTTCATTCAGGCTATAACCAATTCCAGCCCCTAAGCTGACACCCAAGTCATCACTACTTGCGCTGCCAACAGAAACGTCTTCATAGAGAAGGCCCAGGCGTCCTTTCAGGTACCAGTCCCCCTCTGTTCTGTAAGTCGCATAAGTAGCAAGAGTGCGTATATCTACATCCACATTCCGACCATAAGCCTCAGTCTCACCACTTAATAGTGAACTGGTATATTCACCTTCCACCCCAAAACCCGAGGCCCGCACATAGCCTGCTCGCAGTCCCAAATTCAGTGGATTGTCGACCCCCTTGAAATCAAAATCAGCTATTCCGGCCACGCCCCCCCAGTAGGCGCCCTCGGCAATTGCGCCCGTTGAAACAACGAGTGCCAGCACACCTATACCAGCCTTAACTATTTTCATTAACACTCCCATCCTGTTGCATTAACTTTGTCGTGACACATAAATAGAGCGCTGCGGAATAATTCGATGACAACCTACGACTTCAGCACCAATAAATTTATTGAACAACGGGAAACATCGCAGCATGCTTAAATGTGCAACAACACGTCATTAGAAATTATTAAAATATGAAGGATCAGACACACCCTTATCTAGGTCCGACAGAAGAGCGTACTTGTGGAAAAAACTGAAGAAAGGGCTACTCGAAAATAGGTTTAATTTATCTTGTGGTCAAATACAACGAAGTACAGATTAGAGTTGGCCCAAGGAATTCAGCGGCATGGTCAGCCTCATACCTATTGATAACCCCAGCCCTACCCTGAGTAGGTAGCGGTAAATTCCACCTTGAGTCCCACTAAGTCCCCCTCACTTGATCCAAATCAACTTTGGATTGGTACATATGGCAACAATAGACCCATCGACAAATCGCGGAGGTCTGGGATGAATGCCATCTACCGACAACTGTGCTGTGACCATAAACATATGCAAGAGTTGCTCAACGCCTTTGAGCAATTACTCCTGGATCTTTTTGGCTGCGGCGACCGCGATCCAAACACCTTGTCACTGATCCTTGATGCTTTGGATTATTTATCGGCATACCCGGATAGGTATCACCACCCAGTTGAGGACTTAATATTTTCCCGGCTGTTGACTAAGCCAGTACATGACAGGGAATCAATTTACGAAGCGCAAATGCAGCATGAAAATATAGCCGCAGCGACAAAACACATGTGCGCTTTATTTTACGCTATTGCCAATGATGCGACCGTTGAACGGAGAGTGCTGCAAGGAGCTTGCAACACCTACCTGAAGCTGCAACGCAAGCATATGGACTTGGAGAATAAATCTATTTTCCCACAGATCGAACAGTACCTGGGGACTACCGACTGGATTTATATTCAAAAACAGGTCAGTGAATTAAGCTGCAGATATTTCGACAGGGCAACCAGAAAAATTTACGAGTCCCTGCACGAAGATCTGACACAACATCAAATGCCCGCACAGGCATTAGCTTAGGTCACCAAAACAGCAGGGAGGAAATGTTAATGCAGTTTAAACGCCACGGCATATCCATTGGCATGGAACGCATAAATGATGAGTTTTTCCTTTATATAAAGGCAATTGGTGAGTTAACCCATGAGGATTATGAGCATATAACACCACTATTAGAATATGCTCTGGAAGGGGTAAAGAAACCTCAGGTTCAATTACTGATTGATCTCCGGGATTTCGAGGGCTGGGGGATGCACGCGATCTGGGATGAGTTCAAGCTGGCCTTAAAGCACGGCAATGAATTCTCGCATGTCGCTGTACTTGGGGATGAGGAGTGGCAGCAAATAGCCACAAAAGTCGGGAGCTGGTTTGTTAGCGGTGAAGTCCGCTATTTCAAACAGCAACAAGAGGCCATGGATTGGCTACAGGAAACAAGGAAGACGGGTATTGGTCACAAGGAATCTGAAAAGGAATTAGCTTTCTCCACACACTCCTGATAAGTAGTGGATTAAGGGGGCGTTTACGCCCCCCTTTTTTTGCCCGAAAATTACTCAGTTACTTATTTCTAAGTATTCACCTTCCTCTTTTTACTGTCCCAGGAAGGCGTTCCCAATATAAGATTACCTACGCTCAACTCGTTACGGCAAAAAGAACAGTAAATATTCTCATAGTGTAAGTTGTTCCGATGCAGAATATTGAGCACATCAGCCAGAGTTGGACTCTTTTGATTATGCCTATTTCGAATCGTCAAGAAGTTAGCTTCCATCTTTGTGGTGTACAAAGAAGCACCAACTTTTGCGTCATACAGAGACTTTTGAAAGGGATCATTTAAGTCATATTGCTGCAGTCTTGCCTGATTCCGAATAGCTTTCACATTGTGTTTATGGGCTTCATCCACAACATTCTGAATCTGAGCGTAACTCTCGCCATCATTAATAAATCGGCGCGATAGACGACCAAAAATCTGTCCGGCTGTACTGCCGTGGTACCCCTGGAATTTTTTCAACATATAGTTACGGCATATCTTACCCTTACCAATATGCTCATGAACTTTTGCTTTCCCATCTACA
This sequence comes from Microbulbifer maximicatervae (SeqCode), assembly GCF_052467305.1. Classification (NCBI taxonomy): domain Bacteria; kingdom Pseudomonadati; phylum Pseudomonadota; class Gammaproteobacteria; order Cellvibrionales; family Microbulbiferaceae; genus Microbulbifer; species Microbulbifer maximicatervae (SeqCode). The sequence goes on from NZ_CP174306.1 coordinate 4,041,468, forward strand.
ACATCTTGTAGGCCAGGATCTTCCAACGTGTAACCGTGAGGAGCAAAGAAAAGCAGGTTATCGCCACCGTGACCTTTATTATAAAAAACCTGCTTGGTTGCGGCACCGTGGGCAGAAATCACCAGGGACGGCGCATCCCCAACATTGGTACCTTCCGGTGCAAAAATTTTGACTAAATCCAATTCACGAACAGGCATATGACACCTATCTAACGTCGAGTACAGAAATAAGAGGGTCACCCCTCCAAACAAAACAACCGTACTAACAACCTACTATGACCAACCATCCACACTCAAGTTTTATTGCATGATTTTTGACATTAGTCACGAAGAGGAAAATTTTTTGGACTAAGTATTAGTCAAGTAAGTGGGGTGCGAAATAAATATGACAAAAATAAGGAGGAATTGAGGAAAGCAGTACAGGCCTGGAAAGCTCAAAGCCAAGAAAAGTGAGCCGTAACAAATTAGTAGATGGTGACCCATAATAAAAATGCATTCACATTTCTAGCTTAACGGGCACCATCTTCTCTCTACTTAAGAATTGAATACGAAGTTAAAAAACACCGATTAAGTGGTTGGTCGCTGCATTTTGCTGTCCCAGGATGGAGTTCCAATAAGGATATTGCTAAAACTCACTTCGCTTCGACAAAAAGAACAATAGATATTTTCATAGTGAAGATTATTTCTATGCAGAATGTTTAGAACATCCACTAAGGTGGGGTTATCCATTTTTACTCTATTGCGAATAGTCAATAAGTCCGCCGACATTACCGGCTTAACCCCTTTCTTAATATAAGGTTGATGCATGGGATTATTGGGATCCAGATTTCGCACCCTCTCATTGTGCTCATGGGCATTATCTACAGCCTTTTGCACATCAGCATAGCTCTCACCTTTAATAAAATGGCGAGTAACGCGGCCTAGAATCTGACCGGTTGTTGACCCGTGATACCCCTGATATTTGCTCAGGGTATAGTTATGACAAACCTTTCCCTTACCAACCCACTCATGATATTTGGCATTGCCACTCAAGACGCTACCAATACCTGGATCATTTAGAGAATAACCATGGGGAGAAAAGAAAAAGAGGTTATCCCCTCCGTGCCCTTTGGGATAAAAAATTTGCTTGGTTGTTGCACCGTGAGCAGAAATTACCAGGTTGGGAGCATCTCCCACTTGTGTTCCTTCCGCTGCAAAAATCTTAACTAGATCAAATTCTCTGACAGGCATACTTCCCTTCCTCTCACTTCTTATTTTTTTGAGGCTTACTGACTAGCGCTCTGTGACAAAGGCTACTATGGCTTATTGGATATTTGCTAGAGGTGTGAAATACAAAAAATACCAGGCAAGAGAACTACAAATATCCAGGCTATACAGCCAAACCCTCTTAAACAAAGGAGAAAAGAAAACACTTCCAAAATAGCGGCACTCAATTAGAACCATCGTACCCTTTTGAGGCGGCAGTATTCGCAGCTATTCTGGCCAAAATGACCCAGATACTGCCGAAATAGACAAGGAATAAAAATTAAAATTAGGAGGCTTTATGCGCCAACGTGCTCAATAGCCGATATAAAAAAGAAGCGATAGGTTCCAGAAAATCAATTGGAAAAGTGAAAAACCTTTACCGATATCAGTCGTAGCCGCAATGGGTTCCGGCCAGTTCACTCAACGCCAACAAGTCAAGGATTTCAACCATTCGACCACTAACATTCACCAGTCCATCTCGCTGAAAACGCGAAAATAAACGGCTCACCGTCTCCGCTGTTAACCCCAAGTAATTGGCGATGTCCGTTCTCGGCATAGAGAGTACAAATTCACGGGGGGAGTAACCACGACATGCATAGCGACTGGAAATATTAATCAACAATGCCGCTAAGCGAGCATCAGCAGCACGCTTTCCCAACAACATTAAGATTTCATTTTCCTGCCGCAACTCTTCGGAAAAAATACTATAGATTTGCTGCTGCAGTGCTGGAACTTCCTGAGCTAAGGTTTCCAGTTGGTCAAATGGCAACAAGCACACACTGCTATCTTCCAGTGCCTCCGCATAACTGGGGTGAACCCGACTACTATAAGCATCGAGCCCCAACAGCTCACCAGGAAGGGCGAAATGTGTTACCTGGATATTCCCATCTGCACCAATGACTACCGTTTTGACACTTCCAGAGCGAATCGCATAGAGATTTTGGAAAGGGTCACCTGCTCGATACAAGGATTCACCCGCTTTAATTACCTTTTTCTTGCGGGTAACACGTTCAAGCCGGTCAATATCTGCCTGCACCAGCCCTGCAGGCAAGCACAAACGCCTGACTGAACAGTTACTACAACTTACGGCCTGCGCTGACTTGGTCATAGCTAGGCAACCAAATTCTTTTACTGACAGTAATACTATTACCGGCCATGAATCAGCTTTTTGACTTTTTCGTAACCGGCTTGTCCTGGTAAACACACTCCATAATACTAAGCGACACACATGGTAGTTAGTAACTTGCCCTATGTGCTTAATTCGTAAAGTTAAAAGATAGTTTCATATTAAAAACAACTTTTATATTTCTTTAAAAGTTAAAAGATTAAAACTCAGGTAAAAAGTTTTCGATTACCATTCGTTGCTGTTTTTTGCCATCCTGATCCAAGCCGCTCTTAAAATTGCAAAGTTCATTGGCCCAATTGGATGTTCTGACCCGAATAGGTGGCTCCTCAGCCTGTATCACTTGTAAAACCACTTCGGCTACTTGGTCAGATGTCTGGTATATCTCAGCTGTCTGCTCTGGGCTTCGCGACCTCATACCACCAATATACTGATTGAAGACCCCCTGGTATTCATCTTCGGGATACCCCTGGCTCCGCTCCAACTGCGAAAGCACATTATTGGCAAACTCTGAGTGGATTCCACCGGGCTCGACAGCGGTAAAATTAATATTAAAGGCAGGGGTTATATAACTTGCCAGGGCCTCTGTATAACCCTCAACAGCAAACTTTGCCGCACAATACAGCTCATTGAACGGCTGCCCAACTAGCCCACCCACTGACGAAATATTGATAACGTGTCCACTGCGAGCTTCGCGCATATAGGGTAAAACTGCTTTAGTGCAACGAACTACACCGAGGTAGTTCACATCCGTCACCCAACGTATCTCTTCTTCGCTGGCGTGTTCAGTGGTCTTTACAAAACCAGCACCAGCATTGTTGATCAATAAATCCATACGCCCAGCATCCCGGATAATGGTATCTACGCAGTTCTGAATACTGTCAGAATCTGTTACATCCAATTCCATCACTTCGAGAGCCGCCCCCTGAGGAACCGCATTTATCAGCTGGTCGGCCTTGGAGAGATCTCGCATGGTGGCAAAGACCCTAAACCCCTGCTTAGCCATTTGCAGCGCCAGACTCTGCCCCAGCCCTGTGGAGGTCCCGGTAATCAAGGCAACCTTACTCATTGCTCTATCCTCAGTATCCGTTAATCAATCTCAAAATGTAAACTACTCAGTGCAGTATATACATGAATGGCATTAAGTAAACCGATCGGTGTATTTTTGGCAATTAATCTGGCTGCAGCTAAACAATAGGGCTGGCGAGTCAGAATAAGCCGTAAAATAAGCTCCGCCGCTTTATTCTCAGAGGGCGTAACCTGATACCATTAGCGCCCTTCTATAGCCCAGACAGTTTCTGTGAGTCGGAATGTTGGATAGCCTCCGGCGCATTCACGTTCACAGATAGTCCCGCAACAAGGTATTTCTATGTCCATTGCCGATTTGAACTTTTTGAAAGCACTGCCAAAAGCCGAGCTTCATCTCCATATCGAGGGTTCACTGGAACCGGAGCTAATGTTCGAGTTGAGCAAGCGCAACAATATTGAAATTCCCTTTTCCAGTATTGAGGAAATTAAAGCAGCCTATAAATTTCATAATTTACAGTCCTTCCTCGATATTTATTATCAAGGCGCTTCGGTCCTGATCCATGAGCGGGATTTTTATGATCTGACCATGGCTTATCTCAAGCGCTGTCGTGAAGACAATGTTGTCCACACAGAGATCTTCTTTGACCCCCAAACCCATACAGAGAGGGGCATTGATATCGGTGTGGTTATCAAGGGTATTAACAGCGCTCTTGATGATGCAAGAAATGAGTGGGGAATAAGTAGTCACCTTATTTTGTGCTTCTTACGCCACCTGAGTGAAGAGGAAGCAATTGCCACCTTGGAAGCGGCAAAACCATATCTGAACTTAATAAAAGGTGTAGGGCTGGACTCTTCTGAGCTGGGTCATCCACCCAGCAAATTTGAGAAAGTTTTTGCTATGGCCAAAGAGCTAGAGCTTGAGAGAGTTGCCCACGCTGGTGAAGAGGGGCCTGCCGATTATATCGTAGAGGCTCTCGATCTTCTGGACGTAAGCCGAATCGACCATGGGGTTCGCTGCGTTGAGGACGAAGCACTAATTGAGCGCCTGAAAGCGGAAAATATCCCCCTGACCGTTTGCCCGCTCTCCAATACCGCACTCTGTGTGTACGACAATATGAACCAACACCCCATTTTGTCACTCCTCGAGCGCGGCCTGTGTGTCACTGTTAATGCAGATGATCCCGCTTACTTTGGCGGTTACGTTAATAAAAATTATCTGGCCCTTAGCGAAAGTCTGGGCATGACCAAAGAGCAGGCGAAAAAACTGGCCCTGAATAGTTTTAAAGCGAGCTACATTTCAGAGGCAGATAAAGAAAAGTGGGCGGAGGCAATATCAGCAATCGAAAAGGTTGCTGAAGTTTAGTGGATTGGGTAGTGTCCTGACTGACCATAAAGCCAGGACACTATTTCAAAATTCAGTCTTCATCATATCCGCAGTGAGTACCCGCTAGCTCACTGAGTTCAATTAAATTAATAATCTCAACTGATCGGCCACTCACCTTAATTAATTTTTCTCGCTGAAAACGCGAGAAAAGCCGGCTGACAGTTTCCGCTGTCAAACCCAAATAATTAGCGATATCAGTGCGCGGCATCGATAAAACAAACGCACTGTGAGAGTATCCACGGCGAGCGTAACGGCTGGAAATATTAATCAGAAGTGCCGCCAAACGAGTATCGGCAGAGCGCTTGCCCAACAACATTAAAATATCGTTTTCCTGGCGCAACTCTTCAGAAAAAATGCTGTAAATCTGCTGCTGCAGGGCTGTCACCTGCTGGGCCAAAATTTCCAGTTGAGTAAAAGGCAGCAGGCAAACACTGCTGTCTTCCAATGCTTCCGCATAACTCGGATGTACCCGAGTACTGTAGGCATCCAGACCGAGCAGTTCCCCAGGTAAAGCGAAGTGGGTGACCTGGGTGTCACCATCTGCGGCAATCACCACAGTTTTAAAACTGCCTGAGCGAATTGCATAGAGATTGGCAAATGGATCGCCAGCTCGGTAAAGGGTCTCCCCCGCTTTAATTATTTTCTTTCGACGCGTGATCTGCTCTAGCCGATCAATATCAGACTGACACAAACCAGCTGGCAAGCACAAACGCCTGACTGAACAGTTGCCGCAACTAACAGCTGTAGAGGAATCCATCATACTAAACCGGTCGGTAAACTAATTTGCCGCAATTGTAACGGCTGTCGAGCCGTTAGTCTCCTACCGGTAGCTATAGAACACGTGAATATTTCGCATCTGTTTCTTGACTGTGCAAATACATATCAAATGCAGCGGCAACATTTCTCACGAACCAGCGGCCTTCCTCGGTAACAATAATATTTTCGTTATCCTGATAAATTAGACCATCGTCAAACATAGGCTGTAAGCGCGCTAATTCCTCAGAGAAATACTCCTCAAAGGAAGCACCTATACGCTGTTCAACAAGGTTTTTATCCAGGCGCAAACGACACATTAATTCACTAATAATCCACTGGCGCAAACGATCTTCATCATCCATTAACCAGCCGCGGCAGGCTGCAGATTTCCCTTCTCCAATCGCCTGAGTATATTCTTTTAAGCGATGTAAATTTTGCCAGTAGCCATCGCGACTGTAGCTGATCGCCGATGCCCCCAGACCAACCAAAGCATCTGCCGGCATTAGGGTGTAACCCTGGAAATTGCGCTGCAGCATACCGGCATGGGCTGCCTTAGCCAGTTCATCCCCAGGACGGGCAAAGTGATCCATCCCCAAAAATTCATACCCCGCCTTACCCAGGTGCTCTACAGCCGCCAGCTGCATCGCCACTTTTTCTGCGGCAGAAGGGATTAAATCCGTATCAATCAGGCGCTGGGCCTTAAATCGGTGTGGCAGGTGTGCATAGTGATAGAGAGCGATGCGGTCCGGTTGCAGCTCCAGCACTTTATCCAAAGTGCGGTGCAGGCTGCTCAGCCCCTGCTTGGGTAGTCCGTAAATCAGGTCGTAGGAAATGGACTCAAACCCGCGCTCACGCGCCGCTACGGTCAACTCCGTGACTTGGTCGGCACTGCAGATACGATTGATTGAACGCTGAACTTCGATATCGAAATCCTGCACCCCCAGGCTCAAGCGGTTAAAACCCAGTTCTCGCAGGGTATCCAGGGTCTCTAACTCAAGGGTACGTGGATCGGCCTCAATACTGTATTCAACCCCGTCGCCTGGGCGCAAATCAAAAACTTCAGCCAGCCCTCCCATTAAGCGACGCATATCACTATCACTCAAGAATGTCGGCGTACCACCGCCCAAGTGCAATTGGGTAACGGGGACATCAGCCACCTTATCCCGGTACCACTGGGCTTCCTGCAGCAAGTGATCCAGATAACTGGAAGCCAGTCCATACTGGTGAGTGATTACTTTATTACAAGCGCAGAAGTAACAGAGAGAACGGCAAAAAGGAATATGAACATAAAGGGACAAGCTACGAATATCCTGCAGTGCTGCCCAGGGCTCAATTCCATTTAATGTGTGAAAACGATCGGCGGTAGGATACGAGGTGTAGCGCGGGCAGGGTCCGCTATAACGGGATAAGAGTTCTTCAGACAACCCTCCCACGGGGCTTTTAATCTCTTGCTTCATATTCATTCACACCTCGTTCGGTAGTTTGCTTGGAAATCCGACACAAACAAAAAAGCAGCCACCGGGTCTTCGACCAGAAAACCACAGTGACTGCTCTACCCCAGACCTATTTATTGCTACCTTTTAGAAGCGGTAGCCCAGACCAGCCATGTAAACCAGCGGATCAATATCCACATTGGCAGTCACTTCACCCAGGCCAGGTACTTTGACTTTGGCGTCGGTCTCGATGTCCATCCAGAACACAGACATATTGAACAGCCAGCGTTGATCGGCACCGAAGGTAAAATCGATACCGGCTTCTGCTGCCAGGCCAAATGAATTGTCCAAGGACAGTTCTGCATCACCGGTGGCGCCAAGGCCTTCGAAAGCGCTATCGGCGGTGCTGCTGATTTCTTCATCAAAGAAAGCGGTGTAGTTCACACCCAGGCCAACATACGGCTGAATGTTGGACTGTGGCTCCATCGGATACCATTGAACCAACAGAGTCGGCGGCAAGTGCTTGGTTTCCCCCAGGTTGAAACTGCCCAGGCCCTCGCCAACAACTTCGATATCGTGGCTGAACGGCGTTGCGGCAACCAGTTCCAAACCCCAATGATCGCGGAACATGTAGACGCCGGTCAGGCCCAGTGCGGAACCGTTATCCACATCAACACCGGTTTGGTCGATGCCGGTTCCATTCAAGGAAAGTACGCTGGAATTAGCATCGGGTGCTACAGTGGCCATGCCACCGCGCAGAATTAAACTGCCTTGTTCATAGGCCAGTGCGGGTGCAGAAAGTACGGCGGTCAAAGCGGCTGTCGCACAAGCAGTTATACGATTCATTAACTTCTCCATAAAGCGATTAGGCATTTTTCCCGACTCAGGAAGGGCCCCCCTCCAGGCACAATCACAAGTCGCGGACAGGTTACTCGCTGGCTGCCTGAGGCTGCTTGATCCAAATCAAGCTGCCGAATTACCTGGAAAAAAATCCATTGGAATGTGCAGCAGCAAGATAATTGCGCTGTTTAAGGGAGACCCGTTTCCGGGAAGGGGCGGGGAAGATAGCGGCTCAGAAAGTCCGAGGGAACCGAGTACTCAATGGTATTTGATACGATCTTGCCAAATTGAGAACTACCGCAAATTTTTTCTTTAGATGACAGGGTTGAGGGCAAGCAAACCAGGCCAAAACTGCACCACTGCCGACATTGCCAGACTGTGGTGCAAGGCCTTTAAACAGGCGCTAAGTAAGGCTGCCCGCCGGGCGCCGGAACATATTCTGAATACTGGAGAAATCCAGTTGCTGGTTTTCCTCACTAGCGCCATGCAGTTGGAAAAGATTTTTCGCCAGGGCTCCCATCGGAGTAGAGGATGCACTGGTTGAGGCGGCATCCATAGCCAGTCCCAGGTCCTTGAGCATCAATGCCACACTGAAACCGCCGGCATAGCCCTTTGCCGAAGGCACGCTCTCCATAGTGCCCGGGTAGGGATTGTAGTTAGCCAGGGACCAATTATTACCCGAACTTTCCCGCATAATATCGCTCAGTACCTTGGCATCCAGCCCCTTATCCACCCCCAGCTGTAAAGCTTCTGCGGTACCGGTCATATGGATCGCGAGCAACAGATTGTTGCAAATCTTTGCCACCTGCCCGGCACCGGCAGCACCGGCGAGAAATATCTTGCTGCCCATCACCTGCAGCGGGGTCCGCGCAGCATCGAATGCCGCTTCATCCCCGCCGCACATAAAGCAAAGCGTCCCCGCCTGTGCCGCAGCTGTACCTCCGGATACCGGGGCATCTATCGCTCTCAACCCATGCTCCCCGGCAGCCTGGTTGACCAGGCAGGCATCCTCTGCGGAGATAGTCGAACAGTCGATAATCAGGGTATCGGCCGGGAGGTGCTGCAACAACCCAGCCTCTCCCAGGTAGAGCCCTTTCACCGCGTCGCCACTGGGCAGCATGGAAATTACGATATCCGCGCCCTCAACAGCCTGTTGGGCACTTTCACAGGGCAGGCAGCCGTCTCGCTGTGCCTGCTCCAGAGCAACAGGGCTCAAATCAAATGCCGCTACGGTATAGCCGGCCTTCGCCAAGTTGGCAGCCATGGGGCCACCCATATTACCCAAACCAAAAAAGGCTATCTTTTCCATAAAAGCCACTCCCTATTTTGTTGTTGGTATCCCTGGCGATTAACAGCCCGGGACGCTCGGTAAATACGATATCTACAGGTCGGCCAGCGGGTGCTCACCGCCCCAGGGTCCCTCAAAGCAGCTTTCCACCTGCGCAGGTGTAATCTGTTCCAAGCTGTCAGGTTGCCACTGGGGTTCGCGGTCTTTATCAATCAACAGCGCGCGCACCCCTTCCTTGAAGTGGCCACTGGCACAGAGGTTTACCGCGAGTGCCAACTCCATGCGGTAGATATCCGCCAGGGACAGGTGTCGAGCCCGCTGTAATTGCTCCCACACAATCCAGGGGGTCAGCGGAGAGCCACCTGCCAAAGTGGCAGCTGCCCGCTGCAACCACTTATCCACACCCTGGTATGCACTGATGGCGGCACAAACCTCTGGCAAGGTGGCAAAATCGGTAAGCTGCTGGATTTGGTCATAATGCTCTCGCAGAGCAGACTCAGGCCGCTCCAGAAGAGGCAGCTCCTGGGATTTAAGGCAATTGCTAATTAACTGGTGATTGGCTTCCAGGTTTTCACCAAAACTGAGCCCCGCTAACGCAGACAAGACTGATTCCCGCTGGTCCTGGCCTATCATGCGGTCCGCCATACCGGCAAACAGGGCATCGGCGCCATTAAACTGCGCACCGGTCAGCCCCAGGAAAAGTCCAAGGCGCCCGGGCATACGATTCAGGAACCAGCTGCCCCCCACATCGGGAAACAAACCAATCGTAATCTCCGGCATTGCCATGCGAGTGGTTTCGGTCACAATCCGGTGGCTGGCTCCCGCCATAATGCCGATACCGCCTCCCATCACGAAACCACCACCCCACACCACGACGGGCTTGGCGTAAGTGTGAATCTGGTAGTCCAGGCGATATTCGCGGGAGAAGAAATCGGTGGTGAAGCCGTAGTCCGGTGTCTCACCATAGGCGGCGGACTCCCGATACAGCGCCACCACATCGCCGCCGGCGCACAGCGCCTTGTCGCCACTGCCATCGATCCAGACTGCTGCGACTTCAGTGTCTTCAGCCCAGCGGTCCAACTGGGCCGACAACAGATCGATCATGGATGAATTTAAGGCATTGAGAGCCTTGGGGAGGTTTAGTGTCGCGATCGCCAGGGCGCCGCGCCGGGAAAACAACACCGGGGAATCCTGATCCATTTTTATTCGTCTTATAGCTCTTGTACTAGATAGTGTCGCAGTTAAACACAGATCACATTTGACGTCAGCCACACGCGAGTACAGCGGGCTACCTAAGAGATGCCCGGTTGCACTTTTTACGCAAACTGATAAGTTGCGCGCAAAATCTGACCGATTCCAACACCCATTACGGAACCCCAAATGGCCGAATACGTATACACCATGAACCGGGTGGGCAAAGTAGTGCCCCCCAAGCGCGAGATCCTCAAGGACATCTCCCTCTCCTTCTTCCCCGGCGCCAAGATCGGCGTACTCGGTCTAAACGGCGCAGGTAAATCCACCCTGCTGCGCATCATGGCCGGGGTCGACCAGGACTTTAACGGCGAAGCCCGCGCAATGCCCGGCATCAAGGTCGGCTACCTGCCCCAGGAACCGCAACTCGATGCCAGCAAGACCGTGCGCGGCAACGTAGAGGACGGTGTACGCGAAGCCATCGACGCCCTTGCCGGCCTGGAACAGGTCTACGCCGATTACGCCGAGCCCGACGCAGACTTCGATGCCCTGGCCAAGAAACAGCAACAGTTCGAGGACATTATCCAGGCCTGGGACGCCCACAACCTGGAGCACCGCCTGGAAGTTGCCGCAGACGCACTGCGCCTGCCCCCCTGGGATGCGGACGTAAACAATCTGTCCGGCGGTGAAAAACGCCGTGTGGCCCTTTGCCGCCTGCTGCTGTCCCGCCCGGATATGCTGCTTCTCGACGAACCCACCAACCACCTGGATGCGGAATCCGTATTCTGGCTGGAGCGCTTCCTGCACGATTTCACCGGCACTGTGGTTGCCATCACCCACGATCGCTACTTCCTCGACAATGTTGCCGGCTGGATTCTGGAACTGGACCGCGGCCACGGCATCCCCTGGGAAGGCAACTACACCACTTGGCTGGAACAGAAAGAAAAGCGCCTGGAGCAAGAACAGCGCGGCGAACAGGCCCGCGCCAAAGCCATGCAGAAGGAACTTGAGTGGGCCCGCCAAAATCCCAAGGGCCGCCAGTCCAAAAACAAGGCCCGTCTGTCCCGCCTGGAAGAAATGCAGTCCCAGGACTTCCAGGCCCGCAACGAGACCAACGAAATCTACATTCCGCCCGGCGAGCGTCTCGGCGACAATGTGATTGAGTTTAAAGATGTGAGCAAAGGCTTCGGCGAGCGCCTGCTGATCGACAGCCTGTCTTTCCGCGTGCCCAAGGGCGCAATTGTAGGTATCGTCGGCGGTAACGGTGCCGGTAAGTCCACCCTGTTCCGTATGATCAGCGGCACCGAGCAGCCGGACTCCGGCGAGATCAAGATGGGTGAAACCGTTAAGGTCGCCTACGTTGAACAGGGCCGTGAAAATCTGGATGACAGCAAGACCGTATGGGAAGCCATCTCAGACGGCCACGATATGCTCAAGATCAACAACTACGAAGTGGGCTCGCGCAACTATGTTGGCCGCTTTAACTTCAAGGGCAGTGACCAGCAGAAGCGCGTAGGCGAACTCTCCGGCGGTGAACGCGGGCGCCTGCACCTGGCCTATACCCTCAAGCAGGGCGCCAACGTACTGCTGCTGGACGAACCCTCCAACGATCTGGATATCGAAACCCTGCGCGCCCTGGAAGAAGCCCTGCTCAACTTCCCCGGCTGTGCCCTGGTAATCTCGCACGATCGCTGGTTCCTGGACCGCGTTGCCACCCATATCCTCGCCTATGAGGGTGAGAGTGAAGCGGTATTCTTCGAGGGTAACTACACCGAGTACCACGAGGACTTTGTGCAGCGCAAAGGTGAGGATGCAACACCCCATCGCATGCATTATAAGAAGCTTAAGACTTGATTTTGATAATAAAAAAGCCCGCGTAAGCGGGCTTTTTTATGGGAGAACCTCAAGATAACTAGCCATCGACTCACATTTATACAAAACAACTCAACAAGAAAAGCGAACTCATTTCAGCTCCAAAAAGGGGAAACATTCACTCCACTTCAAGTTGTTCCTTTAATAAAAGCGGTAAGGTTAGAACCTTTCTCTCATTTTCGTCATTAACTCTTCTTACTTTTCATCAGGCAAACCAACTTCTGCATGTGGGCCAGCTTGAATATCAGTCTCAGTAAACATAATAAATCTCCTTTTAGGATTTGCTAATACCGTAAAATTTGCGGTCTTTACATTACTAACAGGTACCACATTTAACTTGGGACTACAGAGAAAACAACTTGTTGGTACTTCTGCACCAAGTTAACAATTTGGAGCTAGTCCAAATTAGTTTGGCGACAAGCCAACTTCAGCATGAGGGCCAACTTGAATATCAGTTTCTACATGCATGTTAATCTCCTATTGCACATATTAGTTGAAGGAAACACCCAGCCACCCACTAAGGCAGCCAGATATAATAAGCTTAACTCGATTACACCCTGTTACGCCAATATTAAACGAAAATTATGGGTGAGCGATCACAACTAAAGTTCTTGCATGCTTGCGAACGCACCTTACAGAAATATTCAAATTTTCTGGATCAAGTGCGGCAAAGCTTTCATCTAAAATTACCAGCTCTGCATTCTGTAAAAGCGCTCTAGCAATAAAAAGCCTACTTTTTTCACCATGAGATAATCTCCACCCCATCTCTCCCACTGTTTGTAGCATACCTGCAGGCATTCTTTGCAACAGTGGCGATAAGCCCAATTCATCACAAATTTGGTAGGCCTTAGCAATACTTTTCTGGTTCGGTGGCCACTCCCCCCCCATAAGCAAATTAAAAAGAAAGGAATCCCCCATAACATAATTTTCATGGAACTGCGGCGCAGAAGCTACCAGTCGGCGCCACTCTTTCTCACTTATACTGGAACTATCGTACCCATTAATTAATAGCAATCCCTCTGTAGGTCTTTGAATACCTGATATAACATTAGCAAGAGTCGACTTTCCAGAACCGGAACTTCCCTGCAATAACACCCTCTCACCTGAGAATATACTTAAATTGCACTCTTTTAATATTGCTCTTTCAGAATTTTGGTATGAGAAATATAGATTTTGCAAAAAACATAGCGGTTGACTTTGAGATAAACTGCTAATCTCATCGCCACTTTTTCTTACATCAACTGGCAATTTGTTATCAACAGATTCCAACTTAAAGACATCCCTCACCCTCTCCCAGGCAACAAGAGCATTTAAGCCAGCAGTGAAGCCATACATTGCGCTAATTACTGCCCTATACCCCAGGAGCACTCCACCTAAAGCTACGGCAAGCCCAGCAGTACTTATATTGCCAAAAATAAATACGGGAGCTAAACCGGCAATACCCAACAGCAACCAAAGTCGAGGTAGCAAAGCTACTAAATAAACTGCCCGTTGATCCATACCTACTGACCCAATCAAATAGTTAGCCAGTTCACTATCCTCTCCCTGATGCCAATATTTAGATTTTTGTTGGATGAGCCTTGTGCGATGCCCAACCATTTTTTCAATGAGGCTATGGGTCATAGATAACCGTTGCGCTGTCCAATCTTTACGACTCAAATATAATCTACGCCCTAAATACAGTGCTGTGGATATAAAGAGCCCTATCAAACAGAGAAAAAAAGTTCCACTCGTTCCCAACAACAATACGCTTGAAGCCACAACTAACTCAAAACAACCCAAAATAACCCGAAATCCGCCATTTAGTGCTCCTGCTTCAATATTCTCAGAATCGTAAACACGACTTAATATCTGTCCAACCCCCATATGCCGAATATTTTCTGGAGCAATATGTAAAGCACTACCCATGAGCCTTCGCTTTAACAACATACCTACTTGAATAGAAATACTTCCTTGTAATTTAGCCGTAAATAACGATAGCGGGATTTGTGTTATTAGCAGTAATACCCATGCAACTAGCCAGCCAGCATCAATGTGACCGCCTAGAATGGCTTGACCTATCAGCCACCAACTAGCCATAAAGAAAAAAAGCTGTATGCCATGGCTTGTTAACATCGCTATGAAGCGCAGGTGCAGATGCCTATACTTAATTTGCAACCAGAAAGATCGGTGAATTGGCTGTCGAAGCAACCAACATTCCTCCAGGATATACTTAGCCAGTCTTTCATCTAAGAGTGCAGCAATTGCTTTCTCACGTCTCTTCGACGCAACCCCAGTACCTTCAAGCAATGAGCATATTTCCTGCTTAATTGGTTCTGCTTTTTTGCACACTAGCTCTGCAATAACATCTTGCGTCCGTATCTTTACAATTTTAAGTGATGGTGAGAGTACTTTAAGATAATTTCTACTAGCACCATATATAGCAAGAAAATGCTCTTCCTTATCCCGCTCAACCCTAATAATAGCTGGAAAAACTTTATTGAGCATTGACTGTAGGCCATCGTACCTGCAACTCACCCGTTCCACATCAAGATCCATATCTTCAGCCAAAATTAGCATTCTATTGTCAGCACTTTCACCTGAGGATTTAGAATAACTAGGTTTAACATCCGAACCTATTTTAGATATCAAGTGGCATCTAATACTTAAACTCTGTACGGCAGACTCTAGCTGAGAACCAGGCCAACAAAGGGACTGAAATTTTTCATTGAGCAGATCAGAATTCATTTTCTACCTCGCGAGACTGCCCACCACTATTTAACACCCTTTTCCGCTCAAGGAACTGTTTTTCATGTACCTCCCCACCTTGAATACTTAAATGGCGCCACTCATTGCTTTCCCAACAATCGCGCCACAAAGATTTCTCTGCACCCAAAAGTTGACCATAACGGGAATCGACTTTAGAAATCAATTCATCAGGTGATCCATCCTCAACGATACGACCATCATTAACAACCAATACACGAGAAAATTTTTTTGTTTCCGAGATATCATGTGTAATACAGAGAAGCGTAGTCTCAGACCAAAATTGCCTAATGCGAACTAGCATATTTTGCCGCTGCTCCCTATCTAAACCTCTAAATGGCTCATCAAGAATTACGCAACAGACATTCTCCCTACCAAGCGCCCTAGCCAAACGAACCCTTTGCCCTTCTCCCCCACTCACAAGCGCCCCACCTTCTCCCAGGGAACTCTGTAGCCCATCAGGTAAAGTAGCTACCAATTTAAGTAAGTCCGCTTGATTTAAAATTGGATATAAAGGTTTACTATTTTCATTTCCGTACGAAAGATTATCCAACAAACTGCTATTCCACAAATGAACTGAAGGGTCCACCCAGGCACAATTTAGACGAAATTGCTCTTGGAGATCATCTGTTAACTCTACACCATTGATTAGAATCCTACCTGAAGACGGCTTTAACCAACCAAGTAAAAGCCCAACCAAACTAGATTTTCCCGCACCTGAAGCTCCTACAATAGCAACATGCTCCCCAGGATTAACCTCCAGATTTATTCCCTGCAACACATCCTTACTATTTAATTTGACACTTACATCTGAAATCTTTAAGCGTACGGCATTATCAATTTTTACAGGCCCCTCATCTTCAGTACTACTATTTTTTTTCTTATAAGAAGCCTGCAAAGGCTCTAAAGCCCGAAGCAAAACATTTCTCTGGCGTGGATACTCTCGCATTAACACAGCAACCTCTTGCCCCAATGGGGGAAGAGCAAGAACCCAATAAATAAGTAATAAAAGGTCTGGGCTAGAACCTTTAGTTTTAATACAAAGGACCACCAACAAACAGGCTAAGATAGAATTCACAATAAGCTGGACAGCCTGGCTGCTTAATTGAATACGCAAGTTTAAATAGCCTGCATTCATCCACTCTGTTAAAAGGCTCTCATGTTCTCGTCTAACAGACTCTATAGCACCATGTGTTCGAATTGGCACTACACCTAATAAAGCATCCATATAAAATCGCGCAAGCGCTCCTGAGTGAGTCTGTACTCGCATACTATGATCACTAAGTATCGGCTGAAAACACAGAGGAATAAAAACCTGCAAAACAGTCATAAGAATAATTAAGGGAGCCAACTGGGGCGCCAGCCAAATAATCCCTATACCGGTTGCAGCTAAAGACATAACAGTAAACAGTATACTTCCACCTAAAACAGGCAAATCCCGCAAGGCTGAAATACGATGACTTCGCTCCGCAGTATCTGATATTGGCCGACTTTGAAAAAAATGATCAGGAAGATTTGGAAGAGCCTTTAGGAAGCGCATACGGAAACGATTTTCTAGATGCCGCCCTAAAATCAATTGTATTTTTGCTGCTGGAAATTGAACTAACACGATAGTTAACATAAAAAATAATGCCAACCCCATTGCTCCTGCACGCTGAATTTCGGTGCCCAGCTCACTGTGAATATCTATTAACCCACGAAAAAGTAAGGCCTCAGACATAAGGCCAAATACCGCAACTAACATTGCTAAAACAACTGTAATAGGAGCTAGAATTCCATCTTCTTTAATAAAACTCCACAGCTGGGTTAACGGATTTATAGATGGCTCCTTTAAGGCCTTATCAAGCACTTCATATTTTAATTTTTCTTCCCTGGCCTCCTTGACACCCCTAACACTAACAATTACAGCTCCCTGAAAAGCCAGTTCAGCAGGGGCACTATTAAACTGTAGCTCTTCAGTCGAACCAGGCGGGGCATACGGCCTCACACACCAGTAATTTTCCGGTACTAAATCATCGGCCAGGGATGGATTCCGGTCATATTTCGTAATGAAACTGCTTAGTAAATCAGCAGCTTCTTGCCCTCGACGTATTGCTTTTGAATAAACCAAATTGGAAAGCATACGTACTGTCGCATCGAAAAATGCAAGAGAGTGCCAATCACCCTTCTGGATAGTACTTTCACAAAGCTCAAATGAAAGCTTGTCTGCTATACCTAGTTTCTTAATACGTTCACGTAAGGGATTGATGAAATCATCGCTGCCAGCCCAGTTTCGCCACGCCGCGGGGGGAACTCGCATAGTATGGATATGTAGCTCGTCTAAAAACTGGCGCACGCTAGGCCAGCGTCTACCACTGGCAGGATCCATTACCTGAACTAAACCCCCATGTTTTCGCCAGGCAACTACAAAATGCGTATTGCCATTCGGCAAACGCACCACGACTAACCCAGGTAGGTAATCGGGAGTATCCAGTAAAAGATGATCCACTGGGACTACCATCTGGACAGCATCCAAACCAAGCTCGACTGCAATTTTCTCCAGCGTATTAATAGATGTCCCATCTACATCTGTTTGACATGCATCTCGTAGGTGGCCGTAATGGGCTTTAATTCCAAACCCCTCAAGAAGGCACTTCAAAGATGCAGGCCCACAGTCCATATTGGATGTCTGAACAACTTCAGGGACTAACCAGCGCATATTTTTCATCACAAGGCCCCTCCTGCCGTGAAATTATCGCCACTTTCTCCAGTTAGAATTTCTCCTGCTCTCTGGAGTAATAATTGATATGGGGTTTTTGTACCCGTGGCTATTTCCACACGAACCGGAAGGTCATGGAGAAGAGGTAATCTTGGGGGCGTGTCCCCTACCAAAGCAAGTTGGACAAGAATTCTATCCTGCTGAACAGCACTTGCTACACGCTCTACTCTGGCATACAACTGTCCATATCTCGCCCATGAAAAACCGTCTAATTTTACTCGAGCAGACTGACCAACTTGTATGTGCCCAAGCGCAAGAGCAGGGGGGAAAAAAGCTTGTACAGATATTCGCCCACTCGCCTGAATCGTAGCCAAATGCTGTCCTAAAGCGATAACTTCGCCTTCACGTATTTCAGATAACGACGCTAGTGTCCCAGAAATGGGGGCTCGAAGTTGTTGCTCATTTACAGCCAAACTACTTTGTTTAATACGCGTTTCAACTTCGGCAAGCTCTTTTTCCGTCTCTGCACGCCGTTGTTGTAGATCACTTAATTCTAGCTGATATTCACTGGAGGCCTGCTCTAGCCGATCTTCCAAAGACTTTATCTCTGACTCAGCTCCTAAAGTGTCCATTACCATTTGCTGATAGATACGCTTGGCCGAAAGATAGTCTAATTCTGAACTCTGTTGTTTTTCTAAAAGCATTTCATATCGGCTTGCAACATCAGCTTGAATTTTTTGGTTACTTAGTTGCAATTGGTGCTTTTGTTTAGCTATTTGCAGTTGATCTCTTAATGCCGCATCATCTTCCTGATACTTTCTACTCATCAAATTTTGCTCTTGCTTTATAGATTCAAGCTGTGAAGCTAAACTATCAGAAACTTTACTATCCCCCATCAAAGTAAGATCAAAAATTGATGTATCCAGTTGTACTAATAGGTCTCCCGCGTTGAGTTCATCCCCTAATTCAGCATGAATAGCAATGACTCTACCCGCTCTCTGTGTAGTGACATGGACCGTATTGTGCTCCTGCTCTAGTTTCGCTTGCTCGCTGACGCTGTACGTTGTTACCTTCTGGGTAAAAAACCAAGTGACCCAAGCAGCCATTACAAGACTGCCTATCCCTGTTAAAATTGCAAGGAAGTAAGTGTTATCTGCTTTTATAGCTCGGGTTGTGTGGGAAAAGGATGTCGGCAATGTTATTTACTCAATTAGTACCAATTATTATGATTGCTTTTTAACCAATTCAAACAAAAATTAAGCTTTAGAGGTTAAAGAGATATCACTCCTACCATATAATTAAACTCAAACAAAATCTAATTGCCATAACGAAAAACCATATTTATCAGAGAATCTATAGAGTGCACAATAAAGGAGAAGAGTTGTCAGCTACATCACCCTAATTAATGCATGACAATCACATTAAAGTAACCAATAATATTTTTAGCCTTTTATTTTAAATAGACTTAAAATTAGCTTATACCATTTAGTGCAAACGCATTAATTATCATAAATAAATCTATTTAAAAGATTGCTGTGATCAACTCTAACCGAACACCTCATTAAGCATATTTCTCAATTTCGAGTGAAATTATGCCCTCTAAAATTGAATGTATTAAATATGAACCGTAATAATCAATATAGAATCTCAGATACGTTGTAGCACCCCCTCTTGTCAAATTCAGACTTCTCTTTATCTACTCCCGCCACAATCTGCTAGAAGAGCTTTCAGTCAATGCATTGTCCTACAATTCCCTTTCCATGCAACGGCAATAGTGCTTGGTATGTATGGCTGGCACATTGATTATTTAGATTAGAATAATGTAGGAACTCTGTTAAGGCGTAGGTAAATTGAAAAACATCATCAGCTTACCAAGGCCATTTCTATCTAATGGAGTAGATGCCAACTAAAGGCCCTGCACGAATAGAGATCAATAACTAGTACCAAGGATAAGTAACTTTGCAATTCCAAAATATGAGTAACCTCAGTAATCAAAGGTCAATTTATAGCGTTTGGTGTATTTACCTAACCAGGAGCCTCTCTGTTAGCGAAAGTTGATATTTACAGCCCGTTATCACTTAAAATCAATTTTTACTCTTTGCTGCCAAGCCTAGCTTTTTCATAAGCCTGTGGACTCAAAAAGTCCCAACTTCAAAACCTCCTTTGTATAACGGTTTCACTAATCAATGGTTTTCAAGGCTCTATCTGATTCAGAAAAAGCTATCAAGCCATGGCTCTGCAGCATATTTGATTACCTATTCATCTATACTAATAGCAATAACTACTTTCATTTACTTGCATTACTCTGTAGAGGCTCTAGTTGGAAAGCTTCCTTGCAGCCTCTTTAAAAAGCTCTACTTCATTTCATTCACAAAGAAGGCGTCGGCCTTTTTCGGCTTCTTTCTCCATCTGTAATCGCTTGTTTTAGCCTTGAAATCGATCCTGATCTTAGAGTTCGCTCGCCCCCGCTCTTCTTGCTTCAATCTTGTCGTCCAGCATCCTAGGCTGTTGACGGTAGCTTCTTCAACCTCTGCAGCCTAAGGAACTGAATATCTTTACTCAGCAGCTAGAGCTACGACGCCATTCGTAAATTACGACTTAAAAGGCCCACATGTATCTCTTGTTATCATACATTGCCTTTCTTGGTAGCTTTATCAACTTAACGAATTGCCTGGATAGATTAGATCACTAAAAAATGACTTGCTATTCGAATTTGAAATAGGTGGTCATAATGGTACTTTGAACTGAAAGATCCAAAGATCCTCAAAAAGTTAATGTTAATCACGCTATTCTGGAGTTATTTCTGGTTGTTTTTAAGCCTTACAAAGAAATATTTACATAAATGCTATTGTAATTATACTGATGTTTTTATATTAAAGTTAATTCTATATCATAAAATCTATAAGATCGTCCCTTCAGTCTCGAACTAGACTGTCATAACGTAATCTGTAAGAAAGAATATTAGCTTGAGTGCTTTGTACCAGATTCACACGCTGAATTTGACTTCCATCAACTGAAATTGGATCATCAAACTATGGCCTGCTGCAAAATATTTTTGAAGGAATCTATACTCCCACCAGATTCAACTTCAAATTTTTTGTCTGTTCTTATATCCAAAGAACTTGGATCAAATGAAGATATAATTGTCACTATTCTCGCGACTAATAACATGGCACCCACAAGTTGTTATATTGAAATCACCTGTAAAAAAGGACCAAGCAGAACGCACTCAGTATTACAAATACCTTGCTATTAAGGTTGATGAAAGTGCTAGAGAACTCTTTACTATTGAGAAACCTATTAAAATAAGAATTTTTTTACTAGAAGAAGAGTTTATCTTTGGGGTCAATTGATTAGAGAAAATAACAACAACATAAATATAGATAAAATATATAGTAAGAGCTACCTACTCTAACTAAACATATTTATCGCTCATCAAGCAGATTTAATACTGGATGTAGCTAAAATAATACTTATAATGCCGGGAATTCATATTTGATCTCATAGATAACTTTTTAGAAAGGTATCTATGAGATCAAGTTCAGTTCACAAACATCCCGTCAAACTATTTTTATTCTCCACAATAGGCACTATCGGCATGTCGTCACAACCCTTCCC
The DNA here is from genome assembly GCF_052467305.1 of Microbulbifer maximicatervae (SeqCode). Classification (NCBI taxonomy): domain Bacteria; kingdom Pseudomonadati; phylum Pseudomonadota; class Gammaproteobacteria; order Cellvibrionales; family Microbulbiferaceae; genus Microbulbifer; species Microbulbifer maximicatervae (SeqCode). The sequence goes on from NZ_CP174306.1 coordinate 4,062,689, forward strand.
CTTACAGGTTCAATTACTATTGTACTATACAAGCCATTCACTCAGACATACTTTGTATAATCGCTATAGCCTTATCGACCGATAGAACCCTTGTAGCTTCGTTTAATTAAAGCGATCACAGCTACCATTCGTTTGCGAGTGCCTAGCTTTTGTCTTAGCGTATTCTATTTCATTGATAGCCAAATAGAATTAATAATAAAGTTGCTTTAGCTCAACATAACTTCCAGGACCTCAATCAACTAGGGTACGTAGAATTAGTAGGTAATACATGGCGTAAACAGTCAAGAAACAGTCTCTTTGGAGATTGGCCGTACTGATTGGAGATTTGCTAGTAGACCACTTTCAGCGGAACGCTTTTGTGCAGATAAAAATATAAGTTCATTGATATACGCCTTCCCTTATATATTCCCACATAGGAAGTGTTCGGAGAGATTCGATAATCTAGTAGTATTGTATAATTTCCATAGCAGGCTACGCCGACGTTCTACTTTTTTTAAAATTCGAACACGTGGCTCAGCTAAGCCCCCTCTTTGGCTTCAACGACTACTAAAGCTGAGCAAATCATGCAGTAACCGAATACTCAGAACACCATTGATGGGCGTAAGAGGAATGCATTTACGCTGCTCAATTGAGGAGCGTACCGACCTATAGACAGCCCCTTAAAGGATACCTATTAACCCCGTCTCTTCAATTACGAAGTCAACACGGAGCCTATAATGCGATACAGGTCAATTCTTCAAAAAAAGCGGTGCATTCCGTTACTTGAAACGGCTTGCATATACCGGTAAAAGCCCCTCTCGAAATACCAAATATCTTGTAAGCTTGGGTTTATTTCCGATCTACTCTACAAAAATATTGCAGTCCAGTAATATGTTTGATAAGAGGATCATTGTTTTTTTACCAGGGGCCTTCATCGAAGCCCCTATTTATCAAGAGAATGTTAGATTTGAACTAACTAATACTAAGGCCGCCATACCGGCCGGCCCCTTATAGTTTATATTAGAACCGTGCACTGATACCGAATCTAAAATATCTGGGCGTTTGGTAGTATTGGTTCAACCCCCAGTCAGGATCAGATAGTCCGGGGCTAATCTCTGCAAATTCGTCAACTTCTGTTTCAGCGTCTGCATTTAATAAATTAAAGACATCAGCCCTTAACTCGACATCTGCCAAACCAATTTCAGTGTTATAAATTAACGATAAGTCAATCTGATTCACCCAGCTCGTCCGGCCACGACTACCGCGCTCAGTTCGCACTAAATTACCATCTGGATCAGTCAAATAGTAGGTATCGCCATAGTAGGGAGTGCCATATGGGTGTCCTTTGCCAAAGGAGTTTATCGGTCTTCCTGATTGCAAAAGGAAATTGGCGCCTAATAGTAAGTTTTCCATTACCTGATAGCTTCCATATATCTTAAACTTATGGGTGCGATCATTAGGGAGAAAGCCATTGGCACCATCCATAATTTCAGGGAAATCAAAGTCTTGAGTAATCCCCGCATCATCCTGACCATTATCAGATTTAACGTACCCCTCTGTATTACCTTTACTCTCAGACCATACGTAACTGGCTGTTAGACCCCAAACGCCGTCAAAGGCTTTATCAACGGAAAACTCTAGCTCTTTGTAGGTTCGTTTAGCTTCTGGATACCCAAGCAATTCAGCAGAGAAAGTTGTCATCTCCAACTCACCGGTACCATACCTATCATAAGGAATTGTTACATCACTTCCAGGGTTAGCGAGAACATAACCATGAGCATCCCCAGTATGAGCATAGCCTAATGCGTCAACCGCATGGTTAATACTGATATCGTCAATATGTGACTTTAGATCACGATAGGTAGCTTTAACACCCACACTCCAACTTTCATTAAGAACCTTTTCATAGCCCAGAATATATTCATCCTGATACATAGCCTTCAAATCCCGATCAGATAATTGTCGGCTATCGGGAACTTCTCCGCTAGAGTTAATCTGAACAGGACCTATTTCTTCAGTTGTAGGTATCCCTTCTGCATCAATATTTGTGGGGACATAAGTTACTGGATCATAGCTCCCATTAAAGATGAAGTAACGCTCCAAGCCCAATTCTCCTCCAGATAAACGCACGTTAGTATTAGCAGCAACAGGCATATGGTACCTACCCCAGTTACCAAAAACGCGCGTCTCTCCATCGCCACTAGGATCCCAAGAAAAACTGAGACGAGGAGCCCATTGATCATCAATTTCTATAAATACATCACCCTCACCATTGTAATTGGAGAAAATCTCACTCCTAAGCCCAGCACTGACGGTTAAGTTATCAGTGATATCCCACGTATCCTCGATATAAAAAGCCTCAGACTCAACTTTAAAGGATCCTGAAACATCGCTTACTCGATACCGCACCAAGTGAACCGTGCTACCATCGCCATTCACATCGGGAACAATACCTCCATTAGAAAGCTTGGAGTCAGGAAGGGCAGATATATAGCGGTAATAGACCCCTTTCCCATCCCTTAATCCGGTGCCCGCATAGGTCTCAGCAGAAGAGGAAGAATTATCTTCACGATCATATCCGAAGCGGACAGTATGATCTCCAAGCACCCACTCAAAATCTATTCGACTTGCTTCGCGCTCATCACCACCGGTTTGAATTCTGGAGTTTGTATTACAGCCTGGATAATAAGAAGAATTTCCTGGTAGCGCCCCATCACTAGCATCAATAATAAAAGGGCATTCAACATCGGTGGTTCCAATTGTTGTTAACTCATATTCGTTTTGTCCATATAACAAGGACATACTGAAATTATCAGTTAGTTGACCATCGTAGCGTAACAACCAGTTCTCTCCCCCTCGATAATCACTGATCGTGCCTTTATAATCAAGCTTGTCCATGTTGTAGTAGTCATAGTTTGACTGTTTATTTTCTCGAGTCCGCTCATCGGAAAAATGAACATAACTTAAGATATGGTCATCGGTCACATTCCAAGTTAAGTTAACCCCCCAAAAGTCATCAGCCACTTCCCTATTATTAAAGGTATCTGGGGCTTGGAGAGTGTTATACTCTTCAACAGTTTCCTGTTGTTCATAGAGCGCATAGAAAAATAATTTGTCCGGTACAATCGGACCGCTTATATAGTAGTCTGTAGTATATCTAGACTGTTCATTCTCCGAGTTAAGATCATAGAGCGTTCCATCTGTGGACAATGTATCCGGGCTTGTTTCCCTTAATGATCCAGGCTCAAAGTAAGTAACTACACCATATTTAAAATCATTGGTTCCACGCTTTGTAACAGCATTTAAAACGCCACCTAAAGACCGTCCAAACTCTGCACTATATCCACCAGTTTTGATTTGAAACTGATCATAAAATTCAAAGGGTACAGAAGAACCACCTAAGCCATTGCGAAAATTGGTAACATTCAAGCCATCAATATAGTAAGCATTTTCACCGACAGAGGCTCCGCCAAATGATATAAGATCTTTATCCTCTCCGAATGCGTTATCCCCCAATACAGTTCCCGGAGCAAGCAAGGCAACAGATTCTATATTTCTCCCTACAGGCAACATCTCAATATCCTCTAAACTGATATTGAGAGCAGATTCAGCTGTTCCTGTACGTATTTGTGGTAAGGCCTCAGCTACAACCAAAACCTCTTCCATATCGCCTTGGCTCAAAGGGATACTTAATTTACCTGTGCTACCGATAGACACTAGTACTGATTCGATTACTGCCGGTTGGTACCCTGACTTCTGCGCGGTTATTTTATAAACTCCACTGGGTAACTTGACCTTGAAATCCCCATCGTCACCAGTTGAGATAGTCCTTTTGAAGCCATTTTCTTCATTTTTAATAAGAATGGTTACGTTAGGAATCTCACTACCATCTGCTCCAATAAGCCTTCCATCAATTCCCCCGTTTACATTTCCAGCCGCAAGCACATTAGTGCTAGCTACTGACAAGCTAATGGCACTGGCCAATACTGCCCTTTTAAATAAATTCATAAACCTATCCTTTTGCTTATAGAAATATTTATAGATTTTTTTAGATTAAAAAAACGTGTTAATTGTTAATCCATCCTCCCTGAGCGAGTTGCCAACACCCAAGACCTCTATCTAAATCAACTAGAATACATACACACCCAAAAAAATAAAACTGATACAAGCATGTTATTCAATTACCCCTCCCTAAACAAAAATCTTTAAATAAATAACCCACCATTAAATACCCACTACTTTTTTTAAAACAACCTTAAAAGTTTATATTACCTACATATAAATCTGGAGGTAATGAAAAAAATAAAAATGGGTGCAAAAAACTGCCATTGGCCAGAGAAAATTATATCCTGGTAATTAAATCGCTTTATTTAAATAAAATTAAAATAAACACAATCCCACAAAAAAACCTATATGTTCTTTAAAGCATATAGAACAAAGGTGAACAAAGATAAAGTTTAATGTGTGCATAAGCATAAACCCCACTTATAAGTGGGGTTTCAAAAGGTCAGATACTATTGGGATGAGAAATAGAAAATAGCTATATGGAGGCTTCTTATTTAATTTAATAGGTGAAATTTAATGCCTCAAAAACTCCAACATCCATCTGGCAACTGCATTTTCATGGATATCGTTCTTAAGAGACTCCTGCCCTTTATCAACCACAGCTTCACCAAAAGCCTGCCGTCGAAGCTCCATTAAGCTATTTGAGTAGGGCTTAGTGAATTCCGGATGCGCCTGGAAGCTAAGCATATGATCATCCACCTGCACCATTGCCATTGGGCAGAACTCACTGGAAGCCAGTACTCGCCCACCAAGCGGCAGCTGATCCACCTGATCCTGATGCGTTACTAAGAGACTAAAGTTGGGCGCGGGTTCAGACATCCAACTAGGCGTCTCCTGCATTTCGTAGGTGTGCACCCCCAGCCCCCAGCCCTTATCCGACTTACGGGCCCGGCCTCCCAGTGCCTGGGCAATTAACTGGTGACCAAAGCAAATACCAATGGTCGGCTTTTTCTCACCATGTAACTTGCGTACAAAATCCATTAAGGGCGCAATCCAGGGTTTGTCGTCATAAACGCCTGTCTTGCTACCGGTAATCAGGTAAGCATCTACTTCATCTATATGAGCGGGATACTGGCCGTGCTGGACTTCGTAGGTGTTAAACTCCAAATTGGAGTCCTGGTCGCGCAACAAGTCGGCAAACATCTCCGGGTACTCCCCAAATTCGCTGACAAGCTCTTTGCGCACATCATCGGTTTTTAAAATTCCAATCTTCATTATTTTCACCGCTGAATTGACTACATAGTATTGGGATTATGGCATATCCAGTCACCAGAGACCGCTATCAGTAAGATTTACCCCACTGTAACAAGCGCCATAACAGCACATCTTTCATCATAGATCTTTTACCTATCCGGGTCGCCTGATAGCTCTTTGGCCTACCGCCTAGGAGCAACATTTCTCTCTGGGCATTCTTAGCTGAAGTAGTTTTGTGTATGATCTCGGCTTTAGCACATTTTTCAGCCAACCCTTCGGCTACAAGGCGGCCCAGAGGCAATTAGGGTCGCTTGCAGTAACGACTGAGGACCAACAATGACCACAACAACCTCCCCGAGTGATCGGCAGGACAGTTCCCCAGGGCGCAAGACAGCCTTTATCCGCTTCTTAGATGCAGTGGAATGGCTCGGCAACCTTCTCCCCCACCCAATCACACTGTTCGCACTATTCGCCGTTAGCGTGATAGTCATTAGTGGTATCGCTTCTTACTTTGGCCTGTCTGTCCCCGACCCCCGCCCGGTTGGCGCTGCTGGCCGAGCGCCAGATGGCGTCATTGAGGTCTTCAACCTTATGAGTGGCGATGGACTCAGGATGATCGTTACTAGTCTGGTTAAGAATTTCACCGGATTTGCTCCGCTGGGGACAGTTTTGGTGGCCCTATTGGGGGTTGCGATTGCCGAGCACTCCGGCCTGTTAAGTGCCGCTGTTCGCGGTCTGGTACTCCAGGCCTCCAAACGCACAGTCACTGTCATAGTGGTTTTTGCCGGCATCATCTCTAATACCGCCTCTGAATTGGGCTACGTGGTACTGATCCCATTAGCCGCAATGATTTTCCACTCTCTCGGTCGACACCCTATCGCTGGCCTGGCCGCCGCGTTTGCCGGTGTCTCTGGCGGCTACAGTGCTAACTTGCTGCTGGGAACGGTGGACCCGCTGCTATCGGGAATCACGGAATCTGCAGCCCATATGATCGACCCGACCTACTCCGTAGGCCCGGAGGTGAACTGGTTCTTTATGATTGTCAGTACCTTCCTGATCACCGGAGTTGGTAGCTGGGTGACCATGAAGATCGTAGAGCCCAAGCTGGGCAAATATGATCCCAGTGAAGCGTCTGTCGACCTGACTCAAGACAAAGTTGGCACCCTGACCGACGACGAGAAGCGCGGCCTTAAGTACGCAGGTTTGGCTGTTTTGGGCGTATCTGCAGTACTCGCTTTGACGGTGGTGCCTGAGTGGGGTGTTTTACGTAATCCCGAGACAGGCTTGGTCGCGGGCTCTCCGTTCCTTAAGGGTATCGTCTCACTGATCCTGGTGTTCTTCGCTATCCCGGGATTTGTTTACGGTAAGGTTGTCGGCACCATGAAGAATGACCGAGATGTCATTGATGCCATGGCCAAGAGCATGAACAGTATGGGGATGTACATTGTCCTGGTGTTCTTTGCTGCACAGTTTGTCGCCTTCTTTAAGATCACCAACCTGGGCACCATTTTTGCCGTTTTAGGTGCTGATGCGCTACAAAGCATCGGCCTCACTGGGCCACTACTGTTCCTGTTCTTCATCATGATGTGTGGCTTTGTGAACTTGATGTTGGGCAGTGCCTCTGCTCAGTGGGCGGTGACAGCTCCCATCTTTGTACCCATGCTGATGCTGCTGGGCTACGCCCCGGAAGTAATCCAAGCGGCCTACCGTATCGGTGACTCTGTGACCAACGTTATCACGCCGATGATGAGCTACTTTGGCCTGATCATTACTTTTGCTGCGCGCTATAAGAAAGACTTGGGCATGGGTACATTGATCGCCACTATGATTCCCTATTCCATCTTCTTCTTTATCGGATGGACAGCCCTGTTCTTCATCTGGGTTTTTGCCCTGGGACTGCCCGTCGGCCCCGGTGCAGCTACTTACTATGGTGGCTAATCCACTGATTAATCATTAATCCTAGAGCCCGCTTATGCGGGCTTTTTTGTCTCCCCAAAATGACCGTACATTTGAACTGGTCATTTATATCCGCTGGTAACTACCCAAAAAGTGTTAAAGCGTTCCTGAAATCACCAGTCATTCAAGATAGCTTTAGGCAGGGGTAAAAAAGTGGATAAATTAAGAAAAAATTATTATTCCCAGATATGGAGTCACCATAAAACAAAAAAATTTTTTTGCTGTCATAAGGGAATAAAGTTTCAATGTATTAACTTTAATTGGTATTTTTTTTCATTAGGTGACATTTTGTTTATGAGCAAAAGCCAAAAGCCCTTCGAATCCACAAAAAAAAACAAGTAATATAGGCCTTGAAATAATACTTAGCGGAGACTGATAGGCGGATTGCGCCAGTTTCGGCTGCCTTGTTTTAATCTCATATATTATTTTCTCAGGATGAGTCGTGTGCACTTTGTGGTAGTTGGTGCAGTAACAGTTATCCATAGCGCACAATACATATCAGGAATTCGAAATAAAACAGGCATTCGCCAATATGACGGTTTTGCAAATCCGTCAGACAATGCCCAGGAATGTGTAATCCTGGAATTTGCATTTATTTGTAGATTCCTAAAATTATCGGGCACGCCTATCAGTTGAATATTTCCGCTCAAATAGAAGTTGCGACCCGGCACGCCTAATAATTAAATCAGGCTGGGTTCTTGGAAGGATTTGGAAGAAATTGACCCAACAAATAAGAGCTAAGCTGTTAACCGGCTTTTATGACCAAGTATCCCAGCTAAACGGCTGCCCGGAAACACTGCTTAATAGCGCCGGTATTAACCCCGAGCAGGTTGAAAAACTCGAGGGGTATCTCCCGTTGAGTAAAGTGACTGACCTTGTTGAAAAGGCCGCACGACAACTCAATTGCGCGGATTTCGGACTGAGACTGGCAAAAAGCCAGGGGGCTGCCGCCCTCAGTTCTCTTGGAGCAGCAGTATTGCAGTCGTTGACCCTCGGGGAATTCCTCAATGCTGCCGTAAAGCAATTCGCCGCCCCTCCTTATAACCTGCGAGTTGAATTGGAAGTAAAAGGGCTCCAAACGTTTATAACTTTTCATTGTTTAAATGATTTAGAAAGTTATATACCTTCGGACTCTCCATTACCTCTCGAGCTATTCCGGGAATTTCTCCTTGGGGTTTCTGTTGTCGCACTACAAATATTATGTGGTGAAAAGTTCAATCTGGAGGCGGTTCATTTAAAGTCCAAACAGCCGCTCCACGACCAATATGAAAACTTTTTTGGTACAAATGTACAGTTTTCACAAAATAGCGACACCTTGATTCTAAGTAGCGGCCAGTTGGCCCAACCGACCGAGAAGTGCAACCCGGTTTTAAGGCCTCTATTAAAGTCTTATATCGACAAAGTACTGGAACAAGGTGAGTCAAACCTGATTCACCAAGTAGAACAGCTGATCTATTGCCTGATGCCGCTAAAGCGCTGCAGTTTGCAGGAAGTCGCCAATCAGCTGGGGATGCACAAGCGCACACTGCAGCGCAGGTTGCGAGATCGGGAATTGGTGTTTGAGGATATTCTCGACCGTATTCGCCGCGAACGCGCAGAACATTACCTCAGTAGAAAGTTGCCACCTATGGCCCAGATTTCCAATATGCTGGGGTATCGGGAGCAGAGCTCATTTAACCGGGCCTGCGACCGCTGGTTTGGTACCACTCCAATGAAAGTTCGCCGCAGGTTGTTGAGTGAAGCTGCGGCGAAAGCTGCACTGGAAACTGAAAGTTAAAGCCCCTTCAGAAAAATACGGAATCAGTCGTGACACAAGCCAGATTTTAGCTTGTGCCACGACTGATTAAATACCCAGCCTTTCCTACTTACTCATCCCCTAATTCCCACCTCCACCACTGATCAATTAGAGCCTGTCAGATCTCTGGATCATTAGTCGTAAAGTGAGCTCTCCAGCCCCACACTTCTTTACAAGTTATCCACATTACTTACTCATTCCTCGACTATTTTCGATGGCAGTCCCAGGCCAATTCGAGAAGCCAGCCCTTCGCTGAGCGGTAATCGCCATTTCCCGAGTCTATAGTTTCGGGCGACAGCAATAACCTCTGTCAAAACCCAATGAGCAAAGTTGAGGCTCCAGGGACTCCCCTCAAAGTGCCTACGACAGGAGAACACGATGAAAAAAATATTTATCCCAGTAGCAGCCCTCTTACTGGCCACAAATGTATCTGCACAGCCGCGCCAGCCTCCGCAGGAAGCGATTGATGCCTGCAGCAGCTTGGCAGAGGGAGACGCCTGTACTGTCGAGACACCCAGAGGCACATTGGAGGGCACCTGCCGTATGCCCCCGCAGATTGAGCAGCTGGTCTGTGTACCTGCCGGCGGCAAGGGCAAAGGTGGCCCTCGCCCCATGGAAGATGAAGAACAGTAACTCCCAATTAATCGCAACCGGCCAGCGGTACTGTAAATCTTGAGATGTCATTATGAAGAAGTGGTTATTTGTGGGGCTTTGCAGTATTGCGCCTCTCTCGCTGGCTCACGTACCCGATAGCGCCCTGGAGGCTTGTCGAAACCTGTCCAGTGGCGCCAGCTGCTCAATGGAACTGCCCAATGGCCGAGTCAGTGGTCGCTGCCGCAACCACCCCCAATCACATGGCCTAGCTTGTGTTCCCGAGCGCAAACTGACTGCGCGCTCTACAGGAGGGGGCGCCACTGGTGGACGCCACACCGCTCGCAAACACACAGTGGTGCAATCCGATGGTCTGCAGCACACTGTCCCTGCTACCGAAGCGCCCATTACCTTTAGTGAAGTAAGTATCAGTATCCAGGGACCCTGGCGCGTTATTGAGGCCAACGGTATTTCCGAGCACAAGACTGGTACCTTCCCCAATCGCGGCAATCCCCATGAAATCGAGGTGCAGCGCTACCGTTTCCGAGTTCCGGCTATCCCCCAAATTGCCGCTCAATCTACACCGGTTCCGTTGCAGAATTTTGGTATCGGACTGAACGGAGTGCCTTTCGACCCCAGCGCTGCAGAATGGTACCTGGGCAATCGCGGACGCTGGCGCTACGAAGCCTTATCCGGTGCGATTCAGCTGGGTGTAGACGATAACTACGCCCATGTTCAGCCCAATGGTGCCTATCACTATCACGGCATTCCCACCGGTTTATTACAGCGCCTGGGAGTATCTAAGGAAAGGCATTCGCCACTGATTGGCTGGGCTGCCGATGGATTCCCCATTTATGCCCTGTACGCCTATGCCGATGGTTGGGAACCGAAATCCGGGATTGCGGCAATGACTTCAAGTTATCAGGTGAAACCCGGGAAACGCCCCAAGGGCGGTAAAGAACCCGGTGGCTACTACGATGGTACCTTTGTGGATGATTACCACTATGTGGCTGGCTCCGGCACATTGGATGAGTGCAACGGCAGAATGGTTCGCACACCAGAATTCCCCAAGGGCACCTATGCCTATTTTCTGACAGAAGACTGGCCCATTATTCCGCGCTGTTACAAGGGTACTCCGTCAGAAGATTTTCGTCGGGGCCCCGGTAACAACCAGCGCAAGGGAGCAACTAGGCGCCCCTAGCGAAGGAGACTCTGAAAGCTCACTTCCCCAGAGGAATACCGCCAGGTATTCCTCTGCCAAAACAGCCGTTCCCGGCTGGAGTGTCAGCTCATATCAATTACCGCCAGCGCTTCTGCCAGGGTCTTGACCGAGTGCATTTCCATTCCCTCGATATCGTTCTTCAGGCGGTTAGCTGCAGGCACAATGGCTTTGCGAAAACCGTGTTTGGCCGCCTCGCGCAAACGCTCCTGGCCCGAGGGCACCGGGCGAATCTCGCCTGACAGCCCCACTTCCCCGAATACCACCAGATCCCGGGGCAGGACACGGTTGCGGAAACTGGACACCACCGCCAATAACAGTGTCAGGTCGGCGCTGGTTTCCATCACCTTTACCCCGCCGACCACATTGATAAAGACATCCTGGTCCCCCACCAAGACACCACCGTGGCGATGCAACACAGCGAGCAGCATATTCAAGCGGTTCTGGTCGAGGCCCACCGCTACCCGGCGGGGGTTGCCGAGACTGCTATCGTCCACCAGGGCCTGCAACTCCACTAACAGCGGCCGGGTGCCCTCCCACACCGAGGTCACCACAGAACCGGCTGCAATCTCCGCAGCCCTTTGCAGGAAAATGGCTGAGGGATTGGATACCTCTTTCAGGCCCAGCTCTGTCATCGCAAACACGCCGAGTTCATTGACGGCTCCAAAGCGATTTTTATGGGCCCGCAGTGTGCGGAAGCGGGAGTCGTGGGTGCCTTCGAGGAGAATGGAGCAGTCGATAATATGTTCCAGCACCTTGGGGCCCGCGAGACTGCCATCTTTGGTGACATGCCCCACCAGGATCAGCGCCGTGCCGGTCTGTTTGGCAAAGCGGGTCAGGTAGGCCGCACTCTCGCGCACCTGTGCCACAGAGCCCGGTGCCGATTGCACATCGCTCATATGCATCACCTGGATCGAGTCCACTACCATAACCCGTGGATTCACTTCCTTGGCCGCCATGCAAATACGCTCCACATCGGTTTCACTGAGCAATTGCAGAGAATCCGTGGGCAGCCCCAAGCGCTTAGCGCGCATAGCAACCTGCTGGAGAGATTCCTCACCGGTGATATAAAGCGCCGGCATTGAAGTCGCGAGATGGCACAGGGTCTGGAGTAAAACAGTAGATTTCCCGGCACCGGGATGGCCGCCGATCAATACAACGGAGCCCGGCACCAGCCCGCCGCCCAGCACTCGATCCAGTTCCGAGGCCGTAGTGGGAATACGCGGCAATTCACTGAGATCGATTTCCGATAGTTTTTGCACTTTGCCAGCACCAGCGGAGCCGGCGTAGCCACTTTGTGCATCGGTAAAATTCGCGGCGCGGCTGTCCTTGTGATCCGGTCCCAGGCGTACTTCCGATAGGCTATTCCAAGTGCCACAAGCACTACACTGCCCTGCCCATTTGGTGTAGTCAGCGCCGCATTCATTACACACGTAGGCAGTTTTACGTTTTGTGGCCAAAGCACTCTCCCGAAAAGTCACAGAATTGATCGGCGCACAGTTTACCCCTTATCCGGCCGAGGCGGGTGGTGCTCAGCGGTCTAAAATGACTCTCCTACACGGATCCCTTCTATTGGCATCTTCTCCTTCTAATTGGTCTATCTACGCGATTGATCTAGATCAATTCACCCAGCCCCCTCCGAGATAACATCCGCCGCTGCCTCTACCCACTAATGGGGAGGCGCTGAACAACACTGACTAACCATCGAACAGGAAGTAAGTATGTCGTCTATTACTCTTCGCGGCGCGATTCTGGCGCTCGCCATGGCCTCGACCTCCGCCCTGGCTGCGGATCACGAAGTTAAGATGCTGAACCAGGGCAAGGACGGCATGATGACTTTTGAACCGGCATTTCTCGCAGTAGCACCGGGCGATTCTGTCACCTTCCTGCCCACTGATGCGGCCCACAACACTCACTCAGTTTTGTCCCCTGCCGAGGGCGCTACCTGGAATGGCAGTATGGGAGAAAAGGTGACTGTCACTTTGAACCAGGAAGGTGTCTACGTATACCAGTGCGACCCGCATCTGCCGCTGGGTATGGTTGGGGTAATTCAGGTAGGTAAGGCAACCAACTTGGAAGAAGCCAAGAAGCATGCCGAAGGCATGAATGCCGGTATTGCTATGAATAAGGAGAGGCTCACTCAATACCTCGGCCAAGTCCAATAAGAGGAGTCGCGGCGTGGACATCCTATTTGAAAAAGGTCACCACCTGGTTGCGCGGTTCGGCGATTTGGTTAAAGAGCAGAATGGCAGCGATGGGGTACAGGCCAATCAATTTGTTATTCGCCGCGGCACCAAAGGGGCGCTTATCGATCCCGGCGGCGATCTGACCTACACACACCTCACCATTGAGCTCAGCCGCCATTTGAACCTGAGTGAACTGGATCTGATCCTGGCCTCTCACCAGGACCCGGATATTATCGCCTCGCTGCCACGCTGGATGCTGCATTCGCGCTGTAAGGTGGCGGTGTCGAAGCTGTGGTCGCGGTTTTTGCCACACCTGGTTTCCGGCTTTGTCGCCTCGCGTGCCGGTGCTGAACGCTGGCAGGAACGCATCATGCCTCTGGACGATAAGGGAGAAATTATCCCCTTCAGCGACAGCGAGATTTGGGCGCTGCCAGCGCACTTTATGCACTCCTGTGGCAACTTCAGTTTTTATGATCCGGTAAGCCGCATATTATTTTCCGGCGATATCGGTGCCTCACTCGGTGGTGAGGAGGGCGAAGTCAAAGATTTCGACGAGCATCTGCCGTCGATGGAAGGGTTCCACCGCCGCTATATGGGCGGGAACTGGACCTGTCGTCTCTGGGCCAAGATGATTCGGGAACTCAACCCCGCAATGATTGTGCCCCAGCACGGCGGTTACTTTGCCTCAGGCGATGTCAAAGAGCGCTTCCTGGGCTGGCTCGAGCGCCTCGAATGTGGGCCGGACCTGTTGCGACACCAGGACTTCCGCCTCCCCCTGGGCCGCTCTTAACCCGCCATCCCGCAAGCGGGAAAGTTGCACCGGCAGAGGCCAGCCCATACACTGCGGGCTGGCTTGTTTTCTGAATACCGCCATGCACTCCGGGATCTTCCGCCTATTTTTGCTCATACTACTACTGGCCTTCGGCGGCCAGGCAGTTGCGTCATCCTGTGCGGAAACACACGAATCCCCAGCGGCATCCATCGCTGCAGAAGAAAAAACCCACTGCGACGAGGCAACCCTTGAGAACTGCAGCGACAGCCATCCTTCCAGTTGCACTGCTGAATGCAGCTGCTGTGCAGGGCCAGGCACCAGTTCTGCGGTAAACACTCAATATAAAATCCTTGTATACAACCGCAATCTACTTGTAACTGCCTACCGGGAATTTAATTCCTCTCCAGATCCGGAAATGGCACTGCGCCCACCCATATTCCGCACTTAACGGGCCCCGTATGCCTAGGCATACGTACACTCCCCAGCTTTACTCCAAATATTTTTTATAAATACTCGCACGCCTGTGTGCGCTCTAAATCTCATCATCGGAGTTCATATGAACCGTTCAATTTTGATCGCTATTGCTGCGCTACTCACAACCCTGGCATTAAGTGCCTGTGCCGAATCTCCAGACCCCCAAAAGGAATCTGTGAGCCTGACCACTTACAAATCCGCCACCTGCGGCTGCTGCAAAATTTGGGTTGAGCATGCCCAACAAAGTGGCTTTGACGTCGTAGCAAAGGATGTCAAAGACCTTAACGGCGTGAAAAAGCAGCACCATATCTCTCCGCGCTATCAATCCTGCCACACCACAGTGTCAGAACAGGGCTATGTTTTTGAAGGGCATGTACCGGCAAAGCTGATACAGCGTTTCTTGCAGAATCCACCGCAAAATGCCATTGGTCTCGCAGTGCCAGGTATGCCCCTGGGCAGCCCCGGTATGGAAGTGGGCGACCGTTTTACGCCCTATCAGGTAATGCTGCTTAACAAAGATGGCAGCAGCGAAATTTACGCCGAAATCAATACGGCACAGGAGCAGTTTTAAAAGGGACATCGATGGCAGAGAGCTTCCGCACCGACGCCGTATCAAGGCGTACTTTCGTCACAGGTCTCGGAGCGGGAGCCCTGCTGCTGGGGTTACCCCACAGTTCGCGCCCAAACTCGCCAACAGCTTCGACAACAACCCTGCGCGGTAACCACTTTGATTTATCCATCGGTTACCGCCAGATAAATCTTACCGGGCGCGAACGACAAGCCCTGACCATTAATGGCAGTCTACCGGGCCCCATTTTGCGCTGGCGGGAAGGGAAAACTGTCACCCTGAATGTCCATAACCAATTACCCGACAAATCCTCCCTACACTGGCACGGTGTTAGGGTACCCAGCGATATGGACGGCGAACCGGGGTTGAGCTTTAGCGGCATTCAACCTGGGCAAACATTTCGCTACCGATTCCCTGTGCGCCAAAGTGGTACTTATTGGTATCACAGCCAATCCGGGTTTCAACAACAGCGGGGGCTAATTGGGGCAATAGTCATTGATCCGATATCTCCAGAACCATTTTCTTACGAGCGGGATTATGTTGTTGTCCTATCCGATTGGAGCGATGAATCTCCCCAAACTATTTATACCCATCTAAAAAAAGACCCGGACTACTACAACCGGCAACAGCGCACGGCTACAGATTTATGGCGTGAGGTGCGCACAAAAGGTGTCGCACAAACCTGGCGGGACCGGCATCAATGGAACTGGAAACAGCTTTCCGACCGCAATATCTCCCAGGTCACAGGCGAGACTTACACCTACCTGATTAACGGGCATACACCCGATACCAATTGGACTGCATTATTTAAACCTGGTGAGAGGGTTCGCCTGCGATTAATTAACGCAGCTTCGATGACCTTCTTCGACCTGCGTATCCCCGGCCTGAAAATGAAGGTGATGGCGGCCGATGGACAAAATGTCGAGCCCATTAGCGTCGATGAAATTCGTATTGGCAGCGGCGAAACCTATGACGTAATTGTCGAGCCAGAGAGTGAACAAGCCTACAGTATATTTGCGCAGTCCATGGACCGCAGTGGCTATGCGCGAGGCACACTGACAAGTGATATACGTCTGAGCGCAGAGGTTCCCGCGATGGATCACCGCCCAGTGCTCACTCTGCAAGATCTGGGACTGGCGAGAAAAACCGAAGAGACAGACACACACTTTAAAACAACCCAGACTGCTCACACCGAAAAACATTCCGATTTGCCCGATGCAACTGAGGGGGGATGGTTTTACGGAAACCTCGCTGCAGCGGGGCTCGGTAGTAATAGCCCTATTATTCACCAGCCAAGTGAATCCGGATTCAGGGTGGATCACCGCGCGCTGACGCCAGCAAACGGCATCTCTGACCCCGGTGTAGGACTCAGAAACCATAAACATCGCTATAACCGCCGTGTACTAACTTACAGCGACTTGCGCAGCAGTGAACCCACCCAGGATGAACGGGAGCCACAGCGGGAATTACAGTTACACCTGACCGGCAATTATGAGCGCTATCTCTGGTCAATAAATGGTGAAAAATTTCGCGATGCCAGCCCATTATTATTTCGGCACCAGGAGCGCCTGCGTATTACCCTGGTCAATGACACCACGCTTCCACAGCCCATGCACTTACACGGTTTTTGGAGTGAGCTGGAAACCGGTGACGGAGAGTATTTACCTCGCAAGCACACGGTAATCGCGCAACCCGGATCAAGCATCAGTTACTTAATCAGCGCCGACACCAATGGCCGCTGGGCTCTACACAGTCAAATGCTTTACCAGAGGCCCGGTATGTATCGGGAGGTGCGCATTGTTTAAAAATGTTGCAGGGATAGCAGCAACACTATGGATACTTGCTGCCCAGGCCAGCTATGGGCAGGCAGAACCCCAGCATCAACACCACAGCTACCAGTCCTCTGGCGAGGATAACGAAGAAGAACCCATGGCTGAAGTCAGCCTCGACTATGTGGAACTGCGAGGTGATAACGGCGGGGAAATCGAGGGAGACTTCAGTTATGGCGGAGAGCAAAATAAGTTTGTTGCCGAAGTCGACTATGAGCGTAGCAGTGGGGAAATTGAAAAGAATGAACTCTGGGCGCTCTATAATCGGGCAATTTCAGCAAACTGGAATTTCCTAATTGGAATTCGCCACGATTTTAATCTGGAGACTACCAGCCGGAATTGGGCTGCTGTGGGTATTACTGGAGAGTCTCCCTACAAATTCGAAATGGATGCAGTATTTTTCTATGGAGACCATGGCAGTACTGCATTTCGCCTGGAAGGCGAGTATGAAATAAAGTTGGCACAGGACTGGAATCTGGTCCCACGTATCGAGCTGAACTTTTTTGGACAGAACGATGAGGCCCGAGGTAGCGGCTCTGGCTTATCGGAAGCGGAAGTCGGCTTTCGGCTCATGTATGAAGTCACCAGGAAATTCTCACCCTATATTGGCGTCCACTATGAACGTGAAGTGGGCAATGCCGCTGATTTCGCCCGTGAAGAAGGTGAGGATGTGGACTCAACCGTATGGGTACTGGGGTTTAGAGCTTGGTTTTGAAAAAATCCAACTTTTTATATCTATACAAGTTGTAACACTTCGCATCAGCTGTAACCAACTTTACCATCCCCTCAATCTGTCATAGCATCTAATAGATCTTAATCGCCTTTTTAAAAAAATTTAAATTCAGTAAGGATGCCGGTGATATGATTTTTCCCCGAATACTGTTAATCGCAGTTTCTTTACTGTGTGTGGGACTATCAGCAGAACCTGAAAGCCCACAGAGCCACTCTTCTGTTAGCACGACCAAACACCTGAGTTATGGCAATGAAATTCTTTTCTCATCCAGAATCTTGAGTCGTGAAATATCAATCAACATATATTTACCGCAAACGTTCCATCAAGCATCAAAGCAGCATAGATACCCGGTTATCTTTATTAATGGCACTCACGGCAAAGAATTTTTCCACGCCTTAACCGGGGTAGTAAAGCATCTAAGTAGCGTAGAACGTATGCCGGAAAGTATTGTAATCAGCCTTAATGATGGTGGTGATGAACCGGAAACCTACCTACATGGAATGTGGACACATACCGCAGAGGAGAAATTTAGCGCCCAGGGAGACCCTGAGGCCTATAGTAAATTTCTAACTGAAGAACTATTCCCATATTTAGAAAGTAATTACCGCGCACTCAACAATCGAATGATTATTGGTGTTTCAACTAGCAGTATCTTTCCTCTCTACGCCCTAACTAACAAACCTGGATTGTTTCAGTCTTACTTCTTTTTATCTGCGGCCGATATATTTGGTATGGGGCCCACTTCAGAGAGTACTTTTATTGATGAAATAACTACAAGTATGCAGACCTCATCAAACAAGATCAGTGCTTTTTATTTCGCCATGGCCGACAGTGATATGCGTAAAGATAAGCGCTATGATAAAATCTTAAGTCAAATTAATACCAAACTATCGCCTTACGTAAAAGAGAATCTCAAATTAAAAATAGAAATTCTTAACAATGAAAACCACTACGGTGCCTTTATAAAAGCCGCGCTAACGGCTATTGAGCTTAATTTTCCCCACGAAGAATGGTCCGCAAATTATCGAGAATTGATATCCCAACCTGGTGACGCCTTGCAAAATATCGATCATTTCTATCAATCACTCTCACAGAAATATGGCTTTCCTATTTTACCCAGGGCTACACGTTGGAGAAATGTTAACAAATTAAGCCATATCACCAATTTGTTACTAAAGGATGGTCGTATCCATGAAGCCATCAATGTCGCAAGGCGATGGGTGGAATATCGGCCAAATTCTATTGACGCCCACCAAAGTTTGGCCCAGGCGTTACAACAGAATGATGAAATTTCAGAGGCTTCTGATGTTTTGAAGAAAGCTCTAGAAATTTCTCGCAATCAGGATAAAAGTAAAACGGCGGCGATAAATCGGCAAATAGCTGAACTCAAGCTCAATTAGCATACGATTAAAAATTGTATTTACTAAAAATAAAAGGAGACAAATATATATGGATTTCACCAATGCTTTTCAATAAAAAAATGGGCCAACTTAGAGCTATTATCAGCTGGAGAAAAGCAACTTCATCTTCTACCCAAGGAAGATGCGAGCTTCTTTATCCGTATACTCAATCCTACTGCGGTAGTCGACAGCCTGTTTATCAGCCGCATTACCGAAACACAGGAGCTGTTTTCTTCAGATAACACAATTGAGACACCTACCATTACTGAACTAAGGGAGAGAATGAATAACAATGATTCCTGGCTCATCAACTTCTCTCAAACAGCAACTTTATCTGATCTTGAGAGAATAATTAACTTTCAGTTTACGGACGGGGATTCTGGGCAACTGTCAATCCATGAAATTTTTGTGCATTTATTGACCCATGGCAGCAATCATCGTGGAATGGCATCGCGAACACTATCTTCGAAAGGCCTGAAAAGGCCAAAAAATACTTTTACCCGTTTTCTGCATATAATTGAGCCTGAGAGATGGACATCAACCACTACTTCCAACGAAGACTGATCTAAAAGAAAGAGAATCTGGGTTTAATAGTGTGACAACTGGGGTTGGCAGCCTACTTATTTTAAAAAAAATAAGGAAATCAAGATAATTCCCAAAACCTATAAAAATCTATTCTAATATAAATCTCTCAAAAGGCAGCCCTGGTATAAATAATCTAGGCTACCCTCAAAGTACTTCCAGGAAATCACTTAATGGCCTTTAACTATCTCTGTTTTTTTATTATCCACTATCTTTTTAAATACATTCCCAGATAATTTTAATAACTTAGCGCGACTTAAGATTCGAGGCAAGATACTAAGTAATACCTTTTGCTTCCCTGAAAGCACATAGCTTCTGTTGGCAAGAAATCCATGTAACCCTACTTTGGCTACATGCTCCGCAGTTTCGTACTGTTTTTCATCAACACTTACATCATTATTTGCCACTGCCGCAAAGTTCGTCTTAGTTCCACTAGGACACAAACAAGTTACTGTGATACCTGTACCTTCCAATTCGTTATATAAAGCCTCTGAAAAATTCAAGACATAACTTTTGGATGCAGAATATACGCCTGCATAGGGCACTGGCATTAAGGCTGCACCTGAGGCGACATTTATAATTCCTCCAGATCTTTTACTTTTCATACCATCAAGGTATAGGTAACAAAGCTCTGTCAATGTACTAATATTGAGTTGCAGCATCCTTTTATAGGTTCGAAGGTCAAAATCCTCAAAATTGCCCCATTTCCCAAATCCAGCATTATTTATAAGAACATCTACATCAAGTCCTTTATCTTTCGTTTTCTGAAATAATTCCTGTGCAGCCCCCTCTACGCTTAAATCCATAGTAATTAAGGACACTTGGACCTGATATTTCTCTTTAATTTTCTTGCTGACTTCTGCCAAGCCCGCTTGAGATCTAGCAACGAGAACCAAATGAGCTCCCTTATTCGCACACTCATAAGCAAACGCCTCCCCAATCCCTGAAGAGGCACCTGTGATTAATACAGTTTTTGACTTCATAGTACAGCCACTTAAATATTTAGATATTGGAAAAATTTAAACGAACAAAAGATGTATAACTTATATTTACCTAGCCACGACTTAAGCGATAACCTATTTAGTTTTTTCAACTATAAGTTCCCGCCACCAGGGTTTGGTTGGCAATGGATCTCTCAACTTTACCGGTGCACCTATCACCGGTATTAACAGCTTTACAGCCCGATTTTCCGCAGCAATTTCTACACGCTCGAATGGTTCAAACCAGTCATGCAGAGCAAGATCAAAAGTACTATTGTGGATAGGCAGCATTGCTCGCCCTCCGAGATCGAGATGTGCCTGTACACTCTCTTCGGGCATCATATGAACTGAACTCCAAAGCTTGTTGTAAGCACCCGTTTCCATCAGTGTCAGGTCGAACGGACCAAATCGCTCACCAATTTCACGAAAGCCACTAAAATAGCCACTGTCACCGCTAAAGAATATACGACCCTCGCGCCCTTCAATTACCCAGCTGGCCCACAGTGTTGAGTCTTTATCCGTAAGTCCACGCCCGGAAAAATGCTGAGCCGGCGTCGCGGTAAAGTGCAAACTCCCCAGGGCAAAGGATTCCCACCAAGCTAGTTCCTCAATTTTTTCTGCTGGAATACCCCAGTTACGCAAGCGACTTCCCACTCCGGTAGGAACGACAAATTGCTCTACTTTATCCCTGAGTGCACGAATACTATTTTTGTCCAGGTGATCGTAATGATCATGGCTGATTACTACTGCCTTAATCGAGGGGAGGTCACGAATCTCTATGGGCAATGGATGAAAGCGCTTTGGGCCCATCCACTGAACCGGGGATGCCCGCTTGCTAAATACCGGATCTGTCAAAACATACTGATCATCCATTCGAATCAGTACTGTGGAGTGCCCAAGGCGATATACGGCACCCTCAGCAACTGGGGCTGCCAGCTCTGCAGCGGGAATCTGTCGCAATGGAATAGGCTTCACCGGTGCGGGGGCTGCACGATCCGCCTTAATGTAGGCGCCGATCATTTCAACTATACCAGCACTACTGACTTTGTAGTCAGTATCACTGTTGCGGAACTTCTCGGGTTGATTTGTACAGCTACCAAAGAGACCTACCGACATAACAATCACTCCTGCCAGAATCCACCAGCGCTTCTTCATTTCACTTACCATGTAAACTATACAGTGCAGTGTACAAACTAGCTATATAAAAGTAAACTATATAGTGTAAAATTTGCGTAAGAAGTAACTCGCCGGCAATGGAATCCCCCGGCCCAGATTTCACAGAGATACCCATGACTGAAAAGAAACCAACCAGAAGTGAGCTGAAACGCCAAGCTATTATTGATGCCGCCAAGCAGGCTTTTCAGGAGCAGGGAGTGCAGGGCACAAGTATGGACGAGCTGGCAGCCCGAGCACAGGTATCAAAACGCACCGTGTACAACCACTTCTCCAGTAAAGAAGCCCTGGTGATGTATTTGATCGGTGAACTCTGGCAGCAGGCCACCCAGCCCTCCGGTTGTGACTACAACCCGGATAGTGATATGCAATCACAACTCCGCACACTGTTAGAGCAGGAAATAAAAACAATCTGCAACCCGCAGTATATTGAGCTTAACCGCATGGCCTTCGACTACTTCTTCCACCAGCCGGAAGCACTACAGAAGGAAATGGAAAAATATAAGGCCCATGAAACCGGGGTGCAGCGCTGGATCAAATCTGCCGTAGCTGATGGGCGACTAAAGTCTCTCGACATAGAGGTCGCCAGTGGGCAGATTCACAACCTGATTAAGGGCGGTTGCTACTGGCCTCAGTTACTTCAACTCTCTGGCCCACCGAGCTCCGCCGAGCAAGAGGCACTGGCCGAGCGCACCGCTGCGATGTTTTTAAGTTATTACCAAGCCTAGACCTACTATAGTGGCCGAATCCTTCTTGGCCACTCTATCTACATTCATGGCTTCCGACAAATGACCTACTAAATCCCAACGAGAAAAACACCTCTCAGAAATTGAAGCCATAGTCCCATCTGGCTACTGGCTTTTATCACCACTAAATTAACATCCAGAAAACAAACGCAACCAGCTTTTCAAAATTTAATTATTAATATAAATTAATACCCATAACAATTGTTAACAAGAGAAAACCGCCAACATCCTATATGCCTAAATATCCTCGACTGCTTTAAGAGAAGGCCAACCCAAAAAAATATCAGCATGAGAAATCCTAAAGTAGCCTCTACATTTATATTCTTACTCTGTGTAGTAAGCTCTTGTTTACAAGCGGAAGTCATCCCCACAAGTGTTAGAGCAAAAACATCTATATCTAGTGTTGAAGAGGAGCTTAAACAGGAGCTTTCTGAAAAAGGGCTTAAGTATGGCGCCCCTATTTTTATTCGCATATTTAAAAACCCCGGTATCTTAGAGGTCTGGATAGAGTCAGATAATAATTTATATTCTAAGTTTAAAAGCTACGATATTTGCACTTTCTCAGGAGATCTGGGGCCAAAATTGAGAGAAGGTGATCTACAAAGCCCGGAAGGTTTTTACTTTGTAAGTGCTAGCCGGTTAAACCCTTGGAGCCAATATCATCTTTCATTTAATCTAGGGTATCCCAATCAATATGATCGGCACCATGGCAGATCAGGTAGTGCTCTTATGATACATGGAGACTGTGTATCTATTGGCTGCTTTGCAATGACAAATCCATTTATCAATGAAATATATGCACTTACTGCTTCAGCAATAGAATCAGGACAAAGAATTGTCAGGGTTCACTCCTTCCCATTTCCACTTGAGGATGAGATCTTATCTCAATACAAAGATAATCAATGGCATTCTTTTTGGCTGAACCTAAAAGAAGGATACGATTACTTCAACAAATATAGGCGCCCTCCCAATGTAGAAGTTGTCGAAGGCCTGTATACCTTTAATGAAAGTTAACATTTAAAGTATCAAAGTTGCCATTTATGGCAATAAACCAACGAGTAGGCAGAAAGCTACTAGCAGCTAAAAAATCACTGCCTGATACTCATCAAATGATTTGATACATAGCGCCCCAAAAACCCCGCAATATAACTATGAGTCATAAAAATGCATAGTTCTATTCCTATATAGTTAATCGATATTTTCAGTTCAAGATAAAAAAAGGCCCCAAAAGGGGCCTTTTTTTATCTTATCGGGAATAAATTACAGTCTTTCCCAGAGTATCTCCCAGTTCCCACCAACACCTGGCTCGAACTGTATTGCACCTCTTTTTACTTCCTTACAGTAGTGGGAGTAAGCAGAGTCCTTACACTCGTAGACATTACCGTCACGGCCCAGGACTTTGGTGCCCGCAGCATAGTTTCTATGGCCTCTAGGGAAGACATAATCATAATCCTGATCACTTGAGGATTGGTCATCGTCATTGGAGCTATCATCATCTCCGTTCGAAGTATCATCGTCTCCATTAGAGTTGTCGTCATCGCCGTTGGAGCTATCGTCGTCGCCGCTCGAGGAGTCATCATCACCATTGGAAGTATCGTCATCCCCATTCGAGGAGTCATCATCACCAGAGGTTTCTTCAACCAGGTAGAAGTTCAGAGTGTTTTGATCAACCATGTTGCCATCGCGGTCTTTTACCACCACTACAACCATATGGTGCCCTGCTACAGTCTCTGAGAGAGTCAAGCTAGTACTGGCAGTATCACCATCATCAATGTTATTGCTATAGCTTGCTAGAGTATCACCGCCATGATTTACCACTGTAACCTCAACGCTGACATCTCCCGTAGCACTGAGAGCCAAGTCTAGAGAAATAGCACCGCCTGTAATTGTGTATTCACTTTCAAGGCCACTTACCGTTACTTCATAGTTGGGCTCTTCTTCGCTCAACTCGTAACCGATCTCGACATTTTCCAGGCCACTGCCATCTTTTAGATAAATGCGGTTGATACCGTACAGAGGCTCAAAGCTGTTATCACCATCGAAATCACCGGCGCGGATATCGGTCTGCTCTGCATTAATCAACTCAGCCAAATCGTGTGACCAGTTTTCAGCGATGCCCTGCTCTTCGGAGGCAATTTCCAAAACAGTGCTGTAAGACGAGTTTTCACCTGAGCCATCAAATACGCGGGTATATACTTTATCGCCAACGTTCAAGTCCTGCGTCGGATTGATGGTACCTGCAGCGCTCCATTCGGTATTAGTGACATTATCGCCATCGAATTCTACATCGATAACATTGTAGAAAGCGTTAACCGTATCACCCACATCCCAAACAGCCAGAATTACATGATAGCCCTCGCGATCTGGCACCTGACACTCGTGAGTTGTATTTACATCTGGCTGTTCATAATTGCCATCTATCTCACAGAATGGGTCGAGATCAAATTGATCGCGAGTCAAGACTGAATTCGGATTCCAATCTTCTTTAGTAATATAGTATTTCCAATCACGAGTTACATGGTTGGCGGTGAAGTACCATTTGAAGGTTTGCCAACCGGAGCTAATATAATTTTTTACCCAGCGATCAGATGTCTGTTCATTAAGCTCAGACCAGGCACTGCTTCCTCCACTGGCAATTTGCCCATCGGCAGGGCCGCTATCGGGAAAGCCTTCAGGACCTTCAATACTCTGTGGCTCCCACTGAACTGCGCCGCAATTCAAATTCATTTCACCGGTATCTAATGCGTATTTACACAGGGTACCACGCGCAGAAGCTACACCACCGTCAGCGGCCTCAACATAACCATGACTGAAAGCATTAGAACTGGCACCGGCTAATACCACTGCCATTAATGTGCGATTGACTATCGGTTGTTTAAATACGGATGCTAATTTTTTCTTACGTAGAATCATATCTCTGCCCATTTATTACTTTGCGCTCAACTTCCTTCCCCAGCTAAACACAAATTTTTACTTTTAGAGGATGTAAATCCTGCAACGCTAGCGACAGAGTTATGGACCACCACTAATTGGCACGGTTCCTATTATTTTTATAATTTAAACAAACAACTTTCAGCGTGTCACCGAAAGATAAGTCTAATTTTTAATAAATACCATCCCATTAAAAGTTCCATACAAACACAAAAATAAAAACATAAATAATGACAAAATAATTTCTTACAAAATAGAAAAATGACAACCTAAAACAAAAAATAAGACCATAATTTCGGGTAATTAATGCAACATAACGTCAATAAAAGCGACATTTAGTGGTATTTTATTCCAGCAAGGGCAGTCAGGTGTAAATCCGAATATACCGCTTATAAAAATATAAAAACAAAATATGGAAGAACTATGAATTTCACACTTAAGCCCTCCCGAAACTCAATATGAAACCCTAACTAACTCCACCTATCGCTTACCGGCAAAAAAACACGGTGCACCCACGACAAAATAGAAACAGAAAAAACCTAGAAAACAACGGCCAATACTTCTTCTGTAACTAATCGGGCAGAGGGTTTTCCAATGAAAATTAAAAATATTAGTTTTTTAAAGCTTTCACTTCACTGAATTCATACCGGCCAGATATCCCTGAGCTCACAGAAAATGCCACCTTTCGATAACTTACAAATAGTATTCCCAATGTATCAAAGCTGGCATTTTGGGGGCCTCAGAGCAACTCTTTGACCCCATCAGTTTTAAGATTTAATCATGGAGTTTCTAAAGCCCAAGATTAATATCAGGTTTGCGATAAACCACAGATCTTTAATAATAAAAATACCGCTGGAGCTAAGTTGCCAGGGAGCTACCCAACTGCCTGGATAGGAGTAGAGGAAGGTCTGGGTTGTTATAAATACTGCGGCACAAAGCAATAGTCCCGGCCAAAACAGCTGCCGGATATAAATACCCAAGGCGAGGATAGCCAGCGCAATCAAGTCATATATACCGATAAGATTTGAGGCCACCTGCACGCTAAATAGACTGTATAACCACGACATCAGTGGCGAAGTGCTTACCAGGCCTTCAATCCCCTCAGCCTCAAGCGCTGTGAATTTCATCCCACCAATCCAGAGTAATACCAAACCGACAGGGAAATAATTGAGCCATATCAGCTTTAGTGGACTCAACGAATCCCTATACAACCAGGTAATACCCAAGGCTAACAGGGCAGAGTACTTAATTATCCCCTGTCCTGAGCCAATTGCCGGAAAGCCGCCCAGGGAGTCGATCCAATGGCCGCTGCCAAGAAGACTCAGTAGGGGCGCTAGCGATATTAAAATCAGAAGGATTGCCAGGGGCTTAACAACCCGCTCAAAGCGAAGGGCGAGTGCCCCCAAAATAGCGGCGACTGAAAAAATAATGGCGGTCATTAAACGTATAGAGGAAAGCACCTCCTCATTAGTGACACCGTAGAATTCAAATACGCGCTTGATACCACCCCATTGGCCGGAAAAAAGCGCCACCGCAATAAGCGCAAAGGCGATGGCCACCAGGGCGAAGGGAAGTTTTCGAAGAAGAAATGACATTTGTTGACGACCTCTTAACAAATTAGAGCTTAGTCACCAGCCTGACCAGAGCCCCTCTCTCCATACAGGTGAAAGGCGGCTCTGGGGTATTGGTTAAATCTATGTCGTCTTGGCCCGGGGAATTATTACACCCCCATAGAGAATCACATTTACTGTTACTCCAGTATCAATGTGCCCCGATACATTTGCATCTGGCAGTTGAACGGGTATTCACCCGGCTCGGCTCTTGGTATTTCCACCAAGGTATCCTGATTCAGGGCAAGCTGAGCACTGACTTCCAAGTCTGGAAACAATACCCACTCGGAGCAGGGGCTTGGGTCCTCCCGGTGAAAATGCAAAGTCGCTGTGCGACCGGCGGGCAGGCGGATAAGATCCGGTTCGTAAACTCCATCCTTAACCAGAATCTGTAAATTATCCGTGCTCGGCGTCGCCTTACTGGCACTTCTTTTTGGCCCCAACCAAAACCACCAGATAACAGCCAGAATCATCAGCACACCGACGATATTTACGAGAGCTTCAGCCATTTAGCGAGCCTCCGATGGTTTAAAGAAGCGCAGGCGGTTGGCATTACTGACCACTGTCAGGGAGGAAAGCGCCATAGCACCACCGGCAACAATGGGGCTCAGTAACATACCCGTAATCGGGTAGAGGACACCGGCGGCGATGGGAATGCCCAGAGTGTTATAAATAAAAGCTCCAAACAGGTTTTGCTTGATGTTGTGCAAAGTGGCCCGGGACAACTCCACGGCATTGGCGACCCCGTGCAGGGAGGAACGCATTAGGGTGACATCGGCGCTCTCAATAGCAACATCGGTACCGGCACCTATCGCAAAGCCCACATCGGCCCGCGCCAGGGCCGGGGCATCGTTAATCCCGTCACCCACCATACCCACTCGCTCGCCTTTTTTTTGCAATTCAGCGACGATCCCCTCTTTATCTTCCGGCAATAGTTCTGCGTGAACTCGGTCGATGCCCAGTTGCCGGGCAACCGCTTCGGCACTGCCGTGATTGTCCCCGGTAAGCATTTCAATGCGTAAACCCAGTTTGTTCAGTCGCTCGATTGCAGCTTGCGCATCAGCGCGAATCGGATCGGCTACAGCAATAATCCCCCGCAACTTGCCGTCCACGGCGGCGTACATCACCGTGCGCCCCACCTCGGCCAATTTGGCTGCCCGCTCACTCCAGGCATCCAGGGAAACAGCCTCCTTTTGCATTAACTTGGTATTCCCCAACAGCACGCGACTGCCACCGATATCACCACTCACACCGTGAGCTGTGATGGCTTCAAAGTTGGCTGGAGACTGCAATTCAAGGTTTTTATCGTGAGCGGCCGTCACTATGGCTTCGGCCAAGGGGTGCTCTGAGCCCTGCTCCAGGCTCGCCACTAAACGCAGCAGTTCATCGCTGTCGCCATCACTATCGATATCTGTCAGACGCGGAGAACCCTCGGTGAGAGTCCCGGTTTTATCCACAACCAGGACATCCAGAGTGCAGGATTGTTGCAGGGCCTTGCCGTTGCGCACCAGTACACCGTACTCGGCACCTTTGCCCACCCCCACCATAACCGACATGGGAGTCGCCAAACCCAAGGCACAGGGACAGGCGATAATCAGCACCGAAGTCAGTACTACTAACATATGGGCAACCCGAGGATCGGGGCCCAAGTTGAACCAAACCAGTGCGGCCACCAGGGCAATAATCATCACCACTGGCACAAAGATGCCGGAAATCTTGTCCGCCAAGCGCGCGATAGGTACCCGGGAGCTCTGGGCATTCTTTACCATCTCGATAATCTGCGCGAGGCGGGTGTCGGAACCCACTTTATCTGCGCGAAACAGCAGGCTGCCATTTTTATTCAGGGTGCCGGCGGCGAGGCTGTCACCCTCCGCCTTTTTCACCGGCACTGGTTCCCCGGTGAGCATGGATTCATCCACCAGGCTGCGCCCTTCAAGCACAGTGCCATCCACCGGAATTTTCTCGCCGGGGCGGACGCGCAGCTGGTCTCCCTGCTGCACCTGCTCGATAGGCAGATCCACCTCCCGGCCGTCTCTCAATACCCGCGCGGATGTATCCTGGAGCTCCAACAACTTCTCCACTGCGGCACTGGTGCGCCCGCGCGCCCGAATCTCCAGTGCCTGACCGAGGCTGATCAGGCCAATAATCATGGCACTGGCCTCGAAGTACACATGTCGTACCGCTTCCGGTAAGAGATGGGGAATCAGTACCACGATCATGGAAAAGAGCCAGGCCGTTCCCGTGCCCAGGGCCACCAGCGTATCCATAGTGGCATTGTGGTGACGCAGTGCCTTCCAGGCGCCACTGAAGAAGTTGCCGCCACAGAAGACCAGCACCGCCAGGGTAATCAGCCCCATGACACCCCAGGCCAGCTGCTCCGCCGGGGTATTCACCGATACCTTGTCGGTGATCAGCCCCCAGGCCATCATTGGCACGCCCACGCCCAGAGCAAATGCCGAGCGCCACAACTGCTGGCGATAGTGCCGCTGTGTCTGCTCCCGCTGTTCCGCGCGCTGCTCTCGTTCACTACTTCGCAAGAGTTCAGCGCCGTAGCCCGCGCCTCGGACGGCTTCGATACAGGATTCAGCCTCTGCCGGGCCGTATACCGACAGGATTTTGTCTGACAGGTTTACCCGGGCATCAGTCACCCCGGCTACGGCCTTAACCGCAGTCTCAATTTTGTCAATACAACCGGCACAATTGACTCCACTCAAACGGAACACCGTTGGCGCAGATTGTTGCTCCTTCGTCATCTTGCTCTCCCGCAACACCAATTACAGCGACAAAGTTACAACCTTACCGCTAGGGGAAGGCAACAGTTGGCAGCGCACCGTCTGCCGAAATTTCGCAGTCAATTCATCCTTCAGCTTAGTGGTTGGCACCAGGGGCAGGAAAAGGCTGAGGATTCGCCAATGATCGCGCATGCGATGCGACGGAATGTTATTATCGCGCCATGACACATCCCCTGCTTCCCGAAAGACCCCTGAGTATCTCTCCTTCTCTGGCTGCCACTGTCGGCCTGGAGGAAGCTGTGCTGCTCACTGCACTTGGCGACCTGGCTCCATTCCTTCCCCTGGAGCCCTACGGAGGTCGGGATTGGTATACCGCCGAGGGGGAGCAGCTATATCTGCTGCTGCCCTTCTGGCAAGCAGCGGATATCCAGCGGGTAGCCACCAGCTTGCGCAACCAGGGTGCCCTTCTGCTGGGGGCGGCACCATTCGGCAGTAGCGAGATTCTGAAGTTCGCCCTGCCCGGTGAGTACAAGCGCCCGGTGGCAACACCCCCTACCCCGTCCAACCGCAATGCCAACACTATTGCCCCCAGTTGGCAGCCGGATAGTGAAACCATGGCACGTATCGCCCAACTGGGTATTCCCGAGCACTTTGTAAGGGAGCAATTACCGGAGTTTGTCACTTACTGGCGCGAGCGCGCCGAGCCCCGCCACTCCTTTGGCTCCCTGTTCCTGCGCCAGGTTAAAAGCAAGTGGGAGGCTTTTCGCGCAACGGCTCAGCGCAAGCAGCCACTGCCCAACGGCTGGCAACCCAGCGATGAGACTCTGCGCAAGCTGGCGGACGAGGGAGTCCCCAGCACTTTTGTCGGCCGCGGCCTACAGCGCTTTCTCGATTACCACCGCTCCAGTGGCAAGCAGTCCATTTCCTGGGATTTGGAATTCAATGACTGGATCATGGAAGACTGGGAAAAGCAGGACACGCCATTTATCGAAAAACGCAAGCCCACTGCTATGTCCCGCGATTGGCAGCCCAGCGAGCACACCTGGGAGCAGTTGCAGCGCCTGGCCATCAATCCGCGCTTTGCCGCCGAATTGCTACCGGAATTTATTTATAAATGGACCGAGCGCGGTGGCCACAGTGCCCGCTGGGGTGAACTGTTTATCGAGTATGCGCGGGAAGAGTGGGCCTATTACTGCCAGGGTATTGAGAAAAACCCGGTGGCCAAACCTATCTCCCGCAACTGGCAGCCCAGTGGTGACTGCCTGAGTCATTTGATGAACCAATGCGAGATAGATCGCGACTTTGCTCTATCCCTGGTTCCGGAATTTATTATTTACTGGCGCGGTCAAAATGCCGCACGTAAAAGCTGGGACGCCGTATTTGTGCGTCACGCGCGCCACCAGTGGGCGGAGCGCAACAAACTGGCAATAGGAAACTCTTATGGCAATCCACAAGACTCCCACAACAACACCAACCAGCGCACCCGCGACCGGTCAATCGGCGACATACTCACAGACACAAACTGGTAGTGAACAGGGCCAGGAACTGCTGAACGAAAAGAAGCGCGCAATCAATGAAGTATTTGCGCTGTTTAAACTGAATTATCACAATCAGTTCAGCGCAGCGTTTCCAGACACTGAAACCCTTCACCACGCTAAGCGCCTCTGGCTGGAGGCCCTGCTTGCTTTCGCTCCCCAGGATATTATGCAGGGTGCCAAGCGAGCGATCCTGCAAAGCGAGTACCTGCCCACCGTACATAAAATGCTGCAGCTGTGCGCCGCTGGGGAGAATGGTTTACCGGAAGCACGCGCCGCCTATCGCGAAGCCTGCAATGCCCCCAGCCCCAAAACCAATTACAACTGGAGCCACTTAGCAATCTATCACGCAGGGCGGGAATCCAACTGGTTTTTTCTTGCCAATAACCCCGAGTCTATCGCCTACCCAGTCTTTGCTGAGCACTATCGAAAAATATGTGAACGAGTCCTGGGGGGAGAAAAACTAACCGCTCCAGAGCAATTAAAGCTGGAGGAAAACCCCGGCTCACCACTTTCCAAGGAAGAAAATTCGAAAAGACTCTCGGAGATGCGAGCAAAGCTTGGCATTTAGAAATTAACAGCCAACTGCTTACTCTGACTTTGAATACAGGGCCTGATACCTAAAGGCCCTCACGCCAATGACTTGTGAAGTGAAAGCCCTGATCTAGCTTTACTGTGCTTGAAATAAAAATAAACAAAGCACAGGACAGATCATGAATAATTTTAAGACCACCTTAAATATAAGCTTTTTTTCCAGCCTTATATTCACTTTCGCTACAAATACCAGCGCTGACTTTGCCAACAGGAAATATATTGGGGCTACCCTCGGTGAAACCTCTTATCCTCAATTTTGCTCATCTGCAAACCCCCGGATAAAATCACAGATTCCTCACGGATCTACAGACGGACGCTTTCATTGCAATAGTAGCGGCAGTACGATTAAGTTTTATGGCGGCTTGCGCTGGAACAGATACCTCGCCCTTGAAATCAGCTATCTAAAACCTTCAGCTGCGCAAAGCAGCTTTTATACCAATAATGAAAATGGAGAGTATGCAAAGGCTGCATACCAGGTTGAAACACATTTATTGACCGCCTTTTTATTGGGTTTTTATCCTGTTAACTCCAATATAAATATGTTTGCCAGAGTCGGGGCTGGAGCTTGGAGAGGGAAATTATCAGAGCAACAATCCGCTCAATTTTATATCCCCCAGCAATTATCCAATGGACAATTCACGACACAACTTCAGACGTTCGATAAAGACAAGTCCCAAAACCACAAAGGCCCTCACTGAGGAGTTGGGGTCGGTATGAATTATGTCTATAGGAATCACTGGATTTGGAGACTGGAGTGGGAGAAACTGGAGCCCACTGGAGTAGACTTCAATGCAGAAACACTATCACTGGGTTTAGGACGGCTTTTTTGAATTTTGTTAATTGACACCTATAACTTTATACAAATTAAATAGAGTTCCCGCGCACTATTACTGGGAACTCTACCTTTAGGCGCCAAATCCAGTTAATAGAGTAGGTCCTACCTTCGACCAATCTAAAAGACGTTATTATTTTGGTGGTTGCCTTAATCAAATTTCACTCTAAAATCAGCTTCAGCGGTCCCCCATATAAGCTAAACAAGGTCAAGCCATGAACCGCTTTAGCCCCCTATTCATTATTTTTCTACTTTCCTTACCAGCCCTTGCTTGCGCCGATTTCTACTCACACAAATATGCTGGTATTTCTTTCGGTAACCAGCATGCCAATAACTTGTGTAGCGAAGCAGAAAAGCGAGTTCAACAAATTAGCGCCAGCTTAGATCAAGTGGATCTCAGTCTGTGTGATGATAAAAATAACGCCTGGAAACTATTTGCAGGAACTCGATGGACACCTTACCTGGCAATTGAAGCCAGCTATCAAAATTTCAATAAGTACCAGCTGGATACCCATATCTCATATGGGGATGGTGAATATTTAAACTATTTCTCTGATTTTGATAGCCAGCTTTTCAATATATTTTCCCTGGCGTATCTTCCCCTAGGAGAGTCATTTAGCTTATTCGGGAAACTTGGCACCGGCATCTGGTACGCGGAAACCAATGAGATTCAGAAGGGTGAAGTTTTTATCCTATACCAGCTTGAAGATGGCAGTTTAATAGAACAATTAACTCCAGTCAGAGGTGAATTAACCGATAGCAGCAATGGATTCCACTGGGCATATGGTGCTGGTGTTAACTATAGCTACAGGGGCAAATGGAGCCTACGGATAGAGTGGGAACAGTTTTCAAAAATTGGGGGCGATACGTTTCTGGATGAAATAGATAGTGAAGCTATCACCATGGGTTGGAGTATGCATTTTTAATAAAGTAAGGAAGGTTCAACATTAATTATTCCTAGAAAAACAGCTATCAGCTCACCGATTCAAACAATAAAAAAATGAAAAATAAGAAAAAAAACCTACAAGCAAAAGATCTAAAAGAATACAGTGAAGACTATAGAGCAAAAATAGAATTTGAAAATCGATTAAAAGATGAATATAAATTAATTAAAATATTTCCACTATTATTTTTCACTATAATACTTATTATTTCAGTTTTTCTTTCGGGTTACGCTCAACGATATGACGAACTTTTAATGGCCATTACCTTTGGGGTTATACTTACTTTATACGGTCTTAACTGGCAACTGGAACAGAAGAAAATTAACACCCCCCCTATCTGCAGTAATTGCAATAACAAGATGCGGCGCTGTGAATATACCAGCGGATGCAGGTGGCAAGATCTGAGGGGAGTCGTCTATCTATGTGAAGACTGCAAGTCAAAAATAATTGATACTGAGCCATCACAATCTGGTTAACTCTCAGTTTTTTAAGGCCTCTCTTTCCTCTCTCATAAGATATAGATAAAATCAACATCTAGACTTCACAAGATTAAACAAAACTGTATCAATAAGTATTATGCCAAGATTTCTCAAGGCTTCAGCCCTACTGTTTTTTCTTTTTATTCTTTGGATTATCTATCTAGCCAATACCGGATCGAGTAGTATATTTTTTGACCTTGTCCGTGCTATCCCCTATGGCGATAAATTAGGCCATATCGCCTTGTTTGGTACTTTTGGCCTTATCCTGATACTTGCCACCCGCGCCACTTATTTTAAGCTCGGCTTTATTAGAGTTTACTATGGTGCTATCGCAGTGCTTGGCTTTGCCCTGATTGAAGAGATAAGCCAAGCATTTGTTCGCTCAAGGACTTTTGACTTACTTGATCTGGCCGCCGATATCGTTGGAGTGATACTTGCGAGCTCTCTGGTTTACCTGGTTCAGAGAGCCCGCAATATTAACAATTTAAGCCAGCCTGAAAACCCCGATACCGCTAGTGAGACAACAGACGATTGATATCTCCCCAATCAACCAATTTAAAATTCTGGGCTGCGCTGGGCATTCGGTTGCGCCCATCCTGGACAACTAACAAACCTCGAGGATATTCCGCACCCAAAGCTGAACTGGTAACGGCCAAACCATCGGTCTCCGAACTGCCATCCACACCTAGCTGGGGATTCATACCAACCCGAAAATGGGTAATAAATTCATTCCCACTACGGCTGAATAGTGCATAGCTATCATTACCTTGACTGGATATCACTAGATAGCCCTTATCGCCATCCTGATAAAGTGCCAATCCCTCTATATCTGCCACCAGCTTTTCACCATCCACTTCTGCCACCAACTCTGGAGAGGCCTCTGATAAGGACTTTAGGTCCAGCCGCCAAATCCCCCGGTCTTCCTCAGCAAAAAACAGGGTTCCGAACTGGTCATCCACAACACAGCCTTCAACCTGTCCATAGTCATCAAACTGGATACCCTGCTCAATCTCAAACTCATTGGAGGACTCAGAGACATTAATTTTGAGCTGATGCAAGCTGGCCTCCTTGTCAGAAACCCAGGCATAAAGCCCACTATCGTCCTGTTGCAGGCACAAGCCATAGGGATCATGAAGCCCTATACCCCGGTATCCAAGATACCCCACCTCGCCCATTGTACTGATAGAAAATAGATCCAAACCGGGGTTAGTACGATTAGAGGCAACGGCAATCGCATCAATATTAGGGTGGGAAATTTTACGGATATCAACATTATTAACCCTGCCTACCGGAAAGTGCTGTTTTAAGCCGCCTGATAGATGATAGATATTGAGCCCCTTTTTTTTATCTGTAGCAAAAATCAGGCTGTTTGCCGGCGAATGAGAGTTCACCCAAATGGCGGGATCATCGGCAGCATCCCCATAAGAGTGAACGGGGTCAGTTTGTCCCCTGGCCGCAATAGTGGGAATAATCTCAAGCGGATTACCTGTAGCGCTGGTCAGCTTGGTATTTATCGGGAAATAGGTTATTTCACTCTGCTTATCATTTAACACGGCCAACTTATCACCAAAAACTGCTATTGAAGCAGGACTTTCTGCAGGCAAAGTCCAAGACTGGTGGGGCCTATCACTTCCTGACAAGTCAAAAACCTGTACTCCCTGTTCCACAGCAATCCAGATTTGGTCCTGCTGATAATCCAGTTGCAAGCTGCCGAAATCATCACCGAGCTGTTCCGCCGAGATTAAAAGCTCACGCTCCTCATCTCGCTCTGCATCGGCATTCAATGCCAATATCCCAACAGGTGGCTGTGATACCAATAATCGTCCCCGACGGTTATCCACGCTACACCTATTAACTTCCTCCCCTAAATATATTGGGCGGATCCCGGTAAAGTCCCAGTGCCCACCGCTGGGAGAAAGCAGGTACTCAACTCCCAACCCATCCTCTTCAATGACAAACAGGTGGTCTCTTCCTTCTTGTAGTGAAAAACAGAGTGCGCTCACAGGCTTGGCACTCTCAAGCTTTCCTAAAAGTTGAAGCTGCAAATCATCATTTAGATCAGTAAATAATTGATATAGCTGTAATTGCGCTTCCTGCTCTTCGTAAGCGGCCACCAGGTAGCTACCATCTTCCCTTGGCTGAATGGCAAGTGCCTCTACTCTGCCATCCTTTTGAACTTGTATTTCTGCGGACTCATCTACAAGCACTAGCCCCTTATCTTTACTGGATAGCAACAAGTATTGCTGCTTAGGGAAACTGACCAGCTGAATCTGTTCAGCTATCAGCCCCTTTAAAGAGATGATCTTTTGTGAAGATAATCTTTGACTATCCTTTTCAAGATCACATCCGAGTAATATAAGGCAGGACAAAACACCCACTATTGAAAAACGCATAATAAAACCTGCTTAGGACTTACCGGTAACTGACAGAAAATATTATTTTTACAAAAACAAAGCCCCCACAATATTGCAGGGGCTTTATCAGGGTAAAAAATTGCACTAATCCAAAAATTCCAGTGTAAATTCTAGAAAGTGCTATAGCTCAGCCCAATCGCATAGGTCGGACCGTATTCTTCGTACTGACCATTAAACCCAGACGTGTGAACATAGTAAGGTTCATCCGTGAGGTTAACCCCAGTAAAAGTAAGTTGAAGGCCATTATCAAAGCGGTAGCGGGCCGACAAATCCAATTGCAAATGGTCTTCTTCGTAGCGATCATTAGCCTCATTTTCAAGGTCTACTTCCAGCAGGCGTTCACTGCGAAAAGCTGCTGACAGGCGCATACTAAAGGCATCGCGCTCATAGCCTACTATAAAGTTGCCGACAAAATCTGCCTGGGAAGGCATAGATATTTTGTCACTGCGATCAATACTATTGAGACCCAGATCAGCTTCTGAATCGGTAAATGTTGCATTGGCCCTGAGTAAGAACCCATTTTCAAAACCTTGAGTCCAGGCCAGTTCAGCACCGCTGATACGGGCGTTGTCTCCGTTAATCGGTTGCCATACTTCAGCATCGTCAACCGCTAAATTCCCTACAAAACGGGTAAAATCGGTATTACTGGAAACCTCAGACATAACAATAAAGTTATCGATACTCTTATGGAAAAGTCCCACAGAGAACATACCCAAATCGTCCGCATAGTATTCGGCAGACAGGTCGATATTGCGGGATTCATAGGGGTCTAATTCTGGATTTCCAGCTTCAACCTCCAGTTCCCCATCATCGTATTCAATTTTGGCCGGAGAGGGGTTCAAATAGCCAAATGATGGACGCGATAAGGACTCCGAATAAGCTGCACGGAGAACAACATTATCGTTGTAATCAAACTTGTAATTAATACTGGGGAAGAAATTGTCGTAGTCCCGCTCGTAGTTAACCTCAGTGGCATAAACCCCTTCTGAAATTAAATCGGCACCCGGCAGGGACTCTTCCGACTCTGCCACATTCACTCCTTCAGCAGTAAATTCGGTGCGCTCATAGCGAACCCCAAAAACCAGCTGGGAGCGATCCAACTCAATAGAATTCATCACATACAAGGCCGTGATGTCTTCATTCATTGCGTAGTCACGGGCGGATGCCAAAGCGGTCTCAGTCTCATCTATGTCAAAATCACTGAGGTTAGCATTGATAAAACTATTCAGGCTTCCAACATTGACGCCAGGTCCAAATGCATCCAAACCATAATCGATACTATTGCGAGAAAAGTCCGCCAGAGTGTAATCCCCACCAAACCCTTCATATACAGTCGCATTTAAGTCACCAGCCTTTTCTCGCTGACGCTCATGTAATCCGAATTTAACAACTGAAGGATTGCCAGCCCAATCCATTTCTCTACTGAGATCAATACGGAAGCTGATTTCTTCATCTTCAGTAAAGTTATCTTCAATGACCAACTCATCGAGTTGATAACTGGCCGGGTCCAATACTGCTTCAACATCCTCACTTCCCACCGCCATGCAGGGAGTATCACCAGCTTCAACATACCCCAAACGCAGGGAGTCCAAGACAAAATCGGTATCGCGTCGATTGGGTTCAGATTCCTCTGCATGGGAATATCCCAAGGCATAGGACAATCCCCATTGCTCAAAATTATGCTCGCCACCAAATACCGCAGAAATAATTTCCTGCTCTTCCAGGCGATCCTTCAGGGACTTCTCCAACGCGGCCTCTTCCCATTCTGCCGAGTTGGCCGAAATAGTCTCCGGCTCATCGCGCTCATCATCGAGCTTCCAGGAATTGCGCTGGCGGATTTCCTGATCAGAAAAATCGGAGTACAAGCTGTGGAGATAGATGCTTGAGTCACTGCCCAGGTCCAGGTCGAAGTTGGCAGCAAGACCTGTGCGCTCCCGGGTAATACTGTAATCGCGATGTTCTATTTCGGTCGCGCCCTTAGCTACAGAGCCATCTTCAGCGGTCAGTTCTTCCCAGCTACCATCAGTCTCAATATTATCTGAGCCAAAATCCCGCTCCTGGTGACTTAGCGCTAAGGCCACCCCGAGACGGCGCTCTCCATCAAGTTCAAAAATATTGGTCATGGTGGCAGCCACTTTGGGGCTGTACTCTTCCTGAAGCTCGCTGTAGCTATTCTCTACGCTGAACTTGTAGCGATTGCTGTCATAATCCAGGGCATTCAGACTTTTGATCTCAATGGCACCGCCAATAGAATCTGCGCTCATATCAGGCGTAAGAGTTTTAAATACCTCCAAACTCGCCAATAAGTCCGATGGAATAACATCCAGGGCTACCGCCCGGGTGTTTGTTTCCGGTGCGGGCAGGCTCACCCCATTAATTGTTGCCGCATTCAAATTTGGATCTATACCCCGTACCCCAACGAAACGCCCCTCACCCTGATCTCTCGCAATAAATACACCGGGCATCCGCTGTAACGCTTCTGTGACATTGGCATCGGGGAGTTCACCAATCGCATCAGAAGATTGCACCGCTACGACCTTATTGGCGTCCCGCTGTCGATCCAAGTCGCTGCGCGCATTACTTGCCTGGGCGGTAACCGTCACCGTTTCCATTAGCTGCTCATTTTCTGCGACAGCATTTGCACTAATGATGGCAGTCGCCAGAGCCGCCAATGGCATTCCCAGTAACCGCAAGCCTGAAGTTCTGTATTTCATTGCGTCCCACTCCCACATTACCGGTGGTTAATTGAATTGGACGCAGACTAGAAGGCCGCTATGAACTTTACGTGACATTTTTTTTAAGCTTGTCATCACATAGTCAATTAGTACTGCGACGATAGATGTAAGCCCTGCTATTTACACAGATATCAATCGCCTTAAAAAGAACCATCAAGGCAATTAACAGTAAAAAGCGTCATATACTGAAGCCAAATATGGAGCAGTCATGAACGAAAGCCCCAAAAACCCAGCACGCCGGTCTCTTTTTAAATTCTTGGGTGGTGTAACCGCCACCGGTGCTGTAAGCAGCTTACTACCCGGCTGTAGTGAAAGTGAAAGTGAAAAGCCCACACACAACTCCCTCACCTTTAAAGAAATTCCCCATGGCCTGGATTACCAACACCATCTACCAGAGGGTTATAAATCCACGGTTCTGCTGAGGTGGGGAGACCCTTTAAATAGAGAGGAAACATCTTTTCAGCCTGAAGAACTTAGCGCCAGTAGCCAGGAACAGCGATTCGGTTACAACAACGATTTTATTGCTTTTATGCCCTTGGCAGCGGGGACCAGTTCCACCCAGGGGTACCTGCATATACAAAGTAAAAATAGTGATCGCGGGCTTTTATGTGTCAACCACGAATACACCCAGCCCCATCTAATGTTCCCCGGTTATAACGATGAATACAGTGCCACCCGGGGAGTGAGTGCCGAGCATGTGGCCATTGAACAGGCCGCCTGCGGACACTCCATCGTGGAAATTCGAAGAAGTAAACAGGGCTGGAAGGTAATGGCTGACAGTCCCTATAACCGGCGGATAACTTCTACGACGCCAATGGAAATCACCGGTCCCGCCGCAGGCGACGAACGTTTGAAAACCCGCCAAGATCCCAGCGGAACCCAGGTCCTCGGCACCATAGGTAACTGTGCAGGAGGGAAAACCCCATGGGGAACCGTATTAATTGCCGAAGAGGGGTTTGGCGGCGCTTTTCAGGGAGACCCCAAAAAGCTCGAAGATTCCCGGGAGATCGAAAACCATCAACTTTTTGGTATAAAACCGGAAAATCGCAACTGGGGTGACCACGACCGCCGATTTGATATTCAGGTAGAACCCCATGAGCCCAATCGATTCGGTTGGATGGTGGAGTTTGACCCCTATAACCCCCAATCAAAACCGCGTAAGCTGACCAGTTTGGGGCGTTTTGAGCACGAAGGCTTTACCCTGGTCTGTAAACCGGGACAACCGATCGTTGCTTACGGCGGCGATGATGATGAACATCAATTTGTCTATCGCTATGTATCCCAAGATAACTATCAGCCCGAAGATCCCGATACAAACCGAAAGCTACTCGTTAATGGCACGCTCTATGCCGCGCGCTTTGCCGACGATGGCAGTGGCGAATGGCTGCCGCTGATATATGGCCAGGGCTCACTGACCGCAGAGAATGGTTTTCGCAATCAAGCAGATGTAATGATTGATGCGCGCCGCGCAGCCGCGCTATTGGGAGCCACGCCAATGGATCGGCCGGAGGACGTGGAGACTAACCCCCACAATGATTGCACCTATGTAATGCTGACCAAAAACAAGAAGCGCAGCGATACCGATGCCGCCAACCCCCGCGCACGCAATACTGCCGGCCATGTATTGGAATTAGCGCCTCCCGGGGAGAAGGGAAACCGCAACCACACCAGCGCACAATTTCAGTGGCAGCAATTTCTACTTGGTGGAAACCCCAATGCTGAAAACCCCGCTGAAAGGGGCGCCTATGGACAGCAGTCCCCTTACGATATCTCTGAGCACGGCTGGTTTGCCAATCCCGATAACGTCGCTTTCGACCCCAGGGGCAATATGTGGATTGCTACCGATGGCTGTGAGCGCTTTGGGTTCCACGATGGACTTTGGGCAATGGCTACTGAGGGGCCTTTGCGGGCGGCACCCAAGCATTTTTTTGGCTGCCCGCAAGGGGCTGAAGTGTGCGGGCCGGAATTTACTCCCGACGGAAAAACCCTGTTTATTGCCGTGCAACATCCGGCCGATTCACGCAACTCCACTTATGACCACCCCCTGCACCGCTGGCCAGATAATAACCCCCTGTTACCACCTCGGCCATCGGTACTGGCCATTTACCGTGAGGACGACCAAATAGTCGGTAGCTAGGCGATTGATATGACAAACCAGGGACCCTGCTAAAATTTTAATCTAAAGCAGTTTTTGGCCTCTCACCCCGCCTATAGGCAGGTTGTCAGAGGCCTATAAGCCGAGGTCCCTATGATATCGAGGTGTGCAACCCTTTTACGCCGCCTTACCGCTGTGCTGGCAATCGCCAGTTTTATCCTTGCCGCCACACCGGGAACTGCCCAGGTACCAGAAAATCCTGTAAATCTCCGGGGCAGCGGCGCCAGTTTCCCCTACCCAATCTATGTCGAGTGGTTTCGGCAGTTCACCCATCGGGAAAACAATATATTTATTTTCTACGAGATGAGCAGTAGCGGTGACGGCATCAGGGACTTTCTCGGTCATACAGTTGATTTTGCCGCCTCAGATGCCGCTATTGATATCGATGAGTTACGCAACCTAAAAGGTGGTGGCGTGGTACTGCCGGTTACTGCAGGGGAAGTCGTACTGGTGTTTAACCTTCCCGGGATCGACAAGCTAAAACTGTCCAGGGAAGCTTATGTGGGGATTTTCCTCGGAGAAATAACCCACTGGGATGACCCCAAGATCGCGGCTGCAAACCCCGATATCAAGTTGCCCAGAGATGAGATTACCGTTGTCACCCGCTCTGAAAGTTCGGGGACCTCATATATCTTTTCTGGGCATATGAGTAGCGTGAGCCAGGATTTCCGCGAAAAAATTGGTTTGGACAGAACACCCAGTTGGCCAAAGTTGCCCAGATTTAAAAGAGCACCGGGCAATCAAGGCGTAGCCGCTAAGGTTCGCAAGAAAGTTGGGGCCATTGGCTATGTCGAGCACGGGTTTGCCCAACTGGTAAACCTGCCTGTGGCTTTACTGGAAAACCGAGCGGGCAATTATATTGCTGCCGGACCCAAGAGCGGAGCAGAGGCACTATCAGAGGTTGAATTTCCAAAAGCATCACTGCCAATTAGTGGTGCTCCCAACCTTATCGCCTGGATCTGGGACCCCAAGGGAGAAACCGCCTATCCCATTACCAGCTTTTCCTGGCTGTTGCTCTACGCAGACCAGGATGATCAAAAAGCACAAGCATTGCGGCAAATGCTGGTCTTTATGTTGAGCAACGCATCCCAAAGCCAGGCCGGAAGCTTGGGCCTGGTGCCCCTTCCGGAGAATATACGTCAAAAAGTACTCAATGCGGTTACCTACGTACGCTAATTTACGTAGCTTCAGCGCACTCCACAATACGATTACGTCCAGCGCGTTTGGCCTGATACAACGCAGAGTCTGCCCGTCGCATTAGCTCCAGGATATCTTCTCGCCCCTGAAGACGGGCGATACCAATACTTGCGGTAAACTGGGCTTGCCCAACTGCACTTTTAATCACGATTTTAGCGATATCCCGGTGTATACGATTGGCAACCTTCATAGCTCCTTCGACATTGGAGCTGAGTACTAGCGCAAATTCCTCACCGCCAATGCGTCCGAAGATATCCACATCCCGCACGTGTTGAGAAATTACTCGGGCAGTCGCACAGAGTGCCTGATCGCCGATTAAGTGGCCATGAATATCATTAACAGATTTAAAATTGTCGATATCCAGCATTAATACACACAATGGCATTTGGTTATTAATTGCCACAGCCACCAGATTACTGGCCTCTTCGAAAAAGCAGCGGCGATTAAAAATACCTGTTAGCGGGTCTGTGCGCGCCTCCTCTTCAGCCTTGGCTTTAGCGTACTCCAATTCCTGTGTGCGAAGTTTTACCTGTTGCTCCAGCTCGGTTCTCGAGGCTTCCAGGTGTAGTAGATACCTTTTTTCTGCAGTCTCTTTTTGTTGCCTTAAACGTTTTACCAGTAATCCGATAGCTATCATTATTGCCAACATCTCAACAAAAGAGGCAACCGGGGGCCAATAATAATTAATTGGATTGTGCACCACATAACCGAGATCCCTCATCGCCTGCACCAAAAGCCCCAACACCAAAACGCTCCAGGCTAAAGCAAAAACGGCCGCAGAAGTATCCCCCTGTCGCCAACGCACCAATGCGACAACAACAACGCCAGGATAGAAAAACAGAGCAAGCATCATGGAAATGTGCGCCAGAGCTTCCCATTGCAAAACAACGCAAATAACCAGGAATAAACCATTGAGTAAAATTAATTTTAAAAAGTAATCCAGTCTTGGGGTGTACTTTTTCGTTTCAAGAAAGTATCGGGCAAAAAGAATTCCGGTCAGAATCGCCACAGCACTACTAATCGATTGATAGCGCCAATCAAATTGCTCTTGGAGCAAATATTGGTGGGTATATCCCAGTAAAGATCCCCACACCCAAATTTTCGTTACGGAATATAACGAGTATAGATACAGGATATCCTTACGCGCAGTAATAGCACCAATCAGCGCAAGAATGGCCATCAAAAAATAACCACCAAAAAGAAATGACGTTAAAATGGCCTCAGCCTTACTCCTCTCTTCAAGTTGTTCAGGTCGCCAAATGCGCATACTGGGAAAGGCAACACCTAAAACTCCAACATCAAATTTAACCATCATTTCCTTTGATGCGAAGGGGGGGATTTCCAATGGGAAAGCAAAGCGATGATGCTTGATTT
Organism: Microbulbifer maximicatervae (SeqCode); assembly: GCF_052467305.1. Classification (NCBI taxonomy): domain Bacteria; kingdom Pseudomonadati; phylum Pseudomonadota; class Gammaproteobacteria; order Cellvibrionales; family Microbulbiferaceae; genus Microbulbifer; species Microbulbifer maximicatervae (SeqCode). The sequence goes on from NZ_CP174306.1 coordinate 4,106,463, forward strand.
TTCGACTGGAAAAAGGCTGATTCGCAGACAGACTTGCCAGCTCCGTATAAGGTTGACTGCCGCCCTGAACCCTAGAAAAGGCCGTCAGCCCATCGAGCTGGTTATCCACATATTCAATTGAGACATAAACTGTTTCACTACTGGAGTTTTTTAATATGAAGTGAGACCAGAAGGCTCCGGATTTAAGTCCGGTAGATCCGGCAGTTCCCAGGGGAAGAAAAAGTTTATTTTTATAAGCTTTTTCAGCTTCAACAATGTTTCCAAACCCCGATGGATCATGCCAAATTGCATTTAGGCCACTCGGTTTACTTCCTCCCTCCAACGAGGTGACATCCACAACCGTATGGGGGTAGCTGGGCATAGAAAGAAGTATGACAAACATCAGAAATGCACAACAAACAAAACGGTAGTGCCATTTAGGGCCACCCTTTTGAGTCCACAGTTCAAATTCACCAATTGTTTTTTTCATTCTTACTATGTAGATGCGCAACAATTTCCGTCTTCACAAAGACCAATTCAGTCATAATGGATACTGACTTCCAAAGTGAATTGATGATTTTTGTTGTATTTCAGAGAAATAGCTTCCATACAAGAAAGTCATCAATTCATACTTACATAAAATAGCTATATATGAACTCTATAAGTCCGCGCCTGTACAAAAAATACACTAGCAAGGACTTTAAATTATCAGGTACAACTTTTTTCTACTCCCCCTATTTGGCAGATTCACTCTTCATTTATCAAGCGCTTAAGTAATGTGTTTTATGCCTTTTAGCTTGAAATAAGGGTACACAGGCTGTTACGCCGTCTTACACCTTGGGACTAAGCCTTAAAATCAGGTATTAATTAGGAGAGGCAAGGAATACAAAATCTTAAATACGCCAAAGAGAAAATTCCTGTTAACGATTACATTTGACTACCCACATCAAATTTAAATATTGTCCCTAGAACGCTAAATTTAGAAATTGTTGCTGATCCGGGGATCTCATCGTTGTTTACCATTCAGTACATACGGAAAATATGCCACTCTTAGATATTAAGGAGCCTCTAAATAGCAGCTGAATACAATTGGGCTTATCTCACAACACAAGCATTGAACCCTCCCTTAGGCCAAACAATGAACCATTAGTCATTCGTGAGGCAGGTTTCTGATACAAGGAGCCCGGTGAAGTTCAGTGCAACTGGAGAGCTATCAAATAGCTAGCCTTACCAAACTAGACGCCACGATGTCGTCTACAATATCTAGGACCATCTCTTGATCTTCTTCCTGAGTAGAGCAGTTACTCCCCCTCTGGTATTTAGCGACAGGTTGCTTATCAGTCATGCTCCCAGGACCTAAATTGTTGCTCTACCACTTATGTCAAAGCCTCTTAAACCGTATTGGAGATACTTATGTTTAATAATGTTGGCTGGCTTGTGGAGGCGAAAATAAAGAACGGACAGGAGCAGGCCTTTAAGTCAATTGTTGATGAAATGGTAGAGATAACCTCGCAGCAAGAAGCGGGGACATTGAATTATCAGTACTATATTTCTGATAGTGGAGAAATTATTGTATACGAGCATTTCAAGGATGTAAGTGCCGCGCATAAACATGTGGATACCTGGGAGAATTATTCAGAGCGCTGGCTCAAGACGGCAGAACCCACTCGCGTCGTCTATTTAGGCGATCTTCCCAAGGATCTTCAGGCACGCCATGCAGGCCTAACCCCCCAGCAGTATCACACCTATGCAGGATTCGAACGCAGCCATTAATAAACTGGATATAAAAAATTATACTAATTCTTATGATGATAGTATTGTAATTAGGGGAGCGAATTTTAATTCTTTACTTACCAAACGGCTAGTTCTAGCAATAAATTATAAATACTATCCCTATAAATCTAAGCTATGTCATAAAGCGCTTTTATCACTAATACCAAGCCACACAAAAACATCACCATTAGAGTGTATTTCCTAAATTTTTTAAAGCTGACCTGATTCAATCTCCTTTTAGCGAGGGTTACACCAATAATCCCCCCAAGCCCAGCCGCCACACCATAGATTGCCAACTCTAGGGATACTGCCGAGAATGTAATATAGGTTCCCAGCTTTACAAGCTGCATTAACAGCCCATTAAAGGCCTTAGTGGCTATCAGGGATTCTTTCTCGAGGCCATAGTTCAGCAAGAAAGGGTTCTTAAGGGGACCCATTGCCCCAATAAGACCGGAAGCAAAAGCGGTCACCAATCCCAGAGGTAAAAAATAGGGAAGTGACATGGGAAAAGATCTTTCCCTATGGCCAAAGCGATACTGAAGTATCGTGGACATTAAAAAAAGCCCAACCACTATTTGTATCCACTCTGGGGACATCTGTGTATAGGAATATGCACCTAGCAATGCCCCGACTAAGCTTCCCGGGGTAAGCCAGCGTACTACCCGCCAATCAATATAGGACCAAAAAATCAGGGCCCGGTAGGGTGAAGCCAGGCACTTGGCAATGGTTACCGTTGGTGCAACCAGGTGTGGGCCAACGATAAAGCTAATCACTGGAACAAGGAGCAGTGCCCCGCCCCCGGCCGCAAGCGTACTGATATACCAAATCAAGACGCCAAAAATCAGCAGCAATAGCTCTATCATTTTACCGCTTCAGAAGTCACCAAAATCACAATGAATAAAGTAGAAATTCAGGCTTGGGCGCAATTCCAACACTAACCGGCAATCCAATACTCTCTTCACTAGAAGAAACGCAGCCTTAGCTCAACCAGTACAAAACCAAATGCCAGTAGTTAAATTGAAAAGAACTGCTGAATCCCGACAAGTACATTGGTTGTTGCTACGGAGGCCAGGATCAGCCCCATAACGCGACTTACGATACTGGCCCCGGCATCACCAATAAATCGATATATCCAGTTGGCAGTTAGCAGCAGCAATATCACTATCGCCAATACAGCTATCATGGCAGATGCTGTACTCAGCTGATGAACCACATCAAATCGATGGTTATCTGTGAGTACCACAGCCGCGAGCATGGCTCCGGGTGAGGCAATGGAGGGCACCGCAAGAGGGAAAATCGCTGTCTCATGCCCCTCACGGATGATTTCTATCTCCTGCTCTGGCTTGCTCTCACCAAATATCATGGTTAAGGCAAACAGGAACAGGACGACGCCTCCAGCTACCTGAAATGCAGAAAGGGGCACGCCAATCGCCTCGAGGAAGAATTGCCCTGCGACCAAAAAGAACAACAAGATCCCGGTTGCGACGAGTACTGCCAGCCAGGCTATCCTGCGCTTTTGCCACTCTGCATGTCGTGAAGTGACTGCGATAAACACTGGCAGAGTACCCACCGGGTCAATCACAGCAAAGAAAAAGACAAAGCTACTGATCCAATCGTTCAATTGGGACTCCGACGTGCCGTGCTACTATCCGCTTAATTAGAGCCCCAGGCAGTATGGGCAGGACCGGAGCGAGGTGTGCTTAGGGGGTCCAACGCCGTTATCTACGGTAACTGCTGGCGCAAGCGTAACTTGTAACTTAGAAAAAAAGTCTAGTGCATGACGAATCACTCACCGACCGCCCGACGCATCGCTAAAACCATCCTCAATGGTTTTGACGCCTATTTCGCAGACTATCAGAACATCACTTTGGGCGCCAAGGCCCGCTTTGAAACCGCCTCCTGGCAGGCGTCACACGAGGCCAATAAAGCCCGGATCGATCTGTACAAAACCAAGGTCACCCAAGTGGTGGACCTGGTCCATTCGGTAACCAGCAAGGACACCAGCCAGCTGGAGCTGTGGCGTGATGCCCGCGCCACTTATGCACAGCTGATTGCCAATCACAGCAATTATGAGATCGCCGAGACCTTTTTTAACTCGGTGTTTTGCAGCCAGTTTCACCACACCAACATTCACGACAGCAATATCTTCGTCAAGCCGTCCCGAGCACCGGAAGACAAACCGCTACGGGATTACAGCATCTATATCAGTTACAGCGGCCGCCACGGCCTCGAGTGTATGGTCGAAGATATTCTCAAGGATTTCAGCTTCTCCACGCCCTGGGAGAATATGGAGCGCGACATTGCCCATATCTGCGAATCCCTGCGCAGCGCCCCCCTGGCCAATGTGGACAACGAGAAACACTTGCGGGTGGATATGCTGGAGTCGGTTTTCTACCGTAACAAAGCAGCCTATCTGGTGGGGCGCATTATCCTGAACGGCGAAGTTATCCCCATGATCCTGCCCTGCCTAAACAACGGGCGCGGCGGTATTTTTGTGGACACCCTTATCTATAATAACGACTCCGCCAGTATCATTTTCAGTTTTACCCGTTCCTACTTTATGGTGGATGCGCCAATCCCCTCCCGCTTTGTGCGCTTCCTGTCCACTATTATGCCGCTCAAGGAGAAGTCTGAGCTTTACAACTCTATCGGCTTCCACAAACACGGTAAGACCGAGTTCTACCGCCATATCCTCGCCCATATGAAGGTCAGTAACGACAAGTTTGTTATTGCACCGGGCATTAAAGGGATGGTGATGAGTGTATTCACATTGCCCTCCTACCCGGTGGTATTTAAAGTCATTAAAGATGAATTCGACCAGCCGAAAACTGTCACCGAGAAGATCGTAAAAGAAAAGTACAAGTTCGTATCCCGCTCTGACCGGGTCGGCCGTATGGCTGACACCCAGGAGTATTCTTACTTTATTTTCTACCGCAATCGCTTCAGTGAAGAGCTGATCAAAGAACTGCAGGAAGTGGCACCATCAAAACTGATCATTGATGAGAAGCGGGTCATCATCAAACACCTGTATGTAGAGCGGCGTATGGAACCGCTTAACCTCTACCTGCAACACGCCAATGAAGAGCAAACCAAGGAGGCCATGGAAGAGTACGGCAATGCCATCAAACAGCTGGCAGCCGCAAATATCTTCCCCGGCGACATGTTGCTGAAAAACTTTGGGGTTACCCGTCACGGGCGGGTAGTATTCTACGATTACGATGAACTCTGCCCATTGACGGAATGTAACTTCCGCAAGATTCCCGAAGCTCATACCTCTGAGCAGGAGCTGGCCGACAAGCCCTGGTATACCGTCGCAGAAGCCGACGTCTTCCCAGAAGAATTCCGCCTGTTCTTCTCTGGCAATCCCACCGCGCGCGCTGCATTCGAAAAGCTGCACGGCGATTTATACAACTATCGCTTCTGGAAACTCTTACAAGATCGTATTCGCGCCGGACATGTGGAGAGTGCTTTCCCCTATCGACGCAAGTGGCGTTTCCCGCGCCGTTCCCATAACCGTGCACAACAAAAGTAGACGACCAATCTATGACTATATTGGTAGGAGGACTTTTCCAAGGGAGCGGATAATCCGTGCATATTTTTCGCTGGGCTCTAGTTGCCGCAACTTTTTCCCTGCTGACGACCAGCGGTTGCGGCTATTTCCCCAGCGAGATGTCCATTCCCGGTAAGCTTCCGCCGGCAAAGCGCCCACCACCTTACGCACGAATCACAGGAAAACCCCACGTAGTTAGCTGCGCAACCCCCGCCCGGGGGTTTCCAACCCTGTCCTTTGATGAAGTGTTTACTTTTACCGAAAATCCGCGACAACCATTCGTAGAGTCATACGGCCTCCCCCAACAGTTCGACGTGATTGCCTATGTCTGGGGCGCGGAAAGGTGTACGCCAGCAGCCTTCTGTAACTATGGAGATTATTACCAGCTGCTGGGACGCGGACCCAGAGGCGACTTTGCGACCTGGATCTCAACACCACAATATCCCCGTATTACGATTCAATCCCCCTGCGGCCAGCGGCTGAAGGTGGGCCAGGGATATCGTTTTTCATTTAGTGATGGACAACTGGTGGGATTTAGCCCCAACTGAAAAAAGAGTTGCCACTAGCGTGATAGACCGTATTTGAGACATGCGGTGAAGACACCCGGTTAGGCCTCTTGGGCACCGTACAATTTCCCTTCTGCCTTTTTTAGTACCTCTGGGAATGCTTCTTCAAGTAGCGGTAAATAGCGTCCTGGGCCCGACAGCCCCTACTCCCTTCATTAGCCAATCTGGTATTGGTTTGACCGGCATCAATTAAGCGGGCCTTCTGATTATCATGCCACTGTAATTCCATGATCTTCTTAATGGTTCGGAGGTGTCGAGAATTGGTTACCGGATAAGTGACTTCAATCCGCTGATCCAGACAGCGGTTTTTCAGGTTCGCAGAGGACATCCACATCAGTTCATCGCCACCATTATGAAACACATAAATCCTTGCGTGCTCCAGAAACTTATCGACCAAACTGATCACCTTAATATTGTCGGATAATCCAGGGGTATCGCATACCAAAGAGCACTCACCGCGAACGAGTAATCGAATCTCTACTCCCGCAGCGCTCGCCCGATAAAGGTGGGCAATCAGTTTGCTGTCTATCAGGCTGTTGCACTTAAAGAATATGCCAGCTTTACGCCCAGCGAGAGCCGCCTCTATTTCCCGATTTATGGCCTGCTCAAAGGAACTTCTCAATGAGAAAGGAGAGACAATAATATGCTTGAAAACCTGTTTTGTATTGGGGAATCGCATAAATTCAAACAAGTTATAGATGTCGCGACCCACTCCCTGATCATTAGTCAATACACTGAAATCACAGTAGACACGGGCAGTACTCTCATTAAAATTCCCTGTTCCCAGCTGGGTATAAAAGCGATTCTTTCCCTGCTCACGGCGAACTACAGAAATTAACTTCGCATGAACCTCCATTTCAGGAACGCCGTAAACAACCAACACTCCCGCTTCTATTAATTTACGGGACCAATAAATATTGGCTTTTTCATCAAAACTCGCCCGCAATTCAACAACCGCAATTACTTTTTTATTATTTCTAGCCGCATTAATTAACGCCGCGATTACCCTTGAGTTTTTCGCCATTCGATACAAGGTAATACGTATCTCTTTTACCTGCGGGTCAATAGAGGCCGAAGCAAGGAAATTTGTTATCGCCCAAAAATCATGGTACGGATAACAGAACAATCCATCATCGTCTTGCAATTGGTCAAAAATATTTTCACTGGTGGATAAAGACAAGAGCGGTGCCGGCCTTCTATACCGACAACTTTTGGAGTCCGGGGCAAAGCCCATAAGATCTTTGGAGTTGTGATAACGCCCACCAGGGGTATAACTATCCCTGGACCCCATCTTCAGCTTTTTCTTAATCAGCTCCAACAGTGTATTAGGCATTTCCATGTCGTAAGCAAGACGTACCGGCTCTGCACGCTTACGCTGTTTGAGTGACCGTTCAACACGTTCGAGAATATCCCGGTTGACATACTCTCCCAGCTCAATATCTGCATCCCGACTTATCTTGAACATATATGCCTTGGCAGAAAGAATAGGCAGGACATTGCGGAAGACTTCTTCCAGGCACACTCGAATAATATTATCCAGAACGATGTAAACTTTCTCTTTCCTGCCTTGGCGCGATGGGATTTCCAGGAAGCGGGGAAGAATAGCAGTGGGAATCTCCATAACTGCATATCTGCTTGGCTCCCCTTTTAAATTCAAAGTGATAGCGAAATAGATATTGTTGTCACTCAGCAATGGCATTGCTGATCTGCCATCGATAAAAAAAGGCTCTAACTCCGGTAAAACCAGGCTATGGAAATAATTTTTTACAAATCCCAACTGATGGCTATTTAAGCTATCTTCTCGAACAAGATAAATACTATGTTTTTTCAACCCCGATAACACTTTGACATAAGCTTCGGCATAGCGCTTTTCAAGTGTCAAAATACGATCATTAATAGTTTTCAATAGCTGGGAAAAGTGCTCCCTCTGCCCCACACCAGAATCAATACTCGCCAACCTCCGTACACCAGCCACCTTAATGCGGAAAAACTCATCCATATTCTGGGAAAAAATTCCGAGAAAGTGTACCCGTTCGATAGCTGGGACTGTTTCATCCTCGGCTTCCTGTAGTACTCGTTCATTAAAAGATAGCCAGCTTAATTCGCTGGGAAATAGAGGAATATCATTCAGCATAGATAGAGCACTTCACCAACGCTTCTACTATTGATCAACAAAATCCAGATATCAGCCTCCCCAAATCCGCCCTACTGGTACAGAGCTTAAAATCTGGCTAACTATAAAATAATAGAACAAGGTGACAGCGTATTTTTGGATTCACTCCTTGTGATATCGGCTCTAAAACCTACAGTAGAGTTTCTTTCCTGGCAGCGGGGTCAATAAATAAAAGAAAGATGCACTCTGTCAAGAGTGAAGCCTACGTTGGGTAGAATAATGATGTTAGCAGTGCAAATGGTATTCGTGACCCCACAGACAAACTGAAGGGTCACCTTTTAATCTAGGGGAGGTCTACAGCCCATTACTGGCGATCTATACTACTCCGCCTCGCGCTGCTTTAAAAAGCGATAGATGGCATCCTGGGATCGACAACCTTTTCGTCCCTCATTAGCTAACTTGGAATTTGTTTGCTTGGCATCAATCAGCCGCGCCTTCTGATTATCACTCCACTGCAATTCCATAATTTTGCGAACTGTAGCCTGGTGCTCCGGATTCATAAGCGGGAAAGTGACTTCAACTCGCTGATCCAGGTTTCGTTTCATCAGGTCCGCCGAAGACAACCACATCAGCTCATCACCACCATTGTGAAAAATATAGACTCTGGCATGCTCCAGGTACTTATCTACCAAACTGATAATACGAATATTGTCTGATACGCCCGGAGTCTCACAAACCAATGCACACATCCCACGAACGATAATACGAATTTTTACACCTGCGGCACTGGCACGATACAGTTGCTCAATAATCTGACTATCCACAAGGTTATTACACTTAAAAAATAGCGCCGCTTCCTTCCCTGCCTGGGCGGCATCAATTTCACGATCTATCGCCGCAGTAATCGCATCCCGATAGAAAAATGGTGAAGTGATAATACGTTTAAAAGAAGGGCGCTTACGCGGTGCCTGCATAAACTCAAATACATTGTAAACGTCCCGACCCAGCTCCTGGTTATTGGTCAATAAGCTAAAATCGCAATAGACCTTCGCTGTATTCTCATTAAAGTTACCGGTGCCAAGATGGCTGTAGAAACGGTCTTTGCCATCCTCGCGGCGAAGCACAGAAATTAACTTGCAATGTACTTTGAGGTTGGACATGCCATACACCACATTCACCCCGGCATCGCTCAACTCATGGGACCAATGGATATTGGCCTTTTCATCAAAGCGCGCCCGCAACTCCACCACCGCAGTCACTTTTTTGTTATTACGAACCGCATTTACCAGAGCCGCAACTACACGGGAGTTCTTTGCTACCCGGTAGAGATTAATCCGAATTTCTTTTACCTGAGGGTCTAGTGCGGCAGATGCCAGGAAATTGACAATCGCATGGAAGTCATAATAGGGATAATAATAAAGCCGATCCCCTGTGCACAGCTGTGAAAATACACTTTCATTTTTCGGTAAGGCTGGCAATGGTGTGAGGCGCTTATAGCGAAGTCGGGCGGATTCTCCCGGGAATTTCATCAGATCTTTGGAGTTGTGATAACGCCCACCGGGGGTATAGGTATCATAACGACCCATTTTCAGTTTCTTCTTCACCAACTCCAGTAGAGTCTCAGGCATATCGCCATCGTAGGCCATACGCACCGGATCTGCGCGCTTTCTCTTTTTTAGTGAGCGCTCCATTCGATCGAGAATATTCTGGGTTACCTCTTCACTTAACTCCAACTCAGCATCGCGACTAATCTTAAAGGTATAGGCGCTGGCTTTAGCGATAGGCACCACATGGCGAAATATTTCTTTAAGGCATCCCCGGATAATATTATCGAGAACGATGTAGACTTTCTCCCGCTTCCCCTCCCGTGGAGGAATCTCCACAAAGCGGGGAAGTGTATCCGTAGGAATCTCCATTGCCACATAGCGCTCGGTACCATCATCCAATTCAAGTGCTATCGCAAAATAGATGCTGGTTTCATTAATCAAAGGCATGGGCTTGCGCCCGTCGATAAAGAATGGCTCCAACTCTGGCAGCACTTCCCGGTGAAAGTAACTTTCTACAAACTGGCGCTGGTTATCGCTAAGCGAAGTCTCCCTAACCACATGGATATCATGCTTTGCCAGATCCTTTAAAGCTTTGTTATAGGCCTTTGCATAGCGCAACTGTAACCTCAACACTCGATTGTTAATCGATTGCAATAGATTACTGTAGTATTCCTTCTTTTCTCCGCCAACGGAAAATGCTGCTAAACGACGTACCGCTGCAACATGCACACGGAAAAACTCATCCAGGTTATTAGAGAAGATTCCCAAAAAATGTACGCGCTCAATAACAGGCACACTTTCATCTTCCACCTCCTGTAAAACACGCTCGTTAAATGAAAGCCAGCTCAACTCTTTGGGAAATAGAGGCACATCGTTAGACATTGCAAAACCATAAAACGCACCCAGTATCTGACGGCAGTTTAAAAATCCAGATTATTCTGGAAGCAGCCTTAACACGGGGCTGAGGGTCAAGATTAAGTAAAGAAATATGCCACTGAAATGTGGCTGTGAGCAAGCGCCTATAGCAATATAACGATCTAGTATGGCTTCACAGTTTTCTGCCACACTGTTTCAGTCCATAAATTGGCACAAATAAATAAAAAATATCTTTTATTTATAAAAGATATTTAATAATTTTGTAACACTTTTATAGGTGGCGCCTTTTTGGTGCGCTGTAAATTGACTGCACCCACTATTGGACTGAAAAGTGGCAAAATGAATAATAGAGCGTCCGACTCCATACATTAGCGCTTTCAACGGGATATTGATGCAAGCTCCAAACGAACGCTATGCCGCCCTAGATTTGGGCTCAAACAGTTTTCATCTGCTCCTGGCAGAATTTCGCGATCAGCGCATGGTACGCCTGCACACAGACAGAGCCATGGTGCGCCTGGCCGAGGGGCTGGATATTAACCACCACTTGGACCCGACAGTAACCGAACGGGCCCTGGCCGCTCTGCAGCGCTTTCAACCTGTGATGGATAAACTGCCCCTCGACCATGTGCGTGTTGTGGGTACAAATACACTTCGCATGGCTGCGGCCAATGCCGATGGTTTTTTGGAAGAAGTGGAATCAATACTCGGAGTGCCGGTGGAAATTATCAGCGGTATCGAGGAGGCCCGCCTGATCTTCACCGGGGTTCTCGCCGCCGCCAATGGCCCCCCTCGCTTGCGCTGCATTATTGATATTGGCGGTGGCTCCACGGAGCTGGTTCGCGGTGGTGATACTCCACAGCAACTGGAAAGCCTGGATATAGGTTGTGTTTCCTACAGTAAACGTTTCTTTGCTGATGGCCTGATCAGCCGCAATACCGTAAACCACTTCCAGCGCGCGCGGCGAGCGGCGCGGGCCGAATTGCAGGAGCTACAGCATATTGCCGAAGGCGCGGAAGTTACCGGTTGCTCCGGGACTATCAAAGCGGTTGCCAGGATTTGCAATGATGGTGAAGTAAAGGCGATCAAGCGCGGGGATATCGATCAGCTTGCGCACCGGGTTTCCTCCGCCAAACATATCGCGGACCTGGATTTGCCCTATCTGGATGAAGAGCGTCGCCCGGTGTTCGCTGCCGGTCTGGCGATACTGCATGCAATATTCTGCGAACTCGACATTATGCGTATGGAAGTCTCCCCCTATGCAATCCGCGAGGGCATAGTGCACGACTTGGCCGGGCGCTTGCACGGCGGGGATCGACGTGCAGATACGATTGCCGCCATGGTAGAGCGCTGGCAGGTAGATACCAACCAGGCTAAACGTGTCAGTTCCACCTCACTCAAGCTCCTGCAGCAGTTGCGCCCCCAGTACCCACCAGAAGGCAAGGTGCGACTGCACTGGGCTATCCAATTGCACGAAACCGGCCTGGCCCTAACTCACAGTAGCTTCCGCAAGCTGGGGGCTTATATGGTTAAACACGCCGATATGGCCGGATTTGCCAAAAGTGAACAGGAGCACCTGGCCTATCTGGTGCACAACCAACGGGGAAGAATCAAACCGCCACGGGAGCACTATGGCTTCCACCCCAGCCCAGACCTTCTGTTATGCCTGCGCCTCGGATGTATTATTCACCGGGACCGCACCGAACGCAGCCTGGACGGCTTAAAGCTATATGACCAGGGAGACGCCTATCACCTGGAAGCCGATCAACAGTGGCTGGAGGATAGCCCGGCAATTGCAGAATTGTTGGAGCAGGAAGAGCAACACTGGCGCTCACAAAATCGGCCCCTACAGATAACGGCGGTATAAGAGCCAGGGGCCCTTGTGAGCCACTCTGAACACTGGCGTTTTACGCAAATATTCACCCTACAATCAAAAGCTATGAAACTGAGCGAAGTCACTCTCGAACACCACTATGCGGATATGGGGGAAGCCTTTGGCACCCCCATAGCACCCACTCCTTTCCGCCACCCCAAGGTAATCGATACCAACCCTTCTGTGCTGCAACTATTGGGAATAGATCCCAACGAGAAATCTGACCCCGCCTGGGCCGAGCTGGGCTGCGGCGCCCGCCTGTTTAAGGGAAGCCGCCCATTTGCGATGAAATACACCGGTCACCAGTTCGGGGTCTACAACCCGGACCTGGGGGATGGGCGAGCACTGCTATTGGGTGAAATCGAGAGTGAAGGCCGGCGCTGGGAACTGCATTTAAAGGGTGCAGGAAAAACGCCCTACTCCCGCTTTGGTGATGGCCGCGCAGTATTGCGCTCCACCATACGGGAGTACCTCGCCAGTGAGGCACTCTACGGCCTCGGTATTCCCAGCACCCGGGCACTGTGCATTGTCGGAAGCGACGAACCTGTCACCCGTGAGAAAATTGAAACCGGGGCCATGCTGATCCGAGTGGCGGAGAGCCACGTGCGTTTCGGTCACTTTGAATACCTGTTTTACACCAAGCAACTGGAGGCCCTACAGGAGTTGATCGGGGTTATTTGCCGACGCTTTATACCGGGTACAGAGGGTATGGCAGTGGGCGACCAAGCTGAAGCATTGCTGCGCTTTACCACCCGCCGCAGTGCAGAGCTAGTTGCAGCCTGGCAGTCCGTAGGCTTTGCCCACGGCGTGCTCAACACCGACAACATGTCGATTATTGGCGACACCTTTGACTACGGGCCCTACGCCTTCCTGGACGACTACGACCCCACTTTTATCTGCAATCACTCCGACCACACCGGCCGTTACGCCTTTGAGCAACAGCCTGGAGTCGTACTGTGGAACCTGAATGCTCTCGCCCATGCACTGTCGGCCTTTGTCGGTGTAGACGCCCTGCGCGAATGCCTGGAGCAATTCCAGCCGGTGGTAAGCGAGGCCTATGCGCAACGTATGCGGGCCAAACTGGGGCTGGAAAAAGAAGAAGATGGCGACCAAGCCCTCTGCTCGGAACTGCTGAAGTTGCTTCAACACGGCCAAGCCGACTACAGCCTGTTTTTCCGCGCCTTGGCCCACTACCGGGGGGAGCGTCCGGCCAGCGCTTTGCACGAGTTACTCAACCCCACTCACCACAGCGCCCTGGATCAGTGGCTGGAGCACTACGATCGCCGCCTCACCCGGGAGACAAATAACTCCCGGGAGCGCAATCTAGCCATGCTGTCGGTCAACCCGAAATACATTCTGCGCAACTATTTGGCACAGAAGGTCATCGAGGCTGCTGAAGATGGCGACTATCATCCTTTGCGGACTCTGCGCCAGTTACTGCAATCCCCTTTCGCCGAGCACCCGGAGCGAGAAGTCTGGGCCAGTGCACCGCCAGAATCTGGCAAGCGTATCCCCTTGAGCTGTTCCTCTTAAAGGTGCCTTTGGGTAACTCACAAAGGTCCCGAAATTGGGACAAGTAGAGAGAAAAGGCAGGGATATGTGGCCAAATGCTACTTTTTGACTGTTAGATTTTACCTGATGACGACTAGCCCACTGCCCTCGCAGGTGACTTGATGTAATATCCGGGTCACCCTACTTTACATAGGAAAATAAGTGATGATTAGAAACCTGCTTCTGGCCACCTTTGGCCTGCTGTTCGCCCTGCAGGCCAGTGCTGCAGATATCCTGGGCAACTGGCGCACTATCGATGACGAGACCGGAGAGACAAAGTCCATCGTCAACATCTATGAAAAGGATGGGAAGTATTACGGCAAGGTAGTGGATCTTCTGATGAAGCCTAACGACACCGTTTGCGACAAGTGCCCAGGCGACCTGAAAGGTAAGCCCATTGTCGGCATGGATGTCATCAGCGGGCTGGAAAAGAAAGGGAAAAAATACGAGGACGGGGAAATTCTCGACCCGGTAAAAGGCAAGGTTTACGACCTGAAAGTCTGGCTGGAGGATGACAACACCCTTAAGCTGCGCGGCTACCTGGGCTTCCTCTACCGCACCCAAACTTGGCACCGAGTTCAATAAGCAACTAGGTGCAGCTCTCGGCCCGAGTTCTATCGGGCCCAGAAACCTCTCTCTCAAACCCAGTTAAAGCACCACCCTGCCGCTTTCACCGCTCGTTGCACGGGCCGACACCACTTTATCGTCTTCACTGGTATCAATTCGTACCTTGGCGCTCATACCTGCGCGCAGAGGCGGAGAATCCTTGAGGGGGTATAGACGCAATCGCACCGGCACCCGCTGCACGACTTTCTCCCACTTGCCACTGGCATTCTGCGGCGGTGTGGAAGCAAACTCACTGCCACTGGCGGGGCTCATGCTGTCCACCTGAGCCTGCCACTCAAAATCCGGGTAGGCATCCAGGGTCACTTCCGCCTGTTGGCCCGTGCGCACGCGACCCAGCTCGGTCTCTTTCAGGTTGGCCTCCACCCAAAGGCCAGTGGAGCCAATCATTTGCAGCAGGTTAATGCCCAGAGTGGCCATCTCCCCCACCTTGGGTACGGTATTGGCGATAGTGCCATCCACGGGAGCAATAATGCGCGTGCGCGACAATTGGTAGCGGGCCGTATCCAGTTGCGCTTGAGCCACTTTTAAATCTGCCTGCTCTTCCAGGGCAATGCTCGGGTCGCCCCCCAATTCAGCGCGCAAGCTGGAGAGCTTCTCAGCATTAATCGTGATCTGTGCACGAGCCCGCTCTAGCTGCTGGCGGGCGCTGTCCAGCTCCGCCTCGGAAAACGCCACCTTGCTCAGTTTTTCATTGCGCTCCAATTGGCGGCGGTAAAAGTCCGCATCTTTCCGTGCCTGCTGCAACGCAGCATCTGCTTCAGCATATTCCGAACGGCGAGCGAGCAATTCGTTGCGCACCTGGGCCAGGCGCGCCTCCGCCTCAGTCACCGCCAGTTCGAAGGCCGTGCGGTCGATCTGAATCAATAATTGCCCTTTCTCCACTACCTGGTTGGCACTCACCAGCACCTGAGTGACAACACCACTAACCTCGGGCGCCAGGGAGATCTTGTCCGCTTTCACGTAAGCGTTCTCTGTCTCGACAATGTCGCTGCCGCGCAACAGGTTCCATCCCCCTATCAGGACGGCCAGTACCAGGAAAAAGGAGAGTGCGAACTCTCGTTGCCCAGCGCGGTCTAGCTTAATGGACAGCTTTTCAGTCACATTCAATCTCTTCACGTGTCAAATTCTTGCGCAACCGCAATAGCAGCGACTGCAATTGATCCACCTCTGCGGCGGAAAAGCCCGCAAGTGCCTCACTGCGGGTCTGCTGGGCTACGCCGCCCAGCAACTCGAGGGCCGGCATTGCCTGCCCCGTCAGATAAATACGGAAACAGCGCCGGTCCTCGGGATCGGGCCTCCGCTCCACCAGCCCCTCCTGCTGGAGGTTATCCAGCTGGCGCGCCAGACTGATCGGCGCTAGGTCCAGGCGCTCGGCCAACTCTGCCTGCTTGAGGCCCTCCTCACGCAATAGATGCCAAAGCACCTGCCAGCGGGATCCACTCAGCCCGTGGTCCTTGGCTCTGCGGTCAAAGTTTCGCCGCAGCAGCCGTGCTGCACTGTGTAGTTCAAAACTCATTTCAGTAACGGCATCTTCCCTGGACATATCTGCTCTCCCTGTCTAAGGCCGCTCATTATAAGCCTGCTTATTATTTCATCAATGTGCGAGTTATCAATATCCCAAAACCCCATTAAAAAAGGCGGTCACTAGGACCGCCCTTTCGACCTGCATCCGGGATGGGCCTATTTCTCCAGAACCTCGATCTTATCGACCTTCTGGAAGCCCCGGGGCAGCTTGTTGCCACGCCGGCCACGCTCACCGCGATAGTGATCCATCTCCGAGATCTTGATCTTGGTATGGCGCTTACCGGCGTGAACGACTAGTTGGTCCCTGCCCTTCAATACGGCAACACCGATGACCACCTCTTCGCGGGCCGCAGCGCGGGCTGAAGTGATATTGATAATTTTGTTGCCCTTGCCTTTGGACAATTCCGGCAATTCAGTCACAGGGAACACCAACATGCGCCCCTCGGTGGTCACCGCTGCCAGCAGAACATCATCGAGGCTCTCCAGCAATTGAGGGGAAAGCACCTGGGCTCCCTTGGGCAGGGTCAGCATGGCTTTACCCGCCTTATTGCGCGACTGCAAATCAGAGAGCTTGGCGATAAAGCCATAACCCGCATCGGAAGCCAGTAACACTCGCTGCTCATCAGGGCCCATCAACAAGCCCTCAAAGGTGGCACCGGAGGGGGGGTTGATACGCCCGCTGAGGGGTTCGCCCTGCCCCCGTGCTGAAGGCAAAGTATGGGAGGCAATGGAGTAACTGCGACCAGTGCTATCGAGTAATAACGCGGGCTGGTTACTCTTGCCCCGCGCGGCAAAACCGAGACTGTCCCCCGCCTTATAACTGAGTGCTGCCGCATCAATTTCATGGCCCTTGGCCGCGCGAATCCAACCTTTTTCAGAAACGATAACGGTGATGGGATCTGAAGACAGCAGCTCAGATTCACTAAACGCCTTGGCCTCTTCACGAGCCACAATTGGGGAACGGCGATCGTCGCCAAACTCTTTGGCTGCGGCCAGAAGCTCTTTCTTGATCAAGGTCTTGAGGCGACGCTCGCTATTCAGGGTCTTGGTGAGGGTATCTCGCTCTTTTTCCAGCTCCGCCTGCTCGCCGCGAATCTTCATCTCTTCGAGGCGTGCCAACTGGCGCAGCTTGGTATCGAGAATGTAGTCCGCTTGGATATCCGTGAGCTCAAAGCGATCCATCAGCTCCTGCTTGGGCTCGTCACAGGTACGGATAATTTCGATCACTTCATCAATATTGAGGAAGGCAACCAGCAAACCTGCCAACAGGTGCAGGCGCTTCTCAACTTTATCCAGACGGAACTGCAGACGACGGCGGGTGGTAGTGGCGCGGAAAGTCAGCCACTCCCGCAGGATTTTATCGAGGGACTTCACCTGCGGGCGCCCGTCGATACCAATCATATTCATATTGACGCGGTAGTTGCGCTCAAGATCGGTAGTGGCAAACAGGTGATTCATCACCGATTCCATATCCACCCGATTGGATTTCGGCACAATTACCAAGCGCGTCGGGTTTTCGTGATCCGACTCATCGCGCAGGTCGCTCACCATGGGCAGCTTCTTCGCCTGCATCTGCTGGGCAATCTGCTCCAACACCTTGGCACCGCTCACCTGATGGGGCAGCGCAGTAATGACAATATCGCCGTCTTCCTTACTCCACAGAGCGCGCATCTTGATAGAACCGCGACCGGAGGTGTAAATCTTACGGATATCATCCCGCGGCGTAATAATCTCTGCCTCAGTGGGCATATCCGGGCCGAGAATATGCTCACACAGCTCTTCTACTGTGGCCTTGGGATTTTCCAGCAGCTCTACAGTCGCGTTGACCACTTCGCGCAAGTTATGCGGGGGAATATCCGTAGCCATACCCACGGCAATACCGGTGGTACCGTTCAATAGAATATTGGGCACCCGCGCAGGCAGTACGCAGGGCTCATCCATGGTGCCGTCAAAGTTGGGCTGCCAGTCCACAGTGCCCTGCCCCAGCTCCGACAGCAGCACTTCCGAATATTTACCCATGCGCGACTCGGTGTAACGCATCGCGGCAAAGGACTTGGGATCATCCGGCGAGCCCCAGTTGCCCTGGCCATCAATCAGTGGGTAGCGATAACTAAACGGCTGTGCCATCAGTACCATCGCCTCGTACACGGCACTATCGCCGTGGGGGTGGTACTTACCGATCACATCACCAACGGTGCGCGCGGACTTCTTATACTTGGCAGTATTCTTCAGGCCCAACTCACTCATGGCGTACACGATACGCCGCTGTACAGGCTTAAGGCCGTCACCGATATTCGGCAGGGCGCGGTCCAGGATCACATACATGGAGTAATCCAGGTACGCCTTTTCGGTGTACTCCTTTAACGGCAGGCGCTCTGTGGCCTCATAAACAGAGGTGTCGGTCATACAGCTCTCGTTATTCGATTCGGAAGGAGCGGATTATGGCGGACTGGAGCGGGAGGTTCAAAGGGAAGCTGAAAAAGGAAGGGGAGAAGCTCATTGTAAGTTCAATACAATCTCTAAAGCTTACCCAAAAAGTCCGGTGGGTATCGAACCAGCCTAATGCATTCTTAAGGAAATAAGACTCCTAGGTAAAATTTCGAGAAGCACACATACTAAGTGTGCCTCTCTCAGAGCCAACTTTATTTCTGGCTGCACTCGCCAGCTTTTGCAAGCTTTAATTTTGTAATATCAGCTTTACCTTCTTCAGACTCAACAAGTTTCAAGTCTGCACCACCAACGAACACTCCCATTTTAATGTATTGTTCGATAAAGTAATTTTCACCTGCTTTTACATCAACCAACAGGTCATTCGGGGAGAACTCCGACTCGGTTGAGACCTTATATTCTTTATCCCCAATAACCTCCTGGTAGAAAAAGACGTTGGGTGCAGATTGACCAACACATTCATCATTAACCCAGATATCTTTCTTCAGAGTAGTACCGGGACCAGAAGCTCTATAGATGTAGAGACCAGCATTCCCCTCAGTAGGTGAATTGAACTCTTTAGCTTTATTCGATAACTCATCACTCTCCATAGGAACCGACGCACAACCCGCAAAAAGAGATGTAGCTATAGAAAGCACCGCTAATTTTTTGTACATGTTTTATCCCCAATATAATTTAACACCTGCTAACGGCTGTTTTTTGTACAGCTTCTGCGTTAACAGACGCGCATCATATCAGCTTGACTACCAACTAGAACCTTTAATCAAATTGATCAGGGAGATAAAACTCGACTCTTCAGCCATATCCACAAAGCTTGAGTATTCCACCGACTTTTAAGGTGAAGGAAATTGAAATAGATAGACACGATTATACCTGAGCTAAAGCTGGAATCACTGAGCATTGGCCCACTTAAAAAAGTACAACTAAAAGTACTGGCAGGAAAAATCAATTGTCCTCAGGTCCCTTTAGTTCGGGTAAAAGCCGTCTACTCAGAGCCATTACAGACATTGAACCCCATGACATTGATATCATTTGATGACAAAAGCCAGAAGGAAATGGCAAATCACAAGTGGCGGCAGCAAGTTATGTTGGTACCACTGCAAAATGCCTAGTGGGACGAAACAATAGGCGAAAACTTTAATCAACCAATGGGGCATACATTAAACACTTTAAGATTTCCCGAGAATACGACAGACCGGCAGATAAGCCGGCTATCCTTCATAGAGAAACAACGCTTGACACTTATTCTTGAGCTTTCCTACACCGCACAAGCTTTTTTACAGGATGGGCCCAGTGTCAATATGGAGACAGATACTAATAGTAAAATAGAAGCATGACTTATGGTTGAAATCAGCAATCACCAATATCCCACCACCTGGACGCCCCATAAGAAAGGGCAGATCCAACGAGTGTAGAGCAGGCATTTTGAAATTAATGGGAGTAGCTTATTAAGTAACAATTAGTGTGATCATCTTTGATAATGGCAATTATCGTTGGCTGTGACGTTGGTAGTCGTCCTGGCAATTTGCTCCAATATCACACGATCACAGCGCAGCAAGTCACTGATTGTCGCGGCAGTATGCACAGCGGTTCAATTGCCTCTTGTCGAGGTCATACTGGAAGTCCTTATCGCTATTGGTACCTTGTATAAGGCTCCACCATTTGGGCTGAAAATAAATTAGTGAATAGATCATCTCATACTGCAACGATACAACCGTATGCCTCTTTATATAACTTGCCCTCTACTGGGAACCTATTTCTTTCCGAGTTGTGATGTCTATTTGTTGCTACTCACCAGCAGTCACTTTCTGTGCCTATCCTTGTCAGCATCCACGCAAACCAGTACTACATCTCAATTCTTACCTGATCGACAAGGGGTGTCTTTCCAACAGCTTTTCTACTACTTTCTGTAAGTGCCAATTTTCTTAGGTTGTAAATTTGATACCGTTCTCACTCAACTATAATTATCTCATTAGTGCCTTCTTCATGATCAGGATAAGAACCAACTCTATCAACTGACCCACCCTTTACCGACTGCACTTATTAAAAATCAAGCCCTTTAAAATAATAGCTTCCGGCATACAGATTAAAATATCGATACGACTAAAATTTTCTCTTCCACTGATTCTTAGATAAAATTACAAAACAATAACCACAACAATACCTACAAATTTATATCACCAGATTTTCATTGTCACCTTCCTTAACAGAGTCTACAATTTTTACAGGTTATAGATTTAATCCATAACCCCAGAGTATCAAGACATTCCCCAACCCAAGAAAGACCCAAAATTCATATACAAAGAATAAGAAATTAAAAGATAAAACTTACTTTACACAAATGATCATTTGCTGATAATTTCTATTAAACACTAATCTCCACGAAGCTCATGTCGACTCTGGTACTAAAAAATATTTTTGTAGGTTGTCTTCAAAATATAAATTTAACCATGGCATCTGGCCAAATTATTTGCTTATCTGGTCCATCTGGCTCAGGGAAAAGCCGCTTACTCAGAGCCATAGCTGACCTTGAACCCTACACAGGCGACATATGCTTTAAGAATAAATCCCAGAGTACATATCCAGCACACCAGTGGAGAAAGCATGTGATGTTGGTTCCCGCGCAGACTGCCTGGTGGGAAGAAACTGTCGGCGATCACTTCGCAACCCCCATGAATGATGCACTTAAACTTCTCGGCTTTCCTGAGGGCGCAGTAAAGTGGCAAGTCAATCGACTGTCTTCGGGAGAAAAGCAGCGCTTGGCTCTTATTCGCGCAATATCCTACAAACCCCAAGCGCTTCTTCTAGATGAGCCTACGGCCAATCTAGACGCCAGATCTGCCCAGGAGGTAGAGCAATGGCTGACAGGGCTTATTGAGGAGCACAAGCTGCCTACGATTTGGGTAGCTCATAGCCAGGAGCAGATTCGAAGGGTAGCTCACCGCCACTTGGCCATTGTTGATAATCAACTGAAAGAACAGGAGATCCGTCGATGAATGTAATCGACCTATCCTGGTGGCAGTTGTCTTTGGCTGCGGGGTTGGTATTGGCTCTAGCCGTATGCACTCATGTAGCACGACTACAACTAAGTAGATCGTTAATTGTTGCCGCTCTACGCACGGCTATTCAGCTCACCCTGGTAGGACTGGTACTGGAAACCCTTTTTGCAGTTGGCACCCTACTTTGGGTGGGACTACTGGCCTTGGCAATGCTGCTATTTGCCGGGCAGCAAGTGGCAGCCCGACAAAAGTATCGTCTGCTCGGTGGCTGGAGCTTTGCCGTAGGCACCTTATCAATGCTGGTATCCGCTTTCAGTATCACCATATTAAGTTTGGCCGTACTGATTGGCCCTACTCCCTGGTACCAACCCCAGTATTCCATTCCACTTTTAGGTATGTTGCTGGGTAATACAATGACTGGTGTTGCCCTAAGCCTGGACCGTCTAACAGAAAGTATGCACCGCTCCAGGGATATTATTGAGAATCGCTTGATGCTGGGGCATACCTGGCAACAAGCCAGCTTGGAGTTTCGGCGGGATGCGATGCGTGCAGGATTGATGCCGACAATTAATTCCATGGCTGCCGCTGGGATAGTATTTTTGCCGGGAATGATGACAGGGCAGATTCTCTCAGGCACCTCCCCTACAATTGCCGTCAAATATCAAATCCTGATTCTTTTTGCGATTGCATCAGGCACCGGTTTCGGCACTTTTCTCGCCGTTGCCCTGGCCTCAAGGCAGCTCTTTGATAAGCGGGAGCGCCTGCGCACTGATCGCCTGATTAAAAATGCCTAAAGTCTGTGGAGAGATGATTCGATCGAAGGAAGGAGCGCTGGACACCTGAGAACCAGCGCTCTATTAACCTTTAACGGCCAAAGAATAAGATAGCCCCGGCGATAATCAGACCTACCAGTAAGGCCCATACACCCCGCAACATCAGCGATCGGGCATATTCCGCCTCTTTGTAACGCAATGCATAGGGAATGCCGGTAATCGGCCCGAGGACGATCGTTACAATCCCCCAAACCCAGCGCTTGTTACCCAAGGCCGTCAACGCAGCCATCAGGCCACCAAACCAGCATAAAGTTACGCCAATTACAATTACCACCAACGCCAGGATGGACCACCATTGGTTGGCCAGGAAAATTTCTACAATTTGGGTTTCAGTCATGGAATTTCGCCAGTCCGTATTACCTTCCGATTACATCTTAATGCTCTCGGCACCTTAAAAGATTAGGTGCTTCCAGAACGAGACATCCGGATACCAACGCAAAGATGCTAAAAGAGCCGCCGCAGTGAGCGAAACCCATGCAGATGACCCTTTTGGTACCCATCTAAGCTGAAATCACCATTGAGGGAAGCGGCGATCCAGCCCTAGGACGCTATAGTAACCCTAAAGTGAATCCCGAGCGCATATTCCGTCTTGACTAAAAGATACCCATAGAGATAGCGAGCACTCACTATCATGAGTACTCAGTTACTATCTCCAGCCCCGTGATGTTCTGGGTATCGTTGGCAAATTCGTAGTAATCCGGCTTTTCATCGATAAAGATTTGATGGGTCATTGTTGTCTCGGCCGGAAGATCAAAGATCCCCGCAGGCACTGAGTACTGGGAAGTTTCCTTTAAGCGATAAAAGAGGTGCGAACCGCACTTTGAACAAAAACCCCGTTCAGCCCAAATTGATGAATCAAATACACTGACATGTTCCTCACCGGTGATCTCAACACTGGTTTGACAATCCACCGCCAACAGAGGACCACCTCCCCATTTTTTGCACATACCGCAGTGACAAACCCCCAGATTTGAAGAGGGCAAAGATGCGCTAATTGTCACTGAACCACAGAGGCAACTTCCGTGTACTTGAGTCATTTTTTTACCTAAGTATTTCTTACTTCAGAAAATCAATATCAAAATCGGGAGTGGAATCTACCATAGAAAACTAATCAGCTATTGATCAAAATCAGCAATATCATAAGCTTCATATCGCAATGTGAAATAGTGCACAAACCTCCCAAGAAATAATCACTCCGCAATAAACAGCCAATAAACAATAAATCACTGCTTATTCAGCTCACCGCACTAAACTCATCCTAACATCTAAAAAGTTAATGAAAATCCTATGATTTTTTCAAGACGCTAAATATGTGCAGCTTATCAAGCAACATTAACGATTATTTACGGAGATTCAGGCCAACTTATATATTCCCAGAGAGAATCCACTCAGCAATCAGACATTATTTGAATTATTTTAAATAAACTCTAATTCGAAAATTCCACCCTTGGATCACCAAAATCCTTACCAATATAGTCAGGTGCGCAAGGGATTAATTCTGAAGCCTCTATTCCCGCATCAATCAAATACTTTTCGACATTTCGGCTTCGCTCCATTGCCAAATTTTCAAGTTCCTCACGAAGTTCCAGAGATGGGTTTTGGTAAAAAGCAACTTGAGCTCTTCCGCTTCTGCTCATACCTGCCATGGAATAGGGGTACAGGGCTTGCCAGTCCCGGGCATTAGAGATGCCGCATACTCCTGGTCGTGCGTCAGGGTTCTTAAGTAAAACAAAGACCATACGCTGTAGTTGTGTCAGTGCTAAATTAGTTAACTTTGCACTTCCAGGCTCAAAGTCAATAGACGCAAATGATTTCGCCCTGAAACGTCCCCAGGCATAACGTGCCAACAAATATACGCCATAGGGAGTCAAATAGCTTATCAAGGCATCTATAATTGCCTTTTGTAGCAACTCACTAAATACAAAACTAAAGGAGAACTTGGGATCGCGAATATTGCCGCTAACAGGCATGCCAAACTTGATATCCCCCCGCCCGTCTTTTAGCAACCATAGAGCAATATTCAAGGGAATCAGCGTGGACTTCACCGGTAGCTGATCATCTTTCCGCACCCGGCGAACTTTTAGTTTTTCCAGTCGTATATCGGCAAAGCCATCGAGTTCATTTTCAAATACCCGAATATTAACTACCGCATCTCCCTGCCCCTGAAGGATTTTGTAACCTAACAACTTGGCCATATAAGGCGTAGCAGGTATCAAATTTACGCTGGTGAGATATCCGGTAAGATCAGCATTCCACTTTTTATCTCCCAAGTAATCTACAGTTCCCCCTATCTGAACCTCACCAAATCCGCCAGGCCTTCCATTAACAACAATCACCGCAGGGGGGTGTTTGGCTAAGTTACTTAAATCACTGAGATTAAAGTTGATATCCCGGACCGGTAAGCGGGCCCTGAATTCATCTTGATAGTCTACCCAACTAAAAGTGCCGTGTTTTAGATATAGGTCACCGAGATGATATAGTAGCGGTGGGCTGCCTTCCTCCCTGAAAGCAAATGTGTCAATACCACCAAATCCTCGCAGTTCATTAATTTTTCGGGCTACCGGAAACTTCCCCGATAAATCCCTTAAGAGAATAAATCGAGGGCGCAGAAAGTCGATAAAACCAACAGTGAGTGTTTTCTTAGGGCGGTAGTAGCTCAAACCTTCAACCCACAGGGACTTAAAATCAGCCATCCATCTATGGCGATCAAAATCCAAACTATCCGGGTTTCTCTCAAAAAAATGAAAGTGAATTGCCTCACCACTGGCAAAGCGCCACTCGGTATCGGTAAAGAGCAAATGCGACAAGATTATGCTCTCACCGTGCACTAACTCTTCCCCTGAGGGTGAAAGTAAAGTGATGCCATTGACCCTCACAACAGCAAGTTCTGCCCCCTGACCACGGCGGTAGTTTCCCTCCAGCATTAAACTCGAGAAGCTGAAGCAATGATCTCCCTGATCCAGATAACCACTGGGAAAACATCCTGCAATTTCCTTAAACTGTAAATCCTTGAAGTCAACTCCCTGCCGACTGATATTTAAGTGCCCGGCCCCCATACCGGATACGGATAAAAGTTTAAGTGGCAATTCCTGTGGAAAATTCTGCTCATGCAACTGTACATTACTTATTTTTATCCCAGAAAGGATAAGCTGCCTACCGCTAGAGCCATTAATACCTTCTGCCTTGCCAATACTAAAGGCCCCAAATTCATAACAGGGCGCAATCTTTTCGTCTTTTAATAGTCCCCCTGGCATACATCCCCTCGCACCAGAGGCTTTCGCCAAAGATTCCCCTTGCAAGGAGATATTATCAATTTCAAATTTTGGTATTTTCAGAGGGCCCAAATTTTTCCTGGGTATTGATAACCCAACCAATTCTACAGAACCTTGAACTGACCAGGGGTGTGACAATTTGATTTTCTGTAATCCCGGCATGGATAATTTATCAACCCCAAAACAATGGTGGGAGTCACCTGCCCTGGCCCGACTCAGCTTATCCACAGTTACTGCAAGCCCCGTATCCCGCGTACACACCCGGATATTCTGCAAGCTTAGATTCGACACTGAGAACTCTGCACCTCTATCCCAGATAAATCGACTCCAACTCAAGCCCTGCACGCCAGCTTCTAAATAGTCGCTACCCTTTTGCCAAAAAGCGATAGGCTTACTCTTTAACGGCCCTAAATCCAAGCGGGGGGCGCCTGAATCTATACCCAATTTTACCCAGGAATCACCAAAGCTTATTTGTGGGGTCTCAATGCAATCGGCAAGACCCATATCTTCATTATTTTCAGAAGAATAAGATCTCAACCCACAAAGCAGAACATCATCGATATTGAGCCCATAAAAATCGAGAGTATTGGAGGAAAAAGACGTTCTCTTCGTGAATACTCGCCCCAGTTGCAACATGGGTACAGTTTCAAAGTCCTCCTTTAATTCCACTTCTTCGATCGACCAACCGCTTTTCCCTACCGAATGGATATCTTGCCCAAATACACAGGTCGGTATCGATTTATACGCCTCTGCTAGCCAGGGAAGACACAAGGTTACTCTGTCAGCAGCAACATCCTGCAATGCAATTTTTGACTGGGTAGGCTTTTCCCGCGACCATAGCAACTCTAGCTTTGGTATAAGTACACCCCCAAGG
Source organism: Microbulbifer maximicatervae (SeqCode) (assembly GCF_052467305.1). NCBI lineage: Bacteria > Pseudomonadati > Pseudomonadota > Gammaproteobacteria > Cellvibrionales > Microbulbiferaceae > Microbulbifer > Microbulbifer maximicatervae (SeqCode). The sequence goes on from NZ_CP174306.1 coordinate 4,132,865, forward strand.
TCAAAAACATTCTCGCCAGACAGGTTTTTCAACTGCACGGATTGAATTGCTGAGTCATCCATATTGGCAATTAGATTGCGTTGGCTGAAATAAACGAAGGAGTAATCTCCCAGTAAAAGGCGCTCAACATCTACACAGTGAATATTTAGTGAACTCACTTGCCTACCGCCGGGAAAGCAGCCACTCAACTGCTCAGCATTTGCACCGGGCAAAGCGATATAAGATTCAGAGTCTGGTGTACGTCTATGCCTTAGCCTGACAAGGGGTAGCTCTATCTTTTTTAAGTCAAATAATTTCCTGCCTCCCTTTGTCTTCGCTTCAGCACTAACCACGGAAATTTTTTTTACAGAGAGATCTATCCCCTGCTGCCAAGATATAAAGAGTGGCTCCCTTTGCTCTAATGAGCGGATATCAAAGCAAACTGGCAGATTTTCGTGGCTTTTGTTGGCGCGATAAAATAACCTTTTCCAACTTTCAGTGAGACAGCCAGCCAGTTTCTTCAAAACAAGGTTTTTTATTTCCAGGTTTGGGTTTTCTATGGTGGCCAGCCCTAAGTCGTCAGGATTTTTACCCGCATCAATATTTTGTTGATCCAGTCTTCCTTTTTCGGTGCCGTAATTATCATCACCAACTCCTTGAGGAATACCCGGTAACTGACTGGTCGCCACCCAAGGATTATTTGTAACCTTTCTTTTAAATAAGCTATCGCCACTTTCAAACTGCTGTATCAGTAAGCCATTTCCTGCACCAGAGGAATCATTTAGAAGTAATCGGTGAAGGCGCAGTTTTCCCAAAATGGCATAGCCATCTTCACCTCCCTGCCAGGCAAAATGTCCCTGCCCTGAAAAGCTGTTCAAACGTGCGCACAAAGGCTGCCAATCCGAGGGGAGAAAGTCCTGCGGTAAACACCCGGATAGTGACTGGATAAAAAAGTCCTGAGCAGATAGCGGGCCGTTACGACCTATTGTATCAATGGCCCGCCAGCGTAGGTCCTGTAGTTTAGCTCTGGGACGACCTCTGGCACCTATTGAAAATTGAGCCAATTGCAGAGGACCGCTGGAAAGCCCCCAATCAATATTGTGTTCAGCAGAGCCGAACTGAAAGGCAAACTCCTCTGTACTTTTGAGACCAACCATAGAGACACAGTGATCGGGCTTCTGCCACAGACCACCCGGTACACACCCATTGGCTGTTTCAATCGCGAGGTGGGCAAAAGATAATATTCGCGTTTTGGCATAAAACTGAAGAGGACCAAATACGCCATTATTAGCCCTGATGGGATGGCTGGTAGATCGAGCCATATCCAAGAGGTAGCCCCGATTAATTGAACTGGCCCCTGTATTTATTTTTAAGCGATCGTTCCAGTCGAAAACCGTTTTTTCCGGCAGGTCTAAATTAGCCGCTCGCAGACACAGGTGGGAATTAGCGTTACGCAGATGTCGTGGACACCAATCAAATGCCTGGGCAAAGCCTCGCCTCCATCCCAAGCGCTTTTTCGGGCGCTCAAAATTAAACTCACTGATACTAATAACCCCGGCCCGCCAATCCTGCCAAAGGCGATCACTGTGCCTCAGTACAACACTCTCACCATTGAGCTGCCGCCACTGGGCACGAGCTTTGCGGCCAAACCCGAATTTCATATCACCTGCTGCGGCAAGCCGGCGGGCGGAGGCGCAATGTCCAATCAGGCTTTGCAGCCCTGCTATTGCATCGGCCCAACGCTGTGGCGGGCATCCTATAAAGTATTCCGCAGTAAACTTGTTAAGATCTGTATTGAGGCTCGGCCAGGAAAAATTGACCTGAGTTCCTTCCAAACTGCCTATCACCGTGTTGTATCGTGATTTACCTCCCTCCCAGGCCAATAAATCACTGACCTGTAAATCCCCAATAGCAATATCTACGTTCAGGGGAACATCACCTTTGCGCCATAATGCCAGCGTGAATTTATCGGTTTGGAGCTTGCCGATGGCTGCACAGGTAGCTTGCTTCCAAATAGGCTTGTGCAGGTAGCAAAGTTCACTATCCCGTATCTGGGCGCGACCGATAAGCAGCCTGAAATCGCGATCCTGCCGCGCTCCGCCTCCAAGATCCCAACCACCCACCTCCCACTCCCGGTACAGTTCACCCGGGTAAGACTGCAGATCCATATAGGCACCGCTCACCGATGCCTTGGGTAAATGAGCTCGCCCCCATAACAATTGCCACCAGCTGTAATCGAGCATTACCTCATGAGCAGAGAATCCCCGCCCTTCGCGATTTTCAGCTTTTACATCAATCGCTATAACACTTAGATCCAGCAGCGATACGCGCAAATGATCCACATGGAATTCAAGGCCTCGCTCCTCCATCCAGTCGCCAGCTTTTACCCGCACCCAGTTTGCAGCCCACCAGTGAAGAACTTCCACCAGCAATAGCCCAGCTAGCAGCCACCAGATTAAGCGACGGAAAAAGGCACTCTGAGAAGCGGGCTCTGGGGGCATTAGAATTAAGCGCCAGAAAATGAATTTTACGCAGATTACAACTGCAATTAGGCCCATACAGTAAAGACCAGCACCTGGGGATTTTTTTGCCTTGGCGCTGCTATTCGCGATAATAAGCAGCTGCGTCGTCCATTCGCTCGCAGTCAAATGCGAACTGTCTACTATTTATCCAGGGGTGTATTTGCGCGGCGCGGAAGTTTGGGAAGCCAGTATCCTTACCGCCTCTCATTTTTTCTGTTACCCAGCCAGTGAGTAGACATGCAGGAGCATCCAAACTACCAGGACATCCTTTTGGTCGGCGGCGGCCATAGCCATGCTATTGTGCTGCAAATGTGGGCCATGAATCCTCTGCCAGGCGCGCGTCTGACCCTGGTCTCTCCCCAAGTGCAAACCGCCTACTCCGGTATGTTGCCCGGAATGGTTGCAGGCCATTACTCCCTGGAAGACACTCATATAGATCTTGCCAGACTCTGCCGGGCCGCTGGTGCCCGCTTTATACAGGCCTGTGCACACGAAATTGACATCGATAATCGCACCGTATCCCTATTGGGTAGACCTCCCATAGAGTACGACCTGCTCTCTTTAGATGTCGGCGCGACTCCCGCCCGCGAGTTACCGGGCTCCGAATTGGCAATCCCGGTAAAACCTATCGGGCATTTCTACCGTTTCTGGCAAAAGCTGCAAAAACAGGTTGGTGAAAACACCTCACCTTTCCGCTTAGGAGTTGTCGGCGGCGGTGCCGGAGGTTGCGAGCTGTCGATGGCAATGGCTCACGCTTTACAAGGTGCCGTTAAGAAAAAGCAGGTAGAGGTTCACCTGATTCATGGCGCCGCAGCAATTCCCCAGGGCTATCCAGTCAGAGCACGCAAATTAGTCTCAAAGGAGATGCAAGAGCTAGGGGTTCAGTTACACCATAACTGGAACGTTAATGAAATTACCGAACAGGGTGTCGTTAATGGGAGCGATGACTGCCTGCCCCTCGATCAGGTAATACTCACCACCAATGCCTGTGCTCCCCCCTGGCTGGCCAACTCGGGCCTATCCCTCGATGACAAAGGCTTTGTGGTGGTGGATCAAACACTTCGCGCCCAGGGGCGGGAAGACGTTTTTGCAGCTGGTGATGTGGCCAGTTTCGCCCCAGAACCTCTACCTAAGGCTGGAGTTTACGCCGTTCGCCAGGGGCCAGTTCTATTTCACAATCTGCGCGCCTCCTTGACCGGACGCCGCTTAAAACAATACCGGCCACAAAAAGATTTTCTCAGCCTGCTTTCCTGTGGTGGCAAGCGGGCTGTGGCAGTTCGAAATGGCTTCGCCGCTGCAAGCGGTCTGATGTGGCGATGGAAAGACTCTATCGACCGCACATTTATGCGACGCTTCAGTGAGCTGCCAATGGACATGGCTGATCACACTGCCAAAACCAAAGACATCGTCGACCAGCGCTCAGGCTCTTCTCTATCTCCTATGCGCTGTAATGGCTGTGGCGCAAAAGTTGGAGCCGACATCCTGCGCCGCACGCTGGCGACCCTTCCGGATCAGCATTCGGAATACCTGTTAAAGGGCGTCGGTGATGATGCCGCAGTTATGGATCTACCAGCTAATCATTTATTAGTGCAGAGTTCCGACCAATTGCGTGCACCTGTAGATGATCCCTGGATATTTGGTCGCCTGGCGGCTCTGCACGCCCTATCCGACCTATTTGCTATGAATGCTCGACCCGCCACCGCACAAATCCTTGCAACCCTGCCTACGGCCGCAGAGGAAATTACCCGGCGAGACCTACAGCAGTTGCTCGCAGGCGCCATCCACGAGCTGAACCGGCACCACTGTGCCCTATCTGGCGGGCATACCGCCGAAGGTTCTGAAATGCTAATGGGCCTAACCGTCAATGGATTTTCCGAGCGGGAGCAACTCCTGGAAAAAACGGGGGCCCGCGGGGGAGACTGCTTGATCCTGAGCAAGCCATTGGGAGTAGGCACTATCCTGGCAGCAGAGGGCGCGGGAGAGGCTAAAGGCCTATGGTTGCAGCAGGCGCTGGAAACCATGTTGCATAGCAATGCCGACGCCGCAGAGATATTTGCCCGCCATAACGCCAATGCGCTGACGGATGTCACGGGCTTTGGCCTGCTGGGTCACCTATTGGAAATGCTCGGCCCTGAAGGGTTAAGCGCGACACTGATCGCTGAGAATCTACCGCTAATCTCCGGCGCCGCCACTTGTATCGAGCGCGGATGGCTATCCAGCCTGCAACCGCAAAATGCCAATGCCTACGCCTTTGTAGAAAACCCCCAGGAGTGGCAGCCATTGCCACAGTGGTCACTGATTACCGATCCACAGACTTGCGGGGGGCTCCTCGCTGCTGTTCCTATTGACCAAGCCGAAGCCTGCGTGGGCGCACTGCTAGAACGCGGTTACACCCAGGCGTCAATAATCGGTGTAGTAACAGACTCACAGAATCCAGAAGTAAGCGTACACTTGCGCAAGTCTGCAGACTGGCGAGCGCTAATTTCACAGGACAACGAGACAGTACCAGGCCAGGTTTAAGGATTTTGCGAAACCGGAACAACAGCCGGTTATGAGCTTTGTATGATTTCTATTGAGAGAGGCCTTCACCGACTTTATTAACTTGTCATCTGTCTTTCAGCGCGACATACTGGCGTTAGAAAAAACATCGGTGACATATTTCCCGATACCAAAAAAGGTCTTCACAGATTGGGGAGTCGGCTTTTAGCAATCGACAGGAAGACCCCTATGAAAAAGATCGTCATTATTGGCGGCGGTGCCAGCGGCTTGCATTTGGCTACGCGGCTCGGTCAATATTTTTCTTTTACCCCTTTCTTTAAGCGCCGCCGCAAGTCCCCCGCTGCACAAGTTACTCTGGTCGATCGAAATCGCACCCACCTCTGGAAACCACTGCTACACCAGGTTGCCTCCGGCGCATTGGATGCCAATATGGATGCACTGAATTATCAGGTGCACGCCCGCATTCACGGCTATGAATTTCAGTTGGGTAGCCTGCAATCTCTGAATCGTGAACGACAGGTAGTTGAGCTCGGACCCGTTAATGATGAGGACGGTAGCGAGTTAGTACCCGCGAGGGAATTGGAATACGATTATTTGGTGCTGTGTATCGGCGGGCATAGTAACGACTTTCATATTCCCGGCGTCAGGGAAAATTGTATTTTCCTGGATAGCAGTTATGAAGCACAAAAATTTCACCAAAACCTTCTCAACCGTTTCCTCCGTTTAGAAACCCGTGTTGACGATAAATTGCAAGTAGCGATCGTTGGTGGCGGGGCAACGGGTGTAGAACTCTCGGCAGAACTAGTAGATGCCGTAAAGTTGGTTGGCAACTATGGACGCATTCGTCCCAATGCGATGGAAATCACCTTGATAGAAGGGGGTGATCACCTACTCCCAGCACTACCAAAACGAATTGGAAATAATGCTGAACGCGAGCTGGCCAAGATGGGGGTTAATATTCTTACCGGCCATCATATTTCAGCTGCAACAGAGAGCGGACTCACCACGTCTTGTGGCAAGGAAGTTCCAGCCGCTATCCGAGTGTGGGCTGCCGGCGTCAAGGCTCCGAAATTTCTCACTCAACTGGATGGCCTCAGTACCAACCGACTCAATCAAATCGAAGTGGAAACTACCTTGCAGACCCAAACTGACGCAAAGATTTTTGCCATGGGGGACTGCGCCAGTTGCATTGACGGCAATCACCAGCGAGTGCCTCCGCGCGCCCAGGCAGCACAGCAAATGGCTACCCTGGTTGGCGACAATATTATTGCCCTACTTGAAGATAGGCCTTTGCACCATTTTTATTATCGCGATCGAGGCTCTCTGGTATCCCTCAGTCAATACACTGCCGTTGGCAACCTGATGGGGGCGTTGGTTAAAGGCAGTCTTACCGTAGAAGGACGCCTTGCTGGCCTTGCCTATCGCTCACTCTACCGTATGCACTTGGCGGCAATCCACGGCTGGCCGAGAGCTATGCTGCTCTACCTAATCGGGCAGGCGAACCGGTTTGTGAAGCCGAAGCTAAAGATGCACTAAAGTATCGATCCCATGGAGCTAAGGGGATATTAGACAGTTAGTGCAAAACTAACTGATAGCACTACCAATAAAACCCTGCACATGGAAGTGCCAGGGCGGTAACATTATGAGTCACACCAGCCCATCAATTAAGACCTTTGAACTGGATGCGAGCTCCTCTGAAGATCCAGGCAATGCCCTTGTGTGAAAATATAAAATGAAAAAACAGTATCAAAAAATCGTTGTACTTACCGGCGCAGGAATTTCAGCTGAATCTGGCATAGGTACTTTTCGCGGTGCCGATGGCCTGTGGGAAAACCATCGCCTGGAAGATGTCGCAACGCCAGAGGCATTTGATCGCAATCCGGCACTGGTACATAGATTTTACAATGAACGCCGCCAGCAGCTGCTATCTGCAGATATCCATCCCAACCCTGCCCATCTCGCCCTGGCCGAACTGGAACAGAAATTCCAAGGGGATTACTTACTGGTTACTCAAAATATTGACAACCTGCATGAGCGCGCGGGCAGTGACCAGCTAATTCATATGCATGGAGAGCTACTAAAAGCACGATGCAGCCGGAGCGGGAAACTATATCCCCTCAATTCGGATCTTTCGATAGCTGATACCTGTAGTTGCTGTCAGCAGGCGGGAAACCTTCGCCCCCATGTGGTCTGGTTTGGAGAAATGCCTCTGGAAATGGAAACTATCTATCAGGCGTTATCCGATTGCGACCTATTCATCAGCATTGGCACATCTGGAAACGTCTACCCAGCAGCGGGATTTGTCGAATGTGCCAATCAGGCTGGAGCTCACACCATAGAGTTGAACCTGGAGCGCAGTAGTGTCGGCGATGCCTTCAAGGAACACCGCCACGGACTGGCGTCACAGGTAGTCGATACTTTTATAAAAGAAATCATTAATTAAGATGACTCTGAAACTGCATTTTCTGTCTGCGAGGATTTCATCGGGCCATAGCGCTGTATCAAAGTGGTTACCCCCTCATTATCACGCACAAGGATATAGAGTCGGTCAAACTCACTGGCCTCTCGAATGGGTCGCCCTTTTTCACCGCCGAGCAATTCCGCCAGTTTTGGAGTGGTATTGCTGTGCCCAACCACTAAAATCCGATTTCCTGCCTGCTGCAAAGAGTTAGCAAATTCTTTTAAATCTCTGGGGTTATAAATTTCCACTTCAAGCCCCAGCTCTTTTGACAGAGGCTCAACCGTTTCCCGGGTGCGGTTGTAGTCAGTGCTATAGATAGCATCTATACCCACTCCCCCAAGAATATAGGCGAGTTGCCGTGCACGCTGCTGGCCCGCCTCAGTCAAATGAGGGTCGCGACCCACCCCGGGCCCTTTCTCTTTTTCTGCATGGCGTATCAAGTAAATCACCTGAGACTCAGAAGAGTCGGCTAAAACCCAATTTGAAGCCCCAATCAGAACAAAAAGTGTACATAAAACAATCAGCTTAAGTCTTGAAAACACGGTATTAACTCCCAGGTAAATAACGGGGCAGACATATGCTGAATATAATAAGTTAAGTAAAGAGAGGATGCGGCGAAAACGCCAAATAATGCGATGAATTAAAATCGAACGATTTTTGAAAAAATATTTGATGCCGGATATCCGGCATCAAATTAGTGGTCATCCAGAATTAGATTTTCCACTCTTTTACGGTATCCAGGCCGTACTCATCAATCCACTGGCTCAGGGCCTTAGGATTACGCTTTTTCTTTTCAACAGTAGCGCCGGTATACGGGTTGCGATAGTGACCAGTTTCCAGCTTGGGCTCTGCTGCCTTTGCTGCCGGTGCTGCACGACGACCGCGACGGGGGCTGTCACCTTCCTTCTTGAGGTGACGGGCAACGCGAGCCTTCAGGGTTTGTACGTAGTCTGCAGGATCTTCATCACCCAGCTGTGCTACCAACCATTCAACGATTTGCTGGCCACGGGCAACGAAGAACTCCTCTTCATCCATGTGATATTCAGCAGCAAGGTTTACCAGTGCTTTATCATAGGCAATTACGCCATCTTTCTTGCGTTCAGCCTGAGCCATTTGCTCTTGTAACTCTTCGATTCTTGCCTGATGTTCGGCGATTTGTTGTTCAAGTTGTTCGTATTCCTGAAACATTCAATAAACCTCAACGACGGTTATTAAAAAACACAGAGATATATCTGTGGCGCTGGGCGACACAGATTGTTATTTCGGATATACCGTGTAAAAAATCAACAAACACCATGCTGGCCAATGGCAAGCAACTTAGTGATGTTTAGTCCGGCATATTATGAATTGCCCGATATACATGAGTAGATACCACTACACATCGTGTAGTTCTGGTGTTAGGTATATTCGGCAAATACATTATTAAAAACTAGCCGATTTCAGCTCGGTTCGGCAAACACTCCGAATCACTGATTATATTTTTCGACTGAGGTCGCGAATAATAATCTTTCACCGGCAAATATCAACCATTTGTGTCCCTACCTTTGAATATAATAGGAATAATTCAAAATAAGGGCTAAAAAGTGTAACAAAGGCGGCCATATCTGCAATCTCAAAAGGATATCCCTAGGGAGCGCAATTAGCTATATTGTAGCTGCAGTCGTCAATTGCAAATTAGTCGCTGTGTAACGGTAATCGAGCATATTGCCAAATACAATTGGATACCCAGATCATACTATGTCCACTCACAATAATATCCACCATATACCGACTTTGGCCGCTCTGATGACGCCATTTCCCTACCATATCGATATCAATGCCACGGTTGAGGATGCTCTGGCAATGATGGAGGAGCACAAAGTACGCCACCTGCCGGTAACACGTGCAGGCGACTTGGAGACGGTCATTTCCCGAGGGGATATCGAAAGAGCCAATGCACCGGGACACCGTTTAGAGGAGCAGCAGCTTTATGTACATGACCTATGTGCCAGACGTCCCTTTATTGCAGATATCCACGACCCATTAGATAAAATTCTCTTAGCTATGGCGGATACAGGCATTGGCTCGGTACTGGTTATGCGGGAAGGCGAGCTGGTTGGAATTGTAACTGTAACTGATATTTTGCGCTTTTGTAGCAGGTTTATGGCGGAGTTGGCCCAGCCGGTAGACGATTCTATTGCTTGAGCTCACTGCGATTACAGGGGCCAAACCCAAAGCAGCATGGGGATACTCACAACCAGTACCAACAATTCTAGTGGCAGCCCCATTTTCCAGTAATCACCAAATTCAAACCCTCCCGGCCCCAGAATTAGGGTGTTATTTTGGTGCCCAACCGGTGTTAGAAATGCGCAAGAGGCTCCAATTGCGACAGCCATCAGGAAACTGTCTGGATTCACCGCCAGTTGTTCTGCAGTGCTCATGGCAATTGAACACATCACAGCCGCAGTGGCGACATTATTCATAAAATCAGACAGGGTCATGGTAACCACCAGGATCAGCCCCAAGGCCAAAACAGCACTGCCCTGAGCCAGGACATCCAACAAAACCTGAGCGACCAAATCTGCAGCTCCCGTTGACTCCATCACATCAGCAACAGCAATCAAGGTTCCTAATAGCACGACGACGGACCCGTCGATAGAGTCATAAACATTTCGCAACGGCACTATCTTCAACGCCATAAAAGCCAATACACAGGTGGCAAACGAGATTGCTGCCGGCAATAGGCCGAACGCTGCACCGGCGACACCAAGCACCATAGCCAATAGGGCAATGGCCGCCTTCTCCTTGTTGGGGATGCTAATATCCCTTGAGGCCAAAGGCACACAACCCTTTTCCCTAGCAAAGCTGTTTAGGTTTTCATCGGCCCCCATCATTAACAGAGCATCACCGGCCAGTAATGGTGTCGAACGCAACCGGCGCACCGAGCGGCGCCCCTGGCGCGAGAGTGCTAGTAAGTGAATCTGGTATCTCGCTGCGAGGCGTGAAAACCTCATAGGGCGTCCCACTAAGGGGGAATCTGGCATAACAACCAACTCCCTCAGCTGCATTTCGGTACGATCCGCCAGTGCTTTTATTGGGGGCTTATTCTGAGAATCACTCTCGGTGTTATTGCTACCCGATTGTCGAGCCTTACCCGATGAATCAGCCCCAAGGGCGCCCACTGTTTTCAAACTGAGATTGGACAAGCAGGTGGCAAGGCTCTCCGGCTCCGCCTCAATGACCAAAATGTCACCGCTATTTACTTTATGCCAGGGAGTCGCGGGAGAGACCCTGGCATCATTGTGTACGACACCCACAACTTGGGCATCCTCTGTTCCCAACATCTTGGAAATTTCACGTAGATTCTTACCGGCAGCTACACTTTTTTCCTCAACAAGTGCTTCTGTTAAATATGTGCCAGTTTCAAAGGAGGAGGCCCCCGTTCGGTTGCGTGTAGGCACCAAGCGCCACCCAACAAATGCAATAAACAAAACTCCGGCTATCGCAACTGCCAGACCCACCGGGGTGAAATCAAACATACCGTAGCTACCGGCGCCAGAATCCGCCCGAAAACCGGAAACGACCAAGTTTGGCGGTGTACCTATCAGTGTGGTCATTCCCCCCAGAATCGTTGCAAAAGACAGGGGCATTAAAACCCTCCCCAGTGCCACTTTCTGTTTCTCGGCCATATCCACAGCCACGGGCATTAATAAAGCCAACGCGCCGACATTATTCATAAAGCTCGATAAAAACGCGCCGAGCCCAATGAGTAACAATATGGATACTGAGATACTCCCGCTTTTGCGGACAACTCGTTGTGCAAGTGCATCCATTGCGCCGGTATTTTGTAAGCCGCGACTCAGGATTAACACACAAGCTACAGTCACGACCGCTGGATGGCCAAAACCAATAAAAGCATTTTCCGGGGGAATCAGACCGGTAAAGACACAAGTCAATAAGGCTGCTATAGCAACCATATCGTGGCGCCACCGCCCCCATATAAACAGGGTTATAGTGACACTTAAAATAATCAGGATTAGTAACTGGTCAACAGTCATGGAGAAAAATATCCCTGAATATAAAAGCTGCTCAGATTTCTGTTCAGCTATCTATTCAGGGTATACCCGGGAAACTACATGGAGCGCACTTCTACGCCATAACCCCAGCTACATTAGGGGTACAAAATTCAGGAGAAAGTAACTGCCCGCTCTTCCAATGGATAAAACTGAGTACCTACTTTAATACAAACTCTGGCAGTACTGCAGGAGAACCAACCTCTATATCCAGTGACCTGAATATTTCTATAGGTGCCAACCATCGCCTGGCGCAAGCGTTGAGCCCAAGGTCTTAACTTTTCTCCATCGTAGCCGGAACCACAGGCACAAACATGTAAATTAACGAAATTAGCAGGAAGCCCCTCTTTAACCAAGGTATCTGCTAGCTGTCGAGGCGTGTAGGTTTTCCACTCTCCTCCTTGCCAGTTAGGCATGCCGTTTACATATACTTTTTTCTGCTTGTTGTTACTCGTGGAGCGCTCAGCACCAATAAATTGTCCATCCCCGGCACCCGTGCCATGGGTTACGATGTAAAGGGTATCGGCAGGGTTCAGCTTACTCAAACACTGGTTCACCCACCGATACATGGCTTTTCCAAAACCGGAGGTTACTTTATTGGCCAGGATTTGATTCACCGGTATGCCCCAGGCTTTCGCCAACCCCTCCGCATATTCCTGCATTTCATCACTATTTATCGGGATATAGATATATTTTTTAGCCACGTTTTTATCCTCTATACATGCAGGAGCAACCCGCCCATTATGTAATCCAAATGCTTCCAGGATTTTTAAATCAGCTGCAATAATTCAGGGAAGCTAAGATTTACCTTCTGTGACCTGGAATCGCATTAGGTTCAAAAAGTAAATGTAAACACTGAGCTATCGAGCAATAAATTAAAAATGTATTCTCTCATACTGAGCATTAATTTCCGGTGTAAATATCAAACTGTCATCTAACGCTAAGCACATCATATATTGCATATACAAGTAGCTTCTTCAGTTGCCATAGGCCTGGAAAGAAAATGGAGATACAATCAAATACCACCTATTTCCTAAATAAGCAGGAGTGCTACCTTGCGGACCGATACTGCAAATTACACGGACATCTTCCTGAATGATATTCCGCTGATGGACGTACGCGCCCCAGTTGAGTTTGTTCGCGGCGCTTTCCCTTCCGCAAGAAATCACCCCCTGCTTGACAATCACCAACGTGAACTGATCGGGACTGAGTACAAGAACAAAGGCCAGCAAGCAGCAATTGACCTTGGCTGGCGTTTAGCAACAGATGAAGTGCGAAGCTTATGTCTTTCACAATGGAGCGCATTTATACGTAAACAACCCCAAGGTTACCTCTACTGTTTCCGAGGCGGTTTACGCTCCCGAATGACACAAAAACTGCTGCGCTCGAATAATATTGAATACCCGATAGTAGAGGGTGGCTATAAAGCCATGCGGCAGTTCCTGTTAAACGAGCTGGAAAAGCATTGTACCCAACTGCCTTTTATCGTTGTTGCTGGTCACACCGGCAGTGGCAAAACGGAATTAATCCAGGCTGCGCGGCGGTATATCGACCTTGAGGGGATCGCAAAACATCGAGGTTCTAGCTTTGGCCGCACCAGTAGTAGCCAACCTTCACAAGTCGATTTTGAAAATCAGATCAGTATCGACCTGCTGAAGCTTTCCCAGCAGACAGGTGCTATTGCTATTGAAGATGAAAGCCGTCTAATTGGACGATGCGCACTTCCTCCAGTATTGCAAACCGCCATGAAGGCCGCTCCCCGGGTTCTTGTCGAGGAGCCATTGGAAACACGGGCACAGCGCATTGTGCAAAATTATGTTCACGAGGGCTTAGAGCGCTTTAAAAGCAGAGAAAAATCAGCAGCTGAATCTTTGGGGGAAGAATTACATCTCAATCTCAATAAAATCAGTAAACGCCTGGGAGGGCTGCGCTACAAGCAGCTCAACGAAGCCTTAGCTTCAGCTAACCAAGAATTACTGAGAACGAATAATAGTGATGTGTACATCCCTATCGTGGTGTCACTGTTGCGGGAATACTATGACGGCAGCTACGACCATCTTATGAAGAAATCGGAACAGAAAGTTCTGTATCGAGGCAACTACAACGAAGTACAACAGTGGTTGAAGGAGTCCAACCACTCACTGCAAAAACCAGAATAACAATTCTCAGCTTTTGTGAGCGAGGCGATTTAATTTAAATCTCCGCATTAAAAACCAGTCCCTAAAACTGCGCGGCAGCCAGCGGGCCATCCAGGGCAACAGGCTGCTGCGGTTGCCAATACGCACCAAAGGACGAGCGCGTTTTCGCAGCAGCTCACGCACCAATTTTTTAGCCAGCGTGCTTGCCAATGTAGCATTCTGTTGGGACTCCTGGGCTCGGGCCCTAACCGCCTCTTCCTGACGTTTATACAGGGAGTCCGGCGGCAAAAGACCGCGCAGGGATGTCTCAGCGTGGCGACCAAATTCCGATGCGATCGCACCGGGTTGCACCGTCATTACCCGAATGCCAAAGGGTTTTAGTTCAAGTCGCAAAACATCAGAAATGGAGTGTAGGGCCGCTTTAGAAGCACAATAGGCACCGGAGAAAGGTGTAGGCATTACCCCGGAAACCGAGCCGATATTACACACAATTCCGCCCTGCTCCGAACGCATTAAAGGTACACAGGCTCTAATCAAAGCGAGAGGGGCAAATACATTGGTTCGGAACTGCTTTTCCAGTGCTCGCGTGTCCAGTTCCAGCAGCGGCCCCATCTGACCGTAACCGGCGTTATTGACCAAAATATCGAGCCGCCCGTATGCCGCTTTTACTGCGTGAACCACTCGATTGATATCCGCCTGGGAATTCACATCCAAGGCCTCTGTGGCAATTCCCAGGTCCGCCAGCTCTTGTAAACTTTCCGGGCGGCGCGCCGTGGCAATCACTATGGTTCCCCGGCGATGTAGCGCCAAAGCCAGCTCCCGCCCAATACCGCTTGAGCAGCCGGTAATTAAAGCCACTCGATCCGGAACCACATAACCCCGCCCAATTTGCGCAAGGCTTTCCGCAGCAAAACTTCGATTGGGGGAACGAAATCTGGAAATGGGCGGCTTATCCACAGGAACTGCTCCGTTTAATGGTCCTATCTCTCAATGGGCGTTTGCAGGTACTCAATCAATCCGAAAACATTGCCATAGGGGTCGAGAAAGCTCGCCATCAGCACACGTCCAGAAACTTCCTCTATATCCGTGTGCTGCCGCACCCCCATAGTACCGAGTCGCTCAATCTGCGCGGCCAAATCCAAAACCTGCCAGTAAGCAACTACACCATCGGCCCGGCTGATCGCACTGCGCGCATCGGCATTTAATCCGAGCTCGCAATCACCAATACTAAATGCCGCATAGCTATCGCTTTCATAGCTGGGTTTCTGTTCGAGTACCTGCGTATACCAAGCCACAGCCTCGGTAATGTTGGCAACTCCGTAGACTGTTTTGCGCAAGCCAAGAATCTGCCCCATTTGAGACACCCCGTTGAGTAATTTTTATCCACTGGGTGGGGCACTATGGCGCAGTTTATTGCAGCTCTTGCTCCAACTGCTCCAGTAGGTCCAGGGGCTCCACCTCAACCCCTTCCAGTTCGGCGTTCCAGTTTATCCCCACCAATAAGACATCTTCATGCATGCCGGTGAGCCAGTCATCCATAAATTCTTCCAGGTCAATTGCCACTGCCTCATAGTCAGCCCAGTCTCCTTCGCAGTGGTCTTGTGCAAATTCTCTTTGCGACCAAAAGGGCATAACCTCGGTATCGGCCCGCTTTTCAGACTCACAAAGTGCAAAGCCCTCCTCACCCTGCAGGGCCCAGACGCAGCCCTGGCCTACAGCTTCAGGCAAAAAGCGCGCGCAATTATCTTCAAAATTATCGGTTAGGGTTTCGCTTTGCATAACAACTTCGCTTAAACGGTTTTACCGCAGTTTACGTTAGTTTTCCCGGTCTCAATAGGCCCTAAATTCTGTCGAATACTGCCATCGACTCAACATGATCGGTATGGGGAAACATATCCATGACACCCGCCTTACTCAAGCGGTACCCCAACTTCACCAATTCACCGGCATCCCGGGCCAGGGTGGCCGGGTTACAGGAGACGTAGACGATCCTGCTGGCAGAAAATCGCGCCAATCCGCGCACAGCCTCCAGAGCGCCGTCCCTCGGTGGGTCCAACAGGATTTTATCGAAACCTGCTTCAGCCCAAGGCGCACCTGCCATTTTTTCGTTTAGGTCGGCAGAATAAAAGTGCACATTGTGTAATTGGTTCAAAGCGGCATTATCTTCGCCCCGTTGAGTTAAAGCACCGACACCTTCGACTCCGATCACTTCCGCTGCACGACGCGCCAATGGCAGGGTAAAATTCCCCAGCCCACAAAATAAATCCAATACGCGCTCAGAGGGTTGCGGATCGAGCAACTCAACGGCTCGACTCACCATCTGCCGATTTATCGCAAAATTAACCTGCACAAAATCCTGCGGTTTAAATCTCAGCGTCAGGTCAAATTCCGGCAACTGATAACTTAGATAAGCGGCCCCTTCTATCGGCCAGATTCTCTCCAGTGAAGCATCACTGCCACCTTGTATATACAGGTGTATACCAGTGCTTTTAGCAAATGCTAACCAGAGCGCCAAGTCCTTATCTGACAGGGGCTTTAAATGGCGGAGCACCAGAGCTGTCACATCATCTCCAACCGCCACTTCCAGATGAGAAAAGTTTGCCCGGCCTTCACTTTCACCAACAAGTTTTTTAAGCGACCCTAAATGTTCGGCAATTTTTGTATGCAGTACCGGGCACTCATCAATATCTACCAAATCATTGCTGTGCTTTTTTCGAAAACCAAAAAGCAGCTCACCACCCTGGGACTTTTTTAATTTGCGAATGCCGATACGGGCCTTGCGCCGATAACCATAGGGATCAGCGGTTAACGGCGGCAGTATTTCTTCGGGTTCAATTCCACCGAAGCGCGACAACTGATCCAAAAGAATTTTTTGCTTTTCAATAATTTGTGCCGATGGCTCCAGGTGCTGTACCGAACAGCCTCCGCATGAATCCACATAGGCGCACTGCGGTGCGCACCGATCCGTTGAAGGCGATATGACGTCCTCAACAATTCCCTCATCAAAGCGGCCGCGCCGTGCGGTATAGAGGAATTTAACCTGCTCTCCCGGTAAGGCACTATCAATAAACACCGTTTTGCCACCTACCCGGGCAATACCGCGCATATCGTGACTAAATTTTTCTATTGTTGCTTCAGCGCGGCTCGGCAAGTTTTTTTTAACTGGCTTGCGGCCAGTAATAAAACGGGGCTTCTTACTCATAATTAATTGGGAGAATTCAGTACAACTAAAGAATAGAAAAGTTACAAGGTCAGACAGTGACCGTTATCGCGCAACCAGCGGCGCAACTCTTTAAATCTGGGGCACACACTTTGGACCAAATCCCAGAAAGCGCGGCTGTGGTTATGGTGTTGCAAATGGCAGACTTCGTGAGCCACCAGGTAATCCACTATAGGTTCAGGAGCGAGACAAACAAGCCAGTTAAACTGCAGCTCACCGCGAATACTACAGTGACCCCACTTGCTTTTGGTACGACGAACTTTTACTGATGAAATACTTAACCCCAGCTGCTCGGCCAACACATGGGATTTTTGCGTTAACAATGCCAATGCTTCCCGCTGGTAAAGGCGTTGTAAAGCAGTTTGCAGCTGCGTGTCATCGGGCTGGAGATAGCGGGTATAAAGCCCGATAGCGCCATCGCCAATACCGGCACTTTTACTGCTTGTCGCACGCTGTAAGGGAAGCTGCTGTCCCAGCCAGGGAAAACTCTCACCAAAAGCGTACTGATATTGCGGCACCTGCGCAGCGCGCCGGTCGGCTGCGAGTAACTGCGCTCTCACCCACTGGATATTTTCCTGCAGGAATTCATGCCCATAACGGGCTGCACAACGCTGTGGAATTCGCACTTCCACACCACCGGAAGACAGTACCAGTCCCAGACGCTTGCGCCGGTTCGAACGCACCAAGCGATAGGGAATATCTTCAAAAATAAAATCCTGGGCCTGTTTCAAGCGGGATCTCCACTCGCAACCCAGGAGCTAATACTAGGCACCATGAGCTACAACAGCCATGGTAATGCGAGAAATACAACTGAGTTTACCATTGGGCGCATAGATCAGAATTTCCCACACCTGGCTGCTGCGCCCAATATGCACGGGTTTCGCACGACCGCGAACCTCTCCCTCAGGGACAGGGCGCAGGTGATTGGCGTTAACCTCCTGACCGACACAATAAAATTTATCGGTATCCACTAATAGGTTGGCACCTATGGAACCCAGCGTCTCCGACAATACGACATTGGCACCACCATGCAAAATACCGAAGGGCTGGCGAGTGCGATGGTCTACGGGCAAGGTCCCTTCCAGGTAATCATCGCCAATTTCCGTAATTTCCATTCCCAGGTAGCCGGGCATGCATTGGGATATTCCCTGGTTCAGTTCTTCCAGTGAAGGATCTAAATGCCAAATTGCCATTACAATAAATCTCTTGTGCGTGTGATACCGGGGCATTAACCCGGACTTCTTTACTTCAATCTAGGACCAATAAATTTTTTACTTACCAATAAAATAATCTGGCAGAAAAAAATCCGGGGGGATAATAGCCGGGCGTTAAATGAGTGGGGCCAAACAAGCCATAACGAAACAACTCCATATCCAACATCCGCAGCTCCCAGCGAAGGCGGCTGCGCTGCAAGTACAATGCCTGGGCCTGGGCTTCACTATCAGTGTTCCGATAGGCGTAATGCAGGGAGAGCAACTCGCGCTCTAAATTATCCCGGCGCCACAAAAGGCGCTGGTAATGCTGCTCTATGCGGTATTCGGCGAGACCGCGCTCGTAATTCTGTAAAAACAAATCAGCAGTAGGGCCAGTGCAAACTCCTTGGTAATTACGTCCCCTACGCCCCTGATGATAGCCATTTTCCGCAGTGCAGTAAGTCTCTATACCCTCTTCATGGCCCTGCAGCCATGCATCGCTATCCACATGCATGTCGTAGCTGTCACACTCTTGGGCAATATCGTACACCAGCGACTGTGAGCGACCGCGAGCGCCGTCTTGCAGGCCCCGCTCATACCAGAGCCCCGCGCGGCACTCCTCTTCGGAAATTACTGCGCAGCCGCTTAACCCCAGCACCAGCAAAACGAGAAAAAGACGTATTTTTCCTGCAAACATAAAATGGGACTCCCGGCGCTGTACTTCCCGCCTGTTATTGGAATCCAGGTATCACTTAACCAAAGCGCTTGTCGGCGACAAAAGGATTGGTTTGGCGCTCCTGGCCAAAAGTGGACATGGGGCCATGCCCCGGTACAAATTGAACCTCATCACCCAGCGGCCATAGGCGCTCTTTGATAGAGCGAATTAGGGTATCGTGATCTCCCTGGGGGAAGTCCGTACGTCCGATCGAACCGGCAAACAAAACATCTCCCACCAGAGCCAACTGGCTGGGGCGGTGGAAGAAAATCACATGGCCGGGGGTATGGCCCGGGCAGTGGTGCACCTCCAGTTCCTGATCCCCTACAGTAACCGTATCTCCCTGCTCCAACCAGCGGTCTGGAGTAAATACTTCGACAGCGGGGAAACCAAACATCTGCGCCTGCATGGGCAACTGCTGAATCCAGAAATCATCGCCTTTATGCGGCCCTTCTATCGGCAGCTGGAGCTGCTTGGACAACGCCGCAGTGCCGCCTACATGGTCCAGGTGGCCGTGGGTCAGCAAGATTTTCTCCAGCTTGAGACCGCGCTCCTCCACCGCCGCCAGAATCTTATCGAGATCGCCACCGGGGTCGACAACAGCCGCGCACTTACTGTCTTCACACCACAGCAGCGAGCAGTTTTGCTGGAAAGGAGTAACCGGAACCAGGTGATATTGCAGCGACATAAGAAAGCGGCCCTTCATCTTTTACAGGAGACTGTTGAGGTAATTGGGGATTATACCGCGAGAGCCTGCTGAGAGGGTTGTGGGTGCCGATGAGCGGGCTTATTCACCGTCTTGAGCAGGGAGCGCACATCCTCTATCAGCTGCTCAACAACTATCGGGTTCCGCCAGTAATCCTCAGGGGGCGAGGGAAAAGCCACTGAACTCAAAGCGCCGTGATCACTCAGCGAACAAGTCTCATAATCACGGCACACCGCCTGGTTATAGGAGGGGCTCAGGGGTTTGAGGGGCCAGCCAAACAGGTCATTGGGGTGATAAAAATTCTTCCAGCGAAAATTGTATCCCCGGGTATTGGAGGTGACCGCCTGAATTTGCTCCCGGGGTCGATCGGAACACCACAGGGGCATTGTCGGCCCCAGGGTGTACCAATGGCTCAGGGTCTTGAGGCGCAAAAACCTCTCACGCGCCGACCCTTTGTGTACCCCTGCCGGACCACCATCACGCCAAACACCGCAACTGACATTGGGGCGTTGGGCATCCCAGAGGTAATTAGATAGGTTGATACAACCCACCGAATGGCTGATCAATATCACCGGGGCCCGCTCATCAACTTGATCAGCGGCCTTGGCCAGCGCCGCATAGATCTCGCGCTGGGTCTTTTCGTAGTTGCTATCCCGGCGATCCACATTGCCGGACTGCGCCGCCGTCTGCGACATTCCCAGGAGTAAATATTTTCGTGCACGCAGGAAGTCCAGCTCGCGCTTCTGCATACTCTCAAAGGTGCGTTCGATATTGCTCTGGAAGTGCTCCAGGCCGGGTAATTCAGCGCAGTAGAGACGCGACCACTCCTCCCCAAGCTCGGTTTCCAATGCCGAAAACAGTGGCTTTGCAAACGTGTTATCCACAGCCCCCATACCCGCAGCAGCAAGGATTACGATATCCGCCATGGCTTCCTCTTCTTATTATTCTATCGGCGCCTTCGCAGCGCTCGGCTTTTTTAAATGAATGAACATTGATGAAAACCCGCACAAGGGGCATTCTCACTGCCAAAGAAAAATCGAAAAAATACTGAAAATGGCGCGAGGGGAAGCTGCACAGTCATGCATCCCTTTACGAGCCGGTGTGGATACATCACAGTAAATATGAACTAACGTACCCACTAGTGAGCCGCAGAAACTGCATTGCGACGGGTTGAGATGACCGATTTAACCCGAATAGTAATATACTGCCCAAAGCTAAACCGGCGCCACTCCAATTTGCCACCCAAGAGGCGGAATCACCAGAAAGCTGGCCTATTACAGTGCTGTAACAATACCCGGGTCCTGGTGCATAATAGTGGCTGTACAAAAATCAAACATTTATAACAATCCCTCCCGCAGCGATGCTTTTAACTTCCAAATACAGCCTGCCGGATTGCCCCGAGCACGCCCTATCGCGCCCGCGCCTGCTGTCGGTTCTGAACCAATGCCACAGCGATCAACTGCTGTTGGTGACGGCTCCTGCGGGATACGGCAAGACCACGCTGGTTACCTCCTGGGCCTCACAGCAGGACAACCCGGTCGCCTGGTATACGCTGGATGCCAGTGATAATGAACCGAGTCAATTTTGCCGCTACCTGGTGGAAAGTGTGCACAGGGCGACCGGCAATGGTGTCCCCCAGACTCACCAGTTGTTGTCCGCGCCCCAGCGCCCGGACCCCTCAACCCTGGTGAGCCACCTGCTGTCGGAACTGCGGGGCCTGCCCAGCGAACTGCGCATCGTGCTGGATGACTACCACCAGATCGACAACCAGCAGGTGCATGACACTACCCGCTTTTTGTTGCGCCACGCCCCCGCCGGTGTCGGTATTGTTCTCACCAGTCGCAGCCAACCGCCCCTGGGTCTGGCCACCCTGCGAGTTCAAGGGCGATTACTGGAATTGGGCAGTAATGAGCTGGCCCTCAACATTGAGGAAATCGCCACCCTGCTCAAGCAGCGCCTACCGTTTAATCTCGACGGCGACCGCGCAGCCCAACTGCATCACCTCAGTGAGGGCTGGCCCCCCGCCGTACAGCTATTTACTTTATCTGTGCGCGACAGCAACGAAGTGGATCGCTATCTGGCAGAACTGGAGCAGGGCCACAGTCATATTCTCGACTACCTGGCTGAGGAAGTGCTGGAACGGCTGGAGCCCCAACTGCGCCAGCTCCTCTCCTGCACATCCATCCTCACCCGGGTTAACGCCCAGCTGGCGGAGCGCCTTACCGGTCGGCAAGATGGTCAACAGTTGCTGGAAGAAGCCGCGCGCCGCGGGTTATTCCTGCAGGCGCTGGATTCAAGTCGCCAGTGGTTCCGCTTCCACCCAGTCTTCGCCCGCTTCCTGCAGCGGCAAATCAATGACCGCAAACACTTGCTGCAACTGCACAGCACTGCCTGTGATACCTGGCAAGAATTAGACCAGCCAGTGGAGGCCCTGCGCCACGCTCTGGCCGGGGGCGACCGCGAGCGGTTAAAGCAACTGCTCAACGATCGGGGGGAACAGCTTCTGCGCGCGGGGCAATCGCGCCTGCTGCGGGACTGCCTCGACTGGCTCGGTGACGAAGCCCTGCAACACAGCGCCCGCTTTACCCTCCTGTCCGCCAAAATGGCGCGGGAGAATTTTGAATACGACCTGTGCGAGAAAAACCTGGCGGCCTCCGAAAGCTGGCTGCAGCGGGAGGACCCGGCACAGTGGCGCGACTTTGAGGGCGCCTTTGCCACCATGCGCGCCCAGGTGGCCATTGCCCGAGGGCAGACACTGCAAGCCAAGGAGTATGCCGAAGAAGCTTTGGCCCTACTCCGCGCAGACCAGCTAGGCGAAAGAATCTCCGCTCTGCTGGTCACCGGTGAGACCAGCTTCTGCCTGGGTGCCTTGCAAGAGGCCAACCGCTATATGCAGGAAGTTGAAGCCCTGGCGATCGCCGAACGGGATATCCCCAGCGCCGCCTGGGCCATCTGCCAACAGACAGAGATCGCCTTTGCCCAGGGCCTGCTGAAGAAAGCGTCCACGCTGCAGGAGAAGGTGCAGACCCTGGTGCAGAAAAATCACCTGTCCACACTGCCCATCTCGGAATTTGTGTGCCGGCTGCGCGGCCAGCTGCAATGGGAGTCCGGCGATCTGGAAGGTGCCGAGCAATCCGCTCGCCGAGGTATGCAAATCAACCGCCGGGTCGGCGAGCACTGGCTGCTGCCGGAGTACACCCTGCTGTTAAAAATCGCCCAGGCCCGAGGAGAGAAAGAGGAGTCCCTGGAGTGGCTGGAGCGTATCGAGCGCCTGCTCACTGACGGACGCTACCACCGAGACTGGATCGCCAACGCCGATGCCACCCGCATCCGCACCTGGCGCGCCCTGGGCAATCAGCAGGCCATCGCAAGCTGGTTGGAACAGGCTACTCCCGTCGCCGACAGGCCCAGCAATCACTTTGAACAGTGCCACGGGCGCAACCATGTGCGCGCGATGATTGAGCTGCACCACTGGTCCGATGCCAATCGCCTGTTGAGCCGCCTGAAGCAAGTCGCCAACGAGTGCGGCCTGGAAACAGATCGCCTGCGTAACCGGGTGCTGGAATCTCACCTGCTGTGGCTGCGCGAGCAATACCCCCAGTCTGTAGAGGCTATTAGTGAAGCCCTGCTTCTCTCCCACGAACGGGATTTTCGCGCCAGCTTCCTGCAGATCGGCAAACCTTTAATCGTTATCCTGAAAGCCGCCCTGGAAAATGGCCTGGGAGAGGCGGAGTCCAGCAAAGCCCAACAACTGATCAAAGCAGCACAACAGCAGCCAGAGCTGGACGGTGGTATTCGCATCGAACTGGATGACACCATTATCCGCGAGATACTGGCCAGCGATGCCGTGCCGGACTTCCTGCGCCACTCCCCCCTCACCCCAAGGGAATGGCAGGTACTCAATGCGATTCATTCGGGGCTGTCGAACGAGAAAATCGCCCGTCACTTTAAGGTGGCGCCGAGCACCATCAAGACCCATATTCGCAGCCTCTACCAAAAGCTGGACGTCAAGGATCGCCAGGAGGCCATCGCCCTGGCCGAGCAAATGCTTCGCTCAGTCCAGGACAAGCCTTAAACAGTCCTGCTCCAGCGGCACAGGGACGTGCCGCTATGCTCCTCATCCCCCGCCCGCCGATACCAAGCCACCCCAGGCCGGTCACCCTTTACCTCCCTCTCCCCCCTCGCCGGGGAGGAGGAAGCCCGCCAATGACTGCTCCATACTCACCCTATCCTTTAAAGGTGGACTATCTCCACATTTCAAATAATGAAACAAGGCAGTAATCCATGAGCGGCAACAGCTATGAGTGGTGGCGCAATAGCGTTATTTATCAGATTTACCCACGCAGCTTCTGCGACGCCAACGGAGATGGCATCGGTGATATTCCCGGAATTACGCAAAAACTGGATTATGTAAAATCCCTCGGCGTAGACGCCATCTGGATTTCACCCTTTTTTAAATCGCCGATGGTGGATTTTGGCTATGACGTTGCCGACTACCGCGATGTAGACCCTATTTTTGGCAACCTGGAAGATTTCGACCGGATGATCGAAGCGGCCCACGAGCGCGGCCTGAAAGTGATTATCGACCAAATCCTCAGCCACACCTCAGACCAGCACCCCTGGTTCCAGCAGAGCCGCGCCAACCGCGACAACCCCAAAGCGGACTGGTATGTCTGGGTTGATCCCCAAGAAGATGGCACCCCTCCCAACAATTGGGTCTCCGTATTCGGAGGAGGCTCCTGGCGCTGGTGTACCCGCCGCCGCCAGTACTATTTAGCCAACTTCCTCAAAGAGCAGCCGGACCTGAATGTGCACAACCCGGAAGTCCAGGAGCAGTTGCTGGCCGATATGAAGTTCTGGCTCGATCGCGGTGTAGATGGTTTCCGACTTGATGCGGTCAACTTTATTTTCCATCAGAAGGCCCTGAGCAATAACCCGGCTCGCCCGCTCAAGCTCGACGAGAAAGGCCTGCCGCCAGTCAATCACTACGACTACCAGTGGCACCAGAATGATAAATCCCAGCCGGAAAACCTGGTGTTTCTCCAGCGGGTAAGACAGTTAATGGATCAATATCCCGGCACTGTGACCGTAGGTGAAGTTGGCGACGACAATACCCATAAAATCATGGCCGAGTACACCACGGAAAAACGTCTGCACATGGCCTATTCCTTCGATCTATTGACCGAGGACTGCAGTGCGGGCTTCCTGCGCGAAACCCTGGAAAAAAACCGCGACGTAATCGACAAGGGCTGGCCCTGCTGGTCGATCAGCAATCACGATGTACCCCGCTCAATAACCCGCTGGAACAAAGGCTTTAGCGACGACCAAGCCGATACCAGAGCCCCATTATTCCTGCTGATGCAATTGGCACTGCGCGGCAGTGTCTGCCTCTACCAAGGAGAAGAACTGGGCCTGCCGGAAGCGGAAATTGCCTATGAAGACCTGGTAGACCCCTACGGCATTAATCTGTGGCCGGAATTCAAAGGCCGCGATGGCTGCCGCACACCGATGCCCTGGACCAATACCAGCGACGACAACGCGGGCTTTTCCATAGCAAAACCCTGGCTACCTGTCTCTGGGGAGCACCAGCAACGAGCGGTAGAGGTTCAGCAGGACGCCCAGCGCTCCATGCTCAACCGCTTCCGCGCACTGATCGAATGGCACCGGGAACTACCCCAGTCGCTCGCGACAGCCGAGCAGGAAGTGATCGACACCGGCAGTGATTTATTTGCTTTTGTACGGCGCAGTGACAGCGAAGAAATGCTGGTTGTTCTCAACCTTGGGCAAACCAATGGCACCCTGGAATTACCTGCCGAGTTCTCCGGTGCGGACAATATTACCCCGGCACTATTTTCCGGCAATGCGGAAGGAAATAGCTTAGAGCTAGCTGCCGCAGACGCCTGTGTGCTGCTGCGTAAAAAAGCCTGATTGATTAGCAATATTTAAAAGATGCCCAGCTCATATTCGAGCCTGGGCATCGAGTAAGAATTACAGTCTCTCTGCAACGTCTCTTCCTTTCGACGTCTGCTTTCCCGCCGGCACAATGCCGGCTTTTTTCTCCTTAACTCCAGCACTTCATCATCTATAACCTGCAATATAAAAAAACCAGATAAAGATATCCGGTGTGGCTCCCCTCTCAAGGTAAGTCTTCGCTATTGGAAATAACCAAATACAAGGCCAAAATCATCAACTAATGAAAAATACCAACCCATCGAGTTAAGAATCCTTCAGTCTCAATTTAAAGCACTACCACTGGAGAGTCACGTCATATGATTTTTCAAATTAAAAATTGAAAAAATCAAAACGTTTATATAAAACCGATAATAGGACTTATATTTTAGCTACTTCGAAATGGGACTGTCCTTCCTTGAAGTACAAGGTGAGAGAGGCTTCTCGCAACCTTCCCACCCTATCAGTGAGACTAGTTTCCTTAACAAAATATATGAATTGCTTCTCCCAGTGAGTATAAGTTTACCTCTTCTTTCTAAAACAACCGTACTTAAGGAACCTCTGAATAATTCTGAGTCAATTTGGTAATATTCACCTACCCATCAAGACTACGATGAATCATGCACCAAGTCACCTTTGCCGAAGCAGAATATAAGCTAAAGCGCCGTATAACTCGCCGAGAGAAGTTTCTTTCTCAAATGGAAATCCTCATCCCATGGCAGCGACTAGAAGCTCAGATCACTCCTTGTTACCCACAAGGCAAACGTGGCCGACAGCCATATCCATTGAGTGTCATGCTTCGTATTCATTGCATGCAGCTATTTTACAATCTCGGTGATCCCGCTATGGAAGATTCACTGTATGAAATTGAATCCATGCGTAGTTTTGCTGGATTGACTTTGAGTAACCCGATTCCCGATGAAACAACGATTCTTAACTTTCGCCACTTACTGGAGTTCAATCAGCTAGGTGCAGCTCTTTTTGATGAAATCAACAAACATCTTGCTGAGAATGGCATGGTACTGCGTGAAGGCACGATTGTAGATGCCACTATTATCTCTGCGCCAACTTCAACTAAGAATAAAAAGAAAGAGCGTGATCCAGAAATGCATCAAACAAAGAAAGGCAATCAGTGGCACTTTGGAATGAAAATGCATATCGGGGTTGATGATGTGCTCGGAGTAATACATAGCATAGATACAACAGCAGCGAATTCGCATGATGTCACAACCACAGAGCGAGTTCTCCACGGGGAGGAGAAAAGAATCTGGGGAGACTCTGGGTATATTGGTGCGGAGAAACGTGAAGAGTTGAAAGAGCGGGAGGCGGATTGGTATATAGCAATGAAGCCGAGCAAGCTAAAAACTCTTCCAGGGCGTGATGCACTCCGTAAAGCGGAAAAGATCAAGGCGCAGATAAGAGCGAAGGTCGAGCACCCCTTCCGCTACATCAAACAGGTATTTGGTTATGACAAGGTCCGCTATCGGGGACTGGTAAAAAATACTGAGAGGCTGTGCTTACTGGCAGGCTTTACCAACTTATTAATAGGGAGAAAATACTTGGCTACCTAGGGGGGGGCGCCTGAAATCCGCCTTTGAGGATTTCAGATGAAAAATTAGGGGACTATTACGCGAAAATTACGCGCTTGAGCGTAATAAAGTGAATTTTTCAAGCAGCTCAGCTTAATTCTGGAAAAATGCTTCGTTGATCAGAGGGTCCTTAATTTCAAATATGCTACCAGGAGACTCCCGTGAAGCATTCAGTCTTACTTGGTACTTAACCGCGAATATCTTCCATAACATTGCTATTCAAACTGTCTTATATACAGCATTTCATATCTTGTTCTACTTTCAATATCAGAATTCAAGAGAAGCTTCTCCTATTTCTGGAGAGAGCTAGCTAAGTCATTGACTTTAAAGGGGGTGGCACTATTGTCACGAGCAAGAAAAGCAGGTAGATATATAGCCGCTGTTATATATCTACCTATTGAGGATTGCGCCAATGCCTCTAACCTACTGATATTGCTATGTTTTTTGGGTAATCTTGGATGACTGCAGCAGAATTATATAGAAGGGTGATATAAAGACGCTTCTTTTGAATTAACTGTTAAGTGAAAAATGAATATCTGGGAACTATACAAAGAAGACCAAAAGTTGGCCGACTTAACACAAATAGACCTTGATCAGCCTTGGTTCATAGGTGTGTTGGTTCCAACTCCGCCTTTTGATGAATACCGTAATCTCTTTGAAAAAGCTCAGAAATTTATAGAAACCGAAGAATTCGATTCTGAAGAATCAGAAGATACCTTTGTTGCAATTGATAATTTAAAACTGCAATTGGTGCGTATGTCGGATAAACGTGTATTTAAAGACGTAATGCTATGTATATCTGGTGATGAGGTATGGTGGCGTATTTAGTAACTGTATGTGAGTCACTTAACAAACGCAGGCACAATCGCACACTTCGTGTGCTGGACCTCCGGTGCTTCGCACCTCCGGCCTGTGCTGCGGGGCGTTATGAGTGTTGAATAGGTCGATGTTAATCTTTGCATTGCTGTTTTTCCTATTGAGTGTGGTGCTTTTCCTATGGGCAACAGCTTCCGGTAAAGCACTTATTGCTTTGATTAAAAAAGAGCGGCCGAAAGTGCATGAGAAATATTTCTCAGCATTAAATGGTTCGTATTACTATTGGATCCTAATTTTAAGTAAGACAAAGTTTGGTCGAGAAAATTTCTCTGATGAAATTCTGCGGTTACGGACTAGCGTAGCTAAGAAATATAAGGCATCTCTTTTATGTGTTTTAATATTTGCAATGTTGTTGCTAGTCAGTACACTCATAACCAGCCAATGAACTTCACTCCAGCCCTTCGGGCTTCCGCCGGACAGCCTACGCTATGCTCCGGCTGCCGGTTATTGGGGCGTTATTGTGGCGGTCAATTTTTAGATGTTTTGTAGCTGCTGCAAGCATCAATCTCTATCTGAGCACTCTTTTTCTGTGAGCTGGTACCGCAGTTTCGTTCCAGTGCCATCGTTTTATGTCAGCAAACCCTGCAAGCCAGCTACACCATCGTGGAGTGCCAATCAGATAGTTAACCGGTGGGGAAAGTATGGTACTTTCCCCTGTAAATTTATCGGGCAGTGGCCAGCCAAAGTTGGCTGGCAGAGAGCAGGTAGGTCGTTCAGTGCGCGCCAGCTATAACCAGGCCAGGCAAGATCGCCCAGCTGGTGGCTGGGCTGGACAGCCTACGCTTCGCTTCGGCTGCCCTTGCTGGCAACGTTATTGTGGCGGTCGATTTTATTGATTTTTCGTAGTAACTGAAAGTTTAGTACCACTAATTAGCAGCCAGTATTGAGCAGTTTTTATTGATTGCTATTCAAGCAGTTTCTCTCCTAGAGTGTTCGCTCAGGTGCTGTAAAAAGAGGCCGTCCACAGCAATTTCGTGGAGTGCCAGTAAGATAGGAATTGGTTGGGGAAAGTGCGGTATTCTTTCTTCGTAAATATTGGGCAGTGGCCAGCCAAAGTTGGCTGGCAGAGGGCAAGTAGGTTGTTCAGTGCGCGCCAGCTATAACCAGGCCAAGCAGGCTCGCCCAGCCCCTGTAGGGCTAGGCTGGACAGCCTACGCAGCGCGCTTCGCACGCAAACGCTCCGGCTGCCCCTGTTGGCAACGTTATTGTGGCGGTCGGTTTTATTGATTTTCCGTGGTAACTGAAGGTTTAGTGCTACTAAATAGCATCCGGTGTTGAGCAATTTTACAGATTGCTATTCAAGCAGTCTCGCTCCTAGAGTGTTCGCTCGGGTGTTGTAAAAAGAGGCAGTCCGGTGCAATTTCGTGGAGTGCCAGTAAGATAGGAATTGGTTGGGGAAAGTGCGGTATTCTTTCCTCGTAAATATTGGGCAGCGGCCAGCCAAACAATGGCTGGCAAAGTGCTAGTAGTCGGTCTCGAGCGCGCCAACCATAACCAGGCTAGGCAAGCTCGCCCAACCCCTTCGGGGCTGGGCTGGACAGCCTACGCGTTGCTTCGGCTGCCCTTGCTAGCGGCGTTAGGTGTAAGACTTACCCACGTTTAGTAGACACCCTGTATAGTTAGGTTTAGGCCTAACACGGAGGTGTATCATGGGTAAGAAAAGAACTCAGGCGTATACGGAGGAGTTCCGTAGAGAAGCAGTTAAGAGAGCGGAAAAGCCTGGAGTAACAACGGCTTCTGTGGCAAGAGAACTAGGCGTCAGCGCACAGCAGATCTACAACTGGCGTCGTCAATTTAATCGACTGTCTGATAAGCAGTTCAATAGTTTAGACGGTGTCGACTATTCCAAACAGGAAAGCGCTGAAGTTCGCAAGCTCAAGAAGGAGCTGCATGAAGCTCGTCAGGAGGTTGAGTTTCTAAAAAAGGCAGCTGCGTACTTTGCGAACCACCAAGAGTAAAGTACGCGCTGATACAAGAGCATGTAGGGTCATTCCCGGTTAGCTTGATGTGTCGGTGTTTAGAAGTCTCAAGATCGGGTTATTATCGATGGCGGGGGCGGTTGCCATCTGCTCGCACGATTAGAAAGATACGAACAATCGAGAAAATCCGAGAGACGTTTTCTGAGCTTAAAGGTCGTTATGGAGCGCCTAGAATCGCTTGCGAGCTTCAAGAATTAGGCGAGTCATGCTCGCGGAACTACGTCGCTAAGCTTATGCAACAAGAGCATATTAAAGCGAGAAACGGCAAAGGCTTTCGATATAGTCAGCCAGTAGAGAGGAATATCAATGTCGCCGCCAACCTACTTAAGCGTTGCTTCGATGTGGATCGACCAAATTGCCGCTGGACCAGTGACATTACGTATATCTGGGTTCTGGAGCGGTGGTTGTACCTCGCGGTAGTTATGGATCTGTACTCTCGACGTATTGTAGGTTGGGCATTTGACTCCCAGATGACCGATGAGTTGACACACCGAGCGTTGAAAATGGCCCTAGAGCGACGACAAATAAAGCCTGGACTAATAGTTCACTCCGACAGGGGTGTGCAATATCGATCGCAGAAATACCAGGATCTCTTGTCTGAAAGTAAGTGCAAGCCGAGTATGAGTCGCCAGGCTAACTGTTGGGATAATGCGGCAATGGAATCATTCTTTAGCAGGCTAAAAGTCGAGATGGTCTATGCCAGAGCATTCGAAAGCGAAGAGCAAGCAAAATCTGCAGTGTTTGAATACATTGAGATTTTCTACAATAGGGTTCGTAGGCACTCTGCATTGGGCTATGTAAGTCCAGCAGAGTATGAGCGAAAATACGCATAGTTAGAGTGTCTACTTTTTGTGGGCAAGACCAGTGTTGAATATGCGATTGACGGTTAGTGTATTTTTAAGCTGGCTATTTGTGACGGTCGTTTATCTTACTGTGCTTCATTTAGATGGCATACAGCTGTCAATGAGTTACGTAAAAGGAATCGCGATACTTTGGTTGCTGGTTGGGTTTTTTTCGGGTATATATTTTTCCGTAGTTGGGTTTCCGATTTTGTATTTCTTATTTAAGCTTAAGAAAATTAATAGAACATGGTTTGTTGGTGCAGGGATCATAGCGAGTATACCAATGCTGGCCCTGTGCATAGTTACTAAAGAAGCTGAGTGGATTGTAGCTACTGCTATTGCAGGCATTGGCGGAGGTGCTGTATTTGCCCTGATTTTGCCTAACCAGCCAAGAACCTAACAAATTGCTGCATCCGACCACCTACACTCCGCCCGCTGTGTGCTGTACGCTACGCTAGCACAAAGCGGCTCCATTCCGGTGGCGGTTGAGCAAGGCGTTAGCACTACAAGGAGATTTCGTGCATAATTTCATACCTTTTTTACTTCTAATTGGTTCATTAGTTCCTTTTTCATTACAAGCTGAAAACCACGAATATGAGGTAAGTAAAGTTGAGCATAAGAACTTAGTTGCAAACTTGTATTTACCTAAAACTGAAAAAAAACTTCCTGTAGTTATTGCTTTTGGAGGTTCTGAGGGGGGATTAGATACAGGTAATGCTAACGGTGAAATGATCGCCCCTCACGGTGTTGCTGTTCTGGGTTTAGCTTACTTTAAAGAAAAAGGTATTTCACAAACACTAGATCAAATACCAATGGAGTATTTCATTGAAGCAATAAATTATTTAGAAAATCACCCTTTGATAGACTCCTCTAAAATTGGTGTAGTTGGTGGCTCTAGAGGTTCAGAGGCTGCATTTTTATTGGCAAGTATGGATTCTCGTATTAAATCCGTAGTGGTTACTACTCCAAGTAAGGTTGCTTGGTACGGACTAACTGTGCCGAAGTCAGCTTGGACAATTGGCGGTCAAGATATTCCAGCTTTAGGTTTAGAGTTAGATTCAAATGCTAAGTTACTTGACAGATTTACAGTCGCATTAGAAAATAAAACTAACGTTAATAAATCTTTATTCAAATTTGAAAATATTAATGGTCCGATATTAATGATTTCAGCAGAAAACGATCAAGTTTGGCCATCTTTTCAAATGTCTAAAGACATCGAAGTTTATTTAAAAAGTAAGCAGTTTAAACATAAAGTAGTGCATAACTCTTACAAAACAGGTCATGGTTTCAGTAAAGAGACTGCTCCTGAAATTAAAAAATCTATAATTAATCACTTTGTGAGCACATTGTAGTGTAGTGCTAAATCGGGTAGCCGGTAGTTTCTAACTACCGGCCCCCACACCACCCATCGTGCGGGTCCGCAATGGGCGGTTCCCTATCCGTAATGAATCTCTACCCAACGATCTCGCAATGAGATCAAGCCCATCTCTTCGAAGAACTCATTATTAAGCGCAATATGAATACCCTCAGTTTTTGCGCTTCGCCAGTAACTTTTAGCAGACGAGCCGCAGGTAACTGCCAGCGATTCACTCACACCCATGCGTAGCAAATTTCGAACTTTCGTTCTTACCCTACGCCAATTCTTCCAATAGCTCATTCTTAATCGCCGCCGTATCCAGCAGTCTAGATCAATACATTTTTGGTAGCCTTGTGCTATACCAAAATAATTAATCCAGCCACGGAGGAATACGGTAAGCTCTTTCATTCTCTTCTCCATCGAAATACCACGGGATCGCCCTGTAATCTGACGGACGTGATATTTAAATTGGCGCAGCGACTTATCATGCCAGACAAGCTTTGCTCCACGGAAAGAAAACCCCAGAAACTTACACCGGCTAACGGGGACTACTTGGCTTTTAGCATCGTTAACT
The DNA here is from genome assembly GCF_052467305.1 of Microbulbifer maximicatervae (SeqCode). Classification (NCBI taxonomy): domain Bacteria; kingdom Pseudomonadati; phylum Pseudomonadota; class Gammaproteobacteria; order Cellvibrionales; family Microbulbiferaceae; genus Microbulbifer; species Microbulbifer maximicatervae (SeqCode). Next base: position 4,165,516 of record NZ_CP174306.1, read on the forward strand.
TTGAGTTTAAGCTTGCGCTCAACAAAGCGTTTGATGCTGGCCATAACCCGTTCACCTGAGCGTTTAGAGGAAACGACAATCACGAAATCGTCCGCATAGCGGACGAAATTGTGTCGGCGTTTTTCCAGCTCTTTGTCGAGCAGATCGAGTACAATATTGGATAGCAGCGGCGATAAAGGGCCACCTTGCGGCACCCCCTCATAACACGCTTGCCAACATCCATCTTCTACCCAGCCTACGCGCAAGTAGCTTGCGATCAGTTTGAGTAAACGCTTATCGTTAATTCTTTGGCCGAGTAAGCTCATGAGAAAGTCATGATTCACTCGATCGAAGAACTTGGATAGATCGACATCCACCGCTATTCGCTTGCCACCCTCGATATACTTTTGTAGTTTTTTCACCGCGTGATGCTGTGATCGCTTTGGCCGGAAGCCATAGCTAAACTCTGAAAAAGTCACATCGAAAATAGGGTTGATGATTTGCGCGATAGCTTGCTGAATAACACGATCAAAAATCGTAGGTATCCCTAGCCCTCGCTGACCACCATCTGACTTGCGAATGTAGACGCGTCTAACAGGCAACGGCTGGTAATGACCTTGCCGAATGGCTTCGATAATTTCATTCCCAACTACCTTGAAGTGCTGCACAAAATCATCAACGGTGACCCCATCAATGCCTGCTGCACCTTTGTTGCTTCGCACGTGTTTCCATGCAGCATTAAGATTTTCTTTGCTGAGGATGACTTCAAGCAGATTTTCATTTGAGTTGAGTGTCATGGCAGTGCGCTACGTCAATTTTATATCCGGCTGGCAACACATCGGTAGGCTAGCCCTGTCTTTTAACTCGTGGATTTTGGGTTCAAGCCTTCACCGTATCCAAGGTATTAATCTTGGCATTAGGCTACTATGCCGTCGGCTGACTTCTGTTCAATCACCTTGGCCATTACTGGCCGAGGCGCCGCTGTGTTCCACCAATTTTGTTTACCCCCTCGATGGTGGCTAGCGGGCTGGGCCTACTTATGAGTCAGCGGCCACGCTGACAGCTTTACAGCAGCAGGTTGAACAGATCTCCCCAGATAAGAACGTGAACTTTCACTACACAACTGCATCATTTACTTTACCCGTTAGATCACATGGCTTCGGTGTTCTTGGCCACCTCGCCTCCAGGCTAAGCCTTATATGATGTTTCTGTCCGTCAGCTCGTAGCTTTGCTAGCGGCTTCCTCTCCACAAGACCTCACGGTGTTGCAGTTGCCATTCGCTAGTAGTTAGCATTTAATGGAATCCATTAAACGGTGATCCTCCTACAGGGGACTTTCACCCCATTAGTTCACGCCCATGCTGGGCGTACCAAGGTACTCAAACACCGTTCCGACCGAAAAACGGCCTCCACTGGACGCGCGAAAGGCGCGCGCCGTTTAGCAGGGCTTATGCTCTATAAGTGATGGATAAAATTTCAATTAATGACGATTGGCCAGAAATAGAAAACAAAGAACTTGAGAAGCTGATCGCTCAAGAATTTTGGTGTAAGAATAAAAGAGAAGATCAAGCCAATATCCTTTATATAAAAGTTTCAGGTGATTGGATCAGAGTTTACTTCGATTATGAAATTTTATTTTGGCGCTCAGGTAACAATGGCCTAGAAGACCCTAAAGCCAGTAGAGAAACAGATTTTGGCTACCCGTTAATAGATTGGGGCAAAACGTTAGGTATTGAAGGTACAGTTATAAAATTAGTTTCAGCAAACCGCATAACTGGTGGTGCGCAAATAGAGTTTAAGTTCTCAAATAACAAAGTTTTTAAAGTCCAAAGCGTAGATGACTATACTACAATCAAAACATAACCAGTTGCCGCACAGTCGCCCTCCGGGCTGTACCGCCCTGACGGTCAGCCTGTAGGCAAGACGTTTTATTTTTGGGTGCATCCGATGAACTTAAGAAGGTGGGATTCAGCAATTTTAAAGAGCGTGTTTTTCCCCGCGTTCCTTGTTCTCATCTATACATTGTATGAAATTGGACTTCCTCAAGATCTATATAGTTGGGCGGGCTTTGGGTTGTTCTCATTAATTTTTCTGGGGGTTTACTTACTATTCTCAATCGTTGGCTGGCTATTATTTGGTTTTCCTGTTCATTGGTTAATTTGCAGGTACGGCAATGGAAGTTATTTTCTATATTTCGGCGCGGCAGTGGCTTTTACTGTCGTTATATATATTTTCTCAGGTGTAGCAGAGACGGCAATAACTTATGGTTCTTTTGCGTTAATTCAAGCAATGCTGTTCAAGTATTATGCATATAAACAAGTACAAACATAACTAAGTCCGCCAGAGGCGGCCAAAAACCGCCGCTTCGCTCTGATTTTTCGGCCCCAGCTGGTAACGTTAGCTTTCTATGAAGATTCGAGTATGTACATTTCTGATACCGATGATCTTGTCTTCTTGTACGTCACAAGAGAATAAAGAGGATGTATTGCAGTCCGCATACGGGGATGACCTTGATTACTTTAGTGGCATCACCTTCCTAACAGGGCCTTGGTATGCACCTGGATCTGAGTACGGTTACCACATAAATGATGGCGTGCTCTATATTGCTTATACTCCGGAAGTTGGCCTCGACAAGCGCATTATCAAAGTTTCAGACTGCCCTCAAATAGAAATTGGCATCAAAGAAATTAAACGTGCCATATTTGAAACAACAGAGATATTTGTTGGCATTAAAAAGCCGGCTGAGTCAGAGATCATTATAATGGATGGCCCTAGCTACCGATTGGAGTATCACTCCGATAGCATAAGTGGTTCAATCATCCTTGAGGGTGGAGCAAATAACAGTTACGTCACCCCTTGGATTAACGCGGCACTAAAGCCGATGCTTGCGAATGAGCTAACAATCCATGCAAGCGGGACACAGAGCTACGCTCTCCCTCCTTCACTTTGCGTCATGTGTAAAGGGACTTTATGACACTTTTCATATTGGGCATTCTTTCGGTGACAGTATTTTCCCCATTAGTATTGCCTTGGGGTGAAAAACTACTGATTTATTGTACTGCCGTATGGTTTTTATTGTGGCTTATCTTTTTCTTGCAAACGGAGCGTGAAAGTGATCCGATTTATGATGTAGGTATAGTTGGCGATAGTGCTGCTTTAGGTATTTCAATTTTGGTCTTTGCTATCGTAGTATTCGCACGAGGCTTTATTCATGTTGTCATGAATGAAGTTAAAGCTAATCGTAATCAAATATGACAAGCGCAGGCATGATCGCAAACACTACATATTTGCTGGACCTCCGCCATTTTGGGAATGTTATGTTCTAGAGTCTTTCGATGCAGATTAAATCGGTACATCCAGTAGTAAAAGCTTTCCTGATGTATTTTTTAAGTGTTATGGCGATTGCGATGTTCTTTGCCCTATTTGGTGATTGGATAAGGGAAAAAACCAACTACTCGCTCATTTTGAAGGGATACATTGTTGGCGCCCTCGTTTGGCCGGTAGCTTACTTGGGGATGGTTTATGGTAAATCGAGAACTTTAGACAATAGTTAGTGATGACAACTCGAAATCTTACCAAGGTTATAAGCTGATGGAGAGATAGGCACATCGACAGCTTTTCCATTTCGGCCTTGCCTTGATTTTAAAGCCTCGCATACTGCGGGCGTTATGAGACATAAGAGTGTATACCTACGAACTTGAAAAGAACATTTGGTCTGAGAAAGACTTCTCCCTAATGGGGGGCACGACTCCAAAATATGGGGTTTCCTGGCTGATACGGAGAATTTCGAGTTTATGATAGATCTCGATTACATTTTTCAATGGATTCATCCAAGAAAAGGGGAAGCATATTTTAAGTTCTGGGTTGCTCCCGTTACGATGGTATTTGAAAATGCTTACGATATTTTACTTGACATTGAATCCAGGCAAGGTGAGCTAGAAGTCGCCGATCTGCATATGGTGAATGAGAGAAAAACAAAGAATGGTCGCTTCGATGAGCACGATTTTCGTTTTGACTGCCAGGAAGGGGAATTTAAAATAAGCGCCACTGGTTTCAAAATGTACGTTCGTAAAGCACCAATTTTACAGAGTAGGAAAGCTTTGAATTACAAATTACGCGGAGGTATAAATTTTAGCCGAGAGTACAGTAGCTCATAATAAGTGACTATGGTCGCTCATCAAGCTTTTAAGCCATACTTTCATTCCAATAGGTGTTATTTTTTACCATCATATTCAGGGTCGTAATCTGCTTTCTCATGCAGAAAATCAGAGCCACCTTTTTAGGTTTGCCAGAGTCGACTAATCGCTTATACATCGGCTTTAGTATGGGATCATATTGTATGGCGAAGAGTTTGTAGTTGTTTAATGGTATCCTTAATACCATTTTTATCACTGGTAAAACTAAAGAATTAATCAGTAGGTCTCACATAAATATCCAGTTGTTTGCTACCGGTATCGATACTGACATTGATCTCTTGAGGTTCCATAAGATAAGCTATCTCCGCCTTGCTATCCGGGCTAGAGGCCCACATGACTATTCAAGTTATGCCTAGTGAGTGTCTGTCACGTTCCTACTTGTTTTATAAACCGGTGCAGCAACGAACCGTGACAAACAAGGCCTTCGGTGGCCGCAGAAGGTGGATCTCAATTTACCCGTTAGCGAAAAGGATTTTCAACATCAGAATCGATTAAGAACAACCATACAAGTCGCAGCAATCGCTCTCTTTGATCTCAAAGACAGTCAAGACGCTACGCTATTTGACTGTCTTTGTGCGAAGCGTTACTTACGGAGACACTCTTGAAAAAAACAACCTTTTTTTTATTCGCTCTATTTGCCACAAGTAATACCATCGCTCAGGAAGACAATTACTACTTAAGAATATCTTATGGCAGCGTTGACACAGATATTGAAGTCCAAGAAGTTATAGATAGTTATGATTATTCACTGTCAGATTCAGAAGGCTGGAGCTTTTCAGCCGGTTACCGGATCAATAGGTTTCTCGCTTTAGAAGGTGGATTTAGCGATTTAGGGAAATCTAGTGGAATGTACCACTACTCAAGTACAGATACTAACTTTAGCATTACAGAAAACCTCAGTTCAGAGATTAAGTTAAAGACACTAGGCTTATCTATTTCTACTGATACGACAAAAGCATTATATACAGGGCTTCGATTTGGATATCAGCGCTGGGATGTTAAATATAAATTCAAAGGGGAGTATTTGGAGTACCTTGCAGCTCCAACTGTTATTGGAGCTCCAGGTACTGGGGGACCTGTTGAATACTCAGAATCAAGCAAATGGCGCAACGATGGTTACGATTGGTACTATGGGATAGCAGCAGGTTGGAATTATCAGAATTGGGCCATAAGCCTGGAACACACAATCTATAACGTCGATAATGAAACCCCATCTTTCTCTGCATTAGCGCTTAGCTATAATTTCTGAATAATCAGTTTACAGATTCGAAGGCGGCCTCATCGAGGGCCGCGCTATTTTTAAATAGTCTCAAATCCTTAATATATCTCTATCCCGACCAATTCTCACGGATAGATCGAGTGATATGATAACAAGTCTAGAAAAAACTAGGCGCTGTGTAGCAATCTAAATGTACACCGTTATCGCTGTGAGTCCTCACTTAACAGCCAGTGGTTCAAGCAACTGAGATGGGTACGTGGCATCCTTGAGTCAATGTTGCTCTTGATAGATAGATGCTTAACAAATTAGTGCTGTTCGCCTAAGCACTAGGGTTAGAACTTACCCACTAATAGTAGATACCCTATATGGTTAGGTTTCGGCCTATCGTGAAGTGCACTATAAGCTAAAGAGAACTTAGGCATATGCGGAAAGCACCTGCACATGGCCTATACCCAGGCCTGTTGGCCAAGGACTACAGCAAGGATTTGATATTCGAAACCCCGGAGAAAAACCGCGACGTTATCGAGACAGACTGATCCTGCATTTGATCAGTTGTCACTGATATACCCCTTTCAATGGCTCACAGGAATAGTGGTTTTTCACCCCAACTCAATACCGACTCTTTAACCTTTAACTCTATTCCTTCAAATTTCCCTAACCACCGTCACCAATGTCCACATAGCGAATGGCGCAAACTGCTAGATTGAGTTATCTAGTGCTGGAAAAGACTCCACAGGTAAACCTTTGTCATTGGGAAACCCAAAGTGCAAGGTCAAGAATCATCGCCAAATAATCAAAACAACAGCGACCAGCAATCTCTGGATTTGCAGAACGCTGATATTGATGCAGTTTACACTGAGCTAAACACATCATCCGCCGGCCTCACCAAAAATGAAGCCAGCGCCCGCCTGCAAAAATATGGCCCCAATGCCATTCAGGAGAAGGAGCAAAGCGCACTCACTAAGTTTTTGCGATTTTTCTGGGGCCCCATTCCCTGGATGATTGAAGCGGCCGCATTGCTCTCTGCATTAATTGGCCACTGGCCCGATTTCGCCATCATTATGGCCCTGCTGTTGTACAACGCGATTGCCGGATTTTGGCAGGAACACAAAGCTGCCAATGCGCTGGCAGCACTGAAGGCCAGTATGGCGCCCAAAGCCAATGTGTTAAGGGATGGGGAGTATCAATCTACCGATGCCGCGATGGTGGTCCCAGGGGATATAGTGCGAATCAAGCTAGGGCAAGTCGTGCCTGCTGACGTGCGCTTTACTGAAGGGAAGTCCATCAGTATTGATCAAGCCGCCCTTACCGGAGAATCCCTACCGGTCAGTAAGGGCATCGGTGATATTGGCTATTCCAGCAGTATCGCCAAACGGGGGGAGATGACCGCTGTTGTCATTGGTACCGGGCACAATACATTCTTTGGGCGCACCGCCCAACTTGTTGCCGGCGCAGGGCAAAATGCCTCACATTCGCAGAAAGCCGTCACCCATATCGGTGACTTCCTCATCGTGCTGTGTTTGGTGTTGGCCGTTATTCTGGTAGGCACAGAGCTATACCGCGATATCGTGGTCGCCGAAACATGGCACTGGTCAGATATCATCAATATTCTTCGCACTGTACTGGTGTTGCTGATCGCATCGATTCCCGTTGCCATGCCTTCGGTCATCACTGTGACCAATGCTCTCGGTGCCCTGGCGCTATCCCGTAAAAAAGCGATCGTCTCGCGGCTGGAGTCCATTGAAGAGTTGGCTGGTGTTGATATCCTCTGCTCAGATAAAACTGGCACCCTCACCAAGAACCAATTGTGCCTCGAAGAACCTACCTTATTCAGTGCGGAAAACAACGACCAGCTGATCCTTGCCGCCGCTATCGCATCTGAAGCAGGCGCCAGCGATCCAATTGATCAAGCAATTTTTACCGGCCTGAAAAATAAGGAAGAACTGAAGAAATATAAGGTTGATGAATTCACTCCCTTTGATCCGGTGAGCAAACGCACTGAAGTCAAGGTACAGAATCAGGATGGGCAAACCCTATATTTCAGCAAAGGGGCCCCCCAGGCTATTGTCGACTTATGTAGCTTGAGTGGTGCCGAGGCCGACAAAGCCACTGCTTGTGTGCAACAACAGGCCTCCAGGGGGCTACGCTCCCTGGGTGTTGCGCAGAAGGCAAACGGCTCACCGTGGCAATTCCTGGGTATTCTGTCTCTTGAAGACCCACCTCGGGATGACTCCAAAGACACTATTCAGCGCGCACGGGAACACGGGCTTCAAGTAAAAATGATTACGGGCGACGATGTGGCTATCGGCAAGGAAATCGCCACCCAAGTCGGTATTGGAACAAATATTTTCGCTGCCAGTAGTGTGTTTACAAAGTCCCAGGATATGGACCACCTGCCATCTACTATCGTCGATACCGTTGAGCGTGCAGATGGATTTGGGCGAGTGTTTCCCGAACATAAATATGCCATTGTGAAAGCATTGCAGGGCAGGGGTCACCAGGTTGCCATGACTGGTGATGGTGTGAACGATGCGCCGGCCCTTAAGCAAGCTGACTGTGGTATCGCCGTTAGCGGAGCTACCGACGCCGCACGCGCGGCTGCAGCCATTATCCTGACCTCTCCCGGACTATCTACCATCGTCGATGCCATCGATGAAGCCCGAAAAATATTTGAACGCATTATTAACTACGTACTTTTCCGGGTATCCATGACTCTAGATATTATGGTGGTGGTTGTCTTTGCTACCATAATGTTCGGCTTCTCGCCCCTAACCCCGGTTATGATCGTACTAGTGGCTCTTCTTGATGACATCCCCATTATGACCATTGCCTACGATAATACTCTGCTTCCCAAGGAACCTGTGCATTGGCAAATGCGAGACCTATTACTGGGCTCCAGCATTATCGGCCTTTTTTCTATTGCTCAAACAATGGGTATTCTCTTTATTGGAATGGAATGGCTCAATAACACCAACTGGCAATCCTGGATCGCATTAAATAAAGAGCAAATTCAAACTATCGTATTTTTACAGATCGTAGCGGGTGGACATCTACTGTTATTCGTTGTGCGCTCTCGTACAGCTTTCTTTTCCAAACCACTACCCGCATTCCCTCTGTTTATCGCAATTGTTGGTACCCAAGCATTTACCGTGCTGATGTGCGGATTCGGCTTGCTGGTACCGGCAATACCCTGGACCATAATCGGTCTGGTATGGCTATACATGATTATCTGGATGTTTTTCCTGGACCTGGTCAAGAAACTTCTTTATCGAAGATTAAGTGATATCTGAGCCATCTACAAAAGCCTAAAAAAGGTAGGCAGTCGAACTATGAATTGTTTCGAAGATTTCAGGGTAAAGCCTGACAGCAAGATAAAGCTCTCCGAAATAGATCCGGGCTTCAAACATTGTTACGAAAGTCGTGAAGAGGCACTCCCAGATACCCAGCGTATAGATGAGCAGATACGTTCATTCACTTACAAGCTTTACGCTGAGCGTAAAACATCTCTACTTATCTGCTTGCAGGGAATAGATGCCTCGGGGAAAGATGGCACCATCAAGCATGTATTAGGCGCAACAAATCCACAAATGTGTAGAGCGATTTCCTTTAAGGAACCTTCAAAAGAAGAGAGCGAGCATGATTTCTTATGGCGATATCACAAAGTAACCCCTGCCCGGGGGCATATATCAATCTTCAACCGCTCTCAGTATGAGGGCGTACTGATTGAACGAGTGCATAGCCTGGTTCCAATGGACATTTGGAGTGAACGCTATGATCAAATTAATAACTTTGAAAAATTACTCTCTGAAAGCAACACAATAATACTGAAATTTTTCCTATATATCAGTCAGGATGAGCAGTTGGAGAGATTCAAGCAACGTATTGATGATCCCGCCAAACAGTGGAAAATCAGCGAAAGTGATTATACTGAGGCAAAGTATTGGGACGAGTATATCTGTGCTTTTGAAGATATGCTAAATCAATGCAGCACCGAATACGCACCCTGGTTTGTTATCCCCGCAAACCACAAATGGTTCCGGGACTTGGCCGTTGCCTCGATTATTTCTGAAGCATTAAAAAAATTAAATCCCCAGTTTCCTGCCCCCACCATCAATATGGAAGAGATAAAAAACAAGTATCATCAACTTAAGAACTCGCAATAAACTAAAACCCTAAAAAGTAAGGGAGATGATAAATTTATTTACCATCTCACTTAGCCATATTTTCAATCTAGTCAAGTCAATCTAGAAAGCACTACTGCGACTTAAACACCAACACTCTATTGTTTGCTGAGTCAGTAACAAATAGGCTATCTTTATAACCAAAAACCCCTGTTGGAAGGCGTAAAGTGGACGCACTGGGATGTTCACCGGTATCATAAACTCCGTCTTGATTAGAGTCATTATAAGCAGATTTCACAAAATCACTTTGCCCCAAGACAGAATCCGCAGCAGTATAATTTTCTTCAGGCCACTGATCCCAAATTAACACTCGGTTATTCTCGGTATCGGTTACAAATAGCTGAATTCCATTTGACCAAATCCCTAACCAGGGATAACTTAAATCCTTTTCCGTTGCATTATCCGACCTATCATCAATACTAAAATTTTCCTGCCCAAGAACAACATCTGCTGCACTATAATTCCCTGTAGGAAATTCATTCCAGAGCAAAATTCGATTGTTTAAAGAATCTATAATTGCAAGCTTATTTCCATCACTCCAAACTGCAGAAGGGTCCGCAAGAGTTCGAGCTGTTGGTCTCCCACTATTACCATCCGGACCGGTATTAGCGGTGCAAAACTCAATTGTAGGCTGACCAACAGCAAAGCTTGCGGTTGTATTATCTTCTGTTGGAATACTATTCCAAACCAACGTGCGAGAGTTAATTTCATCTACAGCTATAAGTTTTCCATCAACTAAAATGGCAGATGTTGCTTTGTCATCGTCACGACTATAACATCCATCAACTTCCTTGCCCCATGCTCCTAAAACCACTTCAGGGACTGCCGTCCCGTCCATAGGGACTTGGTTATAAATCAAAATCTGTCTTTCTCCTTCAACTTGAGAAATAATCAATTTTCCGTCTTTAATATTAGCCTGAACTGGCATTTGAAGCGACTTTCTAGCATCCGACGAATCGGAGCTATCCAGACTATCGACACCTAGAGCAAAATCAGCAGAAGCCCCATTCGAGAAAGGTATTTCGTTAAAAACTAAGACACGCTTATTTCTTCGATCCGTTATAAATAGTTTCCCATCAGAACTAACAGCGGGATTACCAGCGGGAAAGACTCCAAGATTTTTAGCGCTGATCCCAGAAACTGTGTCTGAAAAATTATCCTGACCAATCACCACTGACGCTGGAGCAAAATTATCGAAATACATCGGCACAGTAAAACTGCTGTTTACTGTAGGAATAGGATTTCCCACTAAATCCATTACATCAACGTTTATTGTGCGTTCCTGCCCAGCGATCCAGTATTCTTTTGGAGTAATAGTTAGCGTATCATTTTCGACATAGGTAGCAGACCAAACAACCTTATAGTCATCTTCAAGTAATACCCCGCCTAATTGAAGACTATCTACATCCATAGTCTCAGAAAATTGGATTTTAAAAGAACCGTTCTTTTCCAGGCGAATATCCTGTGGAAGTATACTATTTACAGTAGGGGAAATATTCTCAACTTGATACTTGACGGCAATCTCCGTCATTTGATTACCAGCGCCGTCCTGAGCATTGATTACTAGGGATAGCTCTTCCCCCTCCCCCCAAACATCGTTTGGCCTCAATTCAAGTGAATCTTCACTAACTTGGTATAGTTCTCCAAGATCCTGCATAGAACCAGACAGTGAGATATCAGCCAGCTCTACTGGCTCATCAAAACTCAGTAACACCTTATCACCTTCTTCGATAGTGCTACCATCTGTAGGAATAAGGATTAAAGTTGGTGCAGTGCTATCACCGATCTCTTCTGGAGATTTGCTTCCGCCAATTTCTTCATTACAACCGTATAGCGATGAGACAGTAGCAAGACAAAGAATTGCCTTTAAAAAATGAACTTTCATTTCTTCACCAGGAAAATAGTTACTTATCAACACAGGAACATGCTAATTTATTTCTCACGAAGAAATGATACGAGAACAAGCAACTTATATAGATTGTCAGGAATAGCACGTTTTATGTCGAAAATTGGCGCACAACCTTAAGCTGGATTAGTTCAGACCAAATCTGACACATTCTCTTGAAAAAGAGTGGGTTTACCGGTTTTGATGAAGATGCCTAAACCTAAAAACAAAAATAAGGATAAACCCCATGATCCATACTAATGATCGCATCATCAAACACAAGACCGGATTACTAAATTTGGCAGAAGAACTTGGCAACATCTCCAAAGCTTTCAAGATGCTAAGTGTATCGAGAGATACTTTCTATCGGTATAAGGAAACCGTTTTAGTGCCGGCATGGACGCCCTTCTTGAGAAGAGCCGGCGTGTGTCCAACCACAAGAACCGTGTTGACATAGTAATTTAAGAGGAGGGACTGATCCTCACAGAGTCACAGATTCAGGCTTTGGAGAGAAAACGGCATGATGATGAAGCCTGTGATGAAATTGATACTCAACACCCAGGTTATCTGGGCTCGCAGGATACCTTCTATGTAGGAACATTTAAGGGCGTCGGGCGTGTTTACCAAAAAACCTATGCCGATACCTATGCAAAGGTGGCTCATTGCAAGCTGTACACCACCAAAATACCAATCACTGCGGCAATGACCGTACACTACCGTTTTATGCCTTACATTATCTACCAGTGCTGCATATCCTAACTGAACGCGGTACTGAGTATTGTGGTAAATTGGAACAGCACGACTACCAGTTATATCTAAGTGTGAACGAAATAGAACGCACCAAGACAAAAGCCAGACATCCACAAACTAACTGGATCTGTGAGCGCTTCCATAAGACCATTTTACAAGAGTTCTACCAACCTTCATTACGCCGCAAGATCTATGGATCAATAGAAGAGTTACAAAAGAATCTGGACGAGTGGTTCACATATTACAATAATTAGAGAAGCCATCAGGGTAAGAAGTGTTGCGGTTGAACACCGTTAGCAACTCTTGAAGATGGAAAAAGTATCTGGAAGGAAAAGCTCGAAAACTGAATTTGACCTTACGGAGCACCTCCTGAAAAACCGGTAACTGTCAGATCAAGTCTGAACTACTACAGCTAAGTCAATGCGGCACCGAATATGCACCCTGGTTTGTTATCCCTGCAAATCACAATTGGTTCATGGACTTGGCCATAGCATCAATTATTTCTGAAGCATTAAAAAATTAATGCTCTAGTTTCCTGCCCCACTGTTAACCTGAAAAGAATAAAAATCAAGTATCACCAACTTAAGAAATTGTAATAAACTAAAATCCTAAAAAGTAAGGGAGATGATAAATTTATTTACCACCTCCCTTAGCCATAGTTTCCATCCAGTCAAGTCAATCTAGAAAGCACTACTGCGACTTAAACACCAACACCCTATTGTTCCCTGAGTCAGTAACAAACAGATTATCTTTATAACCAAAAACTCCTGTTGGAGCACCTAAAGTGTATGCACTGGGTAGTTCATCGGTATCATGAACTCCATTTTGGTTAGAGTCATTATAAGCAGATTTCACAAAATCACTTTGCCCCAAGACAAAATCTGCTGCAGTATAATTTTCTTCAGGCCACTGATTCCAAATTAACACTCGGTTATTCTCTGTATCAGTAACGAATAGCTGCATTCCATTTGACCAAATTCCAAACCATGGATAACGTAAATCTTTCTCCGTTGCATCATCCGGCCATTCCTCAGCACCAAAATTTTCCTGCCCGAGTACAACATCTGCCGCGACATAGTTTTCTGTGGGGAATTCATTCCAGAGCAAAATTCGATTGTTTTCAGAATCTAAAATTGCAAGCTTATCTCCATCACCCCAAACTGCACTAGGGTAAGCAAGAGTTTGAGCTGTTGGCCCCCCACTATTACCATCCAAACTGGTATTAGGGGAGCAACTCTCCATTGTAGGCTGACCAATAACTAAGCTTGCAATTGTATTATCTTCTGTTGGAATACTATTCCAAACCAACGCGCGAGAGTTAACTTCATCTACAGCTATAATTTTTCCGTCAACTAAAATGGCAGATGCTGGTGTGTTAAAGCTATTACATCCATCGTCTGCCTCGCCCCATGGTCCTAAAACCACTTCAGGGACTGCTGCCCCGTCCATAGGGATTTGATTATAAAGCGAAAGCCGTCTTTCCCCCATCGCCTGAGAAACAATTAACTTACCGTCATTAATACTAGCTTGAATTGGCCATTGAAGCGTCTTTCTATCATTCGATGAATCGGAGCTATCCAGGCTATCGACACCTAGAGCAAAATCAGCAGAAGCCCCATTTGAGGAAGGTATTTCATTAAAGGCCAAGACACGATTGTTTCCTCGATCCGTTATAAATAGTTTTCCATCAGAACTAACAGCAGGACTGCCAGTAGGAAAGTCTCCAAGATTTTTAGCACTGAGCCCTGCATCTTTGTCTGAAAACTCATCCTGGCCTATCACCACTGACGCCGGAGTAAAGTTCTCGAAGTACATCGGCACAGTAAAAATGCTGTTTACTGTAGGAATGGGATTTCCTGCTAAATCCATTACATCAACGTTGATTGTGCGTTTCTGTCCGGCGATCCAGTATTCTTTTGGAGTAATTGTTAGCGTATCATTTTTAACGACGGTAGCAGACCAAACAACCTTATAGTCATCTTCAAGTAACATCCCGCTTAATTGAAGACTATCTATATCCATAGTCTCAGAAAATTGCAGTTTGAAAGAATCATTCTTTTCCAGGCGAATATTCTGCGGAAGTATACTATTTACAGTAGGGGCAATGTTTTCAACTTGATACTTGACGGCAATCTCCGTCATTTGATTACCCGCGCCGTCCTGAGCATTAATTACTAGGGATAGCTCTTCCCCTTCCCCCCAAACATCGTTCGGCCTAAGTTCTAATGAATCTTCACTAACTTGGTATAGCTCCCCGAGTTCCTGCATAGAACCAGACAGTGAGATATCACCTAGCTCTACAGGTTCATCAAAATTCAGTAACACCTTGTCACCTTCTTCTATAGTACTGCCACCTGCAGGAATAAGGGTTAAGGTTGGTGCAGTAATATCACCTGTCTCTTCAGGAGATTTGCCTCCACTTGATCCTCCGTTACAACCGTATAGTGATGAGACAATAGCAAGGCAGAGAGTTGCTTTTAAAAACTGAACTTTCATTTCTTCCCCAAGAAAATATTTACTTATCAACACAGGAACATGCTAATTTATTTCTCACGAAGAAATGACACGTGAACAAACAATTTGTATCGATTGTCAGAAGTAACGCGTTTAATGGCGGAAATTGGCGCAAAACCTTAAGTAAATATTTCTAATTAGTACCAGTGCCCCACAACCATATTTGGCTTTTGATGAAAGGATTTCCCCCAGAGTGAAAAGGAATTAATTTCAGCTCACTGATGTCAATCTAAGCGTGATCAACTCAAGACAATTGTTCGCGCTTGATTTCGCCACTATTAAAATGAGAGCAGCATTATCTACTACAGTTCTATCCCTTCAAATAACAGATCTAGAGTTTGCCTTACCGACAGAGAAGATATTCTAAATTACATTTATCACAGCCAAGCAAGAAAGAAAGAAAGAAAGAAAGAAAGAAAGAAAGAAAGATATTTTTCATACACAACGTGTCTCTTATACACTGACTTTTCCCGAAACCTGAGCTATAAAAGAAAGATCTCTAGAATAGAAGTATATGGGGGATAACCACCTAATAACCTAGCCGCTGATCTGGCTATAGAAATCTGGAAGTTCTATATGATTTTTTCGGTCAGTGTTAATTGAGATAATACTAAAATAAAAAACCAGGTAGCATAAACCACCTGGCAGAAAAGGATTTGACTTGGTATCAAACGATCAGACCAAATTAAAGCTATCTAATTTAAGCAAAGCCTCGAAAATTTTAACAGGCCTCTTCGGTATATGGAGATATGTACAGGCTGACCTGCCAGTCAGTAGACACACCTGTCTTAAAGCTAACAATACTAACTCGTCAGAGGACTTTAGATCCGATTTACATTGGCAGGTATAGAACTCTCGATAGGAGCTCATAAGATTTATATCTTAAAAGATAACTGCTTCACTGAAAGAAAACTGCCAACCATATAGTGGCCTCATCTGCAGCTGTCTCCACCACCCGATGCCTTTGATTTGCCCTAATCAACAAGTTATCCCCCTTCCCCAGGTGGTGCCTCTCACCATTTTCCATTTCAATAACACCATAACCGGAAAGTACTAACACCCACTCATGCTCATCTTGATCATACCACCCTGTTTCCGGCGAGGACTGCCCGTAAGATATAATCCGCTCAATCCTGCAGCTTTTCCCCTCTAGTAAACTCTCAAAATGCTCCTTAGAGTGATCACCTGGTAGTTGAGTGAAAAAATTACCCATAGTCTCCCCTAACATTAAATCGGCATGAAAAAACAATTTACAAAAATACAACTATACTAAAATCAATAGACTCTACAAATGGGATTAAGATAGAAAAACATACGCCAACCGAAATCAAAATGAGCCCGAGACCAGAAAATAGAATATCTTTTACTAAACCTTCAATATTGGCTCTTTGACGCCCCCAAAAACACAACACTCACATAAAATATAAAATAGATCATTCGAAATAGATATGAGCACCTATTAAACAGCAGTAGATACCAGATCACGATCTATAAAACACAAAGAACATATAATGACTATATATTTACATTCAGGGCTACATAAAACCGGCACCACAGCAATACAATGTTACGCCTATAAATATAGAAGGCTGTTAAGAAGTAAAGGTATTTTATATCCCATTATTCATCGAAATTTAGTTAGTATAGACAAGGGTCACCATCTTTTTGCACACTCATTTTCCGATCACCCTGAGAGCCCGCCTATATCCAGAGGAAAGTTGCTAGCATATGATTGGAAGTCAAAGTCGCAGAAAAATAACCTTGATCTATTAATTAGTGCAGAGCCTATTTGTCGGCATACTTACAAAACAAAAGATTGCTCCTGGATTGAGGCTCGGCATCATTATTTAGAACTACTCTCCAATACAATACCCCCAGAGCAAACCAAAATCATCTTAACCTTGCGTAGACAAGATAATTTTGCCCAGTCTCTTTACAAAGAACATATTATGAAAGGAGTATCTCCACTAGCGAAACTATCATTCAAAGAGTTCCTATTAAAGATAGAGAGTAGAAACCTGAACTTTTATAAAAACATAGCAGCCTTCAAAAAGTTTTTTCCCGATATCAAAATAATTATTTACGAACAGTTATGTAATGGAGATCTACCAGTTAATTTTTTTCGCACCTTAGGAATCTCTGGCCTACCAAACTCAAACAAAATTATAAGGGAGAGCCTTTCAAATGAAGAGGCCGCTTTAAAGCAGATATTAAATCAGCAAATACACTCAAAATCTGAAAATGCAAAACTATTAAAATGGATAAAATCTGGCAATATACAAAATATAATCAAGCGAACACTGCCAAGATCACCACACCTATGGAACTCTGATGAAGATAGAGCTAATTTTTTAAATCGATATTCACAGGAAAATAAAAAAATAAATGATGAGTTCCTCGAAGGAGGTGAAGAACTTTTCCCATCAAATCATACACTTCCCCAAAAAAAGTCTAACATTATCACGCTAAAGCCATATTTAATTAAAACACTTCAAGCCCTATCTAGTGATATTCAACAGTTACTGGGGGAATACCGCTTTAGAAACATAATCAATGCTATAGAGCACTGATTGCCAAATCTGGTTAGAAGTCCTTTAATAAGAATCGCCAGCAACAAAGTATGTTACTGGCGCCTAACTATTTAGAGGGTCTAAAGTGATAAATCACTTACCACTGATATATCATTCCAAGAAAAACGCTCAGCACGATATACACTCGTATCATTGACTTTCATCTCCCAAACCGTCTCTGCAGTCTGATCGTCGGCGACTTCAACAATATATGCATCTCTATTGTTGCCGGTACTAGCACTGGATGGGCCGCCCACGCAAAGTAGAATATTCCCACCGGGAAGTTCATCTACATCCCCTAAAGAATTGGTGTACTTTGGTGCAACGTACTCCCAAGTTTGCACTGCCACCATTTCCTCTGTGTTTAAAGAGAATTTCACTGCGCGGCTATTATAGATCTCACCACTGTATTCGGACTCATTCCTATTATCGTAAATCAGAATGTCTCCGTCTGACGCAAGCATAGCTGCATGCTGAGAAGCCATCCAGGTGCCATCTTGCAATGAAAATAATTTCTCAAGAAATCCCTCGGAAGCATCCAAATCCCTACCCATAATCCAGTTTACTTCGCCACTATCATGATCAATATTGACCACCCAGCTTTGAGAGCGACTTGACAGTAAAATCGAATTATCGGCAGAAATATAGTGTAACGAGTTAGAGTGAGTCCAATCCAGCGCACCATTGCTCGCTTCTCGACTGGCTAACTCACCGGGGAAACGCTGAGTATCGAGATGATCGAATGCAGACCATTCCCATACAGTATTGCCCTGCCCATCCACTTCAAGAATCGCATCTCCTTTTATCAATTGACCATCAATTGTTTCATAGGCGTTTGTTAATACCAGTAGATTTCCATTTTCAAGAAGAATTGCATCGTGGTGATAGGCTGGCAGCTCAAATGATTGCAGCGTTTCACCAGCAAAGGAGATAATCCTTGCTTCCTGATCCAACAGCAACATTAAATTGCCATCCTGTAAATTGCGCACTACCGGTGCCCCGGTGAGAGGAATGTCTCCGTGGAGGTACCAGACAACCTCACCCTCTTCATCGAATCCCCAAAAGGTATTATCCCTGTCACCTGAAGGTGCAAAAATAGTTACACCTCCTTCGCTTTGCTCTGTAAATGTAGTTACCTCAACTGGGGGAGCGCCTTCAGGTAACGAACCAGTCTTGAAAGAAATAGTCGAGCTCTGCACAACGTCTCCACTTTCCAGCATTGCCAGTGCAGTAAAACGGTAAGTGGTTTCGGCCCTTAAACCTACTAGGGTCATATCATGCTCTGTGCCCCAATCGGTATAATTTGTTCGCCGACGGTCGGTTACCGCCGAATTGATCCTGATCGCCACTCGCGACTCACTGCTAGTCGATACTTGTGCATTAACCATTAAACTATTTAGTGGATGCATCGAAAGGGTTAATTCTACTTCGTCATCCAAAATAAGCAGCGTTTCATTCGCTTGCTCTACCTCAACACTCACGCCCGGATTGCTGTAAAGCATTACAATAAATACTAGAAAAAATATGGGTAATGTCGATCTTCCAGTCATAGCCAAATCCTATTTAATAAATATTAAAAGTAATCATCCCTACCCTGGTATTTCATTTTCAGGGGAGCTTCCAATAATCAGCTATCACATAACGCAAAAAGGGTGGATTCGTTTACTTGGTTTTCAAACCAGAAAGAAATATTTTGAGCGATCCCGAAAAGAAAATTTCTTTATTAAATTTTCTAATGCGCAAAGGCCTTCACAACAAATATGAGAAATGGGATAAATGTGGATAACGGTATAGTTGCGACACTT
Source organism: Microbulbifer maximicatervae (SeqCode) (assembly GCF_052467305.1). NCBI lineage: Bacteria > Pseudomonadati > Pseudomonadota > Gammaproteobacteria > Cellvibrionales > Microbulbiferaceae > Microbulbifer > Microbulbifer maximicatervae (SeqCode). Next base: position 4,184,614 of record NZ_CP174306.1, read on the forward strand.
ACTAAGATGAAATAAATAACAATAACTTTTTGAAAGCTATTTCTATTATTCTGGCGTGATTCAAGAACGCTGGAAATTGACTCGCAAGTTACGGTAGATAACTCATAAAACCTTAGCAACTAAGACAAAATTCCTCAAAATCACCAACAACTAGAAGAGCATCCTCTAAGAGAACCTCAGTATATTCCTTTTTGTTGTCACCAGCCCTTAAGACCCACCTTACCATCCCTTGGACTTGTAGTGGTTCATACCGCCGCAGTACCAACCCGCAGCCGAGGCCGAGTATACGGTTATCTGCTTTGGGGAAATCACCAGCTATGGACTTGTCCCTGTAGAAGGGCAGAAATACTTGCTCTAAGACAAACTGTAGCTGGATTCAAAATCCACGGTTGTTTACACGGCCCACTGGTAGTAGAGAGGTGTGTAATGCATAGCCGATCTTCGCTGCAAAATCATCAATCCATTTCCACGAAACAGAAGGGATCTCTACGCAAAAAATCATCATTCGCCGCTGCCGTAGTGATTGTGGGATCAGCAATTCTTGCCCCACTAACCTATGCCGTGGATTATTCCAATTCCCGCTATAACTCGCGATACAGCGCTCAACATGGACATGGAAACTACGGAGCACACTCCAGGTATAGCAGGGACTACCGAGCAAATTCACGGCATAGCAGGAATTACAGATCGCACTCAAGGCACAACCGGGACTACAGAGCACACCCCCGATACAACAGAAATTACAGGACGCATTCCCGATACAACAGGAATTATCGGGCTCACTCCAGATACGGAACACATTCCAGATACGCGGCGAATCCACGGCATAGCCGCCATATGTGGTTTAAATCCAATATTCAGGGAACACCGCGTATTGTGATCGACCTCAGTGACCAAATGGCATACTTCTATAAGGGCGGACGCCTGGCCGGTATGTCTCCGGTATCTACCGGTAAACCCGGACACCGCACACCGACCGGTAACTTCCGTATTTCACAGAAGAAATACAGCCACCGATCAAATCTGTACGGTCACTACATCAGCCCACGGGGCTATGTAATGCGCAGCAATGTGGATGTGCGCCGCCACCGCAAACCTGCGGGTTCTCGATTCCGCGGGGCATCTATGGATTACATGATGCGTATCAATGGCCCCGTTACCATGCATGCTGGCCATGTCCCGGGATATCCCGCCTCTCATGGCTGTATTCGTATCCCCTGGCATATGGCTAAGATTTTTTATGCCCACGCCAAGGTTGGTACCAAGGTGTCCGTGGTGCCTTGAATTGGAAGTAACAGGTAAATTTTTACCAACCATAAAAAAGGCGGACTATTTAGTCCGCCTTTTTTAATTAGGAAGCCTCGGCCTCTTTTCTCTTTGTTAAATCCATACGGGTAAAATAATCGTGAGCCGCTCGATTAACATGCCTCGCCAGCAATAAAGTAGACACCATTGTTGGAATCGCCATTACTGCATACATCCCGATGATGATGCTGTTTACGGCACTTAAAGAAGCCACCGCACCCAATGTAATTAGCACCATGTAGAGTCCGGTATAAAGACCCTGCCAGCGGCAGCCGAAAAGAAAAACATAGCACTTCATGCCGTAATACCAGCAGGTAACAATAGTGCTGAAAGCCAGCGGAAGGACCATTAGCAGTAGCAAAATTGGGCCGAACTGCCCAAACACCTGAGAAAATGCCTGTGCAGTCAGGGTAACGCCGGCAATATCCCCTTCCTGCTGCCAAGCGCCAGTTAGTAGTATCACCAGGGCAGTGCAAGTGCAGATAACCAGTGTATCTACAATAGGGCCCAGCATGGCAACCACGCCTTCTCGAACGGGCTCACGGGTTTTCGCTGCACCATGGGCCAAAGACTCCGTGCCTATACCCGCCTCATTGGAAAATGCGCCCCGGCTTACCCCTACTGTGATTACCGAACCCAGAGTACCTCCAGCAATAGCTTGACCGCTGAAAGCATCCGAGAAGATCAGCGCAAATGCTGCCGGTACCTGCTCCCAGAAGCTGGCAATCACCACAAGGGTCATGCCCAGATAAAACAGCACCATGCCCGGCACTACTCTTGCGGAGAATTTACCGATACGCTGGATACGACCGGCAATAACGTAGGCCGATGCAACAGCAATTAATAAGCCAATAACAAAATCAAAAGTGACTGAACCTCCGGGTGCTACCCAACCCAAGGGCTCAGCAAAAGACTCGCGCAATAGCTGCGTGGTTTGATTGGACTGAAACACCGGCAACATACCGCAGAGTCCCGCCACGGCAAACAGTACCGCGAGCGGCATCCAGCGTCGGCCCAACCCCTCGCGAATAACATACATGGGGCCTCCTTGCAGTTCCCCGGAGGCATCGCGACCGCGAAACATCACCGCCAGCGTCGCTGTATAGAACTTGGTAGCCACCCCCACCAGGGCGGTTACCCACATCCAGAAAATCGCCCCAGGTCCACCAATCGTAATTGCGATGGCAACCCCGGAAATATTGCCCAACCCTAGGGTTCCCGACAGCGCTGTGGATAGCGCTTGGCTGTGATTCACTTGGCCAGGGTCATTGGGATCATCATATCGACCACTTAAAAGCCCAATACTGTGCCCAAGATGGCGATAGGGACGGCCACGAGAATAGATTAATAGCGCGAGGCCTCCACCAACGAGTAGCACTAATAAGGGGGGACCCCAGACAAAACTGGCAAAAGCCTCTAATGCCTGATCAATTGCAGGGAATATCGACATAATTTAATTCATTTCCGGTGAGATCCGCCCAGTCTAGGTACGCTCACACCAGACTGTCAAAATGTCGCCATAAAACTCTGCAGCCCCATAAATGCGAAAAATTTGGGAAAACCTGGAATCCAGGCAATAAAAAAGCCCCAAATAGGGGCTTTTATAACGATCTTTTACAACTTTTTATCAAGCTGTAGTAGTTGCCTTTAATGCGGGCTCGGGTTCTGAACTCTCCCTCACCAGCGCCACCGATATAGCGCCAAGCAACATACACACCCCCGCCAAAACAATGATGTAAATTGCCTGGTTTTCGAAAACTGTTTTCAATATCAAGCCAGCTACCAGGGCAGAAACAATCTGTGGTGCGGCGATAGTGAAATTAAAAATCCCCATATAAACACCGGTCTTATCCGCCGGCAGCGAGTCGGAGAGGATCGCATAGGGCATCGCCAGAATAGCGGCCCAGGCAATGCCCACACCCACCATCGGTAGCAATAATCCCAGGGCGCCGCTGGGTACGGAAACTTCAGTGATCAACAGATTCACCTGTGTGGGATCACCCCCCTGGAAGAACAGGAAGCTGATGTATCCCAAACCGCCCAGTGCCAGCGATAGGGAGTAAGTGAGCTTACGCCCCAGTACCTGAGACAAACGGGCCAGGACAATAGAGAAGATCGCTGCAAACAGGGAGTAAGCAGCAAAAATAATTCCTACCCAGTCACCGGCAGCACCCTTAGCGGCAGCGATATGTGCGGGAATTTCTTTGGCGCTTTCCAGATAGGCGGGATCAAACCACTTGGCTTCCACTCCCCAAACGTGCTGAGTGATCGCAGGCGTGGTGTAAACCCACATAATAAACAGGGCAAACCAGGAGAAGAATTGCACCAGGGCCAGCTGGCGCATAGTGCGCGGCATTTTAATTAGCAGTTGGAAAAAACCGATCAAGCGCTTTGCCAGTGGGGCTTTTTGCTGTCGTTCCCGCTCCAGTTGCGCGGAGTCGAGACCTTTATAGGCATTGTACTGCTCTGGCGGATACTCCTTGGTACGCAGCACAGTCCATAACACACTACCCAGAAGCACTGTGGCGCCGATATAGAAAGCCCATATAACGGAGGGCGCCACCTCTCCCGCACGGGCAGTATTTTCCAGACCGATCACATTAGTCAAGATGAATGGCAACATGGAGCCGAAGATGGCGCCAATGTTAATCAGCAAAGACTGTATCGAGTACCCCAGGGTGCGCTGCTCTGATGGCACCATGTCGGACACCAGGGCGCGGAAAGGCTGCATGGTCACGTTAAAGGCCGCGTCCATCAGGGCCAACATAACGCCGCCGAAAATAATTGGGGCCACTATCGCCACCACAATCCCGGCATTGGGCATAAACGCCATCCCCAGGGCTGCGGCGATGGCACCAAAAAGGATAAAGGGGTTGCGGCGACCGAAGCGACTCCAGGTTCGATCCGAGGCCGAACCCACGATCGGCTGTACGATCAGTCCCATGAGCGGCGCTACTATCCAGAACAGGGATAGAGAATGAAGGTCCGCCCCCAGATCAGACAAGATTCTACTGGCATTGGCATTTTGCAGAGAAAAGCCAAATTGCACCCCGAGAAAACCGAGACTGACATTCCACACCTGCCAAAAGGGCAAGCGCGGTTGCTGGGCTTGCGGCGCAACGGCGCTGCTTGCTGATTGGGTCATAGAGGTCACCGCATCACTAGTTATGCTTATTCTGCCATTCTCACACGCACTCCCGGAGCATCCATCCTCCCCCATAGGGGAGGATGCGGGCCAGATCCTTCGCTTTAGGATAAACTCAGGCCCATGCGTATACGCCGGGCCAACACGAAACTGTGAATCCTAATCAAGCAACTGAAGTCCCGCGCGATGATCCTAAAACTCCCACTCCTGCGCCTGGTGTGTCTCGCAGCTACACTCTGCCTGAGCGCTCAATCCCTGGCCGCTGAACAGCGCAACTACCGCGATCACACCATGAGCGAAGACTCACTAACTGTACAGACGAGTGAGGGCGAGGTCACCCTCACCCCGGTTGGTCCGTCAGCGCTATCGGTGCACTATCGCCGCGAAGGCCTGAAGCAGTTGCCCTCATTTGCGTTGGCCACCAATTCTGCTGGCCGATCCGAGGCGACGCTGGAGCAACAAGGGGACAAGCTCGTTTACCGCACTGGCTCGCTTACTGCAGTCATCCACAAGTCTCCCTTCCGAATCGAGTACTTGCGCGGTAGCGAACAAATCCTGAGTGAAGAGAGTGGTTTCTTTGCCACCGAGACGATGCGCGGATTCCGTTTTGCACTGTCGCCAGAGGAAAAACTGCTGGGTGGCGGAGAGCGGGTTATGGGGATGGACCGCCGCGGTCAACGCCTGCCCCTATATAACCGTGCCCATTACGGATACACCACCGAATCCAACCAGATGTATTTTTCCCTGCCAGCAGTACTGTCCAGCAACAAATACATTCTGCTGTTCGACAACTCTGCCACCGGCACCCTGGATCTGGGCGCAAACGAAGAAGATATCCTGCAATTTGAAGCTGTAGCTGGGCGCACCGCTTACATCGTGGTAGCCGGTGAGACTTATCCACAGTTGCTGGAAAATTATGTATCCACCACCGGCAAACAGCCCCTGCCACCCCGTTGGGCCCTGGGTAACTTCGCCTCGCGCTTTGGCTATCACAGCGAAGCTGAAGTCCGCGCAACCGTGGATAAGTTTGCCGAAGAAGATTTTCCCCTGGACGCCCTGGTGTTGGACCTCTACTGGTTTGGCCCAGATATAAAAGGTCATATGGGCAATCTTGCCTGGGACAAGGAAGCCTTTCCCGAACCAGAAAAGATGATGGCCGACCTTAAAAAACGCGGCATCAATACCATCCTGGTGACCGAGCCTTTTGTCCTCTCCACCTCCGAGCGCTGGCAGGAAGCCGTGGCGAATAATGCCTTGGCCAAAAACCTGGCCGGAGAGCCCAAGCGTTTTGATTTCTACTTCGGCAATACCGGCCTGATCGATGTCTTCTCCGAAGATGGCCGCGACTGGTTCTGGAATATTTACGACGGGTTATTGGAACAGGGCGTAGCCGGCTGGTGGGGCGACCTGGGTGAACCGGAAGTTCATCCCTCCGATACCGTTCACGCAATCGGTATGGCCGATGAAATCCACAACGCCTTCGGCCACGCCTGGGCGCAATTACTGCACGAACGCCAAACGGCAAAGCACCCTGAGCGCCGCCCCTTTATTATGATGCGCGCCGGTTTTGCCGGCTCCCAGCGCTACGGAATGATCCCCTGGACCGGCGACGTCGCTCGGGAATGGGGTGGCTTACAGCCCCAGGTGGAATTGGCTCTGAGTATGGGCTTGCTGGGCTTTGGCTACACCCATTCAGACCTGGGAGGCTTTGCCGGCGGCGAGAAATTTGACCGCGAACTCTACATCCGCTGGTTACAGTACGGCGTATTCCAACCGGTTTATCGCCCGCACGCCCAGGAGCATATTGCTTCCGAACCGGTTTTCCACGATCGTCGCACCCGCGATATCCTGCGCGAGTATGTAAAACTACGCTATCGCCTGCTGCCCTACAACTACACCCTCGCCTTCGAAAACAGCCAGACCGGCATGCCGCTGATGCGCCCGCTGTTTTTCGAAAACGAAAGTGACCTATCTCTCCTGGACTACAAGGATGCCTACCTTTGGGGGCAGGACTTCCTCGTTGCCCCGGTCGTGGAAGAAGATGTGGATGAGGTCGCGGTAAAACTGCCCGGCGGCACCTGGTTCGATTACTGGACTGATGAACAATATTCTGGCGATCAGGCCCTGGTAGAAGTGAACCTGAAAACGATTCCTGTACTGGTGCGGGCCGGCGCCATTATTCCCACCATTGACGATGTCCACAGCAGTCGTGATTACTCCAGTAAAAACCTGACCTTGGACTACTACGCGCACCCATCAGCAGTAAAGTCCGAGCGCTATGTTTATGAAGATGATGGCGTTACCGCGCAGGCTTTTGAAAAAGGCAAATACGAGAAGCTGCATTTCTCAGCTGAAAACAAACAGCAGGGTTTAACCTTCGCCTTTAAGCGTGAAGGAGACGGTTATACCGGTATGCCGGAATCCCGCAAGGTCAATTTAAAGATCCACAACTGGCAACAAGTGCCTGCGCAGCTTGATGTTACCGGCGAATCCCTGCCTATTTTCGACAGTGAAAAAGACTTTGCTCAGGCACCCCGTGGGGCCTGGTACAACAAGCGCAAGCAGCAACTGCTGATTAAATTTGACTGGCACAAAGAACCGCTGGATTTAGTGCTCAAAAATCAATAACTCAGCAAACCGCTGTTCACTGACAAAAAAATTTAAAGTCATCAGGAAACAATGAAGAAGTTACATTCCCTGTTTATTGCCAAACTCCTTTCGGCTTCCCTACTGGGCGCTGCTCTATTCGGCACTGCCGGCTGCAGCCAGGAGAGCAGCCCGGAAGAAATACAGCCCGCTGAAAAAGTTGCGGAGAAAAAAGCCGTTATCTACCAAGTGCTACCGCGCTTATTTGGCAACACTAACAGTACCAACAAACCCTGGGGCACACTCGAAGAGAATGGTGTGGGCAAGTTCTCCGACTTTACCCCAAAAGCACTGAATGAAATCCACGCGCTGGGCGCCACCCATATCTGGTACACCGGCGCCCTGCACCACGCGCTCGTTGGCGACTATACGGAATACGGTATCAGTAACGATGATCCAGATGTGGTCAAAGGCCGCGCCGGCTCTCCCTATGCCATCAAGGATTACTACAGCGTAAACCCAGACCTGGCCAATAACCCAGCAGAGCGATTACAGGAATTCCGCGCACTGGTGGAACGCAGCCACGCGGCCGGCCTGAAAGTAATTATCGATATAGTGCCCAACCATGTAGCCCGCGCCTATCATTCTCTCGATAAACCCCAAGGCGTGCAGGATTTTGGAGCTGGCGACAACACCCAGGTCACCTACGCCCGCAACAACAATTTCTACTATGTGGTGGGCGAAGATTTCCGCGTGCCCCTTGCAGAAGACAGTTATCAGCCACTCAATGGCGAAGCCAATGATCTTGTCGATGGGCAGTTTGTAGAGAGTCCAGCTAAATGGACCGGTAATGGCGCGCGCAGTGCACAACCTGCCATGCACGACTGGTATGAAACCGTCAAAATTAATTTTGGCGTTCGCCCCGATGACAGCAAGAATTTTTCTGAGCTACCCCAGGAATATGCCGAGCGCGACTACCGGGCCCACGCCCAGTTTTGGGCAGACAAGAAAGTCCCGGACACCTGGGAAAAATTCCGCGATATCGCCCACTACTGGCTGGACTTTGGCGTGGACGGATTCCGCTATGATATGGCCGGTATGGTGCCGGTAGAATTCTGGAGCTACCTGAATTCCTCCATCAAAATACGCAACCCCAACACACTGTTACTTGCCGAAATCTATACTCCGGAACGCTATCGGGACTATCTGCACCTGGGCAAAATGGATTATCTCTACGATAAAGTCGGCACTTACGACGCTATTCGTGCGGTCATGGAGAACAAGGGCGGTGCAGATAAAATCGCAGAGGTGCAGGCAAGCCTGGTAGATATCTCCTCTCATATGTTGCGCTTTATGGAGAACCACGACGAGCAGCGTATTGCCAGCCCACAATTTTCTGGCAACCCAGAGGCAGGCAAACCTGCAATGCTGGTATCTGCCGCGCTCTCTCCAGCCCCTACTTTGGTTTACTTTGGCCAGGAGTTAGGAGAGCCCGCCAACAAAGATGCCGGCTTCGGTAAAGCCAGCCGCACCACCATTTTCGACTACTGGTCAGTACCCAGTGTGCGCCGCTGGAACAATGAGGGCGCTTTTGACACTGCACTGCTGACAAAAGAAGAAAAAGAGCTGCGCAGCTTCTACCAGCGCCTGCTTAATTTCTCCAAACAGAGCCCGGCCTTACTTGGCGATTACCTGGACTTGCACAGCTACAACCGCAAGCAAAACTCTGGCTATGGTGAAAAACAATTTTCCTTTGCCCGCTGGAGCGAACATGAAAAATTGTTGGTAATCGCCAACTTCGATAACAGGGCAGTGGAGTTTAATTTTCAGTTGCCTACAGCACTTCTAGAGGCCTGGAAACTACAACCGGGCAGCTACCTGGCTGAAAGCCAGATATCCAATAAGGTGGCAAACCTTATCTTGGAAAAAGACCAAGCCTCCACAAAGATCCAGTTGGCACCCTACGAAAGCCATATCTTTGCAATATCCGCTGTTCCCCAGAAATAGCCACTCAGCCCTGGAGGGGACTACTCCCCTCCAAGAACGCTTAAGCACAGCAATTTATACCCACCTTATCCCCTTTCTCACAACATATTCCCGACAATCCCTAACCATACTCATCAGGTAACTCGCTTGACATAAACACTACTCCATGTATATTGCTCACAATTATATTGTGCACAATTTAAATAAAAGCCGAAATTGATATGCAAGGGGACATTATGAACCGACAACATAGCCGCTATTTTTCACCACTAAATCTATTTTTAACCGCACTTTTAGTATCAGTAGCACTTCCTACAATGACTGAAACTGACAAGGCCGAACAGAGCGAAGCACCTATCCAGGTGACAGACGAGACTTTTAACTGCATCCGAGATATGACCAAGGTGCGGGGGTTTTATGTGGATAATTTACTGGGAGATCTGGATGGGACTCTAAAGGTCGCAAACTCCAGCACTGGAGGTGTTTATCCTCCAGGATCAGTGGTCCAGTTAGTCCCCGGGGAAGTGATGGTCAAACACCAAAAAGGCTTTAACCCCGCCACTAAAGATTGGGAGTTTTTTGAACTGGATGTTTCTGAAGAAGGTAGCAAAATCCGTAAGCGAGGTTTTGTTGATGTAGTTAACCGTTTTGGAGGTAACTGCTTTGCCTGCCATATCCAGGCCAAACCGCAATGGGATTTAATTTGCGAGACCGGACACGGCTGTGAACCCATACCACTGACAAAAGAAATACTGGCCTTGTTGCAAAAAACCGATCCTCGTTGTGAATCGAACCCAAAGTTAAATCAAGAAGAGATTGCAAAATTGCAGGCGCTACAACAAGCTCTGCTGGCTAAGGATAAAGTGAGCAAGTAATTTATCCATAAAATTCATTTAGTAAAACTTAAAATTTAAACAAGAAAAGAGTAAGCAACCTAAGGTCACAACTTGCTTATTCAATATTATTGAAAAATAATTCAAACCATTAACGTGAATTAGAAAGAACTCTTACCAACAAAGCTACCCAACCAACTGGTTAGTAGCTTTTTAAAAATTATACACTTAAAGACCATACTATTAATCCTATCGGCCAATATCCCTCCGTAGATTTAAACGACACAGCCTTATCAGAATACTCACAAAGCGATCGTACCAACATTTACAAATAAGTAAAAATTATTAAAAAATGTGATAAACCCCGCAAATACCTAGTTGCCTTCCATATGATTTATATTTTTACCTATCCATAATAGAGAGAATTAACACCAAAAAAATTGGTACCCATTTACCACCTATTAATAGGTGAAAAAATCTAAAATTGGCACCTACATATGGAGAGTGATGTGTCTATTTCTTACTATAAGAGTATAGTGAATAACCTTTGCATTATACTAATTTCATTGATACTAGTTGCCTGCGGAGGCGGGGGCTCCTCCAGCGATGACTCAAGCACCGAAACTCCTTCTAGTGGCGATCCAGGTCAAGGGGGCACTAACAATAATACTCTCCCAGTTATTAATAATTTATCCATCACACCAGACCAAGCCTATAATGACAGCACTTTATCTGTTCTACTGGATGTCTCAGACGAAGACGGAGATCTGCTAGAAGTTACATATACCTGGAAAAACAATGATCAAGTGATCAATGAAGTAACAGAACCTTATCTAGCCCCATCCTATTTTAATCATGGCGATTCAATCAGTGTAGAAGTAGCCATCACAGACGGTGAAGACTCTGTATCACAAAGCACATCTATTACAATTCAAAATAGAGCCCCCATTATTGAGAGCCTAAGCTTTCTAAACTTACCTATATTTACCACTACCGATATCGAAGCCACTATCGATATTTCAAACGTAGATAATGACCCCCTAACAATTGAGTATCATTGGACTGTAAATCAAGAGTTAGTTTCCGATGTCATAACTAATATTTTGCCCTCCAATCATTTTTTGAAAGGAGATGAAGTGGCTGTAAAAGCAGTCGTTTCAGATGGAGATTTAACCGTTGAGGTAACGACTAGCACTCATATCCAGGATACACTACCAGTAATGTCTGTCATTAACATGCCAGACACTGTTCAGCATGGTGAACCTGTAGGATTCCAGGTAGTAGTAGAAGATCCAGATAACGATCCCTATCACCTAGAGTTTCTAGCCCGCCCAAATGGTATGAAGATTGATGAAGATGATAATATCAGTTGGACACCGACTGGACCAATGTTCGAAAAAGAGATGGATATCCAATGGGAGCTTTCACTGTTACAAGAGGACTACTCACATAGCGAAGGTAGGATGATAAAAGTTTTGGATGAAGAGCGAAAAGTGCCTTTATCAAATGGATATATTGAAACTACGTTTGACTCTCCAGATTTAGCTGTTGGAGACATTGATGGAGACGGAATCAAGGAGATTGTGGCTACCAATGGTCGACGTAGATTATTTGCACTAGGCTCTGACGGTGATGAATATGCTATTAAGTGGGAGCACCCCTATGCATTAGTTGAGGGCGAAGGCCCCACCTATCATGATTACAACGATTTATATTACTCCTGCCTAACCCTCATAGATCTCAACGATGATGGAAGGGAAGAGATCCTAGCAGGATTGCAAGGACACGCTATATGGTCGCATGATACGACAGGTATATTTTTATTCGATGATAACTTAAGACCCAAAAGAGTAGCTACTCTCACAGGCAACGAAGTTCAACAAATTTATGTGACAGATCTAGATAACGACCAGACTCTAGAAATTATTGCCCTTGTTGATTTATACAATTCTTTTCGAGGGGAAGAGCCAGATGACTTTAAAGATCAAATGCAACTGGTTATCTTAAGTACTGATGACTACTCAGTGGAATGGCAATCCGAAATTCTTCAATTAGGTGCAACATTTACTGTCGGAAATCTCGATAGCGATAGTGAACTAGAGATTGTACTTGGCGGAGGTTACGTATTTGACTATATCAATGGTAGTTATACTTTAAGCTGGCATTATGAAGAAGGATTTACATCAAATAATGATAGTGCAAGTCTTGATATCGCAGATATCGACATGGATGGAATCGGTGAAATCATCGGCACTCATCCAACTTCCAAAGTTTTGACTTTTTACAATGCAAACACTCAAGAAATTAAACTTGAGAATGAAATTAAACATAGTAATTTTGTAACTTTTCTTTCTCCTGAGGACGCAACACCAAGAATCCTCGTAAGAGAGACCTCTCCTATAAAGCTACAACTCTACTCATTTGACATAGACTCACAAAAATTGATCCCTAAGTGGATTTCATCACCTTCGGTCTTTAGTGAGAATATGAGAGTAGGCAATCTGGATGATGATCCAGAACTGGAATTTTACTTTACCAATAGAAACGACGTTATAATTTACTCAAACTCTTCAGATGATGGTGAGCTAGAAATAGAGTGGCAACCTAAACAACATACAACAAATTTGAAAGACACACTTGTTGATGTGAAATCTACACTTACAAACACTTCCAACTTGTACGCCTTAGGTCTAGCAACAATTTCCTCGGGCAACTCGCATTTAATGGCCTTTAATCCTGTTACGAATAGCTTTTCTTTTAGCCCCACAATACCGGGGATTACAAATGAGACAACAGCTGCTGTTTTATTAGACCTTCAAAAAGATAACACTAATGAAATTGCTTTTGTAACCGGAAAAACCCCAGGCCTTTACGATATTTTTTCAGAGTCTATTATTTGGTCTGGCAACCCTATAAATGAAGAAATAGTTTCCCTCACCACTGGCCAACTCGGCAATGATAGAAAAACCAGCATGATTGCAACTACTAAAGATAATGGCATATATGCTTATGACATTGATAACTACGAATTACTCTGGAGCCATAATACTGGTGGCGGTGTCGATATAAAACTAATTGACACAAAAAACACAGAACAATTCAATGTAGTCGCGGCTGACAATGAAAACATCAGGCTGCTAACCAGCGATGATAATTACCAATCATTTTCAACAAAGTTCAACATTTTCAATGATATCCCTGAAGGTCAAGAAACACCCATTTATGAATTCTCAAAGAATTCCCAAATAAACATAGCTGATTTAGATGGAGATTCTGTGGATGAAATTATTGTTTTAATAAAAAGAGTTTACAAGTCATGGCTTATGGTGCTAGACGGCAACCTAAAGTTCGAGAATCTAATTTATCTAGGAGAGCATGATGTTCGCTCTTTTGTAGTGCAAACTTACGGCACCCAACATCGAAATATACTATTCAGTTCTGAAAATGATGGCCGGCGCTATATTATAGAAATTGATCCATGGACCGGAAAAGTAATTTCGACCTCACCTGAGCTAGGCCCCAGAATGGTTCATGATAGTTTACGCTTTATCGACAGCAACAATGATGGACAATATGAATTAGGCTGGTTGACGGAAGAAGGATCGGTAACTATAACGCGGTAGAATGCAATTGCTAAACTAATAAAATTCTATACATTTCAAAAGCCAAGCAGATCATAATTCAGGTCTGCTTGATTTCAGAACGAGCTACATAATTAATAGATGGTTGAATCATTTACCCACACTTTGCAATTCATGCTTATAGAAGCGCAGATATCAAGCCCTAGTTTAAGTCAGCGTCGGTGTCCTTATCACAATAGTTTAATCTCAGTCATAACCCACTTCAGATTTAAACTTATACTGATATTAACCGCTAACCTCAATCCATCAATCCTTAGTGCTGCCGTCACAAACTCAAGAATATCATTCCGCCAACTATACTTCCGGGCAGCTTCAATATTTATAGAATTACACATCTAAATGAGACAGCTAATAATAAATAAGACTGATGAATTTAACGATTTAGAAAAGCACAGAACAATTATTAAAAAGCAACACTTAGGTAAAAATCAGTCACTTAACTTATCCAGATTACGCTCAGATTAGTTTAATTCACTACGCAAATATATAAGGCAAACGTACCAATAAACATCACCCAAAATTAAACTCATTAATAAAGTGTGATAAGTCCCACAATTATCCAATCAACACGCATATAAATTAAATTGTTATCTGTTCATAATGTGTACTTCCAAGCCCATCAGAACCGGAACTAAAATACCAATTCTTTATCAGCTCAAAGAACTAAACTTGACACTTACATATGGAGAGTGATGTGTGTATTTTTCATGATAAACTTATTACTAACACCGTAGGCATCATGCTAATTTCTTCCATACTTACCGCATGTGGAGGCGGAGGATCATCCAGTAGTGATTCAAATAGTGGAGGATCGGGACAAGGCGGTGGAGCTAGTAATGCACCTCCGGTTATAAACAGTTTATCTATCACTCCAAACCCAGCCTATAACGATAGTGTTCTGTCTGTTCAACTTGACGCCTCAGACGAAGACGGAGATCAACTGGAAGTTACATATACCTGGAAAAATAACAATCAAACTATCAGTGAAGTAACAGAATCTAAACTAGCTGCATCCCATTTTAATCACGGGGATACAATTAGTATAGAAGCTTATATCACTGACGGTGAAGATTCTGTTTCGCAAACTACTTCCATCATTATTCAAAATAGAGCCCCCATAATTGAAAGTTTAAGTTTCTCAGACTTACCTGCTTTCACGAATACTGATATTGAAGCCATAATCAGTATTTCAGATATAGATAACGACCCCTTAAATATTGAATATTATTGGACTGTCAACAATGAGGAAGTTTCTGATATCACAACTAATCTTTTATCCTCTACTCATTTCTTGAAGAATGATGAAGTAGCAGTAAAAGTGATTGTTTCGGATGGAGAGCTTACAAGTGAAGCAACGACTAGTACGGAGATTCAAGATACACTACCTGTAATGTCTATTGTCAATATGCCGGACGTTGTCCAGTATGGAATTCCAACAGCCTTTCAGGTGATAGTAGAGGACCTCGATAACGATCCCTATAACTTAGAGTTTCTAGCTCGTCCAAATGGCATGGAAATTGATGAAGAGGGTAATGTTGATTGGACGCCTACTGGGCCGATGTTTGATACAGAAATGGATGTTCATTGGGAAATTTCATTGTCACAAAATGATTACATTCACAATGAAAGTAGAACATTAAAAGTCGTAGATGAAGAACGAAAAATACCTTTATCAAATGGTTATATTATAACTACGGCCAGACCACAGCATGTGGCAATTGGAGACATTGATGGCGATGGAGTCAAGGAAATTGTAGCTACTAATAGTAAACGTAGATTGTTTGCCTTTGGCTATAATGGGAGCGAATATTCCATTAAGTGGGAGCACCCCTATGTTTTAATTAATGGTGAAAGCACTAACTCAGAAGAAGATGATAATAATTTATATATATCTAGCCTAACCCTTGCAGACATGAATAACGACGGGAAAGATGATCTTTTTGCTGGCCTTATTGGAGACAATTATACCGCCCATGATACGACAGGGCTATTTCTATTTGATGATAACTTAAAACCAAAAAGAGTAGCTACTCTCACAGGTAATGGAGTAGAACAAATATTCGTTACAGATATAGATAACGATCAGGATCTAGAAGTTATTGTCCTAATCAGAATGTACAATGTAATGAAAGATAAAATGCAACTGGTTATTCTTAACACTGATAACTATTCGGTAGAATGGAAATCTGAAATTCTCGAGTTAGGCCAAATATTTGCTGTTGGTAATCTAGATAGTGACAGCGAGTTAGAAATTGTACTTGGCGGCGGTTATGTGTTTGACTACATCGATGGCAATTATGCTTTAAGCTGGCGCTATGAAGATGGATTTACAGATGCTGATAAGGACAATCCAAATCTTGATATTGTAGATATCAACATGGATGGGATCGGTGAAATAATCAGCGTCCACCCAACCTCAGGTTTCTTAACTCTTTTCGACGCCAATACTCAGACAATTAAAATTGAAAATGAAGTCAATTCTTATTACTTCACGACTTTTTTATCTCCAGATGATGCAACTCCAAGGATTCTTGCAACGGAGAATAGTGCTAGTAGACCGCAACTCTATTCTTTTGATATGGATTCCAATAAACTTATCCCTAACTGGACTTCATCGCCCTCAGTTTGGGGGGACAATATGAGAGTGGCCAATCTGGACAATGATCCGGAACTAGAATATTTCTTTAACAATCGCCATGAATTAAAAATCTATTCAAATCTATCTGGTGACGATAATTTAGAACTAGAGTGGGAAATTGGAATTAATCCCAGATTCCTCGAAGATGAACTTGTTGATATACAATCAATATCCGCAGATAACTCTGAAATATCTTCTTTAAGTTTAGGGATGATCCCTTGGGAAAACTCTCACATAATGTCTTTAAACCCCAAAACAAATATTATCACTTTTAGCGCTGCAATACCGGAGATTGAAAATGAAACAACAGCAGGTATTACGCTAGACCTTCAAAAGGACAACACTAAAGAAATTGCTTTTGTTAATGAGAAAACCCCCGGGCTTTATGACATTTTTTCGGAATCTATTATTTGGTCCGGCAGCCCCATGAGTGAAAAAATAGTTGCTCTCACAGCAGGCAAGCTTGGTAGCAATGAAAATACCAGTATGATAGCAACCACTAAAGACGCTCATATCTACGCTTACGATATGGAAAACTACGAATTACTCTGGAATCATGAGTCTGGTGGTGGTGTCGATATAAAGCTATTTGATGCTAGCAACAATGGGTATTTAGACATTGTAGTGGCTGATGAGGAAATTCTCAGCCTCCTCACTAGCGATGATGATTACCAATCAATTTCTGCACAGTTCAATATTTTTACTGACATTCCTGAAAATCAAACTCCCTCCCTTAGTGAATATGCAGGTATTACTAAAATAAGCACAGGGGATTTAGATGGAGATTTCATCGATGAAATTTTTGCCGTAATATCATATAGATCCGAGACATGGATTATGTTACTCAATAATAAACTGGAGTTTATGAGACTAACTTATCTAGACGGATATGAAGTTCGTTCTATTGCCGTACAAAATTACGGTGTTTCACACCGAAATATAATTCTGAATATCGAAAAAAACGAGAGGCATCATATTGTCGAAATGGACCCATGGACCGGAAAAATCATTTCCACATCGCCGGAACTAGGCCCTATGATGATCGAAAATAGCTTAAGATTTGTCGATAGCAACAATGATGGTATTTATGAGTTAGGCTGGCTCACTGAAGAGGGCTCGATAAATATCACACGATAGAATTCTACTTCTTAATTAACCAGCCTCCACACTTTAAATACTACAAGCCAAGCAGGTCGTAATTCCAACTTGCTTGGCTCCAGAAGCTATAAAGTGATCAGTGTGTACATCATAGTTTGATCATTCACCTGCACCTTGTAGCTTCCGCTTACAGAAGTGTAGATATCAGATCCACCCTGCTCCAAGTCGCCATCGGAGTCGTTATTGCCATAGTTTTCACTCCAGTCAGCATTAACATCAAACTTGAAACGCTGCTGAGATTGACCATCAAAATTTACCTGGATTTCCCAGGTATTGTCGGCAACTAATTCCATAGCCTCAGCACCCCAACTATTTGGTGTGCCACGGAAATAAAGTGAGGAAAAGTTGGATGCGTAACTACCGCAGTCTGCACAGGTCAGGCTGTAGCTCAGGGTTTCATCATTTACCTCAACAATATAGGTACCTGATACATCGGTGTAGATATCATCCCCACCCTCCTCCAGAGAGCCGTCCGCATTGTTATCCCCGTAGTTTTCAGCCCAGTCACTGCTGACATCAAACTTAAAGCGCTGGTTACTGCTGCCATCAAACACTACAGTGGCACGCCAGGTATTGTCTGCAACCAGGGTCATCGCCTGGGTGCTCCAGCTATTGGGCGTACCGCGGAAATTTAATGCCGTAAAGTTTTGAGCATAACCAGCATTGGGATCAGTCACGGTAATGGTTGCCGTAACACTATCGGTCAGGCCATCATTGTCAGTAACAGTGACTGTCTCGGTATAAGTGCCCGCACTGGCGAAGCTCAAAGTCGTCGAGGAAGAACTACCACCACTGCTCCAGCTATAGGAAATCACACTACCGTCGCTATCAGTAGAGCTGCTGGCATCCAGGGTGACACTCTGATTGACTTCTACTGTGCTGGATACTGGAGTCACAGTTGCAGTGGGTGCCTGCTGGGAAGAGACCTCGGTGATCGAATAGGCCAGAGTCTCATCATTTACTTCAATGAGGTAGTTACCGGTTACAGAGGTATAAATATCTTCTCCGGTTTGATCCAACGTGCCATCAGCACCATCGTCACCGTAATTTTCGGCCCAGTCACCATAGATATCCAACTTAAAGCGTTGGTCTGCCTGGCCATCAAAATTAACCACCAATTGCCAGGTATTATCTGCTACCAATTCAAAAGCTGTTGCTTCCCAATTATTAGCTGTGCCACGGAAATAAAGGCTGGGGAAACCCGTCCCAGAACATTCTTCACCACAGGAACCAGATAGCTGCCCACCGTGAATGGCAGCAGCGGAATAAGCTGCAACATTGAAGGTGGCATAGCCATTGCTGCCTACGGAAATAACATCGCCACTGCACTCATCATCTCCCGCCAGGACATTGCAGTAGTCCCCTGCAGGAAGGCCTGTATACAGTGTCTGGCTGAAAGAATTACCCTCGTTATTGATAACGACATAGCCTTTATCACCGCGTCCAAAGGCAATCTGGTTATCTCCGTTATCCCACCAATTTTCCATACTGGTGCCATCGGTATAGTTACGGAAACCCACCATATTGGCAATATTGCCCCATCGGTGTTGGCAGACCCACTCATCATTTTCACAACTATCGGGACCATTACTCGGTGGCCCGGCATTTTCATCGGTAAATTCGTAACCAGACATCACTTTGGGATAGCCGTAAGGGTGTGCCAACATAAATACATTAGCCAAATTGTATTTCGCCCCGTCCTTATAAGTAAGGTTGCCCCCACCACCATGACCGCGCTCACGATCATGATTATCAATAAAAGTAACGGCCTCGCCAGAGTTAAGCAGCCCCCAACTTTCACCGAGACTGGAGAGATTCTTTATCTGTCCATTAAAATTACTGGCCACATCAGTGCCATACTTAAATTCAGTCACATGGCCCAGGAAAGTGTAATTGTACGGCTGGATCTCAGAAGCTTCGCCAGCTGCGCCGATTACCTCAGAAAAAATCCACGGATTGCCGGCCTTGCTCATTATTCCGTACATGTCGCTGGGGGACATATGTTTAACACCATCCACACGGAAGCCATCAACACCCATACCCTGCAATTTATTCAGATAATCCGCTATTGTTTGCTGAACATAGTCATTGCCTGTGTTTAGGTCTGGCATGCCTTCCAATCTGCAATTCCAAACAGTATTAGCATCACCATAGCCGTCAATTGTACAGTTATCATGATAATCCCATGAGGAAAATTCCTGATGGTTAGCCTCGGACCAATCAGTTCCTCCCCAACCTGTGCCACTCCCGTCCCAGACTGCAGTATGGTTGATCACTGCATCCGCATAAACTTTAACCCCTGCCGCATGACAGCGATTAATCATATCCTGCAACTCTCCCTCAGTACCACTACGGCTAGTGAGGTTGGTATAGGTTACCGGTTGGTAGCGCGCCCACCAGGTATGGTAAGAAATGTGCTCTTGGGGAGGAGAGATCTGTACTGCGTCAAAACCTTTTGGACCCAGGAAATTCTCACACTCATTGGCAATATCATTCCAGCTCCATTCGAACATATGCACAAAGGCTGTGCCTGCACTGGCATGGGTGCTGGATATGGCTCCGAGTACGATACTCGCACCTCCCAGAAGTCCTTTTAACGGAAATTGTTTTTTCATTTTAGCTTTCCTTTTTCTCTCATCTGTAGCCGTTATTTTTTTGTATAAGGAGAACCCCAGGGGCAGTTGCCCACCAATGATTAATGGCTCTCCATTTCTACATAAGTAGGGTCAACCTATAAGCACGCCTTTTCCCAGGCGCTTGCAAATACTTGGATTGCATTCGCCCCACAGTAGGAGCTAGAAATATTCTCCTCAGGCGACACAACTAATAGACATTCGCTCAAGAAAAGAATTTGTAAGAAGCACCGCAAGCGGCGAAGAAAAGTTTATGCTTATCATCACAGGTGACCATTTATTATTTTTTGCAATTCAAGCCGGACATTTAGGAACCAAGCTAACAGTATCTAAACCGTTGGATTGCTATACCCGACCAATTGATCACTCATCCTGAGATATCCACAGACCACCAAAGGCATCAATAAACCGGTAATATGTGAACAAATACCGAACAACAGCGGTAATATGCACCTCCTGTGCTACTGCAAACCCGAAATTACAACTATTCGGGCATTTGGAAGGCTAATAACCAGTGCTTGAGAGCACATCCTCCTTGTAGGGGGCGTAGTAGATATTTGTGCTTCAGATATTGATCTTGGGTATAACTTGGCTTAAAAGGCTAAAAATTAAGCAAACTAGAACTGCTTAAATAAGACAAGGTGTTTAGTGACCGTTGTATCTATGCACTAAGCTCAATAAGCTAATCTATAAAATTTGGACAACTTAAGAAATGGGGTAATTTTATTGTTAGTGAAGAGACACTTTTGTAATAACCTCAACGGAGAGCGAAACTTTACGGCAGTAGCTACAGCCTCAAGTGCACGAAATCATTTTATAGTCGAGCAGTATAGTACTGACTTTAGAATCAGAACGAATCAAGTTAGCTCTCAAATTTAAATTTCTATGATATATACAAAAGACTTTATACAGATTCTAGCTCCTCAAACTTGACACCTAAAAAGATTTTTTTTAGATACCACAGCCATTAATACAACACGAAGACTATAACACTTAAACAGTCTATTCCCTACCTGGCGCTCAGTCTCGCCGCTCTCAAACTTCTCTGGTTGCAACCCTTTACTATCATTGTCCCTCTCTTTGAGTCCCAGGGAAATCTTCTGTGAGAAAGATACTCAACTAGGAAGGGATTCCGAACGCCCACGTCAGTGGATGAAAACCATAACGCAATAACTGACTGGTTCTTTTGCCCCTAATATCACTTAATATTTTGTAAACATCTATCATTATCATATTGCGTTCAACATCATTTCCAAAACCGCCAAAGCCTGGTCTGATATTGAAACCACTCTCCGCAAACGTAAACTATTTATAGGTTCAAACTTTGTTAATCGTTTCATTCCGGGTGTCCCACTTGATCACGATGATATAAAAATCCTAAAGAGCTGATTACACCTATATTCAGCAGCATACTCACGCTACAGGCTCAGATGCGTAAATCAGGGGCTATCTCTTGTTGTAAAATCTAAGAGAAAGGACTTCCATTTCTTTCGGTGGGGTCATTATTTGATATTAGTTGACTGGAGTAGTCGGCATTTAGCCTTCAAAATATCGGTACAATTTCTCATAACAGCTTCTTTTTTAAAGTGGCAGGGTATTTAAGTAAAATACTGATCCTACTTAAGTCGGAGCTTTGAAGACATTTCAAAGATTTAATGGGATCATAAAAGGCTATACAATAAGCTCAAATTCAGTTCGATAAAAACTGAGCACATGGACTGGTAAAAATTTCTTAGCCTCGCACCTTGTCAAATAAAAAGAACCATCGCTCAAACACAGAAACAGCTGTGACACCTGCAACCTACACATCTATTTCTCTGTTAATCGCCTTCTAAAAAACATCTTTATCGAATTTTTAATTGCATCGAATTGAGACACCTATTACCAGTACTTGCCAAACTATGACACGGATATTTTAACCCTCGACCCACTGCTATCTTTTTTCATCCTTTACCCCCCCACCCATAGCAGAGTAAAATATTCTACCTGACTAAAAAAGACAAGAGCTATAACGAAAGATACCGGCATTGATAAAACGACTATAAACCTAAGATGGCAAGTTACTTATTTTAGACAATAACAAATACCTAATAAAGATAAGTCCAGCTATCATCAGTACATAAGAGAAAAAAACCTCCCAGTATTTCTTTTTATTATCAACATAATAATGCCACCCTGCAAAGTACAAGCGTTTCGCTAAGGCTCCATAGATTAGGCCAAAAAAATATACAAAAACACATATGTCCAGCGCTAATTCAATAGGGTTCATATCATCCATCCCCCTCCCTGCAGGATGATGAGCCTGCCGCAACTATCGCTCCGTTACCAGCGAGGAGAGCTGTATATGCTAATACAATAGCCAAAAGAGGAGCAACCAAAGCTCCTAAAATTGTGACTATAATTGCAACTGCAATAAGTGACACTAGAGCATCACAGCGAGTATTCAATGCTATAAAATCAAGGTAAAGCTCGACTGCCAGAAAAGCAGCCAATAGCACTGCTACAACTATTAAAGGTGTGAATGTAAATGCTGCTCCAACAGTACCAGTAAATAGACCTATTGCACCCAGTATCCCTGCGTCATCATCACTCAAAAAACCTCCGCTGGCACCATTTGCAATTAAATATGCTCCAGCACCAGTATCTGGGTCAATAAGTAAGTAACCCAAGTTTTTGCCGCCTGCAAAATCAATTTCCTTCTCATGTGTAGTTACAACTTTACCCGCCAGCACTGCATTTCTAATCTCGCCTTTCACATCTGAACTAAAATCAAGTACAGATAACGCTTCACTAATGTTATTTATATCAATTGTCCAAATACGCTGTCCTTCAGAAACAGCTATCTTAAGTGCCTTCACTGCACTAATACCTTGTACACGAATATCTTCAGTTGAAAAAATTTGTTCAGGTACGTCATGTTCCATAGCAGAAGCTCTGTATCCAATTGCTTTCATATGGTTAACAAGGCGTTTTCTATCGTTATCCTTTGCAATAGCCTGAATAGATAGCCGATCAATATCAATCAATAAGCCACTGGAGTGCACACTCCTCGGAACTCCAAAAAAGTAGTTTGCCTGTAAGCTGGTACTAAAAATACCAAAACTGGGCATTCTATAGTTAACGATATTTGAAGCTTTCGCCTCCAATTGGTCTTGTAAATAAGTTAAGGCCAAATAGAGGTGGACCGTAGAGTATAGTAGGCTCCCAACAATTTCACTTTTTGTCAGTCTTTCAATTTGAGCTTGGTCACCGCTGGCCAATACATCCTGGATCCCTTGGATATCAACTCGCAGCTGTTTTATTTTTTTTATATTAGCACCTTGAAGATCAATCCCGAGCGCCCGATACTCACCTATAGTGGGATGGTTCACGGCCTCTTCCCAACCAAAAGCAGGTGACCACAACGCTAAGGTTTCGTAAAGCTCCCCCCCATCGTGCCTGCCGCAGCACTATGTACAACATTACCGTCTTGAGGAAATTCAGCAACTAAATGTATCAAGTAACCTGGCAAACTAGTTGGTAATTGACCAAGCTCAATTTCACCTGTATCAGATCCGAGCTCGGGAATATAACTAAGAATTAAATCCTCATCCGCTTGAGTAGCTGGACGGAATGACAAAGCATGCTTTTTTCCGGCTAGTTCAGGTAAAGACTGCTCAAAGGTGATCAAACGGCTATTTTCTTGACCGAAGACTTCAGTCCCCAAAGTATACCGAAAACGGTGCCGCAAATTATCTGGTAAAATTGAATACTTATTGGTACGAACAATTAACTCATAGGGTAGCCCAGCCGCTAATTGATGATATTCTTGTACAATAACACGCTGAATACCCTGGACTTCCTCCATCGTTGCATCAGGGTTTTGACCGTTAATGTAATCTTCTACTTGTTGCTGATAGCTGACTAATGCCTCCTCAATCACCAACTGATCAACACTTTGTACGAAGCCTTGCTCTTCATCGATAATTGCAGTTTGAGTGATTTCATCTGCTAGTCTTTGCGCATCAAAAGGCACATTAGTTTCCAGATCTTGCCCTTCAGTAAATTCATACTGTTTAAAGCTAGCATCTAAAGGTATCCATGTGTCACCCGTTCTAGCTGAGATATTAAAGGAGTAGTCCGGCAGGTAAACACTCGCAGGTTCACCGGTTTTAGCGATGCTATATTTCAGAGACAAGCAATAAATCTCTCTATAGAGCAGTCTCACAGTATCAGAGTAATCCGGACGCAGCTTTAGATTACTCCTGTAGTCGGGCAATTAAATTCAACCCACGGGCTTATCTGTACGTGCCTTAAATTACGCCATAAACTTACCGCGCTATGGCCACACATGACTGCGCTGCACCTTGCGCAATTACCTTTTAATACCGCAAGCTTTTGGATGCTAGTTGAACTAATCTGCAGGAGTTAACCCTCCCCCTCATCGGGAGTAAATTATTTCCCCGGATCTACTCTGGTTTTCAAGAATTCCACAACTAACCGTTACCGTTGAGCCTGTCTCCATGGGGATCTGAGGATAAGTCCCCATACGGGAGATCTCCACTTTAATCTATTGAGTGAGGCTTTTGGGGCTGGTGAAGTTGATCTACCTCAATAAGATCTTCCCCAACTACGCCATTATGCGCAACAAAATTATTCGATGAGATAGGCGCCAAATTCGACAAATGGGACAGCCTGGCACTCCGGCAGGCACCCCCATCATGATAGATTAGACCTCTTGGTCAACTGCAGGTCGCACTGGCCAGTAACACGCTTAGTTGAGGAGAAAAAATGGAGCAGCAAAGCACCGTATTCGTTGTAGTGGACCCTAACGATGAGAAGCATGTAGCTCTGGAGCGAGCCCTGATCACTTCACGTGGACGCAATCCTCAGCCGCGACTGGCTGTATTCGTCGCAGTTGATGGTGAAGCGGTGGATACCCGTGCAGTTAACGACCACCTATTTCGCGATGAGTCGTGGTTCCGTGAACAAATTCGTGAACCCATCTCAGAAGCTGGTCTTTCCTGTGAGATCACTGTTTGCTGGTCCAGTGATTGGCAGGCGGCCATCGTGCAGGAATCAAAGCGTTGCAACGCAGAAATGATCTACCTACCAGTACACGCGAAGAGCAGCCGTCGCTTTACCTTCGCCGAATCCAAATGGCGAGTCCTGAAAACAGCGCGCTGCCCAGTAGTATTGATTCGCCCCGGCGCCAAGGACGAGCGCAAAGTTGTATTGGCTACCGTTAACTACCAGGCAAAAACCCTCGAGCAGCGCGAGCTCAATCGCCAGATCAGCGAACGCGCGACCTATATCGCAGGTCATTACGGAGCAGAGCTACACCTCGTAAACGCCTTCCTGGATTCCATGCTCTACCCAGATCGCGGTGCTTTGGCCAAGCTTGCCGATAAAACCGGTGTCCCCACCCATCGCATTCACGTAAAGCGCGGCTATACCAGTGATGTTGTTGAGGAGGTGGCCCGTGAGATCGATGCAGACTTGGTCGTGATGGGAACCATGAATCAGTACGGCGAGACCGGCTCATTCCTGCGTGGCAATACTGCCGAGCGTGTAATTGGCCAGTTGGACGTTGATGTGATGGTATGTAACCAGTTCACCACAACAACAATGAACAACGATTAAGTCATCCCATTTTCAAGGATGCTGAAAGCCCCAGCAGTGCTATCTGCAGGGGCTTTCTTTTTTGGATTTACTGCGATTTAGCCGATAGCAGTAGCAGAGTTCCCTCTGTATCAAAAGTCACCCTGCCATCCTCAACTTTGGCTCGCTTGCCCGAATAGTAATCGGTCAGTTCGATACCATCGGCAAACACACCTTTAACTGATACGCTCTTCTCACCCGCGGACAGTTCCATCGCCACAACTACCGGCTGCTCACCAGATAAGGTGCGGGAGAATGTATAAGGCTTATCCTCCAGCTTCTGGTGTACACCAGCGCCAACTGCCGGGTGCGATCGACGAAACTGCCCAAGCTTCTGCCAATGAGCCAGCAATGCACGGGTTTCCGGCTTTTCCAAGTCATCCCAGTTCATATTGGTGCGCATAGAGGCGTCGCCGAATGCCCGATCATCAATCATGGGGCGCGCCAGTTCATCACCGTAATATATCTGCACAGCACCGGGCGCTAACATCAGTTTACTTGCGGCACTCAGTGTGTGCTGGCGCTCGCGGTCAAATGAATGATGGTCATCGTGGGAGCCTAGATAATTTAGGACACCGAACCCTTTTAGTTCACCACTGTTCAAGGAGGAGGAATAGCTGGAGAAAATATCCTCCGCTGGCTTGCCCGCAACCTGGGCAAAATCGAAGTTAATCAGACTGTCAAAACCATACTGATAAAAGTCCACTTTCCGATCGCTATAATCGTAAGAGCGACCAACACTGGGACCAAAGTTGTTAACGCCGAAGTGGTAAACCTCACCCACCATAAAGAAATTGCGATCGTCCAATTTCTTCTTCGGGTTCTCAGCCTTCCACTCCGCCAGGGCTATATCCGCTTCGTTTTTCAGTATTGCCCAGGCTTGTGGCTCTACGTGTTTGACGGTGTCCACACGAAAACCATCGACACCGTATTCGCGCACCCAGTCGGTTAACCACTTGATCAGGTAATATTTGGGGGCGCGGGGATAGCCAGTGCGCTCGAAAAAGGCATCCAGTTCGCGCTGCTCTTGCTGCAGGCGGCCTTCTTTTTTCCACTTTGCCACCAATTGCGGCGGCAACTCGACATCTTTCTCGCTCTCCGTGAGGATATCTGTCAGGTTCGCGTGAATTGCACACTCAACATTGCCGGCATAGTCAGACCAATCGCATTGCTGGCTATTGCGCAGCCAACTCGAGGGCCACCTGGAATCTTGTTCAGTGACTGGCCCGGTGTGATTGAGAATTACATCCAGCAGTACGCGAATCCCCTGGCTGTGAGCTACCTCAATCAATTCCGCCAGGTCTGCTTCAGTGCCAAAGTTGGCATCTACGGCAGTCCAGTCCTTAGGCCAGTAGCCATGGAAAGCGTAGGTGCGTTTATCGGACTCATTGTAGCCATGGATGTTCTCAATCACCGGGGCCATCCAGATAGCATCGACTCCGAGATCATTAAAATACCCCGCTTCAATTTTCTCGATAATGCCGCGCAGATCCCCTCCCTCAAAGCCGCGCAGGTATGCCGCATCATCTTTGCGGTCGTAGGGGAAATCATTGCTGCTATCGCCGTTATTAAAACGGTCCGGCAACATAAAATAGACTGTCGCATTGCGCCAATAAGGGTCTACCGGCTCTGCAGCCACGGCAGCTTGTACACCACCCAGCATCAGGCCAATCAATAAGCTGGTGAATTTTCCCATTGTTCTCTCTTTTATTCGCCGCTCAGAATTATTCAGAAGCTCCCCAGACCACTCTAATAGGCCCAGTAAATCAAACATCCTCCCGCACGGGGGCGTAGGTGCTGTGCAGGGTATAAGACCGGCAATAAGGTTGTGCAATTACCCCATAGTAAAACTATTTTGCGAGCGGCGCTTTTGCAGAGTAATGTAAAGCCAGCAGATCGCGAGAAACCGCAGCGCTTTGTCGTGGTCCAAGCGTCACATTCTGTTAGCAGTCAAAGGAGGCAGGGAATGTCGGAACAACAATCTAGGCAAGGGTGGATCATCGGCATTATTGTGGTGGTCGTTGTCGCTGCAGCAGCCTATTGGCTCTGGACCGGCGAGGAAAAGAAAAAAGAAATTCCCACCATCGGTGTTGTCGAAGAACCCCAAACTGCTCCCGAGCCAGAAGCCCTGGTACAACCTGAGAGCCAGGAACCAGCCCAACCGCCCGAGGAGCCGGTCATCGAAGAGGAGCCCGGCAGAGAGCCACCTCCCCCCCTGAACGAGAGCGATAAGGCCGCATATGACGAATTAATGTCCTTGGCACCCGACGGCGCCTTGTCCCGCTGGCTGGTACCTGATGAAGTAATACGTAAATGGGTAGCCGCTGCCAACGCAGCATCCCGTGGTGAGTTGATTCACAAGCATCGCCCGCTGAAAACCATTCGCGGCCCCATCACCGTTACCGGGTCATCCGCTGAAGGCTACCA
The DNA here is from genome assembly GCF_052467305.1 of Microbulbifer maximicatervae (SeqCode). NCBI lineage: Bacteria > Pseudomonadati > Pseudomonadota > Gammaproteobacteria > Cellvibrionales > Microbulbiferaceae > Microbulbifer > Microbulbifer maximicatervae (SeqCode). The sequence goes on from NZ_CP174306.1 coordinate 4,212,606, forward strand.
GCTATCCCCGGAGAACTATCGCCGTTACGACCAACCAGTACGATTGTTCGCACTGGCTAACACTGATGCCATCATTACGCTGTATCAGTACTGGTACCCCCGTTTAGCCCAGGCCTACGGCGAGCTGGGGATTCGCAACAAGTCATTCCACCAGGTGGTGATTGGAGCAATCGACAATGTACTGGCAGCGCCAGATGTTGAAGGCCCTATTCAATTGATACGCCCGTCGGTGTATTACAAATTTGCCGATCCAAAACTGGAAAAACTCCCTGGAATACAAAAGCTGATGATCCGCATGGGCCCCGACAATGCAGCCCGAGTTAAGGAAAAGCTGAAAGAGATAAAGGCTAAGCTCGAAGAAATGCCTGTTCAGGAGCAGGCCCAATAAGCATGCCCCAGGTCACTCAGCCCACAAGCTGGGTGGCCTCCCACCTTCAAGATTCGGTTGTTTTTCAACCATTTTATCGCCTGGACACAACAATCCCTGCCTTCATCAATTTGAACCGCCGAAAAACTTATTCAAAACGCCAGCGGTCATACCCATCCGATACTCAGCCCATAGCCATTGGGGTATATTACCGGCTGTTCACTAAACGATCCCAACACCAAGCGGTAACGGAGCGCCGCTGCCAAACGGCAACAGGCACTGCCCTATAGGGAAAGATCCAGGGTTCAACAGGAGCGAATCAATCGTAGGGTGCCCTGCGTGCCCCTTCTGCTTACTCCCCACCCAAGATCTATTCTGTCTCCGCCGGTATAGGCTGTAGATAACAATCGAGGCTCATTTTGAAATATCGTTCCTTCGGCCAAATTCTGGCTGTGACTATCTTATTTGCTGTGTCGCTGGCTCAGGCTGCCCCTGAAATTAACATAGCCCCAACACCCACTTGGGTGGATGCCGTCGACCTCTCGAGTAGTGTCACTACACCCGAAGGCAGTGTTAGGTATCACCTGAGCAACTCCCAGATATCCCATACGAACGAACAACACCAATACTATTTTCAGTTGGTGATGGAGCCCCTCAATCAGCAGGGGGTTAAACAGGTATCGGAACTGAACATTAGTTTTTACCCCGCGTTCCAGCAGCTGGTCGTTCACGAAATTACCGTCACCCGCAATGATCAAGTGATTGATCGCCTGGACAAACAGGACTTCAAGTTATTCCAGTCTGAGCAGGAGCTATCCAGCAAACTCTACTCTGAAATGTGGAATGCGCTTTACATTCTTGAGGATATCCGACCTGGTGACAAAATCTCCTACGCTTATACACTCGAGGGAAGCAATCCTATTTTTGAACGCGGGGATTTTGGTACTTTCTACTTGTCATGGCCGGATGCCATCGACAGGCGCTATGTAAAAATTACCAGTGACAACAAGCTCAACTACCGTTTTAACAATGAAAAAGTACCGGTGAACGTTACCCGCAATAACGACACTTACCAGTACACGCTGGACCTGAAGCAGGTATCTCCGATACTTCAGGAGGGGGAATACCCTCACTGGCATGACCCATTCAACTACATCCAATATTCAGGCTATAACAGCTGGGCTGAAGTAAACGACTGGGCAATGACACTCTACGATATTGACCTCTCCCTGCCACAGGAACTCACCGGGCAATTGGATCAATGGCGCGCAGAGGAAGGTCTTGAGGGAGCTGTCAGCAAGGCTATTGCCTACGTTCAGGAGGATATTCGCTACTTTGGGATCGAGTTTGGAATCAACTCACACCAACCGCGAACGCCGAGAGAGACTTTGGATAAGCGCTATGGCGACTGTAAAGACAAGGCCATATTAATAACCGCTATGTTGTCTCACCTGGGGGTTAACTCTTACCCCGCTTTGGTGTCTTCAGGACGCGGTCGTGACCTTGCCAATGATATCCCCTCTCCCAGTTCATTTGATCATGTAATCAGCGTCATTGAGCTCAATGGACAAGATTATTGGGTTGACGGCACCGCTTCCGGACAGGGCTCCAATATCAAGAGCAAAGGCTTCTTTGATTATGAATTGGCACTCCCCATTCGAAAGGGAACCCGAGCATTAAAACAAGTAACCACGATTTATCCCGCCAACGGCACTCTGCAACTGGATGTCACCGAAAATTTTGAAATCAATGCCGGTACCAATACCGCAGGGCTAACTGTTGAATCCACCTACAGCGCTCTCAAAGCGGAGCAGATGCGTCAATTTTTCCAGTCAGCAGACTCTGAATACATAAAGAGTAATTACGCAAACTTTATGGCAACTTACTACCCCGGCATTGAAATCACATCCAATATCAAGCACCAGGACAATCGGGGTGAAAATGTACTTCAGGTATCGGAGCTATATGAGATCAGTGATTTTGCCGAGTTGAACTCTGCTCGGAAGATTTTCTCACTGTATGGCTCCAGTATCGCCTCTTATATTACCAGCCCCCAGAAGCGTATTCGCCAGAGCCCATTAGCGCTGGCACATCCTGTGGATATCAACCACAAAGCAGTAGCCAAAATTACTGGAGAGGTTTTGTGGAGAGAGGAATCCCAGGATCTACAGATAGACAATCCCTGGTTCACCTTCTCCAGAACCTCCGATCATATTGGCAATAACATCTCGGTGAACTACGCCTTTAAATCCAAAGCGGACCATGTCCGCAATACGGATATTGCCGAGTATATGGGGCAACTCGATAAACTGGATGAAGCACTTCAATATCAGTTCTGGGCCAAGGGCGATAATTCGAATACTCAGGAAACCAGCAAGGCAATGAAAAACCTGGTTAAGTCACTGATCAGGAAGTAAATAATGAAAAAATTCCTTTTTGCCCCCGTTATTTACTTACTGGCCTCTTGTGCGGCCCACACTTCCATCGAACCCGGCGATAGTGAAATAAGACTGCTAACCGAACAAATTGCTAGCGCTCCAGATACAGTTGCTTATGAGGATTTCTGGGTTGCCTATCTTGAGTCTCAGCAACCCCTGAATAATATCGCGGCCAGAGAGCGCTACCAGGCGGAGCTATCCGCGATTGAGTCTGGGGATAAGTCTTGTGAAGCCGTGGACTGGAAGGCCGTAACAAACAACAACATCCTGTCACTAACGCCCCATCTCAGCGCTGCAGAATGCTATGAGTCTGTGGGACAGTTAGAAGCAGCCAACTACCATAAAAACCTGTTTGAATTTATTGCTACTGGTATCCTCTCCGGACGCAGTGGTGAGTATAGCTACAGTGCCTTTGAGGTCGGGAGCTGGGCAGATGCAGAAGACCTGCTCACCATATCCGGCTATGAAATTATTGATAGCTATTTTGAATTTGCAAATAGTCGCAATGCTATATACCGCGTTTATAACGTAAAGGAAGTAGGCGGCTATCAGGTATCGAAAATCTACTTCGATAATGCCCGCTTTCTACATCGACTGCTCGCGATCCGGTATCCATTTGCCGGCACATCAGATCAGCTCTATACAGATGTGATCCAGGTACTAGCCTCTACAGATTATGCCGCTCGACACGCCGAAGGCATTGTGTTTCATGCGGAGGGGCAGTATCCACAGGCTGAACAAGCTTATCTGGACGCTATTGTTATGGGGTCCATTTCCGCCAATATCAGTTTAGGGCGGCTATGTCTCAGTGGCAAAACTGAAAAATTCGCAGTTAACGAGTGCGCACAATTATTTGTTACTGCTGCGGACCTGGGGCTCGAAGAGGCGAAGGTTTACCTAGCCTATATAGCCTTTATGGGCCTGGGAATTGATCCGGACAAAGAATTAGCAACTTCACTACTCTCCAGTGCCGAACAACACCTGAAAAAGGGCCAGGCGGAGTATGAACTCTACTCCCTTTTTGCGTCAGAGGAATTTAACTCAGCTAACGAATCCGGTGCTGCACAATTCTTGCAAGCCAGCGCTAATAAAGGTTACCCCGTAGCCCACTTTACCCAGGCTATTGGTTACCTTGAGCAGAATAATTACTATCAATTTGAAAAGCTTATTCAAAAAGCTTCCGATAGCGGCTTTTCACCAGCCCAGTTTTTTTACGCCAGCTACCTGCTGGAGGAGAAAAAAGAAACCAGTGGGGGCATGGCACTTCTCAATGAGGCCGCAATTGCAGGAAACCCCGCCGCACTCTTTGAGAGAGGGCGTATCACACAACTAGGCGCCCATGACCAACCGGTTAATATCAAACAATCTATCAGGGACTATCAAGCTGCGGCATATCGCAATCATCTTCCTGCACAATTAAAAATGGGGATCCTGCACTCCAAGAATATTATTGCAGATGCCAACGCCGATATTGCCTATGCCTGGTATTTATTGTGTGGACGGGCCGGCCACCTGGAGTGTATTACCAATATGGGTTACTCCGCCGAAAATGGTTATGGAGTGGAACAAAATCCGACCCATGCAGCACAACTTTATAGGCTCGCAGCTGCGGAAGGTTCAGCCAACTCCAGTGCCAGGTTGGCCGGACTCTACGAGGCAGGTAACGGAGTAGAAAAGGACCTGGAACAGGCAATCTATTATTACACTCAAGCAGCAGAGAGGGGATTAGCAAGCGCTATGAATAAGCTGGGGCTCATATATTTGGACTCCGGTAGTGATTCTTTCAACAACTATCCCGAGGCTCTTCATTGGTTCGAGCAGGCAGCGAATCAAAATTCAAAGTATGGATACTTTAACCAAGCCCGTATGTATGAACAGGGGCTTGGTGTAGAAGTTGATCTAGATCGAGCAATGTCACTCTACGAGGAAGCCTCAAAGAGAGGGCACGGCATAGCTTCACTGAAAATTGCTGAGGCCTATAGTCAAGACGATAATCCAGGAAAAAACCTTGATCAGGTACGTTACTATTTGAAATTAGCTACTGAACAGAGTGACGACCAACAATTGAAAAAAATCCTGGAAAACTGCGCTGACACCGAAGAGTGCAATGTCTCACACTTAAAACAGTTTCTGAGTGGACTCCCTGCAGAATAAGATTATTTTTGCGGTCGACTATTCACAGCGAATAGTTGACCGCGTTCAACTTTATTTTGCCAACAGGATCCCAAACCACTCTTTTTCCTACCTTAAAATCCTCAACTATTTTCCGACCTATTTTCTTTATTTTTATTGACAAAAATTTCTAGGTGCGACCGATAGCACCATTTTTTGCTCAAGCAAAAGATCAGCCTCAAAAGCAAGCCAGCCATCACAGAATATGACTGACAGCTCTTTATACTCCGCGCCAATTACATTTGGTTTAACGGATCTATCGAGGCGATATGACCTATTCACTGAAGTTACTCACGGCTATCAGTTTATCTGTATTTCTTACTGCTTGCGGTGGGGGCGGAAGCTCCGATGACAACGAACCTGACGGCACTCCAGTAAGCAGCGATAGCGATTCAGGGGCAAACTCTGACGGCGATGATGACGATGGCAATACTGGCTCTGATGATGACAGCTCCAGCTCTGATGATGACAGTTCAGATTCGGATGACGACGACGGCGATGACTCGCCTAGCATAAGCGGTGACAGCGGCAGCGTCAGTGAAGATGTCGAGACAACGGTTTCAGGGCAACTGGTCGATAACTCAAACAGCAATCAAACCTTTGAATCCGGAAATTTTCAAGGGACTTACGGAGAGCTTGAAATATCCAGCGATGGCAGCTGGACCTATACCTTGGACAGTGAACTATCCGATCCAATTGCTGGCTCAGAATTAGTGACCGACGCATTTAATATTGGTATCGGCTCCAGTGATTCAGAAGCCACTATATCCATTTCCATAACCGGTTACGACGATGCCTACACGTTCAACCCCGCCAGCCCACTGGCCACTTTGATTGTTGAAGGTAAGGAATTTTCTTCAGGAACATTCCTTTTGGAGGATGTCGATGGCAATACTCCGGAGTTTGTCGAGGAAACTCTTAACGGATCCTACGGCGATTTCAAGTTATACAGCAACGGAGATTGGGAATACAGCCTGAATGATTCTGCAGACAGTTTAAAAAATGGTGAAACGACAGAAGATACCATTTCATTCCAACTTAGCGATGGCACTACTCAATCGATTACCTTCTCTGTCGTCACTTTAGAGCCTGATGAAAGCAGTATCGTATTCATTTTCATGAACTTCTCTGATGCTGTACCTACAGATACCACTGATATCTCTGATATTGCAGATATGGTCTTTAACGATGAAGACTCTCTCGATAATACCTACCTAAAGAATTCATTGGGACAACTAAAATTCCTGCGCCATCGCATCAGCGACAGCTCCCTGGAGCATTACTGCTATGGAGAAGGTAGCAATGAAGATAGCTCCATTGACTGTATCAGTTACAACATTCCGGATAACCAAGACGGTGGCACTTTAAGCGTTGACGATGCGGCAGCCCGCTCCAGCCAGGGAGGAGAATATACAGACGGAGGATACACTTGGCGTGACAATGCAACAGAATGGGCGGAAACCAATTTAGTTGATAACAATAACAACCCTATCAATCTAAGCGACTGGCGCCACCGTGTTTACATCTACCCGCCAAAGGCCAAGAGTGCTGGGCTGATTGGGGCTGGTGTTGCCTCTGTGGGTGGTAAGTGGAGCATCGTTACCGCTTATACAGACCAGATAATAATGGGCCATGAACTTGGCCACAATATTGGACTCAGCCATGCCGGCAATGACAACAACAATGATGGCGATACCATTGATAGTGGCGAAAGCGAGTATGGAACAGATGGAAGCTTTATGGGGAACGCCTGGACTTCGCGCTTATTTGGCAGTGGTCACCGAGAGTACATGGGCTGGTATGATTTATTCCCCGAATATACCCAAACGGTAACCCAGACCGCCGGCAGCGCAGAAGAGGTGGAGATTGAGGCTATTGAGCTGACTGCGGGAGAGCTCTCAGGAAATCTGCCCCAGCAGTTGAAAGTTGAAAGTGCGGGTAGTCAGAATGGAAAAGACTACTACTACGTGAACTACCATGTAGGCCATGACATACTGAACCCATCGTCTCATATGGAAAATTCAGTATCTGTTCATTATCTCGATAATAGACTCTTTAACCATGTAGCAGAACTCAAGGAGCCAGGAGATAGCTTTACCGACTCAAATATTGGCTTAACCATTGAGTTTCAATCTATGGCCTCAGACAAACAGTCGGCCACTATCTTAGTCAGTTACAGTGATTAGACTATAAATCCGTTACCGTAGGATAAATACTATGAAAAAGTTCATTCTAATAGCGTTTGCATTGAGCTTCTCCCTGTTTGTACAAGCAGAGGAGATTGTAATTGGCACCTTGGAAGAAATTATCTCTGAAGATTTTGAAACAGGAAAATCCGAGCGTAAGTTTTCCCTGAAAGATGAGCAGACTGGCCACTACTTTTTCCTGGATGCGGATGAGGCCAAGCTCAAAGGTATGAAATCTGGAGATCGGGTTAAAATTCGTGGTGAGCGTGGAGAAAAGCACATACTACGTATAAAAGAATCAGAGAAAATAGAAGTAAAGGATAGCGAATAGTCATTTATTAATTAAAAACGATTCACCTCCCTATCTGATTGAAGTGGAATAGTGCTCAGAGATAACCCGAGCACTATTCCAGATTTTCTTCTACCCCACCCTTAATTGATTTAACTGATCCATGTGCGGCATAAAGTTCAGAGCACAGCGGCGGTTAAAATCCTTGATTTCTTCCAGTTTATATTTATGTGCAAACTCATTACCTGGACGCAACTGTTCCTGCCCCGGGTAAATCCCCTTGCCAGTCAACAGGCAATTCCAGGATACATTCGGGAAATAGACATCCAGCTTTTGATCCAGTAGTTCATCAGTAATATTCTTGCCTGCCATCCAGGACATCAAGATTGAACGCAGGGAGGGAGATATCTTTTCATTAGTGCCATTGGCAGCCCAATAATCCGTATCTGTTCTCGAACTAATACGGTAGTGACAGACGATATAGTCCCGCACTGCATCAAAACGAGCGCTGATACGATTATTAAAATCATCCCTATACTTATCTGTATGATCACCTTTGTTATAGGCCTCTATAAAGCGCACAACAGTCTCCTGAACCATATCAAGCGCCGTTGCCTCCAAAGGCTCAATAAAGCCTTGGGAGAGCCCCACCGCCAGGCAGTTCTTGGCCCAGTGTTGGGCAACCCGCCCCACCTTGAACTTTAATCTACGCGCCTCGACATCACTGTCCAACAACCCCAAGTAAGCACGAAATTCCGTTTCTGCTTTGTCATCGTCGACAAAGCTAGAGCTATAAACATAGCCGTTGCCATTGCGATTAGTCAGTGGGATTTTCCAGGCCCAGCCATATTTCATCGCAGTAGAAATAGTATGCGGTGCATACTCTTTCTCCTGATCTGTAGCAAATACAACCGCAGAATCGTTAAACAGACTCTCAGCGCTACTAATAAAAGGAACCTTCAGGGATTGTTGTATAAGACTTCCACGAAAGCCGGAACTATCCACATACAGATCCGCTTTAAGAACCTCACCATCAGTAGTTTTCAGGTGATCAATATTCCCCTGTGCATCGAGCATGGCGCCAGCCACTGTCGCCACCTTATAGCGAACGCCTTTCTGTTCTGCAACACGACGCAGGAACTGGCCCAATAAACCAGAATCAAAATGGTAGCCATAGGCAATTTCAAAAGGGAAGTTTTCCGGCGCGACTGGAGATAATTTTTGCCGAATCATCTCAGTGGCCAGAAAGAAGTGGTCCGGATGCCCCTCCAAGTCAACGCCTTTCCTGCGCAGGTAACTATTATGAAAAAATGCCGGAATAGTAAATTGGTCCGGCTGGCCGACAAAGGGATGAACATACTCGGTAAAGCCCGGTTTGACCGACCAATCCTTAAAGGTAATACCGACCTTGTAAGTAGCGTTACAAGCAGGCATCCACTCCGATTCGCTAACTCCTATAGTCTCCATAAAACCCTTTAGTGGCGGAGTTGATCCCTCCCCCACACCGATAATCCCAATATCCGGTGATTCCACTAGGGTGATTTCAAACCCTTTATTCTGCCAATGGGTCGCCATCAGATTGGCGGTTATCCAGCCAGCGGTACCCCCGCCAAGAATAATTATTTTTTTGCGTTGATTGCTCATGGCGACCCTCAAAAATTCGGCACCGCACTTATTGTCGGGCCCTTTAATATTTAAAAAAACCGCCCGGCAAGCGTAGCTCAGCGGGCGGTCTTTTATCACATCTTCGGTTTACACCGAAAGAACCAGTGATACTTAGTAGCTATAGTTCAAGCCGAGGTAAAACTGACGCCCAAACTCAGTGTATTCACCGAGGACGCCATCTACGCCATAAGATTTCACATCAGCTTCATTCGTCAAGTTATTACCGGATAAAACAACATCAATACCATTATCAAAGGCATAGGATATTTGTGCATCCACAGTTGTATATTCACGAGCCGGAACTACTGTAGAGCTACCAGGGATTGGCATTACTTCTGTAAATTCGTCTCTATAGCGCACATTTACATGACTGCTGAAGTTCCCAACATCCCAAAATACTGTAGTACTCCAGACGTTCTCAGACAGGCCTGGCAAAGGCATTGTCTCGCCAGCGAGATTACCACCGGTAACCTCAGTCTCACTTTCTGTGTAAGAATAACTAGCGGTCATACCTAGCCCAGATAGAATTCCTGGGAGCTGATCAAAGGTTTTGGTACCAGCCAGCTCAATGCCGCGAATATATCCCCCCTTATCATTATTCACGTAGGTTTCAAATGCACCAGCTTCAAAGCCTTCCGGAACATCGATACCTAAAGATTCAAACAAGGCTGTACGCTCAGACTGGCTGTCGAGGTAAATATACTGCTTCTCGATCAGGCTCTCGATATCTTTCCAGAAGATTGCTGCAGTAACCGCGCCACCATCTTCAAAGTAGTGTTCATAAGCTAAGTCAAATTGATTCGCACGGAAGGGATCGAGGTAGGGAGATCCTTTGGTCCAAACATTATAATCATTCTCTCCCGCTGAGTTCCAAGAACCTGCACCGCCCTTTAGCTGACCAACCGGTGGGCGCCCCATAACTTTTGCAGCAGCGAAGCGAATGTAATCTTGTTCTGATAACTCAAAGTTTAAATTTAATGAAGGCAAGGTATCAGTATATTCAGGGCCATACTCGACATGGCCATAGTCGGTGCTAGTCACACCCAGATCATCAGTAATCGCGGTACCAAGGCCATCACCAATTTTTTGGATACCCTTTGATTTAACGTCTGTTTCGACAACACGCACTCCAAAGTTACCGGTTACGGGTATACTTCCCAATTGGGTATCAATATTCGCCATCGCATAGTAGGCGAACACTTCTTCAGTTACTGCACCGGACTCAATGTAAGTCCAATCCTTACCATTACTGAAAGTTTTTACACCGTGGTAGTTACCAGCACCAAAAATGCTTGACGCAAGACCATCCATGTCAGTGATAACGAAATGATCGGGAGCACCGTCAACAGATTGAACTTTTACGAAACCATCCAGCTCCTGTGGCATACATTCAATTTCTGAAAGGTTGTCTTCACAGTAACCGTTATACTGCCCATCGCGGCTACCATACAGGAAGGTTCCACGGTCAGAATCAAAAGTTCTCTCAGAGTAACGAAGACCAGCTTCAATAGAGGCGATCGCTCCCCATTCCAAGTCAAATTGGTAGTCCAGTTTGAAGGCTTCAACCTCGTCAGTGTACTCGTGAGGATACTCCTCATATCGAGAAAGACGCATAGTATCCAGGTCAGTAAAATCTACCCCGGCAAAAGCAGCTGAAGGTATACCATCACCTTTCATTGAGTAAGCAAAGCTTTGATTTGCCGCTTCCTGCCAAGTCTCCAGTTCACCGCTACCGTCATACCCCAAGTCATACGCATGCATGGACACAATCTGGTCCTTGCGAGTCTTGGTGCCTTCGCTGTATGAATAATCGAAAGTTAAAGTATGCTGATCAGCAAAACTCCACTCCAAATTTAAGCCAATACTGTCACTGTCTGCCTGGGTGGATTGATCTTCAGAGCGCGCTTCAAACCAAGGACCAACAGTTGTATCGGTGACAGTTGCCGTGCCTGAGGTTGCAACTCCCCCATCTACCATTCCATTAAGGGTGTAGCCATCGGTCTTTTCTAAGTTGCCAACAGTAATACCGTGGCGAGTATCAATCCGCTCAAATTCAGACTTGAAATAGTCAAGCTGAGCCTTGAAGTTATCTGTAGGCTGGAATACAACACTCGCCAGATAGCCATCGCGAGTATCTGTACCTGTTCCAGCCTGCCATTGGTAGGCTCGAGGAACATTTACTTCCTCTTCATCTTCCGTAGTTCCAGTGAAATATCCGAGCTGATCGTCAGCACCTGCACGAGCTTTGGTAAAGTTGTTCGGCTGCTCAAGGTGGGAATAACCCAGGGCGACGCCCACCTTGTCATCCATAAATTTACCCATGTACGACAGCGTGACACGCTCACCGAACTCGTCGGCACCGACGTCGTCTGCTGCGTCGTTAAACGACATGCGTACATTGGCATTAAAGTTGTGTTCTTTCTCGGCGTCGAGAGGATTGGCTGTTTTCAGCTCTACAGAACCCGCTACACCACCTTCAATATGAGAGGCTTTCGGAGTCTTGTAGACCGCCGCCTGATTAATCAGCTCTGCTGGGTACTGGTCAAAAGATATCCAGCGAGTACTTTCGGTATAACCACTGGTAGAGGCCTGCTCACGACCATTCAGAGTGGTCTGCAGGAAGTCGCCGTTCATACCGCGGATATTTAGCTGTGAGGACTGACCGTTGGATCGCACGGTGGTTACGCCGGGCAGACGGCCCAGGGCATCGGCGATTGATTGGTCGGGAAGAGATGACAGCGCGCCCGCATCTATCACATCGGCCACAACATCGGCGGCGCGCTTGGCTTCAACGGAGTCCAAAACGCTGGTGCGAATACCGGTAACTGTTACTTCTTCCAGTGTTTCCTGCTCCTGAGCATAGGCCCCAACCGAGGTGGACACGGAGGCCGCGATGGCAGCAGATAGCAAAGTGGGTCTGAGCGCCCCTTTACCTTTATTGGATAGACTCATCATCTTCTCCCTGGACTTATCGTTATGTTGAGACCCTGCATCCTAGGGCGGCCCCTAATCCATAACATCCTCCCCCGAGGGGGGAGGAGACGGGAAAAAGTGTGAGATCAATCACAGGTGTAATTTAATACACGTTTGTCAGGCCATAACCCAACAAAAGTAGCGGGCAATTACCCCTCAAGCTGTACTGCAGCGCCAATCAGAGCCTGATAACCCGCATTCAACGCGTATACCGGAACGGCCTCCATCCATTGAGCGACACGCCCTTTCGTCAGGAAACGCTGCTCAAACTCGCTCTCAGGTAGCAGTTCAGCGATCCTGGGCAGTATACCACCGCCCAAAAATACCCCGCCACGAGCGCCCATGTACAAGGCCGCATCCCCGGCCGCACTGCCGAGGAAATTCAGGAAATCTATCAGAGCTTCACGGCACAGCGGATCTGAACTTTCAAGGCCTCGGGCGCTGATATCGGGAGGCGTCAGGTCCTCAGCGGTCTCTCCGTTCAGCTCGCAAACTGCGCGATAGAGATTAACCAGCCCATTGCCCGACAAAACCCATTCGTTGAAAACAGGTAACTGGGTTTTCATCAGGATTTGCAGCAACTGCAATTCACGCTCAGTGGAGACTGTCAGGTTGGCATGCCCGCCCTCTCCCGCCAGCACATGGTATCGGCCATCGGCTTCAGCCAGTCCGGCAACACCGAGGCCGGTTCCGGGACCGAGCACCGCCATAGGGGCACCTGCCTGCCGGGGAGTATCGCGCAGTACCTGGTAATCTGATTCGGCCAGACGGGGCAGAGACTGAGCCAAGGCGGCAAAATCATTAATCAACTCTAGGTGGGGAAAGCTAAACTCTTGCGCCAGCTCCCCGGCGTCAATAGTCCAGCCCAGATTGGTCATATAAACCTTTCCACCTGTTGGAGTCATCTCCAGCGGACCGGCTGCTGCAATACACGCCTTTTCCGGGCGCGGCTGGTTTAACCCATCAAGCCAGTGCTGTAGTGCTGCATCAAATCCCTCGAAGCGTTGGCAATCAACGACTTTGAGTTCTTCCAGCTGGTAACCCTCTGCTACAGGCTTGGCGATGGCAAATCGGGCGTTGGTCCCACCGATATCCGCTACGATACTCGTCATAGTTATCCTTCTAACTTCCCCCTAAAAAAGGCGATATAACTTAAGGCGTCAGACAAAATATTGCCAGCCCCAAAGCTTACTACAGAGGACAACTCACCCTATAAAGAAACCGCATGACCCCATGCATGACCCAGATAAGCTCGGTAAACCTCGCAACAGAAAACCAAACTGCAACTTTCAGTCACTTTATTTTAGCGATCAGCGGGGGGGATATTTTTCACGCTATCGGTAAACGAGCAGATTTCATCTTTACTAAATCGAGTATTGACTCGCTTCTGTGAGGCCGGTTGATAGCTAATACCCACACCGCTACGCCGTGCAACCTGGGGCCGAATGGGGCGGGGGCAAAAATTACCGCCACAGTTAGGGCAGACGTTACTGAGAAATGTCTCGACGCAGGGCTGGCAGAAAGTACATTCGTAAGTACATATCATCGCCTCTTCCGAGTTTGGCGGTAGATCTTTATCGCAATTCTCACAGTTCGGCCTTAACTCCAGCATCCCAGTTCCCTCCTTGTTCGCTAAATAATTTTTTGAAGTTTATTAGTCTTAATTTCTCGCTCAACCTCCCTACACAAAGGAAGTTATCCCAACAGAAAATAACTACATAAAACCTGTATAAGCTTTATATATGGAAGATTAAATAGCTTTTTATATTAACGACTTACTCTATCCAATAGTGGTATTAAAATGACAGTAAATCGACAAATTCCGACATGCTCAACTGTTACAAAATCAACATTGCAAAATGCTTATCCAAGCCATCAAATTGATGACTATCTCTTGATAAGATAACCACATTAATTAATTTCTAAGAAAGGAAAACCAACTTAGACACTTCCCTCAGATTCCACAACCAGAATGCGAGCCTCACCAACAGGATGAGCTACATGTTCCGTGCCCTCAGAAGCGTGGAATATATCACCAGGTTCAAGAAGTTCCGATTCGGTTCTACCTGCCACTTTGTAAAACATTTCTACATGACCATCGAGAACAGCGAAGACTTCCTGGCCATCATTGATATGCCAAATATAAGGTTTATTAGTCCAATGCAGTTTAGTGGTAATCCCGTTCATATTTGCGATAAGTTGCGATTCCCAGGGCTTACTACCGGTAAAATCTCTGCTACGCACTATTTTCATAATGTTTATTCCAATATCGCTTTATAAAATTTCCGGAACCATCATTTAGAGAGTCGGTAACTATAAGGCGGATTCTTCAGGCGCAGGTGAAGTCATGACACCATTTTCATCAGCCTTTTTTTCTGCCAGCTCATCAACTCGCCTCACCCCAAAAGTCACCGTTGGTGGAATTCCCATCCCCAGATCGATGTCCGCAACACGATAATTGCATCCCCTGGCTTTGAGAATGGCATTCACCTTCTCCTGCTTCTCAACCGCTTTGATAACGGTATTGGCTATTACTTCATCACTGCTAAAAGCGGTTACGGACTCATTGACCCTTTCACCGAGTTCCTTGGCTTTATCAAAAATACCCATAATTTCCTATTCCTTCTTTATTCATTCGCGGCCGAAATCATAAGTTAAATATCTATTTTTAGGAACCACAAGCAGGTAGCCCTGACTCCACCTCGGGGCAACAACAATCAAAGGTTAAGACGAGCTGGTCACTTACAGCAGAGGCTTTGAGTAACCAGTTAAAAGGGGCCCATTAGTCAGCACCAGGCCTTTGTACAAAATAAGCTGACCACCTATTCATGAAGCGGCAAATCCGCTGGATTATTCATGCCAAAACCTATTTACCCCTATAATTTCGAGACTCTCCCCCTCTCGTCTTGCCCACCCCAGATTGATGTGTCACTATCATTTTTTTGAGGTTTGGTAACGATAAATGAGTGGGCGCAAGCAGTTCGATGAGTCACAAGTACTAGACAAGGCCATGCGCGTTTTCTGGGAAAAAGGCTACAAAGCAACTTCCTTGTCGGATCTTGAATCGGCCATGGGACTGAATAAATCCAGTATCTACAACACCTTCCAAAGCAAGGAAGGGTTGTATGGCCGCTGTCTGGAACATTTCCACACCCAATACGCCTGCGATGCTATGGATACCTTGAATCACCCGGACTTCCGCACAGCCATGGGCGGCTTCCTGGAAATGCTTCAGTCTGGTATGGAGAGCTCTGAAACTCCTGAAGGCTGTATCGCTACTATGGCAGCAATGGAGGTGGGTGCCAGTGAAGGATTTCTCGCTGATCTGGTAGCAAAGGGTACCAATGATATGCTGAACCGGATCGAAACCCGTATGCAGAAGGCTATTGACGATGGCCAATTGCAAGCCGGTGTCGATTGTGCCGCCCTCGCCGCGATGGTTATGGCGGTAAGCCGAGGCGTAGTGGCCCTGAATAAAGGCACGGGCAGTACCACAGCAGGCAAAAACAGTTACCAACAGCTATCCACAATTCTGGACCAGTATACACTTCCCTAAAAAAAGCCCACCCCAAAACTTCTTGCCTCTTTGGGGTGGGAATGGGGGTATTCCTGTGAGAATTAACTTTTAAAAATAGCGACGTAATTCCAGCTGAAAATAGTCGTCGTTGCGCAAATTGTAGGTAGGGTCTTCTTCATCGGCATTACCGAAAAAACGCGCCTCAGCTTCCATTAACCAGCGGTCATTTAGTCGGTGGGTCAGTTCCAGATTGGAAAAACGACTACCGTTATCCAAATCGGTACTTACGGCAAATAAAAGCTCCGTATCCTGGGTATTATTTAGGGCGTATCGCGCACCTATTGCAATGTCATTTTGACTGGCCGTAGACCAAGGTCCGGTACGATCATCAAATTGATACTCCATTAATACCCCAAGATCTGAGACCGTTTCGCCAATACCATAAAATGTATATTCGAAACCGCCGACAGCTGCTGTCTGTCGATCTTCACCGCGAGGTTTAAATGAAATAGCTTCAAACTTCCACAACCAATCTCCACGGGTAGTTTGGATGTCCACACCCGTCTGATCGATCTGTGCATAGTAAGGCGCAAGCAAGCCATCTTCCGTAAGCAATAATAATGGATCCCGATTAGTGCCGGAAAAATGGCTGAGGCCCAGGTCCCAATCTCCAAGTACATGGCTGTAACGCAAGGCCCAATCTATATGCTTCTCTTCCCGGTCAGATTGATAGACCGCAGCATCCTCATCCACCGGCAGCGGAGCACGCAACCGCCCTTCCCGGCCAGCAAACTGACGCTCGCGAAAACCCAGTAAACCGTACACCTCCAGTGTTCCCCAATCACGCTCCATCAGGAGGTTAATCATGGGTTGACCAAGCTTGTCTTCACCATCGATATTTTCCAACGCATCATCCTGGTTAATCACATCCACCAAATGCACGGTTTCAGTAACTCCCCAAAATACTTTGCGCACCCCGGCGTAAAGCTCGAAACTATCGTAAGCTTTCCACCAGTAAAGCTCGCCGAGATCCGCGTGATTGCGATCGCTATCCTCACTGTCCCAGCGCCCAAAGACGCTGGCCACAACACGCTGGTTTCCATCGTCAAAATCCCGGTAGTACTCGAGATTTAAAGACGCAGAAAGACCGGCATCACTTTGTGCTGAATCCAAAGGGTCTGCGGTGAATGCGCGGGCCTCCAGGCCCGCATAACCGCTCAACTCATTTGCTCCAGCCATATGACTCAACGCCGCCAATAGTGGCAACAAAGTGAGTATTTTTCGGTTAACCATGGGCGCAATCCCTATTTCGCCCTGGAGAGACTATTTTTGGTGAAGTCGCGATCGGTAAAACCATTGCCAAATACCCAGTCGCCGTACAACAACTCTGTGGACTTACCAGTCTGGTGATTAACCATTTCCATTTTATTAGCTCGCCAGTATTGATCGGCGTACTGGTTGTAGTCGGAAATCGTGAGGGTCTTCATCAGGTCCCCTTTTCGGTCATAATAGTCGGTTCTCCATGCGCGGTACTCTTCTGTATCAACCCAAAGGTGTTGAATGGAATAACCGGATTTAGGATCAACCGGGTCCAACTCCAGAACAAAGTGATCGCGGCCATCGAAAGACTCGTTGCGCAAATATTTGTAGGTGTATTTCTCCACCTCCTGTGAGGCGATATCTTCATAGGAGAATTCACTACCCATAAATGGTCCAGACTTGTTACTGGAGGAAATACGCTTTACTCGCTTTAAGGCAGGCAAATAGAGCCACTGGTCATCGGAGCCCACTTTATGAGTAAAGGACAAAAATGCTGTGCCCTTTACATCCCGAGGGTTGTCAAAAATCACCAGGGATTTATCTCCGTCATTTTCCTGCTCCAGAGTTTTGGTGCGCATAGCCCGCACACTCTCCTCACCATATTTATTGCGCAGGGTCATTGTTAGGCTGTTGCTGAGATCGCCGAATCCCAAGTCGCGGCGGTCCGCCTCCTTGGCAATTTCCAGACCTTTTTCTGCGGCCAGATCCAGTTCACTGGCAGAAACAGATAAAGCTGCCAGAGCCAGGGCACCTGCTAGGGCCCGTGTCAAAAACGGTTTATTAGAGCGGCTGGGTTGCATAGTTTTGCTCCTTATTTTCAATAGGGGTGATAGCGGGGTCGTACGCCTTGGCATCGAGCTTCATCAAGAGAATCGGAAGAAGTAGGAAATCCGCCAGCAAGGCCATCAAAATGCAAATTGCGGTCAGAAGTGCCATGGAAGAATTCATACCGAAGGAGGACTGGGCCAACACCATAAATCCGGCAATTAGAATGACTGAGGTCACAACTATCGCTACACCCACTGAAGAGAAGGCGTAACGCAGTCCGTCCTCCACGTTATAGCCTGCACGGCGCTGGCGCAGGTATTTACTGAGGAAGTGCACTGTGTCATCTACCACAATACCCAGTGCCATACCGGTCACCATAGTGACAGCCACATTGACTTCAGCTACCAGTGCACCCCAGAGGCCAAATGCCAGGCCGGCCGGCAACAAGTTGGGAATTAAGCTTAAGAAACCGAGTTTGACACTGCGCAGGGCAATACCAATCAGTGCAGAAATTAACACCAGCGCAACCAGAGTGCCCACCAACATGCCCTCCATATTGCGCTCGGCAATATTGGCAAACATGATCGCCGGACCTACACCATAGGCAGTTACACCAATGTTTTTCTCCAGCCAATTACTGCCGGCATCCGCTACCGATTTGAGTTCTTTCGACTTGAGGTTATCGAGAGTCACAATAATCTGCGTCGACGACTTAGCCACATTCAGCTGATTATTTAAATCCAAGCCATAGGGAAGAGACAGCTCGTACAGTAATAAATACTGGGCTGCCAATTCCTGCTCTTCAGGCAACCTGTAGTAGGCCGGATCGTCAGCATGCAGATTTTTGTTCAAGCGCTTGAAAGTATCGCCAATGGTATTGACATGGCGCACGCCAGGCTGGGCCTGCATCCACTCAGTGAAACGCTCCAGATTGGCAAGAAACTCCGGATTGCTGACACCATTGTTGTCACCGGATTCGATCGAGTAAATCAGCTGGTAAATACCAGATAGGTTGTCATTGATATAATCTGAATCGGTTCGGAACTCCACAGATTCATCAAAGTAACCAACAAAGTCATCATTAATCTCATTGTTTGGAATCATTGCCAGTAATCCCAACGAGACAATGACTCCCGCGAGTAATATTGGGCGCTGACGGCGAATCACAAAATCTCCCAGAGTATCCATGGAGCGTCCAATTTTGGATTCACTGGCGCGACTCTTGGCTGGCAGTATCGCCATCAATGCAGGCAGTAAGGTAACCGATAAGAAGAAAGCCACCATCACACCCATCGCGGTAATATTACCCAGATCGTGGAAGGGAGGCGCATCGGAAAAGTTCATCGACAAAAAGCCAATGGCGGTAGTGATCGAAGTTAAGAACACAGGCCCCATGTTGAGCTGCAAGCTCTCTTTAATTGCATCGTGCTTGCTGAGTCCACGGCGCATTGCAGCAAACAGACTCACCAATATATGTATCGAGTCCGCCACTGCGAGTGTCATAATAATGGTGGGCGCAGAAGCGGAGGGCGGTGTCAATTTAACACCTATAAAACCGGCCAAACCCATGCCTGCAGCCATGGAGAAGACGATAACCAACAGCGCTGCAAAAGTCGCACTGAAGCTCCGCACCAACAAAAATACAACTGTAATAATCACAAGGTACATGAGCGGAACTAAGGTGCTCATATCTGACTGAGAGGCTTCAAAAAATGCATTACTCAGTAAAATAATACCGGTCGCATAGACCTCTACATCGTACTTTGCCTCAATCTCTTCCATCAATGCCTGTGCAGCTTCAGCCGCTTCAGGGGTTTCATGCATGGATTTTTGTGGAAGCTGGAAGGTGATATTTATCCCTGTAACGGAACCATCACTATTTACCAGGCGCTCCTTCAAGGTGGGATCTGCCAGCGCTACAGCCTTGATATAGGCCAGGGTTTCGGCATCTAAATTGCTGGCATTTTCCACCAAGTCCTGTACCAGGAGGTCATCTTCCTCGGCAATGGTGTGCTGGAAGTTGGTGATTGAATCCACCCGCAGCGCATAGGGTAACAACCAGGATTTCTCGGTCATCTCCTCTACGGCTGCCAGGGCATCATTGGAAAAGGCATTGCCATCTTTAGGCACTACCGCAAACAGAATATTGTCATTCTTAGTGTAAGTGCGCTGGATTTGCTCATAAGCTTGTAGTTGAGGATTAGCTTCACTAAAGAATGCCCGGTAATCATTGTTGAAACCCAGGAATCTTGCTCCACTTACCGCAAAAAAGGCTAACAGTAGTGCGCCAATGGCTACCAGCCATCGATATCGAATAAGCCAATCCGCATAACGGCTGACCCAATTCGAAGGTAATTGGGGGGATGACATTAAATCAACTCCTTCAAACAACTTGATGAAAAAATAATTAATCAACAACCTAAGCAAATGGATATTTACTTACGGCCACAGAATCCCGTAATAGCCAATATAAGATCAGCTACAAAATTTGATAAAAAGGCACACTAATGCCATCAACAAAAACTTGAAGATAGCCGAGAGATTAATAAAAAAATCGTCTATTTATACACTTTAAGAAGTTCTTCTTTATAATTAGCGGCAGTGAATCAAAAGGCAAAACTTACCTCTCCCCAATACAGGGGTGATTCCCGGATAACCTCAGAATTCAGCAGACATCTAATTTACAAAATTGTAAACCTAACAATAAATACTATAATGATTTATATATGCCTAAGGCACGTAGATATATCAGTAACCTACCTATTATTATCACTATTAACTAATTTGCTAATTTTTCTGTGAAAAACAACTAAAGGGCTCTATTCGTTAAACACCTTCTGATTATTTTCAGCTATCACTTTAATCGCGCATTAACATCCACAGCAATACTACTAGTCTTGCAACTCATAGATATACTCTCGACATTCTATTGGGCCTAAACTGTGACCAGCAAGTATCGCTTCCTGTGTCACCGAATCTTGTAAAGCCCCTAAGAACCTCCTGTCGTACTTATTACTCGGTAGTTACAGCCCTTTTCACAATCCATGCAGAACATCTTGAACCGTTCGGTTCATCATGTCAACAACGTAATTTCAAAATATATAAATGCAATCCAGCCTGAGTGAGTCTGCTGCGCAGAATCTGAGGTAGAATCGGCCGACGATAATGAGAATGAAGGAATTGTGCTGTGAAAAAACTGCTCCTGCCCATCGCAATCGGTGCATCGCTGCTAGCTACCCATACTTCTGCAAGCGACCCTAAGCCTCAGCATTTGCTGGAAAATACTGAGTCCAAAGTGATTGAGTGGCGCCGCCACCTGCACCAGAACCCAGAACTGGGCAATCGCGAATTTGAAACAGCCAAATATATTGAAAAACACTTACGTGCACTGGGCCTTGAAGTTGAAACAGGTATCGCCCATACCGGCCTTGTGGGCTTTTTGAGAGGCGGAAAACCGGGACCAACTGTTGCCTTGCGCGCGGACATGGACGCTCTGCCAGTCACCGAGAGAACCGATGTGCCCTTCGCTTCCAAAGCGAGAACCACTTACCAAGGTAAAGATGTTGGCGTTATGCATGCCTGTGGCCACGATACCCATGTGGCCATGCTGATGGGCACTGCCGAGGTCCTGGCAGGCCTTCGCGATGAGCTGGCTGGAAACGTCTTGTTTATATTCCAGCCCGCAGAAGAAGGCGCACCGGACAATGAAGAAGGTGGCGCGGAGTTGATGCTCAAAGAAGGGATCTTCAAGAAGTACAAGCCGGACGTGGCCTTTGGCCAGCATGTCACTTCCTCGCTACCCACCGGCGTCATCGGCTATCGCTCGGGCCCGCTTATGGCCGCTGCCGATGAATTCCGTATTACCATCAATGGCCGCCAAACCCATGGCTCACGCCCCTGGGGTGGAGTGGACCCTATTGTCGCCGCCGCACAAGTCGTAATGGGCACCCAAGCCATTGTCAGCCGCCAGATCGACATCACCAAAGAGCCCGCAGTCGTTTCTTTCGGACGTATTGACGGTGGTGTCCGCAACAATATCATTCCCGATAGTGTCTATCTGAATGGCACCATCCGTAATTTTGATATGGATAACCGTGCAGAAATTTTCAAACGCTTAAAAACCACTGCGGAGTTAATTGCTAAAAGCTCCGGTGCAAGCGCAGATGTGGAGATTCTGGAAGGCTATCCGGTAACGATAAATAATGCAGAGCTGACAGAAATGGCCCTGCCTATTCTGAGATCTGCTGTCGGCGACAAGAATGTTGTAGAAGTACCCAAAATCACGGGGGCAGAAGATTTCTCCTACTACGCCAATGAGGTCCCTGGCTTTTTCTATTTCCTGGGAGTAACTCCTAGGGATCAGGATGCCAGCCAAGCGCCAAGCAATCACTCACCGCTTTTCTATGTGGATGAGGATGCTTTGCGCAAGGGCACTGAAGCGCTGACCCTGTTAACTTTGGATTATATGGCGAACTATAAAAAACAGTAAATGTAAAAAGAGCCTCATTTTGAGGCTCTTTTTTAGATGCTTGTTACTCTTATAACTCGATATTAAAGATTACAACACCTTCGCAGGTGAATACCTTATTATCGGCATTAAGAGTCCAGCAAAATACTAGGCACTTTCAGAGCGCCCTCTAGTAGTAGGACGCCGTCTCGGAGCTCGTTGTGGTTTCTGTCCATCACTGCGACCAGCCTCAGCACCGCGCCCTTTACCGTTACCGCCCGCGCGCTTGGCTGGGGCCCCTTTACCCGCAGAGGCGTTACCACTGCGGCTGCTAGAATTTCCACGCCCCTCAGGCTTACCGCGTCCATTGCCGCGGTTGCCCCGACGTTCCTCGCTATTGCCGCGCGCTTCACGCCGCCCTTCACTCTTCTGAGAGTTACCCGCTGGGCGCTTACTGGAGCCGGGCTTTTGCAACCCACCCCGCTTTGGATTACCGGATGCGGGCACCTGGTGGTCCGGCTCAAACTCTTCAATCTCCTCACGCGGAATTGGCTTGCCGATCAAGCGCTCAATATCGCGAAGCTGCTTAATCTCATCAGCGCTAACAAGGGATACCGCTTGCCCCTGAGCACCCGCACGCCCTGTGCGGCCAATACGGTGGACATAGTCCTCAGGCACATTGGGCAAATCAAAATTTACTACCTGGGGCAGCTGGTCAATGTCGATGCCTCGGGCTGCGATATCAGTCGCCACAAGAATCTGTACTTTGCCGGCTTTAAAGTCCGCCAGGGCACGAGTTCGTGCATTTTGACTTTTATTACCATGAATGGCTGCTGCCAGGATGCCGTCACCTTCGAGCTGTTTTACCAGCCTGTTGGCACCATGTTTAGTTCGACTAAAGACCAAAGCTTGGTGCCAGTTATTATCCCTAATCAAATGACTAAGCAGTTTCGTTTTTCGAGCCTTATCCACAGGATGGAGCTTCTGTCGCACCGTTTTAGTAGTGGAGTTGCGTGGACTGACATCAATTTCCAGCGGATCTTTTACCAAGCCTTTCGCCAGCTGACGAATATCTGGTGAAAAAGTTGCGGAGAATAGAAGGTTCTGACGCTTAGCCGGTAAAATCCTCAATACTCGTTTGATATCGTGGATGAAGCCCATATCCAGCATGCGGTCTGCTTCATCAAGTACCAGGGCTTCTAAGCGATCGAAGCGAATTGCCCCTTGATTGTGCAGATCCAGCAAGCGCCCAGGGGTAGCTACCAAAATATCCGCTCCGCCTCGCAGACGAGAAATCTGGGGGTTGATCTTCACACCACCAAACACCACCGCATGGCGCATAGGCAGGTACTGGCTGTACCCCTGCACATTATCGAAAACCTGAGCCGCCAATTCACGGGTTGGAGTGAGTACCAGTGCGCGTACTTGCCCTTTTCTAGCGCGCTCCCCCTGACTAAGACGATGCAGCAGCGGCAATGTGAAGCCCGCCGTCTTACCGGTACCAGTTTGGGCTGCAGCCATAATATCGCTGCCCTTCATTACCGCAGGAATAGCTTGTGCCTGGATTGGTGTGGGCGCAGTGTATCCCTGCTCTGCAACGGCACGGGCAATCTCCTGGGCAAGGCCCAGATCTTCAAACAACATAAAAAAACCTCGAACTGCGCCGCAGGCGCAATCAAACACACTCACTCCCCCTGAGGGAATGAAGAGAGAAATCGGAGTCGACATCGGGAGCCTGTATTGCTCCCAGCGTGTACAGCCGTCTAATCGCCAGTCCTCGTAACCGGCGCGCGGCATTCAGTAGAAATTTCCTGGAAGAATTTTTGAAAAGTTCCGGAGGGGCTACCGGCGGATCACCGGCCTACAAATGACGCAGCTGAGAAAAATCAGCGGCGGTACTATACCACACAAAGGCTGACTGTATAGTTTCACCCAGCCAAACTCCTTTCTTTTATAGGTTTATACAGAGCAGTTGTTGGGGAGGTCGTCTTCAGGACCGTAACATAGTTTCACGTTCGCAGCGCGAGCGTCTATCTTTGAGGTACCCCATCCCGTTGCGAACTTGTAAAACAAAGCTGCTCAAAGCAGCCAGGATAGGAACCGTTATGTCACCCAACAACAGTGTGAATACTGAACACCAAGTTGAGCTGATCACCCTCGGCAATGGACGCAAAGTCTCAATACGCCCCATCTGTCGCAGTGATGGCCAGCTTGAGAAAGAACTAATTGAACAGTTGTCTCCAGAAACTCGCCGCGATCGCTTTATTGGCGGAAGCTGTAAAGCCAGCCAAAAGCTATTGGAGTTACTCACAGATAACGACCACCATGTACATGAAGCTTTTATTGCACTCTGCAGTAGTGACAGAGCACAGAGAGCTGTTGCTATAGCACACTACGCACTTGACGTTGACGGACGCGCTTGTGAGTGTGCCGTTGTGGTGAGCGATGACTGGCAGGGGTTAGGTTTGGGACGCTTAATGTTAAAGCGACTCATCAACTGCGCTCAGGATCAGGGGCTTGAACGAATCTATTCGATTGAGTCAGCACAAAATAGACGAGTGGACAGTTTCGCAAAATCCATGGGCTTTACCTGTAAAGCCGATGCCAAAGACTATACCCTGCTCACCTATACACTAGAATTGAAAACTAATCTTGAGACTAATGGCTTTAGTCACAAAGAGGAAGTTTCCCGAATAAATTTGGAGTAAGTTAGTAATTTAAGAATTTAAGTCCATATTTATATTTATTTATCTATATGAAGCAGGTGCCCTTGGTACTTGCTTCACCTATTTTCTACTTAACTGTACATCGTTTTCCTAATACAGTCTTGGCGACCTCAAATTACTTACAGTTATTGGTCTTTTATAATACGACCTCAAGAAAAGTTGGATCACCACCGTCCGCCAAATTTCCATATACTTATTTTGTATTTATAGGCTCCACAGCAGGGTACCGCTCACTTACCCATTCATGGCAGATATCTGCCAAGCATTGGGCTAAATCTTTCTCACTAATTTCCGAAGGTATTGATATCCCGGCACTGCGACGCTTACCTTCATTGCTCTGATAGAATGTGGCCCAGCTATTCGACTACCTTTCGATAAACATCTCTTTATCAAAAATATTATATTTAAATTTTTTCATAAAAAACTACATAGAATAAAAAAACTCCACAGGTTTACAGTTACCCACATGAAAATTATTGTAAATTCTCAGTTATACCATCCCTATTTTGTGTAAGTACTTGATAGCTACCGATGATTCTTTCAATCAACTCTGGGGTTAAATCTAAAGCCTCACATTTCTCGCCATTTGCTACAATTGGGGCCAATTGATTAAATTCTTTCTTCAACTCCATAACATGTAAAGAATACAGATGTAACAATATTATTAACAACTCAACTTCTTCTTGCTTGATTATTACTCTTTGCTCAGCCAACTCAATAACTTCAAAAGCGTACTGCTTCTGTCCTTTAGCAGTCAAATTTTCCCAGTAATCTGGTGTTTGCGAAATAGCAAGCTTTGCTTGAAGAGCATTGAAATTTTTTTCACGCTTCGAAGCCAGCCTTGCTATTGGCAGCAGCCGGTCTTCCTGAAAAATTTCCCTGAAATCATCCATATAATACCGGGCCTTAGAAGCACATTTTTGAGGAAGGTCCACCCAGGAGCACGACGCAATAAGAAAATTAATAATTATTAATGACAAGTATTTCATAGATAAACCCTCCTTAAGAGCGAGACCTCTATTCAACGAAAACCATACTGAAACAGAAATGTAACATCGAGACTTGTCAACTTGCCACTATGTATCCAGTTAGAAACAACTGCCATCAATAGAACACCATCTGGAAAAAAGGATTAACTTTCCAATAAGCAGTAATTACAATCGGTGCTACTACAAAGAAAAGCACTATTGCCCAACGTCCCCAGAAATCCATTACCTATAGTGTAAATAGTACGCTTACCACAAGAACGGCCCCTAGCTTCGATGAGATAGGGTATCTGCAGGAGTTAACTTAACTCCTGCAAACCCAATAAGTTCTTCTTTTATATCACTCTTCTTTAGTCAAAAAAATCATCACACGCCAATGGCCCACTAAATTCGAGCAAGGCCTGGGGCATTTGAATTCGCTCCTTCAACTGTCCAAATTGATACAGATAGAAGTTGACATCTGCCTGCATGGACTTCATATAACTCTGCTCACCACCAAAAATAATTACAGAGGGAAACTCCAGCGGATAAAAGCTGGCAATGTCTGCTTTTGCTTCGACAACTAACTTGTATGAAATTTTGTTAAGTTCAACTTGTAGATAACCAGAACAGGCATCTGCTTCCCGCTTAACAGAGAAACCATTAAAAGCCGGTAAAAAAATCAGGTCATACTCTTCAGAAACATATCGCCCCGCCCACATTTCAATCTCTGAGTCACCCAGTTTAGCTCCGGTAATCATATAGTAGAGGTCATCTGTTAGCCCCATTGAATAGATCATACCGGCACTGGATTCTTTGTCATACCAGCCCTTATCCAATTGCGCATAGCCAACACCGGCTAGAGACATAGAACCATCAAAGTAACTGTAATTGACTGGGGTACCGACCGTATATAGGAACCACTTTCCTCCTACCCCAGGTATCTCAGGAATAAATCCAAAAGGGGTTTGACCGGGGTTTAACCCATGCCAGTAATGGTGGTGTTCACCAGCCCACTCCATATTAAACAGGAAATCTGGGTGTAAGACCTGTACACCCTGCTCATCGGCCACAACTACTCCCGGTACTTCATAGTAGAACTCATCAATACCTTCAGGGTGCTTCAAGATCACTTCATCAAAAAAGAGATCATACTTCGTGGTAGCTCCGGTCTCTGAAGAAAAAGCTAAATGGATATAGGCTTTAGGCTTGGCAACTGCAAAGTCAGGTGCAATATAGGTTTGTAAGCTAAATTTGAAATATCCCACATCGGGAATTGCAATGTTATAGAACCATTGCTCAGCCCAGGTTTCATCAGAGCTAGGCTCATGTGCACTTAAGTCACTTAGAGTGGTAGCACCAACAAATATGGGAGATATCATTAATCCGATTACAATCAGTATTCTTTTTATCATAAAATACATTGAATAATCCTCTTTTACTCTTCACTAGTTACATTACGACAACAACGTTTAAGCTGGGCATTAATCCAAAGCCGAATTACCAGCCACAAGATACTAGCCGTACAGTGCAAGATTATTTTGCATTTCTTATAGGTATTAATTATTTGCGATCTATTCTACAAAGATAATCAAATACATTTATTTTAATTTTTTGGTCAATCAACCTTCTGCTCAGCAAAAGTGGATAGTCATAAAAGCAGCGTGATATTCCTCTTTAATCGCGAATAAACACCTAAACTGTTGGATAAAATTCCCTCCTCTCGGCGCTTTAATTAACATGAATAAGAATATTCCTTCCAAGTTACCAATATTGATTGGTGGTGAGTGGATTCAGTCCAAAAGTACTGAGTGGCTGGATGTAACCAACCCCGCTACCGGCGATGTTATTACACAGGCGCCATTGCCTACCCCGACTGAACTGGAGAATGCAGTAATTTCCGCCAAAGAAACATTTGACCAATGGCGAAATACGCCGGTTACCGCAAGAGCACGGATTATGTTGAGGTACCAGGCGCTTCTGAAAGAAAATCAGGAACTGCTGGCTGAAATCCTCAGCGAGGAAACAGGTAAAACTTTTGAAGATGCCAAAGGGGACGTCTGGCGCGGCATTGAGGTTGTTGAGCATGCAGCCAATATCGCTTCACTAATGATGGGTGAAACCGTAGAGAATGTTGCCAACACCATCGACTGTTACTCCTATCTACAACCTATTGGAGTTTGTGCGGGGATCACACCATTTAATTTCCCCGCAATGATTCCACTGTGGATGTTTCCAATGGCGATTGCCTGTGGGAATACTTTTATTCTGAAACCCTCTGAACAGGATCCTGTCACGCCTTGCAAACTGGCCGAATTATTTGCTGAAGCGGGGGCTCCAGCAGGTGTTTTACAGGTAGTACATGGCGGCAGGGAACAGGTGGATTTTCTTCTAACGCATCCCGGCATTCAGGCCATTTCATTCGTTGGTTCAGTCCCCGTGGGGCGGCATATTTACCAGATGGGTACCCAGCACCTAAAACGAGTTCAAGCTTTTGCCGGTGCAAAAAACCATATGGTCGTGATGCCCGATGCCAATAAGGCTGCGGCTATTAATAATATTGTTGGATCATCCATCGGAGCTGCCGGGCAACGCTGCATGGCGATTTCCGTCGCTGTACTTGTTGGGGAGACACAACAATGGGTAGACGACATTAAAGACGCTATGTCAGCTATCAAGCCCGGTCATTGGAAGGATACGCAAGCGGGCTTCGGCCCACTAATATCTCCCGCTGCTCGTGCGAGGGTGCTTGGGTATATCGCCCAGGGCAAAAAGGAAGGCGCCCGCTGTGTATTAGATGGCTCTGAAATTACTGTCGAAGGGTTTCCCAATGGAAACTGGGTTGGTCCCACCCTATTTGCCGATGTAACTTCGGACATGTCGATCTATACCGACGAGATTTTTGGTCCCATACTTTGCCTGGTAAATGCCGACTCCCTGGAAGAAGCAATCCAATTAATCAATAACTGCCCCTATGGCAATGGCACCTCAATATTTACGTCTAGTGGCGCTGCCGCACGTAAGTTCCAACACGAAATATTAGTGGGACAAGTCGGTATTAACGTGCCTATTCCAGTGCCGTTACCTTTCTTTAGCTTTACCGGCTGGCGAGCGTCTTTTTATGGTGACCAACACGCTTATGGAAAACAAGCTGTGCGGTTTTACACCGAAACCAAAACTGTTACGGCACGCTGGTTTGACAGTGATATAGAGCATGCAGAGCACACCAACTTAACCATACAGCTCAAATAATGTTAACCGGAGAGCAGCATGACTAAAACAGTCGCATTTTTAGGGTTGGGCCATATGGGACTGCCTATGGCCACCAACCTGGTCAAGGCGGGCTTTGAAGTTAAAGGATTTGACCCGGTCACTGAAATACTGGATACCGCTGTAGAAAGCGGTATCAAAAAGTGTTCCTCTCCCCAAGAGTCCGTTGAGGAAGCAGATTTTGTGGTAAGCATGCTGCCTAATAGCGCGGCGGTTGAGTGCCTGTATATTGATACCGATAAACTGCTCGACAGTATTTCTCGCGACTGTTTGATTATCGACTGCTCCACTATTTCTTCCAACAGTTCTAAGCGCCTTATTCGTGAAGCCAGAATCAAAGGCCTGCAAGCCATTGAAGCCCCCGTTTCTGGGGGAGTGGCGGGTGCTAGCAAAGGAACTCTAAGTTTTATGTGTGGGGGAGAGGCCGGTGATGTCGACAGGGCCCGGGAAGTTCTAGAGCCAATGGGTAGCAATATTTTCTATGCCGGAGCAGCGGGATCTGGCCAAACAGCAAAGATTTGTAACAATATGCTGCTGGCTATTCATATGATTGGTACCGCTGAAGCCCTACAAATGGGGGTAGATAATGGACTCGACCCCAATGTGCTCTCCGACATTATGTTAAAGAGTTCAGGTGCCAACTGGTCCCTACAGAATTACAATCCCTATCCCGGAGTAATGCCCGAAGTTCCAGCGAGTAAA
The DNA here is from genome assembly GCF_052467305.1 of Microbulbifer maximicatervae (SeqCode). Classification (NCBI taxonomy): domain Bacteria; kingdom Pseudomonadati; phylum Pseudomonadota; class Gammaproteobacteria; order Cellvibrionales; family Microbulbiferaceae; genus Microbulbifer; species Microbulbifer maximicatervae (SeqCode). The sequence continues at coordinate 4,242,411 of NZ_CP174306.1, forward strand.
AACTATAGCGGTGGTTTTATGGTAAGACTTATGTGTAAGGACCTGGGGTTGGCTCAGGAAGCAGCCACTCAGAGTAAGAGCTATACGCCTCTCGGCTCAATGGCGCGCAATCTCTATGGAATTCTCAATTTGCGGGGAGGTAGTGATTTGGACTTCTCATCTATTCAAAAGCTATTTCAAGAAGTGGATTAGCCGCGTAGCAGGCTGGGTATCCACAACCCCAGCCGCAGCTCCACTTCTCTCCAGCACCAGTTACTGGCTATGGTTGCATGACTTTACCGAGAATTCGGATTTCACGCACTTGATCCCACTCTATAGCAAAGTAGAACTTTTGTTTGCGTCCAGCATTACTGGGAATCGTGAGTTCTTCAGGGTTTCCTTTGCCCCTAAACAAGTTGGTTGCATAGCCATCCTGGTCAATAAGGATCACTGCCTCGGAGCTATCCAGGTCGATTAACCGCACGGGGAAGTCATTTTGATTTTTAAAACCAACTTCAACATAGCAACCACTCTCTGCATGGGCGGTCACTGCGATAACATCGGTTTCCAGATACTTATTGAGATCTTCCAGCGTATTGATAAGTACAGCACCATCAGTACTCTGCCCTGTTTTACGTCCATCAACCACACCTTCACTGGCACCATCCATCAGGTTTTTACCAAAGCTGACGATGTTAGACATCACTGATTTTGCCGTTTCCGCTACGCCACTCTCTTGCTCATCTGTATTTTGCTGTGCAAACGCAGAGGAACATAAAATCAGGCCGGCAATTAAAATCGTTCTTCGCACTGATATCTCCATATCCTTTACTATCCATTCCAGCCTAAGCCAGCTCCGGTTAGCTGGCTTAAGTTGGGAATATTAGCAAAAGAAATATTACCTGGAAAAACGATTAGTGCTTGGGCGGTACAAAGTCAGGATTACTGTCCCTGCCCTGTTGCTGCAATTTGAACCTCTCGAATATTTACATGCTGGGGCTGGGAGTACATGAACATAGCTGTGCGAGCTATATCCTCTGCATTAATTGCACCACCAATGGATTCTTTCCATTGTTGATAGGCCTCAACAATTTCTGCTGAGGTAGTGTGGCTTAGCAGCTCTGTTTCCACCGCGCCGGGGCATATGGTCATTACACGTACCCCGGTAGGCGCCACTTCCTCGCGCACGGTTTCACCAATAGCAGAGACAGCATATTTGGTACCACAGTACGCAGCATGATTGATAAATGTTTTTACTCCAGCAATAGAACTGATATTGATAATGGTCCCGGAATGGCGAGTTTTCATATCTTCCAAAACTGCCTGCATACCGTTAAGCAAGGCCAATACATTCACATCGAACATTTGCCGCCACTCATCGGGGTTCTGGGTTTCAATATTGCCCAGTAACATTTTGCCGGCATTGTTAATCAGACAGTCAACCGGACCGAACTGAGTCTCAGCCTCACGAATTGCCCCACGCAAGGCTGCCATATCAGTCACATCCACTTTCCTGCAAAGAGTATTTGGCAGATTTAAAGCTTCCAGTTTGTCCACACGCCTTGCCAACAATAATAAAGGATGCCCGCCAGCAGACATATGTTGGGCAATGGCAGCACCAATACCTGAACTGGCTCCTGTAATAACAACGAGTGGTTTGGACATGGGCTCTCTCTCCTTCAATGAGTTATCCCGGCGGATAGTTTTGTTTAAGTAGACCCAGTATAGGAATTCCGACTAATATGATTAGCCCAACCAATCGGAAAACATTGTTTGGTTTTTATGAACAATATCTCATGGCGCGCTATTCGTGCATTTATTCAGGTGGCCGATGCCGGAAGCTTCACCGCTGCAGCGCGGGACAGCGGCTTTTCCAAGGCCAATTTGAGCCAACTGGTCACAGAGCTGGAAACAACCCTGGATATACAGCTTCTCTACCGCACGACAAGACAACTGCGTCTTACCGAGATTGGTGAGGGTTACTATTTGCGTTGCAAGCAAGCGATGCAGCAGTTGGATTCAGCCGCCGAGTGGGCCAGTGAATCAAAGGGAGGACTGGAGGGAAACATCCGCATCAACGCTGTTGGTGGCGTTATCGGAGAGAGCTTAATTGCTCCGCTGGTGATCAAGTTTCAGCAGGCCAATCCAGGAGTTAGAGTTCATCTAGACTTTTCCAGCACCCGAGTAGATTTGATTCAAGACCAGTACGATTTGGTTATTCGTATGGGCAGCTTGCCGGACTCCTCTCTAATCGTGCGTAAACTTCACACTATCAAAACCCGATACGTAGCCAGCCCAAAGTTCCTTCAAGAATATGGGCCTATAGAAAAACCTGCTGACTTAGCATCTGTACCGCTAATTTCCGGCAGTGTGGATCAATGGCTGCTGACACGAGGTAAGAACCAACAGGTTGTGCAAGTTGAAAACAGCACTAAATTGATTAGCGGAAGGGTAATGCACCGCGCTGCAATTGAGGGACTTGGAATTACCCGGCTGGCAGATATCTATGTCCAGGCAGATATTGCCAGTGGACGCCTGGTTGAAATTCTGCCCGGCTGGTCTGAGTCTACCGAGCTCTCGATGGTATGCCCGCCCCTACGCCACCAATTATTACGGGTGCGCAATTTGATGCAGTGGCTCAAGGAGGGTTTTGCAGATATTTATTTACAGGCTTTAGCCGTTAGCCCTATTGAATAAAGTACCTCAAATAAACGCGAACAATTTGTCTCTGTGACTAGCTTTTCCTAATTACCGTCAAAGTTCACCTTCTGATTTTTTAATTGCCTGTAATTCCACCGGTGACAAAGCCTTGTAGCCACGCAAATAGGGCCAGCCATACCCCCAGCGAAATGGGGTGGGTAAAAAAGGCGTACCGCCAACCCGAACTCCAAGTAACATCATTAGTGCAACTTCTTCTTCCCCGGTTCCAGCTACACAGACTTCCAGATCTTTATCCGCCTGCTCGCGTTCATCGTATGTGCCCCCTTTCCAGTAGGCATAATCATGGGCAATACAGCAGTCGAGCCACAACTCCTGTTGATCAAAAGTTCCATCGGGAAATGCGCTACAACCATCAGTAGTAAATGGTTCTATTTCCTGCGCAAAGGCTTCCAAACTCAATAAGGAAATGAACAATAACCAGCGGCACATCAGTTCTACTCACACACTCGAAAAAAGTAAATCGGCTCGAACACTGGAATATAACCCCACCTCTTCGATAAATCGCTAAAAATTGAATTTGAGCCCACTTGCCATTAGTGTCTATTAGACACATAATATTTCAAGACCTATTATTCAAGCCCTGGAGAGACCGGGGTTTATTCACAGCAAGGAGCTTGCTGCTATGGCCCAGCACTACGATTTTGCCGTTTTCATCGGTCGATTCCAGCCATTTCATTCCGGACATCTAAAAGTAGTCCAGTGCGGATTAGCTCAGGCCCAGCACCTGATTATCCTGATTGGCTCCGCCAACCAGCCCCGCAACCCTCGCAACCCCTGGACTCATCGCGAGCGGGAACAATTTATCAGGAAAAGCTTAAGCCAGAGTGACAACAAGCGCCTGACCTGCCTACCTTTAATGGATGTGCCCTATAACGATGAGCTGTGGGTACGCAATGTACAAAACTCCGTTAACGGCATAGTGACCGCTCATCACACCATTCCCCACAAGCCACCTCAAATTGCATTAATCGGGCACCAGAAAGACCAGAGCGGTTTTTACCTCAACCTCTTCCCCCAGTGGGGATCCCTTGGGGTGGAGAATCACAACGAAATCAGTGCAACCCCCTTTAGGGAGGCACTATTTACCGACAGCGCCGATAGCTTGTTGAATTCACTCAACCAAGAAAAGCAATTGCCAGAGGGCACTATTGGCGCTTTAAGAGAGTTTGTGGAGACCAATCCAGCCTACGGCGAAATGCGCGAAGAAATGGCATTTATCCATCGCTACAGATCCTCCTGGGCCACCGCTCCCTATCCGCCAACTCACGTTACTGTCGATGCTGTAGTGGTCCAATCTGGCCATATCCTGCTGATAGAGCGACGAGCTTTTCCCGGGCGGGGTTTATGGGCGCTGCCCGGTGGTTTTGTCGACCCCGGTGAGCGACTGATCGATGCCTGCCTGCGAGAATTGCGAGAGGAAACACGCCTTAAAGTCCCGACACAAGTGTTGAAAGGATCTATACGCCGGCAGGATGTATTCGATGAACCCTATCGCTCGGCTCGTGGAAGGACCATCACGCACGCCTATTACATAGAACTGGCTCCCAGCCAACAGCTTCCCAAGGTAAAGGGCGGTGACGACGCTCGCCATGCCCGCTGGGTGCCCCTCGCTGATCTGGACCCTCAGCAGCTATTTGAAGACCACTATTACATCATTCAATCCCTGATTGGCGGTGCCTAAAGCTGGTAGGAGGTGGCCAATTGCCACCTCTTGCACATTCAACAGCTCGCGTTACCTCCACCAATACCCCAAAAAAAACACGCTGATACTTGACAGCTTAGTATCCAAAAGACACTATTAGCTCTATTAGTGTCCTTTCGACAATAATTAGCAGGACCCGCACTGGAGAGACCGGTGCTAACAACTACTCACGGAGGATTTCCGCGATGAATCAGTACAACCCAATCCTGAATGTCGACAGCTATAAAACCAGCCACTACCTTCAGTACCCAGAGGGAACCCAGTATGTCAGCAGCTATATCGAGAGCCGGGGTGGCCAGTTCAAAGAGGCTGTTTTCTTTGGCCTACAGGCATTTATCAAGCAGTACCTGACTACGCCGATCAGCGCAGAGCACATCGAAGAGGCAGAGGAGCTCTGTCTGGCCCATGGCCTGCCATTTAATCGCGAGGGATGGGAATACATTCTCCAAGAGCATCAGGGTTACCTGCCCATTGAGATTCAAGCAGTTCCCGAGGGCAGCGTTATCCCGACTAGGAATGTCTTAGTCCAAATAGTCAATACAGACCCTCAGTGCTTCTGGCTAACCAGCTATATCGAAACCGCCCTGCTGCGCGCAATTTGGTACCCCACCACAGTTGCCACCCAAAGCCGGGAAGCCAAAAAGGTCATTCAACGATATTTACTGGAAACTGCTGAGGGTCTCGACTCACTGCCCTTCAAGCTACATGACTTTGGCGCACGCGGTGCTAGCAGCGAAGAGACAGCTGCGATTGGGGGCTTGGCCCACCTGGTAAATTTCCAAGGCACAGACACCATTGCCGCCGTACTCGCCGGCCGCCGCTACTACGCAGCCCCAATGGCCGGATTTTCAATACCCGCTGCAGAGCACAGCACCATGACCAGTTGGGGACGCGAGCAGGAAGCCAAAGCCTATGAAAATATGCTGACGCAATTCAGCGGTGACAATCGTCTGGTCGCTGTAGTGAGTGACAGCTATGATCTTTGGAGTGCTATCGAGAATATCTGGGGCGGTGAATTAAAGGAGAGGGTAGAAAATAATGGCGGCACCCTGGTAATTCGCCCGGATAGCGGCGATCCCGTTGATATAGTCACTCAGACTATTGAGCGCTTGATGAGAATATTCGGAGCGACCATTAATAGTAAAGGTTTCCGAGTACTTCCTGACTTTATCCGGGTGATCCAGGGTGACGGGATTTCTCTACACACCATTGAGGGCATCCTCAGCGCAATGAAGGCCAGAAAACAGAGCGCTGAAAATATTAGCTTCGGTATGGGAGGTGAGCTTTTACAAAAAGTTAACCGAGATACCATGAGGTTCGCCATGAAAGCCAGTGCGGTTCGAGTCGATGGCCTATGGCGGGATGTTTACAAAGACCCCGCCACCGATAGCGGTAAGCGCTCCAAGAGAGGGCGCTTGGCATTAATAAATCGTACCGACGGAACGCCCTACACTATTCGTGAGCAAGATATTGGCGGCCGTAATAATCTGCTGGAAACCGTCTACCGCAACGGGAAATTACTTATAGAACAAGACCTGGAAACTATTCGGAAACGGGCAGTTATTGTTGAGGGTAGAGATATATTGGCTGCTGCCAGTTGAGATAAATTTTTAGAAAATTTGCATTATTAGCGAGCTTGAAATTCGCAAGCTCGCTTACATTTAAATTACTAGCACAACCGATTTTTCAAAAATTCCCACGAGGATTAAATTTAATCGACATAAGGATTCAAAAAATCACACTATTAAAGCTCCAGATTTCGTACAAACTTATGATCAGCGGAGCTTTCATTCAAACGATAGAGCGCTGCAGGCCGGCCTTTTTCGGAACGTTTTTCACCAGTATCTACTAACAGATTTGCCTGCTCAATTCGCCTGCGAAATGATTTTTTCTGTATTGGTTTCCCAATTATTGCCTCATGTACTTGCTGCAACTCTGGCAAGGTAAAGGTTTCCGGTAATGCAAATGCGGGCACAATCGTATAGAGCGCTTTTTGAACCAAACGCTCATGGGCACGACGAATAATTTCCTGATGATCAAAAGCCAGAGATAATTGAGATATCTGAGAGTAAGGCAACCAATCCACACTCGACACAGTATTGATTGCACTTGCACAGCATTGGTGGGCAATCAAGGCAGTATAGGCAACCGTTACCGACCACCCCCGTTTATCCCTGCTGGGCCCTCCAAAAGTATAGAGCTGCTCTAAATAAGGCGGTATAACTGATGTCTTTTCTTTTAGCTTTCGGTTAGCTGTCGCCTCCAGACTATTATCTTCGGTTTCAGAGACAAATCCTCCAGGCAAAGCCCACTTCCCTTTCTCTGGGTGAGCAGAGCGCTTAACCAATAACACCTTGAGAAAGCCTTCGTGATAGGTAAATAGAACTGCATCCACAGTAACTAAAGGAGCGTCAAAGTTACGCTTCTCATAACGAGCTATATAGTCTTTTTCATTCATAGGGAACGACAAGTATCATTTAGACACTTAGTGTAACTCGAAGGTATTGGTGGGATAAAGTTATTTACTTTCAGATAAATCTGAGCCGTCAATTTCTTCTTGTAGCTTTTCCAAGTCGTCCAGAATTCTCAGGAATTTCTGTCCAAATTCTGTAACGTTATATTCCACACGGGGAGGAATCTCTGCATAGCTGATCCGCTCCAGTATCCCAAACTCCATATTTCTACGTAAACATTCATTCAGGACTTTGGTAGTCAAACCCTCAACGCTGCGAACCATTTCCCCCGGTCGATTTACCCCTCTAGCCAGAAGCTGATAGACAGTAAGGGACCATTTACAGCCATAGATAGTCTCAACCATTCTGGCACTTCTCTTGGGCGGGCGCTTTCGCGTGAGCATATTTTTCTCTGATTTCATCAATACTTACCAAAAAGTAACTAGTGCACCATTTTGTGCTTACTTTTCAACCTATCCGGTTCTTTTCTAAACTCCACTCACGTAATGAGCATATCTCAGTGAGGAAATAATATGAGTGACTCCACTAAAAGACCAGATTCTACTGAACAAAAAGAAGTTGCCTTAATCGTTGGTGGTTCCAGTGGTATGGGACTCGCCATTGCAAACCTGCTGGTGAAACAGGGAATTCACACAGTTATTATTGGCAATAATCTCAACAAACTTGAAAGAGCCCACAACGAATTAACTCAGATGGGCTCTGCAGAAGCACTTCAGGCAGACCTCTATCAACAGGCTGATATCAGCAATATTATCGAATATATAAAATCCAGCAATCATCATTTTAAATACCTGGTAAACGCCGCTGGATATTTTAATCCTACTGCATTTCTTGAACATACCCGGGAAGACTACGACACTTATCTCGACCTCAACCGTGCCACCTTCTTTATTAGCCAGGCCGTAACAAGAAACATGGTAGACAACGGCGGAGGCAGTGTAGTGAATATTGGCTCCATGTGGGCCAAGCAATCCGTAAAGGCGACACCCTCCTCAGCCTATTCAATGGCCAAAGCCGGTTTACATTCGCTCACCCAACATATGGCGATGGAACTGGCCGATCACAATATTCGTGTTAATGCAGTATCCCCTGCGGTGGTTAAGACGCCTATTTATGAATCTTTTATCGATCCGGGGGAAATAGACCAAGCACTTGCCTCCTTCGATAGCTTTCACCCTATTGGCAGAGTTGGTACTCCCCAGGACATCGCTGATGTCGTAGATTTTCTTTTAAGCGACAAAGCAAGTTGGGTAACTGGAGCCATTTGGGACATTGATGGCGGGGTAATTGCTGGGAGAAACTAGAATACCAAAACGCCCGGATAGAAGTATTTTATTCGGGCTCAATTTAGATAAATTCCTGCACTGCAACTCCTGCTAAAGAAATTTTATTTTAATATCCAGAGTAAACCATCAAAACCGCCTAGAGTAGAGAATTAACTTCTAGCACATCACCAATCGTTTATGTATTAATATACTACTAACGGTAAGAAATTTAATAGCATCAACGACATTCTGGTCTGCCTGCGAGTGCCCCTCATCTTTTTCAAAAAATCTAATGAGCTTTTTTTGATCTAGAAATGGCATATCTAGAGTCTCACGGCTATGGATAATATCCTTCATATACTCATGAAGTTTCTTGTTTTTCTTATCTGTAAGAGGCGGAGTCCATAGCGGTTGTTTTTGCTTCTTGTAGGCCCTGTCTGTTAACACCGACTTCATAGCCTCTCGCAATACATATTTCTCAGTTAATCCTCGAATTTTATATTTTTCTGGCAATACTGATAGATAGTCTACTAAGTGGTGGTCAAGAAATGGTTGGCGACCTTCAATCGAGTGAGCCATTTCTGTTCTATCACCCATCATTGTTAAGACAAAATGAGGAAACATAGACTTGGTAAAGGTATACAAGCTTTTAGATAAAACAGGTCTATTTTTTAATACAGACATGCCACCTAAATTTTCCATGAGAGTATCTGCAATCTGATTGTTCTTTATATAATCAGCATAATCTTTACAAAATAATGGAAATATTTTTATACCCATATCCATAAAACTCTGCATCCAATTTGGAAAGAAACCAAGGGCAGACTTCACTACCCTTGATTGATGCAGTCTCGCAGAGGACATAAAAACTCCATCAGAAACAGGGTCGCCACTCTCCAAATCTTTTAGAATCAATTCTTTTTCTTCCTGGGGAAGATCTTCTAAGTAATTCTCGATAAAGTCTTGCCTAAACCAACCGTAACCAGCAAAAACCTCATCAGCCCCATCCCCAGTTATTACGACTTTATACCCTCGATCTCGGACAGCCCGACTAAGCACATATTTAGTAATAGCGTTCCCATTGAAGAACATTTTTTCACCGATGTAGGCCGTTTCTTCAAAACAGGAAACCAATATATCGCCATTAATTTCAACTGGATGATAATTACTCCCCGCATATTCGGTCATGGACCTGGCATCGGATGATTCATCATAAGTCGGGTGGTCAAAAGACAAGGTGAATGCATCTATTGGCTTGTCAAGCATGCTCTGAGCAATTCCTAAAACAGAGGATGCATCTAATCCTCCACTCAAGTAGCAAGCAACTGGCACATCAGCTTTGAGTCTTAACTTAATCGCCTCAGTAAATCTTTTGCGCACTTCGCTTATAACTTCTTCTTCTCTAAACTGAATCTTTCTTTGCTCAACAATAGTAGGGAAATAGAGGTCCCAATAAAGATGGGTAGAAAATTGCAGGTCATCCAAATAGGCAATACCGTAATGACCAGGAGGTAATTCAAAAATATTACTAAATGAGCTAGAAGCAGGAGCATGCAAGAAACTAATTTCTTGCCAGTAAGTATGCGGGTTCCACTCTACCGGCAAGCCAAGGGCTTTTAAGGCCTTAACCTCTGACGAAAAACTCAAACATCCATCTGCCCAGTAATAAAAAAGAGGCTTTATTCCAAACCTGTCTCGAGCAGAGAATATTAGTTTCTTACCTCTATCGTAAAGTACGAAAGAAAACTCTCCTCGAAGATAGTCCAGGCAATAAACACCATACTCTTGATATAGAGCAATCAGAATTTCACTATCCGACTGCGTGAGAAAACTATATCCTCGTCGAATAAGATCATTTTTTATTTTCACATAATCATAAAACTCACCATTAACAATACAAATTATTTCCCCGTCACTGCTCAACAGAGGCTGCTGACCACCCTCTAAGTCAATAATACTGAGCCTTTTATGCGCCAGCCTGGCTCGGCCATCTCCTGATGACCAGAATCCCTCACCGTCTGGTCCTCGATGGGAAAGAGTCTGTAGTGCACGAGAGATTTGTTCCCGGTTATACTTAACAGCGTTAGAGAATACCCCTAGCAGCCCACACATTTGACTGCCTCCCCAGTATCGATAAAAGGATTGTCTCAGATTAGCAAAAAGGAGTTTCACGCCATTCTCACGAAAAATAGGACAAATGACTCTGCATTAAGGAATTGTATTAAATAAAGATATGAGGTTGATATTCAGGGCCGAATTTACACTTCACTAGACGAGCTTGACCAGCTGAACTAACAAGTTCATTTGGATTTACATAACCATAAAACACTGGAGCCATATATTCAGATCGAAGCTCCCATACCCTTTCAAAATGGGTCGCCGATAAATATACAGTGCATTCTTGAGTTCCAGGTGTTAAATTCAGAATTTTCACTTTACATAGAAACCGGACCTTTAAACACTCTAGAAACAATATTAAACATTTTCGCGGGAGTATTCATAGAATATTCCTCACATCCGAACTCCAACATTTAACTTAATGTACCCCATCAAACTTATGGCATATATATTACAGCGAGAAAGTGTATTTTTACTTTCCTTACTTTTCGGTTTATCTGGCATCAAACCAAAAATAAGCTTCTATGGAAACTTTTAAAAATTCGCAAAACTATTGAGCAGAATAGCTCTCTTGTAGACACCCTACTACCAGTAGCTTGATTACAAGCTCAGACTTAAAGAGAGTTATAAATTTTAAAGATATCCTTTTCTTTCACTATCCAGCTAAGCTTTAGCTAAAACTCTAGATATATTGCTGCTCTAGGAAAATCTTTTGATTTACCTGAGCAGCCTAAAATCTATACTTAGAATAAAGATCTCTAAAATTTACATTGTACGTATTCCGTTCGGTCTAGATTAATGATAACAATACCATTTAAAATCAAACAACTAACTTTATACATAAATACAAATTATACAGTCCAATCAATAAATATAAACCGCTCCTGCAGAATAAGCTTCATTGTTCTCAGGATTTGCGAGCAAACCACTATCGGAACTTCCTTCACCGTTCGCCCCTACTGCTAAACTAGCTCCATCTCCACTTAGCGCAACAGAGCCACCAAATTTGTCTCCCGAGTCTGTGTTGCTCGCCTTAATATAAGCCTCACTAGACCAGTCTACGCCATTAAATATATAGGTATAAACTGCTCCTGCTTTATTTGAAGATTCGTCTGTACTATCTCCGAACAATCCTTGGCTATAGCTTTTCTCTCCCCATGCTCCCACGGCGATAAAACTGCCATCATCACTCAGGTTTACCGCCTCTCCAAAGTAAGCCGATACATGAGGATTGGAAGCTTTCAAATAGGCAGTTTGCTCCCAAGCGTTTTCTTTTCGAGAAAAAATGTAGACAGCGCCACTGTTAGATCCACTTTGTAATGGGGCGCCAACTGCTAGAGTTTGCCCATTACCACTTAAATTGAGCGCAAATCCAAACCAATCACCAGCGACAGGATTACTAGCCGATATCTTTCTATCTTCTACCCAAGATTCACCATCCAACTGGTATAGATAAACGGAACCTGCCTCTGCATTGTCAGCATAAGCCCCAACTGCGAATGAAGCCCCGGCATCATCAAGGCTTATCGAAGAACCAAAACCTAACCCCTCAGAACTATCAGTAGCCTTAATGTAGGCATACTGCGACCAACCTCCCTCCTCATTACGGAACACATATACCGCTCCAGAATCTTCAATTGAATCGCCATCAAGACCACCATCTTCACTGGGTGCGGTTACTGCTAAAGTAGAACCATTCCCACTAAGACTAAGGGCATAGCCAAATAGGTCATTATTTCCTTGATTGTCTGCTTGAAGTCGGGCGCTATGGACCCAACCTTCATTACTTCGGGAAAAAATATGAACAGCGCCCGCAGAAAAATTATCATTTTCCCCGTTCTCCTTGAATGCCCCTACTGCAAGCGTATAACCATCATCGCTAAGGCTCAATGCAGTTCCAAACTCTGCAGCTTCTTGAGGATCTGGAGACTTAAGATAGGCTTGCTGTGTCCATTCGCCATCTTCCCGACTAAAAATATAAACTGCACCTGAATCAGGTGTCAGGTTATCCTCTTGGTCACCACCGCTATCTTCGCGAGGAGCACCTACTGCAAGCAGGTTGCCATCATCGCTAATTGCTAGATTCCAACCAAACTGATCGTCAGCATCCGTATTACTGGGTTTAAAATAACCGATACTACCTATCACATCCTGATCAATCGCTACTGCATCAGAATCGATACATCTCTGATCATCGCAGGTTTGCAATAAGTATTGAGCATTAAGCTTTTTGAATAAAGGCACCACTAATTCAATGCGTTCTTCTTTTGGCGCAATGGGATTTCCAATAGGTTCAAACCCAGAGTGCCCATCAGCATTTTCAAATAACTGATAATAAGTTGCCCCAGAAACATCACTCCAGCGAAAGGTTAGCGTTTTAGGTTTCTCATAATGGACCGCCATCGTAGCAGCTGTAAGCTCGCCACCTGTGTCTGGATCATCTCCCCCGCTCGAAGATCCATTACAACCTGAAAGATATACACTGAACATCAAGATTGCTAGGTTAATATTAAATTTCACTATATGCTTTCCTTATAGGTCATCGTATAATTTTTCAAAACTCTCTTATCCTTAGCTCTTAATTAGATATAATTTTTATTGTCAACACGAAAATACAGACTATTCTCGCATCGCCTTAGCACTAAAATATCTCCAACAAGAACCACTGCGAGAGGTAAAATTAGAATAAACTTCGAATATATTCGTAAATAAAAAACCCCTTTTATAGATTTAGATTTGATTCTCTTTTAAAGCCTTGACAGGATTAAGGGCTAAGACTGCTTTATTAATTTGCCAGTTAAGACTTAGAAATTCACTTCTTGAACTCACAATAGCCAATATGAACTTTAAGACCGAAATAACCAGCATGAAAAAACATATAAAGCAAACACTCAGACGAGCAGACATTATTATATATATTTTATTTGTTCAGCAGCCGGCAGTAACAACTACTAAACAAAGTGTAAAACTCTAATCAACGTCTACACTATTTATCTTTTATCATTGGGTTTGCGCTAATTATCCTGCACACCAAATGGAGCAACCGACCAATACAAAATCAATAGCAATACCTATAAACATAACTTATTAATTTAACCTATAAACTATCACCCTTTACATTACAGCCGAGACTTTATAACGCACTCATAATGAAACTGATATCTAAACATTCTGATACTTTTAAGCAGCCTACAAGATTCAACTGACAGAGTGAACTTTTTTTAAAAAAAATATTTTTGCCCCCCCGAATTAGAACAACAGGTCCAACTAAAAGTCTTAAATGGCTAGACATCTGTCCGAACTTGAGGGTACGTTTTCATAAAGAAATATGACTAAAAATTTCTTAGCAAAAAAAGATACGGATAGCTTTTAGCAATTTTAAGCCAGATATCCCACATGATTACACAAAATAAATCGATGAAGAGATGACAGCTTAACAATTTTCGGACGTCAAAATTAAGAGATGTGAGCTTCTTTCCATTTAGATAATAGAGTAATATTTTTATCGTATCTCATACTTTTTATATATGAAAGCAGTTTAAAAGCGTGTAGTATTCATTTCTTGTAAAAAAAATCTGTGAATATTCCAATATTAATTTGGAACTCAAGCTATTAGATACTCAACTACTCTTCCAGCTCGCTCTGCACGTAATTTTCGAATCCACACCTTCATCCTGGATTTACTTACTCCCATGACCTCACAATAGGTTGACTATCGGTTACACAACCTTCTATTGGTACTCAGAAAGAGAAAATACCTCTTTCACAATTGGATTATTATTGATCTTGTTGAGAGTGATGCTACCAGCAGACAAATTTAATATGACGATTCCTTTTACAACATCTAGATAAATCACAGCCCTATTAAGGCATGATTTAAGATTAACCTTTGGAGTCACCCCTATTACTAATTGAATTTGGTAAAACCAAATCCACTGGTTCTCTTGAATTGACATAATCACGGAATTCGGGAGCTACATATTCAGAGCGCAACTCCCATATCCTTTTAAAAGGTGCCATTGATAAGTATGCTGTATATTGACGAGTCATTGAGTCCCAAATAGTAAAATCCAACCTGTTTGCCTTGTATTGGAAATAAGCTTCTTCCCAGATCTTAAAAAAACGATATACAAAACCAATGATCCTTAAAGTATCGGCACTCGACAAAGAATCAAAATCCTTCATCGCCTTCGCAAAGATGTCAGCCATTGGTCCGTCACAAATTGCTGCCACAGCTTCTCGATGAGCAATGGATATCTCATGCATAGAAGCAATCTTCGATTCTTTATTCTGAACTCTTATTAAAGCGGCAAGATAGACTAAAGATGCGACAACCGCAAAGGCACCAACAAGCTCACCAACGGCACTTAATGTATCCCACAGCATACTCAAAATTTAATCTCGTCAAGCAGGTATTAATTATATAACCTTTGATGCTGTCACTTTAGACTTTCAAAATACCCAACACTGCTAGCCTTACTATTGAGACATTATATAGGCACTTGTCACATGGTGCTTATTTCATCTTTTAAAAAAATTAGACTATAGATAATTAGAAATGACAAAATAGTAAAACCAATAAAATGGATTGATTTGTACACTTCTTTTTTATCGAAAATATCACATAGATGCTAAGGCTATATATTTTCGTATCAATGAAGTTATCTGTTTTAAATAAGTATAATGCTAAAACAAGAAATTTAAATTGAAGGAATTAAATAATATGCAGCTGAATTAGCATCCATAATGCTGGATAACTGATACAACTTCTGAAAGAGAGATAGAGCGCCCCAAAAGGAAGAGCGCCCCATATTAATCATATGCATTGATCTGTTGCCTTAGTACACTAAGGCAACACCAATACCTATGTTAGAAAGCTAAGAGCTTAACCCACTTCAGCCAGATTCCCTTTACTTTCCAGCCACTGCTTGCGGTCTCCAGCACGCTTTTTAGCCAGGAGCATATCTAGTAGTTGATTACTGTCATCTCCTGAATCTATGTAAAGCTGTACGAGACGTCGGGTATTGGGGTCCATCGTAGTTTCACGCAATTGCATAGGATTCATTTCTCCCAATCCCTTAAATCGGGTTACCTGAATCTTGCCCTTTTTCTTTTCCGCAGTGATACGATCGAGAATGCCCTGTTTCTCAGATTCATCCAACGCATAATAAACGTCTTTACCGATATCAATTCGGAATAGTGGGGGCATGGCCACATAGACATGACCGTTAGTAACCAACGGACGGAAATGACGTAAGAAAAGCGCGCATAACAGCGTAGCAATATGCAGCCCGTCTGAGTCGGCATCGGCGAGGATACAGATCTTGTTGTAACGCAAGCCTTCCAGGTTATCGCTGCCCGGGTCCACACCGAGAGCTACAGCAATATCATGCACCTCCTGACTAGCGAGAATTTCCCCTGAGTCAACTTCCCACGTATTCAGGATTTTACCGCGCAGAGGCATGATAGCTTGGAACTCCCGGTCTCGCGCCTGCTTGGCGGAGCCACCGGCCGAATCACCCTCCACCAGAAAGAGTTCGGAGCGCGTGGTATCGCCACTGGAGCAGTCTGCCAGTTTGCCAGGCAAGGCCGGTCCCTGAGTAACTTTTTTACGTGCAACTTTTTTCGCGGAGCGCATGCGCTTCTGTGCATTGCCAATACACAGTTCCGCCAGTTTATCGCCCTCTTCCGTATGCTGATTCAGCCACAAGCTGAATGCATCTTTGGCGACACCGGAAATAAATGCGGTCGCTTCACGGGAGGAAAGTCTTTCTTTTGTCTGGCCCGAGAATTGGGGATCAGCCAGTTTGGCAGAGAGAACGTAAGAACACTGACTCCAAACATCTTCTGGTCCCAATTTAATTCCGCGCGGTAGCAGATTGCGGATTTCACAGTATTCGCGCATTGCTTCCAGCAGGCCAGCCCGCAAACCGTTGACATGGGTACCGCCCTGAGCAGTGGGAATCAGGTTTACGTAGGACTCAGCGGTGACCTCTCCGCCCTCTGGCAACCATTGAACCGCCCAGTCTGCCGCCTCAGTAGTAGCTGCAAAACTGCCTACAAATGGCTCTGCTGGCAGTACTTCCCAACCCTGATTTGCAGCGGCCAAATAGTCCTTGAGGCCATCTTCGTAATACCACTCATCGGACTCGCCATCCTGCTCATTGATAAACGTAACAGTGAGACCCGGGCAGAGCACCGCCTTGGCACGCAGAAGGTGTCTTAGGCGCACCACTGAAAATTTGGCGGAATCAAAATATTGGGGATCTGGTAAGAAGCGAACACTGGTGCCTGTTGTGCGCTTGCCGCACTCACCTACTACTTCCAGATCGGAGGCCTTTTCACCATCCTTAAAGCCAATGCGATGAACCTTGCCATCTCGCTGGATAGTAACCTCCAGAACTTTTGAGAGGGCGTTAACCACCGAAACACCGACGCCGTGAAGGCCACCGGAGAATTGGTAATTATCATTGGAAAACTTACCGCC
Organism: Microbulbifer maximicatervae (SeqCode); assembly: GCF_052467305.1. NCBI lineage: Bacteria > Pseudomonadati > Pseudomonadota > Gammaproteobacteria > Cellvibrionales > Microbulbiferaceae > Microbulbifer > Microbulbifer maximicatervae (SeqCode). The sequence continues at coordinate 4,259,157 of NZ_CP174306.1, forward strand.
GGCGTGCAGAGTGGAGAGGATAACCTCTACACCAGGCCGTCCCTGCTCAGGGTGGATATCGACAGGCATGCCGCGGCCGTTGTCGCTGACAGAAAGCGAGTGGTCCTTGTGTAACACCACTTCAATTTTCTTGGCATGTCCGGCCAAGGCTTCGTCGACACTGTTGTCGATTACCTCCTGAGCCAGGTGATTTGGGCGTGCGGTATCGGTATACATCCCGGGGCGCTTACGCACCGGATCTAGTCCCGTGAGTACCTCAATATCTTCGGCGGAATAATTGGCCATAATTCTTATTGATTACTGCTCGTTAAATAGAAATTCGGTGATGGGATCGCAATAGCGTGCGAACTCCTGGAAACTATGATCGCCAGCGTCTTCAATGGTCTGACGTTGCCCTTGGTAGAAATCCTGCGCATCGCGATAATCCAGAACTTCATCCCCACGTTGGGCCAGCAACCAGTAACGACTCTGCAACGGCTTCTCCAATTCAGCCTGTACCCGCTGCATGGCATCTACATCAACCTGGGAAAGGCAAAATTCCTCATCTTCGCCGCTATAGGGTTTTAAAACCTTTCCCACATAGGCTGGAATAAAGCGCGCGGGGCGCACTGCGGGATTTATCAGCACCGCGGGCAATCGGAAGCGCTCACCAAGGTAAGTGCACCAAAAGCCCCCCATAGAGCTCCCCACCAGTCCAATGGATCCCCTATCGGACTGCCGAAGGAGATCCTCCACAAGTGCCATCAAAGATTTCTGCGCCTCCTCTGTATAGGGAGGAATCTGCGGTGCACAGAAGGTAACATGCGGGTATTGGGCCTGGAGCCGTTCCCGCATCAACTGGCATTTGAAGGACTGTGGTGATGAAAGGAAGCCGTGCAGATATATCAGCACCGGCCTTCCCTGAAGATCATTAGTTTGCATAGGCGGTGATTATAGCGCCCATATCGTCAATCGGGGACGCTATGTAACCAGAAGCCTCAAACCGTGTGGGAATCACAGCAATGTGCGATTCAAACTGGCAAAGGCCCGCCCCATATCTACACGCATATCAGACCAGAAAGTAACACTGGTAAAGCGCTCCAAGCGTCCACCCGGGCCATAGGCACCAAAGTTCTCACCGATATCGCGGCGATCCCGGAAGCGCATCACTGCATTGCCCTCTCGATCATAAAGAGTTCCAACCAGTACGCCATAGGCACTCTGCTCGGTGTAGACGCGCCAGGTCCAGGGAGAGGGGTCCAATGGCGCAGCTACCGAAAATTTCTCCAGGGATAAGGACAATGTGTAATCTGCCTCTTCCTGCTCCTCTGCTACCACGCTGTTACGCGGTTCGAGAAACTTCTCGGCAAACGTTTTGACCAACAGTGCATTCATCTGCTGTAGGTCCCTATCATCCAGCTCGTAATCTTTCTCTCTGTAGCGGGTGCGCGGCAACGAAGAAAAACGCTTGGTGTAGTCAATTTGCACAGGGGCAATAAACACTTTGGAGCCGCTCATATCAAAAGCAAAGGCCGCGGCAACTTCATCCAGCGAGCTGGATCTGGGAACCAAACCTTGGCTATCCTCCTGTTCAGCCAACTTTGAGTCCCCCACCATACTGGGATCATGAGCACAGGCACCGACTAATAACGCCAAGCCAATGAGCGGTAAAACAAATATGCTGTTCATTATTATTCCTCACTTCCCGATGTTATCCACTTAGCGGACGGAGTAGCTGCAAAATACGCATGAAATGAGGGGCAGTAGCACAAATAAAACCCCAGTACCTATTAGCGTATTTTATCAACTGTCAAATACTGCTATTGATTCTGGTATGCCCCATTAAACAAATATCATCAATAATCATAAGTCTGGGGAAATTTCATTGTACGGTCAGAAGACAAAAAAGATAATGGTAAGTTCGTAAAGGGAGGCTTTACAAATAAAGGCGAGCTAGAAACTCTTAAATAACACGATAGAAATCCCACAAAGTGGGACTTCAAAAAAGCAGGCACATCTCAAGGAGAAGTAACTCAGTAGCCGGAAGATGCAAAATCGACAGAATATTTTGAAACCTCAACCCGTTCGACCCCGGTTTTATAGCTACCGTCATCATATAAATCGAACCAACGATATCCCGGCATCTCGTCGTCTACAGCAAAAGGCCCACTACCCGGAGTAAATTGTACAGACGTGGAAGGTGTCGCATGTAAGCCGACCCGACCCTCATGATTATCAAACTGCTGATGTACATGGCCCCACACGAGCGCTTTGACTTGGGGCGCTTTGGATACCATTTGCAAGAGTTGCTCACGTCCCTCGCGCAGCATATGGCCATCAATCCACTTACTACCCACCTGTACCGGCTGGTGGTGCATCATGATCATTACCGGGTGTTCCCGGGTTTCCCAAAGCAGCAGCTGCAAACGCTCAAGCTGAGCTTCGCTGAGACCGCCACATATCTGGTTTTCAACACTGGTATCGAGAAGCAAAAGGCGCCAATTTCCTAGGGCAACCACTTCTGTACAGCGTTGTGGAGCCAGCTGTTTCATACGAGAGCTTAAGTCGTGATTCCCCGGTAGCCAATACCAAGGTTTCTGCACCCTGCGCATTTTCTGAAGAAACCGGCGGTAAGAGGCCTCGGCCCCATTCGCGCTAATATCTCCTGTCGCCACCAGCAGTTGCGCTGCCTGCTGTCTGGAAACGATTGCGGACAGTACCTCATCCAAAGTATGACCGGTATCCAAACCCAGTAATTGATAATCCGGCCGGCTGCCAATGTGTGGGTCTGTTATTTGGATCAGACGATATGAATTGGTCTCATCGGACCTGCTAGGCTCATTGTGCTCGCGAATCACTTGCTCACCTTGTAATCACATCCATGTGTTCTACCGCAGAATTAAATTTTTCGGCCATCCAGCACTAATTGAAATTCTGCGCGACCATTTGCAAGACAGTACTCAAGCCACTCACCGAGAAAACGGTTGGCCTGAGGCCTCTCATCTGCGCGCTGCATACGGGGATTTGGGTAAGCGATATCCACTCCTTTACCACCTACCGGCCCACAGCCATTAACTGTTATCACCTCTGCCATCCGCGCATCGTGATAGAGACGAGCGGTCAGGTTAGGAGATGCCAGCCAGTGGCTTTCACTGAGATTTACCTCTGCGTCCAGTGACACTTCTGTCGTGTACCTGGATCTCGCTACCACTCTCAGCTTTAGGCTGCCACCAGGGATTTGATAGCACCATTGCTCTCTCTCTGAAAGCTCAGGTAGCAGCCTCAGTAGACGTAGGTAGTTAGCGTCGCAGTCGGCATGATAAGACGGTAAATCGACGCGATATACTGCTTTACCGTTGCCATTTGGCGACATTTTCATCTGCCTGCGCTGACGCGCACCTACCTCACGCACTAGAGCCATTATCAACACTCCAATTCAATTGCCGCCGTGACTTACATCTCAGTTTACCTTTTGTGCAGGTAAAGTAGCGCAAAGAGCTGTGACCGCTCAGGCTGGTGGCGTCATATGAGTAAACCGCTTCCGATTTAACTCTAGCCACTGCACCGAAATCAGTGTGGTGGCATTGTCTATCGGGTTTTCTCCCGGGGCGTAATCCCCCCGCATCGCATCTACGACGTTCTGCCTCGGGAATACCCGCAAACGGATATCCTCATTTTCCTCAGCCAAGCCGAATACGCCCTCGGCCTGCTCCAAATCTACCAGGGCACAATACAGATGTATCCGCTCCGAGCTGCCCCCTGGGCTGGGGATATAACTGTGGATAAAATGCAGGTCGTCCACAGTACATCCAGACTCTTCCAATACCTCTCTGTGCGCTACATCCTCCAGACTCTCCCCTTTCTCCACCATACCGGCTACCACTTCAAGACACCAAGGCCCTGCTGGGCGTCCCAGTGCACCTGTTCGGAACTGCTCGGTTAGCGCCAACAAGTCCCTGACAGGATCGTAAAGTAGGACTCCAACGGCCTCTCCGCGCTGAAACAGTTCCCGCTCTATTTCATTGCTCCAACCTCCGCGAAACAAGCGGTGGCGCAATCGCAGGCGCACCATAGTGAAAAATCCTTTAAACACGGTTTCCCTGGAAATTATGTCTACCGAATCAGCGGTGAACTCCGGGTTTAAATCAGTTCGACTGTTATCTTGTGGCATGGTTCGTCTTTCCCTAGGTTTCGGTTTTGCAGCGCTGCTTCCGCGACAAGACCGGGGTACCAGCTGTTATACTCTGCGCCCACCGTACCAGCCGCTGACTGCAGAGGCTATCCGGGTTTCCGTGTTGAATTTCGAGAGTACACAACATGAGAGTGCTGAATATCGCCTATCAGCAGCTACGGCGCTATGGCAAGACAAGGGTTAGCTGGGCACAAAAGCTTACCTTCGGCCTGATTAAAAATGACCACTACACCCAAGTGTTCAGCGACCGCGATATCGCCGCGTTTGAAGCACCCTTTGGTATTCGCGATCTGGGTGTAAAAAAGGCGAACCGACGCTTGCTGGAAACTGTCGAGGCCTTTGAGCCAGACCTGATCATCGCAGGCCACTGCGATATGATCACGAACGACACCCTGAAGACCATTAAGCAACGCCTGCCCAATTGCTTTATCGCTCACTGCAATAATGATCCCCTCTTTGTTCCCAGCAATGTCGAGCGAATCAAATACCGCGCGGAAGTCGCCGATGCAGTTTTTGTATCCACCGGGCGAAGAGAACTGAAAATATTTGAGGGCTTTGGTGCTCGTGTTTATCACATGCCGAACCCGGTTGAACCCTCGATTGAAAACCTCAATAACGCTGAACGCACAGATTTAGCCATCGACCTGCTTTTCTGCAGTAACAGCAATAATTTCACCAAGCGTTTGCAAATGGTTAAAAACCTGAAAGATGCCTTGGGGAATTCGCTGAACTTTAAAACCTATGGCAGCTTCGGCGAGGCACCCGTTTGGGGTCGCGACTACGACCACGCTCTATCTCAAACCAAAATGGGGTTGAATTTCAATCGCCAGGATACTCATTACTGGTATTCCTCAGCACGTATGGCGCAGTTGGCGGGCAACGGTATTTTGCAGTTCACCAGTGATAAATTACATTTTGACGACTTGTTGCCTGCTGAGAGCGTCGTTTATTTCTCCGATGAGCAGGACCTATTAGAAAAAATCCGCGAATTTAACGGTGACGATGCCAAGCGACGCGCCTGGGCCACACGGGCCAGGGAGTTTTTCCACAATGAAATGAACTCGAAGCTCTACGCTCAGTACATTGTCGAAGCCACAAGCTTACAGCCTTTTAGCCACGACTATGCTTGGGCTCAAGATATCAATCTGGATGGCACACTCAGGTAGTGTTGCACCACTCTATTCGATCAGATGCAATAGATTATGAGTAATAACCCAATTCGAGTCGCACAGATACTCGCCGGTGCTGAGCACGGTGGTGCTGAGAATTTCTTTGTGCGTCTCGTCAGTGGATTAAATCCCCGCAGCGAAATTACAGAAAAAGCGTTTATTCGCAACCACGATCACCGGGTACAGGCACTGCGTAGCAACAGTGTTGAAACCGAAGGTTTTAAATTTGGTGGCAAGCTGGATTTTCTCGGCCGAAAAAAATACCGGGATGCCCTGAACCAATGGCAACCGGATATCGTGATGACTTGGATGGGACGTGCAACTTCAATCACCCCGAACTCTGAAAAATACCGGTTGGTAAGCCGCCTAGGGCACTATTACAACCTGAAGTATTACCGTCACGCAGATTATTGGATCGGCATCAGCAAAGGTATCTGCCAGCATTTAAGGGATGGAGGCATCCCCAAGGATAAAATTTTCCATATCCCCAATTTTGCCGATGAGACACCAGTTAATCCGCTGCCTAGAAACAGCTTCAATACTCCGGAAGACCGGCCCCTGATCCTGGCTGCAGGCCGCCTGCATATCAATAAAGGGTTCGACACCCTCCTGCATTCACTCACCCAGGTTCCCAATGCCACTTTGTGGCTCGCCGGTAGCGGTCCCGAAGAGAGTAAATTGAAATCCCTGTGCCATCAACTCGGCCTGGAAGAGCGGGTTCGCTTCCTGGGTTGGCGCAACGATGTCACCACGCTGATGCGCACTGCGGATATGTTCGTGTGCCCTTCTCGACATGAGGGCCTAGGCTCTATTGTGATGGAGTCCTGGGCCCATCGCTGCCCTATAGTGGCGACGGACTCTCAGGGCCCTGGAGAAGTGATTACCAATGGCAAAACCGGTCTGATTACACCTATCGATAATGCCGATGAACTGGCCAAAGCCATGAAGTCTGTTATCGAGTCGCCGGAATTGCGCCAAAGCCTGATCGAAAATGCGGCCGAGGAGTACGCAACGACATATGCGAAACAGGTTATCGTCGATTCCTATATCGATCTATACGAAAACCTGATGAAGAAAGGGCGCTAGCGGTGAATGGCAGCCACCGAATACCCGGTGGCTGCAAAACTTATTTTTTCGTTTCGTGCCAATTCGTGCTTATTGATAAGCCGGAGGCAAATCCCGTAAAAGAGCGCTAACCCCATTGGCGATCAGTCGTTGACGCTGCTCAATACTATCGGGGCGTGTTAACAGTTCGCTGGCTCTCCCCCCCCAAATCACAGCCCCACCCGGGCGCCCAATACCCACGCTCATAATAACCAACGGCGCATCTGTCAGGGGCGGTAGTTCCACCACATCTTGTGGCGCATTGCTATCAAACTGCTTGTCCCAGCTGGGATCCCGGGTATCACCGGAGAAAAACTCATCGACTACCGCAACTTGGTAATCCACCACCATATCCGCATCCTGGTCCTGGGAGACTTGGCGATATCCTCGTTGCTGTAACTCTGCGGCAACGGTATCGCGCATTTCTTCATCCAACTCCACCAGCTGGGCAGAGGCTTCTTCTGAGCCACTCAACGGCGCTACCCCCCATTTATACGTGGCAAAGGCAACCGGTGGCTCCCCGGTAGCGGCTTTTTCAACCTGTATCTCCTGGCAACCCGCCAATACCAAGATACTCAGCAAGCCTGTTAATAAATAGCGCATAAAAACTCCCACATTTCCGTACTTATTTTACTGGTTCGACCGTGCCGTAAAGTTCTATCTTAGGACTCCAGGTATACCACTTGGGTTCAGCTTTCGGGTAAAGAGGGAAATGGCTGCCCGACTCCACTTCAAATCCCATAAAAGGGGCTTCTGGCGTGGCAAATGCGATCCCCCCCTGCAACAGGGCCTGGGCCGATTCCGTGTTGATATTAAGCCCACTTTTCAGACCGAAATTCACATCGACGCCACTGGCATTCCAAAACACCGTGTGCTCTCGCACCAGGGGCTGGTATTGGGGTTCGATATGAACATAGATATACACTCGATCAGCATACTCCCCCAAGGAAAAACCTGTAACCTCTCCCACTTTTACCTGGCGATAATAAACCGGACTCCCTGCTACCAGAGATCCTCGCCTCGCAGCATCCAGGATAATTCCCAGTCCAGGGCGGGTAAAAGTTTCTGCAAGATCCTCTTCCGGTGCCTGTTCCAAAGCGTAAAACTTTGTCTGAGGATCACCTAAGCCGGGCTCAAGCGCCAGGTAGCGCCCTGTAATCAGGGTATCCAAATGGGCGATCTTATCGATCCTAATTTGCGGGGAAACCACCCATATACGAGTACCCTCCCGAGCAAACTGCTCTCCACGGTGATAAAGCTTGGCCCTGGCCCACACCTCGCCCAAAGAGCGATCGAGTCTCAGGCGAGTAATCTCTCCAACTTGTACCCCGCGGTAGCGCAACGGTGCTCCAACTCTCAGCCCCTCGGCACTGACAAGGCTGACTTGAATTTGTATTCCCCCCTCCATAGCCGCTTCCCGACTGCTGAAAAGAGGGAACTGGTCTCCATTTTTTGCCTGCCCGCCTTTTCCAAGGTCTTCCCGGCGTATACCAAAGGCGATACCGCCGCGCAGAAGTGACATCAGCGAATCTGCCTCCACTTCCACCCCCTCGGTCAAGCTTGCTGTAGCCCGCAACCCGCTCACATTCCAGAACCGAACGCCTTCCTGCACAAAGTGGGCATAACGGGGCTCTATCACCACATATACTTCTACTCCCTCGCCATCCCTACGCAATTCCATTCCCTGCACTTTTCCTACCTCTATACGGCGAAAATAAACCGGTGCGCCCCGCTGCAAAGACCCGGGATTGCGTGAAGTGAGGCGTAAATGCAGCCCCGGCACACGGGGGTCCATCGGTGGCGCAGAGGTTCGCGCAGTGAAATTGCGCTGGGAGCGCTGTCCTTTGCGCAAATCTACTTCTATGCGATTACCTTGGATTAAATCGTTTAGTCCGCCAGTAAAATCGAAGCTCGGAGGGGCTAGCCAAAAACGGGTATTTTCGGTGAGCAATTCATCCGTTGTAGGATCCATCAGAACTTTGACTTCCATACCATTCAAACGGCGGTTTGCCTTGGTCCCACTGACTTCCCCTACCTGGATGCCCTGATAGTAAACCTTCGTAGAATCCGGAGTAACATTCACCCCCTGATCGAAATTTAATGTCACAGGAATTCCCGCATCTGCTGCGGCAAAATTTTTATATAACTCAAACTCACTGCCATTTACAGCGAGCGGAGACTGACGTTGATTTTCCGGGGTATAAAAACTTACGCCTCCGGCAAAAAGTGCTGCCAGGGATTCTAAATTGACACTGATACCGCTAATACCGCCTTCGATAGAGATCCCTGAACTATTCCAAAAGCGGCTGCCCCGATGAACCAGATAGGCATATTCCCGACGAATGAATAATTCGATACTGACTTCAGTTCCGTTTCGATCCAAACGGTAATCCGCTACCTGACCGACTCGCAGCTGACGATAATATACTGGCGATCCTCGACTTAAAGAGCCCAAACGCCGGGACTGCAAAACAACACGCAAACCATCCCCACGGATAAATGCAGGAGGCTGATCCAGGGCAACAAAGTTGCGCTTGCGCTTTCCACTACCTGATTCAACGGCAATGTAATTGCCTGAAAGTAGAGTTTCCAAACCGCTAATACCGGTAATAGATAACTCGGGTTTTACTACCCAAAACTCAGTGCCCTCTACCAATAAATATTCTGCACTGCGATTTAAACTAACTTCGGCCAGAACGCCATCGGCTCCATTCAGCTCTTTCGCATTAGGTACAAGGCGTACATCCTGGACCATACCAATATCGACCCCGGAATATTTGACCACCGTTTTTCCTTTTACCAGGCCGTCGCCAGAATGAAATAAAATAGTGGCTTTAACGTCTCCCTCTGACAAATCCTGATAGAGCAACCAGAGAGCAATCAGCCCCGCGATCAAAGGTAAAATCCACACTAGGGGTAACCCCCTGCTTGCGCGCACTACTCCCCGCTGAGCGCCTCCATCCAAGCGAGACGCATCACTCGTATCCTGCGGGGGCAGCTCATCAGCCATTTTCTGCGGCGCTCCTATGAGCCGTTTCTGGCTCTACTGCAGACTCATATAAATCTCCGTCATAGGCATCCCAAATTAAACGGGAATCGAAAGTTCGTGCCGCCAACATGGTTACCACTACCACAGAGGCAAAAGCTGTCGCACCAGCTCCAGCAGTTACCTGGGAAATAAATCCCATATCCACTATCGACACCAAAATTGAAATCATAAATAAGTCTAAGAGTGACCAGCGCCCGATGCCGGAAACTACTCGATATATTTTCATGGACTGAATGGGGTCAAAGGACAGACGCAACTGAATTTGGATCAGGAGCAATCCCAATCCCAGTAGCTTCATCACAGGAACTGCAATACTGGCAACAAAGACAATTAAAGCTATTCCCCACATTCCCGAGTTATAGAGTTGCATGACCCCGCTAATGATAGTGCTGGGATCACCGGCACCTAAATAAACTACCGTCATTATCGGTAACACATTGGCAGGTAAAAGCAATAAAGTGCCAGTAATCGTCAGAGCCCAAGTTAACATTAAGCTTCCTTCGATTCTGCTGTGTACTCTCGCTCCACAGCGCGGACATCGGCAACGACCATTTTGGGGAAGAATAATTAATTGATGACAGCACAGGCAGCTGGTTAAGCCTTTTTTTAAACCTTTATTTGGTACGCTATTCACAAGCTTGTCCCTTAAGCGCACGACGCTGTGCTAAGCGGTGCCAAATTGCTGTTTGGTCAAAACTCAGGGAAGAGAGATTTGCCAGTAGCATCATGGCACCAAAACAGTACAGACCAGGTTCTACCTCCATCTTGCCCAAGTCCCGTAATTTAATCAGGGCTACCAAAATTCCGAGCATATAGACATCGAGCATGCCCCACTCTTTTAAGTGCTGGTAAAAACGAACAGCATTGGATACCGGCCGGTCAAGCCAGGCCCAAGCACTGCCCCAACAAATAAATAACAACAGGGCAAATTTACCTACCGGAGCCAGAACGCTACAGAAAAGCACCAGCGCCGAGAGCCAAATAAACCCCGCCTTGAAAAGAGAGTAAACGCCATTTAGCAAGGTACTTTCTGCACCAAATGAGAACAGGGAGAAGTCGAGCAATGGCAAGCTGACAGAGGGAATAAACAGTAATAGGCCGGTTAGACTGAGAGCCAGTGTGTAGTAAATACTATGATTGCCATTGCGATGCAAAGTACAGCGACATCGTGGGCAAATTAGTTTTTGTCCCGGAGGCGCCAAGCCGCCGGTTAAAAGTAGATCGCATTCGTGACAGACCCTCTGCCAATTGGTCAGCACTGCGTTGCGCTCCTCATTCATGGACAGTCAGTCCTTGCCTTATTCTGCACAATTTTTGCCGCATCCAAATGCTTATGAGGCGCGTCTATTGAAATATAGGCCCTCAACCTTATTCAATGGGCCCTAGTTATTGCCAAGAAATTACCGATAAACGCACATAGGTGTCGGTTTAACGAAGATATAGCAAAAAGCCGATTGCCGTCTCGACGGTCGGTTTGACCCCGGGTAAACTCTCGCGACTGCTATTGGGGAGACTGGCAATATTAGTAATAACCGCAAGCTGGAGCCCTCTATATCCCCACTACATGACACCAGCTCCAAATAACTTGCAAAAGCTTGAAGACCGTACCCTCCACAGGAAGTCGAAACAGATGAAAAGAAGTAACCGCACAGAGCCGCAAGGCCGCAAGTTGCGTCCGCTGAAAAAACTAATCGCCGCTACGCTGCTGGGCCTGGGCGCCATGCAGGCACAAGCCGACACCCTGTGGGATATCTATACACAGGCCCTGGAGAATGATCCCCAATTAGCAGCTGATCGCGCCGCTTACCATGCAGGTATCGAAACTAAATACCAGGCCCGGGCACTATTACTTCCTCAGGTGAATGCTACTTTCGAAGCTGCTAGAACTCACTCTGATAGGAGCCGAAATTCTGCTCAGTTACTGGATTTGAGTGAAAATGGCGACGACAGTGATGTCCAACTAGTGGACTTTAGGAGCCAAACTAGCGATTCCTTACAAGAAAGAACCTATAGTGCCAGCCTGACCCAGGCCATTTTTGATGCCCCTGCCTGGTTCGATTATCAACAGGGCAAGAGATTATCAGAGCAGGCGACAGCAGAATTCAGTGCTAATCAGCAAGAAATGATGATCCGTGTCGCCACCGCCTACTTTGACGTATTACGTGCTTATGACGTCCTCGAGGCAGCTGCTGCCGAAGAACAAGCCCTGGCTAAACAGCTGGAACAGACGCAACAGCGCTTCGAAGTCGGCCTAACAGCAATTACTGATGTTTACGACTCCCAGGCTGCCTATGACAGTTCCGTTGCCCGGCGTTTAACAGCTCAAGACAACCTCCTCAGTAACTTTGATGCTCTATCAGTATTGACAGGAGGCTACCATGATCAAGTAGCTCCTCTGGTAGATGACTTCCAGGTAGCTCCGCCGGTGCCTTCAGATCGCGCCGATTGGGTTGAGTTTGCCCTCGTCAACAACTTTGTCCTTAAAGCTGCACGGCTTGGCGCCGATGCCGCCCGCTATAACGCTCGGGCAGAAGCCAGTGAACACCTACCCACTGTCACTGGCTCGCTTTCTTATAATAAACTCACTCAAGATGGTAACGAGAAAAGTCGATTCAGCGACATAACGGGCAGCCAATTTTTGCGTTACCCCCAAGATATTGACCAATGGGGAACAAGTGCAGGGGTGACTGTAAACGTACCCATCTTTACTGGTGGCCTCCTCAGTGCCAACCGCCGCCAGGCTAGAAACCAAGCCTTCCAGGCCCAGGACCTTAGTGTTCTTGCAGAGAGAGATACCATACAAACCACGCGCACCCTGCACCGCGCTGTTGTCACCGATGTATCGAGAGTAGCGGCCCGTGAGCAAGCCGTCGTTTCTGCTAAGAGTGCATTGGATGCCACTCAGGCGGGATACGAAGTAGGCACCCGAAATATTGTAGATGTGCTCCTGGCTCAGCGGACCCTGTTTGATTCACAAACTGACTACGCCAACTCGCTGTACGACTACATTCTGAATTCACTGAGTTTGAAGCAAGCTGCAGGGCTCTTATCCCCTAAAGACCTTCAGGATCTGGATATGATGCTGAACCCGGCAAATAATGTCTCTCGCGTAGAGGAAACTGGCGGTACCAGCCTTCCAGCACCTTCGAAGTAACTGCGTATACGCATCTACCAGAGAGCAGGATTTTTATTCTCTCTCTGGTCTTCATTCTGTGTAGCCAGCCGCTCCACCTCGCCCAGTAAGCGCTGCAAAGCACCGCTATTTTCTGAAGCTACTTTTTTCCCTCTCTGACCGGCGGCTTTTCTTTGCCCCACATCTTCCAGCCAAGCCTGAACTTGTGAAGCCATCGACTCACTGTCTTCGACTACAACCATGGCTCCAGCCTCCTGCAACAAACTGGATACAGTGGCGAAGTTATGCAGGTGGGGACCGGAAATAACTGGCACACCCCAGGCAGCGGGTTCAATCATGTTGTGGCCACCAACAGAAACCAAGCTACCTCCCACAAAAGCAATATCACTGGCTCCATAGAAACGCAGTAACTCCCCCATGGTGTCTCCCAGAATAACCTCATCACTAGCTTTAATGGCTGTGCCTTCACTCCTTCGAACCAGGGCAAAGCCACGCTCCCGACACAGGCGGGCAACACCATCAAAACGCTGTGGATGCCTGGGCACCAACACGAGTAAAAGATCTTTAATCTCTCTCTTCAAAATAGAGAAGGCATCCAAGATCACCTCATCCTCACCCACATGGGTACTAGCCGCCAGCCATATAGGCCTGGAAGACTCCCCCCGCCACTGGTGCGCCAGCGCCTGAGCTTCACTGGCCAGTCCCATATCAATACTGAGGTCAAACTTGATATTGCCGTTGGCTACTGCTCTCTCCGCTGGTAACCCCAGATCGATAAACCGCTGCATATCCGCAGGGTATTGCGCAACAACACGATCCAGGTTGTTTAACATTGTTCGACTCAAAGAGGGAAAACGCCCGTAACCTCGTGCAGATTTTTCACTGAGCCGTGCATTGGCCAATAAAATTGGGATCTTCCTGCTCGAGCAGAGCTTGAGTAGGTTGGGCCAAAGCTCAGTCTCTATAATCACCAATGCACTCGGGCTAAGCGCATTGAGAAATGGCACCAGGCACTCAGGGAGGTCATAGGGAAGGTAGTAGTGAAGTAAGCGGCCACCAAGAATTGGCTGCAAGGCTTCTTGTACGCGCTCGGATCCGGTTGGAGTTGTAGTCGTTACCAACCACTGCCAGTCTGTATGTAGCGCAGCCAATTTAGAGATCACTGGTACGGCGGCTAGGGTCTCTCCTACAGATACAGAATGGACCCAGATTAACGGTGCCCGGCTGTGCCTTTTTGGAACCTGACCCAGACGCTCTCTTAAACGCAACCGATAGGCCGGCTGGCTACGCCCTCTCCACCAGAGACGTAGAAGGACAATAGGTAAAAACAGGCGGAAGAGCCAGGAATAAAATATTTGCATGAAGCAGGGATCACCTAAAGATCAATATTGCCACCAAAGAAAGTGCAATGATGACGGTTATCTCTTCCAGGTAAAACACCCCCGTAAGGAAGGCCTCAGGCCATTAGTGATCGACCACCCGGTAAAACTCAGAGCGCACCCCAAAAACACCACAAGCCATGCCGGCTGAACGGCAGGCGCGGAGCCAAGGCCCAGAACCCAAGCGCTTACCACCGAAAATCAATCCTAAAATACAGCCTATGCTGGAGATCAAAAGTTGCCCCAGAGCCGATACAAAAATACTGGTATGACCGCGACCTTTGGCAAGCTTATGCTTTGCGAGAGTAATACCAGCGGAGAATTTTCTACGCGACAACCAACGCATATTGGCGCGACTCTCCGGTACGGCCTCGTAAACCCTCGCCTCCAGGCAGTAAACAATCTTTCCTCCCTTGGCCTTAAACTCTGTGAAAAAAATCACATCTGTACCGGCACCTAGAGGGTCCTGCTCATTAAACCTCAGGCCTAGCGAGCGGATACTGCTCATCGGTATTAATACATTGCTGGTCGCACAGTAGTTGAGCTGTTCTCCAGTCTTTCGTTTCTGCCGATAAAAAATACGTGAGTAATAGGCAGGCACAGAATCCGGCCAACGCCGAACAACACTGCCACAAACCACGCTACTGCCCCCCAGCTTTTGTGAGTAATCATATAGCTGGATTAACCAATCGGGCTCTACCCACTCATCATCATCAATGAAAACCAGGTAGTCAGCCCCTATATTATCCAGTTCATCGATACAGCGATTGCGTGCACAAGGGATTCCCCGCCGCTCTTCTACAGCACAGTTGAGGGTAAAGGGAAAGCTTCCCGACAACTCCTCCACAACTTCTCTACCAGCCTGAGTGACCGAATCATTATCGACAACCAGTGCAGCCACATTTAAGCCTGTAGGTAGCTGGAGCTTGGCCAGACTTTGCAGAGAACTGCGAAGCCGCTCTGGTCGCTGATAAGTACAAATACAGATCACTAACAAGGGGTGCAATGTAAACTCCAGATTACGGCCAGGTACAAATCGGGTGAAAGTATCGAGACTAGATTAAAAAAACACCAGCCTATACCCTTCGGAATGACCTGTCTATAATACCACTTTTGCCAAACGCTTTATCGAGCACCAATGCTCCATATCACTTTAGGCTTATGTCCAACCCTCCAACCAATACACAACTCACTAGTCAACTTTATTTAAAAATAATTTCTATCACTGCTGGTATAACTTCCCATGAAAATTATGCAACTTTTGCCCGCCCTGAATTCTGGGGGGGTTGAGAGGGGGACCGTTGATCTGGCTCGCTTTCTGGTAGCAGACGGTCATCAGTCAATCGTTGTCTCCAGCGGAGGAAGTATGGTTAATCAACTTAACGCTGAAGGCTCAGTTCATATTGAACTACCCATTCACAAAAAATCTATCTTCAGCTTATTACAGGTGAGGCCTCTTCGAGAGGTCATTACCCGTGAGAAGCCCGATATTGTTCATGTCCGCTCCAGGGTTCCAGCTTGGTTAACCTACCTTGCCTGGCGAAACCTTGATCCAACTGAACGCCCTCGCCTGGTCAGTACTGCTCACGGTCTTTATTCGATAAACCCTTACAGTGCAATTATGGCGAAAACTGAACAGGTAATCGCTATCTCAGAGTGTGTAAATAATTATTTACTAGAGAACTACGCAAGCGACTTAAAGCGCCCCCCAAAAGTAGTTTACCGCGGTGTAGATACAGACGAGTTCAACCCCGGTGTCCAGCCACCGGAATCCTGGTATCAAAAAGTGCATATGGAGTTCCCTCAGCTTGCCGGCAAGCGCTGGTTACTTCTACCAGGTAGACTAACTCGCTGGAAAGGGCAGGAGGACTTTATTAATCTAATCCAGCAACTGGTACAAAGTCATTCTGACATTCATGGCATCATTCTCGGCGGAGCAGAACAGAATAAGCAGCACTACGCCGATGAATTGGTACAAAAAATCCACTCGCTGGGTCTCGGAAAACACGTAACACTTACCGGTCATCGTAATGATATACGCCACTGGTATAGTGCCTCTAGTTTAGTGTATAACCTATCACGCCGGCCCGAGCCATTTGGTAGAACTGTTATAGAGTCCGCAGCAATTGGCACACCGATCATTGGTTATAACATCGGGGGCCCGGCAGAGTCGCTGAACGCCTGTTTCCCTCAAGGGTTAGTTGATATCAATGATTCAGAAGCTTTATTCACGCGCACTCAGGAATTGCTCAACGACCCTGAGCAGAAGCCTCAGCTGTCTGCCGACTTCACTTTGGGAAGACAGGCTGAACACACCATTGAAATCTACAAAAATCTACTTACAGAGCGTACCGGAGCGAGCCCGAGTGATTGATTTAAGCCAAAGCGAGCCGTTTGCCAGTGGGGGCAATCGCTTTTGCTACCGACACCCGGAACGGCCTGAGATCTGTGTAAAAGTGATGCGTCCAGGTCGAACAGCGGAACTATTGGAGCGAGCCCCCTGGTATAAAACTTGGAGAGGTGAATCCTATTTCGATGACAACCTTCGTGAACAGGAGGGGTATAGCCAGCGAGCTATTGCCAATAATCGAGATGGGCTATGGCAACATTTACCGAGGTGGTATGGAATACAGGAAACCAATTTAGGCCCCGCAGCTGTCACCGATATGATTCTTGACGATGATGGCGATCCAGCACCTACTCTGCGCCAATACCTAAACAAATATGGCCTCAATACTGAGGTCCGCGCCTCTTTACAGCGCCTTTCCGAGTGGCTGCTCGAATACGAAGTACTCACCAAAAACCTAATTGCCCACAACTTAGTTCTACGAAAAGAACAGGGGGAGTTGCAAACCTACCTGATTGATGGGCTGGGCTGCGCTTCCTTCCTGCCTCTACCAAAAGTTTCCAGCTACTTCGCGAAACGCTATATCCACCGCCGTATCAAGCGTATGTGGCTAAGAGTCGAGTGGGAGATCTCCGATAAAGAAACGCCCTGGCGAAAATTTGAGTCAGAGGGGATCAAGCGCTAACGACTTGATAACCCCGATCGACGCAACAATGCTTTGGCGCACAGCAGATATTGGTCCAAGGGTTCGTGCTGTATCCCTGTTTTCAACACTTCGAGTTCTTCGCTGATCAATCCTTGATCCAAAAGCCGTAAAACCACTGAACGCACCTTATTTGACTTACTGCGACTCGGAACCCGAATCACACCGACCTGGGCCTGACTTTGCAGCGATTCGAACAACATAGAGATACTATCCTCTGTTACCCAAATTCTCTCTGCTTGAGACAGTTGCTTCTGAAGCCAACCCGGCGGACACGAGAGCCAATCAACCAACTCTGCGCCCCCTTTCCCCAGCCCCTCCATAGTGCCTTTCGGAGTTCTCCGACTATCCGAAATACACCAGTCCAAGGGTTGCGCCAATAACTTCTCAACCTGCTCCCTGATTGAAGCGGAGTTCCAACTGTAATGTTTGCTGGGTCCGCCCAATAAAATAAGCCCCTTTCTAGGTTGCGGCACACTTTCCTGGAGTGGTTCGGTCAAGGCGCCCTGACTTACGATGACATTGGGTAGGGGCGGGGGGCGATCGTGTTCCGGAACGATGGCGAAGTCAAACCAGCTGTAGGGCAACAAAGGGCGGTTAATTGCCACCGCGCGACCACCAAACCGGCAACGGGCAGACAACATAGGAAGCCGGCTGCGGCGACCTGTGCCAATCAAAAAGTCAGGGGCTGGCAACTCTTCCAGCTCCTCTCCCGCTTTTAGGAGAATGCGGCTAGCTGTATATTCTGGTGATATATCAAAAACCTGCACCTCCCCGATATAGCTCCGGCGCAACCCTTCAATCAGAGCTGCGCTCTGCTTTTCATGGGCCCGGTTGCCATCTAAAAAACGCCAAATAGTAAGTTGCAAGATAGGACCCTAAACTACTGAAATACCGGCATATAAGGCAGTGTACCTAGCGCATGCCTGTGGAGCTACTGTAACAAGGCTATGGGAGCCCCAAAACATCCAGTATACTCCTTCCAGGGAGTTCCAAAGGGCGCCCCCGGTGAATTATGCCTCAGGAGACCCCGCTAAAGCGCTCAGCCAAACAGACCTCCGCTACTACTTTGTGTAAAGCCCCACAATTATCACCAAAAAGCAAAATTTGAGCGTTCATGGACAACAGACTTTTATATAGTACCCTCCCATACAGCCTATTTCCGCGCACCTAAATACAAAATTTTCTGAATGGCCAACAGTTGCACCTATGCCTGAACTTGGAAGTACTCTAAACAAGCTTTCCCAGCCCGTTTATCGCCAGCAAAGCTCACTGTGGGTTTCAGGTCTGCTCAAATGGGCCTTTCTTGGTTTATTTCTGCTGGTATGTGGCTACTATGTTTCCCCCAAGATTTCAGGGGTACAAACCAGCTTTTACCTGACTTTATTGCCCACAGCCTTTCTGCTACTGGCATGGAGGAGGAGCTATCACTTCTTAATTTCCTGGCAATTCCTAACCTTTTGTAGCCTGCCAATCATTCTAGCGCTATCAACACTGTGGGCCTCACCGGACACCGCAGATGTTTATAGGCAACCCGATTACTACTGGAAATTGGTTTTATACTTATCTCTATTCTATTTCGTTGTTTTCTTCCTGTTGGAACAATACGGCGACAACATCCTCCATAAGCTATTGCTCTCACTTATTGTGATAGGACTGCTATCCGGTATTGCCTCGCTAATTGCTTACTCCCTTGATGGCGGACTACAGGATCTCCGCCGGATTGGCGGTATATCTCTTGAGGGAAACATTGATAAAACAGGAATGCTATTTGGCTTCCACGCTCTTTTTTGCTGCTACGGTCTCTACCAGAACCCCCGTATTTGGCGCTGGTTATCAGGTGCAGGCTTACTCACCTCCTGCATATATATAGTTTTGTCACAAACCAAAGTCCCGATTGTTATGGCGGGCTTCTCAATCTTTTTGGTTGTATTCGGCAACCTTTCACGACTGCTGAAGATAATCATTGTTGTTGCCATAGTTTGCGCGCTGCCCTTAGCCTATTTTACGTTATATGGTGATCTGCCTCTTCTACACCGGGGTAGTGCTTATTCCATTCGTATGACGCTCTGGCAAAAGACATTTGAAGAGTTCCTGCAATCCCCATTGTTTGGTCAAGGCCTGGTGCACAAGAAGTTTATCGAGCTAAACAGAATGGTGCCCCATCCACATAATTTCCTCCTGGATATCGCACGCTTCAGTGGAATATTGGGGGTGGCCGCTTGTGCCTGGCAAGGACTCTCAGCCCTGTGGACAGTGAGATCCAAAGAGAGGCTTCTGAGCTGGATTCCCGGTTTGTACTTCACCTGGTTCGTCTTCGGTGTATTGGCAATGCTGACATACGCCCAGCAACCTTTGGTTAAGCCCAATTATATTTGGTTCTTTTACTGGATTCCCCTAGCTATCCTGCTGGCACGAAGCAGCATTGAAGACCGGGGCTTGAGCCAATGTAAAACTATCCAAGACAGTAACCCTCAAAAACAGTAACCGCTGAGAGATAGAGTCACACTGATGAATGTAACCGTATTTGGCACCGGCTATGTGGGCCTCGTGCAAGCAGCAGTCTTAGCTGAAGCTGGCAATAAAGTAGTTTGTATCGATATAGACGCGGACAAGATCGATCGTCTCAAGCAGGGCATTATCCCCATTTATGAGCCCGGCCTCGAGCCTATGGTGAAGAACAGTATCACCACAGGCAATCTATCTTTTTCAACCGATGCCGCCTTTGGGGTAGAACACGGTGAACTGATCTTTATCGCTGTGGGCACCCCTCCTGATGAGGACGGTTCAGCGGATCTTCGCCATGTGTTGACTGTCGCCAGAACCATCGCCAAACACATGGAGTGCAAGAAATACATTATCAATAAGTCCACAGTACCCGTGGGGACTGCCGATAAGGTGCGGGCTGCCGTTGAGGAAGAACTCTCCAAGCGGGACCGATCTGATCTGCCATTCGATATTATTTCCAACCCTGAATTCCTCAAGGAGGGGTCGGCGCTCAATGACTGTATGCGCCCGGATCGAATTATTATCGGCACCTCCGAAGAGGAATCAGAGCAGAAGCTTCGCCACCTGTACGCACCATTCAACCGAAATCACGAAAAAATCCTGGTGATGGATGTAAAAAGTGCGGAGCTGACCAAGTATGCCGCCAACTGCATGCTGGCAACCAAGATCAGCTTTATGAATGAAATGGCAAATATTGCCGATAAAGTGGGCGCTGATATTGAAGCAGTTCGGGCCGGAATCGGCTCAGACCCACGAGTTGGCTACCAGTTTATCTACGCAGGTATCGGCTACGGTGGCTCCTGTTTCCCGAAAGATGTGAAAGCCCTGATTTCCTCGGCTCAACAGCTGGGCATTGCTGCAGATATTCTCGCCGCCGTGGAATCCCGCAACGAGCGCCAGAAACACTATCTCGCCGAAAAAATACAACGTCATTTTAACGGAGATATTCAGGGCAAAACTTTTGCGCTCTGGGGCCTGTCATTCAAACCCAATACAGATGATATGCGCGAAGCCCCAAGCCGTGTGCTGTTAGCTCGATTGTGGGAGCAAGGTGCGAAGGTGCGGGCATTTGACCCTGAGGCCATGGAGGAGTGTCAGCGAATTTTTGGCGATCGCGAAGACCTGACCCTTTGCGACTCCAAGACAGAGGCTTTACAGGGTGCCGACGCCCTGATTGTCGCGACCGAATGGCAACAGTTCAAATCTCTTGATATCGATGAAGTAAGCAGCGCTCTCAGTGCCCCGGTTGTGTTTGACGGACGCAACCAGTACGAACCAGAGGAAATGCGCGAGGCAGGCTTTGATTATTACTGCGTAGGGCGCCCGGACACCACCAGCTCTTACTAAGTAAACCTTACTTAAAATAAAAACCCGGCATCTGCCGGGTTTTTATTTTCCGTCATGCTATTCGCATTTTTACTTCCGCCTGGCCCGCCACATCACTGAGCCAGCCCCGATGTGCGGCACTACGCCCATGTACCACATCAAAATAAAGGTTTTGCAAACGCCCGGTAATAGGGCCGCGACGACCACTGCCGATAGAACGCCCATCCAATTCACTAATGGGCAATACTTCCGCCGCTGTGCCAGTAAAAAACGCTTCGTCAGCGATATAGACTTCGTCCCGAGTGATACGCTTCTCTAGTACCCTATAGCCGCACTCCCGCGCCAGCTCAATAACTGTATCGCGGGTAATTCCATCCAGGCACGACGTCAGCTCCGGGGTATATATAGTCCCATCGCGAACAATGAAGACATTTTCTCCACTACCCTCAGCAACATAGCCCTCGGGGTCCAGTAATAACGCCTCCTCGCAACCATTGCGCACTGCCTCCTGTAACGCCAGCATCGAGTTTATATAGTTACCATTGGCTTTCGCCTTACACATGCTGATATTCACATGGTGTCGGGTATATGAGGAGGTATTCACCTTAATCCCCTGCTCCAGCGCCTCGGGGCTCATATAGCTGGGCCACTCCCAGGAAGCGACAATCACATGGGTTGAAAGATTTTCTGCCCGCAACCCCATTCCCTCTGACCCGTAGAATACCATTGGCCTTAGATACGCTTGGCGCAGGTTATTTTCGCGCACCACAAGCCGCTGAGCTTCATTCAGCTCATCAGTGCTATAGGGCATTGGGATATTCATTATTTTTGCAGAGCGAAACAACCGACGGGTGTGCTCTTGCAAACGAAAGATACTGGTGCCGTTACCGGTTTCATAAGCCCGTACGCCTTCAAACACCCCCATTCCATAGTGCAGGGTATGAGTGAGGACATGCACCCGGGCATCGCGCCAAGGAACCAATTCACCATCAAACCAGATAACGCCGTCGCGGTCGGCAAAAGACATGGGTAACTCCTACAAATCCTGAAAAACAGTTTAATCGGGCAGCAGGTAGAAACCCGGTATTAACCGAGCAATTGCTGCCAGTTTGTTTGAACGGTCTTTCTTTCCGCTGTGAATTGGTCATCGCTCACAATCCCTGGCAGTTGTTGTAGTGCCAGGCGATGACCTTCAGATCGGTAGGCTTTGTAGGCGTCGATCAGATGTCCGGCTTGTTGGGCCGGCATCAGGCCTGCGTCAATTAGACTTTCGAGAATGCGAATATTATCGGTATACCGCACGATCGAGGGCGAAGTTTTTGCCCAGGCCAGAGCAGCATATTGAACCATAAATTCAATATCGACAATACCGCCCTCACCGTGCTTTAGATCAAACTTTTTATCGTTGCTCTTATCGAGGTGCGCACGCATTTTATTGCGCATTTCCACCACCTCATCACGCAATTTATCGCTCTTTCGCGACTGGCAAAGCAATTTCGTACGCAACTGTTGAAACGACTCACTCAGGCGGAGACTACCGGCGACAGATCGAGCTCTCACCAGCGCCTGATGCTCCCAGGTCCAGGCACTCTCCCTCTGGTATTTTTCAAAGGCAGCCAATGAAGTCACCAAGAGTCCTGAATTACCCGAGGGGCGCAGTCTTGTGTCTACCTCATAAAGAGGCCCGCTGAGTGTACGGGTTTGCAATATGTGGATGAGTCGCTGTGCTAGCCGGGTAAAAAAGCTCAGGTTATCAATACTGGTTTTACCGTCGGTAACCTGCATCGCATCTGCATCGTGCACAAAAACAATATCCAGGTCAGAACCGTGGCCAAGCTCCAATCCCCCCAGCTTTCCATAGGCGATAATGGCAAAGTGCATATCCTCTGCCGAGGCCCCCGCAGGCATGCCGTATTTATCCACCATCTGTGTCCAGGCGAGTTGCAATGACTGCTGCAATATCGCCTCTGCCAACCAGGTAAGGGAATCACTGACTTTCATCAAAGGCAGGGCACCATTCACCTCTTGTGCCGCAATGCGCAGGCTTTGACTCTGCTTAAAATATCGCAGCGCCTCCATTTGCAATTCCAGATCTTCAGGATCAATCCGCAACAATTCGAGACGCAGCTCATTGGCAATCTCTGCCGCAGTAGAGGGTGCCAGTAACCTGCGGGAATCCAGCAACTCATCCAGCAGAATTGGGTGGCGCGCAAGTTGCTCAGCAATCCATGGACTGGCACTACAAAGACGCACCAGCTGGTTGAGCACGGGGGGATTTTCATTAATCAGGACGAGATAGGCACTGCGACGCAGTACTGAGCGCACTAAAGGTAAAACACGGGTTAGCACTAACAAGGGATCAGCCTGTAACCCTGCTGCGGCCAGTAGCGTAGGCATAAATTGATCGAGGCGCGCGCGGGAAGAAGCAGGTAGTGCCGCAACCATTGTTGACTGGCACAGCTCCGGTAAGTGCTCGAGTGCCTGCAGTGGCGGAAGAAACCCTGCACTTTCCAAAATCTGTAAATTCTCTTCATTTGCAGATTCGTCGCCGCAACTTGCCCAAAGTCCCTGCCACTCCTCAGCCACACTGGGGGCAGCCATTTCCTCTGGTGGAGCGATTACAGTATCGAACTCCCGCTCAACTAAGGAACGAACATCGACCAGCTCACTCTCCAATTGCTCCCAATTATCGCGGCCCAGGGCAAATGCCAATTTTTCCCTTTCTTCCTCCTCAGCTGGGAGCGCCTGTGTCTGCTGATCCCGGTAAGCTTGCAGTGCGTGTTCGACTCTCCGCAGCAGCAAATAACAACTGGTCAGTTCACTGGCCACTCCTGGTTCAACATGGCCATCACTTTCCAAAAGGGGCAGTAGCTTGAGCAAGCTGCGCTCGCGCAGCGCGGGTTCGCGCCCTCCGCGAATTAACTGGAATGCCTGGGCAATAAATTCCAACTCGCGTATGCCGCCCCGTCCAAGTTTGATATTGCCCGTTAAACCACGAGCGCGCACTTGCCGCTGTATCAGGGCTTTCATTTCACGCAAAGCATCAATAGCACTGAAATCGATATAGCGGCGATAAGTAAATGGGCGCAACAACTCCATCAGCTCTTCAGCAAACTCCTCCCTGCCAGCAACAGGGCGAGCTTTGACCATAGCGTAGCGCTCCCATTCACGCCCTTGAGTTTGGTAATAGTCCTCCAGAGCAGCGAAATGGCTTACCAGGGGACCACTGTCACCGTAGGGACGCAAACGCATATCTACACGAAAAACAAAACCATCCGCATTGATTCCATCCAACGATTTAATCAAGCGCTGGCCGAGTTTTTGGAAAAACTGCTGATTTTCTACACTCTTTTCGCCATCGGTATAACCGGGCTCTGGGTAAGCAAAAATCAGATCGATATCCGATGAGAGATTGAGTTCCCGAGCTCCCAATTTGCCCATCCCCAACACCACCATCGACTGACTATCGCCAGCTCTACTACGAGGCTCCCCATAGCGATCCACTAACTTTTCATGGTGCCATTGCATCGTCGTGCGAATGGATAGCTCTGCCAATTCACTAAGGCGCAGACATGCCTGGGGAATATCCCACTGTCCGGCAAAATCGCGAAATATGACCTCAGTCGTTACCCGGTTGCGTAATAAGCGCAATTGAAGGTCTAACTCCTCATCACTTTCTATGGTCGGCAGGGAGAGTCCAAGATCTTGTTTAAGCAACAAATCCCGTAAAAGCTCTGGGTGGCGACAGCACTGTTGATAAAAAAATTCTGAACCAATTAAGCTCCGAGCCACTCCTTGCGCAAGCAATGGCTCTGCCAGCAAGCTCTCCACCTCAACAACAAGCGCGGCCTCCGCCAGTTCACACCAGTCATGCCAAAGTGACTGAAGTTGAGCGCGGATGGGTTTTGGGCACTGAATGTTGTCAAACATGAGGGTCGATCCTTGGTGCGAATATCAGCGGGCAATTCTGCCTAGCTATCGGCATTCCGATAGCTATCGATGGTATCGGATAATGATGAGTGGCCGAGCAAGCCCGCCCCTCGCGTCACTTCACTGGCCTCTACATCTTCAAACAGTTATCTCAGAGAGGCCACCCAAGCTAGAAAGCGATATCCGGCGGTGGGGCCACCCTCAATACCTCTGCCACAGTGGTCAAACCCGCCGCTACTTTTTTCGCACCGGAAAGCCTCAGACTATTCATACCTTCGCGCATCGCCTGGCGCCGCAGTTGCTGTAGATCACAATCGGAGGTGACAATAGCTTGTACCGACTCGCTAAATGGCAGGATTTCATAAATACCCTGACGCCCACGATAGCCCGTATTACGACACTCCAGGCAACCTTCCGGCCGGTAGACTTTGTCCGGCAACGGCGCCCTCCAGGGTTTCACCAGAGACTGCCAATCGGCCTCTTCAATTTTGTCTTCCTGCTTGCAACTGGGACATAGTGTCCGTACCAAGCGCTGGGCCATCACCCCGAGAATGGTGGACTTCAATAAATAATGCGGCAAGCCCAAGTCCAATAAGCGGGTAACCGCTGTTGGAGCGTCATTGGTATGTAGGGTTGAGATAACCAGGTGGCCTGTCAGTGCCGCTTGTACCGCCATCTGAGCAGTTTCCAAGTCGCGAATCTCGCCCACCATGATAATGTCTGGATCCTGGCGCATCAGGGTTCTGATACCTGCAGCAAAATCAAAGCCAATAGCATGGTGAACCTGAGTTTGGTTAAAGCTCTCTTCCACCATTTCGATAGGGTCTTCAACGGTAGAGACATTCACCGCACTAGTCGCCAGCTGCTTGAGGCCTGTATACAAAGTGGTGGTTTTTCCCGAACCGGTAGGACCGGTGACCAGTACGATACCATTGGGCCGTGACAGCATCGCCTGCCAACGAGCCAAGTCATCACCACCCAGTCCCAGGTCGGAATAAGATCGCGCGAGAACCTCTGGATCGAAGATCCGCATTACCAACTTCTCGCCAAAGGCTGTGGGAAGTGTGGAGAGGCGCAACTCCACTTCGCTGCCATCTGGCCTTTTTGTCTTGATACGGCCATCCTGAGGTTTGCGTTTCTCCGCCACATTCATGCGCCCGAGGATTTTCAGGCGACTGGTAACCGCAGCATTTACCTGGTCTGGAAGCTCATGAATCGGGTGCAATACGCCATCGATACGAAAGCGAATACGTCCCACTTCCCGGCGTGGTTCAATATGGATATCACTGGCGCGCTGGTCAAAGGCGTGCTGCAACAACCAATCGACGATATTGACGATGTGTTGATCGTTAGCTTCAGGGTCCTTTAAGGCGCCCAACTCCAGCAACTGTTCAAAATTATTTGCCGCTGAGGTTCCCTGAAGGCCGCTTGCACCAGAGATTGAATTGGAAAGGGAGTAAAACTCGACGCAGTGTCGTTTGATATCGGCCGGATCAGCTACCACACGGCGGACCCTGCGGCCGGTGGTATGTTCCAGCTGCTCTTCCCAGCCATGGGTAAACGGTTGAGCTGTTGCCACCAGAAGCTCTTCCGTACTCGCCTCGACACAGAGAATTTGGTGTCGCTTGGCAAATTGAAAGCTCATCACCTCGGTGACAGCGCTCACATTAACCTTCAGAGGATCAATATGATACAAGGGGTGGGAAGAGCTCTCCGCTAACCAGGCACTGAGGGATTCGCTATTGAGCAGACTACCCGGTTGCTTGCGGTTGGCCAGGTCACAACTGGCGATATAGCTGAGCGGGTGCATCTGGGCCTGCTCTGCTGTCCGCGGGGTCCCGACAATACGGTTGGCATCCTCTCGGCTAACAAAGCCCTGCCCCACCAAATCTTCCAGTAATCCGCGCAGTTCCAGTATGCGGTCTGCAACTCTGCTCTCTGCCATTGGCAACCCCTTTATTCTCATATGGCGACGTTGCATTGTAGCCCTATCATCAAGCTGTGAAAGTGCGCTGTTAACGCACTGTTACGAAGTTGCCCCGATTGGGGTACCATGCCGCCGTTTTCGCATTCTGAGCAATGGAGCTAACCATGGCCCTGTCGAATATTGCCAACTTATTTGGCCGCTCTCCGATTAAGCCAATCGAGAAGCATATGGCTACGGCCCACGAGGCATCGGCTGACCTGATCCCCTTCTTTGAAGCACTGATCAAAGGTGACCTCAAAGAGGCAGAACAGATCCAACTGCGCATCTCCGCCTCGGAGAACCGCGCTGACGATATCAAGAGAGACCTGCGCCTGCATCTGCCGGACAGCCTGTTTATGCCAGTGTCCAGGACCGACTTGCTGGAATTGCTGCATGCCCAGGATGAGGTAGCCAACACTGCCCAGGATATCGCTGGTCTGGCTGTAGGCAGGAAGATGCAGATTCCCGCACCTCTCCAATCCTTGATGACCACCTTTGTGGAGAGCGCTGTCGCCACCTCTGCACAAGCACTGCGCGCGATCAACGAACTGGACGAGTTGCTGGAAAGCGGCTTTGCCGGGCGCGAGGTGGATATCGCCAAACGCATGACCGAAGAGCTGGATGAACTGGAGCGCAAGTCAGACAAGCTTGAAGTCGAAATTCGCGCGTCGTTGTTTGCTATTGAGAAAGACTTACCTCCGGTGGACGTTATGTTCCTCTACCGGGTTATTGAATGGATCGGTGAACTCGCCGATCGCGCCCACAGCGTGGGCAACCGATTGCAGTTGTTGTTAGCACGTTAGGGGGTTTGGCGTGGAAATTATTAGTCAATACGGCCATATATTATTGATTTTGGCCTGTGTAGCAGGCTTCTTTATGGCCTGGGGCGTCGGTGCCAACGACGTAGCCAACGCCATGGGTACCTCCGTAGGTTCCCGTGCACTGACTATCAAGCAGGCGATTGTTATCGCCATGATCTTTGAGTTTGCCGGCGCCTATTTGGCAGGCGGAGAGGTTACCGCAACCATCCGCAAAGGCATTATCGATTCTGAAGTCTTCGCCGCCCAACCGCAGCTGTTGGTATACGGTATGCTTTCGGCACTGCTGGCGGCGGGCACCTGGCTGCTGGTAGCCAGTATTCTCGGCTGGCCGGTATCCACCACCCATTCTATTGTCGGCGCAATTGTCGGCTTCTCTGCGGTAGGTATATCCCCAGATGCAGTGGCCTGGGGGAAAGTGGGCAGCATCGTGGCTAGCTGGGTGGTCTCCCCAGTTCTCGCGGGTACCCTGTCTTTCCTGTTGTTCCGCAGTGTCCAGCGCCTGATCCTAGACACGGAAGACCCCTTCAACAATGCCAAGCGCTACATCCCCTTCTACATGTTTGCAGTGGGCTGGATGATTGCCATGGTGACCCTTACCAAGGGCCTCAAGCACGTTCTTAAAGATGCCAATATCCAGCTCAGCTTTATCCAGGATGCCGGTATTGCCGCCCTGGTGGGCCTTGCTGTCGCCGGTATCGGGGTCACCATGCTCAAGCGCGTCCAGCGGGACCCGGCAGCTGAAGCTGAAAATCGTTTCGCCAACGTCGAGCGCGTATTTGCGATCCTGATGGTCTTCACCGCCTGTGCCATGGCCTTCGCTCACGGCTCCAACGATGTCGCCAACGCCGTTGGTCCTCTGGCTGCCGTAGTTAACACCATCCAGAGCGGCGCTATTACCGTTAAATCCACTATGCCTTCCTGGATATTACTGCTCGGCGGTATCGGTATCGTGGTGGGCCTGGCGACATACGGCTTTAAGGTAATGGCCACTATCGGTAAGAAAATCACCGAGCTGACCCCAAGCCGTGGCTTCGCTGCCGAGCTGGGTGCGGCCTCCACCGTCGTATTGGCTTCTGGTACCGGCCTGCCAATCTCCACGACTCACACTCTGGTGGGCGCGGTATTGGGTGTTGGCCTAGCGCGGGGTATTGGTGCCCTGAACCTGCGTATGATCACCACTATCGCCGCATCCTGGGTAGTTACCCTCCCAGCGGGTGCAGGTATTGCGATCCTGTTCTTCTACTTCTTCAAAGGCTTGTTCGGCTAAAACCGAAGCAGCACACAGAGCAGATCAGCAAAGGGGGCTAAAGCCCCCTTTTTTACGCCTCTCATATCCACCACTTTAGTAAGGCTCCATGTCGATATCTATTTCGCTCCTCTGGCATTAATATTTAGGGAAATAAACTGGGCCGAGCCCGCCGACCAATCTATGCCTGCGAATTCACCCTGATGCCATTACTGTTGTTTGTCACTCTTCTGTGGGCCTTTTCCTTCAGTTTGATAGGCGCCTACCTGGCCGGACAGGTGGATAGCTATTTTTCCGCAATGACACGGGTACTCCTTGCCACAGCGGTATTTCTACCGATGCTGAAATGGAAGGGTTGCCCTCCCCGTACCGTGATACGTTTAATTGTCATCGGCGCAGTACAACTGGGACTGATGTACTTGTTTTACTACCAGTCATTCTTACTGCTCAGTGTCCCTGAAGTACTTTTATTTACTATTTTCACGCCCCTGTATATCACCGCCCTTGAGGACTTCCTTAACAGGCACTTTTCTGTCTGGAACCTCACTATCGCAGCCGTAGCCGTATTCGGAGCAGCCACTATTCGCTGGGACTCTCCCAGTAACGACTTTTGGATTGGGTTTACAGTCGTCCAGGGTGCCAACCTATGTTTTGCCGTGGGGCAGGTGGCATACAAGCGCCTGATGTCCAGAGAGCAAGGCCCCCTCCCGAGACAAACCTTCGCTTGGTTTTTTGTAGGCGCCAGCTTGATCACTGTTATTGCCTGGCTCCTGCTTGGGAAACCGCAGTACCCACAGGGCTCACAGCAATGGGGTGTTCTACTCTGGTTGGGGTTGGTGGCATCAGGTCTGGGGTACTTTTTGTGGAACAAGGGTGCTACGCAGGTCTCTACTGGTACCCTGGCCGCAATGAATAATGCACTGATTCCCGCTGGCTTATTGGTAAATCTGTTAATCTGGAATCGGGATGCCGATCTAACCCGTCTCGCCTTTGGGGGAGGACTGATCGGAGCCGCTGTTATCTTGAATGAATGGCGCAACAAGAGTAGGGAAAGTCACCATGGCGAGTATCGCAGTACCTGACCTGAAGACCCAATTACATCAACTGATAGCCTGCCCCAGTATCAGTGCAACCGATCCTTCCCTGGATATGGGTAACCGCCCGGTGGTTGAGCTACTGGGTGGATGGTTGGAAGGACTTGGTTTCAATGTAGAGATAATGCCTTTAAAGGGATCTCCCAACAAAGCCAATATGATTGCTACTCTCGGCGGTAAAAATGGTGATAAAGGCGGGCTCGTTCTATCCGGACATACTGATACAGTCCCCTTTGATGCGGGGCGCTGGCAATCGGACCCCTTTAAGGTTTTAGAGCGCGACAACCGCTTATACGGTCTCGGCACCAGTGATATGAAGGGTTTTTTCCCTATGGTTATCGAGGCTGCGCAGACTTTTCTCGACAAGCCTTTACAAAAACCATTGATTGTTTTGGCAACAGCCGATGAAGAAACAAGTATGAGTGGTGCCCGCGCCCTGGTGCAGGCTGGCAAACCCCAAGCGCGCTACGCGGTAATTGGTGAGCCCACCGGGCTTCGCCCGATACGTATGCACAAGGGGGTTATGATGGAAGCAGTGCGTATTACTGGGCAATCCGGCCATTCATCAGATCCCAGTTTGGGGGCCAACGCGCTCGAGGCCATGCATAAAGTTATTGGTGAACTATTAACACTGCGAAAAGAGTGGCAACAAAAATACAACAACCCCGGATTCGCCGTTCCAGTACCCACGATGAACTTAGGCTGTATCCATGGGGGTGACAACCCCAATCGGATCTGCGGCCACACAGAACTCCAGTTTGATATTCGCCCGTTGCCAGGAATGCAGCTTACGGACCTGCGGGAAGAACTAAACAAACGTATCCTTACCATTCCACAAGACAATAAAATTCAGGTGGAAGTGGCCTCTTTATTCCCTGGCACTGCGCCCTTTGAACAGGATGCCCATTCAGAGTTAGTAAAAGTTGCAGAACAACTTTGTGGCCATCCCGCTGAAAGTGTTGCCTTTGGTACTGAAGCGCCCTACTTGAAGAGTTTGAATATTGACACTATCGTGCTCGGCCCCGGCGATATTGACCAAGCTCATCAGCCGGATGAATTTCTCGCCCTGGATCGTATCAACCCTATGGTCAACATTCTGCGCGACTTGATTGGCCGCTTTTGCCTTTAATCTGCCTGCGACAGCCTCCGGGGCTTTAACACCACAAGACTTGCACACGGTAAGAATTAGTGAGCGACGATAACGCCTCCCTGAACTGGTTTCGCCACGCGGCACCTTACATCAACGACCTGCGCGGTCGCACTTTAGTAATTGGTATCCCCGGCGACGCTTTAGAGCACGCCAATTTCCGCAATCTAGTACACGATATGGCGCTGCTTGCCAGCCTTGGGGTTCGCTTGGTTGTTGTGCACGGCGCGCGGGAACAAATTAATAGAGCCCTGGATGAGCGCGGCATTGAAAATCGATTTCACGAGAACCAGCGTATTACCAATCGAGAGACATTGGAGATTGTTAAGTCTGTCGTGGGTAAACTGCGCTTCGATATTGAAGCCGCATTTTCCCAGGGATTGCCAGACTCGCCCATGGCACGTTCGGCCCTCAAGGTAGTCTCGGGCAATTTTGTTACCGCCCGTCCCAGTGGCGTGCTAGATGGCGTGGACCTGGGCTGGACCGGCACCGTGCGACGCATGGACACCAACACTCTGGAGCAAAACCTAGATCAGGGTTCCCTGGTACTCCTTTCTCCCCTGGGCACATCCCTAACCGGGGAGCTTTTCAATATCAATTACCTGGACCTGGCCGCTGAGGCTTCCAGAGTATTGCGCGCCGAGAAACTAGTGCTATTCCGCGAACCTGAGCAACTTCAAGTGGACGGAAATCCGGTACACGAGTTAAGTATTTTGCAGGCAGAGCAGGTTTCACCCAAGGTGCAAAGCGCAACCCTGCGCTGTGCCATTCGGGCCTGTAATGCAGGGATCGCCCGTACACACCTACTTAGCTTTTGTAAAAACGGCGCCTTAATTCAGGAGCTGTTCCGCCGTGAAGGGGCCGGTACCATGATTTACCGGGACAGCTACGAAGTTGTGCGCAGAGCGCGAATTACCGATGTGGGCGGCATTCTTGGACTGATCCGCCCGTTAGAGAAAGATGGCGTTTTGGTACGGCGCTCCCGCGAGAAGCTCGAGGCAGAAATTGAACACTTCACGCTTGTGGAAGTGGATGGTACTCCAGTTGCCTGTGCAGCTCTGTATCCCATTAAGGATGATAAGGGCACTACCACAGCAGCCGAAGTTGCCTGCCTTGCAAGCCACCCGGAATTTCGCGGTGGCGGGCGTGGTGCCAAGCTGATGCGCCACCTTGAGAGGCAGGCGCAAACAGTCCAGGTTGATGAACTCTACGTCCTCACCACCCAGACAGAGCACTGGTTTATCGAGCAGGGTTTTGAGCAAGTCGGTATCAGTGAGCTGCCTACCGCGCGAAAGTCCCTGTACAACATTCAGCGCAATTCGAGAATCCTGCGTAAACGTCTGGGGAAAAGTCAGTCCACTTAGTCACAGAAATTTGAAATATCTATCCTTATTACTCCTTTGATGGGTAGTTTGGGCGCAAAAACATCCCAGGAAAGTCCGTTTTTTGCTAAGCTGGCGCATTCATTGTTGCCAGCTGGAATCTGTGACTATGCCCCAATACCGCTCCCGCACCTCTACCGCCGGTCGCAATATGGCCGGAGCCCGCGCCTTGTGGCGTGCCACCGGTATGACGGACGAGGACTTCCATAAGCCAATCATTGCCATCGCAAACTCTTTTACCCAGTTTGTCCCCGGACACGTACACCTAAAGGATATGGGTCAGCTTGTCGCAAGGGAGATTGAACGCGCCGGCGG
Source organism: Microbulbifer maximicatervae (SeqCode) (assembly GCF_052467305.1). Taxonomy (NCBI): domain Bacteria; kingdom Pseudomonadati; phylum Pseudomonadota; class Gammaproteobacteria; order Cellvibrionales; family Microbulbiferaceae; genus Microbulbifer; species Microbulbifer maximicatervae (SeqCode). Next base: position 4,291,947 of record NZ_CP174306.1, read on the forward strand.
CGTGGCCAAGGAGTTCAATACGATCGCTGTGGATGACGGTATCGCAATGGGTCACGACGGTATGCTCTATAGCCTGCCCAGCCGCGAAATTATCGCTGACTCAGTGGAGTACATGGTCAATGCACACTGTGCCGACGCCCTGGTTTGTATCTCCAACTGCGACAAGATCACACCGGGAATGATGATGGCAGCCATGCGCCTGAACATTCCAGTTATCTTTGTCTCCGGTGGCCCGATGGAGGCCGGCAAAACCAAGCTGGCTGACCACAAGCTCGACTTAGTAGATGCTATGGTGATCGCCGCTACAGATACGGCCTCCGACGAGGAAGTTGCTGAGTATGAGCGCTCTGCCTGCCCGACCTGTGGCTCCTGCTCAGGTATGTTTACAGCGAACTCCATGAATTGCCTGACCGAGGCCCTGGGGCTTTCACTCCCTGGTAACGGCACCATGCTTGCGACTCACGCCGACCGCAAGGAGCTATTCCTGCGCGCTGGTCGCGAGATCGTAACCCTGACCAAACGCTATTATGAGCAGGATGACGAGAGTGCCCTGCCGCGCAATATCGCCAACCACACAGCCTTCCGCAATGCCATGGCACTCGATATCGCCATGGGAGGCTCCACTAATACCATCCTGCACCTGCTGGCAACCGCTCAGGAAGGTGAGATTGACTTCACCCTGGAAGATATCGACAGCCTCTCCCGTGAGGTTCCACAGCTGTGCAAAGTTGCCCCCAATACCGAGAAATACCATATAGAAGATGTACACCGCGCTGGTGGTGTAATGGCTATCCTTGGGGAGTTGGAGGCCGCAGGTCTTATCGACTCCTCGCTGCCAACCGCCTACGGTGGTTCGCTCGCCGATGCCCTGGCGCGCTGGGATATTTGCCGCACGGACGACCAATCTGTACTGGAATTCTATCGCGCGGGCCCCGCAGGCATTCCCACCCAAACAGCTTTCAGCCAGGAATGCCGCTGGTCCACTTTAGATGCAGACCGCCAGCGTGGCTGTATCCGTTCTGCTGAGCACGCCTACTCCTCTGAAGGAGGGCTCGCCGTTCTCTTTGGTAACCTGGCCCCCAATGGCTGTGTAGTGAAGACTTCCGGCGTCGATGAGTCCCTGTGGAAGTTCGAAGGCCCCGCCCACGTAGTAGAAAGCCAGGAAGAGGCGGTTTCCAATATCCTCGAAGGGAAGGTTAGTAAAGGTGAGGCTGTTATCGTCCGCTATGAGGGTCCTAAAGGTGGACCTGGAATGCAAGAGATGCTTTACCCCACCAGTTATTTAAAGTCCAAAGGACTCGGTGAGCACTGCGCATTGATTACCGATGGCCGCTTCTCAGGCGGTACTTCGGGCCTCTCTATCGGACATGTTTCACCTGAGGCAGCTTCTGGAGGTAACATCGCTCTGGTTCGCAATGGAGACCTTATACGTATTGATATTCCAGGGCGGAAAATTGAAATCGCTATTGAGGAAAGTGAACTCGATAAGCGACGCAGGGAAATGGAAAAAAATCCCAATGGCTGGAAGCCAATCGAAAAGCGCCCTCGTAAGGTCAGCAAGGCACTGAAAGCCTATGCCATGCTTGCCACCAGTGCAGACCGCGGGGCGGTGAGGGAAATTGACTGATTAAAACTGTTCTAAACAAAACGGCCCCAAAGGGCCGTTTTTTTATTCCGCTATTTTGTAACTGATTCGATTGCGTACCCCGTAGCGCTCCACTGGCTGGCCATTCTCCATTTGGGGGCGATACTTAAACCGTTCTGCCGCGGCTACAGCGGAGCGATCAAATACGCTCGTGGGGTTACCACTAGAGTCATAGCCCCCAACCACACGAGCATCACGTACCGCCCCCGTTTTGGTTACCGTAAATTCTACAACGGCATACCCCTCTATCCCCCTGCGTAGTGCCGCATTGGGGTATCGCGGTTTAGCTTTATAAACTGGCAAAGGGTCGCGCGTTATTTGCACCCCGGTAGAAGTAACAGGAGTGGGCGTACCAATCACTACATTCATCGTAACCGGTGCTACCTCAGTTTCTTCAACCCGCATCGTTGGCTGCTCCAGCACAGCTTGTGGCGGTGTAGGATCCTCATAAGTTTGGGTAACAATCTCTTTTTTTGGCATATGTACCGGTTTTATCGCAGGCAACAAGCTGACTTTGGGCTCCTCGATATCAGTAGCCACTAGTTGACTCATCAAAAAGATCAATCCAACTGTGATTGCAGCGGCAAAACCCAGGCTCTTTGTGTAACCCGCGAGTAAATGTGGGGGGAAAAATAAGGGGTTGGAAATTGACTGGCAAGCTCTGTCCATAACACCTCTCCTATTATTGTTAGGGTGCGATAAGCGGCATTCATATGCCGAAAATGGAAAAGCTGATCAGCTACCATTAATCATTAGTCAATTTACAAAAAAATGCAAATAGTCTGTTTATACAGGTTGCCTCGAAATTTTGTATTGCCGCGAGAAGAAAAAAAAGCATAAAAAAAGCCGCGCATTACTGCGCGGCTTTTTTGAAACTTAAAAAGTTAATTGGCTTTAAATTGCCAACTGCTTCTCACGTTTCTGTTCACCTTCGATAAAGGTAATCCACTGCCTAGCCATTTTTTCAGATTTCTCACTTTTCAGTGCAAGCTTGAAGCTCTTCAAAGCTGAGTCATAGCGCTTCAGATTGGCATTGGCCATACCCATAACAATTTGTAGTTGATCAATACGCTTAACACCACCTTTGGCCATGGCTTTTTTGCCCATAGCAATGGCTTTTTCGTTCTGATCCAGATCCAGGTAGATACCTGCGAGGCGCGAGTAAATCTCACCTTTATCAGAAAGCTGAGCTGCTGCTTCCAGCTGCGGAATAGCTTTCTGAAGTTCTTGTGCCATCTGGTAGGCCTGAGCCAGGGTTTCCAGGTTTTTAGCTGTACGCGGGATCTTCTTCTCTTGAATACCCTTAGCTATCACCTTAGCCCCTTTATAAGGCATTTCATGCCCCATAAAGAGATACCCCATATTCAACAGGTCTCTATCCTTTTCCAAAGCTCCGGCAAGGTAAGCTGCTTCCATCATATGCAGCTGGTCCTTCTCGCGCTTGAGCTCACCGTACATGGCAGCCAGCGTTTTGTAGTACACAGGCTTAGGGTAGTACTGCACCAGCTTTTCCAGAACAGCGGCTACGCTCTTGTAGTCGTTGCGCTCGAAATAAACGTACTGCTGCAATCCATACCATGCTTCTTTAGGTGTCTTGCCCTCTTTTTCATACATGGATACCGCTATATTGATATCCGAGAGAGCCTTGTCCTGGTTACCAATCTGATTGTAAGCCTGGGCGCGCAAGGCATAGGAGTCCGCAGTGATGCGATCGGAGACCTTAAACCACTTGTTTAGGTAGTTAATCGCCTGCTTGTAATCCTCAGTGACAAAATACAGCTGAGCCAGTGTAAACAAAGTGCCTACTTCTAAAGCTACCGGCAGGTTTTTTTCACCCTGGTCCAGAACCTTTTTAAAGTAGGGAATCGCCTCTTTGTAACGCTCAGTGCTGTAGTAAACAACACCGAAGAAGTTATACATCTGGGCAATTTCATAGCCGTTGAAGCGCTTCTTAGCTGCATCCATATCTTGCAGTGCAACTAGTGCCGCTGCCCAATCCTCTGCATCAGCAGCTTCCTGGGCTTTTTCCAACTTCTTATACGCAGATTCGCGCATTGCCGGAACTTTACGAGTCTTTTGCTTGCTCTGCTTTTTCTGCTCCTGCGCTTGTGCAGAAGCGAAAGGAGCCGATACACCCACCGCATCCAACACGGTAACACTGACCGTCGGTGCCAAAACCAAGGGTAGCGCTACTGACGTGCGCAGAGCGAACTTGGACAAACCTTTAGTGATGGTCGTCAACTTCATAGTGCTTCCCCCTCTTTAGTCCTTAGCCATGTTAAAGCTGATCTTAGTTCTAACATTAGGAACTTCGGTCGGCTTGCCATCGACTACTCGCGGCTTGTACTTGTACTTCAACGCGGACTTCAAAGCTGCGCGATTGAAAACAGTTGTGGGCTTACCCTTCAGCGTAAACGCCTCAATCACTATCGGATCACGTACAGAGCCATTAGTCGTTACGGTGTATTCAACGATTACATAGCCTTCTATACCACGCTGCTGAGCACGACGAGGGTATTGCGGCTGTACTTTAACGATCGGCAGGTAATCACCCTCGCCAAAACTGAAGCCAGACAGCTTAACATCACCACCCGCTTTGGGAGCAGCAATACTGATGTTGCCATCAATATTCGGTTCCTCGAAGTCAGGCTCCGGCATCTCCGGCGGCGGAGTGTCTGGCTCATCTGGTTTTACCGGCTTGGCGGTATCGTACTGTGTTTCAATCTTCGTATCAGGCATCACCACATCGGCAACTTTGAAAGTTTCCTTTTCCTCAGGAGCTTTCATATTTGCTGCAATCAGCTGATGCATGGTGAAGATGAGGCCAAAGGTTGTGGCTACCGCCAGTGTACCTGCCCCAAGAAGTCTTACCGGATTCATAGCTGTTAACTCTTCTCTGTAGCGACGGAAACTTTCTTGATACCAATCTTCCTGGCTGCTTCTGCAATCAGGGCAATCTTCTCAATGCTTGCTCCCTTATCGGGCTGAATTACCAACCACCCTTTCGGGTTTTCCGAGTAGAGACGCTCCAGGACAATTCTTACCTGGCGCTCATCAACCTTCTCTTTAGCAATCCAAACCTCGTCACTGTCGTTGATCGCTACCAAGATAGAGGCGGCCTTGAGTTCAGCGGTTGTCGCTTCCGGCTTCTCAACATCAGCACCCGGCTCCTTAATAAAAGTCGCGGTGACGATAAAGAAGATCAGCATGATAAACACCACGTCCAGCATGGGCGTGAGGTCAATTGCGCCGGCTTCTTCTTCTGCCGTATTTTGTCTTTTGCTCATAGCAACTCTCTTAGCGAACTTTTCCAGCGAGGGCTCAGGGAGCCCCCGGCAAAAGTATCTGGCTTGGCTAAACCTTCACAGCAAATAAACGGAGTTATTCGCTAGTGTATGCTTAGTGATCCATTGTCAGATGATCTTCCAACAGCTGGGTTTCACGCTCAGCTTTACGGGCTAGATAAGTGTTGGCAAATACACCTGACAGGGCTGCAACCATACCCGCCATTGTTGGGATAGTTGCCATGGATACACCACTGGCCATCTGCTTAGCGTCACCGCCACCTGTAATCGCGAGAACATCGAACACGTTGATCATGCCCCAAACCGTACCCAACAACCCAAACAGAGGGGCCAGGGCGACACAGGCTTGGATCATGTCCATATTGTCCTGAATTTTCTCGGATACCCGGGAAATCATTGCATAACGGATCTGGTGCGAAGCCCAGGATTTGCGCTCACCGCGCCCCTCCCATTGGTCTACCGCACCTTGAACGTCACTTTTCAACCCTTTGTTAAAGTAGAAAACACGTTCAAAAATCAGCGTCCACATAAAGAAGGTCAGGCCGGCGATCAGGAACAGTACTGGCCCGCCCGACGCCATAAAGGCGTTGACGGCGGCCCATGCGTCATTTAATGCGTGCATGTTGCCGCCTCCTCTTATTTGCGTTCGGCGTTTTCTGCCACGATACCGGCACTCTGTTCTTCCAGAATATGCAGGACACGCTTGGCACGACCATTAACTACGGTGTGCATCAGAACGGTTGGGATAGCCACAACCAGACCAAGAACGGTCGTGATCAGGGCCGATGAAATACCGCCGGCCATAGCCTTAGGATCGCCCGCACCAAAGATAGTGATCGCCTGGAAGGTAATAATCATACCGGTAACGGTACCCAGCAGACCCAGCAGAGGAGCTACCATTGCGATGATCTTCAGCAGGTTGAGACCGGATTCGACTGCCGGACGCTCTTTCAGCACCGCCTCTTCCATCTTCAATTCAAGAGTTTCACCGTCTACTCCTTTGTTCTCTTCCGCAACAGCCAGTACACGACCCAGCGGGTTATTGGTGTTCGGAGTAGAGGAGCGCAGCTGAGCATTCACTTTAGCGCCAACGCCGGTCAGAACGATCAGGCGGAAGATAGCCAGTAACATCGCGAAAGCACCAACAGCAGAGATAATGTATCCAACGATACCACCCTGGTGCCAGCGCTCTACGAGGTCCGGGCTATTGATCATGGCTTTCAGGTAAGAGCCACCGGTGGGACCTGTCGGGTCTACACCGAAGGCACTGAAACCACTGGTAGAAGCTTGCAGAGCTTCAGCCATGCCTTGGAACTTTGCGTCTGGCTAACGTATCAGTTCAGCCATTTTATAGGCATTGTTCATTTCCAGGTATTTACCGTTGGAAACCAGATTAAAGTTACCTACGCGAACCACTTCCTGATCAACTTGTTCACCATTTGGCTTGATCACGGTCGCGTTAAACTTAACGATCTTCCCGGATTCAACAGTTTCACGCTGAATCTCAAACCATAGTCGCTCAATTTCTTCGATAGTGGGCAGTTTGGTAGCAGTATTCATCTTAGCCAGAAGGCCGTCGAGGAATTCTGTGCGCCCAGGGTATTGGGCGGAAACCAGAGAGGAACCGATATTGGCACGCAGGTCCCCCGCAGTAGAGGACATATGGCCAAACAGCTCATTCAAAGATCCCATACGCTCCTGCAGCTGTTGACGTTTCTGATCTACAGCCACTTCCTGCTCCTGGTATTTCTTTTCCAGTTCAGCAGAGCGCTTTTCTTCAGCGGTACGAGTGTTTTTAGCTTGATTCAGCAAAGCATTCTGATTCGCCTTCTGGCGGCGAAATTCAGCTTCACGCTGCTTATGCTCTTTGGACTCAGCAAATTTGGAACTTTCGACCTTTTTCAACAGGTCATCCAGAGAAGTGGCCTTCTCCTGTGCAACTGCGGAGAAGCTGATAAGGCCAGCTGCTGCCGCCACTAAAACGCGTTTGACGAAAGAGGTTTTCATTGCGCTGCCTCCGGAGCCGGAATCGGCATGGTCATGATGTCGATAGTGGCCTGCTTCTTGGCAATTTTCAGACCGTTCATGAGAGCGCGACGGTATTCACCAGCATCGATCTCTACAAACTTGTTCTGCTCTTTGTCATAAGCGAGGGAAATTTGGGCATCTGTCGTCTGTGCCAGCAGGGCGATACGACCGATTTGCAAAACGCTTACCTCACGCTCCTGGCCGGCAATGGTCAGGGTATCGCGGTAAGAATCGATCTTGCGGGCATATTCCGCCTCAAAGTTGTACAGCTCTAATACCTGGCGGAATTTCTCCGCAACACTGACATCGGAGCGATCCATGGTGCTCTTAACACCGTTGAGGTTCGCAATACGCTCATCGCGCTTAAACGGTGCGTCCAACTCAATGAACTGCTCCAAGCCATCCAGCATACGCAGGATCAGCGGCTGGATCTGACGCTCGATAACAGTAACGTTGGCAATAGACTCGTCCAGATCGTTAATAACTTCGAGCTGGTTAGCCAGCTGCTTTTCCAACTGACGGTTGTATACACGCAGACCATCGATTTCTTTATTAACTACCTTGAAGTCCTGCAGCAGGCTGCTGGTTTCGTCGGCAATCTTGTCGATGCGCTTTTGCGATGCCTGGGCCGCAGTGGTTTTCTGCTGGCCGACGGCGAGTACGTTATCGAGAGTATCCGCAGTGGCTACGCTGCCGTAGAGCGCGCCAGCAGACAGCGCAGTGGTCAGCGCCACAGCCATGAATCGCTTGGTTTTCATTAGACCCCCCAGTGGGTTCAATATTTCACAACATGGTCGCGATGAGATAGCTGCCACAACGCGGTGTCCTTTTGTTTTAAAAACATTGGTTAGAAGACAGCTAAGAGCCGCACATTGTAAACAGCCGATTTGATTATTCAAATGCCGATTGCCAGCATCGGCCCGCTTGGGCAGCAAAGTAACACTTGGGTAACATCCCCGGGTCACATTCACACATTCGCGGCGACGCTCCTTGTGTAAGCTGTTGGAGAATTTAACAGATCGATCAACTTTTGATCAAATTGTTTTTATTTAAATCTGTCATATTGGACTAATGAGTAGTTGTACTCATTCCTGTCCGAGGCCGGGTAACACTCTCGTGCCGACTCGACCCATGAGTCATCTATGTCGGGAAAGTATGCATCCCCGTCGATATTTGCGTCAACTTCGGTGACATATAAACGGGCAGCCAGAGACAGTGCCTGGCGATAAATTTGTGCTCCGCCAATAACCATCACTTCAGTGGCGCCGCTGTCCTTAGCGCAGCTTTGGGACAGACTCAGGGCTTTATCCAGAGACTGGACCACCTCAACGCCATCCGCAACCCAGTCAGCATTACGCGTAATGACAATATTGACACGCCCCGGAAGTGGGCGACCAATAGACTCAAAGGTCTTTCGTCCCATTACTACTGGCTTTCCCATAGTGGTCCGCTTAAAAAACTGCAGATCGCCGGAGATGCGCCAGGGGAGTTCATTATCCTTGCCGATAGCACCATTGCGGGCAACTGCCGCAATCAAAGCAATAGAAACCGTCATTACTGCCCCTTAAACCGCTACGGGTGCCGGAATATGTGGATAGGCTTCGTAACCTTTGAGTTCAAAGTCCTCGAAGCGGAAAGAAAACAGATCTTTCACATCTGGATTCAAGTGCATTTGTGGCAGAGGCAGAGGGTCGCGCTGCAATTGCAGTTCGACCTGCTCCATATGGTTGGAGTAGAGGTGAGCATCACCAAAGGTGTGGATAAAATCGCCGGGCTTCAAACCGCATACCTGTGCCAGCATAAGGGTCAACAGGCTGTATGAGGCGACATTAAAAGGCACCCCCAGGAAAATATCTGCGCTTCGCTGGTACAGCTGACAGGACAACTTGCCGTCAGCGACATAAAACTGGAACAGGGCGTGGCAGGGAGCCAGGGCCATGCGTCCTTCACGGGCATTATCAGCAGGTGAAACACCTTCATCTGGCAGATCCGCAGGGTTCCAGGCGCTAACCATCAGGCGCCGGGAGTCCGGGCGGGTTTTCAACTGATGTACCAACTGCTCAATCTGGTCGATCTGGCGGCCATCCGAAGTGGGCCAGGAGCGCCATTGATGGCCATATACAGGGCCCAGATCACCGTCCTCTGTCGCCCACTCATCCCAAATCCGCACCTTATTGTCCTGGAGGTAGCGGATATTGGTATCCCCCTGCAAAAACCACAGAAGTTCGTGAATAATCGAGCGCAAATGGCACTTTTTAGTGGTGATCAGCGGAAAACCCTCCGCCAAATTAAAGCGCATTTGATAGCCAAACACACTGAGAGTACCAGTGCCGGTGCGGTCACCTTTAACGGTGCCGTTATCGCGCACATGGCGCATTAGATCGAGATACTGCTTCATCTACTGCTATGCTCCGCCTTTAACTCGGGAAGACCCTGCTTTCTTACCTTTCTGCTCAGTTCTCCCCTCGGGAAGCGGCTGAGTTTTATAACTCCACACCAGCAATGCGATGCCGGCAATAATCATCGGCAGGCTCAAAAGCTGCCCACGTGTCATCCATCCAAATAAATCAAAACCAATATGCCCATCGGGCTCCCGGACAAATTCCACCAGGAAGCGGAATACACCGTAGAGCGTCACGAACATACCACCCACCGCGAGTCGAGGGCGCGGCTTACTGGAGAACCACCAGAGCAGCGCAAAGAGAACCAGCCCCTCAAGGAAGGCTTGATACAGCTGGGATGGGTGCCGGACCAGAAGGTCCGGGTCCTTTGGAAAGACCATGCCCCAAGGGCCTTCAGTTTCACGCCCCCAAAGCTCCTGGCCAATAAAATTACCGATCCGCCCAAGCCCAAGACCTATGGGCACCAGGGGAGCAACGAAATCAATTAGAGCCGGGAAGGTTGTACCAATTTTGCGTGCGTAGAGTGCCGTGGCCAACATTACCCCTATCAGCCCGCCGTGGAAGCTCATCCCTCCTTCCCACAGCCGGATCAGTGATATCGGGTCTTCGAGCAACTGGGGGAAGTTATAAAAGAACATGTACCCCAAGCGGCCACCGATAACGACACCAATGGCACAGTAGAGAATCAAGTCCTCAACTTCGGATTTAATAACCGGTGACCAGGGTTTGGCACTTCGGCGCAATGCCAACCACCAGGCCGCGACAAAGCCAGCCAAGTACATCAGCCCATACCAGTGCACTTTTAAGGGGCCTATTGCAAAGGCTACCGGGTCAATTTCGGGATAGGTCAGCATGGGGGAATCGCGATTGCTAATAAAGGGCGTATTATGGTCGTAAAGCCCCCCGCTGTGGAAGGGCAGCTTGCCCCTAGGGAAGATCCCCATGTGTCTACTGCTATTCGCCTATCAATGCCACCCGAAATACCCGCTGCTGTTGATCGCCAATCGGGATGAGTTCTATCAAAGGCCAACCGCAGCAGCGGAGCACTGGCCCGGGACCGGGCTAATTGCGGGTAGAGACCTTGAAGCTCAGGGAACCTGGGCCGGCGTATCCCCCGGCCGGGTCGCGGCTGTAACCAATATCCGGGAGCCTGGGACACCGGAACCTGTAGGAGCGCTTTCCCGCGGAGAAATACCGCAGAAATTCCTCAGCCAACAAATTAGCCCTGAGCATTTCATCCACTACCTGGAATCCCAGCAATATCGAGGCTTTAACGCCCTGCTGTTTGATATTCAGAATCAAAACACTCTCTTCTGTGCCGGGAACCGGCACAAGCCATTTACTTTTGAACCGGGCATTCACGGTATCTCCAACGGAGCGCCGGACGAGCCCTGGCCAAAGGTGGAAAGGGGCAAAGCGGGGCTGGCAGAAATAATACCTGCGGCCGACCAACTGGTAACAATCGAGAGCTTTGTGGAGCCAGCACTGGCACTACTCAAAGATCGCACCCCCGCGCCGGACCAACAACTCCCTCATACCGGGCTACCACTGGAGATTGAGCGGGCACTCTCTCCGATATTCATTCAAATTGATGCCGATAGCTCGGCGACAGAACCAATGCTTCGCAATGGAGGCTACGGTACCCGCGCGAGTACCGTGATCACCATCGACCAGAGGGGGTGTGGCCAACTTTGGGAGCAGACTTTTATACAGGGCAATGAAAATGGACCCCTGCGCTACTTCACTACCCAGTCGCCCAATTAAGCAGGCTCAATGCTAATGGCAGAGAAATTGTGCATAACTTTTTGTGCAAGCCTCTGCACCATATTCAAATAAGCCCCAGTAAACACGCCCCTTTTTCACCCACGAGCGAAATATTTGACGCAAAACTCATCATTCGCAAATCCCTACTCTAAAAAGAATGAAGCGCCAAGCAAATTTTGCATTTATTGCCATACTTACTTTCACAGACTGAAGTTGGTTGAGTTTCGCGCAAGCAGGACACCGACAACAGTCTTAATAAAAGGAAGTCGCGCGGGACGCATGACACGTGCGAGTCACCGATAATATCCCTGAGTATCTGGATGGGCTCGCCACAGGTTGGGAAGGTATGAACGATCTGGCGCCCGGCATTTTCCAAAATATCGCACCGGGCTCCCGCAGAATCGCTGAGGTACCATGTCGTATTTCAACCCCGAGCATCGTAGACGCAAATCTGTACTTCCACTGCTGACGCTGGGTAGCCTCTGTGTCTTCATTCTTTATTATGCTTTCGCAGCAAACCAGAAGACCGTACCCGTTTTACCGGAGAACGCTGTTCGCCCTCATTTAGTGCATTGGCTGGAGGAAAACCCTGATGCCTGGCCAGCCCAGGACCCCATCTTTAACCCCGCCGCTGTGCGCAAGATCTACCAGCGCACGGATTACCGCTTGCTTTGGTTCGATAACTACAGCCTAAGTGATAGTGCCAATGACCTGCTGAAACAACTCACAGCTGCCAGCTCCGGCAATCCGAGTAGCATGGTCGACTACCGCTACCACCTAGGGTACTTCGATCGCACCCTTCGCGATACGCCTCAACGTCTGCAGATGGCAGCCGTATTGGATATCTTACTGACCGATGCCTTTGTGTCCTACGCGCAAGATACCCAGTTGGACAGGCTCAAGCCTAAAACCCGCCCGCGCCGGGGTGTCACACCGGTTCTGCGGGATAGCGAAGGTTTCCGCTTGGTTGCGACCAGCACCGCACAGCAGCAGGCTTCCAGTGAACCCAGCGGGCGCAAGTACTTCCGCGGATATGATCGCGCAGCCAATCTCGGCAGCAATGTACGCAGCCGCTATTACTCGCGGGAATACAATGCGGATACTTCCGGCAATTACTCAGGACGCAATTATTCCGGTAGCGCTCGCACCTATGAGCGCAGTCGATACCGTTCCTACCGGGACAACAATAGTGGCTCGGGTTCTGGCAGTCGCGTTTATTACAACCAGGGGCGGTCAAATACTGCCGCCCCGCCGGTGAGGTCTGAAAACAGTGAGGGGCCTTACTACGAGGAAAACCGGCCCTATGGCAACGATGTAAGAGCGCTGCGCGGTGAGCTGCAACGGCTGCGCAAGATTTCTTCCAGCGGTCGCTGGCGTCCGATCCCGGCAGGTCCCGCCATGACCATGGGTGCACGCCATCCACATGTAGGCCTCCTGCGCAACCTGCTCTCCCTATACGGTGATTACCAGTCTTACTACAGCTACGGCGGCACTGATCGCAATCGCTTCGATCGGGGCCTTCACCAAGCGGTGGTGCGCTTCCAGAAGCGTCACGGCCTGAGGGCAGATGGTATTGTCGGTCGCTCAACTCGCAAGCGCCTGAACTTATCCCCTGCTGCACGCGCCCGCATTGTGGAAATGAATATCAAGCGCCGCGAAGAGTTGCCGGAACAATTGGGTAGCCGCTTTATCCAGGTCAATATTCCTGCGTACCGTCTCAAGTACGTGGAAAACGACCAGGTCAAACTGGCGATGAATGTCGTCGTCGGTAAGAAAAAACACGCAACGCCTGAAATAACCACCCGTGTCAGCAAGGTAGTCTTTAACCCCACTTGGACAGTACCGCGCAGTATCCTGGTGAATGAGATCCTCCCCAAAGCTCGTAAAAACCCTGCGGGTATGGAAAAAATGGGATACCGGGTGATTAGCGGTAGGGGTGAAAAACTGCCCCTGACTCCGCAAAACCTATCTGCTGCAGGTGCGGGTTCCTACCTTATGCGCCAAATGGGCGGTGAGGAAAACATATTGGGACGTGTCAAATTTGAAATCCCCAATATTCACGACGTGTACCTGCACGATACGCGCGCGCGCAAACTTTTTTCCCTGACCTCACGGGGCTATAGCCATGGCTGCATCCGCCTGGAAAAACCCCGCCACTTGGCCGAAGCGCTGCTTCGTCCCCAAGGGGATTGGGATCAATGGCGTATCGATCAATTGACCACAGGAGAGGAAACCACGGAAGTGGATATGTCCCAACTGGTAAAGGTTTATATCACCTACTGGACTGCCTGGGTCGATGGCCAGGGCAACCTGAACTTCCGCCCGGATATTTATGGCAAAGATGGACTGACCGATAATCAATTTTAAAAGAAACCGGGGCGGCTATACGTCGCCCCGGTTATAACCAGGGAATTATTGAGCGTGTTATTCCATTAATTATCCTTTCTTAAGCAGCACCATTGCTGAAAATTATTTAAAGACTATCAGTCACAAGTTATCAATGTGAGCACAGTGATAAATCTCACTGATTTCTCAGTGCTTGCAGGGGTGACTTATGGGTGCTGCCAACAATTCACTTTGCGCTTTTTTGCCACGCAACCAACTAACCTCCCTCAGGGCGAGTGCCGCTGCGATTGCCGTAGCAATATCGCTGGGCATTCACTCACCACAAATACTCGCCGAAGCTAAAGATACCGTCGAACCTGACTTGATCGGCAGTCGCGATCCTTTTTTACCTCAGGGCAGGCAATTTTCCCTACTCAGCGAAGCGTTAGCACGCTATCAAACCCTGGCACAAGGTAACTACTGGAAACCGCTCAGTGCTGGACAACCTATCGCACCGGGCAGTCGCAGTCCCCGGGTTGCGCAATTGAGAAGCCTGCTAATGCTCTATGGTGATCACCACCCCGAAGAGTACGGAGCAGATACTTCTAAAGCAGATGTCTACGACAAAAAACTGCAGCAGGCCGTTAAACGGTTTCAGAAACGTCACGGATTAAAGCAAACGGCACTTGTTGATGAGGGAACCCGGAGTCGACTCAATACCCCGCCAGCTAAAGTTGCCAAAATTCTGGCAGCAAATATTGAACGCTGGAAACAACTCCCCAAGGATTTAGGGCCTCGCTATATCATCGTGAATGTCCCGGAATTTAATTTGCGCCTAATTGAAGGCGATAAAGAGCAGTTCCGTATGCGTGTGGTTGTGGGAAAACCAAAACACAAAACACCACAAATCGCTACCCGTATGACGCGACTGGAATTTAATCCTGTATGGCGTGTCCCGCCCAGTATTGCGCTGCGGGAACTTTTACCCAAGGGCAGTTCCGCCCTTAGGGCAAAAGGTTATCGCCTGATGAATCATCGGGGCAGATCGGTGCCTTTTACTCGTGGAAATGTAGCCGCAGTGCGTCGAGGACAAGTTTCACTGCAACAAAAAGGCGGGCCGGGAAATGCTTTGGGAAGAGTGAAATTTGTTATCCCCAATCGGCAGGCCATTTTTCTACACGACACAAATAGCAAGCATTTATTTAAAAAATCACAAAGAGCCTTTAGCCACGGTTGTATTCGTCTGGAAAAACCATTGCAGTTTGCTCGCATGATGTTAGCTCAGCAAAACAAGTGGAGTGATGCTCGCATCAATCGCGCGCTGGGAAGTGGTCGCACCCATGGCGTTGCCCTTAAAAATCCCCTACCGGTTTATATCGCTTACTGGACTGCCTGGATCGATGAAAATGGGCAGCTTCAGTTTCGGCCGGATATCTATAACCGGGATCAGTAATAGGAGGTAACAGAGTGAAGCGGATTGAGAGCTACAGGGACTACTGAGTTATCAGTATGGCAAATGGCCCATTCCAGCTCGGCATCGCCGCACTGATAAGCCTCGTAATTGCCTCGGCCAGCCCTTTGAATGCTTCATTCACTGGGCGGACCGATATCATTATTGAGCCAATCAGTTCGACCCAGCAATTACGCGATACCGCTCAGGCCTACCGAGTGTTAGCGAAAAACTGGCGACCGATTACCCAGGGAAAAACTTTACAGCCCGGAGACAAAGGCCCTCGTGTCCTACAACTACGTAATTTACTGGCAATGTATAAGGATTATCACGGTCAGCCCGGGCCGCTTTCCGCTCCGCAAAAAGACCCCCGAAGATTTGACAGTGCGCTCCAAGCTGCAGTGGAGCGCTTTCAGGAACGCCACGGATTGAAAGTTACCGGTATCGCCGATGAAGACACACTTGCAGCCTTGGCTATATCGCCAATGGAACGCGCTAAGCAAATGGAATTAAATGCATCCCGATGGGAGCAGCTAAAGCTCCCAGAGGATGATCGCTACGTAATCGTCAACGTGCCCGACTATCGATTGCAGCTTATTGAAGATGGTTCGGTCGCTCTCAATATGAAAACCGTCGTGGGAAAAAGCAGTACGCGCACACCAAATTTACGCACGCGGATAACCAATATTGTTTTCAGCCCAACCTGGACAGTCCCCCGAAGTATTCTTGTCACCGAGCTTTTGCCCAAGGCACGACACAACCCAACAGCCATGCACAAGCGGGGTTATCGAGTAGTGCAATATCGCAGCGGTAAATCGTCCCCTATTACAGAGGAGACTATTGCCAAGGCAGCTGGTGGGCACGCTACTTTGAGGCAATTGAGTGGCCCTGAGAATACTCTGGGGAAAGTGAAATTTGTTATCCCCAATAAGCAGGCTATTTTTCTCCATGACACCCAAGCTCAAAGCCTGTTTAAACTTCGCCAGCGGGCATTAAGTCACGGATGCGTAAGGCTACAAGCACCAGAAGAATTAGCGTACTTTCTTCTTCGTGACCAGGGGTGGGACAGAACTCGGGTAGCGCAGGCAGCCAATGGGCACGATGCTCTGAATGTAAAGGTGAAGGGATCACCCCGTATTTACATCGTTTATATGACCGCCTGGATAGATAGGGATGGGCGCCCCCAATTCCGCCCTGATATTTATCATCGAGACAAAGAGCTGCCTTATCCAAATTAGGGAGCTTATCGGCAAGTGAAAAATACTAAGTATCGATAAAGGGCTTTGCCTGTTCTCATTTTCGCTGGCAGTGCTCTATAACGCTAAAGTTCTCCAAACAATAGAACTTGAAAGACACCGATCAGAATAACCACCTAAGCAAGTTTGATTTAATTTTTCAAAGCACTACTCACATTCCTATTTAAACCCTGGCCTTGATTTGGAAACTACATCCTTGTCATTAAAAAATTAGAGATTTGCCATATTCACAACCGTGGTAGCAATACTGGCCGGATCTAATTTTTCCAGGTTTCTTTTTACCGCCCGCTGCTACTGGCGGGCTCCAGGAAATCGAGATCAATACGCCCCCCAAATATAGGGCGGTCCAGAGTCTGCCAGATAACCTAAACAGCTGTATGTCCGGAGAAATACTACGCTGGCAGAATCCAATCTGCATGTATATACATGTACATACAAATTCTTATCTTCTATATATCTAGGTTGTCCTCTGTATATAGATGGGTAAACCAGCTACTAATAAAGAAGGCTATCGAGCTCATGACCGAAGAGGTGATCGGATAGCTCCCAAGTACACTGACGAAACCGCCCGGTAAAACTTATAAGTCGCAGAAAAATAATTTTTTAGTGATTAGCGTGCAATGACAACGCTGTCTCCAATCTATTCAGCACTATCGACTGATCAGCAATAAAAATTCCAATTTCAGGTGGCAGAAAAGAAAAAATATACCACCCAGGCTATCTAATTATTTCCGAATTAGCAGCTTCAGGTTTGTAACAACTGGTTATTTTTTGTACATTTTCCGCCGTACCCGGTTGCGCCAACTAAGGCAAACCGACGAGAGATTAAACGACGAGGCGGAATTATGAAGAATCCATCCAGACGTCGATTCCTGGCAGTGACCTGCGCAACTGCGGCGGCCGTCAGCGCCGGACCGACTTTCGCAAAAGTAGGTAGCTCCCGCACCCTGAAAATGCGCAACCTGCACACCGGGGAGAAGCTGGAGGCCGCCTACTGGACTAACGGAGATTACAGCAGCGGAGGCCTGAAGCAGTTCAACAAATTGCTTCGTGACCACCGCGCCAACGAAGTGACCCGAATGGACCCCAAGCTTCTAGATATCGTCTACAAGCTGAAGGAGAAGTTCAATTACAACGGCACCATTGAGATTATCTCTGGATACCGTTCACCTAAAACCAATGCCAAGCTGCGTGCAGCTGGCCGAGGCGTAGCGAAACGCAGTTACCACACACGTGGTATGGCCTTGGATATCCGTATGCCGGGTGTGTCCCTGTCGAAGTTGCGCCAGGCAGCACTCAACCTGAAAGCGGGCGGTGTCGGATACTACCCGAAGAGTAACTTCGTACACGTGGATACTGGCCCTGTACGTCGCTGGTAATCCCCACCCAACAGATACAAAAAACCCGGCAGTCGCCGGGTTTTTTGTTATGCCTGTGAGAGCAAGATTTATTCACCATCAACCGGCAAGCTAACCGGCATCACATCCTGATCGGATACTGGCACTTGGGTAGTACCTGCCATCAACCCGGCGATACGCTCGAGAAGTTTGCGTGCCTGCGCCAATTGGGTCAGCTCCGCCAGTTCAATCGGGTCTTCCATTTGCAACAACAAGCTCTCGAAATCCACAAAAGCCTGCTCTAAAGCCGTCACCTGATGTCGATCCAGCAACAGCTCCGCCAAGCCGCCCCCACCGGTGGGAATCCAGTTTGACTGGAGAGTTGCCATAATTGCCAATATCGCCTGCTTTGAATCGGCAGCGCGGCTACTTTCCACATCGCTCTCGGAACTCTCCGGCAACCTGCGCAACAGCTGCTCATCAATCACCCGGGTGTGCGATGCACGGATTTGCTGCAATCGGGCAACCGGTCCAAGGGATAAATAGGGCCGCGACAGGCTGTTGGCTGCCGTCGGCCAACGGCGGGCCAAGCCTGCCATATCCTCTTCCACACCTTTAACGATCAAGCGGGTTAGTTCACGGCGCCGATTGACGGCCAGGGCCTCGGGTTTTTCCCCATCGGACTTAGCCAAAAACTGCTCCGCAACCCGCTCGCTGGTGGGCCCCCAGAGCATGATTTCCAGGGCGTGAAAACCGGTGCTGGCCTCTTCATGTGCCGTCAGGCGGTGCTGCTTGCGCAGGTTCGTTAAAGTCAGATCAATGGCCGTATCGTTAACGATACCGCTCTCAGAATAACCCGGCACTGTATCCAGGTAGCCCGCCTGGGCCGGCCAACTATCTACTGATAACAGTAATTTTCTACCCTGGCTGCGCAACTCTCCTGAAGAAAAAGCCAACTGGATATAAGGCAGTGCAGCAGCAAATTCCCTGTGGGCATCCAGCCAGGCGAGCCTGGCATTTTCCAGCTTATTTTCATTCGGCTGAGCCAGGAGCCCATCCACTTCACGCTGCAACGTTTCAACAGCGGCATGGGCGTGGATAACCTGGGCCTCACCCGCCTGCCAAATTGCCAGGGATAACTCGGTCGCAGCCTTTTCATTCACAGGTTGCGGCGCAATACTTTGTTGCGATACCTGCTGCGGTTTTTCTACCGCTTTTTGTTCACAGGCAGAAAGTCCGGCCAGGGCCCCGATTAAAACAGCCAGGGCCCGGTACTGGATAATAGATCCGTTCACTCAATTCCCCATCTTATGCATTTCACAAATACTGGCAAGCACCTACTCACTCTCTTCCCGCAAACTGATCACCGGCCAGCCGCGAGCCTCAGCTTCTGCGCGCAGGCGATCATCTGGGTCCACCGCAATTGGGTGCTCAACTTCGCCCAGCAAGGGCAGATCATTGTTGGAGTCACTGTAGAACCACTTTTCACTGTTGGCATATTCCGGGTTGTGGGCCAGCCATTGGCGCAACCGGACAACTTTTCCCCCCTGGTAACAGGGTTCACCAACGACCTTTCCGGTGAACCGCCCCTCATCCTCCTCAGGCTCAGTGGCCAGCAGGGTATCGACACCGAGGCGCGAGGCAATAGGCTCAACCACAAAGCGATTGGTCGCAGTGATAATCATGATGTGGTGGCCTTTACGGCGGTGTTCGCCGATCAGCGCCTGAGCCCGAGGCAGCCACAATTCACTGATAACTTCCTGCATAAACTCGCTCTGCAAGTTTTCCAATTGGCCACGGGAAAGCTGCGCCAGGGGTTCCAAGGCAAATTCCAGGTAGGCAAAAATATCCAATTCACCGCGCTGGTAATCTTGATAAAAGCGGTCGTTAGCCGAGCGGTAACGGGTCCCGTCGACATGTTCACGCTCCACCAGAAATTCGCCCCAGGCATGATCGCTATCACCACCTATCAGCGTGTTATCCAGATCAAAGATTGCCAAGTGCACCGTCGACTCTCCCATAACTATAGGTTCCCCAAAAGCATTTGACCGCCAGGAAGCCGGAAACGTCCCCTGCGCGGCCGCTAATTTTACCTTGCGCCGCACGACAGCACACGGACTGCGTCACTGAATTGCTGTAAACCCCCTGCTGTGGAACAATGCAGAACAAGTAAGTGCAGCGCACGGCCGCACACAACAGTATTGAGGATGGTATTTTGGGCGACGGCAAGCCGGCACAGGCCGGACGAAAGAACCGCCGTAAGCCCGCCAAGCATTCGAATCGCAATGATAAAGCTCCGGCCGGTAACAAGAACCGGGGCACGAGTGGCGAGAGCAGCAATATCGATGCCGAGGGGTTCCGCCCCAATGTCGGTATTATCGTGCTCAACGCCCGCGGTCAGGCACTGTGGGCGCGGCGGGTAGGTGGCAAGGACGCCTGGCAATTTCCCCAGGGTGGTATTAATCCGGGCGAAACCCCTGAACAGGCGCTATATAGGGAACTGTACGAAGAAGTAGGCCTAACTCGCGATCAAGTCAGTATGATTGCCTGTACCCGAGGCTGGCTGCGCTATCGCCTGCCTCAAAGGCTGATTCGACGTCGCTCCGAACCTCTGTGCATCGGGCAAAAGCAAAAGTGGTACCTGCTGAGGCTCGAGGCAGAAGAAGCCTCTATCAGCTTCGACAACGGTTACAAACCTGAATTCGACCACTGGCGCTGGGTAAGCTACTGGCACCCACTGAGTAAAGTGGTGACCTTTAAGCGTGAAGTATACCGGCGCGCACTGACCGAGCTGGCCCCACAACAAATACAGTTGGAGAGACGCTGGCTGCGCGGACAGGACAGCTGACCGCACAGGGTAGTTAGCAGCGTATCTTCACAAAATGGCCCCGATCAGCATCGAACTTCTACTTTCCGGGGCCATCGAATTTCTCCGTTGATTGGCGAGGACAGGCCATTGCTCGGATCTCTGCGCAGTATCGTTCAGGAAGTAAATGCCGCCCGGAACCTCACCGCGGTGCTGGAAATCATTGTGCATCGCGTGCGGGAAATCATGCACACCCGCGTCTGCTCCGTATACCTGCGCGACAAGCAACACGGTAACTATGTCCTGATGGCCACCGATGGCCTCAACCCCAAAGCGGTAGGCCAGGTCCACCTGGCCCCCGGCGAGGGACTGGTGGGCAATGTAGTTACCCGCGAAGAGCCGATTAATCTGGAAAGGGCCGAAGCCCACCCCGCCTTCCAATATTTCCCCTCTACTGGAGAAGAGCGCTTCAGCGCCTTTCTCGGCACACCGATTATTCACCACCGCGCCGTACTGGGTGTCCTGGTTGTGCAGCAAGAGGAGAAACGCCGATTCGACGAATGGGAAGAAGCTTTCCTGGTTACACTCTCGGCGCAGCTCGCCGGCGTTATCGCCCACGCCGAGGCTACCGGTCTTCTGGCCTGTATTGGCAAGCAACAACGGGAAACTCACTTCTCTGGCATTGCCGCGTCCCCCGGTGTGGCTATCGGGCGGGTACATATTGTCACCCCGCATGCGAATCTCGGCACAGTGCCCTACTCCGAATGCGAGGATGTGGACACTGAACTGGCCCTGTTTCAACAGGCCCTGACTGCCGCCCAAGAGGAAATTCGCGAAGTCGGTGAGCGCCTGAAGAGCGACCTCAGCCCCGAGGAACGGGCGCTATTCGATGCCTATATCAGCATGTTGGATGACAGCTCCCTCGCCGTCGAAGTGTGCGATCGCATCCAACAGCAGCTCAGTGCCCAGCGGGCCTGGGCCGAAGTTATGTTGGAACATGTGCGGCGCTTTGAAGCCATGTCCGACTCCTACTTTCGCGATAGGGCCGCCGATGTTCGCGACCTGGGCGCTCGAGTGCTGATGCACCTGCGACAACAGCAACAGAGCGACCGAGACTTCCCCGATGACACCATCCTGATCGGCGAAGAGCTAACCGCAGCAGTATTGGCAGAAGTGCCCAGGGAAAAGCTGATCGGAGCCGTATCCGTTAAAGGCTCCTCCAACAGCCATGTGGCTATTATTGCCCGAGCCATGGGACTGCCCGCTGTAATGGGAGTCCAGGACCTGCCCTACGAAACCATCGACGGTGTCGATATGGTGGTGGATGGCTACCGGGGCGACTTACATATTCACCCCGGCGCAGAACTCAAGCGCCGCTACGACGACATTGTTGCAGAAGAGCAGCAACTGGCCCGCAACCTGGACCACCTGGCTCAACTCCCGGCAATCACCTCCGATGGCCATCGCATTCGCCTGATGGTAAATACTGGGCTGATGGCCGATGTTGTTCGCTCCCTGGAACGCGGCGCTGAAGGAGTAGGACTTTTCCGCACCGAAGTACCTTTCCTATTGCGAGACCGCTTCCCCTCCGAGGAAGAGCAGCGGGAAATTTACCGGGAGCAACTGGAAGCCTTTGCCCCCCTTCCCGTCACCATGCGCACCTTGGATATCGGCGGCGATAAAGCACTGGCCTATTTCCCTATAGAGGAAACCAATCCCTTTCTGGGATGGCGCGGTATTCGCGTAACTCTCGACCACCCGGAAATATTCCTGGCGCAAGTGCGTGCCATGATGAAAGCCAGCCTGGGGCTAAATAACCTGCGAATTATGCTCCCCATGATCAGCGGCCTAAACGAGCTCGAAGCCGCGCGCAAACTGGTGGAAAGAGCCTACCGGGAGTTGCTTGAGGAAGGTTATGAAATTGTTATGCCCCCTCTCGGGGTAATGGTAGAGGTGCCCTCCGCCGTCTACCAAGTACGGGAACTCGCCGTGCATGCAGACTTTATATCAGTAGGCAGTAATGACCTCACCCAATATCTCCTGGCGGTGGATCGCAATAACAGCCGCGTAGCCAATATTTACCACGCCCTGCACCCAGCGGTACTGCGCGCTTTGCAGGAAATCGTAACTGCAGCCCATGCCGTTGGCACCAAAGTGGGGATCTGTGGAGAACTAGCAGGAGAACCTAGTGGTGCATTGTTATTAGTAGCCATGGGCTACGATATGCTATCGATGAACGCCACTAACTTACCGCGAATAAAAGCCACACTGCGCGCCATTAGCCGAGCCGATATTGAGCAGCTCCTGCAACAGGTTTTGCAAATGAATAGCCCAGAGCAAATTGAAAGTACCGTGAAAGGGTTTCTTAATGAGGCAGGGTTGAAGGTCTCTTTGCAGCCGTAAATGATGAGGTATTTAAATCTAAATTTAACCGATTTTATAAAGCCTGAGTTCAATATCTAATAACCAAACTGTTTGCCCCTCACAACAGCAAGATATTTGCCCAAGCGACTAATGAAGAGCTATATCGCTCAACATTATTCTGACCCACCAAATAGCTTCTCAATGTTTCCTAATCCTTAAGCTGCTTTTTCAGAAATGGCAAGCTCATTTTATTTTTAAGCGTGTCAATGGAATAGCAGAATGTCCCCCACCCAAAGAAAAAACAAATAACTACTAAATACGCGTGATACTCAATTAGTACACTCAAACCAAAAAAACATCTAACTCTTCTCAACACTCAACCCTGAAGCATTGGCCTCATCACACTTCTTAATTCTCGATTATTCTGACAAGTTAGTGAGTGCCAGCTCAGGTAATTATGATCATCTTGACCGTTATTTTTGAGGTTTACATAGAATGTTTAAAAATACTTTATAAATCAGTAAGTTATAAGTCGAGTTAAAAACCGGGATAGTAGTCAAAGTGATCATTTTTGTAGTTTGTACTTTAGTAGTAATTACATCTAACTCTATGGTTTTAATTTAAAATTTTCATTACAGCGGGAAAATTGATTCTGAAATAGTAATCATGATAAAAGTGGTCAGAATGAATACTATATAAATGTTAGGTTCACATGAAAGAATTAGAATTTACTCATAAATTTTTTTTAAATAAAAGTGGGATTCCGTTTAGCGAAAAAGAGCACACTGGTGTCATCGAACTAGATGTTAGTAACAAAACAGTTTACCTTTCAGGTGACAAAAGTGGGTTATTGGCGCTAGCGGAAAAATTAATTGAGGTAGCTCATTGTGATACTCAAAGCTATCACAAACATTTAGACGATGTTGAATTGCCAAATGTATCTCTTAAACCAGATAACTTGGAAATTATTATTGGAAGGTCCGGCAGCTAGGTGGAGCCGAAACTTAACAAGCACCATCAAATCGCCCATAAAAACATGGGCTGGACTCGCAACAAGTTGCTCGCCTTTGTGGTGAGCGTTAACGCTCATGGAGGAGACTGGTGGTTAGAACCCTAAGTATTGTCTTCTTTCTTGTTCTCGCTTATGGCTGCACCCCAAGCGGCCGGGTGGTAGATTCTTCGGGCGTAGAATACAGTGAATATTTTCAGTGTCTTATCTACTCAGAAGACAATACCATCAGCTTTGATGCTTTCATCACTCTGGGTAAAGAGCGCCTACCAAATACATATTCTCTTTCCCCGAGCCAAGAAAAGTACCTCTCATCCCCGGACGCTATTCTCTCGGTAAATGAAGTCTATATCCGAAATCACAGTGAGGCCCCGGTTCAGCTTTCCAAGCTAATTATTGGGGAAGGTGTAGGAAGCTTCAGTAGGAAGTACCAACCTCAAATAATTGAGGTGGCATCAGCGGCAGTGGTCTTATCTAGACCTATCGTAGATGTCACATCAATATATGGCCCATCTGAATTACCATGTAGTATAAGCTACGAAATGCAGGGAGAGTCCTATGAACTCAGTGGCAAATGGAAGCGGCTTACCATCGGCGAACTCAAGCGTTAAATCGGGTAGCCGGTAGTTTCTAACTACCGGCCCCCACACCACCCATCGTGCGGGTCCGCAATGGGCGGTTCCCTATCCGTAATGAATCTCTACCCAACGATCTCGCAATGAGATCAAGCCCATCTCTTCGAAGAACTCATTATTAAGCGCAATATGAATACCCTCAGTTTTTGCGCTTCGCCAGTAACTTTTAGCAGACGAGCCGCAGGTAACTGCCAGCGATTCACTCACACCCATGCGTAGCAAATTTCGAACTTTCGTTCTTACCCTACGCCAATTCTTCCAATAGCTCATTCTTAATCGCCGCCGTATCCAGCAGTCTAGATCAATACATTTTTGGTAGCCTTGTGCTATACCAAAATAATTAATCCAGCCACGGAGGAATACGGTAAGCTCTTTCATTCTCTTCTCCATCGAAATACCACGGGATCGCCCTGTAATCTGACGGACGTGATATTTAAATTGGCGCAGCGACTTATCATGCCAGACAAGCTTTGCTCCACGGAAAGAAAACCCCAGAAACTTACACCGGCTAACGGGGACTACTTGGCTTTTAGCATCGTTAACTTTGAGTTTAAGCTTGCGCTCAACAAAGCGTTTGATGCTGGCCATAACCCGTTCACCTGAGCGTTTAGAGGAAACGACAATCACGAAATCGTCCGCATAGCGGACGAAATTGTGTCGGCGTTTTTCCAGCTCTTTGTCGAGCAGATCGAGTACAATATTGGATAGCAGCGGCGATAAAGGGCCACCTTGCGGCACCCCCTCATAACACGCTTGCCAACATCCATCTTCTACCCAGCCTACGCGCAAGTAGCTTGCGATCAGTTTGAGTAAACGCTTATCGTTAATTCTTTGGCCGAGTAAGCTCATGAGAAAGTCATGATTCACTCGATCGAAGAACTTGGATAGATCGACATCCACCGCTATTCGCTTGCCACCCTCGATATACTTTTGTAGTTTTTTCACCGCGTGATGCTGTGATCGCTTTGGCCGGAAGCCATAGCTAAACTCTGAAAAAGTCACATCGAAAATAGGGTTGATGATTTGCGCGATAGCTTGCTGAATAACACGATCAAAAATCGTAGGTATCCCTAGCCCTCGCTGACCACCATCTGACTTGCGAATGTAGACGCGTCTAACAGGCAACGGCTGGTAATGACCTTGCCGAATGGCTTCGATAATTTCATTCCCAACTACCTTGAAGTGCTGCACAAAATCATCAACGGTGACCCCATCAATGCCTGCTGCACCTTTGTTGCTTCGCACGTGTTTCCATGCAGCATTAAGATTTTCTTTGCTGAGGATGACTTCAAGCAGATTTTCATTTGAGTTGAGTGTCATGGCAGTGCGCTACGTCAATTTTATATCCGGCTGGCAACACATCGGTAGGCTAGCCCTGTCTTTTAACTCGTGGATTTTGGGTTCAAGCCTTCACCGTATCCAAGGTATTAATCTTGGCATTAGGCTACTATGCCGTCGGCTGACTTCTGTTCAATCACCTTGGCCATTACTGGCCGAGGCGCCGCTGTGTTCCACCAATTTTGTTTACCCCCTCGATGGTGGCTAGCGGGCTGGGCCTACTTATGAGTCAGCGGCCACGCTGACAGCTTTACAGCAGCAGGTTGAACAGATCTCCCCAGATAAGAACGTGAACTTTCACTACACAACTGCATCATTTACTTTACCCGTTAGATCACATGGCTTCGGTGTTCTTGGCCACCTCGCCTCCAGGCTAAGCCTTATATGATGTTTCTGTCCGTCAGCTCGTAGCTTTGCTAGCGGCTTCCTCTCCACAAGACCTCACGGTGTTGCAGTTGCCATTCGCTAGTAGTTAGCATTTAATGGAATCCATTAAACGGTGATCCTCCTACAGGGGACTTTCACCCCATTAGTTCACGCCCATGCTGGGCGTACCAAGCACATCAAAAACCGCTCCACTTCGTTGCGCTGGACGTCGCTGACGCTCCGCCTTTTATGTGGGCGTTAGTGCGTCAAGCTAAGCTTGATGCTTCTTGCAGGGTGGAAGTCCCTGTCGGGTAAGGCCTAACCAGCCACCTGTATCGAGTGTTGCGCGTAGGGCGGAACAGAAGGGAAAGAAAATATAATTATCTTTTTTTTCAACTGTGAACAAACTATGTGAAGCGTACACAGAGAATTCTATAGGCCATAGGGATTATCGTGATCCTGAAGTGCTGGTATCGCTCCGATAATAAAGTGAGCTCCGATTGACGAGATGTGTAACGCCATCGAAGTCCAGGCAATGCAACCGTAATGGTAAGGTTGTTGCGGATCGGCGGGGTTATTAAGCCGTGGCATGTAGAAAGAGAAGTATTGAGAACTTGAGAGATCCGAGCAGGTTCCTGAAGGAGCAGGTAGAGACGTTAAGCCTAATGGCGAAACCAACGAAGACCACTCGGAAGTCGGATCAGCTCATAGTAGTCCGAGAGCGGGAAAGCCGCTTACATGGCGAAGGGGCTGACAGTAATATCGGTGTGCAACAGAAACATAGTCCGGACAAAGTAGGGCTGGAGACACTATGACAACCGCCTTGCACGCCATCGCATTTAAAGCACAGAGCCACCCCAGACACAGGTTTCAGAATTTATACGGACTGCTAAATTCCAACCTGCTGTATCAAAGCTGGGGCCAGCTCAATAAGCAGGCCCGCCCCGGTATCGACGGAGTAACTACCGAAGTTTACCGGCAAAGACTGCCGCAAAATATTCAATGCCTACATCAACGGCTGTGTGACAAACGCTACCGCACCCAGGCGATTAAGCGGGTATTGATTCCCAAAGGCAACGGCAAGCAGCGCCCACTGGGGCTGCCTACGGTGGAAGACAAACTGGTGCAGCAGAGCGTAGCGCAGCTACTGCAAAGTATCTGGGAGCAGGATTTTCTGCCCTTCAGCTACGGTTACCGTCCCAGGAAAAGCGCCCACCAAGCCGTACACAGTCTTGGCTTAAATCTGCAATTCAAAGGCTACGGCTACATCGTTGAAGCCGATATTAAAGGCTTCTTTGATCAGCTGGATCACGACTGGTTACTGCGGATGCTAGCCCTTCGTATCGACGACAAAGCCCTGCTGACACTGATTAAGCAGTGGCTGAAAGTACGCGTGCAAACTCCAGATGGTAAGTTCAGTAAAGCGGCAGCAGGCACCCCGCAAGGAGGTGTGGTCAGTCCGGTACTGGCGAACATCTATCTGCACTACGTCCTGGATTTGTGGTTCGAGAAGAAAGTTAAGCCGCGTATGCGTGGCAGAGCCATGCTAATCCGGTACGCCGATGATTATGTAGTGGCTTTCCAATTGAAAACGGATGCAGAGCGCTTTTACCGGGTACTACCGCAACGGCTGAACAAGTTTGGCCTGCAGTTAGCCCCCGAGAAAACGCACCTGAAGCGCTTTAGCCGCTTCCATCCGGGCCGAAAACGGCAGTTCCAGTTTCTGGGTTTTGAGTTCTACTGGAGCTTGGACGTCAACAAACGCCCCAGGCTCAGACGCCGGACTGCCGCACAGAAACAGAAGGGCGCAATGGAAGCGCTCTACCACTGGATCAAAGCCAAGCGCAGTGAGCGTCTGAGAGAATGGCTGCCCACACTGAAGCGCAAGCTACAGGGGTTCCAGAACTACTTCGGTCTACCAGGCAACAGTCGAAGCTTGTCCCGTTTGTACAGCTATGTTTTACACAGCATACACAAATGGCTCAACCGGCGGAGTCAGCGCAAGAGTTACAACTGGAATGGTCTAAAGGAAATGCTGGGATATTTTGGGCTAAAGCCACCGCGAGTATACAAACGCAGTATACTTGTGGACTGGTATTAGGGTTCGTGCTTTACACGAGCGAATATATTACTGAAGAGCCGGATGCGGTAGTTCCGCACGTCCGGATCTGCGTGGGGGCAGTTAGGGTAACCGGCTGTCCTACCACTACTGTGTAGGCGTAGACGGATGAAAGGGAAAATTAATGTACGGAAAGGGTTACATTTATGGTCTTGGAATCGCTTTCATCTTGTGGCTTGTTATCTGGCAGATAGATAAGCGCTATTACAAAAGGAAACATGAGTTGTTGAGAAAACAGCTCCAGAAAAAGAAAGCGCGATTGGACGAATCTGTTGAAGAAGATTCGTCCAGGACTGAGGATTCAGACAAGTGAGCATGACTACACATAACAAGTGGCGGCAATACGCAGCCTTTGGCTGCCGGACTCAGCACTGTGTGCTTCGCCGTTGCGCCAGGCGTTATATTTCATTGGATATGCGTTTACTATTTAGCTTTCTTTTTCTTTCGTTGGCGGGGTGTACTTTACACAACTCGATAGACCACTTATATCCGAGTCAAGTTGGCAGCGAGTCAATTACCACAGAAAATCTGTATCTTATTCACAGCCCTGGTAGCGGCCATTCAAAGCCAAAATTAATAAATAGTAAGGGTTTACACCTTTCACCAAAAGTACTTTTAGTTGTTCCTAAAGGTAGTAATATAGTCATAACGCAGGCTGTAAAACATACAAGTGACTATGGTTGTTCGTCAAGTTATTAAGCCATACTTTCATCCCAGTAGGTGTTATTTTTCACCATCGTATTCAGGATCGTAATCTGCTTTCTCATGCAGGCAATCAGAGCGACCTTTTTAGGTTTGCCAGCGTCGACTAATCGCTTGTACATCGGCTTTAGTTTGGGATGATGCTGTATGGCCGACATGATGGAAACAAACAAAACCGTTCGTACACGATGCCTTCCACCCCGAATATATCTCTTTCCCTGGAAGCTGCCGCTATCACGGTTCATCGGGGCGATACCGACAAGTGCAGCGATTTCTTTACGGTTCAATTTTCCTAGCTCGGGAAGTTCACTCATCAATGTATAAGCCAATACATTTCCAACCCCTTTAGCGCTCAACAATAGGTCCCGCCTTTGCCGCCACTCAGACACACTGTTAACCAGTTTATCCAGTTGCTTGTCGATACCTTTTAACTCTTTCTTGATGGTGTTTAGAATGGCCTGTATAGGTTTGTGCACTGATTTAGGCATCCTCTGAAGCCGATTCTTTTGCATTGTGCTCATCTCTAAACACTGACTTCTTACCGCCAGTAAGTCACTGATCTCCCTAAGCTTTTCTGGCTTTAGCTCCGATAGTCTTGGCTTCATGGCCTCACCAAAATGTGCAATATCCATTGCATCTAGCTTGTCAGTTTTGGCGAGGCGCCCTGCGGATTTAGCGAAGCTTCTTATCTGTGAAGGGTTGCAAACAACAACAGGTAATCCTGCTTTGTCAGCGGCGCAAACAAACTCTAATTCGAGTCTTCCTGTAGACTCTATTAATACTCTTTGAGGTTTAAGAGGTTGTAATTGTTTAATGGCATCCTTAATGCCATTTTTATCATTGGCAACACTAAAGAATTGGCCAGTAGGTCTCACATAAATATCGAGTTGTTTACTGCTGGTATCGATACCGACATTGATCTCTTGAGGTTCCATAAGATAAGCTATCTCCGCCTTGCTATTCGGGCTCGAGGCCCACATGACTATCCGAGTTATGCCTAGTGAGTGTCTGTCACGTTCCTACTTGTTAACGGTCTTTATAAACCGGCGCAGCAACGAACTGTGACAAACAAGGCCTTCGGTGGCCGCCGAAGGTGGGTCTCAATTTACCCGTTAGCGAAAAGGATTTTCAACATCAGAATTAGGCAAGAACAACCATACAAGCGGCAGCAACAGGACACAGCAATCCTGTCACCTTTTGTGCAAACAGCCGCACAAAAGCCGCCAGTCTCACCGTGCCGCTGTGCCGGGCGTTAGGTTTCTAGGGCAATGATAGAGATCAGTACCGAAGATTACCCTGGGCAATATTCCATAAAGGAAGAAAATCAAGCCATAGGTTTTTATAAAAGGGAGATATTTGGAGCTAAGTATTTAATTCAAGATAAAGGTGAGCTAAAAATAGCTTTAGGAAAAATCTATCTTGATCAAGAGTATATTGGTTCCTTCGAAAAAGGACTTTTGCCGTTCTACAATCTCAAAGAGTTTGTAGTTGGGGAAAATAAGTATCATATAATTGAAACCGAAGAAACCATTAACCCTCAAAAAGCAGAAATATTATGCAAAGGAAGCACTGTAGCTACAGTCGAGTATGAGGGTTATTCACGAATATTGTTCAAAGAAAGAAATGGCTGGGTAAAAATTAGCGGTTACAATACCTCCCATCTACTTGCTTGCTTAATATCCTTATACTTCTTTGAGCAGGAGGTTTGTCCAAGTGAAAATGGCTAGTAAAAAACTTAACAAGTCAATCAACTACGCACCTTCGGCGCCGGACCGATAAAAGCGTGGCTTCGCCACAACGCGGCCGGTTATTGAGGCGTTATGTTTTCCTATGAGTAAAGTGCTTCTTATATTTTTTGTCGCATTTCTTACTGGATGTAGTGCTATTCCAGAAATTACTATCGCTGCAAGTAAGGGCGAAGTTGTTGGGTGCAAAAAGCTCAAGTGGCTCTCTGTAAAAGCTAAAAACGAGAGTGCTCTGTATCAAAAGGCTAAGCGAGCAGCAGCCAAGCACGGTGGTGACACTATATATAGCCCCTACGGGCCCGAAATAGCATTGCACTCCAAACCAGCCCAGTTAGAGTATTATGTCCAAATTTATAAGTGCTCAAAAACATAACAAGTTGCTTAAGTTTACTCCGACCGCAAAACAGCGCGGCCTCCGCGGGACTGCTGCGCTATCGCTTCGCAGCCCCTTAGCAAGGCGTTAAATGTAATACTTAAATCATGATACTAAACAACATTTTTAAATTAATTATTATTTCTTTCTGTATCTTATTTTTTGGTGGTTGCGAAAACGATAGCACTTCAAAAAGTATAGACATGTCTGAAGTTGAAGCTCTTAACAAGGGATATCCTAAATTATTTGATCTGGGCGATACCGAAGTATTTGTACATCGTCTGAAGGATGATGATTCAGAGGTTTTTGGGGGAGCTATTGTAGTTTTAAACGCTATCGCTGAATTCAGCGATCCCAAAGCGGAGGAATGCAATACCATCGCCCAGCCAGGGAGCGTAAAAGAGGAGTTTTTTTATTTTTGGAACAAATGTAATGCAATCCTGTATGGCTACGCTGGCCAAATAGTCCACAATGATGGCTACAAGGGTGCCCAGCCGCTTATAGTGCTCCCACATAAAATCCAGGGCGGAAAGTTAATAATTGAAAACATTTAACAAACAAAGCCACCCGAAACTGCGGGCAATGGCCTAGAAAAACAGGCCATTAAAGCGCCCGGAATTCGGGTGCTTTGGGCGTTAGGCTCAAATATAAGAGTAACTATATGAGTAAATTGATATTATTTATCTTGCTAGTACTGTCTTTTAATGTCTTTGCGGAAGAATACACTTCTAAGTATTTCTTCAATTTAATAAAAGATGGAAATATTGAGGAGATCGACAGTGTTTTGTCTGAAGAAATTGAGCTGGAATCAATATATGAAAATTCTAGCATGTCGCTATTGGAGCAAGCAGTATTCCTTCAGAAAGTAGAAATAGTATCTTTCTTATTGTCTAAGCATAAACCAATAGTCGAAACATATATTAATAAGGCAATTAAACGAGCTTGCGCGACAAATAATCAAAATACGAAGATAATCGATCTATTAATATCAAATGGTGGCGATATTAATGCAGTTGATGAAAGAGAAACAAATTGTCTTTACAGGTCAGTTATCGCTGCGGATCTTGATTTTTACTCATATCTATTGTCAAAGGGGGCTGACCCTAACATGAAAATAGACAGCTTTGAGGCTGAATATTTGGGCTTTCCTTTAGATATCAGTATCAAAGAAGCAGTAAATATCCGCTTTAATAGATATAGAGAGATGATGAACCTAACAAAGTAGCCTAACAAGTGACTATGGTTGTTCGTCAAGTTATTAAGCCATACTTTCATCCCAGTAGGTGTTATTTTTCACCATCGTATTCAGGATCGTAATCTGCTTTCTCATGCAGGCAATCAGAGCGACCTTTTTAGGTTTGCCAGCGTCGACTAATCGCTTGTACATCGGCTTTAGTTTGGGATGATGCTGTATGGCCGACATGATGGAAACAAACAAAACCGTTCGTACACGATGCCTTCCACCCCGAATATATCTCTTTCCCTGGAAGCTGCCGCTATCACGGTTCATCGGGGCGATACCGACAAGTGCAGCGATTTCTTTACGGTTCAATTTTCCTAGCTCGGGAAGTTCACTCATCAATGTATAAGCCAATACATTTCCAACCCCTTTAGCGCTCAACAATAGGTCCCGCCTTTGCCGCCACTCAGACACACTGTTAACCAGTTTATCCAGTTGCTTGTCGATACCTTTTAACTCTTTCTTGATGGTGTTTAGAATGGCCTGTATAGGTTTGTGCACTGATTTAGGCATCCTCTGAAGCCGATTCTTTTGCATTGTGCTCATCTCTAAACACTGACTTCTTACCGCCAGTAAGTCACTGATCTCCCTAAGCTTTTCTGGCTTTAGCTCCGATAGTCTTGGCTTCATGGCCTCACCAAAATGTGCAATATCCATTGCATCTAGCTTGTCAGTTTTGGCGAGGCGCCCTGCGGATTTAGCGAAGCTTCTTATCTGTGAAGGGTTGCAAACAACAACAGGTAATCCTGCTTTGTCAGCGGCGCAAACAAACTCTAATTCGAGTCTTCCTGTAGACTCTATTAATACTCTTTGAGGTTTAAGAGGTTGTAATTGTTTAATGGCATCCTTAATGCCATTTTTATCATTGGCAACACTAAAGAATTGGCCAGTAGGTCTCACATAAATATCGAGTTGTTTACTGCTGGTATCGATACCGACATTGATCTCTTGAGGTTCCATAAGATAAGCTATCTCCGCCTTGCTATTCGGGCTCGAGGCCCACATGACTATCCGAGTTATGCCTAGTGAGTGTCTGTCACGTTCCTACTTGTTAACGGTCTTTATAAACCGGCGCAGCAACGAACTGTGACAAACAAGGCCTTCGGTGGCCGCCGAAGGTGGGTCTCAATTTACCCGTTAGCGAAAAGGATTTTCAACATCAGAATTAGGCAAGAACAACCATACAAGTGGCGGCACAATCGCCCACTTTGTGGGCTGGACCTCCGCACTTGGTGCTCCGGCCTGTGCGCCAAGCGTTAAATGCGAGTGGGCAACGATAGCCGCTAGTCTGAGAATCACTATGAGTCATAAATTCTGTATATTTTGTGGTGAAAGCGGTCTAAGTAAGGAGCATTTTTGGCCTAATTGGATGCGCGGAAACGTAAATCTTTCGATATCCGATAAGCACGCGAATGAAGTCTATTCTGGAGAAGCAAAATCAGAGGCGGCTCTAGAAAAGCGGACCGAAAGATCTGGAAACTTGATAACGTTAAAGTTTCGAGTTGTGTGCAAAGCTTGTAATAATGGCTGGATGAGTCAATTAGATAATACTGTTAAACCAATACTAAAAGCCGGCTTAGAAAAAACTGATTACACACTTCAAGAAAACGATATAGAAGCACTTTCTAAGTGGGCGGTCATGAAAGTTATTGTGGCAGAGAATAACCATGATGGAACACAAGTGACGCCAAGTTGTGATCGCAAGCAGTTTTTTAAATCACTTACTATTCCTGGATACTATCGAGTGTTTCTAGGTAGGCACAGTACAGATAGTGTCGCAGCTTACCATCGTCATACTTCGACAATAGCATTTTCAAAAGACGGCCCAATGACGGACTTAAAAGGTTTGGAACGGAACACCCAAACTATAAGCTTTTTAATCGGTTCATTATTTATTTACGTCGTTGCTTGCCGAGAGCAAGATTTTAAAATTTGGCAAAATTTCAAGCTGAATGAACTAAAGTGTTTGCATCCATGTAAAAAAACAGCAATGAATCTAAAATCTCTGAGAATAATAAAGCAATCCAGGCTAGCTGATATTGCTCATTCACTAGAAGATTTTACAAAATCACCAGAAGTAGCCTACGGTGGAGCTCTGCAAAAAAAGTTCTAAGGAATTTAACAAAGCGCTGCGGACCGGCAGCTTACTTTATGCATATTTTGCGCGGTCGCTACGCTCCCATTTTCGCGCAAAATGCGTATAAAGCAAGTTGCGGCTGAGCGCGGCGTTATTGTGGCGGTCAATTTTTAGATAGTTTGTAGTTGCTGCAAGTAACAATCTCTACCTAAACACACTTCACCAGAGAGTTCTCCTGCAAACTGGTACCGCAGTTTCGTTCAAGTGTCTTCGTTTTAAGCCGACAAGTTCTGCAAGTTAGTTGCCGCATTGTGGAGTGCCAACCAGATAGTTAATTGGTGGGGAAAGTATGGTACTTTTCCCTGTAAATTAATCGGGCAGTGGCCAGCCAAGATCGCCCAGCCGGAGGCTGGGCTGGACAGCCTACGCTCCGCTTCGGCTGCCCTTGCTGGCAACGTTATAAGGCATTAACCTCAGAGGAATCATCTAATGACAGAGGACGAACGTACTCTCGAGTCATTAAAACTACTTCGCGAGTCAAGCGCCTGGATGGTTGGTGTTCAAACTGCAATTTTTGGTTTTCTGATTACGCTTCTTAATTCGGGGCAATTGAAACTTGGTAGCTTTCTTATTAAAGTCGCGATTACTGCATTTGGGCTTTCAATAGTATGTGCTGGGATTGTACTTGGTGCAGTGCCATGGGTCCTTAGTCGAAAATCAATGCCTTCTTCAGTTCAACAGGCCCCCATAGCCGATTGGCCCCTAGTAAATAAAATCTCTATAGGCTGGGTAAGTGGGTTTCAATATCTTGCATTCGTAATTGGACTAGTCAGTCTTGGATCTGCAGTAATTTGGAAGCAGATAGGATGAAAATGCCTTATAACACATGCATGCAGAGCGACCTCCAAAAGGCTGCGCCTGATGCGAGGCGTCAACTGTCTCTATGAAATTAGATCGCACAAATGAATTAATACACGGCACAATCAATGAGACAGAGCCTTATGAAGCTTTAGTTCATGTACTGGAATCTGCGATAGAGCTGGTACAGATTCCAGATAATGACTTTTGTTGGTCTTCATGGAATGACTCTGAAGAGGCAACTAAAGAAATCCAGAAACTACTTAATATGGCAAAGTCGTATGCTTTACCGGAAAAAGTCGAAGCTTCTGTTCTATTTGCACCAACTGGACCATTGCAAGAAGTTAGCTTAATTAGCGGCTGGGCCGAGCCATTTCTTAAAGTAGCTGAGAAATATGATCAAGTAGAGAATTTATTATGGCCAAACAGTTAACAAGGGTAGGCAATATCGCCAGCGCAAAAAGGAAACCTCCCCCGTTGAGTAGACGCCTACCATTTTGAGTGGAGTAAGAGAAAATAAGGAAAACATTTGATGAGGACAGAGCTTAGAAAAAAGATCATTGATGTTTGTAATCAAAAGATAGAAAAGAAAGGCAGCAACGTAGGTGTATCTTTCTATGCATTTTTTAAAAACAAGAATGATCAACCAGAAATTCTAATGGAGGCTGCGAGATGGTGGATAGAAACACACCAACTTGATCACTTTGAAAAGGCAGAAAAAATCAAGTCTATGATCAAGGCTGGTGTTTAACATGGTGATTTCCGTACAAAGTCTCCAACACCATAACAATACTGTCAACGACGCCCTACGGGCTTAACTCCGGCGCTGACGAACTTCCAGTCTTCACAGTGGGCTTTTAATCACGTTTATTAGACACCCTGTAGAGTTAGATTTAGCCCTGACACAGAGGTGTATCTAAATTACGTAAGGTAAGCAAAACTTAGGAATCAAAACTCACGATATGTTGATTACCATGTCTTACGGTGTTTAACATGTCGATGAAATTTAACTAAATGCAAAAGGATTAGCTTTGAGTATTTTTAAAATTCTACTTCCATTAATATTCATACTCATCAGCTCCACTGCTTCATCAAGCATAGTTAAGGTGAAAATATCTGAACAACTATATATCTTAAGTGGAAAGGAATATGGTACTAATATCGGTTTAATAGCTGTAGAAAATGGCTTGATATTAATTGACCCTATGCCGGGAGATAATCACCTGAATGAATTAGACCAAGTAATTCAGTCAATCTACGATAAGCCTGTTATTTTCATCTTAAATACACATGCACACTCTGATCACATTGGAGGCAATAAGTATTTTGAGAATAAAGGTGGAAAATTTCTAGAGGGTGACCTTCCCCTAGAAGGGTTTACTCACATAAGAGTTAGATCTCATTCATCGATTGACAATATATTTTATCATAAGGAGAGTAACTCAATATTTGTTGGTGATATTTTCGATACTAGCTGGCACCCCACATTTTATACTGGTGGAACTAAAGGCTTCAGCAACGCAATTGATACTATTTTAAACATGGGTGATGATCAAAGCTTAATCATCCCCGGGCATGGTGTTACTGCCAATAAATCATCTCTAATTGAATTTAGAGAAAATACTTTTTCATGGATAAATAGAGTTCGAGAACTTTATCATAAAGAATCAGATCTAGAGAAAATAATGGCAGATACACAATTAAAGAGTATTTTACAGAAATTCAACGCGAGCGATAAAGCCACATTTATACCTGAAAAGGCTTACAAAAGATTCATAGAGAGAACAATCTCCGTGATAGATAATGAAGAGAGTTTGCAATAGGCTCATTGATAGGGGGATTTAGCACCCATCTTTTGTTATTATTCTTCTGAGGAAGAACCCTTCACTGTAAAACTTTTTAACTACAGGAGCCTACGCTCTATTGAAAGTCTTGGTATTTGATTTGAAGAAACTATTGATTTTTACCATTACACTCCTACTTGCACTTGCCGCATATTATCTTACTTTTACAGCTTTCTATGAGTCATGGTTCCCTTATTATTATGAGGAATATCTTTCATACTTCTTCTTAGCTGGACTAGCAATAGTTGTATTATTACCATTCGCCATTGCAGCCACTTCAGGCCAAAAGAATAGCCTGGGTTATCTTTCTAAGTACGCCAATTCAGCAACGAAGGTTCATTTAGCTGTAGTTATCTTATCTGTGTTAATTTTTACTTATATGATGTCCAATGGCGTTTTACTAGATGAGGCCGGTATTTATCAAGTGGTACCATCAGGTGAATAGACATAACTAGCAACGGCACCTGGCACCAAGACCGCGGCTCTGCCAAGGTTTTGATGCCGATGCTTTGGATGTTCCACAATTAGGGCCAAGTTCTCAACAGTTTCTATTCCCCTGCACCCTTCCCTTCTGGACACGTATGTAAATTTCTTCACGGTGAACTGGAAGTGATCTGGGAGCTTGTATTCCTATCTTTACCTGATTTCCCTTAACTTCCAATACTGTGATTGAGACATTGGCTCCGATCCTTAGGTTTTCACCAGCTCTACGCTTTAAGATCAACATATTTCTATTCTCTGCTTTTCAAGCCATGGGTAG
Organism: Microbulbifer maximicatervae (SeqCode); assembly: GCF_052467305.1. Taxonomy (NCBI): domain Bacteria; kingdom Pseudomonadati; phylum Pseudomonadota; class Gammaproteobacteria; order Cellvibrionales; family Microbulbiferaceae; genus Microbulbifer; species Microbulbifer maximicatervae (SeqCode). Next base: position 4,329,695 of record NZ_CP174306.1, read on the forward strand.
ACTTTTTATTGATGGACGGCTGAGAAACTAATCTGTTGAAGAACGCAGGAGGAGCACGAGAACGATAGGCATAGAAGAAGAAAAGGCGGACGCAACGCTGCCAGAGCTTTGGGAGTCTCTCCAAGCCGCTGGATGTACTCGACTTTATTGAAGACGAGCGGGTTTCTAGCGTATGATCCATATAGCCACTTTGATAGGTATGATATCAATTTGGTTAGCTGGCCCCAGGTGTTCCCGCACCTTGGGTCAGCGCCTTTTACTTACTCTTACGTCACGCTACCGTTCTCCTTTGAGAGGGTGGATCTTTTATAAAAACCTTATTCTATTGAGTTTCTTTGGTTATAGGTCTTCAAAAAGCGTCCTATTTATGACCAAAATACCAATAAATGTCCATCGATTTTACGCAGATTTGACACTGAAACAAACTTAATAAATTTCAATAAGATCATTTTTGTGCCTATTTTTTTTAAGTTACCGCCTTGGAAAATATCGGCTTATGTAGAAAATGGCCAATCGTATTGGCAATCTTTAATGGCCTTTACGTTAGAACCTCAAGGCACAAGACAATCAAAAATAAATACATAAACGTACTCCTCATTTCAAAAGAGAAAGGCTAAGTATCTTCTAAGTATTGGATATATTGCCGTGGGTTTTATGCGACTTACCCATTGGCATTCGCACTCTGATTTTCAGCCAGTAATTTAGGAGAGATATCCTGCATGATCGTACCTATTTAAAAGTTCAATGTCCCTGAAAACTCATTAATTACTCTTCTCAAGCCGTATATTTTGGCTGGGTGCTACTTATCATACATTCTGATATTAAAAATATTGCAGCAAGCACCCTAACCTATTGATTTATAACAATTTTTTCTAAAAGAGGGCTCAATGCGAATATACTGTACGCGAGATATGGCCACTGGAATATTCTTCAATCGATACTGGTTAGTATACTAGTGGGTATCTTTCCCTGATTTGAGTCATTTTTCATTCTCTGTGCATGCTGATAAGTGATATGATTTTGTCCACTTTCGAATATACGAATAGACCAGCCAAGGAGAGTAAATGGTCAGTCAGAGAATTAACTATTTGCAGGTAGCAGGGATACTCACAGTGTTGGCTGCTTTAGTTCATATCGGGTGTATAGTATTTGGCGGTGATTGGTATCGGTTTCTTGGTGCCGGTGAGCATATGGCTCAACTAGCTGAAAGTGGCCACCTCTACCCAACTATTGTAACTAGCGTAATTTCAGCCGTTCTACTGCTTTGGGCTAGCTATGCTTTTTCTGGAGCGGGTTTAATTGTTAGGTTACCGCTAGTTCGGCTCGGCCTAATACTAATCTCAACGATATTTTTAGCTCGTGCGCTGGGTTTTTATTTCATAATGCCAGCCTTCCCAGATAATTCGCTAACTTTTTGGCTAACCAGCTCTGGCATATGTTTAATTCTCGGCTTAACCTATTCGCTTGGTTTAATACAGAGGTGGAACCTAATTAGCGGAAAGGCCTAACAATGGGTGTGTTGCTAGAAAATTTTATTCATGTAGAACTCTCCGAATTCTTTATTGGGCGTATTGAGGCCACTGCTGAAGAAGCTACGCTTAACCCATCAATAGCTTTTAGAGAGTTTAATGGAAATATTTATGACCTTGTATTTAATTTTGAAAAATCAGAAGTAAGTGTAAATAGTGTCTTAGGTACTAGTTCAACCGGCACTGAGAATTTGTCAATAGATGTATTTTTATTAGCTACAGGGTCCAAACTTAATTGTTACGTAAATTTGTAAAACTCACGTTTCTAGCTATTGTGGTATGTACCTATTTAATAATAGGTTATGGTGAAGTGCGTGAACGGTGCAATCTGAAAATGTAACCATAGTGAAAAATTGACTAATTAACTGTATTTTATTATTCGGCGCCAGACTCTATATTACCAAAACAATTGGCACACGCCTGTCCACTAGAAATCCTAGTGTGCTCAAGTAGTTTAAAAATTCCTTTGGCCGATCATTAGTTCGAAATACTGTATCATCAATTCGAATTTTAGTATCTTCCAATTTCCATGTCTTTAGGGAAAGCCTCAGTCGGAAATTAGTGTTTTCGTTTAACTCGAACCTCCAATACCAAAGGTTATTGTCTTAGATACTGCCTGATTCGGCTTCAGTAGCTACTAAATCGTACCATTTACTGTCTTCTTACTCTTATTTGGCAATCCCGAGCAAGCAATAACTTAGAAACCCAAACAACTAATGCAACAAGATAGCTACCTTGACCACAAACTGTATCTCCCTTCCTCTTGCCAAGTTTGGTGTTTTCATCGACAATCTTCATTCCTTCTATAATTTCATTGCCCTCTGGAATTAGATTACCTTCTACTAAGAAAGCCTGAACGGTTTCGATCAGCTTTGCCTTCCTTGGTAGCCGCAATCTCCTATTGAGCTTACCTATCCAGCGATAAATTTTCAGAAATTACTATTTTTTAACATCTGCCATGCTTCATTTAACCCGCAATTGGTACGGGTTTTACGTTTTAAGCCAATAGTCGCATTATATCTTCATAGTGAATTCGAACTTAGATTAATTACAAAGCCCATGCTGTCTTCGTAATGCTTTGCTGTGATAATTCTCTATACAGTAAAGATAAATCTATTGAGGTCTACAAAGCTGGTTTTGCTGGAAAATTAAGTAGTAACTCAATGGCTCAAGCTGAATATTTCTGTTCATTGAAGGCTTCGATCTGGTATCGTTCTTTCGTGGTCAGCTGGTTGGTATGCGATCCCATGGGATTACTGGCTTGTTGTTTGGAGGCTAACCAACCACTTAGCAGCTTGCCTCATTCTTTATCGTCAAGCATGTTGGTTATTGTGAAAATCTAGAGGTAAAAAAATGAAGAAAAACATAAAACTAACTACATTATCACTGCTTCTATTTGGATGCACGGAGAACCCAGAGAATCGGGAAATTATTCTTGGTAATGAAGAAGTGAATTGTCTCCAAATAAATTACGGGATGTCTGATCAAGAACTTATCAAGAGAATTTCCGCCAAAGATCGAAAACCAGATTTTACTTTATTGAAAAAAGTACACTTACCCTCGAATGCTTCTCTTTGCCAAAAACAAGATTTCATTGAAACAATACTCTATCTATCAAGCAACCAGCGTAGCTACACAGAAACCGACCCGCAAGTCAGTATGATTTCTCGTGCATTAAAAGGTAATGAAGAAGACTTCTTACCAATGGCAAAATCTAACTGGCATTCACCGAACTCTTATATATCCGATGCTTACATTTCCATGATATCCGATAGGGGCATGAAAGACTTTGTGAAAAAGCACTTTTCTAATTATCCTTGGCTTATCGAAGCCATAACTAGAAATGGCTGGAGCAAAGATTTCAAAGAAGAAATCATACAGTTTGTTGAAAACAAGAATGGTCATGTTAACTATCACTTCGCGACAGCATTTTTCCAGATAAATGATCCAGCCACAGAGGATCTAATACTGAAATCGTTCTTTAATAGTGGCGCAAATCGCCATATATTTTATTCAAGAATAGAAAAATTAGAATGGCTGACTCTAACCCCCTCATTAGAAAAGCTATGGCAGTCCCCTGATGTCAATAAACTAGAACTCGCGTATTTGGCATACCCATTGGGCATCACAGGATTTATACCTGTTTTAGATTATCTTGCAAATAACGAAAATGGAAGCACATACGACAACCCTTACAGAAGTAATATAGATTTTTTCAATTATCTTACAGATCAAAATTTACAACCCGGTGAGCTTAAAGAATGGCTGAAATTAAATCGTTCATCATTGGTTTTTGATAATAAAAGTAGGAAATTTAATTTAAATTGAAGAAATAAAAGCACAGGAATTAAGTAGATACTCATTTTGACATTGCATTTTTCGAAACCTTTAACTAGGGATTTATCTCATACTCTAGGCATACAAATTCAGAAGATAGAAAATTTTAAAAAACTCATGACAAACAAAAAAGGCTGTGGGGATTACCCACAGCCTTTTTTTAATATGCTTTTCAGCACATTCGTTCTATTAGTCTTCGGACTCTGAGCGATATGTGTCTGCATCCAGCATATTGTCCAGCTCACTCACGTCGGAGGGCTTGATGCGGAAGAACCAGCCATCGTCGTAAGGAGAGGAGTTTACAGTTTCCGGAGCGTCTTCCAGAGCTTCATTGACAGCAACTACTTCACCGGAAACCGGGGAGTAGATATCGCTGGCAGCTTTAACGGATTCAACTACACCTGCCTCGTCACCAGCAGCCAGGTTGGTGCCCACTTCTGGAGTCTCAACGTAAACCACATCACCCAGGGCATCTTGAGCGTGATCGCTGATGCCGATGGTTACGGTGCCGTCCTCTTCCAGGCGTGCCCACTCGTGGCTGGAGAGGTATTTCAATTCATTGCGGATTTCGCTCATGCTGTTATCCCTTGATTAAGCATCTAAGTTTATTGTCTTAGTGACGCGTACACCTCTGGGCGACGCTTAAATAACTGACTTGCCGTTGCGTACGAAGCAGGGCTTAACCACCTTGACTGGCTGCAGTTTCTTACGGATTTCCACCTGTGCGGTATCACCAACACTCACCGGAACTCGCGCCAAGGCGATAGAGTAACCCAGTGTGGGGGAGAAAGTGCCGCTGGTAATGATACCCCGGTCATCACTATCGTCTACCACTACCGGTTGACCTGCGCGCAATACACCGCGCTCTTCAAGCACCAGGCCTACAAGCTTGTGCTTAACGCCATCGGCTTTTTCCTGCTCCAGAACACCACGGCCGATAAAGTTGCGGCTCTCCGGTGCCCAGGCAACCGTCCAGGCCATGTTGGCAACCAACGGAGAGGTCTCATCGTCCATCTCATGCCCGTACAGGTTCATACCCGCTTCCAGGCGCAGGGTATCGCGTGCACCCAGTCCACAGGGAGAAACGCCCGCTTCGGCCAAGGCGCGCCAGAAACCACTGGCGTCTTCACCCGGCAACATAATTTCCAGGCCATCTTCACCGGTGTAACCGGTGCGCGCTACAAACCAGCCACCCCGGGCAACGCTTTGGAAAACTTTCAGTGCGTCAATCGCGGCAGTCCAATCAATGCCCAAAACCTCTTTGGTTTTCTCGATGGCATTGGGGCCCTGGATAGCGACCATCGCTACATCCGGGCACTCAGTCATGGTCACATCAAAGGACTCTGCCTGCTTGCGCATCCACGCCAGGTCTTTCTCGCGAGTTGCACAGTTAACAACCACTCGATAGCCGGGATCGCGCAGGTAGACGATCAGGTCGTCAATCACACCGCCTTTGTCATTGAGCATGCCGGTGTAAAGGGCCTTACCCGGGTTGCCATCCAGCTTGGCCACATCATTGGCCAGCAGGTAGCGCAGGTAGTCGCGGGCCTGGGCGCCATCTACGTCGACCACGGTCATATGGGAGACATCGAACATCCCCGCATCGGTGCGCACCTTGTTGTGCTCATCCAGCTGCGAACCGTAGTGCAGCGGCATGTCCCATCCACCGAAATCCACCATTTTGCCGCCCATAGCGACATGCGTGTCATACAGAGGAGTTCTATTTCCCATTTTTAAAATCTCAGTCCGTCAGGTTCCGAAGCGGCGTATTCTAGCGGCTTGGGTACCGGCCTTGCCAGCGGGGCAGGCGCGGCAATATATATGCTCTGCAAGCCTAGCAGGCATTGGTAGTAAAACCTGTCCAGGTTCACAGAGGCCGTCAAAGATTCCGCTGGCGCTCTATCCTGCTTTCGCTCGCGTTATGGAATCGGGCAATACCCAATACCCACTGTGTTGGGCTAGCGCAGAAATGATCATTTTTCAACCAATGAAGCTCTTATCAGTCGCTGCCCCGGTCGCGCCCTTGACCAGCCTCTTCCGCGTTCTCTTCTGTGTTTGCAGATTCGTCGACTTTGAGGCCGTACTTCTTCGATCTCCAGCGCCACAAACGCTTAGCCAGCTCCTGGCGGTCGGGTGTTTTATCTGCCTCATCGACAATTTCTTCGCCGAGCAGGGTCTCCAGCAGATCCTCCAGGGTCACCAAGCCCTCGAGACTGCCATATTCGTCCATAACAGCACTAATCTGCACGCGGCGGGACAGCATTTTCTGGAACGCTTGGTAGATAGTGGCTGTTTCCGGCAGGATCAACATTTCACGGCGATAATCCGCCAGAGTTTTCTGGTGCTCGCCTTTGGCGTAGGCCAGCAATAGCTCCTGTCGCAATACAAAACCCACCACACAATCCGGGTCGCGATTTTCATAGACCGGGATACGGGAGAAACGCCCTTTCTCTGCATCCTCGTAGGCCTCTTCCACAGTGATGTCCTGCGGCAGGGAGAAGACCACTGTGCGGGGAGTCATCACCTCGCGCACGGAGTGGTCCCGCAGGGTGAAGAACAGGTTGCGCAGAATGCTGGACTCCCGCTGCTCTAACTGCCCTTCGGCCTCGCCAATTTCCGCCATAATGGCGAACTCATCGCGGCTGAAGCCCGTCAGAGTTGGGCCGTGGGACAGTCCTTTGGTCAACCACTCGGACATTTTTACAAACGGGTGGAGTAACCAAACCAGGCCGCGCAATACATAAGCGGTGCTTGGGGCCAATTGGCGCCAGTACACGGCTCCCAGGGTTTTGGGGATAATTTCAGAAAAAACCAGGATCAACAGGGTCAGGATCGCTGAGGCGATACCCAGGTACTCATTGCCAAAAACCGCTGCTGCCTGGGCACCAGCACCTGCAGCACCCGCTGTGTGCGCGACGGTATTCAGAGTGAGGATTGCGGCCAGGGGGGCATTAATATCGGATTTTAATTTGCGCAGCAAAGACCCCGCTTTATGCCCCTCCCGCTCCATCAAGCGTACGTATGGCGTTGTTACGCTGAGAATAACTGACTCTGCTATCGAGCACAGAAAAGAAAAGCCAAGGGCAATAAAAACGTAGGTTATCAGTAAAATCATAAAATTCAGGTTGAAGCGGGATAAGAGTTAAATTTTCGCGCACCACCAGCAACGCAGTAAACCAGCGCAATCAAAAAACCAGCAAAAAAGCCTCCTAAATGCGCAGCATTGGCGATGCCGATCCCAGTAAAATAGGTAATCACTCCAAGGACGCACAATATCATCCACACAATCGCCAGGGTAATAATGCCCGGGGGTATATCTCTCCATGCCGGTTGCCAACGCTGCATCACCACAGCAAACCCGACCAGCGTGTATACCACACCCGACATTCCAGCGAATATCACCTCGGGCTTCCAGGCATATTGGGATAAATTAGCTGCAATCCCGCCGAGCAACACCAGAAGGCTATAAATAAATGGCCCTCCGCGTGCTTCCAGTGGACGCCCAAGTATCCAGATAGCCAGGGCATTGAACAGGGCATGCTGAAAAGACAAGTTGATGATTGCAGGGGTCCACAATCGCCAAAACTCCCCTCTCTCCAAGTGCCACATTAAAGACGACTGTGAGAAAATTGGGCCACCACTGGTATCTGGATATATTAAAAGCGGTGCAGACAGATTATTGGAATGTAAAAACCAACCAAAAAAACACAGGCCGATAAGTAATAAACTAATCGGTGTTTTATCCATTGGGAAAGTCGGTAAAAATGAGGGGCTTACAGGTGCTTTCTCTTTTGTTGCTTGTCCCTCTTCACCCGGTAAATGGTCGCCGGCCTCTGGTTCTGCCTTTGTTAGCTGAACTCTGTCCAGATCAACTAATCCCCGCTCCCAATCTTGCAACAGCGGCTTCAGCAATTCAGCTATACCTGAATCTGTCGTCAACAACGCCTGCTGATTTTTTTCCTCAGCAATTCTCAATGGCAATTGGTAACGCTGTATTAAGCGAAAAAGCGCGCTGAGATCCTTTGATATAGGAAATGAGTAAACAGTAATCCAGTGACTCAATTGAAATTAACCTTTTTTACCGACGGCAAGGCTTTTAATTCCCCTCTGCCTCAGGGAAAAGCCACTTAGTAGATAGGTAAACACCAGCAACTTCTCTGACACCCCCACTGAGCACTTTCTCCCGATCCATTTTTACGGGGATAGCAAATTTAAACCGCCATAGCCCGCATAATAATCCGCTTCTTTAACATGGGGCTGGCATCTACCATGCTCAACCCAGTGTTACGCAGCCAGCGCCAGTGCACATCGCCAGCACCGAACAAAGACTTAAAGGCGCTCATCGCCTTCATAGTGGCGGCATTGTCTCCTCGGCGGCGGCGCTCGTAGCGGGCCAACACTGAAGAGTGAGAGGGCTCCAGGCCGCGTGCCATAGCGCGGTCAATTTCATCTGCCAGCACCCGCACATCCTGCAGCCCAAGATTTACACCCTGGCCCGCGAGGGGGTGGATACTATGGGCGGCGTCTCCCACCAATACAGCGCCAGGGCCGCGATAACGTTCCGCATGGCGCGCGCGCAGGGGGAAGGAAAAGCGCTCACTGACGGATTCCACTTTGCCCAAACGGCTCTCAAAGGCTTTTTCCAGGTTCAGGGCAAAGGCCTGGTCATCCAGCATCAATAGCTCTTGCGCCAGCTCTTCATCCGCAGACCAAACCACGGCGCAGTGATTGTCATCCCCCAACCCCGCGAGAGGTAAAAATGCCAGTGGACCCGTTTGTAAAAAACGCTGCCAAGCGGTGTGACGGTGAGATTTCTCACTGCGCGCGACACACACCAACGCAGTTTGATGGTAATCGGTATCCTGGGAGCGGATATGCAGTAAGTCTCGCACTTTAGAGCGGGCGCCATCGGCACCGATTAACAGGCGGGTACGCACTATCTCAGGTTGCTCGCGCAGGCCATCCTCTTCATTTAAGCGGTCTTCACCGCGAGGCTGTAAATGCCAGAGTCCGCAGTCGCGCCACCAGCTCTCCAGGCGAAAACCATTGACCAACTCCACGTTGGGCAGGGTTTCCAGCCGTGCTCTTAACGCGGCGACAATGACATTATTCTCGACGATATGACCGAGATTCGGCAGCTGCACATCGCGGCTGTTAAAGCTTACTGAGCCGGTTCCATCTGCATCCCAAACCCGCATTTCCACATAGGGGCAGGCGCGGCGGCTGGCAATATCATCCCAGGCTCCCACCTCTTCGAGCAGCTCGCGGGAGGCCTGTGTCAGAGCCACCACGCGGGGTTCATACTGCGGTGACAATTGCGGCGTTGTCTCCGGGGACGCCTCCAGCAAGGCCAGACGCATGCCCGGGTGCCGAACTGCCAGCAGCGCTGCCTGGGCCATGCCCACCATGCCCGCACCCACAATGGCAAAATCCAAACGATGTCTGTTCATAAAAGCCAATTCCGCTGAAGTGGCAGCAGCCGTCCCCGACCCTGCACCTTTTAAAGCCCAAATCCCGCCGCTTGACTGACAAATTCCCGGCGCAGCGGCGGGACCATTGTAAGGCCGAGCATTCCCAACTGACGAATTCCCTGTTGCAGCCAACCGGAAGAGGAAAACAGTGTGGGAATACGGTCACTGAATCCAATCGTCAATTGCTGGTCCAGCTGGCGCATTTCTCCGTATTGCTGCAGGAAATCGAGCCGCCCTGGCAGTGTATCCGACGTCACTGTCGACAGGGCTTGTGCCAATCCATAACAGTCCCGCAGAGTCAGGTTAAAACCCTGCCCTGCTACTGGGTGCAGAAAGTGGGCGCAATTGCCCATCAACACCACATTCCGGCGCCACTGTTCCTGGGCGATCGATAAACTCAGTGGATACCCCTGAACGGCTCCAACCTTAATAAAACGTCCGGCACGCCAGCCAAATACCTGCTGGAGTTTTTTCAGGCGTTCAGCCTCAGGCATTACACCGACACGCTCAGCCTCTGCTTCCTCGCAAGCCCACACTAGTGCCGCGCGGTGCTGCCCTTTTCTATCTGGCAGCGGTAAAAGTGCCATGGGCCCCATTCGGGTGAAGCGCTCGTAAGCCACACCTTGGTGAGGCTGTTGCAGAGCGACCGTAGCGACCAGCGCTCTCTGAGAGTACTTAACCGAGCTGATTTCTATTCCCAGCTGGCGGCAAAGGGGAGAGTTCACCCCATCGGCAACGACCACCAATCCGCAGGACAGTGCCTGATCGGGGGAATTATCCTCGGATCGCCACAACAGGTTTGCGCCCGCAGAGGTCATGGTAATGTCAGTAACCTGCGCCGGCGCTAATAATTGGGTGGAAGTGCTAGTCAGTGCACTGTGGAGAATCGGGCCCAGCGCTGCATTTTCTATCACTGTGCCCAGAATGCCCTCAAAGTTGACTCCCTGTCCCTCACGGGTCGAGAGGGAGGCGCCAAATGCATGCCCCCGGTCACTCACATGAATACGATCAATCGGGGCGCTATAGGCTTGCAGAGCAGGCCAGAGTCCAAGCTCCGCAAATAACTGCAAGCTGCCTGCGGCAATGGCCGTGGCTCGCGTGTCGAAACTCGGCAACTGAATACTGGCAGCGGCATCCGGCAGTGCTCTCTGCTCCAGGAGCGCCACACTGAGTTGAGGACAAAAATGTGACAACATTAATGCCAGGCTGGCTCCCGCCATACCGCCACCGACAATGGCCACATCTACTTTACGCGCCGACTCACCCATCCCAATTCCCCCTTTGATTATTCGGCATTGAAATATTATTGGCCGAACAATCCAACAATCACTTCTAACGGGTCAGTAAGTCCCGTCCGTGAAGCATGGTGTATTCAATATCTTCAATCGCTTTTGGAGCCGCTGCTGAGAGGATCTGAGGCCCTCTATTGGTAAGTGCGACATCATCTTCGATTCGAATCCCGATCCCGCGAAATCCTGCGGGAATACTCTCATCGTCCTCCGGGACATAAATTCCGGGTTCGACCGTCATTACCATTCCGGCTTCCAGCTGGCGCCAGGCTCCATGAATGCGATAATCACCCACATCGTGCACATCCATGCCCAGCCAATGGCCAACCCGGTGCATATAAAACTGCCGATAAGCGCCAGACTCTATCAACCCCTGGGTGTCGCCTCGCAACAGTCCTAAATCGACCAACCCCTGAGTGATTATCTCAACACTGGCAGCGTGGGGATGGTCCCAGTGATTGCCCACTGAAACCTGTTCAATCGCCGCTTGCTGTGCCGCCAAAACGATCTCATAAAGTGCGCGCTGCGGTCCGCTAAATGAACCATTAACCGGATAGGTGCGAGTAATATCGGCCACATAACCACGGTACTCACAGCCCGCATCCACCAGCACCAAGTCCCCATCGCGCAACTGGGCATTATTACTGCAATAGTGCATCACCAACGCATTGCCGCCACCCCCAACGATAGTGGGATAGGCTGTTTCCCGGGCTCCGGAGTCGACAAAGGTATGCAGGAGGGCAGCCTCCAGCTGGTATTCGTAAAGGCCCGGCTGGCATCGGGTCATAGCCCGGCTGTGTGCCTCGGCACTGATTTTGGCCGCCTGCTCCATTAAGCGAATTTCCTGGGCCGACTTAATCAGTCGCATTTCCCGCAACTGGTAATCGAGGTCGACCATTTCCGGTGCACCCCCGGTATCCGGCGCTGCGGTAATCCGCTCCAGGTAATTGCGGATTCGCTTATCCAAATGGGCGTAGCGGCCCATGGGGAAATAGAGCAGCTCGCGCCCTTCTAGCAGCCCCGGCAAAATATCATCGAGATCACCGATGGGAAATGCATCGTTCAAGCCGCACTGCTGCATCGCGCGCTCCGGCCCCAGGCGCGGGCCATCCCACTTTTCTTTTTCCGCATCGCGCTCGCGACAGAACAACAGGGTTTCTCCCTGTGTTCGTCCCGGCACCAAAACCAGCAGCGCTTCCGGTTCATCAAACCCAGTGAGATACAAAAAATCACTGTCCTGGCGAAACGGAAAAAAAGTATCCCGGGAACGCAGTTGCTCCCCAGCAGATGACACGATTGCCAAACTACCTGCGGGCAATTCTGCCATCAGGCGGTTGCGTCGGCGGGCGTACTCAGATCGACTGATTCCCGCTGTGGTTTTCGGGGTCTTAGACATCAGTGAATGGTGGGCTCGCTATTGGAGTCCTTACCCTTTACCTCAGTAAATATATTGAGTACGGCTACGCGCACGTATTCCTGCAGTTCCACCAGTTGCAGCTCAGTTTCCTCACCCTCTTCAACATGTTCGGCATCCAATTGGGCGATGGCACTAATATCTTTTAAAGCTTCGTCACTGGTGGGCATCAATTTTTCCCGGGCCCCGCCGACACCAAAGCCGTGCAGGAACCCATCGCACCAATGACCCAGCGCCAGAGCGCGGGAGACAACATCTTCGTCATCGCACAACACCAACTGAAAATCGAAGTTAGAGCCGTCGAGCTGCTTGTGACTTTCCTCAGTCAGCTGGAAAAAATCCCGATTGAGATCTGCCGGCACCGCCTCCACATCGAGCAATCCGGCCAGCTCATTCTGCCAACGTTGTTTGTCCGGTCGCTCGCCCGCCGCCAAAATGCCACAGATAAAACCGTGCAATTCACTGGGATCAGCCTGCCCCCCAGCTGAGAGAATGGCGTTGGCGAGGAGTTCAAATCGGCTAGCTTCAGAAGTCATGGTTACCGTACAGCTTTTTGTAAATTAGGCTTTTCAATCCGGCCGTCACACTGGTGCCAAACCGGGAATTTGAGGCATTAAGAGACAATTTTGTGATTGTCCGCGCAGGTGCAGCGATTGACCCACCAATACGCCGGCAATATAGTAGCGGAATCCCTCGCAGTCTGTCGTGTTGCGAACTCAGACGTCGACCTCAAATGCAGGAAATATGGATAAGCTGCAAGCGCTAGAAAGCACCGTGGATTCACTCATTGCCCGCTGTCAACAATTGGCGGATGACAATCGTGAATTACGCCGGCAGGAAGCCGACTGGCTGCGTGAACGCCAGCGCCTGATAAAAAATAACGAGGCCGCCCGCTCGCGGGTAGAAGCTATGATTAACCGTCTTAAGGGGCTAACGCAAGATACCTGATGTCTGAAACCGCATCACCCTCCGAAACTGTAACTGTTTCTATTCTCGATAAAGAGTACCGTGTCGCCTGCGCGGAAAGCGAGCGTGCCGGACTGCAGGCTTCGGCACACCTGCTACACGAACGCATGTCCCGCATCCGCGCAACAGGTACTGTCATCGGCTTAGAGCGTATCGCCGTAATGGCAGCGCTTAATATTGCCCACGAGCTTATCCAGGCGAAAGCTGAGCTCAGCTCCATTCCCCTGCAAGAGGAAATGTTGGAGCGGCTTACTGATAAGGTGCAAAGTGCACTGGGCGAAATAGACTCGGAAGAAAAACTTCAGGAGTAAGGTGACAAGAAGCCACTTTCTGCTACCGGTCACTTCATTTAAATTTCTGGTTAACAGCCCCCCGCTCTACAAGTTATAATTGATTCATACCCTGGGGTGTTGGCCAGCAGACTATGTCCTTGAGCCGATAATCTTACCCCGGTGGTTTCCAGCGGGTGCTGGTGAGCAAGTCCGCCTTGTAGCGGAAAGCCTTATGTACTCCGGATCCCACCACCTTGAACCTTACGGTTCAAGGCTCCGTCTACAGCCGCACACTCGGGGTACCCTATTTCTTCACGCTCTTCTCTTCCCACAATGACTGAAACCAAAACGCAACTGCGCCGCCGTATGCGCGCGGGGCGACGGGAACTCAGCGCCTATCAACAGCGTTTGCATGGCCGTGCAGCCATCACTCTCCTGAGCCGTATCCCACAAATGAATCGAGCAGTGCATGTCGGTATCTATTGGCCGACTGATGGCGAGCTGGATGTCCGCTATCTGCTGCAACGTTTTCCACAAAAACATTTTTATTTGCCACAGCTGCCGGCAGAACCACACCCCCACCTCCGGTTCAGGCGTTGGCAAGGCGAACCCCTGGCTTTTCGCAATCGCTATCGCATTCCAGAACCTGTGCGCACAACTTACCGCGCTCCCAAGCTCCTGGATCTTGTTTTGGTTCCTCTGGTCGCCTTCGACCCCAGCGGAGCGCGCTTGGGTATGGGGGCCGGTTTCTACGATCGGACTTTTGAGCGCAAACAGTTATTACCAGGCACTGGACCACAACTTATCGGCGCGGCGCACCATCTACAATGTGTGGATAACCTGCCCACAGACAATTGGGATATTCCACTGGATATGGTGGTTACAGAGCAAAGGATTTACCGCTGCCGCTAAAAAGTGGGTAGTGGAACACAAAAAAAGCCGGACACCTAAGTGTCCGGCTTTTTTTGTGTTTGCTCGTGGGCAGAGCGCCCCCCCGGCATCAGCCTAACGGGTAACCACTCCCTGTTGCAGAGCAGCCGGCGGTTCAGCTTCGGAAGAAAATACCTCAGATAAACCACTGGTACTCAACAGAACGCCCGCGACAAAGACAACCACAGCGATTGTCAGCGCATCGGCTTTCATTGGGACCATCCTGTACGATAATTTTGTTTTTATATGCGTTTCGCCCCGCTTATGACCAGAGCCACAGCAAAAGTTCCACGCGAATAGACAATACTCAAGAAGCGGCGTAATAGTAACCGTTTATTGGATATTTTATGAGTTTTTTGTCTCAAAATTAGACAAGCAAGTTCGACAAAACAGGATTTGCAGTCTATACACGTTTCGATAAATGAGACGTCTTTCTCAGGTATCGGGAAGCGATGGTTTAAGCGCCCAAAAATAACCGATAAGCCGGATTCTGTGTTTCATCCCAAAAACGAAATTGAAGCTGGTGTAATAGTGTCTGTAGTTCGTCCCTCGCTGCCGGCTCCACCTGCAATCCCACAAGGACACGCCCATAAGCTGCCCCGTGATTGCGGTAGTGAAACAGCGTTATATTCCAACGCCCGGCGAGATGCTCGAGGAACTTGCGCAAGGCCCCCGGGCGCTCGGGAAATTCAAAGCGGTAAATAACTTCGTCGGGCAAGCCCGGCACTCTACCTCCCACTAAATGGCGAATATGCAGTTTCGCCATTTCGTTATCGGTGAGATCTGTAACCTGATAATCTTTGGACTCAAGCTGACTAACCAATTGGCTGCGGTCTTCCTCAGATACCACCTGCAGGCCCACAAAGATATGCGCTTCGTTATCGCTGGCAAAACGATAGTTAAACTCAGTAATTGAGCGGTCCCCTAAATCCCGGCAGAACTGCAGGTAACTTCCCGGTTGCTCAGCAATTTTTACTGCGAGGACCGCCTCGCGCTTTTCACCGATCTCAGTGCGCTCGCTAATGTAGCGCAGGCGATCAAAATTAATATTGGCTCCACTGCACACTGTGGCGAAGGTGCCATTGCGATTGTCATTTTGCTCCAGATATTTCTTCAGCCCCGCTAAACCGACGGCCCCGGCCGGCTCAGCGATAGAGCGTGTATCCTCGAATATATCCTTAATGGCCGCACAGATTTCATCGGTACTAACAGTGATAACCCCATCTACGGTTTCGCGCAGAACCCGGAAGGTCTCCTCACCGATTTGTGCAACGGCAACACCATCGGCAAACAAGCCCACCTCCGCTAGCCGAGCGCGCTCGCCGGCTTTCAGCGCGGCCTCCAGACAGGCAGCATCCTGCGGCTCTACACCGTACACTTTGGTTTCCGGGCGAACATATTTGATATAGGCGGCCATACCCGCAGCTAAACCACCCCCTCCGACCGGAATAAACACCGCGTCCAGGTTACCCGAGTGCTGTCGCAGCATCTCCATAGCCACGGTGCCCTGGCCGGCGATTACATCGGGGTCATCGTAGGGGTGGATAAATACCAACCCCCGCTCTTCAACCAGCTCGCGAGCCCTCGCCGCCGCTTCATCAAAAGTATCTCCATGTAGCACGACTTCGGCACCGCGCATACGCACAGCACTCACCTTAATTTGCGGGGTGGTTTTGGGCATCACTATAGTGGCGCGCACTCCCATTTGGGCAGCGCTCAGGGCAAGCCCCTGGGCATGGTTACCCGCCGATGCAGCAATCACTCCCCGGGCCCGCTCCTCGGCGGGCAACTGCAGGAGCTTGTTGTATGCCCCTCGAATCTTGAAGGAAAACACCGGCTGCAGATCTTCGCGCTTCAACAGAATCCGGTTGTTAAAGCGATGGGAGAGTTGGCGCATTTGCTCCAATGGCGTCTCGGTAGCGACATCGTAAATACGTGCGTCTAAAATGCGCTTGATATAGGACTTGGGCATGACGTGTTTGACGGCCGTAGCGGTTAATTACTGTGCGCGACTCAGCGTAGACTAATAGCAGGGTTACAAAGGCCCTGTGTGAAGCGCAGCACCGGCATGACAGTCTAAGCCTTGAGAAGCATATTTGCCACCAAAAACAACCAGACGCGCTTTTTTTTATCGTCAGATACAAATTAAGGCGAAATAATTGCAAAGGAAACTATCCAGAGTATGACCCAGGATGAATTGAAACAGGCGACAGCTCGCGCCGCTATCGACTATATCGCCCCGCGCCTGGAGGACAATTCCATTGTCGGCGTAGGTACCGGTTCCACCGCTAACTTCTTTATCGATTACCTGGCGGAGATCAAAGGTACCTTTGACGGTACTGTGGCCAGTTCTGAAGCCTCCGCACAGCGACTCAAATCCCACGGCATTCCCGTTTATGAGCTTAATGCCGTCGACGGCATCCAGTTCTATGTGGATGGTGCCGATGAAGTGAACCCGGCCCTTGAAATGATCAAAGGTGGTGGTGCTGCATTGACTAGAGAAAAAATCGTGGCGGCCTGCTCTGAAGAATTTATCTGCATTGCCGATGAGAGCAAGTGGGTAAAAGTCCTGGGAGAGTTTCCCCTACCGGTTGAAGTTATCCCCATGGCACGCTCGCTGGTTGCCCGGGAGCTGGTTAAACTGGGCGGTGATCCGGTTTATCGTCAAGGTGTGATCACAGATAATGGCAATGCCATTCTCGATGTATACAATCTGCGTATCGAACACCCCACTGTCCTTGAAGAAACCATCAATAACATTACCGGTGTGGTGACCAATGGTATCTTTGCCAAGCGCTCCGCCGATATTTTACTGCTTGGCACCAGTGCCGGAGTGAAGACCATTACCGTTTAAACATGTCGTAAATAGTTATGCACAAAAAAAATAAAAAATGCGGACTGCTGGTTTTGCTCAGTGCTGTTGCACTGAGCAGCGGCTGTGCAACCGCGCCTCCAAGTAATCTCGACAACGTCTGCTCTATTTTCCAGGAAAAAAAGAAGTGGTACGGCGAGGCAAAAGATGCGGAGGAAAAATGGGGCTCTCCAATTGCAGTGATGATGGCAATCATGCACCAGGAATCCCGTTTTGTGCATGATGCCAAGCCCCCGCGCACCAAGATCCTGGGCTTTATCCCCGGCCCGAGGCCGTCCGATGCCTACGGTTATCCCCAGGCTCTGGGGACCACTTGGCGCCACTACCAAAGGTCTTCATTTAACTACGGTGCCGATCGGGATGATTTTGGCGACGCCATCGATTTTATCGGCTGGTATAACAACACCAGTGCACGCCAGTGCCAGATACGCGCCAATGACACCTACAGCCTTTACCTCGCCTACCACGAGGGGCACGGTGGTTTTAATCGGCGCACTTTCCAGAATAAAGCCTGGCTAAAGAATGTATCCCACAAGGTATCTGCCAGGGCGCAAAAATATCAGCAACAACTCAATAGCTGCGAACAGTCGCTGAAAAAACGCAAGAAATTTCTCTGGATTTTCTAGCTGATCACAGCGACCGTTAGTCACAAGGCCCACCTCGGTTTAAATCCGGTGCAGTTTTCCTGCATTATGAGCGGCGGCAGTCGCTCACTAAATTTTATGACCTCACAACCACTCCAGGAAAAATTCTCCTTGCTGGCGGAAAAAGGCGCTACAAGGCGCCAGAAACTGACTACGCTGAAGACTAATAGCTACCCGCTTTAGACTTGGTACAGGTCACTAAAGCTCCGCCACAAGCATAAATTTACAGCCCCAACGTGACGCTGGGTGCTCCCTCTGAGAAGCAAAAGCGTCCTTATACTTTTTGGAGTGCCCGATGAAGCTCTTTTTGAAATACCTGGCTGTATTGGCAATATCACTCAGCGTGCCGATGACCTTCGCACAACCTGCTACCGGCCAAACAACCGCCCCCAAAGCTTCGTTTAGCGAACCGCAGCTCAAGCAATTTGCCAACGCCTATCGCTCTATCGTGATGCTGAGTCGAGAATACGCTCCCAAACTGAAAGCGGCTGCCGATATCAAGGAAGCGGAAGCGATCAACAAAGAAGCACAGGGAAAAATGATCGCCGCAATTGAAAAAGCCGGCCTTTCCAAAACCAAATACCAGGAAATTGCCAACAGCATTAAATCGAATCCCGCCCTACTGGAGAAAGTGAACAAAATTCTTCAGCAAAGCCACGCGCCACAGCAGTAATCCAATTTTGTGAGTGGCGCTCTGATCAGCTCATTGCGTCACTCAAATCCAGCTTTACATCTAACACCTGGCAAATAATCGGCAAATTGGTTTTCACCCAATTCTTGTCAAAAGACCCCCAATCACGCAGCAGGTAGTAGCCGTCATTATGGCGCACGCCTTCCTGAATGAACTCTACAACTGTGCCATGCCCCGGCAATCCTTTCGCAATAATGTCCTGCACCGTACGGCGAGGCCATCCAGTTGCCTCCTCCAAAGTAGGATTATTGGGACGCGGAATATGCTCGATCAGGTAAGCAATCAACATTCGCCGGCAGATGGTCGGGTTTAACAGACTTGCAACAGACGTCGGTGACATTTGACCAGTCCTTCACTAACGGAATTTTTCCTATTGTTGACGAATATGACTTACAGGTCGAGGAAATAGTGATTCACTATCGCTATCAAACTTTAAAAGAACTGTCAGTCCACAGAGGATCAAGCATAGAAAATTGTTGAGAGCAAAACTGGGATTTTCAGTCGTTAACGCAAAAAATACACATTAAAAGACAGAAATAGACAACTTTTATTCCATAAGCCCATCAAGTTCGAAACTGTCACCACTAATAAAAGCACAGGCAGTTGCATATAAATTAAGCAGAAGCCTGACTTTCTCTCTCTGTTTGCGCATAATCCATACCGTAATACAGCAGCAGACAGAAAATAATTGTGAGGCTGAAAGAGTGGACAATGAAAACCCCAAACTCCGCGAAGCGGGGCTAGGTATTCCCGCCGCTGCGGTAAAGGCCCATCTGGTTGGCGCACAAGCGACCGGACTGGACTGCCAACAACTACTCATCGATAGCGGAATCGCCCCCGCCCAGCTAGATGATCCCGATAGCCGCGTTGGCCGGGAGCAGATGGCCAACTTGTTACGCCTTGAGTGGGATTTTCTGAACGATGAGTCAGGAGGATTCCTGGCGCGCCCTTGGCTGCCGGGCACTTTTGCCATGATGGGGCACGCTTGTATCACCTGTCCCAACCTGCGCCGAGCCCTGCTTCGCTCTAGCCGCTTTATCAGCATGGTGAGTGACGACTTGCACATCAAGCTGGTCGAGGATGGTGAAGAAGCTCGACTGATCATTCACCACACCAATGAAAAAAAATTGCCCAACCAAATTTTCGTCGAATCTATCGCGGTAATCTGGTTGCGCTTTTTTAGCTGGCTGATCGACCGTACCATTTTATTAGAGCGCGTTCTTCTGGCGTTTCCCCCGCCCGACTACAACGAAGACTACAGCGATATGTTCCCTTGCAGGCACTACTTTAACCAAGGTGAAACCTGCCTGGTATTTAACACTCGCTATTTGCAAATGCCCCTGGTACGCGATGAGCAACAGCTGGCAGACTTCCTGTCACGCGCCCCCGAGTGCCTATTGACCCAATACAAATCCGACCACAGTTTCACCGGTCGTATTCGCCGTATGCTGCAACAGCAAAACAGTATCGAAAATCTGTCACTGGATGATGTCGCTGCACGCTTGTACACATCTCCACAGACACTGCGCCGCCGCCTCAAAGAGGAGGGCAACAGTTGGCAGGATATTAAAGACTCTGTTCGGCGGGATATGGCGGTTTACCAGTTAAAGCAACAGGAAACCGCTGTAGCTGAAATTGCCGAGCGCCTGGGCTTTTCCGAACCCAGCGCTTTTAATCGCGCATTTAAAAAGTGGACAGGGCTAGCTCCCGGAGCTTACAGGGATAAATTCCGTAGTTAAGGCGACACTAAAAATCCCGGTCAAAAGACCGGGATTTTTTATAAATTAAATCCACCTTGGAAAATATCCTTTAAAGGGATTCCCGTATCCCGGCTACTCCTGAGAGTTTGTCACTACCCGGATACTAACTCGCTCAACATTAAGGGCTTTTTGGTCCCTCTTCTCCGCCATATCTTCCGGGACAAGCTTAGCTGAGCCCATTCCTGTTGCAGTGATACGATTTGCCGCTATCCCCTTCTTCAGTAGAAGTTCTTTCACTACATCCGCACGTTCTTGGGAAATTTCCTGCTCTGCAATTTCATTACCCTCACCTTTTACATGCCCTTCAATAGCAATGGTTAAGTTGGGGTTGTCCTGCATGATTTTTGCCAGAGCATCGATATCCTCAGCTGCAGGGTTAGTGATTTTTGCGGTTCCCTTTTCAAAGTTCACCCGCATGGGGAATTCCCGGTCGGGATTGTCTGAAAAGCTCTTGAGATAATCACGCAAATTACTGGAAAAGTTATCGGGACCCAGCTGCGCTTCCTCTTCCGCTTTCTCAAGGGGGGAATCCCCTACCGGCTGTGAAGCGGACTCCATAAAGCTCGCTTCCTGGGAAGTCATGGAAGGATTGCTTACTGAATTTTCCTTTTTCCCTTTCAACATACACATATTCAATGCGTAGAGAACCACAAGTACCAACAGCAAAGGAAAAAACCAGCTACTGAAACTAACCGGTTTACGTTTTTCTTCGGGCCCTTGAATTGCTGTAGCCCGAGGCTCCTGGGGTTTGGCGTGGCCATGGGTAACCAGAGCGTCTCCCAACTTTCCAAAATCTGGAACGTCGATTGCTTGAAGAAGGTTATCCGGTATATACCCCTGTAAATGCTCCCGCTGCCCAATCAGGAATGAGGCCAAGTCGGAAACATCCATTTTTTGAGCTTTGGCCTGGCTTTGCATCAACGAAGTAACTATCGGTGCGGATACACTCAATAGATCTCCGCCCTCTTTACCCAGATTATTCGCTGCAACTTCCAGGACCTCTTTTTTACGACTGCTGAAAATTTTTCCCAGCATTTTCTCACCGATGTCTGTAATTGACTTCAACTTTTCTGGTGAGGAAATAGCGGTGGCGAATTTAGACAAATCCAGCGCTTCACTTTCAGAAATTAAATTAAATAAATAACCCATTCCTGTTTTACTACTGGCCCTGTTCAACATACCAGCCAGTATGTAAGCAACGCCTGAGCAGAGTGCAGCTTCACCTTGCCCTGCCGGCAAATTCAAAGCCTTTGTCAGCGCATCAATACCCCCGGAGCCCAATTGGCCGGTAGCCATATCCAAAACATTATCCGCCATAGCCAAACCTCGCTCACCACCTCAGGGACCGTCAAAGTACATTTATTTGTCCGGGGCCACCCGTGTGTTACCCATTCAAATTTTTCTCAGCTGCCCTGAATCCCCATTACCCTGCCTGACATGGAATTCCTCCAGCCGCAAAGATAATTTAAGTGCCAATTTACCGTGCCAAAATTTCAATAGATTTAGGCGCCTTACTTGAGTGTACGGCAGTACCTCCACATGGTTAGGTTAATTTGGAATAAATAAAAAGATATTTGACTAGGAATTTTCGGTAGTACCTGGAAGCTGAGTCATCTTCCGTGGCAATTTTTATCATTGAACCCAAGCTGCACCGCACTATGGTAATAAGCGAAACCATAAAATAAAAAGAGGCTAAAACCGTGCCAACCGAAGCCTACATCTACGATGCTATCCGCACCCCGCGGGGCAGAGGCAAATCCAGCGGTGCCCTTCACGAAGTCAAACCTATCACCCTGCTTTCAGATCTCCTGAAAGAATTACAGACCCGCAATAGATTCGACACTGCCAAAGTGGACGATATCGTTATGGGCTGTGTTACACCGATCGTAGATCAGGGTGCCGATATCGCAAAAGTTGCAGCTTTAGCTGCCGATTGGGACTGGGATATCGGTGGCGTAACTCTAAATCGCTTCTGTGCCTCCGGTGCCGAAGCGGTCAATCTCGCCGCTACCAAAGTTCGCTCCGGGTGGGAGCATCTGGTAGTGGCCGGAGGCGTAGAGTCCATGTCGCGGGTGCCCATGGGCAGCGACGGCGGCGCCTGGGCGATGGACCCACGTACAGCAATAGATACTGGATTTGCACCCCAGGGCATTGGCGCGGACTTGATCGCTACACTCGGCGGATTTTCCCGCGAGGATGTGGATAACTTTGCGCTGGACTCTCAGCACAAAGCGGCAGCCGCCTGGAAGCGCGGTGCTTTCGAAAAATCTGTGATTCCCGTACGCGACCAAAATGGCCTGACCATTCTCGATCACGACCAGCTGGTGCGCCCAGATGCGTCCATAGAGGCCCTGGCACAACTCAAGCCGTCCTTTGCCGGGATGGGTGACCTGTGCTTCGACAGCATTGCCATATCCCGTTACCCACAGGTCGAATCAATCAACCATGTTCACACTGCGGGAAATTCCTCAGGCATCGTCGATGGCGCAGCCGCCCTGCTGATCGGCAGTGAACAGGCCGGGCGGGATCTGGGGCTCAGCCCCCGCGCCCGTATTGTCTCCGCTGCGGTAGTGGGCACTGAGCCTACTATCATGCTCACAGGCCCCGCGCCCGCCACTCGCAAAGCCCTGAAGGCCGCAGGCCTGACGGTGCAGGATATTGACCTCTTTGAGGTGAATGAAGCCTTCGCGGCAGTGGTGATGCGTTTCCAACACGAGTTAGACGTGGACCCACAAAAACTCAACGTTAACGGCGGCTCAATCGCTATGGGCCACCCCCTCGGCGCGACCGGTGCAATGCTGATCGGCACAGTACTGGATGAGCTGGAACAACGGCAACTTCGCTACGGCCTGGTCACACTATGTGTGGGCGGCGGTATGGGTGTAGCAACCATTATCGAAAGAGTTTAGGGGGCAGACTATGAAATCCATTCGCCTGGAAAAAGACGATCACAATATTGTCCACCTGATCATGGACAACCCCAATGCCTCAGCCAATGTGATGGACCGGGATTTTACCGAGTCACTGAGCGCAGCGGTTGAACAACTCAAGCAGCAAGAATTTTCTGGAATTATTGTTCGCTCCACAAAAAATACCTTTTTTGCCGGCGGCGACCTCAAATCTTTATTTGCGGCAAAAATTGAAGAAGCTAAACCTTTCTTCGAATCTTGCGAATCAATGAAAGCCAACCTGCGCTGGTTGGAAACCCAGGGTAAACCCGTCGTTGCTGCGATTAATGGCACAGCTTTGGGCGGTGGCTGGGAAATTGCCCTCAGCTGCCATCAGCGTATTGTTATCGATAGCACCGCAATAAAACTGGGATTGCCTGAAGTCACATTAGGCTTACTACCTGGTGGTGGCGGCTGTGTACGTATGCCCCGCCTTTTAGGCATCCAGGAGTCTCTACCCTACTTACTGGAAGGAAAACAGGTGAGGCCGCAACAGGCTCTCAAAGCCGGTCTGGTACATCAGCTCGTTACCAGTGAAAATGAATTACTAGAGAAGGCTGTCACTTATATTCGAGAGAATAGTGAGCAACCTGTTGCTCAGCCTTGGGATCAACCGGATTACCGGATGCCGGGAGGGGACGCAAAGAACCCTAAAAATGCGCAGTTACTGATGATCGCCCCAGCAATGCTGGAGAAAAAAACCAAGGGATGTCTGCCGGCGCCAGAGTCGATAATGGCAACCGTTGTCGAAGGGTCCCGGGTCGACTTCGAAACTGCTACGCGAATTGAATCCCGACATTTTGTAGGCCTCGCTTGCGGGCAGGTTGCCAAAAACATGATCGGTACTTTCTGGTTTGCACTCAATGAGGTCAAAGCCGGAGCATCACTGCCCGCCGCCGCCCGCGATCATAAAACGTCGCCCATGCAAAAAATTGGCATACTCGGCGCCGGCATGATGGGCTCAGCCATTGCCTACGCCTGTGCCAGTAAAGGTGTTGATGTCGTATTAAAAGATGTATCCATGGAAGGTGCCTTAGCCGGCAAACAATATGCAGAGAAATCCCTGCAAAAACGCTTACAGCGGGGTCGCATTACCGAGGACAAGGTCAATCAGATCCTCTCCCGTATCACGCCCACAGACAGCAATACCGACCTGGCTGATTGTGAGTTGGTGATAGAAGCAGTTTTCGAAGACCGGGAACTCAAGCGTAAAGTTACCCAGGAAGCCGAAGCACAGCTGCCGAAAAATGCAGTATTTGCCTCCAACACTTCGACACTGCCGATCACTGGGCTCGCTCAAGCTTCCGACCGTCCCCAGCAATTTATCGGTCTACATTTCTTCTCCCCTGCCGACAAGATGCCACTGGTGGAAATTATCTGTGGAGAGCAAACCAGTGATGAGACTCTCGCCCAAGCCTTCGCCTTTGTATTGCAGATTGGCAAGACTCCTATCGTTGTTAACGACAGCCGTGGCTTCTTCACCTCAAGGGTATTCGGCTGCTTTACCAATGAAGGTATCGGCATGCTCAGCGAAGGGGTTAATCCCGCCACCATTGAAAATGCCGCAGCCCTAGCTGGCTTCCCAGTCGGCCCTCTAGCTGTTAGTGACGAGGTCTCCCTAACGCTGATGAGCCGGATACGCCAGCAGACCATCAATGACCTGCAAAAAGAGGGTAAACCCGCCCCCACGCATCCCGCCGACGGAGTGATCGACCGAATGCTTGAAGTTGGTCGCGCTGGTAAGGCCGCAGGTGGCGGCTTCTATACTTACCCTGAGGGCGGGAAAAAGCACTTATGGAGTGGCCTTGAGAAGGAGTTCCCCGCCAAAGAGGCACTGCCGATAGAAGATGTGAAGGAACGGCTGCTGTTTATTATGGCTCTGGAGACACTTCGCTGTTATCAAGAGGATGTGCTACGCAGCGTACGCGATGCCAATATTGGCTCTATCTTCGGTATCGGCTTCCCACCCTGGACCGGTGGTGCATTGCAATACATCAGCCAGTTTGGCCTGAAAGCGTTTACCCAACGCGCCCAGCAACTGGCTGATGCCTATGGAGATCGATTTGCCCCGCCAGCAATTTTGCTGGATCTGGCAGAGTCAGGAAAAGCTCTGGCGGACAACCCTTAACCCAGGGGTTTGAGCGATGTAAACAGGCTTTTAAAATCTCGCTGTTTACATCGCCAATCAAAACACTGGTTCAATTTTTCAGTAATAAAATGCGGTGGTGTAAGGATGGTACCAAGAACTGTTTACAACGAAGATCACGAACAGTTTCGAGAAACTTTACGTAAATTTTTAGAAAATGAAGCTGTACCCTACCACCATCAGTGGGAAAAAGATGGTCAGATAGATCGTAAACTGTGGAATAAAGCTGGAGAAATGGGCTTTCTGTGTCCGCAAGTTGACGAAAAGTATGGTGGCTTGGGGCTGGACTATGGCTACAACTCCATTATTGATGAGGAGGTGGCCCGAGCGGGACTTTCCGGTATTGGCTGGGGCCTGCACTCCAATATCGCCGTGCCCTACATTATTAATTACGGTACAGAAGAACAGAAGAAAAAATACCTACCTAAATGCATTAGCGGGGAAATGATTACCGCGATTGCTATGTCGGAACCCGGTGCCGGGTCGGATCTCCAGGGGGTGAGAACTACAGCCGTACGCAAGGGAGATCATTACCTGTTAAATGGTTCCAAGATTTTTATTACCAATGGGCAACAAGCAGATCTGGTTATCGTAGTAGCCAAAACTGACCCTCACGAAGGGGCCTCTGGAGTCAGTTTATTCCTTGTAGAGGCAGCTAGCCCAGGATTCAAGAAAGGTAGTAATCTGGAAAAAATAGGCATGAAGGCACAGGATACTTCAGAGCTATTTTTTGATGATGTCAGAGTTCCTGTGGATAACCTTCTCGGAGGAGAGGGGCAAGGATTTATTTATTTAATGCAGGAATTGCCCCAGGAACGATTGAGTGTAGCAATTTATGCAATAGCTAATGCAGAAGCAGCCCTGCAATGGACGATTGATTACGTACGGGATCGCAAGGCTTTCGGCAAACCCATCTCTGCCTTCCAAAATACACAATTCAAGCTGGCTGAGCTGGATAGTGAGTTAACCGCTCTTCGGGTATTTATCGATCGCTGCTTAGAGCTTCACTATAAAAAGGAACTCGACGTTGCAACTGCAGCGAAAGCCAAGTTATTGAGTACAGATTTCCAATGCAAACTTTTGGATGAATGTGTTCAGTTACATGGCGGCTATGGCTATATGTGGGAATACCCCATCGCCCGGTCTTGGGCCGATGCTCGTGTAGCACGTATTTATGCCGGAACCAATGAAATTATGAAATTAATTATTTCCCGAGACCTCCTGCGCGATGACTAAATTAAAGTGCTAGATTGAAATTTCTGTTCTCAATTAAAATAATGAAATAAAAAGTGAAACAGCAAACGAAGAATCACTGCGCCCCTCTTGAGGGGCTAAAAGTACTCGACTTTTCTACCCTACTTCCCGGTCCCTATGCCACTATGTTATTGGCAGACTTGGGCGCAGAAGTACTAAGAATCGAGTCTCCCACACGGCCAGACTTACTACGGGGCTTTCCCCCTTTAGTCGATGACACGGCTTCCCTATCCGCCGCCCACGCAACCATTAACCGCAACAAACGCTCCCTGGCGATCGATCTAAAAAATCCAAAGGCGCAAGCGGTGATTCACCGACTGCTTCAGCAATACGATATTGTGATCGAGCAATTCCGCCCCGGAGTGATGGATAGGCTGGGCCTTGGCCACCAAAGCTTAAGCCAACAGCGCGCAGACATTATTTACTGTTCGATTACCGGATATGGCCAGACTGGACCATTAAAGCAACGTGCCGGGCACGATATCAATTATCTCGCACTATCTGGCCTGGCCAGCTATTCCGGCAACCGTGACCATGGCCCCTGCCTGAGCGGCACACAGATAGCAGACATCGCCGGCGGTTCACACCATGCGGTTATGTCGATACTGGCTGCGGTATATCATCGTCAGAGAACCGGTGAAGGCAGTTATATCGATATCAGTATGACGGACTGTAGTTTCGCGTTAAACGCAATTAGTGGGGCCAATGCACTGGCTTTAAATACCGATCCCAAGCTGGAATCCGAACTGCTAAACGGTGGAAGTTATTATGATTACTATCGCACGGCAGATAACCGCTATCTTTCTGTGGGAAGTTTAGAGCCACAATTTGCTGAGCAATTTTTAACAAAAATAGGCCGAAAGGAGTGGCTGGCTCGCATTATCCAAGACGGACAACAAGAAACACTTAAGAAAGATATTGCAGCAATTATTGCCACAAAAAGCCAAAAGGAATGGATTGATATATTTCAGGATATTGATGCGTGTATTGAACCCGTACTTAATTTTACAGAAGCTGCTGATAGCGATCTTATCCAATCCAGAGAGATGATCTGCTCTGTGAATGGAGACATTAAACAGATCAACACGCCCTTTAGATTTAACGGCCAAAAGCCCCACTTATTTAACCGAGGGGCAGCTCTGGGAGAACACAATCACGTTGTGCTGGGTGAGCTCGGCTTTAGCGCTGAAGAAATTGAAGAGCTTTGCGATGTTCAGGGTGTCACTCATTAATCACCTTGAACAGGGTTGCTAGAGCAGTGATAGCTGCCTTTAGCTGCCACCTCCACCACAGCCCCCGCCGCAGCTGCCTCCAGAGTCTGAGGAGGAGCCGCCACCCCAAATTCCAGAGAAGGCACTGCCGGAAGTTCCGCCTTGACAGCTCGCGGCACAACCAATGTGACTGGCACAGTGATCCGCAGCGGGACTATTTCTCGATCGACAGTTTAGCGAATAATGAAATCCATCTTTAATCCCCAACTTTTTATCAATTGAGAAAACCAGAGGTAACGATTTTGGCTTGGAAGGACTTATACCACTACGAACACAAGCAATTCGCCACACTCTCTTAATCCCCTCACTAGCTGTATCCCTATCTGGCATAACTTCATTGGGTGTGTGGTGCAGAAAGTGTCCAAAAGATTTATTACAAAAATTTCGATACATCTGTGTGCTTAATATAAATTCATGCCAAGCGACATCAATCACTTGAGATGGCATAGCGACCATTTGTCTACCAGCCGTTTGGCAGATAATAAAATATTCCCTTAACCCATCGAGTACCATACCCAGCTGCTTGTTGCTGAGATGAGGGTATTTTTTCTTCACTCTTTGTTTGAGAGACGGATGGAATTGATAGTCTCTTAAAAATCGTTCCCGCTGTGATTTTCGGTAAAAGAAAAAAAGCATAGTACTTACGATCAATAGACAAATTGCTATAAAACCTTCAGATACCATAGTAACCCCCGCTTATAAACACTTATTGCTCTAAATCAAGTCGTAAAAATGCATCATCTCAATGTAATATCAATAATACTCTTATACCACTCTATTTTAAGAGTTGAGAGTACCAAGTGAGCGCTTTTAGGTTGGGGCTTGAAGTATTTTTGAATCTTTATTAAGCTAACACTTAACAACTTTTCTTTTTGGAGCTATCTACGCCAATGAATTAAGCCTTGCACACACTGGAGATAAACCGGTTTCTTAAGAGGCCATCAATTCCCGTGCAAGTGGCGTACTCCATTCTCTACAACTTTCTCTCAAGATCATGGTATTGCGCCACCCATTCCGACTACCGGAGGGTGACATGCAGAGCATTTGTTCTATAAAAAATCTTTACTTAAACGTCCCTGAGAAATCTCTATTTAAGGGGATCCATCTTGACTTCCATTCTGGATTTACTGGCTTAGTGGGAAATAATGGCAGTGGAAAATCGACTTTTTTAGAGGCTTTGATTGGGAAACTAAAGCCTGAACAGGGAAGTATTACTTGGTATACGGACTACCTTAAAGTGGATCAAGTGAGCAGCAATTCCAACAAGAGAATTGTAGATATATTCGACCCTACGGGCCTCTATGACTGTTTTTCACGTATTGAATCTGGCAATCAGAGTGACGAAGATCTGATACGTGTCTCAGATTCATGGGAGCTACCTACAATTTGGCAACAGCATTTATACAGCGCCGGAATAAATCTCACGTTAGACACTCCTATCGGCAATCTTAGCGGCGGTGAAAGAATCCGACTGGCTTTAATCAATGCCTTCTCTTATAAAAACTACTATCTGCTACTGGATGAGCCTAGTAATCACCTAGATTCAGACGGTAGAAAATGGTTACAGCAGAAAATTAGAAACCATTCTGCCGGAATCCTAATGGTCAGTCATGATCGAAGCTTACTCCAACAAGCTGACACGATAGTGGAACTAGATTCAGGAAAAATACGCACATATGGTGGCAACTATTCACACTACAAGAAAGAAAAAGAGATACAGAGACAGTCTGTAGAAAAGAAAATTGAAAGTACCAAAAAGAATATAAAAAGCCTAAACAAACTTAAGCAAAGTTCTGCTGAAAAAACTACAACCAGAAAAAACCAGGGTAAGAAGTTAAAAGGTTCCCAATGTAAATCGCTACTAGATGCGAAAAAAGATCGTGCAGGGCAAAGTTTAGGCAAGCTGACTAGAAACCTGGATCGTCAGCACCATAAGTTAAAGCTAGATTTAGAAAGTTGCCAAAAGGACTATAAGAGTCATAAGCTCCCAAATATGCAACTTAGCAAAACAGGGCTAACGGGTGGTATTCGTCTGCATGTTGAGGATCTCAAACTGCCCTACGGTATTCAGAGTGATCCCATATCACTTACCATGCACAGTGGCGATCGCTGGCATATTTGTGGCGCCAATGGTAGCGGAAAGACAACGCTACTAAAGATCATTGCTGGTCGAGTTAAACCTCGCAGCGGTTTGTGTAAAACTTTTGGCAGCTGTTTTTATCTGGATCAGAACCTAAGACAACTAAATGGAAATCTATCTGCCTTGGAAACTTTATCCCGCCTGCACCCTGATAAAAATTCCAACTACTGGCGCACAGCTCTGGCTACATTGAATATTCGAGGTGATTCTGCGCTTCGCTCTACCAATACGTTAAGTGGAGGGGAGCGACTAAAGGTTGCGTTACTTGCCGCTACTCGTGGCACTGAGGCACCAGACCTGCTACTACTGGACGAACCGGACAATCACTTGGATCTGGAGTCGCGTATAGCGCTGGAAACTGCGCTGGTAGAATACCCCGGAACATTTTTATTGATCTCCCATGACTCTACTTTTGTAGAAAATGTGGGAGTGAATAGAAAGGTCTATCTATAGGCATATACCTAGTATGACCTAAATAAAGGAAGTGAGATGTGAAAACGCTGCGCTTGCTATTAGGAGATCAATTGAACCAAAAACACTCCTGGTTTAGAGGTAACCAGGAGGATAAGATCTACTTTATGGCTGAAATGCGCCAAGAGACCGATTACGTTGTTCACCACATCCAAAAAATCGTTGCCTTTTTTGAAGCCATGCAGATTTTCTCTGAGTGGCTTCAAAATAGGGGCTGCAATGTCATCTACTACCGAATAGATGATAAAAACAACAAACAAAACCTCACAAAAAATATCGAAGATATTATTAGAAAACACAAAATTGAAAAATTTGAGTATCAGCTTCCCGATGAGTACCGACTAGATCAGCAGCTGCTACAAATAGAGAAGAGACTATCAATAGAGTTTCAAGCCTACGACACTGAGCACTTTTTGACCACCCGGAAAGAGCTGGCAGACTTCTTCCAAGGGAAAAAATCGCTACTTATGGAAAGCTTCTACCACTATATGCGGAAGAAGCATGACATTCTGATGAACAATGGAAAACCTGAAGGAGGAAAATGGAATTTCGACCAAAGCAATAGAAAGAAATGGAATGGAAAGCTGGGCAAACCCAAGCAGGGAAAAATAACAAGCAATGTCACTTCAACTTTATCCCGTATAAAAAAGTCTGGAGTTAAGAGTATTGGAGAGATTGATCCAGAGAATTTTATGTGGCCAACCAGCAGGGAGGATTCTATAAAACTACTTCGTCATTTTTGTAAAAATCTACTTGCTCATTTTGGCGATTTTCAGGACGCAATGGATCCAGATGAAGCCTTTCTTTATCACAGCCGAATTAGCTTCTCCCTAAATAGTAAACTCATATCTCCAAAAGAGGTTATCGATACAGCGATAAAATCTTGGGAAGATGGAAAAATTTCAATAGGACTTAACCAGATTGAAGGTTTTGTACGCCAAATATTGGGCTGGCGAGAATATATGCGCGGTGTCTACTGGATGTCTATGCCCAGTTATGAGCATCAGAATAAGTTGAAGAATAAAAATAATTTGCCAGATTTTTTCTGGGATGCCAAAACGTCCATGAACTGCCTTCACAACACCATCAGGAATAGTTTGGAAAATGCCTATGCTCACCATATCCAAAGGCTTATGATTACCGGTAATTTTGCGCTATTAACACAAACTGACCCTGGCCAGGTGGAAAGTTGGTATCTCGGTATTTACATAGATGCTATTCAGTGGGTTGAAATGCCTAACACCCGGGGAATGAGCCAGTTCGCCGATGGTGGATTGGTTGCAACAAAGCCCTATATTAGTAGTGGCTCCTATATCAACAAAATGAGCAACTATTGCAGCGACTGTATTTATGATGTCAAACAACGAACTGGAGAGAAGGCCTGCCCATTTAACAGCCTCTACTGGAATTTCTTAATTGAAAAAAGAAAAATGCTAGAGGGCAATCATAGAATGACAATGATGTTCAGCCTTTTGGATAAGCTTGAGAAGAGTGAAGTGGCAGCAATAAAAAAAAGGGCAAAGCAATTTATGACAAAGAAATCGTAAACTCTATATAGATCATAAAATCCTTTATCGAAGGCTTCCTTAATCATTACTAAACTAAACCAATACTCGCCTCAATAGACTCTGGTCATGAAGACTGCAATCATTACCCTCGATTTTATCAACGATATTTGTCATCCAAAGGGACAAATATCAGCAGCGGCCCCAAGAGTCCATAAGAATAGAGTTATTGGGAACACCAATAAACTCCTTACGTGGGGAAGAGCACGACGTCATCTTATTTGCCATATCAGGGTCGCTTTTTCCACCGACTACAGGGAATCTTCCTCTAACTCTCCCCTCTTCAGCTATATCAAAGATATAGGCGCCCTCCGTCAGAAAAGCTGGGGCACTGCTTTTGTTGATGAACTCAATATTACTGATAGCGATATATCTATTTATAAGAGGCGTGTCAGTGGCTTCTATGGGACCGAACTCCCAATACTTATTGCTAGCCACAATATAGAAAGGATTATTCTCTGTGGGGTATCAACACAAAATACAGTCGAACTGACAGCCAGGGAAGCTCACGATAGAGACTTTTCAGTACTCATTGCCTCAGATGCCTGTGAATCTGACACGGAAAACAATAAACAGAATAGCCTGAACTTCCTCACGAAGATAGGCAGTGTAAAAACTGTCGATGAGATTATTGCTAGTGAGGGCGCTAGTAAATTATGAATACCCGTATTTCCAATAGAGAATTTGCCCTCAGTGTCATTACCGCAATTCTGGCGGCCAGCTGTATGTCGCTAACCGGGCTATTTGGTAAAGAACTAACTACTTTTAGCTCCTTATCCCTGGTGGTCTTTATTCGTTTCTTTGCCCCATTTTTACTCCTAACCTGGATTTGCCTCGTTGTTTTTGATGAAAACCCTGTGACTCATCGAATAGACAGGATTGATGGTGCAAGGGCGTTATTCACTTGTCTCGCTCAGTATTGCCTGTTTTATTATTTGTCCAAAGGCTCTCTACTTGTCGCCGCCCTTCTATTTTCAACGTCAGGTTTATTTCTCCCTTTTATTACCCGGTTTGCCAAAAAGGATCCGATAAAAAAGAAGACATTAGCGGCCTGTTTAATCAGCTTTATCGGCGTTGCTTTTATATTGAAGCCAACTGCTGGCTTTGATAGCTATATGATAGTGGGTCTGCTATCGGGCTTCTTTGGAGCTTGTTCACAGTTTGTAATGCACCACTCATCAAAGAAGCAAAATACGATATCTTCAACCACCAAAATGTTCGGCCTATCCAGCCTCTATATGCTTGCCATTTTATTGATTGAAGGAAATCTTGGGGAGCTTACGAAAGTCGCGGTATCTCTATCGGAATCGGTAAGTTTTGTGATTGTGATTATTGCTTTTAGCCTGGCGACAATCAGTAATCAATCCTTGCGCACTAAAGCCTATCGTCGGGTAAACAGACCTGCCAGCCTATCTCCCTATTTATATACAAGCCTGATTTTCTCCGGCATATTGGATTGGTTTGTTTATAGCACACTCCCAACCTGGAATACTTATGCCGGCAGCTTACTGATAGTTATCGGAGGTATTATTCAGGCGATCAGAACTCAACCCCAGATTAAGGCATCTCATTCTTAGCAAGGATAAGCGAGGACAGGGAATAGCCGGAGAAACCCAGCCCCACAGATTCAATTATCTGCAGGGCCCAGACGATTACTTGAACATCAGTTCAGGATTAACCATCGTTTTCATTTCCAGAACGTTGCCATTTGGATCTTCGATAAAAAAGGTTTCCTGTTCGTATTCATTGCCGACAAAGCGACGGTAGGGCTTGTCCAGGTATTCCAGCCCGGCAGCTTCGATACGGCCTTTCAGTGCCTGAAACTCATCTTCCGGCAGGTGAATGCCAAAATGAGGAACAGCCACTTCTCCCATATCCACCTTGTGGCGAACATTGGGGAGCTTCTCCTCACTCTGGTGCAGGGTGAGTTCGTTACCCCAAAAGTCGATATCTACCCAGCGACCTTCTTCACTGTTGCCGGTCTTGCAGCCTAAGACATCGCAATAGAATTTCTTGGCGGTTTCCAGATCCCCTGCCGGAATCGCAAGGTGCAAACAATTCGATTTCATATAGCCTCCAGCCTTTGCTAGCTCCTCATAGAGATCAAAAATTGATTGACTGACATCTGCTAGTCATTAGCCCTTCAACCCTCCCCCCTGACAGCATTAACATTTACTTTGCCGTCGGAGCCACCCAAAGGATACAAATAAGATCAAGTGATCCCGTTAATTATTTAAATAAAAGTGGCCGCTTTACGCGCTGGCAACTTATACCGGGAATATTCCTAATATTAGGGCCCATAGCTTTAGCTAAAGAGCCCGAACTCAGGGAGTATACAGATGCATATCATCGCACCCCACCCCGAAATGGAATATTCTCCTAGCCTAGGAGCATACTTTAACATATATATTTCAATCTCTAATATCGAACCCGCGGAGAAACTGCTTAGTTATTGAACGTACTCCTCGACACTTCAGCGCCAAATCCTTATAGTGCGGCCCCCACATCACGCCTCCTATTTTGGCGAAACTGGCTTACCAGAGCCCATTTGTAATCCTCAGGAATACGCTCTTGATCTCCACCGCGAATATCACCATGCAGTTTGGTGCCCAACCACTGTTTGAAAACATTTCTGTAAAGTTCGGCAATGGCAACCGATATGGCCTTATCGGGGCCAATGGATGTGGAAAGTCAACCTTTATGAAGATCTTGAGTGGTGCCTTGGCGCCCTCGGCCGGCAACGTATCCATTGAGCCTGGATGCACCTTGGGTACTTTGAGCCAAGACCAGTTTGCATTTGAAGAGTACACCGTCGTCGATGCGGTCATCATGGGAGATGTCCGCCTGTGGGAAATTAAACAGGAACGTGACCGTATATACTCGCTACCGGAAATGAGCGAAGAAGACGGCATGCGCGTAGCCGAGCTTGAAGTCCAATTTGCTGAGCTGGATGGCTATAGTGCAGAGAGCCGTGCGGGAGAAATCCTGCTTGAAGCTGGCATCGACGAATCCCTGCATTTTGGCCTGATGAAACAGGTAGCTCCCGGCTGGAAATTGCGTGTATTACTCGCCCAAGCGTTATTTGCCGACCCGGATATTTTATTGTTGGATGAGCCGACCAATAACCTGGACATCCACACCATCAAGTGGTTGGCAGATATACTGAATCAACGCAAAAGCACAATGGTCATCATTTCCCACGATCGCCACTTCCTGAACTCTGTCTGCACCCATATGGCCGACATAGATTATGGTGAATTGCGGGTTTTCCCCGGCAATTATGAGGACTTTGTTGCGGCCTCCACGCTAATACAAGAACAACTTCACGCAGAGAATGCCAAGAAAAGTGCCGAACTGGACGAGCTACAGAGCTTTGTGAACCGCTTTTCTGCCAATGCATCCAAAGCCAAGCAAGCCAGCTCCCGCGCGAAGAAGATGGAAAAAATCAAGCTGGACGAAATCAAACCCTCCAGTCGGGTCAGCCCTTATATTACGTTTAACCAGTGTAAAAAATTGCACCGTCAGGCGCTGACTCTTGAGGGGCTTACCCATGGTTTTGACAGTGAAACGCTATTTCAAGGCGGCGAAATGCTGCTGGAAGCC
This sequence comes from Microbulbifer maximicatervae (SeqCode), assembly GCF_052467305.1. Classification (NCBI taxonomy): domain Bacteria; kingdom Pseudomonadati; phylum Pseudomonadota; class Gammaproteobacteria; order Cellvibrionales; family Microbulbiferaceae; genus Microbulbifer; species Microbulbifer maximicatervae (SeqCode). Next base: position 4,365,268 of record NZ_CP174306.1, read on the forward strand.
GGTGCGCGCTTGGCAATTATCGGTGAGAACGGCGTTGGTAAAACAACCTTCCTGCGCTGTCTTGTCAATGAGATCCAAGCAAACAGCGGAGTCGTCAAGTGGTCAGAAAATGCCGCTATCGGCTACTGCCCGCAAGACAGCAGTACAGATTTTGATGGTGACCTGACAATATTTGAGTGGATGTCCCAGTGGCGCACCCCCAAGCACGATGATCTGGCCGTGCGAGGTATTCTGGGCCGACTATTATTTACCGCAGATGATGCCAATAAAAAGGCAAAGGTCTGCTCTGGCGGCGAGAAAAATCGCCTGCTGTTTGGCAAGCTAATGATGATGGACACCAATGTGCTCATCATGGATGAGCCAACCAACCACTTGGACATGGAAGCCATCGAAGCCCTAAACAAGGCACTGGAGAAATATGAGGGCACACTTATTTTTGTGAGTCACGATCGTCAGTTTGTCTCATCCCTGGCAACCCGAGTTATTGAAATCAAAGACCAAGCACTGATCGATTTTCAAGGCACTTACGAGGAATACCTGGCGCACCAGTCAGGTACAGAACAGCAGGTAGCCTGATTCCAAACTCGAACCGGAAAAGGCATATTGGGGCGATAACAATACTCGCCCCAGGTCTCAAAAGCTGCAAAGTGTAACCAATCACCACCAGATAATACGGGGCTCGGTAGGCATTACCTGCGCCCCCCTAAAGTCGCCCCCCCGCTACTGCAATCCCATCCAGACTCCTTCCTGAGCCAATTTCCTACGAACTAGCAAAAAAACCAAACAGCCAAATAATTTTTATACAGGTTAAAAGTCGATTTACTTTTCCCAACCATCATCATCGACCTCAGGCCGATGCCTGCCTATATAAGGAAAGCGCTCAGAAGATACATTTCAACCATCCTTATTCTGCTACCAAGCGGATGACTTCCTGTGTCATCAAAGTTAAACAACATCTATTATCGCGAACCCTAAAAGCACCAAAAGTATTCATGTTGCCTGTGCAAGCACCACTGGGGAGCAGATGCCGACTTTCTGGACTATTTACCTAATTTGCCCCTGCAATGTAGCGATTCCCTACTATCAAACCAATCAAGCAATACTTTTTTGCTACACCGACCCATCGCTAACCAATAAATGAGTATCTCGTTTTCCCCAAGCGTGATTTTTTGGTGCAGAGTTACTTAAAAAGCTCGGAAAAAAGCGTAAATGCCGAGAAAAAACACTGGAAAACAGGGGTTAAGTTCTGGTACATTCCGCGACTATTTTTTAACCAACTGCCGATTTTCTCATCGGCCGCCAGTGCGAAATTCGCCTGTCGCTGTAACAGAGGTAATAGAATGAAACCAACCAAGCCCCTGCTACTGCTGGCCTCTAGCCTGTTGTGCGTAGCTGCCCAAGCTGAGATGACCTGGAGTGACAACAGCCTGAGCCTTCTTTACGGCCACGATTACAAAGTCAACTACAGCAAGAACACGGATGACTCTGAGAGATCCGTAGTAACTTTTGAGCACGCCAGTGGCCACAGCTGGGGTGACCTCTTTATTTTTGCCGACTACCTGGACTCGGAAGATGGCTCCAAAGAACTGTATAGTGAGATTTCTCCCCGCCTGAGCTTAGGCAAGCTCAGCGGCAGTGAACTGGCTTTCGGACCGGTTACCGATGTACTGATCGCCACAGCAGTTGAGCTGGGCAATATGGATGATCCGGACCACTTGGCAGCAACCGGCCCCCACTTCACCAATTACCTGACAGGTGTGGGCTTTGATCTCGCGGTTCCCGGTTTCTCCTTTGTACAGGCGAATGTTTACCACCGCGATAACGATGACAAGGCCAGCAACGAGCAGCTGACCCTGGTTTGGGCCATGCCTTTTACCCTGGGTGATGCCAGCTTTGTCTACGACGGATTTATCGATTGGACCAGTGCTTCTGAAGATTCACATCCGAGCACTAACTTTACCTCCCAGCTGAAATGGGATGCCGGCGCCACCTGGGGTGAACCCAAGACCCTGTACGCGGGTATTGAGTACGTACACTGGAACGACAAGTTCGGAATCAAAGATGGCACTTATGGTGTCGATTCCAACGAGCGCAACGTTAACCTGCTAGTAAAGTACCACTTCTGATATGAAACCCACTGATATCCAAACATCGGCGACCCCTGGGTCCGACATCCCACAGGTGGGAGGCAATGCCTCATTCCTGGAGAAGTTGTTCAAGCTCTCAGAGCGCCAGACGAATGTTCGCCGGGAAGTGATTGCCGGCGTTACCACATTCCTGACGATGGCCTACATCATCTTTGTGAACCCCAATATCCTGGCTGCAGCGGGTATGGATAAGGGCGCTGTGTTTATGGCGACCTGCCTTGCAGCCGCTATTGGCTGCCTGATTATGGGACTCTACGCCAACTACCCCATCGCATTGGCGCCAGGTATGGGCCTCAATGCCTTCTTCGCCTACGTTGTCGTCGGTGAAATGGGCTACAGCTGGCAAGTAGCCCTGGGTGCGGTGTTTATATCAGGGGTAATCTTCCTGCTGCTCAGTATCTTCAAGCTGCGAGAGTGGATTATCGATAGTATCCCCCTCTCCCTGCGACAATCCCTGGCAGCGGGTATCGGCCTGTTCCTGGCGATCATTGCCCTGAAGAGTGCCGGTATCGTTGTGGCCAGCCCCGCTACTCTGGTAACCCTGGGCGACCTCAAGTCAATTGAGGCGATCCTGGCAGCACTGGGCTTCTTTATTATTGTGGCCCTGTCCTACCGCCGTATGCTGGGCTCAGTGATGATCGGTATCCTTGCGGTAACCGTCATCGCCCTGGCAATTGGTAAGGTAGAGTTCACCGGTCTGATATCCGCACCTCCCAGCCTGGCACCGACTTACCTGGAGCTGGATATCGCTGGCGCCTTCGAAGTAGGCATGATCAGCGTGATCTTTGCCTTCCTGTTTGTCGACCTGTTCGACACCGCAGGCACCCTGTTAAGCGTTTCTGATCGCGCCAAACTGCTGGATAAAGATGGCAAGTTGCCTGGAATGGGCAAGGCCCTGATGGCCGACAGCTCCGCATCTGTCGTTGGTTCTGTGCTGGGCTCCTCCACTACTACCTGTTATGTAGAGAGTACTGCAGGAATTACCGCCGGTGGTCGCACAGGCCTGACCGCTGTGGTTTGCGCCGGGCTATTCCTGTTGGCGACCTTCTTCTCGCCCCTTATCGGTATGATTCCGGCCTATGCAACCGCAGGTGCTCTGCTGTATGTTGGCGTCCTGATGACTTCCGGTATGTCATCTATTGATTGGGATGACATTACCGAGGCCGCACCGGCAGTAATCGCCGCAGTGATGATGCCTTTGTCGTTCTCGATCGCGCACGGAATCGCCCTGGGCTTTATTTCCTACGCAGTTATTAAAACGCTGAGCGGACGTAGCAAAGACGTCAGCATCAGTGTCTACGTGTTAGCGGCACTCTTTGTTGCCAAGTTTGCCTTTTTCTGAGGGGTACATTGATGAAAAAGCACTTTATTAGCGCACAGCAGCTCCTGATAGACTCTTATGCTCTCGCCGAGCAAATCTATAAGGACGGCTTTCGCCCAAACTATATTGTCGGTGTTTGGCGCGGTGGCGCTCCTGTGGGCATCGCTGTACAAGAGCTGCTGCACGTGATGGGAGTGGATGCAGACCATATCGCTATCCGCACTTCCTCCTATCTCGGTATCGGTGAGCGTGATAAGAAAGTGCGCGTGCATGGCCTGAACTACCTGATCAAGCGCCTGGAGTCCCATGACTCCCTGTTGATCGTGGACGATGTGCACGACTCTGGCCTGAGTATTGAGCAAACTATCGAAGACCTGCGCGCTGCCTGTAAGAAGAACACGCCGGAGATTCGTATCGCGACCCCTTACTACAAGCCGAAGAACAACAAGGCCAAGCGCGAGCCGGATTACTTTATCCACAAGACCGAAGAGTGGTTGGTATTCCCCCACGAGATCGACGGTCTGTCCCGGCAGGAGATTCTGGAGAACAAACCAGAACTCGCCCCCTATGTGGACAGAATCGCCACTGCTGTTTAATCAGCAATATTACCGGGGGCTAATGCCCCCGGTTCTCTTCTCCTCTCATCTCCCTCTCTCCCTTAGGCCATTCCGGCAAACCCTCCCCCGGCACTCAACTCCTGCCATAGGCAATACTTCTTTACTCTATTAATAAATCCCACTTATGAAACTAAAGTTAGTGAGAATCAATTTATAAAGTAGAAAAGTTGGTCCAAAATTAATGCGATAAGGCCAAATGTCGGAAAATAAAAATGAACGACAAATCAGCGGGACTTAGTAAATCGCAGCTCGATGCTTACTGGATGCCTTTTACCGGGAATCGCCAATTCAAAAGAGATCCCCGTATTATTACCTCAGCCAGCGGCTGCTATTACCGTAGTGCTGATGGCCGCCCCATTTTCGATGGTCTCTCTGGCTTGTGGACCTGTGGTGCCGGACACAACCGTCCGGAGATAATTGACTCCATTACCCGGCAAGCAGCCCTTCTGGATTATGCCCCCGCTTTCCAATATGGCCACCCGGGAGCCTTCCAACTAGCGGAGCGTGTCAGCCAGATGATGCCCGTGGGGCTCAATCGTATTTTCTTTACAAACTCCGGCTCTGAATCCGCAGAAACCTCTCTAAAAATAGCTAGAGCCTACTGGCAGAAGATGGGTGCTCCAGGGAAAACAAAATTTATCGGACGCGTGAAAGGCTATCACGGAGTTAACTTTGGCGGTCTTAGTGTGGGCGGAATTAGCACTAATCGAGCAATCTTTGGCTCATCTATAGATTCTGACCACCTTCGCCACACCCTTTTACCCCACAACCGCTTTGCTAAAGGACAGCCTGAACAGGGAAGTTTCCTGGCAGACGAGTTGCTGGAACTTATCAAACTGCACGGTTCTGAAAACATTGCCGCTGTTATTGTCGAGCCCGTAGCGGGGTCTGCGGGAGTATTGCCCCCACCAAAAGGCTATCTCCATCGCCTTAGGGAAATATGTACTCAATACGACATATTGTTGATATTTGATGAAGTCATTACCGCTTTCGGACGCATGGGGAAAGCCACCGGAGCAGAGTTTTTTGGAGTGACCCCGGATATGCTCAATACAGCCAAACAGCTTACAAATGGCGCTGTTCCCATGGGCGCTGTGGCTGTGCGTCAAGATATCTACGAGATATTCATGGAAAATGGAGGACCTCAATACCAACTGGAGCTTCCCCACGGCTATACCTACTCTGGGCACCCACTAGCCTGCGCAGCGGCATTGGCGACACTGGATATTTTAAAGAAAGAAAATTTATTTGAGAGATCTGCGGAGCTTGCCCATATCCTGGAAGACCATATCCATCAACTCAATGGATTACCGTTAATAGAAGATATTCGTAATTGTGGACTTGCCGCAGGCCTGACAATCGAATCAGCTCCAGATGAGCCATTACTCAGGCCTTACTTAATTGCTATGAAGATGTGGGAAAAAGGCTTTTATATTCGCTACGGCGGCGACACATTGCAAATCGGCGTCCCATTTATAGCACAGGCAGAGGAGATTGACGGAGTTATCAACGCATTAGTGGAATCAATTACTGAGGTCGCAAACGGCCAGTAGCCAGAACCTATTCCTTCTCACTCTGTATAAAAGATTCCCCCTCCTGATACGGAAAATTTATATCGCCGCCTAGCTATCTTTAATGATACAAAGTAAATCACAAATAGTAATTCAATAACTCTATATTAAAAATAGCGCCATGAACAAATATATTCGCCTTACAAAGGTATTACTAAAGTACAAAGTGGTTATAGCGATTCTATGTGGTATTTTATTAAGTTCCTGTGAGCAAAGAGCTACTGAACAAGAAATAAGCTCACCAGCAAAGAAAATTTCATCTCCTATTAGAACCACAGCCCCAGGACTTTCAGAATCTTATGCTGACATTCGTCGTCAGCAAATTGCTGAAGTGGACTATCGGCTGAGCATCAATCTGGATGATCAAGCTAAGAACTTCTCCGGAATTGTGCACGCAGATATTAATTTTAGAAAGATACTTGAACAGCCGCTCACTATCGATTTTTCCGGCGGTGCGGTTGATTCAATCCAGGTCGATGGAAGATCTGTTCCATTTGAGTACAACAACTACTTTATTTCTATTGATTATCAAAATCTACCAGAAAAATCCCACACGATTACGGTGAATTATCAACACCCGTACTCTAACAATGGCTCAGGATTACATCGCTTTAAAGACCCCAAAGACGAAAAGGTCTATTTATATACGGACTTTGAACCTTATGATGCCAATCGCCTATTCCCACATTTTGACCAACCCAATTTGAAAGCACGCTACACCCTGGATGTAAAGGCTCCAAAAGACTGGGTAGTAGTTAGCGCGGAAAGAGAGGAGAGAGTAGAAGAGAAAAGAAAATCAAACCACTGGTTTTTTCCTCAAACCAAGAAATTCTCATCTTACATATTCTCTTTACATGCAGGTCCTTACCACATCTGGGAAGACAAGGCAGGAGATATTCCCCTTCGCTTAATGGCAAGACAGAGCCTGGCAAATTACGTAAAAACAGAAGACTGGTTTACCTTCACCAAACAATCCTTTGAGTTCTTTCAGCCCTACTTTGAAATTGATTATCCATTTAAAAAATATGATCAAATACTAGTACCTGATTTTAACGCCGGCGCTATGGAAAATGTTGGGGCTGTAACATTTAACGATTCTTACATATCCCGAGGAAAAAAGACCCAGGCCCAGCGGATGCGCCTCGCCAATGTTATTGCCCATGAGCTGGCCCATCAATGGTTTGGTAATTTGGTCACCATGAATTGGTGGGATGACCTTTGGCTCAATGAGAGCTTTGCCACTTACATGGCCAATCTGGCTCTAGCCGAAAATAGCGAATTCACTACCGCTTGGGAGAACTATTACTTAGGCGCCAAGCAATGGGCCTACCACACTGATCAACGCCCCACTACCCACGCTATTCAATTACCAGTCAACAATACTGACGAAGCCTTTGCCAATTTTGATGGAATTACTTATGGCAAAGGCGGCTCAGTACTCAAGCAATTGCCCTACTATTTGGGCAAAGAAGAATTTCGCAAAGGCGTCAGTAATTACTTAAAGGCCTTATCTTATGACAATTCAACCCTCAATGACTTTATCAACCACCTGGGCAAAGCTGCGGATAAAGATCTTAATTCCTGGCAGCAACAGTGGCTTTACCAGGCCGGCCTCAACACAATTGAAGCCAGCTTCCAGTGCGATGATGACAAAATCAATCATCTGGTAATTCAGCAAACAGCACCAGAGGAATACCCGATATTAAGGGAACAGCGCACACAGCTGGGGGTTTACCAAAGGAAAGCTGGAAGTATGAAACGGGTTGCAACCCTTCCAGTGCTTTATAGTGGTGCCAGAACCGAAGTAAAAGAAGCCGTGGGGCTACCCTGCCCAGAGGGGCTATACCCCAATGAAGAAGATTGGGCCTATGTGAAGGTAAATCTGGATGAAGTTACCATCAAGAATATGGCTCAGCATATCAATGATATTGAAGAACCGTTTGCACGACTAATGTTCTGGCAAAGCCTATTTGATAGCACCTATGACGCAAAACTGCCCCTGGATGAGTATATTAGTTTTATAGTGAATAATGGCGTCGACGAAAGAGACATCAACATTATTCGTTTGAATGCCAGATATATTGAATTCACTTACGATTTCCTGACTCAAATCCCCCTAAGCACAAAGCGTCGTAACGAACTTACTCAGACTGTTGAGAGCTTTGTCTGGGGTCAACTACTAGAGGCGGCTGAAGGTAGTGATCAACAAAAAGTCTGGTTTGGTGTTTTTACCAATATCGCCCACTCCACACCAGCATTAAGTCATGCTAGAGACCTGTTAATGGGAGAGTTTGCCATTAAAGGACTGGAACTCGATCCTGATATGCGCTGGAAACTTATCAAGTTGCAGAATCGTTATCTATTCTCAGATTATGAGCAGGCAATCACAAGAGAATTGGCAAAAGATAACTCCGACAGATCTAAACTCAACGCACTATCTGCTGAAGTTATTCGCCCCCAATCCGAAAACAAATCAAAGTGGGTAGATAACCTTATATCTAATCGAGACAAATTCAAGTTAAGTGAAATTCGAAAAATTACAGAGTCCCTTTTTGCGCCAGAGCAAATAGAGCTATTTAACATCCACGGCCAACCGATTTTTGACTCACTGGCTCAGGTCAATGAAGATGAATCTCAGGAATTGCTTACTGCTTATGCTTACGCCCTACCGCTAATGTGTTCTAGAGAAAATGTAAATGAGATTACTAAGTCACTAAAAGAAAAACCACAACTTAAGCCCATATTGGTAAAAGCACTAAAAAATCATCGCTATTCCGGTGAACGCTGTATCAATATCGGGAAGCGATTACTCTAGATCTTCTTTAAACTAGCTATTAATGTTGAACTAAGGGCAATATCCAGCCCTTAGTTTCCCTTACCAGGCTTTTGGCCGGGTATTACGCGTAATAAAACGGTGCATATTTTATCTAAATGCCCCCGAATAAAGCATATCTATTGCACCAGCTAACTTATACTTATTCTTCTCTAAAAATCTTGTTACAGTGACATTTCAAAGCCCAAAAAATTAACGGGCGTCCCTACTTAAACCATTGTTTTAAAAAGAAAGACAATCAAATAAAGATGTATATATCAGTAAAATTAGACGACCTGTCCGATGGCTCCATTAACAATCTTCTTGAAGCTCATCTACGGGAAATGTACCGACATTCCCCACCTGGAAGCGTTCACGCACTAAATCCTGATGAGTTAAATGACCCCATGATTACCTTTTGGGGAGCGAGAATTGATGGAGTTTTGGCCGGCTGTGGTGCCCTAAAAGAGATCAACCCTGATTTGGGCGAAATAAAATCCATGAAAACTCATTCTCTATTCCTGCGCAAAGGCGTTGCCCGCGCCTTGATAGAAAGAATATTGGAGGAGGCAAAGCAGCGTAAATATAAAGAGATAAAGCTGGAGACAGGTCGCGCTGAAGCTTTTGCTCCCGCAATCGCTCTCTATCGCCGTTATGGATTTGACGATTGCGCCCCTTTCAGTCACTATAAAAATGACCCTTTTAGCCTATTTTTAGGTAAAAAATTATAGTCAATAGGTATCCCTTATCAGTCAGTATGAGAGTGTTTGTTACCATGGCGCTATCCAGAAGATCCTTTATTAAATATTCCAGCTTAGCTTCCCTTACTTTCGGTGGAGTCAATCTAACCGCTAAAGAGGCTAATTCCAGTCTATCTATATCAAATCTTCCCAGCCTGGAAATACCTTTACAGGAGATTTACCCCGCAGTATTTTCTGGTGAGATCTATGTAGCAGGGGGATTTATCCCATCGGATACGGCAGTTTTCTTCGGTCTCTCTCCAACTAAACAAACACATATCTTTTCTCCAAGGGAACAAAACTGGAGGCATGGGCCCAATTTACCTGAGTCAAGGCATCACCTCGGTATGGCCAGTAACTCCAACAGTCTATATGGCATCGGTGGGTTTTTTGGCGATTCGGATAGCGCTTGGCAAGCCCGAAATACAGTTTATAAACTTTCCGGCGAATATAAGCATTGGATAGAAACCAGCCCTCTCCCCCGGCCCTTGGCTGAATCTATTTACACCAACATTGGGGAGAACATCCATGTCATTGGCGGCAAGGCCCCCGACGAACAGTCTAAAAATAGAGATACCAATTCTCATTATGTGCTTACAAGAGGGGATCATTGGGAGCAAGCAGCGCCAGCCAGTATCAAGCGAACCTCCGCAGGTGGGGCAAACTTAAATAACAGAATTTATGTTGTTGGTGGCCGCCAGGTTAGCGACAATAGTAGCAAGGCTAGGAATCTAACTTATGCCGAAGTTTATGACCCCAGCCTGGATAAATGGGAAAAGATCCGCCCCCTACCCCAGGCTGCTGCCGGACTCACAGTAACCCCATTAAATAATAAATTAATAGTTACCGGCGGTGAGGCATTTGGCCCCAATGGCAAATGGAAGACTGGTACAGCATTTAACAATATTTGGATTTACGATCCAGTCACAGATGATTGGAACAATCAGGGTCATTTGCCCCAGGCACGACACGGTCACGGAGCAGTAGCCCTAGGAGAAAACCTCTACTTGATTGGTGGAGCCTCTAAAGTTGGACCGCAAGAAACTCTCGCTTCCGCAATACAGCTGCACTGGAGCTAAGGGGCAATAATAAAGTGCCCTTGAGCAAACCCACAATGCCTCTGGCTTGCAGAGGCCCATTGATGGGATACATTAATTAATTGGGAGCAATGCTGCCATCAATATCTGTATAAATCTGATGGCGCTCAACTCCTAAATATCCAATATACCTATCCCGTATCTCACGCACATAGTTAACTGGCTCCCTGCCGCGCACGTAACCAAAACGACTATTGCGATAGTATTCAGGCTGGGACAGCAGCAACATGGCCTCTTCAACATGGCCAAACCACTGGTTAGGGTCCCACTCCAGTCGTCGGGCTAACGCCCTCGCATCCCTGACATGACCGTGACCCGCATTATATGCAGCCAAGGTAAAATAGATCTTCTGCTCTAGGGGTATATTTTCAGGAAAACGTTTATCCAACCACCCCAGATAAGATACACCTGCGCGGATACCGTTTTCAGGATCATACAAATTTTTAACTCCCATCTGTCGTGCAGTCCGAGGTAATACCTGCATCAAGCCCTGAGCACCTGCAAAGGAGCGCGCTTGGGGGTTAAATTGACTCTCCTGGTACATCTGCGCAACCACCATACGCCAATCCCGATCGGTAGCCTCAGTATATTTCTTTACTATGGGATCAAAGGGCGATAGCTCATCAGTGCTGCGCAGGCGCTGCCCTTGATGTCGGAGGATACGCTTTTGCTCCTTGAAATATTTATTGTAAGTAACGTTAAAGAACAGGTCCCGATTGTGCTTGTTCAGAAAGTTATTCAGTTGTTCCAATAATACCGGCTGGCCAGTTCGAACGGCCCAGGCGATATCTCGCTCCCCTGGCAACTCCCCCACTACAGTAAAGTCATCCCGGTAAGTGCTTTCAATGGCGGCCAAGTGTGAGTCAACTACGGTATAGGGAAAAATACCCCTGGCTACTGCATCAATAAGAAACTCACTGGTAGCGCCTTTTAGACGATGGATCTGTAGCGGCACCATATCTTGCCCGTGCTGCTTTTCCATTATTTTGACCAGACTCTCGTGATAGCTCGTGGTGGGATTAACCACTACTGTTTGCCCAGAAAGCAGGTTCTCTGGAAGGGGTAGCTCTTTATCAGGCACCTTTGATTTTGCGGCTACTACCTGTTCCGTAACTGTCATATAAGGCTTGGAAAATGCCAATCCCTGCTGGCGGCGGGCCTCGGTAACAGTAAGGGATGCAGCAATCATGTCCCCCATTCCATCATTCAATGCCTCGACCAAATCCTGATCTTTATCGGGTACAATCATGCTCAGGCGTAATTTATGGTCACGGGCAAACTTCCTTAGCAGATCGTAATCAAACCCCATCAACTCACCGCGCCAGATAAAGTAGGAAGCGGGGTGATTGCGAGTAAGCACCCTTAAAGTTCCGCTCTCCTTTATTGCCTGCCAATCTCTCAGTGGCTGCTCTCGGTTCTGACTGGCCAATACCAATTCTGCGGTAAAGAACTCATTCAACTCACGCCTCAAAGCGATAGCATTTTTGCGTACAGCCCAGGCGATAGGCCTGCGGGAATCGAGTTCTGTGGTGGCTGTGAGTTGAGGGTAATCAGTTAGAAGTACATCGGCCAAATTACTATCAATAATTGTTGCGGGGTATTCACCCGCTGCTACAGCCGCGATAAGCTCGCTGGTTGCAACCGGCTTATCGAGGTAAGTGATTCTGTAATTTTCCGTATCGGCTCGCTGCTCCAGGGTTTCAGCAAATGCACTGCCCCGCCGCAGCACGACTTGTAAGGGCACAGCCTCTTCCACCTCGAACTCTTTATGAGTAATTAGCAACTCATCAACATATTGTAATGGGCGGGTAAAACCCAGTAATAACTTGCGTTCTTCGGTGCGGGAAAAATTGGTGGCAATTACATCCCCACGTCCATCAACAACCGCTGGAATTAAATCGGAAAAGTTATCTACGTAAACCCACTGAGGCTTTAATCCGCGGCTACGAGCAAAACTTTCCGCAAGTTTTCGCCACTCTGTTGCAGGTAGTCCTTCTCGTGGTAAGGCGCTCTCCTGGGGGCCCCTTGGGGCCAACAGGCGCAATACACCTCGCTCTAACAGGGCTGGCAAATCTCCTTGCTCTACATAATTTTCAAACTGCGGCTTTGCGGGCTGTTTATTCTGCGGCGTTGGTATCGGTTGTTGGGGAGATTCCGTTAAAACCTGTGAGTTTTCTACAACAGGATCTCTATTACTCTCGCATGCGGCAAGCAGCAATATTAAGACAAATAGCGGAAATATAACGAAAAACCGTTTTCTGCTCACAGTGCACCCTTTCTTATTCTATGAGAAGCATTACCCTTAACGCGCACGCTATGCTTCACAATATGGAATTGCCGCTGTTACAGAAATCGTACCAGTTTGCTGGGAAATTATCCCCTAAAAAAAAGCCCGGCAAAATCAATTGCCGGGCAAATATACGTTGGCGAATGTCGGATGTCTCTTACACAGAGTGACAAGCCTTTTTTATTCAGTGAGCGCTCTTATGGTTGCTATGATGACTTGGGTTTGCCCTTCAGCTCTGCCAACCTCATTTTTATTTCTTTGTTCTGCTCCTCGTCTGGAAGCTCGAACATCAGCGGCTTCGCCACTCGGGCAAAATACTCCGCATCTTTCTTTTGGTAGAGCTCTTCTGCCAGCCACTGGGCAATATGCAGCTCACGGGGGGCACGCTTGTAAGCCTGCTCCAGCTTTTCCAGATATTCCTCTCGGGGGTAATCCAGCATCTCCATAGCCATCGCCAGGCCAAACCAGTGAGATGCATTTTTCGGTTCTTCCTTCACCAGGAAGTCGAACTCCTCCCGCGCCATTTTTAAGCTGCGAAGATCCCGCTTACTACCGGGCGCCACCGCCTGCTGATTAACCGTTAACCAGGCATGGGCACTCAAGTACCAGAGCTGGCCTCGGTCCTTAGTGGGGACACTGGCCAAAAGGTGGCTGGCCTGGGGGAAATTACCCAATCGCAGATCGGCACTCGCTTTAATCGCAGCCAGCTCAGTACTGTAAATACCCGTACTGTAGGCATATTCAATCAACTCATCCAAAGCCAGCAGGTTGTAACCGGACTGGGCGATAAATCCAGCCAGGATGCTCACCGACTCTCTTTTGCTGAGGCGTTTAACCGTAGGGCTGGCCTCTTTAAAGTCCGCGGGGATAGCACCACTAAAATGTTCAAAGCTATCCGCCTTATAAGTGGCGACATAGGCCTTTTCAATTTCTTTCACCGACATCCCCAGCGCTTCTTCCAGGGCAAGTACTGGGTCGGCACCATCGTTATAGGCTTTGACGAAATTATCGAAATTATCCTGCTTGCCGCTTTTCATCATCAACCAGTGAGACAGAATCCAACCTCCGGCATAGACATCTGCCTTTTCGTCCGCATCGGTGTTGTACACCGTCGCGCGCAACAGGTCTTCCAGCGGCATAAGCCCGGTATACATCAGGGTCATGGCCCGTTCGCTGGGAATGGAGCCAATTTCGTAGGTGCCTTTTTCCGGGAATGACATGGTTGCCATAAATTCAGCAAACCCCTCGCTATACCAATAGGGATAGTGGGTGGTGTTGCCGTTATAGCTCAGAAAATGAGTGTATTCATGGAACAGGAATTCGCGCGCTTTGAGCTGCCTCTCAACGCTGCGACCATCCAGGTTTACCAGGGCATAGTTACCCTCCGCAGAGGTGTCGAACAAACCGTTGGTCATATCCGCCAGCTCAACACCCACCAGGTTTGCATAGGTGTCCCGGTCTGCGGCCGCATAAATAGTTAATCGCTCGCTTTTTGGATCTGCATCGAGTAACTCCAAGGCCACTGCGCGATAGCGCTCCAGGTCTGCTACCAGACTTTTGACTGCGTTGGGATCACCATCGGTAATCACGCGAAAATTATCACTGTCGACTTCATACCAGGTCACCTGCCCCAAGCTGCGCGGCGCGGCGTAGGCTGAAGCGATAAATCCGAAACAAAGTACTAATAGAACAACTGAACGAGAAACCATAGTTCGGGCCACCGAGTCATTGTTGCTGAAGCCCTCCCTAGCTGATTAGCGAAGACGACACAGTACCGGTTTTCACTGATCAAAAAAAGATCAATTTGATCACAAAACGGCTTTTCGCCTGTTTTTGTGTGACCGGAAAGACACAAAATAGATAGCTGTTCATAGATAGTTTTCTGCAGCAGATTGCGACATGAAGCGAGACAAACGTCTCAAATTTAGCCCTGTTTACGTACAAAACTAGGATGAACTCCTATAGTACGGGGTCGACCAAGGAGGGAATCCTGGTCAAAAAAATAATAATGATTTCATCAGATGAGAGAAAACTAATGAATACCAAGCCACTACTGGCGCTGCTTGGCGGCGCCCTAATGTCTGCTCATGCCTGGTCGGCACCGGAATATATCGCCGACGTGGATATTACTTCTTTTGACGGTACGGTCCTGGATGCGAACTTATTTATCCCGGAGACGCCCGCACCAGCAGACGGTTACCCCACCGTTATTTTTACCAACAGCTGGGGGCTGGAGAAGCACCAGTACCACTTCCAGGCCAAAGAGCTGGCAGAAAACGGCTACCTGGTGCTCAGCTACTCCACCCGGGGATTTGGGCACTCGGGAGGACTTGTTGACGTCGCAGGGGATAACAGCCTTAACGATGTGGGAGTCCTGATCGACTGGCTGGAAACCAATTACCCGGTGGGCAAGCTGGGTATGGCCGGAATTTCCTACGGCGGTGGAATTTCACTACTGAGTGCCGCCAAGCACCCTCGCGTCGATGCAGTAGCTGCGCTATCCGGTTGGGCAGATGTAGTAGAAGCTTTGTACCCCAATGAAACCGTCAACCTGGTATGGGGCACGCTGCTTGTTACTACGGCCTTCCAGAAAGAGGCCGAACTCGAGCAGGTATGGAGCAACCTGCGCGACGGCGAAAATATGGAACAGGTAATTAATTTCGGTGCTGAGCGCTCCGCAATGAGTTACGTGGACGAAATCAATCGAAACGGCACAGCGGTATTGCTCTCAAACAATTTCGCCGACTACCTGTTTAAGCCGAATAGCATGACCGATTTCTACTCCCTGCTCGAAGGGCCCAAGAAACTCATGCTAAACCCCGGCACCCACGCGATTACCGAGACTCTTACCGGTAACAATGGCCATATCTGGTCCACCAGTTTCCGCTGGTTCGACCACCACCTTAAAGGCGAGGACAACGGGATCGACACCGAACCCAAGGTGGATATGACTGTGCGCATCAGCAATGAGCTGGAGCAATTCGAGGACTACCCGGTAACGGACGAAAGCACCACCTGGTACCTGCAGCCACGCTTTACCATGTTTAACAATGCAAAAATGGAGAGCGACAAGTACGACGGTTGGAGCTGGAGTAACGAATTCCACGGCGGCTCAGATACCTTTGCAGGCACCGGTATCCCGCTGGTTTCCGATGCACTGGAAGGCTTCGGTATCCCCGTTTACGCGCCCATGATCGCTATCAACGGCTACTACGCCATCGAGTACAAATCACCGATTCAGTGGGAAACCCTGAAGATTCGCGGCGAACCCAAACTCGAAATGTGGGTGGAACCCAGCAAAAAAGAAGTGCAACTCAACGTGCACCTCTACGATGTGGGTCCGCTGGGATTGGGACGCCTGATAACTCACGCCCCCATTACCCTGCATTCAGACAAGTCTGGGCAAAAACAAAAGTTCGAAGTGGACTTTTTCACCACCAGCTACGATGTCCCGGTTGGCCACCGTGTAGTATTGGCCATCGATACTCAGGGGTACATCTACCAGAAGCCGGAAAATACCAATTACACCATCACAGTGCCCTACAGCAGCAGCAAGGTCTCTAGCCTGACCGTACCGCACCTGTAAGTCTCACTACAGAAACCCGGCATCCACTGCCGGGTTTCCTCCCACCTTCCCCTCAGCCCAACTATTTGCATCGCGTAATTTTTCTCCAAAGCGGTACAATCAGCCTTTTGGCTGAGTGCTCCCCCTACCATGAAAAAGAACATCCCGCTCGCCCTGCTAACTGCGGCCCTGCTCTCAGTAGCAGGTTGTAACCCCGCAGAAAAAGCATCGGAACCAGCAAAAACCAATACTGCCCAGGAAGTCGAGGCTAAAGGCCTCGATTTTGATAAGGCTCCCGAAGGGCGCCTGCCCGAGGGCACTACCCCCTTGGATTACCAGCTGGAACTGGTGCTGGACCCTCGCAAAGACACCTTCACCGGCAAGGTGGATATCGATATCCAGCTGGCGGAAGGTGCCCGACATATTTGGCTGCATGGCAAAAACCTGAATGTGGGCGAAATCTACGCACAGCTCGATGACGGCCGCCAGATTCCGGCCGAATACCGGGAAGTACTGGACAGTGGTGTTGCCGCAGTAGAGTTTGCTGAGAAGATCGATGCGGGCACTTTCAAACTGCACATCGACTACAGTGCTGCATTTGATCGCAACCTGGCCGGGCTTTTTAAGGTCGAGGAACAGGGCGATGCCTATGCCCTGGCAAAATCCGAATCGATCCAGGCCCGCAAGTATTTACCCGGTTTCGACGAGCCAGGCCTGAAAGCGCCCTTTACCGTCAGCCTGACAATACCCGAAGGCTACGCAGCGATTAGCAATGGGCCCGAGCTGAAGCGCGAAGCGGCAGGTGACGGCATGGAGAAAGTCACTTTCGCCACCACACCACCGATGTCAACCTATTTGCTGTCCCTGTCTGTCGGCCCCTTTGACCAGGTTGAGCGCCCAGCCATTCCGCCGAGTAAATACCGCAAGGACCCCATTCCCCTGCGAGGCTTCGCCCGTAAAGGTCGCGGTGAAGATATGAACTACATCCTCGATATCACCCCCAAAATGGTGGAGACCTTCGAGACCCAGCTGCAACGCCCCTACCCATTCAAGAAGCTGGACATTATTGCCGCCCCCCAATGGCCCAGTGGCGCTACTGAATTGTCCGCGGCAATTACCTATCGCGAACAGCGTATCCTGGTGGGCGACAACCCGGCTCCCGGCACCCGCCTGGCTCTCGTAGAAGTTCATGCGCACGAAATTGCCCATATGTGGTTTGGCAATCAGGTCACCCCCCCCTGGTGGGACGACCTGTGGCTGAAGGAAGGTTTTGCTACCTGGGGGGAGGCGCTGGCCCTCACCATTATGGAACCTGAAGAGGGGCACGACCTAAACGCAGCGACTTATGCGATCGGCGCCATGCAGCTAGACTCCCTGGCCAGCACCCGCGCCATTCGTGAGCCCATCGCGGACAACAACAACATTCGCAACGCCTACGATTCGATCACTTACTCGAAGAGCCTGGGCGTTATCCACATGGTGGACACCTATTTCGGAGCGGAAAACTTCCGCCCGGCACTGGGACGTTACCTGGAAACCTTCTCCGACAGCGTGGCCGACTCACCACCCTTCTACAAAGTGATCGGCCAGGAAACCAACACCCCGGAACTGACCGAGACTTTCCGCAGTTTTGTCGAGCAAAAAGGGGTTCCACAACTGGATATCTCCATGGACTGCAATAGCGACGGCAAGGCCTCGCTAGTGGTTCAGCAGAGCCGTTACAAGCCACTCGGCTCCCCTATCGCCGACGCCAGCGATAAATGGAGCATCCCCTTCTGCTTCAGCACCGATAGCGGCGTGCAGCAGTGCCAGATCCTGACTGAGGCAAGGGAAACCCTGGAGATTACCGGCGGTGCCTGCCCAAATTGGGTAATGCCCAATGCTCAGGGCAGCGGCTACTACCGCTGGAACCTTCCCAAGACGCAGTGGCAGGCACTGATTAAACAATTTGCCCTGTTCTCTGCCACTGAGCAGCTGTCCATTATCGACAGCGCCTTCTCAGCTTTCGAGGCCGGCAATCTCACTGCGGCACCACTGCTGGAAGTAGTGCGCAAATCCGCAGTGGCGGACAAGCGCCAGGTGATCACCATGCCACTGCGCTACCTGCAGAAGTACCGGGATAATTACCTGGGTGAATCCCAGCGCTCTGCATTCCTAAATTTTGCCCAGAACCTGTACCTGCCGATACTAAATCGCAGCGCCAATAGCAGTGATAGCGACCAGCAGATGCTGCACAGCGACCTGCTAACCTTTATGGCACAAGTTGCAGAAGATCCTGACTCGCGCAAGCAGTTACAGGAAATGGCAACCGCCTTTACCGGCTTTAAACAGGAACGGGATGCGAAGGCGTTAAGCTCTGACCTATACCAGGCAGCCCTGAGTGTGGCAATACAGGATGCGGGGGAGGATTTCCTCGCACACCTGATCAAAGTCCGCGCCGAGCTGGATGATCCCCGCTTTGAAAATGCCAGTGCCAATGCCATCGGTACCAGCAACAATCCCAAGCAAGTGGAAACCATTCAAGCATTAGCGCTCAGCGACGAAATGGGGCCGAGAGAATCATTTGGCCTGATCCATTACGCCCTGGCCCAGCCCAGGGTTCAGGAACAGCACTGGGAGTGGCTGCAACAGAACTTTGACAAGGTAGTAGATAAGATTCCGGCCCAGATCCGCCGCCGCACCCCATCACTTGCCGCTGCCTTCTGCGATAAACAGCACCTGGGCGAACTGCAACAACTCTTTGCCCAGCAAGGTGATTTAGCCCCCGGGTACCAGCGCAGCCTCGCGCAAGCCGAGGAGCGAATCCAGCTGTGTATGGCACTGGAGAAAAAAGGCAAAGCGTTAATGGGGGCATTGCCGAAGGCAGTCAATCTCGCCGCTAAGCAATAAAAAACAGAAGTTGTTATTTAAATAGCAATTCGAAAAGGCCGGTATTACTAAGTAATACCGGCCTTTTTTATTACTGAGCGTATTTGAGTTAAACGGTTATGAAGAAGCGGATTTATTATGCTTGCGCAGTCGGAAAGATAACCAGATCAATGGCAGCCCCAAAATAATCGCATAGGCACCGATTACCCAGAGCAACGCCAGAGCACCGGCCCCGGGGCTGACTAAAATTGCAATTCCGAAAATCACCGAGAGAACACCAATGGCGATCAGCAGCCACTCGTTATCAATTTCCTTGCGCAGGCGAACAGCGCCGACAATTTCAAAGATACCCCGCACCAGGGCCCAGGCACCGATAAAAATCACCAACACTAAAGCGGTAACCTGCGGGAAAATAAAAGTCACAATTCCCGCGGCCAAACTGATCAGCCCCGAGACAATCAACCACCACAGTGGAGTGGACTTATGCCGCCCCATCACCGCTGCAACCAGGGAAAAAATACCATCCAGGAAAGCGTAAACCCCAAAAAGCAACACCAGGGTCAACAGGGACAATCCCGGCCAGACAAAAGTCAGCACGCCAAAAATCACCGCGACAATACCGCGCAGCAGGAGTAGCCACCAGTTTGCAGACAACACCTGCAAAATAGGTCCGGTCGCCAGGGGAGGAGTGTCAGCGGACATAGAAAAGTCCCCAGGTTGAGTAACTTTCCATATTGAAGAGTCCCTTACCATCAGGGAATTGAATTTTTCCCCGGCGGTTTTTAAAGGCAGCCTACGAGCGCGGCCAGGCAGTCGACTCTGCAAAGACTGTGACCGCGCCGCAGACCACTATTTTCAGTGTAGCTCTAAACGACAATAGGGAAGTTACGCAAACTGCCCTGCGGGTCATGAAAGGAGAGGAAGGGAGAAAACTAATAAGGCAAGACTGCACTCGGGACCGTATGAGGCATGGATGCCGATTATGAGTTTACAGGGATGTATACACGGAGCGTCTCGAGAGATGTATATTCTTTCCTTCTGACACAAGAGTAATTTGGAGAGAACGGCAGCCCGAACGGGCTGCCGCAATAGCATAATCAGGCCAGAGCGCCGATCACACCACGCAGTTTATCCACAACAGCATCGATCTCGTGCTTCTCGATAATCAACGGTGGGGACATACACAGGGCATCGCCAATACCACGGGCCATCACTCCAGCTTCCCAGGCCATACCAGAGACTTTGGCTCCGTATTTCCCTTTCAGATCCTGCGGCGCGCGCAGCTCAATAGCGCCCACTAAACCGTAATTGCGCACATCGATCACATTGTCCAGGTCAGCCAGGCTGTGCAAAGCATTTTCCCAGTGCTGGCCAATTTCACCGGCAGCGCGGGTCAACAGGCCTTCGCGCTCGTAAATATCCAGAGTCGCCATACCCGCCGCACAAGCAACCGGATGTGCTGAGTAGGTATAACCGTGGAAGAATTCCACCGCACCATCGGGAGCCGCATTCATCACGGTTTTATAAATTTCGTCGCTGACAAATACCGCACTCAAGGGCACTGTGGCATTGGTAATCCCCTTCGCGGAGGTGATCATATCCGGGGTCACACCGAACTCCGTGGAGGCAAATGCAGAACCGGTACGGCCCCAGCCGGAGATGACTTCATCAAAAATCAGCAGCAGGTCGTGCTTATCACAAATTTCCCGCAGGCGTTGCAGGTAGCCTTTGGGAGGCAATACCACACCGCCGGCACCGGCAAATGGCTCAACAATCACAGCGGCAATCTGGTCGGCACCGTGGAAAGCTACCAGTCTCTCCAGGTCTTCAGCCAACTCAATACCGTGCTCCGGCAGGCCACGACTGAATGCATTGCGCTCGATATCCAGGGTGTGACGCATATGGTTGGCTTTCACCGGCTGGCCAAAACCCTGGTAGTTGGGAGGAATACCGCCCACAGAAATACCGCCGAAGTTTACTCCGTGATAACCCTTCTCACGGCCGATAAACATAGTGCGAGTGCCCTTGCCGCGTACACGCTGGTATTGCAGGGCAATTTTCAGGGCGCTCTCAACTGCCTCGGAACCGGAATTACCGAAGAACACATGGTCCAGGCCATCGGGAGTGTGCTTTACCAGACGCTCGGAATACTCAAAACCCAACTCGTGACCAAAATTAAAAATAGAGCTGTAGTCGAGTGTTTTTGCCTGCTGGTAAATTGCCTCTGCAATTTCAGAACGACAGTGGCCCGCATTGCTGCACCACAAACCCGCAGTCGCATCAATAACCTGGCGACCGCCTTTCTCCGTGAGATAAATCCCCTCGGCGTGCTCCACAATTCTCGGTGCAGACTTAAAGGTGCGGTTGGGGGTAAACGGCATCCAGAAAGCATCGGTTTGCATCTCAGACATAGTATTAATCTCCGCAAGTTCCCTGAAGTTTCAAACTCTTAATTAGGGGAGCCACAGGCTCCCGAAAATCTGTTCGAGCGCTTGTCACCTAGGACAAGCGCAGGCCAGTTGTGTTCAGACCCGGACTCAGGCCCCGAAACAGCAATATTTGGTCTCGTAAAATTCGGCCATACCCTCGACACCGCCCTCGCGGCCAATGCCGGACTCTTTAACACCACCGAAGGGTGCCACAGTGGTGGAGAAAACCCCGGTGTTACAGGCAATCATGCCGTAGTCGAGCGCCTCTACCACACGATTGGCTCGGCGAATGTTTTCACTCATCACGTAAGCCGCCAAGCCGTAGGGCGTTTCATTGGCACGGCGAACCACATCTTCCTCATCGGAAAACTTCTGTATCGCCGCCAGAGGGCCAAAAATTTCCTCCTTGGCGATACGCATGGTATCGGTAACTCCAGTGAGGATGGTTGGCGCAAAAAAGTTATCGCCATTGGCCAGCTGCTCACCGCCAATTTCAATTTTTGCTCCGGCCTCAACCGCGTCCTGTACAAGCCCCTGAACCCGGTCCACAGCCCTGCGGAAGATCATCGGGCCCATATTAACCCCTTCCTCGGTAGCGTGGCCGATCTTCAGGGCGGCAACCTGCTCGCGCAGCTTTTCCACAAACTCATCGTGCACGGATTCGTGCACGTAAATGCGGTTGGTGGCCACGCACACCTGGCCCGCATTGCGGAATTTGGTCGCCATACAGGCGCTGACTGCGGTATCCATATCCGCATCGTCAAATACGATAAACGGCGCGTTGCCGCCGAGCTCCATGGACATTTTTTTCACGGTGCTGGCGCACTGGGACATCAACAGCTTGCCCACAGCAGTGGAGCCGGTGAAGGTGAATTTGGCCACACGGGGATCTTGGGTCAGAACCTTGCCGATTCCTGGGGAATCACTGCCGGTAACTACATTGATAGTCCCCTTGGGCAGGCCCGCTTCTTCCGCCAATTGGCACAGCGCCAGAGCAGATAGTGGCGTCTCCAGGGCCGGTTTGATCACCACAGTACAGCCCGCCGCCAGTGCCGGACCCGCCTTGCGGGTGATCATGGCATTGGGGAAGTTCCAGGGGGTAATACAGGACACCACACCCACCGGCTGGCGGATGGTATTCAGGCGCATGGCCGGGTTATGAGTCGGGATCGTCTGGCCATAGGCCCGACGGCACTCTTCCGCGAACCACTCAATAAAGGAAGCCCCGTAGATAATCTCACCTTTCGCTTCCGCTACCGGCTTGCCCTGCTCCAGGCTAAGGATCATTGCCAGGTCATCGCTGTTATCCACGATCAGCTGGTACCAGCGCTTGAGAACTGCAGCTCTCTCACCGGCTGTACGGCGGCTCCAAGCGGGGAAGGCTTCATTGGCCGCCGCCACTGCCGCCTCGGCATCCTCTGCGGTACCGTCGGCCACACGGCCCAGCAACTCACCATTGGCCGGGTCACATACATCTACAGTGGCGGCAGCGTCACGCCATTCGCCCGCTATATAGTTCTGAAATTTCAACAGGTCCGAATTTGCAAGTTTCACAGGGAAATTCCTAGTAAATAGATGTTATTAGTAGTATGCGGCGATTCTGGCCGCAGCTAACTGAGGAGAATAGTAGTATTTTTCCAACTAAAGTTTATATTTATCAAACTTTAATTATATCTACAGCCAGAAACCATCTCAGCGCCCCAGGAAGTGCAGCTATGAGCAAAACCAAAAACGCCCTGGGAGGCCGCCTCAGCGATATGGATTTGCGCCTGCTGCGCGTCTTCCGCGAGGTTGTGCACGCCGGAGGCATCACCCCTGCCGAAGTCACTCTGAATATCAGCCGCTCTACGATCAGTGTGCATATCTCCGACCTGGAGACACGGCTGGGTATGCAGTTGTGCTTGCGCTCTCGAGGCAGGGCCGACTTCAAACTGACCCCGGAGGGGGAGGCCTTGTATCGGGCTATTTTGGAGCTCGATGGGCACCTGGATACCTTCAAAAGCCAGGTCAATGCAATCCAATCCCAACTCACCGGTACCCTGCGCCTGGTAATGCCCGACGATGTATTGGAAATACCGCAACTGAACTTGCCCGGAACTATTGCCCAACTGCGTGAGAAGGCCCCACAACTGCACCTCGAAGTACAACTGGCCGCCCCTCAGGAACTCGAGTTGGAAATCCTCGCAGGCCGCGCCGATATCGGTATCAACCCCCTGCACTCACGTCGACCGGGGCTGGAGTACCAACCCCTGTTTTATCACCAATCGATTCTCTATTGCAGTAACAGCCACCCCTGTGCCCAGGTGTCAGCTATTGATGAGGAGCTACTCACCCAGCAGGAGTTAGCTGCGCCCAGTCATACTGTTCTCTCTGGTGCGGCGCACCTGTATCGATTGTTTCCCAAGCGATCCACAGCCAACCATATGGCGGCCAGGTTGGCGATGATACTTTCTGGGTGCTTTGTGGGTTTCCTACCGGAATACCTGGCCCGCAGATATGTCGGAGAAGGAACCCTGCTCCCCCTGCTACCGGAGAAGTTTCACTACCAAATACAAAATGCTGTCACCTTCAAAAAAAGTGCAACAACTCATCCCGCTGTGCAGCTTTTTTTGGAAGCCTTACAAATCAATAGACAGATATAGCCACTGCTGTTTATCCCTAGTGATACTGAAATAATCGAGTCAAGAATCCAGTGAATAGAGAGATAAGCATTTCAAAAATTACCAACTACTTATGATCGATCCTCTATTGTGGAAGTTGTCATGATAATTAAATAAATTTAAACATAAAAACACAACCAAAAAGTAAATCATCTGTAACTTAATACGCCACAGTGGTAATCTCCTCCTCCAATAGAATTACAGGGATAACCCGTGATAGATTTTAAAAACTCACCAGTATTTAAACTCAAGCCTATAGATATCTCTGAATCCAGGGATGACTTTAATAAGTTCCTGATCGAGGGGGAGTTTATTTTTGCAGGTTTTAAAACTATTCGCGATCAGGTAGTTTTCACCAACAAACGTATTATTGCCGCCAATGTTCAGGGTATCACCGGCTCAAAAGTAGACTACACCTCTTTGCCTTTCAGCAAGATCCAGGCATTCTCTGTTGAGACCGCTAGCACTTTTGATCTGGACTGTGAAATAGAAGTTTATTTAAGCGAGATCGGTAAGGTAAGGTTCGAAATAAGAGGTTCTTTCGATCTTATTCAGTTCAACAAATATATCAGCCAATACATATTGGACTGAGTTCAACCCTTAGTAAATATACAAAATAACTGGGGCTCAGCAGCCCCCACAACTTTATCAATCAACCCGATAGTAGAGAGGGATGTCCATGTCGCAAATCTGGTTAGAAAGCCTAATTACTGAAAATGCACAACAAGGCTTTGAACTTGCAATGAAACTATCCAGGATGGGAGTAAAATACACCCAGCCTTCAGATGAAGTACGGGGTAAGCTGAGGTCCGCCTATGAGGAAAATGCAGACAGCCTGATCGCCTCCTCTCAGGTTGTTGCCATTAACTTCCAAACCGTTGCAGCAGCCAATAATTACTGGCGCGGCTAAAGGGTTAAAAATGCGTTACCCTTATGGAACGGGTAACGCATTCTAGATCTACAAAGCTTCAAACAATCCTCCTCCATCCTCCCCTCAATAATTTATGGTCTTTTAGTACTACAAACACTCTGATTCTGTACTAAAAATTAGCCATCACTATAGGTAGCTGCAAGATCGTCATATTCACTGTTGACGCTCTCGACCTTATTGATATTTATAAACATTGCGATACTGTCTTTGGCACAAGATAGATTAACTCAACGACCAGTAATATTGCGCCTCAAATGGGAAGGTGAATGAGATGGAATACAATGACGATGAAAAGTACTTAATTCAACTTTGGGAAACCCATACCGAGGCCGAATTCGATCAAAAAGATGCCGACGCCGCAATTGCTACCATGACAGAAAATCCCGTATTAATTCATGTACCGGTTAATACCGGCGCAACGGGAAAAGAACCCTTACGAAAATTTTATAGGGATATATTTATTCCTCAAATGCCAGCGGATATAAATTTACAGCTTCTTTCCCGCACCGTGGGCAAAGACAGCTTAGTGGATGAGTTTATTCTTCACTTTACCCATTCTATTCGTATGGATTGGTTCGCACCTGGTATCGAAGCAACAGGGAAGAAGCTATCAGTCCCCCATGTGGGAATTATTAGCTTCTCCAATAGAAAAATCAGCTCTGAGCATATTTACTGGGACCAAGCGACTGTATTGGATCAATTGGGTATATTGCAGTCAGGTCTACCAGTAACAGGAAGTAGTCAATGTCATCGCTTGCTAAATAGTAATGCTCCGGCAAATGAGCTGATACCGTAACTTTTATACCCAAAGGGCAAAATCCAAGCCGGCCACCAATCTGACCGATCGGTCATAAATAGGCCAGCGAAAATAGCCATAACTGAATCCAAAGCGTGGGCATTTGCGTCTAACTACTGTAATTTAAATAAACAATATAGCGATTAGGATTTGCGGTAACATCAGTAGATTACCGTTTTCACTAATAAATTTTACCGAATTGGTAGGGGTAGTTATGCGAACACTTGGAAATTTCCTCTGGTTTATCCTTGGCGGTGTCTTTATGGGACTCTGCTGGTGGTTTTGCTCGCTGGTTGCCTTTATCAGTATTATTGGTATTCCCTGGGGAAGAGCCTGCTTTGTAATCGGCAAATTTTCTTTTTTCCCCTTCGGCAAGGAGGCAATTTCCCGAGAAGAACTCACCCTGCGCGGTGATATTGGGACAAGTGGCTTTGGTTTAGTAGGAAATATTATCTGGTTCCTATTGGCTGGCATCTGGCTCGCTATTGGCCACCTTCTGCACGCTATTGCCTGTTTTATTACCATTATTGGTATACCTTTTGGTTTGCAGCACCTTAAGCTTGCAGCAATTTCACTCTCTCCGATAGGAAAGACTATTGTCAGCAAGGAAGTAGCCCATTCCGCTAAAATGCGTAATGCCGATGTTGAAGTGACCAGATTAAGAAGTGGTACTTAAGTAAACATACATTAACAATGATACCGTACCAACTTAGGGCTATTGCTAAAATAGCCCTGAGTTGTCAAGTCCCACCGCAATAAATTAATAAAAAATTTTTTCAGATCAGAAAAATCACTCTGTTTACCTTGTTATAAGTAGACACTACTAATTTAGTACATTCAACCTTGAGTCCATCTAATACCATAAAATGTAAAGCTATTCATTTCGTGTAATGCATAGGTAAACTATAGAAACAAAATAAACAACTAGGGTATTAAATGAAAAACATAGCAAGACAAGTCACTAGCTCAATTATACTTTCTTTGGGGCTTATTGGCCTAAGTGCCTATGCTGAGTCAGTAGAAACTACAGAGCCTGCACAAGTTATGCTTTTTGGTAGTTTTCACTTTAGCCACTTCAGCAAACCCAGCAAAGATGTGGTGAAAACACAAGTTATTGATGTTTTTACCGAAGAAAGTCAAAGGTATTTGGAGGACCTATCCTCACGGATTGCCGCCGACTCGCCAACACATGTTCTTCTGGAATGCCACACCAATGACGAAAGTAAAATGAATCAGCGCCTTACCAAATATGTCAAGGGTGAGCACAAGCTAAATAGAGGAGAAAGCGAACAGCTGGGATTCAGGATAGCCAAGAAGGCCGGCCTGTCTAAGGTCATCTGCTATGATGCTAGCCAAGATCTCCCCTATGGCGAACTTTTATCCTATCTAGAAAGTAATTCGCCCGAGCGAAAAAAAATAACTGATGAATTTTTGAAGGCTTGGGGCATTCGATTTAATGAGATACATGCCTCACTGTCATTGGAGGAAGTTCTGGATAAGCACAATGACCCCACTGAAGATAAAGTAAACGTAGGCTCCTATATAATGCTCAATGATGTTGGCCAAGGTGATAACTTTATCGGGGCCGATCTATCCTCCAAATGGTGGTCCAGAAACTTCCGTATGTATGCCAATATCCAAGCCGTCGCCCAACCGGGTACCAAAGTTTTCGTTCTCGGTGGACAGGGGCATAGCTCTATAATGAGACCGATGCTCGAATTGGATGATAAACGTGAAACCTGGGATGTCCGCAGTTATTTCTAAAGAGGGCTCAACACCAAAGTCAGCCCCTTAGAGGGAGGAGCCCTGCCACTGGTTTTATAGATAGAGTAGAACTTTATCTACACCCCAAAGGCAGGGCGCTATGGATATCTATAAGACCTTATTATTCGGTATTCTTTTCAGTCTAATACCACCGTGTACAGCTGAAGAACCCCCTAAAGAAGTACAAGTATCGGCAGGAAAGCTTGAAACACTGCCCTCCCTGACACTGGAAGGACTTGCTGAGCGCCCAATTCATGTATGGCTGCCTGATCAATATCCTACACAGAAACCCTATGCCGTCCTTTATATGCACGATGGACAGATGCTGTTCGACAGTAAAACCACCTGGAATGGTCAGGAGTGGGGCATGGATGAAGTCGCCTCTCGGTTAATAGCAGAAAAGAAGGTACGTCCCTTCATAGTTGTCGCTATCGATAACATTGAGACACTTCGCCACGGTGACTACTTCCCCCAGAAAGCTCGGAGTTTTTTACCTAAAGAAGCTTCACAGGTCCAACATCCATTTAACCAAGCCGAATTGCGTGGAGATCTTTACTTACAATTTTTGGTGACCAAGGTGAAACCCTATATTGATAGTCATTACGCTGTGAGTGGTGATCCCAGCGACACCTTTATTGCCGGCGCGAGTATGGGGGGATTAATATCACTCTATGCGGTCACAGAGTACCCCGAAGTGTTCTCTACGGCTGCAGCTATATCCACCCATTGGCCAGGGATTAACCCCGACGACAAACTACCGATAGCTGAGGCTATTCGCGACTATCTAGAGGCAAATTTACCTAAGCCTGGAAGTCACCGATTTTATTTTGACCATGGTACAGAAACCCTGGATGCTTATTACCCACCTCTGCAACGGACTGTGGATAAAATCATGCGCCAGAAAGGGTATTCCTTTTCAAATTGGCAAACCCAAGTATTTGAAGGTCATGCCCATGATGAGAAATCATGGAATTCTAGACTCGATGAAATATTAATATTTCTATTTGGAAACCCTCAAACAGACGCTTGAATTACTTTTTTATTTCAGATGCCGGCGTCTATATAAATAAAAGACATAGTTGCCGGCATTCCAACTTATCCCTTAAGACTACTTTGCTACTTTGTGGCATCCAACAATAGTTCTGCAACTACACTTCTCTATCAAGCTCCCAATAGTTTTTGGCAGACAAATAACTATTGGGATTGAAGCTTTTCCTAACGCATCACTTCTCCTGCGACAAGAATGAAACGTAAAAGCCGAACAGTTCTTTTAATACCTGGAATTTTTGATCGAGGAACCTCCTTACTTAGAATGCAGCACGAATTAGCTGCCGAAAATTATGACGTACACTATATCCACCTACGCTATAACTCCGGCTGGCATGGTATGGAACACCTTTCGTCCCAGCTTCTCGCAAAATTGGAGCATGTCGTAGATAAAGAAACTACCTGTACCCTGGTGGGATTCAGCATGGGAGGGATAATCGCTCGGTATTATTTACAAGCCCTTAATGGTTTGGAGCGGGTGCATAAATTTATATCAATTTCCTCTCCCCACCATGGTAGTTACTGGGCAAACTTTCTTCCTTACAAAGGTGGGAAACAATTGCGGATCGGCAGTGATTTTTTACGCGCGTTGAACTTAGGCATTCAAAAATTGGAGGTTACCGAACCGGCTTCAATCTGGACACCCTATGACATAACCATTATGCCCCATAGTAGTGCTATCCTGGGCTTGGGAACATCCTACGAAGTTCCAGTGATACTACATCGAATGATGCCGCTAAGTAGCAAGGTAATTTCATTACTAAAACAGGAAATTAAATCAGGATTGGATTAAGAAGCTCACTGACAGAGACTAGCTTTAATTTTATGAGTTTAACGAGAAGTAAGGCATGGACAGCCCAGAAGAAAAAACTTCGATTACAGATAAGGCAATTCACAACTACTATCGAAAATTTGAAAGCCTGATTGCCCTAATTTTGACTTTTATTATTGTTGTAATCGTAATAGTCGCGATCAGCCGATTGGGATACTCTGTATACAATATGTTACTGGTGGGCATGCAGGACCCTCTGGACCACAAGGTATTTCAAACAATATTTGGCGAGATTATTACTTTACTGATTGCACTGGAATTTAGCCATACACTTCAATATGTAGTTACACGTCAACAGAGTATTATTCAAACCAAAGTTGTCGTACTTATTGCTATTTTGGCTTTATCCAGAAAATTTATTATTTTAGATCTGGATAAGGTCAATGCTGGCGAGCTTTTGGGGTTATCTACTGCCACTCTCGCGCTGGGCCTTACTTACTTAATATTGAAGCTTAAAAATAGTAACTAAGGGTACTATTGCAAACCAGACAGTAATCCGGGGTGGAGGAACACCTCCACCCTCTCACTATATTAACTATCTTCACGTAGAGCGTGATGTAACCTTACCGGTGGGGTCTTACGGACTTTCTTGCTGCGCATACGCAAATTGAGGAACTCCACAGCCATTGAAAACGCCATAGCAAAGTAGATATATCCCTTAGGTACATGGACATCAAACCCTTCAACCACCAGAGTTAAGCCCACCATAATTAAGAAGGATAGTGCCAGCATTTTCACGGTAGGATGACGATCAACAAAATCCCCGATTGGTTTAGCCGCTACCAACATAACGATTACCGCCAGAATAATCGCTATTGCCATGATTGAGATCTCGTCGACCAATCCGACAGCGGTAATTACAGAATCCAAGGAAAAGACAATATCCAATAGTGCAATTTGTAGTAGCACCATCCAAAATCCCGCACTGCCGAGAGAGGATGCACTCTCCTCCTCGCCCTCGAGACTATTGTGAATTTCATGGGTAGCTTTAGCGATTAGGAACAGCCCTCCGCCAACCAAAATAATATCACGCCCTGAAATCTCCATGCCATAGATACTAAATAGTGGCTCGACCAAGCCCATAATCCATACAATAGAGAAAAGCAGAGCCAACCGGGTCACCATTGCCAGGGTAAGACCGATAAAGCGCGCGGGCTCTCTCTGTTTTGGAGGCAACCGTCCAACCAAAATGGAGATAAAGATAATATTATCGATGCCCAGCACTATCTCCAGGGCAGCCAATGTGGCCAGTGCTATCCAGGCCTCAGGGCTGGCTATCCACTCAAACATACGGTCTAATCCTTATATAATTTATTATTTAATAAGCCTTTAATGGACAAATATTTTATTTTTCTATTCTGGCTTTATCACTTCAAAATCTAGGTATCTTCCTCCAGCCAAGCTTTCGCCTCAGTTTCTGATTCAAATGTTCGATATTCACCACCGATAAACCAGCTACCTACTTTTCCGGCGACTTTCAGCCAGCGCTTATCTGAAAGTACGGCAACCCGGTTAAACTCCCGGCCGTATTCAATACCCAACTTAAAATCATCCCAAGCCGCCCGAGGCTCCCACCCCTCCAATTCTCGAGCATCCATAAATACGTTTATCTTTGGGTGCTCAACTTTTTCTATCGCTGCGGTCAACATTGGCACCATGGTTTCGTAATCATCATGGGTCAACTTACCACGGGCCTTCACAGTAAGGAAAATATAATCGGATTTCTGTTCCAAACCGATAGACACACCATGGGACGTAACAGTCATAAGACACCTATAAATCTCTTACGAATTATCACTACATAATCCATACTTTAATCATCGAAAAAGCCATGAATTCATGAGTTAAGATAACAAGTTCATATTAGTTGAAAGGTGATAGGTTTAAGTATTTGAATAGCTATTCTCTTACAAGCTGATAGTATCAGAACCACTGCCATCAAACTGTACCAGACAGAACTCATTTCCAAAGGGATCAGTTAATGAAGCCTTAACTCCCCATTCTTTTTTCTGGATTTCACCCTGTATCTGTCCACCAGCATCGACCACCTGCTCTATTACCAGAAGCAAATCCTCTACAACAATATCCATATTTACCGGCGTCCAGTGCCGATCATAGCTACCTATATTTTTTTTACTGTTTATCGGCCAGATCCCCGAATCCCTTTGCTGTAGAAATATAGGCACAGTGCCACCGAGCATCTCAATCATATCCGTTCCCAGGCGGCGACCTTCGTAAAGGCCAAATGCATCTCGATAAAAATTGATCGCCCGGTTTAAGTCATCGACATCAATGTTGAGAAGTACTTGCATTGTGATATGCGACCCACAAAACTCCGCTTTAGTCAGCTCCTGCTGGCTTGGGTTCTCCACATTGCCAGCAGTAATCAAAAGCTGCACCGTTATCTTCCCCACATGCCTGGCAGAACCAGCTATTCGAATCCACCTCAGCCTCAGCCAGGACCTGTCGGGCCCGCTCCAAATCGCGGTCACGCTCTAACCATAATTCGGGCCAAACCTGGTTGGGGGCTAATTCACCAGTAGCCCCCTGGGCATATTCATTTTTTAATTGTGTTTTTATTCCCGCAACTTCAAGTCGACTCTTTGCCAACTCAACCAACAAACGGTTTTCATGGGTATAAATAAGTTTCATAATTGGGCCGCACAAATATCAGGAATCCCCAGATTACACAGCTATTAATCTGCAAACAAACCCTGCTTCTGCCAAGCAGGCAATTCCTGAAAATTCTCAGCGCACACCGATCAAACCACAATTTTCATATTCACAGTATTTCTCTTCTCCAACCGTAATGATCTCCAGAATAGACTCTACGGAGTCAACTGCTGAACGGCTGTTCAATAGAATTCTGCCTGAGCGATTGGCAATATATTCAAGGACAACTTTTCCTTTTCTATTGCGATGCTCAGCAATTTTCTGCCCTTTTCTGACTTGATCACCACGATTGACAAATAGCCTGATCCACTCTCTTTGCCTCTGCTTGAGATTGTTATTGTGAGACATACCGGTATAAATTTTTTCTGCGCTAACAAGCCCTGCTATTTCGCCAAAAATTGGCGCTTTTTCAGCATGGGCATAGGTCGCACCAATGGCACTTAAAGCCACAAATAGAACGGTAGTTTTGTTCAAATCAGCACCCCTACACGCTATAAAACTCGTGAACTGGAATACTCATATCCTGAAAATGTCGCCCCAAACTTTTCTCAGGGCAATAAGTTAGGTATAGCTGACTAGATAATTCACGCCAGAAAATCCACTGCGCGTCGATCCGGCAGCTGGTATGGAGGTAGAGGGAGATAAACACTGACTACACCGGAGCCCTGTATGTCTAGTGGTAATTCCGGCGTGAGTGGGAAAAATGCATGAGGACCGGGAGTCCGGCCCTCAAATCTGAGAAGCTAACTCAAATCAATCCAGGTGGACTTGAGTTCACAGTACTTATCCAGCGCATGTAGCGACTTATCGCGGCCATTTCCAGACTGCTTAAAACCGCCAAATGGTACAGTGATATCACCACCAAAATAGTTATTTACCCAAACAGAGCCGGCGTATATATCCCGGGCCATACGGTGGGCACGCCCCAGGTTATTGGTCCAGATACCCGCCGCCAGGCCGTAGATTGAGTCGTTGGCAATGGCGAGTGCTTCTTCCTCTGTCTCGAACTCGATAACAGACAGTACCGGGCCAAAGATTTCTTCACGGGCGATCGTCATGTCACCGGTGACACCGCGAAATACCGTTGGCTCATAGTAGTAACCGCCTGCTACTTCATCTACCGGTTTGCCGCCGCAAACCAATTGGGCACCCTGCTCCAGGCCCTTGGCCACGTAAAATTCAACCGTATCAAACTGGCTGCGATCGATCAGGGCACCCATACGGGTAATTGGGTTTTGCGGATGCCCGGGCTTAAAGCACTCTGCCGCTTTAGCCACCTTTTGAATAAATTCATCGGCAATAGATTTTTCAACCAGCAGACGCGATCCGGCGGTACAGGTCTCCCCCTGGTTGTAGAAAATGGCCAGGGCCGCAGCTTCTGCCGCCTTATCCAGATCTGCATCGGCAAATACAATATTCGGGCTTTTACCGCCGAGCTCAAGGAAAGTACGCTTGAGGTTGGACTGACCTGAGTACTCGGTCAGGGTTTTGCCTACTTCGGTAGAACCTGTAAAGGTCAGGCAATCGATATCCATATGAAGGCCCAAGGCTTTACCCAAGCTACTTCCCGGCCCCGGTAGCACATTTAGCACGCCATCCGGCAGGCCCGCTTCCTTAGCCAGGCCCGCCAGCTTAATCGCGGTCAGCGGTGTGTTAGACGCGGGCTTCAGGATAACGCTGTTGCCGGTGGCCAGGGCCGGCCCCAGTTTCCAGGCGGTGGTGGATAAAGGGAAGTTCCAGGGCACAATGGCGGCCACCACCCCCAGGGGCATACGGGTAACCAAGCCCAGCTCACCGGGGCCGGTCGGGGCCACTTCATCGTAAATCTTGTCGATTGCTTCACCGCTCCAGCGAATCGTAGTGGCCGCTCCAGGGACATCCACGGCCATGGTATCGCCAATCGGCTTACCCGCATCGAGGCTCTCGAGCAGGGCAATTTCCACCAGATTCTCTTCAATCAGCTCTGCAAAGCGCACCATAATTTTTTTGCGCTGCATTGGCGGCATTTTCGACCAAGCGCCAGACTCGAAGGTTTCCCGAGCCACCTTTACCACCAAGTCCGCGTCATTTGGACCGCAACTGGCAATTTGCGCCAGCTCTTCACCATTTGCGGGATTAAAAGTGGCGCGAGTTTCACCGGAGAGGGCATCGACATAGCTGCCATTGATAAAGGCACGGCCCTCGATCTTCAGTGAGGCCGCCAGAGCCTGCCATTCCTGCAGGTTTTGGGGGATATTATTTTTCGCTGACATGACACACCTCATTTAATTTGGAGATAGTTTTCCCGGTTATATCGAAAATGTGATCACAAATCAAAGAGCTAAAGTCATTCTAAACTAGGCCACCTGCGTTTCCACACGCAGCCAATCATCTTCCAACTGCATCGCCAGATTATCGCCGTGGTGTAATTCGCCCACTCCCGCCGGTGTGCCCGTCAAAACCACATCGCCGGGTTCGAGCGTAAAGTAACTGCTGACATAGGCCACCAGATCGAGAATTGGTGTCAGCATATTTTCGGTTTTACCCTGCTGGCGCAGTTCACCGTTCAGCCATAGGGAATAGCTGAGCTTGTCCCAGTCCGGCAACCAATCGAGTTTCACAAAGGGAGAAAGTGGACATGACTTATCGAACCCCTTGGCCTTTTCCCAAGGATGTCCCGCTTTTTTCAGCTTCGCTTGGAGGTCGCGCAAAGTTAAATCCAGGGAGAGGCCCAAGCCAGCTATTGCCCCGGGGACTTCTGCCACATTGGCATTACTCAAGCGCTTACCAATCAACAGGGCAAGCTCCCCTTCAAAGTGGCAACTGCCGCGCCCCGCTGGTAAATGGATGGTTTCTACCATAGGTACCGCGGCTGTTGCCGGCTTGATAAATAGCAGGGGTTCTTCTGGCACCGGATTATTTAACTCCGCCGCGTGGTCTGCGTAATTGCGCCCCACACAGACAACCTTCCCCAAACCAAACGGTACTTCACTGCCACAGGTAAATTGATGCTGGTACATAGATAAACAAGATAGTTAGGATAGAAATTTCGAATAAAGCCTTGGAGGCTGCATGTGCTATGATCGCGCCTTCGCCAAAATTGCGGCACCCCCGAAGAAGTGATCTAAGCACTTTGCACCTGTTATTCGCACTCAGTGAAGAGATAGTTTATGGCTCCGCACAGTTCCGATCAAAAGAAGTCCCTGCAAAAAGATAAAATCCGCATCCTGTTGCTGGAGGGCGTACACCAGTCCGCCGTCGACTTACTCAGCTCCCGAGGCTACACCAATGTGGAGTACCTCAAGACCTCCCTGCCTGAAGATCAATTGATCGAGAAAATTGCCGATGCGCACTTTATCGGTATTCGCTCGCGTACCCAGTTAACCCGCAAAGTGTTGGAACATGCGTCTAAACTGGTAGCCGTAGGCTGTTTTTGCATCGGCACCAATCAGGTGGATCTACAGGCGGCGACGGAACTGGGTATCGCGGTATTTAATGCGCCCTACTCCAATACTCGCAGCGTTGCCGAGCTGATTATTGCCGAAACTATTTTTATGCTGCGCGGTATTCCAGAGAAAAATGCTGTGTGTCACCGCGGCGGCTGGCAGAAGTCAGCGGTGGGCTCATACGAGGCCCGGGGCAAAACCTTGGGCATTATCGGCTACGGCGCTATCGGCTCCCAGGTTTCTGTTATGGCCGAAGCTATCGGGATGCGAGTCAGATTCTACGATGTGATTACCAAGTTGCCGCTGGGCAATGCCACCCAAGTAAACTCACTTCCGGAATTGTTGGCGGAATCCGATGTGGTCTCCCTGCATGTACCAGAGTTGCCTTCCACCAAAATGATGATGGGCGCCGAGCAGATCGCGCAGATGAAGCCCGGCAGTATTCTCCTCAACGCCTCTCGCGGCACTGTGGTAGATATTGATGCCCTGGCAGAAGCACTCAAGAGCAATCACCTGGCCGGTGCGGCAATCGATGTCTTCCCGGTTGAGCCCCGTGGCAACAGCGACGAATTCGTCTCTCCCCTACGCGGAATCGATAAGGCGCTGCTGACCCCTCACGTAGGTGGCTCCACTGTGGAGGCCCAGGAGAATATCGGTACAGAAGTATCGGAGAAACTCGCTCACTACTCCGATAACGGCACCACCACCAGCTCTGTGAACTTCCCGGAAGTAGCACTGCCCGGTCACCTGGATACCCACCGCCTGCTGCATATTCACAAGAATGTGCCCGGCGTGCTGAGCGCCATCAACCAGGTGTTCTCAGAAAATGCCATCAATATCTCCGCACAGTTCCTGCAAACCAATGAGACAGTGGGTTATGTAGTGATCGATGTGGACGCAGAGTATTCTGATCTGGCACTGGAAAAATTGAAGAGTATCCCCGGCACCCTGCGCTGCCGCGTGCTTTTCTAAGCCTTTCGGTCATTGGCGGGTACCCACAAATACCCGCCAATGACACGCCAATCGGAGCCTTCCACGCGGTAAAAAAGATTGATCCCCTCCGGCCACCGCTTCTACAATGGCCAAACCTATTCTTTTGCTTCAGGCCCAGGTGACCACATCCACGTGCTACCCCTGAATCAAAGCCAGAGTTATCCACAGCAGGTGCTCCCTTGCGTAGTAATGATTCCGCCTCAACCGGCCTTCTCGCCGGGATTTCCGCCTTCCTTATTTGGGGACTGGCGCCACTGTACTTCAACAAGTTGCAGGATATCCCTGCAGCGGAAATCCTTGCCCACCGCAGTATCTGGTCGCTGGTGCTCGCTATTGGTATTCTGCTGATTGTACGCAAAATGCCGGATTTTCTGGCAACCCTGCGCGATGGCAAGAAGATGCGTGTGCTGGCCCTGACCACGGTATTGATCGGCGGCAACTGGCTGGTGTTTATCTGGGCGATCAATAACGGCCATTTGCTCGAAGGCAGCCTGGGTTACTACATCAATCCACTGATCAATATTTTGCTGGGGGTCCTGTTCCTGGGTGAGAAATTGCGGCGACTGCAATGGATCGCTGTAGCGCTGGCCGCTACCGGCATTGCCTATGAGCTGTGGCAATTTGGTCGCATACCGATTATTGCCCTGTTTGTGGCCTGCTCCTTTGCGCTATATGGCTTGGCCCGCAAGCAAGCCCCTGTGGAAAGCCTTACCGGCCTCGCGGTGGAAACTCTATTTTTATTGCCAGTGGCCGTAATCTACCTGTTTTGGAGCAGCAGTCCCACCAGTAATTTGCTGAACAACAGCCTGGAACTAAACAGCCTGCTGCTCTTTGCGGGACCCATTACCCTGGTTCCCCTGCTGCTGTTTACAATCGCCGCGCGCAGGCTCAACTTATCCACATTGGGCTTCCTGCAATACATAGGCCCCACTCTGATGCTGGTAGTCGCCACCCAGGTATTGGGTGAATCTTTCAGCGAAGAAAAGCTCACCACCTTTATGTTTGTCTGGCTGGGGCTAGCGCTCTACTCTGTCGATGCACTGGCACAGCGTAGAAAGCTGCATCTACAAGGTAAAGCAGCGCTTTAACGGTAAAACCTGTGTAAGAATGGCCGCTGAAATTAACCGAAGGCGGCCATCATGAATTACTCGCCGACAGCCAACCCACCTCAAGTGCGACTGCTACCCAGCAGGCAGCGGTCGCTGACTGTTTTGCTCGCTACTCTGCTTTGGACCCTGCTACTCAGCTTCGGCTGGAAAGGTACTTATACAGAGCTCCTACTGCAAACCAGCACAGCTGCCATATCAGCACTGGTTACTTTTTGCCTGTTCGAGCAATGGCCGCGCAACTTGCCTCAACGATTACCCCGCTGGGTAATACAGGTGGTGGGTGTGGCAATCTCTATTCCACTGACATTACTAATCCTGTCTCCTGCCTTGACAGAACCGGGGGCACTTCCACTTTGGCAGGACCACAGCCGACACTGGAGTTTTCTCCTGATAGCGGTGACCGGCATGTTATTCGGGCCCTGGCTCGCTATGTCTGCGCTGTTGCGCCAGCGGGATATTGCTGTACGAGAGCAGGCGCAATTTTTTGAACGGCAGCGGGGTGCCCTGGAGCACCAGGCGCTCAATGCGCGGCTGCGTTTATTGCAATCCCAGGTGGCCCCACACTTCTTATTTAATACACTCGCCAATGTACAAGAGCTGGTAGAGTCTTCATCCCCTCAGGCACCCGCACTACTGAACAACCTGATTGCCTACCTGCGCGCCGCAGTACCGAAACTTGAGTCGGAGCAAAGTACCGTCGAGCAAGAGCTAACTCTGGTGCAGGCTTACCTGGGCCTGATGCAAATGCGTATGCCGGATCGCCTGGAATTTTCTATCAACGCTGGTGAGGAGGTGCGAAGTCAGTCTTGCCTGCCCATGTCTCTGATGTCACTGGTTGAAAATGCCGTCCGCCATGGCATAGACCCCAGTGAGGACGGGGGACGTATCGATATTGAAATAAAACTGGAAAGGGGCCTCTGTATTGCCACAGTCACCGATAGCGGTATCGGCATCCAGGACAATTCCAGCAGTCTCGGGACAGGGTTGGCAACTTTGAGAGAGCGGCTACAACTCACCTATGGCGATAGTGCAGGCTTGCGTTTGATCGGCCAACAGCCCACAGGTCTTTGTGCCGAATTGCTATTCCCCGCCGAGGAGCAAATATGAGTGCCACGCCCACCACCGCCCTAGTAGCTGACGATGAACCACTGCTGCGCCAGTCTTTGGTCCGCAAACTCAAAAGTGTTTGGCCGGAGCTGAAGGTTGTTGCGGAGGCCCGCAATGGTCGTGAAGCCGTAGAACTATTTGAAGAAAAGCAGCCCGATATCTGTTTTCTGGATATCCATATGCCGGGTAAGTCCGGTATTGAGGCAGCCCAGAGTATCGGGCGTCGGGCCCATTTAGTTTTCGTTACCGCATACGACAACTACGCCGTGGAAGCTTTTAGCCAGGGTGCACTGGACTACCTGGTAAAACCGGTAGAGATTGAGCGGCTCGCCGATACCGCCGAGCGGCTTAGGGAAAGGCTCAGCAGTTGCAAACCCGTCAATCATCAACAGGAGTTACTCGAGCAATTAGCGAGACAGCTTCAATCCAAAGGAGACAAACCATACCTGCGCTGGATTCGCGCTTCCATAGGCCAGCAATTGCGGATGATACCGGTAGAAGATGTGCACTATTTGCGTTCAGATGAGAAGTATACCCTGGTAGCCTGGAGCGAATCCGGCAACAACAATCTGGAGGCCTGTATTCGCACACCATTAAAGGATCTAACCCACCAACTTGACCCCGAACTCTTTGCCCAGGTTCATCGCTCTGTTGTCGTCAATTTAAAGGCCGTCCGCCACGTAATAAGGGACGGAGATACCGCTCAAATTACCTTGCTAAATAGGGAGGAAATACTCCCCGTAAGCCGGCGTTACTTGCATCTATTCCGCCAAATGTAATCAGTTTGTCAGTAGGGGGCATTTAAAAGCCAATTTTTTCTCCGATGTAGGCCCGTAGAGATTTTCCCGAATTTATTGGACAGCATTAATTCTTGAACGAGAATTACATAAATCTCCATAAGATTGCCGGAAAGTTCAATGAGCCGCCACCTCCTTTTCCTTGCCATTCTGACACTTGCATTTATCTCGGAAAATATATTTGGCCAGGACAAAACCAACGACGTAAAGTTTGAAACACTAGTTTCCTCTACAAAGGACTGGGAAGGACATTCCCTACCAAAAATGAAACCGGGGCAACCGGAATTAACGATTGTTAGCGTTACTATTCCGGTGGGCGAACAGATGCCCGTACACAAGCATCCAGTGCTAAATGGTGTCTATGTAGCAGAGGGTACTTTAACCATTGTACTCCCAGGACAAAACGAAACGCTTACTCTGGGGGCGGGTAAGGCATTTATCGAGGTTACCGACAAATGGCATTATGGGCGCAATGATGGTGATACTCCGGTGACTATTATTCTCTTTTACTCTGGCCTGGAAGGACAGCCAACCACCATCTATAAAAATCCTGATGACAAACTAAGTTAATAGCAGCCTAAATCCTGTTCCTTTACAAGGCCTGACTCCATGTTATCTACATACTTGACCAAAATTTTAATCATCTTTTTGTACGTTTAAAAATGTCTGCATATCCTTGGTATGTATTTTCCGCACCGACTGGAATCTATAAAACCATGCGACTGATCGTTGATATATTTGCCACTCTTGCCCTCGGGGTGTTTTTCGCGATTTCAAGCCTGGCCGAGCAGCCTGAATCTCTGAAGCGTTACCCACCTTATGTGGAAGATGATGGCAAAATGCACATCTACTTTTGTGGAACTGGCACGCCAGATCCGGCCTATCAATACTTGCGCCATCCCGCCTGCGTTGCTATTCGCAGCAGTGGGAAGCTATTCCTCGTCGATGCCGGCGAAGGAGCTACAGCAAGAATTGGCCAGCTCGGCCTTAATCTCGCCCAGCTGGACCCCATTTTTATTACCCACTGGCACTCGGATCACTTTGGTGGTTTGGCCATGGTGATCAACGAGTCCTGGTTTGTTGGTGCCGACTCCCCTATTAATGTCTACGGACCCTACGGCATCCATCGCATTTTGGATGGAATTAACAAGAGTTTTGGGCCGGACATCCTTTTTCGATCGGCAAATAGGCAGGGAATTCTCGATCCAGTCCTAGCGGTCGCCACTCCCCACCTAGTGAATATTGCCGGGGATCAAAGCGAGGTCGTACAAGATGTGTGGCACCACAGGGATACTTATGTCTCTGTGTTTGCC
The DNA here is from genome assembly GCF_052467305.1 of Microbulbifer maximicatervae (SeqCode). Lineage (NCBI taxonomy): Bacteria > Pseudomonadati > Pseudomonadota > Gammaproteobacteria > Cellvibrionales > Microbulbiferaceae > Microbulbifer > Microbulbifer maximicatervae (SeqCode). Next base: position 4,406,169 of record NZ_CP174306.1, read on the forward strand.
GTACATCACGAACCGGTTTTTCCCGCATTTGGTTACGAGATACGTTTTGGCCCCTGTAAAGTCATCATTACTGGTGATACCCATGTTTTCGATGCGCTAGAGCCAATTGAACGGGATGCCGATCTACTGATTTCTGAGGCTCTCAGCTATGCCCAATACATCAGCAAGCTGAAGCAAACCGGGGATAACCGTCGCGCTCGTTTGCGATATGAGAAGGCAAATCAAATTATCCACTACCATTCCAATACTCTGGACATTGCCAAGATGGCAACCAAAGCGGGAGTAAAATCGGTTGCCTTAACACACCTAATACCACCCCCCGTTACTGAAGCTGACAAGATCGGCTTTATTAAGGGAATGCGTAAATTCTATTCGGGCCCAATTCGGGTAATGGATGACCTGGATGAAATTGTGCTATCGGACAATGGACAGGGTACCTGTAAGGTTGAATACCCTACTAACAAAGTTCCCACAAGTGCAAAACAGACTTCGGAGAAAAGTGATAAACCCCGCAAGAAGCCAGCCTCCACACCGAGTCCCTCCGAATCCAAGAAAGCCAGTCAACAACCCGATTAACAGCAGGCTAAACAGTGTGAGCCGCATACGGTTGGCGACTCACAAAGCTTCTGGATGGCCATACCATCCCAAATCACTTATCTCACTATTCCGCACTTCAAACCACGCTTTCCGCAGCCTATGCCTAGCTGGGTAGCGCACAACTCAATATTCCAATAGGTTTCTTTGCATACAGTGACTCTAAAGAGACCACCATGGCGTCAATAGCTAGTACCCCACACCCAATAGTCTCAGTACCGTTAGCGATACAGAATCTTTACCTCTATTCACAACGGAACAACACCATAATTACGTCTTTGGTGACCATATTCTTCTTATGAAATTCCAGCTGATTACCGTGGTTGGAAGTTCACCGTAGCACCCTTTATATAGCTACAGCGACTAGGACCTAACCAACTTTTGGCTCTCTATCTATCAATTTGATTTTACAAGGCTATAAAATGACTCAAAAAGAATATGCCAGACTTTCTGGGCTTATTTATTTACTTGTTATATTGCTGGGAATATTTTCTTTAGTATACGTGCCTTCTCAAATTCCCACAGCGTGGGAAAATGCATCTTTAACAGCGCAAAATATCCTGGAATATGAATTTCTATATAGAATAGGAATTTTAGGCGGGATACTTCTCTACATACTGTTTTCAATACTGCCACTAGCTTTATATCGCACATTTGAATCTGTAAATAGAGAATGTGCGTTGTTAATGGTTATTTTTGTCCTCACCAGTATACCATTTACTCTACTCAATATAGTTAACAAAGTTGATGCTCTCAAACTTCTCAGCGGAGCAGAATACCTCCTAACTTTTGAGAAAGAACAAATTTATACCCAGGTATTATTGTTATTAAAATCGTACAGCAACGGAATCCAAATAATCCATGTTCTCTGGGGATTATGGTTACTTCCTTTCGGATACCTGGTCTACAAATCAAACTTACTACCAAAAATACTGGGCATACTGTTAATGGCAGGATGCCTTAGCTATTTAGTAAGGTTCTGCGCAAATTTACTTTTCCCTGAATATCAAATCCCCGATTTGATTAGAGTACCCGCCTCTCTAGGGGAGATCGGAACCTGTCTATGGTTACTAATTATGGGCATTAGAACTCCACCAACTATTACCGATTCAAATCAAAAGTTATCTACCAGTAAGATCGAGGGAATGTCATGAACGATAAAGACAACTTAAAGAGCACATCGACCAAGCTCACTGACAGTCATATAGATGTTAAGATTAAAATAGCCGGGCTATGGGCTTCAGTAGTACTACTTTACATCTATGGGGATTTCTTTGGGCTATTTAGGACAGGAAAAATAGATAGAATAATTGAGGGGTTCGGGCCATTTGGAGCGGTCACACAAGAGTCACTACTTACTGTATCAATCATTGTGTCACTCCCCTGCATTATGGTTGCCCTTACTTTATTACTTAAACCATCTATCTCTCGCTGGATAAATATTATTACATCCTCAGCTTTCATTATTTTCTTATTTGTAACATTTTTAATGTCCACCTGGTATTTCTACTTCTATCTGGGATTTATCGAGATTATTCTCAAATTAGCTATTATTTGGCTGGCTTGGCGCTGGCCTCATGAGGAGTATTAATAGAGTTTTTGACCAAAGGAGAAGGAAAGAACATATTGTACTTGGGCACCGCCGCATAAGGCATGGATGGCGTCTTCGACCTTATCGGGGAAATTTACAGAGCGTTCATTTCTTCTAACTAAGTAGATTCGCTAAGGCTTTCCGAGTGAAAAGTGCAGGTCAAAACTCTGCGAGTTGAGCGATACAAGTTATCGCTCACAGCCTATTTGGTTAACCACTCATCCATCGCCGCTAATATTTGATGGCGATAAGGTTGGGTTTCGTTAATCATCTGGTGCCGGGCACCGCGTATCAATACCCGGTGGCAATTGGGAAAACGATTCCGAACAGCATGAAGACCATAACGCCAATCAACGGTTTTATCATCCGTTCCCTGAACCAAAAGGATCGGGCGCGGGTTGCGTGCCGTGCGGGGAAATGTCTGCAACCAATCCACCATCGCCCTGAGCCAGCTCATAGAGATTGATTGAGATTGAAGGGGGTCCCTGAGTGCCTGACGTCGAGAAAACTCCACATCGTGGGTATTAATCGTAAAGGCCCGGCCGGGTTCGCGGATAAACAGGCGGCCCACATAATATTTCCAGCGATTTAGCCAGGCCCAGTTTGACGGCCTTACCAAGGGAGCCAACAAAAAGACCTTATCCAGAGGCTGCCAGCGGCTGTATTGCAGATGGGCCAGTAGTGCAGCGCCACCGGTGCTCTGGCCCATTGCATGCCAGGGCCCGGGCAACTTATTTCGCGCAATTTCCAACAGTCCATCAAACGCCTGGCGGTATTGCAGGAAAGTATGGATAGCAACACGCTCACCACTGGATAAACCATGTCCGGGGAAATCAAAAATCACTACATTGAGGTCCCGCTCCAAGCCAAAGCGGATTGCCGGGCCATAAATACCCGTATGATCAAAATAGCCGTGGCAAATAAACAAGGTGCCCTTGGGTTTCTCGACCATCCAATACTGTGAAACCAGTTCAAATCCGGCAACTTTAAAAGTGCCTACCCCGGTCTTATGGGCTCGGGGAAAATGCAAATCGTAAAAATTACGATAATCCCGCAGCTCTTTGCACAGAGGGGTTTCGTCAGCGCCGAAATCCAGTTCAGGCAACTTCTGACGCAATGCCGAGTAGTCCGGGCGCTTTATTACCGGACTATTATCGTAGGTGCTGAGGTCTTGCAAAGTATCCATTAGTGCAATGGTACTGCATTTTGGCGGTAGGGGTAGTGATATCGTAGCGGGAAAGACAACCTGAAAAGAAAAAGGTGGGCATAGAGCCCACCTCTTCGCAACAGTGGAAGACTGTTACTTGATTTGCGGCTCCAGCTCACCGGCAGCGTAGCGTTCGCTCATAACATCGAGGCTAACAGGGCGAATCTTGCTGGCATTACCAGCAGTGCCAAACGCCTCATAACGAGCGATACAGATTTCCTTCATCGCCTGCATAGCGGCTTTGTAGAACTTACGCGGGTCAAACTCAGATGGGTTCTGAGCCAGGAAGCGACGTGTGGCACCAGTCGAGGCCAAGCGCAGGTCGGTATCGATATTGACCTTGCGCACACCGTACTTGATACCTTCACAGATCTGCTCAACAGGAACGCCGTAGGTTTCCGGGATCTCACCACCAAACTCATTGATTACAGCCAGCCACTCCTGGGGTACAGAAGAGGAACCGTGCATTACCAGGTGGGTGCCAGGAATACGAGCGTGAATCTCTTTGATACGGTCGATGGCCAGGATGTCCCCGGTGGGCGGACGAGTAAACTTGTAAGCACCGTGGCTGGTACCACAGGCAATTGCCAGGGCATCCACCTTGGTTTTCTGTACGAAGTCAGCGGCCTCTTCCGGATCGGTCAGCAGCTGGTCGTGGGACAGCTTGCCCTCAGCGCCAACACCATCTTCCTCTCCCGCCATACCAGTTTCCAGGGAACCCAGGCAGCCCAGCTCACCTTCAACAGAAACACCACAGGCGTGGGCCATATCCACCGCGCGCTTGGTGACATCTACGTTGTATTCGTAAGAAGCCGGGGTCTTGCCGTCTTCCTCAAGGGAGCCGTCCATCATCACTGAGCTAAAGCCCAGTTGGATAGAGCGCTGGCAAACGGCGGGGCTGGTGCCGTGATCCTGGTGCATAACTACCGGGATCTCAGGGAACTCCTCAATAGCCGCAAGAATAAGGTGGCGCAGGAAGGGAGCACCGGCGTACTTGCGGGCGCCCGCAGAGGCTTGAACGATTACTGGAGAATCGGTCTCTTTGGCCGCTTCCATAATCGCACGCATCTGCTCTAGATTGTTTACATTAAATGCAGGTACACCGTAGCCATGCTCTGCGGCATGGTCCAACATTTGGCGCAGGCTGATAAGAGCCATAATTAATTCCTTTCTCGTCTACTCGTAGTATTTGTATTTTTGCTTTTATGACCTGCCTGAAAATTGCGACAGGCCTTATTTTTCGTTATTTAGTCTTGTGCGCGGCTTTCCAGTATAGCGACCGCTGGAAGCTTCTTACCTTCAACATATTCAAGGAAGGCACCGCCACCCGTGGAGATATAGGAAACCTTGTCGGCAATGCCATACTTATCCACAGCTGCCAGAGTGTCGCCGCCACCAGCTATAGAAAACGCTGCGCTCTCGGCAATGGCTTTAGAGAGGTGCTCGGTACCGTTGCCAAACTGGTCAAATTCAAACACACCTACAGGACCATTCCAGATAATGGTTTTCGCACTGCTGAGAATATCTTCCAGTTGCTCGGAGGATTTCGGACCGATATCAAAAATCATATCGTCTTCAACCACAGCATCGGCACTTTTGGTTTCTGCTGCAGCGGATTCACTGAATTCTTTACCTGTGACTACATCAGTTGGCACAGGGATATCACACTTCTGCATCAGGGCCTTGGCGGTATCTACCAGATCGTGCTCACAAAGGGACTTGCCCACTGGCTTGCCGCTGGCTGCCAGGAAGGTATTGGCAATACCACCACCAACAATCAGCTGATCGACTTTGTCAGCCAGGCTTTCGAGTACCGTCAATTTTGTAGAAACTTTGGAACCACCAACAATAGCAACCAGCGGGCGCGCCGGTTCAGCCAGGGCTTTCTCCAATGCGTCCAGCTCAGCAGCCAACAGAGGGCCGGCGCAAGCAACCGGTGCAAATTTAGCCACACCATGGGTGGAAGCCTGGGCCCGGTGGGCAGTACCAAAGGCATCCATCACGAAGATGTCGCACAATTGCGCATAGGCCTTTGCTAGAGACTCATCGTCCTTTTTTTCACCGCTGTTGAAACGTACATTTTCCAGCAGGGCAACTTCCCCATCGGCCAGTTCAACGCCATCGCGCCATTCTTTGACCAGCGCCACATCACGGCCCAACAGCTCACCCAGGTGTGCAGCAACAGGGGCCAGGGAGAATTCTTCCGCGTATTCCCCCTCTGTGGGGCGCCCCAGATGGGACATCAACAACACTTTAGCCCCGGCTTCGATGGCGGCTTTTATCGTCGGTAGTGCCGCGCGAATACGTACATCGGAAGTTACACGACCGTCCTTAACCGGTACATTCAGGTCCTCACGGATAAGTAAGCGCTTACCAGCGAGATCGAGATCTGCCATCAGTTTGACCGCCATTAGCCAATCCTCTTCTACTTCGATTAACTGAAAAATGTGGGCGGCGATTATATCAACTGGAACCTATCGATGCCGATATTAAAAACAGGGGAATACGTTGTTATAACAGCCAATCTACGCATTATTAGCGCAGTTGTTACTGTCTTCTGGGTCATATAATCAGTTGTAGTCGATGCTTATCGCCCTTGACTTGCGCTATAAGCGAGCAATCACTCCCATTTAAGATGACACCTGGAGCCAATTTTCAAACAGCTTTATCGCAACGTTAGATTTCCTCACGAGCCTGCCGCAATCGCTCCGCTATTTAAGTAGCTATAAGGGTCCATACATATGCTCTGGGGCTCACGATCGGCATCTAGCGATAAGGAGAAAGCTGATTGGAACCCAAAGTGACAATGGCGATTTAGTAATTCGCCGGTTGAGAACTACTTTTTAATTACGCCAGATAACACGCATTTACAGTCAAATTACTCTTCCCGCACCCAAGTTCGATCGATAGAATCGCCGCCCCCCTTCCAAATGCATATTAGTCACAGAGGCCACTTAAAAGTAAAACTGAGAGTGGCCAACATAAGAGGTAACCAAAACGATGCAACCAACGGACAGTGATATCGTTTTTCAAAGCTATGGGCGCTGTTGCAATAAAGAACAGTTTTTTGTGGATTTTTATGATCGCTTTATGGGAAGTTCTACAGACATCCGCCAGCTCTTTGCCAATACAGATATGAAGGCCCAGCGCCATCTTTTGCGTAACGGCATTATGCAGCTGGTGCTTTATTCACGCGGCATGCCAGACACCAAACTGCGCGCTCTGGGTAAAAGCCACGATCGCAATGGCTATAATATCCGCCCAGAATGGTATCGTCTCTGGCTCGACGCCCTGCTCGCTACGATTAGGCAGCACGACGAAGAATACTCGCCAGAAGTTGACGCTGCTTGGAATCGAGCAATCCTTCCGGGTATTGAAATCATACGTCAAGCTTATTGATTTCCACGCTTCTAGGAAAAAGACAACTTAACTCCTCCAGGCCCCAAGCTAACTCTTTGTAGCGGCAAAATTCGGCTAACCTCGCAGCTGAAGCCAATACAGAACTTCCTGTTTCGGCATGGGGCTCAAAGCCTAGCTTTATCGAAGCATATACATTCCTATGTCCTTGTATTTCACTGCCCACTCTCATTGAAATGCTAAAGTAAGAAAAAGCATAAACCCAAAAAATTCTATTTTTCGAAATCTTAAGGACGAGTTAACAGTAGACTGTAAGAAATTAATTCACCCAAATGAAATTTATATGGTCATCTACAAACAAACCGATCCCTCTATTATTCGAGCGAGGCATTTTAACTATGCCTATTATGGAAAATAACGTATAGAAACCACGCCTGCTAAATACTGGCCAGCATCCCGTACCGGAAGATGCACCTAAATTCAACTACACAATCTCACACAATGCGCACAAAGAAATAAACAAACTAAAAATTTAATAATTCAAATAAAACACCCTCAAAAATCAGCAACCCAACATAGAAATATACTTCAAACAAGCCAAGTAAAACAAAAACAAAATTCAACCAAACACATAAATAAAAATGCAAATAAAAGAATTATTCATACGACACAAAAATCCTGCTAAATTCCGCCAGTCGACCTTGAAACAACAGTTAATAATAAAAAAATTTTAGATTAAATTGTCGACAAAAATAAAAATAAACTTAGCAACCTTCAGGAGCATCCAATGAATAAATCCTTGTCTGTATTTGCAGCCAGCATTTTAGCGCTCGCCGTAACCGGCAACGCCACTGCTGAGGACAAGCGTTATATCGTGACTTTCAAGCAGGGAAAAGGCGAATCCGTTAAGTCTTTTATGAAGAAGAGAGGCGGAAGACAGGCTCTTGAAATACGCCGCCAGAATGCGATGGCAGCACATATGTCTGCAACAACCCTAAAAGAAATGCGCTCGAACCCGGATGTTGCTTTTATTGAAGAAGACGTTAAGCGGTATCCGATGTCCCAGGAAACCCCCTACGGGATTACCATGGTGCAGGCAGATCAACTAGGTGATACTCAGGCCGGCAACCGCACAGTCTGTATTATTGATTCCGGCTACGACCTGGTTCACGAAGATTTGTCCGGAAACGCCGTCACTGGTACCAGTGACCCAAGCGGCGCAGGTAACTGGTATGAAGATCAAAGCGGTCACGGTACCCATGTGGCCGGCACTATCGCTGCGATGAATAATGGTACCGGTGTCGTTGGCGTGATGCCCAGCAGTAATATTAACCTGCATATTGTAAAAGTGTTTGATGGCGACGGCTGGGCCTACTCCTCCTCTCTGATGGCAGCTGCAGAGGTTTGTGCCGACAATGGTGCCAACGTCATCAATATGAGTCTGGGCGGTGAAAGTGCCAACTTCCTAGAAAGACGAACTTTTAACAACCTAAATCGCCAGGGAATCCTGTCCATCGCGGCAGCCGGAAACGACGGCAACACCGCGCACTCCTATCCAGCCTCATACTCTTCCGTTGTATCCGTCGGTGCTATCGATAGCGATAAAGCTATCTGGTCCTCCTCTCAGCAGACTGACCAGGTAGAACTTTCCGCCCCCGGAGTACAGGTTCTATCTTCTGTTCCCACTGATACTGGCAGAATCTCTAGCTTAACCGTCGGCAGTGTTGACATCGAATCAGCCCCAATATCAGGCACCCCAGCTGGTGCAATCACCGGTTCAATGGAAGACTGTGGTACGGCTGAATCCGCTTGCACCAGTGCAGCGGGTAAGATTTGCCTAATTGCGAGAGGCAATATCAGCTTTGCGGAGAAAGTTTTAAATTGTGAGTCCGGTGGTGGTATCGGAGCGATTATTTACAACAATGAAGAGGGATTACTCTCCAGCGCAACCCTGAGCGATACTGTAACCACTATTCCCTCGGTTGGTATTTCTGACACTGACGGTGCAACTCTGCTCACGCAGCTGAGTGCCAGCGTAGATTTGGAAAATGAGGCTACAAGCTACGAATATTTCAATGGCACTTCCATGGCTACCCCACACGTTGCCGGTGTTGCCGCATTGGTATGGAGCCACTTCCCCAACTGTAGCAATACAGAGATCCGCAACGCCCTTACGGCCACAGCGGAAGATCTCGGTGATGCGGGAAGAGATAATGCTTACGGCTACGGCCTCGTCCAGGCAAAAGCAGCCTATGACTACCTGGATACCTACGGCTGCTCCGGCTCCTGATCCCATTCGGATTAACTAGGGCTTAAATAAGAAAGGGGAGCAAAGCTCCCCTTTCCTTTGCCAGAACCGAGAAAAACCTGTTGAGAGTTTTTATAGATAGCCACAGGGTTAAGAAACTATTTGGGACTCAAGATATATCCACCCCCGTACTGAAATCGCTCTCAGAGAGTAATCCCTCAGCGAGCAGCTGCTTTAAAACCCCCGAACACCGTTCTCTCAAAGTGTCGCGCACTAATCGTACCGTCGGTGTTATTGACTGCCTCCCCGGAGATACCAACCATAGCTCCGTTGCCTTGGGTTTATAGTCTCGCATAGTGGCCACTACCTGACCGGAAAGTAAATCCGCAGACATATCCAGACATGACTTAATGGCAAGTCCATAGCCAGAGGTACACCAACGTCGCACCAGGTCACCGTCATTTGACGACCTGTTCCCAGACATACGTATCTTGTATATCTCTTCGCCCCGAAAAAATTCCCAATTATTGTGCACAATCTCGTGAAGCTGATAAAAAAGGCCATTATGTGCGGAGAGATCCTCCGGTGTTTTCGGGGAACCCTTTTCCTGTAAGTAGGCCGGGGTTGCACACAATAAACGGGGCACGTCACAAATCTTAAAACCATACAGGTTGGCATCCGCTGGGGGGCCGTAGCGCAACGCGATATCCACAGGATCCCGGTAAAAGTCCACTTGGCTATCACTGATATTCACTCTTAGACTCAGCCCCGGGTGTTCCTGCAACAATTGATCTAACCAAGGAGTTACGAGGTTCCTTCCCAGGTCCGAGGATGCACCTATGCGAAGCTCGCCATCTATCTGACCGCTGTCTTCCTTGAGATTTTGCCGGGCGAGGTCCAAAGTCAGGAGGGCCTCCTCACATTTGGGAATAAACCTTTCCCCAGCACTGGATAGCCGCAATTGCCGCGTAGTGCGAATAAACAAGTCCGCTCCCAGCGCGCTCTCCACACGCTTGATCGCTGCGCTGGCAGTTGCAGTGCGTAAGTCGAGACTGGCGGCGGCCGCAGTGATACTGCGAAACTCGGCCACTTTAAGAATGACCCTCAAGTCTTCAAGCTGCATATTTTCAATATATTTTTGATAAAGATTCAAAGATTATAGTGTTTCTAGCAATGCAATCTAGATCTAGAATGACTTCATCAGCTCGACATCCCAGTCCTTACCCAGGAGGCAGCTAAGCTGTTCACTAGGTCTCCTCTGAAAGGATCAAGGAAAAGAGTACAAACCTTAATCCAACACATATTGAAACAAAGAGGCGTTCACATGAGCAGGCTCACTATCGTTGCCAACATTAAAGCCAAGGCCGACAAAATTGACCTGGTGAAATCTGAATTGTTAAAACTCATTAATACAACACGAGCAGAAGCTGGTTGCATTAATTACAACCTTCATCAAGACAATGACAATCCTGCACACTTCCTGTTTTATGAAAATTGGGAAACTCGCGATCTGTGGCAAACTCACATGAACAATAAGCACCTGGAAGACTATATGAAGGCAACCGAGGGTGCCGTTGAAGAGTTTGTATTGAATGAAATGAACGAGATTGATAACTAATCAAACTCGGTGTGTTATCCAGGTTCCCGCCTGGATAACACCGAGCTAATAAATACACTTCTTCAAAAGGCTTTCCCGGTAAATTAAGCGTAAAAGCCCTTCGACGGAGCAACTCTTCGTCTAGAGCTATTCCCCAGTAGCAACCCAGCCAAATGAAATACTAATCAACAAGTTCGGATTGCCAATTAAGGTTGATAATCACCTGTAAATTAAGCTGTCGGTTTATCTGGGTCGGTCATCCTTTGCACTCAATCAGGCCCTATGCTTAAATTATTCCATTAACAGTCACTAATAAACATAATTAGCCTGAAGGATTTATGGAACTGGAATTTTTAACGGCAACCCTGTTTAACCTGGGCATTAACCTGATTTATACGCTGCTAGCGTTATTTATTGGTATCACCGCACTGATTACCATTGATAAGAAACTGCTTCGCTCTGTAGATATCGAAGGCGAGCTAAAAAATGGCAATATCGCCGTATCTATATTTGCATCAACCATATTGATATTTGTTGCCATCATTATTTCGTTTGGCCTCAAGGGATAGCACTATGCGCAAGTGGCTGGCTATCACACTGATACTTTCCCTCGCACTGATCACCCCTGAACTTGTACGGCGAGCTAATACACAGGAGCCGCCAACTAAAAGCACACCGGAAATCCCCCTTTCCGATAATTTACGGAGCTTTGGTAGCAGCGGCAGTCAATTAGCCAGTATTGTGGACTCACAACAAGGAGTAGTGCGAGTGGTGGGTACCCGCTATCCTCTGGAAGAAAAAACCATCCAGAAAGTAGTCGACAAACGCTCACTGGAAGAGAGCGCTCATGTCTCAGTGTGGAACTGGCAGGGAATTGAGGCGGCGACAGCTTCCGCCCGGGGACTGGACCAGCAACACCACTTTGCCAACAGCTACCTGGTGGGGTTCAAGCCCTTTAAGACTCAACAGCTTTGGGTGCCTCTTTATACACTGGCTATGAATAAAGAGTACCAATACGATCACCTGCAATACGCCGGTTTGTCAGACATTTGGCAAACATCCCGGCAGGCCTATTACCAAAAGCGTGGTGACTGTGAAGACCACGCTATTTTACTGGCAGATTGGCTGATCGAATTGGGAGTTGATGCGCGGGTGGCACTCGGAACCCATAAAGGTCAGGGTCACGCCTGGGTAGTGGCCATCTTGAACGATCAAGAGTACCTGCTGGAGGCAACCAGCAAACGCCGCCAGACCAGCTGGCAAGCCATGCCCCTGGCAGCGCTGGCGGAGGGTTACGATGCGGAATTTCAGTTTAACCGCCACTTTTTCTGGGCGAAGAAAAACCCAATCCCCACTCGACAATACCGAGGAAATCACTGGGTAAAGAAGTCCCAGTTTATTCGCGGTTAATGCCCAAAGGGGGTGAGCGTTTACAGCCCACCCCCTTTTATCCGTTTCAGATCAAATCGGAGATCCTGGCGGCAACGCTTTAACCGCACCAGGTTTTACTTCCAGCTTGCTCTGCTTAAAGGCATCGATGCGCTGTGCCTCATAGTAATAGTGCGCACTATAGCCCTCAGGATCATCGCCAAACAGCCGCATAGAACCAATTTCCTGAAGAAGTTTTGCCAACTCCAAATGCGCTTTGGCCCGCACTGATTCGTCTGCCTTTGCATTACTGGCCAGTAACATCAACTGCTCGATATAGGCGTGATTAACCCGCTGGTGCACACTCGCCTGCAGACCGGTATAACCCTCACCCTGCAGAGCCAGTGCGCTCAAGCGCTGCAATAGGCTAGCAAACCCCGGTACCTCACTGCTGCGGGCACTCTGTTGATTCATTCGCGCCGCGCGCTGCGGGTCCATCAGGATTGATAGCGTATGCCCAGCAGCCGCTTCCGCCAGAGCCACCCCATCAAAAGCTACCCCCGTATATGAGGGGAAGCTCTCGATAGTACGTTCGTAGCCATAGGACTTGGGCGGAATCAGCTGCAAGACCTGCTCCGGCAAGGTGAGAAACTGCGGCGAAAGTGTATCCAGCAGTGCATCAATTGCCCGCTGTTGTCGCTCTGCGGGCACCAGGGTATAGCTATTTTGATCGGTACCGTTGTAGACATAGTCATAGTCCAAGCCACCAATCAATTTGCCCACAGCCTCCGCCTGGTAGCGATGACCGTAGTACACAGGCACCAGGGTCTCTTCCAGGTCAGAGCGGGGCGCGGATAACGGCGCTGCCGCCGCAGAGAAGTTATCCAGGGCATGACGCCTCAAATCGACCATCCGCTGGAATTCCGTCAATGGGTCGGTGCCGTTGTCCCAAAGGTGTGAGACTGCGTGAGCATTATTGATGGTGCGGGAGTCCGGGTCTGAAATAAAGCGCAGCTCTTGTTCCCCGGCCTCAGCGATAACACTGTCGAGATAACTTTTTTCATCATCGCTCTCGCCATAGCCATAGCGAACCGCCAACTTATCCCAACTGCCGATGCCAGTGGCGTAAGCATCTGTCAGGTCCAACTTACCTCCCAGCAGAGAGACCAGCGGAGCCGGGTAATCCATTACTGAAGCGCGCTCTTCGCTACTGGCAGCAAAGTTGTGCGCCAGCCCCAGGGTGTGGCCTACTTCGTGAGCGGATAGCTGACGGATACGGGCCAGGGCCATATTCTTTAGCTGCTCAGTACTGACGGTGTCGCCGCGGTAGGGCTGTACAAGCCCTTGAGCAATCAGAAAGTCCTGGCGAACACGCAGGGACCCCAAGGTAACATTGCCTTTTAGAATTTCGCCGGTGCGGGGATCGTAAACCGAATAACCGTAGGACCAACCGCGAGTGGAGCGGTGTACCCAATTAATCACGTTATAGCGAACATCCAAAGGATCGACGCCCTCCGGCAGAATCTCTACGCGAAACGCATTTTTAAATCCTGCTGCAGCGAATGCCTGGTCCCACCAGCTCGCCCCTTCGATCAGGGCGCTGCGCACCGGCTCAGGAACTCCGGAATCTACGTAGTAAACAATCGGCTCCACAACCTCATCGCTACCCGACTTCTTCTCCAGTCGATGACGGTAGATATAACGCTGGTCCAGAGGCTCTTCAATCGCCGTAGCGTAATCTCGATAAGCGAACGGGAAGTAGCCACTGCGGCTGTGAAAACGGCGGGGCTCATAGTCGTTATCTGGCAATTCAATCAGGGAGATATGCTGGCGCAGGGACACCAATGTAGGGGTCGGAACCACTTCGCGCAGATAGTTTCCCGGAGCTGATCCAGCAAAAGTTAGCTGGGCCTCAAACTCACTATTCTTGGGAAAGTTTTTTGTGCGGGGCAGATAAACTGCCGACTTGCTCTTATCCACACTGTAACTGCCCTGCTCTGCGCCCTTGAGACGTGTAGCAATGCGGTGCTGATCGCTCAACAGGAAGGGCGTAAAGTCCACCAGTACCGCCTTATCGCTCTGGGCAAGCACCTTGAAGCCCCAGAGTACGGACGAAGCGAAAGCTTCCTCAACCGCGCGGCGCTCAGCCGCATTTGCTGATTGGGCACGGTATTTCAGGTTCACCTGATGCAGTAATACCTTGTTACCCGACTGCTGGAACTTCACCAAGCGGCTCTCACCCACCTGGTTGCGATCCAGGCCCACCGGGTTTGAACCCAGTCCCTGGGCCAGCCCGGTGAGCAAGAGCAGCTCGCGCTCAAACTCATCGATCTCCAGCAACACCCGGCCGTTAGCCTCGTCCCAGTAAAAGTCGTGGAAGCCGCTGTGCCTATGCATGCCTGCGGTGTACTCCGCGATGCTCCCGGCCTGTGCCATTGTGCTGACTATCAAGAAGCACAGTGCGGCAATGTGCCTGCTTATGAACATTGAATACCCTCAATTTATTAAGTGTTATGGGCTAAAAATACAGAATACCCGCTGGAACATCCACGCCTGGCCATCACTCCCCGGGCCTGCGTCAGGAAAAAATGAAAAATATTTCTAGCTGCCTGCATCTGTTCGGCGACTCAGGCGCGTCACATTGAAAAGACACACTATAGGAAACCGGCATATGTGGAAGCCAATCGCACTTTCAACCTTGATAGGCCTCGGTATCAGTACCCAGGCAATGGCCCACGATTCTTTTCATGTCGATACCAGCACCTGCACAGTGTCTACGAATTACGCTATTGAAGTAGGCCCGGACTTCTTTACCGTCGATGGGGAAGACGGAAAACTGGTGACATTTCAGCTGCCCAACCAGCTATCAGTGGATGGTGAGTTGCTGTCCCTCAATTCTCAGCAGGAGCAACTGCTTCAGGAATACCGCCAACAGCTACACATCGCCGGTCGCGACACACTGGTACTCACCCTTGAGGCGGTCGATATTGCAATGGATGGCCTATCCATTGCCATCAGCACCCTCGCCGGGCCGGACCACCCGGATATCCTCGAACTCCAACAGTTTTCCGCCGACCTGATCCAGCGCACTGAGGACCGCCTCAATCGAGAGGGCGAAATCTACCAGCTGGGAAACGAGGAAATGGGTAACTATATAGAGAAAACCATCTCTGAAGAGTTTGAACCCCGTATCGAACGCCTCGCTATGGAGTCCGCGGGGACTATTGCCTGGCATGCCTTCAAAGCTGCCTTTACCGGCGGGGAAAGCATTGAAGAACAGGCCACTGAAGAGGCGGAGCGCTTACTGGAACAGCGCGGTAAAAGTATTGAGCAGTCTGCAAACCGCTTGTGTACACAATTGGAATCCATCGATCGACTGGAAAGCGACCTACACCAGCAGGTACCAGAACTCAGTCACTACGACATAGTGAAAGCCGGCCTGGTTGTCATCAATTAGGCGCTCTTGATTTTCATCCCCCCAAACTCGGCCGCACTGCGGCCTCTTTTTTAAATTTTTCACAGTATTGTCACAGCCCCTGACGCTGCAAAAACTCCATTGCGTCGGTGACACTTTGTTCAGCATTTTCGACATGGGACATATGCCCCATCTTCTGATACACGATTAACTCTCCATTAGGCAACTTGTCAGAGAAATACTTTCCTACGGACAAGGGAATAATTTGATCTTCTGCCCCCCAGATAAATAAAACTGGAATTTTAATAGTCTCCAAGTCCGGCAACGGCTGGAAATTGATTGTGGCATTAGCAACCAAATTGATCGCTGTACCGCGGTTCTTCTCATAGCGGGAAAGCAAATAGATTCGTTCCAACATTTCCCCCGGCAGAGCCTGCGGATTGTAGAAAAATTTGGAAGCCAGCATTTTTCTCAATAATCCACGACTACCAATGTGCGCAACCATTTTTCGCCCCCAATGGCTGGTGGCAAATCGAGCAATACCAGCAGGCATTTCCAGTCCCTTGCCACATTTATAACCACCGGGAGAGACAAGAATAGCGGCCTTGGGTATATTCGGATGTCCTGTTAAATAGCGTAAAACCCCATTTCCACCAAATGAATGGCCAGCGATCACATAGTCCCTAAGTTTCAGGGTTGCGACAAATTCTGCAATAAAATCGGCAAAATGCTTAGGTGTATAAGTGCCTCCTGGTAACGGGTCGGTCAATCCATGCCCAGGTAAGTCCACCAAAATAACATGATATTTTTCTACCAATTTTGTCGCCCAGGCATTCCAGGCGCTCAGTGAATCACCACCACCGTGAAGGCAAAGTATATTAACGCCATCAATTGGCCCCATCTCGCGATAATTAACGGATAAACCACCGGCTAGCGTAAGTTGATTAAAAGAGAATTTCAGTAGCTCATTGCGACTTAAACTGGGACTACAAAACGCCATCCACAGAAGCCAGAGTAGAATTAGAAAAAGAATTAAAACCAGCCAAAAAGTCATCGTTCTACCCGAGCCCCTCACCTTTATGCGCTGAAAAAGTGGCTGAGTTGGCGGAAATAGTAATACCGCAAGCAAAAGCTTGAAAATAATGGCCCAGATCCGCGCCCATTCAACAAGGATAGACGGCTCTCGTAACTGAAACTGGCTGCTACCGCCAAAGGTGGAAACAAGAGGGCCTCCAAATAATTCACCAACTACCCCAGCCTGACCTAAAAGACGTAAACATTAAGTGCTATTTACTTGAGAAGGCCCCCTAGTACTTCAAGTCACACAAAGGGTTATCTGGACATCTGAGCCTCCGTCGCCCGGCAAATAGCATCCAGGGTAAGGGCAATATCATTATCGGTAGTCGCCCAGGAACAGACGCTAATACGCAGGGCCGCTTTTCCTCTCCAGGTAGTCGTTCCAAACCAGCAAACGCCCTCCTCCTGTATGGTCCTGACTATCTCTTGAATGTCTTCCGCAGTGCCAATAGTTGCCACCACCTGGTTTAACACTACATCGTTAAGGATCTCATAGCCCATTTCTGCCAAGCCTTCGCACAGATGCTGGGCATGGATACAGCAGCGATCAATCATCGCCGCTACTCCCTTCGGGCCCATCTCCTGAATCGCCGCCCACACTTCCACCCCTCTGGCCCGACGTGAGAATTCTGGCACCATATCCTTGGGGGGCACCAGCGATCCCACTTGCAAGTATGGCGCCTGGGTTGTCATCACATTGTGTACAGCCCCCGGCTTTCGACAAATTGCCAAACCGCAGTCATAAGGCGTATTTAGCCATTTATGAGCATCTACAGCCCAGGAATCTGCTTGTTCTACTCCAGTAGTCAACACTGATTTCACTGGAGATGCCGCTGCCCACAAACCAAAGGCACCGTCGACATGTACCCAGGCACCTTTGGATTTAGCTTCGAGAATTATGTCTGCAAACGGATCAAAACTGCCGGAGTTTACGTTGCCCGCCTGAAGGCAAATAATGGTGGTTTCATCAACCTCGGGAAAAGTATCTGCTCGCACCCTCCCCTGTTCATCACAGAGCGCTTTAATCACCTGATCCATACCAAATCCAAGAATAGAGAGCGCCTTGTGAACTGTGACATGGGACTGTTCAGAAACAACAATACGCAGTGGCGGCGCACCGGCTAGCCCGCTTTTTGCCAGGTCGATATTTAATTTTTGATAAAGCGTATTTCGCGCAGCAGCCAAGCACACCATATTGGCCATAGATGACCCTGTGGTGAAACCCACACTACTTTCCATCGGCAAGGTTAACAATTCCAATATCCAGTTTGCCGCAATACGCTCCAGATAAATTGCAGAAGGCGCCGACGCCTCCAGAACCGCCACTTGGTCCCAAACGGCGTTCATTACCGCCGCGCCCATAGAAGCTGGCGTAGCCCCACCTACCACCAATCCGAAAAATCGCCCACCGGTACTGGCAACTGTTGCCGGAGAACCATAACGATGCAGGCTCTCGACAACAGCCTCTGCCGGTTCCCCAGCCCGGGCCAAGTCGCTGTTAAAAAATTGCATTTGATCAATATCAAAGGCGGACGGACTTACGCGGCGATCGCGAATATCGGAAACATACTCCTCAGCGTACCGCGCTGCCAGGGATAGTACTTCTATGGCATTAGAAAAATTTTTGCTGTCATTATTATCCATCTTCGCCCCCTCAACTCCTTTTCCAGTACCTGATCTAGTATAAAAAATTAATTACTCTATTAGACTTAAACTAATAAAAAATTAATTAAAACGATACGAACAATAAGGACAAAAACACCTATCTTTATGGCAAGAATCGCTTTTAGATAAAGTTGAAATAACAATAAACCTGGCACGTTTGAAGACAAGGATTAACTTGAAAGGACTTTTTATCTAGTGCTATCTTCTGCCCCAACATAACCAGTCGGGGCTCATACAGTGTTTGCTTACTTGGGGTTTATCTCGCTGGTATGGATGGTTGTAGGTGTTACATTGGCAGGAGCAAAATACTCTGGCTATAGCCATTCAAGACAATTCTGTAGCGAACTAGGAGCCGTTGGAAGCCCAACCCAGAAGCTCTCCCCCCTCATTAACAACTACCCACTTGGCATATTATTCTTCTTATTTGGCCTGCATATAATTCAAATTGAACAGGCCCCAGTTGTACTTACCATCATTGGAGTTTTAATTATCATCCACGGTATTGGAACCTGGGTTGCGGGTTATTTTCCTATGGATGCAGATCCCTATACAAAAACCCCTAGTCTTGAATGCCAGATACACTCCTGGGCGGGGATGCTTATGTTGTTGTCTTTACTCATTGCGCCATTGCTAAGTACTTTCAGTAGTTACTTCTCAATAGAATTCAGGCTATTTAGTACAGCCTGCTTGCTCGCTTCTATCTATTTTACTGTTACCTTAAAAAAAGCCTACGAAGAAAAAACCAACCCCGGTCTGCACCAACGTCTCAGCTATGGAGCACAGTTGATATGGTTAACGGGGCTTTCCTTTAATCTGATAACGAGCTGACAAATAATTTATAGCAACTTGGAGTGATCAATCTGATAACGCTTCGAGAACAGTAAAAGCCCCTTCTGGGAGAAAGTAATCGCCCTGGAGTCCGCTCTTCTTACCGCCCACTGCTTTGCCAAGGCATCTTCGAGTATCCATTGACCCAAGCTGCCTGCAAGGTGGCTTTTTCGTTCGCTCCAGTCTAAGCATGACTTGCAAACAGGGCGCTTACGCTGCTTAAAACTAGCTACGGCTGCCCCTCGCTCCTGAAAAAATATTTCACCCTCTCTAGTCAAGGAAACTTGCTGTGATTGCTCGGAGAGCAACTCACTAGCCAAGAGGGCCTCGTACAATAGTACACCAGCCATTCCTGCTAAATGGTCATAGCAGATGCGGGACTTCCTTAAATCTGGATCTGCGGGTCCAGTGGTAACTTTTTGAGGTACCAGGGTGCTACTCAGATTGAGCAGTGCCTCTAGCGCTTCGGCAACTTGATGACTCGCCAGCTGAAAGTACTTGTGCCTACCCTGCTTGCGAACTATCAGCAGCTTGCTATCTACCAGCTTGAAAAGATGGTTACTTGCAGTCTGTGCAGTCACATCAGCCTCACAGGCTAACTCTGTTGCTGTCAGTGCTTTTCCACTCATAAGCGCCATCAATATTTTTGAGCGCGCCCGATCCCCAATCAAACTGGATATTACCGAAATGTCAGGTTCCATGGTTATCCTCGCAACAGTTCGCTGAACACCGAAGTATAGAAAATTAAACCATCTAGAATGCCAGCAAATTATGAATAGAGGCAACTTAGATGACTGTTACCTGTTTTATTGAATACAAGATCGATCCGTTTAAGCTTGATGCTTTCCGGCAGTATGCTGAGAACTGGGGCAAGATCATTCCCAATTGTGGCGGACGACTATTAGGATATTTTCTACCTTCTGAGGGCACCAACTTTCAGGCCTTTGGTATTATTAATTTCGATAGCTTGGCTCATTATGAACAATATCGAAAACTGCTTAAGCAGTCTCCTCAGGGCAGTGAAAATTTTCAGTTTGCGACGAGAGAGAAGTTTATTCTTGAAGAGAAGCGAAGCTTTTTAAATGCTGTGCCAGAAACCTACCTGAAGTTCCCACAGGAAAATCACTGATGATCGCCGTCATATTTGAAGTTACACCAAAGCCTTCAGGAAAAGACAAATATCTGGCCGTTGCAGCCGACCTAAAAGAACACCTAACCAGCTTCGATGGATTTATCTCTGTCGAGAGATTTCAAAGCCTCAATCAGCCAGAAAAAATTTTGTCACTCTCTATTTGGCGGGATGAAGAATCTGTAGTGAGCTGGAAAAATCACAAGGCTCACTGTGATGCACAACACCTAGGAAAAAAACAACTATTTGACACCTATCGTATAAGGATTGGAAAAATTCTTCGGGATTACTCTATGCAATAAATCAACAGTCAAATTTGACTCAAACTATAAAGCCTCTGCATCTTGTTCTTTTACTGAAAAACAGAACGCAGAGGCCCCCATTCCTAAAAACGTACCGACCAAAATAATCGAATTACATTGGCAGAGAAACTATAAGCGGGTTCGTCACCGGGACTGATAGATGTAGCTGAACCGTGTACTGTGACATCGAGAAAGTCATCGTAGTCAAATAGAATATGATCCCAGTAAAGATTAATTGTATTCCTGCGATTTAATAGAGACCAGCGCCGTGGCAACTCATAGGACACTCCCAGGCCAAGGGCCAAGGTTGTGAAATTGCTCAACTCCTTATCACGAGCACGAAAGTTGGTAGCGTTGAGATAGGGAAAAAGGTCGCTGTAAAAATCTGCACTACTCTGCTGATAGTAACGGATCTTTCCTTCAAAAACCCACTCGTCTTGTTCTTTCCAAGGATGGGTATAGCGAAACTCTACATTGTCTGCAACGATTCCCCAACTATCCGCATAGTGTCGATACTCCCCTTTAATCGCTGCGCGATAGGGCAATCTATATTTGGCCCTTAGGGCAACCGCATCACTGTTTCGAGTTCTGGGGTAAACCTCGGCCTGATAGCTAAATCCTGTTCCAGATGCTTCATCGAGATACCTAACACTGCGATAAGGGTTGTTGAGATACCCTTCATCCGATACAGTTTCGACACTCACCTCTGCAATCAGCTTTTGCGTGAGAATCTGATTCCAACTAAATGCGTAGCGACGGTGTTGCGCTTCCTCGGCAAAATTATCGTCGCCATTGCGGAACACATCATCACTTCCGTAACTAACCCGCAGGTCGATAGTACTTAAATCGCCAAAGAAACCCTGACTGATGCCGAAAGCAACGGTTTGTGCCTCGTAGTCATTCTCAGAACTGTTGGTGTACCCCACGCTGATCGTAGTTTTATCCACCAGGTAGTCAGCGCCCAAAGAGTACTCATCCCGTTGCTCCGAATACTCACTGGCCGTGGCCTCCACATCAATAGAGGCCCCGGAAATCATGTCCACATAGTAATTGGCAGACAGGGAAACATTATTGCCAACATTCTGGCGAATCAATACTGAAGGCCCATCAATGGTCACTCCACCACCGCTATAGGCGTGATACATATTGTCTGCCCGCTCTTCGGGAAGCACTGCGGCCACGGCAGCGAGCGGTGCCAAAAATGCCAACCCGCCCCAGCGAGATAGAAGCTTAGTTACAACCACATCCACCTCCACTGCCTCCTTCAGCTCCACGCGCAGCTTCGCGAGCTTCATACACGTGATTCATATAGCGAGCAGCTACCGGATCCTGCTCAAAGCCCATAATAGGATCCGCAAGAAATTGCCGTTCGTAGGGTGCAATCCACGGGTTAACAGTGCAACCTGTACTCATCAAGAAAGTGCAAACTAGCAATAGTGCACGCATGACACTACTCCCGAATCAATTCCTTAATCATTTTTTTATAGGCAGCTTCATCCCCATCACGATAACCTTTATGGATATAGCGAACGTTGCCATCACGATCAATAAATACGGTGCTGGGCATAGCGGCAACACCATACATTTTGCTCACTTCCCCTTTGCTATCAAAAAGAATCGGAAAATCCACTGGAATTTTCGCTAATAGCGAGTCCGCATCCTTACGCTGTGCATCCACATTGACTCCCCAAACCTGGAAGCCAGCAGCTTCATAGCGAGCATGTAGCTGATCCAACAGCGGCATTTCCTGACGACAAGGGCCACACCAGGAAGCCCAGAAATTCAGCATAATGACATCGCCGCGCTGCTCTGCAAGCCTCAAATTTCCGCCTTGGTTGGAACTCAAGGTAAAATCCTTAGAGGGCTCTGCGGCGGAAGCCTGTGACATCGATAAAAGCAGCGTCAGGAAAGCAGCCAGGTATTTCATGGAAGAGTCCTTGTTATTTTTTGATGATCAATTAAAAAAAGATGGTAAGTCCCAATTGGGCAGACAGATTATTGGTGACTTGGGCCTCGCCAAATAATTCATGCTCAAAAACATGGTCGCGAACATCCAGGCGCACTGCGAGCCAATCGTTGGCAAGCATTCTCACTCCTGCACCAAAGTTGTAAGTGAAGTGCTCCTCGTCAGCAAACGAGGTATTTCCCACACCTCCCGCAACATAAAAATTGGCATTAAAAGCCCAGTCATCAAATACAAAGTACTCACCCTGGAAAATATTCCAGCCCACAGAGGTATTGTAATAACTGAGTTCACGCTGCTCATCAGTCAACAGCGGTGCTGCACCGCTCAATCTTTCAAAGCTGGATTCTCCCAACTCAGTCTGGGCATAGGTGGCCTCAATAAAGAAATCTTCGCTGATATGGTAGGCCGCTGAAGTGCCGTACAGGGAGTTTGAGCCAAAATCCTCGACATTGATAACACCAGCAAACAAACCAATTTCTATATTTTCACTATCTATCAGGGCGTCACGTATCTCTCGCCGCTCCAGTTCAGGTGCGACAATATCCGCAAGTACTTCATCATCCTGCTGAGCACTGCATACCTGGGTCCCCACCAGTGCGGAAAGCGCCGCAGAGCCTACAGATATACGTCGAAACCAAGTTTCCACTCGACTATCTCCTGATTATTTTCCTGCGTAGTAAGCAAGTAGTGATTTGTGTATTCAGCCCTGATGGCAAAACGGCGCGATAAGTAAGTACGCAACCCTACGCCCGCCAACATCGTTGTATCTTGCCGATCTTCGGTGGCAACGATAGTTGCGTTTGGAGAGGTAACATTTATCCCGGCTCCCAAAACAAAATAAGGGGATATTTTCCAACGTGGAAATGGCTGGTGGACCATTGCCACCTGATAGACTTGGCTGTCTGAATAGGAACCTACCGCCTGGGTTGCACGTATTTCAGTAGCCAGATTGACAGTAAATTGGTAGCCCAGGCTAACTCCCAGAGAGTCCGCTCCAGCAAAATCACCGTAATTCATACCTAGGTAAAAGTAACCGTCGTCAACATCGGAAAAATCCGGCAGAGGAACTCGAACAATTTCTCCATTTTCTCCGTAGATTTCACGTAAGTCGTCAACTTTTACCCAGCCACTTTTATTGCGTGAAGTAAGCACTTTTACCCAGTCGGTGCGGCGTTTAAGCAGCCAAATTTGTTCACCATACTCAGCGACATAGAATATCGGGTAACCGCGCCCCGGGCCTCGGTAAATATTAATAAATGCATTACCGACTGTAACCGGCTCTGCATCCTCAAGGCCTTTATATTTTTTCTCAGTCTCAGTCTCAGTCTCAGTCTCAGTCTCAACCAATTCTTCTTGTGGGGTATCATCTGAAGAATCAGATTCCATCAAAGTTTGTCCAGAAGAAGCCTGCCCAGAAAAAAGTAGCAGCAATACAAATACCGCGAAACTGCCAATAGAATTTTGGTGTAACTTCAACATGCTTTAATCTGCCGGCGCCGCAAAAGGATCGTTATAGTATTGAGCGCCAATATCAAACCACTCGGCAATCAAGCGCAACTCGGCATCTTCTAAGTACCCTTGATGTGCGCCACCACTTTCAAAGAGAGAAAAAAACGAGCTCTCAAGAGCAGAGCTCGTCAAGGGAGAGGAAATATTGACGGTAACCATTACCGGAATCGGATCACCGTTACTGTCGAGAACTAATTCACCATCCTCATCAACCTCGTAAACAGGATTTCCATCATCATCAAATTCCTGTACAAGCCGCGGTGTTAGCACCCCACTGGATAACTCCAATTCAGCGCGATCGGCCACCAGCTCGGAATAGGAAACAAACCAAGCATCATTAACAGAGGAAGCCGAGGTTGTGAGATCTAATTGCCCATCGGGTATTTGAGTTGCTCCAGCAGCATCAACAGGAGAGTGACAGACTGTACAGGTATAATCAGCTATTACTGCTCCTGTACTATCCAATACTTCACGGGGGAAATCCCAGAGCGGCTGAATATGTTGTTCATAGTGAATGACGATTCGACAATTACTTTCCCACTCTGTTAAACAAGTGGATTCCACCGGTGCATCCGTACTCAAATCACCGTATGAAAGCAATAACTCATCATCCTTAGTCCGTACCGCAGGATCAGTCCATAAATCGGTAAAGTGCAGATCTCCTTCAAGTTCAGCCTCACCAATATAACGGGCCAATAATTGAGCCATAGTCTCGCCCATTTCCGCCAGTAGCGCGGGCTCAGTATTGGCAAATGGTGCTGCCGAGGTCGGCGCTCCAACCCAAGCTGATTCCAACTGCATATCCGTGCGGCCATGAGGAGCTTCGCTATCGCTAGTATGACAACCGTTACAACCGCGCACTTCACCCGCTTGTAGCTGTAACCAGTTGTTATGACTATCGAAAATGCGTTTTCCATCTGCATCGACAACGGAAATTGCCAGGGGCATATCTGCGGGAACTTTTACCCTTACGGAGCCGTCGGGCTGAATTGGGGTATAACCCAATATTTCACGCATGCCCTGATTACCATTGCGGCCAAATGCTGCCCCATCAAAGTCCAGAACATCATCATCGGGAATGCCCACGGCCTTGGAGATTTTCAAGAATCGTGCAGGCCGAAAATCTGCTGTGGTTTGGGCGGGATCCGCCAAGGTTTCGATTCCGGCAATATCTTCACCATCAAAATCATAAACACTGCGAATATCCAGGATTCCGACAGATTCCTCCACCAGATCCGCATCGACATCGACTCCCGGGACGGGGTCTGGAATATAGGTGGGCTCAGTGCGAGGCTCCAGAGTAACCCCTTCGGATATCATTTCTCCCTCTTCCACAACCACAATAGGAAGCTGGGTGCCGGCGATATAATCGTAAATCCACAGGCCGTAGAGTGGGTCCGCCAATTGAACTTCTTCATCTTCGGCAAGAGTATCCGGGCAGGTCTCCAGCAGCTCGGTTTCTTCATTGATAACCCGGCATTCACTCCAGGTTACCAGCAAACGACTTGTCCCATCGTAGAATGGCCATGCGGAAGCAAAAGTACCGTGGGGAGAAATAGTATCGTCGGTAGTGACTTCTCCGACAGTGATAGAAGCCTGCCCGACCATTTCACCACTTTGCTCCGGCTCACTGTAGGCTTCGCTATAAACAATGCCGTCGATAGTCACGAGATCGCCACCATAAGTGAGCCCAGAGGGAGCGCGCAACGTTACCAAAAGGCGGCCATCCGGCATTTCGTGCGGTCGATTGAAGGCGGCCTCGGTCTCTTCTGTACCCGTATTTTGACTGTGATAACCGTAATAAACCGCCAGGTCAGAACCATCTGGATTTACTGTATATAAGCTTAATTTATCGATACCTGCCGCATTGTCCCAGCGGTTAAACAGGACCCGTCCATCGCTCAGTACAACTGGATTTAAATCATGGCTCTGATTAAACGATATTTGAGTGATATCGGTTCCGTCCGCCTCCATTACATGGAGTACAAATGCCGGCTCCTCTCGATTTTCAGTCAGGGCCGAGAATTGCGGTTTACCGTCATCCAGTAAAAGAGCTCTGGAGCGCCGCTGGCGGGTAGAAGAAAAAATTATGCGTCCATCGGGTAAAAAAGCGGGAGCGATATCCTGGCCTTCTTCAGCAGTTAAATCTGACTCAATTACCCGATTGAGTTCTTCTGTTTCGGTGTTGTATACCCAAATATTCCAGGTAGGCTGCTCATCGTCATCAGCGTCTTCTATTTCCGGTGCCCGCATAGCAAATATAAGCTGGCTGCCATCTGCTGAAGTATTCAGATCTTTTACATCGTAATCACCGTCAAATATATTTGCAGTAATGACAGTTTCTGCAGCACTGGCGGTTGCACGGTCTTTTAAAATCAGTTGAGCTCCGGCAAAAAATTCCGCGGGCTCATAAATATTATCCTGAAGGAGGCTGCCATCATCGTCACTACTTAATTGACGAAGTACAAAAGCAACAGGATAGTCCTCCACCACGGGATCTTCGGCTTGGTCTTCACCACCACTGGAACTGCCACCGCCACTACAGGCCGTCACCAATAGCAAAAGCGGTAGCGCACGCAAACATTTCATTTTTGTTATCCACCCGGGTTTGGCACGAGCAGCACACGCCTTTTTTGTGCTCTTAGCCTAAGAACTTTTTTATACGGCTTTGACCGCTGAGGCTAATTCTCGCAAGTTGCGCACAAAAAGTTTGCCAACTGGGACGCAAATATTGAAAGTCATTCTGACATTGTTGAAATCTGCTTTTAGACTGCTTTGCCACATCCCAGTGATCTCACCGACAAAAATAGTCCAATGAAAAATAATTCGTCTCGAGCGCGTGTACTCCGGCTCACCACGGTAACCGCACTGCTCGGAGTAGGTTTGTGGAGTAATTCTGCCCTATCAGCATCGCAGGACCAGGCTCTCCAAATTCACAGCCGCATCACCGGAACCATTCCCAGCGAGAGTGTATTGCTGGATATGGCAGAGGATATAGAAAACGGTGATCCCACCGCTGCGGCGTATACGGCAATGGAGAATGACGCCTTCTATAATGTCACTCTAAAAAATCTGGCCACTCCCTGGACTAATGAGGAGCAGGACGTATTTGAACCATTAAATGATTACACTGCGACGGTAATCGGCATGGTTCGGGACGATATGGACTTCCGCCAACTGCTCTCGGCAAATATTCTCTACACCGGTGATATTTCTGGCCTGCCCTCCTACAACACGGGAAATAACGACCACTACGAGACACTGGAAGCCGGGGGTTATTCCCTGCAGGACAACCTAGTGCAGGAAGCTCAATCCTCTCTCAATGGTCTCCCCGCAGATGCCACCGCCGGCGTTCTTACCAGCCGCGCCGCCGCCAAGGCTTTTTTTAGTGCGGGAACCAATCGCGCCATGTTTCGCTTTACCATGCTCAATCACCTGTGTAACGACATGGAGCAGGTGCAGGATACTTCCCGCTCACCGGATCGTATTCGCCAGGATGTAAGCCGCAGCCCTGGGGGCGACAGTCGGGTATTCCAAAATAACTGTATCGGTTGCCACAGCGGCATGGACCCCATGGCACAGGCATTCGCTTATTACGACTATGTATACGATGCAGACAATGATCCCGATGGAGAAGAGGGAGCCCTGGATTACAACGCAGCCGGTGATATAGATCCAAAAACCGGCAGCCGTGTTAAGGCCAAAAACCTGATCAACAGCGGCAATTTTCCCCACGGTTTTATTATTCCCGACGACAGCTGGGTTAACTACTGGCGCGAGGGCATAAATATGCATCTGGGCTGGAGCGACACCTTATCCGGCAACGGCAACGGCATCAAATCCCTGGGAGAGGAGTTGTCTAACAGCCGAGCTTTCGCCAAATGCCAAGTAACTAAGGTGTTTCGCCAAGTTTGTCTGCGCGAGCCGGAAGATTCTACCGACCGCAACCGAATCGAAACTATTACCGATGATTTCAGCAATACCGGCTACAAACTTAAGCAGGTATACGCAGACACTGCGGTTTACTGCGCGGGAGATTAAAAAATGAAAACCTATAAAAGTCTCCCAGTGATAGAAAATACACTGATAGTTCGCACGCTTCGTATCGCTTCACTATTTTGTGCTGCCCTGGCAATCAGTGCCTGTAGTGGTGGCAGTGGAGAGGGCACCGAAAGCCAACCGGATACCAGCGACAACGATGGCACCGCTGCCTATTCCGGACCGGATCCTGAAACCGATGATGTCAATCAATATAAACAGTACATCTGGGATAACCTGGCAGCGACAAATCGATGCGGCAGCTGTCATATTGAAAATAACCAGAGTCCACATTTTGTCCGCGGCGATGATATTAATGCTGCCTACGATGCCGGACGCGAGTTAATTAACCTATCAGTTCCCGATGAATCCCGTTTGGTAACCAAGGTTGGTGGTGGGCACAATTGTTGGCTTTCCAGCGATGATGCCTGTGCGGAAATTATTACCAACTACATCGAGGAATGGGCTCGGGCTAGCGGCGGCCTAAGCAATACAATCACCCTTGTCGCACCTGTCGAGCGTGAGGTGGGTGCCAGTAAAAGTTTCCCCGAATCCAGCGGCAGCTTTAGCACTACAGTTTACCCTCTGTTGCGCAGCTACTGTGCCAACTGTCACAGTGAAGATGCGACAACGGCACAAACCCCCTACTTTGCCAGCTCTGATGTCGATCTCGCCTACGCATCTGCGGTCAGCAAAATTAACCTGGATTCTCCGGCCGACTCCCGTTTCTCTGTGCGCCTGGGCAGTGAATTTCACAACTGCTGGGATGACTGCTCAGATAACGAAGCGGAAATGACCGATGCGATCCAAGCCTTCGCCGATACTATCAGTGTCACCGAGGTAGACCCCGACTGGGTTATCAGCAAGGCACTGCGCCTCACAGATGGTATTGTTGCGAGTAGTGGCGGCCGTATAGAGAGCAATGCAATTGCTCTCTATGAATTTAAAACCGGCAGCGGCACCACTGCCTACGATACCTCCGGAGTTAACCCTGCAGTTGATCTCGCCCTATCTGGCGATGTGGAGTGGATCGACTCCTGGGGGCTGCAATTGAAGGGGGGTAAAGCACAGGGAGCTACTGCAACCAGCAGCAAACTTTACGATACCCTCACAGCCACCGGTGAATACTCAATTGAAATCTGGGCGGCACCCGCCAACGTCTCACAGGATGGGCCCGCGCGTATCGTCACCTATTCCGGTGGCGATGATATTCGCAACTTCACTCTTGGCCAGGATCAATACAGTTACACCGTGCAAAACCGCAATGACAACACCGATGCGGACGGTATGCCTGCCCTGGCAACCGATGATGCCGACCAGGTTGTACAAGCCAGTCTCCAGCATGTGGTGGCCACTTACGATCCAATTAACGGACGCAAGCTTTACGTTAACGGTGCAAATACCGGGGAGCCGGACCCAAGTGAATCCGGTTTGCTCTCTACCTGGGACGATACCTTTGCCCTCGCAGTAGGAAGCGAAGTCAGTAACGGCAATAGTTGGGAAGGCTCCATTCGCCTATTGGCGATTCACTCCCGCGCCCTATCGGAAGAGGATATTGCTACCAACTACGAAGTTGGCGTCGGTGAAAAATATCTGCTGTTATTCAAAGTTGAAGAGCACACAGGCATTGCCGAAAGCTATGTCATGTTTACTGTGCAGCAATTTGATAATTATGCCTATCTGTTTAGTGAACCCACCTTTGTCAGCCTCGACGACAGTGTCGATCCATCTGGAATCGCCATTGAGGGAATGCGTATCGGTATTAATGGCCGCGAAGCGGAGGTGGGCCAGGCCTGGTCCAAGTTATCCACTGCAGTCGACAATAGCTACGTAGCAGGTGAAGGCCAGCAGCTTTCCAGGCTCGGGACCATTATCACTCTGGATAAGGGCCCCCTCGATGATGAATTTTTCCTGACCTTCGAAAAAATCGGCAGCGAAACCTATAACCGGGTTGAGGCTACTCCAGCTGAACCTACGGATGCCGCTGATCTGGAAGCGCAATCACGCATTGGTCTGCGCCGATTTGAACAAATCCATGCAAGCCTGTCCCAGGCGACCGGAGTCTCCATGTCCCACCCCGATATTTATGAAACCTGGGAAACTGTAAAACGCCAGCTTCCGGTTGAAAGTGACATTGAAGGATTCCTCGCTGCACAGCAAATGGGTATTACCCAGCTGGCAGTGAAGTATTGCAGCACCCTGGTGGACTCCAGTGAGCGCAGCAGCTACTTCAGTGGATTTGACTTCAGCGCTTCCGCAGACACCGCCTTCGACAGCGCCAGCAAACGCGCGCAGATTATTGATCCGCTCATGGAAGGTTTGCTTGGCCACGAGATGAACTGGCACGACGGCAGCGTCTCGCAGCTTGCCAGCGCCCCGGACCTGGCCTCTGTAGAGACAGAACTGGACACGCTTATCGACACCATGACCGCCTGTGGCAGCAGCTGCGATTCAGGTCGCACAGAAACTACGGTGAAAGCCGTATGTGCTGCCGCCATGGGCAGTGCCATGATCCTGATTCACTGATCGCATAAAAAAGACTAGCGGCTTTGTCGGCAAAACTTTCGCCGGTAAAGCCCCTCCACAATAAAGAGCCGGCACACCGAAAACTCTATCCGGGAATATTATGAGCAAGAAAAAACACTTTGATCTGGACCAGCCCCTACGGCACCCGGACCACCACCGCCCGGTAACACGCCGCGACTTTCTCGCTCAAGGCTTCCGAGCGGGTATGGGAACAGTGCTGGGCGGCTCTGTCTTCAGCTTGTTTGCCAATCCCCGTAGTGCCCATGCAGCCCTTTCCTCGGACCTGGAAGCACTGCGAAAAACCAATGGCGGCCCCTGTGACGTCAGTGCATTCGGTGCCGGTAAAATTCCTTTTATTTGTTTCGATCTCGCCGGCGGCGCCAATATCGCAGGCTCCAATGTGCTGGTAGGTAAAGAGGGCGGACAAATGGATTTTCTCGGCACAGCCGGCTACAACAAGCAAGGCCTCCCCGGAGATATGGTTCCCTCCCTCGGTGATGAATTTATCAATACTGACCTGGGTCTCGCCTTCCATAGTGACAGCGGCATGTTGCGAGGCATTCTGGAAAAAATCGCTGCTGGCACAGCATCGGCGACCAACGGCGCAGTTATTCCCGCTCGCTCGGAAAATGATACAGGCAACAACCCACACAATCCCATGTACGGTATTAACCAGGCGGGAGCCAACGGTTCCCTACTGGCCCTGATCGGCTCCAGCTCCAGTGATTCCGGTGGCAACTCCATGGCTCCTTCCGCCATGATCAACCCCGAAGTTCGCCCCACCAAAGTGGATCGCTCTTCCGACGTTACCGGCCTTGTAGATGTAGGAGACCTGGTGGGGCTGCTCAGTCAGGAGGACACTGTCGCAGTGATGGAGTCCATGTACCGCATCTCCGAAGCGAAACTCAGCAACGTAAATACTAAAGTCAGCACCGATGCAGTCATTAAAGACCTGGTGCGTTGCGGCTATATGAAAAGTGCTGACCTGGCTGATCGCTTTGGCAACCCGGCCGATTTAAATCCCGAATCCGATCCAGATATCGTCGGGCCATCCGGTGTTTTTACCAGTTCAGAATTGAGTGGAGACAGAGAGTTCCAAAAGACCGCCTCAGTGATGAAGCTGGTCGTCAATGGATATGCCGGTGCAGGCACTATTACCATGGGTGGCTATGACTACCATACCGGCGACCGCGCCACAGGAGAGATTCGCGATTTGCGCGCTGGGCGCTGTATTGGCGCTTGCCTGGAGTATGCCGCCCGCCGCAACCAGCCCCTGATGATTTACGTTTTTAGTGATGGTTCCGTTTTCTCCAACGGAATGCTGGACGACTCGGTAGAAGGCCGTGGCAAAGGCGTCTGGACTGGCGATGACCAACAGACAGCCGCCTCATTTTTCCTGGTATACAACCCGGCGGGCCGACCACAATTACTCGGTGGCACAGCGGATGAGCAGGCGATTCACCAGCAACTCGGCTATATGCGCAGCTCCGGTGACGTAGAAACAACATCCACCCCAGCCGCTAACAACGTCAATTTATTAGTGGAAACTGTAGTGCTCAATTATATGGCCCTGCACGGGGAGCAAGGTAATTTCTCAACCCTATTTCCGAATCACGGTCTCGGCGATAGTAACTTACAAGACAGTATGACTGCCTTCGCCCCCATTATTTAAGTTGGATAAGTGATGTTCCGCGTTTTTAAATCACTATTACTGTGTGGTGCCACACTTTGCGCGATTCCTTCTGTGGCCGAATGGCACTACGCTGAACGTGCAATTATGGGAACCCAGGTTCGCCTGCAACTATGGCACGAAGACGACAATGAGGCTGAGCACCTTATTGAAGAGGTCATGACAGAGTTTCATCGACTTGACGATCAGCTCTCGCCCTATAAGAAAAACAGTGAACTATCACTCGTTAACCGCACAGCTGGCCGGGGAAACGTCAATATTTCCAAAGAGCTCACCAACCTGATTGATAAATCCCTTTGGTTTAGCCAGCTCACCGACGGTGCATTCGATATCAGCTACGCCACCCTGGGCAAGCACTATGATTTTCGCCAGCAGAAACAGGCAGACGCCCAGCTGACGGACTCGTTGTTAGAAGCGTTGAATTACCGCCACTTAAAACTGAATAAAAAGGCCAATACACTCCGTTTTGGCCACAAAAACACAAAAATAGATTTGGGGGGAATTGCCAAAGGCTATGCGGTTGATCGGGCAATTGAGATCCTCAAGCAGGCAGACATTTGCTGCGCCAGCGTCAGTGCCGGTGGCGATGCACGCATGCTGGGAGATAAACAGGGGCAACCCTGGTTAGTGGGTATTCGCCACCCCCGTGAAAAAAGTAAAAATGCTGCGGTTATCCCCCTGCGTGATATTGCTATCTCTACCTCAGGTGATTACGAGCGTTATTTTATTGATGAGCAGCAGGATAGAGTGCACCATATTTTTAACCCATCCACAGGAAAACCCTCGGAAACTTCTGCAAAAGACACTGATAAGTTGATTAGTGTCAGCATTATTGGCCCCCGCGGCTTTGATACCGACCCCCTTTCTACCAGTGTGTTTGTTCTGGGAAAAGAGAAAGGCTTGGCACTTATTAATCGATTGCCCCAATTTGAAGCAGTAGTTATCGATAGTAACCGGAAGCTGTTTTTCAGTCGCGGTTTGGAGAATCTTTGAGTAATCCGTTTTATCTTCATAAAAAATTTGCCAACAAGATCACATCAGATCGTTGATCCCCTGACATAATTTGCGCCGACCAAAGAATAATGCCAATTCCTATCAAAAGGTCTGCCATGAGACGCCCCTTTCAGTGCTTTATTTTATTTATCGGCCTTTTAGGCTCTGTGCTTGTGCAGGCTCAGGAAAGCGATTTCTCTGCGGAGAAATTGGAAGAATTAAAGCGCGATGTACTCAAATTAAACAGGGATTTATTGATTCTTGAAGAAGATTTGCTCTATCCCGCACAGAGCCAAATTGCCTTTTATGTATCTATGGATGTAGGCCACTATTTCACTTTGGATGCAGTAAAGCTACACATCGATAACAAGTTAAGTGCAAGTCATCTATATACGGAACATCAGCGGGAAGCGTTGATTCGCGGTGGCATTCAACCGCTTTACAAAGGCAACCTAAAATCCGGTGATTACACTATTTCTGCTTTTATAACTGGCCTTGGGCCCGAAGGGCGCGAATACAAGCGGGCAGCCAAGTTGGAATTGAATAAAAGTGATGAGCCCGCCGTTATTGAACTGGTTATCTCAGACAACTCCGGAAAACAACAGCCGGAGTTTGAGTTGGTGCAGTGGCCAACGCCCTGATTAGCCATGCACTACCCATCTTTTACCCGCACCCTATCCCTGGCGCTCACCCTTGCCGCAAGTAACCTTTGCGCTCAGGAAGCTGATACTGTGGCCGAAACAAACAGTCCCAGCAATGAGCAGCGAGCCCCACAAAAATACCAAAGGGCTCAAGACCTGGCTTATGGCGCTACGCTTTACGAGTATTTTCAAGGGAATTACTTTGATGCCCTGAGCACACTGCTGGTTGCTCAACAGCGGGATTCAATTCAAATTCACAGGGATAACGCCGCATTGATAGAGGGCGGGATCAGCCTAGGGTTTGGTTTACATAGACGAGCAGCTGAACTATTTGAACAGCAGAGTAATGTCGAGGCTGCGCCAAAATATCGCCGCACTGCCTGGTTAAAGCTGGCCGAATTAAATTACCTGAACGGTGATTTTGTCAGCGCTGCAGCACACTTGGAAAAGTCAGGGGTTGCCGAGGAGTCCTCTCTACCTCTCAACTTAGCGCTGCGCAATAAAGACCTCACCACGGCTCAAAAATTACTGGAAACCAGCGATTTATACCCTGCGGAAAAGTTATTGGGACATATCAACTTAGGCGCAGCCTTTGCCAGGTCCGGCCAATTGCCTGCAGCAATTCACGAATATCAAGTCGCTGTTGATTTTGCAGAAACAATTGATATTCCTTCGTCTGAAATTCCCATACTCATTGATAAAGCCCATATTGGTATGGGGTACGCCCTGGCTCTTGCAGAGCAACACAGCGCAGCTAAAGAAGCCTTTTCCAGGGTTCGCCTCAACACGCCCTGGGCAACTCGCGCACTCCTAGGGATGGCTTGGTCCTCTATCAATGGTGAAGACTACCAAGCGGGCATAGACGCACTGCAGTTTTTACTGGATAAGCACCGCTACAGTCCCGCCGCACGGGAAGCGATGGTAGCCCTGCCTTATGGTTACGAAAAACTGGAAAATCGCTCTGTAGCCCTCAGAGCATATCAAAGCGCTGAAGCTTATTACCTGGAAACACTTACTGAGTTACACCAGTTACAACAAGACCTGGCGACGGAACCACTGGCCTATGATCCTGTTCAGCGCGAGGCATGGCGCTATGGCTGGTTACAACTGGCCCAGGCCTCTCCCCTATTGCGCGATAACCAGCACTTTCTGCGGCCAATCCTGCAAAGTGACCGCTTCCAATTGCGGCTCACCGAGCTGCGCGATCTGCAGCAGCTCACCCAGGTACTACAGACCTGGCAAGATAAACTACCCCAATTTGCCGACCTTATCGAAGAGCGTCACCTGCGCCGTACAACGATTATTGATAACTACAATAGCGCCCAGTTTGACCAGCAGTTGCAGATGGCAACCCAGCAATACGATCATTTGAGGGCAGCTCTCGAGCATATTGAACAGGAGCGCGACGCACTCACTTTATTGGCGACCACCGCCACTCCAAATGAACAAAGTGAAACCCTCGAATTACTGGAAATTCTCACCGGCGCTCAAGAACGTCTTAAAAAAATCCAGGACAGCGGCAAAGCCAGCCAACAACAAGCGGAAACCCTGGCGAAAGCCCGGGGGATTTTGCTTTGGCAAGCCAACGAACAGTATCACGAGAAGTTGTGGCAGCAGCGAAAATCCCTACAGCTGCTCGAAGAGCAGTTACGCAGGGGGCGGGAACAACGCAAGAAAACAGATACCGAAGCACAGCGGGGGCCACAACTGCGCCAACTAGCCTATCGGGTGGTCACCGCCGATGACGAAATTCCAGCTCAGCAAGCGGCGATTGGTCGAGCCAGCGAATTGATTGAAGCCGACCTACGCCGAGAGGTTATCGCCCAGCTGGGTAGGGAGCAGCAGCAAATTCACAATTATATGGCCCACACACGCCTGGCTATCGCACGTCTGCAAGACGCTGAAATGCAGGCGATCCCCGCAACCTCTCAGGCTGACAGTGACACGGATAATACCGGGGCCTCAGACAATGAATAACGCCCCGCATCCGGCAGCTGTGTTTACCCTGCGCTCCCTGGCTATTGGTATTTGCTGTGCCCTGACAGCTTGTGGCAATCAACCGGTACAAACCCTGGCTGACCTGCCCCGTGCCAACCCGCCCAGCTCCCAGGAAGAGGCACCACAAAGCCCGCCCGTGCAAACCGCTATCGCGTTGGAAAACCTGGTGCAAAGTTACCGCACAGCACTGGACAGCCACGCCGATCCCAAGGTTCGGCAACAAATCCATCTGCGCCTTGCTGACTTGGAAATGGAACGACTGGAGCAAAAACAGTCCGACAATCCGGATACCATTGTCGACTACTCCAGCGCGGTAGATTATTACCAAAGTCTCTCTGCCCAGCGCCCAAAAGATGATTACATTCTCTATCGCTTAGCCCGCGCCCGGGCACTGGATGGGGAAATGCCTGCAGCCTTACAGGCATTGGAAAAGATAGCCGGTAGCGCACCGGACTCACCGTTTATCGGCGAAGTCTTATTCCGCCGTGGCGAGGCGGCATTCAATCGCAAAGACTACCCAAGTGCCGCCCGAGATTTCCGTGCATTGCTCAAGCAGGGGCCGAGTCCATTTACAGATAATGCTCGCTATATGTTGGCTTGGTCAGAATTTAAATCGAGCAATTACCGCGCATCCACAGAAATTTTTCTCCAGTCGCTGGATATTTTGCACAGCGAGGAACAGGGGGAGGAACTCCCTGTTGGGCGGCAGCGCCTGCGTGAAGACAGCCTGCGTGGGCTCGCATTAAACTTCAGCTACCTGGGAGGTGCTGAAGCCATTGAGTCTTTTAATCTCAATGGAGAGCCACGTCCCTATCAGCACCAGCTATACAGTGCACTCGGTACCTGGTATCGGGAAAAAGAGTTGTTCCGCAATAGTGCCGATACCTTTTTACAATTCGTCAATCACTACCCACAAACCCAGCAAGCCCCACAGCTTCATCTTCTCGCCGTTGAAACCTTGCAAGCGGGGAGACTACATAAGGAAGTTCTACCCACGAAGCGGGACTTTGTGCGTCGCTATGGTGTGAACAGTGATTACTGGCAAGCAGCAGGTGAAACTCAACAACAGGAGTTGGCCAAAACCCTGCAACCATGGCTGTATGAATTGGCCCAGTTTGACCACGCCCGCGCTCAGGAATTGGCTCAGCAGGTGGCAAAGCTGCCCGCAAGTAAAGTGAAAGAGCGCCGCCTTGTCAGCGCACAATCACTGGGTGCCTATCGCAGCGCCGCCGCGTTATATCAGGAATACGCGCAGACTTTTCCACAAGATCCACGCACGCCATCCATGGTTTTCCTGATGGCGGAGTGTCTTGAGCAGGCTGCAGATCACCCCGCCGCCTGGCGCGCTTACAGCCAGGTCGCCTGGGAATACCAAGATCCCAAGTATGCTGCCGAAGCCGGCTACGGAGCCATCCTCAGTGCAGCCAGAGTGCATGAACAAACTCCGGATCAAGAGTCGGAACAGAAAATCCTGTGGCTCGATCGCAATATCGAAGCGAGCCTGAAATTTGCACAGAGCTGGCCCCAAGACCCGAGAGCTCTGCCAGTACAGCTGGCCGCTGCCGATAAGTTGTTACAACAATCGCGCTTTGCCGAAGCCATCGCCGCTGCCGAGCACGCCGATCAATGGCAACCGCCAACCAATAGGCAACAGCAAATAAGTATTGCAATAATACTGGCCCACAGCCATTTTTCCCTGAAGCAATATCCCCAGGCAGAGGCTGCCTATACCCGCGCGCTCGGCTACCAGCCAGACGATAAGCTGCGCAAAGACGCATTGCGCCAATTGCAGTTATCCATCTATCGCCAGGCAGAAATCATTTTGGCCCAGCGCGAGAGTGAGGATGCCGCTCCCAGTGAGGAAGCCCTCAATCACCTGCTGCGTATCCGCGATAGCGGGCGCACAGAGGTTGCGGCCACCGCCCAATATGATGCGATTAATTTTCTTATTCAATTAGGGCAGTGGCAGCGCGCCAGCACAGAACTCGCTGATTTCCGCCAGTTTTATCCCGCGCACACCTTGACGCCGACACTGGCTGCCAAAGCCATCGTTATCTTTGAAGCTCTGGAAATGCCGGCGGCTGCCGCCACAGAATTACTGCAATTAGCCGCTACAGATCCGGATCGGGAAGTTCGCCGTCAATCCCTGTTTATGGCAGCAGAAAACCTGCAAAAAGCCGGTGAATACAACAGGGCTATTGAAAGCTATCGCAACTACAGCAAATTGTGGCCAGAACCCGCCGAGCAACGTCTGGAAGCGCAATTTCAGCTGGTCGAAATCTACGCTCAGACCAAAAAGCCCACTAAGCGGAATTACTGGCTACAACAACTTGCACAGAACTCGCTGCAGTCACCCCGCGGGCGTTACCTGGCCGCTTATTCTCAAAGTGAACTGGCGGAACAAAGTTATGCGAAATTTGCTGAACTGGCACTGCGCTTGCCGTTAAAGACCAGTCTCGCTAATAAAAAGCGGGCCATGCAAACCACCGTGGCGGATTACCGCAAAGTCCTGGAGTTTGGCATCGCAGAATTCACCCCTCAAGCAAACTATCGCCTCGCGGAAGTTTACCGACAGCTCAGCCGTGACCTGATGGACTCACAGCGCCCTAAAAGCCTGAACGAGCTGGAATTGGAACAATACGAAATTCTGCTGGAGGAACAGGCCTATCCCTTCGAGGAAAAGTCCATAGAACTTCACGAGGCCAATATCCAGCGCACGGTTGAGGGTATTTACGACGACTGGGTTAAACGCAGCTTCCATTCACTGGGAGAGCTGCTACCCGCACGTTATAGAAAAGAAGAAAAAACCCTGGAGTGGAGTGATGCACTGCACTGAATTGAGCGCACAGAAAATATCTTCAATCGCACGGTTATTCACTACTGCGCTATTGGTTTTTTTACTCTCAGCATGTAGCGGCCTGCAAAAGACAATATCGCCCGCAGATAGTGACACCGCGCAACCACTGACAGAAAACCCCTACTTGCGGGATGGTAAAAGAGTACCGCAACAGGCCCGTGCAGCAATGGAACTGGCTCGCCAGGACTTTCAGGCAAATGATTTACCTGCGGCTGAATCACAACTGCTACAAATTACTGAAAAGTGGCCGGAACTGTCTGGAGCCTGGCTTAACCTGGCAATCGTGCAGCAGTCCGTCGAGAAATACGAGGAATCCGAGCGCAGTTTTCGCCAAGCTATTGCGGTAAACGATAACAATGTATTTGCCTGGAATCGTCTTGCCGCGCTGATGCGTGACCGGGGGCGGTTCGAAGATGCGGAGCAATACTACAACGCGGCCATAGAGCGTTGGCCACACTATGCCGATGCACACCGCAACCTGGGAATTCTCTACGACCTTTACCTGCAACAACCCGAGCGCGCCCTTCAGCATTATATGGCAGCGCAAGATTCCGGTACTGAACAGGATAAATTGCTCAGTGCATGGATACTCGAGCTGGAGCGGAGACTTTAACAATGAAATTACTTTCTAGCCTAATACTGAGCCTATCTATATTTGCACACGGCGCAATAGCAGAGGAAATAACAACGCTGGAGTCCACCGTAATTGGCAGCCAGGAACAACCCAAAGTCTTATATATCATTCCCTGGAAACAAGCCGACAGTTTGCAACGACTCGACAGCGTTCTGCCACAAACTTTCTCCTCTGTATTTGAACATCAGGAATATTCAGAATTTCGCCGGGAAATAAAGCTGTTACAGGCTGAACAGAAAAAAACCGATTAGGCTAACCCACCAAAATTAAAAATAATTTTTGCGGCGCATGGAAGCGGCGCTGCTGAATTTATACAGCGAAGACATGGAACCGCCGCAGCAGACT
Organism: Microbulbifer maximicatervae (SeqCode); assembly: GCF_052467305.1. Classification (NCBI taxonomy): domain Bacteria; kingdom Pseudomonadati; phylum Pseudomonadota; class Gammaproteobacteria; order Cellvibrionales; family Microbulbiferaceae; genus Microbulbifer; species Microbulbifer maximicatervae (SeqCode). Next base: position 4,445,744 of record NZ_CP174306.1, read on the forward strand.
TCAGCGTCCTGCGGCTATCTTTATACATCAAGGGTGGGGACTCAATCGCTCTCCCTTTGCACTAAAAATTTATAACTTTATCTGTGGAGAATTAAATCATGGAATTCACTCAAGCAATGCTGCGTTTTTTCCAAAATGGCGGCCCCTTTATGTACCCAATTGCGGTAGTCCTGATTATCGGGCTGGCAATGGTAGTTGAGCGCTGGATATTTTTATCACGCGCGCGGAATGCCAATAAAAAAGCCTACCAACAAGTATTGCCTATGCTGCAAAAACGCAGCTATCAAAGTGTCTTGCAGCTGGCCCGTGACAACGACGCAGCAATGGGGCGTATTGCCGCGGCGGGTATCAACACTTTGCAATTTGCCAAGCGTGAGGAAAACATTGCCCTGGCTATTGAGGAGGGAATTCTCGAAGCGGTTCCCCGTCTGGAGAAGCGCACCAGTTACTTGGCCACTCTGGCAAATATTGCCACCCTGCTGGGTCTGCTCGGCACTATTATGGGTCTGATTGCTGCATTTACCGCAGTTGCCAGCGCCGATCCATCCGAAAAAGCGACCATGCTCTCCACCAGTATTTCTGTAGCGATGAACACTACAGCATTCGGTCTGATTTCCGCGATTCCCCTGCTGCTGTTTAACTCAATGCTGCAAAACAAGACCAATGAGATTGTCGATAGCTTGCAAATGGCCGGGGTTAAATTCCTTAATCTGCTGACCATGGGACGCCCACAAAAAGCGGAACAACGTACCGCGAACAGCTAGGGGATACCGCCATGCTGAACATAAATATTCGCCGGCGTGGACATGAGGAAGCGGAACTTGATATCACCTCGTTTATGAGTTTGATGACCATTTTGGTTCCAGTGTTACTGCTAAATATGGTGTTTTCCCATATCTCCGTGCTCAAGCTGAACCTGCCGGGTATCAGTGATGGAAATTCCAGTAGTGTGGAGGAAAATCGCCAGCTCGAACTCGTTTTGCGCACGCAGTATGTCGATATCAATTATCCCGCTGGGCAGCGGGTTAAACGCATCCCACACGAGGAAACCTCACCGGATTTCGCCACGATATCTGTCGTTTTACAGCAGATAAAACGGCAATTGCGGGAAAAATCTATCGACAAAGATGATCTGGTGATCCTGTCAGAAAAGGGAACGCCTTACAAAACTCTGGTCGCCGCCATGGATACTGCGCGCAGCTACCGGGCTGTAGTGGCTGCATCTGTTGTTGATGCAGAACTGTTCCCCCAGATATCTCTCGGCGATGCACCGGAGCAGACAAAGTAGCGGGGCCAAACTATGAAGATAAATGCAGCCGCAAAACTGCAAGAGCGCAGGCAAAGGCAAAAAAAGCAGCAATCAAAACTGAACCTGGTATCACTGATGGATATCTTCACCATCCTGGTGTTTTTCCTTCTGGTGAACTCAACCAGTGATGTTCAGGTTCTGCAGACTGATAAAACCATAAAACTGCCCAAGTCCACCTCACAACAGAAACCCGAGGTGACTACTGTAGTGCGGGTCAACAATAAACAGTTGTTTGTCGGGGACCGATTTATCGCCAACATCGATGATATCGATCCCAGCGCAGAGAATATTGAGGCCCTGGTAGCAGAGCTTAAATACCGTGCTGAACGAGCGGGAGAGCTGAGCGAAGCCCAGAAAACTCTGGGCCGAGCAGTGACTATTTTAGGTGATGAACAAGTTCCCTATGAGTTGCTGAAGCAGATCATGCACACCTGCGCAGCCGCAGACTTCCGCGATATGTCTTTCGCCGTAGAACAAACAGCGCCGGAAGATCCCTCGGGGGTGGAATCCTGATATGAGTACAGCAACCATTAGTTACGCCCCCTGGCAACTCCAGGAGACAGTGCTACCTTGGTCCGCCTCAAGGGAGGAGGATCAGCGCTTTATCAAATTGCTGCGCGGTGGCCTGATAGCCCTGGCCATCAGTGGCATTGCCGTTGCACTGGCACCAGTACCCGAACTCACCCGGGAACAGGCCGAAAGGGTGCCGCCACAGCTGGCCAAAGTGATTCTGGAAAAAAAGGAATTGCCAAAACCTAAGCCAAAGCCGAAACCCAAAGAGCAAAAGAAACCCGAGGAAAAGAAAAAGCCCGAAGAGAAACCCAAAAAGAAAGCGGAAACACCCGACAAGCCCAAGCCTGTGGAGAAGCCGCGCAAGGTTGAAAATCCCCCGGTTGCCAAGGTACAGCAGGCCCGGGAGAAAGCGGCCAATAGCGGTCTGAATGCACTCGCCGATGATCTGCTGGATATGCGCGAGAGTTTTAATACATCGGATATTAGCCGGGGCCAGCTCAGCTCGGGGAATGCTACTGCCACTAAAATAGAACGCAGTATGATCGCGGATAAGTCAAAAGCCTCCAGTGGCGGCGTTGCCGCCGGTAGAGTAAGTCGGGATACCGGTGGTGTCTCACTGGCCGGACGTGAGAACACCCGAGTACAAAGTACCCAGGCAACGGGTTCAGCCAAAGAAGCGGTGGCCAAGGCCCGAGGGCAAAAATCCATACGTACCGACGATTCCATTCGCAGTGTTATGGAAGCCAATAAAGAGGCCATTATTGGAATCTATAATCGCGCGCTGCGCAGGGACCCAACTCTGCAGGGAAGACTCACCGTACAGTTGGTGATCGCACCGAATGGTGCTATCGCGTCGATCAAACTGGTAGAGAGCGAGCTCAATAACCCGGCACTTGAACGCAAGTTGCTGGCGAGAATCCGCATGATCAATTTTGGTTCTGCCAACGTTGAGAGTACTACCAAGAACTACTCAATCGACTTCCTGCCCTCTTAAGTTCCGATAGCTATCTTGTTTGTAGCGTGGCGACACAGGGACGTGCCGCCATTTGAAGGGAGTTAATAGGTGGACAAGAAGCTGATCCACCCAATCAACTAAAGCAAATCCAGCGCATAGCGACGCAATGTTTGCATAGGAATAATTTCCAGCGCCTTCACATGTGTACTCTGTAAAAATACCCGGGGAGCCATATCCAATTTCTCCGCTTCGAGCCAGCGCGCAGCACAGAGACACCAACGATCCCCTTCCTTTAAACCGGGAAAATTAAACTCCTCTACCGGTGTGCTCAAATCATTGCCGCGACTGCGGGAAAATTCCAGGAACTTATCAGTCACGGCAACGCAGACGGTGTGAGAACCGAGATCCTCTTTACAGGTGTTACAGCAGCCATCGCGAAAGAAGCCTGTCTTCGGGTCCAGGCTACAAGGCACCAGTGGATCGCCAAATACGTTAACTGAATTTTCTATCTCCATTCCTGGCTCTCTCCACTTTTATCACCAATTAGCTGAATGTCCACCAGCTGCCAGCGCAGACCATTGCGCTGCATCAACATGCGTAATTCAGGCCGGCCATGCTCACCATATTCAACACTCAGGTGATTGAGGTCGGTAAAATGCCACCCCATGCGCTGCCAGGAATCTTCATTCTCTTCCGCTGCAGAAGTCTCATTTCCGGAAATGTCCGGTGTTTCACCACCCTGTCGATAAATTTCCCGTTGAAATGCCTCCAGATCCTCTCCCCCACGAAGAAGGTCGGCAATGCCCTCAGGAGTAATAAACTGTTGTAAAAGTGGATCCATAAAGAAATTTGCACCAGCACTCAGTAATTCATCAAATTCCTGAGGAATAGAATTACTTAGGGAATTCCTAAGTTGCTGCTGTAAGCGGATCTTTAAATTGTCACGTAAAACAGGAAAATCGACATAGCGCTCTAACATGTCGATACTCTCAGCTCTAACCTGCGGTTGATCGGATTTAGCCATTATCGCCGCACGCTGCAATTGCTCGATGGAATAAAACGGCAAGGCGACATACCCAGCGGTAATCAACACCAAAACCAGGCCGCTCATCCACAGTATTTTTTTCATCAATTCTATTCCTTAGTCACTCCCTGGGGATTTTATGCTGAGAAAGATGTATCACCTAATTTGCCAATGTATTGGCGTGGCATTGTTCGCCACTCCTGCCTATGAGATATTTCCCTCCCAAGACTCTGCACCCCATTAATAATCTAAATCTCAATAAGGACAGCTAACAGGATGAGTGACATCTATAAGGCCCCTGAAGCAAATTTGGCCAATAGCCCCGTGAGTGACGACTCAGGCTCTATTGAAAAGGGCATTGCCGGGGATTATTCGTTTTCTATTGGGGAGACTCTTAGCGAAGCTTGGCAACGCACGAGTGGTAATAAAGGCACCGTTTGGGTGGGAGCATTGCTCTATTTCGTTGCCATTATTGCAATTACTATCGTCGCCACCTTAATTACTGGCGGCACTGCGGCTTTCAGCCCCGACAGCAACCCAGGGCCATTTGCCGAGGCTCTCTCTCAGCTGATCGTGACCTTTGCCGGCGCACCCTTGGCGGTGGGTATGACAATGATTGGTATCAAGATCGCCCGCGACGAGCAGACTTCTGGTACCGAGGTGTTTGCTCATTTCGACAAGATAGTGCCTCTCGGCTTTGCGACCATCGTTATGTATCTACTAATTGGGGTTGGTCTGATACTGCTGATAATTCCGGGTATTTACCTAATGATTGCTTATATGCTGGCAATGCCCCTAATTGCCGATCGCAATCTGAGCCCCTGGGAGGCTCTGGAAACCTCCCGTAAAGCCATCACTAAGAACTGGTTTGCCTTCCTTGGTTTCGCAATTGTTATGATACTGATCTTTTTAGCTGGCAGCATTCCTCTGCTTATCGGCCTGATTTGGGCAATCCCCCTCTGTAGTATCGCTTTTGGTGTTGCCTACCGAAAAGTTTTCGGCGTTCCCAATCACAATTAAATTTCTCTACCAGACAGGAGCGGTGGCTTGCTGGATACCACCTATAACGTCGAAACACCCGAGGGGATTGATTTGCGCGCGCGGGCCGCTGGGCCTGTGCCGCGTATCCTTGCGTATGCAGTGGATGTGTTTTATCGATCATTGATATTGGCCGCGATCGGCTTTGCCTTGCTATTTGCCGGCTTTGCCGGTGCGGGTATCTGGCTCGTCTGCGCCTTTTTTCTCGAGTGGTTTTACCCGGTGCTTTTTGAAGTTTTACGCGGTGGGCAAACACCGGGCAAAAAAGCCTTTGGCCTAATGGTGGTCAACGACAACCTTACGCCGGTGTCCTGGGGAGCATCCATCGTTCGCAACCTGTTACGCTTCGCGGATTTTATGCCATTTGCCTACGCCACTGGCGTAATAAGCATGACACTGGGGCGTCACTTCCAGCGCCTTGGCGACCTGGCAGCAGCCACCCTGGTGGTCTATCGCGAAGAGGAAAAGGCACCAGTTGCCCTGCCGGATACCACCCCGCTCCCACCACCGCAAAACCTTCGCCAGCAGGACCAACAGGCACTGGTCAGCCTTTTGGAGCGCCACCAGGATTTAAGCGAAGCGCGTCAGCAAGAGCTTGCCAATCTGCTCGAACCGATTACTCGGAAAAGGGACAGCGATGCCTTGAGCTACCTGCGCTCTGTGGGCAGTTGGCTACTCGGTGGCAGGGGATAGGCAGAGGTACCTATGAAGCAGAGAGACTTTGAGAATCGCTACCGCGACAGCTGGGAGCAATTAGAAGCCTGGCTGAAAGCGGATCGGAACAAGTCCGAAGTTGCGGCCCTGGACCTACCTATCGCCTATCGCAACCTTTGCCAGCAGCTGGCAATGGCTAAGGAGCGACAATATACCAACCGCCTGATAGACCACCTCAACCAGCTGGTTATGGCGGCACATCACCGTGTCTACCGCCAGGAAACCTTGCGCCGCAAGGGGTGGTTGCACTATTTGTTGGCAGGTTTTCCCCAAGCCGTGCGCGCTAATAGCCGCGCAGTACTGCTGGCATCCGCTTTGTTTTTAATACCTGGCTTGATCCTGGGAGTCGGCACTTACAACAACGATGCCCTGGTGTACGCAGTAATGTCACCAGAACAGGTTATGGGTTTTGAATCCATGTATGATCCGGGCAACCGGGTACTGGGCCGCGAGCGCGGCTCTGATACCGACCTGTTCATGTTCGGTTTTTATATCAAAAACAATATTGGCATCGCCTTTCGCACCTTTGCCGGCGGTGTACTGTTTGGCCTTGGCTCAATTTTCTTCCTGGTGTTTAACGGCATCTATATTGGCGCAGCGTTTGGGCATATCACCCGGGTGGGCTTTGTCTCCACCTTCTACCCATTTGTGATTGGCCACGGCGCCTTTGAGTTGACCGCCATAGTTCTGGCGGGAGCAGCGGGCCTGATATTGGGACGCTCTCTAGTGGATCCGGGCCAGCACAGGCGCACGGTCGCACTGCGCTTGGCCGCTGTCGAAGCAATGAAGATTATGTACGGCACTTTCCTGATGCTGGTGATTGCCGCTTTCCTTGAAGCCTTCTGGTCCTCCAGTGCCAGCACACCGATTGCGATCAAGCTCGGGGTAGGCGCCCTGTTTTGGGTACTGGTCTTTGCGTACTTTATCCTGGCGGGACGCAGAGAGGGCGCAACTCATGCAAATTAAGAATCTGGCTGTGCGAGCCCGCTTGCGCTCTCCCTGGGAGTCTGTCGATCTCGGTATCGCCCTGGCACGAAAATACTGGTGGCAACTTTTTATAGTCTACCTGTTGCCTGCAGCACCGCTATTTGCTTTGTGTTATTGGCTGTTTCCAGAGTCACCAACGCTCTCCATCTTATTTATTTGGTGGCTGAAACCCGTATTTGATCGGCTGCCCCTGTTTATGATCAGCCGCGCATTATTTGGCTCACCGGTATCCATTGGTGAGGCATTGAAGCATTTCTTTAGCCAGAATCGTCGCGACTGGTTTATGTGGCTTACCCTCCGTCGGCTGAGCCCCACACGCTCTTTCGATATGCCAGTTACCGTGCTGGAGCAATCCACGGGCAAGGCCCGTACCTCGCGCCTTGGGGTACTGCACCGCAAACACTCTGGGGCCGCCACCTGGCTAACACTAACGCTTTACCATATTGAGATATTTCTACTTGCCGCATTAAGTGTGATGGCATTTCTGTTTATCCCTGAACAGTATTCCGATGGGATCGATTGGATCCCTCTGCTCCAAGGGGATACTCAATGGCTGGAATGGATATATAACGGACTCTACCTGTTTGTTATGACAGCAGTAGCCCCCTTCTATATCGTTAGCGGATTTTGCCTTTATATTGGCCGTCGTATTGAATTGGAAGGCTGGGATATAGAAATCCAGTTTCGGGACCTGCTGGAACGCCAGCAGCGTGAACAGGAGTCTCACCGCAGAAGAAAACCAAGCACTGCTGCCCTAATCCTGATCTGCGGGCTCACCTTTGGCTCATTAATTCCAGCGCCCCCCGCCAGTGCCGCATCTTTGGAAACCCCGCAGCAGGCCCAAGAGCATATTGACGAAATTCTCGCCGGCGATAACTTTCATCAAATGAAAGAGATCAGTGGTTGGCGCAAAAAAGACAAATCTGAAACAGAAGCCGTCAAAGAGAAGTTCCCCGATTGGTTAATTAACTTTATCGAATGGCTTTTTGAGAACTCTAAAGATACGCCTGAAGTTGACGATGAAGTTAAATGGGGCCCAACAATTGCGAAAATCCTGGAGCTACTGCTTTGGGTTGGCTTGGTATTCGGCCTGGGCTATCTGCTTTGGAGACATCACGATAAAATTCTTCAGAGCTTGAAATGGCAGCCTAAGCCAAAGAAAAAGCAGCCCGTCCCCGAAACCCTATTCGGCCTGGATGTACGCCAATCGAGTCTGCCCGATGACGTTTGCGCTGAGGTCATGCGCCTGTGGACAGAGGGAGACAAGCGAGCCAGTTTGGGACTATTGTACCGCGCCACCCTCTCTCACCTGATTGAAGACTTCGAGTTTTATTTTGGCGATCACCTTACCGAAAGTGAATGCGCACAGCTGGTACAAGTAAGGCAACAGGAGCCGAATGAAGTACAGCGCCCAGTAAGTCCCGCCCTGAGTCAATTTGTACAAGAGCTTACTGCAAACTGGCAGCAGCTTGCCTATGCCCACCGGCCGCCAAAAGAGGCTCAGGTAAGCTCACTTTGTAGCCAATGGCAGGAGGAATTTGGCAATGACCGCTAAGAGAATTCTGTTGGCAGCTTTGGTCATAAGTGGCGTTGCACTTGTATGGCTATTCCTCACTTTCTACGAGCGCTACTCCAAGGAGATCGACAGCGGCTGGAGCATGGAAGCCAGACGAAATCCCTACCTGGCAGCAGAAAGATACCTCACCGATATCCAACTGGCGCCGCGCCAGGCAGATAATATATCTGTACTCCAGGGCCTCTCCTCCGATGCCACCCTGTTTATCAGCAGCTCCAGCCAGGTCTATAACCCCACCAAGGCCCAAGAGCTTATCGAGTGGGTCGAGCGCGGCGGCCACGCCATCGTTGTAGCCTATACCGGCAACTTCGACAGCGACTCCGGGCGCAGTGAAAACCGCGACTGGCTGCTTGAGTCCATGGACGTCTCTATCGAAGAGGGGCACAGTAAATTCGAGCTGCAAGAATCCTTGGAGCAACTGCTCGGGGAGGATGCCGTACTCGAGCCTGAGCAGAGCCCCGCTGATGCCATGCGGGAGCACAATCGCAAACTGGACGAAGGCGAAACGGAAGATGAGCCGGAGGAACAAGAGGAGCCTCGCAACCCCGATGTGTCAGAGGAGGATCTGGTAACCCTGCCTGTTGAGGGCGGCAGCGATATACAGCTATACCTCGATGCCAGCCACCTGCTCTACCATCCTTCATTTAATGACGAGACTATCGACAGTGGGCCTGTTTTCTGGGCTAAGGTACGACGCGGCGATGTCGACGTACCGTTTATGCAGTTCGAGCGCGGCAATGGTGTGATTACCTTGATGACTGACAGTACCCTGTGGCAGTCCCAGCGTATTGGCCACTTCGATCACGCCTATTTCTTACAATTGCTGGCCGGCGAAGGAGAGTTTGTCTTTCTCACCCGCCCCCGCTTTGAAACCCTTTCTAAGGTTGCTCGTCAATACGCTGCAGAGTTTTTTCTCGCCGGCGCACTGGCCTTACTCGCTTGGCTATTACTACACGGGCGCCGCTTCGGCCCCTTGCAGCCGGAGCCAGAAGTGTCCCGCCGTTCTCTGCTAGAACATATATCCGCCTGCGGCCATTACTACTGGCAGGACGACCAGGGGGAAACCCTGCTGCGCGGCCATCGGGAAGAGCTTCTACGTCGCCTTGGCGCCACCCATATCAACGCCACTAAAAAACGCAAACTGTGCGACAAGCTCTGTGCCTCCACCGGTATGGATGAACGGCTAATAGTTGAAACCCTGTGGGGCAAGCCCCCTACAACCGAAGAAACATTTACTGAACACATGCGTAATCTGCAGCGAATTGAGGCAGTCCTATGAACGAGACCACCCTTCAACCAGAACAACAAACCACGGGCCCGTCACCTGACTGGCAGGCTGCATCCGCCAAACTTCAGATACTACGCAACAATATCAACCGGTTGCTGATTGGCCAGGAGCAGGTGGTTGACCAGGTACTCGTAGCTCTATTGGCTTCTGGCCACGTACTGCTCGAAGGTGTACCTGGACTCGGCAAAACCCTTCTGGTGCGCACCCTGGCCAACTGCTTTGGCGGCAATTTCCGCCGCATCCAGTTTACCCCGGATTTGATGCCCGCCGACGTTACCGGCCACGCCATGTACAACATGGGAGAGAGCCGCTTTGAGGTGCGTCGCGGGCCGGTATTTACCAACCTGCTGCTGGCGGATGAAATCAACCGTGCCCCCGCCAAAACCCAGGCCGCCCTACTGGAGGTGATGCAGGAGAAGCAGGTCACTATCGACGGCCAGGCACTGAAAGTACCCAGTCCATTTATGGTACTCGCCACTCAAAACCCCATCGAGCAGGAAGGTACCTACCCGCTGCCAGAGGCGGAACTGGACCGATTCCTGCTGAAAGTCCTCATCGATTACCCCAGCCTCGAAGCGGAACTGAAATTGGCCGCCGCCGCCAGCAGTGGCCGAATTGAGCGCAGCCTGCAGGAAAAGCTGGCCGGGGAAATTACTGTCGAGGGATTGCAGCAACTTCAGGCCCTGGTGCCCCAGGTGGGGTTGGACGAACAGGTATTGAATTACGCCGTGCGGCTGGTGCGCGCCACCCGCCAATCACCGCAGCTGCGCAGCCCCGCCGGCCCGCGCGCCAGTATCGGCCTGCTGCAGGCAGCCCGCGCCAATGCGCTGTTACAGGGACGGGAATTTGTACTGCCGGATGATATCAAGGCCATGGCCATCCCGGTAATGCGCCACCGTATCGGCCTATCTCCAGATATGGAAATTGACGGTGAAACTGCTGACACGGCGCTGGCAATGATTATCGACAGTGTTGAGGCGCCGCGACTGTGACACAGACTGTAGCTGCAACAGAGCAACAGGCAGCACCAGCGCAAAGCGGTCGCACCGGCCCGAGTCCGCGCCTGGTCAAACTGCTCGGCTACTGGTGCCTGGCGGCTCTGGCAATTACAGCAGCGCGAATTTGGTTTCCGCAAGCCAGCTCATTTATCGGCAACCTTTGGTGGGGAGCGAGTGCCCTGTTAATCAGCGCCACCCTGCTGGACTATCTCACCGGTTGCCGTGTAACCGGTCTGCAGGGGCTGCGGCGATTGCCCGGCAACCTGGCCCTGGGCGTACGCAATACTGCGCGGCTAAAACTTCACAATACCGGCCCACGCCCACTATTACTCCAGGTTTCCGACTCAATCCCACAGCAACTGGGATCGACAGGGCTGCCGCGCTCCGCACAACTTAACCCGGACCAGGAAATCACCATCGAGTACGACCTGGTACCCCGTCGCCGCGGCAGCGCCTCTTTCGGACGAATCGAGGTACTGGCCAACTCTCCCTGGGGACTCTGGCAGACGAGGGTATGGTTGGGACAGGAGCAGACCGTCAAGGTCTACCCCAATTTTCTCGGTATCTCCTCACTGCAATCTCTCTCCACCGAACAGAGCCTGCGCCTGATGGGGTTGCACCAGCAGCAACGTCGCGGTGAGGGCATGGACTTCCGCCAACTGCGGGAATACCGCCAGGGAGACAGCCAGCGACAGGTGGACTGGCGCGCGAGCTCACGGCTGCGCAAACTGATCAGCCGTGAATACCAAGACGAACGCGACCAGGAAATTATTTATATGCTGGATTGCGGCCGCCGGATGCGTGCGAAAGACGGCGAGCTGAGCCACTTTGACCACGCACTCAATGGCTTGCTACTTTCAGCTTATGTCGCCATCAAACAGGGGGATGCGGTCGGCTTGCAGGCATTTGCTGCGGCACAGGAGAGCAGTGGTGGACAGCTGCCTCCAGTAAAAGGCGAAAGTGCAATCAACCTACTGTTGAATAATGTCTACGACCTCCACTCTGGCACCAGTAGCGCAGATTACACTAGCGCCGCACAACAGCTGATGGCCCACCACAAGCGCCGTGCCCTGGTAATCCTGATTACCAACTTGCGCGATGAAGATAGTGATGAACTCCTAGCCGCAGTCAAATTGCTGTCGCGCAATCACCTGGTGATGATTGCCAGTCTGCGGGAGACTTCTGTGGACAAATTGCTGCAACAGCCGATTCAGAACTTTGATAGTGCAGTAAACAGCGCAGCAGCGAGGGACTTCCTGCGCCGCAGGGAGCGATTACTTCAGCATTTGCAGGCACACAATGTCATAGTGGTTGACTCGAGGCCGGAGCTTTTGCACCAGTCTCTGGTAGAGTCCTATTGGCGCCTAAAGCGCAGCGGCAGAATCTGAATCGACAAATTCACCGAGTGGGGACTCTCCGAGCCCCCACTATTCAAACCTTCTCTATAACCTTCCCACTACCCGCAATAATCCAGGGCTGTCCGGGAACTCTCCCCAATCCCGGGAATCTCTTATTGAGCGCGCTACCTCCTGGAACCTTTAGCTTCCAGCAAAGTTAGATTTATTTTTAGAATGCGCTGAAGAAAAGAAATTAAATTCCAACAAAACCTGATAAAGCTCAATTTACCTCGTATTAGTTCGCAAAAGTTAACTTGGGCCAGTGGCACTTTGCTGTATCACCCGTTAACCTCTTGTTACTCATCTCCGGGTATTTAAAATGGGCCCGGGCAAAGTACAGACCTTCTTATTTATGAGCGGTAAGCGCACCATCCAATACTGTTCCCGTCTGTCCCAGTGGCAGGCGCTATTGCTATTGCTGGTATTTCTCAGCGCGCGAGGCCTGGTTCCTGCCGGTTTTATGCCGGCAGATTTTGCAGCGGGAACGCCCTATGGGCTCTGCCATGGCGATAGCCGCAGCGCTTTATTGCTCAATACCCTCAAAACGAACTCTCACAGCGATCATCACGGCGACCACTCTTCAAGCCACAACCACGATACGCTTACCGCTCACTCATTTGCCGATAACCATTGTAATTTTTCCGCCGCTGCCAGTATTGCCAGCGCACCAACTACAGAACTGGAAATAGTCCTACCCGGTTTTACTCAACCGCCCTCTTATCCGGCTTTTTTCCGCGTTATCTCTAACGCTTACAGCCGCCCACTAATTCGCGCCCCCCCGGTTTAATTCCTTTTTTATTCCAACATCATCACTCCGCAGTTCGCTGTGGACCGCAAGTCTCATTGCTGTCTTAACATTTTCAGCGCTTTGGGTCTTGCCAAAATACGACCACTTTTTCAGGTGGGGATATGTCGCGTGCGCCAAATATTACTCAGGCCTGCGCGCTCACTGCTGCGTGTTCGAAACGCCAGCGAAAAGGATTGAAAACCATGCATCAGAGCATCAACGCAAAAATTTTTCTGAAAAAACCTCTCAGCCTGGCACTTGCTGCCTGCTGTACCTTTTCAGCACATCTCGCAGCGGAAGAATCCGAAGAGTCAGAACCATTAAAAGATAGTGAAATGGAACAAATGGTGGTTACTGGGGTAAAGACTGAACTCCCCCTCAACCTGGTAACCGACCCGAAAAAACCCCGTCAGCCATTACCTGCCAATGACGGCGCCGACTACCTGAAAACAATTCCGGGATTTTCCGTAGTGCGTAAAGGCGGTACCAGTGGCGATCCGATGCTTCGCGGAATGGGGGGCTCGCGCCTGGGAATGGTAGTGGATGGAGAAACAATGACGGGTGGTTGTCCCAGCCGAATGGACCCACCTACAGCCTATATTTTTCCCGAGGCAATGGACGAAATTGAAGTTATTAAAGGGCCACAGAGCGTCCTCTATGGCCCGGGAAATTCCGCCGGCGTAGTTGTATTTAATCAGCAGCAGGAGCGCCCCACTGAAAGCGACTGGAATATGCATGCGAGCCTGCTCGGCGCCAGTGCCGAGCGTCGCGATGGTCTATTCGATATCTCCTATAGTTCGCCGCAGTTTTCTATCCGCAGCTCCTCGACCTCGGCATCTGCGGACGACTACGAAGACGGGGATGGCAATGAGGTAAATTCCAGTTATGAGCGCTGGAGCAGCCAGGTCAATTTGGCCTGGACACCCAGCGACGATACACGGGTCGAGTTTGATACTGCATTTAGCGATGGTGAAGCTGCCTATGCAGATCGGGGAGTCGACGGTTCCAAGTTTGCCCGTGAGAGCCACAAAGCGAAATATGTCCGCAGCAATATCAGTAGCTGGCTCGACTCAATTGAGCTCCAGGCCTACTACAACTATATCGACCACATCATGGATAACTACAGCCTGCGCGAGCTATCCAGCACCGCTACCCCCATGGTCATGAATCTCGATAGTGAGACCACAGGTTTCAAGGTGGCTCTGGTGTTTACGCCTATGGACGATGTGGAATTGACCAGTGGAATTGATGTCCGGGAAAATCGCCACACCGGGCGTTCGACCATGAACCAGTCCACCATGGACTACCGGGATATGAAGCGAGAGGCCGATGCCGAATTTAGCCAGCTGGGGTTATTTTCTGAGGTCAGCTGGCAAGTCGCAGCCAATCAACGCTGGATCGCCGGTGCACGAGTCGATGATTGGGAAGTAAAAGACCTTCGCGATGAAGTTGCTCTATCCATGATGTCCTCAGTGGATAACCCCACTGCGGGAGAAACTCGCTCAGAGCTATTGAACAGCGGCTTCCTGCGCTATGAATATGGTCTCGAGAGCGGCCCCAATAGTTCTGCCACACTCTTTGCCGGGCTCGGCTACACCGAGCGCTTCCCCGATTATTGGGAAATTTTCTCCTACGAGACAGCAGACTCCTACAGCGCACTGGATATCGAATCAGAAAAGACCACCCAGCTGGATATCGGCTATATCTATCGCGGTGAAAAACTCTCCGCCAGTGTCTCCGGATTCGTCAATCAGATTGATGACTACCTGATGATTGAGACGGATTACGAAAAAGCGGCAGTAATGAGTAGCATGGATTCTATGGGTAGTATGAATATGGATGGTATGGACTCCTCCGATATTCGCACTACCTCCATTGTCAGAAACATCCAGGCGCGCTCCTGGGGTTTGGAGTTTGACTCCTCATATCAGCTCAACGAGCAGTGGCGCACTGAATTCACCGTAACATCTGTTCGCGGTGCCAACGAAACCGATGGCACTACCTTGGCACAACTGCCGCCTCTGGAGGGCCGCCTGGGACTCTACTATGAACAGGCCCAGTGGTCAGCAGGTGTTTTATGGCGCGCTATCGCAAGCCAGGACCGGGTGGATATCGGCAAAGGCAATATTGTTGGTCAGGATATTGGTGCAACCGACTCTGCCAACGTCGTTTCCATCAATGCCGGCTGGAAACCCAGTAAAAGTGTACTGGTAACTACCGGTATCGATAACCTATTCGATGAGACTTACGCTGAACATATCAGTCGCTCTGGAGCCAATATTATTGGTTTCGATCAGTTGACCCGGGTTAACGAACCGGGACGCACCTTCTGGCTGAAAGCCATTTATCGAATTTAAAAGCTATTGGGGCCCCAGGGCCCCTTTTCCATTCTATAAAAAAATCAGTATTTAATTAAGAAATTTCTACGAATAAATTATTGAGAAAAATAGGTTAAAAGGCGGAGGGCATACTAAAAGCGGTAGGAAAAATTCAAACTCAGGGTACGCAGATGCCCGAGGTTAACACGTTCTATTTTGCCAATATTATTGTAGTTATACTCTAATGAAGTATCGAAATCCTGAGTCCACATAATTCGGTAACCCACTCCGGCATTCCAAAAAGTATCACTGCCACTGGCATCAATAATATAGATATATCGATCATCCGGATAAAATGGTGGGTATTCTCGATACCAATAGCCTCTTCTTATAACATTGTTCAAATCCACATCGGCATAATTATATCCCACCATCCAATAGAGACATTGAACGTGACAATTCAGGGTAAAATCAATTTTAAAATTTAAACCTACCTGATCTACTGTGACATGATTATCATCAAAATGTGACGCCCGCAGCTCAACTTGCCAGACTCCTACCGCCGGCGTAATTCCAAGGCTGACATAGCCAAAAGAATCCCGCTGCTTATTTAACTGCTGCTCGCCACTCCCAAAACCAACGGTACCGATAATCCGGTACTCTCCCGTGGCGACACCATCAAAAGGATTATTCGCCTCGAATCCATAACTGGTCGCAGCTATAAAAAAGGAAAGCAGGTAGACGGATAGCTTTATCATCGCCACTCACATCAAAAAGCCAGTCATCAAGTTCAAGCTCAGTGAATTATTTCAAGTTGTTTCTACATCAATAATGGCCCAGACGCCTCCTACAAAAGCCGGGTTTTTCTTCAGGTTGTCTACATCACCTGCTTGCGGCATTGGCTGTCCAGCCTGGCGGAGCTCTTCCAACCGCTGAAAAATCGTTTCAGCCATTTTTTGCAGGGTCCCCTCAAGGGTATCGGCATAGCAGTGGCAATGCGGCAGATCCGGTGCAATGGCACCAAATCCGGCATATTCAATATTGTGCACCACAACCGGGTAGCGCATTGAAAAATACTCTTATGTATTAGCTTTCCAAAGCGTAGACTGCTTTACATTTTACGGGGGAATTTGGCAAGGAAATTAGCTAATTAGCCGGGAAATAATATTTCGCGCGGGCACAGATTCAACACTATAAGTGACAGCACTGAGTAGGAAGAACTGCCGTATTCAAATTAAAACCTGCAGCACTACAGTTTTCACACAAGAAAATATTTGGAATTTAGTTAACGGGGCATTCTACCTAATAGGGCCCGACGGGAAAATAGCATGTTGTTATAGGTGCGCCGCAACGCAATATCATTTGCATCGACTGCATTGGAGAGGGCTTCAAAATGCCGCTGCAACCAGTTTATTTCCTCCTCCAGCTCCCGACGCAAACAGCGAATTTCACCTTTATCCTGGTTAAAGCGCAGATCGGGTCCAGACATCAGTGAGCCTCCTGAATTTGGAAATATCCAAATCCCCTTTAAAGCCTCCACCAGTGGTGGTGGAGGCACAAATATACTCTCTATATGTTTACTGGCGTCACACCCTAAGCAGCGGACTTATCCAGCAGTAGGGATTGCCAATCAAAAGAAGAATCACCAATTACATAGAAAAAAGGATTTAGCAGAGAGTCTTTGGTGTTGTAGCGCAACAAATTAAACTCTTCGTCCACAACAATACCACCTGCTGCCTCAACTACAGCCTGAGCTGCCGCAGTATCCCACTCGCAAGTAGGAGCCAGACGCGGATACAAATCTGCTGCCCCCTCAGCAACCAGGCATAATTTCAGCGAGGAGCCCATATTTTTGCACTCGACAGCTCCTAGCTCAGACTCGATACGTTGTACCAACTGGTCGACAGTGCCGGTTCCATGGCTGCGGCTGGCCACAAGCTCAACAACTTCACTATTATCCAGGCGCGGCCTCAGTGGACGCACCCGAATTTCAGTTTCGCCATTGGTATCGCGCTTAAAGGCTCCTTCGCCCTTGCAGCCGGCATAAGTGATATTCAGTACCGGTACGTAAACCACCCCCAAAACGGGCTCGCCATTTTCGATTAACGCGACATTTACGGTAAATTCACCGTTGCGTCGGATAAATTCTTTGGTGCCATCGAGCGGATCGACAATCCAGTAACGCTGCCACTGACTGCGCTCTTCGAACGAGGGCATTTCCTGCTCTTCTGATAAAACCGGTACTCCCTCGATAAGCTGTGCCAACGCCGGTTCCAGTACTTTGTGAGCGGCCAGATCTGCGGCAGTAACTGGGGAATCATCTTTCTTTGTCTCGACTTCCAACTCAGCGCTGCTGTGATAAACCTCGAGAATCGCCTCTCCCGCGCGTTTGCAGATCTCTATCACCTGCTCCAAAAGTGCTTTATCCATTACAACTCCATACTCTTTGAATTCACCATTATAAAATCTTAGGCGGAGAA
Organism: Microbulbifer maximicatervae (SeqCode); assembly: GCF_052467305.1. Classification (NCBI taxonomy): domain Bacteria; kingdom Pseudomonadati; phylum Pseudomonadota; class Gammaproteobacteria; order Cellvibrionales; family Microbulbiferaceae; genus Microbulbifer; species Microbulbifer maximicatervae (SeqCode). Next base: position 4,463,128 of record NZ_CP174306.1, read on the forward strand.
AAGGTCCTGAACGGACAGATAGCGCTCACCAGTGTCATAGCTGAACACCAGTACCCGGCTGCCCGCATCCATTTCTCCCTCACGCTTCTTCAGTGCCGCAAGGCTGGCGCCGGAAGAAATACCCACAAAAATACCCTCTTTCAAGGCGCAGCGACGCGCCATCTCGAAACTATCTTCCTCACTGACCAAAACAGTGCCATCGAGGACTTCCGTATTGAGCACCTGGGGCACGAAGCCAGCGCCAATACCCTGCAATCGATGCAGGCCTTTTTCTCCACCGCTAATCACCGGTGATTTCTCCGGCTCTACCGCATAGACCTGTAATTTTGGAAAGTGCTCTTTTAATACTTCACCACAGCCTGTGATATGCCCGCCAGTACCCACACCGGTAATCATATAATCCAGCCCCTCAGGAAAGTCTGCCAAGATTTCCTTGGAGGTAACATCCCGGTGCACCTGGGCATTGGCGCGGTTATTAAATTGTTGGGGCATCCAGCTATTCGCATGTGAGGCCAATAACTCCTCCGCCTTAGCAATAGCGCCGCCCATACCGCGCTCTTTAGGTGTAAGGACCAATTCTGCGCCCATTGCTTTCATGACCTGGCGACGCTCTACCGACATAGACTCCGGCATGGTCAGGATCAGGCGATAACCCTTCACGGCAGCAACCATTGCCAGTCCAATTCCCGTATTACCAGAGGTCGGTTCGATTATTACTCCACCGGGCTGCAGGGCTCCACGACGCTCCGCATCCTCAATCATCGCCAAGGCAATTCGGTCCTTAATACTGCTGCCCGGATTAAAGCGCTCTACCTTCATCCAAACTTCTATATCGGGGCGAAAGAGGTGATTGATTCTTACGTGAGGGGTATTGCCGATTGTTTCCAGAATATTGGCCGCTTTCATCGGTGAGGCTCTCCATGACTAGTGCTCAAGGCAAACAACTGCCGGGCATGTATTTTCGATGCTCCATATTACCCCAGAAATGTCCCGCGGCCGGCACTGGAGAAAACTCAATTGGAATTAGAGAGTACAAGCTATCGATGATGCGGAGGAAAACCGTTAAATTGATGGGGAGGTATACAAAATAAAAATAAGGTAAGTACCTATGTCCGTAGAAAATTCCGCACCCCAGCACAACTTTCGCAATTACCTGGTACCGATGTTCCTGGCCAGTGCCACTTTATTCATCTTTCTGGATACCTGGAAGCTGGATAACTTGTGGATGCCCGCGCTAAAAGCGCTGCCGATACTGTGCCTAATGATGATTGCCAGACTGGAGCTGCGGGGCAAAACCCTGCTTTTCACTTTTCTAGCCCTCAGTTCCTCCGCCATCGGGGATGTACTCCTCGAAATGCAATTCCCCCAACACTTTGTGTTTGGACTGGGTGCTTTTCTTATTGCCCAGCTAATCTACGCGCTGGGCTTCCTGCGTTTTGCGGAGCCCCCCAATCGGCGCAACCTTATTCGGACACTGCCTATAGTGATTGCCGCACTGCTTTTGGCTCAAATTATCCTCCCTGCTGCTGGGGATTTAGCCCCAGCAGTATTAGCGTATCTGCTGGCTATCCTCGCCATGGCAGTCGCCGCCGCAATGCACAAGGGTGACGCCACCCTGCTATTTGCCGGGGCGGTCATCTTTATGGCTTCAGATACATTGATTGCTATTAACAAGTTCATCACCCCTCTACCGCTAGCCGATGCCGCCATTATGCTCACCTACTACAGTGCGCAACTATGTATCCTGTACGGAATCCGCCGCGCCCAGGCATAATGCAAACGATCCGGGAAGGCAGTGGCAAGCCAACTAAACTTGTCTTCCCGCCCCATATCAAAGAGGTAGACAGCTCCCATGCTCGACTGGCGAAGTATCGATACCGTATTGCTGGACATGGACGGCACCCTGCTGGATTTGCATTACGACAACCACTTTTGGCTCACGCACCTGCCCCAGCGCTACGCTGAAGTCCACGGCTTTGACCCACAGGAAGCCCAGCAGAAGCTCGAGGCTGAGATCAATGCCCGCCGCGGTACGCTGGAGTGGTACTGCCTGGACTTCTGGGCGGAAAAACTGGAGCTGGATATCCTCAGCATATTGCGCGAGATCGAGACCCGCATCGCCCTGCGCCCTCACACTGAGGCGTTTCTGAGCGGCCTGCAACAACTGCAAAAGCCCACCTACCTCGTGACCAATGCGCACCGTCAAGGACTGGATCACAAGCTGGAGATCACCGGTATCGACCGCTGGTTTGACGGCATCATCTCCTCCCATGATTATGGACATGCCAAGGAGAGTGCCAATTTCTGGGACTCTCTGCGAGATAACCTGGAATTTGACCCGGAGAACACCCTGTTTGTCGACGATAACCAATCTGTTCTGAGCGCGGCCCAGGACTACGGTATCGCCCACCTATTGTGTATTCGCCAACCGGATAGCCGCGGGCCCAAACGGGAAATCACCAACTTCCCGGCGATCCATCATTTTGATGAGATCATGGCTTTTAACCGCAGCAGACTGGACACCGGGTCCGCCTGATTTCACAAGGAAACCATGGAAAAAGTACGTGTCGATAAGTGGCTCTGGGCCGCACGCTTCTTTAAGACTCGCAGCATTGCCAAGCAGGCGATAGAAGGTGGAAAAGTCCACGCCGATGGCCAGCGGGTCAAAGCCAGCAAGGAAGTCACTACCGGTGTCAAACTGAGTATCCGCCAGGGCTGGGATTTACTGGAAGTTGAAGTAATCGCTCTATCGGATCAGCGGCGCGGCGCCGAGATTGCGCGCACCTTATACCGCGAGACCGAAGACAGTATCGCCCGTCGGGAAAAAGAGAAAACCGAGCGACAGGCAGCCAATGCCGGGATACAACAGGAGCGACCCAATAAAAAGCAACGCCGCCAGATACACCGCTTCCTGCGGGAACAAGAGTAGACTCGGCAGACAAAAGTGGTGAAATTTCCGCCATTTCCCACTTTAGCTGCTAAACTGCCCTCACTTAACCGGATAGAAAACAGCCATGTTGAAACGACTGATCGCCATTTCCCTGCTGATTTTGCTCGGTACCCAAACCGCCCTAGCAGACAGCCGAGAACACGAGCAGCTCAAGCGCTCAATCATCAAGATTTACACCACCGCCGCCGCCCCGGATTATTTCAATCCCTGGGCCCTGCTCAACCCCAAGCAGCTGTCCGGTTCCGGTGCCGTTATCCGCAACCAGCAAATCCTGACCAACGCACACGTAGTGGCCAACGGCAGCTTCATCCAGGTACAGCGCCACGGCGATGCAAAGAAATTCCGCGCCCGAGTGAAATTTGTCTCCCACGATGCCGACCTCGCCCTGCTGACCGTCGATGACGAAAGCTTTTTCAATGATACCCGCCCCCTGACCCTGGGCAAATTGCCCGATCTGCAGGAAGAGGTCACCGTCTACGGCTACCCCATAGGCGGCAAATCCCTTTCGATTACCCGCGGAGTACTCTCCCGCGTGGAGCACCAGTATTATGCCCATGCGGAAAGCTACCTGATGGCGGGCCAGATAGATGCGGCCATCAACCCGGGCAACAGCGGCGGTCCGGTTATCTCCAATGGCCGCATCGTCGGCGTGGCCATGCAAACCAATCAGAGCGCTGAAAACCTGGGTTACTTTGTCCCCCCCAGCGTGATCGCTCATGTCTTAGAAGATGCCAAGGACAATGTGCACCAAGGGTTCCCCGAACTGGGACTGGTAACCCAGAGCCTGGAAAGCCCATCGATGAAAAAGGCCGCCGGTCTCGAGGAAGACCAGGATGGCGCCATGGTCGTTAAAGTGTTCGACAATTCCCCCGCAGCTGAAGTGTTTAAACCCGGCGATGTCCTGCTTGAAGTCGATGGCTTTAAAGTAGCGGCTGACCGGACTGTGGAGTGGAGGGAAAACCAGCGCACCAACTACCACTACGCTGTGGACCGCCACCATGTCGGTGAACGTTTACCGGTGCGCTTCTCCCGCGATGGTAAAGAGCAGACCGCTGAGGTCACGCTGGCCGCAACACCTCCCTCACGCGCTATGGTGCTGGGAGAGCAATTTGACCGCCAGCCCCGCTACTATATCTACGGCGGTGTTGTCTTTGTGCCCCTGAATATGAACCTGATCAAACGCTGGGGCAAAAACTGGCACTCCAAGGCGCCTATTGACTACCTCTATGCCCGCAATCAATGGAGTGACGAGGAGCGCCGCGAGCTGGTCGTCGCCCTGAAAGTACTGCCTGCCAATGTGAACCTCGGTTACCACGACTGGAAGAACTGGATTATCGACTCAGTAAATGGCCACAGCATCAAGGACTTCGACGAGTTCGCTCAATTGATGGAAGGCAACAAGCAGGACTTTGTAGATTTGCGCGACCGCTCCGGATACCGGATGGTCTTGGATTCGGCAGAGGCCCAGGAACAGCAGCCTCTGATACTGCAGACCTACCATATCCCCCAGCGTCATTCGCAGGGGTTATTCAGCCAGCTGGCCAACAAAGAAGAATAGAAATATAGAAGGGCATGGAGTAGCCGTGAAATTACTGTGTCTACGTTCCGTAATAGGCGGCCTTATACTGGCCGCTAGTGCAACCGCAAGCAGCGCAGAGATGTACCGCTGGGTCGATGAAAGTGGCCGGGTACACTTTGGCGATCGCCCCCCGACTGACGCCAAAGCCGAGGATGTTTCGGGGGATCTAGCCCCGATCAATTCTATTGGCTCCAATGGCAGTCGGCGGCCTATTTTAACAACCGCAACGAGGTCAAGAGTTTCTCAAAAGGTTGATGATGAATACCGCGAGCGCCAATTGCGCGAGAAACAGGAAAAGCAGCAAAAGATGAAGAAAGCCTGCGACAAGGCCCGCAGTGACCTTGAGGCCATTCAAGGGCGGGTTGTGTTTCTCGACAATAACGGCAAAGAAGTGCGTCGCACCGAGCGGGAGAGACAGCAAATAGCTGAAAAGCTCCAGCGGGAAATTAAATACTACTGCGGCTAGTTACTCTCCTACTTGAGCGCTGACCCATTGCGATAATGGGGTAGCGCTCTACATTCTTCCTCTACTGCACCAGCAATGATCAGCGACAGCTACCATTTAGGCATATCCACCTCTAAAATCCTGCGGTTTTAATACCGAGAGCCCCCGACCTATGTCCGATCAGCTGGAACGCTTTATTTTCTCCAAACACGATATTCGCGGACAGGTGGTGACACTTACTGATTCCTACCGTGATGTACTGGAACACAACCCGCTGCCTACGCCAGTGGCCCGCCTGCTGGGGGAATTCCTCACCGCAGCCAGCCTGCTTTCAACCACACTGAAGTTCGAGGGTGTCCTGAGCCTCCAGGCCCGTGGCGAAGGCGATGTGCCGATGATTATGGCGGAGTGCACTCACCACAGCGACCTGCGCGGCATCGCCCGAGTTGCCGAGGGTGCACAAATCGACGAAAACGCCACCCTGCGCGATATGATCGGCCCCCGTGGAGCCCTGGCCATTACCCTTGAGCCAAAGCGCGGTGAGCGCTATCAAGGTGTGGTTCCCATGGAGCAGGACAACCTGGCCGGCTGCCTGGAAGACTACTTTAAGCAATCGGAGCAGCTGGCTACCCGCGTATGGCTGAAAAGCAGTGACAATACCGTCGCCGGTCTTATGTTGCAGATTCTGCCGGGCAATAATGCCGCCACGGAAGAAGAAAATCAGGACGCCTGGGAAACAGCGATTCACTTGGCGGAGACCGTAACTGACGAGGAGTTATTTACCGTTCCCCATCCAGAGCTGATTCACCGCCTATTCCACCAATTGGAGCCGGCAACTCTGGGTACCGACACTATTCGCTTCAAGTGCAGCTGCTCGAGAGAGCGCAGCGCCCGCGCGCTGGTTTCCCTGGGTGCAGAGGATGTCTACCGCCTGCTGGAAGAGCAGCAGGGTGAGATTATCGCGGACTGCCAATTCTGTAACACCCAGTACCGCTTTGACCGGGATCAAATTGAGTCGCTGCTCAACGCTCCCCCCCACACTCTTCACTAATCCACGCAGGGCTGCGCAACCGCCGAATCCTCAGCGCAGCCCTGCCACCTGCCCCTCTACTCCCCTATTAAATTCAGAAAAAGAATAATCAAGGCCTAGACCATAAATTGCCTGAATTTAAGTCGACATTATTTTCCATGACAGCGCTGTCATTGACTACAAAATAGCCATAGTTGGTATCCGCATATTTTGAATTTTGCAATAATGCGCCCCCAAAATTTTCTACGGCTGTCTAAACCTTGGGCAGCCCCATTTTATTTACTGTCCAACTTTCACGGGTATTCCACGAATGGCACAGATCGACGACTCCGCGATGGTCTTCAAGAACCTATCACCGGCACAATTGGTAGAGCAGGCTCTGACGCGCGGCGAGGGCAAGCTGTCAGATACAGGCGCTCTGGTGACTGAAACCGGCGCACGCACCGGTCGCTCCCCGGCTGACCGCTTTGTTGTAGAAGAGCCCTCCACTGCCGACAGCATCGCCTGGGGCAACGTCAACCGTCCTTTCCCGCAGGATAAGTTTGACGCCCTGTGGGATCGTGTAGAGGCTTTTGTTGCTGGTCACGATACTTTTGTTCAGCACCTGCATGTGGGCCAGGATGAAGACCACTACTTGCCAGTGGTAGTGACCACCCAAACTGCATGGCACAACCTGTTCGGCCGCAACATGTTTATCCGCGCCGAAAAGTACAACCCCAAGTCCAAGGAAGAGTGGCAAATCCTGCACGCTCCTCACTTTGTCTGTGAGCCCGAGCGCGATGGCACCAACTCCGAAGGCTGCGTAATTATCAACTTCGGCCAGCGCAAAGTACTGCTGGCCGGCATGCGTTACGCCGGCGAAATGAAGAAGGCCATGTTCTCCGTACAGAACTTCCTGCTGCCAGAAAAAGACGTAATGCCAATGCACTGCGCGGCTAACGTCGGCGAAGATGGCGATACCTGCCTGTTCTTCGGCCTGTCCGGTACCGGCAAGACCACCCTGTCCGCGGATCCCGAGCGCTACCTGATCGGTGACGATGAGCACGGCTGGACCAAGGGTGCCGTCTTCAATATGGAAGGTGGCTGCTACGCGAAAACCATCGACCTGAGCCAGAAAAATGAGCCGGTAATCTGGGATGCCATCCGCTTCGGCGCCATCGTTGAAAACGTGGTAACCAACGACCACGGCACTGCCGACTACTGCGACACCAGCCTGACTGAAAACGGTCGTTGCTCCTACCCGCTGGAGCACGTCGAAATGCGTCAGCTGGAAAACCGCGCTGGCGAGCCGAAGAACGTTATCTTCCTGACTTGCGATGTATCCGGCGTACTGCCACCGGTATCCATCCTCTCCAAAGAGGCTGCGGCTTACCACTTCCTGTCTGGCTACACCGCCCGCGTAGGCTCCACCGAGCTGGGCGCAGAGGCCGGTATCCACCCGACTTTCTCCACCTGCTTTGGCGCGCCGTTTATGCCCCGTGCACCGCGCGAATACGCAGACCTGCTGATGAAGCGCATCGAAGAGTTCGGTTCCAAGGTCTACCTGGTAAACACCGGTTGGACCGGCGGCTCTGGCGACAACGGCAAGCGCTTCCCGATTCCGGTAACCCGCGCAGTGGTTGCCGCTATCCAGAGCGGCGCCCTGGAAGGCGTTGCCACTGAGCACCTGGATGCCCTGAACCTGGATATCCCGATGGAAGTGCCCGGCGTGGACAAGTCTTACCTGAACCCTCGTGAAGCCTGGGCTGACAAAGCTGCTTACGACGATCAGGCAGGCAAGCTGGCCAAGCTGTTCGCCGAGAACATTGAGAAGTTCAATGTCAGTGAAGACGTTAAAAATGCCGGCCCTAAAGCCTAAATAGAGGTTGTCGGGCACAGTCCGCTGTCCGTGACCCAAAAGCCGCTGCTCCCCCGGGACCAGCGGCTTTTTTTGTGGCTGATCCCAAGCCCGCAGCCTGTCGATTTTTGCGGCTATAGTGAGTAAACAGGCGCCGACGATTTTAGCGTCGGAAGAAAAACTCTCTCAGCAGCAATCGCGAGCACTATGTCCGCAGGTAACTCGTTTACTCGCTTCGAAACTCTGTTCCCACACAAGCCGCCCGGGCAAAGAGTCAATCGGGTGGTCGTCAGTGCCCTCACTTTAATACTCAGTGCCATCCTGTTTACCCTCTGGCTCTATCTATTCCTCTCCTTGCAAGAGAAGTCCTATGTCGAGCAGCGTGGCTATCGCCTCGCCAACGAGAAGACCTTTAACAAATTCCTGCGAGAGGGCAGTAACCGCTCCAGCGTACAAGCACTCAATCAATTACTTCGGGACCGGGGTGTCGCCGAGGTTTTTCCTATTCGTGATCTTCTGCGACAGGGAGGGGACTGGCTGGAACTGGGGGAACCGCCATTCGCCATACCACCCAGGGACCAGTGGTCCAATATTGTGAAAACCCTCACCCTGGTGCGAGATCAGGTAATACCGCTAATTGGCCCTGTCACCGTGGTTTCCGCTTACCGCACTGATGCCTACAACCGAAAACTTGCGACCGAAGACCAGCCCCGCCACCGTGACTTTTGCGGGCTGGACTTAATTCCGAATTCCAATATCGGTAAAAACGAACTCGCTGAAGAGCTAAGCACACTGCACGCACGCCTCGGTCCCGATAGCAATGTCGGGATGGGCCTGATTGACGATGTCCTGTTTCATGTCGATACCTGTGGCTATCGCACCTGGTAATTGAGGGAGCTGCCCGATGGTTATGCAAAGTAACAAAGAGTGCGTAGAAATCGGCCAGCGTCAACTACGCCGGCGGATCATCATCATTGGGGCAATCGCACTGGCGATTCTCACCGGCCTATTTGTTTTTACTTACGAACGCGCGCGCGAGGCTGATGACCGGGTGAAATCCCCTATCGATATCCTACCGCTGCTAATGATCCCGGAGGTTTACGATATCCAGGGCTATCCGGCAGCTTCCGAGAGGGCATTCAGCCGCTTCCTGAGCAAAGGCAATAACCATGCACGCTTTACTCAACTCAAAAAATTCCTGCGCTCCAACCGGGTTGAACAGGTTGTGCAACCCTATGAGCTATTGCGTCAGGGCAGTGACTGGCAGGATTTGGACGAACCCGCATTCGCCATCCCTCCCAAGGAGCTCTGGTGGGGCATCGTAAATACTCTGCGGGTAATCGAGCGGGAAATAGTGCCCCGCGTCGGCCCGGTAACAGTGGTCTCCGGGTGGCGCACAGTGGATTACAACCGTAAGGCCGGGGGTTCCAAGGGAAGTAAACATCTGCATTTCTGCGGGCTGGATATAGTTCCGAAAAAGAAGTTCTCCCGAGAGCAATTGGTGCCCGTACTGAGGGATATCCACAAGCGCAACGGCCGCGAGTGGCAAATGGGCCTCGGAATCTATCGGGGCATTCGATTTCACGTGGATACGTGCGGATATAGGCGCTGGTAAAACCCCACTGCATCTGCTTAGATAGAGCAAAAATTAGGCGCCCTACCACTGGGCTGCCAAAAGAGAAGCAGAGGAAGTCGCAGTGCAAGAAAAACTGGAAAGGCGCTCATTTATATTGACCTTATTATTGGTCAGCGTAGCTTTTTTACTCCTAATAAAACCCTTCTTTACCCCTATTTTTTGGGCTTGTGCCACCGCACTGATTTTCTACCCCGTGTACCGTCTGCTGATGCAGCGCTTTCCCAATTCGCCTAATTTAATGGCTCTGCTAACCCTGTTTATGTGTATCGTTCTATTGGTGATACCCGTATTGGTAGTGGCCACCTCTTTTATTAATGAAGCGGTAACTCTGTATCACCGGATCCAGGAAGGACAAATTGATGTTTCTAAATCCTTTGAGCAGATTCGCAGTGCTTTCCCCAGGGTTAACAGCACGCTCGAGAGTATTGGCGTGGATGTCGAGGAGGCCAAGCAGCGCCTGATGGGTGGAGTGATGAATGCCGGTAGCTTCGTCGCAAAAAATGCGATTGAGGTCGGACAGAATACTGTTAACTTTTTCGTTATGTTGGGTTTAATGCTTTACCTCACCTTCTTCCTGATTCGCGATGGCGAAAGGCTGGTTAACCTGATTATCCATGCCCTACCACTAGGTGATGAGCGCGAGCACCTTTTGCTGGCAAAGTTTGCTGAAGTCACTCGCGCAACCATTAAAGGAAATCTGGTAGTCGCTATTACCCAGGGCGGCTTGGGCGGAATTATTTTCTGGGTGCTGGGCCTACCGGCACCGGTGCTTTGGGGTGTATTAATGACCCTGTTGTCATTGTTGCCCGCCGTCGGTGCCGCATTGATCTGGTTCCCCGCTTCTATTTACCTCTATGCTATTGGCGAACCCATGAAGGCAACGATTTTACTCGCCTATGGTTTCACCGTGATCAGTCTGGTAGATAACCTGTTACGCCCAATATTGGTGGGTCGAGACACAAAACTCCCCGACTATTTAGTGCTTTTCTCCACTGTCGGCGGTCTGTTTATGTTTGGAATCAGTGGCTTTGCGATAGGCCCCCTTCTCGCTGCACTATTCCTCGCCTTCTGGGAAATTTTTATGCGTGAGTTTGTGCATCCCGAAGATGTCTTAATGCCACAAAAACCTGAAGATCTTTAACCTGTTCCCCGGGGCGGAAAAGCCTTAATTCCGCCCCACCCAATTAATATGCAAAGTCAGCTCGCACAACAGCTCAGTGGGCAGCCTCCTGTAGCTCTTTCAGCTGCAAATTGAGATCGCTCATCGGCGACTGATCAACCAACAGTGCTCCCTCATTTGCCCGATCCAAATCCGCCACCAGTAAAATCACTGTTGAGAAAGTCAGGGCCAAAGCTATAACTACCTGGGCAGATCCCCCGCGACTTATACCCAACTGGTATCCAATTGCCAGCATCGCCAAAATGGTCATAAAGTACAGGGAGAGCCAGAGTGGACCCGGTATACGGTATTGCAGCCCAACCACAACCCTGGCACGGTGCAGATCTACCATCCCGTTAACCTGCTCGGCAAACTGGCGTAAATAATCGGCGTTGTAATCCTGTGCGATGTGCGCCTCGATCAAACGCCAAAGAGCCTGGTGAATTTCCTCACTGCGAGCTACATCTTCCGGAGTGACGGCGATTGATGGGTCAATATCCCTGAGATTTGCATATTCAGCTATTAGGTCTCGCGCCTTATTCTGCTTATCCAATTGCAAAAAGCTCGCATTTAAATATGCGGCCTGGATGGTATTGACCTCCTGCAACAGCAATGCCTTGCGTTCATTAAATCGGTCGGCTGTCATATTAAAGGTAAATGCCAAAACGAATGCGACCAGGCCCAAAGTGGCAGCTACCGCACTGCCCAGGGAAGAATCCTCCTTGATACTGGCATTCACTACCCGCCGCTGCCCCAGATAAATCCCCACAGCTAAAGCGCATAGCACTACGGCAACTGAAATGGTATAGATCAGTGGAAGAGGCAGAGTATAGAAAAGGCTGTCAAAGCGCATTTAAGCCCCTGCAAAACGGCAAGTCCAAACGGTGCATTGACGCACCAATTTTCTTACTTTGGCGCATAAAGCATAGCAGTTATAGCAGAGCTATTGGCCAGTTAGACCTTAGGGCAGTAGCATAGGCGTATCGGTAAACTACAAGGGATATATTCGTGAAATATCTGCTGACTTTCTTAATTACGATGTTTATCAGCCTTCCCAGCCTCGCTCTGGAAGTTGGTGAAATGGCGCCAAATTTCACTCTACAGGGGTCTGATGGCCAAACCCACACATTGGCGGACCTCCAGGGCACAAGCGCTGTTGTGATCGCCTGGTTTCCCAAGGCATTCACCCGTGGCTGTACCATAGAGTGTAAATCGCTCGCCCAAAACGGTCACTTGATCAAAGATTATGAAGTCACTTACTTTATGGCCAGTACAGATGATCTTGACGATAACACCCGATTTGCTGAAGAGAGCGAAGCAGACTTCCCGTTACTCAGCGACCCCACCGGTGAAACGGCTAAAGCGTACGATGTACTTATTCCCGTAATGAATATCGCCCGTCGCGTTACCATTTATATCGGTAAAGATGGACGAATTAAAAAAATTGACAAGGATATTAAGCCGGCAACCAGCGCAGAGGATATAGCGCGAACGCTTGGTGAATTGGGTGTTAAAAAGGAGTCAGCCTGATAATAAATAGTCCGGAACGACTAAATAAACGATGAAATAGCCCAGTGCTCTATTGGGCTATTGGGCTATTGGGAATCAATGACAAAAGATATCCCAAAACAGCAATCCCGCCCTTCAAATTCATCCAACCACTTGCAGACATTCAACGTAACCTCTCCACGGCTGGATTTATCGACATACTCTTGCAGGTGCTCGGGTTTCCCTGAGGAAAAAACCCGATCATCCGCAGCTTTTAATGCATCAGCATTATTTGACCAGGGAAGTTCCCGGTCTGTCTTACCAGTCACTTCACCACCGGCCAATTGACATATTTGGCGATTACCCCATAGATATACGCCTGTTTGATCTTTAATCCAAAATAAAAATGGAACCTCGGCAACTACTTTCAGTTCATCAGCAGTCATATCGTCTCAATCATCTAAATACCAGCAATTAACTCTAACTTTAGCAGGCAATAAAAATATCGCTCAGGATTCTATACATAGCTGCATTTTCAAATTTATTCGCTGAAACACAAAATACCTATCTAAATAAATATTAATAGATGACTGCTAGTAAAAGACTCAATCAGGAACAAAAAAAATTAAGAGCGGCCTGATAATGAGATATGAGTATATTTCAAGTAGGTCTTCCCATGGTGTTTGATAAGACCTCACTGTTATTTACTCTCCACCAATTTCCAATTCTTTTAACTTCCGTGTCAGGGTATTTCTACCCCATCCCAACAGATCAGCTGCATCGCGTTTACGCCCAGCTGTATGCTTTAGCGCAATTTCTATTAACGCTTTTTCAAATGCGGGAACAGCCTCATTTAAAATTTCTCGCTGCCCAGAGGATAGGGCCTGGTCGGCCCACAGACGCAGAGCTTTTTGCCAGTCTGCCGGTGTTTCTGTCGTCGCGCCCTGCTGATGCAACTCCTGTGGCAAATCTTCAATATGTACCTCGCGTCCGGAGGCCATTACGGTAATCCAGCGGCAGGTATTTTCCAGTTGTCGCACATTACCGGGCCAATCCAGCCCAGAGAGATACTCCTCAGTTTCCTTGGTTAGGATCTTTGACTCCACCCCCAGATCTTTTGCCGCAGCATTAAAGAAATGTCTCACCAATCGCGGAATATCCTCACGGCGATCCGCCAGTCTTGGAATATGGATGCGAATAACATTCAGGCGGTGAAACAGATCCTCGCGAAATTTATGCTGACATACCAACTCTTCCAGATCCTGGTGAGTCGCCGCAATAATACGCACATCCACTTTGACCGGGGTGTGGCCACCGACACGGTAAAATTCACCATCAGCCAACACGCGCAATAACCGGGTTTGCGTATCCGCGGGCATATCACCAATTTCATCTAGAAACAGGGTGCCACCATTGGCCTGTTCAAAACGTCCGGCACGCTGGGAGCTGGCACCGGTAAAGGCCCCTTTTTCATGGCCAAATAATTCGGACTCCATCAGGTCCTTGGGTATAGCCGCCATATTCAATGCAATAAATGGCTTATCCCTGCGCGGACTGTGATTATGCAGTGCCTGTGCCACCAGCTCCTTTCCGGTGCCGGATTCACCATTGATTAAGACGGTGATATTGGAGTGCGACAGGCGACCAATCGCGCGAAACACCTCCTGCATCGCCGGCGCTTCACCAATAATTTCTTTATTACCCTGGCCATTCTCTGGCTCAACCTGCTCTTCAGCACGTTGCTCACTAGCGTGCATCAAGGCCCGTCGGGTTACCGCTACGGCCTCATCTATATCAAATGGCTTGGGCAGGTATTCAAAAGCTCCCCCTTGGTAAGCAGCTACCGCGCTATCCAGGTCCGAGTGCGCAGTCATAATAATTATCGGCAGGCTCGGTCGCTCAGCCTGGAAGCGCTGCAACAATTTAAAGCCATCGGAGCCCGGCATACGGATATCACTGATTACTACATCCGGTGAATCGCTGTAGAAATCATCCAGGGCGCGGTCGCCACTCTCGTAGCACTGGGTATCAATTCCCTCACGCGATAGCGCTCTTTCCAGCACCCAGCGGATTGATCTGTCGTCGTCAATAATCCAAACGCGATTACTCATTCTCTAGGTTCCTGTATTTGCTAATTCGGTAGTCAGGGGCAGATAAATTTGGAAAATGCTACGGCCGGGTTGGCTGTCACACTTAATCAGCCCCTTGTGCTGATTAATAATGTTCTGGGAAATTGAAAGTCCAAGACCTGAACCCTCGGCGCGGCCGGAGATCATCGGGAAGAATATCCGCTCGCGAATATCCTCCGGTATGCCCGGGCCGTTATCTTCAATTTCTATACGGCAGACCAATGGACAGTTGCGGCGGCCAATGGTGAATTGGCGCTGGATACGCGTACGCAATACCATCTCCCCACTACTGAGGCCAATACTTTCATCGATGGCTTGCATGGCGTTGCGGGCAATATTAAGCAGCGCCTGAATCAATTGTTCGCTATCGGCGGGGACATCGGGAATAGACGGATCGTAGTCCCTGCGAATTTGAAGCTCACCGATACACTCAGCATCCAGCAACTGGGCAACCCGCTCCAGAACCTCGTGCACATTAACCGGTTGCAGTACTACCGGCTGGCGTGGTCCCAATAAACGGTCAACCAGATTGCGCAGGCGATCCACTTCCTCGATGATAATCTGTGTATATTCGTCTAACTCCCGGTCCGGCAACTCGCGCTGCAATAGTTGTGCAGCCCCGCGGATACCACCGAGGGGGTTCTTGACCTCATGGGCCATGCCGCGAACCAGGTTTCGTGTCGTTTCCTGGGCACTGAGCAGCGCATCTTCCCTGGCAATTCGCAACAGGCGATCCATCGGCTGCACTTCCACAAGTAGCACAGAAAACTCGGGGACCGGGCTGACTGAGTAATCCACGGTTCGGGTTTCAAGATTGTTCAACCTCCAACTGGCCCGGCGCACTGTGTACTTCTCATTTTTGCGCAATGCTTCCCGCATAGCCTCATAGGCAGTGGGAGATTCTCGCACCACCTCCTCCAACTTCGAGCCTTTAACTCGAGTACTGGAGGCGGCCAACAAGTCCTCAGCGGCATTGTTCAAATAGCAAAGCGATAAGTTTTCATCCAGCACCAACACTGCGGAAGTCAGGCTATCGAGTAATTGGCGCAACTGGCGATCATTCAGCATTCACAAAATTTCCGATTCATTCCGAGGCTCTGACCAAACTCCCTTTGGTCACCCCCAGCAAACTAGCGCTGTATCTAGTCAGTGCAAAAAGCAAACCAAAATGGCGCATATGCTGGCATTTACAGGCGGGAACAACTTCAACCGGACACAATCGGTGCGCAGTTAGCTGTAGTGGCATAGCGAGTTATTCAGCTTAAAAAATGAGATGCCGCCAGCCACAGGCAGAATGCACCATAACGGTGCGCAGGTCAAAAAACAAACAAACGGAATTAGGAGAGGGCTAGAAGTGAGAGGGCAATTAGATTGAGGGGGCTTTCGCCCCCCAGTATTTAACCCCTAGCTATGGGTCGCTTCACGTAAATTGTGACCACGCTGGATTGAGCCAGAACCCGCCCATTTGAACCCACCAGGACGGCCTGCAGAGTATGCGTTCCACGCTCAAGAGCCGAGATATCTAGGGCATTGCCGTATGCACTCCCCTGCCAGCGCTGCCCATCAATAACCGCATAGAAGCTCGAACCTTCTGGATAGGCTGGAGTTACTTGTACCTCAAGCGCAATCAGGGTTTGCCCTGGGGGGATAGTAGCTTCATTAATTGGGCTCACAATCTGAATCGAAACAGCCTCGGAGTCCCCATCCTTGCTTTTTGGCGACAATTTTCTTGAGGGTAGCTGTCGAGGCAAGGCGATCGGTTGGATGTTGATCGGTGCCAACTCAACCTCTTCCGAGTTTCCATTTGGTGGTGGCGTATCACTAAAGGTTACCTGACCATCGGGACCCACTATTTTGTATATGGCCCCAGTCTCTGCGAAAGCCACAACAGCTACTATGGGCAAAACCAATAAAACAGCTTTCAGTAGTTCTTGAATTCCCAACATTCTATTAGCCACCCTGCAATTCCCCCCATTTCAGGTATAGGGACTTTCATACTTTTGGCGCCATTTATTGCTGCTGCAGACCACAGAGCCCTCAAGTCCCGGCTGACAGTGTACTCGCAATAAAAAAGCCCGCACCAGGGTGGCGCGGGCTTTTCGAGAACGGCTCGACGGCATCACCGTGATGCCGGTCGCCATTACACGGAGTAGTACATATCGAACTCGACCGGGTGAGTGGTCATGTTCAGACGCTCTACTTCTTCACGCTTCAGCTCGATGTAGGCATCGATAGCATCGTTAGTGAATACACCACCGGCTGTCAGGAACTCACGATCCTGGTCCAGAGCATCCAGGGCGCCTTCCAGGCTGGAAGCGACAGTCGGGTACTCAGCCAGCTCTTCCGGCGGCAGATCGTACAGATCCTTGTCCGCAGCATCGCCAGGGTGGATCTTGTTCTTGATACCGTCGAGACCCGCCATCAGCAGTGCGGCGAAAGACAGGTACGGGTTGGCGGTCGGGTCCGGGAAGCGAGTCTCGATGCGCTTGCCTTTCGGGGAGGGCACGAAAGGAATACGGATAGACGCAGAGCGGTTGCGCGCAGAGTAAGCCAGGATTACCGGCGCTTCGAAGCCAGGTACCAGACGCTTGTAAGAGTTGGTGGAAGCGTTACACAGCGCGTTCAGGGCGCGAGCGTGCTTAACGATACCGCCGATGTAGTACAGAGCAGCTTCGGACAGACCAGCGTAGGCGTCACCGGCAAACTGGTTTACGCCATCCTTGCTAAAGGACTGGTGGACGTGCATACCGGAACCGTTATCGCCAACCAGCGGCTTGGGCATAAAGGTCGCGGTCTTGCCGTAGGCGTGGGCAACGTTGTGTACAGCGTACTTGAGGATCTGTACTTCGTCCGCTTTCTTGGTCAGGGTGTTGGCGGCAACGCCGATCTCACACTGGCCAGCAGTACCCACTTCGTGGTGATGCACTTCTACGCGCAGGCCCATTTGCTCCATCGCAGAACACATAGCGGCGCGAACGTCGTGCAGGGAATCCACCGGAGGAACCGGGAAGTAACCGCCTTTAACGCCGGGGCGGTGACCAATATTGCCTTCGGCAAAGTTGTGACCAGAGGACCAGGCTGCTTCTTCGGAGTTGATCTTGTAGAAGGCGCCGCCCATTTCGGCACCCCAGGTAATATCGTCGAATACGAAGAACTCGGGCTCGGGACCGAACAGAGCGGTGTCACCCAGACCAGTGGACTTCAGGTATTCCTCAGCGCGCAATGCGATGGAGCGAGGATCGCGCTCGTAACCCTGACCAGTAATTGGGTCGACGATGTTACAGCGAATGATAACGGTGCTCTCATCGGTGAAGGGGTCGAGGAAAGCTGTCTCGTCATCCGGCATCAGGATCATGTCGGATTCGTTGATGCCCTTCCAACCGGCGATGGAAGAACCATCGAACATTTTGCCTTCTTCAAAGAACTCACCGTCAACTTCCGACGCAGGGATGGAAACGTGTTGTTCTTTACCCTTGGTATCGGTAAAGCGCAGGTCTATCCATTTCGCTTCACTTTCATTAATCAAACCGAGCGTTTTCGCTGACATTGCAGTCCTCCAGGTCTTGAAAAGTAATTGGTCGCTATGCCTTGCTGTCGCTGCCGGCATTCACTCTCTCCCTGGCGTGAAATAAAGCAAGGAGTGTGCCAAATTAGGGCAATCGCCTCATAGTCCCGGTTGGCGCCGGTGCGAGCCCCAGCAAAGTGCTGACGCAGCCAGGATAGATGTATTGTGGCCGAGCAGCCACACAAATACGCACCAAAATAGAACATATTTGCTCTCGCTTCGCCCGCAAACAGTGCACAACCAACTTGGCTCCGGCTAGTTTATAATGCCGCACCTTCTATCAACATGCGGTACCCCACGGATTCCCATGCACTTTGTCGTCAAGTTTTTTCCAGAGATCACCATCAAGAGCAACCCTGTGCGCAAGCGCATGTCGCGCCAGCTCAAGGACAACCTGCAGCGCCTGCTGCGCCAGCTGGACGACCGTATCCAGGTGCGCAAGGATTGGGAAAAGATCGATGTGATCGCGCCCGATGCTGTGTCCCACCTGGGTGGACGTATCGAAGAGGTGCTCTCTCATACCCCCGGCATCGCCAACTTCTCCCGCGTGCGCCAGTTCCCCCTGGGCGACCTGCACGACATGTACGAGAAAACCCTGTCGGTTTGGGGAGCAGCCCTGAAAGACAAGACTTTCTGCGTCAGGGTTAAGCGCACCGGTAAACACGACTTCCAGTCCCTGGATGTGGAGCAGTATGTTGGTGGCGGCCTCAACAAGAATACCGAGGCATCCGGAGTCAAACTGAAAAACCCCGACATCACCGTTAAACTGGAGATCCGCCACGACAAGCTCAACGTGATCGAAGAGCAGCATCCCGGCCTGGGCGGCTTCCCCCTCGGAACGCAAGACCCGGTTTTGTCGCTGGTATCCGGTGGCTTCGACTCTACCGTGGCCAGTTACATGACCATGAAGCGCGGTATCCGCACCCACTTCCTGTTCTTCAACCTGGGCGGACGCCAGCACGAGCTGGGCGTGAAAGAAGTCTCCTACTACCTGTGGAACAAATACGGCGCTTCCCATCGGGTGCGCTTTATAACCGTGCCGTTTGACGAAGTAGTGGCAGAAATTCTCGAGCGGGTCGACGACTCCCATATGGGCGTCATTTTGAAACGCATGATGCTGCGCGCCGCCGATGTGATCGCTAAAGAACTGGAGGTGGACGCCGTAGTCACCGGTGAAGCCATCGCCCAGGTTTCCAGCCAGACCCTGAAAAATCTGTCGGTGATCGACAGTGTTACCAATACCCTGGTATTGCGCCCACTGATCACCACCGACAAGACCGATATTATCCGTACCTCCCGGGCCATCGGCACCGAAGAGTTTGCCGCCAATATGCCGGAGTACTGCGGCGTTATCTCGGTAAAACCCACCACCCGCGCCAAGATTGAAAAAGTGGAGTCCGAGGAAAACCGTTTCGATTTCACCGTCCTCGATCGCGCTATCAGCAATCGGGTGATGCAGAATATTGATCAGGTGATCGAAGAAGTCGATGGCGAAGCGCCGGATGTGGAGATCCGCGAGGAGCCGGGCAGCGCCGTGGTGATCGATATCCGCCACCCTGATGAGGAGGAGCTGGATCCACTGGAGCTAGGCTGTGAGGTGCAGACTATTCCTTTCTACCGCCTCAACAACAGCTTCGCCCACCTGGACCAGGAGCGCGAGTACCTCCTGTATTGCTCTAAAGGCGTTATGAGCCGCCTGCATGCCTCACACCTGCTTGATGAAGGTTTTCGCAATGTGGGTGTGCTGCGCCCGCTGATTCCCCACAGACCGGAAACCATTAAGAAGTAACTTCTGCTCAAGGCGCGGGCAATCACCGCCCGCGCGTGTTTTAAAGCGAACAGCGCCCCGGGGCGGTGATTTTTTACTCAAAATCACTCCCAATTGTCATGCGGCCCCCCTATAATCGCCGCCTTTGGCCGGAATGCTGCTGTAGAAACCCCGCAGGCCCCCGCCCCGACTTACCAAGATTTAACGCCCAGAGGCCCCCAGTGATAGAGAATCTGCGCAATATTGCGATTATCGCCCACGTAGACCATGGCAAAACCACCCTTGTGGACAAGCTGTTGTCCCAGTCCGGCACTCTCGACCGCCGCGACGAAGGCGCCGAGCGCGTCATGGACTCCAACGATCAAGAGCGTGAGCGTGGCATCACCATCCTGGCGAAAAACACCGCTATCCGCTGGAATGACTACCGCATCAATATTGTCGACACCCCAGGGCACGCCGACTTCGGCGGCGAGGTAGAGCGCGTACTGTCCATGGTGGATTCAGTTCTGCTGCTCGTAGACGCAGTAGATGGCCCCATGCCGCAGACTCGCTTCGTAACCCAGAAGGCGTTTGAGCAGGGCCTCAACCCGATCGTGGTGATTAACAAGATCGACCGCCCCGGCGCTCGCCCCGACTGGGTGATGGACCAGGTATTCGACCTGTTCGACAGCCTCGGCGCCACCGACGAGCAGTTGGACTTCCCGGTTGTCTACGCCTCCGCCCTGAACGGCATCGCCGGTCTCGACGACACCGACCTGGCCGACGATATGACGCCGCTGTTCCAGATGATTGTGGACAAGGTTGAGCCCCCGAAGGTTGACCCCACCGGCGCCTTCCAGATGCAGGTTTCCGCTCTGGACTACTCCAGCTACGTAGGCGTAATCGGCGTTGGCCGTATCACTCGCGGTACCCTGAAGCCGAACCAGCAAGTGGTAGTTCTCGATCGCGAGGGCAACTCGCGCAAAGCCAAGGTCCTGCAGGTTATGGGTTACCTCGGCCTGGAGCGTGTAGAAGTGGAGCAAGCCAGTGCTGGCGATATCGTGTGTATCACCGGTGTGGGTGAGCTAAATATCTCCGATACCCTGTGCGATCTGGATACTCCAGAAGCCCTGCCCGCCCTGAGCGTGGACGAGCCCACCGTAAGCATGACCTTCCAGGTCAACGACTCCCCCTTTGCTGGCCAGGACGGCAAGTTCGTTACCTCGCGCAACATCAAAGAGCGTCTTGACCAGGAGCTGATTCACAACGTGGCCCTGCGTGTAGAGCAAGGCGACTCTCCTGATAAGTTCAAGGTTTCCGGCCGAGGCGAATTGCACTTGTCTGTCCTCATCGAATCCATGCGCCGAGAAGGTTTCGAGCTGGGCGTTTCCCGCCCCGAAGTGGTGCAGAGAGAGGTCGACGGAGAGATCCACGAGCCTTATGAAGAAGTGGTTATCGATGTTGAGGAACCTCATCAGGGGCCCATTATGGAAGAGCTGGGCCTGCGCAAGGCCGATCTCACCAATATGGAGCCCGATGGCAAAGGTCGCGTGCGCCTAACCTTTATCGTGCCCTCGCGCGGCATGATCGGCTTCCGCTCCCAATTCCTTACCATCACCAGTGGTTCTGGCATTATGACCAGTATCTTCGACCACTACGGTCCGGTGAAGCAGGGTGAGGTGGCCAAGCGCATCAACGGTGTACTGGTTTCCATGGTCAAGGGCAAAACCCTCGCCTATGGTCTGTTCGCACTACAAGATCGTGGTCGCCTGTTCCTGGGCCACGGCGAAGAGGTCTACGAAGGCCAAATCGTCGGTATTCACTCCCGTGGCAACGACCTGGTGGTAAACCCCACCAAGGCCAAACAGCTCACTAATGTGCGCGCGTCAGGTACCGACGATGCACTCACTCTATCACCACCCATTCGTCACACCCTTGAGCAGGCTCTGGAATTTATCGAAGACGATGAATTGGTAGAAGTGACTCCTAACTTTATCCGCCTGCGCAAGAAAATTTTGCAGGAAAATATGCGCAAGCGCGCGAAGAAATAATTAGTATTTTCTTCAACTTTAAAAAGGGCCCTCTGGGCCCTTTTTTGTTTTTGCCATATCATGACATCTTCAATCCCTGAAGAGGGACAATCAAAAACTTCTCCGTAGCAACATTTCATAGTAAAGAGGTGATTGATTAACTCGACAGAAGCCGTGCTGCACTAAACTGCAGGGAGGCTGCCTGCAAGAGGCCGTAAATATCGCTCGCCAGAATCCGGTATTTTTTTCCGATCTCTTACCCCAAAAAGAAAATTTATCTTCTTTTGATATTAAATAATCGACCATTTTTATCGTTGATCTGCTCAAATATTTATTCCTGGAAGGTGCAATTAAATTTATGCCCGCACTTTTTATTGTCCCCATCATAAAATTACAGCGGAAATAAATATAACCACTCAGCCACTACCCTCCGTGGCTTGCACATTTATTCCACATTTCCTCGCGGAACTTTTACCTCTCCATTTATTCAAATTTTTCCACATATAACGACAAATTTCTTTATACATAATTAAGACCTATGGGAGGTCAATCTAATGTTTTCTTTCCTGCAATCTCAGGATCGAACAAGGATGTTGGTGGGCAGCCGCAGTGAACGCGGATCTAAATTTGGGTTTAAATTAAAAGCTGCGGCGGCACTCGCAGCAGCAATCGCCATCAGCGGAAACGTCAGCGCACAAGAAACCTCTAAACGTGTATCTGCCTATTGGGCCGATTGGGAATACTGGGCCGACTCATCCTTCACCCATGACAACGTGGATTTCTCCAAGCTCACTCACGTTCAGTACGCCTTTGCCTGGAATGACGAAGACGGCAACATCTACTTTACAGACCCCTACGTTTTCTACGGCCTGGGCGCCCAATCATTTTCCGGCGGCGCCGGTGATGGTCCCGTAAAATGCTCGCCGCAATTCTGGCACCCCTACAGCCAATACGATTCCAGTATTCAGCCCGCGGTCTGCCAGGGCTGGAATGACCACGAATCAGGTTTTGTAAAATCGGTACATGACGACGGTGCCAAGGCGATCCTGTCTATGGGCGGCTGGACCCTCTCCCACAAAGTCTCTGAGATGATGGAGAGCGACACCGCACGTGCAGCCTTTATCGAAAATGCAGTGACACTGCTTACTGACTGGGATTTCGATGGTCTCGATCTCGATTTCGAATACCCCGGCTATGCACCGAACGGCGGACGCTCGATCGACAAAGAAAACTTCACCACCCTGCTGCAAGAGCTGCGCGCGCGCTTCGATGAGGTTGAAGCGGAGACCGGCAAAAATCTGGAACTGACCGCTGCCGTGGCCTGTGGCCCCTCGATTGCAGAAGAGGGTTATGATTTTGCTGCTGTGGGCGAAGTCCTCGACTATGTCAACCTGATGACTTATGACTTTGGTGGCGACTGGGATACCGTAGCCCAGCATACCTCGCCGCTTTACCCCTATGAAGGCCAGGTCAACGAAGGCTTCGACGCAGACAGCTGCCGCAATATGTGGATGACTGAGGGCAATATTCCCGCTGAGAAGATCACCCTGGGTATGTCCCACTACGGCCGCAGCGTGGCTGGCGCCACCGCAATCGGTGAAGCCGCCTCCGGACAAGACGTCGCTCACTGGGGCTCTGACACCGAGACGCGCTACTACCAGATCGTTGAGAAAATGCAGAGCGACTCTTCATTCCAGACCGCTTACGATCCCGAGGCCGTCACCCACTATGGTTGGTTTGAGGATGGCGGTTTTATCTCTTTCGAAGATACGACTTCTATCGCCGCACGCGCCCAATATGTGCTCGACCAGGGCCTTGGTGGCGTGATGATCTGGCAGCTACGCGGCGGAATGTTATTGGAGAACAATGAATACCAGTATCCACTACTTGATGCCGCACTCGAAGTTTTCGGACAGGGTGGCTCCAGTGATAGCGATACCGGAGACACTGGCGATACCGGAGACACCGGAGACACCGGAGACACCGGAGACACCGGAGACACCGGAGACACCGGAGACACCGGAGATACCGGAGACACTGGAGACACCGGAGATACTGGCGACACCGGAAGTGGCGGTGGCAATAATAATGGCGGAAGCAGCGCCTGCGTCGCGTTTGAGCAGCCCTATGCCGGCGACCCAGGTTATTCAGTCGGTGACGTTGTTGTCTTTGAAGGAGTCGCCTACGAGTCCACCCACGAGCCAAACTGGTGGTCTCCAGGTTCCGCGCCATCGCTGTGGACCGAAACCACCTGTCAAACTGAGGGCGAAGGCTCCGACAATGGTTCCGACAGCGGCTCTGGCGATAGCAACGACAATGGCTCCGATAGCGGTTCTGACGACAACGCCGATAACGGTTCCGATGACAACACCGACAGCGATCAAGGTTCAGGTGAGACCGCTTCCTGCCCCGAATTCCAGCAGCCATATGCTGGTGACGAAGGCTATCAAGTTGGCGACCTAGTAACCTTCGAAGGCCAGGTTTACGTGTCTACCTTTGGACCCAACTGGTGGTCCCCGGCTAACGCTCCCCAGTACTGGGAAGCGAGTTCCTGCCAGTAACCTGGATACACTTTGGCCGCCTTCTCAGGGAAGGTGGCTCAATGTTTGTTCTAATAGAAGGGCCCTTATCGGGCCCTTTCTATTTATTATTTAGTCCGCGCTTAAAATAATTATTACGGCGCACCTTGTAAGATATGCATCACTTCACCAAAGCCATCCTTTGGCAAATTATTTCTCAACCAACGAATTCCATCATTTGTCAGATTTTGCTCATACTTAATTTGATTTTGATCTCGAAGATAAATTCTGAGCCTGGTGTAAGAGGCAATAAATCTCTGCAGCTTGTAATCAATTAAACTAATTTTTTATCATCCATTCTTAAAATGTATTTTGGAACCCAGCGGCTAGGTGCCGGACCAGTGCCAGTAGCTGTTTCAACCGCCTGAATTTGACTCCAATTATACTCTTTAGGAAAAAGGGAAAATAATGAGTTAAATTTCACTCCATTGGAGCTGGCAACAAAATAACTATTTATCCCCAAGACTATCAAAGATAAAAAAACGATAGGATTCTAAAATTTTTACGAATTGATTGCCTCAACCTATAGTCCCCAATATCTTAGACTTAACTCTTTATCAAGTTCTATTTTGGCTTAGGGATTAAGTGTGTAAGCAGCTTAAAGAAGGTCGCAAACAATATTATAGAAACAAGCATTACTGACCGCATTGATAAAATATATCCCTCAGTAGTAAGGCCTGCCAAGATAGCGTTCTCAGATAAAGACTGTTCTCGCTGAGATACTAAAAATTTAAAATAAGAAGTAACTATAAGAGCCACTAATGAAAGTGGTAAGCAGAATGACAATCCAGTCCTACTTACAGTGAATAATAACGCGCTGGCTATTCATAGGCGGCATGGGAAACTGTAAAAAAAGAGGATTTCTTTTCATTTTAGGGGGCACTCACCCCCGACACAAAGCACATCTATGCCCTATGCCTTCATAGATATTTTGTTCTTGTATGCAGACTTTGCAGTGGTCCATAGTTACTAAAATTTTTAGGCTTAAAAAATACATATAAAAATAATGCATATTTATTAAATTATTGACAACTATCTTTAGCGAATAGATGACTCATTACAACTAACGATTTCAATATTTAGCACGTTAGAACTAAATAGTTAGATGGAGCCATAGCACTTAATAATCAACGGAAGAGTTAGAAAAGACTGTATAGCACCTGAATAACTCTCAATTCATGAGATCAGAAG
The DNA here is from genome assembly GCF_052467305.1 of Microbulbifer maximicatervae (SeqCode). NCBI lineage: Bacteria > Pseudomonadati > Pseudomonadota > Gammaproteobacteria > Cellvibrionales > Microbulbiferaceae > Microbulbifer > Microbulbifer maximicatervae (SeqCode). The sequence goes on from NZ_CP174306.1 coordinate 4,488,493, forward strand.
ACGACTTGGTAAGTTATTGCTTGTTAGACTGGCATGCCGTGGTTCGATCTGCCTGCACCGCAGAACTACTGTATATACGCCACATTAGGTTATTGAAGGAACCATTAACTGCATGGAATCAATAGTGCTTAACTAAATAATTAACACAATAGGCTGTATCCCATTCAATTACCCGTGACACATCAATTATGGCCATAAAAGCGCTGCTCAACTTTCTGCCACTGCGCCAATGCAGTTTGTGAGTGCAAACAAACTGTGAGTCTCTCGAACCTTGAGGCATAAGCGCGTAAAACGGCCAACCCCTGATGTGCTGCAATCTCGTGAGGGAAGCGGTTAGTGCCAGCTCCCAGTGCCGGAAACAGTATCGTTTTGCAGCCGCGCTCTATCGCCAACTCTAAAACACTTTCATAGCAGTGCCTCAACAGCACTATGGCCTGGCTCCCCCATTGATCGCCGCTGCTCCACTGGGGCGTAACAGTATGCAATAAGTAATCGACCGGTAAATCATAGGCTCGAGTCAGGCGAGCTTCACCGACTGGGCAGGCTCTTTGCTTGGTACACTGGGGAGTTAATTGAGTCCCGCAATGGGCATAAATCTGCGCTGAAAGCCCCCGCCCCCGAATAAGGTGCTTGTGTGCCGGACACACCAGCGCATCTCCACGCATCGTCAAAATATCGCCAGAAGTCAGTTGAATTTGTGTCACGATTTCTCAGTTCTAAAGTTTGAGTTACTGATACTGTAGCTTGCTACTTTGGTCGGTGACAGATTCCCCCTATACTCACCATTGCTTCACTCCGGCAGTGGCTACCAGCATAATAGTTGTATGATGCAGGACGGTCCCGAGCAAGCGGAAGGTTGCAGTCGGTATAGCAACGGGAATGACTATGAGCTCAGGGTATAACAATCAAAACCCCGCGATATCCACCTCTATTGATGAAGTGCAGCGCATAGATCTGCGCAGACGGATATTGGCCTCCTCTTATATGCTGATATTCGCTATGGCTATCACCGGAGCCATGGCGATCATCGCCCTTACTGCAACTAATATCCTGCAGGCATCGACGCTTTTTATCGTCGCGGTGGTTATTTTATTTGCATATATCACTGTCAACATTATCGGTCCTACCGAGAAAACGCCATTATTGGTGGGAATTCTTTTATTGGCGCTGTATTTCTACTTACTAATGACTGGTGGTGTAAACAATACCGGATTGATGTGGGCAGTTATGCTGGTCCCCGGATTTATCAACCTTTACGGCTATAAAACCGGCACCACTGCACTGCTCGGCATAGGTCTCGCTACGGCAGCAATCCTGTTTTATCCGGATTTCCCAGGGCTCACGGCCAAATATGATACGGCCTATCGTGCGCGTTTTATTGCAGTATTTGGTGCACTCACGGCTCTAACTGCATTACTTGACAGTAGCCGTCACCAAACCCAACAGCTCCTCCAGCGATTAACAGGTGAATTGGAAACCTATGCTGCCACGGACACATTGACCGGATTAGCGAATCGCAGAGAAGCATTTCGCGCCATTCATGAATTAGAACGCCGGAATGATGAGCTGAAAGATCAATATGTCATCCTTATCGGAGACTTAGATAACTTCAAGACGATCAACGATACCTACGGGCACTCCTTTGGCGACCGCGTATTACAAGATGTTGCCAAGATATTGAAAAGTAACACCCGATCTGAGGATATTGTGGCGCGCTGGGGCGGCGAAGAATTTTTATTGCTATTGCCGAATACTGACTTGAAAGGCGGCAGTGTCCTTGCAGAAAAACTTCGTCGTAGAGTATCCACCCTCAGTCGCCGCTATACACGCCCGGTAAAAATCTCAATCAGTCTCGGAGTCGTCGAAGGCAGTACCAATGGCAAGCCACTCAATCAGCTATTGGCCGAAGCAGATAAACGTATGTATCGAGCCAAGAATGGCGGGCGCAACAAAGTGGTAGCCGCATAAATATTAAGTCACCAAGTGGCGCAATAAGTAGCCAACGGCGAGTGCCAGGACCGCTGCGCTACTGCCAAAAAACAGAGTTTTTAAGCCCGCCACCAGCAGGTAGTGGGAAAACACCAATCCTTTGCACAAGCCAATAGCAAAAAAAGCGCAGACCGAAAGAACGGCGCTCGCATAAAATTGTTCGGCGGGATTAAGGCTGTGGAAAAGGTAGGGCAACAGGGGAATAGCACCTACACACAAAAAAGCGGCGAAGGTTATCAGTGCCGCCCCCAGAGGGTTATGCTCTAAGCGGCTTATACCGTACTCTTCCGCCAGCATTGTCTCTATCCACAGCTTTTGATTCGCGGTGATAGTGGCAACAATATTATCGAGAACTTTACCTCGAAATCCCTTTCGATAGAAAATCTGCCTGATCTCTTCCCGCTCTCCCTCGGGAATTAAAGCAATATGCTGACGCTCTGTACGCATAGCCGCGGCTCGTTGCTCACGCTCCACACTGGCAGCTTCATAATTGCTTACCGCCATGCTGAAACCATCAGCGATAAGGTTGGCAAAGCCCATCACGAGCACAACCGCTTCGGAGAAGCCTGCACCAAAAGCGCCTGCAACAATGGCAAAGGTAGTTACGCAGCCATCTATCGCTCCCAAAACAAAATCAGAGAGCCACTGTGACTGTGGACGACTTCGCAAGCGCGCCTCAATACGCTCCGGTCGATGCTCCTCAATTAGCGCTTCCCGGCTTTCCTGTTGGTGTTTTGGGTTTTGCCGGTCCATAACCAGGCGAGCTACTGTAAAAACCGCTGCATAACATAAGCATCTTGCAACCTTCCCAAAGGATCGGTAAATGCTCTATCTAGCGTTTTGATAATAGTGAAGCCCAGCTCGGTATAAAGGGTAATTACGGGCTCATTGTCGCTGGGAACGTAGTTGAACTGCATTTCCAAATAGCCGGCGTCCTGGGCTCTGGCGATTGCATGCTGGACCAGTGCACGATCTACACCGCGATCGCGCACATCCGTGTGCACGAGAAAGTTGGCTGTCGCGACATGGCTATGAATACCAGGGAAATTAACCCCTAATTTATACACCCCCAGCAGGTGAGGTAACTCTTCGGTAACATAAGTCTGTAAGTCGTCATTAAGCCATTGAGCAGAAAACACTTCTCGACTGATCTTATGCGAGAAAGGCAGATCCCCTCTGTTTCGCACAACACTAAAGAGGCTCCACATGCCTTCGAGGTCACTCTCTATAGCCTGCCGAATATCCATAGGAATCCATATCTCAGACGGCTTGCCGCACTTGCCTAGCGTACAATGAAGCTCCCCCGATCCACACCGGTATTTCCAGTCTTGGGATCATAGGCATATAGCACAATTTCATAAACACCTGGCAAATCCGTCGCAAAGGGCGCACTAAAAGTATTCATAGTCTCCTGTATCTCTAGCGGCACTCGAGCAAATGATTTGCCATCTCTTTTAATCAATGCCACAACTTCTATCTTACTGCCATCCCAAAGCCCACCATCGGTAAGTGAACATCCGCACATCATTACCACATTAGCGCGAATCTCAAAGGGACTCTGGTCCAAGCCTGTATAGAGATGGGTCTGTGGGCTGAGTAAATCTACCAACATTCCCGGAATTTCCACAATCAGCCCATCACCAGAAATAGGCTTGCCCGGAACCAGCCATGTCTGTGTCTGCGCCACCACTCGGGCCTGTTTTTTGATATACGGCGCAAGAACTTCCACCGTCAGAAACACCGGCTCACTGATATTCAGTGTAGCGGTAAAATGTGCAGCGCCATCGGCGATAGATTGGAACCGCTCTCGGGGCGTTTTCATAATTCTGGTGGTGTCACCGGTGCTCCCTTGGGTAAGCCCCTTGGCAAGAATTTCCCCAGAATCTGCATCGCGAATAATAACCATGGCACCACCGATGGAGGAGCCAATAAACTTGGCATCCATGGCCTTGGCGCGGATAGTAATATTGGTGGGCGTATCCTCAGAGAGAGCTTTAGCGCAAAACGGCATTGTGATTATTTGCACAACTAATAGACACAGGTACAAAGCTATATTTTTCATTTATATTTCTGCTAAGTTTAAATAATTTTGAAATTAACTATAATTCTCTCAACCTTGCAAATGCAACTCTATAGTTTTTTAATTTCTTAGAGGAGCTTTCTCTTCCCTTCACCTGAAAAAATTAAAGCAAGTGATTTTTACATCCCACATTACAATAACGTATAGGTATTAATTACCAGCTAAATACATGCCACATTAGTAAACAGGGCAGTACGCATGCTGAAACTGGCCGCCAAACTAACGAAAAAAATGGTTTTAACTCTGGCCGCAGCATCTGGTGCTTACGCCCTACTATCTTATATATACAACACCCAGTTTCCTCAATCAGTAACTTTCAGTAGGAATCCTGCTTCAAGACAATCAACTAAAAATTTAGATTATCTAAAAAACAAAGACACGATAAAAATTCTAATTGTGACTGGAGGTGGTGTCCGCGGCCTCATTCCCCTATACGTACTAAAGCATATTGAGAAACATTCTAAAAAACCTATTAATGAGGTATTTGATATTTTCACAGGTGTTTCTACTGGAGCAGTTATTGTAACCGGAATTAATATACCGGGTAATGCTATTCCTAATCATTTTGGTGAAAAAATATCCCATTTAGACTACTTAATAAATATATATAAGAGCGTAACTGGCTACCTGTTCAAGTCTCCGTGGTACCACATAGTATTAACAGGTGCGGGGCTTTTCTCCCCTTCTTACTTTGGAAAACGTTTGCATGAAATCATGGAAAAGTACTACACGAAGGAATTAAATTTTACTGATCTGGATAACTACGTGATCATCCCCGCTCTCAATATTGAAAGCGGAGAGGTGTGCCTATTTAAAAATAGGGGGGAAAATGTATACAACTTACCGACAAACAGTCTGTATCAGTTAATGACAGCAGCAGCGAGCGCAGAAACCGCATTCCCCCCTGTTGCATTTGAAGAAATGAATGCTAACTTTCAGTCATCCCATTTAGATATCGCAGCGCCACAAGAAAATACTTTCGGTAGTGTGTTTGCTGATGCAGCAATCGCTCTAAACAATCCAGCTAGTTTGATATTAAGGGATATTATTCAAGACTTTCCCGATAAGAAATATTATGTTCTGGTCTTATGCTCAGGCTATCCAAGACTATTGAGTTCGAGCATGAATTACCACTCTTTAAGGAAATGGGGGCGTATTCACTGGGCCCGTGATGCCATGGCTAATATTCAAAGATCAATGGACAAAAATCAACTTTATATGCTGGAAGTTGCTAAAATCATTTCAGAGGCAGGACGGATTGAATACGATTTTCTAAACGTTGATATCAATAAACCTTTTGTAGGAATATTTGACCACGATTTATTACATCATCTTAAGAACTACTCTAACAAACTCATTAAGGACAACGAGAAAAGCCTGGAAAAGATAATTAGACACCTACATGATTTAGAGTAGATACATATAGATTTTGTTACGTACTACGATCTCAAAATAGCACGATCAGATTTTTTAAATCTGCTGCTCTTCGCAGAGAAAAAAGTAAAAAAATAAGCCGGGCTATGCCCGGCTTATTTAAAAATTTAACGGAACTACTTAAGACTGTTTAACTGACTCTACCCAAGAGGCTACGCGGCTCTCCAATACGGGCACTGGCAAAGCACCGCCACCCAGCACGGTATCGTGGAATCCGCGAATATCGAATTTATCACCCAACTGATCTTCAGCCTGCTTGCGCAGCTCCTGAATCTTCAGCATACCGATCTTGTAAGCGGTCGCCTGGCCCGGCCACGCCAGGTAACGACGTACTTCGGAACGTACTGCAGTCTCGGGGATTGCGGAGTTTTGCAGGAAGTACTCCACCGCTTGCTCTTCACTCCAGCCTTTGGCGTGCAGGCCGGTATCAACAACGAGGCGAATGGCTCGCCACATTTCAGCCGTCAGGTGGCCAAACAGGTTATAGGGATCTTCGAAGGCCCCCATTTCTTTAGCAAGCTTCTCAGAGTACAGCGCCCAGCCCTCTACATAGACAGTAAAGTGAGCTTGAGTGCGGAACTGCGGGATACCTTCCAATTCCTGAGCAATTGAGATCTGCATATGGTGACCGGGGTTGCCCTCGTGGTAGGCCACAGTTTCCATATCAGTCGTGGAATAGGCACTCATATCGGACAGGTGCGCATAGTAAATACCCGGGCGGGAACCGTCGGGAGTGCCGGGGTAGTAATGCTGGGCACCGCCATCCTGTTCGCGGAAAGACTCAACCCGCTTTACTACCAACTCAGCTTTCGGCAGAAGGCCAAAGTATTCCGGCAATTTCTTGGTAATGTTGTCTAGGAACGCGGTTGAGTCATTCAGGTAGCCCTGGCGTCCTTCATCGGTATTCGGATAGTAGAATTGACCATCTTCGCGAATAAACTTGAAGAAATCCTGCAGGCTACCTTCGAAACCAACCTGCTTCTTGATAGTTTCCATCTCACCACGGATACGCGCCACTTCTTCCAGGCCGATATTGTGGATCTGGTCGGCAGTTAGGTCCGTAGTTGTGGTATTGGCCAGGCGCTGATTGTAGTAGGCCATACCATTGGGCAAGCTACTAGCACCTTGAGGCTCTACTGAGGCCTTCTGCATATCCGCTTTGAGCCAGGTAACCAGCCCTTGATATGCGGGGAAGAACTCAGTCTCTAATGCCTTGCGTGCTTCCGCAGTCAGCTTGTCTGCCTGCTTCTGATCAATAGTACCGGCTTCGAGCAGCTCAGCGATCTTTCCTTTGGCACCGGCCCACAGAGGTGCATCTTCACCATCGGTAAACGGCGCGCCTTCAATCAATTTACTGGACTGATCAATCGCACCTTCATAGGCAAAGCGCGGGGGGCGGATACCTTCTTTGGACGACAGCTTGGCGCGGTCAAGCAGCTGGTTGATCGCGCGGGAGATACCACCGATACGGGTGATATACGCCTGCATATCTTCAATGTTGTCGACCTTGTGGAAGTTCAGCAGGAAGTTGGGCAACTGCGATTGTGCACCTCCCATCTGCTCAAAGATGTAGCCGTGACGGATAAACGGCGCAGCGGCCTTGGCCTGTTCAAACTGATAAATCCAGATATCGTAGGAAGTTTTCCCTTCCTGGGTCAGCTTACTGTAGTCGAAATTCTTCTTGAGCTCTTCAACACTTTTCTCTTGCCAAACCAAGCGGCGAGCCTCTGCGGCTTCACTCATATCGTCGATTTGGTCGTAGTGGTCTTTGCGGCCCAGGTAGGACAGCTGAATCGGACTGAACTGCAGCTGTTCCTCATAACGCTCATCCAGCCACTCAGTCAGGCGCTTGGTTTCGGCAACCGCATCTACAGTTACTGAGGCCTCGGCAACCGCATTTTGGGGCTTATCTGCGTTAGCTACAGTCTGGGTACTCTTGTCACCCTGACAGCCCGCAAGGATAGCGACAGCCAGCAGGCTGGGGATCAGTGGGTTGTTCAGCTTTATCGGCATCTTCCTATCTCGATCAAAAGTTGTACAAAAAAACGCCGCTAACTTTGACACGAATTCGGTGAGGTGTCGATTCATGCCCCCCAGAACGCCATATGTTTGCGTTGAGTTGAGGCAAATCGGAGATTTTGGACTAGGTGGACCCAATACCTGGAGCAGGATATTGCCACAAGTGACCCTGCGGTAATAGACTAACGCCGGCTTGTGACCCGGTCCACGATATGTAGCTCTCGCTGGGGAAAGGGTACCGTCAAGCCTTCTGCCTCCAGTGCAGGCTTAAGCTTTTGCATCAGGGACCAATAAACATCCCAGTACTGATCATTGGCAGCCCAGGCCCGCAACTGTAAATTTACCGCGCTGTCAGCAAGCGCCTTAACAGCGAAACTTGGCTCTGGCTCAGCGAGAATACGGGGTTCCTGTTCTACCAAGCGACGTAATACTGTTAGACCGCGATCAATGTCATCGCCATAGGCGATACCCGCCACAATCTCGATACGGCGAGTCTTATTGCGACTGAAGTTGGTGAGCACTTGCCCCCAGATAGCACTGTTGGGTGCGATAATACGCAGCCCATCCGTGGTATCCAGCTCCGTAGTAAATAGCCCTACCTCGCGAACAGTGCCCATTATGTTACCGAACTGAATCACATCCCCAACGCGGAACGGCCGCAATCCCAGTAGTAGAAACCCCGAAGCAATATTTTGCAGGGTATCTTTCAACGCTAAGGCTACTGCCACACCAGTAGCGCCGAGTAGAGCAATTAAGCTGGTAGTGTTAATACCAAATACATCCAATACCAGCAGTGCGCCAACAATATAAACCGCCCAGCTCGAAATACTGCGCAGTACTGGGCGCAAGATAACATCAAACCGGTCCGGCAGACGATCAACCGCTCGGCGGGCAAGATGGGCCACAAACAGCGTCACCAAAACTATCAGTAGTGCGGCCGCCAACTTTAGGGATAATGCAGTTACTTGGGGCCAATACTCATTGAGTAAGCTATTAATATTCATCGATCCCCGAAAATAAATCCCTATTTTAAATTCAAGCCAAACCTAAATTCTGCGCCTCATCGACACAACGCTGATGAGCCGGACAAGTTTCCAAGTGATCATTGACCATTCCAGTTGCCTGCATATGCGCGTACATAATGGTTGATCCCACAAAACTAAAACCCGCTTTCTTTAACGCCTTACTCATCGCATCAGATTCTGCTGTAGTGGCCGGCACCTGTTTCATGGAGCGGGGGCGATTAACAATCACTCTTCCACCGGTGAACTGCCAGAGAAAATCCCTTAAGGATATACCGCGATCGCGCAATTCGAGGGTTGCCCGTGCATTCTTGATGGCCGATTCAACCTTGAGCCGGTTGCGAATAATTCCCGGGTTGAGAAGTAATTTCTCTACCTTTTTAGGGGTGTACCGAGCAATTTTTTCAGCATCGAAATTATTAAACAGTTTACGATAATTCTCCCGCTTATTGAGCACTGTAATCCAGGATAAGCCCGCCTGGGCCCCCTCCAGCAACAAAAACTCAAACAGGATCTGGTCATCGGTAACCGGCCTACCCCACTCCTCATCATGGTAATTTTGATAAAGTGGTGTAGACAGGCACCAGTCACAGCGCTTTTCCGCCATCATTACTTCCTTTTTATGACTAGCTTGCGCCGGAGAAAAAGTAATACTGAATAAGCTGTAAAACCAAAAGCAAGGCAACTAACCCAAAAATAATATTATTACGATTCACTTCGACTCCAACAAATTGTTCTGTACTAACCAATCGCGACATTCGCATAACATAGTATCCAAAGCCACCCCCGATTGATAACCGAGTTCACGTTCAGCCTTAGCACTACTAGCAACGACTCTCCGCGTTACCAACGTGGCCTTTTCAGGAGTAATAACCGGCTCTTGCCCACTCACACGAGACCAGAGATCGGAAAACCAGGCGATAGATTGAATTAGAAATGCCGGTGTGGTGCGTTTTGGTACAGGTTTATGCAATAACTCAGCGATCTTTCCAAAAAATTCTAAAAAACTGGCATCCGTTCCGGCCAAGATATAATTTTCACCACACCGCCCCTTTTCAACCGCATCGATGTGGGCTCGCGCTACTGCACCGGCATGGCAAAAAGAACCCCAGCCCGGTGGAACACCTGGTAATTGATTTTTATCAATCAGAAAAAAGGTCTGCGCCCAGCTGGTGGTGTCGTATTTACCAACAATTGCACAAGGGTTTAGAAATACCGCATCCAGGCCCCGTTCAACTTCCTTGCGAACGGCAATTTCCTCTCTTTTTTTCGTGTACAGATAGTGATGATGAGGGTCATCTGCCAGCTTATCACTTTCTTCAGTAATTCTTTCCTTATGGTAGCCATAAGCAGAAATTGAGCTGGTCACCACCATACGCCTTACATTTTTCTCTCTGGCAACTTTGGCAATATTCGCTGCCCCCTCAACATTATCTTTCCACTGCTGGGCATTACCGCCACGCCACATACTGGTATTAGCCGCCATATGGAAAAGCGCATCGACATTATTTGGGATTGCAGCTTGAAGGGACTGAGGGTCATTCAGAGAGGCCTCAACCAGATTAACGCCCAGAGAGCGCAACATATCGGTATTAGAGGTGCGCCGATGCATGGCGGTAACTTTCCATCCATCACCAACCAATTGCTCTACCAAATTAGCGCCGAGAAAACCGGTTCCCCCGGTTACAAATGCGTGTTTCATAAATCCACCGGATGAGTTGTTATCGTTATTCATACCCAGTGATTAGCTCTATCGAAGCCACCTCCTTCCGGAAGGGCAGACCGGTTGGTGATACCACCACTCCGACAGAGTGGGCGGCACACTAACTTCATTAGTGACACCGCCGCAAAACTAAACCCCTTTGCAATCGTCCTACCGGGAGTTTTATTGATTGATCCCGCTATTACTTTTGTTGGGTTAGTTGGAAAGGCTACTCGATTTTCATGCCCAGCTGGTAGGCAAGGAAGCTCCACTGATTGGCGAAGTCTTCCACCTGCATCCATACCGGCTTGCCTGCACCGTGCCCAGCCCGAGTCTCTACGGCAAGCCAGACTGGTTTGTCACAGCCCTGATCTTTTTGTAGGGCTGCCGCAAATTTGTAGCTGTGCCAGGGAACCACTCGATCATCGCGATCGGCAGTGGTGATTAGCGTGGCCGGATAGCAGGTGCCCTCACGGGTGTTGTGGACCGGAGAATAGGCATGCAGCGCTTTGAACTCATCGCGATTTTCACTAAGCCCATAATCGCTCGACCACTGCCGGGCATTAGCGGAAGCGGTATGATATCGCAGCATATCCAGGACACCCACTACCGGTAATGCCGCCGCAAACAAATCCGGTCGTTGTACCAGCGTTGCCCCCGCCAATAGTCCACCATTGGAGCGACCACTAATAGCAAGCTTTTCAGGAGAAGTGACTTTCTCCTCGATCAGCCACTCAGCTGCAGCGATAAAATCATCGAAGACATTTTGCTTTTGCGCCTTGGTACCCGCCTGGTGCCAAGCATTGCCGTACTCGCTACCACCGCGCAAGTTGGCCAGTGCCAGGGTGCCGCCCATATCCAACCAACCGACAAAGCGGTTGTAGAAGCGCGGTAACTGAGCGGAGTTAAAACCACCATATCCATAAAGCAGCGTCGGGTTGGAGCCATCTCGCTTCATTCCCTTCTTATGCACGAGGAATAGAGGCACCCGGGTACCGTCCTTACTCTTATAGAAATGCTGACTCACAGTCAGATCGGAAAAGTCTGCTGCATATTTTGGCTGCTTGAACAGTTTGGTTTCACCAGTCAGTACATTCAGGTGGTAGATACTCGGCGGGGTAATAAAATTAGAGAAAGCGTAGAAGGTCTCAACTTCATTCGGCTCACCATAAAACCCCTTCACTGAGCCCACCCCTGGCAGCTTCAGCTCGTACTGTTTCTTACCGTTAGTATCGGTCACCAGCACTCGCGATTTCGCATCCTCCAGGTAGTGAAGCACAAAGCGATCACCGATATAACTGGCACTCTGCAGGGCACTAGTCGTCTCCGGCACCAGATCGCGCCAGTGTTTGCGTTGCGGCTTATTCAGATCAATAGCGATTACACGGCCCAGCGGCGCCCCCGCACTGGTCTCAAAGTAAAAGGTGCTCCCTTTATTTCCGAGATACTGGTATAGGCCATCCCAGTCATCCAGAAGCTTAATTACCTTGCCGCTTTCATCCCGTAAATCGCGATAGTAAAAGCCGTTCGAGTCATAGCCGTCGAAGATGCCAAACAGGAGATAGTTGCCATCGTCACTCACCGTCGCGCCTGGATTGCGGGTGGGATGATCAGTAATTTCATAGACCAGTTGATCACTTTCCTGGGCATCTCCCAGTCGGTGAAAATATACGGCTACCTGTTTGCTATCATCCGCCGTGCCATCTCTGTTAAACGGGTACCGGCTATAGTAAAAACCGGACTCATCCGGCGCCCAACTGGCATCACTAAACTTGATACCGGTCAGTTGTTCCTTCAGATCCTTGCCTGTCTTTAGGTCGCGAATACGATAGTCGGTCCAGTCAGTGCCACCATCCGAGATACCGTAAGCCAGATAGCGGCCCTTTGGACTGACTTTGAGGCGCTTGGCAGCAATAGTGCCATCTTCACTTAGGGTGCGTGGATCTAAAACCGTATCGCCCTCAGCAGACAGGCTAGAGGCCTTATAGAAAACATTCTGATCCCAATCACCGGTGTTGTAGCTGTAGTAATAGCTATCGCCCTTCTTGTACGGAACACCGTAGCGCTCGTAGCGCCATAGTTCTGCAAGCCGGTCATTGATTTTCTGCCACCCGGGCAGGTCCTTCAAACGCGGTAATGAATGATCATTCTGTTTGGCCACCCAACTCTTTACCTCATCGCTGGACATTTTTTCCATCCAGCGATAGGGGTCAGCCACCTTTTGACCAAAATATTCATCAATTTGAGCACCCGGTTTACTATCCGGATAGCTATCAGCTGCGTGAACACTCACCGCAGCAAGTGCACCGGCAACCAGTGCCACTAGCTGTCTCTTCATACCGTTATTCTCGGTTTCTCTACTGGGAACAGTCCGCTAATCTAGGCGATTTAGACGATCGGTTCCAGAGCAGCAGAGAGAAGTGAGATGAAAGGATTGATCCAAAGGGTAAGCCATGCCCAGGTTAATGTAGCGGGAGAGGCCGTTGGGGCCATAGATAAGGGTATCCTCCTGCTGCTAGGTATCGAAGCCCAGGACACTACCGATAGTGCAGATAAGCTGCTGCACAAAGTCCTGAATTACCGTATTTTTCCCGATGGTAAAGGGCGTATGAATCTCAACCTCCAAAAGGCGGGAGGTGGGCTCCTGATTGTCAGTCAGTTCACACTAGTTGCCGAAACTGATAGAGGTTTACGCCCGAGCTTTAGTCGCGGCGCATCACCAGAATACGCGGAGGAGCTCTACAACTATTTCGTTAAAAGTTCCAAAGCCCAATTTACGCCAGTGGCCACTGGAATATTTGCAGCGGATATGCAGGTTTCACTAGTCAATGACGGCCCGGTAACTTTTATGCTGGAAACCTAGAGACCTTCCACAGGCTCTTTCTGTTGTTTCACCTAATCAGGAAAACTCTACCAGTTAGTTAGGTTGCTAATGACTAAAAATATCGCTAAAAAATGGAGAGGCAAAAGGATGACTAAAAAGCCTATAGTAGTAAACAGTGATATCAAACTCGATCCACTTTTGGATAGTGACACAGAAATCATCTTTGCCTTAATTGAAAATAACAGACCACTGCTAGAGAAATATCTCTATTGGGCAAAGCTTGTTGTCGACCTCCCAACCACAGAAAAATATATTGCCGACAGAGTATTCAGCAATAGTTTCGGAGCATCCTGGTACAAGATCCACTATTCAGACAAGGTAGCCGGGATCTTTGGTATCAAGGAAATTGACCTTAAAAAACAAAATGCAGAAATAGGGTATTGGTTATGTAAAAGCTGCCATGGCAATGGAATCGTAACTCGAATCGTAAATAAAATATCTAGCTACTTGAAAGATCTGCACGATATTCAAGCGTTGAAAATTCACTGCTTATCTGAAAACAGTGCCAGCATAGCCGTAGCAGAACGCGTAGGTGGAGTGCATAGTGAAACTATTCCAAATTATTATTCGATTGATGGAATATTTCAGGACTTAAAAATCTACACAGTTCCTACCTGATTCATTATTTTAACAGTGGAGTTCAGGAATATTTATTGCTGAATATTTACTGGGCTCCACTCAATACCATCTGACCCTTGTCCCGCATTAAATATACGCTTAACTTTCCAAGTTGCGGTATCTATTTCAACAACTTTTCCGTCTCTCTGAGAACCGGCAAACAAAAACTTTCCGTCCGGAGAGAAAAATAGCGACGCTGGCTGTCTGGCCCCTGCGCTGCCGACATCAATCTCATGTAACTGTTTACGGGTCTTTGCGTCATACACGAGTATACGATTACCATTTAAGTCTGCTACAGCTACCACTTCGCCATCAGGGTGAAATCTGATTCGGATAGGCAGAAAACCAACATCTATCGTTTCTTTTTGCTTTAACGTTTCAGTATCGAAAATAAAGATATTTTCTGACTGATTATTTCCTATCCATAGCTCGCTATTATCGGGGCTTACCCACACCGCCTCCGGCCCATCCCCTGCCGGTATTGTAGATTTCAACTCCATAGTCTCTGTATCAATTACACTGAACGTATCCGACCCCCGGCTAGTAACGTAGGCGGTCTTCAGATCAGGTGATAGTGCAAGCATATGGCTACCTACCTGATCAGTACGGGCAACTCCCAATACTTTTCCTTCAGCCACATCCACCTTTATCACGTCGCTGGTTTCTTCTGTCGTAACAATCACATTATTGCTATCGCCCAGCCAAGCGATACCGTGAGGGCCTTTGTGTGGACTGATATCAATTCTTTTCAGGCGCTTACCGCTCGCAATATCGAATACATTCAGCTCTTCTCCCACGTAGCCATCTTCAAGGTAAGAAACTACCACCACTTTAGATTTATCCGGCGACACTATTAATTCATGGGGCGAACCTCCAGTTTCCGGTTTCTTAACCTCTTGGCCGGAAGCCAGGTCAATAAAACTCACCGTGCCCTCATATTTATTTCCTACTACCAACGTCTGCGCCCTTAGCGATCCAGCAGCTAAAAGTACTAATGACATGGAAATTAAAAGTAGAAATCTCATTAGCAAGCCTCTCGGAGGAATTTGTCGCTAACAGAATGCTTCCTTAACAGCACACCCCAGCGAGCCTTTTAGAACTGAAAAGTCAGCCCTGTTTATCCACTGCAACACTGGATAATAGGTCGTAAAAATAGAACTCTTTAGATGTTTTCTTCATTATAGGGATGTTACTAACAGAATTCTTGGATAGTGCTGTGCATAACTTTTGGATAGAGGTCTGGAAGCCTTTAATTTCGTGCAATGAAATAATTCGATTAAAAAACCAACGAAAAAAGTGTCAGGTTATCCACTAAAAGTAAGACCAGAACGTTACTAACAGAAAGTCTGGATAGAGTTGTGCATAACTTTAATAAACGGGCTACAGGCCCCGTGGTTACAGGGGATTACTACAGAGACTAAAAAATCACCGATATTTTTACCGGCTAAATTTAATTTTTGGCGGGAGTGGTATGGGTACTTTTCTGGTTTTTACGCGAGTTATTTTTGTTGGATGATTTTTTATATAAGTGCGACGGAGGTAGGTAAAGACCTATTTTTATAGGCTTTTTAGGAGAGCGTCTGTTTAAGGTGCTCAGGTAGTTTTAGGTTTTTCTTTTTTTAATTACTGACTGATTTTTTAAATAGAAAGTTGAGTACTAAAGTTTTTCAGAACTATTTTATTTTTTCTATTTAATTTCGACTAAGTAATTCCTGCTTTCCCTTTCTTAGTTTTTTTATTTTTGTTTTTTTAAAATATTTTTCAGCCATAAAAAAAAGGGCCACCCTATTGGGTGGCCCTTTTCGGATTAGAAGCCTGACGATGACCTACTCTCACATGGGGAAGCCCCACACTACCATCGGCGATGTTGCGTTTCACTTCTGAGTTCGGCAAGGGATCAGGTGGTTCCACAACTCTATTGTCGTCAGGCAAACTGGCTTGGGTTGGCGTTGGTCTTATAAGCAAAGTGCTTGGCCTGCCGCGTTATCGCTGTTTGCCTCGGTCATGTTGGTGACCGGCGATAACCCCAAATAAGTCGGTAAAACAATCTGTAGTAATACACCGCAAGCGATCGTATGTCTCTAACTCACAATCCGCTAGCTTAGCTAGTCGTTAGTAACCATCTCTGTTGTATGGTCAAGCCGCACGGGCAATTAGTACTGGTTAGCTCAACGCCTCACAACGCTTCCACACCCAGCCTATCAACGTGGTAGTCTTCCACGGCCCTTCAGGAGGCTCAAGGCCTCAGGGAGATCTTATCTTGAAGGAGGCTTCCCGCTTAGATGCTTTCAGCGGTTATCCCGTCCGAACATAGCTACCCGGCAATGCCACTGGCGTGACAACCGGAACACCAGAGGTTCGTTCACTCCGGTCCTCTCGTACTAGGAGCAACTCTTCTCAAATCTCCAACGCCCACGGCAGATAGGGACCGAACTGTCTCACGACGTTCTAAACCCAGCTCGCGTACCACTTTAAATGGCGAACAGCCATACCCTTGGGACCGGCTTCAGCCCCAGGATGTGATGAGCCGACATCGAGGTGCCAAACACCGCCGTCGATGTGAACTCTTGGGCGGTATCAGCCTGTTATCCCCGGAGTACCTTTTATCCGTTGAGCGATGGCCCTTCCATACAGAACCACCGGATCACTATGACCTACTTTCGTACCTGCTCGACATGTCTGTCTCGCAGTCAAGCGCACTTATACCATTATGCTCATTGCATGATTTCCGACCATGCTGAGTGCACCTTCGTACTCCTC
>NZ_CP174306.1:4510000-4512500 GCF_052467305.1 Microbulbifer maximicatervae (SeqCode)
GGTTATCGGAAACATTGGACCCACACTGTAGGCGGGCAGTGCTCGTCAGTCTGCGGTGCATGGCACCGGGTTTGTGAACGGCTTACATAGCAGCGCAGGCAGGCGAGATAGTGAAAATATTTACTGTACTCCAAAAAGAAAGCCCCGGTAGCGCAGCCGGTGTAGGTTTATTTTTTAGAAACCTGACAGCTGGTGTCGGTTTAGCCTGCCGAAGGCCGCTCGGAGGGTGAGAGCCACAGCTCGAACCACTATGACTTTGCGCGTAGCGCATCTCTCTTCTTTCCCTTTCTAGTTTTTTTACTTATTGTTTTTGAAAATATTTTTTAGCCATAAAAAAAAGGGCCACCCTATTGGGTGGCCCTTTTCGGATTAGAAGCCTGACGATGACCTACTCTCACATGGGGAAGCCCCACACTACCATCGGCGATGTTGCGTTTCACTTCTGAGTTCGGCAAGGGATCAGGTGGTTCCACAACTCTATTGTCGTCAGGCAAACTGGCTTGGGTTGGCGTTGGTCTTATAAGCAAAGTGCTTGGCCTGCCGTGTTATCGCTGTTTGCCTCGGTCATGTTGGTGACCGGCGATAACCCCAAATAAGTCGGTAAAACAATCTGTAGTAATACACCGCAAGCGATCGTATGTCTCTAACTCACAATCCGCTAGCTTAGCTAGTCGTTAGTAACCATCTCTGTTGTATGGTCAAGCCGCACGGGCAATTAGTACTGGTTAGCTCAACGCCTCACAACGCTTCCACACCCAGCCTATCAACGTGGTAGTCTTCCACGGCCCTTCAGGAGGCTCAAGGCCTCAGGGAGATCTTATCTTGAAGGAGGCTTCCCGCTTAGATGCTTTCAGCGGTTATCCCGTCCGAACATAGCTACCCGGCAATGCCACTGGCGTGACAACCGGAACACCAGAGGTTCGTTCACTCCGGTCCTCTCGTACTAGGAGCAACTCTTCTCAAATCTCCAACGCCCACGGCAGATAGGGACCGAACTGTCTCACGACGTTCTAAACCCAGCTCGCGTACCACTTTAAATGGCGAACAGCCATACCCTTGGGACCGGCTTCAGCCCCAGGATGTGATGAGCCGACATCGAGGTGCCAAACACCGCCGTCGATGTGAACTCTTGGGCGGTATCAGCCTGTTATCCCCGGAGTACCTTTTATCCGTTGAGCGATGGCCCTTCCATACAGAACCACCGGATCACTATGACCTACTTTCGTACCTGCTCGACATGTCTGTCTCGCAGTCAAGCGCACTTATACCATTATGCTCATTGCATGATTTCCGACCATGCTGAGTGCACCTTCGTACTCCTCCGTTACTCTTTGGGAGGAGACCGCCCCAGTCAAACTACCCACCATACACTGTCCTCGATCCGGATAACGGACCAGAGTTAGAACCTCAAACATACCAGGGTGGTATTTCAAGGACGGCTCCACAACAACTAGCGTCGCTGCTTCAAAGCCTCCCACCTATCCTACACAAATAGGCTCAAAGTTCAGTGCAAAGCTGTAGTAAAGGTTCACGGGGTCTTTCCGTCTAGCCGCGGGTACACTGCATCTTAACAGCGATTTCAATTTCACTGAGTCTCTGGTGGAGACAGCGTGGCCATCGTTACGCCATTCGTGCAGGTCGGAACTTACCCGACAAGGAATTTCGCTACCTTAGGACCGTTATAGTTACGGCCGCCGTTTACCGGGGCTTCGATCAAGAGCTTCGCCGAAGCTAACCCCATCAATTAACCTTCCGGCACCGGGCAGGCGTCACACCCTATACGTCCTCTTACGAGTTTGCAGAGTGCTATGTTTTTAATAAACAGTCGCAGCCACCTGGTCACTTCGACCGGCCTCAGCTTAGGGAGCAAGTCCCATCACCAAAACCGGCGTACCTTCTCCCGAAGTTACGGTACCATTTTGCCTAGTTCCTTCACCAGAGTTCTCTCAAGCGCCTTGGTATTCTCTACCTGACCACCTGTGTCGGTTTAGAGTACGATTCACTATTACCTGAAGCTTAGAAGTTTTTCCTGGAAGCAGGGCATCAACCACTTCACCCACTAAGTGGGCTTCGTCATCAGTTCTCAGCCTTAGGGACCCGGATTTGCCTAAGTCCCCAGCCTACAACCTTAAACATGGACAACCAATCGCCATGCTGGCCTAGCCTTCTCCGTCACTCCGTCGCAGTAATAGCGAGTACAGGAATATTAACCTGTTTCCCATCGACTACGGCTTTCGCCCTCGCCTTAGGGGTCGACTAACCCTGTCCCGATTAGCGTTGGACAGGAACCCTTGGTCTTCCGGCGGGGAGGTTTTTCACCTCCCTTATCGTTACTCATGTCAGCATTCGCACTTGTGATACCTCCAGCAGACCTCCCGATCCACCTTCAACGGCTTACACAACGCTCCTCTACCATGCTCCTAAGAGCATCCGCAGCTTCGGTTATCAGTTTGAGCCCCGGTATATCTTCCGCGCAGGCCGACTCGACTAGTGAGCTATT
>NZ_CP174306.1:4517500-5290000 GCF_052467305.1 Microbulbifer maximicatervae (SeqCode)
GTCTGCCGGAGTCCTAAGGGTAATTTCTGCACTGCACGAACCAGCTGTTCGGACTTGCGTTCAGCTACCAGTCGCTCTGCCGGGCCCGGCTGGTGGTCCTCAAGCTCCAGTAATTCATCATCACTCCCATGATAAGGTTTCCTACGGGTCAGCTCGGTCACACAGCGGTTATGTGCGATACGATATACAAAGGTTTTTAAGCTAGCATCACCGCGAAATGTCGGCAGGGCCCGCCAGAGCCCCAGCCAGATTTCCTGTAACAGGTCATCATGCTCGGCTTTTGATCGCACATAGCTATGTACCAGCCGGGAAACCCCTTCGGTATATTCCGTAGTCGCTTGTTGAAATAATTGATCCCGTAATTCCACCGGCCACTCCATCGTCTATGAAAATTACTGTACCGGCTTCAAATAAAACCTTACAAAAAGTTTCGCTGCTCTCGATTGGCAGTATGTGTCGGTTCTGGAACAATGAAGGAGCGTGGTAAGTCCATACTTGCGCTACACTGGCGCAAAACTGCCACCGGTAAGTAGGGTGTGCCTATGGCCAAGTCCATAAACGAAGACCAAAAACTCGATAACCAACTTTGCTTCAGCCTTTATTCTGCCTCCCTGGCAATGAGCAAAATGTACAAGCCTCTATTGGAGACACTGGGAATAACCTATCCCCAATACTTGATGATGCTGGTACTCTGGGAAGACGACGGAATCACCGCTACGGAGCTGAGTCTGCGGCTTGGCCAGGATAAGGGTGCCCTAACGCCAGTTATCAAACGATTGGAGAATCAAAATCTGATCAACCGCCACCGAGACCCGGAGGACGAGCGTCGAGTCATTATCGAGCTGACTGATACCGGTAGGTCGATGCAAAAAGAAGCTGCTTCAATTCCCACTCAAGTGCTGAATGCCTGTGGCTTGAATCCTCAGTCTGCACGAGCGCTAAAGGCGCAAATAGAGACGCTTCGCCAATATTTAGCGAACCCTTAATCTTTCCCTCTTTTTATCGCCCCGCCATTAGCGGGGCCCCGCTTTGACTCCATTTGTTATAGCTATCGCCCTTATAGAGATATTTAATTATCGCAATAATAGTTATCGCAATAACTTTATCTGGCGCCCAAGCTGACGCGCTATTTAGAAGCTGACTTAGAAATCCGGACTACTACCCCCAGCTCAATAAATCCAGCGGGAAAAGGACTGGACTCCATTCCAGGCGGCTTCTGACAGACAAACACACATCAATGAGGACAGGTTAATGCAAACAGTTTACACCGCAGTAGCAACCGCAAATGGCGGCCGTGATGGCGAAGCTCAATCATCAGATGGAAAGTTAAGCGTCAAGCTCAGTATTCCCAAAGAGCTTGGCGGCCCCGGTGGCGATGGCACCAACCCAGAGCAACTGTTTGCTGCGGGTTACTCTGCCTGCTTTATTGGCGCTCTTAAGTTTGTCGCCGGTAAAGAGAAAGTAAAAGTCCCGGAAGAAACCACTGTGCGCGCTGAAGTTGGAATCGGCCCCCAGGGTAAGGGGTTCGGTCTGGATATTGACCTCTACATCGATCTTCCTGGCCTCGATCAGGCGACGGCAGAAAAAATTGCCAGCACCGCTCACGAAGAAGTTTGCCCTTATTCCAATGCAACCCGAGGCAATGTTGATGTGCGCCTGCACATATCCGCTTAAGCAACCGGTAGAGAGTTGAAGGTATCCGTTATGAATGGCTTAAAAATTTCCAAGCTGGCACTACCCCTTTTCTTTGCTCTTGGTATGGCTTCTGCATCTGCTTCTATTTCCCCTGGTGTGGAGAAAAGTACCCAGGGGTTCCTTCAAGCACTGGCGCAAGGTGGCGGCAAACCCATTGAGCAACTATCACCAAAAGATGCCCGCGCCGTCCTGGTCGGAGCCCAAGAGGGTGCGCAATTGCCGCCCGCTGAAGTCAACAAGAAAACCATTACGGTTAATGGCGAAAAGCTGGAACTGACTATCGTTAAACCGAAAAACACCCGGGGCCAGATTCCCGCCTTTATGTATTTCCACGGCGGAGGCTGGGTCTTGGGTGACTACCCAACCCACGAACGCTTGATCCGCGATCTGGTTCAACGCTCCGGCGCCGCTGCGGTATATGTGGATTACACCCCATCTCCAGAGGCCAAGTACCCGACTGCAATTAACCAGGCTTATGCGGCTACCCAGTGGGTCGCGGAGAATGGCGAAAAGATCGGTGTCGACGGTTCCCGTCTTGCCGTGGCCGGTAACAGTGTCGGTGGCAATATGGCAGCCGTGGTTGCCTTGATGGCGAAAGAGAAAGGAACACCGGATCTGCAATTCCAACTGCTGCTCTGGCCGGTTACCGATGCCAACTTCAACAACGCTTCTTACAAGCAGTTCGCCCAGGATCACTTCCTGACACGAGATATGATGAAGTGGTTCTGGGATAACTACACTACCGACCCCAAACAGCGCAACGAGATCTATGCTTCACCTCTGCGCGCAAGCAAATCCCAGTTGGTCGGCCTGCCTCCCGCTCTGGTGCAGACTGCTGAGATGGATGTGCTGAGAGATGAAGGGGAAGCTTACGCCCGCAAACTTAACGAAGCTGGTGTGACCGTAACCGCTGTTCGCTATAACGGCATGATTCACGACTACGGCCTACTAAATGCCCTGAGTGACGTGCCCGCTGTGCAGGATGCTCTTGATCAAGCAGGCTCCGAGCTTAGGGAACACCTCAAGTAAAACTTAAAAGCCCGGCAATGCGGGGCTTTTTTATTCAGGTACTTAAAGCAGCGTTTTAGCCACTGCCTCAATTTCTATCAATGTCTCTGGCGACGCCAGGGATCTGACTCCCACTCCCGTGATTGCCGGGCGAGTAGTACCCAAATATTTAGATAGCACGGGGACTATTTCCCCCAGATGCTCACTAACTTCTCCACGCACATAGATACGTAACTGCAAAAGGTTCTCTACCGACGATCCGGCCTCATCCAATACTGTCAATAGGTTTTGCATGGCGCTTTCCGCCTGAGCACCAACCCCTTTGTTTTTAACTTCACAATTACTATCCCAATCCACCTGACCCGATACAAATACCAAGCCTGTTTTGGTATCGACTCGGGCGTGGGATAGGCAGGAAGAACTGCCATCGTAAAGTGAAGAAGGATTAATATTCAGAATACTCATAACAGACCTGTACGCTTTCTAGCTTTTGAAAAAATCATAGTAGAAAGGCAGCTTTGCCAAAGCTATGGAGTAAAGCTTGTTACGGATACAATCAGGAAGCCATTGACTTCGAAAACCGTTGGTGCAGATCATTGAGAATCCAACTTACCAATGGATCATTTTCCACTCGGGGGTGAAAGGCGGCTACAACTTCGTAGCCAGGTGGATACTTGTCCAAGGTAATTTCCACCAAGCCTTCACAAGGCATCAACCTAGAGGGGATAAAGGCCAGAGTGTCCGTCCTTTTCAAGAACTCCTGGGCTATATAAAAAGAGGGCGCCGAGACAACAATCTCTCTTTTTAGACCTTGCCCCTCTAGCCAACGATCGGCTGAACCGCGCAAGCCTCCAACCCCTGGCGATGTAATCACAAAATCAGATTGCATCAACTGATCAATAGGGACCAACTCATCTAAACTATACATAGGATTAGCCGATACACAGACATAACGCTCATTAAAGAGCACCTGTGTATTAATTCCATCAGGCACATACCCCGCTGATGTAAAAGCTAAGTCAATTTCTCCCTGATGCATTTTCTGGGTGAGAGAAACGCTTTCAATATTAGTGACAATAAATTTCACTTTCGGCGCATATTGCCTGACCCTTTCGATCAATTCGGCAACAACCACTTTTTGCGTGTAATCTGTAGCAGAGATCACCAGGGTCCGGGAAGCCTGGCTTGAGTCAAGAGAGCCCGGGGCGGGAATCTCACTGAGTAACGTCAGCACCTGTCGAATTTGTGGCTCTATAAATTTTGCATAACTGGTGGGAGCCATCCCATGCCCAGTGCGCACAAATAGATCATCCCCAACTATTTTTCTAATCTTCTTCAGCTGCAAACTGACAGCTTGCTGCGAAACCTGTAGATGCTCTGCAGCAAGGGAGATACTTTCAACCCTGAATAGTATTTCCAGGGTTCTTAGGTGATTAATTTCAAGATCTTTGATCATATCAACTGCAAAAGTGGAGCTTTCTGCCAGTCACTTACGGCTGTGGATAAAGATTAAAATAGTGGTTTCTAATACTGAAGTTAACGCGACCTCCAAAGACATACAGGCCGCGCTGTATTATTAAAAAATACTCAGGGGATTTTTCTGGCCGCACGATTTGCAATTTGAAAACCTAAGCGGGCTGCGGTACGCGCACCATGATCCTCAATATCAAAATAGGGATTAAATTCAGCAATATCCGCCAAACAAACTTTATTGGATTCCAAAACGGTATCCAGCAAGACTTCCAGAAACTCCATGGAAACCCCCCTGCCAGAGGGGGCACTCACCGCTGGCATTACTGCCGCCGGCAATACATCCAGACATACCGTCAGATAGACAAAATCCACCTTCTCAATAAAATCGCGGATTCGCGCCTGAACAGTATTCAGATTCCAACTACTGATTTCACGATCCCGAATAACCTGGGCACCCAGCTCATCAGCTCTCTGGTAGAGAGCAGGCGTGTTGGCGTTATCCGCTGCGCCTACACAGAGATAATTAAATTCGCGGCCATTTATCCTGCACTGCTCTGCAATCTGGAAAAATGGCGTACCCGATGACCCCTTTGGCGCAGGTGTGCGTAAATCCAAATGCGCATCAAAATTGATAATACCCAGACTGCTCTCGCGGTGATGCTCGCGCATCCAGCGGGCAATCCCCTGATAACTGCCAAAAGCAATTTCATGGCCGCCTCCCAATACCAGTGGAAAGTGACCGGCACCGAGCAACTCATTGATACGGGCACCCAATAGCGATTGGGCAGACTCCAAGTCTTCCCGTTCGACTCTGACGTTACCCGCATCGTATAAGGGCGCATCAAAAGTTGCCGGCAAGTTCGCCATGGCCAAACGCAATATTCTCGGTCCCTTGGCCGCGCCAATTCGCCCTTTATTTCGACGCACACCCTCATCAGAAGCGAAGCCGAGAACAGCCAGGCCGGGAGGGTCATCCAATTGCAAAGGAGAAATCCGCTGGTGCCAGCGCTCACCTGCACGTCCATCCTCAGAGTCGGTGCGACCACTCCATAACTGCATATCAGCAAGTTGTAACATCAATACCTCCGAGGAAGATCTTTATTGGCTTCAAGCCCCCACTTTGTAGGCAAGTTGAACCGGAATATCCATTGGCCGTGCGCAATATGCGCGCACAAACCTTCGCACAGTGGGCTGTGGGAACTGTAAAGCCCCAACGCGAGAGCTGCCGATACTTTTGGAAGTAGACGATCAAGCAATGCCCTCTGCGAGTACCTTAAAATATGTCACGGAAAAGAAGCATTTAAGTTGCGCTTCTACAACACTAACGTGCCGCATTTTTCAACAGCACGTGTTGCATGTCGGTACTATACCGCAGACGCTGCTGGCTGCTCCATAGCTTTCCCTTTGTGGGAACGGAAATTAACCCAAGCTCGAGTCCCAAAATGAGAAAGAAGGAGTACGATAAACATTGCTGTTAACGTACTGGCCATACCAAGCTGCTGGGAACCAACTAACATTAATCCCCATCCAATTATCAACCACTGAGCAATATAGAACGGAGTTATGTTTTTACCCCAAAACACCATTACGTCAATGAGCTTTCTGTTCTTTACTTTGTTTAAGAGGAAATTACTAATCCAAAGCCAAAGGAAAGTATAGCCAATAAGCAGAATAATTAGACCTGGGCCACCTCTCATGTTTTCGGCAAAAAAGTATTGCGTATTTAACATGATTAGAAGACCACCTATGCTCATTAGGGCTAAGCCAATCCATATGCTGCGTGAGAACAATGCATCTATATTTTTTGTATTTTTAAACCAGTAGCCAACTGCCATGCCTGCGAGGGGATAGGCAAGCCAGGAAAATAACGGGAACATTACCCCTTCGCGCTTATTGCCAAAAAACAACTGTAAAATTTCGTCAATAACAACGGAGTTACTGCCGATATCCCAGACGAGTGAGGAGCCGAATGCTACGATAGCTGCCGCAGCGAGCCAGTATATAGGATGAGGCAAGAAGTGCCTGACTAGTGCACAAATAGCAAGCGCAAGGCCAGCAAACTGGAAAATATCTACCATAAGAAATTCACTCAGCGGTGTGTATTCTCCCAGTTGCTCTTGTGTGACAAGGCCAAACTGTAAAGAAAGCCACATAGGCACTGTGCCACGGGCGAAATTAAGTAAATACCCTATTGCAAAAAGACCAGCAGCACGAAACAAATCCTGTTTCAGACTCGGCTTCGAACTATAGCCAATGAAAATACCCATAATCAGCATAAATGCTGAAGCTGCCGGAGTTCCCGCAGATACCTGGATAGCAACACCAATAGCACTGTCTGCCACGTCTGTTCGTCCATAATGATATAAGACGTGAATAGCAATCATAAACAGTACGGCAATGCCTCGGGTCAGATCAAAGGCCAAAATACGAGGATTTTCTTGCGGGAGCACCACTGCTCCTGAAAGACTGGAATTACTCATTTTCAAGAGCTCCTAGCTTTAGAGTAATGAATTTAGTGTGCATTAAGTGATATAGAGATATTGCAAAGACAAGATGCACTTCCTGTGAAAATGTAAGGTATACAAAAATCCTTATTACTTATTTATCGGTTACAGCCCCCTGATCATTAATGTTAAGAGGGGACCGTTTATTTATTCCGATTGTAAATCTAAAGGAGCTTACAGTTTATAAGTATGCCCTATTTATCAGCCAACGCTGTGACATTGGCTAGCAGTTTCAAAAAGTGTCGCCCATTGTAAATACAAAGCGACACTCATGAACTAAAAATAAAGCCCTCGATAGATACTAAATAGAGATCAACATTCCAATTCTCAGATAATAATGGGCGCAAAAACCTTATAAAAATTGTTGATAATATTGTTGCTCATTTAGCACCAACTTATCCTTATTTCCGATGTACATCCACCCTAGGAATCAACTTACCCGACTCTCAGTTGCATATCAGCAAGCTGTAACATCGCGCCCCTCCAGGAAAATTCTTGCAGGCTTTAAAGCGCCAACTTCATAAGCGAGCTGATCCGGGGTATCCATCGGCCAAAGAACAATATCTGCTCGCAGCCCCTCGCGCAGTACACCGCGAGAACAGCACAAACCCAATGCCCGAGCGGCTGCACGGGTAACACCTGCGAGAGCTTCTGCCGGAGTTAAGCCAAACAGCTGACAACCCATATTCATCATCAAACGCAGGGAAGCGATTGGACAACTCCCGGGATTAAGGTCTGTAGCCAATGCCATACAAACCCCCGCCTCGCGTAATTTTTCAATGGGCGGAACCTGGGTTTCGTGCAGCGTATAGAAAGCACCCGGCAGGAGGACGGCCACGGTGCCGCTTTCCGCCATGGCCCGGACATCCGCATCGCTGATGTATTCAATATGATCTACCGATAATGCCCCGGACTTTGCCGCCATTTCAGTAGCCCCTGTACGCGCCAACTGCTCGGCGTGCACTTTTACTGGCAGGTCCAGTTTTTTCGCTGCATCGATAACTCTCTGGCACTGATCGACAGTAAATCCTATCGTCTCGCAAAACATATCCACGGCATCGGCCAACTGCTCGCGGGCTACAGCGGGCAATATCTGCTCGCAGATAAGATCGATATATTCATCGGCACGACCGTCGTATTCCGGTGGCAGAGCGTGAGCTGCCAGACAGGTCGTTACTATTTCCACTGAGTTGTGTTGCGCCAGGCGTCTCGCGGTGCGCAATTGCTTTAGTTCAGTATCCAGGTCCAGGCCATAACCGGATTTAATTTCCACGGTTGTAACGCCTTCGGCCATCAGGGCGTGCAGACGGGGCTCAGCCAACTTATACAGGTTCTCGGCACTGGCACCCCGTGTCGCCCGCACGGTAGAAATAATACCCCCGCCAGAGCGAGCCACTTCTTCGTAACTCTCTCCCCCCAGGCGACGGGCAAACTCCCCTGCGCGATGGCCTCCATATACAAGATGCGTGTGGCAATCGATCAGGCCCGGAGTTGCCCATTGACCTTCGCCATCAACAATGCGGTCTGGGGTGCACTCGGGCAGATCCCGGCGGGGACCAATCCAAACGATCCGACCTTTGGTTACCGCAATTGCAGCATCCTCGATAACACCGTAACCACCGGCAATGGATGGGTCCATTGTGGCGGCATTCAAATTGGTAATCAGCAAATCACAGCGTTCTGACATAAGCTTTTAGCGGCACGCTTTTCCTTTTAAACCATAGATGCTCGGCCCGATGACCGACAAACCAGTAACGGGCAGGATACAGCTCCCCTCTTCGACTTGACAGCCCGCAGCAGGAAAACCATAGTAGCCGTAACTATTCTTGTATATACAACAATATACAAGCCACGGAAGCACTGTACCTAAGTCTATGAATACTGCAAGTGAACCCCGATACGCGGCCATCAAGCGCCATATCCGCCAACAAATTGAGTCTGGCGAGTGGCCAATTCACTCCCAGGTGCCCTCGGAGAACCAACTGGCACAGCAATTCAGTGTGAGCCGGATGACCGCAAGGCGGGCACTCACCGAGTTAACCGATGAGCGCGTTCTGATGCGCTCCCAGGGGCTGGGTACTTTTGTCGCCGAGCCGGTGCCCGCCAGCTCACTGTTGGAAGTGCGCAATATCGCCGACGAGATCTCGGCCCGGGGGCACAGTTACAGCAACCGCATTCTGTTAGCTCAGCCCTGTGTCGCCAGCGCCGATGTAGCCCTGGCATTGGAAGTGCCCGAACAGGCAAAAGTGTTTCACTCCATTATTGTGCACTGTGACAACGGCTTGCCGGTGCAGTGGGAAGAGCGGTTTACCAATCCAGCCTTGGCTCCAGATTACCTGGACCAGGACTTCGCCCACACCACCCCCAACGCCTATCTTTCCAAAGTCGCACCGCTGACCGAGGCCGATACAACCGTCGAGGCCATAGCTGCGGAAGCCGCTATCGCCCACGCTCTGGAAATTGCCCCCGGAGATGCGTGCCTCCAGGTTTGGCGGCGCACTAAATGCAGTGCCGGCACCGTGAGCTTCGCGCGCCTGGTTCACCCAGGCAATCGATACCGCCTCGGTGCACAACTGAGATTCTAGTTATTGATTTATCCCGCGCGCCCTGGGAAAAGAAACCATCAAATCCGGGACGTGTGAATTTTTTTACGAGAAAAATTGACGAGGAAGCTATGTCTACCGACAAACGCCACGATCCCAGCCGCAAAATCCGCGCGCCTCGCGGCAGTGAGCTCAATGCCAAAAGCTGGCTCACCGAAGCTCCCCTGCGCATGTTGATGAACAACCTGGACGCCGAGGTAGCCGAGCGCCCGGAAGACCTGGTGGTTTACGGCGGTATCGGCCGCGCCGCGCGGGACTGGGAGTGCTACGACAAAATAGTCGAAGTACTGAAGCGCCTGGAAGACGACGAAACCCTGCTGGTGCAGTCCGGCAAACCCGTCGGTGTCTTTAAAACCCACGCCGACGCGCCCCGGGTATTAATTGCCAACTCCAATCTGGTACCCCACTGGGCTAACTGGGAACACTTCAACGAGCTGGATAAAAAAGGCCTGGCCATGTACGGCCAGATGACTGCCGGCTCCTGGATTTATATCGGCTCCCAGGGCATCGTCCAGGGCACCTATGAAACCTTTGCCGCCGTCGCACGCAAACATTTTAAGGGCGAAGCGAAAGGCAAATGGATTCTTACCGGCGGCCTCGGCGGCATGGGTGGCGCTCAGCCACTGGCGGCGACGATGGCCGGTTTCAGCATGATCGCCGTAGAGTGCGACGAAACCCGTATCGATTTCCGTCTGCGCACCGGCTATGTCGACAAAAAAGCCACCAGCCTCGACGAAGCGCTGCAAATGATTGAAGCCGCGATGGAAAAAGGCGAAGCCATTTCCGTTGGCCTGCTGGGCAATGCCGCAGATATTTTCCCGGAAATTGTAAAACGCAATATTCTGCCGGATTCGGTTACCGACCAGACTTCCGCACACGATCCTTTAAATGGCTACCTGCCCCAGGGCTGGAGCATGGAATACGCCGCAGAGATGCGTAAGAAAGACGAGGCCGCTGTAGTGAAGGCTGCCAAGCAGTCTATGGCGGTTCAGGTTGAAGCCATGCTGGAGCTGCAAAAGCGCGGCGCCGCAACCCTCGACTACGGCAACAATATTCGCCAAATGGCCCTGGAAGAGGGCGTGGAAAATGCCTTCGATTTCCCCGGCTTTGTGCCCGCCTATATTCGCCCGCTGTTCTGCGAAGGCGTCGGTCCTTTCCGCTGGGCGGCGCTGTCCGGCAACCCGGAAGATATCTACAAGACCGATGCCAAGGTTAAAGAACTGATTCCCGACAACCCGCAGCTGCACAACTGGCTCGATATGGCCCGCGAGCGAATTCACTTCCAGGGACTGCCCGCACGTATCTGCTGGGTGGGTCTGAAAGATCGCGCGCGCCTGGCGCTGGCGTTTAACGAGATGGTGGCAAACGGTGAATTGGAAGCGCCG
This sequence comes from Microbulbifer maximicatervae (SeqCode), assembly GCF_052467305.1. Classification (NCBI taxonomy): domain Bacteria; kingdom Pseudomonadati; phylum Pseudomonadota; class Gammaproteobacteria; order Cellvibrionales; family Microbulbiferaceae; genus Microbulbifer; species Microbulbifer maximicatervae (SeqCode). The sequence continues at coordinate 4,528,169 of NZ_CP174306.1, forward strand.
GTAGTCATCGGCCGCGACCATCTCGACAGCGGCTCAGTCGCCAGCCCCAATCGCGAAACCGAGGCCATGATGGATGGCTCCGACGCCGTCTCCGACTGGCCGCTGATGAATGCCCTGCTGAATACCGCCTCCGGCGCTACTTGGGTATCCCTGCATCACGGCGGTGGCGTGGGCATGGGCTTCTCCCAGCACTCCGGTGTGGTCATTGTGTGTGACGGCACCGAAGCCGCGCGCAAGCGTATCGAACGGGTTCTCTGGAATGATCCCGCCACCGGTGTCATGCGCCACGCCGATGCCGGTTACGAGATCGCAAAAAAATGCGCAAAAGAGCAGGGCCTGGACCTGCCCATGCTGAACGACTGATTTTTTACCGCAATAAAAATACCGCCGGCGGAAATCTTTTGCAGCCCGAAGCATTTTTATCGGGCTGTACCACTGGCGTCTAACAGGCTGTTTTTCAACAGCCTGCTAAGCAGCAAATATTTTTTGGTGAATGAATTTATGTATCAATTGGAAATCGATCCCGGCCAGTTAAGCCTTGCGCAACTGCGCCGCGTAGCCCGCGAGCCGGTGCAACTGTCCCTGGCGAAAAGCGCCTATCCCGCTATCGAAGCCTCTGCCCACACCGTCGCCCAAGTGATTACCGAAGGCCGCACGGTTTACGGCATCAATACCGGTTTTGGTTTGTTGGCCAACACCCGCATTGAAAAACACGACCTGGAAAACCTACAGCGCGCTATCGTACTGAGCCACGCCGCCGGCACCGGCAACTTTATGAGTGAAGCCACTGTGCGCCTGCTGATGGTGTTGAAAATCAACTCCCTCGCGCGCGGCTTTTCCGGCGTGCGCCCGCAGGTTATCGAAGCGTTAATGCAACTGGTCAATGCCGGTGTCTACCCCGCTATCCCCGAGAAAGGCTCCGTAGGCGCCTCTGGCGATTTGGCGCCGCTGGCTCATATGAGCGTGGTGCTTCTCGGTGAAGGGGAAGTATTGATCCAAGGCGAGCGCAAGAGCGCCCACGAAGGCCTCAAAGCGGCGGGCCTTGAGCCCATTACCCTGGCCCCCAAAGAGGGCCTCGCCCTGCTGAATGGCACCCAGGCATCCACCGCCTTTGCCCTGCTCGGCCTGTTCGCCAGTGAAGACCTGTTCGCCGGTGCCCTGGTGACCGGTGCCATGACTCTGGAAGCCGCCAAGGGCTCGCGCCGCCCGTTCGACGAGCGTATTCACAACGCTCGCGGCCAGCAGGCACAGCGCGACGTGGCGGCAATTTATCGGGACCTGCTCGGTGAAACCAGCCAGATCGGTGATTCCCATCAATTCTGTGAAAAGGTGCAGGACCCCTACTCCCTGCGCTGTCAGCCCCAGGTGATGGGCGCCTGCCTCCAGCAGATGCGCTTCGCCGCCGAAGTATTGTTGGCCGAGGCAAACGGGGTTTCCGATAACCCGCTGGTATTTACCGACGAGGAAAATCCGGATAACTCCGACATTATTTCCGGAGGTAACTTCCACGCGGAGCCTGTTGCTATGATCGCCGACAACTTGGCACTGGCTCTGGCAGAAATCGGCTCTCTGTCCGAGCGCCGTATGGCCCTGTTAATCGACAGCAACCTGTCCGGCCTGCCGCCTTTCCTGGTGGAAAATGGCGGGGTAAACTCCGGCTTTATGATCGCCCAGGTCACCTCGGCGGCGCTGGCCAGTGAGAACAAATCCATGGCGCACCCAGCCTGCGTGGACTCACTGCCCACCTCCGCCAACCAGGAAGACCATGTATCCATGGCCACCTTTGCCGGCCGTCGCCTGCGGGATATGGCCGACAATACCTGTGGCATCCTGGCGGTGGAGATACTCGCTGCCTGCCAGGGACTGGATTTCCGCGCGCCATTAAAATCCACGGAAAAACTGGAGGCCGCCAAGGCAAAACTGCGCGCCCGAGTACCTTTCTATGACAAGGACCGCTACTTTGCCCCGGATATTGAAGAGGCGAAACAATTACTGAGCAGCGGCGCCTACTTAGAATCAATAGACCCCAATCTCCTGCCAAGTAGTCACTAAGTTAAAGAGCCTTCAGGGCTTAATTCGCACGTTGTGAGAGAACCTTTTTTCTCACAACGTGCGAATTTTTAGTGGTTTCACCCGCCTGCCGACCTTACCTTTTTTGACTCCGAACAAGTGGGTCTATCAAATCGAAACTGAAGAGTTTCCATCAACCAATACAGACCTGCCTCGGTATTCAGCTTTGCTAGAACATTTACTCTGCCTCGTGATGATTCACACGCCAAAAATGCTAGGCTGAATGTAGAAGTGTTACCCGCCAATAGGTGTGGAGGTCTTGATGAAACCGCTGCCCACTAGATTGCTGCGAGGCTCAGGTTGTGCGCTCGCCATCGCAGCAGGACTGGCTCTATCGGCCTGTAATGGAACATCCGGCTATCCCTGCGGAGGCAACGATTGTTCCGCCAGTTATTACGGATACAGCCCTTATTACAACAAGACGTATTACAACCTGCGTGGCCGCTATGCCCACTGCCACCCGGATGGCACCTGTCACAATATGCAGCACTGTAACTTCTACTGGGACGGCAACTTTTATCGCCTGAGACCGCCTGCGGTTGTAAATACCCAGTATCAAATTGTCGATCCACCGCCGCGCGCAAGACCTTACTAAGTCTGAGATTCTGTGCTCGCCTAGTTGGCGCGCCTAGGGGCTTGGCCCCTGCCGGGCCTCTCCGGGGGGAAATTCCACTTACCGGAGAAAGCACTATGAATAGAGCTGTAAAAACGGTGATTCTCACCGCCACGGTGTGCACAGCCCTAGCCCTGGGTGCCTGTGCCACCGATGGTTACTACACCACCTACACCAGTTACGGTGGCCCAAGTGGAGGGCAAGTCGCTTACACCTCCTCCTACGCTTATCCCTATGCCACGCCCAACTATTACGCTTCGAGTAATGTCTATTTAACTTCCTACAGGACACCGGTTTACCAAACCGTTGGTTTCACACCGGTGAATACCTATTATTACCGCGGTGGCTACGCCAGTTACCGATCCGCATCATTCCGCGGCCACCCTCGCTACCGGGCTCGCTATTACTATCGCGGAATGCCCTACTACAACCGTTTCTATTACCCTCGGTCGCCCCATGCCCGCTACCGGGCCCATCACCGAGGCTATAGAAGTTATCACCGCGGCGGTTATCGCGGCTACCGGGGCCATAGAGGCCACTATCGTGTTCGCGGTGGACACCATCGCGGTAGACGCTAACTCCAAGCTTTATTAGGTAACTAACCCCGCTGTAGCAAACCATCAAAAGACGCAGCGGGGTAAGTTAATCGCCAACCTCAGTGCAACCGCCCACTTAAATAGCCTCACCATCCAAGCTCACTGTCGCCACTTTTAACAAATTGGCGCGTTATACATCTCAATGACAGCTATTACCTCTACCCTGAATAAACAAGTTATTCGGGAATGCGTCACTCACACCACTCAAAGAGGTAACTGCGGTGCAGAAAATACTACTTATTCTGCTTGCCGTGGCCCTGGCGACAGGAGTTGCCGGTTGTTCGACAACCGCGCCCCAGGGAAGCCCAAAGTCATTAACCCTTGACGGTCAGAAGTTTCGCTGTGTTGAGCAGGAATTGGAGACCAAGGTACTGGTTAGATGTGTTCGTGCGGGGTAAGTTATTTGCACTGTGAGAATTTGTAATTTAATCGTTTGTATCAGGGCACGCGGACAATACGCAGGGTATCGGTGTGACCACCAATATCCTGTTGATAGCCCCGGGATATCAAAACGAAGTCCCCTGAAATTAGCAGTTCCTGATCCAGTAAATAAGAAATTGCTTTTTGATCTCGCAGCGGGCCGTCCATATTAGAAACATCCATTAATACAGGGTCAACGCCGCTGTAGAGGGCTACACGATTACAGCACTTTTGGTGCCGACAAAAAGCGTAAATAGGAATTAATGCACATACTCTCGACATCAATAACGCAGTATTTCCAGTTTCGGTCTGGCAAATAATGGCTTTAATTTCACGGCAATGATTCGCTATGATCATGGCGGCCATGGCGATACACGCATCACCCGCAGGGTAATCGCCGCGAAGGCTTTCCGGCGTGGAATAAATTTTACGGTGTTTTTCTGCCCCAAGAATCACTTCAGCCATATGCTTAACGGTTTCAATAGGATATTCACCTGCCGCTGTCTCAGCAGATAACATTACCGCATCAGTACCATCCAGTACTGCATTAGCCACATCGCAGACTTCTGCTCGAGTAGGTACCGGACTCGAAATCATCGACTCCATCATTTGTGTCGCAGTAATAACGACCCGATTGAGATAGCGGGCATAGCTGATTAAATGTTTTTGTACTCCCATTAATTCTGCATCACCAATCTCCACGGCGAGATCACCGCGCGCTACCATAATGGCATCACTGGCCAAGATGAGCTTCTCAAGGCGAGCATCATTGGATACCGCCTCAGCCCTTTCGATTTTGGCAATAATATGTGCGGTGCCACCCGCCTCTCTGAGTAACTTTCTCGCTTTGTGAATATCGCGAGCATCGCGAGGGAAAGAAACGGCTAAATAATCTACCTGTAACTCGGCGGCAACTTTGATATCCCGATGGTCTTTTTCTGTCAGTGCCGGCGCAGTCAGGCCACCTCCCTGCTTATTTATTCCCTTTCTATCAGATAACCAGCCACCATTTTCAACCTCGGTTTTTAATGACAGACCAATAATTTTTTTGATGCGCAAACTCAATCGGCCGTCATCCAGTAACAGGCAGTCTCCCTCATTACAGTCTTCTGCGAGTGCTTCATAATCAACCCAAACACCTTCAGGACTGCCACTATCTTTATCCCAATCCGGGTCCAAAATAAATTCTTCACCTTTGCGCAGATATATACGCCCATCAGTGAATTTTCCGACACGAATTTTGGGCCCCTGTAAATCTCCCAGCAGGGCAATATGTCTGCACTGACGCTCGGCTTCTTCACGGACAAATTTTGCCCGGCGCCGGTGATCATCAATTTTTCCATGAGAGAAGTTAAGGCGAACCATATCCACACCGGCCTTGATTAATTGCCGAAGTGTTTCTTCTTTATCGGTAGCTGGACCCAGGGTGGCAACAATTTTGGTGCGCCTGATCATATCGACGACCGTCCTTTAATCGATGGCCAAATACTATTTTTTTACATCAGTGCAAGCATAGCTTGTCACTGCTGTCGTCTCGTCACGGCAGCCAACAACTAAGCTTTTGTGAAAGCCGAAAAGTGGCTGGCTTGGGTGTGGGCTGGAGAAGGGTTTGTGTTTGGGAGTTATTCGTCGATGAGTAGGTTGGTACAAATATGGCTTCTGGGAGCCCTATTAGTTGTCGGCGGATGTCTAACAAACCGAATAGAAGAAGCCCAAGTTGTTCAATCTTCAGGCAGTATGGGAGCGGTCTGTGGTAAGAAGTGGCAGCTGGTACGCTTGCGCGTCAATGGTGGGGTGGTCGACATCCAGAGGCCTGCGGACTTTACCTTTGTGTGCAATCTCCAAGGCAATGTCATGGGGAGGAGTGGCATAAACACCTATCGGGGAGAGGTGCAGGTAACCGATAACGGGCAGTTACTTTGGGATACCTCCAGCTTTGTCTCTACCAAGATGGGCGGCCCCGAACCCTTGCTGCGGCAAGAACATGCCTACCTCGGTGCCCTCGCCGCCACTCGCCAGGCATTTACCAAATCGCGCGGGAATCGTTTGATACTTCGTGACCCCTCCGGTGATATCTATATAGAATACGTAAAGGCCGGACCTTGAACGCCGCCACAGAAGACCTGTAAATTTTTAGGTTAAATGTCGCAAAATCAATGAGAACGACATCATGCCACGTCGTGCTTTTTACTTACTACTGAGTATTATCGTATGCAACCTGGTGCTTGCAGGCTGCAGCACCCCCAATCCCCCTATTCCCCAACTCCAACGATCGGCTTGGTCTGCCTGTGAACACGAGTGGGTGCTATCGAGCTTGTACTACTCCGGGCGCACTTATGATTCAACCCTGAGCTGGAGCAGGTTTTGGCGGGATAGACCCTTTTTCAAATGCGATCAATTTGGTTACGTTAGGGGCAACAGTGGCACCAACCCATACCTGGGGCGCTTTTCTCTCACTAGCAGCGGTGCTTTCACCTGGGAGCGGATTCCCGCTATTGCGCGCATGGGGGGAGCACACCCCAGCGATGAACTGGAGATCGATTACCTCAATGCCCTGAGAAAGTCTGATTTGATTGTTATCGTGGGTAACAAGATGATGATCAGCAATACCGATGGCAGTGCCTATATTGAGTTTGAACAAGTAGACCGCAGCTACCGCCAGGCCCAACCCTATAAAAAAGGCGACCCATTGGGTCGCCAGAATGACAATCAAGAAGAATCAAAAAGATGAGCTTTAGGAGTCTAAAAAAGCACTCTTGAGGGGAAAGCCTCAGCGGCGCATCTTAATTTGCATAAGTGACAGAAAAGTTACAAAAGAACCTTAACGGCGTTTTTGATGTATCTCCAGATTCTCCTGCCGCTTGCGTTCACTCTTTCTCAGCAGCAGATAAGTCGCTCCCAAGCCCCCGTGTTGGGGTTGCGCACTGTGAAAAGCCAGTACTTCATGCAGCTGCGGTAACCAGTGATTGATACAGCTTTTCAATAACGCCGGCTGCTTACGCCCCTCACCCTTACCGTGGGTAATCAGGGCACAGCGCACATCCGCTTCAACACAATCACGGATAAATTCCATCACGGCCCTGCGCGCCATCTCCACAGAGTGGCGATGTAAATCCAGGCGCGCATCTATGCTGTATTTGCCCAGGCGCAAATTGCGATAGACCCCGTTTTGCACACCATCGCGCTTGAATTCCAACGGATCCCATGGCTCTACCAGATCAATATATTCACCGGACAGGGGGTTCATTTCCCGCTCTGTCAGGCGCGTGGCAGCGGCGCGGCGCTCCCGCAACATAGACTCAGATTGCTTCGGCTCCTTGCGCAAATTGACGCGGCGCTCCTGCGCCAGCGGTTTAACGTCTCCCATTTCACCGAGAGCGTCTTTAAATAATTTGCTGTCGCTGCTCACAAATACCCCCTGCCAGCGTCAGTCGAGAAATAAATCCTTGGTTAAATTGTCTGCATTGGCTGGATTGTGGGCATAACCGGTGAAATCCTTCACACCGCGCTCTGCCAACAGCTCTTCATCGATTAGCTGGCGACCGCTCAAGGCGACATCTTTAGTCGTCAGTATCTCGTAGGCCGCATCGGCCATAATCGAGGGCTTGCGGCTCTGCTCAAACATATCACGACTACCCACCGCAAATTCAATCGCGGCGGTGGCCACCAGTGTGCGCGGCCACAAGGTGTTCACGCTGATCCCCGCCTCACGCAGCTCTTCTGCCAAACCCAGGCTGAGAATGGTCATACCAAATTTTGACAGGGCGTAAGGAGCGAAGGGCCCCAACCACTTGGGCTGGATATTCAGCGGTGGGCACAGGCTGAGAATATGAGCGTTGTCAGCTTTTTTCAGATAGGGAGTCGCCAAGTGGGCGGTGAGATACACCGCGCGACTATTGATACTCTGCATCAGGTCGTAGCGCTTGGGTGGTGTCGACTCAACATTGGTCAGGTTGATCGCGCCCGCATTATTAATCACAGCGTCGATGCCGCCAAATTTTTCGGCAGCCTCCGACATAGCCTGCTCTACTCGCTGCTCATCGCGCACATCCACCTGCAGGGCCAGGGCATTGCCGCCGGCTTTCTCCACTTCCTCTGCCACCGAGAAGATGGTTCCCGGAAGCTTGGGATGTGGCTCTGCCGACTTAGCGGCAATCACGATATTGGCACCATCCGCCGCGCATTTGAGGGCAATCGCCCGGCCAATGCCGCGACTGGCACCAGTGATAAAGATGGTCTTGTCCTTAAGCGCCCCTGAATTGTTGGTCAGGGATACAAACTCTTCACTCATTTTTTTCAGCCTCCGGGGCAGTCACTGCCGGACTGTAAATTTCCTTGAAGATCGCCGGCATACGTTTTGGCTTGCCAGTGGAAAGCTCAATGCACACCATCCGCCATTCGGCCCGCAATACCAATGCCTTATCGGCGGCGCGAAACACCTGAAAGCGGCGAGTCATATTCAGACGCCCGTCCACCTCAGTGAGCCAGGTGCCAAACAGCAATTCCTCCCCCTCTCTGGCCGCCAGTATATAGTCATACTCGCCATGACGAATTGCCATTCCCCGGTCAAGCTGCTGATAATTCGTGACATCCAGACCCAGGGCTGCGCTGTGCGCCCAGGCGGTAGCCTCACACCAGCGCACATATTCCGCATTGTTGGCATGACTCAGACCATCCACATGTTTGGCGCCAACCGTCACTGTGGTGATAAATGGGTTTGGCAGATCCCACTGCATAAGCGGCTCCAGGTTTGTGCTGCGGTTGCGAAGGGGCAGTCAGTAAAGCGGAAGCTATCCCCGAGGAGATTACAGATATAAAAAAAGGCCCCGCTAAGGGACCTTTTTATCGTGCCAGCTGGGCTAAAGCGAATTAAGCGTTCGCTTGAGCGCCCTCTGCTTCTTTCTGTGCCTTATCGAGGGCAGCAGCGAACAGGGCGTCGAAGTTCACCGGCGGCAACATCAGTGCCGGGAAAGATCCTTTAACTACAGCGTTATCGATCACTTCGCGGGCGTAGGGGAACAGAATTTGCGGGCAGGCAGTATTCAGGGCCTGGGCCAGCTGTTGACCTTCCAGACCTTTGATACCGAACAGGCCAGCTTGTTTTACTTCCACCAGGAAAGCGGTGTCTTCTTCCAGCTTTACGGTGATAGTCAGGGTCAGAGCCACTTCGTACAGATCGTCTTCGATCTTCGCGGTCTTGGTGTTCAGCTCCTGATTAACCTGGGGCTTCCACTGCTTTTTGAAGACCTCGGCACCCATCGGGGTTTCGAAGGAGAGGTCTTTCAGGTAGATGCGTTGCATCGCAAATTGTACTTGTGGAGCCTCTGCGTTTGCCGCTGCGCCATTCAATTCTTCAGCCATGTTACAGCCTGTTCATTATAAAAAGTTTATTGATGCCTTCCGTGAGAAAGACTCCGGTAATAACTCAACAGTTGGGGCCTCGATAAAACGTTTCAAGGCCCAGACCGGATAAATAGCAAAAATTGGGGACCGCATGTTGGCGGCCGCGTCAGTTTTCCGCTTATCCCGCTGCTTTCAGCAATTTGTCGAGTCGGCCACCGCGCTCCAACGCCATCAGCTCGTCGCAACCACCTACATGCTTATCGCCAATCCAAATCTGCGGCACCGAGCGGCGCCCCGCCTTGTCAGCCATTTCTGCGCGCAAGCCGGGATTATTGTCCACAGGGATTTCGCGATAAGCGACACCCTTGCTATCCAGCAGCTGCTTGGCGCGAATACAGTAGGGGCAGAAACGGGTGGTATAAATGACAACATTCTGCATGACAAAACTCCGTCAAACTTATACTTCAGGTTAACCTTTGCCTTTAACGACAGGCAGGTTCTGGTTAGCCCACTCGCTCATTCCGCCCTGCAGGCGACGCACTTGGAAACCTTTCTGTTTCAGCATGCGCCCCACCGGACCTGCGTGCTGCCCCATCTTGTCAGCGACAATAATGGTCTTGTCTTTAAACGGTTCCAGCTCGGCAATGCGCTCAGCCACATCCCCGTGGGGAATATGCAGGGAGTCGACAATATGACCGGCAGTGAACTCGCTGCGATCGCGAATATCCAGCACCTTGGCTCCGTCGCTATTGATCAGCTTGGTCACTTCATGAAGTGATGCCGGCTCGCCAGACTTGAATCGCTCAGTCAAAACAAATGCGTAAAGCAATGCCACAAGCAGGCCGACCAACAGCCACTGCTCAGCTAAAAAGTCGAGAAAATCCACTTCGCCCCCAAAATCCTCAAGTGGTAATCAATAGGGCGCTACCGCGCCCAATGCCGGCGGGAGTATACACGATCATGGCGAAATTCTAATCAACCAAATCCCTCCGCCCCAGCCTCTTTGTAATCCGGCTTAAGCTAAATAACATGGTGAAATACCAGCCCCACAGGTTAAAATCCGCGTCCGCAATTTAACCCTTGGAAGAGGAATACTGTCGCTATGGCCGCTACGCAAGCCCCGCAAAAACGCCCCCTGGTCCTGCTGATTCTGGACGGCTTCGGCCACAGCGACAATCCCGAGCACAATGCGATTCACGCAGCCAAGTCTCCGGTTTGGGACAATATCTGGTCGACCCGCCCAAAAACCCTGATCCAGACCTCCGGGATGGCGGTGGGCCTGCCCGATGGACAAATGGGCAACTCGGAAGTCGGCCATATGACACTGGGTGCCGGTCGAGTGGTCTACCAGAACTTTACCCGGATCAACAAAGCCATCCAGGACGGCGACTTCTTCCGCAATACCGCTTACACCACTGCGGTCGATAAGGCTATCGCCAACAACGGCGCCGTCCATATTATGGGACTCCTATCCGAAGGCGGCGTACACAGCCACGAAGACCATATTGTCGCCATGATAACCCTGGCGGCACAGCGCGGCGCCCGCGCTATTTATGTACACGCATTTCTCGATGGCCGCGACACCCCACCGCGCAGTGCCGAACCCTCCCTGGCGCGCCTGATGCAGGTGTGTGACTCCGTCGGCAATGCCCATATGGCTACCCTGGCCGGGCGCTACTTCGCCATGGATCGCGACCAGCGCTGGGAGCGCACCGAGTCCGTTTACGACATGCTGACCCTGGGTACAGCAGAGCACAGTGCCAGTGACGCCCTGGCAGGACTGGCCTCGGCCTATGAGCGCGGTGAAAACGATGAATTTGTCGCGCCAACGGTGATTGGCGAGCCCGCTCCGATCCAGGACGGCGATGCCCTTATCTTTATGAATTTCCGCCCGGATCGCGCGCGCCAGTTAACCCGCGCTTTTACCGAGCAGGACTTCAGCGGCTTCGAGCGCAAAGCCAAGCCGCAGCTGGCGGACTTCGTCATGACGACCGAATACGCTGCCGATATCCACGCCAGCTGTGCCTTCCCGCCAGAAAACCTGGTCAACTCCCTCGGCGAGTACTTGTCTGCAGAGGGCAGAACCCAGCTGCGCATCGCCGAGACAGAGAAGTACGCCCACGTTACCTTCTTCTTCAGCGGCGGCCGCGAAGAGCCCTACAACGGCGAAACCCGCGAACTGATCAAGTCACCGGATGTGGCCACCTACGACCTGCAACCGGAAATGAATGCGCCAATCGTCACTGACAAACTGGTAGCGGCGATTGAGAGCGGCGAGTACGACGCCATTATCTGCAACTACGCCAACGGCGATATGGTCGGCCATACCGGTGTTTTCGAGGCGGCAGTAAAAGCCGTCGAAGCCCTGGACCAGTGTGTAGAGCGCGTCGTAAACGCCGCTCTGGCTACCGGCGGCGAAGTGCTGATAACTGCCGACCACGGCAATGTGGAAGAGATGTTCGACGCCAACTCCGGCCAAGTCAGCACCCAGCACTCCACTCTGCCGGTGCCTTTTGTTTATATCGGCGAGCGCAATGTGCAAATGTGTGACGGAGGTAGTCTGGCGGATGTAGCGCCAACCATGTTAGCGTTGATGGATCTGCCACAGCCGACGGAAATGACCGGCCAAAGTTTGGTAAAAATGGACTGATGAAAACTCTCGTACTCTTCCTGATCACACTGATTTCCCTACCCGCCTGGAGCCAGGCAGAGGGAGATGAGCAGGCGCGCCTGGCGCAAATCAAGCAACGCATTGAGTCCCTGCAACAGGAACTCAACCAGGTGCGAGGCCAGCGCGACCAATTGCTCAAGGATTTGGAAGAGAACGAGAAAGATATTTCCGGGCTGCACCAGCGCATAGACAAGATCAAACAGGATATGCGCAGCCGCTCGGACAAGCTGCGCGAACTCCAGCAGGAACAACAGCAACTGCAAGAGTCGCGACGAAGTATGCAGCGGCGGGTCGAGCAGGAGATCGCCGCCGCATACCGACTAGGCCGACAGGAGCAGATCAAGCTCCTGCTCAACCAGCAAGATCCACAGAACGTCGCCCGCCATCTCCGCTACCACGATTACTTCCTCCAAGAACGCAGCCGCATCATAGACACTTACCTGGAAACCCTCACCTCACTGGAAACCGTATCCGCCTCCATTGAGCGCGAGCGCGAAACCCTGAAAGCGGAGCGAGAGCAGCTGCAGAAACGCCAGAGCAAACTGCGCATCGCACAGCAGAATCGCAAGGACACGCTGGATAAACTGGCGGCGCGGCTCTCCGATGGCAGCGGTGAACTCAAGCAGCTCCAAGGGGATCGCACACGCCTGCAAAAATTGATCGACGAAGTAGGTCGCGCCATCGCCTCACTGGTAAACCCCAGCGAGCAAAAACCCTTTGCGCGCCAGCGAGGCCGAATGCAGTGGCCGGTTGATGGCCGCCGCGCCAATGCCTATGGACAGCGTCGCGCCAATGGCATCACCTGGAAAGGTGTCACCTTGCGCGCCAATGAAGGGGAGCCCGTGCGGGCGATCCACCGCGGCCGCGTGGTTTTCTCCGATTACCTGCGCGGCCACGGCATGCTGGTTATCCTGGATCATGGAGAGGAGTACATGAGTCTCTACGCCCACAACCAGTCCCTCACCCGCAATATTGGCGAGTGGGTGGAAAGTGGTGACACCATCGCTCGGGTTGGCAATAGCGGTGGACTCAGCCATAGCGGTGTTTACTTCGAAATTCGCCACCGGGGTAAAGCGCAGGACCCCACAGTTTGGTGCAGCTCCTGATCGGAGCTGGCACAGAGGGCATAATACGAGGCGTAAAATCCCGGGCATTTTCCACGCACCCGTTATAGAGCCCCCTCGCAAATCACAGCGATCGGGATTACACACCCGCCTAATGCTCCCCACTTCATCTCACGACTCCCGCCGCTGTGCTAATTAAATGAGAAAGCACCACGACGAAAAGCTGCGGAGTATCGGCTTTTTTATCGCCAAAAGAGAATAAGAGCGGGAGCCAACCCAGGTGTAAGACCCCTGGGCTTATGACGACTAAGATCGTGACACTGTAGAATTTGGCGTCCGCTTAGAATCCCTGCCAATCTCTGCGGTCTACACTTTCGCAAAGCAGCGAAGAAATAAGGCAGAGGTCACAACAACATGTTTATCCCCAAGGCGCTGACAACCTTGATCGGCGCAGCCGCTCTGACAGCCCTGCCTTTAATGGGTTTGACCGACGGCGATAGCCATTCCCAGGTGGCTGCAGACACTGAAGCCCGCCTGCCGCTGGAAGATCTGCGCAGCTTTGCCAAAGTTTTCGAGCAAATTCGCCAGGGCTATATCGAGGAAGTGGACGACCGCACCCTGCTGGAATACGCCATCAAGGGCATGCTGCAAGGCCTAGACCCCCACTCCTCCTATCTTGATCGCCGATCCTTTGACGATTTACAAGCCAACACCACCGGTGAGTTTGCCGGCCTCGGGATCGAGGTGGGCATCGAAAACGACCATATCACCGTCGTCACCCCCATGGACGACACCCCCGCCTCCCGCGCTGGCCTCAAGGCCGGCGATGTCATACTGCGCTTGTCGGGCAAATCCATGAAGGGCGTGAGCCTGGATGAAGCGGTGGAGTGGATGCGCGGGCCCAAAGGAAGCAGTGTCACCCTGACCATCGCTCGCAAAGGTTTTAAAGAGCCTTTCGATGTCACCCTCAAGCGAGACACCGTGCGCGTGCGCAGTGTGCGCAGCAAAGTCCTCGATGATGGCTACGGTTATCTGCGCATCAGCCAGTTTCAGCTGGACACCGGCGCCGATGTGGCCGACGAGCTGATCAAGTTGCAGAAGAAAGGCGCACTTAAAGGGCTGGTTATCGACCTGCGCAACAATCCCGGTGGCGTGCTGCAATCCTCGGTGGAAGTAGCGGATGCATTTTTGGAAGAGGGCCTGGTGGTCTACACCGAAGGCCGCAATGAAGCCGCCAACCTGAGCTATTCCGCCGAGCCGGGCGATTTAACCGAAGGCGCTCCGCTGGTTGTATTAATCAACGCGGGCTCCGCCTCTGCAGCGGAAATTGTCGCCGGCGCCCTACAGGACCACCGCCGCGCAGTGGTGATGGGCACCGACAGCTTCGGCAAGGGATCGGTACAAACAGTAATCCCTATCAATAATGAACGCGCCATCAAGCTGACAACCGCGCTCTACTTCACTCCCAATGGCCGCTCAATCCAGGCCCAGGGCATCACACCGGATATCGTGGTAGAGCGGGTGAAAGTCACCCGCTTGGACGACTCTCCCAGGCCCACTGAAGCTGATTTGGCCGGGCATCTGGACAACGGTAACGGTGGTGCCGACCGGACTTCTGAAGACCGCTCGAGAGAACAGGAAGAACGGGAAGACTGGATGGATCGTGACAACCAAATCTTCGAAGCCCTCAATGTACTCAAGGGCCTCAATCTCTACGCTCACAGGGACAGGGGTTTGCGCGAGCGCCTTGCCCGCGCAGACGAACAGCAGTAAGCAAAGTACGGCGGGCCCTGGGCCCGCCGTGCAAGACTACCCCAGCATTACCTACAACCGCATTTCAATCCCTGCGCTGTGCATAAACGCTTTCGCTTCGGCAATGGTGTATTCGCCGAAGTGAAAAATACTCGCAGCCAATACCGCATCCGCACCACCGTGCAATACGCCATCCGCCAGGTGCTGTAGGTCTCCCACACCACCGGAAGCAATGACTGGCACTTGAACCGCCTCAGTAACCGCCCGGGTCAGGACCAGGTCAAAACCGTTCTTGGTGCCGTCGCGATCCATACTGGTCAGCAGGATTTCGCCGGCACCGTATTCAGCCATCTGCCGAGCCCAGGCCACTGCATCAATGCCAGTGGGCTGGCGCCCGCCATGAGTGAAGATCTCCCAGCGGCCCTCTCCCACCTGTTTGGCATCAATGGCCACCACAATACACTGGCTGCCAAAGCGCTCGGCGGCCTCGCGTACAAACTCGGGGTTTTTCACTGCCGCTGAATTGATTGCAGTCTTGTCCGCACCGGCATTCAGCAGATTGCGGATATCTTGCAAGGTGCGCACACCGCCGCCGACAGTGAGGGGGATAAACACCTCGTGGGCCATTTTCTCCACGGTGTGCAGGATGGTATCGCGCTGCTCATGGGTGGCGGTGATATCGAGGAAAGTGACTTCATCCGCGCCCGCTTCGTTGTAGCGGCGGGCAATTTCCACCGGGTCGCCGGCATCGCGGATATCGACAAAGTTAACGCCCTTCACCACGCGGCCGTTGTCCACATCCAGACAGGGAATAATACGTTTCGCCAGAGCCATTATTTGTTCCGTTGGTCGCAAAGCTGCTGCGCTTCCCGCAGGTTCAACTTGTCTTCGTAGATCGCCCGGCCGGTAATCGCACCGTAGATTTCACCGGCATCCAACAGCTGTTCAATGTCCTCAATGCTGCTGACACCGCCGGAGGCAATAATAGGCACCTGCACTGCGCGGGCCATTTCCAGAGTCGCCTCAATATTGACGCCTTGCATCATCCCGTCGCGGGCAATATCTGTATAAACAATAGAGCTGACGCCACAATCGGCAAAGCGCTTGGCCAGTTCTGTCGCCTTCAGCTCGGAAACCTCAGCCCAGCCCTCAGTAGCCACCAAGCCATCTTTGGCATCGAGCCCGACAATAATATGGCCCTCAAACTCGCGACACGCCTCTTCCACCAGCTTGGGATTTTTTACCGCCGCAGTGCCGATAATCCCCCACTGCACACCGGCATCCAGATAGCGCTCGATAGTGTGCAAATCGCGAATGCCTCCGCCAATTTGCACCGGTAAATCGGGAAACTGTTTGGCGATAGCAGTTACCGCTTCACCGTTCACCGGGTTGCCGGCGAAGGCGCCGTTCAAATCCACCAGGTGCAGTCGCTTGGCTCCCTCGTTCACCCAATGCTGAGCTGTAGCCAGGGGATCATCGGAAAATACAGTGGCGTCATCCATCTCGCCCTGGCGCAGGCGCACGCATTGGCCGTCTTTTAAATCAATCGCGGGAATTACAATCATATCTTTTCTTACGTCGGCAGTAATTTCAGTGTGATCGGTGAGCTGGGCCTATTGGGCCCGGCCGTTCCAGTGGACAAAGTTCTTTAGCAGCTGCAAGCCAGCCTCGGCACTCTTCTCCGGGTGGAACTGGGTGGCGAAGATATTCTCCCTGGCAACTGCGGCAGCCAGGGGAATGCCGTATTCGGCTTGCCCGGCAATATCCAGATTTTCAGCAGCCGGCACATAGTAGCTGTGGACAAAGTAGAAACGGCTGCCATCGGCAATATCGGCCCACAGGGGGTGCGGCTGACGCTGCTGAACACTGTTCCAGCCCATATGGGGCACCTTGAGCCGTTCAGCACTCTGCGCCGGGGGAATGTTGTCGCCGAAGAATTTCACCGGCTCCGGGAAAATCCCCAGGCAATCAACGCCATTATTCTCCTCGCTGTGGTGCATCATAATCTGCATACCCACACAGATACCCAGCACCGGGGTACCCACACTGATAGCCTCGCGAAGCAGCGGCGAAAAACCCGCCTCGACAAACCCTGCCATACAATCCCGAATGGCACCCACACCAGGCACCACCAGGCGCTCTGCGCCCTCGGCCTGCTCCGGAGTTTGTGCCAGCACCACCTCGGCCTCCGGCGCCACCTTGTTCAGGGCGCTGGCCACCGAGTGCAGGTTGCCCATACCGTAATCGAGTACCGCAATCTTACCCATCACAAGACTCCTTTGGTGGAGGGCATGGTGCCGGCCATACGGGGGTCCGGGGTCAACGCCATACGCAGGGCGCGGCCAAAGGCTTTAAATACGGTTTCCACCTGATGGTGAGCGTTGTGGCCACGCAGGCAGTCAATATGTACTGTTACCAGCGCGTGATTGACGAAGCCCTGGAAGAACTCAAAAAACAGTTCGGTATCAAAGTTGCCGATCCGCTTCTGGGTGAAAGGCACATCCATAACCAGGCCTGGCCGGCCGGAGAAGTCGATTACGACCCGGGATAGCGCCTCATCCAAGGGGACATAGCTGTGGCCGTAACGGGTCATCCCCTTTTTATCCCCCAGCGCTTCAGTAATGGCTTTGCCCAGGGTAATGCCGATATCTTCCACCGTATGATGATCATCGATATGAATATCGCCATCGCAGCTAATGTCCATGTCGATCATGCCGTGGCGGGCAATTTGATCGAGCATATGCTCCAGGAAAGGAACCCCAGTCGCGAACTTGCCATGACCTTGGCCGTCCAGGTTAACGCTGACTTGAATCTTGGTTTCCAGGGTGTCACGGGTGACGCTAGCTGTACGCATCGAAAGCGATCCTTATTTGCACGATAAGACAGAGGGCGCAAATTATAGGATGAATGACATCCCCTGTGGCTCTCTAGTGTCAGATGAAACTTGATTCGTAATTGTTTAGCCCTATCATGCACCGCATGGTTACTCTAAAGCGCCGAAAATCCCATTACTGGGCCAGCCTGTTCCTGTTACTCGCCGTAGTAGCAGCTCAGCCGCTGTGGGCGGAGCACTTCCACCTGGGCAATACCCAGGTAGAGATGTGTGACCTGTGTTGCATGCATTCACCTGCAGCACTCGGCAGCGAGCCATTGCTCGTACAGGCTGAGCCCCAAAGTCACTACGAACGGCCCTCTGCGCCAACCGCGCGCGATTGCCAGCCAGAGCGCCAGAGTGCGCGCGCCCCTCCCTTCTTCCTGTCACTCAGCTAACACCCAAAAACCGATATTTTTTAGTGAATGCCCGCGCTGGAGCGCGTATGGCATTGTCCGCCTGTGACAGGAATAAAAAACAATGACTAAGTTCAATACTTTGGCCCTGGCTATTGCCAGCTTGGCCGTGCCCGCTATTTGCGCCGCAGAAGACAGCAACAAACTGGAAGAAGTTAACGTCACCGTATCTCCCCTGGATAAGCCCGCCGACGCAGTAGCTGCGCCGGTATCGGTGCTCTCCGGCGAGACCCTGCGCAAAGCCGCTTCCGCCACCCTGGGCGAAACCCTGAAGAACCAGCCGGGAGTGGCCAACGCCTCCTTCGGCAGTGGCGTGGGCCTGCCGGTTATTCGCGGCCAGAGCGCCAACCGAGTGAAGATCCTGAACGACAACCTGGATGTCTCTGACGCCTCCAACACCAGCGCCGATCACGCTGCCAGTATCGAACCTCTACTGGCGGAGCGCATCGAGATACTGCGCGGACCGGCGGCACTGCGCTACGGCAGCGGCGCTATCGGCGGGGTGGTAAATATTATCGACGGTCGCATCCCCACTGAGGTACCCGAGGAAGTTGAAGGCGCGGTTGAGATGCGCCACGACACTGCCAACAGCCAGGATGCCTCGGTATTCCGCTTTACCGGCGGTGCCGGGCAGCTGGCCTGGTACTTCGACGGTGTCTATCGCGAAAACGACGACACGGAAATCCCCGGCCTCGCTATTGTCGAGCACGAGGAACACGAAGAGCACGACGAGGACGAAGGCGAGCACGAGGAAGAGTTCAACACCGACGGCTTCGTCGGCAACACCAATGCCCGCGCCCACAGTTACAGCGGCGGTGTTTCCTGGATTACTGAAAGTGGCTACATCGGCCTGTCAGTAAACAAGCTGGAAAACAACTACGGTATCCCCCTCGGCACTCACGAGCACCACCACGATGATGAGGAGCACGACGAGGACAATCACGAGGAACACGAAGAGCATGAGGAGGAGAGCGAAGCCGAAGCTGTGCGTATCGATATGGCGCAGACTCGCTACGACCTCAAAGGCGAGCACCGCTTTAACAGCAACTATTGGGACAAGTTACGCCTGCGTATCGGCTATAACGACTACGAGCACGTAGAGTTGGAAGAGGACGCAGCCGGCACCCGCTATGCCAACGAAGCCTGGGAAGGTCGCTTGGAAATCACCCACGACAGCGGTAGCGAGTGGCGTGGCGCCTACGGCCTGCAATTGTCCGATAAAGACTTTACCGCTGACAAGGGGGCATTTATCCAGCCCTCCCGCACCCGCAGCGCCGGCCTCTTCACCATGAAGGAACGCGAATGGGGCAACTGGCACCTGGACCTGGGCGCGCGTATTGAGCGTGTCGATGTCGACCCGGAGACCGCAGAGGATCGCGACTTCAACCTGTTCAGCACCAGCGCTACCCTGCAGTACTTCCTGCAAGAGCACCAGCATATCAGCGTCGGTGCCACCCGCTCCGAACGCGCCCCGGTAGCCGAAGAGCTGTTTGCCGACGGCGAGCACCTGGCCGAGGGCAGATACTTAATTGGCAACAGTGACCTGGACAAAGAGCGATCCATTAACCTGGAGTTGGGCTATCACCACCACAACGAAGCGGCCAGTGGCTGGCATGCAGCGCAGATTGAAGCCAGCGTCTTCTACAACCGCATCGGCGACTACATCTACTCGCAAAACACCAATGAGTTGTTTGAAGAAGAGCTGCCCATCTACGCCTATGGCAACCGCGACGCCACCTTCTACGGTGCTGAAGCCTCGGTGAAATTTCCCCTGCGCAGCAACTTCTACCTGACTCTGTTTGGCGATGTTGTGCGCGCGAGCTTCGACGAAGATATCGCCGGTGAGAGTTCCGATGTGCCGCGCATGCCTCCCCTGCGCCTGGGTCTCGCCCTGGGAGCAGAGTACGACCAGTGGGGTTGGGAATGGCGCACAGTCGAAGCTGCGGACCAGGATCGCGCCGGCGCCTACGAAGAGGAAACCGACGGCTATACCCGCATGGACCTGAGTGCCCACTACAACTTCAACATCGGCAGCAGCGACGCGGTGATCTTCGCCAGCGCCCGCAACCTGCTCGACGAAGAAATTCGCAACTCCACCTCACTACTACGCGACTACGCTCCTGAAGCTGGTCGCAGCATTGAAGCCGGTGTGCGGTTTATTTTCTAATAAACACCTGCTTCAATGGCCCCGCAGCGCTTTCCCAGCCTCGCGGGGCTGCATCTCCTACAATTCCGGCATAACCTATTTGTAGAAGTGCGCGGGAACATCAAGCCGCGCTGCGGCGTCATATGCGTGACACCACACGACAAATACACAGGGACAATGCTCTCCATGGCCTGGATAAAGCGCACTTTTATCGCACTTTTAATCGTTTTCCTGCTACTCGCTGGCGCCGTCGCCTGGCTGTTAGCAGGACTCGACATCAACCAATACAAACCCCAGTTAGAAAAACTCGCTGCCAAGCAGGGCATCTCCCTGCAACTGGAAGGTGATATCGGCTGGCAGCTGTGGCCCAAGCTCGGCCTGCAACTTGAAGATGTACAGCTGGCACCATTAAAGCTACCAAAACAAACTCTGGTGAAAGCAGAAAAAATTGCCATTGGCGTGGCCCTAAAGCCACTACTGCAACGCAAAGTAGAGGCCGAAGAGATAGTCCTGGTAGCTCCGCAAATTGAACTCACCGTCGACAAAGAAGGGCGCGGCAACTGGGAGCTGATTAGCGAGGCCCTGGAAGCTCAGAGCAAGCAACCTCCCAAACTCTCTATCCCCAAGGAACAGGAAGAGCCATCACAACAACAGGTCGACCTGAGCCTGCAAAAGCTGCGTATCGAGAAGGGCGTGGTGCTCTACAGCGATGCCCAGACTAACAAAGAGTACAAAGTCCAAGACCTGCAGGTAAGCGTTATTAACCTGGTACCGGGTGGCGAACCGGGCAAACTCACTGCCGCAGCAGACCTTACCGGCAGCGACCTCAAACACCCACTGAAGCTAAAAATTGATAGTACCCTCGCCCTGGACGAGGGCCTCAATGGGCTGCGCCTGCAACCGCTACAAGTAGACCTCACCTCTGAGAACAGCGCCAAGGCCAGCCTGCATATGCGCGGCTACCTGCGCAGGGACAGCAACACCCAACCCTGGCGTATACAACTAAACGTCAACGCCAATGCCGACCCTCTGCGCCCCTGGTTTGAACTGACGGGCACCGAAATCGATACCCGCGATAAAGCGGCACTGCAAAAGCTGAGTATCGAAGCGAGCGTGGAAGGTACCGAACAAAAGCTCGACCTGACACCGCTGCAATTGAAACTGGACGACGTCACCTTTAGCGGCAACGCCCAATTGCGCAACGCAGAAATGCCCGGGCTTGACCTGAACCTGCGCGGCGGCGCCTTTAACCTGGATAACTATCTGCCCCCTTCGAACGAAGATGAGGCTGGAGCCGCTTCGGCGGAACAAACCGAGGGAGTGGAAGCACAGAGTGCGCAAGCTCCCGCCGCTGAAGGCAAAAAGCAGGGAGAGCAGGCGACAAAGAGTGATCAAACTGAAACCGCAGAAAAACCAAAGAGAACAGTAGCTGCCAAGCCGCCCGAGGCAGACCCCCTTCCATTGAGCGACCTGCGCGGCTTCAACGCCAATATCAGCCTGGCACTGGACCAACTGCAAGCCGCTGACCTGCAAATGGACAGCCCGGAAATCCAACTCACCGTGGATAACGGCCTCTACCGCCTGCAAAAATTGAGTGCCGATATCTATGGTGGCCAGCTGAACACGAATGGTCAGCTCAACGCTCGCGCCCAGTCCGCCGAGGCGCAGATGCGCGGCGGTCTCACCAATGTGGATATCGGCAAGGTCCAAGCTGCCCTCTTCCCCAGTGAAGAAGTCCAGCTGGCTGGAGAAGCCAGCGTTAACTGGAGTGCCAGCACCAAAGGTAAAACATCCACAGCCTTAGAGAAAAACCTGCGCGCCTCCGTTGAGGTTTCCAGTAAGGAAATGTCGATTTCTCCATTCAACCTGGAGAAAAACATGTGCCAGCTGTTCAGCTACGCGGAAAATACCGAAATGCCCACCCGGGACTGGCCCAATAGCACCGGACTGCAGGACCTTCGCGCCACCATCGCGGTGAAAGGCGACCAGGTAGATGTGAGCGAAATTCTCGCCGGTATCGAAAACATCGCCCTGACCGGTGACGGAGAGGTGGACCTGAAGAAACAGGACTTCGACTTCAAGCTCGGCCTGGCCCTGGTGGGCGAGAGCACCTCCGCCGACGGCTGTACCGTGCGCAACAAGCGCTGGCGCAATCGCCCGCTGCCGCTGCGCTGCAAGGGCGACTTCGACGATGTGAACATCAGCACCTGTAAACCCGACAGCCGCCGCCTCGACGACTTGCTGCGGGAAGAACTGAAGCACAAAGCCGAAAAGAAATATGGCGATAAAGTTGAAGAAAAGGTCGACGAGCTGAAAGAAAAATTGAAAAATCTCTTCGGCCGCTAAGGCCCCGCTAAAGTGCACCGGGGTCCACCCGGTGCACAACTCCAGCGTTCAACCACAGATTCCAGCCCGCAGTATCCCCATGACCCCAAAGCAGTTCCAAAATGCCGTCCTGAAATGGTTCGACAAACACGGGCGCAAAGACCTGCCCTGGCAGCAGGACATCAATCCCTATCGGGTTTGGGTGTCCGAAATCATGCTGCAACAGACCCAGGTCACCACGGTGATTCCCTACTTTGAGCGCTTTATGCAGAGCTTCCCCACCCTGGAAAGCCTCGCCCGCGCGCCTCAGGACAAAGTCCTGGCTCACTGGAGCGGCCTCGGCTACTACGCCCGCGCCCGCAACCTGCACAAGTGTGCCCAGACGGTGCTGGAGGAATACGACGGGGAGTTTCCCCAGGACGTAGAGGAACTGACCGAATTGAGCGGCATAGGCCGCTCCACCGCTGGCGCTATTGCCAGTATCAGTATGGGACTCAGGGCACCGATCCTCGATGGCAACGTCAAACGGGTGCTGGCCCGTTTTCACGCCGTGGAGGGCTGGCCCGGACAGACAGCGGTTGCCAATCAACTGTGGCAACTGGCCGAGACCTTCACCCCAAACCAACGCGTTAACGACTACACCCAGGTGATGATGGACCTGGGTGCCACCCTGTGCACCCGCTCGAAACCACGCTGCGAGGAGTGCCCGGTGAAAAAATCCTGTGTGGCTCACGCCCAGGGCAATCCACAGGATTTCCCCGGCAAGAAACCGCGCAAGGAAAAGCCGGTGCGCAGCGCCACCCTGCTCTTGCTCGAACACAAAGGTGAGATCTACCTAGAACAGCGCCCGCCCAGCGGCATCTGGGGCGGACTCTGGAGCCCGCCTGAAGCCGACAATAGCAGCGACTGGCTCAAGGCAAAGCGCTGGCGTGCCAGTGACGTCCAAACCCTGCCGACCCTGCGACACACCTTCACTCACTTTCACCTGGATATTTCCCCGGTGTGGGTACAACTGAGCAAAGTCCCAGCACAGGTGGCGGAGAGCGGCGCTGGCTGGTATAAACTGCGGCGTTTAAACCGCCCTCGTGCGGCCCAGGAACTGGGGCTACCCGCCCCTATCGTCAAGCTGGCAAAACAACTACTGGCGCTGCAGGCTCCCCTGCTCACGCCGACCACTGCCGACTAAAACCAGGAGGAGTCCATGTCCAGAACCGTATTCTGCCGCAAGTACCAAGAGGAATTGGAAGGTCTGGATGCACCGCCCTTCCCCGGCCCCAAAGGCATGGATATCTTCGAGAACGTTTCAAAGAAGGCCTGGCTGGAGTGGATGTCCCACCAGACCATGCTGATTAACGAAAAGCACCTGAACATGATGGAACCCTCAAGCCGCGCCTACTTGAGTGAGCAAATGATGAAGTTCTTGAGCGGCGAGGAATACGACGCAGCCGACGGTTACGTTCCGCCGGAACAGCAGTAACACAAGGCCCCGAAGCTTCCCCGGCAAAGAAAAAAAACTTTTTTATAATCAAGGGGTTGACTCTGACCCAGGGAAGGGCTTTAATACGCGCCTCGCGACGCAGGGGAAGCCCAGCAAGATCGCAAAGCCCGGATAGCTCAGTCGGTAGAGCAGGGGATTGAAAATCCCCGTGTCGGTGGTTCGATTCCGCCTCCGGGCACCATCTCCAAAAGCCTCATCCGCAAGGATGGGGCTTTTTTTATATCTGATTTACAGTGAAATTTAAGGCAATGCTCCCACCTTTGGCGCTAATTCGTTAGCTGCATGATTACCATGCCTTTCAAAACCTGCATACTTGCTCAATTAGCCCTCAAAAAAACGCAATTGGGATATTTCATAGTGCCCACCTAACCCTTACCCTTTAGCTAATGCTATGCCTGCAAGCCATAAGCGCAGGGCCAGAATAGCTCTCAATTGACCCAGCCCTCCCCTCTCTATTTATCTGCAGCCGAAAAAATTGCCACTTAATTCCCCCCCCCTCCAAGAGGTTCATGTAGCGCATTTCGAATGCAGGCCAGGAATAACTTTCCGAGCTTTATTATTGAGCAATGATGCACTGCCCCCCCCCCAACTACATCAATTTTTGTATCGCCACCTAATAATTTCACCTGTGTTTAAAGCGGCTTCACGCAGCAATCACATAGATTAAAATTAACACCTTTAATTAAGCTCTTTTTCTCCTCTTTCACTTCAAGAAATTATCAGCAAAGGGTCCTTTGATTCCCAATAGCTCTCACCCTGACACTAAATCATGACTCATCATAGCCTTTTCATTATCTACCTAGGTAGTTACAGATTGCAGCAAGAAGAATCATAGACAGAGATTCTAAATGTAAAAGACTAAGCGCGACTAAAAGAAATTATCAGGCGACTGAGTATTTATTAAAACTACTATTATTGTTAATCAATTAAAATTCTAGCCTCCTGAATATTAAGTATATATAAGCTAAAACTATGCTCATTGTGACCTGTATATTTAGTCGTATCTCCCAATTTCACTACCTGAAAATTACATAGCTGATTAAAACCCATCACATTGTTATAATATCTGAAATAAAATATGGAGTTATAGAATGAAGGGTATGATGTTTAGCCTTTTTAGCTTTTTTCTTCTCGTAGGCTGTGGTGGATCAGGAGGAGGCTCTGGCGATTCCGGAGGATTCTCTCTTTCAACAAACAGCTTAAAATTTGAAGCTAGCTGGGATGAGCCGGATTTACCGACTAAAGAGGTTACCGTAACGTCGAATAGCGGGAGTATTTATTTGAGTGTTTCCTCATCGGGAGATGCTCTATCTTCAGCGATACTTAGCACTAATAACTCTAGTAAAGCAAAAATCAAGATAACTCCAAAAGCTCCAAGCTCCTTCGATGAATCGAAAATATATTATGAGACAATTACAGTAACGGCATGCAGTGACAATGTCTGTTCAACAGGAACAAAAGCTCAGAAGACCATCAAAGTCCAAACAACAATTACTGGCGGCCCTTCTATAATTGTAGACAATTCTCCAATTACCTTCTCTATGAATGAGGTGGATACGGAAGCACCGAGCCCAAAATCATTTAAAGTTAAATGGGCTGGTGATTCTTTTTCAGAATGGTCAGCTTATATAAATTGGAACAATTACCATCTAAAGCCGTATCGATATGCCAGTTCTGCCATCAATAGTTCGGAAGGGCTAGTGACAATAATCCCTTATACTGGGAATCCCTCTGAAATGATAGATGGGACTACTATTATCACCGCAACAGCTGCATCTGGCGCTGTACGAAGATTTCAAGGCCCCAAGGTAGAAATAAAGGTTAATCCCGCAATATCACTAGATGGAGACTTAAATTTCACTTTTGACTCTAAGAGTAAGCTAGAGGATTTAACCCGGACTTTAACTCTTTCCACCTCAACTCAAAGGCCGGTTTCCTGGACTTTGACAGCTCCTTACGACCCCTGGATCAAGCTTTCAAAAACAGAAGGCACATCTACTGGAAATCAAACAGTAACCCTAACTTTAGATAAGGAATCCATCGATCGTCTGTCAATGGGAGATACCAAGTATTATCTAGAACTTAAAGTTGACGATGAAATGTTTGATCACTTTGAATTTTCAAACACTCAATTTTATAAGAGCTATACAGGCTTAATTAATATGACCCTGCCACAAATCCGCGGGTTTGGTCCCAGGGCAACTCTGCCTGGCACAGATACGGATATACTGGTGCGCGGTCGCGGCTTCCCAGAAGCTCTAGTCGAATTAAATTTCGGCAATACAAAGTTACCTGTAAAAGAGTTCCGATCCGAGAATGAACTGCTAATTAGCAGCTCTGGCTTAGCGGAAGGCTCCTATGTACCACAGTTATGGTTTGATACTGGTATTTTTGAACGAAACCAAGCTAGCCTTCATATCACTGAAGCGCTAAACCCTATAAATGCTAAGTATAGTTTTGATAGTGAAATAAATATTTCAGCTTTTACATTTAGCCCTGCCAATAATGCCCTTTATATTGTTTCTTCTGGAAATACTGAAAATGATATTTGTACTAGCACTTTACAAAAAATCACTCTAGATAGCACTGGACTAAGTGCAAGCAGTGTAGACCTAGAACTATGCGATGTAAGACAAATTGCTACCAGCTTTAACGGGAGAGACCTGATTCTTGTTGAAGCTGGCTATACTTTCTTTCGTTATCCCATGAATGATTTAGAAAGTGGACAACTAACAACTATTAGACATGTAAACGAAGAAACTACTAGTAGACTCTATGAATTGCGCCTAAGCGCAGATGAAACGGCAACTTTAGTGCGAGAATCTACACTGGAAACCAAACTTATAGTTATTGACTTAAATCCTGGCCAATTTATTGGTCATAAATTCGAATTAGACGGGTATAGCCGTTTTATTTTTGAAGAAACTGATGGTTCAGGATTTGGCTTAATGAATTACAACAGCCGTTATGATAATTTTAATGATTTTTATAGAGTTGATAGCCAGCTACAAACCATACTATTAGAAAGAAGTACTTTTGATCTTGGGAACGTTGCTTCACGTTCCCATAGACAAGCTCAAGCATCCAAAGATATGACCGTTATTTACGCTAGAAGTGACGCAGGATCATATCCAATCCAGTATGAGTTTATCTATCCATACAATAATATAAGAAGACCGTGGAATGATTATAATGACAGCTTTGACAGAGCATTTGCACTTAAACCAGATGGTAGTGGATTTTATGCCGATCGCAATGGAGTAGATATTGCCGAATATACTATATCTGGCCTAGGGGACTCCATTGGTTTTTCAGGAACTATAATTGACACTGTAAACGATGAATTCAATGACGAGCTGCTTTTAACACCTGATGGAAAGCAATTATTCCATATTAGCCTCGGCGGCATGATAACCCTATATGACCTTGATCAATATTAATGACCGGGCAACCAAGCGATAACTGTCCAATTATCATTTATTAATTGACGGCCTCTTGCTTTCAAGTAGGGGGCCATCAAACCAATTACTTAATTTATAAAAATAAAGAAGTCAATATCACTTATTGTACCTACTTAAATAAATACAGAGATTGAAAACAAATTCATCATAAAATCAAACTATCAAGGAAAACTCCGCTACAGCGGGCGCAATCAATTACAAAGTCTTACATGGTCGTTACGTAATATCATTGATTTCATCAAAAACCTCGGAAAACTGTATTTTTTTCATACAGAAAAACACGGTAACTAGTACATCAATCCAAACTACCTTTCACTTGGTACTGGTACAATAAATTCCGCATCTATTATTCAATTATTCTTTGCTTTAAGCTCCGCACCTTGATAAACATCAACGTAGGATTAAAAAAATGATAAATAAAAAAAGCATTGCAATAGTCTCTTTACTAACAATTTTTATCGGTGGCTGTGCTACTTCTTCTACTGGAAATAAATCTATACAAGAAGAAAATGAGGCCACCCTAGAAAAGAAAATTACCATAGGAGAAACCACCAAGGCAGAAGTGAGAACTATGTTTGGATCACCTATGAGTACTAATTTTGCAGATGGAAATAGAGAGGTTTGGGCGTACTATTTATCCGAAAGCAAAGTTGATGCGGTGAATTATGTACCCATCGTAAATAGATTTGGAAGCTCCACTACTGGAAAAAATAAACAACTCGTTATTATGTTTAAAGATGACGTTGTTGAAAAATATAATATGTCTGAGACAGACATGAGCAACAAATCTGGGGTTTTTAACAACTAAAATTATAATTTTTATTAGTTCTAATTCGTGAAAAACATGTATGGTTTAAAATAATCAATACATGTTTTTCAACATACCAAATAATTTTTATCGCGCTTGGTTTGAGATCTGCAGTCTTCAGCCAAATAAAAATTAAGTCCTTATCAACACCTATAGAAAACTATTTTCTTCAGGTTATTTTACGATGACAAAATTATAGCCTAACTAAATAAATAGCTTTAAACTCCTACCCCCAAACAATATGTATAATAAAAACATCTAAATAACTGTTGCACGAAAGCGTCTTTAATAACGTATAGCCTTCTCTCCACTTCAGAGTGAAAAAATCTGTGCTTTAAAATTTCTAGCTAGTACTTTCATCAAACTATTGGACGGTAGAAAGAATATATACCATACAAACAATCCAGCTAAGCATGAAAGTTTTGAGGAATATTATCCTTATAGTAGAATGTTATTAGGGCTAATTTTCTAGAGCGTAAAAGCTAACGTAAGAAAATTGGTAATAATAGAAAGACTCTTGCTTTATATCAGAGGTATATAGATGTCAGCGGGAAAGCCTAATAAAAATATTCATATTATCTACGGGTGCATTCTCGTTTTAATTGTGTTGAGTTTTTGCTTTTTGCTGTATAAAAGTGAAAAAATTGGCTCTTTACGTATCAAAGTGGGAAATAGCGAGCTAGAACTACAAGTGGATGGTAACAACAGTGCAGTTTCAATTAGAGCTGTACTGGACAAACTCTTTCAGGACGAAGAAGCTCGGCGTGAATCCAAGGCGTTACTTAAAGAGTTTGGCAATTTCTATTTACCCACAGATCCTGAATTAATTGGAGAAATTGAAAAACAACCTATTAAATCTGATGTTTCTCAACGTTTGCGCGAGCTTCTTTATGGATTGAAAGGGCCTTTTGATCGACAGGCTCACAGCTACTACGATATCAAAAGTGTGCAGGTTGTCGATGCGATTAGAGATTTGGAATTTAACCACCCAGTGTCTAAAGGCCTACGAGAGATGCTAATTTACAGACGTGGCCCCTTTGAAGAAAGATCCAAAGATGTACTGCTAAGCGTTCCCGCAGGCAATAGTATTCCATCAGGAAGAGCGGCATCCTGTCGCGGCAATGATTTTTTCAGGCGGGAAATTCGTATTTTTAATACTCAGCGAACAAATTCAATTTCCGTCTTTGTCAGCGGTAGTTTTCCTTGTACTGCTGACACTTCCAATGACATACATCGGCTAATTCAACTTTCCTATGCCGATATGAAGAACCTATTGGGAGATTCTCCTGTGGGAGCCAAGGAGCCCGCCCTTGCTGAGATCATGATGAATATCAATTAATTGGTGGAAGTTCAGCCGTCAGGCAGTTCATCCTCTCGCATTCATCCTTATTACTGCTAACCTTGGGCCTGCAAAGGAATAAGAATAAAGGGAATCAAAGCATGGCCCAACCATTTCACCTTGAGCGTTTTGTGACGGCGCAAGAAAGCTCTTATGAAAGTGCCCTGAGTGAGTTGCATAGCGGCCATAAGCGCTCCCACTGGATGTGGTATATATTCCCCCAGATCTCCGGCCTGGGGCACAGCGCGACATCCGAACATTTTGCAATTAAAAACCTGGATGAAGCCCGGGCTTACCTGGAGCACCCTGTGCTCGGACCCAGGCTCAAAGAGTGCTGCAAGGAGTTATTGCAACTGAATAATTACTCCGCTTACCAGATATTTGGCTCACCGGATGATGTAAAACTTAAATCATCCATGACGCTATTTTCTATCGCCGATCCCAAAGACAAGCTATTTGAAGAGGTGCTGGAAAAATACTATGAAGGACAGAAGGACCTTCGTACTTTCGAGATACTGAAAGTTCCTGTCCAACATTAGTTACCTGCAAGGGTGGGGCTTTTTTATGATCGGAAGGCTGGGTGGCAATCATGATCTGAACCATTATATTGGCGTACAAGCTGTAGTATCCATACTCACAGAATCTACCACTCTACCCGTATTAAATTTTCCTCATCATTTTAAGCCAAACCGATCAGCACCTCTTTCCCCCCTAAAGAAACTGTAAATCTGCTGCCCACCTTAGAACTCTCTCCATTCAATTTCTATTTATTTTTTAACAAGGCTATTCCTACCCAAGCCTTGGACTCTCAACTTTTCGAAGTTACGATTTTCTACTAATGCATAC
The DNA here is from genome assembly GCF_052467305.1 of Microbulbifer maximicatervae (SeqCode). Lineage (NCBI taxonomy): Bacteria > Pseudomonadati > Pseudomonadota > Gammaproteobacteria > Cellvibrionales > Microbulbiferaceae > Microbulbifer > Microbulbifer maximicatervae (SeqCode). The sequence goes on from NZ_CP174306.1 coordinate 4,558,409, forward strand.
AACCTGGACCTAGTCGATGTCTATAATGGTAACGGCAAATAAAATCCAAAGTTCAGTCAAATTAGTGGCTTTCTATGGCACGAAGAGTCCCCAAAAAAATTGTCTTTATTGGCTCCAGTTCTATCTATGGAAAAGGTGATATAGAACTAGGCGGATTTGTTCAACGATTCCGGTTTCGGTTCGAAACTTTAGATCCCCATAATATAGTTTACGCTCTGGGAATATTCGGAGAGAACGCGAACTCTTTAGCCATAAGACTTTCCCGAGAGCTGCCTCCAAGAAGGCCACACTTAATCGGGATATATCCTGGTTTCAATGATATTTGCCGCATCGGGGGACCAAAGGCTGAGAACTCTGTAGCGTTGGACTCTTTCAGTGAAACAGTGCGACAGCTGTTACAAACGTCTAAAACCATCGCGCCGTCCTTCCTAATGACAGGCATTCCGTTCGATGAGCAACGAACTACTCCCTTTCGGAATAGTGATAGCTATTTCTATCAGGCTGATGCGGACCTGTATAACCAAGCTATGAGAGAATCTGCCACTGCCGAAATGATCCCCATACTGGAGTTTGACAATTTATGGCGAGATCAGGAATTTATTACCCTTCTCTCAGAGGATGGCCTCCATGCAAATCCCAAGGGACATCAATTACTGTATGAACAGACTTGGGATTTTATCTCTAAAAATTACTTTTAGTATTTCTACATATTTTTTAATCAGATAAATTATAAAAAATATAAAGACTGGAACGATATTAAATAATTTATATTTGTTTTTTCATATTATAAAGATCACCCATACTTTACATATGCCACTTTTTCTCTATTTCAAGCTTCCTTTAGATACATTAGAAGTAATTAAGATTTGAAGATGAAATATTCTATGGACTTATTCGCATTGGCAGAAGAGGGTAGAACTTTGTTTGATACAGTCCTGGAGAAATACTACGAGAATCAAAAAGACCCTCGTATTCTGGAAATTCTAGGTATGCCGCAATAGAAGCCGGGAACCCTCATTTAAGCCATCACTTTGACAGTCAGGCCGTTTGGGCGGCTTCCTCCTCCAGGTTGTCACTGCCCAACAAGCGGTCCATCACCAGACAGGCTGTCAGATCCCCGGTCACATTGACTGCTGTACGGCACATATCGAGAATCCGATCCACCCCCAGAATCAGCGCAATACCTTCCGGCGGGACACCAATACCGGCCAGAATTGTCGCCAGGATTACGATACCGACGCCCGGCGTACTGGGAGAGCCAATTGAAGCGCCAACGGTAGTCACTGTCAGCCCCACTAGCTGCGCGGTTGTCAGGTCGATTCCATATACCTGAGTTAAGAACACCGCAGCAATTACCTGATAGAGCGCCGTGCCATCCATATTCACAGTAGCGCCCAGGGGCACAATAAATTTGGCGATGGATGGTTTTACTCCCAGGGGACTTTCTGCAACTTTCATTGACAGCGGCATTACCGCAGCAGAGCTGGATGTGGAGAATGCCAGCAGCTGCACTCCGCTAATTCTCTGCAAAAATGTGATCGGGCCGACGGAGGTCACCAGGGAAACAATTATCAGGTAAAAGCTGAGAAGAATAAGTAGTCCCAGAATCACGGTGCCCACATACACAGACATTCCCAGAATTGCAGTGAGACCCACGCGAATAGCAATATCTGCCAGGAGGCCAAATACGGCCAGGGGCGCAAACAGCATGGCCCAGCCAACCACTTTAAGTGCAACCTCCTGAATAATGCCAAAAGCGTATACTGCGGTTTCCCGCTGCTTTTGCGGCAACAGCATCACTGCAACACCAATAAAAATCGCGTAAACCACCAGCTGCAACATATTGCGCATGGCGATACTTTCGTTGAGGTTGGCGGGAATCAATTCAGCAATACGTTCGGGAAGCGGTTTGCTCTCAATCACCTGGGGGGCGCTCGCAACCTGTAACTCAGTGGCGGCGCTGAGCAGGGACTCATCGATATAGTCACCGGGTTGGATCAACTGGACCAGGATAATGCCGATAATCACCGCAACAGTGGTAGTGCCGACAAAGTAGGGAGCGATGCGCAGTCCGACACGTTTAAGCTGACTGACGTTCCCGCTGCCACTGAGCCCCAGGATGATTGAGGACATAATCAGCGGTATCACCACCATCTGGATCATATTCAGAAAGATGGAGCCCGGCAGCTTAAACCAGCTAGCCAATGCCGTACTGAGATCCTGGCTCACCAGCGCGGCCCCTTCAGGAGATAGCAGCAGGCCGACAGTTAGCCCAAGGATCATGGCGACCACTATCTGCATCCACAGGCGAGTGCGCACCAGCACACCGAGGGATTCCACCATTCGAATCAGATAGAAATTTGTACCATTGCTCATTGTTGGTATTCCGGATTACCTGAAATAGTTAGAGGCATTATGTCCCAGGGCCATTAAGGAAACCTGACGGTCAGATCAAGTCCTGGGCTTATAAAACAGTTATTCGACGCCATTTATTGATATCAATACCAAAAAGAGCGCTGAGACTCTCTTCCTCTTTCACTATTTGAAGCAGCAATCGGGCCTGAGTTAACGCCTGGGTGGTCCCGGAGGTCCCCGGTGGGAGAAATCGCACTGGCTTTGATTGCCGGCCAGGGCACAACCTCTCTCCCCTTTTAGGCAATGCAGGATATCGTTTTCTGCAGCGAGGTTGGCGTGGTAGTGGTAGCCCAGGTCGGCAAACTCATGGCCACGGCATTCGTCCAGGTCATCGGGCTCGCGGCCATCGGCATTCTCCCGCGCATAGATTAGATAGCCATCTATGGCGACACCGACAATCGCAGCATGACTTGCGGCAGACGGGTAGGCTTGGCTGCAACCCAGGGCAGCGTGGTAGTGATAGCCCACATGGGGGTTTGCATGACCACCGCAGGCATCCACTGGCGCTAAGGTATGTGCACCTAAAATTGCACCGATGGGCGCGGCGATATCAAATTTAACCCCATTAAAAGCAACCCCATAGCCGGAAAAACCATCGGGATTCTGCTTTGACTTGGCCTTGGCAGGCTGTACGGGGATCAGGTAGCGGGTATGAAAATCCGGGCCCATATAGCTGGCCAGGCACTCCACGCAGTAATTGTTGTATTGCGGTGCCACATCAGGCCGCGCGGCCATCTCGCAAGCCTGCTTCGAATCGGTAACCTTTATCGCCCCGGTTTTAGGATCATATAGGCTCCATTTTGGATCAGAGAAAAAGGTCGCAGCATTTTTAACGAAAGGTCCATCAATCGGCACTATCTGTTGCTTGATAAACATCATGCCGCCAGACGTAATTGGGTCGACAACATTGCGTGGGCACCAGGGCCCCATTTTATGTTTGGGTTCAGCCTTTACCACAATTATCCAGCATTGGGTCTTGCGCCCCTCAGAGAGAGTGCAATCCACTTTTTTAATTTCCTCAACCAGTGCGCCTTTGGCAAATAAGTGGGGGATACCCATTTGCTCGGTAAAATCGGTATGAGCGTAAACAGAAGCGCTTAAAAATATCAGCAGAAAAAATGCTGCACGCATGACGATCACTACCTGAATCCTTGGACTGCTCAAGTTTAGCAGCGCTGCCTCTCTTACTAACTGCTGGGAAATTGTTGTGCTAACAGGGCGCGAATCCACTTGTGCAAAGGGTCCTGACTGCTGCGAGTATGCCAGGCGGCAATCACATCAAACCCCGGGGGCTGTTCGACAATAGGCAGTGTTTTTAGTCGGGGATCAGGCAACAGTCGCGAGGGCAAAAAGGCAACGGTATTGGTAGAGGCAATGCACTCGGCTGCGGCGGCAAAAGAGGGGACAGACAGCACCACATTGCGCTCCAAACCAAACTGCTCAAACCAGCTATCCGCCATGCCCCGCAGATCCCCCCTGGAAGGTGATACCACCAGCTGTGGCAAAGCCGCCAACTCTTCCATTTCCAATGGCTGATTGGCGCTGTGCGGCATATCGGTGTGCTGACAACATACGCAGACGTAGTGCTCTCGATACAACAACATGCTGGGACTGTTATCCGGCACAAATCCCGGCGTGCTAAACACCAGATCCACTTCACCGGTTTGCAGTTGCTGGGCCATGCGATCAATTTCCAACTTAAGCACCACGACTTTTATATCCGGGGCCTGCTGACGCAGTTGCTTGAGGAGAACTGGCAGTACCACCCGCTGCTCAAAGTCCGTTGCACTGATGGTAAAGATGCCCCGATGCTGTGCCGGATCGAATTCATCCGTACGCAGCAGCGCCGCGACATTATTCAGGATCTCATCCAATTTGGGAGCCAGGCGCTCGGCCAGGGGGGTGGGAATAACACCGTTGCTGGTGCGAATAAAAAGCCGGTCATCAAAGATTTCCCGCAGGCGTTTCAATTGTTCACTGACTGTTTGCTGGCTCACACCCAGTTGGTCAGCCACCCGGGATAAGTTCAGTTCCCGCAAGATAGCGTTCATTAGGCGAAGTTGACGCAACTCCAGCCTCTCCAGTGGGTTCGCCCGATGATTTCTGCTCAAACCTGTATCACTCACAACTGTTACTTGGTTTTCATTGTATCCACGTAACCCTAACATTGTGAGTAGATTGGCCCGTATGGCATCCACTTCGGTGGGGGGAGAGTTCACTATGCAATCCGCAGCCCGATCCTCCTTTCAGGATCAATTAGTTACAGCAATTATTCACTACGCTGATCCCAGTAGCGATCTGGTGTACGACAAGCGTTCAGAGGGCCCCGGGCCCGCCAATCTGGTCGAGAATGTTATTTCCCAGCAGGTTCACATCTACGATGGTCGCGCCCTGAAAACCGCCGGGGAGCGTTTTCGTACCGATACCCAGGGATTTGAGCTGGTACGCCCTATGCTCGGCATTAACCTGCGCCAGCTGGATGATGCGCTACACGCGCTGGACCAACCCTCAGGGAGTAGCCCCAGCCCTCAGGAGCGCGACCAGTTGATTCGCACCCAATGGTATCCAGCTATTGAATCCTGGATAGCCGCTCACCTGGGTGCAGCAAAGGTACTGACCTTTGACCACACGTTGCGAGCCCAACCATCGACTGATGCGACACCGGAGCTGAGCCGCAGTCGCCGATCCCCGGTGAAATTGGTGCACAACGACTACACACCCTGGTCCGCAGAGCGCCAGCTAAAGGAAACCCTGGAGGCCCGGGGGTACAAGCCATCAGATTATCCGCGCTACCAGTTTATTAATCTCTGGCTGCCCCTATTGCGCCCGGTGCAGGAGTCACCGTTGGCAATGGTGGACCTACGCACTGTCGCCGCCAGTGATTTCCACAATATGCGATTAATTTACCCAGAGCGAAAAGGGCAGATTTCGGTGTTGAGTTTCAACCCGGTTCACCGCTGGATTTGGTTTAGCGATATGCAGCCCGGCGAAGGCATTTTACTGCGGGTCTTCGATAGCCAGCACCGAGGCGATGTAACCGGTGTTCCCCACTGCGCTTTCGACCTGCCGGGAAGTGCAGGGGCACCACGCAGAACCAGCCTGGAAATTCGCACTATTGTCCTGTTTGACCAATAACACCAACGCTTTTAAGAAAACACCCGGCCACTCAATAAAGTGGCCGGATTGAGTGAGACCTCATTATGGAAAATATACTTCGATCGATTGATCCACTAACCGGAGAGGCCATCGGATCACTACCTGTCAGCAAGCCCCAAGATATTCAGGACATGGTGGAGAAAGCCCACAAAGCGCAGCGAGTGTGGTCGAGTAAATCTCTTCAGGAGCGGGTACAACTACTTCAGCAGGCTTACACAAAACTGAATGCGGAAGAGGGAGGTCTGGCACAACTTATCAGCCGTGAAATGGGCAAAGATGCCCGGCGTGCACAATTTGAAGCCGGCGGCGTAGTCCAAGGCGGTGCATGGTTAGCGGGGGATGCCGGCGAGGCCCTGCGGGCAAAACGCAATGGCGGTAGCGAAATTCAATATCGGCCACTGGGCGTTGTTGCGGTTATCTCCCCTTGGAACTATCCACTGGCCATGGCCAATAACCTGATTGTTCCCGCCCTGGTCGCCGGCAACGCTGTGATTTTAAAACCTTCAGAAGAATCGCCATTGGTCGCTGACTTATTGGTGAAAACACTCAATCAAACCCTGCCCCAGGACATTTTACAAATTGCTCACGGCGATGGCGCAACCGGTGAAGCCCTGGTGAAATCCCCCATCAATATGGTCGCCTTTACCGGATCGCGAACAACGGGCCAAAAAATTATGGCCAATGCCGCTCCGGCATTGAAACGCCTGGTTATGGAGTTGGGTGGCAATGACCCAATGATCGTGTTGCAGAGCGCCAATATTCCCCAGGCGGCACAATTTGCCGTTGGCTCCAGTTTTGAGAATTCAGGCCAGATGTGTACCTCCACAGAGCGTATTTATGTGGACGAAAAAATTGCCGATAAATTCGAAAATGCCGTGGTGGCATTGGCGAAGCAGTATCGTGTCGGCGGGTGGCAGGAGCCACAGGTGGATATCGGCCCCTTGGTTAATCACCGCCAACACCAAAAGGTGGTGGAGCATATCCACGATGCCCTGAATAAAGGCGCAAAGCTTCTTCTAGGGGAGCGCGATCCACAGGTGCCGTTTATTCCGCCCACAGTTATCAGTGGTATTCGACCGGGCATGCTGGTGGAAGATGATGAGACTTTTGGGCCTATCGTAGCCATCGACCGCTTTAGCTCAGTAGACGATGTGGTCGAGCGGGCCAATAACTCTGTTTACGGTCTTGGTGCGGTTGTGTTTGGTGAAAGCAAACAGGCCGAGCAAGTCGCCAGCCAGCTGCAAGCGGGGATGATTGGCATCAACCAGGGCGCCGGCGGCTCACCTTGGGTAGGCGCCAAGCAAAGTGGCTTTGGCTTCCACGGTGGAGCTGAAGGGCACCGACAGTTTGCCCAAATTACCGTATTAAACCGCTAAGTTTTTGAAAAATTTTCCAATAGAAGTACAGCAGATGTCCACGACTGAAAGTATTGATACTGTCACCCACTTGGATGACTTCTTTGTTATCGCTCGCGAACCCGGAGCAGAACACCCGGCTCTACCCACCTGGGCTACACGCAGTAAAAACCCGGCGGCGCTGGCCGAACAAGCACCGCAACCGGTTTCACGACGAGATATCGCCGAGGTACCCGGAGCCTTCCAATTGCTCAATGTCTTTTCCAAAGACGAATGCCAACGGCTGATTGATATCACTGAAGCGGTGGGTTATTTACCGGATGCAGCCGTCTCCCTGCCCCGGGAGGTCCGCCATAACGACAACCTGACCTGGGTGGTTGACGAGGTTACAGAGCAGCAGATCTGGCAGCGATGCCGAGACCTGGCGCAGGACTTAAATGGTTACTTTGGTGGAAGAGAGGCTGTTGGCATAAATCGGCGTTTCCGCTTTTATCGCTATGGTGAGGGAGATTTCTTCCAGTTCCACACCGATGGCGCCTGGCCCGGTAGCCGCATTGACAACAACCAGTTGATCACCAATGGCTACCCCGATCGCTATAGTGAAATGACGTTTTTAATACTGCTGAGTGAAGATTTTGAAGGTGGTGCAACCCGATTCAGGGTGAATGCAGATGACCCCCTAAAACAACCCAGTCGGGACTCTTTATTAGACATCGATGTCCGTACACCTACCGGAGCCGTACTGTGCTTCCCCCATGGAATGCATCCCTTACACAGAATTCACAGCTCTACTCCAATCACCCGAGGAATCAAATATATTATTAGAACGGATATTCTCTTCCTGCAGGAATAAATTCTCCAAGACTTGTTAAAAGGGAAAAGATGCTTCGGCTCACATCGAAGTATTAAGTGCTCCAGGCGCTAGAATTTCATTCGATTTCTACCTTGGAGCACATTCAGTGGAATTGCTTAATTATCTGGATAAACACTTCCTAACCAAAGAACAGCTTATTCAGGCTACTCAAATCAGCGAACTACAATTGCAGCGCTACCAGGATAAGGGTGTTATGCCAAAGCCCTCTTATAAGCTCAATATTCAATGGGAGAGTGAATCCTTTTTTGGACCCCACTCCGAAAAACAGACAGTTGAGTACTTTGCAAAAGGCTACGCCAGCTGGATTGGTATCATAGAGGCTAAGCAAGACTTTAACTCTATTTATCAATGCTTTGCTAATCGATATATGGCTAAAATAGCTCAATTGCGAAATTTAAGATACGAATCCAGCAACCCAAAATTTTCATCCGAAATTTCTCAATATATCGAAGAGGAATGGCAACACTTTATTGAGGGGACTTATGGATTATGTACTCGCAGTGGCCTGCCAGAAGATATAGCAGCAAAGGAGCTGGCTAGCACAGAAATCAATGCACTTCTTGCTCAAGATAATTTAAACCAAAAACAAATACATCGGCTTAATCGCTTTGTAGATCTTCTAGATGAAACCAGCGCATATTTTGCACCTCACGAAAGAAGTATAAGCTCAAGAACGAAGCTAATTGATATACCACGCCAGGAGTACAATTTGGATTGTAAAATTTAAATTTTTCTATACCCCAATATCCCAGAGAAAATAATTACTCAATTACGGGGATAGGGCCCCCAATATACTCCGTAGAAGTTGCCCTGAGCAAAGGATGAGCCGTAAGTATTTTCCCCGAGTACTCAATGGATGGTTTCAGGTATGGGCTAAAATCTTCTGTCGACCCCGTACAATTTAACCAAGACTCTACAAAATCTGGACGATCGGGCGCAACCATGGGAAGTGACTTTTCATGATAGCGCTTAGTGGCTGGATGGGAGTCCAAAGTAATGATTGAGCAACTGAGTAAATTTCCCCAGATTTTATACAAACCACAAAAGAAAAAAGGTTCACCATAACTGAATTCCACTGGGTGCTTGCCACCTTGGCTTTCCACCCAGGCGGTAACGGGTATTAAGCAGCGGGATTTTCGATATTCCGGCCTGGAGTTCAGTTTTTTCCAATTACTATTGATGGACCAGTATTTTTTATGGGGCCGCCAAGTATCACCATGTCTCTCAAGGTAGAGATGCCAAATGGCATTTTCTATTTGAGCAGCACCCTTCCGAGTAGTTACGATAGACACCTGCTGGGTGGGCCTCCGGCGTCTACCGTAAATCATATGTCTGGCACCTCGAATACCATAAGTATCGAGAAAGCGTTCCACACCCGCATGATCACTGACATCAAAGACACTACACACCCAGAGCCTCCCAATTATCCTACTGAACTGGTTTTTTCAGTATATTCGGACAGCCACCTTAAATTACTCTCGATCCCTCTCATCTGGCACAAGGTTAACTCCAATTCCTTGCGTAAATCCACTCCCACAGCAACAGAAAACCGACGTACGTACTTTTCATAGTTCAAAATACTAATCGCGTACATAGGGCGATTATCGTAACTGGATCGATAGCGGCAGATACGAATCGGCTCACTATCAAAAACTATAACTCTGGGGCGCATAATCAACCACTTAATATACTGTATAAAAATACAGTATATCTTGGTTTCCTGTGGATCTGTCAAGGAGACAATAAATTAACGCCACCACTTTCACTATTCGGAAAAAATACATTTTACTTTATGAGGACATAAATGAGTCTCTGGCGCATTAATCCATTAATAGCTTATTAAATTTTAAATCCTTATAACTAGTAAAAAATAAATTTCAATTATGTATTATTCAAAAGAAATAAAGTTCTCTAGGTTGTACAAAATATGCATGCTGAACACTATAGATAGCATGGAAATTATAACGCCCAATAGGTTCGCACTATGAAAATACATCACGTTTATGCAACTACTATATTCTTAGGATTTTTTATTCCACTTTTCGCAAAAGCAGTTGAGTGTGGCGATACTATTACTGCTCCAACCACGCTGACAGAGGAGCTTATCTGTGAGATAACAGACGCAGATCAAGTCGTTTTAACTGTGGAAGGGCCATCGGGCTCACTTGACATGAATGGCTATCGCATAACCTGTGTTGGCGCTGACTCTAGTCAGTCAGGTACAGGCATTCTGCTCAGCGGAACTAGTGCACAAATATATAATGGGATGATTTTCGCCTGCACAAAAGGCATTGTGGCCAAAGGGAATGGATCACATAGCATTTACTCTATGATGATTGAAGATAGTTATGACGACATAATTTATATAGAAACCAATCACACCGTAGTGAAAGACAATACTCTTATCGGAAGTGTACCTAGTACCGGCGATGGCATAGATATTCAAGGGGACTTTAATACAGTAACCCAAAATTTTATTGCAGGCGGACTGCCTGATAGTGATGGCATCAAGCTGAATGGGGTTTTTAATAATATCAGCCATAACGACATAAGTGGCTACCTTGGTGAAGGTATCGAAGTAAATGGACAATTCACCAATGTATTTTCAAATACTATTTCTACTGTTTCTAATGGAATTACCGTAGGGGGGGGTAATGAGGACGATAATGCCGACTTCTCCATCATTTCACAAAATCATATTACCTCTAATTTCAACTGGGGTATTCCTGTACGCCAAACCTCTAATACGGTGATCACACAAAATACAGTAGAGAAAAATTCAGGAGGTGGTATTGGTATACTTGACGATAATAGTGAACTCAATAAAATTATTGATAACATATCCCAGGACAACTCTGATCTCAATTCCTTCGATTTAGAGGATGAGAGTGACCCCGGTGATTGCACTGGTCCTAATACCTGGAGACTGAATACTTTTGATACGGCAAACCCTAGCTGCCTAAAATAAACTAAACAAAAAATGGATAGTGAGGATATCTGCTACCTCGCTATCCACCGTTATTTATCTAAAGCTCATCATCAATCACTATTTAACTCCAGAAACTCGTTCTTCATCCCTTAGCGTTAATACTTCATAACCGTCACCGGTTACCAAAATCGTATGCTCCCATTGAGCAGATAGCTTTTTATCCTTAGTTACTACAGTCCAGCCATCTTTCTTAAGTTTGGTTTTACGATTTCCCTGATTGATCATGGGCTCAATGGTAAATGTCATTCCCTCCTGCAAAACTTCACCGGAACCAGGCCGCCCAAAGTGAAGAACCTGCGGGGCCTCGTGCATCTCCCGGCCAATACCGTGGCCACAATATTCCCGTACGACACTGAAGCCGTTGCGCTCGGTATGGCGCTGGATTGCATTGCCGATATCACCAAAAGTAACTCCCGGCTTTACCGTGGCAATACCGGCCCACATAGCTTCATAGCAGGTGGTTACCAGTTTTCTGGCAATAGGGGTCACGGTACCGATGCTATACATTTTGCTGGAATCCGCGATATAGCCAGATTTCTCCAGGGTAATATCCACATTGATGATATCTCCCTCCCGCAGTAGCTGCTTATCACTTGGCATGCCGTGACAGACTACCTCATTGACTGAGGTGTTCAGGGCGTAGGGATAATCATATTGCCCCTTGCTGGCGGGGCGGGCATTGAGTTCATTGACAATAAATTCTTCTACCCGCTCATTAATTTGCATTGTCGAGACCCCCGGTTCAATAAAGGAGTCCAGCATGGCAAATACACGGCTCAACAATTGACCCGATTGGCGCATTAACTCCTGCTCATCAGGAGTCTTTATTTTTATTTCACTCACGTGTCAGCTCTTCCAGGGTTAATGCCTGATTGCGCAGCAACTTCTTACACAAGTCGCTGTAGCTTAATTCCGGGTTCAGCTCCGCCAGCATCCCAATCTTGATCCAGTACTCCGCCTGGGAATTAATTGAACGGGCCATCACCGTACTGGCCTTGCGAATCTCATCGTGTAGCTCATCGGATATCTTGACGATGCCCATAACTATTACCTTGATATGCTTTATATACAAATTGTATACGCTACATATAAAAGCGCACAATAGATATACAGAATATTAATATGCAACTTATTGCATAGCTCGATAGGGGGCGCTATGGTTGAGGAATAAAAACAATAGTGGCGAGGCCATCATGACAGAGACCCCTGAGAAGAAGCGCAGTGCCCCAAAACCAAGCCGGCTGCGCATTGGTCGGCGCTATCGCCCGAGTCGCCTAGAAGGCAATTACGACGCCATTATCATTGGCTCAGGCATTGGCGGTCTGACTTGTGCTGCGATGCTCAGTGCCATGGGCAAGAAAGCCCTTGTCCTTGAGCAACACTACACTGCCGGGGGATACACCCACGCCTATGACCGCAATGGTTATGAGTGGGATGTCGGCGTCCACTATATCGGCGACGTGGGCGAACACCCCACCATGACCCGCAAGATCTTCGACTTTATTTCCAATAACCAGTTGCACTGGGCGCCAATGGACAGCACCTATGACCGCATCTGTATTGGCGATAAACAATACGACCTGAAAGCCGGCCGCCAGCAATTTATCGATGAATTAGTCAGCCACTTCCCCGATGAGCGCGCGAATATCGAGGAGTACCTGCAGCGCCTGAATGTGGTTGCCAAAGCCATGCAGCGACTGGCAATGGAAAAAATGCTGCCCTCCTGGTGTGGGCCTTTTATTCGCCTGTGGAGAAAACTGCGCGAACCCGCCTGGCTCAATAAAACCACCCGCGAAGTTCTCAGTGGAATCACCAGCAATGAAAAGCTGATCTCTGTGCTGACAGGTCAGTGGGGTGATAATGGCATGACCCCATCCGAGGGCAGCTTTATTATTCACGCCCTGATCGCCAAACATTATCTCTATGGCGGTTACTATCCTGTCGGCGGCGCCAGCAAAATCTCCGAAACGATAATTCCCCAAATCCAGGCCAGTGGTGGAGATGTATTTACCTATGCCAAGGTGGAAACCATCCTGATGAATGGGGATCAGGTTCGCGGTGTAAGAATGTCTGACGGACATGAAATCGAAGCACCATTAGTTGTCTCCGGCACAGGGGTATTTAATACCTTCGAGAAGCTGTTACCGCGCAGTACCAGTGAGCGCATGGGATATATCCGCGACCTGGACACCGTCAACCGCTCCATGTCTCACCTGTGTCTGTATATTGGCTTGGAGAAAACTGCGGAAGAATTAAACCTGCCCAAGACCAATTACTGGATCTATTCCAGCGATCAGTACGAAGAGGATATGCAGGCCTTTATCGACGATCAGGATAAGGAAATACCGCTAGTCTATATTTCTTTCCCGTCTGCGAAAGACCCCACCTTTACCCAGCGCTACCCGGGCCGCGCCACCATCGAAATTGTGGCACCGGCCAACTACGACTGGTTTGCCCAGTGGCACGACAAGCCTTGGGGCAAGCGGGGAGATGATTACGAGGACCTAAAGGAGGCATTTAGCCAGCGCCTGCTGGAGCATTTGTATAAGCATATGCCGCAGTTGCGTGGGGAAATCGATTACTACGAGCTTTCAACCCCGTTATCCACGGATTATTTCTGCTTCTACCCACGGGGAGAAATCTACGGACTGGATCACGATCCCAACCGCTTTGAGCAATCCTGGCTGAGACCCAAAAGCCGGGTCAAAGGGCTCTACCTTACAGGGCAGGATGTGATGAGCTGCGGCGTAGCCGGTGCAATGATCTCCGGTATGCTCACAGCGCAGAGTATTATTGGATTGCGTCAAACTGGAAAGTTGATGAAGAAAATATTTTCCAACCAAGCCCCAAAGGCGCCGGTAAATTCCAGTGAGGAATTGGGTAATGCCTCTAGCTGAGACACTATCCTAAGCTAGCTCTTCACCTGCAAGCTGTTCGGGGTTAGCGCCTCGGCAGTTTGCTGGGAACACGATCAAAGTTTAGTACCCGGATCATCAGGCGGCGGTTCTCCCGCTTGCCTTTCTCTGTCTCATTATCCGCAATCGGATCAGTATCGCCGTAGCCCTGGGCTTCCATACGATCAGCGGAGACGCCTCGCTCTATCAGGAAATGCTTTACCCAATCCGCTCTGCGCTGGGACAGGCTGAGATTCTTCTTCGCATCGCCGCCACTGTCTGTATGCCCCTCAATGGAGATTCGCATCTCTGAAAAATCGCGCATGATCACCAGCAAGGCTTCCAGATCGGCAATGGTTTCTATGCGGGGGGCAAAACCGCCGGGATCGAACTCCAGGCGCAGGCGGAACGTGTCTCCGATGGACCGATTATTTCCCCGTAAAAACCTCACCAACTCATCGGCAAAGGGAGCCGCTTTTCGGGCAGTCTTCTCACTGTCACCTGACTGTATTCCATCGACAGGCTCGAGCGTATATTTCTTTGGGGATTCGGACTGGTCACAGCCCACCAGAGTAAAGGCCAATAAGAATAGGCAACAGGCAGACAAGAATTTACCCGCCATAGGTACAGCTTCCGGTTTCTCGACGTCAAATTCAGTGTAGAACAGCGAAAGCGCTGATCAACTGGAAGTCTCGGCCACTGAGGCCATTAAATAAAGTTCAGGACTGCCATCATGTCAGTGACTACCCGGGCACCCTGCTGTTCCAGCTGGGGGCCCCGCACTGGGTGAGCGCTGTAGCCAACCACGCGCATACCTGCAGAGACCGCCGCAGAGACACCGGCAATGGAGTCCTCCACTACCAGACAGCGCTCCGGCGCCACCCCCATGGCATCTGCCGCGTGCAGGAATAGCTCTGGCCAGGGCTTGCCCCGGGATACATCGTCGGCACTAAAAATCCGCCCGTCGAAATAATCGTACAAACCGGTCTTATTCAGTGTCAGCTGCATTTTCTGATGAGAGCCCGAGGAAGCCACGCAGCTGCGCAAACCCAGCTGTTGCAGTTGGTCGAGCAGGCCTTCAATACCCACAACCGGCTGTAATTCCTGCTGGAACGCCTCCCGGATACGCCGCTCCGTATTGCCAAAATAATTATCCGGTAGTGGTCCGCCAAAGCGCTTCTCGATTTCCACCAAGCAGTCCCTGGCCGGGCGACCGCTGAATTGCTCGTCCAGTTCCTCGGCGGTGGTCTGCAAGCCCAGGCGATTCATTTCTTCTGCCAATATGCGACAGACGATGCTCTCGCTGTCTACCAGCACACCATCACAGTCAAAAATAATTAAATCGGTAGAAGACATGGGAACCTACATCGTTAACGCGCAGAGAGCAGCATCAGGCCGAGGATGACACCGATGACGCCGCTAATACGCAGGAAATTTTCATTGCCACGGGAAATTTTAACCGCTAATTCTTTGCCCCGCTCAAAACCAATTTGCAGCATATAGGCACCACTCAATAGCACCAGTACACCGAGGGCATTGAACAAAATATACCAGTGGCGAGTGTCTGCAATTAGTAAAAGGATCAGGCCAATAATAATTCGCGCCCAGGCGGAGAGGGCATAGCCGGTTTCGTTAAGCCGTTCGCTGAGGCTTTGTGCCAGTTTCGGCTTGGCAATAATCGCCAGTGATAACACAACGATGACAATGCCCAACAACCAGATAAATGCTTTTATCATGCTCTTCTCTCCCTGAATACTCTCGAGTCCATTCCTTCAGCGACTACAAGTCACCCCATTGAAATTGCAATACCGACAATGCTGCTATCGGCGCTGTCTCAGTGCGCATCACCCTTGGTCCCAAGCGCAGAGGCATAAAATCCTGCGCCAGTGCCGCATCGATTTCCACCTGCGATAGCCCGCCTTCTGGACCTACCAGTAGCAGGGCGGACTCCGGTGTACCGCGCTCCGCCTGCCATTGGCGCAGATCCAGCTCGGTGCGGTGATGCAGTACTAACTTGGCTTGGGGCTCAGCTTCAGCAGATTCACTCTGTAAATACTGCGCCAGCTTTATCGGTTCGGCAATCTCCGGCACCCGGTTGCGCTCACACTGCTCACAAGCACTGATAGCAATCTGGCGCCAGTGACCCAGTTTTTTCTGTAAGCGGTCCCCGGACAGCTTCACTTCACAACGTTCGGTAAACAGCGGCTGTATCGCCGCCACTCCCAGCTCAGTGGCTTTTTGAATCACCCAATCGAAGCGATCGCCACGGGAAATACCGATCGCCAGGGTCAGTGCCAACGGTGACTGGCGATCCCCTGCGCAGTACTCTCCCGTGCGCGCGCGCGCCCGTTTGCCGGTCTCGATCAACTCCGCCGTGTACTCACCGCCATTGCCGTCAAAAAGAACTAAAGGGTGGCCCGAATTCAAGCGAAGTACTTTTACCAGGTGACGGGAAGCCAGCTCATCCAGGTCTACTTCTTGATCGGAAGCCAGAGGCTGCTTGGAAAAAATACGCGGGATGCGCATGGGAGAATCCTATTCAAACACCATAAAAAAGCCGACAGGAATGTCGGCGTTTTGCTGGCAGTTAGTTTAGGCATTTATACCCCAAAGGCGCAATGGTGAAGGCGACCCACCACTGCGCCTGAATACCTGCGCTACACAGTCTCCAATGAGACCGGGGTATCGTCTTCTACTGCAACTTTGTGCTTCGGGCGCAATTTCTCAATAACTTTGTACAGGTTGGGAACCAAGATCAAAGTCACTGCCGTTGCAAACAGTACACCGAATGCCAGGCTGATCACCATCGGGATCAGGAACTGGGCCTGGATTGAACGCTCGAACATAATCGGTACCAGACCGATAAAGGTAGTAATCGAGGTCAGGATAATCGGGCGGAAGCGATCCCGGCCCGCGTGTACTACCGCATCCATCACCGCCATACCCTGAGCGCGCAGCTGATTAATACGATCCATCAATACCAGGTTATCGTTCACAACCACGCCCGCCGCTGCGAGGAAGCCGAGCATCGACATAATGCTGATGTTGTGTCCCATCAACAGGTGGCCAACTAAAGCACCGAAGAACCCAAACGGCACAGCAGTAAGGATCAGCAACGGCTGAGAGTAGGAGCGGAAAGCAATCGCCAGCAGCGCATAAATGCCGAACAGGGACAATACGAAGAAGGCCAGGATAGCACCGTTAAACTCTTCCTCTTCCTGCATTTCCCCAGCGGTTCTCAGGGAGAAACCGGGGAACTGGCGCTCCAGCTCTGGTACCAGGGTCTCGCGCATATCCTTAAGGATATCCTGCGCACTGGAAGTATTCGGCGTTATTTCGGCAAATACCCGCACGGTGCGCTCGCGATCGTTGCGGCGAATCGTGGTATAGCCCGGCACGTAAACTGCCTCGGCCACCGCCGAGAAAGGTACCTCTCCATCGTTGGTGCGAATGCGGATTCGGTCCATCTGCTCTTCGCTGGCGCGCTCCTCCATGGGGTAGCGAACCATTACGCGAACATCCTCACGACCACGTGGGATACGTTGAACCTCCTCACCGTAGAAACCCTGACGAACCTGCCTGGCCACGTCTGCCAAGTTAATACCCATCGTAGTGGCATAGGGTTTCAGCTGGATCTCAATATCGCGACGGGCACTGGTCAGGTTATCCCGCACATCATAAACACCGACATAACTATCCAGTTTTTCCTTAACCAAATCAGCAGCAGCACGCAGTTCACCCATATCCCCTGAGGCAGTGCTCAGGTTCAGGCTCATACCATTACTGCTATTGTTGATGCTCGCATCAATATTCATGTCCTCGACGCTAGCCGGCAGCTCGCCAATCAATTCGCGCCAGCGCAACGCTAGAGACTCGGAGGTGACATCGCGCATCTCTCCATCGGTAAGCTGCAAGGTTACATAAATATTGCCACGCCAATTGAAAACCAGGGAGTTCTGCAAGAAAGACTCACCCTTGTTCTGCTCCAGCATTCCCTCATCGGTTTCCAACTTATCAGCGGCGGTGAGTACCTGCTCCATTACCCGTTCAGCTTCACTGAAGGGTTCACCTGAGGCCATAGAAATTCGCAATTGCAATAAATCAGAGGGGACCTGGGGTGAGAATGAAGAGCCCACATAACCACTCTGGAAAACAGCGATCGACAAACCCAGTGCCAACATAAAGCTCATCACTGTGGTGCGGCTATTGCTAAGGGATTTTTGCAGCAAAGGTAGGTAGTATTTATCTCCGGCCGTCTTCATCGCACCGGCAAAACTTCTACGTACGTTTTGTAATTTAATTCCCAAAGTCGATTTGGCAGGTTTCTCTGGCTTCATGCCCACCAAGTGAGCCGGCAGGATCAACAGGGATTCCACCAGGGAGAAGACCAGACACAGCAGTACCACCACCGGCAAGGCCAGCATCATCTGTGCGGTAATGCCGGGTAGAAACAGCATGGGGATAAAGAACACCATGGTGGAGGTCACGGCGAAAATTACCGGGGAAGCTACCTGCTTCACCCCTTGCTCAGCTGCAGCTAAGCCAGATTCACCTCTATCGTGGGCAGCATGCACTGCCTCCCCCACAATGATGGCATCGTCCACCACAATCCCGAGTATTAACAGGAAGGCGAACAATGACAGCATATTTAGGCTGACGCCGGTCACCGGCAACAGCCAGAAAGCACCCAGGAAAGCGACAACAATGCCAACGGTTACCCACATGGCCAGTGCCGGGCGCAGGAACAGCATCAGCATGACAAACACCATGGCAAAACCGCTCAGGGCATTAGTAGTCAGCAGATTCATGCGGCCTTCAAATGCCTTGGAGAAGTCGAACCAGACATCCAGTTCCATGCCCGGTGGCAATTGCTCGCGAGTCTCCTCCAGGAACGCTTTTATTCGCTCAGCGGTTTTCACCACATCCAGGGGCTCGCCCTGAATAATGCGAAGGTTCATGGCTGGATTGCCATTAAAGCGAATAACGTTGTTGTATTCCTCAAAGCCATCACGCACTGTCGCTACATCGCGCAGCAACAATACAGAGCCATCGGCACGGCTAACTACGGGGATACGCTCGAAGTCTTCAGCGGTATAGGCTTGGCCACGAGTTTGCACCTGAATATCACCGCGGTCCGAGCGCACCATGCCGGCAGGCAAATCCAGGGAGGAGCGGCGCACTGCGTCGGCAACTTGGTTAAAGCTCAGGTTGTAACGGCGTAAATCCAGCTCGGAAACTTCAATGGATAACTCGTCTGGTCGATCACCCCAAACATCAACTCTGCGCACACCGGAAATCAGGTTGAGCTTATCGCGCAAATCCAGGGTGGTTTCCTTGAGCTGACGCTCAGAAACTGGCCCACCAATGGCGATCATCATTAACTCGGCGTTGGCTTCAATCAAGCGAATAACGGGACGCTCAATACCGTCGGGAAAGGTGTTGATACTATCCACCTGAACCTTAATATCGTTGAGCAATCGCAGCTCGTCGTAGCCATCCATCGCCTGGATTTCAATAGAGGCACTACCCCGTCGGGAAGCAGAATTTACCTCCTTAATACCCTTTACTTCGGAGATAGCCTCCTCAACCCGAACGGTTACCTGCTGCTCCACCTCTGCCGGACCGGCGCCGGGGTAAGAGATGTTAACCTCTACAATTCCCAGCTGCAGCGTGGGAAACACCTCCCGGTCGATACTCATAAGACCAGAGATTCCGCCGATGATTATCATAATCATCAGCAGGTTTGCGGCTTTGCTATTGCGCGCAAACCACGGGATGATTCCGCTCATTACTTGCCTCCCTGGGAAGCATTGCTAACACCACCGGCATCACCAGCAGCGGATACTGTAGAGGGATCTGCTGAATCCTCAGGAAGACTCCCCAGGCCTGCTGGCCGCTCATTGAGGGGGTTAGCGGTAAGGACCATACCCTCACGGGAGTAGCCCAAGCTTGAAACAATCACTCGGTCACCCATAGCGATATCCCCACGGAGCCAGATTCTGTCACCTATGGTTTGTAACAGCTCAACAGTTTTGTAGATCAGCTGACTCTCGTCATTCAGCACCAACAAGTGATCCCCTTCATGCAGTGCCTGACGGGGCAACTCCACAACATCATCAAAGGTTCTGCCGGCAATATCCGCCTCAACAAACAGGCCATTCATCAGCGGAACATCCCCTTCATAGGGCTTTTGCACCTGGGCAACAGCAAAAATAAAGCGGCTGTTGGGATCGATACTCGCTTCGGTTCGCACCAATTGCGCACGCCACTCGTGCTCACGTCCAGCCACAACAGCTTTCAGACGCACAGCGGGGCCATTCTCAATAGTTTTCCCCAGGGGAAGATCGAGCAACGCCAGTTGCTGGTCGGTCAGAGGGAGGCGGACTTCAGCGATACCGGTGCTGTGAATTTTTGCCAGAGGGGTGCCAGGGGTAATGTACTGTCCCAGGTCGACAAAAGTCTCAACTACACGACCTGCAAAGGGGGCTTTGAGTGATGTGCGCTCCAAATCCAGCTTTGCCTGGTCGCGGTCAGCCCTTGCGGCTTCCACTGCGGCCTGGGCAGCTTCGAGATGGGGTTTGCGCAGGAACAGGGCATTGGCCGCTTCAGATCCCAGGTCACGCCACTCGCGCTTAGCTTGCTTAGCATGGCCCTGCTCCTGAGCCAGGGCGGACTTGGCATTTGCCAGTTGCGATTCTGCGCGAGTGACCTGGTAGCGATAGTCTGCTTGCTCAAGCTGTAATAAACGGGCGTCTTTATTGAAGAAGCCACCGGGAACAAATGCCTCATCCACACTTTCGATCACACCGCCGACTCGCGCGATCACATCGATTTCATGGCGAGCATGAACGGTTCCCTGGCTGGGCACCAATAGTGTCTGGCGACGGGGTTCTATATAGAGAACATCGGCCATTGGCGGTACCACCACCTCTGGCGGTTTTTCCTCCGGCTTCGGTTTCAATACAACCACCGCAGCAATAACAGCCACCCCGACTAACAATACAATGAATAACAGCTTGTTTTTACTCGAGACTTTCACAGGTACCCTCTACCCCGTTCCCTGACCTGAGTTGGTCAAATTTTAGTTAGTACGCATTCTACTGGAGTTCGACGCACATAAGAGGCAATTTGGATGCAGACTGCCGCACAAGTTTGTGTCCTGCCGCAAACCTTCCTCGCTGCGCTCGGGTAACGCATAATGCCGACCCAAAATTACTCCTGTAAGGGCCCTCTCGTTTACCCGCCAAATACCACGGAAACTGAAAGGCTACTTACTGGTCCAACATCGCCCTTAACGGTACGAAATTTCCCGGAAAACGGATGTAAACATCAAATGCTGGATATCAACGTTCGCATCGCCGAAGAACTCAATGTCAGACCACAACAGGTTACCGCCGCAGTATCCCTGCTCGATGAAGGAGCCACAGTCCCATTTATTGCGCGCTACCGGAAAGAAGTGACAGGGGCCCTGGACGACACCCAGCTGCGCACCTTGGAAGACCGACTGCGCTATCTGCGCGAACTGGAAGAGCGCCGCGCTGCCATCCTGAAAAGCATCGATGAGCAGGGCAAACTGACCCCAGAGTTGTCACAACAAATCAACAGTGCCGACACCAAGAATCGCCTCGAAGACCTCTACCTCCCCTACAAACCCAAGCGCCGCACCAAAGGGCAAATCGCCATCGAGGCTGGCCTGGAACCGCTGGCCGATGCACTGATCAACAATCCCTCCCTTGACCCCGCAGCCGAAGCAGAGCAATACCTCAATACCGACAACGAAGACGCCTCCCTTCACGTCAAAGACATCAAAGCCGCTCTGGATGGAGCCAAATTTATCCTGATGGAACGTTTTGCCGAAGACGCCGAGCTACTGGGCAAGCTGCGTGAATTCCTCAAGCGCGACGGACAGGTGAAATCCAAACTGCTCGAAGGCAAAGAAGAGGAAGGGGCCAAGTTCCGCGACTATTTTGAATACGCCGAAGACTGGTCCAGGGTGCCCTCCCACCGCGCCCTGGCGATTTTCCGCGGCCGCAACGAGGGCGTACTCGCCATCAGCGTGGGCCTCGCCGAAGAAGAGGGGGCTTCCCCAACCGCCAGCCACCCCTGCGAAGCCATGATCGCCCGCCATGTGGATATCACCGACGAGGGACGACCTGCAGACAAATGGCTCGGCGAAGTAGTGCGCTGGACCTGGCGAATCAAGCTGCTGACCGCACTGGAAACTGACCTGATGGGTGAACTGCGCGAGAAGGCAGAAGAGGAAGCCATCAAGGTATTTTCCCGAAACCTGAAAGACCTGCTACTGGCAGCTCCGGCTGGACAAAAAGCCACCATCGGCCTGGACCCGGGTCTGCGCACCGGGGTCAAAGTCGCCGTAGTCGATGCCACCGGCAAGATACTTGATCACACCGCCATCTTCCCCAACCCGCCACAGAATCGTCACCAGGAGTCTGCAGCGGTTATTGCCGCCCTGTGTAATAAATACAATGTGGGCCTGATCGCCATTGGCAACGGCACCGCCAGCCGCGAAACCGACAAATTCGTCGGGGAAACCATTAAACAATACAAGCTGACAGCTCAAAAAGTTGTGGTTAACGAAGCCGGTGCTTCCGTTTACTCCGCCTCTGAATTTGCTGCGCGGGAATTCCCGGATCTTGACGTTACTATCCGTGGAGCCATCTCCATCGCCCGCCGCCTGCAGGACCCGCTGGCAGAATTGGTGAAAATCGAACCCAAATCCATTGGTGTTGGCCAGTATCAGCACGACGTTTCCCAGACTCAACTGGCCCGCTCACTGGACGCCGTAGTTGAGGACTGTGTAAACGGTGTCGGCGCTGAGCTAAACTCCGCCTCTGCACCGCTGCTGGCTCGGGTTTCCGGCCTGACTGCATCTATTGCCAACAATATTGTCAGCTACCGCGACCAGAACGGCGCTTTCAAAAATCGTAAACAACTGATGGAAGTTCCGCGTTTAGGGCCCAAGGCATTTGAACAGGCCGCCGGCTTCCTGCGTATTAATAACGGAGAAAATCCGCTGGATAAATCCGGTGTGCACCCCGAGTCCTATATCGTGGTTAAACGCATTGCCGAGAAAAATAGCCGTGAAATTAACAGCCTCATCGGCGACTCCGGCTTCTTGCGCCGACTGAACCCGGCAGACTATACCGACGAGAAATTTGGTGTACCTACCGTTACCGATATTATCGCCGAACTGGAAAAACCCGGTCGCGACCCACGCCCGGAATTCCGCACGGCCAAATTTGAAGAGGGCGTAGAGGAAATAAAAGATCTGCGCCCAGCAATGGTACTCGAGGGGACAGTCACCAACGTCACCAACTTCGGTGCCTTTGTGGATATCGGTGTTCACCAGGATGGATTGGTACATATCTCTGCACTCTCAGAGAAGTTCGTTAAAGACCCTCACGAAGTCGTAAAAGCCGGTGATATTGTCAAAGTTAAAGTGATGGAAGTGGACGTTGCCCGCAAGCGTATCGGCCTTTCCATGCGCTTATCTGACGAGCCTGGAGAGCAGGGTAGTGGCGGTATTAAAAAGGGGGACCAGCGCGAAAATCGCCAAGCCCAACGCTACAACAAGCAGCAGGGCAATCGCTCCCAGAAAGGGGGCCAAGGCAATGGCCGTGGCAGCATGGGTGATATTTTGATGGCGGCGATGAAGAATAAAAAATAACCGATGAAAAGGGCGGCCAAATGGTCGCCCTTTTTATCTCTCTCTGACAACCCCTCTTGGCATATTATTCAATTAAAAACTCTCCGGGCAACTCACTAGTAAAATGCAATGCTTCTCCACTTACAGGATGAGAAAATTTCAGCTCGCTGGCATGTAACAGTAACCTCGAAGCCCCCTTCAACGCATCAGGGTGGGCATAAAAGGGGTCCCCAAATATTGGATATCCTATTACCTGCATATGCACGCGAAGTTGGTGAGAGCGTCCAGTAACTGGCATAAGTCGAATCAAGCTACTGTTTTCAGAGCTGGAGACTTTCTCCCAGCGGGTTAGAGATGGCTTGCCCTCGGCAAAATCTACTTTTTGTCTCGGCCTATTTGGCCAGTCACAAATAAGGGGTAAATTCACTTCACCACTTACATTTTCAGGCACACCCCATACTCGCGCATAGTAGGTTTTCTCAACTTCACGATTTTGAAATAGAGTACTCAGCGCCTTATGTACCTCAACACTGCGCGCCATTACGATTAGTCCTGAAGTATCCATATCCAATCGATGGACAGTTAATGCATCTGGATATATTGATTGCGCTCGACTAGCTAAGCTGTCTTTATGATCAGCACTTCTTCCCGGAACACTGAGAAGCCCGCTGGGTTTTTCTAAAACCAGTAGTGCTTCATCCTCATATAGTATTGAGAGGAATGGTTTCAGGGGGGGGTTATAATTCCGCATTTATACCAACCTACCGGAATTTAAAAATATTTCAGATGGCCCAGAAAAGATACTAAATTTCCAGCCAGTAAACTCTGAACAAACAATATGCAAATTTCAGTCAATCTTTCATAAACAGAAAACTTGAAAGCAATAGCTTTCGAGTTTTCGATTAAAGCTTGAGGCTTTTCAAAATCTTAGTAACGATTGCATCCTGATTCATTGTGTAAAAATGTAAACCCGGTGCACCCCCCTCTAATAAGGTCTCGCAGAGGTCGGTAACAACCTCTAATCCAAGCTTTCGAATGTCTTCAGGATTACGGAAGCTTTCCATGCGTTTAACCAACCACCTCGGAATTTCCGCACCACAATTGCGAGAGAAACGCACAAGGTTGGCAAAATTAGCTATCGGCATAATACCTGGATAAATGGGCGCATCGATACCCGCCTTTTCACACTGATCAATAAAGTAAAAATAGGAATCCGGGTTATAGAAATATTGAGTCAGTGCGCTATTAGCACCTGCCTCAAATTTACCTTTTAAATAGCGAATATCATCATCATAGCTGTTCGACTCCGGGTGGATCTCTGGATAAGCAGCTACTTCAAGATGAAATTGATCACCGGTATGTCGACGAATAAAGGCGACTAATTCATTCGCATAAACCAGTTGCGCCACTGCACCCATGCCCGACGGCATATCACCACGCAGTGCAACTATTCGATTAATCCCCGCCTCTTTATATTCATTTAACAAACCCAGTATTGTCTCTTCATTATCACCACCAAACGATAAATGAGGGGCAATTGAAATACCATCTCGCCGCATATTGGTCACAATACTCGACGTTGTCTCTCTCGTGGTACCACCGGCACCATAGGTAACAGAAAAGAATTCAGGATTAAATGCCTGGAGCGCTTCGCGAGTTTTGTATAGCTTTTCGCGACCCTCCGGCGTTTTGGGAGGGAAAAATTCGAAACTTATGCGAATGGAGTCTTTCATTATATTTCTCCAACCCCGCACAATTCAGGCGCCGGCGATGCCGGCACCTTTTAGTTAGGGGCTATTAGTACTTATAACTTTCAGGTTTGAACGGACCTTCAACTGAAACACCGATATAGTTAGCTTGTTGCTCGGTCATACGGGTAATAACACCACTAAAACCCTCAACCATATAGCGTGCAACTTCTTCATCCAGGTGCTTAGGCAGCACTTTTACATACAGCGCTGAAGTTTTTTGATCTGCCGGTAAGTCAGCAAACTTTTCTTTGAACAAATGGATCTGGGCGAGAACCTGGTTGGCAAAAGAGCCATCCATGATGCGACTCGGATGGCCAGTAGCGTTGCCGAGGTTTACCAGGCGGCCTTCAGACAGCAGCAGCAAGTGATCATTGGTTTCGCTATTGCGAACCACCTTATGTACCTGCGGCTTAACTTCCTGCCACTCCCAGTTTTCACGCATAAAGGCGGTGTCGATTTCATTATCGAAGTGACCAATATTACAAACCACCGCACCACTCTTCAGGGCGGAAAGCATGTGGGCATCGCAAACGTTTACGTTGCCAGTTGTAGTAACGATCAGGTCTGTATTGGCCAGCAGCTGTTTGTTAATACCCTCAGCGGTACCAGTATTAACGCCGTCGATGTAGGGGGAAACCAGCTCGAAGCCGTCCATACAAGCCTGCATCGCACAGATCGGGTCCACTTCAGAAACTCGTACGATCATGCCTTCCTGGCGCAGGGATGCTGCGGAACCTTTACCTACGTCGCCGTAACCAATAACCAGCGCTCGCTTACCAGAGAGCAAGTGGTCAGTGGCGCGCTTGATGGCATCGTTGAGGCTGTGGCGACAGCCGTATTTGTTGTCGTTCTTGCTCTTGGTCACAGCGTCATTGACGTTGATCGCAGGAATCTTCAGGGTGCCTTCGCGCAGCATATCCTGCAGGCGATGTACGCCGGTAGTGGTCTCTTCACTCACACCGTGGCAAGCATCGAGAAGTTGGGGGTATTCGCGGTGCAGCAACTCGGTGAGGTCGCCACCGTCATCCAAAATAATATTGGGTTGCCAGCCGGCAACATCGGCACCAATAGTGCGCTCAAGGCACCACTCGTATTCTTCTTCAGTTTCACCTTTCCAGGCAAATACGGGGATTCCGCGCGCAGCAATGGCAGCAGCGGCGTGATCCTGGGTGGAGAAAATATTACAGGAGGACCAGCGAACTTCAGCGCCCAGCGCGACCAGAGTTTCGATCAGCACCGCAGTCTGGATCGTCATGTGGATACAACCCATGATACGGGCACCCGCCAGCGGCTGCTCTGCGCGGTATTTCTCACGCAGAGTCATCAGTGCCGGCATTTCACCTTCTGCAATTTCAATTTCACGGCGCCCCCACTCGGCCAGGGAAATATCCGCGATTTTGTAATCTTTAAATTCAGTGCTCATTTGATTCATCGTTTTTGAGTCCAAAAATTATCTGCTTGCCGAGTGGTACCCAGCATATTTTGTGTGCCCGCGCTTTTGGCGCAGGCATGAATATTTATTTCTGAAACTTAGAGACCGGCTTGGGAGCGAAGCGCATCCGCTTTATCGGTTTTTTCCCATGGGAAAGCAGTAAAGCTCTCACTGCGTTCCTGGCCATTGCTGTCGATCCAGTTGTAAGTGTGGGTAAACGGATCGCGACCAAAGTGACCGTAAGCTGCAGTCAACTGGTACATCGGGTGCAGCAGGTCGAGGGATTTGGAGATGGCGTAAGGACGCAGGTCAAAGTTTTCGCGCACCAGCTCTACCAGCTTATCCTCTGGTACCAAACCGGTTCCAAAAGTATTAATTGCTACGGAAGTCGGCTCGGCGACACCGATGGCGTAGGAAACCTGAATCTCACAACGCTTGGCCAAGCCTGCCGCGACAATGTTCTTGGCCACATAACGACCCGCATAAGCGGCAGAGCGATCAACCTTGGAGGGATCCTTACCGGAAAACGCACCGCCGCCATGGCGAGCGGAGCCACCGTAAGTATCGACGATAATCTTGCGCCCGGTGAGACCGCAGTCCCCAACTGGCCCGCCAATAACAAAGTTGCCCGTCGGGTTGATATGGAACTTGGTGTCTTTATGCAGCCACTCCAGCGGCAAGGTGTTGTGAACAATCAGCTCCATCACTGCATCGCGCAGATCTTTTTGGCTGACATCCGGGTTGTGCTGGGTTGAAAGAACAACCGCATCGATCGCGCAGGGGCGACCCTGTTCGTCGTAACGGAAGGTCAGCTGGCTTTTTGCATCGGGGCGCAACCAGGGAAGCAGACCGGATTTACGCACTTCAGCCTGGCGCTCAACCAGACGATGGGAATAGTAGATTGGCGCAGGCATAAAGGTGGGGGTTTCGTTGGTCGCATAACCAAACATTAACCCCTGGTCCCCAGCACCCTGATCTTCCGGCTTAGCGCGGTCTACACCCTGTGCAATATCCACAGATTGTTTACCGATCACATTGATAACGCCACAGGTCTCACCGTCATAACCCACGTCAGAGGAGGTGTAGCCGATATCGGTGATAACTTTACGCACCAGCTCTTCCAGGTCTACCCAGGCAGAGGTGGAAATCTCGCCGGCAATAACTGCAATACCGGTTTTCACCAGGGTTTCACAGGCTACCCGCGCCTGCTTGTCACGGGCCAGTAGAGCATCCAATACAGCATCGGAAATCTGGTCGGCAATTTTATCCGGGTGCCCCTCAGATACGGATTCTGAGGTAAACAGTCTGTATTCACTCATTTTGAGGTCTCCATTGTCCCGCCGCAGCGGTTGAATATCTTTTAACTTCAGGCTGTGCCTGACAAACCCCCGTCAGGGCTTAATAAACTCTCTTATCTGGATCTGAAAGCCATTGCGCAGGGCGCTGTAAATACTGCGCCCATCTTGCAAGCCGGCAGTCGCGGCCCAGTCACTCAACTGCTCTGGAGCAAAACCCAGCCATAAATCTCCGCAGGCCTCTCTGGCCCAGTCCTGACTGTGTTCCTGCAATTCTGCAATTAAAAGCTGCCCGCCCTTTTTTAGGGCGCCGTGCAAATCATGAAAAATTTGTGCCGGGTCAGGAGTGTGGTGGAGCACCATGTTCACCACGATGGTGTCGGCACTGGCCGGCCGTGCCGCAGCAGCGCGAGTATCGCTACAGACAAACTCGATATTTTTAATACCCTGTTCATCGGCAAAAGATTGGGCCCGCTCCAACATTGCAGAAGACAGATCCAGTGCTGTCACTGTCGCGAAACGCTGAGCCAACTCCTGTAGAAATTCACCTTCTCCAGGCCCAACTTCCAAGGCATGACGACCAGGTTTGAGCAGCTGAGCCACCTGTGGTCCGTATACGTCATAGCTGGCAATCAATTCCTGCTGCTCGCGAAAGCGGTTGCCGTAATCGGCAAAGAAACGTCGCGATGCTTCCGCTCTCTCCTCAGAAATCCGGGATACCGCCTGCACCCGCACATCGGCCAGAGGCAAATGATCCAGGTTTGTAAATAGCTGTGCCAGCAGTGGAGTAGCTGCAGTGCGCCGGTAGAAAAGGTTATTACCTTCGCGGTGCTTGTTTACCAGACCTGCCTGGGCGAGCACTTTCAAGTGATGACTCAGGGCCGGTTGGCGCAAATCAAAGATTCGGCACAGCTCTAAGACACTGTAAGAATCCTGGCTAAGCAGGCGCAATATTTCGAGCCGCAGGGGATCTCCGGCGGCTTTCAGGGTCAAGGCCAGCTGAGGAATTGCCTCGGCTGGACTCAGTTCGGGTGCTGGCTCATTTTCAGACATGGGGCGAAGTCTAGCAGGGGAGCACACCTATATCAAAATGTTTTGATATAGCTTTATTAAATATTTTTGATATAGATGTTAATGGCGCCGCCTAATGCATAGAATTAGAGGTTTGTTGCTGCACTCAACAACAAATCCCCAACCAAAGCTTTGCGCGGGGCCGCCCTTTACGGGAAAATACGCCACCATTTTGTTGTTGCGGGAATCTGCCGGCAGAGCAGCGCCGCACCCTAGCTAAGAAACCAGAGAGCTCTTCTTATGTCTTCTACTCCCTCTCGCGCTGAAAAGGCCAACGCCATTCGCGCCCTGTCCATGGACGCGGTCCAAAAAGCCAAAAGCGGCCACCCCGGTGCGCCCATGGGTATGGCGGATATCGCCGAGGTGCTGTGGAATGACTACTTAAAGCACAACCCGGCCAACCCCAGCTGGGCCGATCGCGACCGCTTTGTACTGTCCAATGGTCACGGCTCCATGCTGCTTTATTCCCTGCTGCACCTGTCCGGCTATGACCTGCCGATTGAAGAGCTGCAGAACTTCCGCCAACTGCATTCCAAAACCCCGGGCCACCCCGAATACGGTTATGCCCCTGGTGTAGAAACCACCACCGGCCCACTGGGCCAAGGCATCACCAACGCTGTTGGTATGGCAATGGCAGAAAAGATAATGGGTGCCCAGTTCAATCGCCCCGGCTACGAGCTGGTAGACCATCACACCTATGTATTCCTCGGCGATGGCTGCCTGATGGAAGGCATCTCCCACGAAGCCTGCTCTCTGGCCGGGACTCTGGGCCTGGGCAAGCTGGTCGCCTTCTATGACGACAACGGCATCTCCATCGATGGTGAAGTGGAAGGCTGGTTCACCGACGACACGCCCAAGCGCTTTGAATCCTACGGCTGGCACGTAATCCCCAATGTGGATGGCCACGATTCCGCCGCTATCAAAGCCGCTATTGAAGAAGCTCGCTCTGTTACCGATAAGCCCACCATTATTTGCTGCAAAACCGTGATCGGCTTCGGCTCCCCGAACAAACAGGGGCGCGAAGAGTGTCACGGTGCACCGCTGGGTGACGAAGAGATCGCCCTGGTTCGCGAAACCCTCGGTTGGGCCCACGGCCCATTTGAAATCCCCGAAGATATTTACGCTGGCTGGGATGCCAAAGCCAAAGGTGAAGCCCAGGAAGACGAGTGGAAAGATATCCTGGCCGATTACCGCGAAGAATTCCCGGAGCTGGCAGCCGAATTTGAGCGCCGCATGAGCGGTGAATTGCCCGCAGATTTCCTCAGCAAAGCAGATGAGTACATCAAAGCCTGCCAGGAAAATGCAGAGAAGATCGCCTCTCGTAAAGCCAGCCAAAACGCTCTGAACGCCTACGGCCCGCTGCTGCCCGAATTCCTCGGCGGCTCCGCCGACCTGGCTGGCTCCAACCTCACTATCTGGTCAGGCTCCAAAGGTGTCAGCGCCAAGGATGCCTCCGGCAACTACATCTATTACGGTGTGCGCGAATTCGGCATGAGCGCCATTATGAATGGTATCGCTCTGCACGGTGGTTTCGTGCCCTACGGCGCTACCTTCCTGATGTTTATGGAATACGCCCGCAACGCTGTGCGCATGGCCGCACTGATGAAGCAGCGTGTGGTCTTTGTCTACACCCACGACTCTATTGGCCTGGGCGAAGACGGCCCGACTCACCAGCCAGTAGAACAGCTCAGCGCCTTGCGCGCCACTCCGAACCTGCACACTTGGCGCCCCTGTGATGCCACTGAATCCGCAGTGAGCTGGAAGATGGCTATCGCGCGCAAAGAAGGCCCCAGCACCATGGTCTTTAGCCGTCAGGGCCTGGCTCCTCAAGATCGCGACAGCGCACAGCTGGCTCAGATTGAGCGCGGTGGATATGTACTGTCCGACTGCGAGGGTACTCCTGAGGCCATTATTATTGCCACTGGCTCCGAGGTAGAGCTGGCGATGGCGGCCCAGGAAAAACTGGTTGGCAAGAAAGTTCGCGTTGTTTCCATGCCCTGTGCCGAGTTGTTTATGGAGCAGGAAGAGGCTTATCGTGAGTCCGTACTGCCTTCTTCTGTACGTGCACGAGTAGCGGTAGAAGCGAGTCACAAAGACTACTGGTATAAGTTTGTCGGTTTCGATGGCGCTATTATCGGTATGGAAACCTTTGGCGAATCTGCCCCTGCCGGCGACTTGATGCGCTACTTTGGTTTCACTGTGGACAATGTGGCTGAAGCGGTAGAAAAACTGCTGAAGTAATACTGTTCTCTCCACTGAATATCATTTAGGTATCAACCCCGTGCGGCACTGGCTCAGCGCCGCGCGGGGACGCTTAGCTGACATTTTTTCTCCTGCCTAAAGTTGTGCTATGACCACTAGAATTGCCATCAATGGCTACGGCCGTATCGGCCGCTCCGTTTTACGCGCACTCTATGAGTCTGGCGCCCGCGATAGCTTACAAATAGTCGCCATCAATGAACTGGCTGACTGCGACACCATTGCACACCTAACAAAATACGACTCCGTCCACGGCCGCTTCTCAGGCGAAGTTTCTGTGCATAAAGATATCCTTGTGGTTAACGGAGATTCTATTGCCGTAACTCATTGCGAGCGGTTAGAAGATCTGGATTGGCGACGGGATCAAGTAGATATCGTACTGGAATGCACCGGCAGCTTTAAGCAGCGACAAGGCGCAGAGTTGCACCTTGCCGCAGGAGCCAAGAAAGTACTATTTTCCCAACCTGCCAGCCGGGATGTCGATGCCACGATTGTTTACGGGGTGAACGACCATATTTTGACGGGTAAGGAACGGGTAATTTCGGCAGCCTCCTGCACAACTAATTGCAGTGTTCCAGTTATCGCCGCCCTGGATAAAGCCTTCGGTATTGAGGCTGGAGTCATTACCACTATTCACTCTGCGATGAATGATCAACCGGTAAGTGATGCCTATCATCATACTGATTTGAGAAAAACACGTTCAGCGATAACCTCTGTTATCCCGGTTGATACTGCTTTGGCAAGAGGTATTGAGAGAATACTACCCAACCTGGCAGGTAAATTTGAGGCGCAAGCCCTACGAGTTCCCACTGTCAATGTTTCTGCTATCGATTTATCAGTCTCACTACAAAAAGAAGTGAGCCGGGAAAATATTAATGCCCTATTAAAATCAGCTTCTGAGTCTGAGTTTAATGGTGTACTTGGCTTTACCCAAGAACCCCTCGCATCCTGTGATTTTAATCACGACCCTCGTTCGGGAATTATTGATGCAGGCCAAACTCGTGTAGCAGGGAATCGCTTAGCCAAGATTTTGATTTGGTTTGATAATGAATGGGGATTTGCCAATCGGATGCTGGATGTGGCGAAGAAACTGTTTAAATAATACAGTTCTAAATAAGCAAAAAAAACAGAATCAAGTGCAATAATTAAAACAAAAAAGTATCTGCTATTTTATAATAAATAAAACAGTAACAATTGAGCTTCTCCGGTAATAATTATGGCTCTCCTTCTAGCTAGAGGTAACCATTAAGAATTACCATGCATACAAGCTTGTGCATCAAAAATAATTAACTTATTAGATGTATTATTTTCCCTTCTGTACTGAGTCGCCAGCCTCAACAAGCTCTGCTCTCTATCTTCCTTATCGAGTTCACCCAATCTTTCAGCTGCATGATAAAAATCCTCCCAACCATTACTATCAATATAAAGCTGACGAAAAGCTGGAACCAAAGATTCATATTCTGCAGCCAAAGCCAAAGTAGCATTATTGGTTTTCTCTATATAAGCCTGGTAGCGCGCGGGGTAAGACCACTCTGCTGCCATACGCCAATAGCAACGCCTCAATCGACTCAGAATTTCCTCCTTTTCTTGGCGCTTTTCCTCATCCGGCAAGTTGGATTGGTAAACTGGTTGAAGCTCTTTACGCGTCGCTGTCATTAACTGCCGTACCGCCAGTGCCTGAGCCTTAGTCTCCTCAGCAGAACTCGAGAGACCTTGGCTACGAAGCCAATCAGGTAAAGCAATTTCGGACACTGCTGTAGCAAAGCTCTCATTAAAGCGGGTATCACCCGGCACATAAACTCTTCTGTGGGCCAACTCATGAAATAAGAGTCCGGCCAGTCTCTCCGGTGTCCAATTCACAAAGCTTGATAACACAGGGTCATTAAACCAACCCAGGGTGCTGTAGGCCGGAACGGCTCCCAGGTAGACATCGTAACCCTGGTTCCGCAGGCTATTTGCTTTGGCCATAGCCGCTGATTTGCGGAAGTAGCCCCTATAGCTAGCGCAACCAGCTATGGGGTAACACCATCGTTTGGGGCTCAGGGAAAACTCTGGTGCGGCCAAGACATTCCATATCGGGTACTCATCATCGAGCTGAACATAGGAGCTATAGGCTTGCCCCACTGGTAGTTTTAACTCCTGTGCTGCATAGGCACGGATTTCCTGAACGAGCTGTAATTGCTTCTGGAGTTGATCACTGGCATTGCCGTCTTGAACCAACTCTTCAATCGGCTGCCGGGCAGAGAGTATCCGCAATTGACCGCTTGCAGCCTGGAAGTAATAGCCCGCAGTCTCGCACCCGTAGAGCCCTAACAATACTAATACGAGCAGCCAAACTCTGGGGCGCGCTAAAAACCTAAGATCAGAAATACTGATATACACTCTTTTTCCTATTAGTATTTTTCTTAGAGAAACCCACCAGTCAAACGATTCCATGTGCAAAAGGTTATTCCATGTCACCAGTGGCAGCCGTCTTAACAGTATTTGCGCTGGTTTTAGGTGCTGTTACCTGGTTGCGACTGCTATTTATTGGTTTTAGTCGCGACCCCTTGTCTGGGCTGATAGCACTATTTATGCCACCTTTGGCGCTTTTGCTGCTTCTGCCTGACAGGCGAGAAAATAGTGATCTTTATTCTTTATGTGGCGCGTCCTTACTCTGCCTGCTAGCAGCCCTGACCCTGCGTTGACCAATCCGTCGTTCTTACAATAAGTCAATCCAGCTTGATTTAGGTCAAGAGATTTCCATTACAGCTCCCTAGACTGCATAGGTGAAGCATTAGCCTATCTGGAGAGAAAAATGGATGCTTTAATTGACCTGTTTACCAGCTTTTCTGGCCTTCTCAGCTTGGCCGTTATTGCCTTTATATTCCTGATGGCAGCGTTTTTCGTTCGCTTGGTTCGCAACAATGTTGAAAAAGCTGTTGCCGAGCAGGAACGCATCGCAGCACAAGCAACCGGTTCAAATAAATAGCTAGGCTTCCATCGTTGTTATAAGCAACCAAGCACAAGCTAGTTTAGCGTTTATCTCTCGATCTGGTATCTAATAGCGGGCTTTCTACAGCCGGTAGGGTGGTCAACCTCCCTGCAGCTGGGAGATAACCGTGTCATCAAGCTTCTTGTCATGGAAGAGATGGAGTTGATGCTACTGAGAAGAGAGTGCGGCGTTGTACCCGTATAGCTAGCGCTCTCAGGTGAGTAACCCTATCGAGAGCGCAACTGCAATACCTCAAGCGCTGCCTGTGAAGCTAACCGCTGAAAACCCAGTGGTGACTTTTTTATATCTCAGGTAGCAGGCTTATCTTTGGGTGAAGACTTCATCCAACGCCCAAATAAAATGCCAATCTCAAACAATAGCCACATGGGGAAGGCCAATAAGGATTGGGAAATTATATCCGGCGGTGTCAGTAGCATCCCAATTAAAAAGCATCCCACAATCACATAAGGGCGCTTACTTGCCAGGGTCTTGGCATCCACTACGCCACTCCAGATCAGTAGGACTGTCGCGATAGGAATTTCAAAAGCAAAACCAAAAGCAAAGAAAAGCTTCAGCACCAGATCCAGATAACTGCGCATATCTGGCATTACCTTAATATCTTCTGGAGCAGTTCCAACAAAGAAATCAAAAAGAAGGGGAAAGACCACAAAATACGCAAATGCAATGCCGATATAAAAAAGTGCGACGCTACTAATTAATAATGGAATAGCAATACGTTTTTCATTTTTATACAGTCCCGGGGCAATAAATGACCAAACTTGGTAAAGCACAAAAGGGATTGCAATAAAAAAAGAAACTATAAAGGTCGTTTTGAACGGAGTAAGGAACGTGGAAGTCACCTCTGTAGCGATCATTCCAACATCACCCGCCAAACGCTCCTGTAGTGGGTAGGCAATAAAATTATAAATTTCAGACGCAAACGGCATCAAGCAGACAAATAAGACCAATACGACTAAGAGGATTCGCAGTAGGCGATCACGCAGTTCGATCAGGTGGTCGATAAAAGGCTGATGTTTATCTTGGGACTGATCGCTCATGACTGGCTGTCTTTTTCCTGTTGCGATGTTTTCTTTTCGCCCTGTTTTTCTTCTTCATCTTCATCGATGTTTTCAGGATGGTCCGGATTTAAATCCGGGTCCCCAAAGTCATGCCAATGCTCCGGGTATTCGGGGTCCTGTAACTCCTCGGCAGTTTCATCCTGTTCTGGCAAATAATCCTCCTGCTCCGCACGAGGATGAGCAGGTTCCTCTATCGCCTTTTCAGGCTTTGGTGCCTCAGGATGGTTGACTCCAGCTGCCTGTTTTTCTACTGGTGTCCCTGCAACTTGTGGTTTTTCAGGCTGATTAAGTGCGTCGTGAACTTCCTTATTGGCTTCGCTAAAGGTTTGCTCCATCTCACGACGACTCTCCTCAATCTCACGCATAATGCGCTCGTTGTGTAGTTCACGCCGTATATCATCGGCTCCAACCTCTCGCTCCAATTCTTCACGAGCACTGTGCAAGGTCCGCTTCAAACCGGACCACCAGCGGGAAGTGGTACGCACCGCATCGGGCAGTCGCTCAGGGCCAACCACCAACAGGGCCACGGCAGCAACTACCAATAGTTCTAAAAAGCCGATATCAAACACAGAGTGACACTCGCCTTAGTCGTTGCCGATTATTTGTCCTGAGACTGTTTATCTTTATTTTTGACAGTAGTGTCTTGGCCTGGCTTCTCTTCCTCGTCGTGCTTGAGACGCTCGACATCTTTGTCTTCATCAGCATCCTTGGATTTGTCTTCATCCTTAACCGCTTTGCGGAAACCCTTAATTGCGCCACCCAGATCGCCTCCGAGGTTTTTCAAACGCTTGGTTCCGAACAGTAGCAAGACTATGACCAGGACAATCAATAACTGCCAGATACTAATTCCACCGAATCCCATAATTGTCTCCATTACATTCAATAGGATGGCTTGAGTTTCTTACCGGGCACTCCCGCCATCAGGGGTGGTGCCACAAGTGATTCAAATTTTACTTAGTTCGCGCAGCTTTCTCTTCCAGACCAGAAAGACCAAATCGGCGCCCAAGCTCTCGAACCACGTCCTGAGAATCAGCGCCCAAGTGAGATAGCATGACCAGCGAGTGAAACCATAGGTCCGCTGTCTCGGCAACCAGGTCTCGATTATCGCCACTACTCTGTGCGTCTTTTGCTGCAAGAATAGCTTCAGTGGCTTCTTCACCGACTTTTTCCAAAATCTTGTTCAGGCCTTTGCTATGTAGACTGGCCACATAGGATTCAGAAGCATCACTGCTATTTTTACGGCTTTCCAACACCGCATCGAGCTGTTGCAGCACATCTTTCATAATTGTTTCACTTATAAATGGACTTCGGGTCCTGAATCACCGGCTGATTCACCTGCCACTCTTCATCTTGAAGGAGGTGATAGAAACAACTACTGCGTCCGGTATGACAGGCGATTCCACCTTCCTGCTCGACCAACATTAATACGGTGTCACCATCACAATCCAGACGCAATTCACGCACCTTCTGCAGGAAACCAGAGGTTTCGCCCTTGCGCCACAGGCCCTTGCGGGATCGGGACCAGTAGACTGCGTAACCCTCACTGGCAGTGAGCGCCAGCGATTCCCGGTTCATCCAGGCCATCATCAACACCCGCCCGGTTTTGAAATCCTGGGCAATCGCAGGAACCAGGCCATCACTGTTCCAGCTGACTTTATCGAGAAAACCGGCCTTTGCTTGAATTTGAGTCAATGTCTAACAATCCTTAGAAGTTCCAGTGTAGGCCGAAGCGCCCTAGGGCCACAGCAGTAGCACTAGTGCAGCAACGCCCAGTACCCAACCGGTCGGCGGCAACTGAGCCAGCCATTCCGGCTTACTGACAGCGATGGCGCCAACACCCAACACAACTCCGGCGACCCGCCGAATATATTGGCGCAAGCCTCGGCGTTGCGAGCCCGCCAACTGCTCGCCAATTACCTCTAACTTGGGCGCCAGTTCCCGCGACTGCTCCAGAGCTGAGTACACCAGCTGTGGCATCTGCGGGAATTTCTCAAGCCACTCTGGACCATAGCGCTTTATCTCACCCACAATTGTTTTGGGGTGGATTCGATCGCGCATCCAGCGCTCTAAAAATGGATGAGCAGTCTTCCACAGATCCAGCTGCGGATAAAGCTGTCGACCCAAACCTTCGATATTCAACAGGGTCTTTTGTAACAGTACCAGCTGTGGCTGTACCGCCATATCGAATCGACGCGCAGTCTGGAACAGACTGATCAACACCCGAGCGAAGGAAATCTCTCCCAGGGGTTTTTCAAAAATGGGCTCACAGACCGAGCGAATAGCAGACTCAAAGGCATTGATCGGCGTATCGGAGCGAACCCAACCACTTTGCACGTGCAGCTCCGCCACCATACGGTAATCGCGGCGGAACATCGCCAGGAGATTGCGCGCCAAATAGTACTGGTCTTCCCGTGTCAGGCTGCCGACGATTGCGGTATCAATCGCAATATATTGCGGGCGCTGTGGGTGCTCCCTGGAAACGAAAATGTTGCCCGGGTGCATATCCGCATGGAAGAAGTTGTACTCGAAGACCTGCTTAAAGAAGATCTCAACACCGCGCTCAGCCAGCAGCTGCATATTGGTGTCCTGGGCGCGAAGCTGGGCCAGGTCGGTGACGGGGATACCGTCGATACGCTCCAACACCAGGACATTTTCGCGAGTGTAATCCCAGTGCACTTCGGGGATATACAACAGCGGGGAGTTGGTAAAGTTGCGGCGGAGCTGGGTGCCGTTGGCCGCTTCACGAGTTAGGTCCAGTTCACCTTCGATCGTGTGCCGATAGTCCTCAACCACCTCCACCGGGCGCATGCGGCGCCCTTCGGGCACAAAGCGTTCAATTCCACGGGCGATCACCCCCAGAAGTTTCAAGTCTTCCTGGATTACCTCATCAATGCCCGGGCGCAGTACTTTGACAACCACTGATTCGCCGCTCTTTAATTCAGCCGCATGCACCTGTGCAACTGAAGCCGCTGCCAGTGGCTGCTGATCAAATTTGGCGAAGACCTCATCCACCTTGGCACCAAGGGCCTCTTCGATCAGAGCCGTGCACTGGTCACTGGGGAAGGGCGGCACCTTGTCCTGTAAATAATCTAATTGCTCGACAATATCTGGCGGCAGCAGGTCGGGACGAGTGGAGAGAAGTTGGCCGAATTTAACGAAAATGGGGCCCAGCTCTTCCAAGGCTCGGCGCAGCCTTTCGCCCCGTGGCATCTTGGACTGCGGCAGCAACTTCACCGGAAGTAGCAATCCCCGCAACCACAGTGGGCGCTCCTCGGCTGGCAATAATTGATCGAGACGATAGCGCAGAAAAACCCGCGCGATTGTGAGACTTCGACGAACAGGCAAAACTACTCGGCCTCCCTGCGGGAAAACTTTTCTTCCAGCAAGCGTACGCGCGCCTCGAGCCGTTCAGCAGCTAGAGAGGCCTCGGCCAGGTCTTCGACAAATGCTTCGAACTGGGCCTGGGGCGGGGTCAGCTGCCACTCCTCACTGATAGCCTCCGCCGCCACTTCAGGCGCCCGATTCAGGTTGCCTCCCAACCAGCGGGCAGCATCGCGCAGGACATTGCCAATTGAGTGGGCGGGAATATCGCCAACCACTTGTGCCAGCGGCGCTTCCCAATCGATATCCAAGTCACTCAAGATCCATTGCAGTTCTGCCAGCAGGGCACTGGAGCCGCTCACTGACACCCCCAATCCGGCAGGAGTTGCATCCGGGTCTTTGATCAGGCGTACAAAAGACAGCGCTGAACCGCTTAACTGGGTGGTGACTTCCCCCTCCCAGTGCTGGCGCACCCGCACCTGGTCACCCTCGATACACAGGCAAAACTGTAGTTGCGGGGCGGTTAAATCCAGCGCCA
Source organism: Microbulbifer maximicatervae (SeqCode) (assembly GCF_052467305.1). Taxonomy (NCBI): domain Bacteria; kingdom Pseudomonadati; phylum Pseudomonadota; class Gammaproteobacteria; order Cellvibrionales; family Microbulbiferaceae; genus Microbulbifer; species Microbulbifer maximicatervae (SeqCode). The sequence goes on from NZ_CP174306.1 coordinate 4,597,479, forward strand.
TGGTTTTCCCATCCAGTGCGGAAAGGCGCTCGCGTGTCGCCGGGTCATACTGGAGGGCAGCATTAATTGTGGTTTCCAGCGCGGCATCAAAGCCCGCGCGAAAAGTGGGGTCGCTCATGGCGGTTTACGGCCTCGTGCCTGCGCTCAGAGAAAATATAGGCTTATGCAGTTTTTCAGGGCTTGATGCCCCGGTGCAAGGCGACAATTCCGCCGGTCATATTGTGGAATTCACAATCGACAAAACCGGCATCCGCCATCATCCCCTTGAGGGTTTCCTGATCTGGATGCATGCGGATACTCTCCGCCAGGTAGCGATAGCTGTCCGCATCATTGGCAACCAGTTTGCCCATAAATGGCAACAGGCGGAAAGAGTACTGATCGTAGACTTTCTCCAACAGCTTCGACTGGGGCTTGGAAAACTCCAGCACTAACAATCGGCCACCGGGTTTCAACACGCGCAACATGGAGCGCAGTGCCAGGTCCTTATCGGTGACATTGCGCAGGCCAAAAGCGATCGTGATGCAATCAAAGGTATTGTCTGGGAAGGGCAGGTACTGGGCATCCGCCTGCACCGGCACCACGTTGCCGGCGATTCCCCGGTCGAGCAGGCGATCGCGACCCACTCGCAACATCGATTCATTGATGTCCGCCAATACTACCTGGCCGCTGGCACCCACAATACGGGAGAAGCGCGCGGTGAGGTCACCGGTACCCCCGGCGATATCGAGAATACTTTGGCCCCGTCGGGCCCCGGACAATTCGATGGTGAAGCGCTTCCAGAGGCGGTGAACACCTCCAGACATCAAGTCGTTCATTACATCGTAACGGGCTGCTACAGAGTGGAACACTTCTGCCACACGACCGGCCTTTTCTTCCACCGGCACTTCCTGGTAGCCGAAGTGGGTGGTCTTGCGATCCTTCATGCTATGCCTGCTGAGCGAAAACTTTAAAAGGCCATTGTACATTGCCGGAGCCAGTGGGGCACCGCTTGAAATCAAGCAGAGCGGAAACCACTAAAATTTAATGGGATCACCCGGGACTGTTCTATGAGCTACCAATTCCAATGTGACTCTCCTTTTCCCGAGCAAATCAAATCTATCGCCCAGGCAGAAGTAACGGCGGCAAACGGATACTTGCTCCGCAACGGAGGGGAAACTGCTGTCCACGAACTGCGCAAACGCTGCAAGAAAATTCGCGCGCTACTGCGCCTGGTCCGCCCACAAATCAGTAGCACTTTTCAGCGTGAAAATACCCACTACAGAAAATTGGCAAACACTCTCGCCCACACCCGCGACCTCACAGCACTGCGCATCGCTTTACTGGGATTGGCACCGCCACATCACTTTCACCGGTTACACCATCTCCTCGACGAACTAATCCAGGCAGAGCAAAACCACTCAGCGGTTCAAGCGGCATTGAAACTCCTCGATAAAGGTCAAATAAGAATTCCATCGTGGCCGCTTGAACTGCTCAGCTGGCATGATGCCGAAGCCGGTTACCTGCGCGGCTACCGAAAAGCCGCAAGCGCATGGCGTAAAGTGCGCAGGCACAAAAATGCAAACCGCCTACATCTATTGCGTAAAAGAGCCAAGGATCACTGGTACCAGAGCCGCTTATTGAGGAAGCGTTATCCGCTCACTGTGGGCGAGCGCTGTAAGTCACTAAAGGAGTTGGGAGAAGTTCTGGGTGACTGGCGTGATCTCCATTTGCTGGCCCGGCTGGTAATCACTCAGGGAGACAAGCTGCAAAGTGAGTTTGGCACGGTGCTAAAAATTATCCGGCACCGACAAAGCCTACTAATGAAAAAGACCGAAGCACTCTGTGGGGCGCTTTTCTCCAAGCCTCAATTCAAGATCTGACCGGGGAAAGTGATGGTGTGGATGAACATGCCATCCACACCGACAGCGGATGGAATTACTGTTCCAATAATCCGCCAGCGCGCGCCATTACGTGAAACAGGAAGTTTTGTTCGTTGGTACCGCTCACCAGGTGTGCACCCGGTCCGCGCGCCCAAACACCCACATCCTCACCGGCGTGGGATTCACTGCTCATGGGAATCAGGGCATCCTGCTGGTAATCCAGGGCGGCAGTATCTGTGCTCACCAGGCTCGGACGCGCTCCGCTATCACCGGCACTGTAGCCCGGGCCATTGGCATAGCTCAGAGTCGTGTAGGGCAGGCCATCTTCCGCCAGGGCATGGGAGGTTTCCGCTTCGCCACTGCCGTCATTGCCAATCACTTTTCCGAGAATCGGGTTACCGCGAGTGGGGTAGCCGGCGATAGTCATCACGTGGCTGTGGTCCGCAGTAACAACAATCAGGGTGTCTTCTGCACTGGTATTATCCATGGCGTACTGAATCGCTTCGGCAAATTCCACCGCATCGGTCAGGGCGCGATAGGCGTTGCCGGCGTGGTGACCGTGGTCGATACGACCGGATTCCACCATCAGGAAGTAGCCATCCTCATTTTTCTGCAGCATCTCGAGACCTTTAGCGGTCATCTCTGACAGGGAGGGCTCACCGGCTTTATCGTCCTCGCGAACAGCCTCGAATTCCATATGTGAGGAATTAAACAGGCCGAACAACTTGTCAGTTGCGGAGGCGTCTACGGCTTCAAAAGCGGTAGTGTCTTCAACGTAGGCAATATTATTTACACCGTCGTCGTAACGGGCCTTCCACTCATCCACCAGGTTGCGCCCATCTTCACGGCGCCCCGCTTCACCTTCGATATCGGTAATATCGCTGGGCAGGAAGTTGCGACGGCCACCGCCCATCACCACATCGATACCATCACCGGCTTCAAACTCTATCAGTTGAGCGGCGATATCGGTGCAGCCATCCGGGGCTGCTTCCTCCCAGCCGCGCTCAGGCACCTTGGCATAAGTAGCCGCCGGGGTAGCGTGGGTGATACGCGCAGTGCTAATAATACCGGTGCTCTTGCCCAGGTCTTCAGCCAGCTCAATTGCCGTCGTCAGCGGGTACTCGAGGCTGGCGGCACAATCGCCACGCGCAACATTTTCGGCAACACTCAATACACCAGCCTTGGTTTTAACCCCGGTTACCAGTGCGGTCATAGTGCCGGCAGAATCCGGGGTTTGCTGGTTGGTGTTGTAGGTTTTGACCAGACCGGCAAACGGCATTTTCTCAAAGCTCAGCTGGTGTTCCTCACCATCGAGGCCCTGCTGCTGACCGGCCAGGATACGGGCGGCGGTCACTGTGGAGATGCCCATACCATCGCCAACGAACAGGATAATGTTCTTGGCGGCACCGGGGGTGTTGTTGATTTCTACAGCGCTCGCTTCTTCGATCGCCTGCTGGGCTTCCTGGAACCAGCTGCTGTTGCTCTGCGCAGAGGAAACACCGACATGCTCCTCTTCGGGTAATTCCACTACGTCGTCAGAGTTTGAGTTGTCGTTGCTACAGGCGGTGGCCAGTAGGGCGACAGAGAAAGCCAGTACTGTTTTCTTAAAATGTCTCATGGTGAATTACCCCCAGTTATTCTTCTGTCAGCGACAGGTCGGTCGCAGCAGTCATCACGTGGAAGACTGCACTCTGCTCCAGGCTACCTTGTACCCGCTCGGCGCCGGCGCCGATAGCGTGCAAGCTGATATCCTCGCCCGCATGGCTCTCAGACTCCAGGTGCACCATTGCTTCCTGGTGGAAGCCCGGCGCTTCGGTATCCACGCCGGAGAGATCCTTGCGTCCGGTATCGGCGGCGATATCGTAGCGCTCATCCGCGTCGGTATTTTCACCTAAATCGGCATAACCCAAGCCATTGGCATAGCTCAGGGTGGTGTAAGGTTTACCGTCCGCAGCAAGACCTTCTTCCGCTTCTGCGGCACCGCTGCTGTCATTCTCAACCACTTTACCGAGTATCGGGTTACCGCGAGTCGGATAGCCGGCGATAGTCATCACATGGCTGTGGTCGGCGGTCACCAGGATCAAGGTGTCTTCAAGATCCACTTTATCCAAAGCAACCTGTACCGCATCCGCAAAGGCGATAGCATCGTGTAAGGCGTTATAGGCATTACCGGCATGGTGGCCGTGGTCGATACGCCCGGACTCTACCATCAGGAAGTAGCCATCGCTGTCTTTTTCCAACAGCTCGATGGCGGTATCAGTCATCTCGGCAATGCTCGGCTCATCGCTGTCCTTGGCGATGCGGTCCGCATCGTAACTCATGTGGCTGCTGGTGAAGAGCCCCAATAACTTATCGGTGGAGGCAATATCGACGCCTTCCAGCTCGGAGCCACTCTCCACGTACACAGCAGTCTGCTCGCCGTCATAGCGCTCCAGCCATTCACTGGTCAGATCGCGGCCATCTTCTCGCTTGCCATCGTTGTCGGTGGTAACAAAGTTGCGGCGGCCACCGCCGAGCATGACATCGATACCGTCGCCGGCAGATACCTCAACCATCTGCGAGGCGATATCGGAACAATCACCCTCGGCGGAATACTCCCAGTTGCGCTCCGGGCTGCGCGAGTAAGTGGCTGCGGGCGTGGCATGGGTCAGGCGCGCAGTGGAAACAATACCGGTGGCCTTGCCACGGCTCTCCACCATTTCCAGGAAGGTATTTAATTCCTTACCCTCAGTGCTGGCGCAATCAGCTCGCAGTGCATCGCCGTTTATATTAATTACACCGGCGCGGGTTTTTACACCGGTCATCATAGCGGTCATGGTACCGGCAGAATCCGGGGTCTGCTGATTGGTGTTGTAGGTTTTGATCAGTGCGGTATACGGAAACTCTTCAAAAGAGAGCGCATTTTCTTCGCCGCTCTCACCGACTAGCTGGCCTTCAAGGATACGGGCAGCGGTTAGTGTGGAAATGCCCATTCCATCACCGACGAACAAAATTACATTCTTCGCAGTTTTTGCCTCGCGGGAAAGCGAAGCGCGCTCTTCCAATCGGTCAGCACTTTCCGTGTACCAGGCACTATTGGTTTGGTAGTCGGGCAGGGTTGCCGCTGAAACAGCGGAAGCGAGAGGAATCAGACAAAAGGCGCTCAGTGCGCGGACAATTGTTTTTGCCATGGGGGCCTCCGAAACTCGTTAATTTGGCGAGCATTAGAGTTCCAAAATGTGACAAAAGAATTACGCGCCGGTTACGTTGTTAATATCTTTGCTCTGAAAATCAATGAAGATCAAAGAATTACGTAAACTTGGCAATATTTGGCAAAGACGTACCAAAAATAAATTATTTCGGTAATAAATTATTGAGAAGAGTGGGGAGATATTAAGAGAGAGAAGGGTGGAACCGCCCCCTGGGGAGCGGTTGTCATTCCCGATCAATTTGCCACTAGCCGATAAACTTCACCACACTCTCATCCGGGTCGCGGCCCTGGCCGGCATCGCGCAGGCGCTGAAGGTAAGCCTCCCATTTGGACGAATAGTTTTCAGCTAGTTCGTGCAAATACTCCCAGGTAAAAATACCGGTGTCGTGGCCATCGTCAAAATCGATTTTTAGCGCATAGCGGCCAGCCGCCTCCACCGTATCGATACCCACATGCATTTTGCCACTGACCAGCACCGGTTCGCTGGCACCGTGGCCACGCACTTCGGCGCTGGGGGAGTAGACGCGCAGGTACTCTGCCGGCAAAGTAAATTCAGCATCGCCAAATACCAGATGCAGGCTTTTCTCTGCGCGATTTAATCGGATTTTTTGCGGTTTCATTGATTTACAAAATAAAACGCGACAGGTCTTCGTTCTGGCTCAACTCGCCCAAATGGCTGTCCACATAGGCGGCATCAATGTTCAGCGAAGTATTGCCATCGCCCGCATCAAAGGAAATTTCCTCCAGCAAGCGCTCCAATACCGTGTGCAGACGGCGTGCACCGATATTCTCGGTGCGCTCATTCACCTCGAAGGCCACTTCCGCGATTCGGCGAATACCGTCTTCACTAAATTGCAGTTCCAGCCCCTCAGTGGCCAGCAATGCTTTTTGCTGCTCGGTAAGGGAAGCGGACGGCTCGGTGAGGATGCGCTCGAAATCTGCGGAGCTCAGCGAATTCAATTCCACGCGAATGGGCAGACGACCCTGCAACTCGGGAATCAGGTCCGAGGGCTTGGACAGGTGGAAGGCGCCAGAGGCAATAAACAGGATGTGATCGGTTTTGATCATGCCGTACTTGGTATTAACCGTGCTGCCTTCAATCAGTGGCAGCAGATCGCGCTGTACCCCTTCGCGGGAAACATCGGCACCGCCGCTCTCCTGGCGCTTGGCAACCTTATCGATTTCATCGATAAATACGATGCCATTCTGCTCGGCAGCGCGGATCGCACGGGTCTTCACGTCTTCGTCATTGACCAGCTTGGCCGCTTCCTCGTCGGTAAGCTGCTTGAGGGCCTGTTTCACCGGCAGCTTGCTCTTGCGGGTCTTGCCCTGGGACATATTCGAGAACATGCCCTGAAGCTGGTTAGTCATCTCCTCCATTCCGGGAGGGGCCATAATCTCAACGCCCATGGGCGCAGCGGCCAGATCCACCTCAACCTCTTTGTCATCGAGATCACCTTCGCGCAACTTCTTGCGGAACAGCTGGCGAGTGCTGGAATCCTTATCGGTGGGCTCGGTGGAGCGCGCCGGCGGCAGCAGGGCATCGAGGATGCGCTCTTCTGCGGCGTCCATGGCGCGCTGCTCAACACCAGCCATGGCCTGCTCGCGTTCCTGCTTCACTGCCATCTCGACAAGATCGCGGACAATCGACTCTACATCCCGACCGACATAGCCCACTTCGGTAAATTTAGTCGCCTCTACCTTGATAAAGGGCGCGTTCGCCAGTTTGGCCAGGCGGCGGGCAATTTCCGTCTTGCCCACGCCGGTAGGGCCGATCATCAAAATATTTTTCGGCGTGATCTCAGCGCGCAGGTCTTCACTAACCTGCATACGGCGCCAGCGGTTGCGCAGCGCAATGGCTACTGCACGCTTGGCCTCCTGCTGGCCGACAATATGGCGGTCGAGTTCGTGGACAATTTCTCTGGGTGTCATCTGGGACATACAAATTCCTGCAAAAATTCTTGCGGGGGCCTAAATAGCCCGCCAGCCGGTCACTCTAGGGTGTACCCGGTAATCAATAAGCCAGTTCTTCGATGGTGTGGTTCTGGTTGGTGTAAACACAGATATCGCCAGCGATCTTCAGTCCCTGCTCCACAATAGAGCGGGCATCCATATCGGTATTGTCCAGCAGCGCGCGGGCTGCCGACTGGGCGAAGGGGCCACCGGAACCGATAGCAATCAGGTCGTCTTCCGGCTGAATCACGTCGCCATTACCGGTCACAATCAAACTGGCAGTGGAATCGGCAACCGCCAGCAGGGCCTCCAAGCGGCGCAGGGCGCGGTCGGTACGCCAATCTTTGGCCAACTCCACAGCGGCGCGGGTCAGCTGGCCACCGTGGGCCTCAAGCTTGGCTTCAAAACGTTCGAACAGGGTGAAAGCGTCTGCAGTACCACCGGCAAAACCGGCAATAACCTTATCTTTGTACAGGCGACGCACCTTGCGCGCATTGCCTTTCATAACGGTGTTGCCCATGGACACCTGGCCGTCGCCGCCAATCACAACTTTGCCGTTGCGGCGACAGGATAAAATAGTAGTTCCGCGATACTGTTCCAATGGAGACCTCTCGGATTGCGCGTGTACTCTGGCATCGGGCATCGAAGTGCCCGCGCCGGGGAATTGTCTTCAGACTAGGTAAGTGAGGACGGTGCGCGCCGATTTCAATAAGAGAGGTCACAATTACTGAGTGGGGCAACACACCTTAATAAACGGAATTGATGGTCACTGGGTCGCCGGGCGTTTCAGCACCAGCGGCATCAGGCGATGCTCAGCCAGTGTCTGGCGCGCTTTGGCCATCCGGGAGCGGTTGCTGTAAGGGCCCACCAGTACCCGGTGCCAGGTACCCCGGTTATCGGTGGCTGATTCCACTTTAACATCCAGGTTGGCCAGGGTCAGCTCAACGCGCAGGCGCTCCGCTTCAGAGGCATCGCGAAACGATGCCGCCTGCAGGATATATACCTGTGCCGGGGTGCTGCGATCGGGTTCCGATGAGCTACTGTTCTGGGAACTGTTGGTGGAGTCACTGCGGCGCGCCGGTTGTGCCACTTTGGGCGGGGGTACCGTGACTTCGTTTTCTTTTAATTTTGTATAAAAATCAAAACGCGGTTGAGGCGATGTTTCCTCTCGCTGCTGGACCGCCTTTGGCTTAGTGCTGCTTATTGCCCGGCTGTCCTTATCCATGCCCTGGAGAAACAGTACGGCCACCGCAAAGCCACCGACAAAATTCCCCAGGACAAACCAAACCCATGCGGGTTTGCCTACGGCTTTTTTACTGCGGCGATTACTGGTGCGACGGCTCATCGAAAATTTCTTCCCTGCAAGGTTTTAACGGTTTGTGAATTGTACCGCCAATTTAGTGCCAGGCGCGTAACCCAGCGCATATTCACGATAATTCCTGCGCATCCATATCCACAGCCCAGCGCAGGCGGCGATTTTTATTGCCCTCCGCCCAGGCACACACTCGCGCCAGCAACGGCTGTAAGTGGGCTCGGTTTTGTGCGGTGACCTGAATATAAAATCGGAAGCGCCCGGATTTGCGCTCCAGTAGTGCCGGCACCGGCCCCAGATATTGGATCTGCGGCGATGGGGGTGCCAGGGACTGCATAAAGAGTCGCGCATTTTGTAGAAACTCTTCGGCCCAACCAGGCTCTTCACACTCCGCTCTCACCAATGCCATAGCACTCGCGGGAGGCAACTGTGCAACTGTGCGATCCCTCAGCAACTGGCGCGCAAAAGCGCCATAGCCTTTTTCCAACAGCAATTGTAAAAGCGGGTGCTCGGGAAAGCGGCTCTGAACCAATACCCGCCCACTGAGACTGCCGCGCCCCGCACGACCCGCCACCTGTTCCAATAACTGGCCGGTACGCTCTGGCGCGCGGAAATCTGCACTGAACAAGCCGCCATCGGCATCCTGGATCACTACCAAAGTGACCTTGGGCAAATGGTGCCCCTTGGCCAGCATCTGGGTTCCCAGCAACAGGCAGGGCTCGCCCTCTCGCGCCGGTGCTAACAATTTATCCAGCGCCTGTTTGCTCGCAGTGGTATCCCGGTCCACACGTATCACCGGGTAGTCAGCAAAGCGACGGGCCAGCAGTTCCTCGCTGCGTTCCGTGCCGGCACCCAGGGCCGAGATCGAACGGCTGTGACATTGTGGGCAGCTATCAACCAGCGGGCGGCGGTAATCGCAGTGGTGGCAGCGCAACTGGCGTTGCCGCCGGTGCATAGTCAGCTTGCTAGAGCAGTGCGGGCAATCCGCCAGCCAGCCGCAATCATCACAAGTCAAAGCGGGGGCAAAGCCGCGCCGGTTGATAAACACCAGAGCCTGCTCACCTCGCTCGAGGGTATCACCGATATGGCGCAGCACCTGGGGAGAAAATCCCTCTTCCAGAGGCTCTCGCAGTGTCGGCACTACGTGAATTTGCGGTGGCTTGGCATCACCGGCGCGATAGCGCATACGCAGGTGTTGATAGCGCCCATTCAGAGCGTTGTGCAGGGTTTCCAGAGAGGGCGTGGCCGAACCCAAAACCACCGGTACATTATTGTTCCGGCCCAAAACCACAGCCAAATCCCGGGCCGAATAGCGCACACCGTCCTGCTGTTTAAAAGAGGCATCGTGCTCTTCATCGACAATCACAACGCCGAGCCTGGGCAGGGGAGTCATAATGGCTGAGCGGGTGCCGATCACAATATCTGCCTGCCCACCTGCGGCCGCCAACCAGGATTGAGCGCGCTCACCGTCGGCCAAGCCAGAGTGCAGCGCTGCAATACTGTGCTTGGGAAATCGTGCGGCAATACGCCTCAGCGTTTGCGGCGTAAGTCCAATCTCCGGCACCAGTAGCAGTGCCTGGCGACCGCTATCCATAACCCGCTGCATCAGGCGCAAATAAACTTCGGTCTTGCCACTGCCGGTGGTGCCCTCCAGTAGTGAGGCAGAAAAGCCGCTGCAATCGATACTATCGAGCACCTGTTGCTGTTCGCTGTTCAGCTCCGGAGCCGGTGTACTCTCTGCTGCGGGTAGCGGCGCCGGTACAGTAGGGCCTGGAATCCACTCCACCAGGCCACGATCCTGCAGGGCGCGGATCACGGGGGTATTGTGGCCGAGGGTCTTAAGGTGGGTTCGGCTCTGCTTGCCATCACTCAACAGCAACTGGAACAGAGCCTGCTGCTTGGGCGCGCGTGCCAGTGCAGTTTTCGGTAAGCCCTTTCCCTCTGTCGTGAGCTGAAGCCACTGCTCCGCCCAATGATCAGACGGCTTACCTTTGCGCAGTGCGACGGGCAGGGCAGCGGCGTAGACCTCGCCGAGGGGCGCCTGGTAATAGTCAGCAATCCAGGACAGCAGCTTGCGGCTGCCATCACCAAACAGAACCTCCGAATCCACCAGTTCCAGCGCTGGCTTCAAACTGCTGTGCGGCGACTCCTGCACTATATCCAATAGTACTGCCACTAACTTGCGCCCGGCAAAGGGCACCCAGAGGCGCTGGCCGGGCCGCAGTGACTCCGGCGACAGTCCCTCTGGCGGCAAATAGTCAAACAAGCGCCTCAGGGGCACGGGCACTGCCAGCCTTAAAATGACTCTTTGTTGGACTGACTCCTGCACCTGGCCCCCACTCACTCAAGCAAAAGGCGCTAGTGTAATGGCAGATGTGGCAAGTTGCAGGGCTTCGTCGGGGATAATGGTTGTTATGACCGAATTGGCAACTTAGGCGTCACAGAGGAATTAGTGAGGTCAATTGCTATCAAAGCTGTTGTGCAATGCTAACAAGTGGCCATCCTCAGTCATTTCGCCACCCATTTGTGCTTGAACCGCGACATTAATCTGATAGTATGCGCCGACTTTTTAAACAGCCTGGAACCATACTGGTTCCTGCACCAATGACGATGCCGTGCTCGGCAAAAGATCGAGTGGCGGTTTCGAAAAGAGGCAATCATGAAAGCAGATATCCATCCTAACTACACCGACATCTCCGCTACCTGTTCCTGCGGCAATGTTGTAAAAACCCGCTCCACTCTGGGCAAAGACCTGCAAATCGACGTTTGCTCGCAGTGTCACCCTTTCTACACTGGCAAGCAGAAGCAGGCTACCACTGGTGGTCGTGTTGACCGTTTCAAGAAGCGTTTCGGCAGCCGTATCGGCAAATAATCCGGGCTCTTCGCTCGAATGGACCCGCCGCTTGCGGCAGGGTCCATTCCAAAAAGGCACCTCGCACTGCGATGGTGCCTTTTTTGTATCTATTCTCAGCGTTTCATACCCCGCTGCTGTAATCCTCTGTATGTAAAATCAAAATCGACTTGAATCGCTTAACCTTTCCGCCAATGGCGATAACTTTATCCTTATAAATCAGATTAATGCGGCTATTTATCCTGAAAATCGTCGATAGGCACGATAAAAATAGAAGTCCGTACCACTTATTGCAGATTTTCACGCTTGTAGCGCCAAGCTTCCCTCGGTTATTCTCTGGCCCCCGCAGTAACCGGGATAACACTTAAGTGTTGCCCACAGTATTCGAGAGATAAGCCCCCAAATGACGGATTCATTGCGCCAGGCAGCGCTCGATTACCACGCGCTCCCCAGTCCCGGCAAACTTTCAGTAGAACTGACGACCCCTGCCGAAACCCAGGAAGACCTGTCCCTGGCTTACAGTCCCGGCGTCGCCGAACCAGTGCGAGAAATCGCCAAGGACCCAGAAGCAGCTTATCGATACACCGGCAAAGGTAATCTGGTAGCAGTCATTTCCAATGGCAGTGCCATTCTCGGCCTCGGCAATCTGGGGCCGCTAGCCTCAAAACCCGTGATGGAAGGCAAGTCACTGCTGTTTAAACGCTTTGCCGATATCAACTCAGTAGATATCGAAGTTGATGCCAGCAGCCCGGAGCAGTTTATTCAGACCGTGGCCTCGATCGCCAACACCTTCGGCGGTATCAACCTCGAAGATATTAAGGCGCCAGAGTGCTTCCATATTGAAGAGACCCTAATCGAGCGCTGCCCGGTACCGGTTTTCCACGACGATCAGCACGGCACCGCCATTGTGACCGTTGCCGGTATGCTCAATGCTCTGGAGATTCAGGGTAAGAAAATTAGTGAAGTGCATATGGTCTGCCTGGGCGCAGGTGCCGCTGCGACCGCCTGCTGCAAACTGCTGCTGGCTGCCGGAGCGCGCAAAGAGCAGATCACCATGCTCGACAGCCGTGGGGTTATCCACTCGGGTCGAACGGATATCAACGCCTACAAAGGTGAGTGGGCACGGGATACCGATATGCGCACCCTCGACGATGCCATCGCCGGTGCGGATGTATTCCTTGGTGTGTCCGGCCCGGACCTGCTCTCCGCCGAGCAGCTACAGCGCATGGCCCCAAAACCGGTGGTCTTCGCCTGCTCTAACCCCAACCCGGAGATTAAACCCGAGCTGGCTCACAGTGTGCGCGACGACCTGATTATGGCCACAGGCCGTTCCGACTACCCAAACCAGGTTAACAACGTCCTCTGCTTCCCGTTTATTTTCCGGGGTGCCCTGGATGTTCGCGCTGCGCGCATTAATGAAGAGATGAAGCTGGCAGCGATCGAGGCGATCCGCAAAATTGCCCACCTGCCGGTACCGGATTCAGTGCGCGAAGGTTATGGCGGTATCGAGCTCAGCTTCGGGCCCAACTATATCCTGCCCAAGCCAACCGACCCGCGTTTACTGCCTGAGGTGGCTTCGGCCGTAGCTCGAGCAGCCGTAGACAGTGGCTGTGCGCGCCTGCCCTACCCGGACAACTATCCCCTGGAAACCCTGTAAAGATCACAGATTTCCTCACTTAACCCGTTAGAGCAGGCATTTACCGCTTTCGCTCTAACGGAGTTCTTGAGCCATAAAGCCCCCGTCGCTAAACTGCCTTTCTGTCACAGCATCAAAGTTGCCCAACATAATGAGTCATGTGTACGTGCTGACCAATCAGCACCAGCAGTTCCTGAGTAAAAGCGGCGAATGGACCGATGGCCGCGAGCCGAACAAACTGTTTCGCAGCGAGCATAAAGACGTCGCTATCAACCAGATGTTCGAGGCTAATACTCGCAATGTGAGCCTACGCATTGAATTGCTACTGTGCGAACTCAGCATTAAGGGGCAGCCCCAGATCCCCGAGGAAGCTCTGGCACCGGTATCCAGTGATGTGAGTCAGGGTGACCCTGAAATCACCCCCTCAACACCTGAGGAACTGCCAGAGCAGGCCAACCCGGAGATAGAACCCCAGCCTGCGCCTGAAGCCGCACCGGAAGAAGCGCCTGAGGTTGCCCCGGAACCAGCGCCCGCTGAAACGCCCGCACAGCCTGACGAAAACAAATCTGAATCCGCCGCCTGAGCGCCAGAACATTCAGCACCGGCACAGAGAGTCGCCCGAGATGGCAGCGATAAAGAAGCGTTCCGGTAGTACCAAGGAGATTCGAGTGCCCATTTCCCACCTGGCCGCGCTATCGCAAGCCAAACCAGCCCAACTGCTCAAAGGCATCCTCCGCGGTGTCGAGAAAGAGAGCCTGCGTGTCGCTCCCGATGGCGCCCTTGCGCAAACGCCGCATACCACAGCACTGGGCTCCGCACTTACCCATGAAAGTATTACTACCGACTTCTCTGAGGCCCTACTGGAATTTATTACGCCGCCAGTAGCGACCCCAGAGGAAGCGTTACAGGTCTTGGACCGTATCCACCGCTACACCTACAACCAAATCGGTGACGAGCGCCTGTGGGTTAACAGCATGCCCTGTGCGATTGGCGAAGATAAAGATATTCCCGTTGCCCGCTACGGCAGCTCTCACAGCGGCACAATGAAAACTATTTACCGGCTGGGCCTGGGGTTGCGCTACGGCCGCGCCATGCAGACTATCGCCGGTATCCACTACAACTTTTCGCTTCCTGAAGAGTTCTGGCTGTGGCTGCATGAAATCGAAGGCAGCAGTGAGGATTTAAAAAGTTTTAAAACCCGTCGCTACTTCGATCTAATTCGTAATTTCCGCCGCAATTACTGGTTGCTGATTTACCTGTTTGGCGCCGCACCTGCGGTATGCGCTTCTTTTGTCGATGGCCGCGAGCACAGTCTTGAGCCCTTCAATGGGGATGACCACACTCTGCACGTGCCCCACGCTACGTCCCTGCGTATGGGCGACCTGGGCTACAACAGCAACGTGCAGCAGTCACTAGTGGTTTGCTACAACGACCTGCGCAGCTATTTATCCACGCTCTGTTCAGCGATCAGCAGTTCCTACGGTCCCTACCAGGAAATGGGGGTTAAAAATAAAGGCGGCGACTACCAGCAATTGTCCACAGGCATACTGCAAATCGAGAATGAGTTTTACTCACCGATCCGTCCCAAAAACCCCGCCAAACGCGGCGAAACAGCGCTGTCTGCCCTGGATAATCGCGGTGTTGAATATGTTGAAGTGCGCTGTCTCGACCTGAACCCCTTCGCCCCCCTGGGAATTGACGCCCAGCAGATGCGCTTTCTCGATAGCTTCCTGCTGCACTGCCTGCTCACTGACAGCCCCAAAACCAGTGATGCCGATTACCGCAGTACCCAGGAGAACCAACAGCGTATCGTCTACCGGGGTCACGAACCGGAACTAACACTGCTGGATAACGGTGGCGAGCGTAAACTGAGCGACTGGGCCACCCAATTATTGGAAGAGGTCGACTCAGTGGCAGAACTGCTGGATAACGCCTGGGGCGGCTCGCAATACCGCGGCTCAGTGGGCGTGCAGAAGGCCAAGGTGAAAGGGGATATCCTCACACCGGCACAGCAGATACTGGCAGAGATGCGCGAACAAAACATTACCTTTTCCCAGTGGGCTATGGATAAAGCCGAACAGCACCGCCGCTACTTCCTGGAGCGCCCTCTGGACAGCGACTATCTGCAAGACTTCTTACAACAGGCAGAAACCTCACTGCTCAAGCAAAAAGAAATTGAAGCGCAGGATAGCGGTACTTTTGAAACATTCCTGAGCCGTTACTATGCCCAATACAACTGCTGCCAGGACTAGCGGCTGATACAGTGCCGCAGCCTGAGCGAGGCTTATGAACTATCTGGCACACCTGTTACTGTCCGGGCCCAATCCGCGCTGGCGACTGGGCGGGCTCCTGGGGGACTTTGTTAAAGGTCCCCTGGATGACAGTTGGCCAACGGATATTGAGCATGGTATTCGCCTGCACCGTCGCATCGATGCCATCACCGATGCTCACCCGGCCTACCGGGATGCCCTGTCACAACTGGACCCGCGCTGGCGTCGCTATGCCGGTATCGCACTGGATATATGGTTTGATCACCTGTTGGCAGAAAACTGGCAGCAGTGGCACCCTGAAGCGCTGGATGAGTTTTGCCGGCGCTGTTGGAGAGACTTTCATTTCGACAGCCGGTATATTCCGCCACGCGCAATGGCATTTATTGAGCGCGCCGAGCAAATTAAACTGCTGCAAAGTTACCGCGAGGAGCGGGTAATCGAGCTGACCCTGGAGCGGGTTGGACAGCGGTTGCGCCGCCCGGTAGCACTGCAGGAGCTACTGCCTGAACTTATCGCCGGGCGGAACAAACTGGAAAGCAATTTCAATAAACTATTAACCGACTTGAATCTCGAAGCGAACCGCTTTCGACAGCACTATTCAGGACCCGAATTACCATGACCTTACCCAACCCGCGCATCACTTTTCTTCTGGTCTTCCTAATGGTGGCCTTTTTACTCGGCTCCGCCTTTTATCTCGAGTACGTGCAGGGGCTGGAGCCTTGCAAATTGTGTATTACCCAGCGGGTAATGCTATTGGGTGTTGGTGTAGTTTCGTTGATCGCATTCCTGCACAACCCTGCCACCATTGGCCGTCGTGTCTACGGCCTGCTGGTATCCCTGTGGGCAATGGGCGGTCTCTACTTTGCCGGTCGCCAACTGTGGCTGCAAAGCCTGCCGGAAGACCAAGTGCCGGCCTGTGGTCCAAGCGTCAGCTATATGATTGAAGTTTTCCCGATGGCCGATGTGCTCAAGGCACTGCTGAGCGGCGATGGCAATTGTGCTGAAGTACAGTGGACCATGATGGGCCTGAGTATCCCCGGTTGGGCCGCTATCGGTTTTGCCGGTCTGATCCTGTTCGGTGGCTGGCAAGCATTCCGCAGAGCTTAACAATCTCCGGCGGCTTTACCGGCCGCCATTTCCTACATGTCAAAATCCACGCTGCACAACATACTCCGCTGGCTGGGGGGAGCTGCCATTCTGGTTGCCTGTACCTGGCTGGGCAATTTCACCAGCTCAAGCCTGTCACTACCCATTCCGGGATCTGTCATAGGGATGCTGATGCTACTGGTGATTCTCGTGTTCAATGGTGGTGCTCCCGCAGGCCTTGCCAAAGTCAGCTCACAACTGCTTTATCTACTGCCGCTGTTATTGCTACCGGCGGCTGTCGGGGTATTTTTTTTCCAGGGCCTGACTCTATCCGACTGGCTAGCCTTAATCGCCGCTATTGTGATTGGCACACTGATCAGTATCGCTATTTGCGCACAGCTACTAAAGAAATTGCTGATTCGTTCTGGGGGTAATGGGGAGTGAATGAATTTCTGGCGAGCCCAATCTTTGTATTGCCCTTGAATGTCATCGCTTTTCTTGTCGGCGTTACCCTTTACCGGCGCTACAAGACTGTTCTGCTGCACCCTATCATCAGCGCTAGCATTTTGACCGCAATAACATTGAGTGTTCTCCATATCCCCTATGAGAGTTATCAGGGCTCCAGTGCATTACTGTACAGTTTGTTAGGTCCAGCAGTTGTTGCCCTAGCTGTCCCTCTCAAACAAAACCTAGTGATTATCCGCAAAGCCGGTTGGCCGCTACTTGTCACTATTTTTGTGGGTGCGATTTTGGCCCCGGTTATAGCGGTATTAATCGCCTTGGTATTTGGCGCAGGCAAGTCAGTACTACTGGCGTTGAGTGGCAAATCTATTACCACACCCATCGCATTGGCCCTGGCGGAAACAATCCACGCTTCTCTCAGCCTCACTGCAGCTATTGTGGTCTTGACCGGGGTGGTCGGTGCTATCGCTGGCCCAGCTTTAATGAGCAGGCTCAATATTCACGATGAGCGCATTATTGGTATCGTACTCGGCATCAATGCCCACGCGGTGGGGACCGCACGAGCATTAGAAATCAGCGCCCTGTGCGGCGCCTGTGCAGCATTGGCGATGGGTACCTGCGGTGCGCTCACAGCGCTGATTTTGCCGCTCATTATCAGTGGATAAAACACCCTAGATTTGCTCCACCGAAGATCGCCGCAGGCATCGTTGTATTCTGGCGTAGATCACACTCTGCACCTTGCCGTCGGCGGGGGAATCTCCTATCTTCTTAGGGCCTTCGGGATCAGCAATAAAGCTAGCTATCACGGCAACAGTAACCAAAGGATTCTTGGAGATGCTGGAAAATTGTAAATCTGCGCGCGAGCGCTGGGGTGGCGTCAGTGAAATCATTGACCGCTGGCTACAGTCCCGACAAATCCTGCTGGTAAGTTACTACCATCTATCTGAGAAGAAAGAGTTTAACGATGGGGATTCGGAGACCGAGAACGGTGTTCGTCATCTTTGCCAGTTGCTGGTGGACTACGTCTCTGCGGGACACTTTGAGGTATACGAACAGCTCATACTTGAAGGCCAGGCTTTTGATGATAAACAGGGGCTGCAACAAGCGCGGGAACTCTATCGGGATATTGATGTGACCACTGATGTCGCTGTCGATTTCAATGATAAGTACCAGGAAACCGACGATCTATCCAGCCTGAACCCAGATTTGTCACAGCTGGGGGAAGCACTGGAAACCCGCTTTAGTTCCGAGGATCGAATGATCGCACTTTTGCACACAGCCCATAAAAACCAGCTGGTCTAAAAAACTGAATTCATCTCTGTAAAGGCGATGGGAAGCCGGCGCCTTTAATCGAATATTTTTGCTGTTGATTTTTCATGGTAAAAAATAAAGGCGCCCATTGGGCGCCTTTATTGAATCCAAAGTAGTAAATTTAATTACTCGCTTTTGGGCTCTTCTTTTTTCTCTTCTTTTTTCTCGGCGCCATCTTCCTTGCCAACATTGGCTTTGTGCAGCTCCACTTCAAAAATCAGCGTTGCGTTAGGGCCGATCTTACCGCCTGCACCACCCGGGCCATATGCCAGCTCGGAGGGGATGTAAAGCTCCCACTTGGAACCCTCTTTCATCAGTTGCAACGCTTCGGTCCAACCCTTGATAACACCATTAACCGGGAACTGGACCGGCTCACCACGGGCGTAAGAGCTATCAAACTCTTCACCATTAATCAGGGTACCCTTGTAGTCCACTTCAACAGTGCTGTTCTCACTGGGCTGGCCGCCGGAACCCTCAGTAATCACTTTGTACTGCAGACCGGAATCAGTGGTAACAACACCATCTTTCTTGGCATTCTCTTCGAGGAAGGCCTTTCCTTCCTGCAGGTTTTTATCAGCAGTCTCTTTGAATTCTTTCTCTTGCTGAGCCAGCATTTCCTGCTGCTTCTTCTGCATTTGCTCTTGGAAGGCAGCGATAGTTTGCTGCTTTTCTTCTTCAGTCAAACGGGATTCATGGCCGCTGGAGACATCCTTAAGAGCCATCATCACCACTTGGGGATCTAATTTCACATCCTGAGCTTCAAGGCGCTTCGCCATATCTTCGGCAATGATGTAGCTGACCTTCTTCTCCTGGGTGTCCAGGGCAACTTCTTTTTCCTGCTTAGATCCCTGTTCGTTACAGCCGGTCAGCGCCAGGCCAAGGGCAATTGCTGCAGCCAAAGGGTATTTATTCATGGGTGTTGTCTCTTTGTCCGTATTGCGTTGAATGATTCGCGCTTGACCCTGGGTCAATGCCTGCGGCGGCTTATCAAGTAATCCTGATTCGGCCCTTAGCCTCCAGGCGCACCTTTTCCGCCAGTCCGCTCAAGTCTAACCTAAGGCGACTGCAAGTGCATACCGATGACGCGCACACTGTGCAGGACACCACATTCCACCTTAAGGTTCCAGGGACCAGCGAGAAAAAAATACATTTACAGCACTATTTTCGCTGCTTACGGCATACATTTTTTTTAAAAACAGCGCTATTATCGACCAGTCGCCGGTTATTGTTCCGGACTGTTTGAGGTGCTTTTCAGTTTCAGAACAATTTACAGTGTTCAGATCCCCGATTTAAATATGTCTATTACATATAGATCTGATCCGTACACTGTCCGGATGTTCCAATTGATAATAAACGTCAGGACATTTACTCATGGCTGCCAAACAAAGAGCTGTCAATTCAGTCGCAGAACTGGAAGCACAAATTTCCAAGCTAACCGTCAAGCTGGACAAAGCCCGCAACAAGAAAGTTACCGATGCCGGCAAAAGTGTTTTAAAAGCCGGAAAAGCACTGACTTCCGCAAAAGAAAAATTAGCTAAAGCGAAAACCAAACTAGTAGACGCTAGAACTGCAGCCAAGACACGAAAGACAGCTGCCACTCAAAAGCGTGTAGAAACCGCCAAGGCCAATGTAGAAAAGCATAACGAAGTACTCCAGCAAGCAAAGGCATCACACGCCGAAGCAAAGGGTACTGAGTCCCAGGCAAAAGCCGAGCTGAAAGCTGCCGAAGCTGTACGTAAGGCCGGTGTAAAAGCAGAAAAACTGCTGAACAAATCCAAGCCAAAAGCCCGTAAAGCTACCACCTCAAAAAAAGTAGCTGCTCCTAAAGCAACCGCAGCAAAGAGCCGCACTAAAGCAAGCACTACCAGCACCACCAAAACAGCAAAAAAGACAGTGGCAAAAAAAGCCACAGAAAAGAAAACTAGTGCCAAGAAAGCACCGGCAAAAACCGCCGCTACCACTAAAGCTGTAAAGAAAACTCCCGCAAAGAAAGCCTCCACTGCTGCGAAAAAAGCGCCAGCCAAGAAAGCTTCTACTGCCGAGAAAAAAACTCCAGCGAAGAAAGCTCCAGCTAAAACTGCTGCTGCCAAAAAACCAGCGGCGAGCAAACCCTCTACGGAAGCCAAGCCTGCAACAGTCAAGCCAAGCGCAGAAACTCCAAAGGTTAAGGCTGCCAGCAAGCCAGAAACCGTAGAGAAGCCCAAAGACGATTCAAAAACCATGGCTCCAGCTGAGCAGCAGAAACCGATGGATACTCCGCGCCCAGCAGCAACGATTACTCCTAGCACTCCGGCAAACAGCCTGTTTTCTTCGGAGCAACCCAGCGGCGAGTAGTCTCGGGACTCCTCGCAGCCAAATATAGTGCTGCTTAATTGAGCACTGTACTTTTCACGACTGTATTACCGGCGACCCCAGAAAAGTACGGTGCCCAGAGGGGTGTCACAATGGCTTAACCCGCTGCCCCCCTGTGAGCCAAGTAGCTTTCGATCAGGCCCGCCCAGCGAGCCTGATCTTTTTGCTGCAAACCATATTGCTGGGATGCTAGCTCCAGTGCAGAACGATCCCCCGGCCAGTCTTCAGCATAAATTTTCCACAGCGCAGCCAACTGCAACTGCTCCAGCTTCAATTCATAGCGTTTACACAGTGCGTAGGCCCGCTGGGTATGGGGGCGCAAACTCCCCAACCAACGACGCAGGTGTCGCACACTGCGAATCATTCGCCTGCGCGGCGCAACGCCTCGATCTGCGACTCTCCATCCCTCTTCACTGATTTCCTTGCCACAAACGGCTGTATAGCTCGCCCACAGCAGAAGACACACGTCAGCGCCATTTCTGTCTTGGCAGTCGAGTAGGAACTTCTCAACATCCTGGTAGGCATAAAAGTCCAAGCTGAACTGCCAGAGGGGGTTTTCCTTGGGGGAAGATGGAGGTGAAGTATTTGTCACGTTAAAATCCCGACCCTTTGCTGATCGGCATAGTGCCCCAGTCTCTGTGGAGTCCGGGTCTGTTCAATAGCCTAGCATTCATCGGCCTATTCATATGAGGTTTTTCCAGTGATCAATTTACAAGGGGTTTCTCTGCACCGAGGTGAGCGCGACTTGCTTGACAGCGCAGATTGCAGAATCTTCCCCGGCCACAAAGTCGGAATTATCGGTGCCAACGGCTGTGGCAAGTCAACTCTGTTCAAACTGCTGCTTGGACAACTGGAAACCGATGCAGGGCGGGTAGACCTCCCCAGCACCTGGCGTATCTCCCATATGGCTCAAGAGGTAGAAGCTAGTGAGCAGTCAGCACTGGATTACGTTTTAGACGGCGATAGCGAGTTGCGGCTATTGCAAAAGCAACTGGCAGAGGCCGAAGCGAGCGGCGATACCGACGGTCACAAACTGGCAGAACTGCACGAGCGCATGGCCAGTATTGATGGCTATAGTGGCCCGGCGCGCGCCGCGCAACTTCTCGACGGGCTCGGCTTTTCCCACGAAGAGCAACAGCGCCCCGTTCGCAGCTTCTCAGGTGGCTGGCGTATTCGCCTCAATTTGGGCCGTGCCCTGATGTGCCCCGCAGATCTTATGCTATTGGACGAGCCCACCAACCACTTGGATCTGGATGCCACCCTTTGGCTGGAACAGTGGCTGCAACGCTTCCCCGGTACCCTGCTGATTATTTCCCACGACCGCGACTTTCTCGATGCAGTGGTCGACGGCATTGTCAGTTTTGAACAGCAAAAACTGGTCTTGTACAGCGGCAATTACAGTGCCTTCGAGCGCGCTCGCGCTGAGCGCCTGGCCCAGCAGCAAATACAGTTTGAAAAACAGCAAGCCGAACGCGCACATATGGAAGACTTTGTGCGGCGCTTTCGCGCCAAAGCGAGCAAGGCCAAGCAGGCACAAAGCCGCCTGAAAGCCCTGGACCGGATGGCTCTGATTGCCCCAGCCCATGTGGATTCCCCTTTTCATTTTACTTTGCCATCCTCAGAGAAAACCTCTAATCCGTTAATCGACCTGCGCGAGGCGGATATTGGCTATGCCGAAAAAATAGTGGTGAAGAACGTTCAGCTGGGCATTCAACCGGGACGCCGTATCGGCCTGCTCGGCCCCAATGGTGCGGGCAAGTCCTCTCTAATCAAAACCCTGGCTGGCACACTCGCCCCCCTCAGAGGCGAGCGCCAATGTGGCGAACACTTGGCCATCGGCTACTTCGCCCAGCATCAGCTGGAAGCACTGGATAGCAACGGTTCCCCGTTGCTGCACCTGCAAAGGCTGAGCCCCGATGCCTCGGAGCAATCGCTGCGGGATTTTCTCGGCGGCTACGGTTTTATCGGCGATCGGGTTTTCGAAACGGTAGGGGGCTTTTCCGGCGGTGAAAAAGCCCGTTTAGCCCTGGCACTACTGGCCTGGCAAAAACCTAACCTGTTGCTTCTCGATGAACCGACAAACCACCTTGATTTGGAAATGCGCCACGCCCTGACCCTGGCGCTGGCGGAGTTTCCCGGTGCCGTCATATTGGTTTCCCACGATCGTCATCTACTGGCCAATACTGCCGACGAATTTATTCTGGTGGCCAATGGCCGCGCCGAACCCTATAGCGGTGACCTTGATGACTACAAACAGTGGCTGCTCGGCTTTAACCGGGAAAAGAAACGCAAAGAAGAGAGCGCCTCCACTGTTACAAGCACAGAGGAAAAAGCCCCTGAGGATAAGAAGGCCCAAAGGCGCGCCGCCGCCGCTCTACGCGAACAACTGAAACCCCTGACCAACAAACTCAAGAATATTGAGCGACAGATGGCTTCGGCAGAAAAGGCATTGGTCGCAGTACAGGAAAAACTTGCCGATGAAGCGCTATATAGCGGTGGCCAGCAGGAGGAAATAGCTCGACTTAATAAAGAGCAGTCGGAGCAGCAGGAATTAATGGAAGAACTGGAAATGGAATGGCTGGAAATTTCTGAGAAGCTCGAAGAAATTCGCAGCGAGTAATTTTATAGAAAATCATTTTAAACAATATCTTCAGCGGGCTTCAGAACTTTTCTGCCGCCCGCTGAAGAAATCGATTTTAGTTGCCCTTAACGAATACAACCGTATTCATCCACTGCAATACCAATCGGTGTATTTGGGCATTGATCGATATAGCTGGGTACACCATCAAAATCTGTATCCAGCGGGCAGCCATCTAATTGCACATCGATTCCCACTGGGGTCTGCGGACATTGATCAGTGGCATCAATAACACCATCGGCATCTTCGTCATACCAAAAATCCGGATATTCAAGCCATTGATAGCCGACCGCCAAGCTGGCAAAACCATCGACACCACCTTCTTCGACCCCCTGGAAAAGACGTATATCTGCGCGGGCCTGCCAACGGGGCCCCAGGTGATATTTAATTCCCATTCCCACATTCACCATATTTTGCCGGTCATGCCAGTCACAATGGTAAGGCGGGTAGGGATAATGGTGGCCGTCTGGCCGATCCTCAGGGACATAGAATTTCTTACGACAATCCCAAGGATAGGGATAGTATGGGTCGTAGGGATGATCCGGATCATAGACATACTTTGGGTCATCTGGATGCCAGTGTTTTTTACGGTAACGCCGGTCGTAATTAATACGCATTTCACCCAGGCCAAACGCGACATAGGGCTGCCAACAAAAATTACCGCAGAACTGCCCTCCAAATTGATATAGGAGATCTATGCGGTAGTTATACACATCTACTTTCTCGGGCGTATCCGCAACACTCACGACGAAATAGTCGACAACCCCTTCCATCGCCCAATGATTTGTCATGTTAAAGCCAAAACCGGCACCGACACCTGAGGTATCTCGCATTTCAAAACCGCGAAATGGCGTGCCTTGTAGGCGGTCACCATCAAACCAATGCTTACCCCCATTAACATAGAGGTTTAAAGTTCCAACAAAATCAGCACGGACTTCAGAAACTGTAAAGAGTAAGATAAACGGCAGGCTATAGAGAAATGAAAGCAGAGGGTCACGCCTTCTCATTAGAAACACCAAGATTCCTTCCTTGATCAACCCCCCAAATTATTATTAACATCAATATCTATTAATAAAAATAATTCGGTTTTGTTTTCGCGATGCTTCCTGAATCCGGTTCTTATTGGAAATAAAATTCGATAATCACAGCACCACTAGAAGCATAGACGGCTAGTGGCGAAAAACAGTAATAAAGACAGGAGAGTTAACCCTTGCTGGCACCCAATATCGATAACTATGTTAGGAACTTGGTTCACCCACAAAACATACAAACCACCTGCTATGTCCCCAAAAGTATCCGTGAGTACGCACAGGACTTCCAAAATAATTCCAATAGCAACAGTAAGTGGTATCACAAGCGCAGTAGTGATGGACTAACCCGGATCGACCAATTAGTGAGCCAGGCAGTACAAATTCAAACAAATGATTACGGAAGGATTACCCGTGTCGCCAAAGTACTAGTGGAAACCCTATATACCTGGCTTACTGGATTTGATCCCTCCACACCCACCAAGCTACTCGATAGCGATGGAATAACACGCCGTAAAGATGCCGTTTTAGCTTTACTCGGTGGAGCTTACTGCTGGTATCGACAAGCCAGTGAAGCTTTCAGCTCTGAGAGGAGAGCAATATCCAACATCGAAGCCCATTTGGACGTCCCTTTCTCACTATTTAATTACCGATTTAGCCGCAGTGGTTTTAATCTGCACACAGTGACAACGCTGTTATACCGTGGCGATACCCGCCCACCACAGAAGCTGTGGCAAGCCGGGGGATTCTTTCCCTGGATGAATCAAAATGGCCGCTTTGATCCGCACCTGGGTACCGGAGCATCTAACCAAGTCATCTCAACCACTACCAATGCAAATATTGTTGCGCGCTTTGCCTGGCACAACAAAACTTATTGCCCAAAAAGGTATTATTTTGTGCATGGAACAAATGAGGGTGACTTAGCCACTACCGGTTTTATCTATGAGCTCGATAAAAGAAACCACCAATGCGTAGAGGTTTCCACTGTCACCCAGGGACATGAAGTTGCCTTTATGGCTATTCCCAACCAATTTATTCGCCGCTTTCGCATGCGTTATTTTGCGGGCACCCAAAATAATATTGAACTGTCGGACTGGATGTCCTATGACAGTAACACCATCCGCAACCTGAATGTTGTAGAAGACAAGCGCCGATGGGAAGCCGCCAAGAAAAACTGGAATGAGTTTTTCTAACAATAGAGGTGGGCTGTTGCATGCCACTGGTGCCATGTTAGCACCGGTGGCAAACATCGATCGTCAGTGCGAATTATTCGCCTTTGGACTCTTCAACAGTTGACGCATCTACGTCAGTGGTAGTTAGCGGCAGCGCTTCACCAGGTAACCTGCGGTATACCAGATCCCAAACACCGTGCCCCAGTCTCTGCCCTCGACGCTCAAACTTGGTCTCTGGGCGCCATTCTGGCCGGGCAACATAATCACCCTCACTGGCGGTATTTTCTAGCAGGTTTTCACCCTGCAATACTTCCAGCATATGCTCGGCATAATTCTCCCAATCTGTCGCCATATGCATAAGACCGCCAGTTTTTAACTTGCTGCAAATCAGGCGAACAAATTCCGGCTGCACTATCCGGCGCTTGTGGTGCTTCTTCTTGTGCCAAGGGTCAGGGAAGTACAGCTGGAAACGATCCAGGCTCCCATCGGCAATACAATCGTTTAGGACATCGATCGCATCAGCCATGTAAACACGCAGGTTTTTGATACCTGCCTTGCCTGCATTATTGATCAACCGGCCAACCCCCGGCGGGTGTACTTCAATACCAATAAAATCCTTATCTGGCTCGGCTTCAGCCATGGCCAGCAGGGAATCCCCCATACCGAAACCGATCTCTAACGCCAGTGGCGCCTCGCGGCCAAAGACCTGTTGGCGATCCAGAGGTCCATCAAATAGGGAGAGCCCATACTGCCCCCAATAATTGTCAAAGGCATTGCGCTGCCCCTCTGTCATTCGCCCCGCGCGAATCACATAGCTGCGGATAGATTTCTTCTTAAATTCTGTGCGGTAGGGAAAATCTTCCGCAGATTCGTCTTGCATTGTTCGCGACCTCTTATGCGAAACGGATTATATCTTGATGTTTTGTTCGGGCTCGGTATCTGAGTGTAAGCCCAGTAAAGGTGGCTACTTAGAGAAATTACATGCGGCAAAAAACAGGACTACCCAACCGGCTATCATCATCAGCCCGCCGAGAGGGGTGATTGGACCTAGCCATCGGGGGCCTCCCAGTGCCAGGGCATAGAGACTGCCGGAGAAGAAGATAATACCGAAAGTAAAAAGAGCACCGCTCAGGGTCAGCGATAAACGGTTTCCCCAGTTTTGCATTAGCAGCACCACACCAAACAGCGCCAGGGCATGAATCATCTGGTACTGGACTCCGGTTTTATAGGCCTCTAGCAGATTCTCTGCCACTTTACCGCGCAGGCCGTGAGCCCCAAACGCCCCCAGAGCCACACCACTAGCGCCAAAGAGTGCGCACAGCAGCAGATAGAGTTTGGCCATTACCTTCCCTTTTTGTTTTACCCAGTGGTGACAGGTATGCCTGTAACAGGCGGGACAAAAAAAACCGCGCTACTGCGCGGTTTTCTACCCGTGTACCAGAACGCCGATTTAGGCTTCCATAGCAGCACGCACTTTCTTCATGGCATTTTTTTCCAGCTGGCGAATTCGCTCAGCGGAAACACCATACTTATCAGCCAACTCATGCAATGTGGATTTCTCCTCACTGAGCCAGCGGGCCTGAATAATATCGCGGCTGCGATCATCCAGTTGTGCCATGGCACTGGCGAGGCTGGTCAAGTTGGTTTCCTGCCAGTTATCCCGCTCAAGCTGGGCGGCCGGATCAAAACTGCGGTCTTCCAGATAGTGAGCCGGTGCCTGCCAGGCGGTATCGTCATCGTCATCGACACCCGCATCAAAAGCCGCATCGTGTGCAGCCAGGCGGCCTTCCATTTCATGGACCTGGGTGACATCCACATTCAGGTCTTTGGCGACGGCCTTAGCTTCTGCATTGGTCAACCAAGCGAGTTTTTTCTTCTGACCGCGCAGGTTGAAGAATAATTTGCGCTGCGCCTTGGTGGTGGCAATTTTGACAATACGCCAGTTACGCAGAATAAATTCGTGGATTTCAGCTTTAATCCAATGTACCGCAAAGGATACCAGGCGCACTCCCTTTTCGGGATTGAAGCGTTTGACGGCCTTCATCAAACCGACATTACCTTCCTGAATCAGGTCGGCTTCATTGAGCCCGTAGCCGGAATAAGATTTGGCGATATGCACTACAAAGCGCAGGTGTGACATGACCAGCTGGCGTGCAGCATCGAGATTTTCGCGGTAATAGAGGTCTTCTGCCAGGTGCTTTTCCTGTTCAGCGGTCAGTACGTCAAAACCACTGACGGTCTGGATATAAGCTCCCAGGTTGGCGCCCGGAGACAGCGTATGCACTGGCTGTAGGCTGGTTCCCATTCAGGTCTCTCCTGTCATTATTAGTCGGCCGATCTTACCGGCCGCTGCCGTCGGATACTGTATCCGACGACAAGCTGGACTCAGTGTAGCACTTGCACGGGCAGATAAGAAAGCCCGCCAACAACTACCGTATTCTGTTGTATTTCGCGGAATTAGAGGGGCTTTTTACGCCTCAGGTTCCCTTTGCCAGAACACTTTACCCTTCTTGATCAGACTCGCTGGTCAGCGGGGTTCTATCTTGCGAGTGTGTCGCGCTACCGCAAGCCAAGCCCCTAATAGGCCCAGCGAGGAGGCCCCCAAAGTTAATTGAAAGAAGTAACTGGCGCCCGGCCCTCTCAGTTCGAAGCTGCTGCCATAACTTGATGACAGACTCTCAACTGGCCCAGACAACATAGCCACACCACCTGTAAGCAACAGCCACGCCAACAACCCGCCAAATAGCCCATAACAAATGCCACTGTAAAGGAACGGCCGTCGCACAAACGCATTAGTGCCGCCAACGAGCTTTACTACCAGGATCTCCTCCCGGCGACTTTCGATATGCAGTCGTATGGTATTGATCACCACCAATACCACTCCCAGCGCCAATAACAGGGCTAGACCTGCGGAGAGACGCTGTCCCAGTTCGGTGATCTGGGCGAGGCGCTGGACCCAGGCAAGATCCAAGACCACTGAATCCGTCAGTGCCTGGGCTCTCAGATTCTCCACCAAAGCCTGTAGTTTATCGCCGTCCTTCGCATCCCTTGGCCGCAGCAACAGCACTGCCGGCAGGGGGTTGGCATCCAGGCCAACCAATACATCCCCAAGCCCCGAGGCCTGTTCAAACTCTGCCAGGGCATCTTCCGGGGAGACATAAGTTACTTCCGCGATAGCGGGGTCACTGCGCAATTTGTCGGCCAGGGAATTAACCGCAGCCTGTCTCGCATCTTTGTGTAGAAAAACAGAAATTTGTGGCTGCCCATCCCAACCAGCCACCGCGCGCTGGAAATTCAACAGGCCCAATTGCAATGCCGCCGGCAGGGCCAGGGCAATAGCAATCACCAGCGCCGTCATTGCACTGGCCATGGGTGCGCTAAAAAATCGACTGACAGAGTCGGCGGCCATCTCACGGTGATGCCCCAACCAGCTATTCCATCGATCGCCCAACCCTGTTTGTGCAACAACAGCGCCGGTGCTGCGCACACGTTTGTCTGCGGCAGGGTTGGCCTGCCGTTGCGCTTTAGCTTGGGTGTACTTCACGGCTCGGAACTCCGTCGTATATCAGTTGGCCAGCCTGTAGGGTCAATACCCGTCGGCGCATCCGTGCAATCAGTTCCAAGTCGTGGCTCGCCACCAGCACCGTAACTCCCACTGCGTTAAAGTCGGCGAATAACTGCATGATTTCCTGCGAGAGTGTTGGGTCCAGGTTGCCGGTGGGCTCATCGGCAACCAATATCGCGGGCTTGTTAACGACTGCGCGGGCAATCCCAACCCGCTGCTGCTCACCACCAGACAACATAATGGGATTTTGCTTTTCCTTGTGCAGCAAGCCGACCTTATCCAGGGCTGCGCGAACCCGACGCCCCACCTCGCGCTTATTGCAACCAGCAACAGACAAGGGCAGGGCAATATTGTCAAAAACGCTGCGGTCAAATAGCAGCTGGTGATTCTGGAAGACAATACCCAGATTGCGGCGGTAGTAGGGGATCTGGCCATTGCGCAGGCGGTTGAGATTCTGTCCGGCGACAAGAATACTGCCCTTAGTAGGGCGCTCAATCGCGGTCAGGAGTCTCAGTAAAGTACTTTTACCCGCACCGGAGTGACCGGTGAGAAACACCATATCGCCACGGGGGATTTCCAGGCTGACTCGCACCAGGGCATCCTGCCCCGATGCGTAACGCTTGTTCACATTATCGAAAGTGATCACGGCTTCTGTTGTTCTTGTTATTTCCTAGGCGAATTATCAGGCCTTATCGCGGCCAAACAGGGCGGATACGAACTCACGAGCGCGGAATGGCTGTAGATCTTCCGCCTGCTCACCCACACCGATAAAACGCACCGGGATGCCGAAACGACGAGCCAGGGCAAAGATAACGCCGCCTTTGGCAGTACCATCCAATTTGGTCAGCACCAAGCCAGTAACGCCGGCCGCCTCACGGAACTGAGAGGCCTGGTTAATCGCATTTTGACCAGTGCCAGCATCCAGTACCAACAGCACCTCGTGGGGCGCACTGGGGTCCAATTTGCCCATCACCCGGCGCACCTTGGACAACTCCTCCATCAAGTTGGATTTGGTGTGCAGGCGCCCGGCGGTATCGGCAATTACCACATCGACGCCGCGCGCCTGGGCAGACTGAACCGCATCGAAAATAACTGACGCACTATCGGCACCGGTATGCTGCGCTACAACCGGTACATCGTGGCGCTGCCCCCAAACCTGCAGCTGCTCAACTGCTGCGGCACGGAATGTATCACCGGCAGCCAACATCACCGACTTGCCTTCACCGAGAAAGCGGTGGGCCAGCTTGCCGATTGTTGTGGTTTTACCCACACCGTTTACGCCCACTACCAGGATGACGTAAGGCTTTTTGCTGATATCGATTTCCAGGGGAGCATCAACACTATCGAGTAAGTCTGCCAGCTCCTGCTGCAATGCCTTGTAAAGTGCATCGCCATCGGCCAGTTCCCGACGGGATACCCGTTCTGTCAGGCGCTCGACGATCTCGCTGGTGGCCTCAACTCCCACATCTGCCATTAACAGCTGTGTTTCAAGTTCTTCCAGCAGATCTTCATCGATTTCCTTGGCCCCGAGGAACAGATTTCCCATCCCCTCGACAAACTGGTTGCTGGTGCGGCTGAGGCCGCGACGAATACGCGCAAAGAAGCCCTCTTTCTTTTTGGCTTCCGGTTTCGGCTGCTCTTTGGCTCTGGGTTTTGGAGCTGGCTCGGGCTGAATCGGGTCTGGCTTCTCGGCCTCTTCTTTTATTACAGGCTCTGCTGCTGCAACCACCTGGGGGGCTTCGACAACGGCCTCCGGCTCGCCCGTCGCATCAGTATGCTGCGCCCAGCCGGCACTTTCCTCTTGGGGGACAGAAGCTGGGGTAGTGGGTTCATCGATAGGGGCCTTTGCCTCCTCCAGAGCGGAAGTTTCTCCCTGGGCAGGCGACTTTTCCTCCATGTCTGAGGGCGTTTTGTCCAGCGCTGAGGGCTCTTTATCTAGAGCTGAAGGCTCTTTCTCTAGCGCTGAAGGCTCTGGGCTCTGCGCCGATGATTCCTCTTCAGACGCAGCAGTGACCTCCGCCTGGGATTGCTGGGGCTCACTTTGTTCGGGCTTGCGCTTCTTCTTTTTGCGCAGGAAGTCAAAAATCATTCGTATGTCCGGATGTACCGCTTGCAGAAAGACGCTAATCTTAGCATCGCTAAGCCCCCAGTAGAGAGTTACCTTGGCCAGAAGTTCATCCCGAAAGCAAAGCCCGCAAAACCTTTCACAATTACGCATTATCGGCGGACAGTGGCGCGGGCGAAAATTACAGTTTGCCCCAGTGGAGGGCTTGAGACCTACCGGCGACCGACTGCGGGAGGTTCTGTTTAACTGGCTACAGTTCTACCTGCCCGACGCCCGCTGCCTGGACCTCTTTGCCGGTTCAGGAGCCCTGGGTCTGGAGGCGCTATCCCGAGGCGCCGGCTCGGTAGATTTTGTCGAGCTGAATACTCGCGCTGCGCGAACCCTGGCGGAACAGTTAAAACAGTTAAACGCCCGGGAAGCCAAAGTCCATAACTGTAGTGCAGAAGAGTTCCTCGGAAGTAATGGAAGTAAATACGACCTCGTATTTATCGATCCCCCTTTTGCCGACAATCTTTGGCAGGCAACTCTAGGCGCCCTGTCCGGCCATCTTTCGCAGGATGCATTAATCTATGTGGAAACACCGCGAGACACAGTGGTTGCATCAATACCTGGCTGGGATCAGGAAAAAGAAAAACGTGCGGGACAGGTGTGTATGCGCTTGTTTCGTCGCGCTGGCCCGGCAGGTTAGGGAAGAATAAAAAGATTCGGTTTTGACCTTAGCCGTAAATTGTTTACCATTCGCATCCCATTCGGCCCGCATTTAAGCCTTGGCGTATGAAAAAAGTCGTCTATCCCGGAACCTTCGATCCCATCACCAATGGTCACTTGGACTTGGTGGAGCGCGCATGCCGCTTGTTTGACCACGTTATCGTGGCTGTGGCTGCCAGCAATCGCAAAAACCCCCTGTTCACCTTAGAGGAGCGGGTAGAACTTTCACAAAAAGTTCTCGGTCACCTGCCCAATGTCGAAGTCATTGGGTTTGATATCCTGCTCGCCGACCTGGTGCGCCAGGTAGATGCTTATGGCGTACTGCGCGGTCTGCGCGCGGTGTCCGACTTTGAATATGAGTTCCAGCTGGCCAATATGAACCGCCAGTTAGCGCCCAATATGGAAAGCCTGTTTCTGACACCGGCGGAACATTTGTCCTACATTTCATCCTCTTTAGTACGTGAAATTGCCTCCCTGGGCGGCGATGTCACCAAGTTTGTTCCGGCTGCTGTACAAAGCGCGCTGGAAGAGAAATTTCGTTAAGCCTGAATCTGGCTATTTCTGATACACTCGAGCGGATTTATCCACAATCCGCGGAGTGTTACGTGCGCAACTTTCTCGCCGCCTTTGCACTGGTTCTGAGTCCCGCTTTCGCTTTTGCCGATGAACCACAACCGGAGTTTGATACCGGTCGCACTGCCGTTAAGTCCTCAACGGCCAACTTCTATATGGCAGTCACTGCCAACCCCCACGCCAGCCGGGCTGCCGAGCAGATTCTCGCCCGGGGCGGCAGCGCTGTGGACGCCGCCATTGCCGCTCAGATGGTATTGGGATTGGTAGAACCACAATCCTCCGGGATTGGTGGCGGGGCATTTATGCTCAGCTATGACGCTGCGGCAAAGAAGCTCAAGTACTACGACGGGCGCGAGACAGCCCCCTCTCAGGTAGACGAAAATTACTTTATCCGCGACAACAAGCCGCGTTCATTTTTTGAGTCTGTAATCGGCGGCTACTCGGTCGGCGTTCCCGGTGTTGTGCGAATGCTGGAAATGGCTCACGAGCGCGATGGCAAGCTACCCTGGGAGCAGTTATTTCAGCCGGCCATACACCTGGCCAAATCCGGCTTTCAGATATCACCGCGCCTTCACCAGCTGTTACTGCGCATGCCGAAGGTGGCTGCTCGACCGGAAATTGCCAGCTACTTCTTCAACAGTGATGGCAAGCCCCTGCCGGTGGGTCACAACTTGAAGAACCTGGCTTACGCGGAAACTCTGGAGGCCATTGCCCAGGGCGGTGCGGATGCCTTCTATCACGGCGACATTGCCAAGGCTATCGTCAAAGCTGTGCGCTATGACAGTGCCAACCCAGGGCTCCTGAGCCTCGAAGATATGGTTAGCTACCGGGCCAAGGAGCGCCAGCCCCTGTGTTCGGAGTTTCTCGAATATCGTGTGTGCGGTGCCGATGCCCCGTCGTCCGGAGGTACCACAGTAGGCGGCATTCTGGGCATGCTGCAACAATTCCCACTGGAGCGCTTCGAGCCTGGCAGTGATCTGCTCACCCACTTATTTATCGAAGCTTCGGAACTGGCATTTGCCGATCGCAACACCTACTCCGGTGATTCCGACTTTGTCCAAGTACCCAGTAAATCACTGGTGTCCAGGGATTATTTGGCTCGCCGCGCGCAGTTAATCGACCCGGACTCCGCCACAGCTGCGACTCCGGGTACCCCAGTCGAACTCGGGGTGAAGAGGGTGATGGCCCAGTCGCCAGAGTTGCCCAACACCAGTCATTTAGTGATTGTCGACCGCTACGGTAATGGTGTCAGTATGACGACCAGTATTGAAACCGGCTTCGGGTCGCGCCTGATGGTGAAGGGCTTCCTGCTCAACAACCAGCTCACCGATTTTTCCTTCACTCCAAAAAACAGTAGTGGGGAGCGAGTGGCCAATCGCATTCAAGCGCGCAAGAGACCACGCTCTTCCATGTCCCCCACCATCGTTTTCAACAAAGATGGCAGCATGCGCCTTCTGGTGGGTTCCCCCGGCGGCTCACGAATTATTGACTACACCGCGCGCACCATTCTCTACCACCTGGGCTTGAATATGCCGATTGCCGAAGCGATTTCTGCGGGAAATATCGGTGCAATCGGTAAGAGGGTCGAATTGGAGCCCGGCTTTTTCAGCCCCGATACTATCGAGAAACTCGAAGCCCGTGGGCACGAGGTTATCGAAAGGGGCCTCAACAGTGGTATCCATGCCATTGCTTTGCAAAATAACAAGCTGTACGGGGGAGCCGACCCCCGCCGCGAGGGCAGCGCCCAAGGGCGTTAACATTGATCAACCGAGGGGCGCACTTCCCCTCGGTTTCTTCCTCTCCTTAGCGCCTGCGGTCATAGACTTTCTGACCTTTGTAATAAGTCTGTATCACCCGGACACTACCAATATCTCGCTGCGGAATTAAAAACAGGTTTTTGTCCAAAACAATAAAGTCCGCCCACTTTCCCACCTCCAAACTACCAGTATCCTGCTCCAGGTGATTCGTAACAGCACCGGTAAAAGTGAACATTTCAATCATTGTCTCCAATGATATCTGGTTACTGACTCCAGCATGGATGTTCTGGATTGGTGACACCTCTCGCCCGGCAACATATCCCGAGTCCATAACCACAGCTATATGACGAGGCTCTGTATTAGATTTTCGACTTTCAGTTAAGTAACTTTTATCATCTGGAGAAACTTTTGAGTGCGCTGCTACTGACAGCAATAAAATCGGTTTTTCATTATCAGCTGACAATACACTCCCAGCATTATCCGAACTGATATTAAGCAGGGTGTTACGCAATCCCAACTCCCTGCCACCATCCAGGGATATCTGTATGAGCTTTTGTAGAGCTGCCAACTCTTTATTACTCTTAGCATCCAGGTAAAACTGGAAATTATGTGAATTAGCACGAGTAATTATCTTGGAAATAAGTTCACTCGATAGGCCTGAATCACGTTGATCACCTAAACCTACCTTGTCAACTTTCAAGCTGACCGAATTGATTTTGAAATCATCACCGGAATATTTTTCTGCAACCTTCTGCAATTCTCTAAGTTTCTTACCAGTGACATCCATCGCTATTTCAAAGGATGCTCGGATACGCAAACTCAATTTCTCTGACGATAGTGGGCGATCGAAGGCGCTGAGATATTTATTTAAATCATTGAGCGGCATTACAGCCTGAAAAAAAGTAGTTACGCCTCTCTGGGCCGCAATATTCTTAATCTCTGAAAAACTTCGAGTTGGTTTTTCACCCTCATTATTTACGGGTATCAGACGGGAAAAAACCTCCACCGCTTCACGACCATGAAAAATACCGATGGGAAGACCATCTTCATCTTTTTCGATTCTACCGCCCTCAGAAAAATTAGACTCCATATCAATCCCAGCTGCGGCAATACCTTCAGAGTTAGTCCATACACTGGCGCCATCTTCTGAGAAAAGAATAATGGGGATCAAATCATTTATTTGATCCAATATTGCTTTATGTGGTCTGTGTGGTGCAAAAATGACATGACGCCAGCCGCTGCCAACGACAAGCTGCTTCTCGGGGTTGGCCTGAATAAATTTACGAACGCTATTCTCATACCCCTCTACAGTTTTATATGTGGATAAATCCAAACTGTCACTGATACCAACATCAGGTATTTGCTGAATAAAACCGGGCAATACCATTTTTCCACTGAGATCAGTGACCTTTGTTCCCTCTCCTACAAGGGCTTCTGCCCCCCGATCTGTACCCACATAAACAATGCGCCCATCGCGGATAGCCATTGCCGAGGCAACACTGCGGGCCGGGTCGACGGTATAGATATACGCATTCCTTAAAACGTGCTGGGCGGTTTCAACACTGGTGGCCGGCGAGGGGGATTCAGCTCGTTCACAAGCAATTAACAATAGTGAAATGAGCAGGCAGGCCAGGCGCATAGGGACTCCTCACAGTTTTCCGCAATTCCCCGGGACTCGGGTCTTATCAGGAAAAGTGTAGAAAGCTCGGACACATTTGTGTGCCTAACCTCGAGACCACAACCAGTGATACCCAAATGACCCACTGGTGCAGGGACCCAGACCGCACTCGAGGAGAACCGCGACTAAATTGGCCAACACGACAGTGAAGAACGAGATGGCAATGCACTTTTCAATCAAAGTAAACTCTCTCGTGGCAAAACTTCGCCGCTTAAAGCCAAACATTAATGCAACGCCACAGTAGATCAGTAAGACAAAGAAAATCAGCGCAGACCAAGTGTATAAATGTAAGCCAAATACTGGGCTGCCAAACCCTGGATCGCCAGGGGTGATATGCAGCAATACCTGCCTGACAGCAGCAGCCAGACCGGCCAGACCGGCCAGACACGAAAGAATAACAACGCCGTAATGCTCTGCACGAATACTAAAGCGCAGGTTCAACATCAATCCCATGCCAATCATGGCAAAGGCAACACGTTGTAAGAGACAGAGAGGGCAGGGGTGTTGGTGAGATACCAACTCCATGATCAAGGCAATCCATAGGATTATGCTTACCGCTAACAGCGCCAAGCTATCCAGCCTTCTGACCATAAACACCATCATGGGCACGGTCCCTAGAAAGACAGCGACAGTGCTCGCGTCATATGATATCCACACCACATAATGAAGATCAGCAAGGTCAACAACCACCAGCCCATTGCAGAGCGGCGACGACCATTCCAAACGGCCCAAATCGACAGGGTGACCGTAAGAAAAGGCAATATCATGACCACTAAGCAGCTCCTTATCGGCAATACGATGATATTAGTATTGCCTAAAGCTGCCAGAAGGATGCGATTTAACGTTGGCAGCTAGAGCAGAAAAAGGTATTTCTCTGGCCCAAAACCATATCTTTGACTGCTCGGCCGCAAGAGGGACAGGACTCACCCGCACGGCCATAAACATTTAGTTGTTGGGCGAAATAGCCAGGTTTTCCATCGCCGCCAATAAAGTCCCGCAAGGTAGTCCCACCTTGGGCGATTGCCTGACTGAGAACCTGCTTTATGGACTCAGCCAAGCGCTGGTATCGGGCTTTGGAAATAGAACCGGCCTGTCGATCTGGGCGAATGCCCGCCAGGAAAAGAGATTCACTGGCGTAAATATTACCCACCCCCACAACGATACGGCCATCCATGACGAAGGTTTTGACAGACTGCTTACGCTTGCGCGAAGTCTCGAACAGATAGTCACCACTAAATTCTTCCGAGAGAGGCTCTGGGCCCAAATGGCTGAGTAAGTCGTGGGCCAGTGGGTCCGCCACTGTCCACAGTAGGGCACCAAAACGGCGCGGGTCGCGGTAACGCAGTGTGAGACCACTATCCAGGCGCCAGTCGATATGATCATGCTTTTCCGGTGCCTGTGCAGCCTCGACCATTCGCAGGCTGCCAGACATCCCCAGGTGCCAGATAGCGCAGCCTTTATCGGTGTGCACCAGCAGGTACTTGGCGCGGCGCTCCAGCTTCAGTATCCGGGCATTGCGGACACGTCGCTCAAAGTCTGCTTCCACGGGCCAGCGCAACTGGTGCTGGCGCACTTTTGCGGAGCGAATTTTATGCCCCTCCAGGTGAGGTTGCAGGCCTCTGAGAGTGGTTTCTACTTCTGGGAGCTCTGGCATCTTCTGGAGTTACCCGGTGTAAACTGGCTGCTCAATTTCCAATACGCACAAAAAAGCCCGGTTAGAACCGGGCTTTTTGTACAGTAGCGGTAGGCAATTATTTAATTTTGCCTTCCTTGTACATTACATGCTTGCGTACAACGGGATCGTACTTTTTGATCTCCATTTTCTCAGGCATGTTGCGCTTGTTTTTGGTAGTGGTGTAGAAATGGCCAGTACCGGCGCTGGAATTCAGACGAATCTTCTCACGCATTGCTCTATCTCCAATCTATTAGCTGGGCTACAGCCGTTACACTTTTTCGCCGCGGGCGCGCAGCTCAGTCAGCACAGCGTCGATACCTTTCTTATCGATAACGCGCATGCCTTTCGCGGAAACACGCAGCTTCACAAAACGCTTCTCGGATTCAACCCAGAAACGGTGGCTGTGCAGGTTCGGCACAAAGCGACGCTTGGTGCGGTTCTTAGCGTGGGATACATTGTTTCCGGTGACCGGACGCTTACCGGTTACCTGACATACCTTGGACATCTGTTGGCCTCTTCAAAACGCTTGTGCCCGCATGGCGCCAATCCTGAAGAGGAAAAGGTAGTGCGGGAACATAAAAATCGGGATTCTAATCCGGTTCCTGGATGGCGGCGGAACCTGTGCAGAATCTGGCCCGGCCGCAAAGAGCGGCGTTTTATACCAAAAGAGCCCGTAGGGAGCAAGTTTTGTACAACATTTCAACGCCGGGAACGACACCTTTACATCAATCCCTGCTCTGCAAAGGATAGCGCCTTGCCCTCACCGACGATCAAATGGTCCAGAACCTTGATATCCACCAGCTCTAGTGCCTGGGTCAAACGCTCGGTAATCCAGATATCTGCCTGGCTGGGCTCACTGACACCAGACGGGTGGTTGTGCGCCAAAATAACCGCCGCAGCTCCCTTCAACAGCGCTTGCTGTACTACTTCGCGCGGGTAGACATTCGCTGCATTCAGAGTCCCCTCGAACAGCTCCTCAAAAGCGATCACCCGGTGTTGATTATCCAGGTAGAGGCAGCAGAACACTTCCCTGCGCCGGTGCCTGAGCTGGATTGCCAGGTAATCCCTGACCGCCCCGGGACTGCACAGTGCGCTGCCGTGCTGTATCGTCTCCGCCAAGTGCCGCTTGGCCATTTCCAGCGCCGCTTGCAACTGTGCAAACTTGGCGTCGCCGAGCCCTCGCGCGCGGCAAAAGTCATCTCGCTCGGCCTCTAATAGAGGGCGCAAGCCACCAAAATCATTGAGAAGTCTCCTGGCCAGATCCACTGCTGAGAGGCCGGGTAGCCCCACGCGCAGAAAAATTGCCAACAACTCTGCATCCGACAGGGCTTCAGCCCCTCTCTCCAACAGCTTTTCCCGAGGCCTCTCACCTGCCGGCCAGTCCTTTATTTTCATTTGTAGCCCAGTTAGTCAGTGTCTTATCTATCGCACATCTACTGAACACCTCTTCCACGCTGCACCTTTGTAGCACTACTGCAGTCTTATAAGAAACGACACAGAAATGCTAATCTTACCGGCTCGCACCAAATCGGAAACAGCATTTATGTCCTCTCTGGCCGACAAACGCATACTTTTAGGTATCAGCGGTGGAATTGCCGCCTATAAGAGTGCCGACCTGGTTCGCCGGCTCAAAGAGCGCGGTGCCGATGTCCGAGTGGTAATGAGCGCCGGAGCACAGGAGTTTGTACAGCCACTGACCTTTCAGGCGCTATCCGCTAACCCGGTGCATACAGACTTGTTGGATCCCTCGGCAGAAGCCGCTATGGGTCATATCGAACTGGCGAAATGGGCTGATCTTATCCTGATTGCTCCAGCCAGTGCCCAGGTAATGGCAAAGTTGGCTGCCGGTATGGCTGATGACCTCTTAACCACCCTTTGTTTGGCCAGCGAAGCCCCCCTGGCCCTGGCACCAGCCATGAACCAAGCCATGTGGCGCCACGCAGCTACCTCAGCCAATGCTCAGACCCTAAAGGAGCGCGGAGTCATATTCTGGGGCCCAGGCGCGGGTAGCCAGGCCTGTGGCGACGTGGGCCCCGGCCGTATGCTGGAACCAGAAAACCTGGCGGAACACACTGAATCCCTTTTTCACACAAGCCACTCACTGCAGGGCCGCAAAGTAGTAATCACTGCCGGCCCTACCAGGGAAGCCATTGACCCAGTGAGATTCCTCAGCAACCACAGCTCTGGAAAAATGGGCTTCGCCCTGGCTGCGGCGGCGCAGAGTGCCGGTGCCGAAGTGACGTTGATTGCCGGCCCCGTAAATTTGGATACGCCGCCAAAGGTCAATCGTATCGATGTTATCAGCGCCCAGGATATGTATGAGGCCGCCAAAAGTGCCGCCGATCACTGCGATATCTTTATCAGTGCAGCAGCCGTTGCTGATTTCCGGCCGGCCCAAGTCGCTGAGCAGAAAATCAAAAAGAAAGACGGGCAAGATGATGATGCAATTGCCCTCATCAAAAATCCCGATATTGTTGCAGCCATAGCCACGCGTACTGAGCTACGGCCTTTCACTATCGGGTTCGCCGCAGAGACAGAACAGGTTCTCGCCCACGCCCAGAGCAAGCTGCAGCGGAAAAACCTCGATATGATCATTGCCAACGATGTGAGCCAATCGGATTCGGGATTTAACAGCGATCACAACGCTGTCACTGTGATAGATGCGGATGGTCAGAGCCGACTGGCTCCCGCATTAAAGACCGACCTAGCCCGACAGCTCATTGAACTCATCGCCTCCAAGGCTCAGTGACAACATTTACGCTCAAATCAGGGATATCTGTGGGCTCCAACAACAAAAAGAAACCAGGCGGTACCATGCAGAAAGGGTTATTTTTACCGTTATTATTAGTAGTTGTCGCTTGGCTGGGCGGTGCCTATCTGTTAATCCAGTATCTTGTAATACCCCACAATCATTCGCAGATTGAGCTAGCCGCCAAGCAAAAAACTGCCGAACTAGCTGAAGTCGTGCAGTCTTACGTCGCAGACTATTCGAAGCGCCTGCAGGCCCTTGGATCAAGGAAGCTCCCTGCAGCAACACTGATTGAATCTACCAAACTACCTGAGCAGGTATCCCTCCAGGCCTTTTCTTCCGAACAGGTTCGAGTGGGCTCAGGGCAAAATCCCCCCCTGAACTTTGCCTTGGTCGATCTGTTAAAGCGCAGTCAGGAAACACCTGAGCAACCGATGGAAGTACTGCGTACAGGTGTGGAAAATAGCTGGCAACTTCATAGTGTTATCACCCTGGAAAATGAACAACTACTGGCTACCCAACCCTTTTCCGTGCTGGAAAACATTTTAAAAAGTCTGGGCGGTAGTCATGGACAAGTTCAGTTAATGCAGAAGTTTCCCGATGCCCACCGACAAACACTGTGGCGCGCAGGCATAGGAAAAGGCTACAACACTGTAGAGCAACTTGAGGACAGCTATTTAAGCCTCCACTTCAGTCCCTCCCAAACCTTTGTCGAACAGCACAGTCTGCCCACATCCTGGATTTACATCGGAGCCGGTATTGGAATATTGGTGAGCCTATTCGCCCTACTGAAAT
The DNA here is from genome assembly GCF_052467305.1 of Microbulbifer maximicatervae (SeqCode). Lineage (NCBI taxonomy): Bacteria > Pseudomonadati > Pseudomonadota > Gammaproteobacteria > Cellvibrionales > Microbulbiferaceae > Microbulbifer > Microbulbifer maximicatervae (SeqCode). The sequence goes on from NZ_CP174306.1 coordinate 4,638,164, forward strand.
TCCTACCTCGCGATTCGAGAGCCCCATGGGAAAGAAGTAAGGATGCTAGTGGCAGCGAGCTTAATAAGGCGCACCCACAAGCCTCTGATGGAGGAACTTTACAGGCTTCCAATACAGATTTTCTGCCGAAGAGCTTGGCCTCAGCACCCAGTATCTCGGACTCTGATTCGGAGAACTCAGAAAGCGAAGAAAAAGAAAATAGTTCAAAGGACTTGCCAGAAAGTGACGATGACAAGCCCGAGCTGCCTCTGACCTCTGAGTATCCCCAGCATGTTTTCCGCGCCTACGATATCCGTGGAATCGCCGGGCAGGAAATCAACGAACCTTTTGCCTATCAACTAGGTAGAGCGCTCGGCACCCTGGCACAGCACGCTGGAGAACATCTCTTACTAGTTGGCCGAGATGGACGCAATAGCAGTGAGACACTTAGCCAGTGCCTGATTGAGGGAATTCTAGATAGTGGCTGCAACTCTATTAATCTCGGCCTGATTCCATCACCACTTCTCTATTACGCTTGTGCGAAAGGAAAAAATACCAGTAGCGGGGTCATTGTTACCGCAAGCCACAACCCTGCGGAATACAACGGCTTTAAGATCGTACTGAAAGGTCGCGCCCTGGCGGAAGACAAACTGCAGGGGCTCTACCAGTTGATGAAAAAAGGCCCATTCAAAAGTGGGGAAGGCGCCAATCGGGAGCAAGAAATCACCGATAAATATATCGATGAAGTTTTCAATAATGTCGCCCTCGCCGGGCAACCGCACTTGGTTATCGATGCTGGCAATGGCGCCACCTCTAACCTGGCTCCCCGCCTCTTTGAGCAGCTCGGCTGTGCAGTAACACCGATCTATTGTGAGGTGGATGGCAACTTCCCCAATCACGCACCGGACCCCTCCAGGCCAGAAAACCTCGAAGCCTTGACAGAAAAGGTTCTGGCTACAGGAGCAGATCTGGGCGTGGCCCTGGATGGTGATGGTGATCGTGTTACCCTAATTTCAAGCAGCGGCCGTATCGCTTGGGCAGACCAACTGGTTATGTTGCTGGCAAGGGATATCCTTGCGCGCAATCCGGGAGAAAATATTGTCTTCGACGTTAAGAGCAGTCGCAGTTTATCCCAGCTAATCAGCCAGTATGGGGGCCGCCCCATTATGTGGAAGACCGGACACTCGCCGATGAAAGCCAAGATGTTGGAGACCAAAGCCATTTTGGGCGGCGAGCTTTCCGGACATATCTTTATTAAGGACCGCTGGTTTGGTTTCGACGATGGTATCTACGCTGCTGCGCGGGTACTAGAAATTATGGCACTGCGCGAACAAAGTCTTGATGAACTCCTCGACACCTTGCCGAAAATGCACAGCACCCCTGAGATCCTGCTACCAGTAGAGGAAACTGAGAAGTTTTCACTGATAGACCAGCTGCGCGATAAGGGGAATTTTGGCAATGCCGATATCAATACTATCGACGGCCTGCGCATAGAGTTTCCCGATGGCTGGGGGCTTGTACGTGCCTCCAATACCACTAGCGCACTAACCCTGCGCTTTGAGGCTGAAAATGAACAGGCCCTGGAGCGCATCCGTACTGAGGTGATGGGACAGCTCAGAAAGATTGCTCCCGCAATTACTGTACCCGACTGGCAGCTGCTCGATTAAGATAAAACGGCGGAATAGACTGCGCCGCCATCGGGCCACTGCCCCTATTGCTTAGAAAACAATCCACCACATTTGCTTTAAATCGTTGGCGACTCAATTCAGGACCCCAAACCTGATTCCCTTTCGCCCTGTGTAAGGAACTGCCCATGTCCCTAGATCTAAACTCTGCGCTGAAAAGTGCCCAGGTCCTCAATGAAGCACTGCCCTATATCCAGCGCTTTACAGGCAAAACTATTGTGGTCAAGTTCGGTGGCAACGCCATGGTGGATGAGCAACTACAAAACAGTTTCGCGCGAGACATTATCCTGATGAAGCTGGTAGGTATGAACCCAGTGGTAGTGCACGGTGGCGGACCTCAAATCGGGCAGCTGCTAAACAAGCTCAGTATTGAGTCCCGATTCGTAGACGGAATGAGAGTCACCGATAGCGAAACCATGGATGTTGTAGAGATGGTGTTAGGGGGCACCGTCAACAAACAGATCGTCAATTTGATTAACAAAAATGGGGGCCGCGCGGTAGGTATCACCGGTAAAGACGGATTGCTGGTTAAAGCGCGAAAGTTGACCCGAAAAAATGAGAGTGCGGGACTACATGCCTCTGAAATCATTGATATCGGCCAGGTAGGGGAAGTCGAGAAAGTTAATATTGATGTGATCAATATGCTGGTTCACAGCGACTTTATCCCGGTTATCGCGCCGATCGGAGTCGACGGCAATGGGGTTTCATACAATATTAATGCCGATCTCGTCGCTGGAAAAATCGCCGAGGAATTGAAAGCAGAAAAGCTGATGTTACTCACCAACGTCGCCGGTCTGCAGGATAAGGAGGGGGAGGTTCTCACCGGACTGACTACCAATGAAGTAGAGAGCTTAATTCAGGATGGCACCATCTATGGCGGCATGCTGCCAAAAATCACCTGCGCTCTGGACGCTGTTCAGGATGGGGTAAATTCCGCTCACATCATCGACGGCCGTGTGCCCCACGCCATATTGCTCGAGATATTTACAGATCGAGGCGTGGGTACCCTGATTACCAACATAGAAGCGCAAACTGTGGACCACTAGCCCCTTGGCAATTGAAGACAGCCCGGCGAATCGGTAGGATTCCGCCGCCGTCAAAATAAGACGACAAGAGCAAAACTAAATTCCGCCCCCCAAGCGGACCAAAGGCAGTCAATGAGCAGCGAAAAAATCAATCGGCGTCAACAAATCCTGGAAGCTCTAGCACATATGCTGGAAGTCAGTCCCGGCGCACGTATTACAACAGCAGCACTGGCCAAGGAAGTTGGTTTCTCTGAAGCCGCGCTATATCGTCACTTCCCCAGTAAATCCAAGATGTTTGAAGGGCTGATCGAATTTATTGAGGAGACCATTTTCAGCCGTATCGCAATGATCCTGCAGGAGGAGCCCTCGGCTCTCAATCGCTGCCAGAAAATTCTGCAGCTCCTGCTAGCTTTCTGTGAGCGAAACCCTGGAATCACTCGCCTGCTCACAGGCGACGCGCTTACCGGTGAAACTGAAAGGCTGCATGGACGAATCCTGCAGTTATTTGATCGACTGGAAACCCAAATTAGACAGATCTTGCGCGAAGCCGAGTTGCGCGAACACCTGCGCCCAACTCTTCCTCTCGGTGGTGCTGCCAACCTGCTTTTGGCGAGCGCGGAGGGGCGTATCGTCCAATACGTGCGCAGCGGTTTTAAGCGTAAGCCTACAGAGTACTGGGCAGAACAGTGGCCCGTATTAACGGCTGGTTTCTTCCGTGAGACAGTGGCTGCAGCCAGATAACCATTTCCTCATGAGGGCTGTTTAGCGGTAGCCCTCCGAAATTATTCAGGTATTGAAAAATCAGTTAGCTCTCAACATTAAGCTCTGTGTAGCGGGCTACCGCCTTATCGAAATCAACCCCTATGGTATCTGCTTCAGCCGCACGCCGGCTGAGGCGCTCCTCAAGCACTTCCATTTCTTTTTGTAGATCTGCAATTCTCTGCAACAATTCGGGAGCCACCTCACGGCCGCCCCGCTGCGTTCGTGCAGCAGAGGCTTCTTCCTGGGCAATTTGCCGGCGCAGACTGCTGATATTTGACCGCATGATAGCCATATCCTGCTCAACGACAGCCAACTTGCGCGACCGTGCACTCTCAATATCCGCAATACTGTTATAGCGCTTTAGCAGCTTTCGATCCGCTTCCCGCTGGGCCTCTAGCTGAAGTTCGGCTTGGTACTCTTCGGGACTGAGCTGCGGTGCAACTACTTCAACTACACGACCGGTGAGAGTGAGAATCTCATAACCATTTGGAACAAATTCCGGTGGAATAACATCGTTGATCACCAGGACTCCCTGGTGATCAGTGTATCGATACAAAACCCGGCTATTGTTGCCATAAGCCTCTACAGCCAACATCAAAAGGGTGCTGACCAATAGAGGTACTAAAGGGGCGACTCGCATCGCTCTTCTCTCTAAATTAACCGGCCCACGGCTAGGGGGGACAAAATTTATTGACCCGCGACACCGTAGCGCTGCCGGTAGTCCACAATTTTCTGCAGAGTATCGCTGTCATTCGACTCCTGCTCGAGAAAGCTGATCACATCGTCTAACTGCACGATGCCGACCACAGGAATATTGTACTGTCTCTCAACTTGCTGGATAGCGGAGAATTCACAATCTTCGTTAGCCTTTTCCTGGCGGTTGAGACCAATCACAACTCCCGCCGCCTCTGCGCCATGAGACTCGATAATTTGCATCACTTCGCGCACGGCTGTGCCCGCAGTAATAACATCATCGATAATCAAAACCTTGCCATTAAGCGGCGCACCCACTAAGGTTCCGCCTTCACCGTGATCCTTGGCTTCTTTTCGGTTGTAACAGAAAGGCTTATCGATCCCCTTTTGGGCTAGAGCCACAGCAGTCACCGCACCCAGCGGGATACCTTTGTAGGCCGGTCCAAAAATGACATCGAACTCCACTCCCGAAGCGATTATCGCCTCGGCATAGGCCTGCCCCAGCGCTGCCAGTGCAGCACCGGTGTGGAAACGGCCGGCATTGAAAAAGTAGGGGCTTTGACGGCCCGACTTCAATGTGAAGTCGCCGAAACACAAAACCTGATGATCCAGGGCAAGTTGGATAAAATCGCGCTGATATTGCTGCATGGAAAATTGTTAACTATTGGCTAAGGTGAAGGGAGACCTCCCCGTAGCATTCCCGGGGGTAGGCATGCATATAATGTTTCTAATGATACACAGTCCGCTGGTAAGGGGCTAATAATGCGAATAGTAAGCTTGTCGGTAGACGGCGTTCATCAGGCCGCCCAACGCGGTCTCTACGATTGGTTGGCGGAGCAGGACGCAGATATTATCTGCCTTCAGGACCTGCGCTCTCTCGAGCCAGAATTGGACCACCCAATATTTCACCCCGACGGTTATTACAGTTACTTTTTCGACTCGGGAACCCCCCACGAAAATGGTGTGGCTATCTACACCCGCAGCCAGCCCAAAGCCATCATATTCGGCATGGGCTTCGCCAATGGTGAGGATATGTACGGCCGCTATCTACAGGCGGATTTCGAGCGACTGAGTGTTGGCTCCCTGCTCGCGCCAGTCGCCTCAGATGAGACGTCGTTAGAGAAAAAAGTCCAATTCTTTGAGGACATGCAGGCGCACTTGCTAAAAATAAGCCGCAAACGCCGCGACTTTATTTTCTGTGGTAACTGGGGCATGGCTCACCGTCGTGCAGACGTACAGAATTGGCAGGATCACCAGGATTCTCCTGGCTTTATGCGTCACGAGCAGCGTTGGCTGGACCAGCTGTTTAATGATGTTGGCTATGTCGATGCTTTTCGCCGCGTAGTAAAAGATACCGACGAATTTAGCTGGTGGCCCAGCGGTACTGTCGGAGAAGGAGATGGCTGGCGTACTGATATGCAGATCGTTTCTCACGGTCTAAAAAATCGCATTGAGTACGGTGCAATCAATAAGAATGTGAAATTCTCCAGCCACTTGCCGGTCATCATGGACTACGAAATCGAAGTCTGAATCGCACGGAGTTCCGGCCCCTTCCCTATTGAGAGAGGGCCGGATACAAACCAAGGGGCGGCTGCTTTACTCGTCCAGCGCCCGCTTTTGCAAAGCAATCAATTCATCGATGCCCGCCTTGCCCAACCCCAGCATCTGAGCAAACTGCTTTTCAGTAAATGGCTCACCCTCTGCAGTGCCTTGAACCTCGATCATGCCGCCATCTTCGGCCATCACCAAATTCATATCGGTATCCGCTGAACTGTCTTCCGGGTAATCCAGGTCCAGTAGCGGCTCCCCCTCATAAATTCCCACTGATACCGCCGCTACCATATTCTTAAGCGGATCATTGGCAATGATTTTTTCTCTCTGCATATGACGTAAGGCATCAACCAACGCCACACAGGCACCTGTGATTGCTGCGGTCCGGGTACCGCCATCGGCCTGGATAACATCGCAATCGACGGTGATTTGATTCTCACCTAGCTTCTCCAGGTCTACCGCCGCTCGCAGTGAGCGCCCGATCAAGCGCTGAATTTCCACGGTGCGGCCACTCTGCTTGCCCTTGGCCGCTTCCCTGGGCATACGAGAGCCTGTGGAGCGTGGCAGCATGCCGTACTCTGCAGTAATCCAACCGCTGCCCTGGCCGCGTAAAAACCTTGGGACTTCACTGGAGAGAGAGGCATTACACAAAACCTTGGTATCACCAAACTCCACCAACACAGACCCCTCCGCATGACGGGTATAGTTGCGGGTAATTTTTACCGGGCGCAATTGCGCAGGGGCGCGACCACTGGGACGCTGCATAGTCCACCTCAAATATTGAATGAAAGCCCCGCATTATATACCCCAGCATGGCGATCCAAACGCTGTGTTATTATGCCGGGCCGATTAATACGCCTGTAGGGGATCAGCTATGGCCAGTCAACGGGAACAGAACAAAGTGCGCAGCATGACAGCCTTTGGACGCGCCGAGGCCAATTACGCAAGCGGCACTGCTATCTGGGAACTGCGCTCGGTCAACCATCGCTACCTGGAACCACATTTCCGTTTACCCGAAGCGGCTCGCTCCCTGGAAACACAACTGCGCGATACGCTGCGTAAGACGCTGTCCCGCGGCAAAGTTGAATTAACCTTGAGCCTGAAGACCAATAGCGCCGAAGGTACTGGGCTGGAAATCAACCAACCCCTCGCCCAGGCGCTGATTCAAGCGGCAAAACAGGTAGCGGGTGGCGAGGATATTCAACCGCTCAATCCCATGCAAATTCTCCAGTGGCCCGGTGTTATCAGTGAACCGGAGGCGGATACCGATCAACAGTCGGCAACGATATTGGAGGCTTTTCGCGAGGCACTGGGACAGCTGCGCGCAAACCGTGAACGCGAAGGAGCTGAGCTAGCCAAGTTTATTGAGGCCCGACTCAAGGGAATCGAAGAGCAGGTAGCCAATGTTCGAGAACTGCTTCCCCAGATTCTTGAAGCACAGCGAGACAAGCTGCGCAGCCGCCTGGAAGAATTGCAAGTGGAGCTGGACAAGGACCGGCTCGAACAGGAGATCGTCCTGTTGGCCCAGAAAGCAGATGTGGATGAAGAGCTCGACCGCCTCAGTGCGCACACTTCTGAAACACGTCGGGTTTTAGCCGGCGGTGGATCAATCGGCCGTCGGCTGGATTTCCTGATGCAGGAATTTAACCGTGAAGCCAACACCCTTTCCTCAAAGTCTGTGGTTACCGACACAACCCAGGCTGCGGTAGAGCTCAAAGTATTGATCGAGCAGATGCGCGAGCAAGTACAAAACATCGAATAACCCTCTGGGGCATTCTCACCGAGACTGTGGATGCCCCTCTGCCACCAGAGAGGGGGATTTGTGATAGCTCACCCTTTAAGGAATATTTATGCGACACAACCTGAAGTGGGTCGGCGCTATTTTTTTAGTGCTTGCTGCAATTGAGATTATTAATATTCTGAGCGGCCGATCGCTTAATTACTTTGGTATTGTTCCCCGCTCAATCAACCACCTCCCGCATATCTTTTCTGCACCATTACTGCATGGAAATAGCTGGCACTTCTTCTCGAATATATTCACTCTGTGCATCTTCAGTTTCTTAGTGCTGCAGTACGGGGTAAAAACTTACCTGAAAGTGACCCTGTTCGTTGTGATCACCACCGGACTGGCTGTTTGGCTTTTTGCTGGCAGGGGCAATCATTTGGGAGCTAGCTCAGTTATCTATGGCTATTTCGGCTTTTTGCTTCTTGCGGGATTTATCAGCAAGAAATTTAGCCGTTTATTAATATCTATTGTGGTAGCCGTCCTTTATGGAGGGCTTATTTTCGGTGTCTTGCCACGGGGTGGTTTTATCTCCTGGGAGTCCCACCTATTTGGATTTATCTTTGGGTTGCTGGCTGCAAAGCTGTGGGCCAAAGTTCCCAGTTATAGCAAGGCCAGATAAACACAAGTCCTAACACCAACCTTTCAACCTCAAACCCCAGTAGTAGCCAGCAAAGGTTTTCATTACTGGGGTACCCTCAGGAAGCAGGCCCCAAAACCAAGCTACGAAAATGCTACGTACACGTCACTAAGAAGCGTTTAGCGATTCATCTTTTCTACGCACGATAATTCTTTTATCTGAAAATATTCGTTTATTATCCAATTTCCCCCCTGTGAACCCCTCCACATCTCTCCCGTAGATAAATTCTCACTATCAGATTTTTTTCCCAAAACTTATAAATTTGTCGCCAAAAGCCACACAAATTTAAAGGCTTAAGCTGAGGATAATAATTTCACGAACGTTATAAAGAAGTACCATTTTGAAACTTTGGTACCAATTTTGGTCAAACTGACTTACCGACTGTGAGAAAGACAGTTTCTAGGCCTATCCGTTAAGCAAATTTATTTTGTTAGTGCGGAGTTTTTCAGGAGTCTCCGGCCTATCGGAATACTGATAGCCGGATTTAAAATATCTCGGAGATATAACAATAATGAAATCATCATTGAAAAGTCTTTTGCAAAAGACGACTCTGGCGAGTGCGTTTTCGTTACTGTGTGCTACCCCTTTCGCTACTCACGCAGCGGACGCGGAAAAAACACTGCTAACCGACCGCATCATCGTAAAGTACAAGGAGAGCGCTAAAGTTGGGAAGGCGGCCACCATGGCCACAGAGACGGTCGAAAAAGCTTCCCGTCGCGCCGGCCACAAGATGCGCCACCTCCGCCGTATGGCCACTGGCGCCCAGGTAATGCGCCTGGAAGGCCGTAAAAGTAGAGCTGAAGTAAGCGCGATCATCGATCGCCTGAAACAGGATCCGGATGTGGAATACGCAGAGCCGGACCTGATTATGAAAGCGATGGCCGAGCCCAATGACCCGAGCTATCTCAGCCAGTGGCATTACTACGAGTCCACCGGCGGCTTGAACCTGCCCTCAGCTTGGGACGTTACCCAGGGCGATGGCGTAGTGGTTGCCGTACTCGATACCGGTTATCTCCCCCACGCCGATCTGGTAGACAATATCCTGCCAGGCTACGATATGATTTCTGACACTTTCGTCTCCGTAGATGGAGATGGACGTGATGACGATCCCACTGACCCAGGGGATTGGTATACAGATAAAGCCTGCGGTGACGACCCGAGCATCCCCTCCGAGAGCGACAGCAGCTGGCACGGCACCCATGTAGCCGGCACCATTGCCGGGGTTACTAACAACAACATGGGTATCGCCGGTGTTGCCTATGATGCGAAGATAGTGCCCGTTCGTGTGCTTGGACGCTGTGGTGGCTATACCTCTGATATTGCCGACGGCATCATCTGGGGTGCCGGTGGTTCTGTCAGCGGATTGCCAAGCAACCAAAACCCAGCCCAAGTATTGAACCTGAGCCTCGGCGGTGGCGGTAGCTGTGACACTACCACGCAAAGCGCTATCGACACTGCGCGCAGCCTCGGCGCTACCGTGGTTGTCGCCGCTGGTAACAGTGGTGCCAACGCAAGCCAATACTCGCCTGCCAGCTGTGATGGGGTTATTACCGTTGCGGCAACTGACCGTACCGGCGGCCGCTCTTATTACTCCAACTATGGCAATGTGGTTGATGTCGCTGCACCCGGTGGCGCACAGAGCTTCGCAAACGATTCCGACGGTATCCTTTCCACCTACAACAACGGCTCTACCGATGCGGGCAGCGATAGCTACTATTACAGCCAGGGCACCAGTATGGCAGCCCCCCATGTCGCCGGCGCAGCAGCGCTGATTTATTCGGTTAACCCCGACGTTACTCCGGATGAAGTTGAGTCGATCCTCACCAGCACCGCTCGCAGCTTCCCCTCTTCTTGCAACAACTGCGGCTCCGGTATTGTGGACGCGGCAGCAGCTGTAGCTATGGCGAGCGGCGACGATAGTGGTAATGGCGACGACGATGACGACAGTGGCAGCAATGGTTCAGGTTGGACAGAAACTAACCTTTCTGGCAGCCAGGGCAGCTGGAATGACTTCACCATTGATGTTGAGTCGGGGACTTCCACCCTTACTATAGAGATGTCCGGTGGCTCCGGCGAAGTTGATCTCTACGTGCGCCACGGTAACTATCCTACCCTGCGTCGATATGACTGTCGTCCATACCTCTGGGGTAACGAGGAGAGCTGCACCATTAGTAACCCGGATTCCGGCACCTGGTACATCAGTGTCTATGGGTATGAATCCTACAGCGGTGTGACTTTGGAAGCGGAAGCTAGCGAGTAAATAGCGACCCGTTCAGAGTAAAAAAAGACCGGCATTTGCCGGTCTTTCTATTTATAAACTCCAAAGAAAATCCTTTCACGAAGAAAACCATGCCTAAACATCAAAAGTCGCACCTAGCCGTGGTACCAATTCGACGTATCGCATGCTCTTGCCAATCTTTTGATTAGTGCCAATCAGGCACCACTTTTGTAAACCTGAAAGTTAATTACGTCAAAACCCCTTCAGCGAATACTGACTGATTTCAGAATCCATGCTTCACTGGCATATGCGGCCCAGTAGCCGTGTGGCAGAGTTCGATAGATACGCTATCTAATAATAAAAATATGGGGTTTCTGTGGACCTGCTTACTTTCTCCATTCCATTTTTTCTGACCGCCATGCTTATGGAGTTCGCCCTGGATCGCTGGAAAGGCTGGGGGCTCTACAGGCTGAATGACACTATTGGCAATCTCAGCACGGGGATTCTCAATCGTATTATCGGGCTTACCTATAAAAGCTTATTCCTCGTTATCTATATCCCGCTGTTTACGTTGCTACAACCCTACTATCAATGGGTTGGTTTCAACTGGTCTATCGACAATGTCTGGCACTTGGCCCTGGCAGTTCTCGCATACGACTTCTGCTACTACTGGAAGCACCGTATCTGTCACGAGGTAAATATCTTTTGGGCAGAACACCTGGTGCACCACCAGAGTGAGGACTACAACCTGAGCACAGCATTGCGCCAGTCTTCGGGGGGGTTACAGCTGGATTGGATATTTTATCTACCGCTTCTATTGATTGGTTTGCCGGCAGAAATTGTTATTGTCGCCGGCGCAATTGATCTTATTTACCAGTTTTGGGTTCACACACAAAAAATACCCAAGATCCGCTGGTTGGAGTGGTTTGTCATTACCCCCTCGAATCACCGGGTACACCACGCCCAGAACGCTGTCTACGTAGATAAAAACTACGGCGGAATATTAATACTTTGGGATCGCTTATTTGGCACCTACCAGCAGGAACTCGAAACTGAGCCCTGTCTTTACGGTGTGCGTAAGCCCCTGAATACCTTTGATCCTGTAGCAGCCAATTTACAACACTTAAAGCGCATGGCAATTGATGCCTGGCACACGAAAAGCTGGTGGGACAAGTTCACTCTTTGGTTCCGCCCCACCGGCTACAGGCCCACAGATGTAGAAAAATCCATGCCAGTAGCCTCTACCGATCTGACAAACTTTAAACGTTTCAACCCTGAAATTAGCCCTGGTTTGCGCAACTACGCATTCGCACAACACCTCTGTTACACCGCCACAACCTTATCTCTCCTCTGGTTCACCAGCGTATTTAGTTTCTGGCAACTTATGGGCGCAGTTATTGCCTTGATTATTTGCCTGGCAATTAATGGAAGGATACTGGATGGTCATCCTATTTCAGGGCGCCTCGAAACTTTGAGACTCGCAGCACTCATCTGCGCTATTCCGCTACTAAACAATACATATGTACCACTCTTCATATCCTACTTGCTCGCAAGCTCTTTGGTATGGTGGTGGTTGGCAACCCGGCGCAAAGAGGATAGAGTCACTTTCGTTAGCGATTAACAACAGGGAGATCCCCTTAATCACAGGTGGTTGGCGGTGATTGAGAAACTCCCGCGAGGCTATCCCGGCCGGGCCCAGGCGCGCAGGTGGTAACGCGCCCTGAATCTCCCAACAGATACCCCCACTCCGGTCGGGGGCTAGCCTTGTCCCTTCATGACACTCTTTCATCTCCAGACGCAAGCTTCGGTTATAATGGGCTCTTTGCTCGCGAACAGGATCAGTTGTGCAAACAGGAACCCTCTACACCGTCTCCGCTCCCTCCGGTGCAGGAAAAACCAGCTTGGTCAAAGCGCTGGTAGACAGCGACAGCCAGGTTACCGTATCGGTTTCCCATACCACTCGTGCCATGCGCCCAGGCGAAACTCACGGCGTTGACTATCACTTTGTCGAGCGAGAAGAATTTTTGGCAATGTTGGAGCGTGATGCTTTTTTTGAGCACGCCCAAGTTTATGGCGATAATTATTACGGCACCGCCAAAGCTGAGATCGAAGAGACTCTTGCCAGTGGTCGCGATGTAATCCTGGAAATCGATTGGCAGGGGGCCGAACAGGTTCGTCGCCTGCGCCCTGATGCAGTGGGTATTTTTATTTTGCCTCCGTCCCAGGAAGCCCTGCGCGAGCGCCTCACCGGACGCGGTCAGGACGATCAAGCGGTCATTGATCGCCGTATGGACCAGGCCATCGACGAAATGACCCATTATGTCGCCGCAGATTACCTGGTAATCAACGACAACTTCGACCAAGCGTTAACAGAGCTGCGTGCCATTATCGTTGCCCAGCGACAGCGCTTAGAGCTGCAGCAACTGCGCCACGGCGATCTACTTCAGGCACTGTTGCGCCACTGAACCAATTGATCGAATTGCATACATTTCCCGGTCCGGTAAAATAGCCGGTCCCCTGTACAGAATTTGCCTTCGGGCACAGCAAATGGAAACGAAAGTTTATGGCACGTATTACCGTTGAAGATTGCCTTGAGCATGTGGACAACCGCTTCGAGCTCGTTATCGTCGGCAGCAAACGCGCCCGTCAGATCGCTACAGGCGGCAGGGATCCATTGGTTCCCGAAGAAAACGATAAGCCCACGGTAATTGCCCTGCGCGAAATCGAAGAGGGCCTGGTGGATGCCGCCATCCTCGACGAGCCGGAACGCGAAGAGGCACCTGCTCCTATCGTTGCCCCCAACTACCTAACAGATCAGCAAGTCTGATCAGGTCTCTTACTGGGTACTTTTTGAGTTTTATGAGAGGCGCGCGCGGCATTGCACACCATAGATAGTTTGGCCCACCGCCTCTCCTCATACCTTCCCCCCGACCAGATCCAAATCGTCCGCCGCGCCTATTTTTACGCGGAGCAGGCTCACGATGGTCAGCAGCGCCGTTCCGGCGAGCCCTATGTCACCCACCCGCTGGCAGTTGCCACTATTCTCGCGGGCATGCATATGGATCACGAGAGCCTGGCGGCAGCCATGTTGCACGATGTGATCGAGGATACGGGTATCCCCAAGGCAGCTCTGGCTGAGCAGTTTGGTGGAGAGGTTGCCGACCTGGTCGATGGGGTCTCCAAACTAACCCAGTTCGAGACCGACAGCCCTGCAGAAAAGCAGGCGGAAAACTTCCAGAAGATGGCCCTGGCCATGGCCCGCGATATCCGCGTGATTCTGGTCAAACTGGCCGACCGCCTGCACAACATGCGCACTCTCGGCGCGCTGAAACCGCAGAAGCGTGCCCGTATTGCCCGCGAGACGCTGGAGATCTACGCACCCATCGCCCACCGACTGGGTATGAACGACGTTCGTATCGAGTTCGAGGATCGCGCTTTTTTTGCCATCTACCCACTGCGTGCCAGCCGCTTGCGCGCCGCCCTGGTCGCCGCCCGCGGCAATCGCAAAGAGCTGCTGGAACAAATTCAGAATGCTATAGAACTGCGCTTGCAGCGGGAGGGCATCAGCTCTCTGGTGATTGGCCGGGAAAAGCACCTATTTAGCATCTACCAAAAGATGCGCGCCAAGAAGAAGTCCTTCAAGGAGATAATGGATGTCTACGCTTTCCGCATCATTGTGGACAGTGTGGATACCTGTTACCGGGTTCTAGGTGTTATGCACAGCCTGTACAAACCGGTAATCTCCGAGTTTAAAGATTACGTCGCTATCCCCAAATCCAATGGCTACCAGTCACTGCACACAGTGCTGCTGGGTATGCACGGGGTGCCCATTGAAGTTCAGGTCCGCACCAAGGAAATGGATGAAATGGCCAACAGTGGCATTGCCGCCCACTGGCTGTACAAAGCCTCCGGCGATGAGGTAATCAATACCGGTGGCACCAGCCAAGTGCGCGCACGGCGCTGGGTCCAGGGACTGCTAGAGATGCAGCAGCGCGCCGGCGACTCGTTAGAGTTTATTGAAAACGTAAAAATTGACCTGTTCCCGGATGAAGTTTACGTCTTTACCCCTAAAGGGCAGATCGTCGACCTCCCCGCAGGAGCCACTGCCGTGGACTTCGCCTATTCCGTACACACGGATATCGGCAACTCCTGTGTTGCCGTGCGTATCAATCAGCGCCTGGCCCCTTTGTCCCAACCTCTGGAGAGCGGGCAAAAAGTCGAGATTCTCACGCGCAAAACTGCACAGCCAAACCCTAACTGGCTCAATTTTGTAGTAACCGCCAAAGCGCGCAGTGCTATCCGTCACTTCCTTAAGCACCAGCGTCACCACGATTCCATTACCCTGGGACGGCGCCTGCTGGAAAAAGCACTCAGTAAGTTCGACACGAGCCTAGACGCGCTATCACCAGAGCAATTAGAAGCGGGCCTCAAAGAAGCGAAATGCGCAACTTTGGACAAGCTGCTGGAAGAGATAGGTATGGGCAGTAAAGTGGCCTTCTCTGCCGCTAAATTACTCGCGCCCGTCACCAGTGAAGAGACTGAAGCCAGCAATATCTCTTCTCCCTTAACGATCGATGCCCAAGAGGGCATGATGATCAGTTTTGCCCGCTGTTGCCGTCCTATTCCCGGGGATGCCATTATCGGCCATATCAGCTCGGGCAAAGGCGTAGTAGTACACCGCGACACCTGCCGCAATACCGGTGATTTTCGCGAGCATCCGGAAAACATCATGCTGGTGAACTGGTCGCCGGATGTGACAGGGGAGTTCCTTGGTGATGTGCGGGTAGAAGTCGAGTCAGAGAGAGGGATTATTGCCCGACTGGCTACTCGTATTACGGAAGAGGGCGCCAGCATCGAGCAGATCAATGTGGATGAGAAGGATGCTCACAACAGCGTGATCTCCCTGACCCTGGAGGTCAGTGGCCGTGTACATTTGGCGCGGGTTATGAAGCGCCTGCGCAACCTCCCTTCTGTCATACGCATCGCCCGCCCTTGAGGAACACAAGGGAATCCCATTGGGAACTGCCATTAGGCTTCAAAGCGCGATATATTTAACCGACTTCTGAAAGCCCCGCAAATAAGTAAGGGATTATTCGGAAGTTCCGTATAGGTCTTCCTTTTCAACAATATTGATAAGTAATGGAGTACCCCATGCCCAATCGAGCCGTTATTAAAACCGACCGGGCACCCGCCGCAGCTGGTACCTATTCCCAGGCAGTAAAAGTGGATAATACTGTTTACCTGTCGGGACAAATCGCTCTGGACCCAGAGACACAACAGATGATTGGCGGAGGTTTTAGCGATGAAGTCCACCAGGTCTTTCGCAACCTCAGCGCAGTCTGTGAGGCCTCTGACGGATCGCTTCAGCATATTGTGAAACTCAATCTCTACATTACCGACAGCAGCAACTTTGCCGCTGTAAATGAGATAATGGCAGAGTTTTTCGAAGAGCCTTATCCCGCCAGGGCAACCGTCGTCGTCAAGGAGTTGCCGCGGGGAGCCCTTTTTGAAGCCGAAGCAATTATGGTGACCTGAGGCAAGAAGTTCTCGCCGATGCTGTGGCAATAATTGAGGAGGGCAGCTCAGCCCTCCGATTCCAACAGAGCGCTGTAGCCCACCTTGTAATCTGGATACTTCAATTTGTAACCACTGGACAGCATCAACTGATTGCTGAGCTTTTTCGAGCGGCGCTCGCTCGTTTGCACAATCTCGCGCAGATGGGCACTGGTATATCCCATCGCTTTTACCAACCACTGTTGCAGCTCGTACATCGGCACAGGCTGGCTATCGGCGCCTATATAAAGAGGCTCCGGGACCCATCCCTGTTTGTGCCTTTCAATAAGGTGCAATAAAAAACCAATACAATCATCGACATGGATGCGATTGCTATATTGCGGTGGCTGGGGAGGAGCACAGCGACCAGCGCGAACCTGCGACAACAAGCGATCTCGGCCAGGCCCATAAATTCCCGCAAAGCGCACAATGCAACTGTTGGGAATTGCGTTGTGAATGATCTCTTCTGCTGCCAGCAAACTATCTCCCTGAAAACCACTGGGCATAGGTAAAGTTTGCTCATCGATAAAGTCGTCGCCGCTCTGGCCATAAACACGAGTAGATGAAACCCAAATAACCAAGCGCGGTGGGGATGGAAGGTGCGGAACAACTTCAGCGACTGCCTTTGCCGTTTCCACATAGGCGCGGTGATAGCCGGTTGGCGTGTGCTCAGTGGGGGTAAATGTCGCGAGAATGATATCCGCCCCCGTAGACAACAAGCGTTCAATATCCTCTTTCTTGGTGGCATCCCCCCGGCGCCAATTCACCACATCTGCCCTGCGCTTACTCGCCAGAGCTACCAAGGGATTGCGCCGCATCCCATAAACCGCGTATTGCTTTCGGTCTATATGCAGTGCCAGTCTCGCCCCGAGGTCACCACACCCAAGGATCCAAAGCTTTTCTTGTTGTGTCATATAGTTCCCGGTGAACAATCTTTGCTGTCCACCTTATTCCCTTGATTCAGTGCTATTCAGTCCTAAGGTGCTAGGGTCTTTGGGCAAATATCAAATTCGGAATGCTTATAGTTCGCCGCCGAGGCTCTCCCCAAAGGCGGACTAGTTGCCACGCCTTTTGAACATGCGATAGATCGCAAGAAAAATTATCGCACCAATCGTAGCCGTTATTATGTCGCCTATTCCGAAACCAGTCACTGGGCCACCGAACCCAATCAGGGCACCTAGCCAGCCTCCAATAAAGGCACCGACAATGCCGATGACCATAGTGACTATCCAACCACCAGGATCTCTCCCGGGCATAATCCACTTTGCCAAAGCGCCGGCAATCAACCCGAGAATGACCCAGGACAGAACTCCCATGACGTATCTCCGTTCGGTGTGCCCCTTACAGATATAGCAAAATTTTGCGCCTCAATCCCACCTGAATTCCCAAAACTAGTAAATTTTCCCAATATTCGCTCTCAGCTTACAGATTGAGACAGGGTATTGGCCAGCGGCGATTATTTATGAATAATTACTATTACTAATGGCCATCTAATTGCCTCGACCATGACTCTCAATGAACTGCGCTATATCGTAACTCTCGCCCAGGAACAGCATTTTGGCCGTGCCGCCGAGCGCTGTTACGTCAGCCAACCGACACTCTCTATCGCGGTAAAGAAACTGGAGAAAGAGCTCGGTGTCGCCCTGTTTGAGCGCTCAAAAACTCGAGTGCAGGCAACACCATTGGGCGAGAGAATTGTCGCCCAGGCCCAGCTGGTTCTGGAACAATCAGCAGCCATCAAAGACATCGCCAGCGCCGGCAAGGACCAGCTGGCTAGCCCCCTGTCTGTTGGCGCCATCTTTACTATTGGGCCCTACCTGTTCCCACACTTTATTCCCCAACTACAGCATTTGGCACCAGAAATGCCACTCTATGTTGAGGAGGGATATACCGCCACGCTGAGACAGAGGCTACGCAAGGGCGAGCTGGATGCCATCATTATTGCTCTCCCCTTTACCGAGCCCGACGTTGTCACCCAACCCCTGTACGACGAGCCATTTGTTGTATTGATGCCCGCAGGCCATCCACTTACAAAGCAGGAGGTTATCTCCCCGGATCAACTCACTGAAGACAATGTGCTTCTGCTGGGTGAGGGCCACTGCTTCCGTGATCAGGTACTGGAAGCTTGTCCGCACCTGCAACTAACCATGGAAAAAGAAGCGGGCGGCGGCAGCATACGCACAGCCGCAGATGGCAGCTCACTGGAAACACTCCGCCATATGGTGGCCTCAGGGCTTGGAATTACCGTATTGCCACTCTCAGCCGCCACCGCATCACAGTACGCCAGTGGCCTGCTGGAGACCCGCCCCTTTACCGCACCGGGCCCACGCCGCACCGTAGCACTGGCCTGGCGGGCAAGCTTCCCCCGACACCGCGCAATCGACATACTGCGAGAGGCCATCAGCCAGTGTCACCTGACCGTGGGATAGATAACAACCTGGCCGAGCTGCCCGTTACCACCCTCAAAGGCGTGGGGGATAAATTTGCCCAGGTGTTGGCCAAACTCCATATCAACTCCCTACAGGATTTGGTTTTCCACTTGCCCCTACGCTATCAAGACCGCACCCGGGTGGTGCCTATTGCCGGCCTCACCGCCGGTATGGATGTGGTAATCGAAGGAGAGGTCAGTGCCGCCGATGTCGTATTCGGCCGCCGCCGCAGCCTGGTGGTCAGATTACAGGATGGCAGCGGCACCTTAACCCTGCGCTTTTTTCATTTTTCTGCCGCACAGAAAAGCCGCTTTGCCCGAGGAACCCGAATACGCTGCTTTGGGGAGGCCCGTCGCGGAGCCAACGGCCTGGAGCTCTACCACCCGGAAACGGAAATCGTCGGTATCGAAAACGCGGAGACCGCAGATACCCTTACGCCGGTTTACCCGCTAACAGAAGGTGTGAGCCAGGCCCGCATGCGAGGATTGGTGGAACAGGCACTGGTTCTACTGAAAAACGGCGCTGTTACCGAGTTCTTGCCGGCAGAGCTGTTACCCAAATCTCTGCGCTACCCCCTCAGAGACGCCTTGCTTTATTTGCACGCCCCTCCGGCTGGCACCCAGCTAGATCAACTGGCATCAGGTACTCACCCCGCCCAGCAGCGTCTGGCCCTGGAAGAGTTACTGGCACACCATCTGAGTCTGCTGGAGTTGAGGCGCAATAGCGCTAGGGTAGCGGCACCACCTCTGTCCGTTAACCGATCCCTGGAGCGAGACTTTTTATCGCGCCTGCCATTTTCCCTCACCGGCGCACAGCAGAGAGTTTGCGAGGAAATCGCTGAGGATCTGGCTCAGCAAACCCCGATGATGCGCCTATTGCAGGGAGATGTGGGCGCGGGAAAAACCCTGGTCGCCGCTATGGCTGCCCTAAAGGGCATTGGGACCGGTGCTCAAGTAGCAGTCATGGCACCGACAGAAATCCTGGCAGAGCAGCACCGGATCAATTTTTGTAATTGGCTGGAACCTTTGGGTATTGAAGTTGCTCAGCTAACGGGCAGCTTAAAGGCTGCCGAGCGGCGTAAACAGCTGGGCAAGATAGCCAGTGGCGAGGCCCAGTTAGTGGTGGGCACCCACGCACTCTTCCAGGAAGAGGTGGCTTTCCACAACCTGGTGTTAGTGATTATCGATGAGCAACACCGCTTTGGTGTGCAGCAGCGCCTGGAGCTGCGAGAGAAAGGGGCGGCAAGTGGAGCTACCGGCAGGCTGCAACCCCACCAGCTGATTATGACCGCTACACCGATTCCCCGCACCCTGGCGATGTCCGCCTTCGCCGACCTGGACTGCTCAATCATCGATGAGCTGCCGCCGGGGCGCCAACCCATCAACACCGTTGCCATTGCCAATGATCGACGCGACCAGGTTATGGAACGGGTGCAAAGCGCCATCGCCGAGGGCCGCCAGGCCTACTGGGTTTGTACCCTTATCGAGGAGTCGGAAAGCCTGCAGGCCCAGGCGGCAGAATCGACCGCCGAAGAGCTCGCCGAAATGCTCGAAGGCGTTCGCGTAGCCTTGGTACACGGCCGCCTGAAGCCAGAGCAAAAAGAGCAGGTGATGAGCGCCTTCAAGACCGGGGAAGTGGATTTGCTGGTGGCCACCACAGTCATTGAAGTGGGCGTCGACGTGCCCAATGCCAGCCTGATGATTATCGAAAACCCCGAACGCCTGGGCCTGGCCCAATTGCACCAGTTGCGCGGCAGAGTCGGTCGAGGCTCCATCGCCAGCCACTGCGTGCTGCTGTACGGCACACCGCTATCGCAGAATGGCCGCGCCCGCCTGCAAGCGCTGCGTCAACACAGCGATGGTTTTGCTATTGCAGAGGAAGACCTGCGTCTGCGAGGTCCCGGGGAAATCCTCGGCACCCGCCAGACAGGGGAGATCCAGCACCGTATCGCAGACTTGCAGAGGGATGCTGAGCTGCTGCCGCAAGTGCAAAAAATTGCTATTTCCCCTCAATTGACAGAGGGGATGCGACAGCAGTTGATTAAACGCTGGTTACAGAATAAGCCCCGATTTGCCGAGGCTTGAGGGAAGCGCCCTAGTGGGCGCCTACTGTGCTGTTATCGTTAATGCTGACACTCTTGTAATTGGCATCGTAGTAAGTCTCTTCGTCCAAGGCACCTTCACTCTTCGCCACCACACTACTTACTACCGCATCACCGGTAATATTGACCGCCGTGCGTACCATATCCAGCAGGCGGTCTACGCCGATCACAATGGCAATCCCCTCGAGCGGCAGACCCACCTGCTGCAATACCATACCCAACATAATCAGGCCGACGCCGGGCACCCCAGCAGTACCGATAGACGCCAGGGTCGCAGTCAGGATCACTGTCAGAAAGCCAGTCAGGCCGATCTCAATACCAAAGAATTGGGCAATAAAGACCGTAGCCACACCCTGCATAATCGCGGTGCCATCCATATTGATAGTCGCGCCTAAGGGAACTGTGAATGCAGCAATTTTATTATCCACACCCAGGCGCTTCTCTACCGTCGACAAAGTCACCGGGATAGTGGCAGCAGAGGAAGCGGTACTGAAGGCGAAAACCATGGTCGACCACATTTTCTTCAGTAGCTCTAAGGGGTTGAGCCCACTCAGCAGCTTCAGAATCACCGAGTAAGTCCCCAATGCATGCAGAAGCAGGGCACAGAGCACGACCAGGAAATACTTTCCGAGTTGTACCAAACCTCCAAACCCAAGGTCGGCAAAGGTTTTCGCCAACAGCGCAAAAACGCCATAAGGGGCAAATACCATCAATACACCAACCATGCGCAAAACAACGGTATTGAGGTCATTAAAGAAAGCGGCAATACGTTGACCCGGTTCGCCACAGCGGGAAATCGCATAGCCCATCAACAGGGCAAATACGATAATCTGCAGCATATTTCCCTCAGCCATAGCGGCTACAGGATTGGTCGGGAATATATTGACCAGCACCTCGGAAAGCGGTGGGGACTCCTTCGGCACAAATGTTGAAGCAGCTTCAGCTGCAGTCTCATTAACACCAACTCCGGGCTGAATGATCAATGCCAGACACAATGCCAGAGTAATGGCGATGGCCGTTGTCACCATATAGAGAAGGACGGTTTTACCCGCCAGCGGCCCAATTCGGCTGCCTTCCGACAGGGCACAGGCTCCGCTGATCAGAGAAACTAGCACCAAAGGCACCACCATCAACTTCAGCGACGCGATAAAGATACGGCCGATAACATCGAACAGGCCTTCAGTCAGATAGAGATTAATAGCACTGTTCACACCAGCACCGAACAGCTGGCTCATATTCAAATAATTAAATAAACACCCCACGGCAATGCCCGCAAGCATTCCCACTAAGATTTTGGTAGTAAGCCCCATAACAAGCTTCTCTTTATGAATCGTTGTTTTCATTGCAGTGAGCACTATATCCATTGCCGTGCTGGGGAGCAAAAATGCAACAGGGAGAGACCTGTTGCCACCGGCCGGGATACAATGGGGCCTTTATCCAGACTGCGGAGTTATCGTTGCACCAATCACCATTTGTGCCCTCTGGCGATTGGCAGAGTTTGCCTCTTGAAACCCAGCAGCAACCACCCAAAAATCTGGTGCCCTGGCTGACCTATTCCGGATCACTCACCGCCGCTCTCAAGCAGCAAAGTGACGGGGACTTTTATGTTCGCGTGCTGTATCAGGGTTGGCAGACACCTCGCCCTGAAGAATGCCTTGTACTGGGATTGCACAATAGTAACCGGGCCCTGATTCGGGAAGTTTTGCTCTACGGTTGCGGACAGCCCTGGGTGTATGCCCGCAGCGTTTTACCCGAGCGCAGCCTGCAAGGAAAATCTCGCAATCTGCGCAGCCTGGATACTCGCCCGCTGGGGGAGTTGCTGTTTAGTGAGCCGGGCATTCGCAGGGGGGAGATCGCCCTAAATTTGCTGCAGAAATCCCCTGGCTGCGCCGATCATGAACTTGGGGAAAAGGATTCTGAAGTCTGGGGTCGCCGCTCGGTATTCTGGCTGCGGGACAAGCCTTTACTGGTATCGGAGGCTTTTCTTCCCAACTTCACACCGACAGGTGACCCTATAGCGCAAGAAGCAGCCAAAACTATCGCAACTGAGGATTCACTGTGATCAGCCAACAGATCGCACAACGCTGGCCCACCGCGCTGCCCTACTGGCAATTAGCGAGGATGGACAAACCCATAGGTTCACTGCTGTTACTCTGGCCCACTTGGTGCGCACTATGGCTAGCCGCTGAGGGATGGCCGGGCTTCCACTTGTTTATCGTATTTACACTCGGTGTGATCCTGATGCGAGCGGCTGGCTGCGCAGTCAATGACTTCGCCGATCGCAAAATTGACGCCCATGTAAAACGCACCGCAGAGCGTCCCCTGGCCACCGGCGCACTGACTCCAAAGTCTGCATTGGCGCTTTTCGCCGGGCTCAGCGCTGCCGCCTTCCTACTGGTACTCACCACCAACACACTCACGATTCTCCTCTCGTTTTTAGCTCTGGCTCTGGCATTCGGCTATCCCTTTGCGAAGCGCCACACACACCTACCCCAGATGGTCCTGGGCGCCGCCTTTAGTATGGGAATCCCCATGTCTTTCGCAGCAGTTACAGGAGAAGTACCAGCAGAGGCCTGGTTGCTCTATACCGCCAACCTGGTTTGGACCCTGTGCTATGACACTTTCTATGCGATGGTGGACCGCGATGACGATCTTCAGATCGGCGTTAAATCCACCGCCATTTTGTTTGGGGAAATGGACAAGGTGATCACCGGAACCTTACAACTTTTAGTTCTAATTGCCCTACTGCTTATTGGATCAAGGTTCTCACTCGGTATTTTTTACTACTTGGCGCTATTGCCGGTTTGCAGCTTATTCGTTTATCAGCAGTGGCTGATTCGGGACCGAGAGCGAGAGGGCTGTTTTCAGGCTTTTATCAACAATAATTGGGTAGGGTTTGCCATTTTCGCCGGCATATCGCTGCATTTTCTGCTGAATTGAAAGATGAGTGGGCCCTAGAAGTGGAGCGTCATATATTTGTCATATAAATCCCGTTTAATCCTCGGCCATAACTGGGGAAACCCTGACAACAGAGCGGGTATGGCAGGCAAATGCACAGTAAAACGATCCTGATTGTCGATGACGAATCCGCAGTGCGCGATATGCTGCGGGTCGCACTGGAAATGGCGGATTACCGCTGCCTTGAGGCGGAAAACGCCCAGGAAGCTCACGCCCTGATTATCGACGAGAAGCCAGACTTAGTGCTGCTCGACTGGATGCTGCCGGATGTTTCCGGGGTAGAGCTGGCAAGGCGCCTCAAGCGCGATGAACTCACCACCTCATTGCCGATCATCATGCTCACGGCAAAAGGTGAAGAAGACAATAAAATCAAAGGGTTAGAGACCGGGGCCGACGATTACATCACCAAGCCTTTCTCCCCCCGGGAGCTGGTTGCACGCTTAAAGGCCGTACTGCGCCGCGCGGGTCCGGCAACCCCGGAAGAACCGCTCAGTGCCGGCGCACTGATATTGGACCCACTGAGTCACCGGGTCACTATCAAAGGGCAGCCGGTGGATATGGGGCCAACAGAATTTCGCCTTCTCACCTTCTTCCTCTCCCACCAGGAGCGCGCCTATACACGCACCCAACTCCTCGATCATGTATGGGGTGGGAATGTCTATGTAGAGGAGCGCACCGTGGATGTCCATATCCGCCGTCTGCGCAAAGCCCTGGCCATTGATGGCCACGACCGCTATATCCAGACAGTTCGCGGCACCGGGTATCGGTTTTCTGTGCAAACCGCAGAAAAAGTGTGACAATCCTCTCTGGATCGGTACCGATCCCTGCAGAATCAAACCTCCGCGCTTAACGGGTGCGGGCCTGGTTCCATGAGGTATTGAATGCGGGCGGAAGAGGCTGTGCCACTGCCGCCATCTATCAGGCAACACGGCAACTCTATGTTGGATCGCAGTATTGGCGAGTTCTCGCGTTTCGTAATTATCGCCCTGGGGTGCACCATTCTCGGTGTCACCTCCGGCAGCTGGTCTCTCGCCCTGATTGCGGGATTGGCCAGCTACCTGATCTCAGTGCTGTGGCAACAGCAACGTTTCAACCGCTGGCTGGCAAACGGCAGACGCGGCCCAGCCCCAACCGCCTTTGGTATTTGGGGCGAAATCTACGACGACTTTTACCGTATGCAGCGGCGCCACCGCCGCGAGAAGCAGAAACTGCACGTGATGTTGCGCCGGGTACAAGACAGTACCAGCGCCCTGCGCGAAGGCATTGTAGCCCTGGAAGACGGCGATAACCTGGCTTGGTGGAACCCTGCAGCGGGTGAACTCCTTGGGTTGCAGGCCAGTGATTCCGGCCAGTCATTAGTCAACTTTGTCCGCGACCCTGGCTTTGTCAGCTATATGCATGGTGATAACAGCGGAGAACCCCTCACTCTGCCCGCACCTGGCAATGAAGCCCGTATGTTACAGCTGGAAGTCACCCGCTACGGTAAAGATGAGGCTTTGGTCATTGTTCGCGACATCACCCGTTTACATAATCTCGAGCAGATGCGCCGAGATTTTGTCGCCAATGTTTCCCATGAGCTGCGCACCCCCCTCACGGTAATTGCCGGCTACCTGGAAACACTGCAAAGCAGTGATATGGCACCGCCTCCCTGGAGGAAACCCCTGGCTCAAATGGAGGAGCAGACTGGCCGCATGAGTACGCTGGTCAATGACCTGCTGCTATTGGCTCGCTTGGAGACCTCAGAACGCAAAAGCGGGGATATGGCTGTAGCCGTACCAGAACTGATTGAGAGGGTGGCCCAGGAAGCGCGCAGCTTCAGTGGCGATCGGCATCATCATATCGAAGTTGATTGCGAAGAGGATTGCTACCTCAATGGAGACCCCGGCGAATTACACAGTGCTTTTGCCAACTTAGTTTTAAATGCAGTGAAATACACTCCCGAAGAGGGCGAGATTCAATTGCGCTGGTGGCAGGATGACAAAGGCGGGCACTTTTCCGTAGAGGACAACGGTATCGGTATCGATTCGATCCATATTCCCCGTCTGACTGAGCGCTTCTATCGAGTTGATCCAGGCCGCTCACGGGACAGTGGCGGCACAGGTCTCGGGTTGGCGATCGTTAAGCATGTGTTGCTGCGACACAATGGAGAAATGAGTGTAGAAAGCACGCCCGGGCAGGGCAGTCTCTTCACGCTTCACTTTCCGCCAGCAAAGCTGGCTCAAAAGCCAGCATCCAGGTTGAGTTCTGAAGCCGCTAATTAAAGCGGCTTTCGATTACTCCAGTTCCTGCAGTTCTACTTCTTTACCGTCTTTGACATAGCTGGCCGTGCCCTCTTTACCCAGAGCGT
This sequence comes from Microbulbifer maximicatervae (SeqCode), assembly GCF_052467305.1. NCBI lineage: Bacteria > Pseudomonadati > Pseudomonadota > Gammaproteobacteria > Cellvibrionales > Microbulbiferaceae > Microbulbifer > Microbulbifer maximicatervae (SeqCode). The sequence goes on from NZ_CP174306.1 coordinate 4,663,888, forward strand.
TTGCTTCCCGGCGCAAAACCAAATGGTGCAACTGCAAATCCCCATCGCGCAGCAGTAGGTGCTCATTGCCCTCATCATCGGTAGGCAGGGCCTTAGCACCAATGAGGGCATCTCGCAGAGCGCGCAGCTTGGGCACATCGCGATAGCGATTCAAGTCATTCGACAAACGGGCTTTCATGCGCTCACTCTCATGCAGTGCCGCCGCTGTCTCACGGTACTTGGCAAAAAAGAATACGGCTCCGATGGCAAAAGCTACGATCACCGCTATTTCAAACCACTCAGGCATAGTTACTCCTTATTATCATTTTTGCGCCAAACAATTAATTGATTATTGGCCGGCAAGAAATTTAGTTCTGTGCGACTGAACCCCGCACTCTCTGCCAGCTGATCGAGCCATTCGAGATCGCGAATCCCCCGCTCGGGATCATGCTCCTTCAACTCGATATCAAAATCCGCATTAGTAGGGCCAATAAACTCTCCTGCAATTTTCACTGGACCGTAAACGATCAACAAACCTTCCGGCTCCAGAACATCGGCACTGTGCAGAAAGAACTTTTGTACCAGTTCAGCCGACATAATATGTAAGGTGTTTGCAGTGAAAATAGCATCAGCCGAAATCTCGGGCCAAAATTCGCCAACATCGAGCACTAGCGGCTGTGGCAGGTTGCTATTGGGGACCTCCGCCAGCCAGGACTTTACTACCTCCAACTGTTGCGATCGCTCTGAAGTTTGCCATTCAAGATGCGGTAAATGCGGAGCAAAATATACTGCGTGCTGACCGGTACCACTGCCAACCTCAAGCACTTTGTGACTTAAAGCCAACAGGCGAGTCAGTTGTTGGAGAATCGGCTCGCGATTGCGCCCGCAGGAGGGCGCATTCGGCAATTCAGTACTACTCACTGCGGTTCATCCCGGGTAAATACCCAATCCCACTCAGTGGACATATTCGGGTTATAGACATAACCGGCCACATCAAACCCTTTCAGCTCTTCAGCCTTCTTTACCCTCTGGTCAATGGCCCAGCGACTCATCATGCCTCTGGCTTTTTTAGCGAAGAAGCTAATCATCTTATACTGACCATTTTTCAGGTCCTTAAAATGCGGGGTGATCACCTGAGCATCAAGCTGCTTGGCTTTGACTGATTTGAAATATTCATTGGATGCGAGGTTTATCAACTCGCGACTCTTCACGCCCTGCAACTGCGCATTCAATGCTTCGGTAATCTTATCTCCCCAAAATTCATAGAGATTCTTACCCTTGGCATTTTCAAATTTAGTACCCATCTCGAGGCGATAGGGCTGGATCAAGTCCAATGGGCGCAGCAAACCATAAAGGCCAGAGAGCATACGCAAGTGCTTTTGCGCATAGGCAAAGTCCCGCTTACCCATAGTCTCCGCCTCCAGTCCGGTATAAACATCACCTTTAAAGGCTAGCAGGGCGGGGCGGGCGTTGTTATCGGTAAACGGACGCTTCCAAGTATGGAAGCGATCGTAATTTAAGACTCCCAACTTATCTGAAATTTTCATCAAGCTGGAAACCTGCTGCGGGCTCAGTTCGCGCAGCTCTTTGATCAGGGCTGCTGATTCTTTCAAAAAGTCCGGCTGGGTGGTTTTCAGTGAGGGAATATCACTTTCATAGTCCAGGGTTTTCGCCGGTGAAATAACTATTAACATCGGGTGCCTTCTCGCTTCGCTATCGCCTCAACCACACACTACCAAGCTATTGTGGCTGACCCAAATATATCGCGGATGTTTACTCCGGCTTTAGGACGTCCTGCCACCAATTGAGTGGAGTCTGCCCGTCTTTAGGGTCATAAACATTGCCGTAATACCAAACGCTGTTAGCCCCATCGCAGGCACTGTTGAGGATCTCCTCAATCTTATCGAATCCACAACTGACATGAATGCTGTAGACCAATACGCGCGGAGCCTCCAGGTCCAAATCGCCCCCGAGCTTCTCCAGCTGTGGGGTCAACTTATCAGACAGTTCCGTGCTATCGCCGCGACAAAAAATACGCACCGCCAAATTCCCCGAGCGCTTTACCAACTCAAATTGCTGGGTGTCTTTATCGACCTTAATGTAATCCCCACTGGCGATTCCCTTAATAAAGACAGGGGATCGCACCAATTGGCAGCTATCATCCTCGCTCACACGAACCTGTAGCCGTTCCACCACGGGCTCACCTTCGGGGTTGTTGCCCGCAAATAACTCAATGACTTGAAGTGCCGTCATAAACCTCAGTTCCCGTACTGTGTACAATGAGTAACCATTCTAATGACTCAACATTATACAGGGAGGGAGGCAATGATCTCGCGTACCCAAGCGCTTACGGCATGTGTCGCGTTTTGGACAACCACGATTCTCGGAGGATGCGTTGTCAATCCAGTCACCGGTGAGAAACAGGTTTCGCTGATATCTCCGCAGCAGGAGGTTCAACTGGGACAACAGCACTATGCTACCAACCAACAGCAACAGGGCGGCCAATACACCATTGATCCGGCCCTGCAAAACTACATCAATCAGGTTGGCCAAAAGCTGGCGCGGGCCTCAGACCGCCCCCAGCTACCTTACGAGTTTGTGGTTCTGAACAATTCGGTTCCCAACGCCTGGGCCCTGCCCGGCGGCAAAATTGCCATCAATCGAGGCCTGCTGGTACTACTCGATGACGAAGCTGAGCTCGCCGCCGTACTGAGCCATGAGATAGTTCACGCCGCTGCGCGCCACTCCGCAACTGCGATGTCCCAACAACAATTATTGGGCGCAGGCCTGGCAATCGTGGGAGCTGCCACCCAGGACTCTGAGTACTCTGACTTGATCGCCACCGGGACTCAACTGGGGGGCTCCGCCTATATTGCCCGCTACAGTCGCGGCAATGAGTTAGAGTCAGATCAATACGGTATGAAATATATGGCCGCTGCAGGATATGATCCCCAGGGGGCCGTACGCCTGCAAAGAAAATTTGTTGAACTGTCGGAGGGGCGGCAAACTGGTGGGCTGGAAGCGCTCTTTGCCAGCCATCCCCCTTCCCAGTCTCGTGTCAGCGCTAATATCAAGCACAGTCAATCTCTACCCAAAGGGGGAATCACCAACCGGGCCACGTACCAAAAAGCCATAGCGCAATTAAAGCGCGATGCCGATGCTTACAAGAATTACGACGATGCGGTTGCCGCAACTAATAGTAAAAAGTTTGACTCTGCACTAAAGCTAGTGAGAAAAGCTCAAAAACAGCAACCCAAAGAAGCTGCCTTTTTTGCGCTAGAAGGCGATTTACTCAGTCAAAAGAAACAATATAAAAATGCCCAAAAGGCATACGATAGTGCCATTCAAAAAAATCCGGCGCTATTTTCGTATTGGCTAAAGCGGGGAATCACTAATATCCAATTAAAAAATTATAGCTCTGCAGAGGGCGACCTAACCAGATCACTACGCTATCTAGATACAGCTTTCGCTCACTACTACCTTGGCCAGACCTATGAGAGACAGGGAAATAAGCAAAGTGCTTACAAGCACTATAAGGAAGCTGCCGGGGCTGGAGGGGAAATTGGCACCATGGCACAAAATAGAATTAAGGCAATAACCGGTAAAAGTTAAGCCTTAAATAATAAATTATAATCGCCTGTTTTTTCAAAAATCCTTTGGAAATAAAAAAGGGCTATCAGCGATAGCCCTTTTTCTATGTCAAGTTACAGCTGAACAGTCAAACCCAGCTCAAACTTGTCTACATCAATATCTGCACTACCGCCTACACCGTAGGTATTTAAACCAAAGCTACGGATATTCAGGCCATCAGCAAACATAGTGCTGTAAGCAGCTTCAACAGCAACATTGCGGCTAAAGAAGTGGGAGAACCCAACCTTTACATCTTCATTCTCATCAATCTTCGCACCAAAAGAAGTATTCTGGGAGAAGAAGTAGTCTGCACCCAGCTGCCAATAGTCATCACCACCGTCATAATCCGCATAAGCAAATTCTGCGGTCACATATTGATCGCCACCCAAGTTAGCAAAGTACTTGGTTGAAAAAACACCGGCATCATCGCCAGCGATAAAATCAAAACCGATGTAATCAGAACCACTCAGCTGGTGGTTGTAGCGAAGCTCAACAAAAGTCTCGTCAGTGCCATCAAAATCTGTGTGGGACAGCTCTACCAAGAAGTTTGGAGTAAACAGGTACCCGATAGAAGCTGTATTAACACCTTCATCATTAACTTCAGTTAAGCTCGCACCCAAAACCAAACCAAAGCTAGTGAAGTATTCACCTGCGATAGCAACGTTATCTAAATCTTCGCTAGATACATCGTAGTGGGTGTAAGCAGCAGATATATTGCTAGCCTTATTGATATATTCAAACTCTTTTAGAGGACCCAGAGCTTCTTTACCGGAGAAGTAATAGGTAGTTTCAGCAGAAAACTGATTGCCATCAGTTCCATCGAAATCCAAGTTTGAATAATCCAAAGTAGTAATGGAATTATACTCCTCGGCACCAGCGGTTGCGGCAAGAAGCATTAAGGGAAGAGCTGCGAGCTTGAATCTCATTGAATAAATCCTTCGTTAACGTAGCGATCCAAATTGGGCTGCGGATTGTAACAAAAGTTTTTAAGTTCGCAACAACAGCAAATTACACGGTTAGCAATTAAGGCCAAATTTGCGGCAAAGTGAATATTATTTTTCGACGAATAACTTTTTGAAAAAATAACTGTAATCACTTGTAATACATAAAACGAAAATACGCCTATTAAAAACATTAAAATGAAAAGTTTTATTTTTAAATAAACAAGCTCATTCAGGCTTCATTCAGGTTCAACTGATTAACATCAATCCTCTATATTTTTTACGACCCATTGCGGGTCATAAAATTCCCCTACTAGATTAATTTTTACAAAAGGGGCCACGCTGGCAATGATTTCATCAATTTTTTTACTGTGTTCAGTTTGCATAGCATCCCGATCTTTTTTACATCGCCAGCTAGCAATGGCTATCAACACATTGGGGTCATCAATTTTTCGATGAAGTTCTGTGCCCATCGCTCCCGGGGAGCGCTGTATGATCTCGGAAGCACGCACCCAGGCATCGGCATAATCCTCAGCTTTAAACCCATCTTGTAGATGAACTTCGAAGATAAATTTCATTCCCTGTACTACCTGACGACTAAGAATTAGATTCCAACAAAAAAAAGGCCGCGCTAGGCGACCTTTTTAAATTAGCAAAGCCCTTTAGGACTTGCGCAGATTTTCCTGGTGCCCATGCCGGATATCAGCACCTTCCACCAAGTAAACAACCTGCTCACAAATATTCTTCGCATGGTCACCGATCCGCTCCAGTGAGCGCAGGGTCCACAACACATTAATGACCCGGGAAATACTACGCGGGTCTTCCATCATGTAAGTCACCAGCTCACGTACGGCCGTACGGTAGTCCATATCAACCTGCTGGTCCTCAGCAAGAGTTTGCAGAGCCGACTGCACATCGAAACGAGTATAGGCATCCAGGGCGTCATTGAGCATTTTCCGCACGGCATTGGCAATATGACGGATTTCGGTATACCCGCGCGGCGACGTACCTTCATCCGTCAGTGCTATGGCCATCTTGGCAATCTTGCTCGCCTCATCCCCAATGCGCTCCAGGTCTCGGGCAATTCGAATGACAGATAGCACCATGCGGAGGTCGGATGCGGCCGGTTGGCGCTTGGCAATAATTAGCGTGGCGTGCTCATCCAGGGCCATCTCACTTTTATCGATGACTTCTTCAATACGCAGCACTTCCTCGGCCAGCTCACTGTCCGCATTGGCCAGGGCATCAACCGCATCGGCAACCTGGCGGGCGACCATACCGCCCATTTCCAGCATCTCTGTCTTTAAGCTTTCCAGGTCTTCATTAAATTGGCGTGAGATATGTTGATCGAAATGCATTTCCATAGTTTTCCCTCCGAGCAGGAACCTTAGCCGAAGCGGCCGGTGATATAGGCTTCAGTGAGTTCGTGCTCGGGGTTGGTGAACACCGTTTCAGTATCATTAACTTCCACCAAATGCCCCAAATGGAAGTAAGCCGTACGCTGACTCACCCGCGCAGCCTGCTGCATCGAGTGAGTAACGATTGCGATAGTGTAGTTCTGGCGCAGCTCATCGATCAGCTCTTCGATTCGCGCCGTTGCAATCGGGTCCAGGGCAGAGCAGGGCTCATCCATTAGGATTACTTCCGGGCTCACCGCAATAGCGCGGGCGATACACAGGCGCTGCTGCTGACCACCGGACAGACCCGTACCCGGCTTATCCAAACGATCTTTAACCTCATTCCACAGACCGGCGCGGCGCAGGCTGTTTTCTACGATCTCATCCAGATCGGCACGGCGGCTGGCAATGCCGTGGATTTTTGGGCCGTAGGCCACATTCTCGTAAATGGACTTGGGAAAAGGGTTTGGTTTCTGGAATACCATACCGACGCGGGCGCGCAGGGGTACCACGTCCACTTTGGGGCCGTAGATGGGGTCACCATCCAGACTTAACTCGCCCTCGACGCGACAACCTTCAATAGTGTCATTCATGCGGTTGAGGCAACGCAAAAACGTCGACTTACCACAGCCGGAGGGACCGATCATGGCAACCACTTCATTTTTTCCGATATCGAGACCGACCGAGTGGATCGCCTGGGTTTCACCATAGAAAACATTCACATTGCGCATACGCAACTTGGCGGTGTCACAGAAGGGTTGGCCAACTGTTTCTCTAACATCAGCCCGATCATTCATCATTTGCCTACCCGCAACATCGGATTGCGCCGCATCAGTTTGGCTGGCGGCATCCAGGGTCATGGTACTCATATAATATCCCGCTTTCTGATAATCCGCGCTCTGTTACCAGCGGCGCTCAAGTTTCTTGCGCAGCAATACCGCGCTGGTATTCATCACAATCAGCACACTCAGCAACACCATAATGGCTGCGGAGGTGCGCTCGACAAAGGCGCGCTCCGGGCTGTCTGCCCACAGGAAAATCTGCACAGGCAGCACGGTGGCCGGGTCGGTTACCCCAGCAGGTACGTCGACAATAAAAGCGACCATACCAATCATCAATAGGGGCGCCGTCTCACCGAGGGCCTGGGCCATACCGATAATCGCGCCAGTCAACATTCCCGGCATGGCCAGGGGCAGCACATGGTGGAAAACCACCTGCATACGCGAAGCCCCCATACCCATTGCCGCCTCGCGAATTGAGGGTGGCACCGCCTTCAAAGCCGCGCGGCTGGAAATAATAATCGTGGGCAAGGTCATCAGTGTCAGTACCAAGCCCCCTACCAGAGGTGCCGAACGCGGCAACTCAAAGAAATTAATAAATATCGCCAGGCCCAGAAGACCGAAAACAATAGAAGGCACTGCCGCGAGGTTATTGATATTCACCTCAATCAAATCGGTCCAACGGTTTTTGGGCGCATACTCTTCCAAGTAAATCGCCGCCGCCACACCGATAGGGAATGACAGTGCGAGAGTTACCAACAGGGTAAACAGGGAGCCCATCAAGGCTGCGCGGATGCCCGCCTGCTCTGGTTCACGGGAGTCGCCATTGGTAAAGAAGATGGTATTGAACCGCTTCTTCAGTTCACCGCTGTCCAACAGCTGCTCAATCCAACCGGCCTTCTGGTCCGAGGTACGACCACGGAAACCCTCTTTGGAATCCTTCAGGCTTTTGACGAAAGTATCCACATCGTCATCGACTGACAGCCAGACTTTCTCGGATTTACCCAACAGTTCCGGGTTCGCCGCCAAACGATCACGCAGGGTAAAAGGTGCTCCAGAGGAAACCAGGCTGTAGAGCTCGCGCTTGTCACTGCGGCCAGTCACAGTGGGAAAGCGTTCGCGCAGGGACTGACGAATAACACCGGTGAAGTTTGCCCAGGTCAGACTTTCATCATCGACCTTATCGATGCCCAGAACCTGTTCGTCGTAGTGCACCTCCAGTTGGATAGCTGTCTGCACAAAGGCACCACTGCCTTTGCTGATAATGTCAGTGAACAAAATCAGTACAGCGAGTACACCAAAGGCAATACTGCCGATACCCAACCCACGAAACAGCTTTTCTTTGCGGTGACGGCTGGCGAGGCTTTTTTCTATGCGCTCGCGAACCTGCGCCTGAGTAAGATCAGTCATACTGCTCCCGGTATTTTTTCACTACGTGCAAGGCAATAAAGTTCAGCACCAAAGTGGAGATAAACAACATCAGGCCCAAAGCAAAAGCGGCAAGGGTCTTGGGACTGTCAAATTCCTGGTCGCCAACCAACAGAGTCACAATCTGCACCGTCACAGTCGTGACCGATTCGAGCGGGTTTGCGGTGAGGTTCGCCGCGAGTCCGGCGGCCATCACCACAATCATGGTTTCACCAATTGCGCGGGAAACCGCCAACAATACACCGCCGACGATGCCGGGTAGTGCCGCAGGAATCACAACTTTGCGCACCGTCTCAGACTGGGTGGACCCCAAGCCCAGGGCACCATCGCGCAGAGACTGGGGCACCGCATTGATCACGTCATCGGACAGAGAGGAAACAAAGGGAATGATCATGATTCCCATCACCAGGCCAGCAGCCAGTGCGCTTTCACTGGAGGCCTGTAGGCCCATAGAGGTGGCCAACTCGCGAATAAATGGAGCAACGGTTAAGGCAGCAAAAAATCCGTATACCACGGTGGGTACACCGGCGAGAATTTCGAGTACCGGCTTGGCCAGGGAACGCACGCGCTTACTGGCGTACTCGGCCAGATAAATAGCCGCCATCAATCCCACAGGTACCGCCACAAACATGGCGATCGCGGACACCATCAGGGTTCCGGTAAACAGCGGGACAGCACCAAAAGCACCGCTCGATCCCACCTGGTCTGCGCGCAGGGCCATCTGTGGGCTCCAGTGCAATCCAAACAGGAATTCACTCACCGGCACGGACTGGAAGAAACGCAGGGATTCAAACAATACCGATAACAAAATACCGACAGTGGTTAGAATCGCGGCGCTGGCACAGGCAATCAGCACCGTGCGCAGCACTTTTTCAACTTTTTCGCGAGCGCGCAGCTTCGGAGAAAAGCGCAGCAGTGCAAAAGCGGCAAGGCCGCTGGCCAACACCAAACTCAGGAAGGCCTGTAAATTATTGGAGCTGGAACGCAATTGATTGAGGTAGTCCGCAGCACTCTGCAATTGTGGGGACTTTTCACCTATCAGGTGGCCCGCCGCGAGATTCTGGATCTGCGCGTAGAGAAGGTTCTGCCCGGAGATACTCTCCGGCTTATCGGCAATACTATTCATGACCATCGCACGGATGATCGAATCGTCAAACACCAACCAGCCACAGAGTAATATCAGTGCTGGTAAACCACACCAAAGGGCGGTGAGTAATCCGTAGTAACTGGGCAGGGCGGCCAGATTGCGAACGCCGCCAAGACTGCGAGCAGCGTTCACTGCACGGCGAAAGCCAGTGCCGTAGGCCACTAATATCAGGAGCAGCAAAAGTGCGAACAGTGTGGGGGTTTGCATTGAATTACCGTACTAAAAATATCGTCGCTGGCATTATCCAGACTTTATCCCCGCGTTCCATCACAGGGGGGCGACAATTTGTGAGTCTTCTTATAAAGAACGGCCAAGCCCTTTCGAGCTTGGCCGTCAATTCCCTTTGACAGTACAACTCCAGAATTTTTTTACTTGGCTGCGAGATTACTCAGTGCGTTCAGCTTGCGCACATCAGTAGCAATCTTTTGACGCTTCTCGGTGGGCAGAGGAATCATACCTTTGTCAGCCAGGTAGCCATCTTCACCCCAAGCACGCTCATTGGTGAATTCAGCCAGGAACTGCTTAACACCGGGAACCACGTCAGCGTGCTGCTTCTTGACGTAGATAAACAGCGGACGGGAAACCGGGTAGCTCTGGTCAGCGATGGAGTCGAAAGTAGGAGCCTGATCTTCGATTAGAGAGCCCTGTACCTTGTCAGCATTCTGGTCGAGGAAACTAAAGCCGAAGATACCCAGAGCGTTCGGGTTGGCAACCAGCTTGTTCACGATCAGGTTGTCGTTCTCACCGGCCTCAACATAAGCGCCGTCTTCGCGAACGTTGTGACAGATCGCTTTGTAAGCGCTCTTGTCTGTTTTCTTCATGGCTTTGATCCAGCCAAACTTCTTACAGCCACCTTCCATTGCCAGCTCGGCGAAAGCATCGCGGGTACCGGAAGTGGGGGGCGGGCCCAAAACTTCGATTTTGGTGTTGGGCAGGGCTGGATTTACGTCCTTCCAGGTCTTGTAGGGGTTGGCTACCAGAGTTTCAGAACCATCTGGGTTAGGTACTTCCTTAGCCAGGGCCAGGAAGATGTCCTTGCGGGTCAGCTTAAAGGGAGCTGCTTTCTTAGCATTCGCAAGAACGATGCCGTCGTAACCGATCTGTACTTCAACAACATCAACACCGTTGCTGTTACACATTTCCAATTCGGATTGCTTAATGCGACGGGAGGCACCGGTGATATCCGCAGTGCTTTCTCCAACACCCTGGCAGAACAACTTCATGCCACCACCAGTACCAGTGGACTCAACGACTGGAGTTTTAAACTGGGTTGCTCGGCTAAAACGCTCCGCCACAGTCGTAGTAAACGGGTAAACAGTAGAGGAACCTACAACACTAATGTAATCGCGCGCTGCCATAGCAACCTGTGAAGTTGCCAGGGTCAGGGCTGCCAGAGAAGTCGCCAGAATTTGCTTGTTCATTGTGTAACTCCGATGAGTGTTTTTATTTCACGCGGCGATGCTAGGAACAACGGGTGACGATTCTATGAACAAAAGATTACAAAAAGGTTACAGCTGTATTTTTACCCTGCTGGCATGAGAGCGGGCAAAGGGTTAACCTTCGAGCAACATAAATAACAATAAGATGTAAAGAGAGAAGCCCCCATGCGTTTTCTGCTGTGCAGCGCGCAGGCACTCGAGCGCCTGACCAGTCATACCGGGCAACTGCTGTCCTGGTTCACATGGGCCATGGTCCTGTTACAAAGCTGTGTTGTGGTGATGCGCCACGGCTTCAATACCGGTTCTATCGCCCTACAGGAATCTGTGATTTACCTGCACGGTGCCGCCTTTATGCTGGGGCTGGCCTATGCGTTGCAGACCGATGCCCATGTGCGGGTGGATGTCTTCTACCGCAGGATGAGCGCCAGGGCCAAAGCCTGGGTCAATGCAATTGGCTATCTGATATTTCTCTTACCGCTTTGCGTCTTTCTATTTATAAGCAGCTGGCACTTTGTACTGAATAGCTGGTCAGTTTTTGAAGACAGTGCGAACGCCGGCGGCCTGCCGGGGGTATTTTTACTGAAGAGCCTGATTCCTCTGTCTGCAGTCACCTTGGCTCTGGCGGGGCTGGCCCAGTTTATTCGCGCCCTGGTGCAATTGATGCTGCCCCAACAACAGTCCACTCCAATGTCGTCGTCAAAAGCTGTACTGAAGCAGGTAGAAGGGGCCGAAGTGTGATTGAGCTAATCCCCTTTCTGATGTTTGCAGCCGTCTGCGCTCTGCTTATGTTCGGCTACCCAGTAGCTTTTACCCTCGCGGGTACCGCCCTGCTATCAGCGGGCCTGGGTATTGTGTATGGCGTATTTGATGCTGAGTTGCTGCGCGCCTTCCCCGATCGCCTCTACGGCATTATGCAAAACGGCACCCTGGTTGCCGTTCCGCTATTTGTGCTGATGGGGGTAATACTGGAGCGAGCCAAGATTGCCGAGGATTTGTTGGTTAATCTGAGCAAAGCCTTTATGGGGGCTCCCTCGGGACTCGCCATTTCCGTAGTGGTAGTGGGCGCGCTGCTCGCCGCCAGTACTGGCATCGTCGGTGCAACTGTAGTCACCATGGGGCTGATGTCACTGCCCACCATGTTAAAAAATGGCTACTCCCCCAAACTGGCCACCGGCACTATCTGCGCCACTGGTACTCTCGGGCAAATCATTCCACCCTCTATTGCCCTGGTTCTACTGGGGGATACCCTCTCCAATGCCTATCAACAGGCACAACTGTCTGCAGGCATTTTCAATCCCAAGCCAGTCAGCGTAGGGGATCTGTTTGTAGGGGCAATTATTCCCGGCTTACTGCTGGTGGCCGCCTATATCATTTATCTATTATTTATTGCCCGTCGCCCCAAACCCACAGGGAGCAGCGAGCCTCCAGAAGTGGATAAGGCCCAACTGCTTCGCAGTCTTTTGCCCCCGATTGCCTTAATGCTGATTGTGCTCGGATCAATCATCGTTGGCGCTGCCACCCCCACAGAAGCGGCCGCCGTCGGCGCACTGGGGGCGGCGTTACTGGCGTCCAGTCGCGGAGCACTCAACTTCAAACGCGCAGGGGAAATCGGCCGCAGTACACTTCAGGTCTCGGCAATGGTTTTCGCCATATTGATTGGCGCTTCATTATTTTCTCTGGTATTTCGCGGTTACAACGGCGAAGAACTAGTGACAGGATTTTTCCACAGCCTGCCCGGAGGGGTAATCGGCGCGACCCTGTTGGTGATGCTGGTAATCTTCCTGCTGGGCTTTATCCTCGACTTTATCGAGATCACCTTTGTAGTGGTACCAATTGTGGGCCCGGTACTGCTGGCAATGGGCGTCGATCCGGTGTGGCTCGGCATTATGATTGCCATCAATTTGCAAACCTCTTTCCTAACGCCTCCTTTTGGGTTTGCCCTCTTTTACCTGCGCGGGGTGGCCCCCAGTTCTGTGGCCACATCGGCCATCTATCGCGGGGTAGCACCTTTTATTGCCATTCAACTTTTACTGCTCTGCCTGCTGGCGATATGGCCGGCCCTAGCCACTTGGTTGCCGGGGGTGGTTCAGCAATAGTGATCTGCGACATGTAGAGAGCCGTCCAGGGCTGAGAGGCAGCACCAACGGCCAAAAACGCATCTACGGTCGACTAAAGGCCGAAATTTATTCTGGTCAATTACTGGCCAAATTGTGCTAGAATGCGCCACCATTCCAGTAGTGGAAACCAATAACTCTAACAATCTGTGAGTACCCGATGTCCGCACTGTCAGCTCTCGATGAAGATCCGCAACCCACAGGCACGCTAACCCTGCAAACCCTGGCTATGCCCCGCGATACCAATCCGCAGGGGGATGTTTTTGCCGGTTGGCTGATGTCGCAGATGGACCTCGCTGGCGCCATTCTCGCGCAAACCATGGCACGCGGCCGTGTCACAACTGTTGCGGTGGGCAGCATGGTTTTCCTGCGCCCGGTTCCGGTTGGCTCAACAGTCAGCTGCTATGCAGAAGCCATTGAAGAAGGGCGCTCCTCGATTCGTACCATGGTTGAGGTTTGGCTGACGCGGGTGGATTCCGGTGAGCAGGTCAAGGTCACTGAAGGTGAGTTTGTATTTGTCGCTATCGACGACGTCGGCCGTACTAGGCCGTTGCCATAGTCCTTCGTTAATAGTGTGGCTTCTAGATAGTTCGATCAGTGGCATTTTGATCGAACCATCTAGTGCATTTTTTAATGTTCAAAGACTGACTAACAAACAGCCATCACATCAATGTTCCGCGGATAATTTTAATATTCCCACGCAAGTCTTTAATTACTACACAGCCACGATCGCTACCATCCAAGAGATTACCACGTAGCAATACCCAGCTATTGCCACTTGTAACTTTGTGAGTTTTCTGTTGTTCTTCCTGGATAGGCAAAGAGTTATTTAGAGAGTTAGTTAAATACTCAACCGTAAAATCGATCGCAATATCAAGCTCATTTAAAAAAGCTTCCAACCCCTCTCTTTGCCAGTAATCTAAAGTCTCAGACTTTGAGATACTTGTAGTTCCTTCTGACCAATACTCAATTGAATTCTTATAAATCAATTTATTATTCTTATCTTTCAATTCAGCATTCAGATTAAATTTTAGAACATCCAAAGAGTTGGTTAACTTAATAGAGGGGGATATCATCAGGCGAATATCTTTTTTATTTTGCCCTCCCCCTGTAACAACGCTTCTACCCTGTGAAAAATCCGATAATAAAAAACGGTTATAGATCCTATCCTGACTCAATCCTTCAACATTCAGGGCTGATAGCTCATCTAATAGTGATTGAGCTGGTAATTGCGCCTCTTTCTGAGCTCGGTTTTTGGCCATTTCACTAGCAACAAGAGTTCCTATTAAGGAGCCAGCGACACCAGCTGCCGCAGCTTGCCTAGGACTGGTCCCAGGGGGGGGAGGCGGAGCTGAATATTGCGCTGCTGCCATATTCGATGATATCGAGGTATAGCGCCATGGCTCTGGATGTATATCTACAGTTAGTGGGCCATTCTCTAGTGAGTCAACTTTTAAAGAGATACTTTTAAGCTGATTAACCTTGTCGGCGTCAATAGTGGCTATATGATAAGTTGCCGTTTTCGTACACCCTGAACTAAACAGAGCAAAAACTAATAAAACTATTATATTTTTCATAGAAAATGACGGCACTCACGTGCCGTCAATAGATTATTTATTACTTAATTTTACTCAGATACAGAAGGAACTGTATCTTCACTCGAGAGAGGGGTGTTACTTTCAGCTTCATGCTTAGCTAATGCAGTCATAATCTCCTGCTTAGCATTATTCATAACATTATAGTAAGTATTAGTTAATCCAGGATAGGTAGGCCCTTCATCCCACTCGCCTGCAGCATAAGCTGTCTGGACAACATCGGAATACCAAAGTAACTGATTCGACGATAAATCGATCATTTCACCTGTAATTTCGAAAACAACTCTCGGGGCATCTGTCGGAATAAAGCCATAATATGGTCGTGCCAAACCTACTCGTCTGGCTGAAAGTTTCAAAAGGTAATCAACTTTATGCTCTTCAGTAAAGCTGCGGTAGTCACTTCTTGCAAAATACACGGTATCCTTGGTATCAGGATCCTTAAATTTCGCCAGCTTTAAGTCTTTATCAAGTGTATCCAGTTGGATTAAACTAAAACCTTCCTCTGCCAAGCTCTGGCTCAAGTCCCCAGAAATTGCAACAAACTCTTTAGTATCCAGTGTTTCCAAGTGCTTTGAAATTGGAGCAGTCGCTGCTGAGATAATTGCGTAATCCAGCAAACCTATATTACCTTCAAAAGAAAGAGAAGGGACCGCTGGCACTTCAAGTACCAAGCCAACTGCTTTCTTTTCAGAGCTATAAAAAGACTGTTCTAATGGAACAGGAACTTGCTGAGAGACACAACCGGTTAATAGTATAAGTAGCGAAACAAATGCTACTTGCAATGATGACTTCATTTCTTCCCCAAAAAAATAGCCTGTAAATGCCGGCGCTATTATTCTCATTAACCGAAAAATTTAAAGTTATTTTAATCATTTGGGGTAAAAAGGTAATTTTTCACCTTAACTGAAATGTCTATCTAGTCTCTTCAGCCGTATCTCTCGTTTGGTAGTAAGCCTCTTCACTGATCTCGTGGTAGGGCTTCACATCCCGTTCAAATTCCTTAAAGGCTTTGTAAACACGGGCAAACTCCGGGTCCTGCTGCGCCGTCTCCTGCATAATTTCGTTGTTGATCTTCTTCAGGTGAGACAGAACATCCTCCGGCAAGCGCTCCACTTTTACCCCGTGCTCTTCTACCAGCTCCTTGAGGGCCCGGTTATTGCGTGCCGTGTATTCGTCCAGCATATCCTGGTTGGCTTCACGGGCGGCAACTCGCACTATTTCCTGCAAATCAGCAGGCAGTTTTTCGAACGCCTTTTTATTAACGATAAATTCCAGGATAGAGCCCGGCTCATGCCACCCGGGGTAGTAGTAATACTCAGCGACCTGGTGGAAACCAAAAGCAAGATCGTTGTAGGGTCCCACCCATTCGGTAGCATCGATCACTCCAGTCTGGAGGGCGGTGTAGAGCTCTCCACCGGGAATGGTCACCGCAGTGCCGCCTGCGCGGTTTAAAACCTCACCACCCAGGCCGGGAATACGCATCTTTAGGCCCTTTAAATCCTTCACTGACTCAATCGGTTTGTTAAACCAGCCCGCCATCTGTACACCGGTTGAGCCCCCCGCAAGTGGGATCAGGTTAAAGGGCTCATAGATCTCCTCCCAGAGTTCGAGACCACCGCCGTGGTGCAACCAACCATTCATCTCCTGGGCATTCAAGCCAAAAGGCACCGCAGTAAAAAACTGGGCAGCGGGCACCTTGCCTTTCCAGTAATAGGCAGCACCGTGTCCCATCTGCGCGGCGCCTTCCGATACAGCACCAAATACGCCCAGGGCAGGTACCAACTCACCGGCACCGTACACTTTGATCCTGAGACGCCCGGCTGACATCGCCTCGACTTTCTTGGCAAAACGCTCCGGCGCACTGCCGAGGCCAGGGAAATTCTTGGGCCAGGTAGTAACTAATTTCCACTCGAACAGCTCTTTATTGCCCTCTGTGGAAAAGTGTTGGGCAGGGCCCATTGCTGCACGGGAAGCTACCAGGGCGGCGAAGGTAATGGCGAGCAGGGCTAAGAGCCCGAGAATGATGGCCGGGTACCAATTGAGTTTTTTCATTGCTACTAATTTATCGTTATTTTTGTATTGTACAAATTATCGGCAGACGCTTTGGTCGCCAACTTAGGTCTTCAGGGGAAGTCCTCTGTGATCTGCCCCTGGTATTTTGGATGGATTCCCGCTATCGCTGGAATCCATTCACCACTATCTAACTTTCAATTCTGCATGCCTCGCAGTACCGATATGCTCCGGCACTCAGTATTTAATGCTTAGTCCCAGCTCAAGCCATCACTTAAAGCGGCTGCAACTTGGCCATTGAAAGTATCAGCCTCTTGTCGCCAACATCGTCAAAATTAACCAGCACCCGCATTCGAGGACCCGTTCCCTCAAACTCAATGACAGTTCCTTCACCAAACTTGGCATGGTCCACTCGCCCGCCCAGGACCAGCGGGGGCAAATCATCGAAGTCTGGCGCCGGGTCGGAAAACTGGCCTACCTTACCGTAGTCCGCCTGATAGAGAGGACGGGAAATTTCGGTCTTCAGGCGCACTTCTTGCACCAAATTAGGTGGAATTTCGCCGATAAAGCGGGAAGGGCTGTTATAGGTTTCGCTGCCAAACAGACGCCGGTTTTCCGCGTAGGTAATGTATAGCTTGCGCATGGCGCGGGTGATACCCACGTAGCAGAGGCGTCTCTCCTCCTCCATGCGGCCGGGCTCCTGCGCCGACATCTTGTGGGGGAACAGGTTTTCCTCCACACCCGCCATAAATACCAGGGGAAACTCCAAGCCTTTGGCGGAGTGCAGGGTCATCAGCTGGACGGCATCCTCAAACTCATCCGCCTGGCCTTCACCGGCATCGAGGGCAGCGCTGTCGAGGAACTGGTTAAGAAGCGGGATTTCCTCCTCATCTTCCTCTCCCTCGGGCAGGCCTGCACCGGTAAAGCCGCGACAGGCAGTGACCAGTTCCTGCAAGTTCTCCACCCGTGTTTGGCCTTTCTCGCCTTTCTCTTTGCCGTGAAACTCCAACAAACCGCTGTTTTCGATCACATCCTCAGCAATAGCATCCAACTCTTTATCTTCTGCATTTGCTGCCAGCTGGTTAATCAGGTCCAGGAAACTCTGCAGGGCATTGCCGGCGCGAGCAGCCAATACCCGTTGCTGCAACATCAGCTTGGCCGCCTGCCACAGGGAGCAGCCCTGCTCCCGGGCATAAGAGCGCACCATCTCCACAGTGCGCGCACCGATGCCACGGGTGGGTGTATTCACCACTCGTTCAAACGCAGTGTCATCATCGCGGTTGGTAATCAGGCGTAAATAAGACAGGGCATTCTTGATTTCCAGGCGCTCGTAGAAGCGCTGGCCGCCATAGATACGGTAGGGAACCTGCTCGCGCAAAAGCCCCTCTTCAAGTACCCGGGATTGGGCGTTTGAGCGGTAGAGGATGGCGATGCTGTCGCGGCGATTGCCATCGCGCACCCAGTCATTGATGCGCTCGACAATAAAGCGCGACTCATCCTGTTCGTTGTAGGCCGCGTAGACTGCGATGGGCTCACCCTCTTCACCCTTGGTCCACAACTCTTTGCCCAAGCGACCGCTGTTATTAGCGATCACCGCATTAGCCGCGTTCAGAATGGTGGAGGTGGATCTGTAGTTCTGCTCCAGTCGCACCGTCTGCACTTCTCGTAAATCTGTGGAAAAGTGCTGGATATTCTCGATCTTGGCACCGCGCCAACCGTAGATAGACTGGTCATCGTCACCCACGGCGGTGATATGGCACTGCTCACCGGCAAGTAGGCGCAGCCAGGCATATTGAATCGTGTTGGTATCCTGGAACTCATCCACCAGGATATGGGGGAAGCGCCGGCGGTAGTGGGCCAGAATAGCGTCGTTATTGAGCCAGAGCTCGTGGGCGCGCAGCAGCAGCTCGCCGAAATCCACCAATCCACCGCGCTGACAGGCCTCTTCATAGGCGAAGTAGATTCGCACCATGGTCTGCAACCAGGGATCGGCGCCGGCATTGATATATTGCGGGCGCAGGCCTTCATCTTTCTGCGCGCCAATCCACCACTGGGTTTCACGCGGTGACCACTTTTTATCATCCAGCCCCAGATCTGCCTGTACCCGCTTGATCAGGCGAAGCTGGTCATCGGAATCCAGAATCTGGAAGTTCTGCGGCAACTTGGCTTCTTGCCAGTGAGCCTTGAGCAGGCGGTGAGCCAGGCCGTGGAAGGTGCCCACCCACATGCCAAAAGTGTTCACCCCCAGCAGCTCTTCGATACGGGCGCGCATCTCGCGGGCCGCCTTGTTGGTAAAGGTTACCGCCATAATGGAGTAGGGCGAGGCGCCCTCCACCTGCATCAGCCAGGCGATGCGGTGTACCAGCACCCGGGTCTTGCCCGAGCCGGCACCGGCCAGAACCAATTGATTGCCGGGCGCGGCAGCTACTGCTTCGCGCTGGGCCTCGTTGAGGGGGTCTAAAATCTGAGATACGTCCATGGGCGAAGATTGTACCAGAGCTGATGCACAAGACCTGTGTAAATAAACAGGATTTTGTCCCGCCTGACAATGTAATGTGATGTCGCTCGCCAGCGGAGGGCACAGCGGCTAAACTGCGCCATCTGGCATAGAGAAGGAAGTCCTGTGAAACCGGCGGAAGTAACGCAACGAATCAGTGAACAACTGTCATCCATGCGCAAATCAGAGCGCAAGGTGGCGGAGTATATTCTCGCCAACCCCGATGAAATCATTCATATGCGCATCGTCGACCTGGCCACTGAAGCCCAGGTTAGTGAACCGACCGTGGTGCGCTTTTGCCGCGCCGTGGGCTGCTCCGGATTCCAGGAGTTCAAGCTGAACCTGGCGCAGCAGCTGGCATCCAGCCCCAGCTTCGGCCAGATTGCGGTTACGGAAACGGATACCATTGCCGAGTACAAGCGCAAGGTTTTCGACTCCACGGTGGATACCCTGCTGAAAGTCCGCGATAGAATTGACGACCGTGCCCTCGAGGCCGCTGTCACTGCGATGGCCGCTTCCAAGCGGGTGGAATTCTTCGGTTTTGGCGCCTCCGGTGCCGTCGCCGCCGATGCCCAGCACAAGTTCTTCCGCCTACAGTTGGCCACCGCTGCTCACTCAGACCACCACATCCAGAATATGTCGGCCATGTCCATGCAAGCGGGGGATGTAGTAGTAGCTATCTCCCAGAGCGGTCGCACCAAGGCGTTACTTCGCTCCATGAGCATGGCAAAAGAGCAGGGCGCTCTGGTGGTTGGTTTGGCACCCAGCGGCTCCCCGGTAGCACAACAAGCCAGCATCCCGCTGGAAGTGGATGTGGAAGAGGATATTGAGATCTATACGCCGCTGTCCTCGCGCATCGCCCACCTGGTGGTAATCGATGTCCTCGCTATCGGCGTAGCCCAGCGCAAAGGTCCTCAGCTACAGGAGCACCTGTTGAAACTGAAACAGGGACTGTACACATTGCGGGAAGACAAGCACTAAACTCCCTGATATCCAAAGCGGGCAAGGGACAATGTGCCCGCCCGTTTCTACCAAAGCCATTTCCCGCCAATTGGGCTTTGCCGGGAAGATCCTTCCAGGCTGTACCTGAGCAACATAATGACATCCATCGCTTCTAACCCGGACGAGAAAGCCCCGCGCTGGCTAGTGGTGTGGCTGGCCGCACTCGTTTCCCTGACACCTTTTTCCATCGACAGCTACCTGCCGGCCATTCCGGCGATGGCGGCGGCCCTGGATACAGAAGTCGAGCGGATGCAGTACTCAGTGTCCAGTTTTCTGCTGGGCTTTGCCCTCGGACAACTATTTGGCGGACCATTATCAGATCGCTGGGGACGGCGCCTTGTAGGAACCATCGGCCTCAGTATCTATATAGCCAGCTCCCTGTTGGTCCTGTTTACCGACCATGTAGACCAACTGATTATCCTGCGCTTCTGCCAGGCAGTTGGCGGCGGCTTTGCCACAGTAATATGTGCTGCAATTGTGCGCGACTTACACAGTGGCCGTGAGGCGGCAAAAATTATTTCCCTGATTAGCACCATCATGCTGATTGCACCGCTAATCGCCCCGGTGATCGGCTCTGCACTACTAGCCGTTGGCGGCTGGCAAAGTATTTTCGTCTTTTTGTTACTGTACGCTCTGGCAATGCTCGTACTAGTACAGTTGCTGCTACCGGAGACCGTCTCCCGCTTTACCCGCGCACGCCGCCAGATGATGCCGCTGAAGTCTCTCGTGGGCAGCTACGGTCAGGTTTTGCGCAATCCCCGCGCTATTGGGTTCCTGATTGCACAGGCCTGTGTCAGCGGTTCGATGTTTATCTACATCACCACCGCGCCCTTTGTGTTTATGGATTACTTCGGTGTTAGTGCAAATCAATTTCCACTGTTTTTCGGTATCTGCGTGCTCGGGCTAATTTGCATGGTTCAGGTGAATATCCGCCTGCTGAACTTTTTTGAGCCGCGCAATATCCTGCTGGCGGGTATTGTGTTGCAACTGTTGGGCTGCGGCCTGCTGCTGCTGGGAACTATGACAGGTGTCAAAGAACTGACCCTGTGGATGATTCCTCTGGTGCTGGTGATGAGTTGTATCGGTATTACCGGTCCCAATGCCGCCGCCTGTTATTTGGAGTTCTTCCCCAAAATCAGCGGCAGTGCCAACGCGCTATACGGCGCCGCTCTGTTTATTACCGGAGGGATACTGGGTGGGCTGGCGAGCAGCTTGCACACCGGAACCCTGACACCTATTGCAGGATCTATGGCGGGCTGTGCTTTTGTGGCACTACTCTCTGCACTATTTGTCGCGAAGGTTCGCCAACCGATCGAATCCGATATCCCCGCTACCCGGCGCTTTACCCCGCGTTAATGGTAGCTCTTTACACCGGCTCTAAACTTTCCTCCTGAAGCGCCCGCTGCACTGCGGGCCTTTCTTCCATTCTCTTTTGGAATGCTTGAAGCCGGGGCCACCGGGGCATATCAAACTGCTGATGTTTCAGCCAGCGAGAGAGAACATACAGGTAGGCATCGGCAACCGTGAAACCGTCTCCCATTAAGTAGTCTTTATCAAGCTGTCCTTCGATATAGTCAAACCAGCGGATAAGCCTAACCCGGGAATCCTCCTGTTCTTCTTCTGTACCATGCCAAAACAGTGGTTTGAATAGCTTGTGGACTTCAGCACTGAGGAAGTTGAGCCATTCGAGAAGCCGGTAATGGGCCAGGGTGCCCACTGGTGGCGCCAGTTGCGCGTCGGGCTTTTGCTCCGCCAAAAACTGGACGATTGCCGGACCTTCTGTCAGTACTTCTCCGCCTTCCAGTTGCAGTGCCGGCACGTACCCTTTAGTACTAATCCTTGTAAAGTCGTCGCCGTTTTCCAGCTCGTGGGTTTTTAGATTGACCTTTTGCAGGCCCAGATTGATCCCTGCTTCACAAGCGACAATATGAGGCGATAGAGAGCAAACACCCGGTGCATAAAAAAGCTTCATGGTAATCCTGTAGAGTCATTACCTATATCCAGGCAGTATAGGCCCGGTTAATTTCTCCCCACTGAAGCTCGACTGAAACTGGCTTCAATTCCTCTCTACAACTGTTGCTGAAATCTACTTACCGCGTATCCAATGGTCCAGGCTAAAGCGACCGGCACCGGCACAGGTCAGAATCAGGAAACCACCGGCAATCGTGATATTTTTCATAAAGCTGGTCATTTCTGTTGCATCACCAGGGGACAGGTGTACCAGGAAGGCAGAGGCGAGACAGAACAGGAAAAGGACAAAAGCGGAAATCCGGGTGAATATCCCCAGTAACACCGCAAGTCCTCCCAGCAACTCTATAACGATTACCAGGGGCAAGATAAAGCCGGGGATCCCCATGGAAACCATAAAGGCCTCTGTCATTTCGTAGCCGCCAATTTTATTCCAGCCGGCAAATATAAAGATCAGCGACATCAGTACCCGACCGATCAGCTTTGAGGTGTCGCACAACATCGAATGCTTCACTACTACTTCCTCAATTGCGCATTTATGGGTATGGACTATCAACCAGTGTAGACACTGTCGTGAAAATTCATGAGATAGTCGGTAGCTGCCTTTACTCAGGAGGGATAAAAACCACTAGATTGGCGTGACAATCATCCTTTTTATTTTCAATAGTCGGTAGGAATCTACTAATTGGCAGTTAGAAAGTAATGAAGTAATGTTTAAAAAGCTAAGGCATTAATGAATTTTAGTGGGTAGGGGAAGTCGATCCGTTTGAGCGCAAAACTGAAAAATGCAGTTGTCTGGCGCCCTAGAGCCGCTACAATTGCGCGCCCATATAAAAGGGAGTTGGCCGCTTGTGCCCGCGCGGCCCGCCCCGGTGTAATCCTGTTGCCCTAGATCCACTCCAAGGGAAATCGAGCAGCCTCTGCACGACTACAATAACGGCACACTCACCATCATATAAATTGCCGCCGGGGCGCTCCCCAAAATGGCATTAAACCATCCGAGAATATTTCAGCGCTGGAGTCCACACACGGCATGGAAGTTTATTACACCTTTTGTTTTCTTGCCGCCGTATCAGTTTTTCTGGGCTTCTTGAACCAATACGTATTGCGCGCCCAAACCACGATCGCTATTACCGCCGGTGCCCTGGCCCTATCACTATTGGTCACCGCCCTCGGCAAGTTGGGGGTGGTAGAGTTGCGCACCTGGGCAGATCAGCTTCTGCCGCTGCTCAACCTTGAGGATATTCTGCTCAAGGGAATGCTCGGGTTTCTGCTTTTTGCCGGCAGTTTGCATATCGATCTGTTGGAGCTGCGCAACCAGAAACTGGAGATCGGTCTTCTCGCCATTGTCGGTACCCTCATTTCCACCTTTGTGGTCGGGGCCCTTCTTTACTGGTTCCTGATGCTGATCAATATGCCGGTGGCTTTTGTTTACTGCCTGTTATTTGGTGCATTGATCTCTCCCACCGACCCTATCGCCGTACTGGCAATAATGAAAAACCTGAAAGCCCCGGAGCAGGTTTCCATTCAGGTGGAAGGTGAGTCCCTGTTCAACGATGGCTTCGGTATCGTGATCTTCGCGGTGATTTACGCACTCGCTTTCGAAGGCGGCCAACCTACGGTACCGGCAGTGGCTGAGCTATTCGCCATCGAGGCACTGGGGGGCATATTGCTGGGACTGATCATTGGTGGCGTTTTCCACTGGGCTATTTGTTGTACCAATGATCACAGCCTGGAATTGATGCTGACCATGGTTATTCCCACTGCCGGTTTTTCCCTGGCCAATGTACTCGGGGTCTCCGGCGCCCTGGCAATGGTGGTGAGTGGCATTATTATTGGCAACTTTACCCGAGAGCGCGGCTTTTCCCGGGTGAGCCAACACGAGCTGGATAATTTCTGGAGCATCACCGAGGACTTCCTCAACGGTTTGCTCTTCCTGCTGGTGGGCCTGTTCCTGATTACAATCGACCTGCGCCCTTCCGACTACCTGCTGATGGCAGTGGGCATTGTCATTGTTCTTACCGCCCGGGTTTTCGCTGTCGGCATACCCTTCCTGTATTTAAAAAGTCGCCGCAAGTACCACCCCTATACCAACCGGATTTTGATCTGGGGAGGGCTGAAAGGTGGTCTGGCATTGGCGCTGGCGATGTCTATTCCCGCCGGCAGTGCCTTCGTCCAGGGACAGGACCTTCGCTACCTGTGGGTGGTCATGACCTATGGCGTGGTGCTCTTTTCTATCGTCGTACAGGGCTCTACCATAGCGCCATTGATTCGTCGCAGCCGGGAGTTTTCTGAGCCCGAACGCGACGAGCCCCAGCAACCGACAGCCAAATAGCGATAACGATTAAATGGAACACTCCGGCTTCCTTATTGAGGCAGTAATTTTCATGGCTGCCGCAGTGATTGCGGTACCCATTGCCACACGCCTGGGCCTGGGCTCAGTCCTCGGTTACTTACTCGCCGGTGTGGCCATTGGCCCAAGTGCCCTAGGCCTGGTCGGCGATGCCAGCGATGAAATGCACGTTGCCGAGTTTGGTGTTGCACTCATGCTGTTCCTGATCGGCCTGGAGCTGCAGCCGAAGAAATTGTGGAAAATGCGCGGTGCTATCCTCGGCACCGGCAGTGCCCAACTACTGTTTTCCGCTGCGGCCATCGCTGGATTGGTTCTCGCCTTTTCTGAGATGGATTGGCGCTCATCGGTAGCTATTGGGCTGATCCTGGCACTATCCTCAACTGCGATTGTATTGCAATCCCTCAGTGAAAAGGGCCTGCTGAAAAGCCAGGGCGGGCGCGCTGCATTTGCGGTACTTTTGTTCCAGGATATCGCTGTTATTCCCATCCTCGCGCTATTGCCACTGCTGGCAGGTACCGCTGCCAGCCCCCATGAAAGTGGCTTGAGTGGTTGGTATTACGCATCGGCAGTTATCGGCACCATGCTGGCTTTTATTTTCGCCGGACGTTACCTCCTCGGTCCCTTACTGCGTCTAATGGCAGGCAGCCAAGTGCGCGAACTGTTTACCGTGAGCGCGCTACTTATCGTATTTGCCGCAGCTGCGGTAATGACCTGGCTGGACCTATCGCCGGCACTGGGTACTTTCCTCGCCGGGGTACTGCTGGCCGAGAGTGAGTTCCGCCATGAGCTGGAAGCGGATATACAGCCTTTTAAGGGCCTGCTGTTGGGTCTCTTCTTTATCGCCGTGGGTGCCAGCCTGAATTTCTCCCTGATCGCGGACAACCCGCTGGTGCTTATCGGATTAGCATTGGCGTTGGTGCTGGTTAAATTTACCGTGCTGTTTGTCCTGGCGCGCACCTTGCGAATGTCAAAGGGCGAGGATTGGTTGTTCGCTCTGTCATTGGCGCAAGCCGGTGAATTCGGTTTTGTATTGGTAGCGTTCTCTACCCAGCTTCAGGTCCTGAGTGCGGACATCGGCAACCTGTTAGTAGCTCAAATTGCTCTGACCATGGCCCTGACACCAGTGCTGCTGCTGATCTACGAACAGTTTATCCAGCCGCGGTTTGTCACCGGCCCAGAGGTTCCCGCCAACATAGATACATCACCGCCTGTGGATTCCGGCTCACCGGTAATCATTATTGGTTACGGGCGCTTCGGGCAGATCGCCGGGCGACTTCTAAATGCCTGCGGTTTCAATACCACTTTACTCGAACGCAATGCAGAACAACTGGACCTGGTGCGCCGCTATGGTATCAAGGCTTACTACGGAGATGCCTCGCGAGAGGATCTACTGCGCGCCGCCGGAGCCCAAAATGCAAAGCTGGTTATCCTGACCTTGAGCGACCAGGCCGCCTGTTTGGAAATTGTGGCCCAGCTGCAAAAACACTTCCCCAATGTGACCATCCTCGCCCGGGCCCGCAACCGTATGCACCAATATGCTTTGATGGAAGCCGGGGTCCGCTATATCTTCCGCGAGACCGTGGACTCGGCCCTGACCATCGGCGAAAAGGCGCTGGAACTATTGGGGCTCAGTCCCATACAGGCGCGCCGCGCCGCCTTGAAGTTCAAGCAGCACGACCAGCGTATGCTGGAGGCACTTTTCCCCTACTGGCGCGATGAGTCCCAGCATATTGCACAAAGCCGAATCTATCGCGAGCAGCTTTTGCAGGCGTTACAACAAGACCGCCGCGACAAGGACCTGCATCTGGATCACTACTGGGAAGAAGCCAGGCCCGAGATGGAAAAACAGTAAGCCGCTTATTGGCCCTAGGGGTTGTCATTAAGCACGACAATGGCAGCCCTGCCAGGACTCAGACTCTCGCTGATATGCCCCTTTCCGTGTAAATCATTGGCTAATAAGATATCTCCGGGAGCAAAGATATATTGTTCACCGGAGCTGGTCGTGAGCTTCACTCTGCCTTCAAGATAAAGAATAAACTGCGCCTGCGGGGCACAGTGCCAATCAAAACGCTGCCCCTCGCTAAACTCCCGGAACTGCACCTGCTTGGCGGGATAGGGGATTGAGTAATTACCCAGGGGCTCGCGCTGGGGACTGTCTATTTTTCTTTTCTGAAAAAGGGAAACCCCATTAACTGAACACAGCTCTACAAACTCCATATCAAGTTTTCACCAATTTAAGCGTGTCTATTACAAAAGAAAATTTATTCTTTGTTAATTAAGCTCGCCTCTACCAGATCGACCTCCAAAACCAATTTTCGGTGGAGTTCATCATCAATCTTCCTGGAGACACGCAATTCCAACAGCTGTTCGCGCTCAGCAGAAAGTGCGGCAAGGTGGTAATGACGCTCAACCCTGGAACGCATCCAGATAATATCCTCGCTTTCATCTTCTCCTAGGGTTATGCGCCGCCGATAAATAGCCAAAAGGTGATCCACCGCCTCAAAAGCAAGATCGCGATCTTTTTCGCCTCGATCAATATCATGACGCATATTCATTAGCTGATTCACTGCCGCTGTGGCAGCAGATATTCGCGCACCTTTTTCATCACCGATAGCGGCAAAATTGGGGGCTTCGGGTAAACGGCGCAGTAGAACAGGCAATAAAAAACTTGCCAGCAATAAGGAAAGCAAGATAACGCCCATTGCAATAATCAGGGCTAAATCACGGCCGGGCAACGGCTTTCCATCTGTCATAGCGAGGGGAAGGGAAAAGGCTCCCGCCAATGTAATCGCCCCTCTTACCCCGGCGATGGTCAACACGCTAACCAATAAAAAATGGGTACCAAAAGATTCTACTTTCTGCCCAAAACGTGAGAGATATAGGGAGACCCATACCCACACAAATCTCAGGAGAAGTAGTACAACAAATATTGCCAGGACATAAAAAATAATTGTTAAGTCACCAGTGTGGCGCGCGCCGGAGAAATCCGCTCCGGTAATTCGAACCAATTGCTCTCCCAACAAAACAAAAATAATACCGTCAAGAACGGCTTGTACTGTTTTCCATACTGCACGGCGGTCCATCCGTGTAGTCGACATTTCCGCGCCGTGTAAGGTGGTATAGTGAGTCGCAATTCCAGCACTGGCAGCTGCCAAAATACCCGATACCTGTAAAGTATGGGCAGCGATATATGCCGCAAAGGGCACTAATAAGCTCACTAGAACTTGTACAGTAGTGTCCTCACCGCCAATTCTGACCAGCAGACGCAAAATATATCCACAGGCAAATGCCGCTCCAGCACCAATAACCACACCGCCGATAGCGACCCAGAAAAAACCAGCCAGTGCGTGGGGAAATGAAAAGGTCCCGGTGAGGGCAGCAATCACTGCAAAACGGAAAATATCCAATCCCGAGGCATCATTAAACAGGGACTCTCCGGCGAGGATATGCTCCAGCCGTGGTGGCATAGAAGTTCCACCGTGTACCACCGATACCGCCACGGGATCGGTCGGTGCCAAAATTGCCGCTACTGCAAAAGCCACCGCCATTGGCATGACCGGCACCAGCCAGGAAATAAAATATCCCATACCCACAACGGTAAAAAGCACCAATCCAATAGCCAAGGTAACAATGGCACCGATATCACGAAACAGGGCGCCTTTCGGAATTCGCCAACCGGCAATAAACAATAAGGGCGGAACAAACAGCAGGAAAAAAATTTCTGGCTCGAGGGGTATTTCTATTCCCAAAAAGCTACCCAGTATTGCTCCCGCAGCAATTTGCAATAGAGGCAGTGGAATAGGTAAAGGCAACAGGCGCGCAATAACCAGGGTAATGGCCACAACTAACAACAGCACCAGCGCAATAACCAGATAGTGCATTACTCGCTACAGTTCCCTGTGACGCCTTATTGAAATAGATCTCTATCGAGTAACTAGGGAGCCTCTGAATAACTCCGTAATGCCTCTGCGGGTCTTGAAGGCTGCAGATGTTAGGCGCAGCTCGCCGCGAATGGCCGTAGCCCTTTGCAAGAGCTGCAACGCAGCAGATGTGGCCTTCAAGGCCCGCCCTTCGGGGCTTGCAGAGCGATTCACACTCCGCGTTGCGACTTCTTGAAAGGTCTAGACATTCCTGCGAAGCCGCGCCTTGATTGTGAACCGCTCTGCATGCCAGAGGTATCATGGAGTTATTCAGAGGCTCCCTAGTGCTGTTCACTCAATACCAGGAAGTTTATGCGAGAATAGAAAACAGGGAATAAATTCTGAGAAAAAGTGCCGGCGCTTTGCGGCGCTCCAAAAAATTACTCTGCAAATTTGGCAGCGTTTTTGGGGTTTCTTTACTCAAACATGTCCGGCTGTTCTTTTGCAATTACATTGTAGAGAGGCTGAAAGCTAAATAATCCCGCCAGTTCAGTTCCCACAACCGCCCTGGTTCGTATTGCCACCTCTGGATCGATCAAAATAGGCTGCCCAGCTGCTTCCGCCAGTAACTGAGCCTGGCAGCTTTTTTCCATAGTGATATACCACCAGGCAGCTTCATCGACGGATTTACCCACCGTCAGCAAGCCGTGATTCTGCAATATCAGTGCTTTGTGGTTACCCAAGGCTTTAGCAAGGGCTGCGCCTTCTCCCATTTCCAATACCACGCCGGAAAAAGTATCCAGCAAACCGTGATCCCGATAAAAGGCACAAGCATCCTGGGTAATGGGATCCAGAAGGCGCCCGAGAGTAGACCAACTTTTCCCATAAAGGGAATGAGCGTGCGCTGCGGCTACCACATCTGGGCGGGTTTTATGGATGTGAGAATGAATAGTAAAGGCTGCGCCATTAAGGTAACCATCCCCCTCAACCACCTCTCCTTGATGATTGACCAGCAATAGTTGTGACATCGTCATCTGTTTAAAGGAAACCCCCATGGGGTTGACCCAAAAATGATCGTCATATTCCGGGTCACGGACAGTGATATGACCGGCTACGCCTTCATCAAAACCAAATTTTCCAAACAGGCGAAAAGCCGCCGTCAGCTTCCTCTTACGCTCTTCACGAACTTGTTCTGGCGGCTGGGTTGGCTCGCCAAGCAATATATTGATGTCGCCATTCATAACAGCAGCATCAATACCGGTTTTTGTTTTATTTTTTTCTGTCGTAGCCACCTAGCGGCCCTCTCATCTTTGGAAAATGCCGAGGCATGGTTATAGCATGACTTTTATTTTCTATGCGAGGATTAATAACTTAATAAAATGGTGACTGCTTAATGCGGAAAAATATAAAAGTGACTTTGATGTCTTTTATATCAGTTTATTTTCGCCCGGTAGAAATATAAGCAAAAATTTACTGCCAAATAATGAAAAATAAGTATCTTGCACTTAGTTTCTTTTATCGAATAATTAGGACTGCTTACTCAAAGTAAATTCCCACCCAGATGTCATAGATATGACTCTGAGTAGGAGAGAGTTTACTCTATCAAAAACCTTCCAGGACTATCTTTCCTTTTGCAGCCTGGGATTCGATAAGCTGATGCGCTTTTAAAAGATTATTTGCATTTATTTTCCCAAAATTCTGCCCCATAGTGGTTTTAATTAATCCCTGGTCAATTAATTCCGCAAGTTCATTCAACAAAACATGCTGGGCAACCATATCCTCGGTAGAAAACAGCGCGCGAGTAAACATAAACTCCCAGTGAAGAGACACACTCTTCTGCTTCAGTGCCATAACATCCAAGGAGGCGGGCTCGTCAATCAAACCAAACTTCCCTTGAGGTCTGATACTTTTGATAATTTCCGCCAAGTGCTCTTCGGTATTAGTGAGGCTAACGACATAGTCGACGCCATCGATGCCTTCGCCGCTCAACTGTTCGCTAAGAGACTGACGATGATTGATCACATGGTGGCTTCCAAGCTCCTCAAGCCAGCTTTTGGTTTCGGGGCGGGAGGCAGTACCTATCACAGTCAAATTGGTCAGACGACGGGCCAACTGGACCATAATCGAACCCACGCCACCAGCGGCACCAATGATCAGCAGTGTCTTGTTGTTTGCCCCTTTACCCACCGCAACTTGCAGGCGGTCGAAAAGCATTTCCCAAGCGGTAATCGCAGTGAGAGGCAGCGCCGCCGCCTCGGCACAGCCAACCGTCTTGGGGGCAGTACCAACGATTCTCTCATCCACCAGCTGGTACTGGGCATTGCTGCCGGAACGGGAGATATCGCCCGCATGCCAAACCCGATCGCCAACCTTAAAGAGTCCCGCTTCCGGGCCTACCGCTTTCACTATGCCCACAGCATCCCAGCCAAGTACCTTCCACTGACCGGTATCCGGGCTGGCCCGCTGCCTCACTTTAGTATCTACCGGGTTAACTGAAACGGCCTGTACTTCTACCAGCAGATCCCGGCCGGAGACTTGCGGTATGGGGAGGGTTATATCCTGTAGCGCTTCTTTATCACTGCTTGGCAGAGACTGTTGATAACCGACGGCCTTCATCATCAGTTTTATCCTTTTCCAATGGGGTAACGGGTGTGAAGGTATCTTAAAAAGGAATATACACAGGAAAAACTGCCTTCTCGCAGAAGTTGTTTCAATTATTTTTTTAAATTCCAGTAACTATGGATAACTCTACCCACAGTTATCCACAAAGCTGAACTAGGGCACGGGGAAATGACTATCTGTGGAAAACTTGAGAAGAAATTTACTCACCAAGGCATTAAATCTTTGCGCTGCTTCCAGAAATAGGAAATGGCTTCCTCCTTCCGCCACATCAAAGATCTCAAGCCTGGAACCCTCAACTTGCTGGTGAATCCACTGCTGGCACTCTATTGGGTGTGGACTGGCACGACCGAAAGCCACTAGCGTCGGCTTATCAATCCTGGGGATAAAATCCCGCCAGTCCTTTGTTACGTTATCCACAAAAAGCTTTGCAGCCCAGCGACGGGGACACTGCAGATTAACCGCAACCAGCTCATCCCGTTGGGTTTTCCCCATTAAAGGCGTGACCATAGACATAAGAATTTGGCGGGTGGCCTCAACACCTTTTTTTCCAACCAAGTTATCCACAAACTGGAAGAGGCTCTCCGGGGTCAGTATGCCTCCAGCGGCCAATCGCTCCGCTTCACTCCAGGCGGGATCAGCCAGTAGACAGGGGGGTTCATCGATTAGCACTAGTGAACTGACCCTATCCCCACCAAACATTTCCAGGTAGCTCCATATCACCGAGCAGCCGGCGGAGTGGCCGAGTAAATGAAGGGGTTTCTGTTGCAGACTTGAGATCAGCTCTTGCAAATCCTTGGCGAGGCGGGAAATTCGATATCCATGATTGGGCTTGTCAGACTGACCATGACCACGCATATCCAGCGCGATCACACGAAACTGATCGCTGAGCCCAGCGAGCTGATGTTTATACAACACCGCCCCCTGGGACCAGCCGTGTAGCATCAATAATATGGGGCCGTTGCCGGCCTCCAGATAGCGCAGGGTGACGCTATCAGAGGTAGTAAATTCACACAGCTTTACTCGCTTGTGCATAAACCTTTTGCGGCAGGTAAACGGTTATTCAACCGTGACTGATTTAGCTAGGTTTCTGGGTTGGTCCACATCAGTACCTTTCAGCAGCGCCACATGGTAACTCAATAGCTGCAGCGGCACGGTGTAGAGAATCGGCGCCAGACTCTCTGGGGAATCTGGAACTTCCACCACGGTAACACCTTCTTCACTGGTAAATCCGGCCTTGGGGCTGGCGAAAACAAACAGTTGCCCACCCCGCGCACGCACTTCCTGCAAATTGGATTTGAGTTTTTCCAGCAGCTCATCATTGGGGGCAACAACAACCACGGGCATATCGCCGTCCACCAGTGCCAGGGGACCGTGTTTCAATTCGCCGGCGGGATAGGCCTCCGCGTGGATATAGGAAATTTCCTTCAGCTTTAGAGCGCCTTCAAGGGCAATGGGGAATTCGACACCGCGCCCCAAGAAAAGCGCGTGATGCTTCTCTGCAAAGGCCTCACTGGTATTTTTAACCACCTTATCCAGACCAGTAAAACTCTCCATCAGCTCAGGTAACTGGTGCAGGGCGCTGACCAGTTCAGCTTCACGCTCTGCCGATAGGCCATTAACCTTGGCGAGGGCGATACAGAACAGTTGTAATGCTACCAATTGGGTCGTAAAGGCTTTGGTCGAGGCCACACCAATCTCAGGGCCCGCCTCGGTCATTAGCGATAGCTCAGACTCTCGCACTAATGAGCTATTGGGCACATTGCAGATGGTCATAGAGGCCAGGTAGCCCAGGTCCTTGCCCTGACGCAGGGCGGCGAGGGTATCGGCCGTTTCCCCGGATTGGGAAATACTCACAAACAGGGTTCCCGGGCGCACAACTTTCTTGCGGTAGCGCAGTTCACTGGCCACCTCCACCGAACAGGGAATACCGGCCCAGTCCTCGAGCCAATAGCGGGCTACCATGCCCGCATGGTAACTGGTACCACAGGCCACTATCTGTACCTGCTCTACATTTGGCAAAATCTCTTGGGCGCGGGCACCGAGGGCCTGGGCCAATACCGAGCGCTCACCGATACGGCCCGCCAAAGTGGCCGCGACAACTTTAGGCTGCTCGAATATTTCTTTTTGCATATAGTGGCGATAGCGCCCTTTATCAGTGGCTTCGTGGCCCCCTGTCAGTTTATGTACCGCACGGCTGACTTCCTCTCCCAACTTATCCCGCACTGCAATGCCACTGCGGCGCACTTCCGCCACATCTCCCTCTTCGAGGAAAATAAAACGATCGGTCACCTGCCGCAGGGCCATAGGGTCAGAAGCAATAAAGTTCTCTTCAATGCCCACCCCCAGGACCAGGGGACTACCAGAGCGGGCACAAGCCAATACGTCGGGCTCTTCATGACTAACAACTGCCAGAGCGTAAGCACCTTCCAATATATGCGTGGCCTCAGTCACAGAGTCGACCAGGCTGCGGCCTTCGGAACTTAAAGAGTGAATAAGATGCACCACAACTTCAGTATCAGTTTCGGACTCAAACTCATAGCCCTTATCTTGAAGCTCTGAGCGTAATTCCTGATGATTTTCGATGATGCCGTTGTGAACCAGTGCTATATGGCCGGACAAATGCGGATGTGCATTTTCATCGGAGGGAGCCCCATGAGTCGCCCAACGGGTGTGGGCAATACCAATATGACCCTCGGCGCTTTCCTCGCTTAATTTGGCTTCCAAGTCTGCGACCTTACCCAGACTTTTACGCAATTGAAGCTGGCCATTGCCATCGCCTAAGCAAACTCCGGCTGAGTCATAACCGCGATACTCCAAACGGCGCAGTCCCTCTAGGAGAATTTCCGTCACATTGCGCTGAGCCAGCGCACCTACGATCCCGCACATAATTATTTCCTCATTAACCCGGGAGTCTCGCCGCCCATTAAAATTTCAGGCTGAGCGCCTCTGCTCCTATCTTCAGCGGCACAAATGAGCTGGATACCCAGCTGCTCCAATCTTTGCCCCGCAGCATCATCCAGACCATCATCAGTTACCAGGGTATCGACCTGCTCCCAGGACAATTCCAGATTGGGAATCCGCTTCCCCACTTTACTGGACTCCGCCAGTACAACCACTTCCCGCGCAACTTCAGCCATTACGCGGGAGAGGCCAATTTGTTCATTAAAAGTACAGGTACCGCGCTGTAAATCGATTCCATCGGCACCAATAAAAGCGCGATCGAAGTCGTATCCTCTCAGCACCTGTTCTGCAACCTGCCCCTGAAAGGCCTCAAAGTGTGGGTCCCAGGTGCCTCCGGTCATCAACAGTGTCGGTTCGTTTTCAAGCTCGCGCAGCGCATTAGCCACATGCAGCGAGTTGGTCATCACCACCAGGCCGCGCTTGCTTTCAAGCTCTGAAATCATTGCCGCCGTGGTGCGACCATAATCAATCACAATCCGGTGGTGATCCGGTATCAGCTCAGCAGCAGCTCGGCCAATAGCCCGCTTGCTCTCAGAGGGTCCTTCTTCATTGACCAACTCCCTCGGCACTGGGATAGCACCACCGTGACGGCGCAGCAACAAGCCGTGATTTTCCATTGCTGTCAGATCCTTTCGAATCGTAACTTCCGAAGTTCCGAACTGCCGCGCCAATTGCTCGACACTGGTCTCTCCTACTTCATTTAGCAAGTGGAGAATGCCGTGGCGGCGCTGCTGGGTGTTGCGTTTGGACATAGGCATATAAGTTTCGTTTCGAAACTTAAAGATAGCGAAACGAAACTAAAGTTTCCACAACTTTTATCAAGAACCTTTATTCAACAGGTTAGATACCAGAATAGGAGTCACCCAGAATTGCTATAGAGACAGGGTTTCTAACATTGCCTTAAGAAAGCGTGCTAACTCTCCACCGGTAACGGCCCGGTGATCGGCACTGATAGAGAGAGGGAGTAGGGGGCGAAGTGCCGGCCAGCGGTTTACCACCACAACTCCCTGGCACACCCGCCCAGCGCCGACAATGGCAACAGTGGGCGGCATGACTACTGGACTGGCATAACGACCGGCTATGGAGCCGAAGTTGGAGAGAAGAATGCTTGCCCCCTGAAGGTCTCGCTGGGCGATCCCGGTCTCGCGGGCCTGGTGTTTAAAGTCCGCCACCTGCTGGAGCAGATCTTCATCGGTACGCTGGGCGACATCCCTGAGTACCGGCACATAGAGCCCTCGTGGAGAATCCACTGCCAAGCCAATATTGATACTGCCCTGCGGTGCCAGCTTCTCATCCTGATACAGGGCATTGAGGGTAGGTTCCGCCTCACAAGCTTCCTGTACTGCACGAATCAATCTCAGCAGCGCCGGAGCACTACCCCACCAGTTGGAAATATCCGCATCGTCACACAGCGTTATCTGCTTTACCTCATCCCGCGCTCGGCTCATGGACAAACCCATTGCGCGACGTGCAGGCGTCATGACTTCGGACTCAGAATCGAATTGGAGTGCAACGGCTGTAGTTTGTACGTCAGAAGCGCGGGCAGGTGATGGATGCTGTCCCTTCGCCACAGTTTTGGCCTTTGTTCCCGGCCCCGCCTCAGTAAGCACCTGAGCTTCCGTTACCAGTGCACCCGTTGGTGATATTGACTGTAAATCTACCCCCAAACGCCTGGCCAGGGCCCGTACTCTCGGGGTGGCCAGTCGCTTCAAGCCCACCTCCGGCCCACGCTCAGCCCCCAACACAGCTTGCCCTTGCTCTATTTTTCCCACCACCGTGCCGCTGTCGGCCCGAGGGCTAGTCTCTTGTTCCGATTCTTCAGCTTTAGTGGGTGGGCTTTCATCTGCGACTTCTCCCTCGGCCATAAATCCCACCAGGGGATCGCCAACATTCACAGTCTCATCCACTGCCGCAAATAGCTTCTCAATAGTGCCGCCCCAAGGAGCCGGCACTTCCACCAAGGCCTTAGCGGTTTCCACTGTCACCAGAGTTTCATGGGCGGCTATGGTATCTCCCTCTTTGACATGCCACTCCCGCACTACCGCATCGGGCAGACCTTCACCGAGATCCGGAAGGGTAAAAGTCTTCATTGTGGCCCTCCGTTGACGTAGTCCAGCACTTCCTGTACGGCCGACAAAATACGCGGCACTCCGGGTAGATACTCATCCTCCAGTTGATAGTAGGGCATCACCGTATCGAAACCGGTCACCCTCTGTACCGGTGCCTTTAAAAGATCGAAGGCATACTCATTTATCTGTGCGATCACCTCGGCACCCAGGCCACAAAACCTGGCCGCCTCGTGCACAACGACACAGCGTCCGGTTTTCTCCAGGGAGTCTATTACCGTGTGAATATCCAGGGGTTTTAGGGTGGCTGGGTCGATAACCTCAGCCTCTACCCCTTCCTCTGCGAGCTGCTCTGCGGCTTGCAGGGTCTCTTTGAGGGAAGCGCCCCAGGCGATAAGCGTAATATCGCGGCCTTCCCGCAACACAAAGGCGCGATCCAGTGGCAGAGCCTCGCCAGTGTCGGGCACTTCCTGGCGAACGGCTCGGTAAATACGTTTGGGTTCCAGGAAAATTACCGGGTCCGGGTCTCTAATTGCCGCCAATAGTAAACCGTAAGCCCGTGCAGGAGAGGAGGGCACCACAAGGCGCAGACCTGGAATATGGGCGAACAGGGCCTCGGTGCTCTCGGAGTGATGCTCCGGTGCATGGATTCCACCTCCATAGGGGGCCCGGTAGACAATCGGACAGGAGAGACGGCCGCGAGTGCGATTGCGATAGCGCGAGGCGTGGCTGAGGATCTGATCGAGACCGGGATAGATAAAACCCATAAACTGGAATTCAGCCACCGGTCGCAGGCCCTGCACCGCCATACCGACAGCCATTCCGGCAATCATGGTCTCGGCTAAGGGGGTATCCATCACCCGGTCCCGGCCAAACCTGGCCTGCAACCCCTCGGTAGAGCGAAATACGCCACCGTTCAGACCAACATCTTCACCAAATAGAACCACCATCGGGTCTGCTTGCATCTCGTAAGCCAGAGCCTGGGTGACAGCCTCGACCAAAGTTATCTCAGCCATTAGCTATCTCCCTGCAACTGTTGATACTGCTCCAGAAAAGGCTCCGGCAACTTTGCATAGAGGTGGTCGAATATTGCTGTGGCGACATCTCTGGGGGTTTCCCGGTAGATATGGACCGCTCTCTCCAGCTTCTGTGTCAGCTCCCGTTGCATCTCTTCTTCCTGCGCATCATCCCAGGCACCGCAGCTCTCCAGGTAGGATCGCAGGCGCCGCAAAGGCTCCCGGGACCAGGCTTCACTGACATCTTTTTTGGGTTGGTAGCGACTGGCATCATCGGCAGTGGTATGGTCACACAGGCGATAGCTGATCGCTTCGATCAGAGCTGGGCCAGCGCCACTGCGCGCCCGCTCCACGGCATCACCCACCGCCTCACGAACGGCAATCACATCGTTGCCGTCTACCTGCAAGCCGGGTATTCCGGCGGCAATAGCCTTCTGTGCCAAGGTCTTACAGGCAGTTTGCTCATCTCGCGGTAGGGAAATAGCCCATTGATTGTTGTTGATAACGATCACCAAAGGCAGGTGCCAATCCCCAGCCAGGTTTATCGCCTCGTAAAAGTCTCCCCGCGAAGTAGATCCATCGCCGCCGGTCGAAACAGCGACGCGCATGGGTTCACCGAAATGCTCATGTTTATATTTCAGGGCAAAGGCTACACCGGCACCGTGCAACATCTGGGTGGCTATAGGCACACTCAAGGGCAAATCTTCGCGGCTATGGCGAAAGTTCTGCCCCCGCTCATCGCCCCCCCAGATTGCATAGATCTCCTCGATAGTGACGCCCCGCTCCAAAAGAGCGCCTGTCTCCCGGTAATTGGGGCAATAGATATCCTCTTTGGCCATGGCGGCTGCGAGACCAACACCAATAGCTTCCTGGCCGAGGCTGGAGGGATAGGTACCAAGTTGACCGGTACGCTGCATTTTTACCGCGCGATCATCCACCATACGAGCCAACGTCATCTGGCGGTAGTAAGCAATCAGGGTATCCGGGGTGGCAAATTCCGGTAGGGCTTGGGTCGTCTGTCCCTGTTCATCCAAATATTGCAGCGAAGCAATATCAAAACTGGCAAGCAGCTGTAATCTCGGCTTGTGCATCGGGCCATTCCTTTTGTTCCCGAAGCGCAAGTTTAATGGATAGGGTGGCTATCAACAGGCGTGGGGAGGGAAGGCCCGCCGGAATTATAGTTTCCGAGGGGCAACCCAATTACGGTAAGGGTTATTTAGCTTTTCTTGGTCGGACGCTGCCAGCCGGTAATATTGCGCTGCTTGCTGCGCGCTACCGCCAACTCTTCGCTCCCCACAGCCTGGGTAATGGTGGAGCCAGCACCCACTGTGGCTCCGGCGCCCACAGTTACTGGGGCTACCAGAGCCGTGTTAGAGCCAATGAAAGCTTTATCGCCGATCTCGGTCAGGGACTTGTTCACACCGTCGTAATTACAGGTAATGGTGCCAGCACCGATATTGACCGCTTCGCCCACCAGGGCATCACCGACATAAGAGAGATGATTAACCTTACTGCCCTCACCAATTTTGGCTTTTTTGGTTTCGACAAAGTTACCCACCTTGGCACCAGTGGCCAGCTCTGTGCCCGGACGCAAACGTGCAAAGGGACCAATAGTGCAAGCCTCACCAATCTCAGCGCCTTCGATAATGGAATTGGCCTCTACCTTGGTGCCATCTGCCAGACGACAGTTTTTTAGCAGGCAATTAGGTCCAATTTGTACCCCCTTACCCAGTGAAACTGTCCCTTCGAAAATGCAATTGATATCAATAGAGACATCGGTATCGCACTCCAGGCTGCCGCGAACATCTATACGCATGGGGTCCAATAAAGTCACCCCCGCATTCATAAGACTGGTCGTATGGTTATGCTGCAAAGCGCGCTCCATCTGTGCCTGCTGCGCACGGCTATTTACTCCCGCCACTTCCAGTGGATCACTGGCAATTACGCCCGTTACAGGAATACCCTCACTGACCGAACGACCGATAATATCGGTCAGGTAGTACTCACCTTGAGCATTGTCACAGGACAACTCCGGCAACCAGCGAGCCAACAGTGCTCCAGGAGTCGCCAAAATACCGGTATTAACCTCACGGATAGCCAGGGTATCCGCATCGGCATCCTTTTCCTCAACGATCGACTGCACACAGCCGCTGTTATCCCTCACGATGCGCCCGTAGCCGGCGGGATTTGCCATTTCAACTGACAGCAGGGCAGGTCCGTGATCCGCTGCCGATAGCAGTGATTGCAAACTGCCGGCCCTGACCAGAGGCACATCGCCATAGAGCACCAAAACGGTAGCTCCCTCGCGGAAATGGGGCACCGCCTGGGCCACGGCATGCCCGGTACCCAATTGCTGTTCCTGCTCCACAAACCTGACACCGCGATCAGCAAAGCGGTCACGTATCAGGTCTGCGCCATGCCCGATTACCACGGTAATCTGCACCTCTCCCAACAACATGGCGGTATCAATTACCCGCTCAAGCATGGGAATACCGCCAATAGGATGCAGCACTTTAGGCAGGTCAGAGTGCATGCGGGTGCCTTTTCCGGCGGCCAAAATCACAACATCGATAGTCATAACGGGTCGATATTCCAATCGTCTACAAAATTTGAGTGCATTGTGGCCACTAGACCCGGTTTACTCAAGCGAACAACAGTTCGCCCCGGGGCCCTGGTATTCAACGCATTAAGATTGCTGCGCCGCTTTGATCCCGGTAATTTACCCCCTGTGAAATCAACCGGTTACTCAACCCAACAAAACAAATATAGCCGCCAAACACAGAATCGGGCGGAGGGATATTTCAATGAACACCACCAAGCAGAACAAGCCGCGCCACCATTTGTTGGCTCTGGCTGTCCTGGCACTGACCCTGCCGATGGGTGCTGTGGCAGAAGCCGAAAGCGCTCTCGAAGCTACCAAAGAAAAGGAAGTAGAAAAGGCGGAAGCCCAATCCTGGGATATCAACAAGCCACCCTACGAATTCAAACCGATCCAGTTAGACACCCGCGAGACCACCTGGAGCAACCTGGATATCAGCCCAGATGGCAAAACCATCCTGTTCGATATGCTCGGCGATATCTACACAGTGCCGGTAGCAGGCGGCGAGGCGGTAGCCCTGACCAATGAAATCGCCTGGAATATGCAGCCGCGCTTCAGCCCGGATGGCAAGACCATCGTGTTTATCAGCGACCGTGACGGCGCCGACAACATCTGGTTGATGGATCGCAATGGCGACAACCTTCGCCAGCTCACGACAGAAAAGGAAAACTTGCTGCACTCGCCCAACTGGAGCCCCGATGGCCAGTACCTGGTAGCGCGTAAAGGCTTTATGTCTGGCCGCAGTATCCCCGCCGGTGAAATCTGGATGTACCACTACGGTGGGGGTGAAGGTCGCCAACTGAAAGAGCGCATCGGTGGCGATATCGCCCAGAAAAATATTGCCGATCCAGCTTTCTCTCCAGATGGACGCTATGTCTATTACTCCATCGATACCACCCCCGGCACCGTGTGGAAGTACAACAAAAACTCCACCCAGGAAATTTTTGCCATCAACCGCTATGACCTCCAGGATGGTGAAGAGGAGACCTTTGTCTCCGGTCCCGGTGGCGCAGTGGCACCTGTACCATCCCCGGATGGCAGTAAACTGGCCTTCATTCGCCGCCAGGACAACCAGACCTCCCTGTTCCTGAAAGATTTGGATACAGGACTGGAAACACCGGTTTACTCCGGCCTCGAACGCGACCTGCAGGAAATCTTTGGCCCCCATGGCAACTACGTTCAATACGACTGGATGCCCGATGGTGAATCATTGGTCGTTTGGACTGGCGGTAAATTCCTGCGCATCTCCATCAACGGCGACAGCGTCGCACCGATTGCGGCCCATGTGAAAGTTGAGAAACAGGTAGCGGATGCGGTGCGCTTCCCGGTAGACGTAGCGCCGGAAACCTTCGATGTGAAGATGATTCGCTGGGCGCAGAAATCCCCCAACGGCAAGCAGGTCGCTTTCCAGGCATTGGGCAAGATTTATATTCAGGATGTCGCCAGTGGTGAGCGTCGTCGTCTGACCCGCCAGGACGACCACTTTGAGTTCTATCCCAGCTGGTCCCGCGATGGTCGCGAGATCACCTATGTCTCTTGGGACGACCAAAACCTGGGCCATGTGAGGGTAGTTTCCGCTCGCAACGGTCGCGGTAAAAACATCACCAAGCAGCCGGGCCTGTACGTTGAACCAAGCTTTTCTCCAAGTGGTGACGCAGTGGCCTACCGTCGCTTTACCGGCGGCTATCTGCTCAGCCCCGAGTACTCCCTGGAACCGGGCATTTACCTGGCAGACGCCGACGGCGACTGGCAGCGCCGGGTCGTGAAGTCTGGCTATGAGCCTCATTTCGGCGCCAGCGAAGATCGTATCTACTTCTCCGAGTACCAAAACGCTGACGGCGGCAAGCGCGTGCTGAAGAGCACCAACCTGGAAGGCAAGGATGAGCGCGAGCACCTGCACGGCGCTGAGATTACTTCCTTCCGCCTGTCTCCAGACGGCAAGTGGGTTGCCTTCACCCAGGACTTCAAAGCCTTTGTCGCGCCCTTTATGCATACTGGCAAATCCGAGGTTATCGGCCCCGATAGCAAAGCAGTCAAAGTCACCCAGGTATCCAAGCGAGCCGGTGAAAACCTGCATTGGTCTGCCGATAGCGACACTTTGGGCTGGGCACACGGCCCCAAACTGTTCGAGCGTGAACTGAAGGACGCCTTCGAATTTATCGCCGGCGCTCCGGAGGAACTGCCAGAGCCAGTTTCTGAAGGCATCGACCTGAGCTTTGAACAGTCCTTCGACAATCGCGCAGGCCTCGTTGCCCTCACCGGCGGCAAGGTTGTCACTATGCGTGATGCGGAAAACACCCGTGAAATTATCGACAATGGTGTGGTTCTGTTCCGGGGCAACCGCATTGTCGCCGTGGGACCCGCAGCGGAAGTGGAGATTCCCACCGAAGCGAAGCGTATCGATATCACCGGCAAAACCGTTTTACCGGGGCTTATTGACGCTCATGCCCACGGTGCTCAGGGTCGCGAAGAAATTATCCCGCAGCAGAACTGGAACCTGTTCTCCAGCCTGGCATTTGGAGTGACTACTATTCACGACCCCTCCAATGACAGCAGCGAGATCTTCTCTGCCGCTGAAATGCAAAAGGCCGGCCTGATTACTGGGCCGCGTATTTTCTCCACCGGCACCATCCTCTATGGCGCCAAAGGTCCAGGCTACAAAGCCAAGATCAACTCCCTGGAGGACGCTCAGTTCCACGTGAACCGCCTCAAGGAAATGGGCGCCATCTCGGTGAAGAGCTACAACCAACCCCGCCGCGACCAGCGCCAGCAAGTGCTGCAGGCAGCCCGCGAAGCCGGCATTATGGTAGTGCCCGAGGGCGGCGGTAAGTACCAGCACAATATGAACATGATTGTGGACGGGCACACCGGTATCGAGCACTCACTACCGATCGCCAATGTCTACGGCGATGTGGAGCAGCTGTGGAGCCAAACCCAAGTGGGTTATACACCGACCTTCGTCGTGGCCTACGGCGGTCTCTGGGGTGAGGAGTACTGGTATGACCGCACGGAGGTATGGAAGAACGAGCGCCTGACCCGCTTTACCCCCGATTTTATCGTTAACCCCCGCTCTATCCGTCGCCCCACTGCGCCGGATGCCCACTACAACCACTTTAATGTGGCCCGTCAGGCCAAGCAGCTGCGCGACGAAGGTGTCACCGTACATATCGGCGCCCACGGCCAACGCGAAGGGCTTGGAGCCCACTGGGAGATGTGGATGATGGAGCAGGGCGGTTTTACTCCTTGGGAAGCCTTCCGTGCCGGTACTATCGATGGTGCCCGCTACCTGGGTATGGACGGTGATATCGGCAGCATTGAAGCTGGTAAGCTGGCTGACCTGATCGTGGTTGACGGCAACCCCTTGGATAACCTGCGCCTATCAGAGAACATTACCTACACGGTAATTAATGGCCGTGTGTTTGAGGCGGAAACCATGAACGAAGTAGGGGCTGGCGAACGCTTGGCATTCTTCCACGAACGCCTGCCTATCAGTGCTATGCCCGCTCCTACGGCAGAAGCGGTACAGGAGAAGATGGAACGCCACCACTGGGT
The DNA here is from genome assembly GCF_052467305.1 of Microbulbifer maximicatervae (SeqCode). Taxonomy (NCBI): domain Bacteria; kingdom Pseudomonadati; phylum Pseudomonadota; class Gammaproteobacteria; order Cellvibrionales; family Microbulbiferaceae; genus Microbulbifer; species Microbulbifer maximicatervae (SeqCode). The sequence goes on from NZ_CP174306.1 coordinate 4,706,843, forward strand.
ACACTAACCTCAGGCACAAACTGAGATGCAAACAAAAGGCCGGGGACAAACCTCCCCGGCCTTTTTTGTATAAAGCCCTACCTGGTCCGGCGACGTCCTCCCAGTTTATGCCAGAGAATGGCGCGATAGATTGCGACAGGCAGTCTAAAGATTCCCGTAACCAGCCACCAAAATGACTCATAGATGGCAATCGTCTGATCCACTAATGGATGATCCTGGTCGAGCCTTTCTGGATAGTGATCGTGTCGCAATATGCCCCGATGAAACAGAAATCTGCGTAAAGGCCGGCTCAGTCGCCAACTAAAAGACTTGGTTATACGGTTTAAGTTATCGGCGAGAAAGCTCTCCGAGGCTATCTTTTGCTGTGTGAGCAGTTCGAAATAGTGGCTTTTAGACTTATTTTCATTCTGCCAATCAGTATCAAAATCGATCTTTGTTAGCCAATCGCTTTCCCCGAATCCATCTATCTTGCGCAGATCCGATGTGTATTGAGGGATAGTTATCTGATTTTTAATGATGGCCTTGGAAATGCGATATACATCAGCATTCATCCGGTCAGGGTTCTGCAATTCCCGACTAAGCCTTTGCTGAAAGCCTGACCGAAATTTGAAATGGAGAAGATGAGCGCAATTTTTACTGAGAGGAACCGGCGTACATGAGTGGGTTGAACGTAAATATTGAAAACCCGTCCGCCAATAAACCAGCGGAATTTTATAGGATTTAACAAAGTAATCAGAAATACCAGATATTTGCGCTCTGGCTTTGGAGCGAATTTCAAAAAAAGGAAAAGCTAGTATGCTTTTTTTCTTAAAGCTTTTATAAGATACATAGTTAGGCGTTGATTCCATTAACTCGGAAAGATTTCTTATATCATATGTATTCCCTTGAAGGTTGTCGCTAAAGAAATCTATTAGTGGAGTATATAGAGCAAAAGCTAATTCACCCTGCATAAGCTGAGTCATAACTTTCAGGGAAGTTTTACCTGAAATTTCAGGTAACCAGAGAAACTCATCAGCATCAACCACAAGAGTCCATTTTCCCTGGCAATAATTCCGGGCAATTCGGTTAACCCAATCTACGCCTGCGTTTGCCTGGGGGTAGCCACAATCAACTTCGTATAGCTGGACATCATTCTGCTTCAGTAGATAGCTTACCGAGTTATCGCTACTTCCCGTATCCACCAAATGGAAACATGTCACACCTAAAGACCGGTAATGGTCAAGAAAAGCTGGGAGAATATCCAATTCATCTCGGAAGATACAAATAAGAGGGAAGCGTGTTTCACTAGCACTTTCAATGTACTTAACTACTTTCAAACTTTCACCCTAGCGAATTTACGCAGCCTTCGAATCGTTCGCTTTAAAAACCCTGGCTTATATTTTCCCCCTTTATTTTTTTTGGCTTCTTTTTGCTGTTTTCTTAGTAGTAGGAGGCTTTTCTCTTCCGAGTCGAGCCCTTCAAGGTAAGGACTTATTTGCCTGAAATCTCCTTCTTCTTGAAGGTGATTTCTGGATTTCATAGAGTTGTCACCGGTGCGATAGTAATATAAAGGATCAGGATAATAGGATACATTTTCCTTTGCTAAAATTAGCTTGCTATAGAATTCAATATCATCCTTACCTGTTCTATATCTCTCTGTATAACCTCCGTGATCTCTAAACTTAGTAGCTTTTATCAGACACGTCGCATCACCGACTATATTTACTTTCGTTGCCCAAGCTCTAGCTGGCCCCATAAAACGAATTTGAGTTCCGAGCTTACCTTCTGGAGTATTAGGTGCGCCCCTGCCGCTGAATCGGATAGAGCTACAAGTCAGGCAATCAATATCTGCAAAAGTTGCCGCGCTAACCAACTTATCTACCATTTCCGGCATCATGACATTGTCATCGTCAAAAAAAAGTAGATAATCTCCGCTTGCATTTTGTGCTGCAGTATTTCTAGCAGCCCCTACATATCGGTTTTCCTGGTATACAAACTGCCAGCCATTCTTCTGATAGTGACTTTCTAAAATTTCCAGCGCGTGTAGCGCTTCTTGTGAATGGCTACCATCATCAACCACAATAACTTCTATGCTCTTATAAGTCTGATCTTCAATGCTTTTTAACGCTTGATAGAGAAAGTCTGGACGCTCAAAATGAGTTACGCATATAGAAACCAAGGGATCATGTCTATTGGAAGATCGGGCGTTTTTAATAATTGAATGCTCTTGGCCATGCCATTTATTCCATACATCTAACGACTTCTTAAGCCTCTGGTGTTTTATACCCGGCGCAGGCAGTTTCTTTGCATGTAATTCTAACTTTCTCGCTAAAGCAATATGATTTGGCTTGAAGAGGATTTTTTTCCCATTTTCGTCATCAAGTAACTCTCGAGTACCACCAGTATCAGCAGCAATAAATGGTACTTTAGTTGCAAGGCATTCGTAGACAGAAATCGGAGAATTCTCTAACAAAGCTGGGATCACAGCCAAACGTCCTTCTCCACTCAAATACTCTACAGCCTGTATAGCATTACAATCACTTATAAAGGAGACATCTGTACTCCAATGCTTCTGGTTTTCCTCTATGAATTTTCGAGCATCAAATCGATAAGAGTACCCTCCCAAAAAAGTAATCGATGGTAATCTAACTCCTCTTTTAGCAAGAGTGTTTAATGCATTCACAAAAAGAATAATTCCCTTACGAGGCTCAAGACGCCCGAAAAACACCCATTCTTTTGTCTCTAAGTTACTATTTTTTATGGCTTCATTATCAGGTAATAGATCGTCCAAAAATACATTTGGCCAATAGTAACTGCGCTCAGGCAGGCGGTATTTATTATTTTTCATCCAGCAGACTAAATGCTGACTCCCACAGATCAGAGTATCTGCCATCTCAGCACTTCTTCGCTCCATAAATACCCACCCCAATTGCCGCTCCTCTTTAAGGAATTGTTGATTACCTTCGGCAGACCAGAGTGTTGGGGAAGAACCTTTAACAGCAAAATGTATATCTTGGAATGCAATACCAAGACTCTTGGCAAGTAATGCTATATAACCCATTCCACGCCATTCTGAAACATGGACAATATCAAAGCGATCATTTCTCTTGAGCCACTCATAGGCTGCATAGGGCATTGCCATAGTGCGAGCCATTGTCGTTTTAGCTAGTGCCTGCGGTGCAACACCATGAAATTCAACATTGAGTTTTGCAAAAAAATTCTTTGTAATTTTCATTTTCACAGGATTTTTTGCTAAACCATTAACGAAACAGATGGTGACTTTGTGACCAGATCTCTGCAGAAAAACAGCCAAATGAAAGTAAGCCGTTCCAATACCACCATTTTTTATTGGACCAAATATATCCGCCGTTAGGATGCAAATACGTTTAGATTTCTGAACAGCTTCAAGGCGTATATCCTCGTGAAGCTCTTTCATTATTCAAGCCACCTTAGATCGCGACTAACATTTGTTTAAGATAACGCAATCGGCCATTTCGCAAGACTAGTCCATTTTCCTTAACACGTACGGTAATCTCTGAGTTTTCCTGCTTTATTTCAGGGGTTAATGAGAACCGGAATCCATACCAAGCTAGTTTCGGGTTTCGAGTACCGAAACGTTCCACATAACGATTCGCAGTGGCTTCAGCTACAATGTTTCCGTTCACCTCTAAGACAATCACTAAATTTTTAGCTATATTGCTTCTATCCCATGCCCACCCCTCAAGAACCCGTGGATCGAGTGCAAAAAGCTCTCGTGGTGGAATTGACCCCTTAATAGGTGAGCCAGTATATCCCTTAAATATACGTTGCAAGGTAGTACCTGATTTTTGAATCACAGCCTGAAAACTAAACTTGGGTTTAAATTCAGTTTCATTGATTTTTCCCTGCTCATGGATAATTTTTGCAATATCATGTTCAGGCTCATCCTTACCTTCTACTGTATAATCCTTGTCTACAAACTCTCCTACCTCTGCGTGATCTTGCCCATATAAAGTGGTATCTTCAGTATCTATCCCTTGAATGTTTTCAGGTGTGTTATTTTCCGGTTTAGAGAAGAAACTCCAGGTATATTTTTGGTTAAATATCTCCTCAACAGCTACCTCATTAAGTATTGGACTCCCAGAGATAGCTGCAAATACATTTTTAGAAAGTTTTATAACCCTTATAAAACGGGTATAAGTCATTTCTTGATCTTCTAACAGAAACTTAATATTAAATTTTTCACCTTCTTCCCATTTATCTGGAATTGGGAATCTATGTAAAGTAAGTTCATTATCTTGTAGCTCCAAAGAAATTGACTGGGGCTCGCCATTAACGATTAATTGCCTATTTCCCGGACCTTTGGCTACACAGAGTAAATGGGAATTTCTCTCGTCCAAACCTACAACCACCCTCGGATTACGGTTTTTCATTTTACGAGGCCGGTCGGCATGTAAAAGCCACACAGGTTCCTCATCCAAACGATTCTTATCCCGATAAAGTGCTGGTCTTAATTTAGCTCCAATAGGCTGAGCTGAAGGAAGAAGGGCTAGTTTACGATAGGCAATATTATCATTTTCAATCAACGACATTGAGCGAAGATAGACTGAGTTAGCGTTATTTCGAGATTCTTCCAGTTCTTCTAAATAGTAATCGCTCCGAAGATGGCACTCAGGAATAACCATCAATTCAAACCCAAATTCTTTGTTCGCCCTTAAAATATATTCTTGTACCAAACCGTAGCGAATATCATAAGGGAGTATTGACCCCACCTTGCTTGATACCAGTTTTGGAATACAAATAATATTTGTGCCTATAGCATTTCCAAAGCTGATCTCAGACACGATATCTACACCTATCGGCATTACCACCTTGTTTTCAGGTAGAGATAAAAAGCTAGTGATTATGAATTCATGATTTATTTGAAGAGTTTTGCGTAACTCACCACAAAATTTTCCACCTAACCGAGAGGATGTACCATCACATAGAATACAAGCATCTAGAGTACTTTCAGAAAGACTTTTTGCCAGTGCAATCCCTGCTGGAAATCCAATGAAATCCACCAAACTACAATTGAGACCGGCTTCCAATAGAAAGTTAGAAGCTCTCTCAGCAATATTTTCAAGATAGGGATCAATTAATAAAAATTTGATGGAGTCGGGTCTATCAACTAAAAGTGCCTCAGAAAACTCCATAACACTCTCAGTATCCCGCAATAGAACAACCACTTCTAGGGTCGGTAGCTCCATCTCATTAGAAGCTGTTAAGGTGGGAGAGCCTGTAATCTTGGTGATCGCTTCAGCGCCACTATACTGCTTAAAAAGATCTGCTAAGTAGGCATGAAAACCATACCAAACTTGAAGGTTATAATTGTTATCAAAACTGGAATGCGCAATCCTATGCCCATTCTTCAGTACCTCTTCTAGCCTTTTCGCAAGCTCAAAAGCGTAGGGTGCGATGAGACAACTTTCATGGTCTTCTTTTGCGATAAGCTCTGGAGTTCCCCCTACTCGCGTTGCAATAAAAGGAATATTATTCTCTAGTGTTTCATATACTGCCATGGTGGAGTTTTCAATCAGGGAGGGCATTACCGCTATCATATCCCTGGAACATAAAAACGAGAGAGCTTCCGGCTGGTTATAATCTGTGATGCAATTGACTTCAAAACTCCAGGTAGACGCTTTTCGCTCAATATAGTCCGCAACCTTCTCATTGTTTTGATTAGGTAAGGCTTCACCATATTTACCTAGGAAATTAACTCTGGTAGGACAATTCCCCGCCCGCTCAAGTAAATCCAGAGCGGTACAAAAGAGCTCCAATCCCTTCCGCATTTCCAAACGACCAAAGAAGGTCAATTCGTTAGTGCGAACTACATCACCAGGCTGTCGATTAATGCGTTTATCATCAACGGGAACTTCGGAAAAATCGAGAATATTTGGCTGAACATAAGTTGATGTTGGCAGCTTATAGCCAACATAGCGCATAAAGCAAAGTAGGTGTGCGCTACCACCAATTACCATATCGGCAAATTCAACACATTTCTGCTCAGCAAAACTCGCTGGTAACAGCTCCCTTTTTACCAATGGCTGCATTTGATAATGACGATTCCAGAGGTGCGGGGACGATGTCTTTACAATAAATAATGTATCTTTAAACGCCAAACCCAACTTCTTAACCATCAACGCATAAATTAATCCACCTCGCCATTCGGAAGTGTGGATAACATCAAAACGTCTCTGTTCAATTAACCAGCGGTATGCCGCACTATATCGTCGCTGCCAACTCTGTGAGGGGCCAATTATTGTTTCATCCGTGTGCACCAAATAGTGCAGTGAAACACCAAAATTGGAATATTCCTCAACCCAATACTCAGGTGTTTCATTCTCAACTGTTTCACCTTTTAAGTAGAGCACATGTACTTCATGCCCATGTGCTGCCAGTCCTTTCGCTAGGTGATAGTAGGTTGAAGCAATCCCTCCATTTCTCACCGGACCTAGGATTTCTTCTGTGGCTATACAAACTCTGAGCTTCTGGTCCGACTCAAAACCTGCATAAGCATTTAAATCAGGGAATGATTCTACTGAAAATTTGTCAATCTGCATTCTGTAGGGCCCTCTGCGAGAGGCTAGGCTTCAGAACATCCTCCTTATTGACAAAGTAATCCCATGTAATTTGAATACCGTCCCTTAATGATACCTCCGGCCTAAAGCCCAAGTACTGTTTTGCTTTAGTAATATCCGTATAGTTATGGCGCACTTCACCTGCCCTGAAAGGGTGGTTAGCTATTTCAAGATCTTCATGGCAGCCCGAGACATCCCTTAGTAAACTAATTACTTCGTTAATTGACGTCGGCTGGCCGCTACCCAGCTGAAATACCCCATTTTCTCTCTTTTCCAGAGCCCTAATTATTCCCTGGCAGAGATCGCCTACAAAAATAAAGTCTCTAGTCTGATAGCCATCTCCGTAGACATCACAGACCTGTCCTTTCAGAATATTTTTAATAAAGGCTGTTATCACACTTCCTTTGTGAAAGGAAAGCGGACCATAAACATTAGAGAATCGTAAAGAAGTTATTGATAATCCATAACTTTGAGAATATGCAGAACAGTAGGCCTCTGCTGCAGCCTTAGACGCACCATAAGCCGATGCGGGATTCACTGGCATTAATTCGTGTACTGGTGGATCAGCTTCTCCAATGATCGCCCCACCTGTAGAAGCATTAATGAGATGTTTAACCTCATACCTTCGCATTGCTTCCAGAAGATTGACTGTCCCTTGTACATTTACTTCAAAGTTATAGACTGGATTATTTATTGAATTAATAACACGTGTATCTGCAGCTAAGTGTATAACAGCATCAGCATGCTTTACAGCTTCATCTACATCCCGTTGGTTTCTAACATCTCCTCTAATAAATTGGTGAGGTATTCCGGCTAATGCTGCGGTAGTGCCAGTGACCTCATTATCTAAAACTAAAATTTCGTCATATAAACTCAAAGTACTGAGATATTTGACTAAATTTGAACCTATAAATCCACATCCACCAGTAATAAGGATTCGCGTAGACATAGCTAAAGCTACCCACTAGGAAATGGTTTCAGTAACTTCACTAGTTTTTTCCCGATAGGAAATATCGGCAAGTTTATTACCTTTTGTCCAATAAGAAACGCAAGGTATTTTTGTATGATCAGCCCGATCTTGATATTGCATTGTTATATCTGTAATTTCTTGCAGAAGACTATCTTTAATAAGAATCGGCTGCCATCCAAATGAACGAAGTAAATCATTTTTTACATTGAGATCATTTCTCTCTGCCTCCTTCCTCGGGTTTGGCAGATAACTTATTTCACAGTCTGTCAGTGATTGAACTAATTGTGCAAGATCGGAAAGTGTTTGCGTTTCCGCCATCTGATTGAGAATCAGTGGTCGTTCACCGAGCTCCGGTGGATGTAAAAGTGCCTGCTCAATACATTTGCAAGTATCAGAGATATGGATAAATGCGCGAGTTTGACCACCTGTGCCATGAACAGTCAGTGGGAAACCGACAGTCGCTTGCATTAGAAATCTATTTAGGACTGTGCCGTAGTCCCCGTCATAATCAAAACGATTTATCAGACGCTCATCCAAACTAGAGAGTTCAGTCTGCGTTCCCCAAACAATCCCCTGGTGAAGGTCAGTAATACGAAGCCTGTCATTTTTCGCATAATACTGAAACATCTGCGAATCCATCGTCTTAGTCATATGGTAAATGGAGCCGGGATTAGGCGGATAAACGATAGAGTCTGAAATTTGACGATTATCAACTGTCTCTATTTTTACATCCAAGTAACCTTCAGGTATTGGTATGGGCTCCTCATGGCCGTAACCATACACTCCCATTGTACCGAGGTGAACCAAGTGAATATCAAGCTGCGTCTCTACAATCGCATTGAGAATATTATGAGTACCACAAATATTATTAGCGATCGTATAATTTTTAGTAGCACTGCTTTTCATCGAATAGGGCGCAGCGCGCTGCTCACCAAAATGAACTATACTATCTGGCTTTTCCTCCTCTAGGAGATTTACAAGATCGTTAAATTTCTGGGAAACATCCAACTCGACAAAGCGAATAACCTTTCCCGTTAATTCAAACCAGGTATCAATACGCTCTTTCAGTTCTCGAATCGGTGTTAATGATTCTACATTGAGCTCACTATCAATTTTTCTTCTAGAAAAATTGTCAATAATAATAACCTCATGACCTAAATTACTCAGATGTAATGAGGTTGGCCATCCACAAAAGCCATCGCCACCGACTATTATCAGTTTCAAAGAGCCACCTCCACAAGTTTTGCCAACCAGGCCGTTGGCAGATCAATTTATTCAGGATTGAGATGTTATCGTCTGCTGCTTAATTGGATAACGTGAATCTTACAAAATCCAATTTATAACACAGGCTTTCCGGCTTTACCGATTATACGAGTTAGCATCCGCGCCAACTTTTATAGATTGCACCTTGAATAGTTTTCTCAGAGAAAATAAATTTATTATTTGACAGCTCCAACTTTCACATTTATGAATATTTTCATAGCTTAAGAAAATCAGTGCTAGCTGCGAGCATGTACTCAATAATAAGCAATCTTATTATATTTGATTTAAATCGAGCGCAACTGCACCTATTTGCAGCATGCAAGTCAATATCCACGCCAAAAAACCTGGTTACCATTACTTGGAAAATTAAATGTCTACTTTAGAAATCAATCAGCTGGATAACTTTGAACAAGGGAAGCAAGCTGCATTAGCTGGAGAAATAGACCTGGCGAGAGAGTTATTGCGTCCAATTGCCGATCTCAACCCTTTTCATCCGGCTACTTATTTTCTGTGTTATGCCGAATCAAAAAATGGTTCGATTCTAAATTGTGATAAGTATGCGCTGACCTTCATTTCAAGACATCCACACCATGTAGGCATGAGAATAATCTCCGCTATGCTAAATATAGCTAAAGGAGACATAGATCAAGCTGAAAAAGATATAAAAATAGCAATCAAGTGCAACCCAGAACATAAACGAGCGCTGAAAGTTTTTGACCAAGTCAAATTGATACGTATCGAAAATAACGCCAGGGAAGCGATTGAAATTTTAGACACTTCCCGTTCTCACCCTGCATTTTCAAAACTTTCCCGCTCAAAGGCAGCAAAACAACTGAAGAAAATAGAACCTTTAGAAGATTGGGACAATCATGAATTGCAGGCTAAAATCGCATTTTTCCACAACTGCACTAATATACGCCACGCACTGAAGAATTTTGATTCGGATCTCATCACTAGTGCCGTTGAACTCGGCTACTGCTCATGGCCAAGAAAATTACATAAATATGTACAAGGGTGCAATGTTTTAGATGTCGGTTGTGGTTTTGGTGGCTATGCCATGGGCTACCTCTGTGCTGGAGCAAACAGTTATACCGGTGTAGACCCAGCAATGTCTTTAGACTCCAGGAGGGTTCGCAATAAAAGGATAAGAAAGTGGGTTAACGCTCCAATGTCCGGCCAGGACATCATGGATTTGATCCCGGATATTGATCTACGCCAGTGCTCTACCCGCGATCTCGTCGGTATAAAGACCTTTGATACGGTTTGCCTACACAATGTCACTGAGCACCTATTGGAAATTGAGGGTGTATTCGAGGATATTGCGGGGTTGTTAACCAAAGGAGGAAAAATTATATTTCTGCATCACAACTTTTATGGCTGGAGTGGGCACCATATGCCTCCTCATAATCCATCAGTTTTGGATGAAGGGAATCCAGATCATCTTAAGTTTTGTGATTGGAACCATATTAATATTGTTCGCCATTTGCCACATGACCACTATTTACACACACATCTAAATCGCATTCGAATCGATGAATTACGCGCATTAACACGTAAGTATTTTAATATCGAAACCTGGGAACTACAGCCTTCACATAGTAATGTTTTAGAGCGTTTAACTCCGGAAATAGAGACCAGGGTAAGAGAAGAAATTCCTGATATTACACTGGATGAAATGAAGACAAATGTTGTTTTTTGTGTAGCTTACGCTAAGTAATCAATTTTTTTCCGGAGCAAAATAATGTACGAAATTGATGATGCGGAAATTGCAAGGGGTTGTTATGTACACCCAGAAATTTCATTCTCTAAAACTGAAGTCCCCCAGAGCGTATTTGAGACACCAGGGATGGTTTCGATTGCGGAACGTAAATTACTCTATTCATTGGCGTCAAAAAACTTCCAGCAAAAAGGGTATATTGTTGATGCCGGAAGCTTTATGGGAGCATCTGTGGTTTCTCTCGCACATGGGTTGATGAGTAACTCAGATTTTTCAAACAACAGAAACTCAAATATATTGGATAGTAAACCTATTAGTAGTTATGAATTGGGTTTTCTACCTAAACCTGCAAATGGTTCGGATCGTGTTTGGGAGTGTGACTCACTAACCTATAAGTTTGGTGAATCTTTTGTTCCAATACTAGAAAATAGTATTTCTCCATTTCAATCATTGATTGAACTAAATATCGGTGATTTTAATGAGTTTTCCTGGTCTGATAATCCAATTGAAATTTGTTTTATTGATGTATGTAAAACTCAGGACCTAAATAGACATGTTTCAGCAGAGTTTATGCCAAAGCTTATTGAGGGCGAATCATTTTTCATTAATCAAGATTTTTTCTTTGATCGTTTACCATGGATTAAAGTAACCATGGGATATCTTGAAGATTATTTCGACTGGTATGGGCAAGTATTCTCAAGTTCAATCTATAAGTGTAAAAAACCAATTCCTAAGGAAGTAGCTGAATACGACCCATTCACCGAAGCTAGCCTAGAGGAATGCTTGAAGCTCCACGATAATCATCCTAAAGAACATCTAACAGATGCTCACAAATTAAGAATGTGCTTGTCTCGCTCATATCTTATTGCAATGAAGGGGGATAAAGATGAAGCACTAGATTATCTCAAAGTAGTTGAAAGTGATTATGAGCATATGATGGATGAAAATACTTCTATAGACAGAAATGATCGTTTTCGATTCAACAGAGCTGTCCGACAAATAAAAAGCGGAATTTTTTGTTAAAAACTAGTATTTGGGATAAACCAAAAAGGTCAGAAATATAGTTTCTGACCTTTTATTTCAAACAAAATGTATTTATATTTAAGCTGGACTTATATTCATGTCTTTTTCCAAAGCTGCATCAAGTTCTTGAGCTCGTTGAAATGCTTTACGTTGAGATAAACGATTTACATACTCTTGATACTCTTCACGTCTATCTATAGTTCCAAACTGTAACCCCCACCCCAGCTGTGCACCAATATATACATCTGCTGCTGTAAAACGTTCTCCAACAATATACGGGTTTGATTTTATAGCACTAGATAGCGTATCTAGTGCAAGTTTATAATTACCGTAACCCAACATTTGTTGTTTATCTTTAGCCACATCTTCATCAAAGATATATTTATTCACGATGGCGGACTCCAATGGTCCAGCTGAGTAAAACATCCATCGGTAATAATTGGCACGCTCTTCGTTATTTATCGGAGACAAACCTGAATCGGAAAATACATCTGCCAAGTAGACACATATTGCTGCTGCTTCAGTTATTATTTTGTTGTCGTGCACTAGTGTTGGAACTTTCCCCATGGGATTCAAAGCAAGATACTCTTGCGATTTCATGTCTTCGCCATATTCAAGTACTTTGGTTTGATAGGGTACTGATATCTCCTCTAACATCCATCGAACAATACAGCCTCTCGACTGAGGATTCGTATAAAAGATGATTTCATTTGCCATGTCAATATCTCGAAATTATGTGGAGACATAAATTTTAGCTAGGCAAGTATCATTTCTTCGAGAGATTTACATGTCAAGTTATTAAGTAAAAGTACTATCTATTTACTTGGATAATTCACTCGGCTAATTCAACAGTTATATTCTCTGGCCCCAAGAGAAAAGCTAATTTTTTATCTTGATACTCCAATATTCCGCTTCTTGTACTAATTCCTTGCTTCGATAAATACTCTAAAGCTTCATTCAAATTATCTACCTTTAAACACAGATGGTTATAACCGGGCCTTGCCAAGTCAATTAGTGATGGATTAGTTTTAACCACTGGATTTCGGTAGTGAAGTAGCTGTATCTCAAATTTCGGAGATGACTGCTTTAGTACCATCGTAAAGTGATCTGCTTCTACATTATCCACCTGGAGATACCGTGACGCTTTCTCGCCAGTTAGAAAATTTTTGAGTAGAAGCTCAAAGCCCAGCAATTCAAAAAAACTGACACTTTCCTCTAATTTCGTAACAACTATTGTTACGTGATCTGGGTGTTTAAACATGGATTGAGAGCCTTCAATCTGGATTTAAGTACAAGTTTAGATGTAATTACTTAAGTTTTTTCCAAATACAAAATATACAAATCAAATTTTTGTATTTTCAAGCAGGTTATTACTCAATATATAAGTTAATTTGTTGTTTTGTATTCCAGTTCTTCTAGAGAGTACCGAAATAAATTTGTCACATTATCTTTCAAATGCTAAATATATAGGTTTGCTTATTGTTTTAACGGAGTGAAATGGTGGTCGAAACTTTATCCCTAAGCAGCAGTATAAAGTCCAACATAGTTAAATTATTTTTATTACTCTCAGCTTCTAGCAACTTTGTTTATGCAGAGACAACTATATTTCAAGGTGACATACTTCATTTTACAGCCGACCCGGCGAAGACCAATAAAGCTTATGAATATATTGAGGATGGCGGATTAATTGTCAAAGATGGAATAATTGCAGGGATAATTTCTGAACAACAAATTTCGGAAAAACAAAAAGAAGCAGAGATTGTAGATTATCGCGGCAAGTTAATACTTCCCGGTTTTATTGATTCTCATATTCACTATCCACAGACGGGGATGATTGCGGCTCATGGCGAGCAATTATTAGAGTGGCTTAAAGAATACACCTTTCCAACTGAAAGTAAATTTTCCGACAAAGAACACGCGAAGGAAGTTGCAGAGTTCTTTATTAGTCAGTTACTAAAGAATGGCACAACATCAGCACTTGTCTTTGGTACCGTTCATCCAGAGTCTGTAGATGCTCTCTTTGAAGTTGCTCAACGGGAGAACATGCGACTAATTGCAGGTAAGGTGCTGATGGATCGCAATGCGCCAGAATACCTGCAAGATACGCCCAAAATTGCCTATTCCGATAGCAAGAAGCTGATCGAACGTTGGCATAATAAGGATCGATTGAGCTATGCCATTACTCCAAGATTTGCCCCGACAAGTACTCCAGAACAGCTTAAGCAGGCAGCTAAGTTACTAGATGAATATCCCGATGTGTATATGCATACCCATGTTTCCGAAAATAAGGATGAAATTAATTGGGTAAAATCATTGTTTCCAGAAGCAAATAGTTATCTTGATGTTTATAACATATATGGATTAAATCGCGACCACTCAGTGTTTGCTCATGGTATTTACCTGGATGACCAAGAGATGGAAAGTATGGCTTCAGTCGGCAGCGCTATTGCTTTTTGCCCAACGTCTAATCTTTTTCTGGGGAGCGGATTATTCCCGCTTAATAGAGCTGAAGAAATCAATGTTAGCGTCGGCCTGGGAACTGATGTGGGAGCCGGCACCAGTTTCTCGATGTTAGAGACTATGGATGAGGCCTATAAGGTAGTTCAGCTACAGAAGTCGATTGGAAATAACAATGGTATAACGACACTCTCTCCACTTAAAGCTTTCTACCTTGCAACCTTAGGATCAGCACAAGCACTGGATATCGATGACAAAGTTGGGAACTTTGAAAAAGGAAAGGAGGCAGATTTTATTGTCATTGATTTAGAATCAACTGATTTAATGAAGTTTAGAATGAAGTCTGTAAAGACACTTGAAGAAAAACTATTTGCCCTGCAGGTTCTTGGTGATGATAGAGCTATATACAGCACATATATAATGGGTGATAAAAAATAGTTTATCTGGTATTTGATATCGCGTGACCTATTTTTCGATACTCTTCTTGTACTCGCTCTAGATTGTCAACCCCAAGGTAGTAGTCGTCTTTGCCAAAAATACTCTCCCAAACAAAGGGATAAATGGCAATAACCTTGGGGTTTGCTATCGCAAAATCATAAGCTTGTTTTGCTTGATTTATTAATTGTGCTTCGGAAATACTGCCGAAACCTCTATTCGAGGTTTTAAATGCCCTAGGTATTAGATAATAGTTAACATCTAAATGTGATGTTTTTATCATTAGTTTTTCCACCAGTTGGCTTTGGAAATTATTTCCTACATAATAATTTACAGCAAATAGATTATATTTTTTAGGAATTATTTTTTTAAAGCTCGATTCTCGAACAGTTTTATTCATAAAGGTAATCGCTCTTTTTGCTTTTGGAAAGCTCTCTTTAATCAGTTGAGCAATTTCTTCAAGATATAACTTAAGTGTTTGATTACTTAATTTTGAACGATGGAAAGGTTCATCCAATGGATCGAAGGCCATAATAATGTCACTAAATGGCTCCAGCCTTTTCTTCGCTATTTCCCATCGCACCAAATAGTCCGCTCGCTTCCTGTAGGTTGGGTAGCCATCAAAAAAAATCGGAGCTAATTGTACCCATACCTTTAATCCATGCCCCCTTGCAGCTTTCATAATATCTGTTTCGTTGTAATAGACGTCAACAAATGTGGCGAATTGTGCCACCTCAGGAATTTCATCTATAGTCCAACCAGAGTGATAGAAGCCAAATTCTGTTAAATGTTCTGGGACGCTAATGTCATTATTTATTAATGAGGGAGTTACAATATTTCCATGTAAGAAAAGATATTTCGGATGTTTTAAATCGTTAGCTGAAGTGGCTTCATTACTGGATTTTCTAACGCCAATGGCGTTAGAATTTTCTGGCAAGAAAATTATAGTAACAAAAAATAAGATAAATACGCCAACCACTAAATATTTCATCGTAAAAAACATCTTAAATAAAGAATTAAGTAATCTCTATTTATTATAGTAGCAATCGGTATTATCAATTATTGATTTATTCAACAGTTTGAATTAGATGAATGGTAGTGAGTTTTCTAATTCATACAATTAGGTATCGGTTTTTACAGCCGATACCTAATTGAGATATTACTGTGATACAATCAAATACTGTTTTGATTCAACATCAAAAACAGCAACGCCTCGATTTGGCATAGAGATATATAGAACATTTTTAGCTTGATCTACTGCTGGAGTAAGCAGCATATCCTCCCACTCTTGTTGTATGGCACTTAAAAGCAGGATTCTATTTCCAGTTTCCCTATCTATAGCCAAAAGTTCCATGTTAACTGGTTCATCATCGCTGTCTGTGTGATTGTAATCTTCTACATATACTAGATTACCTTCACTGCTATACGCCAAATCCCCTAATTCATGGACACTTTCTCCAGCACCAATTTCATTACTTGATATGATTTTTGTTATTTCACTTTCCAGATTAAACTCGACAACTTTCCCATGAATATCTGAAATGTATATTTCTGTGGATTCTGCATTTATTGAGATATGGTTTGGATACCAGAACTCCATATCGGGGAAAGAATTGATTTCAGTTCGATCTCCAGACTGTAAGTCTATCGATATCAGTGAGCTACTAGAAATAGCAAGTATTCTATCTCGAGTAGTATCTATAGATAGTCCTGTAAGGCCGTTAAAATTCTCTCCAATACCGACACCAGGACCAGATATAACCAATCTTTCCCCTGTTTCTGGATCTACTTTAATTATACTTTGAGAATTTATTTCTTGTACGTAGATATTTCCGTTTCTACTATCTACTGCCAAATCTTGAAAGTGACCCTCGGCTAGCCCTTCTCCATTATTTGGACCAGATATAGTCTCCCGATCACCGGTTTGTGGATCTATCGCTATTACTTGGTGAATATCATCATATTCATATTTAGAGTACCGGGATTCTGCATAGTTATGATTGAGTAGAATAAGTCTTTGATTGTACTCATCATATGTTAGGTCAGAATTTGTCGAGAGTAGGGGACCTTTTCCTCTTATTCTTTTTGATACTAGTGTTCGGCTTCCATTTTCCTTATTTACCAATAGAATATGCCCTGTTGAGCATGCGCTAATTAGAATTGAATCACCCTTATCAATGATACTATTTTTCGCTTCATCAAAATTGAGGTTCTCATCGCCGATGTCTAATTCTGACGACACTAGCTTTCGATCACCACTAATTAGGTCGATCTCAATCAATCTGCTGTGGGTATCAGTGGCATAGGCTAAGTTGACTTCCAAATCAATCGTTAAGCCAGTCAAGTTTTGTAGAGACTCTCCCGAGCCTACACTCACTCCTGATAATTCGGTTGCCTGCCAAGTAGCAGGATTTAACTCTAGTAATCCATCCTCACTTACAACAAAAAATCGTCCGTCGACAATTTCGAAACCTTGATTGAAATAGCCTACTGAATTTCCGTCTTCATAATTAAATGAGGATATTTTTTCACGGTCCCCGGTGATAGGGTCTACTTTTATTAAATAGCTCGGAAAATAATTTTGCACATAGATATCACCAGAACTGATATCAATAGAAATTTGTGGTCTTCTCCCAAATGACAGTGAATCATCCCCTGACTCGGAAATGATATTTAAGCTATTAAATTCACGATCGATAGAAATTAGCTGGTCATTTTGGATTATTAAGAAATTACCCGTAGTGTGGTCAAATTCGGCTCCGACCACATCGGAGAACTCTGAGGAAATATAATCTTCCTGCATGCTTTCCAGATTTAATACCCTAGTAGGGTTAAAGGCGTACGCTAGATTTCTATCGCTATCAAATGCCAACGGACCGCAAAATCTGTAGCTATTAAATCCGTCATAGCTATTAACACTCACTGAGGCAGCATCTGGGGAGGTATTCCCATTAATATCTGTTACCTCAATGTTAATGCTAGTCGTAGTGCCTTCCTCAAGCGTTATTTCTGCCTGCCAGGTTGCAAAATCATCATCCGATGTTGCGTCAATTCCATTTACAGATACCCTGGCAACACCAACATTATCATTTGCGCTACCACGCACAACCAGCTGCTCTTTATCACTCCATAGCCCGTCGCTAGCGGGAAAGATAATACTTGCGCTTGGGTATTCACTATCGGTTTCCTCTTTCGGTATCGAAGAGTCATTGCCGCCTGAAGAAGAACCCCCTCCGCATCCAACCATTAAGTACATCAGGAAGGTTATTAATAAGTAGTTTCTAATAGAGGTTTTCAACATAAATGCTCTTTATCGTAGAGGAGTCACTCGAAAAAATAGATAAAAAAAAAGCAGCCGAAGCTGCTTTTTGTCGCCTGGAAACAGGCCTTACGAGAAGGTAAGAACTGTTTACTTACCGGCCGCCTTGCGGATTGCCTGCAGGGTACGCAGACGCGCTTCGGCTTCGGCCAGCTGGGCTGAGATGCGCGCGTAGTCGACTTCGGACGGCGCCTTGTGCAGGGCGTGTTCCGCTTCTTCACGGGCCTTCTGCGCGGCGTCTTCATCGATCTCACGTTCGGCTACATCGGCGAGGATAGTCACCATATTAGGTTGTACCTCGGCGTAGCCACCGCTGACGAACAGTACTTCCTCTTCACCACCGGGCTTGATGATGCGCACCGGACCGGCTTTCAGAGCGGTGAGCAACTGAGCGTGACCGTAGGAGAGACCCAGCTCACCTTCGATACCACTCACAATCACCATCTCTACCAGCCCGGAGAAGAGAGACTGCTCGGCGCTGACAATGTCACAATGTACTGTCATGGCCATAGTATATGCCTCTCTCGATTAGCCCTTGGCTTTGTTGGCTTTTTCCACAGCTTCGTCGATGGTTCCCACCATGTAGAAGGCCTGTTCCGGCATGTGGTCATATTCACCGTTCAGGATGCCCTGGAAGCCACGGATGGTTTCTTTCAGGGAAACGTATTTACCTGGTGCACCGGTGAAGATTTCCGCAACGTGGAACGGCTGGGACAGGAAGCGTTCGATCTTACGCGCGCGGGCTACGGTCTGCTTGTCTTCTTCAGACAGCTCGTCCATACCCAGGATCGCGATGATGTCCTTCAGCTCTTTGTAGCGCTGCAGTACAGACTGTACGCCGCGAGCCACTTCGTAGTGCTCCTGACCGATTACCTGTGGGTCCAGCTGACGAGAGGTGGAGTCCAGCGGGTCAACAGCCGGGTAGATACCTTTAGCGGCGATATCACGGCTCAGTACTACGGTGGAGTCCAAGTGCGCGAAGGTGGTCGCCGGAGATGGGTCAGTCAAGTCATCTGCCGGTACGTATACCGCCTGGATAGAGGTGATAGAGCCAGTCTTGGTGGAGGTAATACGCTCCTGCAGAACGCCCATCTCTTCCGCCAGGGTCGGCTGGTAACCTACCGCAGAAGGCATACGGCCTAGCAGTGCGGATACTTCGGTACCGGCCAGGGTGTAGCGGTAGATGTTGTCGACGAACAACAGTACGTCTTTGCCTTCATCACGGAATTTCTCCGCCATGGTCAGGCCGGTCAGGGCTACGCGCAGACGGTTGCCGGGCGGCTCATTCATCTGGCCGTAAACCATCGCCACTTTGGAGTTGGCTTTGTTTTCCAGGTCAACAACGCCGGATTCAGCCATCTCGTAGTAGAAGTCGTTACCTTCACGGGTACGCTCACCAACACCTGCGAACACGGACAGACCGGAGTGCTCGGTAGCGATGTTGTTGATCAGTTCCATCATGTTTACGGTTTTACCTACACCGGCACCACCGAACAGACCAACCTTACCACCCTTGGCGAACGGGCAAACCAGGTCGATTACCTTGATGCCGGTTTCCAGCAGTTCGGTAGAGCTGGACTGCTCTTCGTAGGTCGGTGCAGCGCGGTGGATAGAGGAGCGCTCTTTCTCACCGATAGGGCCACACTCGTCAATCGGGTTGCCCAGCACGTCCATGATGCGACCGAGGGTTTCCAGGCCAACCGGTACAGAAACCGGAGCGCCGGTATTGCGCACGGACAGACCGCGGCTGACACCTTCGGATGAACCCATGGCAATAGCGCGTACCACGCCGTCACCCAACTGCTGCTGCACTTCCATGGTGAGGTTCTTGTCCTCAACCACCAGTGCGTCGTATACATTCGGAACAGAATCGCGTGGGAATTCCACGTCGATGACCGCTCCGATCACTTGCACAATTTGCCCGTTACTCATTTCCGGATCCTCAGCTTTAAATTCTTTCTAGGCTGACCATTACTGGCAGCGGATTAAACCGCCGCCGCACCGCCGACAATTTCGGACAGTTCCTGGGTAATGGCCGCCTGGCGCGCCTTGTTGTAGACAAGCTGCAACTGATCGATCAGCTCACCGGCGTTATCGGTGGCGCTCTTCATCGCGATCATACGCGCTGCCTGTTCACAGGCTTTGTTTTCAACTACTGCCTGGTATACCTGGGACTCGATGTAGCGAGCCAGCAATCCATCCAGCAATTCAACCGGATCCGGCTCGTAGAGGTAGTCCCACTCGTGCATGAGTTTTTCATCTTCGTCCTTCGGCAGCGGCAGCAATTGCTCAACCTGCGGCTTCTGGGACATGGTGTTGATAAACTCATTGGATACCAGGAACAGGCGATCGATATCGCCTTCTGCGTAACGGTCCAGCATTACCTTAACTGAGCCAATCAGCTGGTTGGCCTGGGGCGCATCGCCCAGATCGCGTACCGCTGCGACAACCTTGCTGCCGATGGCATTAAAGAAACTGGCCGCCTTGTTACCTACCGCGCAGACTTCGACGTCGACACCCTGCTCGGACCACGCCTGCATCTCGCGAATAGCGGCTTTGAACATATTGACGTTCAAGCCACCACAGAGTCCGCGGTCAGTGGATACCAGGATAAAACCGACCCGCTTGGCCTCGCGCTCTTGCAGGTAAATATGCTGGTACTCGGCCGAAGCGTTGGCGACGTGGCCGATCACTGCGCGTATGCGCTGGGCGTAGGGACGCCCCAGTGCCATGCGATCCTGAGCCCTGCGCATCTTACTGGCTGCAACCATTTCCATTGCGGCAGTAATTTTCTGCGTACTCTTGATGCTGGCAATTTTTGTGCGTACTTCTTTTCCGCCTGCCATAGTGATTTACCTTGTTCGCTGGAAGTTAGATTCCGAAAGAGCGGACACGCCGCTCTCTCGCGCTCTCCAGGGAGTTCTTACCAGCTGCTAGTAGCGACGAACTTCTCGATAGCGGCTTTGAAAGCTGCGTCGATTTCGTCGTTGTAGTTACCAGTGCTGTTCACTTTCTCCATCAGCTCTGCGTGTTCGCTGTTCATGTAAGCGAGCAGGGCGGCTTCGAAATCGAGAACCTTGGCAACTTCTACTTCTTTCAGGTAACCCTTGTCGGCCGCGTAAACGGAAACAGCCATGTCCGCGATAGACAGCGGAGAGTACTGTTTCTGCTTCATCAGCTCGGTTACGCGCTCACCGTGATCCAGCTGGGCTTTGGTAGCTTCGTCCAGGTCAGAGGCAAACTGGGAGAATGCCGCCAGTTCGCGGTACTGAGCCAGAGCGGTACGGATACCACCGGACAGCTTCTTGATCACCTTGGTCTGCGCTGCACCACCTACACGGGATACAGAGATACCCGGGTTGATCGCTGGGCGGATACCGGAGTTGAACAGATCGGTCTCGAGGAAGATCTGGCCGTCGGTAATGGAAATCACGTTGGTCGGTACGAACGCAGATACGTCACCGGCCTGGGTTTCGATGATCGGCAGGGCGGTCAGAGAGCCGGTCTTGCCTTTCACTTCACCGTTGGTGAACTTCTCTACGTAGTCGGCGTTTACACGCGCGGCACGCTCCAGCAGACGGGAGTGCAAGTAGAAAACGTCACCGGGGTAGGCTTCACGTCCAGGCGGACGCTTCAGCAACAGGGAGATCTGACGGTAGGCCCAAGCCTGCTTGGTCAGGTCATCGTATACGATCAGGGCGTCTTCACCGCGGTCGCGGAAGTACTCACCCATGGTACAGCCGACGTAGGGAGCCAGGAACTGCATCGCTGCCGGATCGGCGGCGCCAGCGGCTACTACGATGGTGTGATCCATAGCGCCGTGCTCTTCGAGCTTGCGCACTACGTTGGCAATAGAGGACTGCTTCTGGCCCACGGCAACGTAGACACACTTAACGCCGGTGCCTTTCTGGTTGATGATGGCGTCGATCGCCACAGCAGTCTTACCGATCTGACGGTCACCGATGATCAGCTCACGCTGGCCACGGCCAATCGGGATCATGGTATCAACCGCTTTCAAACCGGTTTGTACAGGCTGGTCAACGGACTGACGGGCAATAACGCCAGGCGCTACTTTTTCTACCGCGTCGGTCAGCTTGTTGTTCAGCGGGCCTTTGCCGTCGATCGGGTTACCCAACGCGTCTACAACGCGTCCAAGCAGTTCCGGGCCAACGGGGGTTTCCAGGATACGGCCGGTACAACGGCACTTCTGGCCTTCAGCCAGCGCCTTGTAGTCGCCCAGGATTACAGCACCAACGGAGTCGCGCTCCAGGTTCAGCGCCATACCGTAAACGCCGCCTTCGAACTCGATCATCTCACCGTACATCACATCGGCCAGGCCGTGGATGCGGATGATGCCGTCGGATACGGAAACAATGGTGCCCTCATTTTGGGCTTCAGTGCTCACATCGAGATTTTCGATGCGGCTCTTGATGATTTCACTGATCTCAGAGGGATTCAGTTGCTGCATGCTCTGTTCCTCAAGTCCCCGCCGGCTAACACCAACGGGGAGAGTAATTTAGGAGTTCATCGCCTCGGCGAGCTTGGCCAGACGGCCGCGTACGGTACCGTCGATGACTGTATCACCGGCGCGGATGATCGCGCCGCCCAGCAGGCTCTCGTCCACCGAGCTGTGCAGATGTATTTCGCGTTCAAACTTCGCGCTGAGCTTTTGGCCCAGTGCTTGCGCCTGTGCATCGCTCAAGGCGTGCGCGGAAACAACTTCCACCTCGAGGGTGGCTTCCGCTTGCGCTTTCAGCTCTTCGAACAGTTCGGAAATTTCCGGCAGCAGCTGCAGGCGGTTGTTTTCCGCCAGCAACCGGATGAAGTTCCTTCCGTGCTCGCCGAGTTCGTCTGAACAGATCGACAGGAATTTATCTGCGCGCTCTTCACTGGTGAGCTGGGGATTATCCAGCAGCTCACGCACTTTTTCGTTCTGGCTGACCGCTGCCGCAGTGCTCAGCGCAGTGCTCCAACCACCTAAGTGGGAGGCTTCCTGCGCATAAGAGAATGCAGCTTTAGCGTAGGGCCGGGCCAGTGTGCTGAGTTCCGCCATTGGGTTCCTCGCTTACAGCTCGGCTGCCAGTTTATCGATCAGGTCGTCGTGCGCCTTAGCGTCGATATTGACCGCGAGAATCTTCTCCGCACCCAGGACAGACAGGTCTGCCACACGGCTGCGCAGTTGCTCTTTAGCGCGATTCACTTCCTGGTCGATCTCAGCTTTGGCCGCAGTTTTCAGGCGATCGCCTTCAGACTGAGCCGCTTGCTTGGCTTCATCGAGAATCTGGTTGGCGCGCTTGTTGGCACCATCAATGATCTCGTTAGCCTGATCTTTGGCTTCCTTCAACTGCTCGGCAGCTTTGCGCTTGGCCAGTTCCAAATCTTTCTGTGCGTGTTCGGCGTCAGCGAGACCATCTGCGATCTTCTGCTCACGCTCTTTCATCACGCCCAAAAGCGGCGGCCAAACAAACTTCCAGCAAAACCAGACGAAAAACAGGAAAGTAATCGACTGGCCGATTAGAGTCAGGTTGATATTCACTCCGACACCTCTTGCTCTTTAAATAGGGTTAAGGGCAATTGGAACGGCGTAATTAAACCAGACCAGGAGCTACGGCGAAGATCAGGTACATAGCGATACCAACACCGATCATCGGAACCGCGTCAAGCAGACCAGCCATCAGGAACATCTTGCCCTGCAGAGCCGGAGCCTGTTCAGGCTGACGAGCGGAACCTTCCAGCAGCTTGCCACCCAGAGTACCGAAACCGATTGCGGTGCCCAGGGCGCCCAGACCGATCAGCAGTGCACTTGCGATGTAAACCAGACCTAATGCTTCCATTGTGTTCTCCAAATCAAAGTTAAAGAGTTGTTGTAAAGGTCGAAAAAAGGGTTAAAAACTTATTGATCGTGCTCGTGCTCATCGTCGCGATGGTGTGCCATCGCCATGTACACGGTGCTCAATACCATAAATACGAACGCCTGCAGCACGATTACCAGTACGTGGAAAATCGCCCAGCCCATGTGCAGGAGGCCCGCACCAATAAAGCCGAGAACACCAACGCCAAACACAATCGCGATCAGGATAAAGATCATTTCACCGGCGTAGAGGTTTCCGAACAGACGCAGGCCCAGGGAGATCGGTTTGGCGATCAGGGATACTGCTTCCAGCAGGAAGTTCACCGGGATCAGCAGGATGTCAAAGAACAACTTGCCGGTATGGAAAGGGTGCAGAGTCAGCTCTTTAAGGAAGCCGATGGCACCTTTTTCGCGAATACTGAAGAAAATCATCAGCGCAAACACCGCCAGGGCCATACCCAGGGTGGCGTTCGGGTCGGTAGTCGGGACCACTTTAAAGAAGAGGTGATCGTTGCCGGAGATCTTGGCGGCAGCCATCGGCAGCCAGTCTACCGGTACCAGGTCCATCAGGTTCATCAGGAACACCCACACAAAGATGGTCAGAGCCATCGGGGCAACCATAGTGTTGCGGTGGGGGAAGGTTTCCTTAACCAGCTTGTCGATAAAGTCGGTAACCAGCTCCACAAAGCTCTGGAAGCCTGTGGGCTTGTCCACACTAGCCTTCTTGGCTGCGCGGGCAAACAGGAAGCAAAAAATCAGACCGAGGCCGATAGACCAGCCCAGGGTATCTACGTGCAGGGCCCAAAAGCCCATATCCGCAGCTTCCTGGGAGGAATGCGCCATAGTCCAAGTAGACTCATTCAGCACAGAGCCATCGGCGCGGGTATACCCGGCCGGCAGCTTGCCGTAAGTCATGTTTTGCAGGTGGTGTTGGATATACCCCGTCGCGGTTTGAGCTTCGCCTGCCATAGTTCCTCAACAATCGTAAAAGTAAGAATTCTTTTTTCTTATCCACCGGCTAGCGGACCATGCGCGCTACCAAAATCCACTGCACGATTACACAGAGGACGTAGCTGATAAAAAGCGCCGCGGCATTCAGTGGTTTGACGGTGGCAAACACCGCTGCAAAACCTGCCATGGTCAATATAAATTTGCCGGTTTCCGCGCGGTAGAAATTGCCTACCACGCGATGGGCCGCGCGCGCACCGCTATCGCGAAAGGCGCGCCTGCCAAAATATGCTCCGGGCAGTGCACACAGGGCACCGCCGATAAATACGGAAAGCGCAGTCACCGGTTTACCGCTCAAGTGCAGTGCCGCACTGGCCACCGATATCAGCAGAAGCTGTACCGCGGCTATTCGTAATACCGGGGGTTTTGTCATAGACGGGATAAGCCGACTTTTTTTGCGCTGTCCGCCCAAAATTTGGGCGTGCGAATTATGCGGCAACAGCATCGCCGATTCAACCGGCAAATGTCGTCAACTTATTTGATTTTCAGGAGGTTTTGCACGGAATTACTCGCCGCAGTGAGTATTTGCCAACAGTTATTGCGCGCGCCACTAGGACGCGCATTTCCCTGTGGCCTCAGTCCTCGGCGTAACCCAGGTGGGCCAGGATTCCATCCAGCTCTTCCAGAGTGGTGTATTTGAGTACCAGGCGGCCATTGCCTTTATCGTTGTGATCGATAGATACGGGCACTCCGACTTTTTCTGCCAGGCGCTCAGTTAGGCGACGGATATTGGGGTCGGGCTTCGGTTTTTCCGGTGCGGGGGCAGCCGGCTGTTGTAAACGGCGCACCAGCGCCTCTGTCTGGCGCACGGTAAGGCTGCGCTCGACCACTTGGCGCGCAGCAGAGCGCTGGGTGGCACCGGATAGACCCAGCAGGGCTTTGGCGTGCCCCAACTCCAGATCGCCACGCTCCAGGAAAGTCCGTACCTCTTCACTGAGACTCAACAGTCGCAAAAGGTTGGTTACTGCGGTACGGGATTTGCCCACCGCATCGGCCACTTCCTGCTGGGTCAGCTTGAACTCATCCTGTAAACGCTTGAGGGCTACAGCTTCCTCTACCGGATTCAGGTCTTCACGCTGGATATTTTCAATCAGCGCCATAGCGATGGCAGCTTCATCGGAAACGCTGCGCACCAGTGCCGGCACTTTCTCCAGTCCCGCCAATTGGGCCGCGCGCCAGCGCCGTTCACCAGCGATGATTTCATAGCTCTGCTCACCGATACCGCGCACGACGATCGGCTGCATAATGCCCTGGGCGCGTATCGAGTCCGCCAGCTCCTGCAAGGATTCCTGTGGAAAATCCCGGCGTGGCTGGTAGCGGCCGCGCTGCAAAAACTCTATCGGCAACTCCTTCAGCTCACCGTCGACCACGGCGGTTTCGGTTTCAGCTTCACCGGTAGCCTCGGCGATCGCGGTGCTGTTTTTATTGCTGATCAGGTGGGATAAACCCCGGCCCAGTCCTTTGCGTTTGGCGGCCATAGTAATTACCCCTTATACGGCTTCCGCCACAGGGCGGCTTTTCTTATTGGAAGATTGATTGGCGGGATGGCGGCGATTGATTTCGCAAGCCAGTGCCAAGTAGGCAATAGCCCCTTTCGAATGGCGGTCGTAATCCAGCGCCGGCTTGCCGAAGCTGGGAGCCTCTGCCAAACGGACATTGCGCGGAATACAGGTTCGATACAGACGATCGCCGAAAAACTCCTGCAACTGCGCCGACACTTCGCTGGTGAGGCTGTTGCGCGGATCGTACATGGTGCGCAAGATACCCTCGATTTTCAGGTCCGGATTGGCGGCCTGCTGGATCTGGGTGATGGTGTCCACCAGTGCTGACAACCCCTCCAGGGCATAGTATTCACACTGCATGGGAATCAATACGCCGTGAGCTGCACAGAGGGCGTTTACCGTCAGCATATTCAACGATGGCGGACAGTCGATAATCACGTAGTCGTAACGATTACTCACCGCAGCCAGGGCGCGGCACAGGCGGGATTCGCGCCCCTCCAGATTCAGCAACTCCACCTCTGCCGCAGACAGGTCACCGTTGCCCGGGATCAAATCAAAACCGCTCTCTGTGGATACAATGGCCTGCTCAACGGGTAATTCAGCGGCCAGCACATCGTAACCGGAAACTTCCAGGTCACTTTTATCCACACCACTGCCCATGGTGGCATTACCCTGGGGGTCCAGGTCGATCAGCAATACGCGCCGCTTGTTGGCAACCAAAGATGCGGCCAGGTTGACGCAGGTAGTGGTCTTGCCAACCCCGCCTTTCTGGTTGGCCACAGCAAATATCTTGCTCAAGATTCTTGTCCTTTGTTGTTTCCGGGTGCGTTTGCCCCGACGCCGGCTCGGCTTCGGGCGGCGGCTGTTGTGCCCCACGATAGGGGAGCAGGATTGGGCGGGCGACAAACCCGCCAAACTATCATCTTATTCTGTGCGACAGAGCTGAATCATATGTCGCTCACCGTCGCAGCCGGGCACCGACAACCGGTGCACCTGCTCGACCTTAATGCCTTTTGGCAGAGCGCTCAACTCATCCTCAGGCAGCTTGCCCTTCATGGCATAAAAACGACCCCTAGGTGCCAACATGTGCTCACTGCCATTGACCATATCTTCGATGGAGGCAAAGGCGCGGGACACCACACCGGCAAAAGGCTGTTCTGGCACAAAGGCTTCTACCCGCTCATTGACTACCGTGATATTGGGCAGGGGCAGGGTGCTGGCGACTTGGAACAGGAAGCGGGTCTTCTTGCCGTTGCTGTCGAGCAGGGTAATGGCGCGCTCCGGATGCACAATTGCCAGAGGAATCCCTGGCAGGCCGCCACCGCTACCCACATCGATCAAAGAGCCTTCGCCACAGAGATTTACCACACTGAGGCTGTCGATAATATGGCGCTCCAGCATCTGCTCCGGGTCGCGTATGGCGGACAGGTTGTAGGCACTGTTCCAGCGGGCAAAAAGCGCCAGGTATTCCAGTAGCTGATCCTGCTGCCGGTCACTGAGTACCACCGACATCTGTGCCGCCGCCTCTAACAGGCGCGGACGAAACTGTTCCATTGAGTGAGAAATGGGTCTATCCCCCAGTAGTCCCGCGAAATTCAAACCCCGCAGGGCCTCGCGGGATACCCTGTGGAAAACCGATTTATACCGCTTTTTTGCGCTTTAGCAGCCCGCGCTTTTTCAACTGGATCAACAGCAGGGATATGGATGCGGGCGTCACGCCCGGTATTCGCGAGGCCCGCGCCAGGGTATCTGGGCGGGTCTCTCCCAGCTTTTGCTTAACCTCATTGGACAGACCAGAAATATCGCTGTAGTCGAAGTCCGCCGGGATCGGGGTATCTTCGTAGGCCTGCAAACGCTCAATTTCCTCGCGCTGGCGATCGATATAACCGGCGTACTTGGCCGAAATTTCCACCTGTTCGGCAACCTGCTCGTCGGTTACCGCTTCCCCTTTGAGGCCTGCCACATCCTGATAGCCCAGTTCCGGACGGCGCAGCAGGTCCATCAGGCTGTATTCCCGCGCCAATGGCTGCGGCAGTTTGGTTTCTACAGAGGCGGCCTGGGGCGTCTTTGGGTGCACCCAGGTATCTTGTAGTCGCTGGGTCTCCCGGGCGATCGCCTCGCGCTTTTCACTGAACGCTGCCCAGCGGGTATCGTCGACCAGGCCCAATTCGCGACCTTTTTCGGTCAGGCGCAGGTCAGCATTGTCCTCACGGAGCAGCAAGCGATATTCCGCGCGGCTGGTAAACATGCGGTAGGGCTCTTTAGTGCCGCTGGTGATCAAATCATCCACAAGCACGCCCAGGTAGGCTTCATCCCGACGCGGGGCCCAGGCTTCGCGCTCCTGGGCCTGTAGGGCGGCATTGGCGCCAGCCAGGAGTCCCTGGGCAGCCGCTTCCTCGTAGCCGGTGGTGCCATTGATCTGGCCGGCAAAGTAGAGCCCCTGGATAAATTTGGTTTGCAGGGACGGCAAAAGGTCGCGCGGGTCGAAGAAATCGTACTCAATTGCATAGCCAGGGCGGGTGATATGCGCCTTTTCAAAGCCTTTGATGGAGTGCACCAGCTCAATCTGTACATCGAAGGGCAGGCTGGTGGAAATACCATTGGGGTACAGCTCGTTGGTGGTCAACCCTTCAGGCTCGATAAACACCTGGTGGCTATCTTTGTCCGCAAAGCGGTGCACCTTGTCTTCGATGGAGGGACAGTAGCGCGGGCCAATCCCTTCAATCACGCCGGAATACATGGGCGAGCGATCGAGCCCCCCCTGGATAATTTCATGGGTGCGGGCATTGGTGTGGGTAATCCAGCAGCAGACTTGGCGCGGGTGCTGATCGCGGCTGCCCAAATAGGACATCACCGGTGTGGGGCTATCTCCCCACTGTTCCTCCAGCTCGCTGAAATCTACCGAGCGGGCATCAATACGGGGAGGGGTGCCAGTTTTGAGGCGATCGACGCGGAAAGGCAGTTCGCGCAGACGATCTGCAAGGGCAATCGAGGGCGGGTCTCCAGCGCGGCCGCCGGCGTGGTTATCCAAGCCGATATGTATACGCCCACCGAGGAAAGTCCCTGCGGTCAGTACCACTGTCTTGGCGCGAAAGCGCACCCCCGCATTGGTGACAACGCCCACAACCCGTTCACCTTCGACAATCAGGTCATCCGCCGCTTGTTGGAAGATCTCCAGGTTTTCCTGTGCTTCCAGGATTGAACGGATAGCGGCGCGATACAGGGCTCTATCGGCCTGGGCACGAGTTGCCCTTACTGCGGGGCCTTTGCGGGCATTGAGGACCCGGAACTGAATTCCGCCCAGGTCTGTTGCCGTTGCCATAGCGCCACCGAGGGCATCGACTTCCTTCACGAGATGACTCTTGCCGATACCGCCGATCGCCGGGTTGCAGGACATTTGTCCAAGGGTCTCGATATTGTGGGTCAGCAGCAGAGTGGAAGCTCCCATACGTGCCGCTGCCAGTGAGGCTTCGGTACCTGCGTGGCCTCCGCCGATCACGATCACATCATAGGTCTTAGGGAATTCCATAGTGGCTGCTACTGGTTACAACTGGGGGCGCACATTTTATAGGCAGTAGGTATGAGTCAGCAATTGGCTACAAGCATATTCCTGCACTCTAGTTGGTAGACCCTTGTAAAGCTGTAAAAACGGAGACTATCCAGTTCCCTGCATATCGAGCTCTTTCTCTAAGGAAATCATTTTTTTGGACTCTCTTAAGTTTATATAAATGAATAAATGTATTTCTTAGAGAGAGGTTTTTGATTTAGTTGTTTTTATTAGTGCCCGGCAAATCATGTATAAGCAAAAAAAAACCTTATAAATCAATAGGATACATTAATGAAAACATGGGCAATAACCCCTTGGCTGAAGGGGGGGCAACCCCGGTAGATGATTGTGGAAAGCCGGGACAACTTTGCGCGCCTCGTGCTGGCGGGAAAGTTATCATCATAGCATTCGTTGCTTACGCAGGTGTTTATCCCCTTTTTTACTCACACCTGGCAATTTCAGGTTTTAGCTTGTGCGTAGAGGGTGATAAGACTTGGGGGTTAATTGTGCGTAAGAGTGAATATTGTATAAGTCTGTGAGTTTTGTTGCTGTATCTATGTGATTTATAGGTGATTGAAGCAAGTGAAAAGATATCCACGGGAAATCCCCGTGGACATGTATAACTCGATCAGCGCCATATCTTATTTTGCAGAGTTTTTTGCCAGATTTTTTCGCGAATCTATTTAATAAGATCGGGAAAAATTGGGGATTTAATTTACCCGCCCTGAAAGTCGGGGTTAAGCCTGTGTAAAAGAAGTGAGAAATATGTTGGGAAGCTGGAAGGAGAGAAGCGAGGGAGGATAAAGTAGCCTCCCCCTTGGGATAACTTGGAAGTTGGGATGGAGCGTTTACTTACCGATACAAAAACTGCCGAAGATCTTGCCGAGTAATTCATCGGCACTGACGGTGCCTGTAATTTCTCCCAGAGCCTGCTGGGCTTGGCGTAAGTCTTCGGCGAGCAGTTCGCCTGCACCGCTAGTGTGAAGTTGCCGCTGGCCCTGATGTATAAAAGCTTGTGCCCGGCCCAGTGCGTCCAGGTGTCGGCGCCTGGCACTGAATGTTCCCTCTCCAGCGCCGCTGAAACCAATACTCTGTTTTAAATGCTCTTTTAACGCATCGAGCCCGGCACCTGTTTTTGCACTGATGGCAATCACTGGCACGCCTTCAGTATGTGCCTGAAGTCCAGCGCTGTAGTCGGTGAGGTCAATCTTATTCAGTACTAATGTTAGTTTATCGAGATCTCTCAGCTGACTGGTAAATTCTGGCCAAACTTGTGTGGGATCCAGGGAGTGGAGCTGCTCTGCATCCATGACTAGAAGTACCCTATCTGCGCCGTGGATTTCCTCCCAGGCGCGTTCGATACCAATTTGCTCGACTCTATCCGGGGCATCCCTTAATCCCGCAGTATCGGCAAACTGGAGGGGCATACCGTCGATATGAATATGTTCGCGCAGGATATCCCGAGTGGTACCGGCGATATCGGTGACAATAGCGGCGTCGTGTCCGGCCAGTGTGTTGAGCAGGCTGGATTTCCCTGCATTGGGGCGTCCTGCGATAGCAACTCGCATTCCCTCGCGCATTATCGCGCCCTGACGCGCCTGGGTTTCCACACCCACCATTTGTGCCAGTAGGGTTTCTATATCAGCTGCCACTTTGCCATCGGCGAGGAAGTCGATTTCCTCTTCGGGGAAATCAATGGCGGCCTCCACGTAGATACGCAAGTGGGTAAGGTTTTCCACTAGGTCTTCGATTTTCTCGGAAAACGCGCCCTGCAGTGAACGCATGGCATTACGCGCTGCCTGGGCACTGCCGGCGTCGATTAAATCGGCGATCGCTTCGGCCTGAGTTAAATCCATTTTGTCGTTGAGGAAAGCCCTCTCGGAAAATTCTCCGGGTCGGGCTTGTCGAGCGCCCAACTCGATAGTTGCTTGAAGTAACTGATCGAGAATCACTGGGCCGCCGTGTCCCTGGAGTTCCACCACATCCTCCCCGGTAAAGGAGTTGGGACCGGGGAAAAAGAGTGCCAATCCCTGATCGATTAACTGCTCTTTGTGGGTAAAGTTCCGGTAGTGGGCAGAGCGGGGCTGGAGGGATTTTTCCCCGCAGATTTGTTGGGCAATTTGCAGGGCTCTTGCGCCCGACAGTCGGATAACGCCGATGCCGCCGCGCCCGGGCGCGGTGGCAACAGCGGCAATAGTGTCGCGATTGAGGCTTTCTTGTGTCATCGGCTGAGTTTACTCGACAGAACGGAAAAGGGCCGCATTAGCGGCCCTTGTTTATTGTGTTGCTGCAGATCGGTACTGGTTAGTACTTACCGGCATCCACCTGTTTATTGATATACCAGGTTTGCGCAATGGTAATCAGGTTGTTGGCGATCCAGTACAGAACCAGACCCGCTGGGAACCACAGGAAGAATACAGTCATCATTACCGGCATCAGCTGCATGATGCGGGCTTGGGTTGGATCAGTCGGCGCCGGGTTCAGCTTTTGCATAAACCACATTGACAGGCCCATCAATACCGGCAGGATAAAGTAGGGGTCCTTCGCCGACAGATCGTGAATCCAGAAAATCCAGGGCGCGTGGCGCAGCTCAACGGTTTCGGTGAGCATCCAGTAGAGCGCGATAAATACCGGCATCTGCAACAGGATCGGCAGGCAGCCACCCATCGGATTGATCTTCTCGCGGCGGTAGAGCTTCATGGTCTCTTCCGCCAGCTTTTGCCGGTTATCCTTGTACTGTTCCTGCAGCTTTTTCATCTGCGGCGCAAACTTGCGCATACGCGCCATGGACTTGGTGCCAGCGGCGGACAGAGGCAGAAGCAGCGTCTTGATAAATACGGTGAGCAGGATGATCGCCCAGCCCCAGTTGCTGACAATATGCTCCTGGATAAAGTGCAGGACACCGAACAGCGGTTTTGCGATCCACCAGAGCCAGCCGTAGTCGACGGTCAGGTCGAGGCCGGGGGAGATTTCTTCCAAACGGTAAACATCTTTCGGGCCAGCGTAGAAAGAAGCGCTCAGCTCGCCTTGGGTGGCAGCGGGGATTTGCACTTGAGGTGCGGTAAAGCCCATGCGGAAGAGGCCGTTGGATAGCTCCTTCAATTCAAAGGTATTGCGCTCGTCCTGGGGGGGAATCCAGGCACTGATAAAGTAGTGCTGAACCATAGCTACCCAACCACCTTCGATGGTTTCGCGGGTGGGGCTTTCAGCAATCTCCTCGAAGTCCTGCTTGAAGTAGTTCTTTTCGTTGGTGCGGATGGCGGCGCCGAGGAAAGGCGACATGCCGAAACCGGTGTCGGTTGCGGGTTCACTGGCATCGCGCTTAATCTGACCAAACATGGCCGCGGACCAGGGCTTGTCACTGGTGTTATCCACCAGGTAGGCCACTTGGATCAGGTAGTCTCCACGCTTGAAGGTGAAGCGCTTGGTGATATTAGCGCCTTCCTGTTGCAGAGTCAGGTCTACTATCAGGGTATCGTCGCCCTCAACCATCGCATATTCGGTTTTTGCCACCTTGAAAACCGGGCGGCCAGCGGCGCTGTCGGTCCCGTTTTTACCGATAAGGCCACTTTGGGCAATATAGGTATGGTTGCGGGTCTGGTTTAACAGGATCAAGGGTTGGTCCGGGGTATCCAACTTCTCTTGTTGTTTGCGCAGCGCCACTTTGACAATATCGCCGCCACGAGGATTGATGAGCAGATCAAAAACGTCGGTGGTGACACTGATCAGCTTGCTCTCGATACTGCTGCCTTCATCGGATGCGGGCACCTGGGAGCGAAGTTGGGGAACATCACTGTCGCCGGTGCTCGGGGGTGTTTCGGCGGGTATTTGGCTTACAGTGTCGCCGCCTGTTTGCACGACAGTTTCGCGGTCGAGTTCAGGAGTGTGTTGCTCTTGAAATGCGTTCCACTGGAAGATAAGTGCCAGGAGAACCGCGAGAATTCCGCCGAGCAGCGTATAGCGTTGCCAATCCATCTTATTACCTAGAGCGTGTTCTTGTGTCTGGTAGGGGGAACCGGGTCCAATCCACCAGGGTGCCAGGGGTGGCATTTTATAAGGCGGCGCAGAGTTAAATAACCCCCTTTTATCGCTCCATGAGTTTCAATGGCCTCTTCAGAGTACCGGGAGCAGGTGGGGTAGAAGCGACATTGGTTGCCTACCCAGGGGCTGGCCAGGTAGCGGTATACATGAATCAGCTTGATCAGTATCCACTTCATGGTCGGGGTTGCGGCTGTCGAGCCCGCTTGGCCAGTTTACGCCAGAGTTTATTCAGTAGTTTCGCCAACTCGGCCTTATCCAGATCTGCGACCCCAGGGCGCGCGAGCACCACGGCATCCAGCGGCGGCAAATCATATTGCTGCAGGCGGAAGGTTTCCCGGGTTATACGCTTGATTTGATTGCGGTCGGAGGCGTTGCGTACATGCTTTTTAGCAATAACGAGGCCGAGACGCGGGTGTTC
Organism: Microbulbifer maximicatervae (SeqCode); assembly: GCF_052467305.1. Classification (NCBI taxonomy): domain Bacteria; kingdom Pseudomonadati; phylum Pseudomonadota; class Gammaproteobacteria; order Cellvibrionales; family Microbulbiferaceae; genus Microbulbifer; species Microbulbifer maximicatervae (SeqCode). The sequence continues at coordinate 4,740,972 of NZ_CP174306.1, forward strand.
CAAGGAGTTGGGACGGGCGAGGATCAACAGATGAGGGTGTGCGGCGCGCACCTGGTTTTCATTGAATACCAAGCGATACTGCGCCGCATTGAGCAGGCGCAGCGTCTTGGCAAATCCGAAGCTGCTGCGCACCTGCTGCATAAAGAGATATCTCTAAAAGGGAAGAGATCTTATGCAGACAGTACTTTGCGGCCTTTAGCGCGACGGCGGGCCAGAATCTTACGGCCGTTTTTGGTTGCCATGCGAGCGCGGAAACCGTGAGTGCGCTTGCGCTTCAAGTTGCTTGGTTGAAATGTGCGTTTCATAGTCTTGCTACCTGAGACTTTGTGTTCAAAATTTCTCGGGACCTTTCCCGGCCGCGGCCTGGACTCCGGTCCGGCACAAAGCCGGTGCAGACGGAGCTACGCGCTGCGAAGGCCGCGGATTGTATAGAAACCCAGCAGTGAAAGCAACGCGCTAATCAGGGAAATTCTTTTTGTTGGTGTGCGAGTTCACTGTAATTTTTTACGCCAACTAAACAAGTCGTTGAGTCATCAGGGGTATCTCTGAATGCCCACTGATTGACCCCAAGATACCCACAGCTTACTGTGGATAACTTTCAGAGGGTTCCCACCTCAATTGTCTAATTGTTGTGCAAATCCTTGATTGTGTGGATCTTTTTGCGCAGTTTTTTCAACAGATGCAGTCTTTCTTGTGGATAACCTAAAGGTGGAAAGGTATACTGCGCCGATCTTATTTGATGGCCCCGGGTGATTCCTAATCCGGCCTTGCCGTCTCTCCTTGGTCTTACCATTTTGGGGTTTTTTGGGGGGTTTCTTGACTGAATCCGTATGGAAGCAGTGCGCGAGCTGTTTACAGGACGAGCTGCCGTCTCAGCAGTTCAATACCTGGATCAGACCGTTGCGCGTCAATCCCGTTAGTGCGGAGGGCGAGTTGCGCCTGATCGCACCGAACCGCTTTGTGCTGGACTGGGTTGGCAATAAATTCCTGAACCGCATTCGCGAGTTGGTGCAACAGTTTGCACCAGGACGCCCTCTGCAAGTGGCGCTCGAGATTACCGCTCGCCGGCCGGCTCGCTTCCAGCGCGGCCATGTAACAAATAATGCCCCTCCGACACCGGTACCGACACCCGTGCCATCGGCACCAGCTCCGCCACCACCTCCGGTGCAGCCGGCAGTGGCACCGCCACCGGTATCTGTGCCGCCTGTTGCCACTGCGCCACCTCCGGTGACTTCACCGCTGGGATCTGGGTTTGGTGCCAGCAGGCCGGTGCCTCATCCCGCTATGGCTGAGGAGGTGACTGCCGAACAGATGACGACAGGCGAACTGGCCCTGACAGATCTGCGACCACCGGCTATGAATGGTATGGCTCGCTCCATACCGGAGCAGCCGGCCAGGCAGGTCGAGGTGGAGGGGGCTATCAAGCACGGCAGCTCACTCAATCGCAACTTTACTTTCAAATCCTTTGTTGAAGGTAAGTCCAACCAGCTGGGCCTCGCTGCGGCACAACAGATTTCTGACAATCCTGGCGGCGCCTACAATCCCCTCTTTATATATGGGGGCGTGGGTCTGGGGAAAACTCACTTGATGCACGCGGTTGGCAACGCGCTGTTGGAGCGCAACCCCAATGCTAAGGTAGTGTATTTGCACTCCGAGCGCTTTGTTGCAGATATGGTGAAAGCGCTACAGCTGAATGCAATCAGCGACTTTAAGCGCTACTACCGGTCTGTTGACGCTCTTCTGATTGATGATATCCAGTTCTTTGCCGGTAAGGAGCGCTCTCAGGAGGAGTTTTTCCATACCTTTAATGCCCTGCTGGAAGGTGGTCAACAGATTATCCTAACCTGTGACCGCTATCCGAAAGAGATCGACGGCTTGGAAGAGCGCTTGAAATCCCGCTTTGGCTGGGGATTAACGGTGGCTGTAGAGCCTCCAGAGCTCGAGACTCGAGTCGCTATTTTGATGAAGAAGGCCGAGCAGGTGGGTGTGGATTTACCTCACGACTCCGCTTTCTTTATTGCGCAGCGTATTCGCTCCAATGTGCGGGAGCTCGAGGGTGCACTGCGCCGCGTAATTGCCAATTCGCAGTTTACCGGTCGCGCTATTGACGATGTCCTTGTGCGCGAAGCACTAAAAGACCTGTTGGCCCTACAGGATCGACTGGTCAGTGTGGATAATATCCAGCGGGTTGTCGCTGAATACTACAAAATTAAGGTGGCGGATTTGCTCTCCAAGCGGCGCAGTCGCTCGGTGGCCCGCCCCCGCCAAGTCGCTATGTCCCTGGCCAAGGAGCTGACCAATCACAGCTTGCCGGAGATCGGCGATGCCTTCGGTGGTCGCGACCACACAACAGTACTGCATGCCTGCCGCAAAATACGTGAGCTGCAGGAGTCCGACGCGGATATTCGCGAGGACGTTAAATTGCTGACACGGTCGCTGACCACTTAATCGAATAACTGACAAAACAAGGCGAAACTACCGATGAAATTCAATGTGAGCCGGGACGCCCTTCTGAAGCCGTTACAACTGGTGGCCGGTGTTGTTGAGAAACGCCAAACACTGCCAGTCCTGGCCAATGTGTTGATGCAGTTACAGGGCCAGGAACTCTCCCTGACCGGTACTGACCTGGAAGTGGAAATTGTCGGCCGTCTCGGTGTAGACGGTGTAGAAATGGAGGGCGAGGTGACTGTTCCCGCACGCAAGCTGCTGGATATCTGTCGCTCTCTGCCCGATGGTGCTGAACTAAAGTTTGAGCGCGATGGCGAGCGCCTGATACTGCGCAGTGGCCGCAGCCGTTTTCAGCTGTCGACTCTGCCCGCAGCGGACTTCCCGAACCAGGAAGAGGCCAGTGCACAGACCCGTTTCGATATCTCCCAGCGCGAGATCCGCCGCCTGATAGAAGCCACCAGTTTTGCTATGGCTCAGCAGGATGTGCGCTATTACCTGAATGGTTTACTGCTAGAGTGTCGCCCGCAGCAGCTGCGCGCGGTTGCTACTGATGGCCACCGCTTGGCGCTTTGCGATCGCGATGCCCCCGGCCTGGATGTCGCCACGCCTATCCAGGCTATTGTGCCGCGCAAAGGCGTACTTGAGCTGGGTCGTTTGCTTGAAGACAGCGATGCACAGGCACAGGTAGTGCTGGGTAACAACCATATTCGTGTGGTTAGTGGTCAGTTTACTTTCACTTCTAAATTGGTAGACGGCAAATTCCCTGACTACGAGCGCGTGTTGCCGCGAGGCGCGGGCAATGTGGTCTATGCGGATCGCCAGGGGTTGCGCCAGGCCTTCTCCCGAGCGGCGATTCTCTCCAACGAGAAATACCGTGGGGTGCGCCTTCAGGTTTCTGAGGGGCTGCTGCAAATTGTTGCCAACAACCCGGAGCAGGAAGAGGCGGAAGAGCAGATGATGGTGGATTACGTAGGTGAGCCAATGGAGATTGGCTTTAACGTTTCCTATCTGCTGGACGTCACTGGTGCTATTCACAGTGACCAGATCCGTATCAGTTTGGCTGACGCCAATAGCAGCGCACTGCTGCAGCAACCTGAAGAAGGTGATGCACTGTACGTGATTATGCCTATGCGCCTGTAAGGCAGCCCACCCATTGCTCTTTTCTGAATGGATTGAGGCTACCTCCCCGCTCGGTGGGGTAGCCGATAAACAAAGCGATGCCTGTGCATCGCGCTCTTCACTCTGGGGGAGGTGTCTGTGGCGCTGACCCGTCTTCTCTTATCTAATTTTCGCAATATCTGCTCTGCCGATCTCAAGCTGGGTCCTGGCGTTAACGTGTTTTGTGGTGCGAATGGCAGTGGCAAGACTTCACTGCTAGAGGCGGTACATATGCTGGCAACCGGGCGCTCCTTTCGCTCTCGCCAGCATAAGTCGGTTATTCAGCATGATACTGATGGGCTTACGGTTTTTGCCCAGCTTGATACAGGTTTTAACTTGGGGGTAGAGCGCCTTGCAGATGGCTCCGGCCGAATCAGGGTTAACCAGGCTCCAGCGGAGTCCAGCTCACAGCTTGCTAGTTGCCTGCCACTTCAATTGATAAACAGTGAAAGTTTTTCCGCACTTGATGGTGGCCCCGGCGTTCGGCGTCGGTTGCTGGATTGGACAGTGTTCCACGTGGAACATTTATTTGCCCAGGAGTGGAAAAATTATCAAATCGCACTGCGGCAGCGAAATGCTCTCCTGCGTCGTGGTAAAATCGATGAGACCAGCATCGGCGTATGGGAAGAGCAGTTGGCCATTAGTGGCGAGCGTGTAAACGATCTGCGATTAGCTCAGTTTTCTCAATTGCAGTCTGCCGTTTCACAACTGCTTGGTGAGTTACCACAGAGCCTATTGAGCCGTGTCGATATGAGTTACCGTCGCGGTTGGCGTAAAGAAGTTGACCTGCGTAGCGCTCTATCTGAATCACGGGAATCAGATGTTTCACAAGGGCATACGCGTATTGGTCCCCATAGGGCGGATATTCGTTTTAGCGTAGCCGGTGAGTCGGCCCACAATATTCTATCTCGCGGCCAACAGAAGATGTTGGTGTGTGCAATGCGCACGGCAATGGCGGAGGTAGTCTGTAGGCAGGGAGATATGCCAGTATTCCTGGTAGATGACCTGCCGGCGGAGCTGGATGACAGTAACCAACAGATTTTTGCGCATTGGGTTGGGCGTTGTGCCAGCCAGGTGCTTGTAACCGGAATTGAGGAGGGCACTACAAGCCGCCCCTGGCGGCAACTAGATGCCCCTTGGAATTGCCCGAAAGTGTTCCACGTGGAACATGGGAAGATCAGTGCCGAAGCTTCGGCCGCACAATAAGTTTAATGGAGCGAATAAATGTCAGAGCAGCAAAGCTATGACTCAAGCAGTATCAAGGTATTAAAAGGCCTGGATGCGGTGCGCAAGCGCCCCGGAATGTATATTGGTGATACCGACGATGGCACCGGTCTGCACCACATGGTATTTGAGGTGGTCGACAACTCCATCGATGAAGCGCTGGCCGGCCACTGTGATGAGATCCGTGTAACCATCCACCCGGATGAGTCCATTTCCGTATCGGACAATGGCCGTGGTATCCCGACAGAGATTCACCCGGAAGAGGGGGTTTCTGCAGCAGAAGTGATTATGACCGTCCTTCACGCGGGCGGTAAATTTGATGACAACACCTACAAGGTCTCCGGCGGTCTGCACGGGGTAGGGGTATCGGTGGTAAACGCTCTGTCCAAGGAGCTGAAGCTGACTATCCGTCGCGGTGGCAAGATCCACGAGCAGACCTACCACCACGGTGTGCCCCAGGCACCCCTGGAAGTTGTGGGTGACAGCGATACCACCGGCACCACGGTGCACTTCAAACCCTCAGAGGACACCTTCAGCAATATCGAATTCCATTTCGATGTGCTGGCCAAGCGCCTGCGCGAGCTGTCCTTCCTGAACTCCGGTGTGCGTATCGTCCTGAAGGACGAGCGCAGTGGTAAGGAAGAGGTCTATGAATACGAAGGTGGTTTGAGTGCCTTTGTGGAATTCCTCAACCAGAACAAAACCCCGATTAACAAGGTTCTACACTTCCAGAGCCAGCGCGAAGACGGCATTGCAGTAGAGGTGGCATTACAGTGGAACGATAGCTTCCAGGAAAGCATCTTCTGCTACACCAACAATATTCCCCAGCGCGACGGCGGTACCCACCTGGCGGGCTTTCGTGCAGCCCTGACCCGTGGCCTGAACAGCTATATCGAGCGGGAAGGCCTGGGCAAGAAAGACAAGGTGAACACCACTGGCGATGATGCCAGGGAAGGTCTCACCGCGATTATCTCTGTGAAGGTTCCGGACCCGAAATTCTCCTCCCAGACCAAGGACAAGCTGGTTTCATCCGAAGTGAAACCCGCTGTAGAGCAGGAGATGGGCCACCACTTCACAGACTACCTGATGGAGAACCCACAGGAAGCCAAATCTGTCGTCACCAAGATGATCGACGCGGCCAAAGCCCGTGAGGCGGCCCGCAAGGCCCGCGAAATGACTCGCCGCAAGGGAGCGTTGGATATTGCCGGCCTGCCCGGGAAACTGGCGGACTGCCAGCAAAAAGACCCGGCACTATCTGAAATTTACCTGGTGGAGGGTGACTCCGCCGGTGGTTCAGCCAAGCAGGGCCGCGATCGCCGCACCCAGGCGATCCTACCGCTGAAGGGTAAGATCCTCAATGTGGAAAAAGCGCGCTTCGATAAGATGCTCTCCAGTGCCGAAGTGGGTACCCTGATTACCGCACTGGGCTGTGGCATCGGCAAGAGCGAGTTCAACCCGGATAAGCTGCGTTACCACAGCATTATCATCATGACCGATGCTGACGTGGATGGAGCCCATATCCGCACTCTGCTGCTCACCTTCTTCTTCCGCCAGATGCCGGAGCTGATCGAGCGGGGCCACATCTACATCGCTCAGCCGCCGCTGTATAAGATCTCCAAGGGCAAGCAGGAACAGTACCTGAAGGATGAGGGCGCACTGACCCAGTTCCTCACCAACGCAGCCCTGGAAGGCGCCACGCTGTTTGTGAACCCGGATGCCCCTGGGCTTTCTGGCGCCTCCCTGGAGAGCCTGGTAGGCGAGTACCGCAGCGTACTGGCGACTATCGACCGCCTGTCGCGTCTGTACCCTGAGGAAGTGCTGCGCAGCATGATCTACCTGCCCAGCTTGTCTCAGGAAGACCTGCAGTCTCAAGACAAAGTTGCTGCTTGGAGTGAGAAGCTCCAGGAGAAACTTGGTGACGAAGAGAGTGGCGGAACCCGTCGTCACGAAGTGACGGTTCAGGAGAATACCGAGCGCGGCCTATTCCTGCCCCATATCCATATCGTGGCCCACGGTGTAGGCAGTGACTACTTGATTAACCACGAGTTCTTCGATTCCGCTGAGTATGCGTCTATCTGCTCTCTGGGTGAGAAGATGGTGGGGCTATTGGAAGAGGGTGCCTTTATCCAGCGCGGCGAGAAGCAGCACCCTGTTGGCAGCTTCCCTGAAGTGATGGATTGGCTGATGGGTGAGAGCCGCAGAGGCTACGGTATCCAGCGCTATAAAGGACTGGGAGAAATGAACCCGGAGCAGCTTTGGGAAACCACCATGGACCCAGAGAGCCGCCGTATGCTGCAGGTAACCGTTGAAGATGCCATTGCCGCGGACCAAATCTTTACAACTCTGATGGGCGATCAGGTAGAGCCACGCCGTGACTTTATCGAGACCAACGCCTTGGCAGTAGAAAACCTCGACGTCTAATTGCCATTTTTCCGAAAATCCCACAGTAATTCCCCAAAAGGAGAATTACTGTGGATATTATTTTTTCGCTTAAAAATAACTTGCGATAAATTCGATTCTTTTTTTCTCCTCTTATCAAAAGCGTCACGCCGATCAGGTACATTCCCTTCCATTAAAGCCTGAAATTACTGACAAACGTTTAAAGTAAACAATTTAACTTTTAGTAAATTCTGGCCAAGCAATATTTTTTCTGCATTTTTAAAAAGTGAAAATTATAGGTATCCTTCCTACTTATTTATTTCTACGAACAAATAAAATTAAATGGACCATAAGACTTATGGGGAACCTCATCACCTCTATTCTCGGCGATGCTTGTCGTTTTATAGTTACTAGTGGTTTGATTGCTCTAGCTTTATACGGTTGCACAAGCACACAGAAATTAGTGAATTCCGAATGGTATGAAATCGAAACCGAGCATTTTCGAATCGTTACCAATGACAACCCCAAGCAAGTTGTAAAGCTGGCAATAGACCTAGAAAAATTTCGGATTTTCGCAAAACGATATATCAAGTATTCAGCGGATCAACAGAAGTTGACCATATATGCCCTGGATGATCGGCTCAGCTTTAAAGGAGTCAGCGGTAGTGAGTCGTCGAGAACAGTCATTGGACAATTCCATAATACTGCTTATGGGAGTTTTGCATTAATAAATCTAAGCGGAAATCGAGCCCTTCCTGACAATCCGGCCCGCCAGACATTGTTTCATGAATATACGCATTTTTTAACCTACAGCGGAAGCCAGCACCTCTACCCCTACTGGTATAGTGAAGGTATTGCCGAGGTATTTTCCACTGTAGATTTTGATGAAAATAAAGTGCACAGTTTTGGAAAAATGCCATTTGATCGAGCGATCAGTCTGAATCGAGAGAGAGAGTTGCCACTAGATAAGCTTCTTTCGGCTGCTCCTGGCTCACTGACCATGAGAGATACTAGGGCACTTTACGCTAATGGTTGGATGTTAGCTCACTGGATGATTTTCGATACGGAGAGAAAGAAAGCCTTAGATGAGTATTTAGAGGCTTACAATGCTGGTAGTGACCCAATTACGAGCCTACCTGAAGCCCTGGGGATGACCTTTGAAGAGCTCAATGAGCAGTATATTAATCTGCCGAAAAGTAACTTCGGTTTTTACGAGGAAAATTTTTCTGATAATGGTGTAACTAAGTCCCCCTCCGTTAAGTTGATGGACCGTCGTACCGCAGTTGCAGAACTGGCCCACTTTATGGCAATTTCAGAGCAGGGCTCCGAAGCACTAGAGAACTACATTGCCTATGCAAATAAAAAACAGGCCTCTAGCTCATTGCTAAATTCAGCACTGGCCATTGCTCTGACCGGTGAAGGCAATTATTCCCGCGCTGAGGAAATATTGAACTCTATTCCGGCGAAGTACCACGGAGAAATTTGGTATCTTGAAGCCCGGGCAAAAAATGATTTATCGGCAGCCTTGGCGGAGGTGGGGTTCCCCGAACCTAGAAAGATGAAACGTATTCGGGATAAATATATTCAATTAATTAATGCCAATGGGCAAGTACCTGCGTACTGGCATGAACTGGCGATCACAATGCAAGTTTTGGGGTATCCCCGCCAGAAGTATACGGAAATGTTGGAGCAGGCGTATCTACGCGCACCGAGAGAAACAGGAATTGCTTGGTGGTATGCGCTGGAGCTATACCTAGATCGAGATAGAGGTTTCTTCACAAAAGTCTCCCAACCGCTATTTATGCAAATTGCAGAAGAAGACTCGCGAGCGCAGTTGCAGTCGATGCTGGATGAGTTGGAGGAGGAAGAGGGATTGGAGTTCGAGCCTGAGATCAGTGGTTTGGGCCAACTAATGTCAACTTACAGGAAGTACTCAGGAAACAAGGCCCTGGCAATGGCTGTGGACTATCGTGGCGCATTTGTGGCCGGTTTTAACGAAGATGGTGGAAGCACCCAAGCTGAGGCGAGTCAAAGCGCTCTTCAGGCTTGTGAGGAACAGCGAAAGCAGTACCAGATAAGGGATCGCTGTGAACTCTACGCGGAAGGTGAAGTATTGGTGAATTCAACTACGAGGATGTAATTATCCAGTGGGCGTTAGGTAAGGCGCAAAGTAGGCTGTAATAGAGCTTGCTTTGCGACAATATTAAGCTTGGTGATGAGAGTGGATGAGCCGATTACCCCATTACCAAGTATCCACTCTGACAATCAGCTCCCAGAAAATTGGGTATTGGTCGGCAAAAATTATGGCCAAAAAGCGTGTAAATCAGTATTGAGTTATCACTAAAGCCACAATACATCCCATCACTTTTAGAAAAATATCAGTCGATGCAGTTAAGCCTTGCCTATTAACTTATCATTCAGGCGGCTAAACAACTTCACGATAAACTCCCTAAAAACCTTAAAACGCATAACATTGCGGTGCTCTGGGTTGGAGACTAGCCACAGTTCATGCAGGCTGGATGGAGCTGCCCCAGGGACCCGAACGACTCCTTCAGCACCATCTGCAAGAAAGCAGGGCAGCCTGGCCAGCCCCAGTCCACTCTTAACTGCCTCTAGCTGTATCAAACCGTGATTAATCTGGTGCTGATAAGGCATCTGTGGATAGGGCGTGTCTTTGGCCCAATTCAATGTGGCGTCATCGCCACTCCAGCCGAGCCAGTGGCCATCGTCAGGTACAGATTTCTCGATATACCTCGGAGAACCGTAACAGCAACTGGGTAGGTCGGCGAGCTTGCGAGCAACAAGTCGATCCGAAACATCGACGTCGCCTTTGGGGAGAATACGAAGTGCTATGTCGGCTTGGTGACTTTCCAAATTGAGAACGTGGCTAGTAACCAGTAGCTGTACGTTGATCTCTGGATACGTACGTGAGAAGTCATTTAGGTAGGGGATAATTAAGTGCGATGCGACTACATCCGGCATAGTGATGCGAACTTCCCCGGACAGCTGGTTACTCCCCCCCTGTAAATGCTTCTGCGCGGCATTTAGATACTGCTCTGCCGATTGGGCGTAGTCGAGCATCGCCTTGCCATCCTCCGTCAGCTGATAGCCTTTGGAGCTGCGATAAAACAGCTTGGCCTGGAGTTTTTCCTCCAGGGCATCAATACGGCGAGAAACTGTGGAATGGCTGACTTTAAAGTCGTCAGCAACGCTGCGAGCGCTCTTACTCCTGGCTACCGCGATAAAGAACTGGATATCTCCCCAATCGATGGACTCTTTATGCAACACACTGTCCTATTTTGCTGTATTCCGTTGCATATAGTGTCCAGTTAATCTGTCTCCCGTCAATAGCACTCCGTAGAGAAACCCAGGAGATCAGAGATGAAAGAAGCCCAAGTAAACCGAGAAATCGCAATTAACCGCCCAATTGATGAGGTCTGGAAAGTCCTCGCCGTTGATTTTGATACAGCTTACGAGTGGATGACGTTAATCCCTCACTCCTTCGCTAAGGAGGGAAAACCTGTTGAAAATGCGAGTGTAGAAGGCCGGGTTTGTGTCCTGACAAATAAGGGACCGTCGGGTCTTGTCGCAGATGAAACTATTACAAGGTTTGATGAGAAAAACTATGAACTGGATGTCTCGGTTGAAACCAAAAATACGCCACCGGGATTCCCCGTTAAAAAGAGTTTATCTCAATTTAAATTAAGCCCCTCTGTTGGTGGAGGCACAACAGTGAATTTCACTGCAAATATGGAGTTAAATGCTCTAGGAGGCGTGTTGAGTCCTGTGGTGAAGAAGATGACCGGCTCTCAATTTGAGCAAATGCTGAAGGACCTGAAAATTTATATGGAAAAAGGAGGTCATCTTGCAAAAGGGGCAGTTGCCTAGCCTATCGCATGATAAGTAATTTAAGGACTCTTCTGGATTTACGCGGAAGTAAATAGAAGAGTTTCCTTTTTGAAAAAAATACAGCGAGTCGAGGCTCGCCTTTTGTAATAGATTTTTTTATTCGGTAAATACGCAAAAAGTATTTACTTTATAAACGGCTGGGATAGAAGGCCTTGTTAAAGAGATAGGCGAAGTACGCTAGTCCTCGCCGAGTAGTCCATTCTATTTTTCCAACAGCAATCCGCACTCCCGGTGCTCCTCACCTTTAGTTGGATCAAAATAAATATCGTTATCGGGAAGATCATTCTCGTAAACATACTCTTCCACATCGATTTCCTTCAGGTGGAACATCGGTGCCACCCGAATAGTTCCGTGGTTGCCCTGGGTGAAAATATCCAGGTTTTTGCGGTGCGAGTTCTGGTCGTGGCGGATACCGTTTAGCCATACATCCGGCTGCAATTCCTGCATAGCGCGGTTAAACGGCTCCAATTTAACGGTCCTGGAGAAGAAGTCATGCTCAGGGGTATCCAGTTGCGGGATTCCCCCGTACACAGCGTTGTAGTGGGCCGCGGACATCTTCGGTGAATAGGTGCGCAGGTTCAAATCGAGAGATTTGACCACGTTTTCGATATGGCGATAGGTTTCCGGGGTGTTATATCCATGATCCACCCAAATTACCGGGATATCCGGTTTGGCGCGGGTAACCAAGTGGAGAAAAGCTATCGCCAATGGGCGGAAATTAGTAAAAACCACCGGGTTCTGAGCGTGTTCCATTGTGAACTGCATAATTTCGCTTGGCTTGGCGCCAGCGAAACGCAGGTTCATGGACTCCAGGTCCGCATCGTGATGAAAGGTGCGTTCTGGAATAGGCTGTAAAGTTTGGCTGGAAGCGTTGCGTCCCATAAAAATTCAGCGCTCAGGAAAATTATGATGGGAGGCATGCTACCCGGTTCAAGAGTCGCGTAGAAACAATAAAAAGAAGTGATTCAATAAGCTTCAGTTATAAGGGAAAGACTATTCAATGGGCATAGTGCGGCAAATTTTATCTTGCAGATGCCCTGGGGCACTGCATGGAGATTGAATGCTGGCCATACTCCACGTTATAGCTGCGCTCCACCTCCACAAAACCATGCTTTTGTAGAAAGTATCGAGTGCGAAGATTCTCACGAAGTACTTCAGCTCTTAGTGGGTAACGCCGGTCACGAATTGAAGAAATGAGGTTAGTGCCGATTCCACAACCGCTAAATAAAGGACTGACACAGAGGTGGGTGACGGTACCGTCACCAAGCAGCGTGATAAAGGCTTCCGCGACAGCATTGTTGCGATCGGTATAAACCAGGCATTGAGTGGCATTACGGCAGTCTCTACGAAATTGAGCTATACGGTCCACCCAAAACTGGCGGGGTATGGAGGGGTGGGAGTTCGCTGATGCATGTAGCCAAAGTTGCTCCAGCCTGTCCAGCTCTTTGAGTTTTGCCTTTCTAATCATGGGCACACCCGAAGCGGATACGTGAGCCCAATGCTAGTCAGATCGAAGAGTAGATCCTAGAAAACATCTGCTTATAAGCAAAACCTTAAAGTTGCAGGCACACCAGCGAAGTTCGTGACGCTAAACAGCAAAAAGAAGAGTGTAAATAAAGTGTAATGGGAATGTTAAAATACAATCATTCGTATTTATAAAAACAATGACTCAAGGTTACTAATAATCCTTGGAGGGTTCATGAAGCACATTCCATTTACACCCCTGGCCTTTACGATAGCCACTCTTATTACTGCGCCGACCTTAGCCGAACAACAGCTGGAGAGCGTAACAGTAATCGGCGACTCCTCATCTATTTCCAAGTTGCCTGGCTCTGCACACTTGGTTGATGCTGATGAGTTAGCCGAGTTCGAGTTTGTAGATATCAATCGCATGATGCGCTCAGTTCCTGGGGTCTACATTCTTGAAGAAGATGGCTACGGATTGCGTCCGAATATCGGGATTCGCGGTGCCCAAGGGGGACGCTCCGCCAAAATTTCCTTGATGGAAGATGGAGTGTTAGTGGCTCCGGCTCCTTACTCTGCACCAGAAGCTTATTATTTCCCCAGTGCGGGCCGCATGAATGCAATTGAGGTGTTGAAAGGCCCCGGATCTCTGCAATATGGCCCATTCACCGTGGGTGGTGCAGTCAATATGTTGAGCACACCTATTCCCACTGCCAGTGAAGGTATGGTGCAACTAGAGGCCGGAGAGTTCGGTGAGACCCGTTTGCATGCTCATTATGGCGCCAGTACAGAAAATACTGGCTGGTTGTTGGAAACACAGCAGCAGTATGCAGATGGATTCAGAGAAATCGATAGTGCCGGCAGCGCAGATACTGCTAAAGAAGACTATCTACTAAAGGGTCGTATCAGTTCTGATAGAGACGCAACTTATCGCCAGCAGTTGGATATCAAGCTTCAGTACTCCGAAGAGGAGTCTGGCATGAGTTATCTGGGCCTAACGGATGCCGACTTTAAGAAAGATCCGAACCGTCGATACGGTATCAGCGCCCTGGATGAAATGCAGAATCGCCACAGCACTATCCAGCTGAACCACAGTATCGAACTGAGTGACAGTTTTACCCTGCATACCCAGGCTTACTACAACAAGTTTAAACGCGACTGGTTTAAGGTCAGCGAGGGTGACTTGATAGATGCTGTTAATACCGGCGGCAGTGTTGATGGAGTTTTAGACCCTCAAGCGGTTTTGGATGGCACTGAAGATTACACCTTCGGTGTTAAGCATAACAATCGTGAGTACGAGGCTAAGGGCCTGCAGATAAGTGCCGATTGGCGCTTTAATACTGCTTCTGTTAGTCATGAGCTGTCCTTTGGAGTGCGCCAGCATCAAGACGAAGTGGATAGATTCCAGCCTGTGGAAAACTATGAGCAGGTTGATGGCAAATTGGTGTATCTGAGCACAGATATTCCCGATACCGCTGAAGAAAGCAGCAATAACCGTGTTGAAGACGCGGATGCAACTTCGTTCTTTATCTACGACGATATCCAGCTGAACGATAAGCTGACTCTCACTGCTGTTCTTCGCTACGAGGATATAGAGACCGAGCAGCAGCGTTATAACGACGCTGAGCGTACAGAGAAGGGCAGCTATCGCTCCAATCAGGTGGATGAATGGCTGCCAGGCTTGGGACTTGTTTACCAGGCAAGCGAACAGTGGAGCCTGCTGGCAGGTGTGCACCGTGGCTTCGCCCCTCCCGGCGCAGGTGCAGCCGATGGCCAGGGGCCGGAGTTATCCACAAACTATGAATGGGGTGCTCGCTTCGATAACGGAAGCCTGAATGCTGAATTGATCGCCTTCTACAGTGACTATGAAAATGCTGTGCAAAACTGCTCGGTGGCGGTGAAATGTCCCAATGGTGCCGAGAGTGGTACCTACCAGTTGGGTGAAGCAGAAATCAAAGGGCTGGAAGCTACGTTTGGAAGTGAGTGGGTGCTCACAAACGGTTGGATACTACCGGTGCGGGCAACCTATACCTTTACTGATGCAGAAATCAGTGAAGATAGTGATGGTAATGACCTGCTTGCCGGCGACAACCTCGAATACCTCCCAGAAAATGTCTTTGCGATATCTGCGGGTCTGGATAGCGGCGCTGCTTGGCGTTTGAACCTGACTGCAGCCTATCAGGACGAGATGTGTGTTAATACCCAATGCAACCGGGGAGATACCGACCAATTTGATTATACCGAGTCACTTTGGGTTGTAGATGCTGCTGCGCATTATGATTTCATGGCTGACCTGACCGGTTACCTGAAAGTGGATAATCTGTTGGATGAGCAGGTTATTATTAGTCGCAGTCCAGATGGCGCCCGTGCAAACAGACCCCGCACTGCCACTTTAGGCATGAAGTATGTCTTTTGACCTGAAGTAGGCTCATCGATCTGAGAACAAGGCCCTGGTCATTACCGGGGCCTTGTGGGGTTCATGAGCACCTACTTATTGGTGTTTCCCCCGAGATGTACAAAATGAGCTTTTAGGTAGTTGGTTTCCGGAATTGCTGGATGCACAGGGTGATCAGCCCCTTGACCACCACTGGCCAGAATTGAGGCTGGGCGCCCCAAGCGGTGAGCGGCGCCACGGATACAGTCGAGAAGCTCATCAGATTGCAGATGCATAGAGCAGGAAGCGCTTACTAACAGCCCATCCTTCGCCAACAAACGCATTGCGAGTTCATTGATATGGCGATAGGCCGCCAAGCCGGCTTTATGATCTTTCCTCCGCTTAATAAAAGCGGGTGGGTCGAGCACAATCGCATCAAACCTCTCCCCCTCTGCGACCAACCCTTTGAGGACATCCAGTGCTTTACCCTGGATGGTTTTGAGCTTGTCGGCGAATCCATTGTGATCCGCATTGAGCAAACACCAGTCCAAGGCCTGCTGAGAGGCGTCTACGCACACTACCTCTGCCGCACCATTGGCCAGTGCCTGAATACCCCAACCGCCCGCGTAGGAAAACAGATCTAATACTTTTTTGCCGTTGACCCAGCGATTCAACAGCCTGCGGTTTTCCCGGTGATCGTAAAACCAACCGGTTTTCTGCCCCTGGTGTACCGGGGCCAGAAGTGGAACGCCGTTCTCCTCGAACGGGACCATCTCGGGTACATCTCCAAAGGCTACGGTGTGTACCAGCGGCATATCTTCAACTGCGCGACCCTGATGATCATTGCGCAGCAGGATGCCTTTGGGGTTAACCATCTCCACCAACTTATCCACAATCGTTTGTTGGTAGCGCTCCATTCCCCAATTGCTGACCTGGACTACTAAATAATCCCCAAACCTATCCACTACCAAGCCCGGAAGCCAGTCAGAGTCCCCGTATACCATCCGGTAGCTGGGGTGGGAAAAGTACCGTTGGCGCTGTTCAAATGCAGTTTGTATGCGCTCACAAACAGTATCTGTGGAAAAGTCAGAATTACGGCTGACTATTCGTCCACAAATAAGTTGGCTCGGATTTACAAAGGCTGTGCCGAGCAGCTTGCCCTGGCTATCGTGAACTTGGCACTGACTACCCGCATCAATTCCCTTTAATGGAGAGCGCTTAGTGTCCACCTCATTGCTGTAAATCCATAGGTGGCCACGCTTGAGTCGGCGCTCTGCGCCTCGATTCAGTATTAACTCCACCAAAAGGGGATCTCCGTTGATGTGTACAAATTAGGGGCCAATTGTGCGGACAGCTAAGTGAAGGTCAAGCCTCAAGCTGATGTATGGCTCGTTCGGAGCTTTAAGAACCAATAGTCACCCGAGGGTTACTCATATCCGTCAAAGTTTATACGTCAGTACCGGAGAAAATGACTATCAATTTGGGGTAACAGGGTGTCTAAGCTGGTTATAACTGGCAGAATCTGGCGCCTGTAAATCATTCTTATCCCCAGCCGTTGTGGAAAACTGCCGAGATGAATAAGCACCAACAAACACAAAATGGAGCTAGGAAAGTCGCCATGGTGGTCTGCCCGGGTGCAACTAGCCTGGATATCACAGGTCCCCTAGAGGTTTTTGCCTTGGCAAATGATCAGTTGCGCAAACAAGGGCGTTCCAACCAGGATTTCTATGATATTCAGTTGGTGGGACTTGAGTCTGGTCCGGTTACGACTTCGACAGGGGTTAAGGTTTTTATAGACCTCCCGTTTCATGAAGCTGAGGGGATTCATACCCTGTTAGTGAGCGGCATGCCACCGGACTCCTGTCAGCGAGCTTGTGCCAATAGTTCTGTTCTGGAGTGGCTGGCTGAGCAGCAGAAAAAGGTTGCTCGTATTGGTTCAATCTGTAGTGGGGCCTTGATGCTCGCCAACGCAGGCATTCTCAATGGGCGGCGTGCTACGACGCATTGGGCGGATGTTCCTGAGTTGCAGGGATTCTCCCAGGTAGAAGTGGATCCGGATGCCATCTTTGTCCGCGACGGTAATGTTTATACGTCGGCCGGAATTACTGCTGGAATTGATTTGGCTCTATCGATGATTGAGGAGGACCATGGGAGGGGCTTGGCACTCAACCTGGCTCGAATTCTTGTTCTCTACTTAAAGAGAGATGGGGGACAGCAGCAATTTAGTGTGCGACTGGAAAATCAGATAAACAGCGATCGTTTTGCAACTTTGATTGAATGGATGTACCAGAATATTAAGAAACCTATAACAGTGGAGAGGCTGGCTCAGGAAGCGGCTATGAGCCCACGGAATTTTGCCCGAAGCTTTGTGCGAGAGCTTGGTGTAACGCCTGCTCGTTTTCTAGAGCAAATAAGAGTGGAACGAGCTTGCCAATTATTTTCCGAACAAAATCAGTCACAGGATAAAGTGGCAAAACTCTGTGGGTTTCAATCCCAAGAGCAATTGAGAAGAGCCTTTAAAAAGCACAAGGGTATTTTGCCGAGTGAATATCGAAAGCGTTTTCACTAAAAATATAGTTATTAATTACTTGCAGACAATTGTAAATATTTAATTTGGGAGATTTATATTTAGCCTAGTTAAAAAGTAAATGATTCTTTAAATCTCTCCCAAACGGAATTTTTAATAATTGTTTATTGAAGGTCAGTTTTCAACTTTAGAGAAAATTTACTGAGTTGGAGGTAAACCTATGAATACCCTAATGGCGCTAGAGTTTATTAGTTTGCCAATGAAATACTTCTTTATGGAAAAATCTAAAAATAAATTTCGATATTGTTCACCGCTTAGGAAACATGGGAATAGAATAAAATTTGAGACCTAGGGCCGACCTAAAATCGTGTCGGAATTGGTCGTAAATGTGTCCCCTGCGACACTTTTAATTGTGTCAAGCTTGCTTCTAAATCGGGCAACAGACCTAAAGCTTAATTCGGAGGGGGTATGAGACGTAAGCTCATATTGATGAGCGTGGCCACACTTCTGTGTGGTTTTACTTATATGTTGTGGCCAGTTTATCAATTCTATGCCTGGTCACTAAATGCAGTGCCGTTAAGTCCATTGGGGTGGCAGGCTCTACCTACAAAAGCGCCGTCCACGCAAGAACTTTCCGATATTGGATTGCAGCTTGCCGCAGGGCAATCGCTTAAAGCAATTGAAAATCATCGTGAGAAAATCGGTGCTCCGGCAATTTCTGCGGCAGTATCTGCTTGTGGTGCAGTAGTTTGGGCTGGGGCTGCCGGCTGGGCTGATTTAGAGGAGCAAGTACCTGTTTCTACAGAGACACGCTTTCGTATTGGTAGCACCTCTAAGGCTTTAACAGGAACTGCATTGGCGCGTTTGGTACAGAGGGGGGCTATTGATCTGGATAAACCTATCTCAAATTATCTGGAACCCTTACCAAACCCCGAATGGGCATCAATGACCCCGCGCCAATTGGCTTCCCATATGTCTGGCTTGCCACATTATAAAGAGAACTCTGATTGGCTTGGTTTGTATCAAACTCTGGCACTGGATATTCACTAAGAGGATATGTATCGGGCTCTGAGAATTTTTGATGCTAGTGAATTACTTTTCGAACCGGGTACCGTTTTGGCTGGTGCTGAGGACAAACCTTATCTGGAAGTGATGCATGATGAGGTATTTACGCTTAGCGGAATGAACAGCACAGAAGTATCGCCACTGAATGGTGATATAGAACGTAATATTGCTCGCTTCTACAAAAGTAATGGCTTGTCTGGCAGTGCCCTTCGCCTGCGGGAATGGCGTCCAGTGGATTTAAGCCATCGCCTGCCGGGGGGAGGCTTTATTTCCACACCCAGTGACTTGGTGAGACTGGGTGCTCAGTTCCTGAAAGCTGAATATTTATCCCCTGAAGTCCGTGAGATTTTTTGGACGCCACAAAAAGTGGTCAGCGGTGAAGTGAATGAACAAAACTATGCTTTGGGTTGGCGAGTGACTCAAGTAGAAATCCCTGAGGTAGGATTGGCGAGAGTGGCCAATCACGGCGGAGTGAGTCGTGGCAGTCAGAGTTGGTTAATGATATTACCGGAGTATCAGCTTTCTGTTGCTGTGAATATCAATCGGAAGACAAAAACTTTTTGGGACTTTGGTCGAGTATCCATAGACATAGCGCGCGCTTTTATTCATCAGCAGAATAAACTCAATTGCATATAAATAATCGAATAAATTTCGGTTGACTTTGGTTAGATGGTAAAAAATTCCAACAGGAAAATAATAGTTTTGCATCCATTAGTGTATCTCAGTTCGTCATAGCTCTGATTCACTAAGTTAAAATAACATTTTTGGAAAAATATGAAAAACTGGATTATTTTCATGGTTGTTTTTCTTGCCTTTCCTGCTGTAGCCCAAGATGAATGTAGAAATAATCAGATCTATAGAGTGGATGGGACAACTCTTACCGGTAAAGACTTATGTAATGAAGTTTCTTATCTCATTAATAAATATAATGTTTCTGGTTTGACCATAACCATTTTTAACAAGGAAAAACCTGTATTCTCAAAGGCTTTTGGTTACTCTGATTTAAAAAGAAAGATACCCCTTGGCATAGATACAGAAGTTTATGGTGCCTCCCTGAGTAAAGCTGTATTTTCTGTATTAGTAATGAAACTAGTAGATGAAAATATTTTAGATCTAGATAAAACTTTACAAAGCTATCTTGACGAACCCTTATGGAGAAGCCCTGGGAAATATTGGCACCAAGATTTTAGTGATCTCCGTTATGATCCTCGCTATAGGGATATAACTGCTCGTATGAGCCTTTCGCACACTACTGGTCTACCGAACTGGCGATGGTTAGAAGTGAATGATAAGTTAAGATTGCATTCTGAACCTGGTAAAAACTACAGTTACTCTGGTGAGGGCATGGTACTGCTTCAAGCTGTAATAGAAAAAATTACCGGGCAAACTCTGGAAGTGTTAGCCAAAAAATATGTATTCAATCCCTATGGAATGAAAGATTCAAGTTATCAATGGCAGACGAGTTTTGAGAGCAATTACGCACTAGGGCATCGCAGTGACGGCAGTGCCTACCCCAGAGATAAAGATAATATGCCAAGAGCACCTAGTACATTGGAGACTTCTACAAGGGATTATACTAATTTTCTGAAGCATGTTTTATCAAGACAAGGTCTAAGTGATCAATCTTTGACGGAGATGTTCTCTCCACAGATTCGAATTCGAACCAAAACACAATTTGGTCCCGGAGCCAGAGAAATTACAAGTGCTTATGATTCTATTCAGTTGAGCTACGGATTGGGATGGGGGCTATTTAATACTGAATATGGTTGGGCCGCATTTAAAGAGGGCCATGGTGATGGATTTCAGCATTATTCAATTATTTACCCTGATACGGGAATGGGACTGTTACTAATCAGTAATAGTGATAATGCTGAAAATATATTTGCACAACTGATTGCTCTGACAATTGCGGAATACAATGTTCCATTTCAATGGGAAGGGTATAAAACTCTCAATAATGAAAATAGCTAGGCACTTTTAATTTTAGAGCAGCAAAGTCAGATTTTGGGGAATGTAAATAGAGGTTTATGAGATAAAACTGAACCCGGCCAAATTTGCCAATTTGGCCGGGGTGCAAAAAGGTAGGTCCGCTAACTCAATGAATGAGTATGTAACCTATTGAGTATTAATCATGACCTGGGTTTCGGAAAAATCTTTTTCTCCGTCACCATGAGTCAAAATACCAAGATGGCGGGTGTTGGGAGTAATATTCATCCATTCCAACGAAACTACCCCGGTTCTGCCAATCTGTGCTTGAGCCGGCGCATCCACTACGGTATTTCCATTGTCCCCGTTCAGATTAAAGTTGAATAAGCTGAAATTGGTCGGGCCGGCGGATGTCGCATAATCGACAACAACGGCTGCATATTGGCCGGGAGAGGGGTTAGCCAGGGAAACTGACTCTGCGGAAGTGGCGCTGCCGCTGGTACCGACTTCGGGATAGTTTGGCGCTGGGCCATAAACTTCCAGGTCCAGGTCGTCACTTCCGCTACCGTCGCCCACATCAGCATCATACATAGCGATATGCGCAAGCTCCGTTCCCTCAGGGATATCAAAGAAAATTACTTGAACATCGCCATCTTCGACAGTGGTTGTAGTGGCCTCACCCTCCGCCAGGCCAGTGACATTCACCCGGAAATCACCGTTGTAGCCGAACCCCACATTGAGATCGAGGTTGCCATCGGTGCCGCTGCCAGTTAATTGCTGTGGTGCAGCTAGAGGAACGGGTCGAATAGCAATTGGACTGCGCACACTGATCTGGGAGCCTACGGATTGCCAAGTGAGGTCACCAAAGACCCAAGTATTCATTTCGGCGGACTCTGTGGCGGTGAAGGTCACCTCAAACTCAGCACTCTCTCCCTCCCTGAGGCGTAGCACTTTCGGGTTGATATCTACATCGATACCGAGTGGCGCGTTGATGGATGCCCAATACCAACGCTGGCCGGGGGCGACACTGGTGACTCGGCGCTTAATGGTCTGGCTGCCGATTAAGTCAGCGACCCCCATAGAAGCGAGGTTCAGGTCACTGGAGTCGATGGAATAACCCAGGGACGTCAACGCATTACAGGTTGTGCTATCGACCATCTCGGGCTGGAACTCAGCGCCGCAAAGAAAGGCGAGGTAATCGTTGAAGTCCGCATCGTAAACCAGTCCCGGTTTAAAAGCGTCATGGGGCACTATGGCACCGGCGCCCATATCAAATGGTGTCGCATCCGCTAGTCCGTAGGACTTGCGCAGGTCGTTGCGCGCAGTCGTCATTAGTGCGGACTTCGCCATTGCCGGGCTCCAGTGCGGATTGGCCTGCTTTAACAGGGCCATCACACCGGCCACATGCGGGCTCGCCATAGAAGTGCCACTCCGGCCCCCAAACAGTTCTCCCCCGCTTAAAACCGGAGAAATTCCCGCGATAATACCAACCCCCGGGGCACTGATATCCGGCTTGATAATATCCGGAGCTCCACCATTCTCACCGCGAGATGAAAAGTTTGCGACGCGGTCTTCCCTGGGGATTAATTGAGACGGATCTATAACTCCAGAAACTTCGCTGCTGGCTGCGAGAGTTTCGCCCTCGTAGTACGAGATCATCATTCCGGGGATGCGGGTATCAGGGGCTGTCATGGTAATCGGGTTAATGCGATCGTCTGCAGTACCATCGTTGTAAACAACGATAGCCAAGGCTCCGGCATCGGCAGCATTATTATATTTATCGGTAAAGGAGCAACCCCCACGTCTTACCAGAGCAATACTGCCTTCCAAAGACTCGCTGTTAGTGACTTCGCTACAAGCTTCTAACGGCTCGCTGAGAACAACCTCAGCAGAGACTGCTCCAACCTCTTCCAGACTTACTGTGCCGTTACCCTCACGTCCTTCGTAAGTGCCGGAAACCGACACTGGTGAGGATACTTGTAGGGCTAAACCGAAACTCTGGTCATCCTCTGAGGCGCCGACTGCGGTTATCCAAGGTACTCCCGAAGGAGTGCCCGTGGTCTCGGGTCCGGGTCCGTTGTTACCGGCAGATGTGGAGACAAAAACGCCGGCATCGGCGGCAAATAAAAATGCGAGGTCATCGGCACCACTAAAGGTGGTGCTGGCGCCACCTATCGAGAAATTAATAACATCCACACCATCGGCCACGGCTTCATCAATGGCCGCCATGGAGTCGGCGGACGAGCAACCACTATCGTCGGGATCTGGAGCATCCCAGCAGACTTTATATACCGCGATGCGGGCTCGTGGCGCCATTCCGGTAAGGGTTTTTCCATCCGAGGTAATAACGCCATAGTTACCGGCGGCAGTGGTCGCGGTGTGGGTACCGTGCCCGTCTGCATCCCTGGCTGACAGGAATTCGTAATCTGCCAATTCGTTGTTGGTCAGGAAGGCATCGGAAAAAGACTTGGCTTTAATCAGCTTGTTATTACAGGTAAATGCGGCGTCGCCGGGGTTGTGGTCGCTGTTGCCGAATTCACAGCCGTTGCCTGTAAAGGAATTGGGAATAGAGCCGTAGGGGACATTGGGTCCCAGGTTGCCCTGTAACGGGGTGGCGATATCGGCGACACTCTGGTGCTCTGGATGGATTCCCGAGTCGATAATGCCCACCACTATATCCTCACCAGTAATCCCCCAGAGCCATGGGCTGGGCATATCTGTGATGCCGAGGAAATCCGCGGTGGAGTCGGTATGGGGCTTTAGTAATTCATCCTCCCAAACACCTTTAACGTCGGCGCGACCGCGCAGAGCAGCCGCTTCTTTTTCGCTCATTACCGCCGCGAAGCCATTAAAAGCGGTGTCGTATTCATGAACAGTGCGTGCGCTGGGAACGGTGGATAGAACTTGTTCCCGCCGCGACCGAAGGAAATTGGAATAGTGTCGGTAGCTGCTGCTTTGGGGATCGAGTTTGCCACGGTTGGATGGCTTGGTGGCCGACAAACCGGGGATGGTACCGCTGTAGGAAGACAGAGGCTCACTGTCTAATTGAACAATATAAACTTTTTTTGGTTTTTCCTGGCTGGGGGCAAACTTACTTGTGGCTAACTCAGCAAATAGGCTGTTGGATAACAACATACCGGCTGTCAGGGCAGTAAGAAATTGTCTTTTCATTGGAGTATCCCTTTTATTGTTTTGTGCAGGCGGCAACAAAAGGCTTAAAAGAGCTCGTCGCTGGGGGCATTACTCCTTTTCCCCGACAGGAATGTTCAGAGCGTCATTCAAGCCACACCCATCCCTGGCTTGGCACGAATCGCTGGTACAACAATGGGCTCGCCCTCCCGCTAGTTGCTTTTAAAGGAATGCGCCATACAGCTCAATAAGTTGGCGCCTGGGTGAACAACTGATCGCAAAAATAGTGCGCCAGGTTAGATATTGGACGCTCGAATCATCTAGCGAAAAGAGAGAGGGAGCGGTTTAGGGGGATATTAAAAACTGAGAAAAATGTGAAAGATCAACAAATACTGAAGTATTAGCCAGGCGGGGGTCGGGCTGCTCGATTAGGTGCTGTAACGTCTGATCACCTGCACCGGTTTTTACCAGAACGGGTTTACACCCCTTCTCCAACGCCAGATAAAGATCTGCCAGCTTGTCTCCGACCAAATAACAGTCGTGCAGGCTGGTATCAAATTCAGCCTCGATGGCATCCAGCAGACCCGCCAGGGGTTTGCGGCAGCGGCAATTATCTTCAGGGCCGTGGGGACAGTAGAAAATAGCGGCGATTTCGCCACCGGCATCTTCCACCTGAGCACGCATTTTAGCGTGCATTTCTTCCAGGTCATCCAGGTCAAATTGGCCCAGCGCCAGGCCGCTCTGATTGGTGGCTATCACTAGTTGATGGCCAGCCTGACTGAGCGCTGCCAGCGCTTCAATACTGCCGGGCAGGGGCTGCCATTCGTCGGCGGATTTGACGAATTTATCGGGGTTTTCGTTGATCACCCCGTCGCGGCCGAGAATGATAATTGCCATATTCGTATCTCCCTGATTTGCGAGGCGGGGGCTTAATGCCCCGCCTCTGCAAGTCATTACTTGGCAGGAACCAGCAGGGAAATATCGGCAACTTCGAGGAACAGTGCGCGCAGCTGGGCCAATAGGGCCAGGCGGTTGTTGCGCAGTTGCTCGTCGTCACTCATTACCATCACGTGGTCGAAGAAGCTGTCTACGGTTTCACGCAGGCCTGCAAGGCCTGCGAGACCCTCGGCGAAGAGCGCATCGCTATACAGAGGCTCGACTTCTGTGCGGGCAACCTGTACTGCGGCGAACAGAGCCTTTTCCGCCTCCTCCTGCAACAAAGCCTCATCGACACTGCTGGGTACAGCACTGTCTAACTTCGCGAGGATATTGGAAACGCGTTTGTTGGCGGCGGCCAAAGCACCGGACTCCGGTAGCTGGCTAAACGCGTTGACCGCGTGCACGCGGTTGTCGATATCCAGCGGGCGGGACAGTTTGCGTGCGGCAACGGACATAAATACTTCGGTGGCGATACCCTGGTCTTCGTAGCGGGCGCGGAAGCGCTCCAGTACATATTGCAGAGTCTGTTCCACCACCTTGTCATATTCACCCAGGGCGGTGCGCGGGTAGTTGTCGCGGGCCAATTCCAGCAACTCGCGCAGGTCCAGGTCGAGACGCTTTTCTACGAGGATGCGGATGATACCCAGACTGGCGCGGCGCAGGGCGAAGGGGTCGCGAGAGCCGCTGGGGGGTTGGCCTATGCCGAAGATGCCTACCAAAGTATCCAGGCGATCTGCCAGGGCAATTACAGTGCCGGTGTCGCTGGCGGGCAGCTCGTCACCGGCAAACTTGGGCATATACTGCTCGTACATGGCCTTGGCCACATCCAACGGCTCGCCGTCATTTTCGGCGTAGTAGTAGCCGGCGATGCCCTGCATATCGGCAAACTCGAACACCATCTCGGTAACCAGGTCTGACTTGCACAGGCGGCCGGCGCGCTCGGCCCAGTCGCCGTTGCTTCCGGTTTTCTCAGCGATGGTGCGGGCCAAGGCAGCTACCCGTTCAGTCTTGTCGTAGACGCTACCCAGGTGCTGCTGGAATACGATTTGGCGCAGTTTCTCGCGTCGTGATTCCAGGCTGGTCTTCTTGTCTGTCTCAAAGAAGAAGGCGGCATCCGCCAGGCGCGGACGGATTACGCGCTCATTGCCGTGGATAACCTGGGCGGCATCCTGGCTCTCGATATTGGACACGGTGATAAAGAAAGGCAGCAACTGGCCATCTTCATCTACTACATGGAAATATTTCTGGTGCTCCTTCATGGAGGAGATCAGGGCTTCAGCGGGTACTTCCAGGAAGCGCTCTTCGAAGCGGCCGGTGAGGGCAACAGGCCACTCCACCAATGCAGTCACTTCGTCGAGCAGATCATCATCGATGACCGCTTCACCATTGACGTTGTTGGCTTCGGCAATCACCTGGGCGCGAATGGCTTCGCGGCGCTCGGCAAAGTCAGCCATTACGTAGCCGGGTTCGCGCAAAACCTGTGCATAGTCGTGGGCGGAGTGGATCTCCAGCTCGCGATTGCAGTGGAAGCGATGACCACGGCTGGTGTTACCGGCTTTTAAGCCGAGTACTTCACCGTTGACTACCTTGTTGCCAAACAGCATGACGAGCCAGTGCACCGGGCGCACGAACTCCTCGCGGCGCGCACCCCAGCGCATACGCTTGGGAATTGGAAGTTGCGCCAATGCCTTCTCGACAATGCCCGCTAACAGGGATTCGGTTTCAGCGCCTTTTTGCTCGTTGATAAAGGCCAAGCGCTCGCCTTTGTCGGTCTCTTTGCGTCCCAGCTCTTCAACAGTTACGCCGTTGCTGCGGGCGAACCCCTCAGCGGCTTTACTGGGCTTACCCTCATTATCGAAAGCGGCTTTGACAGCCGGGCCCAGCTTTTCAATTTGTTTGTCTTGCTGCTTATCTGCCAAACCGAATACCGCTACCGCCAGGCGACGGGGGGCTGCGTAGGCTTTAACTTCGCCAAAAGACAACTCGGCGCCTTTGAGGCCCTGGGTAATACCATCGGCGAAAGCGCTCATTAATTTGTGTAACGCCTTGGGCGGCAGCTCTTCGGTGCCCAGCTCTACCAGAAAATCCTGAGCCATTACTGCTTCTCCTCTTGCTCGATGTCTTCCGCCAAAATATCTGCCCGCAGTGCTTCATCTGCCATGGGGAAGCCTAAGGCGCGGCGCGCATCGTAGTAAGCCTGTGCCACGGCGCGGGCCAGGGTTCGTACGCGCAGGATATAGCGCTGGCGCTCAGTCACTGAGATGGCGTGGCGCGCATCCAGAAGGTTGAAGGCGTGGGAGGCCTTCATAACTTGCTCGTAAGCGGGGAGCGGCAGGCCCAGCTCAATCAGGCGTGTGCTCTCGCGCTCGCAGTGATCGAAGGTCGCGAACAGGAACTCCACATCGGCGTGTTCAAAGTTGTAGTGGGACATTTCCACTTCGTTCTGATGGAAAACGTCGCCGTAGGTGACGGGGCTGCCATCCGGGTTGCGGGTCCACACTAAATCGTAGATAGACTCGACACCTTGCAGATACATGGCGATACGTTCAAGACCGTAGGTGATCTCGCCGGTAACTGGGTAGCACTCGAGGCCGCCAACCTGCTGGAAGTAGGTGAACTGGGTAACTTCCATACCATTCAGCCAAACTTCCCAGCCGAGGCCCCAGGCGCCCAGGGTTGGGGATTCCCAGTTGTCCTCAACAAAGCGAATATCGTGGACAGCGGGATCTACGCCCATGGCGCGAAGGCTATCGAGGTACAATTCCTGGATATTGTCCGGGGATGGTTTCATTACTACCTGGTATTGGTAGTAGTGCTGAAGGCGGTTGGGGTTCTCGCCGTAGCGGCCATCGGTAGGGCGGCGGCAGGGCTGTACATAGGCCGCATTCCAGTTTTCCGGGCCTATGGCACGGAGGAAGGTCGCTGGATGAAAGGTGCCGGCGCCCACTTCCATATCCAGAGGCTGTAGAATGACGCACCCTTGGCGCGCCCAATAATCCTGCAGGGCAAAAATGAGTCCCTGAAAGGTACTGAGATCGTATTGCTTGGACACCGCTATCTCCGGATCAGTATCTGCTGTGGGCAAAGGGACGCAATTATAGCGGCAGCGGCTGCTGTGCTTAAAGCGCTATAGCCGCATGAAAAAGCTCATTGGCCATACTTTGGCAATATTGCCGTTAAGATGCGGCTCTTTGTATAGGAAGTAACTTAGTGGATATGAAAGGGCGCCTTGCTGTCGGGGCACTGCAATTAATCGGTAAACTCCCACTATCTTGGTCGCGGCGTTTGGGGCGATTCGTTGGCAGGGTTGCCGTGTGGACCCGGTCGGAAGGGCTACGCCTGAGCAGGATTAACCTGGCTCAGTGCTACCCAGCCATGGATCCGAGACAGCGTGAGAAGCTTGCGCGTGCAAGTGTGGTGAATACTGCAATCAACGGTTTTGAGATGGCCAATATTTGGCATCACTCCTGGGACACGAACAAGAAGACTATTGTGAACGTCCGCAACGAGAAGTTGTTGTTTCAAGGAAAAGAAGATGGTCGCGGTACCTTGGTATTGATGCCGCATACGGGCAACTGGGAAATTTTTGGCATGTACCTGGCTGCTATGGGGCCGTCTATGGCGTTGTACCAGCCTCCCAAAATTGAGGCTTTGGATCCTGTGATTCGAGGTGGCCGGGAGAAAACCAATGCGACCATGGTACCGACCAATATTCACGGTGTTCGCTCCCTGCTCAAATATCTGAAAGCGGGCCATGTGACCATGGTGTTACCGGACCAGGAGCCGGATATGGGGGGGGATTTTGCCCCTTTCTTTGGCCGTCCCGCGTTGACGATGACCCTCGCCCACAACTTGATTCAGCGCACCAACTGCCATGTGGTGTTTGGTTTCGGCAAGCGCGTTGAAGGTGGTTTTGAGCTGGTATTTGTTCCTGCGGAAAAGGCCATTTATAGCGATGAGCAGAAAGTTTCCCTGGCGGCGATGAATCGGGGAGTGGAGGCCTGTATTGCCCAGGCACCAGAGCAGTATCAGTGGGAATACAAGCGCTTCAGGAAACAGCCGGAAGGCAAGAGTAAAATTTACCGCAAGAAAAAGTAGGGGCTCTTCATAGAAGCCCCCACATAAAATTATTTAAGTCGCGTGCCGGAAAGCGACCACAACCGGCATGCGTGCCGCGCGCCAGGCTGGGAAGAAGCCGCTGATAAAACCGATCACCAGCGCCAATACGGCGCCCTGCACAAACAGGTCTGGGGACATCTCAAAACTAAACACCACCTGGGTAAAACTGCCTCCCAGAGTTGAGGTGTTGAGACCGTCGAAGAACAGGTAAGCAGCCAGGGAACCCAAAAGCCCACCGGCAACGGCTAAAACCATAGCCTCAGCAATAGTGCCGCAGAATGCGGAGAAGTTACTGAATCCCAACGCGCGCAAAGTAGCGATTTCACGAGCCCGGTCCGCTACCGAGGTATACATGGTGTTGAGCGCCCCGGCCAGTGCGCCTAGCGCCATCACAGAGCTGATAATCCAGCCAAAAGTAGCGATATATTGCAGTTGTTTACCCTGGCTGGCGAAGTACTCCTGTTCGGTTTGCGCTTCCAGGTTCAGGCGGGGCTCGCGTTTGATGGTTTCCTGAATGGGCTTGAGATCGCCGTTATTCTCCAATTGCAAACGGATTGACTGGTAGCTGTTACCCCGGTTGTAGTGACTTTGGATAATTTTGATATCTGCCCACAGCTCGCTCTCAAATATATTACCCCCTGTGGAAAAGACCCCAACAACTGTCCACAGGTTTTTGCCAAAGCGCACTTCTTTACCGATTTCGAAACTATTAAATTCACGCAATACCCCTTCACCAACAATCATTTCGTTAGTGCCGGGAGCAAACATACGCCCCTCCACCATACGCATGTTATTGCGCATGGCCATGCCGGTTTCATTGAGACCGCGCAAGGGGATATTGGCTTCGGTGCCGGTGGATTTCTTCAGGCCATCGACAATAACGTAGAGCTCCGGTGATACCAGCGGGCCGTTCGTATCCCTGGCAACACCGGCCGATTCCGCAATCAGGTTGACCTGGTCCTGCAGGATTACAGAGTTGATTTCACTGGCAGACCCCTCTCGCATCAGGATAGCGATCTGGCTGGAGCCGGCCCCACTCATGGTTGCCTCAAATCCCTTGGCCATAGCGAGAAACGCCAGCAGGATTGCGACGACAACTGCCGAGGCAAATACCATGGCCAGTGACATCCACAGGCGCCGACGCAGGCTGCCCAGATTCATCAGGGTTACCGAAACAATTTGTGCAATAAGAGAACCCATAATTTCTTCTCCTTTAAGGCTTCCCCAGTGAAAACCATTGCGTGGTTTCAGTGGGGCACCAATTTATTGTTGTCGGTTAAATGCAGTTACTATGTTAAGTCGCAGAGCCTGAAAGGCTGGCATCAGCCCGGTAATCAGACCCAACAGCAACATAAATAGAATGGCTTGTAGGGCGATATCCCCATCCAAAATCAAGTTGGGCAGAAAGCGGGCAAGGAAGGTTTTTACCCCTTCGACCAGCAGCCAGGCTGCGGCCAGGCCGGAAAGGCCGCCGACAAAGGCAATTAACAGGGACTCCGACAGCACCATTCGGAAAATACGAGTGCTGGAAAAACCCAAGGTTTTTAATACGGCGATCTCCCCGGTGCGCTCGCGAATAGCCAGTGCCATAGTGTTGCCAACCACTACCAATATGGTGAAAAAGGCAGTAAACACCACAGAAAAAATAATTAAGCCAATATTTCCGATTTGTTCAATAAAGGCTTTATTAAAGGCTTTCTCGGTACTGGTATCGGTTTCATTCTGCGAGTTGGCAAAATTGTCATCGATAGTTTTTGCGACGCTTTCATTGATAGCGGGATCATCGGTTGTTAGTGCCATCCAGCCAATCCAGTCGCCACCGAAAGTCTGTGTCTCCATAAAATATTTATAATGAAACAATAATTGGCGTGTATCGTACTGTTCCGTATCCCCTTTAAAAATCCCGGAAACCACAAATTCCCAGGTGTAGCCACCATTTTTGTGTGAAAAAATATTGGAGGATAAAGGAATCCTATCGCCCACTTTCCAGCCGTAAATCTGCGCGAGTTTTTCCCCAATCAAGGCCCCTTGCCGATTGTTAAACCAAGCCTGCTTTTGTTCCTCGGGAATAACAATTTCTTCATAGACTTTTAAATAGGATTCTGGATCTACAGCCATTGAAACGACCTGCCGGCTGGGTTCCTGAAAATAACCGCCAAACCAGTTGAGATGAGTTACATGTTTCACTCCCTCGACGGCTGCAACCTTTTGCACATAGGCAATGGGTAGTGACTGGGTAAAGTTAATTCTATTGAATACCACCAGACGATTATCGGCGGATAATTCCACGCTGGAATTTAATGCGGACTTGAGGCTGGTAACCGCACCGAAAATCAAGAAGGCGATAAAAATAGCAAAGCAAGTAAGGAATAGCCGCAAGGGCTTCCTTGTCATATTTTTAAAAACCAAATAAAAATCACTCATGCCACTATTTCCCTCTGCACAAATTGTCCTTTATCCAGATGCAGGGTGCGCTTGGCGTATCTTGCAGCCGCGGGATCATGGGTAACCATCACGATGGTTTTGCCGTGATCGCGGTTTAACAATTGCAGCATTTCCAGTATTTCATCTGCTGTGGCCCGATCCAGGTCACCAGTGGGCTCATCACACAGAATCAGTTTTGGATCGGAAACGATCGCGCGAGCGATGGCAACACGCTGTTGTTGCCCGCCGGACATTTCACTGGGCATATGTTTTGCCCGATCACTTAATCCCACCAGGGCCAGTGCGGTTTCCACATTGTGGCGGCGTTGTGATTTGGAGAGATTTGTCAGCAGTAGCGGCAGCTCTACATTGCGCTGGGCATTGAGCATCGGCATTAAATTGTAAAATTGGAAAATGAAACCAATATTTCTCGCTCGCCAGCGGGTTAGGGCGCCTTCATTGAGGGAGTCAATGCGCTCGCTGTCAAACCATATCTCTCCACCGCTGGGTTGATCGACGCCGCCCAACATATTTAACAGCGTTGTTTTACCGGAGCCCGAAGGCCCCATAATGGCAACGAAATCACCGCGATCAATTTCCATGTTCAGGGATTCAAAAATGGAAATGGTCTCATTGCCCTTGGTAAAACTTTTGCTGACATCCTTCAGCTGAAACAACACTTCCTCTGACATCTCAAATTCCCTCTTATAAATACTGTTGTGTTTTTATTGGTGTTTGCTAGGGAGCTGCGGCCTCGCCTGCGAGGAAGCCCACCTTAACGCCCATATCCGGCAGGATTCGGGCATCTTTGTCGTCGATAGCGATTCGCACTCGAACAGTCGCCTTGGCTCGATCGGCCGTTGGAATGATGGCGATAACGGTAGCTGGAATGTCCCAGTTCGGGTAGGCATCCAGGTTGGCGTTAACTTTCTGTCCCTTGGCGACTCGGCCGATAAAGGCCTCGTTCACATCCACTTCGATTTCGAGTGAATTCATATCCACGATGGTACAGATTCCAGTGCGGGTAAAACCTCCGCCGGCAGAGCTGGGGGCAACTATCTCGCCAGGTTGTGCATTTTTTGTCGTGACTACGCCGGCAAAAGGCGCGCGGATAATATGATCTGCCAGGCGTTCTCGCTGCCTCTCAGCTTCAAGAATGGCGACTTGAATATTGGCACGGGCACTTTTTAAGTCTGCCCGTAACCCCTCTACCGAGGATTCACTTTGGGTGAGCTGCGCTTTGCTGGAATAATTTTTGTCTCGAAGTCCGGCAAAACGCCGATATTGGCGCTCAGCCTCTTTTAACTTCGCGTGAATACTCGCTTCCTTGGCTTGAAGCACTTGAATTTGTGCCTGGGCAAAATCCAGCGCGACCCGCGCTTTGGCATCATCCAAGCGGGCCAGAACCTGCCCCTCCTCGACCTGCATTCCCTCTTCGACGTCCACACTACTGATCAGGCCCATTACTTCAGCAGAGACCGTAGCCATGCGCCTCGGTGTGATATAGCCGGAAGCATTGAGAATGGTCTCGTGAAATTTTTCCTCCCTGGGAATCAAGCTGAGAGTCTTGGCTTGAGGTTCGCTACTTTGGGGGAGCACTGGTGTACTGTCTTCTGCAAATAGAGAAGCGCCGGCAAGGCCTATAACTATGCCAGTAACTAGGCCGACAGATGCCGCCAATATAACTTTGCGCGATGGGGAACTGGGTTCGGGCGCTGTTTCCCGATCAATTTTGAGTTGACCGAGCAGCGCACTAGTATCTCTGCTCATACAGCCTGTTTTTATTAGTTACTTCCTGTAAACAGCAACTGTGGCAGAAATTAAAAAATATTGCCACGCATTAAAAAGGGAAGTCGGCACTCAAAATAACACTAAAGTACTATGTTTTCTGTGAGTTTAATACTAAGGTTATCCGTAAGCGTTCAACAAGCCCCACCTAGCCTGTATTTCTCACGAAGCATCATGGTTATACGAAAAATCCTGTCCATCCAATTGAGCGCATTAAATTGGCTGGATTGAGCCTGTTTTAGCTCATTAACCTAAACGGCAGATACAACTCCCCTTACCTCCATACTTTGCCTGTGCCGAGGACAGCGCCACCTCACTTATTTCAAAGCTAGGTACAAACGACGGGACGCCAACTAAAATAATTCCTGTGTCGCCTAGGGTGTAGTACTGCTGGCAAGCAATTTAATTCGGCGTGTGTTGCGGGTAACAACAGAGGCTATTTTCAATAACTTCTCCCGTAACCTCCGTACCTGCCAATGCGCAGCATCTGTACCCTTGAGCCCACAGCGCCGTACATAGTCCAGAAGCGTATAGGCCAATCCTGAAATCAGTATCCGGAACTGGTTGGGACGCCAATCCCGACATCTATTCTGCCACAGGGGGCGCTTACGGTTATCCAGCAGTTTTCGTCACTGGAATGTATGAAATAATCTACATAGTTCTTTAGGGGCTTATTACGAGTTGGTGGAAGTTTATATCGACTAGGTTACATAGCAGAAAATATAGCCGCCGATCATATGTAAACAGTTAAATAAAAATTTTTGATTTATATAAGCATAAAGCGGTTTGGGGAAGTGCAGGCTGGGGTGATTGAGTACTATGAGAAATAAATTTATGGAAAGAAAGTGGGTCTTTGTTTTACAAATATGGCTATATTCTTTGTAGTGATTATGTACTTTGGTACCTGTAATTATTTTAATAAAAAGATATTTTCTGTTGACATAAATTTATTTTCAGAAGAGCATAACATTAACTTATCAAAAGAATTAAAAATTAAAATAATTATAAATATGAACCTGATCAAAATAACCGCTACCATTTTTATAGTGCCAATCTTCGCTAGTTCTGCATACGCAACTGTGTTGGAACCATTCTCTTTAGGAACTATATTTGACCCGGAGACAGGGCTTTTTTGCCCCTACTTGTATGATCCTGCTCATACTGTCGAGCCAAGGTGTGAGGTCTGAGGCCTATAGATCTCCAGAGGCCTCCTAAAGGTCAATATTTCGGACGGTTTTAAAACTCAAAAACTTTGAGCTCTTAGGGCTAAGTCTCCCCAGAGTTGCCAATGCTCGACTTATGGAGTTGTAAGCTGCAGGGGCCAAAATTATCCAAAGTGTTGATGCACTTTGGTACTAATAATAAATCTATGGAGGGCAACAATTTTATTTATATATAATTATTCTTAAGTAGTTGTAGGATAATATTTAAGCATAAAGTCAAATTAATTGAAATAAAGTAAAAGGGTTTAAGTATGAATTTATTAAAAATAAGCGTTGCTGTTTTCCTTCTGTCAATATTTTCCAGTTCTGCATCCGCAGGATGGGGCGACTGTGCGATCGATATTATTATTAATGATAGTGACGTACTGTGTGATCCACCCGGAGTGGGTCTCCCTCCAGAGGATGACGATGACTAAGTGATTAATAAAACTGGCCTAGCCGTTTCAAGGAGCTTGTAATAGCCCCTTTTAGTTTTCGAGCGCTATGTTCCAAGGGAGTGGTGCCTCGCTCTCTTTGAGAGGCTTGACCTTTGCGAGATCACTAAATAATTTACGGTGGTAGTAGTTGTAAGGCTTTCATTATTCCGCTGAGCCTGTTTAGGGTGGCCTTGGTCGAGGCGCCTTTTGGAATTGGATCAATGAGTTAGTTTTCTGCCGAGCATAAATGGGCATATGGAATTTTTGGCTGCAAGTTTTTAGATCGATAGCGATCATCTTCGATATAGATGTACAGTTTCTACTTGTTCTTATAAAGATAGGACAATACAGTGCTAAGGCTGCTGTTCGGCAGAGCTTCATGGCGACAACTGCACAAAAATTTTTAAATTTCTAATCTATCTGCCTGTCGAAGTTGATAGCATTCATCTGTGATGTAGTCCTCAGGTTTTCGCTCTATACGGTAAAGGTGACCAACATAGTTAAGGAGCCTCTGGATAACTCCGTAATGCCTCTGCGGGTCTTGAAGGCTGCAGATGTTAGGCGCAGCTCGCCGCGAATGGCCGTAGCCCTTTGCAAGAGCTGCAACGCAGCAGCTGTGGCCTTCAAGGCCCGCCCCTCGGGGCATGCAGAGGTATCACGGCGCTATTCAGAGGCTCCCTAAGTTCTCCACTTCTTCCTGAAGTCTTTCGATCCACTTTAAAAAAGTAGCTCTTGAAAGTGCTGGTGTTATTAATGACGCCAAAAAGCCGGGGTAAGTAGTACTAGCAGGGTAAATATTTCCAGGCGTCCCATCAGCATCGCCAGGATAAGAAACCATTTGGCGACTTCGTTAACCGCACCATAGTGGGCAGCGGCTTCGCCGAGGGCGGGTCCGATATTACTCAGACAGGAGGCTACTGTAGTAACGGAGGTGACAAAGTCCTCACCGGTGGCGATGACGATAATGGCGAGGATA
Source organism: Microbulbifer maximicatervae (SeqCode) (assembly GCF_052467305.1). Classification (NCBI taxonomy): domain Bacteria; kingdom Pseudomonadati; phylum Pseudomonadota; class Gammaproteobacteria; order Cellvibrionales; family Microbulbiferaceae; genus Microbulbifer; species Microbulbifer maximicatervae (SeqCode). The sequence goes on from NZ_CP174306.1 coordinate 4,776,460, forward strand.
AAAAAGGATGAAACATAGACCGCAAAGAAGCCCCACACAGCGTCGGTAACTCGATCGGGGACAATTTTGCGGTTGATCTTGATAGGGATAACCGCATTGGGATGTACCAAGCGATTCAGCTCGCGCATACCGGACTTCATAATCAGCATACCGCGCACTGCCTTAATGCCCCCCGAGGTGGAGCCGGCGCAGGCACCGAGAATACCCAACAGCAAGAGAACGTAGGGTAAGAATACTGGCCAGGCTGAGAAATTTTCCGAGGCGAAGCCGGCAGTGGTGCTGATCGAGACCACCTGGAAGAAACCGTGTAGCAGGCTGTTGCCGGGGGAGAAGATATTCAATATCCACAGGTAACAGCTGATCAACAGGCCGGCACCGAGAATCAACATAACGTAGAAGCGGAATTCTGAGTCGCGCCAATAGTGGCTGAGGGTCCTGTTGCGAAATGCGAAGAAATGCAGACCGAAGTTAATGGCAGCAGTAAACATAAACACGATACAAATAATCATGATCGCGCGGTTGTGGGCGTAGAAACCCATACTGGCATCGTGGGTGGAGAAGCCTCCATTGGCCACGGTGGAAAACGCATGGCCAACGGCGTCGAATACCGTCATGCCGGCCCACCAGTAGCCGATGCCGCAGAGGATTGTAAGAATCACATAAATAACAATTAGTGCCCGTGCTGTCTCGGCAATACGCGGAGTCAATTTGGTATCTTTTACCGGGCCGGGAATTTCTGCCTTATACAGCTGCATACCACCGATACCCAGCATCGGCAGGATGGCCAGGGCGATAACAATTACACCGATACCGCCAAACCACTGCAACTGCTGGCGGTAGTAGAGAATGGCCGGAGGCAGTGAGTCCAACCCGGTAATCACCGTGGCGCCGGTGGTTGTTAGCCCTGAGATGGATTCAAAAATAGAGTCGGTGATACTCAAGTCGGGCTGAGGGCTGATAATAAAGGGCAGGGCACCGAAGCTGCCCAGTACCAGCCAGAACAAAGATGTCACCACGAATCCGTCCCGGGTGCGCAGGTCTTCGCGCAAATCGTGCACTGGCAGCCACATAAACAGGCCGGTGATCAGAGTGATGACAAAGGCTGCGACAAATGCGCTGTGAGTACCATCTTCATACCACAGGGATACGCCAATCGGCGGCAGCAGAGTCAGGCTGAACACCGTCAAGAGAATTCCAAAAACTCGCGCAATTACCGCAATTCGCATTGGCGCCTATCAGCCTATCGTTATTTGTTGCAATGTTATCTGGACGGCGGAGACCGTTATCGCCGGAAAACGAAAATATTATTTGCTCAGAAAAAGCCAAAACCAACTTGGAACAGCTGTTCTACATGGCGGGTCTGGCGGCGGTCGATAAGGAAGACAATCACGTGGTCATCGCTTTGCACAATGACATCATCGTGTGCCATCAAAACTTCGCTGCCATTTTCCGTTTCCCGTACTATGGCGCCAATCGAGGCGCCCTCGGGTAAGTCGATATCTTCGATCTTGCGCCCCACCACCTTGGATGTGCGCTCGTCACCGTGGGCGATAACCTCAATGGCTTCAGCTGCACCTCGACGCAGGGAGTGGACGTTGACCATATCTCCTCGGCGCACATGGGTGAGCAGGCTGCCGATCGTATTTTGCTGCGGTGAGATGGCAATATCGATTTCACCGCCCTGTACCAGGTCCACATAAGCGCGGTTATTGATCAGCGTCATCACTTTGCGTGCGCCCAGACGCTTGGCCAATAGTGACGACATGATATTAGCCTCGTCGTCATTGGTCAGGGCAAGAAAAACATCGGTATCTTCGATGCTCTCTTCCAGCAGCAACTCCTGATCGGAGGCGCTCCCGTGCAGGATAATGGTGTGAGACAGTTCCTCGGATAAAAATACACAGCGCTCGTGGCTCTGCTCAATAATTTTTACCGAATAGCGATTCTCCAGCCGGGTGGCCAAGCGCAAACCAATATTGCCGCCGCCGGCGATCACCACTCGTTTATAACCGTGTTCCAATCGACGCAGTTCGCTCATTACCGCGCGAATATCTGCTCGCGCGGCAATAAAGAACACTTCATCGCCGGCTTCAATCACCGTATCACCCTGGGGAATAATTGGCCGGTTGCGGCGATAAATCGCTGCAACCCGGGTATCTACCTTGGGCATATGCTCGCGCAAATAGCGCAGTTGGTGCCCAACAAGAGGCCCGCCCTGAACGGCTAAAACCGTTACCAGCTGTACGCGACCGCCGGCAAAATCCAACACCTGCAAGGCACCGGGATGTTCCATCAGGCGGGAGATATACTCTGAAACCAGTTGCTCCGGGCTGATCAGTACATCGATAGGGATGGCCTGGGTATCGAATAATTCCGGGTATTGCAGATAGGAGGAGGCTCGTACCCGGGCGATTTTGGTGGGTACGCGAAACAGAGAGTGCGCAATCTGGCAGGCCGCCATATTGGTCTCATCGTTATTGGTGACTGCAACCAGGATATCCGCATCTTCAATCCCGGCTTCCATCAGAATATCCGGGTGAGAGGCGTGGCCCAGTACCACGCCGATATCGATGCGGTCGCGCAGTTCGCGCAGGGTTTTCTCGTCGCTGTCCACCAGGACAATATCATTGCGCTCGGAGGCCAGGGCCTCCGCAAGAGAGCCGCCCACCTGGCCGGCGCCGAGAATGACAATTTTCATATCGGATGAGACTCGCGACTAGCGACGTCGTTATTCAGCTTTGCTCAGCAGAGCGTAGTAGAAACCGTCACCGCCGCCGGTTTGGGGTAGAAGCTGCATACCGGCAACTTGTTTCTCGCCCCAGGGCTTATCGTTTAGCAGTTCAGGGGTATTGTCGCTCGCATCCTCTGTCTCCGCAATGAACGCTGCGACGACTTCGCTGTTTTCCGTCGGTAGGCTGGAACAGGTGGCGTAAAGCAACTGCCCACCCGGTTTAACCAGGGGCCACAGAGCGCGCAGGATCTTGCCCTGCAAAGCCACTAACTCGGCAATGTCTGCTTCCCGGCGCAATAGTTTGATATCCGGGTTACGGCGAATTACCCCGGTTGCCGAACAGGGTGCGTCCAGTAGTATCTGGTCGTATTGCTGCCCGTCCCACCACTCATTCGGAGACGTGGCATCGGCACAGATAAGCTCGGCACTCTGCCCGTTGCGCTCGAGGTTTTCCTCGACCCGCACCAGGCGGTCCTCCTCAATATCCAACGCGCTCAACTGAATGCTGGATTCCTGCTCCAATAAGTGGCAACTCTTGCCTCCAGGTGCCGCACACGCGTCCAACACCCGGGCATTTTCCTGCGGCTGTAACAGCAGCGCCGCTAATTGTGCGGACTCATCCTGAACACTGACCAAGCCCTCGGCAAAGCCCGGTAGCACTGTGACTGAAACCGGCTCAACCAGGGTGATACCGACCGGGGAAATAGTACAGGGCTCGGCGGAGAGGCCGGTTTCATCGAGCTGTTGTAAATAGTCCTCGCGCGAGATCTTGGCAGTATTTACCCGCAAGGTCATGGGTGGGTTGGCATTGTTGGCGCGGAAGATGTCTGACGCCTTCTCAGGCCAGGCGGCTTTAATCTGCTGCTGTAACCAGGCCGGGTGCATAGAGCTGAACTGTGGATTGCCGGACAGCTTGCGCTGAAGCTGCTCACTGTTGCGCAGGGCGTTGCGCAGCACCCCGTTGATCAGCCCGGTCGCTCTGTCCAGACCGAGGCTGCGCGCGGCATTGACGGTTGCAGATATGGCGGCGTGATCGGGGATGCGAGTGTACTCGAGCTGGTAGATGCCCAGCAGGATCAGTGCATTGACCTCAATATCCGAGACTTTTTTACGCAGTAACTTGGCGGCGATCAATTGCAGGCGCGGTGCCGTGCGGGCACTGCCGTAACAGAGCTCCCGCAACAGGGGGCGATCGCGCTCCTCGACTTTGTCCTCGGCGGCAGGCAGAAGTCTTGCCAACGAGCCACGTTCTTCCAGCAGTGAGGCGATAACTCGGGCGGCCTCGGCGCGTACATCTCTGCTCATAATTATCCCAGTTTGGTACCCGGGGCGAACTGCTCCCGGTAGCCTTTCAAAATTTCTGCTGCGGGAAGCGCTTTTTTACCCGGTAGCTGTATTAATTGGAGGCGCAGGGCCTCGCGGCCGCAGGCCACTAAAATACCTTCGTCGTCACTGGAGAGAATGGTACCGGGCTGATCACTGTGACAGCCCTGTTCGATGGCGGCGCTATAGATACGCAGGCGCTGCTCGCCTTTCTTGTCCCGATAAGTGCTCCAGCACACCGGGAAGGGGTTAAAAGCGCGTATCAATCGATGTAGTTCAGCAGCGGGGCGCTGCCAGTCGATCTGCGCCTCTTCCTTGGTAATTTTGTTGGCGTAGTTAGCCTGGGTATCGTCTTGTACCTGAGGTTTGGCACTGCCACTTTCCAGTAGAGCCAAGGCCTGGAGGAGGGATGGGCCGCCGAGTTCCGCCAGCTTGTCGTGCAAACTGCCACCGGTATCGGACTCAGTAATCGCGCAGCGGCTTTCCACCAAAACTGGGCCGGTATCCAGGCCCGCCTCCATTTGCATAATGGCGACACCACTTTCATTGTCACCCGCTTCCACCGCGCGTTGGATCGGTGCGGCACCGCGCCAGCGCGGCAACAAAGAGGCGTGCACATTGATACAGCCCAGACGCGGGGTATCCAGCACCACCTGCGGCAGTATCAGGCCGTAGGCCACCACCACCATAATATCCGCTCCAAGGGCAGTGAGCTCCGCCTGGGCCGTCTCGTCGCGCAGGCTCAGGGGTTGGTACACCGGGATATTGTGGGAGAGTGCCAGCTGTTTCACCGGGCTGGCGAGCAATTTCTTACCGCGCCCAGCCGGCCTGTCCGGTTGGGTGTAAACGGCAATGACATTGTGCTCGCTGTCGAGCAGCGCTTGCAGGTGCACGGCGGCAAAGTCCGGTGTGCCGGCAAAAATAATATTCACTGACTTGCTCTCAGGTAATGGGGGTGGGAGAGCTGCCGTAAGGCGGCAGCTCCAGGCTCCTGCGGCTGGCGCAGATCAGGCGCGGCGGCGCTGGGACTTTTCCAGCTTAGAGCGGATGCGGTTGCGCTTCAGCGGGGAGATATAATCCACGAAGAGCTTACCATCCAAATGATCGACTTCATGTTGGATACAGACCGCCAGCAATCCCTCGGCCTCCAGGGCAAAAGGTTCGCCATTGCGGTCCAGGGCCTTTACACGCACTTTGCGCGGGCGCTCCACCGTTTCGTAGAAACCGGGCACTGACAAGCAGCCCTCGTCGTACTGATGGATCTCCGGGTCCAGCACTTCGATTTCGGGATTGATAAACCCGTAAGGTTCATTGCCGTCTTCGGATATATCCACTACCACAATGCGCTCCTGCGCATTGACTTGGATAGCGGCGAGGCCGATACCGGGCGCGGCGTACATGGTTTCAAACATGTCGTCGAGCAATTGGCGGTGGGCGTCGGTCACTTCAGCGACGGGTTTAGCGATCTCACGCAGGCGCGGATCGGGAAATTCCAGTATCTCGAGTTTAGCCATAACACCTGTGACAAACTTCTAGTATTCGTTGAACGTGCGCTGATAACATTATGATCGCGCTCAAAATTTACCGAGTGGACCCCTGTTTTTGCTGGCGCTATGCGCCCGGGTCCGGTCTCGCTCCCTTCACGGGAGTGGCCCGGCGCTGAGAATTATAGCGATAAAGAGCATAGGAATGCTTCCATGAAAAAAATTATCCTGGCCGCGATCTCGTTGTTAGCGGTTGCCCTTGGTGTCGAAGCACAGGATCAGGTTCGCCTGAACCCCAGTCACCCCGACGCTTATGTGGTGCAAAAGGGCGATACGCTCTGGGATATTTCCAGTCAGTTTCTGGTGCAACCCTGGTACTGGCCGGAGATTTGGCAAGTGAACCCACAGGTGGAAAACCCCCACCTGATTTATCCAGGAGATAGCCTGCGCCTTGTTTACATCGATGGCCAGCCACAATTACAACTGCAGCGCGGACCCCGGGCGTATCAACTGTCGCCAGGGGTTGATGGCAACCGCCTATCGCCCTCGATCCGCCGCCAGGCAGTTAAGGATGCAATTCCGGCTATTCCGCTGGATGCGATCAATGCTTTCTTGTCCCGTACCCGTATTGTGGAGCCAGGCGCTTTTGAAGGGACTCCCTATGTGGTTTCTGGGTCAGAAAATCATATATTGATGGGGGCCGGAGATATTCTCTACGCTCGCGGTGATTTTGCTGCGCCACTACCTTCGTATGGGCTTTATCGCCCTGGTCCTATTTATTCTGACCCTGTATCTGGTGAAGTCCTTGGACGCCAAGCACTTGGCATAGGCACTCTAGATTTATTACAGCTGGACCCAGATAGCGATCCGGATAACAGCTCGAATTTTTCTATAGCGACAATGGGTGTGCGTAACACTTCCCGTGAAATTCGCCTTGAAGACCGGTTGATGCCTGTAGAAGAGCGCTCAATTGATGCGCTGTTCCACCCAAGTGCACCGACGGCCACTGTTGATGGCTTGATTGTAGGGGTCGATGAAGGGGTGAGCCAGATTGCCAAGTTTGATGTTGTTATACTTAATTCTGGTAATCGGGATGGCTTGCAAGCCGGCAACGTCCTGGCGATATACAAAGCGGGTTCAACAGTGCGCGACCGTATTGCGGGCGACGTGGTGAAGCTTCCCGATACCCGTGCCGGTGAGTTGATGGTATTCCGCACCTTTGAAAAAATGAGTCTCGCTCTGGTGTTGGATGCCCGTCGCCCGCTGGCAGTGATGGATATGGTGCGCAACCCCTAAGCGATCCCAGAAAATCTCGCGGCAGGTGTTGCTGTTTGCCCTGCCGCACAACTTTCAAAACAGAAAATGGTAAGTCGCATGGATGCATTGACCGCTACTATGGCGTTGCTGCGTCTCGAGGGAATTGGCCCGGCTCGCTACTGGCAATTACTGGAGCACTTTGCCACTGCCGAAGAGGCTCTCCACCAGTTTCCTCAACCTCTTCTGCAAAAATTATCACCGCGGGCCCAAACCCAGTGGCGGGGGTTTTCCAGTCGATCTGCCGCCAGTGAACTCGTCGATTGGGTTAAGCGCGAGCGGGCCCGCTGTGCAGACCTGGGCGTGCAGCTGATTTGTCACAGCGATCCCGATTATCCCGCCCTGTTATCGGAGGCTTCACGCCCCCCGCCTGTGCTCTATATTCGTGGTGAAAAAAGCGCTTTGAATCTACCGCAGGTAGCGATGGTGGGTGCCCGTCGGGCCACAGTGGCGGGTCTGGATAATGCCCGGGCCTTCGCCGCGGAATTGGCAGGTTCCGGATTTGCTATCACTTCAGGGCTGGCTCTGGGCGTGGATGCCGCCGCTCATCGGGGGGCGCTACAGGTTGCGGGCACTACCATCGCTGTTTTGGGTAGTGGCGTTGACCGCATTTATCCAAAACACAATCGCCCCCTGGCGGAGGACATTCTCGCTGCAGGCGGTGCTCTGGTCAGCGAATTGCCTATAGGCAGCAGTGCTGAGGCAAAGAACTTCCCTCGGCGGAACCGGATTATCAGTGGCCTTTCAATGGGGGTGTTACTGGTAGAGGCAGCGATGCGCTCAGGGTCTCTGATTACGGCGCGTTTGGCGCTGGAGCAGAATCGTGAGGTTTTTGCGATTCCAGGTTCCATTCACAACCCAATGGCCAGGGGTTGCCACCACCTGATTAAAGAAGGTGCGACACTGGTTGAAACCAGCGCAGATGTGGCTCGCCAGCTGGGCGGTTTACTTGCAGAGCCCACATCCAGTGATCTCCCCCCTGCTAAACCACTGCCCGAGCTTCAGCAACATATCATCAGAGCGCTTGTCGGAGGGCCTCGGAGTATCGAGCTATTGTCTCGTGATACCGGGGTTGAGGCGGGTGAATTGATGGCTGCATTGATGGAGTTGGAGTTAGAGGGCTTGGTGGAGCAACTCACAGGGTCTTACCAGCTAACAATGAAGCGCAGCCGTTATACGGAAGGGAAAAAACTGGCTAAAACCCCTGCGGAGCCAGTGAGTCTCTAAAGGTCTTGCTCGGAAATTACGGAAAGAATTAGTAAGAGTCCCCTTGTTTGATGGTGTAGCCGCCGATCAATTCGCGCAGTTCTGGGACAGCGCTAATACTCAGTGGATTCCAAGAGTGGAGTCTAATTATGGCGGATAAACCCAAACTCACCACTGATGCCGGCGCTCCGGTTCCCGATAATCAAAATAGCCTTTCAGCGGGGCCAGATGGCCCCCTTTTGATTCAAGATTATCAACTTATCGAAAAACTGGCGCATCAAAATCGTGAGCGCATACCCGAGCGGGCGGTACATGCCAAAGGTTGGGGCGCCTATGGGGTTTTGAGGGTAACCGATGATATTTCTAACTACACCTGTGCCCGGGTTTTGCAGCCGGGGGCAGAGACCTCACTGTTGGCCCGTTTTTCAACTGTGGCCGGTGAGTTGGGTGCAGCTGATGCGGAGCGGGATGTGCGTGGTTTTGCACTGAAGTTTTATACGGAGGAGGGCAATTGGGATTTGGTCGGCAACAATACGCCAGTCTTTTTTGTACGAGACCCCTACAAATTTCCAGACTTTATCCACACACAAAAACGGCATCCACGAACTCACTTGCGCTCCCCCACAGCCATGTGGGATTTCTGGTCGTTGAGCCCTGAAAGCCTCCACCAGGTGACCATACTGTTCTCCGATCGCGGTTTGCCCATATCTCCGTTGCATATGAATGGTTATGGCTCCCATACCTTCTCCCTGTGGAATCACAATGGGGAGCGCTTCTGGGTCAAATTTCATTTTAAGACTCAACAGGGACATAGGTATTTCACCAATACGGAAGCTGAAGCTGTGATTGGACGCTCCCGGGAGAGTTACCAGGAGGCGATGTACAGCGCGATAGAAAATGGGGAATGTCCGAAGTGGACATTCCAAATTCAGGTCATGCCCGAGGCAGACCTTGGCAAAACAAGCTACAACCCCTTTGACCTCACCAAGGTTTGGCCCCACGGTGATTACCCTCCTATCGAGGTGGGAACCATGGAGTTGAATCGCAACCCGCAAGACTATTTTGCAGAAATCGAGCAGGCAGCTTTCTCTCCATCCAATATCGTACCGGGTATCAGTTTCTCACCAGATAAGATGCTGCAGGCGCGTATTTTCTCCTATGCCGATGCACACCGTCACCGCTTGGGAACTCACTATGAGAGTCTCCCAGTGAATGCCCCGCGTTGTCCGGTCCATAATTACTATCGGGATGGTGAAATGAATACCACGGGTATCCGCAGTGGTAATCCGGATGCTTTTTATGAACCGAATAGTTTTTCTGGGCCAGAGGAGGACCCAAAAGCGAAAGAGCCCCCGTTACCAATATCCGGTGCGGCAGATAGATATGACCACCGCAAAGACAATGACGATTACAGTCAGGTTCGAGCGCTCTTTGATTTGTTCGATGATGAACAAAAACAGCGCTTATATAACAATATTGCAGAAGCGATGGCGGGTGTACCGGATGAAATAATTCAGCGACAATTGGCACACTTTTCCAAGGTGCATCCGGACTATGCCGCGGGCGTCAAGTTAGCGATGGTCAGCAACTGAATCTGGTGTTTTTATACGTAATTCATTTGCTTGCCTTTTATGTTAAAAATATATCCTGCTGGATTTGTATTTAATACTGTATTAAAGGCATGCTTATGAAAAAGACCATAGTAGCTTTATCCCTTATTTTTCTAGTTTTGGGAGGCTGCTCTACACAAATAAAAAAAACAGATATATCTATTTCTCAAGAATTTTCAGAAGAACAGTTGCTTAGTGGTACATATTTTTGGAATTCCCCTATAAGTAACTCTGATTTGCCTGATATTGACATCCTGGCATTGAATAATGATATGAGGTTGTTTTTAAAATCGATAAGTACCAGAAAAAAAAGTGATAGGTTGGATGCTCTGATAAATAAATTGCAGAGCCAATATTTTTCAATTCTCTACGATGCAGATGCCACGCTCAATGCTGCACAAGTTTTTGATCAGCAGAGAGGAAATTGCATGGCCTTTAGTGCCTTTTTAGTTGCAATGATTCGTGGACTTGGAGTGGATGCTAAATTCAATGAGGTTTTTGTTCCAGAAGTGAGATATTTGGAGGGCCAACAGACCTTTATTTACCAGCACATTAATGTTGTAGCTGATACTGGTAGTAGACAACGCATATTGGATTTTAACTTTACGGATTACAATCCAGAATATCATCAAAAAGAGTTGAAAGATAAGGAAGCTTTTGCAAAGTTCTATAGTAACCTGGCTATGGAGTTTCTTGTAGATCGAGATTTTGAAAACGCCTTTCTATATATTCGAAAGTCAATTTTACTGGCGCCAGAGGAAGCAGATCTTTGGAATAATTTGGGGGCCATATATCGTTCAGCGAGTTTGGTCAAACAAGCAATTAGTTCTTACGCTATAGCGTTGAAGCTTGATGGAGCAAACTTGGTTTCGTTGAGCAATCTGGAGAAAGTTCTCCGGGCTCAGGGTGACCTTCAAATGGCAAATGTTCTGTCAGCAAAACTACATGATTATAGACAGGAGGACCCCTACTATTGGTACGGTCAAGCACTTACAGCTTACGAAGATGAGCTGTATGAATTGGCGGCCAATAAGGCTGAAGATGCAATTTCGATAAAGAAGGAAGATCATCGTTTTCATTTTCTACTGGGAATGGCGCGTCTAAAGTCCGGAGCTAAGGGTTATCAGCGTAGTTTTAAGAAGGCTTTGGCGCTATCTGAGAATAGTCGAGATCAAGACCAGTATAGGAGGAAGCTAAAATCGTTAGGTATCCCCGAGCTGGGGAGGACTAGATTTTGGGAGCGTCGGCGACTGATAGTGCTGGGAAGCTGGTGGTGGCTGAATTGAAGGTTAAGCGCCAATATGCCAGCCAGAACCATGAAGTACTTAAGCTTGGAAAAAAGCGGCTGGATGTTTTTTGAGCAACTTGGCTAGAGCATAAAGCAATATCTTGTGTCAAACAATGCAATCCGCTAGATTGCCAGCGTCCTTCCACTTCGATAGTAAAGAGAGTTGAATTGAGTGAGCCTTGTGTTGCGACTTCAATGGATTCGGACTCTCATCTGCCTGTAGTGGAAGTTGTCCTGGAGACATTCGACATTCCCTATCAACAAGATTTGCAACTGCGTAAAGGGAAGTAAGACTAGCGTTAAAATGAAGTACTCACCGCTTTCCGTAAAACAGGCTGCCCGCGCCCTGGCAGCGGGTGGTGTTATTGCCCATCCCACTGAATCTGTATGGGGCCTGGCTTGCGACCCCAATAACCTGCAGGCTGTCAGGCGCCTGCTACAACTCAAGCATCGTCCGCTTGAAAAGGGTTTGATCCTGGTCTCCGGTGATAGAAGACATTTTGATCCGCTCCTTAGAAACCTTAGTGATCAACAACAGGAGCAGCTGGATTGCAGCTGGCCGGGACCGGTGACATGGCTCGTACCCCATCGGGGCTTAATTCCTGCCTGGGTCTGTGGAGTACATAAATCTGTGGCCCTGCGCTGCACCGATCACCCGTTTACTGCTGCGTTAACACGCGCCTTTGGCGGTGCTATCGTATCCACTTCAGCAAACCCGGCCGGGTCTCAGCCCGCCCGTAATAAGTACCAGGTACTGCGCTATTTCGGCCGCGACCTCGACTTTGTCGGCGGCGGCTCGACCGGCGGCCGCAGCGCCCCCAGTGAAATTCGCGACCTGCAAAGCGGCCGTGTGCTGAGGGCGGGTGCCTAACCTCAAACAGAGACGTAGTTTTCGCCTATGAGTGATATCGATACCAAGGAAGTAAAGGCCTATCTACTCGGCCTACAAGACCGTATTTGCAATGCCCTGAGCGAAGAAGACGGTCAGTCATTTCGCGAGGACAACTGGGACAGGCCCGGTGGTGGCGGTGGTCGAACTCGAGTGCTGGAAGAAGGGAATCTGATCGAAAAAGGTGGAGTGAACTTTTCCCATGTTTATGGGGATGGACTCCCGCCTTCGGCCACAGCTAATCGCCCCGAACTGGCCGGTTGTTCTTTTGAAGCAATGGGCGTCTCCCTGGTCATTCACCCGCGCAACCCCTACGTGCCCACTAGCCATGCAAACGTGCGTCTATTTGTGGCGAAAAAGCCAGGAGCTGAGCCCATCTGGTGGTTTGGTGGCGGCTATGATTTGACCCCGTATTACGGCTATCACGAGGATGTCGTACATTGGCACCAAACGGCCAAGCAGGCCTGTGAGCCTTTTGGCAGCGAGGTATACCCTCGCTTTAAGCAGTGGTGTGACAAATATTTCTACTTGAAGCATCGGGATGAAGCTCGGGGAGTCGGCGGACTCTTTTTCGATGATTTTAACGAAGGTGGCTACGACAATGCTTTTGCGCTTATGCGCGCAGTTGGCGATAGTTATTTGGAGGCTTATCTACCCATTGTGCAGAAGCGCAAAGAGGCTGCTTACGGTGAGCGCGAGCGTGAATTCCAACTCTACCGCCGTGGGCGCTATGTGGAATTCAACCTGGTCTTTGATCGTGGCACTCTGTTCGGATTGCAAAGTGGTGGGCGTACAGAATCCATTCTGATGTCCTTGCCGTCACTGGTGAGCTGGAAGTATGACTGGCAACCAGAGCCGGGATCTGAGGAAGAGAAGCTATACACTGATTTTCTGCCACACAGAGACTGGGTATAGCCAAGCAATTTGTCACAATGGAGGTTTGTTGTGCACCCATCGCGATTGGAAGGAATCAACTCCCTGTTTCTCGATTACAGGCGGCATTTTGAAACGGGAGATGTTGAGCAGATTGCTGACTTTTATCGTTTCCCACTGCACTACTACCGGGAAGATGGCGTAAAGCTAACTGTAGAACGGGATGAGTTTATCCAGCAGGTGGTTAAGCTCCTCAATGCTTATCGACGCCTTGGTGTCTGTCAGATTCTCGGCACTGTTACCGAGGTGATAGAGCTGAATAATTACAGCACCCTTGCGAGCTTGCGCTGGACTTTGTTACACCCACAGGGGGAAGAAAAGGCGGTAGAGCTGTACAGCTCACAAACCCGCTATTTAGTCACCGAAGCTGCCGACGGCCTCAAAATTGACGGTTTAATAATTGTCGATGAAAGTGCCAAGATTCGTGAGGCAGCGAGAGAGCGCAAAAGGGCGGAATCATGAGTGACCGCTATGCGGTGGTGGGTAACCCTATAGAGCACTCCCTCTCACCGGAAATACACCGAGCCTTTGTCGCGCAAACAGGCGAGGATATCGATTACAGGAAACTGCTTGCCCCTCTGGATGGCTTTGTTGATTACGCGCGAACTTTTTTTGCTGAGGGTGGTTGTGGCCTCAATGTAACGGTGCCCTTCAAGCTGCAAGCATTTGAGATGGCGGATAACTTGACCGAGCGGGCTGCGTCAGTGGGAGCGGTGAATACCTTGGCACTGGCCGAAGGTGGAAAGATTCTCGGCGACAACACCGACGGGACCGGCCTGGTATTTGATATTTGTACCAACTTGGGCTGGAAAATCAAGGATCGGAAAGTTCTCTTGCTGGGATCCGGCGGAGCCGCCCGGGGAGCATTGCTGCCAATCCTTGCGGAAAAACCTGCACATTTACATATTGCCAACCGCACCGCAGAAAAAGCGGTACAGCTTGCGGCAGAATTTTCCCAGTTGGGCGAATTAAGTGGTGGCGGCCTGGAGGAATTGAGAGGCTGCTACGACCTGATTATCAATGCGAGTTCCGCAAGCCTTGGCGGTGTGCTGCCGCCGCTTCCTGAAGGCTGTGTCGCCAGTCATGGTAAAGCTTACGACATGATGTACGCCGCCGAGCCAACGCCTTTTTTACAATGGGCGCGTGGACAGGGCGCAGAGAGTGCTGATGGCCTTGGGATGTTGGTAGAGCAGGCCGCTGAATCATTTTTGCTGTGGCGGAATATTCGTCCAGAAACAGCGCCAGTCATGGCTAAGCTGCGCCGGGACCTCAACCAGACAACCGATAATTAAAAGAGAGAAAGCGTTGTGCGTGATATTGTGCGAAACCTGTCGATTTGTTTTGCTGTGGGGTGTTTCGGTGGGCTTTGCTATGCCGTGGGGCTATGGGCGATGGGGCGGTATGGTTTCACCCAGTTTCTAGGGGTAGATTTGGCGCCATCCCTGAGCAATGCCTACCTGTACCAGCGCGTAGTTTGGGGTGGAGTTTTCGGGTTGCTGTTTTTGTTGCCTTTGCGCAACGCCTGGTTAATACGGGGCTTCCTCTTATCCCTGGTGCCGGCAGGGTTGATGCTGTTGTATCTTCTGCCGCAGAGAGGTTATGACTACGGTGCTCTGGTACTGGGACAAATGACGCCCCTGGTTATAGTTCTAGCTTGTGCCATTGGCGGCATAGGTGCATCGGCACTGCTGCGGCTACAGGGTAAATAGTGAGGAGGCCTTGGTTGCCAAGGCCTACCACATCACTGTTTAAATTCGATCTCAACCAGGCTGCAGCTTTGGGTATATCCCATAGCCCGCTTGATTGTGGGGAAGACTGACGCGGTAGCGACGCTGACCCCCAGCTCGATTCTCTGTCGGTTATCCAGTTGTGCACCTATCCGTTCATTGAGAACAGGATCGATCGTTTTGTAGCTGGCCACGGCTGTTGCAAAATCAAAAATGTCCTGCAAGTTCTCAGGCAGGCCGCTGCCGCCTTGGATACAAGCTTTCACCAAGTGGGGTTCAACACCAGCCTCTAAGGCCATACGCACATTCAGTTGCAGGCACATGCCGCAATCAGCTACTTGCATTGCCGCTATCTTACTCACCCAAAAAACATCAATAGGTAAAAACTCCCTGTGCATGGATAGGGGCTGAAAATTTCTAAATTTTTCAAAGCCTTCAGGAGAGCCCTGAAGAAACTCGCGCAAGTAGTCCATGTCATAGCGGTATTTTTGGGAGAAGGCCTCCATTTCCTGGAGATATTGCTGTTTGGACATAGTTTGGCTCCTAATCAAGTCGGATTGAGTCACAGACCATCGGCCTACAACGCCAAGTCTTATGTAAAAACCTGATAGGTAAAAATTAGTTTCTATCGGATATTTCGATAGGTGGGCTGTAAAAGTTACCGTAGAGTCGCCGGGCCTCTCGGGCAAACCATTGCGCAGCTAAGCCTTGTGGCGTCTGCTTGGACCAGAGCAGATCCACACCGAGGCTCCAGGTATTGAGAGAACCGGTTAAGTTGAGCTCAACCAACCTGCCGCTTTTTAAAAAGGGGCGGGCCAGTTCGTAGGGCGCATTGACCCACCCAACCCCCTTACATGCCAGATCTAGGGCCTGTAGCAGAGAATCACTTCGCCAGGTCTGTGCAGAGAGCTGCCAACGGTACCTTTGGGATTCTGGTGCTGTGGTGATCTGTCGGTGCTGGGCCGCTTCATTCAATGAGGATTGTTTTTTCTGGGCCAGGGGATGTTCCGGACAGGCCAGGCTAAGTACCCGCTGTTGTCCCAGGTTACTGGTATCCAGCGAGCTGGGATAGGAATCCCTTGAGGTGACAAAGGCAAAATCGGCTTCACCCTGTGTCACCTGCTGGACCGCTTCCTCCCCAGTAACACTGCCGAGCTGAAGCTCAGTATGCGGGAAGCGCTCGCTGAAAGTTACCAGCATATCGTTGAGTCGATCCGGCATTACCAGCTCTTCAAATAATATATTGAGCTGGGGCTCTTCTCCCCGCTGGAAGGAATTTGCCGCCTGTTGGAAGCGCTGCAACTGCCCCAACGATTGACGTGCTAATGGCAGTAATGCCAAAGCGGCGGCGGTGGGTTGTGGATATTTCCCTTCGCGGTTAAATAGAATCAGCCCCAGGTCGAGCTCAAGATTTTGAATCAAGCTGCTTACAGAAGACTGAGCCCGGCCCACTTCGCGAGCAACCGCCGAAAAAGATCCGACTTCACAGGAGCGCACAAAAATATGCAGCTGGTCCATATTTAGGTTAAGCATAGCGGGGAGCCGGCTGTCACTATGGTTGCTGCTTAAGGAGATACTGATCTTTCAGTTTCACGTAGTTTTCAGCGGAATACTTAAAGAAAGCCTTTTCCTTGTCAGACAGGGGGCGCGCCTTTTTGCAGGGGGCGCCTACGTAGAGATAACCACTCTCCAGGGTTTTACCGGGCGGAACCAGTGCTCCGGCTGCCAGTACGACATCGTCCTCAATAATGGCTCCGTCGAGAACAATAGATCCGATACCAATTAAGATCCGGTTGCCGATGGTACAACCGTGCAGGCAGGCTTTATGACCGATAGTGACATCTTCGCCAATAGTCAGCGGCCAACCGTCGGCGTTGAATGGTCCCGCATGGGTGATATGGAGAACAGCCCCATCCTGTACACTGGTTCGCGCGCCGATGCGGATCTTATGCATATCACCGCGCACAACGGCCATGGGCCATACGGAGCAATCATCCCCCAAGGTAACGTCACCAATGACTGCGGATTGCGGATCGATATATACGCTGTCGCCAAGTTCTGGAAACTTCTCGCCGTGGGAATCATCGTGGCTGCGCAGTGGGGACATAAATAAGCTCCTGTACAATGAATCCTCTATCATAGCTTTATCCTAATTCGAGCACAGAGTCTTATATGTCCAATCCACTGTTGAATATCCCGCTGCTGCCGCCTTTTGATAATCTCGAGCCCGAGCAGGTGGAACCCGCCATCGCCGAACTGATTAAAACGTGTGAGCAAACCCTTCAACAGGGATTGGAGACCCCCAGCTGGGATAATACGCTGGTGCCTCTGGAACAGGCGGAAGACCAGCTAAATCGAGCCTTCTCCCCAGTCAGTCACCTGAATAGCGTTCTAAGTGGCCCCTGGCGGGCGCCCTATGAGGCCGCTTTAGCCAAAGTGACGGCTTACTGGACAAAGCAGGGGCAAAATCGCGAACTTTACGACCTGTACCTCCAATTAATGCAGTCGCCCGAATTTGCAAACTGGCCACAGGCACGCAAGAAGTCTTTGGAGCTGGGAGTCAGAGACTTTGAACTTGGTGGTGTAGGCCTTGAAGGAGAGGCCCGTGAAAAGTTTGCCGCTAACAGTCAGCGTTTGGCGGAGTTATCCAGCCAATTTGCCAACAATGTCCTCGATGCAACTAATGCCTGGACCTGGCATACGAATGATGAAGCTCAGCTTCAGGGGCTTCCTCAAACTGCTCTTGCCGCTGCACGGAATGCAGCTGAGGCAAAAGGCCTCGATGGGTGGTTGATTACCTTAGAGGGGCCCAGCTTTCTCGCTGTTATGACCCACGCTGAAAATAGATCTCTGCGTCGGGATGTCCATTTGGCTTTTGTTTGTCGAGCATCCGAAGTTGGTCCCCAGGCAGGTGAATACGATAACTCCGAAGTGATGGAGGCAATTCTCGCATTGCGCGCTGAACAGGCCAGTTTACTGGGAATGAACAGCTATGCGGAGTTGTCATTGGCCAGCAAAATGGCTCCAAATACAGAGCGGGTTTTGGAATTTCTACAGGATCTGGCAGAACGAGCCAGGCCAGCTGCCCAACGAGAAATGGCTGAGCTGAAAGCGTTTGCTGCAGACCAACTCAGTATTGAAGAGTTGCAACCATGGGATGTGGCCTGGGCCGCAGAAAAGCTCAAACAGCAGCGATACGCCATCAGCCAAGAGGAATTGAGGCCCTATTTCCCTTACGCCAAAGTCGTTGACGGCCTCTTTACTGTGGTGGACAAATTATTCGGAATCACAGTTGAAGAAGATACCAGCGTTGCTACTTGGCATGCCGACGTGCAGTTCTTTTGGCTGCTGAGAGATGGCGAAAAGATAGCTGGTTTCTATTTGGATGCGTTCGCGCGTGAGAAAAAACGTGGCGGGGCCTGGATGGATACAGTAAGTAGTCGTCGCCACACGCTCAACGGACTCCAGTTGCCTATAGCTTATCTAGTATGTAATTTCAGTCCGGCTGCAGGTGATATCCCCTCACTTTTAACCCACACGGAAGTAACCACTTTATTCCATGAATTCGGCCATGGCCTCCACCATATGCTGACACAGATTGATGTGGCAGCAGTTTCTGGTATTAATGGTGTTGCTTGGGATGCGGTGGAAATGCCCAGCCAATTTCTGGAAAATTGGTGTTGGCAACCCCAGGCTATTTCCATAATTTCTGCACACTTCGAAACTGGAGAGGCTCTTCCCGAAGCTTTACTGAATAAAATGCTGGCAGCGAAAAATTTCCAGTCTGCCATGTTTACAGTACGCCAGTTGGAGTTTGCACTTTTTGATTTTCGCCTCCATGCCAGCGAAGAGGCATTGACCGCCGATAAAGTTCAGGTTTTACTGGATCAGGTACGAGCAGAGGTTGCTGTTGTGCCTATCGCCGCAGAAAACCGCTTCCAAAATGCTTTTAGCCATATTTTTGCTGGTGGTTATGCCGCAGGATATTACAGCTATAAATGGGCAGAAGTGCTTTCGGCAGATGCTTTTTCTCTATTTGAGGAAGATGGTATCTTTAATAGAGAGACGGGAAATAAATTTCTGCACAGTATTTTGGAACAGGGTGGTAGCCGTGATGCGTTGGAGCTGTTTGTTCAATTCCGTGGACGAGAGCCGCAAATTGATGCCCTATTGCGTCACTCTGGTATCGAGCAGCAAGAGCTGAATGTCAGTCCTGTGTAACGGATAAGTCAGTCATGAAATATTGAGTAGTAGTCATGATGAAGAAAGAAGATTCGGCTGAGTCTGGTAAGATCGTTAAAAAACGCTTTATTGCAGGGGCTGTGTGCCCCCGCTGTAGCGAAATGGATAAAATTATTAACTATCACAAGGATGGGAAAAATTATAGGGAATGTGTTGCCTGTGGGTTTAAGGATGAAATTCGATTGCAGTCAGCGCCAACAGAACTGTCTACTCGTGTTAACCAAGATGCAGAGAAAGATATTCACGAGGAACCGGTGAAGCTTATCCAACCCACAAGTAGCCGTAAAAAGTGAAAAAAATATTTTTTATACTGGTGGTTTTTATTGCGGTTGCGATCATAGGTCTCTATGGTCTTGATCGCCATCGAAAAAATACAGAGCAGCAGAGAGAGCAAGTTGCCTATTTACTAACGAGCTGTGTGAATCAGGGGATACTTACGTTATTCCGTTTACAAGCTAATGACTGGAAGACCCATCCAGATTATTACATTGAAGAGGAAAATAGACTGGGAGCTGCGGTAAAAGCCCTACCCGGTCAAATCCTTAAAGGGGAGTCTTTTGAAAAGTGGAGACATGCAATAAAGATTTGTGACAAGCTCACAAGGAATAGTAATTTGCAACATGTCACTATTTTTCGCCCTCTGGGCGATTTCTCCGAAAAGGAGATCTCCAATATATATACTTTGAAAGATCGCGGTGCTCTGCGGAAGCGGGAAAAGACCATTCACGCACTGTATGAATCAGCAGAAGCTGCTGCTCGCTATATGAAAGACCTAAAGCGTGATATCAACACGCAATTAAAAGCCTTTCGTTTTTCAGATGAAGAGCGCGAATTAACTCTTCAAAGAATCAGTTCTCAGGTTTTAGATAATTACCAACAAGGTAACTTTTCCAAAAAGCAGGCAGATACCTATCTGGAAAGAGTGTCCCTTTTTTATAGAACTATGGCCGAGAATCCAAAGTCCTATAGTGTCCGAAACGGCAGCCTATATTTTTATAGCCAAGAATTAAAGCAGAAGGTTGAAGACTTATATAACGCTGTCATCCAGGGAGAGCGAGCGTTTTATGGAAATTTTAAGCAAATTCTAGTGCAAAAACAGGTGCAGTCTTCAAGCTATTAAAAATGTGAGCGGGCTTTATTATTTGTTGCTGAGCCCGCTCAGTATTTACCATCCTGAGATTATATTTTTAAATGTGTTTATAGCATCGTAAGAGATTTACTATTTTTATAGGCAGTAGCCTTGACTTAGGTAGTTAATTTCCCAATCGCAAAATATGTCATATTTTTTTACATTAAAAAATAACTCTAAATACCCTGCTGCGCTTTACTGTAATTTACGTAGCCAGGAGTTGGTTGCAGTGTAGTATTGAAAATATACTATGAGCCCTAAAGATCGTGCTCCAATCCATAAAAACAAGCTGAACCATATGCCCGTATTCCCCCAATCCCTTGTAAACCACCAGGCGGGAAAGAAAACCAGTACTGAGGCAATAAACATAGTATTACGCATATCGCGACTTTTCCCAGCACCGATAAAAACACCATCGAGCTGATAGCTCCAAACCGCTAATAAAGGTAGTGCACAGAGCCACCAATATACCTGTTCTGCTTGGTGGATTACTGGTTTGATATCTGTAAATAAGGATAGAATCAAGGGTTTCCCTGAAACTAGTACCAGCGTAATCAGGACAGCGCTTCCCAGGGCCCATAAACCTGCACTGCGAACGGTATTTCTGAATAGAGCCGTTGATCTCTTTGCCATGGATTCCCCAACCAAGGCCTCGGTAGCATGAGCAAAACCATCCAGGGCATAGGAAGTCATCATTAATAACTGCATAAGAATAGCATTTGCAGCAAGTACATTATCACCTTGGGCTGCCCCTTGTGCAGTAAAAAAAGTGAGTGTTAGCAAGAGCAAACAGGTTCTTATAAATAAGTCTGTATTTATCTTTAAAAGATTAATCCATGGGGATGAATCGATCCAGGGGAGAAGTTTCTTCTGCCCAATTTCTTTGCGTATATAGGCCCAGATATCAACATGAACCCTGGTAAGAAGATATAGACCCAGTAGAAATGCAAAAATATCAGCGAGTACCGTTGCCGCTGCTGCACCTTTTGCCCCTAGGCCCAGGCCAAGAATAAATAGGAAATCGAGGGCTATGTTCAGTAGATTGGCAGCGAAAAGTATATATAGAGGCGCACGGCTATCTTGTCGACCAATAAAAAAACCCAGAATGGCAAAGTTTGCCAGAGCCAGGGGGGCAGATAACAGACGTATTTGTAGGTAGGCCAGTGCGTGGGGTTGTGCTTCCTGACTGGCATTCATCCACTCAACGATATAGTAGATTAAAGGAGAGGCAACAATAAACAGAGTGATTCCCAGCCCCATGGCTAATACTAGTGCACGTACTAACCATTGAATCCCAAGATCTGTACTCCGAGCCACCAGTCCGGTAGTACCCATGCGCAGAAACCCAAATGCCCATAAAAGCATCGACATTACGCTAGCCCCGATAGCTACACCGGATAGGTACTCTGCAGATGGGAGGTGACCAAGAATTGCGGTATCTACTATCCCGAGTAAGGGCACTGAAATATTACTCAGTATCATTGGCCAAGCCAGATTCCAGACGCGAGACATGGGTTGGGATTCAAGTTTTGTAGAAGAAGGCATAAGTCATAACAACTAACGGATAGATTGGTTTCTAGCCGAAATCGGAAAAAGAAAAGCTGTGCAGGCGGATTCTACCAATGGTAACAGTACAGAGCTGATAAGACCCTTTTCCTAAATCGGACTCCCAATACTGCTATTTGCAATTCATTTCGTAACGCTTACAAAATCGAAACGAAATGTTTGGCGGAAAAATCATTTCGATTGAGTGTAGATAGTACAGGATTCTGTATTGATCTGCCTGATAATCCTCAAGCTTATTGAAACTAATCTGCCTTGGTTGTGTGAAGCAGTCAGAATTTAGTATTAGGGATTAAAAATCGTTGTCAATCTGTGTAAAAGCAATCAGGGACACTTGAACCAGAGGGTTTATACTTCTCTTGGCAGTATTATTAATGCTTGATTAGTTGTCATCTTTCACCAAATAAATTGCCATGTCTCTATTTGGAGCGATATTTTTTCTACTTGTGGAAAAGTATCCTATCAAAGAGGTTAAATTTATTTGTTAATCACCGAATTTTTTCATAAAGCAGCAATGTTATTCAAAAATGATCCCGATTGACTTTTTCGTGTCGATGTGTTCCTTTTGTACCTGCAGTAGTTGCGACAAATAAAGAAACTGGTTGTTGGTTGTACCTTTCCGGACGACGGCATCTGGAGTAAAAAATCTTTTACTAAGAATAACAAGTTGCACTGACGGCAGTAACGCGAGGTGGTCTCCTCGCCCAGTGTATGTAGTCTTGTGTTACTACAGTATGTCCACAAATTTTGTGTGGAATTAATCCTGTTAGGCAGTTGATACAGGTAAAATTCGCTTATCCGTGAAGGCCAGTGGCCAAAATAAAAATTACGGGTTTCCCTGGGAGACCCGCAACCACGGAGATCTGTAGGCGATGTTGAAAGGCTTTGATCGGCTGTTCGCCTTGCTGGCTACTTCGCTGTCTGCACAAGCGGTGTTAGCGAATGAGCAGGACGTTGAGCGCTGGGGGGTTAATATGCCCCAGGGGGTGACAGAAGTCGCCCAGACCACCTACGAGCTACACATGCTGATCTTTTGGATTTGTGTGGCTATAGGGGCATTGGTGTTCAGCATCATGTTCTACAGCATGTGGCGGCACCGCAAAAGTAAGGGATACCAAGCGGCCCAATTTCATGAGAGCACGGTTGTGGAGTTGGTGTGGACTATTATTCCCACCGTCATCCTGATTCTGATGGCGATTCCGGCCACCAAAACGCTCTATGATATTTACGATACTGAGGAAGAAGATCTCAATATCGTAATCACCGGTTATCAATGGAAGTGGAAATATGAATATCGGGGCACTGATGTTTCATTCTTTTCCAGCTTGTCCACTCCCAAAGCTCAAATTGATAACCTCCAGCCTAAGGGTGCTAACTACCTCCTAGAAGTCGATGAGCCCCTGGTTGTTCCTATCAAGAAAAAAATCCGCTTCCTGATTACTGCCAATGATGTGATACATGCGTGGTGGGTCCCAGATCTAGCCGTTAAAAAAGATGCTATCCCCGGTTTTATCAATGATGCCTGGACGCGTATTGAGGAGCCGGGAATATATCGCGGACAGTGTGCTGAATTGTGCGGAAAAGACCATGGATTTATGCCTATTGTTGTGAAAGCTGTGCCACAGGCGGAATACGATGCCTGGTTGAGTTCTCGTGCAGCAGAAGCCATGAAAATGCGTGAACTTACAGCGAAGACATTTACCTTCGAAGAGCTTTTTGCTCAGGGTGAAAAAGTCTATACACGCACATGTGCCGCCTGCCACCAGCCGAACGGGCAGGGAGTACCCGGAGTATTCCCGGCAATTGCTGGATCAAAAATTGCTACCGGTCCCCTCAATGGCCACTTAGATATCGTTATTGATGGTTCTACGGTAAACCCCGCAATGCAGGCTTTTGGTGAGCAGCTATCAGAAGTGGATCTGGCTGCGGTAATTACTTACCAGCGAAACGCTTTCGGCAATGAGATGGGTGATACCGTCCAACCCGTAGATATCCTCAACTTTAAGAATAAGCAGTAAGCGCCCGGAGGAATTTAAGAATGGCACATGGTCCTCAGCCCGGTATAAAGCGTTGGCTCTATACGACCAACCACAAAGATATAGGCTCTATGTATTTGTGGTTTAGTTTTGCGATGTTCCTACTCGGCGGATGTATGGCATTGGTTATACGCGCTGAATTATTCGAGCCCGGTTTGCAAATTGTACAGCCGGAATTTTTCAATCAAATGACCACTATGCATGGTCTGATCATGGTATTTGGTGCAGTTATGCCGGCTTTTGTGGGCTTGGCTAACTGGATGATACCAATGATGATTGGTGCGCCAGATATGGCACTGCCAAGAATGAATAACTGGAGTTTTTGGATTTTGCCCTTTGCTTTCGCAATGTTGGCATCGACCTTATTTATGGAAGGGGGAGCGCCTAATTTCGGTTGGACATTTTATGCGCCACTTTCAACGGAATATGCGCCACCCAGCGTAACCTTCTTCATTTTTGCAATTCATATTATGGGTGCCTCGTCCATCATGGGTGCGATCAACATTATCGCTACCATTTTGAATATGCGTGCTCCTGGTATGACCTTGATGAAAATGCCGTTGTTTGTATGGACCTGGCTGATCACTGCTTACCTTTTGATTGCTGTAATGCCAGTGTTAGCCGGAGTAGTGACCATGATGTTGATGGACATTCATTTTGGCACAAGTTTCTTCAGTGCAGCCGGTGGCGGTGATCCGGTTTTATTCCAGCATGTGTTCTGGTTCTTCGGACACCCGGAAGTTTACATCATGATTTTGCCGGCCTTTGGCATTATCTCTGCAATTATCCCCACCTTCGCTCGTAAGCCTCTTTTTGGATACAGCTCCATGGTATATGCCACCGCAGCAATTGCATTCCTGAGCTTTATCGTATGGGCGCACCATATGTTTACTGTGGGAATGCCGATTGCTGGTGAGCTGTTCTTTATGTACGCCACAATGTTGATCGCTGTACCTACAGGAGTGAAAATCTTTAACTGGGTTTCTACCATGTTCCGGGGATCCATGACGTTTGAAACCCCGATGCTTTTTGCAATAGCATTCATCATTCTTTTCGCGATCGGTGGATTCTCCGGCCTGATGCTAGCGATTGCACCTGCAGACTTCCAATATCACGATACGTACTTTGTGGTTGCCCATTTCCACTATGTACTGGTTCCTGGAGCAATCTTCTCAATTACTGCTGGTGTTTACTATTGGTTGCCCAAATGGACTGGCCATATGTATAGCGAAGTTATGGGCAAGGTACATTTCTGGCTGGCATTTATTGGTCTCAATGTAACTTTCTTCCCAATGCACTTTGTTGGCCTGGCCGGCATGCCACGTCGGATACCTGATTACGCACTGCAATTTGCAGATTTCAATCAAATATCCAGTATCGGTGCCTTCCTGTTTGGCGCTGCACAAATAGTATTTTTGTTTAATGTGGTACGAACTGTAATGGGCGGGAAAAAAGCATCCGATCAGGTTTGGGATGATCCTGAGGGACTGGAATGGACGGTTGCTTCCCCGGCCCCATATCACACGTTTAGTACGCCACCGGTTGTACGCTAACCTATGAAAGTTGGAGCAAATGCAAAGGTAACTATCAAGCTGCTGGCCGTGGCGACCAGCATGCTGGTATTTGCAATTTTCATTATGCCGCCTATTTACGATGTCTTCTGTGAAATCACAGGACTCAATGGTAAAACCGGTGGTCGTTATGAAGCTGTGCCAGCTGCGGTTGATAAAAATAGGCTGGTCACAGTGCAATTTGTGGCAAACAATAATGAAAATATGCCATGGGAATTTCGCCCGAGTGTGATGTCTTTGAAAGTACACCCTGGAGAAATTAAAGATACTGTTTTTATTGCAGAAAATAAGACATCTAGGGATATGGTTGGTCAGGCAATTCCCAGTATGGTTCCTTTCAAAGCTGCTGAGTACTTTCATAAAACAGAGTGTTTTTGCTTCAACCAGCAAGAATTAAAAGCGGGAGAGACTGCAGAATTACCACTACGTTTTATTGTGGATCCAGATCTTCCCGCAAGTGTTAATACTGTAACGCTTTCCTATACGTTGTTTGATGTAACGGAAAGGTTTGCCAATAAAACCGATAAGAATGATATCGACCCCGAGCGAGAGGGATAAAAATTATGGCTAGTGAAAGCAGTTATTACGTGCCCGAACAATCCAGGCTGCCAATTTTTGCGACGATAGGTCTATTCCTAATAGCGTTCGGCGCAGCAAATTGGATTAATGGAGGAAGCTCTTATATTTTCTTCACCGGTGCGTTAGCGATGGCCGCAGTTTTGTGGTTTTGGTTTGCTGCCGTAATCAAGGAGAATATGGCAGGGCTCAACAGTGAACAGTTAAAGAGATCATATGTTTGGGGGATGGGCTGGTTTATATTTTCTGAGGTGATGTTTTTTGCTGCATTCTTTGGAGCACTTTATTACATACGCAATTTTACAGTTCCCTGGTTAGGTGGTGAAGGTGATCGTGGAATTTCCAATATGCTTTGGGAGGGATTCGAAAGTAGCTGGCCCCTATATGTGACTCCTGACGCCGCAGCAAACGGAGAAACGGCAAAATTTATGGGGCCTAAAGATGTGATAGACCCATGGCACTTGCCACTATGGAACACCATCATACTTCTCACCTCCAGTGTAACTGTACACTTCGCACATGTTTTCCTGAAAAAGAATCAAAGGAAAAATTTCAATATATTACTGGCAATCACTGTGGCATTGGGTGGGGCGTTTATTTTCCTACAAGGTAAAGAATACTACGAAGCCTATCAACACTTGGGGTTAACACTTGAGTCAGGAATCTATGGTACAACATTCTTTATGCTGACCGGATTTCATGGTGCCCATGTCACACTCGGTACAATTATGTTGTTGATCATGTTGTTAAGGTCTGTGATAGCCAATCATTTTAGACCTGATGATCACTTTGGCTTTGAAGCAGCAAGTTGGTATTGGCATTTTGTCGATGTAGTTTGGGTCGGGCTGTTTATATTTGTATATGTTCTAGGTGCTTAATGTGGGCAAGGCTTTCTATCGTATTAATAGAAAGCCTTTGTTTTCTTAATATTTATCAGCCCAAGGTGCCGTTTTTGCCAAAATGCCACTTTCAAAGCCGTACCAAATGGCAAGAAGTAAGAGTGACGCTAGGAGTATTCTAATACCTAATGCGTAGAGTGTGCGCTTGGATTGAGGTGTTCCCATATCTCTAAGTAGAAAAAAAAGTGCACTTGAAAGACTGGCAAGTACGGAAAGGAATAGGACAACAATAACAATCTTTAGCCACATTTTATTATTTTCCATTATTTATGTAGTTGCGCATGATAGTAGATATTCCATCAGCTTCTGCGAAAGATATCAGTTTACCACTGATTCGCAATTGGCCCATCACGATATTTTCTCTGGGTGCATTCATCCTTTTTATCTTTTTAGGATTGTGGCAGCTTGATAGAGCAAAGCAGAAAGTCGAACTTATGCAAAAGGTGGAGAGTAGGCTCTCTCTGCAACCGCAGGAAATCTCAAATCTAAGTTCTTATCAAGAGTATGCGTCTGTAACTTTAGCGGGAGTTTTTCAGAAGGAAATATATTTTCTGGATAACAGAACAAGAAACGGTCGTGTTGGCTATGAAGTACTACAAGTATTTTCAACAGAAAGTACTGATTGGCTTGTCAATAGAGGTTGGATTCCCTCTACTGGCGACCGAGATAGCTTACCTGAAATAACAGCTTCACTTGATGTGAAATCACTTCAGGGCTACTTATACCCCATCGATACTGAATCCTCCTCGAGTGTTAGTCTAGACCCGGTTTTTAATAATAGAATTCAACAAATAAATTCAAATTTCATTGAGACTATAGGCTTAGTTAACAATAGATGGTCGATCCGTTTGTTTGCGGATTCAGGTGCAGCTTTAATTACTGATTGGAATTTTTTCAATAGTGGCCCTGAAAAACATCAAGCGTATGCTTTCCAGTGGTTCACGATGGCAATAGCTGTCTGGCTTTTATGGGCTTATTCAGCCACAAATATTATTTTTAGATTACGTCGTAGATTGAGTAGAAGTTTGAAAAAGGAGTTTTAAAATGAAACCAAATAGTCAGCCAGTTTCACCTGAAAGAAATCTGAGCAAAAGGAAGCCAGCAAATAAAATCATTCAAGGACTCTCAGTGCTAGCATCCGTCGTACTCCCAATTACAGCTGCCTATGTCGTTTACTATACGGGCTTAGGCATGCCTAAAGAGACGATTAATCAAGGTGAATTATTGCAGCCCCCATTTGATATCACTGAAATAAAAATCACCTTTCAAGGACAACAGCAATCCCTGGCACAAGAGGGAGAATCAAAATGGCGCTATCTAATATTAAGTGACAGTGATTGTGGTAAAGATTGTGAAGATCTCTTGTATATAAGTAGGCAGGTTCATATTCGGCTGGGGGAAAAAGCTCATAGGGTTGAGAGGCTACTGGTGGTTGGTGATAGTTTGGATGAAAAACGACAAGAACAAATACAAATTGAGCATCCGAAACTAAAAATAGTGAATTTGGATGATGAAAACTTTAAGCAGTTGGTACAGAAAACTGATCATGACGGTGTGACTTCAACCAAGGCGTTGCTGGTTGATCAGGAGGGTTATGCAATGATGGCCTATGATCGGCAGCATAGCGGAAACCAATTACTTAAAGATATAAAAAGATTATTGAAGTACTCCTACGAGCAATAAGATTAGTATTCGGAGATTTTCAGTAGTGTCTAAACAAGAAACCCCTAAGAATTGGCGACATATCATTACCTGGGCGGCCTGTATTCTCGCTGTCGTAGTTGTTGTTCTAGGTGCATTTACTAGACTGGTGGATGCTGGTTTGGGATGTCCAGACTGGCCCGGTTGTTATGGTCATCTCACCTGGCCGAACGATATAAAAGAAATTAAAACGGCCAATATGATTTTTCCGGACTCTCCGGTAGATGTCAGTAAAACTTGGCCGGAAATGGTCCATCGATACTTTGCGGGAACTTTACTTTTATTCGTTGGATTGCTCACTTATCTTGCTTGGAGAGATCGGCAAGCTCCAACCTTTAAGCAAACACATATTCTTTTAATTATTATTATACTGCAAGCTGCTTTTGGGATGTGGACGGTAACCTTGAAGCTTTGGCCGCAGGTAGTTACTGCTCATCTATTAGGTGGAATGGCAATATTATCTATGTTGTGGATTCTCTGTGAAAGGTTGGCTGATAAACATAGACAATTACATGGGAGGTATTTACCGGGAATAAGGCGATTACGGCTACTTGCTCTGACTGCAGTTGCAATAGTAATTCTACAGATTGGACTCGGCGGTTGGACCAGCTCTAATTACGCAGCTTTAGCCTGTCCAGATTTTCCAACTTGTCATAACCAATGGTGGCCACAGGCAAACTTTGTAGAAGGCTTTAATATTTTTCAACAAATTGGCCCAAATTATTTAGGTGGTGCATTAGAGAATGATGCACGTACGGCCATACATCTTGCCCATCGTATTGGAGCACTGATTACAACAGCAATTGTACTTATTCTTTCAGTTTTAGCTTGGAGATATGGATTGAGAGGTTGGTCATTATGGCTTACCGGGGTACTACTTCTTCAAGTCAGCTTGGGAATAGCAAATGTTGTTATGTCTCTACCATTAGGGATTGCTGTGGCACACAATGCTGGTGCAGCTCTTCTACTTCTTAGTTTGCTAACTTTTTGTTACCGAATATACACAATGAATGCCGTCATTATAAATAAACAAGAGGTAGTCGATGTGGAAGTAATAGAGCGGGGAGAAGGTTTAACTACCGTGTCCAATCTTAATTAGATACTAAGCGTATATAAATATAAAAATAGGTGCGAATATGGCCATAAATTCCACGAGAATACATCAAATTCAATGGCGGGACTACTATGAGCTTACTAAGCCTCGAGTAGTTATGCTTATGCTGTTAACTTCTGTTATTGGAATGTTTTTAGCTGTTCCAGGAATGGTGCCGCTAGATATTTTAGTATTTGGTAATTTGGGAATTGCATTTTGTGCGGGTAGTGCTGCGGCAGTAAATCATTTAGTTGATCGTCATATTGATACAAAAATGACTCGTACTAGCAATCGCCCGATTGCGAAAGGACGGGTTGAGCCAACTAAAGCTATTGCTTTTGCTCTTAGCTTGGGCGTGACAGGAATGTTTATCCTATTGGTTTTTGTAAATGCCCTTACCGCTTGGCTAACCTTAATATCTCTTCTCGGATATGCGGTGATTTACACCATGTTTCTGAAACGCGCCACACCACAAAACATTGTTATAGGTGGGCTTGCAGGAGCCGCTCCGCCCTTACTGGGATGGACTGCGGTTACTGGGGAAGTGCATGGGCATGCATTGTTGTTAGTATTGATTATTTTTGCTTGGACTCCTCCACATTTTTGGGCCCTTGCCGTACATAGAAAAGAAGAGTATGCAAAAGCTGATATTCCTATGTTGCCGGTTACGCATGGAATACCCTATACAAACCTAAATATAGTTTTGTATACCTTTATTTTACTGGCCGTTAGCCTATTGCCCTTTGCTACCGCGATGTTTGGGTGGTTATATTTACTGGGTGCTGTCGTACTTGGGTTTGGTTTTGTTTATTGGAGCTTTGTAATGCTCATTGGAAAAAACCCCAATGCTGGTATGGAGACTTTCAAATATTCGATAATTTATTTAATGGCACTATTTTTTATCATGCTATTAGATCATTATTTAATTGAAGTGTGAGGGAAAAGTGGAAAATCAATATTCTGCCATCGATAAACAGAAACGTGGAATTAGAATTACCGTTATTGTTCTTTTAGTATTGATTCTTGCTGTGCTTGCAGGATTCATACATAAGCTCGGACAGCCTCGTATTATTACTGATGAGGAACTTAGAATTAATGGCACTGTAAAACTGCAGAGACCAAGAATCATAGAAGATATACAATTATTGTCTGATGACAGTAGAGATTTCTATACTAAAGACTTTCAAGGTAAGTGGACTCTGGTATTTTTTGGGTTTACCCACTGTCCAGATATCTGTCCAACAACTCTATCTACACTTAATAATTTTTATAAAACTTTAGACGAAAGTACCAGAGCATCTACAGACGTAGTACTCGTCTCGGTTGACCCAAGTAGGGACAAGCCGGAACAGTTGGGCCAATATGTCCGTTATTTTAATTCTGAATTTCGTGGTATTACCGGTGATTTTTTTAAGCTGAAGAAATTTGCCACTCAGCTAAATGTACCTTTTAATAAAGTTTCTCTTGCTGAGGGCGGTTATACTATCGATCATGGATCTCAAGTTGTATTAATTAATCCTAGAGGACATTATCACGCCTTTTTTAAGGCACCTCTAGATCCTGCGAAAATGAAGTTGACCTATCGTTCAATACGAGCGACCTTTAATGGATAGTGAAGGAATCGCATGAGCTATTGTTATCAAATTAGATATTAATTCTGGGCCAATCGATGCAAAATGAAGTTGCTGCTTTAAGGAGAAGAGGAGATCAGACACCATCTGGTATGCTGAGTCCTTGGGCTGCACCTATCTTGCTATCACTTTGTATAATTCCTTTTGGCTGGAGTGGGCTTATAGCCCCTTTAATCTGGATTTTCCTGCGAACAATAGAGTCTACTAGCAGTTGGCCGAGAGCGTTGTCTTTTCTTTCTGTAGCAGTTCTAATGCTGGTATCGGGGTTAAATTTGCTTCCCGGTAGTGAACATATCCAGGTATTGCCACCCTATACAGATGCAAGTGGTAATCTTATCTATGCCAGCATAAACAGCGGTAAAGCAGTTATTGCTATTGCCTTATTGGCTTTTATGTTGCGCATGAAGCAGACCTTCCGTTTTACGGACTTACCCTATCTTTTATTGGCTATATTTACTCCTGTTGCATTGGGTCTACTCCTATATACGCCTTCGATAAAATTTACTGGCACTATCGCCGTTGCGGTAATGATAAACTTAGTAATTGTTTGCATTTCTGAAGAGGGGTTCTTCCGGTGGATATTACAGCGGGGTACCGAAGAACTATTAGGACGCTGGCGCTGGTTATCCGTACCAGTTGTAGCTACGGTGTTTGTGCTTCTACATGGAGGGTGGTCAACAGATATCTCCGCAGTTCTATTATTGATAGTCGCCTCAATCTGTTATGCATTGATTTGGACATTGCGGCAGAATTTTTGGATATGCGTAATGACGCATTGGGGGGTAAATCTTTTGCATATGCTCTTGTTGCCTTACCCGTTACCCGGCTAGGCCATATATCATCTGCTTTGGATCATTGTTTTATTGTTATCCCTAAGATTCAGCCAATCTGCAGTTATAATAAAGACAACGATTTAATCTTTGTAGATTAATAAATCAAACTAATGTATTTAAGAAATGTGATTCTAGATGAGCACCATCTACGGTAAATTTTCTAGATATATTCATACAAATAGGGAGATTGTCATTTGAAAAATTATTTTTTAGTTGGGACATTATGTGCACTAACTTGCAACCCTGTATTTGCAGGTGAAGGTAAAGATCTAGCTCAAGAGCTGGTTCAAGAGTATTTGATTGTTGATGGACATGTAGATGTTCCCTATCGTCTCGAACAAGCTGAAGAAGATGTTGGACTTAGCACGGATAAGGGAGACTTTGATTACCCTCGAGCTAAAGCAGGTGGACTAAATGCCCCCTTTATGTCTATTTATGTCCCTGCAGAAAAGGAGGACGAGGGTATTGCCAAATCGTATGCAGATACTTTGATTGATAAAGTTGAGGCAATGGTCAAACAGCACCCGGATAAGTTTGCAATACCTAAGTCAATAAATGATCTACAAAAGCAAGTCGATGCCGGCTTAATTTCCTTACCTTTGGGTATAGAGAACGGAGCTCCTATTGAGGGAGATCTTGCCAATTTAAAGTATTTCTCTGATAGAGGGGTGAGGTACATTACCTTAGCCCACTCAAAGAGCAATCATATCTCTGATTCCTCGTATGATAAAAACAGGCCCTGGGAAGGCTTGAGTGCATTCGGAAAGCGCTTGGTACGAGAGATGAATCGGACGGGAGTAATGATCGATATTTCCCACGTATCAGATGCAGCTTTTTGGCAAGTTGTTGATTTATCCGCTGTTCCTGTTATCGCTTCACACTCTTCGGCAAGGCATTTTACGCCGGGATTTGAACGAAATATGAATGATGAAATGATAAAGGCGTTGGCTCACAATGGCGGCATTATCATGGTGAATTTTGGCTCTACTTTTATTAGTGGTGAATCACTGAATTCATATCGTGAAATAACTGATCAGGTTGAGAAATTTGCTAAAGAAAAGGGTTTACCCAAAGATAGTAAGGAAGTTGAGGAGTACTCCGATAAGCTTTCAACTGAGAAGTTCATTTTTGCAGATTTGGAAGATGTTCTTGATCATTTCGACCATATTCGTGATTTAGTGGGAGTGGATCATATAGGCATTGGATCGGATTTTGACGGTGTCGGAGATAGCTTGCCCGTCGGCTTAAAAGACGTCTCTCAATATCCTAATTTGGTTGAAGGCCTGCTAAAGCGTGGGTATAGCAAGCAGGATATTAAAAAAATTCTAGGCGGAAATTTAGTTAGAGTTTGGCAAGCTAATGAAGATTACGCCAAGCGCAATAAAGGATGAGACTCACACTCCTCTAACCAGCTGAGGCTGCACTATTCTGTCAATAATGTTCAAACGGGCAAAGCCCGTTTGTTTTGTATTATTAATGCAGAAAATACTTTTGGCCGGTTATTTTCGATCTAAGAAAGTACGATTGATAGTGGGTTGGACTGGATTGTCGATTGCCGGTGTATTCTTTCTGTGGGGAATTTTAGGCTTTCTTTCATTTATTCCCTCAATGTTAGATATTTTTGGCGTATTGTGGATGCGGATTCCAGCTGGTATTACAGTTTTTGGTTTGCTGATGGCGGCAATTGGATTCTGGGAATTTGATGAAGATTAGAGGATATGGTGTGTGCTCAAAGTATCAGATTTCTTTATCTTACTGGCAGTATTAATCTCTTTGATATTATCTGCAAGTTTGTGGTTTAGCGGTTATAAGGAGCAAGGCATTTTTACCGCACTTTGGGTTCCCTCTATTCTGACACTGGGTATCTATTTCAAAGTGACGGCTTTGCTAGCTCGCAGGAGATAGTTGTGCCAGAAATTTATCTTTTATTCATTGGGGTGGCAGTCTCGCTTTTTGAGTTAATAGGAATTCTACTGGGCATTCGTGAGTTTCGAAAAGCAGGAAAAGAATTGACTAAACAGCGTATTTCTCTGGAGTCGGCAGCAATAAGAGTGCGGAAGAATGGCGTAGAAAAATGATTGTCGTCCTTAACTACTCTTAGTTAGGAAATACAAAGGGGAAGCCTGATACTTCCCCTTTGTAATTTTTATGGTTTACAAAAAACTTAGAAGCTATAAGTCATCTTGCCGTAGATAAAGCGACCACGGGGATCGTGTTGTGATTCCACATATCCATAAAGATCAGTATTACCATCACCAATAGCGAAGGGTGGCTCCTCATCGAAGACATTATCCGCTCCGAGGCTCAACACCATATTCTCGAAGCCGGTATAACGGGCCTGCATATTCATGGTCAGGAAGGAGTCGACAGTACGAGTGCTATGGCTTTCATAGTCGAGAGTACCGTTGAAATCGATGTCCGGGGTATCCTCAAATTCACCAATATAGCTGAGTCCGGCGCTGAACCCAAAGTTATCAAAGGTCCAATCAGCAGTGGCGTTCCAGCGATGTTGCGGATACTCGTACTCGCCAGCCTGGTCACGGGTTATGAATGCTTCGCCGGTTGTGTCCAGTTCAACACGCTCAAACTCTGCTAGGTAGGAATAATCCAAACGCAAGCCAATCTCGCCACCTGCCAGCTCGAATCCGGTGTAAACAATAGTTAGGTCTACACCGGAGACATCTTGTTCGCCTATATTGGTATAACCGTTACGAAGGGATTGTAATGAGCCTAAAGCTTGGCCTTCAAGTGGTGTATCGCGAACACAGATCGTGCTGTCTTGATCATTACAGTGAAGGTTATAGACATAACCAAATGGAACTTCGTCAATCTTTCCTTCCTGAGTAATATTCCAGTAGTCGAGGGAAATACTGAGGTTCTCAATTGGTTCGTAAACGGCACCGATATTAAAGGATTCAGACTCTTCTGCTTCTAAGTCTGGGTTCGCCGAGTAGATAATTGTGTAATCAAGTTCGCCGCAATCTTCGATATTTATTCCATTGGCTTCACAGCCATAGGTATCAGCAAAGAATACTGATTCTTGCGAGTCACCAAGACCTATCTGAGCAAGAGATGGCGCACGAAAACCGGTGCCCCAAGAGGCACGCAGCGATAATTGGTCGGTGGCAGTCCAAAGCAAACTTGCCATTGGATTAGTGGTACTACCAAAATCGCTATAATCGTCATAACGAGCAGCCAAAGCCAGGTCGAACCTAGCGGGCAGAGGAATTGCAACTTCGACATAAGCCGAGGAGATGTCTCGGCTAGCTTTGGCATAGACAGATTCGGTGCCAAAAATCAGTCCGCGTTGGAATTGATCATCGGGTATATCTGAAACTTTTTCTTCGCGGTATTCGAGTCCAGCAGCCATAGCAACGGCACCATTGCTGGTTGCAAATAAATCGCCATTAATGGAAAAGTCGTAGCCGGTAAATTCTGATTTACCTTTTCGAACTAGGCTGGTGGTAATCGCATCAATCACCGAGTCAGGGTTTTGAACCCCACCAAAGGGATTGTAGTTGCCAGCGTTAATTTGTTCTTGTAGTAGGTCGGCTCGTACCCATCCCTGAGATTTGCTCCCAGTTTGTTCGGATTCACTGCGTGAGCGCTGTACCGATGCTTCCCAATCCCACTCGGCAATAGAGCCGCGTAATCCGAATACACCGCGAAGGTTATCGGTTTCAATATCCCATTGACGGGCTCCCGCGTCTACCGTGCGATAGTAGGCGATATCAACATCTTCGCCAAAAGGGTTGTTGGGGTGGTCTGCCAAAACATAGAGTCCAGCGGCGCCATCTAGAGGCGTCGGTGCGCCCTGTGCTACAGATGTATTGTGCTGAACGGCGATTTCGCTAAAAAACTCTATGTTGTCGCTTAGTTGTTTATGACCGAGCACTATTAGTCCTGTGCGCTCAGCCTCCGGGGTAATCAAAGTCCAGGGGCCGTAATCATACACACACACACGGCCATCAGGATTGGAGGCTATACGATCTTCTGGACAACTGGGGTCCTCTACTGTCTCTGTAGCCGTTGGCAGGATGAAACTTCCGGGAAAACCGCGAGCTGAACGAAAATTCATACCCCCACGACTGGATTGATTAGCGGTATCCAAACCACTGCGCTCGGTGCTGGATAGGCGGCTATTCTTGTGGTGGTCAAAGATAACCGTTAAATTTGAGTCATCCCCATTGATACCCCAGACCGCAGAAACGGATTGCTCATCATAACCGTCGGCACCACCGTAATCTACGGATACCTCAGCACCTTCAAAGTTTTTACGTAACACCAAATTGACTACACCGGCAACGGCATCGGAACCGTAAATTGCGGAGGCTCCGTCCTTCAGGACTTCTACCCGCTCAATCGCGGCTAGCGGAACACTATTAATATCGACGAAGTTAGTGGTTATGCCTTCGGCAAAAGCACTAATTGCAACACGACGACCATTCACCAGTACTAAGGTGGCATCGGCACCCATACCGCGCAGGCTGACAGCGGCAGCCCCATTAGCGGTAGAGTCCTGGTTGTTACCTCGGGTTGAGAAGGTGCCGTTGCCAGCGGCGGGGTTTTTCTCAAAAAGCTGCTGCAAGTTGGTGTAGCCAGACTTCTCGATAGCATCGCGATCCATTACTTGGATCGGGGTTGCTGTTTCAAATTCAGCGTTGCGACTAATACGAGAGCCGACAACAGCTACTTCTTCCATCGCCTGATCCTCGGCGGCGAAGAGTGTTTGTGGGCTAGTGGCTGCGATTGCGGTCACTATGGCTGTAGTTAATACCTTGCGACGGAGAGTGAATTTTTCCATATCGTTGTGCATCCATTTTCTTGTCATTATCCGTGACTGGCCTAATACGGCTGGTCGTCGGGCAACACTAGCAACGACAGAAAACTGACACAATTGGCTAGAGGCTAACCATCAGCTTATTGCGATAAACGGTGACAGAAATCCCATTAATAGGTGTATTTAAGCGACATTTTGCGACAAATGTAGGTATCGAACAATAAATTAGGATGAAATTAACCTGCGGTCCACTTTTAGCTGGCTCGCAGTTGTGAAGTGAGAAAGAACAGTGCTGCGGCCAGAACAATGGAGGGGCCCGCCGGTGTATTCCACAGGATAGAGGCAAGAAGACCGAGTACTACCGCTAAGCATCCCAGCAATGAGGCCAGCACCGCCATACGCTCCGGAGTGTGCGACAGTTTTCGCGCGGTAGCTGCGGGAATAATCAGCAGGGCGGTAATTAACAGAACCCCGACAACTTTCATTGCGATCGCAATCAGTATTGCCAGCATCAACATCAGAGCGATCCGCAATCGCTCGATAGGGACACCTTCCACTGAAGCCAATTCCTCGTGCAGGGTGAAAGCCAGTAACTGTTCCCACAGGAAATAAAGCAGTCCCAGGATCGTGGCGGCGGCAATGGCCATTAGTACCAGATCCTGGCCACTGACCGCGAGTAAATCTCCCAGCAACAGAGATAATAGATCCACCTTAATCTTAAAGAAACTGACGGTGACAATACCCAGTGCCAGCATGGAGTGGGACAATATGCCCAGCAGGGTATCTACAGCGAGCTTTTGGCGCTGCTGTAAATACATCAGCAGCAGTGCCAGTACACAGCAAGTAATACCGACAGCCACCGTTGGCATAATTTGAAGTACAAAACCCAGCGTCACTCCAAGAAGGGCTGAGTGAGCCAGGGTGTCGCCGAAATAGGCCATGCGTCGCCACACGGCGAAGCAGCCCAAAGGGCCGCTGACAACAGCGACCATAAGGCCGGCGGCGAGGGCGTACCAGAGAAATTGGCTGTGCAGTAATTCGCCGAAATCGACCACTTATTTTTGCTCTTTGTTTTTTGTATTTGTATGAGAGTGTTGATGATTGCAGCTGCTTGCGGGCGCAATATCTCCACTTAATTTATGTTGGTGGTTATGTTGGTGGGTATAGGGGGCGACCTTGTCCCCAAATAATTCCAGATAGGCAGGGTGGCGGCTTACTTGCTCCGGGTGTCCGTGACAGCAGATATGCTGGTTCAAACAAAGGACCCGGTCGGTTGCAGCCATAACTAAATGAAGGTCGTGGGAAACCAGTAACACACCGCAGCCGAGCTCGTCGCGCAGAGTGGCAATTAACTGGTACAACTCACTTTGACCACCGATATCGACTCCCTGCGTGGGTTCATCAAGGACAAGCAGCTGAGGTTTACGCGATGCGGCACGAGCGAGTAAGACCCGCTGCATTTCTCCACCGGATAGATTTGCCAGAGAGGCGCCCCTAAGCTGCCCTGCGCCCACCCTGTCCAATGCCGACTGCGCTTGCTCGGGCTTCATGGCCGGATGGCCAAGTTGCAAGAAGCGTTCAACTGACATGGGCATTGAGCTATCGATATGAAGCCGCTGGGGCATATAGCCAATACGCAACCCAGTTTGTCGCCACACGCGGCCCTGGCTCGGCTGGCTGAGCCCAAGCAGAAGGCGAAG
This sequence comes from Microbulbifer maximicatervae (SeqCode), assembly GCF_052467305.1. NCBI lineage: Bacteria > Pseudomonadati > Pseudomonadota > Gammaproteobacteria > Cellvibrionales > Microbulbiferaceae > Microbulbifer > Microbulbifer maximicatervae (SeqCode). The sequence goes on from NZ_CP174306.1 coordinate 4,814,719, forward strand.
GAGAGTGGTTTTACCGGCTCCATTTGGGCCAATTAAGGTGACAATCTCCCCCTGGGACAATTCGACTGTAATATCTTTAAGTAACTGCCTGCCGCCCACCTGAAGGGCGATATTGTCAGCTGTGATAAGCGGCTGGGGTGGATTCAGAATTCAATCTCCGCAGGGAAGTCTTTAAGATGTTTGCTTCCATACCTTCTTTACCGGATATGGACAACCAGGCTGGCAGCTTGGCGCTGGTTGTGATTATATCGCAATTTTTCGCCGCCTAATGTCTCTGATGTATCCCTTCAAACGTCTTTTTACAATCTCCACGGTGCTTCTATTCGGGCTCTTTCTCCCGGCTTGTAGCAAACCGGAATCCGACAGTGGTGGAGAGCTGGTTGTCAGCGTGCGCCCTTTAGCCCTGATCGCCCGGGAAATAACCGGTGAGGATATTCCTGTTCGGGTGCTGGTTGAGGGAGCAGATCCTCACCATTATGCCCCTTCGGTTTCCGACCGGGCTGCACTTGAGCGCGCCCTACTATTGGTGTGGCTGGGGCCGCAAATGGAGGGGGTATTGGCAAAACAGGCAGCGCTGTTACCAGCGGGCCGGCAAATGCAGCTGCTGGATATAGAGACCCTTGAATATGAGGGAGCCAGTGCTACCGACCCCCACCTCTGGTTGCGTCCCCGCAATGCGGCAATAGTGGCGGCGCAGATCGCAGAACGCCTGGCGCAATTACAGCCGCAGCAGGCGGAGCTGTTTATAGGGCGTGCACGGCAGTTTTCCAGTTCGATGGCCAACTTGCAGAAAGTACTCGATCGGGCCTTGTACGGATATCGCGAAGTTCCCATCGTTGTTACGCACGATGCCTATGGTCACTTTTTTGGTTCCGCAGGAGTGAAAACCCACGCTCTGGGCGATGGCAGTGGCGGGGGCTATGGTGCCAAGGCAATGCTGGATTTGTCACAGATTGGTGACGGCTGTCTATTTGGAGACATGCCGGCTAATGAACGAGATCAACAGTTGGCAGAAAACTTGGGGCTGCGTTACGCCGCTTTGGATCTGCTGGGAGATCAGTTGAGTGAAAATGCTGATTATAGGGAATTGATAGAGTCCCTCTTGTCTCAAGCCCGCACTTGCTTGAGTCAGGTTCCCGACCGCAACAAGGATAAATCAGAGGCTCCTTGAGGGCACCAAGTATCCCGCCTACCCAGGGAGGGGGCGGGATCTGGTAGGGTGGCTTCTAGGAACGATTGGTTATTTGCTGTAGTTTCTCTACCCGGGCAGCATCTCTTTCCGCTTGTTTTTGCAGTTTCTCCAGCTGCTGTTTTTGTCTCTCCAGCAAATCATTCTCTCTTTCACGGATAGCTTGCCTGAGTATTAATTCATGGCCTTCTACCTCAGACTGCTGTGAGTGTGTTTCATCAGTCGCCTCGGCTTCAGCGGTATGCTCTCCACTGCAATCCGAGCCGGCACTTGCCGAAATGGCAAAGATACTTGCGGCAAACAACAGGGTGGCACGCATCACTCCTCTCATCTTTCGAATCCTTCCTTCAACATCGGGTGGCACAGTTTTTTGGAAATAAAAGATCCCTGACTGCCTGGGGGCAGCCTGCGACAATTTGATTTCCGGGGAGTAGCGAACGCATAAGGTCGCTACCGGCAAGACTAGCCAAGCCTGGGGATTTGGTGAGATCGATGCGCCGATAGTTTTAATCGGCGGGGTAAGTCGAGTGGGCTTTTGTGCAGAGGTTGCCTACGGTGTCTGGCGGGAAAGAATCAGTAAGCGGAAAAACAGAGCGAAGGGCGTTATCCTATCGGCCTGCCGCGCGTCCTGAACGCCAAACTAAGCAAGCAAGAATTCATCGTCTATGAGTAAACAAAACACCTCAGCCGCCCCGTTGATTTTGGTGGATGGTTCCTCCTACCTTTATCGCGCTTTTCATGCGCTGCCGCCATTGACCACCAGCCAGGGTAAGCCTACTGGTGCGGTGCGCGGTGTGATTAGTATGCTGCGCCGCCACCTCAAGGAGCATCCAGGCAGTCCTGTAGTGGTTGTTTTTGATGCCAAGGGCAAGACTTTTCGCGATGAGATGTTTGCCGAATACAAATCCCACCGCCCTCCTATGCCAGATGACTTGCGTGAGCAGATTCAGCCCATTCACGACATCATCGACGCTATGGGATTGCCGCGCTTGGTGGTCGACGGTGTTGAAGCTGATGATGTGATCGGCACCCTGGCGCTGGAGGCCCAGAGCCAGGGGCAGCAAGTCATAATCTCCACCGGCGACAAAGACATGGCACAGCTGGTGCGTCCGGGCGTTACCTTGGTTAACACCATGTCCAATACCGAAATGGACAGTGAGGGCGTGACTAAGAAATTTGGCGTAGGTCCAGAACTGATTATCGATTTTCTCGCCCTGATGGGAGATAAATCCGACAATATCCCCGGAGTTCCTGGCGTGGGCGAGAAAACCGCTCTGGCACTGTTACAGAATCTGGGAGGCTTGGAGACCATTTACTCCGACCTGGATTCCATTGCACCACTGGGATTCCGTGGCTCAAAAACCCTCGGCAAAAAGATGGCTGAGCACCGCGAGGCGGCAGAACTCTCCTATAAGCTCGCCACTATCAAAACCGACGTGGAGATGCCTTATCACCCCCAGGAACTGCACAATTCAGAGCCCAATACAGAGGCACTGGTTGAGCTATTCACGCAGAATGAATTTCGCGGCTGGTTAGAAGAGCTAACCAGTGAAGAGGCTGAAGAAGCCATGGCGGAAGCCGTTGAGCGCGATTACGTCATCGTCACAGAAATTGCGGAGTTCGATGCTTGGCTGGAACAATTGAAGAGTTCAGACATCTTTGCCTTCGACACGGAAACCACCAGCCTCAATTATATGCAGGCAAAATTAGTGGGGGTGTCCTTCGCGGTGGAGCCCTATCGTGCAGCCTATGTTCCCCTGGCCCACGACTATATGGGTGCACCAGAGCAACTGCCGTTTGACGAAGTACTGGCCAAACTCAAACCCCTGCTGGAAGATCCACAGCACAAGAAGGTGGGACAGAACCTGAAGTACGACAGTCATATCCTGGCCAACTACGATATTGAATTGCGCGGCATTGCACGGGATACCATGTTGGAGTCCTATGTTCTGGACAGCACTGGCAGTCGCCACGATATGGACAGTCTCGCACTCAAGTATCTGGGGGAGAATACGGTTCACTTCGAGGATATTGCCGGTAAAGGCGTCAAACAGTTGACGTTTAACCAGATCGAGCTGGACAAAGCGGGCCCCTATGCGGCTGAAGATGCAGATATCACCCTGCGTCTCCACAATGAGTTGAGTGCGCGTCTGGAGCGAGAGCCAACTCTGGTAAAGGTACTTGATGAGATTGAAATGCCACTGCTACCAGTTCTGGCCCGTATGGAGCGTAACGGTGCTTATATCGATGCCAAGATGTTGGCGGAGCAGGGCGCTGAACTTGAGCAGCGAATGCGAGAGCTGGAACAGCAGGCTTACGAAGTAGCCGGCGAAGAGTTCAATCTGGGCTCCACCAAGCAGCTGGGGGCGATCCTGTTTGAAAAGCTGCAGATTCCAGTGATCAAGAAGACCCCCAAAGGTGCGCCCTCTACCGCTGAGGCTGTATTGCAGGAATTGGCCCACAACCACGAGCTGCCCGCACTGATAATGCAGTATCGCGGCCTGGCCAAACTGAAGAATACCTACACCGATAAACTGCCAAAGATGATCGACCCGGGTAGCGGTCGTGTACATACCTCTTATCACCAGGCAGTAGCGGCTACCGGGCGCCTGTCCTCCAGTGACCCTAACTTGCAGAATATTCCTATTCGTACAGAGGAGGGGCGCCGTATTCGTCGGGCCTTCACCGTTGACCCAAGAATCAATGGTGGCAGTGAGATCATCGCTGCGGACTACTCCCAAATTGAGCTGCGTATTATGGCTCACCTGTCTGGGGACAAAGGGTTGGTGGATGCATTTGCTCAAGGCGCAGATATTCACCGCGCGACGGCGGCAGAAGTCTTTGAAGTAGCTCAGGATGAGGTGACTGATGAGCAGCGCCGGCGGGCCAAAGCGATCAACTTTGGTTTGATTTACGGCATGTCGGCTTTTGGCCTGGCCAAGCAGTTGGATATCCCCCGGGCTGACGCCCAAACTTATATCGACCGTTACTTTGAGCGCTACCCGGGTGTATTGCGCTATATGGAGGATACCCGTGCACAGGCCGCAGAAAAGGGCTATGTGGAAACCCTGTTTGGACGCCGTCTCTATCTGCCGGAAATTAACTCACGCAATGGTATGCAGCGCCAAGCAGCAGAGCGGACCGCAATTAATGCGCCAATGCAGGGCACTGCCGCCGATATTATCAAGCGGGCCATGATCGCTGTGGATAACTGGCTCAGGGAGAAGAAGCTGGCGACCCGGATGATTATGCAAGTACACGATGAATTGGTTCTTGAAGTACCCAAGGGTGAGGTCGAAATTGTGGCCGATGGCATTGTTGAATTGATGCAAGGCGCGGCAGAACTGCACGTTCCCCTGATTGTGGATCTGGGGCAGGGCCGAGATTGGGATCAGGCGCACTAATTTGACTGAAGAAACCATCTAAGAATTGAGGGTAGGGCGCGCTGCTCGGAATGATTTGGCGCGCTCTTGTTGGTACGGATGAATAAAATGCCAATTTTTGTGTTTTGTTAGGCGTTTTTACAATCTTTTTGAAATTCCGTGGAACTGTTCCGGCGACAGCCCCTCTAAAAAGGCAAGATCGTTGGAATGCGTCATCATCCCCCAAGGAAGTCAGATGTTTGCCCCGGTACTCCCCCAAGTCCGGGGCATTTTTTTGCCTGTCTTTCAGCTCTGATCCTCCCTATCTACGCAAGCCGCAACAACTGCAACACCCGCAGTACTCCAGATCCTAAATTCCACTGTCCATACTTCTATTAAAACGTGGGCAAGGCGCTTAGCGAGTGTGAGGCGCCAGGCAGGGTACTGAGCTTATGAGCCGCATTAAGTTATTCAGTCTCGATGTGGGAGCAGACTTCGCAGGACGTGTCGCCGCGAGTCTCGGTGAACCGGTATCTCGCCATGAAGAGCGTCAATTCGATGATGGCGAACACAAAGTTCGGCCACTGGATGATGTGGAAGGGGCGGATGTTTTTCTGGTCCAATCCCTTTACACCGATACCAGCAGCTGTGTTGACCAGAAACTTATGCGCTGCCTGTTTTTCATTGGGGCGCTTCGCGATGCCGGTGCCGCGAGAGTGACTGCGGTCATCCCCTACCTTTGCTATGCACGAAAAGAGCGGCGAACCAAGTTGCGCGACCCCCTGCCGAGTCGCTATCTGGCCAGTTTTCTGGAAGCCGCCGGAGTGGATGTAGTCGTGACTATGGATGTTCACTCCCTGGCGGCCTTTGAGAACGCATTCCGCTGCCGCACCGTTCACCTGGTTTCCAACCCCCTGTTGATTGAAGTGGCGCGAATGCGTCTGTCCGGAGACCCGGGTCCCCTGGTTGTTTTGTCTCCAGATGAAGGAGGGATAAAGCGTGCAGAAAAATTCCGTTTGGCCCTTGGGGATCAGTTGGGGGTGCCGGTGGCTAGCGCATTTGTGGAGAAGTATCGCAGCGGTGCTCTGCTGAGTGGGGGAACTTTGATCGGGGAAGTTAAGGATGCCACGGTCATTATCGTCGATGACTTACTTGCTACTGGCCACACAGTTACACGGGCAGTGGACGCGGTGATAAAAGCGGGAGCGAGGCGGATTTTGGTGTTTTGTGTCCACGGACAATTTAGTCGCGATGCCCATACAGCAATGGCGCGCTTGCCGGTGGAATCAATTGTGGTGACTAATTCTCTTCCTCAGTCGCAGCTGCGAGGAAACTGTGAGTGGATAGATTGTGCGCCGTTGATTGCAGATTGTATTCGCCGCCTGCACAGCAATGGGCCTGTGGCTGAGTTAACAATTTGATAAAAATCGACTGCTTTTACTTAGAAGAACGTATGAGGCGCCAAAACACGTATTTTGTTTACACTTATTTACCAAAGGAGCGGGAACCATCGGGCTTAAGAGCCTATCCAAGTAATCAGTTCATTGTTGCTCCCTAACCCCAAAGCGTTTAGCTTTTTCTACCCCGGATGGTCCCCAACTCCGGGGTTTTTTTATGTCTTTCGTGAATTTCTGTAATTTCATTCATCGGGGTATCTGTCCTTTCCTTTTTGAATTAAGCGCTTAAATCGTTTTGTGAGCCGCTCAGCTACTTTAAGTTTTCGTATGCGGCGAGCAGGCCCTTAGATTGGCTCTCCCCAAAACTCCCGCAGAGGTTTTTCACAGTTACCCCTGGGTCCCACGACTACATTGCCTGTTATCCACTTCCGGCATAATCGATTTTGGGGCATGGCATAGGTCTAACCCAAAGGCTCAAACATGCGCTTGGGAAGCATGAAAGTTCAGCCTACCATCAAAGCATGAAAAGAAATTTTGGGATGAAAAGAACCCTCAGGCGTACCCGTCCCCCTGGGTGCGTCTGACAAGTGCCCCACCCCAAGGGCACTGTCCCCTAGCCGGCAGCCCCCATCTGCCGGCTTTTTTTATTTCATTAAATGACTCCATCACAGAAGAAAAGAAAAGTTGCTTGTGAATGCGCTTGCAAATGATAATGGTTCGCATTATCTTTAAGTTAAATCAAATATGGGGGGTTATCGGTGAATTTACGTTACTTGTGTGCCAACCATCGCCAATGGTTGACCGCTGACACGGATCGTGCAGAAAAGGCATGGCTCGATTGGATTGAGCGCGGCAAGCTTTTGCTTGAAGAGTGCAATTACGCCGAAGCAATACCTTATTTGGGATGCGCCTTCGATCTGGCCAGCTTTCTTCTGGAAAAGCAGTGGCCAACTTATGCCATTTCGGCAACGCGTTTTAGTGAAAGCGCTATCTGGTTAATGGCTGCCTACCGGGAGCTGGGTGATGAAAAACTTCGAAACTACATACTTGCCGGCGCCAGCTCAGTACTCGCCCGCGAGTTGGGCGATAGCCATAAGCAAAGGGTTGCGGCGGATTGCATCAGCTCACTCTACCCCGGAGAGACACAGCAGCAGGTACGCGAGTTCTCCACAGCCAGAATATCCGCCTGTATCAATGGCGGAAACAGAGTGCACTGAGGGGAATGAAACGATGAATGCCGATGGCAATTCCCGTCTGTTGACGATTGCCATACACGAAGAAACCCTTGCCGCTCTTCTCGCGCAGAGGTACTTACATGCAGAGGAATTGCATTGTTTAACTCCGGGGGCACGCCGACGGCTGCACCGGGTACTGCTTCGCTCCCTGATCCCCGAACAGAAGCGCAAAGCAGCGGCAACTGGTGTGCCCGGAGTTCACTTTTAGGAATTTTCTCCGGTGTGAGAAAAATTGAAGTGCTTGTGTTGCTCGGGGGGCGCTGCCCCCGGGCTCCCAGCTCGTTCAATCGTCGGAGGGTGCGGCTTCCTCTGGGATTTCCAGCCACTCATTGAGCTTGCGCTCGAGTTTGTCCAGGCCTGTTTTTTTGGTCGATGAGAAGATCTGCAGAGTGACCCCGTGATTGAGTCCCTGCTCCTTGAGGGTCTTCTCCACTGCAAAGCGAGTGTTGTTGGCTGGACCGTTCTTCAACTTGTCGGCCTTGGTTAGCAGGATGTGCACTGGGAGCTCGGCCTCTACTGCCCAGGTGAGCATATGTAGATCGAATTCCTTGAGGGGTTGGCGAATGTCCATTAGTAACACGAGTCCACGCAGGCACTCTCGCTTCTCAAGGTAGGTGGCCAGATGGCGCTGCCACTCATCTTTCATACTGCGGGCGACCTTGGCAAAGCCATAGCCAGGCAGATCCACCAGGCGCTGCTGGTCGGAGAGGCGAAAGAAGTTGATCAACTGGGTGCGTCCCGGTGTTTTAGAGGTACGCGCCAACTTGTTGTTTTCCGTGAGCGCATTGATGGCACTGGACTTCCCCGCATTGGAGCGACCGGCAAAGGCCACCTCGGCACCAAAGTCCTCCGGACACTCAGTCAGGGTGGGGGCACTGGTGAGAAATTGTATGGAACGGTAGTTCAGTTTTGGTGGTTGGGCTTTAAATTCTGAATTTGACATCGTATAAGTCTGTTTATTCGGTACACTCGCTTGGCGCGCAAGTATATAATGCCGCCGTTTTCGCGTCGCAGGACTATCGGGGGCGGTGCGAAACGCCATCTCTCAGCGCGCAACGGGACGACGTATGAACAGCATTATCAAGAACACTGCTCTGGCACTCGGTTTAGTTTTCGGCTTGGGCGCCGTGCCCTTGGCGCTGGCTGCGGGCGACGCTGCTGCGGGCAAGGCAAAAGCCGCTCAATGTGCAGCCTGCCACGGTGCAGACGGTAACAGTATTGCTCCAGCTTTTCCAAAGATTGCCGGACTCGGCGAAAAATATCTGTATAAGCAGCTTAAAGATATTAAAGGTACACCTGACGGTAAAAAGGCCCGCGATGTGCCGCAAATGATCGGTCAGTTGGACAACTTCAACGATCAGGACCTGCAGGATATCGCCGCTTACTTTGCCTCGCAGCCAATGCAGCTGACCGGATCTGAGGCTATTTCCGTGATGCTAAACAACGGTGAGAACGTCGACGGCCTGATTCTTGGACGTAAAATCTACCGTGGTGGCAATATGGAGACTGGTGTTCCCGCATGTATGGGATGCCACTCACCTGCTGGACTGGGCAATGCACCGGCCGGTTACCCTCGTCTGGGCGGTCAGTATCCAGAGTACATCGAAGCCCAGCTGAAAGCATTCCGTGCGGGTACCCGCAACAATGACGGTGAAGTTCGCACTATGCGCACCGTGGCCAAGCAACTCTCCGATGCAGAGATCAAGGCGCTGGCCAACTATATCGCAGGCCTGACTGACTAATAGTCACAGGATTTGAGTACACTGAGGCCGGTCTGCAACCGGCCTTTTTTGTGCCTGTCGCCTGAGCATAAAGCCGCTTTCCATAGACGTACTAGGCAGTTTTTGCAGTGTTTCCTTGCACGAGGGTCCGGGAACTTAAATAATCTGCGTTGTCTATTGTGTCCTCAGTGGCTCGACAGCCCGCCGCTAGATGGCGTTCGCACCACTAAATAAAAGTTGGAGAAGACTTATGAGAGCATTTCTCGCCCCGATCACGATGGTTTTTGCTGTAATGTTCAGCCTCGTTGCCTGCGCCCAGGAAAGTGGCGAGTTCAAAGCGGGCCAGCACTATGAAGTATTGCCGCAGGCTGTACCACAAAAGAGCAACGACAAGATCGAAGTGACTGAGATGTTCTGGTACGGCTGTGCCCACTGCTTCACTTTTGAGCCAACTCTGGAGCGCTGGAAAGAAAAGATGCCCAGCGATGTTGCGCTGCTGAAATTGCCAGCAATTTGGCAGCCGGTTATGGATGTACACGCTCGTCTTTACTACGTAGCAGATTCCATGGGTGTTCTGGAAAAGATGCACACGCCTATCTTTAACACCATCTACACTCAGCGCCAGATGCTGGCTGTCCGCGAAGGTCGCAACTGGGTGCCTGACTTAAAGGCTATCGAGGCTCTGTTTAACAAGCATGGTGAAGATGGTGCCAAAGCTGCGAAGCTGATGAATTCCTTCGCTATCAATAGCAAAGTTAAGCAAGGAATGGCCAATCAGCGCGCTTACAAAATGACTGGTACCCCGGAAGTTGTTGTTGCGGGTAAATACCGCATCAGTTCCTCTTTCCCCGGATATAAAGGTAAGAGCAATGGCCAGGAGCTGATGCTGCAAGTGGCGGATTACCTAATTGCCAAAGAGCGAGCGGATCGCGGCTAAGCTTTCCGATTGGAGAAACCCCGCCTCGAGCGGGGTTTTTTATTTCTACCCTAAGAAAGGTGCCCCGCAATCTGTCGAGAGGCTCCTAACATCGATCAAACTTGCCCGATCCGGAAGCCACTAATGGGATTCAAATGGATTTTACTGTTTACCCTCCTAGCTGGCTTAATCGCACCTGTTTCAGCCCAGGACACTTCAAGCAGCAATACTGTGGCCGCTCAGGCTAGCAATCTTCTCTCCTATATAGCGGTAGACTACGGCGACGCCGTAGAGAACGGGCAGCGATTGGACACTCCTCTGTATGAACTACAGAAGCAACAGGTAGAAGAAGTACTGCGTCTGGTCACTCAACTCCCCGATCGGCCTGGTCGGCAGGGTTTGCAGAAAAGCCTCTCGGACTTGCGTAAGGCGATTGAGAATAAGGATTCCGGCGCAGAGGTGCGCCGTCGAGCCAATGCAATCGCCGACCGCCTTGCTGCTTTGTATCAGCTGCAGCGGTCACCCAGTTACTCTTTGCCCTCGCCGGGTTTTATGATGCCTGTTTATCAGCAGCGGTGTGCCATCTGCCACGGTGTCGACGGTGAGGGTAGTAATGAAGGCCCAGCCCTCAATGATCTCGAGAGAATGGCGGGGTTCAGTCTCTATGATCTTTATAACACTCTGGACCCAGAAACTGACTCTATTCACACAGTCGACATTGATGGAGACTTGACCGGCCTACAGCGCTGGGCATTAGCGGTGACTGTCGCTGCTTTTCCAGTGGCAAATCAGTTGCCACCCTCTTCCGACTTGGCGACCCGTTACCCCGGCTTACTGGGACTGCCGGGAATGGCGACCACTAAACCGGCGGAACTTGAGCCAACTCTGCAACAAGCATTGATGTGGTGGCGCGGAACCCCCCACCTTGTACGCACTCTGATCCCCCCTCTTATCAGCGCAATTGGCTTGCTGCAGCTGGCGGAGACGGACTATCGAGGAGGAGATATAACAGCGGCATACGGTAAGTTAATGCTGGCTTATCGTGATGGGTATAGGCCGTTACGACAGGAGCTGCTGATTCGTGACAAGGTACTGGTGGAGCAGCTTCAGGTCCAATGGCAGCAATTGCGGGATGACTTGATTGGTGGTGCCAGTTCCACAGAAGTTATTGCCGCGTTTCAAAATCTGCGGGCGGATCTCAATCTGGCCCACTCCAAGTTGGAGCCACCAGCGATGGGGGAGGGGCGATACCTATGGACTGCCGCTCTGTTTGCTTTGGCAATCGGTTTGGGGGCGCTGCTCTGGTGGGGACTGCGAAGACAAAAGCGAACTAGACTTTAAAAAGTTTTGTCCGCCATTTCCCGGCGCAGTAGTGAGGCCATACCATGTCAAAATTAGTTGCCACTGCCTTCATGATGTTACTGGCCCTGGATTGCCACAGTTCTGAGCCTCTGGATGCATTTCCAGAGGAGGTTGATGGCAAGTTACGTCACGTTATCAAGCTGCCCAAGGTTGTCGATGAAAGTCGCTTTAGGGTTGAGTTGATACCGGGAAAAAGCCAAGTCGCGGAATGCAACTTGCAAAGCTTTAGCGCCCCATTGCGCAAGGACATACTCCCTGGCTGGGGTTACCCCTTCTATGTCCTGTCCGACCTGACCCCGACCACAGATACGCAAAAGGTCTGTGCCCAAGGCAGTGAATCCCGGCGATTTATCACCGTGCGCGGTGATGGCTTGATGCTGCCTTATAGTAGTAAGTTGCCAATGGTTATATATCTGCCACAGGGCGTGCAGTTAAAGTATCGGGTGTGGAGAGCAGACAAGAATTTTTCCGAAGCAAAATCCAGATAGTTGGACTACCGGTAAAAATGACTTGCCATTCTTTTTGTGAATTTGTCGTAAATTTGAATATTTTTAACGTTTAACCTGCCACCGTTGTAAATTGCGTCTAGCCTTACTTTTCGAGGGATGTGAAAAATAGCGCCTGAGCGTTTTTTCACGCCGATAAGTGAGGCTTTAGCCCCGTAATCGGAAAGGAAAATTGGCGACTTCCCCAGTCGTCTTTTGAATAACCCGCCCCCTGTAATGCACTGGGGCCGATACCGTAGGGCAGCGCATGAAGTTTTTGCGTCTTTTACCAAAGCGGCATTTTATCAAGCCGGTTGTTCCATTTGTCACAGCAATTTTCCTAGCGATACCAATGTGGGCCTCGGCGGAGTCCGCCCAGCAAAAGTGGGCGGGAAATTGGCTGGTTGTGAGTGAAGGCGATGATCAATTAGTGTGGCAACTGCATGCCGATGGCTCCGGATATGCCTATGGATTTAATGCCAAAGGCCTATTGACCCATGGTTTTGCCATTAACTGGCAATTGGATGGTGACCGGGTGCGAGTTAAAACGGGAACCTCGGTGCGCTGTAAGGGCGGGGTTGTATCTGTCGCATTTCGAGATTGGAGCCGTGCCACCCTCCTATTTGCAGTGATTGATGGCCGTCATTGGCTGCAGGCGGGCGGTGGACTTCTGAGCTTTCAGCGTCGGTTGGCTGATTGGCGAACCCCCAAGGCCGGTGCAAGTTGCCCGGATATTGTCAGTCGCTAGCAGCTTAATTCCGTGCGAACGCTATTTAATCCGTGCGTGGAAAAGATGAGTAGTGGGTGGGAATGGATAAAATTCTATCTCTTCCTGCCACTGCTAATTTTTGTCGTAAGTGCAAATGCCAGTGAAGAGAAACGAAAAACACTCAATGAAGGCTGGCATGCAAAATCACGCTACGATGCCAGTCAATGGGTTGGGGCCTGGCTGATTTCCCGCGATGGTGAAGCGCGGCATGTCTGGAGTCTCAAGCCCGATGGCACTGGGAGATCCTACGCTTTTTTAAGGCAAAATGGAGAGATGCAATTCGTATTTGGATACGATATTAATTGGTATTTTGATCCATTTACTCAAATGGCCAATATAAAGACCGGACGCAGAATTATTTGCAAGCGAGGGAAGATTTACCCCTATTTTCTCACTTTAAAATCCTACGAAAGCGACTATGCGGTAAGGGGAAAGTTTGCCTGGCAAACAACATGGACAGAAGTGAGTATTGGGCGAAATCGCCTGCATAAATCCTACGTAGTTTTTGTAGCCCCCCTATCCGCATGGCATGATCCAGATAGAGATTCACCCTGCCCCAAATTTCCCCGTGTGCGACTGGAAAAGGATATTGATGCGGTGCTGAAGAGCTGGGAGGTTGAACAGGATTCGTCGGAAGTGGATACAACTCCGGCACCCAATGAACCGGAATTTGATGGTGAAGAGCTGAGAAATCCGTAACTTCTCACAGTCATTGGGTCAACTTCTCTCAATAAGAAGTAATCCCATTAATATATTTTTAACTTTCCACCAGCTAAAATCCGACTTTTCTAAGCTTCAGGAAAACTCATAAAAAGATTTAGTTATTAAACTGCCAGCTCTGTTAGGAAAATAATTCTAAAAAAATGCGTGATCTTATTTTTTCCAAATTAAAATACTCTGCCGGGTAATAGAGAGCCCACAAAAAGTAGTTTTAGAGTTGGACTATTTTCACCTGAAAACAGGTATTAATCAGAAAGATTGATCCAAAAGCAGTGCGACCGTGTAGAAACCGGTCGTATTAATCAGGTTGGAGAAAACTTCCAGACGGCAAAGAAAGCATGAAAGCTGATCTATCCGTAGTGAGAGCATTGAGAACTTTGTATCCCAAGCTGCACGATGAAATCTATGTGTTTTGTCAGGTTTCAGATAGTCGGTTTACAGATATTTTGTCAGAGAGTTTGTGTTTCTTCCGAGAAGGTGAGGGAATGAGTGTGATACTGCCTCAACGTTCGGCTCGGCAATTAGATATTGCCGCAAGCGCCCCCTTTCGCCAAATCACTTTGCAGATCCTGGCTGGTCTTGATGCGGTGCGGGTTATTCCTGTGGTCGCCCAGGAATTAATGGAGGCTGGAATAGATACCAGCGTGGTATCCACACTACACCGTGACCACATTTTTGTCCCTGATGAGCGCGCGGAATTTGCAGTAAAAATTCTGCGCGGTATTCGAAATCGAGTTCAATATAGCTGATATGTAGCCTGCCAGTGCGTATCAACTATCCCCCCACAGAGCCCCACGGCGAGATTCGCCAACTGTTGCCTAATTTTTTTTATGTTCCCGGAACTATCAAACTAGCGCCGGGGGTCACTATCAATCGCAATATGGGAATCGCTCGCTGGCAGGATCACCTTACCTTGATTAATCCCATCAGATTGCGTCCACAGCAGGAGGAAAAGTTAAAAGATCTTGGGCGTGTGAGTCACGCGATACGGCTCGGCTATCACCATGGACGTGATGATCTCTACTACAGAGACCACTTTGATCTTACCTTTTGGACACAGCGCGGCTCAGATTTTTATCCGCCAAAAGCAGATAAGGTGTTGCGACAGGAGGATGTTTGTCCAATACCGGGGGGGCGCTTTATTGTCTTTTCCCAAAGTCAGTTTCCAGAAGCCGTATTGTGGCTCCCGTTTAGTGGCGGACTACTGGTCAGTTGTGATGCCCTGCAGTACTGGCAGTCATGGAATGGATGTACCTGGTTTGGTAAAAACCTGCTGAGGTTTTCTGGTATCCGCCGAGGTATGCAGATTGCTCCCTCCTGGAGAGCAAGGGTGACACCAAGTGATAAAAATCCCAGGCTGTGGTTGAAGTACGACTTCGAACAAATCCTAAGGCAGCCATTTTTGCACTTTCTTGCGGCTCATGGAGATTTTTGTGCGGATAATGCCTACGAGAAAGTAGCTTATGCGGTTGGACAAGCGTTCCCCGGTTTGGGGAAGGCTGCATAGATGAGTTTAGCGAGTACAGTCAGGGCGCAGCTCACTGGGCCTCAGCTTAGATTGCCCTAAATCGTGGTAAGATGGGCAATTGCTCGACGGTCCACAAGCACCTGTAGTGGTGCGATTTCAAATGACCTGTCCGTATCAACAATCACGCTTTGTATTCCTGAGAAGTAGCACTCCCCATGAGAGTTAAAAGTCTATTGGGTGCCCTGGCTATGGCACTATTGGTGGCTTGTACCACCTCCAGCATTAACAGCACTGGCCCCATTGCAGATAGTGATTACATCCGTAGAGATATCAATTTCCTCGCATCAGCGGAACTAGAGGGTCGCGATACCGGTAGCGAGGGTTATCGCCAAGCGGCACAGTATGTGGCTGGCCAATTTAAAAAGATGGGGCTGATTCCAGCAGGGGAGCAAGGTTACTTCCAGGAAGTGCCTTTTCGCAGTGCCAGTTGGGATGGGAGTGATCCTGAATTTGTCTTAGAGGGCCAGAACGATGAAATCGCCATGCAATTTGGCGAGGACTTTCTAGCATCGCCCTCCGCACTGAGTGAGCGCTCGCAGATCAATGCCGAGTTGGTATTTGTCGGTTACGGTATTGAGGCTCCGGATTTTGGCATTAATGACTATCACGGCCTGGATGTACAGGGAAAGATTGTCGTTGTGTTAGCAGGCCGGCCGCAGAGCTTGCCCAGTGAAGTGGGGGCTCACCACTCCTCTCCTCGCACCAAACGCCAGGTTGCCGCAATACATGGCGCTGTGGGTTTTGTTCGCCTGTATACGCCTGAGCGGGAGAAACGCCGCCCATTTGACTACTATGCGAAGCACCGTTTTGACGACACTTTTGACTGGGTGAAAAAGACTGGTATGCCCGGTAGTGCAATCCCGGGGATGCACCCGGGAGTTATGTTGAGCATCACTGCAGGCGGCAAGCTGTTTGATGGCGCTGAGCGCAGTCTTGAAAGTATTTTTGCCGATATCGAGCAAGGAAAAACTCCAGAAGGCTTCCCCCTTAGTTACCGTGCAAAAATGAGCAGCAGCTCTAACCACAAGCGCGTAACCAGCCCGAATGTAGTGGCCGTTTTACCGGGAAGTGATCCACTCCTGAAAGATGAATATGTTGTTTTTTCCGCACACCTGGATCATGTTGGAAAGAAAGAGGACGGCGAGATTTACTACGGAGCCCAGGATAACGCTGCCGGTATCGCGGTGATGTTGGAAACCGCACGTCTTTTTGTTGAATCTGGGCAAAATCCTCGAAGATCACTGCTGTTCGTTGCTGTTACCGCAGAGGAAAAAGGTTTGCTGGGATCGGATTATTTTGCCGAGTACCCCACGGTGCCACTGGAATCGATCGTAGCCAATATCAACCTTGATATGCCCATGCTGCTCTATCCATTCCGCGATATTATTGCTTTCGGTGCTGAACATTCATCTTTGGGGCGAGTTGCGGAGGAGGCTGCAAACCGTTCCGGGCTTAAACTCAGTCCCGATCCTATGCCGGAGGAAGTTATCTTCGTGCGCAGTGACCACTACAATTTTGTCCGTCGCGGAGTGCCCTCAATCTACTTGATTACCGGAAGGGAGGCAAAAGACCCCAGTGTGGATGGTACTGCTGCACAGATGGCTTTCTTCCGCGAGCGCTACCACAAGCCAGGGGATGCTGCGGACGAGCAGATTAATTATGAGGCGGCTGAGCAATTTACCAAGGTAAATTACCTGATTGCCCGGCAAGTTGCCGATGCCGACAGTCAACCATATTGGTACGACGGTGATTTCTTTGGAAGTCTATTTTCAAGGAAATAGTTGAAGACCGCGAGGTAGCTCTATTGCTGGAAAAGCCGTCTCCGAGATGGCTTTTTATATTTGTTGGCAAAGTTCTAGCCAACGCTTAATGCCCGCACTACGGTATTTTTGCCGGTGTAACACAAAGTAAAACTCTCTATGTAAGTCACGGTGGGGTACAGACAGCTCCACTAGTGAGGCTCTCTTTAACGCATCAGCCAATGAAACCCGGGAAAGACAGCTGATTCCCAGCCCCGCTTCCACGGCTCGCTTGATCGCTTCTGTATGCTGCAATTCCAATAGGATATGTAGTTGTGGCAATAGCCCTGCCATGGCTCTTTCGAACGTTTGTCGGGTGCCAGAGCCGGACTCACGAGTGAGCCAGGTCGCTCGGAGAAGATCCTTGTCTGTCAGTCGTTTGCGCTTCGCTAAAGGATGATTTGGCGCACAGAAAACAACCAGCTCATCATGGCGCCAGGGGATGATTTCCAGATCCGGGTGGTTGATCTCTCCCTCGATTAATCCCAGATCCAATTCAAAATTGAGTACCCTCTCGGCAATCGCTGCGGTATTGGCAACTTCAAGTTGTACCTGAGTGCCGGGTTGCTCTTCCATATAACGAGCCATCACACTGGCTGCGAGGTAGTTGCCAATAGTTAGGGTGGCGCCGATCTTCAGGCTTCCCAGTTCCCGGTGAGTGGCCAGTGTCTGCTCAAGTTCCTGGGCTCGCTCCAGGAGTTCTTCCGCCCTTGGCCACAATTGCCGTCCCAGTTCATTGAGACGCAATCGCTTACCGGTGCGCTCGAACAGGCGCAACTCAAACTGCTGTTCAAACTCTTTCAGCGCTGTGGAGGCTGCGGACTGGGACATACTCAGGCTCTCCGCAGCACGACTGACATTCTCGTGATGGGCACAGGCAAGGAACACCTCTAACTGGCGGAGCGTGTAGCGCAAGGGGATATCTCCAGTTGATCGTTAAAATAGATAAGGAATATCGAAATATCCCACTTTGCCAATAGATCTTCTAGGGCTAAAATTCAACTATCAAGAGACTCGTGGAATAACCGGTTTTAAGTTTATGTCCAAATTGAATATAGAGAAGGTGTTGGAAGTCCATCACTGGAACGACACACTGTTTAGCTTCAAGACCACCCGGGATTCGGGTTTTCGCTTTGAGAACGGACATTTCACGATGATCGGTTTGCAGCAGGACAATGGCCGTCCGCTGCTGCGCGCCTACTCTATTGCCAGTGCCAACTACGAAGACGAGTTGGAATTCTTCAGTATCAAGGTTCCCGACGGCCCCCTGACCTCCCGCCTGCAGAAGATTGTGCCGGGCGATGAGATCTACGTGAGCCAAAAACCCACCGGTACTCTGGTGGCGGACCACCTGCTGCCGGGCAAACGCCTGTGGTTGCTGTCCACGGGTACTGGCTTGGCACCTTTCATGAGCATCATCAAAGATCCCACGGTCTACGAGCGTTTTGACCAGGTAATCCTTACTCACGGTGTTCGCTATGTTTCTGAGCTGGCTTACCAGGAGCAGATCGAGAACGAATTGCCGGAACACGAGTACTTTGGCGAGATGGTACGCGAGCAACTGCTTTACTACCCAACCGTGACCCGTGAGCCCTATCGGAATACTGGCCGCCTGACTGATCTCATGCTGTCCGGAAAGCTTTTCACCGATCTGGGTGTGCCCAAGCCGAGTGTTGAGGAAGATCGCTTTATGCTGTGCGGCAGCCCGGCAATGCTGAAGGATCTCACCAATATCCTCGATGACTGGGGATTCAAGGAGACCCGCGCAGGTGTACCTCACGAGTATGTGATTGAGCGCGCTTTCGTTGAAAAATAAGTTGGTCAGTCCAGCGATAAAAAAACCACCCTCGCGGTGGTTTTTTTATGGGTGAAATACAGATTCCCGAAACTATCCTGATCTTGTGAAACCCCTGCCTTCTATTCTGACTTGAGGGGGAGCTTGCTGGGAGTGGCTAGATGAAGCTGTTTTCACTGGGTGTATTACTGCTTTCCTTTTTCTGGCTGGGTGCCTGTACACGGGTGCCGGAGGGGGTTGAGCCTGTCCAAAACTTCCAGCTACAGCGATATTTAGGTCACTGGTATGAGATTGCTCGATTGGATCACTCATTCGAGCGCGGCCTGACCCAGGTAACCGCCGACTACAGTCTCAACCATGATGGTTCTGTCGCGGTGATCAATACCGGCTATTCAAAAGCGCGTGATGCCTGGCAAATGGCGGAGGGGAGGGCCGAGTTTGTCGGCCCGAAAAATGTGGGCCATTTGAAAGTCTCTTTTCTTGGCCCCTTCTACTCATCCTATATCGTGATTGCTTTATCGGATGACTACCAATATGCGATGGTATCCGGCTACGATAAATCCTATCTGTGGATATTGTCCCGCACCCCAACCATGCCCAAGGATGTATTAGAGCAGTTTTTGCAGAAGGCCAAAGCTTTGGGGTATCCCGTCGACCAGATGATATTTCCCAAGCAAGAGGCTAAGCCCGGAAATAAGCCCTCGGTGCAGCCCTCAGGGTCGTGATCTGTTCAAAAGCCTGCGTTCCCGCCACCAGCTTATACACACTAGTAACAGCAATATAAGGGCCGGCCATTGGCGCCCCAACAAAACCCTGTTTGCCTGATTATTTGCTTCTGGCCCCAAACGTGCGGCAGCCATTAGTTGGGTTTCCCTGGCATTCAGGGACTGCTGCCATAGAGGCCAGTCCTCTTTGGCAAAGATATAGAAGTCTAGTACCGACTCCCCTTCCAATTCAGTCCAAAGCTGGTGCCAACCTGAATTTTGGGGCCAGAAGCTGTAGCACTGACCCTGGGAACTTCTGCTTGCGGCGATTCCTCTGGTAGAGCGGGAGCTATCTTGAAACTCTGATAAGAATGGACTCTGATCAGAAAAAAGTGGGCTGCATAGGGTGATGCGTTCTTGTGTACGCGGTAACTCATTGGAGAGGATTACTGGCTGCTGACTACCCAAATGCTTGAGTTGGTAATCAATAATGGACTTCCACAGGCTGGCGAATTCAGTAGTAAAGCCACTGGTTAGCCAGCGATGGCTGTCACTAAATAGGATAAACCCCAGGTGTTGTGTCTCAGTCGAACGCCCCCAGAAATGTGGGGACTCTCCATTGCCCAGTAAAAAGTCGTAGGAGCCGGGCTGTGTGACTTTGAAGCCAAGATTACGCAGTGGGGGAATCTCTGGATTGTCCGCTTTTTGGTAGCCAAAGCCGGAATGTAAGTGGGTGGCTTCTTCCTTTTGTAGAGGCATGGATTGGGCAGCAGCGTACTGGAGAAACTCTTCAGAGTTATCGCTAGTGACTAACCACAACAGTGACTTTGTAGTGGCCAGCTCGTTGAGCTGACGCTTTTGCAGAGCAGAAAATTGTGGCCACAAACTGCTGTCGAGTATCACTAAATCGAAGGGACTTTCATTCGTGAATAAATCTGCAGACCCGGTAAGTGGAAGGCCGTTGAGAGTTTCTTTTCTTATGATTTCAGGTGCCAACTGGGTCATCACTTGTGCTGTTACACCGGATTGGCGCAGCCAGCGAGAGAGGGCTGCCGTCTCAAAAGAGGGACGTGCCAGCCACAGTAATAATTTGGGTTGGAGCGGTTCTCGCACCAGGATGGGCAAAGGATCTGTATGGGTTTCGCCGGCTTCGCTTTCCGTCCGTACCCGGTATAGCTGGGGGCCCGCGAGTTTTGGAGTAGCAGTGAGTCGTGCCTGAATTGCTTCTCCCACTTTCAGCTCAAGACTGTCTTCAATATGGCCGTAGGGATTGAGCAGACTAATTTGTAGGTTTTCAGTCAGTGGCTGGTTGTTGTGAACCTTTAATTTTAAAGAATCACCCAAGGTAATTCGCCGCTGCCAGTCGAATTCCCAGCCGCTATCAGATTCCTGGATATTCGATAGCTCCAGGCGCACTGGTGCCAGGTCCCGAAGTTTGTCGCGGCCGAGTGGCTCCCCATTGAGAGAGATATATTCCACACCATTGAGATTTATTGGATGTGAGCTCGCCAGCTGTTTGCTGTCGATAGAGATATTGCGCTCGGTGGGAATGATTGCCGGCGGCTGCCAGAGCATCCAGGCACTCAACCAAATCGCCAGTTGCAGGCCATAGTCGAACGGCTTGGCACCTCGGCGGTGCAATAGTACGAGTGATGCTAAGCAGGCCAACAGGCACAGGCCGGGTATCAAGAAATCAATCACAATGACTTCTCCCCTTGCTGATGTAGCCAACGGCTGAAATGGCCGTCGGCCTCAGTTTGCAAAGGCAGTGAGGGCGCAGATTCCGGTGCTGGCAGTAGCTGATAGAGCAGCTGATTCAGGGAGTTTGTGCAATCAATGTAATTCGGTTGCTGGTGGCGCTGCTGGTATAAACGCAGCTGTTTGGATAGCTCCAGGCCGAGATCCAGTGATTGCTCTGTGGCTAGCTCATTTATCTGCACCAGCAGATCGGTATCGAGTTCGGCGCCAGCATCTACCTGGGCCATTAGGGCGAGTACCTGTGCTCTTTGTTTTTGTTCAAATGCACTGTCGACAGTTTCTGGCGCTACGTCTTCCCGTTCACCGCTAAGCCGGCGGCTTTCGTCTATGGGGGGCGCCTCGAACCCGATTCTCTGTAAGTAAATACGCGAAGCCTGCTGTACTTCCTTGATAAAGCGCAGAGCCCGGTGCTGATGGGGCAGGGAGGCCTGGGGCTCTATAACCGACAGGTCGCGCCAGGAACTCCACATGGCATTCAGCGCGTTGCGCAGTAGCTCCTTGGTCTGGGGGTCGAACAGGGTGGCATGTTCAGAGCTGTCATGCTGATGCCCGGCGGAAGCGACTATGCGTGCTGCCTGTTGGAAGTGGGAATCCCGCTGTACGAAGGGAGTCGCATTTTCTTCGCCATGTGCCTGGTGCTCACCTTGTTCTGTATGATCGTGGCTATGGCCGTGTTCGGACTCCTCTTCATCATCGTGCTCCTCGGTCTCTGCGCCAGAATGCTCCGCTTCCGAATCCTCTTCGCCGAGAAAGCGGCCGTAGCGCATGCGCAGCAAATTCTGTTCATAGGCTAAACCCTCGGAGCGTTTGCGAAATGCCTCCGGATGCAGCTGTTCTCGCTCGGATAGCAGGGCCTCGGTATCAATAATCAGCTGGCGTTGGCTGCGGAAGTACTCCGGCAATATTTTAATCGCCATACCCTCGCTGTCGCTCAGCCCGAAAATCTCTTCTTGCGGCCAGCGCAAGATAAAGTGTTGGCTCTTGGCAACGTTGGCGCTGGGCTCGCGGTTATCCCTGGCTTCCAGATACCAGTAGAGTTCATCTCCCGCTTCCATGGAAAACTGGTGGATGGGCAGGATGAAATCGTAGCGAGCTGCTTTCTTATCTTCCGAGGGGCTTGTTGATAAAGCAGTGGATTGCAAACTGGTGAGTGGAATACGCTCTTCGCGAAAGCGTAAATTTTCCCCGGTGCCGCTGGCGAGGGTGACCAATAAATCTGCAGAACTCACCTGGTAATCATCACTAATTATTACTTTCACGGGAATACCTTGGATGCTCCCTTGAATGGTATCGACGCGCAGGCTGGGTGCCTCAAAGGTAAACTCCGGGGCACTGTCTTTATGCACCCGAATATTATGGATTTCCGACAAAAGTATTTGGCTCTCCGCGAATTGCACTGAAAGCTGGTAAAAGTCTGCCTTAGCGATAGTGCGTTGTAATTGCCATTTTTTACTGGGTAGATTACCTAGCGGAGAAAAGGCGAAGCGCTCAGTTTCGGCCAACATTTCCAGCCCTTGCACCGGCTGATTTAATTCGAGTTGCCACTGGACCGCAGACTGTTCCGGCACATCGATTTGTAGGGATTGGTTGTTGGCTGTGAGCCCAGTGTAGGCGGGCGGCTGAATATGGGTTGCCGCGCGTGTTATGGCGAGCTTATCGGCAACGGGAATAGCTGTATTTTGTTGCGTGGTCTCAGTTTTATCCACGGTGAAGTGAGAATCGCCCAGTACAAATAACAATAGTCCCAGGCAGGCACCGAATGCATTTGTCAGGGTACTGCGGAGTTTTTTTGGACCGAAAGACGACCGGTCGCCACTTTCCAGCAGTTGTTGCAGCGCTGTTTCGATACGCGTGCGCTGTAATTGCTGCAATGGACTTAGGTTGGTTTTCTGTTGGCTAAGCAACTGGCTGCTGTCTTGCAGCTGTGGATATTGTCCATCCAACTGTCGACATAGGTTTTCAGGGCTTGGGCGCCAGCTGCGATCCAATAGAATTGCTACAACAATAATTCCGAGCCAGGCGAGCAATAGCCACTGTGGCCAGCCGAATACAAAAATGCCCAAGCTAGCCAGAAGGCTGAGGCCAGTGGCAAGCCAGAGATAGGGCCGCAGGGCTGTCAGTTGCCAGCGCCTGCGCACAGCGTTAAGGGTGGACTGGTGCTTATGCATGGTCGGCCTCCCCGTTACTATCGGTTGCCATGATGGCTGGGGGGCGAGATAGGGCAATTAGGCGTTCAAAGGCCAGAAGTAACAGTAGGGCGATAATTAACCAGGGTTGCAGTTGTTCAGTACGACGGTTTTCCACCTCGCTGTCTTCTACAGGAAGGCCTGCCACTGCTTTATTGGCAGACCAGTGGCCACGATTTTGGTGTTGCAGAGCCCAGTCTTGCCCAGACCACTGCTGCCATAAGCGTTCAGGTAAATCCGAGCGGCGATAAAAGGCCTCGCTATACCAGTCACTTTCGTAGCGCAGCCAACTTCCCCGTCCCACTGAGGCCGCCTGAGCTGACTGGCTGTTATCCACAGCAACGAAGTTGAGATTATCGGCAGGGGGGATGCTGTTGTCGGTGATTAACAGGCTGCCATCTGAAACAAATTCCAGCACGGCTTGTGGCAGGGGAGCGGGGCCCGTGTAGATCAACCAATCTGCCTGCTCGGCATTGGGTGTCTCTTCTTGTTCCTGAATATGCACCGATAGTCCCGGCATATTGCTTTGCCAGTCTTCCAGCACTGGCGCCCACCAGCTGGGTGGTTTGCCCATTAAAGCGATACTCGGTAATACCGGGCTCGGAGCTATGGATGTTTTGTCGAGGCCGTGCCACTGCCAATGGGGACTGACTCTTAGTGCCTGGTGGGATGCTGGAACCCCGTTGTTTATCAACAGGATATGAGCCCTGCGCAAATCCGCCCGGCGTGATAGTACTGATAGAGTTTTCCACAGGTCCACATTTTGTGGTGGGGGTGAGGTTACGGAAGGTGTTTCTGGGGATAACCACAGTACTTTATAACCTTCCCCGACAAGCTGTGGCAGTGAATTGTGGATAAATGTATTCGCTTCGCCCGCCCCAATTCTGGGGTCTACCAGTATCACGCCCTCTTGGGGATAAATTTCCCGTTTAATCAGCGGCTGTGCCAATAAACCTGCCAGCAGTACGACGATTAGCAGGCGCAATAGCAGCAACCACTTGTTATCCACAATAGGGCGGCGCGCGCGACTCTGTGAATATCTTTGTACCCATTGCAGCGCAGCAAAGGAGATCTGCTGTGGATTACTTCGGCGCAGCAAATGAATGGCGATAGGAATAATCAGGGCTGTGAATAGCCATAGCCACTGTGGGGATTGAAATAAGTTATTTATCCACAACATCTCAGCACAACCTGCCGTGCAGTTGAATAAATTGCCGCAGTGACTTTTCCACAGGCTGCTCGATAAGGTCGGTCTGCAGTGAACACTCCTGTGTGGCAAAGCGTGCTTTTAACTCGCTCTGCGCTTGAGCAAAAGCATCCAGGTAAGACTGGCGTTGCCGCTCGGCATCCACTTCTAAAGTAGCGGGAGTACTGGCGCTTACTTCTGGATTGAGCAGCTTTAGCTCTCCGCCAAAAGGAAAAGTCTGTTCTGCCTCAATTAACAATTGCAGTGGCAGGCAGGGGCGGCCGGCGGCATGCAGGCGTGCGGCAAAATCGCCGATCTCATTACCCTGTTCAAAAAAATCACTCAGTAACACTACCTGACAGGGCCGCTCAAAGTATTGCCACAGTGGCGCCAGTTGAGTGTGATCTGGCCAGTGGTCGCTGGCGTCGAGTTGTTGTAGCTGAAGAGCGATTTGACGCTGGTGGCTCTCGCCCTGGCCTTCGGGCACATAAACCGTCCGACGGCTGTTAAACGCCAATAGGGAATAGCTGTCTCCCTGGGCGTTGAGCAGCCAGCATAGGCTGGCAATCCAGCACTTGGCGTAATGCAGTTTATTCAGGCTGGGCTCGACAAAGCTTGCCTGGCTCAGGGAGGCGCTGCTATCGAGCACAAAGCACACGTGCATACGGCTCTCCTGCTCGGTCTCGCGCACATAGTAGCGATCACTGCGGGCAAACAGTTTCCAGTCGATATGGCGGATGGAATCACCCGCTTGATAGCCTCGGTATTGATGAAATTCCAGGCCGGTTCCACGGCGCTGGCTGTGTTGCACACCGAGCATTACGCCCTCGGCGACATGCCGCGACAGCCACACCAGATCGCGACAACTGGCCAGGGTTTTGGGGGACAGGTATTCCACGCTGATCAGTCCCGGCCCGGTTCCGGCACCGCCGTCAGTAATTCATCAATCAGTTGTGGCATCTGCACGCCATCGGCCTGGGCCTGGAAGCTGAGCAACACCCGGTGGCGCAGCACTGGCAGTAACAAGCTGCGGATATCCTCGCGGGTGACGGCGAGGCGTCGTTGCAAAAGGGCCCGTGCCTTGGCGGCGAGAATCAGAGCCTGCCCCGCGCGAGGGCCGGCGCCCCACTTGATCCACTGTTGCAGGGTATCGCTGCCGCTGGTTTCCATACGGGTAGCGCGCACTAGTGCCGCCACGTAGCGGTACAAATCGTCGCTTACATGAATTTCCCGCACCAGTTTCTGCATTTCGCGCAATTGCTCCGCATCCAGGCTGGGGCTGGGTTTGACCCTGCTGGCACCGGTGGTGGAGCGCAGGATTTCAACTTCATCCCGCTCATCGGGATAGTCGATATGAATATTTAACAGGAAGCGGTCCAGTTGAGCTTCTGGCAGGGGATAGGTGCCAGCCTGTTCGATGGGATTTTGTGTGGCCAGTACGAAATAGGGATCGGGCAATTTCAGTGTTTTACCGCCCACGGTTACTGAGCCTTCCTGCATGGACTCCAATAGGGCTGCCTGGGTTTTCGGCGGTGTGCGGTTAATTTCATCGGCGAGCAGGATATTGGTGAAAACCGGGCCCTGCTGGAATTTAAAAAAGCGCTTGCCTGTGCTGTGATCCTCTTCGAGAATCTCACTGCCGAGAATATCTCCGGGCATTAAATCCGGGGTGAACTGTACCCGCTTAAAATCCAGCGCACTGGCATCGGCGAGGGTTTTTACCAGCAGGGTTTTACCCAGCCCCGGCACCCCTTCGAGTAGGGCGTGGCCGCCGGCCAACAGACAGATCAGCATCTGTTCCACTACGGGTTTTTGGCCGACAATCACCCGCGCAATTTCCTGTTGAAGATTGTCGAGGCTGTGCAGTTGTTCTTCGATACTATTTTCCAGGGTGGTCAGCATAATCAGCTCGTCAGTGCGTAAATAACAATGTTCACCGCAAATTTTGTGTTATCGATGGCGAGCCAGCGTTTGTTGCGGTAGTCGTAGTCCCATTCGCAGCCGAAATCTTTGTTGCTGTAGAGCACGGCGATACGGCCGTTAACAATAATGGCTTTCAGGTAGTCATGTACCAGATCATCACCCCAGCCATTTAATTCAAAGCTGGTTACCGGCAGTTCATCGAATTGAAAGAAACAGCGGTAGAGGTCGTGATCGTCTGGGAGCTTTTGCAGGCAGTCTTCGCCAAACAGCTCGGCCATTTGTGCTTCGAAGGATTTGGCAAAGAGACCGTCGATATCGTGGTTGCAGTCGTCGACAAATACAAAGCCACCGCGATTGACGTAATCGCGAAAATTCTTTGCCTCTTCCGTGGTGAACTGCACCAGCTTGTGTCCGGCCAGGTAGCAGAAAGGCGCCAGCAGCATTTTCTTATCGGCCAGCGGCACTATGTGCTCTTTGGGATCAACCCTGAGATTGGTGTATTCCACCAGTGAATTGAGCAGGTTGGAGGGCATGCGCTGATCCACATCCCAGTCACCGGATTCGTACATCAAGCGGGTGAAATAAAAATCGTAGTGCTCCTGTGCACTACCCGGTGCTGTATTTTGTGCGCGTGTGCCCAGAGGCAGCGCTGCGGCGCAGCTACCCAGGATCAGGCGCTGAAGAAAAGCCTTGCGGGTGAGGGACACGGGATAACTCTGTTACTGCGTTGGTTTTTATTGTTGAGAGCAAAGGAAAGAAAGTGCTCCGTTCGAGACACGCTGTAAATACATCCCTGTACGCTCGTAATCGGCATCCATGCCTCATACGGTCTCGAACGGAGCACCTTCTTTCCTTCTACCCATTTATTTTCAATACTGGGAGCTGACTGGTTTGCTGGCCAGCTCCCGTGTGGATCAGTGGTTAGCCCAGCTTGCGCTTGGTATTGATCACATTGATACCGTCGAAGCGTGCTGTGGAACTACCGTGGGACACGGCACTGGTTTGCATCGGCTGTCCCTTACCGTCAAAGAAGGAACCACCCAGACGATAATCATCTTTGCCGCAGACCTGCGAACAGGCATTCCAGAATTCCTGGGTGTTGGACTGGTAGGCGACATCCTCCACCATGCCGGTAATCTTGCCGTCTTCAATCTCGTAGAACAGTTGTCCACCAAACTGGAAGTTGTAGCGCTGCTGATCGATGGAGAAGGAACCGGCACCCACAATATAAATGCCTTTCTCCACATCCTTGATCATATCGTCGACGCTCAGCTCCTCCTTGCCAGGCAACAGCGAAACGTTGGACATGCGCTGGAATTGCACGCTGGACCAGCTGTCGGCGTAGCAGCAGCCGTGGGATTCCTTTTGCCCCAGCATATGTACCTGGTCGCGGGTGGCCTGATAGTTCACCAGCACACCGTCTTTTACCAGATCCCAGTTGCGGGTCTTCACGCCTTCATCGTCGTAGCCGACGGCGCCGAGAGAGCCGGGCTGTACCTTATCGGCAAACAGGTTGACCTTGTCGCTGCCGTATTGGAATTTGCCGCTGCGCCATTTATCGATAGTGGCGAAAGAGGTACCGGCAAAATTGGCCTCGTAGCCGAGCACGCGGTCCAGCTCCAGTGGGTGGCCGACGGATTCGTGGATGGTGAGCCAGAGGTGGCTTGGGTCCAGCACCAGGTCGTACTTGCCCGGTTTGACCGATTTAGCCGTAAGCTTTTCCTTGGCTTGTTGCGCCGCCAGGCGTGCGTCTTCGGCCATATCGTAGGAGTCGCGGTAGAGCACTGTCTGTGCTTGGATCTTGTCTTCGGCGCGGCCATCCAGGTATTCAAAGCCGCGTCCTACCGGCTGGCTGAGGCCCTGGCGGGTACGGAAACCGCCAGTTTTCTTGTCCACTGCGGTGACCGAGAAGGGCGCCCACAAACGGTGAACGTCCTGGTCGATATAGGAGCCGTCGGTAGAGGCAAAATACTTTTGTTCATTCACCAGGTACAACATGGAGTTGATATAGCTGGCGCCGGCATCCATAGCGGACTTGTTCACGTCCATTAACAGGTCCACCTTGTCGGCCAGGGGGATCTGCATAGCGTTTTTCTGGATGGGTGTCTGCCAGCTCACCTCGCCGTGGCCTTTTACCGGAGCCAACTGTACGGGCTCCTGCTGGTACTTGGAGTTGGCCTTGGCGGTAGCTACTGCCTGGCGGGTGGCGCGAGCAACGCCATCGGCTGTCAGGTCATTGGTGGCAGCAAAGCCCCAGGTGCCGTTGGCAATAACCCGAATCCCCATGCCGATAGATTCGGTGTTCACCACGTCCTGCACTTTCATCTCGCGGGTGATCACGTATTGGTTCAGGTAGCGACCAATACGCACATCGGCATAAGTGGCGCCGAGTTTAGTGGCGGTATTCAGGGCGACATCGGCAAATTCTTTTTTTACAGAGAGATCAATACCGCTTTGCGTCAGTTTGCTCTCGGCGACCAGATTGCCGGACAGCGGCAACATGGAAACACCCAGGCCGGCACCGCTGAGCTGGAGAAATTTTCTTCTTTCCATTTCGTTATCCTCGATGGGTGCTGGCTGTTATACGGCGTCGGAAAGGCTGCTGAAGGTGAAGTCGCGCACTTTCAACGCGGGAATCATGGCGGACATGCCCCACATACTCACTCGCTGGGGTACGCCCATATCTTCGATATTGTTGAGCATGATTACCGGACTCTCGTTGAAGCGGAAGTTCTTCACCGGGTATTTGATCTTGCCGTTTTCGATATAGAAGGTGCCGTCGCGTGTGAGGCCGGTTAGGAGCATGGACTGTGGATCGACCAAACGGATATACCAGGTGCGACTTACTAAAATACCTCGACGGGTATTTTTGATCAGTTCTTCGGTGGATTTATCGCCGCCGATCATTATCAGGTTGTTGGGCTCAGGGACCACTTCGCCTTTGCTTTGCTCCGCCCAGTAGCGGCTGCGCGCCAGGTTTTTCACTACCCCGTCTTTCACCCATTCGGTGCGCCCCAGCTGCATAAAATCACCGTCGGTCCAGGGTTGAGCCGGCACATCGAGACTGGTGGGGTCGGAGTAGAAATTTACGCGCTTGTCGAACATCTTCTCGCCGGTACGGTTGCCGCCGCCCTTTTTGCTCATAAAGCTGCGACCTTCGTCGGCACTGCGCGCATCGAAGCCGCTCATCATGTAACCCACCAGGCCGGACACCGCATTGGGCTCCAGGATCACGGTGTACTTGCCCGGTTCCACGGCACGGGCTTCCTGGGACAGGACCGCTTTGTCGATGGCTACAGAGGAGGTGCTGCCGGTATTCATTGCACCGAAATCGGTAACGTCACTTTCGGCCCAACCAGAACCCAGGCCATTCTCGGTGCGCATAGTTACAGTGAAATTGGCAGAGGTAGAAGCGTGGTAGCCGAGCAAGCCTTTA
This sequence comes from Microbulbifer maximicatervae (SeqCode), assembly GCF_052467305.1. Taxonomy (NCBI): domain Bacteria; kingdom Pseudomonadati; phylum Pseudomonadota; class Gammaproteobacteria; order Cellvibrionales; family Microbulbiferaceae; genus Microbulbifer; species Microbulbifer maximicatervae (SeqCode). Next base: position 4,844,190 of record NZ_CP174306.1, read on the forward strand.
CTGGTGGCGACTGCCGCAAAAGAGCGCTGGTCTTCCAGGTAACCTGCGGCAACCACTTTCTTTTCCTTGGCTGCAATAATGGAATCTGCCGCAGCCTTGGCGCGCTGGTCTGGAGTGATATCTGCAGTGGACTTGGCGAAGCCGTCTACGCTGACATATTTCTGCGGTCCCAGCATCGGCATGGCTTCCGGGTTTTCCGGAGATAGCTTGGCCAACTCTTCGGCGCGACGCATCACTTTTTCCAGGGAGGCATCGCTGAATTCATTGATAGTGGCCACACCGGATTTCTTGCCGAAACGGGCCTCTACGGCCAGTTCGATATCGTTGACGATACCACTGGTGGAAACGCTGTTGCGCGCGTAGCGAATATTGCCGGTTTCGCTGCCGGCCAGCTGCGCACTGGCTTCATCGGCGCGGCTGTATTTTAAAACCTTTTCGAGAATACGCTTCGCTTCACTTCTACTCAGAATGGCCATTGCCTTTTCTCCAATTACTTATTCTTGTGCGCCGCTCAGGAAATCTTGCGCTTGGTATTGATTACATTAATTTGGTCAAAACGGGTAGTGGAACAGCCGTGGGATACCGCGTTGAGCTGCATAGGTTGGCCTTTGCCATCGAAGAAGGTGCCGCCCAAGCGGTAATCGCTGCTGTCGCAAATCGCCGAGCAGGAATTCCAGAACTCCTGGGTGTTGGACTGGTAGGCAACGTCCTCTACCTGGCCGATGATCTCGCCGTTTTTGATCTCATAGAATAGCTGCCCGCCGAACTGGAAGTTGTAGCGCTGCTGGTCGATGGAGTAAGAGCCGCGTCCGACAATGTAAATGCCTTTTTCCACATCGCGGATCATGTCTTTGGCTGAGTACTTTTCTTCACCCGCTGCCAGGGAGACATTGGGCATCCGCTGGAATTGCACACTGGACCAGCTATCGCTATAGCTGCAACCGTGAGATTCCTTTTGGTCGATCATATGCACCTGATCGCGGGTAGCCTGGTAGTTCACCAGGATGCCATCTTTTACCAGATCCCAACGCTTGGATTTTACCCCTTCGTCGTCATAGGCCACGGCACCGAGGGAACCCGATTGTACCTTGTCGGCGAACAGGGTGACCTTGTCACTGCCGTACTGGAAGTTGCCACTGCGCCATTTATCTAAGGTGGCGAAGGATGTACCTGCCAAGTTAGCCTCATAGCCGAGCACACGATCCAACTCCAACGGGTGGCCAACGGATTCATGAATAGTGAGGCTCAGATGCGAGGGTTCGAGTATCAGGTCATACTTACCGGGGTCGATAGATTTTACAGTTAGTTTTGCCCGGGCCTGCTCTGCGGCAAGTTCCGCATCCTCGGCCATATCGTAAGTGGCTTTGTAGAGCGTGGTTTGACCGTGAATTTTATCTTTTTCGTGGCCAGCCAGATATTCATAACCTCTACCCACGGGAGCACCGAGGCCATTGCGAGTCTTAAAAGCACCGCTTTTCTTATCGACTGCGGTCACCTGCATGGGCGCCCATAAACGGTGGACATCCTGATCGATATAAGAGCCATCACTGGAGGCAAAGTACTTTTGTTCATTGACCAAATACAGGGAAGATCGGATATAGCTGGCCCCAGCCTTGAGTGCAGCGTTATTAACATCCATTAGGAAATCGACTTTTTCACTAATGGGAACCTGCAGGGCATTCTGTTTGATCGGTGTCTGCCAGGAGACCTCCCCCACGCCTTTTACTGGTGCCAGGAGTACGGGTTCGGTCTGGTATTTCGCATTGGCCTTAGCTACAGCAACTGCTTGGCGTGTGGCAAGGGCGACGCCATCCGCTGTAAGGTCGTTGGTGGCGGCGAAGCCCCAGGTACCATTGGCGATCACACGAATACCAGCGCCAAGGGATTCTGTGTTGACGATATTCTCCACGTTGGTTTCGCGGGTCATAACATACTGGTTTAGATAGCGGCCGATACGTACATCGGTATAACTGGCCCCGGCCTTGCGCGCTGTATTCAGGACTACATCCGCCAGGTGTCTTTTATGGGAGCTGTGCATGCCCTCATTGAGCAGCTGCTCGGCGCTGACCTGAATGCCCTGTAGAGGCAACAAAATACCACTGGAGCCGACGCCGGCGATCTTGAGGAATTTTCTTCTTTCCATTGGCTACCTTTACCCCACGAGAGCGCGAGCACTCTCTGCGGGTACTTATTGTTATTACGACTGACGCTGGAGGCCTTGTGTGCACGGAGGTCAGACTTTGGATACGCACAACTAACAGGACCAACCTAAAGTTGTAAAGTACTCGATCGGTAAAGTGAAGTTTCGTAGGGGTAAGACGTTGTGAGAGTGGAAAGGGATTCAAAGGGCAGCATTTCTTCGAACTTTGTCGAAAGTAATATCCTTAAGCAGGATACCGTTGCGGTAAACGGGCCTCAGCAGGTTAGCCTCCGATTTTAGGTCGCTCTGCGCAATAGTTCGAAGTGCACCATCATCGCCGCGAATCAAGGCAAGGCGGCCACCCTTGGACCTTTTCTCGGGTCCGGTTCTCGGATTCTTAAAAATATCGTACCAACTGCCATTGATACAGATAGCGCTGGCTTTCATTGCAAATCCCATCATATCGCGGTCAACTTTTTGTAGTAATCCTCCGCCCATACCAAAGGTCAGATTTTCAGTGCTTTGATTGTTTTCTTTCATTGCTTGGAGAATTTTCGGGATTACAAAGCGAGTGATACCGTCTCCTTGTATAACGCGAATAAAGGGGGGGAGTAATCGATACCCTTTTTTATTCTTCTGCGAGCCAAATATCCGCATCAACCTTTCTATTGCTTCTATCACGACTTCTTCTGGGTTGCCGGAGTCAGGCCTTATTACTAATGTGCCGCCACTATGAGTAACTCTATCCTTTAATTTTTTTCCCCAGATATTCTCTATAGCATTCCATAAATCGTAGCTATCGCTGACAACAGCCACAGTTTTTCCTTCCCCAGAAAATTGCTCAAGTATATTACGGTAAGCATCTTCCTCATGCTGTTGTCCCCAAGCGATAATTGTGCTGTGTTCAGCGGCGGGAATGGAAGCTCCAGGTACAGCGGCGTTGTAAAATCTTTTTGCGGCTAATATTCCAGATATCGTATCAGTCCCCTTAAAATTAACTAAGTGAGCCATACCTCCCAGCATCGCTGTTTCGAGGCTGCTGGCTCCCCGAGCCCCGAAATCATGTAAACGAAATTCCAGCGTATCCAGATTTTCCGCTGTTTCAAATAAATACTGTGAGATAATTTTCTTTATTTCTCGGCTCTGGGTAGCTACGGTTGATGGATACCAGATGCTCCGTAAAAGTGCAGTTTCAATATAAGTGGTGAGCCAAAAGCATGAAGGGCAGGTATTGATAATCTGAGCTAAAACATTGGTTACTGGAATTACTTGTCCTTCTTCAATCGCTGTAATTTCAAGAGGCATTAAACCATTATGGTCATTTAAAATATGATTCCATCCATCACTGTTAAATGGTAGTCCATGGGGGGGTAAAATATTTTCAGCTTCATCAATGTGATGAGAACTGATGGGGGTACACAGGTACCGCTTGATAAACGCCTGCAAGCCAAAGAATACCGTCGACGTAAATTCTCCACCACGACACTCTACATAACTACTAATATGTGATGTTCCTGGGGGGTACTGCAGATAATGACTAGTTTTATAGCTATCGACATTGAGAATAGGATTTTCCAAGCACTGAAAGGATGAATTAGAACTGGGAGCGTTCATATTTTCAAAACCATAAGTTGGCGTTGATTTTATGTCACTATTTGCCTGCTGTTATAGCGTGTAATTGATTTTTGAATTGTATGCCAACCACAATGTTCAGTTTTACAGCGCTAATAGCTGCTACTTTAGCAAAGCATAAAAGCAAGCGACCCACGTTTAAAAACTTGTCATCCACTCATTTTATCTCCTATTGATTGACCTACTCTATTGGTATGTGTACATTTATATGCATGTGAGGCAAAGGAACGTCATGCTCAATGGACTCCAGTAAATTTCGGCGTGTTTACCGGCGGATGACTATGCCTACCATGGTGTCGATCGATCACAGTAGCGCTGTCACACAAAGTAAAAAATGCGCAAATTGGTTGCTGTAGAGAGAGGTTCGGCAGAGCAAAAAAATCTGCCCGGTCATAACTTTCCTGTGTAGAAGCGTTCCTTCCATTAATGACTTGTTGTTTGGGAAAAGTCATCGCAGTTTACTAATTTGAATGATATTGGAATTGCTCGTAGAGAGTACGGCATTGATATAATTTAGTATTGATTCCAATCCTATTGAGCTACTTATAAAAACTCTGCTGCAGACTCCTAATACTTTGCGGAAAAATTGTCTTACCGTCACAGCAGGAAAGCATAAACAGTATTCATGGTGAGAGATTGGATGCTGTTTCGACATCACTTGAAATTTGTAGCTACTAATAAGGTGGATTCTTCTATTTGGGAGCGGGAGATAAGTTATGAGTGAAGGGTTTATAAAGCGCATATCACGTTTAATCTCTGTGTCCGCCAATGCTGTCGTGGACTCGGTTGAAGCCACTGCACCAGAGTCAGTGATGGAGCAGGCAATTCGGGAGGTGGATGATGCAATTGCAGATGTGCGAGATCAGTTAGGGAAAGCTGAGGCATCCAAGTATCTAAACAGTAGAGCGTTAAGCGATGAAAATGCTCGTCATAAGCGTTTAGCTGAACAAATTGATATTGCTATAAATGAAGGTCGTGATGATTTGGCTGAAGTCGCCATTGCCAAACAAATGGATATTGAGGCGCAACTTCCAATTTTAGAAAAAGCGATCAATGAAAATGAGATAGAAATAAAGGAACTAGGTTCCTATATTCTTGCCCTGCAAGGTAAGAAACGTGAAATGCGTGAGCAATTACAAGAATTTATTGCAGCCAATAAAAAGGTAAGCAATAGAGTTACTGCCGATGAATATAGCAGGGATAGAAAGCCAAAAGCCCAGGTAGAACAAGCTACCGATGCATTTAATCGAGCAGTAGGTAATACAGCTATATCGACATTTGACTCTGGGATAGATACCAGCAAATTAGCAGAGCTTGAGGAGTTCGCGCGAAATAATCGTGTGAAAGAACGTTTAGCCAAGATTAAATCGGGGGGCTGATGATATTTTTATTGCAAGACCAAAACCTGATCTTTACCGGTGCGCTGATTTTAATGTTTATGATAGCGCTTCTTGAAGGCGTCATGACAATGATTGGTGTTGGTATTTCAGATTTACTGGATAATTTATTACCAGATTTTGATGTTGACGTGCCAGATACAGGGTTGTCTGGGGGGATGACTAAGCTGCTTGGGTGGTTGCGTTTCGGTGAAGTTCCTGCACTTATACTGTTAGTAACTTTTCTGGTTAGCTTTGGAGTGACCGGCCTAGTAGCCCAAATGCTCATAGAGTCTCTTGTTGGATATTTATTGCCGGGTGGTTTACTTGCTGTGGCAGTCTTTTTTCTTGCCTTACCTCAAGTACGTTTTGTTGGCAACATTATGCGGCGCTTTGCTGTGGGTGATGAATCCGAGGCAGTTAAGAGAAATTCCTTTATTGGCCGCGTAGCGATTATTACGATCGGTAAAGCAGAAATCGGTTCACCAGCAGAAGCACGTTTTAGTGATGAATACGGAACTACACATTATGTGATGGTGGAACCGGATGAAAGTGAAACATTTAATCAGGGGGAGAAGGTGTTACTGGTTGAAGAGCTGGGAGCACATTTTCGAGTAACACGCCCCAGCAGCATACATCTTATAGAGAATAACTAAATGGAGATACTAGCAGTGATAGGAAATTTTTCGTTTTTATTATTTATTGGCGGTACCATATTAGTGGCCTTGATTGTTAGCGGGGCTATATTTGCACGCCTGTATACCAGAGCCTCGAAAGAGCGCTCATTTGTACGGACCGGTATGGGCGGGCAAAAGGTTATTATGAATGGTGGCGCACCTGTATTTCCGGTTTTGCATGAAATCATTCCGGTAAACATGAACACTTTGCGTCTGGCGGTTTCCCGTAAAGAGCATCAAGCGCTGATTACCAAGGACCGCATGCGTGTTGATGTACTTGCTGAATTTTATCTGCGAGTAAAGCCGGATGTAGATGCGATAGCTAATGCTGCACAGACTTTGGGGCTGCGTACTTTAGACCCCGAAGCGTTAAAGGAAATGATCGAGGGTAAATTTGTTGATGCATTGCGCTCGGTAGCTGCAGAAATGGAAATGGCGGAGCTACATGAGCAGCGCAGCCAGTTTGTACAAAAAGTTCAGCAGGTAGTTTCCGAAGATCTATTAAAAAATGGATTGGAACTCGAGGCTGTATCTTTGACCGGTTTGGATCAAACCCATAAAGAATTCTTCAATCAGGATAATGTGTTTGATGCCGAGGGCCTCGCCAGCATGACCCGCTCTATTGAGGTGCGCCGTAAAGAGGTCAATGATGTAGAACAGGAAACCATGGTGCAGATCGAGAAGAAAAACCTCGAAGCTGAACGCCAGAAATTAGAAATTGAAAAAGAAAAACGTTACGCACGTCTGGAGCAACAGCGCGAGCTGGAAAATCGCGAAGCTGCCCAGAAGGCGGATATTGCCCGTGAACTAGCTGAGCAGGAGCGCGCAGCACGCAAGGCTGAAATTGAAGCCCAGCGCGAAGTGAGCCAATCTCAAATTGCTGCGGAACAGGCAACTAAGTTACTGGAAATCGAGAAAGAGCGTCGCTTGAAAGAGCAAGAGATTGAAGGTGAGCGTATTCTCGATGAGCAGCGTATTTCCAAAGAGAAATCAGTGGAAATTGCCAAGCAGGAACGTGCAATTGCTGTTGCAGAAAAGTCTAAAGAGCAATCTCTTGCGGACCAACAGGCTAACGTAGCTCGAGCTGAAGCAGTAAAAGCCGAAGAGCAAGTTCGCACAGCTCAGGATGTTGAAGTTGCCGAGCGTGATAAGCGCATTGAAATTATTGAAGCTCAAAAAGTAGCGGAACGTCAGGCCACGGGTATTAAAGTAATGGCCGATGCGGAAAAAGCAGCTGCAGAGGATAAGGCCGAAGCATTGCGCTTACAGGCTGCTGCTGAAGCTGAGGCTATTCGTATTAAAGTTGAAGCTGATCGTGAAAAATATGCGGTGGACGCTGAGGGGCAGCGCCTAATGAATGAGGCTTTTAATAGCCTTAATGAGGCCCAGATTGCACTTAAGAAGGTCCTCAGTCTGCACGAAAATCTGCCCAATATTATCCGTGAAAGCGTTAAGCCGATGGAAAGTATTGAGGGAATGAAAATTATCTCTGTTGAGGGCTTAAATGGTATTGATGGTAGAGTAAGCAGCGGAATTTTAGATGGTGATGCTGAATCCAAAGGACAAAGCTTGCCTGAAGCTCTGGTTGGTAGTGCTCTAAAACATCGGGCTATGGCTCCACTGGTAGACTCACTCTTAAAAGAAGCTGGAGTTGGTGACCTGAATAAGACCACTGAGATTGATAGTTAGAGCAACGTACATTTTTTAAATTATATAGTACAAAACTCACTATTATTTTGGAAATAAATGATTCTTATAGCCCGGATCTAAATAGGTAGATCCGGGTTATTTTTTATTAAGGTGCAAAATATGAAGCGCTGTACCAGCTGTAAAGATGGCGTTCTTAAACCAGGATTTATCGAAGAGTTATTTCGTGGATATACTTGTTCTTCCTGTGAGGGTAACTGGATTCTCATTGAAGATTACTTAAGCTGGAAAAGACAAAATCCTGAATACAAATTTTCAGAAGATATTAGTAATCTGAATGATGTAGTTTCCGAAGATACTAAGCGAGCTATCTTGTGCCCGGTGTCTGGCTCCATAATGCAAAAGATAAAAATTATAGCTAGTAGTGAACATCGTATTGATTACAGTACTGTTGTCGGTGGAGTCTGGTTAGATAAAGGCGAATGGGATTTACTAAAAGCTGAAGGGCTTGCTGGCTCACTTAACTTTTTAGTTACTCATGAATGGCAGAAAAAGATCAGGGAGAACAAGGCCCAAGATACTTTTTCTGAAATGTATCGGAGTAAATTTGGCGATGACTTATATGATAAAGCTAAAGAAGTTCGCAAGTGGCTGAATTCAACCGAACAGAAAGCAGATGTTTTGGCCTATTTAAATGCGGAAGATCCTTATTCGGCTGAACGATAGTCTCCGATAGAGGTTGTTTTTTGGGGAACCAAAGAAAATTTGGTTCTCTGTTAAATACATTAATATATTTTTTATAAGTAGAAGTTGAGTAGTTGTAGTTAAATCCCTTTAACTTATCTATATATCTATCCTCTTCATTCTTGCATTATTCGAATAATGTTAGTTATAAAGTGGCTTTGGATCTCATTTTTTTTGGCTGTTCATTGATTTCAAGTATCCGGAACAAGTGTCTCCTTTGAAATTTCATGCTATTGGATATTAGTTTAATTATATTGATAGCCAGTTCATATTATTTATCTAATTTGTATTTTTGTTGTTATGGGAAGTGTTTATTGGCGGTGATAGCATCATTAACGAGGTTTGTTGTTTTTGGTTTGTCAATTAATAATAAATAATCTTAAGGTTCTACAAATGAATGTCAAAAAAATATTAATAGTACTGTCTTTGCTGGTTGGCTCCGCCATTGCATTGCCTGCATTTTCTGCTGATCTTAAATGCAACCTTAACGTCAAAGCAGGGGGGCAAGTAATTGGCAACGGAACAAATCGTTGTGGTGGTTTGGATTTTAGTTTTGGAACCTCAACTTCAGGAAGCTGGGAAATAGTAAATATTACAAAATCTATAGATTATGTGAATTGGATTAAAGGTTGTAGCTCTGGTTTGTACTGTTCTGTGACAGTGCGAGCTTACGCCTCAAATCCTGCCGAGGTCTATATTCACTATACCGATGGGTCTATCGAGTATCTAGATGGATCAATGTTTTACGAGACCGGTTATTAATACTGTAACTTGGCGTCGTTTATCTAATCGGCGCCGTATTATTAAATCTTAGTTGAAGGGGGAGGATCTCAACTAACCTTCTTGCCGATTTTATATCATAAATATATGGCGAATCCCGTCACCATCGGCTTTTATTAAAGCCATGGAATACAAGGACTATTACAAAATACTCGGCCTGGATCGGAGTGCGGATCAGGCACAGATTAAGCGTGCCTATCGGAAATTAGCACGTAAATATCATCCGGATGTCAGTAAAGAGGAGGGCGCCGAAGAACACTTTAAGGAAGTAAATGAGGCCTATGAAGTATTGAAGGATCCAGAGAAGCGAGCTGCTTACGATCAGCTCGGCAGTGGTTTTCAGTCTGGCCAGGATTTCCGACCGCCCCCCAATTGGGACCAGGGTTTTGAGTTTCACGGTGGTGGATATACCGAAGCTGATCCTGAAGCTTTTAGTGACTTCTTTGAAAGCTTGTTTGGCCGCGGCGGGTTTCGTCAGGCTTATGGGCGGGGGCAGCGCCGCTCTTATAGTGCCCAGGGTGAAAATACCTATGCCCGCATCACAGTAGACCTCGAAGATAGTTATCGTGGCGGTACACGCCAAGTAACCTTAAAGCACTCGGTATTGGGTGCAGATGGGCGACCGCAACTGCGTGAGCGCACTCTTAATATAAAAATTCCCAAGGGGATCACTGAAGGGCAACAGATTCGCTTAGCTGGACAGGGTGAGCCTGGCATTGGAGAAGGTAAGCCTGGTGATCTCTACCTGGAAATTGCTTTCAACCCCCATCCCCTTTTCCATACAGAAGGTAAAACGGTTTACCTGGATTTGCCTTTGGCTCCCTGGGAGATAACGCTTGGAGCCAAAGTTCAGGTACCCACTCCCGATGGTCCCATTAAAGTGACCATTCCAGCAAACAGCACCAATGGTAAAAAACTGCGCCTCAAGGGCCGCGGTATCCCGGCAAAGCAGCCGGGGGATATGTATATAGTGATGCAAACTGTTACGCCGCCAGCCACTACTGATATTGAACGCGAGGCATACCGTCAGTTTGGCGGCGCATTCAACTTCAATCCGCGTCAGTCCATGGGAGGATAATTGTGATGCCTAAAAAGGTTGAGCAGCTTAGCGGTGTTCTCCTGGATGAAGAGAGTGAGTTAACTTTGAGTGAACTGTGTCGGGCTTGTGGTGTGCCGGCGGAGCGCATTATTGCCTTGGTTGAGGAGGGAATTATTGAGCCGCGTAGCAGGGAAGTGCAGTGGCGCTTTAGCGGAATTTGTGTGCGCCGGGTGCGCCGGGTTTACAGCCTGGAGCGAGATCTGGGGGTAAATCTTGCCGGCGCTGCATTAGCGATAGAGCTGCTGGAAGAAATAGAGCGTCTTCAGGCGCATCTGGCACGGCTGGAGAAAGGTCGAAAACGCTAAGGTTATCTATTGTCTTGCTTGTAGATATGGACCAATCAGCTCGATCTTCTCAATCCAAATAGCTCCGCTATATCCTTCGGGTAGAAAACTGAGCTCTTCCGGTGTGTAAATACCGGGCAAGCCCCGCTTGCCATTTTTATGGTCCACTGCCATCACCAAGCTATTGGCTTTGGCCACTCGTTCAGAGTAGCGATTGGGCCAACCCCACAAAGCCCATCGCCAGGTATTGGGTGCAACAACAATACTGTTCCGGCAAGACTCGGGAAAGTAGCCACTCCAACCGAACAGTGCATATTGCAAAGCACAGTGTTTGGCGCTTGTCTTGCTGAAGGCCAATGCATTTGGCCGCAACTGCCGTATCCTTTTAATTGGGCGATCGCCACCGTAGACCATGAGCCGGGAATTAATAGGCAATTGGTGTTGCCGAAGATAGTTATCCAATCGTTCTGCTTCTGTTGGATCATTACTCTTAATATTGATCAGAAACTGCTTGCCGGGAAAGTGCAGCAAGACCTCTTTTAAAGTGGGAAGTAAACCCACCCCCTGGCCACGAAAGGGAAATGTCTTGCCGCCATCAAAGGTATAGCCGTAACCAATATCCAGCTTCTTTAAGTCCTTTATGGACTGTTCCCGGGTGACACCTGTTCCATCCGTGCGGTAGTCTATGGTCCAGTCGTGAAATACCGCGAAGTCGCCATCAGTGGTGGGATGGATATCGATTTCGACAATGTCCGCGCCATGAGAAAAGGCAGCTTCCATAGAGGGAATAGTGTTTTCCAGATAGCGGTGTTCCGGGGTATAGATACGGACTGCAGTGCATTCGTCACGGGTCAAATTATCCCGGTTGTAAGTTTGGTAGACGCCGCGATGGGCAATCAGGATCGGTTCCCCTTGCTGGGCTGTCGCCAGCCAAGAGGCATTGAGTAGGTAAATTGCACCGAGTCCAAATAGGGCTGTTAGCGCTACGGTTTTGCCAATGGTGCTTCTCTTCATCAAGCTGCTCTGCACTTTTCCTTGGTAGGTGTTGCAGATATTAGTCAGTTTTTGGGAAGAGAAATGGGCGCAGAGGTGGCGAATTATGGTGAATTCAGGCAGTAACTATGGGGTGGTGCGGCACCACCCCGAATATTATCAGAGTGCAGCTTTGGTAATGGTTCCTACCAGGTAGCCGGTATATATGAGGTAAGCCATTAGCAGCGCGGAGCCTTCCCAGCGATTGATTCGGCCCTGGCCTTTGAAGCCGTAGGCAAAAATAAACAGGGCAATTGTGAGGCCCAGAACCATCGGCCAGTCCCGGGACAGCACCTCGTGGGGTACGTTGTTCATGGGAGCAATGGTGCCGGCAATGCCAACCACCGCCAGTAGATTGAACATATTGGAGCCGACAACGTTACCGATGGCGATATCGTGCTCACCTTTTCGTGCGGCCACTAAAGTTGCGGCCAGTTCCGGCAGTGAGGTTCCCAGGGCAACAATAGTCAGGCCTATCACCAGGTCACTGACCCCCAAAGATTCGGCAATGGTTACTGCTCCCCATACGAGAATTCGGGAACTGACAATCAATAGCACCAGTCCTGCTACCAACCAAAATATGGCAGTTCCGAGTGGCATAGGGTTGTCTTCCAGCTCAGTTTCTACTTCTCCCTCAAGCTGGTCACCTTTATTGCGCATGGCAGAAAAGATACTCCAGCCGATCAGGGCGAAGAAACCGAATAACAGAACAATACCCTCCCAGCGCTCCAAGCGGTCATTCCACAGGAAGGCACCACTGAGAAGGGTGATTGCCAGCAGCAGTGGCAGTTCTTTACGCACAATCTTTGAGTGTACCGATAGTGGGATCAGCAGGGCACTGAAACCGAGAATCAAACCGGTATTGGCAATATTGGAACCGTAGGCATTACCCAGGGCGAGGCCGGGGTTGCCATTCAAGGCGGCAATGGCTGAGACCACCATCTCCGGAGCGGAAGTACCGAAGCCGACAATCACCATGCCTATTAACAGTGTGGGCATGCCGCAATGTTTAGCAGTGGCGGCAGCTCCATCCACAAAACGATCGGCACTCCAGACCAGCACAATAAAGCCAGCAATGATGGCAGCAGCGGCGAGAAGCATAGGGGGTCCTCAATAAATACATTCAGGCGGGGTTTTTACCCGACAAACGGGGGCCGATTGTACCGGCTCTGGCAAATACAAAAAGGTATTCAGTTATTTGGATGGGCTGTCAGGGGCAAATTAACGTAAATGTCCCGTCAGTCAGATGGTTTCGCTGCCAGTGTGGGCTACAGTCAATGCATGGCCCGGTAAATCTGCAGGGTGATAATGGGATGGCGCGCCTAATCGCACAATCCCTGAGCTGGTGGAGATGTCGGGTAAATCTACGCGGGTCGCACAAAGCAATGCGCGGCAGATTCCGCGATATCCATGTCACCGGCCGCTAAGCCGGGTATTTAGGAGGCCTTTATGAGACTCAAAGCTTCAATTGGGATACTGGCCGCGGCGATGGTTTTGACCCTGTCTGCCTGCGAACAGCGCAAGAAAGATGAAGGGATGGACGGCAATAAAGGAATGGGCACCGCTGAAACCGGTTGCTGCCAGCATGCCGAAAATGCCTGTGCCGGAGATGTGAGCAAATCCCAGTGCGACCAGATGACCGGCAAGTTTCACAAGGATCATATGTGTCGTACCGATACCGGAAAATGCACGCGTAAATAAAGTCGGCTGTGCACGGGTGTGACGCAGCCACTGTGTCGCACCCGGCTCCCGATTACTCTCCCGATCCTGTCCAAGGACCCGTTGCCAGCTGGTTATTCTCCCAGGCGCTAGCTTTGGAGGCTGGTGACTAAAAATACTCTTCTAGTACTCATTTGTTAGCTGATCCAGAGTTTCTTGACATTAGTTACATCTGCAACTAACTTCATTTGCGCTTTAAATCCACAATCCGCAGCCCCGCTTTGAAGTGCTGCGATGATAAGAAATGGAGGACCGCATGGCCGACTTATTTGAAAACCCGATGGGACTTAACGGCTTCGAATTCGTAGAGTTTACAGCGCCGGAAAAAGGCATCCTTGAAACCGTTTTTACCGCCATGGGCTTTGAGAAAATCGCCCGTCACCGCTCCAAAGCAGTGGAGTTGTGGCGCCAGGGTGATATCAACTTCATCACTAACTACGAGCCCGACAGCCACGCTTATTACTACGCCCAGGAGCACGGTCCCTCCGCTTGTGGCCTTGCCTTCCGCGTAAAAGATGCCAAGTTCGCCTACGAAGAGGCCCTGCGTAAAGGTGCACAGCCTGTTCATGTGAATACCGGCCCGATGGAACTGCACCTGCCGGCAATCAAAGGTATTGGCGGTGCGACCCTATACATGATTGATCGCTACGAAGATGGTGAGTCCATCTACGATATCGACTTTATCTGGGAAGAAGGCGTAGAGCGTCGCCCTGAAGGTTGTGGTTTCCACACTCTGGATCACCTTACCCACAACGTGTATCGCGGCCGTATGGATTACTGGGCCAAGTATTACGAAGACCTGTTCAACTTCCGCGAGATTCGTTACTTCGATATCAAAGGCGAATACACCGGCCTGCTGTCCAAGGCGATGACTGCACCGGATGGCAAGATCCGTATTCCGCTGAACGAAGAAGCAGCTGGTGGCGGCGGCCAGATCGAAGAGTTCCTGATGAAGTACAACGGCGAAGGTATCCAGCATATCGCCTTTGCTTGTGATGACTTAATTGCCTGTTGGGATCGCTTGAAAGAGCGCGGCATGGAGTTTATGACCCCGCCGCCGGACACCTACTACGAAATGCTGGAAGAGCGCCTGCCTGGGCACGGTGAACCTACTGAAGAATTCCAGAGCCGTGGCATCCTGCTGGATGGCACCACTGAGGGCGGCCAACCACGCCTGCTGCTACAGATTTTCTCCGCTAATATGCTCGGCCCGGTATTCTTTGAGTTTATCCAGCGCAAGGAAGATGAAGGGTTTGGTGAGGGTAACTTTAAGGCCCTGTTCGAATCCATTGAGCGCGACCAGCTCAAGCGTGGCGTCATTAAAGAAAAGGAATAATAGCGGAGGCTTCAATGGGCATTAAGCGCATTCACCACGTGGCGTATCGCTGTAGGGACGCCAAGGAGACAGTGGAATTCTACCGCGATCTTCTCGGCATGGACTTCCAGCTGGCCATTGCCGAAAACGAGGTACCCTCAACCGGTGAGCCGGACCCTTACATGCACGTCTTTATGGATGCGGGTATGGGGAATGTGCTTGCCTTCTTCGAAATCCCCAACTCCCCGGAGATGGGGCGCGATGAGAACACACCCAAATGGGTACAGCATATCGCTTTCGAAGTGGAGTCCATGGAAGAAATGCTTGAGACCAAAGCGCGACTGGAAGCGGCCGGGGTCGACGTACTCGGCCCTACCAATCACACTATCTTCCAGTCGATCTACTTCTTCGACCCCAACGGCCATCGTATCGAGCTGGCCGCCAATACCGCCAAGCCCGGTATGCACAAAGAGCTGAAGCGGGTTGCTGAGGATATGTTGGAAGAGTGGTCACGTACTAAAAAAGCCCCAAGGCACGCCGCCTGGATGCATGGGGAAGAAGAATTTGTGGAAAAAACTGAAGGGGAGGCACAGTGAAGTTAGCCAGCCTTAAATCCGGCCGCGATGGCCAATTGGTTGTTGTTAGCGACGATCTTACCCGTATGGTGCCAGCTGGCGATATTGCCCCCACCATGCAGAGTGCGTTGGACAATTGGGCATCAGTCAGCAGCGAGTTGGAGAAGCTACACGAACGCCTGCAAAATGGCGAGATTCAAGGGGAAGCCTTTGACCAAACTCTGTGTGCTTCGCCTTTACCGCGCGCATATCACTGGGCCGACGGTAGTGCTTACGTGAATCATGTTGAGCTGGTGCGCAAAGCCCGCGGTGCCGAGGTGCCGGAGAGCTTCTACAGCGATCCGCTCATGTATCAAGGTGGTTCCGATACCTTCCTGGATCCACGCGAGCCGGTAAAGATGCCGCAAAGCAATGGCTTTGGCATCGACTTCGAGGCAGAAATTGCCGTGATCACCGACGATGTTCCTATGGGGGTGTCCGCTGAGGATGCACTGTCCCATATCAAGTTGGTCATGTTGGTCAATGATGTATCCCTGCGCGGATTGATACCTGCGGAACTGGCCAAAGGATTTGGTTTTTACCAGTCCAAACCCTCTAGTGCTTTCTCCCCTGTTTGCGTAACCCCTGAACAGCTGGGTGAAAACTGGAGCGAGGGTAAATTGCATCTGCCACTGGTTTCCCATCTGAATGGTGAGAAGTTTGGCGAGCCCAATGCCGGTGTGGATATGACCTTCCACTTCGGGCAACTGGTCGCCCACGCGGCCAGAACTCGTCCACTTTGCGCAGGCACCATTATTGGCTCTGGAACGGTGTCCAATAAGTTGGATGGCGGCCCCGGTAAGCCTGTAGCAGAAGGCGGTGTTGGTTACAGCTGTATTGCTGAGATTCGCATGATTGAGACCATCCAGAATGGCTCTGCAAGCACGCCATTTATGGACTTTGGAAATACCATTTCCATCGAAATGCTCGATGATCAAGGGCAATCTATCTTTGGACGTATTGAGCAGACTGTAGAGCAGGTTTAACACCGCTTAGCCAAACCTCGACCGGATTTTATCCCCTGGAGTTAACGACCTAGGGACAGAATTTGGTCGAGGCATCCTACCTACCACTTTGCTGTTGAATCATTCCTGCCTAAATTTTTTACAACCAACTTAGTAGTGCTGTATTGAGTGGCTAAAAGTGTGCTGGCAAAGAGACCGGCACAGGCGTTGTTACTTAGTTTTTTGTGCAATTTATTGCATAGCTTTTTACTTGCACACCTACTTTAGCAGTTTGTTGTTACAAGCCACTTTTTTAAACTGATGAGTTTTGTAAAAGTGTACTTTCTATAAATTGCTATGTGTCCTATTTGAGATTAAGAATGATAAATATTTATAAGTAAAAATATCTTCTTATCTCTATTTTGTCTTCGCAGTTGGAAACGGCTAAATATTGTTTGTTGTCAGATTATTTTCGGCTAATAGATTTCAACAAAGTAGGATTCAGGCAAGATTAACGCTAGATAAAAAAATAGTGCCAGAGTCGATTTAAAAAGCGCTTTTATACTCTGTTGGCCCTGGAACTTTTCTGGTTCAATGCCCGCCCAATTCACAGGCGCTACAAATTTTCAGTTTTTAAAAAAGGATTTGTGCAGCGTTTTTATCTCATAAAATGAGGGATCGAATATGCCTATTTGGGTCGATAAAACCGTTCTCGCTGTAACTGGAACACGCGTAAACCCCGTACAACAATCTGTAGCCAATCATCGGGGTCAACTGACATACAACTTCAGCCAGTGTAAGGATCCGGTAAAAGCACAAATCACTATTCACGAAGATACTTCCGGTGGTGTTTGTGAAGCGCTTTCCGCTTTTTGGATCAAGTATCACTCTGATGGAGGGAGCTTGTGGGATTGGTTAATGCCGGCGGGTGCACTGGATGAACAGCACTTATTTCACGTAATGACCCTGCAACAGGCGGGCACACAGAATAACCAAGACGCAACTACAGAAGCCTGGCTCAGCACACAGAATATTTTCCCCACCAGTCAAAATGTATTTGGTGGTGCTTTCCCTAATGGCCGGGGAGGAAATACTGTTCGGGGTATTCATCATTCCCGTAGAGCGCAAGGCCAGAGTGGCGTTTTCTCTCCCAATGCTTTGGCAAGGGAGATTATTTTAGATCAGACGGGTGGTGCTGGATGCTATAAGAAGATAGGCCTTGATGGCACTTTTGCAGGTCATGCAATGGCTGCCTGGGTTGCGCAGGACATTACTTTTTTTGACCCCAACTTTGGTGAATTCTGGTTCGAATCCAGAAATTCATTCTTTAATTGGTTTACCCAATCATTTTGGCATAACTCTATGTATTCAGTAGGGCTAAGCGGTGGCTATGAAGTTCGCTCTTACGCTCGCCGCACATAAATTGGCAGTAGCTGTTTTATAGGGGTTAGCAATCCACTACCAATTTTTTCCTCTTAGCCCTTCCCCCATGGGCGCTCGGCAGCCGGGTTCACCCGGCTGCCTTTTTTAGTTGTCACTACTTCTACCTATTTCACTTCTTATCATTGACTCATTTTCAAGTCGTAATTATCTGGAGGTAATAAGCTCTATCTCTGGAAAGATAAAACCAATTGTCGCCAACTGCAAAAAAATATTTCCATTTAGATAGTTTCCATGTCATAGGTCAATTTTTTTGCACCAAAAATAGTACCAGAGTCGAATTAAAGGACCCGTGTAATCTGACTGGCAAGCGTAGTTGGGTCTGTTCTAACATGAAATTAATCGTAAATAGCTGTGATATTCTTACCCATAAAAAATAGTGCCAGAGTCAAATAAATACTTGCGCCTCAATCTATTTCGAACTGCTATCTTTGGCCTGAGAAAAGAGTGCCAGAGTCGATTTTAAAAAAAAATGGACACCTATCTGCCCTGTAATTTTTCTGTTTCAATCTAATGCATATACCGGAAAGCACTTCTCAGAAGTAGTTAACTAATCGCTGAATAAGTGTTTCTACATTGTGAATACAGGGGAGATGGACATGCCGATTTGGTTTGATAAAACAGTACTTGCACTTACCGGGACAAGGGTTGGTCCTGTTCAGAGATCTGTGGCCCAGCACGGTGGCACACTTCAATATAATTTCAGTCAATGTTTGGATCCGGTGAAGGCACAGATCACCATACACCAGGATACTGCTGGCGGAGTCTGTGAATCCCTGAGTGCCCACTGGATCAAATTTCACGCAGAGGATGGAAGCCTTTGGAATTGGCTCTTCCCCAATAATACATTGAGTGAGCAGCATCTTTTCCATGTGATGACCTTGCACCAGATTGGTGGAAATGCACCAAACCAGGATCAGGTCTCAGAGACGTGGCTGCAATCTCACAATATTCTGCCTCTTCAGAATAATGGCGGTGTGGGTATCGCTGGGCCAAATGGTCAGCGCCAAATTCACGTGGTCACAGGCCCTCGTTTAGATCGTGGGCAAACTACTATGCGCAACTCTGCAGCGCTTGCCGATGAAATTATTAGGGAGCCGACGAGAAGCGCTGGCTCTTACAAGAAAATCGGTATTTCAGGTAAGGTGGGTGCCCACGCCATGGCAGCCTGGGTTGCGGAAGATGTGTTGTTTTTCGACCCAAATTTTGGAGAATTCTGGTTCCCAACCAAGAACGCATTCCGCAACTGGTTTGTAAACTCTTTCTGGAATACATCTATGTATGCCATTGGTCTGAGTGGGAGCTATGACGTGCGCTGTTATGCGCATGCCACCTAAGTTGCCAGCCAACTGATTGACCGCTTGGTGGAGGAAATTATACTCCTCCACCCTGCTTGTGGCGGTATGTCTATTCCGCTGAGTCACTATTATCCATCCTTCGTGTATAGTGCTGGTACAAGCTTGCCACGCCTACTCTGTAGGGTAACTAAAAGAGCAAGCTCTGTTGTTCTTTTTAGATGCCAACAGCACTACGGAGCCAAGGGTGAAATTCAAGAAATCACTTACCTACTACCTCAAGTCCCTAACAGGACCGCTTATTGCCACTAGCCTATTGATGCCCTCAGCCTGGGCAGCAACTGCTACAGAAGAGCTTCAAAGTGTTCTTAAGGATCACTGGCAATACACGCTGAGAGAAGACCCGATTAC
The DNA here is from genome assembly GCF_052467305.1 of Microbulbifer maximicatervae (SeqCode). Lineage (NCBI taxonomy): Bacteria > Pseudomonadati > Pseudomonadota > Gammaproteobacteria > Cellvibrionales > Microbulbiferaceae > Microbulbifer > Microbulbifer maximicatervae (SeqCode). The sequence goes on from NZ_CP174306.1 coordinate 4,863,339, forward strand.
TGCCGGGCGAGTTGGCGTTTCCGATTACAATCGAGAACTGCCCGGGGTAACTGCAGAGGATCGTCAACGTCGTATAGAGGCTGAGCAGGCCTTTATCCGGCGCCTTGAGGCTATCGATCAAAGTAAGTTAAGTGCTTCAGACCGCGTCAATAGTGAGCTTCTCTCTTGGGTTCTTGCCAGCTCAGTTGAGGAAGAGGAACTGTTTCTCGACCGAATTCCCCTAAACACCTTCTCAAGTTTTTACGCAAGTGCGCTTGAGGCAAATAGTGGTTTGGCGATGAGGGATATCGCCGATTACGAGGACTATATTGCCCGTATCGGTGAATTTGGTCGCTACTTCGATGAGAACATTGCCAATATGCGCGAAGGTATTCGCTCTGGCTTTGTGTTGCCCAAAATCGTTGTAGAAGGTATAGCGCCAACGGTACGCGCTCAAGTATATAAAGATCCCAGTAAAAGCAGCTTGTATAAGCCTTTTGCTGAGATGCCGCAAACCATCGCGCCCGATGAGCAGAAGCGTCTGCGAGAGCAGGGTTTAGCTGTGATTAAGCAAGTAGCTATTCCCGCATTTGGACGAGTAGCGGATTTCCTTGAGGGCGATTACCTGAAGGCGGCCACAAAGACTTTGGGTGCTGAACAGATGCCTGGTGGTAGTGACTACTATCGCCACAACATCCGCTACTACGTGTCCCTGGATCTGGACCCTGCGGAGATTCATCGCACGGGCCTTGCAGAAGTGAAGAGAATCCGTGCGGAAATGAAAGCCCTGATCAAGGAGTCAGGCTTTAAGGGCAGCTTTACAGAATTCACCCAATTCCTGCGCACAGACCCACAGTTTTACGCTAAAACGCCGGAACAGCTGCTCAAGGAAACGGCCTATATATCCAAGCGTATTGACTATGTATTGCCGGAGTTCTTTAACTTACTGCCGCGTACTCCCTATGGTGTGGTACCAGTTCCCAGTGAAATAGCACCTAACTACACTACGGCCTCCTATAATCCAGCCGCCATTGGCGGTACTCGCGGTGGTGCCTACTGGTTGAATACTCACGGGCTGGACCAGCGTCCCTTGTATGAGCTACCTGCTCTTACCTTGCATGAAGCGGTACCGGGCCATCATTTACAAAATGCTCTCTCGCAAGAGCTTGAGAATGTACCGGACTTTCGTCGCAACCTTTACCTGAGTGCTTATGGAGAAGGCTGGGCCCTTTATTCAGAGCGACTGGGTAAAGAGATGGGACTGTACACCACTCCCTATGAGCACTTTGGGCGACTCAGCTATGAAATGTGGCGTGCCGCGCGCCTTGTGATTGATACTGGAATTCATTCTCAGGGGTGGTCACGACAGCAGGCATTAAACTTTCTTTCCAATAATACATCCCTCTCTCCGGCTAATGTACGTGCAGAAGTAGATCGCTATATATCCTGGCCGGGTCAGGCGCTATCTTACAAGATGGGGGAAATTAAAATTCGACAGCTGCGAGCTCTTGCGGAAAAAGAGCTTGGCGATAAGTTTGATTTGCGATCGTTTCACGATGCACTGCTAAGTAATGGTGCTTTGCCTCTTTCGATGCTGGAAGAGCAGATGCAGCGGTTTATTGAAGAACAGAAGTCTGCCTAAGCCTACCCTGAATCCCATTCACAACCTGTGGGTGGGATTCAATCTTTTCAAGATGTCCTCTGTTGTAAGCAAAACTTTCTTTTAGATAGCTGAAAACACAAGCTCCTTTAGTGGCACAAACTGCAATATTTTTGTCTCATATTTGGAGTGGAGGTTGTGTTGGCAAAAAAGGTCTAATAATCACACAATAAGCATTCTTTTTAGATTAAATACCTGATTATTCTTCTCTTTTACATTTTTACGATAGGTAAAATGAATATCTTTAAGAGCGTGATTTTTTTAGGCTTGTCATTGATAAGCCTTACGGCTTTTTCCTCAGCGAAAGTAACAGATAAAATAACAATTGATTTTGAGAGTGCTGATAGGTTAGTTGATATTTTATCTGGAGACAAAGTATCTGATAATCAATTAGATAAGCTGATGAGCTTGCAGGGTATACAAGCAACGATCCATCAAACCTCAAGATTTGACAATAAAGCCAATGCTGAGTCATTTCGGTCTAGTTTGATCGATGTTGTTGAAGGTAATTCAGTTAAAAATGATCCCTTTAGATTTCAACAGTTAAATGAACGATTGTCCGAAGTTGAAGATATTCTCAAGATAATAAAGCGCAATCCTCAGCAATATTTAAATAGTGTAAAGAGGGGAATTGGTGATTATTCTCCTAAAGATATTTCCTTTGATACCAATATTTTTATGGTAGTCGGGGGAACTTCTGACGGTTGGGCCCATAGTGATAACTTTTACATTGCGCTGCAGTATTTTAAAGGAGATTATGAAGGTTTACTGACGCTCTCAACACATGAGTTATATCATGTTGCTCAGTCCAATTTTTATGGAAAGGGAAAAAATTCAGACTCTAATTGTAAGAAAATCTTAAATCAAACCCGCCTGGAGGGGATAGTCTCTATTGTGGGTTCTCCATTAAGTGTTACAGAGGGAAAAGAGTACACAGAATGGTTTAAGAAAAAATTTAAAAGAAATTTACAACGAATAGATAGTAACTTTGTATTATTTGAAACAATGCTTTTTCGTGCATGCCGTGACTCAAGTTTAGACTTCGACAAAATCTATCATTTGGGTTTTTCTGCAGTATGGGATAGTCCGTTGTATTTTGTAGGTTTCTATATCGGCAATAGAATCGAAGAGTTAAAGGGTAGGGATTATCTGATTTCACTTTTGCAGGAATCACCTTCAGCTATGTTTAAAGCTTATATCAAGCTTTATAAGGATGAGAAAAATAAAGGTTTAATAAAATTTGATAAGTCGATTGAAGACATTATTCTTGCCATATAGCACCTAATCAAAACTCTAAGAATTGGTTCTGGTAAATCTAGGCGCCTTGAGTAGGCGTCTAATTCTTTTGCTGTATAACTTAGCCTTCCCGAAATCATCTAGCTTAAGCAAATCATCAATCAATAAATTTGAAAAAAGGTGTATAGCTGTCTACTTTAAGTGGTACAGCCTTTATCAGCCTTGATTATATTCAAATTAATTTACTTATTGCGTTTACATTTAACTCTGCTGCTTTGGGATAATTGAGAGAATTATAAAGAGAATTTGTATGCCTAACAGTAAAGTTGGGGTGGTGATACCAACATATAATGAAAAAAATAATATTGTTAATGCGTTGAACTCTATTGTTCATAATAATTCGACTGATGTAAAAATTTACTTATCTGACGATAATTCCTCAGATACCACGGTTGGGTTGGCCGCTAATTTTCTTCAGAAAAATAGAATTCCATATAAAATTATTTTAAACGATGGTAATAATGGGGCAGGCTATTGTAGGAATAGTGCTCTCGATCAAATAGCTGAACCGCTGACTTTATTTTTTGATGCCGATGATCTAATCCTCCCAAATATGTTGGACCGATCTGTTTCAATTGCTACAAAAGTTAACAGTGATGTTTTGTTGATGGCCTATCAGTGTAGATTTCCGGGAAGCACTATTAATCTCGGTATGGCAGGTGATGACAATTTAATTTTCTACAGAGCGATTAGAATCTTTGGTAACAGGACTTTTTCCACTTTTGATCATGATAGCATTCTATGTTTAACACCTTTTCCTTGGAATAGATTGATTAAAACCAGTTATGCAAAAAGGGTTTCCCTTAGATTTTCACAAACGCCTGTACATAATGATGTGTTAGCACATTGGAATTTGCTCACAAATGCTAAATATATTGCATTATTTGAATCCCCTTTTTGTATTCATAATGTAGATTCCACAGGAAATAGGCTGTCAAATATTTCAGATGCACGGCGTACATCTGTATTACAGGTTTTTGATGAGGTTGAAGACTTCTTTAATAAGAATATTAATCTTAGAGATAGATTTTACCACTTGTATGTCAAAAGCAAGTTAGCATTGTTTAACTGGTGCTGGCGTAATCTTGACGAAGAGTATAGGGGGATCTTTCAATCTCAGTTTACAAGATCTTTTCTATCATTGAGCAATGCGGATTTGAGAATGCTCTTTGACAAAGATCCAGATACTGCTAATTCTGTATTAGATTACCGAACTTCAGTGGTATGCGCATGATTTCGATTGTCGTTATTTCAAAGTCTAGCGGTGTCTATCTCAATACCTGTCTGCAGAGTATTATTCGACAGCAGTACAAGGACATAGAGATACTTGTTCTTCATTTTTGCGAAAATGATGAGCGAAGCCGGAATAATAACTTTACAGGTTCAATGCCCAGAATTCGAAGTATTCATATTCCGAGTACTTCACAGATTGATGACCAGCTAATTTTTGAATTTGGAGTAAAAAATACTTTTGGGGAGTATGTTGGATTTATCGATGAGGGAGATTGTTGGTACCCTACATTGATCCCTAAATTACATGATATAGTCAATAGTGAGAATCCAGATGTAGTATTTTTTAGCCATAATATACCCCTACAAAAATTCTCAGAATCCATTGGTGATAAATCCAGGTTTGTTTTAAAAATAAATTCTATAAATGTCAGGAGGTTTTATCGCAGGGACTTTGTTTGTGGAAATAAAATATCCGAATTTATTTTGGGTTCCTGCGTTAATGGTCACTCTCTACATTGGATAACAACCGTCAAGGCTAAATCAATATTAGTTTTGCCAGAAATTGGGTCGTATAGTTTAGTCAACATGGATGAAAAGAAAAGTGATCTAGTGGTTCAGCGATTGGTGAATCAATACCATTTTGTATTTGACTACTTAACAAAAAATGCTAGTGATACGGATTATAAGAATGATCTTCTGGGATGTTGGTTGCTGTATTTGATAGAATTACGACCGCTTTATGGTGATAAAAAAGTAATTTCTCTATTAACCAAATCAAAATTAGTCGAAAAATATACAGAAAGAGAATTTAATGAAGCTTTGGGCAATCTGAAGTTGGACAGAGATAAGCAGAGTTTGGTGAAAGAGTGGTATTCTGACTGCAATAAGATAGGTAAATATTTAAATCTATTTTATAGGTTGCTACCATCAAAGCTATCTAGCTATATACGGCAAAATGGTTTTAGATACTCCATGAGCAGAGGTTTTCAAAATACTTATTATCGACTGCCTGACTGGGTAAAGCCACTGATAAAATTTACCAGGAAACGAGCCAGGAGAAGAGTTTCCAATGATGAATTACTAGAGAGATTAGAATATCTAATAAAACAGAGCCGGTTTGAGCAGTATATGTCGATAATCAATGAGGATTTTGAGAACAAGCTATCGAATCAAATCACCGAGATCAAGAAGGAGTTGATGGAGCTTAAAAAAGAAGTTCATTAAAGATCTTTTTAGATGCTCCATAAAACAATCCAAAGTCTTAATGTTTAATCTGATTTTTCTGAGTTCCAGCCACCTCCATATCCTTCAGAAGATATAATCTATCCATCCCATAGAGTGGATATATTTTATTAACATTCCACCACACATAAGAACTACCATTCCCCGTAAATAACCAGGATTAATTTTAAATAGAAAATGAGATCCCAGCCAGGCACCTATAACTTGTCCAATCATCATTAAGATTCCCGCAACCCATAAAATTTGACCGGCAAATAAGAATACGATTAAAGATGCGATATTAGTGGAAAAATTGAGAGGTTTTGCATTGGCCGTGGAGGTTAGTAAATCCTGTCCTCTACAGGCAACGCCTGATAAGGCAAAAAATGATCCAGTTCCGGGGCCAAACATACCATCATAGTAACCAATAAATGGGATTACGCCATATTGGTATTTCTTTCTTGAGACCTTGGGCTTAGTACTACTATGAGTAAGGGATGGAGAAACTATAAAATAAATAGCGATGAATAAAAGAACAGCAGGGATAATAAATGACAAAACATCAGTATTAATGAACTGTACTGCTATTGTGCCCATGGCTGCGCCGATAAAGGCAAATAGCATTAGATTTTTAATCCCATCCCAACTGATCTTGTTATTTTTAAGCATCATGTAGGTGGCAGTTGCAGTACCAATACTGCCTTGTAATTTATTGGTGCCCAAGGCAGCTAGTGGCGGGACGCCACTAAGAATAAGGGCCGGTACAGTTATCAGGCCGCCCCCACCTGCTAGTGTATCAAGTAGGCCCGCAATAACGGCGACGAAAAACAATATAAACAATAACTCTACAGAGAGGCTAGCGAACTCCAAGAAGGTATCTCCTTTCGCTTGGTATTATGGTAGATAGTGATTAGTACCAAAAATAATTTTTTAGTCGGTTTGCACCGGAATTCCAAAATTAATAAATCGATTTTTTTCCATGCCACCACATTAGAAAATTCTCTCCCACTGAATATTGGGGCAGGGAGTGGCGGCTTCTTTTAATCCCCTGTTCCTGTTCCATCTCGGTTACTTTTAACTTGGCGGCTTCAAACCATGCCTCAGGATTATTCACTCCCTGATTGAGGGCTTCACCGTAAAGCGCGGAACTAAACCAGGTGCGCTCGGAATCATCGCTACATCCAAAGGAGCTGCGATCCGCAGCGGCCGAAGTAAAGATGACCCGATTGGGGCTATGTAGGGCTTCTACCCATTGACCGGAAAAGCAGGCTGAAACAACGATCCATTGGTACTGGGCGTTAATATTGTCCAGCAATCGTTGCCCATCTTTCAGTGAGAAATCATTTAGGGGAATCTCCCCTTCGGCAATTTTGAAATCTCCATTTCGAGCACCATGGCTGACCAGGTGTATGAGAAGTAAATCTTCTTTGGGGTCCATTAATTGATCAATAGCATTGAGGCTTTCCTGGATACTGGTGCGGGTAGCCAGGGGGAAACCGTATCCGCCGCCGTTACTGAGGCGCAGCATACGTTGGTCAATGCTAAAGGCTTCATCGAGGCGCTCTGCCACCCAGTCCAGCTCCCTGGCAAATACTGGAGAGGTACCGTCACCACCTATCAGTAGGGTGTAAATATCGCGTACGCCGGGCCGCTGTGAGGGGAGGGCGGCTATGGCACTTTGTAAGCGCTCACTCTCACTGTAGAGCCTGGCTTCTGCTTGGGCACCGGGAATATCCGTCTGTGCGCGCCAGGCGTCTTCGCTGGGGTAATAGGTACCCCCGGAGAAATAGGCAGATTCCTCGACAGTGTTTCCTTCAGCATCCGTACTTATTCGTACGCCTTCACCTTCTGCTTCTCCATAGCGGAAAGTAGCACGGATAATCGTACCGTCGGGCTGTGTGAGTTCACCTTCGCCGGAATAGGAGCCGTATTCGAAATTGCCGGTATAACGATGACCATCGCTATCCGAGTAGCTACCTTGTATTAAAAAACCGTTTTCAAAGCTGCCCTGATAAAAGCTGCCATCTTCTGCAGAGAGTTTGCCTTCGCCGTGGGGATCAAAGTTTAAAAACTCACCATGATAACTACCACCTTCATCCCAATTTAAAGTACCGCTTTGCAACTCCCCTTCATGGAACTCTCCCGCCCACTCAGTTTCATCGCAACTATAGCGACCTTTGCCGTGGGGCTCTCCATTGAGGAATTCCCCTTCATAGCTACAGCCATCACTTCCAGTTAATACACCTTCACCTGTCATGCGACCTTCTCGAAAGTCGCCACGATAATGGCTGCCATTGGGCCATTCGAGCTGGCCCTGCCCATGAAACAGACCGTTAAGCATCTCGCCTTTGTAAACAGAGCCATCTGGCAAGGCGGTACCACCTGCGAACTGGGTTGGCTCACAGGCGCTGAGTAAGAAAATAAACGGGGTTAAATAGGTGTATCTCATTCCATGATCCAGCGTCCGGCTTTTGGAATCAGACTAACAAAAAAAGATGCCAGAGGGCCTCTATGTTTTATTCAACTGGTCGAATTTAAGACCGTATTTATCTAAAAGTTGGCGTACCCGGTGTGAGTCGTTGTTGGATTTTTTTGAGGTGCGGCTCACTTGAAATAACTTGCGTCCGGCCTCTGCCATCGAATTGGACTCTGCACAAACCTGAATTAGCCCAGCTAGTTTGATTTGCTCGTAGTAATCCATCTGCTCGATGTGGTCACGGCCCAACAGTGCTTCGATACGGGCAAGGGATAGTGATGAATCTGTTACTGGATTTTGCCATTTAATCCGCAACCTATGGATTTCCTCTTCTACTACTTGAGTCGTGATACGCCCACCATCGGCGAGGGTACCCATACGCAGGATACTGGCGTTAAGGTCGCGAAAGTTCGCAGACCAGCTGGCCTCGCGGGAGTGCCCAAAACTCAGGTACTTTTCCCGTGCTGCTCTATTAAAGCTGACAAGATGCCCGGATTTCCTGGAGAAAGCCTCCAGCTCAAAATCTATATTGGGTTCCAGGTCTTCAATACGCTCTCGTAGAGAGGGCAGTCGGTAGGTCCACAGATCGATACGGGCGAGCAGGTCCGCGCGAAATTTACCTTCTTGGCAGAGCTGTACCAGATCCCGGTTGGTACCGGCGATCAGCTGGAAGTGACTGCTTACTTCCTTATCAGAGCCGAAAGGCATAAAGCGTTTGTGCTCAATCGCACGCAATAACATGGCCTGCTCGTCCAATCCCAACTCACCGATTTCATCGAGAAACAGCAGGCCCTTATCTGCTTCCATTAGCAAGCCTGGTCGGTGGGTGGTGGCACCGGTATAGGCGCCTTTACGATGGCCGAACAGGGCGGACATGGCATTTTCGCCGCGCAGGGTAGCGCAGTTAACGGCTACCAGGCCACCCTCCAGCTTGCCCCGCTGCTTGCGCAATTCATAGACACGCTGGGCCAGCTGGGATTTACCTGCCCCTGTGGGACCGGTAATTAGTATGGGGGCGTCGGAGCGAATCGATACCTGCTCCAGCTGCTCGATCATCTGGTTAAAAGCGAGATTGTTGGTCTCGATTCCCCCCTTCAGATAGGTGGTGCCCTCCTGGTGTTCCCTCTGGAAGCGCGAGGCAATCTGGTCGTATTTGGACAGGTCCAAATCGATGATTTGGTATTCGCCCGGCAAGCTACTGTTCTTTCGCGCCGGGGAAGTTTGCAGCAGACGCCCGGGGAAATACCCCGCCTCTGTTAACAGGTACAAGCAGATCTGAGCTACATGGGTACCGGTGGTGATATGCACCAGGTACTGCTCGTCATCCGGCTTGAAGCTATAGGCGCGGGCGAAATCCAGCAGATTGCTATACACGCTCTCGAAATCCCAAGGGTCATTGAAGTTCACCCGGTGGTGGACCACTTCGGTCTCTGGAGAGACCCGCGCAATATCTTCTGTGACCTGGTTAGCCAGGCTTCTCGAGTGGTTGTCGAAAAGGAGCTCCAGTCGATCAATCAATAGGTCATCGTGCTGGCACATGGAAATGTTTGGGCGCCACTTATCCCAGCGCTTGTCGCCTTTGCCGCGCCGGTCCTTACTGGTACCGAGAATACTGATAGCGATTGTCTTCATGCTATCTAAAATATGATTTAACTATCAAAAAAGATAGATATTTATGAATCCCCTGTCTCAAGAAATCTACTAAAAAATCTTGAGATAAAAAATAAATCGTTAAAAAACAATAGGTTACAAGTATTTTTCAGTTGTCTGCAAAAGTTGGCACCCAATTCGCTATATCAATAACTAAATGAAACACATGAATACCAAGCGCGGTTTCAAAAGGAGTGGAAGATGAAACTAATGCCATATGAAGTAATGCAGGCAGGTGGGGTACCGATTAAGTCTTGGACCCTGGGTGTGCCTTTTGAAGATGAAGCCAAAGCGCAGCTCAAAAATATCTCGCAGATGCCATTCGTCCATAAATGGGTCGCGGCGATGCCTGATGTACATCTGGGCAAGGGCGCCACCATTGGCAGTGTGGTCCCAACTCTGGGGGCAGTAATTCCCGCTGCCGTAGGGGTGGATATTGGTTGCGGCATGATGGCGGTTCGCACCAGTCTGACGGGGGGGCAACTGCCGGACAACCTGGCTGGAGTGCGCAGCGCCATCGAACGCGCCGTGCCCCACGGCCGCACTGGCCGGCACCGGGGGAGAGGGCGGGACAAGGGGGCCTGGGAGAATCCACCGGACGATGCACTTGCCGGTTGGGCGCCTCTAGCCGCCCAGTTTGAACTACTCAAAGAGAGGCATCCGGTATTAAAAAATACTAATAATATCAATCACTTGGGAACACTTGGTACAGGCAATCACTTTATCGAGATGTGCCTGGATGAACAGGAAAGCGTGTGGTTGATGCTGCATAGTGGTTCTCGGGGAGTGGGAAATCGAATAGGTACTTACTTTATTGAGAAAGCCAAGCGGGATATGGAGCGCTGGCATATCCACTTACCGGACAGTGACTTGGCCTATTTCCCGGAAGGTACAGAGCACTTTGACGACTATGTGCAGGCGGTGGAGTGGGCGCAGGAGTTTGCCCGTATCAATCGCGAAGTAATGATGGTGCGAACTATTAGCGCGGTGAAGCAGGCCCTGGGGATGGATTTTGAGGCACGGATGGAAGCGGTGAATTGTCACCACAATTACGTTTCCCGCGAGCATCATTACGGCAAAGATGTGTTGGTGACCCGGAAAGGCGCTGTAAGAGCGCGTGCCGGCGAAATGGGTATTATTCCCGGTAGTATGGGGGCCAAGTCATTTATTGTGCGGGGGCTGGGTAATGAAGAAAGCTTCTGTAGCTGTAGCCATGGGGCCGGACGAGTGATGTCCCGTACTAAGGCCAAAAAGCTGGTCTCCCTGGAAGAGCATCGCGCGGCCACCGCCGATGTGGAATGCCGAAAAGACGAGGGCGTGATCGATGAAACCCCATCGGCCTACAAACCTATTGAAAAGGTTATGGCAGCACAGAAAGACCTGGTGGAAATCGTCTACACCCTCAAGCAAGTGGTTTGCGTCAAAGGCTGACGTGTTTTAGGCCAGGGATCGGCCGAACTAAAGCAATTGCTAAAGCATGCAGGTTGCCGGGCGAATTTGCCGGGTTGCCGCAACCGAGTTTGAGGCCTTTAGCCCGTCAGCGGAGCCGGTTCTGAATCCCGGCCCGGCACCACCGCCTATGGCGGCAGGTGTACCCACGGGATAGAAGTTCAAACGCCTACTTTGTAGCTCATTTGGTAGAGCAGTCGATAACTTATCGATTGGTAGCAGGTTCGATTCCTGCCAAAGTCTCGTCGTTATCCAAACGACCTGGAAAGAGGCGAGAGCCTGGGGTTCGACTCCCCATTAAAAATCGACCTGGGGTCCGATAGCCTCTCGATACGGTAAATAGGATTTAGCGATTTACTGCGGGGGCATTCTGGCAACTGTGTCGTTAATCGTGGGTCTGCCCTGTGCGATCCAGCGGCAAGATTTATGATTGTGTCTCCAGGCCAAGGATTTTGGCTGCAGGCTCAGGGGGAGCCAAGTGGGGAAAATCGTAATTCCTCTGCCGCTGGGCCCCGCTCGGCACAAACGGTTTACCACCTGTCGCTGGACGGGCCCCACCCTTGCGGCCCAATGGGGTAGCGCAGTATGGAAATGGAATAAAAGATAAGAACCATGATATCTCTGTTCAAAATATGGAAGAACGTGGATGTTGCGGATAGCGAGCGAGTGTTGCTATTTCGCCGCAACCGTTTTGAAGGGGTGCTGCCACCTGGCAGCCATCGTATATCCCTATTGTCCGGTGATGTACGGGCAGAAACTTACGATATTACCGATGTGGTATTCGGTGAAATCAAAGCCAAATTTTTGTTAAACACCTATGGTGAGATCCTTGGTGAATACCTGCAATCCTATGAATTAGCAGACCATCAGGTGGGATTGTTTTACCGGGATAATCACTTGGTCGATATTTTGCCACCGGGTACTTTTCGCGCTGTGTGGAAGGGCGGTGAATCCGTGCGGGTGGAAATCGTGGATATCTCTGAGGAATACGCCATCGATAAAAAAGTCCTGGGTTTACTGGGGCGAGGTGTACGTGCTGGACAAATGCGCACCGCCCTTCAGGCGGTAAACTACAACGAGATTCCCGATGAGCACGTGGGCCTGTTAATGGTCAACGGTAAGTTAGAAAAGGTGTTACAGCCCGGCTGTTATGGCTACTGGAAATACAACCGCTCTATCGAGGTCAAGGTACTGGACTTGCGATTGAAAACCATCGAAGTTAGCGGCCAGGAAATTCTGACCAAGGATCGGGTCAGCCTGCGTATCAACTTGACTGGCGCTTACAAAATTGCCGATGCAAAAAAAGTAGCGCTAAAGCTCAGCGATAGTACAGGTTTTATTTATCGCGAATTGCAGCTGCACTTGCGCGAGGCCGTGGGTACTCAAACCCTGGATAGCCTTCTGGCTGATAAGGACAGGTTGAATATTGTGATTGCGACCGGCATCCGCGACAAGCTGGCGAAATATGGTATCGAGCTTACCAGTGTGGGAGTCAAGGATATTATTTTGCCCGGTGATATGAAGATGATCCTTAATCAGGTTGTAGAAGCGCAGAAGGAATCTGAGGCAAATCTGATTAAGCGCAGAGAAGAAACCCAAGCAATGAGATCTCTGCACAATACCGCCAAGCTGATGGATAACAACCCGGTACTGTTGCGCTTGAAAGAACTGGAAGCTTTGGAACGGGTCAGTACCCGCATCGATAAAATTTCCGTATATGGCGGTCTCGATGGGGTGATGAATGAGTTGGTGAAGTTACGTCCTACGGCTTAAAGGCGCCATTAACCAAAAAAAGATGTAAATTTTAAGGAATTAAACAGTGATTGAGATAGACGGCGCCCAGGGGGAGGGCGGCGGACAGATTTTGCGGACTTCCCTCACCTTGTCTGTTTGTTTAGGGGTACCGGTTCGAATTAAGAATATTCGAGCGGGTCGTAAAAAACCCGGTTTGTTGCGTCAGCACCTAGCCTGCTTGCGAGCAGCTAAAGCGATTAGCCATGCCGAAGTTAGCGGCGAACAATTGGGTGCTTCGGAAATAACTTTTGCACCGGGAAAAGTACGTCCCGGTAAATACCACTTCCCTATTGGCTCGGCCGGTAGTACCAGTTTGGTGTTTCAAACCGTCTTGCTACCGCTGTTATTGTCCGATGGTGTCAGTGAGCTGTGTCTTGAAGGCGGCACTCATAATAAAAAGGCTCCCAGCTTTGATTTTATAGCCCAGGCATATTTACCTCTGTTGGCTCGCATGGGCGCTGGTGTGGAAGTGGCTCTGGATGATTACGGTTTCTATCCTGCCGGGGGTGGTTCATGGCGCACACGTATCCAGCCGCTATCGCAGTGGTCAAAACTGGAGCTGACAGAACGGGGTGAACTTCTGGATGCTGAAGCTGTGGCGACCTCGGCCCATATTCCTGCTCATGTGGCCCAGCGGGAGTTGGCACAGGTACGTAAGAAGTGCGAATGGCGATCGGAGCGTCTGCATCAAAGGCAGGTGAAGTCCCAAGGGCCTGGCAATGTACTTTCCCTGCGTCTGCAATCCCAGCAAGTGACTGAGGTGTTTGAGGCTATGGGGGAGCAGGGTGTTAGCGCTGAGCGCGTTGCCGATCGCGCGATTCGGCAGATGCAGCGCTATATGCACGCCGGCGTGCCAGTGGGCGAACATCTGGCCGACCAGCTAATACTCCCATTGGTGCTGGGGGCCGGTGGAAGCTTCACTAGCCTGAAGCCGAGCCTCCACCTCTTGACCAATATCGAAGTTGTGCGTCAGATAACAGGAGTGACCATCGATTTGAACCAAGTGGGAGAGGATCAGTGGCGAGTAGTGGTTGAGAACTGCTAAGAGAAAAGAAAGCCCGATGTTAGGTACAAGGGGCTGGGTTGCCCCAGCCCTGAGATATTGCCAAAGCCGTCGAAAAATTGTTTAAAAACAATAGGTTAGAGTTTTAGTGTTCTCTGTAGATGCAGCGGTAAACCGGAAGGCGATTAAAAGCCCTGCTTTCACACCTTTTGTTCCCCGCATTTGCGGGGCACGTTTACCTCACTAATAGCTATTTGGTTTGCCAGTCCCATCTTTGAGGTAATCCTGAAGACTTCCTGGCAAATAGTAATCCCATCCGCTTTTGCACATCTTCCAGCATTTCATCTCTGGCGAGAGACCGATATGGGTAAAGGTGAGGCGGGTACCACCGGGTTCGCTAGCAAATTCAAAGCGAAGAGTACTGCCTTGCCACTCTTGGGGATCATCAACCTGCTCAGAAACCATATAAGACTCTACACACTCAAGTTCGATTAACTTCTGCGGCACCAAAGCTTTGGCGCGAAACACCCAGTAGGACTCGCCACCAAATCCGGTCTTGGCGGTATCACCCACTGCCAGGAAAGGGCCGCTAGTTGGCGTCCACCATTGGGACATCTTTTCAGCAACTGCCCGGTAAGCTTCTTCCTGAGTGACAGGGCTTAAGAAAGAGGTGGTGTAGTCAGGCATGATTGTCTTTCCCTTTTGTTTTCATTGCTGGAGCGAATTTGAATATAACTTTTAGCAGCTGGCATTACTTTCACAAGTTTTTAAGCCCATTAATTTTTCTGGTAAATATGAAAGCTATTTCGTTTTTTGTTAGTAGCCGCTAGCTTTGTATTTTCAACTGCGCTTAATCAATATTTTTTCCCGTAAGAAATTTTTATTCATAAACCTCCGGTAAATCTTTCTAAAAGCGAGGCATCAATCTGATATACATCAATAAATCGCTAGGTACTGCGCCTGCATAATTCACTCGCACTGGGATAACTGCTGTGATCGGTAATAGTTTCGATCATATTTGTGCAGTTGCCTTCCACCCAAAATATTTTTGCAAAGGAACGGCGAATGAAACAACAGAAATTGTCCACCGTAATCGCGGCCATCATCCTTGGCATTTCCGGCTCTCAGGGAATTGCAGCAGAGAATGAAAGCGCCACACTCACTGATGCACTGACTTCAGGGCAGGCGGGGGTAAATCTTCGTTACCGGATAGAAAATGTTGATCAGGACAATATGGACGATGTTGCTATCGCCTCAACCTTGAGAACCCGACTGAATTGGACCAGTGGCAGTTACCGTGGTTTTGATGCGTTTTTTGAAGTGGATAACATTAGTGAAATTGGCAACGACAATTACAATTCCACCGTAAATGGCAATACCGAGCACCCCGTGGTTGCCGACCCCCAGGGCACAGAGGTTAATCAAGCTTACTTAAAGTACAGTAGTTTTAACTCTATGGTGATTGCTGGTCGACAGCGAATTAACCTGGATGATCAGCGCTTTATCGGTGGCGTGGGTTGGCGCCAGAATGAACAGACGTATGACGGCCTACGTTACCAATTTGGCGGGGAAGGGGAGTTACAGCTGGATTACAGCTATATCTACAACGTAAACCGTATTTATGGTGAAGACAGTGACTTATCGGACCTGGATGGGGATATTCAACTATTTCATGCCAGCTATCCACTGGTAGAAGCGCATAAGTTAACTGCCTTCTTCTACAACCTGGACCTGGATAATGCTGAGAACTTCTCATCCCGTACTTTCGGTGCCGCTTACCGGGGAGATTTTGGCCTGTTCGAAACTCAGCTGAGTTATGCCCGCCAGGAGGATATCGGCAATAATCCCAGTAATTTTGCAGCCGATTATTATCTTGCTGAAGTTGCCGCACCATTGGGGCCGGTAAAAGGCAAGTTGGGTTATGAAGTTCTGGGTTCTGACGACGGTGTGGGTTTTAGCACACCACTGGCGACACTACACAAATTCCAAGGCTACACAGATAAGTTCATTGAAACTCCAGCAGATGGTGTTGAAGATTTATATATCGGTGCCAGCCTGGCGCTTGTCGGGGGAGATTTGGGAATTACTTACCACAGTTTTGAGGCCAATGAAGGTTCAGCAGATTACGGGACTGAGTGGAATATCAGTTACGGTCACGAGTTTAATGAATATTTCTCAGCGTTGGTAAAGTATGCCGCTTACGATGCAGATGAATACAGTGAGGATACCGATAAGCTCTGGTTGATGCTTACAGCAAAATTCTGATTTTTGTTAATTAACAATCTTTAGGTAGATATAAAAAAGCTGGGCTTGTACATAACGAAGCCCAGCTTTTCTTGTCTCAGCAGTAAACTCTGGCTTATAGATGCGTCAGTAAATTTGCAATCTACTTATCCATTGTTAGCAGGCCGGAAACCTCACCTTTGGGGTCCAGCTGGGTATGCAAGTTAACAAAGACCTTCCCATCCATTAGCGCCTTGCGATAGGGCTCCTCCACCATCCACTTGCCCATGATATATCCACTGGTGCCTTCAGCACATTTTTTTGCCAGGCCGTGCTTGCCCTTGTCAGTTTTAGTCTCTGGCCAGTCGGGAACCATACCCGGGTGATTGGGCATTCCGCAGATAGTTTGAATAATTGGGCCACTGGGTTTACCCGGTTTGCAAATAGGGGGCTCTTTGCCATCGCCTGCACATTGCATATGGAAGTGCGACATTGCCACCCCGCCCTTTGATAGATCGCTGTAGCCCACCATAAAGTGCAGCATATGTGACTGTTTGTCGTAGGCGCCAATAAAGAAGCCATCGGCATCTTTGGGGGTTTGCGGATTCACCTTCTTGCCGAGCATATTCTCATTAGCAGTGGTTAAATCAGATTTAAAGATGGTGAACATCTTGTCATTGCCCGCTTTGGACCAGGCTTTCTCACCACCAGCCCCATGCTTGGCAGCTGATGGATCTTTCTCTTTTTTGTTATGGCTATCGGAAACCGTGAATGCTGAATAGGCCAGCAGAAATACTGCCAACATTAAGAAAGTGGCTCTGGGCAATGAACTCAGTTTCATAAACCTCTCCTCTCTATTAAATAGATATAGTCATTGCTTGATGGAATGGTTGGATGCCAGGCCATCGAGGAGGCTGATATTCACCAATGTGATTGGTGTGAATCACGGGATAGGCTAGCGATAAGTACTTGTAGCATATGGGCTCGCGGTTGGCCCTTGGGGGTCAATTTAAGAGTCAGTATTTTTGACGATAGCTACTTGGGTGTTGGAGGAGCTTCAGGATGGAAGAGCGTTTGGATAGGTAATAAGGTCGTTGAAGATAGTTACTACTGGGGTGGAAGGAAAGAATACACCGCACTCGAGACACGCAGTGAATACATCCCTGTAAGCTCCTAATCGGCATCCATGCCTCATAGGGTCCCGAGCGCGGTGTATTCTCTCCTTCTCCCTTTTTAGCAATAAAGATACTGGCGGATTTCGAAAGATAGGGGCGGCAATTATTTGCTAGCCCCAAGTGACCTTTCATAAAGGTAGAGAGTTATCACCCCACGTCTTTCCACACCAACTCCCGCTCGCGGGCGTAGAGGGGAATAAAATTGAATTGCACTTCGGTGCCCCCTTCGTCGCGGCGGCGGATATTCAGCTTGCCATTCAGGTTGCTGGCGCGCTCCTGCATGATCGACATACCGAAGTGATTGCGTTTCTCTGGTGCATTGCTGATGCCGATTCCGTTGTCGCAGATGCGTACATTGAGGGAGTGGTTGTCGGCCTGGGTCAGGCTGATCTGCACCATATCGCCCTGGGAGTGGTACACAGCGTTTTGCGAGGCCTCGCGCACCAGTTGTAACAGGTGAATTTCCTCGTGGGGAGTGAGGGGCACCTCGTCCAGATGGTAATCCAGCAGAACGTTAATCTGCGGGTGCTGCTCGCGGTAAGCGAGGATAGATTGCTCCAGGATACTGCGCAGGCCGCCAGGTCCTATTTGCAGGCGGAAGGTGGTGAGCAGTTCGCGCAGCTGTCGGTAAGAGGAATCCAGACCCTCTTTCAGCTCGGTAATAATCTCCTCTACCTTGGACTTGTCCACCTGCTCACTGCGATTGGCGCGGTTGAGTCGGGTAACCTGAATTTTCAGATAGGACAGGGATTGGGCCAGGGAATCGTGTAGCTCCCGGGCGATGATCGCGCGCTCGTCCAGTAGGGCAACACGGCGCTCCTGTGCCTCCCGCTCGTTGATGGCGATGGCTGCAGTGACACTGTCGGCAAAGGTAGCCAGGCGCTGCTGCTGTTCTTCATCAAGGCTCTCGCCTCGGGGCAGAGTGCAGGTGAGTACACCGTAATTGCGTTTGTCCACTTCCAGCGGGAATCGGTACACGCGCTGTTGGTCTTCATCAGAGGGACCGCAGGTGTTTACGCAGATATGGCATTCACTACCAGTGCACTGGGTGTTGCCTAGCCCCTGTACCAGATGCTCGTAGGGGGCCTCGCCCTCCGGGGTCATCAGGCACAGATCCAGGTTGTCCAGGCTGGCGACATTGGCGAACTCTCCCAGCCACTGGCCCAATTCCGCTCCCGAGAGGGGACCCTCGCTGATCCGTCGAGCCAAGCGGTATTGGAAGTCCAGCGCTTCATGGCTCTTCTGTAACTGGGAGGTTTTCAACTCCACGCGGTGGGCAAGATCCCGGTGGGTCGCATGAATTTCATCGCTCATATAATTGATGGTGCGCGCTAAAACCCCCAGCTCGTCCTCGCTGTTAATCTCCAGGCGGTTTTGGTTGAAGTCTCCCTGGGCGATGCTCAGGGAGCGATTGGTCAGCTGCTTTAGAGGCTGCTCCACAGAGCGGTGCAGTATGCACAGGGAGAGATACACCAGGGTCACAATGGCAAACAATGAACCCACCTGCACCAAACGCAGCAGGCTTATTTTTTCCTCGGCGATGGTCTGATAATCGAACACCAGTGTATCCACATCACCGATAAAGGGCTCCAGGCGGTTGGCTAACTGTAAGGAGTCCATAGAAGTGCGCCCGGCGGCAATGGACTCCAGCAGTGGGCGGATTTCTCCCTCCCAGCTTTCGATTACCTTGCGGTAATTGCGGGCTGCGGGCAGGTTATCGCTGGCAGTGAAGTCGGAGATGCTGAGTACCCGGGTCAGGCGTGCGGTCACCTCGTCTGCCAACTCAGCTGTGGCTTCGACATCCCCAGAGGGTGCAGTGGCTGCAAGTCGGTAGCTCATAGCCCGCAATGAGCCGGCCAGGTTAACGGCGGCGGCATCGTTTTCGGCGGCATCGGAGATAATATAGGACGCCACCATAGAGCTCAGTGCTACCAGCACAGTGAGTAGCATCAGGGTGCCGATGCGGTAGACGATGGACTGTCGAATTCGGTTCAGCATATCGGATTCACTTCGCCCTGGGGCGGTTGTGGATGGCTGATCTCTATTGTGCCGTCCATTGGCGCACAAAGTTGTGGGTACCACTAAAGATCGCCAGTTTTGCACATAATTTAACCTGACGCCTGTTTTTTGCACAGAGGCCCTGTTATTGCTGGGGTAGGGCTCCACCATAGCGGCCCCCTGGCGTCGTTTCCCTACCTATTCGGGGGTAGTTCGTCGCTTTTCTACCCCTTTTTGGTCAGGTGATCCCGCCGTCCCTCCCTTTTATATTCCCGGTAAACCGATGCTTTAACCGCATGCCGATGCCCTGGGAGTACCGCATGAGCCATTTCCTGGACCGACTGAAATATCTGAAGAAACAAAAAGAGCCCTTTTCCGGAGGACACGGGGAAAAGACGAATGACGACCGCAGCTGGGAAGATGGCTACCGTCGTCGCTGGCAGTTCGACAAGATTGTGCGCTCCACCCACGGGGTGAACTGTACCGGCTCTTGCAGCTGGAAGATCTACGTCAAAGACGGCCTGGTCACATGGGAAACCCAGCAGACCGACTACCCGCGCACCCGCCCGGACCTGCCCAACCACGAGCCTCGTGGTTGCCCCCGTGGTGCCAGCTACTCCTGGTATATGTACTCGGCCAATCGCCTCAAGTACCCGAAGATCCGCAAACGTCTGGTAAAACTCTGGCGCGAAGCCAAGTTGAGACACAGCGATCCGGTGGAGGCCTGGGCCAGTATTGTCGAAGACCCGGCCAAGGCGCAGTCCTACAAAGAGCGCCGCGGTATGGGCGGCTTTGTGAGGATCAAGTGGGATGAAGTTAACGAGCTGATTGCCGCTTCCAACGTCTACACCACCAAGAAATACGGTCCCGACCGGGTGACCGGCTTCTCGCCGATTCCCGCTATGTCCATGGTGTCTTACGCCGCTGGTGCCCGTTATCTGTCTCTGATCGGCGGCAACTGCCTGAGTTTCTACGACTGGTACTGTGACCTGCCGCCCGCCTCACCGCAGGTCTGGGGTGAGCAAACCGACGTACCCGAGTCCGCCGACTGGTACAACTCCAACTACCTGATCGTATGGGGCTCCAATGTGCCTCAAACCCGTACCCCGGATGCGCATTTCCTCAGTGAAGTACGTTACAAGGGCGCCAAAACCTGTGTGGTCACCCCTGACTACTCAGAGTGCTCCAAGTTTGGCGACACCTGGCTGGCACCGCGCCAGGGTACCGATGCGGCTCTGGCGATGGCCTTCGGCCATGTGATCCTGAAAGAATTCCACGTCGACAAGCCCAGCGCCTACTTCACCGAGTATGTGCGCACCACCACCGATATGCCGATGTTGGTGACCCTGGAAGAGCGCGACGGCAAGCTGGTACAGGGCCGATTCCTGCGCGCCTCTGACCTGGCGGACAACCTCGGCCAGGATAACAACCCGGAATGGAAAACCATCGGTGTTAATCACGATGGCCAGCTGGTTTCCCCTCAGGGCTCCATGGGTTATCGCTGGGGAGAGCCCTCAGCGAAAGAAGGCCGTGGCAAGTGGAATATTGAACAGCGCGATGGTCGCAGTGGCGAAGAGCTGGAGCTGAAGCTCAGCCTTAAAGACTGCGCCGATGAAATAGCACAGGTCGCCTTCCCCTATTTCGGCGGCCAGACCCACGAGCACAACTACTTCCAGCACACCGAACACGATGAAGTGATCGACTACAAGGTGCCGGTAAAGCTTGTTCAAAACAAAGATGGCGAGATTCTAAAAGTAGCCAGCGTCTACGACCTGACCCTGGCGAACTACGGTGTCGAGCACGGCCTCGACGACCCCAACTGTGCTCAGAACTACGACGAAGACAAGCCCTACACCCCCGCCTGGCAGGAAAAGGTGACCGGTTGTCGTCGTGAGAATGTCATCCAGGTAGCCCGTGAGTTTGCCAACACCGCCGACAAGACCCGTGGACGCTCCATGGTAATTCTGGGAGCGGGTCTCAATCACTGGTACCACATGGATATGAACTACCGCGGGATCATCAATATGCTGATGATGTGCGGTTGTATTGGCCAGAGCGGCGGTGGTTGGGCCCACTATGTGGGGCAGGAAAAACTACGTCCGCAGACCGGCTGGACCCCTCTCGCGTTCGGTCTCGACTGGCAGCGTCCACCGCGCCATATGAACGGTACCTCCTTCTTCTATAACCACGCCAGCCAATGGCGCTATGAGAAGCTGGAGATGGATGAAGTGGTTTCGCCGCTGGCCGACAAGAGCAAGTGGCAGGCTTCCATCATCGACTACAACAGCCGCGCCGAGCGCATGGGCTGGTTGCCCTCCGCGCCGCAGCTGGGGATCAACCCTCTGCAACTGACTAAAGATGCCGCCGCCGCCGGTATGTCTGCCAAAGACTACACGGTGCAGCAGCTCAAGCGCGGTGCGCTCAAATTCGCCAACCAGGACCCGGATAACCCGCAGAACTTCCCGCGCAATATGTTTATCTGGCGCTCCAACCTGCTCGGCTCCTCAGGTAAGGGCCACGAGTACATGCTGCGCCACCTGCTCGGTACCAAGCACGGTTTGATGGGCAAAGACCTGGGTGAAGAAGGCGGCAAAAAACCAGAAGACGTGGCCTGGCATGACGCCCCCAGCGAGGGCAAAGTGGATCTGCTGGTGACACTGGACTTCCGTATGTCCACCACCTGTCTCTACTCCGACATCGTATTGCCGACGGCCACCTGGTATGAGAAAGACGACCTCAATACCTCAGACATGCACCCCTTTATTCACCCGCTCACCAAGGCGGTGGACCCAGCCTGGGAAGCGCGAAGTGACTGGGAAATTTTCAAAGGCATAGCGAAGGAATTCTCCAACCTGACCGATGGCCACCTGGGGGTGGAAAAGGATCTGGTGACTCTGCCGATCCACCACGATACCCCCGGAGAAATCGCCCAGCCGTTCGGTGTACAGGCTTGGTGGAAAGGCGAGTGCGACCTGATCCCCGGCGTTACTGCGCCGAGCATGATTGAGGTGGAACGCGACTACCCCAACACCTACAACCGCTTTACCTCTATAGGCCCATTGCTGGAAAAACTCGGCAACGGCGGTAAGGGCATCAGCTGGGATACTGACGATGAGGTGGACTTCCTCAAAAAGCTCAATCGCACTTGGAAAGATGAGACTGCTCGCGATGGCCGCGCCCGTATCGACAGCGCGGTAGATGCTGCGGAGATGATTCTGTCACTGGCCCCTGAAACCAACGGCCAGGTAGCCGTGAAGGCCTGGGAAGCCCTCGGTGAGATTACCGGTCGCGATCACACCCATTTGGCCAAGCCCAAGGAAGACGAAAAAATTCGCTTCGCCGATATCGTGGCGCAGCCTCGCAAGATTATCTCCTCGCCCACCTGGTCTGGCCTGGAAGATGAGCATGTGAGCTACAACGCCGGCTACACCAATGTGCACGAGTTGATCCCCTGGCGCACCATCACCGGCCGCCAGCAGTTCTACCAGGATCACGAGTGGATGCGTGACTTCGGCGAGAACATGTGTGTGTACAAGCCGCCGATCAACCTGAAAACCGTGCAACCGGTGTTGAACCAGAAGCCCAACGGTAACAAGGAGATCCTGCTGAACTGGATCACCCCGCACCAAAAGTGGGGCATCCACAGCACCTACTCCGACAACCTGCTGATGCTCACCCTGTCCCGTGGTGGACCCATCGTGTGGATGAGTGAGTACGACGCCAAGTTGGCGGGTATTGAAGACAACGACTGGATCGAAATCTTCAACGTCAACGGCGCCATTGCTGCCCGTGCAGTGGTATCTCAACGAGTGCCCGACGGTATGGCCATGATGTATCACGCCCAGGAGCGCATCGTGAATACACCGGGAGCGGAAACTACCGGCACCCGGGGCGGTATCCACAACTCCGTAACCCGCGCGGTGATGAAACCCACCCATATGATCGGTGGCTACGCCCAGCAGTCCTACGGCTTCAACTACTACGGTACTGTGGGCTGTAACCGGGATGAATTTGTGGTGGTCAGGAAAATGAACAAGGTCGATTGGCTGGATGGCGAAGACGTCAAAGAGCCGACGCGAGAGGAGGTGTAGCAATGAAAGTTAGAGCCCAGATAGGCATGGTGCTGAACCTCGATAAATGTATCGGCTGTCACACCTGCTCGGTGACCTGTAAAAATGTGTGGACCTCCCGCGAGGGGGTTGAATACGCCTGGTTCAATAACGTCGAAACCAAACCCGGTGTTGGCTACCCCAAAGAGTGGGAGAACCAGGACAAATGGAACGGCGGCTGGACCCGCAAGAAGAACGGTAAATTGCAGCCGAAGATCGGTGGCAAGCACCGCGTACTGGCCAACCTGTTCGGCAACCCGGATATGCCGGAGATCGACGACTACTACGAGCCGTTCGACTTCGACTATCAGAACCTGCACAAGGCACCGGAGCAGAAACACCAACCGGTAGCCCGTCCGCGCTCGCTGATTACTGGCGAGCGCATGGAAAAAATCGAATGGGGCCCCAACTGGGAAGAGATTCTCGGCACCGAATTCGAGAAGCGTAAAAAGGACAAAAACTTCGAGCAGGTGCAGGCTGACATTTACGGTGAATTTGAAAACACCTTCATGATGTACCTGCCGCGCCTGTGCGAACACTGCCTCAACCCGGCCTGTGTTTCTGCGTGCCCCAGCGGTGCCATCTACAAGCGCGAAGAGGACGGCATTGTTCTGATCGATCAGGACAAATGTCGCGGCTGGCGCATGTGCGTATCCGCCTGCCCATACAAGAAGATCTACTACAACTGGAAAACCGGTAAATCTGAGAAGTGTATCTTCTGTTACCCACGTATCGAGGCGGGTCAGCCAACCATCTGCTCCGAGACCTGTGTGGGCCGTATCCGCTACCTGGGCGTACTGCTCTATGACGCAGACCGCATCGAGGAAGCCGCTTCTGTAGAAGACGAAAAAGCGCTCTACCAGGCCCAGTGCGATATCTTCCTCGACCCCAGCGATCCCAAGGTCCAGGAAGCTGCCCGCGCCGAAGGTATCCCCGAAGCCTGGCTCGAAGCTGCGCAAAACTCCCCGGTGTACAAGATGGCTATCGATTGGCAGATCGCCCTGCCGCTGCACCCGGAATACCGCACCTTGCCCATGGTTTGGTACGTGCCACCCCTGTCTCCGATCCAGAACGCAGTACAGGCTGGCCAAGTGGAAACCGTTACCGTGGGTCGCGGCGCCGAGATCCCCGATCTCTCCACCCTGCGTATCCCGCTGCAATACCTGGCCAACCTGCTCACCGCCGGCGACGAGAAGCCAGTGGCCCGAGCCCTGGAACGCATGATTGTGATGCGCGCCTATATGCGTGGCATCCATGTGGACGGCATTCAGGAGCGCGAATTGCTGGAAGAGGCTGGCCTGACCGTAGCCCAGGTAGAAGAGATGTATCGCTACATGGCACTGGCCAATTACGAGGATCGCTTCGTGGTGCCCTCAAGCCATAAGGCCTACGCCGAAAACGCCTACGACATGAAGTCCTCTTGTGGTTTCAGCTTCGGCAACGGCTGTAGCACCGGCAACGACAGCACCAATATTTTCGGTGGCAAGCAACAAGCGGTGCGCGAAGTAATACCCGCCAAAGTAGTCGACTAAGGTCGAGCGGAGAATACCGATGAAAGTACTAAACCTGATCGCCCGCCTGCTGGATTACCCGTCCGATGAGCTGGTGGCGCACCTGGATGAGCTGACCAGCTGGTTGGCTGAATCCGAGGATCTGGATGCTCCGTTGCGCGACAAGCTGCTGGCATTTATCTCCCATTACGAGCGTATGGATGCGCTCGATTGGCAGAGCGAATACGACGGTTTGTTCGAGCGCGGTCGCGCTGTATCCCTGCATATCTTCGAGCATATCCACGGCGAATCCCGTGATCGTGGCCAAGCCATGGTAGACCTGACCGCGCGCTATCGCAGCGCCGGCCTTGAGCTGAATGAGCGCGAACTGCCGGATTACCTGCCCACCTACTTGGAGTTCTGTGCCACCCAGGGGGAAGCAGCCTACGGCTGGGTTCACGATATTACCCATGTGATAGCCCTGTTGAGCGCGCGTCTGTCCAAGCGTGAGAGTCCCTACCACCTGCTGATGGATGCGCTCTTGCAGATGGCCGGGGTATATGTCGATCTGACAGCACTCAAGGAAGAAGTCGCCAACGAAGAACGTGACGATACCCCCGAGGCGCTGGACAAGATCTGGGAGGAAGAGGCCGTGAGCTTTAGCGGCGCCAACAATTGCGACCAGTCAATAACGCGGCCCAGCAATGCGCAGCTGCGCGACGGCCAGCCCCTTAACTGGGCCAACGCCGCGCAGAATTCTGCCCAGCCCGCACCACAGGAGTAACAAGATGAACTATCTGAATACGCTGCTCTTCGCCATCTACCCCTTTGTCGCCCTCACGGTATTTCTGGTGGGTAGCCTGATCCGCTACGACCGGGATCAGTACACTTGGCGCACCGGCTCCAGTCAGTTGTTGGAGCGCAAGCAATTGCGCATCGGCAGCTACCTGTTCCATATCGGCGTGATAGCCATTCTCGCGGGCCACTTTGTCGGCCTACTCACACCCAAAGCGGTGTGGCACTTCCTCGGCATTGAAGCTTCCACCAAGCAGATGATGGCAATGGGGATCGGTGGTTTCTTCGGGGTGATCTGCTTTATCGGTCTTACCATTCTGGTTAAACGCCGCCTCACCAATAAGCGCGTACGCGCCACCACCTCCAAAATGGACTTGGCCATACTGCTGATGCTCTACGCGCAATTGATCCTCGGCCTGATCAGTATTGTGGTATCTGCTGGCCATATGGACGGTGCTGAAATGCTCAAACTGATGGCTTGGGCTCAGTCCATTGTCACGCTAGATGGTGCCGGTGCAGCTGCTGCAATAAGCGGAGTGAACATCATTTACAAGCTGCATATTTTCCTCGGCATGACCCTGTTCCTGCTGTTCCCCTTCAGCCGCCTGGTACACGTATGGAGTGTTCCGGTGCAGTACTTCCGCCGCAATTACCAGGTAGTCCGCGCCAAAGCTGCGCGCTAATCCCTGCAACTATTAAATGGCCCGCCATGAGCGGGCCCAGTGTGGAGTTGAGTCATGAATACATTACTGGCCACTGATGCTGCCGGCGGCGAATTTGAGATGGCCGAGGTAGTGGCCGTTAACGGAACTGAAATCCCCGCCGACCTGATCTACCAAGAGATGCAGTACCAGCCTGCCGATTCTCCGCGTCAGGCGATCTACTGCGCCGCACGCGCTCTGGTTATCGGCTGGCTGTTACGGGATCGAGCCGCAGGGCAGGGTCTCTGCGCTGCCGACGAAGACTTGCACAGTGAGGCTTTCGATCGCGCAGTCTCAGATCTATTAAAAGGCGAGCTACAGGTGAACCCGGCAACCGACGCCGAGTGCCGCGCGTACTTCGAAGCCCACCCGTATAAGTTCCGCTCCGATCCCCTCGCAGAAGTACGCCATATCCTGATCCCGGCTGCACCGGATGACTCCGAGGCCTGCGCCAAGGCTCGCACCGCTGCCGAGAATATGCTGGAACAGATTCGCGCCGACTCCAATCCGCTTCAATCTTTCGCTCGTTTGGCCCAATCCCACTCAGCCTGCTCCTCCTCCGAAGCCGGTGGCAGCCTCGGCCAAGTGGGGCGCGGTGATACCGTCGCCTCCTTCGAGCGTGCAGTGTTCGAGCAAGGCACCGGTTTGGTAGCGGAACCCGTGGAGACTCCCTACGGTGTGCACCTGATTTATGTGGAGCAATGCGAGCCGGGCCGCCCACTGGAATACGAATATGTCTCAGAGCGTATCGAGGAATACCTGACCGAAAAACGCCGCCGCCAAATGACCAGCGACTACCTGCAAAAAATGGTGCAGGCCGCGCAAATATCCGGTCTGGACTTATCGGGGGAGGCCCACTGAGGTGGCAGAGATTCGCCAATTGTTCGCGCGCAATCGCGCCTGGGCAGAGGATAGGACGGCACAGGACCCGGAGTTTTTCCAACGCCTGAGCCGCCTGCAAGTACCCAAGTATTTATGGATCGGCTGCTCCGATTCCCGCGTGCCCGCCAACGAGATTGTGGGCATGGCACCGGGGGAGCTGTTCGTTCACCGCAATATCGCCAACGTGGTGGTACACACAGACTTTAATTGCCTCTCGGTGCTGCAATACGCCGTAGAAGTACTCAAGGTGGAACACGTGGTGGTGTGTGGCCATTACGGTTGTGGCGGTGTACAGGCCGCCATGGGCCACAGCGAATGTGGCCTGGTGGATAACTGGTTGCGCCATATCAAGGATGTCTACGCCCGCCACCGGCAAGAGCTGGAATCCCTCGATAAAGAATCCCGCTCAGCGCGCCTTTGTGAATTAAATGTGATGGCGCAGGTACAAAACCTGGCCATGACCAAAATAGTCCAGCATGCCTGGGACCGAGGCCAACGCCTCAGCCTGCACGGCTGGATCTACGATATTCGCGACGGCCTAATTAGAGATCTGGGAATGCGGATGGACGACCGCGGCCAGGTGCCAGAGATTTATCATGTTTATGGTGAAGTGCAGGAGGAGGGGTGAGTTTATAACTGCTTTATCCCGTTCTAGACCATAAGTTTAAATAGTGCAGTTGCGTTTAAATATTTTTAGAAATGCAGCGTTTGATTCCGCTTCGCTTCTGCTAAAGCCGACGGCTATCAGCATCAGGTAGGGCGGAGCGATACCGCCTTCTCTTTCCAAACTGCAAAGAGGGTAACCATAAATACCGTTATCCTCAATCACATGTTCGACCCATGCTTATCTTTATTTCTTCTAACTCCCAATACTGCACTGAGTGCAAGGCACAGCGACATATTCCATAATATGATAAATAAAGAGCGGTTTATTACTGACAGGGCCCTCAAATAGCAGAACTACCCAAGCTGCAAAATAAAGCCAACGCACTCAATATCCCTGGATACTGGCGTAATAAGATTTAGAGATAGATTTTGGTGAGGAGATAATCCGTTGGCAAAAAAAGAAGGCTAAACCCTAGAACGAGCTGAACAACTTTTAGAAGTACAAAACCAAATTGATCATTTGAACATCAATTTGGATCTATGAGTTATACGCTAAACTCCCTCTTTCTCCTATTCTACGCTTGCCCCTCCCCGTAGCACTCTGCTTTCCCTAAAAACGCTACTTTCTATGCCACTTTATCGCCTGAGGTCTATCTGATTTTCGAACGTCGATAGGAGCTAAATAGATTTATCTTAAAACCTTCGAATACTGAAAGCTCAATATTTAAAAAGTATTCAAATTTAGTAACAAGAAATTAAGGATAAGCAGACAAAGATAAAGAATTTTACGCCCTCAGATTGTGGCTTACTTATTATAAATAAATATATGCGCGAATAAATGAAAATCATTAAGTAATTTATAAATGCATAAAATTAATAAGCACTCCCAATATTTATCCTAGCAAAAAAAATATAACTAAAACTGGCATCAAATGCCATGTTTATCAAAATTTGTATCCCTCCGAACTGACGAAGAAAAGCGTCTTATAGGAGTGGAGATAAGAGGACTTGGAAGTTGAATATTACTGCAGTTTAAGTGGGCCCAGTTTTTTGCTTCTCCAGCGATGATTAATGTAGATGCATTACCCGTAAGGGATGAATACCCAGCGTATTCATGCTTCTACCTATTCTAATTACTAAAAATAGGAAATAATGAACATGAAAAAGATCCTTACCGCGCTCGCCCTGGCAATTGTTAGCACCGGCGCAGCCGCTGACACCTGGTCTCCACAAGGTACCATTGGCCTAGCCAATGTCGGTAATATAGCTGTAAAAAAAGGTATAACCCTTAATTGTGGTCTATCCGGCAGTACCACTGTAGATGCGGCAGGTAATTCCTCGGTGGGCAGCCTGTCTCTGAGTGGTTTCCTTTGTAGCAACGTTACTTTTACCAATTTGCCGTATACATTGGTAGGTAATGTAGGAGATACAGTCACCTTGCATGACGTAAGCGTTAGTGCCATTACTGGTAATTGTTTTGGTGATATTACCGGTGATTTTAACCAAGCTACCGGAGAACTTACTTTCAATTCAGCCCAACTTCCGAGTGTTGGTTTTGGTGCTAACTGCGAAATAAGCGGCACTATATCGACTAATCCCCAGGCATCTTTTGTGCCCTAAGCAGTCTTAAAAAGCCTGATATCTTACGTAGAGCAGCCAGAAGTGAACGGCTGCTCTACGCGAGACATTTCCACGCAGGAAAAAATAACAAGATAAATGTTATTAAATAGTACAGATTAGCCAAGGCCTAATCCCCTCATGTTCAATTGGCACAGCTAGTGTATTTAATTAAAGAGGGCCCAGCCAATGCTAAAGGCAATATTTAAGGTAGCACACTTTGAAACAATACTTCTCTCCATAAAATATTTTCTCCTTCGATGTTTAAGTCCACCAATAAAAATGGCACTAAATGCCACATATGGAGATATATACTCCCTTTTTGATTAGTGGGCGGTATTTCATTCAATTGGGGGGAGGGTATCATTTTTATGATACCGATATATCGCTTTACGGCCATTAATTCTTTACTCGCTCAGTAAAAATTAATGTAGTTGTATTATTTCGTCAGTATACGATAGACATTTTATGTATTTATCCCTTTATTCAAATTAACAAAAATGAATAGGAAGTTATGAACATGAAAAGAATAATCATTGCACTCACTCTGATTGTTGCCAGCACTGGCGCCGGTGCTGATATCTGGTCACCTCAGGGCACAAGTGGCCTGGCGAACATTGGGTCTTTTAACGTAACTGCAAGTTTGCCCTTATCTTGTAACCTGTCCGGTAGCATTATTATTGATGCAACAGGTGATGCTTCCTTGGGAAGTTTATCAATTACACCTCGTGGCAGTGCCGTTTGTGGATTAGTTATGTTTAATAATTTGCCCTACACAATAGTAGGTAATGCAGATAATACTGTTACCCTAAAAGATACAGATTTTTATGTGTTGGGAGACGGCCACTGTATTGGTGATCTAACCGGTGATTTTAACCAATCTACAGGAGAAATTACTTTTAATGCCGCAGTTGTCCCAAATGTTGGTTTTGTTCGCGATTGCAAAATAACCGGAACTATCTCCACAAATCCCCAGGTATCTTTCGTGCCATAAGTAGCCTTTAAAAGTCTGATAGCTAAAGTAGAGTAGTCAGAAAGTACTGGCTACTCTACTTTGCCACATCTGTATATTCATAAAAAAACCAAGATGTCTGTTTCTAAATATCAATCATTATCTGCAAAAAAAATTCTCATCCTCTTTTTTTAATATGCCTGCCATTAGTTGACCCGTTCGCTTCATTAACTCGGCACGTTAATAATTTACCAAATGTACAGATATATAGTTTTTACCAAACTATTTGTCTATAGATTGTATAAACTTGCATTTCGGCTCAAAGTTACTTTAGGTCTTAATAAGAAGACAATATAGGGAAACTAGGGCATTCCCAAAATAAAGTACAATTGGGAGGTGTGTGGCTAGCCCTAGCAAACAATCATCAACCGCCCCTATACGATTGATCGATGATTTATATGAGTGAAAAGAAGATTAGAAGTGGAGGTATTTTTAAACATAGCCAGTCTGAAACACCAGTAAGACACTATAGAACTATTAGTGTCTTACTGGAAATATAAAAATCAGAAACGCTTATTTAGACTAAAGCCTATAATACGCGGATCCAGGGTAAATACATTGGTAGTAAGGCCGGAATCATCACTATTGGTAAAGGCGCCTGTGATTGGCGCATCATCAAAGATATTCTTCACATACAACTGCATTTGCAATTGTGAAGTAGGATGGGTTAGGGTCGCTGACGCATTGAAGTTATCCCAGGCTTTTAAGCGGTCATACTCGGTATTATAAATCCGTGCATAACTTTCAGACTGTCGATAGTAATCGGCGCGTAAAGCTAATTCCCAATCTGCTAGGGGAATAACGTGCTCCACTGCCAAATTAAACGTTAAATTAGGGGAGTTCGGTAGTTCATTGCCACTTAGATCAGCAGAAAAACCACGCCCGCCATTTGGGGCATCTGTTAGGGGGTTATATTGGGGCAGATCGTAACCGAAAAGAGCTAAAATTTGATCGTATCTTAGGGGAGCTTCAATCGCATCAGAGTATGAGCCCCACTGCTTTGAGCCTGCACATAATGCCCATAAGGGTGTCATGAAAAACATAGGCTCCAAAGCAATAGCAGCTTCAACATACTCGACTGGGGCAATACAGTTGGAAGGTACCTGCAAGGAGGGCCGCAGAACGGTCCAATCTTCATTCCCCTGGGTACGATCCATGACATCTATGGATTCCTCCCCTTCCGCAACGCGGGTCCTCAGGTAACCCACATTCATATTGACCCTGGTATTATCCGTCATCTGCCAGGCGAGTTCCAATTCCAATCCCATACTTTCTGCATCAAAGTTTTCGTTTAATGCGATACGGTCAACAATCTGGGAAACCTGATAGTCGGTATAGTCGTAATAGAAGGCAGTTGCGTTTAAGTTTAGGCGGCCATCCAGCAAAACATTCTTGGTGCCGAATTCTAAGGAATTTACAAATTCCGGCTCAAAAGTGTTGTCTAATGGCTGATATTGAACCCGCGCAGGGTCAATCTCCGCCCGTGGTGGGTTGGAGCCGCCTCCTTTATAACCGTGAGCAAAAGAAACATAGAACATTGTATCATCGGTAAAGGGGGTATCTGTTCGCCAGTCCAGCACCGCACGTCCGGTATATTCCTTCCAGCTTTGAGAAAACTTCTCCCCTTCAGGATATCCCATATGCGTATAGCCACCTGAGCTATTGCCTGGAACAGTAATACCGTCTTCATGATACGTACCAAGTAATAACTGGCTGGATACAGGGGTAGTAGTTTTTTCGTCATCAGTATACCGCAGGCCTGTGGTGAGTTTTACATCGTCCGTGATTTGCCAATATGCCTCCCCAAATACAGCCCAGGAACGGGTATCTACTAAGTTACGGCTGAGGAAGTAGTTGTGTCCCATTTCATCAATATTTTCTAGGGAATTAGGGTCGATATATATGCAGTCTGACCCAACTAAATCTGTGGTGGGGTCAATGCAATTGATCGGAATATTATTGCCATCCTCATCTGTTCCCCGACTATATATATATTCAGTAATCATTGTGAACATATTATTAAAGACAAAATAATCATCCTTGGTTTCAAAATTCAGATAATTTGCACCGAAGGAAAAATTCCAGGGCCCATCAAAAGCCGTTTGTAAGCGGAACTCCTGGCTCCACTGTTCATTATCGGAACGGCTGATATCAACTCCCAAAATACCATCAGAAGGACCAAGTTGTGGGTCAGTATAAATGCCGCCAGGGGTAGGGCCCAATGACCACTGATCACTCACTTCTGCTAGGTCATTAAAGACCGCGCCAGTGGTAAACCGATTATAATCCTGTGAAGAATAGTAATCATCCTTAGCATAGGTAGACTGGGAGTAAAAGGTGAGGGTATCAGATAAAGCCCATTCAAAATTCAGCTGTACCAAGTCATTTTCTGCACGAAATACTGGGTCAAAACTAGTAGATATTTCACGTAAATCTCGCGACTGCTCTACACCGCTGTAGGGATCTTTCCAGTCTGTATAACTACCTCCAAAAAGGTATGGGTCAATCAGCCCCGCTGCTGAAAGTATATAGGCGAGCCCCGTTCCGTTGGGTGCATCAAAAGCATCTGCGCTGTATAGTGAACCAGGCAAACAGCCCTGACTTGTCATACCTTTTGATAGACTTGTTGTCTCTGTGTTCCCGACCATGTCATCACCGGGGTCAGTAGTACAAAGTTGCTTACCAGTGCGGGATCGCTTGTCATCTTCATCAAAGTGTTGCCAAATCAAATTAGCATTAAACTTATCACTGGGAGTCCATTCAAAAATGGCACGCGTGGAGTAGAGATCCCGGTCGTTAACATCATTCTTGGTATAAGTATTGTAATCAAAGCCATCCCGCTTAGTCATGGCTCCAGAAAAGCGGAAAGCCATGGTTTCACCCAGCGGTATATTCAACATACCCTTGGTACGCTTACTATTATAATTGCCCACTTCAACCTCAATCTCTGAGGCGAATTCATCTTCCGGCATGATTGGTAACATATTAACCACACCAGCGGTGGCGTTACGGCCATATAATGTGCCCTGAGGGCCACGCAGAACTTCTACCCGCTGTACATCAAAAAATTCCTGCTCAAACAGACGATTCCTGATTAAAGAAGCATTATTAAAGCTTACCGCAACGGCAGGATCACTACTGGCAGAAATTGACTGAGTTCCCACTCCTCGAATAGAGAAATTGTATGAGCTAAAGTTTGTTTTGGAGAAGTTAACATTGGGAACGGCTCGCAACAGTTCATTGCCCCCTTCGATCTTTAAAGCATCCATGTTATCCCCAGATAGCGCGGAGACTGCAATAGGCACATCCTGAATGCTTTCCTCAATTTTCTGTGCTGTAACCGTAACTTCCTCAATAGCCGAACCAGAATAGTTACTGGGCTTGTCCCCTTGCCCCTCCTGGGCAAATGCTGCCACAGATGCAGTATTTATTACCAAACAGGCAATTGCCACACTGTACCAGGGGGTTGAATAGTCGTTTGGGTTTGCGGCGGGGATTGCTTGAGCAATCAAATTTTTTTGTTTACGAAGGCGCATCATCATACTGAGTTTCTCTCTCTTATGCTCACTATTATTTTTTTTCAAGGCCAAAACTGCCTTCCTTGGGGCCCAACTAGATTGAAGACGTAAAAAAATGATATTAGGGGGGATAAAAAAGAGGTTAA
This sequence comes from Microbulbifer maximicatervae (SeqCode), assembly GCF_052467305.1. Taxonomy (NCBI): domain Bacteria; kingdom Pseudomonadati; phylum Pseudomonadota; class Gammaproteobacteria; order Cellvibrionales; family Microbulbiferaceae; genus Microbulbifer; species Microbulbifer maximicatervae (SeqCode). The sequence continues at coordinate 4,897,372 of NZ_CP174306.1, forward strand.
AAGTTTAAAAATTTTACTTTTTCTAAGTAACGCACAAGAATTGGGCACAATTGAAGCCTGAGCGTTGAAAACCGTGCCTGAATGGTTAGTCAGCATCTACATAATTAGTTATAGAAAATGACTAAAGGTGAAACTCATAACAAGGCAAAAAAGAAGAATGCACTGGAAAAAGGGCCGTATAATAAATGAATAACGATTAAGATATTACCGGAATATCTATAGGTATATTTATACAAAGTTCCATTTAATTCAGTCTCAGAATTAAGTTCTGGTACTGTTAATACATAGATTCTATAAAATATAATAAGAGTTGTGTTGTTAATCTAAACGGCTAACAGGTAAGCGAAAAGCTATGAATATAGGAAATGGTCTCTACTTATTAATGCGGTTCATTTCTGATTTTTTGAAGTAACAATATAGTCCTGCCAATAAGGTGCTGATTGGCTGATTGGCTGATTGGCTGATTGGCTGATTGGCTGATTGGCTGATTGGCTGATTGGCTGATTGGCTGATTGGCTGATATATTTATAGGAATTATTAACACTATATCCGTAGAAGCATGCTGGGGTTTTTAATAGAGCTTATTTTAAGCTGGATAAATATAGTCTTGCTCTGATGAATAGAGTAGCTATCCAGATTCTATAGAAGTAGTAATGCAAATGACAAATCTATGTGGCTCTGGGTTGCTACTCTAAATTACATAGCTATTTATTTTCATCACTTAGGTCGATAACTTCTATTCTTACCCCTTTATCAACCATCTCGGATAAATGGAATTTGCCATTAGGTTGTTTCACTATGGATTTTTCAATATCACCAGATACAAATTCCCATAGCTCAGGGTTCAGTGCATTTGGCTTTGGTTTGTAAACTTCCGCAGTGAAACCACGTTTTGGCTCATTTTCACGTAAAATAACGATATCACCCTTGTAATCTGGAGCTGTTATTATCGTTAATGTAGTTGTTTCAATCTTATCGCCGAATCCTTTTTTGTTCCACTCTCGTAAAACAACATCAACTTGAGCCTTGTCCAGTTTAACATCATCCGTTTCCGTGCTAGCACAGGTGAAGGATGACAATGTCATTAAAAATAGTAGTAGGATTTTTATAGGTTTTAGCATAAATATAATTACTTACAGTTGGTAGAAGTAATAGTTAAAAGGTTGTGCGTGTCTGGCGGTACAACAATAATTCCTGAGAGCCAGGGAAACATTTTTAATTGTGTTTTAGTATATAATCCATCGCCAGCTTCTTTTTCCCAGTGTGATTCGTACACAAACTCTTTTGAATAAAGCCATACATGCCTACCGCCACTTGACATTCCCAGTCCAAATGGAATATTTGCAAACGTGTTGTAATCTGCGTCTTGTTTCTTGGTTAAATCCAAATAGGTAGTCACTTTATTTTTGCTCGGCTTATAGTTTATAACAGTATTGCTGATCGGCACACGACCGACACTATAGGTACAGTTTTTCTTTACCTGATTGTAGTAGCTTGCAATATGTTCACCCAGACCATCGCTTGGGTGGTTAATATCAGGATTATAATATACTCCTTTCCAGTTATGAGTATTAATCAAGTATTTTGCTAACTCGGTACCTTTTTCTCCAAGTCCACCCACTCGCTTGCTGGAATTAAGCTTTCCAAGCTTCTCAAAACTATATTTAAGAACCCAAATTGCCAATGTTATACAATCGCTAGAAATATGATTTTTATATTTTGTGGGGTTACCTATTTTAAGCTGGCTACCAACATGATTGCTGTGATCATTCATAATAGAATTAATCTTGTCTACAGCGTGCTGTGAAAATGTCTTTGTCATACCTAACTTCCCAGTTGTTATTATTGTGGAATTCCCTTATCGAGAACGATTTGATTAGATGACAATAGCCAATTAGGGTCAAGGAAGTGAAAACAGAGATCCTGTACTGCTGAGTTTGTTATAGTGTATTTTAGGCTGATAATATCGCTCTAAAAACGGAGCTACTTCACATATTCTATTTTTGATATTTATCAATCACCGGCATAAATCATTAAGAATCAGAAAGTTAGTACGGTGAATAGTAGGTATACACTTGTTAGCCATTGAACCTTGATGCTGCTAAAGCAAGAAATAACAAAGCATTACACCGAGTATAAGAAATAAAAAATGGGGTGTGATAGATAATCTTCGCCCAAATTTTTACGTTAAATCAGAGCGCGTTATCTATATTTGGAGCTACCTTTCTGTAAGGCGGACTATCGTACCGGATATGCCTGGTGTTAAGTGTTGGAGAAAACATCCCTGCTATCTAAACCTTGTAATATTATCTTGATGGCTTGCTGGATGCTTAGATAATTAAATAATCTACGGGTGTTGCGTTGAAGAGGTTTGTTTTGTGATTGCTGGGGCTTTAATACCTTCAGACTCCAATCTTATGCTCAATAATTTCTTTGCTAATGGATGTAAACTTGCTGTATCAATCTCCTTGAGTCTGCGCTTACCTAAACGCTTATCCAGTGTGGCTAGGGACTGAATCAATGGGTTCTCGGAGTTTAGAGCTTCATCAATTTTGAGGGTATGAACGAATTCCCAGCAGGCTTGATAGGCATCTTGCCGAGATAACTCTCCATATTCCATCTCACCATAGGATATTTTCTGCTTTTCACTTACATGCTCAGGCACTTCGGAATCAGTAACCCAGCGATTATCCTTTCGATAGTAATCACCACTCGCTCTATTCCAAAAAGCCCTTGTACAGAAATTTGCTATGACTTCTTTATCAAGAGTCAACCAGGCATGTCCACACGAACAGTTTCCATAACTGGTACTATTGATAGAGATACGGCCATCCAGGGATGGAGAAAATTTTTCTTCAACTAGAGATTTAAGCTTGCTCCATTTCATTGGGGGATATTCCTACTTACTAATAACATCTAATTAATAAATTGATTCGATTGCTGTGGCCAATCAAAGATTAGGGTTCTGATAACTGCACCCTTCTACACGAGAACACCAGAACTCTACGCTTTTGTTATAAGTTACTTTTATAGGGTTGTCCATTTCTAAATGTTTGATCCATGGAGCATATAGATACTTGTTAAGATTAATACCCAGTTGAGAGTAAGCTAAGGCTTGAGTAAAGAAGCCTAACGTATACAAACTTAACATCATTAAAAATAAGATCACTATCTTCTTCATGGCATCAGCAATTATAGTAGTAGAATTTTTATTGACCTGAGGTTCATCATTACCAATAAATCCTATTGGCTTGAGGATCTATGGGTATTTAATATCTGTACAAGTCGGGGTTGTATGTGATCTCCCCTTATTGGTTGTGCCTATTGTTTATCGACTTCGTTTTACAGTTTGTATTCATAGTGAAGAATTCAAGCATTTTCTGAAATGGAGCTCATTTTTTTTCGTGCCAAACTTCAGCTTCCTCAATCCGTTGAGCTTACTTTGTTTAGAGATGGTCCCGAAGACTCAGCCTCTTCAATTTCTCGATTTACTAGAGCCAACAAGCGTCCCAAATATATAATATCATCTTGTATTTCTGAGAACTCTTCTTCACACTCTCCTTCAGTTGTTTGGTTTAGAATGCCTTCATAGGCCTGAATAGAAGCTCTAATATAGGTAAGATCTTTATAGCTAAATGGCATTTAATATCTTTTGATTTATGTACTTGCTAGGTAGTTATGTATAAATTAACAATAGGTTTTTTTGAGCTCTAAATCTATGTATATCCAAGATTACTACCTTGTGTTATTCAGGGCTACTATATATAAAAGTTATAGTTTCTGCTGATCCTTCAATTTATTTGACTTTATAGCCGTTTCAATCTCTTTAGCTTCCTTCAGTATTTTAGATTTGTTTTTTTCAACAAAATTTCTAATATCTACTTTGCTTAGTTGTTTATCTTTAGTCGTCATTTTTCCGGTCTCTCATGCGGTCGATTTCAGTTGGGTTTGTTTGTTTTCCTGATAGTTCTTCTATTGTTGTGCCTTTTGATTTCTTTTTTACTTCTTCAGCATGTTTCTTCATTTTTGAACGAATCTCATTGATTCTGTCTTTCTCTTTTTGTGAAAACTTGTAGTCGCTCATAATTTTTTCATTCCAACTCTTTTCCCGTGATAGATCTCAGGTGCTGAAAATCCTTGGCTTTCATAATAAACTATTACACCTTCTCTTAAAGAGTTTGGTCTTACGGGTTCTTTGTGCCATGTTTTGATATAAATCTAAAATAAAGCCCACAAACTTAATCCACAAATCAAACTGACATCCCATTTGATTTGATATGTATTCAATTCTGGCTCCCAGTCCATATCTCATGGATGTCTAGAATCACATTGGGGAGAAAAGTATATGGATGTATAAAAATACTGAGCTAGCCTGCCACGCTCTCTAAGACGCGGCTAGGCTGGTTCAAGTTCAAATTCCGCTTCGATATTATTAATTATCTCCGCAATAACATTTTTAGATACACCTGACAGCTTCGCATTGCCCTTATTATTTTGTTCAACATCGTAACCTCTTGACTCAAGGAAACCCCGTATCTCTTCAAAGATATCTCTGCTTCTTCCTATTGAAAGGTGATGTTTTCCGGATTTTCTAGCATTAACATAATATGTTAATTGTTTGATATCGCTAAAGAAAGTGGGACCAGCTTTCCTTGAGCTCGATCTAAGTGGCTGTCGGAGAAGATTAGCTATTTCCCCTAAAAGAATATGATCTGTTTTTTCTCTTTCCTCACATTCTCTTCTGAGGATACCACGTGTGTACTCGTCATTACTTTCCTCTATAGATAACTCATTAGCACCAATGAGTTTCATAAGAGGCTGCATCCTTTCAACGAGAGTATCATCTTTGTCTAGAAACCACTCACCTTCAATATGACTATCCTCTAATAAATTGTGTAATGCTGTTTCAACTGCTTTTGCATCCTGATGTTTCCATGCAGCTACGCACTGAGCTTTTATCGGAGATTTAGTGCTACTGATTTGCTGAATTCTAGAATTTAATGTGGCATTTCCATCGCCAGTAATTCCAACCTTTTTATATGGAATTTCTATATGACCACCAATATCAATGTGACGCATCACATAAATTATTGTGTGCATAATTCCTCTCATTATTCATTAAATATCATTAATTACACATGCAGTTTTTGAGTTGATTTAGTGGCTTTGTTAGCGCTTTTAGGCAAAGCAATTGCATTCGCCTTTACTTTATTTAGAACTAAGGCTTTTTTTGCCTTCTCTTTTGCTTCTTTTTCAATGTTACTCATCGTTTTCAATATCCTTCTTAAAATCTTTATTTGATTCAGGTCCTGCCATAATCCCACCTTCATCTTCAGAGCTATACGAAGGTGTTTTATTCTTCTTTAGAGCTTGGCGAGCCTTTTCTCGAATAATCTTTTCTTCTTCGGTCATTTTTTTATCTCCTTTTTTATCCATTTTTCTACCTAATAACTTTATATAAGTAATCAGGAAAATGCTGTGCTCCTGTGGATGGAACATAAGTAAAATCAAGACTTTCGTAGTAGCCAATTAATGGTTGAGCTGGCCTCATGATACGTAGCTCTTTAGCGCCTAAAATTCCTGCATAAGCAGTAGCATTCATAATCGTTATTGGAACAACGCGCCTTGGACCTAATGGGTTTCCAGATCTTGGTGCACCTTCAATAAGCTCAATACGCATTCTGCTCTTTCCGAAGGAAGGTCGCCCATAAGATAGGCCGCAGAGATTTCCTTGATACCATATTGAAAGCTCAAACCTTTTGGGGTAGCGCTTACGATATTCGGCAGAGGCCTCTTGCCAACTCCATTCTGCCCTTGGCCTAGAGCATGCCATATCGCACCAGGCTTCTGAAGCAGTAATGGCTTCAGAATCAATTCCTAATAGCCTTATATTTGCATGATCTTGATATAAATCAGGTAAGCTCTCTTGAGTTACTTCTCTGGCAATGGAGCGTAATTGCTCATACCTTTCATGTGCTTCTCTTAGTCCATAGTGAATATTCACCCTATAACTCCTTTTGGTGCTATCGCCTGCTTCAGCCCTGAACCGAACTAGAAGCACTTGTTAGAGCTAGTTTATCAGTTTTGTAAGCAATGGTTTTCGTAATGGAAAACATTTATCCTGCTTTTACTCTACTATTGAATATCATTTTTTCATTTTTTTTTGATTTATCTATTTTTTGCTTAATACTTCTATTAACTCATCTATTTAAAAGCGTTAAAGCAATAAGTCTTGCCATGAAATCAAAATTTACGCCATGTCTAGATAGTCTACCTGAAGGAGCAGAGCTATCTCTATTTCCAGGAAATTTTCCGTATATCAGATAGGAATGGATAAGTTTATGTAAATTTTTCCATGGCTACATACCTAAGTTCGTACTATCGAACCAAGTTAAGGTTTTTAGAGCTAATCGAAGGTAATACCTACGCTTCTAGTAGCCATACAGATATTCTATTGTGATCAAATTCTAATTTGAGAATCAGTAAGAGGTAATAATTCAATCTGTCATTCTTGTGGAGCACTAACATTTCCTTGTGTAAAAGTACAAAAATATAGGCACAAAAATGATCTTATTGGATTTTATTCAGTTTGTTTCAGTGTCAAATCTGCGTAAAATCGACAGATATTTATTGGTATTTTGGCCGGAATTGGTTGGCCTTTTGTAGGCAGATGGCCAAAGACCAAAGGGATTTGAGAGAATCAAGACATCTAAGAGTTTTCTAAAGAACCATCTTCTCAAAGGAGAACGGTAGCGTGACGTAAGAGACAGTAAAAGGCGCTGACCCAAGGTGCAGCAACACCAGGGGCCAGCTGACCAAATTGATAACCTAAGTATCAAAATGGCTATATGGATCATACGCTAGAAACCCGCTCGTCTTCAATAAAGTGGAGTACATTCAGCGGCTTGGAGCGATTCCCCAAGCTCTGGGAGCGTATTGCCTGCCTTTTCTTCTTCTATGCCTATCGTTCCCGCGCACCACCTCGTATTTCCTCACAACGTTACTTTCTCAGCCTTCCATTAGAGAAGGTTTACCCATGATTTGAGTATCAGTAGGAAATAATTATGTTGATCTTAAAACGCCGGACAGGTGAAAACTTAAGAATTGGAGCCAATGTTTCAGTTACTGTCTTGGAAGTTAAGGGTAATCAGGTAAAGATAGGAATACGTGCTCCGAAATCGCTACCTGTTCACCGTGAGGAAATATATATACGAGACCAAAAGGGGCGGGTGCTGGGGAATGGGAACTGTTGAGAATCTAGTTGTGACCTATTGAAGATCTAAACTCGAGCTATGCATTAGCGCGCTTAGCTGTCAGGGTGGCGCTGCTCTTGTTTAGATTTCTATTCCACACTCATGCATAACTGGAGATACTAATATAACTTTATCCCAATTTGATTCAATCTGGTTTAGGTGCTTTGCTTCGTCGGCACTCAATCCATAGCTAATGTAGTCAACTAAAACAAGCCACCATTCATCATATTTATCTTTATACGGAGCGATTTTTTTCGATTTTTCTTGGTATATATACTGAATGTTTTTTTGATTTCAGATAAGACAAAGCCCCCTTGATCCATGTCATTTATTGACCCTAAGTTATATGGACTATCAAATATAGTTGGTGTAGGGGATATTCGTATCCTAACTTGATCAGATATTTTATACACCTTTGTTTGATCAATTATTCTCAGATGTGAAATCAGTACTCTCTCTATTTCTTTTATTTTATCCTTTATATTTCCGACGGGCCTCGAGTATGAGATAGATATAAATGCTGAAGATTTATGTTCAGCGCCCTTGAATGTTTTAAGTAGAGTGTTGAGCTGAGGTACTAGTTTGTATTCTATATCTTCTAAGGGTTTGATAGACTTTCCATTATCATAATGTTGATTTAACCTCCTTACTTCAACTGCTATCGTGTTATTTAATAAAAAATCAGGAGGTATATTGCCATCAGGTTCATAGTCTATATGCAAGAAGCCTTGTGACTTAAAATATCTATAGACAATTTTTTCTTCGATTTTCATGGCAATATAACTCTCATTTAGGAATTATGGGATTTTACATTTTTTATTCTTATATCTATTTTTGTTCCCCAATAATTGTATCGAGCTTTTTCTTCAGAATATGCTGAAGGAGCTTTTGGCCGCCATCAAATAATGATTTAAATGGTGCATCTTTGAATTCTGTTTTTAGTCTTTCTAGTACTTCTTTATTTGCTAATGTAGCTGCAAAATCATGTCCAGTCTGGGTTAATCGTAAAGGAACTATCCAAGATATAGCTGTACCATTAGTAGAAAATGATATACCGATATCTTTCAAGGTGTTGGCTACTCCTTTTCGAGTTCCAATTAATTGATTATCTAAAGCAATCTGTATGTGGAAAATGAAATTCTCTGAAAAGCCGCTCCCACTTTCAATTGCTACATCTGATTTTTTAAAGTTATTGAGATCCACGTGTGCACTGTCTGCTTCCAAGAAAACTACTAAAAGTTCGGCCATATAATCTAGATTGACTCTCATTTATAAATCCTTCTCAAAACGTAATATGTCTGGTATGGCTGCTGTCTTATGTCTGCGAAGAAATTCACTGTCACACTCGACAGACCTTTATTCTTACGTGCTTAGGTTAGAGTCTTGAATGTTTTAATAACCAAATAAATGGATCCACAACGTGTTTTGGCTTAATCTTTGATGGTGGTTTCCCATCAATTGTCTTACCGACAGAAGATACGTAGAACTCTTTAAATTCTTGCGCCTTACTTTTCATTAGCTCTCTTAGTCGATAATAATATTCTTCTAGCAGTGAATCTATTTGTTCATCACTTTCAAATAGGTCGCTTTTTAATACAATTAAACAAATCGGTATATTTAATTTTTTTCCTGCATGGGAAGTTTTTTCAGACAAAAGCATTTGAAATGCTGCCAATAACATAGTCTGAGAGTCTTCAATTTTTTCTATATTTTTTTCGACCAAATCTTCGCCATCTATGCAAAATAACAATGAATCACTTGCAATCGCATATTTAAAGTAGTCCGTTTTATGGAGCCACATTTCTGAAGATGAATCAAATTCCTCTATATGTTCACCGGCATAGTCGCCAACTTCTAGAGTATATTTACTTCTAAATATCCCTGAACCTACACTTGCCCTTGCTCTATAATAAAATGCTGTATTTAAGCTAGTTTGTGGAACCCAGCTACCTTTATTCAAGGTTTGTAAGTTAGAGTTAACCCTTTCTACAGTCTCAGTACCATATTGTTGGAAATCTATACTAGAGGATGAATGTCTCTGAAGTTCGTCAAAGAGAACTGATAAATAAACAGTTTTTCCTGCTCGTGGTTGGCCAATTAAAAAAGCCCTTAGGGGAGTGGGGTTTTTGCTTAAAGACCTCATTATAAATGAAACATAGAAAGCAACTAAAGAGCTTATAGTCGCAGTGATCAGGATAGAGTAATGTCCATTAAAGGAGTCAAGTCTTTCAACAAGTAAGTAAACCATACTCGCTGCGCCAGCAATCATGCCGGCCATTGCTATAATCTCAAATCTATTTCTCTTCATGGTTATGGCCGATCCAAGTCATATTTAAAGTTGCAAAAGAGAGCAGCAATAACCGTAATGCAGGCAAAGACTGCATTAACTACTCTAAAAGTATCAATTTTCTTATCATGTTCAGTAGGCACAATGCCATTTACGGCCGCTTTTACGTCATTCCCATTCTTAATGCTCTCTGATGCCAAATTGTAGTATTGTTCAAGTAGCGTTTCTGCCTGAACTTGGTATAACAAAGCAGCAGTAAAAAGAATCAAGCATCCCACAAGGCCTACAGAAAATATATTAGACATACTTTCTTGCAAATATGGATCATTACCTAGGTTTTTGATTCTGACAATGCTCACTACACAAATCATTGCAGTTGCAAAAGCCAAGTCAGTTGCAGATAAATTTGAAAACTTATAGCTTCCGGTTTCTAAACCTTTAAAAAACCAGACCGCAAGCATCGGCGTTAAAGGAAATAGTACTCCATTTGCCAGCCAATTTATGAGCCTAAACATGTTGCGCTCAAAAAATGGATCTTATTGATATTCTCGAAATAGCTTTGGCTACATTGGCCTCGACAGCATGTTCAAAAAAATCGCATCATATCACCTTTTACCTACCTCAAGAACGGGAAGCTATTCTAACCAGAAAAAAATACAATGCAGCATCCTAGTCAGAACTAATAAGAAATTACTCTAGTTGGTATGCGAAGGGTTCCTTGAACCATCAATGATGGCTGCGTAAGAAATAGTGAAATTTTGATTGTAACCAAAATAACAATAAAGAATGCATGATGGGCGAGCTTAGTCCAAGCTACTTATTAGGCAGAGTAATTTTGTATAGCTTCGGATTAAGATAATTTCAATTGGTACATGGGTGCCAAATGCTATTGATATTAACCACTAGACGAAAACAACGCTGCCACCGCCAACAAAGTAGCCACCCAAATCCCACAAAGAATCTTCCAAAACAAAGAGGCATCCCCTTTCTCAGTAGGATCTTCCCTTAGGTAATCCGGGTTGGGATTGGCCAGGTCGCGCATAAACTCTGTAAGCGTGGAATAGCGCTGTTCCAGGTCGATACTGCATCCGCGCTCCAGGGCGCGGTCGAACCAGATGGGGACTACGGGATTAAACTGGTTGGCGGTGCGGTAGCGCAGGCGTTCGAAGTCGGCGTGGGAGCGGCAGTTTTCAATTTCCTCGCCGTAGGGCAGTTCGCCGGTAAACATTTCGTAGGCAATAGTGGCGAGGGCATAGATATCGCCGCGAATACCGCTGTTGTGCCCGAGGATATAGTGAGGGTCGGAGTAGCTGGCGGTGCCCAGCGCTTCCGGGTGCTCCAGGGGACGGAAAATCTCGGCACTGCCGGCTACATAAACTGAGCCGAAATCGATAATTTTTACCCGCTTGTCGCTGTCGATCATGATATTGGCTGGGCGCAAATCCTGGTGAATGGTTTCCTGATCGTGGAAGGCCTGTAGTCCGGTGGCAATCTCCTTAAGAATACGAAACGCTTCCGCCGGTTTGGGAAAGCGGTTGTGGGTGATCCACTGCTCCAGGGTGCTGCCCTGCACATACTCCATCAGGTAATAGAGCGCGGTGCGCGGGCGGGTCTGCCGGTGCAGGCGCACTACCTGGGGGCTGCGAATACGCAGGCCTATCCACTCTTCCTGAATAAAGCGGTCGATATAGTGGATATCGTCCTCGTAATTTATCGAGGGAGTTTTCATTACCAGGATTTCCCCGGTGGCACTGTCGCGCACCAGGTACAGCTGGCTGCGCTGGGAGGAGAATAGCTCCCGTTCCACCTGGTAACCGTCTAGTACCATGCCCGGTTCCAATTCCGGCGGGAAGGGCAGGCGGGTAAGCTGGCGGCTGTAATCGTCCAGGGTGGTTTGTGGCAATGCTTTTACCTTTACCACTAGTGCGGAAAGGTTATCGTCACTGCCGTTTTCCTCGGCGAGACGCACCAGGGTTTCCGCTGTTTCCTGTTCGCTCAGTTGGGTATCTGCCAGCAGCTCGCGCAGCAAATCCTGTTTGATAAAGTCGTGCACACCGTCGCTGGTAATCAGCAGCACATCGTCCTTAGCGAGGCTTAGCTGGCCGTAATCCACTTGCAGGCCGGTATCCATTCCCAGCGCGCGGGATAGCATCTGTTGGCGGTGGGCCAGGGTGATGTTGTGGTCCCGGGTGAGGCATTTAAGGTTGTCACCGCGTAGGTGATAGATACGGCTGTCACCGATATGGAAATAATGGGCAGTGCGGGATTTAAAAATCAGGGCAGAGAAGGTGCAGAGGAAGCCCTTTTCCTGTTGGGGAAAGTCGTGGCTCTTGCGGTATAGCTTGCTGTTAATGGAGGCGAGAATTTTCTGTCCGGCGTGGGCCACAGACCAGGTATCCGGCACCTTGTAATAGTCCCGCACAAACTGCTCAGTGGCGGTTTGGCTGGCTTGGGCACCGGCTTCGGCAGAGCTGACTCCATCGGCCAGTGCGGCGACTGCGCCCAGGTATTCCTGCAAGTGCGGGTTGTCCGGCCAGTGATAGATTGTCGCGTCTTCGTTCTGCGGTTTGATGCCGGCACTGGTGCAGAGGCCGTGGCTCAATCGCGGTGTCTGGGCTTCGGGGTTTGCCTTGGTTTCTGTTTGCACCCCGGAATTGGTTTCGCTCACAGCTTTCTCCTATCTCTTTTCGTCCCCTCAGACCAACGGCGAAAAACAAAGAAGGGCCATTGGCCCTCCTTTGCGTTTGTTGCTGGATAACTGCTTTCCAATCACTCCACGCTGATCAGCTGCACTGTGCCATCCGGTAGCACTTCGGCGATATTGCCTTTGGGCTCCTCCAGGAACAGGCAGGCGAAGAAGATCACCGCTGCTGCGCCGCAGATAATCAGGAAGAACTGGCTGTAGCTGACATAAGACAGGGCGGTAAGGAAAGTAACCGCACCCACGTTGCCGTAGGCTCCTGCCATACCGGCGATCTGCCCGGTCATGCGACGCTTCACCAGGGGTACGACGGCGAATACGGCACCCTCACCGGCCTGCACGAAGAAAGAGCAGCACATGGTGGCCACTACCGCAGCGGGAATCCACCAGCCGCCGTTGATCTGGCTCAGTACAAAGTAACCCACTGCCAGGCCGCCGATCAGGAACATCAGGCTGCGGCGGCGTCCCAGTTTGTCAGAGAAGTATCCACCGGTTGGGCGGGCCACCAGGTTCATAAAGGCGAAGCCAGAGGCGAGCAGGCCGGCCTTCACCGGGCTCAATCCTTCAAAGGTTTCCAGGAAGAACAGGGGCAGCATAGAAACCACGGCCAGCTCTGAGCCGAAGGTGACGAAGTAGGCCAGGTCGAGGATGGCTACCTGCTTGAAGTTGTATTTTTCCAGCTCGGGCACACCTTCGCGCAGGTGGTCTTTGTTTACATTCCAGATCATGCGGGTCTGGAAGGCGAACAGTGCTACCAGCAGTCCCCACATCACGTAGGTGGCATTCTGGCTCAGCAGGGCTACGCCGCTGGGAGACAGTTTGTAAGCCAGCGCTGCCAGTGCCAGGTACATAGGCACATTCATCAGCAGGTAGAAGTAGAAATCCCTCTTACTGGTCACTTCCAGGCCGCCGCTCTTTTTCGGTTTGAAGTAAGTGGAACCTTTAGGAGTGTTGCGGGCAACGCGATAGTAGATGATGCCGTACAGGCCGGCGATGATGCCGGTGAGGCCCAGGGCATAGCGCCAGCCGTCTTCACCGCCGAACAGCAGGGCGATGGTGGGTAGGGTCATGGCACCGGCAGCAGAACCGAAATTCCCCCAGCCGCCGTAAACACCTTCTGCCAGGCCGACTTGTTTGGCTGGGAACCATTCACCCACCATGCGGATACCAATTACAAAGCCGGCACCCACAAATCCCAGCAGGAAGCGGAACAGGGCCAGGGATTCATAACTGTCTGCGGTGGCGAAGCCCAAACAGATTAAAGATGAGGTCATCAGCAGCCCGCTGTACACCAGGCGCGGCCCCAATTTATCCACCAGCATACCGATAATGATACGGGCGGGGATGGTGAGTGCCACGTTGAGGATTAACAGGGCTTTTACTTGCTGGCTGGTGAGGTCGAACGCTTCCTTGATAAAGACCATCAGCGGAGCGTGGGAGAACCACACCACGAAAGTCAGGAAAAACGCAAACCAAGTAACGTGCAGCGTCTTTATTTTGGGATCGCCCCAATTAAATAAATTGAGGCCGCTGGATTGACTCATGACTATTTTCTCCGGCTTCTCAGAAATTTTTAGAGGTGGATAGGGTCATGACCGATAGTATTTGAGCAGCGCCAGAGGGAAAGCGCGCAAAAGGGGTAAGTGGAAGGGAAATCGATTTGTATATGGAAGGGAGTAACCCCTTGGGGTTAGTAGCTCGGAGTGGGTAGGGGCGGTTTTTAGTGCGTTTCTACCCCTGTGGGGGTAGTTGGTGGAAATTGATAATGATTAAAAAGGGTTTTTGGGAGTAATTGTCGCTAGCCGATTTTTTGTGCATCTTGCCAATAGCTTGCCTCTGTAGATTTCTCGCCCCCGCTGTAATTCTGTGATCACTTTTCTGGGGCGGGGGCTCAATGCGGTGAATAACCGGGGTGGCAATTAATTTTCGACAGCCAATATTTTGGAGATGCCTGCCGTGCAATATACACAGCAACTCGCCGGGCGCGCGCTGATATTTGCCTCGGCCATGTTCGCCGCTAACTTCTCTGTTTGGACGCTTTATGCGGTATTGGGGGTAGAGATTCGCGGGCAACTGGATCTGTCTGCAACTGAATACGGGGTTCTACTGGCTGCGCCGATTTTGAGTGGGGCGCTGTTGCGTTTTCCGGTGGGATTACTGGTGGAATATTTTTCTGCGAAAAAGCTGATTTTATTGCAGATGCTGTTGTTGCTGCCTGTGCTCTTTTTGTTGCCCTTTATCGATAGCTACGGGGCTCACTTGCTGGCGGGGTTGTGGCTGGGTATTTCCGGGGTGTCTTTTGTTTTGGGGATTCGCTATATCAGCCCGTGGTTCGAAAGAGGGCGACAGGGTACTGCGATGGGCATTTTTGGTGCAGGAAATGCCGGAGCTGCGATTACCTTGGCACTGGCTCCAGCCATTCAAAATTGGTTTGGCCGCGAGTGGATAGGGCCGGCTTATGGAGCCGGGATTATCCTGATGATGGTTTTATTCGAATTTCTTGCACCAGAGGAAACCCGCTATATGCGCAGCCGGGGAAAACCGGATCTGCGCAGCCATTTAAAGCCGCTAACGCAAATCCGGGTTTGGCGTTATGGGCTCTACTATTACTTTGTTTTTGGCAGTTTTCTCGCGCTTTTATTGTGGTTGCCGAATTACTATCTGTCGGTGTACCAAGTCAGTACACCGGTTGCAATGGCACTCACCCTGTTGTTTGTGGCCCTTTCCAGTTCACTGCGCGCTTTGGGGGGCTGGTTTGCCGATCGCTACGGTGCGCGCACCGTCAATTGGAGTGTTTTCTGGACTTGCCTGGTCTGTCTTTTCTTCCTCAGTTACCCGCCCACCAGTATGACTATTCACGGGGTGGAACGGGATGTGCATTTAAATATTGAAGTGGGTATTGAGCTGTTCACTTTACTGCTACTGGTTATCGGTATCGCCCAGGGATTTGGCCGCGCGTCTGTTTACAAAGCGCTGCACGATAATTTCCCCGCGCATATGGGGAGTGTTGGCGGTACCGTAGCCACTATTGGTGCCCTCGGTGGTTTTACCCTGCCTGTTCTTTTTGGTATCGCTCAGGACTTAGTAGGTATCCACAGTGCGGCCTTTATGCTGCTCTACGGTGTGCTCGCTATTTGTATGTTGGTTATGTATTTGGCGATTCAAAGAGAAAATTATATGCAGCGTTTACAGTACGCACAGCAAAATAATTTCCTGCTTGAGGAAACCAGCGAAACCGAGGCTTTGCCGGATAGGTAGTGCCCACTACCAATAAGGGATTACGCCTGAGTAAAGGCTAGGGAGTAAAGATTAATTAAGCAGGAAAAAATCTATGGTTTCAGTCGAGTCTGAAAAATTGTAATTTGTCACTGTTCACTCCGTTGTTGCAAAGGAAAAGCGTCATGACCGTTTCCAAATTCCCAAAAATTCTCGGTGCCTTACTGTTGGGGGCATGCAGCACTGTTGCATTGCAGGCCGCTGCGCAGGAAAGTGAAAATGCCACTCTGGTGGATGCGTTGAAATCCGGTGAAGTCGGATTGAATTTGCGTTACCGCGTAGAGACTGTTGATCAGGATGATATTGATGATGAAGCAGTTGCATCCACTTTAAGAACTCGCCTCAACTGGCGCAGTGGCAGCTACCGTGGCTTTACCAGCTTCCTGGAAATGGATGATGTTACGGCAGTTGGCAATGACAGCTACAACTCCACCGTTAATGGTGAAGGCGAATACCCGGTAGTGGCTGATCCGGAAGGAACTGAAATTAACCAGGCCTACATTCGCTACAGCGGTGGAAATTCCATAATTACCGCCGGTCGCCAGCGCATTAACCTGGACGGGCAGCGATTTGTCGGCGGTGTTGGCTGGAGACAAAACGAGCAGACCTACGATGGTGTTCGTTATCAGTACGGCAGTGCCGATAGCTTCCAGTTGGATTATAGCTACGTCTACAACGTTAACCGTATTTTCGGTGAAGACAGTGCTGGTTCCGATATGGGCGGCGATATCCAACTGCTACACGCAATTTATCCAGTAGCTGAAAACCATAAAATCAGCGCTTTTGTTTACAATCTGGATCTGGAAGATTTCACCGATAATGCAAGTCGCACTTATGGGGTAGATTACAAAGGTAAATTTGGTCCGGTAAAAGCCAACCTGAGTTATGCGCACCAGTCAGATATTGGTGACAACCAGTATGACTATAGTGCTAATTATTACCTGGCAGAACTTGGCGCTGATCTGGGTCCTGTTGCGGCAAAACTCGGTTATGAAGTTTTGGGTTCCGACAATGACGTTGGTTTTAAAACCCCGCTGGCAACCTTGCACAAGTTCCAGGGTTTCACTGATAAATTCCTGGGAACCCCCGCTGACGGTGTCGAAGATCTGTATGTTGGCGGTTCTATGAAAGTGGCCGGTGGCAAGCTGGGCTTGACTTATCACAACTTTGAAGCGGCCGAGGGCTCCGTTAGTTACGGTGATGAGTGGAACCTGAGCTACGGGCACAAAATCACCGACGACATTTCTGCACTCGTTAAGTACGCAACTTATCGTGCTGATGAGTACAGCACTGACACCGACAAGCTTTGGATCATGGTAACCGCTAATTTCTAAGCGGCTGAAAGAACTCCTTAGCGAGGCCCCCGGCTTCGGCCGGGGTTTTCCCCGCACCTTGAACCTGTTTTTATAATTTATAAATTTTAATCGACTGAAGCTCCACGTTTTGATGTCTCCCAGAGGAGCATCAGTTCGAGCACCAAGGGAGTACCACCTTTGCCCCAAGCATAAATTAACCAGCTTGATACACTGACATCAGTTTAAACACCGAGTCCCGCTACCTAAACCGCGTCGTTTTTTATTGACGTTGCAAGGTGCCGGGACCGTGGCCGTACCGGCCACCAGGGTCTAGCGGGAAACTGCGCGGCCTCCCGACATTGGAAAGGCGTTTAATGTTACAAGACAATTTTGGCCGTAGGTTTTACTACCTGCGCCTGTCCGTGACGGACATCTGCAATTACCGCTGCAACTACTGCCTGCCCGAGGGCATCGGTTGCGGACGTTCCCTGGAAGGGGAAAATCCTCTCTCAGTCGCTGAGGTGGGCACATTAGTGCGCGCTTTCGCTTCACTGGGTACGGAAAAGGTACGCCTCACTGGCGGAGAGCCCTCCCTGCGCAAAGACCTGGTGCCGCTGCTCGAAGCCGTGCGCGCTAGCGATAAGATTCGCCGCTTAGCCATCACCACCAACGGTTACCGCCTGCCCAGTCAGATAGACGACTGGCACCGCGCGGGCTTGGATCAGGTGAATGTCAGTATCGACAGCCTCGACCCGGCTCAATTCCACCATATCACCGGCCACAACCGCCTGGATAAAGCCTTAGCAGGCCTGGATCGCGCCCTGGCCTTGGGTATCGATACCAAGGTCAATGCAGTGCTGATGCGTCAGTACAACCTGGCCGAGCTGGATAACTTCCTCGCCTGGATTCGCGAGACTCCGGTGACCCTGCGTTTTATTGAATTGATGCGCACCGGCGATAACTGCGAGTTCTTCGCCAGCAACCATGTCTCCGGTGGCGATATAGAAACCCTGCTGCTGCGGGAAGGCTGGGAACAAGTTATCCGCACCCGCGATGCCGGTCCGGCGCGGGAGTATTTCCACCCGGATTACGCTGGCCGTATCGGCCTGATTACCCCTTACGGCAAGGACTTCTGTGCAAGCTGCAACCGCCTGCGGGTATCGGCCCAGGGCAAGCTGCATCTGTGCCTGTTCGCCGACCAGGGCTTTGATATGCGCGAAATCATCGCCGATGGCGATAGTGAGGCACTGGCAGCTCATATCCGCGAGTTGATTGTGGATAAGACTGCAGGCCACCAGCTGCACGAAGGTTTCACTGGCGCTACCCGCAACCTGGCGATGCTGGGGGGCTAGGGTTATGGCCAGGGCTCTTGTTAGTAAATCGACAATTGGCGTGGTGCTGGCCGGCGGCCGCTCCAGCCGGATGGGCCGAGACAAGGCCCTGCTGGCCCACCCCCAACAGGGCAATTTCTTGCAGCATGCTGAGGCATTGCTGAGTGAGCTTCCGCTGGAAAAAGTCGTCACCAGCGGCGCCCGTCCCGGAGCGATTGAAGACCTGGTGCCAGAGCGGGGCCCTCTGGGCGGCCTTTATTCGGTAGCCCTGGCAACCGGTGCTGATGCGGCCCTGGTGATCCCGGTAGATATGCCCCTGCTCGGGCAGAAGCACCTCGCAGAGTTATTGGCAGAGGGGCAGGCAAGTGGCCGGCCCTGTTATTTTGAAAACTTCTTTTTTCCCCTGTGGCTGCCTTTAAATGGCGACTGCCTGGATTATTTGCGCCGTGCCGTCGAAGGCAGTGCGCGCAATTCTGTCGGCGCGCTGCTGCGTCACCTGGGGGCCAAATCCATACCCATAAAAAGTGCCGGCGATTGGCATCGCAATATCAATACGCCGGCAGATTATCTCGGCTTGAGTACGCCGGATAAAACTCCAGAAAACAGTTTTTTGAGAGACCACTGATTATGTCCGCACACGCTAGCAAAGAATTTGTACCGCTCAATATCGCGGTACTTACCGTATCCGATACCCGCAACGAGCAGACTGATACCTCTGGCCAGTACCTGGTGGAAGCCCTCAAAACTGCCGGCCATCAGCTCGCAGATAAGCGCATTACCCCGGACGATGTTTACCAGATGCGCGCGGTGGTCTCCGCCTGGATTGCCGATCCCAAAGTGCAGGTGGTATTGGTGACCGGTGGTACCGGTTTTACCGATCGCGACTCCACGCCGGAGGCCCTGAGCCCGCTGTTCGATAAAACCGTCGACGGCTTCGGCGAGCTGTTCCGCCATATTTCCCTGGGGGATATCGGCAGCTCCACCGTGCAATCCCGCGCGCTCGCCGGCCTGGCTAATCGCACACTGATATGTTGTATGCCCGGTTCCACCGGAGCCTGCCGCACGGCTTGGGAAGGCATATTGCTGGAGCAGCTGGATGCCCGCCATAAGCCCTGTAACTTTATCCCTCATGTGCGCTTTGCCAGCGCGCCCTGCGAGAGCCGGGGGTAATTTGTGAGCCAATTAACCCATTTAAACCAGCGCGGCGAAGCCAGCATGGTGGATGTTACCGAGAAGGACATCACTGACCGCAGTGCCCTGGCCGAGAGCAGCATCTGTATGAGTGCAGAGGCTTTTGCACTGCTGAGCCAAGGGGCGCACAAAAAAGGTGATGTGCTCTCTGTAGCTCGTATCGCCGGCATCCAGGCCGCCAAGAAAACCTCGGATTTAATTCCCCTGTGCCATCCACTGGCGTTGACCAAGGTAGCGGTGGATTTCGAATTACAGCCGGAAAAGCACAGTGTGCATATCACCGCTTTCTGTCGCTTGGCCGGGCGCACCGGAGTAGAGATGGAAGCGTTAACCGCAGCTTCGGTAGCGGCGCTGACCATTTACGATATGTGCAAAGCCGTGGACCCGGCGATGGAAATCGGCCCGACCCGCCTGCTGCAAAAAACCGGCGGTAAGCGCGGCCACTGGCGCGGCGATGCTGCGGACAAGGCGTAAAAATTTCAGAGGTGTAAAGCGATGGTAAAGGTTCTGTTTTTCGCGCGTCTGCGCCAGCAATTGGGCATGGGCGAGATTACCCTGGAGGACTTTTCTGGCAGTCTTAGCGAGTTGCGCAAAACCCTATGTGAACAGCACCCGGATTGGAGCCCGCACCTGCAAAGAGACGATATCCGTATGGCCCTGAACCAGGAGCTGGCAGAAACCGGAGCCCAGGTGAAGGCCGGGGATGAAGTTGCATTTTTCCCGCCGGTTACCGGCGGTTAGTGGTGCCAATATGAAAGCCGTTGATCGTATTGAAGTCTGTGAAACGCCCCTTGACGTAGCGGCTGAATATACTGCGCTGCAAGGCAACAGTGGTGATGGTGCCTGCGCCTTGTTTGTGGGTTCGGTGCGGGACTTCAATGCGGGCAGTGATGTCTGCGGCCTGGCCCTGGAACACTATCCGGGCATGACAGAAAAAAGCCTGCAACGGATTATCAATAATGCCCGCGATCGCTGGTCCCTGGGGCGTGTGACTATCGTCCACCGGATTGGCCCCATGCAGATCAACGATGAAATTGTTTTTGTCGGTGTTACCAGCCCCCACCGCCAGGCTGCCTTTGCCGCCTGCCAATACATTATGGATCGCCTCAAAACTGAGGCGCCTTTCTGGAAGCGCGAAGCGGTAGCGGATGAGTCGGGTAAGTCTTCAGAGCGCTGGGTCGAAGCTCGGGCCAGTGATGCTGCGGAGATGGAAAAGTGGTCCGCCGGCTGAGCCTGCTGCTATCCGCTTTACTGGTGGCCATCGCGCTACCGGTTAATGCGGATAACTGCACCTTGCGGGTGGCGGTAGCGGCCAGCTTCCGCCCGGCACTGGAAGAGGTACTGCCGGAATTTGAGCGTCGCCATGCCTGTGTGGTGCAAATCAGTAGCGGCAGCTCCGGGGTGCTCTACCAGCAAATAGCGCACCGCGCGCCCTTCGATTTATTCCTGTCTGCTGATCGCGAGCGCCCCGAACTGTTGGAAAAGCAGGGTGGGGCACTGGGCAACAGTCGTAAGACTTACGCCCTGGGTTTATTGGCTCTATGGCACCCAAAATCGGAATCGAATATCGAGCAGTTACTGCAAACCTGGCCCGATAAAATTGTACTAGCCGATCCCAAAGTAGCGCCCTTTGGCAGTGCCGCCCGGCAGGCGCTGCAAAGCCTGGACTTGTGGAGGAAAAAACAAACTCAATTAGCCCGGGCCCACAATGCTGGCCAAGCCTATTTAATGCTGGATTCCGGCAATGCGCAGCTGGGCTTTGTCGCCGCCAGCCAGATGCAAGCAGCCGGCCGCGATAACTACTGGTTGCTGCCGCAGCGTTTGTACAAACCCATTGAACAGCAGCTGCTGATTCCCACCCAGAGCCGTCGGCCTAAAGAGGCGCAGTCCCTCGCTAACTATTTGCGTTCAGGGGAAGTGCAGGCGCAGTTATACCACTTGGGTTACGGTGTTTTACCGACTCAATATCAAAGTAGAGATGGAGGGAGTGGCTTATGAGTATCGCCGCTGCCGACTGGCAGGCCCTGTGGCTAACTTTAAAATTGGCCGGCTTAACTACCTTGCTCCTGTTTATTATCGGGGTGCCCCTGGCCTGGAAATTGAGTCAATGGCAGAGCCGCTGGCGCCACGGTATCGAGGTATTAATTACCCTGCCGCTGGTACTGCCACCCACGGTGTTGGGTTTTTATTTACTGCTTTTATTTTCCCCTAACTACGCCCCCGGGCAGTGGCTGTCACAACTTTTTGATGGCCCCTTGGTGTTTTCCTTCACTGGCCTGGTGTTTGCGTCAGTGATTTATTCTCTACCTTTTATGGTCCAGCCGCTGTTGGCCGCGTTTAATGCCAATGGTCAGCGCCTGACCCAGGCTGCCGCAGCACTGGGTATACCGCCCTGGGCGGCATTATTAAAAGTTCTTTTACCGGCGAGTCGCGCCGCTATTGTGAGTGCCTGTGCTTTAACGTTTGCCCATACCCTGGGTGAGTTCGGGGTAGTGCTGATGATAGGTGGCTCTATTCCCGGTGAGACCCAGGTGGTTTCTATCGCTCTTTATCAACATGTGGAGGCGATGGAATACGGTGCGGCGCACCGGCTGGCTTTGATGTTGATGGGAATTACTACGGTACTGCTACTCGCTGCCCGTTGGCTGGGACATAGTTTGGCCCCGCGCGGATCAAACAGCGAGCGCGTTAAACCGGTAATGGGGGTGCTGGGCTAATGGAAATCGCCTTACCCCTTTTCGGTACTGCGTCTACCACTTCTGATTCCAGCGGATTGAGTGTTACAGGGTTGGTGACTCCGCTTAACACTGCGACTCCCTGGCAATTAGAGCTGCCTGCCTCTGGAGTTTTTGGCCTTACCGGTCCCTCCGGCAGCGGCAAGAGCACATTACTGGCTGCTTTGGCTGGCCAGCGCCACTGCCGTGGCAATATCACTTTTGCCAATACGGTTTGGCAGCGCGGACGCCGCGCCCTGGCTACCCACAAAAGGACGCTTTCTTTGGGCTTTCAGGACAGCCGCCTGTTTGCCGGCCAGTCAGTGGCAGATAACCTGGCACTGGCCCGCCGTTACAGCCGCAGGCCACTGCCCGAGGAAGAGTGTGATCGGCTGCTAAAGGCTTTTGGTATTGAACTGCTACTCCATCAGCCGGTAGAGCTATTGTCTGGCGGAGAATCGCAGCGTGTGGCTGTATTACGCCAGCTTTTTAACAACGCGCCGCTGCAATTATTTGATGAGCCGCTTTCAGCGGTTGACCGCGCCCAAGTACTGCGGCGCCTATTGCCGACCCTACGGGATTTCTGGGCTCGATATCCTGCGCTGGTAATCTGGACCAGTCACGACTTTGATGAAATCCAGTTGCTGGCCCAGCGCTGTTTGTGGATGGATTCTGCCAATTTGTCCGCGCCACTTCCCTTACCTGAAGTTGCCCAGCGCCTGGATAGCCACGGCGTAGGGGATAGCTGCCGCAGCCGGATTGAAGCGCGAGTGGAATCCCTAAACGATGGTCTGCTCACTTTGGATTTAGGTGGGATTTCCATCTTTGCAGATAGGGTGGCAGGCCATTATCGCAAAGGCGATACCGCTGCTTTTCTGCTGGAAGCTGGAGATATCAGCCTCAGTGTAGAGAAGCCGGGCCTGTCCAGTATCCTCAACTGCTTGCCGGTAACTTTAGTTTCTAAGCAGAACCTTATCGATGGCCGCATTCGTTTACAGTTAGCCGCTGCTGATCAGGTGTTCTACGCAGATATTTCCCGTCTCTCCTGCGAGCGCCTAGAACTGCGTGAGGGCACTACCTACTTTGCCCAGTTTAAGGCCGGTAGTCTTGCCGGTTTATAAGTAGTTCCAGGACAATTTCTGAAAGTGCATCTCTTCAATCCCTAAAACCACAACAATTTTTTTGCTAAGTTTGAACATCAGCTAACTTAGTGGTGCTCCTATGGGCGTTGTGTTGGGAATTTCCCTCTTTAACGAGGGCGATAAGTTTTACCGGGAAAAAGCACAGGTCGAGGGCTTACCTGTAGCGAAAGCTGTGACCATTGAGGATCTACACCCAGTACTTACTCGTTGCATAGAAGAAGGCGGGCACAACTATCGAGTATGCCGCCTGGAATCGGGTGAGCTGGAAATTGCCGAGCTACTTGAGGATTGTGAGCCCTACCGGGTCGATGCTTTCCGTTATCAGCTTCGCCGAAAGGGCGACGCTATCGTTATCCACTCTACTTACAAAGACGATGCCTTGTACTTTCATCTGGCTTGCCGCGCAGCCAGTGGGCAGAGAGTTAAGATAGATTTCCACGGCGAGCACCCGTTTTATAACTATGACTCCATAGCGGAATACCAGGGTGGTGGTAACTATCATCTGGCCAATTTCTTCGACCTTCAATATTTGCCCGGTTATATCGAAGAGCACTGCCGGCGATTTATTCACTGCCCGGAGTACTGGTCCTTTACCTTCTTTATCCCGTATTTGGGCAAGGTAGAGCTAAACAACCACACTTCCGATCCAGAACAGCCTCTCTACCACCTCGATTTCTATTGCCCGGAGCGCAAGCTAAAAATCTTCCAGTCGGCGATTGAGAAAGAAGGCTCTTACTATTTTCGCGACGCCATCTCGGCAGAAAAGTTAGTGCAATTGCTTGAAGATATGGCGACAGAACTGCTGCCAGAGCTGCAAGAAGCGGGTGTTATGTCCTGTTTGAGCTGCTTTGAAGCTATCCATCAAGCCTACAGTGAAATTGAGAGCACCATTGAGACGGATGACAGTCTTGCCTCAGTTGCGGAGGATCTTGTTGGGTACCAACAGAGTATCTGCGGCAGACCTGTCCAATACGAAGTTACTGAAAATGCAGATGAGTCTATTACTGTGCAGGCCTACTATTTTCAGCCGTCCATAGGTTACAACTATACGATTAGTGCTGAGGATATCGCAGGGTGCCATATCTATCTGGATAAACTGCACGATTTAGATTTTTATGAGCAGATGTGTATGGCTATTGCCAGGCATCTATGCCCGACGATGCCGACCGTTGAAGACTTGGATGAAGTGACGCTCTACTATCACAGGGATACCGATAGAC
Source organism: Microbulbifer maximicatervae (SeqCode) (assembly GCF_052467305.1). NCBI lineage: Bacteria > Pseudomonadati > Pseudomonadota > Gammaproteobacteria > Cellvibrionales > Microbulbiferaceae > Microbulbifer > Microbulbifer maximicatervae (SeqCode). The sequence continues at coordinate 4,921,782 of NZ_CP174306.1, forward strand.
AGCTGATTTCCAGCCTGTTTGAAGGTTCGGATATAACACCGACATTGGTTCAGGTGAAATAAAAAAGGGGAGGTTAAACCTCCCCGCAACAGCGGTTCCCCGCCCGTGAGACCAAATTATGGATTGTAGAATTCGCCGTTCTTGCGTAAGTAGAACCAGTAGTTAACCACCAGGCAAACCGCGTAGAAGATAGCAATGCCTGCCAGAGCGTATTCCGGGGTGGTGGCTTTGATCTGCTCGCCGAAGACCTTGGGAATATAGAAAGCACCGTAGGCGGCAACGGCTGAAGTCCATCCCAATACCGGGCCTGCCTGCTCTTTCGGGAACACCATGGCGATGGTGCGGAAGGTAGAGCCATTGCCGATACCGGTAGCGGCGAACAGCACCAGGAACAGCAGGAAGAAGGGCAGGAAGAACTCTTCCGGAGTGGCTGAGCCGTAGGCGGCCTTCATGTAGTAAGCCACACCCAGGGCACTACCCACCATGATTGCAGCACAGATTTGGGTAACCAGGGCTCCGCCGATGCGGTCGGAGATCCAACCACCCACCGGGCGAATCAGGGCGCCGATAAATGGACCCATCCAGGCGTACATCAGGGCGCTGGGGCCATTGTTGTTGATGGTATCGTGAGTCATAACCCCATCCACCATCACGTGGCTGTATCCGAAGATGACCTTGATAGCCAGGGGGAAGGCCGCTGCGAAACCGATAAAGCTGCCGAAGGTCATGGTGTAAATGACACTCATCACCCAGGTGTGCTTGTTGTTGAAGATACGGTACTGACGCTGCAAGCTGGTTTTAATCTCACCGGGCAGCAGCTTTAAGCCGAACACGGTAGCGGCGATTACCAGTACCAGAACGATTTCCTTGGGCACCCCCCAGCCTGAACCGTTGGCCGCTTCGGGAAGCAACAGCCACAGACCTGTGATTGCGGTGAAGAGGCCGATTCCCAACATCATGGTCATCTTCAACATCGCGCCGATAGAGCTGCCCACATCCGGGGTGACTTCGTCGGTGCGCAGGTTGTTCATACCGAACCAGCCGACAAAGGCCAGTGGAACCAGGAACAGCAGCCATACAAAACCGGCATTTTGAATCCACGCTTCAGAACCGGCTGGTACTTTACCAATCAGGGAGCCAGAGCTGCTCACCAGGGTCATGGGATCGCCGCCAGCAGCGCCGAAGGCACCGAAGGTCATAAACAGCGGTACCAGGATCTGCATGGTGGTAACACCGAAGTTACCCAAGCCCGCATTCAGGCCAAGCGCCAACCCTTGTTTTTCCTTGGGGAAAAAGAAGCTGATATTGGACATGGAAGAGGCGAAATTACCACCGCCAATACCTGACAGCAAAGCCAGCAGCTGGAATACCCACAATGGGGTCTCAGGATTTTGCAAGGCGATACCCGTGCCTAGGGCAGGGACCATCAATAGGGCCGTAGTAAAGACAATGGTGTTACGCCCACCGAATAATCGAATAAAGAAACTACTGGGTATTCGAAGAGTAGCGCCGGTGAGGCCGGCAATTGCCATCAGGGTAAACAGATCGGCTTTGGCAATGGGGAAGCCAAGGTTGAGCATTTGAACGGTAATAATGCCCCAGTAGAGCCACACGGCGAAGCCGCACAGCAAACTGGGAATAGATATCCACAAATTCCGGTTTGCGATTTTTTTGCCCTTGGACTGCCAGAATTTGCTGTCCTCTGGGGCCCACTCGTAGATGTCAGACACGGCGGCCACTCCTCCTCGAAATGATTCGTCCGGCCACTATGGGCCGGGGCTTATCCCTGCTCAATTACCAACAGTAAGTAACCCCTTTGCCCCCGCGCGTAATAGCTACCCATTTGGGGGTAAGCGCAGGCACTGAGCCCTGTGTTAAAGTCACTGTTCAGAATTAGTACAACTTACAGCAATGAAGCAGGACACCCCATGACTTCTTCTGCCACGGTAATGATGGTTGATGACCATCCTCTGTTTCGTAAAGGTCTCAAGCAATTGTTTGCTATGGAGCCCAGCCTGGAGTTGGTAGCCGAGGCAAGTAGCGGGGAGGAAGCGCTGGAGCTGGCCAAACAGCACGAGCCGGACCTTATTCTATTGGACCTGAATATGCGCGGTATGGACGGGCTGGATACCCTGCGGGCAATGCGTGCAGCCGATGTAGCCTCACGTATCGTGATACTCACCGTTTCCGATAACAACGCGGACGTAGTTTCCTGTATTCGTGCCGGTGCCGATGGTTACCTGCTCAAGGATATGGAGCCGGAAGATATTCTCGATCAGGTTATCCAGGCCACACACGGCAAGCTCGCTATCAGCCAGCGCCTTACCGAGATCCTCGCCTCCGCTCTGCGCAAACCGGACAATTCCGGTGCGGATACCCTGTCGACGCTCACCAGTCGCGAATACCAGATCTTGCAATTGATCGCCGATGGCCTCAGTAACAAGTTAATCGCCCGTGAATTGGATATCAGTGATGCCACTGTAAAGGTTCACGTTAAACACTTATTGAAAAAGTTGGGCATGCGCTCCCGCGTAGAAGCTGCTGTGTGGATGGTTAATCAGAAGCGACCGGAATCCCAAAACCGCAGCCACTAATTTGTCCCAACCGCAAAGGAATGAAGTAAGAGATATTGTCCATGCCCACTATCGACTGCTGTAGCCAACCGGGCCTGATGCCCATCGAAAGCGCCCGCAAAAAACTTCTCGAGGCACTGAGCCCAATCAGTGGCACTGAGACTTTGCCCTTGGCACAAGCCGCCGGTCGAGTATTGGCTGAGGATGTTATCTCCACAGTAAACCTGCCGCCATGCGACAACTCCGCAATGGACGGTTACGCCCTGCGCTTTGAAGACCTGGCCAGTGGCTTGCCGCTGGAACTGATCGGCAAATCTTTTGCCGGTGCACCTTTTGACGGTGTGGTGAACCCCGGCACCTGCGTGCGCATTATGACAGGAGCCGCAGTACCCGCCGGTGCAGATACGGTAGTGATGCAGGAAAATGTCGATGCCCAAGGAGAGTCGATACGAATAAATTGTGAAGTTCGCGCTGGCGACCATGTTCGCCGCTGCGGTGAAGACGTGGCTGAAGGAGCTAGCCTGCTTAAGGCCGGAGAGCGCATCAGCGTTCCACATATTGCCCTGCTCGCTGCTGCCGGTGTGGGCACAGTGACTGTAGTGCGCAAACCGGTAATCGCACTTTTCTCCACCGGCGATGAACTGCACCAGCCCGGCGAAGCCCTGGGTAAGGGCGATATCTACGATAGCAACCGCATTGCCCTGTTATCCGCCCTGGAACAGCTGGACCTGGATATTTTGGATTTGGGTATATTGCCCGATAACAAACAGGCTATTACCAATGCCTTGCAGCGTGCTTCCGAAGAGGCCGATGCTATTATCACCTCCGGTGGAGTCTCCGTTGGCGAAGCGGATTACACCCGTGAAGTGTTGGAAGAACTGGGAGAGATCGGTTTCTGGAAAGTGGCGATGAAGCCCGGTAAACCTTTTGCCTTCGGTTTCCTACAAGGAACCCCTTTCTTTGGCTTACCCGGCAACCCGGTTTCCGCCCTGGTAACTTTCTACCAACTGGCCGTGCCCGCCCTGAGTGTGATGAAAGGTGATCAGTGGACTGGCCCGCAGACCTTGCAGGCAAAACTGTTAAAACCCCTGAAGAAAAAGCCGGGCCGTACCGATTTCCAGCGGGGTGTATATCGCAGTGATGAAAACGGGATATTGGTAGTAGAACCGGTTGGTACCCAGGGGAGCCATATTCTTTCCGGCCTGGCTGCTGCTAACTGCTTTATCGTTTTGGCGCGAGAGAGTGGCAGTGTAGAGGCTGGGGAGCAGGTGGTGATTGAGCCTCTGAGGGTGCCGTTGGGGTAGGTTTTTTATAGCTGCTTTCGTATTGAGTATGGGCTCGTATAAGCTATATCCAAATTAATTTGATTTAAGTGAGTAAAGGCGGTGAGGGTTTGCTTCGCCCTTTGGGGGAGTACTGCTCAGTGGCAATTTTGCTGCCTCCGCGTCGAACCTGAGTTCGAACAAAGCCTGGGGGTTAGCCATATACAAGAAAGTCCGCATAAGCGGGTAGTGTGCGGGAGGATTAGCTTCGCCCGTTGGGCTCGCTGCTCTGCGGCAGCTTTGCTGCCTCCGAGTCGAACCTGAGTTCGAACAAAACCCTGGGAGTTAACCATATACAAAAAAGCCCGCATAAGCGGGCTTTTTTGTATATGGCCCGCCCGAGAGGATTCGAACCTCTGACCTTCGCCTCCGGAGGGCGACGCTCTATCCAGCTGAGCTACGGGCGGTTTAATTGGCTATCTGTGCCAATGGGAGGCGGATTATACAGAAGCTGGGGGGCGGGTTAAAGGACATTCTGTTGGCTTATATAGTCTTTGGCAGGTGGCGATGCAGTGCTTATAATGCGCGGCGTAGGAGTTTGCGACGATATTTTGAACGTTTGTGGGCCAACTCACTTCGGTCCTTTTGGGGGAATATGATGAAGCGTATTTTGGGTATTGTGGCGGCATTGGCCGTCAGTGCGGCTACGGCAGTGGCCCAGCAGTCTGTTAATGAAGAAATCGCAGAGCGAATTGCTCCGGCAGGTGAAACCTGCATGAAAGGTAAAGAGTGTGCGGCGGCAGTAGCGGCAGCACCTGAAGGTGCTAGCGGCGGCGCTGCTCGCAGTGGTCAGGATATCTACAACGCAAGCTGCCAGACCTGTCACGCAATGGGTGTTGCAGGTGCGCCAAAATTCGGTGATGCCGCAGCTTGGGCACCCCGTATCGCCAAGGGCATGGATACTCTCTACAATAATGCCATCAATGGTATCAATGCCATGCCGGCCAAAGGCCTGTGTATGGACTGTAGCGATGACGAGATCAAAGCTGCTGTGAATTACATGGTGGATAACAGCAAGTAAGCTGTTTCTCTGTTGGAAAAAGGCCGCTCATTGAGCGGCCTTTTTTGTTTTCTGCTAAGCAAAATATCTCCTCGTCTAACCAGCCTCATTTTCTGTAATTTTCAAGTACGACTTGTACCTTCCAATGAAATTATAGGTATTACCAAAAAAAGCTGTCTTAAATGACAATTGGATAATTTGCTGGTAGGTAATTAGTAATTAGCAGTTATTCGACATTTAATCCCCCCTGATGCGCAAACTCTGTATTATCCGTGTCTGTTTGTAAGTCAGATGTATATAACAACATAAGGATATTGAGCATGAAGTTGGGGAAGCTTCTTTCATTTATTATTCTTTCATCTTTTTTGACTGCCTGTGGTGGCGGTGGAGGTGGTGATTCTCGTACAGATAGTGATGTTAATAACTCTAGCAATGGTGGCGGTGGCTCCAATAACGGTGGCTCAGGGGGGAGTGGCTCAGATAGTACTCCGGATGAAATTAGTTTTTTAGATATTGAAAATGCTCTTCCTGAAACATTAATAACTTCATTACCAGTAATAGTTACTGGAATTGATACCGCGGTTCTTGTTGAAGTATCTGAGGGGGAATTTTCTATCGATGGCCAAGATTTTTCCTCTGAATCTCGTAATATAGAAAATAATCAAACTCTTGTAGTTCGACTTATATCTCATGTTGAGCTGGGGGGCGTAGTTTCTTCTGATATTAATGTTGGTGACTTCATGACAACATTCAATGTCACGACTAAGGGGGATTTGAGTAATCCATCTGTGCGTATAGACTTTCCTGTGAAAGATGGAGTTTATTTATTTGATTCTGAGCTCACAGTCAGTGGTGTGGCTGAAGATGATAATGGCATAGAAAGGATAGAAGTTAACGGAGTTCAAAGTGATTATGACAGTGAATCAAAAAAATGGCATGCCACTATTCCTCTAGTTGAAGATGGCTCTACCCAGATAAAGGTAGATGCTATTGATATTTACCAGAACCGAGAGGAAGTTTCTGGCGTTGAAGTGTATACGAATAAAGGCTATGAGCGTCTGCCAAGAAAAGGGTTTGCTTATTCTTCCTCCAACGGAGGAGAATTGTTATTTGGTAGCCCACTGAGCAGGTATAACCTTGGAAGCAAAACATTTATTTCAGTTGAAGTCGATGATTGGATTCAGAGCTTAGAGGGTTTTGTCTACGATCAGGCGAATGATTTTGTTGTTGGCTATATCAATGGATCTATCTATAGGTTAGATAATTTTTCAGCTGAGTCAAAACAGTCTGAGTTGTATTCTGGAGAATTAGGGGAAGAAATTTTTGACTTGGTGTTTGATAATTCCAAATCTAACATTTACTTCTTGAAAAAAGATGATGGGAATTATTCACTAGGGAAATTGGAGCTGGCAACAAATGCTGTTTCTGTTATCAAGGATGACCTCTTGAATGGTGATCGCTTTCAGCGAGTGACGGCTCTTCAGTGGGCTAATGATCAGTTGGTGTTTGCAACTAATAAAAGTTCTAGTGGAGAATCTGGAGCTGCATTGTTTTCTCTGAATATTCAAGATAGTACTGTTGTTGAACTGACTAGTTTTGGGCGCCATGTAGATTTTCCAATAGCATCTATCGAAGATTTAATTTATCGCCCCTTAGATGATAGCTTTGTGTTTATTGGTAGGCCCTACCGTATATCAAACTTTGTTAGATCAACATATGAAGAGGGTGAAATTTATCAATGGGAAGTTTTAAGTAATAGTTTAACGAAAGTCGTTGGTGTTAACTCTCTCGAGCCTTTCAATTTAAATTTGAGTGAAGCAAAAGTGGTTGAGAAAGGAGATTCTACTAATCTTTTATTAACAACCGAAAGTTCTGATGAGATATTTGAGGTTAATCTGACCTCTGGTGAAGTTGAGCAATTGACAGAACCATTTCGGGGTGTAGGGCCTCAGCTAGTTGCAGAATCTGTACTTGAACCACTCATTTATAGTAGCGAGGAGAAAAAGCTATACCTAACTTCCTCTTCAGCAGAAAGAGATACAGCGGGGAAAATTATTTCTGTTGACCCACAGTCTGGAGAGCGATCAGTCATTACTGGCCCTGAAAAAGGCACTGGTCCGTCTTTTTCCTTTATTTATGATTTAGCTTTTGGTGGCACAGGGTCGCTTTATGCTCTTGATGGGCATCGGGACGAATTTTCCCTAATTCATGTAGATATCCCATCGGGAAACCGAACTCTAATAAGTGACAATAACAGCTCTGACGCTCTAGTTTTAACTGATGCTGTTGAGGTGGAAATTGATCAGGTTAATGAGCGTGCTTGGGTAATTTCAGATTTAGGGCGGCTAACCTCTATTTCTCTGGAAACAGGGGAGAAAACTGATCTTAAAGATACTCTTGGCCAACTCACCGGTTCAGGTAGCTGGGTGAATATTGAAACTATGGCTATGACAAAGGATGGGCAATACCTTTATTTATTAGGATATTCTTCTTGGAGTCAGCCGATTTCACGCGAAGTGTATACTGTAGATGTTGAGACTGGATCTATTGTCATGACCTCCCGTTTTAGTGATTCAAGTGAGCTTACGGGAAGTGTGGACATGATATTGAGTGCGGATGAAGAAACATTAATATTCGTTCATAGTTATGCTGGAGACGGGCTTAAATCTATCCCTGTGGATTTTTCCGCCCCACTAAAACATACCCCGTTAAATAGTTCACATAAGCTGGCTAGTATCGCGCTTGATCCAGATTCTGGATATCTATTTGGGTTGGATTTGAATACAAACTCAATATTGGAAATTAATCCTGAGAGTAATATGGCTACCGCTATCTCGTATTGATTTGATTGACTTAAGGTCAGGATATACGCCGTTATATCCTGACCAATATGTACAGCCTCAATCAAACATACTCAACAAAGATCCTAAAGTTTCCTCTCCCTTCGCCTGATTCTGCTCCGGCGTCGCCTTACCAAATCCTTCCAACAACACATCTTCTTCCGGCAATTCGTCAATAAAGCGACTGGGTGTGGTGTCCTGGGTTTCGCCGAACTGTTTGCGCTTGCCCGCCAGGGTCATGGTAAGGGTGCGCTGGGCGCGGGTAATGCCTACGTAAGTGAGGCGGCGCTCCTCTTCGATATTGTCGTCTTCAATACTGTTGCGGTGGGGAAGTAAGTTCTCTTCCATACCGATCATAAATACGTGGGGGAATTCCAGGCCCTTGGCGGCGTGTAGGGTCATCAGGCTGACCTTATCGGTGGCTTCCTCTTCTTCCTGGCGCTCCAGCATATCCCGCAGGATCAGTTTGGAGATGGCCTGTTCCAGGCGAATATCCTGCTCCAGCTCGTCGTCGGTGCCCTCCATAATTTTGTTGAGGCTTTCCAACAGCCAATACACATTCTCCATGCGCTTCTCGGCCACTTTCTCGCTGCTGGCGTTTTGCGATAGCCAGCCGGCGTAGTCGATATCTTCCAGCATCTCGCGCAGGGCGCCATTGGCGGTGGTATCGCGACAGTTGCGCTGTACCCCTTCGAGCCACAGGGCGAAGCGATTCAGGCGCTCGTAGCCCTGCTCGTTGATATGCTCCTTAAAGCCCAGTTCCGAGCAGGCTTTGAACATGGAGATCTCGCGGCCCTTGGCATAGTTGCCCAGGGCTTCCAGGCTGCTGGTACCGATTTGGCGGCGCGGGGTATTGATAATGCGCAGGAATGCGTTGTCATCATCCGGGTTTACCAACAGGCGCAGATAGGCCATCACGTCCTTGATTTCAGCGCGGGCGAAAAAGGAGGTGCCGCCGGACATCTGGTAGGGAACCTGGTGCTCCTGCAGCTTCATCTCAAGGAGGCGCGCTTGGTGATTGCCGCGATAGAGCACGGCAAAATCCATAAATTTGCAGCCGCGACGGCTCTTTTGCAGAAAAATCTCGTTGGCGACCCGCTCCGCTTCCTCGTTTTCATTGGCCACCTTGAGCACGCGGATCTCCTCACCCAGGCCGCGATCGGACCACAGCGCCTTGTCGAATTCGTGAGGATTGTGGGCGATCAGGTGGTTGGCCACTTTGAGGATGCGGCTGGTGGAGCGGTAGTTCTGCTCCAGTTTGATCAGGCGAAGGTTGGGGAAGTCGGTCTTCAGCGCACTCATGTTCTCCGGGCGCGCGCCGCGCCAGGCGTAGATAGACTGGTCATCGTCTCCCACCACTGTGAGGCCGCCGCGCCCGCCCACTAGCAGCTTCACCAGCAGGTACTGGGAGTTGTTGGTGTCCTGATATTCGTCCACCAGCAGGTAACGAATCTTTTTGCGCCAGCGTTGCAGCAACTCTGGATCTTTGTCGAACAACTGTACCGGCAGCAGGATCAGGTCGTCGAAGTCGACGGCATTGTAGGCTTTGAGGGCTTCACAGTAGCGATCGTAGGCAACCGCGATGGCCTGCTCACCGGGGCTCTGTGCCTGCTCAAGGGCGCGGCGCGGGGTGAGCATATCGTTCTTCCAGTTGGAGATCTGGTTCTGTACCCGATCCAACAGGTCTGTATCCAGGTCGCCATCCCTGAGCATCAGCTCCTTGATCAGGGCGCGGGCGTCTTCGGCATCGAAGATAGAGAAGCCCGGCTTAAAGCCGGCGGCGCGGTATTCCTTACGCAGGATATTAAGCCCAAGGTTGTGAAAGGTGGATACGGTGAGACCGTGACTCGCCTTGGACCGCTTGCCATCCGGGCCTGCCAGCAGTTTGCTGACCCGCTCTTTCATCTCCCGTGCCGCCTTGTTGGTGAAGGTGAGGGCGGCGATATTGCGCGCGGCGTAGCCACACTGCTCGATCAGGTAGGCGATCTTGCGGGTGATTACGCTGGTCTTGCCGGAGCCGGCACCGGCCAGCACCAGGCAGGGGCCATCGACATACTTCACGGCTTCGGATTGGCGGGGATTGAGCTGGGTCATAGATGGGGCTGCATCTTCGCGTCGCGGAAAAGCGGGAGATTCTAGCAGCCTTGGCTCGAATCATCCCAGTACCAGTGCGAACCACCGGCCACACGTATACTTTGCCCTTGGGATTGGCTATAACTGCGCCTTATTCCCTGCTTGTGTAACCCCATGCAACAACCCATCGCCGGCTACCACCTGGATGAAGAGAATCACTGGGTGGCGGAGCTCGCCTGTGGCCACTTCCAACATGTACGCCACAACCCTCCCTGGACCAACCGGCCCTGGGTGATCACTGAACAAGGGCGCGAGTCTATGCTGGGTTTCCAGCTCAATTGCAAGAAATGCGATGAGGGCGCACCGCCCGATACGCTCGAAAAGGTTGTATAGCCATGACAAAACTCTGGGTCGATGCCGACGCCTGCCCGGTCGCCATCAAGGAAATCCTGTTTCGCGCCGCTGAGCGTACAGCCACAGAACTGACTTTGGTGGCCAACCAAGCGGTGCGGGTGCCGCCGTCGCGCTATATTCGCTCCGTGCAAGTGACAGCGGGTTTTGATGTGGCGGATAACGAGATAGTGCAGCGCTGCGAGGCGGGGGACCTGATTATTACTAGCGATATCCCACTGGCAGCAGAGGTGATCGACAAGGGTGCTGAAGCCCTTAACCCCCGTGGGGAGCGCTATACCAAGGCCAATATCCGCGCGCGTCTGAATATGCGGGACTTTATGGATACCCTGCGCTCCAGCGGCGTGCATACCGGCGGACCACCGGCCCTTAGCCAGGCGGACCGCAAAGCTTTTGCCGATCAGTTAGATAGATGGCTGGCAAAGAGTCGCAAGTAACTTTAAGGAGAATTGCCGTGGAGAATTTGAGACTGAAGCCAATGGAAGAGTGGCAATTCCCAACATTGATGTCTTGGCTACCTGACAGGGAGCAGTGCCAACAGTGGGGTGGTCCCGATTTCAGGTTTCCGTTCGAGGGGAAGTCCTTCTTGGAGGATTGTCGTTGGCCGGAGTTGCCCAGCTACGCACTTCAGGACAGTAGCGGCGATGTGCTGGCTTTTGGGCAGTATTACCAACACCTGGGTCGCTGCCACTTAAGTCGCTTAATTGTCTCCCCCAATCATCGCGGAGCCGGATTAGGACGTTCGCTAGTAGTACAGCTTGCACAAACAGGAGCCAGAGCCCTGGATGCAATAGAGTGCTCTTTATTTGTCTTGCGTACTAATCTAGCGGCACGGACTCTCTACCAGAAATTGGGTTTTGAGGAAGCAGCTTATCCAGGGCAGCGAAAATGGCTGGATCAGTGCGATTTTTTGGTCTCACCGTCTGTAGATTTTCAGCAGAAACAAAATATTGAATAGCGCGAATATTTCATGCCCGAATTAATACAACCCACGACCGAACGCTTGCAGCTACGTCAGTGGCGAGAGGAAGATAAGCCTGTATTTGCCGAAATGAATGCCGACCCAAGGGTGATGGAGTTTTTCCCCTCATTGCTGACGCGACAGCAGAGTGATGCCGGTGTGGATCGCAGTATTGCGCATATTGAGAAATATGGCTGGGGCTTTTGGGCCTTGGAGCTGAGAGACACCAACGAGTTTCTCGGATTTGTCGGTATGAAAAATGTGACCGAAGATTTGCCCTTCACTCCAGCGGTAGAGATTGGCTGGCGCTTGGCCTTTCCCCACTGGGGAAAAGGCTATGCCAGTGAAGCTGCACAAGCATCTTTGGATGTAGCTTTTAATACCCTGAATCTCAGCGAAGTCGTTTCCTTTACTGCACTACAAAACCTTCGTTCCCAGCGGGTGATGGAGCGGCTGGGCATGCGGCGGGATTCTCTCGTCTTTGAACATCCACTTGTCCCCAGCGAAAGCCATCTGCAGCGGCACTGCCTTTATCGCTTAAGTGCCGATGATTGGAAAAAATCTTGATGTGATTAGCTTCAGTTAGCTCGGGAACCATTACTTTTTCTTGGGTTCGGAGAGGGGGTGAATATGAGGTCCACCCCCTCTTCAACAATAACCAAGCAAATATAGCCCCACCATTAATTTCAGGTGAGGGCAGGGAGTTCTCGCTATGGGTTTTCTTAAACCGGCCTTTTATAGCGGCAACTGGTTTTCTGCTAGCGGCTTTGCATATCGGCGTATCCGCCGAACCTTTACTTAAAGTTAGTAAACGCCCTGATGGATCAACGCTTTACTGGTCTTTAGAGCAACCATCGGCTAACGGGAAATATGGCTTGTTTCTGATAGCCCAGGGATCTGGCTGCCTGCCAGCTGTTAAAAATACCACTATCCAACAGGCTAAAGAGTTAGTGGCAGGATATGCTGTTTTATTGGTAGAAAAATATGGTGTAACTCACTCTGACAGCCCGGAAGAGCAATTTAAAGATTGTTCAAAAGAGTATGTAGCTAACCATACTGTTGAGCAGCGTGCGGTAGATGTAGAGCAGATTGTCGACGAACTGCGCGGGGCTAATTGGTGGAATGGCAAGCTGGTCTTGTTCGGCGGTTCCGAGGGTGGTGATCTTGTTGCACGACTGGCGCCGAGGCTAAATCCCGATGCGGCAGTGGTCTTTTCAAGTGGATTGGGGGAATCCTTTGCTCAAGTGCTAAAGAGTTTGGTTCCGCCCCACGTAGCTAAAGAGGTAGATGCCAAACTCGCCTATGCCCGAGCTAACCCAGAAAGCGCGGAAGTCTGGGGTGGAAACTCTATGCGTTGGTGGGCCGATGTCGTCGATCGGGTACCAGTTAACGATTTATTGAACAGCCATGCCCCCGTATTATTGATCCAGGGTACAGAAGATAAATCTGCCCCGGTCAGTTCCGGCCGAGCAGCACAAGATGCCTATGCATCAGCCGGACGTTGTGAGCTGACTTATTGGGAGTACCCCGGTTACGATCACTATATGACGGATAAGGATGGTGTAAATCACCGGGGAGAAGTTTTTGAAAGAATTTCTGGATGGATCAAAAAGACTGCACTAAATGGAGCTCCCGGGTGTATCTCTGATGCCGGTAAAAGTTGAGACTGATCAATGAATATAAGAATCCAATTAGCCGCAATAGTGATGGCCGCTTATTCCAGTTTTTCGGCAGCGGAAAACTATGCTGTCTTACCACAACTGGAAACCTACAAGGTACCAGAATCCTGGCGTCAGCCGGTAGCGCCTCTAAAGATTGCAGGTAACACGTGGCAAATAGGTACCGAGGGAATTACCTCACTGTTATTAAAAGGCAAAGAGGGATCGATTCTAATTGATGGTGGCATGGAGCAGACGGCTGAGCATTTATTGGAGAATATGCGCAGGTTGGGAGTCGCCCCCTCGGATCTCAAGTTAATTTTGCACAGTCAGGCCCATGCAGACCATGTAGGTTCCTTAGCCGAGCTAAAACGCGTAACTGGTGCACAGGTAGTAACCAATGCCGAGTCAGCGGTGTTAATGGCTCGCGGTGGTGCCAATGATATTCATTTTGCCGACGAACTTTTATATCCGCCAATAAAGGCGGATCGTATCCTGCACGATGGCGAACAAGTGGTTCTAGGGGATTTGCGTCTACGCGTACATTTTATCCCAGGCCATACACCAGGCAGTATGGCCTGGACCTGGGAAGACAAAGTTGATGGTAAAACTAAAGATATAGCTTATGTGGATAGCCTTACAGCGCCCGGTTATCAACTGATTGATAACCGCCGCTATCCAAATATCGTCGAGGACTTCCGCACAAGCTTTGCCCGTGTGCGGGATTTACCTTGTGATTTACTACTTACCCCTCATGCACCTGCCAGCGGCTGGGAGTTTAAAAACAAAGCTATACAGAAAAAATCAGTAAGCTGTCATCAATATGCAGAGAAAGCGGAAGAAAAATTAAGTGAAAAGCTGGAAGCTGAGAAAGATCCAGTTGACTAGATATTTGCGCTACAAAACATGGCTCGGCATATTAATGCCGGGCTAAAAATTGATGCACCTTTGGCACAAGATAGAAATACATTAGTGGGACCAGAATAGCGGTCATTATTAGCGCTTTTAAACCAATTGCAATTTGCAATTCCAGTGCCTGCATCCCTAGAAGTAATAGAGTAACAATAGGGTAAACCAATGCCCAGATGCACAGAGCATGTAGTATCGGTTTCTTCATTTGTTCAATTCCTTCATAAATTTAGAAATTGTCTTAAAATACCCGGGTAAGATTTTCTGTAAAAATTGTTTTCCACTCTTGGATAGTGCTACACATTTTGCCCTACCATCGCTGGAGTCTGCTTCCATAACGATGAGCTCATCTTCCACCATACTTTTCAGGGTTCGTGTCATTACCGGTCGAGAAACATCGATGCGCTCTGCGATTTCTGAAGCCAGCAAACTGTCTCTTTGAGGCTCCCGGTCGATAACGATCATTACCAGGAAGCGCAGCTGGGAGGTTCCGTGTTCAGAAAAATACCCCTCCAGCTCCCGCAATAGCAGACTCGCATCCCGCATCATGGTAAGGGCGCCCTGAACGGCAGCGGGATCTTTTACAGAAAATCGTTTGGAATATCCCTCAACCATCTGTTGTGAGGGAAGTTCTTTGAGAAAAAACATAAGAGTATTAAGCCAACCTCTCCAGCTTATTGATCTCCACAGGCCCTTTTAGCCACTCTTGATAGGCTTCGAAAATCGGGGTGATGTAGGGCATAGTGTAATGCTTATCGAGGTCTTCCTGACTGCGCCACTCCTCGTATAAAAACAAGTTTTCCCCGTCCTCGTGCACAACAAACTGCAGGCAGCCCTCCTCCTCCAATGTATTAGCCACTATGGACCGGATGGCCTGCTTGGCTTGCATGAAGAATTCAGCCTTGGGGGAAATCTTGGCAATAATAAATAGATGCTTGTTCATACATAGTGCCTTTATATAGTAATGGTTACCATGATAACTATATGGGTGGTTATGTCAACTGACTGCCATATCAATAATTGCAATGATTAATGGGATTGAATACGGGCCTATTTTAAGTGGGTTGTGTTTATAAAATACTGAAATCACTAGGGGGAGAAATAGCAAGAAAAATCAAAAATACAGTAAAGCCTCACTGTAGGATGAAGGTTAATTGTTCATGTACATGCAATCGGACGAAAAGTTGTCGACAAATTTGGTTGTAACAATTTGTCGAATAATGATCGAAGCTTTTACTGGGTGAGGATAAATATGCCTTTATGGATAAATAGAACTGCAAGAGATACTCGCAGAATTATAGAAAGAGTTATCTTAGCAGCAAGAGCTCGGGGTTGTATTAGAGTTGTTGAGTTTTCACAATCCCCTGGAAGTAAAATTCACACTGTACTCACTAAAAGGGGAGTTGGAGATGGTATATGTATAGCACTAGCACTTTATTGGCTTGAGGGGGAAATTAAAAACAGGGACTATCTAGGCCCTATGGTCGGGCAGAATAAGAGAGTTATTGCTGATGCTCTTTCACCGGCAATAGAATTATTTAATGCCACAAAAGCTGCGAATACTCAGATGAAGGATGCCCATTTGTGGATGAATACTCACGGTTTCGTAGGAAATATGCCCCGTAAAGAATATGTCAATAGACTTAGAAATTGGGTTGGTGATTACTGCTGTCAGGGGCCAGATATAAATCAATTCCGAATAATTTCCACTCGAAGTTTTCATTCGCATACTATGGCCTTGGATCTTGAAAATTTGATATTTTTTGATCCAAATATTGGGACTTTCCAATTTAATTATCTGGCGCACCTGAGGAATTTTTTAAGCGATGTGATCTTTCCTTATGGGGTTGGGGGACGTGAACAAGGTGCACAATATTTGGGGCGTAAAGTGCTCCATGTTTTGGAAATGGGGTCTTATAGTCGGGATCCTAATTTAAATTACTTCATGAGCTGATATTGAGTATCCACCTCAGCTTACGAATAAAGGTATCGAGACCGATATAGATTCCTCGGGATGTGTAAGTGTTCATATAGGCAATTTATGCCGTAGCCGTTTGGCGCCTATCCAGATTGCGGTACGCTAAAGCTTCAGCAATTTGAGTTGTGCTTATACGTTCAGCATTAACAAGGTCTGCCAAGGTTCGGGCTACTTTAAGGACCCGATGGTAACTACGCGCGGATAGCCCCAGTTTTTCCACCGACTGTCGTAAGAGGTGCTTTTCCTTTTCCCCCAAGGCACAGTGCTTTTCCAGTTCTGCGCCTTTTAACAGGTTATTTGTCTTACCTTGCCGCTGTATTTGTTGCTGGCGTGCGGCACAAACTCTCTCTCTCACGGCATCGGAAGTTTCTCCGGGAGCTGAGTCCTGTAATTGCACGGCATTCATAGTGCCCACCTCTACCTGCATGTCGATACGATCCAGCAGAGGGCCTGAGAGCTTGTTGCGATATCGATCTATCTGGTCTGGGGTACAGCGACAGCGGGGTTCGCCTAAATAGCCACAAGGGCAGGGGTTCATAGCCCCGACCAGCTGAAAGTGGGCGGGGTAGGTGACTTGGGCTCGGGCGCGGGAGATTCGCACTTCACCATTCTCCAGGGGTTCCCGCAGTATCTCCAGGGCGTGCCTGGGAAATTCGGGCATTTCATCGAGGAAAAGGACTCCCCGGTGCGCGAGGGATATCTCACCGGGCCTTGGGGTGCTGCCACCACCGACCAGCGCTGTTGGTGAGGCGCTGTGGTGCGGGGCCCTGAAAGGGCGCAGGCTCTGCTGAGGTAGGCCTGCGCTGGAGTAAACGCTCGCTACCTCTAATGACTCTTCAGTTGTCAGCGGGGGCAATATACCTGGCAGGCGGCTGGCCAACATGGTTTTGCCGGTGCCGGGAGGACCGTAAAAAAGCAGATTGTGGCTCCCGGCTGCTGCTACTTCGAGAGCGCGGCGGGCCTTTAGTTGGCCGCGTACATCGGCCAAGTCTGCGCACAGGTGCTCTTCGGCAATAGGCTCTGCAACAGCTTTGGGCATAGATTCACGCCCATGGAGTTCGGCGCAAACTTCCAGCAGGGAGTTGGCAATGCTGACTTCGCCGGTTGCCAGCGCGGCTTCCGCACCGTTCTCGGTAGGCACAACGAGTTTACGGTCTTCATTGGTGCAGGCTACGGCTGCCGGTAAGCTACCACTTACTTCCCGCAAGGCGCCGGTGAGTGCTAGCTCGCCAATAAATTCATAACGTTCCAGAGTTTCGGTGGGAACCTGTCCCGAGGCGCTGAGAATGCCGATGGCGATGGCCAGATCGTAGCGACCACCTTCCTTGGGTAAGTCGGCGGGGGCGAGGTTGACGGTAATTCGGCGCTGGGGGAAGTCGAAATGGCTGTTGATTAGGGCGCTGCGGACACGATCGCGGCTCTCCCGCACCGCCGCTTCCGGTAAACCCACAATATGAAAGGCAGGGAGGCCATTTGCCAGGTGGGTTTCTACGGTAACCAGAGGTGCAGAGACCCCGAGCTGAGCTCGGGAGTAGGTGACTGAGAGGCTCACGATTTCATCCTTGAAGTGGCTCCCTGGGCTTAGTCCTTGGCGGCGCTGTCTCTCTGCGCCAGGGCTTGCTCCAGCATTTCGACCTTATCTTCGAGTCGTGCCAGCTTTTCCCGGGTCCGGCGCAGTATCTCCACCTGAGTGTCGAACTCTCGCTGGGAGACCAATGGCAATTTATCCAGTGATACTTCCAGAGCACTGCGCAAGTCACTGGTCACCACGGCGCCCTGTTGTTGTAGCTCTTTCAGCAGCTGTTGCAGTTTATCTGCTGCCACGGGCATTTCCTCGCTAAATAAGATGGATATGAATAGCACGGGATTGTAACCCAGTGCATTTTTTGGAAAAAGCAGCCTAACAGCGCACCGTTCTGAGCGCACCTTAATCTTTACCTCCCCACTTCAGTGCAAAGGAAGAAAGGCAGTTCCATGTTGGTGCAACACTTTGCCTCCGAGTTTCTATTCGTACGAATTTTAATAATTCAATTACTCCTAACTTATTGATTTTGCTTGCGGTTGCAGTGTTGGCATCAAGTCTGCAAACAATCTGTGCAGGTGTCCCATTAACGATCATTGGGAGTCTGGGAAAGTAGCAGTTCACGAGACGCAAGCGACCCTCTGTCACACCCGACAGTGAAGGACTGATTGCAGGCGGCGCCATAAAAGCACTCGAAAAAACAGCTTCAAAAGCCTTGGAGGATTAAAGTGGAAAATAAAATGTATAAAGTTGCCACTCTCGTCACCGGTGCCGTTCTCGCACTGGGCGCTGCAAATTTATCGATAGCTGCCGAGGGCGGTCCCAGCATTAGTGCCAATGTGGGTCTTGTTTCTGACTATAGATTCCGTGGTATTAGCCAGACTGATGGAGGCCCCGCATTACAGGGTGGTGTCGATGTCGATTTTGGAAACGGCATTTATATTGGCACCTGGGCATCCCAAGTGGATTTTGATTACGAGACTGATCAAACTGACTACGAACAGGATTTTTACGGCGGTTATAGTGCGGATATCAATGACAGCGTTAGCTTTGATGTTGGCTACATTTATTACGCCTATCACGGTGGAAGTGAAGATGAAGATTATCAGGAAATATACGGCAGCCTGAGTTTTTCAGACTTAACGTTGGGGTTTGCCTATTCCGATGATTATTGGGCGGATACAGGTGAGTTTTATTACCCTTATGCGGAATATAGTTTCGCTCTTCCCTCAGATTTTTCTCTCGATCTACATCTGGGATTAAACCTTTTTGAAGAAGAAGGTTTTCTCGATGGATCTGATTCCTATATCGATTACTCCGTTTCCCTCAGTAAAGAATTTGGCGGCTTGAGCCTGAGCGCTTCTTTCGTGGGCACCGATGTCAGCGATAAAGAGTGCTACGAGACCGACTGGTGCGAACCTACATTGCTCGCCGGCGCGGCTTATACCTGGTAATACAAAAGAGCCTTCGTTAATGCGAGGGCTCGTTTTTCTTTAGGGGAATACCATGAAATTAATCACTGCAATCATTAAACCCTTCAAGCTGGATGCTGTGAGAGATGCCCTGCGGGAGTCGGGGGTTAATGGTGTAACGGTCACTGAAGTGAAGGGCTTTGGTCGCCAAAAAGGGCATACGGAATTGTATCGCGGCGCAGAGTATGTGGTGGATTTTCTTCCGAAAACCATGCTGCAAATAGCGGTGGCAGATTCGCAACTGGATGCGGTTATCGAAGCAATTGGTTCCAGTGCGCAGAGTGGCAAGATCGGTGACGGAAAAATATTTGTCGCAGAGCTTGAGCAGGTCGTGCGCATACGTACCGGAGAAACCGGTAATGCAGCAATTTAATTAAAAACCGAAAACATAATTTTAATAAATATCCAGATTTGAACGGAGAGGAATATGGAGAACCAAATTTTTCAATTGCAGTATGCAATTGATACTTTTTACTTTCTGATGTGCGGCGCCTTGGTAATGTGGATGGCCGCCGGCTTTTCTATGCTGGAAGCCGGTTTGGTGCGCTCCAAAAACACCACGGAAATTCTCACCAAGAATGTGGCCCTGTTTGCGATTGCCTGCATTATGTATCTGCTGACTGGCTACGCCATTATGTACGATGGTGGCTGGGCATTGTCCGGTATTGAGGCGTTTAGTCTGGAAGGCGTCCTCAGCGATTCTGCAGAAAATGGTTTTGAGGGTGACTCCGTTTATTCCGGAGCTTCAGACTTTTTCTTCCAGGTGGTTTTCGTAGCTACCGCTATGTCCATTGTATCCGGTGCGGTTGCCGAGCGTATGAAGCTGTGGAGCTTCCTGGCCTTTGCAGTAGTTTTGACCGGTTTCATCTATCCACTGGAAGGTGCCTGGACTTGGGGTAGTAAAGAGGTTTTCGGCCTGTACAACTTGGGCGATCTCGGTTTCTCTGATTTTGCCGGTTCCGGTATCGTGCATATGGCGGGTGCAGCGGCTGCGCTTGCTGGTGTTCTGCTACTGGGCGCGCGCAAAGGCAAATACGGCCCCAACGGCCAAGTGTATGCCATTCCCGGTGCTAACTTACCGTTGGCAACCCTGGGTACCTTTATCCTGTGGATGGGCTGGTTTGGCTTCAATGGCGGCTCCGTACTGAAGCTGGGCGATGCTGCCAGTGCGCACTCCGTCGCCATGGTCTTTGTGAATACCAATACCGCTGCTGCCGGTGGTGCTATTGCTGCACTGATCACCGCCCGTATCCTGTTCGGTAAAGCGGATCTGACCATGTTGCTCAATGGCGCCTTGGCCGGTCTGGTAGCAATTACTGCGGAGCCTTCAACCCCGACTGCATTGCAGGCAACCCTCTTCGGTATGATCGCCGGTGTGTTGGTGGTCTTCTCTATCATCACCCTGGATAAGCTGAAAATTGATGATCCGGTGGGCGCTATCTCTGTACACGGCGTTGTCGGCTTGCTCGGTTTGCTATTGGTACCTGTGACTAACAATGATTCCAGTTTCAGCGGGCAATTGATTGGTGCACTGACCATCTTCGGCTGGGTATTCGTCAGTTCATTCGCAGTGTGGTACCTGCTCAAGCTCGTCACTGGTATCCGTGTGAGCGAAGATGAGGAGCAAGAGGGTGTTGACTTGACCGAATGCGGAATGGAAGCTTACCCGGAATTTATGAACAAGTAAGTTAACAGTGTCGGTGCTGCCCCATAGGCGGGGCAGTGGCCTGGGTAAGGTTCTCTCGACGAGGACGAATCAGGGGAAATACTCAAGATGAAATTGATTACGGCTGTAGTAAAGCCCTTCAAATTGGATGATGTACGCACTGCCCTGTCTGAAGTGGGCGTGCAAGGAATGACCGTCACCGAGGTAAAAGGTTTTGGGCGTCAAAAGGGCCATACAGAACTTTATCGTGGCGCCGAATATGTGGTGGACTTCCTACCGAAAGTAAAATTGGAACTTGCTGTTGATGATGAGATGGTGGACTCCGCTGTTGAGGCAATCACCAAGGCGGCGCAAACCGGCAAAATCGGTGACGGCAAAATCTTTATCACGGCTCTCGAAGAAGTCATTCGTATCCGTACCGGTGAAACCGGTAGCGAAGCTGTGTAACCTGTTTGATAACTCTTTCATAACGTAGCGATTGAGTATCATAAGCCCCGCAAGGGGCTTTATATGCACTTCTGATAAGTCCCGCTATCTTCCCTCCCATCTTTGTTATCTATTTTGTTTGAAATACCTGCTATCGGTGCAGGCGCAAAAATCTGCATAACTAACTGAAATATTCCCATTTCATTTCCCAACAAAAAACTCTACAGCCTCCTCCTTGTGTTACTGGCACGGGGGTGGGGAACTGCCTATAAATTAATCGCCGCTATTGACGCGGTAGGGGATCGCCACTGAAAAGTGGTTGTCAGTTTTGTAGATGCCGCGGGAAAGGGGCGGCACAGAGGTACTCCCTCTGTAACAGGAGTAAAGGTTACAGGGTTTTAGCTATGAAAGATGGTTATGAAGATCAGGGTAAGAACTCTCGCAGCAAGGACTCCGAGGAATTTGCAGAAGAACGCAGTATCACCTCTCGCCAGCGCGCCAGAAGCCAGTTAAGTTCCGATGTAGAGGAGTTTCTCGCCGGTGGCGGCGCGATTAGTGAAGTTGATCCAGAAGTTACCGCCGACCCCCCGCGCAAACCGCAGCCAAAATATGGCAGCCGCCCTATCTAATCTCTCTGGTCGCTGTTGCTCCTCCAGCAGGAGGAGTGACAGTTGGCCAAACCCCTCTCAGCCTCTCAGAGCTTTTACCGATTGAGCAGTTTTGGTAGCAGGCGCTCCAGGACTTCGCCGATATAGGATAGGAATAAAGTGCCCAGGCTAGACCGGTAGTACTGGGGATCAGCAGAGCCTACCGCTAGGGTGCCAAGTTGATTGCCCAAAGGAACTACGGCAGCTGAAGCGATATATTGCGCTTTTTCCGCAAACAGGAATTCTTTTTCCCGCTGGCGCAAAACACCACAGATGGGGCGGCCGTTACGAATTATTCCGCCAATTGCCGTCTCGGCATCGGAAAATGTGCTGGTCTGAACTTGTCCCAGGCTTTGGCGGGGAACAGATAGTGGCTCGAACAGAGTCAGGCTGGTGAACTCAACATTGAAGTCAGCGGCGAAACTGGCATAGAGAGCTTCTGTGACTTCACCGATATTTTCAGCTTCCAGCAGTGCCAGGATAAGTCGGCGGCTATTGAAAAATAACTGGTCGTTGTCCCGTGCGTTGTGCAAGAGCTGGTCGAGGCGCTGGCGCATTTCGATATTGCGCTCACGCAGCAAATTCGTTTGGTGGGTCATCAGCGACACGGTCTTGCCATTTTCCCGTGGCAACTTGATGGTTTCCAGCAGTTCCATGCGCTCTTCAAAGAACTCCGGGTTTTGAATCAGGTAGCGGGCTACCTGCCGTGCCAGCAGTTTATCGTCACGCTGGGTTTCCTTGTGAGTGTCGCCGGCAATCTCTTCGGGGGGCTGATTGGCGTCTGTGTGTTCCATTGTGTTTGCTTTTTCTGGCACGGGGATGGGGCATCGGACAACTGATGTGGCGAAGCGTTCTGCTCTCTGAGTTATCCCGTACCCGCTTGTGGCGGGTTTACTGCCAAATACCCGGACAATTGTTTAGAGAATAATTTGCCCGTGAAAAACCGTGGTTGCGGGCCCGGTCATAGTAACTGGCTGGCCGGGTCCGCTCCAGTGAATTGTCAGTGTGCCGCCGGGGAGCTGAATTTGGACTTTGTCATCCACCAGGTTTCGCAGGCGAGCGTATACCATGGCAGCACAGGCGCCGGTGCCACAGGCACGAGTTTCGCCAACGCCGCGCTCAAATACCCTGAGCCGGGCTTCGGTGCGTGTATCCACTTGCAGAAAGCCAGCGTTGACCTTTTGTGGGAACCGCGGGTGGCGTTCAATTAGGGGCCCGAGTCTTTCTACCGGTGCGGAAGCGATATCTTCCACCAGCAGAACCGCGTGGGGGTTTCCCATGGATACAGCACCAATGGTGAAGGTCTCCCCGTCCACTTCCAGGGGATAGGATTCTGCACGGCGATCGGCGGAAAAAGGCACTTTTTGGGGCTCGAGGACCGGTGCTCCCATATCGACACTAACCTGATCCCCGTCCAGCACTCTCAGGTGCAGTAAACCGGCGGCAGTTTCTACTTGGATATTTTTCTTACCGGTAAGGCGGCGTTCACGTACAAAGCGGGCAAAGCAGCGGGCACCATTGCCGCAATTTTCCACTTCGCTGCCATCAGCGTTAAATATGCGATAGCGAAAATCCGCCTCGGGTGTGCGGGGCGGCTCCACCAGCAGTACCTGGTCGCAGCCCACGCCGAGGCAGCGGTCTGCCAGGCGACGAGTTTTTTCCGGGGTCAGTTTAATTTTTTGGCTGACGCCGTCTAGCATCACGAAATCGTTGCCGAGCCCATGCATCTTGCTGAATTTAACGCGCATTCCATTTCTCTGTTCGTACTGATTTTCCGCGGCGTTAGCTGCGGTTTGGGGCCCGGGCTAAAAAATGGACCCCACTGCGATGCAAGTAGCTGATCAGGCTTTTTTGGGGACAGTGGTCTCACCGCGAACCAAGTCGGCAAAAGTCTCCCGCTCACGCACCAGGTAAGTTTTGTCGCCATCCACAAGTACTTCAGCAGCGCGACAGCGGCTGTTGTAATTGGAACTCATGGTGAAACCGTAGGCACCGGTCGACAACATGGCTAACAGTTGCCCCTCTCGCAGAGATTGGGAGCGGTTTTTACCCAGGAAGTCACCCGTTTCGCATACCGGACCGACAATATCCCACAGGGTACTTTCACTCTCGTCCGGTGTCACTGGCACAATATCCTGCCACGCCTGGTAAAGGGCCGGACGCAGGTTGTCATTCATGGCGGCATCGACGATAGCGAAGTTGTGCTCTTCGGTACGCTTCAGGTATTCGACCCGGGTCAGCAGGGCGCCGCCGTTGGCGGCAATGGAGCGGCCGGGTTCGAGAATCAGGGATAAATTGCGTTCGCCGATACGCTTGTGGACCTCCGCCAGGTAATCCCCGACAGGGGGTGGTTCCTCACCCCGATAGCGCACACCGAGGCCTCCGCCCAGATCCAGGTGTTCCAGAGTAATTCCCAGCTCGGCGAGCTGATCGATAAGGACCAGCAGGCGATCGAGTGCATCTAGGAAGGGGGCGACTTCGGTGAGCTGGGAACCGATATGGCAATCCACACCGGTAATTTTCAGATGCTCAGAATCCGCTGCGCGCTGATAAACCTCGATCGCCTTGTCTATGGCGATACCAAATTTATTTTCTTTGAGGCCAGTGGAAATATAGGGGTGGGTTTGGGCATCCACATCGGGATTGACCCTGATGGAAATTGGGGCGGTCTTGCCACACTCTGTGGCCACGCGCTCAAGGCGGTCAATTTCCGCTTCTGATTCAATATTGAAGCAGTGCACTCCAACCTCCAGAGCACGCCGCATTTCCTCTGAGGTTTTACCCACTCCGGAAAATACGATTCGCGATGGGTCGCCGCCGGCGAGCAGCACTCGCTCAAGTTCCCCGCCGGAAACAATATCAAAGCCCGCCCCCAGCTGTGCCAGCAGTGACAGAATGCCCAGGTTACTGTTGGCTTTCACTGCGTAGCAGATTAGGCCGGGACGATTGCCGAGGGCCTCGGCGTAATCCCGATACTGCCGTTCAAAGTGCGCGCGGCTGTAGACATAAGTGGGGGTGCCGAAATTCTCAGCTATTTGTTCCAGTGAAACCTGCTCAGCCCACAGGCTACCGTCGCGATAACTAAACTCTCTCATATGACCGGTTCTTACTCTTCTAAATCTTCCTCGACATTGGAGTCATCCGCTGTGCCCGATTCGTCGTCGACTTCGATAGTCGGGCCGGTCTCAATGGTGTCATCGATATCAAAGTCGGGCCCATAGCCGTCTTCAGATTCAATTTCATCAACGGTTTCCACCGCTTGCTCTGCTGCAGAGCCGGGCTCGCCGGGTTGTGCTGCACCACTGGTGGGTACTGTCTCCGGCGGGCCACCTGGAATATTGGAGGCGGGCATGGCGGGGTCCTGTGGAAGATAGAGAGGACCTTTTTGGCCACAGCCCAGTAACAGTGCGGTGGCACCGATGGTGATGGTTAATAGAGAGAGTCGTTTTTTGAGCATCGATAACATCCTGAGAGTCGGAGATTCGCAGCGGCAACCGGCAAAAGCCTGATAGTATAGCGGCCCACCTGATTCAACACATTACACGGTAACAGAAGTAACCAAAGATGAGCCAAGCGGAATATGATGCGGCTGTGGAGCAGACTCTAATCGGTATTGAGGATGCACTCGATCACTGCGATTGGGATATTGACTACGAACGCAGTGATGCGGTGCTGACCCTGACCCTGGAAGACAATGGCAGCCAGGTAATTCTCTCGCGCCAGTCTGCCAACCGGGAGTTGTGGGTCGCCGCCAAATCCGGTGGCTACCATCTTTCTTTTGAAAACCCCGGTTGGAAGTGCACCACGACCGGTGAGGACCTGCCGACTTTGCTCGACCGCGTATTGAGCGAGCAGCAAGGCGAACAGGTTTCCCTCGGATTATCCGCTTAAACAGCACTTAAGTGCGCTGCGAAATCTCTTCCCGTGCGCGTTTACAGGCCGCGCGCACTTGGTTTGGTGCGGTACCGCCAATATGATCGCGAGCCGCAACCGATCCCTCTAAAGTCAGCACCTCAAATACATCTTCGTCAATTTCTGTTGAGAATTGTTGTAGTTGGTCCAGGCTGAGTTCGGATAAGTCTTTATCCTGTTCAATAGCAAAGGATACGGACTGCCCGACAATTTCGTGAGCATCGCGGAAGGCCACTCCTTTGCGTACCAGATAATCGGCCAGATCCGTCGCGGTGGAGAAGCCCTTGGCCGCAGCTTCCAGCATATTTTCTTTTTTTGCCTTCAGTGCCGGCGCCATATCGGCAAACGCGCGCAGGCAATCCAGAGCGGTATCGGCGGCATCGAATAGCGGCTCTTTATCTTCCTGGTTGTCCTTGTTGTAGGCCAGCGGTTGGCTCTTCATCAGTGTGAGCAGCGCAATCAGGTGGCCGTTAACCCGGCCGGTTTTTCCGCGCACCAGCTCCGGAACATCGGGGTTTTTCTTCTGCGGCATAATTGAGGAGCCGGTGCAGAAGCGATCGGGCAGGTCAATAAAGTCGAACTGGCTGGAAGTCCACAGCACCAGCTCTTCACTGGCCCGGGACAGATGGGTGAGCAGCAGCGCGGCGAAAGCACAGAACTCGATAGCGAAGTCCCGGTCGCTGACTGAGTCGAGAGAGTTTTCTGTGGGGGCATCGAAGCCCAGCAGCTCCGCTGTGCGTGCGCGATTGATCGGATAGCTGGTGCCGGCCAGTGCTGCGGCTCCCAACGGTGAGCGGTTAACCCGTTTGCGGCAATCCATCAGGCGCTCGAAATCCCGGCTCAGCATGGCATTCCAGGCCAGTAAGTGGTGGCCAAAGGTCACCGGTTGCGCGCTCTGTAAGTGAGTAAAGCCGGGCATAATGGTATCGGCTTCGCGCTCCGCCAAATCGACCAAGCCATTTTGCAGGCGGGTCAGTTCGGCAGCAATCAGATCGATGCGCCCACGCAGCCACAGGCGGATGTCGGTTGCCACCTGATCGTTGCGCGAGCGGCCGGTATGCAGTTTCTTGCCAGTGGCACCAATGCGTTGGGTCAGGCGCGCTTCGATATTCATATGGACATCTTCGAGCTGCACAGACCAGGGAAATTCTCCCGCTTTTATCTCTTCGGCGATGCCCTTCAGGCCGTCGGCTATCTTGTGATATTCATCAGCACTTAATACCCCCACTTCTGACAACATCTGCGCGTGGGCAAGTGATCCCTGGATGTCTTCCATGGCCATGCGCTGGTCAAAAGTCACCGAGGCGGTAAATCGCTCGACAAAGGCATCGGTGGCTTCACTAAAGCGGCCGCCCCAGAGTTTGGCGGCAGGATTGTTGGCGGACTCGGAGGGGGATTTTTCGTTACTCATGGTTTTCCTGGCTGCAGTGAGATGAAAGGCTGGGGAGCTTGGTGATATCTTGCGCTTGGAACTTTGGGACAATCAAGAATAACAACTGCATGTCATTCCCCTGGCCGTCGGGCATTATAACGCAGAAAATTCGAAAATATCGCACAGGAAATAAGGATTCTGCGCTATCTGGGCAGCTTCCGTTTCTGCCAGACCTCTGTAGTGTCACCTCTCTGGCGGTACTGGTGTTGATGGGGGAGTTGCTGGCGTTGGTGCTGGTCCTGGCCCTGGATGGTTTACCGGAATTCAGTTGGCAGCGCCTGGGGCTGATCTCTCTGGTGATCCAATGGGTGATATTACCTTCGGCCGCGCTGCTGTGCCGGCTTCGGCCGAGCCTGGCGAAAATGCCCCACAAACTCGCTGGCGGCTTGAGTTTTATTGCAGTGCTGTCGGTGCTCATATTGGTGATGGCAGTGCAGCGCTCCCTGCGCGCGGTGTTGTTGCAGACCAGCTTTGATAGCTGGGGATTTGCGGGCGACTGCCTGCTTGGGGCTATTTGTGCGGGGGTGGTATTGCGCTACGCCTATCTTCAGCAGCAACTCTACAACCAGCAGCAGGCGGAGCTCGGTGCCCGAATCGAGGCACTTCAATCGCGGATTCGCCCCCACTTCCTTTTTAACAGTATGAACAGCCTGGCTAGTTTGATCGCTGTTGATCCTGATCGCGCGGAGCGGTTGGTAGAGGATTTATGTGCATTATTTCGTGCAAGCCTCGCCGATCCAAAGCTGGTGCCTTTAGCGCAAGAGATTACTCTAGCCCAACGCTATTTGGAGATTGAAGCCCTGCGTCTGGGGGAGCGTTTGCGCCAGAGTTGGCAGCTAGACGCGGGCCTGGATAAGATTCAGCTGCCCAGTATGTTGCTTCAACCCCTATTGGAGAATGCGGTGTTGCACGGTGTGGCACAGTTGCGGGCAGGCGGAGAGATCAGCGTACAGCTCTCGCAAGGGGGGGGCATATTCAAAGTTGTTATTGAAAACCCATTGCCACAGGACAGTGCAGTTCCTGCGAAGACTGGTAATGGCATGGCGACAGAGAATATTCGCCAGCGTCTCACTGCATACTACGGCGATCGCTTCAAATTTACCGCCCGTCGGGAGGAGGGCCGGTACCGGGTCATACTACAGCTACCCTTATCTCCCCGGGAAGTGGACCGGCGGGAAATAGAGTCCACCACAAATTCCAAGAAGACTATCGAGGTGATGGAGTGACCCAATTGCGCGTACTAATTGTTGATGACGAGCCTTTAGCTCGTGCCCGTCTGCACCGGCAGTTGGAGAGGATCGATAATTGTATTGCTGTGGGAGAAGCGGCAGATATTGAAGTCGGACTATCACAGATCCGCGAACTCGACCCGGACCTTGTGCTACTGGATATTGAAATGCCCGGTGGTAGCGGCCTGGAATTGGCTCAGCAGTTATCCAGCTTTGTGTGTCCGCCGGCAATAATATTCTGCACTGCTCACGATGAGTTTGCTTTGCCCGCTTTTGCCACCTCAGCGGTGGGGTATTTATTAAAACCTGTGAATGTCGAACAGCTGCGCGAGGCGGTTTCTAAAGCGCAGCGTCTGAGTAAGCCGCAGCAGCAGTTGTTAACCAAGCAGGATCTGGAGGAGCCCAGTGGCCGCAGCCGCATTAAGGCGATAAGTCGCCTGGGGGTGGAGTTACTGGATGTAGATTCTATCCGCTGTCTGGTTGCGGACAGCAAGTATGTTGTAGCCCATCACTCCGCTGGAGAGACCATACTGGATGAGTCTCTAAAAGAGCTTGAGAGTGAGTTTGGACAGCGTTTCGTGCGTATTCACCGCAGCGCGCTGGTGGCTGTGCAATATATTGTTGGGTTGCGCAGGGACGGTACAAATTACCGGGTAGAGCTGGATGGCGTAACAGCAGCGCCGCTGGTGAGTCGGCGCATGCTGCCTTCGGTAAAAGGGTTGATCGCAGAGATATGTTAGAGCTTAAATGCTTCCGCGGATAAAAACAGCGAGTACGGCTGCCACCATTAATACCGCAAAACATACCCTGATTATTCGCGCCTGCCTGGGTTTATGAAAAACCGGCCTCAGGCTTCCTCCTAAGCACAACCAGATAAAATCCACCGCAGCGGCTACCAGTAAACAGACCAACCCTGTGGCTAAATAGCTCAGGCCACTCTCTTCAATCGGTAGTAAGAATTGGGAGAATATGGCGAGAAAAGCAGCATAGGCTTTGGGATTCAATAAGTTAAAAATAAACCCATCCAGCAGCGACGGAGGCTGAGCCGTCGCCGATTCGCCCTGCTCCAGTACCGGGGCCGTGGCAATTTTGATCGCGATATAGCCAATATATAAGGCACCGCAAAGCTGAACCGCCAAGCGCGCTTCTGGCCAGGCTGCCAGCAGTGCGGCGATGCCGGCGGTAGCCCCGACAATGGCGACACTCAGGCCAAGCAGGATGCCGATAAGGAAACCGCCGCTTTTTCTCACTCCAAATGTCGCTCCCGATGCGGCCAGGGCAAGTGGTGCCGGGCCAGGGGAGCCGAGCAACAGAGCGGTTGCTGCAATTAGTGAAAAGAGTGCTTCTAACATAATTTTTGGTCCTACTTCCCGCCTGCAACGTCAATAAATGAACCGGTAGTAAAGGTGGATTCATCACCGAGTAGCCAAGCCACAGCTTTAGCCACTTCCTCTGCTCGCCCCCCTCGCTTGAGTGGAATTACAGACTTTACTCGCTCAATTCGATCTGCTTCGCCACCATCAGCGTGCATCTCCGTATAGATAAATCCGGGCCTTACACCATTTACGCGAATCCCTTCATCGGCAACCTCCTGGCTGAGCCCGATGGTCAGCGTATCGACAGCGCCCTTACTCGCTGCATAGTCGATGTACTCATTAGGTGATCCCGAACGGCTGGCAGCAGAGGAAATATTCACGATGGTTCCTCCAGTGCCCCCATTTTTGATAGACATTCTTTTGATTGCTTCCCGGCAGCAGAGCAGGGTGCCGGTGATGTTGGTACGCAGGATTTCATTGATGCGCTCAGCGTCCATCGTTTCGACACGCATTTGCGGTTTAATGATTGCCGCGTTGTTAACCAGGCAGCTAATTGGGCCTAGTTGTTCGTCGACTGTATTGAATAACTGAACAATATCTTTCTCTGAGGATATATCGGCGCGAACGGCTATTGCTAAAACACCAAAAGATCGAAGTTCGACGATCAGTTCTTCCGCTTGCTGCTTGGGCTGCCGGTAGCTAATGGCAATCTGGTACCCCTTGTGGGCAAGTAATTTGGCTGTCGCGGCACCAATGCCCCGGTTGCCACCAGTGATCAAGGCAACTTTTTTATTCATATTGATTGGTCACTCTTTAAACGGGATATTGCGCAGGAAAATAGAGACTTATTGAAAGGCTATTTTCTTCCAATAAAAATGCTGCAGAAAAGAGCCTGCGATATCATTCAATATCGGGCGGGATCAGCTTTTGCATTGCGGAAATATCCGCAGCGGATTATACCGGGTGAAAACCGTTTACAGGCTGGGGACCTTTGATATGTCTGTAAACGGTTTTGATCTGGCTGGATCGGGGGCTAGTAGAGCTGAGGACCACCGTCTCCGTACTCTGAATCATTTTGTAGACTCAACTCGCCAGCGGCACTATTTAAGTACTCGGCATCGGATTCGGATTTGAGCTTAATCATCAGGCGCAAATCGTTGGCGGAGTCGGCGTGGGAGAGGGCATCCTCATAGGTAATTTCTCCCCCATCGTAGAGCTCGTAGAGTGCCTGGTCGAAGGTCTGCATTCCCTGCTCACCAGAGCGCTTCATCAACTCCTTGATCTTATCCACTTCGCCTTTGCGGATCAGGTCCGACATCAGTGGGGTATTGATCATGATCTCAAGGCAGGCACGGCGGCCATCGCCATCGGGAGTCGGTACCAGCTGCTGGGCCACCATCGCCTTCAGGTTGAGGGACAGGTCCATAAACAACTGTTTGTGGCGGTCTGCCGGGAAAAAGTGAATGATCCGATCGAGGGCCTGGTTAGCATTGTTGGCGTGGAGGGTACACAGACACAAATGGCCGGTCTCGGCGAAAGCGATGGCGTGGTCCATGGTTTCGCGGGAGCGCACCTCACCGATCAGAATAACATCTGGTGCCTGACGCAGAGTGTTTTTCAGGGCTACATCGAAAGACTCGGTATCCAGGCCCACTTCGCGCTGGGTCACAATACAGCCGCGATGCTGGTGGATAAATTCGATTGGGTCCTCAATGGTGATGATATGGCCCTTGGTGTTCTCATTGCGGTGGCCGATCATGGAGGCGAGGGATGTGGACTTACCGGTACCGGTGGCGCCCACAAAAATAATCAGACCGCGTTTGGTCATGGCCAGGTCTTTGAGTACGTCGGGTAGTCCGAGTCCATCGATAGTGGGGATTTTGGTTTCGATGCGACGCAGCACCATACCTACCAGATTGCGCTGGAAAAAGGCCGATACCCGGAAGCGCCCCACGTTGCGCACTGCAATCGCGAAGTTCAATTCCTTTTGCTCGGCAAACTCGCGCCGCTGTTTCTCGTTCATGGTTCCCACCACCAGCTCGCGCGCTTTCTCTGGCGTGAGCGCGGTGCTGCTACAGGGCACCACTCGGCCGTGCAGTTTGATGGAGGGCGGGACGCCCGCCGTGATAAATAAATCCGAAGCGCCCTTCTCTACAACCAGTTGTAGAAGTCTTTCAATATCCATGGTGATTACCGCGTTTTATCTCGACTTTTCTTCCCCAGATTGGGGGCGGGTTTTGGCCGTTTAGAAGTTCTCCGGCATCTTGGCTTTTTCGCGAGCCACTTCGCGGCTGAT
Source organism: Microbulbifer maximicatervae (SeqCode) (assembly GCF_052467305.1). Taxonomy (NCBI): domain Bacteria; kingdom Pseudomonadati; phylum Pseudomonadota; class Gammaproteobacteria; order Cellvibrionales; family Microbulbiferaceae; genus Microbulbifer; species Microbulbifer maximicatervae (SeqCode). The sequence goes on from NZ_CP174306.1 coordinate 4,953,425, forward strand.
GATGCGGCGTGCCACTAGGTCTTCCAGGCATTGGTCCATGGTCTGCATGCCGACGCTGGCTCCGGTCTGGATGGCCGAGTACATCTGCGCGATTTTGTCTTCGCGGATCAGGTTACGGATGGCTGGGGTACCGCGCATAATTTCGTGGGCAGCGACCCGGCCACCGCCGTTTTTCTTCATTAGCGTCTGGGAGATAACGGCCTGCAGGGATTCCGACAGCATTGAACGCACCATGGCTTTCTCCTGCGCCGGGAATACATCCACCACACGGTCAATGGTTTTGGCGGCGGAAGTGGTGTGCAGGGTGCCGAATACCAAGTGACCGGTCTCTGCCGCAGTCAGCGCCAGGCGAATGGTCTCCAGGTCCCGCATCTCACCCACGAGAATGATATCCGGGTCTTCACGCAGTGCAGAGCGCAGCGCTTCGGCAAAGCCGTGGGTATCCCGGTGCACCTCACGCTGGTTCACCAGGCACTTCTTGGATTCGTGCACAAATTCGATCGGGTCCTCGATGGTGAGGATATGCTCGTATTTATTGTCGTTGATGTAGTCCATCATCGCCGCCAGGGTGGTGGACTTACCGGAACCCGTGGGCCCGGTCACCAGTACCAAGCCACGGGGAGTATCCGAAATCTGCTTGAATACCTGACCCATTCCCAGGTCTTCCATAGTGAGAACTTTGGAGGGAATGGTCCGGAATACGGCGCCGGCACCCCGGTTGTGGTTAAAGGCGTTTACACGAAAGCGGGCGACACCGGGGACTTCAAAAGAGAAGTCTGTTTCCAGTAGTTCTTCGTAATCCTTGCGCTGCTTATCGTTCATGATCTCGTAGATCAGGCCGTGTACCTGCTTGTGCTCCATTGAGGGCAGGTTGATACGGCGCACGTCGCCGTCGACACGGATCATCGGCGGCAGGCCCGCCGAGAGGTGTAAGTCCGAGGCGTTTTGCTTGGCGCTAAAGGCGAGGAGTTCAGTGATATCCATACTGCTACCTTATGGTTCTTGTTTGGGCTCAGGTAAAATCGCCGCTCAAATCGGTAAGGGCATCAGTATATGCGCAAAGAGACAATCGTCGAAAACCTGAATGCAGTAGGTGAGCGGATTGTGACATGCTGCAACAACTGCGATCGCAACCCTGCAGAAATTACCCTGTTGGCGGTTTCCAAAACACGACCGGCGGAAGACCTGCGGATTGCTTTTGCAGCTGGCCAGCATCACTTTGGCGAAAATTATTTACAGGAAGCCCTGCAAAAACAGGATGCCCTGTCCGACCTGGATATTCACTGGCATTTTATTGGGCCGCTTCAATCGAACAAAAGCCGCGCTGTGGCAGAGCGATTCCAATGGATGCACACGGTGGATCGCTTAAAAATTGCCCAACGTCTGTCGGCACAGCGTCCCAGTAATATGGCACCACTCAATATCTGCTTGCAGGTGAATATCGATGGCGAGCAGAGCAAGTCTGGCATAGCTCCACGGGATTTGGTGGCTCTGGCGCGTGAAGTGATGACATTGCCGGGACTATGCCTGCGCGGTTTGATGGCGATTCCCGCTGCTCGTGACAATGTATTTGAGCAGGAAAAACCATTTATCCAGTTGGCAGGGTTGCTGCAAAGCCTTCGCGAAGCATTTCCCGAGCAGGCCCTGGATACTCTATCCATGGGGATGTCTAAAGATATGGAGGCTGCTATTGCCTGCGGTGCCACTATTGTGCGTATTGGCACAGATATTTTTGGGGCACGAAACTATTCTGCATGACAGAATTAGTACGCAAGTAGACTTTCTTGGGATATGGGATGACAAAATCTGGGACTGTAGATGTATTGCTGCTGCTTTTATCAGTAAGCGCAGTTCTATCTTTGTCTGTAACGAATAGTGTGCTGGTGACCTGGGTGGCGCTTGAGTGGTTGGCTTTTATCTGCCTGCTTGCATTTATATCTCCCAAAATCTCATTGGTTACCGGCTTTTTGAATTCGGCTGTTACCGGGATATTCGGAGATAAGAGCCGCTATTGGCTTTGGATACTGGCGATTGTTCTGAACTTGATTGCGATTGTGGAAACATTTCCTTTTTTGTTTAGTTAATCAGGGGCTCCTTACATAGTTAAGTTCTAAAAAGAAAACGGCCCTTAAGGCCGTTTTCTTTTTCTGGGAACAAATAATTATTGTTCATTCAAGCTGAGCTGCTTTTTTTGATCTTCACTCAGTAGGTGTTCGGCAAAGAAGAGAGCTGTTGCCTGGGTAAAGGCATCACTGTTCTCTTTCTTGCGGTAGCCGTGCCCTTCATTGAGTGCGTTCATATACCAGACTTGATTGCCATTCTCACGAAGTGCAGCCACGATTTGCTCAGCCTCGGTGACAGGTACCCGAGGGTCATTTTGTCCCTGCACTACAAACATTGGCACCTGGATCTTGTCCACATTGTTGTTGGGGCTGATTTTTTCCAGGAAAGCGCGCATCTGGGGATCCCGCTCATCACCATATTCGACTCGACGAAGGTCGCGACGATAGCTCTTGGTATTGGTGAGGAAGGTGACAAAGTTAGAGATGCCGACGATATCCACTGCTGCTTTTAAACGATCGGAATAGTAAACACTACTGGCCAGCACCATATAACCACCGTAGCTGCCGCCAAACACTGCAACGCGTTCCGCATCCAGGTCAGGCTGAGTAGCAATCCAATCCAGAAGAGCACCGATATCCCTAACTGAGTCCTCGCGCTTGTAGCCGTTATCCATGGCTAGGTAGCTCTTACCATAACCAGCGGACCCGCGTACATTTGGGGCAATTACAGCAACACCAAGTTTTTCTAGCCACAGCTGGTATGTACTGGAAAACATGGGGCGGTACTGTCCTTCAGGACCACCGTGGATTGAAATAACCACAGGTACGGGGCCTTTGGCATTGCGCGGCTTATAGACGAATGCGGGAATTTCACGCGGCTTTCCATCCTCCTCGTCGAAAGTGGGATAGTGCACCAGTTCGGGTTCGACAAAGCTTTCGCTGTCGAGACCACCGACTTCACTAAATGTCCATCGGGTAAGGTCACCACTGGATAGCGGGCGGCGGCCAAGATCCATTACGAAGGAATCGGAGGGAGTTTTAGGTGTGTTAAGGGTTAGGGCCAGCTTATCACCTTCGGGGTTAAATTCTATTCCACCGATAAGACCGATCGGTAGCGAGTCGACCTTGCGGTAGCGGTCATTGCGTGGATCGTATAGATAAAGGGTGGACATACCATTTTCGTTGGCGACAAAAGCGCCGCGGCGACCGTCTTTACTGAGGATAAAGCTGCTGATATCCCAGGGGATATCGGAGGTAATTATCTTTTCATCGCCACTCTCCAGGTCTTTGCGGATCAGTTGGGTAAATTCGCGCCCTTTATCAGAGATGATATAAACCGAGCGATTGTCATAACTGAAACCCGCTGGGAAATTGCGGGAATCAGCCTCTTCATCGCTCGTACCGGCGAGTAGTGAGACTTCGCCGCTGTCGAGATCCAGCAAATGAACATTAGATCGAGTGGAGGAGATATATTGCATGACCAAAATTTGGCTGCCGGATTGTGAGAAATCACTGGGGCCCCACCAACTGCCATCCTCAGACTTAAGGATCAAGCGGTCTTCTTTTTTGTCACCGTCGAAAGTGGTTAACCATATATCATTGGCCCTGCCATCTCGGCGAGTACTCTGGTAAGCGATAGCTGAGCCCTGCTTATTCCAGAGAATACTGCCATTGCGAGACTCACCATCAGTAATCATCTCGCTAGTGCCGTTTTCTGTATCAAACAGGAAAATCTGGGCGTATTCATTGCCGCCGGCATCCATGGTGAATGCCAGTTGGCTGTGCTCCGGGCGGGTAGAGATGCCGCCTATCGGCTCTTCGAAAAAAGTTAGTTGTCGGCGAGCGCCACCTGCATTCTCTACCTTGTGTAATTGAGAAACTTCGCCGAAGCGGGTACTGACATAGATACCGTTACCGTCAAGATCCCAGCCCCGGAAGCTAGCTGAGCGTACGTTCTGGTAACGATTGAGCTCATTGATGATAGTTTGGGGAATGTTTGGCACATCTTCGAGTATCAATTGGCCGTTGTTTAGCGTGCGAGTTTCTACTGCACCAGCAGCACTGGTCGCAGTGATCAGTGCTGCTATAAGCAGTGAACGCCATCCTTTTTGCATACTGTCCTCCGTTAGGAGCCACTTGGTATGGCTCTCTTGTTATTTGAATCTGGCGGCCACATATTAGCGGAATGCCCCGAACGGGGAAAAGCAACAAAATTTTTGTAACCGCCCAAGGTGATATGAGTGAGTACAGCGAACCCTAAGATGGTTTTTATTGGTGGCGCCGGCAATATGGCGGGGGCAGTGATCGGTGGTTTGGTGGCCTCCGGTTATCCGGCGGACCAGATCACTGCTACAGGCCGTGATCGGGACAAACTCAATGCTTTTGCCGAGAGCCATGGGGTAGCTATTAGTGACGATAATGTTGCCGCTATTGTTGATGCCGATGTAATTGTACTGTCGGTGAAACCGCAAGTTATGCGAGAACTTTGTGAGGGACTGAAACCCCATTTGGTGGATCGCTCGCCCTTGATTATCACTTTTGCTGCGGGAATTCCGCTCGCGGCTTACCACCGTTGGATGGGAATGCACCTCCCTATTGTCAGGGCTATGCCTAATACCCCGGCCCTGGTGCAAACCGGAGTTACCGGTCTTTATGCCGATAGCAAGGTTACGGGCGAACAGAAGGAACTTGCCGGGCGTATCGTCGATGCGGTAGGCATCTCATACTGGGTTGAGGAAGAGCGCGGCATCGATCAGGTGATTGCGGTAGCGGGATCGGCACCGGCTTACTTTTTCCAGTTTATGGAGGCCATGATTGATGCGGCTTCCGCCGGTGGCCTTGCTCGTGCAGATGCGGAGCGCCTTGTGTTGCAAACTGCCCTGGGCGCCGCCAAACTGGCGGTCGCCAGCGATGTTGACGTCGCCCAGTTGAAGCGCAATGTGATGTCACCAGGTGGAACCACTGAGCGCGCTGTTCAACGGTTCGAGAAGGGTGGGTTGCCGCAGTTAGTGGCCGATGCCATGCGCGATTGCGAGCAGCGGGCGACGGAAATGGCAAAGGAATTGGATCGGTAACAGGTTCCGGTCCAATTGGGTAGGTGCAGCGGTGGCTGCTGAAAATCTTTTTGTTTAGGGTTTATCCATGGTCAATACCTTCAGCGATATCGGCGTTTATGTCGTGGGCATACTGGGCATTTTGTTCCTTTTCGCCGTGTTATTGCGTTTCCTATTGCAGTTGGGCCGTGCGGATTTTTACAACCCCATATCTCAGGGAGTTGTGAAGGTTACCAACCCTTTGCTGCTGCCGCTGCGCAAAGTGGTGCCAGGACTTTTTGGCGTCGATATGGCCTCAGTAGTACTGGCGTTGATAGTCGGTTGGGCGATGATTATGGCTTGCGCCATGATTGCAGGTTACGGCCTGGTTAACCCCCTCAGTGCCCTGCTGTGGTCGTTGATCGGCTGTGTCTCCACTGTGATAGCGATGGTGTTTGTCGGCTTATTGGTCTCCATCGTTGCCAGCTGGATTGCGCCGAATAGCGGCCATCCAATTCTAATTTTACTGCACCAACTCCTGGAGCCATTTTGCGGACCTGTGCGACGCTTGATTCCGCCGTTGGGGGTGATTGATATCAGCCCGATATTTGTCTTTATCCTGCTCACTGTGATTAACAGGCTGCTTATTGGTTTTGCCCAAATGGCCAACATGCCGGCTTTTGTGTACAGCCTGTTTTGGCATATCCCCGGCTTTTAACCGGACTCTGATCACCCCAAAATATCCCCTGCATCTTTCAAGCCCCGCCCTCTGGGGCTTGCGCAATTGTTCGAAGGTTTCTTAAATTGTGACCGGCTGAACATTTCTTCACCTGTGCGCACTAGATCGTATTTGGCGCGGTGTTAGACTCTTATACTATCGACTGACGGCTCTTTCTCTTGTCTTAGTAGGGGCCGGTAGTTCCGGGTCTCAATAACAAGAACACCGTGAAATGGAAGACGCACTTTTACGCCAGCATATTTCTGACTACGACCGTTGGAAGAAGAATCTCGATCGCCAGTTTGCCCACTTCAGCCAATGGCTTGAACAGCACTTCTCTAATTCTGCTGGTGCCTGCCAGGTTGTACAGCAGGCCCGCGCCCTACTTGCAGATGATCAGTTCACCCTGGTTTTAGTTGGGGAGTTTTCACGGGGGAAAACTGAACTGCTCAATGCCCTGTTGTCGCAAACTTACGGACAGCGTCTACTGCCCTCAAGACCGGGGCGCACCACTATGTGTCCCACGGAAATTTTCAGTGATGGCGGCGAGCGCGCCAGTTTGCGGCTGCTTCCGATTGAGACCCTGGCGACGAATACCAGCCTGGAAAGCTTCCGTCGAATTCCGCAAAAGTGGGTAACTCACGAGTTTGATGCCAATGATCCCGAGGCGACCCGAGAGACTTTATTGAAGGTTGCCTCGACCAAGTCAGTAATGCCGGAAGAAGCCGCTCGCTATGGCTTCGATCGGCGCCACTTAGATGGCAAAGGGAATCTAGTGGAGATCCCCGCCTGGCGTTTTGCTTTGATTTGTCTGCCGCACCCATTGCTGGATCAGGGGTTGCGTATTATTGATACCCCGGGACTGAACGCCCTCGGCAATGAGCCGGAGCTCACATTGAGTACACTGCCCGGGGCCCAGGCGGTTGCCTTTCTGCTGGCTGCCGATGCTGGGGTAAGTGGTACCGATATGAGCATGTGGGAAACTCACCTGGCGCCACTGCAAGAGCATCGCGGAACATCCGTGATGGCCCTGCTCAACAAGATGGATGTGCTTTGGGATGATCCGGAGGAGGATGCTGAGCTGCTGCTGCGACGCATGCGCAGTGAAGTGGCCGGCCTCTTGTCTCTGCCTCAGGAAAGTGTTGCCGGTGTCTCTGCAAAAATGGCTTTGTTGGGGCGCCAGCAGCGGGATGCGGATTTGGTGCGAAGCAGCCGCTTCGGTGAGTTTGAAAGGATGCTGGTTCAGCGCCTGTTGGAGCACCGGCATAAAATGGCCGAGCACCGCTCACTGCATCAAGCTCTCACCCTGATGGCTGATACCCGCGATCTACTCAAGCGTCGTTTGAATAGTGGTCGGGCAGCGCTGGCTCACCTGCAGCGCAATAGTGGCAACACCTCAGAGCAATTGGCAGAGTTGGAACAGTTGCAGACGACTGTGCGCGAGCAGCATAAGATTTGTCATCAGGAATTGCTGACGCTCAAATCCAGCCAGAGAATGCTTACACGACAAAGTACTTCTTTGTTGGCGCCAATATCCAGACAGCAGTTGCAGGCGCTGATTGACGATACCCTGGCTACTCTCAATCGCCGTTGGACGCCTATGGGCATGGCGAGGGCTATCGATACTTTTATGGAAGGGGTAGACCATCAGATGTCTAACCTCGAGCGGGAAGTGGATCAGGCTAATCGCTTGCTCGACGCTGTATTTGAGCGCTCCAGCTTGAAGAAAGTCGATGATGCCGAGCAGTATTTTACTATCCGCAAATTTCGCTTCGCGTTGCGTGGACTGCATCGCCAGGCCGCTCAGCTGAGGCGATCCCCGCAGCTGTTATTGGCGCGCCGCAGCCGTCTCAGCGAGCGCTTTATTACCACGCTTGCCAGTGAAGTGGGTCGGCTGTACGACGATATGGGTAACAAAGCGGAAAATTGGTTAGAGCAGGCTCTTGAGCCTCTTAAACAGCATGCGCAGTATCAGAAACAATTACTCAATCGCCATTTGATTAAGCTCACCGAGTTGAAACAGAAAACTCGCAGTCGTCGCACGGATCTTCGAACTCTCGAGGATGAGGTTCAGCGCAATGATAAGGCGCTGGTGGCGTTAGAGGATTTATTGCGGCACAACAGCTCTGCACCACAGCCGGTTGCGCCGGCGCCGCGCGCGCACAATGTAACCCCCTTGAAGGCCTCCCATACCACCTGAATTGGGTGCTAATTGATATTGGTTCTGACTGGCATTTGTTATAAGTTGCAGTGATCTTATTCACTGACTGCTTCGGCAATTTGCCAGGCAGCACCTTTCAACCTGACAGATACAGTGCCTTGTCAACGGAAAATCCTATCGCTTCTGCGGAAGCTCAAACCGCAACTACCGGTGACCCAGGCTCCGTGGGCCTTGTTGAGCCTAAAAGCCATCACTTTAGTGAACCGCTGGAATTGGCCTGTGGCCGAGTACTGAAAAATTACACTCTGGTTTATGAGACTTACGGTGAACTCAATAGGGAAAAGACTAACGCAGTTCTGATCTGTCATGCTCTGTCTGGGCATCATCACGCTGCGGGGCGACACAGTATCGATGATAAGCGTCCGGGGTGGTGGGACCACTATATCGGTCCGGGTAAGCCGATAGATACTAATCATTTCTTCGTGGTGTCTGTTAATAATCTCGGCGGTTGCCACGGATCTACCGGCCCCGTATCCATCAACCCGGATACCGGCACTACCTGGGGGCCGGATTTTCCATCACTGCGTGTCCGCGACTGGGTCCACAGCCAAGCGCGTCTGGCGGATATGCTAGGCATTCGACAGTGGGCGGCGGTTGTTGGCGGCAGTCTCGGTGGAATGCAGGCGATGCGCTGGTCACTGGAATACCCTGAGCGCCTGCGTAACTGTGTGGTGATTGCCTCTGCCATGAAGTTATCTGCGCAGAATATCGCGTTTAATGAGACCGCACGCCAGGCGATAACATCCGATCCGGACTTTTGTGATGGGCACTACCTCCAACAGAATAAGTTACCCCGTAGAGGCCTGGCCGTTGCGCGAATGATCGGGCATATCACTTATCTGTCTGACGATGGGTTGGGGCGCAAGTTTGGTCGAGAATTGCGCAGTGGCAGCTTTCAGCAGGGGTCGGATGAAGAGGTGGAGTTTCAGATACAAAGTTATCTGCGCTACCAGGGAGCCAGTTTTTCCACCACCTTCGATCCCAATACTTACATTCTGATGACTCGAGCGCTGGATTTCTTCGACTTAGCTCGGGAATACGGGGATGACCCGGTAGAGGCCTTCTCCCGTGCCAAGTGCCGGTTTTTATTGGTGTCATTTACTTCTGATTGGCGCTTTGCGCCGGAGCGCTCGAGGGAAATCGCCGATGCCCTGATGCACGCGGATATTCCAGTCAGCTATGCCGAAGTAGAGTCAGCAATGGGACACGATGCCTTCCTGCTGCCCAATGGTCGTTATGAAAGTGTATTTCGTGCCTATATGCATAGAGTTGCGGCAGAAATTGCTGAGGAGGTGTACTGATGCGGATAGATTTGGATGTGATCCAGGAATGGATCGCTCCCAACAGCCGGGTTCTCGACCTCGGCTGTGGCGATGGTGCACTGCTCGATCAGCTGGGGAGAAATAAAAATGTGAAAGGCTATGGCCTGGAGATTGATCCCGAGCAAATAGAGCGATGTGTGGCCCGTGGGGTCAATGTTGTCGAGCAAAATCTGAATACAGGGCTGGGAAATTTTGCTGATGGCAGCTTTGATGCTGTGGTGATGACCCAGGCACTGCAAACCTTGAGTCAGCCTCATTTAGTGGTAGAGGAAATGCTCCGGGTTGGGCGGGATTGCATTATTACGTTTCCCAATTTTGGGCAGTGGAAGGCCCGCTGGCACCTCGCATTCTCCGGGCGCATGCCAGTATCCGACTTATTGCCATACGAATGGTATGACACTCCCAATATTCACTTTTGTACTTTTACAGACTTTGAGGTGTTATGCCGAGAAAACGGCTGGGCGATTCTGCATCGGCAAGTGGTTTCTGAGTCCATGGTTGGGCGGGCATTCAAAGACTTTTTACCAAATTTGTTTGGTGAGACAGCCATCTATCACCTAACTCGCTAAACTAAGATTTGCGCCAGCTCTTTTGTGGAGGACTTTGGCGCGATAAATAGATCGAGAAAGGCACTCCTGAGGGGGCCTGACTGGAATTGACCACCAAACCTGCCGGGAGAGGTGGCGCCTATAACAACTGGAGGTGGAGCGTGAAACGCATCCTTACCCTGGCTGCTTCTGTGGCCTTGCTATTTTTATCTGTCGGCGCTGCCGCGCAAGAAGCGCGTACGATTAAGAACTACGCTGATTTTGGCGACTATCGAGTAGTCTATTCAGTGTTCAATAGCGATTTTATCCAGCCGGATATCGCCCGTCAGTACCAGTTGGCTCGAGCAAAAGATCGGGCCTATGTAAATGTCTCTGTCGTCAAGAAAGAGGGCGGAACTCATGGCCTCAGCGCTGAGATGTCTGGTACAGCTACCAACCTGATCCAGCAGTCAAGACCACTTAAGTTCAAAGAAATTCGGGAAGGGGATGCTGTTTACTATCTCGCGCCCCTGCGTTTTGAGGATGAGGAAACCCTTACTTTTAACGTAGATATCAAGCTGCCCAATGGTAAAAGTGAGACGATCACTTTCCGTCGCAGATTGAACCGATAGACATCTGCCAAGGTTCCGCTGGCTGAGAGCTGGTCGAAACCCCTTCTTTAAGATTCACCGCGGGCCGAGGCCCGCTTTTTGTTTGAAGCAATATGGTAAATAAAATTGTTCTTGCCAGCGGTAATGCCGGCAAACTTCGCGAATTTTCACAGCTGTTCGCCTCATGGGATATACAGGTTCTTCCTCAGTCTGACTTTGGGGTAAGTGACGCTGATGAGACCGGATTGAGCTTTATTGAGAATGCTTTGATTAAGGCCCGCCACGCCAGCCGTATCAGTGGCCTGCCGGCATTAGCCGATGACTCCGGGCTGTCGGTAGATGCATTGAGTGGTGCGCCGGGAATTTACTCTGCACGCTACTCAGGTGCCGGGGCGACTGATGAAAAAAACAATGCGAAGTTATTGGAGGCCATGGTTGATGTTGAATCTAAGCATCGCACTGCCAGTTTCCACTGCGCGCTGGCTTTTGTGCGGCAATGGGATGACCCGGTGCCTTTGGTATCTAGTGCAAAGTGGAGCGGGACAATTTTGCGGGAGCCGGCGGGAGAGCAGGGTTTTGGTTATGACCCGCTGTTTTTTGTTGAATCTGAGGGAATGACCTCCGCTGAACTGCCGAGAGACTTGAAGAATCGACTGAGCCACAGGGCCCAGGCTATGTCTCAATTTGAGCTTTTATGGCAGCAAAATATGCAGGGTGCCGACCTTGCCTGATCAGATTGCTGAATTACAGCTGCCACCACTAAGCCTGTATATCCATATCCCCTGGTGTGTGCGCAAATGTCCCTACTGTGATTTCAACTCCCACCAGGCTGATAGAGACCGGGCTAATTCTGACTACGCCCTACCGGAATCCGAGTATGTGGCGCAGTTGCGCCTGGATCTGATCAGCCAGTTGCCCTGGGTGCAGGGGCGAAAATTGCAGTCCATCTTTTTTGGTGGTGGCACGCCGAGCCTGTTCTCCCCCCAAGCAATTGGGCAGATCCTGGAGGCTGCTGAGCAGGTGGTGGGTTTTGCTGAGGGGGTCGAGATAACCCTGGAGGCCAACCCCGGCACTTTTGAACAAGCCAAGTTCACTGGCTATCGATCTGCAGGAGTTAATCGTCTTTCTATTGGAGTGCAAAGCTTCGACTCCAATCAGCTACAACAGTTGGGACGTATTCACAGCGGAGAAGAGGCCGAAGGTGCCCTGGCAATGGCACGTCGTGCGGGCTTTGACAATATTAACCTCGACCTGATGCACGGATTGCCCAATCAGGCCGAGGTGGAAGCCCTTGGCGATTTGCGCCGAGCAATTTCCTTGGCTCCAGAACATATTTCCTGGTACCAATTAACGATTGAGCCAAATACCGCATTCTACAGTGCGCCACCAGTCACCCCCGGCTCCCAGCTGATTGCCAGTATGCAGGGCAGCGGACGCGAACTACTGGCGTCCGAGGGCTATCGTCGTTACGAGGTGTCGGCTTATAGCAAACCCGAACTTGAATCCCGCCATAATATTAATTATTGGTCATTCGGAGATTATCTGGGGATTGGTGCCGGCGCTCATGGCAAGGTAACCCTAGCTGAAACTGGGCAAATTCTGCGCAGTCGTCGCACACGCACTCCGAGGGACTACTTGTCTATCGCCAGGCAACATCCCGAGCTGCTGCATAGTGCCTTGTCTGAACCCCATACTGACAGGGTTGAGAATGAGGATTTGCCACTGGAGTTTCTTATGAATGCCCTTCGCCTGGCGGATGGTGTTCCCAGTGATACTTTTACCCACTACACCGGGCTGCCGATGTCCGAGCTGCAAAAACAATGGCCTACCCTGATGGCAATGGAGCTTGTAGAGTGTCTCGATAAGCGGATTGCTGCCACGGCTTTTGGCTTTGACTATATCGATGAGATTTTGCAGCGCTTCCTGGAGCAGGCGTAAGTCTGTGGCAGGAAAGACTTGAAATCCCATTTTGCGCCCCAATTTTGAGGGCAATGGTGCATCGCAGCTGTATAACCACCGCTGTGACCGTGAGAAGATGCGCTGGCGGTGCCCACGCATCGAGTAACTAAAGAACAGGAATGCAATATGAGCGAGCACTCAATCGTCAACGTATCTGATGCTGAATTCGAAGCAGAAGTTCTCAAAGCTGAAGGCCCGGTGTTGGTAGATTTTTGGGCACAGTGGTGCGGTCCGTGCAAGATGATCGCTCCAGTGCTGGAAGACCTGGCAAGCCACTACGGCGATAAGTTGAAGATCGTAAAAGTAGACGTTGATGCGAATAAAGAGAGCCCGGCCAAATATAATGTCCGTGGTATCCCCACGCTGCTGCTGTTCAAAGGCGGCAATGTCGAAGGTACTAAAGTCGGCGCACTGTCCCGCGCGCAGCTGACTGAGTTTATCGACGGTCAGCTGTAAGACTGTCGTTTCCATCCTGCAAAGGGGGTAAATTTCTTTGCAGGATTGGAAACACCCGTTATACTGGCTGTAATTCTGAAATAGTTCAGCGGTCTTGAATTAAATGAGACGAGCTGACAAAACGCCCCTCCACAGGGTCCCTGACCATCCCCGGCGCGTATACTCCTCGAGTTGAACTTGTTCTGATAATGCTCCATAAATTGATTATGGAGAGCAAAAGTTTACTGAGTACTGTGGTCTTGGTAGGAAAAGGTACCTAGGTGTATCGGGTAAATAAACGAGCTAATCTCTAATATCAAACCCCTCCTCAAAATTTCAGGCGTGTCCGCGCCATATGACAACAGAAACATTAATAAGCAATTGGTATGAATCTCTCCGAATTAAAAACCAAACCCATTGAAGAGTTGATTGAAATAGCCAAAGGCATGGGCCTTGAAAACCTGGCCCGTTCGCGCAAGCAGGATATCATTTTCAATATCCTCAAGCGCCACGCCAAAAGCGGTGAAGATATTTATGGCGACGGCGTATTAGAAATCCTTCAAGATGGTTTTGGATTTTTGCGTTCTGCTGACTCCTCTTATCTTGCGGGACCGGATGATATATATGTATCTCCAAGTCAGATTCGCCGATTTAATTTACGTACGGGTGACTCAATTTCCGGAAAGATTCGCCCACCGAAAGAAGGTGAAAGATATTTTGCCTTATTAAAAGTTAACGAAATTAATTTTGACAAACCGGAAAACGCACGTAACAAAATTCTTTTCGAAAACCTCACTCCTCTATTCCCCAACGATCGCCTCACCCTCGAGTGCGGAAACGGCTCCTCCGAAGACCTGATTGGTCGTATTATTGATCTTGTAGCTCCAATCGGGAAAGGCCAGCGCGGCTTGATTGTTGCGCCGCCGAAGGCCGGTAAAACGATTATGTTGCAAAATATGGCACAGGCCATTACGCGCAATAATCCAGAGTGCCATTTGATCGTACTGCTGATTGACGAGCGTCCTGAGGAAGTGACAGAAATGCAGCGCTCCGTGCGCGGTGAAGTTGTTGCCTCTACTTTTGATGAGCCGCCGGCACGTCACGTACAAGTTGCGGAAATGGTAATTGAAAAAGCCAAGCGCCTGGTTGAGCACAAAAAAGATGTGGTTATCTTGCTCGACTCTATCACCCGCCTGGCTCGCGCTTACAACACAACAGTTCCTAGCTCCGGTAAAGTATTAACCGGTGGTGTTGATGCTCACGCCTTAGAGCGCCCGAAGCGCTTCTTTGGGGCAGCGCGAAATATTGAAGAAGGCGGAAGTCTGTCTATTATTGCTACTGCACTTATCGATACCGGCTCGAAAATGGACGAAGTGATTTTCGAGGAATTTAAAGGTACCGGTAATATGGAATTGCAGCTGGATCGCAAAATTGCTGAAAAACGCGTATATCCGGCCATTAATGTGCGCAGATCCGGCACTCGCCGGGAAGAGCTATTGATGCCTGAAGGCGAGCTGCAGCGAGTGTGGATTTTGCGTAAGCTGTTACACGATATGGAAGATGTAGCATCGACTGAATTCCTAGTGGATAAATTGAAAGATTTCAAGACAAATGACGAATTCTTCCTATCCATGAAACGGAAATAATTTTTGTATATAAAGTAGCGCCTAAAAAGGCGCTCTTTATTTATTAGGAGCAGAATAAGACGGTTAATTGCGTCTATTACTGTTGAAAAGGCGAGCCATTAGGCATATAAAGTTCCACATTGTGGCGCTTGATATGGATTTTAGGCAACGCGCCTTACTGAATTGGCCCAGGAGTTTATTTCTCCGCAAAGGGCCAATCTCAAATGGTTAATCTGGTGGAGCTGGTTATCCATTTGTGACTGCACGACAGCCCACACACCTAGTGAGAACCTTTTGTGAATATCTATATTGGAAATCTGGCCTACGCGGTAACCTCTGACGACCTGCACGAAGCTTTTGGTGCATTCGGAGAGATCTCTCGGGCTACTGTTATCACCGACCGTGAGACTGGCCGCTCTAAAGGCTTCGGTTTCGTAGAAATGCCTAACGACGATGAAGCGCGCAAAGCTATCGAAGAGATGAACGACCAACCGCTGTCTGGCCGTAACATCCGCGTTAACGAAGCTAAGCCTCGCGAAGATCGTCCGCGTCGCCCCCGCTTCTAAGCTGTAAAAAGCTTATTATTTCCGCGGCTCGCAGCCCAGGCTTGCGAGCCGCGACTCCCTCCCGCCTCTCTCTTCATTCCAATTGGTGTGTTGTTACCCATCCTGCGCCTTCTGTTTTACACTGCGCTCTGGTTTATAGTCACGCCTTGTTAGCCCATGAAATATAAAGATCTACGCGACTTTATTAAGTTGCTGGAAAAGCGCGGCCTACTAAAACGAATCAAGCACCCTGTTGACCCCATTTTGGAAATGACAGAAATTTCCGATCGCGTATTGCGAGCTGAGGGGCCTGCATTGTTGTTTGAGAACCCGGTAGGCTTTGAGACCCCAGTTCTCGCCAATCTATTCGGAACACCAGAGCGAGTCGCCCTGGGGATGGGAAGAGAGAGTGTTGCCGAACTGCGTGAAGTGGGAGAACTGCTGGCTTTTCTCAAGGAGCCGCAGCCACCGGAAAATCTCCGCGATGCCTGGGAGAAGTTGCCGGTCTTTAAGCAGGTCCTGAATATGGGGCCAAAAGTCGTAAAGGGTGCCGCTTGCCAACAGGTGGTCCTTGAGAAGGATCAGGTTGATCTTCATCAGCTGCCAATCCAAACCTGCTGGCCGGGAGATGCCGCTCCGCTGGTCACTTGGCCCTTAGTAATTACTCGAGGGCCTGAGAAGAAACGGCAAAACCTGGGCATATACCGGATGCAATTAATCGGAAAGAACCGCCTGATTATGCGCTGGCTCAGTCATCGCGGGGGGGCGCTGGATTATCGGGACTGGTGTAAGAAGCATCCCGGTGAGCCCTATCCGGTAGCTGTTGCCCTGGGTGCCGATCCCGCCACAATTCTGGGGGCCGTTACCCCAGTGCCGGATACTTTGTCTGAGTATGCCTTTGCCGGCCTGCTGCGGGGGGATAAGACAGAAGTGACCGATGCCTTACTCAGTGATCTTCAGGTGCCTGCCAGTGCCGAATATGTTCTGGAAGGATTTATCTATCCCAATGATATGGCTGATGAGGGTCCCTATGGGGACCACACCGGTTACTATAACGAAGTGGACAGCTTCCCTGTGTTTACGGTAGAGAAGATTACGCACCGTAAAAACCCCATTTACCACAGCACCTATACTGGGCGCCCACCGGATGAACCTGCGATTTTAGGCGAGGCTTTAAACGAGGTTTTTGTGCCAATCCTACAAAAGCAATTTCCTGAAATTGTCGACTTCTATTTGCCGCCGGAGGGATGCTCTTACCGTCTCGCTGTGGTCACCATGAAGAAGCAGTATGCGGGTCATGCCAAGCGGGTAATGATGGGTGTCTGGTCTTTCCTGCGTCAGTTTATGTACACCAAGTTTGTTATTGTCGCTGACGAAGACGTCAATGCCAGGGATTGGAAAGATGTAATCTGGGCGATGACTACGCGTATGGACCCGGCGCGGGATACGGTGATGATAGAAAATACCCCGATTGATTATTTAGATTTTGCTTCACCGGTCTCTGGTTTAGGCTCAAAAATAGGTTTTGATGCGACTAATAAATGGGAAGGTGAAACTAGTCGTGAGTGGGGTGTACCTATTGAGCGCGACCCGAATGTGGTTAAAAAGATTGATGAAATGTGGGCTAAATTGGGCCTCGAATAAGCAAGGTGACATATTCTCGGTACTCCCGTCCGAATAAGCGCCTCTGGTGGCGCTCAGTACAGTGACCGCTTAGCGGTCACTCTTTATTTTTTCTTCCTTCTTTGCATCTATAGCTTTTACTGCTGACGTCGCAGTCAGGTACGGGCTCGACCGTGGCCCTGAATTAACTATAAGGATTGCTTTAATGAGGAAAATTTATTTAGTGGGCCTGATATCGATAGGTGTTTTCATATTTTTACTAGTTGTACCAAGTGAGCAGGAGCAAAGTGCCGAAATTGATAATATCGAAGATTTTATTCCTGCCGTTATGCATGAGGCAGCCATACCCGGAATAGCCGTTGCCAGAATAAAAGAGGGTGAACTTGCGCTTCAGCAAGTGTACGGAATGGCCGATATTGAGGCCGGCAAACCAGTTACTCAGGATACGTTATTTAATATTGCCTCGATAAGTAAGCCGATTATGGGCGTAACACTATTGCAATTGGTCGACGATGGTAAATTGAAGTTGGATGAGGATATTAATAGCTATTTACCATTTAAGGTCGACAATCCACATATAGAAGGAGAAAAAATTACACTGAGACATCTGGCGAGTCACTCTGCAGCAATTAAAGATTATTTTGACTACGCCACTTACACTGAAAATCGTGATCCATCTATCAGTTTGGAGCAACATCTACGCTCCCTGCTGGTTAAAGGGGAAATCCTGTACGGTAGTGGGGATTATTATCTGACAAATAACCCCGGGGAGCACAGACAATACAGTAATCTTTCTGCCGGCTTAGCTGGGTTATTGGTTGAGTCAGTAACCGGCCAGTCTCTCGCCAATTATAGCCGGGATACTTTATTTCACAGCCTGGATATGGAGACTGCCAATTGGAGACTCAATGGAGTAGATCTGAGCTCTATCGCAGTTCCCTACAAAGTAGAGCAATGTGTACCATATATCGGTCTGTGTGTAGATAGTGAAGCGGAGAAGATGAACTATTTAATTGGTCGATTTATTGATCCTCCTTTTGAGTACAAGCAATTTCACCCGTATGCACACAGTGGTAATCCGCAGTATCCTGACGGTGGTGTTCGTGTAAGCATTGCTGACCTCAGCAATTTCTTGCTAGCGCTGCTTAATAATCGGGATAAATCTGGAGCTCAGATCTTATCAGATGTTATGTATCAGGAAATGTTTCGTCTGCAATTACCGTTGTCTGTATCAGATTCGCAGCGCTTCTTTTGGCGCGATCGCAATGGCCTTACTGGGCACATGGGAACTGATCTGGGCGTATTTGTAGCTATGTATTTTGAGCCAGAAAGTAAGGATGGCTTTATTATCTTGATGAACAGAGACATGGATATTAAATCGGCCAATGCGATGAAGCGTATTGCTATTCGCCTCATGAAAATATAAAAACAACTGTAGGATGACCACTCCCGAAATTTTTATATTAAGGAGGGTCTTTCTATTTGTGTATTTTTCTAAGGTTGGATGGGAATATGATAGGGAATTTGTCAAAACTAATAATTCTATTTTTTGGGATAGCAATATTTCAGCCTGTGATTGCCAGCCAGGGTAATGGTGCAGAGGCAATTTTTGAGAAGATCAAAGGGCTAGCTGGAGAGTGGAGAGAGGAAGGGGCAAAAAATGACGATTTTGTTATTAGTTTTGCCGATACAGCTGGGGGAAGCGTAGTACTGGAACGTTGGCTCTATAACGGGCGCCAACACTCCCTGACGGCCTACCACTTGGATAACGATAATTTAATAGTGACGCACTATTGCCCCCAGGGTAATCAGCCCAGGTTAAGCTGGCAAAAAAATAGTGCTGAAGATACTTTGGCATTCTCTTTCAAGGATGTAACTAATTTTACTTTGGACAGTAAGAGTCGTCTGGATAGCCTCACTTTTACCTGGTTAGGTAACGGCAAGTTACAGCGGGAAGAGACTTACTTGAAGAACGGGGAGCAGTTACCCTCATCCCTGACCCTGGTACGTAAATAAGCTGCCAAATCGTTATTAACTGATAGTTTAGATGTATTATTTCTCAAAGCTGGAGCGAAATTCGCGCCAGCTTTTTTATTTGTGAACTTTATTGTGGTTTTGGTTTATATAAGTATGATTCGCGACTGAATTTGCATGCTGTTGCCAGCTTATTGGCATGGGGTGACAGTGCGCGCTATGCCGGGTTGTGTTTTTGCGTATGACGACATGCTGCATTGAAAACAAGTGGATATCTAATTCCTGGGGTTGGGAAACGGTAGAAGTTGGAAGTGAGTAAATAACTAAAATTAAATGGAGAGGTAACAAATGGAATTAATTATTTTTGTAATTATTATGGTGGCAGTTCTTGTTCTGCCTCTGAAGTTGGCAGCTGCCATGTTGGGGGCGAAAAATACGGGTGTATTTTATTGTCTTTTCGCTTTGCTATTGGCCCTAATTATTCAAAGAATTGTTGGCGGCATGTTGCCGGGTGTTACGGATAGCGCTGGAATTTTAATGACAATTCCCCTGGCTGCTATTGCCTATATGCTGGTACTTGGTACGGGTTTTTTAAAGGCTATTCTAATTGCACTTTTACAAGGGGTAATTACTTATTTTGCCATGCTAATTTTTGTGGGTTTGCCCTGGGCTGTTTAAAAACGAAATAAATTCTCGTAGAAAGTCAGCAAGCGGCGACTTATTGAATGCTAAATCGCCATTTGCACTATCATTGATTACTAATAGTTTCCTAGCGTACAAGCTATAACTTTCTGAAAAATGGATGCTCTACACATCAGTCTCCGTGCCAATGATATGTTTCCTGGATTGGGTTTCTACTGGGCAGGCTGTAGGTCCTACTTTCCAATAGGAGCCGCAAGGAATTTACTTAAAACATCAATATAAGCTGGAAAGGCTTCGAACTGGGGTAAATGTCCAACCCCCTCCATCTCAACTAATTCGGCTTTGGGGATTTCTGCTGCTGTACGCTTTCCTAATTGATCGTACCGGCCTAATTTTTCTTGTACAGCTTCAGGCGCGCGGCCGCGGCCAATAGCTGTTCGATCTCGGGTACCTATAATCAGTAGGGTGGGCACCTTGATATTGGCAAACTCATAAAGTACCGGTTGAGTGAATACCATTTCGGAGGTTAGGGCATCCACGGTTGCCATATGAGCTGCATCGGGTCCCAGGGTCCAGCCAGCTTGAATATCCAGTAGCGGGTTATATTCTTCGCGCCACTGCTCAGAAAAGTAGGCTTTACTCATGTAGCGTTTGATAGATTCTGGAGTTTGCTTTTTCTCGCGAGCAATGGCTTGGTCCAAAGGTTCATAGGGAACCCATCGCTTCCAGTCTTCAAGGCCTATAGGATTTACAAGTGCTAACTTTTTGACTCGCTCCGGGTACATCAGGGTAAACCGGGTAGCCAGCATACCTCCCATAGAGTGCCCAACTACAATAACCTCTCTTATTTTCAATTTATCCAATAAAACCTTGGTATTGTTGCTAAGCCCCTGAAAAGTATATTGGGTAAGCGGTTTACTGGATTTTCCGAAACCGATCTGGTCAGGTGCTATAACCCGGTACCCTAGCTGACTGAGTTGGGAGATAGTCTCCTTCCAGTAGGCCGCCGAAAAATTCTTTCCGTGCAACAGGAGTACCGTTCCTCTTGCATTTTTACCCTCTGCAGGCGGTACATCCATAAAGGTCATTGCCAGTGGCTGCCCCTGTTGTTCGAAATGAAAGTGATGAACTGGATAGGGATATTCGTAATCAGTTAAGGCTTTATCTTGAGGCGTTATTGAATATTCAGCAGATGCATGGCCGGTAAAAAACACACTGGCGGTAAAAAGTAAGGCAACTATGTAGCGCACAAAGAGGGTCACAGCCGTGTCCTTATTGGTAAACGGGAGTTCACTATAGGCGCAATTGGGGGGTGGCTGAAAGGCCCGTCGGCCTTTCAGGGGGGATGGCTCAGGCGTGTGCGCCCAGTAGGGGAGTGCCTTGGCTGGGCATAGGCAACTGGGGCAAGTCCTTGACTGCTTGTAGCAAACCTTCCTCATAGAGTTTTGCTGCTTTGTCTTTTTCCCCAAGGGATTGAAATAAGCGAGCCAGTTCAGCGGAGGTAGCGGGATCTTGGCGCAACAACAGGCTTTTCTCGAAATACTGCTGCGCTTTGCCCCAAAGTTCATTGCGCATTGAGAGACGTCCGAGACAGGTTAGCAGTGCGGCACTCTCCCCATACTCTTTCAGCCAACCTTCAGCTGCTGATATTTGTGCCGCAGGGGCGGCCCCCACCAGGCAGCCGTAGAGTTCGGCAAGATTGGGGTCCCAAGCTCGATTGAGTAGCCAGCGCAAATGCTTCTCTGCCTCTGTGTCTTCGCCAATCCGATGCAGTTGCTGTGCGTAGAGACTGCGCAGGGCTTCATTGCGTTGCCAGCGGCCACTCAGGCTTTGCCAGGTATCGTGTAATTTATCGATATCTTTGCGATTAGCTGCTTCGGTCAGCTGATGTTGATACACCTCGAGTTCAAGCTGGTGCAGCTCAGCTTCGGGCATGTTCGCATGTTTCTCCAATTCGGGCAGTAATGCGCGAAGACGGCTCCAGTCACCCAGAAGGTAATAAGCCTGCTTGAGAAGTTGTAACAGGGCAGGATGTTTCGGCTCGAGCTGCTTGGCGCGCTCTAGGCTGGCAATACACTGCTCGTAATGTTTATCCAGGAGCTGCATACGAGCTTGGCTTAGGGCTACAGCCAGGCGGGTATCTTCACCACAGGCCTCCGCCTTGGCGAGTAATTCATTGGCCTCCTCACGAAAGCCCAGCTCAAAGGCGCTGCGCGCTGCCGCCAAATAATTGATCAGCGGGGCTTCAGATCGAGGGGCGCTCTTCAGCAGCTGACGACGGGCCCGGGACCAGTTGCCCTCCATAAATTCCACCAAGCCGCTGGTCAGGCGTCGGCGCGCTACACGCTGGCGACCAAATCTCAGCCGGTCGACACTACCTCGGAATCCGCGAAAGATACTGCGAGCCAGCCAAATGGCAAAGAAGAGGATAATTAGAGCTGCTGCCAGCGAGAAAATTGCGAACCAGAGGTTCATCTCGTAGCCTTTATTCAGCTCACCGCCAATACCGATTACCAGGTAGCCGGGATAATTGTTAATAGCCTCCGGTAGAAAAGCGCCGAGCAGCAGTAGTACCAGAGCGGTGAAGAACAGTTTTTTCACTGGCTCTCCTCCTGTTGCGAGGCAGTTGGTGTGGTGGTGCCGGATGTTTTGTGTAAACGCTCAATATAATTGCGCAGGGCAAGCTGGGAGGCGCTGAGGTCAGGCATTTCGACCTGGATACGTTGTTTGCTAAGTTCCGTTAGTTGTTGGGCCAGCGCATCGCGCTGCGGATTGGCAGTGCCATAACTGAGTAGTAGCGACCGCGCACTATCCAGAGCGTCCCTGTAAACCGTGGTATCGCCGCGAAGCAATGCCAGTTGGGCCTGCTCCATATAAAGGCGCAGAGTCTGGCGAAAGCGAGCTTCACTCTGAGGGGACAGCATTACCGGGTTGATGTCTCCATCAATGGGGCGCACCGATTCGCGCATGAAGCGGGTGAAGTTGTGCCACTCCCGCTTCCACAGGGGGGCACTCTCCTCAATGCTGGGCTGCTCTTCACTGGGTTGTTCTGCCGAAGCCATATCGAATTGTGGTTGGATATTTGTGCGGATTAGCTGTTCTTCCAAGGCGCTGAGACGGAGGTATAAACCCTGGCGATCGATGTTTTGGACCAGCTTCAGTGAGGTGATATCACGGGCAAGCTGTTGGCGTACCCCGTACAGATCCGGTAAGTCCACATTGCGCAATATCTCGTCCACGCGTTCGACCAGCCCCAGCGCAGCGCGACTATCGTCTTCGAGAAGCAGGCGCTGGTTGGCTAGACGCAACAGATAATCTGCCTCAGCCAATTGCCAATCGTCGCGGCTTACATTTCCCAGCTGACCCAAGCGGTTTCCCTGTGCGGTGACACTGCGCTGCATGGAAGCCAGTTGCTGCTGCAGTTGGGCGATAGTGCGATTTTGTCGCTCCAGTTGATTACGTAAATTGGCATCGGCCTGCTCCAGCTGATTGAACTCCCCGGAATAATCGGGGGTTTGGGGTTCAGTTGGGGCAGGGGTAGCAGCTGGGGTTTCCGAAGTGGTATTGGAGGTCGGCGCTTGGGTGGTGTTTTCAGCGGCAACCGGCACTTCCGTTGCAGGGGTAATAGTGGTGGTGCTCTCCGGGGCTGCCGTTTTTCCGGGTAGATAGTTGAGGTAAGCGCCAAGGTGTTCGCGCAGCTGAGGAGAGTTGAACCAGGCCAGTGAGGCCACAGCAATCAAAATGAGGATGAACAGTAGCCACCACCACAGCCCATTGGATCTACTGGCCGCAGCACCGCCGCTGGCTTTACCAGTAGAGGCTTTTTCCTCTGAGGCTTTGGCGAAATTACTTTTGCCTTTTACAGGCTTTGTGTTTTCCGGGGGCTCATTAGTCGCGGCTATATTTTGATCTTTTTTATCGGTCATGGGTATGGCGGCGCAGGTGGAAAATGTCGTCAGATTATAACGAGTGGCGCGAGCCTTAATAGCGGGCTAAACGCCGTTTTAAGATTTTTAGCGCAAAGCGGTCGAGAATTCGATAGCAAATCAGCCGAGGGCTTTACGCAGTGTTTCCAGCATAGCGTTATCGCCGGCATTTAGCGCGCTATAGCAATGGGCAAAACCAAGCTCATTTGCCCGAGTGGCAACTCGTATACTCGGGCAGATAAGAGCGGTTTCAAAGAGTGTATTGCGGTTTATCTGGCGGATACAGGTAACCAGGTTATCGAGTGTTTCACCGCTGTGCACACTGATAATATCGGGTTGGAATTTATACTCAGCCAGGGAGGTTGCAGCCTCCGGTGGCAGCACTCTCCGATAGAGTTCGCAATAAGTTACTCGCGCACCCCTATCACTCAAGGTGTCGCCGATAAGAGGGCGGCCACCGGAGCCGCGAAAAATAAGAACTCTTTTCCCGTCCAACTGCTGTAACCAGGGTAGGCGCAGCAACTCCTCGGAGTTCATCGTATTGCCGCTTTGCTCGCAGGGTATACCGCGCTTCTCCAGGGCGCTTGCGGTTGCCGCGCCGATCGCCAAAAAGCGAGGTCCTTGGGGTAGTTGTGGCCAATAGTCTTCAAGCCAGTCTACGCCGTAGCGCACGGCGTTCTGGGAAACAAAGATCGCGACATCCGTTTGATCGAAATCGAGGATTGAGTTTTTTAAGGCCTGTATGGCAGCTTGATCCTCAATTGGCTCTATATCGAGCATGGGGATGTTATCTACCTCGGCCCCCAGGCCGCGCAGTAGCGCACACCAGTTATCAGCCTGCTGCGTTGGCCGCGTACTGAGAATACGTTTACCTTGCAGCAGGTCGGAGGTGAGATCGCTCATATCAGATAGCGGCGAGGATTTTATCGGCACCATCGGCCAGTAACTGTTCCGCGAGCTCAGTACCCAGGCGCTCTCCCTCAGCGGCAGGGCCACGACAGTCGGCATGTATCATGGTTTTGCCATCGGGACTGCCAACGAGTCCGCGCAACCACAGGGTGTCACCATCCAGCTCGGCATAGCAGCCGATAGGCACTTGGCAGCCGCCGTTGAGGCGCTTAACCAGGGCGCGCTCCGCACTGAGTCGGGCTGCTGTTTCCGGACAGTGGAGCGGTTGGATCAAGGCTTCCAGTTCGCTATCGCGGCGCGACTCGATACCCACTGCGCCCTGTCCACCAGCGGGGAGCAGGATGTCTGTTGCCAGGAAGCTGCGGATGCGTTCCGGCATCTCAAGTCGCAGCAGTCCGGCCGCAGCGAGGATGATTGCGTCGTAATCGCCGGCATCCAGCTTGGCCAGTCGAGTATTCACATTGCCCCGTAAAAAGGTGACTTTGAGGTCCGGGCGACGGGCAAGTAATTGGCATTGTCGGCGCAAGCTGGAAGTGCCGACTACTGCTCCATGGGGCAGGTCATCAAGGCTGTCATAAAGATTACTGACAAAGGCATCGCGGGGGTCCTCACGCTCGCAAATAATCGGCAGGTGAAGTCCTTCGGGGAATTCCATGGGGACATCTTTCATCGAGTGAACTGCGATGTCCGCACGGCCTTCGAGCATCGCCACTTCCAGTTCTTTAACGAACAGGCCTTTGCCGCCCACTTTGGTTAGTGGGATGTCCAAAACCTGGTCACCCCGGCTGGTGAGGGGCAGTAACTCGATATGAAGTTCGGGGTGCGCCTGCTGCAGGCGGTCTTTGACATAGTTGGCCTGCCACAGAGCCAAAGCGCTCTGTCGGGTGGCAATGCGAATACGATCTATAGACATGCGGCTCAATCACTTATTGGTTGAAGCGGCCATTCTAACAGAGTCGCAATGCCGTGAGGTTCTCTGTAGCCGGGGGGCTAGCCCCTGGTGCGCAGCCAGTCTTCGAGAATTATCCGTGCGGCTATTGAGTCCACTGGGTCTTGTGCGTAGTTGCCACGATGCCCGCGTTCGTTGGCCTCTTCCTTGGCGGCTCGGGTGCTTAAACGCTCGTCGATCAGCTCTACCGGTAGGCCATAGCGACCGTGCAGGCGCTGGCTGAATTTTCGAGCACGCACGCCAAATTCACTTTCACTGCCATCCATATTGAGGGGGAGGCCAACTAGTAAAAGGTGGGGCTGCCACTCTTTGATCAGACCTTCGACGGAGTCCCAATTGGGCTTGCCATCTTTGGCGGGCAGTGGGGCCAGTTCCCGTGCTCCACCGGTAAGGCTCTGGCCGTAAGCTACGCCAATAGAGCGGGTTCCAAAGTCAAAAGCTAGCGCTGTGACGGGTTGATTCATAGGGGTCAGTAATTTTTCTGTTAGGCGTGGCCAGCTTGGGAGCCGAGGCCGGAAAGATCGATGCCGTGGCGGGCGGCGGCGCTTTGCCAGCGTTTTTCGACCGGTGTGGCGAATAGGGTTTCGGGCTCTGCTGGCAGTGTCAGCCAGGCGTTTTCTGTCAGCTCCTGCTCCAACTGACCGGGCCCCCAGCCTGCGTAGCCGAGGGCGAGTAGTACATCGTCAGGGCCGCGCCCTGCGGCGAGGGATTCGAGGATGTCCTTGGAGGCAGTCAGGCTGATATCTGAATTGATTTCGGTGGTAGAGTCGAAGTGCATGCCGGTGCCGTGCAGTACAAATCCCTGCTCTGGTGACATGGGACCGCCCAGTAGAACTGGTTCGTCACCGCGCAAGCTGAGATCCTCCAGAGATAGCTGCTCGAATACCTCGTGCCAGTGCACTTTACTGGGCATATTGATCACTATGCCCATGGCACCGTCGCTATTGTGCTCAACAATCAGTGCGATAGCGTGTTTGAAGCGCGGGTCCTCCATACCGGGCATAGCCAGAAGGAACTGGCCGCGCAGGTTTCCGTGAGTCAGGTCGCTATCGATATTCGAATTAGGCATAGATCAGTAATAAACCGCCAGTTGAAAGCCCATTTTAGCCTCGGTTGGGCAGATCCCCCGCAGAAGTAGTAAGCCCCCCGGTTCTTTCGAATTGCCAGGTACGGATAATTTCCAGTCGATCAACCTCGTTTTTGATCTCTACTGGGAAGGGAGCGAAGGGAGCAGCCAGACGCACAATTTGTTGGGCCGCATCATCGAGAATGCGCTCCCCGGAGGATTGAAGAATAACAACCTTCTCGACGGCTCCGGTGGGAAGCAACCGCACCATCATGCGTAACTCGCCACTAATTTGTTTTTCCAAGGCCTCTTCGGGAAAGTTATCACTGCCAACAGCTTCTATCTTCTGGCGCCATTCATGTAAATAAGCGGCATCGGCTGAGGCTCTGGTAGCTACAGATGTCAATCTGCGTACTCGGGGGCGCTCGGCAATAGTTTGGCGAATTTTATCGAGACGCGCCTCTAGGCTAGCTATTTTAGGGTTGCTCAATGGCAGGTCATTGGGTGCGTCGCCGCGCTTTTCCTCGGATAACTTATCTTCTGCCGAAAGTTCAGGAGCCTGAATCGGGCTCTCACCAACTGTGGTAATTAACAGGCGGCGTTGTTCTGCTGGCCGCGCAGATTGTTGTTGTGGCAAAGGCGTCACGCGATGAATTTGCGTATCGGCAAACTCGGCACGGCGCTTAGTGGATAACTCTTTCCGAGAGTCTGCGGTACCACTGGCTAATTGGTTGTGCTGTGCCAAGTAGTCAGCATCCTCTGGGGCCTGAGCGGAATTTTGCAAAGAAAGTGTGACTTCAAGTGTCGGTGGCGCCTGTGCACCTTTCGGAGCAGCAAAAGCCACTCCGAAAACAATTAGCGCATGTAACGCGGCGGCTAGAAATAATGAGAACACAAAGCGTTCACGCTGCATTGCATGAAACTGTGTCGCGTTGGCAGAGGAATTCATTATCTATTATCAACTACTACTTATTCGGGCGTGCGTTTCACACAGCCTTGTTCTCAGTGGTAAACCGCCCTGAGAGTTATCAAACGCCCAGTTTACCTTTTTTGTGCCAGCAGGTGTGTGATGCCGCTCATTAGTCGCGCGCCTATGTCCGTATTGTAAGCGGCATCAATTTCCCGTACACAAGTGGGACTGGTAACGTTAATTTCTGTTAGGTAGTCACCAATAACGTCCAGCCCGACAAATAACAGACCTTTTTCCTTCAAAGTGGGAGCGACTTGCTCAACGATCCAATGATCTCTATCGGTCAGGGGGCGTGCTTCGCCGCGCCCGCCGGCTGCAAGATTGCCGCGAGTCTCGCCCGCTTCCGGAATTCGCGCCAAGCAATAGGGAATCGCTTCACCGTTAACGACCAGGATACGCTTGTCACCGTCTTTGATTTCGGGGATGTAACGCTGCGCCATAATCTGCTGGCGGCCGTGCTCGGTAAGCATTTCCAAAATTGCTCCCAAGTTGGCGCCGTCCGGTTTGCAATGAAAGATGCCCGCACCGCCCATACCATCTAGGGGTTTAAAAATGACATCTTGATGAGTTCGGTGAAATTCCCGCAGCTTGGCCATATCGCGACTGACTAGAACCGGTGGGCAGCACTGGGGGAAACTTGTCGCAAAAATTTTCTCATTGCAGTCGCGTAGCGCCTGGGGCTTGTTGACTACCGTTGCACCTTCGCGCTCTGCGGCTTCGAGAATATAAGTGGAATAAATATATTCATTATCAAAGGGGGGGTCGACACGCATCAGGATTACATCCAGCTCGCCGAGAGGCATTTCTCTGGACTCTTCCAGAGAAAACCAACGATTCTCATCATCAAAAACCTGCATAGGGCAGCCGCGCCCAGTTGCGCGCCCATTCTCCAGGTAAAGATGGCTCTGCTCGAAATAAAACAGCTGGAAACCACAATCTTGTGCGGCTTGTAACAGTGCAAGCGTCGTATCTTTTTTAAAATTGATCTGGGCGATGGGGTCCATCACCACACCGAGGGAATAATTCATACGGGTTTCCAAATCGTTGGGTATTTCTATCCCAGTTATCACTGGTTTTGCTCCCAAATTTGTGGCCGCTACCAGCGTTGTTGGATAGATAAGGTAAGAGCAGCTTTGCGAAGGTGCAACCTTCTTAACGCAATACCTCCAATGAATGTATAAGTGGTGATAATTTGAACTGCGTCGCCTGCAGTGTGTCGACTCAGCTAGATTCGCCTGGGGTTCTGTGATAAAAGTTCGTCTCAGCGTGCGACCTTCGCCAGGCTAGGCGCCCGGACCCCGCAAGCGGTTTGAAAAAAGGGCGCAACTAAAGTTTTCGCGTGCCCGAAAATAAGTAAACAGGGGATTCAAAAAAGACTATGGAGCTTAACTGGGAAAGTCTGACTGTCATGGTGATCGACGACAGTAAGACAATTCGCCGCACTGCGGAGACGTTGCTGCAAAAGGCGGGCTGTACCGTGGTCACCGCGACAGACGGTTTTGATGCGTTAGCAAAAATCGCGGACTCCCGTCCGGATGTCATTTTTGTCGATATTATGATGCCGCGCCTGGATGGCTATCAAACATGTGCGTTAATAAAAAATAACAGCGAATTCCGCTCCACCCCTGTTGTAATGTTGTCGAGTAAGGACGGTTTGTTCGATAAGGCAAAAGGGCGTGTTGTTGGTTGCGATCAATATCTGACCAAACCTTTTAGTAAGAGCGAGCTGCTGGGTGCTATTTCCGCTCATGCCAAGCCGCACCATGCCGCATAAGTGGCCTACAGAAAAAGAAAATATAGATAACGGACTCCATTGTGGGCATTGTGCCCACAAGCTCGGTACCAAAATTTAATTAGAGTACAGATTTTCCGGTTGTTACAGACCGGTTGATTTTTGTACCCACACTATCGGTAGTCATAGTGCATCTCGGCACATGCTAGCGAGGATAATCACAACAAAAACCGCCGAGCGCAGTAGTTGTTGCCGAAAAGATGTCATGGGGGAAATGATGGCAAGAGTACTAATAGTTGATGACTCTCCTACAGAAACACATAAGCTGACAACCATTCTTGAAAAAAATGGCCACGCAGTAATCACCGCTCCCAACGGTGAAAGCGGAGTTGAAGTAGCCCGCGCCGAGCGCCCCGATCTGATCCTGATGGATATTGTGATGCCGGGTCTCAACGGTTTCCAGGCCACCCGCCAATTGAGCAAAGACAGCAATACCGGTGAAATTCCGATCATTATGGTAACTACCAAAGATCAGGATACAGACCGTGTCTGGGGTATGCGCCAGGGAGCCAGGGCTTACCTGACCAAACCTGTCGATGAGAGCAAATTGCTGGATGCGATCGGGGAGGTGTTGGCCTAATAGCCAGCTGCGAAAAGTGCAGTCACAAACACCTTATTTAGCTCTGGTTGATATTGCACGGCGCGCCAAAGCGCAGGCCACTGGCCTGCCTGGCCGCCGGGAAATCAAACCCTACTGGACCGGTATCGGTTTCTCTCTTCTGGATAACCATTTTGTCGCCTCCATGGATGACGTTGTGGAATTGCTCGAAGTGCCACAGCACACTTTTATTCCGGGCGCTCAGCCTTGGGTAAAAGGCGTCTCTAATGTTCGTGGTCGCCTGCTTCCCCTTATTGATCTCGCAACTTTTTATGGCGGCTACCTCTCAGGTCCGCGCCAGCAACGTCGTGTTTTGGTGCTCGAGAGGGATAAGACCTACGTGGGGCTTATCGTGGATAAATTGTTTGGGATGCAGCACTTGGCGTTTGAGTATGCCCGTGAGGCACCGACAGATTTGAGTGAACCATTTGCGCCAATGGTGCACGGCCAGTTTGTTTTACAGCAGCATCGTTGGCTCGTTCTCGATATGCGGGCACTGATCAAGGATGCGCGTTTTATGGATGCAGCTTTACGCTGACTAATCCAGTTCTTTCTTTCCGGTAGCCGAGGGTGGTCGACCGGATGGCCCGCAATTAGTGCAGGGATGTACAGCACTGACTGAGGGGTCTTGTCATTAAAGCGTTAAAACTAAAGTGGTATTAAACCGGCCTAATGCAATGGCCCGCTAGGAGTAAATTATGAAACCAGGCTCCCAGAGTTCCTTTTCCGCGCTGCGCAGTAATCCTGCCGCGCTGGTATTAGGTCTACTGGTACTCGCCACGCTGGCGGGGCTTATTGTCAGTATTTATTTGGTACAGACTCGAGACGAGCAGGATAAAGAGTACCTGCAGCAAGTCGCCGAGTTGCGGGCCCTTTCCTATCAGGTAGTTTCCTATGCGCCGGCGGCAACCGCAGGCGATAGTGAGGCCTTTACCGAGCTGGAAAATGTTACCGAAGAAATGGCTAATGCCTGGAACCAGCTTCAGCGAATGGATGACAATAGTCGCCGCGCCCTGGGTGCTCAGCTGTCTGCCTACGATCAGGTTTGGCGCAGCTTGCGCGAGCAGGTCGACACGATCATCGGCAACCAGGAAACCATCGTATTTCTTAACGATATCGCTTCTACGCTGAGTGACTCGCTTCCCGAACTACAGGCTGAGCACAACAATATTGTAGAAATTCTGCTGGCTAACAATGCTCCGGCAAATCAGGTGGAACAGGCCCAGTTACAGGTTTGGCGTGCGGAGCGTATTGGTCGAAATATCGATAAAATGCTCCAAGGTGGCGATGATGCCGAAGCCGCCGCTGACCAGTTTAATACCGACGCCAGTCTTTTCGGTAAGGTGGTTGACGGTATGAAGAGCGGCGATGTGGTGATGGGGATTTCCCGTATTACCGATGAAGAGGCTCGCCACTCATTGGATGAAATTACTGAGCTGTTCGGCTTCGTAAGCACCTCCGTACGAGATATCTTCGAAGCAACTCCGGCCCTGTTTGCTACCCGCCAGGCCTCTGACGGCATTATCGCGTCATCTCCCCAGCTGATCGAAGCATTGAGTACGCTGAATGACCGAATCGTAAACCTTTCAGATGATCGCCAGCCCAACAACTTGACCATTGCTGCACTGGCTTTGGTCTTCGTTTTGTTGATCTTCGGTATGATGGCGATGGCATTCTCCGGTACCCGCCGAAACCTGAAAAAAGAGGAAGATACCAACGAGCGTAACCAGCACGCGATTATGCAGCTGCTGGACGAGCTGGCCGACCTCGCCGACGGTGACTTGACCACCTCTGCAACGGTAACCGAAGCCTTTACTGGTGCGATTGCCGACTCCATTAACTTTACTATTGACCAGCTGCGTGTGCTGGTATCGCGGATTAATGGTGCTGCACAGGAAGTATCTGGCTTGTCCCAGGAAACCCAGCAGACTGCCTTGCACCTCGCCGAGGCCTCTGAGCACCAGGCGCAGGAAATTGCCGGAGCTTCCGCCGCGGTTAACGAAATGGCGGTCACCATTGACCAGGTATCTGCGAACGCCTCTGAATCTGCCCAGGTAGCCGAGCGCTCAGTACATATCGCAAGTAATGGCGCCAAGGTGGTACAGAACACCATCAAAGGCATGGATAACATCCGCGAGCAGATTCAGGATACTTCCAAGCGAATTAAGCGCCTGGGTGAATCCTCCCAGGAAATTGGCGATATCGTAAGTTTGATTAACGACATTGCTGACCAGACCAACATTCTTGCATTGAATGCCGCGATCCAGGCGAGCATGGCCGGTGATGCCGGTCGAGGCTTCGCGGTGGTTGCGGATGAGGTACAGCGACTTGCGGAGCGCTCTGCAGCTGCAACCAAGCAGATCGAAGGTCTGGTAAAAGCGATTCAGTCCGATACCAACGAGGCGGTAATCTCCATGGAACAAACCACCAGTGAGGTGGTACGTGGAGCTCGTCTGGCCCAGGATGCGGGTGTTGCACTGGAAGAAATTGAAAGTGTATCCAACAACCTGGCATCGTTGATTCAGAACATTTCTAACGCTGCTCGTCAGCAGGCTTCGTCTGCCGGCCACATTTCCAACACGATGAACGTGATTCAGGAAATTACCTCGCAGACTTCTGCGGGTACCCAAGCTACCGCCCAGTCCATTGGTAACCTGGCGCAGACCGCGAGTGCACTGCGCGAATCCGTTGCCGGCTTCAAACTTCCGCAAGAGGAAAGTGTTGAAAGCAACAGCGAGCTGTATGACGTGGAGTTGCCGGAAATGGATACAGATACTTTCACTATTGAAGGTGAAGATACTCATTCATTGGAGTCCCGCGAAGACCGGGCCCTGGCCTAACCCACACAATAATGCCCGGCCATTATGAAAGTTGGCCGGGCGCAAAAGGGGCGCACGGAATTGCTTCCGATAAATCCGCGAGTTTTTCTCGCAGAAAACTGTAGCGCTTGAGTACTGAATAAATTATTGGGGACTTGGCGTGAGTCACGACAATCCGAACTTCATGGCCTTGGATTGGCTGATCGGTGAAATTAACGAGACTTTGGCACAAGCGCGCCAATTTCTTGAGACGTTCGCTGTAGAACCCGATGCGGGTGCCTCTCTTCTGCAAAACAGCTTGTCGCTGGTGCACCAGGTGCACGGTAGCTTACATATGGCACAGCTAAGTGGTGCCGCGATGTTAGCAGAAGAGATGGAGCAACTTATCCAGGCCCTCGCCACTGGTGCGGTTGAAAATACCGACGAGACGCGCGAATTTTTGATGCGCGCATTGCTGGAGTTGCCCCTTTACCTCGAAAAGGTTTCTTTTCAGCGTCGTGACAATGCCGTTCTCTTACTTCCCCTGATGAATGACTTGCGCGCAGTGCGCCGCGAGCGATTGATCAGTGAAGGAGCGCTTTTCTCGCCAGAACTGTCTTCATTGGCAACGGTGATTGGAAAGCGCCAGCCCCTCGTCGCCGATAGCGCCCGCTTAAATGACCTGGTCACCAAGTTGCGCAAGATGTATCACGTAGCGGCTGCGGGTCTGATCCGGGATGTAAACAGCGGCGAAAGCCTGGCTTACCTCACCAAGATTATTGAAAAAATGCAGCTGCTTTACAGTGGTAGCTGCCGCCAATCCCTGTGGGAAGTACTGTTCGGTATTTTGGAGGCGCTCGGCGAACACCGTATTAATGTGCAGCCCGCACTGCGCCATTTACTGCGCAAGGTGGATATTGAATTCAGGTTGTTGCAGGGGCGTGGCGCAAAGGTATTGGACGCGCGCCTGGATCAGGACTTTCTGCGCAACCTACTTTTTTATGTCTACCTCGCCGGTCCGAATGGGCCGCACTGCGAGAAACTCTACCAGCGCTTCGCACTAGATAAGGCGGTTCCCGGTACGCCTCGCCCGGATACTGAAGATGTATTGGCGATGGGGCCAGAAGCCCTGGGCAGTGCAATTGCTGCAGTGCGCGATGAACTGCAATTGGTGCGTGAAGCACTGGAGCCCAGTACAACCGATACAGAACAACCCTCGCTGTCAGATACGGCCGCTGTGGCCAAGCGCCTCGCGGATACACTCGGTATTTTGGGATTGGAAGCGCAGCGGGTTCGCGCTCGCAGTGTCTACGAAGACCTTCGCGATGCCTCCCGTGGTACTGACGTTGAAGAGTACTTGATGCGTGCCGCCGGGGAATTGGTTCAGCTCGATTCAGCGCTTGCCGCCACCGTCGATCGCAATAAAAAAGTCGACGATGAGCAGCCCATTATGGGCGACGCCACTGACTCTGTATTACGCGAGGCCAGACTCGGTCTGGAAGCGGTAAAAGAAGCGGTCATGGAGTATGTGGCCAGCCACTGGGATATCAGTTACCTGAGCCGTGTGCCACAGCGCTTACAGGAAGTCTGTGGTGGTCTCGAAATGGTGGGTTACCAGCGAGCGGGTGAAATCATCTCCGCTTGCAACCGCTATATTGGCAGCTCCCTGATTGAGGCTGGAGAACAGCCCGAATGGACAATGCTGGATACTCTGGCAGATGCCATTACCAGTGTTGAATACTACCTGGAGCGCCGTGCGGAAGGTCTGGCTGATGCAGAAATGCTTTTGGCACTGGCTGAAGATAGCGTAGAGGCTTTGGGCGTTTCGCTGAAGATCGTCGATGAGAGTGAGGCCGACGCCAGTCTGGAAGCGCCCCCGATATCAGAACCCGAACTGCCAGATCTTATTGATTACGATTTAATCCCCGATGACGAAGCCACTGCGGTTTCTGATGAATCTCTGGACTCTCAAGCTGAAATAAATGCGGAAGAGTCATCTGCCATAACTTTGCAGCTGCCTATGGATGAAGCAGATTCTGTTGTGGAGTCTGAGCTGGAAATCGATGGAGAGTCTGTTCCGGAGGAGTCTTGGTTCTCTGATGGGGCTCCTCAGGTTGAAGCTGCTCCGGTACTTGAAGTTGAAACTGGGATAGAGGCTCCTGAGGCTGAGGAAGCGCCTGCTGAGATTGCTGACTTCATTGAAGCTGCACCGATGGTAGAGTCTGCTGAGGTTGAGCCGGTTGCTGCAGTTGCAGAGGTCGCGGATACGACGGAGGAACTCGGTGATGACACTGAGAGCCTGATTGACGATGAAATTATCGAGATCTTCCTGGAAGAAGCCGGGGAAGTTCTTGCGCATATCAGTTGCTACTTCCCGGAGTGGGCTGCCAATTTTGCCAATCAGGATGCCCTGGTAGAGTTTCGTCGGGGCTTCCATACCCTGAAGGGGTCGGGCCGTATGGTCGAGGCCCTGGATATTGGTGAACTGGCCTGGTCTGTGGAGAATATGCTCAACCGGGTTATCGATGGCAGCGTGAAACCCGGGCCTGCCCATGTATACCTGATTGAGCAGGTGTATCAGAAGTTCCCCTCAATGATTGAGGCGTTTAAACACGGACAGAGCGACCCCGATCAGCAGCTTACCCTGCAGTTACAAGCTTGGGCTGAGCAGCTGAGTGCGGGAGAGATGCCCGCTGATCTGGAAGCCCAAGGTGCAGGCGGTGTCGCGGCAGTTGACGTTGTTGAGGACACCGGAGAAGACCTGGCTCAACTCTGGGAAATTTTTGCCCAGGAGGCAGAGACGCACCTCAATGTCGTAGATGAGTATTTGCAGGATATGCAGGCTGCCGCGCCTTTGTATGGTGTTCCCAGCGATCCAATGCACCGGGCACTCCACACACTTAAAGGCTCCGCACATATGGCGGAAGTCAAAGTGGTTGCCGAAATTATGGCGCCACTGGAGCGCTTCGCTAAAGAGCTGCGTATTTATCAGGTGCCTATCGATGCAGATATTTTTGATCTGATCAATGATAGCGCCACCTATGTGCGTGAGGTGCTGGAACAGATTCGCTCTTCAGAGCCTCTCGCAATAGAGAAATCGGAACAGTTCCTTGCTCGCGTTGCCGAATTACAGGAGCGCTCTGTAGGTCACTTGATTCGCGAGCGCGAGGCGAATGAACCTCGCGCGGTCGATCCCCAGCTTCTCGAAGTCTTGATGGCTGATGGCATGCGGGTGCTGCTTGATGCAGACCAAATGCTGACGGAGTGGCGCGCCGACCCGGCAGATAAAAGTCGTGTTGTATTGGTCGCTGATGAGCTCAATGTTCTGCAGGAGGCGGCCAGCCGAGCGCAGTTGCCGATCCTGGCTGAGCTCGCTGAGCTGTTGCTGAATGTTTATCGCAAAGTCCTTGCGGGTGACCTTGAGCAGGAGCCCGCGCTATGGGCCTCTCTTGAGCAGGGACACAACGAGTTGCTCGATTTAATCGATGCAGTAGCAGCAGCACAAGACCTCCCTGAAGTCAGCGAAGCTGTGGAAGAGGCGCTTCGCTACCTGGCTCAGGGTGAGGAAACCAGTTCATCAGCAGAAGATGACTACGACCTCGATGAACTGGGAATCGATAGCGAAGCACTGGCTATTGCCGAGCCTGAAGAGCAGGCGCCGGAGCCCACGGAAGTAACCGAGCTTCTGGTTTCAGAAGCATCCCCTGATGAGTGGATTGAGCCACCTGTATTACAGGTGTCGCACGACGGGGAATCTCTCGATGGCGAGGCTGAGGATTCGGAAATTCCTCAATTGCAGGCCATAGAAGTTGAGGCCGCCGTTGAGGACGTTTCTCAATTTGAAGAACCCTTCTCTGCACCTGAAGTTGAACCTGCTGGCGACCTGGCTATCGAGCAACCGGGTAGCGAGGTGTCATCACAGGATTCCGCTCAATCAGTCGATTTACAGAAGTTGTTGGCAGATATTGACCCGGATGTTGTCGATGTCTTTATGGAGGAGGCGGGAGATCTTACCGATGAGCTGGAGGAACTGATCCAGAGTTGGGAAGAGCAGCCGGAAGGCCGCGAGCAAGGTGAGGCCCTGAAGCGTGTATTGCACACCTTTAAAGGTGGTGCACGTATGGCTGGCCTAATGGGGTTGGGTGAAGTAGCCCACCGTTTTGAAACGGTGATCGAAGGCATGCGCGACAACGATCAGCCCTCCGCAGATTTCTTCGCCAATGCCCATGGTATCCACGATCGTCTCGCCGATGGAGTAGAGACAGTTCGCGCCTGGATGGCTGGTGAACAGCTTGATGCTTTTGTACAGCTGGTCAGCACCGATTGGGCGGATCAGAAGCCGGCTAACTCGGCAGCTGCAGAAGCAGTGATTGAATCTGAAGTTTCAGACGAACAACCTCAAGAAACTGTTCTCGTAGCGGATACGGAACAAGGTGATGAAGTCACTGCGGCCGAGAGTACTCAGCCGGATGCTGATGTAGTTGCTACGCAGCTGCCCGAGATCGCTGTAGGTCAGGAAAGCGATAACGTTTTGCCATTTATCCGCAAGGCCGGTAATGCAGAGCAGGAGGTAGCGGCACCGACCCGGAACCAGCCCCAGGAGATGGTGCGTGTCGCTGCTGAACTTCTGGAGGAGTTGGTAAACCTCGCCGGTGAGACTGCAATTTCCCGTGGTCGTCTTGAAGAGCAGATGAGTGAGTTCGGTCTCGCCCTGGACGAGATGGATGTGACGCTGGTGCGTCTCAACGAACAGCTGCGCCGCCTGGACCGCGAGACCGAGGCTCAGATCCTGTTCCGCCAGGAGCAGTTGGCAGAACAGGACGGCGACTTCGATCCGCTGGAAATGGACCGTTACTCGTCTATTCAGCAATTGTCCCGTTCCCTGCTGGAGTCCACATCTGACTTGATGGAGCTGCGCTCCACCCTGAATAACAAGGCGCGGGATACAGAGACCCTGTTGCTCCAGCAGTCCCGAGTAAATACCGAATTGCAGGAAGGTCTGATGCGCAGCCGCATGGTACCTTTCTCCCGTCTGGTACCGCGCCTGCGTCGCATCGTGCGCCAAGTAAGTGCTGAGCTGGGCAAGCAGGTCGAGTTGGGATTCTCCAACGTTGAAGGCGAGCTGGACCGGTCCATGTTGGAGCGTATGGTTGCGCCACTGGAGCATATGCTGCGCAACGCTGTGGACCACGGCATTGAAATGCCAGAGGAGCGTTTGGCTGCCGGCAAGTCTGAGCGTGGGCGTATCGATGTGGCGCTGAAAAGGGAGGGCAGTGAAGTTGTCCTCACCATCCGCGATGATGGTGCCGGTGTCAATTTGATCCGGGTGCGTGAAAAGGCGGTGGAAAATGGCCTGATGAGGCCGGATGCTGAGCTCTCGAATAATGAGATTCTTCAGTTCATTCTGCAGGCCGGTTTTACCACTGCAGAAAAAGTTACCCAGATCTCTGGCCGGGGTGTGGGAATGGACGTTGTATCCGCCGAGCTTAAGCAGATCGGTGGCAGCGTCCATATCAACTCAGAGGCAGGCGCAGGAACAGAATTTGTCGTGCGTCTGCCGTTCACAGTTTCGGTTAACCGCGCTTTGATGGTGCGAATTGGCGATGACCTGTTTGCACTGCCGCTGAATACCATCGAAGGTATTGTGCGCCTCAGCCCATTTGAGCTGGAGCACTACTATCGCTCAGATGATGCGCGTTTCGAATACGCCGGGGAACTCTATCAGGTTAGCTATTTCGGTACTCTGCTGAAGTCTGGTGCTCAACCCAAGCTCAGTGTCGATGATATGCAACTGCCCGTTTTGTTGGTGCGCTCTGAAGGGCACGCTATGGCATTACAGGTGGATGCCATTAAGGGCAGTCGCGAGATTGTAGTGAAAAGCCTCGGCCCGCAGTTCTCCGGGGTTCAAGGGGTATCAGGTGCAACAGTAACTGGTGATGGTAGCGTCGTGGTGATTCTCGACGCTCACGCCCTGCTGCGTCGCCAGGCCACCCAGCTGGCAAGGCCGGAAGTGCCACAGCTTCAAATTCAGGAAGAGCCTGAAGTGCAGTCCGAGCAGGAGGCGCGCCAGCAGACCGTTATGGTTGTGGACGACTCGGTTACAGTGCGCAAGGTAACGACGCGCTTCCTGGAGCGAGAGGGCTATCTGGTTAGCACTGCAAAGGATGGTCAGGATGCGGTTATCCAGCTGCAGGATAAGATCCCCGATCTGATCTTGCTGGATATTGAGATGCCGCGCATGGATGGCTTCGAAGTTGCGCGCCATATTCGCTCCAGCAGCCGCCTGCGGGATATTCCTATCGTAATGATCACCTCGCGTACCGGTAATAAGCACCGCGATCACGCTATGTCCCTGGGAGTTAACCACTACCTGGGTAAGCCTTACCAGGAAGATGTACTTTTGGCGGCTATTCGTGAGTACGCGGATGCCGAAGCTGTCGGAAGCTGAGACGGCAAATATCAGGAATAATATAGAGATAGGCAATGAGTGAAGTTGAAGCGCTGCCGGTAGATGTCCCCCAGGAAGTGAGCAGCCTGTTATTGCCCCTTGAGCAGGGGCAGCTGCTGGTGCCGGTGGACAGCCTCTCAGAGGTTGTTGCAATGCAGACGCCGATGGCAGTTCAAGATGTACCCGAGTGGTATTTGGGAGATCTGATCTGGCGGGAACAGCGCCTGCCGGTGGTATCTTTTGAAGTGATGCGTGGTGGTGCCTTGGGAGCAGTTGCAGAAGAGGGGCGTATTGCGGTGCTGAGCACGGGAAATCCCGATGGCGAGCTGCCGTATTTTGCATTGCTCTTGCGCGGCACTCCGCGCCTAGTGCGGGTTACCCCTGAGGAGTTGGCGCTGCGAGAGCAGCCACTAAACCCTGGAGAGTTAATGCATGTGGCGCTTTCTGGTGAGGAGGCGGTTATTCCCGATCTGCAGGGATTAGAGCGGGCCTGCCTGCGCTATCGCAGTGACTGAGTTGTTTTGCTGATGTATCACAAAAAAGGGGCCAGAGGCCCCTTT
This sequence comes from Microbulbifer maximicatervae (SeqCode), assembly GCF_052467305.1. NCBI lineage: Bacteria > Pseudomonadati > Pseudomonadota > Gammaproteobacteria > Cellvibrionales > Microbulbiferaceae > Microbulbifer > Microbulbifer maximicatervae (SeqCode). The sequence continues at coordinate 4,992,738 of NZ_CP174306.1, forward strand.
TTTGATTGGGCTGTTCGCTTAGAACAGCTCTTCCGGTAAAGAATCTTCCCGGCCATCCTGGCTGGGCATATCCATATCTTCATCGGTGTAGCGATTGCGATATGGGTTATATACCTCGCGGCCGGGCACCCGGTTGGTCCTGAATATCTCAAACATGCCCCCGTAAGAGGTGCGCAAGCCATTTTGAGGGTTGATACGTACCGTAACTATGCCATCTGGTTGAGCCAGGTGGCGCTCGGGAAGACCTTCAAGGGCACTGCTCATAAAATCGATCCAGATAGGCAGGGCGGCCGAGCCACCGTATTCATTTTTACCCAGTTCGCCATAGGAATCGAAGCCAACCCAGGCACTGGTTGCCAGGTAGGGGCTATAACCCGAGAACCACGCATCCCGTGGACCATTGGTGGTACCGGTCTTTCCGGCAATATCACCGCGCTTCATCGCCAGAGCGCGGCGCCCGGTGCCCTTTTTGATAACATCTTTAAGCATCGAATCCATTATGTATGCCGTCTCTGCGGACATGGCTCGCGGAGCGCGAGGACGCGCTTGGCTCTTGCTCGGGTCGAGGGGGCCAACGGGCAGTACGTGTAGTTCCGCTGGCTCTTCACCTTGATCGACCCCTTGTCCTTCCAGTTGTAATTCCGCGAGATCGACGGGTTCAGCGGACAGGGTTTCAGAGCCTGTGCCCGGCTCAGGACAGTTATCGCACACAGTGAGAGGCAGTGCCTGATACAGGACTTCGCCATTAACATCCAATACCCGGTCAACCAGGTAGGGCTCCACTCGGTAGCCACCATTAGCGAAGGCGGCATAGCCTCGCACCATCTCCAGGGGCGTGAGAGCGGAGCTACCCAGAGCAATGGTCAGGTTGCGGGCGAGCTTGCTGCGCTCAAACCCAAAGCCCTCGACAAAGCCCAGGGCGTAGTCCAGTCCTAGGGATTGTAGCAACCGGATTGAGACCATATTGCGGGACCTGTACAAAGCCATACGCAGGCGGGTTGGGCCGAGGAAGGTCCCCCCGTCATTCTCAGGCCGCCATACATCTTGCAGGTTGGTTTCCTCAAAGATAATCGGGGCATCATTGATAATGCTCGCCGCTGTATATCCGCGCTCGATCGCAGAGGCGTAAATAAAGGGCTTGAAACTGGAGCCGGGTTGCCGGGCTGCCTGAGTGGCCCGATTGAAGTGGCTCTGGCGGAAGTCGTAACCACCGACAAGGGCGCGGATAGCCCCATCTTCGGGCTCAATAGATACCAGGGCGCCCTGTGCTTCCGGGACCTGGGCTAGAACCCACTCTTCAGTCACCTGGGGTTCGGCAGGCTTGGTATCACCGCTCTCGGGATCCGCAAACGGATCGGCCTGAAGTGGCTCATCTACAGCGGTGGCGATCATCTCGCTACTGGAGTTGCTCTCTTTCTTTTCCTTAACGACCTTGCGCAGCCGAATAACATCTCCGGGCGCAAACATTTTTTCAGCGGACTGAAGGCGTGCGCCCCGAGCGCTCTCAGAAATATAGGGCCTGATAGAACTGAGCCCATTGCTCCAAGGCAATTCAATTACGCGCCGATCTCTCAGTTGAACCTGAAGTTTCTTGGGTTCTACTGCGGTGACAACGCCGGGTTCCAAACCGCCGAGAATCGGAATCTCGTTGAGTAAATCGATAAGTTGGTCGCTATCTTGCAGCAATTCCGGTGCAAGACGCTGTTCTGGGCCACGATAGCCGTGGCGCGCATCATAGGTTTCCAGACCGTGCTGAAGCGCATTGCGAGCCGACTCCTGCAGGCGACTGTCTACCGTTGTTATGACCTGGTAGCCATCGGTATAAGCGTTGTCGCCAAAGAGGTCTACTGCCTCTTTCCGTGCCATCTCGGCAATATAGGGTGCATCCAGGTCGAGGTCGCGGCTGTGATAGCTGGCTGTTACTGGCGCAGTAATAGACTGGTTATATTGATCCTGGTTGATATAGCCAAGGTCGAGCATCCGCATCAGGATCCAGTTGCGGCGTACTAGGGCTCGGGAGGGGTTGGCGAGAGGGTTGAAGGTTGATGGCGCTTTGGGGAGTCCCGCCATCATAGCCCACTGGGCCAGATTCAGATCCTTGATATCTTTGCCGTAATACACCTGAGCCGCAGCCTGGAAACCATAGGCACGGTTTCCAAGGAAGATCTTATTGATGTAAAGGGCGAGGATCTCGTCCTTGGTCAGCTCCTGTTCGATTTGCAGCGATAGCAAAATTTCATTGAACTTGCGCACAAAACGCTGTTCTCGGCTGAGAAAGAAGTTGCGCGCCACCTGCATTGTCAGTGTACTACCACCAGACTGGATAGAACCGGTCTTAATCAGCTGCGAGGCGGCCCGCATCAAACCTTTGATGGAAACACCATTGTGGGAGTAAAAGCTGGCATCCTCAGCGGCGAGAATCGCTTTGATAAAGGGTTCTGGCGTTTGCTCGATCGTGATAGGGTTGCGCCGCTTTTCACCGAACTCACCGATCAGTTTCATATCCCGTGAGTAGACCCTCAGAGGGGTCTGTAAGCGGATATCGCGGAGGCTCTCCACTGAGGGCAACCCCGGTTTGAGATAGAGGTAGATACTGGCTAGGGCCATTGCTGTAGCGGCTACACCGGCAAGGCCGAGCCAAAGCAGTGCGAGCAGACGATTGCGGGCTTTTACGGTCATGAAACTGCTTCTGTGTACTTCATCAAAGTGATTAGGTGAATAATTATACGAATATTGTGCGCTATTACCTATGCAAATGCAGGTTGAAGCGTTAATTTAAAGTGCTATAACATCAAACCCTCATAACCCACGGAAAAGATAAGAAAAAATGGGAATTTTCCCTTTTCTGAGCAAAGGCCCCAAGGCCATGTTGGGACTCGATATTAGCTCTACTGCGGTCAAGTTGCTGGAGCTAAGTCGCAACGGCGACAAATATCGTGTCGAAAGTTACGCCGTGGAACCTCTCCCACCCAATGCCGTAGTTGATAAGAATATCAATGATGTGGGGGCGACGGCTGAGGCTATTCGCAAAGTTGTACGACGCTCCAAAACTCGCCTGCGCCAAGCGGCTGTCGCTGTGTCTGGGTCGGCGGTGATCACCAAGACCCTTGAAATGCCGGCAGATCTCAATGATGAGGCCCTTGAGGCTCAAATTGCATTTGAGGCTGGCCAATATATTCCTTATCCGCTAGAGGAGGTTAGCCTGGACTTTGAAGTACAGGGGCCTTCTGAGAAGGGGGAGGGGCAAGTGGAGGTTCTACTTGCAGCTTGTCGTACAGAGAATATTGAACAGCGAATCTCCGCCTTGGGAGAGGCGGACCTTGAGCCCGGTGTTGTTGATGTTGAAGCGTACGCAATAGAGAGAACTTACTCTCTATTGGAAGACCAACTTCCTCCCCAGGAGCAGCTAGTTGTAGCCGTTATTGATGTTGGGGCGACAATGAGTGCTTTATCTGTCCTTGTGGACGGTAAGACCGTGTATACCCGAGAGCAGCTTTTTGGTGGGCGGCAGCTCACCGATGAGATCCAGCGTCGCTACGGTCTCTCCGCGGAGGAGGCTACTTTAGCGAAACGTCAGGGAGGGAGCGGGCTGCCGGATGACTATTTTGCTGAAGTGTTGGAGCCCTTCCGTGATGCAGTCGTGCAACAGGTAACCCGTTCCCTGCAATTCTTTTACTCTTCCACATCCTTTAGTGATGTAGATTTTATCCTGCTCGGTGGCGGTGTTGCCGCTATGGAGGGAGTCGGTGATTTGATTAGCGAAAAGTTGGGCAGACCCACTTTAATTGCTAATCCATTTTTGCGGATGAGTGTTTCGTCAAGAGTCAACCAACTAGCTTTGGCGAGTGAAGCTCCATCCCTGATGATTGCCACAGGTTTGGCTATGAGGGAGAAGGACTACTGACATGGCAAAAATTAACCTTCTTCCCTGGCGTCAGGAGTACCGCGCTCAAAAGCAAAAAGAATTCCAGCAATTGGCATTGCTGGTTTTTATTGCGGCTGCAATGGCGGTATTTCTGTGGATGAAAACGGTTGATCAACAGGTTGTTCGACAAAATGAAAGAAACCAGATCCTGCAAACCCGTATTAACGCTCTTAATGTTCAGGTAAGAGAAATAAAAGACCTGAAGAAGCGCCGCCAGGAATTGATTGATCGAATGCGGGTAATTCAGGAGTTGCAAGGTAATCGACCTCTCGCAGTGCGTTACTTTGATGAGATAGTGCGAGCAACCCCCGAGGGGCTATGGCTTAGTGAGCTAAAAAGAGAAGGTGATCGATTAGACTTACTTGGCGTGGCTGAATCCAATAATCGCGTTTCTTCTTTTATGCGAAATTTAGACCATTCAGATTGGTACGAGGCCCCCCAATTAACAGGTGTAACCGCAACCCCGCAATACGGCGATCAGGCGAGTGAGTTCCAACTTACGGTGAAGGTCAGTGGGCGCAAGAAAGAAGATGATCAAGATAGCGCAAAATAGTAAAGGACTTCAGTAATGGCACTGGCAGATACTATAAAACAGCTTAATGAAATTGACTTCAATGATATTGATTTTACCCGGATAGGTGTTTGGCCTCTATCGGGGCGAATTGCTGTTTTAGTACTTAGTGCGGCACTGGTAATCGGTGCTGGTTATTACTTTCTGATTAAAGATATTTATAGCAAGTTTGAATTCTCCGTAAATAAAGAGTCAGACCTCTTTAGTCAGTTTGAGAAAAAGCAATTTGAGGCTGCAAATCTTGAGGCTTATAGGGCCCAACTGTTTGAGATGGAAGAAACCTTCGGTGCTTTACTAAAACAACTGCCGAAAGATACAGAGGTTCCAGGCTTGCTTGAAGATATTGACGAGTTTGGTAGTGGTAGTGGCCTTACAATTAACAAAGTTGAGTTGGAGCAAGAGCGAGTAGGCGAATTTTATGTAGAGTTGCCTATAAGAATAGAAGTTCAAGGAAGTTATCACGAGTTCGGAGCTTTTGTTAGCGGTATAGCAGGAATGCCCAGAATTGTTACCCTGCATGACTTTGATGTCTCTACTGAGCGCGGCGATGGAGGGCTTCTTAATATGATCATTAATGCAAAAACTTACCGATACAAGGGGCAAGGTGAAGAGGGATGATAAAATACCTACCTATACTTCTTGCCCTATTCTTTGTTTCTGGTTGTAGTCTAAATGCCGACCATAGTGATTTGCGAGAGAGAATGGCAGCAATTGAACGCAAGCCTAAGGGGCAGATAGAGCCTATCCCCACTTTTACACCTTATAGTCCCTATGTTTATGCTGCTGCGGCAAGGCGTAGTCCCTTTACTCGCCCGGTATTGGAGTCTGAAAAGCGAATAGTAGGGCGCAAATTAGATATTGCTCCGGACTTGACGCGTCAGCGTGAATTATTGGAAGGGGTTAATATTGACCTCTTATCGATGGTTGGCAGTTTAGCCCGTGAGGGTCAAATATGGGCACTGATTAATGATGGAACTGGTGGAATTCACCGGATTACTGTGGGCAATTACCTGGGTAAGAACCACGGTCGCGTTGTAAATGCAACAAGCACCCAATTAGATATTCTTGAGATTATACCTGATGGCACCGGAGGCTGGATTGAGCGGCCGCGGGCGCTGGCATTGGAAGAGAGGGACAACGGATAATGAACGGAAAACGGTTTGCCTATTTAATGGCTCGGGTTCAGTTGCTGCTACTTGGTTTATTGCTGTTTCCAATAGCTTCTAATGCCCAGGTAAACAAGCTTAATGATATACAGTTTGCGGAGTTACCGGGTAGTCGAGTTCAGCTGCGCTTAACTTTTAATGATGTGCCTCCAGAACCCACAGGTTACACGATAGAGCAGCCCGCTCGAATTGTTTTGGATTTTGCGGGTGTAGAGAGCACTCTCCCACAAAAAAAATATTCTTTAGGTATTGGTGCGGCCAGAAGTGCAGTGGTTGTCTCCAGTGAAGATCGCACCCGCCTTATAGTAAATCTTGACCAACTCCCGACTTATTCGAGTGAACGGCAAGGTAATCAGTTGGTGGTGGTAATTGGTGCAGAGTCTTCTGAACGTAATCGTCCACTGCAAAATACAGTCGAACATGATAGTGGCTTAAACCTCGGCGGCGAAAAGCAGTTTCAGCGCTCAGAAAGTATTGCAGTAAATAATGTGGATTTTCGCCGAGGGGAGGAAGGAGAAGGCAAGGTTATTGTTAGCCTTACTGATCCCGCGGTTAATATCGATGTTGAACGGACTAACGGTAAAATTTATCTAACATTTTTAGGCGCGGACTTACCTGAGTCATTGCGTCAGCGACTAGATGTTACTGATTTCGCCACCCCAGTAAATAATATTACTGTGGACTATGATGGGCGCAACACGGTAATTGCAGTTGATCCCAATGATACTGAATATGATTACTTGGCCTATCAAGCTGATACAGAGTATGTATTGAGTATTAAGCCTTTATCTGCACAAGAGATTCGTGAGAAGGAGAAGGAATTTCAGTTCAATGGGAAGAAGTTGTCCCTCAACTTCCAAGATATTGAGGTCCGTTCCGTCCTGCAGGTTATCGCCGATTTTACCGATCTTAATTTGGTTGCTAGTGATACAGTGCAGGGCAGAATAACTCTGCGCCTTGACGGTGTACCATGGGATCAGGCGTTGGCTCTAATCCTTAAAGCGAAGGGGCTAGATAAACGTCAGGAAGGCAGCGTTATCATGGTGGCACCGGCGGCAGAAATAGCTGAGCGGGAGCGCCAAGAACTTGAAACTCGCAAACAGCTAGAGGACCTCGCCCCTTTGCTTACAGAGTTTATAAGTGTGCGATACGCGGATGCTGGCGAGATTTTTAACTTGTTCTCAGGTCAAGGTGGGGCCGACGGTATAGCTGGGGGCAATGGGGGTAGTGAGGGTAGTAGCAATCAGCAGATGAGTATCCTTTCCTCTCGAGGTAGAGCCATTGTTGATGAGCGAACGAACACAATCATCCTCACTGATACGGAGAGCAAGATTGCTCAGTTCCGAGAGCTGATAGAGGTTATCGATGTTCCTATTCGCCAGGTGATGATCGAGGCTCGGATTGTTACTGCCAACAGTGATTTTCAAAAAGAATTAGGGGTTCAGTGGGATTATGTAGGAAGCGCTGAGCTTTCTGACAATGCCACTGGCGTAGGTTCTGGTAGTTTAGCCCTAGATGATGGCACTGCGCTTGGTAGCCTGACTGGTGATTTTGATCCTCTCTTGGTGGATCTTGGGGTGGCTAACCCCGCAGGGAGTATTGCTTACGCTATTTTAAAAGATGACTTTTATTTGAGCCTGGAATTATCAGCTCTTGAAGAGGTCGGTGTAGCTGAAGTTGTTTCACAGCCAAAAGTTGTTACGGGTGATAAGCAGGAAGCTGTTATTCAGTCAGGTATTGAGATCCCCTATTTAGAGACAACCTCTTCCGGTGCTGCTGCTATTACATTCCGTGAGGCAGTATTGGAACTCAATGTAATTCCTCAGATTACTCCCGACAACAATATTATTATGAGCTTAAACCTCGAACAAAATAGTGTTGGTGAGTATGTTACTGTAGGTGGTGGGCAAGTGCCTTCGATCAATGTTAATACATTGGAAACCAAGGTATTGGTTCGAAATGGCGAGACGATCGTGCTAGGTGGGGTGTTTGAGAGTAACGTCGTTGAGGGTGTAACTAAGGTTCCATTACTTGGCGATATTCCCTATCTAGGCAACTTGTTCAAAAAGACTATACGCACGGACGATAAACGTGAGATCCTGATGTTTATCACACCGCGTATTCTTGAAGATGAGGCTTTCTACTCTAAGTGATCACCCGCTCTATTTTCCTGGTCGGCCCCATGGGGGCCGGCAAGTCTACGATCGGCAGGTTGTTGGCAGCGCAATTGCAGCTGCCTTTTGCCGATACCGACAAAGTGCTCGAAGAGCGCACTGGTGCGGATATTCCCTGGATTTTTGATGTGGAAGGCGAAGCGGGATTTCGCCGTCGTGAGAGTGAAATATTGGAAGAGCTCTGCCAGGGTGAGTGCCAGGTTATCGGTACCGGTGGCGGAATAGTTTTGCTCGAGGAGAATCGGCGGCAGCTACAAAAATATGGCCATGTAATTTATTTGCAGGCCAATATCGATCAGCTCTTGGAGCGCACTTCTAAGAATACCAATCGCCCATTGCTTCGTGTACCCAACCCCCGTCAGCGTATTGCGGAAATTTTGCAGGAACGCGAGCCTCTGTATCGTGAGGTTGCAGATATTATTTGCGACACCAATGACCTCTCCCCCAAGCAAGCATCCCTCCTGGTCGCAGAACACTTAGGCAGCCTGCTGTCCGATTAGTCCCAAGCGTCTGTGCTAAAGTGCGTCTCACTTCTGTTGAGATAAGCACTAGGGGATTGAGAGCAGTATGCAAAGCCTTAACGTAGAACTCGGCGAGCGTAGTTATCCGATAATTATTGGTTCAGGTTTGCTCGGTGACCCGCAATATATCCTCCCTTACATTAAAGGCCGGCAAGTTTGCATTGTTACCAATGAAACTATTGCTCCTCTTTATTTGGCGACATTATTGGAAGGGCTAAAAGGGCTCGATAAAGTGGATGTTGTCGAGCTTCCCGATGGTGAAGCTTTTAAATCACTCGACACAGTGAATCGAATTTTTGATGTGCTGCTGGAAAAGCGTCACAACCGCACTACGACACTAATCGCGTTGGGCGGTGGTGTCGTTGGAGATATGTGCGGTTTTGCTGCAGCCTGTTATCAGCGCGGGGTTAACTTTATTCAGGTACCGACTACCCTGCTGTCTTTGGTTGACTCCTCTGTTGGGGGAAAGACCGGCGTTAACCATCCCCTTGGTAAAAATATGATTGGCGCCTTCCACCAGCCCCGTCTTGTCCTTGCGGATACCGAAACCCTTGCCACATTGCCTGCACGTGAATTTTCCGCAGGCCTCGCCGAGGTCATTAAATACGGATTGATCTGTGACAGCCCATTCTTCGATTGGATCGAAGAGAATTTACAAAAGTTATTAACTCGGGAGCCCGATGCACTGGCTTACGCTATTGAGCGCTGCTGCGCCGACAAGGCGAATGTTGTTGCCAGTGATGAGCGCGAGAGTGGTCGTAGGGCGATACTGAATCTTGGCCATACCTTCGGCCACGCTATTGAGGCAGTGCAGGGGTATGGCAGTTGGTTACATGGTGAGGCCGTTGCCGCCGGAATGGTTATGGCGCTGGAGTTATCCAGGTTGCGCGGAGATATCGATGCAGAGCTGGTGGAACGGTTGCGAGCGATACTAGAGGCGGCTGATTTGCCGCAGCAGGCACCGCAGGGCATGACAACCGATGAATTCCTCCAAGTAATGCAGGTGGATAAGAAGGTGCTGGACGGAAAATTGCGTTTGGTGCTGCTAAAGGCACTGGGAGAAGCAATTATTGTCGATGATACCCCCAGAAAAATGATTATAAATGCACTGAAAAACTGTGGTGCCGAGTGATAACCCTGCTCTTATTGTCTAAATAATAGGACTGAGTACCAGAAAGGTTAGTTGCTAGAAGATAAGTTTGGTTTTGTTTGATTTGACAGACTAATACACTGTTAAAAGTTGAAAATGTAGTGTTGGACAAGTAATATTGCGCCCCCCCGAAAGGAAAGGCGGGGCAAAAAACCGCCAATAACAACAAAAAAAGCCCCAGCAGAGGGCTTTTTTTATCTCGGGATCTTTTTCCAAGGGACCGCAGGAGAGCGTAGCGCGAAGCTTAAAGTGACATTCGCCCATAACAGGCACTTCTTTTTTTTTAAGCGCCAGTGGTCCCCCAATCGATAGCGACGAGGAATTCTATGGGTAGCAGTCTGTATCAGTTGGATGAGTTTAAGGACAACTGCGGTTTTGGTCTGATCGCTCATTTGCACGGTGTGGCAAGTCACAAGTTAGTGCAGACGGCCATTGAATCCCTCACTTGCATGACCCACCGGGGTGGTATTGCCGCCGATGGTAAAACCGGTGATGGTTGCGGTCTTTTGCTGCAAAAGCCGGATGCTTTCCTTCGCGCAGAAGCCAAGACCCTGTTTGGTGCTGAGCTGACAGCAACCTACGCAGTGGGATCAATCATGCTCCCACTGGATCAAGCCGAAGCCGATAAAGCCCGCAAAATTCTCGAAACTGAGTTGCAAGCTCAGGGCCTAAAGACCGTCGGCTGGCGCACCGTACCGACCAACCCGGAATGCCTGGGCCCTATTGCCCGGGATTGCCTGCCACACTTTGAGCAGTTGCTGATCAACAATGCAGACGAGCCCCTCGGCGAGGCGAAATTCAATGCCCGTCTCTATGTGGCCCGTCGCAAAGCCGAGTTGCGCTTAAGTAGCGAAGTCTATATTGCCAGCCTTTCAACCAGTGTCCTCTCCTACAAAGGCCTGATGATTCCGGCTGATCTGCCCAAGTTTTTCCCAGAACTGGCCGACCCGCGCCTGGAAACCGCGATCTGTGTTTTCCACCAGCGCTTCTCTACCAACACCATGCCCCGCTGGCCCCTGGCTCAGCCATTCCGCTTGCTGGCGCACAATGGTGAGATCAACACTATTACCGGCAACCGTAACTGGTCTGTTGCTCGCACCAGTAAATTTGCCACTGACCTGATTCCAGAGCTGAATGAGCTGGTGCCCCTGGTTAACCGTGAGGGTTCCGACTCCTCCAGCCTGGACAACATGCTGGAGATGCTGTTGGCGGGCGGCATGGAGCTGCACCGGGCCGTGCGCATGCTAGTGCCGCCGGCCTGGCAAAATGTTGAAGGAATGGATGCGGACCTGCGCGCCTTTTACGAATATATCTCCATGCATATGGAGCCCTGGGATGGGCCGGCTGGATTGGTGATGACCGACGGCCGCTACGCAGTGTGTACCCTGGACCGCAACGGCTTGCGCCCCTCGCGCTGGGTGATTACCAAGGATGACCTGATCACCGTGGCATCTGAAGTTGGCGTGTACGACTATGCCCCTGAAGATGTTGTGGCTAAGGGCCGCCTTGGACCGGGGCAGATGCTGTCGGTAGACACCCAAGAGGGCAAGCTCTACCACACCGCTGACATCGATAATATGCTCAAGCGGGCACAGCCCTATAAGCGTTGGCTCAAGGATAAAGCACGCCGTATCCGCTCTACTTTGGTTACCGCGCCGGTGGACAACAACTTCTCCCACCAGCAATTCAAGGTCTACCAAAAGCTGTTCAGCTCCTCCCTGGAAGAGCGCGATAAAGTCGTCCGGCCCATGGCTGAAGCGGGCCAGGAAGCGGTCGGTTCAATGGGCGATGATACGCCGATGGCGGTTTTGTCCCGCTACAACCGCTCGCTCTACGACTACTTCCGCCAGCAGTTTGCCCAGGTAACGAACCCGCCAATTGACCCCCTGCGGGAAACCGTGGTGATGTCTCTGGAGACCTGCCTGGGTCGAGAGAAATCCGTATTTGAGGAAACCCCCGAGCACGCGGATCGGGTGATCCTGTCTTCGCCAGTACTTTCCCATATGAAGTACACGGCACTCTTATCCCTTGATCGCCCGGGCTTCGAAGCGGAGATCTTCGACCTGAACTACGACCCCGCTGAACAGGACCTCAAGTCGGCGATTGAACAGCTCTGCGCCAAAGTTGAGGCCTCAGTGCGGGCGGGGGCTGTGATTGTAGTGCTGTCCGATCGCGATATTCGCGAGGGGCACCTGCCCATCGATGCACTGCTGGCGACAGGCGCGGTGCACCACCACCTGGTACATGCGGGCTTGCGCTGTGATTCCAATGTTGTGGTGGATACTGCCAGCGCCCGAGATGCACATCAGTTGGCCTGTTTGGTCGGCGTCGGTGCCACCGCAGTACACCCGTATTTTTCCTACAGCATTATCAATCACCTGATCGATACCGGTGAATTGCTGCTGGATGCCGCTGAGGCGCAGAAAAATTACCGTAACGGCATTATCAAGGGCCTGTTAAAGATCCTGTCCAAGATGGGCATTTCCACCGTTGCCTCTTATCGCGGCGCACTGCTGTTCGAGCTGGTGGGCATTTCCAGGGATGTGGTGGATCTGTGTTTCCCCGGAGCACCCACTCGCATCGAAGGTGCCGGCTTCCCCGAGCTGCAAGCCGATATGGCGGCCCGTGCCGATATTGCCTGGAAAGCCCGCAAACCGGTTTCCCCCGGCGGTTTGCACAAGTTTGTTTACGGCCAGGAGTATCACGCTTTTAACCCGGATGTGGTGACTACCCTGCGGCGCGCTGCCAGCACCGGTGACTATGCCGCGTGGCGGGACTACGCGGAGCTGGTTAACCAGCGCCCGATGGCGACATTGCGGGATATGCTGGACTTCAAGGAGAACATCGAACCGGTAGCTCTGGAAGACGTGGAGCCAGCAGAGCAGATTTTGCGTCGCTTTGATACGGCGGCCATGTCACTGGGGGCCCTGTCCCCCGAAGCCCATGAATCCCTGGCCCAAGCGATGAATCGCCTGGGTGGGCGTTCAAACAGTGGCGAGGGCGGTGAAGATCCAGCCCGTTTTGGCACTGATAAAGTCTCCAAGATTAAGCAAATTGCCTCCGGTCGTTTTGGCGTAACACCGCACTACCTGGTAAATGCCGAGGTATTGCAAATTAAGGTAGCCCAGGGCGCCAAGCCCGGTGAAGGCGGTCAGCTGCCCGGTGGCAAGGTCAACGAATTGATCGCGCGGCTGCGCTATTCGGTGCCCGGTGTGACCCTGATTTCCCCGCCGCCGCATCACGATATCTATTCCATCGAAGACTTGGCGCAGCTGATCTACGACCTCAAACAGGTCAATCCCGATGCCTTGGTCTCGGTAAAACTGGTATCGCGGCCCGGGGTTGGCACCATTGCTGCGGGTGTTGCCAAAGCCTATGCGGATTTGATCACCATCTCCGGCTACGACGGCGGCACAGCAGCCAGCCCAATCACCTCGATTCGCTATGCCGGGTCGCCCTGGGAGCTGGGATTGGCGGAAACCCACCAGACCCTGCGTGCCAATGATTTGCGCGGCAAGGTTCGGGTACAAACCGATGGCGGCCTGAAAACCGGCCTCGATGTGATCAAGGCGGCAATTCTCGGCGCTGAGAGCTTCGGCTTTGGTACGGCACCCATGGTGGCGATCGGCTGTAAGTATCTGCGGATCTGTCACTTGAATAACTGTGCCACCGGTATCGCCACCCAGAAGAAGGACCTGCGTGACGAGCACTATATCGGCACCGCAGAAATGGCGATGAACTTCTTCCGTTTTGTCGCCGAGGAGACCCGCGAGTGGATGGCCAAGCTCGGGGTACGCAGCCTGGAAGAGTTGGTGGGGCGTGTGGATTTGCTGCGCGTACTGGATGGCGAAACTGACAAACAGAAGAAGCTGGATCTCGCGCCTCTGTTGCATACGGATGAGCTGTTGGAAAGCAAGCCGCAAACCTGTCAGTCCGCGACCAATGATCCGTGGGATAAGGGCGAACTGGCGGAGCGGATGGTGGCGGATATCCTGCCTACCATCGAAGGCTTTAAAGGTGGCGAGTTCAGCTACGACGTGACCAACTGTGACCGATCCTTAGGTGCGCGCCTGTCTGGTGAGATCGCCAAGCGCTACGGTAACCAGGGTATGGTTGAAGCTCCGGTGAAACTGCGCCTCAAAGGGGTCGCCGGCCAGTCATTCGGTGTGTGGAATGCCGGTGGTTTGGATATGTATCTGGATGGCGATGCCAACGACTATGTGGGCAAAGGTATGGCTGGCGGCAAGCTGGTTATACGACCGCCGCAAGGCAGCTCATTCGCCTCCCAGGAAACGAGTATTGTCGGCAATACCTGTCTCTACGGTGCCACGGGCGGCAAGTTATTTGCGGCGGGCTGTGCCGGTGAGCGCTTCGCCGTGCGCAACTCCGGTGCCTTTGCGGTCGTGGAAGGGGCGGGAGATCACTGCTGTGAATATATGACCGGGGGTATGGTCGCGGTTCTCGGGCGCACCGGATTTAACTTCGGCGCCGGTATGACCGGTGGCTTTGCCTATGTCCTGGATATGGAGCGGGATTTCTTTGATCGCTGCAACCATGAGTTGATCGAGCTGCGCCGAATCAGCAGCGAAATTCTCGAGCCACACCAGAGTCACCTGCGCGAAGTTATCGAGGAGTATGCGGCGGAGACCCAGAGCGCCTGGGGCGCCGAGTTGTTGGATAACTTCGATGATTACTTGAGCCGTTTCTGGCTGGTTAAACCAAAGGCGGCGAGCCTTGCAGATCTTCTTTCCGACGTGCGCAAGCGCGGCGAATAAAGGCGGGGTGGAGAAACAGTATGAAAGACAGACTGAACAACGACTTCCAGTTTATCGACGTAAGTCGCATCGATCCGCCGAAGAAGGACATCATCACCCGCACCGGCGAGTTTGTTGAAATTTATGAGCCTTTCAGTGAGCGACAGGTGGCCAGCCAGGCACACCGCTGTCTGGATTGTGGCAACCCCTATTGCGAATGGAAGTGCCCGGTACACAACTACATTCCCAACTGGTTGAAGCTGATCAGCGAAGGCAATGTTATTGAGGCAGCCGAACTCTGCCACGAAACCAATACTCTGCCGGAAGTCTGTGGCCGGGTGTGCCCCCAGGACCGCCTCTGTGAGGGCGCCTGTACCCTCAATGATGGCTTTGGTGCGGTCACCATCGGCAATGCGGAAAAGTACATTACTGATACAGCCTTCGCCCTGGGTTGGCGCCCGGACTTAAGCCATGTTGAGAAAACGGGTAAACGAGTAGCGGTGATTGGTGCCGGCCCGGCGGGGCTGGGCTGCGCTGATATTTTGGTACGCAATGGCGTGCAGCCGGTGGTGTTCGACAAGCACCCGGAAATTGGTGGCCTGATTACCTTTGGTATTCCCGAGTTCAAGCTGGAGAAGTCGGTAATGCAGCAGCGCCGGGAAGTGTTTACTGAGATGGGCGTTGAGTTCTGCCTCAATACTGAGGTGGGTAAGGACATCAGTTTTGAGCAGCTGCTCAATGACTACGATGCTGTCTTTATGGGGATGGGCACTTACAACTACATGAGGGGCGGCTTCCCCGGTGAAGATCTGCCCGGTGTTCACGATGCTTTGCCATTCCTGATTGCCAACGTAAATCGCAATATGGGCTGGGAGCGCGATGCTTCCGAATTTGTTTCGGTTGAGGGCAAGCGCGTGGTGGTTCTCGGTGGTGGTGATACCGCCATGGACTGTAACCGCAGCTCGATTCGATTGGGCGCTAAGAGCGTAACCTGTGCCTACCGCCGCGATGAGGAAAATATGCCCGGCTCACGTCGGGAAGTGGCCAATGCCAAGGAAGAGGGCGTACAGTTCCTGTTCAATCGCCAGCCGGTTGAGATCGTTGGAGATGGCAAGGTGGCCGGGGTTAAAGTGGTCACTACGGAGCTCGGTGAGCCCGATGAAAACGGCCGCCGTCGCCCTCAGGTGGTGCCCGGTTCTGAAGAAATTATCCCGGCGGATATTGTTCTGGTGGCCTTTGGCTTCCGTCCCAGCCCGGCAGAGTGGTTTCCGCAGCACAATATTGAAGTTGCCGACTGGGGTGGTGTCGTCGCTCCAGAAAAACAAAAATACAAATTCCAGACCTCCAATGAGAAGGTGTTTGCCGGCGGTGATATGGTGCGCGGCTCCGACCTGGTAGTGACCGCTATCTGGGAAGGGCGCCAGGCCGGTGAAGGTATCCTCGATTACCTGGATATTTAATCGTTTCTGATTTGCAGTGGGGGCACGGTCCCTCACTGCCCAATTATTCCGTGCACATTTGTGCCAGTCCCAATAGGCACCTCGCAATATCTTTGCCACCCTGTGTATAGCGGCCAAGCCCCTGTACAATGCCCGTTTTTTTAGCCCGCTCGGTGTGCCTATGTCTGATACCAAACCGTCCGAATTGAAAAACGACCGCTTTCTTCGCGCCCTTCTGCGCCAGCCAGTGGATCGAACGCCTGTATGGATGATGCGACAGGCGGGGCGCTACCTGCCGGAATATCGAGCCAGCCGCGCCGAAGCCGGCAGCTTTATGGATCTGTGCCGCAATACTGAGCTGGCCTGTGAGGTAACGCTGCAACCCCTGGAGCGCTACCCGCTGGATGCCGCTATTCTGTTTTCCGACATCCTGACTATTCCCGATGCCATGGGCCTGGGTCTCTATTTCTCTGAAGGAGAGGGCCCCAAGTTCCACAAGCCCCTGCGAACGGCGGCCGATATCGAAGCTCTGGAAGTGGTGAACAGCGAAAAGGATTTGGACTATGTGATGAATGCGGTGTCCACCATTCGCCGCGAGTTGAATGGTCGCGTGCCACTTATCGGCTTCTCCGGCAGCCCCTGGACGTTGGCGACTTATATGGTTGAAGGTGGCTCCAGCAAGGATTTTGCCCGCTGTAAGGAAATGCTCTACAACCGCCCTGAGCTGATGCACCAGTTACTCACGGTGCTGGCCGACTCTGTTACCGATTACCTGAACGCCCAGATTCGCGCTGGTGCCCAGGCCGTACAGATCTTTGATACCTGGGGCGGGGCACTCAGCCACAGTGCTTACCGTGAATTCTCCCTGAAATATATGCAGAGAATTCTCCAGGGGCTGATTAAAGAAGTCGACGGTCGTCGAGTGCCGGCCATCCTGTTCACTAAGGGAGGCGGTCAGTGGTTGGAAGCAATGGCTGATACTGGCGCTGACGCCCTGGGCTTGGATTGGACTACAGACATTGGCAGCGCCCGCGCCCGAGTGGGAGACAAGGTGGCTCTGCAAGGCAACTTGGACCCTGCTGTTCTCTATGCGAGTCCCGAACGAATTCGCACAGAAGTGGCGGCTGTTTTGAAGTCTTTTGGTCAAGGTAGTGGCCACGTTTTCAATTTAGGTCACGGAATTACCCCGAAGGTAGATCCCAAACATGCCGGAGCCATGATTGAAGCTGTGGTAGAGCTGTCAGCCCAATATCACGCCTAAACTAGCCACTGATCTCTGAGTCTGTGAATACAGTCTCACTTTGGGCGGGTGAACCTTAATATCTCTCCATGATATAAAGGTGAGCTTGCCCAGAGGACCGAGGATCTTACGCCACGGGGTCTTTCAGGGCAGCGTTTTAGCGTTAACTACAGTTGTCGGCACCTTCCCCAGTGGCAATCGAACAAGCAAAAATTTCTGTCGGTGATTTACAGCGCGGCATGTTCGTCTCCAAGCTCGACCGGCCTTGGACACGAACCCCATTTGCGCTGCAGGGTTTTTATATCCGCGATTTGGAAGAAATCCGCCAGCTACAGAAATACTGCCGGTTTGTTTATGTCGATGTCCACAAAACTGTCGGTAGTGCCGGTGTTACCCTGCGTCGATTGCTCGGAGGCAGCGACATTTCCGCAAGGGGTCGTTCTTCTGGCCGCACAGCGGTCACTATCCCTTGTAAGCCTGTCACTGTTTCCCATAAAAAATACCCCCCTCCGCAGCCGGCGCAGCGAGAAGCCAGTAACGCGCGTAAGCTTCACGGCCAGATCCTCTATGGTATGAGTGAAGTGATGGGGCTTGTTGCTAACAACAGGCCCATACCGATACAGCAGGTCAACCAAGTCGTTGAGGATTTAGTAGAAAGTGTGCTGCGCAGTCCCGATGCGTTTGCCTGGCTGGCTCGTGTACGAGATAAGGATGAGCACACTTATAGTCACTCGGTACGTGCCAGTATTTGGGCGGTGCTATTCGGCCGCCATATCGGTCTTTCACGCAGTGATTTACTAAAGCTCGGGGTGGCTACTCTGCTGAAGGATGTAGGCAAGCTGGCTATCGACGGGGAAGTGCTGCAGATGAAGCAGCGCGATCCGCGCAGTGAATTGGAGTATCGAAAGTTTGTGCAGCACAGCGTCAAGATGCTGTCGGCAGACCCACAAATAGATCCGAAGGTTATCGAAGTCATTAGTGCCCACTGCGAGCGCCACGATGGTAGTGGTTACCCTGAGGGCTTGCGCGGTGACAGGATTTCAGTGTTGGCGCGCATGTGCGGAATAGTGACTTTCTATGATGAAGCCACTAACCCTAGAGGTTCCAGTGAGCCGGTAGCGCCATCCCGGGCAGTTGCCAAGTTGTATGACCTGCGGGGTATCGCTTACCAGGAACAGTTGGTAGTGGAGTTCATTCAGGCTATTGGCCTCTATCCCACGGGTACCCAGGTAGAGTTGTCCACCGGAGAAGTCGGCGTGGTGGTGGAACAGACTTACGACCGGCGCTTGCGACCAAAGGTAATGATCGTTCTCGATGGGCAAAAACAAACGCTCAGCAGGCCTCGCCTGTGTGACTTGGCTGAAGTTGAGGATCGAGAACAGAAGCTTATCGAGCGTGGCAAGATGAGTGTCGAGGAAAAGGTCAGTATCCTCAGGGATATAGAGCCCGGAGCTTACCCCCAGGTGGATGCGGCGAATATTCGCGACAATTATTTATTCCGCGGTGGCCGACTGGGGCAGCTGCTGACGCGCCTGACAAAGTAAATGCTCTCTTTTTCAGAGGCGGCAGTGAAAACTGCCGCTGTCCCTTACTAATATCAGTCCTTGCCGGATAATAAATTACCGAAATGCTCACCCATGCGCACGGGCGACTCGGCTTCAAGCTGGTCGAGCCAGCTCACCTGGTCTGCGCCAAATAGCATAATGACGGTAGAGCCCAGCTTAAAGCGTCCCATCTCCTCACCTTTCTCCAAGTGGATGGGTGCCTTATCCAGATAATCCGTATTGATGACTTTGCGCTGGATAGGAGCGACTTGTCCGGCCCATACGGTTTCGATACCGGCGACAATCATTGCACCCACCAGGATCATTGCCATGGGTCCGGCTTCCGTATCGAATACACAGACCAGACGCTCATTGCGCGCGAACAGGCGCGGAACGTTTTCTGCCGTTACCGTATTTACAGAGAAAAGCTGCCCGGGCACATAGGTCATGCTGCGCAGGGTGCCGGCCATGGGCATATGCACCCGGTGATAATCCTTCGGTGACAGATACACAGTGGCGAAGTGTCCGTCATTAAATTGCGCCGCTACCTTGGGATCACCGCCCACCACTTCAACCAAGCTGTAGTCGTGACCTTTAGCCTGGAAAATACGGCCGTTATGGATCTGGCCCAGCTGGCTGATGGCGCCGTCGGCAGGGCTGGCGAGGGTGTGTTGCCCTTCGATAATGGGACGGGCTCCGTCCACCAGTTCGCGGGTGAAGAATTCATTGAAGGTGCGGTAGGCAGTGCAGTCGCTCTCTTTGGCCTCCTGCATATCCACGCCGTACTTCTCAACAAACCAGCGGGTGAAAGGATCCTTGATCCACTTGAGCTCTGTATTCGCCAACCAGCCGGCAGCGCGGGAGAGTGCGTGTTGCGGCGTTAGGTATTGCAGGGCGGCAAAAAGTTTAGGGTTCATAAATCTACGTCTTTTCTCAATGTATCTACTGCTGTACCGGAGTATTGGGCAAATTGCCCCACTCACTCCAGGAGCCTGGATAAGCGCGAATATCCAATCCCAGGGACTTGCCCACTAACCAGGTAAAAGCGGAGCGGTGATGGCTCTGGCAGTGGGTGACAATCTTGTGTGAGCTATCAATTCCCTGTGCAGCGAGGAATTCGCGGGCATCCGATCTAATGCGCAGATCTTTTTGCGGGTCCATCAATTGGGTCCACTCGCAATTGATTGCTCCCGGGATATGACCGCCCTTCATGGCCAGGACCCGCTCACCGCGATATTCCTGGGGGGAGCGAGCATCCCAAACTAGGAATTCATCATTGCCCAGTTGATCCTGGATTTGCTGGGCGTCCATCGCAGCTGTGCTGTTGACGGTGATTTGAATATCACTCGGCTCAATATCCGGTGCCTCGGTAGTGAGAGGAAGGCCGGCGCCTCGCCAGGCCAACATGCCACCATTCAAGTAGCTGTAATTGCGGTGGCCTATCATTTCCAAGGTCCACAAAAAGCGCCCAGCCCAACCGCCACCTTCGTCGTCACAGGCGACCACATGTTGTTCCGGCTTTAAGCCGATAGCTTGAAAAATCTGGGTCAGCTGTTCGATACCGGGAAGTTTGCCTGGTGCGGGCGCGGTGCCAGCCATCAGCGCCTGGAACGGCAGATGAATAGCCCCTGGAATATGACCGTTGAGGTAATTGTGGGGTGAGCTGAGGTCTACAATCAGCAGTTCTTTGCGCTCAAGCTGAGTCGCGAGTTCTTCCGCTTCGATGATCAGTTTCAAAACTTGTTCTCCGATTCCAGGCTGTTGCGCAAATGCAGAAAACTATTCATGCGGCGCTCGCTAATTTTTCCATCGGTCAGAGCCTCCTGGATAGCGCAACCGGGTTCGCCCTGGTGGCGGCAGTCGCGAAAGCGGCAGTGCCCGATAAATGGTCGGAATTCCACAAACCCTTCCAGTAGGGCGGCCTCCTCCATATGCCAGAGTCCAAACTCGCGAATCCCGGGGGAGTCTATCAGATCACCCCCACTGGGCAGGTGAAACAGTTCCGCCGCTGTAGTGGTGTGAGTCCCCTTCTGTGTGGCCTCTGACAGAGCACCGGTGCGGGCGCCGGCACTGGGAAGCAGTGCGTTGACCAGGGATGACTTGCCCACCCCGGACTGTCCTACAAAAACGCTACATCCTTGCGCAAGGGTTTCCAGCAGCTCCGGCAGGCCCTCGCCAGTTTTGGTGGATAACCGTAAAACCGGATAGCCGAGCCCCGGGTAGGGGGCGAGTAGCTCCTCCAATGAATCGCGATTGCGTTCATCGATCAGGTCGGTTTTGTTGAGCAGCAGCATGGGTGCTATGCCGGTGGTCTCTGCGGCTACCAGGTAGCGGTCTATGGCATTGGCAAAAGGTTCGGGGTAAGGGGCGATAACGATCAATATGCGATCGATATTGGCTGCGACAGTTTTGAGGTCGCCGTAGCGATCGGGTCTTTGCAGCTCGGAATTGCGCGGCAGGCGCGCCCCGATAACACCAATGCCCCCGTCGCTATCTTCACTGGCAGGGTGCCAGGCAACGCGATCGCCGGTCACCAGGGTTTCGATATTGGCGCGCAAATGGCAGCGCTGGCGCAGGCTCGGATCACTCTCGCTCTCCACTAAAACCTGTGTGCCATAGTTGGCGATAACCAGGCCAATCTGTTCCTGCCCCAGTTGCCCCTCTTCCAGGGCCTCTTCGGCAGATTGCTCGCGCTTGCGGGCGCGGGCTTCGCGTTCCTGCTGGATTTTGTTGATACGCCACTGTTGGCGGCGATTTAATTTGCGTTTACTCATGCACTAGCACCTGGAGACTAGCGGCGGATTATAGCTATTGCAGGGTAGTTGCGGTAACTTGCGCGGAAAGTTTGAGGAGAGCCGTTGTGGATCAGAACAACCTGATCTGGATTGACCTGGAGATGACAGGCCTGAATCCGGACAAAGAGCGCATTATTGAAATTGCCACAGTCGTGACGGATTCACGCCTGGAGATTCTCGCCGAAGGTCCCTCAATGGTCATTCACCAGAGCGATGCCTTGCTAGATGCAATGGATGAATGGAATACCGAACAGCACGGTGGTTCCGGGCTGGTAGCTCGGGTCAAAGAATCCAGTATTTCCGAAAGGGACGCGGAGAGGGAGACCCTGGAGTTCTTGCGACAGTGGGTCCCTGAGGGAGCATCTCCCATGTGTGGCAACTCTATCGGCCAGGATCGCCGGTTCCTGGTGAAATATATGCCGGAGTTGGAGTCCTATTTCCACTATCGCAACTTGGATGTCAGCTCGGTGAAGGAATTGGCTCGTCGCTGGCGCCCGGAGGTTTTGGATGGAGTTAAAAAACACAGCAGCCATTTGGCGCTCGACGATATCCGCGATTCTATTGAGGAATTGCGCCACTACCGCGAGACTTTTTTCCGCCTCTGACCCCCACTCCCGATTAGCCAGCGGGCTTGCGTTTGATTTTACGCTTGCGCCTGCGCCCGCTGCGCAACCGCTCCAGCGCCCAATCGATATGCTCCAGAACCAGGGGCGTGGCGCCGGCGCGCGCACTCTCCAGGGTATTGATGACTTCGGGCGTGGCCTCCCCATTGCCTAAGGCAACAGCCAGGTTGCGCAGCCAGCGCTCGTGGCCGATTCGGCGAATGGCCGAACCCTCAGTCTTGCGCAGGAACTCCTCTTCGCTCCAGGTAAACAACTTCAGTAGCTCACCATTGTCCAGTCCGTGTCGGGGATGAAAATCTTTTTCCTTGGTGGGCTTGGCGAATTTATTCCAGGGGCACACTATCTGGCAGTCGTCACAGCCGTATATTCGGTTGCCGATGGGCTCGCGAAATTCCTCAGGGATTGGGCCTTTGTTTTCAATAGTGAGGTAGGAGATGCAGCGCCGCGCATCCAGGGTGCGGTCATCGATAAAGGCATCGGTGGGGCAAACCCTGAGGCAGGCGACACAGTCGCCACACTGATCATGCTCCTCGCTGATATCTATGGGGAGTGGCAAGTTGGTGTAGATTTCGCCGAGGAAAAAGTAAGAGCCGGCGGTCGAGTTGAGTACCAGCGTATTTTTACCAATCCAGCCCAGGCCGGCCTTAGCTGCCAGGGCCTTCTCCATCACCGGGGCGCTGTCAGTAAAAGCCCGACCTTTCGATTCAATGCCCCGCTCGGCGCAATAGGTATCAATTTGCTTTGATAGATTGGCCAGGCGTTTGCGGATCAACTTGTGGTAATCGCGGCCATTCGCATAGCGGGATACATAGGCTTTACTCGCATCCTTCAACACTTTAATCGGCTGGGTGTCCGGCGGCAGGTAGTCCAGACGCACGCTGATTACCCGCAGTGTTCCCGGCTCCAATAACTCGGGGCGCCAGCGTTTCTCACCGTGAGCGCCCATCCAGTCCATATCAGCGTGATAGCCCGCATCAATCCAGGCGCGCAGGCGTTCCCCTTCCTCCTCCAACTGGCAATCGGTAATACCCACTTGTTGGAAGCCCAGTTCTCTGCCCCAAATTTTGATCTGTTGGGCTAAGTCGGCGAGCAGTGATTCGGTCATAGATAAAGCGGCTCGATATTCCCTGCAAGCACAATGCCTGGCCGGGGCGGTATACTTTGCGATTGGCGCAAACGATGGCGATGTAATTGCCTATTTTGCCACAGATGAATTCTTGACCACATCGCGGGAGCTGCATGGACACGCCTCAACCTCTATACAGTGCCGAGTCGGTACGTGAGCTGGATCGACAGACGATTGCTGCACTGGAAATCCCCTCCATTCAACTGATGAAGAGCGCTGGTCGCGCGGCTTTTTCACATCTACGCAGGCGCTGGCCGGAGATCGGCCGCCTCCAGGTTTTCTGCGGTGGTGGGAACAACGGTGGGGATGGCTATGTGATTGCCGCCCTCGCCGCGCAAAAGAAAACCCCGGTCACCGTTTATGCGTGTACCGATCCTCAGCACCTGAGTGGCGATGCCCGGGAGGCCTATGAGTACGCCTGCCGGGAAGGTGTCCATGTGGTGAACTCCCTCGCAGAGCTGGATACGGCGGATGCCAGTACACTGATTGTGGATGCATTGCTGGGAACAGGCTTTAGCGGTGAGCTGCGCTCCGGCGTGGCCCATGCGGTTGAGCGAATCCGCAAAAGCCCCGGCCCGGTGTTGGCTGTGGATATCCCCTCCGGTCTGAGTGCCGATACCGGCAGTGCCGGCGAGGCGGTCAGTGCCGATATGACGGTGACTTTTATCGGCCGCAAAATGGGGCTCTACTGCGGTCGCGGCCCGGCGCTCTGCGGAGAGGTAATTTTCGAAGGTTTGGGGGCACCTGAGGCTGCCTACCGAGCAGTTGAGCCTTTGGTTATGCGATACGAGGCTGATGCCATCCGTCGCCTGCCAGCGCGTGCCGCCGATAGCTTTAAAAACCAATTTGGCCATATTTTGGTTGTCGGCGGTGATACCGGATTTGGCGGTGCCGCATTGATGGCTGCGCAATCCTCAGCGCGCTGTGGAGCCGGGCTGATTTCCCTGGCGACCCGCCCTGAGCATTTGTCCGCAGCGTTAACTCGCAGTCCAGAAGTGATGGCTCATCCGGTGATTTCCGGGCAGGAGCTGGAACCGCTGCTCGAAGGCCCCAGCGTGATTGCAGTGGGCCCCGGTTTGGGACGCTCCCCCTGGAGTGAGCAGCTGCTGGCGCGAGCCGGCCGAGCTGAGGCGCCCTTGGTCGTAGATGCCGATGCATTGAATATTCTCGCCGAGGGCCGGGTTCTGGCCGGGATTCGGCGGGATGACTGGGTGTTGACCCCACATGTGGGGGAGGCCGCCCGCCTTCTGGGTTGTGATACCGCCGAGGTGCTCGCCGATCCGCGCGCAGCTGCTATTGCAGTTCAGCAAAAATTCAGTGGCGTGGTGATATTAAAAGGCGCCGGCACCCTGATTGCACATGATGGTGGTGTTGACCTGATTAACAGCGGTAACCCGGGCATGGCTTCCGGTGGTATGGGAGACCTCCTCACCGGTATTGTTGCAGCATTGATTGGCCAGCACTTGCCGCTGGTGGAGGCTGCCCGACTGGCGGTGTGGTTACACGGAGAGGCGGGTAATCGCGCTGCCGAAGAGGGTATGCGGGGATTACTCGCTACGGACTTATTGCCCTGGATTAGACGTTTGGTAGATTGATGGCGAGTGAATTGAAATTACATTTGGCTGATGAAGCAGCCACCGTATCCGGCGGCAACTTGCTTGGGCAGGCCTGTCTCGCGGCGGGCCTGCAACAGGGCCTGACGCTGTATTTAAATGGCCAGCTGGGTGCGGGAAAGACAACTTTCTGTCGGGGGGTACTGAGGGCCTTTGGGCACGAGGGTGCGGTAAAGAGCCCCACTTACACCCTGGTGGAACCCTACGAACTCGAGGCTCACCGGGTTTACCACTTCGACCTCTATCGTCTGGGTGACCCGGAAGAGTTGGAGTTTATGGGGGTGCGGGATTATTTCTCTGCGCAGAGTTTGAGTCTTGTAGAGTGGCCCGAGCGGGGCGAGGGCATATTGCCCGATCCAGACTTGGAAGTTGAGTTGGAAGTACCGGAAAGTGGTCGCCAGCTCAGGTTAATTGCGCACTCGCCCGAGGGTGAGCGCGTAATAGACCTGCTGCAAAAGCTGCTGCGAGCATCCTGAAAACGCCTGAACACAGGGAAATACTGATACCAATAAGCAAAGGGGCTGGGAAGTAATGAGTTTTATGTGGCGGTCTCTGTTAGTTGTCGCGCTGTGGTTGGCAGTTTTCCTGCCGGCTTCTGCGACGCAAGTGGAAGGTGTGCGCGTCTGGAGAGCACCCGACCATACGCGTCTGGTTTTTGATTTAAGCGACCCGGCAGAGCACAAGTTATTTACCCTCAAGGACCCCCACCGGGTGGTTGTCGACCTCTCTGATACCGGGTTGAAGGCTGAGCTGGACAAGTTGGATCTGGACAAGACGCCGATCGCCCGGGTGCGCCATGCCCGTCAGAATAAAAAAGATCTACGGGTTGTATTGGACCTAAAGCAGCAGGCCAATCCGCGCAGCTTTGCTTTGCGGCGCCATGAAAACCTGCCGGATCGATTGGTGATCGACCTTTATGACGAGGTTAAAGGCAGCGAGAAGACGCTGGAGCAGGTCAGTAGTGAACGCAATATCATTGTCGCTATTGATGCAGGGCACGGCGGGGAAGACCCCGGGGCTTCCGGTCCCGGTCGCTTGCGGGAAAAGGATGTGGTGCTGGCGATTGCCAAACAGCTGCACAAAAAGATAAACGGTGAGAAGGGCTTTACCGCCAAACTGGTGCGTACAGGGGATTACTATATTCCTTTGCGGGAACGGGTAAAAATTGGGCGCAATATGCGTGCGGACCTTTTTGTGTCGATCCACGCCGATGCCTTTACCCGTAAAGATGCCCGTGGCGCCGGGGTTTATGCGGTCTCCTCCCGGGGCGCAACCAGTGAAACCGCCCGCTTTTTGGCCGCGAGGGAAAACGAGTCCGATCTTATCGGTGGTGCCGGCAGTTTGAGCCTAGGCGATAAGGATGACACCCTTGCCGGCGTATTGCTCGACCTCTCCATGACTGCCACCATGAATGCCAGCCTGGATATCGGCGCCAGTGTGCTGTCACAGATTGGCACCGTCACTCACCTGCACAAAAAACAGGTGGAGCAGGCCAATTTCTCGGTGCTGCGTTCGCCGGATGTGCCTTCAATTTTGGTGGAGACGGGTTTTATTACCAATCCCCAGGAAGCGAAACGCCTGCGCGATCCCAGTTTCCAGCGCAAGCTGGCGCAAAAGCTCAGTGACGGTATAGTGGCGCACTTTAAGAGCCGCCCCCCGGCGGATACCTGGCTCGCCGCCAACCAGAGCGATAAGTCTCGCAACCACGTTATCGCTCGCGGGGAGACCCTTTCGGGTATCGCGGCGCGATATAATATCTCCGTCGCCGCCCTGATGAGAGCGAATGGCATCAAGAACTCCGTGATTCGAGTGGGGCAGACCCTGAGTATTCCTTCCGGCTGAGACCTCAGTGTCGAGCGGTCCTTGCAGCATTAACAGGCCAGATTCATGCACGATAAAATCCAGCAACTCTCTCCCCGCCTCGCCAACCAGATTGCAGCTGGTGAGGTAGTTGAGCGCCCAGCATCAGTAATCAAGGAGTTGCTGGAAAACAGCCTGGATGCGGGCGCTACACGGCTAGAGGTCGATGTGGACGGCGGTGGTAGCAAGCGCATGAAAGTGCGCGATAACGGCAAGGGCATAGAGCGGGAAGACCTGCCAATGGCCCTGGCCCGCCACGCGACTTCCAAGATTCATGCATTGGAAGATCTGGAGGCGGTGGCCACCCTGGGCTTTCGCGGTGAGGCCCTCGCCAGTATTTCCTCGGTGGCGCGCCTGGCATTGACCAGCAGCCGCGATGAAAGTGGCAAGGGTTGGCAGGTAAGTGCGGAGGGCCGCGACATGCAGGCGCAGCTCGCGCCCTCGGCTCACCCCCGTGGCACCACTGTGGATGTGCGCGATCTGTTCTTCAATACGCCCGCTCGGCGGAAATTCCTGCGCACAGAAAAAACAGAATTCAATCGCATTGACGAGACGATTAAGCGCTTGGCGCTGTCCCGATTTGATGTCTCTATCAGCCTGCGCCACAACGGCAAGGGTGTGCATAATCTGCGTGCGGGCACCGGGCGGGTGGAAATGGAGCGCCGTGTCGCCCAGGTGTGTGGGCCGGCGTTTATGCAGAATGCGCTGCATATCGACGTGGAGCGCAGCGGCCTGCGCCTGTGGGGGTGGGTTGCGGAACCCGCATTCTCGCGCTCCCAGGCCGACTTACAATTCTTTTATGTCAATGGCCGGGCTATTCGCGACAAGGTGGTCAGCCACGCGGTGCGCCGGGCGTTCGCCGATGTTTTGTACCATGGTCGCCATCCGGCATTTGTACTTTATCTGGAGCTGGACCCGGCTTCCGTCGATGTGAATGTGCACCCGACCAAACACGAAGTGCGTTTTCGCGATAGTCGCCTGGTGCATGACTTCCTGTTTGGCAGTTTGCACCGGGCCCTGGCGGATGTGCGTCCGGGGCAGAAAGAGGAAACAGAAAGCGAGCCAGAGCAGGAGCGCCAGGAACAGGTCACGGGTTTGCAGGCCGGTGAATTTGCCGGGCAGCATAAAATGCCACTCAGCAATCGTCCCTCGCCCTCAAATTTGCGCGAGCAGATGAATGCTTACGGCGCTCTGCACCAACCGTATCAGGACTCATCCCCGGCGACACAACAGCCGCAGGATGCTCCTACCAGCCGGCCAGTGCCCGTGCCCCAAGCATCTTCCGGGACGACCATAGGGGCCGGTGCGGGCATTGAAAGCGAATCCGAAGTGCCGCCGCTGGGCTTTGCTCTGGCGCAGTTGCATGGAATCTATATTCTCGCGCAAAACGAGCATGGGATGGTTGTTGTCGATATGCACGCTGCCCATGAGCGCATTGTCTATGAGCAGATGAAAGTGGCTTATGCGGCCGGTGGAATTCAGGCTCAGCCCCTCCTGGTTCCAGTGAGTCTGGCTGTCAGCCAGCGGGAAGCGGACTGCTTCGAGGAGCGCAGCGAGGTGTTTACCGCGCTTGGTTTCGTATTGCAGCGGGCCGGTCCGGAGACCTTACTGGTGCGCCAGGTACCCACAATGCTGCACGGCGCGGAAGTGGAACAGCTTGTGCGCGATGTACTCTCGGACCTGCTCGGCGAAGGCGACAGCGCCCGTATTGGTGAGCGCATCAACGAAGTGCTGGGGACAATGGCTTGTCACGGTTCTGTTCGCGCAAACCGACGTCTGACAATCCCGGAAATGAATGCTCTGCTGCGGGACATGGAACGCACGGAGCGCAGTGGCCAGTGCAACCACGGTCGCCCGACCTGGACCCAGGTTAAACTGGCAGATATGGATAAGTGGTTTATGCGCGGCCAATAGGTACGCGGCAGAAGTGGGTGGTAGTTTGAATAACAGCTTGCCGGGTGATAAGCCCCGTGTAATTTTCTTGATGGGTCCAACGGCCTCCGGCAAAACGGATCTGGCCATGGCGCTCGCCGATCGTTTGCCCGTGGAATTAATTAGTGTTGATTCTGCTCTCGTATATCGAGGCCTTGATATCGGTTCGGCCAAGCCCTCAGTAGAAGAGCTAGCTGCATACCCTCACCGTTTGATCGATGTCTGTGACCCGTCTGAGTCTTATTCGGCAGGTCGTTTCCGTAAAGATGCTCTGGAAGCTATGGCAGAAATTACCGCTGCTGGTAAAGTGCCATTACTGGTTGGCGGAACTATGTTGTATTTCCGTGCTCTGTTGGAAGGCATGGCAAAATTGCCTGAAGCGGACGCAGCGGTGAGAACAGAAATTGAAGCTCGCGCAGAGCGTGAAGGGTGGCCTGCATTGCATGCGGAGCTGGCCCAGGTGGACCCGCAGTTGGCGGCAGAGCTACATCCCAACCATTCGGTGCGTATCGAAAGGGGGCTGGAAGTTTACCGCCTCACCGGTGTTCCGCTTTCGCAGTTGCGTCGCGAGCAGGAAGCTGGGGGAATACAGGAGCAGTACCAGGTGTGCCAGATGGCCATTATGCCCCGCGATCGCTCCCTGCTTCACCAGCGAATTGAACTGCGTTTTCGCAAGATGCTCACAGCGGGCTTTATTGATGAAGTCCAGGGTCTGCTGGACCGAGGAGACCTGCACGAGGACTTACCGGCAATTCGCGCGGTGGGATATCGACAAGTTTGGCAACACTTGCAAGGCCAAACCGATTACGATGATATGGTGGCCGCTGGAATTGCGGCGACGAGGCAGCTTGCCAAGCGCCAGTTAACCTGGCTGCGGCGCTGGCCAGACCTGCTAACTTTGTACACTCAGGATGAGCAAGGTGGGGTGCGTGAGAATGACGAAATATTGGCTGAAGCCTTGAAATTTCTCGCTTAAGCATCCATAACGTGGTTGGGCTATTAAACGACAAGCCCGTTCAGTCAGTTTTCACAGAGTCCGGCCTTTTCCGGCTCGCTACTACACTACTTATACGCGTATTCAACCTCAGTCGTTTTTTGATCCGCGCTCTTCGCGGGTGCGATTGCGGCCTGCATACCGCATTCAGCTTTTTGACAAGGAGAAAAAAGATGTCAAAAGGGCACAGCTTACAAGACCCTTACCTCAACGTATTGCGCAAAGAGCGTATTCCGGTTTCTATCTATCTGGTAAACGGCATCAAGCTCCAAGGGCAAATTGAATCCTTCGACCAGTTCGTGGTGTTACTCAAAAATACTGTGAGCCAAATGGTGTATAAGCACGCCATTTCTACGGTTGTTCCGTCGCGTGCAGTGCGCGTACCGCTATTGAATCCCGCAGCCCAGCACGGCGGCGAGGGTAATGGTGAAGGCGGTGAGCGCGAATCCTTTAGCTAAAAGATCCGTATCAATTTCACCTGCACCCCGTTTTGCCGGGGCGCCAGCAGCTCGGTGAGCCCCTTGCAGGGCTTGCCGGTTGTCACCTCAGTCAGGGCTTATCGCGCCCTTTTCGCAATAGAGAATTCCCATTGTTTTTCGATCGACCGGAATCCGGTGAGCTCGCAGTACTGGTACACCTAGAACTCTCCGCCATCGACAGTCCCGACGACCCTCGTGAATTTGAGGAGTTGGCCCTATCTGCCGGAGCAGATCCTGTCAGTTTTATTTTCGGCCAGCGCGCCACTCCAGACCCGAAGACCTTTGTTGGCCGAGGTAAATTGGAGGAGATTCGCCAGGTGGTGAAAGATCAGGAAGCCGCCCTGGTTATCTTTGATCACATCCTGTCTCCGAGTCAGGAGCGCAATATTGAGCGCGAATTAAAGTGCCGGGTGCTGGATCGCACAGGGCTTATTCTGGATATTTTTGCCCAGCGTGCGCGAACTCACGAGGGTAAGCTTCAGGTGGAATTGGCCCAGCTACGCCATATGGCAACGCGGCTGGTGCGAGGCTGGACCCATCTGGAGAGGCAAAAGGGTGGTATCGGCCTACGTGGGCCCGGTGAAACCCAGTTGGAGACAGACCGGCGACTGCTGCGCGCGCGCATAGACTCCATCGAGAAGCGGCTGGAAAAGGTACGCCGCCAGCGGGAGCAGGGGCGCCGCGCGCGCTCCCGGGCAGAAATGGCCACAGTATCTCTGGTTGGCTACACCAACGCGGGCAAGTCGACCCTGTTTAATCGCCTGACCGATGCAGATGTCTATGTCAGGGACCAATTGTTTGCCACCCTCGACCCGACCATGCGCAGGGTTGAATTACCCAATGTTGGCGCCATGGTATTGGCTGATACGGTGGGATTTGTCTCTCACTTGCCGCATAAACTGGTAGAGGCATTCCGGGCAACCCTGGAAGAGGCCGCCAGTGCGACGTTGCTTCTACATGTGGTGGACGCTGCGGCAGATGACCGATTACACCTGATGGAAGAGGTGCAAACGGTTCTGGAGGAAATTGATGCTTCGGAACTGCCGCAACTGGTGGTTTATAACAAAATTGATCTGCTGGCAGATTTTGAACCGCGTATAGACCGGGATGATCAGGGTGTACCCCGGGCAGTTTGGCTCTCTGCGGTAACAGGTGTGGGTTGTGAACTTTTGATTGAGGCTATTGCCGAGCGCCTGGGCGAGCAAATGGTGCGCGGGCAACTGGTAGTGAAGCCTCATCAGTCCAGGCTGCGAGCGCAGCTATTTGAAATTAATGCGGTGCAGTCGGAAGTCTACCGCGACAATGGTGACTGCGAATTGCAAATATTATTGCCGCGTAGTGATTTCCAGCGTCTGCTGGCGCCACATATTGCTGGCAATGACGCGCCGGAATGGGTTTTGGAAGAACCCATTGCCGAGTAGTTGTCGTATAAACATTGATTTTAAAATTCAGGTCATATTGCGACCTTTAGTCGAATTTGTTCGGGGTTGGTCTCCGCAGACTGCCCACTTGCCTCAGGCTAGGGCCTGTCGGCAATATTTTGTCGGCAATGGATGCTAGAATCCGCCGAAGTAAAAGATTAAGTGATCATAGTTGGAGTAAGTTAAATGGCCTGGAATGAGCCGGGTGGTAACAATAAAGACCCCTGGGGTGGTGGCGGTAACCGCAATAACGGAGGCCCGCCCGATCTCGATGAACTACTGCGAAAAATTCAGCAGAAACTAGGTGGCCTGTTTGGTGGTGGTGGCAGCGGCAGCCCAAGTGGCGACTCTGTCAAATTTCCCTGGGTACTGGTTATTGGTCTCGCCGTATTGATTTATGGCGGCCTGGGGATTTACCAGGTCAACGCCAACGAACAGGCGGTTGTTTTGCGCCTGGGCAAATACCACTCCACGGAATCTGCCGGCCTGCACTGGAATCCGCCGCTTATCGATAACGTCACCAAGGTCAATATGACTGAGGTGCGTACCGAGCGCACTACCGGTCAGATGCTGACTGAGGACGCCAATATCGTAGAAGTGGTACTCACTGTGCAGTGGCAGGTTGGGGATGCTGAGTCTTTTGTGCTGCGTGTTCGCGATCCGGTGAAGAGCTTGCAGGAAGCCACCGACAGCGCCCTTCGTCACGTGGTGGGCTCTCTCACTTTAAACGGTGTGATTTCCCAGAACCGGACCCAAGTATCTGCCGATACGCAGGAACGATTACAAGAATACCTGGACCTGTACCAGACCGGTATACGCATTGATGTGGTTAACCTCACTGATGCTAAGGCACCGCGCGAAGTGCAGGATGCGTTTGACGATGTGACCAAAGCCCGTGAGGACGAGGTGCGTCTGCAAAATGAAGCTCAGGCTGATGCTAACCAGATAATCCCGGTTGCCCGTGGTCAGGCTCAGCGCATTATTGAAGAGGCCGAGGCATACAAAGCCCGCGTCATCGAGAGTGCCCGAGGTGAAGCTGTGCGCTTTGAGAAACTGCTGGCTGAATATGAGCGTGCCCCGGAAGTTACCCGCGAGCGTCTCTACCTGGATGCGGTACAGGATGTGATGGCCAACACCTCCAAGGTGATGGTGGATGTCGAGGGTGGCAATAACATGATGTACCTGCCGCTAGATAAGTTGGCGCAAGGCGGCGCTGGAGCAGCGCGAGCAGCCCAAAGCCAGGACACCTCGCCTGTAATGATTGAGGAAGTCTATCAGCGTGTTATTGAGCGCCTTCGTCGGGATGACGCCAGCACCCGTCGCAGTCAGACTATTCGCTAGGAGGGGATGATATGAATAACAAAACACTGGGTATCATTGTTGTCATCCTGGTTGGAGTATTGGTACTTTCTTCCAGCGCCTTTGTAGTGAAAGAGACTGAAAAAGCCGTGCTACTGCGTTTTGGTGAGCTGGTGCGCACCTACACAGAGCCGGGTCTCTACTTCAAAATCCCTTTTGCGGAAAGGTTGCGCAAGTTTGATGCGCGTATTCAGACGGTGGATTCCAGTCCCGTTCGTATGCTCAACAGTGAAAACAAATTCATGATGGTTGATTCGTATGCCAAATATCGAATCTCTGATGTGGATAAGTTTTATATCGCCACTCGTGGTGACGATCGCAATGCGGTGCGCCTGCTGTCGGAGCGGATCAATGATCAGCTCCGGAACGAGTTTGGTGTGCGCGATCTGCATGAGGTAGTCAGTGGCGAGCGCGATGAGTTGATGGCGGAGATCACCAAGAACCTGAATAAGGTGGCTCAGGATGACCTGGGAGTGCATGTGATTGATGTGCGCGTCAAGCGGATTGACCTGCCACCGGAAGTCTCCGAGTCTGTGTTCCAGCGTATGCGCGCTGGTCGTGAGCTGGAGGCGCGGGATCATCGCGCCAAGGGTCAGGAGGCCAGTGAGCGTATCAAGGCTAATGCCAATCGCCAAAGAGTGGTGATTGAGTCTGAGGCCTACCGCCAGGCGGAAGAGTTACGCGGTGCGGGTGATGCAGAGGCTGCAGCCATTTACGCTGCCGCCTACAGCAAGAATCCGGAGTTTTACCGCTTTACCCGCAGTCTGCAGGCTTACAAGGAGTCCTTCCGGAGCAAGTCAGATATGCTGCTGGTCGATCCAGATAGCGAATTCTTCCGCTACCTGAAAGACCCGAAAGGAGAGTAGGGCTGAAAATGCTGTGTAGCACTGGGCAACTGGTGCTATAGGCGCCGGGTTAGATTCGATAACCCTACCTTCCTGTTAGCACTTGATGCTAAAATCACGCAAACCGGGCCCAGCCCGGTTTTTTTGTGGGAAGTGCTGCGGCTGGTTTGTGGCAAGCGCTGTGGCACCGCAATTTCTTCGCTGACGAATTCATTTCATCATGACTCAAGCCGATCGCTGGATGTTACCGGATGGCATTGCAGAAATTCTGCCTGCGGATGCCGTGCAATTGGAGACTCTGCGCCGCCAACTACTGGACCTCTACCACTGTTGGGGGTACGAGTTGGTGATACCGCCGATGTTGGAATTCACCGAGTCCCTCCTGATTGGGATGGGCCATGATGTAGATCTGAGCACCTTTAAGGTCACCGACCAGATATCTGGTCGCACTTTGGGTATACGCGCGGATATGACTCCGCAGACTGCCCGGATCGATGCCCACAGCTTTCCCCGCAGAGGCGCTAACCGCCTCTGCTATGCCGGTCAGGTGGTGTACACCAAGCCGCGAACCCCGATGGGTTCGCGAGCGCCGATACAGGTTGGTGCCGAACTGTTTGGTGTGGACAACCTCGGTGCAGACCTCGAGGTGATCTCGCTGATGCTGCAAAGCCTTCAGGTAGCGGGTGTCAGCCAAGTGCACCTGGACCTGGGCCACGTCGCGATTTACCAGAGTCTGGTTGAAGCGGCGGGCCTCAATGACGAGCAGCGCAGCGCCCTGTTGGCAATGTTACAGAGCAAGGCGACTGCTGATCTGTGCGAGTGGGTTGAGGAGAATGTTGGCGACCAGAAGGCTGCCGAGTGGCTGAAGGCGCTCCCGGGGCTGGTTGGGGGACGGGAGTGCCTGGATAAGGCCCGCGAACTCTTTTCTGGAGCCCCGCAAAATTTGCTGGCGGCAGTTTCCGATTTGAGGCAGGTAGCTGAGGCTCTGAATGAGCGCTATCCAGAGGTGACACTGTTCTTCGATTTGAGTGAAGTACGCGGCTACGACTATGAAACAGGTCTGGTATTCGCCGCCTACACACCGGGCCACGGCCAGGCATTGGCCAACGGTGGACGCTACAACGGTATCGGGGCCGTGTTTGGGCGCGATCGCCCAGCAACAGGCTTTAGTAGTGACCTGGTGGCATTGAGTAATCTGGGCAGCGCCGCCGTTGAAGAGGGCGCTGCGATATTGGCACCAGATGTCAGAGGCTCCCAGGGCGCTGAACTGTGGAAGGCGATTCACGAGCTGCGGGCTCAAGGCGAAGTGGTCATCACAGCCCTCGCTGGTGGTGCCGATAGTGAACTGGATTCCCGCTGTGACCGCGAGTTGGTTGCTGAGGGTGATTCGTGGGTAGTAAAACCACGAGACTGATTTTTCGGGCGCAGTGGATGTGCCTATTATCGCGCGGGCCTACCCGCAGACATCCATTTATGTGGGGCCCCGGCTCCCGCAGAGAAAAACCTGAGTTTAGAGATTTATACAGATGGGCAAGAACGTAGTAGTACTGGGTACCCAGTGGGGCGATGAGGGCAAGGGCAAGATTGTCGATTTGCTAACCGAGAAGGTCTCGCTGGTAGTGCGTTTCCAGGGTGGTCACAATGCGGGCCACACCCTGGTTATCGATGGCGAAAAAACTGTACTGCACCTGATTCCCTCCGGTATCCTGCGCCCCAGCGTAACCTGCTTGATCGGCAATGGTGTGGTGCTCTCCCCGGAGGCGCTGCTGAAAGAGATGGCTGAGCTGGAAGAGCGTGAAGTTCCTGTTCGCGAGCGCCTGCGTCTTTCCCCGGCGTGTCCGCTGATCTTGCCAGTACATGTTGCCCTCGATCAGGCCCGTGAAAAAGCACGCGGCGCCAAAGCGATCGGTACTACAGGTCGCGGTATTGGTCCCGCTTACGAAGATAAAGTTGCTCGTCGCGGTCTTCGCCTGGGTGATCTGTGCAACTGGGATAACTTCTGCCACCAGCTGAAAGAGCTGATTGATTACCACAACTTCGCTCTGACCGAATACTACAAAGTTGACCCGGTCAGCTATGAGGACACCGTAGAGCAGGCCAAGATTTGGCGCGAGCAACTGGTGCCGATGATCACCGACGTTGCCGATCACCTGCACAAAGCGCGCGAAAACGGAGAGCATATCCTGTTCGAAGGCGCCCAGGGCTCCCTGCTGGATATTGACCACGGTACCTACCCGTTCGTAACTTCCTCTAATACCACTGCTGGCGGTACCGCTACTGGTTCTGGTTTTGGTCCTCTGTACCTGGATTATGTATTGGGCATTACCAAGGCCTACACCACCCGCGTTGGCGGTGGTCCTTTCCCTACCGAGCTGGACTGCGAAGTTGGTCGTCACCTGGGTGAAAAAGGTCACGAGTTTGGCGCTACCACTGGCCGCCAGCGCCGCACCGGTTGGTTTGACGCTGTTGCTGTGCGCCACGCGATCCGAATCAACAGTATTTCTGGCCTGTGCCTGACCAAGCTGGATGTTCTCGATGGCCTCGAGGAGGTAAAGGTTTGTGTGGGCTACCGCAACAGCGCTGGTGAAGAAGTCCCAGTACCATTTGATGCCGCAGGTTGGGAAGTTGTCGAGCCGGTTTATGAGTCTATGCCCGGTTGGACAGAGAACACTGTCGGTGTGCGTCGTGAAGCGGATTTGCCGGCCAATGCACGCGCCTATATCGCTCGAATCGAAGAGCTGGTGGGCGCTCCGGTAGACATTGTTTCTACAGGCCCAGATCGCAACGAAACTATTGTTCGCGAATCTTCCGCTTTGTGCGAAATGGGTATTCACAACGCTAGCGTTTAAGCCCTGACCGCCCGGTTGTGAATGTGCAGTCTGGTGATGGCCTTGCTATTTTAAGTGAGGCCTCTGATCATTAGACCTGTTCCAAGTTATTGGTCGTGCACTACACGCAGGCTTATGACCTGAATTTAACCGGGCTAATTTATGTCATCTTCCGTTTCCGTTGCCAGTCGTTACAGTTTTGCTGAAGAGATCGCCAACAGTGTGACACATGGTGTTGGAGCGCTTCTGGCGATTGCCGGTCTGGGTGTATTGACCGGATTTGCTGCCCTGCGCGGGGACGCCTGGCATATTGTCAGCTCCAGCGTCTATGCCTCCACCCTGATACTCTGTTTCCTAGCCTCCACGCTGTACCACGCAGTCAGCCATATCGGCGCCAAAGCGATACTGCGGACCCTGGACCACTCGTCAATCTTTCTATTGATTGCTGGAACCTATACTCCCTTCACCCTGGTTACCCTGAGGGGCCCTTGGGGTTGGTGGCTGTTCGGTATTATTTGGGGGCTCGCGCTGATCGGATTGATTATTCAGTTCACCCCGCTGAAGAAGATTCGAGCTCTATCTATCACTCTCAGTGCCTTGATGGGATGGGTCGTGGTGGCTGCTATCAAGCCGCTGTCGGATAGCCTGGAAACTGGCGGTTTGTGGCTGTTAGTTCTCGGTGGCCTCTGCTACACCGGCGGAATCGCTTTTTACCTCTGGCGCAGCCTGCGCTTCCACCATGCAATTTGGCATCTCTTTGTACTGGCGGGCGGTATATTGCACTTCTTTGCGGTGCTGTTTTACGTCATTCCCTAATCTTCCCGTTTTGCGGCAGAGCTCACCCTAAAGGTGAGCAGCACGAACTTCCCTCTCATGTGACTGTCCAGTTTAATAGTAGGTGGGAAGTTCAACGGTTACCGGCCAATCCACCTTTCGGATAAGAGTGGCTCGTTCTACCCTTGAGCGAGCAAAAGTTGTGTCGAAGGTAACTCCATGCCCAAATTGCAATGGTTTCAATATCTGTCTGCCATCCTCGCGATAAGCGCGGTTCTCCTGGTTTCCAGTACCCATGCACAAGAGAAAGCCGATCCGGCCTTCGAACAGTGGGTAAAGGAGTTCCGTAAAACCGCGATCAAGAGTGGAATCTCTGCGGAGGTTTACGACCAAGCCTTTAAAGGAATCACTTCTCCAGACCAATGGGTTCTGGATCGCGCAGCCTATCAGCCCGAATTCAAAGCACCGGTGTGGCAGTACTTTGATAATCGGGTGCAAAAGAGAGCGATCGAACGAGGCAAGCGGGAAAAAGAAAAAATGAAGCCCTGGTTGGACAAGATCCAGAAGCGCTTCGGGGTGGACCCCAATATCCTGCTTGCAATCTGGTCTGTGGAATCTAGTTTTGGCGGCATCCTCGGTAATGACAAGGTAATGCGCAGTGTCATTCGCTCACTGGCAACACTCGCCTACGCGGATCCCCAGCGTAAGAAGTTTGGCCGTCAGCAACTGCTGGCTGCACTAAAAATATTGCAGGCCGGTGATATCGAGGGTGAGCACTTGTTGGGCTCATGGGCAGGGGCTATGGGGCATACCCAATTTATTCCCACTAGCTATCAAGCCTATGCGGTGGATATCGATGGTGATGGTAAACGGGATATCTGGAATTCGATTCCGGATGCGCTCGCCACCGCTGCCAACCTGCTATCCAGTAACGGCTGGCAGCGTGGAAAACCCTGGGGTTATGAGGTCAAGATTCCCGCTCGTAAAATGCCTGCGGGGAAAATGTCGGTAGCCGAATGGGAGAAGCTCGGCGTCACACGAGCCAATGGCGAGCCTTTTCCCAACAAAAAAGCCATTGCCGAATTAAAGTTACCAGACGGCCGCAATGGCCCGGTGTTTTTAGTGTTCAAGAATTTCTTTGTCCTCAAGCGTTACAACAATTCAGATCGCTATGCGATAGCTATTGGCTTGTTGGCAGATCGGATTGGCGGCGGTGCGCCCTTGGTAAATGATTGGAAGCGCCCTTTTACTCCACTGGATAGTGTTCAAGTGGAAGAGTTGCAGAAGTTGCTCAAACAGAAAGGGTTTTACACCGGAGAAATTGATGGCAAGGCAGGTCCGGGTACCCGCAAAGCGGTGAGTGAATTTGAAAAGAGTGCTGGCGTTGAAGTTCAGGGCTACCCGAGCAAGGAAGTCCTGGAGATGTTGAAGAAACAATAGGGAGTCCCTAAAAGTTCTCATCCGGTAGGAGCGTATCCTGAAGTAGCTCCAGGTTCTCGACAACACCCTCGGGTTCACGGAAGTAGGCGATGTGGTACATCGCCTCGCCTTCCTGGACCAGGGGGATATTCTGTCGCCCAATAATGATTCCATCCTCATTGCAGATCAGCTGGTCCAGTTCCTGGCCGTATGGGTCTGCAATTGTCGCCAGCAGGTCGCCCTGGTAGACCTGATCCCCGAGTGCCTTAAGGTGATTGGCGATACCGCTATCCCCCGCGCGAAGCCAACCACTGCGGCGAGCAACAAATGGCTCTATCACATTTGTCTTTCGGGTTTGCGGCAACATCTCCAGGTGCTTCATCACGTTGATCACACCTTTAACACCGGCGCGGATACTGAGTTCATCAAAGCGCAGGGCTTCACCAGCTTCATACAGTAATACTCTCACCCCGAGATCTGCGGCTGCTTGGCGCAGGGACCCGTCGCGAATAGAAGCGTTGATTAGTACGGGAACACCAAAGGCCTTGGCGAGTTTTCGGGTTTGCTCATCGTCCAAGTTAGCGCGAATTTGGGGGAGGTTACTGCGATGTACGGCCCCTGTATGTAAATCGATGCCATAGTCGCATTTGGTGACTATCTCCTTGAGGAAGACGTGAGCCATACGTGCGGCGAGAGACCCCTTTGCTGACCCAGGGAATGAGCGGTTTAGGTCGCGCCTGTCAGGTAGGTAGCGAGTGTGTTGCAGTACCCCGTAAACATTAACCATCGGAACTGCAACCAGGGTCCCGCGTAATGACTTTAGGCGGCCGCTTTGGATAAGCCGGCTTATTACTTCAATACCGTTGAGTTCGTCACCGTGTATGGCGGCACAAACGAACATCTTGGGACCATCTTTTTTACCGCGCTGCACATAAACTGGGATTGCCATTTCTGTGCTTGTGTAAAGCCGCACAACGGGCAGATCGATATGGCAGGACTCGCCCCTGGCGACATGGACCCCACCGATCTCAAAATCCGAGCGCTCTTCCATAACACTCACGGGTAAATAGATATACCCATAGTGTATAGGTAGATAAGAGTTGACCCGGGCAGCAATTGTTGATGCAGCTGCCCGAGTACTTCGCTACAGCTGCCCGATTGATTGGGCAGAAGTCGTCAGGTTATGTGAGCGGTCCCCATTTAGCCAAATGCCGAGGGCTGGGCTCCAGTAGCCGGAGGGGTGGTACCACAGCCCGGTCTCTACATCCGCGAGCAAGTTAGTTCCCCGCCAGGCACTCGGCCCTTGATTGTGGGGGTCTTTTCCTTTCTCTCCAGCCTCCCCACCTTGTGACCACTGAGCGGCACCTTGAGTATCAAAAATCGCGAGTGGCTTGCCGTCGGGGTTGGAAAGGTAATGCTCGATATTGTCGGCAGTCCATTGGCAGAGAATGGCATTGGTTTGGGGTTGGTGAATCCAATGGCTTAAACCTCGGGACTTGCCGTCAATATTGTGAATTTCCCCCCAGATACCCAGGCTGCTCCAAATAGTGACAACGCGGCGCTGCCGGGTTGATTTTCGGTGGGTACATGTCTTGCTTAACCGCCGACCGAAAGGGTCGTAGCGGAAATAGGTTTTAAATTCCCCGCACTCCGCGTGGCTCATCAGGCCCCAGCCGTCGTACTGGTATTGATAATCCTTGCGGCCTGGTATGTTGCTTTCACTAATAATATTGCCGCGCTTGTCACTTTCTGTTTGAGGTTGAGTCGGACTTTGCTGTGCCCGCAGCGGGTTGGTCATTTGCAGGGGAGGGGATTTCTCAAAGTGCCAGGAAAGTGCTTGACCGGACTCCATACCTACCAGGCGCCCAAATAAATATTTGTGATTACTGCGAACCTCCCCTTGAACCTGGAGGATATCTTGGCCTTTGGATTCGGTGCGAACAATGGCTTCACCATTGGCATCGATTCCATACAGGGCTCCACAAGGGGCGAATGTATAAGACAAGTCGAGATTGTCGGAGCTGGCACTCTTTAACCAGCCGCGTTTGTCATATTGATACTGAAGACTGAAATCCCGGATATCTGCACTGTCGTGATGCTCTGCGGTTACCCGACCGCGGCTGTCGTATTTAAATCGCACCGAAGAAAGGGCATTGTCTGCCTGTACTAGCCTGTTATGTTGGTCGTAGTGGAACTCACTATTTTGGCCACTGTTATTGCGAATACCGGTTAATACACCGCTGTCGTTATAATTGAAGTACCAGCGAGAGTCATTATCACAATATTCATGCAGGCTGCCGTCTATATTGTAATGCCAACGCCAAGTTCGATCCTGTGGTGCCTCGTGGCTAACTAATTGCCCGAAGCAGTCATATCCCCAAGTGTAGTTTCCTGCGGGACATTCCAGGCAGACTAGCTCACCGATTGGGTTATAGCTGAGGTCCCAATTGTTGCCGTCGGCAAAATTGATATGACAGAGTCTACCGGCGTTATCATGGTCGCAAAGAATACTTTGGCCGCTATCTCCGTGAATAGCGTTGGTAAGGCCTCGTTCGGAATAGTCCAGGCCGTATTGGTGAATGCCTAGGCGAGCTTCTCGCAGTTCACCGGCACTACCATAGCTCCATTCACGCCACAGTTCGCCATTCATTTTCAGCGAAATGACTCGTTGCCAGTGGTCGTATTCCAGGCCTAGGAGCTTTTTATCTCTACATATCGATTGCAGCTGCCCCTGCCCATCCCAGCTGAAGTCTACCTTGCCACCTTCGGGGTCCCGGATCTGTGTGAGCTGACCCCGATCCGTATAGAGAAATTTCCAGACTTGTTTTGCTGGATCAATGATACGTTCTGGGCGGCCTTTTGCATTGAACTGGAATTGCCACAGAGTCTCATCGTTGATAGATGCCGCACGCAGGTAACCTCGGTCATCGTAAAAGTATCGATTACTCACATTGTGAGAAGTGGTGCGAACCAGTCGGCCGAATTCATCGTGTCGAAAGAAAAGTCTACGGCCATCAGCCTTAATCTCTTCGCAGAGGTTGCCGTAGGAGTCATACAGCCAAGTACAGATACGTGATTCTTGCTGTTCAGAGACTCTCTGACCGAACTTGTTAAAGCGTATATGAATCGGGCCGGATAATTCTGATTCGACTGTGCAGCTATTGTTACTCGCAAGCCAACTTAAGTTAGTGAATAACTCATTTGAATTTAATGAGCAGCATCGATTGTGTTCATCATATATAAATTGATAGCTTCCAGACTCGCTGCTGTGCAGATGAGCCAGTTGA
This sequence comes from Microbulbifer maximicatervae (SeqCode), assembly GCF_052467305.1. Lineage (NCBI taxonomy): Bacteria > Pseudomonadati > Pseudomonadota > Gammaproteobacteria > Cellvibrionales > Microbulbiferaceae > Microbulbifer > Microbulbifer maximicatervae (SeqCode). Next base: position 5,034,577 of record NZ_CP174306.1, read on the forward strand.
GAATTGTCATATTGATATTTTTCCCTTTTAAGCCCACAGCAGCTTTCGACTAATTGCCCTTCCTTATAGTTGTAAGCGCAGAGGTTATTTTGCCCTTCTACAGCGTGACCGTTCACTAGATTGAAGATATGACCATCTTGGCAGTTAAATTCAATAACCCGGCCCCAAGAGCTGACTATTTTTTTAGGTAAACCTTCTTGATAATCGATAGTTAAGGCGTTTCCAAATTGATCCCTAATTTCTGCAAGTGGTAAAGCGCTGTTCACGCCGTCGGCGCGAAAAATCTTATGATATTGATCGAATGTCGTTAAACGATAACTGTGTAAGCTTTGCCGAAATAACATTAACCGTTCAAAACGATTGTAACAACCATGACCTATAGCGGGTAAATTAAAGGTTACAGATCTGCCCTCGGCAGTGAATAGCTTGACGAAGTGGTCGTGTACAACAAGTTTTTCACTTAAGGAGTGTCGCCAGCCCGCGCCAATGCCAGTGTCCTCGTTGAGGGAAGAGCGGAAATACCTTTTCCATTCAAATGGCAATGGCCCTGGAATAATGACGTCTGTTCGCTCAAAAGCGACTTCCCCTGTATTGCTGACGACGTGTTCAGCGATCTGATGGCTGCGTTCCAGAGCTGGAATTACCTTATTTGCTGGATTGACCCCTGGGAGGTTAGTCAGTTGGGTTGGGCTGCCGTCTACCTCATGCAAGAGGGGAACCATAGGTGCCGAATCGATACTATATCGATTGGCTTCAATGCCTGGCAGCTTTGGCCAAAAATCTTCTCTCCGTAAATTGAGAGAGATGTCTTCTGGTGTTCGCTCAATTTGGGAAAGCCAGCGTATAACTGATGCGGGGTTCTCGTGAGAGAATTTAATTGTTGGGGGGGTAAGCTTATTGAGTAAGTCGGGTATTAGCTGGGTAAGACGTTCCGGTGTCATTTTGTAGTGTCCGATAAATCAAATCAGCGGTGTAACTTTCGGATTGTTACGTCGGGGGAGCTGGGACGTTCGGTAACACTTTGTTCGTGGGGTAGAATTTGACGCAATGATTGTGAAGAATATTCCAATATTCCTGCAGTAATATTGTCGCGCCCTCCTAGGCGATTAGCATCGTCAATAAAACGATATACAGACTCTAATGCCGGACGATGAGTGGCCAGTACGCGCTCTATCGCATGATCATCAAGATATTCAGTGAGCCCGTCGCTACATAACAAAAGGAGTGCGTTTTGCGTGAGTTTCCAGCTATTTATATCCGCCTCTACACAGCTGGAAACCCCCAAGGCACGGGTAATATGGTTGCGAACATTGGACTCTTTGGCTTGCTCGGGGGTTAATTGACCTGAATCAATCATCTCCTGTACAACGCTGTGATCTCGTGTAAGGCGCTGCAATCCATAATTGTTCCACAGGTATGCGCGAGAATCGCCAATATGTGCAACGATTAAAAAGTCGCGCCACATGACCGCGGCAACCAAAGTTGTTCCCATATTGGAAAACTGGGGGTTCAGGTTTTTGGTGTTGATTAGAGCTGTATTTGCGCTGTTGACTGCGTCGATAAGGGTGGCGCGCAATATAAGCTGTTGCTGTTCAGACGTGCAGGAGAAAAAAGTGTGTTTCAGCAGGTCATCGAGGTGGGCTTGAACCGTCTCAGCTGCAATTTTACTGGCGGTTGCGCCACCGGTGTAACCGCCCATGCCGTCGGCCACCACTATATAGGCAAAAGGCTGTTCCGCAGATGCGTACCAGCGAATACTATCTTCGTTTTCCTCACGAACCTGACCAATGTCAGTACGCCCGTTGACCGCCAGACTAATTTGATCCATGTCTGGTGCAACTCCCCTTTAATAAAAAGCAATACAATGCGGCGCAATATTATTACAACCGATCACCGAAGGTAATGTTAACTTGCTCGCATGCCAAGTTTGAAATACTTTTCACTGATTTGCGATAATAAGAGCTTTACCTCTCTACAGAAAAGGCTTTTAGCCAGCTAAAAAAGGACCCATAGGCAAAATGCCCCGTTTGCCCAGGCTCAATTTGATAAATGTTCCCCAGCATATTGTGCAGGTAGGTCACAATAATCTGCCCTGTTTCTTTGATGAGGAAGATTACCAATATTATTTGATTAGTTTGCGTAACGCGTCAGACCAATATGGCGTTGACGTTCACGCATATGTTTTATTACCCAATATGATTCAGATCATAGCTACGCCCACGATACCGGATGGGATATCATCTATGATGCAATCCCTTGGACGTCGCTATGTTCAATTTGTTAATCACCGTTACAAGCGCTCAGGAACACTATGGCGGGGGCGTTATAAGTCCAGCTTAATTGATTCTGATGCGTACTTACTGACGTGTTACCGGTATGTGGAGTTACGTCCCCTCTATTTGGGGTTAGCTGATTCTCTTGAAGACTATGAATGGTCAAGTTTTAACCATCACACAAACATTAAGAAAGATAATTTGATTAAGGATCACCGTTTGTATCTTTCTTTAGGGAATACCGTGATGGAGAGGGCACAATCTTACAGGAAGTTATTTCAGTATAGCTTTGATCGAAAGTTGCTCGACTATATCGCTGAAACGATTAAGTTAGGCCATGTGCTTGGCGGGGATGCGTTTAAAGAGAAAATTGAGCAGATTGTTAACCAAAGAGTGCGACCGCTTAAGCGTGGTCGCCCTAAAAAAGCAAATAAAGTCGAAAAAGAACCAAAAGAAACTGCCTAGCTAAAACCTAATGTCGGGTTGAGGGCGTTAAAAGGCCATAAGAAGTAGGGTAATTAAGCCCTGTCAGCAGGTGACAAATTGTGAGTAGGCCCAGCATTTCAACGGGATTTCAGATCCTTGGCGATAACAATAAGGAAAAACCAGTTATGGATTTTGGCACTGATAGATTGAAAGTTGCGATCCTGGGTGATTTCAGCGGGAGAGCGAGTCGCCGCCAGTGTGAACCCGAAACGATTTCCAGTCGAAGGGTATACCTGTTGAACCGCGATACCTTTGAGGGCGTTTTTGCTGATCTAGGTGTGAGTTTGCAGTTGCCCGTACTGGATCGCCCTCTGGGATTACCATGCTTTGATGATTTGCACCCAGATTACCTTTATAGCCGTGTGCCACTGTTTAAGAAGTTTATTGAGCTGGAGCGCAGGCTGCTCGATCCGCGTCAGTTCCAGCAGGCTGCTGAGGAAATTCAACAGTGGAAACCAGAGTTAGCCACTCAGCAGGGCTTGGGTCAGCGCGATAGCGAGCAGTCGATATTGGATGAAATCCTGGCTGCCGGTCGAGAGCGTAATGCAAAGGAAGGCCAAAATACTTTCCAGGTTGACCAGCTAATCAAAGATATTGTCGCTCCTTACGTGCAGAAAAGTGAGGACCCTCGCCAGGGTGAATATCTAAATGCCCTGGCTGAAGCTACGTCTGATGCGATGCGTAAACTGATGCATCATAGTGATTTTCGTCAGTTAGAGGCTAGTTGGCTGAGTCTGCAACTTTTGTTGAGACGTGTCGAAGAGCACGGGAACCTGGATTTTTACTTAATAGACGTTAGTAAAGAAGAGCTTCTAGCTGATTTTGCGGAAGCCGAAAGCGACTTGGAAAAGTCGCAGACATTTAAGTTACTGGTTGAGCGTGAAACAGCTTCTGGGAATATGCCCTATAACCTAGTCATAGGGGATTACTTTGTTACTGATGAGGAGCGAGACCTTCACCTGCTGATAGATTTATCCACGATTGCAGAAGCTGCGGGAAGCGCACTTTTATTGGGTGGGGATCCAAAATTAGCAGGTTGTCCAAACTTGTCAGGTTCAGTAGATCCTGATGATTGGTACTATCCGTTGAGCGATCAGTTTGCGGAAAGTTGGCAGGCGGTCCGTGAATACTCTGCTAGTGAGCATGTTGCATTGGCAGCTCCCAGATTTATGCTCAGACTCCCCTTTGGGAAAAATACCTCTACAACAGAGCATTTCAATTTTGAAGAATTAACCCCAGAGCAGGGTCATGAATATTATCTTTGGGGTAATAGTGTTTATTTATTGGGTTTAGCTGTTTGCCAAGGTTTTTCTCAAACTGGAAAATTACAGCCGCCTTCGTCTGCAAGCTATGAAGACCTACCCCTTCATTTACGCAAGTTACCCAATGGCGAATTATTGACGCCCTGTGCAGAAGCGCTCCTGACAGATAGGGCAGCTGAAAAATTTATGCAGGCTGGCATTAGCACTATGCGTTCGGTGCAAGGGCGGGATCAAGTCATTCTTCCGAGCTTTAGTTCTCTGAGTGGCGGTACACTCAAAGGCCCTTGGGTGTAAGTGTAGGGGTTGGATCTTTACAGGAATATGCAGGCAAAAATCTACCTGAAGACTATGAATAAACCACTATTGTGAGTCAGGAATAAATGGATCTAATTCTATCAGTATTGGCCGACCCTTCTGGCGCCAATATGCTTAAACATACAAAACTGTTCACGAAAGCTGGTGGCAGTTTGGGTCGCTCTGCCGATAATTATTGGGTTTTACCCGATCCAGATCGAGTGGTTTCCTCAAAACACGCACAGATTTCCTTTACCGATAATCAGTTTTTTCTGGTAGATACTAGTACTAATGGAACCTATTACAATGATTCAGAAAATCCGTTAGGAAAGGGAAATCAAGTCCCATTAAAAGAGGGCGACATGATCGTTCTCGGGGAATATAAATTGAAAGTTTCACTGCGACAGCCTAAGGAAGAGGGAGATCTTCCCAAAGGTCTGGGAAGTGCAGATTTTCTCGATACCTCGGATCGAACAACATTCAGCGCGGATGCCATGGCAAAAATGCAAAGCCAGGCAGAAGCGAAAGAATTGGATAGTTGGCTTGAGCCGGGTTCCAGCCCGCAGTCAGATGTGGCTCAAACTGGGGAGTGGGGCTCGATTGGGCTGGGTAATCAGGCTAATACCCCAACTAGCGATAGTCTTCTCACCTCGGAATCGGGCCCTCTGGACCCACTTGCTGCCTTTGGCCAATCTGACCCGTCTGGTCTTGTTGGTGGTGCTCCTGAGATGTCACCCGTCGGTGGCTTAGTGGGTTCTACGGGTCAGCAGCAATCCAGTAATCAATGGTCTGATGATGAGTGGTGGAAAGATGGTAGTGACGATGATCATGTGCCAGCTGACCAGCACTCAATGCAAATAAATCCCCAGCCGGTACCGGAACCTGTCGTTGAGACGGTTGCGGTGCCTGAATCTCAAGTGGTATCTCCGCAGCCGCAAGTTCCTATGGGTGGTTTCCAGGGGATTTCACAGCAACCTGTCGCAACTCCGATACCACAACCTCAGGCTATGCAGCCACAGCCACAGCCACAGCCACAGCCACAGCCACAGCCACAGCTACAGCCACAGCTACAGCCACAGGCAATGCAATCTCAGCCGTTAGGGCAGCCCCAAGGGTTTAATCAGCAACCAATTTCTCCGCCTGCTCAAGATAACCCCTTTGCAGACTCTTTCGCTGCTATGCAGGGGCAACAAGTTGATGGCGCTCCAGGGTTTGGTTCCGGGCAATCGTCCTCGCAACCGCAACCGCAACCGCAACTACAGCCAAAACCAAATCCACAACTGGATTTGGCTGCCCAAGCTCAGCAGTTTTCGCATTTACAGCAATCCCCAGTAACTCAGCCCACAGGTTCTTCAGGGGGGAGCGTTTTTGCATCTACTCTCGGCCTGAATATGAACACGGTCCAGTTGCAACAGGCGGACCAGCAAGCAGCTGAAATTGTCCGGGAAACAGTAGCTCGTCTTATTGACCTTTTGCGCGCAAGAAACAGCATAAAGAATGAGCTGCGTGTGCAGCGAACCATGATTCAAACGGAAGCTAATAATCCGCTGAAATTTAGTGCTACGGAACGGGATGCATTGGAAGCCATGTTTGCGGGTACCGGTGCTTTTATGAATCCCGCTGAGGCAGTGAAGGATAGTTTTGATGATTTGTCGGATCATCAAGTTGCGGTTTTGGCTGGAATGAGAGCAGGTTACAACGCCATGCTCAAATTCTTTAGCCCGGAGAATATTGAGCGCAGACTGGGGAATACTTCCGGCGTTTTTGGAAACAAAAATGCAAAAAAATGGGAAGGATTTACTGCAATTTACAGGGAGCTAGTTGGTGATCCGGATAATTGCTATCGCAAGTTGTTTGGTGATGAATTTGCAGTTACTTATGAAAATCAATTATCAGAGTTAAAAAATGCGCGAAGCATTAAAAATTAATAAGTTGACGGAAAAGAGGGAATTGCTTGTGTCGATAAAAAAATTATTTCAGGTCAGTTTAATCGCTGTTTTGGCAGTTGCAGTTGTTGGTTGCCAAACAACGAGGCGGACTCTAAATCTGGATACCAGTCTCGAGTTGGTTGTAGAGACACAGAATGACGTAAACCCAGATGATGATGGCCGAGCTTCTCCCGTTGTTATACGAGTGTTTATGCTCGCGGATGAGCGCCAGTTTGCCCGTGAAGATTTTCTTAACCTTTACGAGAATGCTCAATCCCGCCTCGGCAAGGATTTGATTGATACTGTAATCCTTAAAGAGTTTGCTCCAGGGGAACAGCGTATAGAAGAACTGGCTTTAACGCCGGACGTAAAATATATCGGGCTTCTAGCTGAGTTTGTACAGTATCAGGATGCAGAGGCACTAATGGTGCTGCCAATTACAGACCACAAAAAAAATGAATATGAAGTATCGCTGGCCGATGTACGAATTGGTTCGCCAGATGATATTGCCAAGCGTCGACGAGCAAAATTGACTACTCGTGGCAGTGAAGATGATAGTGGGGAAACAGTAACAATCTCCAAAGAAGATTATGAAAGAATGAAAAAAACGCTCCCTGATATGCAGCGGTCTCAATAGGGCAGAAATTATTGCCCGGGCAATAAAAATTGCTGCCCTGGAAATATTACGAGAGCTTTTTAAGGAACATTTATGTCGGCAAACAATAAAGTGATCTGGAGCGAGGGCATGTTTTTACGCCCTCAGCATTTTCAACAGCAGGATCGCTATCTCGAACAGCTTGTCGAAGCGCGCACAGCTCCGCTCGGGCCTTATACCTGGGGGATTGTAGAGCTGGCGATCGATAGTGAGCCGTTATCGATGGGAAAAATTTCTCTATCGAGAGTGAAAGCTGTTTTTCCCGATGGTACCCCGATACTTGCCCCTGAAAATGAGCATTTGCCGGATGTTCTGGATGTTCCGGTTAATACTCGTGATGAAATAGTCTACTTATGTGTGCCGATGAAGCGCCCAGGTAGTCAGGAGTCGATTCGAGATCAAGAGGATTTCCCACAGGCACGTTATCAGGCTTCGAACTTTGATGCCCGTAATAGTGCGGCGTCTTCTGGTGAGTCCGCGCGTATCCAAGTCGGAAAGTTAAGAGCTTGTCTCAAATTAGGTAGTGATGATCTGAGTGGCTATGCTGCGGTTGGGGTTGCCCGAATTAAAGAGCGCCAACCGGAAAAGCCGGTAGAGCTTGATTCTGACTATATCCCACCGCTGTTAAATGCGGAGACTTCTGCAGTTATCAATGCATATATTGAAGAAGTAAAAGGATTGCTCGACCATCGAGGCTCGGCTTTGGGGCATCGTTTGAGCGACAGCGGAAGAAGCGGATCTGCAGAAATTGCTGATTATTTGTTACTGCAGGTTATTAACCGCTTTGAACCCTTATTAAAGCAGATCACGGCTCAGCCCCGATTACATCCGCACAATTTATTTCTTGAATTATTGCAGTTGGCAGGCGAACTTTCGACGTTTACTGCTCAATCTAAGCGCCCTCCAGAAATTCCAGTGTATGCACATGAAGACCTGCAAGTTAGCTTTGCTGGGCTGTTTTCAGCGCTTAGACAGTCGCTCTCCACAGTGCTGGAGCAAACAGCGATTGCAATGGAATTGGTGCAGCGCAAATTTGGGATATATGTTGCGCCGGTTACTGATCCTTCATTATTAAAATCAGCCAGTTTTATTATGGCCGCAAAAGCGGATATGCCTGGCGATCTATTGCGCAGCCGCTTCCCCACGCAGGCAAAAGTTGCCCCTGTCGAGGCGATTAGAGAACTTATCTCAGCGCAGTTACCCGGCTTGACTCTGCGCCCTCTTCCCGTGGCTCCTCGACAAATCCCCTATCACGCAGGGTTCACTTACTTTGAGGTGGAGCGCAGTGGAGAGTTATGGCAGGCCATGACTCGCTCGGGTGGTTTTGCAGTGCATCTGGGCGCAGAGTTCCCTGGATTAACTATGGAACTCTGGGCCATAAGGAATAATTAATATGAGTAATGACAGCTTTACTCCTCCACGGGCCCCTAATGCTGGGGATAGAACGGTTTTGATACCGACACCCGGTGCTGCAGCGGCACCGGCAGCAGCTCAGGCTCAGCCACAATTCTTTGCCAGCCAAGATGCCCCGGTCGAGGCTCAGGTCCGCAACAGCCTTAATCCATTGGTGTCTGCGGCTTCAAAATTGTTAGGCGTAATTATCAAATTACGCACAACGATGAATCACGCCAACGTACCTGATTTGCACAAGCGACTTACTACGGAAATCCAAAGCTTCGAGCGTGAGGCAAAGCAACTGGCTTTAACACCTGAATCAGTGCTAACAGCCCGTTACTTACTATGTACTGTCGTGGACGAGGTTGTTTTGACCACACCTTGGGGTACAGCTAGCGGTTGGAGCCAGCACTCTCTTCTTAGCCTGTTTCACAAAGAGACTTTTGGAGGGGAGAAGTGTTTTGTCATTTTGCAACGCATGCTGGAAACTCCCGCAAGTCATTTGGAACTCCTTGAGCTTTTTTACCTGTGTTTGAGCTTGGGCTTTCAGGGTAAGTATCGGCTCGTACAGCGTGGACACGAACAAATAGAACAGATTCGTGATGAGCTCTACAGAACAATTGAACAGCATAAGCAGCCAATGGACCGAGATCTTTCGCCGCGTTGGCAAGGATGCGTAGAGCGAAAATCCCGGCTGATTCACTATATACCCCTCTGGGTGATTATGAGTGTTGTCCTGGGATTGTTACTTGCAACTTATAGTGGTTATCGCTGGTGGCTCTATGAAACGACGACACCGGTCGCAGACCAGATTTTAGATTTGTCCAAAAGTGATGATGAGTCTCCGCAAGGAGAAGGGTAACACTCGGGCTGATATTGATCCTGGGTATGGTCGATACCCTGGAAGACGGAGCAATTCATGAAACGCTTGCGTAACTTTTTTACCAATAAGTGGGTGTTGGGGCTCATAGGGCTCTCAGCTCTTTCCCTCCTCATTTGGTTTGCGGCTGATTACATTAAGTTTGGTAGTGATAATGCCACGCTTTCTCACTCTGTCCGACTAACTATTATTGTATTTATTTTTGCTATTTGGCTTGTGTGGAATATCAGCCAATGGTTGGTAGAGAGACGCCAAAACCAGGCTTTAATAAAAGGCATTGAGGAATCACAAGAAGCCGATTCTACAGATCCAGACGAAGAACGCTCGCTGGAAGAGTTGAATGCTCTTTCTGGTCGCTTCCGTGAAGCGATGGGTGTATTACGTAGTGCTCGGTTTAAATCTGACAAGGGACAAGTTTCCCTTTATCAGCTTCCCTGGTACATCATTATTGGGCCTCCCGGTTGTGGTAAAACAACAGCCCTGGTGAACTCCGGGTTGGAATTCCCGCTGGCGCAGAGTCATGGGAAGGAAGCCCTGGGTGGGGTAGGGGGCACCCGTAACTGTGATTGGTGGTTTACCAATGATGCAGTTTTAATTGATACCGCAGGGCGTTATACGACTCAGGACAGTCACCGGGTTTACGATAATAGCGCTTGGAAAGCTTTTCTGAGTTTATTGAAAAGATACCGCCGCCGCCGCCCGATCAATGGTGCTCTGGTTGCAATTAGCTTGCAAGATTTAATGGTGCAAACGGAAGAGCAGCGCCAACACCAGGCAAAAATTATCCGCCAGCGTATAAATGAACTGCAACAGGAATTGGGTATTCGCTTCCCGATTTATCTCACTTTCACAAAATGTGACTTAGTTGCAGGGTTTACAGAGTTTTTCGACAACCTCTCTCAAGCTGAGCGTGAGCAAGTTTGGGGAATGAGTTTTCCCCGTGAAGCTAACGCCACTGTTGGGGCCCCTCTCGATAATTTCAAAGCCGAATTTGAGCAGCTGATAGAGCGTTTGAACCAGCGCGTATTGTGGCGTGTTCATCAGGAGAGGAATGTAGAGAAGCGGGCGTTGTTGCAAGGTTTTCCTGCCCGAATGGAAAGCCTTACAGATATTCTGACAGATTTTGTAAAGCAGACTTTCGGTCCAAATCGTTACGAAACCGTCCCTATGGTCAGAGGGGTCTACTTTACTAGTGGCACTCAGGAGGGCAGTCCTGTTGACCGTATGATGTCCTCCGTAACTGCTGATTTTGGACTAGAGCGTAGCGTCGGGCCAAAATTCCAGGGTGTTGGTAAGAGCTTTTTCTTGCATCGATTATTGAAGGATGTCGTTTTCCCCGAGGCTGAATTAGTGGGCGTTAATCGCCGGATTGAGTCAGCTAACCTTTGGTTACGCCGGGGAGTTTTTGCTACTTTGGCGGGAGGCTTTGTCGGAGCTATTTTCTTATGGAGTGGCAGTCTCGCACAGAATAAATTATCCATGGGAGAGGTTGGCGATAATCTCAGCGCATACCAAGGCGCAGAAAGTGAGCTGAAAGGCAAAAATATTACGCCCATCAGTGCCTTAAATTTGTTAGAGCCTTTAAAGCGGGCTAGTGCGGTCTACGACCGTGAGGAACATCCGTGGATTGGCAATTTGGGGCTTTATGACACCAGAATTGATACTGCAGCAAATGATCTCTATCGCCATAAATTAGAAACTATTTATCTTCCCGCTTTACTTCGTGATATAGAGAGTGACTTAAGTCGTCTCGGAAGTAATGATCCCGCTTTGGTAAGTACTCTCAAAACCTATTTGATGTTTTTTAATCCAGATAAAATGGATTTGAAAACCATAGAGGCTTATTACACTGCTCGCTGGGAGCGTCAGTTACCCGGTGAAGCCGGGAGGCAGGAAGAGTTGCGCTACCACCTAGATCAACTATTTATTCAGTCTCTTCCCAATTCAATTAAAGAGAATGAGAGGGTAGTAGCTCGCGCGCGACAGCAACTGCGTCGTATCCCTGTACCTCAGCGGTTATTTGCTCAACTACAAAATAGTGACTTCGGATTGACCCCTGTAGATCTCTACCAGGAAATTGGTGGAGACACTCAGCAAATTTTTGGTATGGGAGCCAATAATCCAAACTTCACGATTCCCTTCCTCTATACAAAGGCGGGTTATAAAGAACTGGACTTTGGAGCGGACTCTCAGCTGATGACAAATATGGCTGAAGAGCGCTGGATATATGGAGGAGATCTGAGTGGTGAGGACTTTACCGAAGCCGACCGTGAAAAGCTTGGTGAGGAAGTAAAGCGAATCTATCTTGGGGAGTATTTACAGCGTTGGCAGGGCTTCCTTGGCGGGTTCAAAATACAGAGGTTTGGTAGCACTTCACAGGCATTGGATGTGTTGTCAAAGTTGTCTGATCCTATTTACTCACCCCTGCTTGCGATTACCGAGATAACTTCAGATAACACTCGTCTGACCCTTCGTCCTGAGGTTCCAGTCGATGCTTCTGGGGTACCGCTACCTGTGTCCAGTACTACTCGAAAGTTGGGACAAGCCGCACTGGGTAGTGCAACCAGTGCCTTGCAGGATCATTACAAGCCAAACATTGTTGATGTTAGGTTTGAGGAGGTCCAGCGAATCACTCAGAGTGAGAAGGGGCGGCCAGCGCGTATCCAAGAATACCTGGATACTATTAATAAAATTCAGGAATACCTCACTGAGATCGACAGCGCTCCCGATTCGAATCAAGCGGCTTTTGGACGTGCCAAAGCGCGTTTTGCCGGCGGTAGCGATGCGATTAAACAGTTAAGGGTTAAGGCTGCTAATGCACCAGCACCTTTTGACCAGTGGCTGACAGATATTGCTGACAGCGCTTGGGGGCTGGTAATGGCCAAGACTAAGGCGCATATAAACCGTGTCTGGCGTGAAGAGGTGTATCAAAGCTATAGCAATAGCCTGGCAAACCGGTACCCACTGCGCAGCGACCGTGACCAGGAAGTGCCGGTGATGGAGTTTAACCAGTACTTCAAACCAGGTGGTATTGAGGAGAAATTTGTCAATCAGTATCTGAAACCATTTGTGGATACCAGAAACTGGAAAATCAAATACGTTGAAGGGCAGGGTATTAGCCTTTCAAGGGAAGCCCTTTCCCAGTTGCGTCGAGCTGAACGTATTCGAAAAACTTTCTTCAGTGCCGGCGAAGGAGCTTCTTACTCCTTCCGTATTGAGCCCACGAAACTGGATTCCAGTGTTCGTTTGTTTGAACTTGAACTTGGAGAGCAACGAGTTCCTTACTCCCATGGCCCTAAAACCACTAAAAAGCTGACTTGGCGTGGTGGTGAAAGTAATCGCGTCCGCATTATCTTTGAAGATCTGAATGAGACTGTTCATCGCAAGCATTTTGAAGGGGACTGGGCATGGTACAGACTGTTAGCGAGCTCAGATTTGGAAGCCGGGCGAAGTAATGCAGAACACTTTGTCACTTTCTCTGAGGAAGGGCGAAAGGCTCAATTTAAATTGATTGCATCTAATGTAAACAATCCATTCGACCGCAGTTTACTGCGCGGATATCGATGCCCTGAGACCCTGTAGACGGAGTAGATGATTTGCAAAATACAGTTGGTATTTTTGGTAAGTTGCCGGGTCACGGGGACTTTGTTCAGCGGCAGCTGCCCGGTAGTTTTGTCACTGTATGGGATGGCTGGTTACAACGAGCGGTATTTGGATCTCGTGAACTCGTTGGTCAAGAGTGGTTGGACTACTACTTGACCAGTCCTGTTTGGAGGTTTGTCCACAGCAAAGGCATCATTGATGCCAATGCGTGGGCCGGAATTTTAGTGCCTAGTGTGGATAGTGTGGGGCGCTATTTTCCGTTGACATTTGCTGCTCCTCTATCCCCGGTAGTGGATGCATTTGCTTTTATGTCTGATGCTAAGAGCTGGTTCCAGAGCTTATCTGAATTAGCAATTACATCGCTGCAAAATATGCTACATGCAGACCAGTTATGTGAGGCATTTAGTGCTCCCCCTGACAGGGCGGGCATTATCTCTCTGCCTCCAGCACAGGGAGACTTTGTTGTCTCCACAGGCCAATCGAATAGTCTGGAAAGAGGTTTTGCAGGTCTATTAGGGCAGATGAGCAAAAGTAGCTACTCCGCATATAGTCTGTGGTGGAGTGAGGGGTCTCAACACTTGGCCCCAACAACCTTGCTGTGCCCATCATTGCCGAGCCCAGAACTGTACAGTTCAATGCTTGGTGTACGATTGCAGCAAAATATGAATTAGGATGTGGGGGCGCAAAGTGAAACAGTGGGTCGTGTTGGATAAGAAAAAGCATCGTAATGTTAGATTACTTAAAAGCGATCTTTCCCACAGTAAGAATTTACATGTTTGTTCAATTCTTTTGACTGAGTTTATACCGGTAGCGCATGCATGCCCTATTATATTTGCTAAGTCAAAAGACTCTGGGAAGCTTGAAAGTAGTGCATTGCTTGGTGTGAAACCAGGAGAAAATCTTTTCTGGCAAGAAGGGCAGTGGCAAGGGGAATATGTTCCTGAATCTGTTCGTAATTATCCTTTTTGTTTGAAGTATAAACAAAATGATTTTTCCAGTGCATATATTTGTATCGAATCTTCGCTCCTATCCGCCGGTAAATGCACTTCTCCTAGTGTTAATTTATTTGAGGTAGATGGAAAGGCAAGCAAAGACCTCTTAGAAATACAGCGCCGGCTAAAAAAAAGCCACTTTAATAGGATGCAGGTCTGGAAATTTGTTGATATTTTGCAGAAGTTCAATTTGCTAGAAGAAAAGATAATTAATATAGATTTGGCTGATGGCCTTAAGCATAAATTTACAGGGGTATATTGCATTTCTGAATCGAGGCTACAAAAGCTTGAAGCGGAAAAATTTTTAAAGTTACGAGAGTTGGGTTACCTTCCATTTATTTATTCTCATTTATTTTCCTTACAGAAAGCATCAGCTTTAAGTGCGTTGTACCAGAAGTATAAAGTAAAAGTGCTTCATTGATTTAGAAGAAAACAACCTACATCTAATTAAGTGTTATTGCCTCAGAGCGTCAGTTTAATGAAGCGAAAGGGCAGAATGAAACTAGAAGGAAGGAGCAAAGGCTCTGGATTGTCAAGAAGGTATCAGAGCAGGAAGCGAAGGTTGCTGATATGTCTTACGGAATAATTTTTACTGGGGAGAAAAGAAGTTCTGTGGAGCGACGCTATGCAATAGCTGCATTAGGACGCGAATTTGGCTTGAATTTTAGTCAGATAAAGGGGCTTCTGACAGGTGTAAAATCACAAATCAAATCTACAGATGATAGAGGGGAAGCCCGCCAGATAGTGAATAAATTCTGGTTGGCTGGCTGGCACACTCAGCTCTATCAGAATGATCAATTGATACACTGTACTGCAAAGTCTAGTAATTATGGTGAATCTCCTTTGCCCCCGACTCTTACCTTCTTAGAAGATAAAGAGGGAACGATTTCTATAGGGGTTCCTTCGGGGTGGCAAAAGTTTGATAGCTTGAATCGGGAAGCGGTAATTCAGGCGGGAAGTCCAGAGTTGAGTCGCTACTTGATTGTATTGAGACAGGAACGAAGTCAGCTCCCCCAGGGTTTGTTACTTGACCATTTTGGAAAAGCCCAAATACAGCAATGCCTGACCAGAGTGGAGAATGGTGTTCTTATATCAGGACCAGAAGTGTTGAGAGGGGGTAACCATAGTGGACATATTTATGAGATGTCTGCTGATATTACAGAAACGCCAGTTCACTACTTAGTCACATTTTTTCAATGTCAGGACAGTTTCTATTCTGTGTTTTTGTGGTCATCTATTCGAGATTCTGAGAGAAGTAGAACTGAATTTTTGCATATTTTTACCACATTTACACTTGTAGCTAATACGGCCAGTTGCGATCCAACATTAGTTCCGATGTAATAGCTTGGAATAAGAAGCCAAAATCTAACAAAAATAAATAGCGTAAAATTGTCAACTGAACATGTTTTTTAAAGTAATAGGTACCAAGCGCATTATTTGCCTTGATTAGATATCTACAACGTGTACTCTTCTCAGAATTCTGATTAAAGGATTTGATTCGGTATAAGGGCCTTTTTTGATGGCATTCCCAAACACGATAAATATCGATGAATTAGTTGCTCCAATCTCAGAGGATAATCCCGTAGGGGAAGATATCCGAGAGGATCGTTCGCCAACTTCTGATTATTACTCGATCAAAGATGCTCGCAACAGTGCAAGAGCTGCTGAACGCTCCGCAATGTTCGATGATGCAGACACAGACCTACTCGCACCTTGGAGGGATGTAGCAAAAGCTGCAGAAAATATCCTAGGGAAAAAGAGTAAGGACTTAGAGGTTGCCAGCTGGTATACCGAGGCCTTGATTCGCTTACATGGCTTTATTGGCTTGAGAGATGGCCTGCAGGTGATCGACTCGTTAGTAGAGCAATATTGGGAAGGTCTGTATCCCTTACCAGACGAAGACGGCCTTGAGACAAAAGTAGCACCCCTGACAGGTTTGAATGGTGATGGTGGTGATGGCACCTTGCTAATGCCTATTCGCAGTGCCGGTATTACTCCCGAAGGGGATTATGGGGACTATTCATTCTTCCAATTCCAACAGGCTCGGGATGCTGACAGAATTGCAGATGACGATGCTAAGGCTGCTCGAATAGAAACGCTGGGTTACAACCTTGAGCAGATTGATCAATGTGTAAACAGTGCGAGTGGTGAATGGGCTCAAAACCTCGTCCAGACAATCGAGGCAGCGCTGGGGCACTTTAAGACCATAAATGATAGCCTGCGACAAAGCTGCGGCCATGATGCCCCCCCATCCACGAATATTTCATCTCTATTGGATGAGGTGTTGCGGACAAGCCGTTTTATTTATAAGACGCACTTGGAGTCTATGGAGCAGACTCAAGAAGATGCGGCGCCTGAATCGTCAGAAGAGCCTGCTGGGGAAGTTCAAGCTGGAAGTGCAGCTGCAGCAGCGGTTACTTCTGTGGCTGCCTCTGCTGTAGCTGTCCCTACCGGTCCGGTAGTGTCCAGAGAAGATGCCTTAAAATTGCTTGAGCAGGCGGCAAAGTATTTTCGTACCTATGAGCCGCATACGCCGCTGGCGCCCGGCCTGGAGAGGCTGATAGGCTGGGGACGAATGACCGTCTCACAATTGATGTCTGAATTGCTACCCGATGACCAGTCGAAGGCTCTTTACTCCCAGTTGACGGGAGTTCGTCTCGATGGCACGGATACGCAAAAATATATAACCCCACCAGTGACTACGAGTGGCACCTCATCAGCTCCTGCGGTTGCCGCAGATACACCTACTGAAAGTGTATCCGCGCCAGTCTCTGATGATGGTTGGGGTGAGCAACCGCAAGAAGAAGCCAGCACTGGTTGGTAATTAACTGAGAACAGCAGTCCCTAAAGTCGGAAAGGAGACCTTAGATGTCTGAAAGCATCCACAACAAACTTAAGCGCGTGCGTAAGCCGCGTGTACATATCACTTACGATGTTGAAACTAACGGAGCCGAAGTCAAAAAGGAGCTTCCTTTTGTGGCGGGTGTTATGGGTGATTACTCTGGTGATAATGCCGAGAATCGCAAAGCACTGAAAGATCGTAAGTTTATCCAAATTGACCGCGATAACTTCAACGACGTAATGGGTAAAGTAAACCCAAAGTTGAACTTGCAGGTTGAAAACACCCTGACTGGTGACGGTAGCAAGATGGCTGTTGATCTCGACTTCAACAACATGGACGCCTTCTCGCCGGAGCAGATTGTTGAGCAGGTTGAGCCACTAAAGCAATTGCTTGAAGCCCGTAGCAAGCTGCGTGATCTGCTGAGTAAAGCTGATCGCTCTGAGGAGCTTGAAAAAGTACTTGAGGATATTCTCAAGAGCACAGAAAACGTCAGCGCTATCTCTGACCAGTTGGGCTTGAATGAGGATAAAGGAGAGGACTCAGAATGAGCACTGAAGTAGAAAATGTTGCAGGAAGTGAAGCTGAAGAGCAATCGGCGAGTCTTCTAGATCAGGCGATTGCGGCAACTAAACAAACTGAGCCTCAAGAAGCACAAGACTTGCTTGCGAATTTGACAGAGCAAGTAATGAAAGGGACGGTCACCTGGGATCGCAACCTGACCCAGACCATCAAGAAAGCTGTTAGCGCGATTGATAAGGCCATGTCCCAGCAGCTGTCTGCGATTTTGCATGACGAGAAATTCCAGAAGCTGGAAGGATCATGGCGCGGTCTGAATCACCTGGTCATGAACTCGGAAACTGGCGCTACCATGAAAATCCGCATGCTCAATTTGAGCAAGCGCGAGCTCTTCCGCGACCTGGATAAGGCAGTTGAGTTCGACCAGAGCCAGACCTTCAAAAAAATCTATGAAGAAGAGTTTGGTACCGCGGGTGGTGAGCCCTACGGCGTAATGATCGGGGATTTCGAGTTCACCAGCCACCCTGAGGATATCGAGCTTCTGAGCAAGATGTCTAATGTTGCTGCGGCTGGCTTCTGTCCGTTTGTTGCAGCTGCCGGTGCCGGCATGTTTGGTTTTGATGACTACACGGAGCTTTCCAAGCCGAGAGATCTGGGTGGTATTTTTGAATCCGCCGAGTACATCAAGTGGCGCAGTTTCCGTGACAGTGACGACTCCCGCTTTGTCACCTTGGTAATGCCGCGTACCCTGGCCCGTACTCCTTATGGTGCTAACACCAAGCCGATTGAAGCTTTTGACTTCGAAGAATTTGAAGTGGATGAAGACGGCGTTTCCCGTCCAGCAGAGCACGATCAATACTGCTGGATGAATGCTTCTTATGTTATGGGCACCACCATGACTCAAGCATTCGCTGAGAACTCCTGGTGTACTGCAATTCGCGGTGCTGAGGGTGGTGGTAAAGTAGAAGGGCTACCATCTCACGTGTTCAAGAGTGACGATGGGGATCTCGATCAGAAATGCCCCACAGAGATTGGTATTACCGATCGCCGTGAAGCGGAGTTAAGCGCTCAAGGCTTCTTGCCTCTGTGTCACTACAAGAATACGGATTACTCCGTATTCTTTGGTGCTCAAAGTGCGCAAAAGGCAAAGGCATACGATGACCCTGACGCCACAGCTAACGCAGCTATTTCTGCCCGCTTGCCTTATTTAATGGCGACTTCCCGTATTGCACATTACCTCAAGGTAATGGCGCGCGATAAAGTGGGTTCCTTTATGGAAGCCGGTGATTGTGAGCGTTGGTTGAACAAGTGGATCTCCCAGTACACTAACTCCAATCCTGATGCGAGCCCTGAAATGAAAGCGAAGTACCCGCTTTCTGAAGCGCGTGTAGAAGTAAAAGAGATTCCGGGTCAGCCTGGATGTTACAGTGCGATTGCCTATCTGAAACCCTGGTTACAGATGGAAGAATTGACGACATCCTTGCGTATGGTGGCAAATATCCCATCTGCGGGATAAGGCTCCGGGCCCGCTCTTAGGGGCGGGTTCTCTCTTCACATGGCCTTGTTCAAGGCCAGCGTTTCACCATTATTTATTCAAATAATAATTCTTGTTGGAGTATACCGGTGCCCCGTGCAGCACATGACCAAATATCGGAAGATCAACCAGATGTTCTACCGGAGAAATTGGCGAGAGGGCAGCAGAGAGAGCTACATAAATTTCTGCAGGAACCGGATGACCTTTTTGCATTTGAATATTGGCTCACAGAATTATCCCCTCGTACAAATAGGGATAATTATTCCGTTCGCCATTATCTTGGCCGAATTATCGCCGAGTTGGATGAACTAATCTGTGACCAGCTGAATTGTATAATTCATCACCAGAAGTTTCAGAGACTTGAAGCGAGCTGGCGGGGGCTATCACTCTTAGTGTTTGATACGCCCCATGCTGAAAATATTAAAATCAAACTCTTAGATGCCAGCTGGAAAGAGCTGACGAAGGATATGGAGAGGGCCCCGGATTTTGACCAATCTGGCCTGTTTCATCTTATATACAATGAAGAGTTCGGTACTCCAGGCGGTGAGCCATTTGGTTTGTTGCTTGGAGATTACTATGTATCTCATCGGCCACTGCCTGATCACCCTTATGATGATGTCTTTACTTTGCAGGGCATCGCACATACTGCAGCCGCAGCCTTTGCCCCGTTTGTTTGTGCATCAGCCCCACAACTTTTTGGCGTAGACAACTTTTCGGATCTAGCAAAGCCTATCAATTTTTCAGAAGTGTTCCGTCAAAAGGAATACATTCGATGGAATGGCCTTCGGGACCTGGAAGACAGCCGATTTATTGCCTTAACACTTCCTCAAGTTTTGATGAGAGAACCTTATAATCAGGAGTTTTCATCCTATCGTGGTTTGAGGTTTCAGGAACAGGTACGGGCACCCCATAGCCAGAATTATTTATGGGGAAACGCCTGCTTTGCATTGGGTGCCGTGCTATTAAGAGAATTTAGTGAAGTTGGCTGGTTTTCACATATTAGAGGAGTTGCTCGTGATCATTTGGGGGGAGGGCTGGTAACCCAGCTACCAATGGTGCCTTTTAGGCCAGATAGTACTCCTGGCATGATTCGAATGGCCACTTCAATTTTGGTAACTGATTTTGCTGAGCGGGATTTAAGTGACTTAGGGTATGTATGCTTGAGTCATTGTTACGATACCCCTTACAGCGCCTTTAATAGTGTTCCATCACTTCAAAGGCCGAAGCAATTCACTTCTAAAGCAGCCACGGCTAATGCGCGTATTAGCTCCATGTTACAACAAATACTTTGTGCATCTCGATTTGCTCATTATATCAAGGTAATGATAAGGGATAAGGTGGGTGCTTATATGAATGCAGCAGACTGCGAGCGGCAGTTGCAGCATTGGCTGGATGAATATACAACGGGAAGGGATGATCTTTCCTGGGAAATGCAGGCTCGATACCCTCTACGGGAGTCCCGGGTGCAAGTAACGGATGAGCCAGGTAAAGCGGGTAGCTATCAAAGTGTGATTCATCTCAAGAGTCATTACACCGTTGACCATCTTGTATCCGAGCTAAAACTTACAACCGCATTGGCAACAATCGGCGTCGGAGCTACCTAATTATTATGGTTAGAGAAAAGCGACTATTGGCACCGGTATTGGATCGATTATTACAATCATCTAGTAAATTGGATGTACATCAATCCCATCAAGTGTTGAGACAGTTGCGCGAAGGGGTGCGTCGTGATTTGGAATACTTGTTCAACACAAGATTTAAATGTATTTCCGCACCTTCAACTCATGAAAGTTTAGAACAGTCGAATATTAATTATGGGTTGCCAGACCTATCAACAGTCAATCTTTCTTCTGCCGCTAGCCGAAAACAGTTTTGTCGAGATATTGAAAAAACAATTTTAAATTTTGAGCCCAGAATACGTTCGGTAAAAGTAACCACCCAAGACAAAGTAGATGTCGAAGATCCTAGTATACGCTTTCGTGTAGAAGCTGTATTACATGTAAATCCAGCATCGGAAGTTATTGTATTTGATTCGGCACTCAACCCAGTTACCCAGCTGGTGGATGTCTCTGAGATTATGTGATGAGTGAAAAGTTAATAGATCTCTACGAGCGCGAGCTCGCATTCATTCAGCAAACTTCTGCTGAATTTGCAAAGATGCACCCAGCTGCCGCATCCCGACTTCAGCTGGATGCAGACACAGTTGATGATCCTTTAGTAGGGCGACTGTTGTCCGGCTTCGCTTACATGAATGCTCGGGTGCAGCAAAAGCTGAGTGATGATTTTCCGGAGTTAACGGATGCAATGCTGGAAACTCTGTATCCTCATTATCTTCGTCCTATTCCCTCTTGTGCCATTGTTCAGTTTGAACCGGAAAAGGATTTGGATGCAATAACTCGCGTAGAAACAAAGACGTTACTCGAAAGTGACAGCTTTCAAGGGCAAACCTGCCGCTTTACTACTTGTTATCCGGCAGAAATTTGTCCATTTCAGGCGGTAAGTACCACTCTGATGCCAAGGCCATTTATCGCTCCGGGCTGTAATGACATTCAGGGCGCTAATGGAGTTTTAAAATTGTCTCTTAAAACTTTTAGCCCAAGCATAAAATTTTCTGATTTAAACCCTGAGAGTCTCCGATTTTTCCTTCGTGGCCAACCATCTCATATCTATAGTTTATATGACCTGCTACTCAGTAAGTGTGTAAGGTTGGTTGTTTCCAATGGGGAGAGTGATCCAAAGCCAACTTTTCTCTCTCCGGATGAAATATGTCAAGTGGGGCTAAGTCCAGATGAGGGTTTATTGCCATATCCTGATACCGCATTCGTAGGATATCGACTCCTAACTGAATATTTTGCATTTCCGGAAAAGTTCCTTTTTTTGGATATATTAAATATTGGTGAGGCGTTAAACGAGAGCTTTGACGATACTTTAAATCTGTATTTTTATTTATCCGAAACTCATGAAGAGTTAGAAAAACAGATTTCTCCAAGCATGTTTGCTCTGGGCTGTGCTCCGGTTGTTAATTTATTTAAGCAAAGTGCAGATCCTATTCCACTTAATCACTCGCAGTATAGTTACCATGTGGTCCCTGATGCTCGTAGAAATGATGGCCTAGAAATATATTCAGTGGATGAAGTTGCGGCAACTAATGGTGATGGAGAGACAACCAGTTACCGGCCTTTCTATGGAATTCGACACAGTCAACATCATGCTGATCAATCTGCTTTTTGGTTTGGTCGTCGCAGAGATGTGATCGAAGGGGAGCATCGGAATGAACAAGCATCCGAGATAGATATAAGCTTAGTCGATCTTGACTTTAATCCGCATCGAATTAGTGATCAGACATTAGATATTAAGTTAACGTGTTGTAATCGTAATCTGGCCAAGAAATTACCTAGTGGTAGCGCCCAACCTTATTTAGAGGTTGTTGACGGTGATTTGCCAGTTAGCCGAATTAGTTGTGTGGTTTCCCCAACGGCAACTATACGGCCGCCTCGACGAGAGCGAGGATATTGGAGGTTAATTTCCCACCTTAACTTAAATCATCTTTCCCTATCAGGTGCAGAGGGATGTAATGCGTTAAAAGAAATTTTTAGGCTTTACGATTTTCGTGATTCGGCAAGTACTCGCAACCTGATTGAATCACTCTTGAAGCTTAATACTAAACCGGTTACTGCTCCGATTCAGATTGATCAAAGTGTAGTTTTATGTCGCGGCACAGAAGTTGAGATTGAACTTGATTCCATGATGTTAACAGGAACAAGTCCATTGTTATTTGCTAGCATCATAGAGCGTTTCCTGGGCTTATACTGTTCAATTAATTCATTTACAAAACTGATTGCCACTATGAGTGGTCGAGATGGGGAGTTGAAGCGATGGCCACCTCGCGCCGGCGAAAAAGCTTTACTGTAATTGAGCGTTTACGCCGAGAGCCTTATAACTTTGATTTTTTTCAAGCGGTAAGGCTGGTAGAGCGTGCAGTACATCTGGCAGGTACAGGTTTCAGTAAAGAACCTATAGCGAGCGCTGCCCCTCCGAATAAAGAGCTGATTCGGTTTAGTGCTCAATCTGGGTTGTCTTTTGTTAGTTCGGATGTTTTACGTCTAGAGAAGAAAAACGTTGAACATGAAGAGCCCGATGAAAATGAGACTCATCAGTGGCATATGGAGGTGGGTTTTACAGGGTTAATCGGTAGTCAGGGGGTGATGCCGTATTATCTGACAGAGTTAGTGCAAAGGGAACTTAGGGAGAACAATACGGCACTGCGTGATTTTCTGGATATGTTTAATCACCGGAGCATCTCTCTTTTTTACCAATCTTGGCATAAATACCAGTTGCCTGTGAATTATGAACGGCAACGCCTGCAGAATTCTAGAGAGCCAGACAAGTTTACCCAGGCTCTTACATCCCTAGCAGGGCTTGGCACAAGTGAAATGCGCTATCGAATGCCGATACCGGATGAAGCACTTGTTGGAATGGGAGGACATCTTTCCAGCGGACGCTGTTCCGCTACCGCTTTATCCAGCATGATCAAGCATTATTTTGATTTAACGGTAAGCATCGAACAATTCCAGGGACAGTGGGATGAGTTACCGGATGATATCTTGTGTCGACTGCCCAGTGCTCAGGTGCCGAAGGGTGTTAATAATTGCTTGGGAGTAAATACCATTCTGGGTACGCACTGCTTCCAAGCCCAGAATAAATTTCGAGTAATTATTGAGTCAATGCCTTATGAGCAATTTATGACTATTGCTCCGGGTACGAAAAAGTTGGAATCGCTTAAGGAGTTTATTCACTTTAGTGCTGGTATTGAATTGGATTTTGAGTTGTCGGTGACACTTTCAACCAGCCAGGTGGCACCTGTTCAGCTAAATAGAAAAGCTGAGAATGAACCTTTACTGGGATGGAATACTCACATGGCTAGTGAACAAGATGGTGAAAGGTTAGTACAAATAACCTTAAGTGCAGACAATATTTCACCTGATGAAGCTTTACCTGCTGCATAAGTAAAATTAATAACTTTATTATTTAGGAAAGGATATTCAACGTGATCAATATCGATTTGAAGCGATTGGTTGATACCATGACACCGCATATGCGTGACTCACTAGAGGGCGCTGCTGGGCTTTGTCTGTCACAGAACCAGTACAATGTTGAATTAGAGCATTGGTTACTGAAACTTTTGGATCAGTCTGATACTGACCTTTACCATCTATTGGAAAAACACGACTGTAATCCAGCAAATTTTGCCAAGCAGCTGGCTACAGCGATTGCTGGATTTCGGGCCGGCAGCAGCCGTCCACCAGCCCTGTCCCCAACTATCGTAGAAGCAGCGAAGAATGCTTGGATGCTGGCTTCTATTGATTATGGGCATAGAGCAATCAGCTCCGGACACTTTTTGGCTGCGCTTTTATTGGAAGAAACCTCCCGTCGCCAGATTTTAGAATCCTGCCCAGAACTGAAAGAGATAGCTCCAGAATCGATTCGCGAAACCGCTCGTGCAATGTTTGGGCAAAGTGGAGAATCTAGCCATATTAGCGCCACGGCGGATATGGATGATGGCGCAGCTGCAGTTGCTGCAGCAGCTTCTAAAGCTCCGGCTCTGGACAAATATACAATCAACCTAACTGAAAGAGCGAAGAAGGGAGAGATTGACCCTGTACTTGGTCGTGATGAGGAAATACGCCAATGTATCGATATCTTAACTCGCCGGCGCCAAAATAATCCAATCCTGACTGGTGAAGCAGGTGTTGGTAAAACTGCCGTCGTTGAAGGTTTTGCTCTTCGAATAGCTAGTGGTGATGTACCTGAGCCATTGCGTGGTGTAGCCGTACGCACGCTTGACTTAGGGCTTCTTCAGGCTGGTGCTAGTGTAAAAGGTGAATTTGAAAACCGCTTGAAGTCTGTAATTTCGGAAGTGCGAGCATCTGCAACGCCTATTATTTTATTTATTGATGAAGCGCACACTATGATTGGCGCGGGTGGTAAAGAGGGGCAAGGGGATGCCGCTAACCTCCTGAAGCCTGCACTGGCACGCGGTGAATTGCGTACTTTAGCCGCCACAACCTGGGCGGAATACAAGAAGTATTTTGAACGAGATCCTGCTCTGACCCGAAGATTCCAGGTAGTAAAAGTTGAAGAGCCTGATGAGAGCAACGCGATTGATATGATGCGTGGTATTGCAACCTCGTTGGAGGAGCACCATAAAGTACGTATCCTGGATGAAGCTATCATAGCTTCGGTCAAATTATCTCATCGTTATATTCCCGGGCGCCAATTGCCAGATAAGTCTGTTAGCTTATTGGATACGGCCTGCGCGCGTGTCGCTCTTAGCCAGTCTGCTACTCCTGGGGCGATTGAAGATGCTCGTATCAATATAGATCGCACTAATACTACCCTGGCTAAAATTGAGCGTGAAAATGCGGCAATGGGTGAGCATGAGGAGCAACTGGCGGAGCTAAAAGAGTTTAACGCTTCTGAAGAAAAGCGTTTGGAAGTTCTCGAACAGCAACTGCTTAAAGAGAATGAACTAATCGGACAGATTCAGCAACTCCGCGATCAGATCGATGTAGAGTTTATGAAAGCCAAAGGTGGTGAAGGTGCAGATACACCCGACGAGGCCTTACTAGCCGACTATCAGCAGCAGCTCAAAACATTAACTGCGGACTTGGAAGTTATCCAAGGGGATACCCCGTTAATGCAGCCAGCTGTAGATGAACAGGCTATTGCCGCAGTAGTTGCCAACTGGACTGGAATTCCTGTCGGTAAGATGGTTAGCGATGAAATTATTGCTGTGAAAACTTTGGCAGAGCGCCTGAATAAACGTGTTATTGGTCAGCCCCATGCTATCGAGGCTGTCGCTCAGGCAATTCGCACTTCTCGAGCAGGCTTGACAGACCCACGTAAACCGGTGGGTGTGTTTATGTTCTGTGGTACTAGTGGTGTAGGTAAAACAGAGACTGCGCTTGCCTTGGCTGACGAGCTATTTGGTGGTGAGCAAAATATCACGACCATCAATATGGCTGAATTCAAGGAAGAGCATAAAGTATCTATGCTTTTGGGCTCTCCTCCCGGCTATGTCGGCTACGGAGAGGGCGGTGTTCTTACCGAAGCTGCACGCCGTAAGCCTTATTCAGTAATCTTATTGGATGAGATGGAAAAAGCCCACCCAGGTGTACAGGATGTTTTCTATAACCTGTTTGACAAGGGGACCATTAAAGACGGTGAAGGAAGGGATATTGACTTCAAGAATACCGTAATAATTATGACCTCCAATGCAGGCGAGGATGCAATTAGAGCTATCTTCAATCAGGTAGAAGAAAAGCCCGAGCCAGATGTATTGATGGACAATATCCGCCCACATCTGCTACAAAAATTCAAGCCTGCTTTCCTCGGTCGAGCAAATGTGATTGCTTATTACCCTCTCGATGATGAGAATCTGGTAGAGATTTGCAGAATCAATATGCGTAAGATTGAAAAGCGCGTTCACGAGCATTACGGAGCTTCCTTTAGCTATGACGAGGATGTTTTGATTAACATTGTTGCTCGTTGTCACGAAGCTGATACAGGTGCTCGTAATATTGAAGTTATTCTGAACAAAACATTATTGCCGGAGTTGGCTAGTGAATGTTTGGATAAAATGGCGCGCGGTGAAGAAGTGAAAGCAATTAAAGTATCCGCAGCTGAGGATGGGGAATTTGCCTATAACGTAGTTTAATAATAGTGAAGGCTAGGTGGTGTAAAAGCCACCTAGCCTTCACTAGTATAAGTGTTGATTAAATTCTTTTTTTTTAAATAAAATATATTGTAAGCTTTCGCTCTAGTGACTTATAAGTTTATTCATCTCTAAATATTGATCTTGCTGCTTTTTCGACAAGAAGATCAATTTTTTGCTTTAATGAGGTCAGAATGTATCGAATAAACTGATATGTTAGATTGATGTCTTTTTTAACCTTCATTCCTAGCATAATCATTATCTTCTTGATCAAGTTATAAACCCAAGAAGATAGACTTTTAGAGAAATCAATCCCTTGTTGTAAAACATAAGCTAGCATGTCTAACAGTGTCACACCGGTGGCTATGCCGAATTGTATAGCTATTCCGGTTAGCTTAAGAATTTTCAAGATCACATAAGATATGGCCTTATTGATCATTTCCATTGTGTTAATTGTGAAGCTTATTGGACTATCAGATTTTAGCCAATTTTCAATTTCTGATGGAGAGGTGGGTGGCTCTAGTTCATACATGGTATCCCAAGAGCTAGCTTTATTTACACTCTCTATATATCTAAACATTTTATGATATTCACCTGAAGGTGAATTCCCGGGACTGTTCAGACAATATGCTTTCTCCCCATATGGCAAATGATAAAAGGGCCACATTGGCACCATAGGAACAACATCAGTTTTATGATACACCCGATATATATCTTTACCTTTATTTAACTCGCTGGTAACAAGTTTAACAAAACTTAAAGCCCCAACTCTTGGGCTGCCGAAAGTATATAGTTTTATGTTGTTAGTCGGAGATAGCCCTGATTTTTTTAACCATTCACTGGTAAGTGTTGCTAGAGCCCCTCCAAGGCTGTGTCCAACACAGTGGATTGTTCTAACATTATGACCTAGGGAAGAGATTTTTTCTTTTAACTCTGGCAAGATGCTACCAAAGCATTTATTGAAGCCAGTATGCACAAGCCTATTTGTTTCTGAAGGAGAAAATCCAACAGTTGCATCCGTTGCCCAGTCAAAGTAATTGTCTGTTCCTCTCAGGAGGACGAGTACATCATTTTCAAACTCTCCCTTGCCGTTTGCTACGATACCAAAACCGGTTCTTTTCTTTATAACCCATAATGTCCCTGAATTGCCGTCAATGACATCGTCGTGATTTGAAAAATCCCATTGGTTTTTAAAACGATCAATAGTTGGCGGGGTGAATTTATCGCTTTGAATTTCGTAAACTGAGCTTGCTAATAATGCAGCATCTTTATGCGTAATTGTACTTCCCATCCTAGTCCTCCTAACCGTGATATGAAATACCTCGGTGGTTTGTTGCTAATTAACTCCGATAAATAAGTATGAAATACAACATATCTTGACCAGATGGTTTTCTGATCATGATTAAGTGTTAATACGTAACACACGTGCTGATTATTAGGCCTTTATTGTTAAAGGCTTATTATTTTTATGAGTGGTAGATGTTATGTGGGCAATTGATTAATACTTTAGGGTTGTTAACTGTCTTGTGTTTTAAGTTTACAGTTGGTGCCCACAGAATTGAATGTCAAATGAATAAATTTGTATTCATCTGTTATTTCGCATTGGAAATCTAGTTTTTTACCCTCAAGTTCAGAGTTCAGTTCTTCGCTTCTCTTTACTGTTTCCCAAATTAAATAATCTTTTCCATTATGGTTAACTATTATTTTTTGATGAGAAACGAACTCTTTGGGAAGCAAATTTCTCTCTAGTTTTGTGAGTGGTTCAAAAGAAAAGTGGCCGTAACTATCAGTTATAGTAATATCTTCATAAGTTTTTCCATCACATTCCACTACTCTTTTTACTGATGTATTTTGAGTTGGGGAGTTTTCATATGTTAAATAGCCATTAACGGGAGAAAAAAGGAAAACCTCATCTTTTGTGAAAATTGACATAGATACTCCGCTAGTGGATGAAAGTATTATTACAATAAATAAGAGAAATCTAGACATTTTCAGCCGCCAATTAATACCGTCGGGCAACCGATAACTATTTTTCCACCATGCCCTGTGGTGTCTCCCATTCTTGCTGCAGGTTTCTTTTGCAGCATTACCGTTGTACTTCCCATGGCGACCGTATCGGGCGGTCCAACACAGGTACAAGTGCTACCAACGGTTGCTGAAGGCATCCCACCGATGATAACGGTGGGTGCTCCTGGGCTTACTACTGGGCCACCCACATGAGGTACTGTGCCGGTGACCATTGGGCATACATGCATATCACCAATACGGGAAGCTGGCTTACCCATAGTTTATCCCTCAACCCTACCGTTTCCGCCTCGTGCTAGATCGAGACCTTGCTCCATATAGCGCATGAACCTTTTGTTTGGATCGACTGGGTCAGATAGCACGGCAGCAAGGGTAACACTGCCTGCGACTGCATGAGCATAAAGGTGTTCTGGCGGCTCTACTACCGGCTCACCTTCGGCTGCTAAACTCCCATGACACCAACTCGCTGCAGTAGCCGCCCAGCTCGCTGGAGTTTTATGTTTTGTTTTAGCGCCGAATAGTTTGCAGCGTAAGCGGGCTTCCTCACTGGGCTTTTTAGCCCAGGTCTCAGCTGCATTAAGCGCATTAACATTGTCATCGTCAGTTTGAGGGCCTTGGATATCACGTGCCGCGAGGCAAGCCCACCACACAGCTTCCCGCTTTGGAAGGCCATGAGCAAGCAACTTGATCGCGTCTGGAAATAGGCCTGCTTCCACAAGGCGGTTTATGCTGACTTCTGGTGCTGTATCCGGTACCAGATGATCTTCTGCCTCGTCACTAACTTCAAAATTCTTAAGTAGTTCATCTGCGGTGAGAGCTTCTACTTTAATGAGGTCTGTCATTGGTATATCCCCATCAGTTAATCATGGTTACGCCGCCTTTCAGGGTCAGCATCCCGCCACCTTTAACTTCTGCAGTAGCGTCGCCCTTACAGGAAAGCATTGTTCCTTTGATGGTGATACCAGCTGGAGTCAGTTTAATACTGCTACCGCCGACTTTTAATTCAATGGATGCTTTGGAGGAAATCTTAATTGCACCCATTGCATCAGTAGTTTGAGAACCTTTACTGACCTTGAGTGTGTGATTTCCTGACCCGATAGTAACAACTTGATTGCCTTTACTGACATTGAGTTTCTGATCACCTTTTGAGATGGTGACAACTTCATTGCCATCGGTAACCGTAATAGTCCGGTCTTGCTTAACTTCAAGGGTTTGTTTGTTCTCTATCTTACCTGTTTGGTCATTATGGACGACAAAGTTATGGTCTTTGCCGGCTTCCATATAAAGCTCTTCGCTTCCGCCTTTGTCATCAAACCGAAGTTCGTTAAAGGCACTACCTTCATACTCAGTTTTCCAGCCGCTTTGAGTCGCAGTGTAGTTGGGACCAGGATTGTCGCCGTTATATACGGCTCCAGTTATCAGCGGTCTATCTGGATCACCATTAATATAAGTAACAATAACTTCTTGATTGACTCTGGGGACAAAATTGGCGCCCCAGTTTTTTCCGGCAAATGACTGCATCACCCGTACCCAACAGCTGTTTTGCTGTGAATTCCATGGAAACTTCACTTTGATTTGGGTATAGGGATCTTGTGAACTGTCAGAAGTGGTTGCTTTAACTTCAAGGACGCGTGCGACTTGCGGAGAGTGTACCTTCTTCGCGAAAACATTCGGTTCAGGTCTTGGAGTTACTGATGATGGGATACAACTGAAAGTATTGTGGAAATGTGTTTCCGCACTATTGCCATCTGTAGCAGAGATACGTACGGAAGTAATCAGGTACTTCCCTTTCTCTGACGATAATGTGTGGTCAAAATTAAAACGGCCACCAGCTGTGAATGAGGGGCAGTCACTGCGCCCATGGCTCACATCAAATAAAGCTTCTTGTGCTTCCATTGAACGCTCGGCTAGAGCCTTATGGTAGCTATCTGTAAATTTGTGCTTATTTTCACCGTCAGCCTGGAAATGGTTTAGCCCATAAAGGCCGCGCATGTAATTACTGACATCATTCAGTTGGCTGGTAGTTTTAACTTGCTGTTTATTATCTTTTGTTGCGGTGAACTCACAATAATCTTTCAGTTCAAATCCGCCACCATGATAATTGAAATTTCGCTGCCAGCTACTTACAGTATTTTTTGTCGGATGACTGCCGCTCCCATCGTACTCTATCTGTTCGCTTTCACAGTCATAGAAGTCCTGGCTATCATCACAAAGTACAAGTTCGTGTTGCCCATTTGAGTGCTTGAAGTAATAGGAGATACCTTCTTCAGCCATAAGGCGATTGATGAATTCAAAATCGCTTTCATCAAACTGCACGCAATATTCACGAGTTATGTATTCAGCATTTAATTTAACGCTTAGCTTTATAACTTTGCTGTACTCGCCCAAAACTTCTTCAAGAATCTGTTTAGCAGATTTCTTTTCAAAAATTCTGTTGGAGCCCCCAAGGCTGGTAAACCAAAGGCCTGGTTGAATCGTGGCGCTATAACTTCGTACTCCCTCAGCATTTACATCGCGCAGAGACAGTTGAGTAACGTAACCATTGATATAGCGAGGAGTTTCTGAGTGGTGTACAGAAACGGTAACA
Source organism: Microbulbifer maximicatervae (SeqCode) (assembly GCF_052467305.1). Classification (NCBI taxonomy): domain Bacteria; kingdom Pseudomonadati; phylum Pseudomonadota; class Gammaproteobacteria; order Cellvibrionales; family Microbulbiferaceae; genus Microbulbifer; species Microbulbifer maximicatervae (SeqCode). Next base: position 5,065,563 of record NZ_CP174306.1, read on the forward strand.
GCCTTGCCGACGATATCTTTCTGGCTTATTGCATGGTCATCGGATAGGAGCTGAAGTTCATAGCGGAAGAGTTTGGATATATGCTCTTCGCCTTGCAGGCTGGTAGCGATTACCGCATCGGTGCCGAGCGGGCTGTCGACTTTAATCAGTCTTCTATCTTGATTTAATGTAGTCATGGGCAGCCCCTACTATCCCTACGGTGCCTTGGAGAATAGTACTAGTTATTATACATTCAGTTATTTAGCTGAAAACTCAATAAGCGCTCAGCTAAATAACTGCAAAATAATGGTCTGCAGAATTTCCTGCAGACCATTGTATATGCAGATCAGATTCTGCTGGCTTACAGCGGCTTGGCTGTTTCCAGGTCGTATCCAACACGCATATTTTTGGGGTTCTTATTGGTCTTGTCTGCGTGGTTGAGGTCCGCTTCGATTTTAGCGTAGCTCAGGGATACAGACTCAGCCGGAGCGCCACCAGCGGAAGCCCCGATGCTGTAGGAGGAAATCAGGGTGTTTTCCAGTTTGTAAACAGCGTACTTCTCTACAGAGTTAGCACCGGTTTGTACTACGTGGATCTCAACGGTAACACCTTCGTCACCGGTTACAGAAGATTTGAACAGACCGCCGGAAGCAGCGTCGATGCGCTTGGTGAAGCTTACTTCGCTCAGGCTTGGACGAGAAGCTTCGCGGTTTGACATGGCGCCAGCTTCCATGGTAATGCCGCGGCCAACGCCGAAGTTGAAGCTGTCAATTTCGATCCAGTCCTCGTAGCCGGAAGCAGTAACATTGCCTTTGATGGCTTTGTTGTTGTAGTTCATGTAGATAGCCATGGGATGTCCCTCATTAGTTGGCGTGTGATGTTGGTGGTTAATCCCTTACCACCGCGATTCGCAGTAGTTCAGGTGGTCGTCGCGGTGGCAACTGTGATGATTTAAACAAAGAGAAAGCTAAAAACAAACTAATTTTCGAGTTATTTAATCGACTCTGGCACTAATTTCGAGAGGCAGTTTTATGCTGTTACGATTTATGCCTGTTTGCCCTAATTGACTCTGACACTAATTTAATATTGCTAAAAAGTAATAAATCTCTAACGGGGATAAATAAGTGGTTTGAGTCATGGATATTGATTGACAGTCAAATATCTATTTGAAAGCATTTACTGGTATTTTTTTGATAAGCTTGCTTTGTAATAATATGTAATTCAGCCTGATATCGGAGCGATACTCAGTGTTTTCGGGGGCTGGATCAAAATAATAGTTTGATGGCGTGTTAAGGCAAATTTATTTGAATATTGATTCATTGTTGCCACATAGGCTGTTCGATATACTTCGCACCCTACTTTATTGCCTTGCCCATTAGATCAATAACAAATTTTTTGCGGATTTGGATGTGTCGTAATGGTTTCCCATGGAGGCGGAATTGAACGATAAGACGCGTATTGTTCGGCCGAGTGACACTCCGCCGGGCTCAGGCCAATCAACCAGTGGGCTGACAGAAGATGGTGATATCACCGTTGTTGTGCAGCAGGATAAGACTGGAGCAAATGATCACCCCCCTGTTAAAGGTGCCCAACCGGTAATCCCTTCGGCTGCTGCCAGCTTTAGCTCAGATGCTACTGTCTTTGCGCCTTCTCCTAATCCTAATCGGATGGAAAGTGGGGCTGGGGCAAATGAAGTTTTGGGTGGTGTTTCTGCTGATTCGGCAGTAATACCTGAACCCTTTGGAGCTTCCGGCTCAAATGCAGTAACTAAAACTGTAATCAAAGGTCGATTTGAGCTTGACAAACTCCTGGGTGTTGGGGGGATGGGGGCAGTTTACAAAGCCCTTGATCGCCGTAAATTGGAAGCCAGTGACAGCGAGCCCTATGTCGCTATCAAGCTGCTTAATGATGATTTCCAAAAGCATCCCGATGCTTTTATTTCCCTCCAGCGGGAAGCGCGTAAATCACAAACGCTTGCACACCCTAATATCGTAACGGTTTACGATTTTGACCGCGATGGTGATCGCGTATTTATGACAATGGAGTTCCTTGAGGGTGCTCCATTGGACAAGTTGTTGCGCGACCATGCCGATGTTGGGCTGGAGCCCGAGCGTGCCCGCTCGGTATTTTGGGATATCTCCCAAGCCCTGATATATGCCCACTCCCATAAAATTGTTCACTCGGACTTTAAGCCAGGCAATATCTTTGTCACCAATAAGAAAGGTGCAAAAGTTTTTGACTTTGGTATTGCTCGAGCTGTTTCAGAGGGGGGAATCGCTAATAAGGCTGGCGAAACGACAGTATTTGATGCGGGCACTCTCGGAGCTCTGACTCCGGCATATGCGAGCCTAGAGATGCTCAAGGGAGCTGAACCGGCACCGAGTGACGATGTGTTTGCGCTGGGTTGCGTTGCCTACGAGCTGTTTTGCGGTCGTCACCCGTATGACAAGACACCTGCCGATAAAGCCATGGAGCAGGGCCTGCGGCCCAAGCGGATCAAAGGGCTTAATCGTAGGCAGTGGCGCGCACTTGAGTCAGCACTCGAACTAAAGCGCGAAAACCGCACGAGCACCGTAGAGAAGTTTGTACAAGCGTTCTTTGTTAGCCATACGTGGAAGTGGGCCCTGGGAAGCGCGTTTGTGTTGGTCTTAGGTGGAGCAGTAGTGGGCTATAGCCACCTGCAGCAACAGAATGCAGTAGAGCAGGAACGGGTCAGAGTCGAGCTTGAGCGCAAACATGAGCAGGAGTTGTTGGAGCGCCGTACTGCGGACAAAAAAGAGGCAATATCTAGGCTAATCGCACTGAGTATTCTGACTCCTGCGTGGGAGGAGGATCTCAGGCTTGAATTGGCAGAGTACGCTGAGTTGAACCCTGCTGATAAAGAGTTTCAAGATACTTCGCGTCGCCAGATATCAGAGCTATTTTTGGCAGCCGCTACAGGTCAATTGAATCTAGGCAATCTTGATCAGGCAGATGTGATGCTCAAGGGCGTGGCTAATTGGTATGGTGATTCCAGTGAAGCGGCGGCGATCAAGTCGCAGCTAGCTGCAGATAGAGAAAGTTTGCGGGAGAGGCTAGAAGCTGAGCGAGTAGCAGCAGAACGAGAGGCTGAGCAACTTCGTCTGGCTGAGGAGAGGGCCGAGCGCCGTCGTGTAGCCGCCGCTAAGCAAAAAGAAATTGATGCGGTGCTCGATGATATGGAGGTTGCACTGACTTGCAGCTTTGAAATGAGCGTTCCAGGTGTTGGTGCACAGCTTTCCCGGCTTGCACGCCTTGATGCGGTAAAAGCGAGAAAAATTAGACCTGTCGTCGGCGCTGAGTTGGCGAAATGTGCGTCAACCTTGGGTGCGAGGGACCCAGTTCAAACGGAGTCCTTAGTCGATCAGTTCAGAGCTCTTGTACCTACTTATCAACCTTTGAAGGAGTTTCGCTTGGATTTCTGCGGCCACCTCCCGCCGGGCAGTGGTGGGCGAGGTGAGCGATACAGTTGTCGTGATCGCTTGGCAGATGGAACTCAAGGCCCGGCGATGGTCGTTATCAAGGGAGAAGGTGGGCGCCATTTGGCTGTAGGGAAATATGAGGTGAGTAATGGAGACCTCCAAATTTATTGTGACACCATTGGCGGTTGTGGGACATTGCAGCTGGGTTTATCAGCGTTGCCAGCAAATAATTTACCCATTGAGATAGCTGAGGCTTATCTGAACTGGTTGAGCGATGAAACCGGGTATAAATACCGCTTGCCCACTGAGCAGGAATGGTTCGCGGCTGCGAGTGCTAATGGGCAGGGTGAAGTTGCAGACCGCAACTGTCACTTGAAGTATGGGGGTATTGAAAAAGGTGCTGAGCTAGTACCGGTGAGCTCTGGTTCCGCAAACGGGTTTGGTCTGGTAAACCCTGTGGGGAATGTTCAAGAGTGGGTTCGTGGCACTGGCGAAGAGATAATGGCACTTGGCGGTAGCCGAGAGGACCCTATGAGTCGTTGTTTGGCAATAACCAAGAAGCACCATACTGGCGAGCCAGATCGATTAACAGGGTTTCGTATTGTTAGGGATGTAAATTAATAATCTGTTTTTGACCGAGACTGAAATAAGTACACAACAGCTTGGCATACTGAAATTTCTTAAATTAATTGTCTGGGGGAAAAATGCTCGGGCTTAAAAAAAATAAGCTGGCATTCGCGGTGGCTGCTAGCTTTTTACTGTTTCAATGTCCTGGTTATGCTCAGGATGAAGGTTCGAGTTTTAGAAGTCAGGTTAGAGAGGCTTTTGATCAAGATACAGCCACAGTTAATGAGGCTGATGTAACTAAGGATTTTTTGCAGCGCACTTACGAAGCAAAAGCCCCTAATCTGGATACTGAAATTCCAGAAGTATCTCAAAGGAATCAAGGACCGCGAATTACAATCAAAAAATTTCATTTCCACCGTCTGGAAGAGTACCCAGAATTCGGTATTGATCGTGAAACGGTCGAGAAGATGGCTGAGGATCTGCGTATTAAGTTCATGAAGGAGGACAAAATCCTTTCTAGTGGCTATACAGTGGAGAATCTGGAAGAACTAGCAGTATTGCTGGATGGTATGGATGCCCAGTTCAATCCAGGCGGATTGGGTCCTTCGGAATTGCGAAAATTAATTAGTGTTATCGAAAAGCAAAATAAAGAACGTGGTATTAGTTATGCGGACCTTGAAGAAATAGCCGCGGAACTCACTAATTTCTATCGTCGCCAAGGCTTATTTCTTGCGCAAGTTCAAATTCCTGCACAGGAAGTTGAAAACGGTGTGGTTACTCTCACGGTTCAAGAAGGTTTGTTAGGGCAGGTTGTTGCGGAAGACAATAAGGGATATGCATTAGAGCAGTTAGCAGAGCCTTTTGAGGGGCAGCGTGGAAAATTAGTTAATCATGAGAGTATTGAGGAGGGGCTTTATCTACTAAATGACTTGCCGGGCTTAAATGTTACTGGCTATTTTAGTGCAGGAGAAAATCCAGGCGAAACACGGCTTAACTTAAAGGTTCGAGATGCAAAAGGTTGGAAAGCCACCTTCAGAACCGATAACCATGGCTCAGCTTACACAGGCGACCAACGTTTCTATACAACCATTGACTGGCTAAATCCCTTAGGGATCGGTGATGCTCTTTCCGTTGGATATTTAAAATCGACTAGCTTAACTAATTATGAATCAAATTTTGGTTCAGATTTGGGGCAGTTTAAGTATAGTTTTCCAATTTTTGGTCCCCGCACTCGAGTTCAATTCTCGGCTGCTCACAATGAATTTATTTTAAAAGACGTAGAAGACCCAGATAATACAGTAAATAAGCTGGATATACATGGTGATAACAAAAGTTATGCGATTACTTTAGATCATAAATTCCGAAGATCTAGGGATTTTAACCTTACCGGTTCTTTCAGTTTAACAGAGAAAAAGTCTAATCTTTTGGCCATCACTTCTTTTGATGAGCCGGGCGATCACGTATATGGTGGAGAGCTGGGCCTTTACTTTGATCATCTCTCTAGTGGTGTGATTCCCATGCTTAATATATTGAGTACAAATGTTCAATATGGAGAGCATCGAAGAGAGCTAGAGGAGTCTCTGCAAGAGGACCGCGGTGATAATTTTGCTAAGTTTTCTTTGAGTGGCAGTTCCCTCCTGTTTTTACCTATGCCATTTAGCGATGATCAATCACGTCTGATACTCAAGGCCCGAGCACAATATAGTGATAGTGCTTTGCCAGCTTTTGAACAGTTGTCGCTCGGCGGGGCCAATGGGGTGCGGGCGTTTGATGTAAGGGATTTTTCAGCTGATACCGCAGGACTATTATCTGCTGAATGGTATATGACTTTTCCAGATATGATAAATCCGATCCTATTTGATCAGCGTCTAAATGATATGTTTCAAATGGCGTTATTTACTGATTTTGGCTATGGCATCGTAAATAACTATAAAGAAGGCAAACAAGATGATTGGGCGAGATTTGCCGGTGGAGGTTTACTCTTTAAGTTTAACTGGAATGAATTTTTTGCCAGTAAACTATCGGTAGCCTGGCCGATTAAGACTGCCTCATCAATTGAAGGCACGGGGCTCGATATGGATGAGCCGACGGTATATGCGGATTTTTCTGTATTTTATAACTAATTAGTTAAAATTATTTATTAGCTGAAGTTGAGCAGGAGTTCTACGAAAGGTGCTGGTATGAAAAGCAATAAACATTCTCTGAAGTTAACTAAGCTGGCCTCAGCAATCAGAATGTCAAATCTGACATGTTTTGGAATGGTAGCTGGAATACTAAGCCCTTTGGTTCATGCTGCGCCACAGAATGGTGTAATTACCGTCGGCGCTGAAGATAGCAGTATAACTACGGTTGGTAATGTAACCACCATTACTCAAGGCCAAGATCTTTTAGCGATTGATTGGGATTCGTTTGATGTTGAGGAAGATGAGATAGTTAGTTTTCTGCAGTCAGAAAGCGATATTGCTATCAATAGAATTCTTGACGAAAGCGCAAGTACGATTCACGGGTCAATACAGGCAGATGGTCATGTTATTTTGGTGAACCCTCGGGGGGTTCTCTTCACGGAAACAGCGACAGTAAATGTAGGCGCACTCACTGTTTCTGGGCTTGCTATTGACCCGAGTGAATACTCGGATGAGGAATTTTTAAACACGGACTTCGTACTTGAAAGTGCCGGCGTTGATGGTCAAGCGGGCTTTGTTATTAATAGAGGCGTTATTAACGCATCTAGTGCAGTCCTCGTAGGTAAATACGTAGAGAACAGCCTTGGAGATACCTCTCTCGCTGACACAACCGGACTGATTCAAGCTGAGTTAGTGGTTTTAGCAGCAGGGGATGCAGCTGCTTTAACCTTTGACTCCGATGGGTTGATCGGAGTTGAGGTGACATCTGCTGTAGCGGAAAATACGCTAGGTGTTGAAAGTGCGGTGCTTAATAGTGGTTCTATTGAGTCTGCAACTGTCTTAATGGAAGCAAATGTATCTAGTGATTTATTCACTGCTGCCGTAAATAATGAAGGCTCTATTCAGGCTAGAGGTATTGATACCAGTGATGGAAAAATTCGTCTTTTTGGTTCTGGTGGGAGTGTTATTAACAGTGGAGACCTAGAGGTTTCTCTCCTATCTGACGGAGTAACTGAAGATGTCAATGCGCAACTTGAGGTTAACACGACAGATTCATTTGTTAATACTGGTTCTATCGAGGCTACTAATTTTTCATTCTTAGTGGGGCAGTCTGGCGAGGGCTCAGAAAACGAACTTGGTGATATAGAATTTTCTGGAACTGCGGTAATCACCGGTGGTGAAGGAGAAGATAAATATACGCTTTCATCCGAAGCTGAATATATTAGCTCCGGGGCTGTAGAGCATAGTTTTAGTGTTTCCAAGAGTGAGGATGATTCCGCCACTAGTATATCTTTTAGCGATATAGAAGTAGTAGATGCCGGCTCTAATAGTGGCGTTACTGATAAGTTAATTACCGCCACCCAGGCAGATTTAACCGGTGCTGAAAAAGAGCTTGTTAATAATGGGACTACTTTTCAGAATTTGGATGCGGTAGATTTTAGTAATACCACAACCGGCATTATTGCGGGTTCCAGCAGTAGTGATACTTTCGAGATCGTCAGCAGCTCGGAACTTATTGCTAACGATATCACTTTTACCGACTTTAATAGCACCATCGATGCGGGCGTCGAGTCGGATGCTAGTGATGCGGATATCCTGACTACCGCAACACAAGTAAATCTCACCGGTACTGCCAAAGAACTAATTAATACCGGTATCACTTTCCAAAATATGGATAGTGTGACGTTTACTGATAGCATAACAGGGGTAATCGTTGGTTCTGAGGAGAGTGATACCTTTACTCTGGTGAGTGACAGTGAAATCACTGCGAATGAGATTGCGTTTACCGGCTTTAATCGCGCTATTGATGCTAGTAGCAAAGGGGATGGTTCAGATACCGATATCCTACTGGGCACCGATGGAGTAGATGAGTTTGCCATTACCGATAGCGGTGATCTAGAAGTTGGTGGCAACCTTGTCTTTAGCAACCTGGAAATTGTTGATGCCGGTGCTGATAGCGGTGTTATAGATACTTTAACTACCGCAACACAAGTGGACCTCACCGGCACCGCCAAAGAGTTGATTAATACCGGCATTACTTTCCAAAACTTGGACAGTGTGGCGTTTAGCGATGCCACAACGGGCATTATTGCGGGCTCCAGTAACAGTGACACTTTCGAAATCGTCAGCAGCTCGGAACTTATTGCTAACGACATTACTTTTACCGACTTTAATAGCACCATCGATGCGGGCGTCGAGTCGGATGCCAGTGATGCGGATATCCTGACTACCGCAACACAAGTAGATCTCACCGGTACTGCCAAAGAACTAATTAATACCGGTATCACTTTCCAAAATATGGATAGTGTGACGTTTACTGATAGCATAACAGGGGTAATTGTTGGTTCTGAGGAGAGTGATACCTTTACTCTGGTGAGTGACAGTGAAATCACTGCGAATGAGATTGCGTTTACCGGCTTTAATCGCGCTATTGATGCTAATAGCAAAGGGGATGGTTCAGATACCGATATCCTACTGGGCACCGATGGAGTAGATGAGTTTGCCATTACCGATAGCGGTGATCTAGAAGTTGGTGGCAACCTTGTCTTTAGCAACCTGGAAATTGTTGATGCCGGTGCTGATAGCGGTGTTATAGATACTTTAACTACCGCAACACAAGTGGACCTCACCGGCACCGCCAAAGAGTTGATTAATACCGGCATTACTTTCCAAAACTTGGACAGTGTGGCGTTTAGCGATGCCACAACGGGCATTATTGCGGGCTCCAGTAACAGTGACACTTTCGAAATCGTCAGCAGCTCGGAACTTATTGCTAACGACATTACTTTTACCGACTTTAATAGCACCATCGATGCGGGCGTCGAGTCGGATGCCAGTGATGCGGATATCCTGACTACCGCAACACAAGTAGATCTCACCGGTACTGCCAAAGAACTAATTAATACCGGTATCACTTTCCAAAATATGGATAGTGTGACGTTTACTGATAGCATAACAGGGGTAATTGTTGGTTCTGAGGAGAGTGATACCTTTACTCTGGTGAGTGACAGTGAAATCACTGCGAATGAGATTGCGTTTACCGGCTTTAATCGCGCTATTGATGCTAATAGCAAAGGGGATGGTTCAGATACCGATATCCTACTGGGCACCGATGGAGTAGATGAGTTTGCCATTACCGATAGCGGTGATCTAGAAGTTGGTGGCAACCTTGTCTTTAGCAACCTGGAAATTGTTGATGCCGGTGCTGATAGCGGTGTTATAGATACTTTAACTACCGCAACACAAGTAGATCTCACCGGCACCGCCAAAGAGTTGATTAATACCGGCATTACTTTCCAAAACTTGGACAGTGTGGCGTTTAGCGATGCCACAACGGGCATTATTGCAGGTTCCAGTAACAGTGATACTTTCGAGGTCGTCAGCAGCTCGGAACTTATTGCTAACGACATCACTTTTACCGACTTTAATAGCACCATCGACGCGGGCGTCGAGTCCGATGCCAGTGATGCGGATATCCTGACTACCGCAACACAAGTAGATCTCACCGGTACTGCCAAAGAACTAATTAATACCGGTATCACTTTCCAAAATATGGATAGTGTGACGTTTACTGATAGCATAACAGGGGTAATTGTTGGTTCTGAGGAGAGTGATACCTTTACTCTGGTGAGTGACAGTGAAATCACTGCGAATGAGATTGCGTTTACCGGCTTTAATCGCGCTATTGATGCTAATAGCAAAGGGGATGGTTCAGATACCGATATCCTACTGGGCACCGATGGAGTAGATGAGTTTGCCATTACCGATAGCGGTGATCTAGAGGTTGGTGGCAGCCTTGTCTTTAGCAACCTGGAAATTGTTGATGCCGGTGCTGATAGCGGTGTTATAGATACTTTAACTACTGCAACACAAGTAGACCTCACCGGTACTGCCAAAGAGCTAATTAATACCGGCATTACTTTCCAAAACTTGGAAAGTGTGGCGTTTAGCGATGCCACAACGGGCATTATTGCAGGTTCCAGTAACAGTGATACTTTCGAGGTCGTCAGCAGCTCGGAACTTATTGCTAACGACATCACTTTTACCGACTTTAATAGCACCATCGACGCGGGCGTCGAGTCGGATGCCAGTGATGCGGATATCCTGACTACCGCAACACAAGTAGATCTCACCGGTACTGCCAAAGAACTAATTAATACCGGTATCACTTTCCAAAATATGGATAGTGTGACGTTTACTGATAGCATAACAGGGGTAATTGTTGGTTCTGAGGAGAGTGATACCTTTACTCTGGTGAGTGACAGTGAAATCACTGCGAATGAGATTGCGTTTACCGGCTTTAATCGCGCTATTGATGCTAATAGCAAAGGGGATGGTTCAGATACCGATATCCTACTGGGCACCGATGGAGTAGATGAGTTTGCCATTACCGATAGCGGTGATCTAGAAGTTGGTGGCAACCTTGTCTTTAGCAACCTGGAAATTGTTGATGCCGGTGCTGATAGCGGTGTTATAGATACTTTAATTACTGCAACACAAGTTGATCTCACCGGTACTGCCAAAGAGCTAATTAATACCGGCATCACTTTCCAAAATATGGACAGTGTGGCGTTTAGCGATGCCACAACCGGCATTATTGCGGGCTCCAGTAACAGTGATACTTTCGAGATCGTCAGCAGCTCGGAAATCACTGCAAACGAGATTAGCTTTACGGGCTTTAACAGCACCATCGACGCGGGTATCGAGTCGGATGCCAGTGATGCGGATACCTTGATTACCGCAACACAAGTAGATCTCACCGGTACTGCCAAAGAGCTAATTAATACCGGCATCACTTTCCAAAATATGGACAGTGTGGCGTTTAGCGATGCCACAACCGGCATTATTGCGGGCTCCAGTAACAGTGATACTTTCGAGATCGTCAGTAGCTCGGAAATCACTGCAAACGAGATTAGCTTTACGGGCTTTAACAGCACCATCGACGCGGGCGTCGAGTCCGATGCCAGTGATGCGGATACCCTGATTACCGCTTCTCAGGTAGATCTCACCGGTACTGCCAAAGAGCTAATTAATACCGGCATCACTTTCCAGAATATGGACAGTGTGGCGTTTAGCGATGCCACAACCGGCATTATTGCGGGCTCCAGTAACAGTGATACTTTCGAGATCGTCAGCAGCTCGGAAATCACTGCAAACGAGATTAGCTTTACGGGCTTTAACAGCACCATCGACGCGGGTATCGAGTCGGATGCCAGTGATGCGGATACCTTGATTACCGCAACACAAGTAGATCTCACCGGTACTGCCAAAGAGCTAATTAATACCGGCATCACTTTCCAAAATATGGACAGTGTGGCGTTTAGCGATGCCACAACCGGCATTATTGCGGGCTCCAGTAACAGTGATACTTTCGAGATCGTCAGCAGCTCGGAAATCACTGCAAACGAGATTAGCTTTACGGGCTTTAACAGCACCATCGACGCGGGCGTCGAGTCCGATGCCAGTGATGCGGATACCCTGATTACCGCTTCTCAGGTAGATCTCACCGGTACTGCCAAAGAGCTAATTAATACCGGCATCACTTTCCAGAATATGGACAGTGTGGCGTTTAGCGATGCCACAACCGGCATTATTGCGGGCTCCAGTAACAGTGATACTTTCGAGATCGTCAGCAGCTCGGAAATCACTGCAAACGAGATTAGCTTTACGGGCTTTAACAGCACCATCGACGCGGGTATCGAGTCGGATGCCAGTGATGCGGATACCTTGATTACCGCAACACAAGTAGATCTCACCGGTACTGCCAAAGAGCTAATTAATACCGGCATCACTTTCCAGAATATGGACAGTGTGGCGTTTAGTGATGCCACAACCGGCATTATTGCAGGTTCCAGCAACAGTGATACTTTTGAGGTCGTCAGCAGCTCGGAAATTACCGCAAACGAGATTAGCTTTACGGGCTTTAACAGCACCATCGACGCGGGCGTCGAGTCCGATGCCAGTGATGCGGATACCCTGATTACCGCTTCTCAGGTAGATCTCACCGGTACTGCCAAAGAGCTAATTAATACCGGCATCACTTTCCAGAATATGGACAGTGTGGCGTTTAGCGATGCCACAACCGGCATTATTGCGGGCTCCAGTAACAGTGATACTTTCGAGATCGTCAGCAGCTCGGAAATCACTGCAAACGAGATTAGCTTTACGGGCTTTAACAGCACCATCGACGCGGGTATCGAGTCCGATGCCAGTGATGCGGATACCCTGATTACCGCAACACAAGTAGATCTCACCGGTACTGCCAAAGAGCTAATTAATACCGGCATCACTTTCCAAAATATGGACAGTGTGGCGTTTAGCGATGCCACAACCGGCATAATTGCGGGCTCCAGTAACAGTGATACTTTCGAGATCGTCAGCAGCTCGGAAATTACTGCAAACGAGATTAGCTTTACGGGCTTTAACAGCACCATCGACGCGGGTATCGAGTCCGATGCCAGTGATGCGGATACCCTGATTACCGCAACACAAGTAGATCTCACCGGTACTGCCAAAGAGCTGATTAATACCGGCATCACTTTCCAAAACTTGGACAGTGTGGCGTTTAGCGATGCCACAACGGGCATTATTGCGGGCTCCAGTAACAGTGACACTTTCGAAATCGTCAGCAGCTCGGAACTTATTGCTAACGACATCACTTTTACCGACTTTAATAGCACCATCGATGCGGGCGTCGAGTCGGATGCCAGTGATGCGGATATCCTGACTACCGCAACACAAGTAGATCTCACCGGTACTGCCAAAGAACTAATTAATACCGGCATTACTTTCCAAAACTTGGACAGTGTGGCGTTTAGCGATGCCACAACGGGCATTATTGCGGGCTCCAGTAACAGTGATACTTTCGAGATCGTCAGCAGCTCGGAAATTACCGCAAACGAGATTAGCTTTACGGGCTTTAACAGCACCATCGACGCGGGCGTCGAGTCCGATGCCAGTGATGCGGATACCCTGATTACCGCAACACAAGTAGATCTCACCGGTACTGCCAAAGAACTAATTAATACCGGCATCACTTTCCAGAATATGGACAGTGTGGCGTTTAGTGATGCCACAACCGGCATAATTGCGGGCTCCAGTAACAGTGACACTTTCGAGATCGTCAGCAGCTCGGAAATTACCGCAAACGAGATTAGCTTTACGGGCTTTAACAGCACCATCGACGCGGGCGTCGAGTCCGATGCCAGTGATGCGGATACCCTGATTACCGCTTCTCAGGTAGATCTCACCGGTACTGCCAAAGAACTAATTAATACCGGCATCACTTTCCAGAATATGGACAGTGTGGCGTTTAGTGATGCCACAACCGGCATAATTGCGGGCTCCAGTAACAGTGATACTTTCGAGATCGTCAGCAGCTCGGAAATTACCGCAAACGAGATTAGCTTTACGGGCTTTAACAGCACCATCGACGCGGGTATCGAGTCTGATGCCAGTGATGCGGATACCCTGATTACCGCAACACAAGTAGATCTCACCGGTACTGCCAAAGAGCTAATTAATACCGGTATCACTTTCCAGAATATGGACAGTGTGGCGTTTAGTGATGCCACAACCGGCATAATTGCGGGCTCCAGTAACAGTGATACTTTCGAGATCGTCAGCAGCTCGGAAATTACCGCAAACGAGATTAGCTTTACGGGCTTTAACAGCACCATCGACGCGGGTATCGAGTCCGATGCCAGTGATGCGGATATCCTGACTACCGCAACACAAGTAGATCTCACCGGTACTGCCAAAGAACTAATTAATACCGGTATCACTTTCCAAAATATGGATAGTGTGACGTTTACTGATAGCATAACAGGGGTAATTGTTGGTTCTGAGGAGAGTGATACCTTTACTCTGGTGAGTGACAGTGAAATCACTGCGAATGAGATTGCGTTTACCGGCTTTAATCGCGCTATTGATGCTAATAGCAAAGGGGATGGTTCAGATACCGATATCCTACTGGGCACCGATGGAGTAGATGAGTTTGCCATTACCGATAGCGGTGATCTAGAAGTTGGTGGCAACCTTGTCTTTAGCAACCTGGAAATTGTTGATGCCGGTGCTGATAGCGGTGTTATAGATACTTTAACTACCGCAACACAAGTGGACCTCACCGGCACCGCCAAAGAGTTGATTAATACCGGCATTACTTTCCAAAACTTGGACAGTGTGGCGTTTAGCGATGCCACAACGGGCATTATTGCGGGCTCCAGTAACAGTGACACTTTCGAAATCGTCAGCAGCTCGGAACTTATTGCTAACGACATTACTTTTACCGACTTTAATAGCACCATCGATGCGGGCGTCGAGTCGGATGCCAGTGATGCGGATATCCTGACTACCGCAACACAAGTAGATCTCACCGGTACTGCCAAAGAACTAATTAATACCGGTATCACTTTCCAAAATATGGATAGTGTGACGTTTACTGATAGCATAACAGGGGTAATTGTTGGTTCTGAGGAGAGTGATACCTTTACTCTGGTGAGTGACAGTGAAATCACTGCGAATGAGATTGCGTTTACCGGCTTTAATCGCGCTATTGATGCTAATAGCAAAGGGGATGGTTCAGATACCGATATCCTACTGGGCACCGATGGAGTAGATGAGTTTGCCATTACCGATAGCGGTGATCTAGAAGTTGGTGGCAACCTTGTCTTTAGCAACCTGGAAATTGTTGATGCCGGTGCTGATAGCGGTGTTATAGATACTTTAACTACCGCAACACAAGTAGATCTCACCGGCACCGCCAAAGAGTTGATTAATACCGGCATTACTTTCCAAAACTTGGACAGTGTGGCGTTTAGCGATGCCACAACGGGCATTATTGCAGGTTCCAGTAACAGTGATACTTTCGAGGTCGTCAGCAGCTCGGAACTTATTGCTAACGACATCACTTTTACCGACTTTAATAGCACCATCGACGCGGGCGTCGAGTCCGATGCCAGTGATGCGGATATCCTGACTACCGCAACACAAGTAGATCTCACCGGTACTGCCAAAGAGCTAATTAATACCGGCATCACTTTCCAGAATATGGACAGTGTGGCGTTTAGCGATGCCACAACCGGCATTATTGCGGGCTCCAGTAACAGTGATACTTTCGAGATCGTCAGTAGCTCGGAAATCACTGCAAACGAGATTAGCTTTACGGGCTTTAACAGCACCATCGACGCGGGTATCGAGTCGGATGCCAGTGATGCGGATACCTTGATTACCGCAACACAAGTAGATCTCACCGGTACTGCCAAAGAGCTAATTAATACCGGCATCACTTTCCAGAATATGGACAGTGTGGCGTTTAGTGATGCCACAACCGGCATTATTGCAGGTTCCAGCAACAGTGATACTTTTGAGGTCGTCAGCAGCTCGGAAATTACCGCAAACGAGATTAGCTTTACGGGCTTTAACAGCACCATCGACGCGGGCGTCGAGTCCGATGCCAGTGATGCGGATACCCTGATTACCGCTTCTCAGGTAGATCTCACCGGTACTGCCAAAGAGCTAATTAATACCGGCATCACTTTCCAGAATATGGACAGTGTGGCGTTTAGCGATGCCACAACCGGCATTATTGCGGGCTCCAGTAACAGTGATACTTTCGAGATCGTCAGCAGCTCGGAAATCACTGCAAACGAGATTAGCTTTACGGGCTTTAACAGCACCATCGACGCGGGTATCGAGTCCGATGCCAGTGATGCGGATACCCTGATTACCGCAACACAAGTAGATCTCACCGGTACTGCCAAAGAGCTAATTAATACCGGCATCACTTTCCAAAATATGGACAGTGTGGCGTTTAGCGATGCCACAACCGGCATAATTGCGGGCTCCAGTAACAGTGATACTTTCGAGATCGTCAGCAGCTCGGAAATTACTGCAAACGAGATTAGCTTTACGGGCTTTAACAGCACCATCGACGCGGGTATCGAGTCCGATGCCAGTGATGCGGATACCCTGATTACCGCAACACAAGTAGATCTCACCGGTACTGCCAAAGAGCTGATTAATACCGGCATCACTTTCCAAAACTTGGACAGTGTGGCGTTTAGCGATGCCACAACGGGCATTATTGCGGGCTCCAGTAACAGTGACACTTTCGAAATCGTCAGCAGCTCGGAACTTATTGCTAACGACATCACTTTTACCGACTTTAATAGCACCATCGATGCGGGCGTCGAGTCGGATGCCAGTGATGCGGATATCCTGACTACCGCAACACAAGTAGATCTCACCGGTACTGCCAAAGAACTAATTAATACCGGCATTACTTTCCAAAACTTGGACAGTGTGGCGTTTAGCGATGCCACAACGGGCATTATTGCGGGCTCCAGTAACAGTGATACTTTCGAGATCGTCAGCAGCTCGGAAATTACCGCAAACGAGATTAGCTTTACGGGCTTTAACAGCACCATCGACGCGGGCGTCGAGTCCGATGCCAGTGATGCGGATACCCTGATTACCGCAACACAAGTAGATCTCACCGGTACTGCCAAAGAACTAATTAATACCGGCATCACTTTCCAGAATATGGACAGTGTGGCGTTTAGTGATGCCACAACCGGCATAATTGCGGGCTCCAGTAACAGTGACACTTTCGAGATCGTCAGCAGCTCGGAAATTACCGCAAACGAGATTAGCTTTACGGGCTTTAACAGCACCATCGACGCGGGCGTCGAGTCCGATGCCAGTGATGCGGATACCCTGATTACCGCTTCTCAGGTAGATCTCACCGGTACTGCCAAAGAACTA
Source organism: Microbulbifer maximicatervae (SeqCode) (assembly GCF_052467305.1). Classification (NCBI taxonomy): domain Bacteria; kingdom Pseudomonadati; phylum Pseudomonadota; class Gammaproteobacteria; order Cellvibrionales; family Microbulbiferaceae; genus Microbulbifer; species Microbulbifer maximicatervae (SeqCode). The sequence goes on from NZ_CP174306.1 coordinate 5,082,436, forward strand.
ATTAATACCGGCATCACTTTCCAGAATATGGACAGTGTGGCGTTTAGTGATGCCACAACCGGCATAATTGCGGGCTCCAGTAACAGTGACACTTTCGAGATCGTCAGCAGCTCGGAAATTACCGCAAACGAGATTAGCTTTACGGGCTTTAACAGCACCATCGACGCGGGCGTCGAGTCCGATGCCAGTGATGCGGATACCCTGATTACCGCTTCTCAGGTAGATCTCACCGGTACTGCCAAAGAGCTAATTAATACCGGTATCACTTTCCAGAATATGGACAGTGTGGCGTTTAGTGATGCCACAACCGGCATTATTGCGGGCTCCAGTAACAGTGATACTTTCGAGATCGTCAGCAGCTCGGAAATTACCGCAAACGAGATTAGCTTTACGGGCTTTAACAGCACCATCGACGCGGGTATCGAGTCTGATGCCAGTGATGCGGATACCCTGATTACCGCAACACAAGTAGATCTCACCGGTACTGCCAAAGAGCTAATTAATACCGGCATTACTTTCCAGAATATGGATAGTGTGACGTTTACTGATAGCACAACAGGGGTAATCGTTGGTTCTGAGGAGAGTGATACCTTTACTCTGGTGAGTGACAGTGAAATCACTGCGAATGAGATTGCGTTTACCGGCTTTAATCGCACTATTGATGCTAATAGCAAAGGGGATGGTTCAGATACCGATATCCTACTGGGCACCGATGGAGTAGATGAGTTTGCCCTTACTGATAGCGGTGATCTAGAAGTTGGTGGCAGCCTTGTCTTTAGCAACCTGGAAACTGTTGATGCGCTTGGCGGAGCAGATACGCTCGAAGTCGATGAAGCTTATATAGACGACGGTGAAATTAATGGCATTCTATTCCTTAATTTAAGTGACATCGCTGCGAGCTACCTGTCGATTGGAGCAGATCAGTCAGGTGACTTTCATGTTCTTGGGAGTGGCCATATCGCATCAGATACCGATGGTGATCTGAGCAATGGATATGAATACAACTTCACGAGTGTGGAAAATGTAATAACTAATGGGTTTGCAAATAGTGTTACAGGCTATACCGGTGAGGATTGGATTGTTACAGCAGAAAATGCAGCAACTAATTACGAGATAAATTTTGAAGGTGTAACCCTTCTAATTGCTGACGATGCTGGAGTAATAGGCTTAGATGGTTATGGCTGGGCGCTGGCAAGTAGTGATAATCAGGTGGTCCATGCTGGAATTACTATTGCTGATGCCGGCACTGTGAGTGGCGGCAATGGTGCCCTCAGCAGTATCTATGATGACCACTACATCTTTAATGATGACGCCGACGAAGTGACCGTCGACAGCATGGTCTTCGCCGACCTCAGCAGCATCGCCGCCAGCGGCAGTGCCGACAGTGTCAGCGGCGGCGCCAACTACGGCTGGAGCCTGACCGCCACCGACAACCAAGTGGTGCACAACGGCGTCACCATCACCGGCGCCGAAGCCCTGAGCGGTGGCGACGGCAGCCTGAGCAGCAGTGAAACCGACAGCTACAGCTTTAATGATGACGCCGACGAAGTGACCGTCGACAGCATGGTCTTCGCCGACCTCAGCAGTATCGCCGCCAGCGGCAGTGCCGACAGTGTCAGCGGCGGCGCCAACTACGGCTGGAGCCTGACCGCCACCGACAACCAAGTGGTGCACAACGGCGTCACCATCACCGGCGCCGAAGCCCTGAGCGGTGGCGACGGCAGCCTGAGCAGCAGCGAAACCGACAGCTACAGCTTTAATGATGACGCCGACGAAGTGACCGTCGACAGCATGGTCTTCGCCGACCTCAGCAGCATCGCCGCCAGCGGCAGTGCCGACAGTGTCAGCGGCGGCGCCAACTACGGCTGGAGCCTGACCGCCACCGACAACCAAGTGGTGCACAACGGCGTCACCATCACCGGCGCCGAAGCCCTGAGCGGTGGCGACGGCAGCCTGAGCAGCAGCGAAACCGACAGCTACAGCTTTAATGATGACGCCGACGAAGTGACCGTCGACAGCATGGTCTTCGCCGGCCTCAGCAGCATCGCCGCCAGCGGCAGTGCCGACAGTGTCAGCGGCGGCGCCAACTACGGCTGGAGCCTGACCGCCACCGACAACCAGGTGGTGCACAACGGCGTCACCATCACCGGCGCCGAAGCCCTGAGCGGTGGCGACGGCAGCCTGAGCAGCAGTGAAACCGACAGCTACAGCTTTAATGATGACGCCGACGAAGTGACCGTCGACAGCATGGTCTTCGCCGACCTCAGCAGTATCGCCGCCAGCGGCAGTGCCGACAGTGTCAGCGGCGGCGCCAACTACGGCTGGAGCCTGACCGCCACCGACAACCAAGTGGTGCACAACGGCGTCACCATCACCGGCGCCGAAGCCCTGAGCGGTGGCGACGGCAGCCTGAGCAGCAGTGAAACCGACAGCTACAGCTTTAATGATGACGCCGACGAAGTGACCGTCGACAGCATGGTCTTCGCCGGCCTCAGCAGCATCGCCGCCAGCGGCAGTGCCGACAGTGTCAGCGGCGGCGCCAACTACGGCTGGAGCCTGACCGCCACCGACAACCAAGTGGTGCACAACGGCGTCACCATCACCGGCGCCGAAGCCCTGAGCGGTGGCGACGGCAGCCTGAGCAGCAGCGAAACCGACAGCTACAGCTTTAATGATGACGCCGACGAAGTGACCGTCGACAGCATGGTCTTCGCCGGCCTCAGCAGCATCGCCGCCAGCGGCAGTGCCGACAGTGTCAGCGGCGGCGCCAACTACGGCTGGAGCCTGACCGCCACCGACAACCAAGTGGTGCACAACGGCGTCACCATCACCGGCGCCGAAGCCCTGAGCGGTGGCGACGGCAGCCTGAGCAGCAGTGAAACCGACAGCTACAGCTTTAATGATGACGCCGACGAAGTGACCGTCGACAGCATGGTCTTCGCCGGCCTCAGCAGCATCGCCGCCAGCGGCAGTGCCGACAGTGTCAGCGGCGGCGCCAACTACGGCTGGAGCCTGACCGCCACCGACAACCAAGTGGTGCACAACGGCGTCACCATCACCGGCGCCGAAGCCCTGAGTGGTGGCGACGGCAGCCTGAGCAGCAGCGAAACCGACAGCTACAGCTTTAATGATGACGCCGACGAAGTGACCGTCGACAGCATGGTCTTCGCCGACCTCAGCAGCATCGCCGCCAGCGGCAGTGCCGACAGTGTCAGCGGCGGCGCCAACTACGGCTGGAGCCTGACCGCCACCGACAACCAAGTGGTGCACAACGGCGTCACCATCACCGGCGCCGAAGCCCTGAGCGGTGGCGACGGCAGCCTGAGCAGCAGCGAAACCGACAGCTACAGCTTTAATGATGACGCCGACGAAGTGACCGTCGACAGCATGGTCTTCGCCGACCTCAGCAGTATCGCCGCCAGCGGCAGTGCCGACAGTGTCAGCGGCGGCGCCAACTACGGCTGGAGCCTGACCGCCACCGACAACCAAGTGGTGCACAACGGCGTCACCATCACCGGCGCCGAAGCCCTGAGCGGTGGCGACGGCAGCCTGAGCAGCAGCGAAACCGACAGCTACAGCTTTAATGATGACGCCGACGAAGTGACCGTCGACAGCATGGTCTTCGCCGACCTCAGCAGCATCGCCGCCAGCGGCAGTGCCGACAGTGTCAGCGGCGGCGCCAACTACGGCTGGAGCCTGACCGCCACCGACAACCAAGTGGTGCACAACGGCGTCACCATCACCGGCGCCGAAGCCCTGAGCGGTGGCGACGGCAGCCTGAGCAGCAGTGAAACCGACAGCTACATCTTTAATGATGACGCCGACGAAGTGACCGTCGACAGCATGGTCTTCGCCGACCTCAGCAGCATCGCCGCCAGCGGCAGTGCCGACAGTGTCAGCGGCGGCGCCAACTACGGCTGGAGCCTGACCGCCACCGACAACCAAGTGGTGCACAACGGCGTCACCATCACCGGCGCCGAAGCCCTGAGCGGTGGTGACGGCAGCCTGAGCAGCAGCGAAACCGACAGCTACAGCTTTAATGATGACGCCGACGAAGTGACCGTCGACAGCATGGTCTTCGCCGACCTCAGCAGCATCGCCGCCAGCGGCAGTGCCGACAGTGTCAGCGGCGGCGCCAACTACGGCTGGAGCCTGACCGCCACCGACAACCAAGTGGTGCACAACGGCGTCACCATCACCGGCGCCGAAGCCCTGAGTGGTGGCGACGGCAGCCTGAGCAGCAGCGAAACCGACAGCTACAGCTTTAATGATGACGCCGACGAAGTGACCGTCGACAGCATGGTCTTCGCCGACCTCAGCAGCATCGCCGCCAGCGGCAGTGCCGACAGTGTCAGCGGCGGCGCCAACTACGGCTGGAGCCTGACCGCCACCGACAACCAAGTGGTGCACAACGGCGTCACCATCACCGGTGCCGAAGCCCTGAGTGGTGGCGACGGCAGCCTGAGCAGCAGCGAAACCGACAGCTACAGCTTTAATGATGACGCCGACGAAGTGACCGTCGACAGCATGGTCTTCGCCGACCTCAGCAGCATCGCCGCCAGCGGCAGTGCCGACAGTGTCAGCGGCGGCGCCAACTACGGCTGGAGCCTGACCGCCACCGACAACCAAGTGGTGCACAACGGCGTCACCATCACCGGCGCCGAAGCCCTGAGTGGTGGCGACGGCAGCCTGAGCAGCAGCGAAACCGACAGCTACAGCTTTAATGATGACGCCGACGAAGTGACCGTCGACAGCATGGTCTTCGCCGGCCTCAGCAGCATCGCCGCCAGCGGCAGTGCCGACAGTGTCAGCGGCGGCGCCAACTACGGCTGGAGCCTGACCGCCACCGACAACCAAGTGGTGCACAACGGCGTCACCATCACCGGCGCCGAAGCCCTGAGCGGTGGTGACGGCAGCCTGAGCAGCAGCGAAACCGACAGCTACAGCTTTAATGATGACGCCGACGAAGTGACCGTCGACAGCATGGTCTTCGCCGACCTCAGCAGCATCGCCGCCAGCGGCAGTGCCGACAGTGTCAGCGGCGGCGCCAACTACGGCTGGAGCCTGACCGCCACCGACAACCAAGTGGTGCACAACGGCGTCACCATCACCGGCGCCGAAGCCCTGAGTGGTGGCGACGGCAGCCTGAGCAGCAGCGAAACCGACAGCTACAGCTTTAATGATGACGCCGACGAAGTGACCGTCGACAGCATGGTCTTCGCCGACCTCAGCAGCATCGCCGCCAGCGGCAGTGCCGACAGTGTCAGCGGCGGCGCCAACTACGGCTGGAGCCTGACCGCCACCGACAACCAAGTGGTGCACAACGGCGTCACCATCACCGGCGCCGAAGCCCTGAGCGGTGGCGACGGCAGCCTGAGCAGCAGTGAAACCGACAGCTACAGCTTTAATGATGACGCCGACGAAGTGACCGTCGACAGCATGGTCTTCGCCGGCCTCAGCAGCATCGCCGCCAGCGGCAGTGCCGACAGTGTCAGCGGCGGCGCCAACTACGGCTGGAGCCTGACCGCCACCGACAACCAAGTGGTGCACAACGGCGTCACCATCACCGGCGCCGAAGCCCTGAGCGGTGGTGACGGCAGCCTGAGCAGCAGCGAAACCGACAGCTACAGCTTTAATGATGACGCCGACGAAGTGACCGTCGACAGCATGGTCTTCGCCGACCTCAGCAGCATCGCCGCCAGCGGCAGTGCCGACAGTGTCAGCGGCGGCGCCAACTACGGCTGGAGCCTGACCGCCACCGACAACCAAGTGGTGCACAACGGCGTCACCATCACCGGCGCCGAAGCCCTGAGTGGTGGCGACGGCAGCCTGAGCAGCAGCGAAACCGACAGCTACAGCTTTAATGATGACGCCGACGAAGTGACCGTCGACAGCATGGTCTTCGCCGACCTCAGCAGCATCGCCGCCAGCGGCAGTGCCGACAGTGTCAGCGGCGGCGCCAACTACGGCTGGAGCCTGACCGCCACCGACAACCAAGTGGTGCACAACGGCGTCACCATCACCGGTGCCGAAGCCCTGAGTGGTGGCGACGGCAGCCTGAGCAGCAGCGAAACCGACAGCTACAGCTTTAATGATGACGCCGACGAAGTGACCGTCGACAGCATGGTCTTCGCCGACCTCAGCAGCATCGCCGCCAGCGGCAGTGCCGACAGTGTCAGCGGCGGCGCCAACTACGGCTGGAGCCTGACCGCCACCGACAACCAAGTGGTGCACAACGGCGTCACCATCACCGGCGCCGAAGCCCTGAGCGGTGGCGACGGCAGCCTGAGCAGCAGCGAAACCGACAGCTACAGCTTTAATGATGACGCCGACGAAGTGACCGTCGACAGCATGGTCTTCGCCGGCCTCAGCAGCATCGCCGCCAGCGGCAGTGCCGACAGTGTCAGCGGCGGCGCCAACTACGGCTGGAGCCTGACCGCCACCGACAACCAAGTGGTGCACAACGGCGTCACCATCACCGGCGCCGAAGCCCTGAGCGGTGGCGACGGCAGCCTGAGCAGCAGTGAAACCGACAGCTACAGCTTTAATGATGACGCCGACGAAGTGACCGTCGACAGCATGGTCTTCGCCGGCCTCAGCAGCATCGCCGCCAGCGGCAGTGCCGACAGTGTCAGCGGCGGCGCCAACTACGGCTGGAGCCTGACCGCCACCGACAACCAAGTGGTGCACAACGGCGTCACCATCACCGGCGCCGAAGCCCTGAGTGGTGGCGACGGCAGCCTGAGCAGCAGCGAAACCGACAGCTACAGCTTTAATGATGACGCCGACGAAGTGACCGTCGACAGCATGGTCTTCGCCGACCTCAGCAGCATCGCCGCCAGCGGCAGTGCCGACAGTGTCAGCGGCGGCGCCAACTACGGCTGGAGCCTGACCGCCACCGACAACCAAGTGGTGCACAACGGCGTCACCATCACCGGCGCCGAAGCCCTGAGCGGTGGCGACGGCAGCCTGAGCAGCAGCGAAACCGACAGCTACAGCTTTAATGATGACGCCGACGAAGTGACCGTCGACAGCATGGTCTTCGCCGACCTCAGCAGTATCGCCGCCAGCGGCAGTGCCGACAGTGTCAGCGGCGGCGCCAACTACGGCTGGAGCCTGACCGCCACCGACAACCAAGTGGTGCACAACGGCGTCACCATCACCGGCGCCGAAGCCCTGAGCGGTGGCGACGGCAGCCTGAGCAGCAGCGAAACCGACAGCTACAGCTTTAATGATGACGCCGACGAAGTGACCGTCGACAGCATGGTCTTCGCCGACCTCAGCAGCATCGCCGCCAGCGGCAGTGCCGACAGTGTCAGCGGCGGCGCCAACTACGGCTGGAGCCTGACCGCCACCGACAACCAAGTGGTGCACAACGGCGTCACCATCACCGGCGCCGAAGCCCTGAGTGGTGGCGACGGCAGCCTGAGCAGCAGCGAAACCGACGGCTACAGCTTTAATGATGACGCCGACGAAGTGACCGTCGACAGCATGGTCTTCGCCGACCTCAGCAGCATCGCCGCCAGCGGCAGTGCCGACAGTGTCAGCGGCGGCGCCAACTACGGCTGGAGCCTGACCGCCACCGACAACCAAGTGGTGCACAACGGCGTCACCATCACCGGCGCCGAAGCCCTGAGTGGTGGCGACGGCAGCCTGAGCAGCAGCGAAACCGACAGCTACAGCTTTAATGATGACGCCGACGAAGTGACCGTCGACAGCATGGTCTTCGCCGACCTCAGCAGCATCGCCGCCAGCGGCAGTGCCGACAGTGTCAGCGGCGGCGCCAACTACGGCTGGAGCCTGACCGCCACCGACAACCAAGTGGTGCACAACGGCGTCACCATCACCGGCGCCGAAGCCCTGAGTGGTGGCGACGGCAGCCTGAGCAGCAGCGAAACCGACGGCTACAGCTTTAATGATGACGCCGACGAAGTGACCGTCGACAGCATGGTCTTCGCCGACCTCAGCAGCATCGCCGCCAGCGGCAGTGCCGACAGTGTCAGCGGCGGCGCCAACTACGGCTGGAGCCTGACCGCCACCGACAACCAAGTGGTGCACAACGGCGTCACCATCACCGGCGCCGAAGCCCTGAGTGGTGGCGACGGCAGCCTGAGCAGCAGCGAAACCGACAGCTACAGCTTTAATGATGACGCCGACGAAGTGACCGTCGACAGCATGGTCTTCGCCGACCTCAGCAGCATCGCCGCCAGCGGCAGTGCCGACAGTGTCAGCGGCGGCGCCAACTACGGCTGGAGCCTGACCGCCACCGACAACCAAGTGGTGCACAACGGCGTCACCATCACCGGCGCCGAAGCCCTGAGCGGTGGCGACGGCAGCCTGAGCAGCAGTAATAGTGACGACTTCACTATTAGTAGTGAGGGTGGCGCTGCTTTGGTTACAGTCGACAATATGGAGTTTTCTGCGCTGTTTAGCATTGCAGCATCGGGAACCTCAGACTCGATTATTGGCACAGAAAGTATTAGTAGTGAGAGTTGGACCTTAGGTCAAAATCAGGGCGATATCGCTATCACGGGTATCGACTTCAGCGGCATTGAAATGGTGGATGCTGACAACGCAATTGTTGATGCAGCAACCTATGACCAGTCGGATGTATTTGAGCTAAGTAAGTTAGGGCAAGAACTGAAGGTTCGCGGAATTACTTTCAGCTCGGTTTCCCAAGTAGCTGCTGGCACAAGTGTTGGCGACCAAATTTCAAGTGATGCAACTAGTTGGCAACTCAGCGGTGTGAATGGCGAAGTCACAGTTAACGATGTTGAGTTTAGTGGTATAGATGCAGTTGCAACTAATAATGCTCAATTACTTGGTACTGGGGCTGATGACACTTTTGAGCTAACTGATAATGGGCTTGAGTCAGCAGGTATTTCTTTTACCGGAATTGATTCGGTTACAAGTTATGATGGTGCGGATAAGTTAATTGGTACTTCAGGTAATGATCAATTTACCCTCTCTTCTGAGGGGGATATCAGCGTTGCAGGTATCAATTTTACAGGCCTGGAAATACTTGATGCCGGGACTGGAGATGATACGGTAATCGCGGATGGAGCAACCTGGACTTCTAGCGTCAATGATAATTCGCTAGTAAGCGGCGGCGCTGTGGCTACGGTTAATAGTATTTCTGTTGAGTTTGATAATCTAGAGCTTGTTGAGGGCGCCGGTGTTTATGTTGGCCAAGATGTTGCTAGTGAGTACGTATTTAGCAGCTTGGATACGATGACTGTAGGCGGGGTAACCTTTGCTGGTTTGGAGAGTTTATCTGCTGGTAGTGCTGAAGATTCGCTTTATGGCGCTAATGTGGATGCAAACTGGGATATAACGGCCTCGCAAAATAGTGTGTCGACAAGCGAGAAGTCACTTTCATTTAGCGGTATAGAATATATTTATGCTGGTACTGGAGTGGATATCTTCAATTTGTCTGGGGGGCAGCTTAACGGTATAGACAGTGGAGAAGGCGACGATGCAGTAACGCTTTCTGGCACTACTATCGATAGTATTTCGCTAGGTGACGGTGACGACTATTTACAGGTGGATACTGCGGGAGATCATGCTGTTGCACTTTCCGGCGGCTCTGGAAACGATTCCTTCCAGTACAATATGTCCGACGATGTTTGGCAGATTTTCTCTACAGGAAATAGTGTAGGTAATTACGATTTCTCTGAATTTGAGCTGCTTGATAACACCGCGAGTAATTTATCTCTGGAAACAGACTTGAGTTTTGATTTTGTCGATGGTGGCGATTACTCTGGTCCATTTAATAGTGACGGGGCGGGATTATCTTTCCATTCTAGTGGCATGCGATTGGGCTACGATGGCACTGGAGATATTAGTGTGGTGAGCAGTTCGAGCGGCACTATCGGAGGTGTGCTGAAAGCAAATCGTGCAGAGCTTACCGTTGCTGGAGAAGTAGACATTGAATCTGATGTTGGTGTTCTTGGGATAGCGACCTCTGGTCCTGATGTTGATATAACTGTACTGGCTCAAGAGGACCTGGTAATTGATGAAATCGATGCTGGGCGAGGTAACGTACAGCTGGCGAGCTTAGGCTTTGGGGCACTTACTGCTGAAACCTACGGAGATACACATATTACGGCAGCCAATGTCACTCTGGGAACGGATACAGAACTTTGGAGTGTGATTGGTAGTGAGTTGATACCTCTGCGTATGGATGCAACTCAGAACGTTGAAATCGTTTCTATTTCTTATTACGAACCGGAATTTATAAGCCAGGTGCCAAGCTTTACGAGTAAGGGTGATGAACTCCAATCTATCGCTGGCGCCCAAGCGGCTCAAGGCCTCAGGTCTGCGGTGCAAAATAGTGTGGAGGACTTCACGCAATTAGATCCTGCAATTTTCAGTGCTGTTAACCCATATACGAGTGGCGTGGATGCGGTAAATTCCCCGGAGATGCGATTGAAATCTGGGGAGCTGCAACCGGCGGCGGCAGCAGTAGAGGGTGTACCTGAAGCGAACTCTGATTTTGATGCGGTGCTAGATGAAGGAGCTTCAGACTCAACAGCAGATCAATCTGATCACATAGGGCTTTCGGGCAATGCGGGCATGTAATAAGGTTAATTGAGTTTAACTTTATTTAGAAAAAGCCGGCCCACGGGGCCGGCTTTTTTACATTGGGTGTTTTATCTTTTGAAGTAATCGAAAAGAAGCGGAGTGATCTTGGCAACTGTAAAATCCACAAACAAAAAAGGCCGACTCTTTCGAGTCAGCCTTTTTGGAATTGGTGCCCAGGAGAGGACTTGAACCTCCACGACCGTTAGGTCACTAGCACCTGAAGCTAGCGCGTCTACCAATTCCGCCACCTGGGCAAATCAACGTGTGCTCCGTTGAGGACGCGAACTATAGAGATCTGCCCCCCCTGTGTCAACGGCTGCGTTGCGCTTTTTTCATCATTTTTTTCTTAGGTCGGGAAAATTGGCGAAATCGCTTATAATGCGTGCAATAGCGGCGAATTATTGACCAGGAATCCACTACCAACGCCGCCTTTCTTTATGGCCGGATAATCTCCGGAGGTTGCCAATCCTGGCAACTGCCCAACAACGGATGCTGTTTTGACTCAAAAAAATACCTCAGACCCTTTCAATGCTGACCCTCATGCCCAGCGCGAGGCAGAGAAATACGAAAAGCCCGTGCCCAGTCGGGAGTACTTGCTGCAAATTCTGGAAAAACAAGCGGAGCCTGTACCCTGGGAAACGGTGGCTGATTTACTCGAATTGGCCGACGAGGATCGCCGCGAAGGAGTCAGGCGCCGTTTGATCGCCATGTCCCGGGATGGGCAGATTGCCAGCAACCGCGCCGGTGATTTTGGTGTACTGGATAAAATGAGCCTGATACGCGGCCGGGTTATGGGGCACCGGGATGGTTTTGGTTTTGTTATCCCCAGTGATGGCGGCACCGATCTATTTTTATCCCATCGACAGATGCGTAAAGTTTTTGATGGTGACGAGGTATTAGTTCGGGAAACCCCCGGAGGTTTTCGCGGTAAACGCGAGGGCGCTGTTGTCAGGGTGATTAAGCACAATACCGAGCAGCTGGCCGGGCGTCTGTACCGGGAAAACGGCATTTGTTTTGTGCGCCCGGATAATCCGCGCATTAACCTGGATATTATGGTGGCCTCTGAGGACACCGCCGGAGCCGATCACGGTCAGTATGTTGTAGTAAAAATAGTTACCCAACCGGGCAGGGATAAAGTGCCGCAAGGTAAGGTTAGCGAAATTCTCGGTGATCACCTTGCTCCGGGTATGGAGATCGATGTTGCTATTCGCAATTACGGAATTCCCCACACCTGGCCCAGTGCACTGACGGCGGAGGTCAATGAAATCGCCGATGAAGTGCTTGAGGATCACAAAAAATCCCGGGTGGATCTTCGCCAGCTGCCGCTGGTTACTATTGATGGTGAAGACGCGCGGGATTTTGATGATGCGGTCTACTGCGAACTTTTACCCGACAGCAACTGGAAATTACTGGTAGCCATTGCCGATGTTTCTCACTATGTGCGCCCGGGTAGTGCGTTGGATGAGGAGGCGCATGGCCGTGGAAACTCGGTTTATTTTCCGGACTTTGTCGTACCCATGTTGCCGGAAAAATTGTCTAACGGCCTTTGCTCCTTAAACCCTGATGTCGATCGGCTGTGTATGGTTTGCGAAATGCACATCAATCGAAGCGGTGAAATTCAGGATTATCGTTTCTTTGAGGCGGTTATGCGCAGCCACGCGCGCCTGACTTATACCCAGGTAGGGCAAATACTCGATGAGCGGGATAACCGCGACAGTGGTGCCCGCAAGCAATTTGCGACCCTCACCCCACACCTGGACAACCTTCACGACCTCTACCTGGCGTTGCGCCAAGCGCGGGAGCGCCGGGGTGCTATTGATTTTGAGACGACCGAGACCCGGATAATATTTGACGCCCGACGGAAAATTGAGCGGATTATTCCGGTGGTGCGCAACGATGCTCACAAGCTGATCGAAGAGTGTATGCTCGCGGCCAATGTCAGCGCGGCGAGTCTGATGGAGCTATCGGAACTGCCCGCACTCTACCGGGTGCACGATGCGCCCAAAGAGGAAAAACTCAGTAATTTGCGCGAATACCTGGGTGAATTGGGATTGCGCCTTCCCGGTGGTGGTGAGCCCCAGCCCAAAGACTTCCAGGACCTGATGGAGCAGATCGAGGGCCGTGCAGATGCGCATATTATTCAGGTGATGCTGCTGCGCTCTATGAACCAGGCGGTTTACCAGCCGGAGAATCGAGGACACTTCGGTTTGGATTACCCGGCCTATGCCCATTTCACCTCCCCGATTCGCCGCTATCCGGATTTGCTCCTGCACCGGGCGCTGCGCTGGTTGATACGCAACGGCAGCGCCAACCAAGCTGCGGTGGCAAAAAAAGTTCACTCTGTGCCCGGTGCCAAACCGATTGCTCGAGAGCAGATTTTACCCTACGACATGCCGGCCATTTTGCAACTTGGGGAACAGTGTTCGCTGACCGAGCGGCGCGCCGACGATGCGACCCGGGATGTGCTCAGCTGGCTTAAGTGTGAATATCTGCAAGACCATGTGGGCGAGACCTATTCCGGTGTTATCAGTGCGGTAACCGGCTTTGGATTATTTGTGGAGTTGGATGAACTCTACGTGGAGGGCCTGATACATGTCACTGCCCTACCCAAAGACTATTATCGCTTTGAGCAGGCGCACCAGCGTCTTATCGGGGAGCGCAGTGGCAAGCGTTATCATTTGGGTGACTCTGTCACCGTGCAGGTTGCACGGGTGGATCTCGAAGAGCGCAAGGTGGATTTCACCTTGAATGAACTGGTCCCACGCGCAAAGCGTGAGTCGAAGAAAAAGAAAGAGAGTACGCGGGTGAGTGCCCGCGCTATGGAAATGGCAGTAGAACATCAGTTGGAACGCGAGCGCCGGGGCCGCGATAAAAAAGAAAAACCCAGCAATACCAGTGCTAACCCCTGGGCCAAGCATACCGAGACCACAGCCAAGTCCTCGCCTTTCCGCAAGCGCAAGGTGGGATCAGATGAGGCTGTGCCAGTGGAGGCCAGTGTTGAAGCCCCTGTAGCAAAACCGGAAAAAGAGCCGCTCAATAGGCGAGGTGAAGGCGGGCAAGGTGAAGATGCCCAGCCCAAACGCAAGATTAAAAAGCGTACCCCGACACGCAAGGGCGGAAAGCGGCCTGCAGTGGCTGCCCGTAAAGCCGCGCAAAAGGCTGAAAACGCCAAAACCCGTTCGGGTAAACTAAAAAAGAAGAAAAAGATTTCTTCTAGCAGTAAAAAGAAAAAGTGATCGAGGAATAAATTGAGTCAGGAAGTTATCTATGGCCTGCACGCGGTGCAGGCCCTCTTAAAAGGTTCTCCGCAGAATGTATCGGAGCTTCTGTTACTGCGTGGCCGCAAGGATCAGCGCCTGCAAAAAATAATCCAGCAGGCGGAAAAAAATGATATTGCCGTGCGCTTTATCGACCGGCGAGCGCTGGATGAGAAAGTAGAGGATGGCGCTAATCACCAGGGTGTCGTTGCCATCTGTTCTGGCAAAACAAAAGTCCACGATGAGAAATTCCTGTTCGACCTGCTGAAAAAACTGGATCAGCGCGGGGAAGCGCCTTTCTTATTAGTGCTGGATGGAGTGACTGATCCCCACAACCTGGGTGCCTGCCTGCGCTCGGCAGAGGCTGCCGGAGTACATGCGGTGATTGCGCCGAAAGATAAATCTGCCGGGCTGACGCCAACAGCCCGCAAAGTGGCTTGCGGCGCTGCCGAAGTATTGCCCTTTGTTACCGTAACTAACCTGGCTCGCGCATTACAGCAGCTGCAACAGGCGGGAGTGTGGATTTATGGTGCAGCCGGTGAGGCGAAACAGGATGTATACCAAAGCCAATTAACCGGCCCTCTGGCGCTGGTTATGGGGGCCGAGGGCAGCGGCTTGCGGCGCCTGACTAGGGAACATTGCGATCATTTGATCAAAATTCCTATGGCGGGAGAGGTGAGTAGCTTAAATGTTTCTGTTGCCACAGGTGTTTGCTTGTTTGAGGCCGTGCGTCAGCGCAACGGCTAATAGTTGGTCTATTCTGCGCGTGCCAGGGATGATCTTCACTGGCCGTGCAATCTAGTGGTTATAACAAATCTGGCCTCTATAAAGCTTTCCAAATAACCTCTGGATGGTGATGAAAGTATCTACCATGACTTTTATTGTTAATTGGATTCTCGAATCGCTTAGTTATTCGGAGCCCCTTAGGGCTTTCTTATTAATATTTGCTGAGATAAAAAGCAGCAATCTGACACTGCTCTAAAAGTTAAAGTGTCATGGCACTTATATCAGAGGCATAGAATGATACTAGGAAAATAATATATTTCTGAGAATGAAAAGTATTTGTGGGTGGCTGATAGTAGTACCATTTGTTGTCCTGGTAGATGTTGCTAAGTGGGCAGGTTGGCAATCGAAATAAATAATGGTAACTGGCTCTTACCTAATAGAGTAATGGTTTCTTTAAACTCATCAGTTGGGTCGTATAAATATCTACAGCTAATTTTTCCCAATTTAAGATTTAGAGAATTGCTCAATATTTAAACTTGCGGTGTTCCCATATTAGGTTCGTGAGCGGAGATTTATTTAGTTCTTTCGAAACTTTGATCCACGGGGTTACTGCAAGTCCTTACAAGCCGGGTATAGAAATACCCGGACATAAAACTTCTTTCCACATCCTTTAAGTAAATGCAGAGTTCATAGTGCCGTAGTCCAACGCCTTACTAAACAAATTAGTGTCACTTTTAACCGCTGCCAGCTGTTTTAATGATTCGCTTAAATTGCCATAAACAGATTGGAATAAAGCTGGTCCGGTACTAAAGCGCTTTATGCCTGCAGCAAAAAACTCCGATATAGGGGCTATTCCCGGAAGCAGCATAATATTGATTGGCAGATTGATATCCGCTGCTAGACTCCTTGCCTCCTCAACTGAAGAGAGCCCAGGCACAAAGCCGCAGTCAGCACCGGCACTCTTATAAAGCTCTAGCCTCTCTATACACATATTTACCGCTTTATCACCGCTGGCGAGTCCATTGAGATAAACATCGGTACGGGCATTAATAAAAAGCGGGCGGCCGTTCAGTGCTTTACGAATAGCGCTGATTTTTTCGCCGAGAGATTCGGGGGTGTCGTTACCATCTTCAATATTGATACCCACTACGCCCAGCTCCATCATTTTACAAGCCAGCTCAGCTACCTGTTCGGGGTTTTGAGAATATCCATCTTCAATATCCACACTCAGAGGTAATGAGGTCACCCGGGCAATCCGCGCGATAGCGTTTAGGTGTTCCTCAACTGGCAGGGCACCGCCATCGGCATAACCCAGTGACCAGGCGACGGCGGCACTGCTGGTACCTACCGCTTGGGCGCCTGTGTTTTGGCAGATTAAAGCGCTGGCAGCATCCCAGGCATTTGGCAGGATCAGTGGGGCGTCAGTTTGGTGCAACTTGGTGAAGGTATTGAATGGGCTGTTGTTCATGGGGATAACCTACTTGAGCGATGTCGTTTGAGTGGTGAATTTACCGCTCAAGAGATTGATTCACTGGCCACAAACGGAACTGAACCGTGAAAACCGGAAAGACAAATAAGATTGTTGGCTGCGATGTGGGAGGGAGGTGGAGCGGGCAGTTTTTATTAATACATGGCTAAGAAAGCTGTGAATTGCTTTCTTGGCCATGCAGGAAAGATAGAAAAAAGGAAAATCAGTTGAGAGCGGGATCTTTATGTAGCCACTGCTGTACTGCCTCAACTACGGGGGCGGGATTCTTGATCCAGCTAAGGTGAGGGTTGCCCTTGGGATAAGTGGGTTTCATCTCCCGGGTTTCGCCGCCGACGATCGCCGCTAATTTACGGGCAGCCTGAATAGGGGCGAAGGGGTCGCCGTCCAGCGCAATATGCAGGGTGGGCTGGCTTGTCTTTTCCATTTGCCCAAAGCGATCCTCCGGTGCAAAGCGGCCGCTAAATATGGATCGGGCCCAGTCTTTCATCAGCCTGCGCGCTTCGCGCCAGCCGAATCCCATGCGCGCACCGGGGAAATAACCCAGCAGGCTTGAGGTCACGCTGGCAATTGAGGCGAAGAGCAGGATGGCGTACTTGTGCAGGCCACTCCAGCTGCGGTGGTCCACATGGCCGGAGGCGATACTGACAACCTTGGCGTTACCGGTGAGGCCGGCGCGGGCCGCCAGGGTACTGGTTTGGCCGCCGATACTGTGGCCGAGAATCAGCGCTGGCCCCTGGGGGAAGTGCTGTTCCAGCAGTTGGATTAACTGTGGGATAAATGAAAACACCAGATCGTTGTAACCGTAGTCGGCATTTCGGTGGGGGCGCGGCAGGCTCTCCCCGGTGCCGGGCAGTTCGCTGATGGCGGTGTTGTAACCGAGCTTTTGCAGTTCTTCTAAGAGCAGGCGGTAGCGGTTGGCCGGTACGCCCATCGCAGGAAGTACCAATACCAGGGGGCCTTCGCCGTTGTGTACTGTGGTTACTGGTACCTGGAAGGCGCCAAATTCTAATTGGTGGGTTTGTTGGGGCATGGTACTTCTCCCGTTAGCAGTCCGGCATCATAGGCGAAGCCAGCTTGCCAAACCCATGACCAGACCGCGCAGTGCTGTGTCCCAATCCGCCAAATCCCAGAAACAAGGCGAGTGGCAGGGTAGTCATTTTGATCAACCTCTAACTTGGAATGCGAATGCACTTGCTTGAGGTAATTGATCAACTTGCAACCGGGCAGGCGAAGGCATTGGGCTTGATGCAATTGATCAACTTGCAACCAACCCCACAACTGCCTAGAATACGCCGCCCGCAATGGGCCCGGTTTATCCGTGCCCGTTGTACTCCTTGCCTCATCGGACTGTCCGAGAGGCTGATTAACCCGTAAGGAGCTAAAATGCGTCATTACGAAATTGTATTCCTGGTTCACCCGGACCAGAGCGAGCAGGTACCTGGCATGGTGGAGCGCTACACTGCGTCCATCAAGGAGAGCGGTGGACAGGTTCACCGTCTGGAAGACTGGGGCCGTCGCCGTCTGGCTTACCCGATCAACAAGATCCACAAGGCTCACTACATTCTGATGAACGTAGAATGTTCTGAAGAAGCCCTTGAGGAACTGACTACCAACTTCCGTTACAACGATGCGGTTATCCGTAATCTGGTAATTCGTGAAGACGAGGCGATCACTGAAGAGAGCCCGATCATGAAAGCGGAAAAAGAAAGCCGTGAGCGCAAAGCTGCCCGTGCAGAGCGCACCGAGCGTCGCGAGCGCGCCGGAGAAGAGAAAGCTTCTTCCGACGCTGCAGAAGCTTCTTCCGATAACGCTGAAAGCGAAGAGTAAGGGGATTATCAGATGGCACGTTTTTTCCGTCGTCGCAAGTTCTGCCGTTTCACCGCTGAAGGTGTTAAGCGTATCGACTACAAAGATCTCGATACCCTGAAAGCCTACATCTCCGAGACTGGCAAAATTGTTCCTAGCCGTATTACCGGTACCAAAGCCAAGTATCAGCGTCAGCTGGCCTCTGCGGTCAAGCGCGCTCGCTACCTGGCCCTGCTGCCGTACACGGACAGCCACGAAGCCTAAGCCGCAGTTTGCTTAGACTCATTAATAGAGAAGCTATCTAGATATGCGCGCCGTAGCTGAATTTATTATGCGCGGACGCGTCAGGGCGGTAATCCTCACCATGTTGGGGATTCCGCTGATAAGCCCGGCAATTCTCGCTCTGGTGAGTTTGCGCCGAGGCAGCAGTGACGGCCTGATGGTTTTGGCCTGGGCTCTGTTGCCGATTGTCGTTATGGGTATGAGTGGTCATGTACCACCACTGGTGACTGGTATATCCGCAGGCCATTTTGTTGCAGTTTTTTGCGGCGCCATGGCATTGCGCAGCAGTCGCTCCTGGGCCGCTGGCCTGGTGGCTGTAACGGCGGCATCAGCAGCAGGCATATTGCTGACCTCTCTCTTCAGTGGAGGACTGATGCAAGGGTTCTTGCAGGCAGTCGAGAATGCAGCGGAACAGCCCAATACTGTTCCAATGGATGAACTGAAGCAGATATTTTCGGGTGAATTGCAAATTACCGGTTACCTGGGCCTGATATCGGCGATGAGCGCCACATTGGCTCTGGTACTGGGGCGTTACTGGCAGGCCCTGCTGTACAACCCCGGCGGTTTCCGCCAGGAGTTCCACCAGCTGCGCCTGCCCCTGTGGCTGTCAGCGACAAGTATGTTGTTGTGGGTAGTCAGCTTGGTAACCCCAGGCTACGCATTTTGGGGAGCGGTGATTGCGTTCCCGATGGTGGTAGCTGGTATTGCCCTGGTCCACTGGCTGGTTGCCAGTCGCGGTTGGGGGGTAGGTCCCCTGGTGGCGATGTACATCATGCTGGTGATTGGAGGGCTGCCCCTGGCAGGCTTCCTCTGCGGCCTGGCCCTGGTAGATAGCTGGATAGATATTCGCGGACGCTCTTCCAAATAAGCGCGCCCGCACAATACAGAAATTGAGGAAACCGAGATGGAAGTTATTCTGCTCGATAAAGTAGGCAAACTGGGCAACGTGGGTGACCGCGTTGATGTTAAAGCCGGTTTTGGCCGCAATTTCCTGCTGCCGACTGGTAAGGCAATTGCTGCTACCGCCGCTAACATTGCTGAGTTCGAAGCTAAGCGCGCTGAACTGGAAGCCGCTGCTGCCGCTAAGCTGGCTGAAGCTGAGAGCCGCGCTACCAAGCTGGCCGATCTGGTTGTTACCATCGCTGCTAACGCTGGCGACGAAGGCAAGCTGTTCGGTTCTATCGGCACTCGCGACATCGCTGAAGCGATCTCTGCTGGTGGCGTTGAAGTAGCTAAAGCTGAAGTTAAGCTGCCGGAAGGTGCGCTGCGCGAAGTGGGCGAGTACGACGTAGACGTACAGCTGCACTCCGACGTAATTGCTGCAGTTAAAGTCGTTATCGAAGCCGAGTAAGGTTTTGTTGACGAACGGTTGGTGCTTCGGGCGCCAGCCGCGCTACAATCGGGCGCTGCACCCTATCGGGTCCAGCGCCTGTTTTGTTTTTACTATCCAGTAAAGTCCCATGATCGACGAATACGCCGCCCCTGAAGAAGAGATCCACAGCGAAGAGAGTTCACCCCTACCGCATTCGGTAGAGGCGGAGCAGTCTGTGCTCGGCGGCCTGATGCTGGACCCGGGCCGTATTGATGCCGTTGCCGAACAGCTGAGTGAAGAGGATTTCTTCAGCGCCAGTCACCGCAAGATCTTTGCGGTTATGGGCGAGCTGAGTAATGGCGAACAGCCCCTGGATATCGTTACCCTCGCCGAAGGCCTCGCCAGCCGCGACTTGCTCGGTGAAGTGGGTGGCCCTGCCTACCTGGCGGAATTGGCCGAAAACACTCCCTCCGCAGCGAATATCGTCGCCTACGCCAAGATCGTGCGTGAGCGCTCCATGCTGCGCCAGCTGATCGCCGCTGCCGGTGAGATCAGCCGCACCAGTTTTAATCCCGGTGGCCTCGCCTCCGCCGACCTGCTGCAGATGGCTGAGCGCCGCGTGGCGGAAATCGCCGAGGGGCGCGCCAAAGAGGGCGGCTTTGTCGGCGTGGATACCCTGCTGAAAAAGACCGTCGAGCGCATCGATGAGCTGTTCAAGACCGAGGGTGATATCACCGGTATCAGCACCGGTCTGACCGAACTGGACCAGCGCACCTCCGGCTGGCAGCCGGGCGAACTGGTTATTCTCGCCGCGCGTCCCTCCATGGGTAAGACCGCACTGGCGTTGAATTTTATCGAGAGCGCCATGCTCTGCCAGGAGAGCCCGACACTGGTCTTCAGTATGGAGATGCCCTCGGACAGCCTGGTGATGCGGATGTTGTCTTCTATTGGCCGTATCGACCAGGGGCGCATCAGGAATGGCAAGCTGCAGGAAGAGGATTGGCCCAAGCTGTCCAGTGCCGTGCAGAAAATGAAGGGCAAGGCCCTGTATATCGATGATACGCCGGCACTGAGTCCCAGCGAGGTGCGCGCGCGTACCAAGCGCACAGTGCGCGATCACATCAACAAATTGATGCGCGAGAACTCCAAGTTAAGCCGCGAAGACGCCGAGGCCAAGAGTATGCCCGCCATGATTATGGTGGACTATTTGCAGCTGATGCAGGTGAAGGGGTCTACTGAGGGCCGCACCCAGGAGATCTCCGAGATCTCCCGCTCTCTCAAGGCGCTGGCGAAAGAATACGAGTGCCCGGTGATTGCCCTGTCGCAGCTCAACCGGGGAGTAGAGCAGCGCCCCAACAAACGGCCGATGAACTCGGACCTGCGGGAATCCGGGGCGATCGAGCAGGATGCTGACGTGATCCTGTTTATCTACCGCGATGAATACTACAACGAGGACAGCCCGGATAAAGGGATGGCCGAGTTGATTATCGGCAAGCAGCGTAACGGTGAGATCGGCACCTGCCGCGCAGCGTTTGTAGGCAAATACACTCGCTTCGATAATCTGGCGCCGGAATACTACCAGGGCGAATAAGCCTTTCTGCTAGGTTCGCGGCTGTCGAATATTCGAGCCTAGGGGAGCCACCTCTTGTTATCCGAACAAAAGATCCGCGCACTGGTGCTGCAACGCCAATTTATCCACAGCTCCTGGACTGAAGGATTGTCGGAGTTGTTGCAACATCTTGGCGCCCTACAGTTGGATGCTATCCAGCGAATTACCCGGGCCCACCACCACCAGCTCTACAATCGCCTGCCCCGTTACCGCGAGTCACACCTGGCTGAAGCTGAAGAGCGCCGCGAAATTTTCGAGTACTGGTCCCACGCCGCTGCCTACCTGCCAATGGCCCACTACCCCTATGCGCGGGTGCGTATGGATCGTATCCGCGCCGGTCAGCGCCACTGGTTTGAAAAGAATGCCAAGCTGTGTCGCTATATTCTCGATCGTGTGCGAGAGGAGGGTGCCCTGCGGGCCAGTGATTTTGTGCGCACCAAGAGTGGATGGTGGGAGTGGTCTGATGAAAAGAAAGCCCTGGAGCAGTTGTTTCATGAAGGTGAGCTGATGGTCAGCCACCGGGAGGGCTTTCAAAAAGTCTTCGATCTCCCGGAGCGGATACTGCCAGCAAGAATCTCGACCCACGCTGCCTTGGAAATTGAGTATGGTAGCCATCTGGTGCGCACTTTTCTGGGGTGCCAGGGGATTGGCCGAGCGGAGGAAATTGCTTACCTGCGCAGGGACGACAAACCCCTTATCCAGCTGGCAATTAAGCGCATGTTGGCAACCGGTGAGCTCACTCAGTGGGGGAAAGAGCTGATGCTCACCGAGCACCTGGACTGGGAGCCAGTACGACCATCGCGCAAAGTGCGCCTGTTATCCCCATTCGACCCAGTGATATTGCAACGCAAACGCCTGCGCCGGCTGTTTGATTTTGAATATCAATTGGAGTGCTATGTACCGGCGGCCAAGCGCCGCTATGGCTATTTTTGCCTGCCGATTTTATACGGCGATCAATTCGTGGGGCAGGTGGATTTGAAGGCTGATCGGGATGCGGGTGTATTGCGGGTAGAGGCCCTGCACTGGAACAAGAAACCCGGTGTCTCGCTGGAGGCGAGTTACCACCGGGCTCTGGGGCAGTTTGCCCGCTTTCACGGGCTGGAAAGCGAAGCCGCGCTTACAGCTTGACGACTACGTAGACTTCCTGGCCATCGCGCTGGGTTGGCATAAAGTAATTGCCGCCATAGCGGTAGTACTGGATGCCGTTGATAATTTCAGCGGCGTAGCCATTGGGTAGGGTTTCCACCACTTGTCCGGGCTGGAAACCCTGAGGGCCCGGGTTCGGGGTTGCAGGCACAGTAGCAGGAGCTGCTGCCGTTGCAACAGGAACGGCGACAGCCGGCGCAGGCGCTGGAACAACGGCTACGGGTGCTGGAGCTACAGCCACTGCAGGTGGTGCTACTACGACATAAGTTCGGGTAGCCGGGTGCCACTGATAGTAGGCATCGGCGTACTGGTAATAAGTAATTCCGCCTACATGGACTCTGACAGCACTAGTTGGCAGGGTGACTACCGAGGCGCCCAGAGGGGCAGCGACAACGACGTAACCACGGGGACCGTGGCGGTAGAAGTGCCCGCCATGGTAGTAAAAAGGACGTCCGCCAACTGCCACACGCACATGGCCAACGGGTAGTACGGGCGCAACAAATCCGATCGAAACACGTGGTCCGCGATAAACACCGCCACGGTGGTGGTGGCGATGATCTCCCCCGCGCTCATAACCGCGCGCATCGGCCGGTGGGCTAAAGGCAAAAGCGGCCAGCGCCAGGAACGCACTGGCGCCAATTACGACATTCAGTTTATTCACAGTCTCTCCATCGAAGTGATTACTCACATTTGACATACTAACCCTTATCCTGACATTAAAGACAGGTTAATTGGTTAAGAATTGTCAAAGTGCCGGAGGCTGGATCAGTGGTCAGCGGTTGCGCTGGATGATTCCCATCAGCTTGTACATCAGCTGTGCGGCGGCAAAGTCATAGGCGTGAAAGCCCTCGATCGGCGCAAATTCCAGCAGATCGAAGCCAATTATCTCTCTTTGTCGCGCAACAGATTCGAATAAGTTGAGGGTCTGGTACCAGCCGAGACCGCCGGGTACCGGGGTGCCGGTGGAAGGGAAGACCGATGGGTCCATACCGTCCACATCCAGGGTAAAGAAGACTTTCTTGGGGAAATTCTCCGGTAACTGGAATTCCTGCACGTTGTTGGGTACCAGTTGGTGGGCATCCAGGTAGCCTACGTTGTGGTCCTTGCGGGCCTGCACTTCCTCTTCGCAATAGGCGCGGATACCCAGCTGAAACAGGGGAACACCGGCTTCTACCACTAGACGCATTACGCTGGCGTGGCTGTGTTTGTGGCCCTCATAGCGATCGCGAAGGTCGGCGTGGGCATCGATCTGCACCACGCCAAAATCGGTTTCACCGGCGTCCAGTAGCCCTTTGATAATACCCCAGGTCACCGAATGCTCACCGCCGATACCCACCGGCATCTTGCCAAGCGCCAACACTTCTTTGGTGGCGGCGGCGATATTCTCCATCACCTGTTCTGCAGGGCCGGAAACCGAGACCGGCGAGCGGGTGTAGATGCCCAGGTCACAGGGGTTGGAGAAATTGTCAAAAGTTTCCAGTTGCCAGGATGCCTCTAGGATGGAGGCCGGGCCCTTGCCGGTGCCGCCACCGTAGGAGACGGTTTCCTCATAGGGGATGGGGATAATGTGAAAGAGGGCGTCTTCCGGTTTCGGCTGCTCGATTTCGGAGCCGAGAAAAATGGGGTATTCGTTTTCTGACAACATCTACTGGTCCTCTGGCGGAGGCAATAACTCATTGCCTGCCGCATCTATCTCTATCGGCACTGTTTAGGAGAGGCGTTCCTTAAAATCTTCGTAGCCGAAAGTTTTGATCATCTTCAGGTCGTCGGTATCCGAATTCCACAGGGCGATAGCCGGTAGGGGGATACCGTTAAAAGTATTGGTTTTCACCATGGTGTAGTAGGCCATTTCCTCGAATACCAGTCGCTCGCCAATCCGCAGTGGTTGACTGAAGCTGTATTCGCCGATGCTGTCGCCGGCCAGGCAACTCTGTCCGCCCAGGCGATAGGTGTGGGGTAAGTCACCGGGGCGAGCGGCACCGGTAATTTCCGGTCGGTAGGGCATTTCCAGCACATCGGGCATATGGCAGGTGGCAGAAGCGTCGAGGATGGCTTGGTTTTCACCATTCCAGGCGATATCCACTACCTCAGCTACAAGGACTCCTGCGAACAGGGAGATGGCCTCACCGGGTTCCAGGTAGACCTGTACATTGTGCTTGTCGGAAAAGCTGCGCACCGCTTCGACCAGCTCATCCACCTGGTAATCCCGGCGAGTAATATGGTGGCCGCCGCCGAAATTAATCCACTCCATTTGTGGTATCAGATCGCCAAACTTCTCCTCCACGGCAGCGATTGTGCGCTGCAGAGGTTTGAAATCCTGTTCACATAACGTGTGGAAGTGCAGGCCGCTGATGCCTTCGAGGGATTCCCCTTCAAACAGCGAGCGCACGATGCCCAGGCGCGAACAAGGGGCGCAGGGGTCGTAGAGATCGGTGTGTCCCTCGGAGTGCTCAGGGTTGATACGCAGGCCAAAACGCAGCTCTGGCCGCTGCTGTTGCATATCCAGGCACAACTCCCGAAAACGCTGCCACTGGGAGAAGGAATTGAAAATTACATGATGGGCAAATTGCAGTATTTCCCGCAGTTCCTCATCCTTGTAAGCGGCACTGAAGACATGAACTTCCTTGCCTTTGTCGCGACCGCCGTACTCCTCGAACCCCAGTTTGGCTTCGTGCAGGCCACTGGCACAGGTCCCGGATAGATATTCAGCCACGATGGGCCCAGTGCTGAACATGGAAAAGGCCTTGAGCGCTGCCAGTACCTTGGCACCGCTGCGTTCCTGTACATCGGCGAGCAATGCCAAATTATTGCGCAGGGCAATTTCATCGATCACAAAACAGGGAGAGGGAACGCGGTAGGGATCGAAGCTGCCGAAATAGTCAACGGGGGGAGTGAGGTCCATGGTGCGTTATATCCTGGTGCGGCGGGGCGGGCACTGGAGTCCGCCCCGCTAGGTCGGGAAAGAAGCGATTTACTGGAAGGGCTTATCCAGCCAGGTTTCCTGCCAGGGCAGGCCGTACTTGTTCAGGTCATCCATAAAGGGGTCTGGATCCATCTGCTCCATATTCCACACGCCGGGCTTCATCCACTTGCCTTCCAGCATCATCTTGGCACCGATCATGGCCGGGACACCGGTGGTGTAGGAGATCGCCTGGGATTGAACCTCCTGGTAGCAGTCCTGATGGTCGCAGGTGTTGTAGACGTAGTAGATTTTCTCTTCGCCGTCTTTGGTGCCCCGAATAATGTTGCCGATGCAGGTCTTGCCCTTGGTCAGCGGGCCTAGGCTGGCGGGATCTGGCAGCAGCTCTTTAAGGAACTGGATAGGTACAATTTGCTGGCCCTGGAATTCCACCGGCTCAATGCCAGTCATTCCGACGTTCTGCAGAACTTCCAGGTGTTTCAGGTAGCTCTCGCCAAAGGTCATCCAGAAACGCGCGCGCTCAATTTCCGGGAAGTGCTTGGACAGGGATTCCAGCTCTTCGTGGTAGAGCAGGTAGATATCCTTATCGCCAATGCCTTCGGGGAAGTTGAATACGCGTTTCTCTTCCATCGGCTTGGTGGTAACCCACTGGCCATTTTCCCAGTAGCGACCGTTGGCGGTGATCTCGCGGATATTAATTTCCGGGTTGAAGTTGGTGGCGAACGGCAGGCCGTGGTCGCCGGCATTACAGTCGAGAATATCCAGGGTGTGGATACGATCGAAGTGGTGCTTCTTGGCGTAGGCGGTAAATACGCTGGTGACGCCGGGATCGAAGCCGCTGCCCAGCAGTGCCATCAGGCCGGCTTTCTCAAATTTCTCCTGGTAGGCCCACTGCCACTTGTACTCGAACTTGGCCTCTTCCGGCGGCTCGTAATTGGCGGTATCTAGGTAGTGCACGCCGGTTTCCAGGCAGGCATCCATAATGTGCAGATCCTGGTAGGGCAGGGCCACATTGATGACCAGGTCCGGCTTCACTTTTTCGATCAGCTTTACCAGTTCAGGCACATTGTCCGCATCTACTTCAGCGGTGTCGATTTTACGCGGCAGCATAGCGGCAATCTTGTCGCACTTGCTTTTGGTGCGGCTTGCCAGGGTGATATTTTCAAATACCTCAGCAACCTGTGCGCACTTGTGCGCAACCACCTGGCCGACACCGCCGGCGCCGATGATCAGTACGTTGGCCATAAAGATCTCCTTAAATCTGCGGCTAATGTTACCGCTATATTCTCAAAGGCGTTGGCGCCTCATTTTTAAAATTTATTTTTCAAAGTAGGTGTAACCGCTCATGCTGGCGGTATAGGTTTGCAAAATCTGTTTGCGTTGGGCGGCGGTAATCAACCCCTGCTTGACGGCGCGTTCCGCCAGGCGGCGGAAGCGCTCAAACAGCGCCTTGGGCTGGTATTCCACGTAGCTTAACACGTCAGAAATACTGTCACCGTGAATCTCGTGGCTGAAGTCTATGCTGCCGTCTTCCTGGATGCGTACGCTCACTACATTAGTGTCCCCAAACAGGTTGTGCAGGTCACCCAGGGTTTCCTGGTAGGCGCCAATTAAGAAGGTGCCGAGAATATAGTCCTCACCATCCTTTAGCTCGTGTAAAGGCAGGGTTTTCTGCTCTTTTTCCCGGCCAATAAAGCGGTCGATCTTGCCGTCGCAGTCACAGGTGATGTCGGCGATGATGGCGGAGCGCGTGGGAGCTTCGTCCAGGCGGTGGATCGGCAACAGAGGGAATACCTGATCGATAGCCCAGATGTCCGGTATCGATTGGAATACGCTCACATTGGCGTAGTAGATATCTGACAGCACCTCCGGCAGGGCTTGCAGGTCTGCGGGAATCTCTTCGGCCTCATCGAGTAATTTGCGAATATCCTGGGCGCTCTGCAGGAACAGGTTTTCCGCATTGGCGCGTTCGCGCAGGCTCACCTGGCCGTGCAGATAGAGAGAGCGCACTTCATCGCGGTAGTAGAGCGCGTCGTTGTAACTCTCTTGCAGGTTTTTGGGGGTGATACTGCGCACTGCGTCCTGCAGGTTGAGCAGCATCTGGTGGTCGCCTTCGCTGATCTTGGTGTGCTCCAGCTCCACCGGCTCGAAACGGGTAGTGTCGAGAATATCGAATAGCAGTACAGAGGAGTAGGCTACAGTGGCGCGGCCGGATTCGGTGATAATCACCGGATGTTCGACTCCCTCGCTATCGAGGGTGCCCATAATGGCTTCCACTACATCGACACAGTACTCGTCCAGGGAGTAATTCTTTGAGTGAGTGTAATTGGTCTTGCTGCCATCGTAATCCACCGCCAGGCCACCGCCCAGATCCAGGTAGCCCATGGGTGCGCCTTCTTCCACCAGATCGGCGTAGTAGCGGCAGGCTTCCAAAACTCCGGTGCGGATGTCGCGGATATTCGGTACCTGTGAGCCCAGGTGATAGTGCAATAACTTGAGACAGTCGAGCATATCGTGGTTGCGCAGTTGATCGACCATGGCGATCAGGTCGTTACTGCCCAGACCGAAAATACTGCGGTCGCCACTGGTCGCATTCCAGTAGCCGCCCACCTTGGAAGCGAGCTTTACTCGTGCGCCGATATTGGGGCGCACCTGCTCACGCTCGGCGCAGCGGATAATGGTCTCCACTTCCGAGGGCGTTTCCACGACGAAGAAAACCTGTACGCCCAGGCGTTGGGCTTGCAGTCCGAGGTTAATAAATTCCTCGTCCTTATAGCCGTTGCAAACGATCAGGGATTCGGTGTTATCCAGAATGGACAGGGCAGCGATAAGTTCTGCTTTACTGCCTGCCTCCAGGCCGTGGTTAAAGCGGCGGCCGGCATTGGCAATTTCTTCAATGACCTGACACTGCTGGTTCACCTTAATGGGGAATACGCCGCGAAAAACGTTGCCGTAGCCGCAATCGTCGATAGCGCGGGCAAAGGATTCGTTAATCCGGGCGATCTGCGCTTCGAGTAAATTCTCAATACGCAATAGCAGAGGCATACCCAGGCCGCGCTCGGTGGCGCCTCGGGCAATGTCCATCAGCGAAACACTGTGTGTTACCCCGTTGGGGCCGTCGGCTTGCAGTGAAATTTCACCATTTTCGTTCAAATCGAAATATCCGGCGCCCCAATTGCGGATGCCGTAGAGCTCGGCCGAATCTTCGCAAGTCCAGTCTTTTACTTGTTGCTTTTTCATGGCGCCTTTCTGTTGATATTGGCGGGCGCGAATCTTGGGCCCAGCAGGGCCGGAAAGCAATAACTATAGATAAAAAAACGCTAATTTTTGCGCACTGAAAAGTAAATGGGGAGCGAGTGGATGCCCAGCTCTTTTGCACTCTGCGACAGGGGGCTTAAGAAGGTGATTGATCTGCGCAAATTTGAGTAAAAAAAGGCGGCCCGAGGGCCGCAGGGAGGGGGGGATTGGGTAATCAGTAATAGGTCGGCTTGGGGACAACCCGGTAGCCGCGGTGGCTATGGTCCCACAGGTAGTAGGTGTCATAAGCCACGTAGTAATTGTGTCCACCGGCTACCACGGTCAGTGCTGATGCTGGCAGGCTGTGCACGATAGCGCCGTGGGGGGCCTGGGCTACTACGTAGCCGTGAGAAGCCGGGCGATAAAAAATTCCATCGCTATAGTAGAAGCCCGCTGTTCCGATACTGATACTGACGAAATTACGCGGCAGGTGGCGCCAGCGGTAGCCATAACCGTAGTGCGAGGGACGGTAGTGGGGGCGGTGGCCGCGATAACCGTGGCGGTAAACCGGTCTGTGTGCCGCGCGATATTCGTGGCGGTGGCCCTGCTTGTGGCCTTTTCTATGCCCTTTGTTATAGCCTTTGTTGTAGCCCTCTTTATAGGCGTGGCGAACTTCGCGGCGGTGCTGGCGCTCCTCTCTGCGTTCACGTCTGCGCTCTTCTTTCTTGCGCTCTTGTCTGCGGCGTTTCTTTTCCTGCTGGCGGTCGTGATGCTTGTCGTGCTGTTTCTTTAAGTGGCGCTGCTCGCGTTCGGCTCTTCCATATTTGTGGTGGTCGTCCATGGCGCGCTGGTGCCCGCGATGTGACTCGGACAGGGCGGGTGCTGCGATCAGCAGCAGGCTTAGGGTGGCGATGGCAGTAGTGAGGTGTTTCATAACATCTCTCCCGAGCGTGGGGCTCTTTTCTTTCAGATCAGGTCTTTTGTGTATCTTGGCGTGAAGTTTGCCCTGGCGGGTCTGAACACTTCCTGAACTGAATGGGGTAAAATTCGGCGGCAATCGACGGCGTCGATAGTGACTAGCAGTTCAGGTATGGGCAGAGATTGTCTGGCGGGGCCACAGGCTGGATTCTGCGGCGAAATCTTATTGAGAGCGGCAATTTTGCTATGTTGAGACACCTGGTCTCAGCGAGTATGATGCCGCGCTGATTCATAGTGAGCGGTAGCAAGATGCAAGTCTTCCACCACGTAGCAAGTCTGCGCGAGGCGCTGGCCCAGGCCCGCAAAGATGGCAAGACCGTCGGCTTTGTGCCAACCATGGGCAATCTGCACGATGCCCATATAGAGCTGGTCAAAATCGCCCAGCAACACTGCGATCTGGTTGTGGTATCCATCTTCGTCAACCGACTGCAATTCGGTTTGAATGAGGATTGGGATAAGTATCCGCGCACTATGGAGCGGGATATGGCCAGCCTGCGGGAAGCGGACTGTGACTTCCTGTTCCACCCGGATGAGAGTGAGATTTACCCCAACGGCATGGACCAGCAGACCCGCGTGGTTTGTCCGGCGATGACCGATGTCCTGTGCGGCGCCAGCCGACCGGGTCACTTTGAAGGGGTCACCACCGTAGTTTCGAAGCTTTTCAACATTGTGCAGCCGGATAAGGCTATTTTCGGGATTAAGGATTTCCAGCAGTTAGCAGTGATCCGCCGTATGGTGGAAGACCTGTGTATGCCGGTGGAAATTGTGGCGGCGCCGGTGCACCGTGAGGAAGATGGCTTGGCAATGAGCTCTCGCAATGGTTATATCACTGCGGAAGAGCGACCGAAGGTTGCTGTACTCAACCAGTTACTTAACTGGGCTAAGGATGAAATTGTGGCTGGACGCCGGGATTTCGCCGACCTCGAGACAGAGGCGCGCAAGCGAATTGAAGAGAGTGGCTTTCGAGTTGACTACTTCTCCATCTGTTACAGCAAGGATTTACAGCCAGCGGCAGATGACGATAAAGAAATCACGATCCTGGGAGCTATGTACACCAGTGCAGCGCGCCTGATCGACAATGTTTCCCTGGAACTCTGAGGGGCATCCAACTATGCAAATTGAAATGTTGAAGTGCAAGTTGCACATGGCCGCAGTGACTCAGGCCGAACTCTGGTATGACGGTTCCTGTGCAATTGATGAGGACCTGGTAGAACTGGCTGGCCTGCGCGAATTCGAGAAAATCGATATTTACAATGTGAGCAATGGTGAGCGCTTCCACACCTATGTGATCCTCGCCGAGCGCGGTTCCGGTATTATCTCCATGAACGGCGCCGCTGCACGCAGAGTACAGGTGGGTGACCGCATTATTATCGCTTCCTATGCGCAGATGACAGAGGGCGAAGCCGATAACCACAAGCCCAAGCTGGTCTACCTGGATGAGAACAACAAGGTAGAGCGCAGCACTAATACGATTCCGGTTCAGCTAGCCGAAGCCTGACTCTTTTCGCTACAGGGCGTTGTGCCCTGTAGCATCCCCGCTGCTTATTGACCAGACATTAATAACACTTCCTGATTAAACCTCTTTTCCAGGTAGGACTCGTCCAGGGTGTAGTGCCAGAGATTTTTCTTTTGTCCTTTAGCTAAAGCGATTTCGCCGATTCTGCCAGGGTTATATTTAATCGGTTGGGCGAGTTGGTATTTGGCGATGGGGTCCCGATAGGCCTCCTCTAAAGGAATTATCTCCCAGCCTTCCTTCCTCAGTCTTTCAGCCAGATCACCAATAAACAGGGCTGAAATATCCATTTCATGCAACAGTATGACGTGCTTTGGGGAGCGCCCGAGATATTTAATTGCCATATCGTCGTAGTACTTAATGCTCGCCATAAGAACGTCGACATAAAAGTTGGAGAGTCTTTCCATATCAACTGGTTTTCCGTCTTTCACTGCTGTTTGGAAAAGTTCTTCGATATACCAGTCGTAGTTATTTAAGGTGATATAGGCGTTTTGATAGTTATTTTTCTGTAGTAGATCCCGGATACCATCGCGTTTTTCGACAGTTTCTCCCTCGCGCAGATAGGGAAAGCGAAAATAGGGTTTAAAGTTGTCAAATTGTTGAAGCAGCTGGTGGGCCTGCAAAAAATCCGCTTGATAAGTGGATAGCCCTGTTTCCAGAAAATTGGGATGGCTATGGGTGTGATTGCCAATAATATGCCCAGCCTTATCGTAGCGGTTCATCCGCTCCAACCCTTCCTTATCGAAGGATTGAGTATTGGAAAAGAAGGCTACTTTGCCAACTTTATATTCTTCTATGTTTTCAATTAATGTTTTGGCCCGGGTTGGTCCATCAAAATAACCATCGGCTTTACGGGGGGCATCATCGAAAGTAATTGCCAGTTGTTTGGCGTTAGCGACTGGGATTGCCAATAAGTAAATTATCAATAATATGACTGAACGCTGCATGGTTTATTACTCTAATGAGTTTATTTACGAGCTGTTCGCCAGGCTAGGATTTAGTTGTCCTTCTATTCAGGTTTTCTGTCTTAATTTACTTGTCAGAAAGCCTGCGTTGTCCAGTAGCCTAGACTCAGTTGCGGTAGAGTACGGCTTCCTATTGTGTCCACTATAGCTTCAGATGTATATGGCCAAAATACTTGTAAGCTCCTGCCTTTTGAACTGCGCCGTGCGCTATGACGGTAGTAGTGTTGAGGCCAATAGCGATGATTTTGAGTGGCTTGTGGATACTCAGGAAATTGTTTCCTTGTGTCCGGAAGTGGCAGCGGGATTGCCTATTCCGAGGGTGCCGGCTGAGATCTGTGGCGCAAATGGAACAGAGGTGTTAGATGGAACTGCCGGGGTTATAGGTAGTGATAGAACAGATCTAACTGAGCAATTTATGCTGGGGGCCAAACTGGCTCTGGAATTATGCAGGAAACATAATATCCAGTATGCAGTGCTTACGGAAAATAGTCCCTCTTGCGGAAGTAACTATATTTACGATGGCAGTTTTTCAGGGACAAAAATAATGGGATCTGGTGTTGTGTCTGCGCTTCTTCAAAGGATGGGAATAATAGTTTTTGGTCAGCATACTGTTGGGGAACTTAGAGAATTGATAAGTGTATCCAACGTGAATTAAGTTGTTAGTATTCATTAAATTAGATCGGTAAAAAAGGGCATTGGTCACAGTTATGCCCTATAGGTTGATTACTGCCGGCGAAGCCGATGGCTCCCTGATGTCAGTACGAATAGCGCAGTGCCCCTGAGAATAATCATTGTGTGATGCAGCACTCAACCTGCTGGGCTTTGTCACTTTTGGGGTTCAGATTGGCAGTGACTGCTGTGGCAATAAACAGGTAAGACTGAATACCCTGTCAGCTGTTTAGTTGGCTGCGGGAGGCAGTGGTGGAAGGCAAGTTTTTTAAAGGCGATAGCAAGTTTATCAAAGCCGCGTTGGTGCTGGCGATCAGTTCCGCGTTTTATGGTTGCAGTGGTGGCGGTGGCGGTGGCGGTGGCGGTGGCGGTGGCGGCGAAGTCCCTGCCCCTGTGGATACCACTCCGCCGAGCATGACACTGACTCCCGCCAGCGGAGCCTCTATTGCAGCAACCGACACCCTATTGCTGGATTTTAGCGAAGCGGTGGCATTGGAGGATGTGTCCCTAAGTGGCGCCATGCAGGAAATGGGAGAACTCTCTCAAGTCGATCAGGACACCCTGATTTTAACCCCGATAGCGGAGTGGGCAGAGGGGCTAGAACTCTCCCTGACAATTGCCGCGCAGGATGCGGCCGGCAACCAGATGGCAGAGGTTGACGCCCACTATACCGTGCAAGGAGTTTCCCCCGCTGTAGTCAGTGTATCCCCGACGCTAGAACGCTTGGAGAAGTATGACGCAATCACGATACAGTTTTCCGAGTCGATGGATCGCGACAGCCTGCAAATTAGCGGTTCCCTGCTGGATGATGAATACACTCTGACCTGGTCCCAGTCGCGCTTTAATGACGACACCTTGGTGATAGCTCCCGAGAGCCGCTGGCTGCCTGGGCAGAATCGCAGCCTGCACCTTGAAGCGAAAGACCCCGCTGGCCTGGATATCCCCGCTGAACAGCACAGTTATACCGTGCCACTTTATTTTGAGAATTTTGACAGTGCGCAGGTCGTGATCGGCCAGGATGATTTTTCCAGTTCTTTGACCGCCATCAATGCAAAAAGACTTGGCGAGGGTCCCCTGGGTTCCGCGGCCGTTACTGATGAGGGAAAACTATTTGTACCCGATTACAGAAATGACCGAGTGTTAATTTTTAATTCGATCCCCACAAGCAATGGAGCGTCGGCGAATGCGGCGCTCAATGCAGATAGTCTCGACGAAAGTGCTGAGGATGATTATGGTAGCAGGCCATCAACCATCAGTTTTGATAGCGGAAAACTTTTAATAAATTATTCTGAGCAATCAGGTGGTGCTAGTATTTTCGTTTACGACACTATTCCTGAAGACGGTCGTGCGCAGCCGAGTTCTCGGTTGCCAATGGACCCCTGCTCAGGTGTAGCAGTTCCGTATACCAGTGCGATGATTGCCAAGGGGCGCGTATTCGCGGCCTCGTCGTATATGGCTCGAGTGGCGGTGTGGGATGACTTGCCCCTAATGCAATATGCGGAGCCGGATTGGCTGTTGGGTCAGTCCACACTGGAAAATTGCACCGCTAACGACCGTGAGCAGGATGGTTCGGTTATTCAGCCCAGTGCTCGCACATTGGCTGGCCCCGGAGATGTGTGGAGCGATGGGGAAAAGTTAGCCATCACCGACCCGGGTAATAACCGGGTACTCCTGTGGAACTCAATGCCTACTAGTAGCTTTGCTCCGGCGGATATAGTCCTGGGGCAAGTAGATTTTGCCAGCAATGAAAGCCAGTCCCCGAGTCGACAAACCTTGGATATAACAGACGGGGATATTTGGTCGAACGGTATTCAGCTATTTTTGGCGGACAGTGCTAATAACCGAGTGTTGATCTGGAACCAGTGGCCACAGGAAAATTTCGCTCCGGCAGATATTGTCTTGGGGCAGGAAGATTTTGATCGCAGTGCCTTCAACGACAGCAACCAAAATGGGGTTACTGACGAGGGGGAATTGCCAAGTGCTGCTACGCTGAAATGGCCCGACGGAATTACCGCTTATGAAGATAAGCTGATTATCAACGACTCGGGTAATAACCGCTTTCTTATTTTCCAATCTCGCTAGTTTCTTCTGCTAAATGTACCGGGCTGGTAACCCGGTACAGGCAAACTTAGGGCGATCTTCCTTCTATTGTTGCGGTTTGGCCCCATCGCAATGCTTCTCATTTTTTCATCAGTTCTTGTTAGATGTCTGCTTTCTCCCCCCGCTACATAGCAGTGGATGTAAAGCCGCTATGCGCTCTGTCGCGTTGTGGCGATAAGCGCCATATTAATAATAAAGGAGAAGATGATGTCTGAAGTGGTGGTGAGTTGACTACTTCTCCATCTGTTACAGCAAGGATTTACAGCCAGCGGCAGATGACGATAAAAAAATCACGATTCTGGGAGCTATTTACACCAGTGCAGCGCACTTGATCGACAATGTTTTCCTGGAACTCTGAGGGGTATCCAACTATGCAAATTGAAATGTTGAAGTGCAAGTTGCACATGGCCGCAGTGACTCAGGCCGAACTCTGGTATGACGGTTCCTGTGCAATTGATGAGGGCCTGGCAGAACTGGCTGGTCTGCGCGAATTCGAATAAATCAATATTTACAATGTGAGCAATGATGAGCGCTTCCACACCTATGTCAGTACGATTAGCGCAGTGTCCCTGAAAATTTTCATTTTGTGACACAGCACCCAACCCGCCAGATTTTGTCATTTTTAGGGTCCAGATTGGCAGTGACTGCTGTGGCAATAAACAGGTAAGACTGAATACCCTGTCGGCTATTTAAATGGCTGCAGGAGGCAGTGGTGGAAGGCAAGTTTTTTAAAGCCGATAGCAAGTTTATCAAAGCGGCATTGGTACTGGCGATCAGTTCCGCGTTTTATGGCTGCAGCGGTGGCAGCGGTGGTGGTGAAGATCCTGCGCCTGTGGATACCACTCCGCCGAGCCTGACACTGACTCCCGCCAGCGGGGCCTCTATTGCAGCAACCGACACCCTACTGCTGGATTTTAGCGAAGCGGTGGCATTGGAGGATGTGTCCCTAAGTGGCGCCATGCAGGAAATGGGAGAGCTCTCTCAAGTCGATCAGGACACCCTGATCTTAACCCCGATAGCGGAGTGGGCAAAGGGGCTAGAACTCTCCCTGACAATTGCCGCGCAGGATGCAGCCGGTAACCAGATGGCAGAGGTTGATGCTCACTATACCGTGGATGAAATTGCCCCTTCCGTAGTCAGTGTATCTCCAGCACAGGAGCGTTTGGAGAAGGATGGCGCAATCACGATACAGTTTTCCGAGTCGATAGATCGCGACAGCCTGCAAATTAGCGGTTCCTTGCTGGATGATGAATACATTCTGACCTGGTCCCAGTCGCGCTTTAATGACGACACCTTGGTGATAGCTCCCAAGAGCCGCTGGCTGTCCGGGCAGGATCGCAGCCTGCACCTTGAAGCCAAAGACCCCGCTGGCCTGGATCTCCCCGCTGAACAGCACAATTTTACTGTGCCATTGTACTTTGAGAATTTTGACAGCGCGCAGGTCGTGATAGGCCAGGATGATTTTTCCAGTGCTTTGACCGCCATCAATGCAAAGAATCTTGGCGAGGGCCCCCTGGGTTCCGCTGCCGTTACTGATGAGGGGAAGTTGTTCGTACCCGATTTTACAAATGATCGGGTGTTGATTTTTAATTCGATCCCCGCAAGTAATGGAGCACCGGCCAATGCAGCGCTCAATGAAGATAGTCTCGACGAAAGCAGCGTGGGAGATTTTGGTCGCGGGCCCACAAATATCAGTTTTGATAGCGGAAAACTTTTAATAAATTATTTTTTGGGCCCCGAGTACCACAGTATTTATGTTTACGATACTATTCCCGAAGATGGTCGGGCACTGCCTAGTGCCAAACTATCGAAGGACAACTGCCAGGGTAACCACTCCATATATACCAGTGCGATAATTGCGGAGGGGCGCGTATTCGCGGCCTCGTGGTCTAAGGCTCGAGTGGTGGTATGGGATGACTTGCCCTCAATGGAAGATGCGGCACCGGATTGGCTGCTGGGCCAGTCCACACTGGATAATTGCACCCCTAACGACCCTGAGCAAGATGGCTCGATTGAGCAGGTCAGTGCTCGCACATTGGCTGCGCCCGGAGATGTGTGGAGCGATGGAGAAAAGTTAGCCATCACCGACTCAGAAAATAACCGGGTACTTCTGTGGAACTCAATGCCTACTAGTAGCTTTGCTCCGGCGGATATAGTTTTGGGGCAAGCAGATTTTGTCAGCAATGAAAGCCAGCCCACAAGTCGAAAAACCCTGAGTTTATTCGAACGGGGTATCTGGTCGAATGGCATTCAGTTATTTGTGGCGGACAGTGGTAATAACCGAGTGTTGATCTGGGACCAGTGGCCACAGGAAAACTTCGCTCCGGCAGATATTGTCTTGGGGCAGGGAGATTTTGATCGCAGTGCCTTCAACGACAGCAACCAAAATGGGGTTACTGACGAGGGGGAGTTGCCAAGTGCTGCTACGCTGAAATGGCCCGACGGTATTACCGCTTATGAAGATAAGTTGATTATCAACGACTCGGGTAATAACCGCTTTCTTATTTTCCAATCTCGCTAGTTTTTTCTGCTAAATGTACCGGGCTGGTAACCCGGTACAGGCAAACTTAAGTTGATTTGTTTTCTATTGTTGCGGTCTGGCCCCAGCACAATATTAAATGCGCAGTACTTACGGAAAATAGCCCATCATGTGGTAGTGATTATATTTACGATGGTAGTTTTTCTGGTGCGAAAATAGTTGGTTCTGGCGTTGTGTCTGCACTACTGAGGAGGGAGGGTATACAGGTATTTAACCAGAATATTGTGGGCAGGCTTAGGAAACTTTTGGAAGTATCCAGAGATAACTAAGCTTTCCAGATATATAGTCATATTAAAGGTAGGTATAAAAGTGAATTCTAAAGTTATCAATTTTAAAGAAAAATTGAACCTGTTCTCGGAGCACTGGTCCCCTAAAGTGATTGCCGAGATGAACGATTACCAGTTTAAATTGGTTAAGATCCAGGGTGAATTTACCTGGCATGATCATCCCGATACCGATGAGGTGTTTGTTGTAGTTTCCGGGCATATGCAGATCGAGTTTCGCGATAGTGTCATATCCCTTGGACCTGGTGAGATGACGGTAGTACCAAAGGGTGTGGAGCATAAACCCAGAGCTGAACAGGAATGTGAAGTACTATTGATTGAGCCTAAAGGGGTCGTTAATACGGGCGATGCCGGTGGAGATCTAACTGCGAAAAATGATGTCTGGATCTAAGTGATTGAGCTGTTAATCAACTATCTTTTACTGTTTGCTTGTCTGATTAACTTGCACCTTTCAGGCCTGCGTTGGATTGTCCTCGCCCCATGCCAAATTTCGAGATGAGGGATTGTTTCGCAGCGGCTATGTTATAAAGTGACAAGAATAAAGCTCTAATAAACTCAGATTTCTCTAGGCTAGCCATGCCACGCTAATAATAAAGGAGAAGATGATGTCTGAAGTGCATACCCGCCCAGTCTCCCCCGGTTTTGCTGCCAATGCGCTTATTAGCGCCGAAGACTACGAGACAATGTACCGCCAGTCGGTAGAGAGCCCAGAGGCGTTTTGGGCACAACAGGCCAAGGACTTTTTGCAATGGGACAAGCCGTTCACCCAGGTTCTTGAGGAGGATCTGCACAAAGGCCATACCGCCTGGTTCTCCGATGGCCAGTTGAACGTAACCGTAAACTGCATCGATCGGCACCTGGCCAGCCGTGGCGAGCAGACCGCAATTCTGTGGGAGGGAGATGATCCCGCTGATAGTAAGGCAATCAGCTATCAGAGCCTGTACGAAAATGTGTGTCGCTTGGCCAACCTGCTGAAATCCCGGGGGGTTAAAAAGGGAGATCGGGTGTGTATTTATATGCCGATGATCCCGGAGGCGGCCTACGCCATGCTCGCCTGTGCCCGTATCGGCGCTGTGCACTCGGTAGTATTTGGTGGTTTCTCCCCGGTGTCCCTGAAAGACCGTATTCTCGATTCCGATTGTCGCCTGGTGATCACTGCTGATGAAGCGGTTCGCGGCGGTAAGCGAGTACCGCTGAAAGCCAATGTGGATAAAGCGCTGGTGGACTGCCCTAATGTGCATACGGCCATTGTGGTTAAACACACGGGCACACCGGTAGACTGGGATAGCAAGCGGGATATCTGGTATGGCGAATCCATAGGTGAGATGGAGCCGGACTGCGCGCCTGAAGTGATGGGAGCGGAGGACCCGCTGTTTATCCTTTATACCTCTGGCTCTACCGGTAAACCCAAAGGGGTCCTGCATACCACTGCCGGCTATCTGCTGATGGCCACCATGACTTTCAAATATACCTTTGATTATCGCGAGGGTGAGATTTTCTGGTGTACTGCCGATGTGGGCTGGATCACTGGGCACAGCTATATCGTCTATGGACCATTGTGTGCCGGGGCCACCAGCCTGATGTTTGAGGGAGTGCCCACTTACCCGGATGCTTCACGCTTTTGGCAGGTTGTGGATAAGCACCAGGTCAATATTTTCTACACCGCGCCGACAGCGATTCGGGCGTTGATGGGAGCGGGTGACGAGTTTGTAAAAGCCGCCGAGCGCAGCTCCCTGCGACTCTTAGGCACCGTGGGTGAGCCGATAAACCCGGAGGCCTGGGAGTGGTATTACAGCGTAGTGGGCGATGAGCGCTGCCCGATTGTGGACACCTGGTGGCAGACTGAAACCGGTGCGCAGATGATCACTCCACTGCCCGGTGCCATGGCTCTGAAACCCGGGTCGGCAACCCGGCCCTTTTTTGGGGTACAGCCCGCGCTGCTGGATAGTGAAGGGCGGGAGATTGAAGGGGAGGGCGAGGGCTCTCTGGTGATTAAAAAGAGCTGGCCCTCGATGATTCGGGATGTGTACGGCAATCGCCAGCGAATGCTGGATACTTATTTTTCCGCATTCCCCGGCTATTACTTTACTGGCGATGGTGCCCGCCGCGATAGTGACGGTTATTACTGGATCACGGGGCGCATTGATGATGTGTTAAATGTCTCTGGACACCGCCTGGGAACAGCTGAGATTGAGAGCGCCCTGGTACTGCACAATGATACGGCGGAGGCAGCGGTGGTAGGTTATCCTCACGATATCAAGGGGCAGGGGATCTATGCCTTTGTGATGCTTAAATCCGGTCATGAGCCCAGTGATGAGCTTAAGGCAGAATTAATTGAACTCTGTCGCAAGGAGATAGGGCCAATTGCCAAGCCTGACTTTATCCAATGGGCGCCAGCACTGCCAAAAACCCGTTCTGGCAAAATCATGCGGCGTATCCTGAGGAAGATTGCCTGCAATGAGTTGGACAATCTGGGAGACGTTTCCACTCTTGCCGATCCCACTGTGGTTGACGCATTGATTGATCACCGCGAAAATCGCTGACCATAGGTGTGGCGCGTGAAGGTTTTATTGGCCGGGCATAGCCCGGCCTTTTCATTGGGGCAAGAGGTTAAATTCCTCCCCGATTTTTGCGCCATTTTCAGCTAAATAGACAAGTAAATGCCTGCTGGTTTGTGCAGTTAGTAACCCTCTAACTCCGGATATTGTTTTAAGGGTATTTACAGTTAAGGAGATTCCGTTTGGAACAGGGACAGTACCTCTGCGATCACTACCGCTTCGCCGCCGATCAGCGCCTCAAGGTTTTTAATTTTTTT
Source organism: Microbulbifer maximicatervae (SeqCode) (assembly GCF_052467305.1). Taxonomy (NCBI): domain Bacteria; kingdom Pseudomonadati; phylum Pseudomonadota; class Gammaproteobacteria; order Cellvibrionales; family Microbulbiferaceae; genus Microbulbifer; species Microbulbifer maximicatervae (SeqCode). Next base: position 5,122,667 of record NZ_CP174306.1, read on the forward strand.
GTTGTGTTAACCATGTTTGTTGAGGGCGGAATTTTCACTGCCATGGAGAAAGACTTCCACCCTCTAATCCTGGCGTTGCTGGGAGGGTCTGTGGTCATACTGGTAACCGTATTTTGGCTGATGGACATTCGCAGCCGCCAGCTTATCAAGCTTGCTGTTCCGGCACTGAAAACCCTGGAAATGGGATTCCCTGAGGAAGCGAGAATTTTTTCCAACGATGCCATTCGCCGAGGTGACTTGGCCCGATACACTTTCGCTTTCAGGGTTTTGTTGGTGGGGCAGCTGTTCTTTGGTCTGGGCGTCGCTTCTTACGGTATTTATCACTGGTATATCGCCCCTTAATCCCAACCTTGCAGTGGCGGGTATGACTGCATGAAGTGAACTACCTGCCACAACCTCCTCTTTGTCTCGCACGTCTAAAAGTCGGCGTGACTCCCCTCGCTAGGCTATCTTGCAGAAGTATCCGCTTCCCTCCCAAGGTTTATACGATGCTTGATCATATCCGCCTTTATGTGCACAGCTATGAACGCAGTAAGGACTTCTATCAGCAGGCGCTGATGCCACTGGGATACCAGTTGGTGATGGAGTTTGACGATTGGGCGGGCTTTGGTTGGGCAGATAAAGCGGAACTCTGGATTCGTGGGGGGACCAGCACCACTCCACAATTGCATATCGCCTTTCGCGCTGAAGAGCGGCAAGTGGTCAGGGAATTCTATCGCTTGGCCCTGGAGGCCGGAGGCAAGGACAATGGTGCACCGGCTGTCTACGAACAATATCACCCTGGTTATTACGCCGCCTACGTACTTGATCCCGATGGACACAACCTGGAAGTAGAGTGTCATTTACCGGGGGACTTACAGGAATAAGTCGATCGAGATTTGGGAGTAATTTATGAACGAGGTAACTCGAGCAAAATACCTGCCAATAGCGCTGGTCGTTGTAGGAGTGCTTTTTATTCTGGCGATTTACCCGATGATGATGTGGATTTGGCCGGAAGGGTGGGGCTGGACTCCGCGGCAGCCAGAATACGAGCAAATGATTATCGGTATTTATGTCACCCTGGGGGTGTTCTTGATACGCGCTGCAAAAAATCCCGCCGCAAATACCAGTTTAATTTGGTTTACCATATGGTCCAGCCTTGTACATGCCGTCATTATGTTGGTGCAGGCATTGGTGGATAAAACAGAACGGATTAATTTGATGGGAGATATCCCCGCACTTTTTTTGATCGCCGCTGTGCTTTGGTATCTTATGCCCAGACGGAAAAAATCTGATTGAATAATTTCTTTATTTTGACTTGTTAAAAAATCTGAATTGCTCTTTCTGGCTCGACGTTATTGATCCCTGCTATAAGAGCGATAACAAGGTCTAATTTCCCGCTTATTGATCCCCCTTATAAGCTCTACTCCTGTAATAGAGATGGCAGTAGAGATAAATAATCCCATGAAATACTTACCCTTATTTGCATTAACTATCGGTCTGATAGGCGGTGCCAATGCAGAGACATTGACTCGCGATAATGGCGCCCCAGTCGGAGACAACCAGAACGCACAAACCGCCGGAGAAAATGGTGGTAATTTGCTGCAAGATGTTCAATTGATTCAAAAATTACAGCGTTTTGCCCGTGAACGTATTCCCGAGCGTGTAGTACATGCGCGCGGTACTGGTGTTCACGGTGAATTTGTTGCGACGGCTGACCTCAGTGATTTAACCCGCGCAGCGGTGTTTGAGCGCGGTAGTAAAACGCCAGTGTTTGTGCGTTTTTCAACAGTAATCCACTCAAAAGGTTCCCCGGAAACCCTGCGCGATCCCCGTGGATTTGCCACCAAGTTTTATACGGAAGAAGGCAATTGGGATTTAGTGGGTAACAACCTGCCGGTATTTTTTATCCGCGACGCGATTAAATTCCCGGATATGGTTCACTCCCTAAAGCCCTCCCCGGTGACTAATCAACAGGACCCCAACCGTTTCTTTGATTTCTTTAGCCATGTGCCGGAATCTACCCATATGCTGAGCTGGGTCTATTCCGATTACGGTACACCGGCTAACTTGCGCCAGATGGATGGCTGGGGTGTTCACGCCTATAAATTTATCAATGACAAGGGTGAAGTAAACTATGTGAAATTCCACTGGAAAACTCGCCAGGGCATTAAGAACCTGACTGCGGAAGAGGCAGCAGAAATTCAGAGCAAGGACTTCAGCCACGCAACTCGCGATATGTATGCCGCGATTGAAAAAGGCGAGTACCCCGAGTGGGATCTGTTTATTAAAGTATTGAAGCCCTCCCAGCTTAACAGCTTCAATTACAACCCCCTGGACGCCACCAAAATGTGGTTGGACGTGAAGGAAACCAAAGTTGGCACCATGACACTCAATCGTGTGCCCACAAATTTCTTCCAGGAAACTGAGCAATCCGCGTTTGCGCCAGCTAATATTGTGCCGGGTATTGAGCCTTCGGAAGACCGCTTGTTACAGGGCCGCGTATTCTCATACTCCGATACGCAAATGTATCGCCTGGGGGCTAACCACCAGCAATTGCCTATCAACCGTCCCCGTGTTGCCGTAAATAACTGGAACCAGGATGGGGCGGGTAATTACGGCCAACAGACTTCAGATGTGAACTATCAGCCGAGCCGTATCGATGCGCGCACCGAGGACCCCAAAGGTCTTTATAGCAACAAGGCGTTGAATGGCAGCACCCAGCAAAAGGCCATTGAAAAGAAACTGCCTTTTGCCCAGGCGGGTGCTTTCTACCGCAGCCTGAGTCCTGAAGAGCGCCAGAACCTGATTGAAAACCTCGCTGGTGATCTGGGTAAAGTGAGTGATGAAAACACTAAGCACATTATGCTGAGCCACTTCTACCAAGCGGACAAGGACTACGGACAGCGCTTAACCAAAGCGGTTGGTGGCGATCTGAGTCGCGTGAAAAAACTGGCCCGGTAATTTTTACCCAAGCGCGGGCGACCTCTGTCGCCCGCTAAATTTATACAGGTGAAATTATGAGATCATTTTTATTCGCACTACTCTTTCTTACCCTGGGGGTTCAAGCAGGGGAGCCGGAAAAAACGGAATCTGATTTTACCGAACTCTCCCAGTATTATTTTGCCGCAGCCAGGATTGGTGATACCGAGGTGCTGCGTGAATTTTCGCAAGCGGGTTTCCCCCTGGATGTACGCAACCCGAAAGGTTATACGGCACTGATGATTGCCACTTACAACGGCAACGGGGAAGCTGTGGATTACCTTTTGCAGAGAGGTGCAGATGCCTGTGCCCAGGATCGCCGTGGCAATACTGCCCTGATGGCAGCGATTTTTCGCGGTGAGTTTGCCCTTGCACGAACCCTGCTAAAGCAGGATTGCGATTCACAGCAGGTGAATAAGGCCGGCCACTCCGCAGAGGATTTTGCCGAAGTCTTTGGTCGTGACCAAATGGTTCAGCTATTGCAGCAACAGCGGGCAAATGGCGGTTAAGCCAGTTTTTTGTGCGGTTGGCATTGGGTGGTGTCACCGCTCCTGTCCTGCGTGAACTCCCCTTGAGTTGGCCGCTTTAGCTTGCGGCACATTTCTCAGTTTGTCCCCGCCCCCGCGACCGCGTTAGCATAGCCAGCTGCAATCCAGTTGGTACCCACTATGACCTCGAATCATCATCCCTATGAAGCCCTCACGCCGGACGTGGTGATCGACTGTGTCGAGACTACCGGGCTGATTTCCGATGCGCGTATTTTCCCTCTAAACAGTTATGAAAACCGCGTCTATCAGGTGGGTATTGAGGATGCCGAGCCGTTGATTGCCAAGTTCTATCGCCCGGGGCGCTGGAGTGATGAGCAGATATTAGAGGAGCACCAGTTCACCCTGGAGTTGGCAGAGGCCGAAATTCCTGTGGTGGCACCGATACAGTTTGATGGGCGCACCCTGATGGAGTCCGCTGGATTCCGTTTTGCGCTTTTCCCCCGACGGGGCGGTCGCCAGTTGGAGCTGGATAACTTTGATCACCTGGAGCAGGTGGGGACCATGTTGGGTCGCATTCATGCGGCCGGCAGCGCCAAACCTTTCAGCTATCGCCCATCCCTCACTTTGCAGCGATTCGCAATTGATAGCCGGGAATTTATCCTGAATGGAGATTTCCTGCCACGTGAGAACCGCGAGGCCTACGCTTCCGTCACGGGCCACATTATCGAACAAATAGCCCCGCTGTTTGAGCGGGACTGGGATATGCTGCGCTTGCACGGTGATTGTCACAGTGGCAACTTCCTGTGGCGGGATGAAACTCCCTGGTTTGTGGACTTGGACGACTGCCTGATGGGGCCGGCGATCCAGGATATCTGGATGTTGATTTCCGGCAATCGCGCAGAGCAAACCGCCTACCTGGATGCAGTGTTGGAAGGCTATGAAACCTTCTATAGTTTTGATCCCCAGCAGTTGCAGCTGGTGGAGCCTCTGCGCTGCCTGCGGCAGATGCATCATGCCGCCTGGTTGGCGCGGCGCTGGCAGGACCCGGCTTTTCCCCAGGCGTTCCCCTGGTTTAATACTGCCCGTTACTGGGCAGAGCATATACTGGCATTGCGCGAGCAGCAGTCTGCGCTGCTGGAGCCCCCGTTGACCCTGGGGGCTGTGTAACATGGAGAAAGCAATAATGGATGCGACATGCACCGAGGCTGAGGCGGATCTGATCTGGGAGAAGATTCGTATAGAGGTGGCGCAGCAGGTAGAGCGGGAGCCGATCCTGGCCAGCTTTCTACACGCGACCATCCTGAACCACAATTCCCTGGAGGCGGCGCTCAGCTTTCACCTGGCCAACAAGCTGGACAATGCGGTGGCACCGGCGCTGTTAATTCGCGAGGTTATCGATGAGGCGCTACAAGCTGACCCTTCCATAGGGCATGCGGCGCGAGCGGATTTGAACGCAATTTACCTGCGGGATTCCGCCTGCCACTCCCTGCACGAGCCCTTCCTGTACTTTAAGGGCTTTCACGCCTTGCAGGTTCACCGTGTAGCCCACTGGCTGTGGCAGCAGCAGCGCCGCTCCCTGGCTATGTTCTTACAGCACCGCGTCTCTGTCGTATTCAGTGTGGATATTCACCCGGCTGCGCGTATGGGTGACGGTATATTGCTGGATCACGCGACCGGTATCGTTATAGGTGAAACGGCTGTAGTGGAAAACAATGTTTCCATCATGCAGTCCGTTACACTGGGCGGCACTGGCAAAGAGAGCGGGGACCGCCACCCGAAAATCCGCCACGGGGTTTTAATCGGTGCGGGCAGCAAGGTGCTGGGCAATATTGAAATTGGCGAGTGCGCCCAAATTGCTTCCGGAAGTGTGGTTCTTAAAACGGTACCGGCAAAGGTGTTAGTGGCCGGAGTGCCGGCAAAAGTTGTCGGGGCAGCCACCTGTGCTGAACCGGCATTATCCATGGATCAGTGTGCCCTGTCGCAAGTACAGAAGTAAGGCTTGTCGCCCCGTAGCGAACACCGGCTGCGGGGCTGGGATCACTGGGGAAATGATGCAACGGCACTGTTCTTGGCACTATCCTTTGACCCATGAAATATAGTCTCAGCGCTAAAAATCTTACCTGCCGAAATTTGGAGGCTTATGCGGATTACCGCGCGAGCCTGGTAACTCCAGATTGCACCAAGGAAATTACAGGTATTGTCCGCAGTGATAGCGGCCTGCCTTCCATTGGGCTCAATCAGGTGATTTCCAATATGGTAATGCCGCCGCGCATTATTCAGCGTTTTGCGCTGGATTATTTTGCCGAGCGGCACAGCCCCTTCACCCTTTGGCACAGTGCCACCAAACCCCTGGGCAATGACGCTTTGGATGAGCTTGGGCTAAAGCGGCGCCAGTCCCTGGTAGCTATGGCCGCCGAGATACCCCGACTCAGCGTTGCCGAGGTTCCGGTAGTGGAACAGCTGACTATTAGTGCGGTGAAAAAGGAGGCCTTGCCTGATTACGGCGCAGTGCAGGCAGCGGCGGCAGGGGAGCTGGAGGGGGCACAGTTGGCGCACTTCTATCAGGGCCTGCAGGAAATCCCCGAGCAGCGACGCGGGCGACTGAAATTATTTCTCGCTAAGCTGGATGGTGTGCCGGTGGCCGCCGGTTGCCTGTTTGCGGCAGCGGATGCACTGGGGCTCTATGACTTGGTGACACTTCCGGATTACCGGGGTCGCGGGATTGGTCGGGCCCTGTTTAAGCATCTGCTAACCGCTGCCCAGGGTAGCCACCATAAAAATCTGGTGGCTTTAGTGCCGGCGGATCGTCAGCAGCTATTGCTCGATAGTGGCTTTTTTGCAGTTGGCGAGGTTGCCCGCTATCAATACACTCCGGCGCCGGCGGCCGCTAAGCCCGACTGAAAGGGAAGGCGATAACTTCATCAATCGATTGGTAACCGGCTTTTAACATCAGCAGTCGGTCGACTCCCAGCGCGACCCCTGCGCACTCGGGCATGCCTTGATCCAGGGCCGCAACCAGGCGCTCTTCAAAGGGGTGTACAGGGCGCTGGTTAGCACGGCGGTATTCCAGATCCTTTTCAAAGCGGCGCTGCTGTTCCGCGCTGTCGGTTAGCTCCCAATAGCCATTGGCCAGTTCCAATCCACCGACATAGGCTTCGAAGCGCCTGGCTACGGGGGTCCCCTGTTCGTCCGCTACCACTTTTGCCAGTGCCGCTTGCTCTGCGGGGAAGTCGTAGAGCAGGGTGATGCCCTCACTCATGGTGGGTTCCAGGCGGTGGCTCATCAGCAGGTCCAGGCACTCACTGCGTTCACGGGGTACAAAAGACAACTCCATTTCCCGCTTAACGCAGGAAATCAGCTCGGCTTCGCTGGCACTGTGGGGGTCCAGTTGCAGCTCCCTTAAAAACAATTCCCGGTAACTGAGGGACTGAACCTGGTCCGTCGCCAAAATACTGCAGAGCAGCTTGGCGACCTCCTCCATCAGTTGGTGATCGTCCCAACCGCAGCGGTACCACTCCAACATGGTGAACTCGGGGTTGTGTCGACTGCCGGATTCGCCCTGGCGAAAAGCCTTACCCAAGTAGTAGCAATCTCCGAGTCCTGCGGCGAGTAAACGCTTTAAACCAAATTCCGGGCTGGTGGCCAGGTAGGCGTTTTCGCCCCGGCATTCGGTGGCGATGGACTCGATATGGGGGTCGCTGGTGGCGCGCTGGGATAGCACCGGAACTTCGGCTTCCACAACGTTTCGTTCAGCAAAAAATATGCGTATTTCAGCGAGTAGCGCAGCGCGTTGGCGCAGGGCTGCAATAGTGGCGGTGGGGCGCCAGGTATCTGTGCTCATGGGAGGTAGCTCTGGAGATGAGCGGCCGTAGGCCGCTCGAGGGGAGGAGGTACTTAGTCTTCCTTGGCACGGCCCAGGTATTCGGCGGTGCGGGTGTCTACCTTGATGGTTTCACCGATTTCCAGGAACAGAGGAACCTTCACAACGGCGCCGGTAGCCAAAGTGGCCGGCTTGGTGCCGCCCTGGGCGGTGTCTCCGCGCAGGCCCGGATCGGTATCGGTAATTTCCAGGATTACGTGGTTGGGTGGAGTAACTGCCAGCGGAGAGCCGTTGTACAGGGTTACAGTGCAGATATCCTGTTCTTTGAGCCATTTTGAAGCATCGCCCACAGCATCGCTGCTGGCTTGGTGCTGTTCAAAAGTCTCGGGCTCCATGAAATGGTAAAACTCGCCATCGTTGTACAAGTATTCCATTTCGCGATCCATCACGTCCGCCGCTTCCAGGCTTTCACCGGAGCGGAAGGTGCGTTCCCATACGCGACCGGTTTTCAGGTTGCGAAGCTTCACGCGGTTGAACGCCTGGCCCTTACCAGGTTTGACGAATTCGTTTTCCACGATTGAGCAGGGGTCGCCGTCCAGCATCACCTTGAGGCCGCCCTTGAATTCGTTAGTGGAGTAACTAGCCATAGCAAATAGAGCCCTTTAAGTCATTTATCTATATGATTTTTAACGAGTTTTTTGTTTCTAGCCGATTCCGGCCAAGGCTGGGCTAACGCCCTCCGCTTCCGCCACAAATGGTAGCCGCAGGTAACTCGTCTGGCTGGGGAAAAGAGACTTCACCGCCAGCCCTGCATGATGGAGCGGGATTATACAGGAGGGTGGGAGCTTGAACGAATACCAGAGAGAAATGGAGGGGAGGCGTTCCGGTTGTTAAAGCCAAGCTGCAATTATTGCGGCAGCCGGCAGTGCAATGGGCTTTAGCCCATTGCACAAAAGCACTTAACTTAATGGGTCGTCCCCGCCGCCATAACCTTTTCTCTGCATGCGGCGCACAAAGTAAGCAAAAGTCGCTTGCGTGCGTTTTTCCTGGAGAATCCAGTCGTGGGCTTCGCGGCCCAGTTCGGGATCAATATCCTGGATGGTGCCGGCTGATTCAGCCAATATTTGCAGTTTGGCAGCGCGCTCGCACTGAACCGCCATTACACAGGCTTCCTCTACAGAGCGACAGGCCATAATCAGGCCGTGGTGTCCCAGTAGGATTGCACGCTTGTCCCCAATAGCGGCGGAAATCAGCTCGCCCTCGCTGTTACCCACGGGTACACCCGGCCAGTCTTTGAGGAAGGCAATATCCTCATACAACATGCAGGCGTCCATATGGGAAATCTTTAGCGGGCGCTCCAGCATGGAAAGCGCACATACGTGCATGGGGTGGGTATGCACGATGCAGTTCACATCGGGGCGCGCCCGGTAGATCCAGGAGTGAAAGCGGTTGGCCGGATTGGCCATGCCCTCTCCGGACAGTACTTCGAGGTCTTCGTTGACCTCCAATAAGTTGGATGAGGTAATTTCATCGAAGCCGAGGCCCAGGCGTTGGGTGTAATAAGTACCGGGTTTTTCCGCGCGGGCGGTAATTTGCCCAGCCAGGCCGGAGTCGTGACCATCGTTAAATAAAATTCGGCAAGTCAGCGCAAGCTTTTCTCTCAGAGACCACTCGGGGGTGCTGAGGTGCTGTTTCATTGCTTCACTGGCTCGTTCAACCAGTTCGTTTTTTGCCAGTGATAGTGTTTCAGCCATTGTTATCTCCAATTCTCACAGCAAGTCATATTAATTCTGCGATATTTAATAAATTTTCCTTTTTTATTTTCTTATCGCAGAATAATTTTTAAAAACCTAACTCAAAATGATTCGATCTCTGTCGAATTTATGTTGGTGGCATTTCCCTATGCCCGTGCTTTCTCCAACAACACCTGTGAGTGGGTTGATAAGTGCTTGCTCATTAAGCTGTAACAGCTTCAGCTTTTTTATGTTTAGTGGAGTGGTAGGCGGTTTCAATAGAATCGAAGAATTGTAAGCGAGCCTCTACAAGGTGGCGCCCGGCTTCGAGCATTATGTCCAGTTGGCTGGGATCCTTGGAGCCGATATCTACCATAATATCGCGAATGGTTTCTGCATGGCCGTCATCACATTCAATATGCAGCAGGAAAAATTGCATTTCTGTATCGGTTACACCGCAAGAGCGGAATCCGGCAACAATATCTGTATATAAATCGGGTACCAGGGCTTCGGCTCCCAGGCATAGGGCGCCCAATCCTGCACTGGCCCTGAGGTCCCGGCAGTTTTTGAACATGGTATCGATCAGGTGCTGAGTGCCTGGTAAAACTTCTGCGTTTTCCAGGGTCAAACCAAAATGCTCGAGGGTTTCGCGATAGATTTCTGCGTGGGGTTTGGGGCTGTCTGGTTCCAGGCCCAGCTCTTCCATTAGATTTTCGGCAAGCTCCAGGACTTCGTGGTTACTCGGGAGGTTTGCCATCATTGCACAGAGATATCTAACAAAAAATCCACTGTAAATACCTTGTTGAACCAAAAATATTTTTAATTCGTCCAGCGTAATGGAGCCTTCACGGCAACGCTTCAAGAAAGGATGTGCGCGAGTTTGCTCAATCAGTAGGTCTTTATTGGCTTCAAGCAATTCAAGCTGCATTTCCATTGGGTAATTCCTTTTTGTAATTCTAAACGTACTGTTTGAACACCTTTTAGGTGTTTTATTTATTTCTTGATAGTGTCCGCCTTTGGCGGGGTCGGCAAAATGGTTTTTCTTTGCCGGCGTTTAAATTAACACCGAATTATCCCTATTGTGAATAAGGGAATTATGAATTTTTTGATATTTGTTGATGGTTTTTGGAAGATGTTTTTTCTAGTGATAAAAATTTTATTAATAAATAATTTTTGCTTTGCTTTATCCTTGCCGAATTTTTCAAGGAAAATGTTTTTTGCTTCCTGAATTCACTGTGGAAATGTCGACTGTGTAGGTTTTCTTTATTGCAGTAGAGTGTTTTGTAGGGTAGGGGTTTTTATTGGTAGGTAGAGTGAATACTTGCTTCGCCGATAATGAGTCTACTCCTAAATTCAGGTAAAGAAGAGTTAAGGCTCTGGCTGCTTAAAGATACAGTCCAACTATCCGATATTTTTCCACAGAAGATTGGTGAATATTTTTTGATTATGTATATGGGTTTCTGCAAAAATAAATTCAGTTTATGTAATTACCCTAGGGAATCGATTTGAGGGTTCAACTAACTCACTAGATAGGATCTGAAACAGATGCCATTTCTCTAATGGGTTTGTGCGAATTCCCATGTCTACCTGGTCACGGCACCCTTTGTGGGGCATCACTGTCAGTGGTGGCGGGAGATTGCAGTGGGAGATCTGATACAATCTCTTATTTTGTAGTGTATCTCCATGATGGCGTCATCATCGGCCCCCGGTATAGAGCTTATCGACACACAGGAATCCCGCTGCTGGCGGGATGAGTTGTCTGATCTGGTCACTGATCCGGCAGAGTTGATTCAATTACTACAGCTAGACCCGCGTAAGCTCCCCAAGGCCTTGCAAGCAGCTTCTGGCTTTTCCCTGCGCGTGCCGCGCCCCTTTGTCCGGCGCATGCGTTGCGGCGATCCCGAAGACCCATTGTTGTTACAGGTTTTACCCGGTGCGGATGAGTTGAAGAAAGTGCCGGGATTTAGTGCAGACCCCCTTGAAGAGGCAGAAGCTAACCCTCTGCCTGGAGTCGTTCACAAATACCACGGGCGTCTACTGCTGATCACTGCGGGCCAGTGTGCGGTTAATTGTCGTTACTGTTTCCGACGTGAATTCCCCTACGGCGACAACCACCTAACTCGCAGACAGAGCCTGGCAGCTCTAGACTACATTCGCGCGCGCACTGAGCTGCGCGAAGTGATTTTGAGCGGCGGTGATCCTTTGGTAATGAGTGACCGTCAACTGGCCTGGCTCACCGAAGAGCTGGCCGAGATTCCCCATGTGGATAAGCTGCGAATTCACAGCCGCCTCCCGATAGTTGCTCCCAGCCGGGTAAACCAGAAAATGTTGGATTGGTTTACCGGTTCCCGCTTGAAGCCCGTGCTGGTGTTGCACTGCAACCACGCCAATGAAATTGATAGTGAGGTGCGGGAGTCTCTGCAAAAGTTGCGAAGCGCAGGGGTCACCCTGCTCAACCAAGCGGTGCTATTAAAAGGCGTCAATGATAGTCGCGAGGCGCTGGGTGCGTTGAGCGAATCCCTCTTTACAGCAGGAGTACTTCCGTACTATTTGCATCAGCTGGATCGGGTAAATGGTGCCGCACATTTTGAAGTCTCTGATGCGAAAGCGCTGGAGCTAATCGAACATCTCCGCCAGCAGTTACCCGGTTATCTGGTGCCAAAACTGGTGCGTGAAATCCCCGGCGTCCCATCAAAATCCCCGATCTTTGCTGAGAGTTGTTGAAACAGTGCAAAATTACTAGCTCCATTTACCTATTTGGTAGAGGCCTTTACGAGGGGATTGTCGGGTGGGTAAATATCGCCAAATTGATCTAGGCTAATTGTGTGATATCGGTGGCAGATATAGTTGGCGGATCGCCCCATTCAGCAGCGCTGTTTCACTTTATAGCGTTGAAATTAGGGACTCTTTAGGTTTGGATAGTTTGATTGGTGGCTTTGGCTTCGCAAATAAAAAAAGGTGGAAGCTTTTAGTGGAGAGTGTTGTGTGATTTAGGTCACAAGTACCAGTTTTATCTGCTCTTGTGCGCGATCCTCTACGCCCCCTAAAATTACCGCCAGCGGTAGCTGTGTGCCGCCATTAAAAAAATAGAGCAAATAATGAGTAGCAACGACACAATACGACTTCTCCTGATTCACGATACCCCGTCGGAAGCCCAGCGCCTTGTGAGTATGCTGCACAACGCAGGCCGTCCCAACCGAGCACAGCATGTGGCCAGCGAGGCTGTGTTTAACCGCCTGCTCCAGGATAAAACCTGGGATTTAGTGATCGCGGCTGAAAGCAGTACTCAGGTGCCCCCCTCGGTGGCGTTGCGCACCATCAGCAAGCTGCAAAAAGATGTCCCGGTAATTATGCTGACCGAGCGCACCGGTGCCCAACCCGTGGTGGAAGGTTTGAAGCTCGGAGCCCGCGATGTCGTAGTGGTGGATGAAGACCAACACCTTCTCTTTGTGATACAGCGTGAGCTGGGGGCACTCGCCAATCGCCGTCAGGCTCGCCTACACGACCGCCGCTATCACGCGACCCTTAACCGTGCCAAGGAGCTGCTTGATAGCTCCAAAGATGCCATCGCTTATATATCTGATGGCTTGATTGTCTACGCCAATGACTCCCTTGCAGAGCGCTTTGGTTACGACTCTGGCGAGGACATCGAGTACCAGCCATTGATTGATATGCTGGCTGAAAATGAGCAGGAAGAGGGGCGTGAATTCCTCAAAAGCTGCGCTATCGACAACAATGAGCTTGAGGCGAAAGAGTGGAAATTTACCGCTAAGACCGCCTCTGGCGATTCCCTGCCTACCCGCGCAGAAGTACTCAGCACTACCTACGACGATGAGCGCTGTCTGCAGGTGCGTATTGCCTCGCGCCGGGGTGATACGGAGCAATTGGAAGCGCAGCTCAGCGATATCAAGAATCGCGATCCGCTGACCGGGCTTTTCAACCGTCAGCACTTCCTGCAGGTACTGGATTCCAGCATCAAATCTGCAGCGGACTCCCACAATACTGGCGGTCTGATGCTGATAGAAGTGGATCGCTTTGAAGATGAAGTGTTGAAAGTTGTTGGAGTGGCAGGTGCCGATGCTCTGCAAAAAGGCATGGCGGAATTACTCAAGTCCTGTCAACGCAGTGGCGATACCCTGGCCCGGTACAGTGAAGATGCCTTTTGCCTGCTCAGCCCGAATACAACTCCGGACAGCATCGAGCAACGCGCGCAGGATATATTAAAGAAGATTTCCGACACCATCTTCGATGCAGATGGCAAAACCCTGCAAATTACTGCCTCTATCGGTATTTCCCTGATGAGTGAGGCCTCCAGCGGTGCGCAACAAGTGCTGGACCAAGCGCTATCTGCTCACAAGCAGGCTCTGGGTGAAGAAAAGAAAGGTGGGAATTTTGCGCTCTACGAGCCGGATACTGAAGGTGGTGCCGACGCCGATACCTATCATCGTGCACGGGTGGTTCAGGCCCTGGAGGCCGGCAGCCTGAAGCTGCTTTATCAGCCAATTCTCAGTTTGCAGGGAACTGGCGAGCAACTGTACGAAGTATTGGTGCGTATGCTCGATGACAAGGAAGAGCTGGCGCCGCTGGCCTTCCTGCAGGAACTCGGCGATGCGGGCCTGTCGGCGAAAATGGATCGCTGGGTAATTATTACCGCGATCAAGGCCGCCGCAGCCGCCAGGGCTGAGGGCAAGAATATTTCTTTGATGCTGCATATCACCACTGCTTCACTGGTGGACAGCAGCTTACCCGGCTGGCTGGGGGTTGCCTTCAAAGCTGCCAAGGTGGCGCCGGGAACGGTGATCTTCCAGTTGCGTCAGGAGGATATCAACAGCAACCTGCACGCGGCCCGGGACTTTACCACTCAGGTCCAGCAATTGGGTTGTCGCGTTTCGGTCTGTCATTTCGGCACCGGACTCAATCCGTTCAAGGCTCTTGAGCATGTGAAAGTGGATATCGCCAAGATCGATCCCTCCTTCGTGCGCGAGGTCCAGGATGAAGGCGAGAGCAGTGACTCCCTGGCAGGATTGGTACAGCGCTTGGGTGAGGCGGATACCAAGGTGATAGTGCCCCATATTGAGCAGGCCAGTATGCTGCCGACTTTGTGGCAGACCGGTACTGATTATATTCAGGGGTACTATGTGCAGGCACCGGCGGAGGATATGAACTTCGATTTCAGTCTCGAATAATCTCTTTCTGTAAGCTTTTTAAAAAACCGCACCGCCTTAACAGGGGTGCGGTTTTTTATTGCCTGCAAATTAGACGTTGTAGCGGCTGCGTAGGGCGGCGATGGTATTGCGCGCCAGGGCGCCGTACTGCGGTGCCGGTGCCGGTACCAACTCATCAGTTGTGCTTTCACTCCAGGCGCGCTGAATATGGTTTTGCCCCGCTTTCTGCTTATAGATCCTTGCCAGGCTGGCGTTGTAATTCTGACTGGTGACTGTATCCACGTGATACCAGTGGGCCTTGGCGCGGGAGTGGGAAACATCCATCAGCAGGTAACCGCGCCGGGTTATCTCCACCCACTTGAGGTATGGTATCAACCCGTCCATAGCAATCGCTGCAACATCCGTCAGGTGGGATTTGTCCAGGAAGCTGGAGGTTACTCCGGGGGTGACAAATTCTCCGCCGAGAGCACCGCGTCCGGTCAGGCGCCCGTATTTCAAAATACTGAAAGGATTGCTGGCCAGATCCCAGGCCCAGGAGCTGTGGATATCTCCGGTGAGGACGACAAAATTGTCGATATTATTGTCGGCAATATGGTCGAACAGGCGCTCGCGGGAAGCAGTGTATCCATCCCACTGGTCCATATTCACAGACAAATCCCTGGCCAGGGTGAGTTGCGCCATCATTACCTGTTGCCCCAATACCCGCCAGCGCACGCCATCCGACTGGGACTGGGTCAGGCTGTTGTGCAGCCATTGTTCCTGCTGGGTACCAAGGATGCTGCGCTCCGGGTCGTCGGCGGTCTGCTGATCGAACCAGTTGGCCTGCTCGGAGCGCGCGGCGATGCGGGTATCCAGCATCATCAGGTCCATCAGGTTGCCGAAACGGAAGCTGCGGTAGATGGCCCTGTCACCAAATAGATCAAAGATGCCGTTATCGCGGATGGGCATCCACTCGAAGTAGGCCTGGTTGGCTACCGAGCGGCGTACAAACCAGTCGCCCTCGCCATCTTGGACATTGTGGTTCTCAGCACCGCCAGCCCATGCGTTGTTAGTGGTTTCATGGTCGTCCCAGACACAGATAAATGGGTGTTGGCGGTGTACCTCCTGTAAATCCGGGTCGGAGCGGTACTGGGCGTAGCGCAGGCGGTAATCCTGGATATCCACCATTTCCTTGGCGGGGATTGGCTCTCGCCCCAGGCCCGTGCCGGTACCGTAGCCACCGGGTCCGTACTCGTAAATGTAATCTCCCAGGTGCAGTACCACATCCAGGTCTGCACGCAGGGCAATTTCCCGGTAAACATTGAAATAACCCATGGGATAGTTGGAGCAGCTGGTCACCGCGAAGCGCAGCTTATCCACATGGCCGATGGGCAGTGTGCGAGTGCGGCCTATGGGCGAGTCGATACCGTTAGAGTAGAAGCGGTAGTAGTAACTGGTGCCGGGTTGCAGACCGCTGGCATCCACTTTGATGGTGTAGTCCACATTAGGCCCGGTAATACCGCTGCCGCTATTGACCACCATGGCCATTTCCGGGTCCAGAGCGACCTGCCAGGTGTAGGGCACCATGGACTGGAATTCTGGATCTGCAGACGGAGTGATACGGGTCCAGAGAATTACGCGATCTGCCAGGGGGTCACCGCTGGCTACGCCGTGCTGGAAGGGCTCCTGGCCGGAACCGTAGGCTTTCAGTAGGGGCAGGGCCGCCAGGCTTGCGCCGGAAAATTGTAGAAACCGCCTCCGGGACAGAGACATGGGGTTCTCCTTATAGTGCTTGTTATAAAAGAGCCGCAGTCTGAATCTGGAAAGTGAACGATGTATTAATTCCCGGTCAGTATTTTTCTTCCCTCGCTGCTATTAGTCATGAAATTCGTCCTAAGGCGACGAAACTGAGACATTAATCTGGTTTATTGGCAAAACGCGGCATGACCGTCGGTACCCGTGGCTCGAGCGGGTGATCAGTGAGCCCCCTTACGGCGGGTGCAGAGTCCCCTGTCGTTTCTCATCTGCGCTCTGTCAGGTATCCTGTGGCGCAAATTGAAAAGCTGAACTCAGGGAGTAGACCCATGTTGCCCCGTTTACTGTGTACCAGTCTGATCGTTGGCGGCCTTGCCGTTGCCGGTGGCTGTTCCAAGTCGGAGCCTTCCAAGGCCGAAGTAGACAGTGCGAGCGCGCCGATGAAGGCGTCCGCTGTGATCGAGAAGAAGCCGGGTGTTGAAAAAGCGCCCCAGTCCGGAGTGGATTACCACTCTTTTGCCAACAGCAATGATTACCAGGTGCAACACCTGGATCTGGACCTGACTGTCGACTTCTCCCGCAAGGTTCTTGAAGGTGAAGCCAAGTTGGACTTCAAGCGTCTCAACGACAAGAACCTGCCGATGGTACTGGATACCCGCGAACTGGAAGTGGTTTCTGTATCCGCTAATGGCGCGCCAGTAAAATTCTCCATGGGCGAGAAAGACAGTCACCTGGGTACTCCGCTGAACATTGAGCTGCCGGAAGATGCCGATAGCATTACTATCCGCTACCGTACAGCGCCGGGCGCCTCCGGCGTTCAGTGGCTGGAGCCCCAGCAGACTGCGGGTAAAAAGCATCCGTTCCTGTTTACCCAGGCCCAGGCGATTCACGCGCGCAGCTTTATTCCACTGCAGGACTCCCCGAAAGTTCGCATCACTTACAACGCCACTGTACGCACTCCGAAAGAACTGCGCGCAGTCATGAGTGCGAACAATGACCCGCAGGCGGCCAAAGATGGCGTCTACGAGTTTGAAATGCCCCAGCGCATTCCCTCCTACCTGATTGCCCTGGCGGTTGGTGACCTGAAGTTCAAGCCCATGGGCGAGCGCACAGGTGTCTACGCTGAGCCCTCCATGCTGGAATCTGCAGCGGCGGAGTTTGCCGATACCGAATCCATGCTGGAAGTGACTGAAAAGGCTTATGGCCCCTACCACTGGGATCGTTATGACCTGCTAATTCTGCCTCCCAGCTTCCCCTTCGGTGGTATGGAAAACCCGCGCCTTAGCTTTATCACTCCGACGGTGATCGCCGGCGATAAGAGCCTGGTAGCCCTGATTGCCCACGAACTGGCCCACTCCTGGTCCGGCAACCTGGTGACCAATGCCAGCTGGCGCGACCTTTGGCTGAATGAAGGTTTCACTACCTACCTGACTAACCGCATTATGCAGTTCGTCTACGGTGATGAGCGCTACCAGATGGAAATGGCCCTGGGCTATGACGACCTGCAAGCGGATCTGGCTGATAAAGAGCCCCGCGATGAGATTATGGCGATCGACCTACGCGGACGTGACCCCGATGAAGTCTTCTCCAATATTCCCTACGAGAAAGGCTCCCTATTCCTGTATGAGCTGGAGCAGAAAGTAGGTCGCGAAGCGTTTGACCGCTTCCTGATGGAGTACTTCAACCACTTCTCCTTCCAGAGCATCACCACCGAGGACTTCGTCAAGTATCTCGACAAAACCCTGTTGGTTGAGCACGCCGACAAGCTGGACCGCGATCGTATCCTTCAGTGGATCTTCGATCCGGGTATTCCCGAAGGTGCGCCGCATCCGAAGTCCGATGCCTTCACTAAATTGGATCCAGTACGTCAACAGTGGCTGGACGGCAAACTGGTGGCGAAGGATATTGATACCAAAGGCTGGACTTTCCACCAGTGGAAGTACTTCCTCGATGGTATGCCGGAGAAACTGACGGAAGCGCAGTTGAAGGAATTGGACGGCGCCTTTGGCCTGACCGAATCCCGCAATAACGAGGTGGCTTTCAGCTGGCTGATGATCGCAGTGCGCAACGACTACGAGCCGGCCTTCGAGCGCCTTGAGAATTTCCTCACCAGTATCGGCCGCAACAAGTTCCTGCGCCCGCTATATCGCAATATGGTTGAGACGGGTAAAAAAGACGTGGCTGCACGCATTTTTGAGCGCGCCAAGGTGGGTTATCACCCGCTGACGGTAAAAGTAAATAGCCTGGTTATTTACGGTAAAAAAGAGAGTTAATCGCTCTCTTTTCCCAGTTGTCGCAATTCCCATAGGTCAATATGAGAGTTGCGGCAACTCTCCCCTTTCTTTTTCCCTTCCACTTTGGCTAATGCTAAAGTTTGCTTCACAAAATATTTTTTATGGGCATTCTTTCAGTTTGTTTTTATAGCTAAGTGAACTGGTACGATAGCGTGATTAATACGCCAGATTTCTGGCATAAAAATCATTAAACGGCTGTTCAAATGGATTGCCTTTGCGTACTCTGCTGCCCAGAGATTTTACTCAGGAAGGGAGGCACCTATGTATAAACGGGCTTTACTAATAGTCGTCCTGGGGCTTTTTCTTGCCAGTTGTGGGCAGAAACCCGGGCCCAGTGCTTGCACGGATCACAACAAGCGGCCGAGTTTCCCTTTCCCTCACGCGATGCTTTAAGAGCTAAGCCGGGTTATACCCCGAGCTTGGCAATTTGTTGGTCATTGAGACCAAATAAGTAGAGGGCGGCGTCCAGGCCAAACAGATTGATGGCCTGGGGGGCCTGTAGCCTCACCTTGGGCTTGGGGTGAATGGCGATACCCATTTCCCCTAAATTCAACATGGGAATATCGTTGGCGCCGTCACCCATAGCGACCACACTTTCCAGTGCCAAATCTAAGCTTCCGGCAATTTCCTGCAGTAACTTGCGTTTGCGATCGCCATCAATAATGGGTTCCACTACTTCGCCGGTGAGGGCCCCTTCGGCAAATGTCAGTTCATTGGCATGGATGTAATCCAGGGGCAGGCGCTCTCGCTGCAGGAATTTCGCGAAGTAGGTAAAGCCGCCGGAAAGCAGTGCCGTTTTGCAGCCCAGTGCGTGCAAGGCTGCCAGTAACTCATAGGCCCCTTCTTTTAACGGCAATTCCCGGGCAATTTCTGCCAAACGCTGCTCGGAAAAACCTTTTAGCAGGGCCATACGCCGTTTAAAGCTCTCGCAGAAATCTATGTCCCCGGCCATGGCAGATTGGGTGATGGCGGCAACCTGATCACCGATACCAGTAATTTTTGCCAGCTCGTCAATGACTTCAGCATCAATCAGGGTTGAATCCATATCAAAGCCCGCCAGCTTTGGCACTCTCTGGGTAACAGAAGCCTGGATTGTTAGGTCTACTCCCAACTCATCGGCCACTCCAAGGCAGGCCAGGCGCGCGCTGTCAAAATCTAGATCGCCATCAATTTGGAAGCGGATAACGGTGCGATCGCGTCTTTGTGCCAAAGTATCAGCGGCGAATAGGCTCCACTGTTGTTCATCAAAAAATCGCAGAAGGTATTGGAGTTGGGCCAGGGAGACAGAGGGGCTTAGCAGGGTGACACACCAAATGGCTTCAAGTGCACCCGGTTCTTCGGGGGACGGGGTAAAGTCCGTAGCCTCACCGGGAAAAGGGGCTGCACTGGAATACTCCAGGCCGAGCTTGGCGACTTGATCTCGATAGCTCAGGTAGCGCAGGGTGCCACTTCCTGGAGCCTGGGAAATCTGTTTCAGGGAGAGGTGGAATTCCTGTGAATTTATTTGATCACCCATAAGCTCTGTCCCGATTGAATTAAATGTCCGGCGCATTATAGCTCTTATGAGATTCTTCGCTAAAATTGCCGGGCTTTAATTTCATTGATTGCCGGTCAGCAGGGATTTTAATGGGCTCATTTCGAATGGGGAGTAAAATTTCTTTTCGAATTGTGCGAGTTGAGTTGAACTATTTCGCCGCCTGCTTTACCAATCGCTCAGGAATTAATTGGGTATGCACAATTTTGGTGCCTACCGTTAAAATGCTCGCTGCTCCAAAACAGCTGGGGCAACAGTAAAAAAACAATACGCAAGATGTCTGCCGCCGTTTATGTCAGTTTCCATTGTATCTATTCTTCGCAAAATACCGGCTCAATTAGCACAGTTGTCCAAACGCGCCCGCCAGCGTTTATTGGCACTGGTTATCTGGCTAACACTGGCAATATTTTGTGCGGCGGCACTGGGGCATTTTTATGGTCAGCAGCGCACCGGCCAGATAGAGCGAGACAGAGTTACTGCGAAGGCGGCAGCGACTATTCTCGCGGGGCAGAGCCTGGAGAGTATTGTGGCCGGGGATCGTATCAGTTTGCAGCTGATCGCTCGCCAGCTGCTGGAGCTTCCAATGGTTTCCGGCATTTTAATTGAGGATGTGGAATCGAATTCCCTGGCCGAAGTGGGGGACCTGAAAGAGGGGGAGACGATCACCGAGCCAGTGGTCCTGCACGATAGTATTGCCGGCAATATTACCGTAGCGTTTGAGCCCGGTAATTCCGTTACCTTCCCTTGGGCCAGCTTGTTGCTGACCCTCGTTTTTGCCCTGCCATTTAGTGCAGCTGCGGCCCTGCTTACCGGTAGCTTGTCCCGGGAGCGCAAATTGCCCGCACAAGTCACTGAGTCTGCTCAAGCTGTAGCTGAAGTTACCGAGCCCAGCGTTGGGCTTTATCTTCGCCCCCTCAACTGGGCGCAGTTGGGCAACCAGTTAAGTCGCAGCGCCCTGGAGGGTTTGCAGCGGGAGCTAGATGGACGCATGCGTTTGCTGCAGCGCATATACGGTGCCACCCCCCTGAGTTGCGCCGGGCCACAGATCGGCCTGGATTTCTCTGGCACCGATGCGGCCTTCCGCGCAGTCTGCTGTGGTTTATTGTTGCGGGAGATGCAGAGCGTTAGCCGTGCTACCGGTTTGAAGCTGGCTTTGGCGGTAGTCCCATCCCAGCCACAGAGTCCGGATTTCTGTGCCGATCAGCTACTCAACCAGTCCCGCGGCTTGTTTTTGCACCCGGAGCTTCTTGAGGACAGTTCCCTGGTGGGGCGAATTGAGCACCACGGTGCCGGTTGGGCACTGGAGGTGACTGGCCTAACCCCTTCCTATCAAAAACTTCTCAACAATCAGCTACAACAGCTGCTCGGCGCTGAGGCTACTCCCCACAGGACCCCTGTAGGCTAAGTGACTGGAAGTGCCTCAGGGTTCTTTTTTGGCGCGTGCTTTACGTTTACGTTAACGTAAACTCTTGCTAGGCTTGATGGCATCTTGAGGAAGTCGTTATGAAAGCAGAAGCAAGCCAAATGGAGCCCCATAGTTACAGCATTTCCGAGCTGGCGCGGGAGTTCGATATCACTACTCGCGCCATCCGCTTCTATGAGGACAAGGGCCTGCTCAATCCGGAGCGTCGCGGCCAGACTCGCGTCTATAGTCCCGAAGAGCGTGTGCGCCTGAAGCTGATCCTGCGCGGAAAGCGGCTGGGATTCTCCCTGGATGAGAGCCGCGAAATTATCGATATGTACGACCCGGCCCACGGCAATGTGGAGCAGTTGCACCGTCTATTGGAGCGCATCGCGCAAAAGCGTCTGCAGTTACAACAGCAACTGCGGGATATCGAAAGCCTGATGGAAGAGTTGGATGAAGCTGAATCCAGGGCCCGTGAGTCCCTGGCGCAAAGCGATGACAGCAGCGTTTCCTAAACAGATTTCGGCACTGTGCCAAGAGTGGCGCAGTTGCCTCATGTGGTATTGAACAGCCGCCAAGGCGGTTATTTGAATTAAAGACATTTTTAAATATCAGTGGAGCCGTTATGAACACCTCCTACCCAACCCTGAATTTCGGTCTCGGTGAAGACATCGATATGCTCCGTGACATGGTTTACAAGTTCTGCCAGGCGGAGCTGGCCCCGCGCGCGGCGCAGATCGATGAAGACAACCTGTTTCCAGCGGACATGTGGAAAAAGTTTGGCGAGCTGGGTCTGCTGGGCATGACCGTGGAAGAGGAGTTCGGCGGTTCCAATATGGGTTACCTGGCACACGCTGTGGCCATGGAAGAGATTTCCCGCGCCTCTGCTTCTGTGGGCTTGTCCTACGGTGCCCACTCCAACCTGTGCGTAAACCAGATCCGTAAAAATGGTACCCGCGAGCAGAAGCTCAAGTACCTGCCCAAGCTGTGTTCCGGTGAACATGTAGGCGCCTTGGCCATGAGTGAACCCAACTCCGGTTCCGACGTGGTAAGTCTGCAACTGCGCGCCGAGAAGCGCGGTGATCGCTTTATTTTGAACGGCAATAAAATGTGGATCACCAACGGTCCCGATGCCGATACCTACGTGATCTACGCCCGCACTGAGCCGGGCATCAGCTCCGGTGGTATCACTGCATTTATCGTTGAGCGCGGCTTTGCCGGCTTCTCCCAGGCACAAAAGCTCGACAAGCTGGGCATGCGCGGTTCCAACACCTGTGAGCTGGTGTTCGAAGACTGTGAAGTGCCGGAAGAAAATATCCTCGGTGAATTGAACGGCGGTGTACGCGTATTGATGAGCGGTCTCGACTACGAGCGCACGATTCTCTCTGGAGGCCCTGTCGGAATTATGCAGGCCTGCCTGGATGTGGTGGTTCCCTATATTCACGAGCGCAAGCAGTTCGGCAAGGCCATCGGTGAGTTCCAGCTGATGCAGGGCAAGATCGCCGATATGTACGCTGACCTGAATGCCAGCCGCTCTTACCTGTACGCTGTGGCCCGGGCTTGTGATCGCGGTGAGGACTCGCGCAAGGACGCCGCCGCTGTAATCCTGTTTACTGCGGAGCGCGCAACACAGACGGCCCTGCAGGCTATCCAGACACTGGGCGGCAATGGCTACATCAACGAGTACGCCACTGGTCGTCTGCTGCGCGATGCCAAGCTCTACGAAATCGGCGCGGGCACTTCTGAAGTGCGCCGTATGCTGATTGGTCGCGAGCTGTTTAAAGAGACCCGCTAAGGCTGGGCATTTCTTCTCGCCGCCGGCGCCTGCCGGCGGCAGCTGTCTCCAGCCGGGCACTGCGGCAATAAGCTGCGCCCTGTGGAGGTCTTTTCTCCGGGAAAGTGAATCGGACTTTATGAATCAGTTGCAGAGCAAAATAAACACGCGCGATACCGCCTTTGGCGAAAACCGCGAGCAGATGCAGGCGCTGGTGGCAGACCTGCGCGAGAAAGTGGAAGCCATCGCCCAGGGCGGCGGCGAGCGCGCAAGGGAAAAACACCTGGCGCGAGGAAAATTATTGCCACGGGACCGTATCGATGCGCTGCTCGATCCGGGTAGCCCTTTTATGGAATTTTCCCAGCTGGCCGCTCACGAGGTTTACGGTGAGGATGTTCCGGCTGCGGGTATTATTACCGGCATCGGCACCGTCTCCGGTCAGCCCTGTGTGATAGTAGCTAACGATGCCACTGTAAAAGGCGGAACCTATTATCCCCTCACAGTAAAAAAACACCTGCGCGCGCAGACCATCGCCGAGCAGAACAATCTGCCGTGCATTTACCTGGTGGATTCCGGTGGTGCTAATTTGCCGCGCCAGGACGACGTTTTCCCTGACCGTGAGCACTTCGGTCGCATCTTCTTTAACCAAGCCAATCTCTCTGCACAGAATATTCCGCAGATCGCGGTGGTTATGGGTAGCTGCACCGCCGGTGGAGCCTATGTGCCGGCCATGGCAGACGAATCCATTATGGTGAAAGAGCAGGCCACCATCTTCCTGGCGGGCCCGCCCCTGGTGAAAGCGGCCACCGGTGAAGAAGTTTCCGCGGAGGAACTTGGCGGTGCCGAGGTGCACTGTCGCACTTCCGGGGTTTCCGATCACTACGCCAATAATGATGTACACGCCCTGCAGTTAGCGCGCCGCTCTGTAGCGCGCCTGAACCGCATCAAAAATCCCGGCCTGGATATCCAAAAGCCAGTGGAGCCGATTTATCCACCGGAAGACATTTACGGCGTAGTGCCCAAAGATTCGCGCCAACCGTTTGACGTGCGCGAGATTATCGCGCGGGTTGTGGACGGATCTGAGTTCGATGAATTTAAAGCGTTGTACGGCACCACCCTGGTAACCGGTTTCGCCCGTATCCAGGGCTACCCGGTGGGAATTGTTGCCAACAACGGCATCCTGTTTGCGGAGAGTGCGCAGAAGGGCGCGCACTTTATTGAGTTGTGCGCGCAGCGCAAGATCCCGCTGGTGTTCCTGCAAAATATCACCGGCTTTATGGTGGGCAAACAGTACGAGGCGGGCGGTATCGCCAAACACGGCGCCAAGATGGTGACCGCTGTCGCTACCGCCAAGGTGCCCAAAATTACCATCCTTATCGGCGGCTCTTTCGGCGCCGGTAACTACGGTATGTGTGGCCGCGCCTACGATCCCAACTTCCTGTTTATGTGGCCCAATGCGCGCATTTCGGTTATGGGGGGTGAACAAGCTGCTGGCGTATTGGCCCAGGTGAAGCGCGACCAGATGGCCGCCCGGGGTGAATCCTGGAGCGAAGAGGAAGAGCGCCAGTTTAAGCAGCCGATTGTGGATAACTACGAACACCAGGGGCACCCATACTACGCCTCCGCGCGCTTGTGGGATGACGGCGTTATCGATCCGGCGGATACCCGCCGCGTGCTCGGTCTGTGCCTGGCGGCGGCCAGCCACAAGGAACCGGAAGAGACCAAGTTCGGCGTGTTCCGCATGTAAGGAACCGTGGTTGCGGCGCCAGCGAAATGTTCCGGTGCCGCTTTTGATAGACGCCCCAATCGAGGAATTACAATGAGCGATAAATTGCTGTGCGAAGTGGATAGCGAGGGCGTGGCCACGGTCACCCTGAACCGGCCGGAAATCCACAACGCTTTTGATGATGAACTGATCCACGAGCTGGCCACCACCTTTGACACCCTGGCGCAAAACCCCGCTGTACGTGTGTTGGTACTGGCCTCCAATGGCAAGAGCTTTTCTGCCGGAGCCGACCTCAACTGGATGAAGCGCATGGCGACTTATTCAGAAGAGGAAAACCGCCGCGACGCAGCTGCGCTCGCCGCCATGCTGTACAAGCTCGACACTTTTCCTGCGCCCACCATTGCGCGAGTACAGGGCGCCGCTTTTGGCGGGGCCGTGGGCCTGGTGAGCTGCTGCGATATGGCCGTGGCCTCTGAGCGCGCCAGCTTCTGTTTATCCGAAGTCAAAATCGGTTTGCTGCCCGCCACCATCAGTCCCTATGTCATCAATGCTATTGGCACTCGCCATGCGCGTCGTTACTTTGTCACAGCGGAACGTTTCCCCGCTGAACGCGCGGAACAGATCGGTTTGGTATCCGAAGTCTGTGCCGAGGCTGATCTGGACCTGCATGTGCAGAAATTAGTGAATGCCATTGCCGACAATGGCCCCAAGGCAGTCGCCATGGCCAAGCAACTGGCTATGTCCATGTCCAACCGGGTTATCAACGATGAATTGCAGGGCCAGACCAGCGCGCTGATCGCTGCCGTGCGTGTGTCGCCGGAAGGACAGGAAGGGTTGAGTGCGTTTTTGGAAAAGCGTGCACCCAGTTGGATGAATGGTAGCGAAGGGTAATTTTTATGATTCGCAAACTGTTAATAGCTAATCGCGGCGAAATTGCCTGTCGCATTATCAAGACCGCGCGCCGCCTGGGGGTGGCCACTGTCGCCGTTTATTCCGATGCGGATGCTGACGCTCTGCATGTGCAGATGGCGGACGAAGCGGTGCACCTGGGTCCGGCCCCGGCCAGGGATTCGTATCTGGATATCGACAAAGTATTGGGTGCTGCCAAGCAGACTGGTGCCGATGCCATCCATCCGGGTTATGGCTTCCTGTCGGAAAACGCGGAGTTTTGCCGCGCCTGCGATAGCAACGGCATTATTTTTGTCGGCCCACCCACCGGCGCGATTGAGGCGATGGGCTCCAAGTCCGCAGCCAAGCGTATTATGGAAGAGGCCAATGTGCCCCTGGTGCCCGGTTACCATGGCACCAATCAAAATGAAGAGCTGTTGGAAGGCCATGCCAATCGCATCGGTTACCCGGTATTGCTGAAAGCTGCTGCCGGCGGCGGTGGTAAGGGCATGCGCCGTGTCGACAGTGCCGATGAATTCCACGAAGCTCTGGCCGCTGCCAAGCGTGAGGCCATGAATGCCTTTGGCGACGACATTATGTTGCTAGAGCGCTATGTGGTGAGTCCCCGCCACGTGGAAATCCAGGTGTTCTGTGATCAGCAGGGCAATGGCGTCTACCTGTTTGAACGGGATTGCTCGGTGCAGCGCCGCCACCAAAAAGTAGTGGAAGAAGCTCCCGCACCGGGCATGACTCCGGAGCTGCGCGCCCGCATGGGTGAAGCGGCCCTGCGCGCGGCCCACGCGATTGGTTACGTGGGGGCCGGCACGGTGGAGTTCCTGCTGGATGCCAGCGGTGCCTTCTACTTTATGGAAATGAATACCCGCCTGCAGGTGGAGCACCCGGTGACGGAAATGATCACCGACCAGGACCTGGTGGCCTGGCAGCTGTCAGTTGCCGCTGGCGATACCCTGCCCATGAGCCAGGATGAGCTGCAGATCAACGGCCACGCCATGGAAGTGCGGATCTACGCCGAAGACCCGGACAATGATTTCCTGCCGGCAACGGGCGTGTTGGTGCGCCACCAGCCCCCGGCGGAAGGCGAGGGTGTGCGAGTGGATACCGGTGTGCAGACCGGCGATGAAATCAGCGTGCATTACGATCCGATGATCGCCAAATTAATCTGCCACGGCCGCACCCGCAAAGAAGCCCTGGCCAAATTGGATCGCGCACTGCGTGATTACCAGATTGCTGGTGTGCGCCACAATATCGAATTCCTGCGCCGAGTGATCAATCACCAGGCATTTGCCAGCGGTTGTATTTCGACGCACTTTATCGAGGACTACGAGGCGGAAGTACTGCACCAGGAGCAGACACTGACGCGGCTGAAATGTGCTGCTATTGCCGGTTATTTGCAGCAGCGTGAAGAGCGCGATCTTCGCAATAGCGCACCGCAGCGGGATCCTTTCTCTCCTTGGCACAATGGTGATAACTGGCGCAATGCTCTGGCTGGCAGTCGCACCCAGACGGTGGACTACCGTGGCCAGCACGCTCAAATTCGCATTGTTGCGGAGGGTGATAGCCTGCGCTGGACTTGCGATGCCTTGCCTGAGGAACAAAACAGCGGTGAGATTCGCCTGCTGCCGGGACGTGACTTGATGTTGGTGGATGGCCGCCGCATGAGTTTCTCCGCCGTGGATACCCGCGATGGCGGTGCTGTATTTATCGATGGCACCCAGGTGGAATTCAAGCTGTTGCCACCGGATATCGGTGAGAGCAATGACCAGGCCCACGGCCTCGATGCCCCCATGAACGGCACCATAATTTCGCTGCTGGTTGAGCCCGGCTCTACGGTGGAAAAAGACCAGCCGCTACTGGTAATGGAAGCCATGAAAATGGAACACACCCTGCGGGCTCCAGCCGCCGGCACCGTGCAGCAGTTCTTCTGTGCCGAAGGTGAATTAGTGGATGGCGGTAGTCTGCTGGTGGATTTTGCCGGGGAGGAGCAATAATGACTTTGCCCAAACAGGTCAAAATTGTCGAAGTGGGCCCCCGCGATGGGCTGCAAAATGAAAAGCAGCCTATCTCTGTGGAGACCCGTATCGCTCTGGTGGACAAGCTCAGTGCCAGTGGGCTGTCGGTTATTGAAGCCGGCAGTTTTGTCAGCCCCAAGTGGGTACCGCAAATGGCCGCCAGCGAGGAAGTGCTGGCGGGTATCCAGCGCAAAGACGGAGTTATCTACAGCGCGCTCACGCCAAACTTAAAAGGCTATGAGCGTGCAGTGGAAGCCAAAGCGGATGAGGTCGCCGTATTCGGCGCGGCCTCAGAAGCCTTCACCCAGAAAAATATTAATTGCAGTATTGCTGAGAGTCTTGAGCGCTTCCGTCCACTGGTGGAAAAAGCGAAGCAAAACGGTATACCCGTGCGCGGATACGTATCCTGCGTACTTGGTTGCCCCTATGAAGGCGATATTGATCCGGCCAAAGTGGCAGAAGTTAGTGCCGCTCTATTGGAAATGGGTTGCTACGAAATTTCCCTCGGCGACACCATCGGTGTCGGCACCCCGGAATCCGCCAAGCGTATGCTGGAGCAGGTAATGACCCGCGTGCCTGTGGAAAAACTTGCGGTGCATTTCCACGATACCTACGGCCAGGCATTGGCCAATATCTACGCGGCCTTACAAATGGGTGTCGCAGTAGTAGATTCCGCCGTAGCCGGCCTGGGCGGCTGCCCCTATGCCCGTGGCGCTTCCGGTAATGTTGCCAGTGAGGATGTACTTTATATGCTCAATGGCATGGGTATTGAAACCGGCGTGGATTTACAGTTGCTGGCAGAGGCTGGGAACTTTATTTCTGAACAGCTGGGGCGGGAGACTAACTCCCGTGTGGCTAAGGCTTTGGTGCCCTGCTGAAACTATGATGTGGTTCACATTAGACAGCTAGTTTTGCCTCTAGTGTGAACTTTTTATAAACCTCTTTCCTTTCTATGGTTGTTTTCAATTGCTCTTCAAGTTACGTTTTTCTTGTTTCTCTTTTTAATAGGTCTTTATGGTTTTCCTTGGTTTTTTTCAAAATTATAAATATAAAGAGATGGGGGTCTGAAGTATTTATAATTCAGGTTTTGATCTTTTTATAATTTCTTAGCTGGTTTAGATAAATATTGCATTAACTAGCTTATTATGAGTGTTGTGTGTTTATGGATTAGCCTCCATTTGTAGGAAGAATGATATGCTTCCCGTAGTTTTTATACTTGATGTCCATTCCGGGTACTATCGTTTTATTAACTTATGTTGTCCATATTAAATTATTTTGATTCTTACTATTTGTTGTTGGAAATTCCCTTTAGACGATTTAGAGCTAGTAATACTTTGTTAGTGATTTCTTATCATGGGTCTTGGCTTGATTAGAGCGTTAGAGTTGTTGAAGTCTTCATTAAAAATTTTCAGTTTTTCCCATGTTCAATAGATTGTTACGTCAAGTGACAATCTATAGGTGCTAAAAAAATCAAATAATATTGACTAACTTGATATGCATTGAAATTAGTTTTATTCGTTATGAACCTTTTTTGATGGTCTGGGTCATAGACGAATTACTAAGTATGGATTTTTCTTGGAAGGAAGTTTGAAGTGAAAAAACATGGGTTGATTTTTTTGTTTATGCTTTTGATGGTTTCAGGAGCTGCTGCTGAAGGTTATAGGTCAATAACTAATTTTGGCTACTCCAATTTAGATTTTGATGCTGTTGATGGGGATGAGTATTTTGCGGAAACAACATATTATTTTTCTGCTAAAAGTTCACTTGGGCCTTTAGGGGAATTTGATTTTATTAATAGGTCTAGTAATTTGTCGGCAGCCTATTTTCATGGTGATACAGGTTTTCGTGATAGTGATGACTTTGCTTTGGGTGGGGAGTATTTTTCAGAAAGTGGTTTTGTGCTTGGTGGGATCCTGACAAGTTTTGGGCGTGATAGTTTTAATACGATTTCACTGGGGTATTTGTTTACACCGGATTTGTTGATGAGGTTATATAATTCAGATGGAAGTTCATCTGCAAAACTGAGTTATAATTACCAGTTGAGTAGTTCTGGTTATATTGGTTTTGATATTTCTACTGATGTTTCATTTGACTGGCAAATTTTATCTTCTAAGTACTTTTCTGAGATTGGTGATGATAAATATATATCGCTTGAGTTAAAATACTTGAATGATGATGAATGGGATGACTATTGGCGAGTAGCTTCAAATTACTATTTCACTAAAAATTCTTCTTTGAGTATTGATTATGATGAGAATAGTGATTATAAGATAGGTTTTTCTCATTTTCTTAATAGAAATATTGCGATAGAAGCTTCTTATAGCACCATTTTGGGAAACCCTTTAAGGTTTGCAAGCTTTGGCAGTGATGTTTTTGGAACTATTTGGAATGCAGATAGAGATTTAGATAAATTTGAATTGGGTGCCACTATTCAAATTTAGTTTTAGGTCGTTGGAAGGGCTTGTTTAAGTGAGCCCTTCTAGACAGGATTTAGTTTAATTGTGGCATCGAAAAGTTACAATCTGGGTTTTCAGTATTACTTTTTTAGTTGAATTCCAACTTTTTGCTGTTGATATGATATCTATTTTCAATATTCAATAATTCTAGAAACTTGGTTATCCTCAAATTCAAATACTGTTAAGTGGTTAGAGATAACGCCTTGATAGGTTTGTTGCCGCTCAAGTGAGACTGCTTTGTAACCAGCGATGATTGATATAATTTTATATCTAGCGCCAGTCATTTGATATTCTCCCTCCTTTAAATACTTTATGGAGTTGTTGTATAGGTGCTCTCTGGTGTAGGTGCCGCCATAAACTTCATGGATATAGATAAAGTCGTCTGTGTAGTGAGAAAATAGTTTGTCGATATCTTCGACTGTCGATCCCTTCATCAACATTTTGTTTTGTAGCTCATTGATAAGGACAGCTTTTTTCTTCAATTTTTCCTTTGTTAATTCCGATATTTAAGTGGCAATTGCCCCTGATGCCAGTGTAAAAAATAATAATATTATTAGTTTTTTCATCGTAATTACTTATTTTGTAAAGATCAATTCCGAGTTATTGTTGGTTTTCTTGGATGATTGTAACCATTGATAATGTTGTTTGGTTCTATTCTTTTTCTTGCTGTCTTATTTATTGTTCGGCATATCGATTAGTTTTTAGGTGTTTACTCTTTATCTGAGTTTAGAGGTTAATAGATTACTGGTTGTTTATTGGCTTTGGCGCCAACACCCTAAACGGCCTCATCATATCGTAATCCTCATGGGAGAGCAGATGACAGTGCCATACATAGAGGCCTTCTCGATCAAAGCGCGCAATTACCCGTGTTACTTGGCCGGGAAGGGCGATGACCGTATCTTTGGGGCCGCTTTCTTCTGGTTGTGGTGGAAGGGGTTTCCCTTGTAGAGATTCTATTTCTAGGCGTGCACCCTGAAATATCTTATCTGTATGCATAAATTTCTGCTGCTTGGCAATAAGTTTTCCTTTAAAAGGCTGGTGATCCAGTACCTGGAATTCCACCAGATGAATATGGATTGGATGAGCCGATACTGTAGGGTTATATATTTCCCAGATCTCAATGGCGTTGTGCTGGATTATTTCTGTAGTAGGGTCTTCAAAAAACAGGGAGCCCTCCCTTACTGGACCTAACATGAGCAGATTGCGGCCGTAGGGATCGTCCAATCGGTAGGTGGCAAGTTGTCGTGTACGACTGGCTTGGTTAAGCCTATTAAGTGGGGTGCGCAAGGGAGTATTTAGGGGGAGTTTTAAATCTCCAATGGAATTTTTAATCTCTGATTTCTGCTTATTAGAAGGGGTCTTTATCGGTGTTGAAGCAATATGGAATTGTAGGATCTGGCCTGTAGTATTTGGATCGGTAGCTGGTGTGATGCCGCCGCGCCCATCGCTTAATACGTGTTTACCATCCGGGTTATAGACAAGTGGAATTGAACTCTTTGGATCATTGGCCTCTACAAATCCTTTAAAAGGGACATCCGGCCCAAAGTTCCGCAGTGTCAGTTCACGCTCTTCATAACCACTGAAATCTACTAAAACATCTGCTCGCTCTGCGGGTGCCAATATCAACTCGTTCAATTTTACAGGGTAATCGAGAAATCCGCCGTCACCGCCGACTTGTACAAAGGGTGTATTTTCGTCGATCCTGAGTATCAGTGTGCGGGTATCAGATGCGTTGAGTAACCGAAATCGATAGACGTGTGGAGTGACACTGACTTTGGGCCAGGTCATGCCGTTTACCAGAATAATATTGCCAAAAAATTCGTCGAGATGGGACGGATTGGGCCAATTGGCCTTAACCACCTCATGGGAAACCGGTGATGGAGGCTGGTCCCTCCAGCCAGGAAAATACAGCTGCCCATCGGAGCTAAACAAGCTGTCTGTAATAGCGGCTACAAAAGTGCGCTCTTCTGCAGGGAGCAGTTTCTCCTGTATCAGACGGTCTTCATTGTCATCGCCAACCAGGTAAAAACCGAATAGACCTGCGTAAACATTAAGGCGCGTCATGCCCAGGGTGTGGTCGTGATACCAGATAGTGGCGGCATCCTGGGAGTTGTCGTATTCGTAAATCTTTTTCTCAAATAATGGTCCCGTCTCACGATAATTGCGGGTGTACCAAGCAAGGGGATTGCCGTCACTTTTCCACTCTGTATGCCCGCCGTGAAGGTGGATAACCATAGGTACAGCTTTTGGATCTTTTACGTCGGCGAGGTGAATGGATCGATCCACAGGAAATAGATGTGGACCCGGTAGCTCATTGGCCCAGTGTACAAATACCGGTTGGCCTTCTCGGGCGCGAATAGTAGGGCCAGGAGAGTGGATGCGACCTGCATATTCAAAACCCCAGGCTTTTGTCATTAAACGTTTGCCTTCCTTATCCCGTAGCCCCATCCAAACTTCAGTGGGGCGGGCGGGTAGTTTAATCGGGGCTGAGCCCTGAGGGCGGATTTCTGCGGGTATTGGCAGTTCATTGACGAACTTATCCACAGTTGCTGGATCCAGCAGCCGCAGGGGAGTTGCTTTAGCTACATCTTCAGCAGCAGTCAGGGCAAGGGGAATTAACAACAGCAGGGAAAAGATCACCCGAAACATTGGCTGTTTTTAGCAGTAAGTATTTAACAGTCAAGTATAGGTAAACAAGCGGTTTCGGCGGAGTTAACTTGGGGCAGGGAAGGGTGTACAGGGCCCTTCCCTGATGCGACCCTTCATTAGATAAAGCGATTGATCGCTGTTTTGGCATTGTCCTGATAGGTAGGATTGTCCAGGTCCGGGAAAAGCTTCCGCTGTTCACCAAGAGGTCCAGTCAATCCGCGTTCACTGCCGTAAAAAACACCTGTGCGGAAGGATGTTGTATCCAGTAGGGCATCGATATAGCGCTTGGCGCCTATTTCTACTTTGTGGACTTTGCCAAGTAGGAGCATAATCTGCATCATGCCCTTCATTATATATTGCTTGAATAACGACAGTGTATTGAAGCCCTCTGTGCCTACAGTAGCCCCGGGGCTCATGGTTACGAAGCGGATATGGGGGAATTCCCGCGCCATGGAAGACATCCATAGGGCGCCCATATACTTTATCGGACCATAGGGTACCGTAGCGTCTTTGGTACTGGCATAGAGCTTTCCTTCACAGATCTGCATAAATTCCTCCACAGAGGCGCTTTTCAGCTCTGGTCGTTTCATCCCCATCTCTTTTACACCGCGAGCGGCCTCAGAGCCGGCGTAAATAGCAGCCTGGGTTAACTTATTGGCTTTCAGCAATTCGTTAGTCAGTAGTGCATGCCCGAGCAGGTTGACGGCGAAAATTTGTGTGACTCCCTCAGGGGTCTTGTTGTAAAACTCTTTCCCCCCGGTACCGCCAGCATTCATAACCAGAGCATCAACTGGGGAGTCCAGGTTCTTAACTGCCTCTCTCACTGATTGTTGATCCGCGACATCGATCAGCAATACTTCGAAGATATTCCTGCCTGTTTCCGACACCAGATCGGCTTGGGCTTCCTTGGCTTTGTGCAGATTGCGGCAGCCGAGATAGATCTTGTTAATCTGCTGGTATTCCGCCAGTTGCTTGGCGCATTCCCTGCCTAAGCCTGCATTCGCTCCGGTAATCAAAACACTCTTAATCATCTTTCTGTCTCTGTGGATATTGGGAACTGGTGCCCGGATATGGATATACCCGGCTGTTGGAGAGAAAGATAAGCGGTTAATCGCCTCGTCTTTTGACATTTCTTGCTGTCTTAGTGGGATACCAAGACCGCAAGAAATATCAAAAATAGGGCCTTACTGGCCAATATGATTAGGTCATCACTCCAAATACGGCAAACTAAGGTGACACTATGAATCAGGCGAGTTCTATAGAAAGAAAAATTTTCCAATTGTTAGTGGTAGCGCTAGCGGTGATCTGTTTTGTACCCGGTGGTATCAGTGCATTTGGAGGGCTGAATGGCAGTGCTGCCCTGAGTGGTGGTGCTATGATTTTTGGCCCGGATAGCCCTTTGAGAGGATTTGGGGATAATCAATATCGATTTGCCTTTGGTGTTTTCTTTGCCCAGGGATTGGTTCTACTGTATTTCCTGAGCAATATCGAAAAACATAAAGCATTGTTTTACTTCGTGGCTTTATCCCTCTTTATTGGCGGTCTGGGCCGCTTAAGCAATATTCTGGAATTTGGATTGGTGGATGATCAGGTCTTACCCCCTACGATTATTGAGCTTGCGATAGTTCCACTTCTGGTTTTTTGGCATAGGCGAGTAGCCTCTCAAAGTTAGTCATTAGAAGCTCTTAGTTAAGCAACTAAAATTTATTTACACTTAAGAGGTTATTACTTTGTTACCAGTATTTTTACATATAGAGTCTTCACCAAACTTACAGGAATTGCAGGCTCTTCAGCAGTATATAGGTCTGGCACCGCAATTAATGCAACAGTATGGGGGGGTGCCTATTGCCTCTTATGATGTGGAAGAGGCCCTGGACGGGGGTCGGTCACCAAGGGCATTTGTTGTGGTATCTTTTCCGGATCGGGAGGCGATCTATGCATTCTTTAATGATCCAGCCTACCAGGCGATTATTCCTTTGAGGGACAAAGCATTTGCCCATTTACGCTTTTTTATCACTAGTGAGCGAATTTAATTTAAAGGCATACTAAACCGAGAAGGTATTGTTCGAAAATTTCACCGTCCCAACGTAGACTGGCAGTAAAGGAGCCTCTCATGCAGCGATTTTTTAAAAGTATTAACTTCGTAGAGCAGCATCTATATGACAAAATTTCTGTTCACGAAATTGCTGCTGCCTCTCATTACTCCACCTACCACTTCAGCCGTATTTTTAAGGCATTAGTGGGGGACTCACCGAAAGAGTATTTGCGTAAGCGCCGATTGACCGTCGCCGCAAAGAGGTTGTTGAGTGAAGATATTGGTATTCTTGAGCTTGCCATGGAGTGCCAATTTGACTCCCAAGAAGCGTTTACTCGCGCGTTTAAAGCTTTATTTAACGTAACCCCGGCACAGTATCGAAAGCAGCAGGATCCTTTTCGGTTGTTGTATAAGGATCAATTTAGCCCTCATATGCTGCACTTCTTGCAAAATGAGTTGTCCATGGAGCCACAAATTATTTCGCGGCCAGCGATGCAATTGGTGGGGGTAGCGCAGGAATACGACCATGAAAATCTCAGCTTGCCAAAGCTCTGGTCTGCATTTCGGCCCTACAGGGATAAAATCCCCAATCGTATCAGCGATGAATCTTTTGGTATCTATGAATGTTATGAGGAAGCGGGTGATGAAATTCAGTTTAAGTATGTCTGCTGTGCGCCGGTTGCCGACTTGACTCAGGTACCCGAGGGTATGGTGGCGCGGGAACTACCGGAGCAGCTATATGCAAAATTTGTTCACCGTGGATCTATTACCACCCTGGAACAGACATTGAAGTATATTTGGGGAAGCTGGTTGCCAAAGTCCAATTACGACTATATTGAGAGGCCAGACTTTGAGCTGTACCCACCCAGATATCAGGTTACCAGCCCGACAGCGGAAATGTTTCTCCATATCCCGGTCAAAGAAAGGCCGTAATCGCTTGGCACTAGCGTAGTTTTTTCGCTACTCAATCTTTTCGGTTGCCTGGCCGGCGTTGTATCGGTAATGCCCGGTAATTTTAAAGGAAAACAGCATGTCTTCCAGCACGGGTCCAGCCCCGATATTGTGTGCGACCAAGTACCGGTTGGTCTTTAGAGAGCGTTTCGCAGTCACAATACCGATATGTGGTAAATTACCGGGCAGCATCCAGGTAACGATGTCCCCTGGTAGATAATCCTCTGCCTTGTCACTTATTGAGAGTGATTGTCCTTTGCGAGTAAAAAAAGCCTGTAGATTGGGTACTCGCCGGTGATCAATATTTTTATCTGGCCTGGAAAGTCCCCAAATGCGTTTAGATGGGTAGGCTTGAAAATGACCCGATATATCCTCGTGAACTTCTTTTTGCAAATCGATCCCCAGCTTCCTATATGATCGAATCACTACGTCGGTACAAACACCGGTATCAGCCGGCACATCTCCATTTGGATAGGGAATAGACACATAAGCTGGATCGTAGCGTACCTTATGATAGGTTCGCTCCAGAGCAGCTTCGGCCAAAGTTATATTTTGTGCATAACTGGCGGCAGAAATCAGGGTACCCAAAAATAGAAATATCCGTTTCACTAGGGCTCCAGTTTTTTTGAGTCTAGGTTGAAATCCTATACTATCGTTTATTTACCCTGCAACACATCAATAACTATTTTACCTTTGGCTCTTCCCTTATTTAGGTAGTCGAGTGCGGCTTGAGTTTCATGTATGGGGTAGACTCTATCAATAACCGGTTTCAAAAATCCTTTCTCAAGTAATGAAGCAAGTTCTGCGAGAGTAGTGCCACTTGGCCATGAATAGACTAGTTGGAGACGCTGCCTCATCTTTTCAATTAAGGTATCTGACCCTTTAGTTTTGACGGAGACTGATACTAATAGACCATGTTTGTTAAGAACTTTGGCAGACCTTTCTAATACTTCTCCGCCTAAAGAGTCGAGTACAAGGTCATAATCCTCGAGTAATTCCTCAAATTTTTCGGTTTTATAATTGATAACAGTGTCGGCACCGAGTCGTTTGACTAATGTAAAGTTGGCATCACTGGTGGTTGTGGCTACGAAGGCGCCAATATATTTCGCTATTTGTATAGCGATAGTACCGACTCCGCCGGAGCCAGCGTGGATAAGAACTCTTTGCCCTTTCTGTAATTTTCCCACTTCAATGAGAGATTGCCAGGCTGTTAAACCCACGAGAGGGAAAGCGGCACACTCATTGTTGGAAAGATTGCAGGGGCGGATAGCTGCGTCCATTGCTTTGATTGAAGTGTATTCGGCAATCGTACCCGCTTGATTTGTATCGGGGCGTGCAAATATCAGATCGCCAATTTTAAAATTTCTGACAGCGCTGCCAATTTTTACTACT
This sequence comes from Microbulbifer maximicatervae (SeqCode), assembly GCF_052467305.1. NCBI lineage: Bacteria > Pseudomonadati > Pseudomonadota > Gammaproteobacteria > Cellvibrionales > Microbulbiferaceae > Microbulbifer > Microbulbifer maximicatervae (SeqCode). Next base: position 5,159,702 of record NZ_CP174306.1, read on the forward strand.
TTCCCAGTAACATCGTACCCGACAATATGCGGCATTTTTACAGGCATTACGTTTTGTAAAGCCCCCGATATTGCCCAGTTATCGAGGGGGTTGATACTGGCCGATTGTACCTTTACTAAAATACTATTTTTATCCGGTGAAGGTTTAGGCATCTCTGCAATTTCGATGGGGCTGCCATAAGACCTGATAATAGCGGCTTGCATATTTCACAGCTCTAAAATTAGAGGATTGATAGCTTTAGTGTGTTGAAAGACTTGCTAGTTTAGTAACTGTAAAAAAATAACGATTGAAAAAAGGGGCCCGAAGGCCCCTTGTAGCAGTAAATATAGCCACAATGGCTAGCGCAAGTTACTGATACAGCGGTTATATTCGCGAATATAAATCTTACCACCTACTGCAGGGTTAGCATTTGCCATATCTGCAGCGGCATTCATACAGCCTTCTACCTGGTCTCTAGTCAGACCCCAAGTTTGGGGGCGAGGTTGTGAGCCGCGGATATACATATCCCGGGGATTCTCATAACTACGAATAGAGGTGGGGGGCTGTACTCTGTAGAAATAACGGCCCTGCTCATTAAAGGCATAGAAAGTATTACCACTTTGATAATAAGTCTTGCCGAGAATTTGCACGGGTTCAGCGTTGGATGGGAGGCGCGTCATGCGGTCATCTGCATAACTGAAACCTGCGAGAGAACACAAGAGCACCATTGAAACAAGATATCGCATAACGTCTTCTCCTTCTCCTAGTTTGGCCACAAGTCTACTCAAACTGGGGGAGTGTCCCAACGTGCGGTAATGGAAGTTTCGGTTGTTGTAAAGGTATCTTTTAAGATCCGATCGAGATAACGGTTATGAATTCAATAATTATTTTTTACATGAATAGGTAAAAAACAAAAAATTTCCTAGATAGCGGTTTTCTTATAGTAATCAGGACCTTTATTTTGTTGAGGTATTTGTAAGAAAGCTAAATCGTGGAGATAAGAATCTGGGTTAGATTGAAATACAAGAAAAATAGATTGTTACCTACCATTTTAAATTGCTCTGATTAAGGGGAAGTTAAAGGGTGGTTTAAAAAATTACATTGTTGTTTAAAACTGTCAACGAGCCATAAAATTACTCAGGCGTGCCACAGGAGATCAAGAGACTTGTGAGCTGATCTCCAGCATAATGGTCAATTTCAATTTATGGCCGCTTACAAACCCCTCTTCTTAGGCTTGAGCAGAGCTTTTGAAATATAGATTTACTAATTTACAAGCCGAGATTCTGCTCTTTAGAAATGGGTCGTAGGTCCTTATGCCGTGGTTGATGAATGTTCAGCACTCGTACCAAGTAACGAGGCTCTTGTCGCACTAATAGCTGCATAATCTGATACCATCGGCGCAAACCCCTTCGCTAGATGATTTTTTATGAAACTACTGCGTTCACTTCTATTTATTGTGCTTGCCCTAATGGTGATATCTGCGCTGGCTGCGCCGGGTTTTATCGGCCCCAAAGTAGAGGAAATTTGGAAGCAGCAGTTGGGCCGCTTGCAGGGGGGGAATTCCACGGGTTACGAACGCGGATGGTTTGGTGCTGAAACCAATACTGAAGTGGCATTGCCGGATGGCACTACCCAGCTCAATACAGAGATCCATCATGGGCCGGTGTTGCTTACCTCTAAGGGGCCGCGCCTGGGTGTGGTTTATACCGAGACCCGGCTGGAGCTGGATCAACTACAGCCTGAATTGCGCGCTCAATTGGAGTCCATTTATGGCGCTTTACAGGCGAGTCCGGTAGTTCTGGAGACCCTGGTTACCGCCGACAACCGGGTGCTGAATACCCTCCGCTTAGACCCTTTCAAAAATACTGGCCCACTCGGGGAGCTGGAGTTTGACGGTGGGGAGATTGCCGTATCTACGGATTACAGCGGTGCTGTGCTGAACGGTGTCGTGGAGCTGGGAAGCTTGCGCCATATTCGCGAAGGTATCGAAGTACTGTTTACCGAGCCCCTTGAAGGCGAGTTTGAATATATGCCCGGCGAGGGCGGTAATGCGGAGCTGCGCTTGTCGTTGCTGAGGGCAGAATCAGATTCCGGGCCGGTTCAATTGCGCGATGTTACCCTGGACCTGACCTTGGAAGAATTGGCGGCACAGACCCTGAAAGTTATCAGTGACCTGAAGCTCCCCACCGTGGACTCGGCAACACCGATTACCTCTGTGCGCCAGCAGATGACTTTGCCGAGAATTAAGACTGCGGATCTGGGGCACTACCTGCGCGTATTGTTGCCGGCCCCTGAGCGGAATTGGGCCCGTGAAATGAGCCGCCCGCTGCGCCTGGAGCAACAGCTGGCGATTCAATCTCGCAATGGCCCGGTGTTAGTAGATGCTGATATCGATTGGCGGGGTATGCGCAAATCCTCCCGCCGAGGTGCCAGTGAGATCGATCAGTGGCTCAAACCGCTGGTAGGTAGTATGACCGTTAGCGCTGCAGAGCAGGCGCTCTTGCAGTCCCCCCTGGTAGGTCAGGCAATGCTTCTGCGAGATTATGGCCTGCTGATCGAAGACAAGGGTGAGCTGCAAATGTACCTCAAGGTCAATCGTGGCCAGTTGGAGGTGAATGGAGAGCAGTTGCCGGCAGACCTGTTCGTGATGGCACTTACCGGCAGGTTCTGATTGCTTGGGGGCCTGCTATTGTGAAAAAAGCAGGCCTCAAATCCCATTATCATCACAGCTGCCGTGGTCTTTTAACCCGTATTGCGCATGCCCGCTGCAATCCCTGCGATAGTGACCATCAGCGCACTTTCCAGTACCGCATCACTTTCCCGTTCGCGCAAACGTGCCATCAGCTCGGCCTGCAATAGGTGCAAAGGGTCAGTGTAGGGATCGCGCACGCGGATGGACCAGCGCATTACGGGATTGTTATCCAACAAGCTCTCCCGCCCGGTAAGCTGTTTTAGGGCCTCTACGGTGTGAGCCAGTCGCTCTCTCAAACTGACACCCAGTTGGATTAGGTCTGCATCCTGGGTGAGTCGTTCTTCGTACCAGGAGGCAACGCGGGGATCGGCCTTGGCCAGTACCATTTCTAGCATATCCACAACGCCTTGGAAAAAGGGCCATTGGCGGCTCATATCCCGCAAGATATCAGTTTCATCTGCGTGCTTGAGGGCATTCTCCAAGGCGGCGCCAGTGCCCAGCCAGGCCGGTAACATCAGTCGTATCTGGGTCCAGGCAAACACCCACGGAATCGCCCGCAGTGATTCGACACCGCCACCGGGTTTACGCCTTGCCGGGCGACTGCCCAGGGCCAGGCGGCTCAGCTCGGTTTCCGGGGTGACAGTGCGCAAGTAAGCCACCAGGGCTGGGTCATCCTGCACGACTTCCCGATAGTTGCCGACGGAGACTTCCGTGAGCCGGTCCATCTCCGCGCGCCACTCCGAACGCGGCTCTGCCGGGGGCATCAGTGTCGCCTCCAGAGTTGCGGCGACATACTGCTCCAGGTTGTAGGCGGCTACAGAGGGACGGCCGTATTTGAAGCGAATCATTTCTCCCTGTTCGGTAACGCGAATACGTCCGGCTATTGATCCCGGTGGTTGCGACAGCAGGGCCATACGAGTAGGAGAGCCGCCCCGGGATATGGAGCCGCCACGGCCGTGAAACAGAGTTAGGGGGATACCGTGGTTGCGGAATATACCGGTGAGAGCTTCCTGTGTGCGGTACTGGGCCCAGGCGGCGCCCAGGAAGCCGGCGTCCTTGGCGGAGTCCGAGTAGCCGATCATCACTTCCTGGCCATCGAGCACACGCTGCTTGTAGAGGGGGATATTCAGCAGGGTACTCATAGTGGTAGCTGCACCATCGAGATCGTCGAGGGTTTCAAACAGGGGAACCACTCGCATTGGCACCTGCACCCCGGCAATTTTTTGCAGCAGCATTACAGCGAGAACATCGGAAGGTGTGGTCGCCATTGAGATAACGTAGGCACCTAATCCCTCGGGACCCTGTTCGGCAATGACCTTGCAGGTCTGTAAGACTTCACTTACCTCTTCGTCACAGAAATCACTGCGGTAAAAGCTCTCGTCCACCAGTGGGCGGCGGCTGTCCAACTCGGACACCAGGAACTCCTGTTTCTCCTCTTCACTCCAACTGCTGTAATTGCCCATACCCAGATAGCGGGTAATGGCATCCAGGGTGTCAGCGTGGCGGGTGGATTCCTGTCGTATATCCAAGCGCAATAAAGTGATGCCGAAGCAGTTGAGTCGCCTCAGGGTATCTTTAAGTTGGCCATCGGCGATGGCTGAGAGGCCCACATCGCGCAGGGAGCGGTCGATCAGGCGCAGCTCGTCGGCCAGCTGCTCGCTGCTGGTAAACGCGAGGCCGGAAGGCTCTGCACGTCGACCAATGCGGGCCTCCATTTTTTCCCGGGTTATTTTGAGACGGTCGCGAACCTGGCGCAGCACCAGGCGATAGGGCTCGTGGCTGGGGCCAGTGCGCTGTAAAAGTTCTTCGCTGGCGCGATGCATGGACAAGTCTGCGAGCAGGTTTTCCACATCGCGCAGATAGAGGTCGGCGGCCATCCAGCGGGCTAGGTGCAGAACTTCCCGGGTGACGCTGGCGGTGACATTGGGGTTGCCGTCCCGGTCTCCCCCCATCCAAGAGGCAAAGTGGATGGGAACCCAATCAACCGGTAATGGGGGCAGCTTGGCCAGGGCCAATTCACTGTCTATTTCCCGCATACTCCTCGGAACTGCCTGCCACAGGGATTGTTCGATGGTGGCAAAGCCCCACCTGGCTTCATCAACTGGGGTGGGTCTGGAGCGGCGGATCTCGTCGGTGCTCCAGGCGGAAAGGATCTGTTCTTGTAGGTGGCGACGTAAATCCTGGGATTCTTCAGGGGTCAGGTCGGGCCTGTCCAGTGTGTTGAGCAGGTCTGCAACTCGATCGTATTTGCGAATTAGGGTACGGCGTGTCACTTCGGTGGGATGAGCGGTTAGGACCAGTTCTACGGATAACTCTTTTAGTGTCCCGTGGATTTCCTCGGGAGACTTCCCCGCTTTGCTTAACTCTGCCAGTACCTGTCGCAGGCCGCGGTCTGTATCGGGATCTCCGGGAAAGCGCTGGTGCTGGCGGTGCAGTCTCTCGCGATGGCGCTGTTCGGCAATATTGGCCAGGTTTAGAAACTGGCTGAATGCCCGGGCAACTTCCAATAGGGTCGCATCATCCAGGGGGTCGAGTAGCTCTCGCAAGTGATCGGCCTGCATCGCCCCTTTGCTGCGGCTTTCAACGGCCGCCTGACGAATATTCTCAACGGTATCAAATAGTGGCTCGCCAACTTGGTTTCGCAATACTGCGCCGAGCTCGTCACCCAGCAGGCGTACATCTTCCCGCAAGGGGGCATTCTGGTCCTGGTTCACGAATCTATTTCTCCCTGTTAACAACGCGGTGAAAGTCAATCGGATAGGCATATTCGCACACTTTGCGCTGAAGCATGCAATGTTGCAGCTGCAACTTTTGGCGAATAAGGGCTTGAGAAAGAAAATGAGGAAAGGTCGATACAGCCTTATGGCTAGTCAATCTGCTTTTGTCTTTTTCGAGGTGTGAAAGTCGCTAATTTCAGTAAGGAAACCTTGGGTTCATTTCTTACTGAGAAGTAAATGGGCCCAAGATACTGGGCCCATAAAATGAAATATTTGCCATTAATAAGCTGGGCGCCGGTCGACCAGTGTCAGCCAGCCGCGAATAACCCGATAGATTACCCATACCCAGTTAATTGCCAGAATCAGGTAGCCCAGCCCCAGTACCCAAATGGTTAGGGAGCCAACAATGGTCCACAGCAGCCAAAACCAGAAGGTGCGAATCTGCCAGCGGAAATGGGACTCGGCCAGGGTGCCGCGAATATCGCTGCGCTTAAAGTAGTTGATTAATACCCCGATAAAAAATGGTACTGCGGTAAATAAGCTGATCGCCTGGATCAGGTAAACCATGATGGCCAGGTCGCGCCCGCTTTGTTCTTGGGCTTCCTGACTGCGTTCGGGATACTGCTCTGACATAACTTGTTCTCTCTACTATTCACTCCAATATAGTGTGGTGCAAATAGTGCATTTCAACTTAGCTGCGCTGGGATGTGTTATTTGCGCGGTGGATTGCAGACGCCTTTTCCGCCCCATTATTTCCCAGTAAGAGTACTGTGGCTCGAAATCGGAGCACAGTAGGGTAGTCTATTTTAATGCCCACTCAGTGTGAACATTGCGCTCGCGCCAGGCCTTTAGCTGGCGCACAGATTCGCGCATAAGCTGTAACAGCTCTGTGCGCTGTTGGCGACAATGTTCTCTTTCACTATCGATAGAGAGGTTTGCGGCCAGGGTGCGCAAGCGAGAAGCTATTGTTTCGAGGCCGACCTCAATAGCTGAGCGAGCCAGTCTTTGTGCCTGCTGTTCTGCATCAAGCCAGTGGCGTCCAGTAATAGCGCTGGTTAATGACGTTATTTGTTTTGGCAGGGTGGCGGTGCGCTCGCTGAGTAATTCGGCAAACGTATGGTGGTCCAATGTATCCCGCAGGCGAAATAGGGTATTGGTATTAAGGAGTCGAGTGGGCTTTGCTCCCTGGGGGCCTGCAATGCCCTGGCTTCGGCGAACAGCCCAACTCAATAATTGCATCAGCTGTCGGTCGCCGATCGGGTGGGTCAATACCCCGGTAAAGCCTCTGGCCTGGTAGCGCTCCTTATCGCCAGAGCTGGCATTTTGTAAAAGGGCAAAAATAGGTAGTTCTGCACCTCTCTCCCTGCGGATTTCCCGCACTGCTTCAACACCATCCATCAACGGAAGATGGGTATCTGCCAAAATAAGATCGAAATTTTTTTGCAGTGCCGCGCTGCTCCCATCGATCCCATTGCACTCCCGTTGCACGTTATGGCCCATGGTCTCAAGGGTGGGCTGAAGGGAGTCATGCTTACTGTTTTCAACGAGTAATACAGAGAGCTGTTTGCCGGGTGCACGATGGCTTTCAGTGGGGAGTTTTAATTCTACTGTTTCAACATTACCGCACTGATGTAAGTTCTCCAGGGATTTAAGGGCGCTGTTTAATTGTCTTTTCCCGATTTCTACCAGGGCGCGCGTATTGTTGTCTTCGCTGCGAGCCAATAAATTCAAAGTGCCGAGAAGTGTATCCAGGGGATGCTGTAAGTGGTGCCGGGTTATGGTGAGGAGATCAGATTTCTCCTGGCGCAATTGTTCCAGCTCACTGAGAGCGTCGGCAAGTTGTTTTTCCAGTGCGATAAATTCGCTGTTACGACTGTGTACCTGTTGGAAAAGATTGCTATTTTCCTTGCTCAAATTTTTAAGCCGAGCATTGGTATCGAGAGTTAATTGGCGTAATTTAACTTGCCTATTTATTGCAAACGCACAAATTAGCAGTAGAAGCACAGCAGGTATTCCCATCCAAAAGAGCGGGACCTGACTTTTTAGTGTGGTAATAACATCGGCCTGTGCAGTACTCGATAAAAATACCGAACCCGAGACCAATAGGCCGAGGCATATGGCACGTAAGAATACGTGACGAGAGGGAATCCCCCCAGACAAAGTGGTTTCTATCATCCTTGTAACCAACGTTATTTGAATTGGACTAAATCCTGCAGTCCAAAAAGGGTTTATACGACTTGTTGTAATGAATACCCAGGCACACCGGAGATTTTTGATACTGCAATAAGCCCGCTTTTGGTACAAGAAAAATTTTGCTTCTGCTGTGAGGGGAGCAGAGGCGCTTCAGTTAACTTGCCGATAGAAGAGTTGCCGGCTGGCCCCGTCTGTTCTGCCTTGAGGTTGAGCGGCCGGGTTGTTGGGCGTGAAGTTAATCAGCAGATTGCATCTGATTACATAGAGGGATCTAGCAGCAATTTACTAGATTATATGGGTAGATTAGCGACAGCTCCTGAACAAATTACGCCGGAGCTGTCGTGAGGAAATAGTATTCAGGCGGCTTGGGGAATGCGCTCTTGCAGCAATTGCAACATACGCTCTGAGGGAAGGAAAAGGCGAATACCATCGCAGTGTGCGAGCAGTTCCCGATAAAAATAATCGAAATGGGTGCACCCCAAAATCAGGATCTGTACGCCGCTTTTCACCAATGCCGCGACCAAGTCATCAAGGGCATGTTGGCGAACAATCATTTCTGCGGCGAGGCCGTCCTCGATATCTTCCACAATTTGCAAGTTGCCAATACCGATGACTTTGGCGGTTGTATTGCGCTCGAGTATTTCCCGCTCGATATTGGCGCAGCTCTGGCAGTTGGCGGCCAACAGTCCAAAGTTGCGATAGCGCTGGGTAAGCTCAGCGTAGACTTCGAGAGGGGATACCACCTCAATGGGGGAGGCAGCTTTTACCGCCGCCATATCCACAGCGCCGGAAAGTGAGTTGCAATAGATCATGGCCGCTTCTGCACCGGCTTGGTACAGCTGCTCAATGGCTTCGATCAATTGTTGGGTAAGGGCGTCGCGCTCCAGCGCCTGCAATTGAGTCTGGGCCTGGGGAGAGGAAGATAGGGACAGGCCCACGCCACGAAGTTGGCGCGCGGCGAGGAAGTCCAATCCGAAGCGGGTATCTGTGGGGGTGCCGGCGACCACACCAACGGTCATGGAACTGTTTTCAATGGCGTTATCGGTCAACACAGTCATGTTCCTCTCTCGTAATGCCTAATCGAGTATCGGTGACCCCTCAGGCAGCGCGTTTGCTCCACAGGGGGACAAGCGTATTAATCCACACTCGGCGCACCCAGTCGAGATAAATTCCGTAGGGGCGGCCAAGAGCTCCCGCGATGAGCATAAAAGTAATACTGGCGGTGGCAATTTCGTCCCAGCTGGCCCCACCGAGGCGCATATTGGCCATATATAGCGGGAACTGGAAGCTGAGGAATACAAAGGTGTCTACCAGATAGGCATTGATAAAGCCGCCGCCCCCAAAACGGTTCACAATCCAGTTGCGATACATACTGAATGGACGGGCGATAAGGGTATTGAATACCAGGGCCATCAGGCGAACTTTCAGGTGTTCGCTCCAACTCATACCCGCCAGAACCAGCTCGATGGGGATCGCTACAGCCCAAGAGAAGCTATTCATGGCGAAGATGTCCAGCATAAAGTCCCAGCGGCGCGCACCAGAAGCCTTTTCATCTGGGGCATCTGGACTGGATGGGGATAGTGCGGGCGCGGACATTGGGCAAACAACCTCGTAGACAGTGGCCGCCTAAACGACTTTGGCGACAGGCCGGCGATTATATCTCCAATTTGCATAAAAGCTAGCCTTACATCTCGACTGATAGTTTCTACCGATACATTTGTCCTATTTTTTAATGATTTCTTAATCTAATTATCTTGTTGTGGAAATCTGGCAGCTGGTCACGAATGGCTGGCACCGGTTAATATGCAACTCTTTGCATAAGATGAGTTGGAGTTTTCATGTCCCTGCGCTTTGCCGTTCTCACCTTGCTGGATATTGAGCCCGGCAGTGGTTATGACCTTAAGCGGCGCTTTGAGCGCAGCGTCTCCCACTTCTGGAGTGCCAGCCATCAGCAAATGTATCGTGAGCTGCACAAGTTACATGAGGAGGGCCTGCTGGACTGTGAGGAGCAAGCCCAAGAAGGCAAGCCGGACAAGAAGGTCTATAGCCTCACGGATCTAGGCCGCGCCGAGCTGCGTGATTGGGTCACTCAGCCCAGTGCGCCGCAGAAGATTCGCGAGCCTTTCCTGGTGCGTATGTTCGCCGGTCACAACCTGAGCAAGGATGAAATGCGAGGTGCTCTGGAGGCCCAACTGCGCCAACATCGCAGCTCCCTGGAAAGTTACCAGGAGCAAAATGAGCGGGTATTAAAGAGTGATACAGCACTCCAGGAGCGTTACTGGTTGGCACATCAAACCCTGCTTTTGGGTATTGAGGCGGAAAAGACCTGGATCAGTTGGGCAGAAGGCCTGCTGAGTGAGCTTGAAGAGTCCGTAAAAAAATAACCGCTACTCGCTTGGAATGACGTGCCCGAATCTGGCCAGCGATGCCGTTTGGTGTTCAGTAACCTCGCTCTTTTAGCAAGTGGGGTGACCTTAGCCATGACTTTTACCGTAACACCTATCCGCGAAGATTTTTTAGAAAAGGTTCGTCAAGCAGGTCTAGATGATCTAGGGCAGCCGGTGCGGCAGCTGAGCGCCCAGGGCGGTGAGCCATGTCGTGATGTGCGACGGCGCGCACGGCCGGGGGAGAAAATCTTCCTGGCGAGCTACTGCCCTTTCTCTTTTGCCGGTCCTTACCGGGAATACGGGCCTGTATTTGTACTGGCGCAGCCGCAGCCGGAACAAGACTTCAGAGCACAGGACAGCTTCCCCCCGCTAAATAATAATGCGGAAGATTATTTCAAGAGTGGTGTGCCACTAGTGCTTCGCGCCTATAGCGCTGAAGAGCACATCGTGTCTGCGAAATTGGTGGGCCCTGAACAAATAAAAACAGAAGTGAGTGAATATTTTATGCAGGATGAGATTGATTTCGCTCTGCTGCGCTTCGCTGCTTATGGTTGCTATGCGCTGCGGCTGGATCGCGCATAGTTTTAATAGATATTTGTGAAGGCCAGGTCGCCGGTTAATAAAATCCTGATGTCAGTGGGAGTGAGAACCACCGGTCTTTTTAGTAGTTGTTTCGGAGTTCAGTATTTATTCCCGAACTCCGAAAATATTTCAAAATTAAATGGAGATTTTTTCCAATACCAAGCTGCCAATGGAATAGCCCGCGCCAAAGGAACAGATAATTCCCCGGTCACCGACCTGCAAGTCATCGCTGTGTAAATTAAACGCGATAACTGAGCCGGCACTTGCCGTGTTGGCGTAGCGGTCCAGAACGATGGGCGCGCGCTCAACGCTTGCATTGTCACCCATTAGCTTCTTGGCGATCAGGTTGTTCATATTGATATTGGCCTGATGGAGCCAGTAGCGGCGCACGCTGTGAGGATCGGTGTCCGTCTCTTGCAGGTGGGCTTCAATATGAGACGCCGCCATGGGGCAAACTTCTTTAAATACCTTTCGGCCATTCTGGCGGAACAACTTACCGGGACCAAATGGGTCCACATCGGCGGCGCGAGCGGTGTAGCCAAAGTTCGAACGGATATTGTTGGAGAAAACGGTTTTCGCTTTGGTGCCGAGAATTTCCCAGGCGCTTTCGACAGTACAGGTTTCTCTGCGCTCGATAATGCTGGCTACGGCTACATCGCCAAAGATAAAGTGGCTGTCTCGGTCGGTGTAATCCACTTGTGGTGAGGCCAGCTCGGCATTGATGACCAGTACAGTTTTGGCTGAGCCTGAGCAGATCGCATCCACCGCACGCTGAAGTGAGAAGGTGGCTGAGGAGCAAGCCACTTCCATATCAAAGGCAAAACCATCGATACCCAGTGCACCTTGGATTTCAATAGCAATAGCGGGGTAGGCGCGCTGCATATAGGAGGCACCGACAATGACCAAATCAATGTCAGACGCCTGCTTGCCGGCTTTCTCCAGAGCTAGTCTGGCGGCCTTTAAACCCATTTCGGCTTGTACACTCAGCTCGTCATCTGCGCGCTCGGGAATAAGGGGGCGCATACGCTTCGGATCAAGAATGCCATCGCGGGTCACCACATAGCGGCTCTTGATGCCTGAGGCCTTCTCGATAAATTCTGCAGAAGAGAAAGGTTTTGCTGCGCGCTCACCGGCCTCAATCTCTTGAGCATGCTCAAGATTGTACTGCTCGGCATGGGTGTTATAGGCATCTACCAACTCTTCATTGCTAATAGATTCCGGTGGGGTCCACAGGCCTGTGCCGCTGATGACAATGCCCCGTGGCAACTTGTATTCACTCATCGCTGAATTCCTGGCCCGCGACAACAGAAATGCGGGCAATTTAGTCGCTGTTAGAACCTTAGCAGTGCTGGCAGGTGAGGGACTGAGGCGCCAGAACGGCAAGGTAAGCTATTGTGACGTTGGGGTGACTATGGGTCTATTTGTAGTCGCGCCGAACAGTCATGGCGTTCTGGCCAAAACGAAGGCGCTGACCTGTTTTGCCCCGGCTGTGAGTAGCTGGCGAGTGATGACTTCGAGGGTCGCTCCCGTGGTCACAACATCGTCTACCAGGCCGATATGGGCACCCGATATTTCTCCGCGCACGGTAAAGCTGTCAGACAGGTTTTTCAGCCGTTGGTTGCGGCTGAGTTGAGACTGGGTTTTGGTGGATGTTGTTTTGCGCAGTAGTTGCAGATCTACTGGCAGGCACCAGTATTGCCCCAGCCCACTGGCAATAAGTTGAGCCTGGTTGTAACCGCGTTGCCAATAGCGACGCCAGTGCAGAGGAACCGGGGTAAGTATGTCAGGCATATCCTCTGGAGGCCCCAATTGGCGGGCAGCTAGCTGTATAAGGCTGTGTCCGGCGGCCAGGTCCCGGTGGTATTTGAAATGTTGGATTAAGTGGTTGATTGGGTAAGCGTATTGCCAGGCAGCACTGATCTTCTTTAAGGCGGGTGGCCTCTGTAAACAGGCCGCGCAAATATTATCTTTTGCCGCCGCCAAGGGTAGGGCGCAGTAGCGGCAGCCGCGGCCTAGCGCCGGTAGCTCCTGAGTGCAGGCAGAACAGATTCCAACCTCTCCTGATGCTCCGCCGCACAGCAGGCAGCGGGCCAGACTTTGGGCAAGTTTTCTACTGAAAAGCTTGTAAACCATGTCGTCTTTTCCGAGTTGACAGCGGTTTGGCCGTGGCTAAACTGGCCAGTCTGGTGGATTGAACGGCAGACGCTGAATTAGAGCTCGCTGATCGATGCCGCTAGGGCCTGCTAACAGGCTGTGAGTATCCGATTTTAATAAGCAACAGAGAGAGTACGCCCTGTGACTGCCGCCCAGCAAATGCCCGCCGCAGAGATCCGCCACGACTGGACCCGCCAGCAGGTACTGGACCTCTTCGCCATGCCGTTTAGCGACTTGATGTTTACCGCGCAGCAAGTGCACAGAGCTTATTTTGATGCCAATCGGGTACAGGTCAGTACCCTTTGCTCTATCAAGACCGGTGCTTGCCCTGAGGATTGTGCCTACTGTCCCCAAAGTGCCCGCTATGACACCGGGCTGGAGCGGGAAAAACTGATGAAGGTTGAAAAGGTATTGCAGGAGGCAAGGGCGGCTAAGGCCGGTGGTGCTACCCGCTTCTGCATGGGGGCCGCCTGGCGCTCTCCCAAGAAAAAAGATATGCCTTACGTGACCCAGATGGTACGAGAAGTAAAGGCGTTGGGTATGGAAACCTGTATGACCCTGGGCATGCTAAATGATGATCAGGCCCAGGAGTTGGCGGATGCAGGCCTCGATTACTACAACCACAATTTGGATACTTCGCCGGAATATTACGGTGAGATTATTACCACTCGCACCTACCAGGATCGCCTGGAAACCTTGGGGCGTGTGCGCTCAGCGGGAATGAAGGTCTGTGCTGGTGGCATTGTGGGAATGGGTGAAGGCGATAAAGATCGCGCCGGGTTATTGATGCAATTGGCGAACCTGCCGGAGCACCCCGAATCAGTGCCCATCAATATGCTGGTAAAAGTCGCAGGTACCCCGCTGGAAGAACAAAAGGACCTGGATCCCTTCGAATTTATTCGCTGCATTGCTGTGGCCCGTATCATGATGCCGAAATCCCATGTGCGCCTGTCCGCCGGTCGCGAGCAGATGAGCGATGAGATGCAGGCAATGGCTTTTCTTGCCGGCGCCAACTCTATTTTCTACGGTGAAAAACTGCTGACGACTGCGAATCCGGAAGCTAACGAAGATATGCAGTTGTTCAGTCGCCTGGGTATTAAGCCAGAAGAGTATCAGCAGTACGCCGATGAGGCTGAGGTGGAAGCAGAATTGAACGCGCAGATCACCGAACAGCAAAATGATGCTTTCTTCTACGACGCGGCCAAATGACCCTGAATGAAGTCCTGCAACAGCGCCTCGCCGAGCGCCGCCAGCAGAATCTGTACCGGGAACTAAAAACCCTCGATCGTGCACCCGGGCCGCGAGCCCGGGTCGATGGGCGGGAGCTACTGGTATTTAGCAGTAACGACTACTTGGGGCTTGCCAGCCGCGAGGAAGTCATCGCAGCACAGAAGACGGGAGCAGAGTGTGGTGCAGGTGCCACAGCCTCTCACTTGGTTAATGGTCACCTGGATATTCATCACCGCTTGCAGCAGTGCATCGCCGAAGTAAGTGGGCGAGAAGCGGCGCTGATATTCTCGAGTGGCTACATGGCGAATATCGGCACTATTTGTGCCCTGTTGGGGCGGGCCGACAATATTGTTTCGGACAGGCTTAATCACGCCTCACTGATTGACGGTGCCCGCTTGAGTGGCGCCAACAGTCTGCGCTTTGCCCATAACGATCTCGCTGGCCTTGAACGCCAATTGCAGCGCGCTACTAGCCGGGGTGGCAATACCTTGGTAGCGGTAGATGGTGTTTACAGCATGGATGGTGATTTGGCCCCTCTGGCTGAGATTGCCACTCTGTGTAAGCAATACAACGCCTGGTTAATGGTTGATGAGGCCCACGGCTTTGGCGTAATGGGTAGTGAAGCATACCCACTGGCGGGCAGCTGTGCCCTGGCGGGGCTGACCCAGGAACAAGCCCCGGTTGTGATGGGTACCTTGGGTAAAGCGGTTGGCAATGCCGGTGCCTTTATTGCGGGCTCCTGGGCACTGATAGATTTCCTCACCCAGTTTGCGCGGCCCTATATCTATACCACCGGAATGACGCCAGCAGTGGCTGCCGGTGCCTTGGCTGCTATCGAATTGATTCGCGATGAGCCTCAGTTACAAGGGCGCTTGCGGGTAAATATCGCTTATTTCCGCCGCAGGGCACTACAGCTCGGCTTACCTCTACAGGCGTCGGCCAGTGCGATACAGCCGCTGGTGTTGGGCTGTGGAAACACCGTGATGGCGGTTGCCAGAGAATTGCAGGAGCGCGGATTCCTGGTGGGTGCCATTCGCCCGCCTACAGTGCCGCTGGGCACTGCACGCTTGCGCATTACCCTGAGCGCGGCTCACCGGGCCGAGGATATCGACGAGCTACTAGGCGCGCTGCAGCAGATTTTGCAGGGCGCAGGGGTACTGGATAAGTGACACAGGTTGAACACTTGGTTTTCCTGCACGGGTGGGGCGGGAATGCACTCCTTTGGCAGTCGCTTGTAAAAACCCTCGAGAGCCGTACAGAAGTCCAGCTCCACTGTATTGAGTTACCTGGCTTTGCGACACAGGGTGCTGAAGATTGGCCCCCGCTAGAAGCTTTGCTGCAGAAGCTTTACCTGCAGCTTCCCCCTCGCTGCATTCTGGTTGGCCACTCCCTCGGCGGCATGTTGGCTGTTCGCTTGGCTTCTATGGTGGAGCAGGACAAAGTGTTGGGTCTAGTGACCATAGCTGCCAATGCCTGCTTTGTGGAACGAGATGGCTGGCCGGGCATGGCCGAGAGCACTTTCGAGGCATTTTTCGATGCTTTTACATCATCTCCGGAGAGTACCTGGGAGCGATTTTGCTCGCTGCAGGCACGGGGTGATAGCGCCATGCGCTCTTTGCTTAAAGACCTCAAGGCACAAAAACCTCAAATAAATAGTGATGCCTGGCGGGAAGCATTGTGCTGTCTGGCAGAGTTGGATAACCGCCAATACCTGGAAAATCTGTCCGTGCCGGCACAGCATCTGTTTGGCAGCAGGGATGCCCTGGTTCCCATTGAAGCTGCTCGGTCCATTGAGGCGTGTGGGGGCACCGTCAAAGTCATACCCGAGACGGGCCATTTACCCCATTGCACCAAGGCTGACATCGTCGCTGAATATCTATTCGAGCTTCTCGAGTCTATTGGGAATCCCCCGGCTGAGCCGTTTGATAAGGCTGCGGTAGCTCGCTCTTTTACCCGGGCAGCACAGGGCTATGATGATTGCGCCCATCTGCAGCGGGCAGTCTGCCGGCAACTGTTGGCCCAAGCCGATGACAGCTGGGCACCCCGTACGATCCTCGATTTGGGCAGTGGCACCGGATTCGGTACTGAACTGTTACGGCGGCATTTTCCTAAGGCGCAAATTATTGCCCTGGATCTGGCGGAGGGGATGCTGAAATTTGCCCGGACGCAAAGACCCGAAGCTGATGGTTACATTGCGGCCGATGCCGAACAGTTACCCCTGGCGGCGGGTAGTATTGATTTGGTGTTTTCAAGTATGGCGCTGCAATGGTGCTACCGTCTGCCGCAATTGTTTGCTGAGTTGCAGCGAATACTGACCCCTGAAGGGCGGTGCCTGGTTGCCACCCTTGGCCCTAAAACCCTGGTGGAATTGAAACAGAGTTGGGCCCAAGTGGATGGGGGTGTACATGTCAATCAGTTCCTGCCCGCCGAGCAATGGCGTGAAGCGGCACTGCACAGTGGTCTCAGCGGATTGGTTACGGATGAATTGCGCCTACTGCACTTTGATAGCCTGCGACGGTTGATGCGGGAGCTTAAGGGAGTGGGTGCACACAATATTAACCGGGCGGCGGATAAAGGTATGACCGGTCGCCGCAAACTGCAGCGCTTGTCCGTGGCCTATGAAAATAAGCGGGAAGAGCGTGGATTGCCGGTAACTTACGAGGTGATCTATATGAATCTCACCGCTTGCAGGGCAAAAAAATCCGGCTGACCTGCGCCTATCGCAACGCAGGGAGCCGGGTGCAAGATTGAAGAGATCAGGGGTAGATGTCGATAGGGATTGGCGTCTTCACCAGAGCCCAGATTTCGTCCATTTCGCGATTGGAGGCCACGGCGATACAACCATCAGTCCAGTTGGTGCGACGCAGATGTCTTTCCATGTAGGACCACTGGGGCTTGATACCGTGGATCATAATGTCACCGCCGGGACTGACCCCCATTTTGGCTGCCCGTGCACGGTCCTGCTTGTTGGGATAGGACACGTGGATTGAACGGTAAAAGCGGCTGTTGGGATTCTTCCAGTCCAGTGTGTAGCGGCCTTCAGGGGTGCGTTCGTCCCCCTGGCGAACCTTGTGTCCCCTGGGGTTATCGCCAAAAGACACGGTATAGCTTTTCACGACACGGCCGTCCCGTATCAGCTGCATGAGTTTCTTGGACTTATAAACTACGACGTGGTCAACGGGATCAACTTTCGCTGAAGCAAAGATTGGCACCAGTAGGAGCAGGGCAAAGGTCAAGTATCGCATGGTCTTTAAGCAGTTCGGGTAGTTGTCGGTTATTTCGCAATGACACCGCATCCCTGCTGTCTGTCCCCTTTAAAAGGGGGTTATTGTGTGAGCGCAACCCCGTGCCTTCTTATCGATGTACGGCTTGATTTGTTCAAAATTTGCGCTACCCGGTTAATTTATCACCATCTAAGTGGCGTGAAAAGTCACGTCATGAAAAAAGTTAACTTTTATTGGAGGAGGGGGTTAGGCCTTGGCAAAAACCTATTTTATCGCCGGTACTGACACCGAGGTCGGCAAGACATATGTGAGCGCCGCACTGTTATCGGCAGCGGCGGAGGCAGGCTTGCAAACGGCGGCAGTGAAGCCTGTGGCGTCTGGATGTGAGCACACGGATGATGGCCTGCGCAATGAAGATGCCCTTTTGCTCCAGGAAGCGATGACTCTGAAGCTGCCCTACCAGCAAGTAAACCCTTTTGCCCTGGAGCCCGCTATTGCTCCGCATATAGCGGCCGCAGAGGTGGGTAAGCAGTTAAATGTTGCGCGGATGGCTGGCGTCTGCCGGGGAGTGATGTCTGCAGGGGCCGACCTGGTTTTGATCGAAGGTGCTGGTGGCTGGCGCACACCTCTGGGCCCTAGGAGTTTTCTGTCCCAGTTGCCCCGGGAACTAAACCTACCGGTCATACTCGTGGTGGGCATGCAACTTGGCTGTATCAACCATGCATTACTCACAGTAGAGGCAATCCGCTGTGATGGGCTTCCGTTAGTGGGTTGGGTAGCCAACTTTGTACGTGGTGAGGGTATGGCTCGCGCAGAGGAGAATCTGCATACCCTTAAGGCTCTACTGCCGGCTCCTCTTCTAGGCTCTCTTCCATTCGATAGCGCCGCGAACTATCGCAATGCTGCCCAGTACCTGGATATCGATAGGTTAATTGCCCAAGCCGATCACTGATGGGGCGGTAGGGTAAGGAGAAGGCGCAAAATGCTGTCCTTAGAAGGTGATATTACTAGGCCTGATTATATCTGATTTAAAAAGCTAGTTCGTAGGGCGATATCATTTTCCAGAAGTTGGGCGATATTTCGTGTGTCATCGATACCGGAATGCAGTCGCCCTTTAAATTTAAGCCCCGATAGTTTAATAGCCTTGGCTAGGTTGACGCGGTGTCCTTTATTGTCAGCGAATATTTGCTTCACATTAATGTGAGGCAGGTACTGTAAGGGGTTTGCTATTTCCTTTCTGCCTGTTTCCATGTGCAATTGCCATGCATCAAAATTTCCCCAGCTGCCCCATGCGGCTAATTCATAGTCGGAAAGCCAATCTTTGAATTTATCCAGTACCCCGGGTAACAACGAGGCCTTATCAACCTGCTCCTGAGTAATACCCGTTAATTCGGTACAAAATAGTGTCAATTTCCTGTGAAGAAAGGGTTTTACGTAAAGCTGCCTTTCATCTAATTGAACAAAAGCTTTTTGTGTCAAACTTCCCAATATCGCACCCAACTCTATGATTTCGGCTTCTTCTGGAGGGAGGGGCGGCTCTTTATCACAAGTACATTCGAGATCAACCAAAAGGATACAGGTTTGATTTTTCATCGTTAATTGAGAAGTTTTTTGTAAGAATATTCATGACAATGTTTAATTTATAGTCTATGTAGTTATTCGGATAAAGCTGGCGTGATTTTCTCTAATTTTTCATTATTTCCTAACTCGGTTATTGCAGTTACTGAATTTGCGTTATTGATTTATTAATTAGGGAAACAAAACGCGCACCAAAAATTTGTATCGTCCAGCAGTAAAAAGTAGATGGATATATTCTTATGGGGATATCTCTTTGATTGGGGTTGGGAAATTGACTACGAATGAGCATACAAATGGCTGGCAACCACCGATTCTTGAAGATCCCAGCAGATACTTGAAACTAGCAAATAATTCTTGGTTTAACTTGCTGGTAGATTTGCAAGACATACTTACTCGAGAGACAGCAATGTTCTGGCGAGGCCAGGGAATTGGAACCGTTCACTTACCTGTTACGACTGGTAGTATTTCGAGCCCAGTTGGGCTGGGAAGTGACTCAATTCCTGTGAGTATTCAATTAAATGGTCAGGAAACATATCTAGCCGACTCCATGCAGTTTCAGCTTGAGTTGTGTTGTCGAATGAAGCCTCGGGGCGCTTATTATCTAATGCCGTCATTTCGTGGGGAGGACTGGGACGCTACACATCTCTGTCAGTTTATGCACAGCGAGGTAGAAATTAGTGGCGACTTGGATGAGGCTATGTCTTTGGCTGAAGGATATATCCGTGTGCTTTGCGAAGCGATACTTAGGGAGCAAGCTGAGTCAATTACACGAGCAATCGGCAGCTTAAGTCACTTAGAGTCAGTGGCAAACGGAGATTTAACTTTTAATTCTGTTACTTTTGATGAAGCCGCCAAGCTTCTTCAGGACAAACCGGAGTTTATCGATAAAACGGATTACGGGCGAAATCTTACTAGAGCGGGAGAGCGAGAGCTTATCAGAACTATTGGCCCCTTTGTTTGGGTTACCAAGTGGGACCATGGAATTGTTCCTTTTTATCAAGCCATGGATAAAAACGGCTATAGCGCATTAAATAGTGATCTCTTATTTGGATGTGGCGAAGTGGTTGGTTGTGGTGAGAGACATGTTGACGATCTGGCCGTTCTCACAGCTATGAAGGTACATGGGGTAAATCCAGAATCCTATAAGTGGTATACGAATATGAAGCGGGTTTACCCATTGAGAACGGCTGGATTTGGCATGGGTGTTGAACGATTTTTGATGTGGGTGCTCCAACACGATGATATTCGGGATCTCCAGATATTACCTCGTAGAAATGGATTTGAATTGTCACCATGAGTTCTTTCGATAGGGACCCTTCAAGTTACAGTACTTCTAATCAGGTAAGAATTAACTCACTGGGATTAGCTGAAGATAGAGTACCTCAGCACTTACACCCCATACTTTCATTTATCAATTCATGGGCAAATCAACAAAATGCACCAGTGACTATAACTATAGGTGGAAGCATCGCATCTGGTGAAGCCGATGCTTTTAGTGATTTGGATATCACGGCAGTCTATGAGTCAACTAATCCACTCAATAGGGCCAGAGCTGAATTTGAGCAGATGTTCACCCAGTATTTTAATATTTGCGTGACATTCTCTGCTGTGCATGCGGGAATCCCAAATTTACTTGTTTTCTATACTCGACAAGATGACTGGATTGTAAAGTTAGATATAAGTTTTTTGTATTGTGCAGATCCTCCCTGCTGTATCCAAGAACCATTCATCGTCTTGCGTAAAGATATTCCTATCAACCAAAACACCATGCCTGATACGAAACCAATGTCAGTGCAGGAGATTATTCCTCGTTATTGTGGATGGCTTTGGTATACATTTGCAAAAATTAAAAGAGGTGAGAGTTTGGCTGCTTGTGACTCTCTCGCCTTTACACGTAAACATGCCATTATCCCACTTATTCAACAGGCTACAGGTGTTAAATTACAGGGGGATCGGCGATTAGAGCAGCGATTGCCGACCGACTGGGTAGAACAACTTCATAACACTCACCCTCGTACTTTGAAGCCTGAGGATCTTTATTTGAGTCAAGCTAGCCTTCATCAAATTTTCCTGCGGGCGGTTAATGAAATAGGAAAGTCTGATTTGTTACTAGAGGAGCAAAAATATAATCAGCTTATTGATGTGTTACGACGGCAGGGGCTAACCATTGACTGGCCTGAATAATGATGCAATGTCGGTAAACTTTGGGCGCTCTGGGCATAAGCCCAGAGAAACAATGTTCGAAATGAAAAGTTCACGCTATCAATATGAATAACAGGTTTTATCCTAAGTTAATACCGGGAAAGGCGATAGCAATATATTCACCCTCTTCAAATGTAGCAAGTAAATATCCTGACCGATTAATTCGGAGCGTCAAAGCCTTGGAGCGAACCTTGAATACAAAGGTTGTACTGCCGGAGCAGGTGTGCTTTTCAAGAGGGTTTACGGCAGGGACTGCATTGGAGCGGGCTCAGGCGCTTGAGAGTTTATTACTCGATCACTCGATTGCGGGAATCATGTGCTCAATTGGAGGATTTAACTCAGCTGAAATATTAGAACACTTGAATCGAGATATTGTTTGCCGACACCCGAAAGTGTTAATTGGCAACAGCGATGCGACAGCCTTGATTTTAGGTATTTATAGTTTGAGTGGATGGACTACTTATTTTGGTCCCACACTGTTACCTCAGTTTGGCGAATACCCACAGCCTTTTGCTTTTACGGACGAGAACCTTTTTTCTGCCATCGGTAATAATGAGACCTTGACAGAGCTAAGAGATCCTGCTGCATGGACTCGTGAATTTACGGACTGGGGTGAAAGTCCGCAACGTCGTCGTTTGATGGAAAAAGACAGTCACCGAATAGTTTATCGAGAAGGGCTGGGTGAGGGGATATTGTTTGGAGGGAATATAGAGACGCTAAATATGCTTGTGGGTACGCCATATCTTAATATCCCCTCAGATATTATTTTTTTCTGGGAGGCCCATGCTGAAGAAGCGCGACTAGAGAGGGTTCGTCGTGCCCTTACCCATTTGCGTCAATCAGGGATACTCTCTCACGTTAGAGGTATGCTTATTGGACGCTCGCCATATTGCACTGATATAGCCGGCGTCACGCTAAAAGATACGGTTCTTGAGGCTTGTGCGGATTTCGACTTTCCAATAGTGGCGAATCTAAGCTTTGGGCACACAGATCCCATGTTGACTTTGCCAATCGGTGTTTTGGCTAATGTTTGTGTAATGAAAGGTAGTGAGGCCCGTATCACAATTGTCTAACTTACTTTTATCAAAACAGGGATGCCCATGCGGTTATTGCTTGAGTACCCCGGGGGAGAGGTCGCAATTTATTGTCTGCCAAAATGATGTTGCGACCGCACTAATACCGATACGGCCGAGAATTAGGGGGAATGTGGTGGTGGTGCCTCACGTCTATCATACGGATTTTTCCACATTCAATCAGAGTGAGTTCCGCGATCTATTTAAGTGTGTCAGGGAGTCTACTTTTGCAGTAGAAAACCTCTATGATCCGGATGGTACCAATGTCTGGTGTGATTGGGGGGGAATTACGGGGCGATCCTATCTTCACTTAGTTTGGGAGATTGTCCCCAGGAGTGACAGGAAAGCGGGTAGAAAATATCGCTATACGGATATTTTTTCGTGTCCGCAATGGAGTTCGCCGGAGAGGGCGAAGGAAGCTGCACGTCTACGCGGTGCTCTCAATTGCTCGAAATAGCCCCTATTATAAAACGATCATAACTTGTATTGAGTTTGCTGTGCCTTATACGTTTCGAGTTCGAAGGCCGTGCCCGCTATGTACACTGATGCATTCGAGTGTTCCGCTGGTAAAGGAGTTGAAGCACGCTTGCCTGGCGGTAAATCCGAGGCAGCGCAGTAAAGGCGCATTGTTAGTAATCCCTTCTTTGCACACGAATCATTTTACCGCTTGTGACTCGGTAGTTTTATCAGATGTCAGCAATTTGATCCTAACGGGTGTTGATATTCTGCGAGAGGCATTTCAGCCAGATGGTATTCATACATTCTGCAATTCTGGAGTGTCCGCAGGCCAGTCTGAAGATCACATGCATGTGCAAATCATCCCGCGATATGCAGATGAGCCCTATTCATTTGTACCCAGTGATGAGATTCCACTATTAGCTGAGGATAAGTTAGCCGAACTCGTCAGCGTTCTACTGCGAAGGAGCGCCAATGTAGACTAGCAGCAGTTTTTTCAGCCGGCTCTAGTGAGCGGTACAGCATCCATTCAACAGATTGTTCCCACTCTTTAGAACTGAGTGCTTGTCAGGTTCCTCAAAGCCCGAGACTGTTGACATTAGGGCG
The DNA here is from genome assembly GCF_052467305.1 of Microbulbifer maximicatervae (SeqCode). NCBI lineage: Bacteria > Pseudomonadati > Pseudomonadota > Gammaproteobacteria > Cellvibrionales > Microbulbiferaceae > Microbulbifer > Microbulbifer maximicatervae (SeqCode). The sequence continues at coordinate 5,182,775 of NZ_CP174306.1, forward strand.
CTTCGGCCCTAGATTCAAACGAGCGTTTGAAACACTTGAATGAGGACCGGGAGCATGGCCGACTATAAGGCGCCACTAAGGGAGATGAACTTCCTACTTCACGAGGTATTTGCTGCGGAAAAACTCTGGGCGGAATTGCCCGGGTTGGCTGGAGCGGTAGATCGTGAGACCGCAGATGCGATTCTCGAAGAGATGGCCAAGCTGGCTGCCAACACCCTGGATCCGATCAATCGCACTGGCGACGAAGAGGGCTGCCAGTGGAATGACGGTGTGGTGACCACGCCGAAAGGCTTTAAAGAAGCCTATGCCACCTTCTGTGAAGGCGGCTGGGGTGGACTGCTGGGCAACCCGGAATACGGCGGCATGGGTATGCCGAAAATGCTGGGCGCTCAGGTTGAGGAGATGATCAATGCTTCAAATATCTCTTTTGCACTCTACCCGGTTCTGACTAACGGCGCCTGCCTGGCAATTGATGCCCACGCCAGTGATGCGCTGAAAGAAAAATACCTGCCCAAGATGTATGAGGGAACCTGGGCTGGTGCCATGGGCCTTACCGAGCCTCACGCCGGTACAGACCTGGGTATTATCCGCACCAAGGCCGAGCCCCGTGGCGATGGCAGCTTTAGCATTAGCGGCAGCAAGATCTTTATCACCGGCGGTGACCAGGATCTGTCCGAAAACATAATTCACCTGGTATTGGCAAAATTGCCAGACGCACCCAAGGGACCGAGAGGCATCTCGCTGTTCCTGGTGCCCAAATACAAGGTGAACGAAGACAACAGCATCGGCGAGCACAATGATGTGAACTGTGGCTCGATCGAGCACAAAATGGGCATCAAGGCCTCCGCGACCTGTGCGATGAACTTCGATGGTGCCCAGGGCTGGCTGGTCGGCGAGGAGAACAAAGGACTCGCAGCCATGTTCACCATGATGAACTACGAGCGCCTGGGTGTCGGAATCCAGGGCCTCGGCGCCTCAGATCGCTCCTATCAAAATGCTGTTGAATACGCTCGCGACCGTATCCAAAGCCGCTCTCCAGCGGGCGCCAAGCAGCCGGAGAAAGCCGCAGATCCCATCATTGTGCACCCGGATGTGCGCCGCATGCTGCTCACCCAAAAGGCCTTGGTCAACGGCGGCCGCGCCCTGTCCACTTACGTGGCCAAGTGGCTGGATATTTCCAAGTTCGGTGAGGGCGAAGAGAAAAAGAACGCGGAGAATATGGTTGCCTTGCTGACTCCGGTAGCCAAGGCCTTTACTACCGATATGGGATTGGATTGCACCATCCTCGGTCAGCAGGTCTTCGGTGGCCACGGTTATATCCGCGAATGGGGCCAGGAGCAGTTGGTGCGCGATGTGCGTATTACCCAGATCTATGAAGGAACCAATGGTATCCAGGCTCTGGATCTGGTGGGCCGCAAGACTGTAGCCACTGGCGGTGCTCTATTCGAATTGTTTGCTGCAGATGTACAGGGCTTTATCGATGCCCAGATTGATCGAGAGGAAATGGCAGAGTTTATCCAGCCGCTTATCGCAGAGATGCAACGCCTGCGTGAAGCAACTGAGAATATGGTTGCCGCCACTCAGCAAGACCCCCACGCACCGGGTGCTGCCTCTGTAGAGTACCTGCACCTGTTCGGCTACGTCGCTTACGCCTTTATGTGGGCGAAAATTGTGTCTGCGGCGCTGCCGAAAGCGGAAGCGGATAGCTTCTACAGCGGCCAGATAAAGACAGCGCGCTTCTACTTTGCTCGCCTGTTGCCACGCACCCAGGCATTGGCCGGCAGTGTCAATGCAGGTAGCGCTAGCTTGATGGACTTGGAGGAAGAGCTGTTCTAACAGCTCCCTGCGAAAGTGTTAAAAAGCCCCGCTATGCGGGGCTTTTTTGTGGAGCTGTAGAAAGCTTTCTCCTAAACTCAGGGCACAAAAATAACGAGCGAAAGTGCCCATGTTAGATCCCTCCGAAAAGAAACTCTCCGATGAAGACCAAGCCAAGGTCGATAAATACCTGCAGTCCGGCATCAACAGTGTCGAACGCAAGCCTTTCCGCCCCTGGGTACTATTACTCGGCTTGTTAGCGTTATTGACCTTGCTATCGTTGCTGAGCCTGTATATCGCCCAGACAAAAGGTATCGTTTAGCGCGGCGTGGAGCTTCCCAAGTGCTGGAGTAGCTGCCATTCGTCACCGGAAACTGGCTGGATAGACAGGCGCCCCTGTTTTACCAGCACCATCTCAGCCAATTGGGGGATGCCCTTGATTTCTGCGAGGGGCACCGGCCGTTGGAACTCACTTCGCCAGCGAATATCCACGCAGTACCAGCGCGGTTTATCCTCGCTGGCCTTGGGGTCAAAGTACTTGCTTTCCGGGTCGAACTGGGCCGGATCGGGGTAGGCAGAGCGAACCACTACAGCGGTGCCCACAACTGCCGGCACCTTACAGGCACTGTGATAAAACAGCACGCCATCTCCTTCCTTCACCTTATCGCGCAAAAAATTGCGTGCCTGATAATTGCGGATACCATCCCAGCTACCGCAACCGCTGGATTCGGCAGCGAGGTCCTGGAGGCTGTATTCATCGGGCTCAGATTTAAATAACCAGTAGGTCATGCGGCAGTTTGTCTCTTTGCTGCGCCGGTTGGTGTTTCGCCGGCTTTCGACGCCATTTAGTATGAAGCTGCCGATTAGTGTCAAATCGGCGCATAGATTTTTACCCAATAAGCGGGAGATTATGGGAAGCAAAACACTTCAGTGGCTCTCACAGAAGCTGGCCAGTCGTCGCTCACAGTACTGGGCCCTGCAGCTCTCTGGTTGGGGGGGCTATACGCTGTTGACCTTTGTAGGCAGTTTTTTCTGGGTGAATGATCACTGGATTCACTCTGGCTACATCATAGTTGCCACTACAGCGGGGGTTGTTCTCAGCGAGAGCATGCGCTTGGGTTTTCACCGCTTGTGGAGTAAGCCTCCGGCACTGAGATTGCTAGGCTCTTTACTGCTGGTGGTAATGGCGGCAGTGATTTGGGCAGCAATTAAATTCGCCGGCTCCCTGTGGCTTTATGGTCACGACGGTGATGAGCACCCGGCACTCCTGGCTATCTACTGGTTCACCTATTCATTTCTGATCCTGATGACCTGGGCGGCGCTCTATTACGGCATCAAATATTACCGCTCCTCTCAGGCCCAGCAGGAGAAGGCGCTGCGGGCGGAATCAATGGCGCACCAGGCTCAATTGAAAATGCTGCGCTACCAGTTAAATCCGCACTTCCTGTTTAATACGCTCAACGCAATTTCTACTTTGATCCTCGATAATGACGGGCGTACGGCCAACAATATGGTGACGCGCCTGTCCCAATTCTTGCGCCACTCTCTGGATAATGACCCTATGCAGAAGGTCACCTTGGCGAAGGAAGTTGAGGCGCTGATGTTGTATCTGGACATTGAGAAGGTACGCTTCGCCGATCGTTTAGGGGTGAACCTGGATTTACAGGGGGAGTCGCCCCAGGCTCTGGTGCCGAGCCTGCTACTGCAACCGCTGGTTGAAAACGCGATCAAATACGGGATTTCACAGCTGGAGTGGGGCGGTGAGATTGGCATCAAGTCACGGGTTTTCGCCGGCGAATTGTTATTGGAGGTCAGCGATAACGGCCCCGGCATGTCGGAAGAGGAGCTGCGCCTGATTGGCAAAGGCTACGGAGTGGGTATTCGCAATACCTGTGAGCGCCTTAAGGCCCTTTATGGCGATGACCAGAGAGTGCGTTTCCGCAACCGCCCGGAGGGGGGCTTGTCGGTAAATATTCGTATTCCCTTTGAACAGGAATAAAGAGATGAGTGGAGTAGAGACCCTGAGGGCGATCGTTGTCGATGATGAACCCCTGGCTCGTCGCGGTTTGCGGCTGCGCCTGGAGCAGATGGCTAATATCGAGGTGGTTGCAGAGAGCGGCAATGGTCGCGATGCGTTAGACAAAATACTGGAGCTGAAGCCCGATGTAGCATTTGTGGATATCCAGATGCCTGGCGTAAACGGTTTGCAACTGGTTCAGTTGATTCCGGTGGACTCTCTACCTCATGTCGTTTTTGTCACGGCCTACGACCAGTATGCGGTAGAGGCTTTTGAAATCAATGCGGTGGACTACGTATTAAAACCCATCGAAGAAGAGCGCTTGGAGTTGGCTCTTACCCGAGTCAGGGAACAGAGAGCTAACGCTGATATCGCTAACCAACGAGAGCAATTACTTGAAGCTGTTGCCGATTTGACCAAGGAATCCCCTGAGGTGCTGGAGCAGAAGCTGGTTAGCGGGCAATTTGCCGGCAGTGCCTATCCGGACAAAATTGCAGTGAAAGATGCGGGCAAAATAACTTTGGTGCCCTCCAGTGAAATCGACTGGATCGATGCTGCCGGTGATTATATGTGCGTTCACGCTCGGGGTGAGACCCATGTGATGCGTATCACCATGAAAGAACTGGAGCAGCAGTTGGACCCGAAACTTTTCCAGCGCATACACCGTTCAACCATCGTCAATTTAAGTCGGGTAAGGGAAATACGTGCCCATATTAATGGCGAATACCATCTGGTGTTAGATAGCGGCGAGTGTTTAAAAATGAGCCGCAGCTATAAAAATAAAGTCCAGCACTTCCTCTGATCCATAAATTTTTTATGGCTCTCAGTTGAGGCAGCAAAGCAGATGGGTTTTCCACTGTAACGCTGCCTCTTAAGGCATAGATTTCATTTTGTGAATTTTTATTTTCTTTCCGGCGAATAAACGGGCTCTTCATGGCCTGATCGAATTTTCCTGGCAACTAGTCGCAACTGCCTTGTAAGGAATTCATATTCCGCTAGCCTTCAGTCCCAATAAAAAACTGGGGCTGAAGTAATGGCATTAACACGCGCCGCTTTAAAAAATCCCGCTGCTGCGGGGGTCGCAGTGGTTATGGCTGTTCTGCTTGGAGCTTTCCTTGCCAGCCAGCTGCCGGTTCAACTTTTCCCCGATATCGACAATCCTCGTATCGCTATTCAGGCGGGCTGGAGAGCGGCCGCACCGAAAGAGGTGGAAGCGGAAATTGTCGAGCCGATCGAATCCGTATTACAGGGCCTTACCGGTCTGGAAATGATGCAAGTCAACGCGGGTCGCGGCGGCGCCTGGGCAAATCTGGAATTTGCCATGGGCACCGATATGAATAAGGTGCTAATTGACGTTATCAGCCGTATGAGCAGCCTGCCGCCACTGCCTAGGGATGCGGAGCCACCGCGAGTAATGCTGGGTGGCTGGGGTGGCGATGCCACAGCACTGACCTATTTCTTTCTGCAAAAATTACCTGATAACCAGAATAACCTGGATGACTACGCTGGCCTGATCGAAGATGTACTGCGCCCGGAGTTGGAGTCGGTGCCCGGGGTTGCTAGTGTCCAGGCCCAGTCTGGGAGTGCGGCACAGGAAGAGTTACAGATTATTTTTGATCCCTGGAAAGCAGCTGAACTGGGAGTAGAGCTGCCTACAGTGAGTCGGCAGCTGGCGTCTGCCAGGGATGTCTCCGGCGGATTTACAGACGTGGGGCGGCGTCGCTATACCCTGCGCTTTGTCGGCGAGTATGAACCCAAAGACTTATCCGAATTAGTGTTGGAATGGCGCAATGGACAGCCGGTGCGCCTGGGCGATATTGCTGAGGTCAAGGTGGGGCCTTCAGAATCCCGCGGTGTCACCACGCAGAATGGCAACCCGGCAGTTTCTCTCCGTATTAACCGTACCAACAATGCCAATATGCTGGCGACTTTGGAGCGGGTTAAGCAAAAAGTCGCTGAGCTGAATGAAACTAAATTGAAAGCTGAGCAGCTTGTGCTGGTGCAATCATTTGATGCATCAGTATTTGTTTATCGGGCTTTAAACTTGCTCGGCGGTAATATGATTTTAGGTATCGTATTAGCTGTCGGAGTGCTCTGGTGGTTTATGCGACGCATGCGTGCGACCTTGATCGTTGCCGCAGCGATTCCAATTTCATTACTTTCGACCTTTGTGGTGCTGTCGGCCGCAGGCCGCAGCGTGAATGTAATTTCTCTGGCGGGACTGGCCTTTGCTACCGGTATGGTGCTCGATGCTGCGATAGTAGTGTTGGAAAATATTGTGCGCTTGAGAGAAAAAGGTCGGGGGGCAGAGGAGGCTGCGGAGCAGGGTGCGGGCCAGGTGTGGGGTGCACTGTTGGCCAGTACTGCGACAACCGTTGCGATATTCCTGCCGGTATTTTTCCTTAATAGCGTCGAAGGGCAGGTCTTCGGTGACCTGGCCCTGACTATTGCTGTGGCTGTAGTGTTTTCCCTGTTGGTTGCGGTGGCTGTGGTTCCCCTGGCTGCGCGTCTGTGGCTACCCTCTATCTCTACTGAAGACCGCCTCTCCCGAGTGTGGGAAAAAATAACTGCGCGGGTAATGGCTTTGACGAGCACAAGGACCCGCCGTTGGCAGGTGATCGGGGGGCTTTTATTAATGCCCATGGTTGCGACTTATTTATTCTTACCAAACCTGGATTATTTACCGCCGGTAAAAAGAGATGCAGTTGATGTGTGGATGAACTTCCCCGCATCCACTAATACCAGAACTTTAGAAACAGAAATCGTCAACGAGTTGGATAAGCGCATGGCACCCTACATGAGTGGTGAGCGCGAACCAGCCCTGAAGAACTACTACGTGATCACCTGGCCCAATGGCGGCACTATGGGAGTGCGGGTTAAGGATATGGATCAAGCCAAGGAGATGGAGAGAATCCTGCGGGAAGAAATCCTGGTGGATATTCCTGATTTCCAGGGATTCGCCGCCCGGGGTAATCTGTTTGGCCAATTCGGTGGTGACCGAAACATTGCTTTACATCTGCAATCCCGTGATGCCGAAGCATTGATGAGTGCGGCTGCCCTTGGGGTTGAGGTTGTTGAAGAGGTGATGCCGGGAACGCCGGTGCAGACCAACCCAGGCTTATCTTTATCAGAACCTGAATTGACAGTGCGCCCCAATGATCGCGCAATGCTGGAGCAGGGCTGGAATCGCCAGGATATGGGCGGATTGGTTCGAACGCTGGGCAATGGTCTCTATGTCGGCGAGTATTTTGACGGTGAAAAGCGCCTGGATATTATTTTTAAAGCGCAGCCCTGGAGTACTCCCGAACAACTGCAAAATACGCCGTTGGTAACGCCCCGTGGAGAAGTAGTGCCGCTCAGTCAGCTGGCCAGTGTGGAGCGGACTGTGGGGCCGGGCAGTTTGCGCCGGGTCGATGGTCGGCGCACTATTACACTGAATATAGTACCGCCGGAAGATGTGTCCCTTGAAGAGGTGCGCGCACAGCTAGAGGCGGATGTATTGCCGAAGATTCGCGAAGCTCTTCCCGCTGACGGGAGTATTTTGGTGGGAGGAAATGCCAGTGACCTGGATAAGGCGTTGGCTTCGCTTTCCAAGAATTTCCTGTTAGCGCTGCTAATTTTATTCCTGCTGATGAGTGCACTGTTCCGCTCCTTGCGGGATGCCTCTCTGGTACTGCTCACCGTGCCCCTGGCGACAGTGGGCGGCGTGTTGGCGCTACAAATTTTAAACTTGATCGATTTCCAACCACTGGATCTGCTCACCATGATTGGCTTTGTGATACTGCTAGGCCTGGTGGTGAATAATGCTATTTTGCTGGTACACCAGACGCGAGCGGCAGAAATGGCGGGTAGCACTCGGGTGGACGCTGTAGAGCAGGCCTTGCGCCTGCGTTTGCGTCCTATTTTTATGAGTACCCTGACCAGTGTATTTGGCATGTTGCCACTGTTGGTTGCTCCCGGTGAGGGCAGTGTTATTTACCGCGGCCTGGCCGCAGTGATTGTGGGCGGCATGGCAGTGAGCACGCTCTTTACCCTGGTTTTATTGCCGGCATTACTGCAAACCGGCAGCCTGCCACTACCCAAATTTACGGCTATGCGCGAAAGGTTTGCCCTGAGGAGTTCACAATGAAGAAATTGCTCGCAGGAATCGTTTTATCTCTGGGTGCCAATGGCGTATGGGCGCAGGGCGATCCTATTGCGGTATTGGTGGATCGGGCCCAAGTTCGGGAAATTGCTCCGAGCCAGTGGTCTGCAGGTGAGGTGGTGAGCCGACGAGATATCCTGGTTTCTTCTGAACTGGATGGTGTGTTGGAATTTGTCGCTGAGCCCGGCAGCTTTATTAAAAAGGGTGAGCGCCTGGCCGAGCTGGACAGTACTCATTGGCGATTACAGCTGCGCAATAGTGACAGCCGTATTGCACAATTGCGTGCGCGGTTGACCTATATGGATGCTCAGTTAAATCGACTGAGTAAGTTGGCGGAAACCAATAGTACCTCCCGAGCCGCATTGGAAGAGCAGCAGGCTGAGCGAGAGGCAATGGCTCAGGACCTGATTGCAGCTCAAATTGAGCGCGACCGACGGGCCTATGAATTATCTAAAACAGCCATTGATGCACCCTTTGATACTTTAGTGGTGAGCCGCGAATTACAGGCGGGAGAATATGTGCGCACCGGTTCGGAATTACTGCGAGCCCTGGATATGTCACAGATGGAAGTGGAGGCGGATATTCCCTTGACGGCTCTGCCGCTGATTCGCATCGGTGACACAGTGGCGCTGCGCAGTGATTCTGTCTCTCTGCCGGGAGAGGCACGGGTGGATGATCAATTATTTAGCGGCCGGGTACGTCAATTTGTGCCTGTGGCAAGCGATCGCTCCCGGCGAGTTAAGCTGATGGTAACTTTGCCACAGAGTGCGCCGGAGCAGTGGGACTGGATTGTCGGTATGCCGGTACAGGTCTCTGTGCCTATTGCGCAGGCGCAGGCCACCATGTCTGTGCCAAGGGATGCCTTGGTTTTAAGAAATGGCGATACCTTCGTATATCGAGTGGGCGAGGAGGATAAGGCTGAGCGATTATCTGTGCGTATCGGCAGTGGCGATGGTGAATGGGTGTCGGTAAGCGGTGATCTCACCAAGGGCGATCGTGTGATAGTGCGTGGTGCTGAGCGCTTGCAGCCTGGACAGGAAGTTAAAGTGCTGTCGGAAGTGGTGCGAGATAAAGAGCCATTACAGGCGGGCAGTGGCTAATTCCTGATTTTCCCTGAAGGCCTTCTGATCAAATACAGGGTGACTCGCTGCTTGTGATCGCCCTGGCCCTCCTAATCTTTCGCCAAGCAATGATGTTCCCTCCACATCCAAACTATTTGTGGGCACATCGGCCAAATAATAATCATTCGCATTGACTGGCGTATATTTCTTCAAATATCATCCGCTCCGTTTATGGTGCCCCTGCACCGTTCACTGATTTGGAAAGAGGTTTTAGCCGATGAAAATTAACGGCTTAATGAAGAAAAAAGCGCTGTCAGCCTGGATTGCTGCCGCCGTGCTCGCCCCGCTGGGAAGTTCTGCTTGGTCTGCTGAAAGCGAAACTGCTGAAACCATGGAAGAAGTCAGTGTCTACGGAGAGCAGGAGGAGACCAGTACTGCCTCTCGCCTAAGCCTATCTGTTTACGATACTCCGCAAACGGTAACAACTGTATCCCAAGCACAAATCCAGGACTTTGCCCTACAGGATATTAATGAGCTGCTGAAATATACCCCTGGGGTAACCGTAGAGAACGTAGAGACGGATCGTACTTATTACACCGCTCGCGGCTTTGATATTGTGAACTTCCAATACGATGGTATCGGTGTTCCCTTTTCCTCTGGTTTATCCCATGGGCATCAAGACACCGCGATATTTGATCAGGTTGAAGTGGTGAAGGGCGCAGCAGCTCTGACCACAGGTCTGGCTAACCCCTCCGCGACGGTTAACTTTATCCGCAAGCGTCCAACAGAAGAGTTCAAGGCGGGTGTAGATCTGGTTGTCGGTGAAGAGGGACGTTTGCGCACCCAGGGAGATATCTCAGGTTCTATCAGCGATAACGTCCGAGGACGGTTGGTGGTTGCAGAGGATCAGGCCGACTCTTATCTTGATCGCTACGAAACTGACGGCAGTGTCTACTACGGTATTGTGGAAGCGGATTTGACTGATTCCACCACCCTGACCTTAGGCCACAGCCAAAATCGCAGTGGAGCCGATGGCAGTATGTCTGGTGCCCTGCCACTTTTCTATACCAATGGCAGCGCTACCAATTACGATGTTTCCACAAGTACGGCACCAGACTGGGCTTTCCGCAATGTAGACAGAATCCAGACTTTTGTTGAACTGAAGCAGGATCTTTCCGCAAACTGGTCCGTTACTGCATTATTGACCCAGAATGAAATCGATATGGATGTCGAGGAGATGTATGTCTACGGCACTCCAGACAGAGAAACCGAACTGGGTTTATATGGATATGCCTTTGGCTACAAGTTGGATGAAAAGCAAAAAATTGCGGATGTATTCCTGTCAGGAACCTACAATTTGTTCGGCCGCGATCACGAGTTGGTGGTGGGAGCCAACTATGCGGATATCGAATTAACCGGCCAGTCTTTCTATAGCTACTCCGACGGTTATCCGGTTCTTGGCAGTGACTGGGCTAATGGCACAACGGCGCGGCCTGACTTTGTTGATTTTGATCCTTATGAAGATGGCCACGAAGACGATCAAGAACACAAGTCCCTGTACTTTGCCACTCGTTTGAATATTACCGACAGCCTGTCTTTATTGGCCGGCGCACGCAAAATGGAAGTGGAACAATCTGGCTACAATTATGGTGTTGATGCTGACACTTCGGCGGATGAAACTGTTCCCTATGTAGGGGCCACTTTTGATTTGAACGATAGTTTCTCATTCTACGGTAGCTATACTGAAGTCTTTACCCCGCAGTCTTGGGTTAACCCTGAATTTAAACCACTGGGCGCCGCAGAGGGAGATAGTTCTGAGGTGGGGTTTAAGTACTCCCTTGCGGGTGGACAAGCAACGGCTAGTGTTGGGCTATTTGAATCTAACTTGAATAATCTCGGTGAATACCTAGATAAGGTTGATGGAAAGAATGTTTACGAGAGTGGTGATTTCACTACAAAGGGCGTTGAGCTGGAGCTAATCGGTTCAATTACCGAGAATTTCAATGTTAGTTTTGGCCTTACCCACTTAAGTGAAGTAGTCAATAAAGACGGTGAGGAAGATCGCACTTATATTCCGCGCAACACCGTGAAGGTGGCCGTGGCTTACGATTTACCTCAAGTTCAAGGCTTGAAGTTCGGCGGCGGTATCAATTGGCAGGATGATACTTACATTGAGCCTGTCGAGGGTGTTCGTGTAGAGCAGGATAGCTATGCGTTGCTCAGCGCATTTGCCAAGTACGATATTTCTGATGCTTTAACGGTTGGCCTCAATATTGATAACCTGACCAACGAGAAATATATCAACAGCCTCTATTGGACCCAGGGCTATTACGGCGCTCCGCGTCAGGCACAGTTGAGTGTGAGCTGGCGCTACTAAGGCGCCTAGTTAACTCCGTTGCAGTTTAACCCGGTACTTGTGCCGGGTTTTCTGTTTTTTAGTTTTAGGTAAATGTTATGCGTCAAACCCTGGTTCTTTTACATCGTTACCTGGGGCTTGCTACTGCGGTCTTCCTGATAGTCACCGGGCTAACCGGCGCTATTATCTCCTGGGATCACGAACTGGATGAGTGGCTCAATCCCCACTTATATAAAACTACTTCCAGCGGCGAACCCTTAGCCTCTATCGAGTTGGCAGAACGGCTTGAAGAGTCCTTGCCGCAAGTCCAAATATCCTATTTTGAATTAGTACAGGAGCCTGGGCATACCCAGTATTTCTGGGTAGAGCCTCGAATTGACCCGGCTACCGGTAAATTCTTTGCGGTGGATTACAACCAGGTATTTGTCGATCCGACCAATGGGGAAATTATTGGTAAGCGCGAGTGGGGACGTGTCTGGCCAATAACAACTGAAACCCTGATGTCGTTTTTGTACAAGCTGCATTACAGTTTTCATATACCCGAATTTTGGGGCACTGATCACTGGGGGATTTGGCTGCTGGGCGTTATTGCACTGGTATGGACAATCGATTGCTTTGTGGGGCTAGCGGTGACTTTACCTCGTCGCAAGAAATCCACCCGAAAGCCATCTCGGACTTGGTGGCAGCGATGGAAGCCCGCATGGATGATTAAGGCCGGCGCTGGGCGTGCCAGGCTCACATTTGATTTACATCGTGCGTTCAGCCTGTGGACCTGGGCGTTGCTGCTGACAATTGCATTTACGGCCTTCTCACTGAATCTCTATCGAGAAGTGTTTTTTCCTCTGATGTCGCTGGTATCAGATGTGACTCCGTCGCCCTTGGAAGAGCGCACACCCAACGATCACAGCAATCCAATTACCCCGGTGTTGTCTTTTGGGGATATAGCCGCGATTGGAGAAAACCAAGCTGCGCAGATTGGCTGGCAACAACCGCTGAATTCCCTGTGGTATGCCCGGGAGTGGGGGATATATCGGGCTGAATTTTTTGATGCCAGCGCAGGGCATGGTGCCGGAGGTGTTGGTCACAAGGCTCTATTTTTTGATGGCCACAGCGGCGAATATCTCGGAGACTTTATCCCCTGGGAAGGGACGGCAGCAGACTTATTTGTACAGGCGCAATTTCCAGTGCATTCCGGTAGGATCCTCGGTCTCCCTGGTCGCATACTGATTTCAATTATGGGGGTGGTGATTGCGATGTTGAGTGTGACTGGAGTTTTAATCTGGTTACGTAAACGTCGTGTGGCAGTCAGTAGTCGGGTGGATAGCAGGTCTCCCTTGCCGAGTACTGCTGTATAACTCTATTGGTTAGACCAGTGGTAATTGGAGCAATTAATGGCGCTCTAGTTACCGCTTGGGATAGCCTTGGGGATGACTTGTTCGCACCATACCCTTAGCGGATTGCAATTTGCTGATGACATTAGCCATGCGATCCCTGCTTACCCTATTTCTTGTATTCTTCTGTTCTGTTTCGGAGTCTCAGGTTCGATCGGACCACCTGCCTCCCGGAGCTGAGCCTATCGAAGTGAATAACCAGACAGTTTTTTATAAAAATGGTTATTTCTACCGCAAAGGCCCCGACGCCTATACCCGGATTGAGCCGCCTCTGGGAGCTCGGGTCTCCCGAGTACCTTTTGGAACCCCCATTAACTTGGGTAACAAGCATTATATGCTTGCGGGTAATGGTACCTTTTTCTTATTAGACCCCAGGGACAATCAATATGTGGTGGTCACGCCCCCTCCCAATTGGCAGCATGTTAATCGCAATCCCCTAGCTCCGAAAAAGAAAATATACCCCCGAGCGTATCCGCCCCGCCATTTGCGGCACCGCTCAGAGGGTAAACGAGTCGATCGTAAGGATTGGGATATTTACTGTGAAGCCCGGGCGGCAAATTTGCTGCGCCGTACGGGTGAGCCTGGTAAAACAACCAGGCAGGCTATGCGTGAATATCGCAAGGTATACAGAAAATGTTTGCGTCAAAGTCGGCGCTTCAGGTAAATGCATGGGGCAGGGAAGTCCCTGGGCTACACTGAACAATATGGCCCAGTAGGCGCCTATTTTATTAGTGCCGGATTTTTTCACGGATAGAAGTATTTTATGCCGGGTGCCAGCCTTTTCATCCCTCGTTGTAGTGCCGGCAAAGAATTTTCTTTTCTTCACCTCGCCCTTTCATTTCTCCTTTTCTTTAGCGTCGCCTGTCTCTCTGTTTCCAGTGTCGCCCAGCTTCCCGGTAGTAAACCCAAGGAGTTTAAGCCGGAGGTTCCGGATTTTGCTGACCCCTCTGCAGATTGGTGGACTGGATGGACCAGTGCTTCTCCCGAAGAGCGACGAGAATGGCTTAGCTTGGTCACAAAGAGCTGGGAGGAGTGGGAAAAGGATTTGCCGGAGGATGAGGCCTTACAGGACGGTGCAGAAAAGATTAGCCAAAGTTTACAAGGGATCGCAATTACCTGGAAAAAACGAGAGGAGTACCTGAAAGTCCCTTTAATGCCGGATGTGGATTTTCCAGAGAACCCAACGGTATTGAACTGGGCCAAGGCCGATTCTGCCATCAGCCGTGGCCGACGTAGGTTGAAAGGCGTAGAACTGGAGGCTCGCCAACTTAAATCAACCCAGTCCCAGTCTCTATCTTTACTGCGTAAACAAGTGATTGTGCTGCGGGATTCCAGTGGACGAGAGGAGGATGAGGCGGCGCAGGCCCTACTTTTAGCTCAAATAAATCACCTAAATATTATTGAGCAGCTGAGTACCGTTAATACTTTCCTGGGAACCTGGCGGGAAAAGATTAACAGCGCAGAAATTAAATTGCGGAGACTTCTGGATACCCTCGTCTACTCCAGTAAAGATGCAGAGGAAATAGATAAGGATATTGCCGCGAACGAAAAGAAAATCGAACGTATTTCTGCGACCCGCACCAGTATTCAAAGCACTACAGAACCCTCCACTGACCCCACCATCAATATGCAGAAAGACCTCACCCTGATGCAGCTTGAAGTGGACTTGTTGGAGGAGCAGTTGGAAAAACGCAAAAAGGAATTGCTGCAATCCATCAATGAGGTCCTGAATGAAGAGGGCGAAGAGCGCCCCCTGATTATCAGTCGGGATTTATTGGAAAATGCCAACTCTGTGATTGAAAGTGCGTCGCGGGAGCTGGCGGTGCGCCAGCGCCAGGTGGTGGCCTGGCGCGAAGATGAAGAGAACGAAGACCTGAGTCGCTGGTGGTCTTACTTTGAGCGTATTGGCAGTGGCCTGGCCCGCGCCAATGACCTCGAGCAGGATATTCAGCGCTATGAAAAGGCCCAGCTGGAGGTTTACAAGGAGCGCCAGGGTTGGTGGGCAACAGTGCGCGAACGAGTCGCACTGGGCGCAAGACAAGCTTATAACCGCTGGCGTAAGTTGGCGGATTATCAGCTATTTACTGTTGCCCAGAACCCGATAACCCTGCGGTTGATCGCCAAGATGATTGTGGTCTTGGTGGGGGCCTGGCTATTGTCTGGACTCACCCAGGCCTTCCTGCGCCGGCTTGTGCGCAGGGAGCATGCCAGTGAATCCTCCATGTACAATCTTGGGCGGGTGTTGCATTACATCTTTATTTCCGCGGCCCTGATTGTGGTGCTCAGCATGTTGGGCCTGGATACCTCCAAGTTGGCCCTGGTCGCTGGAGCCCTGTCGGTAGGTATTGGCTTTGGGCTTCAGGCGATCTTCTCGAATTTTATCTCCGGTTTGATTTTGCTGTTTGAGCGCCCTCTCAAAGTGGGTGATCTGGTGGAGCTGGAGTCGGGCGTTTTTGGCCGCATCCGCGATATCAGCGTGCGCTCAACCCGTATTACCACGCGGGACAATGTGGATATCTTGGTGCCCAACACTGAGTTTGTTGCGGGCCGGGTTATTAACCACACACTGGATGATCCTGTGCGCCGTATTCATGTACCCTTTGGTGTGTCTTATGCCTCGGACCCAGATTTGGTGCGGGAAGCTGCCCTGGAAGCTGCTGCTCGAGTCAATATCACCCATACCGACTGGAAGCGAAAAACCGAGGTGTGGCTGATGGGGTTCGGGGATAATGCCCTCGACTTCAAGTTGGTGGTGTGGGTCAACAGCAATATGGTGACTTCCCTGGGAGACTCCTATGCCCTGTACAACTTGGAGTTGTTGCGGGAATTTCGCGATAAGGGTATTGAGGTACCTTTCCCTCAGAGAGATCTGCATCTGCGCAGTTGGGATGTTCCGGCGATCATTGGCCGTACCGCCAGGAAGTAACTGGAGTCCGGCTGGCATGACACCTCCGGGATTTCATAGTATTTTCAGTCTACTGGCCTTTGTGTTGGTGCAAGTTCATTTACCGGTGTTACTGCGTTTTCTCTCAGGGCGCTGATGAAATCACAATAAGGGAAGCCCGTGCTGATCATCCCCATCCAAAACAAACCCGACTGGCGCCGGCCGCCATTAATGTGTTTTGCGTTGATTGCCCTTAACTTACTGATGTTTGTTTTCTATCAAGGGGGGGATGAAGCTCGCTGGCAGGAAGCTGAAGATTACTATTTTGAGAGTGACTTACCGGACCTCGAAGAGCAACGCTTTCTTGTGTATGTCAATGAAATGCACCCAGAGTGGAGAGCGCAGATGGGTGTGGAAGGGGAGGAGTTTTTTTACCGGGAATCCCTGGGTAACCCTGAATTCCACCACTGGTTGTTGCCGAAGCTCGAAGCAGAGGGTGAGACCGAATGGTTAAGACAGAGGCAGGAGTTTGCCCAACTGCGGGATAGAGTCAGTAGCAACGCACTGGGGCTGATACCGGCAGACCCGAGTATTGCTGGAGCCTTTGGCCATATGTTTCTACACGGAAGCTGGGATCACCTTATCGGCAATATGGTGTTTCTGCTGTTGTTTGGCTTGTCTGTTGAGTTGGCCCTGGGAGGGTTGTGGTTTATAGGGCTCTACCTGGTGGGAGGATTGGCGGCAGCAGGTCTGCATGTGCTGGTGGAATCCGGCAGCCATGTACCGATGGTGGGTGCCTCCGGTGCGGTCTCGGCAATTATGGGCATGTTCGTCGCGGTTTACGGTGTGCGCCGGCTACGTTTCTTTTACACCATTGGTTTTATGTTTGGCGAATTCAGTGCACCGGCGCTGCTGGTGTTACCGCTGTGGTTGGGTAAGGAGATTTTCGGTTATTTGTATGGAGATGCCAGCATTGCCTACTGGGCCCATACTGGTGGTTTACTTGCAGGTTTTGCCCTGACTTTGGCGGTGTTGTACTGGCGCCCGATGGTGGAACCTATGCCGGAGGAAGAGGAGGCCCCGTCCCCCCAAAGGGTAGCCTTGGCGCGGATTGATCGTTTTTTGGAAGAGGGAAAAATCCTGGAAGCCACTGAAGCGGCAGCCTCAGCGGTGCGGCAATATCCACAGGCGTTAACACTGATTGAGCGCTATATAGAACTGACCTCAGCGGCGCCAGAGAGTGAAGGTTACCACCGGGCCAATCTCGCTTTATTTGCCCAGGCAGGAAATCTGGAGATCGATGGCCATACCCTGGCAAGTGGCTATCGCCGCTACTTGGCGGCAACAAAAAGTCCAAAGGCGCTCACCGGAAAGGCAAATTTATTGATGGCACGGCGTGCAGCGGAGGAAAAGGACTGGCCGTGGCTAGAGGAATTACTGCGCCACTTGAAACAGCAGCGAGTGAATCACCCCTTGATTCCGAAGCTGGGAATGGTTCTGGTCAATTACTATCGTCGCCTGGGTGAGGAAGGCCGCGCGCGCGAGGTGAAAGAGATGACCCAAGATATGGCTGCCTCAGGTTGATGAACATAATTTGGTATGTCTTATAAATAATTAAATATTGTATTGGGGGCAGAGTGAGTCGCTATATTTTGACCGGGACCGAAATTGCAGGGATGGAGGGGGAGCGCAAGGTACATTTCCTTAATGCCAATGCGGTGCGTAAAAACAAGTCCCTGGGTGATCTTACCGGCATATCCGGCTTTGGTTTCCATATGATTGAAATCGAGCCAGGTTATGAATCCACAGAATTCCATTGTCACTATTTTGAAGATGAATGTGTTTATATCCTGGAGGGTAGGGCCGAGGTGCGTATTGGTGACGATCACCACCAGGTTTCTGCAGGGGATTTTATTGGCTACCCCGCTGGTGGCCCAGCTCATGTGATGCGCAATGTGGGAGAAGTGACCTTGCGCTGCATAGTTGTAGGCCAGCGATTGCAACATGATGTTGCCGACTACCCAGAAAAAAATCAGCGGATCTACCGAAATAATGGTTTACCCTGGGAGTTGGTGAACCGCGATGACATTGACCACCCTAAGTAGTTTTCGCCGGTAGAAAAAGAATGGATTTTTAGCTTATGCCTGAAAAGATTCGGGTTTTTTATAATTCCGCTTGTCCAGTCTGTAACGCAGGAATTTCAGCACAAAAGAAAAAGTCCGTCTCCTGCCAAGTGGATTGGGAGGATGTTCATATTGATGAAGATAAAGCGAAGGAACTGAATACAGATTTAGAGTTTGTCCGTGAGCGGTTGCATGTATTGGATGCGGATGGAAATCTGAAAGTAGGCTACGAAGCTTTTATTACAATTTGGGAGAACTCTCCCAAGGAGCAATGGAAGGCTAGGGTGTCGAAGCTAGCCGGCCTTAGGTGGTTTTTGAATAAAGGTTACAACGTTTTTGCGCGAGGTTTGTATCTATGGAATCGGGCGCTAAAGCATTGGTAGCGAATGTCGGGCTAGGTTTAGGGTAGCTACCATAGATGGCTACCCATATTTTGCTATTTAGTGAATTTCGGCAGTGCTGTTAAGTACTTTCCACAGGGTATCGATTTCAGAACGCAAAGTACTCTCTGGAAATTTCTGTCGGACAAAGTGCAGTAGTTTTTTTGCCAAGTCCTCTCTATCCAATCCATCCATATACACTTGTGCCAATAACAGATAGGCAGCATCGAGTTGTGGATAGGCTTCTTTATGTAAATTATTGAGCAGCTGTGCTGCCAATTGGTACTTATGCTGTTGGTATAGCACTTTGGCTAGTGCGTGGCGTATCTCGGGCTTAGCCACAGTCAGGCTGGGCTCTGTGGCCAAATACAGTTCAGCTGCCTTATGTGGGCGATTTATCTGTACAAATTTTTCTAGTAGATGTGGCCCCAGCTCCTGAAGGGCTTTTTTATCGTCAGTAGCAAGTAAAAGGCGGTAGTAGCGCTCATTAAGAGTTTCGTCGTTAGGGAAGCGGCGCAACCCTTCAACCAAAGCCTGGCGAGCGCCCTTGAAGTCCCCTTCGCGTAAAAATATTTGCGCCTCAGCCCGAGCGCGCTTACACAGGAATTCATTTTCCTCTAAGTAATTTTCATCATCTTCTTGTATTGAAGCTATTCCCAGTTTTTGCTGTCGAGTTAAGCAGATATATCCCATTACAGCACTTGAGACGATGGAAAAGTAAGAGACAATGGCTGCCGTGGTCGGGAAAATTGCCCAAGCCGGCAGTTTATCGCTGACCACGGCCATTAGTATATTGGGTGCGAAAGAAATGATATTGGTAATAATTAACAGCAACCAATAGGGCCAGCCAATGATTAGGGTAAATTCCAATAATTTGAGTGGGTTGATTGCGGACCTCAAACTATGGGTAAGCGCTAAGGCAATCATTGCAGCCGGCGCTAAAAATGACAGGGCGGCCGCATAAATCATTATGACATTGAGGCTCCCAGTAAATTGTACAAGCTTGTAGCCAACAAAACCGGCGATCAATGTCATTCCAATGACTTTCAGAAATAACATTGCACCATTGCCATCAAGTGCATCTGCCAGTGGAGGGGCTTCCAGTTGGCCTCCTGCGAGTCTTTCGATGACCAAGAGATTGTAGCGGGATACAACAGCTACAATGGCTACCAAAGCGATAAGGGTCAGAAGACCCATTGACGTTATTGCCATACTGCCCGCTGCTGCAACAGCCATGATTGTTAGAGGGCCAGGCTTAAAAGCATAGAGAAAGTAAAATAGCCCCATTTGCCAAAAAGGCTTGGCGTTGTTACTGGCTCCAATATATTCCAGGCTATCGCGGCAGAGCGGGCATTCGGGACCCTGCCCATGGTAATTGGTACTCGAACCCGGAATACACTCGCCACAGAACTGACGGTTGCAGGGCTGGCACTGCCAGGATGCAGTCTTGCTAGTGTGATAGTGGCAGGAATCAGCCATTTATTCTTCCCTAACGAATTTCTCTACTTAATAGTAATTTTGTCTTGGTTCACAGTTTATCTGTCGACTCGGTGGCGGTGCAATCATCAAGTATTTTTAATGTCCTGTTAGAATGCAGGAGAAATACCGATAAAATTGGTACACAAGTTTCAAAATAGGTGTTGTATGACAAAGGCTATGCATATTCATTTGGTTGAGGGCTTTGCGCCGGAACCCTGGGGAGAATCAGCACTGCTGAGCTTTGATGGTAGCGCTGCCAATATTCATATTAGCGCTGCGAAAGGCGCTGTGTTGGTTGCAGCGCAGCGAGCTGCCCGAAAGCTCGATGGTATGGGGGTCAACGATGCTATCCTCAAAGGAGAAAGCTGGAGCATTGAAAGCCGCTGGGCATTTTGGGCAGGTTTTTTTAACCCGCGTAAATCCAACAAAATTGACTGGGGGACTGATGACAGCGCCGAGTTAAAAGAACTCGCCGCCCGTGAAAATGCCAGTCGCTGGGTTCGTGAAATTACTAATGGTACTCCTGATGATGTGTCTCCGCGTGTATTGGCGGAGAGCGCTGCAGAAATGCTGCAAAAGCTGGCTCCCAGTGCGGTAACTTACCGTATAGTTGCCGGGGATGACCTGCTGCGTGAAGGGTTTGTCGGTATCCACAACGTTGGGCGTGGTAGTGTACGTGAGCCGGTGATGTTACAAGTGGACTTCAACCCGACGGGTGATGACCAGGCGCCGGTTGATATGTGTTTGGTGGGTAAAGGAATTACTTTTGACTCCGGCGGCTACAGCATTAAGCCGTCCAACAACATGGCCACAATGAAATCCGATATGGGTGGCGCGGCCATGGTAACTGGAGGCTTGGCTCTTGCAATAGCCAGAGGTCTCAACAAGCGGGTCAAACTCTATCTCTGTTGCGCAGAAAATCTGATCTCCGGTCATGCCTTTAAATTGGGCGATATTATTAAATATAAAAACGGAGTGAGTGTAGAAATACTGAATACCGATGCTGAAGGGCGCCTGGTGCTGGCCGATGGTTTAATTGCAGCTTCGGAAGAAGATCCTCGCTGGTTATTGGATGCCGCTACTCTGACCGGTGCAGCAAAGATGGCTGTAGGTCGGGATTTCAACTCTGTCTTTAGTTTTGAAGATGAAGCAGCTCAAAAGGTATTGTCTGCAGCTTCTGAGGAAAATGAAAAGGCGTGGAGACTTCCTTTAGAGCGTTTCCACCTTGAGCAAACCCCATCCAACTTTGCCGATATCGCCAATGTTGGTATTGAGGGAAGTCCTGGTGCATCTACGGCAGCCTCCTTCCTGGCGCGCTTTGTACGGGATGAAGGGCGCAATTGGGTGCATATGGACCTTTCCGGCTCTTACCAGCCCAGTGGCAATGATCAGTGGGCGCCAGGTGCTAAAGGGCACGGCCTGCGTACAATTGCACGCTTCCTTTTGGATAATTAGCAACCGGCAATTTATGCCAATTTCCCTTCGAAACGCGCCTAATAGTCGGCGCGTTTCTTTTACCTCTCCCTTAATACCTATAAGTCATTAAAAAAATTGTACTCCAGCTGATAATCGGGATATTAGTAGAGTTCTGCTAATTGAGGTATTTCGGTTCTGGTTCGTTAGCAGATACTTGGGCCTGGAAGCTTTTGCCAGGTAAATAAGATAATCAGTGATTCGGTGAGCGGTAATGAGCACTGCAACCTCTACAAATAATTCGGATTATAATCCAAACCATTGTGCCAATTGTCATGCAGAGCTATTGGGGCCCCATTGCTATGCCTGTGGTCAGCCGGTTAAAGGCATGGTTCGTCATTTCTCCTCAGTAATTGGAGACTTTTTTGATACCCTGCTTGCTTTTGATTCCCGCACATGGAAAACAATACCCTCTCTGTTTTTTAAACCTGGATTTTTAACCGCTGAGTATTTCTCTGGTCGACGGGTCCGTTATGTCAGCCCTGTACGCTTGTTTATCTTTCTATGTATCACCAGCTTCTTTGTAACCCAGATAAACAGTGATTGGGCTATTAATTTTGGAAATGTAGACGTTGAGTCAGTCGATGTTGAAAAGGCGAGCCAAGGTTATAACGACGCCATCGAAGATATTCGAAAAGGCAAAGAAAAGCACGTTAACAATAGTTATGCTGTCGCTGTTTTGGAAGATGTTGAGAAAAATCTGATTAGCGAACAAGAGAAGCTTACCGATGGTTTGCATAAACTCAATGAAGATTTAAGTGAGATTGATGGAGGCCAGAATGGATCGGAAAACCTTTCTAAAGAGGAACTGGCCTCAGGATTGAATGAGACTATTAGTGAGTTAGATAGAGAGTTTCTTCAAGTTGATTGGCTTCCCAAACCATTAGAAGATTGGGTGAACCGTAAGGTAGAGAGCGCCCATAAAAATGTAGAAAGGGTGACTGACGATCCAAATCGTTTCAAAAAAGCATTCTTGGGAGCTCTTCCGTCAACTCTTATAGTCATACTGCCAATATTTGCCATGATGCTGTGGGTGCTTTACGTCTTTAAACGCAGACTTTATATGGAGCACCTGATTGTAGCGTTACACAGCCAGGCTTTTATCTGCCTGAGTATTCTGATTGGCAACCTGTTTTATAGTATTAGTAGTCAACTGGAAGGATACGCATTTATATCCTCATCTCTTGATAGCCTGATGGCACTATTAATTCTCTGGGTTCCTGTCTATCTTTTTTGGATGCAAAAGCGTGTATATCAGCAGGGTTGGTTCATGACCTTGTTTAAGTATTCTTTTTTGGGGTTAGCCTATCTAGTTTTATTATCTGTAGGTGCGGCTCTTACTGTACTTTGGAGTTTGGCAGAGTTATAAGGATATATCCTAATAGGATTCCAACCATTAAACGCATAAGCGTTTAATGGTTGGTGTTGGTGAAGCTATGCTGCTTGGATGTTAAGTTATTCAAACTAGAGAGTTTACTCGCAGTACTGTCTATATTCAGAATATTGTATTGCAAATTTTTATATCCGTAATTCTGTTCAGAAAATTGGACTTTCGATTACTGGTGGTAAGTAGTTAAAGGGAATGTCGAAGGAAGTAGATCTTGAGTAGTACGACATCAATAGCAAGTGTTTGTAATGAAGATAATAAGTGCGCAAACTGCTGTACACAGTTGTTAGGTCCCCATTGTTATGCTTGTGGTCAGCCCGTTAAAGGTATGGTGCGGCATTTTTCATCTGTAATCGGTGATTTCTTAGATACCTTGTTGGCGTTTGACTCCAGAACATGGAAAACCATACCTGCGCTATTATTCCGACCAGGGTTTTTAACAACAGAGTATTTTTCTGGTCGTCGTGTTCGATATGTAAGCCCTGTACGGCTATTTATTTTTCTCTGTATCACCAGTCTATTTGTAACTCGTTTGAGTGGAGACTGGACAATCAATTTTATGGATGTTGATGCTTCAAATGAAGGACCTCAGTTAGAAGCGTCGGGTGTCGACCTCCTTTTGCAGGCGGATCGGCCAGTACATACTGAAATTCCTGAACAAAAAGGCCTGCTAGGAGAAATTAAGAAGGCTGAAATAAGTCTTATCGAAGCTAAAGAGGAGGTTGAAGAGGGTATTAAAAGAGGTATTAAAAATGAGATTGTTAAAGGCAGTGATAAGGGGCGAATAATTTCTCAAGAGGACTCGGAGCCGGTTTGGCAGTCATCAGCCAATGATCCAGATAATAAATTGATAAGAATGGATATCAAGGGCCTACCAAAGCCCATGCAAGACTGGATGGATGCCAAGATTGAAAATGCTAACCAGAATATTAAGCAAGTTACTGAAAATCCAAATCGGTTCAAGAAAGCATTTCTTAAGACGCTTCCTTATGCACTGTTAATCATGTTGCCAATGTTTGCCATGATGTTATGGGTGCTCTATATCTTTAAGCGTCGACTATATATGGAGCACTTAATTGTAGCTTTACATAGTCATGCTTTTATATTTCTAAGTATCCTGATTGGAAATATCTTATACGTGCTAAGTGTTAACATGGCTGGGTATACTCCTATAACATTAGCTTTAGAGGCCCTGATAACCTTATTGATTTTTTGGGTTCTGGTTTATCTCCTTTGGATGCAAAAGCGTATATATAGGCAAGGCTGGTTTGTAACCTTTTGTAAATATTCAGTATTGGGGATGGCTTACTTGTGTCTATTATCAATTGGAGCGGTTTTTGCCATCGTTTGGAGCTTGGCTGGATTGTAATAACGGTTTTAGCGATATAAATTGATGGACATTTAAAGTTTACAGTTATATATAATCGGAAGATATAGTGGGTATTAAAAGTCGAAAGGAAGCCTCGGTAGAGAGGCAAGATTATTGCTCTAACTGTAATACAATTTTATTGGGGCATTTCTGTTATGGCTGTGGACAGTCAGCAGAAGGTATTGTGAGACGCTTATCAAGTGTGATTAGAGACTTTCTAAATACCCTTGTGGCATTTGATTCACGTTTGTGGAGAACACTGCCGGCTTTACTGTTATCCCCAGGATTTTTGACGATAGAATATTTATCTGGAAGGCGAGCACGATATGTAAGCCCGGTAAAGCTGTTTATCTTTCTTTGCGTAAGTGCCTTTTTTCTGATTCGTATTAGTAGTGATTGGAGTATTGCTCAAGAGCAGTCTATCCGTACTAGTGAGAATGTTGCCGCAAAAATGGTTCCGTCATCCACAGGTGATACAGAAAAACAATTTGACTGGGATCTGCCTGGTGGCAGGAAATTGAAAGTTCGTGGAGCAGAAAATAAGCAAGAAGTATGGTCGATATCTTTTAATCGAGTACTCTCAATTATTGAAGAAAAAGTCTATGCCGTAGAAATTATGCCGCAGTCATGGCGTCATTGGTTTGATATCGAATTCAAAAAGGCGAGAAGTAATATTGAGCGAGTGTCGGAAAACCCTACAATCTTTGCCAAAGCTTTCTTCGGATCTCTTCCTACAATGCTGTTACTTATGCTGCCAATATACTCAGGTATATTGTGGCTACTTTATGCATGTAGAGAAAAATTGTATATGGAACATGTTATTGTATCGCTCCATAGTCATGCCTATGTGAGCCTAACGTTGTTGCTAGGAACTGCTATTTTTCTCTTGCAAGAATTTGTTGAGCCTTTGTTCTGGATGGAAATTTTATGTTATGGGATTTTGCTGCTGCTTTTCCTTTGGATGCCAATAAATTTACTAGTGATGCAAAAGAATATCTATAAAGAGGGGTGGGTCTCGACCTGTATTAAATACTCGGCTTTAAATTTTGTTTATCTGCCACTAATTATACTCTGTACGGTAATGGCCGCATTTTATAGTTTGGCTGAATTATAAATTTCTGGTTATTCCAATTTGTGATTCTTGATCCAGCTGCGTAATTTTGTTATTTATAATTGTATGATAGATGGATTTCTATTCTAATTGTTATTAGAAATACGCGGTTTGAAGGTGTTTGTTTTTTGTTTTCATTCAATAGAAAGCAAAATTAATGCCCGCCAGAAATTTACTGTTTCCATAGATATTCATTAAGCACAGTTTACAATCGCTCTACCCATAAATTCAGTCTAAGTTACATGAATCTGGAATGGGTAAATTTATAGGTGTATTCACTTAAATGGAGGGCGTTATGTTTAAATCTATATTGCGTGTAGTTATCTTAGGGATTTTAGCTTCTAGCAGTTATGCAGATCCAATTCAAGATTTAAGTATGCAAAACTATGAAGCGGGTTGGTTTCCAAATTATTGGCAGGGGCAGGGTCCACTGACATGTCGTCGGACTTGTGCAATTTGGGTTGGAGGGGTGCCTGAGTCAGAGGTTGCTACTGACCTGATAGATGATTTTGAATCTACCAGTGTTTGTAAGGTAACTCGCGACCCTGAAATAATCGAGAAACCTGTCAATGACCCATCATCTCACTGGCTCTATGGCAATCAGTTTGACGATAAGTCGGTTTGCTATGTCGGAACTCCTTATGGTGTCAAAGAAGATGATCACTATATGTGTCTGTGTGTATGTAATAAACCTGACCTGATAGTGAGCCAAATCTATGATCCGATCTGGAATCCTGGAACCGGGCAATCCATCATCGTAGTCGATATCACTAATATAGGTGCTCTTGCAGCGCCAATCAGCCAGGCTCGCCTTTTAGATATTGATACACTAGCCAACGATGTACAGGCGACGCCTGCAATTCCAGCAGGTGGCACTGTAAGTATTGTATTTACTTTGGGTTACTGGGTTTTTGATCCGGATGCGGTTTTAGAGGTAACTGCTGACTTTACCAATCTCGTCGATGAGTGTAACGAAAATAACAATACACTGACTTATGCCGAGCAAGGGTAGTAGTAGATAGGGGGAGAGCTCCCGGAACTAAGCCGTAGGGAGCTTTGAGATACTAAATAAGATCAGCTCGAAAGAAACACATTAATAACCTGGCAGCTTTCTTTATCCACCGCAGCATTAGGCTGTTCATTACCGACTGTTTGCTCCCCTGGTATTTTAGGTAGCACGAGATACATTCGTGGATAGTCTCGGACTATATAATCTTTTTTATCTGCACTCAGCCAAGGGTATTCAGCGGCAATGGCTGTTACTCCATGGAGTAAAGCGATACCATCTGTGCAACTATTAGGAGTAGTAGCTGTGGTGAGCATGGCAAAAGCTAATGAAGAGAAGTTCATAATCTCTGCTATCCCAATGGGTCTTCAGACTGACGTTATGTTTATTCTGGGGACAGTATAGCTGAGCTTGATTATGAGCAACAGATAGCTCTATTAAAGCGGCCAGGCGAAGCTGGCCATCTTCTGAACTATGCGTGCTCTACAGAGGTCTCTTCGACTTTCTCCCAGAGGCGTGTCTCTGTCGGACTAATTAATTTGGACAAAAGATTCGGGGCCACAGAGGTTAGCCCAATAAAACCAACTATCACACGGAAAATAAATGAGTCAAGCCAGTAGATAAGGCCTATTAACAGTATTGCTATCACAAGTGACGGTAGAGTGGCTTGCAAACGAGACCGCTGAATATGCTGATAATCCATTGTCTCAGGTAGTTGTTTCTCGATACGTTCTAATGCGTGCGCTTTTACTGTTTGATTTAAGAACTCAACAGAATGGGTCTTATCCTCGTGCTTGATAGTTATTACATCCGAATTGTGGTCACTGCTAAGTGAACTTATTTCATTGAGAGGGATTCGGGCTGCGGTCTCAGGTTTACACAAGTGATATATTTCTTCAGGGGATTTCCCCGCTTGGTAGGCAGATTGAGCAGTTAAAGCCTGCTTTTTCGGGATATCAAAATAGACGAGTTCATCTCCTTCTAAGGCGACGAGGTAGTTATCATCGATATCAAGCCAGGACGTCTCAGTATAAAAGCCCTCGGGTAGTGCTTTTTTTGATTCCCTTACAAACAAGAAGCTTAAAATCCAATATAAGACGAGGCAGATACCTATAGTGATAGGTGCTGCTTGAATCAGGTTTCCTACAGGTGTGTTACTTTCGATATCTCTTTGAGCATTCTGCGCCAATACATGACCGTAGATGTCGCCCTCTGGAAACCATACTTCGATAGGTTGACCTTGTTCATATTGACTATAAATTACTTTTGAAACCTCTGCGGAGGATTCGAAGTCCTCATCTTCATAGTTAAACTGATAGTCAATATAGTAATTTGTACGATAGCGCTTTTTACCTTTGCGGCCCCGGTACTCTTCTTCCTCCTCTCTTAACGCTACTACTTCAGCATCTAGAGCTTGATGATCTTCGACCCAACTTAATGATTCATTGTTGGCACGAGAGTAATAGTTTGACAGAAAGTAAGTCAGAATAAGGAAAACTAAAATACATGCTGTACGTACCATCGATTTTCTTTTTTGTCCGGGGGACTTTTGTAACGCCATTTAATACATCCTTACTGTATTTCTTGTGCTTTAGGTATTGGTACTTTTGGAGTAATAATTTTTTTATAGAGTGGAAACTTGGTGTGGGTGAAAAATACAACTGCAGTTTGTTTGGTGAATAAAACTGAAGGTTAACTCTAAATTAATTTTTATTACTTGACCGGCATCATGGTTGGTCCATTTGCATATTGAGTACTTTCTTAAAGATTGTTTTTTCTTAAGTAAAACTTCCTACTTAGGATAAGAGCTGACCAATGTGGTACAAATGATTTAGATAATACGAACCTTACAAATATTGAGTAGCTGAATGGCAGAGTTTTAATTGCTGTGGGATTTGGACTGACTAGCTAATCTTCTGCCAGCCTTATGAGATTGGGTGGTTCAGTTTCATGGAGGTAGTTCTATGTTGAACGAGTTCAGGTGAAGTACCAATGTCGTTTTGTGTCGTAAATGTGTCATAGCAGACGTACCCATTGGAGTACAATTCCCTGTGTGGAGGAGATGCTATGACCAAGAAGATAGGTTTTTTTGTTGCTGATGGATTTCAGGCGTTAGACCTCTTTGGGCCCTTGGATGCCTTTATGGAGACTAATAGTTTCGTTAGTGAGGCCTATACAAGTCGTTTGATAGGTTTAACCAATGCATCAGTTAAAACCGCGTACGGCCAAGCCCTATCAGTGGATTTTGATATTTACCAGGATAGGGAAATTGATTACCTGGTCATTACTGGCGGTACTGGGATGCGGCAGCTCCGCTTAAGCCCTAAGCAGGTAAATGCGCTGCGTGCAATCGCAGACAAAGCAGAGCGTGTCTTGAGTATCTGTACAGGTGCATTCTTACTAACAGATATATTTCCGGAACAAAAGCACCGTATTACCACTCACTGGCGGCATTGCCGGCAGCTTGCCGAGCAAGCAGTCAATTATCAGGTTGAGCAGGACCCCTTATTTATTGAAAGCGGAAAACTGTGGTCTTCAGCGGGAATTCTATCTGGAGTCGACTTGGCCTTGGAAGTGATTCGCCAGGATTATGGCAATACTATTGCGGCCAGCGTGGCTAAAGATCTGGTCGTTTATCTGCAGCGTAGGGGAGGGCAGTCACAGTACTCTGATCTGCTTAAAGTGCAATCCAGCGACAGTATGAGGCTCAATCCCCTATTGGAGTGGCTGTCGGAGAATTACCAGAAATCAATCAGCGTTTCCGATATGGCGGAACGTATTTCTGTTAGCGATCGCCAGTTAACTCGCTTGTTCAAACAACATCTTAATAGCACCCCCGGACATTATCTAAACCAACTCCGTTTAAACCGGGCGCGGGATTTAATCACCTGTGAATCAGCAAGCCTTGTTCAGGTAGCTCGGCAGGTGGGGTTTGCAAGCTATGATAGCTTTCGCCGAGCTTTTTATGGCCAATTTGGTGTGTCCCCCTCATATTTCAGTAGGAATCGTTAAGCCGCGCTCTCACAAGTGTCTTAGCTTTAAGAGTGCGCCGAGATTGAGAGCTATTCCATTACCACTCGACGCAGATCTTGCCAAAGTGCGACCCGCTGGCCTGGTACTCAAATGCCGCAGCCAGTTCCTCCATAGGGTAAGTCTTATCAATCACTGGCTGTATCTGGTTGGCTTCCAATGCGGTGACATATTCCCGTTGATCCCTACGGCTTCCAACGATCAAGCCCTGTAACCGGGCCTGCTTGGCCATTAACAGTGCTGTGGGCACTTCTCCCGAGCGGCCCGTTAAAACACCAATCAATGAAATATGGCCGCCAACTCTGACTGAATGGATTGATTGCTCTAGTGTACCGGGGCCACCGAGCTCAATAATATGGTCCGCACCTTTGCCTTCCGTCAGCTCCATAACCTTCTTTGACCACTGTGTATGGGTGCGATAGTTGACGCCATGATCGGCGCCTAATTTTTTAGCGCGCTCCAGTTTCTCGTCGGAAGAAGAGGTTACAATAACTTTGGCGCCCAGTATTTTGGCAATCTGAATTACCGTAATAGATACTCCACCAGTGCCTAGTGTCAATATTGTGTCGCCAGGTTTTACCTTGCCGTCTACTACCAATGCCCGCCAAGCAGTAAGGCCTGCGGTAGTAATGGTTGCCGCCTGAGCGTGGCTCCAGCCTTTTGGGGCAAGGGTAAAGGCGCTCTGATCGCGCACAACAAACTCAGCGGCCATCCCA
The DNA here is from genome assembly GCF_052467305.1 of Microbulbifer maximicatervae (SeqCode). NCBI lineage: Bacteria > Pseudomonadati > Pseudomonadota > Gammaproteobacteria > Cellvibrionales > Microbulbiferaceae > Microbulbifer > Microbulbifer maximicatervae (SeqCode). The sequence goes on from NZ_CP174306.1 coordinate 5,212,517, forward strand.
TCGATACCGTCACCAGGCGTATTGGCAAAGTTACCCACGGAAGCCATAGGCGTACCTGCTGGCCACTGTGGGAAAAAGCACGACACAACAGAATCGCCGACCTGAAAATCGGTAATATCCTCACCAACTGCATCCACGATACCGCCGCCATCAGACATCAGAATGCGGCTGTCTTCTGTAGGAATACCGCCATTGGCGACTAAAAGATCGTGGAAGTTGAGAGAGGAGGCTTTAATTGCAACACGGATCTGGCCTGGGCCGGGTGCTCCCGGGTCATCGATGTCGCTAACCGAAATATTTTCTAGTCCGCCTGGTGTTTTTAGCGTCAATGCCTTCATAGTTTTTTCCTTTTATTGATTTCTTAGTTCACTAGATAATAAATTAACTTTGATATGTTTGATAAGTTGGGAAATATTTAGATTAATTGTGAAATCAAAGAGAACTAGTCTCTCGGCATCTAAAGGAAAGGCCTTTTTAGGTAATCGAATCTATTGTTGATTCAAGTGAAAGATATCCACAATGGAAGATCAGCCTGTAAGGCTGTTATTGATTATTTATTAAATTATCCACTTGGAGATTCGCATTGATATCTTTCAGTGGGATTAAGTGCTGCTTGAATTTAGGAAAGGTCTTCCTCTTTACTTACTTCTACGTAATATAAGATTTTTAAATTTTCTAAGCTTCAGGATAGGCATATAATAGCCTAGTGATACCCTCTGGATTCTTTAGAATTTCAGAGTCAAGTAGAGCTTTATAGTGTTTAATGACCTAGAAGATTGTCTGCAAGAAGGAAAGTAATATCCCATTATTTTTATAGAAATTTATATTCCTTATGAGTCCATTTCCTGTTGCAAATGCATTAGATACGTCTAAAAGTCTTCAAGCACTAAAACATGCGGGTTCAGGACTTTTTATGTCAGTACTGCTATTTGACTTTGGAATGGTGGTCAGGCCTTAAGTAATGGGAATGGCTTTGGTGTATTTAATGCAGGCGTTGACTTAGCGTTTGGTGTAGCGGGATTTGCAGGGGGTACTGTGGGTGCTGTTAGCTATGGTGGAACATCAGCAGCTATTAAATATATTCCTGGAGTGTATGATTATACTGTCAAGCCTGGAACAGATTTCTTATGTTGGTATACTGAAAATTGTTAGATCAAAATATGCTTAATTCTTTTTATTTTAAATTTTTTGCTCTCTCCGAAAAGATCAATGGTGTGGGCAGACATAATCACTACTATGCCTGTCTGTCCCTCTCTTTCTTTGAGATTGCCCTTTTTATAAACGGAGCTTTGCTTGCTCATATGTTTTTAGGGATAGGAGAGGTTTTTTCTGGTGTTACCAAATTTTCGGCAGTATTATTTTCCATTACTGTTTTTTTAGTAAATTATATACTTTTTTCTATTCGAAGTCGCAGTAAGGGTTTTTTAGTTAAGAAAAAGGTTGTTCTCTGTCAGCCTTCTGGGTATGTGGGTGGAGTGTTGAGCTTATTGGTTCCTATAATTTGTATATTTTTTCTAGCATACTTCTTGACTGAAAGATGAGCTGCTGCACAAAAGGATGGTCTTTGGAATTCTGCTAAAGACTATGTTGATGCATTCTTGGATGGTGCTAAATGGCGTTATAACGCGGTAGCAAATGGGTCAAGTCAAGATTTCTTTGAAGGCATTTTTGAGGGGATAATTAATTTTACTGGTGGTTGGACAGAAAGTTCTTTTACTACTGCCATGAAAAATAATTTCATGACAACAAGTATTGCAATTGGTATTCTGAAGTCAGTAGATAAAAAAGTAGTGGGATTATTTGTCGGTAGTGCAATTGTACGTGAAACTGGATATATGACGTTTGGACAGTTTTTTAAAGGTGGTTTAAGCCGACAGCCCACTTGGGAGCAAGGCTTTAAACTCTAGGTCATGTGTCTACAGGTGCTGTAGTTAATGGTGCACTTTTAACGGCTGCATATGAAGCTAGAAAATTTTTTCTCATTTGTTCGTATTGCTGTAAATAGAATAGCAATTTGGCTATCTGAATAGTAGGTTTAAGTTTGGTGGAGAATCCAGTTGAGTGAAATTGATCCGATAGGCTCTTCTAGGGTGAAACCAGTTTATAGAAAGTTAGCTTTAGTTCTTGCAGTATTATTTATAATTGCGATTTGTGGAGTAATTGTATTATTGATTGCGGAAAGGTTTGATTGGTTTCTTATTTTTGGGCTTGTAATTTGTTCATGGTCGGCTCGATTCTTTATGAGGGTTTTCAGAAGCTAAAAATACGGACATTAGTTTGAGTGCTACCGAATAAGAAAAGTAGATCGCTAACTATCAGTAGTTAGCGATCTAATGGCCGCATGGCATGTTCCACTTGGCTCTGGGCGATAATCGCAACAATCACCCGCATCACCGTGTCCTTGTCTTGATCATCAAAAGTCCCCAGCAGCTTGAAATGCTTAAATAGCACCATCGTTGCGGATGGGGCATTTTTCATCGACTGGCCCATTATCAGATAGTCCAGTGACATCTCAAAAATAATAGAAATATTCAGGGATTCGTGAATTACACGATTTTCCTTACGAATCCTTACACCGCATCAATAATAGGCCAATAAATACTTGAGCTTTAAGCAATCGGCGGGCCCTAGAAAGCTACGAATATTTCTTTAGCTAATTTTTTGTAAGGTGGCGAGTAAGTAATCGCTTCCCCTGAAAGCTAAGGACAGCGGGGGAGTCGAATTACCTAGAAATGGCTTGGGGTCATAGGGGATTAAAAATGGTGGGCCCTCCGGGACTCGAACCCAGGACCTGCCGATTATGAGTCGGATGCTCTAACCAACTGAGCTAAGGGCCCACACATTGCTTGCGAGGATCGTTGCAAGCGGTTGGGAAAAGTACAAGATTTTCCCTTGCAAATCAATGCCTTTGTTAGCACTCAAAGCCGATATGGGCAAATTCTAGAAATCTTCTTTCCCTGTTGCTCAAGCTTTCGCCAACAACTGATCTTTATGGAATAGATGCTCACCTTGAGAGAGCTGCCAAACAGCTTAATTGGTTCGAGTGTCTTAACTAGAAACTTCAATTGGTACGAGTGTCTTGTTTATGCGAAATGGAGGCTAAAACTCCATACTAAAGTATTTAAATCGGCAGTTTGGGGATAAGAATACAGCACCAAACCAGGAATGCAGCGAAGAGGGCGACGGCCACGGCGGCGGAGCCTGTGTCTTTAGCAATCTTGGCCAGCGGGTGTTTCTCGGGGCCGATGCGGTCCACGGTCGCCTCAATAGCGCTGTTGATAAGTTCGATTGGGAGGACAAACATCACGGCTGCAATCAATATGGCGCGCTCAGTAGGTGTCTCCCCGGCCCAGAGTGCGAGAGGCACCATTAGGCAGGCGGCAATTACTTCCTGGCGAAAAGCCTCCTCATTGCGCCATGCAGCGACGAGCCCCTGACTGGAGTAGCTAGTGGCAGCCAGGAGGCGAGCAAACCCCTTCTTGCCGGGCTTGTTGGCAAGCTCTTCAGATTTTTCCTGCTTATTCGCCATTTCTTTTTGCATGCTTATCTCCTGCTTTCACTAAGCCTGCGCGGGGAGGTCATCTTTATGTCACAAAAAAAAGCCCGGTTGAACCGGGCTTTAGTCTAGCGCTTACTCGTCGAGGAAGCTGCGTAAATGCTCCGACCTGGAAGGGTGTCGCAGTTTGCGCAATGCTTTCGCTTCGATCTGACGGATACGCTCGCGGGTTACGTCAAACTGTTTGCCCACCTCTTCCAGAGTGTGGTCGGTATTCATATCAATACCGAAACGCATACGCAGTACCTTGGCTTCACGGGCGGTGAGGCCGGAAAGCACGGAGCGGGTGGCGTCGTGCAGGCCAGTTTGAGTGGCGGTATCCACCGGCGAGGATTGATTTTGATCCTCGATAAAGTCACCCAGGTGGGAGTCTTCGTCGTCGCCGATAGGCGTCTCCATGGAGATCGGCTCTTTGGCGATCTTGAGGACTTTGCGCACCTTGTCTTCCGGCATTTCCATGCGCTCGCCCAGTTCTTCCGGAGTGGGCTCGCGACCCATTTCCTGCAGCATCTGGCGGCTGATACGGTTGAGCTTATTAATAGTCTCAATCATATGTACCGGGATACGGATGGTGCGGGCCTGGTCCGCAATAGAGCGGGTAATGGCCTGGCGAATCCACCAGGTGGCATAAGTGGAGAACTTGTAACCGCGGCGGTATTCGAACTTATCCACAGCCTTCATCAAGCCGATGTTGCCCTCCTGGATCAGGTCCAGGAATTGCAGGCCGCGGTTGGTGTACTTCTTGGCGATAGAGATAACCAGACGCAGGTTGGCTTCGACCATCTCTTTCTTGGCACGGCGTGAACGGGCCTCACCAATGGACATGCGGCGGTTGATCTCTTTGATCTGGCCTACGTCCAGCTTAGCGCGCTCCTGGAACTGAGCCAGTTTGCGCTGGGCGCGAACAACTTCGTCTACGACGTGGCGCAAGGCATCGGAGTAATCGCGCTTTTTCTTGATGATTGCGGGAATCCAATCATCATTGGTCTCGTTGCCGGGGAATTCCTTGATAAAGGTCTTGCGCGGCATGCGGGCGCGTTTGATACACATGGCCATAACCACGCGCTCTTGCTCGCGCACGCTGTCGAGTACGTAGCGAACTTCGCCGTACAGCGGGTCAAACTGGCGGGGAGCCAGTTTAAAGAAGCGGAATACATCGCCAACGGCTTCGAGGGCCTGGCCAGCTTCTTTGGAATCGCGGCCGTGGGCGGCGATGGCCTCGTCGGCAGCTTTTTGTGCGGCGATCAGCGCGTTCATGCGCTCGGCGAGCTCTTCGGGGTCGATACCGCCGGTAGCTTCCTCTTCTTCTTCGCTGCTGTCGTCATCGCTGTCGTCGTCTTCGGCGTCGTCATCGGAATCTGATGACTCCGGCGCGCTGGCAGCGGCGGCTTGGCCAGCCTGGGCTCCGGGCGGAACCTCGTCGGCGGGGTCGAGCCAACCAGAGATAATATCGGGGATGCGGCGCTCTTCTTTCTCGATCAGAGCGTACTCATCGATGATCTGCTGCACTGCACCCGGCCAGTAGGCCAGGGCGGCCATCAGTTCGCGCAGGCCCTCTTCGATACGCTTGGCAATGGCGATCTCGCCTTCGCGCGTGAGCAGCTCTACGGTGCCCATTTCGCGCATATACATGCGTACTGGATCGGTGGTTCGGCCTACGTCGGACTCTACGGCTGCCAGGGCAGCGGCAGCTTCGGCTGCGGCGATTTCATCAGCGGAGCTGTCGCCTTCAGCCATCAACAACTCTTCGGCATCCGGTGCGGTTTCAAACACCTTGATGCCCATGTCGTTGATCATGCCAATAATGTCTTCCACCTGATCGGGATCGGAAATATCTTCCGGTAGGTGGTCATTTACCTCGGCATAGGTCAGATAGCCCTGCTCTTTACCGCGGGCGATCAGTTCCTTAATGCGGGACTGTTGCTGGGTTTTGTCGGTCATGCACAACCCTGAATTCTGGGAATGAAAATACGGGACAAAGACGCGGGATTATAGCGTATTTGCACTAGCAATAACCACTCTAGCTGTCAAGTAACGGCGTAGGTGCGATGTTTAGGGTGCTGGGGTTCCCGATCCCGCCCGGCGGGGGTGAGTGAATATAGTGCTGAGCCCGCAGTTTTCAAGGGGTTGGCGCTTATTAATTCTGCTTTTTTCGCCAATTGGCTAATAGAGCCAGTTGTTCTTCGGGGCTCAACTGGGCGCTGTTCTTGAGTTGATCGAGTAAATCGCGGTTGCGCTGTTTGTCCGCAGCTTGTTTCAGGCGCAGCAGACAGTCGTTAAATTCGGTGTGCGGATCGTATTCCAGGTTGCTGTCATCCTGGGCGAGTTGCCGCGCGACCGATACCAGTGGAGAAATAGCGAGCTTGGCCAGGGTATCGCAAGATTCTGCGCTGTGGTGTGCACGCCAGTGGCCGATCAATTGATAGAAATTTAATTGGGGGCGGCTTTTGTACAGCTCTACCAGCTGGATAAACAATGCCAGGTCTGCATTGCCCTCAACGGGGAACTGCTGTGGATTTTCGATTTGTGCTGCCAGCTCCGGGTGGTGCAACAGCAGGGCGATCAGCATGCGCTCCGGTGGCAGGAGATATTGGCTCTGGCGGCGCGGACTGTCGTAACTCGGTGCTGCACTTTCATTGAAGTTACTGTCGCGCTGCCAGGGTTCCGGCGGTGTGCGGTGCTCCAGCTCCTCGTGAGGGGAGGGTGCTTGGCTTGGCTCTCCCTGTGCAGCTGTAGGTTGCGGGTGGGGCTGTTGTGGTGCGCGAGCTTTTTCTGTGCGGATAACCTCTAGCAGGGTTTCCTTGTCGAGTCCGGTGCGCGAGGCCAGTTGTTGGAACATCAGCTGGCGGTAGACACCATCGGGCAGCAGGTCCAGCAGGGGAGCGGCGAGTTTGGACAGGCGCGCGCGGCCGTCCATGGTCTGCAGGTTGATATCTTCGCTCAGTAGGTCGAAGAGAAAATCTTCCAGCGGTAGGGATTGCTCCTTAATTAACTGCTGGAAACGTTCACCGCCCAGTTGGCGCACCAGGGTGTCCGGGTCCTCGCCTTCTGGCAGCAGCAGGAAGCGCAGGCTGCGCCCGTCCTGCATCTGCGGCAGGGCCGACTCAAGAGCGCGGCGGGCGGCAGCGCGGCCGGCGCGGTCGCCGTCAAAGCAAAACAGCAGTTCCGAGGTGTGGCGGAAGGCGAGTTGAATATGGTCTTCGCCACAAGCGGTACCCAGGGTGGCGACGGCGCAGCGGATATCGAACTGGGCCAGGGCCACCACATCCATATAGCCTTCAACCACAATCAGGCGCTCTAAATTGCGGTTGGCCTGGCGCGCTTCCCACAGGCCGTAGAGTTCGCGGCTCTTGTGGAATATCGGGGTTTCCGGGGAGTTCAGGTACTTGGGTTTGTCGTCGCCCAGTACCCGCCCGCCAAAGGCGATGGCGCGCCCGCGCTGGTCGCGGATCGGGAAAATAATACGGTTGCGGAAGCGGTCGTAGTGATGGCGCGCATTGGGCTTGGTGTTGCCATCACTGTCCTGGCGGCGAATGGCCAGGCCTGCCAATTCCAGTTGATCCGCTTTCTCGGGGGTATCGGCTAATGCATTGAGCAGGTTGTCCCAGCCCGGGGGCGCAAGGCCTATACCAAAGTCCCGGGCAATCTCACCGGAGAGGCCGCGATTGCGCAAGTAGGCCACCGCATTGCCTGCGGCGGGGTGGTTGCGCAGCTGTTCACGGTAGTAGTCGGCGGCTTTCTCTGTAAGCTGGTAGAGAGATTGACTCTCCCGCTGGCGCTTTTCTTGCCCCGGTGCCAGTTGTTCCCTGGGAACTTCCAGTCCACGGGTGGCCGCGAGTTTTTCCACCGCTTCTGGGAAGGGCAGGCGGTCGTACTCCATGAGGAAGCCGATGGCATTGCCATTGGCGCCGCAGCCGAAGCAGTAATAAAACTGCTTGTCCGCACTCACGGTAAACGATGGGGTTTTCTCGTCGTGGAAGGGGCAGCAGGCAGAGTAGTTTTTGCCTGTTTTACGCAGCTTGACCCGGCTGTCCACCAGCTCGACGATATCTGCCCTTGCGAGCAGATCGTCAATAAAGTGCTGGGGTATCTTGCCGGCCATGGGGATTCGCTCAGCTTAGGCCAGTTGGGCCTTCACCAGTTTGCTCACCGCGCCCATATCTGCACGGCCCTGCACCTGGGGTTTAACCTGGGCGATGACTTTGCCCATATCCGCCATGCTGTTGGCACCGGTGTCTTTGACGGCGGAGGCAACGATATCGGTGATCTCAGCTTCGCTCAGCTGCTTCGGCAGGAATTCCTGGATAACTTCAATTTCAGCCTGCTCTACTGCTGCCAGTTCAGCCCGGCCAGCTTTCTCGTACTGGGTAATGGAGTCGCGGCGCTGCTTGGTCATTTTGTCCAGCAGGGCGAGGATGCGGGCGTCATCCAGGTCGATGCGCTCGTCGACTTCAACGCGTTTGATCTCGGCGTTGATCAGGCGCAGGGTGGCCAGGCGCTCTTTGTCTCGCGCTTTCATTGCGTCTTTAGTGGCTTGGGTCAGGGTTTCCTTGAGAGTGCTCATAATGAGTGTTCCGGGATTGTTGGCAATGAATTTTGGATCAGGGGCTTAGGATAGCTTGTCTGCTGGGCGGGGGAAATGCGTTAGCCCAAACGAAAAACGGCGCGCGAGTATGGCTCGCACGCCGTTCTTTATAGCTCCGCTACGGGCTAAGCCCGTCCGGCCGCCTCGCTGCGACAGGCTTATGCAGCCTGCGGCTCTTAGTAGAGACGCTGGAACTTGCGGTTTTCGCGCTGAAGCTTTTTAGCGTGACGCTTTACAGCGGCAGCAGCTTTGCGCTTACGAACAGCGGTGGGCTTCTCGTAGAACTCGCGACGACGTACTTCAGACAGTACGCCTGCTTTTTCACAGGAGCGCTTGAAACGGCGCAGGGCGATATCGAAAGGTTCGTTGTCTTTGATTCGTACAGAGGGCATTAGGATACCTGTTAAAATTCGTTTCTCTCGGCCATTCCGGCAATGCTCTCGCAGTTGCATCCGGTGGCCGGTTCACAGCGAGGGCGCAAATTCTAAACACTCCTATACGGGATCGCAACCCCATTTTCCAGTATGATAACCACCCCTCGAAGTAGTCACGAGAATGAGATCAAGTGCGCGTCCTTGGTATAGAAACTTCCTGCGATGAAACTGGCGTCGCTATTTACGATTCTGAGTCCGATTTGCTCAGCCATGCCCTGTTCAGTCAAGTGGACCTGCATGCCGATTATGGCGGTGTAGTCCCCGAGCTGGCGAGCCGTGATCATGTGCGCAAGCTCTTGCCGCTGATTCGCCAGGTAATGAAGAAGGCCGAGACCAGCCCTTCAGACCTCAATGGCATCGCCTATACCGCAGGCCCCGGTCTGGTGGGAGCGCTGATGGTCGGGGCCTGCGCGGCTCGTGCTCTGGCCTATGGCTGGGATATCCCGGCGGTGGCGGTGCACCATATGGAAGGCCACCTACTGGCCCCAATGCTGGAGGATAATCCGCCCGCCTTTCCTTTTGTGGCCCTGCTGGTTTCCGGCGGACACACCCAGCTGGTGGAGGTGCGGGGGCTCGGTGATTACAAACTGATGGGTGAATCCCTGGATGACGCCGCCGGCGAAGCCTTTGATAAGGCCGCCAAAATGCTCGATTTGGATTATCCCGGTGGCCCGCGTTTGGCTGCCCTGGCGGAGAAAGGAGACGCCAGGCGCTTTACCTTCCCGCGTCCTATGACTGATCGACCGGGGTTGGATTTCAGTTTTTCAGGCCTTAAAACCTTCACCCTGACGACGGTGCGCAAGCACGCCCTCGAGGATGGTTTACCAGACGAGCAGACTTGCGCAGATATTGCTGCGGCTTTCCAGGAGGCGGTAGTGGACACCCTGGTGATTAAATGCCGTCGCGCTATTAAGGCTTCCGGCTATAAAACCCTGGTGATTGCCGGTGGAGTTTCCGCAAATAAATTATTGCGTGAGCGTTTGGAAACGAGCCTGCGAAAGGATAACGCCAGCGTCTACTATCCCCGCCATGAATTCTGCACTGATAACGGGGCCATGATCGCCTACGCCGGTAGTTTGCGCTTAAAAGCAGGGGAGCAGACGAGCCTTGCGGTAGATGTGCGTCCGCGCTGGCCCATGACAGAATTGCCCAAGACCGAACTTTAAAAATCCCAGGGATAGCCTGGCATTAAAAAGAAAAGAGCCGATAAATGGATATTGTTTATATACGGGATTTAAAGGTGAATACCATTATTGGTATTTACGATTGGGAGCGGGAAGTGCGCCAGACGGTCAGTCTCGATTTGGAGATGGCCTTCGATATTAGTGAGGCGGCGCGTACAGACAATATCGAGTACACACTTAACTATAAAGCGGTGGCCAAGCGCTTGATCGCTTTTATTGAAAGCAGTGAGTTTCTGTTGGTGGAGACCATGGCAGAGCAGGCTGCGGCAATTGTCAGGGAAGAGTTTTCTGTAAACTGGCTGCGACTGCGGTTGTCCAAGCCGGGTGCGGTCAGAGGGTCCAGGGATGTGGGTGTCATTATTGAGCGCGGCGAGAGGCCGGCAAAAGGTGCAGCAGCGATGTCTGCGGGAGTGTAAACGTGGCTCAGGTGTATCTCAGCCTCGGCAGTAATATCAATCGCGCGCAATATATCCGCGCAGCGCTGGATGCCCTGACCGGGCGGTTTGGCGAATTACAGGTGTCCCGGGTCTTCGAAAGTGAAGCGGTAGGTTTCCAGGGTGATAACTTTTACAACCTGGTGGTTGGGCTGCAGACTGACCTGCCGGTAGGGCAGCTGGCCCTGTGTCTGCGCGGTATTGAAGATGCCAACGGCCGCCTGCGCTCCGGTCCCAAGTTCAGCGCGCGCACCCTGGATATTGATATTCTCACCTATGATCACCTGACGGGAACTGTCGATGGGGTAAAATTGCCTAGAGGTGAGATTGTAAAAAATGCCTTTGTTTTACAGCCCTTGGCAGAAATTGCTCCAGAAGTATTGCATCCGGTCGAGCAGAAAACATACCGCCAGTTGTGGGATGAGTACGACCAGGCTTCACAAAAATTGTGGCCGGTAGAATTTATTTGGCCGTGATTCCAATAAATTTTTAAAAATGCAGATAAAAAAGCAGCCCTTTGAGGCTGCTTTTTTGTTAGGAATAATTAACTTAGGCTCATTAGCGCTTCTTTGGTGAACGGAGTGACTTCCTCCGCGCGATCTTCACGCACCTTGGCGAACCAATGTGGGTCTTGTAATAGCGCGCGGCCAACGGCAATCAGGTCGAACTCCTGGTTGTCCATACGGCGGGTCAGTTCGGCTAAATCGGTAGGATTGGCAGTGCCGCCCATGCCCTGGTTATTGCCGCCGATAAAATCATCGTCGAGGCCGACACTGCCGACAGAAATTACCGGTTTTCCCGTCAATTCCTTGGTCCAGCCTGCCAGGTTGAGATCAGAACCCTCAAATTCTGGCACCCAGAAGCGTCTTGTAGAGGCGTGGAAAATATCAACGCCGGCTTCAACCAGCGGTGTCAGGAAGCGTTTCAGTTCTTCCGGGTTTTGCGCCAACTTGGCTTCGTAATCCTGCTGCTTCCATTGGGAGTAGCGCAGCACTATGGCAAAATCTTCGCCCACGGCTTCACGTACCGCTTTGATAATTTCCACTGCAAAGCGGGTGCGATTTTCGATGGAGCCACCGTACTCGTCATCGCGTTGGTTGGTACCTTCCCAGAAAAACTGGTCGATCAGATAGCCGTGGGCGCCGTGGATCTCTACGCCGTCGAATCCGATTTCCTTGGCTGCTTTCGCCGCGTCCGCAAAAGCTTGTACAACTTCCTGGATGTCCTCTTTGCTCATCGCCTGGCCATTGGGCTTGCCGGGTTTGAACAGGCCTGAGGGGGAGTAGCCGGGCACTGATTTATCCGGGCCTATGCCCTCTTTGCGCACGGAGCCTACGTGCCATAACTGCGGGATAATCTGGCCACCGGCAGCGTGTACTTCGTCTACCACTTTTTTCCAGCCGGCGAGAGCGGCCTCACCGTAGATTGCCGGAACATTCTCGTAGCCGTTTGCAGCTTTATGATTAACGAAGGTGCCTTCGGTAATAATCAGTCCCACTTCGCCCTCGGCGCGGCGGCGGTAATAGCCGGCCACTTGATCATTGGCTGCATAGCCCGGTGACATAGTGCGGGTCATGGGAGCCATCGCAACCCGGTTGCGCAGCTTTAGGGATTTATGCTCGAAGGGACGCAGTAGGTTGTCCAGGGAACCACTCATATTTCTCTCCTGAATGTCTCGATTCAACACTGGGACTCACTGGTCCCACTAGGTCACAATTAAAACGGTTGCGTTATAAGACCTTATTTTAAGGTTGAGTTCAATATCTGGTTTCGTATTGCAACTCTTTTGTCGGTATAATGGCTAGGGAGCCTCTGAATAACTCCGTAATGCCTCTGCGGGCCATGAAGGCTGCAGATGTTAGGCGCAGCTCGCCGCGAATGGCCGCAGCCCTATGCAAGAGCTGCAACGCAGCAGCTGTGGCCTTCAAGGCCCGCCCTTTGGGGCGTGCAGAGCGATTCACACTCCGCGTTGCGACTTCTTGAAAGGTCTAGACATTCCTGCGAAGCCGCGCCTTGATTGTGAACCGCTCTGCATGCCAGAGGTATCACGGAGTTATTTAGAGGCTCCCTATATGTCACGTAAACGCTTTGATGATCTCGACTGTTCTCTGGCCTGTGCCCTGAATGAAGTGGGGGACTGGTGGTCCCTGCTGATAATTAAGCAGGCGATGCTGGGTACTCGCCGTTTTGTGGATTTCCAAAGAAACCTGGGAATTGCCAAAAATATCCTTGTGGATCGGTTATCACGTCTGGTGGATAACGAGGTGCTGGTACGCTTTGATGCGGGTGAACACGGCACTCGCTACGAGTACCGTTTAACGGAAAAAGGTCGGGACCTGTTTACGGTGGTAATCGCCCTACGCCAGTGGAATCTGCGCTGGAACGGCAATAAAGATGGGATGCACCTGGTCGATAAAAACAGTGGTGAGCCTATCTCCGAAGTTGCTGTGCAGAATGCCCAGGGACAAAAACTCAGTATTCGCGATGTATTATTTGTGGATGAAAATGGCCAGCCCCTAGAGCAGGCTGGCTAGCTGGCTTTTTGAGGAGCTCTATCAATCCTGGCTCTTGGATAGCAGTCTGATTATGTCCAGAGCCCTGCCCGGCTCCCAACGCATAACAGAGACAACGCCGTGCATGGCCAGTAGGCGCTGGTCTATTTCCCCTTTCTCCTGCAGCTTGTGTAATTTCTCTGTGGCCTCGGTAAAGCCGCGCTGCTCATAAGTGAGTAGTAATTTGACGGTCTGCTCTGCCGGAGTGATTTGGCGTGGAACAGGGGTATACCCCATCGCGCTTACCATACTCTCAGCTGCCAGCCAGGTGGACCAGGGGTTTTGCCCGGTAATAAGCTGGCCATCCACGCTGACTTGTTCCAGGTAAGTGGGCCCAGCCTGAAAAAACGCGCCTTGCTCACGTAAGCGATCCTCAAGCAGGAATGGAAATCGTTGCTCGGCGTCAGGGATAAGAAAAAGCTCCTCTTCGTTAGTAAAAGCACTGATCTGCCGATCGGCGATTAAGGGCTTGCCATTATCCAGGGTGACATTGGTAAGGGCTGCTGGCCCGTGGCATACCGCTCCGATAATTTTGCCGCTGTTATAGATTTCCCGCACCAGGGACTGGATATGGGGATTGTCGGGGAAATCGAACATGGTGCCTTTACCGCCGACAAAAAATACGGCCTGGTAATCCTCTGCTGATACCTGATCGATAGGAATACTGTGATTGACCTTTTGTTGTGCCTCCGGGTCATTGAGAAAGGCATAGTCGAAAGGCCCCAGATCATCTTTATCGATCACCGCAGGCGGTTTGCCGCCTTTGGGACTGGCAATATCGACAATAAATCCGTTGGCTGAAAAGATGTAATAGGGGCGTGCCAGTTCAGTTAATTCATAACCAGTCGCCTTGCCACTATCTCCCATCGTTTCAGTACTGGTGACAACAGCTAAGATTTTTCCTCGGCTTTCCCTGGGTAATTGTTGTAAATACGGCAGGTCACTTACTGTCGTAGTGGAAAAGTCCTGCTCTTGGGGTGGAATTAGGCCCTTAACCCAAATAATAAAACCAAAAAATACGGACAAAGTCAGAGCCAGGGAAATAACAATTTTCTTCAACATATTAATCTCCAAAATTACAGTAGCAGACGGGAAATCTTCTAGTGAGTTCGTAGGAGAATAAGGGGTGGAAGGTGAAATTCAGGTGAGATTGCAATTGCTATTTAGGAAGAAAGAAAAAATCTGCGCTTGAGATCTTATAAGGTATGGATGCTGATTCACTGTGCATCTCGAGCGCATACGGTAAAAATTTGAATCTTAGAACGCTACTGTGTAAAAGATAGAGAGCACTGATAAATATTTTTTTTACATTGGATAGAGATGGTCCAATTCAAGGCTTCACAGATTCTCTTGGCCAGGAAAAGGCCTTGACCAATACCGTCACTGCCTTCCCTTTTTTGGCCGGGTAAGAGGGAGGTTTTAAGATCTAATTGGTTGTCTGTGGCGTTCTCAAAAAAGAGTGTGTCCGCCTTATAGGTAATAACCAATTCAGGGCTGGTAGCGTGCTGTAATGCATTGCTGATTAAGTTGTCGAAGAGCAGACTTACCAGGTGTCGATTGGCCAGGACTCTGACTTTGTGCCCTAACTTTAAATCAACATTAAAATGCTTTTGTACAATTAACTGGTGTTGAGCTAAAAGACGTTCCTCTAGTAAAGCGCACAATGGGATATCTTCCGACTGTAGAGACTCAGAGCGGGCGAGGGCTAATAGTGTCTTAACGGTTTTTTCCATACCGGTAACAGTTTCTAATAGCTCATTTTTCTCAGCTAAAGTCATTTCCCGATTTTGACTGAGAGCCAGTGTGCTTTTCAGAATGGTTAGCCCGGTGCGCAACTCATGGCTTGTATCCCGGGTAAACTCAGTTTCCCTGCGCAATGTTAGCTTGAGCTGGTTAAGTGTATCTTGCAACGTACTTGCGAGATAACCGATTTCATCTTGTTCATTGTTATAGGGCAGGGAAATTTGAGAATCGCAGTTTCTCTGCTGCTGAACTGCTTTAGCAAGGGTTACTACAGGAGCGATGGTTTTACGGGAAATACGAAAAGCACAATAGAGGGCTAAGAGTAGGGTCAAGATACAGGCGCTGGCAAAGAGCCAAAGAAGTTTTGAAGATTGTCGCGTAACAGTGAGCAATTCACTGACTTCAGCTACGAGAACGGCGGAATGGTTGTCCGGAAAATGTACTCTGCGTAAATGGAAGTGATGTTCAGTATCACTAAACCACTCAGCCTTTTCTGCATAGCTTGGTAGGGCAGTGCGCAGTTCGGCCGGAATTATTTTGCTTTCAGTGTATAGCGTTAGATAGGGTAGGCGTGGCTCTGGGGTCGTATTAGTCAGTCTTGCCTGCTGTTCGAGGTAGCGGACTTCTCCGGCCAATAAGTTATCGAGTAAATGATCTTCAACTACATAGGCCACCATCATACAAATGGCAAAAAACACCAAGCATAGCAGCAGGGTAAAACTGCCAAAAATAGCGAAGACCTTCCTCTGTAAATTACTGGTTTCGCGCATTGGGAGTTTCCAACTGATAACCGAGATTGGTGATGGTTTTCAACATAGGGGCCTGGAAAGGCTTATCCAGTGTTTGGCGAAGACTATAAATGTGGGATTTTAAGGCGTCTGTTTCTGGGGGTTCATCACCCCAAATATGGTGGATTATTGCCGAGCGGCTTACTGGTGCTGGCGACGCCTGGGCGAGCATAGTGAGAATGCGAAAACCGATAGTTGTCAGGGGCAGAGGTTGTTTATCCCGGTAGGCCGTTTGCTGGCGCTGGTTTATCTGTAAATCACCGACCTTAATTTCTTCACTGGTATGCAGCTGGTGTCTACGTGCCAGGGCGCGGCATCTCAGTATCAGTTCCCTTGGTTCGAAGGGCTTACATAAGTAGTCATCGGCACCGATACCAAATCCGCGTTCTTTATCTGCGAGAGCATCTCGGGCAGTTAACATCAGGATTGGCATGTTAACTGGCGCTTGTGCCTTGATCTTTTCGCAGACCTCCAAGCCGTCCATATCCGGCAGGCCCAGGTCGAGAATGATCAGGTCGAAGATTTGTTCCAGGGCCAGCTGTAAGCCCTGGCGACCCCGGTGGGCATAATCTATCTGCCAGTCCTCAGCATGTAGGAATTCGGCAAGCTGGCGGGCGATAGTGGGGTTATCTTCAATCAACAATATCTTCAGTGAGCGCACCGGCAAATCTCTTGTGGCAGAGGAAGTTACAAAACATTCTGACAGAGTGCCGGTGAAATTGAAGTGAAGCCCCGTTGTTGAACTGTTTTAGGTATTGGTTGGAGTGCTCTAGATATTGAGGTTGCGGCCGCCGTCAACGGCAATAACCTGACCGTTGATATAGGGGGCATCACAGGCAAGGAAGCGCACGGTCTTGGCGATATCACTGGGGTCACCGGTTCGGGCCAAAGGAATGCGCTGGGTGATTTTTGCTTTCTTGGCTTCGTTAGTTGCCTCTTGTTCTGGCCAAAGAATGGCACCGGGGGCGACTGCATTGACCCGAATCTGGGGCGATAGCTCCAGAGCGAGGCTTTTTGTCAGCATTACCAGCCCAGCCTTGGCGGCGCAGTAGATAGTATGCTTGGGCATCGGGCGCTCGGCGTGAATATCCGCCATATTAACAACGCAACCCAGCTGTTGGCTGAGTGTTTCTTTCAGGGCCTGAGTGAGAAAGAAGGGGGCTTTGAGGTTGCTGCCTACCAGCCGATCCCAGTCCTCCTCGGTTGCACTTCCCACAGGTGTGGGGTGAAATGCTGAGGCATTGTTGACCAGAACATCAATACCGCCCCAGGCCTCTTGTGCACGTTGGGCCAGATTGGAACAGGCTTCGGCGCTATTCAACTCACTGTGCAACGCTATGGCAGAGTTGGGGCGACGTTGGTTCAGCTCGTTTGCCAGGGCCTTGGCAGCATCAGCCGAGTTGCGATAGTGAATAACAACTCTGTGATCTCTATGCAGCTCTTCAGCAATAGCACGGCCCAGGCGTGCGGCGGCACCGGTAATCAACACATTACGCAATGTAGTCATCCTTTACTCTGGCGATTGCCTTGATGCGCTCCCGGTCCAGTGCTTGCCCCAGTTTCGCACCCTGGTAGCCCTGTTTAATCAACTCCTCGGCAGTTACTGCCGCTGCCCCATCTCGAGCGGCGCGTAAAAAGTCCACCTGTGGATAATCTCGATTCTCCAGCCCCTCACGACCTCGGGCATCTGCCTCGCAGGCGCGAAGAAAGTTTTCAAATCGCTCGGGACGTCGCAAGGCATCCAGACTGCGGATCATTTTCATAATGGTCTGTGGGCGCAATTCGAAGGCTCTGTGGCAGTGCAGGTGATATTCGCAGACCCCGACAGCTAGTGCAGTCAGGTCTTTTGGGGTACGCCAGCGCTCACAGACGGCCTTTACCAGGGGCACGCCTGCGGCCTCGTGGCCGTGGTGGCTGGGGAGAATCTCCTCGGGAGTCAGTCCTTTGCCCAGGTCGTGTAGCAGTACTGCAAAACGCAAGGGGAGCTCTACTGGGGCGGCGCGCAGGGCTAGTAGTACGTGTTCTCCAGTGTCCACTTCGGGGTGGTGTTTGGGCGGTTGGGGAACACCAAACAAATTCTCTAGTTCTGGTAACAGTACCGAGAGGGCACCGCAGTCTCGCAGTACCCGAATAAAAATATCGGGGTCTGGCTCGGTAAGCGCCCGGCTTACCTCTTTCCAGACTCTCTCGGCCACCAGATATTCCACTTCACCCGCTTCTACCATCTGGCGCATGAGTATCATGGTTTCAGGGGCAACGCTAAAGCCAAGGTGATGGTAGCGGGCGGCAAAGCGGGCGACTCGTAGAACTCTTAGCGGGTCTTCTGCAAAAGCAGGGGAAACATGGCGCAAAAGCCGAGCTCCAAGATCTTCCTGCCCTCCGTAGGGGTCAATTAGATTGCCGTCGCTGTCTTCTGCAATGGCATTAATAGTGAGATCTCGCCTCAGAAGATCATCTTCCAGGGTGATATTGGCATCAGCGTTAACGGTAAAACCGCCATAGCCGTGTCCGCTCTTTCTTTCGGTGCGAGCGAGCGCGTATTCTTCACCGGTCTCAGGGTGTAGGAATACTGGAAAATCTTTGCCGACTGGGCTGTATCCGAGGTCCTGCATTCTATCTGCATCTGCCCCAACCACTACCCAGTCACGCTCGGTGACTGGGCGATTCAAAAGTCTGTCGCGCACTGCGCCGCCAACAAGGTAGATCTTCAAAGCATTTGCTCCAGAGCTGGAGGGACCAGTGATCTGATAGGTGATTGTACTGCCATAAGTCCATTTGTTCCGGCGTTGTTCCAGGTTTGTCTGCTGGACGGAGGATGAGCGGTAGGAGTGTAAGAAGCTTCGGCAAGATAAAAAAAAGGCCCCGAAAAAACAAGGGGGCCCAGGGTCTTAGGGTATTCGCTTAGCAAACATTTTTTTGCCAACTGTGGGGGCTCTGACTTAACGGCCACACCACTGGAAAGGATCGCGTGACAAGTCTCAAGTCACGAATCTAGTGTCATTCTAAGAAACCTGTCTTACCTGTCAACTATATCTATTAGTATTTTTTGAGGGGGTTGTTCCGCTGTTCGTTAATAAATTACATGGACCGAATTTCGGGCTGGGTTTGCAGCATTAAACAGCATAATTTATAGGGGCGGTTCAGCTGGGCAGGATAATTTCACGTGTAACTCTGTGGGGCAGAGGATACTTTCGGGAAGTTGACTGTTCTTCTTTTTAATCGCAGTTGTTGGGGAGAATAAAGATGAGCGAATTACATGTGCTAACCACCGGGGAAGCAGCCAGGTACTGCGGTGTTAACTTCCGAACGGTGATTCGCTGGATTGAGCGTGGCCAGCTCAAGGCATACAAACTTCCAGGGCGTGGTGATCACCGTATCTGTGTTGAGGATTTCGTGGGCTTCCTGCGGGACAACTCAATGCCAGTTCCGAACGACCTGGCAGTTCCCAGTCGAAAAGTGCTTTTGTTAACGACTGATCCTGAGCTGACTTCAGGTGGACGCCAGGCGCTTCAGCAGATGGGGTGTGAAGTAGAAGTAGCTAGTGATAGTTTTTCCGCCGGTATCTTGATGGCGAGTGCCAAGCCGGCGTTGTTAGTGGTTGACACTGGGTTGCTTGGGGAGAGTGGGTTTCAGGTGCTGGACTACCTCAGATCCCGCAGTGAGTATTCAAATTTGAGCATTCTGGTTGTGCCTTCTGATGACGATGGCGAGAAAGCCCGTTGGCTGGATGCTGGAGCTGATGCTCTTTTAACTCACCGTTCTGAGCACGGTGAACTTTCTGCAAAGGCCAAGCTTTTGTTGGAAGCTGATGCCTAAGTAGCACGATTCGCTAGTGGGTATTATTTCCCCATTCTGTGCGGGGCTGGTATTTCAACAGTTCCCGCGCTGAAACCTAAATGGGTTTTGGTATTAACATAGACTCTTCTTCACCCTCCGGTCGGTCCCGACCTTGCTCCGGGCAGTGACAACTGGCCGTTATTTGATCCCCGTTCAAACTGTTCAGGTGAACATCGAAGCCCCATAGCCGGTGAAGATGCCTTAATACCTCTGCTGTATCTTTACCAAGAGGGCGACGGCGGTGCTGTGTGTGGTGCAGGGTCAGTGAACGGTCACCACGGGTATCTACTGAATATACCTGGATGTTCGGTTCCCGATTGCCCAGGTTGTACTGTCCCGCAAGGTTCTCTCTTAACTGGCGATAACCGCTCTCATCGTGAATTGCGCTGACAATGATATCGTTCTCTTTATCGTTGTCGCTGATACAAAACAGTTTCATGTCTCGCATAACCTTGGGAGACAGGAATTGTAAAATAAAACTTTCATCTTTGAAGTCGCGCATGGCGAATTGAAGGGTTTCACGCCAATTACTTCCAGCAATGTCTGGGAACCAGCGGCGATCCTCTTCAGTGGGGCTTTCACAGATACGCCGTAAGTCAGTAAAAATACTGAAGCCTAGGGTATAGGGATTGATACCGCTGTAGTGAGGGCTGTCAAAAGAGGGTTGGTAGATAACATTGGTGTGGCTTTGAAGAAACTCCATCATAAAGCCTTCAGTCACCCGCCCGCGCTTGTACAGCTCGGTTAAGAGAGTGTAATGCCAGAAGGTAGCCCAGCCCTCATTCATTACTTGGGTTTGCCGCTGTGGATAAAAATATTGGGCCAGCTTACGTACAATACGCACTAGCTCCCGTTGCCAGTTTTCCAGGAGAGGGGCATTTTTCTCAACAAAGTACAGGATATTCTCCTGAGGCTCTTCGGGGAAACGTTTCTCCTTTGTCTCCTCTATACCGTCACCGAGTTTTGGGATGGTCCTCCATAAATCATTGAGCTGCCTCTGGCGGTACTCTTCTCGCTCTTGCTGTTGGCGTTCTTCTTCAATAGCCGAGATTGGGTAAGGGCGTTTATAGCGATCTACACCGTAGTTCATTAGAGCATGACAGGAGTCGAGAATGGCCTCGACTTCATCAAGCCCGTAGCGCTCTTCACAGCGGGAAATATAATTTTTGGCAAAGATCAGATAGTCAATAATACTGCTGGCATCTGTCCAGGAGCGAAACAGGTAATTCCCTTTAAAGAAAGAGTTGTGCCCATAGGAGGCGTGAGCAATCACCAAAGCCTGCATTGTCATGGTATTTTCTTCCATGAGGTAAGCGATGCAGGGATTAGAATTAATGACTATTTCATAAGCCAGCCCCATCAATCCGCGCTGATAATTATTTTCCACGCTGATAAATTGCTTGCCAAAAGACCAGTGGTGATAACCCACTGGCATTCCTACCGAGGAGTAGGCATCCATCATCTGCTCTGAGCAGATAACTTCAATCTGATTTGGGTAGGTATCTAACCCAAACTCTTCTGCCAGTGCGCCGATGGCGCGATCATATTCCTGAATTAATTCAAAAGTCCATTCTGAGCTTGTTGATATGGGCTGACGCGACTCAGATTCAGATGCTTCAGCGCCACTGGCAAATTTGTCGAGCATCAGGCAGTCACCTTTTGGCGGAACAGTTGTCGGAACACCGGATAAATATCCTGTACATCGACAATCTGCTCCATAGCAAAGTGATCGGGGAATAAAGTGCGGACACTTTCATACTCTTCCCACAGGGCCTGGTGATCTCTGGGAGTAATTTCCACATAAGAGTAATACTGCACATGGGGCATAATATCGTCGATAAGGATTCGGTGGCAGGTACTGGAGTCGTCGTTCCAGTTATCACCATCTGAGGCCTGGGCTCCATAGATATTCCATTCGCTGGCGGGGTAGCGATCTCTTACAATACGTCGCATTAATTTGAGCGCGCTTGAGACAATGGTGCCGCCAGTTTCCCGTGAATAGAAAAACTCCTCTTCATCAACTTCTTTGGCGCTAGTGTGGTGTCGAATAAAAACGACTTCTGTATATTCATAACTGCGCTGTAGGAACAAATATAAAAGTAAGAAGAAGCGTTTGGCCATATCCTTTGTGGCTTGGTTCATCGAGCCGGATACATCCATCAGGCAAAACATCACCGCCCTAGATCGAGGTTTTGGTTGTCGAATCAGCAGGTTATATTTCAGGTCGAAATCATCGAGGAAAGGGACTCGATTGATACGGCTGCGAAGTTCGGCGATTTGGTTTTTAAGAGCCTCAATTTTGCGCTGGTCTCGCAGAGCAGTATCTTTGTTTTCTTCTTGGGATAGGTCTTCCTCTAAATTGCGCAGGTTTCTTCGCTTATTACTGGTCAAGGCTATGCGTCTTGCATGGGCAGCCCTGAGTGAGCGGATCACATTGAGACGACCTGGAGTTCCTTCATTACTAATTCCGGCACGTACTATTTGAAAAGACTCGTTGCCGGCCAGGCGTTGCTTGATCATATTGGGCAGCTGGAGCCCCTCAAACATAAAGTCCAGAAACTCTTCTTGTGATATCTGGAAGACAAATTCATCAACCCCTTCCCCGCTATCACTGGCACCACCACCATTTCCATCACCGCCTCGCTGACCTTGAC
The DNA here is from genome assembly GCF_052467305.1 of Microbulbifer maximicatervae (SeqCode). Classification (NCBI taxonomy): domain Bacteria; kingdom Pseudomonadati; phylum Pseudomonadota; class Gammaproteobacteria; order Cellvibrionales; family Microbulbiferaceae; genus Microbulbifer; species Microbulbifer maximicatervae (SeqCode). Next base: position 5,234,284 of record NZ_CP174306.1, read on the forward strand.
GAGGGATACGATCACCAGCAGTAAATTGCTTGTTTCCGGGTAAAACTCGCTCTACGTGCCCACCGCTACCGTGAGAAAATAAGGGTTCGCTGATATCCCGAGTAGGGATACTGATTTGCTCTCCCTTATCCATGTCCATAATAGAGCGGCTATTCATGGCGTCGCCGACAGCTTTCTTAATGTGAGCCTTATAGCGCCTTAAGAATCGCTGCCGATTAACGGTACTCTTTTTCTTTCCATTCAAGCGGCGGTCGATGATATAGCTCATATTTCTGCCTTTGTTCTGAATAAAGCTCACAGGCATTCATCGCCATAAATCTATTCAGAATATTTCCTGCTGAATCCACCAAACACAATTATTGGTATCTTCACTATAGCGAGCCATTGAGGGTCCCGATGAGATGCTGTGAAATCACTCAAGTGCTCACTAAAAGTTAATGATCTAATCAGTATCCGGGTTTGGCTTCCTCGTGTTTTTCCAGTGACCTTAATGGAGGAAAACCTTACTATTGAGATTTTCTCACGCGTAGATACCATTCGGATAACAATCTAACCTGCTTCTCGGTATAGCCGCGTTCAACCATACGCGCAACGAAGTCTGCATGCTTGCGTTTATCATCTGCTGATGCCTTGGTATTAAAGGATATAACTGGCAGAAGATCTTCCGTATTGGAGAACATTTTTTTCTCGATAACGGCACGTAGTTTCTCGTAAGATCTCCAGTCGGGATTTTTTCCTTGATTGTTAGCCCTGGCACGGAGCACAAAATTGACTATTTCATTGCGGAAATCTTTCGGATTGGAAATTCCTGCAGGTTTTTCTGTCTTTTCAAGCTCTTCATTAAGGGCGCCGCGATCCAGTATTTCACCGGTTTCTGGGTCGCGATACTCCTGGTCCTGTATCCAAAAATCAGCGTAAGTGACATAGCGATCAAACAAGTTTTGGCCGTATTCAGCGTAGGATTCCAGGTAAGCTGTTTGGATTTCCTTACCGATAAATTCTACGTATCTTGGAGCTAAATATTCCTTGATAAACCCGAGGTAAGTCTCTTGCACTTCTGGTGGAAATTGCTCCTGCTCTATTTGCTGTTCCAGAACATAGAGTAGGTGGACTGGATTTGCCGCCACCTCAGTAGCATCGAAATTGAAAACTTTTGAAAGGATCTTAAAGGAGAAACGGGTGGATAGTCCGTTCATGCCTTCATCTACCCCTGCATTATCTCTGTATTCCTGAATGGTTTTTGCTTTGGGGTCGGTATCCTTTAGGTTTTCACCGTCATAGATACGCATCTTTGAATAAAGGCTGGAGTTCTCAGGGTTTTTAACTCTCGACAATACAGAGAATTGCGCCAACATCCGCAGGGTGTCTGGTGCACAGGGCGCTTTTGACAAGGAGCTATTTTCTAGCAGTTTCTGATAGATTCGTATTTCTTCCTGCACTCTTACACAGTAGGGCACCTTGACGATATAAATACGATCCAGGAAAGCCTCATTGTTGCGATTATTGCGGAAGGATTGCCATTCTGATTCATTGGAATGAGCGAGGATTGTACCGTTGAAAGGAATTGACCCCAATCCCTCTGTACTGTTGTAATTTCCTTCTTGTGTTGCAGTTAGTAGGGGGTGAAGCACCTTGATAGGCGCTTTGAACATCTCGACAAACTCCATCAGTCCCTGGTTGGCCCTACATAAACTACCAGAAAAGCTATAGGCATCAGGGTCATTCTGGGGGAAATCCTCAAGCTTACGAATGTCGATCTTGCCAACTAGTGATGAAATATCCTGGTTATTTTCATCACCGGGCTCTGTTTTTGAGATGGCAACTTGATCGAGAATAGAAGGACGAATTTTTACGACACGAAATTTACTGATGTCCCCTCTAAATTCATGCAATCGCTTAACAGACCAGGGAGACATAATAGTGTTGACGTATCGACGTGCAATGCCGTAGTCCTCTTCAAGGATGCGGCCATCCTCAGTAGGAGAGAAAAGGCTCAAGGGGGATTCAAATACTGGAGATCCCTTAATTGCATAGATGGGCACCTGCTCCATCAAGGCTTTTAGCCGCTCCGCAAGGGATGACTTTCCGCCACCAACAGGACCTAGCAAGTACAGGATTTGCTTCTTCTCTTCCAGACCCTGTGCGGCATGCCGGAAGAAAGAGACAATTTGTTCTATGGCTTCCTCCATACCATAGAATTCACTGAAGGCCTTGTATCGCTTAATAACCTTATTACAGAAAATACGTGACAGACGCGGGTCCCGTGAGGTGTCTACCAGTTCGGCCTCGCCAATGGCCATCAGCATCCTCTCAGCTGGTGACGCATAGGCACTGCGGTCTGTCTTACACAGCTCCAGGTATTCCTGAATACTGAGTTCCTCGTCCTGGATAGATTCGTATCTTTCCAAGTAGTGATTGAAAATTGTCATGGTGTCTACCTCCCTGTAGCCTACTGGAATTAGCTCAGTTTCCTGCTTTGGTTAGGATGTCGTACGCCCTTGGCTTCTCTTGCCCAAATGGGACGAGCGATGCATGAGCTGTAAAGTCCAGATCGTGTTTGGGATACGCTTGGCGTGAAGCACTATCGTTATTGCCGTTGTGAACCTTGTTCTTTGCTGGAGTAAGTGTTGAATGCTCTCCAGCTTTTCCAGCATAGCTTTCCCTTTGAATGAGACAGTGGAATGTCACTTATATAGGTTGAATTGGGCGGCTGTTTTACGCTTTACTACAGCCCATATTGGGTATTAGAGAAATATTGAGGAACATAAATGGCGATTTTGGTGACTGGAGGTGCCGGATATATTGGCAGTCATACTTGTATCGAGTTGCTTGCTGCCGGCTTTGAGCCTGTAGTTGTGGATAACCTATCGAACAGCAGTGAGGAAGCCCTACGGAGAGTCGAGTTAATTGCTGGCAAAGATATCCCTTTTCACCATCTGGATATTAGTGATAAGGAAGGTTTACGCAAAGTATTCTCTGATCATAAGATTGACGCCGTAATTCACTTCGCGGGGTTGAAAGCAGTTGGTGAATCTGTTGCGCAGCCTCTGCGCTATTACCAGAATAATGTAGCTGGGACCTTAACTTTATGTGAGGTGATGGAGGAGTTTGGAGTTCACCGCCTGATCTTCAGTTCGTCGGCAACGGTCTATGGTGATCCTGAAACAGTACCAATTAAAGAAGATTTTCCTACTGGCGCAACCAACCCCTATGGCTCAAGTAAGTTGATTGTGGAAAACATGTTGCGAGATCTTTGTGCTGCGCCGAACAGCCAGTGGAAAGTGAGCTTGTTGCGTTACTTCAATCCGATTGGGGCCCATGAAAGTGGGACTATTGGTGAAGATCCCAGTGGTATCCCCAATAACTTACTACCCTATGTTTCCCAAGTGGCAGTAGGTAGATTGGAGCAGCTACAGGTTTTTGGTGGTGATTATGATACCGTTGATGGTACTGGAGTTCGAGATTATATACATGTAGTTGATTTGGCTCGCGGACACTTGGCGGCGCTAAACTTAATATGTAAAGAAGAAATTTCTGAGGGTTGTTATACCCATAATCTGGGGACGGGACAGGGCAGTTCTGTTTTACAAGTCGTTCGTGCTTTCGAGAGTGTCAGCGGGAAGGAAATTCCCTATAACATTGCTCCGCGGAGACCCGGAGATATTGCAGAGTGTTACGCAGATCCAGAGCTGGCTGAAACAGAGCTGGGGTGGAAAGCTGAGTATGATTTAGTGCGTATGGTGAAAGATACCTGGCGTTGGCAGTATAAAAATCCTAAAGGGTACAGTGCAGATTAGGCAAAATTAAGTTAAGGAAATTTGATCCTATTTTTTGCCTCACAGAGGATTAGGTTTTTCTATCAACCTGATAATGCTCATTGCTTGCGCAGCTCCATGCGGATATTGCAGGTAATGAGTTTCTTTCATGTTCTAAATAAAATTATATCATCAGTACCTGCGTTAAGGGGCCATTAAGCTACCGATAGATACAATCCTGTTGATTGACTTGAATGTTTATGATTAGCGAAGAATAAGAACTATTTGTCTGTCTGGTTGTATGTATAACTCTGTATTGATAGTTATCAATATATGGAAGCATTTATTACTTCAATTTTTATTTATTTTTCTCAATCTAAAAGGAGTTAAGATTGAAATATATTCAGTTTTTACTGTTAGTTTTAACTAGTTTTTCAGCTTTAGCTGAAGATATATCTGGGGTGGATATCACGATTGAGAAGCAGGGCGATAAGCTCTGGAAGCTTACCTATCAAATGGATAGGCCGGCAAGCCGGATTAGCTTTGTGCGTAACCCGGATGCCTCTCGTATAAAACGCTGGAAGCCTGTGTCACCAGAATTTGAATTAGTTTCTATGGAAGGTGAAGAGTTTCTGGTTAGAAAAGATAGAAGTTCATTCGAACACATTGAAATTTTTTTGACGTCTAGCTATATATCTCTTCCCAAAGACTATGCACCTTTCTCCCCCTATTCAGATGGTGGAAGCCTGATATATACGGGCCGCTTTTTTGCTTGTATTGACAACTGTGATTATAAAGCAAAAGCCTGGCGAGTAACTATGCAGGTTCCCCCAGGTGAGCATATGATTATTAACGGGAAGATAAATGATCGGACAGCCAGCTGGATTGATCGTGATAATGGAATGATGGTCTATGTTGGAACTCAAGAACCTATAAATACAGTTAGTGTTGTAGCTGTTATTGATAAAGGTTTGCCGGAAAAATTGAGATTGTCTTTAGAATCAGATATTCCCAGGTTAATGAGTTATTTTGAGCAAAGGCTTGGGGCACTAAGTGGAGCAAAGCCTGCTTTGTATGCATCATATGCGAATGTCGATGATAACTCTTGGCAGGGGGGGACCTTGCCACATCAGATTTTTATGCATTGGAATATGAATGAACTTGATGGGAAATTTTCCGACCCTAACTTTATTAATGAAACCATTTGGTTTTTTGCTCATGAGGTCGCACATTTATACCAGCAGGGTAGTGAAACAGGGTTGTATGGTGATGCAAATGAATCGTGGTTACATGAAGGGAATGCGGATTGGTTGGCAGCGCTGGCTTTATTAGATTTGTATCCCGAGTCATCAAAATATGTCTCTAATAAAATTAAGGCTTTTAAGGAAAGTTGCACAAAAGGTGTAAAAGAGATTCCTTTGGTTGAGGCTGCTAACCGGGGCAGGTTTGATCTGTATTATAGCTGTGGTCTGCTCATACATCGAGCAATTGACCTGTTTCTGCAAAGTGAAAATGCTGATTCGTCAAATATTTTTTCGATATGGAGCAGTTTTCGTCAAGAGGTCGAGGGCGGCGGAGAAAAAGGCGCTGATACTTTCTTGATGCTTCTCAGTCAGAGGGAAGGAGCAGCGGAACTTGTTAACTCTATTGAGCTTTTACTTGGTGGGAAACCGGCGAGTGCAGGAGTCGCTTTGGATCAATTAACTCATGGTTTATAAGGTTATTCAAGCTAGGTAAACTGACAGTTACACACTCAGGTGATAACTGTCAGTTTGTTTTTTTAGATTCGGTCGGTTTAAATTCTTCTTTTAGCTTCAGGGTAAAGTAATTTTTATAAGCTGCAGTCTGTACAAAAAAATTCTTCATCACTTAATCGCATTGCAGTCAGATATCCTCCCCAAACACAACCTGTATCTAGGGCATAGATATTCTCAGTATCTGCACGGCCTTCCAGGGCAGCCCAATGCCCAAAAATAATCTTGTCATTTCTGGTTTTTCGATTGGGAAAGCTAAACCATGGCTGGTATTCACCGTGAGAGGCCTGGACCCCCTTTTTATTGATTAGATCCAGAGTGCCATCAGCCTTACAAAATCGCATTCTTGTGAAGTAATTGGTAATGGACCGCAGGCGTTCGATGCCGATCAAATGATCATCCCAACAGTGTGGCTCATTACCGTACATGCCATAAAAAAATGCCTTTGCCATAGCTTCGTCGGCGAGGGCCTTATGCACTTCAGTGGCGAGCTTTTGCGCTTTAGTAACGCTCCAAATGGGGGGGATACCCGCATGCACCATGGTGTACCCCTTCTTATGTACTAGAAGAGGTAGGCTTTGTAGCCACTCCAGTAACTTATCAGAATCTTTTGCTTTCAAAACCTTGGCAAGGTCATGCTCTTTTTCAGACAGAGATTTAGCACCATGGGCGATCGCCAGTAAATGGAGATCATGGTTGCCCAACACTGCTGTAACCTGTTGGCGGTGCTCATAGAGATAGCGAAGGGTGCTCAGGCTATCCTCACCCCGGTGAACCAAGTCTCCGGCAAGCCAGAGCTTGTCACGGTCAGCACTAAAATTGATTTTCTTGAGAAGGCTTTGAAAAGCTGCAAAGCATCCTTGAATATCTCCGATGGCGTAAGTTGCCAAGGTTTCCCCCAAAAATATGAAAAATAATTATTGTTGTTGCAAGTTTGTACAGTAGTCGGCCAGCTTAACAAAGTCCCCGACGCTTAAGGTTTCTGGTCGGCGGCCGGCATCAATGGGCAGCAGCTCGGGGTCGAGATCCGGGAATAGGGGTTTTAAAGCATTGCGTAGGGTCTTACGGCGCTGCTGGAAGGCTATATTGACGATTCTTTCCAATAATCCTTCATCTTTTGCGGTAAATGGCAGAGTACTGTAGGGAACCAATCTCACGATGGCAGAATCCACCTTAGGGGCGGGCCGGAAAGACTGCGGGGGTACAGGGAACAGGCCCTGTACGCGACAGTAATATTGAACCATCACGCTAAGTCGCCCATAAGATTTAGTCGAAGGCGTAGCGCTGAGCCGATCTACCACCTCTTTCTGCAGCATAAAATGCATATCCTGGACTTGCCCGCGAAAACTGAGCAGATGGAACAGTAGCGGTGTGGATATGTTATATGGAAGGTTACCGACGATGCGTAGCTGCTTATCTCCAGCAAAGGTGCCAAAGTCAAATTTTAATGCGTCCTTTTCAATGATGCTAAATTCCGGGTATTCCCTGAATTTAAATTCCAGCATCGGAATCAGGTCGCGATCCAGTTCGACAGCGGTTAGAGATGGGCAGCGTTTTAGTAGTAATTCTGTAATTGCCCCTTGACCCGGGCCAATTTCCACTAGCGTATCTGATTCTTTAGGGCCTACCGCACGAACAATGCGCTCGATAATATTTTCATCGACGAGAAAGTTTTGTCCAAAGCGTTTGCGGGCTTTGTGTTGAAAGAAGTTATCCATTGATATATCTGTAACCTGGATGATTAATTTTGCGGTTAAGCCTTGGGGTGCTGGTGAGCATTTCAGTTGGATACCCTTTAGGGCCTTTCACTGCGCTCACGTGTTGAGGGCATGGTCCACTCTTTCTCCAAGCAAGTTTTAGGCACTGGTTAGGAACTGCGCAATTTAGCTATCGCCACAGCCTGAGACAGTGCGGCTTTGAGACTGCCGCAGTCTGCAATGCCTGTGCCCGCGATATTGAGAGCTGTGCCGTGGTCTACTGAAGTGCGGATAAAGGGTAGCCCCAAAGTGATATTGACGGCGTGGCCAAAACCCTTGAATTTTAACACTGGAAGCCCCTGATCGTGATACATAGCTAAAACGGCGTCACATTCCGACAAATGCGGCGGTGTAAAAAGAGTGTCTGCGGGAAGTGGACCTTTCAGTGATATACCTTGGTGGCGCAAGTGTTCGAGTGTGGGTTCAATTATTTCTATTTCCTCATGGCCTAAGTGTCCCCCCTCTCCAGCATGGGGGTTGAGGCCGCAAACGCTAATACGAGGATTGGAGATGCAGAAATGTTCCCGCAAACTGGCGTCGAGGATGGTAATAATCTGCTCTAGAAGCGGGGGGGTGATAGCAGCGCTCACCTCTTTGAGGGGCAGGTGAGTTGTCACTAGAGCAACTCGAAGGTCCTCTGCTGCTAGCATCATAACGACACGCTCAACACCGGCTTTTTCAGCAAAGAACTCTGTATGGCCGCTAAATGGAGTACCGGCATCATTGATAATGCCTTTGTGTACGGGCCCTGTAACCACGGCATCAAACTGGCCGGCCAGGCACCCCTCTGCCGCAACTGTAAGAGTTTCCAATACATAGGGTGCATTGACTGCATTCAGTAAGCCGGGTTTAGCAGGCTCGGCTATGGAGACCGGTAGTATGTAGAGAGCACCGGCAGGTGTTCCCTCTGTGCCTGCTTTGGACAGAGGAAGGAGCTGAAGAGGCAACCCCAATGCCGCAGCGGTATCTGTCAGTAGCTGGGGATCAGCAATTGCGACAATCTGTGCAGGAGAACTCTCTTGTGCAATCTTCACGGCGAGCTCAGGGCCAATACCTGCAGGTTCTCCGGGGGTGAAGGCAATTTTAGGAGCCATTGCTATATAACTTTCCTGTAGCTACAAAAAAAAACCGGGCACAGGGCCCGGTCTTTACCGCTGAAAAAGCGGCTTACTATTGGTTTCCTGAGTCCTCGGTGGTCTCAGAGTCCGGCAATTTGATCTCAACGTACGCCTGGTCGCGAATCTCACGGCGCCAGTTTTGCAGTTCTTCTTCATAGCGGCGGTTGCGCAGCAAATTGGCTGCCTGATTACGGATATATTTGTCGGTCATATCCTGTTTGCGCCGATCTTCAACCTGCAGGATATGCCAGCCGAACTGGCTGCGGAAAGGCAGGCTAATGCTGCCAATCTCAGTTGCATCCATAGCTTGGGTAAACTCCGGTACAAACTGCCCGGGCATAGACCAGCCAAGATCGCCACCGGATAGCATAGAACCTATATCCTCTGAGTTCTCGCGCGCGAGCTCGCTAAAGTTATCGCTGGCCATGGCCTCTTCACGCAGCTCAATCAGCTTATTGTAAGCTTGGTCATCGGTAAGAATAGCGGATGGCTTAAGCAGGATATGGCGAACTTTTGTCTGTTCTACCAACTGCTCACTTGCACCTTTCTGAGCGTGAATCTTTAACAGGTGAAAGCCTGCATCACTGCGGAAAGGCTCGGTAACATCGCCGGCTTTTAAGTCGGTGAGGGCATCGGCAAAAAGAGTTGGAAGCTCGACGGTCTTGCGCCAACCCAGGTCACCACCGGAGAGGGCATTCTGGCCGGCAGAGTTAGCGATTGCTAGGCGGCGGAAGTCAGCGCCTTCTTTGGCCTGTTTAGCTAGGTCTTCAGCCTTCTCCCGTGCCTGGGTAACTTCGCTGCTGGGAGCGCTGGAACTTACGGGGATCAGGATATGACCCAGCTCAAATTGAGGGGACTTCCAAAACTCCCCCTCTTTGGAGCGCAGAAAGTTATCGATATCCTGGTCGGTAATCTGGATCCGGCGGTTAACGCTGCCTTGCTCGACCCGGCGAATCATCAGCTCCTGGCGAATTTGCTGACGAAAGCTCTTCATGCTCATTCCGTCAGCGAGCAGGCGCTGGCGGAATTCTTCGGGGCTGACTCCGGCATTTTGTTGGACACGGGCGATAGCTTGGTCCAGCTCTGATTCAGAGACGGTGACCCCTGCGCGAGAGGCCATCTGCAGCTGCAAACGCTCGATAATCAGTTGTTCGAGGACCTGGCGACGCAAAACATCTACTGGAGGAGCCTGAACCTGTTGTGATTGGATTTGGCTGGCGATGGTATTCATGCGCTGGGCCAGTTCACTGGCCATTACAACATCGTCGTCAACAACGGCGACTACCCGGTCAAGGGTTCTGACTTGTGCGGTGGCAGTGGCGGCGATCAGAACACTAGCTGCCAGCACGGGAGCTAGGCCCAGTTTCGGTACGAATTTCTTAATTATTCTCATCACTGTTTCAGCTCTTCTCTCTGATCAAAGTTGGCAATCCCCTGGGTCAGCATTTCTGTCACGGTTGAACCAAAGCCTGCTAATCCTTTGAGTTCGACTTCAAGATAGATACCTTCGTCGTACTCAAGGTCTTCAGCAGATACAACCCCTGCGAGATCGTTGTCCAGTGTGCGTCGCCACACCAGTCGGGTACGGTAGCAGCAGTCGTCATATTCGATTCCTGCCAGGTATTCCAGTTCCCGATTCAAAGTAAGATCATAGCTGGCACCAGCCATGAGTGAGGTATGAGTACCAAGTGGGAGGACTGTTGAGGCATTTAGTTGACTCACGGTTTCATCTTCATCCTCATCCTCGTCATCCGTCGAGTCTGGTCGCTCGTAGTAATAGCTTAAATTAAAGATGCGGTAGTCGTCGTCAAGATAGCGCAGGCTGAAATTACCGCGATTAATATTGTGCTCACTATCTTCATAGACCAGCTCAGTACCCAAACGCAGGGATTCGAAAGGGCGACTCTCGATTCGTGCAGCTAGCTCTGACCGTTGAGTATCCTCAATGTAAGCGGTGCGGCCGATTTGCCTGTCACTGGAGTAGTAGACCTGTCCGACACTGGCGGAGAAGAGGTCCCGGCCACTGACTGGATCTAGAAAGCGGGTTGTCAGGCCCAGGGCAAGTCTGCCTGCATCGTCGATCCGGTCATTTCCGGTAAATCGGCTATCGCGGAATAACTGGTCGTAACTGAAAGTGTAAAGTGACGTGTCGTACAGCAAGTTGTTACTGTCAGGGTCGATCCTAATTTCAGGATCGACATCGTTAGCACGACCGCTGATATCAAAGAAGTCACTCTGATCGGCATTGCTGCTAATCAGGGTAAACAGCCGAGGTTCTAGTGTTTGGATAAAGTCGCGGTTAAATAGGTGGCTATCGCGCTCAAAGTAGAGCCCAGTATCCAGAATAAACTGGGCGGCAGCCGCATCCGGGGTATCGTCGGCATCCTCAGGTAGAAACAGGTCACTCACACTGTAAGCGAGGTAGCGGCCAGCTATTCCCGGTTTAAAATATCCCCAGAGCCACTCTTTATCCCAGTAGAATTCATAGTCGAGGCGCAACCGATCTGCGGTAATAAAGTCCCGTGTTCGAGTAATGACACTATCGGGGTCATCGGTGTCTTCGATAAACCTTATGGTTTGTGTGTCACTGTGCTCCCAGCTGGTGACTTCGTTCTGCATGGTTAGCAGCCAGTCATCCCAGCGGTAATCCCCGTCTATATCCAAACGAGGATATTGGGCAAATGTATCGAAGGCGTCATTTTCTAGTACTTGATAGTCCTGGGTACGCAGTGTTGCTTGCCAGTGCTCGCTGCGCAGTAGTCCCTGAACTTTCTGACTAACTCGGGTTTCTGCATTGATATCGAGATTGGCCGTGCTTAAATCACGAAAATAGTCCGGATCGCTGACTTTGGTGTAGTCGATATCAGTACGCCAGACACTCCCGCTGTAGCCCCCTTGTTGCTCCAAACTTATCAGCCAGCGGTCCTCACCTTTATAGGGGAGAACTAAGTCCTCAGGAAAGCCCTCATCAATCAGGTCTTGGGCAAGGTCATTATTGCCGCCATCGTCGTCTGGTAGATCGGCCAGACGGATTTCCGTACTAAACATTTCTGCCAGGTGTCTGAACTCAACTTCCAGCCCGGCTCCGCGATATTGGATATAACGCGGGGAAATGGTGGCATCCATCTGAGGTGCAATATTCCAGTAGTAGGGTATTGCGAGGTCCCAGCCATTCTTATCACTGTTGCTGAGTGTGGGAAACAAGAAACCGGACATGCGCGCATCGCCCACTGGAAAGCGGAAATACGGCAGGTATAAGACAGGTACATCCAGAATCTTCAGGCGCACATCCCGCGCAGTCCCCTGGCTTTCTACTTCATCAATATTGATCTCGCGGCCCGTGAGTTGCCAGAACTCACGCCCGGGCTCGCAGCGGGTATATGTGCCCTCTGTCAGGGTTAGCTCACCACTGGTTTGACGTGCAACTAACTCGGCATCCCCATGAATAAAAGCATCGTGCACCACATAAGTGGCATCCTCAACAGAGGCCGCTTCGCTTTCGGTATGGACTTCGGCGGAGGAGCCACGGATCAGTAAACCGGGCTCCCGAAGCTCAATCGCACCATCTAAAGTAGCGATATTTTCCGGGCGATTCAGTTTGACCTGGTCGGCGAAGAGCTGTCGGTAACCCTGGGTAATATGCACATTCCCGCTCAGCTCGGCTGAACCATCTTCCAGCCACTGGGATTTCTCAGCAGTGGCTCTCAGTGGGGCCTCCCCAGGGGGCAGGTCAGAACCGGGATAGTTGCGCGGAGGGGCCACAAAGGCGCCAGAGCACACAGCCGGTAGATTGGCTAACTCCTCCGGGGTTAGCTCAGAGCGGGGCAACCAATCCAAGTACAAATAGGGGTTGTAGTCTGGGTCAGGGTACGACTCGCCCTGATTGGCTTGCGCCCACAGAGACTGAGCAGCGATTAGGCCGAGAGCGATGGAGCGGGCTTGGGAGTTATTAGCAATCGCCAGAGCGAGGCGACGCCACCGGGAGACTTCAAGCATCAAACGATATGTTCCAGCTATCTTTTAGTGTTTCTTTATCGATGGATACGTGCGACAGCTTTCGAGCCGGGGCGCGCAAAATCATCGTCCGATTCTACTTGAATGTAGATGTGGTTAATAGCCGTACTGAAGTCGTAATGTTACAGCTAGAGGCTCAGCTTCGAAACGCAAATTACCTGGAACTCGTGTTCTGTTTTTAGCTGAGGCAAAGTAGGGGCTCCAATAAAAGTGATGGCGTCTCTGGACGCAGAGAGGCTCGGGGTTAAAATGCAGCTAGAAACAGTTGGAATATAAGATGAGCTTAAGATCGAGCAGTGAAGTTGAGAAAAGGTGCGAGATCGACTCCGATCCCAGACACAATGCCTTGAGTGAGTGGGTTGGTGTGGCCATGGATATGGGGGCTCCGGCTGATTTATCGAGCTTGGCGGGAGATGCTGGATTTCGCCGTTATTTTCGCACTCTAACCGAGCCGTCACTGATAGCGGTAGATACTCCCCCCCAATTGACTAACCCCGCCCGCTTTGTGGCTCTGGCTGATTACTTGCGCCGCAACGGTATCCATACTCCGATGGTGATTGCTGCAGACACCGCGGAGGGGTACCTGCTGCTGGAAGATTTGGGGGATACCCAATTGTATAGCGTGCTCAACAGCGACAGTGTTGAGGGACTCTACGCAGAGGTAATGAGTGAACTTTTATGCCTGCAGCAAATCCCTTTTGAGGAACAATTATTCCCAGCTTATAGTCGGGAACTACTTCTTAAGGAAATGCAGGTTATGCCTGAGTGGCTGGTGCGAGAGCTACTTGGCTACCAGCTTTCAGAGCGGGAAGAAAAGCTGCTGGAGCAAACCTTTGAATTGTTGCTTAACAGTGCGGAGGAACAGCCTCACACTATTGTTCACCGGGATTACCACAGTCGCAACCTGATGATCCGCGACGGGGAAAGGCCGGGGATTGTCGATTTTCAAGACGCAGTGTGGGGGCCCGCCACCTACGATCTGGTGTCTCTGCTCAAAGATTGCTATATCCGTTGGCCCCGCGAGCGGGTAGAGCGCTGGGTGCTGGCTTACGTCGCGACCGCTGAAGCGGCGGGTGTTATGCAGCCTGTGGACCCACAACTTTATCTTCGTTGGTTCGACTGGATGGGGTTACAGCGTCATATTAAAGTGCTGGGTCTGTTCCCGCGCCTCAGTCTGCGTGATGGAAAGCAGGGATACTTGCAGCACCTGCCGCTGGTGATTCGCTATGTTTTGGAAACCGCTGAGCGCTACCCAGAGCTGGAGCTGTTTACTGATTGGTTCAGCGGCACCCTACTGCCGCAGATAGAGCCTTTGCCCTGGTACACCGATTACCGCTGTGCCGGTGACCAGCCGCAGTAGGCCGTACGAAAACTGTACAGATTAATTTAATGAGCAAACCCAAAGAGAATTCCCCTTTGACTGCCATGGTATTGGCAGCAGGTTTTGGGCGCCGTATGCGCCCACTGACGGACCAAACTCCAAAGCCTCTGTTGCCGATTGCCGGTAAGCCCCTGATTGAATATGCAATTGAGCGCTTGGCAGCTATTGGTGTGCAAAAGGTCGTGATTAACCTGGGCTACTTGGGACCCAAAATTCGTCAACAGCTCGGTTCTGGTTCCCGCTGGGGGTTGGATATTCACTACTCCATTGAGCATGAGGAGGAGCCACTGGAAACTGCCGGCGGGATTCTCAAGGCACTGCCACTGATCGGCGATTCATCGTTTTTGGTGGTTAATGGTGATGTCTGGTGTGACTATGACCTGTCGCAATGGATCGAGAGGCCGCTGCCGGAGTCTTGCCCTGGGCGTCTTTTGATGGTCCCTAATCCTCCCCATAACCCCGATGGAGATTTTGGCATGGAGGGTGGCTTGCTGTCGGGTACAGCCAAGCCCCGCTATACCTTTGCGGGTATTAGCTGGCTGCGAGCTGAAACCCTAACTGAATACCCTAAGCGTCGCGAATGCTTTGGGCTTGGGGAAGTGTTCACCTTTAATGAGGATAAGCTACAAGCTGAACTCTATGAGGGGGACTGGTGCGATGTGGGAACCCCCGAGCGCCTGGAAAATTTAGATCGCCGACTGACTGGCGAAAGTTGAGTTACCAAAGGATATTTTGATGTCAGATTACAAGATCGCCCCCTCTATTCTCTCCGCAGATTTCGCACGTTTGGGTGAAGAGGTGGACAATGTGTTGGCAGCCGGAGCGGACTGGGTGCATTTTGATGTGATGGACAATCACTATGTGCCAAATCTCACGATTGGCCCTATGGTATGCCAGGCCCTGCGCAAACACGGTGTTGAGGCTCCGATTGATGTACACCTGATGGTGGAGCCGGTGGATGAAATGATTCGCATGTTCGCCGATGCCGGAGCTACCTATATTACGTTCCACCCAGAAGCCTCTCGCCACCCGGACCGCTCCCTACAATTGATCCGCAGTCTCGGCTGTAAAGCCGGGCTGGTGTTCAATCCAGCCAGTGGCCTCGATGCGGCCAAGTATGTAATGGATAAGCTGGATATGATCCTGCTGATGTCGGTGAACCCGGGCTTTGGTGGGCAGAAGTTTATCCCCAATACCCTGACCAAGTTAAAAGAAGCCCGCAAGTTGATTGATGAGTCTGGGTTTGATATTCGCCTTGAGATCGACGGCGGTGTGAATCGCGACAATATTGCCGAAATTGCTGCAGCTGGAGCAGATACCTTTGTCGCTGGGTCTGCCATATTCAATACCCCAGACTACGCTGAAGTGATTGCAGCTATGCGTAAGAGTTTGGCTTAATTTACAAAACTGGCGGGCAATCTCTTGCCCGCCATAGACGGGATTTGTTAACTTGTGCGCCTGCACTGAGGGAATTTCCGTGAACCACTCTTTCTCCCTGACAAACAGTTGGCGATGGCGCCACTGACCTGCTGAGGCCCAATCGAGTTTGGCGATTGAGGCACCTTTCCCGTGGGCGCTGCTTATACTCTGGCGCCAATCATAAAGAATGAAAAATTGATCGGAGTCTCCATGACCCCTACTGAATACGCTCAACTTGCGTCTGAGGGTTATAACCGTATCCCCCTGGTAAGGCGCGTACTGGCGGATATTGAAACGCCACTGTCCACCTATTTGAAACTGGCCGGAGGCCGTTACAGCTATTTGCTGGAATCGGTTCAGGGCGGGGAGAAATGGGGACGCTATTCCATTATTGGTTTACCTGCGCGGACTCTGCTCAGGGTTAAGGGCACTGACATCACAGTGGAAACTGATGGTGAGGTTGTAGAGAGCCACAGCGCCGCCGACCCTCTGGAGTTTGTTGAACAGTTTCAGCAGCGCTATCAGGTGCCTGAATTAGTGGATCTGCCCCGTTTTAACGGCGGGTTGGTGGGCTATTTTGGCTATGACTGCGTGCGCTATATCGAACCGCGTCTGGCCGCCAGTACTCCGCCGGATACCCTGGGTAACCCGGATATCCTGTTGATGGTCAGCGATGAATTGGTGGTTTTTGACAATCTTGCCGGTGCGGTAATTCTGATTGTCCACGCAAATACCGCTGAAGAAGCAGCCTATGAAAAAGCCCAGCAGCGCCTGGACCAATTGGTTGGCCAGTTGGCGCAACCGCTACCGGATACTGTGCCCCTCGATTTGCATGGGCGCGGCATTGATGAGAGCGAATTCCAATCCCACTTTGGCGAGGACAATTTTAAGCGCGCAGTAGACCGGGTTAAAGAGTACGTGCTTGCCGGTGATGTGATGCAGGTGGTGCCCTCCCAGCGCCTGTCTGCGCCTTTCAATGCGCCGCCACTCAATTTTTACCGTGCTTTACGCAGTTTGAACCCTTCGCCGTATATGTATTTCCTCGATCTGGGTGATCACCATGTGGTGGGCTCCAGCCCAGAAATTTTGGTGCATTTAGAAGAGGGGGAAATGACTGTGCGACCTCTGGCGGGAACCCGCCATCGGGGAGCCACTGAGGAGGAGGATCTTGCCCTGGAGGAAGAGCTGTTGGCAGATCCCAAAGAACTCGCCGAACATCTGATGCTGATTGACCTGGGGCGCAATGATATCGGCAGGGTGGCTGATACTGGCAGTGTCAAAGTCACCGACCAAATGTTTGTCGAGCGCTATTCCCACGTGATGCATATCACCTCCAATGTTGTCGGCCGGTTAAAGCCGGGCCTCACCGCCATGGATGCTCTGCGCGCGGCACTGCCGGCCGGTACCCTGTCGGGCGCCCCCAAGATTCGCGCTATGGAAATTATCGATGAGCTGGAGCCAGAAAAGCGTGGCATTTACGGTGGGGCGGTTGGCTACCTGGCTTGGAATGGCAATATGGATACCGCTATCGCCATTCGTACCGCAGTTATCAAGGATGGCCGACTATATGTGCAGGCGGGGGCTGGCCTGGTGGCGGACTCAGATCCACAGTCAGAGTGGAATGAAACAATGAATAAGGCCCGAGCGCTTTTTCGCGCTGCCGGTATGGCGCTGGCCAAGAGTAGTGACCCTTTAAAGATCGAGCAAGATGAGCGAAGTTAGTATTTCTCAAAAGTTGACCCTGGCTGAACGCTGCGAGCGAGTCGTCGCAGCGCCGTTATTTAACCAAATCATTATCGGAATGATTCTGCTCAATGCTGTCGCTGTTGGGTTGGAGACTTCCTCTTGGGTGACGGAGCGCTTTGGTACGCTGCTGGGCGCTATTAATCAACTGATTCTCGCCTCATTTGTTATTGAGGCGCTGGTTAAAATTTTTGCCCATGGGGCCCGTCCCTGGCGTTACTTTGCCAGTGGTTGGAATTGCTTTGATTTTACTATTATTGCACTGAGTTTGATTCCTGCTACAGGGCCGCTAGCTACCCTGGCGCGCTTGGTGCGGGTATTAAGGGTTTTGCGGCTGGTGTCTGCATTCCCGGAACTCCGCACACTGGTGGACACGCTTTTGCGCAGTTTGCCAAGCATGATGCACATTGCTTTGTTGATGAGCATCATTTTCTATATCTATGGTGTAGCGGGTTATTTCCTATTTCACGATATTGATCCAACTCACTGGCGCACTTTACCCATCGCATTTTTGAGTTTATTCCGCATAGTCACCTTTGAGGACTGGACGGATATTATGTATACAGCGATGGATTCGATGCCTTGGGCCTGGCTTTACTTCGTCAGCTTTGTGGTCATGGGGGCGTTCGTAATGATTAACCTCTTTATCGGTGTAGTCTTGAATAACCTGGAAGAGGCCAAATTGCGACGAATGGATGAAATGTGTCTGCCTCCAAGCCAGACCGAAATCCTGCGCGAACTCCGCGCAACCCAGGCCTCTCTCGCACGCCTGCAAAAAAGAATGGAAGAATCCACTTATCAACCAGAGGCTAAGGGGGCCGCGCAATGATTTTAATGATCGATAACTACGACTCCTTTACCTGGAATGTAGTGCAGTACCTGGAAGAGCTGGGTGCAAAAGTGGTGGTGAAACGCAACGACGAAATTACCCTGGATGAAGTCGAGGCAATGGCGCCAGAGAAAATCGTGATTTCGCCGGGTCCCTGTACTCCCAATGAGGCGGGTATTTCTCTCGATACCATTCGCCGTTTTGCCGGCAGTATCCCTATTTTGGGTATTTGTTTGGGGCACCAGAGTATTGGCCAGGTCTTCGGTGGCAGGGTAGTTCGTGCCCGGCAGGTTATGCACGGCAAAACATCCCCTATAGTGCACAACAACTTGGGGGTGTTCCACGGTTTGTCCAACCCGTTTGAGGCGACTCGCTATCACTCACTGGTAGTGGAGAAAAGCAGTTTACCGGAATGCCTGGAGATCACCGCCTGGACTGAGACAGAGGATGGTGAAATTGACGAGATCATGGGCGTGAAGCACCGGGAACTAGCGGTAGAAGGGGTGCAATTTCATCCTGAGTCGATTCTCACCATGCACGGTCACGATATGTTGAGAAACTTTATCGAGTCTTGAGGACCGGAAGAATAAGTGCGCGGCGGGCAGGCCCCGCCAGAATCAATAACCAGAGCGGGGCAAAGGGGGAAAAATGAATATTCAACAGGCCATTGCCAAACTGGTGGATGGCGAACACCTTACTCGTGAAGAAATGCGCGAAACCGTGGGCCAGATTATGTGTGGCGAAGCGCTGGAGTCTCAGATAGGCGCACTCCTTATCGCACTGCGCATTCGCGGGGAGACAGTCGATGAAATTGTCGGCGCTGTGGAAACCATGCGTGAGCTGGCGGTAAAGGTTGAGCTCGATCTGGAAAACACGGTTGATATTGTCGGCACCGGCGGTGATGGCGCCAATCTGTTTAACGTGTCCAGCGCGAGCAGCTTTGTTGCAGCTGCTGCCGGAGCTAAGGTAGCCAAGCATGGCAATCGCTCGGTGTCGTCCAGTAGTGGTTCTGCTGACCTGCTTGAGCACGCCGGCGTATTTTTGGAATTGAGTCCCTCGCAGATGGCACGTTGCGTAGAGACTATCGGTATTGGCTTTATGTTTGCGCCCAGCTTTCACAATGCCATGCGCCACGTTGGCCCATCGCGCAAGGCGCTGGGACTGCGTACCATCTTCAATTTACTCGGGCCGATGACAAATCCGGCGGGGGTAAAGCGCAAAGTAATCGGTGTGTATGACAAGCGCTACTGTCGCCTGTTGGCTGAGGTTCTGCAAAAGCTCGGTTCAGAGCATGTGCTGGTTTTACATAGTGATGATGGGCTCGATGAAGCCAGTATTGCTGCGGATACCTTTGCTGTGGAATTAAAGGATGGTGCCTTGCAGGAATATACCCTCAAGCCAGAAGACTTTGGCTTGCAGCGCCGTGACCTATCTGATCTTAGTGTTTCTGGTTCCGAGGACTCCCTGGCCCTGATTCGCGATGCGCTGGGTAAGCGCAATACTGAGGCGGGGCAAAAAGCCGCGGATATTATTGCGCTAAACGCAGGCCTGGCAATTTATGTCAGCGGCGTTGCGCACTCTGCAGAGCAAGGTGTCGCTATGGCACAAGATGCTATCGACAGCGGTCTCGCCGGAGAGAAAATTAACGATCTTGCCGCGTTTACCAGTGCGTTTCGCCCAGAGGAAATTCAATCGTGAGTACACCGACCATTTTAAAAACAATTGTCGAGCGCAAGTGGCAAGAGGTTGCCGAGCGCAAGGCTGAGTGCTCCACCGACGAAGTTCGCCTTCGCGCCAGGGATCAGGAACCGACGAGAGGCTTTGTCGATGCAGTGGATCGCAAGATCTCCACTGGTGAGGCTGCAGTAATTGCCGAAATTAAAAAAGCCTCTCCCAGTAAAGGCGTGATTCGCGAGGATTTCCTTCCTGCAGAAATTGCTACCAGCTATGAAAAAGGTGGCGCGGCTTGTCTGTCAGTACTAACCGATGTCGACTTTTTTCAGGGCGCAGATAATTACTTGCAGCAGGCCCGAGATGCCGTACGCCTACCGGTGCTGCGCAAGGACTTTACCGTTGATCCCTACCAAATCTATGAAGCTCGCGCGATTGGGGCCGACTGTATTTTGCTGATTGCAGCCTGCCTGGAAGATCCACAGATGGCGGATCTCAACGGGCTCGCTTTGGAGTTGGGTTTGGATGTCTTGGTGGAAGTGCACAACCACAAGGAGTTGGAGAGGGCCCTGGCATTACCTAACCGCTTAATCGGCATCAATAATCGCAATCTGCACACTTTCGATGTGCAGCTGGAAAATACCTTTAAGTTACTGGACTTGATCCCCAAAGACCGTCTTGTGGTCACGGAAAGTGGTATTCATACCACAGATGATGTTGCGGCGATGCGCGGTCATAACGTCAATGCTTTCCTGGTGGGAGAGGCCTTTATGCGGGAGGAGGAGCCGGGCAGGAAACTGATGGAAATGTTTAACTGACCGCTTACTCCAGTAGTAGAAATAAAAAAGGGCGATATAAAAATCGCCCTTTTTTTATGTGGTATATTTATTCGGTTACTAGCGGGTACCGTACACCACCATGGTTTTACCTTTAACGGAAACCAAGCCCTGTTCTTCCAGGGTTTTTAATACGCGGCCCACCATTTCCCGGGAGCAGCCGACGATACGGCCAATTTCCTGGCGAGTGATTTTTATTTGCATGCCCTCGGGGTGAGTCATGGCATCCGGCTCATTGCAAAGATCGAGCAGGGTGCGAGCGACACGTCCGGTCACATCCAGGAAGGCGAGGTCGCCAACTTTGCGCGTGGTGTTGCGCAGGCGGCCGGCCATTTGGGTGGCCAGGGCAAAAAGAAACTCTGGGTGCTGGCGAGTGAGTTCTTGGAACTTGGTGTAGGAGATTTCTGCCACCTCACACTCGGTTTTGGTGCGGACCCAGGCACTGCGGGTGTCCTGATCGAACAGGCCCATCTCACCGAAAAAGTCCCCGTCGTTGAGGTAGGCAACGATCATTTCGCGGCCTTCATCGTCCTCAATCAGAACAGTAACGGAACCGCGCATAATGAAATAAAG
Organism: Microbulbifer maximicatervae (SeqCode); assembly: GCF_052467305.1. NCBI lineage: Bacteria > Pseudomonadati > Pseudomonadota > Gammaproteobacteria > Cellvibrionales > Microbulbiferaceae > Microbulbifer > Microbulbifer maximicatervae (SeqCode). The sequence goes on from NZ_CP174306.1 coordinate 5,255,134, forward strand.
GGATTCACAGCGGTCGCCAGCATAGATAATCGTGCTCTTGGCCGGGTAGCGACGCCGGTGGCAGTGGGCCAGAAAGTCTTCAATATTGCCGATAGTCATGGGGTCTTCGATAGCAACCGTCACGGATTTATTCCTCATTTTTTGTCTTGTGCCCTATCCCGGCTTTAGCAGCTGAGCACTATTGAATTATCGCGCGAAAACAAAATCCCCAACAGGGGCTGACCGCGGCAAAGTTCCGCAGTGTGACCTGTGACACTATGGCACTGGGTCGCTTGGACTTCATAATCCACGATGCGTTCATAGAAAAAGCATTTGATCATGCGTCATTCGGCTTTCGCGCGGAGGCGTACCAGACACTATACCGGAAACATACAGGTGCCGGGATAGACTTCGCCAATATGCTAAGCTTCGCCGCTGAAGTTTTAATGGGAGTGGAGTGATGCAGGGGAAAGTAACCTGGGTAAATGATTTAACCTTCGTCGGTGAAGCCGGCAGTGGTAATTCGGTAGTGATGGAAGGCGGCCGCACAAATAATGGTGTGCGCCCGATGGAAATGATTTTGCTGGGCGTCGGTGGCTGCGCGGCTTACGATGTGGTGAGTATTTTACAGAAGGCGAGACAAGACATTATTTCCTGTCATTGTGAACTGGAAGGTGTGCGCCCAGATACAACCCCATCGCCGTTTGAGCGAATTGAAATGAAGTTTGTAGTGCGCGGTCGCGGATTGAAGGAATCCCATGTTGCCCGTGCAGTGGAACTCTCCGCAGAGAAATACTGCTCAGGCTCCATCATGTTGCGCAATGCGGGTGTCGAGATTGTGCACAGCTACAGCGTTGAAGAAGCTTGAAGGAAAATTAGCCGGGAAGGGAAGGAGGATACTGGGCGTAACCTCCCTAAAATCCAAGTTGTTTTAATGAGTGAAGAGTAACGGTCAGATTTTATAACTGGCCGAGGTCATCACTTTGGATACCAGAGACATCACTCCTTTTACTGGAGCGGGGAAGCGGGCACCACCGGCGGCCAGTGCAGCGTGGGCGTGCTCGTCTTCGTCAATTAACATCTGTTCCACTACCGCACGGCTTCTCTTGTCGTCGGCGGGAAGCTTTTCGAGGTGGCTCTCAAGATGTTTACACACCTGCTCTTCCGTAGCGGCCACAAAACCGAGGCTGATTCGGTCGCTGATTTTCCCGGCGGCGGCGCCGAGCCCAAAGGACATGCCGTACCACAGTGGGTTGAGTAGGCTGGGGCGGCTGTCCAATTCCTTCAAGCGCTGTTCACACCAGGCCAGATGGTCGATCTCCTCATCGGCAGCGCGCTCCATTTCTCCCCGCACCTCGGGCAGCTTGGCGGTCAGGGCCTGGCCCTGGTAGAGCGCCTGGGCGCAGACTTCACCGCTATGGTTGACCCGCATAAGGCCAGCGGCGTGTTTGCGTTCGCTGTCGGTGAGGTCTATCTCGGCTTCACCCTTCGCCGGGGATACCCGGCCGTGGCAGGGTTCGCCGGGACTCAGGGTGCGCAGAGCCCGATCCGCTTGAATTAACAGGCGGTCGAGTCCACTGAGGCTGCGTTTACTCATAGTATTCTGCTCCCTGTCAGAGGCGACCGCTGATGAGCGGCCGCCGATGCCAGCTATTAGTCCTGCTGCTCTGCAGAAACCTTTTCTCTTTCGACAGCGCGGTAGCCGATATCTTTCCGGAAGAACACGCCGTCCCAGTAGATAGCCCGAGCTGATTCATAGGCATTTTCCTGAGCTTCAGCGACAGTATCTCCCATTGCTGTGGCGCACAACACCCGGCCACCATTGGTGACTACGCGCTCACCATCCAGTGCGGTACCGGCGTGGAAGACCTTGGCGTTGTCACCGTCTGCTTTGTCTAGGCCGCTGATGGCGTCGCCTTTGCGGTAGCTGCCGGGATAGCCGTGCGCGGCAAGTACCACACCCAGGGCTGGGCGGGGATCCCACTCAGCAGTGACAGTGTCCAGCTTCTTGTCCAGAGCAGCCATGCACAGGTCGACCAGGTCTGATTTCAGGCGAATCATAATTGGCTGGGTTTCCGGATCGCCAAAGCGACAGTTGTACTCGATGACCTTCGGGGTGCCGTCGCTATCGATCATCAGGCCGGCGTAAAGGAAACCGGTGTAGGGTGTGCCCTCAGAGGCCAGGCCTTTAACTGTGGGCTCGATAACCTCTTGCATAATGCGCTGGTAAATGGTGTCGGTCACCACCGGTGCTGGGGAGTAGGCACCCATACCGCCCGTATTAGGGCCGGTATCGCCATCGCCAACGCGCTTGTGATCCTGGCTGGTGGCCATCGGCAGGATATTTTCACCATCCACCATCACGATAAAGCTCGCTTCCTCACCCTGAAGGAACTCCTCGATAACCACGCGGCAGCCGGCTTCACCAAAGGCGTTTCCAGACAGCATATCGCGTACAGCGAGCTCAGCCTGCTCTTCGGTTTCGGCAACGATTACCCCCTTGCCCGCAGCCAAGCCGTCGGCTTTAACCACGATAGGCGCGCCGCGCTCGCGAATGTAGGCAACCGCCGGCTCCACTTCGGTGAAATTGCGGTAGGCAGCGGTGGGGATTTTGTGGCGCTCGAGAAAGTCCTTGGTAAAGGCTTTGGAACCCTCCAGTTGGGAGGCGCCTTTGCTGGGGCCAAAAATGGCGAGGCCACGGGCATTAAAGAAATCGACAACACCCTCTACCAGCGGTGCTTCCGGGCCGACAATCGTTAGTTCTACGCCGTTTTCCTCGGCGAAATCTGCCAGGGCGGCGAAGTTATCCACACCGATTGCGATATTTTCCAGCTTGGGTTCGCGGGCAGTGCCGGCGTTGCCAGGGGCAACATAGACGGTGCCGACATTTGGGTTTTGCGCTGCTTTCCACGCCAGGGCGTGCTCGCGGCCACCTGATCCGATAACCAATACGTTCATTCTTAAATCCCCCTAAGTCGACCGATCCGGTCCATTGCACAGGTTATAGGTGTGCTAGTTTAACGTGGAATTGATCCTCGGGCCTGAGTCTCGCCCCTGGATTCCAATGATTTGTGTGGGTTGGAGAGGGTAGATACCTTCCAACCCGCTGATCATAGCCCGCAATGTTAAGTCTGTGCGGGCGCACGATCTTAGTGGCGGAAGTGGCGCATGCCGGTAAATACCATGGCCATATTGTGCTCGTCCGCTGCGGCGATCACTTCTTCATCGCGCATGGAGCCGCCGGGCTGGATAACCGCCTGGATACCGACAGCGGCAGCGTTATCGATGCCGTCGCGGAAGGGGAAGAAGGCATCGGAAGCCATAACGGACCCGGCCACGGCGAGGCCGGCGTGCTCAGCCTTGATCGCGGCGATACGCGCGGAGTTTACGCGGCTCATCTGGCCTGCGCCCACACCGACAGTGCGACCGTCTTTGCCGTATACGATGGCATTGGATTTTACGAACTTGGCCACTTTCCAGGTAAACAGCAAATCGCGGATTTCCTCTTCAGTGGGCTGGCGCTTGGAGACCACTTTCAGGTCGGCAGCGGTGATCAGGCCGTCGTCGCGGTCCTGAACCAGTAGGCCGCCATTAACGCGCTTGTAGTCCAGTGCCGGGGTGCGCTCGCTGCTCCACTGGCCGCATACTAGCAGGCGCAGGTTCTTCTTCTCGGCAACGGCCTGTTTGGCCTCTTCGGAGACTGACGGTGCGATGATGACTTCAACAAACTGTCGCTCGACGATAGCGCGGGCAGTGGCGCCATCGAGTTCCCGGTTGAAGGCGATGATACCGCCAAAGGCGGATTCGCTGTCGGTAGCGAAAGCCAGGTCGTAGGCCGTGCGAATATCTTCAGCGATCGCCACACCACAGGGGTTGGCGTGTTTAACGATCACGCAGGCGGGTTGCTCGAAGGACTTAACGCACTCCAGTGCGGCATCGGTATCGGCGATATTGTTGTAGGACAGCTCTTTGCCCTGCAACTGGGTGGCAGTGGAAATACTGGCCTCAGCTGGGTTGGCTTCGGTATAGAAAGCGGATTTCTGGTGCGGGTTCTCACCGTAGCGCAGATCCAGTTTCTTGATAAATTGGCTGTTGTAAGTGCGCGGGAACAGCTGCTTTTCTTCGCCTTTAATGGCGCCCAGGTAATTGGCAATAGCGCCGTCGTAGCCCGCAGTGTGTTCGAAGGCTTTTACCGCCAGATCAAAGCGGCTGGCGTGGCTCAGGGCACCATCGTTAGCTTTCATCTCCTCGATGATATTGCCGTAATCGCTGGCATTGACCACGATAGTGACATCTTTGTGGTTCTTGGCGGCAGCGCGAACCATGGTAGGGCCGCCGATATCGATATTCTCGATAGCGTCTTCGAGGAAACAGTCGGGCTTGGCAACGGTTTGAGCGAAGGGGTAGAGGTTAACCACCACCATATCGATCGGGGTGATACCGTGCTCGCCCATGATGGCATCATCGGTACCACGGCGCCCCAGAATGCCACCGTGTACTTTCGGGTGCAGAGTTTTGACACGGCCGTCCATCATTTCGGGGAAGCCGGTGTAGTCGGAAACTTCTACCACGGGAATACCCGCTTCCTTGAGCTGGCGGTGGGTTCCGCCGGTGGAAAGAATCTCAACCCCCATTGCGGAGAGCTGTTGAGCGAACTCTACAATGCCACTCTTGTCAGAGACACTAATTAGAGCGCGGCGGATGGAAACCTTGTCTGTCATTGCACTTGATCCAACTGGTTTTCGAAAAGGATGTTTAAAGGGTTTTAGCGGTTGTCCACTGTGGCAACAAAAACGCTGCCGGGAAAATAGCGAAGGGGGATGAGTTACCTCATCCCCCTTCAAAATTTCGCTCGGTGGGAAGCTTACAGCAGGCCGTAGCGCTTCAGCTTCTTGCGCAAGGTGCCACGGTTGAGACCCAGTAATTGCGCGGCGCGGGTCTGGTTGTGGCGGGTGTATTTCATCACCACTTCGAGCATGGGCGCTTCGATCTCCGACAGCACCATGTCGTAGACATCGGTTACCATCTGGCCATCCAGGTGGCGGAAGTAGTTCTCCATTGCGTGCTCGACGGCATCGCGCAGGGACTGCTGCTGTGGCTGTGCCAGTTGAGTCTGTCCCCTGGAGGATACTTCTTCATTGCCAGTATCCGGAATTAATACTTCGTTGTTCATGCCGCTTGTGCCCCTCTCGTTATTCGGCGTTCAAACCACTCGTGAACGCTGGCATGTTGTACTTCTGCACTCTCTATTTGGAAAAAGGTCTTGCGGAAGGACTCGCTATCCGCGAGCGTCTTCAAGTACCAGCTCACATGTTTGCGAGCGATACGGACCCCCATCACTTCACCGTAGAATCGGTGTAGTTCGCCCAAATGGGCGAGCAAAATATTCCTGACTTCATCCAATGTCGGTTCGGGTAGCCGCTCGCCAGTGGCGAGATAGTGGGCTATTTCCCGAAAAATCCATGGTCGTCCCTGTGCTGCACGGCCAATCATGACCGCCGATGCGCCAGTGTAATCGAGCACCTCTCGGGCTCTCTCAGCACTGCAGATGTCGCCATTGGCAAAAACCGGGATTTCTACCCTGGATACAATTTCGGCAATGGTATCGAATTCAGCCTCTCCGTGGTAGCCACAGGCGCGAGTGCGACCGTGAACCGCCAGTGCAGCGATCCCGGAATCCTCGGCCATTTTGGCTACAGTGACGCCATTGCGGGAATCCGGGCACCAGCCGGTGCGGATCTTTAGCGTCACCGGGACGGAAACAGACTGGACCACGGCTTGAAGAATATCCGCTACCAGCTTTTCATCCCGCAGCAGGGCGGAGCCCGCTGCTTTCTTACACACCTTTTTTGCCGGGCAACCCATATTAATATCGATGATTTGCGCGCCGCGACGAGCATTCTCCCGAGCGGCTTCCGCCATCATCTCAGGATCACCGCCGGCGATCTGCACCGATATGGGCGCCGCTTCGCCACCGTGATCCAGGCGCAAGCGGGACTTGCGGCTGTTCCACAGGCGAGTGTCCGAGGTCACCATCTCCGAAACCACCAATCCGGCGCCGAGTTCTCGGCACAGCTGGCGGAAGGGGCGGTCGGTGACACCGGCCATGGGCGCCAGAATTACCGGGTTGTCGATAATATAGGGGCCAATGGCAGTAGACACGGTAGCTCCATTTGGGCTGTAGGAAGGGCAATCTGTGCCCCGGCAAAACAGCCGCCTATGATAGCGGCTGGCCCGTTAATGGCAAAGCGAAAAAGCGGGCAATTTGATCGAACACTGTTCATTTAGCCTGCTGAATGCGCAGGTTTGGTTGTTTATGGCGTCAAATCCCCTTTGCTAAAAACTCAGTCGGGGTGCTTGTGTGCGCTCAGTGAGTGATGTTCAACTCGTAGTTTACCGCTTCTGCACCGGGGTCAACCACCTCAATCGCGATATGAATGGGGCTGTCCTGGGGCATTAGTTTGCGTCCGGCCAACTCCCCCTGTAGGTACTCGTTCGGGGTAAACCGGCGACTGGCCACAGCCTTGTCCTTCAGGTCGCTGAAGTTCAGCAACAGGTTGGGGAAGGGTTGTGCGTAGGGGGCGGTATTTAGCAGCACTGCATCCACTACCAGGGCGCCCTGCAGCTGCGGGTGGGTACGCACCATTAAGTTTGTGGCCTGGATCGCCCGGGTATCTTTTAGTTGGGGTAAAGTGCAGCCGAATAGTGGACAGGCGGCAGCATAGAAGTCGCGCCAGGGCTGTTTGCGGCTGAGGCTATCGAACTGGAAGTATGCAACCTGAATCACTATGCCGAGGATCGATAGGGGAACCAATGCACGCCACAGCCAGGGAGAGGCTGTGTGTTTCTTTTTGGGAACTCCCCACGACATCTCCACAGGCGCGGGCTGGATGGCTGAGATCAATTGCTCCCGCTGGGGCTCTTCAGCAGTGGTAGATTCGCCACCGAAGTAAGGCTCCTGGCGGCTTTCCTCAGTGGGGGGAGGTGTATCTACAGACTCGGTTGATACTGCAGGCTCATTGTTGTCCCAGGACGGTTCTTCAGCGAGGGAGCTAGAGGTTTCAAACTCCGGTACTTCAGGTTGGCGGTTGTTCTCGGGCGCAGGGTCAGAATCAAAATCAGGAAGTTCTTCCCAGTCCGGCTTGAGGATTTTATCCAGGTCCTCTTCGGGTTCCGCTTCCTCTTCGGTGTGAGATGCTTCCAGCTCCTGCCACTCATGGTCGCCAAAGGCGTCACCAATTAATTCCTGCGCTGCTGCACTATATTTTTTTGGTTCCGATGTGGGCGCGCTGTCAGGTGCACTCTCATTGGTTGCACTCTCCTGACTGGTAGTTTGATCCACAGCTGGGGGAGATGGCGGGGAGGTGGGTTCGTCCTCGTCGAGCTCGATATCGTCATGGATCAGGAAGTCATCGTCTTCCAGCAAAGCCTCCAAATCATTGCGGCTCTCGCTATCACTTTCTGAGAAAACGATATTTTCATCTGCGCGAAACACCTGCAGGCAAGACCCACAGCGAACGGCGCCGCGGGCAGCGCGCAGTTGCTGGTCATTAATATGAAATGATGTGCTGCAATGAGGGCAGCGGGTTACCAGTTGAGACATTCGACTAGAGCGCAGTTTATTTAGCAGCCAAGTTTATCAGCCCAAAGGGGTCCCGCGTAGTGCTGGGGAGCGCATTTAGCACACCCGCTTGCCTGTCAGTCTGACCCATCCCTCGTGTTCGCCGTCAGGATCGAACTTAATCCATTCGCTATAAGCATTTTTCACCTGCTCTGCCTGAGAACTGAGGATGCCGGACAGACAGATTTTTCCGCCCAATTGAGTGAGCTGTATCAGTTGAGGGGCGAGTTCTACCAGGGGACCGGCGAGGATATTGGCCAACATAACATCGGCGGCTTCGCTCGGCATTTGTTCTGGCAGGTAGACCGGGAAGCGCTCGGGGTCTATGCCGTTGCGCTGGGCATTGTCGCGGCTGGCGAGCAATGCCTGGGGATCGATATCGGTGCCGAGAACTCGCTCTGCTCCCAGTAGAAGTGCGCTAATCCCCAGAATACCCGAGCCGCAACCGAAGTCGATGGCACTCTTACCTGCGAGCTCCTGCTGCGCCAACCATTGCAGGCATAGGAAAGTAGTTGGGTGCGTGCCAGTGCCGAAGGCTAGGCCCGGATCGAGCAGCAGGTTCACGGCGTCTGGCTGTGGTGGTTCACACCAGCTGGGGCAGATCCATAAATTGGGGCCGCACTGGATGGGTTTGTAGTGGGTCATCCACTCTCGCTCCCAATCCTTGTCCTCAAGTTGCTCCCAGCGGGCATTGGGCAACATTTCGCATAGGAAGGAAGCTGCTTTTGCCTCGGTAACCGAGGTGTCCACTTCCGCATCGAACAACCCGGTGACCCGTGTTTGCTCCCATAGGGGCACTTCTCCGAGCCCGGGCTCAAGGATCGGTTGGTCAGCGTTGTCTTGCAGGGTGACAGATACGGCACCGGCAAAAAGCAGTGCGTCTTCAATTTTTTCCGCGTGATCACGGTCGGTGTCCACGCGGAGTTGTAGCCAGGGCATAATTATTCCGGAATTGTTATAGCGATGTTTACGGCATTGTTGCGGCCGGGCCGCACTCAGATAACGACGGTTGCCACGCCATCCATGGCAAGGTTCAGTGTCGTTATGTTTGCCGCAATTCTCGCTAACTTTGCCCCGGCTGGCGAGCGCTTAAAGACCTAACTTCTTCTCCAGGTAGTGGATATTGACCCCACCCTTGGCAAAGTTTTCATCTCGTACCAACTCTTCCTGTAGGGGAATGTTGGTTTTGATACCGTCCACTACCAGTTCCGACAGGGCCACACGCATACGCGCCAACGCGGTTTCACGATCTTCCGCATGGGTGATCAGCTTGGCGATCATGGAATCGTAGTTGGGGGGTACCGAGTATCCGGAGTAGAGATGGGAGTCGACCCGCACACCCAAGCCGCCAGGCATATGGAAGTTGTTTACCTTGCCGGGGCTGGGGAAGAAGGTCTGCGGATCTTCGGCATTGATACGGCACTCAAAGGCGTGACCTTTGATTACGATATCTTCCTGCTTCAGGGATAGCTTCTCACCGGCACAAACCCGAATTTGCTCTTTGATCAGGTCGACGCCGGTTACCATTTCGGTAACGGGGTGCTCCACCTGGATTCGGGTGTTCATTTCGATAAAGTAGAAGCGCTCATTTTCATACAGGAATTCAAAAGTACCCGCGCCGCGATAGCCGATATCGATGCAGGCTTGTACACAGGACTCATGTACCTGCTCGCGCACCTCATCGGGAATACCCGGAGCTGGGGCTTCTTCCAAAACCTTTTGATGGCGGCGCTGCAGGGAGCAGTCGCGATCGCCGAGATGGATGGCGTTGCCCTGGCCATCGGCCATTACCTGGATCTCAACATGGCGGGGATTCTGCAGGAATTTTTCCATGTAGACGGTGCCGTCACCGAAGGCCGCTTGGGCTTCGGACTTGGTCACGGCAATCGCGTTCACCAGCTCCTCTTCCTTTTCCACCACGCGCATGCCGCGACCACCGCCACCGGCGGCAGCTTTAATGATGACCGGATAACCGATGCTGCGGCCGATCTCCATGCAGCGCTCGCTATTATCGGGCAGCGGGCCGTCAGAGCCTGGAACGGTGGGAACGCCAGCCTTTTTCATGGCGGCAATTGCAGACACTTTGTCACCCATCAGGCGGATCACATCGGGATCAGGGCCGATAAAGGTAAAGCCGCTCTTTTGCACCTGTTCGGCGAAGTCGGCGTTCTCTGCGAGAAAGCCATAGCCGGGGTGCACGGCTACTGCATCGGTGATTTCCATGGCGGAGATCAGGGCCGGCACATTTAGGTAGCTCTGCGGGGATGGGTTGGGACCGATACATACAGATTCGTCGGCCAGGCGTACATGCTTGAGATTGCGGTCTACCAAAGAGTGCACCGCCACAGTGGCGATGCCCATCTCTTTACAGGCGCGCAAAATCCGCAATGCGATTTCGCCGCGGTTGGCGATTAGGATTTTGTCGAACATTGTGACTTACCCCACTCAGACGATGGTCACGAGGGGCTGGTCAAACTCAACCGGTTGGCCGTCTTCCAGCAGGATCGACTCAATGGTACCGGCCTTGTCGGCTTCGATCTGGTTCATCATTTTCATCGCTTCGACGATGCACACAACATCGCCAACTTTGACCTGCTGGCCCACCTTCACGAATGCCTCGGCGCCAGGGCTGGGGGCAGCGTAATAGGTGCCTACCATCGGGGACTTCACCGCGTGTCCGCTGATAGCCGGCTTGGACTCTTTTTCAGCTGGGGCAGCAGGAGCGCTGGGCGCCGGAGCAGCGGGGGCGGCAACCGGTGCGGGAGGCGCGCTGTAAATCGGTGCAACGGGTTGGGCTGCGCTGCTGACGCCGCGACTGATGCGCACGGACTCTTCGCCTTCTTTGATTTCCAGCTCGCCGATATCCGATTCTTCGAGCAGCTCAATCAATTTTTTAATTTTGCGGATATCCATAGTTATTTACTCGCAGTTTGATTCATTGTTGTGCAGGTGTGGCATCCAGTTGGTGGATGGCTGCCTGTAAGGCCAGGGTGTAGCTGTTGGCGCCAAAGCCACAGATTACGCCGCAGGCCAGATCTGAAAGATAGGAATGGTGTCGGAAAGCTTCCCTGGCGTGGGGATTGGACAGATGAAGCTCAATAAACGGGATGGCAACGGCTGCTAGGGCGTCGCGCAAGGCGACACTGGTATGGGTGAACGCAGCGGGATTGATCACGATAAAGTCGACCCCACTGGTCGCCGCCAGGTGGATTCGTTCGAGCAGGGCTGATTCACTATTGCTCTGCAGGACTTCCAGTTCGTGGCCGGCGGCGTCGCACTGGCGCTCGGCGGCTTCATTGATATCCGCCAGGGTGGTAGACCCGTAGATGTGCGGTTCGCGACTGCCTAAAAGATTTAGGTTGGGGCCGTGAAGGAGAAGAAGTTTAGCCATAATTCGCCCTGAAGAAAGTTGCCGAAAACCCATATAAAGTGGGTTAAAATTGGCTATCTTGCGGGCAAACTCGAAATTTCGGCCTAGCTGCCCGAACTCATTAACCGAGTCTGCCGCAAAAGTGACTCCCTGTCCATGCCAGACTCGGAGTTTATCGAAGTTAGCAGCAGTTCGGCGATATTGGGCAAAAAATTAGTTCAAAATATCCGGGCTGTGGCCTGTTTACCTTGGGTTATTGGCTACAAAGGCGTCAAAAACTTTACTGAGTCACCCCAGTGCTCAAAGGGGAGTCCACAGCGTTCTCCAATTCCTGTAGTAAATCATCTTGAGAAAGTATTTGCGGCAGTATTTTTGCGTCGCCCCCATCGGCGGGATAGAGGAGATACAGCGGCACACTGGTACGCCCGTATTTGGCCAATAATTCGCTGATTCGCGGATCCTGGTTGGTCCAATCGCCTTTCAGCGCGACCACGTTGAGGCGCTCCAAAGCATCACTGACCTCGGTGCTCGACAGCACAGCTTTCTCATTCATCAGGCAGGTGATGCACCAGGCCGCGGTCATATTGGCCAGAACTGCACGCCCCTCACTGCGTGCAGTCTCCAGTCTCTCTGCCGAATAGGGCTCCCAGTAATCGCTGCTGGACAATTGTTCAGACTGATTGATGGTTTTCAGTTGCGGAAGGAGAAAAACTGCCAAGGCCAGGGAGGCCAGGGCCAGGGAACCGCGCAGCCAGTGCCATTGCGGACGCGGCCAAAGCCACAGGGCAAATGCAATGGCTACAGCACCAGCCAGTACCAGGGCAACTCCATCCCCCCCGGCTTGTCGGCCCAGAACCCACAGTAGCCATACCGCAGTGAGATACATCGGGAATGCCAACAACTGCTTCAGGCGATCCATCCAGGGGCCGGGTTTGGGCAGCTTTTCCGCCAGAGCGGGGATATAGGTCAACAACAGGAAGGGGGCCGCCATACCGGCGCCAAGGGCGGCAAAAACACTTAGCGCAATAAGCGCGGGCTGCGTAACAGCAAACCCCAGTGCGGAGCCCATCAGCGGCGCAGTACAGGGACTGGCCACCAAGGTTGCCAGCGCGCCGGATGCCACAGAGCCCGACAACCCCTGACGTTTATTCAGGTTGCCGCCAATACCCATCAGGTTACTGCCGAGTTCGGTCATTCCGGACAGACTTAACCCCATGATAAAAAACAGGTAGGCGAGTGCTGCCACCAACCAGGGGGATTGAAGCTGGAAGCCCCAGCCGACAGCCTCTCCGCCGGCGCGAAGGGCGAGCATCACAGCGGCGATAGCCACAAAGCTCAAAACTACGCCCAGTGTATAAGCCCAGCCGTGGTGGTGCCTTTGGCTTGCATTTTGTGCCGCCTGGCTCACTGCCAGTAATTTAATCGACAGTACTGGGAAGACACAGGGCATCAGGTTCAGGATCAGGCCACCGGCAAATGCGAGAAGCAGCGCCAGTGATAAGGTGACATTGCTATTGCCTGCGGCACCGCCAGCACTCGCTGGCGGAGTGGGTGCGCCTGTAATTAAGGCGCTATCCTGCGGTTCTATATCCTGACTGGCAAAATCCACACTGTAGTATCGGGTCTGAGGCGGATAGCAAAGGCCGGCATCTGCGCAGCCTTGATAGTGGAGCTCCAGTTGGGTAGAACCACTGGTTTCAGGGATATCCAGGGCAAATTCGAGCTGGCCTCGGTAGACCTCAGTCTCTTTCTCGAAATAGTCGTCCCAAATGACTTCACCGGTTGGCAGGTTCAGGGGGATGGGAGTTTTTTCACCATTATCGACCCTGTACAGCGCCAGTTTTTCGCGATAGAGGTAGTACTCTGGAGCAATCTGGAAGAGTGCACTGAGGCCGTTGGCATCAAAGAGCAGATCCTGCTGATAAGCTTCATCGACCGGCAGGAAAGTATTTTCCTGGGCGCTGCTCAGCGAGGCAAAAGGGTTATCGGAATTCTGCGCTGTAGCTCCAATGCTGGTTATGGCCAGCAGGATTGTCAGCAGAACGAGGAAATTTTTTCGGAAACTTTTGGTCATCACAGCCATAGATGAAAAAATTCATTATAGTCGGGCGCATAGTTCAGACTGCTGCACCAGACGGGGGTTCAGTCGCGCAGCAGTATAGCGACGCCAGTGGTACAAAAAAACAACAATAGGGGATTGTTTTGCCGTCATTTGAACGCCTTCACAGCCTTGGGGTTTTACTGCTACTGGCATTTTGCCTGGGGGCCTGCTCATCCAATAAGCCCGCACCTAAAACGGTTGTCCCTCCTCCCGCCCCTAAAAAGACGCCATCCCAAGACCAGGTTCGGCGCAACAATATTTCCTTTTTTTTGAGTCGTGCGGAACAGGCGCTACGCAAAGGGCATCTAACCCAGCCTGCCGGCGCCAGTGCCTACGACTATTACCTGCGTGTATTGCAACTGCAACCGGATAACAGCAAGGCAGAAACCGGTATTCAAACCATTGTGGTCACCTATGTTGAGCGGGCGCGGGACGCCCTGCGTCGCAGGGATTTTGGGGAGGTGAATACCCTGTTGAAACGGGCCGAGATGTTGGCCCCGGCCAATCCGCTGGTGGCTGAAGTGCGTACACAGTTGGTCCGCGAGCGGGGGAGAGCGCAGCTCGAGTTACCTCAAGGGGAGATGATAGGTCTGCCAGCCGGTGAACTTGCAGCAAGGTCTGCCGGGCTGGTGGAACAGTTGCAGCGAGTAGCGGGCAGGATTCGCAGCGAGCAGCTGCGCGTCATTATCGTAGCGCGCAGTGATGCTGAGGGCCGTTGGGTTTATCAGCAACTGCGCGAGGCTGTACCCGGGTATCGGGTGCGTGGAGATATCAAAGTCGGGAATCCGGCGAAACTGATTCTGATTAAGCCCAGCGGAGGGGCACCATGAAAAAAGTATTGGCATTTGCCTTTTTAATCACCGCACTCCTTGTGTCTAAAGGCGCCTATTCCATAGGAATTACAGCGGAGGGGTATGCCCGGGAAACTCCTCCGGGACCTTCGATGAGCGCTGCCTTTGTGTCGCTGCACAACACTGGTGATTCGAGTCAGGTACTCACGGGTGTGGAGTTGCCGGGTGTTGAACAGGCTTCGGCAGACCTGCATACCACAATATCGGAGAATGGAATAAACCGGATGCGCCCGCTGGATCAGCTGACGATTGCCGCGGGGGCAAGTGTAGATATGGCTCCCGGTGGAGTTCACTTAATGATTAAAGGTCTGCGCTTGCAGGCGGGGGAAGAGTTGCCGTTGCGACTGCTTTTTGCCGATGGCAGCAGTGTAGATATTCTTGTGCCAATAGTTCGGATGAGTGATGAGGGGGAGCACCACCACCATCACCATGGCTGAATTGGCAGTTTTTTTGAAGTGAGGGGGAATTAAACATGAAGAAGTTATTGGTTTTTGCCGGTGCGCTGCTATTCAGCGCTTGTGCTCACAGCCCGCTGCAAATTTGGCTGCAGCCTCAGGTTCAGGTTGCTCCTGAAGCGATAGGCGAAGGCTTTAGTATGAGTGTGATGGGAGTTAATGAACTGCCCTCTGGCGGCTTGGGATCATTGGGTGGTGTTTATGCGGATACTGCTCAGGTAAGTATTGGCAATGACGCTGGTGAGGCTATTGCGGCGGGATTGCGTGAGGGTTTTTCAAATTGGTCATTCCGAATTACCGATAGCGCGCCGGAAGTTCAGGTGATCGCAAAATTGGTAAAACTCACCTACAACAGTCCAAATACGGTTTATACCACCGAGATTGACACCTCTGCTGAAATTCACCTGGAAGTGAAAATTGGTCCTCGCACTTATTTCGGCACTTACAGCGCTTCCGGCAAAGATCGGAACCTGGTTAAGCCCAGCCGTGAAGAAGTCCAAAGCCGTGTGAATGGACTGCTCAGCACAACTCTACAACGAGTATTTGAAGACGAGAAATTAAAAAATTTCTTGCGCAGCAATCTGTGAATGTGCAATTTATACATTTGTAGAAAAAACTCGGCTGGGAGGCTGGATAATTGAATAAAATCGGCGATCGTGGGCGATGATGTCGGTAACCTTTTTCGGTTATGGCCTGTCGCAAGGCACCTCCCCGCTACTGGGAAAGGTTTGCGCTTTGCTCTGTTGTGTTTTGAGTGAGTTTTCCCGTGACGCTGTTTAATCCAGAGGCCGCAAGTTACCTCGGCCCCCTCGCCCAGTTGGAAGAGGGGCTGCGCCCCTGTGAGCAGATCAGTTTACAGGCGGCGGAGGCGGCTCTCGGTGAAGTTGCCGATGGTGTCATTGTCACCGATGCTGCGGGTACGGTGGTTTACACCAACCCCCTGGTCAACGAAATGACTGGGGACCTGGTTGGACTGCTGCCCGGCCAGCCACTCAGCGAAGGTTTGCGCCTGTGCAATAGCCGGGGCGATGCGATAGAGCCGATACTGCCGGCATCCAGTGACCTGGGTGAAGTACCCAGAACCAGAGAGTTTAATGCCTGTATTGAGCGCCCAGGGGAAGAGCATGTCCCGCTTGAAGTGACCGTGCAGGTAATGGCTCTTTGGGATATGGGGGTGCTAAAAAATTATGTTTTGGTGCTGCGGGATACCTCTGCCGCGCGCCGGGTTTCCACCCGCCTTATGTGGCAGAGCAGCCACGACGCCTTAACCCGACTGCCCAACCGACAATTCTTTGAGAGTGAGCTGCAAAGCCAACTCAGCCTCTGTATCGATAAACGCCAGCACCATGTATTGCTCTACCTGGATGTTTATCAATTCAAAGTTATTAACGACACCCTGGGCTTTGTTGCCGGGGACCAGTTGTTGGTTCAGTTGGTGGAGTTAATCAAGCGCTGCCTCTCTAGCGATGATCTATTTGCCCGAGTGGGCAGTGATGAGTTTGCGATACTACTGCGCGACTGCACCCTGGAAGAGGGTGGTCGTGTGGTGGCTCGGCTGCGCGACTCTGTACAGAACTTCAGTTTTTTCTGGGAGGGGAATGACAACCGGGTCGCGGTGTCGATTGGTGTTGTTGGTGTCGATCACTTTACCCCCAGTGCCAGTCAGTTACTGGCGTCGGCCAATGATGCCTGTTGCAGTGCCCGGGAGCAGGGCAGAAATCGCGTTAAGCTATTTGGCGACTCCCGCAAGGTATTAGAGAAGCGTCGCGAGACCACCTGGGTTGCGGAAATTCATGCGGCTTTGCGGGAAGACCGCCTGATGTTGTACCGGCAGCCAGTGGTTTCACTAAAGGGGGACCGCAATGTCCACCACTATGAAATTCTGGTGCGGATGCGGGGCCGTGATGGTGGAGTGATTTCACCGGGGCTGTTTTTGCCAGCCGCAGAGCGCTACGGCTTGATCGAGGAAGTGGACCGTTGGGTAATTCGCCGGGTCTTTGACTATATGGCCCAGGAGCAGCGCCTGGGGATGGGCGGAATTAATTATGCGGTCAATATTTCCGGCATCAGCCTGGGGGATGAGACCTTTGCTGATTTTGTGCTGCAGTCTTTGTCCGATGCCGGTGTAACGCCTTCGCGGGTTCAATTTGAAATTACAGAAACCAGCGCCATCAATAATCTTGAACGAGCCCTGATATTTATCCACAAGCTAAGAGCCGCCGGTTGTAGCTTTGCCCTGGATGACTTTGGTCGCGGTGTTTCCTCCCTGGCTTATCTGCGTCAGCTGCCGGTAGATTTTCTCAAAATCGATGGAAGCTTTGTGCGCAATATGCTCGAGGATGAAATTGATAGCGCAATGGTGAGCACTATTGATCACTTGGCGAAGAGAATGGGTATCAGCACTATCGCCGAGTATGTAGAGAGCCCGGAGTTAATGGAAAAATTAAGTCAGATGGGGGTGGACTATGCCCAGGGGTTCGGTATTTCCGCAGCGACGGGGCTGCCGGAGCTGGATAGCTACCCGGGGATGCTACACCATTCCAGAGGGCCCAAGCCGTAGGGGCCCCTGGAAATCATGTGTCTATAGATAACTGCTATTAGGCAATTGCTATTAAACAACCGGTGCGAGTAATTCGGAGTGCTGCTCGGCTTCTAGTCGCGGGCCGTATTGGCTCACCACCTGGGCGGCAGCGCGGCAAGCGAGTTCGCCGGCTTCGGTAAAACTCATTTCGCGGTTGATACCGTAGAGGAAAGCACCGGCAAACATATCGCCTGCGCCGTTGGTATCGATGGCGCGGACTTCGGGACTCTCTATGCGGTGAACGTCGTTGCCGTCCCATAGCAATGCGCCATCGGCGCCCAGGGTAATCGCGAAACTGCGGCAGTAATCGCGCAGCGCTTCAACGGCGCCCTCCACAGAGTCGGTACCGGTAAAGCCCAGAGCCTCATCCCGGTTGCAGAACAGCATATCCACACCGCCGCCAATCATTTCCCGCAGCCCTTCGCCGAAGAACTGAACCATAGCCGGGTCAGACAGGCTGAGAGCGGTTTTAACTCCGTGGGCTTCGGCTTCTTCGCGAAGCTTGATCGCTGCGGCACGGCCCGTTTCAGAGGAAACTAGGTAGCCTTCGATATAGGCCCACTTGGAGGCGGACAGTGCATCGCTATCCAGCTCAGCGACTGAGAGCTGTTCACTCATTCCCAGATAGGTGTTCATACTGCGTTCGGCATCCGGGGTGATAAGCACCAGGCATTTGCCGGTAGTGCCCTCATCAGCTTGCTTCAGTGTTTCGGGGTAGTCGACCCCGGCGCTGTTAAGGTTGTTTCTGTAGAAATCACCATTCTCGTCAGCGGCAACTTTGCACGAATAGAAGGTGCGGAGACCGAAATAGCTGGCAGCAATGACCGTATTGGCACCGGAGCCGCCGCAGGCCAATTTGGCAGTGACCATATGGTTTTGAAGGTCGTCTACCAGCTGTTGCTGACGGGCGTCATCTACCAGGGTCATGATTCCCTTTTCCACGCCAAGGCTGCTCAAATCCTGGTCCGACACTTCGATTTCTGTATCGAGTAGGGCGGCACCTATGCCGTAGAGATCGTATTGCTGCATATCATTCCTATTCGGGCTTATTGTCTACATTTCCGCCGCATTATGGACGTGATTTTGCCAAGTGCAAGGCATTGGGGAGGGCTGGCGACAGCAAACCCTCACATAGGCGCTTGTTACATCTTGGTGAACTTATAGGCGGTTGCTGCGGTCAATCCTCGCACAGGTGTAAATAGCACCTTCACGTAAACCGCCAGGTAATAGATACTGCCAAGCCTGGATTTTAGCCCGCTAATTGAGTGGGCCCGCCAGTGCTGAAAGGCACTGGCAGCAAGATACCAGCGGAGCTGCCACCTGCTGGTACCCTGCCTTCGACTCTTCGATTGGGGCTGGTTAGGTCTTATGAGTCGCTTGATGTACTGAGTTGGCAGCGGGACTGAATCCTCATATGGCATCAACGAAACGCCGGCGCGTCAGAGCGTCAAAGCCCAAACGACGATATCGCTGGCTCAAGCTGCTAGTGCTTTTAGCCCTGGTGGGCTCCCTGGCGCTGGCAGCGTATATGGCTTACCTGGATGTGCAGCTGCGCGAGCGACTGGATAGCCGTCAATACCAACTCCCCGCCCGAGTCTACGCTCGTCCGCTGGTGCTGCGCGAGGGTATGGCAATGCATCCGGATGAGTTGGAGTCCGAATTTGCTGCCTTGAATTACCGCAAGCAGGGCACTCTGAGTGAGCCTGGTTCCTGGGTTCAGGACGGAATGAATTACAAGGTCTGGCGCCGGGACTTTATCCATGCCAATGGCCGCCAGCCTGCTGCAGTGGTCTCCTTCCGTCTGCGCAATGATCAAATTAGCGGCCTGCGTGATGACAATGGCCGAAGCCTGGCAGAATTCCGCCTGGACGCAGCTAATATCGGCTCTCTACTAGGGGGAGGCGATGACCGCAATCCAGTGCGTTTCGATGATATTCCTCCCTTGGTAGCCAATACCCTGATTGCTGTTGAGGATCAGGACTTCCTCAATCACTTTGGTGTTTCCCCTCGCGGTATTGCCCGGGCCATGGTGGCCAACGCAAAAGCCGGACGATTGGTACAGGGTGGCTCCACAATTACCCAGCAGTTGGTCAAAAATATCTTTTTTGACCATAAGCCCAGCCTGAGACGTAAATTCAACGAGGCCCTGATGGCCATCCTGATGGAGGTGCACTACGACAAGCGCTATATCCTGCAGGAATACATCAACGAAGTGTGGTTGGGTCAGCAGGGTGCCAGAGGTATTTATGGCTTTGGATTGGCCTCTGAATTCTATTTCCAGCAGCCCCTGGATACCTTGGAACCCCATCAGGTAGCACTGTTGGTGGGGCTGGCGAAAGGTGCGTCTTACTACAACCCCTGGCGCAATCCCGAGAGAGCACTGCAAAGGCGCAATACCGTGCTGGAATTGATGCTGGAGCAGGGGCTGATTACTCAGGAGGAGTTCCAGAAGTATTCCGCCAAGCCTCTGGGGGTGGTCAAGGGTGGTGTCGGTGCGCAGAATCCTTACCCGGCCTTTACTGAGCGGCTGTTGATTGAATTGCGTCCCTACTACTCATACGAGGAATTGCGCACTTCGGGTTTACGGGTTTACACCACCTTGGCCCCTTCGGTGCAGAAGTTGGCGGAGGAGTCCATCAGTCAGGGCGTTAGCCAGCTGGAGAAAGACCGAGGGATCAAAGCCAATTCACTCCAGGCCGCGACAGTATTGTTGGATAATCGCAACGGCAATGTGCTGGCCATGGTGGGAGATCGGAACCCGGACTACCCTGGCTTCAACCGGGCGCTGGAAGCCCGCCGCCAGGTGGGCTCCCTGATTAAGCCGGCTGTGTTTCTCACTGCTCTAGAGCGACCGGAAGAGTACAACCTGGCCACCCTGATCGATGACGCCCCGGTGAGAATTGAAGAGGCGGATGGCGATGTATGGATGCCGCAGAACTTCGATAAGCGCGCTCACGGACAGATACCGCTATATATCGCCCTGGCCAAGTCCTATAACCTGGCGACGGCCCATTTGGGACTGGATCTCGGCCTGCAGAATGTGCGCCAGACGATTCGCCGCCTGGGTGTTGAATCCAGGCTCCCCCGAGTGCCGGCGATGTTGCTTGGTGCAGTGGAGATGACCCCGTTCGAAGTTGCCGGTATGTATCAGACCATCGCGAACAATGGTGAGACGGTACAGCCGCGCACACTGCTGGCGGTTTCCGATGCCCAGGGCGGCCGTGTACAGCACTTCCGCCGCAAGGCTAATCGCGGTGTCGACCCCGTTCCAGCTTA
This sequence comes from Microbulbifer maximicatervae (SeqCode), assembly GCF_052467305.1. Classification (NCBI taxonomy): domain Bacteria; kingdom Pseudomonadati; phylum Pseudomonadota; class Gammaproteobacteria; order Cellvibrionales; family Microbulbiferaceae; genus Microbulbifer; species Microbulbifer maximicatervae (SeqCode). Next base: position 5,275,368 of record NZ_CP174306.1, read on the forward strand.
CCTGTTGCGCTGGGGGCTGGAGCAGGCCATGCGTGAGGGTACCGGACGCCGCTCCGCCAAGCGCTTGCCAAGTAGCATCGCCTTTGCGGGGAAAACCGGAACCACTAACAATAACCGCGATAGTTGGTTTGCGGGCTTCTCCCCGGAAGTAACCGCCGTAGTCTGGCTCGGGCGCGACGACAATGAGCGCACGCGCCTAACTGGCTCCACCGGCGCACTGCCGATCTGGACGGAGATTATGCGCAAGCTGCCCCATCAACACGGACCGGCAGAGATGCCCCGAGGAGTGGAGCTTAAGTCAGTGAACTCCCGGGGGCAGTTTATGGACCCGGATTACTGTCGCGGTGGTTATGAGATTCCTTTCTCCTACGAAAGCCAGCTGCAACCGGCGCCGGAATGTCGGGGGCAGAATCGCTGGCGCTGGTTCCGCAATCTATTTGGCAATGGTCGCGACGAAGCGGCTCCCAGAGAGGAGATGAGTCCCGGTTGGGGGGTGGATACTAGTGAGCAGCAGATGCGCGATCAGCGCCGCCAACAATTGCAGGAGCAACTTCGAGGTGACGATGCGGAAGAGTTTGGTGTAGATCCCGAGTATGGCTCCGATTATGAAGAGGAGCCCCTGGAGCTGCCAAGAGATAATACTTTTGGCGGGAGGGCTCACAGCGTACCGGTAGAGGAAGCCCAGCCGGTAGGGCCTGACCTGGAAGATCAGTGGCCCTAGGAAGGTAGCGCGCGATTGAACCGCGCGCTTTTTCACCGGCTATCAGTCTTGCAGCAACTGTGCGGCTTCTTCGGCGAAATAGGTGAGGATGCCGTCGGCACCGGCGCGCTTAAAGGCTAATAGGGACTCCAGAATAACCGCCTCTCGCTTCAGCCAGCCATTTTCAAAGGCGGCGCAGTGCATCGCATACTCCCCACTTACCTGATAGGCGAAAGTGGGAACCCGCAATTCTTCTTTTACCCGACGCACTATATCCAGGTAGGGCATACCGGGTTTCACCATCACCATATCCGCGCCCTCTTGCAGATCCAGGGCGCACTCGTGCAATGCCTCATCGGTATTGGCGGGGTCCATTTGGTAGCTCGCTTTATTGCCACCTTTCAAGTTTCCGGCAGAGCCCACTGCATCGCGGAAAGGGCCGTAGTAAGCGGAGGCATATTTAGCGGCGTAGGACATAATCAGGGTATTGCTGTGGCCCGCGCCTTCGAGAGCATCGCGAATGGCTCCGATACGGCCATCCATCATATCCGAGGGGGCTACCATATCGGCACCGGCCGCAGCGTGTGACAGGGCCTGCTGTACCAATACCTCAACGGTTTCGTCGTTGATGATATAACCGCTGTGGTCCATCAGCCCGTCCTGGCCGTGGCTGGTAAAGGGGTCCAGGGCTACGTCGGTGATAACTCCCAATTCCGGTACCGCATTTTTCAGCTCGCGAACAGCCCTTTGTGCCAAGCCATCGGCGTCGTGGGCGGCACTGGCGCAGTCGGACTTTGCCGACGGGTCGACTACCGGAAACAGGGCTATGGCGGGGATTCCCAACTCTCGAACTGTCTTCGCTTTCTTGGCCAACAGGTCTACGCTCAGGCGTTCAACACCCGGCATTGAGGCTACTTTTTGGGTTTCGTTACGCCCCTCAATAACAAACAGTGGCAGGATCAAGTCGTCACTGCTCAACTGGGTTTCCCGCACCAGTCGACGGGAAAAATCCTTTGCACGCAGGCGACGCAGGCGAGTGTTGGGGTAGGCACCACGGCCGAAACTTTGGCTCATCGGGAAATTACTCCGGCTATCCATAGGGCCGCAGAAACCCCGCAGCCGCAACTGGCGGCCATCATATCAAATTGCCGCAGTGGGTGATTTTCGATTGCTGAGGGAAAGCGGTTTAAAAATGGGGCTGATGTAAGTGCCTTACCAATAGTTTGCCGGCGGCTTCTATATGTTTTGCCAGCAGTGCGGCGGCTTGGTCCCCGTTTCCCTCTTGGAGTGCATTGAGTATTGCAAAGTGCTCGTCCTGACTGGTGTCCTGGTAATTCAGACCGTGGGATTGGTAACCGATATAGCGCTCACATTGCCGGTGCAGTTGCTCGACGGTACTAAATAGCGTGGGTCTTGCAGCTGCCCGGTAAATACAGGCATGGAACTCCCAATTCATTTTTCCGATCTGCTCGGCGGAGAGTTCAGGTTTGGCTTGCATGGATTCCAGAATATCTCTGGCCCGCCCCAGGATCTCTCCATTAAGGCTTTCCAATGCCAGGGATTGAAGCAGCGGTTCCAGGCGCATGCGCATCAGGTAGAGGTCTTCCACTTCAATAGGGTCAAACTGCGGCACTGCGACGCCGCGCTTGCCGTGCCCGGTTAACCAGCCCTCATTTTTCAATCTTTGTAGAGCGTCCCTAACCGGAATACGGCTCACGGCGTAAAGCTCTGCCAGATCGGCTTGCTTTAGCACCTGGCCGGCGGCGAATCGCCCTTGCTGCAAGTCCGACTTAATTTTTTCGTAGAGGCCCATCGATGTTTATTAATTCCTGCGCTTGAAAAACCAGTAACACACCAGCCCCCCCAGCAGCCCCCAAAAGGCAGAGCTAATGCCAAAGAGGCTGATACCAGAAGCACTGATCAGAAAAGTGATAATTCCGGCTTCACGACTGTCGGCCTCCGCTGTTGCTCCAGCCAGGCTGCTACCAATGACGCCAATCAGTGCCAAGCCGGCGAGGCCGGCAATCAGCGACTGGGGAAAGGCACTGAATAATGCCACAACGCTAGCGCCGCAGAGGCCCACCAACAGATAAAAAATACCAGCGGCAATGCCGGCGGTATAGCGTTTGTCGGGGTTGGGATGGGCTTCCGGGCCGGTGCAAATAGCAGCGGTAATAGCTGCCAGATTAAATGCAAAGCCACCAAAAGGTGTCAGCAATAAAGAGGTGAGGCCGGTGCCGCTAATAACAGGAGATATAGGCACTCTACTGTAGCCACTGGCGGCCAGGGTTGCCGCTCCGGGTAGATTCTGAGAGGTCATAGTGACGATAAAAAGAGGAAGGCCAATGCCAATTAAAGTGGAGAGGCGGAATTCTGGAGTGACCCAAACAGGGTGTGCCGCTTGCCAGCCGATCTGGGCCTGCAACTTCCAGCAAGTCGCCACTCCAGCCGCTAGTACCAAAATAATGGCGTAGCGAGGCGCCCAACGGCGCCCGACTAGATAGGTCAGCGACATGATGCCGACCAATAGTGGTTGTGCCTGCAGAGAAGTAAATACTGAGAGACCAAATTGCAGAAGTATGCCTGCGAGCATAGCGCTGGCAATTGGTGCCGGCACCATTCGCGCTACCCGCTCGAAGGCTCCGGACAAGCCCACGAGGAGTGTTAACAGGGCGCTAAACGCAAAAGCACCGATCGCCTCAGCAATGGGTATGCCACTTAAACTGGTGGCCAAGAGTGCAGCACCTGGAGTCGACCAGGCAGTGATTACCGGGGCGCGGTAATACCAAGAGAAGGCAATACAGGTAACGCCCATCCCCAGGCCCAGGGCGCCAATCCAGGAGGCGATCATTGCTTCACTTGCGCCAGCTGCACGCGCGGCTTCAAAGACTATCGCGGCGGAACTGGCTACTCCCACCAGCACGGCGACAAAGCCTGCGCTGATGGCGGACAAGCTGGTATCTGAAAACGGTGAGCTTTTCAAAATGTATACCTTTTATATTTTGTATACATTTTTAGCTGTTAGCTTTTTTGAGCGCAATAACTTTGCGGTGAAGCGACTGGGGCTTTATTGGAGGGGGGTAAAGTAAAACGGGTATAGAAGCAGCACCCGCAGGCTGCGGGTGCTGGAGAGAGGCGGGCAATTAGCCGAGGCGGGCGAAGACGCGTTCAGCGGCAGTGATTGTGGCCTCAATATCCTCATCGGTATGAGCTGCGGACATAAACCCTGCCTCATAGGAGGCCGGTGCCAGGTAGACACCTTCTTCCAGCATGCCGTGGAAGAAACGGTTAAAGCGCTCGTTATCGCAGGCCATTACCTGTTGATAGTTAGTTACTTTAGGTTCTTCGGTGAAGAAGAAGCCGAACATGGTGCCGGCCTTATTGGCGGTAATTGGGATACCTGCGGCTTTACCAGCCGCCAGGATGCCCTCTACCAAACGGTCGGTTTTGGCAATTAAAGGCTCGTAGAAGGCGGGTTCTTCCACCAAACGCAGGGTTTCCAAGCCCGCGACCATAGCTACAGGGTTACCGGACAGGGTGCCCGCCTGGTAAACCGGACCCAGGGGTGCAATTTGTTCCATGATCTCGCGTTTACCGCCAAAGGCGCCAACGGGCATACCGCCGCCGATGACTTTGCCGAGGGTGGTGATATCCGCTTCGATACCGTAGAAGCCCTGGGCCCCGGTCAAGCTCACCCGGAAGCCGGTCATCACCTCATCGAGAATCAACAGGGCACCGTGCTGGTCGCAAACTTCGCGCAGGGTTTCCAGGAAGCCGGGTACCGGCGGAATGCAGTTCATATTGCCGGCAACAGGCTCGACGATAATACAGGCGATTTGATCGCCCAGCTCATCGAAGCAGCTGCGCACACTATCAGCATCGTTGTAGCTCAAGGTGATGGTGTGATCTGCCAGGGCGGCGGGAACGCCGGGAGAGGAGGGTACACCCATGGTCAGGGCCCCGGAGCCGGCCTTAACCAACAGGGAGTCGGAGTGGCCGTGGTAGCAGCCCTCGAACTTCACAATCTTGTCGCGCCCGGTAAATCCACGGGCCAGGCGAATCGCGCTCATGGTGGCTTCGGTACCGGAATTGACGAAGCGCACCAGGTCCATATTCGGCCACAGGCGGCAGAGTTCTTCGGCCAGTTCGGTTTCCAGTTCGGTTGGCGCACCGAAGCTCAGTCCCGATTGGGCCTGTTCCACCACGGCTTCAATGACTTCCGGGTGTGCGTGGCCCAGCACCATGGGGCCCCAGGACTGTACGTAGTCGATGTAGCGTTTCTCGTCTGCATCGTAGAGGTAGGCGCCTTCGGCACGGCGGATAAACACCGGGGTACCGCCGACTGCGCGAAAAGCCCGTACCGGAGAGTTAACGCCGCCGGGAATGTACTGCTGTGCTTCTGCGAAGAGCTGCTCGGATTTACTCATAAACTTAATTCAGGTTCTGCATAAAGGGCCTGGGGAGCATTATCGCGGGGGTGGCGCCTGAGGACAATGTGTAGATTGGCGACGACCGGTCACAGACTGTGTAGACAGAAGATCTCACCGTCACGGGAACGGTGAGACTGATCGGGGCAGGGGCGAAATTTGTGTCAGCAGCTCCAGGTTTAGCGTTCGCACCAGAACAGCCGGTTGGGGATCGGCCTTCCCATTCCCAGGCGCCGGCTGTCTTTGATCGCACTCCAAGCGTATTGCTGACTGCGGGTAACCGCTTCGATAATGGTCAGCCCGTGGGCGATATGGCAGGCAATGGCGGTAGCGAGGGTGCCACAGACGCCATAGGCCGCTGGCTGCAAGCGCTCCCACTTGAACTCCCGCATGAGGCCGCGCTCATCGTAGAGCCGGTTCTGTAATTGTTGCTCGTGGGGCACGCCAGTCAGCAACAGGTAGCGACAGCCGGATTCGAGGATTTCCTGGGCCATGGCATCGAGGACATCGGCCTCCACAGCCATGGCGCGCGCTTCCCTGCGGTTGGGACACACCATGGTTGCCTTGGGCAACAACAGCGACACCATAGCCTCCCACAGAGGCGGGGCGAGTACGCTCTCTTTGTCGGCCAGTGTGGCATCGGGATCTATAACGACGGGAATATCCGGGTAGTCGTGGAGTACGCTGTGAAGCGCGCGCACATTCTCCACGGAGCCCAGGTAGCCGACCTTGATCGCGGCGATCGGCATGTCTTCCAAAACGGCCCGGGTTTGTTCAATTAGCAGGCTGTCGTCGACTGGGGCGACACCCAGCAATTCACCGGTATTACACACGCTGATGGCGGTAACTGCCGAGGCCGCATGGCAGCCGAGACTGACCGCTGTCTCAGTATCTGCGGCAATTCCGGCGCTGCCGCTGGGGTCGTGGTGAGTAACGGTCAGAATAACGGGCTGAGGTGTATCCATAAGTGCTCTACATGACGGCCATTAGCTGTGCGCCTAATTCTAGTTGCTGAGCGCCTTTGACAAGGAATGAATACGCGCCAAATTAAAATGGCTTTACGACAACCAAAATGACGATGGCGACAAGTGCAACTGCTGGGAACTCATTAAATATTAGGAAGTAGCGGCGGCTGCGGGTAACGGTTCCCCGGGCAAACTTGCGAACATAGGCGCCACAGATATGGTGATAGCCTAGGAGGAGAACAACAAAAGTCAGTTTTGCGTGCATCCAGCCGGCGGAGGTGTAGTAGGCCGGGTTCAAGCTGTAGAGCCAGATGCCCAAGGCAACGGTAGCCAGCATGGAGGGAATGGCAATACCGCGATAAAGGCGGCGTTCCATAATACTGAAGCGGTCGCGACTAACGGCATCAGTGGCATCGACATGGTAGACAAATAGTCGTGGCAGATAAAAAAGTGCGGCAAACCAGCACACCATCGCAATAATGTGAAAAGCCTTGATCCACAGCATTGAAAGTCCCCTTAAAAGAAACGGGAAGAAAAATTACTTCCGGTAAAAGTTGTTAATTTGTAGCGGCAGAATAATGCCCGCCGTGCGATTGTCCAGCGAGCCGCTTTTATGACGGCAGACATACAGGCCATCCGCGCCACTTCTCTCCAGCTTTTGCGAGGCCTCCAGCATTGTCGCTCGCCAGCTTAGGGACGCCAGCTGTTTGCGTTCGCCGGGTAGTCTCAATAAATCGATCATTTCTCCCGGGTCTAGTAATTTATCTGATTCGGAGGAAACTTGTTTTTCGCTCTCGGCCGCCTCTTTCGCGCCACCGCGAAGAAAAGTTGCCAAGTCTGCTGCACGCAGTAGTTGCGGTGCCGGCTCCTTGGGTAAATCGATAAGAATCCACTCGGGGTGTTGATTAATTAATTCTGTTGCCGCAGCGCGGGTAATTTCCCTAGGAGTCACAACAAAGCTCTGATTCATTTCGCTGGCAACTCCGACACTACTCAGCATTTGCTGTCGCCAACTTGGCATTCCCGCTTTATTCAGGGCGCGCAGCGTTTCGTGATAGAGACCGATAGTGGAAAAGAGTTGGCGGCTTACTAATGTGGCCACCACGATCATCATCATTCCAGGGAATAAAATATGTGGGTTATAGGTAAGTTCCAAGATAGCGAGTAGCGCAGCTAGAGGCGCATTGAGCATGGCAGCCATCATTGCCGCCATACCCACCATGGCATAAAAGCCTGGACTCGCGGTGTGCTCACCCAGCCACAAGTTAGCCAGGCCACCGGCAATACCACCGATACAGGCACCGATAATCAGGCTGGGGCCTATTACCCCACCGGGAATTCCGAGCCCTGCCCCCAAAGCGGTTGCAACTAATTTCGCGGCGACAATAGCAATGAGTGTCGCTACCCCCAACTCTCCCAGCATTGCCATCTGCAAAGTGTCATATCCACCGCCCAGGATTTCCGGTACCCAGATACCCAAGGTGCCAGTAACAAGGCCAACCAAGAGAAATCGAAGAAGTGGGGAGTAACGCTGCTGGGGAATTAAAATACGCTGGGAGCGGATAAATAATCCGGCGAGAACCCCAATAACCAGTGCGCAAACGAAAAGTAGCGGCAGCTCGGCAAGGGAATTGAGTTGAATCGCGGGTACATTAAAGTCCGGTTGGCTACCGAAAGTCAGCTGGGTGATGGTGCTACCGGCAACAGCCGCGAGAATTATCGGTAAAAAACCTGCGACAGTGTATTCCAGCATCACGACTTCCATCGCGAATACCACGCCCGCCAGCGGGGTATTAAAGGAGGCCGCAATTGCTGCGGCTACACCACACCCCAGTAGGTTGCGACCGGAATTATTGGGGAGCTTCAGCGCCCTAGCTAACCAGCTGCCACTGGCTGCTCCCAAGTGTACAGCTGGGCCTTCCCGCCCCACCGAGTGGCCGCTAATTAAAATTATTGCGCCGGCAAAAAACTGTAGCAGGGCATTTTGCATTGGCATTTGCCCCTGGTGATTGTAGAGCCGGTCCAGGACATGGACCACTCCCACCTGGCGGCGTCTGGGATTTAGAAATAAATAGATACATCCCACTACCAGAGAGCCGATGACAGGCAATGCGAAGCGCCAGAATGGGGGAAGGGATTCGTAATTTTGTGGGATTGATAAAAACAGCGTGGTCGGCCACTCCATTGCTAGCCGAAAAAGTACAGTTACCCCTCCGGCCAGGATGCCGGTGATCAGGGCCATCCCCAGCAAAGGCGCCAGCGCGTCTTTGGAGGAAAGCTGTAAGCGTATATTTTCGAGGCTGCCAGGCCTAACTAAATAACGCGAAAACGACTTTTTTAGCGAGTTCCTTGGGGGCTGTGACACCGCACATCCTTAAAATCCTGGGGCTTGTGGTAGAGTGCCTGTCTGGTTTTACGATTATCGTCTCAGTTGGCGGATATACCGGAGATTTTAGCAAGGTGATAAAAGTAGCGATTGTCGGGGGCACCGGCTATACAGGGGTGGAATTACTTCGGCTTCTCTCAACACATCCACAAGCGGAAGTTACCGCAATCACCTCCCGTTCGTTGAATGGTACCCCGGTTGCCGAGCTTTTCCCTAGCCTGAGAGGGCACTCGCAGCTGTCTTTCTGTAGCCCCGATCTCGAACAGCTGGCGGATTGTGACGTTGTATTCTTCGCTACACCTCATGGCGTTGCCCAGGCCCAGGTACCGGCACTTATTGAACGCGGAGTTCGAGTGATCGATTTGTCCGCCGATTTCCGTTTGAAAGATATACCTACCTGGGAGCAGTGGTACGGTCAGGCCCACGCCGCTCCGGAATTAGCTCAAAGCGCTGTTTATGGTTTGCCAGAAGTTAATCGGGAACAGATTGCCAATGCGCAGTTGATAGCCTGCCCGGGCTGTTATCCCACCGCGATTCAATTGGGATGGATACCGCTTTTGGAAAAGGGCCTGGTAGAACCTGGTGAGCTGATCGCCAGTGCGGCCAGTGGTATCAGTGGTGCGGGGCGACAGGGTAAGACCGACTTGATTATGGCTGAAAATAGCGACAACTTCCGCGCATATTCTGCCGCCGGGCACCGTCATTTACCCGAGATTGAACAGGGGCTTCGTCGAGTGCAGGCCACTGAATCCTCTCCCGCGCAGGTGACTTTTGTACCGCATTTACTTCCCATGATTCGCGGTATCCACGCTACTTTATTTGCCCGGTCAGCGGGGAAGGTTGATGCCGATGAGCTTCAGCAGATCTTTGAAAACCGCTATAAAAATGAGCCTTTTGTAGATGTGATGCCGGCGGGCAGCCACCCTCAGACTCGTACGGTAAGAGGGACCAATATGTGCCGCATCTCGGTATTGCAACCCCAGGAGCGGGATACGGTACTGGTATTATCGGCCATTGATAACCTGGCCAAAGGCGCGTCCGCCCAGGCAATCCAGAATATGAATATTATGTTTGGCTTAACTGAGACGTTGGGCCTGGATAGCCCGGCACTGCTGCCTTAGAATCGGGTGTTTCCCGACAATCGATAAATCCCGGATAAGACTTAGCAGATTTCATGGTGCTCAAAGTTAAAGGCAGCAAGCAGTACCGCATGAAAGTGGTGCCTCATAAACCCTTCTCTGGTGTCATTGCCGTAGTGGGGGTCGTTTTTTTGGTATTAGTGACCTCGGCCGGGTCCTATTTTGCCGGACAGTATCAGCTGCGTCAGAGCCTCGATCGCAAGACACTGGAGCATACTCAAGTACTCGATCGTGTTACCGCGCTCCAGAGTGAGAATGAATCCCTGCGAATGAGGGTTGCTACTGCAGAGCAGTCGCTGACTATCGGTGAGCAGGCGAGTGAGTCGGTGCGTGCGGAACTGGTGCAGAAAGAGAGCCAGATTGCAGAGCTAAAGCAGGAAATTTCTTTCTATCGCGGCGTCATGGCCCCTGAAGATGGGGGTGAGGGGGTGTCCATTGGACGCTTTATCCTCTCGCAGACCGGCGATCCAAAAAGTTACCAGTACAAGTTACAGATCAAACAGTCCGCAGCGCGTCGGGATGTTGTAAAAGGCACGGCCACATTTACCGTAGTGGGCCGTCAGGATGGGGAACCGAAGAGTTACCCTCTGAAGGAACTGTCGGAGCAGGTGGATAGTGAGTCGATTCAGCTGCGTTTTAAATATTTTCAGAATATCGAGGGAGAGCTGCGCTTGCCGGAGGGATTTGTGCCCGAAGGTGTGGAGTTGTCACTTAAATCTTCTGGGCGCAAGGGCTTTAATATTGAGCAGCGCTACGGTTGGTTAGTACAGGAAAGTTAGCATAGGTGCCAAAGGCACGAGGTTTTGGGGATTATGTTAAGAAAAAAAGAGAAACAGATAACTATGGCCAATACCGGTAGTAACCACACGACTTTGATCGCTCGTCAGACTGAGATCAGCGGTGATATCCACTTCCGTGGCAACCTGGTCATCGAAGGTAAGGTGCGTGGCAATGTTACCGCTCACAGTGATAGTGATGCGCGCCTGCAAATTGTGGATGGCGGCATCATTGAGGGTGAAATTCGTGTGCCTCAGGTAGTGATCAATGGCAATGTGAAAGGGGATGTGTTTGCTGCGCGCCACCTGGAACTGGCTTCCAAGGCAATGGTAGAAGGCAATGTACACTATAAGCTGATTGAGATGCTGAAAGGTGCCCAGGTAAACGGTGCCCTGGTATCCAGTGCCGACCTGAGTAGCGCGGGTGAGCCCCATATGCTCGGCTATTCCGAAGATGAAACTGTCATTGAAGCCTCTTAAGTCCGGGTAGTATTGGCTGGCGCTGGTACTTTATTGTACCGGCCCACCTGCCGGTTAATACTTGACTGAATTGCTGGGTTTAAGCAAGATGACGCCCCCGGGGCTGCACTCGTTATAACTTTTATACGAGCGGTGAATGTCCCGATGAGTTGAGAGAGACTTATGTCAGAAGCTGTATCCTTTTCTCCCGCGCCACTCGTGGTCACAGACAAGGCTGTGGCCAAGGTAAAAAGCCTGTTGGAAGAGGAGGGCAACTCGGAGTTGAAACTCAGGGTGTTCGTGACCGGAGGCGGCTGTTCCGGTTTCCAATACGGTTTTACCTTTGATGAATTGGTTGCCGAAGATGATGCCATCATAGAAAAGGATGGCATTCAGGTCTTGGTGGATGCGATGAGCTACCCCTACCTGGTTGGCGCCAATGTTGATTACGAAGAAGGCCTTTCGGGGTCACGCTTCGTAGTACAAAATCCCAATGCGTCCGCTACCTGTGGCTGCGGTTCCTCTTTCTCTATTTGAGAAATCCTAACCCGCCCTATTGATCAGGGCGGGTAAATAGCCCCTAGCACCGCCTCTTTCTGCGCGCCAGTCACTCCCGGGCAATTACCGGGCAGCCCTCTCAATGTCTGGCGGGCCAGCCAAGCAAATCCAACGGCTTCGAGCCAGTCTGCGTCAATACCGTAACTGCCCGTGTCAGTAATAGACCAGGTGGGCAAGCGGCGCTGTAATCGTGTAACCAAGTCCTTATTTTTTGCCCCGCCCCCGCAAGTGAGCAACTCGCCGCCTTCGGCAAAATTATGCACGGCATCGGCGATACTGGCTGCGGTTACTTCAGACAGGGTCGCCTGCACATCTACCGGCGCCACTTCCAAACCGGCGCAGGCCTGTTCGAGCCAGCTGGGGTTAAAAGTTTCACGGCCAGTACTCTTGGGTGGCTCGGCGGAGAAATAGGGATCTGAAAGCAGGCGGTTGAGAAGTTCAGCATTGGCGCGACCGCTCGCGGCCCAGTCTCCATTTCTATCGTAGGGCTGGTTTTTGTGTAGGTTCACCCAGTAGTCGAGCAATGCATTACCTGGACCTGTGTCATAGCCGTAAACCTGGCTATCTGCCGTCAGCTCAGTGATATTGGCCATCCCCCCAATATTGACCACAGCACGGCTTCCATCAGTTTTGAAGGCGGCCTGGTGAAACGCCGGCATTAAAGGCGCTCCTTGACCACCGAGAGCGATATCCCGGCGACGGAAATCCGCAACGGTGCAGATGCCCGTCAGTGCTGAGATGGTGTTGGGGTCACCGAGTTGCAAAGTAAAGGGAGAAGTCACTGTGCCTGGGGGGCGGTGGCGTACGGTTTGGCCGTGACTGCCAATGGCGGTAACAGACTGACCCTCAACACCGGCTCGGGCTAGCAGGGTATTGGTGGCTTCGGCAAAAACCTGTCCCAGTTGCCGGTCTAACTGTCCGGCGCGATCCAACTCTGAAGGGCCGGGGGCGCAGAGGCTGAGGATAGCTTCGCGCAGGCCGCTGTGAATCGGGTGGGCTAGCGCAGCCAGGATGCGGGTGTTTATTTTTTCTTCATCGCCAAAATCGACCAGCACCGCGTCAATGGAGTCAACGCTGGTGCCGGACATCAGGCCGATAAACAGATCGGGCATATTCGTTGGCGCTTGTTAGGGGCTTTCTTCATCCAGTTGAGCCAGAGCCGGCCCCTGGAAGTTTTCTAGTTTCGCCAGAAGTGGCTGGGTCTGGTTTTTAAAACGGATCATCTCAGAAGTCGGTACCGACTTTGCCTTGGGCAATTTGCGCACAATGGTGGCGGGGTTGCGATGTCTGCCATCCACCAGGAATTCGTAGTGCAAGTGCGGGCCGGTGGCATAACCGGTAGACCCTACAGTGCCAATAACCTGGCGCTGCTTAACGCGCTGGCCCTTTTTGACTTTGCGCTTGGTCAGGTGGAGATAGCGGGTTACATAGCGTTCGCCGTGCTGGATAAATACGTAGTTGCCGTTGGGTTTGCTATAGCCGGACGCGATAACCCGACCATCGCCAGTAGAGTAAACGGGGGTGCCTCTTGGAGCGGCATAGTCGGTGCCATTATGAGGTCGGCGTGATTTGAATACTGGGTGCAGGCGGCTCGGGTTGAAGTGAGAGCTGATGCGAACTATGTCCAGAGGTGTGCGGATAAATGCCTTGCGCATACTTTTGCCTTCAGGCGTGTAGTAATTGGCATCACCACTGTTATCCACATAGCGTACAGCGCTAAAAGTTCTTCCCTGGTTGGTAAAACTGACCGCCAGGATAGGACCGTTGCCAATTTTCTCCCCATCCAGGAACAACTCTTCGAACATCACACTAAAGTTGTCGCCCTTGCGAATATCGAGGGCAAAGTCGATATCGGAGCTGAACACATCCGCCATCTCCATTATCAGGCTGTCACTCAGCCCAGCATCGCTGCCGGCCAGGAATAGGGAGCTATCGATCTGGGCCTGTCGGTAAGCCGGGTGGCTGTCGGGCTCACGAGTTATCAGTGCGTGTTCAAACTTATCTGCATTTGTGCGGGTAAACTCAATTTGATTGAGTCGGTCCCGCTGCAATTTAAGGGACTGCAGCTGGCCATCATTATTTGTTTGAAAGGTCAGCTCTTCACCCGGAGTTAGACGTGCCAGCTGTTTTGCCTCTTTGCCGCTACCCAGAAGCTGGTACATCTCTTTGGCGCTGATTTTTGCACGTTGAAATAGGTCTGACAGAGTATCCCCGTTACGTACTTCAAGACTCAACGACTTGACTGCCTCAACACTGACGTTAAGCAGTGGGGTCTCCGCCGGCGTATAAGTGAGTGCAGGTTTGACTTCAGTGCTGTCGCCGCTTGTGACCTCTGAAAGTTTGACGGGTAGGGATGTGCGCTTAGAGGAAATCTCCGGTGAAGGAATCAGAACGGCCAGCATAAGGACAAAGGCTGCGATGCCAGCGGTCAGCGCATGAACGCGGGGAAAATGCTTGGGTAAGCCGCCAATACGGAGGCCTGTACTCGATTTACGATGGTTTTGCATGGCGTTAGCGGATGGTACTGGCGGTCGTTGTTATTTGCGCTTGAAAAACTGAGTGTCTAAAAAACAGGCATTGGAGGGGCTTTATAGCAAAAAAGCCGCCTTGGTTCACGAGATAATTGACACGTCTTTGCACGGTTTGGTTCCTCATGAATTTTGTTTTTAGTGCGGATACTGGGCTGCTGCACGCTTGTATTTGCCGCAAACTTCGGTAATGTTGCAGCGCATTTTGCCGCCGCTTGGTGGCGCTAATTTCAAGCCTGAATATGAGGGGAAAGCATGGCTGGGGTCGACATGACACTGCTTGAAGACTTGGACCGTCGCGGATTAATTAATCAAGCGACTGGTGACGGCGAACTGACGCAGCATTTGTCGGAGAGTCGAACCCTGTATTGCGGTTTTGATCCCACTGCAGACTCCCTTCATATAGGCAGTCTAGTACCGTTGCTGACCTTGAAGAGGTTTCAGACGGCAGGGCATAAACCAATTGCACTGGTTGGCGGTGCCACGGGGCTGATTGGTGACCCTTCTTTTAAGGCTCAGGAGCGCAGTTTGAATACCCCCGATATTGTTGCGGGTTGGGTAGACAAGCTGAAAAGCCAGGTTTCCCAATTTATCAATTTCGATTGTGGGGAAAATAGTGCCATTGTCGCCAATAACCTCGACTGGACTCGCGACCTCAATGTGCTCGATTTCCTGCGCGATGTCGGCAAGCATTT
>NZ_CP174306.1:5295000-5406342 GCF_052467305.1 Microbulbifer maximicatervae (SeqCode)
TTATTAAAAACATAGCACTCTGCAAACTCGTAAGAGGACGTATAGGGTGTGACGCCTGCCCGGTGCCGGAAGGTTAATTGATGGGGTTAGCTTCGGCGAAGCTCTTGATCGAAGCCCCGGTAAACGGCGGCCGTAACTATAACGGTCCTAAGGTAGCGAAATTCCTTGTCGGGTAAGTTCCGACCTGCACGAATGGCGTAACGATGGCCACGCTGTCTCCACCAGAGACTCAGTGAAATTGAAATCGCTGTTAAGATGCAGTGTACCCGCGGCTAGACGGAAAGACCCCGTGAACCTTTACTACAGCTTTGCACTGAACTTTGAGCCTATTTGTGTAGGATAGGTGGGAGGCTTTGAAGCAGCGACGCTAGTTGTTGTGGAGCCGTCCTTGAAATACCACCCTGGTATGTTTGAGGTTCTAACTCTGGTCCGTTATCCGGATCGAGGACAGTGTATGGTGGGTAGTTTGACTGGGGCGGTCTCCTCCCAAAGAGTAACGGAGGAGTACGAAGGTGCACTCAGCATGGTCGGAAATCATGCAATGAGCATAATGGTATAAGTGCGCTTGACTGCGAGACAGACATGTCGAGCAGGTACGAAAGTAGGTCATAGTGATCCGGTGGTTCTGTATGGAAGGGCCATCGCTCAACGGATAAAAGGTACTCCGGGGATAACAGGCTGATACCGCCCAAGAGTTCACATCGACGGCGGTGTTTGGCACCTCGATGTCGGCTCATCACATCCTGGGGCTGAAGCCGGTCCCAAGGGTATGGCTGTTCGCCATTTAAAGTGGTACGCGAGCTGGGTTTAGAACGTCGTGAGACAGTTCGGTCCCTATCTGCCGTGGGCGTTGGAGATTTGAGAAGAGTTGCTCCTAGTACGAGAGGACCGGAGTGAACGAACCTCTGGTGTTCCGGTTGTCACGCCAGTGGCATTGCCGGGTAGCTATGTTCGGACGGGATAACCGCTGAAAGCATCTAAGCGGGAAGCCTCCTTCAAGATAAGATCTCCCTGAGGCCTTGAGCCTCCTGAAGGGCCGTGGAAGACTACCACGTTGATAGGCTGGGTGTGGAAGCGTTGTGAGGCGTTGAGCTAACCAGTACTAATTGCCCGTGCGGCTTGACCATACAACAGAGATGGTTACTAACGACTAGCTAAGCTAGCGGATTGTGAGTTAGAGACATACGATCGCTTGCGGTGTATTACTACAGATTGTTTTACCGACTTATTTGGGGTTATCGCCGGTCACCAACATGACCGAGGCAAACAGCGATAACACGGCAGGCCAAGCACTTTGCTTATAAGACCAACGCCAACCCAAGCCAGTTTGCCTGACGACAATAGAGTTGTGGAACCACCTGATCCCTTGCCGAACTCAGAAGTGAAACGCAACATCGCCGATGGTAGTGTGGGGCTTCCCCATGTGAGAGTAGGTCATCGTCAGGCTTCTAATCCGAAAAGGGCCACCCAATAGGGTGGCCCTTTTTTTTATAGCTGAAAAAATATTTAAAAAAACAAAAATAAAAACAAAAAATAGGAATGAGAAAGCAGAAAATACTTAGTAGAAATTAAATAGAAAAAATAAAAATAGCTCTGAAAAATTTTAATGCTCAACTTTCTATTTAAAAAATCAGTCAGTAATTAAAAAAAGAAAAACCTAAAACTACCTGAGCACCTTAAACAGACGCTCTCCTAAAAAGCCTATAAAAATAGGTCTTTACCGATCTTCTCTCCAAATGCCTTTACACTCACTCAAAAAATAATCCAACAAAAATAACTCGCGTAAAACTCAGAAAAGTACCCATACCACTCCCGCCAAAAATTAAATTTAGCCGGTAAAAATATCGGTGATTTTTTAGTCTCTGCAGTAATCCCCTGTAACCACGGGGCCTGCAGCTCGTTTATTAAAGTTATGCACAACTCTATCCAGACTTTCTGTTAGTAACCGCTGGCTGTGGAAATCTGCGCAAAAAGTGCTGCTTTTTTACCCGCCTTCAATAGGGCCAAGCAATCACGGGGCTGGCCGGGGATATCCCGGAGTTATACACAGCTCTATCCATGGTTTCTGTTGGTAACAAAGACGCCATAAAACGGACATCAGTTATTAACAGTGTTATGAGCGATAAATCTGTGGATTACTGCGACTGATTGGTACGCCAGTATTCGAGAGAAGAAAAATTTGGGGATAAAAAAAGCCCCACCAGGTGGGGCTTGGGTGGGCTAGTAAGCAAAGGCGTTATCTGGAACGAGGTCAAAGTTCATATCATTCAAACTGAGGTCTTCTAGTGGAACCAGCTCGGCAGGGAGAGCAAAGCGTCGTGCGGCATTGTTCTGGTGCCAATCCAATACTTCAATGTCTGCTGACTCTTCTTGCTGTAGGTCTTGTAAAAAGGTCTTCAGCTCAGTGGTGCTCGCAGTAATTAGCGACTGGTAGTCGTAGGTTCCCAGTAGTTTAACGAAGCGGTATTCATCTGTGGCATCTTCAATACGCAGCCAGGCCTGCCCATTGGAATTACCATCCTCGCCGAGAATAACCGGGCCGTGATCATCGTCGAACACTGGAACGAGCTGATAATCGGGAACAGGTAGTATTGTCCCAACCCAAACCCAACCAGAGAGGCTGGTGCGGCTTAATTGCCATTCACAGAGCCATACCGTCTGATCATCGTCTATGCGAAATTCCCGGTACTCCCTTTGGCTTAAATAGTTGTCAAAGCTCACTTCGGCATTGGGGTTATCTTTACGAAAACTATGAAGCTGTTGTGTCATTTCATAGTTTACTTCCCAATGCTTTTTCAAGCGCCACTGCATTGGGTATTGGCCCCACTCAACGATATATTCTTCGTGCTCGCGAACAGTTTCGACTACGCGCCAAAAGGCTCCGTCAATAAGAATGCAGGTATCCCCGAGCTTACAGCCCGGTGCAATGATGCTGCATTCAGGTGAGGCTTCGGATGCACTCACTAAGTGTTCGCTACGCCCTTCAATAACGTCATACCAGGGAAATCCGTGACGCAATGGTGGCGGGAATGCCAATGGCGGCCGACCGCCAAGTAATCGTCGGAAGAGAACCGATTTCTCAATTTCAAGATCAGAAAGTGTGTAGCCTTCCTGTTGTGTGATTTGGCCCCAGGCAAAGGCGGCTCGGATTAGGTGTTTTTCTCGGTCTGAAAAGCTCATGGGTGCAATCATGGGCAAGTAAATAAGAAACCATACCACTGTGCAGGGGTGGGCGCTAATGCAAATGCAATTATCTGCCTTTTGTTGGATGACGACAGCTTAGGAGCAGTTCGATACACTGGTTGGGATAAATTCGTTGGATAGGGGGTTGGCAGTGGTTTGGATACAGAGGTTTGCGATCTTCGCGATTAGCTTGTTTATAGGGCTATCTCCAGCAGTTGCAGAAGAGAGAGAAGAGAATAACTTCGAGTCCTGCTACCTGGACGGCTGGAGCCATGCTCTGCACTGTACAAAGATACCGGTTGGTGAAGGAGAAGCTGCAGTAGATCTAGCGGTAATGATAGCCCCAGCAGTTAATGACATTGGACTGGAGCCACTTTATTTACTGGCCGGTGGCCCCGGCCAGGCAGCCAGTTATCTGACCCCAATTCTAAATGCCTTATATAAAGTCAATCAGAGTAGGGCGATCGTTCTTGTCGATAGGCGCGGCTCGGGTTACTCGGCTGCATTTGATTGTGGGATCGACGGAGAAGTCCATATGGATCTGGAGGCGGTCACCGATCAATTCTCAACTTGCTACCTTGAAAACTCCTCCTTTGCTAAAACACTGCATAGCCGTCAAGCGGTTGATGATCTGGAGGAAGTGCGCCTTCAGTTGAGACATAAAAAAATTGCTTTGTGGGGAGGTTCTTGGGGAACTCGCACCGCGCTTCTTTACCAGCAATGGTATCCCGAAAGTTTAAGTGTCCTGATCCTGGATGCCGTAGCCCCGATTGATTCAAAAGTTTTTCTTACTGCGCAAGCTGCTGAAAAGGCGCTGCTAAAATTGGAGAAAGACTGCAGTCAGGATCCGGTGTGCTCCGAATTTGGCGATTGGAGATCTGACCTGGATAGCTTGCTTAGGGACTGGGATGGAAGAGCATCGAACTTCCCGGACCCCCACTCTGGTCGCACAATGGAAACAAGTGTTCCCCGTAGCTTCATACAAAACCTGATAAGGACCGCGCTCTACACACCTGAAACGGCAGCGCAGTTACCATACGCTATTAGCCAGGCTGAGGAGGGTAATTATTTACCGCTATCGGGGTTGGTTGGACTTTTATCTGATGATGGAAGTATGTCTATGGGGCTCACCTTATCAGTTGCTTGCGCTGAAGAATTAAATCGCACTACAGAGGAAGAGCTGGCTGCAGATATTCACGATAGCTTTTTAGGTGATGCTTTTTTTGAGATTTTTGCTGAGGGTTGCAAGGTGTGGCCCGTATCTCCTATCACTTACGAAGTCCCGGAAGAAAGAAATCATCCTGTGTTAATTATTTCTGGGGAGGCTGACCCTATTACCCCACATTATTATGCGGAACAAAGCTTGGGGTATCTTTCAGAATTAAAACAGGTAGTGGTTCCAGGTGGTGGACATATCAATAGTATGCGCGGTTGTATACCAAAGCTAATAGATGATTTTCTAAAATCTCCACTTGCTTCTTTAGATAGTGATTGTATTGCGGATATTCAAAGACCACCTTTTATGGCGGGTGCTTTTGGACCTGAAATTGATAAAGCGGTATCCAGTGAGTTGCTATCGAGCCAAGGGGATAACAAATGATTGCTGTTAAATCTATTCACAAGCAATTCTCTGGAAAGAAAGTACTCAAAGACCTGAATTTCAATATACCTGATGGCCAAATAACCGCTTTGCTGGGGGCTAATGGAGCCGGTAAAACTACATGCCTCAGAATTATAACGGGGTTGGTAAAACCGGATGAAGGTACAGTAATTGTTAGTGGGCTTAATGTGGCCGAAAAGCCATTAGAAATAAAGCGGCAATTGGGCGTTGTCGGCGATCGTGAAGGCTTGTATGAACGACTTACTGTAGCGGAGTACTTATCATTTTTTGCCAGTGCGCAGGGATTATTTGGGGCAGAGCTTAAGCGCGCATTGAATTCTGTTCGAGAAGAGCTGGAATTAGAAGATTTGTGGCAACGTCGGACAAAAGGCTTTTCCCAGGGGGAGAGAATGAAAGTGTCGCTGGCGCGGGCACTAGTTCACCGGCCTACGCACTTGATACTCGATGAACCGACTCGCGGGCTTGATGTCCTTGCAGCGAGACTGCTGCGGAAAACACTTCTGCGGTTGCGCTCTGAGGGCGTAGCCATTTTATTTTCCAGCCATATTATGGCTGAAGTTACTGAGTTGTCAGATAGAGTATTGGTGATGGCTAACGGTGCTATTGTCGATAGTGGTACCCCCGATGAGCTTGTAGAACGCACAGGCTGTAAAAACCTGGAAGATAGTTTCGTCACTCTGGCTTACGGGGTTAAAGGGGAGGTGATGGCATGAAATTTTTAAACCTATTATTTACTCCCGCCATGTCTGCTCTTCTGAAGAAGGAGTCTTTAGAGGTTTGGCGTGACCGGCGAGCACTGTATTTATCTTTGCTGTTTGCCATTTCATTTCCCGGAATGATCGCATCGATGACTCTGTTTATGTTTAAGTCCCAAGGGGAGAGGACATTTCAGCTAGCGTTGTTAGGCGGGCAGGATTTACCAGTATTAGAGCAGCAGCTGAGTAAAGGGCGGGTGGAACTGGATAGCCTGTCAGAAGGGGACCCGATAGCTTTACTTGATGAAGGTTACGATGCAGTTGTGAAAATTGATGAAGGTTTTTCTACCGATTATCGCAATTTCCGCAGCCCCAAGGTTTATTTGTATGTTGATAGCTCCGATCGTTTCAGCGGGCAAGGCGCGAGTCATGTTCAACAAAAGCTGGGTGAGCTACAACAGCTCATTGTTCAACAAAGAATGGTCGCTAGGGGAGTCCCACTAAAAACAATAGCACCCTGGCAAGTCCAGGTCAGGGATGTCAGTACCCCGTCTACCCGCAGTGCCTGGATTGTTGGTTCAATACCGACACTCTTGATAATGACGCTGTTTATAGGTTGCCTGTCCTCGTCCATTGATGCCTCTGCCGGTGAGCGGGAGAGAATGAGTTTTGAGGTATTACTGCAACAACCTCTGGCCGCCTGGCAGGTGGTCCTGGCCAAGGTTCTCGCTGTAGCCAGTATCAGTTGGTTATCTTCAATTCTCGCGTTAGTTTCGCTAATGGCTGTTTTTCCATTTTTGCCCTTGGCTGAAATGGGGATACAACATGCAACTACGCTGAGTGGCATGGTTGCTATGGCGCTAGCCCTGCTCCCACTGGCTCTATTGGTTGCCGTACTGCAAATATTGTTAGCGTTGCGTTCCCAGTCATTTAAAGATGCCCAAACTCAATTGAGTATATTGCAGATTTTACCTGTCACTATGTTGTTAATATTGGATATGTCATCCATAGAGCTAGAGGAGCCTGCCTGGCAGTTGGTCCCGCTGGTCGCGCAACAGCAGTGGTTTAAGGCTCTACTGGTTGGGGATACGGTCTCCATATCACTAATGATCGCTGGCTCACTGGTCAGCCTTTTGTTGGTTGTTGGGTGTATATTAGGCGGTGCCCGAGCTCTGCAGCGAGAGAGTCTGCTCGGAGCTACCTAGCTTACTGATTTAGAGAGTTGTACTGGTATGAGTGACTTTCGTGAAGGGTTATTAAGTATCAACCTGAGGTCTATAGCAGATAACTATCAGGATCTGGCTAATCGCTTGAAAGCCGGCACCCGGTGCGGTGCTGTGGTTAAAGCGGATGCTTACGGCTTGGGAATGGCTCATGTTGCACCGGCGCTATACGCTCAGGGATGCCGCGATTTCTTTGTGGCCACCCAAGTCGAGGGGGAGCGCTTGCGCAGTGACCTCGGCAACGATGTGAATATAGTCATTTTTACCGGTGTCAGGCCTGGTGCTGAACTAGAGTGCGCTCGCGCGGGTTTGATCCCCACATTGTTTACTCTGGATCAATTGAAGAGCTGGGTTGAAATCTGCGAGAAAGCTCAGTTGGAGGCCTCTTGCGCCGTAAAAATTGATACCGGCATGACTCGGCTGGGATTGACCCCGGATGAGTTCGAATTGCTGCTCAAGGACCGCCCTCTCTTGGAGTCCGCCGATGTTCGGATGTTCTTCAGTCATCTTGCCTGTGCAGATCAGCCCCAGCATCCGCATAATAAGCTTCAGTTGAACGAGTTTAAGACCGCGGGCGATCGCATGCGGGAACTGTGCCCGGATATTCAGCTCAGCCTTGCGAACTCATCCGGCATCTTTTTGGGTGAGGAGTATCACTTTGATATTGCCCGACCGGGCTCCGCACTATACGGCCTTAACCCTGTCCCTGAGGCTGAAAACCCGATGCGTCCAACGGTGACTTTGGGCTTGCCAATTGTCCAAAAGCGCTATGTCAGTCAGTCCCGGTCTGTGGGGTATGGTGCGACCCAGGAAGTTCCCGGAGATAGTTGGCTTGCGGTAGCTCGGGGTGGATATGCCGATGGCATTATACGAGCCCAAGGGGGGCGGGGGCGCGGATGGGGGCACGGCCGCCCTCTACCAATTGTCGGGCGTATATCAATGGACTCTACCACTTTCGATATTTCGGGTCTCAGTGAAGAGGAGCGGGACTCCCTTCAGTCGATCGAGATTCTCAATGACCAGCTTACGGTGGATGAGGTTGCTGGGTATGCCGGGACTATCGGTTATGAAGTCCTGACGAGCCTCGGGCATCGCTATGGCCGCCATTATGTAAAAGGTTGAACAAATTGCAGGACGTCGCCGCAAAAACACCATTAGAACAGCTTCGCCCGGTGCTGGAGCTTCTGGCGGATGGGGAAATACACTCGGGAGAATCCCTCGGGAATGCGCTTGGTGTCAGCCGAGCCGCTGTTTGGAAACAACTACAAAAGCTCGAGAGCTACGGCCTGACGCTTGAGTCTGCTAAGGGGCGAGGTTATCGCTTGCCGGGAGGTCTCGACCTGCTATCTGAGCAGACTGTTACCGCTCAGCTGGATGGTTCAGCCCGAGCACTACTGCGCGAGTTGCAGGTTTTTGATGAGTTGAGTTCAACGAACTCCCTGTTACTGGAACGTTTTGAAGAAGGTAAGGGACACGCTGTAGCGATTCTCGCCGAGCGGCAAAGTGCCGGTCGGGGTCGCCGTGGTCGCAATTGGGTCAGCCCCTATGCCACAAGTATCAGCCTCTCAGTGGGCTGGGAGTTTAATGGCGGTGTACAAAGCCTGGAGGGGTTGAGTCTTGCCGTCGGTGTTGCTGTGGCAAAAGCGCTCGAGCGTTTTTCTGTACCGGGCGTGCGCCTGAAGTGGCCAAATGATGTGTGGTGCCAGGGCCGTAAATTGGCCGGTGTATTACTTGAGCTAAAAGGGGATTTAACCGACCGCTGTTCAGTGGTTATCGGCATTGGGTTGAATAATGGTCTCAACGCAAAGACAGCAGAGGAGATTGATCAACCATGGGCAGATCTCCAGCAAGTCCGTCCTGGTATTGGCCGCAGTGAATTAACTGCGGCGATACTCAGCGAGCTGTTACCGATGCTGGAAACTTACCCGGAAGGGGGCTTCGCCGCTTACCGGGAATCGTGGTCAACCCTAGACCAGTTTGCCGGGCAGCCAGTTCAGTTGCGGTCAGGTAATTTGAGCTGGGAAGGTGTTGCGGCCGGTGTCGATGAAAAAGGAGCCTTGTTACTCGACACTGATAAAGGGCAAAAGTCATTTCATGGGGGGGAAATCTCGTTGCGGGGGCAGGTGTGATTCTAGAGCTGGATGTCGGCAATACACGGGGTAAGTGGCGCTACCTGGTCGAAGGCGAGGTGATAGCCCGTGGTGATATCGAAACTGGGCAGTTGCGCCAGCAGGTTTTGCCTGAGGGTTGGGCAGACCTAACCCCCTACCGTTTTCGGGTAGTGAATGTTGCCGGTCCCGTTGTTGCTGAATTCTTGAGTCGGGTGGCCCGAGACCTGTTCACACTGGAGGCTGAATTCTCGGCAGTAGCGCCCCAATGTGCCGGCGTTATCTGCGGGTATGAAGACCACTCCGCCCTGGGGGTGGATCGGTGGCTGGCAATGTTGGCGGCCTACCAGCAATCTCCCCGAGCATCATTAATTGTGGATTGCGGCAGTGCGGTCACCTTAGATTTGCTGGACAATAGCGGGCGCCACATTGGGGGATATATCGTTCCCGGTTTCGGATTGATGAATCGCGTTCTCAGTGTCGATACTCATGCAGCAAAGAGTCGTGAGGCACTGGCCCTGACAAAAACATTGGGCGCGGGACGCAATACCAATGAGGCGATAAACCGTGGCCTCTTGCTGATGGTGTTGGGTGCGGTTGATCGAGCAATGGAAGAATTGCAGGTCCACTCCGGTTCCCCCCCTTTATTGTGGTTAACCGGTGGAGATGCGCAGTTGCTCTCCGCAGTTTACCAGCACGAACATCGCCTGGTTCCCGATTTGGTGATGGATGGGTTGGCCCTTAGTAATCCATAAAAATTTACTCTGTTATGCGCTGGATAGCCCTTTCTTTAGTCGCCCTGAACGCTGTGCTTTTTGCCTGGTATATGTTGGTAGCGCCGTCTCCGCAGTTAAGTAGCGGCAAGAGCCCGATCCCTCACGAGTCGGAGGGAAAGAAAATTACCCTCGTTAGCGAAATATCCCCTGAAGAGCTGCCTGCTCCAGAGAAGGCCGGGGCACTGAGTAAGGAGTCCTTTGAGGTTGAGCAGCTTTGTACGCTGTTGGGGCCTTTCACGGAGGAGTACCAGGGCGAGGATCTCTTGCAGCGAATCCGGTCCCTTCAGGTTAAAGCCGAGCTGCGTGATATAGAAATGCAGGGGCAGATGCGCTACTGGGTATATCTGCCGCCACTGAGTTCGAGGCGGGAGGCCTACAACCGCTTGCGTGAACTACAGTCTCAGGGGATCGACAGCTATGTCATTCCCAAAGGCGCATTGGAAAATGGCATTTCATTTGGGATTTTCAGTGAGCGAGCCCGAGCTGAGTCCCATACCAGCGTTTTGAAGGAGAGGGGGGTTACCGCGCAGTTCAAGGAGGAGCCGCAAACCTATATGGAGCGGTGGATAGTTATGCCCCCCGGCAGCACAGAAAGTCTTGCAGAAGAATTTTGGCGACAATTGCAAAGTGAATACCCGGACCTGGATCGGCGCCCAAATCTTTGTTCTGAAGTGCTTGGCTAACAAAAAAGCAGATTTATCAGAAAATCATCAGGTGGCGTCTCGAATCGCTGTTTTTTTCAACAAGTTGGAATAGGCGACATAAAAAATATGATTTATCTGCAAAAAGGGTGTTGCGTGTCGAGATAAGTTCCCATAGAATCCCGCCTCCATTGACGAGGGTGACTTAACAACTTCGGCAATGAACGGGATAGGGCTGGCGTAGCTCAGTTGGTAGAGCAGCTGACTTGTAATCAGCCGGTCGGGGGTTCGACTCCTCTCGCCAGCTCCATTTTCATCCCGTTGCTGTCAAAATTAGGTTTCGCTGCTAAGTATGTGAAATTTAAAGAAAAATTGTTGACAGCGCAGCGAGATGTGTAGACAATGCACACCGCTTTGAGCAGGGGTTCCCGAGTGGCCAAAGGGATCAGACTGTAAATCTGACGCGAAAGCTTCGGTGGTTCGAATCCACCCCCCTGCACCATATTACACCTTAGGGTGTTGCGCGAAATCTAAGGGTTTCGCATGGAGGTCCCGAAAGCGGGCATAGTTCAATGGTAGAACCTCAGCCTTCCAAGCTGATGATGCGGGTTCGATCCCCGCTGCCCGCTCCAAGTTTTGGGGTTGGTTGGAATGCTCTCCAGGGTGCAACATTTTAAGATGCCGTTATCGGCAAGATTTTAGCTCATGTAGCTCAGGGGTAGAGCACACCCTTGGTAAGGGTGAGGTCGGCGGTTCAAATCCGCCCATGAGCTCCATTTTATATGACCGCAAGAGTGAAAGCTCTTGCGGTTGTTTGTGTCCGGGGTCGGATTTTCCGGGTCGGATGTGCATGTTCTGGACGTGGGTGGTGCCGTTATCGGCTCGCCTATATATAGGAGGCTGCAATGGCAAAAGAAAAGTTTGAACGTTCCAAGCCCCACGTGAACGTGGGCACCATCGGTCACGTTGACCACGGTAAAACCACCCTGACCGCTGCTCTGACCCGCGTATGTGCGGAAGTTTGGGGCGGTGACGCTGTTGCTTTCGACGGTATCGACAATGCACCGGAAGAGCGTGAGCGCGGTATCACCATCGCTACTTCTCACGTTGAGTACGAGTCCCCGACTCGCCACTACGCGCACGTAGATTGCCCGGGACACGCCGACTACGTTAAGAACATGATCACCGGTGCTGCTCAGATGGACGGCGCTATCCTGGTATGTTCCGCAGCTGACGGCCCCATGCCGCAGACTCGTGAGCACATCCTGCTTTCCCGTCAGGTAGGTGTACCTTACATCGTTGTATTCCTGAACAAAGCGGACATGGTAGACGACGAAGAGCTGCTCGAGCTGGTGGAAATGGAAGTTCGCGAACTTCTGGACCAGTACGAGTTCCCAGGTGACGACACTCCGATCATCGTTGGTTCCGCTCTGATGGCCCTGAACGGCGAAGACGACAACGAAATGGGTACTACCGCTGTTAAGAAGCTGGTAGAGACTCTGGACGAGTACATCCCTGAGCCAGAGCGCGCTGTAGATCAGCCGTTCCTGATGCCGATCGAAGACGTATTCTCTATCTCTGGCCGTGGTACCGTTGTAACTGGTCGTGTAGAGCGCGGTGTGATCAACACTGGCGACGAGATCGAAATCGTTGGTATCAAAGAAACCACCACTACTACCTGTACTGGTGTTGAAATGTTCCGCAAGCTGCTCGACGAAGGTCGTGCTGGTGAGAACATCGGCGCACTGCTGCGCGGCACCAAGCGTGACGAAGTAGAGCGTGGTCAGGTACTGGCTAAGCCGGGCTCCATCACTCCGCACACCAAGTTCGAAGCGGAAGTGTATGTACTGTCCAAGGACGAAGGTGGTCGTCACACCCCCTTCTTCAAAGGCTACCGTCCTCAGTTCTACTTCCGTACTACCGACGTAACTGGTGCGGTAGAGCTGCCGGAAGGTACTGAAATGGTAATGCCGGGCGACAACATTCAAATGGTTGTTACCCTGATCGCTCCGATCGCCATGGAAGACGGCCTGCGCTTCGCTATCCGCGAAGGTGGTCGTACCGTAGGTGCGGGCGTTGTTGCTAAGATCATTGAGTAATCTTTGATTTCTGCATCACAATATTCTATGTGGTGCACCAGGTGGGAGAGTTCCTGTAGCTCTCTCATCTTTGAGCGCGAAAGTGCTCACACTGTACAGGCCAGTAGTTCAATTGGTAGAGCACCGGTCTCCAAAACCGGGTGTTGGGGGTTCGAGTCCCTCCTGGCCTGCCATTTTTAATCACTCCGCTTAGATAAGCTTAGGGGTGTCGCAAAACCCTACTTGTCAGTGGGGCTTTTGTGTTTATGAGCGCTAAAAGATTATCTATAGTGCGCTAAGGGCTTCTTATATGAATGCTAAAACAGAAGCGAAAACCTTTCGTCTTGACGGTCTGAAGTGGTTGTTAATAGTGCTGCTGGTGGGCGGTGCTGTTGCAGGCAATTCATATTACGCCGAATTCCCTTTGTTTTACCGAGTGTTGGCAGTAACTGCCATCTGTCTGGTAGCTCTGGTTGTGGCTGTAAATACCGCCAAAGGCAATGCGTTGTGGCAACTGTTGCGCGAAGCGCAAACTGAAGTCAGGCGTGTGGTTTGGCCGACCCGCCAAGAAGCAACCCAGACCACAGCGATTGTGGTTGTTTTCGTGTTGATTATGGCGCTTATCTTGTGGGCGCTTGATTCGGCTCTGGGTTGGGCGGCTTCCAAATTTATCGGCTAAAGGTTGATACATGTCAAAGAATTGGTATGTGGTCCAGGCTTACTCGGGCTATGAGAAGCGTGTCGCCAGCTCCCTGAAAGAGCGCATTGAGCTGAACGAAATGGACCACCTGTTTGGTGAAGTCCTGGTTCCCACGGAAGAAGTGGTCGAGATGCGCGCAGGGCAGAAGCGTAAGAGTGAGCGCAAATTTTTCCCGGGCTATGTCCTGGTAGAAATGGAATTGAACGACGATACTTGGCACTTGGTGAAAGAAACTCCCCGAGTGCTGGGTTTTATCGGCGGCAAGGCGGATAAGCCGGCCCCGATTACTGACCGCGAAGCACAGGCTATCCTGAATCGCATCGACGATTCCGCCGATAAGCCCAAGCCCAAGACACTGTTCGAACCCGGTGAAATGGTTCGGGTCATCGACGGGCCGTTTAATGACTTCAACGGTGTGGTCGAAGAGGTCAACTACGAGAAGAGCCGCTTGCGAGTGGCGGTGTTGATCTTCGGTCGCTCCACCCCGGTTGAACTGGAGTTCAGTCAGGTAGAAAAGACCTGATTCCAGTATAAATTTTTTGCCCCCTTTCGCCGCGAGGTGGAAGGGGGTTTTCGCGTCCCCGAAAAATGAGTTTTTATTTCGGGGTTCGGGGAGCTTGCCCTTAAACCTTATGGCTGAGTGGCGGGCGTTAATACCCAACTAGAGGAGAGCTGTAATGGCTAAGAAAGTAGAAGCTTATATCAAGCTGCAAGTTAAGGCCGGTCAGGCCAACCCGAGTCCGCCCGTTGGTCCCGCACTGGGTCAGCACGGTGTGAACATCATGGAATTCTGTAAGGCGTTCAACGCCCAGACCCAGAGCCTCGAGCCAGGTCTGCCAGTTCCAGTTGTAATCTCTGTATACAACGACCGATCCTTCACCTTCATCATGAAGTCGCCGCCCGCCGCTGTACTGCTGCGCAAGGCTGCCAAGATCAAGAGCGGTTCCGGTCGTCCGAACACTGAGAAAGTGGGTAAAGTAACCCGCGCTCAGCTGGAAGAGATCGTAGAAATGAAGAAAGCAGACCTGACTGCATCCGACTTGGACGCGGCCGTGCGCACTATCGCCGGTTCCGCTCGCAGCGCCGGTATCGAAGTGGAGGGTCTCTAAGTGGCTAAATTGAGCAAGCGTCAGCGCGTAATCGCTGAGAAGGTTGAAGCTGGTAAGGCTTACGGTATCGAAGAAGCCGTAGCCCTGCTGAAAGAGCTGTCCAACGTTAAGTTTGCAGAAACTGTAGACGCTTCTGTAAACCTGGGCATCGACCCACGTAAATCCGACCAGGCTGTTCGCGGTGCAACTACTCTGCCGCACGGTACCGGTAAAGAAGTTCGCGTAGCTGTTTTCACCCAGGGTGCAAACGCTGATGCCGCTAAAGAAGCGGGCGCTGACCTGATCGGTATGGACGAGCTGGCTGCCGACGTTAAAGCAGGCAAAATGGACTTCGACGTAGTTATCGCTTCTCCCGATGCGATGCGCGTTGTAGGTCAGCTGGGTCAAATCCTCGGCCCGCGCGGCCTGATGCCGAACCCGAAGACTGGCACCGTAACTCCAGACGTTGCTACTGCGGTTAAGAATGCCAAAGCGGGTCAGGTGCGTTTCCGCGCTGACAAGGGCGGCATTATCCACGGTGGTATCGGTAAAGTTGCTTTCGATGCGAACTCTCTGAAAGAGAACCTGGAAGCTCTGGTTGCCGACCTGAAGAAAGCCAAGCCGGCTTCTGCAAAAGGTGTATATCTGAAGAAGATCACCCTGAGCACCACTATGGGCCCGGGTCTGGTTATCGATCAGTCTTCCCTGAACATCTAAATATCACTGCGGGGTGTGATCACCTCTCAGTAAATCGAACTTTGGGGTCCACCTGAATGCTTCGGCACAAGGTGGGCCGTCAAAGACCGTAGGTGTCAGGTGCGTTGAGGTTTAACGTGCCTGGCTTAATCCGAACTTCGGCCAGGTTGGCCATTGCGAGGTTCGAGCCTACGCAGACGGTGTCGCCCAAACCAGTATTTTTACTGGATTTGAGCTTTATGCACCGGAACGGATCGGACGTTTAAGTCCGGTTTTTTTCAAATCCAGGAGTGACACTATGGCTATTGGACTCGAAGACAAGAAAGCGATTGTCGCAGATGTCCAGCAAGCTGCTGAAGGTGCTCTGTCTGCGGTTGTTGCGGATTCCCGCGGCGTAACCGTGAATGACATGACCACTCTGCGCAAAGAGGCTCGCGAGAACGGCGTTTGGTTGAAAGTCGTCCGCAACACTCTGGCGCGTCGCGCTCTGGCAGGTACCGAATACGAATGTCTGACTGACAAATTCGTAGGTCCTAGCATCATTGCATTCTCTAACGAACACCCAGGTGCCGGCGCGCGCATCCTGAGCCAGTTCGCTAAAGGCAATGACAAGCTGGAACTGAAAGGTGCTGCCTTCGAAGGCGCGATCACCGACGTCGCATTGTTGGCAAGCCTGCCGACTTACGACGAGGCGATCGCCAAGCTGATGAGCGTGTTGAAAGAAGCATCTGCTGGCAAGCTGGTTCGCACTATTGCGGCCGTTCGCGACCAAAAAGAGCAGGAAGCTGCGTAATTTTTTCGCTAGAGCGAATCGCAGTTTCAAAACGAAATACGAGCAGCTACTGCTCAAACCAATTCAGGTACTGAATCATGTCTCTGACTAAAGAAGATATCATCAATGCTGTTGCCGAAATGTCCGTTAAGGATGTTGTTGAGCTGATCGAAGCAATGGAAGAGAAATTCGGCGTAACTGCTGCTGCAGCAGTTGTAGCTGGCCCAGCTGGTGGCGAAGCTGCCGCTGAAGAGAAAGACTCTTTCGACGTAATCCTGACTTCCCCAGGCGACAAGAAAGTGAACGTGATCAAAGTTGTTCGCGGCATCACTGGCCTGGGCTTGAAAGAAGCTAAAGGTCTGGTAGACGGCGCTCCGAGCCCGCTGAAAGAAGGCGTAAGCAAAGACGAAGCTGAAGCAGCTAAGAAAGAGCTGGAAGAAGCTGGCGCAGTTGTAGAACTGAAGTAATTCGGTTCTTGCGTCTCCCGCTAGCTGTCGCGTAAAGCGGCGGGTAGCGGTAAGGCTGGTGGACTTTTGTCCGCCGGCCTTTTTGCCGTTTGCGGTACTGAGGTTTTTACCGGTGCCGGCGGGATTTAAAAACCGTGGCAAACCTCATTTAACCATAGCGCAGTAGCGCTACCCAAAAGCAAGCGGAGAGGTTTCTGGCCAGTGCAGGCAAGTTGCATTGACCAGAGGCTTCTCGCCCGGAGGGGCTCTGGACTGGAGTCCCACGAAGTCTTGTCACTGATCAAGCTGGGGAATTTGAATGGCTTACTCATATACTGAGAAAAAACGTATCCGCAAGGATTTTGGCAAACTGCCTAAGGTCATGGATGTGCCCTTTCTGCTTGCGATACAGCTCGATTCTTATCGCAACTTTACACAGGCCGACAAGCGCCCCGACGACCGTATGGACGTTGGCCTGCAAGCGGCGTTTAAATCTGTATTTCCGATTGTCAGCTATTCCGGCAATGCCGCCCTGGAGTACGTAAGTTATACGCTGGGTAAGCCCGCTTTTGACGTTAAGGAATGTACCCTGCGCGGCGTTACCTATGCATGTCCGCTGCGCGTGCGCGTGCGTCTGATTATTTACGATAAAGAATCTGCGAATAAGTCCATTAAGGACATTAAAGAGCAGGAAGTTTACATGGGCGAGATTCCGCTCATGACCGACAACGGTACCTTCGTAATCAATGGTACCGAGCGCGTTATCGTATCCCAGCTGCACCGTTCCCCGGGTGTATTCTTCGATCACGACAAAGGCAAGACTCACTCTTCCGGTAAGCTGTTGTACGCCGCGCGTGTCATCCCCTACCGTGGCTCATGGCTGGACTTCGAGTTCGATCCGAAAGACCTGGTGTTTGTGCGTATCGATCGTCGCCGTAAATTGCCAGCGACTATTCTGCTGCGTGCCCTGGGTTACACCTCCCAGGAAATGCTGGAAATGTTCTTCGAGACCAGCACCTTTGAGCTGTTGGAAGACCGTGTCAGCCTGGAGCTGATTCCGTCTCGCCTGCGCGGTGATGTTGCTTCTTTTGACATCAAAGACGGCCAGGGCAAGGTGATTGTCGAAGAGGGTCGCCGTATTACCCCGCGTCATATCCGTCAGTTGGAAAAGGCCGGCGTAGAAAAGCTGGAAGCACCGCTCGAGTACCTGTTTGGCCGTGTACTGGCGAACGACATCATCGATGAGTCCACCGGTGAGATCGCGATCGACTGTAACACCGAGATTACTGATGAAGTAATCGCCAAGCTGCGTGTACTGAACGTTAAGAGTTTCCAAACCCTGTACACCAACGACCTGGATCGCGGTCCGTTTATCTCCGACACCCTGCGTGCAGAGCCTTCTCGCACTGTGTTGGAAGCGCTGGTAGAGATCTACCGTATGATGCGCCCGGGCGAACCGCCCACCAAGGAGTCCGCAGAAGCGCTGTTCGAGAACTTGTTCTTTACCGACGAGCGTTACGACCTGTCCGCTGTTGGCCGCATGAAGTTCAACCGACGCCTGGGTCGCGAAGACGAAACTGGCCCCGGCACTCTGAGCAAAGAAGATATCGTCGAAGTTCTGAAGACTCTGATCGATATCCGCAACGGTCAGGGCATGGTCGACGATATCGATCACCTGGGTAACCGTCGCGTGCGTTCCGTAGGCGAAATGGCTGAAAACCAGTTCCGCGTTGGCCTGGTACGTGTAGAGCGCGCTGTTAAAGAGCGCCTGTCCATGGCGGAGTCCGAAGGCCTGATGCCTCAGGACCTGATCAATGCCAAGCCGGTTGCCGCTGCCGTGAAGGAATTCTTCGGTTCCTCGCAGCTGTCCCAGTTTATGGACCAGAACAACCCGCTGTCGGAAGTGACTCACAAGCGTCGTGTTTCCGCCCTCGGCCCGGGTGGTTTGACCCGTGAGCGCGCTGGCTTTGAGGTGCGCGACGTGCACCCGACTCACTACGGCCGCGTATGTCCGATTGAGACGCCGGAAGGACCGAACATCGGTCTGATTAACTCCCTGGCCACTTACGCCCGCGCCAACCATTACGGTTTCCTCGAGAGCGCCTACCGCAAAGTGGTCGATGGCAAGGTAACTGATGAAATTGCGTACCTGTCCGCGATCAATGAAGCCAACTTCATTATTGCCCAGGCGTCTGCGGAAGTAGATGACAACGGCAACTTTGTTGATGACCTGATCAGCGTGCGTCACCAGGGCGAATTTACCCTGAAAGCACCGGGCGAAATCCAGTATATGGATGTTTCCGCCAAACAGGTGGTTTCCGTAGCTGCGGCGATGATTCCATTCCTCGAGCACGATGACGCCAACCGTGCATTGATGGGATCGAACATGCAACGTCAGGCGGTACCGACCCTGCGCGCTGAAAAGCCGCTGGTGGGCACCGGTATGGAGCGCACTGTAGCGCGCGACTCCGGCGTGTGTGTGGTTGCTAAGCGCGGCGGCATTATTGAGCGCGTTGATTCCAGCCGTGTGGTTGTTCGCGTGGCCGACGCTGAGGTGGAAGCCGGTGATGCAGGTGTGGATATCTACAACCTGACCAAATACATCCGCTCCAACCAGAATACCTGTATCAACCAGCGCCCGATCGTTAATACTGGCGATCGTGTAGTCCGTGGCGATATTCTCGCCGATGGTCCCTCTGTAGACCTGGGTGAGCTGGCTCTGGGCCAGAATATGCGCATCGCATTTATGCCCTGGAATGGTTACAACTTTGAGGACTCCATCCTCATCAGTGAGCGCGTTGTACAGGAAGACCGCTTCACCACCATCCACATTCAGGAGCTGACCTGTATTGCCCGCGATACCAAGCTGGGCAGTGAGGAAATTACTGCGGATATCCCCAATGTTGGCGAATCTGCCCTGAATAAGCTGGACGAGTCCGGCATCGTATACATCGGCGCAGAAGTAGGCGCTGGCGATATCCTGGTCGGTAAGGTCACTCCGAAGGGCGAAGCCCAGCTGACTCCGGAAGAAAAACTGCTGCGCGCAATCTTCGGAGAGAAAGCTTCCGACGTTAAGGACACCTCCCTGCGCGCGCCCAGTGGCACCCGCGGTACGGTGATCGACGTTCAGGTATTTACCCGCGACGGCCTGCAGAAAGACCAGCGCTCCCTCGATATCGAGAAGTCACAGCTGGACGAGGTTCGCAAGGATCTGAACGAAGAATACCGCATCGTTGAAGGTGCGACCTTCGAGCGTCTGCAACAGGCTCTGCTGGGCCAAAAGGCCGCCGGTGGTAAGAGTGTTAAGAAGGGCGATGAGATGACCGCTGAAGTCCTCGCCGCTCTGCCGCGCGAAGACTGGTTCAAGCTGCGTATGGAAGACGACAGCCTGAACGATCAGCTGGAAAAAGCGGAAGCTCAGCTGAAAGAGCGTCGCAAGCTGCTCGACGAAGCCTTCGAAGACAAGAAGAAGAAACTGGAGTCCGGCGATGACCTGGCTCCGGGCGTGCTGAAAATCGTCAAGGTTTACCTGGCGATCAAACGCCGCATCCAGCCGGGCGACAAGATGGCCGGTCGTCACGGTAACAAAGGTGTTATCTCCGTAATCAAGCCCGTTGAGGACATGCCTTATGACCAAAACGGTGAGCCGGTAGATATCGTCCTGAACCCGCTGGGCGTTCCCTCGCGGATGAACGTTGGTCAGGTTCTGGAAATGCACTTGGGCATGGCCGCTAAAGGCCTCGGCGTTAAAGTCGACAAGATGATCAAGGAGCAGCAGGAAATCGCCAAGGTGCGCGGATTCCTGGAAGAGGTCTACAACTCCACTGGCGGACGCAAGGAAGAACTCGACGAGTTCTCCGATGAGGAAGTCATGACCATGGCGCAAAACCTGCGTCGCGGTGTACCTATGGCGACCCCGGTATTTGACGGTGCCGATGAAAGTGAGATCAAGCAGCTGCTGCGTCTTGCCGATATCCCGGATTCCGGTCAGATCACCCTGCACGACGGCCGCACCGGCGATGCTTTCGAGCGTCCGGTAACTGTGGGCTACATGTACATGCTGAAGCTGAACCACTTGGTAGACGACAAGATGCACGCGCGTTCTACCGGTTCCTACAGCCTGGTTACCCAGCAGCCGCTGGGTGGTAAAGCCCAGTTCGGTGGTCAGCGTTTCGGGGAGATGGAAGTGTGGGCGCTGGAAGCTTACGGCGCTGCATACACCCTGCAGGAAATGCTCACGGTTAAATCCGATGACGTGGAAGGCCGTACCAAGATGTACAAGAACATCGTGGACTCCGACCACCGCATGGAGCCGGGCATGCCGGAATCCTTCAACGTACTGGTTAAGGAAATCCGCTCTCTCGGTATGAACTTTGAGCTTGAGCACGAGTAAATCCGAACCCGTACCGAAGCCTGTTGGCAGGTGAAATGAGACAAGTGCCAGCGCCCCTCGAAGCAGTGGGGCAGCTGGCTAGCCCGGCGGCTAGTGCGAGTGCCGGGTTGACTACCCCCTAGTGGAGGAAAGGCCTTGAAAGATTTATTAAATCTGGTGAAGTCCCAGGAGCAGCTGGAAGAGTTTGATGCGATTCGTATCGGTCTGGCATCACCGGACATGATTCGCTCCTGGTCCTACGGCGAAGTGAAAAAGCCGGAGACCATCAACTACCGTACCTTTAAGCCTGAGCGTGAAGGCTTGTTCTGTGCCAAGATCTTTGGCCCGGTAAAAGACTACGAGTGCCTGTGCGGTAAGTACAAGCGCATGAAGCACCGCGGCATTATCTGTGAGAAGTGTGGCGTTGAAGTGACCAAGGCCAAGGTTCGCCGTGAGCGCATGGGTCACATCGAGCTGGCCAGCCCGGTTGCACACATCTGGTTCCTGAAGTCCCTGCCGTCCCGTATCGGCCTGCTGCTGGACATGACCCTGCGCGATATCGAGCGCGTGCTGTACTTCGAATCTTACGTTGTTACCGAGCCGGGTATGACTACCCTGGAGCGCGGCCAGCTGCTGAATGACGAGCAGTACTTTGAGGCGATGGAAGAGTTCGCCGACGAGTTTGAAGCGAAAATGGGTGCCGAGGCGATCCAGGAGCTGATGGCGGACATCGAGCTGCCCGCAGAAATCCAGCGCCTGCGCGAAGAGATCCCGGCGACCAACTCCGAAACCAAGATCAAGAAACTGTCCAAGCGCCTGAAGCTGCTGGAAGCCTTCTACAAGTCCGGCAACAACCCGGAGTGGATGGTGATGAAGGCTCTGCCGGTTCTGCCGCCGGATCTGCGCCCGCTGGTACCGCTGGATGGCGGTCGTTTCGCGACCTCCGATCTGAACGACCTCTACCGTCGTGTGATCAACCGTAACAACCGTCTGAAGCGTCTACTTGAGCTGAACGCGCCGGACATTATCGTGCGCAACGAAAAGCGCATGCTGCAGGAATCTGTTGACGCACTGCTGGATAACGGCCGTCGTGGTCGCGCCATCACCGGCTCCAACAAGCGCCCGCTGAAGTCCCTGGCTGACATGATTAAAGGTAAGCAGGGTCGTTTCCGTCAGAACCTGCTGGGTAAGCGTGTTGACTACTCCGGTCGTTCCGTGATCGTGGTAGGTCCGACCCTGCGTCTGCACCAGTGTGGTCTGCCCAAGAAGATGGCACTGGAACTGTTTAAGCCGTTTATCTTTGGCAAGCTGGAATCCCGTGGCCTGGCCACTACGATCAAAGCTGCCAAGAAGATGGTTGAGCGCGAGGAAGCTGTTGTTTGGGATATCCTCGACGAAGTGATCCGCGAGCACCCGGTACTGCTTAACCGTGCACCGACCCTTCACCGTCTGGGTATCCAGGCGTTTGAACCGGTACTGATTGAAGGTAAGGCAATCCAGCTGCACCCGCTGGTTTGTGCGGCCTATAACGCCGACTTCGACGGTGACCAGATGGCGGTACACGTACCGCTGACGATCGAAGCGCAGCTGGAATCCCGCGCGCTGATGATGTCCACCAACAACATCCTGTCGCCTGCCAACGGTGAGCCGATCATCGTACCGTCCCAGGACGTGGTACTGGGTCTGTACTGGATGACCCGCGAGCGCGTTAACGATAAAGGCGAAGGCATGTTCTTCTCCGATATCAAAGAAGTGAGCCGCGCTTTCTACGCCAAGCAGGTTGGCCTGCAAGCGAAGATCAAGGTGCGTATCCGCGAAAATATCGTCGGCGAAGACGGTGAGAAGCACGAGACTATCTCCATTCAGGACACCACTGTAGGCCGCGCGCTGCTGTGGAACATCGTGCCGGAAGGCCTGCCGTTTGCGCACGTTAACCAGCCGATGAAGAAAAAGGCGATCTCCCGCGCCCTGAACGAGTGCTACCGCAAGGTAGGCCTGAAGGCGACGGTTATTTTTGCCGACCAGCTGATGTACACCGGTTTCGACTTCTCTACCAAGTCCGGTTCCTCCATTGGTGTGAACGACTTTGAGATTCCGGCGGAAAAAGCTGAACTGATCGATGCCGCTGAAGCGGAAGTGAAAGAGATTGAAAGCCAGTTTGCTTCCGGCCTGGTAACCCAGGGTGAGAAGTACAACAAGGTTATCGACGTTTGGTCCCGCACCAACGACAAGGTAACCCAGGCGATGATGGCCGGTATCAAGAAAGAGAAGGTGATCGACCGCGAGGGCAACGAGACCAAGCAGGACTCCTTCAACTCTGTATATATGTACGCAGACTCCGGTGCTCGTGGTTCTGAAGCTCAGATCCGTCAGCTCGCTGGTATGCGTGGTCTGATGGCCCGTCCGGATGGCTCCATTATCGAGAACGCCATTACGGCAAACTTCCGTGAAGGCCTGACTGTACAGCAGTACTTCATCTCGACCCACGGTGCTCGTAAAGGTCTGGCGGATACCGCACTGAAAACCGCTAACTCCGGTTACCTGACCCGCCGTCTGGTTGACGTGGCCCAGGACGTGGTAATTACCGAGCTGGATTGTGGCACCGACGACGGTCTGACCATGGCGCCGGTAATCGAGGGCGGTGATGTTATCGAATCTCTCGGTGACCGTATCCTCGGTCGTGTAGTGGCCCGCGATGTACTGAAGCCAGGCAGTGACGAAATCGCCGTTTCTGCCGGCACTATGATCGACGAGAAGTGGGTAGAGCGCATCGAAGCCATGGGCATCGATGAGGTTCTGGTTCGCTCTCCGATCACCTGTGAGACTGCACACGGTATCTGTGCCCAGTGTTACGGCCGCGACCTGGCCCGTGGCCACCGCGCCAACCCGGGTGAGTCTGTGGGCGTTGTTGCCGCACAGTCCATCGGTGAGCCGGGCACCCAGCTGACCATGCGTACCTTCCACATCGGTGGTGCTGCAAGCCGTGCCTCCGCTGCGGACAGCATCCAGGTGAAGCAGGGCGGTACCGTACGTCTGCACAATGTTAAGACGGTTAAGACCGAAGTTGGCACTCTGGTAGCCGTGTCCCGTTCCGGTGAGCTGGCGATTGCCGACAGCGCCGGTCGCGAACGCGAGCGCTACAAGCTGCCTTACGGTGCTGTGATCAGCGTCTACGAAGGTGCCGAGGTAGACGGTGGCCAGATCGTGGCCAAGTGGGACCCGCATACCCACCCGATCATCACCGAGGTTGCCGGTTGGGTGAAACTGTCCGGTATGGAAGAAGGACTCTCCATCCGCAAGCAGACCGACGATATCACCGGCCTGTCCTCTATCGAGATTATCGATCCGGCCGAGCGCCCGGCTGCGGGTAAAGACCTGCGCCCAGCGGTAACCCTGCTGGATGAGAATGGTGAAGAGCTGACTCTGGCGAACAGTAATGCGCCTGCGCACTACGCCTTGCCGCCGCGCGCGATCCTCAGCCTGGCTGAAGGCAAGCAGGTGAACGTGGGTGACGTAATTGCACGTATTCCGCAGGAATCCGGCGGTACCAAGGATATCACCGGTGGTCTGCCCCGCGTTGCCGACCTGTTTGAAGCGCGTAAGCCGAAAGAGCCGTCCATTCTGGCGGAAATCTCCGGTACCGTTTCCTTCGGTAAGGAGACCAAAGGCAAGGTTCGTCTGCAGATTACTCCGCGCGACGGCAAGCCGCTGGCCAATGGTAAGGACCACTACGAGGTTCTGATTCCAAAGCACCGCCAGCTGACCGTGTTCGAAGGTGAAACCGTAGAGAAGGGTGAGGTTATCTCCGATGGCCCGTCCAACCCGCACGATATTCTGCGCCTGAAAGGTGTTGAAGAGCTGGCTCGCTACATCACCAACGAGATCCAGGAGGTTTACCGCCTCCAGGGTGTAGGCATTAACGATAAGCACATCGAAACCATCGTGCGTCAGATGCTGCGTAAAGTTGAAGTCACCGAGATGGGTGATTCCAGCTTGATTAAGGGCGACCAGGTTGAATACCAGCGCGTGATCGAAGAGAACGAACAGCTGCGTGCCGAGAACAAGCAGCCCGCTCAGTTCGAACGCCTGCTGCTGGGTATTACCAAAGCGTCCCTGGCAACTGAGTCCTTCCTGTCAGCGGCTTCGTTCCAGGAAACCACTCGCGTTCTGACCGAAGCGGCGGTAACTGGTAAGGAAGACAACCTGCGCGGCTTGAAAGAGAACGTGGTTGTGGGTCGCTTGATCCCGGCTGGTACCGGTCTGGCTTACCACAGCGAGCGCAAGCGCAAGCGCAGCCTGCAGTTGGAAGAGGCCTTCGGTGAAGGACCTTCCGCAGCTGAGGTTGAAGCAGCTCTGACTGAGGCACTGAAGTCCTCAGGCGAATAAGGCGTATCCCACTCTATCTGTTGGTGGAGTGGGGTAGGTTGGGGCACTCAGGTGCCCGATCTGATATTGGCGACTGTCTGTGATGTAAGCACTTACTTCCGTCGCCGATTGACTAGGCGGGTTGTCGCTTATAGAATGCGGCCCCCGCTTATGTGGGGTGTTCCGTTTGATCCCAGGATCGGACGATACACACAGACGATAGGCCCTCACTGTTAGAGGTGGGGGCATTTTATTTTTGGAGTGATTTTTAATGGCAACGATCAACCAGTTGGTTCGTAAGCCGAGAAAACGCAAAGTTGAAAAAAGCGACGTTCCTGCTCTGCAGGCTAGCCCGCAGCGTCGCGGAGTTTGCACTCGTGTGTACACCACTACACCGAAGAAGCCGAACTCTGCACTGCGTAAGGTTTGCCGTGTGCGTCTGACCAGCGGTTACGAAGTAACTTCGTACATCGGTGGTGAAGGCCACAACCTGCAAGAGCACAGCGTGGTACTGATTCGCGGCGGTCGTGTAAAAGACCTGCCGGGTGTGCGCTACCACACTGTACGCGGTGCACTTGACTGTGCCGGCGTAAACGATCGCAAGCAGGGCCGTTCTAAGTACGGCGCCAAGCGTCCTAAAGGTTAATCACCTTTAACGATTTGCGTTTCGGTTTCCAACCGGAGTAAGGCTGAGCTCGCCGGATTGTAATGTTTTACGGCGGCGTCTCAGAATAACCCTGAAGAGAGGCAATACCCATGCCGAGAAGACGAGTAGTCGCCAAGCGCGAAGTGCTACCGGACCCCAAGTTCGGGAACGTCACCCTGGCCAAGTTCATGAACCACGTCATGATCAGCGGCAAGAAGTCAGTTGCAGAGCGTATCGTATACGGTGCACTTGAAACTATTTCTGAAAAATTGAACAAAGATCCGATCGAAGTATTCGAGGAGTCTTTGGAAAATATCGCGCCTATGGTGGAAGTAAAGTCCCGCCGTGTTGGTGGTGCGACGTATCAGGTGCCTGTAGAAGTGCGCCCCTCGCGTCGTACGGCTCTGGCAATGCGTTGGTTGGTGGAGTTCTCCCGTAAGCGCGGTGAGAAATCTATGGCTCAGCGTCTGGCCAACGAAATGATCGATGCAGCCCAAAACAAGGGTGGCGCGGTCAAGAAGCGTGAAGATGTACACCGCATGGCAGAAGCCAACAAGGCATTCTCTCACTACCGCTTCTAAGTCTGATGAATACCAACATCGGAAATTAATACCGAAAGGCAGCACGGAAAATTCCAGGCTGCCTTTTGCCGTTATATCGAGGATACAACTGTGGCACGTAAAACGCCCATCGCACGTTACCGTAACATCGGTATCTGTGCCCACGTAGACGCCGGTAAAACCACTACTACCGAGCGCGTACTTTTCTACACTGGTCTATCCCACAAAATTGGTGAAGTACACGAAGGTGCTGCCACCATGGACTGGATGGAGCAGGAGCAGGAGCGTGGTATCACCATTACTTCTGCTGCAACTACCTGTTTCTGGTCTGGCATGCAGCAGCAGTTCGACCAGCACCGCGTAAACATCATCGATACCCCAGGACACGTTGACTTCACTATTGAAGTTGAGCGCTCCTTGCGCGTACTCGACGGTGCTGTTGTTGTGCTGTGTGGCTCCTCTGGTGTTCAGCCTCAGACTGAAACCGTATGGCGCCAGGCAAACAAATACGAAGTACCGCGCATGGTATTCGTAAACAAAATGGACCGCGCCGGTGCGAACTACCGCAACGTTGTGAGCCAGCTGAAAGACCGCTTGAACGCGAATGCTGTCCCTCTGCAGATGACCATCGGCTCTGAGGACGAGTTCAAGGGTGTTGTTGACCTGGTGAAGATGAAGGCCATTCTGTGGAATGAAGCCGACCAGGGCATGACTTTCGACTACGCTGACATCCCCGCTGAGCTGCAGGACGAGTGCGACGAAATGCGCGAGTACCTGGTAGAAGCGGCCGCTGAAGCCAGCGAAGAGTTGATGGAAAAATACCTGGAAGAAGGTGAGCTGTCCGAAGAAGAAATCAAGGCAGCTATCCGTCAGCGTACCCTGGCCAACGAAATTGTACCGGTTCTGGGCGGTTCTGCGTTCAAGAACAAGGGTGTACAGGCTGTACTGGACGCAGTTATCGAATACCTGCCGGCGCCGACTGAAGTTAAGGCGATCGAAGGTACTCTGGAAGATGGCGAAACTGTTGAGAGCCGCGAAGCTGACGACAATGCGCCGTTCGCTGCACTGGCGTTCAAAATTGCTACCGACCCCTTCGTTGGTACCCTGACTTTCTTCCGTGTTTACTCCGGTAAGCTGGAGAGCGGTACTGCGGTATACAACTCCGTAAAAATGAAGAAAGAGCGTGTCGGTCGTATGGTGCAAATGCACTCCAACGATCGTCAGGAAATTAAAGAAGTACTGGCTGGTGACATCGCTGCTGCGATTGGTCTGAAAGACGTAACCACTGGTGACACCCTGTGCTCCGAAGCCAACAAGATTGTTCTGGAGCGTATGGAGTTCCCCGAGCCAGTAATTTCTGTTGCGGTTGAGCCCAAGTCCAAGCCGGACCAGGAAAAAATGGGTATTGCCCTCGGCAAGCTGGCCCAGGAAGATCCGTCCTTCCGCGTGAAGACTGACGAGGAAACCGGTCAGACCATTATCTCCGGTATGGGTGAATTGCACCTGGATATCATCGTTGACCGCATGAAGCGTGAGTTCAACGTTGAAGCGAACATCGGTAAGCCTCAGGTTGCCTACCGTGAAACTATCCGCAACACCTCTGAGATCGAAGGTAAGTTCGTTCGTCAGTCCGGTGGTCGCGGTCAGTACGGTCACGTATGGGTGAAGTTTGAGCCTGCCGAAGACGAGTCTCAGGAAGGTCTGGAATTCGTTAACGAAATCGTGGGCGGTGCGGTACCGAAGGAATACATTCCTGCGGTACAGAAAGGTATCGAAGAGCAGATGAAGAACGGTGTTCTGGCTGGCTATCCGCTGCTGGGCCTGAAGGCGACTCTGTACGACGGTTCCTTCCACGATGTGGACTCCAATGAAATGGCGTTTAAGATCGCCGGTTCTATGGCGACCAAGAAGCTGTCCAGTCAGGGCGGTGCGGTGCTGCTCGAGCCGATGATGAAGGTGGAAGTGGTAACTCCGGAAGAGAACATGGGTGATGTGGTTGGTGACCTCAACCGTCGCCGTGGTCTCATCCAGGGTATGGAAGACAACCCCTCCGGTAAGGTTGTCAATGCGGAAGTACCTCTGGCAGAAATGTTCGGTTACGCAACCGACCTGCGTTCTGCTACTCAGGGCCGTGCTACCTACACCATGGAATTCCTGAAGTACGCCGAAGCGCCGAAAAATGTTGCCGATGAGATCATCGCCAAGACTAAGGCCTAATTAACTTCTGCTTAAAGGGGGCCGGGCCAACAGCTGGGGCCCCTTTGGCAAACTTTTAGCTAGAGGACATCTAAAGATGGCAAAAGAAAAGTTTGAACGTTCCAAGCCCCACGTGAACGTGGGCACCATCGGTCACGTTGACCACGGTAAAACCACCCTGACCGCTGCTCTGACCCGCGTATGTGCGGAAGTTTGGGGCGGTGACGCTGTTGCTTTCGACGGTATTGACAATGCACCGGAAGAGCGTGAGCGCGGTATCACCATCGCTACTTCTCACGTTGAGTACGAGTCCCCGACTCGCCACTACGCGCACGTAGATTGCCCGGGACACGCCGACTACGTTAAGAACATGATCACCGGTGCTGCTCAGATGGACGGCGCTATCCTGGTATGTTCCGCAGCTGACGGCCCCATGCCGCAGACTCGTGAGCACATCCTGCTTTCCCGTCAGGTAGGTGTACCTTACATCGTTGTATTCCTGAACAAAGCGGACATGGTAGACGACGAAGAGCTGCTCGAGCTGGTGGAAATGGAAGTTCGCGAACTTCTGGACCAGTACGAGTTCCCAGGTGACGACACTCCGATCATCGTTGGTTCCGCTCTGATGGCCCTGAACGGCGAAGACGACAACGAAATGGGTACTACCGCTGTTAAGAAGCTGGTAGAGACTCTGGACGAGTACATCCCTGAGCCAGAGCGCGCTGTAGATCAGCCGTTCCTGATGCCGATCGAAGACGTATTCTCTATCTCTGGCCGTGGTACCGTTGTAACTGGTCGTGTAGAGCGCGGTGTGATCAACACTGGCGACGAGATCGAAATCGTTGGTATCAAAGAAACCACCACTACTACCTGTACTGGTGTTGAAATGTTCCGCAAGCTGCTCGACGAAGGTCGTGCTGGTGAGAACATCGGCGCACTGCTGCGCGGCACCAAGCGTGACGAAGTAGAGCGTGGTCAGGTACTGGCTAAGCCGGGCTCCATCACTCCGCACACCAAGTTCGAAGCGGAAGTGTATGTACTGTCCAAGGACGAAGGTGGTCGTCACACCCCCTTCTTCAAAGGCTACCGTCCTCAGTTCTACTTCCGTACTACCGACGTAACTGGTGCGGTAGAGCTGCCGGAAGGTACTGAAATGGTAATGCCGGGCGACAACATTCAAATGGTTGTTACCCTGATCGCTCCGATCGCCATGGAAGACGGCCTGCGCTTCGCTATCCGCGAAGGTGGTCGTACCGTAGGTGCGGGCGTTGTTGCCAAGATCATCGAGTAATAGTTACTCCTGATCTAAATAAAAAGCCGCAGCGGACGCGCTGCGGCTTTTTTTGTGCCCGATAATTGCCTACTTGCACCAGCTGGTGTTGTTTGGTGCTGCGAGCATCACCCCTCTCTGTTAGGGGCTCAATATTGAATCCTTTCCGGCATATCTGCGGCCGCTAATATTTGCTTTTAATCTAGCGAGCTTATGGCCAATCCCGGCTTAAATCACAGCTTCTGCTGCCCGCAAACAGCTTGGTGAATTGAGGGCCGCTCATCTCGACCAGCTCTTCGTGGTCACCGGCCTCAAAGTAAATGGTTTCACGGTGTCCAAGACTGGTGTCTAGCAGGGTGGTAATTCCGTAAGCCTGGCCTAGGGCGGGCAGGGCGCCCAGTTCACAGTCTGGGAATATGGCGCCGAGCTCGGTTTCCGAGACCATTTGCAGTGAGTTTCGCCCTGTCTCATTGTGAAGAGAGCGCATGTCGAGGCTGCTGCTGGCTGGGATCACAGCCATTACGTAACCCTCTATATCCTGAAGCAAAATCGCTTTTGCCACCTGATCCTCGCGCACATGGGCGGCGCGGGCACTTTCCCGGCTGGTGCGAGTGTGTGGATGCTGAATCAGATGATAATCGACCGATTGGTCATTTAAATATTGACTCAGTGTTGCGGCGATAGTCATTGTGGATACCTCGTTCCGCTTGGGGTACTCAATTGTAGTTTCAGCAGATTGAAATTTGATCAGCCTGTACAGTTGACAGCCTGCTGCGCTCCCCGTAGAATTCGCGCTCCTTTTCGCC
This sequence comes from Microbulbifer maximicatervae (SeqCode), assembly GCF_052467305.1. Lineage (NCBI taxonomy): Bacteria > Pseudomonadati > Pseudomonadota > Gammaproteobacteria > Cellvibrionales > Microbulbiferaceae > Microbulbifer > Microbulbifer maximicatervae (SeqCode). The sequence goes on from NZ_CP174306.1 coordinate 5,325,243, forward strand.
CGCCCTCGGGGCTGCGTAAGAGGACGTTCTTTAGTTAATAATTGGAGTTTGATTCCATGCAGGGTCAACGTATCCGTATTCGCCTGAAGGCCTTCGATCACAAGCTGATCGACGCGTCCACTCAGGAGATCGTAGAGACGGCTAAGCGCACTGGCGCACAAGTTCGCGGTCCTATCCCGCTGCCGACTCGCAAAGAGAAGTACACCGTACTGATTTCCCCGCACGTTAATAAAGACGCTCGCGATCAGTATGAGATCCGTACTCACAAGCGTTTGCTGGACATCGTTGAGCCTACCGAGAAAACCGTCGACGCGCTGATGAAGCTCGATCTGGCGGCCGGTGTTGAGGTCCAAATTAGTCTCGGCTAACACTTTTACTAACTACCGAATCCCGGACGAAAACGGTCCGGGTAGTGTAACGCTCTGAAATTGGGCGGCCGCAGTGGGTTAAAGCCCCGTGCACTGAGAGGTTAAAAAAGATGACTATAGGTATTGTCGGCCGCAAGAGCGGCATGACTCGCATCTTCACTGAAGATGGCGTATCCATTCCGGTAACCGTTGTTGAGGTTGCTCCGAATCGCGTCACCCAAGTGAAAACTCAGGAAACTGACGGTTACAGCGCTGTTCAAGTAGCAGTAGGCAGCCGCAAAGCTTCCCGTGTCTCCAAGCCCGCAGCGGGCCACTTCGCCAAAGCCAATGTAGAGGCTGGCACAAATCTTTTCGAACTGCGCACTGACGGTTCCGAAGAGACTTTCGAAATCGGTTCTGAAATTACTGTTTCCAGCTTCGAAGCTGGCCAGATGATCGACGTAACCGGCACTTCCAAAGGTAAAGGCTTCCAGGGCGGCGTTAAGCGTTGGAATTTCCGCACCCAGGACGCAACCCACGGTAACTCCCTGTCTCACCGCGCACCCGGTTCTATCGGTCAATGTCAGACTCCTGGCCGCGTATGGAAAGGCAAGAAGATGGCCGGACATATGGGTGCTGAGCGCGTAACCGTGCAAAACCTGGAAGTGGTTCGTGTCGATGCCGAACGCAACCTGCTGTTGGTTAAAGGCGCTGTACCCGGTGCACCCGGTGGCAACGTTATCGTTCGTCCGGCAGTTAAAGCCTAAGTCTGAGGGGAAATAGATATGGAACTGAATATCGCTACTCCCGAAGGCGCTAAAGGCACAGTAGCTGTCTCTGAAGTGACTTTCGGACGTGAGTTCAACCAAGATCTGGTACACCAGGCAGTTGTGGCCTACATGGCCGGCGCTCGCCAGGGTACCAAGGCGCAGAAAAATCGTTCCGATGTTTCTGGTGGTGGTAAGAAGCCATGGCGCCAAAAAGGTACTGGCCGCGCACGTGCCGGTACTATCCGCAGCCCGCTGTGGCGTTCCGGTGGCGTAACCTTCGCCGCTGATCCGCGCGATCACAGCGTTAAGCTGAACAAAAAAATGTACCGCGCTGCACTGCGTTGCATTCTGTCTGAGCTGGCTCGTCAGGAGCGCCTGGTAGTGGTTGAGTCCTTTGATGTGGACGCACCCAAGACCAAGCAGCTGGTAAGCAAACTGGCTCAGTTTGACCTGTCCGATGCGCTGATCGTGACTGAAGAGGTTAGCGAAAACCTCTACCTGGCCGCACGCAACTTGCACAAGATCGACGTCCGCGATGTACAGGCGATCGATCCAGTAAGCCTGATTCGCTTTGATAAGGTCGTGGTTACCGTTTCTGCGCTCAAGAAAATTGAAGAGGTGCTGGGATGAACCAAGAGCGACTCTACAAAGTACTGCTGGGCCCGGTAATTTCCGAAAAAGCTGCTGGACTGGCGGATAGCGCCAATCAGGTAGTTTTCAAGGTTACCACCGACGCCGAAAAAGCTGAGATCAAGGCTGCGGTTGAGAAGCTGTTTAACGTTTCCGTTGAGCAGGTTCGCACCGTGAACGTAAAGGGCAAAACCAAGCGCACTCGCAATGGCATGGGCCAGCGCAGCGATTGGAAAAAAGCCTACGTTCGCCTGGCTGAGGGCAGCGACATCAATTTTGAAGCTGCTGAGTAAAGGGGACCGTTACAATGGCAATTGTAAAAACAAAACCGACCTCCGCCGGCCGTCGTCACCTGGTTAAGGTTGTTAACACCGACCTGCACAAGGGTGCTCCTTACGCTCCTCTGTTGGAGAGCAAGAGCAAAAGTGGTGGCCGTAACAACAATGGTCGTATCACTACCCGTCACATCGGTGGTGGCCACAAGCAGCACTACCGTGTAATCGACTTCAAGCGCAACAAAGACGGTATTCCGGCTAAAGTTGAGCGTCTGGAGTACGATCCCAACCGCAGCGCACACATCGCTCTGGTGTGTTACGCCGACGGTGAGCGTCGTTACATTATCGCACCGAAAGGCCTGAAAGCAGGTGCCACCATTCAGTCCGGCGATGCCGCACCGATTGTTGTGGGTAACACTCTGCCTCTGCGCAACGTTCCGGTAGGTTCTGTAATCCACGCGATCGAGCTGAAGCCAGGCAAAGGCGCTCAGCTGGCCCGTTCTGCTGGTGCCTCTGTGCAGCTGGTAGCTCGTGAAGGTCAGTATGCGACCATTCGTCTGCGTTCCGGCGAAATGCGCAAGGTTCTCGCTGAGTGCCGCGCAACCCTGGGTGAAGTGAGCAACTCCGAGCACAGCCTGCGCAAGCTGGGTAAAGCCGGTGCTGCACGCTGGCGTGGTGTTCGTCCTACCGTTCGCGGTGTGGCGATGAACCCGGTAGATCACCCGCACGGTGGTGGTGAAGGCCGTACCTCTGGTGGTCGTCATCCGGTTACTCCGTGGGGCGTTCCGACCAAGGGTAAGAAAACGCGCAAGAACAAGCGCACCGATAAGATGATAGTACGTCGTCGCGGCAAGTAAGCCGCGCGATGTCTGAGCAGCTAGAGAGGAATCGACAGTGCCACGCTCATTAAAGAAAGGTCCCTTTATTGATCTGCATTTGATCAAGAAGGTGGAGGCAGCGATTGCAGCAAACGATCGCCGGCCGATTAAAACCTGGTCCCGCCGTTCCATGATTATGCCGGAAATGGTTGGACTGACGATTGCCGTGCACAACGGTCGTCAACACGTGCCCGTTTTGGTTAACGAAGAAATGGTTGGCCATAAACTGGGCGAGTTCGCTGCTACCCGCACTTACCGCGGTCATGCTGCGGACAAGAAAGCGAAGAAGCGCTAAGCCGAGGTTATAAAGATGGAAGTAGCAGCAAAATTACGCGGCGCACGTCTATCGGCGCAAAAGGCGCGACTGGTAGCTGATCAGGTTCGCGGCAAAGGCGTTGAAGAGGCCCTGGATATACTGGCTTTCAGTACTAAAAAGGGTGCGGCGATCATTAAGAAAGTACTGGAGTCGGCCATTGCCAACGCTGAGCACAACGAAGGTGCTGACGTTGACGAGCTGAAGGTTTCCACAATTTTTGTGGACGAAGGTATGACCATGAAGCGCATTAAGCCGCGTGCTAAAGGTCGTGCTGATCGCATTCTTAAGCGTACTTGTCACATCACTGTGAAAGTGGCCGAGAAATAAGAGAGCAGGCGAGAAAACCATGGGACAAAAAGTACATCCTACCGGCATTCGTCTGGGTATCGTTAAAAAGCATACCTCTGTTTGGTATGCCGGCAGCGACGAGTACGCAGACAAGCTGTACACGGATCTGAAAGTTCGCGAATACATTCGCAAAAAACTGGCCCACGCTTCTGTGAGCCGTATCGAGATCGAACGTCCGGCAAACACTGCACGTGTGAAGATTCACACTGCACGTCCGGGCATCGTGATCGGTAAAAAAGGTGAAGACGTAGAACGTCTGCGCAAAGAAGTAAGCGCGCAGATGGGCGTACCTGTGCACATCGACATTGAAGAAGTGCGCAAGCCTGATATGGACGCGGCTCTGGTTGGCCAGAACGTTGCCCAGCAGCTGGAACGCCGTGTTATGTTCCGTCGCGCTATGAAGCGTGCCGTACAGAACGCTATGCGTCAGGGTGCCGAAGGTATCAAGATTCAAGTAAGTGGCCGTCTTGGCGGTGCAGAAATCGCGCGTACCGAATGGTATCGCGAAGGCCGTGTGCCCCTGCACACCCTGCGCGCCAACATTGACTACGCCAATGTTGAAGCGAAGACTACTTACGGCATCATCGGTATCAAGGTGTGGATCTTTAAAGGTGAGGTAATCGGTGACGAAGTGCCCGATGAGAAGCCGGTAAAGAGCCGCAAAAAAGCTGCTAAATAAGGGGTACGCAAATGCTGCAACCAAAGCGTACAAAATTCCGCAAGGTACAGAAGGGTCGCAACCGCGGTCTTGCTCAGCGCGGCTCTAAAGTGAGCTTTGGCGAGTTTGGCCTTAAGGCTACCGGTCGTGGTCGCATTACTGCGCGCCAGATCGAAGCGGCTCGTCGCGCAATGACTCGTCACATTAAACGTGGCGGTAAAATCTGGATTCGTGTGTTTCCAGACAAGCCAATTACCAATAAGCCCCTCGAAGTTCGAATGGGTAAAGGTAAAGGTGGCGTTGAATACTGGGTAGCTCAGATCCAGCCGGGCAAGGTCCTCTATGAGATGGAGGGTGTGTCCGAGGAGCTGGCTCGTGAGGCTTTCGCACTAGCTGCGGCCAAGCTGCCTGTAAAAACAACTTTCGTTAAGCGTTCGGTGATGTAATGAAGACTGCAGATCTACGCGAAAAGTCAGTTGAAGAGCTGAACCAGGAACTGCTGAACCAGCTCGAAGCTCAATTTAAGCTTCGTATGCAAAAATCCACCGGTCAACTGGCTCAGACTCATCTGCTGAAGCAGACTCGTCGCGACATTGCTCGCATAAAGACTGTGTTGACCGAGAAGGCAGGTAATTAATCATGGCTGAAGCAAAACTGAAGCGTACTCTGACCGGCAAGGTTGTGAGTGACAAGATGGATAAAACCATCACCGTTTTGATCGAGCGCCGTGTTAAGCACCCGATCTACGGCAAAATTGTAAACAAGTCCACAAAGCTCAAGGCACATGATGAGAACAATGATTGCAGCATCGGTGATGTTGTAACCATCGAAGAATCTCGTCCTCTGTCCAAGAGCAAATCTTGGGCTTTGCAGAAAATTGTAGAGCGTGCGGCGAAGGTATAACCCCTAGCGCATTGACTGCCGAATTGAAAGGTTTCGGAGAGAGACAATGATTCAAGCGGAATCCTACTTAGAAGTAGCTGACAACAGTGGGGCTCGCCGCGTCATGTGCATCAAGGTGCTGGGCGGCTCCCATCGTCGTTATGCCGGCGTGGGCGACATTATCAAGGTAACCGTTAAGGAAGCCATCCCCCGCGGTAAAGTGAAGAAAGGTCAGGTAATGAACGCCGTTGTGGTTCGCACCAAAAAAGGTGTGCGTCGCGCGGACGGTTCCCTGATTAAATTTGACGATAACGCAGCGGTGCTGCTGAACCAGCAACTGGCGCCGGTTGGCACCCGTATTTTTGGTCCGGTAACTCGCGAATTGCGCGGTGAGAAGTTCATGAAGATCATCTCCCTCGCTCCCGAAGTTATCTAGGCCTCGAGCGGAGAAGAGTTATGCGCAAGATCAAGCGTGACGACGAAGTGATCGTTATCGCCGGTCGTGACAAGGGCAAGCGTGGTTCAGTACGTAAAGTACTGAACGACGGTCGTCTGATTGTCTCCGGCATACAGATGATCAAAAAGCACCAAAAGCCAAACCCACAGATGGGTATTGCAGGTGGCATCGTTGAGAAAGAAGCTGCTATCCAAGCTTCCAACGTAGCCATCTTCAACCCTAACACCCAGAAGGCTGACCGGGTGGGCTTTAAAGTACTGGAAGACGGCACTAAGATTCGCGTCTTCAAATCCAGCGGCGAAGCCATCTAAGGCTCTTGACGCAAAAGCAGGTTGGTAGATCATGGCAAAGCTTAAAGAGCTCTACACTAAGGACCTCGTGGCCAAGCTAAAAGAAGAGCTTGGTCTCGAGAATGTGATGGCAGTGCCGCGCATCACCAAGATCACCATCAACATGGGTGTTGGTGAAGCGATTGGTGATAAGAAGGTGCTGGAGCACGCTGTCAACGATATGACAGCAATTACTGGTCAAAAGCCCATCGTTACTAAAGCGCGCAAGTCTATTGCGGGCTTTAAGATTCGTGACGGTTGGCCGATCGGCTGCAAGGTAACTCTGCGCGGTGAGCGCATGTATGAGTTCCTGGAGCGTTTGGTTGACATCGCGATTCCGCGTATCCGCGACTTCCGTGGCATTAGCCCGAAGCAGTTCGACGGCCGCGGTAACTTCTCTATGGGCGTGACCGAGCAAATCATCTTCCCGGAAATTGACTACGACAAAGTAGACAAGCTCCGCGGTCTGGATATTTGTATTACCACTACAGCTGCAAACGACGATCAAGGTCGTGCGCTGCTGAAAGCGTTCAACTTCCCTTTCAAGGGTTAAGAGGATTCCATGGCGAAGAAATCCATGATTGCGCGCGAAAACAAGCGCGCTCGAACCGCAGCTAAGTACGCCGAGAAGCGTCAAGAGCTGAAGGCGATCATCGCCAGTTCCACTGCTTCCGAAGAGGAGCAGTGGGAGGCTCAACTCAAGCTGCAGAAAATGCCGCGCGATGCAAGCCCGGTACGTCAGCAACGCCGCTGTCGTATTACTGGTCGCCCCCACGCTGTATACCGCAAGTTCGGCCTGTGCCGTAACAAGCTTCGTGAAGCTGCGATGCGTGGTGATGTTCCTGGCCTCGTGAAGTCCAGCTGGTAATTACCAGCTGGTTTAAGGCAGATTTGAGGAGTCTCATAAGATGAGTATGCAAGATCCGTTGGCAGATATGCTGACTCGCATCCGCAATGCCCTGGCGCGCGGAAAGGCGGAAGTCACCCTGCCATCATCCAAACTGAAAGTAGCAGTGGCCAAAGTCCTGAAAGACGAAGGTTACGTTACTGATTTAAACGTAAGCGAAGGCGCTAAGCCGGAACTGACCATTGCTCTGAAATACTTCCAGGGCAAGCCGGTTATTGCCGAGCTCAATCGCGTTTCCCGTCCGGGCCTGCGCGCTTACACTGGTAAAAAAGCTCTGCCTACCGTACGTGGTGGCCTGGGTGTCGCGATCGTTTCCACCTCTAATGGTGTGATGACTGACCGCGCTGCACGTCAGGCTGGTATCGGTGGCGAAGTGCTTTGCACCGTATTCTAAGCGGGGGTTGCAATGTCTCGAGTAGCAAATAGTCCGGTAGTTATCCCCGCAGGTGTAACCGTAGACCTGAAAGGTCAAAATATCGCTGTTAAAGGCGGTAGCGGTAACCTGGATATGGTTATTCACGGTGATGTAGAAGTGAGCGAGGCTGAAAGCCAGCTGACTTTTGCCGCGCGCAATAACTCCAAGCAGGCCAGAGCCTTGGCGGGTACCACCCGTGCTTTGGTCAATAACATGGTGATAGGCGTAAGCAAGGGCTTCGAGAAGAAGCTGCAGTTGCTGGGTGTTGGTTATCGTGCGAAAGCAGCCGGTAAAGCGGTTAACCTGACCCTGGGCTTCTCCCATCCGATCGATTATCAGTTGCCGGAAGGTGTGACTGCGGAAACTCCATCCCAGACTGAAATCGTACTGAAGAGCAGCAATAAACAGCTGCTGGGCCAAGTGGCCGCTGAGATCCGCTCGTTCCGTCCGCCGGAGCCCTACAAAGGTAAGGGTGTCCGTTATGCCGACGAGCGCGTGTATCGCAAAGAGGCCAAGAAGAAGTAAGTAGGGCATAGATATGAACGTTAAGAAAGCATCTCGCTTGCGTCGTGCACGTCGTGCCCGCGCCAAGATCCGTGAGCTGGGCGCCGTTCGCCTCACCGTGAACCGCACCCCGCGCCACATTTACGCACAGATCCTGTCTGCCGAAGGCAGCGCGGTATTGGCTTCCGCCTCTACCCTGGACAAGGACCTGCGCTCTGGTAAAACAGGCAACGCTGACGCTGCTGCCGCAGTTGGCAAACTGATCGCTGAGCGCGCGAAAGCCGCTGGCGTTGAACAAGTTGCCTTCGATCGTAGCGGCTTCAGATACCATGGCCGTGTTAAGGCTCTGGCTGACGCTGCCCGCGAAGCCGGTCTGAAATTCTAAGGGTTGAGTTATGGCTAGAGAGAAAGACAAAAGCAACGACGAAGGCCTGCAGGAGAAGCTGGTCCAGGTCAACCGCGTTGCCAAGACTGTTAAAGGTGGTCGTATCTTCGCCTTTACCGCACTGACCGTAGTTGGTGATGGCAATGGCCGTGTTGGCTTTGGTCGTGGCAAGGCACGTGAAGTGCCTGTCGCGATTCAAAAGGCGATGGAATCTGCACGCCGCAACATGATCCAGGTAGACCTGAATGGTGACACCATCCAGTACGCTACCAATGGTCGCCACGGCGGTTCCAAGATTTACATGCAGCCCGCTTCCCAGGGTACCGGTGTAATTGCCGGCGGTGCTATGCGCTCCGTTCTGGAAATGGCTGGTGTACACAACGTATTGGCTAAGTGTTACGGCTCCACCAACCCGGTGAACGTAGTACGTGCAACTTTCAAAGCTCTGGAGCAAATGCAGAGCCCGGAAGATGTAGCTGCCAAGCGCGGTAAATCTGTCGAAGAGATTCTGGGCTAATTACAGCTCGGATTTAAGGTTATTGGTGGGTTAAGACCATGGCTAAGAAGACCATAAAAGTGACCCAGACCAAAAGCATCAACGGACGCCTGAAAAGTCATCAGGCGTGCGTTGCGGGTCTGGGCCTGCGCCGCATCGGCCACACAGTGGAAGTGGAGGATACTCCCTCCGTGCGCGGTATGATCAACAAAGTAAACTACCTGGTTAAGGTTGAGGGGGAATAACATGCGTTTGAACGACTTGTCTCCAGCACCAGGCCACAAGCACAGCGCCAAGCGCGTTGGTCGCGGTATTGGTAGCGGAATTGGTAAGACCGGTGGCCGCGGCCACAAAGGTCAGAAAGCGCGTTCCGGCGGCAGTGTTCGTCCGGGCTTCGAAGGCGGTCAGATGCCTTTGCAGAAGCGTCTTCCTAAGTACGGTTTCACCGCTCGTGTTTCTCGCTTTACCGCAGAAGTACGTCTGGCTGAGCTGGCGAAGGTAGAAAATGACGTAATCGATTTGGCAGCGCTTAAGAATGCCGATATTATCGGCAGCCATATTAAACGCGCCAAAGTGTTCCTCTCAGGTGAGCTGACCAAAGCTGTTACCGTTAAGGGTCTGGGAGTTACCAAAGGTGCAAAGGCAGCGATTGAAGCTGCTGGCGGTAAAATAGAAGACTAATCGAGGCGCCAATGGCACGACCAGGATCCGGTGGAAATCCCCTGGGCAACAGCAAGGGATTGGGCGAGCTTTGGGCTCGCCTTCGTTTTCTGTTTCTAGCGATTCTTGTTTATCGACTGGGGACACATATTCCGGTGCCCGGCATTGATCCGGAAAAGCTGTCAAACCTGTTTAACCAGAACCAGGGAACCATCCTTGGCCTGTTTAACATGTTTTCAGGCGGCGCCCTGGAAAGGATGAGTATTCTGGCGCTGGGCATCATGCCCTACATCTCCGCGTCCATCATCATGCAGTTGATGAGCGCGGTGACTCCCTCTCTGGAAGCGTTGAAGAAGGAAGGGGAGGCCGGAAGACGTAAGATCAACCAGTACACCCGCTATCTGACGGTAATACTGGCCCTGATTCAGGGGATCGGTATGACTTTCGGCCTGGCAGGGCAGAACCTGGCTTACTCATCTGAGCCCGCGTTTGGTTTTTACTTTGTGGCGGTAACGTCACTGGTGACTGGTGCTGTATTTATGATGTGGCTCGGTGAGCAGATCACTGAGCGCGGTGTTGGCAACGGCATTTCCATGCTGATTTTTGCCGGTATCGTCGCCGGTTTACCCGGTGCCATCGGCCAGGCATTTGAACAGGCGAGACAGGGTGAGCTGCACATACTCATGCTGTTGATGATTGGCGTCATCGCTCTTGCTGTAGTGTTCTTTGTGGTTGTTATGGAACGCGGCCAGCGTCGCATTACGATCAACCACGCCAGGCGCCAAGCGGGACGTTACTCTGCAGCTCCAGCTGCACAGGCGAGCCACTTGCCGCTGAAGGTAAACATGGCCGGTGTAATTCCGGTAATCTTTGCCAGCAGTATCCTGTTGTTCCCGGCCACACTGGCACAGTGGTTTGGTCAGGGCGGGGAAGGTCTCGGTGCAGAGATCCTGCAGTGGATGGCGTTGCAGCTTGGACCAGGGCAACCGCTGAACATTATTCTGTTCGCACTGTTGATTGGTTTCTTCTGTTTCTTCTACACGGCGTTGATGTTCAACCCGAATGAAGTTGCGGATAACCTGAAAAAGTCCGGTGCTTATGTGCCAGGTATTCGCCCTGGAGAGCAGACGGCCCGCTATATCGATAGCGTGCTGACTCGCCTCACTCTGGTGGGTGCTGTATACATCGCACTGGTATCCCTGCTGCCGCAGTTCCTGGTGGTTGGGTTTAACGTTCCCTTCTATCTGGGGGGTACCTCACTGCTGATCGTTGTAGTCGTAGTGATGGACTTTATGGCACAGGTACAATCGCATCTGCTGTCGCACCAGTACGAGGGTTTGATGAAAAAATCTAACCTGCAAAGCTACGGTCGTCGCTAGGGCGTCGCCTGCTCGCAGTTTGATTGAATTGAGGTAAGGTCATGAAAGTACGCGCTTCTGTAAAAAAGATCTGCCGTAACTGCAAAATCGTGCGTCGCAAGGGTGTTCTGCGGGTAATCTGCAGCGCTGAGCCACGTCACAAGCAGCGTCAAGGCTAAGAAGGGGCCAGCCCCTTGCGGAGAGCGCCCTCAGGGCGCCTCTGTAAAAGCTGGAAAAATTCGCTACTCGATACAGCCCCGTATCGAATGGCAACACCCCGGGAAGTTTTTTGGGGTGGGAAGTTAGCAACAGCAAACTTCCAACTGGGGGCGTTGACTGTCGTCTTCATCCGCTTCGGGGGACCGATGCGGACGTTGGCTATTGCAAATTAGTGTCTGAAAAGCTATTCTTGCGCGCCTTTTTGGTGGCGCCGCCGGTTTTTTAGTCGCTGTCAGCGCCGAAATCAAAGTAGAGTCACATACTTAATATAAAGCAGTGACTCCAATACGTGGAGTACGCCTCTATGGCACGTATTGCTGGTGTCAATGTACCAGACCACAAGCACGCCGTAATCTCCCTGACCCACATTTATGGGGTTGGTCGCACTACGGCTAAGTCTATTTTGGCAGCGGTTGGTATCGCTGAATCCACCAAAATCCGCGAACTGTCTGAAGAGCAGATCGAAACCATCCGTGGTGAAGTTGCAAAACTGACCGTGGAAGGCGACCTGCGCCGTGAAATATCCATGAACATCAAGCGTTTGATGGACCTGGGTTGTTATCGCGGTCTGCGTCACCGTCGCAGCTTGCCGCTGCGTGGTCAGCGCACCAAGACCAATGCTCGCACCCGTAAGGGTCCGCGCAAGCCGATTCGCAAGTAAGCCTTAACTAAGGCGCGAAATCGCGGTTCAAGATGCCCCGTCCGGCTAATCGCCTAGGGGATTTGATACAGGATTTAGGATACTGGTATGGCTAAGCCAAAAACTACTGTTCGCAAAAAGGTCAAAAAGACCGTTGTCGACGGTATTGCCCACATCCACGCATCGTTCAACAACACGATCGTGACGATCACTGATCGCCAGGGTAATACCCTCAGCTGGGCCACCGCAGGTGGATCTGGCTTCCGTGGCTCGCGTAAGAGCACCCCGTTTGCAGCCCAGGTTGCCGCTGAGCGCGCAGGTACTGCAGCTCAGGAATACGGCCTGAAAAACCTCGACGTAGAAGTTAAGGGCCCTGGCCCCGGTCGCGAATCTGCCGTTCGTGCACTGAACAACTGCGGCTACAAGATCACCAACATCACCGACGTGACGCCTATCCCGCATAACGGATGTCGTCCACCTAAAAAGCGTCGCGTGTAAGAGGGGGCTGACGAAATGGCACGTTATATTGGACCAAAATGTAAACTGTCCCGTCGTGAAGGGACTGACCTGCAGCTGAAGAGTGGTGTTCGTCCGCACGACTCCAAGTGTCGCGCAGAATCCAAACCCGGTCAGCACGGCGCTGGTCGCGGTCGTCTGTCCGACTACGGTATTCAGCTGCGTGAAAAGCAAAAAGTTCGTCGTATCTACGGCGTACTGGAAAAGCAGTTCCGTAACTACTATAAGGAAGCAGCACGTCTGAAGGGCGCTACAGGTGAAAACCTGCTGCAACTTCTCGAGCAGCGTCTGGACAACGTGGTTTACCGCATGGGCTTCGGCTCAACTCGCTCTGAAGCGCGTCAGCTGGTTTCCCACAAAGCGATTCTTGTAAACGGCACTACCGTTAACATCCCTTCTTTCCAGGTTAAAGAAGGCGACGTTATCGCTGTACGTGAGAAAGCCAAGAAGCAGCTGCGTATCCAGAATTCCGTTTCCCTCGCTGCCCAGCGTGGCGATGTCGAGTGGGTAGACGTAAACGCGAGCAAACTGGAAGGCACTTTCAAGCGCACTCCGGATCGTGTCGATCTGCCGGCAGAGATCAACGAAAACCTTATCGTGGAACTGTACTCCAAGTAACAATAAGTCCACTTTAAGGAATGCAACTGTAAACAGGTATGGCTATGCAGACTGCTGTCAACGAGTTTTTGACACCGCGTCGTATTGACGTCACCGAGTACAATCCGAATCACGCCAAAGTGATTTTGGAGCCCCTGGAGCGTGGCTTTGGCCACACTCTTGGCAATGCGCTGCGTCGCATCCTGCTGTCCTCCATGCCGGGCTGCGCCGTCACCGAGGTGGAAATCGAAGGTGTCGAGCACGAGTACAGCGCGATCGAAGGTGTGCAGGAAGATGTAATTGAAATCCTGCTCAACCTGAAAGAAATCGCCGTTGTTATGCACGGTAAGGATCAGGCGGTATTGAGCCTGAGCAAAAAGGGCCCAGGTGCGGTGACTGCTGGAGATATCCAGGTAGATCACGACATCGAGATCGTTAATCCTGAGCACGTGATCGCCAATATTACTGGTGATGTCGAGCTCAACCTGCGTCTCACTGTAGCGCGCGGCCGTGGCTACCAGCCCGCCGATGCTCGTCGTGGCGAGGAAGAGGAAAGCCGTGCAATTGGCCGTCTGCAGCTGGATGCTTCATACAGCCCAGTGCGTCGTGTTTCCTACAGCGTGGAAAGCGCGCGTGTAGAGCAGCGCACTGACCTGGATAAGCTGGTTCTGGATCTGGAGACCAACGGTACCCTGGACCCGGAAGAGGCTATTCGTCGCGCCGCCACTATTCTGCAGCAACAGCTCGCAGTATTTGTGGACCTGGAAGGCGAGAAGGATGCACAGCCGAAGGCTGAAGAGCCTGAAGTTGATCCGGTACTACTGCGCCCGGTAGACGACCTGGAGTTGACTGTACGTTCGGCGAACTGTCTGAAGGCAGAGAACATTTACTACATCGGTGATCTGATTCAGCGCACTGAAGTAGAACTGCTGAAGACGCCGAATCTTGGTAAGAAGTCTCTGACTGAAATCAAGGACGTACTGGCTTCCCGTGGTTTGTCCCTGGGTATGCGCCTGGAAAACTGGCCGCCGGCCAGCCTGAAAGGCGACAGCAAGTTAAGCCCCCTGTAAGCATTTGGTAGTCGCGACGGTGTCGTGATTAGTAGAAAGAACCCGAGCGGTGCTACAGCTTAGCGCGACACCGCTCCAGAACGACCTGCTGTGACAGCAACTTAGGTCGTAAGGAATTGAGTCATGCGTCATCGCTATAGTGGCCGTAAATTCAGCCGCACGAGCGCTCACCGCAAGGCCATGTTCAAGAACATGAGCGCCTCTCTGGTGGAGCACGAACTGATCAAAACCACACTGGCCAAAGCCAAAGAACTGCGCCGCGTTGCCGAGCCGCTGATCACTCTGGCTAAGAAAGACAGTGTTGCTAACCGCCGTCTGGCTTTCGCTCGTATCCGTGATAAGGATGCTGTGCGTAAGCTGTTCGACGAGCTGGGTCCTCGTTACGAAGCCCGTCCTGGTGGTTACATCCGTATCATGAAGTGTGGTTTCCGCGCTGGTGATAAGGCGCCGATGGCATACGTTGAGCTGGTAGACCGTCCTCAAGTAGAAGACGAAGCTGCTGAAGCTTAAGCGTTATTAGCCATAGCGCTACGGAAGGCCGGTCTTTGACCGGCCTTTTTTTTGCCATAAGGAGATTTTTGTATGTCTTTTGAGCAACTGTTAAAGAGTTTGAATCCCGAGATTGTGGGCAGCTTAAAGCGGGCCATTGAACTTGGAAAATGGCCTAATGGTGTTGCGCTATCCCCTGAGCAACGCAGCCTCTGCGCAGAAGCGGTTTCCAATTGGGAGTCCGCAAACCTTCCGCGGGAGCAACAGGTAGGCTATGTGGCGCCGAAGACCAAGGATGAGCCCTGTGTAGGAAAAAAAGACGATGAGCAAGCTGTTAACTGGGTTGGCTAGCTAATCAGTCTGTAAGATATTGGCACTTTATTCATTGGTGAGGGCGTTATTTTCTTTCATGCTCTCCCAATTCTCTGCTTAGATAGTTACCGACAGACAAATACATAATTTCTAATTTGCTCGGTAACTAATTATGAAAAAGCTGATTTTGCTTGCCGGAGCAGTAACGCTCGCCGTTGTAGGGGTTGATCACTACGATATTGATGTGCGCTCAAGTGTGGCCAAGGTGCGCCAGATGATAGAGCCGCTAAAAGATGATAGTGAATTAGTAAAGAATATTTCTGACAGCATACCCTGGTCCCAGCTGGAACATGCGGAGGTCGAAGAGTTATTAAATCATCCTCGGGTTCAGGCTTATCTGGACCGTGAGAATGTTAAGCAGGCGCTCAAGGACTACTTTGCAGACCTGGGCAATCTCTCTGGTGAAGAGGCCTGGGATGCAATTGAAAAAATAGAGCGGGAATCGCGTATTACAGGCTATGAAGCGCTTTCAATGAAGTTGGCTTGGCTGGAAAAAAATAGCCTTAACCAGGCAGAGTTCACCCAAAGAGCTGAAGAGCTATTTAATATTTATCGGGATAAAGCCCAAACGGTGATCAGGGATTACGACCCTCATGTCGAGGTTCCGGGCTTTTCCACCTATAAGGATCTTGAGCGCTCGATCGTTGAGGAAGTTCAGCAGATGACGTCCTTTCCCGATGGTATGAGTAGACATGAATACTTACGTAAACGCCTTCAGGACGCCCGTGAGGCGGTATATGGCAGTTAGGCTTTCTATCATTCAGCGCTGCCAGCTAGTTACCGGCAGCGCTGGGGGCATTTTAATTACATAAACAAGCCGATCAGATCATAGAACCAGTTACTATTGTCCTCATAATCTGAAACCTCATCGGTTTCGTATGCCCGAATCATTCCTCCACCGTTATGATTGACGATGTTGTCGAGGAAATCTTTTAATTCAAGCCCGTGCTCGGCAATCTCACCATAGTTTAAATCGATAATGGTTGTGCAGTGGCTCTCGTTCAAGTTGCGGAACATCGGGAAGTAATAGCCCCAGTTACTAGTTTGATCCAGCAGTGGAATCAAATTTTCATGGGTATCTTTCTGCCAGCGCTGTCGCAATTTATTTAAACGGGAGTCTGCATCGGGATCATTATAAATATCCTCATAAAATCTCTCGTAGGAGTACGATGAAAAATTCCCGTCAGCAAGAAAGTGCGTAATACCCAATCGATCTGAGGGGAATTTATTGGAAAGCGCAGCATAAAGTGAGGCTAGCTGATTGGCTTCGAATCCCGGTGTTATGGCTTTTAACATAGTGATGGGATTTTCCGAGCTTTCATCGCTATCGGCGGTATAGGTAGTCCAAGAGCGCAGCACTTCTTTATGTAGCGGTAATGAGGGATATTGGGTGCTGTCACTCCCGTCTAAAGGTGCCTGATAGAGAGGGCCTGAATCATCGAGGAGATAGCCATAATCGACATTCATATCCTCGCGCAATTTTGAATAATTAAACAGGGCACCAATACTGCCTGCACTACAACCCGCAGCGAGCATCTGCTTCGGTTTTTGCAAATTATTTTTCACCCAGGAAGTAACTGCCTGAACGTTGCGTAATCCATTGTGGTGCCAGATAAGGTCGGGGTTCTCGCCAGTAGTGTCCTCGTATATTTCAGTTTTATCGCCTACGTAGATATCCCCAGTGCAGTATGGCACGTAAACCATATTCCACTCGCCAGTTTTATACTGGTCGTAGGGATGATGTGTATAAATCAAAGGGGATACGCCAGCGGTAGTAAGATTCTCGAAATTTGTAAAATCTAACAAGTGCACATTGCTTAGGTAATCATCGGGAATGCCATTGGGGTTGCGAGCCCCGCGAATACCAGCTTGTCCTGAGCAGCTTTCATAGTCCCAGCATGCCCCACCACCCTCGAAATAGAAAATGGTGTTACTGGTATCTGGAACACGGTGAACAAAGAACTTATAGGGTGATCCATTCCCACACATGGCACCTGTACTGGTAGGTACATCAATTTTTTGCCAGGTGTTGTAGTCGCCAGGATCAAAATCATCATTAAAACTGGGATCATCCATAGTTAGTGGATACATCCCCTCAGCTTGCTGCGAGGTGACTGGCGCATCGGCATTGGGTGGATCAAACAAATGCTTTAGGGTAGTCCAGAAGTTGTAATCACCCGGTTCTGCATTTGCATGCGCTGTGATAAGTAGAGAACTCGCTAAGAGTATTGAAATAAAACCGCGGAGAATTTTTATCATTATTAATCCCCTTAAGGTATTGTGTGTTTTCTCTTTGGAATGTGCTTTGTTGATCCTGAAATAATTGTTTGGAGATTTATTTGCTCCCTATAGATAATCAACTTGCACGCTAGTCCAAATCGCTGTTTGGGTAAAACCCAATGAGGTTAGTTAATAATGATGTTTTGGTCTAGAAAGATATGAGGGGAAACTTGCCGGTCACAGAATTTCTGTAATATTTTTTCTTTTTTTGTCCAAAAAAATTCCATTTAAATTTTTAATAAAATTATTTTGTCTATTTTGGCGTAATTTTTATTCTCTACTTTATGCTGTTATTTTTGAGCATTAAATAGTCCTGTATCTGATAATGTTTATGCTTGTATTAAAGGGATAGTGCCTCCCTGTGATTAAGATTTAGACTCTGTTGGAGTTTTTTAATTAGGTCTTGTTTCTTTTTGAAAATTTCACGCGATTCTTCAATGCTTATTTCTTGAAATGTGATTTTGTTTTTTGGGGCTAGCTGACCCAGGCGATGAAGTTCCGATTTTATAATATGGCCTATTCGGGGGTACCCGCCAATAGTCTGTCCCTCAATAAAGGAAATAATAGGATTGGCATCGGGTGGTACTTGAATGCTGCCGGGATAGAGTCCTGCTGATGATAGTTGTGTCTTTCCGTTTGTAATTTTATGAACTGTAGAATTGTTTTTAGTGGATAGACGAATGCCCATACGATTGCTTTGGGTAGAAACCAGATAGGTTGAGCCGTAAAAGTGTTCAATAAATTTCTTGGAAAATAAATTGCTCTCTGGTCCAGCCACTAGCCGTAGCTTTGAATTATGTGAGTAGTGAAGGTGAAACCTTTTATTTAGTACAGATTCTTTTGCGGTGTGGACTTCTTTAAAGTGGATGACTTCGTTAGATGTGATCGGTTTGCCACTATTTGCGCCAAATTTACTTATAACGTGAGTTGCAGAGCTACCTAAGATATTGGGTGCGTCTATCTTGGCAGAAATCGCAAGGTAGGTTCTTGCACCGGAAATAGCTTGAGCCATATCCAAAATATCACCAGGCTTAACCCTATAGGTGCGGAAATTATCAATTGACTCGTTATTTAAGGAACCTCTGAATTGGCCTCCGGCTATAGCGATAGTGAGATTGCAGAGGAATTCGATTCTAGGACCGAGCAGGGTGATCTCAAAGGTTGGGTGCCCTAACGGGTTTCCTAATAACAGGTTGGCTATTTTCATCGATAGTGGGTCGGCAGCACCTCCCCATGGAATTCCACAGTGCATCATGCCTGGACGACCCAGGTCCTGAATACTTGTCTGTAGCCCTGCTCGAAGAAAGTGAATACCCATAGACCCTCCTTTTTAGGGTGAACTACTTTTAGTACTCTGCGAGAGTATATGAAATTGCTGAGAATCTATTGCATAAAACTCAATTTCATCTAAAGGTGCAGCGATAAATGGGGAGGGTTCCGCAGGTTGAAAAAGACTAAGGGGTGTCTGGCCAATAATTTGCCATCCCCCCGGTGTAGCTTGTGGGTAGATGCCTGTTTGTTCTCCACCTATCCCGACAGCGCCTGCGGGAATTCTGGTTCGGGGAGTTTCTTTTCTGGGGCAATATAGCTTTGGGTCAAGTCCGCCAAGGTATAAGAAGCCTGGAGTAAAGCCCAACATATGCACTAAGTAACGTTGTGCGGTATGTCGTTTGATGATTTCCTGTGACGATAATTTGGTATGTTCTGATAATGCCTCAAGGTCTGGAGAAAAGCCTTCTTCGTAGCATACGGGAATACGCACTATACGTGCTCTACTGGTGAAGGGGGTAGGGTTGTTTAGAAAGTCCTCGGTAGTTTTAGTGAGTAATTGGTATAAGGTTTTGTGATCCCATAGGGAAGGATTGAAAATAACAGTTAAGCACTGGTATGCAGGAATGATATCAATGATACCTGGATGCACTTCATTTAATAGAGCCGCTCTCAAACCGATAATTGTCCGGCTAAGAGCTTTGCATGGTTTGCCGGAAAAGCGGATATCTACTGCACAATCTCCGTTAATGGTAATAGCTAGTGGTATATGGGGGGCAGGGTGTGTCACCGAGCTATACTCACGCCGTTTGCATTGAGATGTTGGTAAAGTTGTCTGGCGATAATGGGCGCTTGGGGATTATCGCCGTGGAGGCAGATGGTATCCACAGAGAATTGTAATTTTTCACCATGATAATCGTTAAATTCTAAGCCCTTTGCCAAGCAGATAGCCTGCTCTAAGCACTGTTCTGTCTCAGCAATAACAGCACCCGCCATTGAGCGTGGGGCTAGTTGGTTTTTGCTTAGGTATTGCCTGTCCATAAATCCTTCGCGAATAAATGTTTTATTTTTTTTGGCAGCAGCGAACTGCATGGCAGCGTTGGCTAACCCAATAATTTTCAGTGAAGGATATTCTTTGTCGAGTAGGGTAATAATACTTTTAGCGAGTTCTCTGTTTGACTCCGTATCATTGTAGAGAGCGCCGTGTAGTTTAATATGG
This sequence comes from Microbulbifer maximicatervae (SeqCode), assembly GCF_052467305.1. NCBI lineage: Bacteria > Pseudomonadati > Pseudomonadota > Gammaproteobacteria > Cellvibrionales > Microbulbiferaceae > Microbulbifer > Microbulbifer maximicatervae (SeqCode). The sequence goes on from NZ_CP174306.1 coordinate 5,344,529, forward strand.
TCTAAAGTTGCTCCTAGGCTGCGCGCGATATTTTCTAGTTGGTTTACTTGTGTGCAAAGAGAGTCGAGCAATTTATTTTGAGGAATAACTAGAGATTTGCGGCCAAAATTTTCCCTGTCGGGGTAGCTGGGGTGCGCGCCGATTTTCAAGCCGTTTTTTAGGGCGTTTTCGATTGATCTACCCATGATCTCGGGAGTGCCAGCGTGACCGCCGCAAGCTATATTGCAACGGGAAATAAACGGCATGATTTGGGCGTCCCTGTCACAGCTGTGTAAATCAGCACCTTCACCCAGATCGCAGTTGATATCAATGTTCACTGTGGCATCCTGCCTGTAATATATTTTGAATGGGTTTTAACGCTAAGAATCTGCCTATTAAAGTGGTTAATTGTCAGGGCACTGATTTACTTCCATAGAGATTTTCTTTGAATTTGATTCATAGCAATTTCCCAGTGGAGAACAGAAGCAGGCGGAAATAGAAAGGTTCCACCTCTCTTTATCAACTTTTTCCCACAGTTCAGAAGTCGTAGCACCACGACTTAAAGAATAGAAAGGATACTCAGATTGTGCGGGAATGATAACTTCGTTGATCTCTGATGAGATTTGAAACCCCTCATCAAGGGGAGGGTGATGATTTTTAAGGTTCCTATTATATTTACCCATCATCATTTCATACTCTTTCTGACAGCAGGCTTGTAAAAAAGCATGGGTACTTGAGTAATCTGTATTTTTATATTTGAAGCTAACGGACTTTAGGATGGCAGGTCCGGACCCGGCATTGTGGAAGTTAAAGGTAATTAGGTTCCGATTACTTTCCTCGTCATAGTTCTCATGGCTGAACTGAATAACCGGCATTGTCATTATTTTGACTTGTTGATTGGCAGCTCTGGCTTGCAAGTAGGTGGCATAGAAGGATGCCAGAGAAATCATAATTGCACTTACCGCGATCACTAAATTTAAGCGGTCGCGATTGAATAACTTCATATCTTGTCGCACCTATCTACTGGTTATTTTTAAGTGAGCTGAGTAAGAAAGGATGCCGATCTATAGGTTGGCATCCTTTCTTGTTCAATCAGTTCAGCATGGTTTTAAGAAAACGCCCGGTATGGGAAATGTCCATTTCTGCAACATCCTCAGGTGTCCCCGTGGCAATAATTTGTCCGCCACCAGAGCCACCCTCCGGGCCCAGGTCTACAATCCAGTCTGCAGTTTTGATCACGTCCAGATTGTGTTCGATCACTACGATGGTATTGCCGTGATCGCGCAGGCGATGCAGAACATCCAGCAGTAATTGGATATCGGCAAAGTGCAGGCCGGTAGTCGGTTCGTCGAGGATGTACAGGGTTTGCCCAGTGTCTCGTTTGGATAGCTCGCGGGAGAGTTTTACCCGTTGGGCTTCACCGCCTGAGAGGGTGGTGGCAGCCTGGCCCAGCTTGATATATGAGAGGCCGACATCCATTAGGGTTTGCAACTTCTTCGCGATTGCGGGCACAGGGTCAAAGAATTCCCGTGCATCTTCCACGGTCATTTCCAATACTTCGTGGATATTCTTGCCCTTGTAGTGTACCTCCAGGGTCTCGCGGTTGTAGCGCTTGCCGTGACAGGTATCACAGGGTACATAGACATCCGGCAAAAAGTGCATTTCTACCTTAATCACCCCGTCGCCCTGGCAGGCTTCACAGCGCCCACCCTTGACGTTAAAGCTGAAGCGTCCAGGTTTATAGCCCCGTGAGCGGGCTTCCTGGGTGCCGGCAAACAAGTCGCGAATTGGGGTAAAAATACCGGTATAAGTTGCCGGGTTTGAGCGAGGAGTGCGCCCGATAGGACTCTGATCAATATCCACGCATTTGTCGAAGTGCTCCAGGCCGTGCACCTCTTTATAGGGGGAGGCCTTAAGGGTTGTTGCTTTGTTAAGTGCAGTGGCGGCAAGTGGATAGAGCGTTGTATTAATCAGGGTGGACTTACCAGAGCCCGATACACCGGTTACACAGGTAAATAATCCTACTGGGATTTCCAGATCGACGTCCTGTAAATTATTTCCACTGGCGCCTTCGAGACGCAACAAATAGTCCGGGTCGGGTACGTAGCGCTCTTCCGGTACGGCAATTTTCTTTTTGCCGGAGAGGTACTGACCGGTTAGGGATTTCTTGCATTTGGCAATTTTATCGGCGGTACCCGCTGCCACGACTTCTCCACCATGGACTCCGGCACCGGGGCCAATATCGACGATAAAGTCGGCACTGCGAATGGCATCCTCATCGTGCTCCACCACAATAACCGTGTTGCCGATATCGCGCAGGTGGGTAAGGGTGTTGAGCAGGCGCTCGTTGTCCCGCTGGTGTAGGCCGATAGAGGGCTCGTCGAGAATATACATTACGCCCACGAGGCCGGCGCCGATCTGGCTGGCGAGGCGAATGCGCTGTGCTTCGCCGCCGGAGAGGGTTTCTGCACTGCGGTTTAGGGTCAGGTAATTCAGGCCGACATCGACGAGGAAGCGGAATCGATCGCGCAGCTCTTTGAGAATCTTATCGGCAATCTCTTTCTGGGCGCCTTTAAAAGCCAGCTCATGGTCGAAATACTCGAACGCATCGCCTACAGGCAGCTCAGTAATTTGCGCCAGGGTGCGGTTATCCACAAAGACATGACGGGCCTCGCGGCGCAGGCGGGTACCGTGGCACTCTGGGCATTTTTGTGTACTCAGATACTTGGCTAACTCCTCCCGTACCGATTGGGACTCGGTATCCCGATAGCGGCGTTGGAAGTTGGGGATAATGCCCTCGAAGGTGTGCTGGCGCACGGTGACATCGCCGCGATCATTGACGTAGCTGAAGTCTATCTCTTCGTCGCCACTGCCCTGCAGGATAACCTTGCGGTGGGCTTTGCGTAATTTTTTCCAGGGCTTATCCAGATCGAAACCGTAGTGCTCGGCGAGGGAGTCGAGCATGTGGTAATAGTAAATATTGCGTCTGTCCCAACCGCGAATGGCGCCCTCGGAAATACTGCTTTCCGAATCGATAATTACCTTGTCTTCATCGAAGAACTGTTTGACGCCCAGGCCGTCACAGCTGGGGCAGGCACCCGCGGGGTTGTTGAAGGAGAACAGGCGCGGTTCCAGCTCATCCAGTGAGTAATCACAGACGGGGCAGGCGTGGCGGGCAGAGAAGAGGCGATCTTCCTGGTCTCCATCCATAAAACTGATGGAGGCGATACCGTCGGTGAGATTCAGGGCAGTTTCGAAGGACTCCGCCAAACGCAGTTGCAGGTCCTCGCGCACCTTAAAGCGGTCTACCACCACCTCAATGGTGTGCTTGCGGCGCTTATCCAGCTTGGGGGTGTCGTCCAGGTCACAGATAACTCCGTCGATCCGTGCCCGCACAAATCCGTCCCGGCGCAATTGTTCAAATACGTGCTGGTGCTCACCCTTTCGATCGCGAACTACCGGCGCCAGCAACATAATCTTGCTGCCTTCCGGTAAAGCCAGTACCTGATCCACCATCTGGCTGATCGTCTGGGCTTGCAGGGGTTCGTCGTGCTCGGGGCAGCGGGGTTCTCCAACCCGGGCAAATAGCAGCCGCAGGTAGTCATAGATCTCTGTGATGGTGCCCACAGTGGAGCGGGGGTTGTGTGAGGTGGACTTCTGCTCGATTGAAATAGCCGGTGATAGCCCCTCGACGGTATCCACATCCGGCTTTTCCATCATCGACAGGAATTGACGGGCGTAGGTGGAGAGTGATTCCACGTAGCGGCGCTGCCCCTCTGCGTAGAGGGTGTCAAAGGCCAGGGAAGATTTGCCGGAACCGGACAGGCCGGTGATAACGATCAGTTTATCGCGGGGAATGTCCAGATCGATATTCTTCAGGTTGTGGGTGCGAGCACCCCTTACATAAATCGTGTCCACGCTCTACCTATATGCTGCTAATACTGGGCCGGGCCTCGGACTTGCTCCGCGCGGGGCGATCACAACTGCGGTGCCGGAAAAACAGTCAAGTATAAACTCGCCACCTGATGTGCGAAAATTGTCTTTCGCAATACCCGACATTCAGGCAGATAGCATTCGATGATTCCTGTGATTCTCTGTGGTGGCACCGGCTCGCGCCTGTGGCCACTCTCTCGCGAGGCCTACCCTAAACAATTCCTACCCCTTATCGGTGGTGAAACGATGTTACAGGCAACCGTAAGGCGCCTGGAGGGCATTGAGCCATTACAGGCGCCGATGCTGGTATGCAACGAAGAGCATCGTTTTGCCGCCGCCGAGCAATTGCAGGAAATCGGCCACGGAGCCCAGTCCATTTTACTGGAGCCCTGCGCGCGCAATACTGCACCGGCTATTGCCCTGGCTGCCCTGGCAGCACTGGAGTCAGGAGCTGACCCTTTACTGCTGGTATTACCGGCAGACCACGCCGTTTCCGACGAGGCAAATTTTCAGGAGTCTGTAGAGTCGGCCCGAGCCCTGGCTGAGCAGGGGCATCTGGTCACCTTTGGTATTGTGCCGACCCGGGCGGAGACCGGCTACGGCTACATTCGGCGCGGGGATAAATTGGCGGAAACTGCTTGGAAAGTGGCGGAGTTCGTCGAAAAGCCGGACACTGAAACCGCTGAATCTTACCTGGCATCCGGGGATTACTCCTGGAACAGTGGCATGTTCCTGTTCCGCGCCTCCCGCTATCTGGAGGAGTTGGAGCGGTACCGTGCAGATATTCTCGCAGCTTGCCGCAGTGCCTATCAGAGTGCTGCTAGGGACCTGGATTTTACCCGGGTGGATAGAGAGGCTTTTGCAGCCTGCGCGGATGAGTCTGTAGATTATGCAGTGATGGAGCCGACTGAATCCGCTGCGGTTGTGCCGATGGATGCTGGTTGGAGCGATGTGGGCTCCTGGCAGGGGCTGTGGGAGTTGGCAAAACGCGATGCCAATGACAATTTGCTCCAGGGTGATGTGTTGCTAGAAGACTCCCAGCGCTGCCTGGTGCGTGGTGAGAGCCGGTTGGTCAGCCTTCTCGGTGTATCCGACCTGGTGGTTGTCGATACTGACGATGCGCTTCTGATCGCTGACCGGCAACGGGTCCAGGAAGTCAAAAAACTGGTCAGTAACCTCAAGAGCACTGGCCGCAGTGAGGCCCAAAGGCACCGCAAGGTATATAGGCCCTGGGGCTACTACGACTCGATTGATGCGGGTCCACGCTTTCAAGTGAAGCGTATTGTGGTGAAGCCGGGTCAGCAGCTATCCCTGCAGATGCATCACCACCGCGCTGAACACTGGGTTGTGGTGCAGGGAACTGCGAAGGTTACCCGGGGTGAAGAAGAGGTCCTGATCACCGAGAACCAATCGACTTATATCCCCCTGGGGGTGGTTCACCGTTTGGAGAATCCCGGTACGATTCCCTTGGAGCTGATCGAGGTGCAATCCGGCAGTTATCTCGGGGAGGATGACATTGTCCGCCTCGATGATGAGTACGGTCGTAACTAGTTGTGGATAAAAGTTGTGCTGTTTCCCCTACAGCCGGGAGGCGGCTCACTGTACAATGCGCGCCCTATTTGATGCTGTTCCGGGATTTGCATGAATTCCATTGAGCGCCGCGCCCTGGGTGGGCTGGCTTCCCTGTATGTCTTTCGTATGCTGGGCCTGTTTATGGTCCTGCCGGTTCTCACTGTGTACGGCGAGGGCTATCGCGATAGCACGCCCATGCTGCTGGGGCTGGCAATGGGTGCCTATGGCCTGAGTCAGGCGATACTCCAAATTCCTCTGGGGCTCCTGTCCGATCGCTGGGGGCGCAAGCCGGTTATTTATACCGGCCTTGCACTGTTTGCTCTGGGCAGTGTCATCGCTGCACTGACGGATTCGGTTTACGGCCTTATTGTGGGGCGGGTACTGCAGGGTTGTGGTGCCATTGCCGCGGCTGTGATGGCGCTGGTCGCCGACTTAACCCGCGATGAAAAGCGCGGTATTGCGATGGCGATTATCGGAGCGTCTATTGGCGTCGCATTTATGCTGGCGGTGATCCTAGGGCCGGCGCTGGCCGGTGTGGGCGGCTTGCCGGCAATTTTCTGGGTCACTGCTGGATTAGCACTGCTGGGTGGATTATTGGTTTGGCGCCTGGTGCCGACTCCGGAGGCGGCTCGGCGGCCCGCGGTTTATGGCAGTGGTTTTCGTTCGGTAGTTAAAAGTGGTCTTGTTTGGCGCTTGGTTTCTGGGGCCTTTTTCTCCCACTTGTTGCTCACGGCATTGTTCGTCGCCTTGCCATTGGTGCTAGTCGATAGATTGGATTGGCCCGCGAGCGAACACTGGAAACTGTATGGGCCACTAATGCTCGGCACCTTCCTGGTGATGTTGCCAATGATGAGGGCGGCAGAGAAAAGTGATCGGGTGCCTTTCGCGCTTAATTTTGCTTGTTTAGCTTTGATCGGTGGCAGTGCGGCCTTGTTGTCTGCAAGCACCTGGGTGCTGGTAGTCTTACTGGCAGTGTTCTTCACCGGTTTCAACCTGCTTGAAGCCCTGTTGCCAGCGCAGCTAACGAGGAAGGCTCCGGCGGAAGCGAGAGGTGCAGCTACGGGGCTCTATGCGACTTTACAGTTCTTTGGCACCTTTGTCGGCGGTAGCCTCGGTGGCCTGCTGTTCGGTCTGGGGGGCGCTTCCGCAGTTGCTGCTCTGGGTTTGGCGGTGCTGCTGCTATGGATGTTGCTGTGGTGGGGGTTGCGCGAGAGAGCGTGAAGGTAGCACTTACTAACGCTGAGCCGCTATTGTATCCTACTGGATAAAAATACAATATTTGCCGATGGTGCAATGCAGCGCTGACGGTATTTCATAACACTTGATAGATTAATTGATTGTTTAAATAGTTTATTGCCCCGGGTGGAGCCCGGGTTGACGAGAGGAGAGGGCCATGGCCAGGGGTATTAATAAAGTAATTCTGATCGGTAATCTGGGGAATGACCCGGAAACCAAATATATGCCGAGTGGCGGTGCTGTTACCAACATCAGCCTGGCTACCAGTGAGAGCTGGAAAGACAAGCAGACTGGCCAGCAGCAGGAGCGCACTGAGTGGCATCGCGTAGTATTTTTTAACCGCCTGGCTGAGATCGCCGGTGAGTACCTGCGCAAGGGGGCCAAAGTTTATGTAGAGGGCTCTCTACGCACCCGTAAGTGGCAGGATAAGAATTCCGGCCAGGACCGCTACACCACTGAAATCGTTGCCAGCGAAATGCAGATGCTGGACGGTCGCGGTGAGCAGGGCGGCTTTGGTCAGGGTATGGGTGGCGCTGGAATGGGCGCAGCCGCAGGTGGTCAAATGGGTGGCGGCCAGCCGATGGGTGGTTCCAGCGGTTTTGACCAACAGGGCGGCGGTTTCCAGGGTGGCTACCAGCAGCAGGGCGGCCAGGAGGCATACGGGCAGGGGCGTACCGCTCCCTCACCGATGGCACCAGCTAACCAGCAGCCCCAGCAACAGCCGAACCAAGGTCCTGCCGGTGGTTTCGATAATAGCTTTGATGACGATATCCCGTTCTAAGAACTGGATTTACCAGTGTCTGAATTGAATACAGGTTATATGCCGGATACCGTCGCCATTATCACAGCTGGTAATGAGATTGATGGTGCGCTGCAAAAAAGACTGCAGCGCGCTGGCTTTCGCATACAGCAGTTGACCCCTGGGGAAATCGATCAATTGAGACCGGGCTCAATTGTGATTAATGCCTCCGCCTGTGCCGACAATCGAGGCATGCCGGAGTCACTGCTGGTGAGTAAGCGGCTTTGTGCTGCACCCTGTGAATATATTATTCACCTCTCATCCTACCAAGTTTTTTCTGGCGGTGAGCGCCGCCGCTATGACGAGGATGAGCCCGCAGAACCACAGTCCCCGAGTGGACGCGAATGGCTGGCCTGCGAAGATGCCTTTGATGGGCTGCAAAACCTGACGATTTTGCGTTTTGGCTGGATGGTGGATAGTGGTCAGGATGCCTTGTTAGGGCGTATTTTACGCAACTTTGTGTCTGGGGAGCCTTTAGCCCTGGATGGAAGGAACAGCGGCAACCCAGTAACAGTGGTGGATATGGCTCGTGTCGCAGTGGCGGTTGCCCAGCAGCTCGCTAGCGGGGCTAAGGCAGGAGGTGTTTACCACTACGGTAGTTCTGATAGCTGCACAGCGATGGAGTTTGCCCTGGAGGTGGTCGAGCGCGCCCAGGCTTTTTACGATGAAGAGCGCTTTGCGCAATTTACTTCATTAGGGGATGAGGCTGAGAAGCGGGATCGCAGCATAGTACTTTCATGTGGCAAGTTGCGGGATGTCTTTGGTGTTCAGCAGCGGAGCTGGAGACAGGGACTGACACGCCAGGTTGAGCTGTGGTTGGAGCGCTTGCACGCGACTCCGGAATAGTTTGGTTTCTGTTGTGCAGTCAATAAAAAGGGCGCCTCGCGGCGCCCTTTTTATTTCGATTAGATTTTATCGAATATCAGGCAAGCATTAGTTCCGCCAAAGCCAAAGCTATTGGACATAGCCCGTTTGACTTCTGTCTCACGCAGCTGGCGGACAAGGTCCATGCCTTCCGCAGCGGGGTCGAGGTTCTCTACATTAGCTGATGCAGCAATAAAGTTATTCTGCATCATCAGCAGGCTGTAAATGGCCTCCTGAACCCCTGCAGCTCCCAGAGAGTGGCCTGTCAGAGATTTGGTAGAGGCGAATGCCGGAACTGTATCCCCGAAGACTTCGCGCATGGCTTTCAATTCGGCGACATCGCCTACGGGTGTAGAGGTGCCGTGGGTGTTGATATAGTCCACGCTACCCTGCAGGCCTTTGCCGTCCATACCGGCCAGAGCCTGCTGCATGCAGCGGGTGGCGCCTTCACCGCTTGGGGCAACCATATCGTAACCATCGGAAGTTGCGCCGTAACCGGTCAGCTCCGCATAGATGGTCGCACCGCGAGCCACGGCGTGTTCCATTTCTTCGAGCACCAGACAGCCACCACCACCGGCGATCACAAAGCCATCGCGATCGGCATCGTAGGGGCGTGATGCTTTTGTCGGAGTATCGTTATATTTGCTTGAGAGGGCGCCCATAGCGTCAAACAAGTGAGTCAAACTCCAGGCAAGTTCCTCACCACCGCCAGCAAACACTACATCCTGCTTACCCATCTGGATAAGCTCAGCTCCGTTTCCTATACAGTGGGCACTAGTAGCACAAGCGGAAGAAATACTGTAGTTCACCCCTTTGATCTTGAAGGGAGTGGCTAGGCATGCGGAAACGGTGCTGTTCATTACCTGGGGCACGCGGTAGGCGCCCACACGGCGAACACCTTTTTCCTTCAGAGTATGTGCAGCGTCAATAATCTGCTGGGTGGATGTGCCGCCAGAGCCCATCACGATACCCGTGCGCGGATTAGATATCTGCTCCTCCTGCAGGCCCGACATCTCGATTGCCTCACGCATGGCAATGTACGCATAGGCTGCAGCGTCGCCCATAAAGCGAAGTTGCTTGCGATCGATATGCTCTTTGAAATCGATGTCCACAGGCCCAGCCACATGGCTGCGCAGGCCGAGCTCCTTATACTCTTCTTGGAAGCGGATGCCGCTTCGACCAGTTTTCAGTGACTCGGTGACTTCTTTAGTGTTGGTACCGATACAGGAAGTGATACCCATTCCGGTAATGACGACCCGACGCATAGTGATCTCCAGCATAGCTTGTCGGCAGAGGACTGATGGTTTCTACCGGTATTAGTCTAAAACGAGTTTAAAAATTGTCTGTACGGGTAAATAAGCCTACGCGAAGATCCTTTGCTGTGTAAATTTCTCTTCCATCCACAGAGACACTGCCGTCGCCAATACCCATAACAAGCCTGCGCTCAACAATCCGGCTCATCTGAATATGGTAAGTCACCTTCTTGCTGGTGGGGAGGATCTGGCCAGTAAATTTAACTTCACCACAGCCCAGTGCGCGACCGCGGCCGGGGTTGCCTTTCCAGGCCAGGAAATAACCCAATAATTGCCACATGGCATCCAGGCCGAGGCAGCCGGGCATTACGGGATCGCCGGGAAAATGGCAGCCGAAGAACCATAGATCGGGGTGAATGTCGAGCTCAGCGATCAGCTCTCCCTTGCCGAAAGCACCACCTTCCTTGGATATATGGGTGATGCGATCGAGCATCAACATATTGGGAGCCGGCAACTGGGCGTTGCCTGGGCCGAACATCTCGCCACGGGAGCAAGTCAGGAGCTCCTCTCTGGTATACTCACTTTTTTGTACAAAATTACTCATCATTTCCCCGTTAGTGGGTGGTTATGCAATTGAGATTGGACACTTTTGCAAGAGCGGGCATTCTAAGGGGTCTGTGTCGCTTGTCCAGTCGGTCAAGGTGGTTTTTGTGACTGGCGTGAGAATTGTCTTCACAAATACTGCCTATTTAGCGTGTTAATTCCTCATCTTACTCATATATTTTTGGTGTTTATCCTCGGAGAATTCACATATTGGGCCAAGCTTAGCGTTATCGAGTGTAAGTGCTTGCACAGCGACGCTATGATAAGTTGCCGGCTCTGCGCGGGGGTGCGCTGTTTTAAATTGATTGGGGGAGCAGAATGCTCAAGAAATGCCTATTTCCTGTAGCCGGTTACGGCACTCGTTTTCTTCCTGCCACTAAGGCAATGCCGAAAGAAATGCTGCCGTTGGTGAACAAACCTCTGGTGCAGTACGGCGTTGAGGAGGCTATAGAAGCAGGTTTAACTGAGGTTGGTTTCGTCACAGGGCGTGGCAAGCGTGCAATTGAGGATCACTTTGATACCAACTTTGAACTAGAGCATCAGATCGCCGGTACCGGTAAAGAAAGTTACCTGGACTCAGTGCGCAAAGTAATCGACAGGGCGAGCTTTTCATATACGCGTCAGGGTGAAATGAGAGGCTTGGGCGATGCCATTTTGCAAGGGCATCGTCTGGTTGGTGATGAACCGTTTGCCGTTGTTTTGGCCGATGACCTGTGCCTGAATAAAGATATGGGGGTGTTAGGGCAAATGGTTCAGCTGTATAAGCAGTTCCGCTGCAGTATTGTTGCTGTGGAAGAAGTGCCGAAAGATCAGATCCATAAGTTTGGTGTCATTGCTGGCAACGAAATTAAGCCTGGATTGTATCAAGTCACTGACATGGTCGAGAAGCCCGCAGCTGAAGATGCGCCTAGTAATATGGCGATTATTGGTCGATATATCCTTACACCAGATATCTTTGACCTTATCCGTGACACTCCGCCAGGCAAAAATGGTGAGGTTCAAATTACCGATGCGTTGATGGCGCAGGCTCAACAGGGCTGTGTATTGGCCTATGCCTTTAAGGGCCGCCGATACGACTGTGGTTCTGTAGAGGGCTTTATCGATGCAACCAACCACGTTTACGAAAATGTCTATTTGCCGGAGCAGGCTGCTAAGGAGAAGGCTAAGTGAGTGAGCTGACTTGCTTTAAGGCTTATGACCTTCGCGGCCGTGTACCCGATGAACTTAATACCGATGTTGCATATAGAGTGGGGCGTGCCTTTGCCCAGTTCCTGAATGCTCGTCGAGTAGTTGTTGGGCATGATATTCGGCTTACCAGTGGCGAGCTGACTGATGCGCTGGTCAATGGATTGCGAGATGCGGGTGCCGATGTTTTCCATATCGGCGAGTGCGGTACAGAAGAGGTCTACTTTGCCAATTTCCACGGGGACTTTGACGGCGGTATTTGTGTTACTGCTAGTCACAATCCTATGGACTACAACGGCATGAAGTTTGTACGTGCAGGCAGTAGCCCAATCAGTGGTGATACCGGTCTACTGGATATCAAGCGCTTGGCAGAAGAAAACAACTTTGCTCCGGTTGAGCAAAGAGGCACTTTGCAGCGCTTTGAACACCGCGCTGATTTTGTGCAGCACTTATTGGGGTATATCGATAATACTGCATTGAAACCATTAAAATTGGTGGTTAATGCGGGTAATGGTGGTGCGGGGGCGGTTGTTGATGCGCTGGCTCCACACCTGCCGTTTGAGTTTGTGCGAGTTCACCACGAGCCCGACGGCAACTTTCCCAATGGTATTCCTAACCCAATTTTGCCAGAAAACCGCAATTCTACTGCCGAGGCAGTGCGGGCAAGCGGTGCTGATTTTGGTATAGCCTGGGATGGTGATTTTGATCGCTGCTTTTTCTTCGATGAAAGTGGTGATTTTATTGAAGGTTACTATGTTGTTGGCTTGCTGGCAGAAGCTTTCCTGGCAAAAAACAACGGTGCCAAAGTTGTTCATGATCCACGCCTGCTCTGGAATACCGAGGATATTGTCCGCGCTGCGGGTGGAGAGCCGGTGCAGAGTAAAACTGGTCATGCCTTTATTAAAGAGCGTATGCGCAAGGAAGATGCCATTTATGGCGGTGAAATGAGTGCGCACCATTATTTCCGGGATTTTGCCTACTGCGATAGCGGTATGATTCCATGGTTATTAGTCGCTGAGTTGGTAAGTCGCAGTGGTAAATCGCTGTCACAGCTTGTTGGTGAGCGCATGGCTGCTTTCCCCTGTTCGGGAGAGATTAACTCTAAGGTTCAGGATGCTGCAGCACTGTTAAAGGCGGCAGAGGAAAAGTATGGACCTGAAGCTGACAGCGTTGAGCACGTGGATGGGTTGAGTATCGCTTACCCCGAGTGGCGTTTTAATTTGCGTATGTCAAATACTGAACCGGTTGTTCGCTTGAATGTTGAATCCCGGGGAAGTGAGGAATTAATGCGGCAGAAAACAGAGGAGCTGCTTCAGCTTATCGGTTAATACTCTTTTTTTATTAAAAAGCCCCGCAACTGCGGGGCTTTTTGGTTTGGGGGTGCTAAAAGTTATTTATCTGGTTTTATGGAAGAAATTATAAGAGTCGGGTGACAGCTTGGATGGGGCCTTTGGGGGTCTTTACGTGTTGAGCGAAGATTTGCCACTGGTTCTTAACCCGTACTCCAATAACATAAGCGTAGTCTGTGTAGATGTGATGGTGGGGCTTTAGAGTTGAGCGCCCAAGGGATTTTGTGACGTTACCTAAAAACCTAAACTTTCCCCGGTTGATAATTTCATTGTGTGTGGCCTTGCCATTGAGTCCCTGTTTTTTCCTTGGGCGAACATGAGCAACGGCCGGCATATTCGTATTGCGCCCGCCAATACAGAAACAGCAGTCACTGAGTTGCCCGGTAATCATAATGTCGGCACCGCTGCGCATTTGGTAGGGCTCAAGGCGATCTAGGGCAAGGACTTCATCCCAATCGATCATACGAATATGGTGGACCTTGATTGTTTGCGGATCTTCGATAAAGACCCCTTGGCGGTGGAAAGCAAAAATTTCATTGGGGCTATCGATACCAGGTGCGCCCATGCCCATGGTGTAGGTCCCGAATTGATAATCCATGACTCCAGTATCTTTTGTACCGGTAATCCTCACCAGGTTATTTTTTAAGAACATTTCCGGGTAATTTCTAAGCTGATAAAGCGCAGTAGAGCTTCTCATGTGCTGATCTCTCCATACCAATTATATTCTTCTCGTTATTTTTGCCCCTGAGGAATTGGTGTTGGCGCTTGAAATAACAAGAGGAACAATCGTACCCAATGTTGGAGGGGTAGCGGGAAATAGATACGAATAAAGCTTGGAGGCTGGTCAGGTTTGGTAGCTGCTCGAGGGGGGAGCTGCGTTGTTTCGCATTGTGCTTAAGGTAGCGGCGCTGCCCGTGCTATCGATATAGCCCGAGCAGCATTTACTTCTAGACGTTTCTCTCTATAGCAAAACTCGCCAATTGCTGCAGGGCGGTTTTTTGTTCGCTCTCGGGCATAAAGGCCAATTGCTTTTTGGCGTCTTCTACAGCGGCCCGGGCACGATCCATGGTGTAATCCAGAGCACCGCAGGCTTCAATGGCCTCTACTATTTCACTGAGCTTTTCCGCACTGCGCTGTTCAATTGCAGTTTTTACCAGCAGTGCCTGGTCCTTGCTGCCGTTGGCCATGGTGTAGATCAAGGGCAGGGTCGGTTTGCCCTCCGCCAGGTCATCCCCAACATTTTTACCCAGTTCTTCCGAATTACCGCGATAATCGAGAGCGTCATCAACCAGCTGGAAGGCGAGTCCCAGGTGTCGACCGTAGAGTTTCAGTGCAGTTTGTTCTTCACTTGAGCAGTTGGCTAATACGGCCGCAGTTTCACAGGCGGCTTCAAACAGTGCGCCGGTCTTTTTGTGGATAACGGTGAAGTAATTCTCTTCGCTTACTGCGGGATCACCGGCGTTGACCAGCTGCTGTACTTCACCCTCTGCGATGGTGTTGGTGGTTTCTGAGAGAATTGCCATGATGTTCATGTCTTCCAGGGCAACCATCATCTGGAAGGCGCGGGAATAGAGGAAATCTCCCACGAGTACGCTGGGGGCATTGCCCCACTTGGCATTGGCGGTAAGGCGGCCGCGGCGCATGTCAGAGGTGTCTACAACATCGTCGTGCAGTAGGGTAGCAGTGTGAATAAACTCGATAATGGTGGCGAGATCGATATGGTTCTCACCCTGATAGCCGCAAGCTTTGGCGCAGAGCAGTACCAGTAGTGGGCGCAGGCGCTTCCCCCCGGCTTCGACCAGGTAGTGACCTATATTTTCCACCAGGGGAACGTCCGAGTGCAGTTGATCGAGAATGCGCTGGTTAACCGCAGCAAAGTCTTCGGCGGCGACCCGGTGAAAAGGCAGCATGTGAGAGTTCCTTATACGACTAGACAGGGGCCTCCCGGGGGCCGGAAGGCGAAGGGGCGCTATTGTATCAACCCGGCGAATTGATTAGAATCTGCGCCCCGCCAATTGCGGGCTCTTTGCGGCTATTGGGTCGTCTGCGGGCCTTTTGGCGAATAGATGTTAAACACACGGCGCAAGCTCCCGAAATGCGGAGCAGTGACTTACTGGTCCTCCCGCTGCTTCGTGTCGTCCTTACCGGAGCATAGAAATATGTACGCTGTTTTTGAGAGCGGTGGCAAGCAACACCGTGTAGAAGAAGGCGAAGTACTTCGCCTGGAGAAGCTGGAAGTAGCAACTGGCGAATCCATTGATTTTGATAAAGTGTTCATGATTGTCGATGGCGACAAGATCAGCATTGGCGCTCCTATTGTAGATGGCGCTAAAGTAACTGCTGAAGTGGTAAGCCACGGCCGCGGCGAGAAGGTGAAAATCATCAAGTTCCGTCGTCGTAAGCACTCCATGAAGCGCCAGGGCCACCGTCAGTGGTACACCGAAGTTAAAATCACTGGCATCAAGGCATAAGAGAGGAGTAACGACTCATGGCACATAAGAAAGCTGGCGGTAGTACGCGAAATGGTCGCGATTCCGAGAGTAAACGCCTGGGCGTGAAGCGCTTTGGCGGCCAGTCTGTAGCAGCAGGCAACATCATCGTTCGTCAGCGTGGCACCAAGTTCCACGCCGGTGTTAACGTTGGTATGGGCAAAGACCACACCCTGTTCGCCACTGCGGACGGCGTTGTGAAGTTTGAAGTTAAGGGCCCCAACAACCGCAAGTTCGTTTCTATCGAAACTGCTTAAGCGGTCATTAGCCCAAGCTTCATAAAAAGCCCCGCTATTGCGGGGCTTTTTTGTTGGAAAAGTCGCAAAAAGACCGCGACGGGAAGTTAGGGTGGCAGTTGCCCACAGGAGGCGGCTTGTCGGCTGGTATGATGATAGTGCGCGCATCTGCGCACCGGATGAGACAACCGCTGTGGCGGTGGAGTGATTATGAAGTTTGTCGATGAGGCGCCCATCTCTGTGCAGGCAGGTAAGGGCGGCAATGGCTGCCTGAGCTTTCGCCGGGAAAAATTTGTTGAGAAGGGTGGCCCGGATGGCGGTGACGGCGGCGATGGCGGCTCCGTGTACCTGGAAGCTGATGATTCCCTGAACACCCTGGTGGATTATCGCTACCAGCCCCGCTACGCCGCTGAGAGTGGTCAGCCGGGTCGAGGGCGCAACTGTACTGGCGCCAAGGGTGAGGACCTGGTCCTTAAGGTGCCGGTGGGCACCACGATCATTGATGCGGATACCGGCGAGACTATCGGCGATATGACCGAAGCCGGTGAGCGTCAGCTGGTGGCCCAGGGGGGCTTCCATGGCCTGGGTAATACCCGCTTCAAGTCCAGTACTAACCGTGCGCCGCGTCAGACCACACACGGCACTGAGGGAGAGATGCGTAGTCTCAAGCTCGAGCTAAAAGTTCTGGCAGATGTAGGCATGTTGGGACTGCCCAATGCGGGTAAGTCCACGTTTATTCGCGCCGTCTCTGCGGCCAAGCCGAAAGTGGCCAACTACCCCTTTACTACCCTGGTGCCAAATTTGGGGGTGGTGCAGGTTCAGAAGCATCGCAGCTTTGTGATTGCAGATATTCCCGGCCTGATTGAAGGTGCAGCCGAAGGGGCGGGCCTGGGGATTCGCTTCCTCAAGCACTTAACTCGCTGTCGTGTTTTGTTGCACCTGGTTGACCTGGCTCCCTTTGATGGCTCTGATCCGGTGGAGAATGCCCGAGCCATTGAGCACGAGCTGTCCACCTTTAGCCCTACCCTGGCCGGGCGTGAGCGCTGGTTGGTATTGAACAAGACGGACTTGGTTCCCGCTGCGGAGCTGGAAGAGCGCTGCCAGGCGGTAGTGGATGCTCTGGGCTGGGAAGGGCCTGTGTTCCGTGTGGCAGCTATTCGCAAAGAGGGTACCGATGCCCTCGGTGGACGCTTGATGGACTACCTGGAAGAGCGCCAGGAAGTTGAGGAGCGAGATCCCGACTTGGCTGTGGCGGAGCTGGAAGCGCAGCGCCAAATGCAGCGCGAAGCTCGCGAGCGAATCGAAGAGTTGAGACAGAGTCATCGCGCCAAGCGCAAAGCTGCCAAGGGGCAGGTGGATGACGACGAGGATTGGGATGATGACGACGACCACGATGTGGATGTTGAGTATCGCTCTTAAATTGTGTGGAGCGAGCAGTTGCTGAGTTCGTCTGGCTCGCTCAATAGTTATCTTGTCCTGAGGGGGAAGCATGGACTCCGCAACAGTGTCCCGGCAGGCGTTGACCAAGGCCCAGCGGTGGGTGGTAAAAATTGGTAGCGCCCTTCTGACAGATAATGGTCGAGGTGTGAATACCGCTGCCATTTCTGCTTGGGTTGCGCAGATGGCTGATTTGCGCCGTCGAGGGATCGAAGTTGTTCTGGTTTCATCCGGTGCTGTTGCGGCCGGAATGGACCGGTTGGGCTGGTGTCGCCGGCCCGAGTCTATCCACCAGTTACAGGCGGCCGCTGCTGTGGGGCAGAGCCACCTTGTGCAGGTCTATGAGCAGGCTTTTAGCCGTTTTGATATTCGCAGCGCTCAGATCCTGTTGGATCACGATGACCTTTCCAATCGCACTCGCTACCTGAATGCTCGCAGCACCTTGCGCACGCTCCTGTCACTGGGGGCTGTGCCTATCGTGAATGAAAATGACACGGTAGTGACTGACGAAATACGTTTCGGCGATAACGATACCCTGGCAGCCCTGGTTGCAAATCTGGTTGAGGCAGATGCGCTGCTGATTTTGACCGATGCGGATGGGCTGTTTACTGAAGATCCCCGCGATAACCCCGAAGCAGAATTAATTAGTGAGGCATCTGCGCTTGATCCCAGGCTGCTCGAGATGGCGGGGGATTCCCGCAGCGGTCTGGGTCGTGGTGGTATGACCACCAAGGTGCGCGCAGCGCAGTTGGCAGCGCGCTCAGGAGCTCGCACAGTGATCGCTGGCGGGGCCTTGGAGGCAGTGATAGATAAAGTCTGTGCCGGCGAGCAGCTGGGTACCCTGTTGCTGCCAGAGGCAGATCCCCTGGCGGCGCGTAAGCGCTGGCTCGCTGGACAGTTACAGGTGCGCGGAACCCTGTTAGTGGATGCCGGTGCGGAGGCAGCTATGACTGGGAGTGGTAGCAGTTTGTTGCCGGTGGGGGTTACCGCTGTTGAAGGGCATTTCAGGCGCGGAGATCTGGTGTCTTGCAGGAATGCTGAAGGTCGCGAGATAGCGCGGGGCCTGGTCAATTATGACAGTAGTGAGAGCGGTCGGATTCTGGGGCAGTCATCGGAGAAGTTTGCCGACCTTTTAGGGTATCGGGATGACGATGAATTGATTCACCGCGATAACCTGATCCTGCTCTGACTTGGCAAGTTTCGAATACAAAAAAGCCCCGCAATGCGGGGCTTTTTTGTGTCTGCTGTCTAAGGGATTAGGCGGCCAGAGCTTTGATCTGAGCGTTCAGACGGCTCTTATGACGAGCGGCTTTATTCTTGTGAATAATGCCTTTGTCTGCCATACGGTCAATAACGGGAACTGCTTCTGCGTACGCAGTTTTTGCTTTTTCCGCATCGCCGGCATCGATGGCCGCAACTACCTTCTTGATGTAGGTGCGCACCATGGAGCGCAGACTGGCGTTGTGCATGCGGCGCTTGTCGTTCTGGCGCGCGCGTTTCTTCGCTTGAGGTGAGTTGGCCACCGGTTGCTCCTGTCTGGAATCTATAAATCTGTAACTAACAGGCCCTGGGGCCCGATCGGGACGCGACATTATCCCCACAGTTGGTTGTTTGTCAACCATAGCGGGCGTCTCGGTGCAGATATGTTGTCAATCCACAACGGCGGTTACCCGGTCGGCAACTCCAGGCTGAACTCTACACCGCTGCCGTCGCTGCGGTTTCGGGCTTTTAAGGAGCCACCGTGGAAGTCTGCGATCAGTTTTGCGATATGCAGTCCCAGCCCCAGGTGGCCGGCATTATCGCCCTGGTTGCGCACAGAAACGAGAGAGTCGAACAGCTTGTGAGCGTAACCTTCCGGGAGCAGAGGGCCGTCATTGCCCACTGTGATCAGGTACATATCTCTGTTTGTTGCCACTGACAGGCAAATTTCACTGCCTTCGGGAGCGAAGCTACATGCGTTATCCACCAGCTTGTCCAGCAGTTGAGCCAATAACTCCGGTGCGCCGTGGCAGGCTAGCTCCCCAGTGGGTTTGTTTAGAGTAAATTGGTGTTCGCTGTGAGCATCGCCATAGCACTGCGTCATGACTTCAAGCAGGTCTGCCAGGTCGAAAGGCTCCCGCTCCGCTTGGTGGATGCTGGTTTCAAGATTGCTGGCTGCGGAGAGACTGTTGAGAATCCCCGACAGCCTTGCACTGCCATCCATAGCCCGCCCTGCATAGCGGCGGCTGTGGTCGTCGAGTTCTCCGGCGGCGAGGTTATCCAGGGATGAGCGAACCACTGCCAGCGGTGTGCGTAGCTCGTGTGACAACTTACTGGCGAGAGTGCGCAGGTACTGGTGATATTGGTCCAGTTCTGCGAGCAGGCTGGCGAAGGCCCGGTTTAGGTCTCCCAGTTCATCGCTTGCCTTTGAATGGGGAAAGTTGCCGCGCAGTTTGCCGCTGGAATCTACTGCGTTGCGGGCGGCCTGGTGTAGCTTGCGCACGCGCCAGGAAAGCCAGCTGGCGTAGCCCAAAAGGAAGAGCAGGGCGATAGCGGCCGCGGCGCAGCTGATCAACCACAACCGGTGGGCTGCTCCCTCGGTGACTGATTGCATCGCTTCGCCAGATTGCAGGACGACGACTTGCCCCAGAAGTGGCCGCTCAACCACTTCGTCGACCCGGGTGATAACGGGCACACTCACCGCACCAATTCGGGATTGCAGCGGTCCTGAATACCATTGCTCCCGGGTGCCACGGCTGTCAGGCGTCGGAAGAGGCAAGCTATTTTCCGGCAGCTGTGGCAAATCCTCTCTGGAAAGCAATTTGCGATAAGCCCAGTCTCTCAGCCACGAATTGCTCTCGGAATCTGCCAGCTGTAGTTGTCCGTTGCTGGCAAGAAGAAACCCCTCGCTGTCCACTACTGCGAGGCGCAGTCCAGGGCGCGCAAAATGGTCGAGCTCTCTCTGAAGGTCTGGCAGAGGGCTCACCAAGCGTCCTGGGTGGCCATCTGCCGGAAGTGTGCTGGCGCTGCGAGTCGGTGAGGAGCCACTGCTGTTTGCCCTGTCGTGAACACGGATAGCGAGGGCTCCACCGGTTAGGGCTTGTGGTAGAGCCAGCTCCAATTGGTAACCCGCACCAGAAGTTGTCCAGCGGCCCCTGAAACGCAGCTCGCGCTCGTAGCGGCCCTCTCTAGGGTTGTGCCACAAGGCGCTGGCGGCCCCCTGGCTGGCGACGGGCAGGATGTAGTGCCGGTCAGCGGTAAACAGTTCTACAGTGTCGCCTCCAGCGATTAGGCCTGTGCGGGGGTCCCGGTAGGCGGGGGTTGAGTCCGAAACAGTGAGAAGCAGGTAGATTTGCTTATCCAGTTGTCCCAGCGTCACCTGGGCCATAGGGGACAGCTGCCCGTCCTCAAGGGCTCTGGGCTCCAGTTGCTGCGCTCGCCACTCATCGCCATAGCCGTCGACTCTCGGAGCTTGAGATAGGGGATTCAGGTAGAGCTGAGCCCCTGGTGGGCGCGAAAGGCGCTGAGGATCTGGGGCGATAAGCTGGGGGGTGCTGGCCAAGCGCGCGGCAATTGCCGCCGCAGTTGCTTCAATTGCCTGGATCTGGCCTTGTGCTAGGGCGGCGTCCACCTGGCGGAGGTACTGGCAGCCGGCCCAGGGCAGGGTGAGTGCGACAAGGCTGACGAGCAAGAGTTGGCGGCGTAGGTTCATACTTAAATTTTTGAAATTGTTCGCCCGATGGTGGTTTACAGCTGCCAGCGATACCCCATGCCGTAGGCGGTTCCTATGGCATTAAACTCGGTATCCAGCGCCTGGAACTTGCGCCTGATTCTTTTGACGTGAGAGGTGATGGTGTTGTCATCCAGCACTACGCGGGCCGCTTCCATAAGTTGGCTGCGGGATTTAACGTGACCGGGCCTTTTGGCCAGGGCGTGGACAATCCAGAATTCGGTCACGGTCAGGTCTACGGGTTGCTCATCCCAGTGGCAATGGAGCCTGGAAATATCCAGCCATAGCTTTCCCTGAGTTAAGCTCTCGCCTTCATCGTTTTGATCTCGCAGCACGCTAACGCGGCGCAGTAGGGCGTTAATTCGCGCCTGCATATGGGGTAGGGAGATATCCTTGGTGAGGTAATCATCAGCCCCCAGGCGCAGTCCGGAAATAATATCCAGCTCTGAGTCCCTGGCGGTGAGAAATAATATTGGCAGGCTCGGCGCCATAGCGCGCAATTCCCGGCAGAGCTCAAAACCGCCCTCCACCTCGCTGCCCAGGCCAACATCGATCACGGCCAGGTCCGGCAGCCGCTGGCGAAAAGCATCCATGGCCTCAATCCTGGCGCTGTATAAATCGACCCGGTAACCGTGGCGGCGCAGGGCATCGCGGTAGTTTTCTGCGATAGCGCGTTCATCTTCGACAATGGCGATGGTTGCACTCATGACAAATCCCGACTTAATTCCTTTCTGGCGGAGAATCATGCACGAAGTTGCAGGGGTTAGGCAAAAAGGCGGGCGCAAGGCGCCCGCAAATACAACAGGGTTTCTATCAGCTTGGAGTTGCGTGAGTGGATTTGCGATCCACTCACGCTTGTGTAGTGCGGCTTGAAGGCGAAGGGGAATGCGGATTTGTTGTCCGCCGTGCCCCTTTGACTCAGAAGTTTCCCGCCATGGACTCCGGAAGGGAGAAGCGGATGTCGACGCGGCGCTCCATGGCGTAGGCGTCTACATCGCCTCGGGCTGCCTGGGAGTAGGTGGAGCCGAGTGCACTGCGGCTGATTCTTGAGGCATCAACTCCCAGTGATACCAAAGCCTCTTCCACACTCAGTGCGCGTTGATCGGACAGTACATTGTTGTAGCCGTCGCTGCCGCGAGGATCTGCGTGTCCCTCCAGGTGGATTTGCAGGTGGGGGTGGCGCTTGAGGAAGTCAGCCATGGCACTCAGCTGGTGCATTTGGCCCTCCTGAAGCTCGTCCTCCCCAGTGGTAAACAGCATTTGGAATTGCAGTGAATCCAGGGCCAGTTGGCTGGCGTCGTTCGCGGACAGTTGAGCCGCATCCAATTGCTGTGCCAGGTTGCTGAGCTCTGCACGGCTCTCTGTCAGTTGTGTTGCCAGCATATCTGCCTCGTCTGCTTGCTTGATCTGCTCTCCGAGCCAGGCTCCGCCGAGTGCTCCGGCGATAAAGCCAACGGGCCCACCCAATGCTGCACCGGCAATTGCAGAGCCGGTAAAGACTGAGGCCTGCTTGGCCGGAGTCAAATTGGATTCGTTTTGTTCCTTAGCGTGGGCTCCGGTGGCAATCAGAGAACCCAGGGCGACGGCCATCACTACTTTTTTCATTGTTCTGCTCCTTAGCGGCTTTTCTTACTCGTGTGGGCCTGTTCTGTTGCGGCCCGTTTGAGTGTTATTAAAAAGCTCCAAGGAGGCGCTGGCGTGGCGCAGCTATGACCAACTGCGGCTCAATTGTGGCGAAATATGGCGATCGCTCCGAAACCCAGCTCGGAAGCTGGAAGGGGCTGGGCGACCGCAGTTATAGCAGGGGGTGGATGGACAGACGGGGCTGGGGCCATCAACAGCTGCTATGTACCGCACAATTGCCAGAACCAGGGCAATAATCAAAGCACTAATGGTCATCCCTTCTCTCCCCGCACCACCAGCTCCATGGGTGGCGCGACTAGCTCGCTCTTAGTATAGGCTCGCGGTCCCGCAGTCGCAGGGCCTCAGCTCTGTAGAGGAGCCCATATATCCCCAGGTTTTGGGGTAGACTTGCCGGCCAACAAGTTTCAACTTTCGCCAGGAGTCCGAGTTTTGTCGCAGTCATCCCCAGCTCAGGAACAGGCAGTCGAAAAATCTGGTGCTTCCAGATTGCTGCGGGGCAGTTCCGTTGTCGGTGCTGCCACTATGCTGTCGCGAGTGGCCGGGCTGGTTCGCGACGTGGCACTGGCCCGCTTTGCCGGTGCGGGCGATGCTGCCGATGCCTTTTTTGTCGCATTCAAGATTCCCAACTTTTTCCGCCGCTTATTTGCCGAAGGTGCATTTGCCCAGGCCTTTGTGCCGGTACTGGCCGAATACCGCCAAAAGGGCGGTAAGGCGGCTGCGCGAGAGTTAAATGACCGGGTTGCTGGCGCCCTTGGCGGCGTACTTTTGTTGGTTACTCTGTTTGGTGTTCTCTGCGCTCCACTAGTGACGGGTATTTTTGCTTTTGGTTGGTGGTGGGACGGCAGTGAGCGTGAGAAGTTCGATCTCGCTACCGATATGTTGCAGATCACCTTTCCCTATTTAATGCTGATTTCCCTGGCGGGATTTACCGGGGCAATACTCAATACTTTCGATCGTTTTGCGATTCCGGCGCTAACCCCGGTGATGCTCAACCTGGTTTTGATTGCTGCGGCGACTGTTGCTACCAGCTGGTTTGATCCGCAAATTATGGCGCTTGCTTGGGGCGTTTTTGTTGCGGGGGTGGTGCAGCTGCTGTTTCAACTGCCTTTTCTCGCTCGTGAAGGTTTGTTGCCTAGCCCTAAGTGGGATTGGCAGCACAAAGGAGTGCGTAAAATTTTACGCCTGATGGCGCCGGCGATTTTTGGTGTGTCAGTGACCCAGATCAGCCTGGTGATGGACACTCTGCTGGCTTCATTCCTGCCCAGCGGCAGTGTTTCCTGGCTCTATTTTTCCGACCGGCTCACCGAGCTGCCCTTGGGGGTGTTTGGGGTTGCGGTGGCAACGGTGATTCTGCCGAGCTTGTCGCGGCAGCACACTGACGGAGACCCTCGCCGGTTCCGTCATACCCTCGACTGGGCTTTGCGCAGTGTCACGCTAATTTCCCTGCCCGCTTCTGTAGCTTTGGTGGTACTGGCTGAGCCGCTCCTGACAACCCTTTTTCAGTATGGGCAGATGCAGCCGCGCGATATGCAAATGGCCGCCTGGTCCCTGCGCGCTTATGCCATGGGGCTGTTGGCGTTTATGCTGATTAAAGTGCTGGCGCCGGGCTATTTTGCCCGCCAGGATACCTATACCCCAGTGCGCTTTGGTTTAATCGCTATCTCGGCCAAAATGGTGTTGAGCCTGCTGTTTGTGATACCGCTTAACTACTACTTCAAACTCGGCCATATGGGCCTGGCGCTGGCTACGGCTTGTCAGGCCGCTATTAACGCCTGGCTCCTCTATAAAGGCTTGCGTCGAGATGATGTCTATAAACCTGAGGCTGGTTGGGGCACTTACCTGGTAAGGTTGCTTCTGGCGAATTTGGCGATGGTTGCGATTTTGCTCGGGGCCCTGCACTTGTGGTCACAGTGGAGTGAATGGGCCTGGTATGACCGCGCCTGGCGTATGGGGCTAATCGTAGCTGCTGGGGGAGCGACCTATCTGTCCGTTTTACTGGTTTCAGGATTGCGCCCCCGCCACTTCCGCGCCACAAGTTAGTTTATTAAGTGGGCATATCTGGATAAATATGGCCTCTGGCCGCCCAGTGGGAATCCGCTATACTGTGCGGCTCGATTTTATGAGGATGGGAAAATCGCTTTGGCCCAGGAGCGCGAACTAATTCGCGGGTTGCACAACCTGCGCCCCCGCCACCGGGGAAGCGTGGCGACAATCGGCTCGTTCGACGGTGTACACCTCGGTCACCAGGCGATTATTGCGCAGCTCAAGCAACGCGCGCAGGAACATGATCTGCCCTCGGTGGCGATTATCTTTGAGCCCCAGCCACATGAGTTCTTCTCTGGGGAAAGGGCGCCCGCGCGTCTGATGCGCTTTAAAGAGAAGGTGTTGGCGCTATTTGATGCTGGTGCTGACCGGGTGCTGTGCCTGCAGTTTAACGAGAAACTGCGCAACCTGAGTGCCGATGCTTTTGTGCGCCGTATTCTTGTGGACGGCCTTGGAATCCGCCATTTGGTGGTGGGAGACGATTTCCGCTTCGGCTGTGATCGCAGTGGCGATTATCGACTTCTCCAGGGCGCCGGAGCCGAAAATGGATTCACGGTGGAAGACACGGCTACGCTTGAGGTTCGCGGAGCCCGGGTGAGCAGCACCCGCATCCGCGAAGCCTTGCAGCGGGGCGAATTTGAGTTGGCCGAGGCCTTACTCGGGCGCCCTTACAGTATTACCGGACGGGTTGCCCCCGGCCGCGCCTTGGGCCGGCAACTGGGTGCTCCCACAGCCAATGTGCGTTTGCACCGCTACCGCTCCCCGCTGGTTGGCGTTTACACCGTTCGCACCAAAGCCGCGAATGGAAGCGAACTCGCAGCTGGACGGCCGGAAATTGACGGTGTGGCCAATGTGGGGTTTCGCCCGACAGTTGAGGGAGAGGGCGCCCGGCCACTACTGGAAGTCAACTTGTTTGATTTTGATGGCAACCTCTACGGGAAAGAACTAGCGGTAGAGTTTTGCCACAAACTTCGCAATGAAGAGAAGTTTGCCTCCCTGGAAATCCTCAAAGCCCGCATCGCTCAGGATATTGACGATGCTAAAGACTGGTTTGTGCAAAACCCCAAGGGGCACTAACCGGTGTATAGACGATGAATTATTCTCTACTAGAGCTGAAGTAGACATCCAATGACTGATTATAAAGTGACCTTAAACCTGCCTGAGACCGACTTTCCTATGCGCGGCAATCTGCCCCAGCGCGAGCCGGCTATTTTAAAGAAGTGGCAGGAAACCAAGCTCTACGAAAAAATCCGCGAAGCGCGGGCGGGGCGCGAGCAGTTTATCCTGCACGACGGCCCCCCCTACGCCAACGGGGATATTCACATAGGTCATTCGGTCAACAAGATTCTCAAAGATATTATTATCAAGTCGAAAACCCTGAGCGGTTTTGACGCTCCCTATGTGCCTGGCTGGGACTGCCACGGCCTGCCGATTGAGCACCGCGTCGAGAAAAAGATTGGCAAGGCGGGCGCAAAGGTGGATCACAAAACTTTCCGCCAGAAGTGCCGCGAATACGCAGCCAAGCAGGTGGACGGACAGAAGAAAGACTTTATTCGCCTGGGGGTGTTCGGTGAGTGGGACAACCCCTACCGCACCATGGATTTCCAATTTGAAGGCGATATCATCCGAGCGCTTGGGCGAGTGGTCAAAAATGGCCATTTGGCACGGGGTTTCAAGCCCGTGTACTGGAGCGTTGTGGGCGGATCAGCTCTGGCGGAAGCGGAAGTGGAGTATCAGGATAAAACCTCCTACTCCATTTACGTTTGCTATCCGGCGACGGAAGAGACATCCCTGGCTATCGCCGATGCGGCAGGTGGACACGCGGGTGAAGGCCCCCTATCCGTTGTTATCTGGACCACAACCCCCTGGACGCTTCCTTCCAGCCAAGCGGTTTCTGTCAATGCTGAGCTGGAATATGTTGTGGTGCAAACGGCCGAGCGCCGATTGCTCGTTGCCGAAGCACTCAAGGACGCCGTATTGGAGAAGGCGGGGCTCGAAGGTGAAGTGGTAGGCCGTATTCGCGGTGCTGCCTTGGAGCACCTGAAGCTAAACCATCCTTTCTACGAGAAGCAATTGCCGATGATCCTCGGCGACCATGTCACCACTGATGCAGGTACAGGCTGTGTACACACTGCGCCGGACCATGGTCCCGATGACTTCCAGGTGGGCAAGCGCTACGGCATCGATACCCTGAACTATATCGATGACAATGGCGTGTACCGCGATATGGTACCGCTGTTTGCCGGTGAGCACGTCTACAAGGTGGACGACAAAATCGTGGCCCTGTTACAGGAGCGCGGAGTACTTCTGCACCAGGGTAAGATGGAGCACAGCTACCCTCACTGCTGGCGCACCAAGACGCCGCTTATTTACCGCGCAACTCCGCAGTGGTTTGTGAGCATGCAGCAGAATGACCTTCTGGAGAATGCACAGAAGGCAGCGGATGAAGTTCAGTGGATCCCCGGTTGGGGCAAGGCTCGTATCGATGCCATGCTCGATGGCAGTCCGGATTGGTGTATTTCCCGCCAGCGCACCTGGGGCGTGCCCATCGCTTTGTTTGTTCACAAAGAGACCCATGAAATCCACCCGGACACTCCCGCTTTGATGGACAAAGTGGCTGAAAAGGTCGATGCCGAGGGTATGGATGTTTGGTTTGACCTGGACCCGCAGGAGCTCTTGGGAGATGAGGCAGACCAATATCAAAAGGTTACCGACACCCTGGATGTCTGGTTCGATTCAGGTGTGACTCATTACGCCGTACTGGAGCGCCGCAACGGCCTGCGTTTCCCGGCAGATCTGTACCTTGAGGGCTCTGATCAGCATCGAGGCTGGTTCCAGTCTTCACTGAAGACCTCCATCGCCATCAACGATTGTGCCCCTTATAAGCAAGTGTTGACCCACGGTTTCACGGTAGATGCACAGGGACGGAAAATGTCCAAGTCCATCGGCAATACCGTTGCACCACTGGATGTAATCAACAAGTTGGGTGCAGATGTATTGCGCCTTTGGGTTTCCGCCACAGACTTCAGTGGTGAAATGGCGGTTTCCGATGAGATCCTGAAACGCACAGCGGACTCTTACCGTCGCTTGCGCAATACGGCTCGTTTCTTCCTGTCCAACCTGGCTGGGTTTGACCCGGAAAAAGATTTGTTGCCGGAGAGTGAACTTCTGGCGCTGGATCGCTGGGCGCTGGATAAGGCTGCGCGTCTACAGGATGAAATTATCGTGGCTTACGATAACTACCAGTTCCACCAAATCTACCAGAAGTTACATAACTTCTGTGTCGTGGAAATGGGTGGCTTCTACCTGGATATCATCAAAGATCGCCAGTACACCACTAAAGAGGACAGTACTGCACGCCGCTCTGCGCAAACTGCCCTCTATCATATTGTTCAGGCATTTGTTCGCTGGATTGCGCCTATCCTGAGCTTTACCGCAGAAGAACTGTGGCAGTTTATTCCCGGTGCCAAAGCGGACAGCATCTTTATTGAAGAATGGTATTCGCTGCCGAAGCTGCCAGCAGACTCGGTTAAAGGTGCGGACTATTGGGCCGCCATGGCCGAAGTAAAAACTGCGGTAAACAAGGTGCTTGAAGAGCAGCGTGGAGCTGGTGCTATTGGCGGCTCCCTGCAAGCAGCGGTGACTCTGTTCGCCGAAGATGACTTGCGCGAAAAGCTTCTGGAGCTCGAAGACGAGTTGCGCTTTGTTTTGATTTGCTCCTCCACTTCTGTGCAGCCGCTCAGCGATGCTGCCGGTGCAGAGTCCACAGAGCTGGAAGGATTGAAAGTCAGCGTAAGCAAAGTGGATCACCCCAAGTGTGCGCGCTGTTGGCATTACCGTGCCGATGTGGGTGTATCAGCAGAGTATCCAGACATTTGTGAGCGCTGCGTGGAAAACGTTTCTGGTGAAGGAGAAGTGAGGCACTATGCCTAGTTCCAACCCTGTTTGGGGGCATCCATGGCGCTGGTACTGGCTGGCGCTGGTGGTGGTTGTCCTCGATATCGCCAGCAAAGTCTGGGCCGTGGATATGTTTATGCACGGCCCTTCAATGCAAATTATTCCCGGCTTGCTGCAATTTACTTATGCCGAAAACTACGGTGCTGCCTTTAGCTTCCTGTCTGATGCTGGGGGATGGCAGCGGTGGTTTTTCGGAATTATTGCCTTTGTATTTAGCGTTGTTGTCAGTGTTTGGCTATGGCGCCTGCCGACAACAAAGCGCTGGGAACCCTGTGCCCTGGCGCTAATTCTGGGGGGGGCCTTGGGCAACCTTTGGGATCGAGTGCTGCTGGGTTACGTAAGGGATTTTATTTCGGTCTATTACGGCAACTGGCACTTCCCGGTATTCAATGTTGCGGATATGGGAATTAGTATCGGCGCTGCAATGCTGGTTATTGAGCTACTTTTTTTTGCAGAAAAAGAAAGTGGCAAAGCAAAAAATAACGTGGAAGTCTAACGAACTATGAGTAATGCCGTTATCGGTGAACACTGCCGGGTGACACTGCACTTTAGCCTGAAATTGGACGATGGCACTGAGGTGGATTCAACCTTCAAAGGTGACCCAGCCTCTTTCAGTGTTGGCGATGGCAGTTTGCTGCCGGGCTTTGAAAAAGCGCTTTTTGGTTTAAAAGCGGGGGATGAAGCCGAGATCGAGATACCGCCGGAGATAGGATTTGGTCAGCGCAACCCGGAAAACCTGCAAAAGGTGCGCCGGGATACCTTTTCTCCCGATATGGAGCTGGAGCGCGGATTGGTAGTCTCTTTTGACAATGGCAGCGGCGAACTCCCCGGAGTAATCAGTGAGATTGGTGAGGACGATGTTACCGTCGACTTTAATCATCCATTGGCCGGTCAAACCTTAAATTTCCATGTGAAAATTATTGCGGTGGATTCGATCCAATAGGGTCGGGTTCCCTCTTTGTAGCAAGTAGGGTACTGAAGTAGACATGCAAATCCGAATGGCTAACCCCCGGGGCTTTTGTGCCGGTGTTGACCGGGCAATTGATATTGTGAATCGCGCCCTGGATGTATTTGGTGCGCCGATCTATGTCCGCCATGAAGTGGTGCATAATAAGTTTGTGGTGGAGAGCCTGAAAGAGCGCGGTGCGGTCTTTGTCGATGAACTCGATGAAGTGCCCGATGATGTTATCGTTATCTTCAGTGCTCACGGTGTTTCAAAAGCTGTGCAGCGCGAAGCTGAAGAGCGCGGCCTGCGTGTGTTCGATGCTACTTGCCCGCTGGTTACCAAGGTGCATATTGAAGTGAGTAAGTTCAGCACCGACGGTGCTGAGTGCATACTAATCGGCCACGCCGGGCACCCGGAAGTGGAGGGCACAATGGGGCAGTATGACAACTCTGCTGGTGGTGCCATCTACCTGGTTGAAGACGAAGAGGATGTTAGTAAGTTAACCGTTAAAGACGAGAGTAATCTCGCCTATGTCACTCAGACAACATTATCCATGGATGATACTGCTCGAGTCATTGATGCTCTGAGAGTGCGCTTCCCTGAAATCCGTGGGCCTCGAAAAGATGATATCTGTTACGCAACCCAGAACCGCCAGGATGCAGTGAAACAGTTAGCTCTGGAGAGTGACCTGGTTCTTGTTGTCGGTAGCCCGAATAGCTCTAATTCCAATCGCCTGCGTGAACTCGCTGAACGCTGTGGTGCTACTGCTAAATTGATCGATGGTGCAGATGATATCGATGCCAGTTGGCTTCAGGATAAGACGGCCATAGGGATCACAGCGGGAGCGTCAGCACCGGAAGTCCTGGTACAAGGAGTGATTGAGCGACTGCAACAACTTGGTGCAAGCCTTCCTGAAGAAATGGATGGAAGGGCTGAGAATATACGTTTCTCCCTGCCTAAAGAGCTTAAATAATAAGCTCTCGTGCCTCCTTTCTGGGTGCTAGGAGCATTGGCTTTGATTTGCCTGCTCGACTCTCAAGCGACCGCTATGGAACAGTATAAGGGCCAGGCCCTCTGATCCATCAAGGGAACAAACGTAGAGGCTTCCCATTTGTAATGCGCCTTGTAGAGAACCTGCCTTGCGACTTTCACCGGTTCCAATAAAGGAAATGTAATCTCTAAGGGGAAAATTAGATAGAACCTTTACTTTATCTAATTTAGGCCCAGACATTACTAGAGTGTCTCTTTCACCGCGGAAACCATCATTGTCGGTATCGATAAAAACCTCCCATCCAAGATCCCAGCCTCCAGAGTTGCGCATAGTGACGCGCTGATTCTTAACAACAGCCGTATTTCTTGTTAGCTGAATAGCACTAATTATTTCTTCCCCTGCAAGCTTTAGCTGTGTTTTTTCAATAATCTGCGTAAAGCTTGGCAGACCGATAAATAGAAGTATCGATAAAATACAAAGAGTGATTAGTAGCTCAAGTAACGTAAACCCCCGATGAGTCATGGTTCCCTCCCGGGATTTTTAGACGCAGGTCTCATTTAAATGACCATTGAATCTGCTGAAATGGCCGCTAGTCGGTTTGATCTGGTTTGATAACGAATTGAAATGCTACTTTTCCGACTATATCCACGGTCTTTTTCTCTTTCTAGGTGTTTGGCGGTAAAGTGAACTCCGAATTATTAGTACAGGCGTTTGAAATAGATGCAATTTAGGAACTTAGATCAGGGTAGTCTTATCCGGAAACAATATGGATTTACGCTAATAGAGATGATGATCACACTTGTGATTTTGGCTGTTCTTGTTGGCATTGCAGTCCCGAGCTTTAAGGACATGATCAACAACAGCCGCTCAGTGGCGTTGGCTGAGAACCTTGCTGGAGCGATTAATTTTGCCCGCACTGAAGCTGTGCGGCGTGGTGACAGGGTCTCTATCTGTGCGAGTACCAGTGGAGTAAGTTGTGGAGCGGCTGATACCTGGAGCCAGGGGTGGATAGTATTTGCTGATGGCGCTGCTACTGATAGTGCGCTGGCGCCGGTAGTTAGTGAGTTAATAAGGGTGTGGGAGATCAATGATGAGGACGCCGATATTCAAGTTGTACAGGGAGCTGCTACAAAGTTCATCCGCTACACAAGTATGGGGACATTGGGACGCTTTACTGATACGTCAATAACGGTGAAAAACTCTAAATGTACTGGCACTAATGAAAGAACAATGACAGTTGGAGCCGCTGGTTTAATAACCGTATCGAAAACCGACTGTTAAGGAGAGTGAAGTGAAATTACTGAATTTCCAGCGTGGAGTTGGACTAATCGAAGTGATGGTAACTGTATTAATTCTTTCCACTTCGTTGCTTGGTTTGGCTGCACTGCAAAACAAAGCGCTGCAATATAACCATAGTGCCTATATGCGCTCACAGGCGAATGTTTTGGCTCAAGATGTATTTGAGCGCATAAGAGCTAATCGTGAAAATTTATCAGACTATGAGATAGATGTTGATGATCCCACACCAACTGCGAGTTCAAATCGCGCTGATATTGATTTAAGTGAGTGGCGAAACTTGTTGTCAGATCTCCTCCCGGCGGGTACGGGGGGAATTAGTTGTGATGTAAACGATGTATGTACGGTGATTGTCCAGTGGGGGGAAGAGGATTCCACTGGTACTGGTGATGATGAAGGTACCAGTAGCTTTCAATATATGACAAGAATTTAGTTGGAGTTTCAATGCTTAAGCAACGAGGAATTTCTCTTGTAGAACTTATGGTGTCTATAACTGTTGGCTTGGTATTAATGGCTGGAGTGGTACAGCTTTTTTTATCGAGTAAAGTCACATTTACAACCCAACAGGCTATAGCTAGGGTGCAGGAAACTGGACGACTTGCAATTGAATTTATAAGTGAAGATATACGTATGGCCGGATATGTTGGCTGTATGAATATTGCGAGTGGTGGTGAGATTGAAAATTTATTAAATGATAACGAAACAACACCTTATAATTTTTCGCAGCCCGCAGAGGGTATCGATCACGACCAGGTTAATGCAAATTATCCTAATCATTCTGGTGACTCAGATGTTTTATTGCTGAGAAGCGCTAGAGGCACGCCTGTGGAGGTAGCTGAAGAATCATGGCCTGATCGGGTTTGGGTAGATGATACAGGAACTGAAGAAAATGGCTGTGATGTGGGTGAGGATAAATTTAGCGGCATCTGTTTAAATGATATTTTGATAATTGCCGATTGTACAAAGGCACAAGTTTTCCAAGTGACTGGATTTGACCGTACAACTAATAATGCGGTGAGGGAGATTGGGCTATATCACTCAGATGCTGATGGCTTCACACCTGGAAATATAAAAGGGAGCGGTGTCTTTGGTGCAAGTGAACGCAATCATAAAAAATACTTCACCTATGATGCGCAAGTTTTTGTGGCAACCAGTACGTATTATTATATCGATAATGGAACTTCTGGTCGCCCAAGCTTGTTTCGAGAGGTAAATGGTGAATCTCAAGAACTTCTAGCTGGAGTTGAACAAATGCAGATCACTTATGGCTTGGATACGAGTGCTAATAGAGATTATGTTCCAGATGTATATAAGCCCGCTAAAGAAATTGCCGTTACCGACTGGAAAAACTTGGTCAGTATTAGGGTGGAATTATTGATTTCCTCTGATGACGATAATGTACTTCAGGACACCCAACTATACAGTTTTAATGGGGAAGAGGATCTAAATCCAGGCGATAAGCGCTTGCGCCAGGTCTTCATGAGTACCGTATCTATCCGTAGCAGTATGCCGTGATTGGAGATAGAAAAGTGAGAAAAAGGTATCATATTAAAAAACCGAAAAATCAAGTTGGAGCGACGTTACTTGTCGGCTTGATTATTTTATTGCTGATGACTTTTATCGGACTTGCGGCAATTCGCGGAAGTGGCATGCAGGAGTTAATGGCCGGTAATATGCGCGATCGACAGCTTGCATTCCAAGCAGCGGAAGCCGCTTTGCGGCTTGCCGAGGCCGAACTTTCTGACGTATCCGGGAAAACTATTTCTTTTGCAGATGAGCCCGAGTCTGGATCGGGATATTTTCAGGAAATGAGTGGTTCTTCCGCAATTGAGTTTTGGTTGGAGTTTGACTGGGAAAACGACTCGATTTCACCTGACATAGATGACATGAACCTCAGTGGAGTTGCCAGTCAACCGCGCTATGTAGTCGAGAGAATTGAGGGGTCGGTATGGAGTGGCAATGATGGTGGTCCTATTGATCACACTAACCAAGCTAACGCTGAGCCACCCGAATACTACCGGATTACCAGTCGCGGCGTCGGTAGTAGCGATAGCACCATAGTAATTCTCCAGTCTACTGCGCCTTAATAATTTGCGCTTGGAATAATGATTATGATTCGTCTTATAAGAAAATTTAAAAGCGCCTCTAAAATTATGGCGGCATTTTTAAGCTTAGGGATAACACATAGCGCAGCATCTCTCGATCTTGCTCAGCAGCCACTATTTTTAAGTACTTCGGTTGATCCAAATATTATGTTTATTTTGGATGATTCTGGATCAATGCAGTTTGAAGTTACTCCCTCGGAAATTACTGAGTATTTTTCTGTATGGACACAGATATGGAATAATAAAAAAAAGAAGTATGTGTATAGGTATGAAACCTATTCAGTAGAGTATGTTTTCCCGCAAACTGAAGCGGATAGTCATAATGCTGCTGTGCGATTAACCCCTTGTCCTTATAATAGCTCTTCGTCTTCTGGTTGTGACTACTGGAATGGGTCCGATGATAGACAGACCATAGCGAAATTCGATAGCGATAATAAATGGGCTGCTTATTACCGCTCCTCATATAATAACAAATCTTATTATAATCCAGCCGTTCTGTATCTTCCTTGGGCCGAGGAGGATGAATATGGCAATGCATTTTTAAATGCAAATCCTCAGAAGGCATATCACAACCCTTATGATATCTCTAAAGGCTGGCGCAACCTCACAGTAAATAATAAACAGAGTGCAAATTGTTGGATAAAAGGCACCGCTTCCAAGGATTCGAGTAATTCATTCGATGAATTGTGTGAGAGCGGCGACCTTACATTCTATCCCGCCACCTATTTTAATTATAAAGGGACAGCTTCATCAGATGTTTATTTTTCTAGTAGCTATGATCGTGTCCAAATTAAGAATGATGGAAGTACCTATGCGGGGGGCAGTGCGCGAACGGACTGCGCAGATTCAAGTGCTTGTACCTATGCTGAGGAAATTCAGAATTTTGCTAACTGGTATAGCTACCATCGCTCTCGTGTATTGATGTCCCGGGCAGGGATCGGACATGCTTTTTCGGCCCAAGGGGAGGGGTTACGCGTAGGTTTTGGTACACTTAATACTGGTAGCAAAACTATTGATAATGTTAGCACTGATGTGATCCTTGAGGGGGTGCGCGCTTTTAAGGATACCGATAGAGAGAATTTCTTTGAGAGGCTGTATGGAACAACGATTCCTTCACAAGGGACCCCTTTATTAAACGCTCTGGAAGCAGCGGGTAAATACTACAGTCGCATGGATAGCAGGGGGCCTTGGTCTTCAACACCTGGAGAGAGTGATAGCACTAGCTCTGATGTTGCCTGTAGATCGAGCTATACCATTTTAATGACAGATGGTTATGGCAATGATTATGGCAGTAGTAAGATTGATAACTACGGCAATGCGGATGGAACTTATGGCGCGCCATTCTCCGATTCGTATAGTAATACACTGGCAGATATTGCCATGGATTATTGGAAAACCGATTTAAATACCAATCTATCAAATAATGTAAGTCAAGCTGAAGGCAGTATTGATACGGCAACCTGGCAACATATGGTGACTTTTGGGGTTGCACTTGGAGTAACTGGCAACATCGACCCGGAAACGGCGTTTAATGCTATTGATACCGGTACTACTATTTCTTGGGGGGACCCAGACGCCAGTGATCCGAATAAATTAGATGATCTATTGCATGCCTCACTCAATAGCCGTGGAGGTTTCTATAGTGCTGCCGACTCCACTACTTTCGCTAATCAATTGAAAGCGGTGTTAAGTGATATTAGCGGGCGATCTGGATCGGCATCGTCGGTAGCTGCCAACTCTACTCGTCTCGGAACTGATACGTTGGTTTTCCAAGCGCTATTTGATTCAAATGATTGGAGTGGCGAAGTCAAAGCCATTGAAATGGATACCGATGGAAGCATGAGTGATACTGCTAAGTGGAGTACATCTACTTCAGGGAAAATACCCACGTCAGGTCGAACGATGCTCACCTTTGATGGCTCCGACACCGTTAGCTTTACTTGGAATAATCTTACCGCCGCACAAAAATCGGCCTTAATTGGAGTGGATGATGAATCCGTTGGTAAGGAACGTTTGGAATGGCTGTGGGGCAAGTCGATCACTGGAATGCGTAGCCGTACACATCTGTTGGGTGATGTTGTTAATAGTAGTCCAGCATTAGCGGATAATAGAGATATGAATTATTCGCGCCTTCCTGGAGCTCTTGGAGGAGACGAATACCAGACTTACTTATCGGCTAAACAAAGTCGCTCAAAAGAAATTCTCTATGTGAGCGCTAACGATGGAATGTTGCACGGATTAAATACTTCCACTGGTATTGAAGAATTTGCATATATTCCATCGGGTGCCTATGAAAAGCTGGCTGATCTGACGAAGACTGACTACGGTACTGAATCTAACCCCCATGAGTATATTGTGGATGGCCCCTTGTATGTAAGCGATGCTTATTTTAATGGCGCATGGAAGAATGTTTTAGTCGGCACTTATGGGGCTGGCTCGGAAGGACTTTTTGTTCTTGATGTGACTAACCCATCGACTCCAAAAGTTATGTTTGAACTGGATAGTTCAGATAGTGACAGTATTGGCAATATCATTGGGCAACCGACAATTGCGCCGACACCAGCGGGCTGGAAATTAATTTTTGGTAATGGGTACAACTCTAATGACGATACCGCCGCTTTGGTTGTTGTCGACTTGGCAGATCCCAGTGATATAGTTGTATTAGAGACCGGCAGCACAACCAGTAACGGTTTGGCGGGTCCCGCGCTATTGCCTGATATTTATGGTGTGGTTAGAGCCGCATATGCTGGTGATCTTTTCGGTAATATGTGGAAGTTTGACTTGAACAGTTTTAAGGTTGCATTTGACGTTAAACCCTTGTTTACTGCAAAGGATTATAATGGCAATCCTCAGCCTATCACCGCTACACCCACGCTAGGAGCAAACTGGCAGGTGGAAAATGCTATTATGGTGTACTTTGGTACGGGTAGCTATTTATCGACAGCTGATGATGGTAAGGGGGGGGTGATTCATACCTTCTATGGCATTGTTGATAATGAAAATAATATTACATCTACCGATAGATCCGAATTGTTTGCGAAATCTATCTCAGAGTCTGCCGGCTCGAGAACCATTAACAAAGATAGTGATACCTCTTGGTGGGGCACTCAAAAAGGATGGTATTTAGATTTTGGCACAGCCTCTGGATCTACTGGCGGAATAACAGGCGAGAGAATTATTAGCAAGCCTCTATTAATTCAAGATCACTTAATTTTCCCGACTTTAATTCCATCAGAGGACCCCTGCGCTTACGGTGCGGCAGGCTGGACTATGGAAGTGAGAGGGCTAGGTGACCCCAAATATGCAAATGATGGTATTCTGAAAGAGCCCAACACGAAACAGGATAGTGCTACTACCGGTTATTCTGATGTTATCATTGCAGGAAAAAAAGTGCTTATCCCTTATTCAGATACTTCAGGCAAGTACGGAAATATACTTGGTGAAACTGGAAGTCCCTATTCTCGATTATCATGGCGGCAACCAAAAGAATAGCATTTATGAAAAATCATAAGTTTAGTATAAATTACGGATTTACTTTGATAGAGCTAATGATTGCTGTAGCGGTTATTGGGATACTCGCGGCAATCGCTTACCCTTCTTATATGGAGTCTGTTCGGAAAAGTAATCGCGCAGAGGCTAAAACTGAATTGAATGATGTGGCGCAGCGTTTACAGCGCTGCTTTACGGCTTTTAGTGCTTACGATGATGCTAACTGTTCCATTGCAGGCAATATATCTAAAGGAAACACTCTGTCAACGGAGAATAATTTTTACTCTATTACAGGTGTTCTGACGGCGACAACATATACGTTGACAGCGGCACCTCAGTCGGGATCATATCAGGTGGGTGATGGTGATTGCACAAGCTTCACTTTAACTCAAACGGGTGCTAAGGATGCAACAGGGGCTAGAAAAGATGATTGTTGGTGATCTTTAAGTCGTTAGTCGTTTCTGGTGAATTGAGACCAACAGAATTTGAGTAGCTCTCGATAAGCTTAGAGCTACTCAAATGGATAAGTTAAGTTTCAAGTCCTAGCTTTTTCAATCTGTAACGAAGTGAGCGAAAACTGATTCCAAGGCGTTCTGCGGCCGCAGTTCTATTCCACTTTGTCTTGCTTAACGCGCTCTCTATAACTTCTTTTTCGATCTCTTGTAAAAATTCATCAATCGTTGTGTGCTGAGAGGAGTCAAATAAGCCCTGTGAAGGAATTGATGTCACGGGGAGTTGGGCAAACTCAGGGAGTTCTTTTGCTGGTGACGTATTTTGATCAAGCTTAAGGTCTGACTCTTTAATTTCTCCCTTCTCACATAAAGTGAAAGCTCTCTCGAGAATATTTTCCAGTTGTCTAACATTTCCTGGAAAATGAAATTTCTGAAGAGCTAACATTGCTTGAGGATGTATTTTAGGTCGGGGTAGACCGGGCTTCCGTGCAATTCTTTGCATAATAGCTTGTGCAAGAACAGGAATATCTTCAATACGTTCGCGAAGTGGTGGTATGGAGATCTCTATAACATTGATTCGATAGTAGAGGTCGCTACGAAAGCGCCCTTCTGCCACTTCAGCAGCCAAATTCTTATGAGTCGCGCTGAGAATGCGAATATCAATAGGGATTTCTTGATTTGCGCCTATGGGACGAACAGATTTTTCTTGTATAGCCCTAAGCAGTTTGACCTGCATATCCAGGGGAAGGTCAGCGATTTCATCGAGAAACAGAGTTCCCCCCTCTGCACTTTGAAGTAAGCCGATCTTGTCTTTATAAGCGCCAGTAAAGCTACCTTTTCGGTGCCCGAAAAATTCACTTTCTACTAACTCTTTTGGAATTGCTCCGCAATTAATAGGGACAAAAGGCTTATCAGCTCTGGCTCCTTGCTGATGAATAGACCGAGCTGCCAGTTCTTTTCCCGACCCAGACTCACCGCTGATATATATAGGCGCATCACTGCGTGCAACTTTTGCCAGTTGATTCCTTAAAACTCGCATGTTGCCAGCATCACCCAACAACAGCTCTGTATCACTCTGAGTTAACTCACCGCTTTGGTGATGACTCAAACGGAGAGCCAGTTGAGCAAGGTTTCTCAAGCGCTCTAAGTCAACAGGTTTACTGACAAAGTCAAATGCGCCCAGCTTCAGTGCTTTAATTGCACTATCCATATTGCCATGAGCGGTGATGACCGCTATAGGCAGATGCGATTCGATACCCTGCTGAATATATTCAACCAGTTGTAGGC
This sequence comes from Microbulbifer maximicatervae (SeqCode), assembly GCF_052467305.1. Classification (NCBI taxonomy): domain Bacteria; kingdom Pseudomonadati; phylum Pseudomonadota; class Gammaproteobacteria; order Cellvibrionales; family Microbulbiferaceae; genus Microbulbifer; species Microbulbifer maximicatervae (SeqCode). The sequence goes on from NZ_CP174306.1 coordinate 5,383,383, forward strand.
CATCACCATCGGGAAGGCGCAAATCTGTAAGGCAAAACTGGTAGCTATTGTTGTATAGAAGCTCCTTGGCTTGTGCGAGTGTGCCTGCACTATGGCAATCCACATCCATTCGCTTAAGTGTTAGGCTAATTAAGTTACAAATATCTGGTTCGTCGTCAACAACCAGTGCCAGAGGTCGCATTATTTTTTGTCTTTTCTTGTTGTGTGAAATTATTTGGCGGTTTATCAGCTGAAATTATGTCAGAAATCTTCTTAATATAATGGCTTATAGGTCAAAAAATTTCTCTGAGCCAGATCAAGCAATTTCCTCACAGTTGGCAAATTCGATCCTAAAGCAACTTTTGTTGTCGCTACTCCGGCAGTGATAAAGGCTAAGGTTATTGGCTTCACATAGCTCGCGTGCGATATATAAGCCCAGCCCATTGCCGTTTTTTCCTGTTGTAAAGAATGGTTCAAATATTTTATTGAGTAGCTCTTCGGGTACACCTGTGCCAAGATCTTTGATCTCTAAAATCGTATTCCTGCGCTCCTTATTATAGTAAGCACTAATATAGGCATGGCCCACTCCTGTAGCTAGTTTTGAGTGTTCCAAGGCGTTCTCTGTTAAATTGGTGACTACTTGTGACAATTGTGCGGAGTCAAAATACACAGGTAGTGCTTGCCCTGTAGAGTCTAATTCGACGGCGTTATCCGCTTTCCCTGCACTGAAGTCTGCTAAGAATTGCTTGAGCCAAGCCCCAAGTTCATATTCTTGGGCTGAACGGGCGCGCTTCCGTGAAAGCTGCATCACATTTTCTACAATCTCATTAATTCGCTGGCTTTGGCGACAGATTATGTCCGTTAATTGGCGGTCCTCTTCTTTTAATTCTGGAGACTCTGATAGTAGCTGTGCCGCGTGTTGGATTGCCGCTAAAGGGTTGCGTATTTCATGAGCAATTGAAGCTGTCAGTTGGCCCAGGGAGGCGAGTTTAAGCTTTTGGGCTGCCTCCGCCAGCTTCCGGTTGTCCTCCACAAAAACTAATGTGCTATGGCCAGTATCATGCTGTAATTCTGAAAAGTTTGCATGAAGCTCGTCTCCATTTTTTGCGGGGATAAGGACATTATTTTGACTCTTATGACTGCGCCATTCCTTAACCTTTTGTCTCAGCTCTTCATGGTAGTCATGTGCTGCATCGACTTGGTTTTCTAGTAATCTTCTTGCTGATTTATTGATCAGTTCTGGCTTGTAAGTAGGGCCTAAAACTAATACACCGGTATTCATTCTTTCAATGATTTCTTGAGCCAGGCGTTGAAGGTGTGCAGCCTGGCGGCTTTGTTTGTCTGCGCGAATATTAGCTTTACGAATACGTTCCGATAGGTACTGGATGGCACTTACGGTTACAAATAGTAGTAAACCTAGTCCGCCAGCAGACACAATCTCCTGGCTAGAACCCGATTCAGTTAGTAAATGGTAAAGCTGGAGCGCGATAACACCCAAGCTAGCAATGGCCGCAAAAAATGCACTGAGGCGCTTATCAAGTAGGATGGCACCGATTGAACAACTGATAAGCAGTAAATAACCGAGGCCAGAGTTTAGTCCTCCACTAGCCTCGATCAACAACAAGAAAACCAGAATGTCACAACCCAAAATGATCCCGACTTGGCTGCTATTTGTCTGGTAAGCCTTCTGGCGCAAAAATAGTAACCACGCCACATTCAGAAGGGCATAGGAAGACGTTGTATATATAAATAGTGTTGGCAAGTACGTGCCAAGCGAGCCTCCACCTATATCGGAGTAGAATACTCCCAGCAGAACTAGGGCTATTGCTACTCGGTAAATTGCGCTTATGCGTAAAAGCTCATGGTGTTGTTGGGGGGATGTCTGGGAACTGCTCACTGTAGATGCCCGGTATTCTTGTAGTGGTGAGCCGCTGCTGTTGTTATCCCGATGGGGTTACAATAGCGGCCTGTCTTGTCCGAGGTTCAACGATGTCTACTTTGCAGTTAGTGCTGGCACAAATCAATTCCCTGGTGGGAGATATTCCAGGGAATACCAAGCAGGTGATAGAAATTGCGCGCCGAGCGCACCAGGAGCTGGGTGCTGACTTGGTACTTTTTCCGGAGCTGACCCTGTGCGGCTACTCTCCTGAAGACCTGTTGTTACGACCCAGTATGCAGATTCGTATTGATGCGGCATTGGATCAGCTCAAAGCTGCAGAACTGCCCTGTGCCATTGTTGTGGGTTACCCCAAGTTGCTCGATGGCGTTATGTTCAATATGGCGGGGGTAATAGTTGAGGGAGAGTTAATCGCAGAATATGCCAAACAGAAGCTGCCTAACTATCAGGTCTTTGATGAAAAGCGTTACTTCAAACCGGGTAAATCTTCCTGTGTAGTGCATATCAAGGGAGTTCCTGTAGGGCTGAGTGTTTGTGAGGATATTTGGTTTCCAGAGCCCATCAAGCAGTCAGTCGATGCTGGAGCCAAGTTGATTCTCAACATCAATGCATCACCTTTCCACCGGGGCAAGGCTCAACAGAGGCTGGAGTTGGTTTCCAAGCAGGCAAAGAATGCCGGGGTCCCCATTGCCTATGTAAACTGGTGCGGTGGTCAGGACGAGCTGGTTTTTGACGGCGGCTCAATCGTTGTTGATGCTGAGGGAGAGGTATGTGCCAGGGCTGAGGAGTTTACAGAGCAGTTGCTGCCAGCTTCCATATCTCTGCAGGGACAGGATTTGACGGTACTCCCTGGGGAAATTGCTTCTCCTCGCGGCGATTTGGCTTCTGTGTACCAAGCCCTGGTACTCGGGGTGCGCGACTACGTTAATAAGAATGGTTTCAATGGCGTTGTGCTGGGGTTGTCGGGTGGAATCGACTCTGCTCTGACATTGGCAGTTGCGGTCGATGCGCTGGGTAAAGAGCGTGTTGAGGCAGTAATGATGCCGTTTCGCTATACCTCAGATCTGAGTAAAGGCGACGCGGCCGATCAGGCGGAAAGAATGGGGGTTCACTATCGGGAAATTAGTATCGAGCCCATCTTTGATTCGTTTATGGGAGCTCTCGCTGAAGAATTTGCTGGCAGTGAGAGGGATACCACCGAGGAGAACCTGCAGGCCCGCTCTCGTGGTGTTCTTTTGATGGCTATCTCCAATAAGAAGGGCGCGATGGTCCTGACCACCGGTAACAAGAGTGAGATGGCCGTTGGTTACGCGACCCTATACGGGGATATGGTAGGCGGATTCAATGCCCTGAAGGATGTTCCCAAAGTATTGGTATTCGAGCTGGCCCGTTACCGCAACACAATTTCTGAAGTGATTCCTGAAACGGTCATTACTCGCCCTCCCAGTGCTGAGCTGGCCCCAGACCAAGTGGATTCTGACAGCCTTCCGCCTTACGAGATCCTGGATCAAATTCTCAACCTCTATGTTGATCAAGACCACAGCGCTGAGGAAATCATTCAGCGTGGCTTCCAGAGAGAGGATGTAGAGCGTGTGGTCAGATTAGTGGGACGCAATGAGTACAAAAGGCGCCAGGCAGCCATCGGGGTGCGTATTTCTGAACGCGGATTTGGAAGGGATCGTCGTTATCCCATCACCAATGGCTGGAAGCTGGGTGACTAGCCATCCTGAAAATAGAAACGGCGCCATTCGGCGCCGTTTCTATTTTCAAGTGATAAGTTACAGAAGCTCTGGAGGCAGGGGAGTCTCGTCCCGGTTGTATTCGGGATTATAGAGCTCCCGGCTGTCAAAGCCCCGCGGGTCAGATTTTTCAAACAGGCCCAGGGTGACCCTATGCACCAGACTGCGGCCGCTCGGACCTTTGTAAAAGTCGTAGTTGAAAGTACCGTCTTCGTTAAAAGCGGGGTGCTTTGGATAGTTATTGCGCAGTACATCCAGGGCATTAGCCTCGAGATCTTGCATTTCCATCAAATGATAACCTTGAACCATAACTGCCAGGGCATCGGGGATTGCGGGTGTTTGCTGGAAGTTTTCCACAATGTAGCGGCCGCGATTGGCTGCTGCGAGGTAGGCGCCGCGCTTAAAGTAGTAGTTAGCCACGTGAACTTCATAGCGAGCCAGCAGGTTACGCAAGTGGATCATGCGCTTTTGCGCGTCTGGAGCGTAGCGGCTCTCAGGGTAGCGGGCCATTAACTGGGAGAAATAAGCGAATGACTCTCGAGCCGATCCTGGGTCGCGACTGGTCAAGTCGGTAGGCATAAAGCGCTCGAACAGGCCTGTGCCCTCAGTAAAGGAGGACAGGCCCTTCATATAGTAGGCGTAGTCGACATTGCGGTGCTGGGGGTGTAGGCGGATAAAGCGGTCTGCAGCGGCGATAGCAGCATCGTTTTCATAGTTGCGGTAGTAGGCATAGATCAGCTCAAGCTGAGCCTGTTCCGCGTAGTTGCCGAATGGGAAGTTGTCTTCCAGGGCTCGCAGGTTTCTGATGGCAAGATCCCACTGGCTGGTTCGCAGCTGTCGCTGGGCCATCTCGTAGTATGCCTGCTCTGTACGTGAACCTGTGGGTAGGCCCACTTCCGAATCATCTGTGTTGGCGCAGGCAACCAATATTGCGGACACCAAGGCCAGCCACAGCATTTTCCAGGTCTGCATAGCCCCTCGCTCTATCATTCTTACACTCTACCTTATTAAACTACCCACCAGTATTAACCTGGCGCGTCGGACATTTAACCACAGTCGCGGAGCTGCCCAAAGTATTTGCAATTGATTGATGATTGAACACCTAAAACTAGATATCCAAGTTCCTGCCAATATGGCTGGTCGACGCTTAGACCAGGCCGCAGCCGAATTAATTCCCGATTTTTCGCGCGCGCGCCTCCAATCGTGGATCAAAGGCGGCCAGCTCACCTTAAACGGAGCCCCAGCTAAGGCCAAGGAAAAGCTCTTTGGCGGCGAGCTTATCCAGCTTCGCGCAGAGCTGGAACCCCAAGGTAGCTGGGCTGCCCAGGACCTCGACCTCAATATTATGTACGAAGATGACTGCCTGATGGTGGTCAATAAGCCCGCGGGCCTCGTAGTCCACCCCGCTGCCGGTAACCCCGACGGCACTCTGCTCAATGGCCTGCTTCATCACAATCCAGCCCAGGAGCTGATACCCCGAGCCGGTATTGTTCACCGGCTGGATAAGGACACCAGTGGCCTGATGGTTGTGGCTAAGACTTTGGCCGCTCAGACCCATCTCGTGGATCAATTAAAGCAGAGAACGGTGAGTCGACAGTATGATGCCTTGGTCCAAGGATATATCACCACTGCGGGTCGTGTTGATGCGCCCATCGGTCGGCATCGTCAAAATCGTCTCAAGATGGCTGTTTTGGACTTTGGCGGCAAAGAGGCGATCACTCATTATCGTGTACAGGAGCGTTACAGCGCTTACACGCTCTTACGCTGCAAGCTGGAAACCGGTCGTACTCATCAGATTCGGGTACACATGGCCCATATCAGGCACCCGCTCGTGGGAGATCCACTCTACGGAGGCCGCCCAAAGTTGCCTCCAGAGGCCTCGGCAGACCTTGTTGAAGCTCTCCAGAGCTTCCCTCGGCAGGCTCTGCATGCGGCTGAACTAGCTCTAGTACATCCCACCAGTGGACAGGACATGCATTGGTGTGCGCCAATGCCTGCTGACATGCAAGCACTGCTCGATCAGTTGCGCGCTGATGAGCCCTGAAGTACCGGTTATAAATTCGCCTGGGCACCTATCGCCGGTTCTCGAAAGGACAATTTCGCAAAGCAAGATATCTCAATGCCAAGTAACCACTACCTGATACCCGATTGGCCCGCACCCGCAGGGGTGAGGGCGGCGACGACGCTACGCACTGGGGGCCAAAGTTGTGGCCATTTCTCCTCCTTTAATCTGGCTGCTCACGTGGGGGACAAGGAGTCAGCTGTTACTGCCAATCGCCAACAGTTGAGGGAGGAGCTTGAGTTGCCCTCAGAACCGCAGTGGCTGGAGCAGATCCATAGCGACAAAGTAGTCGAGGCAAGTGATGACGCCTTAGTTCGAACCGCAGATGCCTGCTTTAGTATGAAAAGAGGTGTTGTCTGTGCCGTGCTAACCGCAGACTGTTTGCCTGTTTTGCTAAGCGATAAGAGTGGTAACCGCGTAGCAGCAGCCCATGCCGGGTGGCGCGGATTGGCCGGTGGTATATTGCGCAACACCGTACGGGCGATGAAGTGTGATCCTGAGAAGTTGATGGTTTGGTTGGGTCCAGCGATTGGTCCGGAGGCCTTTGAAACCGGAATCGATGTCCTCGAGGCATTCTTTGAAAATGCAATTAGCAGTCGACACACAGAAAAAATCGCTAGCTGTTTCCGCCCACACACTAAGAAACCACTGCACTTTTTAACAGATATTTACGCCCTGGCTCGCGCGGAGTTGGCAGAGCTGGGGATTGGCGAGGTGTATGGCGGGGGGCTCTGCACAATGTCAGAACCTGAGAAGTTTTTTTCCTACCGCAGAGAGTCTGAAACTGGTCGTATGGCAACTTTGATATGGCGGGATAAAGACTGAATTGAAGTTCTAGATGGCTTATTTTTTCTGTGTAAGCCAATCGATAATATTGGGGCAGCTTGGGCAATTACAAGGCTGGGTGTTGACTGAGCTGTAAAAATTATAAGAGATAGATTTGCCGCAAAACCATTTTGCATAGAATAAATGCCGCTATTGATTTAAATCATTGAAAACCCTTCCTGCGCCCCTATTTTACTTGTCAGTACCATAGCGAATGTATAAGGCAAATTAGTGCCACTATTGCAGCGCTTTTGAAAAAATCGAGTAAAAGAGGTTTCGTTCATGCGAATTGACCGAATGACAAACCCGCTACAGGCGGCATTTGCTGATGCGCAATCCCTGGCGGTAGGGCGCGACCACAACCAGATTTATCCCGAGCACTTGATTCTGGCACTGCTTAACCAGAACAACGGAAGCGTACCCGCATTCCTGTCACAGGCGGGATTTAACCTAAACGGGTTGCGCAATGACCTTGCCAAGCGGTTGGATAGCCTGCCGCGGGTGACTTCCCCCACGGGTGATGTGGGGATGTCCCAGGAATTAATGCGCTTAATGAATCTCACGGACAAGCGAGCCCAACAAAATGGTGACAGTTTTATTTCCAGTGAAACTGTATTACTGGCAGCTTTCGACTCTGCGGCGGGAGAGATTTCCAAAATCCTAAATGCCAACGGCGACATTAAACAATTAGAGGCGGCAATTCAAAAAGTGCGTGGCGACGAAAAAGTGGATGACCCCAATGCGGAAGAAGCGCGCCAGGCGCTGGATAAATATACTCTCGACCTGACCGAGAGGGCTCTGGCCGGCAAGCTTGACCCGGTGATCGGCCGCGATGATGAAATACGGCGGACGATTCAAGTCTTACAGCGGCGTACCAAGAATAACCCTGTACTAATTGGTGAGCCGGGTGTTGGTAAAACTGCCATTGTTGAAGGGCTCGCTCAACGTATCGTCAATGGTGAAGTGCCGGAAGGGTTAAAGGACAAACGTCTTCTTTCCCTGGATTTGGGGGCATTGTTGGCGGGCGCAAAATTTCGTGGAGAATTTGAAGAGCGATTAAAAGCGGTACTCAACGAATTATCCAAACAGGAAGGTCGCATTATTCTCTTTATCGATGAGATCCACACGATGGTGGGTGCCGGTAAAGCTGAGGGGGCCATGGATGCGGGAAATATGCTGAAGCCCGCTTTGGCCCGCGGGGAATTACATTGTGTCGGTGCAACCACTCTGGATGAGTATCGGCAATATATTGAAAAAGATGCAGCGCTTGAGCGGCGTTTCCAAAAAGTGCTGGTTGATGAACCAACTGAAGAGGATACGGTTGCGATTCTGCGCGGATTAAAAGAACGCTACGAAGTACACCACGGTGTTGATATTACCGACTCTGCAATTATTGCCGCGACAAAATTATCGCAGCGTTATATCACTGACCGTCAATTACCAGATAAAGCGATTGATCTTATTGATGAAGCCGCCAGCCGGATACGCATGGAGATCGATTCCAAACCGGAATCCATGGATAAATTGGAGCGCCGTTTAATTCAATTAAAGATTGAACGAGAGGCGGTTAAAAAGGATACGGATGATGAGGCGACTAAAAAACGCCTGTCGAAACTGGAAGAAGAGATTCTACAACTGGAGAGGGAATACTCCGACCTTGAAGAGGTTTGGAAGGCGGAGAAGGCACAGCTTGCCGGCAGCCACGACCTCAAGGAAAAGCTCGAGCAGGCCAAGCTCGATATGGAGTCTGCACGGCGTGCAGGTGATCTCAATAGAATGTCTGAATTACAGTACGGTGTAATACCACAACTTGAACAACAGCTTAAAAGTGCTGCTACCGCTGAAGCTTCTGAAGAACCCCGCCTGCTGCGCAATCGGGTGACCGATGAAGAGGTGGCTGAAGTGGTATCTCGCTGGACGGGTATTCCTGTATCTAAGATGCTTGAAGGTGAGCGTGAAAAGCTACTGCGAATGGAAGATGAGTTGCACAAGCGGGTCATCGGACAGGGGGAAGCGGTGGAAGCGGTTGCTAATGCCGTACGCCGCTCGAGGGCGGGACTAGCTGACCCCAACCGACCCAATGGCTCATTCTTATTCCTCGGCCCAACCGGTGTGGGTAAGACGGAATTATGCAAGGCATTGGCTCAGTTCTTGTTTGACACAGAAGACGCCATGGTGCGTATCGATATGTCGGAATTTATGGAGAAGCACTCTGTGGCCCGACTGATTGGCGCACCCCCCGGATATGTAGGTTATGAAGAAGGGGGATACCTGACTGAAGCGGTGCGGAGAAAGCCCTATTCTGTTGTGCTATTAGACGAAGTGGAGAAAGCGCACCCCGATGTATTCAATATTCTTTTACAGGTCCTTGATGATGGCCGCCTGACCGACGGCCAGGGGCGGACGGTGGACTTCCGTAATACCGTCGTCGTAATGACTTCAAACCTTGGCTCAGATTTAATTCAAAAATACGCCACCGCAGAAAATGGCGACGACCTGGACGCTGAAATTCGTTATCGACAGATGAAAAGTGCGGTGATGGAAGTGGTGGGGAACCATTTCAGACCGGAGTTCATAAATCGCATTGACGAAGTAGTTGTCTTCCATCCACTGGATAAGACAGAAGTACGCTCTATTGCCGAAATTCAGCTGCAACAACTTTGCCGCCGACTGACAGAGAGAGACCTGAAATTAGAGGTATCTGAAAGCCTGCTGGATAAATTAGCAGAAGTTGGGTTCGATCCCGTTTATGGTGCACGGCCATTAAAGCGTGCTATTCAGGTATGGCTGGAAAACCCGCTGGCGCAAGATGTTCTCGCCGGTAAGTTTTCCCCGGGAGCAACAATCCGTGCGGATGTTGAAGGCGATAAAGCCGTATTCCGATAAAAAAGCACTTGGGGGTGCCATATAGTGCACCCCTAAACTCCCGCCGATTCCTCACTCTCTCCATATCTATACTCACAGGTGCGCTAATCCGTTTGTTCGGATATTTACGTAGAGGGGTACCCCTCCGTAGCGCATAGTTTCCCTTGCAAGTATCAGTTTATAGTTTTTATTGACGACACCTTACGGGGGCCTGATATCAGTAAGCGTATGTTGCTAATGCTGCTGGGATGCCTTTTGCTCTTCGGCGGAATTTTTGCTTATAAATTAATTGGCAGGCATATGGTGAATCAGTTCATAGACAACTTAGCCCTGCCTGCGGCCACAGTGACTTCAGCAACCGCCCAGTTTCAATATTGGAAGGAAGACCTGAAAGGAATAGGCACCATTCGAGCTGTTAATGGTGTAGAGGTTACTACCGAAGCTCAGGGGGTTATCAGCGCTATTCACTTCAAGTCGGGCCAGCATGTTAGTAAGGGCGATTTATTGGCGGAAATTTTTGCTGAACCGGAAAAAGCGCAGTTGCAGGTGTTGGATGCAGAGCTTCGCTTGGCCCGTCGTAATTACGTGCGGATCAAGACTCTGCTGGGGCGAGGTGTAACAACCGAAGCAGATTTGGATAGCGCTCGCAGTACTTTGGACCAGGTGGTTGCCAATATAGAAGTGCAGCGGGCCAGGGTGGATCAGCGAGTTATCGTGGCGCCTTTTAGTGGAGTACTGGGAATTCGAAAAATCGATCTTGGGCAGAATGTAAGCCCGGGGGAGTCTGTTGTTTCTCTACAGCAACTTGATCCTATTTTTGTTGATTTTTCCCTCCCTGAACAAAAATATGCCTTGGTTAAGGCTGGGCTTGCTATTCAGTTGACAACAGATGCTTTCCCTAAAAATACCTACGAAGGAAGAATTACCGCTGTTGACCCCCAAGTGGATAGTGCGAGTAGAAACTTTCTGATTCAAGCTACTCTGGAAAATCCCCAACACGATTTACGTCCTGGGATGTTTGCCCAGGTATCCGTAAAGATAAGTGCACAGCGAAAAGTGCTCGTTATTCCCAGAACCGCATTGGCTTTTGCTCCCTATGGGGTGGCGGTTTTTGTGTTGGAGCCCGATAAAGATGGCGAGCATATGATCGCAGTTAAACGGTTTGTGAAAACTGGTGAGGAGCGTGGGGATCTAGTTGAAATTACACAAGGGCTTTTGGTGGGGGATATAGTGGCTAGCAGCGGATTACTCAAACTTCGCAATGGAGAGAAAGCGGTTATCAATAATCAGAATCAACCCCCAGAAAGCGCGGACCCCACACCGGAAAATAGTTAAACCTGGAATTTATAGGTTGTGAATTTCACAGAGATTTTCATTCGAAAACCAGTGTTGGCCTGCGTAGTCAGCCTATTTATTTTTCTATTGGGTTTAAGGTCGCTAACGGAATTAAATGTCAGGCAGTACCCGGAACTTGAAAATGCAGTTATTACAGTAACCACCGTTTATGTTGGTGCCGACTCAGATCTAGTGCAGGGGTTTATTACTACGCCGCTTGAGCAAGAGATTGCTACTGCAGATGGTATCGATTACATGGTCTCCACCAGCGTGCAAGGTCTCTCGACGATAAACGTTTATGTACGTTTTGATTACGATCCAAATGAAGTGTTAACTCAGGTCGTTGCCAAGGTAAATAAGCTGCGCAGTGAATTGCCTGATGAATCAGAGGATTCCAGCGTGGAAATGCAGCAGGGAGAAACCACTGCTGCAATGTACCTTTCTTTTTCCTCAAATATTCTCGCTAATAATCAAATTACGGATTATCTGACACGCGTTGTTCAACCTAAATTGGCGACTATAGCTGGTGTGCAGCGAGCTCGCCTTTTGGGGGACAGTACCTTTGCAATGAGAGTCTGGTTAAAACCGACAGAGATGGCGGCATTGGAAGTCACACCTGCGGATATTTCTGATGCGCTTAGGGATAATAATATTCTGTCGGCAGTTGGTTCAACAAAGGGAACCCGTGTGGCACTGGAAATACGTGCGGATACAGATATTGCACGTCAATTGGATTTCCGCAAGCTAGTGGTTAGAGCCGATGGGGATAAGTTGGTTCGTCTAGGTGAAGTGGCGGAGATAGAGTTAGGAGCTGAATCCTATGACAGCTCTGTGACTTTTAACGGACAATCGGCCACTTTTATTGCTATTGAGGTGGCACCCGATGCGAACTCCCTTGATGTTATTAAAAAAGTACGCGAGGAGTTGGAGCAGAAAATTTTTCCACAGTTGCCAGAGGGTATGCTAGGCGAGATTCCTTACGATAGTACTGAATATATTCAGGACTCCATTGAAGAGGTCGTCAAAACAATTGTTGAAGCAGTGTTTATAGTAATTTTGGTGATTTATTTGTTTCTGGGATCAGTTCGAAGCGTATTAATTCCAGCAATTGCACTACCGCTTTCTCTTGTTGGTGCATTCTTTTTAATGTTTTTAATGGGATTTTCCATCAACTTGCTCACATTGCTAAGCATGGTTCTGGCAATCGGGATTGTTGTTGATGATGCCATTATTGTTCTGGAAAATGTCCATCGACATATAGAGGAGGGCTTGCCTCCAAAAGAGGCTGCGATCGTAGGGGCTCGAGAGTTGGCATGGCCTGTAGTGGCTATGACTACAACGCTAATTGCAGTATATATTCCTATTGGTTTTCTTGGTGGTTTAACCGGGACCCTATTCATAGAGTTTGCATTCTCCCTAGCTGGCGCCGTATTACTGTCTGGAGTGGTCGCTCTTACTTTATCTCCCATGATGGCCTCGAAAATATTAAAGCCTCGCGATGGTGGAGGTACCCGGTTTGAAATTTGGCTGGAACGCCAATTTAATCGACTTCAGACGAGATTTGAAAAATCGCTCCATTCTTCTCTTGATGAGCGCCGAGTTATTTTGGTTTTCGGCTTAATTGTATTGATAAGTTGTTACTTCTTATTTGTGACGTCCCCTCAAGAGCTTGAACCTACAGAGGATAGGGGGCTTGTTCTTACAATTTCTACTGCCGATGCTTACGCAACTTTAGATTATGTTGAACAGTACAGTGGTGAACTTAATGTCATTGCTGAGAGATTTACTGAGGTTGAAAATCTTTTTCTGCTTAATGGGGCGGGCACCTTCAGTAGTGGTGTTAATAATGCGGTGGCCGGGTTTGTTTTGGCTCCTTGGGAAGGGAGAGACCGCGATACGGAAAAGATGCAGGAGTTGATTAGCAGTGATGTACAGCAAATAGCCGGGTTAAAAATAGCCGTTGTGGTGCCACCAAGTCTGCCAACTGCGGGAGGGCAGCTTCCGGTTGAATTTGTTATCGGTTCTACAGAGCCCATGGAGAATCTGGCATCGGTGGCAAGCGATATTATGACCCGAGCTTTGGAGAGTCGAAAGTTTATTTTTCTAGATTCTGATCTGAAAATTGATAAGCCAAAAATTGTAATAGAAATTGATCGTGATAAAGCGGCCAGTATGGGTGTGGAAATGGTGGACTTGAGTCGTGACTTAGGTGCGATGTTATCCGGAGCTTATGTTAACCGTTTTTCCCTGGATAATCGCAGTTATAAAGTTATCCCTCAAGTCGAGAGAGTTGACCGCCTAACCCCTGATCAGTTGGAGCAATATTATATTCGGGCGGTAAACGACAAGTTGGTTCCTGTGAGTACTTTGATAAGGCTCACGGAAACTGTTGAACCACAGCAACTAAAGCGATTTCAACAGTTAAATGCCGTCACTATTTCGGGTGTGCCACGCCCTGGAATTACGTTGGGTGAAGCACTGATGGTGTTGGATAATGCGGCAAAAGAAATCTTACCGGTCGAGTATTCTGTGGACTACTCGGGGCAGTCCAGACAGTTCAAAACTGAAGGATCAGATTTGGTGGTTACCTTTTTCTTTGCCTTGATAGTAATTTATTTGGTGCTGGCTGCTCAATTTGAATCATGGCGCGATCCCTTGATTATGTTGGTCACCGTACCGATGAGTGTTTGCGGAGCGATGATTTTTGTCAGTCTAGGATTGACGACTCTCAATGTTTACACACAAGTGGGCCTGGTTACCCTGATTGGGGTTATTTCCAAACACGGCATTCTGATAGTGGAGTTTGCCAATAAGTTACAGCTCTCAGGGCTTGATAAGCGATCAGCGATTGAGCAGGCCACTTCAATCCGTTTGCGACCGATTTTAATGACTACCGCATCTCTGGTTTTGGCGATGGTTCCATTGTTAATAGCGTCGGGGCCAGGAGGAGGAGCAAGGTTTGCAATGGGCTTGGTAGTGGCGACCGGTATGACAATTGGAACGTTATTTACTTTATTTGTCGTGCCGGCGATGTATATGTATCTTGGGCGGAATTTTGAGGCGGAGGCTGTAGCGGCCTCCTGAGTTTCTTTACACTTATTTACGCTTCGAAAATATCTCTGTCGACATTGCTGCGACGGAACTCAGAAGGGGTGACTCCCTCATGTTTTTTAAAGAAGCGAGTAAATACTGCTCGTTCGGCAAAATGAAGTTGTACCGCAATACTTTCTACGGAATCATTGGTTGAGAGAAGGAGTTTCTTGGTCAGAGATAGCGTAACACTGTCTTTAAGCTGCTGGAATGTTACTCCCTGTTCTCTCAGTCTGCGCTGTAAAGTACGGCCGCTGGTGCGGAAGTGGGCTGCGGCTTGTTTGATAGTAATTTCTTCACTGAGCAAGTGCTTTTCGAGCCAGGCTCGCAAACTGGCTGCCAGGTTATAGCTGGTCAAAGTATTGTGCAAAACTGCCTTTAAAATATTTCTGCTCTGGCTGCGAATGATTTTATGGTAACTGGGTATAGGGAAGTCCAGTATCTGGGATCCCAGGATAATCGCATTTTCATCAGCGGAAAATTCAATCGGGCACTGGAAAATCCTCTTGTGGATAGAGTCATCTTCTGGCTTTTCACTGCGTAACTTTAATCCCCGGACCTCGGGAAACCTGGGGTTAAGAGTGCGCAATAGGTCTACTCCACGACTCATCAGCATTTCAGCAATAAAATGATTGACCGGAGCGCTAAAGAGTTCCTGCTGCCAGTTGAGTGTGAGTACTTCCGCATCGGCTTCCTGGTAAGTCTGGAACCGCAGGAGGGGGGCCAGAGTTTGTGAGAGTACAATTTCTGCAGGGCGAAAGATCTCCCTCGGCCGTCTCAAGGAGGGCTGAGCTTCGATAATAGTTTCTTCAAGCCAAAGCATAATTGGGAAGCGACTAAAGCTGAGACCTGGTGAGGTAACAGGGGATAGCGCAAGTATGCTTTCAATTAGAGCATTGAATTCACTGTAATTGAGCCATTCACTCTCTCCTGGATTCCAGCTAAATGAGAATGGCAATCGTTCAATTAGCGTCTCGGTGGGGATGCCGAGCCTGGCGGCTGCAACCACAAAGTAAGGCGCAAATATCTTGGGCACGCCGGCATGGCCGGACATATTTTTATTTTGGTCTCTCATGACTTACTGCCGTCCGGGTGGCGTTGCCGGCATCATAGCAAAGGCGCCTCAAAGCACGAGTATAAATTGAGGAATATGACGAATTGGTCGCTTCGCGTGGCGGATTCGACCCCCCTCTGGCGCCTTTAATCCTATTCCGAAATAGAGCGTTAAGGATAAGTTTTAGTCGTCTGCTGTACATTGCGTTATTCAGATTTTTTAAAACTCTTCAGTCACGAGAGTTACCACTTACTAAAACAATAAAGGAAAATAACAATGGCACTGTCTAAAAGGCTGGGTACAAGCCTGTCTATTTTTTTCTCGGCGATAATTGGAGCTTCATCAGCGGTAGCGGAAAACTGCTATATCCTGGTTCATGGACACGGAGTCGAAGGACACACTACAAGTGAAAGTAATGATGGGAGTTTAGTGCAGCCAGCACTGGACTATTGGAGTGAGGCGGTTTTCGACGAATATTCTAGCAGTGATTTTATTGAGCAATTGTTAGTTGATGGCGGCAATTACGGCGTTGTCGGTTATAACTCAACTGATGAAGGTGAATTTCCCTACTGGCATGATGAGACTGCGGGTGAAATTGCTCGTCAAATTATAGAGATCCGCTCTGGCCAGGGAGATCGGTTTGAACACGAAAACCAGTGCTCAGCAGAGGACACTTTCTGGATTATTTCCCACAGCCAGGGTGCCGCTCAAATGGTGTATATCGCGGGTAACGCTGTTGAAGGATCCCCATACTACAATCGCGCCTACAACCAGTTCGATAGCAATACAGAAATTCAAGAAGTAAAAAAATGTTCCACGACTTGGTATGGCAGTAAATCCTGTAAAACGGTTGAAGAAGAAGTTCGAGTTGCCGGGCTTAACGAGAGCTACGCAGTGAGCGTTGATTTTGATGCGGCTATCAGCGGTGTTGCTGCAATATTCACCACAGGAGGTGCAATTACCGGTACTGAAGGCGTTGATCGGATATGTAATGGAAGCTGGTATGACGATTTGGTCAATGCACTATTTCTTGGGCGTGAGTGTTCGGCGGTTCGCTATATGCAGACTAATGATGTTTACACTGTGAGAAATTATGTAGGGACTAATCTCGGTGCGCCGGTGTACACCATTGGGGGTTATGCGGGCTTCCCTGGTGTGGAAAGTGCTACCTCCATGCTGCTGAATGGTGAGGATGACGGTTACATTAATTTGGCTTCGCAAATGAACTGTTCCGGATCTGCCAAGCGCAACCTGTGGTCGAATCTCAAAGAATATGAAACCCTGTTTGGCGTAGCTTACGGCAGCGCGATTTTCTCTTGTGATAACGACAGTAAAGGCACTGCTCGATCTTACAATTTGGCCAGTATCTATACAGATCATGATGCGCAGCGTAACGGTGGTATTCTATCCCCTGATTATGATTCTATTCCCGATGGACTGGACTGTGGCTCAGGAAAGAACAGCGCGGGTAGAATCTCAGCCTGCACAAATTAACTAAAAAAATAAAAGGCTTCGGAGGTATTGATGTCCACATCAAGCAAAGATCGCTCAAAGGCCCGGCTGGCAGGCTGGGGTGTACTGACCGTAGTTACTGGATTGGTGGGTTACTGGGCCCTGGCTGGTAGTGAAGAGGCGACGCCCTCTGTTGTAGCTAAAGCAAAAGCTGAAGAGCAATCTATCCGAAGCCGCAAGCCTGATAACGTTAAGCCGGCGGAACTGGAGCAAGAGGAAGAGGATCAGTCTGTAAAACTATGGAAGGGAATTCAGTCCCTGCCCAACAAGACTGAGTTACACGAATCCCTTCTCTCGGATCTAGCCCGCTTTCATCGCTATCCGCCAGAAAACCGAGCAATTAAAACTCCTGAGCAAGACCCGATTACTCAGACATTCGCGGTGGATGAAAGAACCACTCACAGTGAGGAAGGGGATTCTCTGACTATATGGACAGATGAAAAGTTTTATTTGCGTGGGGATACTATTCGGGTTTTTGCCTATCAGGCCGATAGTGATGGAGATCGGGTCAGTGCTGACTTGACTGCGCTGTTGGTTTACGAAGACCAAGAAGTCGTGGGTACCTTGGCTTTCAGTGATTCGGATGGAGACTTAGTCTACGAAGTATTGATGGAGGCGGGCTCCTTTAATAGCCAGGTGCTGGAGGCGGGCATTTTTAAGGTCATTGTGGATACGGATATTGATGGTCTTCGAGATGCGGCAGCATTCACCCTATCTGAGGATACGGGAAGTTATACGGGCTCGTTGCGGGATTCCGTTACCGCCGATGGCAATTTATTAATTGAGGCGGAAGTCGATATCAGCAGAGAGGGGCGCTACTATTTTCAGGGCTCCCTGTATAACGATGAGCAATCCCCGATAGGCACAACGCAAAATGCTCTTGAGTTAACGGCGGGGCGGCACTGGGTTCCCCTGGAGTTTTACGGGCTCTTAATTCGCGATGCCGGGCAGGACGGCCCCTACCTGGTGAAGCAATTGAGTATTGCCAGGGTGACGGTACCTATGGCCAGGGATAGTGCTTTTGAACCAGGCTATTACACTGAACGCTATAGCCTGGATCAATTTACTGATAGTCCCTACCGTGAGCCTTAGGGATCGGTATCGCTAGAAGGGCGACTAGCAGTTTTTCTTGATTTGCTCGCGGGCTTTGGTAATGCGTTCTTGCCGCTCATCTTCTCCGAGCCTGCGATAGTTTCCATCTTTATCTTTTTCGCGCACTCTCGCGTGTGTGGTCAGGCTCTTAAGGTTCTTTTGGTACGCGACACAGAGCTCTGCTCGTTTTGCTGCCTCTTCTTTAGCTCTGGCCTCCAGTTGTCTCTGTTGCTCAGCGTCGGGCAGCTGTTCTTCCTTTGACTGTTGAGGCACTTGAGGTGCATTTTTCTGTGCTTCACGTGCGGCTATCGCATTTTGTTCAGCTTCCCATTTCTTATAGCGCTCTGACTTGGGCTTTTTGATCACGTCCACTTGAGTGCCTCCTGGAGGTTGCTCACCGAAGTGGACAACACCATTCTCATCTACCCATTTATAGATGCCGTCGGCTTGAGTGGTCGTAGCTGTTACTGCAATCAATAGCGCCAGTAAGATGCGCATGGTGCTTACCCCTTGTGTTGATGTTCCTTCCGTCCCCTTATTGTACCGGTACTGGCGGGTTTTCCTGTAACTGTCTTAACACTTTCGCAGACACCTATTGACAGCTAGGACTCAATTGGCAAAATCGGGGGTTTACTCAGTGACTAGATTTCACCGCAAACCCGTGGTTTTGAGTCTAACCCTGGTGGAACACCCTCCATCGAAATTCCACTGAGTGGCCCTCCCCACCCCTGGAGGCCTGCTAGCCCCGTAGTGAACCTATGTAGATTTACTTGGGGTTGGGTGTTTATGCGCGATCAGTTCATCCTAAAAATCGGCAGCTAAACACGCAACAGGCTGATATTTGTCACCATTTTCCCCTATAATTGCTGCCTGGCATTCTTGCTAGTAGGCGTTTTATACGTTTTCGGTGATGGCTATCCTATAAAACAGGAAAATTGAGGAGACTCAAGTGGAATTACTTTCCGGCGGCGATATGTTGGTTCGCGCGCTGCAGGATGAAGGGGTGGATCTGATTTTTGGATACCCGGGCGGCTCAGCGTTACATATCTATGATGCTATTTTTCGGCAGAAGTCGATTAAGCATATTCTCGTGCGCCACGAGCAGGGTGCGACCCATGCTGCCGATGGCTATGCGCGGTCTACTGGTAAGGCGGGCGTGGTACTGGTGACGTCTGGTCCCGGCGCTACGAACGCGATTACTGGCATCGCAACGGCCTATATGGATTCTATCCCTATGGTGGTGATATCCGGCCAGGTACCCAGGGATAAGATCGGTGAGGATGCGTTTCAGGAAACAGACATGGTCGGTTGCTCGCGGCCGATCGTGAAGCACAGCTTTTTGGTTAAAAATGCTGAAGATATTCCTACGATTGTCAAAAAGGCATTTTTTATCGCCAATACTGGCCGTCCCGGTCCCGTAGTGATCGATGTTCCAAAGGATGTAACCAACCCGGCGGAGAGATTCCCCTACCACTACCCTGAAAAATTGCGGATGCGCTCCTATACCCCAGCCGGTAAGGGGCATAGCGGCCAGATTCGCAAAGCGATTGCTATGTTGCTGTCAGCTCGCCGCCCGGTGATTTATTCCGGCGGGGGAGTGGTGCAGGGTGGCGGCGCCGAGCTTCTTACTGAGCTGGCTAGAAAGTTGAACTATCCGGTGACTAATACCTTGATGGGGCTCGGAGCATTTCCTGGAAGTGATAGACGTTTCTTGGGAATGCTCGGTATGCACGGCACTTTCGAGGCAAATACAGCCATGCATCACGCCGACGTTATCCTGGCTGTAGGTGCACGCTTTGATGACCGGGTGACTAATACTCCAGGCAAATTCTGCCCGGGTGCCAAAATTATTCATATCGACGTAGATCCGGCTTCGATCTCTAAAACGATTGTTGCCGATATCCCGATTGTTGGCACGGTCCAGGCTGTCCTTCGAGAGATGCTCGAAGCGTTGAAAGCCAGTGATGAGCAGCCGGATCATTCCGCGATAGTTGACTGGTGGCGCCAAATTGATGATTGGCGTGAGCGTCACGGACTCTACACGGCTCCTCGTTATCAGACTAATGGTGCTCTGATAATGCCGCAGGATGTGATCAAGGCGGTATATGACATTACTGAGGGTGATGCTTTTGTGACATCCGATGTAGGGCAACACCAGATGTTTGCTGCGCAATATTACCTGTTTGATAAGCCGCGCCGCTGGATTAACTCCGGTGGGTTGGGGACTATGGGTTTCGGCTTACCGGCAGCCTTGGGAGTGAAAATAGCCCACCCGGATAAAGAGGTTGTGTGCGTAACTGGCGAGGGAAGTATCCAGATGTGTATTCAGGAGCTTTCTACGGCTACCCAATATCATCTGCCAGTAAAAATCCTCTGCCTTAACAACCAGGCTCTTGGGATGGTGAAGCAGTGGCAGGAGATGCAATATGAAGGAAGGCTTTCCAATAGTGTTTACGAGGAATCGCTGCCTGACTTTGTGAAACTCGCCGAGGCATACGGTCACGTCGGGGTGAAAGTGGAGCGTCGTGAAGACCTACACAACAAGTTGCAAGAAGCTTTTGCAATTAAGGATCGCACTGTATTTATCGACGTGTACGTCGACCCATCTGAGCATGTCTATCCCATGCAAGTGCTACCAAATGGCTCCATGCGTGACATGTGGCTGAGCAAAACTGAGAGAACTTAAAGGGTAGGGCGATGCGTAGAATAATTTCGGTTCTGATGGAGAATGAACCTGGGGCATTGTCCCGTGTTGTTGGCTTGTTTTCCCAGCGTGGCTACAACATTGAAAGCCTCACCGTGGCGCCTACTGAAGATGCGACTTTATCGCGTCTCACTTTGGTGACGATTGGTGACGATCACAAGATTGAGCAAATTACCAAGAACCTAAACAAGCTTATTGATGTTGTGAAATTGGTGGACCTCACTGAAGGCTCTCATATCGAGCGGGAGCTGCTATTGGTGAAAGTGCGAGCCAATGGTGCCCAGCGCGATGAGGTGAAGCGCAGTGTCGATATTTTTCGCGGGCAGATCGTCGATGTCACCAGCAGTATGTACACGGTACAGGTGGCAGGAACTGGCGAAAAACTCGATGCGTTCCTCCAGGCGTTGGGGGAGCACACAATTATGGAAGTGGTGCGATCCGGAGTTTCTGGGATTGCCCGCGGTGAAAAAGTATTAAGTGTATAGAGCAAAAAGCAGGAATTGAGCGATGCAAGTTTATTACGACAAAGATTGTGACCTTTCTTTAATTCAGGGAAAAACAGTAGCCATTATTGGTTATGGATCTCAAGGTCATGCCCATGCCAATAACCTGAAAGACTCTGGTGTAGCGAATGTTGTTGTTGGGTTGCGCGAGGGGTCTGCTTCCTGGAAAAAGGCTGAAGGCGCGGGCTTGAAGGTAGCTGAAGTTGTCGATGCGGTGAAAGATGCCGACGTGGTTATGATTCTCGCTCCGGATGAATACCAGGCGAATATTTACAAAGAGCAAGTTGCTCCAAATTTAAAGTCTGGTGCAGCACTGGCTTTCGCGCATGGTTTTAATGTGCACTTTGAATTGATTGAGCCTCCAGCGGATGTCGATGTCATTATGGTTGCTCCCAAGGGGCCCGGCCATACCGTTCGATCGACCTACCTTGAGGGAGGCGGTGTCCCTACCTTGATTGCGGTTTATCAGGATGCGACAGGTAAAGCAAAAGACTTGGCGCTGTCTTATGCCTCAGCTAATGGTGGTGGCCGCTCAGGTATTATTGAAACCAATTTCCGCGAAGAGACTGAAACAGATCTCTTCGGTGAGCAGGCTGTTCTGTGTGGGGGTGTTTCCGCGCTTGTAACGGCTGGTTTTGAGACTCTGGTAGAAGCCGGCTATGCTCCGGAAATGGCGTATTTTGAATGTCTGCATGAGTTGAAGCTGATTGTCGACCTGATGTACCAGGGGGGTATTGCCGATATGCGCTACTCTATCTCCAATACCGCAGAATATGGTGACTACGTAACAGGCCCGCGTATTGTTACGGAAGAAACTAAGGCAGAAATGAAACGGGTTCTTAAAGATATTCAAACCGGTAAGTTTGCCAAAGACTTTATGCTCGAGTCCCTGGCGGGGCAGCCGCGCCTGAAAGCTGAGCGTCGCATTGGCAGCGAACACGAGATTGAGCAAGTGGGGGCAAAACTCCGTGCCATGATGCCGTGGATCAAAGCGAATAAAATTATTGATCGCACCGAAGGTAATAGCTGACTTAAGGTTGGCAAAAGCGGCAGGGGCGACCCTGCCGTTTTTTTTTGCTCTGGGCTCGGGTGGTAAATTGGCGTTAAACTCGCTGACTGCACAATGCATCAATGGAGAGTATATGAGCGGTCAAGGGGGCGAAAAACAGCCCATAGACTCAAGTAGTGAGGCTACTGAGGAAATTCGTTTGCCTGTCGATGAGCATGTTGAGGAAGAGGTTTCTTCCAGTGGTAAAAGGGTGCGCGCACGAGGTATCTACCTGCTGCCCAATCTTGTGACAACAGGCGCACTGTTTAGCGGCTTTTATGCCATTGTCGCAGGCATGAGTGGGCATTTTGAATCGGCTGCGATAGCGATTTTTGTCGCGATGGTACTGGATGGATTGGATGGGCGCGTCGCTCGCCTGACAGATACCCAAAGTGCCTTTGGTGTTCAATATGACTCGCTTTCAGACATGGTTTCATTCGGCCTGGCTCCTGCCTTGGTCGTTTTCAGCTGGGCGCTGGGAAACCTGGGTAAATTTGGTTGGGCTATAGCATTTTTATATGCGGCTTGTGCGGCATTGAGGCTTGCGCGCTTCAATACACAGGTAGATACCGTTGATAAAGGGGTCTTTATTGGATTAGCGAGCCCAACAGCTGCTGCGATCGTCGCGAGCATGGTGTGGGCAGGCCACAATGCTGAAGTAGGACCAGGCTTGGCTATAGTGGCGGCACTGGTTACTGCGGTTTCGGGTCTCCTGATGGTATCGAATTTCCGCTACTCCAGTTTCAAAGGGCTCGACTTTAAAGGTCGCGTGCCCTTCGTAATGATGCTTGCGGTTATATTGGTCTTTAGCTTAATAGCGATTGATCCGGCAGGTGTGCTCTTAACCCTGGCTGTTCTATACACGCTTTCGGGTCCGGCTATGTGGCTTTGGAATCATTTCCACCGCAGCTCGGAAACTGATGCGGTAGAGGATGACAAGGTAAAGGCGGATTACAAAGATCAGCACTAGTCTTTATTGATATCTCTTTTGGAATTCTGCTGGCCGACTCTAATATTGAGTAGCGGGAGTGCGAACTAACACGGAAAGTGATCGTCGGGAGGTCGGATGCGGCCTCAATACTCCCCTCAAAATAAGAGGGCTGTGCAGTTACTGAAAAAAGTCTTGCACAGAAGCACAGTAATCCGTATAGTTCGCGCCCTCGCTGCCTGAGACGGTGGCGAGAGGCAACTCCAAGCGATTGATTTTCCTCAGAAAATTTCTTCAAAAAAGAGCTTGCCAAGCACGGAGAGGTCG
>NZ_CP174307.1:0-70407 GCF_052467305.1 Microbulbifer maximicatervae (SeqCode)
ATTTTTCCAGAAATTGATGACAAAAAGGCCTATCAGAAGGTTCAACTGAAGTAAACTCTCTGCCAAACCTTAGTAAGGTTTGAGATAGAGAAGTACCAAGGTTTACCGTAGAACACAAGAAAGAGTACGATTTATGAGCAATATATATTGAGGTTTGGCGTAGAGAAATGGCGAAAGCATGATGCGGTGTGCATACCTCTGTGAATTATATGTTGGTATGCTCTTAATATTCTGTTAGTAGAAGTGTATAAGTACGTGGGTATAGGGTTTAAGATAGAACTATACTAAGGTTTGAAAGAGAATACCACCTAGGTTTTACATAGAGTAATACCAAGGTTTAAGAGAGAGTATTACTCAGGTTTGTCATAGAGGAGAATAATGTAAACCTACGTATAATGAGAGCTACAAGCAGAAAAGGTCGAAAGCCTACCGAGACCCTACCGGTTTTATACCGTCTTTAAACCGTTATTTACTCTTTAATACAGATAATAAATACATTGTATTTATTATAATAATTCCGACCTACGGTTATGATTTAACAATAAAATCAGAATCGACTGTCAAAGGAATTTGGGATGGTCTTTCTTTGAGCAAAATCATTTTGGGGACCAAAAGAAGAGGCCTAAACAGCCTCAAAAATCTTGCCTTGCTATACCCTTACACCAACTTCGCGATTTTTGAGATAGGCGACAACAGCGGTGTACAAAGCTCTTGTAGTGTTGCAATTCCAGTGCTCCTCCAGGATCTGAATCTCGCTGACAGCCTTGCACACATAATAGGACCTGTTGTCTCCATCTTTTGAATTCGCCATAGCAATAAGATTATCCCGATTCTCGATAGCCCAATGGACGGCAGCATCGAACAGTTGGTACTGATACTTGAAGGAACCATCTACCGCACAAATGAGTTTCATAGTTTGTCTATCATCGTCACTCAGTTTGAGAGTGAATGGTGTCAATCTAGATTTATCCTGAGCCATATCTTGCTGCTTACCGTGTGTGAAGTTAATAACATCAGATTCTCAGGATTCTGATCCATCAGAAGGTGTAGAACGATCCTTTTTAGGTCAGCTTCTAATGACCCTTTACGACTACTTGGCCTAAGGGCTCTAAGGCATCCTATGGTTGAGGAGGTATGCGCATGTTAATCACTTTATTCAAACGAAAGCGTAATAAATCGGACGTAGAGACAGCACCAAGCAAGTATGCTCAGGCAAAGTCAGGTAAAGAGCTTTTAGAACCACCCAAGCGATCCACCTTGATACGCAAGATCAAGCGTCTATTCAGCATCACTGAGGATGTGTGGAATAACCACTATCTCTTTGCGATTGAGAGGTTCGCCGAACTTGTCCAGGAAGTACCTGCCTCTGAAATCCATCATCACTCCAAAGAAGGTGGTTTGATCGATCACACTTTAGAGGCATTGCATGCTGGGATAAGAGTTGCCCAAGGCTATGTACTACCACCTAATTCTGAACCAGAACACATCGCATCATCATCGGACCGATGGAGGTTTGGAGCATTCATTGCGATCCTCACACATGACATTGGCAAGGTAGTTACTGACATTGAGATTGTGTACAGGGAAAGGGGCGGAGAATTTCAGCATTGGCACCCTTGGTATGGAAGTATTCCAACAGGAGCCGAATATAGCTACCGGTACAAAAAAAGAATCAGCAACTCCAAGATTGCGAAATCTCTTCATGAAAAAGCCGCCATGTCCCTACTACCGAGGTTGCTAACCAAGAAAGCAGCACAATGGATCTTTGAAGATACAGAGTTGCTGGCACAATTGTTTAATACCGTGACACACTCTACCTTCGGCGGACAGGCTATCGCTGAAATTGTAAGAGTTGCAGACAGCGCCAGTGTTGCGAAAAACCTTGGTGCAGAAACCGGTAAGAAAACAGATCATTCAACTGCTATACCGCTCCATAAAAAGCTTATCGTTTCATTAAGAAAGTTAATTACCGATGGAGACTTAAAGCGAAACAAACCGGGTGCAGCTGTATGGGTGACTGATAGTGATACGTGGGTGGTTTCAAAGGCTACTATGGAAGCTGTACGGGTACAGCTGTTGAACGAGGGCCATAGAGGTATACCTCAAAATGTGGTACGTCTATTTGAAGTTTTGAACGATCATGATCTCCTGATTAAAAATCCTCATGGAGAAAGCGTTTGGACAGCTGAGATTAATGACTTCGCTAAAAATTGGCAGCAAAGACTTACATTCCTTCGATTCAAAAATGAAATTATTTGGCCAACGAGTAACCCAGAAAAATTTGATGGTGAAGTGCTCCCAGTAGATAAGTCCGGGAACATTATTGAAGGCACTCAGACACCTGAGAATTTAAATGTTGTAGAGAAATCAGCCAAATTATATTTAAATATGTCAACGGATAAGGCAATAACAAATACTCTTAAATCCAAGCCAAAAAAAACGATACTGCCCGAGTCTGTTTTATCAAAACTTGACAAACAAAATGCTATTGATAACTTGCAAGGTAAAGGAGAAACAAAGAAACATATAGCTAATGCTACTGCCGAAAGAAATCATGAACGAGACCCTGTGCTTAAGAAGTCACTCTCTGAAGATAAAGGTCAGATTGGGATAAGCTCACATGAAGCAAAAAATTTAAAAAACACCGCAAAAAAAATACAGAAAGAACTTATTAAGCAAAATGATTTCTTAACATGGCTATTAAAAGGTATCTCTCGTCGACAGATTCGTGTTAACGAATCAAAAGCCCCAGTACATATTCTTGATAGTCATGTAGCTTTGGTAACACCTGTTATTTTTAATTTATTCTTAGATAAAAATTCATTGAAGAAGCGCCTATATGAAAAGAGGGCAGGGGACAAAAAAGTTTATACCCTACTTCAGAAGGAGTTGGAATCCCTGGGCATACACCAGAGAAGCTCAAGCGGTCAAAATATAGTCAGGGTGACTGTAGAAGGGCATCGTTCTCAATCGGAACTTCGGGTATACCTACTGAATCGCGACTACTTTCCGTCACTTTCAAACTTCAGCACTAACAAGGCCATGACTATTAACATGTGACCTCATAAGTCCCTGTATACCACCTTTGCACAGCTCCATTTCTCGTGTCCATCATGGACGTAAGGTGTCAAAATGGCTATATTAGGTGCAACAATTATTAATGCACTTTTACTCACCATAGAGGCTACAACTACAATATATTGTGCCGTAAATAGGATTTCCGACGCCTGATCGCCTATTTCTGGCAGTAAATGCTGCAATAGAGGACACCCGCCTCCAGAAGGTGATCGCGCGAACGATGAGTACAAAACGAAACACTGAACACGATGCCTTTGGATTGGCAGGTAATCGACTCAACCACATACTGGATCAAATTGGGTTCAGGCAAGGCCGGGGTAGGATGGCTGAGTTTCAAAGTTATCTCACTGATAAAGCGCCTAACATTTTTGGTGATCTAAAATATACGACGGTAAGATCCTGGTTCCAAGAGCACTCTCCTCCAATGAGGAAGATAGATGCTGCCATTCAGGCGCTTCAATATGACTATACATTTCATCACGACGTTTCTCATATAAAGACTTGGTGGAAGGTCGGAGGATTTTATCCGTTTGTCAATGAGTTTGGTGATCCCGTCCCTTCAATTAATGAGCTGCAACAAGAAGCAACGGACCATAATGAAAAACTTCAGTTTGTAGTAATGTCTCTTGTAACAGAAGAAACTGGAGAATTGTTCCGTACCTTATCTAGTAAGGAGTTAGTAATGTTGAAGGATAAGGCGGTACAGTTTGCACAAGATTTTTCTGACCCATTTAAAACTGAATGCCCGTCAGAATATTTACGCATTGTTATTAAAGCCGAGCTGTCATCGCTTTTGAAAAAACAGACAAAGTGATATCCATCAGGCTATACAAAGATTGCCACTGAATAGCCTGATAATTTCCTCCAGTCACTTCATAGGCACTTTTAAAGTACATATCTAAGTAGTCGTTGTCGACAACACTGATTTAACCCTAAGTATCTCTCCGGAAAGTGCTCGGACTACACTATCTAGTACGAGTGTAGTATTTCTCTATTGTGGCTTGTTGGATGGTCTGGAGGCCCAAGGATTAATCGTCACTATTGAACACAACCAAAGCAAACAGTTAATTTTGACGATCGTTTTGGTTCCGCCAATGTGTTGACTACCATCTTACCAAGACTTGATTAAAATAAGACCTCAGCGATAATCTATATCCAACGATATAAACCCTTTTATAAACGCCCATTTGGTGGAAGAACTCTATCCAGAGAAACCGCCTTGAATTTGTGTGTTATTTGATAGTGAGAAAAAATACCTTTCAAATCAAAAGTCGTAGGTAGAATAAACCGGTTTTTCTTGGTCCAGGGGGCTCTAAAAGGAGGAGGGAAGTCTACGCGGGTCATCGATAACTATGTAGCTGAACACAAGATCTATGATTCATTGTTATACTACCCAGTATAATTTATGATCAACATTCTCTAAACGTGATGCTTTACTCACTCTGCAAGAAGAAGTTTCAAGCCATTGCCTACATACTTAAGTTATGTCGGGTGTAGGGTTGGTTGTGTCTTAGCCGCTCACATCGTAAGCAACTGGCTCCCCCACATGTAGCCAAAAGATAATAATGATTGCATTGCTGGGTGCCACTAAAGGATAAGTATTAATTTTTATACAGGAGAGTTGTCCACCGCGAAATCAACTCCAATAATGGAGAACGTTCCAGTTAACCAAAGGTTAGCTGAACTATTGCAGTTAGATTTTGGTTCATCTCATGAAGTATGGAGAAATACATGAGTAATAAGAAAAGGATTTCATATAAATCATTACTAAGTACTATAGTAGTGTTTCTCTCTGTAGTGATTTATTTCCCAATAATTTTCATAATCTATCATCAATTAGAAAGCCATGTTGAGCTTGAAATAAAAAATATAAAAAAGACCACGGAACTTCATTCTACTAATTTACTTGCCTATGCAATTGAAGTAGGCAATGAAGAGGTTATCAGTTCAGTCCTAAACGACATGAAGGATTACGGTTTTGTTTACAGCATAACAATCCTTGATACGAATAAAAAAATCTTATGGCTTATAAAAAACGATGACTATGATGGGCTAGAGGTCTCCGACCTTATCTCTAAAGAACTTCCTATTTACTCAGTCTCTTCAATCACCAAGTCGGCAATTGAAAATGATACTATAGAAATTGATAGCGAACCGCCAGACAGAAGTCAGGTTGGTACGTTGTTGATCAGCTACATAGATGTTCTCGGTACAGGGTCCATCTATTCCCTGGTAATTAAATCGCTACTCATTTCTATCCTTTTCGGAATCATATCTGCTGGAATATTTTTCTTTGTTCTTCGTTCAATAAATAAAAACCTCAGAAATATGAATGTGTCTGCAAGAAAATTGGCGGAAGGTGCAAGAGGCATAAGGTTGTCAGGTGACTCGATAATATATGAGATTGCCGAATTCTCTGAATCCTTCAACATCATATCAAAGGAGTTGGAGAAGAATTGGAATGATATAGAGCATCAAGAGCAAGTGTATGAGTTAAAACACAATATTCTGCAAATAGCCGCTCATGAATTAAGGACACCTATTGCTAGTATAAAAACATTTCTCGACATTGCCATTCATCATAATACAGAGAAGCGTTGTTCAGATGTTTTGTCTACGTTGAAAAAATGCTTTTCGGACATTGATGCGCTAGATAGGCACATCACATCAATCCTTTGCTTATCAGCCTTGGAAAATGACTCGCTAACCAGAAGTGATGAGTGGGTTAGTGTGCGAAAATTTTTCAATGATATCGATAAACAATTCTCTGTAAAGTGTAAAGCAAAACAAGCTGTATCATGGAATTGCGGCACCCAAGGAGAGCAGCACGATCAAGTGTTCATTGACTATGATTTGGTTTCGATCATAGTATCCAATGCCATTGATAATGCTATTAAGTACACTAATCGTGGTTTTGTGACGGTATCATATGAAGTTAAAGATAATGAGCTGTTGGTAATCGTTCATGATAGCGGTGTTGGGCTTACCCTAAAGGATATCGAGGTTCTAACCACTAGACCTGATCAATTGCAAAATAATATTAAAAGAACCCGAGATGGATGGGGTATCGGCATGGCTACGATGCATAGATTTGCCGACTTCCTTGACGGAACAATAGAGATAGAGAGCAAAAAAGATTTTGGAACAAAGGTAAGTATCCGAATTCCTGCTGAATGTAGATCTGAGATGATAGCTATCGAGACTGAAGAAGGCATGGCACATAAAAGCCTCCCTCTATCTGTTGGAAATGGGTTAGGACTTAGTGCTTCGTATGTTCATAACATCATAGAGCATGGCTTAAAAGTATTGGTGATTGATAACGATGCACAATATCTCAGCCAAATGGAAGAGCTGCTATCTCCGGAATTTCTTCGTAGAAAAGATGTACAAGTAACGTTTTGTTCCAGCCCTTCCGACGCAATTAGACTCGTCGAAGAGTTTAAATTTGATCTGTTACTAATTGACTACCATATGCCGGGCATGGATGGGTTGCAATTCCTTCAATTTCTTAGCAATAACGAAAACGAATGCAAGGAGGCTACTAAAATAGTGATAACGGCAGATGCAAATATTCCAGAGGCTGTGAAACGTGAAATGTTGTCTATGGCAAACAAGATTATGAGTAAAGGGGTAACATCTGCCGATATTAGAACGATGATTAGATCTATCTCCCTAAAGTTAGTTTCATAATAATGCACTTTTCAAAAGACTGATTAGGTTCCTTAAAATGAGCTACAAACGATATAAAGCTATGGACCCGGCTGGGTGTGCCCGTTGTGAATGTGATTATCAGGGGCTGGGTACTTAACCAATTGGACATTGGCATCAGCAGAGAATCGTTTGTAATTCTTAAGCCCAGTCAACTGTACTTAACTGCGACTATAGTAGACGTGGCCGTAAGGCCCGTCGGTTTTACCATATTTTCTTTTCATCACTGCAGGTCGTGCCCGAGCATTACTTTTTGCGAGCCCCCACGTACAACATAGAAAAGATCACATCGAATTGTTTCGAAGAAACGTTTTCGATCATGACACACAACATCTATCATATTCTTGAGTTTGATTGACTAACCATTGATTTAGATACTTGGATATCAGTTTCGTCACGACTGGGATTTGATCACATTTTTGGCCAAGGCACTTTTCCGGGCGGGATTAATTCTCCATACATATCTACGACAGGTAAGTTGCGTTTTCGAATTACCGCCTCCAGTGTAACCGGCCTATATGGCCGCAGACTGCAGTTTTGATCGACTATATCGTGCCTTACTTCTGGCAGCCTCCAGCGCTCAAGCGCCGAAATGTGGAGCATCTCGGATATTGTTTTGAGATTCCCAGGCAGCAAGCTGCGTCGATCAATGCTCTCGAATTTGCGTCGAAATCACTCACCGATACCTCTACCATCCGGTAGTGTCTGATTAATCAGGCGTTGATAGGGATAAAGTCTAGAAGTCAGATACAAGGTTGATCGACTCTCGTAACCAGTCCCTGCGATGTTGGATTCAAAGCTATCTGGGTTAGGAAGGCATTTTTCATCGAGAATGAGGTTGGTATGTTTAGTAACACGAGCTACCATCCAGCTGAGCGAGATGTCAGAAAGTCTACTATCTGGATAGGACCCACCGATATTTGAATGGACCCCAGGCATCCAAACCTGCTCGACAATTTGATTATCTAGCGGGGGAGCACCATTTTGGGATGCCCATAACGTTGGCGCAAATGCGCTGCGTTTCTCATCAATTGCAACAGCATGGAGGGAAACCTTTATATTCGATCCGACCTCGACATCTGAGAATGAATATGGCTTCCAGTAGAGATGCCTGCCCAAATCGCCGGGAATACCGAGGGCACCGACAGTGTCCCAAACACCAACGCACTCGATAGGGACTTTCTTAATTGATTGAAGGTCGATTCTACCAATGGCTGCCTGTTTGTATTCCTTCTTAATATTCTGACGCATGATAGTGATGACCTCTATAAGCTTGCGACCAAGATGCATTGGTTGAATCAAGCCTATCAAACCAATGAATCCAGCAAGGCTTCTTGCGGTATACGCACCCCGTGAGAACCCGAAGATATAGATCTCATCACCATGTACATAGTTGTTACTGAGAAAGCGATATCCATCAATAACGTTTTCATCAAGCCCCTTGCCGGAAACACCTCCAATGATCCTATCGCTGAAACCACCCGTGCCGACACCTTTGTCGTAAAAGGTGATCTGGGATATGTCGCCGTCCATACTTGGTATAGCACGGAGTAATTTGACTACGTTCGTAACCTGCCCTGCATTATCAGGTGTGTTCCAGGTACCATCGAAAAATACAATAATACGGCGCTTAACCACTGTAGTTCTTTCGGACACATTTACTTAAGTCTGACTTGCCCTTCATATAAATTAAGACTCAGAACAGATATTTATAGGATCACGCCAATATTAGCAAAGAAGAGATGATTAAAAATTGAGACAACTGACCAATGAACGGAAGAGAGTAAGAAAGGCTAGTTGAAATATGTTCAGCCAGTAAAATAATGGAATTTTCAGGTTTGATAGAGATAATATTCTATAGCATAAATTAAGGTAATATTAATTGTGATAGATATAACAAACCTGATTTCGGATAACAGGTGCAACTAGATAGGGAAGGTATAGCCCCCATTTGACCCACTTAATAATGCCATGGAATTCTTCTCCGAGCGTGGTATTTCAATTTGATTACTGCTAGTTAATTATTTACTAATAAATTCTGCCCAGACTGTGTCTAACGCATCTGGGTTTTCCTTGTCGATGCTCGACATTAATCTCGATAACCATTTCAACCTTGTCTCCAGATCCTCATACAGGAGGCCTTGATAAGGCGGCTCATCAGGGTTCATTAAGTGTCGAAGTCGATGTCTATGTTGTTCGGCTTCTATCGCCTGGTAAGCTTCTGTTTGTTTTGTACTGCTGTGGCCGAGTTGTGCTTTTGCGTGGATGCCGAGTAGGGTGGCTGTGCCATGTCGAATCCAATGGCTGGTAGCATCCTCCAAAATAGCCAACTCCCAGCTTTCAAGCTTAATATCCGGACACTCTATAGCCCATTCTCGCACTTTCCGTAGTAGATCAACTATATGGCCATGTACAGAGTGGTAGCTTAATGGTTTTGAGGTCTTTGTGCTGGCGTCTACCTTGAGAGGGAGTAAGAGGTGGCGGGGCCCTTGATCTTCTGGGAGCTTGTCAATTACCTGGCGTCTCCGATTAGCCTTTTTTATCACAATTACCGGCAGCCCGAGGGCGCTACGGTACCGCAGATACTCCGCTTCCAGTTCTGGTATCCAGGGAACATCTTTTCTGCGGATGCCAGTCCCTTTAACAGTTAATGTCAGTTGATTGTGGCCTTTCCGGTTGCGGTAAATATCATCCAGAGATGCCGTTGTTCCACTCGATAGTCTCGCTGCGGTATAGAGATAGAAGTGGAAGAGCCAGCGCCATTGCGCAAAACGACGGGTCTCCACACAGCTAAATTCTTCGCCATTATCCAGAAAATGTAATATGGCCTGGATGCATTTCAAAGGCAGTTCCCTAGGATCACCATCTTCGGTTTCATCCTTGGTCGAGGTTTTGGCCTTAGTTACTGGCTTAATCAATGTCCAGGGATTTCCAGATAGGTACCCTGCGTTAACAAGCCATGTGAAGAGTGCTTTGATTTTATCTACCGTTTGATTAGTGGATACGGGACTCAATGGAGCCCTAAATGGTTTCCACTCTGGGTTCGGCACCCTTCGACCAGCTCTCAGCAACGTTAACCCTGGTGGCCGACATTTCTTTCCAGAGCACAGCTCGGCTGCAGGGGCCATGAGCCAAGACTGAAAAGTCTGACAGTGTTCCACTTTGACTTCCCGTAATGATCGCAAGTTTTCCAGGTGCATAAAGACAGCAAATTTCCTGAGGTCGCGCTGTACGGCGTTTAGCGTGGTTGGCTTTTGGCAGCGGATCAACAGGTAAAGGGCAATAGCTTCTCGGTCATTACTGGCATCAATTAATAGGCGATCGGTGTCAAGGCGCGATAGGGCTGGATTGGCCTTATTTTCCTCAATTGCCATGATCTGGTGCTGAACCACTTTCAAGGGCCAGTTTGAATCCGAGTCTTGTATTTCCACTGAATAAACGTCCGAAAAGCCAGCAATTTCGTTGAATTGCGGGTCGTTTTAACTTACCCACAGCTGGGTGAATGCCGCCGCATGCTAAATTATATATAATTTAATATATTAGCATATATATTAAATTATAGTCATCACCGATGTTATTTAGTCTAGACCCTAGACCATATAGTCTTTGATTGTCACAATACGACCATGTTTAACGACTTGCTGGAGATCGGGTCGATGTCTGTATTTAAGATATCTGAAGCCATCCTGGAGCTTTCCCCTGAGGAGCGTGTGGTGGCCGCAGGCCTCGCGTTGCTCAAACACCACCGCAAGATGCCCACTCAGGACAAGGTGGTAGAGGCGCTTTTACCACGTTCTGATGAAGGAACCGGCACCGGTAAAGGTACAGTGAATAAATATTGGCCTTCCCTTCAAAATGAGATAGCTCGGGAATTGACGCTGGCCGAGTGGTTGCCAGCGGATCTGCCTGACTTCGTGATTGACCATCTGAAGAAGCTGATGGACTGGGCTCGGCAGGATGCAGAGGCGCAGTTAGAGGGGCACAAGGCCACCCTCAATGAGCGGCAGCGGAAGTTAGATGAAGAAGAAGAAAGTCGGAAAGCGACTGAAGCTACCTTACGTGACAGAGTTAGGGAGCTAGAGGCTGCTGCTAGAAATCAGAATAGTGAAATAAGTCGGCAGCGAGACAAGCAGGCAGCTTTGGAGCAGTCTTTGGCGGAAACGCAGCGCACGACTGCGGTTCAAAATGAGCAACTGGCTCACGCAGAAGAACGTGAAGAGACTTTGATAGGTAAGTTCGCTGAACTAAAGGATCAGATTGCAGGCTTACAAAAAGAGCATGATGAGAGAGCTGAGGAGTTGAAGATACGGAACAAAGACATTGTTTTCCTGGAGAATCAGCTTCAATCCCTTCAGCATCACCATGACGAGCAGCTTAGGTTAGTTTCAACGCTCAGGAACCAGATTACCGAATTGGGGGATCAGACGGCAACTTATGAGGAATCACTGGAGGAAAGCCAGATTGCGCTCGAAACCGCCCAGAAAACTATACAGGCGAATGAAACAAAATTAGCCAGATTTGAGGGGCAGCTTGTTGTTTTGGACTCCCTGAAATCATCTGTGGGGACATTAAAGGATGCGCTCCATAAGGAGCAGGAAAGGAATGTTGCTCTGGAGCTTGAAAAAGAGCGTCTAGGAAAAGAGATTAAAATGTTAATTGATCGAGAGTCGAAGGTGGACAAATAAGAGAAGCCCTCAGAAGGTTGCTAGTTTAATGGCCTAGCGTAGTTTGGATAAAGGAAACCAGCAACGGGAGATTGCTATGGATGATATTCAGACGTACCGGGCAAAGAAGAAACTCAAAAAGATGCTGAGCAATAAGTCTTGGTGCTTAGAGGGCTTTCATTTGAACTCGGACCTTGTGGTAAATGCTTACATATACGATCCCTTCGATACAGGAGAAGTCGCATTAGCTGAGTTTACTGAACAGGACATATCCAGGCTCAAGCTGATAAAGGAGCCGATAGAGGCTGTTTGCGGCGCAGTTGACCAGCAGTTCAAGCGCTATGTCATGGCCACAGGTGCTCAAATTCGGAAACGGATCGAGGAGCTGGGAATACTGATGTGCATCTATATGCTTAATACAGCCAGCTATCAAACACTGTGCGCCAAGGAGAAAACAGGCCACCGGCACTTCATTATCTTGCTTTATAGAAATCGTCACACAAATGAATGCACGCTCCTTCCTTTCAGCCTAGTCAGCCAGGAAGCAATCTTGGATGTTGAGCTGATCAAGCAATATGCGCAGTCTGTGATTGCCAGAGATGAAGTTGCCAATCCTAGCTACTTTAACGCAAGCCCTGTCGTCCCAATCTGAAGGTAATATGGAACTGAGTATTTTTGTAAATGGTATCCAGGGCTATAACCAGGTGATCCACCATGCTTTGCTGAATAGCGGGCTGTATGTTATGCACGAGAATGACTACAGCTATACCGTCGGGATGAAAAATATTGGAGCGCCAGATCTCATAATGTTTGGTTAATCACCAGAGGTGTCTGAAGAGATGTTTCAAGTACTATTCCAAGCAGTAAAGCTGGGGCTAGTTACTCTTGAACAGTCCAATGACATCGGTCAAATATTTGATCCTCAACCACGCCTCGAAGAGTTTTCTCAAATGGAGAAACGTTGCCACCTTTTTGCGGCAAGAACTTACTACGGCTCGTGGGATTTTAGGGCCATTAAAGTGTTTATGGAAATTCACCTAGGGGGAGAGGTGGGTATTAGCCAATATAGAATAACCTCTTCATTCACTGTCCTTTGTGAAACGGACACCTTCATCCTTATCAGGGATAAAAATGATCCTGATCGTGCATCGGTGACGAACGCCGCCGACTACACGGTTGAGTGGCTGGCCCAACGATTCGAAATTGCTAACCGCCGTATCGTATATCAGGACACTATGGGCCGCTTTGATGAACTATGTCATAAAAGCGGTAAGTTTGATGGATTCAAGCCCTTAACAGAAAGCCAGCAAAGGTTCTTTGTTGATCTGCTGGCTTGTAGTTTCGTGAGGGGGATTGAACATGCCTGGTAGAGTTATTGATTTTACTGCCCACCTGAATAGAAAGCGTCAAACAGAGGCGCTGAAGGAGAAGATTGTGGCTTCTGGCTGGGATTTAGACTGCGATATTTCATCGGTTGATTCTGAGGTTTGTTTTTATCTAATAGACAGTAAAGAATCTGGTATTATTCTCTTTGGATGCAGCAAAGAGACTATCCCTGAAAAAGGCTCTCCAGAGATCGTTCACTGGGGTCATTTTGTGCTGGCCTGGGATGTCATCGCTGATCCAGTCATGCCCTTTGACAACAAGCATAAACAAGACACGATGGAACTTGCTATCAGAGCTCTACCGAGTTTGCTGGAGTGGCAGGAATTTGCTGATCGAGCTTTTTCCACAGATGGTTCGAAAAAGCCTCATATTCTCGTTATCATAGATAGAGCGAACCTCGACTCCCCTCAGGAGTTGATAGTTGCACATTCAGAGTCCCCTGTTTTGAATGCTGAAAGTATTCAGTCCATCGTGAATAATTATGTAAATGCTTAATGAAGTAAACTGTTTTATTTAGTAAATAATCCTTCAATATCAATGAGTTAATCCCAGATTTGGAAGGTTGTTAGCTTATTCCGGTGAGACCTCGATAGATAAGAGTTTTGACTGATATAAACGACGATTACCAATAGCCATGCTGTACAGAGCTAGGTGACCATAAAGGCATTAATGTGTATATTTATCAGCGTAAAAGCCTAGCTTATATGATATTTGCGAGATAATAATGCCGAGATTTGCCGTAGGTTTTGGATTTTTCTTTCTTAGTGCAGTAGACGGAGACAGCGAGGTAGTGAAGATGCCTCACGATACACTTGGAGAGCTAGTTGACCCCGAATTATCCTGGGCAAAAGTGCCAAACCTTATTCATGGAAAACGCAGCTGTGGTTATTTCTCCTCGGAATTAGAGAAGGCGGGCTATGGGGATATGGGAAACATTGATGTTTACCTAAAGCCGAAACTTTTTGAATCGAATTATTCAGACCTTGATCAGCTCCTGGATAAACAATTTGAAGGAGTGAATTTCCTCTACCTTTCGTCCTCAGCAAAGAAAGTAATTAACTCCCTTTGGGGAGAACTTTTATCTCAATCTGGCTTTTCCAGTGAAAAATTTCCCTGGGAGGGGACTCGTCATCCAGAACTCATCCCTAAGTTATTAATGAAAGACAAACGTTTGTCCAATCTCAAGGCTGTCTCTTACCCAGTGCAGTTCAACCTAACATGTGGTTCACGTGATCTATCAGTAGTTACTGTTATTGATGCCACAATTATTGATGGGGCTACTGCCAGCTGGTTTGAGGAAAGCTATGTATCTCTTGCTGGACTTTGGAAAGGGCATGCTCCCAAGGACTAAAAGAATATTGCCAAATAGCCTAATAGTGGGTCAGCAGAAAGGCCATTCAGGGTGACTGAGATGGCCTTTTTTATTTGGTCTTCAAGAGACTGGAACAGGGCGTAGATTTTATGCCGGTTGTAGTGCCGGTCTACTTACCCTTGGTGCCTTTACCGGTCGTAAATTTTCCTTGGCGGCTTGTCGCTCTCTGTAAAGGCGGTGTTTTACTTCCACTCGCATCAGCACTTCCGCAGAGATATTGAACTCACTTTCAATCTTCACTGCTAACGCTGGGGACAGGGGCGCTTGGTCATTTAGGACTTTAGAGAGGTGCTTGCGAGATACACCCAGACGCTTTGCTATCTCTTCCTGGGTAAGCTCTAAATCTGCGAATTGCCAGTATTTCAGGGTGGCGCCGGCAGACATCGGTGCTACTTCACGTTTGATAGTCATGGCTCTATCTACATTGATTCCGTGTTTCGTTTTACGCGCTTCGATTTACTTTTTTCGTCTTGATATTTAATGCTTCTTTTTGCCTATCAGTTAATGCAAAAGCAGCTTGAAGTCAGTAGTAATATGGGGCCATTGCTCCTTAGTGGTTAATGGTAGTCTTCGTAATCCAGAATATGGGCGTCAGTACCATCAAAGTTGAAGGTAAGGCGATAGTTGCCCGTCACGTAGACGGCCCAGTCACCTTTGTTGTCCTTCTCTCGCCCTTTCAGGCGGTGGACACCTTTCCCGATATTGTCGAGTTCTCTCTCACTCTCAACTGAGTCCAGGGTTTCCATGATTGCTCGGAGCTTGCTCTGTATTGCCGGGCGAGAGTCAATTTTTCTGGAATGCCCCTTTTCCCATAAATCCTGAAGGCCTTTGTGGTTGAAACTTTTTATCATCTGGATAGAGGTCCCTTTCTGACAATCAAGTGTAACCAAAAAGGTTACATAGGGCAAACTTTGCTCTGTCAAAAAGTTGGTATTTGTTGGTTTGAGATTGAGAGCAAGAGGAGTTGGATTTATTTGTGACGGTCGCATTGTATAAATAAAGCTAATAGTGTCAATAAGTTAGTCCAGTCTTGAGGATGTAGGGGCGTCGTTGGTTGCTGTAACTGGACGTTTAGGCCGCCACTCGTAAATGGCGCTAGTGCATTAGTCGGCTTCCAAATTTCTCTTACCCAGGTGTTTTTGGGTTCCCCCAGCTGACTGACGACATAATTTCCAATGAGCGGATGCTCAGCTTAAAAGGCCTAGCGGGGAAATTTGAACAGATACTTACCATTTCGCCTTTTTATTCCTACTTCCCTAAATGGCGCTGAGAGTCTCTTCTTGGTTAACACCCAAGACCTGACTTGGTAGCTCGCTATGATTGACTACAGCATTAAGTTCGTTGTAATAGCTTTCCGCAGCCCCAGCGGGGACCAGGTAGACAGCAGTAGGCTTAGCTTCCGTATCGGTTAATAATACAGAGGCGATAACGTCAGATGATCTAAGGTTATAACGCAATCCTTTGATAAAGTGGCGACGTTCTGTACAAAGCCTTTCAAGTAGCTCCAGCTCTTCGATATTTTCAAAGGGAAGCCAATTCCGATCCACTGCCATGAACGAGGTGGTATCCACTTGTGGGCTTCCGGACGCACTTAACAGAAAGGTGCAGATTGTTAATAAGTGGATAGATTCGTTTTCGTAGAAGAACGCGAGCTCGGTAGAGAATGCCTTGTTGATTCGCTTGTAAACGTCCTCTCCCATATATACCGGTGTATCGGGCATGTGCTTTACAAGCATCTTGAAGCCAAAACGAGCTTCTTCAATGGACTTCACTTTACCGATGAGAATGCCCATAGGCTGCTTGTTACCCTGCTTTTTCAACTTGGAAAGGAATTGTCTTCGCCTAGCCACAATTTCATTTTTGTGATCCGCAGAGAACGGCTCAGGAATTAGCAGCGATTCACCTAACGAGTTCTTTCTGGTGAGCTTGTTTTGCGCTGCTTGAAGTAGATATTTCCTAATCACATACCATGAGCGCTTACCTTCCATATTCGGCGCCCATCTGTTTAGCCCCGCATCTTCATAAAGGAAGTGCAAAAGCGATCGAATGGTGAGTTTCGTCGGGTCTCCTTTGACTACAGTAGGTTCTTTAGTCTCACCTTTGTTAATCGTTCGATTCAATGAGACCTTTGAAAGCGAGAAATCCAGCTTTAGGTTGGTAAGGCCGGTCTCCTGATCTTCGGAGATAGCCTTGTTCTCGACAGCACCGCGTCCGGAGAGCTCGGTAGGGATCTCGTAAGATTCACAGTCCGGGTGATGTTGCTGGCCGCTGTTTGGCATTCTCTTTAGCACATAGCTGTTATCGCTAGTGCGGGCTATGTACATAGGGAAGCCTGGAGAAGAACAGAGACATAAGGGGCGTTCTTGGGATTTGTAAGTGCTGGCCAAAGCCTCTTCAAATAGTGGGCTTGATCGTTCGAGAACATAATCGCCGATGGAGTATTGCGACATATTTCTTACCTTAGAATATTGGTGCCGCTCTCGTCCTCATAAACTGCATGATACTGAAAGAGAGAAAGTACACGACTGATGTAAGCCCCAAGAAGAGTGCAAATAGCCAGAAAAGACCAGGCAAAAAGCCAGTATCCATAAACTTCAGAATGAATGCAGGCGTTGCAGCCATTAGAATGAAGAGAAAAAGCGTAAGCATATCTTCAGAAAATATGGCATGTGCTGACAGTGGCTGGTTATTGTGATCCAAGTGGAAGTATTGATTGATACCGTCAACGTACTTTTCCACTACCCAACCATGACGCTCTGCATCTTTGATA
Source organism: Microbulbifer maximicatervae (SeqCode) (assembly GCF_052467305.1). NCBI lineage: Bacteria > Pseudomonadati > Pseudomonadota > Gammaproteobacteria > Cellvibrionales > Microbulbiferaceae > Microbulbifer > Microbulbifer maximicatervae (SeqCode). The sequence goes on from NZ_CP174307.1 coordinate 16,979, forward strand.
AAGGTCACGAAATTCTGCACCCCCAAGGTCTGGAGAAACTCTGCTACCTGAAGTCGTTTATCGCTGACCAGAAGTAAAGTGCTGACTTCATTCAGAGAAACAGTTTCTATCTGGAGCTTTATGTTGGCTTGGATGTCTGGTGTGAGGCTAATCAGCGACTTCACCGGGCGATCGGAGTAAATCCCTGTAGGCAGGTCTTCATACTTTTTCAGAGTAGCTAATAAAGTGCTTCCACCAAAGACATTGATTTCAATAAGCGCTTTCATGCATCATCCTTTAACCGAGTAGTATTTTTCGAAGATCTCCAGTGCTTCCCTGTTGGTAATCCCATTATCCAGCCTTTCGCGGACAAATGTTTGTATACCAGGCTCTTGTTCAATCAAGTTTGTAATGAGCTTTACCATATAGCTGGAGGCCTGTTCATTGAGCGAGCGTGTTCTAGTGACGGAAATTGCCGTCATAACATCTGCATCAATTTTTCGATTAATGCTTTGACGGTAATCGGAAGGCGGTACTGAGTTAATAATGTTTGAGGAGTGATGATTTTTATCAGAAGAGAATATGCCCCCTATATCTCGTCTAGGCAGCTTTCCTGTTCCTGACTCAATAAATGGTAAAATGTAGAAGGTTGAAATAGCTCCAAGTATGAAGCCAACTACTATTCTGATCATTTATTACTCCAAAATTAGGAGGGAGGGTTCCCCCCCCTTCCACTAGATATTTAATGCCCTTCGGGTGCGTTTTTTCAGAGATTCTCCAAACTGAGTGGCATTCACGGACTTGTCAGTTAGCCAATAGGTAATTGTGATTGCACTCTCTTTATCGCTTTGCTTTTCAATCAGGCTGTCAATAACAGCCATAACCCCGTCGTGGTTTCTGTGTGCTCGCATGTGGTAGTACAGAGAAGGCGTTGCGCCATAGGCATAGGCAAAAGTCTGCATCTTCGTGTCGGCCAAGCTGCCCCATTCCTGGCGAATTTCCTGTTCGGTTTGGTAGTTGAATTCCTTTTTAATTTTTAGGAATGCGAGATCAACATTCACAGGTACGGTAAATACGATCTTGTGTTCAGTAGGCTTATTGGCAGATGTATTCACCACGGTGGTGTCGGTAGTAGTTGTCTTCGCCACTTGGGACTCCTGTGTGGCTTTCTTCTGGTTAGCACTTCCATCGTGATTGATGGGGTTACCAGTAACCGGATTATTCCAGCAGGTCAGGCATTTGCCGTCTGATGAGTAGACGTGCTGATTGGACGCACAGCCGCTCACGATGGCAATCAGGGCTAGAGAGACAATAAATGCAGATAGTTTCATGAGTGTTCTCCTAATAAGAGTGTTTACTTAACGTTACTACGAGGTGACAAACTAGCAACCGGGCATATTGAGTTGCTGATTGAGCATCGAGCCAGGAGATACCTGCACATGGAAGTCTTGGGTAGACCTGTGTAGCGTGGGATTATCCTGGTCGATGAATGGGAACCAAGGAGAAAAGGGTCATTGATGTTGTACCCTTTTCTAGCGCTAGTACCGACCATAAGCCGTTCTTTGGAAGGGATACTGTTGCGTATGGCGTAGATTGGTTGTTCTCGATGGGACTTGGGCCAGCTTGACGCTTTTTTTAACCAAACCCTTGCTGTTAATATGGCACTCAACTTCTACGTTCCTCCCTGGATGTAGGTATTGGCAGCTCTTTAGCTCTTTAGCTCTTTAGCTCTTTAGCTCTTTAGCATTGTCCACGATGTCCGGTGCATCTGTCGGTAAACCATCGTTTTAAAGTTGCCTGCATCGGCTAATCCTTTCTTATTAGCTCTGTTGTTCCAAGTAGCGTTTTAGTCCGGGCTTCTCAATGTTGTACCCCCCCTTCCGAATTTGGCTGATCAAATTGGCTTCCGAGAGACGCTTGATGGCGCGCTGAATATTTGAGGGTACGCCTTTGACACCTGCGTAATTATCGATTTTCGCCATTAACTCCTTCGAGTAAGGGTTTGCACCTTGGCATAGAGCTAAAAATACTAGCTTGTCGATGGGCTTCAACCGCTTAGATATTCCCTCGAAATCCTCTGTAGCTTCTATGAGCTGGTGCACGTATTCAAGAGAGTCCTTTACCGAGGCTTTGGAGGTGATTATTTGGGCAATGAGCTTCATCATCCAGTATGGCGATTGGTCCAAGTCTGAAAAGGCTTTGCATAGTGGTTGAATGGCAATAGTGATCTGATGGTTCCTCGCCAGCTTCTCACGCAAAAACTCTATAAAGGAAACATCGAGATCGGGAAATTTTTTCTCTTCAACAAAATGATAAAACGGTGATTTGGATTCGTTTAACAGCAGATCCAGATAGTGTCTGGAGGAGCCTGTGAATATGCTTTTTACCTTGCCCTGGCGTTTGTCCAGCATGGTTCGCAGGGTGTGAGTAAGCGGATCGAACTGACTGGATGTAGAGAGGTGCTGAACTTCATCAACCAGCAACAGAACAGTTTTTTTCCCCGATTTCTCCACCAGTATATTGAGCAGCTGATCGAGGTAAGCTAGCTCCTTACTGGTTGGTTTACTGGGATTATCAGCAAACTCCACTTCCATCTTCCCCAGTAGCTCGTTACTTACTGCGGTTTTTTTGATTTTCGTATTGAGCAACCGGCTCAAAGTTGACTTCTTATCAAATGAAGCGATGGCATCCTCCAGGGCTGCGATCAGCCCTTCATGCGGCGCATTGATGTTCTGCCAGAGGCTGGCATAGACAGGAATGTAGTTCTTTTTCTGCGACAGTGGTGCGAGATCTTGAAGAATGAAGAGTGTCTTGCCTTTGCGACGGGGAGCTATGATTGCCAGGCTCGAATTGATACCAAGTGCCAATAAGCCAAGGTATTGTTCAGCCAGTTCTGTTCGAGGATAGTGCCACCCTTCCATAAAATGACCTCAAATTCAGAGTTATAAGTTACGCGGTTTTATGCACCATTTGCGTAATTACGCATTCTAGAGGTAATTGTGCGTAATTCAAGTCCAGTGAATATCGGTGTTCTATTTCCTGGGGTCTTAACTAATTGATTTAATTAACATTTTACGTTATCAGGTACCCTTTAAAGCCAAAATTAATAGAACTTTTATACCAGATAATGCCTTTCGTGGGCGATCTCCCCCATCCTTCTTATTTCGAAGAAGGCAACTTGTACCCTCCTCTATCGGTTACTTTTTGCACCGTAGGCGTAGCCTAACGTGTGCCAAGGAAATAGAAGGAAAATAAAGGAAAGGTAAGGTAAATGAAGGCGTCGGTTCGATTTGGCAGTGAGGTGAAAAGTGCTCAGATAGAGGTTCTCTATGCCATATCTGGTATAGAAGTGCTTAAAAATACTTCTGCCAGGTGGTGAGTAAGTGAACCTCCCGGTATTGAGCAATGATGGGTGTTTGACTGTTTGGGGGGAGATACTTTCAGTTAAAGATCTTGAGGCGGCGCCAGTGTTGTTAATACCAGAGATTGACCGCCCTTGGCACCCCCGAAGCTACTAGAAGGTAGCTATCATGGCGTAGAAACAGCGGTTGGGTGCGGGAGGGGGGGTTATGAAGGTACAGCAGGAATCCACCATTAAGCGAAGCCAAGGTTCAAGCCTCCCTCTTCCGCCTGATAGGAATACAGGGGGGAGTTACTTAGCTACAGAGAACCGACGCTTGGCCTTCTGCAAGGCAAGAAACACCTGTACCTTGGCGTTCTTCGGATCGATTTCACCAGCAAGTGTTTGCGTTTGTTTCTCATTATTACTTAAAGGCTTATTTTGGGTTGTCTGATTGGTCATCATCGTCTTCCTTTTCGTAACTCTTTGGGTCTTCTAGAAACTTCTTCATGTCGCCCGACGCAAAGCCATCTGGCTCGGAAATATCTTCCGCCCCGACATTCCGGATTTGTTGCTTTGCGCGTCGAATGGCGTCTGAAATCGAGCCCTTCTTCTTTTTCGCGTCACTGATGTGTTTAACTTTTTCGCTCATAGGTAGCACCCTACAGCCTTACAAACAGGTAATCAGATTTTGGCACGTACACAAGGCCGAATCGTTCATAGTATTGGCGTACACTTGCATTTATCGGGTTCATGACGCGCAGTTCTTTGGCACCTAGAACCTCAGCATAACCCGCCATGGCAAGAAAGGTATATTCGAATACACGGATATCCTTCGTATTGCCTGGATTACCCTCGATGAAGTCGAGTCGAAGCTTTGTGCCTTGGTAGGTGGGCCGCCCCAAACTTAAACTGGCCAATTGCCTGTTATTCCAAAGCGCCATCTCAAAGCGTTTCGGATGACGATATCGGAATGCGTTATAGCCTTCAGTCCAATCCCACTCTACCCTTCGCTTTGGAGATGACTCCCAACGTTTAGATTCTAACAATGCAGACTGATCTATGAGAGCTGCCTTTAAGTTTGGCAGACTTGAATGAAGATCTTTATTGATTTCATCAAGTACTGCAAGTCTGAGCTTGGTGTACCGTTCTTCCGCATCCTTGTGAGTGGCCAGCATAAAGGCATTCCTCCTTCAATGTTCCAGAATTGCGAGCAGTTAACCGATTCAACGCGGCACATTGTAATGGCAATCTGTGGCTACCGCAGAGTCAATTATCAATAGGTATGGACTGCAGACTGAAGATGCTGGAAAGAAAAGGGGAATGGATTTTTTGAGAGGGTTTTTCGACCAATCTTGCTTGTCCATGGAAGAATAACCTGGTCCACAACGGAATCTAGTATGCTGGCAACAACACCTCTTAAATTCTCTAGGGATGCACCGCTAGCCTGTTTGGCAGTGTCTGATATTCTATATCTAATATTAATTTGACATGGTTTGCCAGATCCATGGTGAACTTGGATAAGTGTATGGATGAATCAGATAGTGTAATCCTTCCGACTGAGTTAGTACTTGAGCTGTATGAAACCTATCAGGCACTGGCTGAAGCATGCCTGGTTGTTAAGGATTCAGTAAGAAGTGATCAGGATAGGTACCCGGTTTATGTCCCTACTTTTGGGCTTAACGAAGAGGACCACGTATCACTTGATGCTCGGGAGGCTGCGATAAAATCCATGACCCAGCTATTCATCATAGATAAGAGCGAGAGCATACCTGAAGCCGGGATAATTTGTGCCTCGCCAAACACTGTGACCGCTGTGGACCAGTTAAATACTGCGAAAGTCGCTTTCAAAGACGCCGTGATGGCCATTCGCAAATTCCAGAAGGAAACAGACACAGCTGTCTCACGGATTTCCACATTGATTCGGAATAAGGTTGAAGAAGATGGATACCGGTCTGCTGCTTTAAAAAAAGCGATGAGTACGGCAGGTATCACTGCGCTAGACCTTAAGCGTTGCTATGCAAATATTCGGATAATGCCCCCAAGCCTCGATGTCTTCAGTTGGACGTGGGCAACCAACCATACACGCACTCAGAAGGTGAGTGTGGATCAAGCGGTTGAAATGGCCAAGAAGTTATCCGACGAAAAATCTAAATTAGTTCTGGATCTCCTTGGTCGCTGTAACCCTGGAGAAATACTCGTTCGAAAGACCCAGCTTGCTAATCAACTTCGAGCGAATTACGCCTACAAGGAGGCCGGTAAAGTTATCCGGAAGTCGTGCCCTATCTCTGGCATCGTCATCGCACAGCAGGAGCGTATGCCTAGGAAACTATGGCGAGAAAACCCAGGTAAACGAGAGGACCTTGATCGTTTACAAAGAGAATCTGACATTGAGCAGCAGGCATTCATTACGTCTTTGAATCTACACCGATATGCACGTTGAACCAGAAAATTATCCATCAAATCAGCCAAAAGTCCGATGCTTTGGCTCCAGCGCGGCTCTAACAGTCGAAGCGACGCCTCTATTGGTCAGGGGGGTGGCTCAAGGGCATACGGTAAATCTTGATGTTGCTCCAAGGCAAGGCCCAGATGTCATCTGGGCTCGCAAGATAACCATCCAGTTGAGCGATACCGAGCTTCCGATCATGGCCGCGATCTGCCTTGGGTACCTACCTAAAGCTCACTTCAAAAGAAGTGGAAAGGGCATTGTCATCGATCGCCAACCTAACAAATTGTATGTCTCGGCTACCCAGGGAAGTGGCAATGCTTTTGCGCTACCTATTCCCATTGGTCAGACGTTCCAAGTATCGAGCCTGATCCTCTCGCAGCTACTGAAACAAACAGCGTTGACTGACAGCAACCTGCTGGTTACTGCCTTGAGAGGAGCTGCGGCACTATATAAACCAAGCAATTAGGGAATCGCAGACTGAAAAGCGATTGGGTCATAGCTGTTTGACCCATAAAGCCTGCCACAGCCTGGTATATGCACTTACAGTGCCGATAGATCCTAGTCTTGAGGCGCACCATGAAAACCAAATCTGCCTTACTTGTGGGCTTAGTTATAGTGTCCGCAGCTCTTTCCATTTCTAATGCATATTTTTACAACACCGTAGAAGCGCTGAAGGCAACGATAAACAGTCAGAGTACACTCTCTGAAAATGATGTAATCACACTGGTAGATGACCGACTGAGCTCCCTAGAGAAGCGTAAAGCCCAGGAATTCCTGCCCAGTTTGGAAGAGCAATTTCAGTTAGCCCAGGCATCTACGCCGGACAACCGCCTTATCTATGGTGAGATTAATTCGAGGATTACACTCCAGGAGTATGGCGATATTGAATGCCCCTACTGCCGAAAAATGCACGGGAGCATTAAGCAAGTCGTGGATCACTCTCAAGGGGTTATGAATTGGGAATTCAAACACTTTCCGCTTGGCGGGCATAACCCAGTAGCGGCTATTGAAAGCCAGGCTATTGAGTGCGTGAAGGAGTACTATGATAACCGCACCGCCTGGATAGCCCTTGAGAGATTCATGGAAGATACGAAAGGCAACGGCAAAGGCCTTGGTGACATTCCTGAGTATGTACGGTCATTCGGGCTCAACGGTAGACTTATCGGCAACTGCCTTGCTTCAGATGATCATAAAGCAAAAATCAACCAAGATTATGAGGATGGCCGCCGTGCTGGAATCAGCGCAACGCCTGCTATTCGTATTTTGGACAATCAAACCGGCAGGGATTATATCTTGAAAGGCTATCGGACGCCGGAGCAACTACTTCAAGCCGTTCAGCAAATCCTTACTCAAAACTAGCACTTTCCTATAATGAAGTTCAACTTTACCTAAACTAAGTTGCTCAGGGTGAATACTTGATAATTTAACAACGTTTGGCCGTGTTACCGTATAGCTTTGAATAGTCCGTTGGGAGGCCCTTAGTGTTTAACTCAAGGCCTTCCTTGGAATTCACCAGAAGATCCATCTTTTTAGCAAACACAGTTGTTCTCTCCTTAACCCTATTATGATCAAGACATTGTTCATGCTCATTTCCGCCATCATCGTATAAGCTGAAGTCGGAAATATTTACATGCTGCAACTCATGATAAATAAATACCGTAGTTGCAGAAATGTCGTCAAAGAGATGATTAGTCAAACTTATTCTGTAACCTGAATCCGTTTTATTCGTGAGTGCATAATGGGACAAATATAGGCCCTTACCAATATCAAGATACAACGGCAAATTGATTACTCTAAACTCAATTTTCCCGAAATCTATCGAATCGCATAGATCTTTATCGATGGTGCAAATTAGGATTCTAGATTTTGAAATCATCGCCTGCTGTTCAGGTGATGGTAATTCGATTGGCGATTTCTTGGTGTGATATGAGGCGAGGAAAGATAACAGCACAATCACAATAATAGAGAACCCAATTGCGTAAGCAACATATTTACACCATGCCACCAAGGGTCTATAGGTCAACGGGAATAAAATCTTCATATCCGGAAAATAGCTTCAGAGTTTTATCGGCATCATCCTAAATTGCAGCCGGCGTACCATCATTGTCAACGGACAATCTCCTTGCCTGTGACTCAGCTTCTACCAAGTCTATTAAAGCCGGATCATTGGGCTGTGGATCTAAATAGAAACCGTACCGGTACAACACTACCTTGCTACTCGATTCTACCGCCTCATTTATCTTCAGCAAAGTCATCCTCCCTTCTATTACCCGATTCTGAAAGAACCGCAAGCTGTTGCTTGATCAAATTGGCATACTCCTCCCGAACAACGCCATCTATACCAGCTTGCTTACCCTTAAAGACTATCTCCCTTGCCGCCATAATCATGGCACCATCTAGAACTCCCTGATAACGCGTGTCTGCCCTGGTAGTATGAATTGCGGCTCTGAGTATATTTAGCCCATCACTAAGGGACTTTGGTGACCCTGACAACCAGAACCCAATTCGGAACTGGCACGGCGCAAACCCCATATCTGCACAGCGGTTGTATCTAGCCATCGTATCTTTGGCAATTGTCTTGGTGGGGTTGTCCATCAAACCTGTAGAAGGTGTGGCGCTTAAATAATCCTGTGTTAAATGCTCCTCCAGATTAACCTCTGCGATATAGTAGTCTGCTGGCCAGTATCCTTTCTCTGCAGATGCTTTCAACAAGATAAAAGCTGTCTCTTTCGCCTTCGGTATATTCTCTGTGGTAAAGAGTAGCAAAAGCGCATTGTTGACGAGTACCTCTAATGAATTATCCCCGGATTGTAATCGACGAACCCAATAAGCAGGTCCATCATGGATAATGTAGGGGATACCAATACGCTGACTGGCATTTGGAGATTTGGTAGTTGTATGATCCATACCTATGGCCAGGAGCAACGTTTTAAGTACTGTGTCATCAGTGTCTAAGTTGTAGCCAAATATCTCCTGTACCTTATCAAAGGTAACCTCAGGAAAAGCCTTAGCCGAGATTGAGGTATCCTCATCTGAAATCGCAACAGAACTAATGAGAAATAGGCATAGTACCGCAATAATCGTTACCAGTTTCATTAAACACCTCTATTCTCTGTCCAATAGGATTCCAAATGTTGCCTAGATATCCCTCGGTCTAAGTGATCGTGATATTCCTGAACAAACTCGATATCTGTCTTTCTTGTTGAAATTCCTAACTCTGGTTTATGCTGATCTTGTGGCCCCGCAAAGCATGATCCTGAAATCATTAAGCATCCAAGCATTACGATGTCCTTTATGTTTTTCATTAGCGGTCTCCAAAGTACCCCTTCCGCTCTATTTTCAGCTTGCGCCAAATCGGAAGGAGCATTTCAATTAACTGATTGCGATTTTTAATTGCTCTTATTTTTATGATTGGCTGATCATCATCGTTTGTCTCGATGACCAATGTAGAAAGACCGACAAGGCCCAGCAGCCCTGCGGGTGGGCTGTGAATATCCTTTATGTCACTGATTTCGCAGAAGAGCTCCTGCCGGAATATGCTCGTTATTCCTTTAGCTTCTTTGATTTTATTGCGCGTAATGACTGTGTGTTCGTAACGAACTGATAAATATGCGTATACCAGGCTAAATATCGACAACCCCACAAGGCCATAACAAGCCCAGTAAACAGCTTCAGTAATAACCTGGCTGTACCCTTCGTTCAGCCCAGATTGCCAAAAAACTAACAGAACAGTGGAGGCGATTAGGAATGCTCCCCACCAAAGAAATGAGCCGATGTTGACCCATTGTGAGGGCCTGCCTTCCCAAATAACCGTTTCATCGTTGTAGGAAACCGAACTCTGGTTATCGGTATTCACCTCCTCTATTAACTTTGCCGTATCATCGCTCATATTTCCCCCTTAAGCTGCGTGCCGCAAGCTGTTTCTCACTAGGCGTGTTGCCACATTAAGATCATCCACATGTAAAGTGTTAAGTGCGCTCGGCGAATTTGGATCACCACCAAATGCTATGTTCATATCAAAATTAAAATTGGATAAATAATGACTATCAAATTCCGACATAGTAGATACAACAATGAGTGTTTTAAACTCACATTCCGAGTTCAATATTTGATGTAGAAGTAAGGCAGGATTATCTGCCTCATCAAAATGATCTAGGATAAGGGTCTGTGTAACGTCTATTAAAGAGACTTGCTGTTTAGATTGACATTCAAGTAGTGTGAACGTATCCAGGTGCTCAAGAACTTGATAGAGCCAGCGATCACCCACAGCTTCTGACTTTATCTCGCTGATCCTTATGAGTTTCAAAGTTTCCTCCTTCAAGCCTTAGCTGCCTCATAAGCCCCAATTAACAACATAAAAGACATAGCCATCCCAAAGGCAGAAATCGCCCTACTAATTGCTCGATATATATCTTCTTTACTTTCATAGCGGCCAATACAGGAGAGACCGATTTCCACTGAGCCGAAAATGACACTCAGCTTTGCCGACATGAAAAGTAGTAACGGGAAAGTGATGGATACATGCTCACCAGATTTGAGTATGACTAACATCAAGAATGTTGCCGTAGCGACGACAATGTAAGGGAAAGACTTTGGAGAACGAAACCAGTCCATCATCAATACTCTACTAGCCGGCCGGCAACAGGGTCGAGCTGCTGCCACACTCTGGCGGGTACTTGTCGCTTATCCCTCTGGTCAGCCAACCCGAAGTAAATAGCAATGCATCGAATTACATTGACACCATGAATAATTGCTTCCGCGACAAATGCGCAATAGGCTTCAGTGATGGACGCCGCCACTACCTGGAACCGGTACTTCTTCATGCAATAGGAGTACACGTCAGCGCTGAATGCCCTTTCAGATTTCCTAGCACTAAAGTCAACATGAACAATACTGCTCACTCGAATTCCTCAGGCTATCTAAAGAAATAAGCCGCGATGAGCACCAATGCGCCAATGGAGATCATCATGTTTATCTGGCGGTCCTGGAGTATCAGGTAGTCTCGCTGCTGCTGGTCCAGCTTTCCTTGGCGGTATAGCCGGTTTACTGTGAATCTGACAAAGGGTGTACTAATGAACATCCAAGCCTCCATTTTTTCTGAAAGCTATGGTATGTGTTCCCCTAGGGGAAAGGATGTTTAAAGGATCAATCTGGAATGACCCTTTATAAGTTTGATGGACTATGTATTTGCTTCGGTATCCTGTAGCAATACTTTTTCAACCAAGTAGATCTAGTACACAAGATTCGCCAGCAATTTGAGATTCCTAGCATTGCCGATCCATGGCTTAAGATCGCCCTTACTTTGGTGAGCCATAACAACCAGGCTACCGCGAGCTCGAATCACAGGGTTAATCTTCCCGTAGTCCAGATAGTCTCTGAGCTGCACTTCGCTAGTGATTTTGAGGAGTTCCTCCTTCATCTTATCGAGGATTTCCCTATCCTGACGATAAAGCACACCGAGAGGTGTCGCATACAGCAATGCCTTTGAGGCGGTAAGCAAGAAGAACTGACCACATAGAATGTAGTGGATCAATATGCCAAATAAAAAAGCATCCACGACATCTTCGGCAATGTGTAAGCCTTCCAACCGCAAAGCTGCTATGTAACAGGCGTATCCCATTCCAAGCCAAATGCCGACTGTGGCCACCAAGGCAATCTTTCGTTGGTACGATAAGGAAAGTCCCTCAAAGGTCGCCGCAGACACATCCACCCTCAAAAACCGATAGTCCATGCTCTTCTCCAATTTCTGCTGGTTTCACTTTCTCATGGGTTCTAAAACTAGCAACTCTCGAAATAGCAATGGTTCAAGTCTTTGTGGGACATAAAATTTGATATGTTTCAGATACTCTGAGCATCAAACCCTAGATAAAAAATTGAATCATTGAAGCCTCTATTTTCCTGAGCTTTAGTTTGAATTGCACAGCAGCATTATTAGGGGAGCAACGGGAAAGAAGGGCTTACGAATCATGCTGTAATCTAAGTTTTAACTCTAGGAAAATCCCCCCACCGAGTCGTATAGGCGGGCGATGTAAACTCCTGCCGCATCTTCCACTTTTTCGGAATGCCTTCAGCCCCTAGGAACAGTGTCCCGCGACCGAACTTTTTATTGATCCGGTCCATCGCCTGCATGGTCTGCCCTGCCCTGCCCTGAGCAATTGCCCTGGGGTGAACAAATCACCCTGCCCCAAGGCGCGGGGGATTATCTCGATTAGCCCAACGCCTGCTTTCATAAAGCGGCAGTCTGGGCGGTATAAGTCAGCTATGGCCTTTCTCACCAGCCGCACGATTACCCGCGTGTCATCGGTGGGGTACGAGGTCTGCACTACGGTGCTGCGGCTGTAGTAGTTGGGCTCATGGGGTGAGGTGTGCAGGAATAGGTGGATCGACTTCACCAGCGATTTCTGCGCGCGCAATTTCTCCGCGGCCCTGCTGGCGTAGAGGGTGGTGGCCTGCAGGATGGGCGCTAAGTCGGTGAGCTTTTCACCAAAGGAGCGGGTGCAATAGATCTGCTTCTTCGCCGGGGGCTCTTCCTCCAAGCCCAGGCAGGGGATTCCGTTTAGCTCTTCGATTGTTCGCTCAATATTCACGTTGATACGGCGACGCAGGATTTTCGGGTTGGCCTGCGCCAGGTCATAGGCGGTCTCTATGCCGAAATCCGCCAGCCGCTTGGTGAGGCGCCGGCCTATGCCCCACACATCATTGACGGCGGTGCGACGCTGCATCCATTGCCACTTCTCCGGCGTGTCCAGCGCACAGACACCATCGCACTTGGGGATTTTCTTGGCCGCACGGTTGGCGAGCTTGGCCAGGGTTTTACTGGGGGCGATACCCACACCGACAGGCATACGGATATTGCGCCACAGGGTGTTGCGGATCTTGCGGCCGTAGTCCTGCCAATCCTCCTGCAGCCGTGCAGGTCCAAAAACATCTCGTCAATGCTGTAGACCTCCACATTCGGCCCGAACTCACGCAGGGTGGTCATTACCCGGTGAGAGATATCGCCATACAGCGGGTAGTTGCTGGAGAAGATGGCTACCCGGTGGGCGCGCAGCAGGTGCTGAACCTTGAAGAAAGGCTCCAGGTCGCCGATGCCTAATAGCTTCGCCTCTTTGGAGCGCGCCACCAAAAAGCCATCGTTATTGGAGAGCACCACCACCGGGCGCCCGCGCAGATCCGGCCGGAATATCTGCTCGCAGCTGGCGTAACAGCTGTTGCAATCCACCAGTACCAGCATTCAGCGCGGCCGGTGGTAGCGCACCGAAGCCTTTACCACCCCCTCCACAATCAATTCCTGCCCTTCCCAAATTGGGATCGGGGCGTAGTCATCATTGGCAGAGAGCAGCCGCCCCTGCTGCTGGTCCAGCACCTTGCAAGTGAGCTGTCCATCCAGGGCTACCACAACCACATCGCCATGCATAGGTGTCAGCGAGCGATCGATAATCAATAGATCCTTGTCGGAGATACGGAGTCCCACCATAGATCCCCATTCGTCCGAGCCATAAAGGTCGCCGCCGGCTTGCTGATCAGATGTTATCCAGGTAGTGGGCAACCGCCCTTGGGGTTATCGGTAGGAGAGGGAAAGCCACAGGCAGCTCTGTGGCCGAAGAGGGAGAAAGCTCCATACCAGAAGCTCTATAAACTGTATATATACAGCCTATTGCCTGAAGCACACTCGGGGACAAGGAAATTTAATGATTGAAAGAACTTTCGCAGAAATCTCTGCTGGACTCTGCCAAGAAGGAAATCACCAGTTCAAAGACCAAAATATCTGCATTAACCGAGCGGGTTCAGGTTAAGTGTAATTCTCTGTGAGAGTGAGATGCTTTCAAGTTTAGTGTTAAGTGTTTACTGTGGCACTTAATCGTCAAGATGTTTGAAGTCGGTCTTTATTTAACTGGAGAAACGTATGACCGACTTTAGCGGCATAGACGTAACGAACACGTTGTCCATACCATCGACCTCTCTGTTCTTTCGTGAAATACAGCATTTTGTCAATAACCATAGCGGAGTCATTGACCGTGTGTATTGGTACCGGATGGAATCCTCCCTGCCACGCCTAAGAATTGACAAGGCAACCGAGCCAGTATTATTGAACATGATCCGGAATAACATGGTAAAGAGCGTGGCTCCCTACATTGAGCAGGCACTTGAATTGGACGCGGGTTATTTAGAATTCATACCGGGAAAAGAAATTCGCTCATTTTCAGTTGCGGATGTCAAACCGCTAGAAGTTTCAGAGGCTGAAATATCCTGCCTGCTATCGCTTTCTGTTCCTGACATACAAACCATTTCCTACAATATGGATGGCAAAGCTATTCGATTGCCTAGACTGCTTTGTGATTCCCGGTCTGTAATAAATACATTGGAGAGCAATAAGCTTTTCAGCTTTTGGCATCTCTATCATTATGCCTGCTCAATCAATGCTGCATATTTAGAAGTCTCGCCTTTCTGCCCACCAAAGTGCAGATAAGAAAAAGGCCTCCGAAGAGACCTTTAATGGTTATTCATAAACCCCTTTTATTCCTGATTGACTCGCCTTCACTTCAATCTCTCGCCAGGAGTTCCGTTCCTTAACATAGGCCAGAACACCTATAACAGTGAAAAGAAGTAATAACGTTAGTGCCAGAAGCATTAAAAGGTTCATGACAATGATCCACATAATAGTACCCTCTTAATTAAATAATCCCAGAGAAGCCTTTTGTCAAGACTTCCTCTTACCGGTCCTACTCATTCGAAGGGTAAGCAGGTCGCAGACCAGCTTTTCTTGGGCGGTTGAACTAGCCTCAAGAGCATCGAGGATCAAGTAGCCAATCACACAGTACAAAGCGAGTGCCACAGATAGATAGTCCATCATGGACATGGCTTGTGCTGCAAACAACGATTTGGCAACTTGACCGACGAAGATGCCCAGCAAACCAAGAAGTCCAAGCTTCAGCGATTTGAATAAGGCAATTCTCCTGATGCAGTCCATCTTGGCAATCAGCAGATCCGTGGTACGAAGCCTGCTGATTTCCCTGAACATTATACGGTTATCCATACTGCATCTTCCTTTCGTTAGATGACCTAACGTCTGGACGGATGCATCCCCTGAAGGGTATACACCCTCCAGGGTTAGAATCATCGTATGTTGGTGAATTACATCACCAGTGGTTCAATAATCAGCAGACATTTGCTGATCTCCAATGGTTGTTGTTACCAATAATATGTAGAGTTTTATGACGCCATAAATTCAACGTTGATAGCCCAGATTTTGTCTGAGCTGTCATCCTGGTAATGAAGTACGACGAAATCATTGCTCATGCTGCATCTCCCTGTTGCCAGGTTGAGCCAAACACGTCTCTAGCAATTTGCTCGATCGCAATTTTCTGTTCAGGTTCAGCCTTTGCAAGCATCGACTGATTTAACGCATAAGCGAGCGCGTTAGGCGCATTGCGAAACACCAGAGTTAACTTTGCCCATCGGCACAAAGCACGAGTAGAAATCGTTATGGTCAACGGCGTAGCCGCTTCATCTCCACCGATAAATAGCCTCCGGATCTGGTTCGCAACGCGAATCAGATCCCGACGGATCTCCTCGGGAAGTTCCGGCGTTTTCTTTTCGAGGATGGTCATCTCGACTTCCTCAGTTGGATAGTGAACTTCAACCATCCTGAACCGATCTATAAAGGCAATATCCAATTGGTTAACACCTTGATACAGCCCGGTACTGTCTCCAGATCCCATGCTGTTGCTATTGGCAATGAATCGAAAGTTTTCATGTGCGTGAATCACCTCTCCACCATTAGTTGCAATAACCAAGGGATGCCCTTCAAGAACATCATGAAGACCAGCAAGCTGACCGGGATCAGCACGGTCAATCTCGTTCAAAATGAACAAGTGACCCTCACGCATAGCAACGGCTAAGGGACCATGTAGAAACTGCATAGTGCCATTTACCAGTTTCCAGGTACCAACCAGATCGTCGAACTCCATACGACTGTGAGCCGTAAAAGATTGAACTGGCCAGAAAAGCCGGGAGGCTACCTGGTAGGGCAAGGTTGTTTTACCGGCACCATAGTGACCAGAAAAATACAAACCGTCGCCATCAGGGTCATCCAGAAAACTCAGGATGTCGCGCAAGGTTTCCCGACGGAACACATAGCCATCATCGCGGTTTGGCACATGAGGGTTCTGTATATCGGCAAAGCCTGCTGTATGGACCTCTGGGGGTACATCAAGGTTAAAAGTAGTGCGAACAACTAAAGCTTGATCACGATGTGTCATGGATGTGCTCCTATTGCAGTACGTTGAGGTATAAGTCACCCCTGTCAGAAGCACACCAACCACCCAGTAGGTGATGATGGCCTTCTGGCGTGGTCAGACTTAAAAAGTTGAGTAGGGATATACAGCCGCAGCCGTCGTGTCCGTTTCAATATCCGGAATAGACACTTATCTTGTCGTGCAAGCACGAGCAAAAATCTCTGTGGACCGGTTACCAAATAACCGCCTTTCTTATATCCACTCCGGTTCCAGAGTGGCCATAAGGAAGGCAGACACAGTAAGTATCCGCCCTGCCTCACATAGAGTTGTAAGACGCAATACAAGATGCAAATGTTGATAAATCTCTGCACCCTTCTGCAGGTACTGCCCATATCCTTCCGCGCTGCGATTAGGCAGCGCTCCGAAGTATAAAACCATTGTCTGTGCTGTAGATTGCTTCAATGATTTCGTCTTTAGCAACCAGCATCTTGTACTCGTTATAGATACACACACCGTGCCGCTTGGTACGTACCACGGTCATGTGACAACCCCCACTTTCAGCCATACGGTCAGCTTGTGTGATCGCAACCGAAACGGCGTTGTCTATACGAGCAGCAGCTACTGATTGCTGTACTTTTTCTTCAGTCATTTCAAAATGTGTCATAGCAAATCCCCTAAAATAGATTGAATTTGAAGCCCACAGGCTCCCTAAAACGTTCTCTCGGAAAACGCTTTAGAGAAGCCTGCGAACCTCACCTCCAATCAGGGGTACCCGCTATGTTTGGCTCCCATGCTTAAAAGCATATAAACCGTAGTTCTTGTCTGGTGCCCAGTGGTGGACAAGTAAAAAAATGTACCCTGGGGCTACAGGTTTCCCAGGGTTTTACACTTAAATTAATATCAGAAGTAAGCAGATTTCACTGTAGTTAGTACGGCACCAACATCTGTATTAATGAGTTCATCTTCAGACCTGCTGAAGCGAGACTCTTCACGAGATGCTTTGCGGTAGAACCCCAGTTCATCGGTTAGGTCTTTATCTGGGAACTTCTCCTTAAGATAAGCCCCATAATCGATACTACCCATCTTCATGAATCGAGTAACTTTCACGCCACCAATATCCGCCTGCATATACGGACCCATCAACGTGATCATTAACTTCTGAATCCCCTTCTCTTTCTCAAGAACTTTCAGTTCATCTTTAAGTGCTTGAATGCGATGGTACTGTGTGCGCCATGCATCGGCATACGTATCCCACTTGAACTGCTGATCTCCAGGTTCTGGTATATACCAGTCTCTTTCAGGATCAGGCTCTGGGGACGTATTGGTTACGACGTGCTCCCAAAAAAGCTTTGCCGCCTCAAGGAATTCATTTTCCCGTTCCGGTGTTAAGGTGACCGTAAAATCCAGGTCCTGACCGCTTTCTTTATGAAAAATCAGGTGACCAGTTGTCGTTCCAGCAACTGCACATTGAGCATGGACTTGCGCCTCATACAGTTTGTACGTGCAGGAATCGACGCCTTTCTTTTCAATGTCATCCCACACAGATTCACTGGGTGCCTTAAATTCAAAAGGTTGCATAGCTGAATCAAGCCCATCAAAGCTCGCACGCAAAACATCCCATCGAGCACATTCCCCACAGAGCGGAAGTAAAACCTCGCCATAGCGACCTTCTGCCAATTGGCGAGCTTCATCTTCAAGGCGAACACCACGCTTAACATTGGGGTTATTGGATATATCAGGAGTGTTAATTCGTCCGACTTTTTCCGCCCAAAGTTGCCAAAGTGTCTTGTATGGACTGAGCCCAAGGATGATCGGAATATCCGATGCGGTAACTCCCTTGGATCGCCATTGCAACCACTCGTCAGAACGCTGATTAAGATCAATAGCTTTCATCTTTGACATTACAGATTCCTCGAAAGAAAGGTAATGCCATCTCCAGTGGAGTTAGCATTACCCCACAAGGTTGAGTGATAGATGGGTTAATCTCAGGCCATTAATGCTTGAGACTGGAGAGCTTCTTTCAATGCCTTGGTTGTGGCACTGTCAAGTGTACTGCTGACCAGTTGACGGCACAGTTGTGCGAACAGGTTTGCGTACAGCTCAGTGGGTAAATCAGCGACTGGAAAAGATGGACTTTGGTTCGCTTGCGCGTGCTCAGCCTTATAAATCCCGATGACACACCAATACTCCGCTTTATCAGCTTCAGTATCTGGAATGTGCTGACCGGCATGGACAGGGCAGATTTTGAATGACTCAAAATCACGAATCTGGTCAACATTGTTGAAGTAGAACAAAGTTGTTCTGTAGTTAGAGTTGGAAGTGATCATTGCTAATCCTTGAAAAAAAAGGGCAATGCACCCCCACTGGAGTAAGCATCACCCCAGAAGGTTGAGTATTATTTGAAATTAGGCGTTAACGACTTTCTGCTCGTGCATTTTTGCTTCAGACTCAGCCTTGGCCTTATCCAGTTCGCTATATGCAAAAGACAGTTCAGCAGGATTCTTGATCCGGCTTCCCATTAACTCCCGACATGCTTCAAAAGCATTTTGTTGAACAGCACGATCTACCAATTGTTTCACAGTATTCTGCACAACTATTGGTACCTCGCGACGATCAGGTGGTGGTGGAAGGGCATTTGAGCCGCTATTGCCAGCGAGAATTGCCAGACCTTCACTATTCTCTTCGTTGAGTAATTGCAAAACTTTACCCATACGAGGAGAAGGAGACGGCCACCACTTATATGCTCGCTTCACAAGCGTTTTGAGCTGCATCTGATCTTCCCAGGTTACCCAAGAACAGGCTGAGTTGTTTTCGCTCGCGTATGCGGACGAAAGCTTTCTTGCCTTATTCATGTCAGCTATCGACATTGCTTCAACAAGCTCTCCGCCATTAGGAAGTTGAGCAACACAGTAATCACCTCTAACAGCACCCCTATCTGACGAAAAAGGATCAAAATCATGGTCAGGATAAGTAAACCTTCCATGATATTTGAATAATTTATCTTTTTTGCAAACAAGCTCCACCCCAGCACTGATAATCGCTCCGCATTGCACTGCAATTTCGATCAAACCTCGATACGAAATATCAAGTACAATTTTGAATGGATCACTAGTACGATCACGGCGTGGAACAAGATAGGCTAAGCCCAGCTGGGGGTTTAGTGTAAGTCCTACTGCAGCGACGCTATACATTGCGAGCTTTAGACTAGAAGGGTTGTTATTAGCTACCTTAAGAGTGAATTCGTTCTTAAGGAGCTGTTGTGCGGAAAAGACTTTCTCCCTTGTAAAGTCGAGGGTAGATTCGGAAAACATCGCCGCAGATTTCTCAATAGCGGCGATATACTCCTTTCTTGCCAGTTCGCTAGTAATATTAGGTGCCGAAGCACGATGGTTAGTAGACATGATGCCACCTTGCTGGTTGAGTACTTGAGGTATAATGACCTCAGGAGGTATTCAAATATGCAAACCCAAGACTACATCCTGGATGACCAGGGTAATTTCAGGTTTACAAAGGTTGGTCTCGACAATCAGGCTCCATTACTAGCAAAAGCCGGTATTGATGCCAAAGCTATCAAGACGTATGCGGATTACATCCAGGCAAGACAGGCTGCGAGCCCGTACTTTATGAAATATCTGCAAGAGGAGACCGATAAGCGGTTGAAAGGCAAGCCCGACACATTAGAGTGGCAAGCAATACGCTCCATCGCATTTGGTACTCCCAAAGAGCAAGATCAGCTGCTCGAAAAGTTAAGACGTAAACAAAGTTTCAAGCTTGTTTAGCTTCTCTTCTTGCATTAATTTCTTCGATGATCTTGGCGCGAAGCCATTTCAACGATGAAACCTGTTCTTTATCGGTGAGCATACTGAGAGTATCTTTCGATGTGTTCAGCATGTGTTGAAGTTGTGCGTCGCTCGCTGTTTCCAGCCAGAAATAAACTTCTTTACGTGAAAACCCCATAGAAATTCTCCATAGAGAAAAATAATGGGGCTTACCCTGTAGGGTGAAGTCCCCATCAGGGTGAAACAAGCTATTAATTGTACATCCGGATCAGAAGGGAAGTTCTTCGAGCGGATCGATTGGACCCTGGTTCATAAAACCCTGACCGGCTGCTTGTGCCATTGGTTGTATTGGTTGTCGCTGAGGAGCCTGCTTTTGTGCAAGTGCAGCTTGACCATCTTGTTTGTAGTAGCGAGGCAATTCCTTCGGAAAATCATTCACCACAGTTTCCGTGGTAAAGTGATCTGTACCGCTTTGATCCTGCCATTTACGTGTCCGCAATTCGCCCTCTACTTGAATGACATCACCGGGTTCAAGCTTGTCATTCACATGCTCGGCACACTGGTTAAAAGAAACCAGGCGGTGCCATTCAGTTTCCTCATCCCAGTTGCCAGTTTTCTTGTTCATTTTGGACTTCGTTGTTGCCAACGAGTAGTTCAATACTGGTTTATGATGAGATTTTGTGTAACCAAATTGCTTTTGACCTACACGGCCAATAAGGAACACTATCTGATACATGATGTATCTCCTATTTAGTCTGTTGTGGAGGATGTTCAATCAGTACCGGTTGACGCTTTGCTGATTGAAAGAGGTTTCTGTTACGCAAATAAGGAACAAAACAAATAACTTAATGCAAAGCATTAAAAGTTCTTTTCCTTATCCCGATTGTTTGATGAAGCAAATCTATAGCCGTGGGTCGTGTCATACACGATCTCAGCTATATCATCCCTCATTAGAACAGAGAATTCTGGCAGAACCAGAACATCACCTGCAGTAGTTACACACACAATGAAAGTGCCCATATGAGCTTTTTCATTAGCTTTTTCATTAGCTTTTTCATTAGCTTTTTCGATGGCCTCTTGAACATTGTTCTTGGGACTATCGGAAAGTTGCTGATGCGCGTTGAAATCGAAGTTGTACATAAAGTGTCTCCAATTACTTAGTTGAGTATTTGGTCAAAACGCCGCAGCGTTCGTACCCGCTTCATGACCAGTTTGGGGGTACTTACCAGGTGCCATTGTTGAATCAACAACAGCAACAAGATTCGGAGACACACGAAGACTGTTTAGGGCTGCTCTTTATGTTTGTGTAAAGAACAGGCCTAAACGCCCTGGTGCAAGGTGAGAATTAAATGGGTACAGTGAAAGGCTAAAGCCTTAACAGGAAAAACTTGATGTTAGAGAGGATAAACTAGAATCTGGTATAGCCGGCTGTGTACGGCAATAGAGAGAGTTCAGATAGAGCCTAGCTTTTCAGCCTGGTGCCGACTATATGACTCGATAAGGCACCTATTAATGCGGTGTAGTCACTACACCAGCACACACAGAAACCTATATCAAATACCCCCCCTTTTGCAAGTCGTTTAAAGGGATCACGGCTTTTGACCCTTTTATTAGAGCGTTTGAACGCTTATCCCGCTATTTTTATCCTCAATAATTATTTATTTAGTGGTGTTTTATATGACTACCAGGCGGAAAGTCGCACTCATTCTTTTTCTTGAGGGGTTGGCTAGCTCCGGATTGCAGATGATCACCATCCGCCAAACAGTACCTTTTGTCGGAAGCTCTGTGCTCTGCACTTCGATTATCATCAGTTGTTTCCTTGCCGCGCTGGCTTTAGGGTACTACTGGGGAGGCCAACAGGCCCCTGAGCGTTATGCGAAATCGCTGGTAATGAACCTAGTTGGCAGTATCGCCCTATTCGGCATAGGGTTGTCTTACATTTTTGTAAGCTTCTTTTTCCTGTCCATCGCGGACATGACTCAAGGGATATCCTATCTCAGTAATCCACTGATTCATCTATTCCTTTTCAGCCTACTGGTGATGTCTCCTCTGGTCTTCTTTCTTGGCCAAACAGTTCCATTACTGCTCAATACCGCGGACCACGAAATCAGCAAGAGCAAAGCCACTGGAAATGCCACAGCACTAAGTACGATAGGCAACGTACTTGGGTGTTTGATCACATCCCTGCTACTCATGTACTTCCTCGGTGTCGGTTATTCGATTTTTATCAATTGTCTTATTTTGGCGATATGCCTTTGCTTTATGGTCAATTGGAGTAGCTCCAGGACAAAATATGTACTGGGCTCAACATTGTCATTTCTAACCATTTCTTACACTCTGAACGTAAAGATCCCAGACAGCTTGTTCGCCGCAACTACACCCTACTCCAATTATCATGTAGCAGATCATCCAGATGGGAAGCGATTCATCATCAATCGAAGCAGCGCTTCCTTCATTGGGGAAAATGACAGGAAGGGATGGCCATACATTGAAATCATGAAACAGGGTATATTTGTTGATGACATGGCAGGGAAGGATATTCTGGTACTGGGGGCCGGGGGATTCACCCTTTCTGCGGAAGAAACGAACGGAGCTCACTTTACCTATCTCGATGTTGACCCGCAGATTAAGCCAGTTGCTGAGAATTACTTTCTTGAGGAACCCATCAGAGGAGAGTTTATAGCCAATGACGCCAGATCCTACTTGCTGACCAGTGGAAAACTATGGGATGTTATAGTTGTGGATCTCTATACCAATGCTGCCACCACCCCGATGCACACAGCTACCTATGAGTTTTTCTCCCTGGTTAGCTCAAGCCTTAAGCCTTCCGGTAAGGCAGTCCTCAATATCGCCGCCAATCCTCGACTTAGTGACAAATACTCAGCAAATATGGATTTTACTGTTCGCCAAGCCCTATCACGCTGTATCACGGACATTACCGGATACCAGGACGCTTTGGTAAATATTGTCTATTTCTGCTCGAAGAGGTCGAGCATGGACGATAAAACAATTGCCAGTCTGTATCGAGATAATACAACTAAAGTTACTGTAGACGGTTACCTCTCCTCGATGAACATCAAAAAATGGCAAGGCCGGGGTGAATCCACTAATGGGCAATAGCGGAAAGAAAAAGTGGGTGTCTGCCAGCGACGTTGGCAGAGCATCCTATTGCCCACATTATCTGGAGCTGAAGGAAAAAGGAACCAAGCCTTCCCTGCAGTCTCTCGAAACAAGGGCAAGGGGTGAAACCAGCCATGAAGCACTGAATCGTCAAGCTGAAGACCAACGCTGTTTCGTTGCGACACATCTCTATGGGATCAACCATCCCAATACATGTCTACTGAGGGTATATCGCGACCAACAACTCGCCTCTCACTTCAGGGGCAGGGTGTTTATAAGGATTTACTATGCTCTATCCCCTCCGCTTGTCATCGCATCGCGAAAATTTCCCATGATTTCCAGAGTCATGCGGTACTTCGTGGACAGGCAAATTTGCCGCATTCAAGAGAGACGTGAGGATGATTGATGTTTTCTTGCACGGTCTGCTTGTGCTTGCTGCCGCAGCCCTCCTCTAAAATTTCTTACAGCACATTGTTAGCACTAGAAATAGTCTTGGGATAGAAGGAAAACTCATTTGGATTGACAAAGGACGATCTACGAAACCATTCTTTAACCATGCATTCGAGGTCCTGGGCAAGCCGGATCTCATGTATCGAATTCGAGGCGGAATTCTGGCAGTTGAGTATAAAAGCCGACGAGGCCCTGTATTCACGAGCGATGTTGTGCAAGCAAAGTGTGCTGCTCTTGCCGCCCGCAGAAACGGTTATCAGGTTACGCAGTTACTTGTGAAAACTTCAAGCACCGAAAAATATATCGAGTTACCCCGTACCGACAGAGCCCTATTCGAAGAGATCAAAAAATATGTAATTCTAACCAGACAGGCCAAAGCCGGTGTACGGATGAATCCATGGCCAAATGCCGGGAAGTGCCGTGGCTGTGCGTACAAATTTTCGTGTCAACATGTCATGCGCTAGCCTTCGTCACCTTCATAGGATCTGTACTACCGAGGTAAGCGATACATGCGAAGCGCCATCATCAATGGCAGAAAGTAAATACTCTACTTCTGAAAATACCAGGTAGTTAAACTAAGAATCATCAAGTTCGCGCAATATGAGATCGTGACGGCGTATTAATTGCTACCTTTTATACCAAAAGTACTACTCGATAGTATAGCGGCACTATAAGTTGGATATCGATCCACTAGTTATCTTGATCCTTCCGAAGGCATTTCTTTTTCGGGGCTTTAACATCATTAAACGCCTGATCTAACTTCACCCTAAGCGCAACCGCTCTCTCACATTGTGTCCAGACCTCACCGCCATCCTCATGAGGCTCCAGCCCCCTGGCTCGTTCCAAAACTCGTAAGCGGTCATTTAGCTTTCGTAATTCATCAAGGGGCATATCTGGGCTAAATAACTCCTCTATCGCTTGTGCTGCCTGATCCGCCTTGTGCAAGTCAACAATCAGTATACATTTACCCTGACACTCCTCAGATTCCAGTTGGGATACTTCTTCCTTGCTCAGATTCCAGGGTTCCCAAAACTTCCTTTTCCGGTTAATCATACTCTTAACCTTTAACCTAACAGCAGAGTGTTGGAGTTAAGCACCCAACACCTGTATTTTGTTTGATACAGCTTTATCATTGACTATATCAATAATACACTGATGAATTTTACTTAGTAGCTTTTTTGCCCTATGGCAACCAATCCAGCCACCATCCACTGCCTCACGAACCTCGGCAAGGACTTGGACTTTATTGGCTAAGACTCTGATTTCATCGATATATAGAGCATTGTGAAACTCCTGCTCTAACTCCCCCTGCTATTTTATCAGCAATCTTAATATTTGAAACCAGGTGATACCCCTCTTCCACTGAATTGCCAACAGCTTTCACCCTATCCTTCATACTTAAACCCCAAGGTTCCCAGTACAAAATATCCATATTATTTACTGTCTCCAAATGTTGCGTTGAAATTCTCGACAATCAAGTGATTGATTCTCTCCAACATAATAAGGTTCTGGTCCAGCCATAAATGAACATTGCCATTAGCATAAAATCGTTCCTGATTCTTCAACTTCATAATTTAACTTTACTTTTTCAAGTTCTCGACTAACTTCATTCCAAGACAGCTCAGCAATGTCCTTTCGGGATTATTACCGGCTAAGTACTCAGCTTGCCATACAGAAAAATAGCAGTAACTCAAATCCAGCTGGTAACGGTTTGCCTCCAATCCCAGACTGATGAAGCAAGACTAAAAATCTGAATAACCCATGATTCCCCCTAAAACAGCGTAGCTTGTTTTGTTTGTTCGTCCCTCGATTCTCAACCCAACCCAGCCTTTTGCAAAGTCAATTTTTTGCCTTGATGTTCGAGAACTGTTACCTCTTCTAAGCACTCCAACTGAGACTGTGAATTTACTATGACAATCCCCGGTTCTTGTCCTGATATACATACAATATGCATCTCAGAGCGGTCAGCAACATATTGGATGTTGATAACGCCGCCTATTTTCCCCGACTTAGTTAGCCTGGTAGAGATCCATCGTCCTCGATGCCGCCACTTGCGCAGGTACTCGCTAACCCACTGAAAAGCAAAGAAACCTCCTATTTGGCGTCAACCTGTATTTGCACATTCAGCGCAAAAGACTAGCGGCCACGCGCCCGGAATTCGGTGCCGCGCAAAATTGGCATATCTGCGCAGTTTGAAGCAAAAACGAGAGTGAGAGAGTACCGCCAGCAGCGAAGCCCCCTGCCCCGACCTGGATTGCCCCTGCTGGCTGCTGCCAGCCGTTTGTGATCGCCTGCCTGGCTGCGCTGTCGCCACTTCTTCACCAGCCAATAAATTCCCACAATCAGCACACCGAAAATCTCCATAGCCATTCCCTCAGTTGTCTTTGAGTCAGGCTACCTGTAAATTTTTGGTAGATGTGTCACGAGTACCCTGCTCCCAGCTATCTCTCGTGGTGGTTATTTAAAACTCGACCGCGAAACCGTTGGGCAGTGGATTGTAGGATTCAAAGATCAGTGCGGGCTCAACCCGGAAAAACGCCAAAGTGGAAGATACCCAACTCAACAGGGCCTCTTTCATACGGCTGATGCGGCGGCGAAAATCCCACAGATAGGCGCGTTTACACAATCAGCTTCTAGTACCCGTAGCGGGCTTTTCCTGAGTGGTGTCTAGATTCTGCTGGGCCAGCTGATAATCATTCAGCAAACGCTCTGCATTGCGCACCAGCAGCCGCGAGCGGCTGGCTTGCTACGCAGCATTAGACGATAAAAGGATAGGAATGCCCCTGGCAGGCTGAGTGTCACCCGGTCTGTGGTAGTATGTGCAGTAACCAATGATACAACTCCTTAATAGTTGTGTATTTGGTTAGCGGGCTTGGAGAGCTGCCACTTTCCAAGCCTAGTAAATAGCGTGGCCAGTATCTTAAAGATACCACGTATGCGAATACCATGCATACCCATCTTCTACCATTCGTGGGAAAGCGCAGTAAACAGTCATTTGAGTAACTTTACAGGTCTAGCAGTCTCACCAGAAGTGAGACTTATCGGCGTCTAGCAGAGAAACTTTGTATTGATCACGAAGCTTGTTGCTTTGATGTAGTTTGTATTTGAAAGCGGAACAAGCAGCACGAAAAGTATTCTTTGATACTTACCGATCATAAAGCCAAAAAACAGTTGCCAGTCCAACCTTTCGTGAGACCCTGAGATTGAAAAGAGTTTGCGAATGCAGATCAAACCCAATACCCGGCTTGGAAATGAGGCCGATCTCGTAAGCAAGCTATGTAAACAATTATCGTCATCTGAGCTGGGATTTAGAAAATACAGCTATCTCTCTTTTAACCTGAAAGAATAGAATTATGATGATTGAAGCCACAATAATTGTCCGTACCGCACATCTCGAAAAGGTAGCAGCTCTCTTTACCTCAATCGCAGTTGAGGTGAATAGCCAGGCCTCTAGTGATTACGAAGGTACATCCAAAATCCTTGTCAGTGGAAAGGTTTGCCTAGGTGATTTGCACCTGGAAGTGGTACTGGACAACCTACGACAACACGGTATCTCTTATAGCTACTATTGGCGAGAGCCGAAGTGTAAATATGGCGGGGAGAGCCACTACCGGTCAAATGGGAAGTATGATCAGCACTTGTCTTGGATGGACCATGAGAAGAATATGGTCAACATTGAAGATGTTCGGCAAGCCGTAGCTCAGGGCGAAATAGCGGTTCTTGAACTACTGGAAACAATGGAAAGCCGTTTCACACCTTTAGACTGGCAAGAAGTTGCAGCGTAAACCAGATAATTATCCACAGAACAGGTGAATAACCATTGGTATAATGTCTGCTATTACCCGATTTGTAAGGGCTAGAGCGAACTGGCTATTTTGTGATCTGATTGGGGAGATTTGTACCTTTGCATAGGCTCAAACGTCGTCAGCGCTTCTACAACGCACTAGGCCAGATAATCCTTCTCTTCGCGGGTCTGGTCGCTCTGATTGGGTATGGCCTGGGTCCTTTGCTCACTGGTAAGCAATGGCAACTCGCGTCTCTAGGGGTCCATTTGGCATCAACTATCACCGGCTTATTATTGGTTTGGCTAGGCTTAAAGCAAGCGATATTTCAAGGAGTACAATCAATGGATACGTACATGGAAAAATATTGGCCTTATAGACTGCTGCGGTGGTCTCTATTCAAATTCATAGGCTTAATTACGTTTCTATTTTCAGTGGTATTGCTTTCGATCATTGATGAAGAGGTAGACGATATTGAGAGTAGCTGTGATGAAGGTACTGTTGACGAGATTTGGAAAGCTCATCCTCAGCACTACTATGACAAAGAACCTCCCAACCCATTATCGTAAAAAGGAAAGCCCCACAAAGGGGCTTCCCACACTTCATCTAGCCTTTTTACCGTTATTTCTTTTTTGGTCTTCTAAAGCGTCCAGAGAAGGCCTGCGAGCCTAGTGGCGAACCTTGGCCAACACCCATTGCACCCATTCCTCTGACCATTCCAGATCCGGCGTAGCCCATAATGGCCAACCAAATTACAGGAAGGAATACCGTTGACATTCCAGTCACTGCGGTCAATATCGCACTGTTTGCTGGGTTGTCAAACCATCTTGCCTCAGATACATAGTACGCAAGTAGATTGTTGTCCATCCAGTAAGATGCAGCCCATATTGCATTAATGAACTCAAGACTAAAATAGGTAATCGTCAGTGCGGTAAAGGCAGTAAAACGGAAGTTGGCTAAAACCATAACAATGGGCGATGCCATAATCACTACCATCTGCATTAGCGCGAGTACAATTGGGCCAGCAATTTTCATTAGCTGTCTTATTGTACTGGCCTGCAAAAATTCTCTCACGCCCAATGCTGCACCAGTACCACCAACAACAAGATCATAAATTGCTTTCCCCCAAGCTCGATCAGTATCTAGCGTACCTGACATATCCAGTTCGGTCCTGGACTGAAGGTTCGCAGCCTCCGCTTGTAATATCGTCTTGATGAACAGGTCTTGCTTTATGGTATCAGTTAAATTGACTGGAGATACAACTCTATAACCCCAATCCATCCAATCTTCCAGCACATCGCCTGCATCATCCACTGGAATATCATCTAGTATGAGCTGGCGTAGGCCCAGTGCTTCATTAACAACTCCCGGCCCCTCCTCACCTAACCAAACTTCCTTACAGTAAGGATGCGCGCCTCTAGTTCTTGCCGCATCTGAATCCCTTATGGCCTGTTGCCGAGAGAACCCATACCGTTCCATATCCTCCATGAATGCCTCCTCGTGCGAGTAGTATTCATCTACCGTATTTAGGAATATCCTGGAACCTATCCAATCAATATCTTCTTGCTCAGTAACATTCGCTGGCACGGTACCACCAATTGCCTTGTAGCGTGACTGAGCCAACAAGTAGCATTGTTCGTAAAAGTCCCCAAGCCTTTCACGCAGCACATCATTTTGAACTGTGATATTACTCATACGCATGAGCAAGAATTCGTAGTTGTTAACGCACTGCATCGACTTAATTGCAGTGTTCGTGATTGCGCTGGAGATGAAAGTTATAAGTGACCAGGCCACCGGCTTGTGGATTTCCAATCCACCACCCATACTGGAAAACCTGTCATCCAAACTTGTTCCTGTGTCATCACCGTCCCCTTGTGTATTAGGAGGAGGATTACAGTCATTAACCGCAATATCGTACTTTACTGCCGACAGCGATACACCCCATCCCTTATATGGTATTACGCAAAGTATCAGAACTAAAACAATAGCAACGACACGAAATTCAAGATCCCGGATTACGTCATCGGCATCATTTCCGGCCGTGTAGCTATCCGCGAAGTTACTAATTATCGCTACAATGAATGGTACCAGGGCTATACCAGAGCCGGTGAGAATGTCCCATATTGCACCGTACATGCCCCAGGCAAACATGAGTGAATAAACTTCAATGAGGTTATTCGCTACCATGACTGCGCCCCCAATTGTTGGACAATTATCAATTCAAAAAATAGGAACATCGCAGCCACATGAAAACGCCGCTTATTAATTTTTAAAGCCAATTCTTCACAGCTTCCCTCAGGCAGCTCTTTATTTTTTGAGCAGATATACGCTGCCAATTTCTTGGAAAGATATGTCCAGAATAGAATCACCAGAACGTAAAATATTACTCGGAACCACAGCCATTCCCGAATTAAATTCAACTCTCTAATCTGTTGCGGTGAATGTCCAGATAATGCAGATATGATCATTCCTCCAACCAGGAGTGCAATTAATCCCCCCCCAGTTATCAGAAACATTTTTGCAAGCTTTTTCATTCACGGCGTCCCCAACTGGTTAGTCCCAGTCGCCTTTGCCCGATCATGAATTATTGTTTCTTGAATACGTTTTTCCTCAAGCCCCATGATCTTAACGATGGTTTCTTTAGCAATCGCTTGTCTGGTCTTAATTTCATGATCCAACTGATCCAGTTCAACCTGCAATTGATCAATCGAGTCATTCACTACTAATTTTGCAGGTTCAAATGCAGCAATATTCGGCTCCTTGACGCCGGTTCTTAATAGTTGTGTCAGTAAACGTCCCTGCTCAACAAGCCTTGCATAAGCAATTTCACCAGCCAGCTTTCTGATCATCTCACCCTGCCCCAGAGAATCACGTTTACGAATTGCCATGATAATGGTGTCATTGATGATTACTCCTGGAGGAGCCGAGACTCGATTCAGGTTCTGCCAGGTTAACTGGGTAGCGCCCGTAACGAGGTCTTCCAAATCGTCCATAAGTACATCCGTCATGT
Organism: Microbulbifer maximicatervae (SeqCode); assembly: GCF_052467305.1. Taxonomy (NCBI): domain Bacteria; kingdom Pseudomonadati; phylum Pseudomonadota; class Gammaproteobacteria; order Cellvibrionales; family Microbulbiferaceae; genus Microbulbifer; species Microbulbifer maximicatervae (SeqCode). Next base: position 47,126 of record NZ_CP174307.1, read on the forward strand.
CGCGGTGCATGTAGGTCAATCCTTTACCAGGTGTCCCATGCATTTTTTTACAGCCATCGCAGGTTCTTACTTCTATGTCCCCAAGCACTCGCGTTGACCAGTTGGATGCGGTAACAGGTCCATTCCAGTACTCCCACAGTGGTGTCCCCTGGCCATCTGCGGTGCCTACTGTGGAGGTGGCACAGCTGTTTACTCGGTCAAACATAATGTTGTAACCAACTTGAACCACATCAGAAAGCGCACGGATAGGTTGCTGTCCAGTTCCTCCCTTAAGGACTCCACAGGCCCATTCGGCACCACCATTGCCGTGGTTGGTGTCATCCAGAGCTTTTTTTGCCCGGATAGCATCACCACCCGAAGCATTAATTTCGTTAGCCCAGTTATTGGTCTTGATGGAGAGTTTGTACTTCTCAAACGGGAACGATTGTTCTCCCATCAGAACACGAGACATTTCCTCACAGGAAGTCTCTGCCCATTCAAAGTCCATCTTGCCCTGCAAAATACCCTGCTGCAGCAAGTCGTAGAGACCAGGATTAGCACGCTGAATTGCCAGTGCAGGCAAACTCGCCACTGCACCTGTAGCGGATTGGATGATGTTATCCATCATGTCCCGGAACCCCTCGGTAATGCCATTGAGCTGGTTGCTCACTGAAATACGCGGGTCAAACTCTCCACACTCCATATTCATATCCCAACCGACACCCAATTCCAGCACCGGTACCGTTTGGACTCTTGTTGGTGCATCTGAAAAATAGCCACCACCAATTTGATACTCTGTCGCGCCTTTAAGGCGAGGTGAATGTTCCCGGCTATCGGCAAGAACTACATTTGAAAGTGCTATTGTCGCCGCTATCGCTACAAGCCTTGTTTTTATGTTAATCATCCTATTTCCCCTTAGATTGCCTTAATTCGTTTGAGTCAACGCATCCTGGCTATCAACCCGAGTGAAAGATCAGAATTGCACCTTCTTGCTCGCAGCACTTAAAGGCACGCCAAAAGTTCCAAACATAACTACCGTCTTCTGAACGACGACGACTTGATTCATTGTCACTGTAAGGAAACGATCTGCACCCGTCTTCTTCGTATGGGTAAAGCATTTGCCACTGGCCTGTATCCTTATCATCTTGGTCCAATGGACCTGGTGGCCAATAACCTGGCTCATCATCTTCGTCGATTGAAAAATAAAGGTGCGGCTCACCAGAGCGAGTTATGAAGTGGGCCGATCGGAACGCTGATAAAACTGCCGCTTTCAATGGATCTTGGGAAGTCATGAACCCATGTCTGGGATAGATAGCGCCATAGTTATTGGTCTTAGTTTCAAACCCATAAATACCCGTTCCACCATCACCTAGGTCCCACATTTGGACCAGAGGTAACCAAGACATTGGGTAAAACATCTCTGGCACGTCCCATCTCCACGCAATGGAGTCCAGGTTGGAAATAAAATAGGGGAAGAACATGGTGGTTGTTCCTTCACAAACATATCCACCTACAGATGAAGCCAGTGAGTTGAAGGCAGTGATTGCTGGATTACCGTATGCATCTACCAACTTAAAATGTAGGTTCGCATGTTGTTTCTTGGAACCTTCGGTACTGACACCGCCACGAATCCCTACGTTTCCGACGTTGTAGTCTTCAATCCAGCTAATAATCGTTGTAACCCACGATGAATCCGCATCGCCCTGGGATACTTGGTTAAGATCTTGTGATTCAGTCCAGGGCTCTCCATTCGCTCGGTCATAAGATTGAATGGTCAACTCGGGGACAAAATTCTTTACCTTAACCGAGTAATCGAATTCACATGCCACAAGGACGCAAGTCATCCATATGCATATACCTCTAACCTCCCAGTCCAGACAAGCAAGCGCGGCAGACATTGTTTCCGTTACAATCTCGGTCGTGGTAATGACGCCCTCATATTCGTCATCCTGCTCACCATGGCAAGCTATGCACTCGATAGTTCCTCGTTCTTCGAGCAACTCCTGAGTATTACCGATCGTCTCATCACGAGCACCGTCAAGATTGTTGGGATCAAAGTTTTCCCATGAATCCGGGTAGGAAAATGCCAGGGAGGACACACAAATTAGTAATGGCACGAACACAGCCAAGAATACTTTTCTCATTGCCTCTTACCTCTCTCTGCATATACCCGTATCGCCTCTTCCAATGAGTGAATGCCGTACAGGATGTACTTATCGTTAATCACAATGGCTGGTATTTTCTTGATGCCATATCGAACTGCTCTTTCTTCAGGCTCCGTGCTGGCGACAATTTCCTGATAAATTGCATTCCATTGTGGTCCGTTCTGTATATCGCTAAAGGCCGACAAATAGGCTTCCTTAACACCACCCCGCTTAGGTGCCTCATCAACTTTACTTTTAACCAAGGTTTTCAGCTTTCTTTCTGAGTGTTCCTTAGCATCAAGGTTGTGAGTGATAACGGGAGTTCTTAGAGATAGCCGGATATCCTGCTGTACTTGAATTGAATCATTCTGGAATATCCGAATGCTATAAATGTCCTCCGCAGACGCTGAGGCACAAGCAAGGACAACGATAGGAACTAACAATTTCAGAAGGTTCACGAGGTAACCTCCTGTTCTTCATCCGCCAGAAGATCATCCCGGAGTGCTTCAACAACCTTTGTGTCTGCCTGTTCATCGCTGAGTGCAGCTCTTTCGCGCTCCAATCGGGCTAAGGTTTCTTGAGCTAAAACCTTTTCCTTATCCCTCACCCTGCGAGGCTTAGGGACTTCTGGTTCATCAGCAATGCCACGGTAGTAGTCGATCATTTTCCCAACATACTCAGCCGCTTCAACTTCGGAGATACCGAACTGCCTCATATACGTGGCGCGTTCAGTTTTTTCATCTTTCTCTGTACCGGCAAGACTCAGGAAAATAGATGGCGGTACATTTCGGAAAAGTGCCTCCATGTTTTCTGAAAGCACAACACCTTCTGTATATTTCTTCGGCTCCTTCTTCGCCGAAAGCATGAGCTGCTTTTGCTCATCACTCAGATTTTTGAATCGCGCAATATCCTCAATTTCGTCCTGTGGCATAACCAAGCAGATCCACCACTCGATCATGTTCAGCATCTTTTTGGCCGAACTTGGGAAGTCAGCCATGTTCTGAGTAGCCACCCACCACCATGCACCCAACTTTCGCCACATCTTCACAACCTTTACAACGAAAGGTGCCAAGAGGGGGTTAGTGGTAATGATGTGGCCTTCATCAGTCAGCATGACGATTGGACGTTCATCGTGTTGATGCTTCTCTGCCAGATTATTTATGCGCATCATGATTGAGGTATATGCGATAGCAAGTTGTGCGTTGTAGCCTTCACGCGCAAACGTAGCCAGATCCACGATGGTCACATCGGTGTCCGGCCAAGCTTCACCATCGGTGTTGAACACTTCGCCTTCAAAACCATCACAGAACATGCGCAACGACTCACCCATCTCAAATGCACGTATTCTTCGGTGCTCTGGATAGTTATCGTTTTTGTTGATCATGATGAAGCCGTCGGCAACGTCCGATGTCATTGTCCTTCGGCCCTCTGAACTGGCCTTCTTTGCACCATTTAGAATGGCATCACGGATCATGCGTCGGTCAGCACGGGAAAGTTTCTTCGCTTCCTCTTCCTCACCCCCAGTGATCATTAGGGTGGCTATAATCTCCATCTCACCCATGATGTCTCGTTGCTCATCCCCGTCATCATCACTATCGCTGTCTTCCACCATCATCATCTCAGCGATGACATCCATAGCAGCCTTGTCCCGAACTTGCTTGCGCTCAAACTCAGTCAGCTCGTTATAAGATTTGTAGGTGTCGTCGATCTTGATCTTTTCGGGTATGTGCGCTCTCAGGTCATCCTCGGTAATCATGGAAGTATCACTGACAATACGTGATCCAAGCAGCACCTCTTCATCTCCATCGAGTAGCTTGTCAGCATCAACAAACGGAGGCAGGGTTACACCTGCACCAGGCTTTAATTGCACCTTATTAACGGTCATGTCTTTTTCGGCGAAATAATCAGCTAACAGGCCAAAGGAATTACCGGCTTCAACGATGTATAAACGTGGCCGCAGCAACGCCATAATTTGAGAAGCCATGTTGGTAATAGATGCTGACTTACCCGCACCAGTAGGCCCAAGGATAAGACCATGTCCGTTTTTCTTCCGATCCTCTCCGTGGAAGGGGTCAAACGAAATGGGCTCACCCCCACGGTTATACATAGTCTGACCCGGATTACCTGTACCGCGATGTCGGCCAAAGACCGATGAAAGGTTTGCAAGGTGCTGGGACCATATTGGGCGAGTGGCCTTATAGTTACGATCCATCTTCGGTTCGTACACCATTGGCAGGTTGTAGATGTAGGCATCTAAACCGAGGGACTCGTCTTCCTCGCGTACCGGGGCCAACTGATTGGTTAGCAACATGGTGCTGACCTGATTGGATTTCATACGAAGATCCTTCAGGTTTTCACCACGGATATACACACACATCATTCCACGATAGAGCTTGTGCTTATTGCCCATTAGGTTCTTGGCAATATCACAGTCCTTACGCGCCATCGTTGCGTCGACGGATTCGCCCTTTGACTTACCATCGATGCGATTAATATGATTCTGGACCTCGTCTTGAGGAGTAATAATGATGGTTGTGGCCATGATGGTTCCCGGAGGCATCTTGTCCATCATGCAACTAGCTTTGCCTGTAGACGCTCCATCGGGCGTGACCGAACCTACCTCTCCCGAGATCTGACCGATCTTTGGTGTACGACGAAGCTTATGCACACGAATACAGCGATGAGGCAAATCATCGAAAGTCCAGGTCTGGTTTTCAGCATCTGATTTCGGAAGATTGAAAAACAAGCTTTCAGCGAGATCATCACCGCAAGGTAAATCGTCCTCGCTGACATAGCTGGCCAATTCGCGGAATTTACGCTTGTCCCCTTTGGTAAGCAGGGGGCGAGGATTAAACCAACCTAACATCCACTCATAGAACATCTTGCCGTTGTTACGGACCAAGGCAATGCCTGCATCTTTAAATGCAGTTTCGAGCTTTTGAATTACATCATTAAGCTCTTCTTCCGGTGTCATACCAGCATACGATTTCCACTTCGCTGGAAGCCGGCGATAAATAACCATCTTAATACGGCGAATTTTTCCACCCCAGGGTGCATCGAGAACTTCTTTATCCTCAAAAAGACCACCCTCTTTGCAGATCCCCCGCAGGTGGGCTTCCATGATATCCAGCCATTCGTTCGTGTAGTTTGAATCTTTGCAATACGCTTTCGGATAGGCACGGAGCTTCTCGATGTATTCCTCCATGTTGTCATCATCGTAGGTGTACTGCTGAATAATCCAGGGGCCATTTGACAGCTCTTCAAAGCAGTCCTGAAGGGCATCCTGAATAATATCTCGACGATCCTGTAGCCAGTTGTATGACCGCCCCTCGGTGGCGATTGGCACAACGTCAAAAACGGCTCCAACTGATTTGCCATCATCGAGGAGGATAGTCTGTGATTCCGTTTGGAACTCATACCAAGTTAACTTCTGCACAAATGAAGATGGTCGGTTATAGATTCGTGCAGCTTCCGTTGAAGTAAGAGGCTTTTTCTTTCCCTCTGTCTGCTCTTCATGTTTGGCTTCTGGTTGGGGGGCATTACCCGCCGACTCATGACCATCTTTTGGAGGTACGAACACCTCCAACAACTTCTGTGCAAAGCTCATGATCACTGCCCCCCGAAACTGTTTTCCATGTCGCTAACTTCTCCTGGCAATGCGTAATGCTCTTGCTCCCACATTTTAAATTCAGTGAGATATCCAGGAATCGGTACCTGTGTGTCAGCCGCGAGATGAGGTGCAACAAATACGTACATGGTTGGGTTGGGCAATGTCTTGAATCGTGCTTGGAGCTGAGTTTTCTCTGTCCGCACGTAGTAACTTAAGTCATTGTCACCTTCCATCTTCGGGCGACGAAGCAGTGATCGCGTGTCATACAACTGACCGCCACCAATGCCCTGCATGTGTCTATCGTAGACATCCTTCATGTCGTGCTCAGGTACCGGAAGGATTGAATCCTTTGTAGCACAGGCACTCAGCAAACTAATCAAGGTGACGGTCAGAACGACGGTTAATGTCCGCATAGTGATTTACCTTCCTTCCTTCAGGGTCATAGTCAATTTTCAATTCCTCTTTAATGTGGATAGCCAGCTCGGTGCCAGGTGGTACATAGATGGCATCAAAGGAATTTTCTTGGCGAGCGTCCAACCAATCAGTTACCTCATTAAGGCCTCCTGAAATAGCTGTGTTCTTAGCGACAATTTTTGGATCACCGGTTAGCCCACTGGTGAGGCCACCGCTATTGTTTGTCTGCGTAGTAAATTGGCTTGCCGCCTCCGCATTGGCATAGGATGCAGCGGCTGTCAGGCCCACACGCGAAGTTAGATATGTAGCGGCATTGGTTATGCGCTTACCGGTTATGCAGGGAATACCGTTCTTATCAGAGAACCATGCAATCGGATCACTGGTTTTCGTACCTGGCTCAGGGAAGGTAACAATGCTTCCATCCTGGAAAGTGAATGTCATCGAGGTGATCTCACCACTCACACAGGAAAGGGTCCAATCACCCTTCGCTATTCCTGACATCTTGATGCCGGTAACACCTGGAATATGTATGTCATTCGAAGATAGGTTTTCCTCACCCACCATCACTTTAAATGGGTAAGGATCAATCACCTGGCCATTAATGGGAATACGACCTAGCATGGCCGTCATCGAGACAGAGCCAATCAAAGTTCCGTTAACGGGTATTGTATAAGCTTTAATTGAGCGCTCTTCTTTAGTTCTTTTCTTATACTTGGTATGTCCTTTCTCCAGCTCTGGAAACACTTCATCCGCCGCTGAGCCGAAATCAGGAAGACTAATCTTAGTTGGATTGCGTGGATCGACATTGGCATCAATCGGGTTGGTCCAAACGATTTCATCAAAATTAACTTCCCTGCCGTTATCGTCGTAGCCAAGACCACTAGGTATACCCGCACTGCCGATGTCATATCCATTGGCTGTCTTCTTGCCTCCCTTCTCAGCACTCCCACCCTGTTGCAATTCTTCGAGTTTTTTTTCAAGTTTGGAAATCAAGCCACGAGTTAGATCCTGAGTGTGTTCCAGTTCTCGCTGTTGCTGCTCTGCTTGTTTTTCGGCATTAGAGAATCGGCTGTTCACGCGATTGTTTAAGCTATCCTCCATTTTCAGAAGTTTTTCAACTTCCTGCTTCAGCTTCTTGTTTTCCTCCTGAAGTTTCTCCGAATCCTCACGGACCGCACGAGTCTCTTTGGTGAGCGTTCGCATAGTCTCAACAGGACTATCAACATCAACGCCATACTCGTCTTCCAAGAAATCTTCACCCAGAGGATCAATAGATAATCCGTTATCTTCCTGGGCGGGCCCGCTTTCAATTGCGGATAACCCGGTTAACTCCATTGCGGCGGCAGGTGTTTGGTTTGCCACCTGCTTTTCCTTTCGGCCTTTGACGATCACGACAACTAGAATGACTACGATGAAAATCGCAAGGGCTTTGATTACTATGTTTGATTTCATTCAATACCCCCTATTTATGCTTCTGATAGTTCCGCTTTGCGTACATCCCGGACTTGGCTTCAAGCCGTGCCAATTCTTCTGCATCGGCTTTTAAATCCTGGTAGTAGGTCAACGGGTAAAGCGTTTCTTTCAAAGGTTTCTCTGAAATCAAGTAAAGTACGGTGCTATCACCAGGTGTACCGTTTGGATAAAGCATGTGATGCTGAAACGTTGCATGCGAGAAAGGCAAATTTAGATCGAGGTAATCCAGGCCCACTTCCTTGTCAGAAGTATTCTTAATGTGGATAGCTGCAAGATAGTAGCCTCCGCCCTGGTAAGCCAAAATTGGCCTTGAATAAGTCCTGTATTTGTTCTCACCCTTAAAGACACGAATAGCGCCCTTAACACCTAATGTAGTCTCCGTAATTCCATGTCGATCACGATGAAGCCTGGTAGGGCCATAGAGTCGCTGTGATGCAAACCGCGTAAGGTCAATCGGCGTAACGATCGGGGGGTTCCTTGGAGAATCTGAAACTTGAATCTCATCTACTGGAACCACGTTTTCAGATTCCAGCAGTATACGAACATCCTCCAAGGGAGTAGCTAATGGGTCTTCTTTAGACGCAATTAAATCCAGAAGAATGACCCGGCCATCGGTCAGTCTCTTCACTTGGATTCTTTGCTTGTCGAACTCGTTATATGGCAGTAGGTGAATAGCGCCCTGAGCAGACTGCACCCGAAACAGGTTCTTAACCATCTGGCCTTTAGTAATGCCCACTTGCACATGATCGCCAAATTGAATACTGCGCTCTTCGCCCTTACGCAATTCAATGGCGACAGGAAGATTGTTGTAGTGAATTATCTCTGTTGCCAGAGAGGTTCCGCTATAGAGACCAATGACAATAAAAATGAATGCAGTTTTGCTAAGAAAATTATTCATCTTTATCTCCTCGCCACTTCACCGCTTGTATCTTGAACATTCTCATTTTCTTGCTGGCTGCCTTCAAGGCGTTTCGGATTTCTGTAGAAACCATCTAGAGCAAGACCCCACAAGTTACATTCCGGATCTACATCCCAGCGAACCACACGAACGGGATAGCGAATGAAGATGTCTTTCACGATTTCAGAGCGGAAGGTTTCTTTGACATTCACATCGTAAAAGGCAACCCATGAATCCTCGGACTCGACATAAACACGTTTGTCGTTATATGGACGCTCAGGCATTTCCTGTAATGCCCTGGTACGGTTTAGTTCGTGCCTTTTCAGACGCTGCTGGTAATCGCGCTCTAACTCACCTTTAAAACGAGGTGTGATGTAGCAGCTTAAGCGATCAATTTGCTTTTTATAATCAGCTATCCCTTCGACTGGCCAGTTGTTCATTTGCTGAAAGATGTAATAGCCGAACGCATAGATATTGAAAGGGTGACGCTCTTGAATCCCACGAGTTGATCCAGAACGTAAATCGGGTGGAATGTCGATCTTGATGTGCTCAGGTGCAGCCTTCCAACCAGCGATGCAATACAGCAGCGCGACCGTCAATATCCCTATGAGAATTCTCAGGGTAAGTATGTGAGAGTCCCGACCATTTAACGCTTTTTTTAATCTTGCCATCTAGCCTACTCCTTAGGCTCCATGTTGATTTTTTTAACGGGTTGTTCTCGGCGGATATCCCAACTCTGTGATGTCTCGATATATCCAAAGTTGAAGAGTGAGTACTTTTTCTGGGCTATCTTTTTCAGATAAACGATGTGCAGTCCGTCAGGCATGCGGCGTTTGAGTCCTTGAAGGTATTTTCCAGCAACCAACAAAGTGCCAATGGCCATACCAAAACCAATACCAACCCCGAATAACGCCCAACCAAATGGAATGAGCAGGATTACGCAGGCGGGAATCCAAAATATGATTGCGGCCACAATGATCACTACGACTTCGGTATCGGTCAGCCCCCGGAAAACAACCGGCTCTTCGATGAGCCGGTCGGGGATGAACTCGATTTCTCTTCCGTTCATTCCAGGGTCTGTCATTAGAAGATGATCCCGGCTGCCTCTGTCAGCAAATAGACAACGAATACCAGCAGCAGCACACCCATACCGCCGTTCATCCCCATGTCACCCCAGGTCTTCTTACCAGCACCGATATCGTTGTAGACAGCGATCATGTTCTTGCATACAGCTAAGAATGCGATGGTGCCGAGAACCAGCCCTAGAACGATGGCGATATCAAAGGCATAACCTTTTATTAGACCAATGTAGTCACCGTCTGCAGCTGCGTTAGTTGGGTCTGCGGTATCAGGCAGGGCAGCGTGAGCACTGGAAACGCCGAAAAACATGAAGCCTACGGCTGCCGTTTTAAGGGCAGCCAGCTTGGCTTTGAAAGACACGAACATTTGTTTCATAGGAAAAACTCCTTTAAGTATTTTTGCGTTTGGTTATTTAACAATTAGGTATAGGAGGACCATCATCACAAAGACACTTCGTAACCAAACGATTACCATATCCTTTGCAGCAATAGCCCCACTCCCATAGTCTTCGTATGCGCGGTAACACATCCAAGAAACATAAAGAAACACTGCCGTTGAGCCGATTGCCTGAATAGTCCAGAGAAGATCCGCAGCAGTAAAAACATTTCCGGTACCTTCTTGAAATGCGGCAGCTTGGGCAGGTTTCATTTTTGATGCTCCGTGTAGTAACTACTTAGAGCATCGATGGACGATGGAACGACTGGCTCCATCGGCACTGTCAGATGATGAGAAATGCCCGATTGGACCTTTCTCAGATCAGCTAACAGAACTTCGTAATCGAACGTCGTTCGATCTTCAGAATTGCTTTTCATCTTGGCTGTCATAACCAATGCTTCCAGGGCGGACAGCTCAGATTTAATTTTCGCGAGAGCCTCGCGTTCCGCCCAGACATCTGCCAGAGACACCTGTGGAATGCTCAAGAAGCTCACCAAGAGAAGAGTTATAAGTTTGTTCATCATCGAGTCATTTGAATTTCAGATGGGAATGCGATGTTAAGAATTAGAACAAACGGACAGGTGTTAAATCTGATTTATTGGGTCATTACTCAATGACCCTTTTTTGATAAGAAAATGGCCGCTGTGTCGCGACCATTTGGATATATAAAGTGGGTGATAACCCTTAAAGATACTTCTTGAATTTGCTGGTCATAACCATTAGCACAAGCCCAAATAGGACAGCGAATGGGGTAATTATAAGGTTTGGATGAATACTGTTGGGAATCGCCAGGTAAATAACCCAGGCAGATATCAGAATCGGCATCGCGAAGCGTTTTGACCAGTGATAGATATAACCAGATTCGTTTCCACCACACCAGCGTCTTAGGTCTCGCTGCATAAGTCCATCCGAGACGCCAACAAGACCAAACAGCAAAAACGCTGGAATGGACAGGATCAGGATAGACAGCCGGATCAAGAACATAATCAATATGTATATCGCGGCCATTAAGTAGTTATAATACTCAGCGATTAGCCTTTTAACCAAGCGTACGAACTTACCATCGTTGGCATCTGGCGTTTTCGTTGCGGACAGCATGTCCACGATGCCTGAATCAATGAACAGGAAGTTAACTAGATCGGTAACTTTGCCACTCGCTGTTAGAACCGCCTCGCCATTTATTGAATCCCCATCGAGAGAGCTACCCAGATAATTGATTTCCTTCCGTATCATCTCTTCAGCATGTTCGTATCCGGTATAACCTTGCTTTGGATAAAAGAACATCATTCCGATCCATTCAATAATGATCGACATCAAAGCTGAGAACAGAAGGAGGCCTATGATTTTAAAAAAGAAGTCCATCGTCTTACCGATGAATCCTTTCTTTGCAACAGGGTGCTCTGCTCTGGCTACACTTGTTTCAGCCATCAGCTAAACCCACCATGCTTCTGCGGTGTGATAGTTCTTTTCCATTTCCTTGGCGAGCGCTTGTAAGTTCTCGGGCATCTCGTCATCGTCCTCTACCGGAAGAGGGAACCTCACTTTCCAAAGGTGTCCCCCATCCAAATGACAAAATGCCTGTCCCTTGGGTAGTGATATGACATGACTCGGCTCCAACATAGGAACTCGAAGCGTTGAGATACGGTCCTGGGTACTGGAGGTAAAGTCTATGTGGTTCTCGGTGTCCGATGAATCTGAAGCACCTGATACCGTCATTTTCAGAGAAATCTCCACTTCAGGTAACTGACTCGTCAGCAGCTCAGCGGTCTCCTTTTCCTTTACCCTTAGCATGATCAGGTTGTTGAAGTTACCCTCCACCTGACGTGCCTTAGCGGCATTCCCTAAACGCGCTTCGATGTCACCCCTGGACTGGGTATAGGCGTTGATCTGCATACCAGAACCACCCGACTTGTTTACCATTGGCAAAAATTCATCGCCCATTAGCTCATTAAATTCATCTGCATGAAGGCAGATCTTGGGCATCACGTTGGCCTTACCATCCAACATTCCATGCTGGAATCCGTGCTTGTAGATCATTCCAGAGGTCGATACCAGGTCAGAGAACATGGAGTTGCCCACTGCACTGGCTACTTCTGTGTCAGTCATGGCATCCAGTCCAACATAGACAATGCCACGCTTACGGATGATCTGTGTCCAATCAAATATGGGGCGATCATCATTCACGTCAAAGTAATCAGGAGCGATGAGTTTGCCAATCTTCCCTGTGGTTAGTTTTTCAAGTAGCGGCAGGAGTGACGCTACCAATTTATCGAAGTAGGTCCGGTCATAACGCAACGCTGAAAGTAGTCCCAATACGATGGGGTCACTCACCCCCATCTGCTCAACATATTTTCTCAGTGCCTCAGTTCTAGCGTTGGCATGTTTAGCCAGGCGTGGATTTGACTTATATTGTTTTTCCGCAACGTGGGTCATGTCATTGATGTCTTCAACCCAGCCATGACCTGCATTACGCGGAAGCCACCATTCCAGGTACTCACAAAATAGAGGTTCAATGTCTGTCACATACCGGAGAATGTTGTTGTAATCAGGACGCTGGCCAAGTGAAACCAGTGCCCGAGCAACAATATTGATAAAACGCCAAGCAAACTCTTTGAACGCGGCGCTGGCTCCTTCAGTTGATAATTGACCTGCTATGCGACTCGCAACTTCTGTGATCCGTGCAAAGTTCCCAACCGCGTTGTACCGAGCGGAAATATCGGGAAAGCCGAGGTGGAAAACATAGAAGTCATCTTCTCTACTTGTGCGCTTTGCGGCCATATACATACGGGTTAATAAACCAGCATCTGACTTCGGATCGAAGACAATAACAGGCCCATCGCCACGACGAATGTCCTGCTCAATCAGTATCTCTGCTAGGCGCGTCTTACCAACACGTGTAGTACCTAGAACAAGCGTGTGCCCAACCCTTTCACTCATCGGCAGAAGGACCTGTTCTTCGTTGAGTTCCACTGCGTGAATCGCCGGATTACCACCTATTGGAGGCAATGGCCTGAATGGATTGAGAAAATGATCTTTGCTGGTCAGCTGTCCAAGCGCCTGTAATTTCGTGTTCTCGACTTCCCTCTCGAATTTCCTGATCGCCGCGTAAATTTTTGATGGTTCAAGATATCTTTTCGCTGCTGGTGATAGTGTGTCCTTCAGCCGCTGAGTATGTCTCTGCCCCCATTTGAACCCTTGCCCAAGGTATAGATGATTTTGATAACAGGGTATCTGAGCAGAAGACATTGCAAATCGAGGAAGTCGCTTTAGGTTACGTTGATACCTCAGTATCTGTGACCCTTGCTTCAAGCGATAAAGCCCAAGTCCAGCAAGGACAGCGGCGGATGTATAGCCTACACTCGGTGTCATCATGAGTGTTGAAGGGGCTGTGGCAGAAATAATTCCGGCTGATAACGCTACCGTCCCCGACCACAACTCCACTGGTGGTCTCAGCAATACTTCTAATGGATGATCGGCCACTAGCGCATCACTCCCTGATTATCCATATAGAACGGATAATGCTTTATCTTCAGATGTTCGGCCAGTCGATCGCCAGGTGTTGGTTGCATCATAACGTCATTGCCAACTATTTCTTGCAGTGCGTCCATTTGTTCTTTGTTTTCTACATTAACCACGAGACCAATGGCTTTCTTATCTGCAAGTAATTCTTTATTTGTCTTCAGCCAGCTAATGGATACTGGGTCGTAACCAATAATAAACATCGGTCTCATGGCGACCTGATATTTAATGTCCTTGGCTTCATCATAACCAACTTTTCCAACGCTCATGGAACTAGTAACGACAGGAAAATGAGCATTAACCAGTTTTGTCGATCGCCTCTTTTCGAAGTTCGCTTTCGCTTTGACATATCTCTTATTATGCCCCGGAAGATAACTGTCTATAGGATACCCTCCCCTATCTGCAATCACCTCGGTTTTTGCCCAAGGACTGCCTGTACTCTTAGCCTCAGCAGCAAAAGTGTTATAAGCGGTAATTAACAACCCGAATAGTGTACTTATTACTGGAATCAAATTTATATTCTTGCCCATAATGAAATAACACTCGCTCTATATTTTCTTGCTCTTTCTTTATCCTGTATCCGCTGACCAGGACGGTGATAACACCCAACAGCCAATTCCCAGCTATTGCACTCGGGCCTGTTGTACTGCTCTCTTAAATGACGTGCTGCCGCACTTAGATTGGTGTAGGGGTCAAATGCTTCCCACAATCCATTGAAGCGCTTTTCTTGCCATCGCCAATTTAGCTGTCCAAGCCCGACATCAAAATGTTTATCTCCGCGTTCTATCAAGGACTTGGCAAACATGTATGCTTGATTTCTGCTTGGAAAAAAATGTGGTTTTCCTCGATGGTTAATTGTCCATGGCCAAGGTAAAACCCTGGATTGCACCCCCACTGAAGTTTTGGATCTGGATTCATTCAGAATTAGGGCGTAGAAAAGTTTTGCCGGTACGTGATTTTCTTCCGCTACCAGGCTATACATTTCTGGGACTCTGTTTTCATTCGCAGATGAGATGCTTGATATGAATCCAATCGTAATGATCAGTATCAACCTCATATATCACTACTACTTGTAAGTTGCTTTTATCGCACCGGACTTGACGTCGATTACTCTGACCTGTGGCAGAGCTGCCATATCAACTTCCAGCTCTGCTGACCTCCCTTCATCGAAGTTCAGTGTGACTTCACGGGAACGTACGACTTCAGGAGGTATTTTCATAAAAGATGCCCACTGGCCGATCCCCTCAGAAGTAGCTCCTTGTTTGAAGTAAATGTCCAGTCGAGCATTGTCCCCAACAGACGCATGAAGCTCTTCAAACATAGTTTTGCAGTCTTCTTTGCAATTGGAATCAACAAACAACACAACTTGTTTGTTTACTTCAACTTGCTTCTGCTCCCACTGACGTATCCAGGATGAATTATTAACCGCTAACTGATCTCCCAAAACCCGGCTTGCGGCTCGTTGACGCTCAACTTCAAATGCCATCTCAAGCTCTGCTCTTCGACTTTCGATTTTGATCCAAAGCTCTGCATAACGCTTTCGCTCTTGCGGATCAGTTTCTGAAACACCTAGGGCGGTAATCGGATCAAGTCCTGGGGACCATATGCCACGAGGACCACTCATGATTTCTTTGTACTTGACCCAATCCGTCTCCAACAGCATCCATTGTTTAGCAAGGTTTTTATCTTTCTCGGTTAGTGTGACTGCTGTTTCCTTGTCCAGAGTAGACTTCATGTCAGATATCACCGTCGCACTATTGTTACCCTGAGTGGTTTGGTTATTTGCATAGACATAGGTTGATACGGCTAATCCTAAAACGATATATGCGAGTTTATTCATTTAGCCCTCACACTGTATTTCTACTTCTGTTACTTTTATTTGCTCGTCGTTTGCCCGAGCTACTGACAAGTCCGTTATAAGAAAGGAACGTTCACACCCATCGGCTATCAATGGCTTGGGTGAAAGGTCACTGATGTAGTAGCCATCAACAGTTTTATAAAATCGCTCTCTCTCAAACAGCGGTTCATCTGAAACAACTGTTTGCTCAATGACTGTGGCAGTAGTATTTTCATCGGGACCATCCTTATTCCAGAGTTCATAACCGCCAAAGAGCAACACAAGCCCAACAATCCACTCAATAGGTTCCACAACTCTACTCCTTGATCATTAGTCGTTTAGTCTTGCTTCCTTGCTTGAATATCGCTTCATAACCATCGGCTCCTTCAAGTCTCCAACCCTTGTAGTAATCTCCCCTTGTCAAAGGAATCCAGTTACCATTAACTTCGCGTAACATCACTGATTTCTGCGTACCCCAAAGATCAATGGATGCAAGGTAAGATCCTTCGATTTTGCTGGGGTCTGTGCTCATATTTTTCGTAGGCGCTTTTTGTACGACTCTTTTGGGAGCACTAGCAGCCCTAACAGCCACCTTTTTTAGTTCGTCCTTCAGCTCGTTTACTCGCTGCTGTTGCTTACCAATTGAAGTGGAATTTGATTCTAGTTTGACTTTGAGTCCATCTAATTCACCACGCATAGAACTCAAAGACGTATTCAAATTCTGAAGATCTTTCTGAAGAATGCCGATGCTTACTAATCGGTCAGAGTTAGACTGGATGCTTTTTTTCGTGCCTGATAATTCTGCAGTCAGGTCATCGGTTCTGGTATTCAGATTACCAATAGCAACATCCAGGCTCTCTATATTCTTCAGCGTCGCTTCCTGCCCACTCTTCTGGTTGATTACTGAGTAGCCAGCAACACCTACTGCTCCTACAGAAACGAGTAGTGCAATCGCATTCACAACGCCGCCTTGTTTGCTCTTTCGTGACACTTTCAATTTACGAGGTTTTTTATCTAACTGGGGTTTTTTCTCGCCTGATGAATAGATTTCATCCAAACCGCCAATGAGCGATTCATTACTGGAAGATGCCTCCGTACCAGAGTCATTGAATTCAGCAGAGCCAATATTCATCTCAGCTTGTTCAAAAGCTTCCTTTTTTTCTGTGTCTATCGAGGACTCATCTTTTACTTTCCCGCCTTCTATCGTATGCATCAGAGATTTGCTTAATTTTGATCTTGACATCATTCATTCCTCGCTAATTTCGTTGATAACTCATAAGCAACTTTACGGTGTACAGGATCGACTACTAATTCAAAAGCATCACCACTAATCGTATGTAGCGCCTTATCTAAAGACATTGGCCCGATGTTTCTGTGTACCTGTGGTAACGGGAGGTTAAGCAGGATTTGTGCTTCTGCGCTCAAAACACTGCTATCGGCCAGAACGTATCCTGATCTGGCTAACAAGAATTCAACTGTCTGGCCAACCGTTTCAATGCTTTGCGGAATACGTGTCTTTATTACTACTTTGAGTGGATTGAGTTGATCAATCGGGGGGATGTTTTTCACATAGGTATAACGCCCAGTCTGCATCACTTCAATGCGATTGGTTTCACCTATATCGGCGGGATTATTTTTCGCTGTTGCCATCGTGCTGAAAATGCACAGAGCTACAGCTATTGCGTTTTTTTTCATTGGCTATACCTCCAAAGTTTTTGGGCAGAGGTACAGTACAAGATCGGATCTTTGTAATTATTTTTTTTGGGTCAACACCAAATGACCCTTTTAAAGCTGAAAAGCCTGCGCAATGGCAGGCTCTTCAAAATCTTACCAAGTCAAGCTTGGTATTGCAGTACGGGTATAGCGAGTACCCCTGTTAAAGTACGATCCTCTATGGGGCATTCGGATCATTGTTCCCCAGGATTTCGTGCAGGCTTATAGCACTTGCACGGCATGGCTGCGCCATACAAAAGCCACTCGTTGTCTCATCTATTTGCAAGATTGCCTTGCTGGCTAACCGAGTCCATTAGCAGTTCTATAGTCACTGTAGTGAACGCTAATCGCAATATCCTAACGAGACGAGATACTCTGATTAACATTCACAAACAGGATGTAGCTCAAAACCAATTCGCCAGACCTTGATGTGGAAGCATTGATGGATGCTGGAGTGAAGAGTAGCAAAGCCCTGCTTTGCAGCTAAGCCCTAAAGCTATCAGGAAGTAGTGAATAAGTTTTTGCAGATGGCCACTCTATGGTCAAGTATATATCAATGCCGTTCTGCTTATATGTTTGCTGTTCTCAATTCTGCACGTTCCTCAAGCGACTGATCTATCGAGTCTAAAATCCCTTTTATTAACTTGAGTTTTGCATTGATATAGATGAGCTCTTCTTCAATTTCCTTTAACCGAAGCTTTCTCACTTCATCAAACTTGCGTACATAATCCACCACTGTGTTCGTATGGAGCCTGTTGTATTTCCTATCCCGCTTACTTGACTTGAACCTCCAATAGTACTTTCTGGAATTGCCATCTGATCTTGGTGCAAGCGTCAACTCAAATCCTTCGCCAAACAGACTAGTAAGTTCCTCCTTTAGATCCTCCACCCTGATTGCGAGATTCTCTTTGAACCAATCTATTTCGTTCCGGTGCAAGTTAAGGCGTCCCGCCTTATTATCCTTAAAAGGTATTATTAAATTTATATTTAAAGGAGACGGCATAGTTTTCTCACTTACGATCCACACAACCCATGAGGTAGTGAGCCAAGTTTATCAACCTGCTTTGACTCACAAAATGTTTGTATTGATCCAGGTACCTAGTGGTGCTGACCCCAAAAAAAGGTTCCCGAAGCACCTTAAATCGATATTAATGGCGATTACGCCTCAAGCTGTTGCAGTCTTTTTCTTGGTGGTACGTGACATTTCTTCATCAACTGGTTTCAGCACTCGATCCAGTTCGGCGGCCAACGCGTCTTCACTATCTGGCACTTTCTTCTTCCTGCCCAATTTGACCTTTTTATCTCCTTTATCATTGTCCAAAGCCTTACCCATAGTCTGGAGCCGCTTCATTGGCAATGGTGGAGCATTATCTGATCTTGTTGTTCCTTCTAGGTACCCTACTTCCAAATCCCCCATTAACTCTTTTGCCTTTTGTGCCTTTTGGTTGTTAGTGGCCATATCATCCCTGGTTACGCCGGTATGGCGGTAAGAAAACACCATGTGAATTACACCACGCACACGCTTTTCAACACGAGCCAAGGTTTCAAACTTTTCTTTGTTTGGTAGCAAGCCAATATGATTGGCCAAAAGCACCTTCAAAACTATTTGATCTACCTTAAGAAGCTGGTACACAAGCTGAAAACCAAGGCGTGAAGCAAAACGGATCGGAACGACCACTGGATTCTTGGAACCAATATCCGGAAGCCGCATTGCAGGCGGAATATTCTCCTTAATGAATGTCTTTACATCTTTCAACTCACTATCCAGATCAAACGTTAGATCCTCAATAGCCTGCTCAAGACGATGATAATGGTAGTCGGCATATGGGTCATCTTCCTTTATAGATTGCTCAATTCCCCTGACAATCTTGCAAAAGCCTGGCAACCCGAGAATACCATGGCGTTTCTGCGTCTTTTCCCTGCCTTCCCATAACCGCAGGGCTGGCCTTGTCGCCATTTCTATTTCGATGTCTTGTTTGGCCCCAATGGCGGCCATTTTTTTTGTGGCGCTATCAGCCATGAAAGCCTCCTTATGCGCAGATTTTAGTTTTCTTAGTTTGGGTGGATGAGTTTGTGATTTCCTCAATCTCCTGAACCTCTCGATAGATCTTCGACATAGACAGATCAGTTTCCCTGGCCACGTAAAGTAGCCGTTCTCGATAGCCAGCGATCTTGATAGAGTTCAACCAGGCATCATAGATTTGATGTTGTTCTTCTAGGGTAGATACCGGAAGACGGCCCTTTACTGTCGGCAAATTCAGGAATTTTTTCCGACTCGCAACCTGCGTTGAGCGGAGCCCAAACAACTCCCCCATCATAATCTTGCACGCTCCACGGCGTAGAAATTCGTCGATCATTTCATACTGCCGCGTTTCTTCAGCAGCCAGTTCAATAATCTTAGATATTTTCGGTGTATCGATCCTGAAAACCTCCAAGGCGCTAAGATCTCGGACATAATTACCAGATATACTAAAAATCTGGTCCGCCCGAAGCCTAACAAGCTTCTGCATTATCTCAATTGATAGGCCTAGCTTTTCCGCCAGCTCCATATCTCCCTGCTGACACCCTTCTAATGCGCTCAGCAATAAGGAGGAAATGAACCTGGATGACTCGTCTTTTAGCTTTGTGCTTAACGCCACCTCTAATTCTCCAAAGATTGATTATTATTTTGTAAGCTGGTTCTAACCCCAACAATGAGCCGTATCAGGGACTCAAAGCCTTCTTCACTTGTATGGCAGAAAACTTTGGATGGTAAAATTGAAAGGTCTGCACTTGTCAGGTTCAGGCGAACTCTGACGATAGAAGCTAGGTCCTCTGGATCAACGCAGGTTTCATCTACTCCCATCTCTTCCAAAACCTCAGGGGTAACTTGCCCATCCAACGCCCCAGAAAGGCTAATAAGTAAGAAGTACACTTCCGCTTCGAGGGGGCTCTCTATATGTTGAGGTACGGCTACGACATAACCAGAGGGTAAGTTATCAGTACCATGAACAACATCTACCAGGCCAAATGACTCAAGTACATTAGTGGCGATTGCTCTATTCGAGCGGAGACTGGTTGGGGTTGAATCTTTTTCAGGCGTCTGGAAGTGGGCTTGGATTTGTTTCAGAGAGACACTGCCGTTATGGGCATTGATGAAGGTCACGAGCTCAGAGTCAAATTGACTGTGGGGCTTCACATCTACTAGTTCATTCCTCAAGGACCGTAGGGTATCAATTACCTTTCGGCTGACTGAATCGAGGAAAAACTGGTTTGTTATGTAGGGGGATAACTCCTCAGCAAGGTATAGCATTGCTGTGATTGACTGTCGTCGAATTGGCATTCCTCTACTCGACATCTCGTTTGCAAGGTCATCTTGCGTCGGATCTGCTCCAAGTGATTCAACCAATAGCCGTCGGATATTTAGGACAGCATTCGCGGTTTCCAGGAATGTATTGCCCCCCCTTAGATTATTCTCTACCAGGTGTCTAATGCTCAGATCCAGGTCAGAGGTAAACTTTTGCTTTGTGAGTGGCGGGTAAAGATATGAGTCGTCTTGGGTTTCTTCGTATAACTCCCGACATATTAGAAGCCTTGTCTGTCCCCCCTGGGACAAAACCCATTTCTGCTGCCCTGGATGAAAGACAATGTGTAGAGGGTCTTGGATACCTTTACATCGAACCGACTCTTTAATTTCATCGTACTTTGGGTTTCTCGAACGTCGCTGATTGAGGTGAAACACCTCAATATCGAAGCAGCTTATCTGTCCCTGCTCTCTACTTTGCATCGTTTTAAGTTTTGTTGGGGCTCTCATCCTTGATCAGCCTTAAAGTGCAATTAATATTGAACATTTTGTTTTGATCTG
This sequence comes from Microbulbifer maximicatervae (SeqCode), assembly GCF_052467305.1. Classification (NCBI taxonomy): domain Bacteria; kingdom Pseudomonadati; phylum Pseudomonadota; class Gammaproteobacteria; order Cellvibrionales; family Microbulbiferaceae; genus Microbulbifer; species Microbulbifer maximicatervae (SeqCode). The sequence goes on from NZ_CP174307.1 coordinate 68,072, forward strand.
CACTATATGTCAATAAAAAGTGCCCTAAATAGTGTTTTTTCATTTATTTGTTCAATATATATTGCCCATAGTCTCTTTGAGTACTGCCCCTCCTCATCTCCACAAAGCCCTGCATATAGGGCAAAGGCAGTCTTAGTAGTCACATGACTAGTAGAATGCCTAATTTCAGGACAGTCGCCCCCCATTTAGTCGTGTGACTAACTCAAAGTACCATGCCATGGTGTATTTAGTCATATGACTAAACTTGGTTAAGCATCAATATTCCCTACCACTCCCATTTAGTCGCATGACTAACTCAAAGTGCCATGCTATGGTGTACTTAGTCATATGACTAATAAGGAAATAATCAATGAGTAACCTGCCCTATTTGATCGATGCTGAAGAAGCTATTGAGTACTACAAGGGGAAAAGTAATCTCACAGACGCTGAAAAAGCATATATCGTGGCGATCCTGACTAAGGAGGGTCTCTCTAATAAGGACATTCGGCGGTCATTGGGTATCGACAAAGTTTATACGGTTACCCATCTCAAGCGTGTAGGGACCAGCTTAACGGATGCAGAACTTAATCTCTGGCACAAGAACCCTTCCAGGATAACATTGGGACACACTCGGGCAATCGCCAGGCTTCCAGCGCAAAAGCGGGAGGAGCTCCTAAGGGGTTTGCTGACCAAGAGAACGCCGGTTCATAAGTTTGAATCAATCGCCAAAGGGAAGGAGGAAGATCGAGATTCAGACATTAAGCGGCATGAACGTATTATGGGAGAGGTTCTTGGGCGGCAGGTAAGAATCCGCTTTAACCCAACCAAACTTTCCGGTTCACTCACACTAGACTTTTTCGGCCTTGATGATTTTGAGCACATTTCTCGATGCCTGGGCTTCAAGGCGGATGATCACCTATAGCACCCATTCCCTTTAAAATTTTCAAGCCTATGGGCACCTTCTCGACTTAAATTTTTTAAAGGTTTTCTTGGCTCAAGACCAATATTTTCCCTTATATATCAATAAGTTACCAAATTTTGGAGCTCTATTCCCGTGACGGGAATGAGCCCCTTTTGATCCACATTCCCGTCAAGGGAATTCCCCGCTCATCAAGAGCTTACTTTTAGGGTGGTCGTCAAGAATGACAGGATTTTCTTTAGCTGGGAGTCATCTACACCGATTATTTCAAACTTGGTAGCCCCCTTGTTGGTAACCGAGTGCTTCAGGGTCTTGCCGTCTTTAGACTTATACACCACTGGCTGCCAAGTCTTAGGCTCCTTCACCTTGCTTCTAACGGCCCCTTTAAGAAGCTTGATCACCTGCTCCACATCAGGCAACTCCAGTTTATCTCTTAATGCAGCCCTTCTCAGGTCAAGTAACTCTTCAGCCTTGGCAATAAGGGGGCTCTCACCTTTCTTCCTCAGCGAGGCAATGGTTTCACCATAGGAGAGGGGCATATCTGAAGGGGATGGCAGAATACGCACAAAAATTTCATCCAGCTCCACACATGCACGGAAACGCGATATATGTGAAGAGCTAATTCCTTTGGCTGCCCCCAACTGGGTCCAATTCTCAAACTCCCCTCTTTCAATTTGCTTCTGATAGGTTTTAGCTTTTTCGTAGGGACTTACATCCTGGTGCTTATTCTCGATAATGCTGAGTTCCCGAACATCAGCGTCTGGAACATCACCAACAAGAGCCAAGTAATCTTGCTTAGCTAGCTTTACCGACGCCAAACGTCGAGAGCCCTCTATTAACTCAAAACGTCCATCTTTTTTGGGGCGAACGGTACCGGGCTTTTGCTGACTATGTTTCTTAATTGACGGGAGAATATCTTGCAAAGAAATTTCATCGAGGAATTCTTGGATACGCTCATTCTCTGGAGATACATCAATCAATGAAGGATCGATACGTCGAAGCTCGAATGTGATCTCCTGCTTCGTAACAGGCATAGTAAGGACTATTGGTGCCCCTTCAGAGTCGGAATTCTTCACTTCCTCTAACGCTTGGAGCAGATCGGCCTTCTCTTTTTCAAAGTTGAGCTGAGCTTCTTCCAGTGCCTTTTCAGCTTTTTGCTTTTCAGCTTTAAGCCCATCTGTAATGCTGGTTGGGCGGCTGTCTCCAGTCATGACTCCAAGCGCTGGTGAAGGCCTGCGGTTTCTTTTAGGAGTTATATCTACCAGTTCGTCTGTATCAGCCCCAGATAGCATCTCATCAATATTCCCATACTTATCCTTAGCCATAGTTATACCCCCTCTCCAGCGTTATTCTTCAGTTCTTCTAGTTCGCCCTTCATAGCGTCAGCATTTGCCATAATTTGATCAATTTTGTCGATGTGTGAAGTTCTCAATAAATC
>NZ_CP174308.1:0-9179 GCF_052467305.1 Microbulbifer maximicatervae (SeqCode)
TCGGCCTTCTCTTTTTCAAAGTTGAGCTGAGCTTCTTCCAGTGCCTTTTCAGCTTTTTGCTTTTCAGCTTTAAGCCCATCTGTAATGCTGGTTGGGCGGCTGTCTCCAGTCATGACTCCAAGCGCTGGTGAAGGCCTGCGGTTTCTTTTAGGAGTTATATCTACCAGTTCGTCTGTATCAGCCCCAGATAGCATCTCATCAATATTCCCATACTTATCCTTAGCCATAGTTATACCCCCTCTCCAGCGTTATTCTTCAGTTCTTCTAGTTCGCCCTTCATAGCGTCAGCATTTGCCATAATTTGATCAATTTTGTCGATGTGTGAAGTTCTCAATAAATCCTCATAACAAGTTTCCCAAACCGCATCGTGCATTTCATCAAACAGCTTGTCGAACATTTCACATGTTTGTTTCAACCGCTTGCGGTTGTCTGCTTCTGCTGGGTTTTGTTCATAAATGGAGTAGGTAAAGTTGGTTGCCTTGCCGATCTCGTCTGAGGCATGAGCTTCTGTAGAGAGCACATCCCCTCTCTCGACAGTAAAAACCCGCCTAATGATTTGCCCCATGAATTGGGCATAGCTGCGGGTTGAGTACTTTGTGACGAAAAAGCGTATATCAGGAATGTTGGGATAGAAACCACCCTCGTCGTAAGTTTGCACCGTCTCCGCAACCAAGCCAGCAAACTGTAAAGTCGATGCAAAATCAGGCATCGCAGCAGGAGTAGGTACGAACACCATATCGCATGCGGATACAACATTAAGGGTACTGATATTCAAGGATGGTGTGCCGTCTATGATAATGAAGTCATAATCCTTTCCGACTTCAATCAACCCACTACGCAACTTCATAATACGGTCGTTAATGGGGACATTGGCATCATCCATCACTTTGGGCATCAGTAGGTCGATGTTTAGATTCTGTAAACAGCTCGGGATTATGTCGATGTTTTCCCAATATGTTTTTTGAACCGCATAATGTAAGGATCTTGACGCTCCCTCTGGGTGTCCGGCTTCGACAAGGGCAGCGTCATCCTCCAGGAAAAACGGGGCGATCGTATTTTCATAGTGAACGTTAACATCAGGCCTCTTCCCAAAGAAAAAGCTTAAAGATCCTTGCGGATCAGTATCGAGCAAAAGCACTCGGTAGCCCTTCATCGCAAGATACTGAGAGAAAAGGTGGCAAGTAGTTGTCTTTTGGCTACCACCTTTAAGGTTGAGAATGCCCACTACGGCAGCGGATGCACCTTCAGGTTTTCGAGGCGCGGTGTTAAACACTTGGCGGATATGGTTAATGTGGTTGATCGTGTATCCAGAACGGACCTTCTTAGTCGTATCCAAGCGATATTCTGGTTCAGGTAGTCGCCCGTCTTGCTCTGCCGCATATAAGAGAGAATGGCTGATGCCAGCCAGCTCAGCAGCTTGCGTTGTGCCATAACGCCGCTTCTGAATACGCTCATCAACTTGGGCAACCTCCAACCACTCAGGATCGTGCTTCGTTTTCTGTGCCTTGCGGACCAAGCCAGGAATCTCTTTCATAATCGTCTCACCGCGCTTAACCACGGTTGCGATCTTTTTAAGAGAGGCCAGCAAGTAGCTCTTCTGCGCTTCGTTATTTGTCATTTCGGTATCCATTGCTGGTTAAAATTGACTTTGTTCATGTTTCATGGAAAATCCGATTCTATATTCACGGATTGGCAAACAAAAGCTTCATTTGGTGAATGTGGGAGTTTTTGAGTGCATTTTGGTTAATATGCGCTCAGTCCAGTTCAATAACGTGATCTGAACAAAAGGCTTTTGCTGCTGTAGGAACATAAATATGAATAAAAAAGATCTGGAGCCGATTAAATCTCAGCAACTGAACCTTAACCTTTTTGAGCTAGACCCTCTCCTGGATAAGAACTACAGCAACACGCTGGAGATCTATGATCTCGCCGGGAAGTTTCTCTATGGCAAGCTCAATAAATACCTGAGTTCAGCATCGGCAGAGGAAACTGAATTCACTCGAATAACAAACTACAAGGACATGGAGCTCCGAGTCTCCGTAACCGCTGCAAACATAGAGCGAGTGAAAGGAGGGACAAAACAGAGGGTATTCGTGTTCCCTGGTGCCAGGGAAGAAATCATCGAAGATGTACTTCGAAAGCTGGCCACAGAAAGAAGAGCAGAAGCATACGAAGCAACGACAGGTACCAACGCAGGCACCAAATTTGTCGGCATCGCCTTCACACTTTACGAGATATATGAGGAGCTGAAGAGGGTAGGGAAGTCTTACTCTTATGCTGAGATAAAGGAGGCTCTGCATATAATGAATCGCTCCATTCTCTCTATTCAGAGTATGGACAAATCAATTGACCTTTCGGCCCCATTTTTTCCACTAATGGCGATCGCAGACAGGGGTAACAAAAAGGAAACCAGGTCCTTTGTGTGCTTTCACCCCATGGTTACTAATGTCATCCTCACTTCCAGCTTCAGACGCTATAACTACGCCAAAGCACTTGAGTTTAACCGTCACTTCACTAGGCTAACCTACAAAAGACTATGCCACCGATGGATTCAAGCTTCTCCTGGCAAGCCATATACAATTCTTCTGAGCACTTTAATAAGTGCTATGAAAGATCCTTATCAGAACACTTACCAGGATAAGGCACTGTTTAAGGGGGTCATGGAGGATCTGGTGAAAGAGGATGTCCTCGAACGCTACGAGATGACTCCGAAGAAGGAAGGCAAAAAAATCATCGACTGGCGCTTTGAGCTATATGCCTCGAACACCTTTGCGAAACAAGTAGCCGCCAACAACAAAGTAGCCAACACAATCCAGGGAAGCAGTTCAGACCCCGAAGAATACGCAGTCCCCAGAATCCAGCAAAGCGAAGACGAAATCTACTTCTGAGTCAGGAACTCATTCTCTACGTTAAACCTTAGCTTTTTCCGGCTATCAATCCGGTGCCAGCCTATCTCTACCTCAAACCTTAGTAAAATTGATAACCAAAGATCAAAATTCAGTCTATGAATGCGAATTTTGCTTAGGTTTGAGGTAGAGTTAAACCGTCCATTAGGCAAAAGACTTGGTTATGAAGGTTTAGGATAGAGTTAAGGTCAATATCAGTTCCTCGTTAAGTACTCCAAACCATTCAATTTTTCGAGTTTTCTTCAATTTTTCCAGAAATTGATGACAAAAAGGCCTATCAGAAGGTTCAACTGAAGTAAACTCTCTGCCAAACCTTAGTAAGGTTTGAGATAGAGAAGTACCAAGGTTTACCGTAGAACACAAGAAAGAGTACGATTTATGAGCAATATATATTGAGGTTTGGCGTAGAGAAATGGCGAAAGCATGATGCGGTGTGCATACCTCTGTGAATTATATGTTGGTATGCTCTTAATATTCTGTTAGTAGAAGTGTATAAGTACGTGGGTATAGGGTTTAAGATAGAACTATACTAAGGTTTGAAAGAGAATACCACCTAGGTTTTACATAGAGTAATACCAAGGTTTAAGAGAGAGTATTACTCAGGTTTGTCATAGAGGAGAATAATGTAAACCTACGTATAATGAGAGCTACAAGCAGAAAAGGTCGAAAGCCTACCGAGACCCTACCGGTTTTATACCGTCTTTAAACCGTTATTTACTCTTTAATACAGATAATAAATACATTGTATTTATTATAATAATTCCGACCTACGGTTATGATTTAACAATAAAATCAGAATCGACTGTCAAAGGAATTTGGGATGGTCTTTCTTTGAGCAAAATCATTTTGGGGACCAAAAGAAGAGGCCTAAACAGCCTCAAAAATCTTGCCTTGCTATACCCTTACACCAACTTCGCGATTTTTGAGATAGGCGACAACAGCGGTGTACAAAGCTCTTGTAGTGTTGCAATTCCAGTGCTCCTCCAGGATCTGAATCTCGCTGACAGCCTTGCACACATAATAGGACCTGTTGTCTCCATCTTTTGAATTCGCCATAGCAATAAGATTATCCCGATTCTCGATAGCCCAATGGACGGCAGCATCGAACAGTTGGTACTGATACTTGAAGGAACCATCTACCGCACAAATGAGTTTCATAGTTTGTCTATCATCGTCACTCAGTTTGAGAGTGAATGGTGTCAATCTAGATTTATCCTGAGCCATATCTTGCTGCTTACCGTGTGTGAAGTTAATAACATCAGATTCTCAGGATTCTGATCCATCAGAAGGTGTAGAACGATCCTTTTTAGGTCAGCTTCTAATGACCCTTTACGACTACTTGGCCTAAGGGCTCTAAGGCATCCTATGGTTGAGGAGGTATGCGCATGTTAATCACTTTATTCAAACGAAAGCGTAATAAATCGGACGTAGAGACAGCACCAAGCAAGTATGCTCAGGCAAAGTCAGGTAAAGAGCTTTTAGAACCACCCAAGCGATCCACCTTGATACGCAAGATCAAGCGTCTATTCAGCATCACTGAGGATGTGTGGAATAACCACTATCTCTTTGCGATTGAGAGGTTCGCCGAACTTGTCCAGGAAGTACCTGCCTCTGAAATCCATCATCACTCCAAAGAAGGTGGTTTGATCGATCACACTTTAGAGGCATTGCATGCTGGGATAAGAGTTGCCCAAGGCTATGTACTACCACCTAATTCTGAACCAGAACACATCGCATCATCATCGGACCGATGGAGGTTTGGAGCATTCATTGCGATCCTCACACATGACATTGGCAAGGTAGTTACTGACATTGAGATTGTGTACAGGGAAAGGGGCGGAGAATTTCAGCATTGGCACCCTTGGTATGGAAGTATTCCAACAGGAGCCGAATATAGCTACCGGTACAAAAAAAGAATCAGCAACTCCAAGATTGCGAAATCTCTTCATGAAAAAGCCGCCATGTCCCTACTACCGAGGTTGCTAACCAAGAAAGCAGCACAATGGATCTTTGAAGATACAGAGTTGCTGGCACAATTGTTTAATACCGTGACACACTCTACCTTCGGCGGACAGGCTATCGCTGAAATTGTAAGAGTTGCAGACAGCGCCAGTGTTGCGAAAAACCTTGGTGCAGAAACCGGTAAGAAAACAGATCATTCAACTGCTATACCGCTCCATAAAAAGCTTATCGTTTCATTAAGAAAGTTAATTACCGATGGAGACTTAAAGCGAAACAAACCGGGTGCAGCTGTATGGGTGACTGATAGTGATACGTGGGTGGTTTCAAAGGCTACTATGGAAGCTGTACGGGTACAGCTGTTGAACGAGGGCCATAGAGGTATACCTCAAAATGTGGTACGTCTATTTGAAGTTTTGAACGATCATGATCTCCTGATTAAAAATCCTCATGGAGAAAGCGTTTGGACAGCTGAGATTAATGACTTCGCTAAAAATTGGCAGCAAAGACTTACATTCCTTCGATTCAAAAATGAAATTATTTGGCCAACGAGTAACCCAGAAAAATTTGATGGTGAAGTGCTCCCAGTAGATAAGTCCGGGAACATTATTGAAGGCACTCAGACACCTGAGAATTTAAATGTTGTAGAGAAATCAGCCAAATTATATTTAAATATGTCAACGGATAAGGCAATAACAAATACTCTTAAATCCAAGCCAAAAAAAACGATACTGCCCGAGTCTGTTTTATCAAAACTTGACAAACAAAATGCTATTGATAACTTGCAAGGTAAAGGAGAAACAAAGAAACATATAGCTAATGCTACTGCCGAAAGAAATCATGAACGAGACCCTGTGCTTAAGAAGTCACTCTCTGAAGATAAAGGTCAGATTGGGATAAGCTCACATGAAGCAAAAAATTTAAAAAACACCGCAAAAAAAATACAGAAAGAACTTATTAAGCAAAATGATTTCTTAACATGGCTATTAAAAGGTATCTCTCGTCGACAGATTCGTGTTAACGAATCAAAAGCCCCAGTACATATTCTTGATAGTCATGTAGCTTTGGTAACACCTGTTATTTTTAATTTATTCTTAGATAAAAATTCATTGAAGAAGCGCCTATATGAAAAGAGGGCAGGGGACAAAAAAGTTTATACCCTACTTCAGAAGGAGTTGGAATCCCTGGGCATACACCAGAGAAGCTCAAGCGGTCAAAATATAGTCAGGGTGACTGTAGAAGGGCATCGTTCTCAATCGGAACTTCGGGTATACCTACTGAATCGCGACTACTTTCCGTCACTTTCAAACTTCAGCACTAACAAGGCCATGACTATTAACATGTGACCTCATAAGTCCCTGTATACCACCTTTGCACAGCTCCATTTCTCGTGTCCATCATGGACGTAAGGTGTCAAAATGGCTATATTAGGTGCAACAATTATTAATGCACTTTTACTCACCATAGAGGCTACAACTACAATATATTGTGCCGTAAATAGGATTTCCGACGCCTGATCGCCTATTTCTGGCAGTAAATGCTGCAATAGAGGACACCCGCCTCCAGAAGGTGATCGCGCGAACGATGAGTACAAAACGAAACACTGAACACGATGCCTTTGGATTGGCAGGTAATCGACTCAACCACATACTGGATCAAATTGGGTTCAGGCAAGGCCGGGGTAGGATGGCTGAGTTTCAAAGTTATCTCACTGATAAAGCGCCTAACATTTTTGGTGATCTAAAATATACGACGGTAAGATCCTGGTTCCAAGAGCACTCTCCTCCAATGAGGAAGATAGATGCTGCCATTCAGGCGCTTCAATATGACTATACATTTCATCACGACGTTTCTCATATAAAGACTTGGTGGAAGGTCGGAGGATTTTATCCGTTTGTCAATGAGTTTGGTGATCCCGTCCCTTCAATTAATGAGCTGCAACAAGAAGCAACGGACCATAATGAAAAACTTCAGTTTGTAGTAATGTCTCTTGTAACAGAAGAAACTGGAGAATTGTTCCGTACCTTATCTAGTAAGGAGTTAGTAATGTTGAAGGATAAGGCGGTACAGTTTGCACAAGATTTTTCTGACCCATTTAAAACTGAATGCCCGTCAGAATATTTACGCATTGTTATTAAAGCCGAGCTGTCATCGCTTTTGAAAAAACAGACAAAGTGATATCCATCAGGCTATACAAAGATTGCCACTGAATAGCCTGATAATTTCCTCCAGTCACTTCATAGGCACTTTTAAAGTACATATCTAAGTAGTCGTTGTCGACAACACTGATTTAACCCTAAGTATCTCTCCGGAAAGTGCTCGGACTACACTATCTAGTACGAGTGTAGTATTTCTCTATTGTGGCTTGTTGGATGGTCTGGAGGCCCAAGGATTAATCGTCACTATTGAACACAACCAAAGCAAACAGTTAATTTTGACGATCGTTTTGGTTCCGCCAATGTGTTGACTACCATCTTACCAAGACTTGATTAAAATAAGACCTCAGCGATAATCTATATCCAACGATATAAACCCTTTTATAAACGCCCATTTGGTGGAAGAACTCTATCCAGAGAAACCGCCTTGAATTTGTGTGTTATTTGATAGTGAGAAAAAATACCTTTCAAATCAAAAGTCGTAGGTAGAATAAACCGGTTTTTCTTGGTCCAGGGGGCTCTAAAAGGAGGAGGGAAGTCTACGCGGGTCATCGATAACTATGTAGCTGAACACAAGATCTATGATTCATTGTTATACTACCCAGTATAATTTATGATCAACATTCTCTAAACGTGATGCTTTACTCACTCTGCAAGAAGAAGTTTCAAGCCATTGCCTACATACTTAAGTTATGTCGGGTGTAGGGTTGGTTGTGTCTTAGCCGCTCACATCGTAAGCAACTGGCTCCCCCACATGTAGCCAAAAGATAATAATGATTGCATTGCTGGGTGCCACTAAAGGATAAGTATTAATTTTTATACAGGAGAGTTGTCCACCGCGAAATCAACTCCAATAATGGAGAACGTTCCAGTTAACCAAAGGTTAGCTGAACTATTGCAGTTAGATTTTGGTTCATCTCATGAAGTATGGAGAAATACATGAGTAATAAGAAAAGGATTTCATATAAATCATTACTAAGTACTATAGTAGTGTTTCTCTCTGTAGTGATTTATTTCCCAATAATTTTCATAATCTATCATCAATTAGAAAGCCATGTTGAGCTTGAAATAAAAAATATAAAAAAGACCACGGAACTTCATTCTACTAATTTACTTGCCTATGCAATTGAAGTAGGCAATGAAGAGGTTATCAGTTCAGTCCTAAACGACATGAAGGATTACGGTTTTGTTTACAGCATAACAATCCTTGATACGAATAAAAAAATCTTATGGCTTATAAAAAACGATGACTATGATGGGCTAGAGGTCTCCGACCTTATCTCTAAAGAACTTCCTATTTACTCAGTCTCTTCAATCACCAAGTCGGCAATTGAAAATGATACTATAGAAATTGATAGCGAACCGCCAGACAGAAGTCAGGTTGGTACGTTGTTGATCAGCTACATAGATGTTCTCGGTACAGGGTCCATCTATTCCCTGGTAATTAAATCGCTACTCATTTCTATCCTTTTCGGAATCATATCTGCTGGAATATTTTTCTTTGTTCTTCGTTCAATAAATAAAAACCTCAGAAATATGAATGTGTCTGCAAGAAAATTGGCGGAAGGTGCAAGAGGCATAAGGTTGTCAGGTGACTCGATAATATATGAGATTGCCGAATTCTCTGAATCCTTCAACATCATATCAAAGGAGTTGGAGAAGAATTGGAATGATATAGAGCATCAAGAGCAAGTGTATGAGTTAAAACACAATATTCTGCAAATAGCCGCTCATGAATTAAGGACACCTATTGCTAGTATAAAAACATTTCTCGACATTGCCATTCATCATAATACAGAGAAGCGTTGTTCAGATGTTTTGTCTACGTTGAAAAAATGCTTTTCGGACATTGATGCGCTAGATAGGCACATCACATCAATCCTTTGCTTATCAGCCTTGGAAAATGACTCGCTAACCAGAAGTGATGAGTGGGTTAGTGTGCGAAAATTTTTCAATGATATCGATAAACAATTCTCTGTAAAGTGTAAAGCAAAACAAGCTGTATCATGGAATTGCGGCACCCAAGGAGAGCAGCACGATCAAGTGTTCATTGACTATGATTTGGTTTCGATCATAGTATCCAATGCCATTGATAATGCTATTAAGTACACTAATCGTGGTTTTGTGACGGTATCATATGAAGTTAAAGATAATGAGC